>NZ_JBSSCN010000001.1:782500-5809329 GCF_054059755.1 Mesorhizobium sp. URHB0026 | reverse complement strand
GAATGCAGCCACTTGTGCTTCGACGACTTTTGGTGGGCCGTGCTTAAACCACTCCTTGATCCCGATGTCGCCGACGTCGCGCCGGATGCGCCAGTCCTGACAGGCTATGACGAGGAGCGATTGCTCACCTATATCCGCCTGCTCGACGCCGCGGCCGAAGATGCGGATTGGCGTGAGGTCGCCAAGATCGTTCTACATATTGATCCTCAGCAAGAACCGGAACGCGCATTCAGGTCGTGGGAGACGCATCTTGCCCGCGCCCGGTGGATGACGACGAACGGCTATCGATATCTCCTGGCGGGCGGTGCCCCGCACTAAGTGCTGCTCGCGATTCGCCACGCTTTGCTGAATCAGCACAGCGGTTTGCCGACTCTCCAACTACCCAACGTCTGTATCGGCCTGGATGCTGATTGCAACGCCTACGGCCCGATGCGGGCATTGGGAGAGGAGTTGGCGCATTGCAAGGCGATTGGACCGACCCGGAAGCCTACGCGTACATGCGCGACTACGAAGCTGCGGAGTTCGCTGCCGAGTATCTGATACGGAACGACGACTTTGTTGCTGAGTGCGGCCAGCTTTCGTCACATCTCGCAGGTTCCGCGGAACCTTTTGGTCCGCCCGACTTCATCGCTCGTTGGGGCGCGCGATTTCGCAGTCACCGGTGACGAACGTCCGTTAGCTGAGAACGTCGTCTGGACGGAACAGGCCTCGCCGCGCGTGCTGAGGGCCACGCAAATCCGCTCGTCAGTCAGCCCTTCGCACCAGACTGTTCAACTTTCCCGACTCAGCAGCGCCGCAGTTTGGAAAGCCGACGAGCTGCATATTCTTTGGCCGGCATCGACCGGAACAGAAAATCTCGTCACTGACATCCGAAGCGGTGCAGTCAACGCCATCGTCCTGCCACTCGATGCGGCATTCGAGACACGGCTCGACGCGGCGCGCCGGTTCTGGCGCGCACTCAACAGCCGGCCATTTGGTCCGTTCTATGGCGCGCTACCGAAGCAAACCAAGGCGAGGCACACTCTCAATCTGCGCGCTCATGACGCCCGTCGCGCGGGCGCCGCCTATCGTGAGATCGCTGAGGTATTGTTGTCACGCGAGCCGATCGCGCCTCGAGACTGGCGCGATCATCATCTCCGGCACCAAGTTCGGGCGATCCTGCGAAGGGCCGATCGTCTTGTAGCCGGTGGCTACCGCGGCCTTCTCTTCTACCCACACAGCCGCAGTCGAAAATCCGATCGCTGAATCCCATCTTCGGGGTAGCAAAAACGCACCCTCCGATCTTTGCCCTCCCTCGCTTTTTCTCATTTCGACCATCGTCCGTTTCGCGCGTCCCGGCAGGCCAGGATGACAGCAAAACCGAACGGAGATCGAGCGATGTCGAAGGGTCCCGCGGACGCGCCCCAAAAATACTTGCGAACGAAGGAGGCCGCACCAATCGTCGGCCTTTGCGCTCGCACGCTGGAAAAGCACCGGACGTATGGCACCGGACCAAAATACCGAAAAATCGGTGGTCGCGTCCTCTATGACATCGACGATCTGCACGCCTGGATCGAGCTTGGTGCGCGCACGTCCACCAGCGATGCCAACGCGACCTTTGTTCCGCCTGCCAAGCCGCATGCCGCCCGCGCGCCGGCCTATGCCGGCCGGCGCCATCGCGTCTCCTGATACTGGGGGGCAAAGAAAATGCAGCTCCGCTCGACCGATCATGGCCAGCTTGATCTGTTTCACGCACGCGCCAGTGTCGTCACGCCGCGCGATGCGCAGGATCTCATGTCTTGGCCGTTCTTCTCACTGGCCAAATCCCGCCGTGTGACACCGATCGACTTTCGCATGGGCGAGGTTTCGATACGCGTCGAGGCGACAGTCGAACATGGCATGGCGACGATCTGGGACGCCGACATCCTGATCTGGGCAGCCAGTCAGATCGTCGATGCACGTGACAAAGGCCTTCGCACGTCGCGTCTGATGGCCGCCACCCCCTACGAGATCCTTGCCTTCATCGAGCGGGGCGATTCCGCCAATAGCTACGACAGACTGAAGGCCGCGCTGGACCGCCTGCAATCGACGACGGTTGCCACTTCCATCCGCCAGTCATCCGAGCGGCGGCGACATCGGTTCTCCTGGATCAACGAATGGAAGGAACGGATTGACACCAATGGACGCCCACTTGGAATCGAACTTATCCTGCCGGACTGGTTCTATGCCGGCGTTATCGACGATGCCCTGATTCTCACCATCGACCGGCAATATTTCGGCCTGACGGGTGGCTTGGAACGCTGGCTCTATCGCATCGTGCGAAAGCACGGTGGCCGCCAGACCTATGGTTGGAGTTTCGATCTTCGCCATCTCCATGTGAAGTCGGGAAGCCTGTCACCGTTCAAGCGTTTCACCTTCGACCTGCGCGAGATCGTCCGTCGCCAGCCGCTGCCCGGCTACCGCCTGGCGCTGAGCATCGATCCCGATGGGCGCTCGCGGCTGACCTTCCAACCCAGTCCAATCGGTTGCTTCAGGAGTGAACTCGCAACGCGCGGTCGCACAATCAAGGCTGTGAAATGACTGTGGACAGGCCCGTGCTATCAGGAACCGCAACTCCCGTGCCATCGGGAACCGGATTCCCGTGCTATCAGGAACCGGAATCAGGCTCAAGTCATTGCCGCGATTGCCGAACCGGCCGTTCTAACGTTTCTAACTGTGAATCCTTCGGATTCTTTCTAACGGAAGGCGTTCATCCACCAGGCTGTGCACGACAGCGGAACCATGATCTTTCGGCCAGGCCGAGAATAATCGATGTCCGTCGTTCTTCGTGGAGCACGGCTGATTTCACCGCCTCCGGTTTCGCCACGCTGACTGTTGACCTCCGGTCACCGGGGCCAGCATGAGCAATCTCACGCACGTCGAACTGGTGTGGCTCAAGAAGCGGATCGAGAACTACATCCGGTTCGGCAAGGTTGCTTCCAACAGGAACATCGACCGTAGCCGTCGTGTCGTCTCCTTCACGCCAGGCAGCATCTTCGCCTTCATTCGCTGGACCGCGAACGACTTCGGCACGATCGCTTCCCGCATCGATATCCTACGCGCTGCTGCAAGCGGCGAGCGCCGCTCGACTGTCGCCTATGTGCGTCCCGGCGCCGACATACTGCTCACCGCTATCGGATGGCCGAATGTCGAGAAGGTGCTGAAGATCATCGAGGCCATCGAAGCGATCGGCATCGATCCCATTGATGTGTCGCCGGACTACTGGCGGCATGCCCACAGCCGGCTCGCCGCGCGCGAAGCGCCCAGGCCCTATACTCGCCAGCGCCACGAGGCATGGCTCCTCCGCCGCCGAGTTGATCCATGAGCAGGCGCGCAACGATCGTGGTCGCGATGCTCGGCGGCGCGGTCCTCGCCGCCGCGCCGGCATGGATCGACCATCGACCGCAGCTCATCTGGAATGCGTCAGCGAGCGTCCCCGTCGGGCTCTACCACGTTGAGCCGGTCGACCGGATCGGCGTTTCGGATATCGCCGTCGTCATGCCGCCCGAACCGCTGGCGGACTTCCTTGCTGAACGCGGATATCTGCCGAACAACGTGCCGCTTCTGAAGCGCGTGCTGGCGCTTGGCGAGGGGACGGTCTGTAGGCAAGGCATAGCCATCATCGCCTACGGCGTGACCATTGGACTTACGCGTGAGCGTGACAGTCGCGGCCGAACATTGCCTGTCTGGCAGGGCTGCCGCGTCATCGCCCGCGACGAAGTCTTCCTCATGAACTGGGATGCAGCTGACAGCTTTGACAGCCGGTATTTCGGCCCACTCCCGTTCAATTCAATCATCGGCCGCGCAGTCCCGATCTGGACCTACGACCGCACTTTTCCGGCGCCGGATGCCGACAAACCGGTCCCTGACGAGCCGTGACACCTCGTACCAACCCTCATCAACGCTCATGAAAGGAGCACCGCAATGGCCCAGATCGGCATCTTCACCCGCAACGATGACGGCTTCTTCGGCAACATCTCGACGCTGACGCTCGACGCGAAACTCACCATCCTGCCTGTCGAGAAATCGGATGCGGAGAATGCTCCCGACCATCGCGTCTTCTGCGAAGGCATGGAGATCGGCGCGGCATGGGATCGCACCGGCGAGAAAGCCGGCAACTATCTCTCGGTCTCTATCGATGATCCGTCGTTCTCGCAGCCGATCCGTACCAATCTGTTCCAGTCCGATGCCGAGAAGAACGTCTGGCACCTGCACTGGAACCGGCAGTCTAAGCGCGCCGAGCGAGGCTGATCGGATGATCCGATTGCGTTTCAGCGCGCCTTCTGCGCCAAACCCTCTGATCGATCGGGCGCCGTTCAAACCCTTCGACCCGATCGCCTGTCAGGCGGCCAACGCGCGCAGCGAAGGTCAAGGGCGGCCGGACGCTTGCCCGACTTTCAGGACTTTCATGGCGCCGCAGGTTGCGGCAAGCAGGTTTGGCCGGCGAAGCCTTGCCCTTGACGGGAACGAGCACGGTGGCAGGCCGCAGGCGCGTCGGGATCGGGGTGCATGTGATTTTATCTGCCGAGGCATTGCAGCACTGTCTGCAAGCGTCATGATCGCTTTCCCAGCGTCTACTGTCTGTGCGGAGCCTTCCGCGCATCGTGAGCGGCCGACGCACGTCAGCAGCGCCATGTCGTCTTCTGATCCTTGGTCGGCGGACTTCCGGGACGCTGCCGAACGCTTTGCCATTCCCGAGCGGTTGCTGCGCGCCGTCATGCATGTCGAGAGTGTTGGTGACATTCATGCGGTGTCGAGCAAGGGCGCGATGGGCTTGATGCAGATCATGCCGGCGACATGGAAGGAACTGCGCACCAGGTACCGCCTCGGTGACGATCCTTATCAGCCGCGCGACAACATCTTTGCAGGTGCAGCGTATCTGCGCGAGATGCTCGACCGCTTCGGTCGCAACGGCTTCCTCGCTGCTTACAATGCCGGTCCTGGGCGATACGAAGAGCTTCTTGTTACCGGCCGGCCGCTGCCGCGCGAGACTATCGACTACGTCAGGAAACTGGCGCCTCTGATCAATGGTTCGGTTCCCATTCCGATGAGCGCACGTCAAGGAGCGCGCAGGTCGAGCGCACTCGAAGCGCCAATTTTCGCGCACTTCGTGAACACACGGAATAGCTCGGCTCCGCAGGGTGAGCGCGGGACGAATGTTCCCGTAGAGACCGTCTTCACGGCGATCCGTACACCCAGCGTGCGAACACCGGTGGACAAAGCGGTCACCGATCTTACGGCGCTCGTACCGCAACCGGACGGCTCGCGCAGTGAAGGCGCATCAGTTCCGAATCCCGCTATTCGTAGTCCGTTTGTGCAGACCTCCGCCGCGACTCCACAATGATCTCAGCATTCCTGGTCAATCGCATTCCGACCTGTTCCGTCGCGGAAATTGCGGCGGGAGGGTTGGTCGTGAGAGAGGACGAAGAGGGATGGCAGGATAAAGGGCCGCGATGTGCGGCTAGGTCGGTTGGTTGTTTTTCTTATGGTTTTTGTCTCGCTTTGCGATGTGCTCGCGCAATTTGCGATGTGCACGCTCGCTGCTTTCTCAAGATTTACAATGGAAATCGCACCTCGCGGGCTCAGCGCCTATGAATCGTGACGATAGTTTTCGTGTGCGCCCTGGCCGTATCCGCTCCCGCGCCGGCCAGCGCGCTCGCCCGTTCATATTCCAGGCGCTCGCAGCGGCACAGCGAGCGGGCGGTCATATCTCGCGAAAAGGCCGGATCACCTCCCCAAGCGCCTCGACGTTCGGTCGCGGCAGATCGGCAAGTATCCGCGCAAATCGCCTCATCACCGGCCGCTCACGCAGTGCCGTCGTAAAGGCACGCGTCGTTCGTCAATTCAGAAGCTCGGCGCCGTTCGCTGCTCATCTCAAATACCTTCGTCGCGAAGGCGTGACACGCGACGGCGAGAAGGCGACGATGTTTGGTCCTGACACGGACGAGGCCCCTCACGACGTCTTTGCAGATCGGTGCAAGGAGGACCGGCACCATTTCCGTTTCATCGTATCGCCCGACGACGCCCACGAGTTGGGCGACCTCAAAGGCTTTGCCCGAGACCTGATGATAGACATGGAGCGCGATCTCGGCACGAAGCTCGATTGGATCGGCGTTGACCATTGGAACACCGAACATCCGCACGTTCATATTCTTGTGCGCGGCGTTTCCGACGATGGCGAGAACCTTGTCATCTCACGCGACTACATCCGCCAAGGCATGCGCGACCGCGCAAGTGACATCCTCACCCAGACACTCGGGCTACGCACCGACCACGACATCCGTCGGACCATCGAGCAGCAGATCGACACCGAGCGCTGGACGCAACTCGACCGTCAGCTCGTTCGCGACGCAGATCGCCATGGCATCATCGATCTCGCACTTCACCCTGATAGCCAGCCGGACGAATTTATGACGCTCAAGGTAGGGCGGCTCCGCAGGCTTGAAAGCCTCGGCCTCGGCAGCGAGGTCGGCCCGGGCCAATGGATCATGGCGGATGAAGCCGAACCCACCTTGCGCGCGATTGGTGAGCGCGGCGACATCATCAAGCGCATGCATCGCAGCCTAACCGGCCATGGCATCCACAAAGGCACAGCCGATTATGTCCTTGCAGCTGAGCAGATCGACAAACCTATCATCGGTCGGCTGTTGGAGCGGGGGCTCGACGATGAGCTACAGGGCTCGGCTTATGCCATCGTGGACGGTATAGACGGTCGTGCCCATCACATCCGGTTTCAAGATCTAGACGCTACCGGCGATTCCGCCCAGGGCTCGATCGTCGAGCTTCGTCGCTACGAGGATGCGAAGGGCCGCGGCCGCGTTGCACTCGCCGTCCGCTCCGACCCTTCGATTGAAGAACAAATCCATGGCCATGGCGCGACCTGGCTCGACCGTCAGCTTGTCGCCCGTGCTCCCTTCGAAGTTGGGGAGGGCGGCTTCGGCAGGGAAGTGAAGCAGGCGCTAACGGATCGCGCCGATCACCTTATTGAGCAGGGCCTCGCACGGCGCGAAGATCAACGCATCGTCTTCGGTCGCAATCTGATCGACACGCTACGCGACCGTGAGGTGGACGCCTTCGGCGCTCAGCTCGCTGCCAAGATCCGCCTGCCGTTCACGAAGGCTTCGGAAGGCGACCAAATAGCTGGCATCTACCGACAACGTTTCTCGCTCGCCTCCGGCCGCTTCGCGATGATCGACGATGGGCTCGGTTTCAAGCTCGTGCCATGGGCGCCATCGCTCGACAAGCAACTAGGCAGCCTTGTCACGGGTGTTGCCCGTTTCAAGGATGGCGTCGATTGGAATTTCGGAAGGAGGCGAGGAATCGGGCTTTGAGCGATCCCGAGTGGAGGTTTGGTAGAGATTTGGAACCCACTCTGAACGGCATACCTTAGGCAAGTCTTTGTACGTCAGCACTCGACCAGTTGCCTTGATCGCCCATCTCTTCTTGCGTGCGCGAGGTCCCAACATTCTCTATCCGCTCCTGACCGTTCAGCCCCGGAGACGAAAACATGCCGGCAACCAAGATATTGTGGGGTCAAGTCCTCACCGTCCTTCTGATCGTGCTCGCCACCACTTGGTGCGCGACGCAGTGGACGGCATGGCGGCTCGGCTTCCAATCGCAACTCGGCTCGCCATGGTTCGAACTTGCCGGCCAGTCCGTCTATCCGCCTCCCGCATTTTTCTGGTGGTGGTTTTTCTACGACGCCTATGCGCCAGAGATTTTCCTGGAGGGTGCGCTGGTCGCGGTGAGTGGCAGCTTCATTGCGATCGCTGTGGCCATCGGGATGTCGGTGTGGCGGGCACGGGAGGCGAAGAACGCAGCCACCTATGGTTCGGCACGCTGGGCGACGCGCAGGGAGATCCAATCCGAGGGCATGGTCGGTCCGGATGGCGTTGTGCTTGGAAAACTCGACCTCGACTATCTCCGTCACGACGGTCCTGAACACGTTCTGTGCTTCGCGCCGACCCGAAGCGGCAAGGGTGTCGGCCTCGTCGTTCCGTCCCTGCTGACCTGGCCGGGCTCGGCGATCGTCCACGACATCAAGGGTGAGAACTGGGAACTGACGGCCGGATGGCGGTCGCGCTTTGGCCGCGTGCTGCTGTTCGATCCGACCAATCCCGCATCGGCTGCCTACAATCCCCTGCTGGAAGTCCGGCGAGGCGAATGGGAAGTGCGAGATGTGCAGAACGTGGCCGACGTGCTCGTTGATCCCGAGGGGTCGTTGGAACGCCGGAACCATTGGGAAAAGACCAGCCACGCGCTGCTGGTCGGCGCCATCCTGCATGTTCTCTATGCAGAGAAGGACAAGACACTCGCCGGCGTTGCGAACTTCCTCTCCGATCCGCAACGGGCGATCGAAACGACATTGCGCACCATGATGCTGACGCGGCACATGGGTGAGGGCGGCCCGCATTCGGTCGTGGCATCGGCGGCGCGAGAACTGCTTAACAAGTCGGAGAACGAGCGCTCTGGCGTGCTGTCCACTGCCATGAGTTTCCTGGGTCTCTACCGCGATCCGGTTGTGGCCAAGGTGACGTCTCGTTGCGATTGGCGGATCGCTGACCTTGTCGAGGGCGTACGGCCGACGACACTCTATCTGGTCGTGCCGCCGTCAGACATCAGTCGCACAAAACCGCTCATCCGCCTCGTGCTTAACCAGATCGGCCGCAGATTGACGGAGGATCTCCATGCGAAGGATCGACGGCAGCGTCTGTTGATGATGCTCGACGAGTTCCCGGCGCTCGGGCGACTTGATTTCTTCGAAAGCGCGCTGGCCTTCATGGCCGGCTACGGCATCAAGTCTTTCCTGATCGCGCAGTCGCTCAACCAGATTGAAAAGGCCTATGGGCCGAACAATTCCATCCTCGATAATTGTCATGTGCGGGTGAGCTTTGCCACCAATGACGAACGAACGGCCAAGCGCGTGTCGGACTCGCTGGGAACAGGAACCGAGATGCGAGCCATGAAGAACTATGCCGGGCACAGGTTGTCGCCCTGGCTTGGACATCTGATGGTGTCGCGGCAGGAGACGGCGCGCGCGCTCATGACGCCAGGCGAGATCATGCAACTTCCGCCGACTGACGCCATCGTCTTGGTGTCAGGCCTGTTCCCGATCCGGGCGAAGAAGGCGCGGTACTTCGCCGATCCGCGCCTTGCCGAGCGTGTCCTGCCGCCGCCCAAGCCTGGAGAGAGCAAGAAAACGTCTCGACCCGACGATTGGACTCGCGCAACAGTGCCCTCGGCATCGGAAGGCATTTCTCTGCAATCGAAGCCCTCCATGGGTCTACAGGACGAGGATCCGGCAAATGGCGGCATACGCCGCCAGCCCGAGATTCCCGAACATGAGGACATCGCGCCGGAGCGAACAACACAGCGCGACGATGAGTTCGACCTTGACCGGGACGAACCTGACGACGACGCTGTCCGTCGGCGCTCGGTCGACCAGGTCATGCGGCGCGCCGCACGGCAGGCCGCCCTTGATCCCAACGACGGCATTGAGCTTTGAGCCGTGAAGAACGCCAAGAAAAAACGTCTCTCGGCCTATCTCGATCCGGACGTGATGAACGCGCTCGCCGACTACGCCGCGCGGCGCGACGTCTCACTGTCGCTGATCGCCGAGGCTGCAATCGCCTCCTTGCTTTCGCCGGACGCCGACGAGCGAAAGGAAGCGGCAATCACCCGCCGCCTCGACCAGATCGACCGGCGCGTGCAGCGCGTCGAGCGCGACGTCGGCATCGCCATCGAGACGCTGGCGCTATTCGTCCGCTTCTGGCTCACCTCAACTCCGGCTTTGCCGGAATCCGCCCAGGCCGAAGCTCGCGCGAAGGGCCTGCAGCGCTACGATGGTTTTGTCGACGCGCTCGGTCGCAGGCTGAGCAAAGGACCAAAGCTCCGGCAGGAAATCGCCGAGGACGTGCCCGCGGTACCACCGGCCGACGCGGATGATTTGCCTGCGGGTTAGGCCTGAGCCGAGCTCACCATTTCCGCCGCACCGCATTTCGCAAGTCTCTGCACGTCGCATCACGATCGCCGGTTTTGCCTGTTGCAAGGCCGATAGTCCTGCCTCTTCTAATCATCCCCGACCGCGGCACCAACCAGCTCGCCGCGGGGAATGGGGAGCATCGTGGCAACCAATCATCACCCTGGCAGGGAAGCGGTATTCCGCGGCGCGCGCATGCTGCGCACGGCGCTTGGTCCAGCTATCGCCGGCTTCCTTGAAGATCCAGATATCGTCGAGGTGATGCTCAACCCGGACGGGCGGCTCTGGGTCGACCGGTTGAAGGAAGGGCTTGTCGCTACCGACGAAGTCCTAATTCCAGCTGATGGCGAACGGATTGTCCGCCTGGTCGCGCACCATGTCGGCGCAGAAGTGCATTCCGGCAGCCCGCGTGTATCTGCCGAACTGCCGGAGACCGGGGAGCGTTTCGAGGGCTTGTTGCCGCCTGTTGTCGCGGCGCCGACCTTTGCCATCCGCAAGCCGGCCGTCGCTGTGTTTACGCTCGAAGATTATGTCGCGGCCGGCGTCGTGACCGAAGCCCAAGCCGACGTGCTGCGGCTTGCGGTCGAAAGGCGGAAGAACGTGCTCGTCGCCGGCGGCACGTCGACCGGCAAAACCACGCTGGTCAACGCACTTTTGGCAGAGGTGGCTAAAACCGCCGATCGCGTCGTGCTGATCGAGGACACGCGCGAGCTGCAATGCGCCGCCCCGAACCTCGTGGCGCTGCGCACCAAGGATGGCGTCGCCTCGCTTTCCGATCTGGTGAAGTCGTCGCTGCGTCTGCGTCCCGACCGCATCCCGATCGGCGAAGTACGCGGTGCGGAAGCACTTGACCTGTTGAAGGCCTGGGGCACCGGCCACCCCGGCGGCATCGGCACCATCCACGCCAGTTCCGCCCTTGGCGCACTGCGTCGACTTGAGCAGCTCGTGCAGGAGGCTGTCGTCACGGTCCCCCGTGCGCTCATTGCCGAGACGATCGACATCGTTGCCGTGCTCGCCGGCCGAGGCTCGTCCCGCCGGCTCATTGAGATTGCGCTCGTCGATGGGCTCGATCCCGCCACCGGCGACTACCGCACGCTCGAGGCGAAGCTCGAGACAACACCGACCTCGAATCCCCAATCTCTCATGGAGCCTCAGAATGAATCCGATCCGCTTCACTTCGTCATCTATCCGTAAGCTCGGTGCGGTGCTGCCGCTGGCCACGGCGACTGCCGCGGTCGCGGCCATGATGATCGCGCCCGCTCACGCGGCCGGTTCTTCCATGCCGTGGGAGCAGCCGCTTCAACAAATCCTCGAATCTGTCGAGGGACCGGTCGCCAAGATCGTGGCGGTGATCATCATCATCGTCACCGGGTTATCGCTTGCCTTCGGTGACACCTCGGGCGGATTCCGCCGGCTGATCCAGATCGTGTTCGGACTGTCGATCGCCTTCGCCGCCAGCTCGTTTTTCCTGTCGTTCTTCTCGTTCGGCGGCGGGGCGCTGATCTGATGGCGGGCTCCCTGCTGGAAGACGAAGAAGTCCGTGGCTTTTTCGCGCCGGTGCACCGGGCGCTCATTGAACCGATCCTGCTCGGCGGTGCGCCACGCGCGGTCGCCATCGCCAACGGCACGCTGGCCGGCGCGGTTGGGCTTGGCCTCCGCCTCTGGATCGCAGGTCTCGTCATCTGGGCGATTGGCCATTTCGCGGCTGTCTGGGCAGCCAAGCGCGATGCGCAGTTCATCGACGTGGTTCGTCGCCACCTGCGCTATCCCGCACATTTTGGCTGCTGAGAGGTTTGCCCATGATGAACCTGGCCGAATACCGCAAACGCTCATCCAACCTCGCCGACTATCTGCCCTGGGCTGCACTGGTCGCGCCGGGCGTGGTGCTCAACAAGGATGGTTCGTTCCAGAGAACCGCCCGTTTTCGCGGTCCCGATCTCGACAGTGCGACGCCGGCGGAACTGGTCGGCACGACGGCGCGGCTGAACAGCGCGTTGCGCCGTCTCGGCTCCGGCTGGGCGATCTTCGTCGAAGCCGTTCGGCTTGCCGCGCAGCACTATCCCGAAGGTCTCTTCCCCGACAACGCCTCGGCGTTGGTCGATCTCGAACGTCGTGAACAGTTCGAGGGTGAGATCGATCAGGAATCGTCCCAGTGGGGCGGTCGCCGGCCGAACGGAAAGCTGTTCGAGAGCAGCTACTTTCTCACCTTCGTTTGGATGCCGCCGGCCGAGGACGCTTCTCGCATCGAGAGTTTGCTGTACGAAGGTCGGGAGAAGAGCGGCGTCGATCCGTGGGAACTCCTCAAGGGTTTTGTAGACCGCACCGACCGAGTGCTGAACCTGGTCGAAGGTTTTGTCCCGGAAGCCGCATGGCTCGATGACGCCGAGACTCTGACCTACCTGCATTCCTGTATTTCCACGAAGCGGCATCGGATCCGCGTGCCTGAGACGCCGATGCATCTCGATGCGCTGCTGGTCGATCAGCCGCTTGCGGGTGGATTGGAACCGAGGCTCGGCGATGCCCATCTGCGCACGCTCACCATAATCGGCTTCCCCACCGCGACTTTTCCGGGGATCCTCGACGACCTCAATCGGCTTGCCTTCGTCTATCGCTGGTCGACGCGGGCGATCATGCTCGACAAGACAGACGCCACGCGCCTGCTGACGCGCATTCGCCGTCAATGGTTCGCCAAGCGGAAGTCGGTCGCAGCCATCCTCAAGGAGGTAATGACCAACGAGGCATCCGTTCTTTTGGACACCGACGCCGCCAACAAGGCAGCCGATGCTGACGCCGCCCTTCAGGACCTCGGCTCCGACCAGATCGGCCAGGCCTATGTCACCGCAACGGTGACGGTATGGGATGCAGATCCGTCAATCGTCGACGAGAAGCTTCGGCTGGTGGAAAAAATCATCCAGGGCAGGGACTTCACAGCAATCGTCGAGGGCGTCAACGCCGTCGAAGCATGGCTCGGAAGCATCCCAGGCCACGTCTATGCAAACGTCCGCCAGCCGCCACTGTCGACACTGAACCTCGCCCACATGATCCCGCTCTCGGCGGTCTGGGCGGGACCTGTCGAGGACGAGCATTTTGGCGCCCCGCCACTGTTCTTTGCCAGGACGGAGGGTGCTACGCCATTCCGGTTCAGCCTGCATGTGGGCGATGTCGGCCACACCCTCGTCATTGGCCCCACCGGCGCCGGCAAGTCAGTCCTGTTGGCGATGATGGCGCTGCAGTTCCGGCGCTACGAGAACAACCAGATTTTTGCATTCGACTTCGGCGGCTCGATCCGCGCGGCCATGCTGGCCATGGATGGCGACTGGCACAATCTTGGCGGCAATGCGTCGAGTGGACAGGGGCCGGACGATCCGCTCGCTCTGCTCACCTTGGCGGACCTGTCGGATGACGTCGACGCCGTTTCGCTGCAGCCGCTTGGCCGTATCCACCACACGTCGGAGCGGGCCTGGGCGGCCGACTGGCTCGTCGACATTCTTCAGCGCGAGGGTGTCCCCGTCACGCCGGAGGCCAAGGAATATCTCTGGTCGGCGCTGACCTCGCTGGCCAGCGCGCCGGTTCAGGAACGGACACTGACCGGCCTGTCCGTGCTGCTGCAATCTTCGCCTCTGAAGCAGGCACTCCGGCCTTACTGTATCGGCGGTCCCTATGGCCGGCTGCTCGACGCCGAGCACGAGCGGCTGGGTGAAGCTTCCGTCCAGGCATTCGAGACCGAAGGCCTGATCGGCACGGGTGCGGCGCCCGCCGTGCTTGCCTATCTCTTCCACCGCATCGAGCGGCGTATGGATGGGCGGCCGACGCTGCTGATCATCGATGAAGGTTGGCTGGCGCTCGACGATGGCTTCGCCGATCAGCTCCGCGAATGGCTAAAAACCCTTCGCAAGAAGAATGCTTCCGTCATCTTTGCTACGCAATCGCTCTCCGACATCGACGGCAGCAGAATAGCGCCGGCGATCGTCGAGAGCTGTCCGACGCGGCTGTTCCTACCGAACGAACGCGCGATTGAACCGCAGGTCACGGCCATCTATCGCCGCTTTGGTCTCAACGATCGCCAGATCGAGATCGTCGCCCGAGCGACGCCGAAGCGTGACTATTACTGCCAGTCGCGTCGCGGCAACCGGCTATTCGAACTGGGCCTTGGTCCGATCGGGCTAGCGCTGTGCGCCGCATCGTCCAAGTCCGACCAGGCGGCAATCAACCGGATCATCATCGAGGGCGACCGAGCACATTTCCTCGAGGCCTGGCTTACCGATCGCGGTCTCGGCTGGGCCGCCGACCTGGTTCCCGATCTCACCAATGTCATCGACCAATCCGCAAAGGAGATTCCGTCATGAATTCCGTTCGCAACAATCTTCGTTTTCGACACATGACGGCAGCCAGTGTCATCACCGTCGCGATCGCGCTGTCATCGGCCCCGGCGTCGGCGTTCATCGTCTTTGATCCCACCAACTACAGCCAGAACCTTCTCCAGGCCGCTCGCGCCCTGGAGCAGATCCAGAACCAGATCACCTCGCTTCAGAATGAGGCGCAGATGCTGATCAACCAGGCAAAGAACCTCACCTCGCTGCCGACCTCGCTGCTTGGCCAGATAGAAGGCAATTTCTCTCAAATGAAGACCCTGCTCGGCGAGGCCGACAGGCTCGCCTACAGCGTCCAGGACATCGAGAGCCAGTTCACCTCGACATACGAGAGTTTTGGTTCGGACCTCTCCAGCCAGCAGCTTGTCGATGGCGCGCGTGAACGCTGGCAGACATCGATTTCGGCCTTCGAGCACTCGCTGAAGGCGGGTGCCGTCGCCGTGGACAACATCGAGGGGACACAGGAACAGACGAGCGCGCTGGTCGGCGCCAGCCAGTCGGCCGTCGGCGTGCTCCAGGCGACGCAAGCCGGCAACCAGCTTCTCGCCGTGCAGGCCAAGCAGGTCGC
This sequence comes from Mesorhizobium sp. URHB0026, assembly GCF_054059755.1. Classification (NCBI taxonomy): domain Bacteria; kingdom Pseudomonadati; phylum Pseudomonadota; class Alphaproteobacteria; order Hyphomicrobiales; family Phyllobacteriaceae; genus Mesorhizobium; species Mesorhizobium sp. URHB0026. The sequence continues at coordinate 5,794,394 of NZ_JBSSCN010000001.1, read as the reverse complement.
CGACCTTACCGCGATGATGGCAGCGCAGGGGCGCGCCAACGCGCTGGAACAGGCGAGGAAGGCTGCCGCGCAGGAGCAAGCACGAGAACAGTTCAGCCGCTTCATGACGGGCAGCGGTTACAGCCCGTCATCCGTAAAGATGTTCCACGATTGAGGCCTGTCGCCATGGATCTCAAGATCGCCGCCCGGATGACAGCCGTTCTCGCCCTTGTCGCCGCCATGACCGCCGCCTTCATGGCATTGCGTGGCGACGGCTCGCAGGACGCGTCCTCCCCGCGCTCCGCACATCCGGGCGGCGAGCCGGCAGGAGTCGAACTTGCGCGATGCCGGAACATCGGCATGGCCGCGATCGCCGACGAAGCCTGCAGGAAGGCCTGGGCGGAAAACCGCCGGCGATTCCTTCGGCCGGCACAGCCCGCGGCACCTTACGCAGTTCCGTCAGTCGAGAAGGACCAGAGCCGGCTCCTGCCCCTTCAGCCCTCGATGCTCCAGGGTGAGCAAGATCAACGCCGCTCGAACACGGTAACGCCATGAATGACACCGGCGTCATCGACCGCTTCCTGGAAACCTTCACTCGTTACATCGATTCAGGGTTTGGCCTGCTCGGCGGCGAGGTCGCCTTTCTCACGTCCACCCTGATCGTCATCGACATCACGCTCGCCGGCCTGTTCTGGGCCTGGGGCGCGGACGAGGACGTGCTGCACCGGCTGGTGAAGAAGACGCTCTATATCGGCTTCTTCGCCTTCATCATCGGCAACTTCAATCGTCTCGCCGGCATCGTCTTCGAGAGTTTTTCCGGGCTCGGCCTGAAGGCCGGAGGATCCGCACTTTCGGGCTCCGCGCTGCTTCAACCGGGACGCGTCGCACAGGTCGGCATTGACGCCGGCAATCCGATCCTTGAGGCAGCAAGCCAGCTGATGGGCTACGTTTCCTTCTTCGAGAATTTTGTCCAGATCGCGGTGCTGATGATCGCATGGGCGATCGTGCTCATCGCCTTTTTCATTCTGGCCGTGCAGATCTTCGTCACGCTAATCGAGTTCAAGCTGACGACGCTTGCCGGTTTCGTGCTGATACCCTTCGCACTCTTCAACCGGACCGCTTTCCTTGCGGAAAAAGTGCTCGGCAACATTGTTGCTTCGGGCGTGAAGATCCTTGTGCTCGCCGTCATCGTCGGTATTGGCTCGGGTCTTTTCGGCGAGTTCACTCAAGGTTTTGGCGCCGAACAGCCGACGATCACGGATGCGCTGTCGCTCGTTCTTGGCGCCCTATCGCTGATGGGGCTTTCGATCTTCGGTCCCGGCATCGCTACAGGTCTTGTTTCCGGCGCCCCGCAACTCGGCGCGGGTGCTGCCGTCGGCACCAGCCTTGCCGTCGTCGGCCTTGGTGCTGCTGGTGCCATGGGCGCCCGCGCCGGATTGAGCGGCGGCGCAAGTGCGCTCAGTGCAGGTGGACGCATGTCAGCGGCCGCCGCACGTGGTGGCGCGCATTTGGCCGGCAGCACCTCGACAGCTTACGGCCTCGCCGCCGCAACATCCGGACAGAGCGGTGCTTGCTCGATCGCCGCCGGCATTGCCGGGGTCGCCAAGGCTGGTGCCGGCGCTGCCGTTCAGCCGGTGAAGCAGGCAATGTCGCGCGCGGCTTCAGCCCTGTCTTCCAGCCAGCAGGCTGGCCGCTCGGCTGCATGGACCGCAACGGGTGGAGAGCAGCCAGCAGCAGCTGCTGCTTCAGGGCGTGCGTCGACAACTGAATCCGGCGCCGGATCGCCGCCCGCATGGGCCAACCGCATGAAGCGCGGCCAGGCCATGAGCCATGGCGCGGGCATGGCCGCGCATTCCGTCCGGTCCGGCGATCATGGCGGCGGCTCGATGAATGTTTCCCTCAATCAGGACGACCGCCGATGAACCTCTTCAAACGACCTTCCGTTCGTTACGGAACGACGCCTCAACCGGAGACGCCGTACCAACGTGCTGCGCAAGTCTGGGATGAGCGCATCGGCGCGGCTCGCGTGCAAGCAAAAAACTGGCGGCTGATGGCCTTCGGCGCGCTGGTTCTGGCAAGCGGTTTCGCCACCGCGCTGATCTGGCAGTCGACGCGTGGCACGATCGTGCCCTGGGTCGTGCAGGTCGACAAGCTCGGCGAGGCGCAAGTGGTCGCTTCAGCTGTCGCCGACTATCGGCCGACCGATCTGCAGATTGCATGGCATCTCGCCCGCTTCATCGAACAGGTCAGAAGCATCCCGGACGATCCCGTCATTGTCCGCCAGAATTGGCTGCGCGCCTATGACTACACGACCGACCGCGGCGCCGTCTCGCTGAACGACTACGCCCGCCTGAACGACCCTTTTGCCAAGGTCGGGAAAATCCAGATTGCGGTCGAGGTCTCCAGCGTTATCCGCGCCTCGCCGGACTCGTTTCGTGTCGCCTGGATCGAGCGCCGCTACGAGAACGGTAGCCTGGCCAGCACCGAACGTTGGACCGCCATCCTCACCATCGTCATTCAACAACCCCGCGATGCCGACCGGCTGAAGGCCAATCCGCTCGGTGTCTACGTCAACGCCATCAACTGGTCGAAAGAGCTTTCATGAAGCGCGCGATACAAGCAGGAAGAGCAAGGGGACATTCAACCCGCAACATGACGAAGGCGCGTGTGCTTGTCCTGGCACTGCTGTCGGCGACAGCACTCGCCGGCTGCGCCTCGAAAAAATACATTCCGCCGGAGATCCAATACGACGATGCTGTGCCTGCCGTGCAGAAGGCCGATCCGCCTGGTGCGGTGAAGGTGGTGGAGCTGCCGAAACCGCTTCCGCTGCCCGGCCAGTTGAAGCCGATAGAGACCAGTAAGGCTAAGGCGGAGCCGGCCGATCCCAAACAGAGGATCAGCCAGGCCAATGAGGCCGCGCGAATGCAGCCTGTCCGCGATGGTTTTATCAACGCGATCCAGCTGTATCCCTGGAGTGAAGGCGCGCTGTACCAGATCTATGCCGCGCCCGGCCAGGTCACCGACATCGCGCTGCAGCCGGGCGAGCAGCTTGTTGGCTCCGGTCCTGTCGCTGCCGGCGACACTGTGCGCTGGATCATCGGCGACACGCAGAGCGGGGCAGGGGATCGGCTTCAGGTCCACATCCTCGTCAAGCCGACGAGGCCCGATCTCCAGACCAACCTCGTCATCAACAGCGATCGTCGTACCTATCATCTCGAGCTGCGATCGACCGAAAGCACCTACATGGCATCGGTTTCATGGCAGTATCCGCAAGATCAGCTGATCGCACTCCGGCGCCAGAACGCACAGGTTTCCGCCGCGCAGCCGGTCGCTGCCGGCGTCGACATCCAGAAACTCAACTTCCGCTACCGCATCGAGGGCGACACGGCGCCGTGGAAGCCGCTGCGTGTGTTCGATGACGGCACAAAAGTCTATATCGAATTCCCGCCCGGCATCGCTCAGGGTGAGATGCCGCCGCTCTTCGTCATCGGCCCATCGGGCGGCTCGGAACTGGTCAACTACCGCGCTCGGCAAAACTACTATGTCGTTGACCGGCTGTTCGCCGCAGCTGAACTGAGGCTCGGCGACAAGACGAGCGAGAAGCGTGTCAGAATCGTGCGCACTGACGGGAAAAGACCGCCGCGCAGCGCGGGGCTGTTCCGATGAGCGACGTTGCAGATTCCCCGAACGTGGACATCAGAGCCGACCTGCGTCTGAGGCCCGAGCCCGCCAGCGTCACGCGCCTTTCGCGCAAGGTGCTGATCGGTCTTGGTGGAGTGGCCAGCGTTGCGATCCTTGGCACACTGATCTGGGCGCTCGACACCAGGCGGCGCGGCAACGATGAGCCTTCCGAACTCTTCACTACTGAAAACCGCTCGACCGCCGATGGATTGCAGACATTGCCGAAGGACTATGCCGGCGTTCCGAAACTCGGGCCAGCGCTGCCAGGCGATCTCGGCCGGCCGATCCTGCGTGCACAGGAGCAGGGCAGGCCGGTCATTGCGCCCGGCATAACCTCGCCCCGCGTCGATCCGGAAGAACAGCGCCGCCTCGCCGAGATCGAGGCCGCGCGCATTGCAAAGCTCTTTACCGATACCAACACGCGGACAAATCCAGGGCGGCAGGGTGCTGTCGAAGGAGAAGCCATGGCCGGGTCCATGTCCGGTCTGACGCTCCCTACAGAACAGCGCCCGCTCGACACCGGCGCCACTCCAGACATCCAGGACCGCAAGCTCGCCTTCGTCAATGCGAATCCGGATCGCCGCACCGTGAGTCCTGACCGTCTCGCCGGGAAAGCCTCGCCATATGTTGTGCAGGCCGGGTCTGTCATTCCGGCCGCCTTGATCACCGGCATCCGATCCGACTTGCCGGGCCAGATCACCGCCCAGGTTACCGAGAACGTCTATGACAGTCCGACAGGATCCTATCTCCTGATCCCGCAGGGCGCGAGGCTGATCGGCCAGTACGACAGTCAGGTCGCTTTCGGCCAGTCACGCGTGCTGTTGGTCTGGAACCGGCTGATGTTGCCCGACGGAAATTCGATTGTACTCGAGCGTCAGCAGGGTTCGGACGCCCAAGGGTTGTCCGGACTTGAGGACGAGGTCGACCATCACTGGGGGCAGCTGTTCAAGGCGGCGGCGCTTTCGACATTGTTGGGCGCCGCCTCCAGCATCGGTTCCAGCGACAACGAGAGCGATATCGCCAAGGCGATCAGAGAAAGCGCTCAAAACTCGACGAGCACTGTTGGCCAGCAGATCGTGGGCCGCCAACTCGATGTCCAGCCGACCCTGACAGTACGCCCTGGATTTCCGGTTCGCGTGATCGTCAACCGGGATCTGGTGCTTGCGCCATACGGTGATGAGAGGCCGCATTCATGACTAAGCTCAAGCTCGCCACCATTCCTGATGATCGACAGGTCAAGATAACGATCGATTTGCCTGCCGCAGTTCACCGAGATCTTGTTGCCTACGCGGAGGTGCTAAGCCGTGAGACAGGCCAGACAGTCGCTCCTGCAAAGTTGGTCACGCCGATGCTGACACGATTCATGGCGACGGACCGTGCCTTCAGCCGAGCCCGGCGCGAACCTAAGTCAGAGTGAGCGAGTCGCGGCACGTTTGTCCTCCACGAAGCGCAGGGCGATATCAGGCCTGCGCCGGACGAAATCCGCAACGGCATCAAGGAACGCGATTGCGTGCACGGACGCATCGAAGCCGATCGACATGGCGCCAGCTTCTAGGCCTCGATGTGTGTTGACCATGGCGAGTGCTTCATCGAGGTCGATCAGAACGCGGCGCAGATTGCGCAGAAATTCCGCGCCGTCCAAGGTAGGCCGGACACCGCCCGTGTGACGTTCAAACAGGACCGTTCCAAGCGAGTCCTCTAGGTCACGGATGCGCCGGCTGAGGGCGGAATGGTGGATTCCCATGTGTCGAGAGGCGCCGAGGAAACTGCCTTCCTCGGCGACGACAACTGCGCAATCGAGTGTAATGAGCTGGACGCGTCGCCGCATAGCACTTCGTCGTGCTCAATTGTCTACGGTGCCGGCTCGCGGGCTCGGTTTACGCATCTCGTTCAATCTGGCGAGCGTCCGCTCGTCGAAACTGGCAGTTACAGCCATCGTTTCCTCGCCGCCGATGACCTGCGGTAGGCCAAGCGGTGTGACCCGAAAATGGAGTTGAACGAGCCGCAGCAGCCAGAGTGGATTCATCTCGATGATGATTGTGTCGACTCCTCGGCCTAGTCCCCATTCGACGATACCGGAAAGGAGCGCGTTCGCCACAGGACTGAGGATCCTGCCGCGCTCGCGATGACCGGCTTCGACGCAATAGCGGGTCCACTCCCAGATGTTCGGACCGGCGGGTGGTAAGCCTTCGCAGAGATCCGAAAGGACTTCGGTGAGAAGGTGCGGCCTGATGGAAGGAAGCATCCGTTGATAACCGATGACGTGACCGTCCGCGATAAAAAGCATGTGAACGGCGTGTTCGTCATCGAAGCGGTCCGTTTCGAGCCCGTTCTCCTGCGCAAGCTCAATCCACCTCTTCTCATCTACAAAGACTTTGTGGCGAAGTCGAAATGCCTCGTCCATTTCCTGGCGGTAGGAACTGAAGTTTTCGGCAGTCACAATGTGGAGCATCTGTCGTCCTCCGGTGCTGAAGTTCGACTGACACTGCGACGTTCATCTGCACTCGGATATCACGTGATCCCGTGAGCTTGTTCAGGAAATAAGACCGAGTCTGAATGCCTCGGCGACGGCGTGAATGGTGCTCGTCACGCCCAGCCTATTGCGTACGATACGCAAATGGGTGTCTGCAGTGTTACTGCTGATGGTCAGGCGCCCAGCAATCTGGTCGACAGTTAGCCCCTCCGCGGCCCAATGGAGCACGTCAAGCTGACGTCGCGACAGGTGAATATGCTTCCGCGGCCGCTCACCCCTGACTAGAACGGAAGCGGATCCAAAAGCACAGGCGGCAACGAGTTGGAAAGCCATGCGCTGGATTGGATCCGCCTCGAGCTTTTTTCCCGCAATTGAAACACCTACCGGCAGGCGTTCAATAGTCGAAAATGCCACCGTAAATCCATCAGACAGGTCGAACTCTGTCGCTTCATTCATGATTCGACGACCGACCGCGGAGACGTTGCAGAGCGCTCCTACTTCGTTCCAAGTAAATGGGAGACAGCACTGTCTCACAAGACGAATAGTCGGGTCGCGATAGAGGTATCCGCTCGAAAAATATCGGTTTGACCACTCTTCCGGCCACGCATCGAGAAGGACATGTGACAGCTGTTCGCGACGCGATGCAGATGGTGGTGGGATAGCACCAGCGAGAAGATTTGTCGCGCCTAAACATCCCGCGAATGCGAGCAGACAGTCGCAGACATCCTGCAACGTCCGGCTTTCCTGGATGTCTGAAATATATCGGCCGGTCTCTTCAAGCTGGCGGCGCCAACTATAAGTCTTTCCCCGCACTGTTTCTAACCACCTAAAGTCCTCGGTGTATCTGAAATCGTTTCACTCGGCGTCTCGGGATTTCGTGTCCAACAGTTTGGAGCTCGTCCGCCGAGAAGATGCGAGCTCGGTTTATTACTGGCGACGGCCAGCGACAGCGAGTTGAAAAGTGCTCCGCAATCCTTGCCATCTGGCTTCGACTGCGGAGCACGCTTCCGCCTTGGAGGCAAGCCTATGCAGCAATTATTGAGAACAACGAATGGTTTGCCATCTCTTGGGGTGACACACAGCACCGGTCTTTCCCATGTCTCAACGGCGGTGTTGAAGTTCGTCGCGAAACAGCGTTGTCCATTTGTTTTTACGCGGTTCCTGACGGAAAACCGTGCCGCACTTTTCCGGAATTGGTTCAACCTCACTTCGCCTGCTCCCTGCCGTACAGCCCGAGAAGCTGTTTCAGCTTGTCGTGAGGCAGACCGAACAGGGTGTAGCCGTCCCCGCCCGTCATCGTGTCGGCAGCCACCAGGGCGTTGACGATCGCCTCCTCCGTAGCCTCCACCGTCGCCTGGAACACGGGGTCAAGCTGCCCCGTGGCCAGCATCGGGCCTTCATTTATCTTTTCGTCGGGCACGTCGTTCGCGGCGGAGGTCGTGGAGAAGGAGACGATCAGGTCGCCGGACCCGTTGCCCGAAAAAGAACCGAGCCGGCCGAGACCCAGCGAAGCGCGCCTTGCCACGCGGTTCAGCTGGATGGAATTCAACGGAACGTCGGTCGCCACGACGACGATGATCGACCCGTCGTCGGGAACCGGCTTTCCGCCGCTGCCGTCGGCCTGGCACTCGGGGTTCTTTTTCTCGATGGATTGGCCCGGCGCGTAGCACGGCAGCCATTTTGCCGCCAGTTCTCGTCCGACCGGAACGCCCGAAATGCGAAGGACCTGCCGCGCGCCCGTGTTGCATTGAACGAGCACCCCCACGGTGTAGGGTTTTTTGTCGATGGAGATCGCTCGCGATGCCGTGCCGATGCCGCCCTTGAAGCCGAAGCACCGCATGCCGGTGCCTCCGCCGACATTGCCCTCGGCGACCGGGCCTCCATTGGCGCGGTCGATCGCCTCCATCGCGTGCTCCGGCTTGACGTGGAAGCCCTGAATGTCATTCATCCCGCCGTCCCACGTCTCCGCCACGACCGGCGTCACCGCCTCGCCGAATTTCTGCGCGGACCACCGCTGTATGCCGGCATAGACCTGCCCGATGGCGTTGGTGTTGGAAATGCCAATGGGGCCATAAACGAGGCCGAGGTCCTGCAGGTAGGACTGGCCGGTCATTTCCCCATAGCCATTCAGGTTGAAGAAGCCGCCGTTCACCGGCTTCGAACTGGCGTGGCCTCTCGGCAGAACGACCGTCACGCCGGTCCGGACCGGACCTTGCCCCACATTGATCCGACCGTCCCCTTCGATCAAGGTGACATGGCCTACCTCGACGCCGGCAACGTCGGTAATCGCGTTGAGCTTGCCCGGCGTCCCGTCGAAATCTACGCCCAGGTCGCGGGCGCGTTCCCTGGATGCCGCCATGCCGCTCGGCAGCGATGCCGCAAGCAGGACCGGAATGAATTTCTTAAGCACGCCAAACCTCCCAAACCCCTGGTTCGGGCAACCTTATCGCTCTTGAAAGACAGACAAATAGCGACGCGGGTAATATTGCATCGAATTGGTCGATGTATCACGATACGGTTCTCGTGCAGTGTCGCTCTTCTCTGGCCCGCGCGTTGACACTTACATGGGTTCGACGCGTGCCCGGCTATAGACTGCGGATATTCATGTCCTCCGTCATGACGGGGAAGTGGGCTCATTCCGGCGATTTCATTGCTGCTGTTCTCCGATTGCCCTTCAATACCCTCAGTCCTTCAGATAGGAGCCTCATCCGCAAACCGTCCCGCTGAGCTATGTCCACGGCTGCGTTCAGTTCGTCTCAAAATATGCTCTTGAGCAAGGTCAGCGTCGTTTGTGTCGTGGGTACAAAACAGCTGCGCCTCCTCAATTCGGCGTTGCGGCCCGTTATCGATGCAACGCCGACGTTTGGTGGTCGCGTATGTTCTTATATTCCATCGGCTCCCAGCTGGTTACGTATGATCGCTTGCCGAAGCGGCCGCCTTGGAGCGGGTCGATACATCTGCATTCACGATGTATGCGCAACATATTGCGGATTTAACATTCTAAAGATTGCACTCATTAATCCATTCGATTGGTTGGGCGGCAAGGGGATATGGCGCATGGAGCTAGTGGGTTTCAGTGCCGGTGGCTGGGGCTGGTCGTTCCTAAGTGGTCTGGTCGTCACCGTGGAAGTGGCAATCCTTGCCCTGCCGCTGGGTCTGTTTTTCGGCCTCTTGATTGCATTGGGGAGGCGAAGCAAATCGCGCCTTCTCAGGATTGCATCAATTGGCTACGCGAATGCATTCCAGGCGATCCCAGAATTGTTGACTATCTTTGCTATCTACCATGGCTGCTCCCATCTCATTCAGCTTTTGATGTCGGGCCTCGATATCCAGACGTCGTGGACCGTTCCGGGTGTTGCGGCTGGGTCGTTTGCTCTCAGTCTCGTGTTCGCTGCGTATTCAAGCGAGATCTGGTTGGGTGCTCTGGCGGGCATCGGGCGGGGCCAATACGAAGCAGCAATGTCTCTCGGACTTTCGGGCATCGTCTCCTTGAGAATTGTCGTACTGCCTCAGGCATTCCGGCTCGCTCTTCCTGGGCTCGGTAATCTCTGGATCATCCTCCTGAAAGATACCGCGCTTGTATCGCTAATATCTGTCTCCGAGTTCATAAGAGCAGTAAACTTGGCGGTTGCGGCAACACATAGATACTTCATTCTCTATCTATTCGCCTGTCTGGGTTACATCGTTCTGACAAAGATATCGGAATTTGTTCTCGAACGATTGAATCTGAGAGCAAGTCGCCACCTTGTGCGGGCGGCATGATCATGGATACGTCGCTGGTCGTCGACAACGCCGGACGTCTCTACGAAGGGTTCAAGCTAACGCTTGCATTGGTGGGATTGTCTGCCGCCTGCGCCGCAATCGTGACCGTCCCATTGGTGTTGGGATTGCGCTCGAATGCATGGGCGCCGCGCGCTGTTTCCGGTGCGTATGTCACCTTCTTTCGCGGGTCTCCGCTCCTGGCTCAGCTTTTCCTGATCTACTATGGGAGTGGCCAATTTCGACCGCTGTTGGAGTATCTCGGCGTCTGGTGGCTTTTCCGCGACGCGTTCTTCTGCAGCGTTCTGGCATTTGCCCTTAATTCAGCGGCCTACACCGCAGTTTTGGTGAAGGGAGCGATCGATGCGCTACCCGAAGGGCAATGGGAAGCTGCTGCTGCTCTTGGGCTTGGCTGGTTCGCTACGCTGCGAAAAGTCATTTTGCCCCAAGCTATCCGAGTAGCCTTGCCTGGCTACGGGAATGAGATCGTTCTCCTGACCAAGGCAAGCTCCATAACAATGGCTGTTACCCTGTACGAGTTACTTGGAGTTATAAAAGTAATATATTCGAGAACATTTGATATAACCATATATATCTGGGCCGCTGCGATATATATCGTCATTGTCTCTGCGATCAGGCTCGGCTTTGCGCTGTTGGAGCGATCATTTTTTCGATGGTGATGTTTTGCGATGGCCCGGCAACAGATCCCGGGGGGAACGGCAGCGGTCGATTCAAGAGTGTGCGGCAAGGAGTGGGCTGCGTCAGACGCTAAGAGAAATAACAAGTGTTTAACAAGGGAGAGCAAGCAAATGAAATCAACAAATCACTACAAGCGACTATTCGTGGTGGCCTCGCTGTCACTCAGTGTCTCGTCGGCAATGGCTGAGCAGCGCACGTTAAAAATTGGCACCGATGGCCTCTATCCTCCTTTCAGCGTCGTTGACAACTCAGGCAAGATAACCGGTCTCGACATTGAAATCGGCGATGCGATTTGCGCCAAGCTGAACGCAAAGTGCGAATGGACGGCGCAAGACTTCGAAGGCTTGATACCCGCCGTCCAGAACGGCCGCTACGACATGGTTATCGCCTCGCACTCGATCACGGCTGAACGAAAGAAAGTCGTGGACATGATCAAGTATTACAACAACTCCGCGAGCTTCGTGGTTCGAAAGGATACCGACGGCTCCGACCTGTCTCCCGCCAAATTCGCGGGAAAAGCCGTAGGCGCCCAAACCGGGACGGTCCATGCTTCCTATCTTGAGAAAAACTTTTCAGGAGCGACCCTGAAATTCTATCCTTCCCAAATCGAGGCCTATGCCGATCTCAGCGCCGGTCGGATCGATGCCGTCATGGGGGATACGCCGACTCTCTACACGTGGGTGCAAGGCGAGGGGAAGGATTGCTGCAAGGTCTCGGAAGCCAAGATTACGGATCCATCCATTGGAGACGGCGCCGGGATCGTCATCAAGAAAGGCAATGAGCCATTGCATTCGGAGGTCCAGAGGGCCGTCGATCTGATGTGGTCAGACGGAGAATTTGACACGCTTTGGGCGAAATACTTTCCTTTCCGCATCGGAAACGACAAGTGACCAAGATCCTCGCGCCATGAGCGGCCAATCTCAAGCCCAATCCTCTGACGTTGATTGGCGGCGCGAGGCTGTGCAGGGAAACTTCGCCGAAAGGCCCCCCTCCGATCCAGGGGGGCCGATCCGGATATGGTTATATTCAGATCGCATTTCGTACGGACCAGGCGACCCGATTCGAATCTCCGTCAACACCAACGCGCAACGCTATTCGCTCGAAATATACCGGGACGGCGCCCATCGTCAGCTGGTGTTTCGCCGTGATGGTATCCCAGGCACTTGGTCCGCCACAGACGTCAATTGTTCGGAGCTGGGCTGCGACTGGCCGGTTTCGGCAGTCGTATCCGACACAGAAAGCTGGCATTCGGGCGGCTTTGTCATCAGAGCTTTCGCTGCATCCGACCGTGATGGCATTCTCGCCGAGAGCGAGCACGTCGTCATCATCGGGCCGGATCGTCAAAAGCGGACGACCGCGACCAATGAAAGGCTGCTTCTGATAGCGGCGACGGCCACATGGACAGCCTATAATGACTGGGGCGGCTCCAATCATTATCAGGGCCTGTCCGGGCCTAAGGGAAATGACTTTTCGCCGCGTCTGAGCGTTCAGCGACCTTACGCCCGGGGGTTCGTCAGCATTCCCGATGAGGCTCCGCGTGCCGTGCTGCTGGATCAGCCCGGCATCTTGGAAGAACCGAAATACCCGCATATGGAGTGGGCCTATCGCAACGGATACAGCAAAAAATATGTCTCGGCTGGGTGGGCAAGTTTCGAACGAAGATTCGTGATTTGGGCCGAGAAAGAGGGCTATCAGGTCGACGTCATATCTCAGACCGATCTGCACAACGACCCAGCCATTCTGTCCGGTTACCGATGTGTGGCGACCATCGGCCATGACGAATATTGGTCGTGGGAAATGCGCGACGCGATCGATGCTTATGTCGAACGCGGCGGCTGTATCGCAAGGTTTGCCGGAAATTTCATGTGGCAGATCCGGCTGGAGGACGGTGGGAGTACGCAAGTTTGCTACAAGTATACAGCTCGTGATCGAGATCCATTGATGACAAAGGGGCCAAGGCATCTCGTGACCGAGTCCTGGGAGGCGGGCGAAATAGGGCGACCCGGTGCCTCGACGTTCGGCCTCAACGCTACCCAAGGCATGTATGCGAGCTGGTCCGGATGTTCACCCCGTGGGGCAAAGGGATTTCCTCTCTACCGTCCGGATCATTGGGCATTCGCGCAAACTGGACTGTATTACGGGGACATCATTGGCGGCCAGAGCGGCGTATTCGGCTACGAGGTTGATGGGATTGGCTACGAAATCCGCGGGGGCCTGCCATTCGTTGCTCCCGGAATGGTAGCACCTGCTGGTATGGAAATACTGGCTCTAGGCCTGTCGTCGACCATGGAGGAGGGGGATTCGATAAAGACAGGCCAGACGTTTCTAGGACGGGAAGATGCAGAGTATGTCGCCATGGTTCTAACCGGGTCGGCCGATGAGGCAAGCATCGAGAAGACGAAAAGGGGATGTGGCGCAATCGTTCACTTCGAACGCGGAAAGGGGCAAGTCTTTCATGCAGGAAGTTCCGATTGGATAATGGGGCTTGTGCGTGATGACCAGATCGTTGCGCAGATCACCAGGAATGTTCTTGACCGATTTCTGGCCCTTTAGCGGATCAGCGATTGCAAGAGCAGCCGTCGAACAGGTTCCGCGCCAAAGTTCCTTGCGACAGGGCCAGCCTCGGGAAGATTCTTTTGCGAGCGCTTGAGTATGGAACGTCGGAAAGGCTGGCGCGTCGCACGCACCAGCCCAACCCCCTATCTGCTGATCACGCCAGGCATGACACAAAGCAGTTCAAAAAGTAGGTTTGCAGCGGTGATCGCTGTTGTTCCCGTAGTGTCGTAAGGTGGCGACACTTCGACCAGATCGGCGCCGACAATATTCAACCCTTTGCACCCCCGAATGATTTCCAGGGCCTGGATGGTTGTGAGCCCACCGATCTCCGGCGTCCCCGTGCCAGGGGCGATTCCGGGATCGAGGCTGTCGATATCGTAACTCACGTAGACAGGGCCGTCGCCCATCTGCTGTCGGACTTCGGCCATCAGCGGAGTAAGCGACTTATGCCAGCAGTCTTCCGCCGTGACGACGCGGAATCCCTGCCCACGCGGCCAGTCGAAATCTTCTGCGGCGTAACCGGACCCTCTTAGCCCTATCTGAACCACACGCTTGCAGTCCAGAAGACCTTCCTCGACAGCGCGCCGGAACGGTGTTCCATGCGCAATGGCTTCGCCAAACTGATGCTCATTGATGTCGGCGTGTGCATCGATATGGATGAGCCCGACTGGACCGTGCTTGCGCGCCATCGCTTGCAGGATCGGATATGTGAGGGTGTGGTCTCCCCCGATTGCGAGCGGCTTGCAGTCGAACTTCAAGATGCCGTCGAAGAATTGCGAGATTATGCGCACCGACTTCTTCAAATCATAAGGGTTCGTCGGGACATCTCCAATGTCCGCGACCTGGAGGCTGTCGAACGGGGCGGCTCCAGTTCCCATATTGTAGGGGCGGATCATCACCGATTCAGCGCGAACCTGACGCGGACCAAACCGTGCACCACTCCGGTTCGACGTGCCAATATCCATGGGTACGCCGACAAAACAGGCGTCCAGTCCCTTCGCGTCCGGCGCGTGAGGTAACCTCATCATCGTCGTAATACCTGCGAAGCGTGGCATGTCATTGCCGCCAAGCGGTTGATTGAATGTGGTCATAGTTGCTTCTCCGAATTCTCTTTTTCAGCCGGCATATGCGCGGTGGGCAAAACGAGAGCTCTCAAAATCGGGTCGCCCATCAACGGGCGATCCATGGCGAATTTCTTGCGTCAGAAAAATAGCGATTAACCCGTGTTGTATCGGGCCTGCCGATGTAACATTTTGAATTTGCCGATGAGGAGGGAATGTTATGCGACGCGTTCACGACATTGATCTCAAGTTGCTTCGTACATTTCGCGCGATCGTCGAGGCGGGCGGCCTCGTCGGGGCGCAGCTCACTTTGAACGTGTCTCAATCGACGCTTTCCACGCAACTGGCGGATCTTGAGAAAAGGCTTGGGTTTCGCGTGTGCTACCGAGGTCGATCAGGATTTGCGCTCACAAAGGCCGGGCAGCAGACCTACGACGCGTGTGGGGACCTGTTCTCAGCCGCCGACCGGTTTCAGAATACCGCTGCCTCGATCTCGGGTGAACTCAAGGGTGTATTGCGGCTAGGCATAGCGGACGCGATGATTACCAACCGGGCTTGGGACTTGTCGGCAATTCTCGGTGAGTTCAACGACCGCGCCAAGAAGACCGTGATCGAGATCTTCATGGACTCGCCTGGCAATATGGAGCGGTTAGTCATCGAAGGGGCGCGAGACGTTACGATCGCCGGCGCCTTTACCCGAAAAACCGTCGGCGTCGTCTATATACCTCTCTTCAATGAGCAGCACGCGATCTTCTGCGCAAACGACCATCCACTGGCAAGCCAGGAACTCGTTGAGACCGCCGAGTTGAAACGCTATGCTTTTGTCGCGCGCCGCTATCTGCACCGATACGATCTCGAGCGAGTTGGGCACCTCAACCCCGGTGCAGTCGTAGAGGAGATAGAGTCGCAAGCGCTTCTGATACAATCAGGCCGCTTCATCGGCTATCTGCCCGTGCACTACGCTGACATCCTGCCTTCGCTTACGAGGGTGAGAACTACAGACGGCACCGACTATTATTCGCCTTTCTACCTTCTTCACAAAACCAACGCCGAAGAAAACCTTCTCGTCAGAAATTTCGTCAACAGAGTTCGAGAATTTAAAATTCGGAAATCAGCGCAGCATTCGCAGTCGATACAGCCCCTTGAAGGCGGTATCGGCCGAAAAAGGCGCTAGCGCTTATATTCGATTTTTCGATGTAAGGTGCTGAAAGATCGAATAGACTAAAGCGTCTCACGACCGCTAGCTGCTCCCGTCTATGCGCCGCTGTGGCGAAGATGGGAGCTGCGATGCGAACCGTTGTGATCAATATCCATCTCGCGCCGGCGGTCGCTGCCCCGCGCCTCCGTCGGCGAACAGCGTTTCCGTTTCCTCTGGGAGGATTTTCGACAGGCCGGTTCATCGCGCCTGTCAGCCCTCGTGTCGTGGACGTTCTGGCACTCGACGGTGCCGGCGAACTCCGCTTGCAGCGCGCAACCTGAACTACCTGACCGAGATAGAAAATGACCTCAGGCTCACCAATGATCAGCCTTGACAGGATCCATAAATCCTATGGGTCGCTGCAGGTGCTCAAGAGCATAAGCCTCGCCGTTACTGCTGGCGAGCGGGTGGTGCTATGCGGCCCCTCGGGATCGGGAAAAAGCACTCTGATCAGGTGTATCAACGGTTTGGAAACGCGGACCAGCGGGCAGATTCTGGTAAATGGCCACGAGTTGCACCCCAACTGTGAAAACATTGCCGATCTCAACGGAGAGGTCGGAATGGTCTTCCAACAATTTAATCTGTTTCCACACCTGACGGTTCTGCAGAACCTGATGCTGGCGCCGAGAATTGTGAGGAAACTGTCTCGTGAGGAGACACGGGCTCGGGCCTTGCGCCTCTTGGAGCGCGTGAAGATCGCAGACAAGGCCGATGCGTATCCGGGACAGTTGTCAGGCGGACAGCAGCAGCGTGTCGCAATCGCGCGTGCCCTTTGTATGCAACCGAAGGTGATGCTGTTTGACGAGCCTACCTCCGCCCTGGACCCCGAGATGGTCAAGGAAGTCCTCGACGTCATGACCGATCTGGCTCGGGAAGGCATGACGATGATCGTCGTCACTCACGAGATGGGGTTTGCAAGGACAGTGGCTGATCGAGTGATCTTCATGGATGGCGGGGTGATCGTGGAAGAAGACGCGCCGGCGTCATTCTTTGCTAGGCCGAAGCATCCACGTACGAAGGAATTCCTTCGGCAAGTGTACGAACACATCCACTAGTCGCGCATCGCGCCCACATACCGCAAAAGCCATCAAACGCTTAGATCTAAGGAGGCTCGCATGAGCAGACTTCTGCAGACTGGACTCAATGCGGGCAAGGATCCGCTCATCAAAGTGATCGACGGGGAAGGTGTCTACTTCGTTCTTGCGGACGGTCGCCGGCTGATTGATGGAAGCAATACAGGCGGTCCGCTCGGCCACAAGCATCCCGTTATGGTGGAGGCAATGAAGAAGGCGGCTTCGAACCCCGTCATCAACGAAGGTTGGTTCTGGGCTGAACGTGAGGCCGCTGCCGAGGACCTGATCGATATCGCCTTCGGCGAAGAGAAAAGTTGGGTTGGGGCCGTCCGTTTTTTCCTCAGTGGCAGCGAGGCCAACGACCTGGCGCTGACATTCTGCCAGGCTCTAACCGGGCGCAGAGAACTGGCCACACGCGAACGCGCCTATCACGGTATGGCTGGTCTCGCTCGCCAGATGACAGTGCAGCCGCACTGGCATGGCGGCCTTGCCCTTCAAGGTGGTGGCAGCAAGCCAGTTCCATCGCAAGCTTCGGTCCGGATCCTCCCAGCCCCTGTCAATGCAAAGTATGGCGGCGTTTCCGACAATCGGCCCCTCGCCGAGCGAATGGCGGGTACGGAAGAGATACTGTCTTCGGTCGCGGCAACGATCATAGATTACACGCAAGGCGGCATCTATTACGATTCCGGATATCAGGATTATGTTGCCAATGCCGCCCGCAAGGCAGGGTCGTTGTGGATCGCCGATGAGGTCGTGACGGGCCTAGGTCGTAGTGGTCGCTGGTTCGCGTTCCAAGGCGGCGAAACCCGTCCAGACATCGTGACGCTCGGGAAGTGCCTGGCTGGTGGATCGGCACCAGCAGGAGCCGTCGTGATGTCGAAGGACGTTGTAGACCAGATGAAGGACAAGAGCTGGCAGACCTATAGCACCTTCCGCGCGCACCCAAGCGCGGTCTCGGCCATTAGGGCTTACCTTTCCGTGATGGCGGATGGACAAATCATCCGCCGCGTCAAAGAGCTTGAGACTCGGATGCAGCAACGGCTCGTCGAGATCGCTCGCAAGCACCCGAGCGTTGCTCGCGTCGACGGCTTTGGTCTGCATTGGACCATCGAGTTGCATGGTCCCGACTGGCGCCACTGGTATGCAGACACGATCGAGGCGCCGATTGCATCGCGTGTTGCTGCCCGGGCCATCGAGGCCGGTGCCGTCATAGGCACCAGTGGCGAACAGACTTCGCTCTTTCTTGCGCCTTCGTTCATCATTTCCGACGACGAACTGGATACGCTCATCTCCGCTCTCGATCATGGCCTAGAGCTCGCCGATGCCGAGTTCGAGCGTGGCGTCGCCTAAACGAGGACAGGATATGGACACGACAAACGCAGCCACGAAAGCGGTCCGCAAGGCCGCACAGATGTATCTGGACGCGCTGTTCTTCGGAGACGTCCAAGGATTTCGCTCCGTCTTCCATCCTCAGGCACAGCTTTACTCTGCCACTGATGGAAAACTCACCAACCTGACTGTCGATGCATACATGGACATAGTCGCCAGCCGCCCGTCCCCTCAAGAGAAGGGCGATCACCGCCAAGATGAAATCCTTTCAGTGTCCGTGGGTAGTCCGACGACAGCACATGTTCGGGTCAAAGACGTCTACATGCCCAAAAGGTTTGTCGACGATCTCACCTTCGTGCAGCTCGACGGCAAGTGGCAAATCGTTTCGAAGGTCTGGCACTTCGATTTGTGACTGAGGATGCTTGCGGGATTTTTCAAAGACGCGTGGCTCCACAAAATAACATCGGCACCGCACGCCACGTTGTTCCGGCGGTCTCGCCACTCTCGTTGAGGAGGTAGGAAACCTTGGTCGCATTGGCATCGAAGTTGAAAGATTCCACTCTGTTCATGGAAAAGGCTTTTGTCGCCGGCCAATGGACAACAGCTCGAAGCGGAGCCACGTTCGACGTTATTGACCCAGCCACCGGGCAAAAGATTGCAGCAGTCCCGGATCTTGCGGCGGATGATGTTATACTGGCGATAGCCGCCGCTTACCGGGCGCAGAAGCCCTGGGCGAAGTTCACCGCGAAAGATCGCGCATCGAGCCTGCGCACGTTCTATGACCTGATCGTGGCAAACGCAGACGATTTGGCGATCATCCTTACCGCGGAGATGGGCAAGCCTCTGCAGGAGGCTAAAACCGAGGTGCTGTACGGGGCAGCCTACGTCGAATGGTTTGCCGAGCAAGCCAAGCGCATCGATGGCGACGTAATCCCAAGCTATCAGCTCGACAAGCGTATCTTCGTCGTGAAGAGGCCGGTCGGTGTAGTTGGCGCCATTAC
The DNA here is from genome assembly GCF_054059755.1 of Mesorhizobium sp. URHB0026. NCBI lineage: Bacteria > Pseudomonadati > Pseudomonadota > Alphaproteobacteria > Hyphomicrobiales > Phyllobacteriaceae > Mesorhizobium > Mesorhizobium sp. URHB0026. Next base: position 5,775,585 of record NZ_JBSSCN010000001.1, on the reverse strand, counting down.
GCCATGGAATTTCCCGAGCGCCATGCTCGCGCGCAAGCTCGCGCCGGCGCTGGCCGTTGGCTGCTCGCTCGTTGCGAAACCTGCTGCGCAGACGCCGCTGTCGGCACTTGCACTCGGTGTGCTCGCCGAACGCGCTGGCCTGCCCCCTGGTGTGTTCAATATCGTCACCTCCACAGACGCTGCAATGGTTGGATCGACGCTGTGCGCCAGCGAACTGGTCAAGAAGATTTCTTTCACCGGTTCAACAAATGTCGGCCGAATCTTGATGCGACAGGGAGCTGATCAGATCAAAAAGCTCAGCCTTGAGCTTGGCGGCAACGCCCCATTCATCGTGTTCGACGACGCCGATCTCGAGGCCGCGGTTGAAGGAGCGGTTGCGGCCAAGTTCCGCAACGCCGGACAGACGTGTGTCAGCGCGAACCGCATATACGTTCAATCCGGAATATACGATACGTTCGCGGAAAAATTCTCCCTGCGCGTCAGCCGCCTGAGGGTCGGCAACGGTTTTGCGGAAGGGTCCGAACTTGGTCCGCTGATTGATGCGAACGCAGTGAAGAAGGTCAACGCACATCTGGAAAACGCGCTTTCCCTAGGCGCACGCGTTACAGTAGGGGGCGAGCCCAACAGGGCATCCGACCAGTTTTTCCTGCCGACTGTCCTGGTCAACGTCACTTCGGAAATGACAATCGCTCGGGAGGAGACATTTGGTCCGCTTGCGCCGCTCTTCTCATTCGACACGGAAGAAGAGGTTATTGCGATGGCGAACGATACCGAGTTCGGTCTCGCAGGATATTTCTATTCGCGTGATCTCGGCCGGATATTCCGCGTCGCAGAGGAGCTGGAAACGGGAATGGTAGGCATTAACACCGGCCAGATCTCAAGCGAGATGGCGCCATTTGGCGGAATCAAACAGTCTGGCCTTGGTCGGGAGGGTTCTAAGTACGGAGTGGATGACTACTTAGATATCAAATACGTGTGCCTGAGCGTTGGATAGCCGCTAACCCATTGTTTTTCTAAGCTCCTACGGCCTTCGAGCCCACAATTTTCTTGGAGGACATCGGGGCCAAGCGGGACCAGTCCGCTATCGGTATCGGTAGCTGCGCCTCCGCGGTTCGAACCTGCGCCACGGCCGGCGAAGGCTTGATGAGAGGCACACCGGTCAGAGACGGAATGTAGCCGCGCAGGCACCCCAGACGATTTGGCGAACACAGCACTTGGCTATGCTGCAAGCGTTTCGACGTCGACATCCTCGTCAGCCGCGACCTCAGGAAACAGACGCGAAAGAGCGGCCCCTCTTGCCGGGCGATCGAGGGCGTACGATGTTCGCGTAAAGCGCGTTCCCTCCAGAAGTCCATCGATGTACCCCGTAGTCGTGTCAGCCGCCATGATCAGCGCGGTATCAACGGCATGGATGTATCGGCTCGTCACTGTGCCACGCGAATGACCGAGCAGAGCCGCAACGGTAGCTTCTGTGAAACCGAGGTCGTTGGCGATGCTGGCGAAGCTATGGCGGAGCACGTGGGGCGTTATGCCCTCGAGTGTGGTCCCCTTGAGAACCTTCTTCAAATATTTAGGGAAGCCAACCAGCGGCTTACCCTCGACGTGCCCGGAAAGACGAAGGTGTCTTGCTCATTCCTGCTTAGATCATCCGTCATGTCCAGGACCGGCAGCCCGACAGGCCTTACAGAGACCCCTTCCTTGCTGTCCTCGAAGCGAAGTCAAAATCATAGCGATCCGGCCTTTTTCGTTGCTCGAAACGCTAAACGGCACCTCGACAACGCGATCAAAGAATGTATACTTTAATACATTATGACTCAGGAAGCCAACATGAATGTAGCGGTCGAAGGCCTGGTGGGATCCTTGAAACAGTCGGCAGGTCGGCACGAACACAGAAACAGCGTCCTCGTCGAGGCGGTCGAGCGGGCGATGCAGTTGTACGCATCAAAGAACCAAGGCAGCAGGAAACTTTTCGAGCGTGCACAAAAATCGATGCCGGGTGGGAACACCCGGAGCGCGCTGCATTTCGATCCATTCCCCCTTTATGTCAGCGATAGCGCCGGTGCGTACATTCGCGACATCGATGGTCACCGATACCTCGATGTTCTCGGGGAATTCACCGCCGGAATTTACGGTCATGCAGATGACCGCATTCAGAGGGCTGTGATTTCAGCCTCGGAACGCGGCGTATCCAATGGTGCTCCAGGCGCGGCGGAGATCGAGCTCGCAGAACTAGTCTGTGCCCGGTTTCCCGGGATAGAAACTGTTCGGTTCTGCAATTCCGGAACAGAGGCAAATCTATACGCGCTAACCCTAGCAAGAATCGCAACTGGCCGTCGGAAGCTGCTGTGTTTTTCGGGCGCCTATCATGGCGGCGTCTTTGTCTTCGGCGGTGGCGGTAGCACAATGAATGTCCCGTTCGACTGGACCGTGTGCCGTTACAATGACGATAAAGGGGTCACAGAAACGATCAATAGGTTGGGGTCGGATTTGGCGGCAATAATCATTGAGCCGATGATGAGCAATGGCGGCTGCATAGCGGCAAGGGCTGAGTTCCTGCGGATGCTCCGCGAGCGATGCACTGCCGTTGGAGCGCTGCTGATTTTCGACGAGGTGGTGACGTCCAGAATGGGCCCAGGTGGACTGCAGCAGTTTCACGGGGTCCTCCCCGATATTACAACTCTGGGAAAGTACCTTGGCGCCGGTTTTTCCTTCGGCGCTTTTGGTGGCCGTGCTCAAATAATGGATCTGATGAATCCCATGCGGTCCGACGCACTTCCTCATGCCGGTACGTTCAACAATAACGTGTACTCGATGTCGGTCGGTGCGGTAGGCTTGAAGGACGTATTTACGACGGAGCAATCCCAGAGGCTTTTTGATGAAGGGGAAAAATTGCGAGACCGGCTAAACAAAACCGCCAAGGCTATATCGCCTGCGGTTCAATTCACTGGCTGTGGCTCCGTGATGAACATCCATTTCGTCCGCGGCGACATCAGCTGCCCCGAGGACGTTGCACACGAATCGAAGGATCTCATGAAGCTGTTTCACTTCGATCTCCTCGATGCGGGTGTTTACGCGGCACGCAGGGGGCAAATCAATCTCAGCTTGCCAATGACGCAGCAAGACCACGATACGATAGTCACAGCGGTGGCCGGATTCCTGCAGCGGCGAAAGCCGCTGATTGACGCGACAATTTGATTTCCACAGCACCAATTCTGGGTGGGCCATGACATTCGAACCGCAATTCAAGCATCGCAATCTTCCCGATCAGGTAGCGGAACATATCGTTGTTTTGCTGGCGAATGGCGATTTGCAACCCGGACAGCGGTTGTTCGAGAAAGATATTTGTCAGCTCCTGGGCGTCAGTCGAATCCCGGTTCGCGAGGCCCTTCGAATTCTCCAGACGCAGGGCGTCGTCACGACGGAACCCAATCGTGGGACCTTCATCACTGAGTTCGGATCGGATGAGACATCGGAGATGCTTGAGGTGCGCCTAAGCGTCGAGCGGATCGCACTTCGGCGCTTGCTGAAACAGGTTGCTGCCCGGCCTGAAGTCATCAGCGAGCTGCAGGATTCGATCGACGAAATGCGTCGGGCGGCCAAGCTGTCCGACCAGCTTGCATACTGCCGCGCTGACCTGGGATTCCACAGCCGGATGGTAGAGCTTTCGCAAAGCCCGGTACTCAAGCCGATCTGGGATTCGCTCGCTCGTGGTGTCCTGGTTTTTCTCATGCAAGAGAGGAATGTCGCCTTCGACTACGAAGCATCGATCCGCGACCACGAACTGCTTGTCGAGATGATCCGCGACCGGAAGCGAGGCGCCCTTGATCAGGAGATCGAGCGCCACATCATGGGATATCTAAAACAGCATCGTGAAGTGCAGTCGGAAGCGCAGAAGGCGGCGAAGGCCCAATGACCGCTTCGTCGAGAAAGCTGGGACGCAGCGGCGTCTTGCTATCGCCCGTTGGTTTGGGTGGGGTTCCACTTGGCGAAATCTATGCCCATGTAGACGAGACTGTTGCGCAGGAGACGATGTCGGCGGCATGGGACGCAGGCATCCGCTACTACGACACGTCGCCCTGGTATGGGCGCGGATTGAGCGAACTGCGCTTCGGCACCCTGCTGCGGCAAAAGCCGCGCGGCGAATTCGTGCTGTCGACGAAAGTTGGTCGCACGTTTCACCGGCCGAGCGATCCGGCATCTTTCAAGGGCGAATTCTGGGCTGGCGGTCTGCCTTTCGAGCACCGGTTCGACTACACCTATGAAGGGATCATGCGTTCTTATGACCAGAGCCTGATGCGGCTGGGGCTGAACACGATCGATCTTCTGCTTATCCATGATCTTGACGTCGCCGAAATCGGATCCGAAGACCTCGTGAAACATCACTTCAGGGATTTGGAGCGATCCGGATGGCGCGCCCTGGAAGCACTTCGCCGTTCGGGCGAGATTTCGGCCATTGGGGCTGGCGTCAACATCCTTGGCACAATCCCGGAATTTCTCCGACGCTTCGACCTCAACTTTTTCCTGGTGGCGATGCCTTACACGCTCCTCGATCAGAATGTGCTCAACGAAGAATTTCCACTTTGCCGAGAGCGAGGTGTTGGGATCATCGTAGGCTCTCCTTACGCGTCCGGAATCCTAGCTACGGGCACGACGACCACCAATCCCTATTACAACTACCTGCCCGCAACCCCGGCTATTCTTGAAAAAACAAAGCGGATAGAGGCGGTCTGCCTCCGACACGACGTTCCACTCAAAGCAGCCGCATTCCAGTTCCCGCTCCGCCATCCAATTGTTGCCAGCGTCGTGTCGGGGGCCGGAACGCCGACCCAGGCAACAGAGAACGCGCGCTTGCTGGACGTCAGCATCCCGCAGGATTTCTGGCAAGAATTGATGTCTCTCGGCCTCTTGCACCCCGACAGTCCCCTAGCCAAGGCGGCGTAGGCGATGGCCAGCGACACTCTAAGACCGCCCGCGCATGTCGCCTTTCTCGGCTTGGGCAAGATGGGCGTTCCGATGGCCAATGCGATCGCGAAGGCAGGGTTTCGCGTTTGCGCATGGACAAGATCCAATCGAAGACCGGGCGCCCTCGCAGCAGCTGTGGAATTCCTTGCTTCGCCGCTCGCAGCGGTCGAGGGTGCCACCGCCGTTGTTGCAATGCTTGCTGATGGCGCTGCCACGAATGACGTGCTTTTCGGTGTGGGCGTCGCCGACAGGCTGCGGCCGGGGACGATCATCGTTGATATGGGGACTTCCGGACCCGAACTGGCCAGCGAGCATCGCCAAAGGTTTGCGATGCGTGGCTGCGCTTATCTGGACGCTCCGGTTTCTGGCGGCGTTGCCGGGGCCCTGAACGCCACTCTCACCATCTTTGCTGGAGGCGAGGCCCAAGACTTCGAACGGGTGAAGTCGATCCTGGAAGCAATGGGAACGCCGCATCGCCTTGGTCCGGTAGGTGCCGGGCAAACTGCAAAACTGGCCAACCAGATCATCGTGGCGGTTACGATCGCGGCACTGGCCGAAGGATTGACGTTCGCCGAAACGCACGGCCTCGACGCCGCCAGTTTGCTCGCGGCGCTCAAGGGAGGTTTTGCCGACAGCGCAGTGTTGCGTCTGCACGGTCCGCGTATGGCTGCGCGCGATTTCTCGGCAGGCGGGACGATGCGACTCCATCTGAAGGATCTTCGTTTGGCCAAGGGCAGGTCCTCCGAGACGTTCTGTCATTTGTGGCATGCAAACAAGGCCCTCGACGTGTTCGAGGCTTTGGTTGCACAGGGCCTGGGCGAGACCGATCACAGCGGCTATGTCCTGGCGTACGCGGCGCCCGGTCATCCGTGACGATTACCTTAGCCAATCACGAGTTGGGCCGCGAATTGCGGCGGTTGCGCCCGAGCCTGCAGCAAATCTGGCATTTGGCGCGCCGATCATCGGCAGCTCATGATCACAGCCACATCCAGCGTATTTTTCTGATCGACCTGTAGCGCATGCATGAGCGCCAATTACGATCTACCCTCTTGATTTGTTAGAAAGTATACATTATGACAAACGCAGCGATGACGATCGCAGCAAAAAACGGCCAACAAAGAGACCGGGGAACAGATTATGAGAAGCAAGCTTTATGCACTGACGTGTGCTGCTGCGACGGCGCTCGGATCGACCATGACCTTCGCAGCCGACATCAAGCCGGCCCTCCTTTACGACCTTGGAGGCAAGTACGATCACTCTTTCAACGAAAGCGCGTTCAACGGCGCGGAGAAATTCAAGAAGGAGAAGGGCATTTCCTTCTCGGAATTCGAACCGAGCAACGACGCCCAGCGCGAGCAAGCCTTGCGGACGTTTGCCCAACGAGGGGCTGATCCCATCGTTACGGTCGGCTTCACCTGGGCGCTGGCCCTGGAGAAGATCGCTCCTCAATATCCAAAGACCCGTTTCGTCACCATCGACAACACCGTCGACCTACCGAACGTGAAATCCATCGAATTCCGTTACAACGAACTCGCGTACCTGGTCGGAGCGTTGGCCGGCATCAAAACCAAGACCGGTACTGTCGGCTTCGTTGGCGGCATGGATATCCCACTTATTCGTGACTACGAGTGCGGCTACGAGATCGGTGCCCGTCACACCAATCCAAAAGTTACTGTCCTGCAGAACATGACGGGCACCACCCCCGCGGCATGGACCGATCCGGCGCGCGGCCGCGAGTTGGCGCTGGGGCAGTTCGATCGAGGCGCCGACATCATTTTCGGGGCAGCGGGCGGTACCACGATGGGCATTCTGCAGGCGGCCGCCGACGCCAACAAGCTCGCGATCGGAGTCGACGCCAATCAAAACGGCATCCATCCCGGCCACGTGCTGACATCTGCGATGTCGGCGACGGACGTTGCTGTTTACACGGCGTTCTCTGATGCCGCCGATGGAACCTGGAAGGCTGGGGCCACAAGTCTTGGCGTCAAGGAGGGCGGTGTTAACTGGGTTATCGACGATAACAATCGCCCGCTTCTGACCGATGAAGACATCGCAAAGGTCGACGCTGTCAAAGCTGACATCGTCAGCGGAAAGGTCAAGGTGCCTGAATACGCCGAGACCAACTCGTGTCCTGCCGGCTGACACAATTGGCGTGCCGGAAAATGGCGCCGTGCCGCGGGTTTCGTGGCCCTGGTCATCTCCAGGCCTGAGCACCTGATCGCCGCCGCTCTCCACCCGTCGGGAACCGAACCTGCATTCGTGAAATCGCTCGTCACCAGGGGGTTCTCGAGCGGCCACCTTCGATAGGAGAATCGAAATGTCCTGCCGGTTTTCTTCATTTTTCGGCGCCGCTGTCCTGGCACTGGGGTTGACGACCTCTGCCGTTGCTTCCGACATCAAGCCTGCGCTGCTCTACGATCTCGGCGGCAAGTTCGACCGCTCCTTCAACGAGAACGCCTTTAACGGCGCTGAAAAATTCAAGAAGGAGAGGGGGGTATCCTTTCTGGAATTCGAGCCGAACAATGATGCTCAGCGCGAACAGGCATTAAGGACGTTCGCGCAACGGGGCGCCGATCCCATTGTAACCGTCGGCTTCGCGTGGGCGCTCACCTTGGAAAAGATCGCCCCCCAGTATCCAAAGACGAGATTTGTGCTCATCGACAGCAAGGTGAATCTCCCAAACGTGCAATCGATCGAATTTGCCTACAACGAAGGTGCTTTCATCGTTGGAGCGCTCGCTGGGCTCAAGACCAAAACAGGGTCGATCGGCTTTGTCGGCGGAATGGATATCCCGATCATCCGTAGCTTCGAATGTGGGTACGAGACTGGTGCCCGGCACACCCGTCCCGACGTCAAGGTCATTCAGAACATGACTGGGACGACGCCGTCAGCTTGGACGGATCCCGCCCGCGGTCGCGAACTAGCTCTAGGTCAATATGATCGAGGCGCGGATGTCGTCTTTGCGGCTGCTGGGGGCACCACGATGGGAGTTCTCCAGGCCGCCGCCGACGCCGACAAATTGGCGATCGGCGTGGGAACGAACCAAAACGGCGTGCATCCGGGCCATGTCCTGACCTCGGCAACGGCTGGAATCGACGTTGCCGTTTACCGTACTCTCTCTGATGCATCGGACGGAAATTGGAAGGCGGGAGTGCTGCGGCTCGGCGTCAAGGAAGGCGGCGTTGGCTGGTATCTCGATGAAAACAATCGCCCACTTTTGACTGATGATGACATCGCCAAGGTCAAGGCAATCGAGGCCGACATCGCAAGCGGCAAAATCAAGGTGCCCGAGTACATCGAGACTAACTCCTGCCCCAAAGAGCGATGACGGGTTGATAAGGCAGATGCTGCAGATCACGGGATATACGGATCAATGGGTGGTTTCACCCGGGGAGAAGGTTTGTGTCAGGGTCTCGTCGCGCCATCGATCGTTTTACGCGCGGCTTGTCCGCCACCTCGGAGCGATTGAAACACCCCTTCACTGGTCGTCAAAAACATTGGAAATCGCCGAGGCGCGAAGTGGGCCATATCCGGCTGTCGAGCGGTCGCTGAAACTCGGTTCTTCCTTCACGAGCGAAGTCAATCATCAGTTGAACGAAGCCGCGTTGGTTCTGGTATTCGATGTTTTCCCGACTTGCTTCGGCATGGATGGCGGAACCGTCGTTACGATCGGCTTCGAGAAGTGGCACCTGAGTGTGCGTCATGATCCATCGGGCGCGCTTTTCGTAGCCGCCGGAAATCCGGACACCCAGGAGATCACGAGATTTGATGGCCTCAAACTTCATCTCCTACGATGGCAGAGAATAGCTGTCCGGTTGGGTCCGTCCGATGGAGTGCTTGATGTCTTCATTGACGGCTCGTCAACGCAGTCCGAGACCGTTCGACTAGGCGGCGCTCCTCACAGCACGGCGCTGACAGGGTTTGCACTCGCCGGCCGGGATACAGCGGACGGGATACGCGGCGACTTTGACGGCAAGATCGCATCCCCTTCATTGTTCCGCACGGTGCGCCCACTTGCGCATGTCTTGAATTCTCCAGAAACTTCGGAGCGCATCGCGCGCTGGAATTTCGGATCGTTCGAACAGGGACCATTCCGAACGCCGGACGAATGGGGCAATTGTCAACCTGGGCACCTTCTCAATGGCCCGACCCGCGCGGTCACGTCATCTTCCTGGAATGGGAGAAACAATGACTTCCGCGAATACGGCTCGCAATACGATGCCGTCCGGTTTCACCGTGACGACCTTGGCGATGCTGGATGGCCAGTTGATTTCGAACTGAGTGTCCCAGCAGGTGCTGCGGGCGCCTGCTCGATCGTCCTCTCTGCTTCCGAGGACGTCGACTGGACGGATCGCGCCAGCTTTGACGCGGTGCCTCTGTTTGTGCGGCCGCCATCGGCATCGAGTTCGCGCGTCGCGCTGGTTCTACCAACGTTCTCGTATCGAGCCTACACCAACAACACCTATGCGGAAGAGGCCGATCCAAAGGTGTTTCAGCGGAAGAAGACGACGGGTTCGAAGCCGCTGTACGACTATGCGATCGATCACGGGCTGAAATCACTCTACAGCCTGCACAGCGACGGATCTGGTGTGTGCCTGGCGTCACTGAAACGGCCACAGGTCACCACCAAGGCCGACTTCGATTCCCAATTGCAAGGTTTCCCGCATCAATTCTCCGCCGACCTTGCGATCGTTGGATGGCTTCACGACCTGGAGATCGACTTCGACATTCTCACCGATGAGATGTTGCATGCCGGCGGACATTCCGTTCTCGCTCCGTACGATGTGATTTTGACAGGTTCCCATCCCGAATACGCCAGCGCATCGCTGCTTGATGCCTACGAGGATTTCGCCGGGGCGGGTGGGTCTATCATGTATCTGGGCGGCAACGGCTTTTACTGGTCGATTGGGCTGAATGCAGACGTGCCCGAACTGATCGAGGTGCGCAGGGCCGAAGGCGGGCGAACCTGGTCGGCAGGTCAAGGCGAACGACGTCAGCAGCTTGATGGTCGTGAGGGTGGTATCTGGCGAGGACTGGGCCGCGCGCCAAACAGGCTCTTCGGCATCGGCTACTGCGCACACGGTTTTTCAGGCGACGGGACCTACAAGGCGGAAACGTCACTGAGGCCCGAAAATCTGCCGCGACATCTGGCGGCAGCATTTCGGAAGATCGGAGATGGCGCGTTCGGCGTCGCTGGTCTGGAACTCGACCGATACGCTCCGGAACTCGGCTCGCCTGCCGACGCGACCATTCTCGCGCGTGCCGAAAGCATGCCCCCCGGCTATGTGCCAACCGTCGAGGAGCTTGCCGGCCTCGATGTCCTGATCGTTGATCCAGGCGCCACACTGCATGCCATGGTCAGGGGAGACATAGTGCTTTTTCGGCATGCCGGCGGCGGCCAGATTTTTTCCGTCGGCTCCATCCGCTGGACGAACGGTCTTCTCGATCCAAATGACGAAATGCAAGTTGCATCGGTGACCGAGGCCGCCTTGCGCGACCTGCTAGCCGATGCAGCGTTCAGACGTGGAACGGTTTCGGCCGAAGGGTGGGCGGCATGCTGATCACAAAGCCAGAGGCAATCGTGCAGGAAGTGCCGCCCGCCATCGAGTTCATCGGGCTGACCAAGAAGTTCGGGGCGCTTCTCGCCAACGACAACGTCAGTTTCGCGATTCGCGGGGGAACGATCCACGGCATCGTTGGTGAGAATGGAGCCGGAAAATCGACGCTCATGAGCGCGCTCTTCGGTCTGTACAAACCGGACGCCGGCGAGATCAGGCTCAACGGAAAGCAGGTCTCGATCAAAAGTCCTTCGGCTGCGATCGCACGCGGCGTTGGCATGGTTCATCAGCATTTCATGCTCGTAGACCGCCTCACGGCGCTGCAAAACGTGATCGTCGGCTCCGAGGGCCGGTTCTGGCTTGGCGCGAAGATTAGCGCCTGCCGTGAGAAGGTGACTGCCATCCAGCAACGGTATGGCCTCGCGTTCCCGCTCGACGCGACGATCCGATCCCTCCCTGTCGGCGTCCAGCAACGTGTCGAGATCGTTAAATCGCTGTATAGGGGCGCCGAAATCCTGATCCTCGATGAGCCCACCAGTGTGCTAACGCCCGACGAAGCCAAAGGGCTGTTCCACGTCTTTCGCAGCCTCGCCGCTGAGGGCAAGACAATCATCCTGATCACCCACAAACTCCAGGAAGTCCTGGAGGTGACGGACAATGTGACGGTGCTCAGGCAGGGGCGCTGTATTGTCACCACACCGACAAATTCGGTTACCCGCGCGTCCCTCGCGGAGATGATGGTTGGGAGAAAAGTCGGGCGCATTTCGGATGCCAGGGCGCCCGCGACCGGCGAGGTAAAGATCAACGTTCGGGATTTGGCGTTCCGTGATCCGTCAGGAACGGCGAGGGTCTCCGGCCTCTCGTTCGACGTTCATGGTGGAGAGATCCTTGGAATTGCGGGTGTTTCCGGAAACGGCCAGACCGAATTGCTTTCGATGCTTGCAGGGCTCGTGAGCCCATCGGACGGCAGTATCCAACTCGGCCCTCTTGTAGTTACGCGAGACCAACCGGCGTCTCCGATCAAAGTGCGGGCCAGTGGTATCGCCCATGTGCCAGAGGATCGATTGCGCCACGGCCTCGTGCCGAAATGGAGCGCACTGGAAAACAGCGTCCTTGGACTGCAGCGGTCCGGAAAGGTCGCCGGGCTGGGTAACTGGATCGTGCGATCAAAGGTCGCCGAATGGTGTCGCGAGTTGATGATCGCACACGATGTCCGGCCTCCCGATCCGCATCGGCCGATCCGTGTCTTTTCCGGCGGCAATCAGCAGAAGCTGGTGATCGGCAGGGAACTGGCGCTCGATCCCGAGATCATTCTGGTCGGCCAGCCGACGCGTGGCGTGGACATCGGTGCCATCGAGAGCATCCACCGCAAGCTTCTGGCAGAGCGGCAGGCCGGCAAGGCCATTCTACTTGTTTCCGTCGAACTCGAAGAGGTGATGGATCTTTCGGATCGCATCTTGGTCATGTTCGAAGGCCGCTCGATGGGTGAACTGCTGCGCGATGAATTCGATGAACGAGTGATCGGCCTCATGATGGCCGGCTCGCAGCGCGACAGCGCTATCGAGCAGATAGGCGGAGGAAAAGGCTGATGCGTCGCATGTCAACGGTCGTCGGCGGCGTCCTGGCCGCTTTCATAAACATCTTCATCGCGGTCGCGCTTGGCGGCATCCTGATTCTGGCCGTAGGCGAAGATCCGATTGCTGCGCTGGATGTCGTGCTTCAGGGCGCCTTCGGGAGCCTGGACGGACTAAGCTATACTTTGCACTATGCCACGAACTTCATCTTCGCCGGCTTGGCTGTAGCAATCGCGGCGCAAGCCAATCAGTTCAATATCGGCGGCGAGGGACAGGCCTATCTCGGCGGGCTCGGCGTAACGCTGCTGTGCTTCGCGATGCCAGGCTTTCCCTGGTATGTCGCCTTGCCCTTCGCGATCATCGCGGCGATGGCTTTTGGCGCCATCTGGGTCGCTGTTCCCGCCTATATGGTCGCGCGGCGCGGCAGCCATCTCGTCATCACGACGATCATGTTCAACTTCCTGGCGTCCCTGTTGATGATCTGCCTGATCGTCAATCAATTCCGCGAGGCCGGTTCCATGATACCCGCGAGTGCTGCAATCTCGCCTTCCCTCGAACTGCTTCGCTTCGATCAGATCCTTGCTGTGGTGGGAGTTCAGGTCCCTGAGTCTCCTCTCAACGTCACCATTCTTGTGGCGCTGGTTTGCTGCGTTCTCGTGACCTATCTGGTCTGGCACACGCGGTGGGGGTACGAATTGCGAGCGGTCGGGGCGAATTCCGAAGCTGCGGCGTTCGCGGGAATTCCGGTCAATCGCGTGATCATCCAGGCGATATGCATCTCTGGCGGGCTTGCCGGACTGATCGGCGTCAACGAGATCATGGGGGCACAGCATCGCCTGTTGCTCGACTTTGCCTTTGGCTACGGATTCACCGGCATCGCGGTCGCCCTAATCGGCGCCAACCATCCAGCAGGCATCATTCCGGCTTCGATCCTGTTTGGCGCGCTCTATCAGGGAGGCGCCTCGCTTTCATTCCTCTTTCCATCGGTCTCAAGGGACGTCGTGATTGTCCTCCAGGGTCTGGTGATCCTGTTTGCCGGCGGGCTCGTGCATGTGCTGCGTCCGCTCGCCACAAACATGGTCGAGGCCGTGATGGCCCGGATGGGCATCGCCGGGGAGCGCGTTTGATGGACTACCTCGCCGTGCTGCTGATCACCGCCTCCGCGCTTCGGCTTGCCGTCCCAGTTGTGCTTGCCGCCATTGCCGGCCTGTACGCCGAAACATCCGGGCTGATCGATATCGGGATGGAAGGCAAAATGCTGGTGGGGGCCTTTGCCGCGGGTTCATTCGCCTCGTTGTCCGGAGATCCGTGGATTGGATTGGTTGGCGCGATGGCCGTGGCAATCGTCATTGCCATGGCGCAAGGCTTCGCCTCCATAACGCTGCGCGGCAATCAGCTCGTGATTGGATTGGCCATCAACATCATAGCGAGCGGTCTGACCGTGTTCCTCGGGATCGCCTGGTACCAGAGGGGAGGCCAGACGCCGCCGCTTGAGGATGCCGCTAGGTTTCCTGCCCTGAAATTCCCCTTTGCCGAGAGCATGGCTCACGTTCCGGTGCTGGGGCCTCTGTACAATGTTGTGCTGAGTGGCCACACGATCCTCGGCTACATCGCCTTCGCGACGGTGCTTGCGACGTGGTTCATCCTGTATCGCAGCAGCTACGGGCTGCGGTTGCGAGCTTGTGGAGACAAACCGGAAGCCGTCGACACGGCGGGCGTTTCGGTCATCGGCCTTCGTTACTCGGCGCTGATCATCAACGGCGCGCTTTGTGGTGCGGCTGGTGCTTATCTTGCGATCGTCCAGGGCGGCGCCTTCTATCGGGACATGACCGCCGGGCAGGGGTTCATGGCGCTCGCGGCATTGATCTTCGGCAACTGGCGTCCGGGCAGGGTGCTTGCCGCGTGCCTTCTGTTTGCTTTCGCCGACGCAATCCAGGGGCGGCTTCAAGGTTCCGTCCTCGCTGGGTTCGAAGTCCCGACGCAATTGATCCAGGCGCTGCCCTATTTGCTGACGATCCTCTTGCTCGCCGGCGTTGTCGGCCGGGCGGAAGGGCCCGCAGCGGCTGGAAGGCCCTACGTCAAAGGCGAACGCTGATCGAACATGGCCGCCACAGGTCTGCCGGACACGGTTTTCGTGGAATCTCATGAATGCGTAAAAAGGAAATACTATGAAGACGAAAGTAATTGTCGATACCGACACGGGCGTGGATGACGCGATGGGGTGCGCGCTCGCGCTCAGATCGCCCGAGCTGGACGTTGTGGCCTTCACGTCTATCTTCGGAAACGTCAGCGTTGAGCTGACTACTGAGAACACTGCTTACTTAATGGAGGTTTTCGATCGGACAGACATTCCGCTTGCCAAAGGCGCTGGCCGCGGGCTGGTCGGCAGCCCAAACTACTCGCCGTTCGTTCATGGCGACGATGGCGTTGGGAATGCGGGCTTCGAAAAGGCTAGGAAGGTCAAGCCTGTCAAAGCGTCCGCGGCGGAACTGACGGTTGAACTTGCACGCGCCAATCCAGGCGAGATCACCTACATCGCTCTCGGGCCGCTTACCAATCTTGCCCTGGCGCTGGCGATCGATCCTGAACTTCCGACCTACATCAAGAAAGTCGTCTGGATGGGAGGAGCGGTGTATGTGCCCGGCAACGTCACGCCGGTGGCAGAAGCAGACGCGTGGCATGATCCTGAAAGCGCTCAGATGGTGCTGCAGCAATCCGGATGGCAGGTCGAAATGGTTGGCCTCGACGTGACGGACGACACGCTGCTCGAGGAAAACGATCTCGAAAGACTGAAGGCTGGCAGCGTGCAGGGCCGCTACTTGGCGGCGATGATGCCGTTCTATATGGACTTCTATTCAAAAAAGCTTGGTCGCTATGCATGCGCTGCTCACTCGGCTTTGACCGTAGCCGTCGTTGCCGACCCAACCATCATCACGGCCGTGGAAAAGCTTCCGGTTCAAGTCGAGCTCAGGGGTTCGTTTACCCGCGGGATGACCGTTGCTGACCGTCGGACGAATGGGGCCAATGGAGGAGATCGACAGTGGACCGAAACGCCTCTGACAAACGTCCTTCGTGACGTCGACCGCGAACGTTTCCGCGAAATGTTCCTGAGCCGCGTAGAGGTTTAGGGCGCTCAGTATTTGCGTCGCCAGGCGGTCTTAGGATGAGTGTCGTTCCGGAACCCTCCGATGGATCTCGGCCAAACTACGTGGATGCCGTGATAGGTGCCCGCGTAGCCGAACGTCTTCGATTGGCGCGTCGTTGGTACTCCGCCGCTTGGCATAGCGTTGGCTAGCAGCGACATCGACATTGTCTGCCACACGCCCAGTTACGAGCGGTTCGCTGATATTCTTTGGCGATCGTTCACCGAGTGTGTCGACTTCTCGTTGAGGCAATGAACCTCGGATCGACATCAAATGGTCTGTGATTTCGTGTTCGACGGTTGGGCTTTTCAGATTTTCGGCGATCAACGAATCGTAGCGGAACAGTCGGCCTGGCGGCATTTTGTTGTTGAAAAACGTCTGCTTGCAATGGGCGGAGCATCCCTGCGGCAACGCGTTCTGGATGGTGGCGACGACTTGGGAAGTAGAGGTAAAGCGCCTCGAGCGGGGAAAACCATGCGGGCAGGACCCTTGACAGCTTACCAGCCGCGAGGAGGTCGCGCACGCTCGCAACGTTGGTGGCCTTCCAGGCCCCTTACCCTGAGGTGGAAAGCATCCGGTGCTGGACATCGATGACGCCTTTGCAGGTGACAATGTCGTCGTCGAAGCGGTCGATTTCGAGCGCAACGCAATCGCAACGGCGATGCCGTTTGCGATCGGCACCGCGCAGACGCAGGCCGCCGCCGGACGGGCCGAAACCGCGGCAAAAGCCGAACGCCTGCTATCGGAGGTCGCGAAAGTCATTGTCCTTGAGCTCGGTGTACGGCGTTTGCTTATGGCTGGAGGCTATAGCGCTGGGCTTCCGTCGGTTGGCGAAGCAACGACACCGTGTCGGTGCGACGCGTCCTTGAGGAAAGCTATGCAAGGACGCTGCTGGTTTCGCGATGTGGAAGCGTCTTGATGGTCAAAACAGAGTCAGTCCCAACGCACCCATCAATTTCTAGCACTTGACTTATACTGGAGAACTGCAACTCTTCATTTTCCGCAAGTTGGATCCTTCGTCTCCGCTTGGCCGAGGCTATGTTTATGCACCAAGGGGAGCAGACCGGTGGAACCAATTACGGGAATCGCATTGAGTTTGGCGCTGGGCGCAGCCACGATTGCCGGAAAAGAAGTGGTCAATGGTCTTGTCAAAGATGCGTATACGGCACTGAAAGGCCTCCTTACCTCTCGCTATCCGAGCGTTTCGGTGGACCACCTCGAGAAAGCTCCGGAGTCAAATGCTCGGCGCGCCAGCGTTGAGGAGGATTTGACCGCAGCGAAAGCCGACGACGATGTCGAATTGGTAGCTGCCGCGCGAAAACTCATCGAAATGATCCAACAACACGCGCCGGACGCTGCAGCAGCGGTTGGCGTGGACCTCGCAGACATATCGGCTGCTAACCTGCGCCTGGAGAATATCGCGGCCTCGGGGACGGGTATTAAGGTCAATCGCGGGACGCTCTCCGGCGACATCGAAATAAAGAATGTTCGTGCCGGGGTCTCTCAGAATCGTCCGCGAAAGGCAGATAAATCCTGAACCGCAAGGTCGGTTTAATGTCATACAATGTCGCTGGAATTGTATTCAACAATGTCAATGCTCAAAACATAAATATATCCGGTGTCACCGTTAACGGCGCCTCGGCTCAGGAAATCGCGGAGCTAATACTTAGTCGTGACAAGAGTATAAACGTCAGAAACAACGCTGCTCTAGATGAGTACAGATCAATCTATGGCTTAGTTGTATGCTACGTAGATGAGTTTCGCGGCAAGACATCAATTGTCGATAACGTTGATGGTATAGAAACTATATTTGAGTTTCTGGATGGGTATACGACCTTCTTAAAGCGCGACAATTCCACGAGTCCTCTTGAGTTGATTGAGGCGATGACTACGTTGGCTATGTTGCGTCGCCTGTATGGACAATACCTGCAGTTGCGCTACGCAGCTGAAAGCAGAGTGGCTCTTCCTTGTACGCTCCAGTTTCACAGGGTGGAGTTTGCTGTCAAGAAAGTAGATCATGAGCAGTTCTCCATAGCCGAGACAATAACAAGGGAAGCCTTGCGGCTGTGCGAAGATCGGTTAGGCGCCGCTCATCAACAAAATATTATCGTACGCAACGAGATTGGTTTGATTCACAGAGATAGAGGAGAATACAAGCAGGCATTCCGCGAGTTCAACGGGAATTTATCTAGCCTAGGGAATAATCAACCGAGCAACAAAAGAGCATTCTTGGAGGCCTACTTCAACATGGCTATGGTGCTTCGCGATCGATCTTGGCATGCCGGCTCTGCCTATTTTCTGTGGTCTGCTAGCGTTTTCGCGGAATCGGCCGGTGAAGACGTGGCGTTCGTCAAAAGTGTTCTTTGTCGGCAGGTAAAATATGCGCTTGTCTATCTTTTATTGCAGGCCTCAATTTTCGCTGCCTGCTTTGTTAGTATTGATATCTCTGGAGGTGGCGCGATGCGGCTTTCCATGTTCGTCGCGATGCTTCTTTTTTTGATGGGTGTTTTGTATATAGTATTTGATCGTTTCATATTGATACCGCTCGCGATTTGGTTTGAAGGCGCGGTGACTGCGGCCTATTGGCCGAAAAGAGGTCCTTCGGACGTTCTCTCTGATCTCGCGATCAAGATCACGCGGTCGCGGAATGCGCAGATTAACCAGGGCCACCTTGCCGGCGGTATCAGCCTCCCCCCTTCCATGTCTGGACCCTGACTTGTCCGTCCATGACTTTCGATCTCTCCGTACATGCTCCGACGGCCTCGTGAACGCGACGATCGAAACGT
The DNA here is from genome assembly GCF_054059755.1 of Mesorhizobium sp. URHB0026. NCBI lineage: Bacteria > Pseudomonadati > Pseudomonadota > Alphaproteobacteria > Hyphomicrobiales > Phyllobacteriaceae > Mesorhizobium > Mesorhizobium sp. URHB0026. The sequence goes on along the minus strand of NZ_JBSSCN010000001.1, from coordinate 5,757,562 downwards.
GCCTCACTGTAGCAGCGCTGATCAGATGGCTGACGTCGACTCGATCTATGTTGGCAACTGGTTAGTGCGGCCTCAAAGACATCCATGCTGAACCATCGCGCACGTCAGCGTTCGTACCACGCAGATATTCCCGTAACGCGCTCTTGCAACCCTGCGCCAGCAGCGCGAAAGGCAACAAGTGGCAGTTTTGCGGTGGCGCGGTTTCTTGGGATGAAGTCGCGCTATGATGTCAAGGCGGCTGATGCTCCGTTCCGGCCGCCTTTGCCTCAGTGTTCGGCGACGAAAGGTCGAGCGCCAGCACGCGCGCTTCGCCGGGCTGTTATTCGAAATGCTTGACCATGTCCTCGAACAGACCCGGCTCGGGCTGGCCCACGGCCGCCTCGCCACCTGTCAGAAACTGGGATTGGGTAGCGTCTCAGCCCGCGAGCGCGGCCGCGGACCGCCAACGCGAGGGTGTCGCGGCGTCGATCGCTCTTCCTATCAACTCTAAAAAGCTCAAAGATAACTTTCTTTGTATCCAAATTGATTTGCATTGCAAATTCATGTGACCGCGTGTCTAAATCCATGGCAATATAACATTCGGGCCAGTGCGGCACCTCTTGCCGGGTGCGGGGCGGAGCTGTCTAAAGAATTGAGGGGGCATGTCGAATATTGCTGGCAAAGCATATGCAATAAACGTTCTCACGCCCATGCGGCCGTGGCGAACATGGATACAGAACGCGATTTTCATGATTGCGCGGGCCGCCCCGTCGCAACTCTCGGGGCTGCTTGGCTTGAAGCTCATCCATTTCGCGCGCTGGGTTATCATCCGGCGCGATCAGTGGCCTGATCCTGCCGGTGGGGGCAAGCAGCGTTTTGACAACGACTACATGCTGTTCCTGTCCAACTTCAACGGCACGTGGGATCAGTATATCGACGCCTTTGCCGACGGCATCCCCAGCGGATTGGACATGTTCTGGTACGCCAGCACCAAATACCCCCATTCGATCCCGATCTCGACCTTCAAGGACTACATAGGCGCGAATCAGATCCATACGAACTATTATTACAACGCCACCCCAGGTGCAGCGCAGCGCGACATCAAGGCGGCATTGCGGGTCCGCAGCGAGATACTGGCGCTGGCCAACATTCATTCCAGCGGTGACGCGAGGGCTTTTGCGCACGCTTACAGGTGCGCTCTCACGAAGCTGGCCAACTCGCTTGCATCTCCGGGCTTCGCCCCAATCGCCTCGGTCGCGACGCGTAAAGCCGATGCGGCACGGCAGCAGTTCATCAACGCCCTGATCGCGAGGCATGAGGCTGCTGATGCCAAACCATGACGGAGGCCACTACTTCCTGACCGTGCTTGCGCCAATCCGGGTCGAGACGATGGATGGTCCGGTCGTTGGAAGGTCGTATGCGTACCGCCAGCGCCTGGCCCAGAAGCTGGCACTGATCCCGACCGGGCGCCAGACGGCGGAATCGCCCATGGACGGGTGGCGATCGCCATTCTCGTTCAATACGCTTAATCATTTCGCGCGCTTCGTCATCATCGATGGGCCCGCATTCAACGGGCGGGTTTCCGGCGATTCCCTGGTTGGCATTGTACGTGGGATAAATCCGCTCGCGCCGCAGCCGGTCGATCACCTTAGCGGGCCCTATCTGCTGTTTGCCGCCGACATCGACGCGCCGGGCAAAGACGGCGATGCCGCGCTTCGCGCCTACACCCTCGTGCTGTGGGCTACGATGGAGAAGGATCTGAAGGACATATTCGGTAACTGCGACGGATTCGATGGCGTCGATACCGCGGACAAGTTCCATGCCTATATCCGTCGGTGCCAGATCGAGACGTCCATGCCGTTCAATGACTATTGGGCGGGCAAGCTCGATGTCGGCGACGGAAATCTGCCGGTCGGCGCTGTGAAGTCCACAGCCGTCGTCGCCGGAGGCGCGATTGTACTGTGGCTTGCCGCTCTGCTTCTCAATGGCTTGTTCGCGATGTTCGGGGCGGTGCACGGTTTCGCGAGCTGGGTGGCGGCCGCAGCCGCATGGGGCGCGATCGTGGTGCCGCTGCTGATCGCAGTCGCGCTGCTTGCGCTTGCGGTCTATGCCACGTATTGTTCGATCCGGCGCCGGGCCATGAAGCCGTTTGCGACCGCGCCCGATTCCGACTTGCCCTCGGTTCTCAAGGCGCTGGCCGTCCAGCAGCATTTCACTCGTTTTGCAATCGGAGCGCAGGGACTCGACCCAGACGTGTTGTACGCCCGCTTCGGCGATTTCCTCAGTATGATTGAACCAGGCGAACAGACGCCGATGCAACAGCCCGGCGAAATACGGGCGCAGTAGCGGAGTGGGCGAATGATCCGGCTCGACCTTGCCGATATCCAGGGCAACATCCATCGACCTTATGGCCGGTTCGGATTCCCCTACAGCCGTCACCTGTTTTTCCACATTGCCGATCCGGCCGCCGGCCGCCGCTTCGTCCAGGGCATTCGGCCGCGGGTGACGACCGCTGAATCATGGGACGAAAGAGGGCCGGATGGCACTCTGCTGCGGCGCAAACCGCCGATCACACTGAATATCGGGTTTACCTATCCCGGACTGCGCGCGCTCGATCTGCCGACCCGCACACTGCGCCTGTTACCCGACGAGTTTATTGACGGCATGGGTTGTCGTTCCGACATACTGGGCGATGTTCAGGGTAGCGCGCCTGACCAGTGGGATCCGGTCTGGCGCGCGCATCTCGACGATGGCGCACTGCCGGTCCACGTCTGGGTTTCGCTGAACGTCGGCGCCAGTCCGGACGGCTCGCCGCTGCCCGTACTTGCCGAATGGACCAGGTGGCTGGAAGGCCTCGCAGCACCGCCGGCGGCCGGCGTGACACTGCTTTCCGGTCATGGCAAGGACGGATCGGGCCGCTGGCAGGATTCGGCGGCGCGGATGGGCGGTCCGGAAGGGGCAAAGGTCCCCCTTCCGAAGGAACCCTTCGGCTTCACCGACGGCATCGGCGACCCTGTCTTCCGTGGCCAACTGGACGAGAAGGCTGAGGCGTTGGCTGCAGTCGGCGGGGGGAAGATCGCCGAGGGCCCATATGACCCTGCAACAAGCTGGTCGGCCCTGGAGGCAGGCGAGTTCATTCTCGGGCAGGTCGACGAAGGTCAGGAATTTCCTGTCGCCACCCAGCCGCCCGGTTTTGCGCGCAACGGCACCTTCATGGTCTGGCGCAAGCTGCGTCAGGATACGAAGGCATTCGATGCTGAGATGCTACGGCAGGCGGACCTCTGGAAGAAGGTCACCGGCATCACGTGTGACAGGGAGGCGTATGAGACCGTCTGCGCCAAACTGGTAGGCCGCTGGCGGTCGGGCATTCCTCTGTTGGCCGCACCAAGCTGGGCTGATCATGAACGGTTGTCGAAGAATATGCCAAGCGGTGTCGATCTGGCCAGGATTTTGACGGGTTTCCGCTACGGCGATGACCTCGACGGTTCGAAATGCCCTTTCGGAGCGCATATTCGCCGCGCCAACCCACGTGACATGCTCGACCCCGAACTGAGCGTGGAGCAGGGAGCGACCACGCTGACCAACCGTCGCCGCATCCTGCGGCGCGGGCTACCCTATGCCGATCCCGACGGCGAGGTGGGCGTGATCATGATGGCGATCTGCGCGAGCGTGTTCCGGCAGTTCGAGTTCATCCAGCAGCAGTGGATGAGCTATGGCCTGGATTTCGAGGCCGGCAACGACAGCTGTCCCCTGACCGGCAACCGCGCGCAGTCCGACAAGCATGTGATCCCGGGTGGGCCGGCCAACGAAACCACGTTCATCGCGGCCGGGCTTCCTGAGTTCGTGGCCACCCGTGGCGGCGACTACTTCTTCCTGCCCAGCCTCAATGCGATCCGCATGATCGCCATGGGGACAGTTGATCCTACCTGATCAGAGAGAAAATTGAATATGCGGGTCAAGAGCTTCGCCGACCGGGTCATGACGTCTGTCGGGGGGTGGCTCGCGGCGCATACCGAGCTGATGTTCCGAATTGCGCGGAACACGGTGCCGATCCTCCTCGTCAACTACAAGGGCAAGCGCTTCGCGCTGGTCACCCGCTTTGACGATGTGGCCGAGGTCCTGGCTCGGCCCAATGTTTTCGATGTGATCTACGCGCCCAAGATTCGCGTGATCATGGATGGCGACAACATCTTTCTCGGCATGAGCGACGTCGAGCAAGCGACACGCGACAAGACAACGATGCGCATGACCGCGCCCCGAGCCGAGGCTATCTCACGGGTGAAGCCTGAAGTGACGGCGTTGAGCGAGGGGGTTATGGCCAAGGCGATTCCAAACGGACGCGTCGACCTGGCCATGGAATTGACCCAGGATGTAACTACGCGCTTTTTTGGCAACTACTTCGGCACCCCTGGACCCGATGTCAAAACCTTGTCGAATCAGGCGCGACTTCTTTTTCAGTACATGTTCGCCGATATGGGTGACGATCCGGTACTCGATGCGCGTGTGCGGCCGGCTGCAGCAACACTGCGCGGCTACATCGAAAGCGCCATCGCCGAGAGAAAACAGGCACGTGGCAGCCACGACGACATTCTCGAGCGTTGCCTGCAGTTCCAGGACCTGGGCCTGCCCGGAATGGACGACAGAGGGATCCGCAACAACCTGATCGGCCTGATCGTCGGCGCAATGCCGCAGGCACCTATGCTTATCCCGCAACTGTTCGACGTACTGCTCGACCGGCCGGAGGAACTTGCGGCGGCGCAGGCGGCGGCCCGCGCAGACGACGATGCCGCAGTCGCGCGCTATGTGTTCGAGGCCTCTCGGTATTATCCACTGACGCCCGGGCTGTTTCGAAAAACTACCGAAGACTATCGGCTGGCCGGGGGGACCTGGCGCTCACGGACGATTCCGGCCGGGACACAGGTGCTGGCCGCCACCCGTTCGGCGATGTTTGACGGCCGCCGCGTGCCAGATCCGCTATCATTCAGGTTGGATCGGCCGGACTACAGTTACATGCATTTTGGCGCTGGCATGCACGAATGCTTTGGCCTCTACATGAATCGGGTCATGGTGCCGGCGATCTGCAAGGCTGTTCTGAAGCGTCCCGGACTTCGCCGCGCTGCCGGCGACGCTGGCCGGCTCAAACTGGATAGTATCTTTCCGATGAGCCTCGTGGTCGAGTTTGACACCTAGGCTTATGTCGCGTCGCATCCGGTTATTTCGGCCCTCGGTCGCCCAAGGATCTTTCCTTCGCTTGATGTCGTGTCAGGCTCAAAGATCATCCCGATACCCAGTCCGACCTCTCGCGGCTGTTTGCATCCAGTCGGATGAACCCTGCGGGCTCCGGGCCAAACATGCGGACGAGAATGGGGTCGCTTCACGTGTGCGAAGACGGCTGATTGCCTCATCTGCGTAACCAGGGCACCACGCCCTGTGTTGTTGAGGATCAAATCGGCGGTCATATCAAAGTGCGCATTGTAAGGCTGTGCCAATGCTTCCAGCAGTATCAAGGAAGTTTTTTCTTAACTTTGATTTCGTGATATTTACGCAACGCTCGCACTCTAGTATCATCCCCTGCAGGCTGGAAGAGTATAAAAAAGGGGCACAATACGCCCGGTACCAGTGGCTGGGGGCGGCTGTGTCGAGAGCGACCATCTCATTCATAATAGCGCTGTTCTTTACCCAGTCGGCGTTTGCCTGGGGAGCGTCCGGGCATTCCATCGTTGCAGAGTTGGCGCAGAGGCGACTTACGCCAACGGCCGAGGCCAACCTTGAGATCCTGATAGGCCGGGCATCGCTGGCCTCAATCGCTAGCTGGGCAGACGATTTCAAATTTACGCCAGCGGGCACCAAGACAAAGCGCTGGCACTATGTTGACGCCGACGTTTCCGGAGACGGGCATTCATGGCGATCAGGTTGTGAGCTGCAGGCCGAGGGTGACTGCTTGCCGCTGGCCCTTGAGCGGGAGATCAAGGTGCTCTCCAATCCTGGCAATCCCTTAATTGCGAGACAAATTGCGCTCCGGTTTGTCGTCCATCTGGCGGGCGATCTGACGCAGCCATTTCACTGCGCGAACTATGGGGATGATGGCGGCGGAAACAGCATAAAGATCGATTTCACGGGAAGAGGTCTCGACGGCAAGGAAGTCAAGGTTTCCAGCAGTCTCCATAGTCTTTGGGACGATGGCTTGATCAACGCGCATGCATTCAGCTGGGGTGCCTATCTCGAAGAGCTCGACGCGACGACGGCGCCGACGGTGTCGGCCGATTCGGACATTGACTACATCGGTACGTGGGCCGATGCATGCCATGAAGCCGGAAAGACCGCTTACAAGCTTCTTCCTGCCGGATGGCAGGCAAAGGTCGCGGCCGGAGCGCCGATTGTTCTGGATTCGACCTACCAGATTGCGGCGCAGCCGCTGCTGGACAGGCAGCTGGCTGTCGGCGGCCTGCAGCTCGCGGTGATACTGAATGAGGCTCTTGGCAAGACGAGCGAGTAGAGAGGGCAACGTCTCTATTTGTAGTGTAATTGACGTGACTGAGCGATTCGGCAGGCCAGATTTCGTCTGGGGAGCTGGTTCCTTGCCTTGTAAATAAATCTGGAATGTGGGTGACGCATGGTCGGATTGGATTTGACGGCAGAGCGCAGGCGGCAGGCGATGTTCGCTGCTGCCGCACGGTGGCAAAAGCGGACGGAGGCCCGATCAGCTGACGCGGATGCAGATGCGTCAGGCGGGGCACCGGATGTGCAGGTAGGGTGAACCCGATCGGGTACAGGTATCGATCAACATAGGCAGTGCCGCCCGCAAACCTGGCGGGCAGGAAATACTGCCAGCCATGGGCGTAAGGTCTTTGAACAGCTTTCAGGATTGCAACAGCGCATACGAAACATGGCTTCGCACCCAATGTGACGTCATCGAGGCCGATCTTGAATACAAGCGCGAGCGGATGAGGAAGGATCCTTTTACGTTCCTGCGGGCGACGTTTTTCCGCTGGGCCGGGGAGATCGAGCGGATCTGTCCTGAACTGGCCAAGGCGCCATCTGTCCTCAGCGTGGGCGATATCCACACTGAAAACTTCGGAACCTGGCGAGATGCTGATGCGCGTCTGGTCTGGGGCGTGAACGACTTTGATGAAGCGGCGATCATCCCATATCCGTTCGATCTTGTGAGACTGGCCACGAGCGTCCAGCTTGCTCCGGGGATCGAACTCAACGGCCACGATACGTCGGACGCAATCATGGCCGGATATCGCAACGGTCTTCGAGGACCGCGACCAACGCTGGTCGACGAGAACGCGGTGTGGATGCGGCGGTTTGTGGTGTGCACCGATTCGGATTGCGCGAAATTCTGGGAAGAGATTCAATCGTATCCGATCGCCGAGCCGCCGGCCGAAGCCAGGAGAGCTCTTCAATCGAGCGTGCCTCCCACCGCCGTGGTTCAGCGGTTTGCATCGCGCCGAAAGGGTGGTGGCGGGTTGGGCAGGGCTCGCTTCGTCGCCGTCTCGAACTGGCAAGGGGGCCAGGTCGTTCGGGAAGCGAAAGCCGCGGTGCCATCTGCCTGGTATTGGGCCCACGGTGTGACGGCTGACACATCGGCCGCCCACGATCTGTCATGCGGCGAATTTAGTTCGGCCGATCCCTGTCTGCGAATTGGTGAGAAGTTCATCGTCCGTCGAATTGCGGTGGATTCTCGAAAACTGGACCTTGGCGACAATGCCGGGGCGAAACTTGACCTGATGGCTATCGAAGCAATGGGCTTCGAATTGGGCTCGATCCATGCGGCGGGCGAGGCGCAGAGAAATGCCGTTCGCGCCAATCTGGATTCGTTGTCCGACGGCCGACTTCGCGACGCCGTCAAAGCTGCTCGCGACAGCGTTGAAGTGGACTATGCCGCCTGGTGTTCCGGCCACTGAAAGTGCGGTGCCTCCGACAGGAATAGCCTCAGCTAGCGGCAACGCGGGTGATTGGCAGGAATCGCAGAGTGGAGGATTTGTATGCTGCCTGCACTGAAGCACCTCTTTGCCAATATTTCAATCTGGCTGATAGTGCTTAAATATATGGGCCTTAGCCTTGCTACGGGATCGTCGATCTGGGCGACGATCAATGTGCTGACCACCACAGGCCCGGATAACCGCAAGCAGCTCACGGCCGCCGGCGTCGTTTCGATTGTGCTGACGATTTTGGGCCTGGTGATCAGCATTGTGTCTGCAAAGGCGGCGCGCTGCGACCGTACAGGCAGCCCAGATTGCCGCTAAAGCCAAACGAACCAATGACATCATCATTGCTGGGCAGCCGCTGACCAGCCTGAACCTGACATGGGAATTTCGGGGTCTAGACGAGGACGTCGTCAAGACATTGAAGAAGGGCCACAACGATGCGATGGCTTTTATCGAAGATCAGCAAGGTGAGCGGGACGGGCAACAGAATGGTGCCGTCTTTCGGCAGGACCAACTCTATCCGTTTCTGGTGGCGCTTTCGCGACGCTTTTGCAAGGACACAACGAAGGGCGGGGAATCAGATGTCGTGGTCCTGCTCGCGCTCGATGATGACCAGAACGCAGTCTTGCCTTTCGGCTTCCTTAGCAATGAGGGACCAGGGGGCGGAGCCGGCTCGGGCGATTCACTGAAGCCTGCGAATCCACCGAGTGTCGAGGTTGGAGATCATGGTGAACTTGGAAATTCCGACCTTTTGAACTGGCCGAGCTTGGACATGGAGACAACCAGCGCGGCGGTAACATGGCGGCTGGATCCGTTGACCTTCGCCAAGTCGCTTGGCCGGCAAAATCAATTCATCGTGCCGACCGCGAAGCTCCCAGCTGTCTTGCACATCGCCGTCCTCTTCAACATCAAGAAACTCCCCTTCACATCGGGCAATTTCGCTTTGCCGAGGATCAGGACTTTTGGAAGTTCCGCGACAGGTTCGACGATCCCCCCGAAGGCTTCCAGGCGAAGATTGATCTGTCAAAGAGCACGTTTACCTCATCCGTGCACCTGGTTCCAAACAGCTCGGCACTCGTGGCCTACGACTACAGTCTGAACCGGGTGTTCGAAACGCTGTTTCTCGACTCCTTCGGGGAGGCGGACCCGGATCTTCGGGCCTTGATATTCGAATACGGACTTAAGAGCTGAGAAGAATGGTCGAACGGGCATCCAGGGTATACAGAATGCACAGCGATACGTTTGGATGGGGCACGACGCAAGCAACAATTGAAGCGAGCCGGCCTGATTTGAGGCACAGCATTCGATATCAAGAGCTGCCATCGGCTGCATCGCAGACTTGGCCTGGCTCACAGGTGTTGCTGCGTCAATAATCTCATGGATACGGGAGGTGCGGACGTCTACCGCTTGAGCAGTCGGCACGCATATGCCTGACAGGCCCACGGCAGCCGCCCAAGTGGGCTCTGGGGCGCCTTGCCGCCATAGCACAACACGTCGCCGACCGGCTGATGCTGGCCGCGTCGATCTTGGAATAGCTAGAGCGACTCGATGGGATAGATGTCGTCTGCTCCGACGGTCTTCAGGGTCATGCCGGGGAAGAAGCAGACCAAGCTCCACATGGGACGGATTGCACGGTGCGTCCAACAATTTCACCAAGAAACGTCCAATGCTTCACTCTTGAACATTGGCAAAACAGGGCCGTTCTACTATGATATTATGAGCTGCTAATTTACCTGACACTCGTATTGCAGCCGAGAGGCGGGGATCTCTGGCATGATCGATTCAGACGTGTTCGACTTTGTCGAGCGCTGCAGAAAGCACAAGGCGACTGGGCCGCTACTGGACGACCTTCTTGAAACCGTGAGAAACCTCGGGTTTGAGCATCTTATCCTCAGTGGTGTGCCGCTCGGTGGCCAGAAACTGGCGCCGATGGTTGAACTGAACGGCTGGCCCGCAGGCTGGTTTGAACGATATGTCGAAGCCGAGCATGCTGCTGTCGACGGCGTCTGCATCTACTCGGCGAAGACACTCAAGCCGTTCCTCTGGGCCGATGTCCCGGCAAAATGGTCCGATACTGAAGGCTCCCGGCGCGTTGCAGGCGAAGCGACAGAGTTCGGTATCTTGAGTGGTTTTGCGGTGCCGATGCTTAGCGTTCACCATTGGCAGTCCGTCTTGTCTTTCGCCTCCTCGCAGAAGAGTTGCAGCCTGTCGCCACGCCAGCAGGTGCAACTGGTCACCATGGCGGTCTATGCCGGCATGTCGATCCAGGCCCTCCCGAGTGATGGTGACGGCGATGAAGGCCTGTTGACCGATCGGGAGAAGGAAGTCCTTTTGTGGGCGGCGGCAGGCAAGACTTCGTCAGAAACCTCCCAAATCCTTGGTCTGACCGAGCGCACGGTCAAATGGCACTCGACGCGGGCCCGCGAGGCCTTTGGTGTCGCGACCACCACCCAGGCCGTTGTCGAAGCCGTTCGCAGGCGTCTGATCCACCCTTAGTTGCGTCAACTGTCCGATCGGACAGGTGACGTACTTTAGGACGACTGCAACTATTCCTCCGAGAACCGCCGGGGGATGGCGCAATGATCACTGCTCATGTCGTCAGCGCGTATAACAAGCATCTCTACGAAAATGAATTCGACGAGTTTCTGCGGCGGCGGCACGACTTCTTCGTTCATCAAAAACGCTGGCGCCCTCCAAGTCCAGACGGTCGCGAACTGGACCAGTTCGATACCGATGCGGCGACGTACCTGCTCGGTATCGAAGATGGTCGCGTGGTGACCTCGGCTCGACTGATCCCGACGAGCGAGCCTCACATGGTCTCGGAGGTTTTTTCCCACATGTGCGAAAAATCGGGCGTGCCTAGACGTCCCGATTGGGCCGAATGGACACGCACATTCGTAGTTCCTGACAAGCGTTCGACCGGGTTGCGGGGCACGCTGACGCAGCTGTGCTGTGCGGTGATGGAATATGCGCTCGACGAGGGTCTCGCCGCGGTGGGTGGCGTCCAGGAAACCTATTTCATGCCGCATCACGGAGCGCTCAAGTGGCGGGCGGAGCCGATGGGCATGGCCAGGGAACAGAACGGCGAGTGGTACATCGTCGCATACATTGAGGTGAATGAGGCTGCGCTAGCCAGCGTTCACAAGGTCCTTGGTATCGGCCATTCGTTGCTCGTCCGGCGCGGTCCCCAGATGCCGTTCGTACCAGTTAAAGAATATGCAGCCGGCGTGGCTTCGGCTTGAGTCCAACTAGCAATTTGGTGAGGATGTGGCTGTGTCAAAACTCTCGGACGGCATGCGATGGTTCAAGACTTCCTTCTCGGCTCAAATCGATGCCGCAATAGAACAAACGCCATTCAGCCTCGATCTGATGACCGCGCTAGGAACACAGGAGACCTTTGAAATCTGGGGGAACCTGTTCAAGACGATGCCTGTGGCAGAGATCCTGGAGGTTTGCGTCGGCGACACCATTGATGCGCCTGCTCGAACGGCATTCCCGACAACAAAGCAGAATCTGCTAACGGACCCCAATGGTCAGCAATTATTTGCGATCGCTCGTGGCGCGCTTGAAGCGATGGGAGAACACAATGCGACCTATCACAAGGTCGCGATGGCGAACCCAAACAAGTTCTGCCACGGATTTGGGATTTTTCAATACGACATTCAATTCTCCCGACATGGCGTCGACCCCGATTTCTTTCTCAAAAAGAAATGGTTTCAATTCGACCAGAGCCTTGCAAAGGCTTTGTCAGAGTTGGGTCAGGCGCAAGCTCGGGCAGGGCTTGGCGGGAGAGCATCGCTTTCCGATCTTGAGCAGGCGCACGTCGCAATTGCTTACAACACCGGTTCGTTCAATCCATCCAAGGGATTGAAACAGGGCTACAAGGACAAGAATAGTGGAAAGTATTATGGAGAAATGATCGCAGAGTACATGAATATAAGCAAATCCGTGTGAATTATAAGCGCCAAAGTAGCGGCATCTGTGAATAGAGTGGAGCGCGAACATGTCTTTCGATCTTGGCGATCTTGGCGGCATGGTATCGTCCATAGGGGCCTTGGGGACGGCTGCGTTTGGTCTGGTTGATGCGACCAAAGTGTATCGCGGTGGCGTGTCCAATATCGGGTTCGGGTTCATCAGCGATGTCGTGACACCCTATAAATCCGCTTTGGCTCTGGTAAATGCGGACGATCCGTTGGCGACGGTTCGAGCTAACTGGCTGAACGGCGTCGCCAAGTCGGACCAGAAAGCCGCAGTGAAGTCGCTCATCCGGCTAGGGCTGACGGCAGCGAGCGTTGCTGCATTGGCAGCAGCAGCCCCAGGTATCGACGCAGGAGCCCTCAAGGCAGCGTCGCTGAAAATTGACGGCGGACAGACGTTGACAGAGGACGACATCAACGTGCTCGGCCGCTTCGACGCCATTGTTGATGCGCAAATGGATGCAGGTTTTGAGCGTGCAGATCAAAAATACCGCAACGCCGCTAAAGTTCTGGCGGCAGGATTTGCAATAACGCTTGCAATGCTCGGTGAGGCAGTATTGGGCGGAACCACCCCGCGCGATTATATGACGGCTTTGCTTGTGGGGCTTGTGTCTACTCCAGTCGCTCCAATTGCCAAGGATCTGGCGAGCGCACTCGGCACGGCAGTCTCGGCAATGAAAGCCACGAAGGGCTAAACAGCTAATGACGATATACATGACCTTTCGCCAGAAAACAGTGGGCGGCGGCGTCAAGAGTCCGACCTTCCTGGAAGGCGACGGCACTACATCCGCCCTGGGTTTGCGCGATCTTTCCGAGCAACGGCTCGTTGGAATGGCCAGCAATCATGACGTGCTTTTTGCCGTGCATGGCTTCAATGTATCGTTCAAGCAAGGCGCGTGCGCACTCGGCCGACTAGAAGCGGCCTTGGACCTGCCTGCAAGTTGTCAGTTCATCGCAGTTCTTTGGCCGGGGGATTCGTGGCTACCCGTGATGAACTACCCTTTCGAAGGATCAACCTCGATCGACTGTGGCCGTCGCCTGGCCAGCTTCTGCAATCGAACGCTCACCGGAGCGGCGAGCGTATCCTTTGTCTCCCACAGTCTCGGTGCCAGGCTCGCGCTAGAGGCCACGAGGAAGCTGGAGCGGAAGGTTCGTTCTGTCTGTCTTACCGCCGCCGCGATCAACGATGACTGCCTGACGTCGGAATATGCAGGTGCCTTTGCTAATAGTACAGTTGTTTCTGTGCTGGCTTCGCACCGCGATCTGGTGCTGAAACTGGCCTTCCCGATCGGCGATCCAGTCGCCGATGTCCTGCATCTCGACCATAAGCCATTTCAGTCTGCTCTGGGCTATGGCGGTCCGCCTGAATCAATCGGCGCAACCGTGCCGCCGTGGCAAATCGCTGACAGATCTGAATTTGGCCATAGCGACTACCTGCCGCCAGGCGATCCAAACCTCCCATTTCCCGACCCAGACGGCAAATGGACGAAGGTCGCAGGCTTCATGAGCCGCGCGTTCGAGGGAAGAACACAAAGCTGGCCATGATAACAAGGCACGGCAACTGGCGGTAGCATTTCTTCTGTCGACAACTGCGACCACCGCAGCACCAGTCCGGTCGCCCCGTTGGGAGGTAACCCGATCGAGGTAACGGAAATCGCCAGAAGGGATTTTTCCAAGGGTCTGGAGGTAGCCGGTTCGGGCGCGTATTTCGACAGATCTAGCGTGGGGACGTTTCGCAGTCGTTGGAGCCTGTCTAGAAGCTCTCCGCTTCAGAGGCAGCATTCCCGTCCCTCTATCTTGGCGGTATGGACATCTATGACCAGGGTGTGGCGAGCTATCACGACGGCACAAAAATTGTAGTCGACCCAGGTGATGCAGACATTAAGCAACTTGTTCCTGCCGCTCGGGCCGCATTGCCACATCGCAGCCGAGATCCCGTCGTAGGCGTGGCGGAGTCCGCACGGATCACCTTCATACCGGGTTGATGGCCTATGTCTCCAATAAGACGAGATTGTCGCGATGGCGACTGGCGATACTGATCGCAATTTTTGCATTAGCGGTGGTCGCCTGTGCAGGTGGCTTCTTCGGTGGCGCGGTCCGAGGCAGGCCTATGTGCGGGGCGGGATCTTTCGACAAGATCTTCTTCGGACACAGCCCACAAGAGCGTCAACTGTCCGATCGGACAGGTGACGTATCTTAGCTCGCCTGCAACTATTCCTCAGGTAACGGTTGGGGGATTGCGCGATGATTGCCGCCAATGTCGTCACTGCGCTCAAGAGACACCCGTACGAGAACGAACTCGGAGGGCCTTTCTCTCGACGGAGAACCCGCGCTTTCGCTGTTCGCGCATCGAATCCTGTCTCCAGGTTTCTCGAGGCGAGTAGCGCACGCCTGCTACTCGTCCTGCTTTCGCTTATCTGTACCATCGGTGGGTGCTCGATCCAGCTTTCGCCGGCCTACGACCAAGCGATGTACGCTAGCCTTTCTGACCTTAATGTGAAGACTGAAACACTTTTTTCTTCACTCTCCCGTGGCGGAACCGAAGGTGATTTCCCGAAGTACAAGCCAACTTATGACCAACTTATTGGAGGATTTTCTGCTGCGCGCGTAACTGCGGCATCGCGTGAAGTTCCAGCTCCCAGCCAGCGGCTTCTGGGGATCTCCCATTTGAAAGGGGTCTGCGGAGATGATCCCACGAATTGCGTCAACCCAACGCCCCACCACCTGGAGAAGGTGATCGCGCTGTTGACCGCGATGCGTGACACCCATCAGCAAGGAAAGCTCTTGAGCGAGTTGGTCAGCGGCCTAAACGGCCAAGGCGGCTTCAAGGGCCAATACGAAATAGAGATGAGCCGCATTCTCGTGTTTGAGACCGCCCTGCAGCGATAGGAGATTCCTTTGGCTACCACCTTCGATGTCAATGGCACCGTTCATGCCCTGATTGCTGCAATTCAGAAGCAGGCAAAACAGGGCTGGAGCACAATATCTACGATGGTCACTCAGCAGGCCAAGATGATGGCGCAGCAGGCTGCCTGGATCGCGGAAAGCAGCATCATCGGTGCGCTTAAGAGTGACCCCGTTCTGCAGCACCTGTTTGCTGATCAGCTGGCAGACTCTGTGAGGAATCTAGCCAGCGATGTAGCGGCACTGACCATTTTGACGATCGAAAAAGTATGGAACGCCGCCGTGAGCGTGCTTTGGAGCGCAATCAATAAGGCACTGTCGAGTGCAAGCATGGGCCTTCTGGTGTTGCCTGCACTCTAACAGCGAGTGAGTTCACCGCCCTGGCCGCCAACAACGAGGGGATACAGCATGGCCAAGAAACCATCAGCCGCGCCGAGCGAGTTGACTTATTACCTCACGATGGTGCCCTTGCAAGATCTGCTTCCCATTAATGCAGGACTAAGGTCTGCACAGGAAGAGACGATGATCTCCTTGCTCGGGTCACCCGAATTACCCCTGACAACCCAGGATCAGCCTGACAGAGCAAGCTCGCTTGTCAAGGCGCTTGAAGTGACCACCCGCATCTCAGCCAATATAAAACCGACGGGCATCAGACCCGCAATATCAAGCCTTGGCGGCATCCTGAAAGATGCTTTCGCTCAGGAAGCTGGGTCCGGTCATAATCTCGAAGCTGTGCTAGACGATGACGGTATGCTTGTCGTCCGCTACCGCAGGCCAACCAATGGGCATCCATCCACAAAAATAAGCAACCATTCCTGGGGGACGGCGATCGACTTCAGGTTAGTCGGACACGATCCCCCCGGGAACACGCATGGCATGGTGCCCCGATTTGTCGCCGTTCTGCTGCCGTTCTTCAATCGCGCTGGTTGGTATTCGGGTATTGGCTTTTCCGACACCATGCATTTCGAAGTAGCCGATGACACTATTCACAAATGGGCAATTGAAGGTGCCTTGAAGCCATAGCCGGAGACCGGCAGTAAATATGAATATAGGAGGGTATGGATGTCGGGTTTTGCTGGTTTCGATGCCTCAGGATTTCCCGGACTCGCGACTACGAGCTGGCTGAAGACAAACACGAACCTGCGCTGGTGCGGTTTCTACCTTGGCCCCGCACCGAGCCATCTCGGTGGCGACTGGATGCTCCACCGCGCCGCGTTGGTGCAACAGGGGTGGGGTATTGCGCCCCTGTATGTCGGCCAGCAGGTGGTAGGAAAGGGCAGAAAGCTATCATCTGGCCCGCAAGGCAGGGCTGATGGCCTGCAGGCAGTTTCGCTTATGAAGTCGGCCGGGTTTGCCGCAGGAACGTTTGTCTATCTTGATCTTGAAAATGGCCCGCCGCTCGCGTCCGTGCAGCGCGACTATGTGGGATCCTGGGTTGACACCGTGGCAGCGAACGGCTTCGGCCCAGGCATCTATTGTTCGCACGGGTTTGCCCTGGAAGTGCATGCACTACGTCCAGCTGCACGTATTTGGGCCTTTAAGATTATAACGGCAGCTATACACCTAGTCCCGGGCAGCAACTTTCCGGATTCACATCCATCGGGATCAGGGTTTACCGGCTCATTCATTTGGCAAATCGCGCAAAACGCGGTGATCGACGTCAAATCGCCTCAGACACTCAAGGTCGACCTTGATACGGCGGTGACCCCCGACCCGGGACGCTAGTCAAGAGCGATGGGCATGAATGTCAAAGTCTTTCGCGACGAATTGATCGCCACTCTAAACAGGACAGCTTTTCACATCAGATGGTTTGATTGTTGGTTGGCCTTACAACTGGTTTGAATTTGCGCTGTGCCATCGGCACGCCAAGTTAATATTTTCTCTGGTGAGGAGGACCAAGATGAGTACTGTCGAAAAGTTACTCTTTTCCGCAATCGGACTGGCTGCGCTCATTGCGTTCAGCGGCAGCGCGGGGGCCGACATCCTGATCGGCGTCGCCGGTCCGATCACCGGCCCAAACGCCGCCTTCGGTGCACAGCTGCAGAAGGGCGCTGAGCAGGCGGCCGCCGACATCAACGCGGCGGGCGGCATCAACGGCCAGCTGATCAAGCTCGAAGTCGGTGACGATGTGTCGGATCCAAAACAGGGCATCTCGGTCGCCAACAAGTTCATCGGTGACGGCGTCAAGTACGTCATCGGCCACTTCAACTCGGGCGTGACGATCCCAGCCTCGGACGTCTATGCCGAGAATGGTATTCTCGTGATCACGCCTTCTGCGACTAACCCCAGCCTGACCGAGCGTGGCATGTGGAACACGTTCCGCACCTGTCCACGCGACGACCAGAGGGGCATGGTTGCTGGCGCCTATATCGCTGCCAATTATAAAGGGGCCAAGATCGCCATCGTGCACGACAAAAGATCTTATGGCCAGAACCTGGCCGACCAAACCAAGAACGCGATACACGCCGCCGGCATAGCCGATGCCATGTATGAAGACATCGATGTCGCTGGCGGAGATTTTTCAACACTTGCCTCGAAAATGACGAATGCTGGTGTATCCGTTGTTTATTTTGACGGTGATCCCAACGACTCAGAGGTATTTGCACAAAAAATAGGCCCTGACGTACAAGCTATACTTACGACTTACATTCCTGATCCCCGCTCTATCCCAGGCGCCAAGGAGCTTGTCGAGAAGTTCCGCGCCGCCGGTTTCGAGCCGGAGGCCTATACGCTCTACTCCTACGCAGCGCTGCAGATCGTCGCCGCCGCCGCCGCCAAGGTCGGCTCGGCCGATGACGCGCAGAAAGTTGCGGAAGCCATCAAGGCGGATGGCCCCTGGAAGACCGCGATCGGCGACATCGGCTATGACGCGAAAGGCGACGTCACCCTATCTGAGTTTGGGGTCTACGAAGTTGCAAAAGACGGTTGCCCGCAATGTCCTAAGAGTGGTGCTTGCCCGCAAGCAATCACCGACACGCCAAAATGTGATTGTCCTAAATCCGGCGCGTGCCCTCAATAAAGGTTCCTAACCATGCCAAAGGATGAAAGCTCTCGACTAAAGGTCGTAAAAAACAACCCCCATGCTTCCGAGGCAGGAAAGTTTTCTTTTTTGGGAATCGAGATTGGTGGCTGGGGAAGCCTGCTTGCGCTTATAATATCCTTGTTCGGTGTCCTTTGGACCGGGTACGACAAGTTGATCGCCCAACCTCAACCAGAACTTTTCAAGCCGGATACGATTGAGCTCGTTTGTGAGTTCGATGAAAAATGCCTTGCTTCCAGCAGGTTCTTCCTTCGAGCGAATCCGATCGTTGTGCTTAATAAGGCCCGCGGTGATCACGCTTTTAACGTGGTGTCTATTTCGGTTGAACTGAGTTTCGTAGATTCGATGAGCAATAAAGTAAAAGATGTTGCGCTAAAATGGCAGTACATCTCCGAGATAACCATTTCAACTAACAAGAGAACACCAGTCGGAGCATTTGAGGTGGCGTTCGATCGCCCTTTCGTCAAGGAAGTAGAATTTTTCGGCAGAAGAATAATCAAAAGTGACTATTCGGTAGATCGTGCAAATCTGCTGGATTTTTCGCAACTTCGCGAACTTATAGGTAAAATACCTCGTGGAAATTTAACTATAGAATTCACTGCTGAGTTATCGGGTGGCCAGATATTGACTGCAGGATGCCGCGTTCCAGTTGATGAAGAGTTGTCAAGGAATATCGATGATGAGACGATCGGGGTATTTCCACGAGAATGCTCTGTCTGATTTCTATGCTATCCATCCGTGCGGCGTGTATGACGAGCTCAACTTCGTTTCTTTTCAACGCACCGTCCGAACTGGCTGCGGAGCCACGGCGCCAATCCGCGGCGACGAGGGCAGCGCTGCGTCGACGGTGCGGTGACAAGCAGACTTTGTGGTTTCCGACAGAAGAAAACAGGTCGTTGGTGCGAACACTTGCTGGATTTTACTCAATTGTCATCAGCTGGTCGCACGTTCTGTGTTCGAAGCACGGATCGTGGAGTTGCTGAGTAGCATCCATCTTGTCAGACTTCATAGTTCACACATTAATTTCCATCGCCAGAGGAGGAAGGCAGAATGTCCAGGCAAAATGCTCAGAACGGCGCAGTTTCCATCGTTGCCTATCGGGGAGACGCCAAGACCCTTCTCGCTTTCGATCTCGCAACTGAGGCGTCTCGACATAACCTAGCTGGGTTCACGGTGCAGATTAAGCCGCCGGGGCTACAGCCCTACTATCTCTTTAACGACCTGCAGTTTGAGACACCTGGGAACCACGCACAGGTCCCGACCGAGCCGCCGCAATCGTCAATCAACGCTCCGATCCACAAGTTCCGTTGGGTGCACGTTCCGGGCGTTGTGCATCAGGGGCTGAAACCGGCCTTCGGCCAATACGCATATACGGTCACGCCGCGCTATTTCGATGACCGGAGATCAATGAGACCGCTAGACCCGTCGCTGAGCACGACAGTACAAATCGACGTAGCACCATTTGTGAAAGGCAACCTTTCGCTTGGCTTCACGCGCGGTTTCGTCCAGTCGCAGGCCTTCGTCCGCCATTTCGGGGCCAAGGCCCTGATCCAGCCGATGGATGCGCCGCTCCAGTTCGACACCTCAGCCATCTCCGGGACAAATGCCGAGGGCGAAAGCTTCACATTTAGGCAGCAGTACGGGTGGCTGGGTTTCACCGCCCGCGACTGCATCTTCAATGTCCTTGAGGACGTTCAGGCCAATGCACAGCTGTCAATCGATGTCTTCTGTTACGATCTGAAGGAGCCCGATCTGATCGGACTGCTCCTCAAGATAGGCAAAGATGGCCGCGCGCGCATAATTCTCGACAACGCGGCCCTGCATCACAACGTTCAAAAGCCGACACCTGAGGACCAGTTTGAAGTGTTGTTTTCGCAACAGGCTGGCGCCAGCCGGATCAAGCGTGGCCATTTCGGGCGATATTCGCATGATAAGGTAATCATTGTTTCGCAAGCAGGTAAGCCAACGAAGGTTCTGACCGGCTCGACCAATTTCTCGGTGACCGGAATGTATGTGAACTCCAACCACGTGCTCGTGTTTGATGACGGCGCGGTTTCACAGCAATACAGCGATGTCTTCAATCAGGCCTGGCAAGGCAATGTCCATGCTCCGGCCTTTCTTGCCTCACCCCTGTCGCAGCAGGTCTTCAGTTTTGCGAACGCCAACCTTTCCAACACCGACATCGCATTTTCGCCGCATGACGAGGCTTTCGCACGCCAGGTTCTTGGGGGCATCGTAACGCGCGTACAGCAGGAAGCCGACGCCGTGGATGGCAAGGGCAGCGTCCTGTTCGCGGTGATGGAACTCGATGGTGGCCCAGATAACCCGGTGTACGACGCCTTGACCGCGCTGCACGAAAGCCAGTCTGTCTTCAGCTATGGGATTTCCGATAACCCGAGCGGCATTTTTCTGTATCCAATCGGAAGCGCCACTGGCGTTCTGGTGACCGGAAAGCCGGTCAATACGCAGCTGCCCAAACCCTTCAGCCAGGTGCCGAACATCGGTGGTGTCGGTCACCAGATTCACCACAAATTTGTGGTGTGCGGATTCAACGGTGCTGACCCTGTGGTCTACTGCGGATCGTCGAACTTGGCGCTCGGCGGCGAAAAAGCCAACGGTGACAATCTTCTAGCGATCCATGATTCTGATGTCGCCACTGCCTTTGCCATCGAAGCGGTGGCTCTTGTAGACCATTTCAACTTTCTCGACAGTGTTGCCAAGGGCCCGAAGGCAAAAGTGCCACCTCAGCCGGATGCGGATAAGACACAAGCCGCCATTTCAGCGGGTTGGTTCCTAGGCACCGACGATAGCTGGGTCCACAAATATTTCGACCCGAACGACTTGCACTTCAAGGATCGGGAACTGTTTGTAAGCTGAATATCCTGTACATCCGGCTCGCCACGTAATCAGAGCGAGAGCGGACGGCAGCACCGGTCATGAGAATTCTGGCATTGAACACGAACACCGGTCGCGTTGGCAAATCCGGGAGCTCGCCGTTCGTCAGATTGGAATTGTAACTTTACTCGGCCTCTGCTGCCGCTGAAGAGAAAGGATTGAGCCCCGCGACTCCGGCGCTGACATTTATCGAATCTTCGGGCTGGTTGAGGAATGTGTCCCCCAGATTGGTTACACGGCCTTCCATCGAATCAAAACGACGACAGGCGAGGGCCAACGCGGCCGTAGTCATCGATCCACCCGAAACACGGAGATCCGGTCGAGTTTGCCTAGAACACCGAGTTCGTTCAGGACGAAAGACAGCACCTGCACGAAACAGCATTGCACGTAACCACCCCCGACAGGCACAAGTCTATCTAGTCTTCGGTCCGTTCGCGTAAGCCTGCCGACTTTTTCGGCCATAACTGTCGCCACCTGTTGCTTTGCGGTCATGCGGAGACGAGCAGGATTAGTCTGTATTCCCGGAACCCAATCTCTCCCCGACTGATCGCTATCTGTTACTTTGATAACCGGGCTTATCGATTGCCCGCTGGGGTTGTACTCTCCATTTGACGATTGCCATTTCGGACCGTTATTTGGCACTGATGGGAATTGTCAATTCTACCCATAAACCGCTGTCTTCATAAGTCACGGCAACTGCCTGTCCGGCATCCGCCGGTAGCGCTTTGAACGCTACCTTTTCCTCTTCTGGGTCGCCATCTCCACAGACGATTCGACCCTTCGTACGCGCTCTGAGGTCGTCGTAGAGCGCACCATAAGGCATCTCCCAGCCTTGTCCGGGCATTGTCCGACCTTTTCCCTGCACGGCGGCAACGGCCCTGACAACCGGGATCGCGGCCGTCAGGCGGGCGCTGGTCATCTTCTCAAGCCCTAGCGCCTTCAGGGTAGCATTGTGACTGCCGTGGTGACCTACCTTGTAGAAGACCACGCGCCGCAGCAGGTCGTCGATCGTTGCAACTGCCCGTCCCTCTTCGGAGTTGGGGGGGTAGGTCTGGTCGCGCCATGAAAGCCAGTTGCCGACCTGGGCATCGCCAGGGAACAGCAGGATCTGTCCATCCGGCAGTTCCATCGCCAAGGCCAGACTTGTGTTGTTGGTGTCGGAGTCAAGCTTCAGGGCCAGTGTCTCTGCGGCGGCCGTCCACTCGTCTTCTATCTGCCGCTGATCATCGCTGTCATAAAGAGCAGCGAGATCTGAGCGCGGATCGTTCTCACCCCGGAGCTTGCGACCCCTCAGATGCGGTCGCGCGAATGGAGCAGGGTCCGGCTCGATGGAAAACGTGGAGCGGGCCGTCTGGACGGGGCTTTTCTCCAAGGCCTCCCTGGCGGCGAACGCCGAAGCGACGCTTAGCACCGCCGCCGCCTCGTCCAGACCCGTCAGATAGACTTCTTTCGCAGAGCCACCAGACGGCATATCCTTTCGCAGTTTCTCTTCGTCGCGAGGTGGCCCCAGCACATAGGTTTTGAGGCCGATTCCCTCCGCGCCGGCCAGAACCTGTCCTGGTGCAAGATATCGCGTTGCATCCGCCTTCTCCCGCATTGAATCGATCATTGCCCGCGTCGATTTTGGCGCAGCGGCTGGCAACTGCGACTCGGCATGCAGACCCATAAACGCAGCAAGATCGGCCGTCGCCTGCAGCCGTTCACCCGCCCGGGCACCGAGGCTTGTCCGCAACTGCACCGCCATCGCCAGCGCCTGGCGGCCTTTGCCAAGGCGGGCCTGCAGACTACGGGCCTGTTCGTCGTTCGGGTCCTCGGTCCATGCCATCCAGAGTGTGTCGATCTTTACATCTGGATTCTGGAAAGCCTCGCTGGCAAAGCCAAAACCGGACAAGTGATCGAAATGCTCGTGTGTGAGGATCAGGAGATGTATATGTCCGCCAGTTGTCTCAAGAACATTCTCGGCAACGCGCCTGATCAGATCCGGTCCGGCCTGCACTTCCCTTAGCCTGGGTTCACCGATCTTGTCTGTTACCGACTTCGGTAACTTTGCGACAAGGTCCTCGCCGGACGGCACATTTTGAAGGACACCGCAGTCGATGAGGGCGAACTTCCTATCGCCACCCATGTTGAGCGTGAGCAGGAAGCAGTCTCCCAGCAGACCGCGATACATGCGAACAGAAACCGAGTTGAATCCGGGATCTGGCATGGCCTACGCGCCTCGATGAACCATGGCGAACGGCTCTTTGGCCGCCCATGCGTTGTCGCCATAAGCTGCGCCCAATGCGCCGAGGTTTCGATGCTGGTCGAGAAATTCGCGCTGCTCGGCAAGCCGGTCACCGTCATCGATCCTTTTCCGGATCGCATAACGGAGTTTGCGATTTCGCAGGTCAAAAATCAGGGTGGCACCGCCTCTGAAGACAAAGTCCTGGGCCCTGATTTCACCACCTGTGTCGGCGTCCTGACTTTCCTGGTCCACGACCTTGAAGAAACCGCGTCTGCGTTGGGAGACTTCAACGATGAGCTGGCGAATGTCCTGCCCGTCCGGACCTGCCCGCCGTGTCGTGCGCACCGAGTGGACATCGACAGCCGGATATTTTCTGGTTCTTCCATCATTTCTGTCCGGCCACCGTGAAACTGTTGGCAGGGGACCGCATTCGCGCAGCTTCTCGTTGAATATGACCCCACAGGCCTGCTGCCATTTCTCATCGTTGGGGTCCGTTCCGTAGAACCACGATGCGAAGATCTTGCGATTGCTTTCGGCCAGGGCCGTCGCTTCGCTACGCTTGAATCTAGCTTCAAGATCAAGGCCTTTTATGTCGTCGACACTCAAATCGTCGTCCGGTCTTTCCCAGACAAGGCTATCGACGGCCAATGACAGACAGCCGCTTGGCACGATCCCGCGGCGGCGGAAGGCTTCGATCACGGCAAGCCTGTAGCCATAGGGATCATCAGGGACCAGATCAAAATCTGCCGTAATCAGGGCGCGAAGGAACTCCCCGAACCGAACATCGACCGGCGGCAGGTAGTCCAGTGACCGAATGCACATTCGCAGGACATGGTCCGCGCTCTTCACGGCCTCCCGTGTCAGCCGTGCTGCAAGATCAGGGTGCAGGTCGTGGCGCACACCCTTTTCCAAAGTCACGTTCGCAATTCGCAGCAGGTCAGCTGTCCTTCGACTATAAATGGTGAGGAACGCGTCGAAGATCGCGGCCACCAGCACCGCGCCGCGATCATGGGGTTCCACCAACGACTGCAGCAATGTAGGATCCGGCAACCCGTCAATCTTGTCGTCGATGGCTTCGCGCAGCGCCCCTGCGCGACCGACGGCGGCGCCAAACTGTTTTGCAAGCCCGCTCATCAGCGTGCGCTCATCGAGGCTGCCGCCATTGACTGAAATCTCGTTATAGACCGCCTCGCTCAGCGTAAAATGTGAAAGCAGCGCAACGATGTCGGCGAACGCCTCATGAAACGCCAGGCTGTCGACGCTGGTCGCCTCGGTGTAGCGCCGATGCAGGCCGTCGAGAATTGCGTGCGTGGTTTCATGCGCCACGACGTCGTGTGAGAGCGCGGTGAACACCCAGTTGGCGCCGGTATCCCGGGCAGAACTTCTGAAATAGCCAAAAAGCAGGGCCTTCTTATCAGGACTGTAGTAAGCATTGGGCTCGCGCAGGGCGTGTGGATAGATGCGCAAACGCTCTACCGGCTCATAGGATGCCGTTGTCTGGTTCCACGTAGGTGACCAAAGCACCACCCGGCCGAGCGCCCGCTCGAAGGCACGAATGGTCTTCATCGCGACTGCAAATACCATTTGCTGGTGGAACCGCGGGTCGCCTTCGGATGGCCGCAAGCCGTCCTGTGCCAGCAGAAATGGGTCGTTCAGATCAATCGGGTCGTAGAACTGGTCACTCACTGGATCGATATCGATCACCTCCAGATACGAGTTGACGGGCCCAGGCGCCAACAGTTCGTCGAGTTCTTCCTGCTCCCATGGCAGTGAGATTACAGCAACATTGAAGGAGGCACTCTCAAGCCGTGTCGACGCCTGAGGATCGAAGGCATACACCTGCAGATGTCTCAACGCGGGGGGCGGGTAGCTACGGTCTTTCATCTGGTCTCCCCTGCTCAGCACATCGCTTGCACATATATTAGAAACAGCGGGATTCCCTCATGGCAGGATCCATCGTGTGGCTTCAGGGAAACAGGATACTTCCGCTATGGTGAAACAGTAAATAGGATTTCTGAAACATCTTGTAATCGGAAACAGTGCCCCAGGCGCCATCCTTGTTCATAAAATTGACGTCAAACAGCTCTACAGCTGCAGTTTTGAAGCCTTCGTCCGAGTTCGGGCTGGCTATTTGAAACAGCATGCAGAATCGAGCGCTGTATTCTTTCCGGGACTGGTTCTGAAGTGAAATATGCACGTGTGCGGTCCTGTCCGCGGAAAATTTTACATCATCGGATTCGAAGTCACTTGTGGTTCTGTCCACGCTGAATTCGCTCGCCTGAGCGGCAACGTCGGGGCCCTTGATAGCGAAGGGCGCTATGTCGTATCTCAATACTGTTTCGCCGGCTCCGCCGCCATCATTGCATTCTCTCGGCCGATCGGAGGGGTCGCTGGAATATGGCTGGATTATCACCAGAGCGACGGCTGTGATCGCTATGCTGCGATTGCCCGAATTAACCAGTACAAACGTGGTTTTTCCGGTCACCGACATGAAGTCAGATAGCTCGTTTGTGGCACCGTTGTCCTGATGTCGATCAATATCCACTAACGGCCCAGAAGTCACTATCACTCTAAGATCGTCTGTCCGGCGCAGAGTGCCCAGATAAAGTGACGTCAGCGACACAGCTAACGCGCAAAGCGAAAATATTATTCCAATTATGTCTTTCAGCGACAGGCCTGACAAAGCCGATCTGGTATTGAGCACTCCTTTGGCCGCCTTGGCGCCGTCCTCTGGTCGACTGGAATCTGATCGTAGAACATGCTTCATTGACTATCCATTGTAGCCACAGCAGAATCGGATGACCGATAACGATATTCTGCGATTCCAGGAGACCAGGACAGCACAATCACGTTCGTACGATCGAATGCCAGATCGATGGTGCAGGCGCTCGTGCCGGCACCGCGGCCAGGCGAGTCCTGCCTGAAAAAAGTTTCTCGCCCTGTCGAGAACGGCAGCCTTGCTGGCCATCCGGACGGCGCTCCGACAACAGCGAACTCATCCATGCCTATGTTGGCGCCATCTGTCTCACCTCAGACCGTTCACCGCCCGGACCGAAATCTGCCGTGCCGCTGAATACTTTTGCAGCCTGCTAAGTTTCGCCACCGCGTCTGTGTTGCCGTTACGATTTGAGTGCATCTGCGGAAACCAGTGCGAGGCAGCGATGCAGATGGCAGACATGAAGGTGTGCGCACAGCGGTCATAGCGGGTGTGGATGCGCCGCCATCCCTAGTCGAGTTCGATGATGCTGCAGCCATAGGCCGGGAGAGACAGCTTACCGCCGCGTACTTTGCCATCGCCGAGCAAATGCTTGCCTGCGGGGACATTGCCGATGCTTGCCAGCTCGCCCAGCGTGTTGAGGATGAATAGCAGGCGGCGGTGCTTGCTCTCGCGAATGGTCGCTTCGACGCCGGCCGGCATGTCGGCGATGAGCGGCACGATACCGGCGGGCGCCAGGACCTGATCGGCCAGCACTTCGACCAGAGCATCGCTGAGGTACGTGCCGAGGTAGATCACATTGCCCTTGTCGACTTTGCGCGAAGTCATCGCGGCTTGGCCCTCGGCGAAGCGGCTGGCCCAGCTGCCGATAACCTCCGTGCCGAGCGCGACGTTAAGCAGCTCATAAAGATGCGCCGCCGTCACCTGCGCATTCCCGATCTTGAGCTCGTATTGGCGGCTCGCCGACGTCGCCGGCAGCTTCTTGCGCACCGTGTTGGCGCCGAAGCGGCCGCCATGCTCGAACATCCCGTCGCCGCCGATCGGCGTCAGCAACCCGAACTCCTCGACCGTGATCCCGGCCAGCGCCGAGAGCCTCGTGCCCGGCGAGGTGTCGCGGATGACGTGGTTGTTAACGTCGCGTGATCCGGTGCGGCCGCCCAGGATTACCGTTCCACCCGCCTTAGCGAAGGCCTCGATCCGCCCCGTCCACGCATCGGTCCATTTCAGCCAATGCGGCACGTAGAGCGCCTTGAGCTTGCTGAGATCATCCTCGGGATGGATGAAGCCGCAGGCGATGTTGTGGCGGTAGCAATAGCGGTGCAGCAGCGTCGCATCGTCCTGCGGGCTCGGCATGCCGATGGGGCAGGAGCGGTGCATCTCCTGATTGTCGAAATCTGATCCGGCGATGCCCAAATCCATGCGCACATGCGTGCCGAGGATCTTGTCCTTGAGCGCCGTGACCTCACCCGCAAACTGCTTGGCCTCATCATAGCGCCGCCGCGGGATGTCGTCGTGATCAATGATGCCCATCCAATAGATCTCGGCGCCGAAATGCGCCGGCCGCCAGCGGAAGAACATCACCCCATCGGCGCCGCGCGCCACTGACGTATAGGCCATGCGGCGCATCTCGCCAGGTTCGGGCGTCAGCGTCGAGAAGTTCGGCTGAGCACCGAAGCCCGATTGCTGCTCGGGCACGATGAAGTTGCCGGTGAAGCCGCGGCAGATGTCGAGACGCAGCGCCTGCGCCTCCCCGACGCTGCCGACCCGCTGCATCTCATCATCGAGATGCGGGTAGATGTCGAAGCCGAGAAAATCGAGATCGGTCGAGAATTCACCGCGGAAGTCGATGTCGTCGATCCGCCCCAGATTGTGGAAGACGAACCAGTCTGGATTGGTGGCGCGCAGAATCAGCACCTGGTCGTGCTGGAACCGCGCGGTCACGAAGGCGAGGAAGCGGTGATAGTCGACCACATGGGTCGGCCCGACCGGGGCTGGAGCGTAGTCGAGGGGCAGCACCACTTGATCGAAATCGTCGTAGGCGGTCGCCCAGAAATGCCCGCCCCACGCATCGTTGAGCGCGCCGATGGTCTTGTACTTGTCCTTGAGGAAGGCCTGGAACTCGGCCAGTGTCACCGGACCGTAGGACAGCGATCCAGAGGTATTGAACTCATTGTCCGTCTGCCAGCCGATGATGTGCGAATTGCCGCGATAATGCTCGGCCATCGCTTTAGTGATGCGCTTCGAATGCTCACGGAACACTCCGCTCGCAAGATTGGCGTGCTGGCGTGAGCCATGGCTCATGGCGCGGCCATTGGCATCGACGCGCAACACTTCGGGATAACGCGCCGTCAGCCAGCGCGGCGGCGTCGCCGTCGGCGTGCACATGATGGTCTTGATGCCAGCCTTGCCCAGCACATCTATGGCGCGGTCGAACAAATCGAAGTCGAACGTCCCCTCATGCGGCTCGATAATATGCCAGGCGAATTCCGCAAGTCGCACCGTGTTGAAGCCCGCGGCTGCCATGCGGTCAGCGTCGCGCTGCCAATAGCTCTCATCGACATGCTCCGGGTAATGCGGGGTACCGACGATGAAAGTGTCGGTCGCGATCGGCCGCCAGACAGAGAGAGGCGCGGATTTCGAGGCAGTCGTCATGATCGGAAAACTCCAGGCGATAGTCTATTTGATGGCGCCGGCGGTGAGGCCGCCCTGCCAGAACCGCTGCAGCAGCAGGAACACCACGATGACCGGGATGATGCTGACCAGAGCGCCGGTGATGATGATCGAGAACAGCACCTGTCCTCCGCCACCGCCCTGCTGCGCGAGCTGATACCAGGTCGCAAGGCCCACCGTGATCGGCTGATATTCTGGCGAGCGCAGTACGATGAGCGGCAGGAAGTAATTGTTCCAGGTCCCGACGAACGAGAGCAGCGCCACGGTCACCATGCCCGGCGCCACCAGCCGCAGCACGATGGCGCGGAAGATCACGAACTCGCCGGCGCCATCGAGACGCGCTGCGTCGAGCAGTTCGTCGTCGACGCCCTGCTCGATATAGACGCGCATCAGATAGACGCCGATCGGCGAAATCATCGAGGGCAGGATCACGCCCAGCGGATTGTCGCTCAGACCCGAAAGCGCGAGCAGCAGGAAGGTCGGCACGACGAGGGCCGTCTGCGGGATCATCACAGCGCCCAAGACCAGCGCAAACAGCAGATTGCGGCCGACGAATTTGAATTTGGCTAACGCATAGCCTGCCGCGGTAGCCAAGATCGCGGCACCGAGCCCGGCGACGCTCGAATAGAGCAGGCTGTTGAACATCCAGCGCATGAAGACGCCGTTGTCGCGCGCCAGAAGATCGCTCAGATTCTGCCAGAGGTTGAACTCGGTGCCGAAGCCGAAGCCGAACGTGGTGAACAGGTCGCCATTCGTCTTCGTTGCCGACAGGACCAGATAGACCAGCGGCATGAAGCTGTAGAGGAGGAACAGTGACAGCAGCAGCGTGAGCATGATCCGCGAGCGCCGCCTTTCGCCGGGCCGGCGCTTGGCAGCCTCGAAAGTGGCGATGTCGGTGGTCGCAGTCATCATTGCTCCGACCGGCGGCGGTTGGCGATCAGGGTGAAGATGTAGGAGGCACCGGCGATCACGATGCCAAGCACGAACGAAACGGCGGCCGCATAGCCATACTGCTGGTTCTTAGTCGCCAGCGAATAGGCATAGAGGTTCGGCGTGTAGCTCGAATTGATGGTGTTACTGGCGAGCGCGCGCATCAAATACGGCTCATTGAACAGCTGCAGTGTGCCGTTGATCGAAAAGATGATGGTGAGCAGGATCGCCGGCCACAGCAGCGGCAGCTGGATCAGCCGGGCAAATTGCCAGGGCGAGGCGCCGTCCATCCGCGCGGCCTCGGCGAGGTCCGACGGGATCGCCTTCAGCGCGGCGTAGTAGATCACCATATTGTAGCCGACATACTCCCACGTCACGATATTGGCCAATGAGAAGATCATCGCGCCCGGCGACAGGAAGTCCGGCGGCGGCAGGTTGAACGCCTTGGCCATCTGCGTGAACGGGCCGAAGGTGGGGCCGTAGAGATAACCCCAGATGATCGTCGCGATCACGCTCGGCACAGCGTAGGGGAGGAAGAAGCCGAGCCGGAAGACGCCCTTGGCATAGACCTGGCCACGATCGAGCACGATGGCGAACAACAACGCCAGGGCCAGCATGATCGGCACCTGCACGATGCCGAACAAAACGAGGTTCCACACGCCGCCCCAGAATTTGGCGTCGTCCGCGACCTTGATGTAGCTGGCTGTACCCGCGAACTGCCGTCCGCCCACCAGCGTGTCGCGGTAGAGGCTCATGTAGAACGCATAGACCAGCGGCGCGACGATGAAGGCGATAAACAGCAGCACGAAGGGCGCCAGGAACAGATAGGGCGCGAGCTTTCGTGACGTAAAACCGCCCAATCGCGCTGGGCGCGTCGCTGCGGTTGGCGAATTCGACATTGCCACGGGTCCCCGTCCGGCAAGATGAAGAGATCGGGCGCGCCGATCAAGGCGCGCCCGGCCGGTGCCCGGGAGGAGTTAGGCCACGGTGAAGCCTTGGTCCTTCGCGTAGGTGACCACGGCGTCCTGGACACGGTCGAACGCATCCGACAGCGTGCCGTTGCCGCTGATCGAGGCGCCGAATTCATCGGACATCGACTGGTAGAGGAAGCCCTGGAACGGGCTCCACTCAAACGGCGCCACGGCACTCGCCGATTTGGCAAACACTTTGTTCACCTCCTGGCCGCCGAAGAATTCCGGCTTGGCGCTCGCCCATTCCGGGCTCGACAGCAGCGCGTTCGTGCAGGGGAAGAAGTTTTGCTTGGTGGTGTAGAGCTTTGTGGCTTCGGGATTCGTGTTCAGCCAGATCGCGACTTCGGCGGCCTCAGGCAGATGCTGGGTCGCTTTCATCACGGCCAGCGCTGAGCCACCCCAAGCGCCAGTCACGAACTTGCTTGCGTCCCACTGCGGCAGATCGGCGGCACGCCACTTGCCCACGCTGGTCTTGGCGACCGAGGTCAGGAACAGCGGACCCCAGCCCGCAGCGAGCCAGGTGGCATAGCGACCCGAGTCGAGGCCGGTGTACCACTCATTGTTGAAGCCCGGCTTGGTCTCGATAACACCCGCGGTGATAAGGTCCTGCCAATAGGCGGCGAAGTCCTTGGAAATCTTGTCGTTGATCCTGATCACGAGCTTGTCGCCATCGCGGCTGACCGGCTTCCAGCCCATCGGCCACAACAGACCCAAGACCCAGTCGGCGTTGGCTCCGAACGGCGCGTCGGTCATGAACACATTCGGATCGGCCGCATGGATCTTCTTGCCCGCATCGGCAAACTCGGCCCAGGTGGTGGGCGGCGTGATCCCATGCTTGTCGAAGATGTCCTTGCGATAGAGCATCGCCATCGGACCGTAATCCTGCGGCGTGGCGTTGACCACATCGCCCATGGCGACCTGCGCCCATAGGCCTTCGGGGAACTCGCCCTTATGCGCATTGGCGTACTGGCCGATGTCTGCGAGGGCGTCGACCTGGCGGAAGCTCTCGAGGTGCTGGTATTCGATCTGGGCGACGTCCGGCAGGCCGCTGCCCGCCTGCAGGCCCGCGCGGAGCGCGTTATACAACGGGTCCCCCTGGCCGGGATTCACGAGTTCGATCTGGATGCCCGGATGCGCGGCGTTGAACATGTCTACCTCAAGCTGGAGATTCGGCACCCACGACCACACAAGCACCTTGACGGGCTCGGCACCGCGAACTGCCGCAGGCAGACCCGCTACCGCAACGCTCGCGCCCGCAACTTTCAAGAAGTCACGACGCTGCATCATCCGCCCAAGCGGATTGAAAATCTTCGTCATTGAAGTCCTCCCACGAAAGATACGCTCCCACACGACGCAGGGCGCGGTTTTTCTTTCAGTTAGAAACTTAATGCCGACATACAGTCGCTGTCAATTGCGATCGATTGATCTTCAGTCGGCCATCACGAGGCTGTCGGCAGGGTTGAGGGTCGTCGCATCGAGCACCAGGCGCACCGCTCCAAGCACGATGTCGCGGTGCCCCAGCGCGCCTATCACGAGGCGCGGCGGGTCGTACACATTGCCCTTGAGGCGATGCCGCAGCACATCCAGCACCAGATCACCGCCGCCGACGACCCGGCCCGCCAGTACGATGATTTCGGGGTTCATGAAGGCAGCAACACTGCCCACCGCCATCGTCGCATAGTCGAGCAACTCGGTGACAATCGGCGCGATTTTGCCCGCCTGCCGGTCGGTGACGGCAGCCAGGGTGAGCTTTCCCGCCGCATACTGGGTGTTGGCCTGTTCGAGCATCTTGGTCGCCTGTTCGGGGATGCCGAAAAAGCGCAGCGATTGCTTGTCGCCCAGATGTTCGAACGGCCGCCCGGTGAGGAGGGGGTCATCGAGATACCAGCCGAGCTCGCCCGCCGCATGCGAGTGCCCGCCATAGAGCTTGCCGTCGATGACGACGCCCGCGCCGGCACCGGGCCCGATCGAGAGGCTCACGACGCTGTCGGCGCCACGCCCGGCCCCGAATCCCCATTCGCCCACGGCGGCGAGGTTGCGCCCGTTTTCGACGACGATGGGCATCTGAAAATGTTCGCTGAGCCGCGCCCGCAACGGCATGTCGCGCCAGCCGAGCCCGAGCGTCAGCACCACTTCGCCCTCCGGCTGCCAGACGATCGAGGGCAGGCCAATGCCGATGCCGCGAATGGTCTGGCCGCGCGGGCGGGGAGCCGCCATCAGCCGGTGGATCAGGCCGACCAGCTTTTCGAAATTGCGCTCGCCATCATCGTCGGCGGTCTCGTGCATTTCGGTCTGCACGACGCCCTCGAGATTGGCCACGGCGCCATAGAATTCGCCCTTGCCGGCCTCAATGCCGATGATCGCATGCGCCGCGCCGCGGAACTTGATGCGTGCCCGGGGACGGCCCCGGACATTGGACTCGTCAAACCCGTCATACGCCACCAAATCCTCGGCAATCAGATCCTCGATCACCCGCATCACCGTCGGCAGGCTGATGTTCAGCCGCCCGGCGAGGCTCGAAGGTGATGCCACTCCTTCGGTGCGGATCAAATCCACCACGGCCGAACGATTGAGTCGGCGTAACAGGCTCGACGTCGTGGGTTGGCGCTTCATTCATGGACCAGTTGCAAAGGCCGGCGGACCGGCAACGAGCGTCGGCATAGACCAGAACCGTGCCAGAGTCCGCCTTTTTCTGATGACGCCGAACGTCAGTTGTCGCTCCGCAGTGAAAGCTACCGCGGTAGCCCGTTCGATGATTACGGCAATCCATGGCGGGCGCCCAAGCCCTCCGGAGTCACTGCGCATACTCGTGCAAATAACTGACTCCGGTCGCTTCAATCGGTTACGAACTCGTCCCCTTTGGCGCGGAACCAACATCAATGACGGCTTCTGGCGCAAAGCGGTCCGCACTACGCTGGACGCAACGGTCGGCTTTCTTGCCAGTCATCCTGAAAGCTGCCAGGCCGTCAACGGCCCCATTTCGGTCATTCACTACCGGAGTTCCTGACGACCTGCGGCTAACATCGGCGATATCTCGAAGCCTGTAATTAGGTGAGTTCATCGTCCTTAGGTTCGCCAGACCATACGAGATTATACGAAGGAAACGGTTTGGCGAACCATCCGCTAACGTATTGATTTTGTGGATAAAACGCTGACCCTCAGCGACTAACATAATCGTTATTTGTCAATGGGTTACGAAGCGGTTCGCCCAAATTGATTCAAGAAGTCGATCCAGCTACTCGCTGACCGCATTTATCCTTCGCCCTCTGGCAGCAATGCGCCTCATCTCGGACGTCGTGGCCAATTTTGTGTCGCTCAGAAGCAGACATCTAAGGCGTCCTCCTTGGAGTTCGCCCTGCGCCAGGGTCGAGGCCGCTCCGCGACGGGGTAGAGCGCAGTGTGATAAAGCACAGTCAGGAATCTCAGGTGTGGTCCGAATGCTGCTGATTCAGCAACGTCGACAAGGCCGTGATAATCTGCGGCATAAAGAAGGGCTTGGTGATCATGACGCTTTCCGGCACACCCTCGGCGCCCCAATGGATGGCGCTGTCGCCACTCATGTAGATCACGGGTATCGTTGGGTTGGCTTGGCGCAGATGCCGTGCAACTTCCCAACCGGATTTGCCCGCCCCCAGGCGTATGTCGGTGACGAGGCCCCTGAACTTGCCCGGCTCGGCGTCGAAAGCCGCCATGGCCTGGGCCGGGACTTGAGCTTCAAAGAATGCGCTAGACGTTTCGCGCTCAGGGCTTGGGGCGCGTTTCGATCGGCGCCAGCATTCGGTGTATCTGTTCGACTATCGTGCTGTCGTTGTAGGGTTTGGGGATAAAGTGACTTCCCTGGGGCAGCCGGCTCTGTTCGATGATCGACCTGCCGGAAGCGACGATCAGCTTGACCGGCGGCCATCGGTTTCGGATGTGATGGGCCAATTTGATGCCGTCCATCGTGCCGGGCATGCCGACGTCCGTGAACACCAGAACGATGTCCGTTCGTGCCTCCAGCAGCCGAATTGCCTCCTCCGCATTGCTGGCCTCCAGCGCGTCGTATCCGGCATGGACGACGAGGAACTCTCGGCCCATTTCAGTCATTCACTACCAGGGAGTTCCTGGCGACCTGCGGCTCGGCGATATCTCGAAGCCTATAATTAATCGCGTTCATCGTCCTTAAGTTCGCTAGACCATACGAGACAATACGAATGAAACGGCTTGGCGAACCATCCGCTAACGTATTGATTTTCTGTAGAAAATGGTGACCTCCGGGCCTGCCAACTTGTTACATATCAATAGCTTATGCTTAATTCCTTGAGTTTGAATCGAGCGCTATCAGGTACTATCAGGTAAACCTAATGGCTTCTCGGCAAAATTGGTTTTGGGCCTGTTCGTCAATTTTCTCCGTCTCGTTGATGGCACCCGTCACACATAGCCTCAAGAATTCCTGCTTCGAAAGACCTTGCCACGATTCATGGGATAATCGGCGGCAATGGCGTGCATATAGGCGGCAACACAGACCTACCTCTATGCTCATCTCGCGCTGAAGGAGGCCGCACTAGCGAAGGTGACAGCTACGGAGTGGCAAAAAGAAGCAGTCATTCTCTTATTCGATCCCTGAGTGGCAGACAGGGACAAGCTGGAAGTTTGCGTATATCCTGCGGCGTCTTGGAACGGTGGTGTGGAGGCATATCCGCCTACGATGTGGCTCACGGACTTTTAGCCACATTGAGGATGTGGCTAGCTGTCCATTGATTTATGGGAGGGGCTGGACTCGAACGACGACCTCCTGCAAATCGCAGGCCAGACAGCAGGCCCGCGAGCCGATATCTTCAAGCGACGAACAGCTACGCTCACTTAGCCGTCAACAAATTAGATGACGCATGGGCTCGATCTCAGTTGCCGTCGCGGTCTTAGGTCGAGAAAATCGACCGCCCGCCGCCTCACATAGACACCATAGTATAATCGACCTGTGCGGCTCTTTTGGGCAATGTCCGAGCCAAGGTTTTTGCGCCTAGAGGGCCTATGGAGATCATAGTGATGATCGCGCATGTCGCCTAATCTGCCCATCACCTTCATCGTTGACGACGGCGGTTCCGTGTGTGAAGCGCTCGTCAATATGCAGGCTGACAAAGTGAGACTTTTGCGACGGCACGGGAATTTCTATCCCCCACCCGCCGGCACCTCGAGGGAGTTGCCTTCTCCTCGTTATCAATCTTCAGGACTTGAACGGACTGGGCCCGCAGGAGCGCATTGCGAGCGATCGAATCGATATGCTAATCATCTTCATTAGGGGCAATGGCGACGACCCGATGACGGTCAATGTAATGAGAGCAGTAGCTGTCGAACTCCTCGTCAAGCCATTGAGCCAAGAATCTCTCTTAGCGGCCAAGCCAAGTGCAATCGCCCGTAGTAGGGACTTATGCGAGAATAGGGCGGCAGGCGCTGCACTAGGGGATCGCTATATCTATGGCATAGATAAATGATTACCTCATATGGGACGGAACGAGGTCAGCATACGGGCGAAAAACAAATCTTGATCTCGATCATTGATGATGACGAGTCAATTCGCGAGTCCGTCGCGGGCCTTGTGCTTTGGATGGGTTTCAGGGTCGCGACATTCGCATCCGGCCCTGAGTTTTTGTCGTCCCCTGATTTCACCGATAGTGCATGCATCGTGTCGGACGTGCAAATGCCGCAGATGACTGGGTTCGAATTGCACCGTCGTTTACAGGACCTTGGCCATAACATTCCGACCATACTGATTTCGGCCTACCCAGATGACGAAGTTCAGGCTCGAGCCTCGGCCGAGGGCATTATTTGTTACCTTTGCAAGCCCTTCAACATTGAAGCACTGGTAGGGTGCATCCGATCGGCGATCGCCACCGGATGATGCCCCCGCTGGAAAGCTTCAATGGCGTAAAGTGACGCGACATGCCCCCCGGCGCACTCGAGGGTTCGCCAAGTTTGCCTGACAATTGCGACTAGGCCGGGGCGGTCATCCTGCGCCTCGTCCCACAGCTCCGTTCGCTTCATCAATCTTACCGGCCATTAACCTCATCAGTTGGGTTTCCGTCAGGCTCGACCTCTTGAATGTTCCGAGCTGCCGCCCGAGAAACAGCACCACGAACGTATCTCCGATCGAATACGCATGCTGGGCGTTGTGCGTGACCAGGATCACGCCGATCCCTGCTTCTTTCGCCCGCTGTACATAGCCGAGCACAATTTCGGTCTGCTTCACGCCAAGGGCCGAAGTAGGTTCATCGAGAATGAGGATGCGAGCGCCAAAATGCACGGCTCGTGCTATCGCGACGCATTGACGTTGACCGCCGGAGAGCGTGTTGATCGGTCTACGCACAGCGACGGAACTGACGCCCAGACCACGCAGAGCGTCCTCGGTTGCCGCGATCGCTCTGCGGGAATCAAATCGCTGGAACGGACCCCAGCCAATTCTTGGCTCTCGGCCGAGAAAAAAATTGCGATACACGGGCATGATAGGCACCACGGCGAGGTCCTGAAAAACCGTTGCGATGCCTCTGTCTAGTGCGTCCGTAGGCGAACCTAAACGCATATCGATCCCGGAAACGCGCACGATCCCCTTGTCGGGCTTCTCCACGCCACTTAAAATCTGGATCAACGTGGACTTGCCGGCTCCGTTGTCACCGAGCAGGCAGACCACCTCGCCAGGCCTGACGGAAAGACTCACGTCCTCCAACGCCGAAACATTCTGGTAAAATTTTGAGACGCAGACCGCCTCAAGGTACGCTTCATTGTTTATGAGCCGCCCCCTCCTGGTTTCATCGCCTGCAATCGCGCGTAGTTATTGATGAGCACCGCTGCCAGAAGCATAAGACCAAGAAACGTCATGAACCAGACGTCAGGCAGCGGAGTGAAGAAGAAGCCCTGGTCGACCATGCCGAAGAGAAGAGCCCCGAAGAGGGAACCGATGGGCGACCCATAACCGCCGGTCAGGAGCGCACCCCCGATGACCGCGGCCGTTACCACCTCGAATTCGCGTCCCACCGCTGCGTTGGCGTCGCTCTGGTTTATGGCATACATGTCCAGCGCGGCCACCAAGGTTGTCGATACCGCAACAGCTATGTAGAGCAGAATTTTGACCTTTTTGACCGGGATCCCTAACCGGACAGCGGCCCGCTGATCTCCACCTGTCGCGTAAATCCAATTGCCGAAAGCGGTCTTTTCGAGCAGCCATGCCGCCAGCATCGTAACAAGGATCCACCAGACGAGAGAAATCGAGAAGGGGCCGATTGAGGATGCAAACAAAACCGCCAACGGATCCCCGACCGTGGCATCGCGGATGCCATCCACGGTGCTGGTGCCGACCAACATGCGCAGGCCGCCTTGGGCAGCGCCGCGCAGGATGAACAGCATTGCGAGAGTTATGATAAAGGAGGGCAATTTGGTCTTCACGACGAGGAAGCCGTTGATGGTTCCAACGACTGTTGCCACGACGAGGGCGGCGGCTAGTGCGGCTGGAAGCGGCCAACCGCTGTCAACCGCCAGATAGCCCATGATCGCTTCGCTTGCCGCCACCATCGACCCAACAGAAAGGTCGAACTCGCCCGCGACCATCAATAGTGTGACTGGCGCGGCGATAATGCCAATCTCCGCTCCGACTTCAAGATAGTTGCGCGTCATCGGCAGGGTGAGGAACCCTGCCTGGCCCGTGAAAACAGCGAAGAAGACAAAGACGATGATCGTCCCGACGACGGCGGTCAATTCCGGGCGCGCAAGCACCGACACGACCCCTTTGGCACTCATGTTACCCCTGATGCCACTTTGGAATGCATTGACATGCAGCGCCTCCAACCAGATCCTGTTCGCTACTTAGCGACTGGAAGCCGCAAATCTGTTGACGTTGTTCGGAGTGATGACAATGGGCCCGGTAATGAGCACCGGCTCCGCTGGTTGGATGGCTTGGCGAACGTACAATGCCAGCATTACCACTGGATAGTAACCCTGGGCATACTGTTGGGCATCAAGGGCGAAATCAAGTTCGCGCGCTTTGAGGGACGTCGTGGCGGCGGCTGTTACATCGATCGTGCCCCAGTGCATCTCTTTGCCGCGGTCCCCCAGGTCGGCGCGGACTTGGGTCATTGCCGCAATGCAACAGCCGCCGATGGAGAAGACGGCGTCTATCGACGGGTCCTTTTGCAGTTGAGACTCCGTGATTGTCTTGATCCGGTTTGAATTGTTGAAATCGGTCATGGGAATCTCCGCCAAAGCTGACGTTCCCGCGAACGCCTTCTTGAACCCGTTTGTGCGCGCATCAAGAAAGGACAGTGCGCCGATGGGGGCAGTGATGATCAGCGCGTGTTTCGAGCCGAGAGCATTGAATTGGGCAGCGCCCATCGCGCCCTGTTTGCCAGGGTCATCGCCAACGAACGCAAGGGCGCCGACATTGGCAACCTGATCGCCGCCTTGATTGACGATAATCACCGGAATTCCGGCGTCCGCCGCCTTCTTGATCGTCGCGTTTAGCGACGCGGGCGTTGGATCGGACACAATAACACCGTCAGGTTTGGCGGCGATCGCAGCTTCAAGATTTCGGCGCTGCTGGTTGGGATCGTTCAGATTATTCTCGATGCCGCGATACTGGACCTTCACGCCCAGGTCGACGCCTGCTTGCTCTAGACCTTTGATAACGCTCGCCCAATATGTATCTGAGGCAGGCGAATGGGTGACCATTATGAAAGTTGGCTTGGCGAAGGCGCCACCTTCGAAGCCGAAAACGAGCGCGAGTAAGATGGTTACAAACGCGAGCTTCTTGATCATCATCTTTCCCTCTGCTGGATCCGCTGCCCTTTTTTTTGAGCACCAACTCCGCTCCTCGCTGCGGACCCGGGCATTTTCCGCCTACAGTAATGATTGGACCAAACCCCATTTTTTAGCAACTGAGGCGGGCATGGTTTGGCTGCTGTCAACGATCTCAGAATGCGGACACTTATCCAAGATCACGAGGCTTAAAAATCCGGATCAGCGCGAGCCGCTCGCGCGACGGCTTGGCTACATTGGTCGCCAGAAGTCGCTCAAGCTCCCTCGCCATGCAGCCAACTGTGGCAGCGGCTGGTGCCTGTTGCCCTGAACCAGCGAGAGCCGGCGTATCTTTGCGATCATTTCCAAACCAACATCCAAACCGAATGCCTCCGATGGAAATCACAGCCCCTGTCCAGATCTAAAAATCAACTTTAGATTGTATGCCACCCGGACGAGAAACACCTCCTCGTGCCACTCTCAACAAAAACAAAAAGAGCATATTTCTTTGCGCGAGCGCACTGAATGCGGGAATATACGACCGACGTTGGTCATCTGATCGTGAAGTTGATGTCGGTCAACGTTTTCGTTTCAGAATTGACCCGCCGTTTGGACAGGGCTAGTTTTTTCATCTGAACTCCGGTTGGCCGTGCGCGAATACCGGCACCGCGCGGAGCGGCGCCGGTCAGTACAGTTCCTTTGTGAAACGGCCCTGCAAGATCCAATTTGCAAACACTGTGGAGCGTGATGGATGGATCCGCAGATCTCGCTTGGCGCGCGCGAAGGCGGTCGTCAAGTTCTATGGGAGGATGGCGAGCGCGCGCTATATCGTGGACTACTGACTTACAACAATGAGCCGCCACGCAATGTGCTTGCTCTACGTTTGACAGCGGCGCTCCCACGGCCGGCGAGCGTCGCTCAACTCTCGCATGAATTCGAACTCAGGGACCACCTCGAGAGTGCGTGGGCAGCCCGGCCGCTAGAACTCGTTCGCGACCGCGATCGAACAATGCTGATTTTAGAGGACCCCGGCGGTGAAACGCTCGACCGGCAAATCGGCGCACCGATGTCCATACCTCAGTTCCTTCAGGTGGCTATAGGCACTGCCGCGGCTCTGAGCCAAGCCCATCACCGTGGGGTCGTCCATAAGGATCTGAAGCCGACCCACATTCTGGTGGATGGGACAAGCGGACGAGTGCGTCTGACTGGATTTGGCCTCGCTTCCCGACTGCCGCGCGAGCGTCAGGCACTGGGTCCACCAGAGGTCATCGCTGGGACGCTCGCTTATATGGCGCCCGAGCAGACCGGGCGAATGAACCGTTCGATCGACTCGCGTAGTGATCTTTATGCGCTCGGAGTCGTCTTCTACCAAATGCTGACAGGCGTGTTGCCATTCACCACATCCGACCCCATGGAACTAATTCATTGCCACATTGCTAGGACTCCAGTGCCGCCAAGCGAACGAGTAGCGAGCATCCCGGGCCCCATCTCCCATATAGTCACAAAGCTGCTCGCCAAGACAGCCGACGAGCGCTATCAGACCGCCACTGGCGTTGAGCATGATCTCCGACGCTGCCTGATGCAGTGGCAAGGCGAGGGATGGATCGCACCGTTTCCCACGGGCGACCTCGACACGCCTGATCGACTATTGATGCCAGAGAAGCTTTACGGGAGAGGGCCAGAAATCGCGTCCTTACTGGACGCCTATAGTCGTGTCGCGACGACTGGCACGCCCGAGTTGATTATGATCTGCGGTTATTCCGGAATTGGAAAATCCTCGGTCGTGAACGAGATGCATAAGTCCCTAGTGCCGTCTCGCGGTCTTTTTGCTTCGGGCAAATTCGAACAGGAAAAGCGCGATATTCCGTACGCAACCGTCGCACAGGCATTCCAGCGGCTGATCCGCAGGTTCTTAAGGGAGAGCGACGCCGAACTGGAAGGCTGGCGCAATGCATTGCGCGAGGCCGTAGGGGCGCAGGGACAGCTTCTAGTCGAGCTCATGCCCGAGCTGAAGCTGATTATTGGCGAGCAACAACCCGCTCCTGATCTCCCGCTGGAGCAGGCCCAGCAGGCATTTCAGATCGCCCTTCGGCGTTTCGTCGGCGTATTCGCCACGGCAGAACATCCGCTGACACTGTTCCTCGATGACCTGCATTGGGTCGATGCGGCGTCGCTCGACCTCCTCGAAGATCTGATGACCCGCTCCGAGCTGCGCCACCTGCTCGTGATCGGCGCCTTTCGAGACGCCGAAATTGACCCGACGCACCCGCTCGTACGCAAGTTGGAGGCAATTCGAGGCGCGGGCGTGAAGATCGAAGAGATCAGGCTGACGCCGCTTAGCCGAAAATATCTTGAAGAGTTTGTCGTGGATGCGTTGCGTTGCGTGCGGGCGCGCGCCGTCCCTCTAGCTCGGATTCTTCATGAAAAAACCGCTGGTAATCCCTTCTTCGTCAAGCAGTTCCTATCCGCGCTTGCCGATGAAGGCTTCGTCACATTCGATCGAACCAGAGGCAGGTGGTCCTGGGACCCCGACCGCATTCGTAGCAAGGAATACACTGAGAACGTGGTCGAACTGATGGTCGGCAAGCTCGGGCAGTTGCCAACAGATACGCAAGCCGCACTGCAGCAACTCGCCTGTCTCGGGACCACTGCCACCACCGCGATGCTTTCGAGGGTGCTCGCAATCCCGGAGAACCATGTCCACACGGCCCTCTGGGAGGCTGCGCGACGCGAGTTCATCGAGCGGAGCGACGACTCATATAGATTCATTCACGACCGGGTGCAGGAAGCTGCCTATTCGCTGATTCCGCAGGAACGACGGGCTGAGACGCACCTTCACATCGGTAGACTGTTAGTCTTGCATACGCCGTCCACGCAGCGAGAGGAGACGATCTTCGACATCGTCAATCAGCTCAACCGCGGCACAGCATTGATTTTCTCAGAGGAAGAGCGGGAACGACTGGCCGAGTTCAATCTGATGGCAGGCAAGCGGGCCCTGGCGTCGACGGCCTATCTTCCCGCACTCAAGTATTTCACGGCTGGCACATCACTTTTGGCAGCCGACGCTTGGGTGGGTCGCCATGAACTCGCGTTTGCCCTCGAGTTCTATCAGGCTGAATGCGAGTTCCTCGTCGGTGAGAGGGGAGCCGCCGACGAACGTTTGAATATGCTTTCTTCCCGAGCAGCAAATACTCTCGAGCGGGCGACTGTCGCGTGCTTGCACATTGATTTGTACACGATCCTTGATCAATGCGACAAAGCGGTTGGCATCTGTATCGGGTATTTGCGTCACTTGGGAGTGAACTGGTCGCCGCATCCAACACAAGCCCAAGTGAAGCGCGAATACGAGAAGATCTGGAAGAAAATCGGCGATCGGTCGATAGAGGATCTCGTCGATCTGCCTTTAATGAATGACGCTGTGTCTCTCGCCACTCTGGACGTGCTCACCAGAATCTTCCCGTCGGCGCTTTTCACGGATGCAAATCTTCTGTCGCTGGCTATCTGCCGCGCGATTAATCTGAGTCTGGAGCGAGGACACGGCGACGGCTCATGTGTCGCTTATGTCTTTTTCAGCAAAATAGCGGGGCCGCAGTTCAACGACTACAAAGCAGGATTTCGTTTCGGTCAGCTCGGCTATGAATTGGTAGACACGCGTGGCCTCGAGCGATTCCGAGCTCGGACCTATCTCTGGTTTGCGCAATTTTCATTGACGTGGACCGAACATGTGCGCGCCAGTCGAGCGCTTATTTGGCGAGCATTCGAAACGGCGACAAAGGTCGGCGATCTGACCTTTACCGTGTATAGCTTCGACAACCTCAATACGAATTTCTTAGCGGCAGGCGATCCGCTTGAAGAGGCCGAGCGCCAAGCTGAGCACGGGCTGGAGCTCGCCGAACGCGCGCGATACAGCCACATAATTGATATCATGAAGACGCAGCTCGGTGTTATCCGAAGTTTGCGGGGGCTGACGTACAAATTTGGCTGTTTCGACGACGGGAAGGTGAGCGAGATTGAGCTAGAACAGGGCTACGCGGCCAACCCAGCAACAAAGCAACCCGAATGTTGGTACTGGATACGAAAACTTCAGACGCGTTTTTTTGCAGGAGAATATTCTTCAGCGTTAGACGCCGGGGCAAGAGCGCACAAATTACTTTGGACGTCCGCCGCTATGTTTGAAATTGCAGAATATCATTTCTATGCTGCGCTTTCTCTTGCCGCTTTTCGCGATTTCATCGTTGCAAAATCTGCCGATCCCAAGTCCCGCTCCTCCGCATTCTCCACCAAGGCTTTCGCAAAAGCGGCTGCCCTAGAGAAGGAGAGTTTGGACACGTTGGCGGCGCATCTGAAACAGCTCGAGGTATGGGCGGAGAATTGTCCGGAGAATTTCGAGAACCGGGCAGCGCTAGTCGGTGCGGAGCTTGCACGGCTGGAAGGCCGCGATCTCGAGGCAGAGCGTTTGTACGAACAGGCTATTCGCTCTGCCCGTGCAAACGGCTTTATCCACAATGAAGCGCTCGCCTATGAAACGGCCGCGCGCTTCTATGCCGCCCGCGGCTTCGAGGACTTCTCCGAAATATATCTTGCAAGAGCACGCGACGGCTATTTGCGCTGGGGCGCATTGGGCAAGGTGAGGCAGTTGGAGGCGGACTATCCGACATTGGCTATCGCCGATCCACATCTCAGTACGAGAGAGGAACCGACACCGGCTCAACACCTCGATGTCGCCGCCGTCCTGAAGGCATCTCAGGCTCTGTCGAGCGAAATTCTGTTGCCACGCTTGGTCGAGCGGCTGATGACGATCGCCTTGCAGAGCGCGGGCGCCGATCGAGGATTGCTGATCCTGCCCCGTCAGAATGACTACAGCATCGAAGC
Organism: Mesorhizobium sp. URHB0026; assembly: GCF_054059755.1. NCBI lineage: Bacteria > Pseudomonadati > Pseudomonadota > Alphaproteobacteria > Hyphomicrobiales > Phyllobacteriaceae > Mesorhizobium > Mesorhizobium sp. URHB0026. The sequence goes on along the minus strand of NZ_JBSSCN010000001.1, from coordinate 5,713,690 downwards.
CGAAGCTCGAACAGACGGCGACGGCATCGTCCTGCACTATGGTCATTCCACGGGACCGGTGGCTCCCGAAACCATCATCCGCTACGTCATGAGAACGCAGGAAACAGTGATCCTTGATGACGGTCCCAAGCAACACCTCTTTTCCGATGATCCATATATGAATCTTCGGAGACCGCGATCGGTCCTTTGTCTGCCGCTGGTTCGTCAGGGGATTTTAGGCGGATTGCTTTACTTGGAGAATACCCTGGCGTCTCACGTCTTCACACCCGATCGTGCAACGCTCCTGGAGCTTCTGGGGACGCAGGCGGCGATTTCATTGGAGAACACGCGTCTTTATAGCGATCTTCAAGAACGCGAGGCACGTGTTCAGCGCCTATTCAATGCCAATATCATTGGGATATTCACTTGGTATCTGGATGGCCGGATCGCGGACGCGAATGATGCGTTTCTGCGGATTGTTGGATACCAGAGAGAGGACCTTGTGTCCGGCGCTCTGCGCTGGAAGAACATGATGCCCGATGAGTGGGATCCGGAAGACGATCGTATCATGAACGAAATTCGCGCGACTGGCGTCGCGACACCATTCGAGGGAGAGTACGTCAAAAAAGACGGCAGCCGCGTTCCTGTTCTGATCGGTGCGGCGATCTTTGACGGGCGGCCAACGGAGGGCGTTGCATTCGTCGTAGATCTTACGGACCGACAACGAGCCGAGGAACTGGCTCGCGAAAGCGAGCGTCGATATCACGAAACTGAGTTGGCGCTGGCACACGCAAACCGCGTGACGACAATGGGACATCTGGCGGCGTCGATCGCCCACGAACTGAGCCAGCCTCTTTCCGGCGTGGTTGTTAGCGCTGAAACAGCGATGTTGTGGCTGAGCCAGGGGCCGAACATACCTGAAGCCCAAAAGGCGATCGCTCGTGTTGTTCGGGACGGCACCCGCGCTGGGCAAGTCTTTGGCCGAATCCGGACACTGATCAAAAAAACCCCTCCACGAAAGTCCGGGTTGGCCATAAACGAAGTCATCCTCGAGACTATCGGCCTGACTCACGGCGAAGCTATTAAAAGCGGCGTGTCGCTACAAACGCAACTCAGCGTGGATCTCCCCCAAATTCAAGGCGATCGCGTTCAGTTGCAGCAGGTCGTTCTCAACCTCATTGTTAACGCTCTTGACGCGATCAAAGGCAGCAACGACAGGTCAGGGGAAATTCAAGTGAGTTCAGCCATGTTGGATTCCGGCGAAGTCCATGTATCCGTGCAGGATTCCGGACCGGGGATCGATCCAGTAGACATCGAACGCATCTTTGGAGCGCTCTACACTACCAAGGCTGAGGGACTGGGCATGGGTCTCTCGATCTGCCGCTCAATTATTGAGGCACATGGTGGCAAACTGTGGGCAACGACGGACCTAACTCGAGGAGCCATCTTCCATTTCGTTGTGCCCGTTGAGGGGGGACAGAGTGCTCGGCACTAGGTCGTGAACTCATAAATGCGGAATGGCCGAGATGGGTGGAGTGCCGCTATCGTCGGGCTCAGTCCATCGAACGGCCGTTTTCCCCATAGACAGGATGTCGCCACGGAAGTCCGCCTTCACCCTGATCGATTTCGCGTCGTCAACCTTCAGGGCGGCCTCGACGACTGTGGCTAGCTGTTCGTAGCGCTTCCTGTCCTTTGCGAGAGTCGGGTGATGGTCTTCTGGCTGCAGAGTGCCATCGTCCTGCGCCGATCGCCACCGCAACCAGAGATGCCATTGCTCTTTGACGGCAGACATTTGTTCGTCACTGATCGGGCTTAATAGGAGCGTATCCGCCCAGTCATCCTGATCTAAATCCCATTCGCGCATATAGGCATGCGGGAACCCTTTATAGTCGGCGGTCCCCTTCAAGGGTCGACCATAGAAGTCATGAACAGTGTGAACGGCGTCCCACTCGTCGGCTTCAACGGAACTCATCTACCGGCCTTATAGCTATGCCTTCCTCGGCAATGGATCATTCTTTCAACTTGACGCTTTCATATCACGCCAGGTTCTGATTCAGAATCATCATGAGCCGATATGACCTTAGCGACTTCGAATGGCGCGTGATCAAGCCGCTTCTCCCCAACAAACCGCGTGGTGTGCCGCGTGTAGACGACCGACGTGTAATGAATGGCATCTTCTGGGTTCTGCGCTCCGGTGCGCCGTGGCGCGATCTGCCCGAGCGCTACGGCCCACGAACCACCTGCTATAACCGCTTCGTGCGATGGCGGAAGGCGGGCGTGTGGGACCGGCTGATGGGCGCCATCACCTCCGCGCACGACGGTGACATCCAGATGATCGACAGCACCTCCGTTCGCGCCCACCAGCAGGCCGCGACGGCAAAAAAGGGGGGCCAGATCACTGTCTCGGTCGATCGCGCGGCGGGCTCACGACGAAAATCCACGTCGTTGTCGATGCGCAAGGGCTTCCCATCCGGCTCGGCCTGACCGCCGGACAGGCGCATGACAGTCAGATCGCAGATCAACTGCTCAACCACCTCAGCCCCCGCACCATCGTGCTGGGCGACAAGGCCTACGATGCGGATCGCATCCGCTCCTTGATCGAGGAGCAGGGTGCAACGCCCAACATCCCACCTAAAAGCAATCGGCGCTGGAAGCCGTGCTTCAGCAAACGGCTCTACCGCGAGCGTAATCTGATCGAGCGCTTCTTCTCCAAGCTGAAACACTTCCGCCGCATCGCCACCGCTACGACAAGCTCGCCGCCAACTTCCTCGCTATGGTCCAGCTCGCCTCAACGCGCCTGTGGCTGCGTGCTTATGAGTCTACGGCCTAGTGCAGCGGCATAGTAGGGGTCAAACAAGAGCAGTCCGAAGATCGTTCGCTAAGGTGAACTGAACATAGACCCTGGATGTTGTACCCCCGTTTGGGAGCGAGATGCCGTTTTCTACGCCTGCGACGGCCTGCAATTCGCCGTTTTGTGAACCGGCGTAGTCGCAGTGGTGGAGAGTTCGAGGCGGTCAACTACTTCGTGCGGCATCCGTCTTTTCATTCACAGATTCGCCAGACCATACGAGATCGAAGGCACCCCGCCCCGGACCCACTCAAGCACCGTCGCCGTCAGCACAGCCACCGTTGGCGCTGCCAGTCAGTGTTGAAATCCAGCAGAATAGAACCTTCGATCCCGCTTGCGCCGCGCCTCGCGGCGCATCGCTATTTTGCGTTCGCCGCGTCCTCGATCAGCGCGGCCACCTCCTGCGGGTGGGAGACCATTACCAAATGCGAAGCCCCTGGGACGACCACGGTCTTCCGCGCATGGGCGCGGTCGGCCATAAAGGCCATCGCAGCCGGCGGGATGTTGCGGTCTGCGGCGCCGTAAATTGACCAGGACGGAATGGTTTTCCAAGCCGCCCGAACCGCCCGGTCGGCCAGGGCGGCCTGGTTCACAGGGCGCTGCGCCGCAGCCATCAGTCGCGCGTCGGCCTCTGGGACGTCCGCAGCGAACTGAGCGGGAAACTTGTCCTGCTGAATGTACAGGTCCTGCTCGCCGTTTGGCAGATTGACTGGGGCCGCAAGAGCGGGGCCGAGCGTACTTCCCGGAAATTTGCCGGTCAGTTCGAGGCTGCTCTCGCCCACGTCGGGCTCAAAGGCTGCGACATAGACGAGCGCCTTCACATTGGCCTCCTGGTCCGCCATGGCGGAGATCACCGCCCCAGCATATGAATGGCCGACGAGAACAACCGGCCCCTTCACCGAACTAACGACGCTTGCGACATGGGCCGCGTCGCCACCGACGCTTCGCAAGGGATTGGCCGCCGCGATCACTGAGAACCCGTCCCGGGTCAGATCCGCGACCACGCCGTTCCAGCTGGCGGACTCTGCAAAGGCTCCGTGGACCAAGACGATGGTCGGCTTCACGTCGCTGCCGAGGGCGGCAGTGGCGGCAGCCAGGTTAAATGCCCCGACGATCGCGGCGGTCTTGATGATCATGCGCATGGCCTAACCTTTCCAAAAAATGCCCCATCATCAGAGCCCGCGCAGTGACGCCAAATCTATTGAACGAAGGTGTCGTCGATACCTTGGTGTCTAAGTGGGTCGGCTTGAACTGCGCGATTCACGATCGGGAGCGAGCCACCATCCCTGTACCGCGTGGTCATCCCGATATCGAAGGGCGTAGACCGGGATGGCACTAAATTGTGCAACAACCCACTGCATGAATGACCAGCGGTCTTGAGGAGATGCTTTGTGACCCAACCTGCCCAGCGCCCGAAGAAGTCATCGCCAGATATAGTCGCCAGATCAGCGAAATGAGCTGCGGCACTGGAGGGCGGTGGGTAGGGCGACAAACCCGCTTTCGTTCACGGTCATACCTTCACAAGCCCCTTACGATTTCACAGCAGTCAACTGATGCTCCATTTCCACCTCGGCCTTCAGGCTCTCGATGTCGCGGAAAATCGAAGCGACAGCTAACGTGCGCCCCGCGCGCTTAAAGCGCACCAGGCAGTCCTTGGCACCAATGTCTCCATCCACCGCGATCTCGTCCCATTGCTCGGCATGGCCGACATAATTGATGGGAACATCGTAATGCTGGCTCCAAAAGAACGGCACAGCCACGAATTTCTCGCGACGGCCGAGCATATTCAGCGCCGCTGTTTGCCCCTGCATCTCTGCGACAACCCAATGCTCGACCCGAATTTTCTCGCCACTGTGAGGATCTGGCCATCGCGCTATGTCGCCGGCCGCGAATATGTCTGGTGCGCTCGTCTCCAGAAAGGCGTTTACGACGACACCGCGGTCAACGATGAGCCCTGCCTTTTCGGCAAGCCTGATCCGCGGTCGCACACCGATGCCGGCCACGACGAAGTCCGCCGTCAACGTATTGCCACTGCTGAGCTTCACCTCGCTGTTATCAATGCTGCTCGCGGTGTCCTCAAGATGAAATACAACGCCATTCTCCTCATGGAGTGCGCGTATGAAGTCGCCCATTTGCGGACCCAGGACCCGCTCCATGGGCCGTTTATCCGGCGCCACGACATGGACTTCGATATCGCGCGAGCGCAGGGCCGCGGCAACTTCCAGTCCAATGAAACTGGCACCGAGGACGACGGCGCGGCGCCCAGTCGCGGCGCGCTCGATGATCGCCTTGCAATCTGCGAACGAGCGCAGACTGTGAACGTGTGGTTGGTCGGCACCGGGAATGGTGAGGCGCACTGGTTCGGATCCGGTTGCAAGGAGCAGCCTGTCGTAGGGGATCCGCGCGCCGTCCGCGAGTACGACCTCGCCGGAAAGTGCATCGATGCTCGCAACGTTCACATTGAGACGCAGGTCGATATCGTTGTTGGAATAAAAGTTTTCGCCGCGAAGCGGAATTGAACCCTCAGGCGCTTTGCCGGCGAGGTAGTCCTTGGAAAGACTAGGCCGATCAACCGGCGGCGCTTCGTCATTGCTGAGCATGACGATGCTGCGTTGATAGTGTTCATGCCTCAGTTTTTCGACGGCTGCGAAACCGGCCGCGCCGCCGCCGACTATGACGATTTTCTCTGGGACCTGACCGGAGCCTTCGTCGCGTTGCTTCAGTACGGCGCGCTTTCGCTTCTCTCCCACGAATATCCGATCATCACGCTGTTCCACAGACCAGCAAACGAGTGGATTGAAAGCGGGGGCGCGCAAGGCCTCGCCTGTGTGCAAATCGAAGCACGCGTGATGCCAGGGACACCGAACGGTATCTTCCACCACCAGACCGTCGACGAGCGGCCCGCCGTAATGTGTGCAGGTCGTCCCGATGGCGAAGACCTCGGCTTCACGTCGCACCAGAAGCACCTGTTCACCCCTGCAATGACCAACCAACTTTCCGCCATCGGGAAGGTCGGAAGATGCAACGCCCTGGGCCAGATCCGGCCCGTTTAATTTCGTATGACCTTCAGCCATTTGGTTCTCCTCGCGGAAACCCGGACCAGCGGTCCGGCGTAAACATCGTCGTTTGATCGCACGCTTCATATGGCTGGGCGCAAGCTGCGAAAGTGCTGAGGGTGACCGATAGGGTTTGCTGGGCCAAGCAATTTGGATATGTTCCTCATTGCGGTTCTCCTATCTGGTCGACGACCGCATGCCTTTGGGCGCGCGGTGTCATTATGAGAGCGGCGCCACGGTCGATCGATTGTACCTAGGTGTCTCCAATACCTTTGGACAGCTCTTCACATCTGCGTGATTAGATTAGTGTGCCTGGCCACGCTAACTTCGCGGGGATCGCAGACATCAGGTTCTTCGATCGAGGGAAAGCCCACTTCCAAGGAGGTCATCGCGTGCTGAAAGGGTCAAGACCGGATCGCGGCTCGTGCTTGAAGGAAGCCATTCAAGGTTGAGCCGCTAGGTTGACAGCAGAGTTCCACTTGATTTGCGGATTTTCGCGGGCCAATTTCTCTTTCCGAGCAAGAGCTCAATCTCCGAGCAACAAGAATCTCAATGGCTGAGGATTCGGAGTACGCATTGGAGCCGCTTCGCGAAGGGGCGGAGTTCACGCTCTACCGCGGCATAGAGCGCGGCAACCAGGTACCGATCTTAGCGGTGGCGGTCGCTGCTGAGCAGCCGTCGCTTCACAGTCTCCGGCGGCTCGAGCACGAATACTCGTTGGCGAGCGAGCTTGATCCAGCGTGGGCGGCTCGGCCCCTCGCGATGACTCGTCACCAAGGGCGAATGCTTCTCATTCTTCAGGATCCAGGCGGTGAACCCTTGGATCGGGCAATAGAGCAGCACAAGGGACACCCGATCGATCTGCCCCGCTTCCTGCGCATAGCCATCGGTATGACAGCGGCGCTTGGCCAAGTCCACCGGCAAGGCCTCATCCACAAGGACATCAACCCGGCGAACGCGCTTGTCGACGACTTCGGTCACGTGTGGCTTACCGGCTTTGGGGTCGCATCCCGGCTCCCCCGCCAGCGTCAGTCGCCTGAAGCGCCCGAATTTATCGCCGGATCACTCCCGTACATGGCTCCCGAACAGACCGGACGGATGAACCGTTCTATCGACTCTCGGAGTGATCTCTATTCTCTGGGTATCACGCTGTACGAAATCTTGACCGGCCGGCTGCCGTTCACCGCTTCAGATCCGATGGAGTGGGTTCACTGCCATATTGCGAGGCTCGCCGACTCGCCCAGCGAGAGGGTAAGCCAAATTCCGCAGGTGCTGTCGTCAATCGTGATGAAGCTTCTCCTGAAGACCGCGGAGGAACGCTATCAGACCGCCGGGGGCGTCGAGGCTGACCTGCGCCGCTGTCTGATGGAATGGCAGCTGCATGGTCGCATTGAACCCTTCCCGCTGGCGGCGCATGACACATCGGGCCAGTTGATGATCCCGGAACAGCTCTATGGGCGGGAACGTGAGATCGACTCTCTGCTTGCGTCCTTTGATCGCGTCTTGGCCGAAGGCATCTCGGAACTCGTGCTGATATCCGGCTATTCCGGCGTCGGCAAATCCTCCGTGGTAAGCGAATTGCATAAGGTCCTTGTCCCGTCGCGCGGACTTTTCGCAGCAGGCAAGTTCGATCAATACAAGCGGGATATCCCATACTCAACCCTCGCACAGGCCTTCCAAACTCTGGTCCGGCAGATTCTCGTCAAGAGCGAAGCGGAGGTGGACCAATGGCGGCGTGTCTTGACTGAGGCGGTTGGATCGCACGGACAGCTGATCGTCAACCTCGTTCCCGAAGTCGAGTTCATCATCGGGAAACAGCCGGCCGTTTCCGACCTGCCACCCCAAGAAGCGCAGAATCTATTTAAGTTGGTGTTCCGCCGCTTCCTTGGTGCGTTCGCCAAGCCGGATCATCCGCTCGTCTTGTTCCTCGATGATCTGCAGTGGCTGGATACGGCCACGCTCGACCTCATCGAGCATTTAATCACGCACCCGGAAGTGCGGCACCTTCTACTGGTTGGCGCCTATCGGGATGACGAGGTCGGTCCCGCTCACCTGCTTTTTCGAACGCTGGATGCAATCAAAAAGGCAAATGCGAGGGTGGGTGAGATAATGTTGGCTTCCCTCGGTCTCAACGATGTCGGTCAGCTTACCGCGAGTGCGATGCAGTGTGACATCGAGCGCGCGTGGCCTTTGTCGCAGCTCGTTCAGGAAAAAACTGGCGGAAATCCATTCTTTGCAATCCAATTCTTGATGGAGTTGGCCGACGAGGGTTTGCTGGTGTTTGACCCCGTTGCGCAAGTCTGGCGTTGGGAACTCGATCGTATCCATGCGAAGGGCTATACCGACAATGTGGTGGATCTCATGGTGGAAAAGCTGAAGCGGCTTTCTCCGCCCACCCTGGAAGTGCTGAAACAACTCGCCTGTATAGGCCACGTCGCCCACATAGCCACCCTAACTCTGGTACAAAATGGACCAGAGGAAGCAATGCACGCGACGCTCCGGGAAGCCGTCTACACTGGTCTCATCGATCAGCTGGACGGCGCATACAGGTTCCTGCATGATCGAATTCAACAGGCGGTTTATTCGCTCATTCCCGACGAGCTCCGCGTTGACACCCACCTACTCATCGGCCGCACGCTGCTGGCGAACATGTCGGGTGATCAGGTTGCCGAGCATCTCTTCAATGTCGTCGGTCAGCTCAATCGAGGCGCTGGACTGCTGACCGACCCGCTGGAGAAAGCCCAGCTGGCGACGCTCAACCTGCGGGCCGGGAGAAAGGCCAAAGCGTCGGCTGCCTATGCGTCTGCTGGCGTGTATCTAGCGGCCGGACTGGCCATGCTCGACGAAAAAAGCTGGGACAGCCAGTACGAGCTAACGTTCAGCCTCTGGTTCGAACGTGCAGAGTGCAATTTTTTGATCGGCGATTTCGAAGAAACCGAGCAATTGTTGGTGGATTTGTCGCAACGCGCGGCGTCCAAAGTCGATCTTGCAATCACCTACCGTCTGAAAGTCCTGCTCTATACTCTGAAATCGGAAAACGCCCAAGCAGTCGACAGCGCACTCTCCTGCCTGCGACTGTTCGGCATTGACGTCGCGGCGCATCCAACACTGGCGCAGGTCCAGGCCGAATACAAGATGGTCTGGCAGACCCTCGGCGGGCGCCCGATCGAAAGCTTGATTGACCTGCCAATGATGACAGATCCAGAAATGCTGGCCGCGATGGACGTGCTGTCAGTGCTCCTCTCCCCAGCTTATCATACTGACTTCCATTTGTGGTGTTTGCTCGCGTGCCGGATGGGGAAGGTGACCATGGAGCACGGAACAAGCGGCGCATCCGCCCATGGCTATGCCGATCTTGGCCAAATCCTCGGACCAGTATTTCGCCGTTACAGCGAAGGTTATCGATTCACCGAGCTCGCCTGCGAACTTGTCGATAAGCACAGCTTCGTCGCGTACCGCGGGAAGGCCTACCATGCGAAAGGAGTAGTCGCCGTCTGGACACAACCGATCGCAACCTCGACAGATCTTCTGCGAACGGCCTTTCGCATAGCAAGCGATACCGGTGATCTGACCGTCGCCTGCTACTGCATGGACAAGTCGATCACCAACTCTCTGATGCGGAGCGATCCGCTCGACGCGGTCTGGCGCGAGGCGGAAATGGGCCTGGACTTTGTCCGGAAAGCTCGGTTCCATGACGTCGCTAACGTAATCGTGGCTCAGCAACACTTCATTGCGACCATGCAAGGCCGTACCTTAACCTTCTCCACGTTCAGTGATGCGCAGTTTGACGGAGCGAACTTCGAAGCGCAAATCACTGCTGATGGCACGGCCACGGCGGCGTGCCTATACTGGATCCTCAAGTTACAAGCCCGGTTCTTGTCGGGCGACTACGTCGAGGCGCTCACGTCAGCCGAGAAGGCGAAAGAACTGCTTTGGGCAGCACCCGTTCATTTCCAGCGTCTCGACTATTTCTACTACACCGCGCTGACGATGTCCGCACTCTATGAGAACGCCTCCGCCGGCGAGAAGCGAGGATGGCATAATGTCTTGGCGCTGCATCTGGAGCAACTGAGCGAGTGGACAGAAAATTATCCACCGACTTTCGATGACAAGCATGCCCTGCTGGCTGCGGAGATCGCCCGTGTTGAAGGACGGGACGCCGCGGCCATGCAGCTTTATGAGCAGGCTATTTGCTCGGCTCGCGACCAAGGTTTCGTGCAGAACGAGGGCTTGGCCTGTGAGTTGGCGGCCAGATTTTACAACGCGCGCGGCTCCGAGACATCCGCCAATGCCCATCTGCGCAAGGCCCAGCGCTGCTATCTCCGCTGGGGCGCACACGGCAAGGCGGCGCAGCTCGATCGGCTTTATCCGCACCTGGCAGCTCCGGAAGGGCAACGTGATGCCGTTGGCTCACCGGTTCAACATCTGGATGCTGCGAGTGTCGTAGTAGCCTGTCAGGCTTTGTCCAGTGAGATCGAGTTGCCTAGATTGATCGAGCGGCTGATGAAGACCTTGATCGAGAACGCAGGCGCGGATCGCGGCCTTTTGATCCTGCCCTCAGGGAATGAATATTTCATCCAAGCGGAGGCGCGAGCGACCGCAGATCAGATCGACGTCATCATGCGTCAAGAACCGATCACCCCGATTACCTGTCCAGAATCCCTCGTCCGCTACGTCATCCGTACACGGGAAAGCGTGATTCTCGATGATGCCTCCAAACCTAACCTGTTCTCCGTTGATGACTATCTGCGCCACCGACAATCGAAGTCGATCCTCTGCGTGCCGCTCATCAAACAAGGGGAGTTGACCGGAATTCTCCTCCTTGAAAATGCGCTGACTTCACACGCGTTCACACCGTCCCGAATTACTGTGCTGGAACTGCTGGCCGCGCAAGCAGCGATCTCGCTTGAGAACACACGTCTCTATAGCGATCTCCAAGAACGAGAGGCGAAGGTTCGACGCCTTGTCGACTCCAATATCATCGGAATATGTATCTTTGATCTTGACGGTCCCATCCTGGAGGCTAACGAGGCCTTTCTCCATATCGTGGGGTATAGCCGTGAAGATGTTATTTCCGGCAGCCTGCGCTGGACCTCCTTGACTCCGGCCGAATGGAGGGGAGCCGACGAACGCGCCTTGGCGGATATGGCTTCTACTGGAACCTGCAGACCTTACGAAAAGGACCTTCTTCGGAGTGACAACAAGCTGGTGCCCGTGCTTGTGGGTGGGGCCACCTTCGACGAACTCCGACATCAGGGCGTGGCCTTCGTCTTGGACCTGACGGAGCGAAAACGCGCCGAGGCAGAGGTGGTGCACGCCAACCGCGTGGCGACGATGGGCCAACTCGCCGCGTCCATTGTCCACGAAGTCAATCAACCTATCGCTGCCACGCTTATGAATGCTGGAACCGCGATGCGCTTGCTCGGCCGTCAGCCGCCAAATTTGGAAGGGGTCAAGCACGCGATCGACCGGATTATCAGGGATGGTAAGCGAACCGGTGACATTGTGAGCCGGATTCGTGACTTCTCCAAGAATGCGCCGGCTCGAAAGGAAGACTTGGAAATCAACGAAGCAATTTTGGAAATTGCGGCTCTAGCCCGTATTCCGATGTCAGAGAAAGGGGTCTTTCAGAAGATGCAACTGGCAGAGGGCCTGCCGCTCATTTTTGGGGACAGAGTCCAGTTGCAACAGGTGATCCTGAACTTGATCATGAACGCCATTGAAGCCATGAGCGAGATTGAGCAGGGATTGCGCGAATTGACGATCAGGACCAGCAAGGCTGAGTCAGGCGGCGTCCTTCTCTCGGTAAGTGATACGGGCCCGGGTCTGTCTCAGGCTAACCCAGAGAGCATCTTTGAGGCGTTTTACACGACCAAGTCCAACGGTTTGGGGATGGGATTGCCGATCTGTCGCTCGATCGTGGACGCGCATGGTGGCAGGCTCTGGGCAACGCCGAACAAACCTCATGGCGCCGTGTTTTCCGTGATGCTGCCAATCGGGGAAAAACCGCTTGAGATCCCATCTGAGGCCCAGGCCCGCTAAAAAGGCGAACCCGACTGGCTGGGCCATTTTGAATGGGGCCGTCGAAACTACGGAAATAATGAGGTCCTAGTCTGAAATTCGCGCCAGTGGGGGACTCAGGACATAGGCTCTCCGTCAAGGAAAGCCCACTTTCCTAAGTGGCCACTGCGTCCTGAAAGGGTTGAGACCGGATCGGGACTAGTGTTCGTAGGACCGCTCAAGGCTGAGTGCTCCGCTAGATTGACAGTACCGCCACAGTTAATTTGCGAATTTCCGCAGGCCAAACTTCGGCACACCGAAGACCTGCCATGCGAACTAACGGTTCAAATTTCACTTCAATCCTGGGGCCTCGGAGACCTCAACCGAATGTGTCAGCCGTAACGCTCATAATGCGGCCAGAGGCCTCCAGGAATTCCAGAAATGCCCTTTCCTCAAAGGATGACGGGTTCCCTGCCTCGATGACGATCGATGCCTGAACCCAGCCCGCCAATCATCGGCAAAGGCTCCGTTGTCGTTAGCAGCCGTGGCTATTCGTACGGCAACCGTACCGAGGCCCGTGTTCCGCGCCTATGCCAGCGCGCCAACTCGATAGCGCGATGGTTCGGCTCTACAATCCGTGACATAAGCCGACAGAACCAGCATGCAGGCGACCGCTCGGCTATGCGAGCGCACAACGTCTGGCCTCGCGCGCCGCCCGACACGCGGTTCAAGGTCCGCGAAAGGTTGCCAAAGATGGTCATTGGCTCCTCCACGGAATTGCCGACGACGCGCGATCATGATTCGAGATGAACTCAAGCAGGTCGGCGTTAATTTGATCCTGATGCGTGGCTGTGATGCCGTGAGGCGCCCCCGGGTAGTAGATGTCCTTGGCGCCGTTGATCAGCTTCGCCGACTTCCGCGCCGAATCCTTTACCGGGACGATCTGATCGTCTTCCCCGTGCAGAACCAGGGTCGGGATATCGAATTTCTTCAGATCTTCGGAGAAGTCGGTCTCGGAGAAGGCCTTGACGCTCTCGTAGGCGTTGAGCAGGCCGGCCTGCATGCTCCAGAGCCAGAACTGGGCGAGCATGCCCTGCGAGACGTTCGTGCCCTCCCGATTGGCGCCGTAGAATGCGACGGCCAGATCCTTGTAGTATTGCGACCGGTCCTTGACGAGGCCAGCGCGAATGCCGTCGAACACGTCGATCGGCAGTCCTTCTGGATTGGCCTCTGTCTTGAGCATGATCGGCGGAACGGCGGCGATAAGAACTGCCTTGGCGACGCGCTTTGTCCCGTGCCGTCCGATATAGCGAGCGACCTCACCCCCTCCTGTCGAATGTCCGACCAATGTGGCGTCCTGAAGGTCCAGCGTGTCGATCACGGTGGCGAGATCGTCGGCATAACCGTCCATGTTGTTGCCGGTGGAGGCTTGGCTGGACCTGCCATGGCCGCGTCGGTCGTGCGCGACCACGCGGAAACCGTTCTGCGCGAGGAAGAGCATTTGGCCGTCCCAGGCGTCGGAATTCAACGGCCAGCCGTGCGAGAATGTCACAACCGGGCCCTTACCCCAGTCCTTGTAGTAGATCTCGGTACCGTCCTTGGCCGTGATGGTGCTCATCGTCTTACTACCTTTGCTTGATTGAGAGGGTGGGAAGGTTTTGCTTTCGGGCATTCCAACCCTAAGCAGCGGCGGGCAGTCCTGCCGCAGCCGTGTCTTTCAGGCCAGCCAACAAGCCATCGCGGACAGCACCCCCCAGCGGAGAAAAATCCATTTCTTAATGCTTTGCATCATGCTTGGCTCTGAAGTCCGGCTCCATTGGACCCAGGTATCGCCGATACCATTGTACCGACGGAGAGCGGGGGTGCGCCCACCCTTGGCGCCGTCCGCCGCAAGCTCCTCACGCATCAACCTCGAGGTCACGTGTCAGAGCCTGGGCGTTGCGGTGAGATGCGTTTGACGCGGAAGCATACCTAGGTATCGGCGATACCAACGTTCAATAGAGCCGACAGGAACTTACTGGCCTGATGGATTGGTGTTGTCTCGATGCGAGCAGCTTTGGCCAAGTCATGAGGAGGTACAGATGTCACCAATGTCTTCGATGTCCACCCGTCGGGAAGTCCTCGCGGCATCCGCCGCGGGGGCTATTGCAATGATTACCTCGGCGGGGTTCGCCGAGAGCGTTTCAACGAGCGGTACATCTGCCGCCATCCGCCCGTTCCAGATCCACGTTGCGGACGCGGACCTGGTCGACCTCAAGCAGCGTCTGAAAGCCGTGCGCTGGCCCGAGCGCGAGACGGTGAACGACACCACCCAAGGCGTTCGGCTCGCGACAATGCAGGCACTGGCACACTACTGGGAGACTGAATACGACTGGCGTAAATGCGAGGCCTACCTCAACGGCCTGCCGCAGTTTGTTACCGAAATCGACGGGCTGGACATCCACTTCATCCACGTCCGCTCCAAGCATGCCAACGCGCTGCCGGCGATTGTCACCCATGGGTGGCCGGGTTCGATCATCGAGCAGTTGAAGATCATCGGCCCCCTGACCGATCCGACTGCCCACGGAGGCAGCGCTGCTGACGCCTTCGACCTGGTGATCCCCTCGCTGCCGGGGCACGGCTTTTCGGGGAAGCCGACGGCACCCGGCTGGGATCCGATCCGGATCGCGCGGGCATGGGGCGAGCTGATGGTCCGCCTCGGGTACACGCGGTATGTGGCGCAAGGCGGCGATTGGGGAAATGCTGTCACCGAGCAGATGGCCCTGCAGACGCCGCCGGGTCTCGTCGGCATCCACACGAACATGCCGGCCACCTTGCCGGATGAAGTGTCGAGTGCGCTCGCGGCGGGCGGGCCTGCGCCGTCCGGTTTGTCGACCGACGAACGCTACGCCTGGGATCAGCTCGACTTCTTTTGGAAGCATGGGTTGGCCTACGCTCAAGAGATGGCGAACCGGCCACAGACGCTGTACGCACTGGCCGACTCGCCGATCGGGCTGGCAGCCTGGATGCTCGACCACGATGCACGTAGCTACGACCTGATCGCCCGCGTCTTCGACGGGAAGTCCGAGGGTCTGTCCAAGGAAGACGTCGTCGACAACATCGCGCTCTATTGGCTGACCAACACCGCAGTCTCGTCGGCGCGCCTCTACTGGGAAAGCAAGCTGGCCTTCTTCGCGCCGAAAGGCGTGCCGCTACCCACCGCCGTGAGTGCGTTCCCGGACGAGATCTACACGGCGCCGCGGAGCTGGACCGAGAAGGCGTATCCCAAGCTGATCTACTACAACCGTCTCCCAAAGGGAGGTCATTTCGCGGCCTGGGAACAGCCGCAGGTTTTCGCCAACGAACTTCGGGCCGCGTTTGGGTCGTTGCGTAGCGCCTGACCCTGCCCGTGGAGACTTGTCCGCTCCCCTGACTTCAGGGGAGGTCGGCGCTGCGGCCCGCCCCCGCCACAGGTGGGGCGGGCGCTTGTTTTTCCAGATGGGTGTATACTGGTCGTTGCGGCCGGTTCTCGGTCCAATCTCTGATCAAGTGAGCGTCAAGCGGCGAGCGATGGGGTAGCTTGTGCTTTCTGAATTGAGCCACTTCATTGGCAATTAATTTGCTCGCGGCGCCCTTGGCGTACGCGTCGTGGAGGCTCAGTTGCGGCCAGCCGATCCACGTTATCGAGCATGTGGTGGCCGGCTGGAAAGCGGTCAGGGCGACTGGAGTGGTGACCAGCGATTGAGCGGCGGACAGAGCGTCCGACCCCCATACGCGCGGACAATCTTCAAAATCATTCCTGTTCGCGAAGCGTTTGAGCGCGAGTCTTTCCGTAGGGGTAGAACAGTTCCTTACGACCCGCCTGCCACGCGTCCCGAAGGTCCGGCGTGGTGATGTCCCAATCCGGCCGGCACTTCATGGTCACCGTTCGCATGTCCTGTCTGAGTTCTTCCACGGTGGGTCTCCCGAAGAACCAATACCCATTGTAGATCTTGTAGACGACAAGCCCCGGCTCCATGACGATAACGTGAGGGATCATGGGGTTGTGAGCGGGATCCGTGTACTCGGCAATATCGAGGTCCTGCTGTACAACGCGCCGCGGGTCCGAGAGAAAAGGCCAATGGGCGCCAACCCCAGAGCGATATTCGTTCGTCTCCAGAAGATTGTCCGTGGTGATGGTGACAAGCCGGCAGTAACCCACTTCCATTTCACGATGGAGCTGGACCAGCCCTTCAGCCTGCCGGCGGTCCCTGGGACAATAGCCACCCCTGCCGAGAACGAGGACCAGGGGGTCGCCTCCCTGTAACTCGGAAAGCGTTCGCCTTGCAGCGGTGTGATCCGAAAGCTCGTAGTTCGGAAAAACAGACCCGGGAATGACATCGGACCGCATATTCATCCTCGCTGATTGTCAGTCAAAATTCAAACCACCAGGCGAATGGGCAAAGAGATTACAAATGCAGGAGGGAGATAAAATCCATTTATACGATAGTGTTGCCAATACCATTGGATGATATGGCGACCGCCACTATGGAATCCCCAAGGGAAGTTTTGTGCGATTGCAGGCGGGGCACCGCTTATCAGCGAGGGTGAGGCGATTGGCGGCGTTGGGGTAAGTGGCGGCACCGTGGAAGAGAATATGGCGATCCTTGAAGCGGCACTTTAAGTATCCTCGCGGACATCGGTCGCATCTCAGTCGATCCATGCAAGACCACGGCCGTACCTAGTGGTTAAAAGCCCCGCTGCGTGCCGGTGCCGCCGCCGCATGGCGTTG
The DNA here is from genome assembly GCF_054059755.1 of Mesorhizobium sp. URHB0026. Lineage (NCBI taxonomy): Bacteria > Pseudomonadati > Pseudomonadota > Alphaproteobacteria > Hyphomicrobiales > Phyllobacteriaceae > Mesorhizobium > Mesorhizobium sp. URHB0026. The sequence goes on along the minus strand of NZ_JBSSCN010000001.1, from coordinate 5,697,057 downwards.
GCACGAGTCCGGCATTCTGAGATGTCCGGTTCTCCAGGAATTCGGGAACTGAAAAGTAAAAAGTTGCGCCTGGCCCGCCATTCGCCTCTGCCCAAATACGGCCGTGATGGTTCTCAACGATTGAGCGACTAACCGAAAGCCCTATCCCCATGCCCTCGGCTTTAGTGGTGTAAAAAGCTTCAAAAATCTGCTCCATGTCCTGAGCGCCGAAGCCAATACCGGTATCTTGCACGGAAAGTTGGATATTGCCGTCTTCGCCAAGCTCGGTCGCGATGACCACCCGCCTTGGGCGATCATTGACGGTCATTAGGGCGTCCACTGCATTGCGCAGCAGGTTCATAATGACCTGTTGAAGCTGGACACGGTCGCCAGCCGCCATTGGGAGTCCGATGGCAAGTTTAGTACGAAGTGACACGCTGCTCCGCTCAAGCTCTCCCGAAGATAGTGCAATCACTTCGCGGATCGCCTCATTCAGATCCACGGGCTCCACGACGGCCGCTTGCTTGCTAAAGAGCGCACGCAGTCGCTTTATCACGTCGGCTGCACGATTGCCGTCGCGGATGGTCCGGCGCGCCGTTTCGCGAGCGCCATCTATATTTGGTGGGTCGTCGGCCAGCATTCGCAAACATGTCCCGGCGTTGGTGATGATCCCCGCGATTGGCTGGTTGACCTCGTGCGCGATAGAAGCGGTCAGGGCGCCTAGGCTCATGATCCGCATAGCCAGTCCAAGCTCTGTTCGCACCTTCTCTAGCGCTTCCTCAGAGAGCCAGCGTTGTGTGACGTCGAGGATCGCGCCAATGTACTCCATCCCACCATTCGAGTTTCGCATGCCATGCGCAATCAGGTGCAGGTGTTTCATGGATCGGTCGGACGTGATGATCCGGTGCCGGTATTCCAGGTCGTCCTCTCCGCGTCCCGCCCGTTCAATCATATCCCCCAGCATTGGCATGTCCTCGGGATGGAAGCGGCTTCCGATCAGTTGGAGCGTCACATGCAGGCCCGGCTGCAGATCAAAGATTCGATAGAGCTGCTCCGACCACACTATCTCCGCTTTCGAAACATCCCAGGAAAAACTCCCGATTCGGGCGAGGTTCTGGCCCTCGGCTAGAAACGCCTCGCTGCGCCGGAGCTCTTCTTCGGCGCGTTTGCGATCGTCGATGTCGGTCATCAGGACATACCATCGGACAATGCATCCATCGCTGGCTCGAAGTGGTTGGCCTCGGAGCTGGAACCAGCGATAGACGCCATCGAACCGTCGGAGCCGGGTTTCAAAGTCGATCTCTCGACTAGTCTCGAGCGCTCGCGTGAGAGCGTCGATGTGGCGCTTCAGATCATCTGGATGGACCGTGCCGTTGGCTGCCCAGTTTGCAAATTCTTCTAGTGTCTGGCCAAGGTATTCGAGGAACTGCTTGTTGAGACTTTCCGGTTCTCCGTCTGCATTGAAAATAGCCACCAGACCCGGAATTGTGTTCACGATAAGCCGTGATTGGCGCTCACTCTCGGCCAGCGCCTGCTCGGCGCGTTTTCGATCGTCGATCTCAACGTTCGTTCCATACCACCTGATGATGTTTCCGGCTTCGTCGCGCAACGTGTCGCCGAGAAACAGGAACCAACGGTACTCGCCATCGAAACGTCGCATACGCGCTTCGGTTTCACCCGAAGTGCCTGATGTGAGAGATGCCGTCCAAAATCGCTCAAGCGCGTCATAGTCATCTGGATGGATTGCAACTCGCCAACCCCAGCCCTCCGCCTGCTCCATCGACAGACCGGTGAAGTCAAGCCAGCGATCGTGAAGGAAGTCGCAGTACCCGTCCGGACGGGTAGACCATATAGCCGTCGGAATCGTGTTGATGATCTGTCTCAGGTTGCGCTCACTCTCGCGCAGTGCCTGGTCCGCTCGTTTGCGGTCCTCTATGTCGACATTCGTCCCGTACCATCTGATGATGGCACCGGATTCATCGCGCAACGGGTTGGCCAGAAATAGAAACCAGCGATACTCTCCGTCGAAGCGCCGAATACGGGCTTCCGTGTAGACCGGTGTGCCGGATGCGAGGCATGACTTCCAATACTCAGCCAGACCACTGGCATCATCTGGATGAATCGCGGCCGCCCAGGCCCAGCCCTCCGCCTGTTCGGCGGTAAAACCCGCGTAGTCGAGCCAGCGATCATTGAGGAAATCGCAATACCCGTCCGGCAGGGTCGACCATGCCGACGTCGGAATCGTGTTGATGATCTTGCGGAGATTGACTTCGCTATCCCGCAGCGCTTGGTCTGCCCGTTTGCGATCTTCTATGTCGACATTTGTTCCGTACCATCTGATGATGGTACCCGATTCATCGCGCAACGGGTTGGCGAGGAACAGGAACCAGCGGTATTCTCCGTCGAAACGACGAATGCGCGCTTCCACATAGACCGGTGTGCCGGATGCGAGGCACGATTTCCAATATTCGGCCAGCCCACTCACATCGTCGGGATGAATGGCAGCCGCCCAAGCCCATCCCTCCGCCTGTTCCGCTGTGAACCCCGCATAATCGAGCCAGCGGTCGTTGAGGAAGTCGCAATACCCGTCCGGCAGGGTAGACCATGCGGATGTGGGGATCGTATTGATGATCTTACGGAGATTGACCTCGCTCTCCCGCAGTGCTTCTTCGGCCCGCTTCCTCTCGTCGATATCGATGTGCAGAGCGTACCAGCGCATGATGCGCCCATTTCGATCCCGGAGTGGAAGCCCCCTAATCTGAAACCAGCGATATTTGCCATCGGCGCCGAGAAGTCGCGTCTCGAGTTCATATGGCTTCCCGGCCTTTATCGAATGTTTGAAAGAGTCGACGACACGCTGAAGATCCGCAGGATGAACCGTTTCCGCGGTCTCCCATCGCTTTAGCTCATCTTGAGGTTTGCCGAAGTATCCAGCGATATAGCTGTTTACGGCTTCGATCTCGCCGGTCGGTGTCAGAACCGCGATCCCAGCCGGAATGCTGTCCGCTATCAGTTTGGCACTGTCTTCGCTTTCGCGGACGGCCACTTCTGATGGCTCCCCTTCCGCGATCTCATTGGCTTTCTTGGCCAGACGTTTCCGGTCACTCGACAGTTGCAACTCCTGTAACCTTACGCCTGCTTGGTTTGCGGCTACGTTGAGAACGAGGCTGTCGGTCCGCAGTGGAAAATCGGCTCTTCGTGACCCTGCAAACAAAACTCCGATGTTGGCCAGCATCCCCAGCCGCAAGGCCACGATCGATATATGAGCGTCTCCTTGAAAGCTTTTCGGCGATGGCCAGTTAGCCAGGTCAACATCGGTGAGCCCTTGAAACTGGCTGATGATCGCTTGGGGCGAGACGGAAAACTCCTGGCCCGCACGGGCCACTTCGACGGGCGCCTCGTGCGCCGGTTGGTTCAGTCGGACGTAAGCAAAATCGAGCCGAAGCATATCCATGAGCGTATCGAGCAATTTGCAAACGACTTCGGAAACAATGTTGCCGCTCAGCAAAGTCGGAACCTCAACCAACCTGGCCAGGTTATTCATGCACCGGTTCAGACGCTCAGTTTCCGCGCTAACACCCTCGCGTTGACGTCCCATATTAGACCGTGATCTCCGAAAGACCCCCTGCCGGCGACGTATCGTGTTCGTGCCCTGTCGTATTCATGTGCTCCCCCTCCCAAGATGCTGGCGTGCACGCGCGCCCGCAAGTGTGCACCCACTCGCTGCGGTGGTCCATTATGCCTTGGTGTCGACTCACCAATCCAAGAGTATGGAAAAGTCCCGGTCGATACCAAGGTGCTATGGATTTTCGGAACGAGTGGGGGCACTTTGGCCTGTGGCGGGGGGTGGAGTCCGTTCGTTCCGGGGATTTTCGTGAGGACGTCAGTACAGGCGATACGGCTTATCAATGAGCTCTCGAAGCAAACTGCAAGGTAATGATGACATCCGGCGCTCTCCTGGCTGAGAACAGAGAGCGTCAGCTCCGCCGCCTCACAGATATAGGCAATCTTGCTATCCTGTGCGTCCTACCTGCCGACCTTGATCGAGTTGCCGGCCAATTGCTAAACAAGATTATTGCCAGATGCGGTCTCGATTTTACGCATATTACACTGGGGCGATCGCGGGCACGACTGGGTTATCAAGCTGGCGCGGCGGCCGGCATCAGCATCGACGTGCGGATGCCGGAGCGTTTTGGCCTGACGCACTCTGCCTCTTCATCCTGGCTTGCGTTTATTTCGCGGAGGATGAGAATTTCGGCGAACAGGTTTAGGGACGTGCCGCCGAGTTTGGCGGATAATATCGGAAGTGCATAATGATAGAACGCGCAATTATCGCTGTTGTCGACGATGATGAATCCGTGCGTGAGGCGCTGCCCGACCTGATTGGCATGTTTGGTCACGGAGCGGAGGCATTTTCCTCTGCGGAAGAATTCCTTGCTTCGAAACTAATCGATCGAACCAAGTGCCTGGTCCTCGACATCGCAATGCCGGGCATGTCCGGAATTGAGCTCCAACGCGAGCTGACGCAACAAGGCCGGCAGATACCAATCGTTTTTATTACGGCCCATGGCGACGAGCAATTTTGTCGTCGTCTGCGCCAAAGCGGGACAATCGAATGCCTGCTGAAGCCATTTACGGATACTGCGCTGCTCGATGCGATCAATGCAGTCATGCGCTGACCGCCCGAAGCTGACGTCACTCATGAGCCGGTCCGCCTCGCGACCAATGCTGTTTCTGGTTCTGTGTCCGATTTAGCCCGGCTCGCGGTCATCGCGTCCTGGCTACGGATGGTCTTCCGACAGCCCGCCCTGCAGCAGTGCCCGTTCCTCACTCCGCGCTAGCGCCCGAACCTCGGTAGGCGTCATAAGGCAAGCCCTTTTCACCTCGAGCGTCTCGATCTCTCAGTCAAAATCGACACCAACGCATAATAGACGTTCGTATCGGCCGCGTGCATCTATGACTGCGAGGCAGGCACATTCGGCTAGGCGACGACGCTCATGAAGAAGACTGCGGCCCCCATTTCTTTTGCGGGATCCCAACTTGGGGAAACGCGCCGTGCCTGTGCATTTTTCAACGGCGATGATGAAGCCTTTCGTGTGTTGCTTCCCTTCATGGAGGATGGTTTCGCATGCGGCGACAAAATCATTCACATTGTAAATCCAGGCGAGCGTTGCAGGCATTTGCACCGATTAAGAACGGCAGGCATCGACACGGCGGCCGCGGAGCAAAACGGCCAGCTTGAGTTTCGCACCAACACCGAAGCCTACCTGCGGGACGGCCGGTTCGATCAAGACCGGATGCTGGAGGTGTTTGAAATGCTGGCTAGCGGCAACGCCGGGAGTGGATTTCCGCTCAGTCGCATTGTCTGCCACATGGATTGGGCCGCTGAGGTGAGGTCGCATATTGACGACCTGGTCGAGTTTGAAGCGCGAGTAAACGACGTATGGTTCCGTCACGATGACGCGGTTATCTGCGTGTACGACTTGGCAAAGTTTGGCGGGGATACGGTCGTCGACATGATGCGGACACATCCGATGATCGTCATTGGCGGCATTTTGCAACAGAATCCATTCTTTATGCCGCCGGAGGACTTCCTTCGCGAGGTCCGTCAACGGCGGGTCGGGCAGATGACGCCTGACGGGACGACGATCTAGCATGGAATCGGCGATAGAGCCCCTCGGCGAGGAGATTCAACGGCTCAAGCGCTCCATGAATGATTTGGTGAGCCTGCTTGCTCTTCCCGCGATTTGGTCCGGTGCAAATCCCCCCCAGATCGCCGGCACCTTGCTTGACGTGCTGGTTGCCATGTTGCCGGTTGATTTCATTTATGTACGTCTGTTTGACCCGAACGCCGAATGGCCGATCGAGATCGCGCGGTTCGCTCATTCGATGGTGCAAGTGAAGCCTCAGGAAATTGGGCGAGCCCTTTATCAGATGTTTGGCGAAGCCATATCGAAATGGCCGCCGAGCGGGCAAATCCGCATCGAAGGCGTCGAATTCTTCGCCGGGTTGGCGCTACTAGGCCTGCAAGGCGAAGTCGGAGTCGTGGTCACAGGGGCGCAGAGGTCAGACTTTCCGAACCAGACAGATGGGCTTCTCTTAAAAGTTGCTGCAAACCAGGCGGTCGTTGCGCTCCAGGGGGCTTATCAACTGGGCGAACAGAAGCGACTGGCGAAGGAACTTGACGGGCGCGTGACGGAACGAACAGGTGATCTCGTCGCGGCCAATCAAACGTTGACGCAGGAAGTCGAGGACCGGCGCCGGACGGAAGAAGCACTGCGCAGAAGCGAGGAAGCCCTCGCGGCAAGCCAGCACGATCTGAAGCTGATTATCGATACGATTCCAGCCCTGGCTTGGTCGACTCGCCCGGACGGCTATACCGAGTTTCTGAGCCAGCACTATCTCGACTACGCTGGTCTTTCGGCGGAGCAGGGGCAAGGTTGGGGCTGGACGGCTGCGATCCACCCTGACGACGTGACTGGGCTGCTCACTGCGTGGAAGACGTTTTTGACTTCTGGTGAAGGAGGAGAGGCTGAAGCTCGGTTACGTCGATCTGACGGAAGTTATCGGTGGTTTCTGCTCCGCGCCAATCCGACGCGAGATGAACACGGCGATGTGGCGAAATGGTACGGGGTGAACGTCGACATCGATGAACGCAAGCGCGCCGAGGAAAAAGCAGTTGAAGCCGAACGTGAACTTCAACGAACGATCGACGGCATTCCGGCGCTGGCAGGTGCTTTCGCAGCCGACGGTACGCGTATTTTTATCAACGAGCGTGGACGTGAATTTACAGGTCTCTCAACGGACGATTTGGCGGGTGGTGGCTGGAGAAGTACAATCCACCCAGATGACATCGAACTTGAAGAGAGCAAATGGCGTGCATGTGTCGCGACCGGGGAGCCGTTCGAGCATGAGTACCGTGTGCGTGCTGTTGATGGGACATATCGCTGGCACATTGCCCGTCGCGTGCCGGTCCATGACAAAGCGGGGAAGGTGATCCGCTGGTACGGTATCAGTCACGATATTGAGGATCGGAAGCAGGCGGAAGCTTTTCTCGCCAGTGAAAAGCATCTGCTAGAGATGATCGCGTCGGGCAGTTTGCTTCGGGACGTTCTAAGCGCGTTGTGCATTTTTGTCGAAAACGCTGCCCCCGACTGCTTCTGTGATGTCCACCTGATCAATTGGAGCAGCTCGACATTCGAATATGCCGTGGCTCCTTCTTTGCCGTCCGACTACAGCGCCCCGATTGCCGGCATGCCCGTCGATGGTGATCTGTTGCCTTGTGGTATAGCGGCGTATCAAAAAACGCAGGTGGTCGCGGTGGACATGGAATCTGATCCGCGCTGGCACAGCTCGCCGGTGCGGTTACATGTGCTGAAGCACGGGTACAGGTCGGTGTGGAGCACGCCGATTTGTTCCAGAGAAGGGCGGGTGCTCGCCACTTTTTGCATCATAAGACGGAAGCCCGCGAGCCCTTCGCAGCACCATCAGGATCTCATTGCGCACGCCACACAGATCGCCAGCATCGCAATCGAACGTTCTCTCACAGAAGCCGCGCTCAGCCGGAGCGAAACGTTGCTCTCGGAAGGCCAACGCTTAAGTTCCACCGGCGCGTTCTCATGGCGCGTGGACACCGACGAAATCGCCTTTTCCGAGGAACTCTATCATATCTTCGAACTCAATCCGAAATCCCCGGTAACGCTTGAGCTGATTCGTGAGCGAATCCATGCGGACGACCTCCAGTCACTGTCTGCCCAGATGGCTCGGGTTCGCGCCGGCCAAAGCTATCTGGGCTATGAGATCCGGTTACGAATGCCAGATAACAGGGTCAAATATCTACGCACCTTTGGCCGGGTCATTCGTCATCAGGATGACCGGATGGAATGCCTCACTGCGGTTCAGGACGTGACGGAGCGGCGGCAGGCGGAAGAAGCGCTTGGTAAGGCGCGGTCTGAACTCGCCCATGTAACCAGGGTCTCGAGCCTCGGAGCATTGACAGCCTCGATAGCCCATGAGGTCAGTCAGCCGTTGTCGGGGATCATTACCAACGCCAGCACCTGCCTCCGCATGTTGGCGGCCGATCCTCCAAATATCGACGGGGCGCGCGAAACCGCCCGCCGCACCATACGCGACGGCAATCTAGCCGCAGATGTGATAACGCGATTGCGCGCCCTTTTCAGCAAGCGAGCTCCTACCGTTCAGCCGGTGGATTTGAACGAGGCGGCAAGAGAGGTGATCGCCTTGTCGTCGGGTGACCTCCAGAGCAGTCGCGTGGTTCTTCAGCCCGAACTTGCCGAGGGGCTGCCGCTCGTTGCAGGCGATCGTGTCCAGCTTCAGCAGGTGATCATGAACCTGCTGCGCAACGCGGCGGACGCCATGAACGGGGTCGAGGATCGCCCCAGGCAGTTGATAATCAAGACCGAGCCGGATGCAGATGATCATGTGCGCTTATCTGTACAGGATACCGGCACAGGTTTCGGCCCAGACAGTCCAGAGCGGCTCTTTGAGCCTTTCTACACCACCAAGAATGACGGCATGGGGATGGGTTTGTCCGTTAGCCGTTCGATTATCGAGAGCCACTGCGGGCGCCTATGGGCAGCAGCGAATGATGGTCCGGGGGTGACGTTCACGTTTTCCGTGCCCGGATACTCCAGCGAGCGATCGTCAGCGCAAAATGTAAGTGTGAGTACGGCGTCTGCGGTCGGCGATGTTCGAAAATCAGTGGGAGCGAGATGAAGCCCGCGGGTGCACTGGTCTCATTGGTTGACGATGACAAATCGGTGCGCGAGTCCCTACCAGGTTTGCTCAAGGAGCTGGGCTTCAGCGTGGACACATTTGCTTCGGCAACGGAGTTTCTGGCGTCTGATGACATCCAGGAGACCAAGTGCCTGGTTCTCGATGTGACCATGCCCGTCATGACAGGCCCAGAACTTCAAGTGGAACTAACGCGTCGCGGGCAGGAGATACCGATCGTCTACATAACCGCGCAGAGGAGCAGCACGATGCGGCGTCGTCTCATCGAACAGGGTGCGGTTGAGTGCTTGTCCAAGCCATTCAGTGATCGGGCCCTTCAGGAGGCTCTTCATCTGGCGCTCTGCAAGGTTTGAAAGTGGTGGATTGTTAATGCCGGTCTAGGAGGATAATTTGCCATGTATACGGATTTAACGGCTGATCTGGGCAGTGGAGCGATGTCGGGCGACACATCCGTCGTGTTCATTGTGGACGACGACGTTTCGGTACGCGAATCGCTGGAGTTGCTCATCGGCTCCTCGGGGTGGCGCTCGGAGGCGTTCGGTTCAGCAAAGGAATTCCTCAATCGCCCCCGGGCACTGATTCCGAGTTGTCTGATCCTGGATGTCAATCTTCCCGATCTGAGTGGGCTCGACCTGCAGGGGCTCGTGGCCAATGAGCGTGCCGATATGCCCATTATTTTCATAACCGGCTACGGCGACGTACCTATGACGGTTAAGGCGATGAAGGCTGGAGCCGTCGAGTTTCTGACCAAACCATTCAACGACGAAGAACTATTGGATGCCATCAAGCTGGGACTCGAAAGAAGCAAGACCGCACTCGCATTGGATTCTGAGTTGCAGGCCCTCAGGGATCGCCACGCGTCGCTCAGCCGTCGCGAGCAAGAGGTTATGGCGCTGGTCGTCTCGGGTCTGTTGAACAAACAGGTCGGCTTTGAGCTTGGTATCAGCGAAATCACGGTCAAGGCGCATCGTGGTCAGGCTATGCGCAAGATGCAAGCCCGATCGCTGGCTGAACTGGTGAACATGGCGGCCCGGCTCGGCATCGCCTAGTAGAGGCTTTTCTCCGCGCCCGGCGTATCAATTCAAACGCCAACGCGCGGTGGGAAGCCCCAACAATCCCAAGGTATTGACGACACCATCGTACTATCGCCTTGCTGGCAATCCTCGTGCACTTATTGGGGTGCGCGAAGCGAACTACAAGTATATTTAGAAGAATGTATGGGATTAAAGTGGGAAAGCGCCATGATCGGCGGTTTTTCGCTGGGGTTTGACTATGAGGAATGGTGCGGATTTAAGCGTTTAACGAGGTCAAGGTGGCTATGAAACATTATAAACTCCAAAAGTCGGCGTTGCTGTTTTCTGTTGTCGCAGTCCTGCAAGGGTCTGCGCACGTCTTCGGACAGGAATCAAAGGTGCCCAGTACTGCTAGCGCACCGCTTGCAGCGACATTGAGCACAACGACGGAGAAGATCCGCCTGACACGCAAGAGTGAGGCCTACTGGGAAGTCACTTTCAACAATCCGCCGCTTAATATCGTTGGTCCCTCCGAAGTGCGCGAGCTTGCAAAAATTGTTGGCCAGATCGAAGCGGATGAGAGGGTCAAGGTTGTGGTGTTTGACAGCGCGGTTCCAGACTATTTCATCGCTCATTACGACCTTTTGAGTCCCCTTAAGGATTCCAGTGGCATGAAACCGGGGCCAACGGGCATGCATCCTGTGCCCGACATCATGGTGCGCCTCAGCCGCCTGAGGGCAGTGACGATTGTTTCAATTCGTGGACGGGCGAGTGGTATCGGTAGTGAGCTTGCGCTGGCGGCGGACATGCGTTTTGCAAGTCGGGAGAAGGCGGTTCTGTCGCAATTTGAAGTCGGCGCCGGCTTCGTCCCAGGCGGCGGTCCGATGGCTCGGTTGCCTCGTTTGATAGGTCGCGGCCGCGCTATGGAGATGTTGATAGGTGCCGAGGGTTTTGATGGCGAACTTGCCGAGCGCTACGGCTATGTGAACCGGGCGCTGCCCGATTCAGAATTGGACGGATTTGTCGACGCCTTGGCGAAGCGCATCGCTTCGTTCGATGGGCAGGCGATCGCTGACACCAAGAGGCTTATCAATCAGGCTAGTTTGCCTCCGGATTCGGAAATGCAGCCGGGCTGGGACGCATTTATCACTTCCGTGCAACGACCTGCAGCGCAGGCGCGTGTGAAGGTGCTTGTTGATGAAGGTTTGCAGCAGCCCGGCGACCTCGAGAAGAACCTGGAGCAGTACACAGCCAGGTATAGGGAATAGTGTTCGAAGCCGGAATTCGATGGAACAACCTCATGCGTTATGAGGAGGAGCGGCCATGACCCAAATGCGCAAAGAGACCGACAGTCTGGGCGAGGTAGATGTTCCAGCCGACAAACTCTGGGGAGCCCAGACGCAAAGGTCTCTCGATCATTTTTCCATAGGGAAGGATTTGATCCCACGCGAAATGATCGCGGCCTATGCCGTGTTGAAGAAAGGTGCTGCCAATGCAAACCATACGGGCGGGCGGCTCAATGATCAGATCCATCGACTGATCGTGCAGGCCTGTGAGGAGATTCTTGACGGACAGCATCAAGACATGTTCCCGCTTCATGTCTGGATGACGGGCAGCGGCACCCAGTTCAATATGAACGTCAATGAAGTGATTTCCAACCGGTGCTGCCAGCTCGTCGGGACAGCCCTTGGGAGCAAGACGCCAGTCCATCCGAATGACCATGTCAATATGGCGCAGTCGTCGAATGATTCATTTCCCTCCGCGATGTACATCGCAACGGCGACCAATGCAAAGCAGCGTCTGATCCCGGCGGTCGACCGTCTTCACGAAGCCATTCTTTCCAAGTCGGAGGAATGGAAGGATATCGTCAAGATCGGCCGTACCCACATGCAGGATGCGACACCGCTGACTCTCGGTCAGGAATGGTCGGGATATGCCGGGATGCTGGCCGACGACCTTGATCGGCTCGAGGCTTCGCTGGGCGGGGTCTATCGCCTTGCCCTTGGCGGGACGGCGGTAGGCACGGGAATCAATTCCGCACCAGGTTTCGCAGAAGCCGCGGCGGCTGAAATCGCGAAGCTAACCGAGCTTCCGTTTGTAACCGCGCCCAACAAGTTCGCCATTCAGGGCGCGCACGATGCGCTCGTGCAGTTTTCTGGCACGATGCGCACGCTGGCAACCTCTTTGTACAAGATCGGCAACGACGTCCGTCTGATGTCGTGCGGACCACGAGCTGGCTTCGCCGAACTCATAATACCCGCGAACGAGCCGGGCTCCTCCATCATGCCCGGCAAGGTGAACCCCACCCAGGCCGAAGCACTCACCATGGTGGCCGTGCAGGTGATGGCCAATGACGTCGCGGTCGGGTTCGGAGGGGCCAGCGGTTATCTTGAGATGAACGTCTACAAGCCCCTGATCATCCATAACATCGCCCATTCGATCACAATTATGGCGGACAGTTGCACGAATTTCCGTACGTTCTTGGTCGAGGGTACGCAGCCCAATAAGAAGAAGATCGCCCAGTATGTGAGCGAGTCCCTGATGCTGGTGACCGCGCTCTCCCCTGTTATCGGTTACGATCAGGCTTCGAAGATTGCACATTACTCGATGGACAACGATGTCACGCTCAAGGCGGCTGCGCTGAAGCTTGGCTTAGTTTCCGAAGCAGTGTTCGACCACGTGGTCGACCCAGAGAAAATGGTCAAACCTTACGTCGCGACCCGTGTCTAGGGATCGCGTCAGTTCGCCATGCGCGAGCCGTCAGCGCTTGTTGCCGGCCTCGGCAAGGGAGTCATCAGCTTTAATCTAGGATTTCCAGGAGTCCCCATGAGTATCCCCCCTGTGGTATCTGGCGAGGCGGCACTCGCGCTGCAGATTGGCCAGCCTCGGTTCAACGCTAACTGGAAAAGTCCCAAGCATCGGTTCCGACGCCTGCTGTCTGAATTTATCGGTACGGCAGGATTGACTTTCGTATTGTCGGCCGGCGGCGCCATTCTCGTGCTGTATGGCGGAATACAGGTTGAGCCCATCATCGCCGCCTTCATCCTGTCGGCGATTTCTGCACTCTGGCTGGTCGTGGCGATCTATTTTCTCGGCGATATCAGTTCGCACTTTAATCCTGCCATGACATTTGCGTTTGCCTTGCGCGGCGATATAGGTTGGCCGATGTGCGCCGCCTACGTCGTTGTGCAGCTACTTGCCGCCGGGGCTGGATCATTTCTTGCACGCTCATTCTTCGGCATCGAAGGCAATCTCGCAGCCACGGTCCCGCAACCTGAACAATTCATCCAGGCGGTGTTCTTCGAGGCGATCCTTACATTCGGCATGGTTTTGATGGTGATTTCGATGGCAAACGGCCCGAAGCTTAATGGCCAGTTTGTCCCCGTTGCCGTGGGTGCTTACGTGATGTCGCTTGGGACCCTGGGAGGGCCTTACGAAGGAGCGGCGATGAACCCGGCCCGTGCTTTCGGACCCGACCTGGCGCGTGGCGATCTGTCCACGTGGTGGGTCTATGTCGTGGGTCCAGTCGGCGGCACGATTGTTGCCGTACTGGTAGCGAAGGTTCTCCGCGGCCCGGCCAAGGCTCAGGAAGCTCAGGCGGCAATGGGAACGCCGCAGGACGAGTCCTGAGTTCAGTGGACTGAACTTTCGCCATCTGTCGAGGATAGATCTCCCAGCTTGTTTCAAACTCTCGTAATGGTCTTTGAGCCGATCGGAGTCCGTCGATTTCTTGGCTGAGAGGTTTAACTCCTTTGCTGACTGGGTGCTGTAGTCCGCAGAACACGCTCTCGAGCGGAGCATAACCAGCAACAACGGAACTCTCTGCCCTCGAGGCGCCCGGCCGTTCGGTCGTTCCGGTGGACCCAATCGGGGTTACTCCAACCATGAAACCCGGCATTTGAATTCGCTTTCGTCGTTTTGGCCGGATCGGCCGCCAGCCGGGAGTGCGGCGAGAATGGCAAAGATTGCACCTTTCCGGCTGCTACCGGTGCGAAAACTCAGCCATGCTCAAGAGCTTTGTTTCACCGACATTTGTCAGCGGCCTAAACCCCCGATGTACTTACATGGACAGCGGATCGACGGCCAAGCAGCCTCCTGGATAGGATCAAGCAAGGCGCTGCGACCAAGAACAATAGCACGATTGCCAGGAAGGCTTCATCGAAGGAAATGGTGATGGCTTGTCTGTCGACAGCCTGCCGCAGAACCGACAGCGCGGCTTTACCAGTGACAACACCGTCGAGGCCCCTGGCCCCAAGTTGGTCCGCCACTGCCTTCAGACGCTGTTCGAGGGCAACATCGCCAGTGGCCAGATGCGATGCCAGGATTGTCCTGTTATAGGCAAGTTGTCGATCGAGATAAGTTTGCAGGAGACCGGTACCGGCCAGCCCACCAACCTGCTTGCCAAGATCGAAAAGCCCGATGCCGAATGGCAGCGCCTTGGCGGGAAGCCGCATGAAGGCAAACAGCGTCAGGCTTACAAACAAGAGCCCCAGTCCAAAGCCACGCAAGAGCAGTGGAAACTCCAGATCCGCAACGCCGCTGTCGGTTGTCGAACCCGACAGGAACCACATTGCCGTGGCGAAAAACACGACACCGGCAGGAGCCAGGGCAAGCGGATTGATTCCGCTTTTTTGTATGCCGACTCCCGCAACCAGCAGTGTGCAGCCCAAAATGACTCCACTTGGCAGCAGCAGTGTTCCAGCATCCGTAGCCGTGAAGGCGAGAACGTTCAACGCAAAGGCCGGGATGAGAAAGGCGCTGCCGGACAAGGCAAATCCAGCCACCAGACTGACGACAAGGGCGAAGCGAAAGTCGGGATCACCCAAAGGTGACGTGGGTATCAGACGATCCGGTGCAAATCCGAGTTCCCATAGTAGCAGGAGGATGATCGCCAGCAGGCCGCTCAGGGTGAGAAGGGTGACGTGCCCGTCGTCAAACCAATCAAACCTGCTGCCTTGCTGCGACACGTAGGTCAAGGATGCCGCGGCGATCCCAACCAGCGCGATCTGGATGTAGGGGATCCGGATTTTGTCGCGGAACGCTTGTCCGCGATCCGCCGCCAGCATGACCAGGGCGACAATGCCCACCGGCACGTTGCTCAGGAATATCCAGTCCCACGACAGGTGGTCGACAAGCCAACCTTGCAGCGCTGGCGTCACTGTCGTCGGGGCCATTACCGAGCCAAGGGCCAAAAGAGCTTGCAAAATCGGTTGCTGACGGCTCGGGAAGCGCAAGAAGAGCAGCGTCTGGCCCGCCACGAGCACGGTCGCGCCGGCAAAACCCTGAACGATGCGGCAGAAGTCAATCCAGGCTATATCGGCGGAAGAGATCATTGCGGCCGACGCCAAGAGAAGCGCGACCGTGCCGGCGCGTAAACAGGGCGTAGGCTTCAGCGCCGCAACAAACAGCGGCGCGACCAAAAAGCCAGTCAGCTTGGCCGCGAGAAATGCGATATCGAAGGTCGCGAATTCGTCGGTGGTGGCATGTATGTCGCCCAGCATATCCAGGCGTCCAATTGAGAGCGCCGTGCTGGCGATGGAATCCATGACGGCAGTCAGTACAATTCCGGTCAAGACCAACGCGGTTCCGAGCACCTCGGGCTTGGTCGGTACCGGTCGCGGTTCGATCTGAGGGCTCATTGTGCCGTACCGGGCCGATTTTCCGCAAGATCACCAGTCGGGTTCGAAGTGCTGGTCACGGGATCGGTTTGGCTACCCACCCGGACGGCAATGCGGGCTGAAAGTCCAGGAACCAGCCGACCAGGCAACGGATTGTGTGTAAGTCTTATCTTGACCGGAACGCGCTGGACGACGCGGATGAAGTTACCGGTCGCATTGTCCGGCGGCAGCACGCTGAAGGCAGCCCCGCTACCCGGGGCGAAGCTGTCGACGACACCATCAATCTGAACATCAGGGTATTCGTCGATGGCCACGTGGACGGCCTGTCCGATCTCCATTCGATCAAGCTGGGTCTCTTTGAAATTAGCGACAACCCACACATCCTGTACCGGAACGATGTCCATCGCCGGGGTGCCGGGAGTGACGTACCGCCCGACGCGAACTTGCCGATTGCCGATGACACCGTCGATTGGCGACTGGACGAGGGTGTTGGCGAGATCCATCCTGGCCAGGCTGACAAACGCTTTCGCCTGAGCCATCGCTGCTTGGGCGCCGGCGAGCTGGGCGTCGAGCACGCCAAGCTTCAGCCTCTGCGCCAGAGTATTGGCCGCCGCGCCTTTGTCCGCCGCCTCGGCTTTTGCGAACCCGGTCTGCGCATCCTGGAGTTTTTGTTCGCTGGCCGTCCCGCTCTTTCGCAGAGCGGTGTAGCGGTCAAGATTGGCTCTGGCCAACAGCAAATCCGCTGAGACCGAGCGCTCCTGTGCCGCCGCCTGTTCGATCAAGGCATCTTGCAGTTTCTGCGTTGCTGCAATGTTTGCGATCTCGGCCTGTCGCGTGGACAGTGTGGCAATGGCTTCGTCGAGTTTCGCCCGGTAGTCACTGTCGTCGATGCGAAACAGCAAGCTCCCTTTGCGAACGTCAGCGTTGTCTCTAACCGCGACTTCCACCACATAGCCGGAGAGCTTTGGCGCGATGCTCGTTATATCACCACGCACATAAGCGTTGTCGGTTGTTTCTTCGGAACGGCCCTGAGAATACCATTGCCAGGCCCAGGCTACCGACAGCGATATCGTCACAGTCGCCACCACTAGAATAGCGACCCTCCGGGCCCGGCTTATCGGCGCCCGCGTTGATCCAGGCGAAGCTACGGGGCCGAATGCGGGAGACGCCGCCGGTTGTGATTCGTCACCACTCCTCAACGCCGGTTGCGTGGGTTCTTCAAGGCTTTCAACTCGGAGCATCTCAACGATCCAATCTCCAGCATGCGGGGCTGGTCAATCTTGCGAATTGGTTTGGTCATGTCCGAGTATTGCCGACCGTCGCGGTGTTGGTCTGCTACTGCGGCAAATCGCTTGGACCACAACTCGCGCTACCTCTCGGCGGGGCCGTCACACGACGACGACCCGTGCGAGCCCTCGGACTGCCAAGTCTTCAGTCGATGCGAAGGCTCTGCTCCATCGCGTAGCACTGGTCCCAGATGAACACGTCGTAACCGGCAAGTCGGGACTGCCATTTGGGCGTGACGGCGTTGACGCATTTCACAACGACGCGATCGATATAGTTGTCATAGACGGCCCAGAGGTTGGCCTTGTCCTCGGCTTCCATCTCTTCGCCGGGCGGCGTTGACTTGAGGGCAGCAGCGGCAGCTGCCTTCAGGTCGTTCATGAATTCGAGCTGGGTACGAACATCGGAATGAGTGCCCACGCGATTGACATGACCGCCAACGAGCGTTTCGAACGGCAAGGTGTCGATGTACGCCACCTGGTCGAAATAGCCGGGAATGTCCTTGGCAAGTGCGAACCGGCGCCAAGGCATCCAACCGGGGAAGATCACGTCGACCACCATCAGCACCTTCTGTTCTGGAGCATAGATGAAGATATTTCCCGGTTCATGAGGGCTGCTGCCGGGATAGCTCAGCTCAAGAATCTGACTACCGACCTTCAAGGTATAGTGATCCTTGAAGGTGACGGTCGGCAGGGTGCGCCTGGGATCCTTCGCTCGTTCGAGCAGTCGCAGGGTCTCTTCCTGGGCGATGACAATTGGATGCCCGCCGAGGTCGTTCACGCCGCCAATATGATCTACGTGCGCATGGCTGTAGACGACATGGGTGATTGGCTGATCCGTCACCTCTGCGATAGCTTGGCGTATGTGAGCCGAGTATCCCGGGGGAGCGTCGATCACAACGACACCTGTTTCGTACACCAGGAACATCGACTGGTAGCCGTTGTCGGTGACCATATAGAGCCCACGGCCCAGCTTTTGGTTCCGGTATCCCTTCCTCGGGTCGATGGCCGGGGTTACGTCCTCCTTGGGAATCGGAAGGTAGTGGTCGACGCGCGTGCCAATCGGCGCCAACGACGGCATACTCTGGTAAGGGGCGCCAGGCTGTCCTGGCAAGGTCTCGGCGCGGGCGCCTCCCATTGGTGCCAAGCCGAGCCCAACTGTAACCAGGAGGGAACCGGCGTTCACCGCTGCCCTCGAAAGACCGGAGCGGAAGAGAAGCATAACAAATCTCCTATTTGGAATAATGTTTCGCAAGAATGACCTGCCGTTAAATTCATAACTCGCTTATTGTCCTTATGTATCGCGAATACTTTGGTGCCGAAAATATCCCGTACCCCTCGTCATGATCCTGAGCAAGCACACCCCGCCGCCAGGCAGTCAATCCAACCCAACGGCGACAAACCCATTTAACTGAATCTGGAGCAAGAAGTGGCAGGCCCCTAGCCCGCCACTGTTCTGCTCGGGCAGGATTCAGTGCCCGTGACCAAGAGCATTCAGATCCGCACAGAATTCCGCGTAAGGCTTGGTCATGCCCGCGTCCTGGCATTCTCTTATCATTGCCTTGCGCTTCCCCATCGGAAGGGTTTCAAGGGCTGCCCTGAACCTGCTTCTCATAATGGGATCCGTGTGGGTCGGAACCTTGATGGAGCTGGTATAAAGAGACGACTGCTGGTTGATCGGGTCGATGATATCAAGCGCGCCGGCAAATGCGCTTCCCCCGAGTGCCGAGAGTGCAAATGCTGTGGCGAGACATTTGGCTTTAGTGTTCATAGCGAGTTCCTTCTCCTCGATGAGGCAATCGCCACAATGACGACCGCCATGACCATATATTTACGGCTTCAAACCACCGGGATTTAAAAACCGCCGGGGCATAACCGGTCGTCCATTTATCTATTCGAGGATAAGATTGGATCTATTGTTCGATGGTATCGTCGATACTTTGGAATAAGTCGGCACGGAAATTCTGATCCAAGGTGCGCTTGGCGGATGCCGGGGAGAGGATTCGTCGCGATTGGCCGCTCTCGCTCCGGTCTGAAATCGCTTCCCCACCGCGATTCACGTCAACACCGCGGCGGTCGGCAGAGCCTCTCCGAGGATCCAGGATACCGTCCTTGCCTGTGCATCGCGCGAAGCGCTGTGCAAGCCGATAAGGAACATGAGCCTCGGCTGCCTGCTTCTCACTAACCAGAAAGTATTGCCGATACCATCGTGCAATGGATTCAAGGGGTGCGGATATAGATCCTCAAACTCGTGTCCGCATGGATCGGATTGACCGAGGAGGAAGTAATGTCGGCATTATCGCTTTTGCCTACGCGGCGCGATATGGTTGTCGCGGGGGCGGCGGTTGGGGCCGCTAGCCTGTTACCTGGGGCTCTACGCGCGGCGGTCGGAGACCAATCCATCCGGCCCTTTAACATCCATGTTCAGACGTGGGCGTTTGCAGATCTTCGCGCTCGCATCAAGGCAACGCGCTGGCCTGACCGGGAGACCGTCGATGACCGCTCTCAGGGGGTTCAGCTCGCGAAGCTCCAGCCGCTGGTTGAGTACTGGGGCACCCGGTACAATTGGCGCAAGGTGGAGACGAAGCTCAACAAGTTGCCGCAGTTCATCACCAGCGTGGACGGACTGGATATCCAATTTGCGCATATCCGTTCGCCGCACGAAGGTGCGATGCCCCTGCTTATGACACATGGCTGGCCAGGGTCCATTATCGAACTTTTGAAGGTGATAGGCCCGCTCACCAATCCGACGGCGCATGGGGGGCGGGCGGACGATGCCTTCCACCTCGTGCTTCCAACGATGCCCGGCTATGGCTTTTCTGGCAAGCCGACGACGACCGGTTGGAGCCCTGCCCATATGGCCAGTGCGTTCCATGAGCTGATGATCCGGTTGGAATACCCGCAATACGTCTCTCAGGGAGGCGACTGGGGCGCGATCATCTCGGAACTGCTCGCGGTTCAAGCTCCGAAAGGCCTTCTTGGCATCCATATCAATATGCCCGGGACTGTACCGCCCAACGTTCTTCGGCACCTCCGCAATTTCGACCCAGCCCCTGTGGAACTTTCGGACAGCGAGAAGGCTGCATACGATCGGCTACTGCACTTCTACCGCGACGGTTTTGGTTATGCGGCGATGATGAATCAGAGTCCGCAGACCATCGGTTATGCTCTCTCCGATTCACCGGTCGCCATGGCCGCGTATTTCTACGACAAGTTCGCGGAGTGGACCGATAGCGACGGAAGACCCGAGACAGTCTTTACATATGACGAGATGCTCGATGCCATCTCTTTCTACTGGTTCACCAATACCGGGACATCTTCGTCGCGGTCGTACTGGGAGGGTGCGCAAGCTGGCGGTGGGCCCTTCGATGCCTTCCACATCCCGAAAGTTCCCGTTGCGGTCACAGTGTACCCGGCTGAGATTTACCGCGCACCGCGGAGTTGGGCCGAGAAAAGCTTCGGTAATCTCATTCACTGGAATGAAGTGGATAGGGGTGGCCATTTCGCGGCTTGGGAGGAGCCTCAAATCTTTTGTGCTGAACTCAGAGAAGCGTTTAGGCCGCTGCGCCGTTCAATCTGAGGCGAGCGAGGCGATTCTCCCCCATCGCCTCCGCCCAGTAGCGCGGCCGGGTCGCCCCTCCACCCGGCCGCGCATTTGGGTTTCCGCGCGGCACCTTTGAAATCGAGCAAAGAACCAATGGATCACTTCCCAGTCGAGGAGACCGAAAATGGACTGTGCGTCACAACAGATTGATCACGATCGCCGCCGCTTACTCGGCACCGCGCTGGTGGCTATCTCCGCCTTTGAGTTGGGAACAGACAAGCCGGCGCAGGCGGGTCCGTCCGTGAACACTCAGGGAAGAAACGTTGTCGGCAAAGCGGGTCGCCAGCCATCCGGTTCGCTGAAGCAGATTGACGCCGGATTGCTCAGTATCGGATACGCCGAGACCGGCCCCGCCACCGGCGAGGTCGTGGTGCTGCTGCATGGCTGGCCTTACGACATACATACTTACGGCGACGTCGCGCCCCTCCTGGCCTCGAAGGGCTACCGCGTGATCGTGCCGTATCTGCGCGGCTACGGCACGACTCGCTTCCTCGCCGGCAAGACGATGCGCAACGGGCAGCAGTCGGCGGTCGCCGCGGACGTCATCGCACTGATGGATGCTCTAAGGATCGAACGGGCCACGATCGCTGGCTGCGACTGGGGCGCCCGAACAGCCAACATAGTCGCTGCACTCTGGCCTCAGCGTTGCAAGGCCATGGTTTCAGTGAGCGGTTACCTGATTGGCAATCAGCAGGCAGGCAAGCAGCCATTGCCGCCAAGCGCGGAATTGCAATGGTGGTACCAGTACTATTTTGCAACCGATCGTGGTCGCGCGGGCTATGAGAAGTACACGCGTGACTTCGCGAAGCTGATCTGGCGTCTCGCTTCGCCCCGCTGGAACTTCGACGATGCCACTTTTGAGCGTAGCGCGGCCGCCTTTGACAATCCTGATCACGTGGCGGTCGTGATCCATAACTACCGCTGGCGTCTCGGTCTGGCCGAAGGCGAGCCTCGGTATGAGGACCTGGAGAAGCGGCTCGCGCAGGCGCCGGTCATCACCGTCCCCACGATCACGCTGGAAGGTGACGCCAATGGTGCCCCTCATTTGGAAGCGGGCGCGTATGCGAAGATGTTCGCGGGGAGATACTCTCATCGTCTGATCACCGGCGGCATAGGTCACAATCTACCTCAGGAAGCGCCGCAGGCTTTCGCGGAAGCAGTGATTGACGTCGCTGCGGCTACGTAACTGCCGAGTGTTGAAATCGAATGCTGCATGCACCGTCAAGGTGCCAGATCTTGCCAGATCAGAGATCTAGAACGACGTCGGCCTTGGGCTGGCAGCAGCAGATCAATATAGTGCCCCTCGCGGGTGGATCGATTGGTTCGGGTTGGTATGTGACAGTTCCAGCCACAAGCCCTGTTTCGCAACTGTGACAGACACCAGTGCGGCACGACCATCGCGTCGGGACGTCGCACGCCTCAGCAAGTTCAAGCAGGCTCTGGAACGCCGGGCCCCAATGGACGGTCAAGCCGCTTCTTGCGAACGAAACGACTGGACCCGCACTGGAAGGTTCGGCAGGTAAATGCGGCTGGCGGCTCGGAGTGGCAGCAATGCCAGGGGTGTTCGATGGACCTGGGCCGAACAGTTCCGTGTGGATTCGGTCCGCGACGACACCCCAGGCCGCAAGCCCTGCGCTCAAGTCGCCCATAAAGGCCGATGGCCCGCAGATATAGAAGTCAGCATTGCGTGGCACGTGCAGCCCTCGCAGCACCTCTATGTCCAAATGTCCATCAGCATCGTAATCGACACCTAACCTGTCCTCGCGATCCGGCGAGCTGTAGCTTATATGGCTGTGACCGTGGACCAGGGTTTCGAGCAGGTTCCGAGTCTCTTGGGCAAAAGGGTGCTCACGGCCACAACGGGCTCCGTGAAGCCACCAGACTTCCCGTGTCGCCGCTTTGGCCGCCAATGCGTGGAGCATTGCGATGACCGGAGTCGCGCCCACGCCGGCACTCAGCAGGACGACTGGCGCATCGTTGGGTCGAAGAACGAAGTTACCGCGCGGTGCGCTAACGTCCAGCACGTCGCCGATCTCGACCCGGTCGTTAATGTAGCCACTCGCCAAACCATGCGGTTCCCGCTTTACGCTTATTCGGTAGTGGCGTTCACCAGGCTCACTCGACAAAGAATAGCTGCGCATCAGCGCCGGAGCATCGGGCATCACCCGTAGGCGCAGCACGACGAACTGTCCTGGACGAGCCGCGGTAAGGCGAGACTCCTCAAACGGCTCTAACACCAGCGACGTCACACTGCTGCTCTCGCGGATCTTGTGCACCACACGCAGCGGCCGAAATCCCGCCCACGCAGCAGGCGGTCCGGACGCGGGATCAAGCCCGGCATTTCCAGTTGTCTCGCCGCCACTTTCGTTCTGCGAGAGCAGCGCCTGGAAGGATCCCCGCCAGCCAGGGCTCAGAGCCGGAATTCGCAGCGCCCGTTCCAGCTGGCCGCGAGGATGACCCGGCAAGTATAGCAGTGCGTTGACCTCTGACACTGTCATGTGCTCGGGGCCTATCCCAACCTGGACTATCTCATCTCCAGCCTCGACCTGGCCTTCTTCCAGGACGCGCAGATAGAAGCCAGGCCTCCCGCGCGCAACCAGCAGCGCTGCCATTTGCGGCTCGTTCATGCGAATACCGACTCGGTAGCAAGTGACGCGCGGTTGCGTCACTTCGAACAAGGCGCTTCCGATCCGGTAACGATCGCCGATACAGACCTCATCATCCGGTAGTCCATCGACCGTGAAGTTTTCCCCAAACTGTCCGTAGGTAAAGTCTTTGCGGCCTAGCTCGCTTTGCCAAAAGTTATAGGCTTCCGATTGATAGACTAAAACCGCCCGCTGCTCGCCGCCGTGTCCCGCCGCGTCTCCTTGCCTATCGCCATCGATGTTGAGCCGGCGTACCTGGCGTGGGCCTTGAACTGATGTTTTCCAGACTGCGGTGTCGACAGTCTTCCCTTGCCATGGAATGCCACGCGGCAAGCCCACATTGACCGACAGTAAGCGAGCCATCACTCCGTCCTTTCCGCCAGCCACTGCCAGCTGCTTCACTCAGCGACCCTCACTGATGGATGCTCAGGGGTTTCAGCGCTGGCCAACGGAAACTAGCATCGCGGAGGCATCGATGCGATCGGCACCAAAGTATCGGAAATACCATCGTTCAATATATTTCGGCCATGGCCGCTGTCAGTACTTGAACAGTTGAACGCTGCCGGTCGGAATTGGTGCGGGTACTTGTCTTGGATCAGTTAGTGCTCAGCACGCCGGGTTTTGGGGCGGGTCGGTTGGTTTACCTCTAAGGAGCATATGACGATGTCACATCATTATTCAGGCCCCAACTTCGGGTTCCCTAGGGCAGACGCGCGCCTGGATCTCACCGATCTTTATGCCTTTCCGAAACCAGGGGACGTGAAGAAGTCGATCCTGATCATGAATGTCCATCCGTCCTCTACGGTGATCGATCCGGAGCTTACCATTAGTGAACCGTTCTCGCCTGACGGCCTTTACGAGATCAAGATTGACACCAATGGCGATGCGGTCGCCGATATCGCGTATCGAGTACGCTTTTCGTCCTTACCAGGAGCGATGCAGATCGCCACGGTACGGCGCGTTGAGGGCGCACTGGCCGCTGAGACAGACGACGGTGGAGAGGTTGTCTTTCTGGGGGCTCCAGTGTCGATAGGTCGGGATGCGCAGGTAGCCGAGGTCGGCGACTATCGCTTTTTCGCGGGGTGGCGCAGCGAAGCATTTTTCTTTGACACCTTGGGTGCCATAGATGATCTGCATTTCACCGGCGCTGATTTCTTCTCGGACAAAAACGTCTGCAGCATCGTGCTGGAAGTGCCCAACTCGACGTTGGGGCCTAAGCCGGTTGGCCTGTGGGCACGGACGCTGGACAAGCAAGGCAAGGGTTGGGTGCAGGTCGAACGGGGTGCGCGCCCGCAGCAGGCGGTCTTCCTTCCCGGTGAGCAGAAAGAGGCTTATCTCGCCGGCGAACCTGCAGATGACGCTCGGTTTGTCGCAACGTTCGCACACGCGCTTGAGCACACGGGTGGATATCAACCGGATGAGGCCGAGCGTGTGGCAAGGACATTGCTGCCAGATATCATGCCTTATGACCCGAGACGGCCTGCCTCCTTTCCGGAGAATGGAAGGACGCTGACGGACGATGCCGCAGATGCCTTTATGGCCATCCTTACGAACGGCAAGTTGGCCGGAGACGGGGTTGGGGCACATAGCGATCTGCTTGCTGAGTTCCCCTATTTAGGGCCGCCGCATGATGCTCCCGAATGAGGGCAGCCATATCGCGTGACGGCCGATCGCCGCTTTCTGCGAGCAGCCGCATTTCCCCAACACTGTTGAACAGAGGAGACTACGATGAGATTGATCGCGACCTGGATAGCTCTAACCTTAACCTTCATCGTGCCGGCTTCGGCGCATCCAAGCATCGGTTCGGCGGTTTCCTTTGCAGCGGGCGTCGCTCACCCGCTAAGTGGCCTCGACCACATTACTGCCATGGTGGCGGTCGGCCTGTGGGCTGCGGTCAAAGGGAGGCGCGCTCTCTGGGTGTGGCCGTTGACTTTCGTGACAGTCATGTTGGTCGGCGGCGTGCTCGGCTTGGCACGGATTGCCTTGCCCTTTGTAGAGCCCGGCATTCTGGCTTCGGTCGTCGTGCTAGGGCTTATGGTGGCATTGGCGGTCGATCCGCCGGTATGGGCCGGGGCCGCGATCATCGGTTTTTTTGCGCTGCTGCATGGATACGCTCACGGAGCCGAGGTGGCCCCTAGCGCGAATGGGCTGGAATACGTCGCGGGGTTTGCACTGGCCACCGCGATGTTGCATGCGGTCGGCATCGGTTTCGGGCTCACTTTGCAACGCGTGACGCCAGGTCCTGTCAATCGTATTGCTGGGGTGATCTGCGTTGCAGTCGGTGCCGGATTGTGTGCCGGAGCCCTTTGAACCTTATTCCCGAGAAGAGTGCTTCTGGCATCCAGTTAGACTGCCCTCAACCGTAACGGGTCGCGATGGTATGTGCGCTTCGTACGCGAGAACCGTCGACCGAGCAAACGGAGGAATGGAATGTCAGGTCCAGAGATAGACGAGAACATATTTGCCGGCCGAGCGGACATTCCACAAGGTCGTCTCGCCCTGCAGATTTCAACCGCCGGCATCGTACATGACCTGGGGAATCTTATTCAGGTCGCCTCATCTGCGTTGAACCATCTGGGGCGAGACCCGAATATAGCAACGGCTCCGGGAGCGGGATTTGTACTTGCTGGCGCCAAAGCCGCTCTGGAACGGGCTGGCTGCCTGGTCAGGCAGACCATCAGAACGGCCGGAGAGAACCGGGGGGAGATAGCGCATGCGAACGTGGGTATTTGTTTGGCGGACATTGAATCCATCGTTCGAAGTGCGTGGGATGAGAACATCCATCTCGAGGTTCGGGTCCCCCCAGACCTACCTTTGGTGCGGTGCGATCGGGCCGGGTTGCAAAATGCAGTTCTCAACCTTCTGTTCAATGCACGCGATGCAATGCCTGGTGGTGGCTTGATCTCGGTGGATGCCTCGGTGTCGGAGAATTCCAACCAGGTGGATGTTTGCGTCGAAGATCACGGAGTTGGAATGACCAGCGAGACCATGGTGCGCGCGTTTGACCTCTTCTTCACGACGAAAGGCGAGGGTTTGGGCGGCGTTGGTTTGCCGATGGTGAAACGTTTTGTCGAGGAATCAGGGGGGACTGTCGACGTTGAGAGCTCGCTTGGGTCAGGCACAACTGTGACATTGCGATTGCCCGCGACCCGCTAGGGCCCGACGACGGCACCACGCATGACGATCAGGGGCAATTTCAGTTGGGCGCTCGTTGCAAGGCACGATGATTTCATCGCTGGCGCGTGAGGTGCAATTATGAGAGAGCGGCACAAATCCGACGGCGTGGCCGAACTGAGTGACGCGCGCTCCCATGCAGCGGCGGCATCGGAGCGTCGGGCCGTGGTCTCTGCGCCGGCAGCGCGATCCCCAATAGCACGGTTTCCGGCCTCATTTTTTGCCGTCGGCCTTGGTACGAGTTCCTTTGCCGTCATGTGGCAAGTTGCCCACCAACTCTGGGCAACCCCCAACGGAATTGCTGTAGCGGTCGTCATATTGGCAATGTGCCTATGGGCAGCCCTTTTGACGCTTTACGCCTTGAAGTTATGGTTCGCGCCGGCGGCGGTGCGAGCCGAACTCGCAGATCCCGTTCAGAATTGCTTTCCCGGTCTAGCGGGAATCGGGATGATGCTAACCGCGGTGAGCGTGTTGCAGTTCAGCGCCACACTAGCCACGGTACTCCTTTGCATTGGCGGGGTGGTCGCGGTCGGATTTGGGCTTTGGCATTCGCAATTGATCTGGAAAACGGCAATCGCTCTGTCGGACGCGACGCCGGCCTTGTACTTGCCTGTTGCCGCCGGATCGTTTGTCCTCAGCATTGGATTGTCGACATTCGGGCACACTGAATGGGCGCAATTGGCGCTGGGCGCCGGCCTCTTCTCGTGGCTCACTATCGATTCTGTGTTGTTCTACCGGCTCTATTTTGGCGAACCGCTTAAAAACCAGGTGCGATCGACCCTTGGGGTCCAGCTCGCGCCTCCGGCGGTCTGCTCGCTTGCCTATGTTAACGCGTCGGGCACCTCCGGAGACGTTTTTGTTCACTGTCTCATCGGTTACGCACTTCTGCAGGCAGTTGTGCTGGGCGGCGTGCTTCCAAGGATCGTTCGTCGTTTTTCCGCCGGTCTGTGGAGCGTCAGCTTCGGCGCCACGGCGTTGGCGACAACGATTGAAAAGCTGGCCATCCGAGGCGATACGGGCCTCGCTGGTGTCCTGGCTCTTCCAATCTTTGCGGCCGCAAACCTGCTCATTTTGTGGCTGGCCGTTAGAACAATCATTCTGGCCATGACCGGCTCGTTATTGCCGGCTCCTCTGGACGGGCAAGATACGTAATAACAGCCTGCATGCATGTGACGAACATCGATGCCGTAGAGCCACCTCTTGGATGCATAAAGAGTTCGCTCGACAGGGCCTAAATTTTCTTGACGGTGTCGATAGGGGTCTAAGTCAACCGTCTTCCTGCCGGGTCGAACAAGCAGACGCGATTGGCCTGCAACTCCAGCCAGATCGTTTCGTCAGGTTGCACGTTGATCCGCTCGTGAAACATCGTCACCACGGTCTGTCCCCCGACGATAGCGGTCACCTGCGTTTCGGGGCCGAGCGGTTCGACGACCACGATCCCGGCCGGGATGCCCGAGCCTGTCGGGGCGAGGGAGAAATATTCCGGCCTGATGCCATAAATCGCTTCGATACCGGATGGCCTTGAAACGCTCCCGGGCAGCGGCAGCATGATGCCGTCACTGGTCTTGAAGACAGGCCGGCCGTCGGCGTTGTCGAAGCTGCCTTTCAGCAGGTTCATTGACGGCGAGCCGATGAATTCGGCAACGAACATGCTTTGTGGGTCGTCATAGAGGTCGAGCGGCCGGCCGACCTGCTCGACATGGCCGCCATTCATCACCACAATCCGGTCAGCCATCGTCATGGCCTCGACCTGGTCATGCGTGACATAGATCGTGGTCGTGGCCAGACGACGGTGCAGTCTCTTGATCTCGGCGCGCATGGCGACACGCAGCTTGGCATCCAGATTGGACAAGGGCTCGTCAAACAGGAAGACCTGTGGTTTGCGCACGATCGATCGCCCCATGGCCACGCGCTGGCGTTGGCCGCCCGACAGCTGGCGCGGATAGCGCTCGAGAAGCGGCGTCAGCCCCAGTATCTCAGCGGCCTCCGCGACGCGCTTCTGCTTCTCGGCTTTTGGCGCGCCGGCCAGGGTCATTGAGAACGCCATGTTCTCGGCCACTGTCATGTGCGGATAGAGCGCGTAGTTCTGGAACACCATCGAGATGTCGCGCTGCTTGGGAGCCAGGTCGTTGACGACCCGGCCACCGATGCCGATCGTCCCGCCAGTGATGTCTTCCAGCCCCGCGATCATCCGCAGCAGCGTCGATTTTCCGCAACCGGACGGGCCGACGAGCACCACGAACTCGCCGTCACGAATATCGACGGAGACGCCATGAAGCACCTCGACCGAACCATATGCCTTGCGGGCCTTGTCGATCGTGACGTTGGCCATCAGACCGCTCCGACCCGGATTTCGTTGGACGACAGGGCGCCTTCATGCACCAGCAGGCCGACGCCGCCGTCGTGGAAGGCCTCGGGGCTGCTGTCTTGCGCGAAAAGCGAAATGCCGTCGGCCTCGAAGGTGATCCGGTCGCCCTTGGCCGCCACTTTCATCGATATCGATTTCTCGAATTCGGTGTTGAAGGCGGTCTCGGCGAGCACCTCGGTGTTCTCGTCGCGGACGCGAACGATCTGCATCTTGCCGTCGCGGGTGACGCGCGCGCCATAATAGCGGCGCAGGCCCTGCGCTCGGATGGCGAGACCGCCATAATTGCCGAGATGCATCATCACATCGCCGGACGCCTGGTAATCGGTCCATTGGCGCGTGCCATGGATGATGATGCCTTCGCCGCTGTTCTGCGAGATCCGGAATGCCGCCGGATAGCGCTTGGAGAAGAAATCCGCGCCGTTGACCCAGGACAGTCGCCAGAAATCGCCATCGCCAGCCGGGCGCTTCAGCGTCAGCTCAGGCGTTCCATCCCACCTGACATAGTCGACAAGCAAACGGCCATCGGCGCGCTTGCCGGTGCTGGAAATCGCCAGGCCAAGCTCGGCGATCGGCTGGCCGCCGGCATCCGGCAAAGTCCATTCCAGGACGGTCTCCTTGCCCGGCTCGGTGATCACCGGAGAGCTGTCGATATCGAGCAATTCGTCACGCTCGTCGTAAATGCGTGCCCGCAATCTTAAATCAACGGCACCGCGATTCTTTTGATCGGCGACGACGCGAGCGCGCACGACCTGACCGGGATAGACAAGGGGCGTCGCCATCAGGTCGTAGGTACGCATGCTAAGCATTTCGCGCGGCGAGAAAGTTGGACTGGTCACAACCGCGACCTGCTTGGGCCCCAACGCCTCATAGTCGATTGCCAGAGCGCGACTGCTCTCGAACTCGGCATTGCCGATGCGCACCGCGCGGCTGACATCAAGGCCGGCCTGCGGCCTGAAACCTTGCTGGCTGCCCGGCAACGAGAAATGGAACTGCGCGCCATTCTTGGGAGCATCGAGCTTTTGCCTGCCGGCCAATTGCAGGCCGAGATTGGTGAGGAAATAGGCCTGGCGAACGGCGTCGTTGATCGAGTTGCCGCCATCGGCGGACGAAATCAGCATGCGATCGGCGATCGGTCCGCGCCAGTCCGGGCCTTCCTCCAGCCCTTCGAGGCCGTTCATAATGCCGAGCAGGCAGCCGACATTGCCGGCGTTGCAATCCGTATCCCAGCCCGACGTGTTGACGATCATCTGCGCCTTCTGGAAATCCTGCGGCGCGTAGAGCACGGCCATGATCATTAGCGCATGGTTCGGCACGACGTGGCAGTTGCCGGGATATTTGTCATAGCCGTAGTGCTGCTCGATCTTCTGACGGGT
This sequence comes from Mesorhizobium sp. URHB0026, assembly GCF_054059755.1. Lineage (NCBI taxonomy): Bacteria > Pseudomonadati > Pseudomonadota > Alphaproteobacteria > Hyphomicrobiales > Phyllobacteriaceae > Mesorhizobium > Mesorhizobium sp. URHB0026. The sequence goes on along the minus strand of NZ_JBSSCN010000001.1, from coordinate 5,667,246 downwards.
GTCGCGCCAATCCGGATGCGCCTTGTGCCAGTCCCTTATATCCGCGATCAGCCTGGCGATCAGGCAGTCCTGGGGTATCTGGCTCAGGCCGGTATCGATCAGATGGTCGATGTCCGAGGAGCCGAACGCCTCGGCCTCCATCGCAGCCCACAGCATTGCGGCGTAAACGGATTCGCCATCATGGCTGACTTTGCCGGCCTGTTCGGCAAGCCTTGCGGCAAGTTCCGGCTGGCGCGGCGCGACCATCGCCCAGCCGTCGATGAAAATCTGCGCGCCGATCTGTTCGGCGATCGCCTGACCGTTGCTTTCGATCGAGCCGGAATGCGGGGCGGGCACGCCCTTCCTGAGGTTCAGCCAGGCGGTATGTTCGGTGGAATTGCCGTTGCCGCCCCACCACAGGATCGCGCGTTCCTCGACGATGTAGTTGAGCCAGGCCTTGCCGATTTCTTCGGCTGAGAGGTTTGCCTTGATGCCATAGTCTTCCAGCGCGCGAATGAATGTGAAGGTGCCGGCGACATCGTCGTCGGTGACTACGAGCGGCTGGTTCAGGCGCTCATGCACGTAGTATTCAATCGGGCCTAGCTCAGCCATGATCTTCTGGTGCGTCCAGCCCTCGAAAGGGCGGCCGAGATAGACCCCCACCAGCTTGCCGAGGACGCCGGCATAGACGCGTTCGAGATAGTTGTTGGGAAACTGCATCGGTCACTCCACATTCAAAAAGGTATCAGCCCTTCACCGAGCCGCCGGCCATGCCCTCGATGAAACGCTTCTGCATGAAGACGAACAGCAGGACGACGGGTACGACGATGATGAGGGCAGCGGCCATGATCTCGCCCCAGTCGGAACTGTACTGGCCGGAGAGCAGATAGAAGGCGATCACGGCGGTGACGTTTTCCTGCTTCTGCAGGAAGGTCGTCGCTATCAGGAACTCGTTCCACGAATTGAGGCCGATGATGAGCGCCACCGTGAGGATGCCAGGCGAAACGATCGGCAGCATCACCCGCCAGAAGACCTGCCAGGAGGTGGCGCCATCGACGATCGCGGCCTCCTCCAGTTCCTTCGGAACGGCGATGAAGTAGGTCCTGAGCAGCATCACCGCGAAGGGGCTGTAGAGTGCCGTGTAGATCAGCGCGACGCCGAAAATATTGTTGATCAGCCCAAGCTTGGCGAAGCCGAAATAGAGCGGGAAGATGTAGAGCTGAATCGGCGCCGTCGTCGTCGCGAGCAGGTAGAAGGTGACGATCTTCCACGCCTCGATCTTCCTGCGAGCCAACACATAGGCGGTCAGCGACGAGGTCGAGCAGACCAGCACGATCGTCGTGCCGCTGACGACAAGGGAGTTCACGAAGGTCTTCGAAAACTTCGCATGGTTCCAGGCATTGCCGAAATTCTGCCAACGGATCGGGTCCGGCAGGCCGAGCGGGTTCTGAACGATCTGAGCAGCCGGCTTCAGGGAATTGAGCACCAGAAGCGCGATCGGAAACAGAGCGATGAAGGCGAACAGGGCGAGAAACGCATAGGAAACCGTGAGCGTCAGGCGGCTTTCGACAAGTCTCACTGCTCTCCCTCCCGCGTCTGGATGCGGACATAGAAGAACGTGCCCACCAGCCCGAACAGGCTGATGACCAGCGCCGCCGCGGCGGCCTGCCCGACATTCAGGTCGTAAAAGGCCTTGCGGTAGGCGAGGGTTGACAGCAGCTCGCTCGAAAATGCCGGGCCGCCCTGGGTCATGATGTAGACGAAGTCGAAGGCGAGGAATGACCAGATCACTGTCATGATCATCATGAGCGTTATCGTCGGCCGGATGCCGGGCAGCAGCACGTAACGCATCATCTGGAAATAGGTGGCGCCCTCGAGCCGTGCGGCCTCAATCTGCTCCTGCGGCACCTGGCGGAGCGCGGCGAAGAAGATGACACAAAGAAAGCCCCACCAGTGCCACAGATCGACCGTCGCGACGCCGAACAGCGCCAGCGGCGGTTGTGTCAGCGGATTGGGGACTGGCATGCCGTATCTCTTGAGGACGCCGAAGACCCCGGTGACGGGGCTGTAGATCATGCCTTGCCAGACGCGCGCGGTAATGGCGGTGGCAATGACCACGGGGAGGAAATAGACGATCTGGAAGAAGTTGCTGCCGCGGCGCACGATCAGCAGCATCGACGCGGCGGCAAGGCCCATGATGATCGGCACGGTCAGGAAGACGAACGTCCAGACGAAGTTGTTGCCGAGGGATGACCAGAAGACGCGATCCGCGGCCAACGCCCGGAAATTGTCGAGGCCTGCAAAAGTCGGCGCCGAGATGCCATCCCAATTGCAGAAGGCGAGAACGACTGTCAAAAGTGCCGGAACCAGCACGATGACGACGTTGATGATCATCGTCGGGACAATGTAGAGCCGATGCATGGAATTCCTCCAGGTGAGGGCGACGCATACCGTGCCGCCCTCAGCGGTGTGTCAGGCGCGGGCCGGAATTGCAGGCACCTTGCCCGCGTCCTTTTCCTGCTTGAAGGTATCGTCGAGTTTCTTGAGAAAGTCGGCGGAGCTGGTTTTCTTGAGCCAAACCTCTTCCATGCCGCTGACCAGATAGGTGTCGGTCGCCGGTGGCAGGAAAGTCCACGTCGTATAGCCATACTTGCCCGCGCCGACGGCGGCGGACAGCTCCTTCATGGCTTCCGTATAGAGCGGCAGCACCTTGTCCGACAGCTGCACCTTGGAGAGATCCGCCAGCGGCAGGTTCCATTCGCCTTGCCAGGCCGAGTTCATCTTGGTGTAGAAGTCGTCCTGGAACATGTAGTCGAGCACAGCGGCCGCACCATCGGGATTTTCCGACTTGGCATTGACCGAAAGCGTCGAGCCGATGCCGAGCGGAAAGATCGGATCGCCGGACGCGCTGGGAAAGCCGACGAAACCCGGCTCGGCATTGTTGTCAGGGAAATACGGTTTGACGTTGGTGAAGCTCCAGGTGCCCGTGGGCGCCATGCCCGCTTGACCGGTGGCAATCTGAGCGAAGGCCTGCTCGGAGGTCAGCGAGAAGTAGTTGTCGCCATAATAGCCCTTGTCCCACCACTCGGCCAGCTTGTCGATTGCCGCGACGAAGGCCGGATCGGTCCATTGGATCGCTCCGGTCAATGCTTTGTGGACGGTCTCCGGACCAGCGATCGAATTCATGGCAATCGAGACATGCCACTCGTTTGCCGGACGCCAATCGGCATTGCCGGCGCCGAACGGTACAAGGCCCTTGCCCTTCATTTCATCGGCGAGTGCTTCAAGTTCAGCAATCGTCGTAGGTGCTTTCCAGTTGTTCTTGGCGAACAGCGTCTTGTTGTAGAAAAGCCCCAGCGTCTCATAGGTCTTGGCAAGCGCGTAGAGCTTGCCCTGGTAGCGGCCGAGATCGAGGAACAGAGGCAGCAGCCGTTCGTTCCAACCGTATTTCTTGGCATAATCGTCGAGTGACAGGAGTTGTCCGGCCTGCGCCATGGCGGCGACATAACTCGGGCCTGCGGTGAAGACGACGTCGGGTCCGGTGCCCGAGAGCATGGCGACACGAAGTTGCTTATCGAGGTCCGAGCCGCGGAAGTCGATGCTCAGGAGCTCTTCCGGATGGGCCGCGTTGAACGGGTCCACAAGCAGAGTCTCGAGATTGTCCTGGTTTTCCGGCGATGCCGATTCATACCAGAAGGCCACGGGCTTCTGGTCGGCCGAATAGGCGAGGCGCGGCAGGAGCGGCAGGCTTGCCAGACCAAGTCCGGCTTTCAGAATTGTACGGCGTTGCATGGTTTCTTCCTCCCAGTTTTGTAAGACGGCCAGCATCTAGATGGCTCGTGTCGAGCCTCGTTGGATAAGTTCAAAGGGCATTTCCAGCGCGGTTCCCGCACCGGTCTTGGTGCCGCGAAGCCGCTCCATCAGTGTCTGTGCCGCGCGCGCGCCCATTTGCCATTGAAACTGTGCGACGGTGGTCAGCGGCGGCGTGACCAGCTTCGCTGCGGGAATGTCATCGAAGCCGACGACAGCGATCTCTTTGGGTATCTCGATGGCGTGCTCGCGCAGCGCCTGCATGACACCGACGGCCATCAGGTCATTCGCCGCGAATATCGCTGTCGGCTGAAACGTGCTTGCGAGTATCGCTTCGGCGGCGCGCGTGCCGCCGATCTCCGAGAATTCCTCGTCGATGATAACATGTTCCGGATATCCTGCCCTGGCGAGGGCCGAGCGATAGCCATCAATGCGAGTGGCCTGGGGGCCACCGCGGCCGGCTACCATGGCAATGCGCTTGTGCCCCTGGCCGATCAGGTGGTCCGTGACCGCAAGCGCCGCGGCAAAGCTGTCGACATAGATGTCGTCGACGACGATTTCGCCGCCGCGCTTCTTGGAAGACTCGATCCGCACCACCGGCACCCCTGCTTCGACCAGGGGGCTGAAATCGCTGGCACGCAAGGTGAAGAAGACGCCGATCACGCCATCGACGCGACCCTGACGGGCCCAATCGAGGAAGTGCCGCTCGCGTTCCGGCGTGCCATCGGTGTTGACCGCGATGACGTCGTAACTCAGGCCATCGGTCACCGATTGGATGCCGCGGATCAGCGATGGATAGAAAGGATTGGTGATGTCGGGCACGATGCAGGCAATGGTCATCGAACGGCTGGTCTTCAACGCCTGCGCAAAGCGGTTGGGAACGTAGCCAAGATCCTTGGCGGCCTTGGCGATGCGGGCCCACGTCTCTGCCGGGATCGAAGGAGCGCTACCGCCACCCAGCACCATTGAAACGGTGGCCTGCGAGACCCCCGCCGCCCTTGCCACATCCTTCTGGGTCGCTCTGCCGTTTGCCAACATTGCCATCGATTGCTTAGTGATACGTATTACTGATACGTATCACTAAACGGCAACCTATTATGTGTCAAGGCTCGGTCCCTCACATAGTTGCTATTGCGCCAGGGGCGTCGCTTTACGTCTACCTCGATCTCGGCAGTGCCGAAGGCCTCCCGCGAAATTTGCCCGCGTCGTGGTTAGCGGACAGCAGCTTCGGCGATGGCGACATCCTCATCGGCAGTGCCGCCGCTGACGCCGACACCCGCATAGACCTTGCCTTCTTCGTCGACCAGAGGAATGCCTCCACCCATGGGGCAAAAACGCCCGCCACCCACCGTGGGCAGTGCATACAAAGGTTGGCCCGGCTGTACGAGCGGCAGGATGTCAGCCGTCCGCAGGCGCACAAGGGCCGAGGTATACGCCTTGCGCTCGGAAATCTCGAGCGCGAACACAGGCGCGCCCGCTCATTCGATGCTGGAGCACCAGATTGCCGTGAACGTCGATGATGCATACTGCAACGGGGACATCGGCCTTTGTCGCCTCTGCCTCCACACGTTCGGCCAGCGACTTCGCTTTCGTGAGCAGATCCATTGGGTTGTTCCTTCTCTTTGAGGAGACGCCGTCGCCATCGACAGCGGTCTATCGCGGTGGCAACTCGCCCAGGTGGAAAGCCAGCCGGTTCTCGACATCTCCCGGCGCTTGGAAGCCCTTGGCGGTCAGCGCTTTGATCCCCTCCTGGGCGGCGGGCCGGCTCAGCGAAGCTATGCAGGCTTCCCAACCGGCGCCCAGCTCGACGTCCGGCGTCAGGCTGGTGTTGACCAAGCGCTTGGTCTGCGCGATCGCCCATTTGTCGAACCTGGAGATCCGCGTGGCGAGCGCGTCGACATACGCGTCGAGCTCTGCGTCGGGCAGGGCCTTGTTCACGTATCCATACGCCTCGGCCTGTTCGCCACGGATGTCCTCAGAGCTCAACAAAACCTCCATGGCTCGATTGCGGCCGATGAGGTGGGGCAGGCGGGCCATCGGTCCACCGCCGGCAACCATACCCACGCCAACTTCCCACTGGGAAATGATGGCCTTTTCCTTGCTAGCGAAAGCCATGTCGCAGGACAGGGTGATCTCGCTCCCGTTGCCCGTAGCGCGACCCCGGATAAGGGCGATCGAGGCGACCGGCGCGCGCGTCAGCCGTACAAGAAAATCCGGCCAGGGCGGCAGGCCCGTCCGCCCGGGCGGCAGCGCGAGCATATCCTCGATCCGCGCCTTGAAGTCTGAGTGGTTGAGGAAGTAGCCGTCGACGCTGCTGTCGAACACTACGACCCGAACGTCGTCGTCATCTTCGATGGCGTCGATCAGATGTGTGAATTCTTGGACCATCTGTGGACCCATGACATTGAGAGGCGCGTTGTCGAAGGTGACTCGCCAATAGGCAGGCGTCCGGCGTGTCAGGCGAATTTGCGAAGTGATTGTCTTGGCGTCCACTGGACCCTCCTTCGATGTTACATGCTCAGTGCCTCGAAGATGAGGCATTGCCTTCTGGCCTGCGATTGGACCAACGTATCGCCAGGACCATAGTGTCGGTCTGGCAGGGCAGGGCCGATGGTGATTCAAACGGGCTACTGACCCGTCCCAAGCAGCGGCCGTGCCGCCCCTAATCGCTTTGCGAAGTTCTGCTGTAACAGGCCTTAGCCCGGGATAAGCGCGCTGCCTCGAGCAAGCGCTGGCGCCGCCCGGCACTATTATGAATATCGGTTGCTAAGCGCGGCAGCCGGCGGCGGATCGATGGCGCCGGCCCTGACACGGGCTGGTTTCAGCGCCGGCGCGCCCGGATCCTTCACGATCGTCAGGCCGCGCGGGAAGAACTGGGTGTTGTGCTCGCCGCGCCCGATATTGATGATCGCGGCTCCCTTCAGATGCTTTTCCAGCATCGCCAGCACGCGGCGCAGCGCGGGGCCGTCGAAAGTGTCCATGGCCTCGTCGATTATCACCCATTTCGGCTGTCGCAAGGCGAGCCTGGCCACGCCTAGCAAGCGCTGTTCGTCATCGCCCAATTTATGGTCCCACCGCCCGACGCGGTCGAGCGACGACGACAGCCGTTCAAGACCGACCTCGGCGAGCACCGACACAATGTCGGCGTCACTCGCGGGAGCATGCCTGTTCGCGTGATTGAGCACGTCGCGCAACGTGCCGGCTGGCAAATACGGCACGCGCGGCACGAAGATGAGGGTTTCGCCCTCCGGCAGGCCGATCTTTCCGCTGCCCCAGGGCCAAAGCCCGGAAATCGCGCGGAAAAACAGCGTCTTGCTGGCGCCCGGCTCGCCGGTGATCATGACACGTTCGCCGGGGCGGATTTCGACATGCCGGTCGGAGAGTTTTGTGCAGCCCTCCGGCGAGGCCACTTCCAGCTTCTCGAAAGTCAGGCTGCCATTGGCGTTGTCGCCGAACTCGATGCGCCTTTCCTTGTCGTGCAGCACATCTGTTTCATCGAGTGCAATGCGGAAATCGGCAACGCGCATCAACGTGGCGCGCCAGTCGGCGATGCTGCCGATGTTGTCGATGAACCAGCGCAACGAAGAGTGGACCTGGTTGAAGGCGCCGACCGCCATCATCAGCCCGCCAAATGAGATATCGCCTGAGAAATAGACCGGTGAGGCGACCAGGATCGGCACTACGACGGTGATCCAGCCATAGGTGTCGGTTACCCAGGACAGGTTGATCTGCGCGGTGTATATGCGCCGCAGGGCGCCCAGCAGCGTGCCGAGATCGAGCTCGAGCCGACGCCTTGCGTCGGCCTCGCCATGATACAGCGCAATGGCATCGACATTCTCGTTGACGCGCACCATCGAGGAGCGCAGCTCCGCTTCGCGCGTATAGCGGTCGCTGTTGAGGCTGATCAGCGGTCGACCGACCAGCCAGCTCAGCCATGAGGCGATGCCGGCATAAAGGATGGCGGCCCAGACCATGTAGCCAGGTATGGCCAGGAAAGTACCGCCGATGTGAAACACGAAGCCCGAAGATAGTTGCCACAACACACCGACGAAGGACGCTAGCAGGATGCAAGACTGCAGCAACCCGACGCCAAGGTCGGTCGACAGGTCGGACAGATGCGCGGCGTCCTGCTGCATGCGCTGATCAGGATTGACGCCGATGGCGCCGGCATTGGCCAGCCGGAAGGCGCGCGCCGGGCGCAGCCACTGGTCGATCAGGTCCAACGTCAGCGCCTGGCGCAGCTTCAGCCGGATCATCTGGTTGAGCCAGGTCTGGCCGATATTGAGCACCAGCAGCCCGCCGGCGATCATCGCAAAGACGAGAAGCTGATGCAGGAAGGCCGCCATGTCGCGGCGCGCCAGTGCATCGTAGAAGGGCTGGTTCCAGCTGTTGAGCCGGACCTGGCCGATCGACGTCGTGATGATGACGGCCATGATACCAACCGATGTCCATAGCAACCACTTGCGAACCGGCGATCCCACCAGCGCTCGCCTGATCGTCGCCACCTGATCGCGCAGGCTGCTGGCTTCGACCACCACGGTGACCGGCTGAGCGGCGGCCGGATTGTCCAATTGGTCAGCCATACAGGGATCCTTGCGTTCACGTGCGATGCTGAACTGGTTGAGGAGACTTGACGGCAACCGTTCTCTGACCAGTCCGCTATCCCAGTACGATGGACACGTCGGGCGAATTCCAGGCGAGGCAGGTTTTCAGCTTGATCACCCAGGTCTCACCTGGCGAGACGATGTCGCTGCGCCTCCGCCGCTGGCTCGGCGCCCGAGCCGCATCGCACCACGCGGTAACAGCATCGGCACGAAGTCGCGCGAAAGGCGCTGCACCCACCGGCATGCCCTCGTGGAGGCGTTTCTGCGCCTCCAAGGCGATAACGTTGGAAAAGATCGCCCACAGTCACCGAACCGGCCGCTTCAGCGATGCGTGCACGATGCCCCTTCTGCCCAACACGGTCCATAGAACCTTGGTGTCGGTGACAAGTTGAGCGCCGTCTTCCCAATGTGATCGCGATCAAATCCGGCTTTGCGTCAATTCGCTTGTGAGGACTGATTAAGGTGCGATCTAACCATGCGAGCGCGCCTATACCTTCGTCTGATTGGATCGGAACCGGCAATTCGTATTGTGACATGTCGAAAGAAACGCCAACGCGTGGCCTGTAGAGAGATGTGGATCATGACGCAGCAATTGAGCAAGACAATCGGTTCGGATCGCTTCCTCCGCACTCCGACAGATCTGGGTTCCGACGCTACCCGTGACATTGCTGCCGGCCTCGCCGGCCTGCTCGCCGACGTCTTCGCCCTGTATCTTAAGACCAAGAATTTTCATTGGCACATGAGTGGCCCAAATTTCCGGGACTATCACCTCCTGCTCGACGAGCATGCCGATCAGATTTTCGCGATGACCGACACGATCGCCGAGCGCGCGCGCAAGATCGGCGGCACCACGATCCGTTCGATCTCCGATATTGCGGGACGCCAGCGCATCCTTGACAACAATGCCGACTATGTTGACCCGCAGGACATGCTCGCCGAGCTTCACGGCGACAATAAGCAGTTGGTTGCCGAACTGCGTCGCGTCCATGAGCTGTGCGATAGCTATTCGGATATTGGCACTGCGAGCCTCGTCGAAGTGTGGATTGACGAAAGCGAACGGCGCAGTTGGTTTCTCTACGAGATTTGCCGCGTCTGAGCGGAAAAGCGTGGCAGGCGGCCGACGAGAGGCCGTACGCCCCTGTGACAAGCACGGGCGAGAATCGCGCCTTCGGTGTTGATGCGCCCCCTCCAACTGAACCGCAACGCGCTCGCATTAGACCGGCACGCTGACGCGACGGCCGGGTGCATCAATCCACGTCGACTGTCAAACTCGGCATCGGACCCAACTCATCGGGTCGGATGAAGGATCGAACCAACGACTCGGACCGCGTTGCTAGCCAGTTCCAGAGTGCGCAAGCGAAGTGGCGACCAGGGGGAAGCACACACCCGCAACCGATCCGCGCGGGGTAGATCTCCATTCCAGCGTGCCGCCAAGTTCTGCGGTCAGCGCGCGTATCAACCGTCGTCCAGCTCCCGCGGGGAGGCCAGAGCCCGCGCATCCGTCATCGCGAACAACGCACGAGACGCTGCTAACACCCTTGCTCAGTGTGACGTGGATGGAACCCTGTTGATCCTTCAGGCCATGGCGCGCCGCGTTCCGGACCAGTTCGGAGATGATCAGACCGACACGCCAGCATCGCGCGGCGTCGAGCACGATTTCATCCGTCGCAACGGTCAGCCGAATGCCCCGTTCAACGAGGGACGCCCGCGACAGGCTGGAACACAGCTTCCCGACATGATGACCGAGGTCGATGAATTCCTCGGCGATCGGTACGAGAAGGCATCGATGCGCCTCCGCCATCGCCTGCAAACGGTCCACCGCACGCCTCAACGCCGGCTCGGCTGCCACATTCCCTGGCGATGCGGCGGACGACAAGATCGCTATCGCTTCAGTATATTCGTCGATCACCCGGTGGCTGATCTCTTCAGCCAGATGCAAAGCCACCGGTCGGCACGATGCAAGTGATGGATTCGCAAATCCAGTCGGCATGGCCAGATCCTCCGGTAACGCCGTCCGCCGCGGGATGCCGTTCGCGACGTTACCAGACGACAACAGCAGACCCCAGCAGAACGTTCCATTGCACCAAGGTGTCGGCAATACTTAAGAGGGAGGAACGCCGTATCGAGGAATGGGCGGGTGCGCCCTTGCCGAACAATGATCAACACCCGCCTCCAAATATTGATCGTCGCTTTGGGGCCTCCGATGATTATAAATATCGTGTGACGGGCCACTGTATAGCCACCGATACAAAAGTGTACGCGACACCATTGGACAATGGTTGAGGGCCCCGATTGACCGCAAATCTGCACCACCGGCGGGCCTGGCGCAGGTCAGATTGGTAGCTGCGTATCATCGAGGTTGTTATGGAAACTCAACAGAAAGTGGTCGTCATCACCGGGGGATCGCAAGGCATTGGCGCGGCGCTGGTAGAGGCCTATCTCGACCGCAATTACCGCGTCGTTGCCACCTCGCGCTCTGTCGAACCTTCCGAGAGATCGGACGTGCTTGCGATCACGGGTGATATCGGCGACCCCGCCACGGGGCCGAAAGTGGTCGAGGAAACACTCCAGCGCTTCGGACGCATAGACACGCTTATAAACAATGCCGGCATCTTCCTTGCCGGCCGTTTCACGAATTACTCGGAGGAGGATTACGCCCGTGTCGTGGCGACAAACCTGACCGGTTTTTTCTTCATCACCCAAGCTGTGATCGCCGTGATGGAACGCCAGGGCAGCGGCCATGTCGTCAACGTCACCACCACCTTGGTGAAGCAGGCTAACTCGAAGGTTCCATCGGTGCTCGCCTCGTTGACAAAGGGCGGTGTCGACGCCGCGACCCGAAGTCTGGCGATCGAGTATGCCCGCAGTGGAATCCGGGTGAATGCGGTGTCGCCTGGCGTGATCAGGACCCCGATGCACGCCCCAGAGACGTACGAGACGCTGGCGAGCCTGCATCCGATGGGCCGCCTCGGCGAGATTTCCGACATTGTCGGCGCGGTTCTCTACCTGGAGGACGCCCCGTTCGTGACGGGGGAAACGCTTCATGTCGATGGCGGTCAGAGCGCTGGCCACTGACTCAACCGGTCAATGGAGACCTTCATGCCTATCGTTACCGTTCAACTCACGCGCGAAGGCACCGAGCCCGGTGTGGACCATGTAACAGCGGAGCAGAAAGCAGCCATCTACAAGGGCATGAGCCAAGTACTGCTCGACGTCCTTGGCAAGCCGCTGGACTGGACCTGGGTCGTGTTCGAGGAAGTCGAGATGGAGAATTGGGGTTGGGGCGGGATGCCCGTCGGCGAATACCGCAGGCTGTTGGCTGCAAGGGGCGTTTGAGCCCCATCGCGTCTCCGGAACGCAATACTGGAGCTTCGACTGACATGGCTTCGTCTTCGACATCGGCAACTCTGGCGTACCGCACGGTCGAGGTCGGCGGGTTGGTACTATTCTACCGTGAAGCAGGCCCGCGCGATGCGCCGACCATCCTGCTGTTGCATGGTTTTCCGTCGTCATCGCGCATGTACGATACGCTGCTGCCGCTGCTCGCCGACCGCTATCATCTCATTGCGCCCGACTATCCTGGCTTTGGCCATAGCGACGCGCCGCCGCCGGACAGTTTCGCTTACACCTTCGAGCATCTGGCCGAGGTGATAGAGGGATTCGTCGAGGCGCTTGGGCTGAACTGTTACGTCCTCCTCCAGCAGGATTATGGTGGCCCCATCGGGATGCGGCTGGCGATGCGCCACCCTGAGCGCGTGCGGGCGATCATCATCCAGAATGCCGTGTCGCATAAAGAAGGCCTCGGACCGTTGTGGGAGGCGCGCAAGGCCTTCTGGTTGGACCGCGCCGCACACGAGGAAAAAGTGATGTCCACTTTCACCTCGATCGAGGCCGCACGACAGCGCCATGTCGGCCGCAGCCCCAGACCAGAGCGATACAATCCGGACAGCTGGACCGACGAGGCCGCGATGCTCTCGCGCCCGGGGCAGGGCGCCGTCCAGTCCGATCTGTTCTACGATTACAAAAGCAACGTCGCCGCCTATCCGGTCTGGCAGGCCTGGCTGCGTGTGCACCAGCCGCCAATGCTGGTGGCGTGGGGACGCTACGATCCGTCCTTCACCGTCGCCGGCGCTTATGCCTATGCCCGCGATGTGCCAGGCGCAGAGATCCACATTCTCGACGCCGGACATTTTGCACTCGATGAAAAACTCGACGACATCGTGAGATTGGTCCGCGACTTTCTGGATCGTCAGTTCGAACAGGGGACATGACAAGACCGCGCTTGAGAAGGGCCCCGGCGCTATGACCGCTATAAGGACCCGCCGCTGATCGCATCAACCTATACGCAGCACCGTGGCTCGGTAGGTGGCGCCAGGTTAAAGCACTGGCCGGCATGGCGCTTTGGGCCTGACGGCTGCTCCCCGCCGATTTCGACTTTCTCAGATGAAGCTGGTCTCGCTGATGTCGATCGAGACCATGAGCATGTCCAGGATCGGTCGCCTGTCAGGCCCGCGCGTGTAGGCCAGCCGGCGGCTCGGCAAGCGCAACCCGTTGGCTTCGGAATAATCCGAAATCAGCTGCGCCGCCGCGAAGCCGCCGGCGATATTCACCTGGTAGTCGTGCCGCCGCAGCATCAGGTCCTCGCCGAAGAAGAAATCTTGGACGGCACTGTGCGTAGCTACAGTGCTCGGGAACTCTGCACGCAAGACACGCCACGTCTCGCCGCCCTCCTGCCAGGACTCGGTTTCGTGGAGGCGGACGCCGTCCATGGCGAGCACGAATGGGGTTGTCAGATAGGTCCAGAGGGCCTCTCCATTAAAGTATGCCCGATGCAGCGCGTCCCAGGGCGTGTTCATCTGGTGACCGGCGAAGGAGTCCAGCGGCGCGCGGCGCTCAGCGACGAGTGCGCCGTCCAGCTTCTCGATCGCGATGCGGTCAGGGGTAAACATGGTTCTCTGATCCGACGCTCCATATGGCTGGACGGAAGAGCGTTCTTCATGAAGCCAGACCGTCATGGGTCCTGGATAAGGCCCTTAAGCGCGAAGAAACCGCCGCCCGTGACAATCATAGCCTGAACCTTTTCATGCGCGCGCCAACGCTCGGGTCCGCCGTGAGCATCGAGGATCATCGCGAGCAACTCGTTCATTTCGGATCTCCGCTTGGAGTGACCAGACTAACGCCCTTCCAAGCCCGCCTTGGCTCTGGCGATTGGCATCATGCCCTCTGCAAGACGTCCAGATGGACGAGCTTACTTAATCGGGAAGTCCGGTCCTTAGGCCATAGGACGATGGTGTCGCCGATACCTTCGTAACGATCAAAGAGGCGACCCGAAGAACCGATGGGAAGGTCAGGCATTAACCTTGGGCTCCTCACACCGATCGGGCGCGGGACCTCGGTCGAGGGGTAGGTTCTCGGCGCGTATGGCTGGAAACATCTTGGTGGCTTGAAACCTGCCCTGGAAGATTGGCGGATGCGGTGCGTTCAGCTTTCGCGACCTGGAATGGACGCTCCAGTGAGCTCTTCGCTGAGCTGCATAAGGCGTTCGGCCAATCCGGGATCGACCGCGTAAGGGCGTACCCCAAGCCCTTGGGACTCCGGCGGCACGAGGGAACCGACGTCGCAGTCCTCGCAATATAGGCCTCCCAATCCTTCTAGCTGCTGGCTGGTGGCGCACCAGACTTCGGTTGCGGCGCCCTGCTCAGGGGTCTTGATGAAATCGGCGGGATCGGTGAACGCGCGGCCCTGCGCGTCGGCGACCGGGATGGCCTTGACCTCGGCCGCCGACATGTGACGTGCGAGACCCGTGTCGATGATCCGTCCGGGGTGCAGCGAGAACGCCCTGATCCGATCAGCCTTGCCGCGCGCGTCGACACCGACTGCGAAAAGCGCATTGGCCGTTTTGGATTGGCCGTAGGCGACCCATCGATCGTATGGGCGGTTCACAAAGTTAACGTCTTCGAAGTTCATTGGACTGAAACGGTGTCCGCGTGAGGAGACCGCGACGACGCGGGCACCCTGCGCACGTTGGAGTGCGGGCCACACTCTTGCCGTCAACTGGAAATGACCGAGGTGATTGATTGCGAACTGCGATTCATAACCGCGATTATCGCGGGAAAGCGGATTCGCCATCACTCCCGCGTTGTTGATGAGGATATGCACAGGTCGGCCGGTCGAAAGAAACTGCGTCGCAAATGCATCGATCGATTTCGGCTCAGCCAAGTCCAGCATCGCTGCTTCAACGTTCAACAGGCTGTCGATCGCTGGTGTTGCACGATCGACATCGCGGACGGCGACAACCACCGCCGCGCCGGCGTTTGCGAGCGCACGGGTAGCTTCAAGACCGAGCCCGGATGCGCCGCCCGTGACGATTGCCTGCTTGCCCGAGAGATCCATACCGTCGACCACCTCAAGAGCAGTGGTCATATAATTGAAGCCCGAAGGAAGGGGATGTTGCCTATTGGTCATTGCCGGTTCTCCATTTGGCTGATGGACCAAAGATTGGGTGGATTATCGATGATCATCGCAAGGAGTTCGTTCATTTCGGGTCTCCGATTGGAGCAACCGAGGTAGCGCCTCTCCGAGTCCGCCTTAGCTCTGGTGGTGGGCATCACGCCCGCCCCAGGGCGTCCAGATACGTCCAGCTCATTTGATCGGGAAATCCGGTCCTGATGCCATAGGACGATAGTGTCGACGATGCCTTGGTGACGATTAAAGGGGCCCCGTGAAAAGCCAAGGCCCCTGGCACAACTTCCCCATCTAGTCCCATGCGCGGTGCGGGAACCCCGTCGAAAGGCAGGTTCTCGGCGCGGCGGGCGTAACCTTCGCCGACCGCTAGATGGATCGATACCAAAGGCCAGCTTAAAGCCCGTGTCGGCGCGGGCCATATTGAACTTGTCAGCGCGTGCCAAGGCGGTGCGCGAAGATTTCAAAAACCTGTCTCGATAGGAGTCGCGGGTGGTCCAAGTACAAGTTGAGGATGAAATCTACGCAATGCCCCCGCGGCACGGGTTTATCGTCGCGCACTTTCTGACGGTCGCCAACATAGAACGCTCGGCGCGATTCTATGAGATGGTCTTCGGCGGTCGCATCCTGAGCCTTGGCGACAGCAGTGGCGCGCCGGGATACATTCAGTTGGCCAACACGTGGCTCATCGTCAACATCGGAGGCGGTCCCACACCTGACAAACCGTCGGTAACACTCGGCGTGCCACCGGATCCCGATTCACTCAGTAGCTTCATGAATATCCGCGTTGCCGACATCCACGGCTGCTATGAACAGTGGCGAGCGCGGGGCGCTAAATTCATCACCGAGCCGATGGAAAAGTACGGCGAGACGCGGTGCTACATTCGCGATCCAGACGGCTATATCATCGAAGTGGGTCAGAGTAAGCCGGAGGTGGATTACGGTTAACCCCGGAAGGACGCATAGTCAGCTCTGATCCGCAGCAGTATAGTCAGCCCATCGATCGCGAGTGAGCAGAGCGGTAGCGAGATCGCAATTCTCCTGTGCTAGCCAAATCCACTGGATTTAATGTCTGCTATCCTTTTTCGGATGCCAGAAGTTGCCGGCCCGCTTCCGGCCCAGTTTCGGTCATTCACTACCAGGGAGTTCCTGACGACCTGCGGCTACATCGGCGATATCTCGAAGCCCGTAATTAGTTGCGTTCATCGTCCTTAGGTTCGCCAGACCATACGAGAGAGTACGAAGGAAACGGCTTGGCGAACCATCCGCTAATGCATTGATTTTCTGTTGAAAACGCCGACCCTCCGGGCCCACCATTGGCTTTCGCTGCCGTTGCTTTAATTGGGTTTTTTGTACTTTTTTGTCCCACTCTCTTCCACCCTCCAAAAGTGGGACATTTCGTTCTCGTTTCGATCGAATACCAGAAGCGTCCGGGCAGACTGCGCCACTATCCGGCGGCGTGCCTTGCGGATGTAGTGATCGGGCTGCTGCTACGTGGTCCAGCCGTAAATCGCCTTCAGCTGTTCATGCGTGGCACCGTTTTCGGCGGCAACGGTGGCGCCTGCCTTGCGGACCCCGTGGGCGCTGCAGCCCGGGAGCCCCGCTTCGTCGCACCGTTGGCGCATCTTGCTAACAAGGCCGTTTTCCGAGAAAGGCCGACCATACTCGGTGACGAGAAATGTCAGGTTGCCGGCCGGGGCGAAGGAAAGCCCATCCTCGAGTTCCGGGAGCAGAGGCAGTTCGACGACAATCGCTTCCTTGCGCACCTTGCTCTTGTCTGTCTTGCCAGGCTTTGTTGCGCCTTGGGGTCCTGGGGTTTTCCCTCAGTGGACTATGCGACGGGCTTGCCTCGCATGGGGCACAGGCACTCCTCGCGAGGGCTGGGCTGGGCCTGTCAGTTGCCCTCATCATGACGGGTTTCAACGCTTTGGCGATCAAAGACTACGACAAGCCGACGTCGAACTGGTTGCTCTCTTACCTGAATATGGCAACCAGCTCCTACGGCCTGATCATGGCGGCCTTGGCCGCCAGGATAGCAACCACCAACGCGAATGCTGTCTACGCGCTTTTTGGCGTGCCGGCTGTCATCCTCCCTTTCTTCATGCTGGTGCGCAAGGGCGCCAAGCAAAAGGCCACGCCGTCAGCCAAAGTCCAAATTTTGACAGAAGCCAAGCGTGGCCTTCGGGCGATTCCTCTGTTGGCCATCGTTGCAGGCCATATGGCTGTCCGTATTCTCCTCTATTTTGAACTGTCTCACGTCAGTATGCGCCTGCTGGGGTTCCCGATCGGCAGCGGGCAAGGGACAGCCATTTATGTGTTAGGGCATGTCATGGGTGCCGTTGGCTTTCGTCCAGCCCGTGCCCGCATCGGGAGCCCGGAAAACACATGGCAATTGCGCTGACAATGTCCTTGTTGAGTGTTGCTGGTTTAACTGCCTCAGGTGGAACGTCGATGTCGCTGCTGTTTTTTGTTCTGGCCGGCATGTCACTGAGCCACGTTCTCCCTCTGGTGTTCGCTTTGGTGCGAGACACGGTTCGAATCCGCGAACAAGGATGCCTAATCGCAGATGCAGTGATTCGCTCGTCGGCTTCATGAGGCACGCCGTGGAAAGTGCGACCGATGAAGGATCAGCCCCGGGGTGCCTTTTGCTGTGCGTTGCGCCGCTCGTGGACGATGCTGAGGTCCGGCAGTTCCTCCAGGACGCTGGAGCTGGCGGCATGGCGCTACTAGAACGGCGATTCTACGATGCGATCAGCGCGGGAGAGGTCCCGTCTGACTTTCCGGTATCCGCGCGCGCGAGCCAGGTCCTCGACCTGTCGCGCGGTCTGACCATGCGTGCGCAGATGGGCATGCCGCGCAAGACGCTTCTGAAAGACGCCGAGGAAGCGGCCGAATTAGTGCTGTTGCCGCGGCGCGGAAATGCGGCGCTGGAAGTTTGATGTCGCGTTTCATGCCATTGAAGACTCTTAGGCTACGTTGCGCCCAAGCGGCTTGCAATCAGCCGCAGCGAACACCGAACTGGCTTCGCTGACGATTGAAACATGATCCCTGGCAGCCTTACCGGCCGCGGCGCCATCACCGCGCAGAATCGCCGTGACAATCTCATCATGCTCTTGCCAGGACTTCGTCAGCCGTCCGGCCAGCCTGAACTGCGCGCGCCGGAACGGCGCCAGCCGGCCGCGCGTGGTTACCGTGAGTTCGTGGATGTGCGTACTGTGGGCGCCGCGGTAGAGCCGCGAATGGAATTCGGTGTTGAAGTGCTCGTAGTCTTCTTCGGCACTCAAGCGTACCAGTCGCGCCGACGCCTGATGCTCTGCCTCAAGCGCGCGTCGTTCGCCGGCGGTCATGCGCTCGGCGGAAAAGCGGGCGCAGATCCCTTCCAGTTCGGCCATGCTTTCGAACATCGACGCCAGGTGGTCCTGCGTGACCACGGCGACGATGGCGCCGCGGTTCGGCCGCCTTTCAACCAACCCCATCGCACTGAGATGGCCTAGCGCCTCGCGCACCGGCGTGCGTGAGACCTCGAAGCGGGCGGCGAGCGATGCCTCGTCCAGCTTCTCGCCGGGGCGCAGCACGCCCGTGACGATGCGGTCGCCGATCGCCCTCACCATCTGATCGACGGTCGTTCCCGACCTGATCAAGCTGCGCTTTCCCGACACGCTCTCTCCCACACAGTTCTTTTTGCCTGGCCGAACCCCAGGGTCCGTAGGCCCAGCGGCCAATTCGACTCACTGATTATTCCTTTTATGCCTATATTTTAATCCGCCTGTCAAATAGACTACTATTTAGGCAAGAACTGTATGCAATTGCCAAGTCTTTGTGCAGCGCACGAAACTGCATTTCACTGAATCTATTAGACAATCTGGCATTTTCAAGCTGGCATGGAGATTGCATACACTTTCTTAGCGAGGTGTAAATCGGCTCCCTTAGGGGCCTCATGAGAGGGAACATTCAGATGACCGACAGATTCATGCTGACGCGCCGCGACTTGCTCAAGACCACCACCACGGGTGTGGCAGCCCTTGGTCTCTCCAACGCATTGCCGATGAGCCGGGCCTTTGCCGCCGCGGCCACGGTCGGCTTCATCTATGTCGGACCGAAGGACGATTACGGATACAACCAGGCGCATGCCGAAGGGGCGGCGGCGCTGAAGGGCATCGAGGGCATCACAGTCGTTGAGGAAGAGAACGTCCCCGAGACGGTCGACGTCCAGAAGACGATGGAATCGATGATCAATCTCGACGGTGCCTCGCTGATCTTCCCGACCTCGTTCGGCTATTTCGACCCTCACATGCTGGCCATGTGCGCGAAATTCCCCGATGTCCAGTTCCGCCACTGCGGCGGCATGTGGGACAAGGCCAAACACCCGATGAATGCCGGTTCGTATTTCGGCTATATCGGCATGGGCCAATATCTCAACGGCGTTGTCGCCGGCCACACCACCAAGTCGAAGAAGCTCGGCTTCGTCGCCGCCAAGCCGATCCCCCAGGTGCTGCTCAACATCAACTCCTTCCTGCTCGGCGCCCGCTCGGTCGACCCCACCATCACCTGCCAGGTCATCTTCACCGGCGAATGGTCGCTGGCGGTGAAGGAGGCGGAGGCCACCAATGCGCTGGTCGACCAGGGTATCGACGTCGTGACCTGCCATGTCGATAGCCCGAAAGTAGTGGTCGAGACGGCCGCTGGCCGTGGCGCCTTTGTCTGCGGCTACCACGCCAACCAGAGCCCGCTGGCCCCGGAAAAATACCTCACCGGCGCCGAGTGGAACTGGGCCAAGGTCTACAAGACGTTCGTCGACGATCTCGTCGCCGGCAAGCCGCTGCCCAACTTCACACGCGGTGGCCTCGCCGACGGCTTTGTCAAGATGAGCCCGCTCGGCCCCGCGGTCGGCGAGCCGGCGCGCAAGCAGTTCGATGCCACGCTGGCCGAAATGATGAAGGGTGGCTTCGCCGTCATCAAGGGACCGCTGAAGAGCAACAAGGGCACGGTCGTTGCCACCGAAGGCCAGGCCTTCCCAGAGACGGCCATCGAACTCGAAAGCATGGATTATCTGGTCGACGGGGTCGTCGGCTCGACCGCTTGAGCCGGGAGGACGGAGACGGGGCCATGGCAGAGACGGTCAGCAATGCGGACGTGCCGATGTTCGGCGTCAAGGATTATCCGGCGGCGCTCGAATGGGTCGCCCGCCGCGCCGAGGCCTTCGTCATTCCGGTCGCGGCACTCATCGTTGGCATGGCGATCTTCAGCCTGTTCATCCTGGCCGTCGGCAAGTCGCCGGTGCAGCTCTATGAAATGATGTGGCGCGGCGGCTTCGGCTCCTGGTTTTCGATCCAGAACTCGCTGTCGCGCGCCGCCCCCTTGCTGCTCACCGCGCTCTGCGTGGCGCTGCCGGCGCGGCTCGGCCTCGTCGTCATCGGCGGCGAGGGGGCGATCGTGCTCGGTGGCCTAGCTGCCGCGGCAGCCGGCGCGGCGCTCAATGGCGCGCCGTCCTTTATCGTCATTCTCGTCATGGGCGTGGCGGGCATGGCCGCCGGCGGCATCTGGATCGGTACCGTCGGCGCGCTCCGCCATTACCGCGCCGTCAACGAGACCATCTCCAGCCTGCTGATGGCCTATATCGCCATCGCGCTGATGAACCAGCTGGTCGAGGGACCGTTGCGCGACCCGGCCTCACTCAACAAGCCGTCGACGAAGCCACTGGCCGAGGCCTACCGCATCGGCAACATTTCGGGCATGGAGGTGCATTGGGGCCTCGTCATCGGCATCGTCGCCTGCGTGCTGTCCTGGGTGCTGATCGAGAAAACTCGTTGGGGGTTCGCCGCCCGTATAGCCGGCGGCAACGTCAAGGCAGCGCAGGTGCAGGGACTTGCCGTCGGGCCGCTGATCGTCGGCTTCACGGCACTTGCCGGCGGCTTCGCCGGGCTCGCCGGCATGCTTGAAGTCGCGGCCGTACAGGGCAGCGCCAACGCCTCGCTGGCCGCCGGTTACGGCTATACCGGCATTCTCGTGGCCTTCCTCGCCCGCCACAATCCGCTCGCCATCATCCCGGTCGCTTTCCTGCTCGGCGGCATCGATGCCTCCGGCGGCCTGATCCAGCGGCGCATGGACCTGCCCGACGCCACAGTGCTGGTGCTGCAAGGCATGCTGTTTATCGTCATCCTGTTCAGCGAGACCTTGTACGGCCGCTTCAAGGCCTTCAATCCCGATCTCTGGAAGCGAGTGGCCTGATGGACCCGACCGACATCGGCCTCTGGGGCGTGCCGCTCGCCATCCTCGGCGGCGCCATCCGCGTTTCGACGCCCTTCATCTTCGTTTCGCTGGGTGAAGCCATCACCGAGCGCTCGGGTCGGATCAACCTCGGCCTCGAGGGAACGCTGGTATTCGGCGCCATGACCGCCTATGCGGTCGCCGTGATATCAGGATCGCCATGGCTCGGCCTGATTGCCGCGGCCGTTGCCGGTACCTGCTTCGGCCTGTTCCACGGCTGGATCTGCAAATTTCCCAAGGTCAACGACATCGCCATCGGCATCGCCCTGATGCTGTTCGGCTCGGGCCTCGCCTTTTTCTTTGGCAAGCCTTTCATCCAGCCCAAAGCGCCCAATTTGCCGGCGATCCCCTTCGGTGGCTGGTCGGATATTCCGCAGGTGCAGGCCGCACTTGACGTCAATGTTTTGTTTCTGATCGGGGCGGTGCTGGCGGTATTCCTTTGGTGGGCCTTCAAGAACACGCGCGCCGGTTTGATCGTGCGGGTGGTCGGCGACAGCTCCGACGCGGCGCGTGCCATGGGTCTCAACCCGAACACCGTGCGGCTGCTCGCCACCGGCGTCGGCGGCGCGTTCGCGGGCGTCGGCGGCGCTTACCTCTCCCTTTACTATCCCGGCAGTTGGACCGAGGGCATCTCGTCCGGACAAGGCCTGATGGCGGTGGCGCTGGTCATCTTCGCGCGCTGGAACCCGCTCGGCTGCTTTGCCGCCGCATTGCTGTTCGGCGGCGCCGGCGCGCTCGGGCCGGCCCTGCAGTCGGTCGGCGTCACGCAAGGCTACTATCTGTTCTACGCCGCCCCCTACATCCTCACCCTTGTCATCATGATCGCCACCTCCTCGCCCGACCGCTCGCTGGCCGGCGCGCCCGGCGAACTGTCGATCACCAAATGAGGCTGGCACCAAATGAGGCTGGCACCAAATGAGGCTGGCACCAAATGAGACTTGGCAGCAAATGACTGGAGTTTCCGCATGAATGCCAGAGCCGAATTCACCCAGCACTACATCGACGCCGATCCCTATCCGTGGCCGTACAATGGCGACCTTCGCCCAGACAACACGGCGCTGATCATCATCGATATGCAGACGGATTTCTGCGGGCCTGGCGGCTATGTCGACCATATGGGCTACGACCTGTCGCTGGTGCGAGCACCGATCGAGCCGATCAAGTCGGTGCTGTTGGCGATGCGAGCCAAGGGCTACGCCATCATCCACACGCGCGAAGGCCACCGCCCCGATCTCGCCGACCTGCCGGCCAACAAACGCTGGCGCTCGCGCCGCATCAATGCCGGCATCGGCGACCCCGGTCCGTGCGGGCGTATCCTGGTGCGCGGCGAGCCCGGCTGG
The DNA here is from genome assembly GCF_054059755.1 of Mesorhizobium sp. URHB0026. Taxonomy (NCBI): domain Bacteria; kingdom Pseudomonadati; phylum Pseudomonadota; class Alphaproteobacteria; order Hyphomicrobiales; family Phyllobacteriaceae; genus Mesorhizobium; species Mesorhizobium sp. URHB0026. Next base: position 5,644,784 of record NZ_JBSSCN010000001.1, on the reverse strand, counting down.
GACATCATTCCCGACCTTTATCCCATCGAAGGCGAGCCGATCATCGACAAGCCGGGGAAGGGCTCGTTCTGCGCCACCGACCTGGAACTGATCCTCAACCAGCGCGGCATCGAAAACATCGTGCTCACCGGCATCACCACCGATGTCTGCGTGCACACGACGATGCGCGAAGCCAATGACCGTGGCTTCGAATGCGTCATGCTGGAGGATTGCTGCGGCGCCACCGACCACGGCAACCATCTGGCCGCGATCAAGATGATCAAGATGCAGGGCGGCGTGTTCGGCGCGGTGTCGAATTCGAAAGCCTTCGTCGCGCAACTGCCATGATGGAGCTCGGCCATGAGTGAGAGCGACAAGAAAGCGGTCGGCGTCGAGACCGTCGGCATGACCATGCGCTTCGGCGGCTTCACTGCACTCGACACCGTGTCGATCAAGGTGCCGGCGGGGTCGTTCCATGCGCTGCTCGGCGAGAATGGCGCCGGCAAGTCGACTCTGGTCAAATGCATGATGGGTTTTTATCACCCGACGTCAGGCGACATCCTTGTCGACGGGCGTGAGGTCAGCATCGCCAGCCCGCGCGACGCATCGGCGCTCGGCCTCGGCATGGTCTACCAGCATTTCACGCTGGTGCCTTCGCTGACCGGCGCGGAAAACCTGGTCATCTCGCGCGAGAAAGTGCCAGGGATTATCGACTGGCGGCAGGAGCGTGCCGACCTTGCCGATTTCATGCAGCGCATGCCGTTCAAGCTGCCGCTCGACGTGAAAGTGGCCGAGCTTGCCGCCGGCGAGAAGCAGAAGCTGGAAATCATCAAACAGCTCTATCTCGGACGCAGTTTCCTAGTGCTGGACGAGCCGACTTCGGTGCTGACGCCGGGCGAAGCACAGGAAGTGCTTGGCCTGCTGCGCGGCATGGCCAAGGCCGGCGACCTGACCGTGCTGATGATCTCGCACAAATTCCACGAGGTGACAGCGTTCGCCGACGATGTCAGCGTGCTTCGCAAGGGCAAGCTGACTGGCACCGGCCGGGTCGCCGATCTCGACCACAAGGCGATGGCGGCGATGATGATCGGCGATCAGCCGATCACCGCGCTCGACAGCCGCGCGATGACAAAACCGGACGCGGACATCGTGCTCAAGGTGACGTCGCTGAAGGCGCCGGACCGCACCGGACTGAAGTCGATCCGCATCGACGATCTCGGCGTCCGTTCCGGCGAGATCGTCGGCATCGCCGGCATCTCCGGCAATGGTCAGAAGGAGTTCCTCGAAGTGCTCGCCGGTCAGCGGGCACGCGACGGCGGCGCGGTACTGGTCAAGGGCTCGCCCTATGCATCGAGCCGCACCGAGGCGCGAACGCTGAACGTGCGGCTCATTCCGGAGGAGCCGTTGAAGAACGCCTGCGCGCCGAAGATGACGGTGGCCGAGAACATCGCCTTTCGCAGCTTCGACATCGACGGCAACGGCAAGCTGGTGAACTGGATCAACACCAGCGGCATCAAGAGCTTCGCAGCAAATCTGGTCGAGCAATTCAAGGTCAAGACGGCGTCGCTGGCTTCACCGATCTCGTCGCTGTCCGGCGGCAATGTGCAACGCGCGGTGCTGGCCCGCGAACTGACCGGCGAGGTCGACCTGCTCATCGTCTCCAACCCTTGCTTCGGCCTCGACTTTTCCGCCGTGGCCGAAATCCGCGCCCGCATCATGCGCGCGCGCAATTCCGGCGCCGCGGTGTTGCTGATGTCGGAGGACCTCGACGAACTGCTCGAACTCTCCGACCGCATCTTCGTCATGTCGGACGGCGCGCTGGTCTACGAAACCCCGATCGCGCAAGCCAGTGTCCAGACGATCGGCGAGCATATGGCGGGACATCACTGATGGCGGAAATCGACGCGCTTCCCTTCGCCTTCGCTTTCAAGCCTGGGACCATGGCGCTCGTGGTCATCGACATGCAGCGCGATTTCGCCGAACCTGGCGGCTTCGGTGCCAGCCTCGGCAACGATGTCAGCCGGATCACGGCAATCGTGCCGACGGTGAAGAAACTGATCGAGGGGTTCCGCGCCGCCCGCCTGCCGGTGATCCACACGATGGAGTGCCACAGGTCCGATCTCTCGGACCTGCCACCGGCCAAGCGCAATCGCGGCAATCCGTCGATCCGTATCGGCGACATAGGCCCGATGGGGCGGGTGCTTATCTCCGGCGAGCCGGGTACCGCGATCCTTGATGAACTGGCCCCGCTTCCCGGCGAGATCGTCATCGAGAAGCCCGGCAAGGGCGCATTCCATGCGACCAGCTTTGGCGAGGATCTCAAGCGGCTCGGCGTGGAACAGTTGGTCTTCGCCGGCGTCACCACCGAGGTCTGCGTGCAGACGACCATGCGTGAAGCCAACGACAGGGGCTATGAATGCCTGCTGGCCGAGGATGCGACCGAAAGCTACTTCGCCGAATTCAAGACGGCGGCGCTTGCGATGATCCGGGCGCAAGGAGCCATTGTCGGCTGGACGGCGACAACCGACCAGGTGCTCGAGGGAATTGCCAATGCCCAATCTTAGTTTTGCCGGCCTCCTCGACGGGGGCTGGCGCCAGCTGGCGTTCGAGCATTTTCGCGACGGCATCACGGTGCACTGGCTGCTGAGAGGGGGGCCGGTCGAGCCCTCCGTCGCAATCCTGAACTACCAGCCCGGCGCCGGGGTGCCGCGCCACCGCCATGTCGGGCTGGAGACTATCGTCGTCATCGAGGGCATACAGAGCGACGAGAATGGCGAGTATGCCGCCGGCAGCGTCATACTGAACCCGGTCGGTACCGAGCATTCTGTCTGGACGGAAAAAGGCTGCGTCGTGCTGATCCAATGGGATCTGCCGGTGATCATTCTGGGGGAAGAAAAATGAGCGACATTCGCTTTGATTTCGGCAATCTCCACGCCGCCTATGCAGCGAGTCTGCCGGCGTCGGCCATGGTCGAGACGGTATTCGAGCGCATTGCCGCAGCCGCTGACCCCGGCATCTTCATCCACCTTGCCGACAAGGCCGAGTTGCTTGCGCAAGCAGAGGCTCTTGGACCCTTTGATCCCGCGGCGAAACCGCTGTGGGGCATACCTTTCGCGGTCAAGGACAATATCGACGTTGCCGGCATGCCGACCACGGCGGCCTGCGCCGAATATGCCTATACGCCGCAAAAGGACGCCACGGTGGTTGCCCGGCTGAAGGCGGCCGGAGCATTGGTGATTGGCAAGACCAATCTCGACCAGTTCGCCACGGGTCTCGTCGGCGTGCGCTCGCCCTATCCTATTCCGAAGAACGCCATTGACCCGAGAACTGGTGCCTGGCGGCTCATCGTCCGGTTCGGCGGTGGCCACGGCGCGCGGCATTGTCTCCTTCGCGCTCGGCACCGACACGGCCGGCTCCGGGCGCATACCGGCCGGCCTCAACAGCATCATCGGCCTGAAGCCGACGGTCGGCGCACTGTCGGCCGCCGGCGTGGTGCCGGCCTGCCGCACACTCGATTGCATCTCGGTCTTCGCGCTGACCGTCGACGACGCCTACGCGGTGTTCAAGGTGGCTGCCGCGAAGGACGAGGCCGATGCCTACTCGCGCACCATTGCCGCGCCGCCGCCCGCCGCCCGTCCGCCTGTGCTGACCGTCGGCGTTCCCGCTGAGAGCGACCTCGAATTCTTTGGCGACGATGCCATGCAAGCCGGTTTCGCCGCTGCACTATCTATGTTGAAAGAGCTTGGCTGCAAGCTGGTCGAAATCCCCTTCGGCGATTTCTACGCCACCGCCAACCTGCTCTATGAAGGCGCCTGGGTGGCGGAGCGCTACGCGGCGATCCGCGGCTTCATGGACACCGACGAAGCGGCGATGCATCCGGTGACGCGGCAGATCATCGCCGGCGCGCGCCGGCTTTCGGCGTCAGACGCCTTCAACGGCCTCTATGCCTTGCAGGCCTTGAAGGCCAAGCTCGCCCCGGTCATCGCCTCCGTCGATCTGTTCTGCGTGCCGACGGCGCCGACGCACTACAGCGTCGATGCCGTGCTGGCCGATCCAATCGTCACCAACAGCCGGCTCGGCACCTACACCAACTTCGTCAATCTGCTCGACATGTGCGGCATTGCCGTGCCGACCGGCACGCGCGGCGATAGCCTACCGATGAGCGTCACGTTGCTCTCGGCGGCCGGGAAGGACGCGCTGACGGCTGCGCTGGCGCGCGATCTTCATGTCGCAAGTGGTCTCACCCTCGGCGCGACCGGCTGGCAGCAACCGAATGCCCAGCCCAAAGCTGGACCGACTGAAGATGGCACGATCGAACTGGTGGTGGTCGGTGCGCACCTCTCGGGGATGCCGCTCAATGGCCAGCTCAAATTGGCCGGTGCATCTTTCTCAAGAGCCACGATGACGTCGCCTGACTACAGGCTCTATGAACTTGCTGACCAAATCCCGCCTAAGCCGGGGTTGCTGCGGGTCGGTAGCGGCGGCGCGGCCATCGAAGTCGAGGTCTGGCGGCTTTCTGCCGACGCCTTCGGCCGTTTCGTTGCCGCCACCCCGCCGCCGCTCGGCATTGGCACCATCGAGCTCGCCGACGGCACAACGGCAAAGGGTTTTCTGGCAGAGACCGCGGGGCTGTCGGCGGCTAAAGATATCTCTGCATATGGCGGTTGGCGCCGCTTTGTTGGTGCGGCAAGTTCCAAGCCGGCATTTTTAACCTCTGAAATCCTCGCTACAGAGTAGGGGAGCGGCCTGTCCGCTTCTGATGCGGTGGACGGCTCTCCTCCCGCCCTGCGGTATGATCGTTGGGCCAGAAGCTGGAGGAGATCTATGATGGGCAACGTTACGACGATTGGTCTGGATATTGCGAAGTCAGTGTTTCAAATCCACGGGGTGGATGCGGCGAGTGAGGCCCCAAGGCTGCCTGTCTGAAAAGCGCCTATTTCAGTCGTGGAGTTCCGTTTTTCGGTTGCCTGCAAGCAGACATTTCAGCAAAGCGCTTGGAAGGGTAGCTGGACTCACGCGGTTCTAGACCAGGCTAAGTTTATCTCGAGCGATCTTCCAAGCCGATTCGACATGGCGCCGTGCCGCCGCTTCCGCCTCCTGGGGCTTGCGCGCCCTTATCGCATCCATGATCTCAGTCATTTCGGTGATGGCTGGCTCGCGGCGGTTCTCCGAAAGAATGGTCATCGAACGGAGCTGATTGATGCGGACATTCAGGCCGCTGACGATTTCCCAAGCGACGCGCTTGTCGGCAGCCTCGAATAGCGCTTCGTAGAATTTCGTCGTTGCCCGCATCACTGCCGGCGGTGTCCCCGATGCCCACGCATCGAACAGATCCGCCAGCGCGCGTTCGAGCGTAGCCAGCTGCTCGCTGGTCGCCGACAGGGCGCAGGCGCGCGCCGCGATGCCTTCAAGCAGCGCCCTGAGCTCGTAAATCTCGTCGGTGCGGCCAAGATCCGGCCTCGCCACCGCCGGCCCATGCCCAGGGATCATCTGCACGAGCCCCTCCGCCTCGAGCTGACGCAGAACCTCGCGCACGACGGAACGGCTGACGCCAAGCTGGTCGCAAAGCGGCCGCTCGACCAGCCTTTCGCCGGGCTGGAAATGGAAATCCATAATCGCTTCGCGCATGCGCTCCAGCGCCAGCGTCCTCAACGTCTTGGCGCTGCGGTCGATGCGGAGCGTGTCGTCTGGCATGTGTTGCCTCCTGCGCCGGCATGAAAACAGATTCCATGCCCGGTTGACAAGGGACTTGGCGCTCCATAGCATGGTATACCATAAGATGGTACAGGGATCGATGCGTCCCCCATGGCATCACGGACCCGAGGATTGCAATGCAGCCTGCCATTCGCAAGATCGTGACCTATACCGAGAACACGTTGATCGAAGGCGGCAAGGCCGCGCCCCGGCCGCTACGCCTGATCGGCGTCGCCGCGGTGCTGGCCAATCCCTGGGCCGGTCGCGGCTTCACCGAGGATCTGTCACCCGAAATCCGCGCGTGCGCGCCGATGCTGGGAGAGATCCTGACCCGGGAGATCATTGCCATCGCCGGTTCCGGCGAGGCGATCGAGGGCTATGGCAAGGCGGCCATTTGCGGCACGTCAGGCGAGATCGAGCATGCCTCGGCGCTGATCCATACACTGCATTTCGGCAATCATTACCGTCGCGCCGTCGGCGCCAAGACCTATCTTGCCTTCACCAATCTGCGCGGCGGGCCGAACACGCCGATCATGATCCCGCTGATGGATAAGAATGACGAAGGACGGCGCTCGCACTACCTGACCGTGCATTTCCAGATTGGCGATGCGCCGGCGCCGGACGAGCTGGTGGTGGCGCTTGGTGCTTCGATCGGCGGCCGCCCGCATCATCGCATAGGTGACCGCTACCAGGACCTCAAGGAACTCGGGGACGTGCATGGCTGACGCTTCCGCGTGGGCTCGACAGGGCACGGCGCCCGACGGCACTGGCTTCATCCGTGCCGGCGCGGGCGCACCGGTGCTGTTAATCCACGGCGTCGGCATGAACGCAGCGATCTGGCAGCCGCAGATCGACCGCATGGCCGAGAGCTTCGACGTCATCGCCATCGACATGCTCGGCCATGGCCGGTCCCCGCTGCCGCCGCCGAACCCGGAACTCGCCGACTACGCGGATCAGGCCATTCGCCTGCTCGATCATCTCGGCCTCGATCGGGTGTCCGTCGTCGGCCACTCGATGGGTGCGCTGGTTGCCCAGGAACTCGCGCTCAACGCACCGGAGCGCGTCCGCCGCATCGTCTCGCTGAATGCCGTGTTCCGGCGGCCACCTGAACTGGCCGAAGCCGTTCGTCAACGCGCGGTGGCGCTCACCGGCCATAGTGACGCGGCCGGCACGGCACTGACCATTGCCCGCTGGTTCGGAGATCCGGTGCCAGCTGAGCTGAAGGCTGCAGCGCAGAAGACGGCATCCGCACTGGGCGCGGTCGACCCCGAAGGCTATGCCCGCACCTACCGCCTGTTCGCTCGTGCCGACGGCGACCACGCTGATCGCCTGCCGACGCTTGCCGTACCGGCCCTGTTCATGACCGGTTCCGAGGACAGGAATTCTTCGCCGGCAATGTCGGCGGCGATGGCGCGCCTGGCGCCGCTTGGCCGCTGCACGGTGCTGCCGGACGAGAAGCACATGATGGCGGTCGCGGCACCCGATCTGACAGCGCGGCATATCGTCGATTTCCTCGGAGAGGACGAAGCGATCGAGCAAAGAAGTGCTGCGGAAATGGGCGCCGCTTTCGACAACGGCGAGTTCCGCCGGGCACTGGGTTCCTTCTTGACCGGCGTCACCATCGTCACCACGATCGGCCCGGAAGGCGAGCCGCGCGGCTTCACCGCGAACTCCTTCACTTCCGTCTCGCTCGATCCGCCGCTGGTGCTGGTCTGCATCGCCCACAAGGCGCTTGGCCATCCCGTCTTCGCCACCGCCAAGAGCTTTGCCATCAACGTGCTCAACGAGGATCAGAAGGCCGCCTCCGGCATCTTCGCCTCGAAGGCGTCGGACAAATTCGCCTCCGTCGGCTGGCAGCCCGGCCGGACCGGCAGCCCGGTGCTCGACGGCTCGGTCGCATCCTTCGACTGCGACATGGAACGGCTGGTCGAGGCAGGCGATCATTCGATCCTCATCGGCCGCGTCCGCGATTTCGAGCACAATTCCGCGCAGCCGCTCGGTTATTGCCGCGGCGCCTATGTCGCCCCCGGCCTCAGCCAGGACGCGCTGGCCGCCACCCAGCCCGGCACCGATGTCGGTGCCATCCTCGAAAATGGTGGCAGGATCCTGTTCCTGGAGACGGCGGATGGTTTCGAACTGCCGCGCGGCCGAGGATTGGGCTCGGCTGGCGATGACAAAAGCCTCCGAGGGCTGCTTGCGGCGAAGGCCATCGAGGCCCAGCTCGGCTTCCTGTTCGCCGTCTGGGACGACGCCGGACCTGTTTCGCGCACGCATGTCTACTATCGCGGCACGTTCGACGTGCCCGCTTCCAGCGATCGCGGCATCCGGCTGATCGAGATCGACGCGATCGAACGGTTGAAGATCGCCGATCCGGCGATCCGCTCGATGCTCTCGCGCTATGTCAGGGAATGCTCGGTGGATGCATTCGGTGTCTATGTCGGCAACAATGTCGAAGGCGAGGTCCGGCCGCTCGCCAGACCCAGCGCTTCCACCGTCAATACAGGTGACCACGGATGAAATTCTCGCTCTTCGTGCACATGGAACGCTCGGACCTGACCAAGCCGCATTCCGAGCTTGTGACCGAGCTCGAGGAGCTGGTCCTGCTGGCCGAACAGGCTGGCTTCGAGACCGCCTGGATCGGCGAGCATCACGGCATGGAATTCACCATCTCGCCGAACCCTTTCATCAACATTGCCTATCTCGCCGCCAAAACCAGCCGCATCCGCCTCGGCACCGGTACCGTGATCGCGCCCTTCTGGCACCCGATCAAGCTTGCCGGCGAAGCGGCGATGGCCGACGTCATCAGCGGCGGACGGCTCGACATCGGCATCGCGCGCGGCGCCTACAGCTATGAATATCAGCGCATCTTTCCCGGCCTTGACGCATGGGGCGCCGGCCAGCGCATGCGCGAGATCATACCGGCGATCCGCCGCCTCTGGGACGGCGACTTCGAACTCTCCGGTGAGTTCTGGCAATTCCCCGCCACCACCTCCTCGCCCAAGCCACTGCAGAAACCCTACCCGCCGATCTGGGTGGCGGCTCGCGACCCGAACTCGTACGATTTCGCAGTCGCCAACGGATGCAAGGTCCAAGTGACGCCGCTGGCTTCCGGCGATGACGAGGTGACGAGCCTGATGCAGCGCTTCAACGCCGCCTGCGCCGCGCATCCCGAGATCGAACGACCAGAAATCATGCTTTTGATGCACACTTTCGTCGCCGTGGACGCGGCCGACGCCGATCGTCTCACCCAGGACCTGTCAACCTTTTACTGCCAGTTCGGCGCCTGGTTCCAGAACAAGAAGCCGGTGCACCAAGGCATGTTGGAGCCGCTGACGGCGGACGAGATCGCGGCCATGCCGCAGTATGCGCCGGACAAGATCAGGCGGAACCTGGTCATCGGCGAAGCCGATGAGGTCATCGCCAGGCTGAAGACCTATGAGGCGCTCGGCTACGACCAGTACTCGATCTGGATCGACAGCGGCCTTTCGCACCAGCGCAAAATGCAATCACTGCAACTGTTCATCGACCGGGTGATGCCGGCCTTCCTCCGATCGTGAGCCCATGACCGACGCTGTTTTCAGGAACTTCATCGATGGCCGATTCGACGAGCCGTTCGCCACTTTCGACAGCGTTGACCCGTCGACTGGCGCGGCCTGGGCCAGGATGCCGGCGGCGAGCGAAGCGGATGTCGACCGCGCCATCGAAGCGGCGCACCGCGCGCTGCGCTCGGGCCCGTGGCGGACGATGACGGCGACAGCGCGTGGAAAACTGCTGTTCAAGCTCGGTGACCTCGTCGCCGCCAACGCCGGACGGTTGGCCGAACTCGAGACGCGCGACACCGGCAAGATCATCCGCGAGACCCGCGCCCAGATTGCCTATGTCGGCGACTACTATCGCTACTATGCCGGGCTCGCCGACAAGCACGAAGGCGCACATGTGCCTGTTGACAAGTCGGATCTCGACGTCACCATCCGCCGCGAGCCGATCGGCGTCGTCGCCGCGGTGGTGCCGTGGAACTCGCAGCTCTTCCTTTCGGCCGTCAAGCTCGGTCCGGCGCTTGCCGCCGGCTGCACCATCGTGCTCAAGGCCTCCGAGGACGGCCCGGCGCCGCTGCTCGCCTTTGCCGAACTTGTCCAGGAGGCCGGCTTCCCCCCAGGCGTCGTCAACATCCTCACCGGCTTTGGCCATGATTGCGGCCGGCGCCTGACCAGCCATCCGCTGGTTTCGCGCGTCGCCTTCACCGGCGGTCCGTCGACGGCGCGCGCCATCGTCAGGAACACAGCAGAGAACCTCGCCTACACCACGCTCGAACTCGGCGGCAAAAGCCCGGTTGTCGTCTTTGCCGACGCCGATCTCGACAGCGCTGCCAACGCGGTGGTCGCCGGCATTTTCGCCGCGACCGGACAGAGCTGCGTCGCTGGCTCGCGGCTACTGGTTGAACGTTCGGTGAAGGATGAATTCCTCGCCCGCCTCAAGCGCAAGGCCGAAGCCATCCGCATCGGCGATCCGCAGGATCCGACGACCGAAATGGGTCCGCTCGCCACGCTGCGCCAACGCGACTGGATCGAGAAGGTTGTCGCGGAAAGCCTCGCCAGTGACGGCACGCTCATCACTGGTGGAACACGGCCAGCCGGCAGCGGCTTCTATTACGCACCGACCATCATCGATGCCGGCGGCAGCGACCTGCCCTGTGTGCGCGAGGAATTGTTCGGGCCGGTGCTCAGCGTGCTTGCCTTTGACACCGAGGCGCAGGCGCTAGCACTCGCCAACGACACGCCCTTCGGCCTGGCTTCCGGCGTGTTCACCAGCAATCTCGGCAAGGCCCACCGCATGGCGCGCGACATTCATGCCGGCGTAGTCTGGGTTAACACCTATCGCGCCGTATCGCCGCTCGTTCCCTTCGGCGGCTACGGCCAGTCAGGCCTCGGCCGCGAAGGCGGGCTCGAGGCCATCAGAGATTACACACGCTCGAAATCCGTCTGGATCAACACCTCGGACGAGCCGATCCCCGATCCCTTCGTCATGCGCTGAGAACCGTACGGCGACGGAGCACTGTGAAGAACAAAAAACAGAACAAACCAACCAGAGGAGAATGACATGAAACTGATCCTGACCGGCCTGCTGGCCGGGCTGCTCACGACAACCGTCGCCAAGGCCGATGAAATGGCGTTCACCAGCTGGGGCGGCACCACGCAGGAAGCGCAGACCAAATCCTGGGCGGCACCCTTCGAAGCCAGCTCCGCCATCAAGGTGTTGCAAGATGGGCCGACCGACTACGGCAAGCTCAAGGCCATGGTCGACGCCGGCAATGTCACCTGGGATGTCGTCGACGTGGAGATGGATTTCGCCATCAAGGCTGCCAAGGATGGGCTTTTGGAGCCGATCGACTATGCGGTCGTGCCCAAGGCCGATCTCGACCCGCGCTTCAGCAATGAGCATGCCGTTGGCAGCTTCTATTATTCCTTCGTGCTCGCCTGGAACAAGGGCACAGTCACGGGCGAACCGACCGGCTGGGCGGACATGTTCGACACCAAGAAGTTTCCCGGCAAGCGGACCTTCTACAAATGGTCGGCGCCGGGCGTCATCGAAATCGCTTTGCTGGCCGACGGCGTGCCGGCGGACAAGCTTTATCCGCTTGATCTCGACCGTGCCTTCAAGAAACTCGATACCATCAAATCCGATATCGTCTGGTGGAGCGGCGGCGCTGAATCACAGCAGCTGATTGCTTCCGGCGAGGTTTCGTTCGGTCAGTTGTGGAACGGGCGTGTCTTCGCCCTCCAGCAGGATGGCACCGATGTCGGCGTCGCCTGGAAGCAGAACCTCACCGCCGCCGACGTGCTCGTCGTGCCGAAGGGCGCCAAGAACAAGGACAGCGCGATGAAGTTCCTCGCCGCCGCCACCAGCCCGGCCGGCCAGGCGAAATTCGCCGAGGCCAGCGGGTATGCGCCCATCAACACCAAGGCCAAGGCGGAGATGCCCGCCGACGCGGTCAAGGCCCTGCCCGATGCCCATATCGATGGCCAGATCAACCTCGACATGAACTACTGGGCCGAGCATCGCGACGAGATCGCCACGCGCTGGTATGCCTGGCAGACCAAGTAACACCGTTGCAGACCGACGGGGCGCGGCTTGCGCGCCCCGTTTCGAGACAGGGCCGCTCGATGCAGGGAAGTTCTTTCGGACGTAGCTCGGTTGCCGGCCTGCCAGCTGGCAGCGGCAGCGCCTTGCCGGCCCTGCTTCTGGTTGGCCTGTTCTTCATCGTGCCGGTGGTTGCCCTGCTGCTGCGCAGCGTCACCGATCCCGAACCGGGCTTACAGAACTACGCGGAGCTGTTCGGCAGCGGCACCTATGTGCGAGTGTTCCTCAATACCTTCCTGGTCGCATCGGTCGTCACCGCCGTCACCATCCTGGTGGCTTTCCCCGTTGCCTGGATGCTGGCGATCATGCCGCCGGCCAAGGGCTCGATCGTCTTCGGCATCATCATCCTGTCGATGTGGACGAACCTTCTCACCCGCACCTATGCGTGGATGGTGCTGTTGCAGCGCACCGGCGTCATCAACAGGGCACTGATGGGTTTGGGCATCATCCATGAGCCGCTGCCGCTCATCAACAATCTGGCCGGCGTCACCATCGGAATGGTCTACATCATGCTGCCCTTCATGATCCTGCCACTGGTTGGCACACTGAGGGCGATAGACCCGATGACGCTGCGCGCCGCGGCCCTTTGCGGCGCAAGCCCGTTCGAGGCCTTCCGCCGCATCCTCTTGCCGCTGTCGCTTCCCGGCGTCGCCGCTGGCGGCCTGATGGTCTTCGTCATGTCGCTCGGCTATTTCGTCACGCCGGCCTTGCTCGGCGGCACATCCAACATGATGCTGGCCGAAATGATCGCCCAGACGGTGCAGTCGCTGCTCAACTGGGGTCTCGGAAGTGCGGCCGCCTTCGTCCTGCTTGTCGTCACCATGGCGCTCTACGCGATCCAGCTTCGCCTGGTCGGGGCCAAGCGCGCCGGCGGAGGGATCTGAGTATGCTGCTCGACTATGACCGGCTCGGATGGCTGCGCGTGGCGCTTGTCGGCTTCACCGCGGCAGTCGCGGCTTTCCTGTTGCTGCCGGTGGTCTTCATCGTGCTCCTGTCGTTCGGCGCATCGCGCTGGCTGGCCTTCCCGCCACCCGGCTGGACGCTGAAATGGTACCAGCAATTGCTGGCCGACCCGACCTGGATCGATGCCGCGCTGACGAGCGCCCGGATTGCCGCAATGGCCGCCATCCTCGCCGTCATCATCGGCCTGTTCGCCTCCTTCAGCCTGGTCAGGAGTGAGTTTCGCGGACGCCAGGTCCTGCGCGGATTGCTGTTAACGCCGATGGTGCTGCCAGTCGTCGTTTTCGCCATCGCCATCTACGCCTTCTTCCTGCGCATCGGCCTTGCCGGCACCACGGTCGGCTTCGTCATCGCCCACACCGTCCTGGCGCTGCCTTTCGCCCTCATCCCGATCACCACGGCGCTTGAGGGTTTTGACAAATCCATCGAGGACGCGGCCGTCGTCTGCGGCGCCAGCCCGTTGCAGGCGCGGCTGAGGATCACCTTGCCGTCGATTAGGATCGGCATCTTCTCGGCGGCGATCTTCTCTTTCCTGGCCTCATGGGACGAGGTCGTGGTGGCGATCTTCATGGCAAGCCCGACCTTGCAGACCTTGCCGGTGAAGATCTGGGGCAGCCTGCGCGCCGACCTCAGCCCGGTCGTCGCCGCCGCCTCCAGCCTGCTCGTCGGCCTGACTCTCTGCCTGATGATCGTGACCGCACTCCTTCGCAGAAAATTGTCCAGATGACCCGACCCTTCCTGTCGATACGCGCGGTGAGAAAGACGTTCGGCGCCTTCGTCGCCGTCCATGACGTCACCATCGATGTACCCAAGGGGGAGTTCCTGACGTTCCTCGGCCCGTCGGGCTCCGGCAAGTCGACCACGCTCTACGCCATCGCCGGTTTCCAGGATCCGAGCTCGGGCGATGTGCTGCTGGAGGACAGGTCGCTGCTTTCGGTGCCGTCGCACAAGCGCAACATCGGCATGGTCTTCCAGCGCTACACGCTGTTTCCGCATCTGAGCGTCGCCGAGAATGTCTCCTTTCCGCTGCGCGTGCGCCGCCGGCCCGACGGCGAGATCAGGCGCAAGGTCGCCGACATGCTGGCGCTGGTGCGCCTCGAAAACTTCGCCGACCGCCATCCGGGCGCGCTGTCTGGAGGCCAGCAGCAACGCGTGGCGCTTGCCCGCGCGCTCGCCTACGACCCGCCGATCCTGTTGATGGACGAACCGCTGTCGGCCCTCGACAAGAAACTCCGCCAGGAGATCCAGGCCGAGATCCGCCGCATCCATCGCGAGACCGGCGTCACCATCCTCTATGTCACGCACGACCAGGAAGAGGCGCTGCATCTTTCGGATCGCATCGCCCTGTTCAGGGAAGGCCGCATCGAACAGATCGGCACCGGCGAGGATCTTTACCTCCGGCCGGCGAGCGAGTTCGTCGCCGGCTTCATCGGCAACTCGAATTTCCTGCCGGCAGAGCATTTGGAAAGCACGGGAGGTGCGTCAACGATCCGCCTCGCCGACGGCTCGATCGTCACCGGCGTCAAGACGACAACGCTCTTCGGCCATGGCCAGAAGGTCCGGCTGATGGTGCGCCCGGAGGCCTTCCGCCTCACGCCTGGGCCGGCGAGCGTGGCACTTGCCGTAGAGATCGTCGATACCGCCTTCTTCGGCGACCGCCGGCGCGTCGTGGCCCGCATCGCCAGCGGGCATGAAATCGATGTTAGGCCGACCTCCGATGCAGAGGGCGCGATCAGCGCCATCGCGCCGGGTCAACGTATCTTTTTCGATCCCGCTACCGCATTCCTGTTCCCGGCCTGATGGCGCGGATGATTCAAAACATTTCGATGTCCTATTGAGATCCGAAGGAGCGCTTCCTGGCGTGAAGGTCCTCCCAGCAGTGGAGCGCTACGCTCCTGGCCGGGCGCAAGCACGCGCTTCAGCGCTCAATCCGTCGATCTCGCGCTCCATAGTGCATCCAGGCGCTGCACGGCCTCCAATGCGATCGGGTAGATCGCCCGGGAGGGTATCGCTTTCTCGCCGAGGGCTCGTTGGCCGTTACTACACGACGGCGCACAGAGGCGAAATCGGGCAGGAATGCGCTGATGTCAGTTCCCAGCCGTAACCTTGTCCGACTAACGTCCGCCTCCCTGCTGATAGGGTTTACGGCGCTGATGGCTATCGTGGTCACAAACTTCTGGCTTGGCCAGAGGGCGCAATCCTACTTCGATGATGCAATCGCGGCGCGCGACACCCGGGTCGCGGCGGTCGAATTGAGAAATGCGATGCAGACGGCTGAGGCGTCAGAACGCGGCTTCGTGATCACCGGCAACGAGATCTATTTGGGCCGTATCAAACAGCCGAAGCCCAAGCGCAGCGCCACCTGCAAGCGCTGCAGACCTTGCTGACTTCCTATCCCGATTCCCAATCGACACTGCAACGGCTCACTGCAATCATCGTCGCCAAGTTCGGGGAATTCGATCAGACGATAGCGCTCAAGCGCGACCAGCGGGATGCAGAGGTCGAGGCTTTGTTCCGAACTAACAGAGGTAAGGCTCTGACGGACGAAGCCAATGTGTTCTTCTCGGGCGTTATCGGGCGGGCGGATGACCGACTTACATCCGGTGTCGCCGAGCAGCGTGCCAACAGCCGATGGCTGCGGCTTGTTTCTGCGGTCGGAGGGCTCGTCATCGTCGCCGTCGTTGCCGGGGCTGCCTATGCAGCCGCTCGTTATACAAGAGAACTTCGCAAGACACGCGACCAGGGCAATGCTCTCAATACAAGGCGAGCATCGCCTTATCGTCGCCGGTCTTCGGGTATGCCATGGGGCAGTTTGCGGCCGATTGGCTCGACGGCAAAAGCATCCCGCAGGCAATGGATATCCTGCCTATTGCACTGACAAGCGCCAACCTTGAGCAGTACGATGCCGACTTGCTGGATCCAGCTTCGGTTTATGCCGATCCGGCACGCCGTAACGACTACCTGAAGATGTACGGAAATACCTGTTACGACAGCCGCAACGAGTATGTGAATTTTCCTTGGTCGTCAGAGCTGAAGTGATCCCTTGGCTTGAGGGTCGGCGTGTCGCAAGGAATTCGCAGCAGAAACGGTGCCTCAAAAGCGCATCCTAGGGTTGTGTGCGCCAAGTTCTGCACCTGCGCCGCAGGGAAAGCTTCGCTGGGAAGATCTCTACATTTCGCGTCCGGGAGTATCGTCGTTGTCCATCGCGGGATTGAGCGGAGACGCAGAATTCACTCGCATGGTGCAGACCAGTCCCGATTTGTAGAACTTCAGAGTGACGCGTCCTGAGGTGCCGGACGAAAACACGCGCTCGAGGAGCTGCGTGCCGAAGCCCTTTCGCTCGACCGGTTCAACAGGCGGACCTCCCCGTTCGCGCCATTCCAGATCGAGCCAGCGATGCTGTTTTTGACCGGCAAGCTTGCACCGAATGGACACCGTGCCGGTTTCGTTCGACAGTGCTCCATATTTTAGCGCGTTCGTCGTAAGCTCATGAAAAGCCATGGCGGCCGAAAGAGCGACGTTCGGTGGTAGCCAGACCGACTCGCCGCTAATCTTGAAGCGGTCGATCGGTGCGTGTGAGCTGACCGATGTGGCAATCAGATCCTTGACGTCGGCGCCACTCCAGTTCTGCTGGATAAGCAGGTCGTTGGCCTTGGCCAGCGAGACGAGACGGCTGGAGAGCGTGCGTCCTGCTTCAGGCAGGCTTGTGGCGTTGCGCAGTGTTTGGGAGGCAATGGACTGAACCACGGCAAGGATGTTCTTCACGCGGTGGTTCAGCTCATTGGTCAGCAATTTTAGCTGCTCCTCGCCGCGTTTGCGTTCCGTGATGTCGAGACTGATTTGCACGGCGCCGATAATGCCGCCGCCTGGGTTGCGAATTGGGCGTGCGCTGGAAAGTAGGAAGCGCTCGACACCCGACGGCAGCGTGTAGGCGAACTCTTCATGATCCGTCAGCTGCCCGCGCATGGCGCGGCTCAGAGGGCGGTCTTCGCGGCTTACTATGTGCCCGTCCTGGACGGCGACGGTGTCGATGACGAGTTCGGGCCTGCCGAACGATTTGTGCGCGTCCGTCGGCAGGCCCATAAGTTCGGCCGCGAAGCGGTTGCGGATAACCTGAAGAGCCTTCGGATCATAGGTAAACCAGACTGCCGCCGGCGCTGTCTCCAACACCGCCTCCAACTCGTAGCGCCGTTGGGCGATCGCCCGCTCTGCATCCACCATTGCCTGGGCGATGGCAGCGAACTCCCTAACCGAAGTCGACAGGGGTTCGACGCTGCGGCCATGACCCAGCGCTTCGGCCCGTCTCGCCAGTTCAGAGGTGGCCTGCGTAAATCTCTTGCCGACGAAATATCCCAGGGCAACGGAAACAAGAAGCGACAGGAGACCTATCCCGCAAATCGCGGCAAGCGAGCGCCAAAGCGGCGCCTGCACTGCTGAAAGCGGCACGTTCGCGGTGTAGAACCAATCAGATCGCGGAGACCTGTAATAGCCTGCCAGCAACGTCTCTCCTTCGAAGTTCCGGGACGTGAATGAGCCCGAGCGCCCGACTATCTTTTCCACGTATTCGGGCAATCCGCGCTTTCCCGTCCATTCTTCGTGCAACTTGGATCGGGCTACGTAATTTCCGTCGCGATCTCCCACGCCCACAGTCCATCCTTCCGGGACGGCCGGCATCAAAACATCGCGGATCCGGGCAGTCGGTACAGAAAGCGAAAGAAGCAGGTCTTCCCCCTTCGGGGCGGGCACCCGAATGGCAACAGCCACGCGGTATTCGCCTGAGTCCTTGCCGGTGAAGACACCGCTGACGAAAACACCGGAACGGTTGAGTGTCTCGACGTCGACAGCTTCTATCGCGGTGACCGGCGGCAAGGCGGCACCGTAGCCGATTTCGGTGTTCATCAACTGATTGCGGCCAAGATCGCGCAGGACGATCATCCGGTTCGTCCCATGGACAAGATCGAGCGCCTCGCGGTGGAAGGCTTGCAGATCGCCGTTGGCGAGCGCGGCGGATTTGGAAAGGCCGTCGAGGATGGTGTGGAGATTTGCCAGCTCGCCCTCTACGACGAGCGACACTTGTCGAGCCGTTTGCACGGCGTCCTGCTCAAAACGATATCGTTCATGCAGTGCATATTGGCCTAGCAGATAGCCGGCAAAGAGCCACACCGGGATAACCGAGGCGGCAGTCAAAGCAAGCAGGTGCGATCGAACTGATCGACGAGGCAAGTCCGTATCCAGTGCCGGCGCAGGAACACTCAACCATAATCAGCGGACCAGGAACAGCAAGCATTAGTTCAAGTGAATGTAGTGCCGTTGGGCTGGCCGTCCCGGAACCGCGCAACTGGTGCAAGCATCACGTGGTGTGGCACGGCGTAGCGCTGCGTGGTTCCAGCCACAGCCGTCCCGTTCGCGGCCGGTGTGGCGTAAACTCAGTACGCGGTGGCGCACGCCATATCGTGCTATCGCCGCCGGTTACCTGCCGCGGGCTACTCTTGCGTCACGCCTTCCCGGGGTCGGTCAAGGTGTTGCTAATATACACCACTCGACAGCATCTCTAACCGCATCCCGCGCGGAACCGCTTCCATCGGCCACCCCGTTAGCGTCAAAAGGACAGCGAACAATGCGAGTGGAGGCGGTGAGATGGACAAGCGGCAAGATACAAAAACCATCGAGCTGTGCTGTCTGCTAGCCGTGCCGGTATCACTGCTCCTCACTGTGGTATTCGCCGGGATGGTCCTTGGCTGACTAACGCGCCCTGGGCGTCACTCGCCGCACAACATCAAGCGCGACCGTCACCACCGGGCCACCCAGGCTGACGGTCACGGCGTCCTTCTCGACCCGTGTGACGCTGCCGATCAGTTCCATGGTCTGGCCTTTGACGACCTTCGTGGTGCTATCCCGAACGGAATGCGGAAATCCGTAGGTCGGTATCGACACGCTGATCCTGTCGTCGGTGACGCGTCGAATTATGGTGGCGTCGATCGCCACCTCATCCCCGATGTTGAGGCCGCTAGCCATGCATTGGACTCTGGTGCGGCCGGCGCGAGCGTCAAGTGGCGAAACCTGGGCTTGAGCTTATCGCGACATGAAGTACGCGGGGGATAACTTCCTCCGCGGTCGGACTTTCAACAACGTCCCGGAAACGTCGGAGCTGACGTCGTTTCGATCCACGAACTCACACAAGGTATTTTCGGACGCTAAAGCGCTCGGGATCAAACGTGAGGAAGTCGATGAAGAGGTCGACAGCCTGTATCGGACATCCTCTAGTGGATCGTGCACTTCGATCCCGGTCTGCCCGAGCTAAGTCGCTCGCGTAGACTCGTTCCTAAAGCGTTCCAGAAAAACAGACCTTCACACAGGCACTGAATCGCGCGATCAACACGAAGCTTCCTTGAACGGTGCATCGTCATGAACGTCATCGCAGTCAGTCTCGTATCGCTCATTCTGGCGATCGCGTGTGTTCTAGTCCACTATGAGGCCTTCAAAATGGTCGCAAGCTCTGCCCGTTCAGCCGAGGTCGGCGGGTTCCCGAGCCGAGGACGACTGTTGATCGTAATCTTCGGAGCACTTGCCGCGCATACCGTGGAGATTACGTTTTACGGTTTCGTCTTCTGGGGCCTCCATAGCTACGGGCTCTTAGGCGAAATCGTCGGAGAAATTTCCGGCGGCTGGATCGACTTCCTGTATTTCTCCGTCACCAATTACACCACGCTGGGAGTGGGCGACATCAGAGCCGAGGGTCCGCTCCGACTGATTGCTTCGTCGGAGGCGCTCACCGGCCTGGTGCTGTTGAGCTGGACCGCCTCGTTCACCTACCTCTCCATGGAGAATTTTTGGAAGAGGAGGTAGAGCCAGCCAGATCATTGGTCCGTCTTGGACGTGAGGTCCACGGAAGCGAATTCCCAGGCGTTCGCAGAAGGCATGTTGCCAATCCTTCGTACCGTTGGAATGGCCGTTTTAAATGCCTTTTGCCCGGGCGATGCTTGATTGCGAGGCGTGGATAGGGCCTTAGCTGATGGCGCGATTCGCGAGGCGCTCGACAGCTTGCGCCATCTGGGATTCGAAGCGCTCTCTCATTCCGAGAGCCAGGTTAGCGTTCCGCGTGGACTGAAGCGCCTCGCCACGCGCTTGCTCATCGTTGAGCAGCCGATCGATGGCCGCGGCGAATTCAAAAGCATCGGATGTCGGCGTCGGCGCAGGGGGCTGGAAATCCGGAGGAAGCCCACGAAAGGCAAGTGGCGACGCGACAATTGGACGACCGGCGGCGAGAGCTTCCAGCGCCTTGATTGCAATTCCCGCGCCGGCAATGATTGGCATGGCGACAAGACGCGCCGACTTATAATGAGGCGCTAGGTTCTTTACGACGCCAAGGTATTGGACCTGGTCGTGCAGCAGGCGCTCCTGCTGCGCCACTTTTTGTATGCTCCCGACCACTTTGACCGATCGCGTCGGATCCAGTTTGGGCAATACATGATGCACAAACCACGAGAGGCTGCTCACATTTGACTGGTTGTCGCTCGCGACGATGAGCACGTCACACTCAGGAGCGACCTCGTCACACGGATGCAGGAAGATCGAGGGTTGGCAAAGCAATACTCTTGATCCTTCCGAGCCGAGGTGAGCGCGGAAAAAGGCCTCTTCATCAACGTTGATGGCACCGATGACATCGGCGCGGCGTAGATACGACATCTCGTCAGCGACGAGGTCTTCGAATGCGTCTTCGATACCGGTCGAGCGATTGATTTCCCGTCTCAGGATTATCTGTCGAGCCTGCAAATCATGCGTCTCCAGCCACACAGGAGAGCGATGCTTGAGGGGTTTGATGAATGGCAGATGGAAATAGTGATTCACCAGAATGAAGGAGAAGCCTCGATCAAGGCCGATCTCTCTCACAATGGACGGGAGGGGCGAGAGCCTTGACTGCTCCGCCAGATAAACGGCTTGGCTTCGCCGTTCCGTGTCAATATGCAAAAGCCTGCGTTGCAATGACCCGACCACGCCTGATCGCCGAGCGGACACACAAGTGAGCACAGCCGAGCTGGAGTCGCGGTCGGTCAGGGCGGCCCGCCAGGACATGCGTTGCGCCTTGCGATCGCGATCGGAAACGACGATTACCTCTATGACCGGCAGTCCCCTGTCGGCCAGGTAGCGCAGATGCTGATCGAACACCGTGGCGCTGCCAGTCGCGAACCAGGACGGTCGCACATACAAGACTGGCTTAGGCAAAACGATCGGCTGTGATGGGGTGCAAAGCCAGGTCGCAGCCTCGGACCAGCGGTTCCAGGTGCCCCCTGAGATCCGCTCGCGCGCCCGGTGGGCCAGAGTATCGGGAGAAGAGGAATCGAGCAGCTTGACGGCCTCGTCTGGCCAGGCACACCAGTTCGAAATGAATCGAGACGACGACGGCGCCGGATCGGTTTCCGCCGCGATTCCTTGAGAGGCCAGCACCGGCCGCCCTGCAAGAGCAGCCTCGATGAATACACGGCTGACGCGGCAGCGATACGCCTCGGCATCATATGGAAGCAGAACGACGTCCGACAGGTATACGAGCTGGAGATAGGCAGAGGCCGAGAGTGGTCTCTCGATGACGATCACATCCTTCCGGCTCTTCAGCGCCAGACATTCTGAACGCAAGCTGTTCGGCCAGCGAGCTGCCTGGATGACGAGATCGAAATCGCTCGATGAGCCGTCAAGTGCGCAAACTATAGAGCGAAGCTGAGTGCCGCCCTTGTCCGGACGCAACGCCCCTAGGCAAACGGCCAGGCGCCTGCCGGACTTTTTGCGCTGCGACAGTTCTGTGAAGAGTAGAGCCTCTTTGGCAGACAGCTCGTCCGCCTCCACATGCTGTCCCGCCGCGATCATGCCCAGAGATGCCACTTCGTCTTCGTCGAAGACATCTCCAAAATCGCACACCGGCGCGTCCAGCAGCTTGGACATCTCCATAGCGAGCAGCGGGTTGGTTGCGTAAAAGCGTATACCGGCTTTCCAGCCGGAGCCACGGAGGCGGTGTGCCAGGCAATCGAGGTCCAGAGGACGATACCAATTTGCATAAAGGCGCGGATCTTCATGAAAGACGCACGCCATTTTGGGCAGCGGTCGCGCCAACAGCACAGGCAAGGCAAGTAGCTCGGCCAGCATGGCCGGGGTCGCCGTCGGTACCAGCAAGCTCAATTCGCCCGATGTGTTGTCGATCTGGCGGGCTACGCTGCGCACGAAAGGCGAACAGGTGTCGCGCGTGGATGACCGGCCCAGGGCCGCGCTCGTCGTCCGCCATAATGCATAAGGAAGCAGAAGGACGAGAATTGCGGGCACGGCCATGATCGCCAATGCGGCCCTACCAGCCATCAGGACAAACCGGTCCGGGCCATTGACGGGATCGTTAACCAGCCGCTTCAAAGCCTTCAGAACGGGTCGCAACCCTCGCTCAAGCGCGCGCGATAAGCCGGTCCGGCGGTCTTTTCGTTCATAGTAACTCCGCGGGAAGGTCGGCCGGATTTCGGCGCCGTTGATCGTCTTCGGGCCGGAATAGGCGCGATGCGCAAGGACGAGGCTCCCCCACCCCAAACCAGCGCAAGTGGCGATCACCGCGCGTACATACCGAAAAGGATGACCGGACTCGTCATCCAGGTGTGGCTCGACAATCAGGATCATGCGGTTCGTCACCGGCAAGAGCTGCTTCGAATGAACCTGTCCATGATGAGTCAGTCCCGCTGTTGATGGCCCGGGCGGGCACCTCGTAGTCGGTCGCGCGATCGCATCCGAACTACTTCCTGTGTCCCACGGAAGGTCTCTTCAGTTCAAGGCCACCGCAATCCGACACAAGAAACGACCGTTCCGCGCCAGGCAGCGCTCACAATGGCCATACTCCCGGAGGCGTGCTCAGTGGATGCGGTGTCGGTGTTCAGTTGCTCGTTCCGGTGGCAAAGACGAAATTGAACATCAAAGGTCCTGAGCAGCCAAGCTGCAGCAATTTCCGTCCAGCTTGCAACGCAGTTCCGGGCCGGCAGGTCAGCACGACTTTTGGCGATACGCGACTACGGTACCGGATGGCGCGGCGGGTCTCGCCAGCTGTATCATGCGGCGCCTGCGTGTTCAGTTCCTGCCGTTCGAGCCCGAGTGAAGCGATTGCCGCCGAAGGTGATTGCGTCACATATCAACGCGACGAAATCGCCAGACGATGTGGGATTGGCGATCGTTGATTTTCCGCCTGGATGGACGGGCGCCAAGGGCGAATGCCAAGCGAGGCAGGCATTTATAGAACGAATCTCCCGTTCGTTCGAATGATGGCAACCGAGGAACCAGCAGTTAGGTTCCAACTGATGCTTTGGCGCGCGCGGTGGTGTTTCGCTGCTTCGCGCTTTTGCTCGGCTGCACCAGATGTTCGACAGGTGGAGATGCAATGCGGTGAGGGCCGCGGTCTTGAGGTTCAGCGATGGGTCATGTGCAGAGCACCAGGGCAAATTTTTGCCTCGCTGCGTTCAGCTCGATTGGACGATGGACTTCGATTTTGCCGCACGAGACACGCGGAGGAAGGGCCGGGGCGATTTTCGCCCTCTTTCCGTTATGCCTTGTTTTGCTGTTCGCATCTCCGGCTCACTGTCAGCGGGCGCCTGACGAGTCAGCGGCTCTCCCAGCTAGCGACAGCACGTCGGATGCATTTGCAGAGCACGTCGATGTCGGCAAAGAGCCCGACAAGGCACCGACAAGGGCATTCGGATCCCCCGCACCTAGAGAGCTGGTGCCAAGCGAAGCACAGGCACTCGACGCAGAGGCGCAAACGCCGCCTGGCGAAAATCAGGAGATGTTGCGACGCGAATTGGATGCCGCACGAGCGGAGATAGCCAAGCAAGCACAAGCTCTGAAAGAGCAGCAGCGAAAGGACGAAGCCCTTTCGCTCGATCTGCAGACGGCGCAGCGCGCCATCGAAAGCTTCAGGGCCGAAGCCACTCTCTGGGGCGGTGAGAAGCCCGCCGCCGCAGCAACCCAGCCCTCCAAGGACGTCCCCGAGACTGCTGTGACGCAAGCTCTTAACGACGAACGGCACAAGGTTGAGCTCTTGTCCCAAGAGCTCACAACGGCTCACCGAACCATCGAGGCTCTCAAGACAGCCTCAAATGCGGTCGCCGTCGAGCTGGCCAACGCCAATAAGAACCGTGAGGCGGCCGAAGCAGTTCTACGGCAAGCCGGAGAAGCGCTCAAACTGGAACGCAAACGAGCTGATTCAGCTGCCCGTGACCTCGACCTCGTTCGCAAGGAGCGCGACGCTTCAAACCGGACCTCGGTCGGGTTAAGCGCGGCGCTGGAAGAAGAACGTGAACGGGCGACCGGTCTGGCCCTGAGCCTGAGTGCCGCGCGCGAGGCAATCGACGACGTCGCAACCAGGAACCGGGTTGCGGCTGCAGCGCGTTCGCGAATGATCCATAAGCCGGCAGGTGTGGTTGCAAGTGCACCACCCAGATCAGGTGTTGAACCGAGGCGCAAACCGGGCTCGCGAGAAAAACAGAAACAGGCTGCTGTCTTGGCCCCGATCTCTCTTCCCCTCGCGTTGCTGCCGACCCGACCACCGAAAGGGCTCGACCCGCGCCAGTGAACAGACCGTGGAGCCCGAATCCATGCCGAAGGTCAACCTAGCAATGAAACAGTACGTCGCAGCCGCCCTGATGATCGGGATTGGAGTCGGACCTGCCTGCGCTCTCGACAAAGGGGTAGGTGCCAGCGTCGGCGGAATCGGAGTCGGCGCCGGAGTAAACGCGGGTTCGCAAGGCGCATCGGTCGGGGTGGGAGCGAGCGTCGGCGATGCAGGGCGATCACATGTCGGAGCTTCGGTTGGCACGGGCAAGGGATCAGTTGGCGTTGGCGTTGGTGCCAGCGGCAATGTCGGCAACGCAAGCGGAGGCGTTTCGACCAGTATTGGTACGGGCGATGATCCGGCGGCCGACGACGGGTCGCCTACCGCTAGCGGCAGTCCAGCCACCACACCCAAAGGAACGGCTGGGCCTACGGCCGCTGCGTCCGCGAGGGGCGGCAATCAATCGATCGCCTTGCCACCGATTCTCAAGCCTTCCATATCTGGTGACGGCGGCTTCACCGACGGCTATCCTTTCAAGCTTCAGAGACCCCTGAGAGCGAAGCCCGGTATACCGGCTGCTGTTGTGCAAGCCTGCCGCTCCGCGATCACATCCGCCGCCACACCGCTTGGCGCTGTCCGCGTCCGGGCGTTGAGCGCAGGGTTGTTGCATCGGCGTGGGGGTACACTCACAGCACCAATCAAGGTGCAAATAGACTATAGGAGGCAAGGGGGCGTCGAGGTTCGGCAGGCCGAGGTCGATTGTCGACTGGACAGGGCGGGCAGGGTCACGGCGATAGAATGAGAACTGGTTGGCCACGTTCGAACGGCGCGCTCCGCGAACCGGAGGTGACACCCGCCGGGGGGCTTATGGTTCGTCGCATGAAAAGCCCGAGATCGACGAGACTCACCTTTGATGGTGGTCAAGGTGTCGACCATAACTGACCACGCCGACGATGCTTGGTCTGCCCGGTAGGTTGCACATGTTAGCTGCGTCATGGCCAATTGTGCCTCGCCTCGAGTAAACATTCCCAAGAACCGATCGCGCGGCTTTACTCCAGCAACCAGTCAGGTTCGAAACATCACATTGGAAACCTTGTAGGAAGTCGGGCGTTATCGCTGATCTCTGTCAAGTGAGCAAAGAGTGCCTGACAACTTCAAACCAACGTCAGCCCTGCATGGCGACGCGCCGGCGGCAGCAGCCACCACCGCATGGGCGGATCGCAAGGAGTTGGCATCGGCGGCGTTCGAGCGCACGCGCATGCCCATCGTCATCACGGATGCTCGGCAGCCTGACAATCCCATCGTGCTCGCCAACAAGGCCTTTCTGGATCTGACCGGCTATACATCCGATGAAGTCCTGGGTCGAAATTGCCGCTTCCTACAAGGGGAGGGAACATCGCCCGCGGCCGTTGCGGAAATTCGAGCGGCGATAGAGCGTGAACGCGAGACGAATGTAGAGATACTGAACTTCCGCAAGGACGGATCGCCGTTCTGGAACCAGCTCCATCTGAGCCCCATCAAGGACGATGAAGGCGGGCTCCTCTACTACTTCGCGTCGCAGATCGACGTTACCAAACATCGCATGATCCAGACCCTGGAAGCGGCGGAGCACCGCCTCCTGATGGAGGTCGATCATCGCGCAAAGAACGTTCTGGCGGTTGTCGATGGTATTGTTCGGCTGAGCAAGACAGACAGTGCACCGCTCTATGCCGCGGCCGTTCAACGCCGGGTCCAGGCTTTGGCGGTCGCACACGCCCTGTTGGCCGAGCGCGGCTGGCGCGATGTGCCGCTGGACGAAATCGTCTCCAGGCAGGTCGCCCATTTCGCGTCTGGGAGGACAGCAATGACCGGTCCTGAAGTTCTGATCCCAGCGGTGGTCGTTCAACCACTGGCTCTCGTCGCCCATGAATTGATCGTTAACGCCGCCACCCATGGAGCTCTCGCCCAGGATACGGGGCGGTTGCAGGTCAGCTGGCAGGCGACTGGCCATCATGGCGGCTTTAACCTGCGGTGGGAAGAAAGCGGCAGACGTAAAGCTGGATCTCCGCCAGGGGCGCCCGGCTTCGGAACGACCATGGTCAATGCAATTGTCCAGAAGCAGCTTCAGGGTGAGATCCTGCGGGATTGGACATCGGACGGTTTGAAAATCAACATAAGCATCCCGGGCACGGCTGCCCTTTCGACAGCCAAGGGCGCCTGAGACGCTCGTTGTTCTCAGTCCCATTTCGCATAGCGACACGGCAGGCCGGCCCCCATAGACGAACATTTTTCAGCAAGTCTAGCCCCGAACTAATTCATCAAGCCGGCAGCGCGAAGGGCGCTTTCGATAACCTGACCAGGCCCAGCGGTCGGACCGCTGCTCGGTCCGACGGGCGGGTGCGCGACCACCAAAGGGGAGTGTCCGACCGATGTTGCCGGTAAACACGCATCTGGCGATGGGCCCGCAGAGCCCGCATCTTCAAGCCCCCAGAATCTGGAGATAAGCGAGGTGGACGATATGCCGGTGTCGATCACAAAGGATCCGCCCTGACTCAAGCCGTCCGCGGAGTCCACGGGTGTCCCGTGCGCCATGCCCGGGATCAGGTACTGCTCGATGACTTCCTCATTCGCAGCGTTCTTCCAGACGTCGCGGCGGTAGCCCTGATGCACCTGTGTCTCGCATTGCACTCTACTTTGCCCGAACAATGTGAGCCACTGCCCGACGAGCTGATCGGAGTTGACCGGACTGACTGTTGTGTCGGCGCTTCCATGCCAGACGGAGAGTTTCGGCCATGGTCCGCAGTGACCGGAAGCTTGCTGGACGGTCGTCGCCAATCGCCTCCCGGTGGGGCCGCCGTGCCCTCGCATGCGGTCGAAAGCCTGTGGCAGGCTATTGGCGCTGCCATAGGGTAGACCAGCTATTATGGCCCCGCCGGCGAAGACTTCCGGATAAATCGCGAGCATGGCGGCGGCCATTGCCCCGCCGGCGGAAAGTCCGGTGATAAAAATCCTGGTGCGGTCGATGTCGTGAGCGGTGACCACGGCCTCTATCATTTGGCGGATGGAAAGCGCCTCACCGGAGCCCCGTCGGGTGTCGACCGGGACGAACCAGTTGAAACAAAGATTGGCATTGTTGCTCCGCTGCTGTTCTGTAAACAGGACGGCAAAGCCCATGCGATCCGCCGTCCTCGACCAGCCGGCGCCGCGGTCATAGGATGCCGCCGACTGCGTACAGCCATGGAGGACAACGACCAGAGGGGCATGGGGTGCAAGATCCTTGGGCCGGTATGTCCAGCCTCGCAACTTTCCGGGATTTGACCCGAACGCCTGAAGTTCGGGAAAAGCGCTCGTTTTGGTCGTGACCATCCAAGACGCCGTCGATCTGCTTTCGCCGAGCAGCCAAGCGTGCAACGGTATCGGCGAGACTTCTCGTGTCGGTATCCTTTCGCGTCGATCCAGAGCGGGGCCAACAAGCGGAACGCCGTATTTTCAGGTTGGTTGCTGCAGTGCAGCATAAATTGCCTGCAACAAATCGATCCGCATGGGGTTTGCTTTGGATCGCCTGTGCGGAGAGCCCTCCGATCGAGCAGCAATGCGTGGAAAACGGACTGGCCGCCCCGCGACGCCTCGCCACAATTAGTTCCGCGCCGTCAGTATTGTCCTGCCTCAGCACGTCAGAAGCTGCCTGGTGGAGGGCCTCTGCCTCTGCGAATAAACGCCCAACGCCTTTCTCAAGCCGTGCGGCGTTAGGCCTTCCACAATTCCGGACAACTTGCCTCAACGGGCCATCCTCGGGTTAGGCGTTGCGCCGAGAAAGGCTCGCCGTCCGACGGTCACCAACACGGTTTCGCCGCGCCGGCAATGATTCCGGCTTCGGCCGAAGCAAGTCGAAAAGGGTTGACACGGAGCATGCCGTCTCGGCGTCGACGACGTCCAGAAAGTGCCACGCGGGAGCGGAACATGAGAGCTTGCTAACGGTTCTACGTTGGTGGCTTTTCTAATTGAGAGAACGATCGTGTCAGCCTTTGAATTCGTCTACTTTTCTGGTCTGACGGGGAGTGATCTCCTGGGCGGTGTCGTCTCGTTGTTGGCGTGCTGTGTTCTCTACAACGTTATCGCGGAGGATCGCCCGCACCGGTGAGCGCGGGACCCAACAGGTGGTCCTAGATCGGCCGCTCTCCACATTCGAGGCGTCGCATGCGGATGATTTCTGTTTCCTATGGTGGGCCCTACACCGCCAGCTATCGTTGGCCCGTCGGCTAGAATGTCCCAGAGAGGAGGGCGACCGATGGCCGATTGGCTGCGGGGCTGGCAGCAGAGTTTCGTCGGCTCGGCGCCCAGAGGAGAGTTGCCTGAAGACGCCGAGCCTAGCCAGCGAGATCGGCAGGGGGCCGCGTCCTCTCGCCGGCTAAGAGGTTATGCACTCTCTTAGGCACTCGTGAAGCATTCGAATGCACTAAGAGGCCGAGACGGTTTCTGCCTGAGATCCGATTTGCTGGGACCATGTCCTTTCGCGAGGAACCAATTGGGTTGTCGACAAGGATCTGACCTTTCAGTGCGCGCACTGCAACGCCACTGTCTCGGAAGGGCTCCTGGGCCAAGGTCGTCACGACGTCCAGCTGCAAACGCTGCAATCAAAGGTGCGGTTCTCTCACTAGAGAGAAGCTTGCGATGCTCCCATATTCGTAAGATCATCCCTCCGATGCTGACACCCGTTCATGCGCACCGTTTGATCGGTTCGGCCGCGTGTGCCCTGAGACGCGAGAAAGATCCCGCCGCCGAAGCCGATGCGGGCACTGGAAGAAGTGTGGAAGTGATCGCCGCCCAGCTTGCAGCTTCAGTTGCCGGTCTGGCGGTGCGGCGGCCGATTCATATCAGCCTGCCGGAGGCGAAGTGGGCGCGGGTGCGTTGCCGCCTTGGTTCTGCTCGGGGGCAACCTTAAGCGGCGTTGCTTGCCGCGACGCGTTTGATAAGGGCGCAAATATAAAAAAGGCGAGAAGGCCTAGAAAAACGAGCGCGATCACGACCACCGCCCAGCTCGCGATCCGAGCTGTACCTCGCCGTTCCTGATTGCGTGAGAGATCGTTGGTCATCTGACATCCTTTCGGGATCCATGATCCCAATCGGCTCCCGAACGTCAATTAGGCGCTGATGTTCCCTCCATTCGGAAACACCAAAGCTGTTTTCAGGGCTCATTGGAAAGAAACCCTTTGCCAAAAGAGAGCAGCAGGCTGCGCACCAGGCAAGAGATCGACCAGCGCGTTCACACCTCAGATGAAGTGTGCGCTATCCGCTTGCTTGGAAAGCGGGACGGAATTGACGCCGCGCTAGAACTTTATGGACGTGTTGCAATCGGCCTGGTGTCGAGGCAGTAGTCGCCGCTCACGGCTGGACCCCGTCAAGAACTGAGACGCCGTCGGCCACAGCGTGGAGAATGCTCCAAGTCATTGGATCGCCAAAAGCGACGGCGCTGCCGCCGCCGCGAACTTCGGCCATCGAACTCCGCCTCATCCTGAATCGAGAACATGCCTGAATTGCGCCGGGTTGCCCGGGGTTCTTTCGGCGATTTGGATCGGCGCATCAGTCCACTGCCAAGCGGTCGTGGCTGGTGTGCGAAAGAACTGGATGTGGCCACGGGTACCGGCAACTTCTATGTGCGGCCATGACTCTGCGATGCTGTTCCGATCAGTGCCGAAGGACCGTATTGCCTGAGCAAGTACGACGATCGTGTCGTACCCTTCCAAAGCGACGAAGGAGGGCGCCTCGCCCAACTTCTCCCACAGGGCCCTTTCGACACGTGAGCCTAACGGGTTGAGGTGTCCGGGTCGGTAGCGCAGGAAGGGGATCGCAGCGCTATCTTCGCCTAGCAATGTGGCCCATTCAGCGAATTCTGGTTGCCCAGCTGGAGCGCCGATCTTGAGCGTGGACAGGCGGCCGTCATTGCGAACCGACTTGACGATTGAGATTGCTGGCTCTGGCTGGCCTACGAGAAGAAGAAGGACTGTTGCGCGACGGTCGATGAGTTGGTCGCACAACATTGACGGGTCCAGCGAGCTCATGCTGATGTCCGATAAGGTCGCGCCGTTTGCTTTAAGGCGATCTCGCAGAATGTGAACGCCAGATGCCCAGTAGATACTCTGCTGCGATGCAACCGCGATCCGATCGTGGCCAGCGCGCGAGAGAAAGTCGGCATATATTTGCCAGCCGCGGGACTGCGGCGGTGCAAGGCGGGCGACCCATTTCGTTGGTTGTTCCGTTAGCCTGTCGAGTACGGCCGACGAGCAGAGAAACGGCAGGCCGAGCTCGTCGGCCCTGATGGCCGCCGCGCGAGCAACGACACTGTGATACTCCCCCGCTATCGCCACTACGCCCAAGCGAGCCAGGTCATCCACGGCCGCGACGGCCTTCTGCGGATCGGCTGCAGTGTCTCGGACGAGCAGCTCAAGCGCTTTGCCGCCGACCCCACCAGCGCCGTTGATTTCGCTTACAGCAAGCTGAAGGCCCGCGAGCAAATGTCTGCCTGCCTCAACCCAGCCGGGGCGGGTCAAAGGGACGAGTGCCCCGATTTTGGTCGCTTCTTCGGAGCCCGATCCAGTCGATTCCATTCAATATCTCCTGGTTACGCAAAGCTCGCCGCATGCCCAGCTACAGCGGATATGGCGAGACCGATAGAGACAGTCGGACCTACCTCCAACAATCTGTATCATCGCGACTACCGACACAGTCCCCCTAGATGTCCGATGCGGCGGTCTTGCGCGGACTGGCTGTCGGCCGAGCCTTTCCAGTATGCGCTACTTCCGATGCGCCAGGCGGAAGCGGGCCGCCTTGGCGCGGTTGCCGCAACCGTCCATCGAGCACCAGCGCCCGGTTTGGAGCGGCTGTCGTCGACGAAAAAACTCTAAGCACCAGCCCGAGCGGTCTGTCTTCTGCCCGCCCACTTCTGTCCTCGCGTGCAGGCCTCGTGATCCGGCTGGGATGGGAGCCGTCGCGGTTGCCAAGCCCTTCCAGATATTACTGCCCAATCCCGGAACTTTTGGCAGGCCGAGACCTTCTGCATATCCGAAACCATAGGAGGAACGAGTGGCCAATCTAGGAAAACTTGCGATCGCTATGCTGGGGGTTCTGGCTTATCAAAACCGCGACAAGATCGCGGAGGTAATCCGTGGAGCGGGAGAGCGCGATCCCCGCAACCCCCAGGGTGGGATACTGGACCAGGTGTCGAAGGGCGTTTCCGGCACCGCGCTGGGCGAAATCCTCGACCGCTTTAGAACTGCAGGTGCCGGCTCGAAGGTGGACTCCTGGGTTGGCACTGGGGCGAACCAGCCGATAGAGCCGCACGAGGTGGAAACGGCGATCGACGCGCAGACGCTGGAGGCACTTTCTCGCCAGACCGGCCTCTCGCGCGAGGAGCTGATTGCAAGGATAACCAGGGATCTGCCGGATGCTGTTAACCAGATGACTCCGGATGGCACCCTCCCAGCAGACCAGCCAACAAATGCCGCCCCAGACCAGCGCAACCTGCTCGACGACGTGCCTTCCCGGCCGACGCAACGCTAGTTCCGGATGACGCAAGCGGACTGCAAACGGTTAGTGCGAAACCAAGGAGATTGGATCGAGCGAGCAAGGCCAGCCAGGAAGGTATGAACAACCGAAAGACCTTCTGCAGATCGCCAGACTGCGAAGGGACATCTTGTCAGAGCTGCTGGATTCGCGCTGGCGCATCCTGAGAACGCCATCCGGTTTGGAATGGATGCCCTGGTGGGCCCAGTGCCTGTCCTGGGCATGTGGGCCGGATACGGTGCCATTGCCGCCGACTTGAAATGCATTCATCCAGCCGAACTCTCGGAACTTGCAGCGGGGGTCTGCGCCAGCTCGTTGGGAATGGGTGCTTTCGGCCAATGGATGAAGATCGACCTTTGTTGCGCACCGGGCAAATCCGCGCGGCGATCAGTGACTGGTAAGGCCGGATTGCGACAAAGACAGCCGGGGCTTTGCTGGGATGATCGGAGCTATGCCGCTTTTACGTCCGATGCCCAGGAACCATGAACCGAGCTGCTGGTTGGGACAGCACGCCGGCTGGTCGGCTTGGCAATCATCAAAGGAGGAACCCAATGACACGTTCTGTCACAACTGCAGTATTGGCTGCCGCGTTCGCTATGCTCGCCGCGTCAGCGTTTGCTCAATCCGCGGATGCTCCCAAGCCTGTCTCACCAGCCCAGGATCGGCCCGCGGGTGAAGCCGGACAGAACCAGCAAGCAATGCGTCAAATGATGCGCGAGATGATGGATGAGATGCTGCAGGAGAGAACAGCAAAGGACCGAGACCCAGAGGCGGATTGGCGACAGAGGGGCCCGAAGCTTCAGGACGAAGAAATGGGCGATCGTGGCCCGGGACATATGAGGCATGGCCGCAGGGCGGGGGCCGATATGATGCAGAGTGCCAAAATGAGAATCATGTTCGCTATCATGGACACGGACGGTGATGGTACGCTGTCGCGGACGGAGGTTCAGGATTTCATCGGGCGGATCTTTAACGCTGTCGACGAGGACGGCGATGAAAGCGTCGACATGCAGGAACTCCAATCGTTTCTCCGACCCGGAGGAGACCAGGACCGACGTTAGAGCCGACGGGTTGTCTGTCCGAATCTAGAGGCCACAGGAGATGGGTGGAGCGCGGTGTTTGGCTCCTCGCCGTCCCATGCTCCGCTGATCCTCGCTTGGATCAATGGGGTAGGACTTGCGCAGGCTCGCACGAGGCTGTGCGCCAGATCCGTCGACACGACGACCACAGAGGCTGCAGATGATCTGGTGGAGCTCACGCCGCGCACCGCCATTGAGGAAGTAGCGGGGCGACCTGAGGAAATCAGCCTGTTCAGCTGGCTCAGCGCAATTATGGCGCGACATCGGAAGTGAGAGCTCCGGGGCCGCCGACCCGCTCCCAACCTGCAGGCACGTCAAACAGCCCTTCCGCCCTCAATGCACTCAGAAGGCGCCACGTCTTGCTCGCCCAGGCAGTTGGGGGACGCTCGTCGCGGTGTTCCTTCCAAGAGTGCCGCTCTTCAGACCCCGATGCCGGCTTCATGACCTCCTTGCGAGCGCGCCATCCAATGCTGAAATTGCTCGGCATGATGGAAAAGCAAATTTAAGTACTTTCTACTAGGGTCGGCCGAGGGTTTGTCCCGGGAAAGGTATTTGGGTCAATTGGCCAGCATCGCATCCAGTCTCAGTCAGTTGAGACGCTCGGTTTTGTCTTCAGCGAACCTGCCGGCGGCGATCGCTTTTGCGGTGCTTGTGATCTGCGCCGTTTTGGCGGACCGTGAAAACAGGATCGTTTCGGACCAACTGGCGCGCGCCGACGTCTTGGCCAAGGTGAACATCATTAGGGCCAAGCTGGAAGGCAACATCAACGGCAATCTCCAGCTTACGCGCGGCCTCGTTTCGGCGATCGTGACCGAGCCCTATATGGGGCAACAGAGGTTTGCGGCCCTGGCCAGCAACCTGTTTGAGCAGGAATCTCAACTGCGCAACATCGCCGGCGCGCCGGACCTCGTTATCTCGCTAATGTATCCAATGCCCGGCAACGAAAAGGCCATCGGCCTCGATTATCGCAAGAACGATGCCCAACGCACCGCCGCCCTCAGGGCGCGCGACCTGCGGGCGCCCGTGCTGGCCGGTCCGGTCGACCTGGCGCAGGGCGGCCAAGGTTTCATCGGCCGCTTTCCGGTCTTCGTGAAGACGGCGGGCGGCGGCGATCGCTTCTGGGGCATCGTCTCGGTCGTCGTTGACGTCGAGCGCCTCTATAAGGCAAGCGGTCTTTTCGACGGCAATCTCGACATCGAGATCGCGCTGACCGGCAAGGACGGCCTTGGCGGGACGGGTGATCGCTTCTTCGGTGGCGCGAGTGTCACGCGTGCCAACCCGGTGACCGAGACGGTGCATCTGCCGTCCGGTTCCTGGCAGATCGCCGCGATCCCCAGAGGTGGCTGGGCCGCATCGGCGAAGAATGCCTGGGCCCTGCGGGCCATCATGGCATTGGCCGGTGCGCTTGTGGTACTGCCCATTCTCGTTGCGGGGAGACTGTTCGGCGAGAGGCAAAAAAACTTCGCCGAGCTCAGGCGATTGTCCGGTCGCCTGGAACTCGCGCTGGATGCATCGGGGATCGGTGTCTGGGAGCACAATATTGCCACCAACGAGCTGGTGTGGGACGACCGTGTCAACGAAATCTACGGCAGGCCGGCTGACGGGAAGCCGCGCGGCTATGATGACTGGGCGTCAGCGATTCATCCGCAGGACATCGAACGGGCGCAGCGGGATTTCGATGCGGCTGCGGCGGTAAAGGGCCCTTATTCGTCGCAATACCGGATCGTCCATCCGGATGGCGAGATCCGGCATGTGCGCACGCGCGCGACCTATTTCCAGGAGCGCAACAACACGCCCAGGATGATCGGCGCCGAATGGGACGTGACAAGCGATGTCGTGCTCAACGAAAATCTTGTGCGAGAAAGGCAGTTATCGGAACTGCGGAACGCCGAGCTTGAAGTGGCCAAGGGGCGCATCGAACATGTGGCGCTGCACGATTCGCTCACCGGCCTGCCGAACCGCCGCTATCTCGACGAAATGCTGGCGAAGACCGCCTGTCAGGGTGAACGAACCGCACTCCTGCATATGGATCTCGACCGCTTCAAGCAGATCAACGACACGCTCGGGCACGCGGCTGGCGACGCCATGTTGATGCATGCCTCGAAGGTGATCACGGCCAATGCGGGACGAGCCGACTTCGTCGCGCGCATTGGTGGCGACGAGTTCGTGGTCATTTGTGCCGGGCGCGACGACGCCGAACTCGCCGCACTGGCCGACCGCATCATCGATGAGATGCGGCAACCCGTCGATTTCCGTGGCCACCAGTGCCGGTTCGGCGTTAGCATTGGAATTGCGGCGAATACGGGTGAGGGGCTCGACGCACGGCAACTCCTGGTCAACGCTGATCTCGCCCTTTATCGGGCGAAGAGCCGGGGCCGAAACCGCTACGAGTTCTTCAACGACGAGCTGCAAAGTGAAATCGTGCAGACCAAGCGGACCGCCGACGAGATCCTTGGCGGTCTCGAGCGCAACGAATTCATCGTTTTTTACCAGCCGCAGTTTGACGCCGGAACCTTGGAGATTGTCGGCGTGGAGGCCCTGGCACGCTGGCGGCACCCGACGCGCGGAATCCTGGGCCCCGACGTCTTTCTCAGGGTTGCGGAGGAACTGAACGTCGTCGCGCTGATCGACCGAACGGTCCTCAAAAGGACGTTGGTCGACTTTGAGCGCTGGCAGCTTCAGCACCTCGATATTCCACACGTTTCCGTCAACGTCTCGGCACGCCGGCTTGAGGACAAGGACCTCATCGATGGCCTGCGCAAGCTCAACATCCGCGAAGGCACGGTCTCGTTCGAACTTGTCGAGTCCATCTTCCTCGATGAGAATGACGACCTCGTCGCCTGGAACATCGAGCACATCAAGGACCTCGGTATCGACATTGAGATTGACGATTTTGGCACCGGCTACGCCTCGATCGTCAGTCTGCTCAAGCTCCAGCCGCGCCGACTGAAGATTGATCGCCAGCTGATCACACCCGTCACCAGCTCGCTGCCGCAACGGCGTTTGGTGTCATCCATCATCGAGATCGGGAAATCGCTCGGCATCGAAGTGGTGGCCGAGGGCGTCGAGACGATGGAGCATGCGCGCATCTTGAAGGAGCTCGGCTGCGACCTGCTGCAGGGCTACGCGCTCGGGAGACCGATGGACGCCAAGGCCTTGGAACGCTTCGCCCAATCTCGCAAATGGCCGGCCACGGGATAGCCGTCTGGCTCTCACCGAGTTGGCTTGGCGTTGATCTTGCAAGAATGGAAGGTTGTGCGGCTTCCTCGGCTATCCGCCCTAGTCATCTGGACCTCAAGTCCGTTGGATTGTCAGCTGTTCGGCTAGTCGAAGAAGACCGGAGCGATGGCGAACGCTGGCCGGCCGACGGCGTCTCTGGAGACCGGCATATCGCAGCCTGTCGGAGCAAGATTGTTCCGAAAGGGAGGCGGATCAGGACCCGCGCCGCTGCTCAATACAATGGGCCGCCGACCAGCAAAGGATTGCCCAAGCTGATCCGACGCACCATCCTGCAAGTACATCCGTGGGGTAGTGAACGCCGAGATAAATCCGGCTCGTTCCGACCATGATGGTCAGGAACACCGCCAGGGCAACGAAATACCCTTTCACCCGGCGATCAGGACTTGCCTTGGCCAGCAAAGCTCCAAGCGTAAGGAAAGTGACAGCGGACAACATCGCGTGGCCGCTCGGAAAGCTGGCGGTAAAGACCCTGGTGGTGTGGAAAACGTCGGGTCTCTGCCGATCAAAGGCGACCTTCAAAACTGTGCTCAGGGCCTCTCCACCAGCCACCGCGGCGGTGACCAACCAAGCGTATCTCCGCTTGCGCGTTATCAGCAGGTAACCTATGGCCGCCAGCGATACAAAACCCAGGAATGCAACGCTGCCCAAGGCCGTGACGTCGCGGCCCATTTCCTCCAGCCACGGCGGCCCGATCAGATTCGTTGGATCATCGGCGCTCCGAAACGCCATGAGCACGGTCCGGTCGAATCCGCTCGTGTCACCCTCGGTAACTTCCTCGGCCAGGAGGCTGAATCCGAGGACAAGGCCGCCAGCCACAAGCAATGAAGCGATCAGCCATATAGAATCGCTGCGAAAGGCTCGCAGAAGGCCGTTTGACGAAGAGGGCGGGTTGAATTCCATCCATTCAAGCTAGGGGGCGGCTAAGTCTCGTCAATCATTTCTTCCGCCGAACGCTGCTGAAGCGCCATCAAGTCGCGTTCGATATTATCGAAAGGGTGAAGCGACCGCTCGACGACCACCTTCGACCAATAGTTTTTCTAGGTTCCCTAATGTGGTTCTCACGCCGCAACACTCCAACCGATCCGCGTGGCCTGCAATCGGGAAATTGGGGGGATGTCGATGTTGCTGCCGATTACACCGACTTGTTCCCTAGGCAACGGAGAGTGTCTTCCGTACTGGACCCTCAAAAGCGCTCGATCGAAAATGGCGAGGCAAGGAGGGGCCGCTCCTGTGAGATTGGTGGCGCTCTCTTTGCGTCGGTGCGGGAGTGGCTGAAGAAAAGTACGCCGGCGCTTCGACCGCTTCTTTAGAAGCTATCTAAAAAACGAATCCGGGTTCCTCGTTATAGTGGCCAAGTTTGGCCGACAGGAGGGGCTCGCCACCATCCATGATGACGGGGATGTCTAGAAAATCTCTGCCGCGCTCGCTTATCGTCGTGCCAGGTTTTCAGGCGGCCCTGGGTCACGCCTCGTCCAGCACCCAGCCATCTGGACCCAAACCGAACGAATACTTCGCCGAAGTGGAGAATTGTCTCGCCTGCGGCTGCCAAGCACGACATTCAAGGCGTATCCGTGGACGTTCGACGCGGATTATGTTGAACGAGTTCGCTGCGTCGCGACGGCGCGTTGAGACCGCCGTGCCTGCCTGAATGAGCAACGCTGCATATCGCGCTTTCGCGTAACGAACTGTACTGAGATTGGCTTGCTGGAGGTGATGATGCCCCGACAAGATGATGTCGACGCGGCTTTGCGAGAACGCCTCCATAGCCATTTTGGCTCGTCCGACGACTCCGGTCGCATGGCCGAATGTTCGCCCTTCGAACGGGTGATGGGTGACGACTATCTTGGTGGTTTCGTCAGCCAGGCCCGCAAATCGAGCAGTCATGGCAGCAAGCTGGCCGGCATTGATCCTTCCGTCCTTGATTGTAAAGGACCGCGCAGTGTTGATACCGACCACTGCGAGTTCGTCATTGGCATAAAACGGGTCCGTGTCTGCCTGGATAAAGTGCTTGTAGCGAGCAAGAGGCGTGAGCGTTCGCGCGAAGATGTTGAAGAGCGGCACGTCGTGATTGCCGGGCACCACAATTTGTGGGGTCGGAAGCGCATCTAGGAATTCTCGTGCTTGGCAGAATTCTGCCCGGCGAGCTCGTTGGGTCAGATCGCCCGATATAACCACCAAATCTGGTTTGCATGCCCGGACCTCGGCGCCGATCGCATCAACTATGCGAGTGTCCGTCGTGCCAAAATGGAGGTCGGACAGGTGCACAAGTGTTTGCAAGAAAATCTCCGCCTTCGGGTTACTTCGTATCCGGCTCCGGGACCGAGAGGACCTTTAGTGCCGCTGGTCGAATTTGAAAGTGCAGCGGCATCTTCATCGTTGTGGCCTCGCCGTCCACCGAAACAAGGGTCTCTCTTCTGTTCGAGATGATCTCGAGTCTTGACGGCCGAAGCAGTTCCAAGTCGCGATGGGGATCGACCAGGCCAAGCGCGATCTTGAACGGCAGCAATGCCAGCCCAAACCACGTTCGCCGCCTGACGACATAGACGCACAGTTCTCGTGAAGACAGGCTTTCGCGGTGCCCAAAATCGCCGACGTCGTAGAAATTGTTGCCGACGAACACGCACGGTGTCAGCACCTGGTCCTCACCCTTGTCGGCGGTGATACGCACAAACTGCCAAGATACCGCCCTCAATGTCCGAACAAGAGCGGGACCGATTGCTGCTAGTTTCCCCGCTCCTCGTCGCTTCTGTTCCGCAGAGCGTTCCGCGACAAAGAAGGGATAGAGACCGATCGACGAGTTGTTCAAGAAAACGCGACCGTTCACCTCCGCGACGTCGACGAGCACCGGACGTCTCGCCGCGATTACATCCATCGCCGCGTCAAGTTCCAGTGGCACGCAGAGGTCCTTCGCAAAGTGATTGAGGGTGCCAAGCGGAAGAACACCCAGGGCCACCTCAGTCCCGGCGAGAACGGCCGCGGCAGAGCTAAGCGTGCCATCCCCGCCGCCGACGACCAGAATGTTTTCACCCGACGTTGTCTTTTGGCCGACGAATTGCGAGGCGGCTTCGCTGATCTCGTTGCCCGCGACCAGTCTCACCTCTGCTTCGATTCCCCGCTTCAGCAAGCCGCCATGTACCGTCGTGGCAATGTCGTCGAGTGCGGCGACCGCACCAGCTCCATCGTTGATGAGGACTAGAACTGCCACCTCTGGCACCCCCAAAACACCGCTCCAGTAATCCGCCTCCACTATGCACTTGCATGTTGGCCCGGCTCCTTCCTTGACGGCAGGAGCCGGGTCGGCAGGCGGTTAGTCGTTGTCGCCGCCGTCCTGCTGAATGAGCACGGGACGGTTTTGGTGATGACGTTGGACGGAACTCGTCACGGTGACGGTGTCGCGGCGGTTATGGCGGTGGCGCCAGGCATGATCGCCGTTGTCGTAGAACGCCATTTGGCCGTGATGCCGGTGATGAAGACGACCACCCTCATCATTGTATATGACGGTGTGGTGGCGCCGGTGGTCGGAACTTGTCAGGATAACGGTGTCGGGGCGGTGGTGGTGGTGGCGCCAGGCATGATCACCGTTGTCGTAGACCGCTATTTGGCGATGATGTCGGTGATGAAGACTGCCTCCTTCATCATTGTACAAGACGGCGTTCTCGTGATGCCGGTGATGGGTGGAGATCACCACGTCAGCCTCGGCGGCCGAAGAGATGGTCGGGACTGCCAGACAAAGCGCCAAGGTTCCCAGGATCAAAGCTTTCATGTAGATATTCCTGTCTGCCGAAACGTCATCCCTCCACCAAGGAATGATGAACGCTTGCCTTTGTTCCGAAGCGGCGGAAGCAGGCCGTCTCCGGTCCAAAGGCGGCCACACGGGCAGGTCTCCACGCCCGGCCTCATCTCCTTGGTTCGAATTCGAGGTGAAGAGATGTTGCTGTCTCAACTGTGGTGGCTCACGGATGTGGTGCACCCACCGAGCCTCGGGTGATGATCGCGGTCCGCAGGACCAGCCTTTCCGCTGGTTGGATATCGCCTTTCAGCCGGCGGATGAGCAAGTCCGCGACGCTATGGCCAAGTGCATAGACGGGCTGGTCGACAACGGTGATCGGCGGAGTTGTGACACCGGTCCAGTCCGCATCGTGAAAGGTGATCAGCGAAATTTCGTCGGGAATCCTCATACCGCGTTGGCGAATGGTCCGCAGGATTTCCAGTGCAATGACGCTGTCAGAGGCAAGGATCGCGGTGGGTCGGTCTGGCTGGGACAGCAGTTGGTCAGTGATCCTGCGTGTCGCCTCGGCGCTTGTAGCGCCGAGCCGGACGTGGCGCTCGGGTCGATCGACTCCGGCGCCCCCGCACGTGGTGAGAAAGCCATCGATGCGCTCGCGGACCGACGACGTGTAGATTTGCCGGAGGTCAAAGTATTCGTCGCCCTTGGCTTCCACCGCGGTGACATAGGCGATATTGCGATGACCGGCGTCTATGAGCACTCGCGTCGCCTGCATGGCGGCCTCACGGTCGTCAACCGTGACAGTATCGACATCCAGGTCGGGCAGGGCTCGGTCAAGCAGGGCAAGCGGCCGACCGGAACGATGGATGTCGCGCAGATGGCTGATGTCGCGTGACTCCGAGGGTGTCACGATGAGCCCGTCGACACGCTTGCCGATCAATAGCCGTACAGCTGCCTTTTCGGCTTCGATCTTCTCGCCGGAATTCGCCAGAATGACGTTGAAGCCGGCCCCTTTCGCCGCATCGCTGATGCCTCGCACGGCCAGACTGAAGAACGGATTCTCGATGTCGCCGACGACCACCCCAATGATGCCCGATCTTCCGGTCGTCATGCTGCGGGCGAGTT
This sequence comes from Mesorhizobium sp. URHB0026, assembly GCF_054059755.1. Lineage (NCBI taxonomy): Bacteria > Pseudomonadati > Pseudomonadota > Alphaproteobacteria > Hyphomicrobiales > Phyllobacteriaceae > Mesorhizobium > Mesorhizobium sp. URHB0026. The sequence continues at coordinate 5,603,737 of NZ_JBSSCN010000001.1, read as the reverse complement.
CGTTCGGCCGATAATCGAGGGCCTTGGCGGCTGCCGTGACGCTCGCACGGACCGGGTCGCTGACCACACCATACCCGCCCAGCACGCGCGCGGCGGTAGCTTTCGAGACGTTTGCCGCTCGCGCAACGTCAGCGACCGTTTTGGGGCGGGCTCTGAATGGGACTTTCGTCATCGTAGAACGACTACAAGAAATGTTGACGGGAGGTCAATCGGGCGGTAGCCTGACTGATGAGACCGGTCTCATTCTGTAGAAACCGGTCTCTTTTGTAGGGCGATGAGCCGCTAAGACCCGCCTGTTGAAGGCGGCTGGAGGGCGGCCGCGAGCGAATGCCAAGAAAACAGACCTTCAGAGTGGAGAGAAGACGTGAACAAGTTTGGAATTCTTAGATGGTTGACGGCGCCGGCGCGGGCTGGCCGAGTGGCGCTTGCAATTGCGTGTGTCGGGGCTGCTTTTGTTTCGCAGGCCACCGCGGGGCAAGACAATCCCTATGGGCTTATCGATGCCAAGGTCATCAGCGTCGGCACGATGGGCGACGCTAAGCCCTACGCCTTCACCCAGGCCGATGGTACTTTCACGGGTTTCGACATCGAACTGTTCCGGAATGTCGCCAGCCGGCTAGGCTTCAAGCCCGATCAGGTGATCTTCACCGGTCAGGAGTTTTCGGCCCTGATGCCTTCGGTCGCCAATGGGCGTTTCGACATCGCGGTCGCTGCGATCGGCACGACCGAAGCGCGCAAGAAGACGGTCGATTTTTCGGACGGCTATCTCGCCGGCTACCTATCCGTTCTCACCGCCGACAAGACGATCACCTCGGCTGACGGACTCAAGGGCAAGCGTCTTGGGGTCGTGCAGGGCACGCTGCAGGAAATCTATGCCGCAAAAAATTTCGCGGGAACCGATCTGGTCAAATTCCCCGACAACAACTCGGCCGTCTCGGCGCTCAACAACGGCACCGTCGATGCTCATTTTCTCGATTACGAGGCGGCCAAGGACTATGGCCAGCGCTACCCGGAGCTGAAGATTGCAGTCAATATCCCATCGTTCGACGCGCCAGCGGGCTTCGTCATTCGCAAGGGCAACGACAAGCTGCGTACTGCGCTGAACACCGCCCTGCATGCAGCCATGCAGGACGGCACGTGGAAGACGCTTTATGAAAAGTGGTTCCCCGGTTCGCCGATGCCCGATCAATACCTTCCCAAGAAGTGACCACCGCAGCCGTCGGCCAGGGTCGGCGGCTGGAAACCTCTCTGACCGCATGATGAGTTCGCACCCGCGCCATGAGAAGGGGCCCGAATGAACTGGCTTGAAAACCTGCGTCGCAGTTTTCTCGACTGGCAAGCCATGGCCGACGTGCTACCCAGCATGATCACCATCGGACTGAAAAACACCTTGGTCCTTGCGGCCGCTTCGACGGTGCTCGGGGTCGCAATAGGCATGGTCCTGGCAATCATGGGCATTTCGCAATCACGTTGGCTGCGCATTCCCGCCCGGATCTATACGGATGTCTTCCGCGGACTTCCGGCGATCGTCACGATCCTGCTGATCGGCCAGGGCTTCGCCCGCATGGGCCGTGAAATCTTCGGCCCTTCGCCTTATCCGCTCGGCATCCTTGCACTGAGCCTGATCGCCGGCGCCTATATCGGAGAGATCTTTCGCTCGGGCATACAGAGCGTCGAACGCGGCCAGATGGAGGCCTGCAGGGCGCTCAGCATGAGTTACGGCCAAGGCATGCGCCTGATCGTGGTTCCGCAAGGCATCCGCCGCGTCCTGCCGGCCCTGGTCAACCAGTTCATAGGCAATGTCAAGGATTCGAGCCTGGTCTATTTCCTCGGCCTGCTCGCATCGGAGCGCGAGATTTTCCGTGTCGGCCAGGATCAGGCGGTGGTCACGGGAAATCTGTCGCCATTGCTCCTGGCTGGCGTTTTCTATCTCGTCATCACCGTACCCTTGACCCATGTGGTCAATCACATCGACAACCGGCTGCGGACTGGAAAGCAAAAAGCTGGCATGGTCACAAGCGGCCTGGCCGAGGTGAGTGAACTGGAAGGCGCCACCAGCAGCGCATCGTCGGAGGCAGGTTTCGGATCCTCGTCGGAGCGTCCCCTGTTCAAGGGCGGCAGTCTCGCCGTCAGCAGGCTGGATATGGCTTATGGCGAGCTCGACGTCCTCAAGAGCGTCAGCCTGACGGTCAAGGCAGGTACGGTCACTTGCATCATCGGTCCCTCGGGTTCGGGTAAGTCGACGCTATTGCGTTGCCTCAATCGTCTGGTCGAACCCAAGGGCGGCGACGTGTTGCTCGACGGAGCGAGCATCCTGGCGATGAAACCCGAGAAGCTGCGACGGCGGGTCGGGATGGTATTTCAGCACTTCAATCTCTTTCCGGATCATACCGCCCTTGAAAACGTCATGCTGTCTTTGACCAAGGTCAAGGGCATCCCGGAGCATGAAGCTTCGCGCATCGCCGAGGCACGTCTTGCCGATGTCGGCCTTGCCGCACGCAAACACCATCGCCCCGGCAGTCTTTCGGGTGGTCAGCAGCAGCGTGTGGCAATCGCCCGCGCGCTCGCCATGGATCCGGAGGTTATCCTGTTTGACGAAGTGACCAGCGCGCTTGATCCAGAACTGGTCAAGGGGGTCCTCAATCTGATGGCGGACCTTGGCCAGCGCGGCATGACGATGGTCGTCGTGACCCATGAAATGGGCTTTGCCCGCAAGGTTGCGGACCAGGTCGTTTTCATGGACGAAGGCCGCGTCATTGAGGCCGGCACACCCGCAGCGATTTTCGACACACCCAAGAGCACACGCCTAAAGCACTTCCTGGCCGAAGTGCTTTGATCCGAAGCCGAAGAACCAGGACGACACGGTCCACTCGCACGATTCATTCTCCACAGCGAAAGAACATTCCATGCCTACACACCCGGTCTCAAAAGTCGTCGTTGTCGGGGGCGGTATTTTTGGTGTCTCGTCCGCCGTTCATCTGTCGCGGCTCGGCATCGAAACCATCCTCATCAATGATGGACCGCTGGCCAGTGGAGCGTCCGGCCGGTCGCTCGCGTGGCTCAACTCCGCACGCATGCGATCGGCTGAATATCATCAGCTGCGCATGATCGGCATCGACCGGTACCGCACCTTGTCGGCAAAATACCCGGATGCCGCCTGGCTGCGTTTCGACGGTGGTTTGACCTGGGATGCGGACGACGCCTCGAATGAGATCATGGAAGCCTTGGCATATGAAAAGAGCCTCGGATATGACGCACGCCATTTGCTCGCAGGCGACATTCCTTCGGCTACGCCGGGCATCGCGACAAGCGCGGTCACGCGCCAGGGCGCGATCTTCAATCCGGGTGAAGGCTGGGTCGATCTTCCGTCGTTGATCAAATTGCTGGTTGCGGAATTCGTGGAGCGGGGCGGTCAGCTCGTCACTGACGCGGGGCGCGCAACGGTGACACTTGCCACGGGGCGCACCACTGGCGTCGCGACGGAGAGGGGCGCCACGTTTGCTGCCGATGCGGTCCTCTTGGCAACGGGCAGCGACGTCCCGCGCACGGTGGCGCAAACCGGGCAGCATATCCCGGACGGTACGCCGATCGCATTACTGGTCAGGACCAAGCCTGTCGCCCTTCCACTTCGGGCGGTGCTCAACACGCCGCGGGTCGCTGTTCGCCCGACGCCGGACGGAGCTCTCGTACTCGATTCCGCATGGTCCGAAGAAGAGGTAATCGTCAATCCCGACGGCACGTATGGCGTGAAGGCTTCGACCCTCCAGGGGCTTCTCGACGAAGCCTCGAAGGTGCTTGAGGGCAATCCGGAGCTGGAGTTGGAGAGCTACGGCGTCGGTCCCAAGCCGATCCCGGGCGATGGCGAGCCGGTATTTGGTCGGCTGAAGGGCACTGAGGGATATTACGTTGCCTTCAGTCACAGCGGCGCGACGCTCGGACTGATCGCTGGCGAACTGCTTGCAGGCGAGATGGCCACGGGAAACGAACATCCCTTGTTGGCCAAATTCCGCCCAACCCGGTTCGGTTGAGGAAGCGTCGAATATGCTAGTCGACTGTCAACTCTTGAGGGCCGGCAACGATCTTGTCTGTTAATCCTGCGTGAAAAACTCTTGCCGGCGATCGCTGGGCCGCGACCCTGATAATGGCGCGGTCGTGCATCTGGTGTTGGCGAACCTGTTGGCACTGCGCGGACAGAGCCGTCAGAACAAGGGCGCTGTGTGTGAGCGAAGCTTCCATTTTTTGCTGCCCCTCCTCGTTAGGGTCGAGCCAGCTTCCGGCCACCTTGACTATTGACGCTGGGCGCGACCCTTTGCGCCGCTTGCGAGAAAGGAAAGCGCACAGCGTCCTGGTTGTTCAGACCACAGGCGCGTCGAGTGACGGAAATCCTTGCCGAGGAACTCATTCGCGGCAATTCGAAATGGCCTAGGATCGATGGATCGTTTGCACGTTTGTACGGCGCACGAGGGTGAAGGTGAGAAAGCAAAATCAGAGCTGGTGTAGGCTAATCCCGGGGCTGCAGCTCCACCGAGCGTAAGACCTGGAACCCCACCGGGGGTTCCGAGGTCGCAACCCGGGAACAAAGCTGGACCGTCCTGCGTTGGACAGCCAATGGAACAGCTTGGATCAGATTTGGCGGCGATGGCGCAACCTGGCTACTGGTTGGCTATGGTGTTTTTGTTCATCCCTTACGCAATCGGCGTGTTGTTGCTGATCAGGTCGTGCCACTGCCTTTGACTTCATCCGCCGGCCTTGAGTTGCAGAGCGCCAGCTGCGCGACTGACCGAGTTTGCGATCTTATGTCGGAATCAGCCAGGTCGCGTGACGCGCGGTCCGAGGTCTTCTTGAAGAGCTATCCGCACTCATCCGAAGACCCCAATTCCACATTGTTGGGGACTTGTGTCAGGCCGTGAGAATTGATCGAGTACCTGCGTCTATTGGCACTATGCCGCCTGCGCAGGCTCATCGAGGTCGAACTCGACAATCTGTCCTCGATCGATCGCAGCTCTGGCGATGAGCGTTGCCAATTCACGATCAGAAGCGAGGCATTCCCGGAAAACCGTGCGTATCGCCACCACGGCAGCCGATACTGACAGCGGCCAAGGTTTGCCTCTCCTGCACTCAATATAGTGCTGAACAAGATAGTCGAGATCGCGGCGCTTCTGGCTCATCGCTGCCTCCGTTCCTGGGGAATTTACAGGAGTGAGGCTCGCCCGCACTTAGATTTGTTAAAAGGACTCAATTTGTTTTGCTCGGGAACAATTCAGCCTAGGTGCTTGGCCAAGGAGAAGGTCGATCGTCTGATGGAAGCTCATGCCGCGGCGGCATTGTCCGGCACGTTGCCGCTTCGTATCACCGTCTGCTAACACTGGTAAGGATTTCTGGTGGCCCTGTATTCCGATTCCCAAGGCAGCACCTCGAAGTCAGGCTGATATCCGGACGCTCTGTAGTCGTCCTGCGATAGGTAACTGCACCGAGTTCCCTCTCTCACGCAGACAAAGGCGGGAACGCCCGGGCACCGGTAAAGGCCAACTATGTGCAAAACGGAACTCCTCATTGTCGTAGGCTTTTCATAGCCTGCGACAATCGTCTCCATCTATTTTGATGAAACCGTCGTTCGCATGCGTTGAACCGCATCGAAGAACCGGACGACCTCAGTGCGCGCCCGGTCTGTGTCATGGCCGCGTTCAATCGCGACTGACAACAGATGCTTAGCCGTTTCGTCCCAAAGCACGGCCGCTTCGTCATTCGGAAGCCGAGCTATTGCGTCGGCGACGATCCTAACTGAGGAAAGCTCTCGGCTTACGGGAAAGGCAGACACTGACATGGGTTGAACCGTTCGAGCCTGACACACCCGCGCGGGTTTCAGTCGGCGGGACCAGGCTAAAACAACAGTCTCCGCCAGAACACCTCTGCTCGACGACTTTCCACCGATTTCGTCAACCAATTGCAGCTTCGAGGCCTGCTCGTGCTCAGGAACACGCACGCCGGGCCGCCACCGAAAGGCATACAGCGGTCGCCAGCCCAATCGAGCCGGGATCATCGGCAGGGCGAAGCCCTTTCGCGGTGAGGAGGATTTGCGGCGCACTTCGCTTTTCAGAGAGGATCACATGAATGACCTCACCAGGCGGGCGAGGGGGAGACTTACGATTTCACGCAACCAAGTCAGTTTGTCGGCATTGATACCTGGAAGCGCCGGAGGACGCCCATGCTACATTGTAGCGTGCCCCGCGAATTTGAGATCGGTGACGAGGTCGCGTTGACGGGCACCGTTACCTCGATACTGCCGAGTGGACGCGCCCAAGTAAGCATTTCGTCGTATGGTCAACCCTATTCGGTTGACCCGCCACCCAAAACGCGCGCTGGAGATGAGGTGGTTCTCGTCGGGGATATCATCCGCATCGATCGCCAAGCCGACAAATTGACAGTGCGGATTGACTGCGGGGGCATAATCACTGTCGGACACTCTGCGATTACCAGGTTGAAAAGGCACCGTCGGCCCGCGTCGCGCTGACACTCACGCGAAGCTTGCGGGATGTCGCATGGCCTCGTCAGAGGCCTGCGGCGGTTCGCAGGTGGCCACAGTCCGCAAGCGCTAACTTTGTTCGTTGGGCTCACCAGTTTGTGCGGTACCCGCCTCCGGAAAGGAGCGGCGTCGGGGTTGGCCTGTTGGCGAGAGACGGCCCTGCTCACGGCCTATTTGTTTGCCAAATTTGTACGCCAGGCAAAGGGCGCCGAATTGAACGAGTAAGCGTATCATGGAGGTCCTCCTTTCTCGTCATCAAACCAGCCCTGTGCGTTTAGGTTCCAGTTCAGTTTGGCCGAACGTCTGCCGCCGGCAGACAACATTCTCGTCAACGACCCGGCTCCAATCATACGCCAGCGCCGGCGACGTTTGATGGTACGGGTTCCTGCCATCCCGATCAAAGGCGGCCGGTGTTCAAACTCCACCCGGAAGGCCGGCTATTCCAAATGCAATCGCTGCTTTATTCGGCCGGTCTCTCTCGGTGGAAACAGTGCGGCTCAAAGCTCGTGCCATGGGAGCGCCTATCCCGGTCTGGGACATCGCCGATGACGAAAGGGTTTGAGTGCTGACCGTAGTCGCCCAAAGCGGCGTCCGCGTCTTGGGCGGCTAAGGCGCCGAGATGGCGCCGGCCCTCGACACGAACGAATGCGATTGCAGATCAGGCCGATATTGCACAGGTCCGCACGGCGGTCACTTCTGCATGATCGACAGCGGCGCCAAAAGTTATTTGCGCAATAGCCTTGTCGAACGCTCGTCCGCGCCCTCCCGAGGTAAAGCGTGGAGAGAGATTCAGCACAAGTGCGATGCTGCGAAAGCCACCTCCGCCGTCCGGCGAAGGTGGCTTGATGCGTGCTTGCTTCAGGCTGGGCCGTATTCTTACAGAGATTGCAGCCGCGCGATATCCTGAGCTGTTGCAGCCCTCGTGCGCCCTGCCGCGTCCTTCACTTCGAGACGGCCATTTTCGATCTCTTCCTTGGTGCCGTCGGGATGAGTGACTTCAGTTTTGTCATCCGAGACTTCAACCTTGTCGCCGGCGGCGTCGACATGCTCCTGCCCATGATGACCCTTGTCGTGACCGCCGTCGTCGTCCCCTGCGCCACCATCGTGGCCACCGGACGCGGAGCCGCCGCCAGACCCTGAGTTGCCGCCGTGGTCTCCATCGCCGCCAGAACCGGAGTTGCCGCCATGGCCCTCACCACCTCCGCCGCTGCCGCCTTCGCTCTCGGCATAGGCGGCGGCTGGCCGCAGCTTCCCCGAGCCGACAAAGCTGACCTGATAGGGCGCAACAACCAGAACCAATGCGGCTGACGCCCGCAGAGCCAGCGGCGCTATGCCGGTGAAGGTCAATTTCTGCATGATAGATCTCCTCCTCTTGTACATAGAGGGAACGCGGAGGGGGCGCAGATATTCCCGCTCGAGCCGCGGAAAGGCGCGTGCAGGACCGTTGCGGCGATGTTACCGGCCTACTGGCTTGCACACCCCAGACTTAAGTCTGGCAGCAGATTACCGCACGCCCGTCCGCTTTCGTGGTTTGCCTGCCATTCCCAATGCCAATTTCGAATTGGCAAAACCTGAGGTCCCAGGCGAGATTGCCAGCGCCTCTCATCGTGGGGTGTCGCCGAAGTCAATTCGAAGCAACGGCTGGAATTGGCTTATCGTAGCGATCATGGCGCCGCCTTCGGGTTCACACGGCCAATCTTGCGATTTGCGCAAGGGTCGGGGTGGAGCTGCCGGCCCGAGACCGTTCAGCGGCCAGGTCCGCAGGGTGAGTTGCGCAGCCCATCGTTCGGCAAAGCCATGGCTAGGATTTCGAGGTGATGCTTGCTCCCGCTGCATGACAGGCAGACGGGCTCATGACAAAGTGCGCACTTGCTCGATGGCTTGGCGCAGACGTCGGATTCCCGCTTCGCTATCGGCCTTGTTGCAGGCGGCATAGCCAAGCACTAGGCCATTTCCGGAGGATGACCAGTAATATTTCGAAAGCGGCGATGCGTTGACACCGAGTTTGTCGGCGCATTGCACGACCGCCCGATCGTCGCAACTTTCGTGAAGCCAAGCAACGACCTGGATTCCGGCTTCCGCCGCCGAAAGGGTCATGTGATCGGCCAATTCGGTCTGGCACAATTCGTAGAAAAGCTTGCGGCGCTCGGCGTAGATGCGGCGCATGCGCTTGAGGTGGCGGGTCATGTGCCCTTCATCGATGAAATCGGCCAGCGCCGCCTGCAGCAGGAGTGGTGCGAACTGCCCAGTGGTGCTCAGCGCATGCGGAATGCCCTCGCACAAGGCGGCGGGCAAGACCATGAAGCCCAGCCTGAGCGCCGGAAACAGCAGCTTGGCAAAGGTGCCGACATAGATGACCCGGTCGGCGTAATCCATGCTCTGTATGGCGGGGACCGGCCTTCCCTGAAATCTGTACTCACCGTCGAAATCATCTTCGATGATCCACGAATTGTTGCGCTCGGCGATCTCGAACAGCCGCAGCCGCTGGTCCATGCGCATCGTGATCCCCAAGGGATGCTGGCAGGCGGGCGTCACATAGATCAGGCGCGGTGAAACCTCGGGCTGGTTCATCTGCCAGCCGTCGCGGTCGACCACAAGCGGCACAATATTGGCGCCAGCGACGGTGAAGGTCGCCTTGGCCGCGTAGTAGCCCGGTTCCTCCGCCCAGACCGTGTCGCCGGGATCGAGGAGCAGACGCGCCAGCAAATCGAACGCCGCCTGCGCCCCCGTCGTTATGACGATCTGTTCGGGAGAACACCGCACCCCCCTGGCCGAGATCAGGTAGCCGGCAATCGCCTCCTTGAGCGCCGGCAGGCCGGTCACATGATAGGTGCCGAACAACATGTCGGCGCCAAACGTTGCCCGGCGTGCAAGCAGCCTGCCCCAGACGCCAAACGGAAAGTTTTGCGGGTCCGGCATGCCCGGATGAAAGGCAAAGCGCCCCGGCGCTCCATGATGGAAGGGTTGCCGCATGAGGCTCTCGCCGCGCCTCGAAAGCGGACGGTGGATTGCCATGGCCGTGGGTTTGCCGCCTTGATCGGTCGAGTTCACGGGCAGGTCGATGACCACCGGTCGAGCGCCCTGCCGGCTCGCAAGATAACCTTCCGTAGCGAGTTGGTCATACGCGGCGACGATGGTGTTACGGGCGAGACCCAGATCCTCAGCCAGCGCGCGCGACGAGGGCAATTCCGATCCGGGCGCCAGACGACGCTCACGGATCATCGCGCCAATCTGACGATAGAGCTGGCGATGGATCGGTTCATCAATTGCCCGATCGATGATCAGCGCGTCCATCGGAAAGCCTTGGCGCTTGCGCCTCGATATCTGCATCGGAAAAGCCTCGCGGTATGAGAGCGGATCGAGCTTAAACGAGCGCCGCGGCGAGTGAAACTGGCACCTTCACTTCTCACCAAACTGGCTCTCGCGATGGAGACAGATCGGCGCTTAAATGAAAAGAAGAGGGAACGACGGGCCCAGACAGACCGCAAGATGCCGCACCGACCTGATTGGTTTCGACGAGGCACCGCCAGCAAATGGCCCCGGCCTGTCCGATGAGGAACGATGATGGCTGTCCGCATAGGCATAAATCCGATCACATGGAGCAATGACGATGTGCCCGCGCTGGGCGGGGATACGCCACTCGAGGTGTGCCTTTCCGAAACGGCCGAAGCCGGCTACGCGGGAACGGAACTCGGCGGCAAGTTCCCGCGTGCCAGCAAGGACCTGGACGCGGTTCTCGCGACCTACGGCCTTAAGCTGGTCTCGGGCTGGTACGATGGCCGGATCTGCGAAAAGGAGGTCGAGGAGGAATTCGACGCCATCCTGCCGCATCTGACGCTGCTGCGCGACCTCGGCGCCAAGCACGTCGTCTACGCCGATACGTCGCGCGGCCGCCATGGCGCCATTCACGATCCAATCTCGCAGCGTCCCAAGCTTGCTGAAGACGAGTGGGAGTCTTACGGCAAAAAGATAACGCGACTGGCTGAACGGTTCGCCGATTTTGGCGTTAGCATGGCCTTTCACCACCACATGGGGACCATCGTCGAGACGGATCACGAGATCGGCAGGCTGATGGCCGGTTCGGGGCAAGCCGTCGGCCTGCTCTATGACACCGGCCATTGCGTGTTCTCCGGCGGCGATCCCGAGACGTTGCTGCGGCATCACCTCGGCCGCGTCGTTCACGTGCATTGCAAGGATGTGCGGCCCGATGTGCTGAAGCGCGCTCGCGCCCTGGATATGAGCTTCATGGGCGCGGTGATGGAAGGCATCTTCACAGTGCCCGGCGATGGGTCCATCGACTATTCGACGCTTTTGGGCATGCTTGCCGACAATGGCTATAGCGGCTGGCTGGTGGTCGAGGCCGAACAGGATCCGAGTAAGGCCCATCCCCTTACCTATGCGAAGATGGGCTATCGCAACCTGCGCGACCTGGCCCTCGGAGCCGGTTTCGAGGTCGACGAACGGGAGAATTGATACGCTTGGGGCGCGCTGGGGAGCGGCAATGAGTTCTGTCCTGTACCAAAATGTGGTCAAGAACTACGGCGCGCTGAACGTCTTGCGCTCGCTTGACCTTGCCGTTCCCGACCACATGTTCCTGGCCCTGCTCGGTCCTTCGGGTTGCGGCAAGACGACGGCGTTGCGCATCCTTGCCGGTCTCGACATGCCGAGCGCGGGCAAGCTCTTCATCGGCGAGCGTGAGGTGACCCGGCTGCAGCCGCGCGACCGCGACATCGCCATGGTCTTCCAGAGCTATGCGCTCTATCCGCAGATGACTGTCGGTGAGAATATCGGCTATCCCTTATGGATTCGCGGCATGCCGGATGCCTCGCGCCGAGCCAAGATCGACGAGGTCGCCGCGGTCCTCGAGATCGGCCACCTCCTCGATCGCCGGCCGCGCCAGCTCTCGGGCGGGCAGAGGCAGCGCGTGGCGCTTGCGCGCGCCATTGTTCGCGATCCGGCCGCTTTCCTGATGGACGAGCCGCTGTCGAACCTTGACGCACGCCTGCGCCTGACCATGCGCGGGGAGATCAAACGGCTTTGCCAGCGGCTTGGCGCAACCACCCTCTATGTCACGCACGATCAGGTAGAGGCCTTGACCATGGCCGACTTCGTAGCGGTCATGCACGCCGGTGAACTGCAGCAGATGGCGCCGCCGGGCGATATCTACGACCGCCCAGCCAACCGTTTCGTCGCCACCTTCGTCGGCAACCCGCCGATGAACATTCTGCCGGTCGCGCTTGCCGAACAATGCATCGAGGTCGGCGGAGCATTGGTTCCGATAGAGGCGCCGCGGCTGGCAGCATGCCGCGCTGCCGGGGCGGTCGAGATCGGACTGCGGCCGGAAGACATGAGTGTTGCGGCACCCGGCACCCGGGCCGCGCTGCCCGGCGAGATCTATGTCGTCGAACCGATGGGCAACGAGACCTTGGTCAATGTCCGCATCGGCAGCGGCAATGTTTCGGTCCGTGCAGGCCGCGACTTCAGGGGCACGGTGGGCGCCAACATCGGGCTCACTTTCGATGTGTCGAATGCATGCTTCTTCGATTCCGCCGGCCTGACGGCCGTCCATAGGGTCAACAGTGATGGAGAGTGAAATGACGCAGTCCAGCATTAGCAGACTTACTCGCCGTTCCGTGCTCAAGGGGGGAATTGGCCTCGCACTTGCCTCGACGGCCCTTACGGCATTGGGCCTGCCTGTCGCGGCGAGCACCGCTGGCAAGAAGGTGATCATCGGCGCCTTCGCCGACGGCGGCCTGACCCCGTTCAAACAGAAGATCATCCCTCTGGCCAAGGATGCCGGGTTCGACATCGAGTTCCTCGAGGATGAATATGGCGTAACCCTGGAGAAGTGGTTCGCCGACGCCAAGAACAGCGCCGGCCAATACGACCTCTATCTTCTCGACGATCCTTGGGTGCCGCAGTTCGGCGCCGCCAATGTGCTGGAGGATCTTGGAGCGGCCGGCATCGATGGCGGCGACAAGGACTGGATCGGCTCGATGATCGACATGGGCTACTGGCCGCCCCAGAAAGGCCCGCGCGTGAAGGGTTTTGAAACTGCCGCGCCAGCGCTCATCTGCGTGCCGTTCGTCGGCGATCTGCAGACGCTGACTTACCGCAACGATGTCTACACAAGCGGCGCGCCGAAAACCTGGGACGAGGTCATCGCCAAGGGCAAGGAAGGCGTGGCGGCGGGCAAGATCAAATATCCGGTCGTCTTCCGGGGCGTTTCCGGCAATCCGATCGTGACCAGCTGGTACCCGGTCTTCCTGTCGTTTGGTGGCTCCTTCTTCGACGACAAGTGGAACCCGGTCTTCAATTCCGCCGCAGGCAAAGCCTCGGCCGAATTCTTCGTCGGCACCATGAAGCAAAACGCGCCGAGCGGCGTCGTCGAGTTCGACTCGGACCAGGAAGGCGCGGCGATCCTCGGCGGCGAAGCAGGTGCTATCATCCAATATTCCGGTAATGCGCTGAAGGCAGACGATCCGACGCAGACAAAGGTGGCTGGCAAGCTCGATTTCGGCGTCGTGCCGAAACAGACAGCGGCGACCGCCCAGATGGGCATCTTCATTGCCGGCATTCCGAAATCGGCGCCCAACAAGGCCAACTCGGTCGAGTTCCTGAAATGGTATGTCAGCACCGACGTCCAGGCCAAGCTGTCGGAAGCGGGTTCCATCCCGGTCAAGCGGAGCGCCTTCGGCGTCGCCAAGCCCGGCAACCGGCTGATCCCCGTCGCCTTGCAGCAGCTCGACGCTGGCGCGCTGCCGAGGCCGCGCACGCCAGATTGGGCCAAGGTCGAGGAACTGCTCGGCATCGAGCTCAACAAGGCGCTGCAGGCTGGCTCGGGTGGCGGGGCCGCGTTGGACACGGCCGCCAAGCAGGTCAAGGAGTACCTGTCTTCTGTCGGCTATTATTGAAGCCAAATGGCGGGACGCAGAGCCGCAAATACCGTCTGCAGGGGGCGGGGCTCGACCTCGCCCTCCCTTATCTCATGCTGGCGCCAGGCTTGCTGATCGTGCTGGGCGTGCTCGTCTATCCCTTGTGGGACGGCCTGCGCGCCAGCACCAAGGTCTATCGTTATGGCTCGGTAGTCGCCGATGTCGGCATGGGCAACTACATCAAACTGTGGAGCGATCCACAGTTTTTGAATTCGCTGTTGGTGACGGTCAAATTCGTCGCCCTGTCGGTCACCTTCGAGGCAATTCTGGGCTTTGCCCTGGCGCTGTTTTGCTTGCGCGAATTTCGCGGCATCCGCCTGCTGAGGACCATCCTGATTATTCCGATGGTGATAACACCGGTCGTGGTCGCCATCGTCTTCCGGCTGATCTATGCCAGCGACGCGGGCATGCTGACGGCAGTCTCCGAGTGGATGGGCGGGGGCCAGGTGCAAATTCTCGGAAATCCCATCAAGGCCTTCATCGGCCTTGTCGTGCTCGACGTCTGGGAATGGACGCCGCTGATGTTCCTGATCCTTCTGGCCGGCCTGCAGTCGCTGCCGCAAGAACCCTTCGAGGCCGCTCGCGTCGATGGCGCCGGCACCTGGCGGGTGTTTGCCGATCTTACCTTTCCTATGATGCGGCCCGTGCTGGCGATCGCCATCGTGCTGCGAACGATCGACGCCTTCGGCACGTTCGACCAGGTGTTCGTGCTCACCCGGGGCGGACCGGGCGAGGCGACGCGGCTGGTCTCGATCTATGGCTACGACACCGCCTTTAAATTCCAGCAGACGGGCTATGCGGCGGCGCTGTTCGTCACGATCGGGCTGGTCGTGCTTGCGCTGGCCCTTAGCGCCGTGCGGCTTCTGCGCAGGGTCGATGCATCATGAACAATCGTCTGGCGCGGATCGGGCTGATGAGCGCCGTATTGGCCATCGTGCTCTTGCCCGTCTACTGGCTTGTCTCGACATCGCTTAAGTCCAATCGCGAGATCACCCAGGAAGGCACGCTCTATCCACATGGTCCTACGCTGGACAATTATATCAGGTTGTTCACGGAAAAGCAGTTCGGCGCCTATCTGACCAACTCGCTGGTGGTGACGTTCTTCTCGGTGACGATCGCCTTGTTCTGCGGCGCCCTGGGCGCCTATGCGATCGCCCGCTTTCGCATGCCTTTCATGATGGAGCGCAAGGTCGGTCTGTTCCTGCTGACGCTGCGCATCGTGCCGCCGGTCGTGATCCTGATCCCGGTCTATCTGCTGATGCTCAAGCTCGGCCTGCTCGACAGCTGGTTGGGTTTGATCGCCACCTACACCGCCTTCAACATCACCTTCTGCGTCTGGATGATGGAGAGCTTCTTTCGGGAAATCCCCGTGGATCTCGAGGAAGCCGCCATGGTCGATGGCGATTCCCGCTTCGGTGCGTTCCGGCGCATCACCCTGCCGCTGGCAGCTCCCGGCCTCGCGGCGACCGCCATCTTTGCCGTGCTTGTCACTTTCAACGAATTCCTGTTCGCTCTGGCGCTAACGGCCACGCCCCGCGCGATGACGATGCCACGCGGCACCGCCACGCTGATCGGCCGCATCGACACCGACTGGGCCTCGATGTCGGCCGCTGGCGTTATCGGCGCGTTGCCGATCGTCGTCTTCGCGCTGTTGGTGCAGCGCCATCTGGTTCGCGGACTGACCATGGGAGCCGTCAAATGACGACCCGGCTGGGCAGTCACTCACGTCAATCAAGTCGCCGTCGCGGCCACGCTCATGGCCGACACCATGCCGCCTTTTAGGGAACGAAAGATATGCTCGATGTCTGTCTGTTCGGAGCGGGCCTTATCGGCCAGGTGCATGCGGCCAACCTGGCGCGCCACCCCCGGGTGCGCCTGCGCTATATCGTCGATCCGAATCGCGAGGCTGCATCGAAGGTCTCGGCCCTGACAGGGGCCGAGATCGCCGACACCCAGACCGTGATGAATGACCGATCGATCCGCATGGTGTTCATCGCTTCGGCAACGAGAACGCATGCCGACCTGGCCATGGCCGCGGCCGCCAGTGGCAAGGCGATCTTCTGTGAAAAGCCGATCGACCTCGATCTCAAGCGCACCGATCAATGTCTGGCGGCTGTCGAGAAGGCAGCTGTACCCTTTCAGATCGGATTCAACCGTCGGTTCGACCCGAGCTTTCGGGCGCTGAAGGCGCGCCTTGCGCAAGGCGAGATCGGTGCCGTTGAACAGGTCATCATCACCAGCCGGGATCCGGAACCGGAAACCGAGGAAGCGCTGGCGGGAGGAGGGGGGGTCTTCCGGGAGATGACCATTCACGACTTCGACATGGCACGGAACCTGTTGGGAGAGGAGCCGGTCGAGCTCTTCGCGACCGGGTCGTCGCTTGTCGCGCCGCACTATGCCAAGCTGGGGGACTATGATACCGCGATGTTCGTGCTGCGCACGTCGTCGGGCCGGCAATGTCACATCAACAACAGCGTGAGGGCCGCCTACGGCTACGACCAGCGCATCGAGGTGCATGGTGCGGACGGGATGCTGCGGGCCGGCAACAGGATGCCGACATCGGTTGAAATGTCAGGCGCAAAGGCGATATCGCGCGACAAGCCCTATTACTTCTTCGTTGAGCGCTATGCCGAGTCCTACGCGGCCGAGATCGATCATTTCATTACCTGCGTCGAAACGGGGCGACGGCCCGAGGTCACGGCAAGCGACGGCCGCAAGGCGATGATCCTGTGCGAGGCAGCGCTTGCCTCCGCCAAGTCGGGCAGGTTCGAGACGGTCAGATTTTAGTGCAATCGAAACGAGGAGCTTCCAGATGAAGATCGGGATGATTACAGACAGCCTCGGCGACCTCCCATTCGACGAGATGTTAGCCGCCTCGGCCGAGCTTGGGCTTCAGACATTGGAATTCGCGTGCGGCAACTGGTCGTCGGCGCCCCACATCGACCTGCAGGCCATGCTCGCGAGCGCTGCCACGCGCAAGGAGTTCGTCGCCAAGATCCGGGATCACGGGCTGACGATTGCAGCGCTCAATTGCTCGGGCAATCCGCTGCACCCGGGCCCGCAGGGGCAGGTCCACCATGGTGTGACACAGGACACCATTCGCCTGGCCGGCCTGATGGAGATCGACCGTGTCGTCATGATGTCAGGCCTGCCGGGCGGACCGGGTGACGCCAACCCGAACTGGATCATCACCGATTGGCCGCCGGAATGCCTCAAGATCCAGCGCTATCAGTGGGAGGAGCGGATCATTCCCTACTGGCGCGACCTCGTGGCGTTTTCAAACAATCTCGGCATTTACAAACTATGCCTGGAACTGCATGGCCATCAAGCCGTGTACAATGTCCAGACATTGTTCAAGCTGCGTGACGCTGTCGGAGAGACGGTCGGCGCCAACTATGATCCCAGTCACCCGCTGTGGATGGGGGCGGATCCGATTGCCGGCATTCGCACGCTCGGCTCGGCCATCTATTATGTGCACGCCAAGGATACCCGGATCGAGCCCATCGCCGCAGCCATCGACGGCACGCTCGATCCGCGCCCACCAAACCTCTATGCCGAACGAGCCTGGAATTACATCACACTCGGTTACGGTCACGGTGAGACCTGGTGGCGGCAGTTCTGTACCGCGCTCAAGCAGGTTGGCTACGACGATGTCTTGTCCATCGAGCACGAGGACATGATGCTGACGCCGATGGAAGGTATGCGAAAATCCGTTGCGCTGTTGCGCAACGTCGCAATTAACCTTTCTTGATCGGCGACTTGCCGAAGGTGGGCTGTAAGAGCATCGCGCGCGCCATCTAAACCTCGATTGTGAGCTTGCGATCCGCCACCAGGCTTGCAGGCGTGCGGATCGGATCAACGACAAGTGCCGCGTTGAGCCGCTCGGCAGGTATTCGGCATACCTGCGACCTCATGCGTAACCGAAGCGGCACGACTTTACCGGGCTGGTAACCCGTCCACCTATTCGGCAGACCCCTTCCGCTTCCAGTGCTGGATGGCAATTTAGGCATGTCTGGCTTCAAGAACCGTGATCGTACTGCTGTTGACCAACGGCGGGTCGCCGCCGGAACAATGTGCCTCCGCTTATGTTCGGGTAGAAAATTAGCGGAGACTAATTTGAAATTCTTGCCAGTTCAGGAACCAAGCGAAATGTGGGCGGTATTCGACACGAGCACCGACGAACCGGCCGAGTTTGCAGGTCAGTGCCTCATTGGTCTTACGAAGCCTGCCGCTATTTGGCTCGCTGCGAGAGGCAATGAGGACGAAAGAAGAAACCGTTGCTGGTGCGAATCGGATGTCAACGCAGGGGACACCCTCGGGTCGGTTCTGCGGCAATGGCGTGTCCAGTCGTGGGGACGATGACTGACGAGGCCATGGCTGCCGTACTGGCCTCGCGCGATGACGAAGTGCGGGTTCTCGGCGTGTTTGACGCGGCGAACAAGAAAGAAGCTGCCATTGAACTTCGCCGTCTGGGCGATGCGGTTCACTTTATCGCGAACGCGTCGGTTTTGGGCTACGATGTTCGCTCTGCGATGATCTTCTATGGGAACGCGGGAGTACCAAGTTTGAGAGCGCAGCACTGCGAGCAACTTTGGGCGAAATATAGCACTCTTCTCGTGGAGCCGGACTGCAGTTCTTGACGGGGGGCTGGGTTTCAGCACGGGCTGACCGACCGGACCTTGGCGGCGCGCAGGTTGCGACGAGGTGCTCTCGCCCTCCGTGGACATGACGTTTGGTTACAAGGCTGGCGCCGGTCCTGCCGCCGCCACGACGCATCTGCCGGCTTGTCGATCAAGGCGGCAGTGGCGGCAAAATTTGACAGCACTGCCACAGCACAGCCGCACTGGCTTCACATCGTCCAATCAGGCTGCTTTCCTGATGACTGCCTTGAAAGGTTGATCCATGGTGAAGGCGTCTGGCCGCACCGCCCGCTCAACCTGGCCCCATGTCACAGGGTGGGCGATTGGAAATCCGGGGCGTGCTCGTGGAGAGAACGCGCCCACGGCCGTGTTGCCTCTCCCGTTGCGGAGGTAATCGATAAAGATACGTCCCGTTCTTGCCGCCGGTGCAGCAGACAGGAGGTAGCGGTCGGGATGGGCGTCAGCGAGGCGCCGGGCAAGCGATTTGCCGAATTGCCGGGCGTTGTCGTGGGTCATCCTTGTCTCAAGAGGGGCCATCAAATGGATGCCCTTGCCACCGGTGACCTTGGGCCAACTCTTCAGACCTGAAGCCTCCAGGGTGTCGCGAAGCGCCAGCGCCGCTTCGATCACCTGCTCCCACTCGACGCCCTCGCCGGGGTCGAGGTCCAGCACGACGCGGTCGGCCCGCTCGATGTCATCCATGGTGGCGTTCCACGGATGAAGCTCGACCGCATCCATCTCGACCAGCCCGAGCAAACCGGCGAGATCGTCCACCCACACGCGGACACCCTGCCCACCCTCGCGCTTCTGGATGCGCAACTGATGCACGGCGCCCGGAATATCGGGCAAGGGACCTTTGTGATAGAAAGTGGTCCCGCTCGCGTGGCGGACCAGCTTTAGTGGTCTGTGGCCGAGATGGACCAGCGCTTGCTCGGCAACCTGTTCCCAGTAGCGCACAAGGGCTTCCTTGGAAGGCGAGACCGCGTCCGGCAGCAGCTGAAGAACGTTCTCACGGGGCACTGCGTGTCCCTCGGCCCTATTCCGCCGCTTCGATGAGGCGGGCGGCTTTGCCGGGACCGTGATGAGATCTTCACGGAGGCCTTTGAATACTGCTTCGCGCAAGATGCCGCGGTCGGTGACGCCGCTGAACTGCACCTCGGCCAAAACGTCCGGCCTGACCCATGTGGCCTTGGGCTTGTCGATCGGCTCCGACAATGGCGCCTTGTCAATAATCAGCGGGTCGAGACGCTCGCGGACCTGTCGCGCGATACTCAAGCTGTAGCCGCTCTGGGCTTTGCCGGCATAAAGCAGCCGGTCGTCTTCACGCCTGCCGATGTAGAGCGAGGCGATCCGGCGCGGTTGAGCGCCAAGCTTCTCTACGAAAGCCACGATAGGAAAGGTGTCGCTCTTGATGCATTTTATCTTGACCCAGCTTGTCTGGACGCCGGAGCGATAAGGGGAATCGGCAAGCTTTGACACTATGCCTTCCAAGCCCATACGGCAGGCATGCGCGAACATATCCGTGCCGCTCACCTCGAGATGTTCGGCATAGGTCAGCGTCGGCGCTGAACTTTTGAGCAGCTTCTCCAAGGCCGCCTTGCGTTCCAAAAGCGGCCGCTGCCGAAGATCGCTGCCGTTGAGATGAAGCAGATCGAACGCATAGAAGATGAGCCTCGGCGAGCCCGGATTGCCTAGCTCCCGTTCCAAGGCTTGGTAGTCCGGGAGGCCGGTCTCGCCCAGAACGACAGCCTCACCATCGATGATCGCGGACTTTGCCGGCAGGCTCGCCGCCGTCTTAACGATTCTCTTGTACCGATGTGACCAATCGTGACCCCGGCGCGTGAAGGCTCGCGCCCTTGCACCCTCCACAATGAGCTGGGTCCGGTAGCCGTCATACTTGATCTCGTGAAGCCAGCTGCCGCCGTCAGGAGCTTTCTCGACCAACATTGGCGACTGGAACTCGATGAATGACAGCCGGTCTTCGGTCTTACTCATGCGCACACGAACTCCTGGAATCGGGAGTCAAAACGTGGGAGGGCAATGAGTTCCGATAATTTTAGCAAAATTGTATATATACGCGATGGCGACGTGCCCGCCGACAGACCCATCGCGCGTCTAACCACCCTAGCCTCGCAGTTTCACCCCACCCGCTTTGTACCGCGCGATACCTCCCGATAGACGAATCGAGAAGCGGACCTGTTGATCTGAAAGGCTGCTGACGTTGCGGCCCCAGATGCCCACCCACTTGGCTGCCGCCGCACCGTCCGGCTCTCGCTGGTTTTCATCCTATTCGTCGCCGGCCTGGGGCGTCGGCTCCGCGCGAGGCAGCGACCCCGAACACGAGGCTGCCGGGCAGGGCACGCACCGGCGCTGTCGCGCAGGGCCTTTTAACGGTCCAGAAGTCTTCATCGCTTAAAGCGATCTGATGAAACTGCTGCGACATTTTGCCGAACCGACCCGTCGTCTCTTCCTGATGAGAACGGCTTTGCCCGTCATTGGGGTGACACTGCTCATTGCAGCAGCCGCGACAGGTTTATTGCTTTGGTCCACGATCCAGACTGACAGCGTTGCCGCGGCGCGGCAGACAAGTCTGGTTGGACTGATCATGTCCAAGCTGGAGAGCGCAGTAGCGCACGACCAGGAGAGCGTGACGGTTTGGGACGACGCGGTCAACGCGCTGCGCGGCGGCGATGCGAAATGGCTCGATACCAATCTCGGCAGCTGGATGCACACGTATTTCGGTCATGACCAGGTTTATATTCTCGATGCCAATGATGCGCCGGTCTACGCATTCACCGATGGGGCGACCGCTGACCCCGGGAGCTACCGCGCCATACACGCGACCACTGCGCCTCTGGTCCAGACTTTGAGAGCAAGGTTGAAGCGAGGGGATACCGAAGGTGTTACGGAACAGGTGCTCACAATAGGCGCTTCCGAAATGGCCGTTATCGCCGGCCATCCCGCGGTCGTCAGCATCAAGCCCGTGGTTTCCGACAGTGGCCACATCGCGCAGGTGCCAGGCCAGGAATTCCTGCATGTGGCCGTTCGCTACCTCGACGGCAGTTTCCTTACCGCCCTGCGCCAAGACTATCTTCTCGATGGCGCGCGATTCTCCTGGCACGATAAGCTCGCTTCCGGAGAGGCTTCCTATCCCGTTGTCGACCGATCTGGACCTATCGGCTTCTTCGTTTGGCGGCCATATCGGCCAGGAGCATTTGTCCTCTTTCAACTCGTGCCCGTTCTCGTCGCCGTGTTTGGTCTGGTACTGGCCGGTGTCATCACGGCCCTGATAGGGTTTCGCAAGCGGACGTTGAGGCTGATCGAGACGGAGGACCGGATCTACCACCTCGCTCACAACGATCTGCTTACAGCGCTGCCCAATCGCGGTCAGTTCAACGAGCGTCTGGCAGATGCACTGGCGCGCCTGCCGTCGACGGACGAGCAGCTCGCGATACTTTACCTCGACCTCGACCGCTTCAAGCAGGTTAATGACAGTTTTGGCCATCCGGCGGGTGACGAGCTGCTCAGGGAGTTCGCGGACCGGCTAAGACGGCTGACGACTGATGCGGACACGGTGGCGCGTCTTGGTGGCGATGAATTCATCATCATCCGACGTTCGGTTGGCGGCGAGAATGACGTCAAGACACTATGCGAGCATTTGATCGAGTCTGCCCGTCGGCCGTTCGAGGTCGCCGGGGTACAAGTCTTTGTCGGCGTAAGTGTCGGCGTAGCGGTTGCACCCAAGGACGGGTTGGACACGGTCGAGTTGGTGCGGAAAGCCGACGTGGCGCTCTATCATGCCAAAGCGGGGGGCCGCAGCAGCTACGCCTTCTTTGGGCACGAGATGGATCTGACGCTGGCCAGCCGCAAGGGCATGGAACAGGACCTGCGCAACGCGCTCGATGCGAGCGGCCAGATCCAGGTCCACTATCAGCCGCTATACGCCGCCGACACAAACAGGATGACGGGTGTCGAAGCGCTGGCCCGCTGGTCTGATCCGGAGCGGGGCTGGGTTGCACCGGACTTGTTCATACCGCTGTCCGAGGAAGCAGGGTTGATCGAAAAGCTTGGCGAACTGGTGCTCAGGCAGGCGTGCCTTGACGTGGTGGATTGGCCCATCGAGACCTTGGCTGTGAATGTGTCGGCCTTGCAGCTGAACAACCCCAGTTTCGCCATGCGAGTGACCAGTATCTTGTTGGAGACGCACATGGATCCGCGGCGGCTCGAAATCGAAGTTACCGAAAGCGCTCTGTCGGAGCGACGGAGCGAATGCCGAAACAACATCGAGGCTCTGCGCAGCATCGGAGTACGCTTTGCACTCGACGATTTCGGCACCGGATTCTCCTCCTTGGGAAGACTGCAGACGCTGCAAGTCGACAGGATCAAGATCGACCGAAGCTTCGTGCAGGGCTTTGGTCGCTCCAACGGTGACGAGGCCATCCTTCAGGCGATTATCAACCTGGCCCGCGCGACCGGACTTAGCACCACTGCCGAAGGGGTGGAGACCGAAAGCCAGTGCGATTACCTGCGCAAGCTCGGCTGTGACCAGCTCCAAGGCTTTCTGCTGTCGAGGCCACTGCCCAAGGGAGAGCTTCAAGGGCTTCTCGGGGGCGTATCAGCGCGCGCCTCTGCCTAGGAGCCCCGCGGGGGCGAGCCACAGAAGCTGGCACCCGCGGTGGCTGGAAGCCGGCGCCGGCCACCGGCTGCCTAGCAGCCCTGGACCTTCAGTGATTTGACCATGCGAACGATAAGCGGATCATAAGGGACCTTCTCATTGCGAGCATAGTTGACCGTAAACAATGCCGCTCTGTCCCCGCAGATCTTGATAGCCCGGACATACAGGATCTGACCGTCCTTCAGTCCCGAATAGCTGGCCCATTGCGGGGTCACTCGCTTGTAGGTCACCTTCCAGCCGTCGTTCTCGTTCACGGCAATGCGATGCTCGATCTCGGTGCGAAAGCTTGCCTTGCCGAGTTGCGCCCCCCAGATCGCAAGAAATGCTTTGTTTTTGCCCTCAAAGGCTGCTCCTTGATCGGAGCGCTGGGCAAGCACGAACCCCGGCGGAACGTCGAATACGAATCCCAGATGCTTGATCCCAAACCCCTCCCATTGTTCAGCACCCAGCAGGGAAGTGGAGATCATCGTGGCGCCCAAGCTGAGCAGAATATGCGGCAGACGTTTCATGGGTGTAATCCTGTCTCGTTCGGCCCTGCGCCATGCCGGGCGCAGCCCAGCCGGCCGGCCCTGGCGGAGAGCCAGCCATCTGCGGCTCCAAAGCCAGCGGACCTTTTCAAATCTGACGTGGCACTCTTTGTTCCATTAGGAACTAAGAATATCCCGGCACGCGCACCGTGGCCGAGTGGCCGCGCCTGTTTCAGCGCAGCGCTGCCCGCCAGCACCCGACGGTGCCGGTGTCTCGGAGGCAATGGTCGTGAAAATAGTGAAGAAGCTTGGGGCGGCGGTTGCGCTGGCTAACAAGACAGCCCGCATGGTCTGGGCATTGATGACCGGCGGCGAGCGCTACAGGGAGCCGGTCATCGCATAGAACGAAACAAGGCGCGGGATCGCCAACGAGGTTGGAAAGGGCGGACAGGAGCTAATGCACAAAGCCGGTCAACCCGCCGGATCAGGAAAACCCACTGGGGCCGTGCACTATGAGTGCGAGCTTTCGATCGGGACCTGAAACGCGCGAATGGCATTATGGCCAGCGGCACATGAAAGGCCGCACCTACAGGTCGGATACATGGCCGCACCAACCAGCAACTGCAAAAGCTCACAAATCCGTTGCCAACGGAGAGCCGTCCATACATGGCCCCAAACAGGACGCTCTGTTTCTTGCAGGATCTAAGCCCGCCTGAGATTTTCCCCTAGGTCTTGACGGCACACGGGGCTAGCATGGGCTCACTGGGAGGTGGGGGATGACAAACGTCTCGATCCGCCGGGCGGACTTCATGATGGTCCTCGCCTATGCGTCGGACCTTGCCACCGGCCATTCTCGCGACTTCGCGCTCAAGTCCTGCGTACTTGCAATGCGGATCGCCGATCTTGCGGGAGTTTCCGAGCAGGATCGGCGCAATGCCTACCACCAGTCGATGCTGCGCTATGTCGGCTGCAATGCGGACACCGACCTTCTGTCGGCCACCTTCGGCGACGAAATCGCGCTCCGCCAGGATCTTGTCGGTCTAGACATGGGCAATCGTGCGGAACTGGGAAGGGTCTTCGTGCAGGCCTTCAAGCGGTTCTACTACGACCTCGAACCGGACGCGCAGGCGAGGGCGATCGAGACCGCGATGTCGCAGGCGCTCGCGGTGGCGCGCCCGGTGCTCACAGCTCATTGCGAGGTCGCGCAGCGGATAGGCGAGCGGCTCGGCCTGTCGGACGAGATCCGGCGCAATCTCGGTCAAATTTACGAACGTTGGGACGGCAAGGGCCTACCGCGTGGGCTGAGCGGCGAGGATGTACTGCCAGCCGTGCGCCTCATCACATTGGCGCAGGATGCTATCGCACTCTGCGATGCGGTCGGTATCGAAGGGATGGCCGAGGCCATCGCCAGCCGCGCTGACGGCCCATACGAAGCGGATCTGGCCCGACTCGTCTCGGACAACGCGCCGGCGCTGATGGAGGGCATCAGGGCGACGGTCGACCGCGAGACCATTTTGGCGCTAGAGCCCGATCCGCCGGTGATGCTGGACGAGGCAGCCTGCGACGAGGCGTTCCTGGCCATTGCCGACATGATCGATATGCGCATGCCCTTTACGCAAGGCCATTCGAGGATGGTGTCGGAACTGGCGGAGGGTGCAGGGAGACGTATCGGCTTGCCCGCCCCTGACGTCCGTGCGCTCCGCTGGTGCGGTTGCATCCATGACATTGGCGAACTCGTGGTGCCGGTGGCGACTTGGATGCGCAACGGTCCGCTGTCGGTCCGCGAGCGCGACGCGGCGCAGTTGCACGCCTATTACGGCGAACGCGCGCTGGCCTCGTTCGGCCGCGAGGGCGATGTTATGGCCGCGCTCGTGCTCCGCCATCACGAACGCCTGGATGGCTCGGGCTATCACCGCAAGGTTGGCGGCTCCGACCTGTCCCCGGCGGCACGGATCCTGGCTGCTGCCGAAGCCTTCCAGACCTCGCGAGAGGAACGTCCGCACCGCAAGGCGTTGTCCAGCGAGGCGGCGGCAACGCAGCTGAACGCCGCTGTTCGAGAGGGCTGTATCTGCGCCGCCGCCGCCGAGGCCGTGCTGTCCTTCGCGGGCCAGCCGTCGCGCCGGGCGTCGCCCCGGTCGCTGGCCGGAATGACGCCGCGTGAGATCGAGGTGCTGCGTTTGATCGCTGCCGGACTCACGGCGAAGGAGGCGGCACGCAAGCTCGATATCTCGCCCAAGACCGCGGATCACCATATCCAGAGCGTCTATTCCAAGATCGGCGTGACCACCCGCGCCGGAGCCACGCTCTATGCGGTCGAGCACGGCCTTATCCGACCGGGGGAAATGCAGGCATAGGGAATACACCCCATGTGCGCCTGCTCAGAGGCGCGCATCGTGATCCTGTCGACGGACCAATGGTGGCCGCGACCGACAGGAGGAAAACCAAATGCTTCTCGCAACGACCAAGGTGGCGGACGTCGACCGCTTCATCCGTATCTTTTCGACCAAGGGCGCCGACAAGCGCCGGTTGCACGGTTCGAACGGCGCAACCGTGTTTCGTGACCCCAGCGAGCCGGACCGCGTCTGGGCGATCTTCGACTGGGACGCCGAGGGCTGGAGGAATTTCGTGTCGGATCCCGAAGTGCCAGGGATCCTGCAGGAAGCCGGCCACGTCGGCAAGCCGCAGGCGGCACTGCTGCTCGGTCACTATGAGGCCTGACATGCGCTGCGCGCCGACTGCTGCCTGCCGCGGCGCGCCCCACGACCCCCCAAGATCGGAGAAATGAAATGGATTTGAAACCCATCAAGATCGGCCTCATCGCCGAACTTACCGGCCCGTTGTCCTTCATGGGCATCGCCAACGCAAACCTGACGACCATGCTCGTCGACGACATCAATGCCAAAGGCGGCCTGCTGGGCCGGCCGGTGAAGCTCGTCGTCGAGGACGGCGAGACCAGCGAAAGTGTCGCCAAGGCAAGGACCGCGAAACTGATAGACATCGACAAAGTCGATTTGGTCGTCGGCGGCATCTACAGCTCGACCCGCCTGGCCATCAAGAGCGAAGCGGTCTCGCGCGGCAGGACGCTCTATATCTATACCGAGCAATATGAGGGGCAGGAAAACGATCCCCTGATCTTCTGCACCGGCCCCGTCCCGGCGCAGCAGGTCGAGCCATTGATCCCATGGCTGATGAAGAGCACCGGGGCGAAGAAATTCTACCTGCCGTCCGCGGACTACATCTGGCCGCATTTGCTGAACAAGGCCGCGAGCCGGGTAGTGCGAGCCAATGGCGGCGAGATCGTCGGTGAGGAGTATTTTCCGCTCGACACCGTCGATTTCCAGCGAACAGTGCAGCACATCATGGCGAGTGGCGCCGAGGTGGTTTTCAACACCATCGTTCCGCCGGGCCTGACGCCGTTCCTAGACAAATTGCACAAGGCCGGTTTCGGCAAGCGCGGCGGCAAGATCATCTGCACCTACTTCGACGAGAACTTCTTCAACCTGGTGCCGTCGGAGCAGATCGAGGGCCTCTACAGCTGCCTCGACTATTATCAGGAGCTCGACGACCCATTTGGCCGAGCGCTCCTGCGTCGCTACCGGGACCGATTCCCCGGCAGCGCGATGTTGACGGCAGGCAGCGGATGCACCGGCCACTACCGGGCGATCAAGATGTGGGAAGCTGCGGTGAACGAAGCCGGCACGGTCGAGCGCGACGCGGTTATCCGGGCGCTCGATCACGCCAAGCTCAGCGAGGGGCCGGGTGGCCCGGCCGAAATGGTCCCTGGCCAGCACCACGTCCGCATGAACATGTATATCGCACAGGCACAAAGCGGTCGCTTCCGAATCGTAGAGAATTTGGGTCCGATCGATCCCAACGAGCGCGCGCTAAGCGACGAACCCAACTAAGCAACGTGAGGTAACTGGCGGCGTCGGTCACTGTTCTTCCGAGTGGCGGGGGCGCCTAGATAATGCCCTCGCCATCAACCGGGCCGATGGTGGTTGTACCAGCCACACCCCACGCGAGCGACCGGCAAATCAAGACGCGCTATCCCCGCAAGACCTGAAGTCGCTGACAGGCGACTATCAACTCTGTTGGCGCAAAGCAGTTCGCGATACGCTGGACGCATCGGTCCGCTTTCAAGTCTCGTCATCGCCAAAACGGACAGTCCGCAAACCGCTCCATTTTTTCGCAAAGAGAGTCCTTGGCCAGCTCAGGCTAAATTGGTATTTCGAGTCAGCAATCACTCTCGTTCGTTGTTTTCGGGTTCAATCGCACACCCTCCGGCCCACCATTATTGTTATTTACCAATAGCGTACGGGCAAGTTGCCCGCGGGTTCGCCAAGCGGGATATTACCGTCCGGGAGCACAATGATCGTGACGCAGAAAGGGATCACCCTGAAAGACGTGGCCGCCGCGGCCAACGTTTCGCGCGCCACGGCGGCGCGGGCGCTCAACAGTTATGGTTACGTTGGCGACGGGACGGCGCTGCGCGTGCTGGAAGCCGCCGAGCGACTGGGCTATCGCGCCAACCTCGTGGCGCAGGCCCTGCGCAGCGGGCAGCTGCCGATCGTCGGCTTCATTCCCGGCGACATCCAGAACCCGTTCTTCGCGCGCATTGCCCATGATATCGAGGCGGAACTGCGCAGGCACCGCCACAATCTTCTGATCGCCAGCAGCGAAGAGAATGTCGACCAGGAAAAGGAACTGCTCGAAAGCCTGCGTGCGCTCAGCATCCGTGGCTTCATTCTTGCGCCGACCTCGGCGACGGACAGCGAGCATATCGTGCAACTCGCCCGTGAGGGCACGCCGGTCGTGCTGATCGACCGTGTCGTCAAGGAAGTGCACTGCGACAGCGTCGTCGTCGACAATGAAGGCGGTGCGCGCGAGGCCGTGGACTACCTGGTTGCCAATGGCCACGAGCGCATCGGCCTGTTGCGGGACGAATCGCGCATCTTCACCGCGCAGGAACGCCTTGCCGGTTACCAGAATTCGCTTGCGGCGCATGGCATTGCCCTCGACCCGTCGCTGGTCAGCGTGTCACGCTCGACCGTGGAACATGCTGTCGACGCCACCATTCGACTGTTCAGCCGCCGCGATCGCCCAACCGCCTTGTTCACCGTGGACAGCCTTATGACCCAAGGCGCGTTGCTCGGCCTGCGCTCGATGGGATTGTCAATCCCGCATGATGTTTCGCTGGTCGGCTTCGACGATTTCAACCTCGCCACCTTCACCGATCCCCAGATCACCGTCATTGCGCAGCCGACAGCCGAAATAGGGCCGCTTGCCGCCAAAATGCTGCTCGACCGCCTGGCCGGCAAGAAGCTGGCCCCGCGCCACACGCGCTTCCCGACCCGTCTCATCGTTCGCGGCTCGGTCTCGCGGCTGCACGGGCGCTGATCGCCCGATCCAAAAAGGCTCTTCCGCGAATTCGTCCGGCGAGGGGGCTTGCCAACCCCTGCAATGCGTGCGTTAAATATGTGAGATCGATCTCACAATCAGCCGGATCGATGATGGCCGTGGCGACCTACCGGCGGCGCACCTGCAACGAATGGACGCCCTGCCGCAGCGAAAATACGAGGAAGACCTGCATGCTCAACTTTGACAAAGACCGCTTCATCAAGATCCAGAGCGGAGCCGTCTCCTTCGCCGAGGAGGCGAGGGCGCTCCTGCACCGGCTGCTCGGCGAGGGCGTCGAGCGGCTCTATTTCATGGGGACCGGCGGCGTGCAGCTTCTGACCCTTCCGGCGATCGAGCTGGCCGAGCGCCGTACGAACTTTCCGGTGCGGGGAGAATATCCGGCGCAGGTCGTGCTTGATCCGCCGGCCGGGCTGGACCGGAAGTCGCTCGTGGTCATTCCCTCGCTGTCGGGCACGACCAGGGAAAGCGTGCAGCTGCTTTCCTTCCTGAAGCAGAAAGGCGTGCGCACGCTCTCGCTCACCGGCCATTCCGACACGCCACTTGCCAGGGAAGCCGATTTCACCTTCACGAACTTCGCGGAGGACGACACCTCTTCGGAATCCTTTTATCTGCAGTCGCTGCTGATTGTGCTGGCACTGCTGGCCGAGCGCGGCGAGTACGAGGACTTCGACGCCACGGTGGCCGAGCTCAAGAGACTGCCTGAACTGCTGGTTGGGGCAAAGGCGGCCTACGAAGACAGCGCGGCAAAACTCGCCGACACGATCAAGAACGAAACCTATCACATCTTCACCGGCGCCGGCTCCGTCTGGCCGCAAGCCTATTATTACGGCATGTGCATTCTGGAAGAGATGCAGTGGATCAGGACCAGACCGGTCCATGCCGCCGACTTCTTCCACGGCACGCTGGAGCTGGTCGAACCGGGTGTGAGCGTATTCCTCTTCAAGGGGGAAGATGCCAGCCGTCCGCTGGGTGATCGCGTCGAAAATTTCATCAAGCGATACACCGACAAGGTGCACGTTCTCGATGCCGCGTCGGTCGAACTGCCCGGTATCTCGCCTGCTGTCCGCAAGCTCATCTCGCCGATCGTGCTTGCGACGTTGCTGGAACGGGTAAGCGCGCATCTGGAAGTGTTGCGCAATCACCCGCTGACGACGCGCCGCTACTACAAGCGCGTCGAATACTGATCACCTCACCTCACGAAAACGAAGAAGGGAACTGATCATGAAATATTCAACACAGGCGGCAATCGCCGCGCTGGCCGCGGCATCGGCACTGGGCCTGACAATGGGACCAGGTGTCGGCGCCGAGGCGGTCCAGGCCGATCCGAACGCGAAGGTCGATTACCAGGGAACGCTGTCGGTCCTGACGAAATTCGGCGCGCAGCAGCTGGCGCCCTACTTCGTCGGCGTCGCCCAGGATTATGAGAAGCTTCATCCCGGCGTGAAAGTCGAACTCATCCAGGAAAGCGACGACAGCGTCAAGGACAAGACCAAAACGCTTGTCGCGTCGAACTCGCTCCCGGACATCTACTTTTCCTGGACCGGCAGCTGGGGCGGAAACTTCGTGCGCGGCCATCGCGCCGTCGACCTAACCCCGGTCATCGGACCCGATACCGAGTGGGGCAAGACACTGACACCGGCGGCCGTTCAGGCCTTCATGTACAACGGCGAATACTACGGCATTCCGCTCTATCTCGACGCAAAATTCATGGGCTACAACAAGCAGGCTTTCTCCAAGCTCGGCCTGAGCGCGCCCAAGACCTTCGAGGAGCTCCTGTCGTCCTGCGAGACGATCCGGAAATCGGGCATGACGCCGATCTCTTTCGGCAACAAGGAAGCCTGGCCGGCAATCCACTATGTGGGGCAGCTGCTCGCCTACGACGTCCCGCAGGCGGTACTCGAGAAGGATTTCGACCCGGGCACGGCGGAGTATAGCGACCCGGGCTATGTCGCCGCGCTCACCCAATACAAGCAGCTCATCGACAGTTGCACGGATGGCGGCGCCTCGGTGAACGGCACCTCATATTCGTCGGCCATTCAGACCTTCAGCAACACGAAATCGGCCATGTACTACCAGGAGATCATCGAGTTCGATCAGAGCGCGTCGGCGGATTCCGCTTTGAAAGTGTCCGATCTGGGCTTCTTCACCCTGCCTGTGCCGAACGGCGCAAAGGGCGACGCGAAAGCGATCGAAGGCGCGCCGGAAGGCTACATGATCAGTTCCGCTTCCAGCAACATCCCGCTGGCGATCGACTTCATGAAATTCGTTACGTCCAAGCAGAATGGCCAAGTGCTCTCGGCTCCGCCCTACGGGCAGCCTAGCGCGACCATCGGCGGGGCGTCGGAAGCCAACATGAACCCTTCCGTCGTGGCCGGCCTCAAGGATATCGCCTCCGCCTCCTACCTGATGCCGTGGCTGGACACGGTGAACCCGCCGCGCGTGGCTTCAGCCTGGCTGTCCAGCCTCCAGGCCCTCACCGGCGGCTCGATGACGCCGGAACAGGTCATGGAGCAGGTCAAGCAGGCGGCCGCGGCATCGAAATAGGCCAATGGCGAATCCCGGTCTGGCCAGAATGGAAGGCGCTGCCTTGAGCAACGCCAGAGGCGAGCCGGCGGCGAAAACCGGCCGCCGGCTCCGCCACTGGGGCTCGCTCCGCTGGGTCGCCGTCGCCGTGATCCTGGTCGGCTGGTTCGTGTATTACCCGATCGTCGACAACTTTATCGTCAGCACCACCGACGAGGATATTTTTACAGGCGAGACCACGAATATCGGCCTCGCCAATTATGAGCGGCTGTTGCACGACCCGGTCGTCTGGGTGGCGTTGTGGAACAACACGCTCTACGCGTTGATCTCCATCATCTTCCAGGTCGGCGGCGCCTTCGTGCTGGCGGCGCTGATCGAGGGGCTGGGCAGCGAGCGGCAAAGGCGTTTCTGGCGGGCGCTTTATTTTATTCCTTCCGCGATCTCGATCACCGTGACCGGCCTGCTGTTCTATTTCATCTACCAGCCCGATATCGGGCTCTTGAACGCCGGGCTCAGGCGCATTGGTCTGGAACAACTCATCCAACCCTGGCTCGGCGGCGAGCACACGGCGATCTACGCGATCATCGCGATGAGCCAGTGGCAGGGCTTCGGCTATTCGACGCTCCTGTTCGCGATCGCGATCCAGAAGATTCCGCGCGATCTCTATGATGCCGCCGTAATTGACGGAGCCGGGCCGCTACGCAGGCTGTGGAGCGTGACGCTGCCGCTGACCCGCGAGATGACCGGCCTGATGATCATCGTCACCATCACCGGCGCGTTCCAGGTGTTCAACGAGGTCATGGTCATGACCGCCGGCGGGCCCAACAACCGCAGCCAGGTGCTTGGCACGTGGCTTTACCAGCAGGGCTTCATCCAGAACAATTTCGGCTACGGCGCCGCGATCGCCGCCGTGATCTTCGCCGTGACCATGATCACCGGAGCGGCCCAGCTTTGGTACACCAGGCGCCGGAGGGTCGAGCTGTGACGGTGATGGCGGCCAGCGGGCGGACCGCGCGCCCGACCTTCGGGAGCGCTCTTGCGAAAGCCTTTCTGTACTCGTTCCTGATCTGTCTCGGCATCGTCGTGCTTTATCCGCTGGTCTGGATGGCGCTCAACGGCTTCAAGGACAATGGGCAGATCTTCGGCGACCCGTTCGCGCTGCCGTCGCGGTGGACCTGGGGCAATTATGTGCAGGCCTGGAACCGGGGCGTCCGCGACTATCTGGTCTCGAGCCTGCTGGTGACCGTCGCTTCAGCGATCTGCACGGTGCTGATCAGCGCCTGGACCGCCTACGGGCTGACGCGAACGCCAATGCCCGGCAAGCCGCTTGTCGTCGGCCTGGTCCTTGGCGGCCTCATGCTCAGTCCGACAGTGGCGCTGATTCCGCTGGTGCGGATGCTGCAGGCGATCGGCCTCTACAACACCTACTGGGCGCTGATCATCCTCTACACGGCGTTCCGGATTCCGTTCAGCACCTTCCTGATCCGCGCCTACATGCTTGGGCTGCCGAAGGATCTCGACGAGGCGGCCCGCATCGACGGCGCCAGCGAGGGGCAGATCTTCTGGCGCATCATCCTGCCGCTGTGCCAGCCGATCATCATCTCCTGCATCATTCTCCACGTTCTGTTTGCCTGGAACGAGTATCTGTTCGCGATGGTCTTCACCAACGGATCGGCAGTGCAGACGCTGCCCGTCGGCCTGACCTCGCTGATGTCCAAGAACGGCACCAATTACGGCGTCGTCTTCGCCGCGATGACGATCTCGGCCCTGCCGATCGTCCTGCTTTTCTTCGCCGCACAGCGGTACTTCATCCGCGGCCTCTCCGAAGGCATCGGCAAATAAATCACCGGGAAGGACATCAATGCCGCAATTCAAGGTCGACCAGCTGATTGGGGCCAACTTCGCCTTCCAGCATTACGCGTTCGAGCGCGTTGCGGAGATCCTTCGCGGCTTCGGCTTCAAGGAGATCGAGCTTTGGGGCATCGCGCCGCATCTCGACCTGTTTCATGCGACCGACGAGCATGTCCGATCGGTTCGCGAGATACTTGCGCAGAACGGCCTGACGGTCTGGTGCTTCACGCCCGAGCAGGTGATCTATCCGATCAACATCGCGTCGGGCGACGGCGAATACCGCCGCGACAGCGTCAAGCGGTTCTGCCGCGCGGCGGACATATGCGCCGAACTGGGCGCCCGATATTTGTTCCTGACGTCCGGGCGTGGATATGAACACGACCCGCCGCGAGAGGCGTGGGCACGGTCGGCCCAGTCGCTTGCGGAGATCGCCGCCCATGCGTCCTCGCTCGGCGTGCGCTGCCTGCTCGAGCCGCTGCAACGCGTCGAAACCAACGTTGTCACCAACGCGGCGGGCCTGCGCGAAATGCTCGACCAGATCGGCGCCGACACCATGGACGTGGTCCTGGACACGGTCGGCATGGCCACGGCCGGCGATACGGTGGCCGACTATGTCAGGCTGTTCGGGCCGCGCCTCGCGCATGTCCAGATCGTCGACGGGCTGCCCGCGGGGCATCTTGTCTGGGGCGACGGCAAGCTTCCGATCGGCCAATATCTCGACCACCTCGCCGCGTCGGGCTATCGGGGGAAACTGACCTTCGAGCCGTTCGGAAACGGCTCCTATGCGCTCGACCCGGTCGCGGCGTGGACACGCAATCTGAAGGCCATCGAGCCCCACCTGACGCGGGCGCCGACAGCTGCATGACCGGAAGAGCATCGCCCAATCTGGTCGCCGTCGGTGACAACTGCCTCGACGTCTATCTCAACAAGGACCTCCTGACCGTGGGCGGGAACGCCCTCAACGTTGCCGTTCAATGGCGCCGCGATGGCTGGAGCGCACGCTATTTCGGCGCCGTTGG
This sequence comes from Mesorhizobium sp. URHB0026, assembly GCF_054059755.1. Classification (NCBI taxonomy): domain Bacteria; kingdom Pseudomonadati; phylum Pseudomonadota; class Alphaproteobacteria; order Hyphomicrobiales; family Phyllobacteriaceae; genus Mesorhizobium; species Mesorhizobium sp. URHB0026. The sequence continues at coordinate 5,569,686 of NZ_JBSSCN010000001.1, read as the reverse complement.
CGATGATCCTGAAGGCGAGATAACGCTCCGCGAGATCGAGACCGCCGGGCTGTCCCGCAACGATGTCGAGATGATCTCCGGCGATACGGCGGTGACCTTGCTGCGCGACCAGTCGGGCGACCGTACTTTCCTGTTCGAATCCTTCGGCGTCGGCGAGAACTACATGCCCGCGCCGCGCGACTGGCAGGTCATATCGAAAGCCGACTGGGTGCATCTGGGCACCAACGCCAACAAGGATCTCGTGCGCCGCCTGGTTGGCGAGCGCGTGCCTTTCAGTCTCGACGTCTCGACCGCGCATCTGGCCTTGCCGCTGGAGGGCGTGCCTCTGGTCTTCGCGTCCGGTCCAGACGAGCCGAGCGTGCCGGTCGAGCCCCTGATGGCCGCGCTGCGGTCGGCCGGGGCGCGCCAGGTCGTGCTCACCTGCGGCAGCCGCGGCGCCTATTTCCGCGACAGCCAAGGCGTTCGCCATGCCGAGGCGTCGCCGACCTCCGTCGTGGACACGTGTGGTGCGGGAGACAGCTTTATCGCCACCTTCATCACCGCGTTCTGCTTCGCGGGTCTCGACGCCGACGATGCCATGCGAAAAGCCTCCCTCGATGCCAGCAGAACCTGCACGCATCTCGGCGGCTTCCCGCAGGAACCGCGCCCTATCCCGGACTGGCTGCCGCTGAAATACGCCGACGTGATCAATCGCGAGACGAGGGTCTGACATGGCCACATTACGGATGAGACAGCCGGCGGTCGCGGCGACAGGCGATCGGTCGTTCTGGCTGCAGGACATCGCCGCTTCTCCGGCGACGCAACCCTTGGTCGGCGGCGAGCAGGTCGACGTGGTGATCGTCGGCGGCGGCTATACCGGGCTGTGGACGGCGTTGCGGATCCGCGATCTGGCTCCCGAAACCCGGGTCACGGTGCTCGAGGCCGATCAGTGCGGCTCCGGCGCTTCGGGGCGCAATGGTGGACAGGTGCATTCCTGGTTCGCCGAGCTCGATCAGATCAGCGCCGTCGTCGGCGAGGAGGAGGGGCGGGCACTTTGCGCCGATAGCGTCGATGCCATCGCAGAGTTGGAGAAACTTCAGCGCGACGGCACGATCGATATGGATCTTCGTCTCGACGGCTGGCTATGGACGGCCAGTTCCACTGCCCAGGAGGGAGCCTGGAACCGCGCTGTCGCGATGACCGAGGCAGCCGGGGCCAACCGCTTTCGGCAGCTGACCGGCGAGGAGATCAAGCAGCGCACCGGGTCTTCCGCATCCTATGCCGGCGTTGTCGAGCAGAATGCCGGAACCGTGCATCCAGCCAAGCTGGCCACAGGCCTGCGCGATCTGGCGATCGCTCGCGGCGTGGCCGTCCATGAGCGCAGTCCCGTCACCGAAATCGTGCCCGGCAGGACCTGCCTGGTCCGGACCGCGCAGGGCGAGGTGCGGGCCGAAAAGGTCGTGCTGGCGGCCAATGCCTGGCTGTCGGCGCTGCCAGAACTGCGACGACATCTCTATGTGGTCGCGAGCCAGGTGGTCGCGACCGCGGAAATCCCTGACTTGCTCGACCGGATCGGCTGGCGCGACGGAGCCTCCATCTGCGACTCGCAGCGCCAGGTCCTCTATTACCAGCGCACCCCGAAAGGCCGGGTGGTCTTCGGCCGCGGCAGCGGCAACATCGCCTATGCGGGCAATTTCGGCCAAAGCTTCAACCGCAGCCCCGAACACGGACGGGACAATATCCGCGAACTCGGCCGCGTCTACCCCGAACTGCGAGGGGTGCCGATCGACTATGACTGGGCGGGCCCGATCGACTGCGTGCCTGAGCATGTCCCCGTCTTCGATCACTTGAAGGGGCATCCCAACATTGTCTTTGGAATGGGCTATAACGGGACCGGCATTGCACAGACCCCAATCGGCGGCCGCGTCCTCGCCAGCCTTGTTCTGGAACGGAAGGATCGTTGGAGCGGCAGTGGACTGGTGGGGCTCGATCGGCGCAAGACGATGCCGCCGGAACCGTTCCGCTATCTCGGCGCCAAGCTCGTGCGCGCCGCGATCGCGCGCCGGAACGACGCCGAGATCCGCAACGGGAGGCCCGGCGCGCTGACGCGATTCCTGTCGGAACGCACGCCGGGCGGCGGGGGCTAGGCATCTTTGAACCCGTACGGTTTGCTGTGTCAGCGGACGCGGACCTGTTGTTGCGCCTTTCTGGTGAACACGGGCGCCGACGCTAGCAGTCCGATTATCCGAACGCCCTTCAGCTTTCCTTGTTGAGGTCGCCCGCGCCGGGAGTAATAGTCACGGGGATTCGCGAGGAGGAAGGGATGGCGGTGAATTTCGACCCGAGGGCGAAGGCCGCATCGCTCTACCATGGCGAATTCCGGCCGATGTTCATTGGCGGCAAGTGGGTCGCCGCGCGGTCCGGCGAGGTGATGCAGGCGCTGAACCCGGCGACCGGCGAGGTGCTGGCGACGGTGCCGCGTGGCGGAGCCGCCGATGTCGATGCAGCGATCGCGGCAGCGCGCACGGCTTTCGAAGGGCCCTGGTCGAAATTCTCGCCCTATGAGCGGCAATGCGTGCTGCTCAGGATCGCCGACCTGTTCGAGACACATTGGGAAGAGCTCAGCGTTTCCGACACGCTCGACATGGGACTGCCGATCACGCGTACGCTGGCCAATCGGCGCCGCGTCATCGGCATGCTGCGCTTCTATGCCGGCATGGCGACGGCGCTGCATGGCGAGGCGATCGACAATTCGATCCCCGGCGAGATCGTCACCTTCACAAGGCGCGAACCGGTTGGCGTCGTTGGCGCGATCATTCCCTGGAATGCGCCGACCGCGGCTTCGATCTGGAAGATCGCGCCGGCGCTCGCCACGGGCTGCACCATCGTGCTGAAACCGTCCGAGGAGGCATCGCTGACGCCACTGCTGATCGCCGGGCTGATGCAGGAAGCCGGCGTGCCCGACGGCGTCGTCAACATCGTCACTGGAACCGGGGCCGAAGCGGGCGCGCGGCTCGCCGAACATCGGGACGTCAACAAGATCGTCTTCACCGGCTCGACGCTGACAGGTCAGGCGATTGCGCGGGCTGCCGTCACCAACCTCAAGCGCGTCTCGCTTGAGCTCGGCGGCAAGTCACCGGTCATTGTCTGCCGCGACGCCGACATCGACAAGGCCGTCCCAATCGCGGCGATGGCGGTGTTCGTGCATTCGGGCCAAATCTGCATCGCCGGCTCGCGCCTGTTTGTGGCGCGTGAGATCCATAACGAATTCGTGCGCCGGTTGGCGGAGTTCGCCGGAAAACTGCGCATCGGCCACGGCATCGAGGCGGAGACCGAAATCGGGCCGCTCATCAATGCCAGGCAGGCCGGCAAGGTGGAAGGCTACATCAAGGCCGGCAGCGACGAAGGCGCCCAACTGGTCGCCGGAGGCGCGCGGCTGACAGGCGAACTCTATGATGGCGGCAACTTCATCGCGCCGACCGTTTTCGGCGCTGTGTCGGACACCATGACCATCGCGCGGGAGGAGATTTTCGGACCCGTTATTTCGGCGATGCCGTTCGACACGCTGGACGAGGCCGTGGCGCGCGCCAACGCGACGCCTTACGGACTTGCGGCCGGCGTCTTCACCACCCACCTCGGCACCGCGCACAAGCTAGCCCGCCGCATCAAGGCCGGCTCGGTCTGGGTCAACATGTACCATGCCATCGATCCGGCCGTGCCTTTCGGCGGGATGAAGATGTCCGGCCATGGTCGCGAGGGCGGCATCGAGCATCTGCACGAGTATCTGGAGACCAAATCCGTCTGGATCCAGACGGACTGAGGGCGTGGCGATATTCAGGTGAGGGCGCCTGCGGTCCGAGATCGTCGCCGGCGCATCGGCCGGAGCAAGGCCCTTGTTCAGGAACTTTTCGTCATCTGGCGATTTTCGATGTAAGATCGAATCCCGAACAGAAGGGTGTTTGCGATGACGACGAAACGGTTGGAGATCTGCGCTCTTGCTTTCGCGATAGGCTTCGGCATGTCCTCCTCGGCATTCGCGGGGGCCAAGCACCGTCGTCACCAGGAAGAACAGGAGCGCTACGTTCCCGCCAATGACGATCTCATCGACTTCCTCTTCGGCGGCCCGCGCTACTACGACCAGCAGTTGTTCACAACGGCCGCCGGAGCCTGCTCCTACCACCGGACTGGTCCGGACGGTTTTGCGATAAACAAGATCAACGATCACCACTGCGGAAAATGACCGGCAGACGTTTCGTCCGCGATCAGGTCAGCACGTTGCGAACGTGACACGGTCCGCCGGCGCGGCCACGCGCCCGGCGCAACGTCGCAATCCGCCCAAGACCGTTGCGAGTCCAATGCCGTTCGTCCACGCTTGCGTGGTGTCTACGAGGTTCGCATCAGCTTACTATAGCGCTTGATCAGCCGGTCGCGCTTGAGGCGGGTCAGCCTGTGTGTCCAGAACAGCCCCTCGAGTTGATCGATCTCATGCTGATGGCAAACCGCCAGCAGGCCCTCGGCGTCCTCGAACCGCTCATTGCCGTCCAGATCCTGATAGCGAACGCGGATACGGGCGTGTCGCTCGATGTCCTCGGTGACACCGGGCATCGAAACGCTGCCTTCCTCATGACGAATCATTTCGGTCGAGGCCTGGATAACGGACGGAGTTACATAGATTCCCGGTTTAGCCGCGGAAGGGAGCTGGATGACGACCAGGCGTTTCAAGATGCCGATATGCGGGGCGGTGATACCGATTCCGGGAGCCGCGCGCATGGTGTCGACAAGGTCGCTGGCCAACGCCTGCAGATCGCCGTCGAACAGCTCCACGGGTTCGGCCACGGCGCGAAGGAGGGGATTGGGGAATTTTACGATCGACCGAACCGCCATGGACCTCGTCTCAACTCGGCAAGCCTGCACGGATTTCGGCATCATGTTCGCCGCGCATCGGGCTTTTGGCCGGTGTCTTTTGTTCCCATCCGGAAAAGCGCGGCGCGGCCGCCGCCTGCAGGACGCCGTCCACCGTCAGCCACGACCTGCGCGCGGCCATGTGCGGATGCAGTGCCGCTTCTTGCGGACTGAGCACCGGGGAGACGCAGGCGTCGGAGCCTTCGAACAGCGTCGCCCATTCGTCGCGCGGTTTTGCGGCAAAGATCGTCGCTAGCCGATTACTGAGCTTCTGCCAGAGATCGCGATCGAATTGCCTGGCGAATAGCGGATCGGCGGTCAAGCCGAGCCTGTCTAGGAAGAGTGCGTAGAATTTAGGCTCGACGCACTGGACGCTGATAGAGCCGCCATCCGATGTCCGGTAGACGCGGCACCAATGCGGTCCGTCGAGAAGGCTTTGGCCGCGTTCGGCGGCCAGTGCGCCGGATTGTGCGAGCGACATCAGCAGGTTCATCATATGGGCGGAGCCGTCGACTATCGCCGCGTCGACCACGCTGCCTTCACCGCTTGCGCGCGCGTTCATGATGCCGGCCAGCATGCCGATCACCAGATAGAGCGCGCCGCCGCCTATGTCGCCGACCAGCGTCGGTGGCGCCATGGGCGGCTCCCCCGGCACTGAGGCGTACCAGAGCGCGCCGGACAGGCCGATATAATTCATGTCGTGGCCAGCGGCACCGGCCAGCGGTCCGTGCTGGCCCCAGCCGGTCATGCGGCCGTAGACCAGGCGCGGGTTGGCCGCGAGGCAGGCCTCCGGGCCGAGCCCGAGACGCTCCATGACGCCGGGCCGAAACCCCTCGATCAACCCGTCGGCGGTGGCGACGACGCGCATCAGCACGGCCACGTCGTCTGCATTCTTCAGGTCGAGCGCGATCGAGCGCTTGCCGCGATCGAGCAGCGAGCGCTGGGGCGCGCCCGGGACGGCCGCCTGCATGCGGTGGACGACAATGACATCGGCGCCGAGATCGGCGAAAAGCATGCCAGCGAAGGGCGCCGGTCCCAGCGCCTCGATCTCGACGATGCGGGTTCCCCTGAGCATCCCATCCTCCACGGCGGTCGACCCTCTGGTGCTTTGATGTTGCGAACTTGGCATCGAGAGGGCGACGGTGTGTAACCCTGTCCTTTCGCCATTGAAGCATGTGCCGCCCGCATATACTTCAGGACCATGAAAAAAATTGGTTTCCTGTCATTCGGGCACTGGTCGCCCTCTTCGCAATCGCAGGTGCGTTCGGCATCCGACGCGCTGCTGCAATCGATCGATCTCGCCGTCGCCGCCGAGCAGCTCGGCGCGGACGGGGCCTATTTCCGCGTGCATCACTTCGCCCGCCAGCTCGCCTCGCCATTCCCGTTGCTGGCGGCCGTCGGCGCCAAGACCAGCCGCATCGAGATCGGCACGGCCGTCATCGACATGCGCTACGAGAATCCGCTCTACATGGCCGAGGATGCGGGTGCGGCCGACATCATCGCTGGCGGCCGGCTGCAGCTCGGCATCAGCCGCGGCTCGCCCGAGCAGGTGATCGATGGCTGGCGCTATTTCGGCTATGTGCCGCAGGAAGGCAAAAGCGATGCCGACATGGCGCGGCATCACGCCGAGGTGTTCCTCGATACGTTGCGCGGCGAAGGCTTCGCCCAGCCCAATCCACGGCCGATGTTCCCCAACCCACCCGGCTTGCTCAGGCTCGAGCCGCATTCGGAGGGCTTGCGCGAGCGCATCTGGTGGGGGGCGGCGACCAACGCCACCTCTGAATGGGCGGCGAAGCTCGGCATGAATCTGCAGAGCTCGACGTTGAAATTCGACGAGAGCGGCAAGCCGTTCCATGTCCAGCAGGCCGAGCAGATCCGCATCTATCGCGAAGCCTGGAAGGCGGCCGGGCACAAGCGCGAGCCGCGCGTGTCCGTCAGCCGCAGCATCTTCGCGCTGGTCGACGACCGCGACCGCGCTTATTTCGGGCGCGGCAATGAGAGCCGCGACCATATCGGCTTCATCGAGGAAAATACCAGGGCGATCTTCGGCCGCAGCTACGCCGCCGAGCCGGACGTGCTGATCAAGGAATTGGCGCAGGACGAGGCGATCGCCGAGGCCGACACGCTTTTGCTCACGGTTCCCAACCAGCTCGGCGTCGACTACAACGCCCATGTCATCGAGGCGATCCTCACCCATGTCGCGCCGGCGCTCGGCTGGCGCTGACCCGTGCGGCGAGCGGTCGTCGGTCTAGTGGATCGAGGGAGGTTGCCGCATGTCCAGGAAAGCCCTGATTGCCTGGGGAGGCTGGGAAGGCCACACGCCAGAGCGCAGTGCTAACGTCATCCGCGACATGCTGAAGCGCAACGGCTTCGCGGTCACGCTCGGCGAGGGGACAGTGATGTTCGCCGATCCGAACCTTGCTTCATTCGATCTCATCGTGCCTGTCATCACCATGTCGACCATCGAAAAGGCCGAGCTGAACAACCTGACGCAGGCGGTTCGCCTGGGTAGCGGGCTCGGCGGCTTTCACGGCACGATGGGCGACAGTTTTCGGGCGGAGCCCGACTACCAGTTCATGACCGGCGGCCAGTGGGTCGCGCATCCCGGCAACATCATCGACTACCATGTCGTCATCACCCGGCCGGACGATCCGGTCACGAAAGGCATCAGCGATTTCGCCTACCGGTCGGAGCAATATTACATGCATGTCGACCCAGGCAACGAGGTGCTGGCGACCACCACCTTCACTGACGCGCATTTTCCCGGGATCGACGGCGTTGTCATGCCGGTCGTCTGGAAGCGCCGCTATGGCGCGGGCAAGGTTTTTTACAGTTCCCTTGGTCATACGGCGGATGAGTTCGCGGTGCCGGAAATGGCCCTAATCATGGAGCGCGGTTTGCTGTGGGCCGCGCGCGACTAGCCTACCAGTCCGCGACGCGATCGCCGCCGGTGAATTGCGCGCTTTTGCCGGTATATTGGAATAGTTCGATCTTCACCCCGTTGGGGTCGCGCAGCCAGGCCTGATAGGTGTCGTCGCAGGCGTGTTTTTTGGCGGTGATACCCACGCCCATGGACGTGATGTGCGCGATCGCGGCGTCGATGTTCTCGACCTCGAGGCAGAAATGGTTGATCTGGTCCGTCTCGCTGAACCGGGCTCCATCCTTCTGGAAGACCTCGACATGGCTGCGGCCGCCGCAATTGAGGTAGAAACCGAAAATCGCGCTATCGCGCAGGAAATTGAACTGGATGTCCATGCCAAGGACATCGCGGTAGAAGCGCCGTGTTTCTTCCAGGTCGTTGGCGAAGATGCAGACATGGGCGAGTTGCTTGACTTTGATCATGGCTGGATTCCGTGGTCTGGTCGGTTGCGTTTGTCGCTGGGCGCGCATGGTGAGGCGGCCCGTACAGCGCATGATCATCCAATCCCACCGGCAACCGCATAGGCGCCGGCGGTGCGCCCATCCTGAAGCCGCAAGACAGCAGTCACGATAGAACCATACGGGCCGCGCCAGACGCTGTGCAGGCGCCGATGCTCGGCGGCAGGGACGAGCGCGCGCCCAGTGAACCGCGTGCCGCTTCGCCGCATCTCAACGGGCTCCCCGTTGACATGGACCTTGATGCTGGCCGTTTCAGTTATCTCGCCAACCATTTCGATCGTGATGGCGATCTCATGCTGGTCGCCTTCATCGCGCGTCTCGGCCGCAAGCTTGATGGTTGGCGCCGGCGTCTTGCCGTTGCCGGCTTGGCTGGGACGATCCGGAAAGACATCATCGGGCAATTCAGGCGTGCGCGGCGGCCGGGCGCGGCGCTGCGTGGCGCACTCGAAATCGCCGGCCATGCGCAGCAGCCTTTCATCGTCATGGGCCTTGCCGGCGAAGGTGAGGCCGACCGGCATGCCGATGTCGGCCATTGTGCCCATGGGCACGGTGACTGTCGGGATGCCGAAATGGCGCCACACCAGATTGCCGTTGGCGACCCAGGTGCCGTTACGCCAGGCCAGATCGGCTGACGCCTCGTTGACGTCGGCGTCGGCCGGGCCGACATCGGCGGCGGCCGGCAGCACCACGGCATCGAGGCCTTGTGCGTCCAGCCAGTCCTCGAAGTCGATGCGCCTTGTTGCTTCAAGTCCCTTGATTCCGTCTGCGATCGTCGGGATGTCGGCCAAGGGCGCGACGCCGAGCTTTGCCCGCTCGACATACTCCGCCAGATCGAAGCCGCCTTCATAGCGGTCGGGCAGCGTGCGCGGCGGCTGCGGAAAGATTTTTGGGCCGTCGACCGAGGCGAGATCGGGCAGAGCAGGGTCGGCGTTGGCGCGCAGGAAATCGTCCCAGCCCCAGATGCAGAGATCCCAGATTTCGCGGTCGGCGAAGTCCTGCGGCACCAGGCCGCGCTCGACCATGGTCCGCGCCCCTGGGCGGTCGCGCTCATAGTTGGAGACGATGGGGAAGTCGACCTCGACCACTTCGGCGCCGAGCCGCCGCAGATCCGCGGCCGCCTGTTTCCAGAGGGCAAGTACCGAGGCGCGGGTTTCGATCGGGCGATCTATTTCTGCGTCGCGGCCGATATACATTCTGGGTACGCCGAGCCGCTTGCCTTTCAGCGACCCCGCAAGCGTCAGGTCAGTATAACGTCGTGGCCGCATCCCGGAGCTTTTCGGCAGCGCCACCCAAGGCTGGGCGCGCCAGAAATCGCCTCGCGTTTCCGGATCGTCGGCGACGATGACGTCGAGCAGTTCCAGCATGTCGGGCACGCTGCGCGTGTGCGGTACCACTACATCCATGGTCGGCACCAAGGGCCAGTTGCCGCGCACGGAAATGACGCCGCGCGAGGGCGTGTAGGCGACCAGCGCGTTGTTGGTGGCCGGCGCACGGCCAGACGACCAGGTTTCCTCGCCGAGCCCGAAGGCGCAGAAGCTCGCCGCCGTCGCGGTGCCGGAGCCGTTGGAGGAGCCCGACGCGAAGGCGGCGGTCAGATAGTCGCCATTGTAGGGGCTTTCGGCTCGGCCATAGACACCGCGCTGCATGCCGCCATTGGCCATGGGCGGCATGTTGGTGAGGCCGATCAGCACCGCGCCGCCGGCGCGCAGCCGGGCGATTGTGAAGGCGTCCTCATTGGCGACGAGATGCTCGAAGGCGGGCGAGCCGGCGGCCACCGTCAGGCCCTTGACCTTGTAGCTGTCCTTGGCGGTGTAGGGAATGCCGTCGAGCGGGCCGAGCGTCTTTCCTTGCCGCCGCCGCTCGTCGGAAGCGGCGGCATCCTCGAACATTTCAGGGTTGAGTACGGGTACGGCGTTCAGCGCAATGCCGTGCCGGTCGAAATACGCGATCCGCCTGACATAGGCCGCGACCAGTTCGACGCTGGTGACGGCGCCGTTGTCGAGCGCTTGGCGCAATTGGTCGATCGACGCTTCGACGAGGTGAAGGCTGGTCTCGGTCATCATTGGCCCCAGTGTCTGTACGGCATGGATGAGCGAGGCCGCCGGCTTCGGCAAGAGCCAATTGGAACTCTTTCGCGCGTCCCCGAAAAAATCGATTTTTTATGCAACCTGCGGTCGAGCGTGCGTTGCTGCGTCCTGAATGGTCGCTGCCCTACCTCGATAAAATGGTGCAGTGCTGGCGCGAGCACATCTACCAGTGGACCCCCGAGGACATGTTCGGCATTCCCACGGGCAACGGTGCCGTTGCCGTCAAAATGCGCCTGTTCCAACAGCTCCACGACCACCTACTGGGGACGAATCCTGAACTCGCGGAAACTCTCACGAGAGAAGTGCTAAAACTCGGAAATATTACCAGGGATGATCTTTTTGCCCGGCCTGGCCCTAAGAGTCCGACTCGAAACTCATGTATAGCGCCACGACAGTTGCCGCAATGGCGCTCGGTACTGAGCTGCCGGGGCGAGACCGAGGACCGTCCGATAGTCAGCAAGCGCCGACCGAGGCGCACAGGATAGCTTATGCTGCGTTGGGCGAAGACCTGCATGAGTCCGACAGAGCCGGCTGGGAGGAGCAGAGTGCGCTGCTCACCCCTCTGCGGTTCCCCTGGGGAATCGGACCGCCTGGCCAAGGCTCTGTGTCTTTTGGCGATCGAGGCGCGCGGCGAGCTCGACCTGCCAGACATATGCGGACCGTTCTCCGCTCCACGATGTGCAGGGGATGAGGCGACCGAGGCGCGGTCGGTCAGCTACTGAATGTCTGGTATGCGCCGCATCCCGGCCGTTCAGACGACATCTGCGAATTCCTTAGAGCGGACGGTCAACTATTACGACGGCATCGGGGTGGTCTTCGAGCTCGGCCAATTATTCGCGTTGGCAGTGGAGTTGGATCCAGGGCGATACCATCACAATCGCTCCTGTCACATTGTTGACGATGTGACAGGACATGTTGGCTTCGATGAGTCTGAGGGTATTTGGTAAGTAGCCATCCTAATTTTCAGCATGGCTGAAGACGACAGTGCCATTGTCCTTGCGAACTTCAACGCAAATGATCCCCTCGTCACCCCTTCGGGTCTGAAACATGGAGATTGCGTGATCTTTTGCCACCTTTTCGGCGTCAAAGATCACCTTGTCGATGATGCCCTGTCTTCCATACCAAATAACGGTGAACGCCACTCGCCGCCTCCATTCGAGGCACCATAGGCGCTCTTACCGGTACCTTCAAACGGCGTCTGTGGCCAAAGGCGGCGCGAAACGGCCGCCTTTCCCGCAAATTCAGCCACCCATCTTCTTGGCCATCGCGCAGAAATCCGCATGCGACTTGTTGATCGTGGTGTCGCCGCAGTCTTTCAACACCGCCTTCTGTTCATCTGGCTTCATGGACATCCATGCGGTCTTGAAATCCGCTTCCGACCTGAGTGTTTTCATGCCGGCATCGGTGAAGAACGGCGACATCTTTGCCGGATCGTCGAGAGCGGAGGTGCCGCCACCAGATGCAGCCAGCGCCGAGCCAGTCATCATTGCGAGCGCCATCGCGCCCATAGTGAGCATTTTGAAGGTCACTTTCATCTCCTCACGATTTACGTCGATCGTATGCAACGATCATCCCTCGAAACGTCATCGTGCAGGAAAGGTTGCCCGCCTGCGTCGAAAGATGGAATTCTATTCCGGGAATGCAGTTTGGACGCAAAGGGCGCGGAGACTCAGCCTGAACCGAAGTCCTGCCGTTGCTCGTCCAGCCGCCGACCTGACCTTGAGCAGCGCGAGGCTCAGGTGCCCTGCATTGGCGGCCAGGGTCCGGCAGCCTCCCGCCTCACCAGATGCTACCAACAACCATGCGATCCAGGCTTTTGCGCAGATAGCGGTCCAGTACGGCGGACTTTGCCGAAAGAGGCGTCACCGGATTCAAACCAGCTGTCAGGCGTCGTCAACAGGGACGGGACACATCTGACGGCTGGATCTATCAAACGATCTCGGGTCAGGCGCTTGGTCCGGCTGGACCCCGCCAACTCAACACATCGTCGGCTTTGAAAACACTCTCGCGGAGGCGATGCTGCCAGGCGTCGTTGTTCCCGGCGTGTCAGCAACAGCTCTTCCGCTTTCTAGCCTCGTCATCCCGAAGGCCGACGTTCCGCTTCTGATGCGGTGGACGGCTCTCCTCCCGCCCTGCCGTATGATCGTGGGGCCAGAAGCTGGAGGAGATCTATGATGGGCAACGTTACGACGATTGGTCTGGATATTGCGAAGTCAGTGTTTCAAATCCACGGGGTGGATGCGGCGAGTGAGGTTGTCGTTCGCAGGAAGCTGACGCGTGGGCGCGTGATGGCATTCTTCGAGAGCCTGCCACGTTGCCTGGTCGGTATCGAAGCCTGCAGCTCGTCGCATTATTGGGCGAGAGAACTGACTGCACGTGGCCATGATGTCCGGCTGCTGCCGGCACAGTATGTGAAGCCTTATCTGAAGCGGCGGAAGAATGATGCCGCAGATGCAGAGGCGATCTGGGAGGCGGTCACTCGGCCGACCATGCGCTTCGTGCCTGTGAAATCACCCGAGCAGCAAAGTGTGATGATGCTGCACCGGGTCCGGTTGATGCTCAACCGCCAGCGCACGCAGATATCGAACGCGTTGCGGGCACACCTATCCGAGTTCGGGATCGTAGCGCCGATCGGGCGGAATGGGATTGAGCAACTGCTCGTGGTCGTCAACGACGAGAACGAGACCAGGATACCAGCTGACGCGCGGCTATGCCTTCGCATGCTTGAGGCGCAGCTCAGGGTCGTGAAGAAACAGATCCTCGAAAACGATCGTAGGGTTCGGGCGAATGCGCGTGAGACCGAGCTTGGTCGCAGGTTGATGGAAATCCCAGGCGTCGGCCCGCTGCTGGCAAGTGCATTCGTGGCTACGGTCGCCGATGCGCATGCGTTCAAGTCGGGGCGCTGTCTATCGGCATGGATCGGACTCGTGCCGAAGCAGCACTCGAGCGGGGGGAAGGAGAGGCTCGGCAGTATCTCCAAGGCCGGCAATCGCTACTTGCGGCAGTTGCTCGTGGTGGGTGCGATGGCGGTCATCCGCTATGCCGAGCGCAACGGTACCAGGAGGCCATGGCTCGTGCAGTTGATGGCGCGGCGAACAGCCAAGGTTGCGGCGGTTGCGTTGGCCAACAAGACCGCCCGGATGGTCTGGGCACTGATGACGAACGGCGAGCGCTACAGGGAGCCGGTCATCGCATAGAACAAGATAAGGCGAGCGATCGCTGACGAGGTTGGAAAGGGCGGACAGGAGCTAATGCACAAAGCCGGTTGATACCGCCGGATCAGGAAAACCCACTGGGGCCGTGCACCTCGAGTGCGAGCTTACGATCGGGACCTGAGACGCGCGAATGGCATTATGGCCAGCGGCACATGATAGGCCGCACCTACAGGTCGGATACATGGCCGCACCAACCAGCAACGGCAACGCTCAAAGAATCCCTTGCCAACGGAGAGCCGTCCGTTCATCGCGAATCGCCGACGCGTTGCCATGGTCCGCCCTGTGGTGGGCTGGCGGCATCACCAAATCTCACGCCACTCGCAGATCGGCGGCAGCCGGTGGCCCGGAGTGATTGAAGTGCCGATCGAAGCGCCCGGCGCTGAGGCTGAAGACGGTTGGGCGTACCCTGGGGTCGAATTCTGTCCTGGCGGTCAGCCGCCGCGGCTCAGCGCCGTTGCATTGGCGCTGCCCCAGGGCGAAAATGCCTTCGATGAAAACAGTTCCCAGGCTCACCACACCAAGGCTCGTGCTTCGGGCGCCGGGCGAGCGGGATATTCCGGCCTGGTTCGCGCGGGCGAGCGATGTCGAATCCGCCTTCCTTGCCGGCGATCCCGTTGCCGACGACTTGAGCGCGGGCGCGCGATGGCTCGCCCTTGCGCGTCAGCGGTTGGTCGACGGCCGGGCGATCAAATGGTCGATAGACCAGGCAGGCGTGTCGGACGCGATCGGGACGATAACCCTGTCCTTCGGCGCGAACGAGGCCAAGACAGCCGCGTTAGGATTTGTGCTGGGGCGTACGCATTGGGGGCAGGGGCTGGGGTCCGAAGCGGCACGCGAAGTGGTTCGCTACGCCCTTCGAGGCCCTGGCGCTCGATCAGGTGACGGCCGAAGCGGCGGTGCGCAATGTCGCGTCGTTGCGGATCCTGGCGAAGCTCGGCTTCACACATGTCGAGAGCTTCATCGATGGGTCCGACGGCGAGCGTTGCGGGCGTTTCGTGCTCGACGCGGACGCCGGATCGTTGGCTTGCCCGGTGACTTCACCTTAGAAGCTGGCCGTCAGCTCGCGGGCCTAATCCGACATCGCAGCAACCCGTGCCGTTCAAGTCAATCGCAGGTGGTCGCGGCCCTGAGCGCTTCGCCACGGGCCGGTTCGTGCAGATCGGCGATCCGTCGAACTGATGCGTAGAACCTTGGATAATCGCCGGAGCATAAATCGAACAAGCGAATAAACGCCGGAACCTGTTCGCCGTAAACAGACGTCGCGGCGAGCTTTGCGTTGTTGATCGGCGCATTGAACCAGGCGTCGTATCCCCGGTATCCGGCCCAGCTTATGTCGCGCATTTGCCGGTAGCGCGTCCGCAACCTGTCGAGCGTGGCTGCCTTGGCCGCTGCCATCTCATCGGGGGTGCGGGAGCTTTCATAGACCTGCCGCAGCTCGTCGCGGGTTCTCGACACCAATGCGAGAAAATCGGCGCTGCGCTTGCGATCGGTCTCGTAGCGGCGCAATCCGGCGCGGTCGCCGGCGGCGCGGAGCCATTTTCTCGTGCCGGTGGTTTCGACAGCGACCGCGAAAGCCTCATTGAATGCGGAATCGCCGTTCACATAGAGGCGCTGATGCGCCAGTTCATGAAAGACAAGGCTTGCGAGATAGGTGTCGTCCTGACGCAGCATGGTGCTGAGCAGCGGGTCACTGGACCAGCCCAGCGTGGAATAGGCGGTGATGCCGGTGACATAGACGTCGAGCCCCTGTCGATGAAGTTCGACGGCGCTTTCGGCCGCGGATTTCCGATCGAAGTAACCCCGGTACGGAACGCAGCCGAAAACCGGAAAGCACCATGTCTTGGGCGTGAGCGAGAATTGCGGGGCGGCAAAAACGGCCCAGGTCACGGCGTCCCGGTGGATGTCGACATAGCTGCGGTAGCTGTTGTTTTCGGGCAGTGCCAGCTCATCCGTGGCGAACCGCCTTATGGCGCTTGCCGATGTCAACTTGGCGCGCAATGCCTTGGATGTCGAAGGGGCCTGGATCAGTTTTCCGACGTCTTGGCGCGCGGCCATGATCCGGACATGACCCTCCAGCGATTGCGCGTAGTAGGAAACGCTGGTGCAGCCGCTCAGTGCGGATGCCATGACCGCCGTGGCAAACAGTCGAAAAACGCGCTTCACTTCTTCCCCGCCGCTTCGTCACCTGCCCATGGAGCACATGTCGCGCCCCAATGTCCAAACCGGCGCACGAATTTTCGTCAAGATCCATAGCGAGAAGCGGCGCGGACTGTCGACCTGGTTTCTGGCTGACGACATCATCAAATCTCGCAAACCGCTGGCTCTTTCCCAACCCTCAAACGTCTTAGCTACAGTGAAACACTGGAGCAGGGTCAAATGAGCCTCAGGCATAAGAAAATCGTGGTCACGGGCGGCAGCCGTGGGCTTGGCCTCGGATTGGTCGAAACGCTGGTCGAGCAAGGTGCCAGCGTGACCGTGGTCGCACGTGGCGCCGAGGCGCTGCAGGCGGTCGGTGCCCGGCTTGGGGTCGCCACCATCGCCGCCGATGTCACGGACGAGGACGCCGCCTATCGCATTCTTGGCGAGGTCCGCCCTGACATACTGGTGCTCAACGCCGGCGCCACGCCCCGGATGGGGCGGCTGGACCAGTTGAAGTGGGAGGATTTCTCCATCGCCTGGGAAACCGACGTCAAGGCCGGGCTCTACTGGCTGCAGGCGGCGCTGAACCTGCCGCTCGGGCCGGGCAGCCGGGTGCTGGTCGGGTCGAGCGGTGCGGCCGTCACCGGGTCGCAGATGTCGGGCGGTTATGGCGGCGCCAAGCGGATGCTCTGGTTCATGGCCAAATACGCCAATGGCGTGGCGCAGGAGAAAGGCCTCGGCATCCGGTTCCAGGCGATCGTGCCGCGGCAGATGATCCTCGACACCGGGATCGGCGATGCGGCCGCTGGCGCTTATGCCGGCTCGATGGGCATCACGCCGCAACAATTCGTCACCCGCTTCGGCGCGCCGATGCCGCCCCGGGCGTTCGGCGACAGGGTGGTCTCGCTGCTGGAAGAGCCGCAATATGCCGAGGGCGTCGTCTTTGGCCTCAGCGGCGACGCGGGGGTGACGATCATGGAGGGCGCGGGTCCTTGAGCGACGGAAAGCCAGCGGTGGAGCGCGACCGGCAGGAAGGGCTGCTTGCCCTTGCCACCGCCTTGCGGCCGGAGCTGCACCGCTACTGTTCGCGCCTGATGGGCTCGGTCATCGACGGCGAGGATGTCGTGCAGGACACGTTCGCGCGCGCCGTCGTTGCCCTGGAGGAGTTGTGTGAGGTGCCTCAGCTCAGGCCCTGGCTGTTCCGGATCGCCCACAACCGCGCGCTTGACCTGCTGCGCAGCCGCGCGATCCGCGTTGCCGAGCCCATCGAGACGGCGCTCGAGATAGCCGACGAAGCCGACCCGGTGGAGGTGCTGATGCGCAGGCAAGCCGTGCAAACCGCCGTGTCGCGCTTCGCCGGGCTTCCGGTGACGCAACGCGGCGTGGTCATCCTTAGGGATGTGCTTGACGAGCCGCTGGCCGACATCGCCGCCCTGCTCGGCATCACGGTCGATGCGGTGAAGGCGCATCTGGCGCGCGGCCGCGCCCGGCTTCGGCGGATCAACGCCGAGGCCAATCCGCTCCCCGATGCGCGCGTCGCTTCGGCGGCCATCGTGCGCTACGTCAATCTGTTCAACCGACGCGACTGGGACGGCTTGCGCGCGCTGCTGGCCGACGATGTGAGGCTCCATCAGTCCACGCACAAGCCGCGCGCGGGGGCCGCCGACGTCGGCATGTTCTTCACGATCTACGCCAAGAGCGACGGCTTGTGGCTCAGGCCGGCATGGGTCGAGGGCCGCGAGGTGATCGTGGTGTTCGAAGACCCGGCCGACGCGAAACCCAGCCATTTCATGTGGCTGGAATGGCGCGACGGCCGGATCAGCTTCATTCGCGACTACCGTTATGTCCGCTACGTTCTCGACGACGCGGACCTGGTGCTGGCAAGGTGAGGCGTCGTGCCCTCACGGGATGAGGGCGGAGACCTCGCGGTCGGACGGACGCTCGCTCGCGGCCAGCCCGGAGGCCACGCCGGCGCGGTCGGAAGCGTTGCGGTTCTGGCTCATCTTGCGCT
Source organism: Mesorhizobium sp. URHB0026 (assembly GCF_054059755.1). Lineage (NCBI taxonomy): Bacteria > Pseudomonadati > Pseudomonadota > Alphaproteobacteria > Hyphomicrobiales > Phyllobacteriaceae > Mesorhizobium > Mesorhizobium sp. URHB0026. The sequence continues at coordinate 5,551,975 of NZ_JBSSCN010000001.1, read as the reverse complement.
TGCCTTCGAGCCTGACGACCGGCATGCGCAGGCCGACAATGCCGCGAAGCTGCGACTGGATGAAGTCCGCTGGCGCGTCCGACACGGCCCAGGGCGCGGCGCGGGCGCCTTCGTGCAGGTTGGTCAGCCGGGTGACGACCTCCAGCAGCCTGTCCGCATCCTCGAAGAACTCGACCGGACCGTAGGCGTGGACAGCGGCGTAGTTCCAGGTCGGCACGACCTTGCCGGTTTCCTGCTTGGTGGCGTACCAGGCCGGCGTCACATAGGCGTCGGGGCCCATGAAGATGGCCAGCCCGTCGCCGATCGCGGGAACGCGCCACTGCGGGTTGGCCCTGGCCAGGTGGCCGTGGATGACACCGTGCTCGCCCTCGGTCTCGTCGAGAAAAAGCGGCAGGGGGGTGGCGAGCGGTCCGTCCGCCGTGGCGGTGACGAGATTGGCCAGCCGGGCGGCGCGGATCGTCGCCAAGAGGCTGTCCTTGTCGTCATCGCGGAAGGCGGGCGGCGTGTACATTTTCGAACTCCTCGCGTTGCCCTGACAGATGCCACACAATCCGGCCCGTTGGAAATATCCAGTTCGAGGAGTCCAGTTGGCCAGTTGATTGGGGACGGCGCTTCGCGGCAGAGCTGGCCGGTGCCGCTGAGATCAGCCGAGGAGGTTGCGCGCCGTCCTCATGAAGATCTTCGAGCCGATCGGGATCAGGTCGTCGGGAAAGTCATAATCGGGATTGTGCAGGGCAGGGTGCCGCTCGCCCGCGCCCAGGAAGAACATCGCCGACTTGGCGCTGTGGCCGAACACGCCGAAATCCTCCGAGGCGCGCATCGGCAAGGCTTCCTCGCCATGCGCGACGCTCTCTTCATCGAGGGCGCGCCGCAGGTGCTCCACCGCATCCGGCGCGTTGACGCTGGCGACGAAGATTTCGTGATAATCCCAGCTGGCGGAGAGGCCGTGGCGGCCGGCGATCTCCTCGACCAGGGTTTCGGCGGCGGCGCAGAGGTCCGCCATGCGCTCGTCGCGGCGGGTGCGCAGCGTCGCCCAGACCTCGGCGTGGGCGGGCGCGATGCCGAACACGGCTTCGCCCATCCGCGCATGGGTGACGGTGACCATGGAGAAATCATCATCGGCGAAAGTCGCGCGGCCGAGCGCGGGCAGTGCAGGCATCAACTCGGAGATAGCCAGCATGGGCGAGGTTCCGGTCTCGGGCATGGAGGAATGCGCGGTCTTGCCTTCCAGCACGATGCGCATGCCGCGGGAGGCGCAATTGACCACGCCGGACTTGAGCCTGACTTCGCCGAACGGCACGCCGGGCAGATTGTGCAGCGAGAAGGCGAAATCCGGCGCGATCTCGCCAAAGCGCGGATCGGCGACGACGCCGGCGGCGCCATTGCCGGTTTCCTCGGCCGGCTGGAACATAAGTACGACGCGGCCGCTGGCGGGCCGTTCGCGCCCGAACTGGCGGCCAAGGGCGGCCAGGATAGCGGTGTGTCCGTCATGGCCGCACATATGCGACTTATCAGGAACTTGCGAAGCATGCGGCACGCCGGACAGTTCCTTGATCGGCAGCGCATCGAGTTCGGACCGAAACAGGACGGTTGGTCCGTTTTTGCCGCTCTCGTAGATGGCCGCGACGCCGTGCCCACCGAGGCCTGTCAGCACCTTGTCCGGGCCGGTGACCTCTTTCGCCGTCTTCTCCTCTTCGTTCGAGATTTCCGGCTGCCGGTGCAGCTTGCGCCGCCACTCGGTCAGTTCGACAATGTCGCGATTGGTCAGGGTCATGGTCTTTCGCCTCCACTGCGGTCCTGTGCTAGCGATAAACGGCCGTGCCGGCCACGGTCCAAGGTCCGGGGCTTCGGCGGGCCAGGCTTCGCGCCCGGTCTATTTCACGCGGTTGGGGCAGAGCGCCTTGAACTGATCCAGCGTATAGTCGTAGCCCGAGGCGCCCGAGCCATCCAGCACCACCTTCTCGTCGACGGCGGTGATCCGGTAGTCGGTCGCCACATCGGTGCCCTTGTTGCGGCCCTGGAACAGCATGGCGGCGCCGTAGAAGGTGGTGAACTCGCCGGTCTTGCAGTTGGCGGTGATTTCGAAATGCAGCGGCGCCTTCATTTCCTCATCAATGCACTCCTCGGTGAAATCATGGCCATATTCGCGGCAGTAGAGGCGGGCCTTCCGCCTGTCGTGTCTGGCCAGGATGCTGGCGTGGGTGGAGCCGATGCCCGACTTTTTGACGATGGCAAGCTCCATTCCAACCCGGGCGCCGTAATAGAGCGTCGCGGCGCCGGCGGGAGCGGCCAGCATCACGGCGCAAAGCACAGCCAACAGACGTCGCATCGAAACTCCTCCCTTGGCCGGCAAGGATCGACGCACGGCATCGCTCGGTCAAGCCCCACTGACTGACGCCTCCCGGCCATGTTCCAGGTCAAGTGGACCGCATTTTGCCGCACCTGGCCCAATCGCCTCGGCTCGGGAAACGGATGGTCATTATGAGACGATTGTTTATAACGGTCGCTGAAATCGCGATACCAAGGGGAGACGATGCGCTACATACGTCCGCTTTCAATCGAAGACGCCGTCGGCCAATTGGCCGGATCGGCCGGCCCCGCCGCCATCCTTGCCGGTGGCAGTGACCTCCTGGTGAGGATGAAGGGCGGCTTTGTCGAACCCGAACTGATCATCGACATCAAGTCGATCGCCGGCTTGCGCGACATCAGGGAAACCGCCGACGGCTTCAGCATCGGCGCCGCCGTGCCTTGCGCCGTGCTGGGCGAGAACGCCGGCTTGAAGAAGGCTTGGCCCGGCGTGGTCGAAGCTGCCAAGCTGATCGGTTCGAAGCAGGTGCAGGGACGCTGCACCATTGTCGGAAATCTGTGCAACGCCTCGCCGGCGGCCGACAGCGTTCCGGCGCTGGTGGCGGCAGGCGCCAAGGCCGTGGTCGTCGGCCCGTCGGGCAAGCGCACCATTGCCGTCGAGACGGTGCCGACCGCGCCGGGCCGGACCTCGCTCGCCAAGGGCGAGATCATCGAGGCGATCCTGCTCGGCAAGCCCGCGCCGCGTTCGGCCGATGCGTATCTCAGGTTCATTCCGCGCACCGAGATGGACATCGCCGTGGTCAGCGCCGGCGTCAACCTGACGCTGGACGAGGCAGGCGTCGTGACGGCGGCCCGGGTGGCGATCGGCGCCGCGGCGCCGACCGTGTTGCTGGTGGAAGAAGGGGCCGAGGCCCTGATCGGCCGCAAGCTCGACGAGGCAGCGCTGGAGCGGCTGGCCAAGGTCTGCGCCGGGGCCTGCCGCCCGATCGACGACAAGAGAGGCACAATCGAATTCAGGCGCAAGGTTGCGGGCGTGCTGGCCAGGCGGGCCGCAATGACCGCCTATGCACGTGCAGGAGGCAAATGATGGCTGGCGTAGCGGTTTCAACCACGATCAACGGCGACAATGTCGAATATCTCTGCCAGCCCGACGAGACGCTGCTCGACGTGCTGCGTGACCGGCTCGGGCTGACCGGCGCCAAGGAAGGGTGCGGCACGGGCGACTGCGGCGCCTGCAGCGTCATCGTCGACGACCGACTGGTCTGTTCGTGCCTGGTGCTGGGCGCTGAAGCCGAGGGCCGCCGCATCGAGACCGTCGAGGGCATGGCGCATGGCGACCGGCTGCACCCGCTGCAACAGAAGTTCCTGGAACATGCGGCGCTGCAATGCGGCATCTGCACGCCCGGCTTCTTGATCGCGGCCAAGGATCTCTTGGCCAAGAACCCCGACCCGACCGAGGAGGAAATCCGCTTCGGGCTGGCCGGCAATCTCTGCCGCTGCACCGGCTACGACAAGATCGTGCGCGCCGTCCAGGACGCGGCCATCGTTATGAAGGGAGCCTGAGATGAATTTCGATCCGCGTTTTTCGGGGCGTAAATTCGCATCCGTCGGCACGCGCCCGATCCGTCCCGACGGTGTCGACAAGGTGACCGGCCGCGCCCGCTACGGCGCCGACTTCAACATGGCCGGCCAGCTGGTCGGCCGCGTGCTGCGCAGCCCGCACGCGCATGCCAAGATCCGCAAGATCGACACTTCGAAGGCGGAAGCGCTTGCGGGCGTCAAGGCGGTGATCACCGCCGCCGACCTGCCCGACCTCACCGACGGCGATGCCGCCATGTACGACATCCTCGACAATTGCATGGCTCGCACCAAGGCGCTCTATGACGGCCATGCGGTGGCCGCGGTGGCGGCGATCGATGCCCGCACGGCAAGGCAGGCGCTGAAGCTGATCGAGGTCGACTACGAGGTGCTGCCGCATGTCACCGACGTCGACGAGGCGATGGCGCACCACGCGCCGCTGATCAACGACACGATCTTCACCGAAGGGCTTGAGGAAAAGCCGGTCAAGCCGTCCAACGTCACCAAGCGCTCGCAATTCGGCCATGGCGACGTCCATCAGGGTTTTGGGGCAGCCGATTTCATCGTCGAGCGCTCGTTCAAGACCGAGCAGACGCACCAGGGCTATATCGAGCCGCACGCCTGCGTGGCCAATGTCAGCTCCGACGGCACCGCCGATCTCTGGGTCTGCACGCAGGGCCATTTCGTCTACCGCCAGCACTGCGCGCAGTTGCTCGGCATGGAAGCCTCGAAGCTGCGCGTCACCTCGTCCGAGATCGGCGGCGGTTTCGGTGGCAAGACCCATGTCTGGGCCGAGCCGGTGGCGCTCGCTCTGTCGCGCAAGGCCGGACGCCCGGTAAAGCTGGTGATGACCCGCGACGAGGTGTTCCGCGCCTCGGGCCCGACGAGCGCCACCTCGATCGACGTCAAGATCGGCGCGCGCAAGGACGGCACCATCACGGCGGCCGAAGCGACGCTGCGCTACAGCGCCGGCCCCTATGCCGGCTCCTGGGCCGAGATCGGCGCCATGACGGCGTTCGCCTGCTATCGTCTCGATAACGTCAAGACGGTGGGCTACGAAGTGCTGGTCAACCGGCCGAAGACCGCCGCCTATCGCGCCCCCTCGGCGCCGATGGCGGCCTTCGCGGTGGAAAGTGCCGTCGATGAGCTCGCCAAGGAGCTCGGCATGGATCCGGTAGAGTTCCGCATCAGAAACGCCGCGCAGGAAGGTACGCGCTCCTCCTACGGCCCGGTCTACGGCCCGATCGGCATCGGCCCGACGCTGGAAGCGGTGAAGAGCCATGCGCACATGAAGGCGCCGCTGAAGGAGAACCAGGGCAGGGGCATGGCCTGCGGCTTCTGGTTCAATTTCGGCGGCCAGACCTGCGTGGACTTGAACATCGGCATGGACGGCTCGGTGTCGCTGGCCGTGGGTACGGTCGACGTCGGCGGTTCCCGCGCGTCGCTGTCGCTGGTCGCGGCGGAGGAGCTCGGCATCGACTATTCCCAGCTCAAGGCGGTGGTCGCCGACACCTCTTCCCTCGGTTACAACGACATGACCGACGGCAGCCGCGGCACCTTCTCGTCCTCGATGGCGACGATCTCGGCCGCCCGCAACGCGATCAAGATTCTGCGCGAGCGCGCCGCGCAGATGTGGGACATCTCGGTCGACGACGTGATCTGGGAGCAGGGCCACGCGGTCGCCAAGGGCGAGAAGCACGGCAATCTCGGCAAGCTGTCGCTGAAGGAGATCGCCGCCAAATCGGGCACCACGGGTGGGCCGATCGCCGGCCATAGCGAGCTCGTCGCCGACGGCGCCGGCGTCTCCTTCGCCACCCATATATGCGATGTCGAGGTCGACCCCGAGACGGGTTCGACCAAGGTGATCCGCTACACGGTGGTGCAGGATGCCGGCAAGGCGGTGCACCCGACCTATGTCGAGGGCCAGTACCAGGGCGGGGCCGCGCAAGGCATCGGCTGGGCGCTCAACGAGGAGTATATTTACGGCAAGGACGGCCGGCTGCAGAACGCCGGCTTCCTCGACTACCGCATCCCGGTGTGCTCCGACCTGCCGATGATCGACACGCAGATCCTGGAAATCCCCAACCCCAACCACCCCTATGGCGTGCGCGGCGTCGGCGAAACCTCGATCGTGCCGCCGCTGGCGGCGATCGCCAACGCGGTGTCGAACGCGGCCGGCGTGCGCATGACCCACATCCCGATGTCGCCGCCACGCATCCTGGCGGCGATCGAGGCGGAACGGGAAGGGTAGGGCTCCGGCGCGCGATGGTCGAAGTCACGCTTTGGGGCGCGCTCAGCCAGCTCGCGGGAGGCAAGACCAAGGTCGAGGTCGAGGCTAGGGATATCAGGGAGCTGTTCCGCAAACTGGCGGAACAGTATCCCGCCCTGGAGCCGCTGATCGAGAAGGGGATCGCGGTGGCGATCGACGGGGTGATTTACAGGGACACGTGGGCGAAGAAGCTGCCGCCGGGGGCGGAGATTTTTTTGCTGCCGAGACTGGCTGGTGGGTGAGGGAGAGGATGCGAGGTATAGATGTCACCTTCGCGCCCAATGTCAGTCGTTGAGCAGACCATAGTCGCATCCGGAAAGCGGAATCCCAGTGAACGGCTACGTTTGCGGTTGCCGGCCGTCCAATCGCGGAACTAGACAAGTTTGCATGGGGCCGCCCACGACCGGTAGTCGGATTTTCAAGCCAAACCAAAACTGTGGCCCTAGTCGAAGCCAAAGCCCTGCGCCTCTTCCACTTGGGCCGCGTTCGCTATGCCCGGCTGGATCGCACGTCGGCACCCTCCTGGTGAGCCCAAAGGCGCTTGTATGACTCCAAGCTAATATGCTACCACGGCGTTATGCGCGGACTGCTGGCACTGGGTATGCTGGTATTGGCGGCTACAACAGCAGCCGCAGGTGAGCAATTGTTCGAGTCTGTCGCCGCAGGCGACCAGGGCGCCGTGGAGCAAGCCCTGGCAAACGGTGCCGAGGTCGACAGCCGGGCGCGCGACCAGGCAACCCTCCTCATCGCTGCCGCGCTCGACAACCAGCCCGAAATCGCCGAATTCCTGCTGGGCAAGGGCGCCGACGTGATGGCGCGTAACTCGGGCGGCTTTACCCCCCTTCATGCGGCGGCCTTCTCGGGCAGCCTGCCGATCGCCAAGCTGCTGCTGGAAAAAGGCGCGGTGCTCGACGATGCCGTCAATAAGGCGGGCGCAACGCCGTTGTTGGTGGCTGGCGAGGAAAACCACCTGGAATTGGCCGAATTCCTTATTGGGAAAGGTGCCGATGTGAACCATCCCGAGGGGCATGGCTACATGCCGACAACGCGCGCATTCTGGAAGGGCAACACCGATATATTACGACTGTTCAAGCGCCATGGTGCTACCTGCCAGGCCAAGATCCTTGGCGAGGCTAGTGCGGCGAAGTGCGCGGAGATCCACGATTAACGGAGGATGCAGATGAGCACGATGATCAAGTCGCGGCTGGTTCGGAATTTGGGGGCGGCTGCCCTGGTCGCGGCAGCTGCGGTCGCCGGCGCGGGATCGGCCTGGGCTGACGGATCGGTAAACACTGGCTATTTCGGCGGGGTGGCGATCATGGGCTACGATACGGTTGCTTACTTCACTGATGGCAAGGCCGTAAAGGGCTCCGAAGAATTCACTTATGAATGGCTGGGAACACCTTGGCATTTCGCCAGCAAGAAACACCAGGAAATGTTCATGAGCGAGCCGGTCAAGTACGCTCCTCAATATGGCGGCTACTGTGCTGGCGAAGTCGTAGGGGGAGGGGTCACGATTAATGTCGATCCGGAAGCGTTCAAGATTATCGACGGTAAGCTCTACCTGGTCTACGACGTCGGCAATGCGGACAGTTTCGCTGCGCGCGCGGATGAAGAAATACCGAAAGCCGACGCTAACTGGCCGAAGGTCGTCGCCAACCTGAAGCTCGATAAGTATCACTGATACCAAGTCCGCCTACTGGACTACAGTGAAGTGAAACACCTTGCTTGAATTGACAAAGGAATAGCCGTTGACGGCATCGTCGCGGCGTTTGTAGACAGGTCCGCAGTCGGGGCGCCCGAACATATTCTCGCTTAGCTCGCACAACAGGTCGCCATCCAGACGAACAGTCTCGGTGACTAGCCGCGTCGTAGAGCGGAAGGCTGCCTTGCCGTCGCTGCCTATCTGCAGGAAGGCTGGTTGGAGACCGGGCTCAAGCTTGCCTTGCAGCGTATGGCCCAGCACCAACGAGGCGATCTCTTTGCCCTTCAATCGATTCTGCTCGTCGCCGGTAAAGGCAAACGGCCATTCGGGCAAGCCCGCCTGCTGTAACGCGTCGATGATGAGAGCCAAATCCTGCGGACTACGGTACTGGGCACCGTTGAGCCGGTATGCGGACAATGAATCGAACCCCGGTGTCGACATGGCACCCATTCCCTCGGAGACCGCCGCCCTGGCATCCTGAAGGCGGCCGGCGCGAGCGTAGGCGGCACCAAGCGTGATCGTGAAATCTCCGACTGATGGCGCATCGTTGCGGGTGCGTTCGAGCGCCTCGATCGCCTTGTCGTTGCTTCCTTGAATGAGAAAGACCAGACCGGCAATTTGTCGGTTGATGGGTTGAAAGGTTGGGATCGAGCCTGAGAGCTGTCTCGACCGCTTCCGCAGCCTCGGCATGATTGCCAGCGAACAGCTGCACGTATCCCAGGGCTATTTGCGTCTCGGCATCGCCGGGGCCAAGTGCTACGGCTCGCTCAACCGAAGCGATGGCTTCCTCGTAGCGGCGATCCACGACCTGCATGATACCAAGAATCGCGTAAGGCGACGAAAGATCTGGGTCGAGTTGCAGCGCACGGCTTGCCTTCTCATAGGCACGCTTGCGGGCCGGTGCGCTCTGCATGATGTCGTTGAACGATTCGCGCCAGATATAGACTGTCATGCTTGCATCAGCCGCGAAGGCTTCGGCAAAGGCTGGGTCGAGTTGCTCCGCCTTGTCGTAGAGCGTGAGCGCCTCCGGCAGTCCGTTGCGCCGACCGGTCCGTGCTGTCTGCTCTGCACGAAGATAGAAGTCGTATGCTTCAAGGTTTTCGGTCGGCGGACGCGCCATTCGTTCGCTCTCCGCAGCCGAAGCCCGGATGCCAAGGGCCTTGGCGATCTCCCCGCTCATCTCGTCCTGGATGGCAAACACGCCGGCCATGCCACGGTCGAACCGGTTGGCCCATAGATTATCGCCCGTTGCCGCATCGATAAGCTGGGCATTGAGCCGGATCTGATCGCCGGTGCGGCGGACGCTCCCTGTGACGACAAAGCGGACCCCAAGGTCGCGCGCGACGTCTGCCACCGCCGCAGGCTTGTCCTTGTAGGCGAAAACCGAGTTGCGTGCGATGACGTCCAGACCGGAAAGCTTGGTGAGATCCGTGATCAAGTCTTCGGTTATGCCGTTAACGAAATAGTCCTGGCCTTGATCGCCGTCTAGGTTCGCAAACGGCAGCACGGCGACCGATGGCCGCGACGGCAACGACAACTTCTGCCAGGCGAACATGCCGGCAAGCACGGCAACTACCAGGGCCGCGACGCTCGCCAGGATCAGGATGCGCGAGCGCGGCCAGTGTGGCGCGGCCACGACCTTGCCCGCGGCAGCGGGATCGAGCAGCAGCCGATACGCGCGAATCGGATCGGCGATGTTCTTGAGGCGCTGCTCGCCAAGACTGGCAAAGCCGACGTCCACCTTGTGGACGGCATGATCGAACGCTGTTCCGGAGATGCAGACTCCGCCTGGCTCGGCCATCGCCTCAAGGCGAGCGGCGATGTTTACGCCATCGCCGTATAGGTCATTTTCCTCGACGATGACGTCGCCGAGATTGACCCCGATACGAAACCTGATGTGCCGTGGGCCGGAGGGGCCCTGGTCTCGGGCAGCCATCCGGCGCTGAATCGCTGCGGCGCACTGGACTGCATCGACGACACTCGCGAATTCGACCAGTGCCCCGTCGCCCATGAGTTTGACCATGCGACCGCGGAATTCCTTGATCGAAGGGTCGATCAACTCGCGGCGGCAGCTTTTCAGCCGTTCAAGCGTACCGACCTCATCCTCGCCCATGAGCGTGCTATATCCGACCACGTCGGCAGCAAGGATTGCAGTGAGCCGTCGCTCCATACGCTGGTGTCCCACCTCCAAGGGCAAAAGCTTGGCTTGAGAACGTACTCTAGTACTACTTTGATTGCGAGCATGCTTGGCCCCTTGGGGCAGGGGGCAATGCAATCCGTCGGTTTCGTGGCAATTGCCCGGGTGGGGGCAGCTCATAGCCAAAATGGATGCCGCAGAACGATGCCCGGGGGCCCCCAACGAGATCCGATGTTTGAGGTTAAAGGGTCCGCTTTCGTTTTTCCCCTCACCAAAAGCGGACTTACTGCTCGCCCCATCCAGCCACACGGGACGCTCTCCTGCACCGCCTACGCCCCAACCGCCCCAGCCATTTGGGCGCGGCCATACGCCAGCGCAGCCACCGCCAAATCCCCCACTGCCAGCCCCCGGAACACAAACGCCGTCGTCTCGCCCGCGCCCTCCCGCCCCGCAAAGTCCCCACAAACCAGCCCCGTCAAATCTCCGGCAACCAGCGTGGGGTCGACCATTGGCGTGGCCATATTTCTCTCCTGCTCCAAATCGTCGACGATGATGCGGTCGAAGCGGGGCATTGTCTGGGGCAGCCAGGGCAGGGCCTGGTCGGTCATAGCGGCGAAGCTGCCTGGCTTCAGCCAGTTGGCGTTGAGGAAGGGAGCGGGTTTGGGGACCAGGGTTACCGTCGTCACCACCATGTCGGCGCCTTCGATGGCGGCCCTTGCCGTGTCGCATGGGATTGCTTCCAGTCCCCGCGATTGCGCCATTTGGCACAGCGCGTCGCGGTTGGCGGCGCCGCGGCCGAAGGCGCGGATTTCGCGCAAGGGGAAGAGGTCGGCGAATGTCTCTAAATGTCCACGCGCTTGCACCCCGCAGCCGATGAAGGCGACCGAAGACGCATCGCCGCGCGCCATGCGCTTGGCGGCGACGGCGCTCAAGGCGGCCGTGCGTTTCTCCGTCACCCAATTGCCGTCGACCAGGGCAAGCGGCAGGCCTGTCTCGGCGTCGAGCAGCGTGATCAGCGAATTGAGCGTGGGCAATCCGCGCGCGGCGTTGCGGGGGTTGACGACCAGGGACTTCGTCGCCAGCACGGGCGGCGTGGAGGCGACGCCCAGCGTCGCCATGATGTAGCGGTCGTCGCCCGGCAGCACGACCGCCTTCGGCGCGCACCAGACCTCGCCGCGCCGCTGGCCTGATATCTGGCGTTCGATCTCGCCGACCATGTCGACTGTCGAGATCGACAGGCGGTCGAGCAGCCGGGAAGACAGATAGGGCAGGGTTTCGGCGGTGTTCATCTTGTCATTTTCCAAGGGGACGAACAGACTACACGAAGTGCGCGGGGCCGAAAGCCTCGCGGCGCCAGCGGCGTCACCGCATGCCTGGTCGGCGAGAACCGCGTCCGGCCGGTGCCGATCTTCCCGGCGGCTCGAGCGGGCAGTCGGTGACCTTGCCTAAAACCGCGTTCTTGGGCTGAATGGTGGGACATGCCGCGAGGAGGGCATCGAGATGAGCCAAGACAGTCCAAGGCCACTTGCCGAGATCGCCAGCTATCACGCGCATGTCTATTTCGACGGGCAGACCGAGCGGCAGCGGGCCGAATGGCTGCGGCTGCGCATCGCGGAACGATTCCGCGTGCGCCTGGGCAATTGGCACGACAGACAGATCGGGCCGCACGACAAGGCCATGTACCAGATCTCCTTCGCGACCGGGATCTTCGGCGCGCTGGTTCCATGGCTGATGCTGAACCATGGCGGCCTGAGCATCCTCATCCACCCGAACACGAGCAATCCCAAGCGCGACCATCTGGTCGATCCCATCTGGATCGGCCGGCCGCTGGCGGTGCATGGCGACGTGCTTCCAGACGACCATGAGGCGGAAGAGGCGCTGGAACCCAACACCGATCCGTCCCTGCCGCCATAGACCGGCGTCGGTTCCCGCGGGGCATTGCGTGGTGCCGTTGGGTGCGCTTCTATCCTGTTGCGGCAGGGGTTTCGCTACCGGGGCGTGCTCGGCACCGATTGCGGTTCGACCCTTCCGGCGCGCCTGCGGCAGGCGGGCCTGGAGGTCGTCAGCCGCAAGGGATGGCTGGTCGTGCGCTGGGCGCCTCGCTTCACGCGCGACTATGTTCGCGACCTGCTGGCCTGTTTCGCCAGCGTCGCGCCGGGTTATGCCCTGCCTGACGCCGACCGGGCCTATTGGCGGGAGCTGAAGCAGCGGCCGGATCGCTTGCTCGACGATCCCGATTTCTGCTACCGCGAGTTCTTCGTCATGGCGGTCTGCCGGACTTAACGCTCAGCCGCGACGACCGATGCCCCGGCGGCTGCGCGATGCCGCGGGCAAACTCGCTTCCGAGATCCAGACCAAGCCAAGCCGCATTCGCCAGTCATCCACTCAAATGGCCGGCTTTCGATCGAATTTCTTTGCAACCCGTTAATGCGGCCATGCGTCAATAAGCATCTGCTAATTAGCTGATGGCGTGGGGTACGCAATGACCAAGAATCTTGGCAATGGACGCTATGTGCCGCCCAAGGACACAAGCGTCTCCTTCTTCGGCAAGGTCGCGCCGGCGCTGTTTCCGCTCGTCGCGGCGGCGCTGGGCTACATGATCGGGCGGCAGTTCCTCGGCCTGTAGGCGCAATTCCAGGAAAAGTGCGCAGCGCTTTCCCCTGGGGAGTTGCGTATTCCCGTAAGGCCGACAGGCATCAAGCCCCAGTCTCGGCTGCCGCCTCCTCGGCGGCGGCTTCGGTTCGCCGGACGCGGTCGCTGGCCAGAAGCACGACCGGGCAGGCGGCGGCGGCCAGCACCGCGCTCGCCGTGTCGCCGAAGAACAGCTCGTCGCCCGGCCGTTGCGTGACGCCCATCACCACCATGGCGGCGCCCTTGGCTGCCTCCCTGGCGATCGCCTTGTCTGGCGTGGCGCGCGTCCTGATCGCGGTTTCGACGGCGACGCCATAGCGGTCGGCGAGATCGGCGACATCCTTGAGCACGGCCTCCTCGCGGCGGTGCGATACCGAGCTTGGCCGGCTGCCCTTGCGGGCCTGCGAGACATAAAGGACTTTTACGCGCGCCCGGTGCGGCCGCGCCAAGGCGAGCGCGAAATCGGCCGCGCGCCGAGCCACCTCTGTGCCGTTGACGGGAACAAGAATGGTCGCGCCGGCGCGCAGCATCGGCATCTTGCCATCAGCGTTGGCGCCATTCAGCACCAGGCAGAGCGGGCCGTCGAAGCCGCTAGTGATGGCGTTCAGCGTGCCGCTGAAGGTGCCTTCGGCCAGCGCGTTGTCCAGCCCGACCAGCAGCAGGCCGTAGCCCTTGCGGGCTTCCGCCGCGATCGTCTCGGTGGTGGCTTCAAGCTCGGTGCGAGCCGTGAGGTGGACCTTGTCGACGGGTGTATCCTCGGCCTTCCTGACAGCCCTGGCGCTTCTGGCCGCCCCCCTCTTGACCTGCTTGGAGGCCCGCTCGGGACCTTTGTCGCGGGCAGGGCCGGGCAGTTTGCCATCCTTGAGGTGGAGCAGCGTGGTCGGCATGCCGCTGCCGCCGCCGACGAGACCGGCGAGATAGGCGGTGAATTTGCCGACCGGGCTGTCGTCGACGAGCAGCAGCAACCGCTCCAGCTTGGAGACGAAGCCGCGCTCGTCGAGCAGTTCGCGGTCGACGCGCTGCTTTTCGGTGTCGCCGACCGGCAGTCGGCCGAGCGCCCAGCGCAGCATAGGCGGCATGGCCAGCGTGGTGATGACGGCCATGGTGACGATCATGGTGAACAGATTGTGGGAGAGGATGTTCATCGACAGGCCGATCGAAGCGACAATAACCTCGGTCGAGCCGCGCGCGTTCATGGCGCTGCCGACGGCGGTAGACTCCTTCAGAGACATGCCGACCAGCCGGCCGCCGAGAAAGGCGCCCGAGAACTTGCCGATGCTGGCGATCAGCACCAACGCCAACGTCAGCAGAGCCAGCGTCGGGTCGGTAAGCACGGTAAGGTCCGCGGACAGGCCGGCCATGCCGAAGAACACCGGCATGAACAGCGCCGTGATGACGCCGCGCAACTGGCCCTCGATGTGATCTGACAGGATCGGCGATTCCCCGACCAATATGCCGGCGACGAAGGCGCCGAGCACGGTGTGGACGCCGATCAGATTGGTGATCAGCGCCATCACGCCCATGATGATGAGAATGACCGATATGACGGCGTATTCGCTGCGGAAGGAGTCGTTGCTCCAGCGGATCAGGGTGAAGACCAGACGGCGGCCGATGGTGAAGGAGAACACCATGAACAGCGCCACTTCGGCCACCGTGGTGATGAGCGGCAGCACCTGCAGGCTGCCATTGGTGGCGATGCCGAAAGTGATGGCGATGATCAGCCAGCCGATCGTGTCCTCGATGATTGCCGAGGAGACGATGACCTGGCCGAGATTGCGGCGCATGAAATTCATTTCGCGCACCACCATGGCGACGATTTTCACCGAGGAGATCGACAGCGCCGTGCCGAGGAACAGCCCGGCGACGATGCGCTCGCTCGGCTCGGGCAGAAGCGAATCCGGCAAGACCCGCGCCAGCGCGAAACCGCAGGCAAAAGGCAGGACGACGCCGGTGATCGAGATCGAAAAACAGGCCGCGCCCACCCGCCGCACGAGGCGCAAATCCGTCTCCATGCCGGTGAGCAGCAGGAGCAGCAGAATGCCAAGCTGCGAGACGGCATCGATCATGCCTTTCTGCGCCGGATCGGTGGAAAAGATCAGATGCTGGGCGCTTGGCCAGAGCCAGCCGAACAGCGACGGCCCGAGCAGGATGCCGCCGATCAGCTGGCCCATGATCGCCGGCTGCCCGAAGCGCTGGAAGATCTCGCCAAGGCCACGGCCGACCAGAAGCAGGAGCACGATCTCGGCGACGAACAGCCCTTCCGCCGAGCCGCCCATGCCCGAGGCGTGGCCGGCAGGCTGCGCGGCCAGCGCCTGGCTTGCCGGTGCAAGGGCGACAATTGCCAGCGAAAGGGCGGCGGCCATCGAAAGGGCGGCCGCGGGGCCGTGCGACCTTGTTGCCAGTGGGTGGATCATGGGTCCCTTCAAGACGCCGCCGCGGACTGACCATCACAACGCGCGGCTGGGGTTTGCGTTGCAGCCATCCGTCACGAGGTGTTGGCTCGGCATCGAGTTCAGAATATCGAGCTCAGACGTGAACGTCGCCGAAGGAGAGTTCGCCGTCGTCGCCCGCTGTCAGGAAGGCGGCTGCCAGCAGTCCGGCATAGAGGAGGGCAACCGCGGTGACGATGACAACGCCCGAAATGGGGCCGAGCGCCGCGGCGCCGATAGCCTCGCGCATCGTGCCGACAAAGCCGACCGGCACGCCTTGGTCGATCAGGCTCGGGGTCGACAGTTTAAGGATCCAGGCGAGCAGCAGGATCAGCATCATGTGCAGGTAGTTGCGGCGCAAACGGCGCGCCAGCGCCACGCGCTGCGAGACCAGGAATTTTGGCGTGCGCAGGCTCTCACCGAGGATCAGCAGCCAGTCGGAGGCAAAGTCGGGCTGCGGCGAGAAGATCTGCGCGAAATAATGGCGCTCGAACTGGCGCACGCGGGCGCGGTAGACATCGAAGAAGCGGTAGCGACGCGCCTCGATCCACAACAAGAGCAGCACCAGCAGCATGGCGAACAGCAGCACGCCGTGATGGGCGCTGGCCGTCGACAGCGACACCGACAGCATCGCCGCGACAACGGTGATCGCCCAATTGCTGGTGCGGTCGAGGCGGTCGCGCCAGCCCGCCATGCGGGCGATCTCGGCGCGATGGAAATGGGACATCACGGTGACCAGCTCGCCTGGCGAAAGCGGCCTGCCGACGGGCGTTGCCGGCGCATCGTTCATGACTTCCTCCCGGCCGACAACGCTTATGAGGCAATGTCGTTCCGAAGCGCTTGCTTACGGCCGCTTCGCGCCAGCGTAGACCCCATCGCGGTGTTCCGCGACGCGCTGATCGACGGGCTCAAGGTGCCGATGCCGCTGGTGTCATAGGCGTAAGAGCTGCCGCGCGGGATGGCTCAGATGCGGATTCCAGGTCTCGAACGGCTCTGGCTCTTGAGAATCCCCGCGCCTTCGGCAACATGGCTGCCATGGCCAAGGCACGACAATGAGCAAGCCGATTTCCGCCGCACCGCGCAAATCAGCGCCACAAAAGGCGCCGATGGCGCTGACCGAGGCGCTGGTGGCGAGCACCTTGCGCGCAGTGGAGGATGCCGGGCCGGTGCCGGGCATGATCCCGATGACCGATGACGACTATGCGCGGTTTCGCGACGAGATCCTGGCCTCGGCGCCGCCCGGGGCGCTGAAGCTGTTCGCCTATGGCTCGCTGTTGTGGAAGCCAGCGGGCGAGGTGAGGGGCGGTGAACGGGCGGTGGCGCGGGGCTGGCACCGGTCGTTCTGCTTCACGGTGCAGCGCTTTCGCGGCACGCTCGATCAGCCCGGCCTGATGATGGCGCTCGACCGTGGCGGTCAGTGCCAGGGCATGGTGTTCGAGATCGCCGAACCGGTAGCCGCCAATCTGGAAGCGCTGCTGCGCCGCGAAATGACCATCCTGCCCGCCGTCAACGTGCCCCGCTGGCTGCGGGTCAGCACCGAAAGCGGGCCGTGCCTGGCGCTCGGCTTCGTCGTCGATCCCGCCAACCCGCGCTATGCCGGCAAACTGGATAAGCTCTCGGTCGCCGCGACGCTGGCGACCGCCGTCGGCCATTGGGGCTCGGGCGCGCAGTATCTGTTCGAGACCATCCGCCATCTCGACGCCTGCGGCATCCGCGATCGCAATCTGTGGCAATTGCAGGAACTGGTGGCGCGGGAGATCGGGCGTAGCCACGTCCCCATCTAGCCACCACCGTATCAGGACGCTCCAAATCTTCCACTTGACGAACATATATCCCTGTGGTTATACGTTAACCAATAGCCAACGGGTTATCGATTAGCGATGCCAGACGCTCATGACATGCTCTTCAGGACGCTCGCGGACCCGACACGGCGAGCGATCTTCGAGCGGCTGTGCCGCCAGGGAGAGCAGACGGTGGGGGCGCTGACCAGTCAGTCCGGTGTCTCGCAACCGGCGGTGTCGAAGCATCTCGGCGTGCTGAAGCAGGCCGGGCTGGTGCGCGACCGCCATGAAGGCCGCCAGACGCATTACAGCGCCCAGCTTGCCGCGCTGGCGCCGCTGATGGACTGGACACGCCACATGGCCGGGTTCTGGGAAAGCCGGTTCGACGACCTCGAGGATTTGCTCAGAAGGATGGACCAGTGAACGATAGTGCCCAGGAGACCCGCACTGTCGTCGTCGAGCGGGAAATCTTCCATCCTCCCGAAAAACTCTGGCGCGCGTTGACGCAACCGCATCTGATCGAGGAGTGGCTGATGAAGAACGATTTCAAACCCGCCGTCGGCCATCGCTTCAACATCAGCGCCGACTGGGGCGGCGTGCTGGACTGCGAGGTGCTTGCCGTCGAGCCGCACAAGAGGTTGTCCTACAGCTGGAACCTCGCTCATCAGGATCCAGCGTTCGATCTCAGGAGCGTGGTGACTTTCACGCTCACCCCAACGCCAACGGGAACCCATCTGCGCATGGAGCAGGCCGGTTTCCGGCCCGACCAGAAGCGCGCCTATGGCGGCGCCAAGGTGGGTTGGCCGCAATTCCTGGAAAAGCTGGAAGAGCTTCTGGCGCGGACGGACTGAGGCCTCGAACTGAAAGCCATGCAGAAATAGCAAAGGGCGGGTTCTCCGCCGGCAAAACCATGGAGAAAAAGCGATGAAGATCAAACTGACCAGCATCTATGTCGACGATCAGGAAAAGGCGCTTGCCTTCTACACCGGCGTG
Source organism: Mesorhizobium sp. URHB0026 (assembly GCF_054059755.1). Lineage (NCBI taxonomy): Bacteria > Pseudomonadati > Pseudomonadota > Alphaproteobacteria > Hyphomicrobiales > Phyllobacteriaceae > Mesorhizobium > Mesorhizobium sp. URHB0026. The sequence continues at coordinate 5,534,145 of NZ_JBSSCN010000001.1, read as the reverse complement.
CTGGGCTTCACCAAAAAAGCCGATTTCAGCAATGGGCCGTTCCGTTGGCTGACGGTCGTCTCGGCCGAAGAGCCCGAAGGGACCGAATTGCAGCTGGCACTGAATGACAACCCGGCGGCCAAGGCCTACCAGCAGGCGATCTTCAAGCAGGGCCAGCCGGCGCTGATGCTCTTCACCGACGACATCAAGGGCGACCATGAGCGCATCAAGGCGAATGGCGGTGCCTTTGCCATGGCGCCTACCGACGTGACCGGCTCGACCATCGCCAAGCTCAACGATGGCTGCGGCAATCTCATCCAGATCACGCAGCTGGCGCGCTGGTAGCGCCCAGCTGGTTTCATGCATTTTTCAAGGGAGGTAACATTGAACTGGAGCAAATGGATCAGGCAAGCGCATCGCTGGCTGTCGATCATCTTCACAGCGACCGTCGTCGCCAATTTCGTCACCATGGCGTTTGGACAGCCGCCGGCCTGGGTGGTTTATTCGCCACTGCCGCCGCTCTTCCTTATGCTGTTCAGCGGCCTCTATATGTTCGTGCTGCCCTATGTTTCCAGGGGACGCAGCGTGCAGCGGGCCAATGGATAGGAGGAAAGCGCATGGCCAAGTCGACCCCGGCCAAGGCTGAGCCGAAGCTGCTTTCCGGCGGCAATCCGCGGATCGCCAAGGGTTATGGCGACGCCCCGGTGCAGGCCTATATCGCGGCGATGCCAGGCAGGAAGCGCGAGATGGGCGGGCGGCTCGACGCGCTCATCGAGCGCGCCGTACCCGGCGTGAACAAAACGGTGAAATGGAACTCGCCTTTCTACGGCGTCGAGGGGAAAGGCTGGTTCCTCAGCTTCCATTGCTTCACCAGATACATCAAGGTGGCCTTCTTTCGCGGCATGTCGCTCGATCCGGTGCCGCCAGGCCAATCCAGGAGCCAGGACACGCGCTACCTCAACATTCATGAGGACGACGCGTTCGACGAGGCGCGGTTCAGCGCCTGGGTGAAGCAGGCCAGCCACTTGCCTGGCGAACGCATGTAAGCGCTCTATTTTTCAGTTCGAAGGAGAACCACAATGACGACCACCGAGGACAGCAAATCTCCCTCCGAGCTGATCGACGGCAGGATCAAGGAATTGGGCGACTGGCGAGGCGAGATGCTTGCCCGGCTGCGCGCGCTGATTCATCAAGCCGATCCCGACGTGGTCGAGACGTGGAAATGGCGCGGCGTGCCGGTGTGGGAGGATGCCGGCATGATCTGCACCGGCGAGACCTACAAGGCCGTCGTCAAGCTGACCTTCGCCAAGGGCGCCGCGCTGCCCGATCCCTCGCGCCTGTTCAATTCCAGCCTCGAAGGCAACACACGGCGCGCCATCGATTTCCAGAAAGGCGAGGAGGTCGACGAGGAGGCCTTCAAGGCGCTGGTACGCGCGGCGGTGGCTTTGAACAAATCCAAGTCCCGAAAGTAATCGTTCATTGCGCATAGAGGTCACGGTCGGCGCTGCCCCTCACTGTCCTGCCGGACATCTCTGCCCGTGAACGGGGCGAGAGGGCTACCGCGAGGCCGATGCTGTTTCCGCAACGCCGGCGATTGGCGAAATCGGCGACAACGGCGTCCCTCGCCCCGTTTACGGGGAGAGGAAGCCGGCAGGCAGGTGAGGGGCGGCGCTGACGGCAGATGATTGCAACGACTTCAACGCGGCGGCCCGCGGACGCTGCCAGCCTCACCGCAAAAACAGCCCCGTTTACGATCTGGGAAGCTTGATGGTGCTAGATCGCGGGACGATGGCTGGCCAGCCGGGCCGGCCGGTTTGGATTCGCCGCCATGAACAGCAGCCCGATGCGCATGCCGTGGGTGGACACGGCCAAAGGCCTCTCGATCATCCTCGTGGTCATGATGTACTCGGCCTACAACACCGGCGAGTATACGGGTGGCGTCGGCTTTCTCCACTATGCCATCGGCTTCGCGACGCCGTTCCGGATGCCGGAATTCTTCCTGATCTCGGGGCTGTTCTTGTCGCAGGTGATCGACCGGCCGTGGCGGCGCTATATCGACCGGCGCGTCGTTCACTACCTCTATTTCTACGTGCTGTGGGCGATCATCTCGATCGGGCTGAAGATCGGCATCTTCAGCCGGGATCCCGCCGGCATGCTGCACGACCTCGCAATGGCCGTCGTCCAGCCCTATGGCGTCCTGTGGTTCATCTACATGCTGGCGGTGTTCGGCCTCGTGGCGAAACTGCTGCGGCAGTTTGCCGTGCCCGCCTGGATCGTCATCCCGATCGCGGCCGGCCTGCAGATGTGGGCGCCGCATCCCGACAGCTACGCGGTCGAACAATTCGCGGCCTATTTCGTCTATTTCTACGTCGGCTTCGTCATGGCGCCGCTGGTATTTCGGCTCGTCGAATGGACGCAACCCCGCCCGGCGGTGGCTGTCGCCGGGCTCGTCCTTTGGGCTGTCGTCAATGGCCTGCTGGTCTATTCGCCGGGCTATGCCATGCAGCCGGTCGGCATGCAGATGGGGCTGGCGGCATGGCCGCCGCTGCATCTCGTCCTGGCCGTCGCCGGTGCCGTGGCGCTTTGCGTGCTTGGCGGTGTCCTGTCGAAATTTCCCGCCATGGAATGGCTGCGCTGGCTGGGTGAACATTCGCTGGTCGTCTATGTCGCCTTCACCATCCCGATGTCGCTTTTTCGCGGCGCGGCGCTGGCAAGCGGCCTGCTGACCGACACGGGCATGCTCAGCCTGGCGGTGCTGCTGGTTTCGATCGTCAGCCCCGTCGTGCTTTACTTCATTGTCCAGCGCGTCGGCTTCGGCATGTTCTTGTTCGAGCGGCCGGCCTGGGCGCATATCGACGGCAGCGCCGCGAAAGCGGCGCCGAAAAAGCCGCTGACCGCCGCCGCCCAGTAAAGCCGGACATAACCGGCCGCCCCACGGCGTTGCCGCAGGCATCAACCGTCGCGCAGCCAGACCAGCATCTCGCCGGGCTCGCGGTTGTCCCAGGCGAAATAGGGGATGGCGGTCAGGCGGGTCTCGACCTTGGCCGGTGGCTCGGAGCGATAAAGGCCGTCCTGCCAGCCATCCCCGGCATCGGCTTGCGCCGTGGCTGAAAGCGTCACCACGCCGCCCAGCAAGTCCGGTTCGTCATGCGCCTCGATGCCGGCCGTGCGCGGCAGGGTCAGGCGATGCAGGCGATTGTCATTGTCGGTCGCCTCGACGCAGTAGATCAGCGGTCCGCGCGACAGCGCGACGCGGCCGGCATCCTGCCGGACCGCGGGATTGGCATAGAGCCGTTCGATCGGCATTTCGAGATCGAGCCTGACACGGTCGCCCTTGTTCCATTGGCGCCGGATCGCGGCGTAGCCGTCACTGGTCAAATCCTGGAGGTCGACCGTCTCGCCATTGATCTCGAGCTTGGCCTTGGAGCTCCAAGCCGGCACACGCAGGTGCAGCGTGAACTCTACCGGCGCCTGCGGCTCGACCCTGATCTCGACGGCGCCGTCCCAGGGATAGCGGCTCGCCTGCACCAGCGTCACCGGTGTGCCCGCTATGTCGAAGCGGGCGGTGGAATCGCCATAGAGATGAACCGCCAGCGCGTCGTCCGCCAGGCTGTAGAAATAACTGCCGATGGAGGCGACCATGCGGCCGATATTCGGCGGGCAGCAAGGGCAGCGGTGCCATTTCCAGCGGTTGTGCTTGCCCCGGCTTTCCAGCGGGTTCTCGTAGAAGAACAGCGAACCGTCGAGCGACAGGCCCGAGATCGAGCCGTTGTAGAGCGCGCGCTCCATCATGTCGGCGTAGCGGGCGTTCGGACCCATGCCGAGCATGCGGCTCGCCCAGAACACCAGCCCGACAGATGCACAGGTCTCGGCATAGGCGGTTTCGTTGGGCAGGTCGTAGTCGCTGGTGAAGCCCTCATTGTGTGCCGACGGCCCGAGCCCGCCGGTGATGTAGAGGTTTTTGGTGGTGAGGTCGTCCCACAGCCGGTCGAGCGCCACCCGCAGCGTGTCGTCGCCATATTCGGTCGCGATGTCGGCCATCCCTGAATAAAGATACATGGCCCGCACCGCGTGGCCGACGACCTTGTCCTGCTCGCGCACCGGGACGTGCGACTGGCTGTATTCGTAGGTCTTGAAATGATAGGCCCTCGGGTCGGCGCCACGGGCGCGTGCCTCCTCGTCGAAATAGTGCGGCTGCTGGCCGCGCTGGTCGATGAAGTATTTGGCCAGTTCCATGTACTTTTGTTCGCCCGTCACTCGCGCCAGCTTGACCAACGCCAGCTCGATCTCCTCATGGCCGCAATAGCCCTTTTTCTTGCCGGGCTCGGGCCCCAGCACCGAAGCGATGTGATCGGCGTAGCGGCACATGATGTCGAGCAGCTTGCGCTTACCCGTCGCCTGGTAGTAGGCGACCGCGCCCTCAATGAGGTGGCCGGCGCAATAAAGCTCGTGGCAGTCGCGCAGATTGGTCCAGCGCTTGCCCGGCTGGATGCGCTGGTACCAGCTGGAGAGATAGCCGTCCTCCTGCTGCAGCCTGCCATACATGTCGATGACGGCGTCGATCTTCTTCTCCAGTTCGGGATTCTTGCGCCGGTAGAGCGAATAGGCCGCGGTCTCGATCGTCTTGCCGAGGTCGGAATCCCAAAACATCTGCGTGGTCACCGTCGAGCCGGTGAAGCCGGCGGAGGCCGCCTCGTCGGGCGAGGGCGAGTGGAACGGAATGACGACGCCCGGCGAGGGCCGGTCCGGATCGATCTGCTCCAGCATGCGCGCCGCCACGCAGCGTTCGTAAAGGATGTCGGCGGTGCGTGTGGCAACCGCCTCGGCGCGGTCGCCCCAGAAGCCGCGCACGTCGACCTGCGGCACCGGCAGCGGGCGGAAGGCGAGTTTGGGCTGGAACGCTTTGGCAGGCCTGGCGGATGGCGATGCAGTCATGAACTTACTCCATTCGGTCGATTACTTGACGGCCCCGGCCATCAGGCCGCGGATGTAGAAGCGCTGCAAAGCCAGGAACAGGATCAGACACGGCACCATCATCACGGTGACGCCCGCCTGCACCGCGCCCCAGTCGATGGCGCCGAAGCGGCCGGACTGAAGTGCGGTCATCATCACCGGCAGCGTGAACTTGGACTGGTCGGTCATCAGCACCAGGGCGGCGAGGAATTCGTTCCAGGCGCCGAGGAAGGCAAACAGCGCGATGGTGACGACACCAGGCCAGACCAGCGGCAACATCACCTTGACGAGCATTGTGGCGTTGCCGGCCCCGTCCATGCGCGCGGCCTCCTCGATCTCGCGCGGCACCGCGTCGAAGGCGTTGCGCATCATGAAGATCGAGAACGGCAGCTGCAGCGTCACATAGACGCCGACCAGGCCGGTCAGCGTGTTGTGCAGGCCAAGCTTGGTCAGCACCAGGAAAATCGGCGTCAGGATCGACTGGAACGGGATCATGATCGTCGACAGGATGAGGACGAAGAACAAGTCCTTGAACGGGAACCGAAACCGCGAAAAACCGTAGCCGGCGAGTACGCTGACGATGACCGACAGTATGACCGTCATCACCGAGACGTAGATGCTGTTCTGCGCCGAGGCCCACAGGCCGTCGCCGAAACTGTTCAGCGTTTGATAGTTCTCCAGCGAGAAGCCCGTCGTCGGCCAGGGCGGCAGCGGCGGCAGGCGCGCCTCCTGCGCCGGCTTGAAGGCCGACAGCACCGTCCACACGATCGGCGCCACGAACAGCACCGAGGCGACGATGCCGGTGGAATGCCTGCCCAAGCGCGCGACAAGCTTGCCTGTGCCCGATATCGCCTGCGCCATCAGTCGAGCCCCTCGGGTTTGCGCAGCAGCCAGAGCTGGACGAGGCTGAGCGCCACCAGGATGACCAGCAGCACCATCGAGAGTGCCGCGCCATAGCCGAGCTTGAACGACACGAAGGACTGGTTGAAGATCCAGTACACCGCCGTCAGCGTCTGGTTGCGCGGGCCGCCGCGCAGGATGATGTAGAATTGGTCGAAGGCAAGGATGGAGCCCGCGACCGACAGGATCAGCGCCAGCGCCAGGGTGCGGCGCATCAGCGGCAAGGTGATCGCCCGGAACCGCGCGAACGGCCCGGCGCCATCGATGACGGCGGCCTCTTGCAGGTCCTGCGGAATCGACTGCAGGCCGGTCATCAGGATGATCATGGTGAAGGCGGCGACCTTCCACACCACCATGGCGATGATCGACCAGAAGGCCGGTTGGAAGGTGGCGAGCAGGTTGTACTTCTTGTCGATCAGGCCGAGATCGTAGGCGGCGGGGCTGAACAGGCCGGAATCGACGTTGAGCAGCCACGACCACAAAAGGCTCGCCGAGGCAAAGCCGACCACCGCCGGCATGAAGAACATGGTGCGGTAGAGGTTGGTGAACGGGCGCGGCCGCTCGATGAAGATCGCCAGCGGAAAGGCGACGGCGAAGATCGCGATGGTTACGATCAGCGTGTAGTACCCGGTGAATCTCAGCGCGTTCCAGAACCTGGTGTCGCGCAGGATTGCCCAGTAATTGCCTAGGCCGATGAAGGAGTGCTCGCCCATTAGCGGCCAGTTGTGCAGCGACATCCAGGCCGTCATGCCGAGCGGGATGACGAAGAACAGCATGACCAGCGCCACGGCCGGCGCGACATAGAGCAGGCCAATCCATTGCCGGCGCCCGGCGCCGACGCGTTTGCGGACGCGGGCAGTGGTTGCGGTAATGGTGGTCATGGCTGGCCGCCCGATGCTGTTAGGGCATTGGCCAAGTACCCCCTCACTGGAATTGCCAACCGAATTGCAAAGGGCAATTCGGGGCAATCCGACCTCTCCCCGAGGGGAGAGGAGATAGCTAGCCATAGCGGCAGCCTCTTCTCAACAGCGGGGAGAAGGTGGCCGCGTAGCGGCCGGATGAGGAGGTCTTGTCTCAAAGCGATGGCCCTGACGTTAGTGATGCGAATTTCCGGCCGCCCGCCCAGGGAGACAGGCGGGCGGCCGGCAGGCGGCCAGCCTACTTCCGCGGCGCCTGATCGATGATCGACTGCATGGTCTCTTGGGCGTTTGCTATCGCGCCATCGACGTCGTCGCCGAAGAACACCTCGTTGATCATCTGCGTCCACGGGCCGTTGGCGGAGTTGATCAGGTCGTTGAACACCACCGAATACGGCGTCTTGCCCTTGGCCATCGCCTCGGCGGCAATCTGGTAGCGCGGGTCGAGCTCCTTCAGCGCGTCCTTGGCGATGTCGCCGCGCACCGGCAGGCTGCCGTATTTGGCGAGAATCGTCTGGCCCTCGAGCGAATAGGCGAAGTCCAGGAACTCCTTCACCACGGCGAGCTTCTTGGTGCCCTTGGTGACAACGAAATTGTCGCCGCCGGCAAAGGACGACCAGTTGCCATCCTTGCCTGGCAGGAAGGTGACGCCGTAATCGACATCAGGATATTGCGTATTGAGCGCGCCGATGGCGAAGGCGCCGGAGGGCGAGATGCCGATATTGCCGGCGGCGAAGGCGGCGAAGAAATTGGCGCCGGTGTCGGTCTGCGCGCCCGCCGGAACCAAATCCTTCTTGACCATCGAGCGGTAGAGATCGATGGCGCCGCGCAGTTGCGGGCTGTCCAGCGTCGCCTTTGAGCCGTCCTCCGACAGGATATCGCCGCCCGAGGCCCAGATCAGCGGCGTGAATGTGAAGATGTTGCAGCCGCCGCAATTGCCGGAGAAGTAGAAGCCCTTGATGTTGCCGCCAAGCGCGTTGACCTTCTCGGCGTCGGCTTCGATCTCGGCCCAGTTGGCCGGGCCTTTTTCAGGGTCGAGGCCTGCCTGCTTGAACAGCTTCTTGTTCCAGATCAGCACCGAGGCGTCGGCCGAGAAGGGCAGGCCGTAAATGCGGTCCTTGTAGGTGCCGGTCTTCACATGAGCGGGCGACAGGCTGGCGAAATAGGGGAGCGACTTTGCCCAGTCGGTGATGTCCTCCAACTGGCCGGCGGCGGCGAAGGAGGGCGTGTAGATCAGGTCGAGCGACAGCGCGTCGGGCGCCGTGCCGCCGGCTGCGGCCGCGCCATATTTCGGGATGATCTCGGCATTGGGGATGATGTCGAGCTTGACCTGGTCCTTGTTCGCCTTGTTGAAGGCGTCGACGATCCTCGGCATGAAGTTCGAGCCGTCGGCGCGTACCCAGATGTTGGCGGTTTCGGCGGCGGCAAATTGCAGGCCGCAACCCAGAACGGCAGCCGTCAACGTCAATTTGGTCAGGGCCAGTCTGGTCAGCGTCAGTCTGGTCAGCGTCAGTCTGGTCAGGGTCAGTTTGGCAATCAAAGTCCTCATGTTCTCCTCCTCCTCATTTGGCCGCGATGCGCGGCTTGCCGCCGATTGCGGCGCTTCGTTTCTCAGCCGTCTTTTCAGCCATCGGGCAGGCGGCCGCAGGACTGCCGCACCACCAGCCGGCACGGCAGTTTTCTGATGCCCGGCGCGGCGGACTTGCCGCCGACCAGGGAAAGCAGGGTCAGCCCGGCCTCGCGGCCGAGTGCTGTCAGGTTCATGTCGACCGAGGTCAGCGGCGGCCGGGTCGCCTCGGCCACGATCTCCCAATTGTCGAAGCCGATGACGCCGACATCGCCGGGAACGCTCAAGCCACGCTCGCGCAGAGCATCGATGATGCCGCGCGCGATCTGGTCGTTGCCGCAGAAGACGGCGTCCGGCTTTTCTCCCCCGTCATCGAAAAGGATCGTCACCGCCTCATGCCCCCAGGCTTCCGACCAAGCGCCAAGCAACGGCTCGCTCATCGGCAGGCCGTTTTCGATCAGCGCGGCGCGATAGGCCTGCGCCCGTTCATGCACCACGGCAAAGCTGGCCGGGCCGGTGACATGCGCGATGCGCTTGCGGCCGAGCCGGCAGAAATGCTCGACGGCCAGCCGCGCCCCGCCGGCATCGTCGGAAACGAAGGCGACGGCGTCGGGATCGGGCTGGGTGAAGGCGTAGATGACCGGGATGCGCAAATTGGCGAGATCGATCGGCAGATGACGGTCGATGCGCTTGCCGGTGGCGATGATGCCGTCGACGCGCTTGTCGAGCATGGCCTCGACATGGAGCTGGCCGAGGCGGGGATCCTCCTCGACATTGCACAGGAATACCGAGACACCGGCATCGACCAGCGCATCCGAAATGCCCGACATCAGCGGCAGCGAGAAACGGCCATAGGTGTCGTTGGTGAGCAGGCCGACAGTAAAGGAGCGGCGCCTCAGCAGGCTCTGCGCCAGGCTGTTGGGCCGGAAGCCCAGGCTGCGCGCCGTCTCTCGAATGCGTTCGCGGGTCTCGGCGGTCATGCGCCCTTGATCGTTGAGCGCCTTGGATGCGGTGGCAACGCTGACGCCGGCCTGTGCGGCCACGTCACGCAAAGTGACGGGTTTGGGAAAGACCGAAACTGGCTGATCGTCCGACGCCATCGCGGCAAAAATCCTTGGTTGGGAAAAGGTTTTCTCTTACCGCCCGGAATAGAGCCGGCCAACGGCCGAACCCGATCGGGAATGTCTGGAAAAACCTTTTCTCAAGTCGAGGCTAGGCCACATCAATGGCCGGTTCAAGAGAAAAGTTACTACTGCTGGCGAGATCGGATTTGTGAGCGAGCCGCGGCCAATCGGAGCCGGTTCACAAGTGGCCGTGCGCCAGTTGAAACTCCGGTATCTCCCGGGCCGAACCGCAACGGGCGCCGATTTGGCATGCAGCGAGTTCGCGAAAGGGTGCTATGGAGGGGCTGGGCAAGTTCGCCGAGCCAACTCCCGACATTCGAGGTCAACTTCGTGCGTGAACCGTCGCCGCTGCCCGTCTTTGGAAAACTTGGCGCCAAGGCACCCGCCGCCCTGGTGGCCGCACCGGCCGTGTCGGCACGTAGCGCGGCACGCCTGCGGGAGATGCTGACCGCGCATGGCGGCATGGCGCTGAAGCTTTCGGTTGTCGCCTGGACGGTAGCGGTCCTGGGCATGGTCTTCTTCGTGGTGCGAGGCTGAGCCACACCGCATGGCCAATCATGCACCGCGCAGGGACTTGCCCCAAGGCTGGGCTATCATCAATGTCTTGACCGGTCAGCCTGCAGTGGTCAGGCAAAGGGTGATGGTCGGCACGAGCCCGCAAAATGCCAATATGTGGTCGATCAGATGAGTGTCCGCGACGTCAAGCGCCGGGAGAGGGCTGAGTGTAAGTCCTGCCCCGTCTCATCGCCTTGACGCATTCATGGCCTGAAGATCGCTTCGCGCTTTATCTGGAGTTGCGGCTGCGTCTCAGCCGAAATCATCCGATGTCAGCACATACAGGCTCTTGCGGGTGCGGCCGTAGGCCTTGGCGGCGACGTCGTGGATAGTGGAACTCGACCGGTCGAAGGCGGCAAGATAGCCGGCCTCGTCGGCGGCGGTGTCCGGCTGCATCCTGGCCATTGCGTCGGCGGCCACGGAGAAGGAAATCTGGAGCATGCCGTCATGGCCGACGAAACGAATGCGTTTGCCGGCCACGTCATAGCTGCGGCTGCGGTTGGGGAATGTCAGGCTCATGTCTTGACCCCCGTTGCCGCAGCCTTCTTGACCACCCGCTTCTTTTTCGGCGTCGGGTTCAGTGCTTCCGTCACGCGATCGGCTTCTTCCTTGGCCAACCGCAATTCCCTTAGCCTTGCCGTCTTGATCTCCCTGGCCCTCGCCTCGGACATGTATTCGGCGGTTGCCTTGTTGCGTTCCGCGGTTTTCTTCTGCTTGTCGACAAAGCGGGCTTCAGCTTTTTGCATGATCGTCTGATTGCCGTCGGCCATTGAAGAAATCTCCCTTGCGCATGAAATCGTGAAAGCGAACTTGTCCGATAAATAGGCGCTTGACCGGAAAAATTCAATTTTTGAAAATATTTGGCTGACTTCGGATATCAGGAAACCGGGTGCGAAACTAATACTTCCAACATTTAATTCCGTCCCCCGATAAATTTTGGCACTCCTATCTATCGAGTGCCAAACCGCCTATAGAGAGGGCGCGGCCGCCTATGCCGGCCGCAGAAAGAAGTTCCCATGAAGTTCCGTCCACTCCACGACCGCGTCGTCGTCCGGCGCGCCGAAGGCGACACCAAATCCAAGGGCGGCATCATCATTCCCGACAATGCCAAGGAAAAGCCTGCGGAAGGCGAAGTCATTGCCGTCGGCCCAGGGGCACGCGACGAAAACGGGCGCGCTCGTTCCGCTCGACGTCAAGGCCGGCGATTTGATCTTATTCGGCAAATGGTCGGGCACCGAGGTCAAGATCGACGGCGAAGACCTGCTGATCATGAAGGAAGCCGACATTATGGGCGTCATCGAAAGGGCTGTCGAAGCCAAGAAGGCCGCCTGACTGGAGCGCCGCGCGTTCGGCGCGGCGGCTGGCCCCCCTCAAACTCGATTGGATTAAAAAATCATGTCTGCCAAGGAAATCAAATTCTCCACCGATGCGCGTGACCGCATGCTGCGCGGCGTCGAAATCCTCACCAATGCGGTGAAGGTGACGCTGGGTCCCAAGGGCCGCAACGTCATCATCGACAAGGCTTACGGCGCTCCTCGCATCACCAAGGATGGCGTCACCGTCGCCAAGGAAATCGAGCTTGCCGACAAGTTCGAGAACATGGGCGCGCAGATGGTGCGCGAAGTGGCCTCGAAGACCAACGACCTTGCCGGTGACGGCACCACGACAGCCACGGTGCTGGCCGCTTCGATCCTGCGCGAAGGCGCCAAGCTGGTCGCCGCCGGCATGAACCCGATGGACCTGAAGCGCGGCATCGACCAGGCCGTTGCCGCCGTCGTCGGGGAAATCAAGGCGAAGGCCAAGAAGGTCAAGTCGTCGGCCGAGATCGCGCAGGTCGGCACCATCGCCGCGAATGGCGACGCCAGCGTCGGCGAAATGATCGCCAAGGCAATGAACAAGGTCGGCAATGACGGCGTCATCACGGTTGAGGAAGCCAAGACCGCCGAGACCGAACTCGACGTCGTCGAAGGCATGCAGTTCGACCGCGGCTATCTCTCGCCCTACTTCGTCACCAATGCAGACAAGATGCGCGCCGAGCTCGAGGACCCCTATATCCTCATCCACGAGAAAAAACTCGGCAATCTCCAGGCGATGCTGCCGATCCTCGAAGCGGTGGTGCAGGGCGGCAGGCCGCTGCTGATCATTTCAGAGGACGTCGAAGGCGAGGCGCTGGCCACGCTGGTCGTGAACAAGCTGCGCGGCGGCCTCAAGGTCGCGGCCGTCAAGGCGCCGGGCTTCGGCGATCGCCGCAAGGCGATGCTGGAAGACATCGCGGTGCTCACATCGGGCCAGATGATTTCCGAGGATCTCGGCATCAAGCTCGAAAACGTCACCATCGAGATGCTCGGCCGCGCCAAGCGCGTGCTGATCGAGAAGGACACCACCACGATCATCGACGGCGCCGGCACCAAGGCGACGATCCAGGCGCGCGTCGCCCAGATCAAGGGCCAGATCGAGGAGACCACCTCGGACTACGACAAGGAAAAGCTGCAGGAGCGGCTGGCCAAGCTGTCGGGCGGCGTTGCCGTCATCCGCGTCGGCGGCGTCACTGAGTCGGAAGTGAAGGAAAAGAAGGACCGCATCGACGACGCGCTGAACGCGACGCGCGCTGCGGTCGAGGAAGGCATCGTGCCAGGCGGCGGAGTGGCCCTGCTTCGTGCCCGGTCGGCGCTATCGGGCCTGAACGGCGCCAATGCGGATGTCACCGCCGGCATCTCCATCGTGCTTCGCGCGCTTGAGGCGCCGATCCGCCAGATCGCCGAGAATTCCGGCGTGGAGGGCTCAGTGGTCGTCGGCAAGCTCGCCGACAGCAAGGACCACAATCAGGGCTTCGACGCTCAGAACGAGACCTATGTCGACATGATCAAGGCCGGCATCGTCGACCCGGCGAAGGTGGTGCGCACCGCATTGCAGGATGCCGGCTCGATCGCGGCCTTGCTGATCACCGCCGAAGCGATGATCACCGACATCCCGCCGAAGGATGCGGCGCCGGCGGGTGGTGGTGGCGGCATGGGCGGTTACTAGGGCGGCAGCTGGAAGGGCAGCCAGGTCTCGCGAGGTTGGCGCAATGGAGCGCTGCCTTGCGTGCAAGCATCCGGCGGCTATCCTGATCTTGTGGCTTTCGCTGTGGTTGGGATTCACGGCAGACTGTTTCGGTGGGCCGTTGGTGCGGAGCTAACTCATCGACGGAACCGCGATTCCCAATTTGGAGACAAGTCATGTTCGCGGCCCAGGCCATTGATATCTCAGACAAGGCCGCGTTCTACCGCGGCCTTGTCAAGCAATTGAAGGCGCTGCTCGAGGGCGAGCGCGATTCGATCGCCAACGCCGCCAACACCGCGGCGCTTATCTTCCAGATGGTGCCCGACCTCAACTGGGCCGGCTTCTATTTCCTGGCATCGGACGAGGAGTTGGTGCTGGGCCCCTTCCAGGGCAAGCCGGCCTGCGTGCGCATCGCCGTCGGCCAGGGCGTATGTGGCACGGCGGTCGAGCTCGGCACCTCGATGCTGATCAAGGACGTGCATGATTTCCCCGGCCACATCGCCTGCGACGCCGCCTCGCGCTCCGAGCTGGTCGTGCTGCTCGAGGACGAGGAGGGCGTTTTCGGCGTGCTCGATCTCGACAGCCCGCTGCCCGGCCGCTTCGACAGTGCCGACCAGGCCGGCATCGAGGCGCTGGCGGCGATCTATGTCGCGGCGAGCTCGTTCCAGGACTAGTTAGCCCGAGACCTTCACCAGCATCAGGCTGAAGCCGCCGATGAACAGGAAGGCGCAGAAGGCGAGCGCCAGCGGGCGCAGGCCGCGCAAGCGCAGTTGCGAAATGTCTGCCTGCAGTCCCATGGCGGCCAGCCCCATGGTGAGCATGATGGTGGTGGCCAGCACCACCGCCTGCTTCACTTCGGCTGGTATCGTAACCAGGCTGTTCAACGCCACGACGGCGACAAAGGCGGCGACGAACCATGGCATGGGCGGGCGTGCAGCTGCCTGGTCGCTGCTCCCGCGGCGAGCCATCAGGCCGAGCGCGACGACCATCGGCGCCAGCATGGCGACACGGGTCAGCTTGGCGACGGTGGCGATCTCGCCTGACTGGGGGCCGTTCTGGAAACCGGCGCCGATGACCTGCGCCACCTCATGGATGGAGGCGCCGGCCCACAGTCCGAAGGCGTGCTGGTCGAGGCCGAGCAGTGGCGCCAGCACCGGGAAGCCGAGCATGGCGACGGTGCCGAACAAGGTGATCGAGGCGACGGCATAGGTGACGTCCTCGTCGCGCGCATTGGTGACGATGTTGGTGGCGACGATCGCCGAGGCACCGCAGATCGAGGTGCCGGCGGCGATCAACTGCGTCAGCTTGGCGTCGACGCCGATCAGCCTGCCGAGCGTGATGGTGAAGACGAAGGTGGCGCCGAGGGTCAGCGCGACGATGCCGACGCCGCCGGCGCCGATCGAGACCACCTGGCCAAGCGTCAGCTGGAAACCGAGCAGCACGATGGCGAAGCGCAGCAGGCGCTTTTGCGAAAAGCCTATGCCGGCCTTGGCGTGCACCGGTGTGCCGAGCACGTTGGAATAGATCATGCCGGCGACGACGGCCAGGATCATCGGGCTGAACAAGGCGAAACCGGACACATTGCGGGCCGAGAAGGCAACGGCCGTGATTATCGCCACCAGCACGATGCCGGGAATGACGCCGTTCCCCAGGGAATCGAGGCGCTTGCGGCGCTCGGCCAGATCCGCGGAAATCGGGCCTTTCGGAATTCCGTTCGCGATGTAGGTCTGGGAAGACAATGCAATTCTCCGTGCGAGCACCACGGAGAAATGTCATTCCAAGACTAATCTTTCCAACGAATTATTTTCGTTAGAACGATCGATTTTTACGAACGGTCTTAGGCACGCTTCGAAAAACTGACAAAAGGGCCGGCCTACAGCTGCGCTTCGATCGCCGCCTTGTCGATCACCGACCAGACGTGCCTGATCCTGTCGTCGAGAAACTCGTAGAAGACGTTCTCACTGAAGGACACTTTCCTGCCGTTGACGGGCAGGCCGAGGAAAGTTTCCTTCGGCGTGCAGTTGAATTGAAGGCGGCTGGCTATGAACGGCGCATCGGCGATCAGCAGCTGGATGTCGAAATAGAGATCGGGAATTTCGCGAAAATCCCCCTCCAGCATGTCTCGGTAACCCGCCAGGCCGACCCGGTCGCCATTATAGTGCACCTCCTGGTGTACGAAGCGGTCCAGGCTCCGCCAGTCCTGGGCGTTGAGGCAGGCGATGTAGCCACGATAGTTCTTGGCAAGATCTTCATCGGTCATCGCAGGCTCTCCGTGCTTTGGCCAACCGCATGTCTTCCACGACTGTTCCGGACGGCGAGAAATGCTTGTTCGGGGAAGACATAGAGCGGCGATGCCGGAATGCGAGTGCGGCGGCATCAGGGAAGGACTTCGAATTCCGGTCCGCCGATCACCTCGTCGATCGCTCGTGGGTCGACGTGCTCGCTGTCGACCGAGGCTTCGAGCTGCGACAAGGGTGCTTCAAGGATCCAGGTGACGCCGTGGCTGTCATATTCGAGAACGCCGGTGCCGCTTACCGCTGCTGGAGCGACGCGCTGGAGCACAACGGTGCCGAAACCGCCATGGCCGATGTTCTGCACCTGAGGACCATCGCGCTCTTTCCAGATCAGCTGGAACCGTTTCAGGTCGCCTGCCTTGCTCACCTTCCATTGCACCGATATCGTTCCCTCGGCGGCCGAAAGTACGCCATATTTGGCGGAATTGGTCGCCAGTTCATGAAACGCGATGCCGAGATACTGAACGGCATTGGGGCTCAGCGTGAGGGAAGGGCCAGCCATGGAAATCCGTTCCTCGTTGCCGAACGGTTTGGCTTGTGCAAGGAGCAGCTCGAAAATCGTCGCGCCTCGCCAGTCGCCGGACACCAGCAGGTCGTGCGAGAGCGACAGCGCCATGATGCGCTCGCGCACCTGGCGTTCGAACTCCGCCGGTGTCGAGGACCTCTTGCTGGTCTCGCGGATCATAGAGATGATGACGGAATACTGGTTCTTGACCCGATGGTTGACCTCGCGCATCAGCATGCGGATGCGATATTCGCTCTCCTTGGCTGTCGAGATGTCGCGGGCGATCTTGGAGGCGCCGATGATCTGGCCGACAGCATTGCGTACGGGCGAGATCGTCAGGGATACGGGCACGAGGCTGCCGTCCTTGCGACGGCGGATGGTCTCGTAGGTCTCGACCCGCTCGCCTTTGCGGATGCGCTCCAGTATGCGCGGCTCCTCGTCCAGATGGTCATCGGGTATCAGCATCGTCACGGATCTGCCGACCGCTTCGTCGGTGGTGTAGCCGAACAGGCGTTGGGCGCCTGAGTTCCAGCTCTTGATGACGCCGTTCAAATCCTTGCTGACGATTGCATCGAAGGAGGATTCCACGATGGCCGACAGATGATGCCTGGCCTCGTCGGCAAGATGCCGGTCGGTGAGGTCGAACAGCATGTTGACGGCGCCGACCAGCTTGCCCTGATCGTCATGGAGCGGGGTGGGATAGGGAAGGAAGGGCACGCGCGTGCCGTCGGGACGCTGCGAGATGGCCGACTGGTTTCTGATCGGCCGGTTCTCCCGCAACGCAACGGCCATCGGGCATTGGTCGTGCGGCAACACCTGCCCGTCGGTCGTGAACAGCTTGTGCGTCACGCACCACTGGTCTTTTCCGAGCTCGGGCTCGCGCCCGGCAAAATCAGCCGCGGCCCGGTTGAAATAGGTGATCCTGCCATCGCTATCGGTCGTGTAGATGGCGACGGGCAGATTATCGAGGATTTGATGGGATAGATCGAGCGTCGAGCTGTTCGACAGGTCCGTCATGCGCAAGGTTCCATTTAACCACCGTGAACGTCGTCGGGTTGAAACGGTTCCGCTGGACCTGTGGGCTAGCCGCGATAGCGCAGCGCATCGAGCAGAAGCGTAAAGGCGGGCGTCGCCTGGCGGCGGCTGGGATAGTAGAGGTGGTAGCCGGGAAACGGCGGGCACCAGTCGGCCATTAGCCGCAACAATCGGCCATCGGCGAGATGCGCCGTCACTTGGTCCTCCGGAAGATAGGCGAGGCCGACGCCGGCCAACACGGCATTCATGCGCAGCCCCGCCGTGTTGAAGATCAACTGGCCGTCGACGCGCACCTTCAGTTCGCGTCCGGCCTTCTCGAATTCCCAGGCGTAGAGCCCGCCATGGGTCGGCAGGCGCAGATTGATGCAATTGTGATCGGTCAGGTCCTGCGGCGTGCGCGGCTTCGGCCGTCTGGCGAAGTAGGCCGGCGAGCCGACCACCGCCATGCGCATGTCGGGACCGATCCGCACCGCGATCATGTCGCGCGCCACCTGTTCGCCCAGCCGTACGCCGGCGTCGTAACGCCCGGCCACGATGTCGGTCAGGCCGTAGTCGACGACGATCTCGACCCGGATGTCGGGATATTGCGGCAACAGCCGGGCGACGGCCGGCCACAGGACCGTGTCGGCCGAATGTTCGCCGGCGTTGATGCGGATGGTCCCGGCGGGCTTTTCTCGCAATGCGCTCAAGGCGGCGAGCTCACTCTCGATCTCATCAAGCCTCGGTCCGACGGTGCGGGCCAGGCGTTCGCCGGCTTCGGTCGGCGAGACACTGCGCGTCGTGCGGGTCAATAGCCGCACGCCCAGCCGCTCTTCCAAGCTCCGCAAGGCATGGCTGAGCGCCGATTGGGATACGCCAAGCTTGGCCGCCGCCCTGGTGAAGCTTTTCTCGCGCGCGACGGCGAGGAAGGCGGTCAACTCATTCAGATTGTCGCGTGGCATTGATGAATTTATCTCATAAGTACATGCCGGATATAGCAGCTACTCCTGACTATCGCAGCCCCTAAATAGATCGCCATCGGCCGAACACGCCGGCGCTCCTGGCCTGGCGGCCATGTCGCGGCATCACGAAAGGACGGAAACGTGGAGATCACACGAAGCGGCTCGCAGCACTCGGCGAAGGGGCCCGCCGAATATTTCACCGGTGCGGTACGCATCGATGCACCCTTCAAGGGCAGCGACCCGGCCCGCGTCGGCGGGGCCACCGTGACCTTCGAGCCCGGCTCGCGCACGGCCTGGCACACGCACCCGCTCGGCCAGACGCTTATCGTTCTGTCTGGCGCCGGTCTGGTGCAATGCGAAGGCGGGCCGATCCAACAGATCCGTCCCGGCGACATCATCTGGTTCGCGCCCGGAGAAAAGCATTGGCATGGGGCGTCGCCGACAACGGCGATGAGCCATATCGCCATTGCCGAAGCGCTCGACGGCAAGGTCGTCGACTGGATGGAGCATGTCACCGACGAACAATACGGGATTTGACCGACCAGGCCCCGTCCTCACCGATGACAAAGAAGGAGACCCTGATTACCCATGCCCCAGCGCTTCCCAAAAGCCCTTTCTCCGACATCGCTCCAGCACTCGGCACCTATACCGACGAGGTGCTTTTCGGCGACGTCTGGAAACGCTTCGGCCTCTCGCCGCGCGACCGCGGCCTCGTCACCGTCGCCAGCCTGGTCTCGGGACACCGGATCAACGAGATGCCGTTCCACATGAAGCGGGCGCTCGAGAATGGCGTCACCCCGGATGAGCTCATCGAGGCCATCACGCATCTTGCGTTCCATGCTGGATGGCCGCCGGCAAGCACTGCGATCGGCATCGCCCGCAAGGTCTTCGAACAGGCCGACGCCGAGAAGAAGGGACACTGACGATGCAAAAGCGCACACTTGGAAACAGCGGCCTCGAAGTCTCGGCCATCGGGCTGGGCTGCATGGGCATGAGCCAGTCATATGGGCAGCCGATGGCGACACCGGATGCAGTCCGTCTGATCCGGGCGGCATTCGAGCGCGGTGTCACCTTCTTCGACACGGCGGAGGTCTACGGACCGTTCAGGAACGAAGAGGTCGTCGGCGAGGCGTTGCGGCCAATCCGCGACCAGGTGGTGATCTCCACCAAATTCGGCATCGACATCGCCGGTGCGGCCGGGCACCAGGGCATGGACAGCCGGCCGCAGCATATTCGCGACGTCGTCGAGGCCTCTCTCAAACGGCTGAGGACGGACTACATCGATCTTCTCTACCAGCATCGGGTCGATCCGGTCGTGCCGATCGAAGAGGTGGCTGGCGTGGTGAAGGACTTGATCAGCCAAGGCAAGGTGAAGCATTTCGGCCTCTCCGAAGCGGGCGCGCGCACCATCCGCCGCGCTCATGCGGTGCAGCCGGTCGCCGCGCTTCAAAGCGAATATTCGCTCTGGTGGCGTGAACCGGAGGAGGCGATCCTGCCGGTCCTCGAGGAACTGGGAATCGGCTTCGTGCCTTTCAGCCCGCTGGGCAAAGGTTTCCTTACCGGCGCGATCAACGCCAGGACGACGTTCGATGCCAACGATTTCCGTAACAGCGTTCCGCGGTTCACGGAGGAAGCCCGCCAGGCAAACCAGGCACTGGTCGACGCCATCGTCGCGATCGCGGCCGACAAGAACGCGACATCTGCACAGGTCGCTCTTGCCTGGCTGCTGGCGCGGAAGCCCTGGATCGTTCCGATCCCAGGCACGACCAAGCTAAACCGCCTTGAGGAAAACATCGGATCTCTTGCTGTTGCACTGACCGCTGAGGATCTTCGCAATATCGAGAACGCGGTCTCGGCGATTGCCGTTCAGGGAGAACGATACTCCCCGCAACAGGCGGCGAGGATCGATCGCTGAGGGTCGCTGAATCAGGTCCGGCAGCCCGGCGACCGATGCCTTCGGTGTCTTGACGCGGGACCGTTGCTGCTCCAGCTTGCCGCCATGTTCGTTCCCGCGCCCCTCGTCACCAAGCGACGCCGCTCCCGCCCAGCACGAAGCGGCACGCTGATTGCGCGACGACAAAGGCCGGCAAGATAAATCCGGTTCGTTCGTTTTCAGCCCCGCCCGCGACAACAGCCGGCGGGGTTTTTCCATGCCTGGAGCACTGTCATGGCCATCAAGTCCACCATCCGGTTTCGGCCGGCCGAAACCGCCGATGCCGCCACTATCCGCAACATCGTGCGTGCCGCCTATGCCAAATGGGTGCCGGTGATCGGGCGCGAGCCGCTGCCGATGCGTGCCGATTACGACAAGGCCGTCGCCGAGCATCCATTCGAACTCGCTGTCGAGGACGGCCGCATTGTCGGCATGATCGAGACCACGCTGGCCGACGATCACCTGTGGATCGAGAATGTCTGCGTCGCGCCGGAGGCGCAGGGCAGGGGCATCGGCCAGCTGCTGCTGGAGCGTGCGGAAACCAAAGCGCGCGAGGCAGGCCGCCCGGAGCTTCGCCTGTTGACCAATGGCGCCTTCGAAGCCAACGTGTCGCTCTACAAGCGGCACGGCTATACAATCGACCGGGAAGAGCCGTTCATGAATGGCGTGACGGTCTATATGAGCAAGAGGTTGGCATGACGATCGGAGCGCGACGATGGCTGCCAGGATAACGCTGAAGCAACTGTCCGGGCTCTATGCGATTTCGCGGCTCCAAGCCGCTGACGGCATCCCCGGCTGGGCGGACGGACCAGGTTTCGTTAGCATCACCAGGACCGACGACGAACTCTCGATCACCTGCCTTCAGGACCGCGTGCCGGATGCCGTCAAGCATGACCGCGATTGGGTCGCCTTCAAATTGCAGGGGCCGTTTGCGTTCGACGAAACCGGCATCGTGCTGTCCGTCATCAGGCCGCTGTCGGAAAACGGGCTGGGCATCTTCCTGGTATCGACCTTCGATGGCGACCACCTGCTGGTGAAAGCGTCAGACGAACCCGCGGCAAGAGGCTTGCTGGGCGAAGCCGGGCATACGCTGCTATAGTCCGCTCATCGCTGGTCCAGTCCTTTTGCTCAACGAGTGGCGCGCTGCCTCAACCACTGGCGCGCTGGCTCAACCACCTCGGGGGTTGCGTTTGACAGCGCCGTTTGTGCATCGTTATTTCTAGCCAGATATCACGGCCTGACCGGCCATGCGGCACCCCAAGGAGAGACCATGTCACACGATCTGCAGTTCTACATCGATGGCGCGTGGGTCGACCCTGTCGTGCCCAGCACGCTCGACGTCATCGATCCATCGAACGAGGACGCTTTCGCGCGGATTTCGCTCGGCTCCAGGGCCGATGTCGACAAGGCGGTGGCCGCCGCCAAGCGGGCCTTCAACACATATGGCTTCACCGCGGTCGAGGAGCGCCTCGACATACTCAACCGCGTCATCGAGGTCTACAAGAAGCGCAGCAAGGACCTGGCGATCGCCGTGTCGCGCGAGATGGGCGCGCCGCGCCAGATGGCGCTCGACAGCCAGGTCGGCATAGGCTTGGCGCATCTGGCCAAGATGGCCGAGACGCTGAAGAATTTCCAGTTTCGCCATGTCAAGGGCAACCATCTCGTGGTCAAGGAGCCGATCGGCGTCGTCGGCCTGATCACGCCGTGGAACTGGCCGCTGAACCAGATCACCTGCAAGGTCGGTCCGGCACTCGCCGCCGGCTGCACCATGGTCCTGAAGCCGTCGGAGATCGCGCCGCTCGACGCCATCATCTTCGCCGAGATCATCGACGAGGCCGGCGTGCCGAAGGGCGTGTTCAACCTGGTCAACGGCGATGGCCCTGGCGTCGGCCAGGCGCTGTCCAGCCATCCCGACATCGACATGATGTCGTTCACCGGTTCGACCCGGGCAGGCATATTGGTGGCCAAGGCGGCCGCCGACACCGTCAAGCGCGTGCATCAGGAGCTTGGCGGCAAGTCGGCAAACATCCTGTTCCCGGATGTCGACCTCGCCACCGCCGTCAGCAAGGGCGTCGCCGGCTGCTTCAGCAACAGCGGCCAGTCCTGCAACGCGCCGACGCGCATGTTCGTGCCGCGCGACCGCCACGACGAGGCCGCGGGATATGCCAGGACGGCGGCGGAAAAATTCACGGTCGGTCCGGCCGACAGCGCCAACACCAAGCTCGGCCCCGTCGTCAGCCAGGTCCAGTACGACAAGATCCAGGACCTGATCCAGAGCGGCATCGACGAGGGTGCCACGCTGGTCGCCGGCGGCCCTGGCCGCCCGGCCGAACTCAATCGCGGCTACTATGTCAGGCCGACCGTGTTCGCCGACGTCACCCACGACATGCGCATCGCGCGCGAGGAGGTTTTCGGGCCCGTGCTGGCGATCCTGCCCTACGACACGGTCGAGCAGGCTGTCGAGCAGGCCAACGACACCGTCTACGGCCTTGCCTCCTATATCCAGGCCAAGGACCTGCAGAAAGCGCGCGAGGTCGCGGCGCGCATGCGCTCAGGCAATGTCTACATCAACTATCCCCAATGGGACGCCGGCCTGCCCTTCGGCGGCTACAAGCAGTCGGGCAACGGCCGCGAATACGCCGAATACGGGCTCGAGGACTTCCTCGAGATCAAGGGCATCGCGGGCTATGAGGCGGCGGAGTAGTGCAGGACTTCGGGCCAGCGCAACGCCGGCCCGGTCAGAAGGGGCGGGTCCCCGCCATACAGCGCTATTTCAGCGGCAGAAACAACTCGCAGACCACATCAGGCACCGGCACGCTCGGGAACATCGAAAAGTGCCGTTGGCAATAGATCGGGAAGTCACGCGCTTCCTGGCCGCTGGCGGGAAGCCAGTCGCGATAAAGGTAGAGCGCGGCCGGCTCCAGATTGTTGGTATTGTGGACGACGCGCAAAACGGCGCAACGTCCGCCGGGGATCACACCAGCCTTCATCTGCTCGTCATCGGCGTCGATCGACAGGTCAGTCCCGACACACAGGTCCATGCTGTAATCGGCTGGGTTGGCGGGAATCCTCTCGGAACGGAAAACGTTGAAGGTCGGGCTCGTCTCCGGTGACAGGCCGGCGGCCTTGCGCCAGGCGATGAACCGCTGGATGGTGTCGCCGAGTGTGGCCCGGTCGCCTCGATGTTCCATGATCGCTACCGGCGTCGGGGGCACATCGCGGATCGTCACGTCGTCGTGGTCATAGGTAATGTGCATGAGCTTGCTCCTCGCATTGTCCATAGGCCCGAAGGCCGCAAGCCACGGTGCCCAGTCGGGCGACTTCCGGAACGATGAAGGAGACTGCCCGAACCGTTGCCGAAAGGCGCGGGCGAAGGCGTCCGGTGCATCGTAACCGGCATCCATTGCTATATCCGTGACGCTTTCGGCATCCCTGAAGGCCAGCCGGTATGAAGCGCGCTTCATGCGGGCAAGCTGGACATAACGATGCACGGACAGCCCGAAGGTTGCCGTGAACTGCCGGTGGAAATGGTATTTGGAGAATGCCGCGATGCCGCTCAAAGCGTCCAGGTCCAGATTGCCGTTCAAATGCTGGTCGATATGATCCAACACTCTCTGCATCCGGGCATGGTAGTTTTGAAGCGCCGCCTTCATCTTCCGTCCTCCGTGGCAGCACCAGCTAAAGCGTACGCGGACATGACGCGCTCGACCGATCTTGCGGTTTGTCACGGGTCGCGGAACCGGGCCAAGGACCGTCTAGGGGCACGCCCGACCTTAGTTGGAAATCCAACCACCGGGGAGATTCGACTGTACTTATATTGTTCGGACCACTAATCCGCCATCAGTGCGGTCTTCACCAGCAACGGCGCCTCGCCTTGCCAATTGGCATATACGTGCTATATATCTGCCATTAGCGAGGTCTAGACATGCAGCTTCAAGCCATCACCGCCACACCGGCCACGGTCGGCTCAGCCATTTCGGATGAAGAGGCAGGCGCCTTGGCGCGTACCACGGTCAATCTGTTCAAGGCCTGGAATCTCACCGACTTCGAGGCCTGCGTCCTGCTCGGCGGCATTTCGGCGCGCACCTGGGCGCGGTGGAAGGAGGGCGGCATCGGCCGGATCGACCGCGACCTGCGCACCCGCATGGCGCATCTGATGGGCATCCACAAGGGGCTTCGCTACCTCTTCACCGAGCCGGCGCGCGGCTATGCCTGGATCCGCAAGCCCAATGCCACCTTCGGCGGGCAGTCGGCGCTCGACCTGATGCTGCGCGGCGACCTTTCCGATCTGGCGGCGATGCGCGAATGGCTCGACGCGGAGCGTGGTGCATGGTGAGTGGGCTCGCGGTCCGGCGCCGCGTCCACTGGCCCCAGACCTATCGCATCATCCGCTCCATCCATCCGCCGATCGATCTCTTCGAAGACATCGCCGATCCGCGCGACTGGGACGCGCTCGCCGCCGTCGAGGAGAAGACCAACCCCCGCATCCGGCTGGAGCTTGGCGATCTCGGCAAGGTGCCGGCCGCAAGGCGGGTTTCCGGTCCCGGCGCCAGTTTCGTCATGGCGCCTTTCGTGCATTGTTCCCTACTTCGGCCCGGCCGTTTTTCGGACGGCAGCTACGGCATCTACTATGCCGGCGACAGCGAGGACGTGGCGCTGGCCGAAACCATCCACCATCACCAGAAATTCATGCGCGCCACCAACGAGGCGCCCGGCTGGACGGCCGATTTCCGCGTGCTGATCGGCAGCGTCGATCGCGACCTCGACGACGTCAACGCCGTGCCTGGCGTGCGCGATCCCGACGACTACACGGCGTCGCAGGCGGAAGGGCGGGCGCTCAGGGCCGCCGGCAGCGACGGGTTGGTGTGGAACAGCGTGCGCATGCCCGATGGGGAGTGCATCGGCATCTTCTGGCCCGACGTCATCGGTGTCCCTGTTCAAGGCCGCCACTACAGTTACCACTGGGACGGCGGCCGCGTCGATTTCGTGCGCCTGCACGACACGGGCAAGGTGCTGGAAGTCGTGTGAGCGAAGGCCGCTGCGGCGACCAGTCCCAAGCCTTTACCTGATCGACAGGTTCACACCAGCGCCGCCGCCAGCAATTTCGCCTGCGGCGTCAGCGCCTCGAAGTTTCGGGCGCACAAATTGAGCTGGCGCGTGGCCCAGTCGTCGCCGAGCCGCAGGCCGCGCAGCGCGCGGGCGGAACGGCGCGCGGCACTTTCTGGTACGATGGCGATGCCGGCCCCTTGCGAGACCAGCCGGCAGACATTGTCGAGGCCGGGCACGCGGATGCGGAAGTGCAGGTGGCCGCCGAGCCTGGCGGCCTGGCGGGATATATGCTCCTGCAGGGGGTGGCCGGCGCTCAAGCCGACAAAGGCTTCGCCCAGAATGTCGGCGAGGCTGACGGTATTTCCTTCGAGGCCGGGCTGGGTCCGCGCGGCGATCACCACGAGCCGGTCGACGAAGAACGGCTTCTGCTCGAGATGCGAAAGGCCGGCCCATGTGGCGGCGATGCCGAGATCGGCCGCACCGTTCGCCACCGCCTCGGCGATCTCATGGCTGGGGCGTTCGTCGAGGTCGATGTCGATGCCGGGATGCGCGGCCAGGAAGGCCGGAAGTGTGCCGCGCAGCAGCTCGCTGGTCGCCGCCGTATTGGCCATCAGCCGCACGCGGGCGCGCAGGCCCGTGGCATAGGCGCCGAGGTCGCCGGCCATGGCCTCGATCTGGTTCTGCACCGCGCGCGCATGGTGAAGCAGCGCCTGTCCGGCCGCCGTCGGCACCACGCCGCGCCGGCGCCGCTCCAGGAGGGGCGCGCCGAGGCTTTCCTCCATGCCCTTGATGCGCGCGCTGGCCGAGGCCAGCGCCAGGCCGGCGAGTTCGGCCCCATGCGTGATGCTGCCGCGTTCGGCGACCAGCAGGAACAGCCGGAGGTCGGTGAGGTCGAAGCGCATTTTCCGCTCCTGAAAATCGTGTCGATGCCTGATCAGCCTTCGTTCAGGCCGAAGGCTGGCAGCACAACTTCCACATTGTGGGCAACCGACAAGTCGGTCAAATCAATTGCGATGGAGATCTCCGATGCGTGAAGAAACATCAGGTCCGCAGAGGCTCGGCCTTCTTGAAGGCGCGGCGCTCGTGCTGGCGCTCGCGGTGGCCTCGCTTGCCGTGGCGCAGGCGCGGCCTGGCCCGCGGGGATGCGCCGTGGCGGCGGCTTCCGTCAGCCGCGACGCCGGGCCGGCACAAGCCAATCCGGATGCCGAGGCGACGGACATGCTGCTGCATGACTGAGGGAACCGGCGTGCCCCAAGGTCCATCCATGCCGAGCTTCCATCCATGCTAAGCATCGGGGCCATCGCCTTCATCGGCGCCGTCTTCCTCGCTGCCGGTCTCGTCAAGGGCGTGGTCGGCATGGGGCTGCCCACCGTGGCGATGGGCCTGCTGGCGGTGACCATGCCGCCGGCGCAGGCAGCCGCCCTGCTGTTGATCCCGTCGCTGGTCACCAATCTCTGGCAATTGTTCACCGGTCCGTCCTTCGGCGGGCTCTTCAGGCGCCTTTGGACGATGATGGCCGGCGTCGTCATCGGCACCGTCGCCGGCGCGGGCCTGCTGACCGGCGCGCACACGATGGTTGCCGCGCTTGGCGCTGCACTGGTGCTCTATGCCCTTCTCGGCCTGGCGAAGGCCGGCTTCACCACGCCGGCGCGCCATGAGGCCTGGATATCGCCGCTGGTAGGCGTGGCGACCGGACTGGTCACGGGCGCCACCGGCGTGTTCGTCATTCCGGCGGTGACTTACCTGCAATCGCTGCGGCTGCACAAAGAGGATCTCGTCCAGGCGCTCGGCCTGTCCTTCACTGTATCGACCTTGGCTCTTGGCCTGGGGCTGTTCAGGGCCGGCGCGCTTATCTCGCCGACGGCGCATCTGACGGGATCGATCCTTGCCCTGGCGCCGGCGCTGGCCGGCATGTTCATCGGCCAGGCGCTGCGCCAGCGGATGAGCGTCGAGACCTTTCGCACGGTGTTCTTCGCCGGGCTGCTGGCGCTCGGGCTCTATCTCGCGCTGGACGATGCGCTGTAAACACCGAGGCCAGGCCCGCCGCACGGCAGGATCAAGTCGTAGGCTTGCGTGTCTGCGTGACGGCCAGCCATACGGCCGAAACGAGGAAATAGAAGGCACCGAACGCGGCATAGGGCGCGATGTCGGTGATGCCAGGCGTCGCGGTGCCGATGGCCTGTTTGATGAAGAAGCCACCGGCAAGCGCTGACTGCGCACCGCTCAGCACCATCGCCCATTGCGCGCCTGCCCGCCAACGGCGCACGCCGGTCGCAAGCTGGAACAGGCCGGAGAGAACCGCCCACGCGCCGAACACCCCCAGAACCGCGTGCGGGCCCTGTTCAAGTGCGATGACGACGGCAATGGCCGTGATCGTGCTGACCGCCGCGTTGAGCGCCTGGCTGGGATTGGCTTTCAAGCCGCCGCTGCGCAGCGCGTCCAGAATATTGGCGATAGCGTCCCACAAGGGATAGGCGACCAGGAGGAGCGCCGAGACCGGCGGCGCGCTTTTGCCAAGGGTGAAGGCGGCCGCTACCCAGGCGACTGAAAAGCCGGCCCGGAGGAAATAATAGGACTTCAGCCACTGCGATGCGGCGCCAGGCGCCTGGCTGGTTTGAGTGCTCATTGGAATTCCCTGTCTCGTTGGTTGGACGGCGCTTTACCCGCTTGATCGATTTGGTATCACGTCCGCCGGTTGGATGATTGGAACAGCCCGTTCTCGCTGCCTTGGCTGCGGGAATGGTTTTGATCCAAGGAAAAAACGGCGCATAATCAGCACGAAACGCGCTATCGTCGTAAGGAATGTAGGGGAGCCGGCCGGTCGCATCCATGATGGAATCGCCTGAAAATTTGACCATTCTTCCGGATGGGGGGCCGCGTGCCGGTGTCTCCGGGGACCTTCTCTCGCA
This sequence comes from Mesorhizobium sp. URHB0026, assembly GCF_054059755.1. Classification (NCBI taxonomy): domain Bacteria; kingdom Pseudomonadati; phylum Pseudomonadota; class Alphaproteobacteria; order Hyphomicrobiales; family Phyllobacteriaceae; genus Mesorhizobium; species Mesorhizobium sp. URHB0026. Next base: position 5,506,442 of record NZ_JBSSCN010000001.1, on the reverse strand, counting down.
TGTGCTGGCGCAGATCAGGCTTACCGGCGACGAGGTTTTTTCACGCACGCTGGCACAGGCGGAGCAACTCGATCTCGACGAGGGCCAAGCCCATATCGTCGTGGTGACCGTCGGCGCGCTGCGCATGGAGAGTGGGGATCAGGCCCCTGTCGTCATAGAGGCCGGCGACCTCGTGCTCCTGCCTCGCGGTCCCGGCGCGTTGCGGCTGGTGGCGTCGCATCCTCGGGTGGCGGTCGTCGCGTGCCGCTTCTGGTTCGATCCGGACAGCCTGCGGGGAATGATCTTCGCCTTGCCGCGATGCATCCATATCGAGCGTGCCCAGGGGGCAGGGTGGGTCGATGGAATGCTGCCTTTCCTGATGGTCGAAACCAGCGACGCCCAGCCCGGCGCGGCTTTGATGATTTCCCGCATCATCGACCTCATGGTCATCCGCACCTTGCGTAGTTGGGTCCATGAAGGACGCGCCACGGGCTGGCTCGGCGGCCTTTCGGATGCACGCATCGCCCGTTCCCTGCAAGCCATTCACGAAAGGCCGTTGCAGCGGTGGAGCATCAATGAACTGGCCGACAAGGCCGGCATGTCCCGTTCCAGCTTCTGCGAGCGCTTCGCCGCTCTCGTCGGGCGCTCGCCGCTGCGCTACCAGAATGAATGGCGGCTGGGCCTGGCCCGCGATCTGCTGGCTAGGCGAGACGCACGCGTGGGTGAGATCGGCTTGCGCATCGGCTACGAGTCCGAAGCCGCCTTCAGCCGCGCCTACAAACAGCTCTTCGGGCATCCGCCACGGGTTGAATATGCCCTGGCGAATGAAGCCGCACCGGCGAAGCCGCGCTGACCGATGGCGCCAGCTTGAAGATATCGGGTTGCGGCCGCTACCGCACCACCAGCACCGGGATCTCGGTGTAGGACAGCACTTCCGCCGTCTGGCTGCCCAGAAGCAGCCTGCCGAGGCCACGGCGGCCGTGCGAGGCCATGACGATCAGGTCGCGGCCTTGCGCCCGCGACAGTTCCAGGATCGCTTCGGCCGGCCCTTTTGTCCTCGACATGGACCAGCGTGGCGGACACGCCGGCGGCGTCGGCGGATGCCTTGCATTTGTCGAGCACTTCCTTGCCATAGCGGCGCTTCCTCCTCCTGATAGATGACCAGCTCGTCGCCGGTGGCGTAGCCGGCCATGGCGTCGCCCCACGCGAAGATCGGGAATTGTTCCGAGACGATAATGAAGGTGACGGCGGCGCCGATGCCCTTGGCCAGTGTGAGGCCCTGGGCGACACCCTTGTCGGCCAGGTCAGAACCGTCGGTGGCGATGAGCAGATGTTTGTACATGATGGTGTTGCCTGTCGTGCCTGATGACTATCCAACAGAGAGATAGTTATGCCGCAAGCTCAATCATTGTGCCATTGCGGGGGGAATCAGGGCCAGGCGAGGTTTCGTCATTACCCGGATTCCCCTTTCCCGCATCGTCCTCTAAGGTGCCGCCGACATCGAAAGGCATCCCATGAGCAACGCGTTTCCGCAGATCCATCTGGTCCGGCATGGCGAGACGGCATGGAGCCTTTCGGGGCAGCATACCGGGCGAACCGACATGCCGCTAACGCCGGCCGGCGAGGCGGCCGCGCGGGGTGTTGCGGAGCGGTTGAAAGGCCTATCGTTCTCAGCCGTCTGGTCGAGCCCCTCGCAGCGCGCCTACGATACCAGCGTGCTTGCCGGCTTTGGCGCGACAAGCGTCAAGATGGACGATCTGCAGGAGTGGGACTACGGCGCCTATGAGGGGCTGACGACCAAACAGATCCTGGCCGAGCGGCCAGGCTGGAACGTCTTTCGCGACGGCTCTCCGCAAGGCGAGGTGGCGGCCGATGTCGGCACCCGCGCCGACAGGATCATCGAGCGCCTGCGCAAGGCCAATGCCGACATACTGATCTTTTCCAGTGCGCACTTCCTGCGCGTGCTCGCCGCCCGCTGGCTCGGCCTGCAGCCGGAAGACGGGGCCCTGTTCGTGCTCGACACGGCCAGCATCAGCGTGCTCGGCTACGAGCATGATTTCGGCGAGCCGGTCGTGCGCAGGTGGAACCTGAAATAGGGGTGGCAGGCTTAGCGCCGACGTCAATCGCTTCGTCATCCTCGGGTCTCCGCGACGCGCTTCGCCCTGTTATGCCGAACCCGGGGAGGCCTGGGCTAATTCCGAATACTGGGCTGTTTTATTTGTCAAACTTCCGGATCGCCTCGGCGGTGATGGGCTGGAAGAAATTCACCAGATTGCCATCGGGGTCGCGAAACAGCAGCGAGCGGTTTCCCCAGGGCATGGTGGTCGGCTGCTGCACGGTCGTGCTCTTGATGAGGTTCGATAGCCGGGCAAATTCGGCATCGACATCGCCGACGCGGAATTCGAGGATGGCCGTGTGGTTGTCGGCGGGGCGGGCGATGTCGCCGCCGAACAGCATCAAAGTGCGCGTGCTGCCGATCGCCAGCGTGCAGGCCGGCGTCTCCAGTTCGGCGAAGTCTTCCGTGTATACCGTCACCGGCATTCCGGTGATTTCACCATAGAAGCGCACGAGGCGCTGGACATCTGATGTGATGATGCGGACTGAGACGAAATTCATGGCATTGGCTCCTTGATCGCTGAAGCCGCAAGCGGGCTCCCAGCCGATCAATAGACCAGGGCTCCTGCCAGCTTTCTGTCAGGAGACGGGTTGCGACGGTGATGCGTTCGATTCGGACCAGACCGGCGGCAGGCCGAAGGCGGCGAACAGATCGGGCCCGAGCCGGCCGACATAGACGGTCAGAGTGGCGATCGCGCCGCCGGCCGGCTCGATGACATGCAGCGACTGCGCGCGCCATTCAGCATCCTGATGGCGCCGCGCATAGATCGCGACCGCGGGCTGGCCGTTGGCTCGTGTCGGCACAGCGCGATAGCTGGCGAAATTGCCCCACACGGTCCTGAAGAAGCCGTGGATCGCCTGGCGCCCCTGGTACCAGTCGTGCCATGGCGGCATATGGTAGGTGGCATCCTTGCGCAGCAGCTCGACGAAGCCGTCGAGATCGGTCGCCTGCCAGGCGCTGACATAACGTTCCAGCAACAGGCTCTCTCGCTGGCTGGGTTCCGACCGCCGCAAGGGCCGGCCTTGCGGATAGCACGAGCCGAGCGTCGCGCGCGCCCGCTGGAGGGCACTGTTGATCGACGCGATGGAGCCGCCCAGCAATTGCGCGGCCTCCGCCGCGGACCAGCCCAGCACGTCGCACAGCAGAAGCGTGGCGCGCTGGCGGGGCGGCAGAAGCTGGATGGCGGCGACGAAGGCGAGCCGCACCGCCTCGCGGGTCTCGTAGCGGGCGTCTGGGCCGGGCTGGTCATCGGCGAGGTCCGGCAGCTCGGCGTCGGGGTAGGGCTCCAGCCAGGCGAGTTCAGCTGCGGCGCCGGCGGCGGCGCGCCCCTCGCTCGGCGGCCGTGCGGGCTCTCGGAGAATGCGATGCGCCGACGACCTCGCCTTGATCGCATTGAGACAGCTGTTGGTGGCGATGGCATAGAGCCAGCCGCGCGGCGAGCCGCGCCCGTCGAAGCGCGAGCGGCCGCGCCATGCCTTCAGGAATGTCTCCTGGACGAGGTCGTCGGCCTCGTGCAGCGATCCCATCATGCGATAGCAGTGGAGCTTGAGTTCGCGGCGGTGGGCCATCGTGAGGCGCTCGAAAGCCCGCCGATCGAGGATCGGCCCGCCTTCCGGACCCAGCGGCTCAAGTGGGCCGGAAGCATCTGTCATGTCGAGCCTGCCAAGCGCGATTGCCCTGATATGCTGCGCCCCTCACGCCGCCGCCGCAAGCCCGCTGCCGCTCACCGTGAAGGCGGTGCCCTGCAACTTGCCGCCGGCGAGCGCGACCACGGCATTGGCGACATCGGCGGGTGTCTGCATGTCGGTCATGCTGGCCAGGAAATCGGCCGGGCTGATGCCGAGATAGGTCGAAACGCCTTCGATGCCGCGCTGGCCGACGCCGGTGCCGGCCATGATGCGCATGGGCGCCAGCGCCATGAAGCGCAGGCCGAGGCCAAGCCGGTCCGCTTCCTTCTGGCCGTGGGCGGCAAGCACCATCTGCATGCGCTTGGCGCCGGAATAGCCACCGGAGTTCGGCGGGCCGCCGCTGAAGGCCGCGCCGCTGGAGATCAGCACCACGCGGCCGCCGGACTTCATGCGGCCACGCAGCGCCGCCTGGCAGAACAGGAAGGATGCCTTGACGTCCATTTCCCAATTGGCCGAGAACTGATCCCAGCTCTGATCCTGGAGGGGCGCCGACGGGGCGAAGGCGCCGGCGCAGATCACCAGCACATCCGGTTCGAGAGCCGCGAAGACCGTATCGGGCGCTGCCTCCTGCTTGGCGTCGACGGCAAGCGTCCTGACGCCGGAGGCCTCCCAGGAGAGCTCCTTCAAGGCGGCCGCGCCGCGGGCGGCGGCAAGCACGGTCGCGCCCTCGCGGAGCGCGGCTTCCACGATCGAGCGGCCGACACCCCGGCTGCCCCCGACCACGACGACATTTTGACCCTGCAACGATCCCATGGATCACCTCGCTCTTCCGGCGGCGGACCATTCCGGCGCCTAAGGATCAGGACAGCCGAGGTAGGGGAAAATCATCGGTGGTGACGAAACTTTTTTTCGAGACATGTGTCCGCGAAAGCCAGACGCAAGAAAACGCTGCCGGCTTCGCTCAGCCCGCCAGCAGCGCCAGTTCCTCCGGCGTGAGATGCCGCGCCATGCCCTTGGCGAGGTCGCCGAGGGGCAGGCGGCCGATGGCGACGCGGATCAGGCGCTTGACCTCGACGCCGTGAGCGGCGAGCAGGCGGCGGATGTGGCGGTTCTTTCCCTCGTCGAGCACGATCTCCAGCCAGGCGGTGCGACCGCCGCTGCGCAGCAGTTCGATCGACTTGACGGCCAGGGTCTCGCCGTCGACGGCCGCGCCCGCGCGGAACATGTCCAGCATCGTTTCATCCGGCACCGCGGCGACCTGCACGTGATAGGTCTTGGGCAGGTGCGAGGCCGGGTCCATCAGCCGGTTGGCGAAGCGGGTGTCGTTTGTCATCAGAAGCAGGCCTTCGCTGGCCTTGTCCAGCCGGCCGACCGGCGAAACGAAGGGCAGGTCGAGCCCTTCGAGACAGGCATAGACGGTGTCGCGCTCGAGCGGGTCGTCGCGGGTGGTGACCAGCCCGCGCGGCTTGTTGAGCATGACATAGACCTTGCGCTCGGCAACCACCTCGACGCCATCGACGACGATCCTGTCTCGGTTCATGTCGACGCGCAGCGCGGCATCGCGCACCACCTTGCCGCCGACGCGCACGCGGCCCTGCGCGATCAGCGCCTCGCCCTGCGTGCGCGAGCACAAGCCGAGTTTGGACAGGGCGCGGTTCAGGCTGACGCCTGAAGGCCCGGCGGGCGGTATTTTAGCGGGCGGCCTGCCGCGTGATGGTGTTCGTGGAGCCATGCTGCTTGGGGTCGATCCGTGGTATCGGACAGATGCCATGGGCCGCACCGGCATCGCAAGCGGCGATCCATTCACGGCGGCGCTGGGATGTCCTCAACCGGCCGCCCATATGAGCCCTGCATGCCCGGATTCCCTTTGCTAGTTGGGATCTACCTGCCGCGCCTAATCTTGCGCGTTGAAGAACGCTGTCAGCACTGGGGCGTGTGCGGCGGGCTTCAATATGTGGTTCTGGCCGGGCAGCGTTTGGTGGCGGGCATTGGGCAGTGCTTTGGCCAGAGCCCTGTTGCCATGCCGCAGCCATGCCGGGCTCTTGCCCCCGTCGGTTACCAGCACCGGCACGCGGAGCGACGCCCAGCGGACGGGGTCCAGGGGCTTGCCAAGCTGATCGCCAGCGACGATGGCGCCGTCATGCGGCAGCGTGTGCGCCACGGCCTTGAGCCGTCGCCAGATCGGCGTGAGCTTCATGAAGACGATTAGCAGGCGAGGCATGCCCACCGATTTGAGGAAGGCGGTTATAGCGTCGCCGCGCCGGCCTTCGGCGAGGGCTGTTCCGATCATCGCCCAGTCGGCCTGCGTGGTCGCGCGGCTGTCGTCGACGATCAGCGGCGCTTCGTAGAGGGCGAGTTTCTTGACGCCGGGGAGGCGGGTAGCCGCCATCAGCGCCAGCATCGCGCCCGACGACATGCCCCAGACATAGGCCTCGCCGCCGGCCGCCCGCAGTACGGCCTCGATGTCGTCGACCTCGCGCTCGATCGCGTAGGGCGCGGTGTTGCCGCTGTCGCCACGGCCACGGCGGTCGTAGCGGAACACGGTGAAGTTGTCCGCGAGGGCCTTGGCCAGCGGACCGCTCGGTCCCATCGTGCGCGAGCATAGCGCGCCGTCGACGAGGACGAGCGGGTGACCGTGGCCCTGACGCTCGCAGGTGATCAGCGTTCCATCCCGTGACAGTACGGCTTGCGTGGACGGTTTCGCGTTCTCATCCTGCATGGTTGGCTTCCCGGTCTATCAACTGCCCCAGCCGGTCGAAGCTCCGTGCCCAGCCGCCGCGCATGCCCAGCGCCAGCAGGCGCTCGCGGTCGGCGGCGCTCGCCAGCGTCACCTCGAAATGGACATGGGTCCGCATGCCATCGGGCGTAAAGGTCACGGTATGGCGGCTCTGGCCCGGCGGATTGCCGGCCCATTCTCGGATTTCCGGATCCGGTTCGTCGCGGTAGCTCAACCTGACGTTCTCGACGACTTCGAGATAGCTGCCCTGGTTGCGGTAGAGCGCGCCGCTGGCAGTCAGCATATCGATGCGCCAGCGGCCACCGACGCGCACGTCGAGCACGCAGTGAGGAATGGTGCAGTCCCTGATGCCCCACCACTGCGCCACGAGCCTGGGCTCGGTCCACAGTTGAAAGACGCGTGCCACCGGAGCCTCGAACACCCGTTCGATGGCAAAGCCGCGCCCGGTGGCATCTTGGGCGCGGTCGCTCATGGCGCCTTGTCCGCGTCGCGCCGCAGCAGATCCTCCATGCGGTCGAAGCGGCCTTCCCAAAGTTTTCGATAATCGTCGAGCCAGCGGTCGATGTCGCGCAGCGGCTTGGGCTCAATGCGGCTCAGATGTTTCTGCGCCGCCCGGCTGCGGGTTATAAGACCAGCCTGCTCCAGCACGCCGACATGTTTGGAGACGGCCCGCACGGTGAGCTCGAAGGGTTGCGCGAGTTCGGCGACCGAGGCTTCGCCATCGAGCAGCCGGGCAAGGATCGCGCGCCGCGTCGGATCGGCGAGCGCGGCGAATGTGTGGTCAAGGGAAAATTCAACAGCCATTATGGAACCAATCAGTTCTGGAACTAATTGGTTCTATAGAGCCCTTGGCTTCCCTCGTCAACAATCTTCCGGAAACTGCGAGAGCTGGCGCGCTCGCAGGGAAGAGGTTCATCCCGGCAAACGTTGGGTGAAAGTCTCAGGCCGCTGCCTTCTCGCCTGCTATGCCGTTCAAGACCTGGACGGCATCCGCCGGCAGCTTAAGCTCGGCCGCCGCGAGGTTCTCCCTGAGATGCCCGACCGAGGAGGTGCCGGGGATGAGCAGGATGTTGGGCGCGCGCTGCAACAGCCAGGCGAGCGCCACCTGCATGGGTGTCGCGCCGAGCTTTTGCGCGACGTCGGCAAGCGTGCTCGACTGCAGCGGCGTGAAGCCGCCGAGCGGGAAGAACGGCACATAGGCGATGCCGTCGGCGGCAAGCTCGTCGATCAGCGCGTCGTCCTGGCGATGCGCGATGTTGTATTGGTTCTGCACGCAGACGATGTCGACCATGCCGCGTCCCTGCGCGATCTGTTTGCGGGTGACGTTGCTCAGGCCGATATGGCGCACAAGTCCCCGGCGTTGCAGTTCGGCGAGCGTGTCGAGCTGCGGCTCGATCGAGCCTTCGGCGGGCCCGTGGATGCCATGCATGGAGCGCAGGTTCACGACCTCGATTACGTCCAGCCCGAGATTGCGCAGGTTGTCGTGCACGGCCTGCGTCAGCTCCCGCGGTGACATTGCCGGGATCCACGAGGCATCCGCGCCGCGCCGCGCACTGATCTTGGTGACGATGGTGAGGTTGGCGGGATAGGGGTGCAGCGCCTCGCGGATGATCTGGTTGGTGACGTGCGGACCGTAGAAATCCGATGTGTCGATATGGTCGACGCCGCTGGCAGTGGCCTCGCGCAGCACGGCAATCGCCGCGTCGCGGTCCTTCGGCGGGCCGAAGACGCCGGGTCCGGCCAGTTGCATGGCGCCATAACCGAGGCGCTTCACGGTGCGGTCGCCGAGCTTGAAAGTTCCGGCCTTGCTTATGTCGGTCATGGGTCTCGATCTCCTTTGGATCGGCACGATATAGACAGTCCTCGCCCGCGCGATAATATGGCGCAATCGGCACAGGCTGTGCGGAAAGGCGAACAATGGCGACGGATCTGGGTGACCTGCAGGCTTTCATGGCGGTGGCGCGGGCCGGCGGCTTTCGCGAGGCCGCCCGGGTCGGCGGCGTCAGCGCCTCCAGCCTTTCCGAGACGGTGCGGCGGCTGGAGAGCGGGCTCGGCGTGCGGCTCCTCAACCGCACCACGCGCAGCGTCGCACCCACCGAAGCCGGCGCGCGGCTGCTCGACCGACTTGGCCCGGCACTCGGCGAAGTCGAGGCGGCGCTCGATGTGGTCAACGGGTTTCGCGGCCGCCCGGCGGGCACGCTACGGCTCAACGTGCCGGTGGTGGCGGCGAAGCTGGTGCTGCCGCGCCTCTTGCCGCCCTTCCTCGCGGCCTATCCCGACATTCGCCTGGAAGTGACCGCCGAGGACAGTTTCGTCGACATATTGGCGAGCGGTTGCGACGCCGGCATCCGCTATGACGAGCGGTTGGAGCAGGACATGATCGCCGTGCCGATCGGGCCGCGCCGGCAGCGCTTCGCCACCGCCGCCGCACCGGCCTATCTCGACCGCCGCGGCCGGCCCGACCATCCGCGCGACCTGCTCCACCACGCTTGCCTGCGCGGCCGCTTCGCCAGCGGCTTCATGCCGCCCTGGGAGTTCGAACGCGACGGTGAGGTGGTGAGCGTCGAGCCGACGGGCCCGCTGCTTGTCAGCACCGGCACCGCCATGGCGCTTGCGCTCGATGTGGCGGTCGCCGGCGGCGGCATCGTCTCGCTGTTCGAGGACTGGCTGCGCCCGTACTTCGACGACGGCAGGCTGGAGCCGGTGCTGGAGCCCTGGTGGCAGGAGTTTTCAGGCCCGTTCCTCTATTATCCCGGCCGCCGCCTGACGCCGGCACCGCTGCGCGCCTTCATCGATTTTGTCGGCGGGATGCGGTGGGACTGATCCCGGACGGAAATCGTGCTGCGTGTTGCGCCGATCGGCCCGTCGCCCCGGCTCCTTTGGACCAAGCGCAAATCCTTGATGTAACACTTTGTTGTCATTGAGGGCCTATCGGAGTGGCGGTACGGCGAAAGCCCGGTAAAGGGAAGGCGCGCAATGGGTTCGCCCTGGTCCGAATTGCTGGCCAATCTCGCGGTCGTGGCGTTGTTCGTTTCGGTCTGGATCCACACGCATGTGTGGCTGGACCGTTGGCCGCGCGCCGCGAAGGCCGCCGCTTTCGGCTTGCTGATGGGCGCCGGCGCCATCGTCCTGATGCTCACACCCATGCAGTTGCAGCCCGGCGTGCTCGCCGATCTCAGGGCAACGATGATTGCCGTTGCCGGCTTCTTCGGCGGTCCCGTCGCCGGCATCGTCGCCGGGGTCATGGCTGGTGCGTTCCGGACTTTCGAGGGCGGCATCGGCGCCTTCGCCGGTGCGGTGGGGATCGCGGCCGCCATGCTGGTCGGTGTCGCCGGGAACCTTGCCCTGAAGGGCCGGCGGCCCACCATGGTCGACATCATGATCCTTGGCGCGGCCGCCGCTGCCGCATCGCTGCTCGGCCTCAGCGTCCTGCCACGAGATGTCCTGCAGATGGTCCTGCCTGATGTGGCGCTGCCTTCCTCCCTGCTCATCTTCGTCTCGGTGGTGCTGTCGGGGCTCACGCTTTACCAGGAGCGGCGACGCCTCGAGGCGCTGCAGTCCCGGCGCATCTACAAGGCCGTGGTGGAGACACTGCCGGATTGCCTGAACGTCAAGGACCTCGACGGGCGGTTCATCGCGGCCAATCCGGCAACGGCCGAACTGATGCAGGCGGCCGACGCCAAGGCTCTGATCGGCAAGACGGATTTCGACTTCTATCCGCGCGAAACGGCGAAAGGTTTCCGCGAGGACGAGCTTGCCGTGCTGGCCTCGGGCGTCTCGTCCACCATCGAACAGCGCCTTCATCACGAGGATGGAACCGAAGGCTGGCTGGCGACCTTGAAGGCGCCCTTTCGCGACAGGAGCGGGGCCGTCGTCGGCCTGATCACGCACAATCGCGACATCACGGCGCGCAAGCAGCTCGAGGCCGAGCTGGCGGAAAGCCGGGTCCGGCTCGGAGACGCCTTGACGCACATGGCCGACGGTCTGGTGATGTTCGACCCGCGACGGCAGGCTGGTGCTGTGCAACGCCCAGTACCGCGCCATGTTTCCGAAGACGGCGGACATGAGGGTGCCAGGCGCCGACTACCGTGACATCCTGCGCGCCTCGGCGCAGCGAGGTGAGGCGATCACACCGCCGGACGAGGTCGAGGGCTGGATCGCCGGCATCATGGCCTCGCAGAAGCTTGTAAGCCAGCGCCAGGTCCGGCTTGCCGACGGCCGCTGGCTCGACGTGCGCACCCGTCCGACAGGCGACGGCGGCAGCCTAAGCGTATTCTCCGACATCACCGAGGCCAAGCAGGTCGAGACCGAACTGCTGGCGCTCAACGAGAAGCTGAACCTTCTGGCACATCGCGACGGGCTGACCGAACTGTGGACGCGCCGCGCCTTCGACGAAGCGCTGGCGCGCGAATTCTCGCGCGCCAGGCGCAATGCGGCTCCGCTCAGCCTGGTGATCATCGATGTCGACTGGTTTAAGCGGTTCAATGACCATTACGGCCATCCGGCGGGCGATGAATGCCTGCGCGCCGTGAGCCGCTGCATCCAGGCGACTGCTCGCCGTCCGGCCGACGCCGCGGCCCGCTACGGCGGCGAGGAATTCGCGCTCGTCCTGCCCGAGACCGATGCCCGGGGCGCCTTTGTCATTGCCGAGACCCTCAGGAGCAAGGTGCGCGACCTTGCCATGGCGCATGCCGGCAGCGAAAAGAGCATCGTCACCGTCAGCATTGGGGTCAGCACCCTAGACGCGGACGGCGCCACGATGGAGATTGCCGATCTTCTGAGACGGGCCGACGATGCGCTTTACGGCGCCAAGGCCGCCGGGCGGGACCGGGTGCATGGCTGGCGCCCGCATCTCAGCGACCAACGCTCGACCGGTTCCCGGCGCAAGATTATGAGGCTTGCAAGGCCAGGGCCGGGCTGCCGCTGGATTTGGATCAGCTGAGCTGGTTATCGCCTGAACGAGGGTCCGGGCGGTGAAGCGTAAGCTTCAGCCGGAGTGAACTGAATCCGTGCTGGCGCGATCGAGCTTCACAAGACGAGCCTTCGCTTCGCCGACGCGTTGTTGCGCGGATCTTATCCTGTCACAAAGCCGCAGATTGATACCGACGCCACAGTCTTCGTCCAGCATCGCGTTTGCGCGTTCAAGGGCGAGTTCCGCTCGGTGAAGTCGCTGCCTCGCCCTGGCAAGTTCCAAGGTCAAAAGTTCCATTGCTGCCGCTTCCGTGGTTTGCGGTCCCTTCCATTGGGAAACCGCTGCCGGGTGGTTTGGTTCCGGGTCGTTCGCGAAGCTGCATCTGCTGCCGAAGTCAGGGCCTGGAGATGCCGCAGCCGCCCACGCTTCCAGGATTGGGCCGGTAAGTGGCAGTCATGTCTTTGTTTATTGACCCCGCCAATGGCTGGCGTAGCTTGTCCACGGCCGTCAGCGATGCGAACATAGCGGGCGCTTGGGAGCGATCATCCTGCTTCCACCCAAATCCAGGAGGAAGCTGTGCGCAGGCTATTACAGACGCGCCCTGGCGAATATCTCGATCACCGATTGGAGTGCCCCTTTTGCGGCACCATCCGCCTGCAAATCCCGGCCGATGCGACACCATCGACGCGGATCAGTTGCGCCGAGTGCGGCAGATATCTTGGTATCTGGGATGAACTGCAGACCGACTTCGAGCAACAAGGCGGCAACGATGGCGTTTTCCGTCTCGACAAAGGGCGCATCCAGAAGCTCGACTAAACTTGCCGCGAGCAGCGCTCGATAGCACTGGCTAGGGTCGGCTCCCCATCGCCGATGCCCATCAGGACGGCCTTGGATGGGCAAGGCCGGTCTGGAAGGTGCCTGGCAACACGGGTGAGCCACCGCGGCTCGTCGAGGCTGTCGCCATGGCGTCTACCGGCACGATGATGATCATGCGGGCATGCTGCTCTGGCCACAATGGCTTTCCGAAAAGGAAGAATGTGCTGGCGAGAAAACAGACCAGCAAGAGGATGGCCAAGGTGTTGGCGATGATCTCACCAAGCTGCATTGCTCTTCTCCAATTCACGCGTCCCTCCCGGCAACGAGCGCCAGCAAACTATGTTCAACGTTTGGGACCAATGCGCATGGTTCGCAGGACTTCAGTCCGAGTTGCGGGTCGAGCGATAAACGCACAACCTGCCTTTGCACCGGCCGAGCCTCCGCCAAGTGTGGCAGCCGGGGCATAGCCCGGCCTGCTCGCAACGTGCCGAGCCCTCCGCCAAAGCAGGCCGGGCTCCTTTCTCGAAAGCGTCACAAACGGACCGCGATTTCCACGGGCAGCGGTGAGCGCTGGTTGCGCAGCGACGGCAAGGCCCGATCCGCGGGGTGGCGGAAAGCGCGCCGGTGCCGTCCGCCTTGCTCCACGGCCACAAAGGCGCGATTCTCCTCCCTTTGGCGGCCAGCCAGCATGGTCAGATTGGGATTGTGTGGACGGATCTGTTGTCCCATAGCCTCAACTCGACCTCACGATTAGCGGTGAAGGCAGCAAGGCTGCTACCAGTTCAAAGTAAGGCTGACGAGCAGGACGGCGATCAAGGCCGACAACGGGACCGCCATCACCAGCGCCGCCTCCATAAGGCGGGTTTCCTTGTCGCTGAACATTAAACCTCCTCACTTGTCGGCTGAGCGCCGGGATTTAGGGTTCGCCCACCGCCCGAAGCAGTGAGCGAACCCTATTGGCGCAGGAAGGGACGTAGCTGCGCCAATTCAAAAACACCCCCGCAGTGCCACCCGACATCGGTCGGATATCCGCGATGAACTTGCAGCGAAACAACGAGCGCGAAAGACGGCCGTTCCCGGCAGTGGCGCCGGCAGGACCATTGCGTTTTTTTATGGGACCTAAGTCCGGTGCTGGCCGGACCGAAGCCCAAGCCTGGAACATTCAACCATGCCTGAAGTTCGATCCCGCAGCGCGGCGACAATGTTGTGCTGTGCAGGTTTCAAATGGAGGTACTCATGAAAAAAGATCTTGCCGCCGTAGCCGCGGTTCTGTTGCTCGCAGGTGTCGGCGCAGCCGCCGCCGAGGACGTCATCATCCAGCCCGAGCAGGAAACGGTGATCAAGGAGTATGTGCATAAGCAGCCGCTGGCTTCGGTCAAGGTTCCCGGCGTGGAACTTAACGTCGGCACGGCCTTGCCCGATACCGTCGAGCTTCACGAAGTCCCCAACGTCAAGTATCGTTACACCGTCGTCGACAACCGGACCGTGATCGTGGATCCAAGCACCCGCAAGATCATCAAGATCATCCAGTAGCGGCGCTTGGCCCGCTGCCGGCTGGCGGCGGGCCAACCATGCAGACGCGTTGCGTTGACAATAAGAATTTGCGTGATGCCGACCTTGCGCAAGCTGAACGGGTTCGCGAACGCCCCTTGAATGGGGTCCTGCGTCAACGCGACGGGTCCGCCCCTCGCTCCTTGTGCCGCCGGGCAAGCCCGCGAATGCGGTCGGCGACCTTGCTATCCACCGGATTGTAGACGGTCAGGCTCAGATCCGGCCGGCCATCCACCGCGAAGGCCGAATATTCCAGCTCGATGTCGCCGAGTTCGGGATGCTTCAGGCGCTTTGTCCCGTCGCCATGGCTGAGCACGTCGTTTTCCCGCCACAGCGCGTCGAATTCCGAGCTGGCGCTGCAGAGCTCCTCCACCAGTTGGGCGACCTCGGACACCGCGCCGGCGCGCGCCGCATCAGCCCGGAACGCGCCGACCACGAAACGCGCGAGGTTCTCCCAATCGTGCTGCTTGGCGCGGATGGTGGGGCTCAGGAACATAAACCGCAGGATGTTGCGCTGGCCAGCGGGCAAGGTGCTGTAATCGGTCATCACGACTTGCGCGGCGCGGTTCCATGCGACGACATCCCAGGTCGCCGTCTTGATTAGGGCCGGGCTTGCCTCCAGCGTGTCGATAAGGCGTTGCAGCCTGGGGCTGACGCCGTCCGCGCCGATGTAGCGGACTTCGGGCGGGCGCCCGAGCCCCAGCATGAAAAGATGTTCGCGCTCTGCCTCGGTCAGCAGCAGACCCTTGGCATCCGGTTCAGCACGTCGGCCGAAGGCGCGCCGCCGCGTCCCTGTTCCAGCCATGTGTACCAGGTCGGGCTGATGTTGGCGCGCTGCGCGACCTCTTCCCGGCGCAGTCCGGGCGTGCGCCTGCGCCCGGAAAAGCCGAACGATGAGGGGTCGAGCCGGGTGCGTCTGTCTTTCAGGAATGCCGCGAGCGAACCGGCGGAGGTGTTGGGCATCCTGTTAGCCATTATACCATGATAAGATCACTACTTTAATGGAATAATAGAGCAGCGATAGTACGCAGGCAACTGTGCAGGAGATTTTGCATGCGTATCTTTTTAACCGGCGCGACCGGTTTCATCGGTTCGGCCATCGTTTCCGAACTTCTTCAGGCCGGAAATCAGGTCGTCGGCGTCACCCGCTCCGACGCGGGTGCCGAGGCGTTGGCTGCCGCCGGTGCCGAGGTGTATCGGGGAACCCTCGAGGATCCCCAAGGCCTGCGCGACGGCGCGGCCGAGGCGGAAGCCGTGATCCACACCGCGTTCGACCATGATTTTTCGCGGTTCGCCGAGAATTGCGAAAAGGACAGCCGTGTCATCGCCGCGCTCGGTCAGGCACTCGCCGGCTCCGACCGGCCGCTGGTGATCACCTCGGGCGTCGGCATGGGCAGTCCCGGACATGGCCAATTGGCCGTCGAGGATGTCTTCAACCCCGATCACCCTAATCCGCGCATCGCCTCGGAACTCGCCGGGAATGCGTTGCTGGAGGCCGGCATCAACCTGTCGGTGCTGCGCCTGCCGCAGGTCCACAACACGCTCAAGCAAGGCCTCATTTCGCCGCTCATCGAGATCGCGCGCCAGAAGGGCGTCTCGGCCTATGTCGGCGACGGCCGCAACCGCTATTCGGCCGGCCATGTCTCGGACGCCGCGCGCCTTTACCGGCTCGCGGTGGAGAAGCGGCAGCCCGGCGCGCGCTATCACGCCGTCGGCGAAGAAGGGGTAGAGCTGCGCGCGATCGCCGAGGCGCTTGGCCGTGGCCTGAACCTGCCGGTCGTTTCGATCGCGCCGGAGAAGGCGGCGGAGCATTTCGGCTGGATGGCGATGTTCGCCCCCATGGACCTGCCCGCCTCCAGCGCGCTGACCCAGGTACGGCTCGGCTGGCGTCCGACCGGCCCGACGCTGATCGCCGATCTGGACGCGATGCGGTATTGAGGCGCGTAAGAGGCGGCCTTAGCCTGGGGTGACGGCGTAGCGCAAATGGACGAGCCCATGCGCGAGGGCTTTGCAATCCGTGAGCGACAACCGCACCTTGTCGGCAAGGCCGCTTTTCCCAAACTCGACAAAGCCCTGGTTTGCCTCCCGCGCATCGAGCGCGGGGGCAATGAGAAGGCTGAGTTCATCGACCAGCCCCGCCGCCAGGAAGGAGCCGTTGATGCCGGCGCCGCCCTCGAGCAGCAGGCGGCGGATGCCGAGCTCACGGGCAAGCACGTCCAGCATGGCGGCGAGATCGACGCCGGGCGTTTGCGACACGATATATGACACGCCGTCGGCGGCGAGCTCGCCAGATGGCTGTCGGCTACATCATGTCCGAGCAGCACCACGACATGGTCCCCGCCGATGTCGGGTTTTGCAAAGTGCAGCTTGCCCGAGGCATCGAGCGCCACGGCAAAGCTGCCCGCATTGCGCTGCGCGAAATAATGCGGCCGCTCGACCTTGCCGCCATACGCGGGCGGATGCGCGGCGGCCTTGCTCATCTCGGCCATGGTGACGCGGCCGACGATCCAGGCGTCGCCTTGGAGGTCGTTGTGGATCTGCTCATAGAGGCCCGACCACTCGGCCCGGCTGCCGTCGGGGCTTTCGGTATAGCGGCTGGGATGAAGGCTGCCGTCGAGCGAGGCAAGCATATGGCAGATGATGCGCGGCTTCATATGGTGTCTCCATTTCGTCGGCTTGGCCGCCCCGAAGGTAGTGCCGCACCCGGAAAATGGAAGCCGATGCGGTGTGCCTTGAGGCTGCAAGTCCCGGCGGGTAAAATGACTATCTCTGCGACCTAGGGGCTGGTGCATGGCGGACATCATCCTGTTTCACTCGGTTCTTGGCCTTCGCCCGATCGAGCGTCATCTTGCGGAACGCCTTCGGGCCCGCGGCCATGCGGTCGCACTGCCAGACCTTTATCAGGGTGCAGCGACGGATGATCTCGATGAAGGGTTCGCGATCAAGGCGCGGATCGGCTGGGGTGCCATCTGCCTGAAGGCGCGAGAGGCTCTGGCCCCGATGCCGGGCGATGCGGTGCCGGCGGGGATCTCGATAGGCGCCGGCGTGGTGGCGGAATTCTGGGCGTCGCGGCCGCTGGCAGCGGGTGTTCCGCTGTTGCATGGTTTGGCGACCGTGCCTGCCAACACACGACCCGGCTTGCCCGTCCGACTGCATGTCGCGGACACCGATCCACTGTTCCCCGAGCCCGACGTCAGCGCCTGGCAGGAAAGCGCGGAGGCAGCAAAAGCGGATGTGCAGGTTTTCCGCTATCCAAACACGGGACATTATTTTTCCGATCCGGCATTGCCCGACTACAATGCAACGGCGGCCGCGCAGCTCTGGAGCCGCTCCTTGGCGTTCCTGACGTAGAAGGCCTTCGGACCGAAGAGTCCAAATTCAGAGGATTCCGACAAGTTGCTGTCCTGGCTGTTATATCGATGTTGCACAAATGGTTGACCCTGGGTTAGCATCCTCTTGTTGACGCCGATCGGAGGAATTTAGGCGGCTGTCAGCTGGAGCGGCATGCGTTCTTGGCGCAAGGAGGATGCTCCAACACTTTAACCGGCGCATGATCCTTCCTGAAACCGGTCCCGGTTTTTAGGGGCCGTGCGCTTCTGTGGAGGAGGAACCCATGAACAGACGCGAATTCCTGATGACGTCCGTGGCCGCGGGCGCCATGATGCTGGCCGCACGCTCGGCTTTCGCCGAGGACAAACTCACCATTCTCGGCTCGGTGCCAAGTCTCGGCTTTCCGTTCTTCGTGCACATGCTGAACGAGATCAAGGCCGAAGCGCAGGCGCAAGGCGTCAACCTGACCGAGAGCGACGGCCAGAACTCGGCCACCAAGCAGACCGCCGACATCGAGGCGGCGCTGGTGCAGAAGGTCAACGCCATCGTCATCTCGCCGCTCGACGTCAACGCGCTGGCGCCAGCCATCGAGGAAGCGGTCAAGGCCGGCGTTCCCGTGGTGACGATCGACCGCCGCGTCGACGGTGTCCAGGGCATTCTGGCCCATGTCGGCGCCGACAATGTCAAGGGCGGCGAGGCGGAAGCCCAGGCCATGGTGGCCGCATTCCCCAATGGCGCCAAGCTGTTCCACCTGCAGGGCCAGCCGGGGGCGGGTCCCGCGATCGACCGCAACAAGGGCGTGCACAATGTGCTCGATCCGCTGAAGGACAAGTACCAGATCGTCTACGAGCAGACAGCCAACTTCGCCCGCGCCGAGGCGCTGACGGTGACGGAAGCCGGCCTTGCCGCCAACGGCAAGCCGGACGCCATCATCTGCGCCAATGACGACATGGCGCTGGGCGCGCTCGAAGCGTGTGCCGCGCGCAATTTCAGCGACGTCAAGATCTACGGCTTCGATGCATTGCCGGAAGCGCTGGTCGCGGTGCGCGACGGCAAGCTCGCCGGCACGGTCGAACAGTTCCCCGGCAAGCAGTCGCGCACCGCCGTGCAGATCGCGGTCGCCTACGCCAAGGACAAGACCGAGCCGAAGGAGAAGCTGGTGCTGCTGACGCCGATCGTCATCGGTAAGGACAATCTCGACAAGGCGGAGAGATTGAACGAGACGAAGTAGGCTGATTGAATGACGCCGGCGGGACAGCATCCCCCTCTGTCCCGCCAACTGTCCGGCAGGACAGAGGGGGTGTTCAAGCGCGGCTTGGCGCACAGCATCCGAACAGCATCGAGGAGGACTGCTTGCCGCCAGCTGAAGCCGCACCCGCCCTGCTTTCCGTCGAAGGCCTGACCAAGCATTTTGCCGGGGTGACCGCGCTGAGCGATGTCTCGCTCGATGTCCGCGCCGGCGAAATCCTTGGCCTGCTTGGCGAAAACGGCGCGGGAAAATCGACGCTTCTGAAAATCCTGTCGGGCGTCATGCCGCCTTCCGGCGGCCGCATCACCTTCGACGGCGCCGACTACCAGCCGGCGAGCCCGCAGGAGGCCAAGCGGCTGGGCATCGTCACCATCTACCAGGAGCTCAGCCTGATCCCGACGCTGACGGTGGCGGAGAACATCTTTATCGGCCGCGCGCCGATCGGCCGGCTTGGGCTGGTGAGCTGGCGCAAGATGGAACAGGATTCCCGCGCCATCATTGCCCGCGTCGGCCTTACCATCGACCCTATGACGCCGGTTTCGGCGCTGTCGGTGGCCGAGCAGCAGCTGGTCGAGATCGCCCGTGCGTTGTCCTTGAAAAGCCGGCTGATCATCATGGACGAGCCGACCTCGGCGCTGACCGAGACCGAGGTGCGGAGGCTGCTGTCAATCATGGACCGGCTGCGCAAGGATCATGTCGCGATCATGTTCGTCACCCACCGGCTGGAAGAGGCATCCGCCATCTGCGACCGCATGACGGTGCTGCGCGACGGCAGGCTGGCGGGGCATCTCGAGCGTCAGGGGGGACCGATCAAATTGCCCGCTATCATTGAAAAGATGGTCGGCCGCGCCGCTTCCGAACTTTACGCCCGTCCGGCGCAACGCGCGGCGGCCGGCGATGTGGTGCTGTCGGTTCGGGGCTTGCGCACCGTGCGCGATCCCGAAGCGCCGCACGCCATCGTGCTCGACGGTGTCGATATCGACCTCAAGGCGGGCGAGATCCTCGGCGTCGCCGGTCTCGTCGGCTCCGGCCGCACGGAGCTGGCGCGCGCCGTTTTCGGCGCCGACCGCATCGCGGCGGGAACGATCACGCTCGACGGCAAACAGATCGCGCCCGCATCGCCGGCCGACGCCATCGCGCTCGGCATTGGGTTGGTGCCGGAAGACCGCAAGCACCAGGCGATCTTTGCAGCACTTGGTATCCTGCCGAATTTTTCCGTCGCCTCGCTTGGGCGTTTCAGCAATGGCTTCGGCTTCATGGCCGAGCGGCGCGAGCGCGACGCGCTGTCGGGGTTCAGGAAGATGCTGTCGATCCGCATGGCTTCGGCCGAGCAGGCGATCGAGGGGCTGTCGGGCGGCAACCAGCAGAAGGTTATCCTGGCGCGCTGGCTGGCGCGCGACCCGAAAGTGCTGATCGTCGACGAGCCGACGCGCGGCGTCGATGTCGGCGCCAAGGCAGAGGTGCATCAGATCCTGGTGCAACTCGCGGCGCGCGGCATCGCGGTGATGATGATCTCGTCCGAACTGCCCGAGGTGCTGGCGGTGTCGGACCGCATAGTCACCATGCGCAAGGGACGCATCACCGGTGAAATGCCGGGCGTCGAGGCAAACGAGGAAAGATTGATGGAACTGATGGCGCTCGACAGGCAGGATATGCCGGCACAGGATGCGGAGGGGCAGGCACGATGAGCATCGCCGAGGAACAGAGCCAGCGCGGCGGCGTGACGATCGCGCGGCTTTTGATGAGCTTTGGGCCGCTGCTCTTCCTGGCGGCGCTGGTCGTCGTCTTCACCGTGCTGAAGCCGAGCTTCATCGATCCGATCAACCTGTTCAACATCACCAGGCAGATCTCGATCACCGGGCTAATCGCGCTCGGCATGACCTTCGTCATCCTCACCGCCGGCATCGACCTTTCGGTCGGCTCACTGCTCGCCTTCTGTGGCATGGTCGCGGCCGTGGTCGCCAAGGGCGGCACCGCCAACACGCTGTCGCTGTCGACGTCAGGCACGCAGGGTTTTGGCTGGTTCGCGGCGTTGCTCGCCGCTGTCGTGGTCGGTGCGCTCGCCGGCGGCGTGCAGGGGTTCGCCATCACAAGGCTGAAAGTGCCGCCCTTCGTCGTCACGCTGGGTGGGCTGACGGTGTTCCGCGGGCTGACGCTGACCATTTCCAATGGCGGCCCGATCTCCGGTTTCGACGCCTCGATGCGCTGGTTCGGCACGGGGCTGATCGGTCCGGTGCCGGTGCCGGCGATCATCTTCGCCATCGCCGCCATCCTGTGCCACATCGTGCTGCGCTACACCCGCTATGGCCGCGCCGTCTATGCCGTCGGCGGCAATGCCGAGGCCGCGCGGCTGTCGGGCCTGCGCGTCGACCGCATACTGGTCTCGGTCTATGTCATCGTCGGCTTCTTCGCCGGGCTCGCCGCCTTCGTGCTGTCGGCCAGGCTGAATTCTTCCGAAGCGGTCGCCGGCATCGGCTACGAATTGACGGTGATCTCCGCCGTCGTCATCGGCGGCACCTCGCTGTTCGGCGGCATCGGCTCGGTCGGCGGCACGGTGGTGGGCGCGGCCCTGATCGGCGTGCTGCAGAACGGCCTGCAGTTCAACAACGTCTCGTCCTACACGCAAAGCATCGTCATTGGGCTGATCCTGATCCTGGCGGTGGCGTTCGACCGCTGGCTGAAGTCGCGGGTGAGGCGATAGGAGCGAGGGGTTCTGCGCTCACCCGCCTCTGTCGGGCTGGACAGAGGGGGCATCTCACCCGGCCATGTGCCAGGAAAGCTGTCCCATTTCTTGCAAGAAACGCGATATCGTGCGCCAATATTCGCGCGCCTCGCTCGGCCGGGCCGGTTCCGGCCTGAGCAGCAATCTGCGCGTCATCAGCCGCGTCGAGCGGTTCGGCCGGCGCTGCCGTCTGGGCGGCAATTGTGGTGGACCATGGGCGGGCAGGGCGCCGAATGCCCCGATCAGGCCAGCGACGGACAAGGCGGCAATGGTTCCCGCCCCGGCCGTTATCCAGGTCTGGACTCTTGAGCGGGCAGTCTTGAACATTCCAAATTAGGCGCGTCGAACGAACAGCCACCCCAGGCGCAATCTAGAAACCAAAATCGGGGATTGGAACCCGCGAATGGCTCGGTCCAGCCGTGCTCTGGCCTCAGGCTGCCTCAAGTGCCCAAAGACGATGGCCGAAACGGCGGAAGAAGCGCGCCACGAGCCGCTGCTGCTTCGCCCTGGCGAGATCGGCCAGCCGTCGTTCCTGGCGCCAGCGCGGCATGTTGCGCCAGCCGGCGATGAAACGGGCTGCATCCTCGACGGCTTCGTGCGCCGACAGCGCCGGGCCGATCATGGCCAGGAACAGCGGCTCCGCCTGCTTCAACTCGTCGATGACGGCCTTGCGCCTGAAATGATCCAGGCGGGCCTGCGCGATGCCGATGCGTCGGATCGCCTCGAAGGCTAAGAGCAAGGCGGGGCTGTCGCCGGTGTAACCGCAGGCGCGGGCGAAATTGGCGGCATCCATCCTTGCTCCCGGATCTGGCGCGAGGTGATCCGGCGCCGACTCATGTTTGCAAGTGATATGTAAGCATAACTCTGACAGACATAGAAGGGAGACTTTTGGAAGAGTTTGGAAACCGCGACTCGACTCCTGCTTCGAAACACGGGAAGATATGAACAAATCAGGAACAAAAGGACGGAAAAGTGATGGCGTTGCCAGGCAGGGAAGCAGTGATCGCGCAGGTTGCCTCGCTGTCGGTCGAGTGCGCCGATTGCGGCCGCAACAGGTGGTGGCGGCCCGATCAGTTGAAGCGCTTCGGGGTGAACGGGAGCACGCCGCTGGCCGCGCTGTCGGGCCGCATCGTCTGCTCGGCCTGCCGGGCCGACGGGCTGCCTGGCACGGCGATCTCGATCCAGGCCGCTTTCATCGACGAGCGCCAGCGCGTGCGCTCGGAAGCCCGCATGCTGAGCGGCCGCGACGTGCCGCTGGAGGGGTCGAGGCGAGCTTGAGGGGCGGCGGCTGGCGAAGTCGTCAGCAGACGTTGTCTTCGTCGGAGAGGGCAACGTCTCGCCCTCCGCGAAAGACTTGCAAGATCGTCACGGTGTTGTCCTTGAGGCTGAATGCTATCGTGGCTCGCCGGCGATAGCCCACGGCACGCAGGCCCGGTCTAGTATCCCAGCAGTTCCTTCAGCGGAATCACCCGCCAGACGTGCTTGATGGCGTAGCGGTTGAAGGTCAGCGTCTTGGGCGGATTGTACTGCTCGACCACCAGCTCGCCCGCGGTGCGCCGGACCAGCTTCTTGATGAAGGCCTTGCCGTTCTTCTCGTTCTCGTCCGGAAAGGTCTCGATCACCACATGGTCGCCCGGCACCGCGTCGCGGCCGCCGCAATAGATCATGTCGCCGGGTTCGTAGCGCGGCACCATGGAATCCGAGAGGACATGGAGCGCAAATACTCTCGGCAGGTTGCGGACCCCTGGCGGACGCTGCACGTATCCTCCCGGCTCGCCGTTCAAGGTGAAGTCGCCGTCGTCGCCGCCGACGGCGGCGCCCAGCACCGGAATGTCCATCGCTCCGGCCGACAGCGGGCCGGCGTCGGTGACGATCTCGGCGTCCGCCACCGGGCCGACATCGTCGAGGAAGACGACCTGTCCTTGGCCCAGCGCCACGGGGTCGACGCGCAGGAAGGCGGCGGTCTTCAGCAAGTTCTCGGTCTTAGGCAGGTTGCGCCCGGTTTCCCAGTTGCCTACGGCGGCCACATCGGTCTCGTTGTGTTCTGCGATGTGGCGCATGACCAGGCCACGCTGCTTGCGTGCCTGGCGGATCGCGGCCCCGACCCTGATCGACAGTTGCGTTTTCACCATGGCCTCATGTGACCGGCAAGTCCTGCTTTCGTCCATGAAAGAATGGCTTGCATCGATTTTTGAGTTATGCTTATATCAACTCATGCAAAAGCTCAACCCTCTCAGAGTCGACAGCGCCTCCAGGCCGGCATGCCCGACTGCCCTTTCCCTTCCGCCCCGGCCGCCTCCTCCCCGGCCGGGGCGAAGCGCGAAGCCGATTGCCCTGGTGCATCGGCCTTGCGTCCGGTCCGCCCGTTCCCGGCGGCCGGAACGGCCGGAGCCGCTCCCCGCGGCTCCGGCCCCCCATTCGACCAGGCCGAGGGTGTTGCCTGTCGCACGCAGGACGGCACCGTAAATGCTGTACGAGCCGATGACCGGCAGGGCGGGTTCGGCCCCCCGATAGCGACGTGGCGGGCGCGGCTTGCGCGCTTCGCCGCCGCGTCGGTCGGCCGGCGGGGCTGAGCGGCCGGTTCCGAAGCAATCCCAGCGGCCGACAGGCCAGACCAGCCCGACAGCGCCCATGGGGCCGCGGGGCAAACCAGACGCTTGCCTGACGGCGCCGTCCACGGCGGCCGCTGGCCGCGCAATGGAGACGGACATGGCAAGCTACAGTGACAGCGAATTGCAGGCGATTGCCGCCTGGCCCGGGGATGGGCTTTCGGCCTCCAGGATCGCGGCGGCGTTCAGCGCACAGCGCGGCAGCCCAGTATCGCGCAACGCCATTATCGGCGTCGTGCATCGCAACGCCATGCTGGGCGCGATCGGCTTCGCCAATGGCAGGGGCTTGTCGGCAGCCGGCACGGCGATGGGCCGCCAAGGCGGCGAGCCGAGCCGCCAAGGCGGAACCCCCAACGAGCCGTGCCGGCGCCATCCCGCAGCCGGGGAGCACACCGGCCGTGCGGCCACGGCTTTTCCAGCGCGAGGCTGGCGTGCTCACTGCTGATGGGCAACCTACCGCTTCAAGGTGCCGGCGTCGCCGCGCGGTCCTATCGGCCGGCAGCCGCATGGCGTGGCCATGCGCTTCATCGACTGCCTGTTCACCCGCTGCCGCGCGCCGCTCGACCTGGCGCTGGAGGAAGATGCCAAAAATGTTGCGCCCGCGGGACGGCCCGGCCAGGACATGCTGTGCTGCGGCATGCGCACCACGGCGATGAAAAGCTACTGCAGCTACCATCAGGCACGCTTCCACCGGCCTGTTTGCGAAGCCGGGTGAAGCTCGGTCCCTTCTCCCCGTTGAATGGAGAGAAAGGCGCTTCTAACGCCGCCGTCACCAGTTTCGATCGCCGCCAATTCGGGAGAATCACTGTGAACGCCCATCGCGCCGCACCGCTATTTCGGCATCTGGCGCCCTTGTTTAGGCTGCTGCGCCGCCCGTTGCTCCAGCATCGTCGCCGGGCCGCCGCCCGCAACCAGAATGCCGGCAACGCGGGCAAAGCCGGTGAACACTTTCATCGCATCGGATTGCGAGATCTGCGCCGCGATGGCGGCGCTGCAGGCGTTGAGGGCGCTGCGATAGACGTGGCCCCGCCGCTCGATCGGCCAGCGCTGCAGGAAATCGGCGGCCTCGCTGACAGTCTCGATCTCCTCGACATGGCCGTCCAGGGAGACTTTGAGCGGCACTCCGGTCTTCATCGTACCCACGGCATTCACCTTCGGTCCAAGCCCGGCTTTCAAGCCGACGCTCATAAACGCACAAGGCCTGCCGCCGGTTGCATCGCGGCCGTCTCAGGGGCTCGCCGCCGCGTCGAGCCACTCATGCGCGCGGCTTCTTGGCTTGGCCACCAATATGCCTTGTTGCCTGGCCGCCTCGCGGAAGGCCTCGAAGGCGGGGCGCGGACAGCAAGTACCCTCGACCGCGAGCCGGACGAGCCGTGCCGCCTCGAGGTAGCCCGGCGCGGTTTTGTCGGGCCATTGGTGACGAAGCGCCGTCGCCGCCTCGGCCACCGAGCCGACCAGCATGGTCTTGTTGTCGCAGAAACGCAGGGTCACCGGCATGAAAGCCGTCATGGGCAATCCTCCCTTGGGCATGGACGCGTCACAACGTCCGGACCGGCGGCGGGTTCCATTAGCGCGGCTGTAAGAACGAGGTGGTGCGCGGCATGAGCGAACGGCCCTTCATGCAGCTCTACGTCTCCGATTTCGTCGGCGACACGCTGCAACTCTCGACCGAGCAGATCGGCGCCTACATGCTGCTGCTGATGGCGATGTGGAACGCCGGGGGAAGCCTGCCCGAGGACGACGCCAGGCTGGCGCGCGTGGCCCGCCTGCCGTTGAAGCGATGGCGGGCGATCAGCGCCGAGCTGCTCGCCTTCTTCGAGCGCGAGGGCGACGAGATCGGACACAAGAGACTGACGAAGGAGCTGTGCAAGGCGCGGCTCAAGTGCGAGGCGAGAGCGGCCGCCGGCGCGCGCGGCGGAGCCGCCACCGCCTTGAAAACAAAGGCGCGTGTCCAAGCAAATGCCGATGTTTTGACGCGGCATTCTCCAGAGTCCAGAAACCAGATGGAAAAAGCTTCCGCTTTTTCAGCGCGCGAGGGGCGCGAAAGACCGGGGATTTCGATTGGGGGCCGCGAGGCGGCTTCGGGATCGCAGGGCCAGGGCCGGCTCAAAAAGCCGCCGGGCTGGACCAGGCCGAAAACCCACGGAGACGCCGCCAACGCCATCATCGAGGAGATCCGCGGATATGACCACGGCCGAACTGCAGCAGGCAACGAAGGCGCTGGCGGCAATGTTCTCCTGCTTCCCGCAATCCGCCCTGACTGACGTCGAGATGCAACTGCGCGGCTACCTCGGCGCGATCAGGGATGCCGAGCTGGGCGACCTGCAGGCCGCCATCCAGCGCTTCGTGCGCGGCGAGGTGAGGAGCGGCAACGCGCAGTTCTGCCCTTCGAGCGCGCAGCTCTGCATAGAAGTGCGCGAGCGGCGGGTGATGCGGGAGTTGCTGGCGCGGAGGGGCGCCGGCCTGGTTTCCTCGCCTCCGCGAAGCGGGGGAGAGGTGGCCCGGCGAAGCCGGGACGGAGAGGAGGCCACGCCAGAGCCGACTGAGAATGAGCATCGCAATGCGCACCCCTGAAGAGGCAACTTTCGACTGTCGGCGCTGCCCCGCTCGGTCCGCTTCGCGGCCACCTCTCCCACGCTTTGCCAGGCGAGGAACCCAGGTTCTGCAAGGCCACCACTCGAACACAACCAAGGAGCCACCCATGCCCAAGAAAACCAAGGCCGCCAGGCCGCAAGCGCCGAAACTGCCGAGAGGCGAGGCCGAGCAGGTGCGCATCCGCCGCGAGGTCGGCCATGATTTCGCGCTGAAGGACGATGCCTTCGGCCGCAAGCGGCTGACACCGGGAACGGCCGAGGCACGGCGCGTCTACGAGGTGTCGAATGACGGCCACACTTCCACCGGCGGCATCGTGCGGGTGCGCAATGTCGACCCGCTGCTGGGCATCACCTCGCTGACCCGCCAGCAGCGCGAGGCCGGCATGCGCTACCGCGAGCACTTCCGGTGCAGCCAGCAGGCCGATATCAAGCCGATGCGCTGGACGGAGCGCGTCGACGGCGGGCGCCTCGGCGGCGGCATCGCCGACAGCGTGCTCAACGCCGGCCGCGCGCACGCCGCCGCGACACGGGCGCTCGGGCATTGGGACGTGGCGGCAATCGTGCGGAATGTCGTGTGCCTGGAACAGCCGGTGAAGACCGTGGCCGAACAGGATGGCGAAGGGCGCGACGTGGTGACGAAGCTGTTGAAGGTAGGGCTCGATCTGCTGGCCGTGCATTATGGGATGATGATGGGGCGCTAGGGCAGCTCCATTCTAAACGGCAAATCACCGGGGAAGAGCTACGGTACAGCCCGTCGTCTCTGTCTTCCGCCGAGCGGGTCGATAGCACTGATCTACGCTTCGTCCGCGCTCTCCTCGGTTTCTTTCGTTTCTTCGTCCTGCTGGTCGGCGATCACCTTTGGCAATCTAGCCAGTGGGCGGCCCGCTAGGTAGTCCGCTACGCGTTGCTCCAGGAATTCTGTTGTCATTCCGCCATCACCTAATTTGTCGGCGAAGCGTCGCCCGGGATGAAGCACATCCCAAGGAGACTTGTATTGGTTGGCTCGTCTACGGCCCGGGTCCTTGTTCCCGAAACCATCGATTGCACGATTCCAGGTCGGCTGAAACGTCTCAATGAGCATGTTTTCGCCTAAAGGAATCCAAATGTCGTCCACCACAAGATGACGGAGGGAAAAATCGGCGAGGTTGAGATTGATCGCTTCGTCGATCGACGCTGCATGCTGACGGAGACGACTTGCGAGTGCGTTGCCAGTTGGCGAGGGGTCTTTCCGAAGGCCACCTTTTCTTCCGCCTTTGGGAATAGCCTTGCCTACATAGATCGGCCGGCTAAAGGTGCCGCCTTTATTGCCTTCGGCAATCGGGGCATAAATGGGCAAGCTGCCGGAATAATAGATGACGTACACACCCGCACCAGGAATATGATCGACCGAAGACAGCGGTCCAGGCTCGCGCGTTAGCAGTTCAAATTCGATGCTACGGGCAAGGTTCAGTTTATCCAGCGGATTATAAACATCTTCAGTCACGCTGCCCCCAACACATAAGCCTTCATTTCAGGAAGTCCGATCCCCCCAACGTAAGATGGCGTTTCACGCTGCGCGCGATGATGTTCGCCAGTTCCACCGGGACGGCATTGCCGAGCTGACGCATGGTTTCGGACCATGCGCCGTGGAAGCGGAAATTATCCGGGAATGTCTGCAAGCGAGCGCTTTCGCGCACGGTAAAGTATCGCACGCTACCATCCGGCCGCAGCAGCATGTTCTCGCCGCCCGGAACGCCATGGACACCTGCTTTCAAGGTCTTGGCCGGTTCGTCGAGCGGGCTCCCAGTATGTCCGGGGTAGGATCGCGCCCCAGGTTGGAACCGGTGATTGTTATGGTTCGCGGCTTTTCGCGACTCGTGCTCGGGATCGGGCAGATCGCCAATCGCATCTCGCGTTGTCCGCCATGGTGCGGTTTTTGGTTTTACGTCGAGCCGCGCCGCGCGCTCGGAATGCCTGTCCCCAACCTTGCGATCAGCATTGCGGACTTTATGTCGGTCCCAGTAGTCCCCGTTTTCCTGATCCCACAGCAAGGCCTCCAGAGAGTGCGTTTCCAATGGAAAAGCCCATTTGATGTCGAGGTCGGCTCGAAAGCCCACGAAAATCACGCGCTCCCGACGCTGCGGAATCCCGTAATTCGCCGCGTTCAACGAACGTGGAACGACCCGATATTCGAGGCCTCTTGGTCCGCGACGGCCAGTATGATGCTTCTCGAGCCGCCGCAGGTGGCTTTCCCAACCCTCGTCGGATTCGGCGACCAACTCGGGGTACGTCATTTGCAGTACGATGTGCGAAAAATACGTCGCGAAGGTTTCGCGGGTCAGCCCTTTTACATTCTCGAAGATGAAGGCGCGTGGCTTGGTTTCGCGGACCGCGCGGACTGCTTCCGGCCACATATCACGCGAATCCAGATGGGCGCGATGCTTGCCGCCCAGCGAGAATGGCTGGCAGGGCGGGCCGCCTGTCACCAGATCGATCTTGCCCTCGTGCGCCCGAAAATCGACCCTGCGGACATCGCCCTCGATGGGCTCCGGCCAGTCGCCGACCAGGCCGAGGCCATCAGTCCGGTTTTCTCGAATGGTATCGCAGCACCATCGGTCCCACTCAATTACGGCTTCCGGCGTGAAGCCGGCACGGCTCACACCCATGCCAAGCCCGCCGGCGCCTGCGAACAGCTCGATCGACTTCATGCTATTCCCCCACGAATTGGCGCAGCTTGTTCTCTAATTGTTCACCCTGCCGCAATTCGCATTCCCAGACAACCAGTACGTTCCAGCCGAGCCGCTTCAGTGCATCCTGTTTGAGCGCGTCGCGCTTCGCGTTTGCCGACAATTTTGGTCCCCAGAAGTCCAACCGGGACTTTGGAAGACGGGCGAGCGTGCACGCCGGATCGTCGTGACGATGCCAAAAGCAGCCATGAATGAAAATCGCTTTTTTGCGTTTTCCAAAAACAATGTCCGGCTTTCCAGGCAGGTCGCCACGGTGGAGCCGGTAACGATAGCCCATCCCGTGGAGCAGCCGGCGCACGACCATCTCCGGCTTCGTATCCCTGCCATGGATACGCGCCATCCGTTCGCTTCGTTCGGTGGTAGAGAGGGTGTCCACTTTTCATCGTCTCATGATTCGGGAAGATGGTGTTGCGTTTTGCCGCGAAAGTGAAGGGCCAGAGGCGCAAGCATTGATGGAGGGAGTCATCTCGCCCGAAGCTTGAAAGCTCGCTAAGCCCAATACCAAGCAGTGCCTGGGAATCGTGAAAGCCGTTTCGACGTTGAGCCTGGCAAGCGGCCCGAAACGTTGTCGGCGATTGGGTGCTCTTTACGTGAGCCGCAACGCAATGGCGGCCGAGCCTATATTGCCTAAGCGCGTGTGACCATGTCGTACCGGATCCTGAACGGTCTGACACCATTATGCCTACGCGGCCGACTATCTCGAATTTCAGGCGCCGGGCCTTTCATCACCAATGGCCGCTACGCGGAGGCGTTGTTGCGCGGCGATTGATGCCACATCCGGCGTTCTAGGCTCACCACGGAAAGCGGTTCGCGGCGTGCACTGATCTTGAAGCACGCTCTTTTATCCGTCCGTTAGCAAGCCACCGGCCGGCTTACGCCGGCCGGGATATATCCCAAGGTCAATAGCCGCAGACGCGCACTGTCTCGATGACACGGTGGTGGTGACGCCAATGCTTCACCAACTGGGTGTGGCAGCGGCGATGGTACATGCCGTAGTAGCGCGGCCGGTAGCCGTCGTCGTAGACGCCATAACGATAGTGGTGACGGCGGTAATAGGCGCCATCGTCGGAGTAGCCACCGTAATAGGCGCCATCGTCGGAGTAGTGACGGTAATAGTCGCGATGTCTGGGAACGTAGTAGTCGTCATCATAGCCGTTCCCGATGCCGAGCGTAATACTGGCGGCACTTGCCGGAGCGATCACCGCCACCGCCGAAGCGATCGCGATCACGGATGCAATCAAGAGCTTTTTCATGACAACCTCCTTCTTAAGGTGTGTCTAATAAACGCTGCAGCCACGGCCCTGTTCCCATAAATCGATGAATCGATCGTTCGAGCTGGTTGCCGTGGCGCCAAAGGACCTGCCGGGCGATGCCGCCCTGGCCATACCTGTCAGCATGGCGAGGGGCGTTTTGAACCTTGGTCGCCGCCGTCCATTTCCCCTGGATGCAACCAGCAAGGGAGATTGGACCATGCACATCATTCTTGGCGGCACCGGGCATGTCGGCTCGGCAGCGACGGTAGCGCTCCTGCGGCAAGGCGAGCCGGTCACGGTGGTGACGCGCGACAAGGCCAAGGCGGCGCCTCTGGCCGCGCAGGGCGCGGAGGTGGCGGTGGCTGATGTGCTCGATGTCGAGGCGCTGCGCGGGGTGTTCAGGCGTGGCACACGGGCGTTCCTGCTCAATCCGCCGGCCGATCCTTCGACCGACACGGATGCCGAGGAGCGCAGGACTGTGGACGCCATCATTGCGGCGCTGGACAGTTCGGGACTGGAGAAGGTCGTGGCGGAATCGGCCTATGGCGCGCATGCGGGCGAACGGGCCGGCGACCTCACCGCACTGCATGGGCTGGAAGAAAAACTGCATAGCCAGGCCATTCCGGCCAGCATCATCCGCGCGGCCTATTACATGAGCAATTGGGATGCCTCCCTGGAGACCGCCAGGCGTGAGGGCATCGTCAACACGCTCTTCCCGGCGGATTTCGAACTGCCGATGGTGGCGCCACGCGACCTCGGCGAAGCGGCGGCTCGCTTGCTTACGGAGCCGCCGGAAAAGAACGGCCTGCATCACGTCGAAGGGCCGTCGCGCTACACGGCCAGGGATGTCGCCGCCGCTTTTGGCGGGGCGCTCGGCAAGGAGGTGCGCGTGGTCTCGGTGCCTCGCGAACATTGGGCTGAGACGTTCGAGAGCATGGGGTTTTCGCCGAAAGCGGCACAATCCTACGCGCGCATGACGGAGGTGACGGTTGATGACACCTATGATCCGCCGACCAGGCCGGAGCGTGGGAAGGTGACGTTGGAGCGGTATATGGCGGCACTGGCGGGGGCAGGGTAAGCGAGCGTTTCTTCCTTCTCCCACAAGGGCAAGGAAAGTCTAACTCCCTCTAAACAGCGCCTTTTCCAGCGGTCCTGCCAGTGTCTCGGCAAAGGCCGTCGCCAGATGATGCCTGTCGCGGAAGGCGAGTTTGCCGTCGATGAAGACGTGGCATTCGGTCGGGCCGCAGAAGCGGTCGGTGAGGTCGATATAGAGCGTGTCTGGGATGCTTTTCACCACCGCGCGCTCGGCGGCGGCCACGTCGTCATTGGCGGCCTCGGCCCTCGGTGTGTCGCACAGCGACGGCGCCTCGCGCCACCACAGCGCGCGGGCGACGCAGGCGTCCGCGAAGCTGTCGCCGATCGGCGTGTCGCGGATCACGGCGGTCTCGACGCCGGCCTGGCTGAAGGCCTCCAAGGTAGAGCGCAGGCCGGCCTGCCAGCGAGCTATCTCGGCGTCGCGGCTGGCGGCGGACATGTCGCGCGTCAGATTGCCGATCGAGAATTCCGAGATCACCACCAGGCGCGGCTTTCCGCGGATAATCTCTGAAATCGCCTGTTCGCGCCAGGCGTCGCATTCGGTGTAGTCGCGTTTGAGCACGGCATTGAAGGTCGACAGCCGCGAAGCGCGGCACGAGGATTTGAGGTAGGTGACCACTTTGGTGTCGTTGCGTTTTGCCGCCTCGACCAGCGGCGTCGACCAGTGGTCGGCATGCGAATCGCCGAACAGCACGATGGTGTGGGCGGCGTCGGCCGGCCCGAAGGTGCAAGGTTTCGGCTCCACAGTGTGAAAATCGAGCAGGCAGTCCTTGTCGACGGCGCGCGCGATGGACGGCTGTTCGGCGGCCTCTTCGATGCCGCGCTGGGTCGGGTCGATGTTGCGGGTGGCCAGATGCGCGTTGGCGTAGGCCGCAGCCACGCCGGCGGCGGTCAGCACGAGGGCCGGGGCGAGGGCAAGCCCCGGTAATAGCCGAAGCGGTCTTGCGGCCGGGCTGGCGTCGAAGCGAAAGGCCCTGGCTGTCGCCGCCAGCCAGTCGCCGCGCCGCGCGGGGTTTTCGATCAGCCGGTAGGTGGCCGCCGACAGCGCCAGCGCCAGCACGGCGCAGCCGATACGCTGCGCCACGCCGAGGTCGGGGTGCAGCATGGCGGCATAGACGATGACGGGCCAATGCCAGAGATAGAGCGAATAGGAGAGCGTGCCGACCCACTGCAAGGGCGCCAGCGAGAGCATGGCGGCGGGCGCCAAGGCCTGCCAGCGAGTCTTGGCCGGGGCATCGCCCTGCTCGCCGGCGCCGCTCAACAGCACCAGCACGGAGCCGGCAACCGGCATCAGCGCGTACCAGCCGGGGAAAGGCAGGTTTTCGCTCAAACAGAGATAGGCGACGGCGATCAGCGCCAGGCCCAGCCACCCCTGTGCCGCCCGCAGCCAGAACTGATGCCGCCACAAGATTGGCGTGGCAAAGGTCGCCAGGCCGCCGGCGGCGAATTCCCAGGCCCGCAGCGGCGAGAAGTAGAAGGCCCAGGCCGGCGAGAGGCTGGTGAACCACAGACAAGCGGCGAAGGAGGCGAGGCCGACGGCGCCGATCACGACCACCGTCATGCGCCGGCCCCGATGCAGCCAGGCGGCGAAGACAAGCAGTGCCGGCCAGACGAGATAGAACTGCTCCTCCACCGACAGCGACCAGAAGTGGATGAAGGGATTGCTCAAGGAATCGGCGGCGAAATAGTCGAACGACCAGCGCAGCAGCCACAGATTGATGGTGTAGGCCGCGGCATACATGGCGCCGCGCGAATAGAGCGCCTGTTCCCGCGGCGCCATGATGAAGGTGCCGACGGCGAGCGTGGCCAGGATGACGAAGATGGCGGCCGGCAGAAGGCGCCGTGCTCGCCTGGCATAGAAGCGCCAGAGGTCGAGCCGGCCGGTCTCGGTGATCTCCTGCATCAGATGCGTGGTGATCAGCCAGCCGGAGATGACAAAGAAGATGTCGACCCCGGCAAAGCCGCCGGGCAGTGCCGTGACGCCAAAATGGTAGGCGACGACGCCGCCAACCGCCAGCGCGCGCAAGCCCTGTATGTCAGGCCGAAACGATGCCGCCACGACACCTCCTTCGTTTGCGCCCAGCCGTCATCGTCCGCCGGGTAGCCGATATTGCAATGCAGCATATATTCCGCAGTGCAACATGGCCAGAGCAAGGACGCTGTTTTTTCCTCTTCATGAAGCTGCGGGAAATGTGTCGGTCGACGATAAGGACTGGCGGCAGGCGCTTGGAGTCGAGGCAGAATGAGCAGTTGTGTCGGGGCCAAAGCGGCGGTGACGGCAAGGCAAAGCACGGCAGTCACGAAAACAGCCCCGCGAACGGGGCTGTTCCATGCCTACGGCGCCAACGCCTTATCAACTGCCGCCGTTCAATTTCACGCTACTGCAGAATTCCGGATGCGTGTTGGTTGGGTTGGCGTTCTTGGACTCGTCGGCGCAAGCGGTCTTCATGGCGGTCTGGTCTTCAGGCGTGAGGGCCTTCCAGGCTTTCACGAAGTCATCATTGCCGACCATCGTCTTCATGCCGGAGTCCGTGTAGAACGGCTTCATCTTGGCAGGATCGTCGAGAGCGGATGTTCCCGTGTTGGATCCCGCGAGAGCCGAACCGGTGGCCATCGAAAGCGCCATGGCGCCAAGGCAAATCATCTTGATGTTCATGACTGGGTCCTTCCCTGTTGCTTTGTGACCGTCGAAGCAACGATCAAGATTTAAACGAAACGGTTTGCCCGAAAGTTCCGGTTTATCAGACCAAAATTCCAAACTTCGCCCAAATATGTTCCTGAGAACCTTGAAACCTTTGCGATATTGAGCGGTAGCCACGGCGTACAGGCGGTTGCTTGGTTTTTGGCAGCCTTCTCCGTCGCGGCGCATCGCCGGTACCGCTGGACGGCCAGGCGCCTGGCCCTCTGGACAACTTCGCGGTTCGCGGATGGTGCCGGTTCCCGCAGGACGGGTCTCGTCGCCGCACAAAAAAGGCCTCGCGGGCGCAGCCAGCGAGGCATTGATTGGAGGGTCTTGTCATCGCCTCGGGAGGCGATTGCGCAGCAACGAGGCCCGCTTGCGGAAAGTTTCAGTGCCCGAGCGAGGAAGCCTCGTTATCCCCCTGGATCAGCGTGCGTGCCGCGCTTGCCCCTGCCGCCAGGATGCGTCCCGAGAGGTCCGATCCGTCCACGGCGCGGGCCATCTGAAGAGTGCCGATAAGGGTCGCAAAGATGCCCAGCGCAACGCTTTCCGGGTTCCGGGTCCGCGGCGGCAGTTCCGCCGCTACCTGGCGCACCAGGGTCAGCAAGCGCTCGGTATAGAGTTGGCGTGTTTCGGAAGGCTCGCGTGCGATCTCCGGCAACAATGCGGCAGACGCGCAGCCCTGTCCCGGATTGTCCCGGTGTGCCGTCGACAGATAGGCGTCGATGGCCACATCCAGGCCGCCGGCAGCCAAAGCTTCGCGGATCTGGTCCGACTGATCCTCCAGGGCCGCTGCCACGGTTTCACGGACAAGCGCCGCCTTGGATTGAAAGTGCGGGTAGAAGGCCCCGTTGGTCAAGCCGGCGTCTTTCATGATGGTTGCCAGCCCCGACGCAGCGATACCGTCACCGCGAAAACGGTTGGCGGCCACCTCAATGATCCGGCCGCGCGAGGCGTCCTTCCGGCCTTTTTCATAGCGCATGGCCGCGGTTCCTTTCTTCTATTGCATTATGGATGTAATATGATAGTACGATCATAATTCTAATGGAGCGAAAAAGCTAGCCCTCATGATTTTGGAGCCCCAAATGAACAGGAATTCGGGAAAGACGGCGCTCGTCACGGGAGTCTCCTCGGGTATCGGCCGCGCCAGCGCGGAAGTGTTGGCGCGAGCGGGATTTACCGTGTTCGGCACAAGCCGCCGCAAGCTCGGCGACAGCCCGAAAGGAGTGACCATGCTGGTTTGCGATGTGACCGACGATATGGCCATCGATGCACTCGTTTCAACCATCCACGCGCAGACCGGCCGCATCGATCCGCTGGTCAACAATGCCGGCGTCGGCATGCTTGGAGGAGCCGAAGAATCCTCGGTTTCCCAGGTGCAGGCGCTGTTCGACGTCAACCTGTTCGGCGTCATGCGCGTGACCAATGCGGTGTTGCCGTCGATGCGGCGGCAGGGCGTAGGACGCATCATAAATATCGGCTCGATCCTGGGAGTGGTACCCGCGCCATATTCGGCGCATTACTCCGCGGTCAAGCACGCGCTCGAAGGTTATTCGGAATCGCTCGATCATGAGATCCGTGCCTTCAATATTCGCGTCTCGGTCATCGCGCCGGCATTCGTGCGCACCGTTTTCGACCAGAATGGGTTCGAGCCCGATTCGGTCATGAAGGAATATGATCAGGCGCGAGCCGGGGTCGACGCATTGCTTCGCGACGTGATGCCCAAGGCAGACCCGCCGGAAGTGGTGGCAAATGTGGTTCTCAAGGCGGCGACCAACAAACATCAGCGCCGGCGCTACACCGCCGGCAAGACGGCGCGGCTGGTCAACCTGCTGCGTCGCTTCGCGCCCGCCGGGATGTTCGACAAGACGTTGCGCAAGCAGTTCCGCTTGCCTGCCTAAACAAACGATTTTCAGAAAGCGAACATGATGAAAGCCTTCGTCGTCGACAAATATCAAAAGAAGGGAGCGTTGCGGCTCGCCGAGATGCCGCAGCCTGATGTGGGGGACAACGATGTCCTGATCGAGGTCCACGCCTCCGGAGTGAACCTTTTTGATTCCAAGCTACGGGACGGGGAGTTCAAGCTGATATTGCCCTATCGCCCGCCCTTCATCCTGGGCCATGACGTGGCAGGGGTCGTCATGCGGGTCGGATCCAAGGTCCGCAAATTCAAGGCTGGTGACGAGGTCTTTTCGCGGCCGCGCGACGGCCGCATCGGGACATTCGCCGAGTTCATCGCCGTGGACGAAGCCGACGTGGCGTTGAAGCCGGACAATCTCAGCATGGAGGAGGCCGCTTCCATTCCGCTGGTCGTTCTTACCGCCTGGCAGGTGCTTGTCGAAAGGGCAGGGCTGACGAAGGGCCAGAAGGTGTTCATCCAGGCCGGTTCCGGCGGCGTCGGGACCGCCGCCATCCAATTGGCAAAGCATCTCGGCGCCACCGTCGCAACGACGGCCGGCGCCGCGAGCGCCGATCTGTTGAGAGGCCTCGGCGCCGATATCGTCATCGACTACAAGAAGGACGATTTCGAAAAGATCCTGCACGGCTACGACCTCGTCCTGAACAGCCAGGACGCCAAGACGCTGGAAAAATCCCTGCATGTGCTGAAGCCGGGCGGTAAACTCATCTCCATCTCCGGTCCGCCGGATCCCGAATTTGCCAGGGACAAAGGTCTCAACATCGTCCTGAAGCTGGTGCTGCGCCTGCTGAGCCGCGGCATACGCCGCAAGGCCAGACGCGCCGGTGTCGAATATTCGTTCCTGTTCATGTGGGCGCAGGGCGAGCAACTGAGCAGGATCGCATCGCTCATCCAATCCGGTGTCATACGCCCCGTCGTGGATCAGGTTTTCCCGTTCGAGAAAACCAACGAGGCGCTGGCTTATGTCGAGACGGGGCGCGCCAAGGGCAAGGTGGTCGTGAAGGTCAGATAGTATCGCCGGGCCGAGCCCGAATCTCTTCGCCGCTTCAGGGGAGCGGCGGGTTGCGCGTCTCAGCCGGCGTCGCGGCCCACCGGGCCCACCTCGACCTCCCTGAGATAAAACGCCTTGCTTGGCTGCAGGTGATCGACGCAGAGCTGCGCCAGCACCCAATTGTCGCTGCGCTTCAGCGCCTCGATCATCATCAGATGATGCTGGCGCGAGATTTCGAGCTTGTCCCGGTCGGCCAGCGAATTCGCCCGTACCGGCAGGCTGAGGCGCATGTAGTGCTCGATCGAGGACACCAGATAGGCGTTGCCGCAGGCCGAGAACATGGTGAGGTGGAAGCGGTCGTTGGCCTCATGGATGCCTCTGAGGTAGCCGGCGTCGACATGGGCGCTGTAGACGCGGTGGATCTCAGCCAACTCGGCGATCAGCGCCTCGCTCGCCGGCAGCCGGATCATCAGCGCGGCCTGGCGCTGCAGCATCTCGCGCACCTCGTAGATCTGGCGGACTTCCTCGGGGGCGAGCCGGCGCACCGTGGCACCCTTGTTGCGCTCGCGCGTGGCGACGCCAAGCCTTTCCAGTTGATAGAGGGCCTGGCGGATGGTGTGGCGCGAGACCGGGAAGCGGGCCAGCAGCACGTCCTCGACCAGGCGCGTGCCGGGCGCCAGCCGGCCAAAGATGATGTCTTCCTCCAGCGCATGGACAATATCGGCTTCCTTGCCACCATAGTCGACCGTGTTGAGCATCGCGATCCTCTTGCTGGCCCGGCCAAATCGTCATTGGCCTCGACCACTCTAGCGTTCGCGCGCTAGGCTGGCCACAAGCTGGTCGAGGCGCGTATCGTCGAGGCTGACGACGCCGCACATCCGCATCGCCTGCCGCAGGCTGATCCTGCCGACTTGCTGGCGCATGATGACCGGCAGGCAGGCCGGCCCCGCTCCGGTCAGCACGAAGGCCTGGCCGACCAGGACCGGTTCGGAGAAGGGCGCCCATTGCACGGCCACGATCGATGGCTCGCCGGTCTGGCGGCGGTTGATGGCGGCGAATAAATCCAGTTCAGGCGCGAGATCGCGACGCCATAGTGCCAGCCGGGCGCGCGTGCCCCGCCCTGGCGATTGCCCTCCGCCCACCGGGTCACGCGCCGGAACGTCACCAGCTCGGCCTGGCGCCGCACGAAGGTGACCGACCGCATCAACAGGTCTGGGCGGTCGGGGACCGCAAAGTAGGTGAAGTAGGTGCCGCCGGCGATGGCGGGGCAGGGACCGCGCACCATGTTGCCGTAAAGCGTTTCGTGCATCGGCGACAGAAGGGCGCGTTCCGGTGCGGCGTCCGGCGCCCGGTATAGTTCATCCTCGTCGATCCGGAAGTAGTCGCGGATCAGTCGCGCCGTGGCCCGGTTGGGCACGCTCTTGCCTCGCAGGTAACGCTCGAACTGCGAGCGGTTCATGCCCAGTCCGCGGCAAACGGCGCTCACCGACGCGTGGCCGCTGACCAGCCGTCTCGGATTGGCGGCAAGATTCCTGCGAATTGGCACGATGCCGTCCCCCAAAGACGTCCGGACCATTAATCAAGCTATGGCTGATATGGCCACAACATTGCCCATGCGCGAATGGGACCTTCGGCCAATATCGCTGCTGGACATGGAAAGGCCCGCCACCGACGCGACTCGTGACGGGCCTTCTGAGTACGCCGGGCTTCCCACCGCCCGACCATTCGCAAAACCAGCCGGCGGCACGATCGTTCCATCAGGAAGCGCGGGCATCCCTTGGGGGACGGGCTCACGGGCCTTGGCGGATCACTATTTGTGAATGAGCCATTCTATCAAGCCGGTCTCGACCAGCTCGCAGCCGGTAAACTCGTGAACCAGGCTTTTGGCCAAGTCGCGCCATTGACACTCGGGCACGTTCGCTTCCGAGACCAGATCTCGAAACACAGCGCGCAGAATATCGGCATCGAACGCTGAGATGGGAACCGGGTCTGTATCTTCCCAGGCCGGACCGTTATCATCGCGCTGGCGTTGGCGAAGCCGTTTCAGAAGCTCGCGCGATTGCGCGATCACGTGCCTGGAATGGTCGATTTCGTGGCGAAAGGCGACGTTTCCAGCAATGGAACGATGTCGTAGCAGGAGGCTGGCTTCGATAGCTGCCCGCGCCATGTCTATATGGCTTCCAACCATCGCTACCTCCCAGAGGTTGTTTTTTACTCCTCCGAAGGTGCATCTCAAAGGGGATTCAACGTACGGTTTGGTACAAAACCTTGCCGATGGGGTTGAGCAATGCTCACACCGGCGCGGTTGCTTAATTCCTGTCCGACGGCTTCGAGCGCATCCTCGACACCGTCTCGCGCTCGGCGCGTTTGGAGCGCAGTGGCGGCAGGCCGCGATCGATCAGGTCCATGTCCTCCAGCACCATGTCGCCCATGCGTTTGAAGGCGATGTCGAGGGCGCCGGCTCGGTGGGCGGAGCGCAGGAAGCCGGGCAGCGCGCGCACGGGATGGTCGCCCGCCAGCGGCTCCTCGGGAAAGACGTCGCTGGCGGCAAGGATGTGACCGCTTCTTACCGCCGCCATCAAGGCGGGGAAATCGACCACGCCGGCACGGCTGAGCAGGATGAAGGCGGCTCCCTTGCGCATCCTGCCAAAAGCGTCGGCGCCGAGAAACCCCTGGTTCTCGGAGGTTACCGAAGCGACGACGAAGACGAAGTCGCTTGAAGACAGCACCTCGTCTAGCGAGGCCGGCTCGACGCCGTTTTCCCTCAGGATCGACGGCGGCAGCCAGGGGTCGAACACCTTCGTGTGGGTGCGGAAGCCCGACAGCAGGCGGTTGAGGGCGCGGCCGAGATCGCCGAAGCCGATGATGCCGACATCGGCTCCCGAAAGCAGCCGCGCCGCCTGGTTGCCGTCGCCGCCCCACAATTCCTCGCCTTTGCGGAAAGCAAGGTCGGCATCGACGATGCCACGGGCAAGGTTGAGCGCCATGGCCAGGCCGAGCTCGGCTACCGGCTCGGCGAAGACCAGGCCCGTCGTGACGACATGGATGCCCCGTGCGAACAGTGTTTCGTAGGGCATGTTGTCGAGGAGGTTGCTCTCGACATTGAAGACGCAGCGCAGCGTTTTCATCGCCTCAAGCGTCCGCGGCGAGATCGGCGGCTGGCCGACGATGTAGCGGGCCTCGGCCAGCAGCTCGGGCGGCAGCCGCGCCACGCCGTCGGGCGTCGTCTCGACGATGCGATAATGTGCTTTGAGGCGCGCCAGCTTCGGCGGCGTGAAGATCAGTTCGAGCGTACGCGGCTCGGGCGCGCTGATCACCAGCGGCAAGGCGGTGTCTGACATTGGCAAGGTCCTCCCAGGCGGCTTGTGGCGCTTTCTCGATCCTAAATCTATCCCGTACCGGCGGATTTGAAAGCACGGTAGACCGATTCACCCGGCGCAGGCGTTTCGAACACCATTGGTCGTCCTGGTACGATTGACATTGGCGCCGAAGCCGGTCTTCTCTGCGGTATCCACCAAGGGGAGATAGCTGGTGAAGAAATACGAGAAGCCAACCTGGCACAAGCGCGAACGGCTTTCGGCCGTCACTGCTCTCGCTGGACCTTCAGGGTTACCGGCCAAGCTCTGAATGGGAAAGTGCATTCGCCTGCTGAAACAAAGGCGCGATCGACCGATCGCGCCTTTTGCTTTTGCGGAACAGCAGGCCGTCATCCACGTCGCTTCGGCGCGGCGGGCTTCTGTCGCTCGCCGCTTGGCTCGGCGGACAGCCGCTGCTTGCGAAGCCGCGCCGTCTTCGCGTCGCGGGCCTGCCGTTCGGCGTCAAGGATGAGCCGCGACTCGCGATCGGCTCTCTCAAGCTTATGCTTGTCGACCAATCGGGCCACTTTGTCCTCCGGCGGCGTATAGCATTCCATGAAACCAATGCCGTTCGGCAAGGTTCCCTCATGTGCGATCCTTGAGATCGCGTCAGGGTTCTGCGTGGTCCGATAGCTCGGCGCGATGACCGGTCTGCCAACTGGTGAGTTGGCGCTCGGCCTCTGATATGGTCACGCTCATCAAGCCGTCAAATTCGGCCATGGCTTCCATATGCCCATGATCAATGATGGATTTGCGAAGAATGCGCATTGCCAGAATAGCATCCTGCAACGCGCGGTCGATATTCTTGACCATGACAGGATCTCCTGCGGGAATAACCTGTCGGCAAGCCGCTTGTTCCCACCGAACGGCACTCGATCTGCTTTTTGAGCGCCGTTTCCCGATGAAGCGCTCCGGCGGTTTCCTTCTCCGGTAGGCGGGTAGAGGTGCTGCCTCGAGGGCAGAACCACGGAAGTGCCTTTATGACGATAAGGGGTGGGAAACCCCTCACGCCATGCCCGGCTGCCGCCGCATTCCCAAATGGCGCACCTTGCGGCCGATGATCATCAGCCTGCGTGCCGTGTTGTTGCGCAGGCGCCGCGCGCGCCATTCCAGCCCGGTTTCGGTGGTGATCC
The DNA here is from genome assembly GCF_054059755.1 of Mesorhizobium sp. URHB0026. Lineage (NCBI taxonomy): Bacteria > Pseudomonadati > Pseudomonadota > Alphaproteobacteria > Hyphomicrobiales > Phyllobacteriaceae > Mesorhizobium > Mesorhizobium sp. URHB0026. The sequence continues at coordinate 5,465,047 of NZ_JBSSCN010000001.1, read as the reverse complement.
GCCTGGCGTAGATGCTCACACGCATGCCGGCCTCATCGGAGGCCCGCTTGACCGGATCGTCATAGAAGGCGGCGATCTTGTCCGCCGCCATGCCTGGCGTCTCCAGCCAGCGTGGAATGTGCACGGAATGGAGCTGATCGACGTCGATCATAACCCGCCCTATGCCGACGCCCGGCGTCGGGCATGTCGTCCAGAACGCGTCACCGATGAAGACGACCCCGTCGCGGCGATGGCCTTGCGTCGTGGTAAGGTTGATCTGCCGGACCTCGACGGGACTTGAGACAGCGAAGTTGCCGCATTGGGCCGATATTTCAGGCATCAATTCGCAAAGCATCTTCCGCGGATCGGCCCGAAAATCCCTCGTCCATTGTTCGGCCACGGTGCGATAGACGAACATGTTGGCCCGCATCTTGTCGCCGAGGGGAAAGACGGTGATGTAGGCGACGCGGTCGCTGGCCCGCCTGCCGTAGCAGGTGACGGCCTGGTAGACGCATTCGCGCGGCGGAATGGCGAGGTCGAAACCCATCGACAGCGAATGAGCTTTCGATTGCTCGACCCGCTCGACGCCGATGGCGCGCCGCACCGCTTCGCTGTGACCGGTGGCGACCACCAGCAGGCGAGCCGTGATGACCCTGCCGTCGTTCAGCACAAGGCGCTGCCGGTCCGGCCCGGTCGAGACCTCGGCGACCTTGCCGACAGTTATCGGCACTTGCGGAGGAAGGGCATCGCGCAGCCCGTTAATCAACGCGGCATAGGAAAATGCGTATTCGGGCCTGCGCTCACGCGCGAACAATTGGCCAAGGCGGAAAACATGAATGTCGTCAAACGGCGTGACGAGCCGCATGATCGTTTCGTCGAGGCCGAGCTTCTCGAACAGCCGTATCTGATCGCTACCGATTTTCTCGGCCCGGAACTCTTCGTGATGAACGCGGTGCGGATCGATCAGTGCCACCTTGCGGCCGGCTTTTGCCAACACGGTTGCCAGCGTGGTGCCGGCCATTCCAGCGCCAACGATCGCCACGTCGACTTCGGCCGGGACAGCGTCGACGGTTGTCATCTCGCTGCCCTTCATGCTGGTCATCTTCTGTCTCCACAATCCGTGGTGGAAAATATCTTCCGGACCATAATCAACCTCAGGCAACCAGCGCGGGTGGCCGGTAGTAACAAACGTTTAGGTTAACCACGGCCACCTCTTTTCCAGCGCGGCGCGATCGCCGAGCCGTCGATGAACTCCAGGCCGCCCGCCTCGTTGAGCGTGTGCAGCTTACGCCCACTCCATAGCGCGCCCGGGGTTAAGATCGTCTCGACATGCTGCTCCATGCCGTTCAAATCAAGGTGAGTGACGCGTGCGATGCCAAGGGCGCCGCCGTAGCTCCCGCGGCAGTCCTGTACCGGACGCAGCAGCTGGCCGTCGCGTTCGACCATGCGTCCGGCCGGCCGCGCCGAGGCGATGTCGATCAGCACCGGGTTCCTTGGATGCGGCGTCCAGGGGCCGCGAAAGTCCGGCGCCGACCACAGATGCAGCGCGTCGGAGAAGGCGCCGCCGCCGTGCCGGGCGCTGCCTTCACCGTCCCGAACGGTGGCGAACAGCCACCACGAGCCGCCATGCTCGACCAAGGTGGCGTCGCTGGCGACGATGTCGGACAGCAGCGTCGCTTCCTTGACCCATCCGCCCGGGAAGGCGGTGGCGCGGTAGAGATCCACCGTCCGGTTGGCGCAGCTTTCGGGCACCATCCAGACCTCGTCGTCACGCTCGAAGACGAAGGGGTAGGAGAGGTGGTAGGGCAGATCGAGCACCGGCTCCGGACGGCCGATCGGCCCCGACGGACCAAACGGCACGGCGGAAATGATGGCTCGGCCCAGGCGGTGGATATAGTCCTCGACGAACAGGGTTACCTGTCCTTGATGAAGGATAGGGAACGGATCGGCGTAGAAGCGGCTGCCGTCGTCGGGCAGCTCATGCCAGCCCGAGGCCGGATGCGCGCGCAGGTCGAACAGATCCCGCCCGCCGGTTTCGCGCCAGCCGACCTTCCAGTGCGGGGCGTTGTAGCAGAGATGGTAGATCTTCTGGACGATGCGCCGCGCCAATACCTTGCCCGCCCTGACGCCGAGCTTGCCGGCCGAGGGCAGCGAAGGCGGCCCCCTGCCGTCCACCGGCTCGGGCAGGACGGGTAGGGCGCCCCGCGCCGCGCCTGTCACCGCCGCCAGGATCAGGCTTGCCGTGCGCGCCAGCATGTCCTGGAACGAGGCGAGCGCGATGCCGCCATATTCGGTGCCCAGGCGTCCTTCGGCGACGACGCCTCCGTTCTCCTCTATGCGGGCCCGCGGGGTCCGGCCATCGAGGATCGACGCCAGCAGGGCCGCTTCGCCGCCGGCGCCGTCATAGGTCACATGCCATACGCGTGTTCCCTCTATTGGCACATCGCCGCAGAGGTCGACCACGAGGTCGGGCGCGGCGGCGGGGTGCGTGCGGTAGGGTGCCAACGCCGACAAGGGCAGGCGCTTGGCCAGTCCGTCCGCGGGCAAGCCATGGATGACCGTTTCAAGCTGGAACAGTGCCGCGACGCTGCCCGGAATGCAGCTCCCGGCTGGGCGTGCGTCGACGCTGACCGCGATCTCGGCGAGCGCGGCAAGGCGCTGCAGCAGCAGCAGGTGAAAAGCACGGAGGCAGTCGCTGTCCAGGCGCAGGCTCACCCGCATGTCGCACCCCAAGAATTCTGATGTTCGGTATTGGCCGGTGTTCGGTTCTTAGGCCCGATCTGGTGGGGCGACGGTCGGACTGGCATTCGTTTCCCGCTCGCTTGCGCCCTGTCAACATGGCCCATGCCTCTGCTACGCAAACTCCGTGCCAAAAACCAAAAGAGCTCCCAACATAATTAACAGTGTTTTAACAGTTGGAGTAATAGCTAGGCTGAAGCCGCAATTAGCTTTTGGGGCACATGGAGTGTTGTCGGAGCGACCTTTGCAATCATCCCTGCTCTCGTTGCCGCAACAACACGCTCCCGAGGTGATGCAACATGCGCCGGAGCCACCGCCGGCCGCGTCCTATCCGTCCTCGACCGTCGAGCTGGGTGACCTGAAGCGCATTCTGGTGCGCCGCCGTTTCCTGATCCTCGCCACCGCCGCGCTGCTGACCCTCGCGGCGCTGCTCTATGGACTGTTCACCCCGGCGCTTTACAGCTCGGCGGCGGAGATCATCGTCGATCCGCAGGACCTGCAGGTGGTCACCAACGACGTCAATCCGAGCCGCGTTCCACCCGATGGCGGCATCACCATGGTGGAAAGCCAGGTTGCCGTCGTCCAGTCGAGCGGCGTGCTGCTCAGGGCAATCGCGGCGACCAACCTGACCGACGACCCGGAATTCAACGGGCAGGACGGATTGTTGAGCCGCTTGCTCGGCGGCGTGCTGGGCTCGGGGTCGGCCGAAACCGACAAGACGGGAAAGACGCTCGATGCGTTGCGCCGGCGGCTTGCGGTCAAGCGGGCCGACAAGGTGCTGGTCCTCGACGTGATCGTCACCGCCAAGAGCGCCGACAAGGCGGCGAAGCTCGCCAATGCCATCGCGCAGGCCTACCTGGCCGATCAGGCGAGCGCGCGCGCGAAGATGGCCACGGATGCTTCCGACTCGATCACGGCGCGGCTGGACGAACAGCGCAAGCGCGTCCAGCGGGCCGAGAATGCGGTCGAGGCCTACAAGTCGGCCAACAACATGGTGATGGCCGCCGGCAATCTGGTCAGCGACCAGGAACTGACCGAGATCAACACGCAGCTCGCCGCCGCACAGAGCCGCACCGCGACGCTGAAGGCGCAGGTCGACCAGTTGCGCCGGTCCGGCGGCGCGCCCGACGCGACCTCGGAAGCGATGCGCTCGGCGGTGATTTCGAGCCTGCGGGCGCAGGAGGCGACACTTGTCGACCAGGTTTCGCAGCTCGGCACGGAGCTCGGGCCGCGCCATCCTTCGATGATGGCGGCCCAGCAGCAATTGCGCGATACGCGCGCGCTCATCGCGCGGGAACTCGGTCGTATCGGCGCCGCCGCCGAAACCGACTACGAGCGGGCGCTGGCTAACCAGCAGGCGCTGGAAGCGAAGGTCGCGGGCATGAAGAGCAAGTCGCTCGACACCGACCAGGCCTCGGTCAAGCTGCGCGAACTGCAACGCGATCTCGAGGCGGTGCGCTCCGTCTATGCCACCTATCTGCAACGGGCGCAGGAAACGCGCGAGCAGGTCAATGTCGACAGCACCAATGCGCGCATCATCTCCGACGCCATGCCGGCCCTGAAGAAGAGCTGGCCGCCGCTGTTGCTGTTGGTATTCGGCGCGTTCTTCGGCGGGCTGGGGCTCGGCACCGGCATGGCGCTGATCGCGGAATATTCGTCGCCGACGGTGCTTTCCAGCGCGCAGATGCAATCCGCCATCGACGCGCCCGTGGTGGGCGTGCTGCCGGCAAAATCAGCGCGCCGTCGCTGGTGGCCTTTCGGCGGCGCCGCCGCGCCGGCCGGACAGAAGATGGACGCGGTTGCCGGCCTGGCGTTGAGACGCCTGTTCTCGTCCAGCCGGCGTCCGCCGAACTGGCCGCTGGTACCGTCCATCCTGGTGACGTCGGCGCCAGAAGACTCCGCGCAGCGGGGCCGGGTGGCGCGCCTGCTGGCCAATGCGGCGGCTGCCAGGGGCAGCCGTGTCCTGTTCATCGACACCAACAATGCCGGCGGCAGCCAGAAAGAGCCGCAGCCAGGTCTCCTCGACGTGCTGCGCGGCGAATACGCGTTCGAAGCGCTCAGCCAATACACGCCCGGCAGCAACGTCGCGCTTCTGGGGAAGGGTCGGCCGAAGGCTGCCTTTTCCGAGGCGCAGGGCGTCTATTTCACACAGCATATGCTGGCCCAGGCGAGCCGCAATTTCGAACTCGTCGTCGTCGACGGCGGCGCGCTGGCCGACAATCTCAACGCCTCACCGCTGGTCGCCATGGTCGACGAGATCGTGCTCGTCGCCACGCTGAACGCGACGCCGATGCGCGATGTCACGGCGGCCTCGCAAGCCATTTCCGTCATGGGGCGGTTGCCGACCGGCGCCTTGCTGGTCGACGAGGCGGCCTGACATGGCTGCCATCCGGGGTGCCGCCCGGTCCGCCACCCCGGCGGCGGGCTGGGCCGGCCAGGGTCAAGCCCCGACCGCGCCCCGCACCGGCAATTCCGTTGACTGGGTGACCGGCTACGGCCTGGTCGCGGTGGTGGCGCTGCTGTTCAGCATTTCGGGTGGCATGCTGTGGCTGGTGGGCTACAATTACGACGGTCTGACCGGCAATCCGGCGACCAAGATCCATCCTTCCACCTATCTGCTCGTGCTGATGTTCGCCTGGCGCGCCTGCACGTTCGGCAACCCGGTCGGCTATACGCTGACCATCGCCGACAGGCGGCCGGCCAGCGCGCTGCTGGCCGTCATGTCGATCATGCTGCTGGTCGTCGTGATCATCAGGCAACGCCCCGGCATGGCCGGCATGATCGACACGTTCGTGGCGGCGGCGCTGCTGGTTATGATGCTGGCCGAGGCCGACGAAAAGACGTTCGCCCGCATGCAAACCGTGGTGCACGCGGTGATGACGGTGAACGCGCTGCTGGCGCTGTTCGAGTTCGCCACCAAGACGCTGGTCTTTCCCTACCGGCTCGACGGCGAGGTGTTCATGAACGACCTGCGCTCGACGGCGCTCCAGGGCCATCCTCTGTCCAATGCCACGATCACCTCGATCTATGTGCTGGCGCTGCTCTCCGGTTCGAAATCCCTGTCCATGCCGCTGCGGCTCGGGCTGATCGGCCTGCAATGCGCGGCGCTGGTCGTATTTGGCGGGCGCTCGGCGATGGTGACGACGATCGCGCTCGGCGGCATCTATCTGCTTTTCAGCGGCGTGGCTTATCTGCGGCGAGGACGCATCAGCCTGCCGGGTGCCGCCCTTGCCGTCATGCTCGCCTCGCTGTTGCCCGTCTTGGTCGTCATGCTGTTCTCCTACGGCTTCTTCGACGCGCTGCTGGAGCGCTTCGTGTCGGACAGCGGCAGCGCCAATGCCCGCGTCGAAATGTTCGAGTTGTTCAAGCATTTCGAACCGCGCGACTTGATCGTGGGGCCCGACATCGATCTCATCGAAAGCCTGCGCCGCATCAACGGCCTCGAACAGGGCATCGAGAACCCGATCATCCGCCTGCTCCTGTATCAGGGCGCCTTCTTCACCCTGCTGTTGTTTTTCGGCTTCGTGCTGTTCATGCACGAAGTGGCGCGCCGCTGCCATCCCGGCATCTGGCTGACTATGCTGGGCTGGCTGATCCTGCTCAACACCTCCGAAAGCCTGGCGTCAAAGACGACGTTGATGACCAAGTTCGTGGTGATAGCGCTGGCGCTTTACAGGCCGGTGAAGGTGGCGGGGCGTCCGGGCGCGCAAGGGGTGCCGAGGTAGCGCTCTACGGCGCGCTCCCCCTGTCCTGGCGGACGGGGGACAAGGAACTCGGCCGCATCTGGAAGGCGCTTATTCCGGCATACTCAACCCCAATGCATCCACCATCGCCGGGTCGAGCGAGCGGGTTTTGTCGTCCATCATGCCCATGCCGTCGAACAGGTCCCAGAAGGCCCACGGGAAGCCGGATGCCTCGGCGCTCTGCCTTACATCGGCGATGTAGCGGGCGCGGTCCGGGTTGGGGGCGGCGACGTAGCGGGCGTCGGTGCGGAGCGCGCCGAATTCGCCCATGATGACGCGCGTCGGCGCGATGCCATGGCTGTCGGCCCAGCCGCGCGCCTGGCCGATATATTTGTCGACGAACCAGCGATCGGGCCTGGCGTCGAAATAGACCGTCAGCACGCGTTCGGTTTCGGCATAGGCGGCCTGCTTGTCGGCTTCCGAGGTTTCGGTGTCCCCGGCCATGCGGGCCCTGACCGAGGCCAGCGTCCGCTCGAGCGAGCCGGCGGAGGCCGGCCATGGCACGTTGTTGAGCGCGCGGTAGACGGGCTCGCGCATCCAGGGTGCGCCCTGATGGCTGAACAGATAGGGTTCGTAGAAATGAAAGGTGAACAGGATCGGCTCGAAGGCCGCCAGCGGTTCCGGATCGAGCGCGGCAAGCCCGCTCACCATCGAGCCGCAGCCGCCGGTGACGACAAGCGGCAAGGTCGACGACGATGCCCTGGCTGCCGTCAAAAGCGCCGCCTGGACCAGAGACCAGACGTTTGAGGAGCAGGATTGCGGCGGCTCATTGACCGGTTCCAGCGCCACCATGCCCGACGGGAACCGCTGCAGCCTGCCGGCAAGCGTGCCCACCAGCGCGCGATAGGCTTTGAATTCGGGCGCGGCGGTGCTGGAAACCATGCGGTCGGGATTCCAGTAATGGGTGGCGCCGTTGGCCTGCACGTTGACGATGATGCCGAGATCCGCATCGATGACTGCCGCGACGGCATCGTCCAGCATCGCCAGCAATTTTGTGCGCGTGGCGGCATCGGCGGCCATGAACGGGCCGGGATCGACCGGCAGGCGGACGAAGTCGAGCCCGGTCCGGCGCAGCCGGCGAAGGTCGTCCGGTGTCGGCACCGGCCGCTGCGATTGGAAGGGCGGCCAGTCATAGTCGGTGCGCGGCGCGGGAAACTCGCGTGTGAGCGCGAACCAGGGCCAGGCGTTGACGCCGCGGCGAAAACGCCATTCGCCGGTGGCGGCCGGCGCGGGCGATGCGGCCGAGAGTGCCGCCGTTGCGGGCACCAGCGCCGTCGACAGCGCGGTCCTCAGCAGCCGCCGTCGCGACCAGCCCGTCATACGGCTCCGGGCGAGGGACGGTCGACTGGCTGGGCAGCGGCGGCGCTCACCCCCAGAAGGCGGTAGGCTTCGGTTTCATAGGCAAGCAGGACATCGTCCCAGCGGAAAGCTTCGTTGGCGCGGGCCCTCGCGGCCGCGCCGCAGGTCCTGACCAGCGCGTCATCTTCCATCGCCTGCCGCATCCGCTCGGCGCAACTCTGCCGGTCGGTGAAGAAGATGGCGGCCGCGCCGGCGGTCCATCTGTTGTAGGGGTTGTCATGGGCGATGACCATGTTGCCGGCGGCCAGCGCCTCGACCAGCGACGGGTTGGTGCCGCCGACGGTGTGGCCATGCAGATAGGCGCGCGCGTGGAAACGCAGCGCCTTCACTGTCGCCTGGTCGTAGATCGCGCCGGGCAGCACCACCGAGGCGTTCGCCGCCTTGCGGACGGCGACATGGTAAGGGATATCGGGGGAAAGCGTGCCCAGCACCACCAGCTTCATGTCGCGCTTCCGGCTGCAGAAGGCCTCGACCATCGGCAGGATGTTGTTGTCGGGCTCGATACGCGCGATCGAGATCAGGTACTCGCCAGGCTCCAGGCCGAGCGCGCGCACCGACGTCTCCGGTGCCGATGTAACCGGGTCGGCGCCGTAGGTGATGGTGGCGATGGCGCTGCGCGGCCGGCGGGTCGCCAGGTGATCCGCGATCACCGGATGGTCGGCGACCAGGCGGTGCGAGGCCCAGGCGCCTATCCATTCGTTTAGCCAGAACCACGCGCGCGCAGCCACACCCCATTTGGGCCGGCGCCACTCGATGCCGTCCATGTTGGTGATGATCTTGCGCCGCATCAGCCTCAGCCAGGTCAGGAAGATCGCGCCATTATAGCCGAGCACCAGGCAGATGCCTGGCCGCCGTGCGGCGTCGAGCACGCATTGCCAGTCGAATTCCAGCGTCGCGCGAGGGCCTTTCGAGGCGACCTGGATATGGATGAGATCGATGCCGTTCCAGGTGTCGACACGTACCCTTTGGTCGACCCGCTCGACCTCCTCCTGGCAATAGACGCCGACCTTCCAGCCGCGCCCGGCCAGAAACAGCGCGAGCTTCTCGGCGAAGGTTTCAAAGCCACCATGGGCCGCTGGAATGCCGCGCGTCCCGAGAATCAGGATGGTGGGCATTTCAGGTCTCATGGCTGCTGGCGCTTTCAAATCCGCTCGATTCCGCAATGCGCGGGCCGTCCCCTCTGAAAACCCAGCCCAGCGATATCCGTGCCAGACTCAGTTCCAGCTATCATGGCACTGGGGTGTAAAATATTTCTTCCAGCGGCCGGAGTTGTTTCACTATCGGTCAACTATCCCAGCGTATGTGTATCGAAACAAGGCAATGCCGCGACCGTGCGACCCGCGGACGGAGAAATCAGGGCCGGCATGATCCTTGCTCATGGACTTCTGTGCGCCACATCGGCGGAGGACGTGCGGCATTTGGTATGGTGATCCGGGTTCTCCATCCGCTCGTCACCATGACGGCAACAAGTGAAGTCCAAAGGGGTGTTGGGCTTGAAGTCTCCAGTCGCCTGTTCCGTCAGGCGGCGGGATCGTCAAACTACCCCTGGCAGAAAGATGCATGGGAATATGCGGATTGCATGCGTCCATCAGGGCTATGAACTCTATGGTTCCGATCGCAGCTTCGCGGAGAGCGTCGCTGCGTTGCGCGCCGCGTTTCCGTCAGCCGACATTGAGGTCGTCCTGCCGCGCAGCGGACCGATCGTGCGGATCCTCGAACCGCATGCGACCCGGATCGTCTTCGAGCCGCTCTGGGTGCTGAGGCGACAGGCGATTGCGCGCCTTGCCACCGTCGAGATGGCGCGGCTGCCGGTCGCGGTGCTGAGGGCCTGGCGGCGGCTTCGGGATTGCGATCTCACCTATGTCAACACCTCGATCGTGGCCGATTATGCGCTGGCCGCGCGCCTGCTACCGCACAAGGCCGTGCTGCACATCCACGAAATTCCCGAAGGCACCATGCGCAGGATCCTTGTCGGCCTGATGCACTGGAGCCATGCCGATCTCATCTTCAACTCGCGCGCCACCCGCGCCGCGTTCGGGGAGCCTAGGTCCGCGCGCTCCTATGTGGTCTATAACGGCGTTGCGGGCCCGGCCGCGGCCGAAGCGACGACCTATGATGGCAAGCGGCCGCTCAAGGTGCTGCTGCTTGGCCGCATCAACAGGATCAAGGGCCAGGAAGTGCTTTTGGAGGCGATCGCCTCGTTACCGGCGGAACTGAAGTCGAGGATCGAGGTGCGGCTGGTCGGCGGCGCCTTCGAAAGTACCGAGCGCGAACGCGCGCTCGCCGAACTGGTCAGCAGCATGGGGCTCGGCGGACGCGTCAGCGTGCTGCCCTTCATCCCCGATCCCTCCGAGCATTATCGCTGGGCCGATATCGTCACGGTTCCCTCGCGGCGTCCCGAATCCCTCGGCCGCGTCGCCATCGAGGCGATGGCCTATGGCCGGCCGCCGCTGGTGTCGGCGATCGGCGGGTTGGTCGAGGTGGTCAGCGACGGTGAGACCGGTTGGCATGTTCCGCCCGGCGATGCCGCCGCCCTTGCAGCCAAATTGGAGGAAATCATCCTGCGGCCCCAGGCCTGGCGCTCCTTTGTCGCCGCCGGGCGGGCGCGCTACGAGGCGGTCTTCAGCGAGCCGGTCGCGGCGGCGGCGATCGCGGCGATAGCCGGGGACAAGCTGAAGACAGCCGTCGCCAGGCCGGGGCGGACGGCAACCGCCCGCCAGGCGGAGACACGGCCGTGAAACTCCCTGGCCATCTGGTGCGGCGTCTCGTGCTGATGATCGGCGGCGAGGCGATGCAGAGCGGCTTCCACTTCGCCCTCAACATCGCGCTGCTGCACATGCTTTCGGCGCAAGGCTACGGCCTCTTTGCCATCGGCATGGTGATGGGCGGCGTCGGCCTGTCCTACATCAGGTCGCTCACCGCCGTTCCGGCCTCGATATGGATGGGCAAGAGCACCAATAGCGCCGGCGTCGATGCCTATGACGTCGCCTTCGGGACGGCGGCGCTGGTCGTTGCCTTGCTGATGGCCGTCGGCACGGCGATCGTGATGCGTCTCTTGGGCGACCCCAGCGGAATTGCCGCGGGCTGTTTCGTTGGCGCATGGTCGCTGCGCAGCCACATGCGCACGGCCTTCTTCGCGCGCCGCCAGCAGGTGATCGTCTCCCTCAGCGATGCCGCCTTCACCATCGCCGGCACGGTCATGGCCGGCCTGGCGATCTGGCTGGCCAAGGATGCGCTGCAGACCGTGTTCTATGCGCTTGCGGCGGCCAATGTGTTTGGCATCTTCGTCCTGGTCAGGCTGGCGCGCCGCACGATGCGCATCAGCTTCCGCATGCCGACGCGGCGGCGCTATGCAAGGCTGTGGTCCCAGCTCTGCTGGTCGGCATTCAGCGCCACCACCACCAACATCCAGGGACAATGCCTGGCGCTGCTGGTCGCGGGCATTGCCGGGCCGGCCGCCTATGCGCCGCTGGCGGCGGTGCTGGTGTTGTTCGCGCCGCTGCGGATCAGCAGTCTTGCCTTCGTGAACATGACGCAGCCCGAACTCGCCAAGCTGATGCGCAACAACGAGACGCGCCGGGTCTGGGCGCAGGCAAAGCTGTGGGCCGTTGTCATGGGGCTTGGCGCGGTCGTCTATGGATGCGCCATCCTGGTCGTACTGCCGATGATAAAGTCCCAGGCTCTCCAGGACGCGTCGGTGGGATTCATCGGGCTTTTCGTGATCGCGAATTTCGTCCCGATCATGCTCTACATCATGCCCCGCATCGTGCTCGAGATAATGGGTGACTTCCGCATCGTCGCGTTCATCACCCTGGGCGGCGCCATCGTCGGGCTGGCGTTGATCGCCATCGTGCTGTCGATCGCCTCCCCGCCATGGGCGCTGCTGGGTTCGGCGGTGTCCGAGATCTTCGTGCTCGTGGCATCATGGTATTTCGTGCATCACCGCATGTGGAACATCGAACACCCGGACCAGCAGCGCGACAGCCGCCTGGGCTCCTGGCGGCGGGCGGTTTCGTTCGCCGCGGTAAAGCGATAGGAGAAGGATGTGACAGGCCACGCAGTGCAAATTGCCGCGATGACCGACTTGCCTGGCGGGCAGGTCTCGCATCCCACCTCCATCGCGGCGAACGACGCCTATACGGCAAAACTGCACACCAGCCTCAAGGCGGTCAGGCCACTCTGGCTGCGCTTTCAGGAAAGCGGTGTGTGCACCGGCCACCAGAATTACGCCTGGGCGGAAGGGATCGCCACGCGGCTGCTGCCGGAAAGCGCCGAACTCCTCATCGTCGAGGTGGGCGACGCCACGACTGGCGAACCCAGGATGCTGGTGCCGCTGATGCGGCGCAGGGCTTTCCATCATTGGGTGGTCGAATGGTTGAGCTGCGGTGTCTGCGACTATTCGGCACCGCTGCTGGCCGATGCCAGCCCGTGGACGCGACAATCCGCGCAGGCTGCGTGGGCGGCGGTGCGCTCAGCGCTGCCGCCGGCGGACCGCGTCCACATCGTGGGGATTCCGCGACAGATCCAGGGCGTCGCCAATCCGCTGGCCTTGCTGTCGGCCACACGCGATTCCATCCAGACCACTTTCGGCCTCGCCATCGATGGCGACCCTGAAACAGTGCTCAAGCGTCTCTGCAGGCCATCCTTCGTCAAGGAATTCGGCAAGGACTGGCGCCGCCTCGAACGGGTTGGCGGCGTGGAACTGGTCGAGGCCGGGGCGCCGGCCGAGGTTGACCGTATCTTCGGCGAACTGGTGCGGATGCGGCTCGACCGCTTCCGCGAGCTTGGTCGCTTCGATCTGCTGACCCAGGAGAACATCGTCGAGTTCTACCGGAACGCGGCTATTCAGGGCCTGTTGGACGGTTCGGTGCGGCTTTTCGGGCTGCTCGTCGGCGAGGCTCTGATCGCGGTTCAATATCTGCTCGTGCATCAAGGGACTGTTCATGCTCTGCTGATAGCAATGGACCAGGGCGTCGTGCCCAATGTCTCGCCGGGGCTTGCAATCATGGGCAGGTTGATCGGCTGGGCGCGCGAACGAGGCTTTGGATATTTCGACCTGTCGGTCGGCAACCAGAGCTACAAGGAACATATGGGCGCCAAGGGTTCGGTATTGGTCGAACTCTGCCATGGGTACACGATGCGGGGCAGTGTGGCCTCCACGGCCATCGAGTTCCGCAGGCGGGCCGAGGCTTTCGTACGCTCCAGCCCAAGGCTGCTCAACGCGGTCAAGGGAACGATGCGGGGTTTTCGGCGCCTGCGTGGATGATGCCCATGCGCCCCAGAACGAATGGGAGAGGCATGTGGCAAGCCAGGCAGTGCGGTTGGTCGCGACGGCGGATGCACCGGTTCAACCAATTTCTCCGGCTAGAGCAGGCATGGGCGCCACCGCGCGCTATACGGCGCGGCTGCACACCAGCTTCGACACCGTAAGGCAGCTCTGGCAGCGTCTTGAGGAGACCGGTTTGTGCACCGGCCACCAGGGCCTTGCCTGGGTGGAAGGCATTGCCGGGCGGCTGATGCCCAAAGGCGCCGAGCTGCTCGTCGTCGAGGTCAATGATGCCGCCACGGGCGCGCATGTCATGCTGCTGCCGCTGACGCGGCGCCGGGCGCTCGGCCACTCCGTGATCGAATGGCTGAGCCACGGCGTGTGCGATTATTCGGCGCCGCTGCTGGCCGATGCCAGGCCTTGGACCAGGCAAAGCGCCGACGCCGCCTGGGCCGCGGTCCGCGCCGTGCTGCCGCCGGCCGACCGCATCCATATTGCGGGGATTCCGCGAGAAATCCACGGCGTGCCCAATCCGCTGGCGCTGCTTTCGGCGGCGCGCGACTCCATCCAGATCGCCTCCGGCCTGGTCATGGACGGCGAGCCGGAGACGCTGGTCAAACGTATCTGCAAATCGTCCTTCACCAAGAATTTCAACAAGCACTGCCGCCGCTTCGAACAGCTCGGCGGCCTCGCATTGGTCGAAGCCGAGACGCCTGAGATGATCGATGAGCAGTTCGGCAGGCTGCTGGATCTCAGGCTTAACCGCTTTCGCGAACTCGGGCGCTTCGACCTGCTGACGCAGGCGCCTATCGTGGAGTTCTACCGCAACGCCGCCTTGCAGGGGCTTTCCGACGGCTCGGTGCGGCTGTTCGGGCTGCGAGTCGGCCAGGCCTATCTCGCTGTCATGTATGTGCTCGTCATGAAGGGCACCTTGCACGCCCTGCTGCTAGGGATCGACCAGGAGGCGGTGCCCAACGTCGCGCCGGGCCTGACGATGATCGGCAAGCTGATGGTGTGGGGACGGGCGCAAGGGCTCGGCTATTTCGACCTCTCGGTCGGCGGACAGGGATACAAACAGCAGATCGGCGCCTCGAACTCGGTGCTGGCCGAACTGTGCGAGGCGATGTCGCTGAAGGGCAGGGGCTCGGCCGCCTATATCAGGCTGCGCAGCAAGACCGAGCTGTTCGTGCGCTCCAAGCCGCGGCTTTACAAGGCCGTGCAGGGCGTGATGCACCGTTTGCGGCGGTTGAAGAACTGAAGGATGCCGCCCGCGAAATTGACAGGCGCGCGCGTCTCCGCCATCCTTGGGGCCAGTCGCCGGGCCGCCAAGAGCGGCCGAGTTCCGTGTCAGGCGACCGAGGGTGAAGCGCATGTCGACTGCCGTGAACGGCCAGAACTCCAAGCGCGCCGCGGTGCGCAAGGCACTTGACCGCCACAAGGTCTACGTCACCGCTCAGCGTTTCTCAGGCGGCACCTACAGTGCGCGCGTGCTGGTCGACGGCGAGGCCTACTGGGTGGATGAGTTCCGGCTGAGCCAGTTGCAGCAGGGTTTGTCGCCGGCCGAGCTGGAGCTGACGCCGGCGACCGACGACTGAGACCACGTGAAAAATCGCGAGCGGTGCCAACGTAGCGCCCTACGGCGCGAAGGAACGAGGCGGTTGTTGGTTTCCGCCAGACTCGGCTTTTGACATGCCGCCCGCCAAGCTCACATCCTATCGCGCCAAACGCGAATTCTCGAAGACGCCGGAGCCTGCCGGCGGGCTGATGACCGGGGGCGGCAACCGCTTCGTCATCCATAAGCATCACGCCACCGCGGACCACTATGATCTGCGCCTGCAGGTCGGCGATGTCTTGAAAAGCTGGGCGGTGCCGCGGGGGCCCTCGCTCAACCCAGCCGACAAAAGGCTGGCGGTGGAGACCGAGGACCATCCGCTCGAATACATCGATTTCGAGGGCGTCATTCCCGAAGGCGAATATGGCGGCGGACCGATGATCGTCTGGGACAGCGGCAGCTGGGCGCCGATGGACGATGTCGACAAAAGCCTGCGCACCGGCGCCTTCAAGTTCCGGCTGGCCGGCGAAAAGCTCAATGGCGGCTGGATGTTGACCCGGCTGAAGCCAAAGCCCGGCGAAGACGAGGACAAGAAGAACTGGCTGCTGTTCAAGGAGCGCGACCTCGCCGCCGACACGGGGCTGAATATCCTCGAAGCGCGACCGGAAAGCGTGAAATCCGGCCTGCGCATCGAGGAGCTGGTGGCGCCGCCTAGCCCGGCCGCGAAGTCCGCGCCAAAGCCCGGTTCGCTGAAGCCGGGCGACCTGCCGGGTGCGGCCAAGGCGCCGGCGCTGAGCCGCATCGAGCCGCAACTGGCGAGCCAGGTGCCGAAGCCGCCGGGCGGCGAAAGCCTTGCCGAGAATACGAACGAGCTCTGGCTGCATGAGATCAAATTCGACGGCTACCGCACGATGGCGCATGTTTCCGATGGGGAGGTGCGGCTGATCACGCGCGGTGGCATCGACTGGACGAGACGCTATGGCGACTTGCCACATGCGTTCGCCAAGCTGCCGTGCCGCGAGGCGACCGTCGACGGCGAGATCGTCGTGCTCGACGCCAAGGGCATTTCCCGCTTTGCGCTGTTGCAGGACGCGCTGGCAGCGGGCGCCGGCAGCAAGCTGCATTTTTACGCCTTCGACCTGTTGCATCTCGACGGCTGGGACCTGATGAAGGTGCCGCTCATCCGGCGCAAGGCACTGTTGGCCGAACTGCTTGGCGGGCTTGGCGCCAACTCCGCGATCCAGTTCTCCGACCATGTCGAAGGTTCGGGGCAAGCGCTTTACGACCAGGTGACGGAACTCGGCCTGGAGGGCGTGGTCTCCAAGCGCGCCACCTCGATTTATCAGAGCGGCCGCACCAAGAACTGGACCAAGACCAAGGCGCTCGAGAAGGACGATTTCGTCATCGCCGGCTACACCACTTCGGACGCGGCCGAGGGGCTGGCCGCGCTCGGCATGGCCGAGTGGGTGGACGGCGAACTGCACTATCGCGGCAAGGTCGGTACCGGCTTCGATGCCGGGACCGCGGCCGACCTGCTGGCCCGGCTTGAGCCGCTCACATCAGGCGCGACGCCGCCGGAAGGCGTGCCGCGCGAAATCATGCGCGAGATGCACTGGGTCAAGCCGCTGTTTTCGGCGCGCATCCATTTTGCCAACCGAACCGCGGACAATTCGTTGCGCCACGGTGTGTTCCGGGGCCTCAGGGATGTCGGCCTGTCGACGCCGGTCTCCTCGACCCGCAAGCGCCTGATCGCCGAAGCCGATCTCGCCACCATCTGGGTGACAAACCCGACGCGGAGGCTGTTCGGCAAGACCGGCCCGACCAAGCTAGACATCGCCGTTTATTACGCGCTGGTCGGCGATTTCATGCTGCCGCACATCCTTGGCCGCCCGGTGTCGCTGGTGCGCTGTCCGACCGGCCTGCCCAAGGACTGCTTCTTCCAGCGTCACGCGTTCACAGGCATGCCGCCTTCGGTGGTGACATTCCAGGGGACCAATTCAGAGGGCGAGACCAAGTCCTATCTCTCGGTCGAGGGCGCGAAGGGCTATCTGGCGCTGGCGCAGTTCGGCGTCGTCGAGTTCCACACTTGGGGCACGCATCGCTCGAGCCTCGACAAGCCCGACCAGATCGTCCTCGACCTCGACCCGGGCGAGGGGATTTCCTGGCGCGAGGTGGTGGAGGCCGCCATCCACATCAAGGGCGAGCTGGAAGAGCTTGGTCTGGTGCCGTTCGCCAAGACCTCCGGCGGCAGCGGGATCCACATCACCGTGCCGGTGACGCAAAAGCAGAACTGGAAAAAGCTGCATCAGGCAACCAGCGCCATGTCAACGCATCTAGCGGCCACCGCGCCGGACACCTTCACCACCACGATGGGCAAGGAAAACCGCAAGCGGCGCATCTTCATCGACTATCACCGCAACGCGCGCGGCCACACCTCGGCGGCGCCCTATTCCTTGCGCGCCCGCACCAACCTGCCGGCTTCGACACCGGTGAGCTGGGCCGATCTGGAGGCGATCGATGCACCGCAGGATTTGAATTATTCGTCGCTGCCGGGGTTGCTGGAGACGTCGGGCGATCCGTGGGCCGAGATTGACGGGTTTGCCAGGGATTTGCCTGTGGTCTCGTAGAGGTAAACGGGCTTCGAGGCGCCCTTCGACGACCAGGGCTCCTCAAACTCGTCATCCTAGGGTCCGTGCGCGTCCCTTCGCTCCTTGCTTCGCTTTGGGATGACGAAGCATAAGAGCGTTCGCTGCGGTCGCCGGCGTGTCGGCTCAAACTCCATCGACGCTTCCGACAATTTGAATTATTCTCCTCCCGTGGCCTCCAAAGCCGGCGGGAAGACTTCGTCAGGGATTTGCCGGTATTGTGCGGGGTCGGTGTAGGATTCGCGCAGCCTTGTTCGTCCTTCGGACGAAGCGCTGCGAAGTAACAGTCAGTGCATGGCCGCGTAGGAGTTCATCATGGCGCCCAGGGCAAGTTGGAAGGGTTACCTCAAACTCAGTCTCGTCAGCTGTCCGGTGCGGCTATACCCCGCCACCAGCGCCAGCGAGCGCATCTCGTTCAACCAGCTGCACAAGAAGACCCACAACCGCATCAACATGAAGCCGGTCGACCCTGAACTCGGGCTCGTCGAGCGGGCGGATCTGGTCAAGGGCTATGAGTACGAGGACAAGCAGTACATCATCATCGACGATGCCGACCTCGACGCGGTGCGCATCGAATCCAACCACACAATGAACATCGAGGCCTTCGTCGATGAGGACGAGGTCGACGTCATCTACCAGGACGCGCCCTATTACATGGCGCCGGACGGGGCGATGGCGGAAGAGACTTTCGCCGTGCTGCGCGAAGCGATGCGCAAATCCGGCAAGCTCGCCATCGCCCGGCTGGTGCTGTCCAGCCGCGAGCGCGTGGTGACGATCGGCGCGCGCGAGAACGGGATGTTCGTGTGCACGTTGAGGAACCCGAACGAAGTGCGCGGCACTGCTGAATATTTCGGCAACATTCCGGCCGGCAAGCCTGATCCGGAAATGCTGCAGCTTGCCGAAGCGCTGATCAAGCAGAAGGAAACCACCTTCGATCCTAAGAATTACGAGGACCGCTACGAGGTGGCGCTGATGACGATGATCCGCGAGAAGCTGAAGGGCCATAAGCCGATCATCGCGGCGGCACCGGAGCGCGGCAACGTCATCAACCTGATGGATGCGCTGAAGGCCAGCTTGTCTCAGTCGAAGCCGCCGGCCAAGTCGAAGAGCAAGGCCGACGAAGCCGACAAGCCGGCCACGAAGAAGGCGGCTGCGGGTGGCGCGCCTGAAAATCCGCTCAAGGCCAACCTGCTCAAGGCGGTCGGCAAGAGCAAGAAATGACGGCACCGGCCGTTCCGGGCGCTGTCTTCGGCACGATCGGCGCTCTGGCGGCGTTTCCACTCAGGCTCGCCGCCCGCGAGGTGGAGCGCCAGCACGGCCAGCTCAGGCGCGGCGTCACCCGGCGCACCACGCATGTCGTGTTCGGACGCGCGTTGTTGGTCAAGGCGGGGCTGACCAAGGCCGGACTTACCAAAAATAACGATAGCGAGATCGAACGCCGCCTCGGCACCGAGCGCGCGGCCGGGCGCATTCTGATGAGCGAGAACGGTTTCCTGCGGCTGCTCGGGCTGATGAAGGCGCCCGAGGCGTCTTCACTGTCGCGCCAATCGCTGATCGATCAGTCAAGGCTGTCCGGCCCCGATCTCGACCGGCTCAGCCTGTTCGATGCCTTCGAGCATGATGGCGAGCCCTACTCCTTCCGCGACCTGATCCTGGCGCGCAAATATGCCGGGCTGATCGCCGGGGGCGCGACATGGGGCGCGATCGCGCGCTCCGTCCACCGCTCCGGCCCGGTGGCCTCGCTCACCGCCAAGTCGCTCAATGTCGGCTCGCAGCACGGCCGCCCCGACGCGATCTACCTCGAAGGCGGCCAGAGCGAGCTCGACGGGCAGCTGCTGTTCGATCTCGGTGCCGCGGCACAAGGCGACGAGACGCTGGAAGATTTGTTCGCCGAGGCGGAGGCCGCGGAGGAGGGCGGCGACCATGACGGGGCCACCGCACTCTACCAGCGCTGCCTCGCCATCGATCCCACCGACGCCATCGCCGCCTTCAACCGCGCCAACTGTTTGCGCGGGTCTGGTCGCGTGGCGGAAGCCGCGCACGATTATGCCAGGGCGATAAAGCTCGATCCGGCCTTCGTCGAAGCCTGGTTCAACCTCGCCGGGCTGATGAGCGAGCAGGGCCGCGACGCTTCGGCGCGAAGGCATTTGCAGAAGGCGATCGCGCTCGACAAGACTTATGCCGATCCGGTGTTCAATCTGGCGCGGCTGGAGTTTGACGCGGGCAATCTGCTCGAGGCGCGGCGGCTGTGGATGCGGTACCTGGAGCTCGACGCGGAGTCGGAATGGGCAGGGGTGGCGGCCAGGGGTGTGCAGTTCGTGGACATCCAGCTGGCGAAGGCGGCGGGGTGACGATGGTTGGCGGAGGCCGCGATAACAGCCCATCTCCACCCCCGTGGGGTGAGGTTGGCAGTTTCGCCGTCGCGCGGGGTGTCACAACATGACCAGCTTCCTCTTCGATGGCCACGACACCGCTCCCGTCACCATCCTGCTGGCCCATGGCGCCGGCGCTTCAATGGACTCTCCCTCCATGACAGCCACCGCGAAGGCGCTCGCCGCCGCGGGCTTCCAGGTCGCGCGCTTCGAGTTCCACTATATGGCGGCGCGCCGCTACGGTCAGCGCAAGCCGCCGCCGCGCGCCGAGACAGTGAACCCGGAATACATCAAGGCGATCGCCGACCTCCGGGCGAAGGGTGTAGCGGGCAAGCTCATCATCGGCGGCAAGTCGATGGGCGGGCGGGTCGCCTCAATGATCGCCGACGAGATGTTTTCCAAGGGCGAGATCCTAGGACTGGTCTGCCTCGGCTATCCCTTCCATCCGCCTGGTAAGCCCGAGCAATTGCGGACAAAACATCTCAAGGGGCTGAAGACGCCGACGCTGATTTTCCAAGGCACGCGCGACGAGTTCGGCACGAAGGACGAGGTCGCGGCCTACAACCTTTCCGACGCCATCGAGGTGATCTGGCTGGAGGACGGCAATCATGATTTGAAGCCGCGCAAGAGCATTTCGGGCTTCTCGACTGCGGATCATCTGACGATACTAGCGGAGACGGTGAAGGCTTGGATGGGCAGGATCACCCCCTAATCCCCAATGAAGATCGCCAGCTTCAACATCAACAACGTCAACAGCCGGCTGGACAACCTGCTGGCGTGGCTCGGCGCCGCGAAACCCGATGTTGTCTGCCTGCAGGAACTGAAGGCGCGCGACACGCAGTTTCCGCGCACCGCGCTTGCCGATGCCGGCTATGGCGCGGTGTGGAAAGGCGAGCCGACCTGGAACGGCGTCGCCATACTCGCGCGCGGTTCCGAGCCGGTGCTGACCCGCGATGTGTTGCCCGGCGACGATGCCGACCGGCAGAGCCGCTACATCGAGGCCGCGGTGAACGGCATCGTCATCGCCTGCCTTTATGCACCGAACGGCAACCCGCGGCCGGGACCGAAATTCACCTACAAGCTCGCCTGGCACGCGCGGCTGGAGGCGCATGCCCAACAGCTCATCGACACCGGCCTGCCGGTGGTTCTGGCCGGCGACTACAATATCGTGCCCGAGCCGCGCGACATCTACGCCACACGCTCCTATGACGACAACGCGCTGGTGCAGCCGGAAAGCCGCGCCGCCTTCGCCGCGCTGCTCGAACAAGGCTGGACCGATGCGCTGCGCAAGAAATACCCGAAGGAGACGCTCTACACCTTTTGGGATTACCGCCGGAACCGCTGGCCACGCGACGCGGGCCTGCGGCTCGACCACATCCTGCTGTCGAAGACGCTCACCCGCCGGCTGAAAGGAGCCGGCATCGATCGTGACATGCGCGGTCAAGATGGCGCTAGCGACCATGCCCCGGTCTGGGTGGAATTGGGGTGAGGGATTTCACGTCCGTCAGCCGCGCACGCACCCTTTTCCGGGGGTTGTCTCTCGCGCTAAGCTGGACAGGATCGGCAAGGGATGGTTGATGCATTGCATTTGTGACAATGGCGAACGGCTATCACCGAAGCCGGTCTGCCATGAGTGACCTCGCTCTTGTCGGCCTGCTTGTGGCGGTGCTTGCGATCATTGCCGCCGCGGTTGCCGCCATTCGGCTGTTGCGCAAGGCGCGCCTGCGCCGCCGCGCGCTGCGCCGGGCCGACCCGGCCAAGGACTACGCCGTGCGCACAGACTGGAGCCGCAGCACCGGCACCGTCAACTACTCGTCCTTCGTCTATTTCGACGTCGACCGCGACGGGAGCTACGGCGTGGCCGACCGGCCGATGGCCGGCATCATGGTGCGGCTGTTCGACGGGCAGGGTGGCTTTGTCGCGTCCTCAAGGACGAACAATGGCGGTTATGCCAATTTCGCCATGTCGACATCGGCGCTGACAGCTGCGATCCGCGTGCCGGCTGCCTACCGGTTCTCGGTCTCGGTGCCGCCGGGCTGGCGCTCGCCAAGCGCCAACGACACGCAGTCCACGGAGTTCCGCCTGGCGCCCGGCTCGCCCACGGGGCTGGTGTCGCCGGACCTGCCGCGGCCGGTCGGGCTGGCGCCGGTGCGCAGCCTGGCTGGCAGGCTGGCGGCAGGTGGCACCGCGACCCTGTCGGTGATGGCTCAGGGGCAGGTGATGGAGAGCCTGACGCTGGCGCCGGCTTGCGCCTTCCGGTTCGAGCTTGCCGACGACGCCGACACTGTGGTGATCACCGGCGGCGGGCTCGACCGCCGGCTGGTGCTGTCCCCTTACCCCACCGATCTCGGGTTGCTTTCGCCCCGGGCGCCGGCGGATGAGGCGGCGGCGCGCACGATCGGCTTCGACGACGTCACCGGGCGCGGCTTCCGCAAGATCCCATGCGGCCATGCGGGGCTTGACTGGCGCAACCTGAACGCCATGGCGAATGACCACACCAAGCACAGCGAGGGCTATGTCAACGGCAATGTTTCAGGCGACCACGTGGCATACACCAGCAGCGGATATCCGGCCGAGTTCAGCCGCGAGATGCCATTTGCCTTCCACTCGGTGCTGCTCAGCGCTGCCTGGCTGAAGGCGGAAGGCGAAACGGCGCTGATCGAAAGCTGGTCGGGCGACCGGTTGGTCGCCAGCGATGAAATGGTGCTGTCGGCGCTCACGCCGCTCCACTACGCCCCGATGCTCAGGGAGATCACCCGTGTCCGCCTTTCGACGAAACACCATTGGCAAATGGTCTTGGACGACCTGATGCTGGCGGGCTGATTACGTCGGCAATGAGGTCACCGAAGTGCCGTTGGTCGCGGCAGTGATCAATTTCAGATTGCCCTTCCTGATCAAAACGGGCCGCCTATAGATCTTCTTCATGACGCAAGCTCTCCACTATATCCCGGGCGGAGTGTGTCATAATGCCGCCCACTGTCAATATTTCGCCGGGGACGGCTCAATTCATATCGGCATCGACCGTGATAAATTGGACACTAGCCTTTATCGGCGTCGTCTGGTCGAACCGGAGATCGTGGCCACGATGGAGGCGGCGCAATCGACCTTAAGCTGGATTTTCTTGAGCAGGGTGGTCGCACATCTTCTTATACCGCGGCTGTCCGCGTTCCGTCTCACGCGAGGCTGGCGGCATTTTGCGATACGCTCATGACGCTGATAGTCTGACCCGAAGGCCCGGCGAGGGGATGCGCGATGAACAGGTTGGCTGACAGGGTGCTGGCGCTTGTCCTGGCCGTGCTCGCGGCTGCCTGTCTGGCCCAGGTCTTTCCGCTGATCGAAATCCTAGCCGGGCGTGGCCTTGCCGGGCTCGATGCCGTCACGCCGCGGCCGGCGGCATATTCGGCGGCGGCACTTACCTGTTTGATCGGCGCGTTGCTGTTCCTGGCGGGCCAATTGCCCGGCCGGCCCGAGCACGCGGCCGGGGTGCCGCTGTTCGGCAGGGACGCCGAATTGGAGCCGGCGGGCCGCCCACGCCTGCGCCGGACTTTCCTGGTGCTGCCAGTGGTTGTCTTGCTGGCGTTGCTTGGCGACGGGTTCGGCTCGTGGCGGCCGCATGAGGGTGGCGAGCAAATCGCCAGCGCGCCGCCCATGGAATCCGCGCCAAAGCCGGAACCGCCGGAGCCGTCGCCAGTTGCTCCGACACCGCCTTTGCCGCCGGCCCCGCCGCCCGAGCAGGCGGCCACGCCGCCAGCCGCTGCAAACCCGCCGGCCTTGCCGGTGCAACCAGCTCCGCCGGTGGCCGCGCCTGCTGTTCCGCCGACGCCAGCCGCCCCGATCCCACCGGAGGTCGCGGTCATTCCGCCGCCGACGGTGGCGCCGTTGCCACCGTCGCCGCCGGCGGCACCAACGCAGCCCGACGGCCATCGCGATGCGGTCGTCTGGTTGGCGGTGGCGCCGGATGGGCGTTCCATCATGAGCGCCAGCACCGACCATACGATCAAGCTCTGGGACATCAGCGGCAAGCACCTGATGCGCAATCTCGGCGTTCACAAGGACATGGCGCGCACCGCGCTCTACATGCCCGACGGCATCAGTGCGCTGACGGCCGGTGACGACGGTGAGATCGTGCAGCGAAAACTCTCCGACGGCGCGGTGCTGCACGTCTTCCAATCCGGCCAGAACGGTGGCGTCAACAAGCTGGCGATCAGTCCGGACGGCAGACGCGCCGTCAGCGGGCACGACACCGGCAACGTCATCATCTGGGACCTCGTCAAGGGGGCCGTGCTGCATGTGCTGACCGGCCACGACTGGTCGATCAGCGCGGTCGCGGTCTCGCCCGATGGCAAGCAGGCCCTTTCAGGCAGCATTGACGGGACGCTGAAGCTCTGGGACGTCGAAAGCGGCAAGCAGTTGCGCAGCTGGCACGGCCATGAGCAAGGCACCTATGGCGCCGTGTTCACCGCTGACGGGCATCATCTGATCACCGGCAGCGGCGACCTGACGATCAAGGTCTGGGACGTCGACAGCGGCCGCGAGGTGAAGCGCTTCGAGGGCCACGAGGGCACGGTCTATGCTCTGGTGCTGTCGGCCGACGGCAAACGCCTGCTGTCGGGATCGCTCGACGGCACCGCAAGGCTGTGGGACATGGCGAGCGGCAATCAGATCGCAATGTTCGACAGCCAGAGCGGACCGATCTACGCCGTCGCCTTCGCCGCCGACGGCACGGTGCTGACCGGCGGCTCCGACCGCACCATCAGGGATTGGCCGGCGGCCGGTGGTGACGGCGTCGTGCTGTTCGCAGGGGCGCCGGGGTGAATGCCTGGAGAGGCTGGGCTGGGGCATGGACGCTAGTCAAGTAACCGGGCGCTTGCCATGGTCGACGCGGACGGGGGGGCGCATTGTTGGGGTGTGCTCGGCGCCCGCGCCAACCAGGGCGGCTCGTACCGCCGCAACAACACCATCGCACATCGCCCATACGTGGGAAACTTACGCGAAAGCGGAATAGGCAGGGGCTGCAAGACCCGGCATTCTAGCCGGCATGTTCGACCAACCGCCAGACGGCTTGGCGAGGCGGTGACGCAGTATGGCAAAGTGCTGGTCCAGGGATTGACCGGGGGCGTTGCGTTGCTATCTGACTCGATAGGCTGCGCGCCTGCGGATCGAACTGATCGGTTTTCCTTGTAGGACCAAGGTCTTGCTTCGTGCGCCCGAAGGTCCGAGAGGCCCCGTTCGGTTCAGGCTATGTCCATTGGACGTTCCGCTATTTTATCCAATTGAGATATGGTCACACGGCGTCGCCGCGAGGTTCAAGAACGGTAGCCTGCTCGGACAGGCATGGGCTGGTGGCCGCCCGGCAGGGGAAGACAAGCGCAAAAGTCCGGCGAAAGCCGCTGCCAGCCAGCTTGCCCGCATGAAAGCGGGTAGCTTTTGAGGTCGTCTGTTCGGAGCGAAAAACTTGACCGCTCCATGCAGGCAAGGGATCGAGCTCCCTGGGCTTGCCGTTACCCCAGCCACCACCACAATGCCGCCATCACCGCCGCGATGGCGGCCATCGTCAGCCCCAGCATGATGTAGGAGCCTTTGATGATGTCGCGGATGATCTTCTTGATCGTTTCGCGGTCGTTCAGGTTGGGGAAGGTTTCGTTTGGCTGGGCGACGTCGAGGAAATGGCAGAGCGGCCCCCAGCCTTCACTGACGTTGAACACCAGCAGCTTTTCCGGCGGCACGGCTGCTTTCACTTCGTCGACATAGCTCACGTAGCGGGCAACCGCCTTGTCGCGGTCACCCATGACGCCGGCCAATGTGCGGCCCCAGATGAGCTTGCGCGACATGTCGCCGAACTTGCGGCCGAACGGTGTGAGCCATTCCAGGATCTTGAACTGCCACAAGTTCTCGGTGAAGTAGATCGTATCGATGGTGCTTTCATACCAGGCCTCGGCGCCGCGTGGGTGTAGCGTCAACAGCACCTTGGCCTCGGGGTAGGCAGCCATCAATTCCTTCCAGACGCAGCAGCCTGGATTGTCGACGGTGGCCGTATAGTTTGCGAACACGCGGTTCCAGTCGTGCTGGGTGCCGGGCGGGCTGTTGGCCACCGCGCGCCAGAAATCAAGATGGCCCTTATTGGCCTTGTTTATAATCACTTCCTGCATGTGATAGCAGGGCAGGCCGAGCCTGTTCAGCGCTGCAAAGGTCGACCACGTGCCGGTGCGGCCGAAACCGGCGCCGATAAGCTTGAGCGTCATTTCCAATCCCCCCGGACGTCTTTTCCCGAATATCGCGGTCCGTGAGCATCAAACTGCTCCTGCTGGGGCCGCCGCGCAACAAACTTCTACATGGATGCCCAGGCGGGCGCCATACTTGCGTAGTCGCTAAAATAATGAAAGCCTGCACGCGGGTGTGAAGAGGGGCAGGAGTCGCCGAGACCGGAACCGGTCCGGCGATCTTGAAGGTCGATGTATTTTGGGCAATTTCTCGTCGGGATGTCGGCGACCACGATCCTTGTCGCGGTGTGGACCTATATTGCTACCGGTTCGTTCTGGGTGGCACTTGCCTGGACAGCGGTGGTCCTGATCGTCCTGCAGGTCGGCTACTTCGTGCTCGTCCTGGGGCTGATCCACAGGCGCGCCCAAGACGCCGCGATGAGCCCGGATGCAGTCAACCCGGTGCCGCCGCTCCATCGGGACGGCGTCCGATTCTAACGAAGAGCTCCCGCTCCTGCCAGCCTATCGAGCGTTGCGGACCTTCCGCCAAATCGCGACGGCGCATGGTGGAACGAAGCTGCGATGCGTGCGTTTTTCCTGTCGCGATCGGCGAGGCGCCACCTCCACCGGTCCGTTGAAGGCCCGTTCTGCTCCCGGCAGGGCGGGCCTTTTTTGGATGCCGGGAGAGCATTTGGAACGACACTCCTCGCTATACGTTAGTTGTTGCTAAGGAGCGGGTAATCCGAGAAAGACGCGACATTGCTTGCGCTGCAAAGCGCGATGCTTTGCTATTCCCGCAAATTAGAAGAAGTTTCTTCCGAAAAGCAAAGCATACCAGTGCTTATCCTTACCAGTACGCAAAACGAAATGTGGCATGTTTCTGGATGCGCGCCACATTTATTTCACAAGCAGGGACGGAACCTCCCAGTTACGTGAGAGTTTTCCCTGAGGCGGAGCGAACATATCCAATCATGGAGGTTATTATGAAACATTATCTTACGAGCGTCGCGGCTGCCGTCGTCCTGCTGGGCGGAGTCGGAGCGGCCCTGGCGGACACGATCGTGGTCCAGCCGGAACAGGAGACGGTGGTTCGCGAATACGTCAAGAAGGAGCCGCTGGCGTCGGTGAACCTTCTGGGCGTCGAGCTCAAGCTCGGCTCGTCAGTGCCGGACAAGGTCGAACTGCGCGAAGTCCCCAATGTCAAGTATCGCGTTGCGGTGATCAACGATCAGACAGTGCTGGTCGACCCGGACACCCGTCAGATCGTGGAAGTTCTTCACTGATCCGTCTCGTGCATCAAGCAAAAAGCCCATCACCGATTTGATCCGGTGATGGGCTTTTATTTTGCCGCCCGCCAGTTCTAGAGAATTTACTCGGCGGCCAGCTTGTCCTGCGTCCTGGTGTCGAAGTCGCTTGCGTCATGGCGTTCGTGCAACTGCATGGACGGCTCGCCAAAGGCGCGGTTGACCATGCGGCCACGCTGGACAGCGGGCCGTTCGTCGATCGCCTTTGCCCAGCGCTGAACGTGCTTGTAATCCTGAACCGACAGGAATTCGGCGGAATCATTGTACATCCGGCCGAGCGCCAGCCCGCCATACCAGGGCCAGACCGCCATGTCGGCGACCGAATAATCCTTGCCACCGAGATACTCGACCTCGGCTAGCCGGCGGTCGAGTACGTCCATCTGCCGCTTCACCTCCATCGAGAAGCGGTCGATGGCGTATTCGAACTTCTCCGGCGCATAGGCGTAGAAATGGCCAAACCCGCCGCCGAGATAGGGCGCAGAACCCATCTGCCAGAACAGCCAGGACAGCACTTCCGCCCGGGCCGGCTGTTCGGTGGGCAGGAATTCACCGAATTTTTCGGCAAGATAGACCAGGATCGAGCCGGATTCGAAGACGCGCAGCGGGGTCTTGCCGCTGCGATCCATCAGGGCGGGGATCTTGGAATTGGGATTGACCTCGACAAAGCCGCTGCCGAACTGGTCGCCATCGTTGATCCGGATCAGCCAGGCGTCGTATTCGGCGCCCTTGTGGCCAAGCGCCAGAAGCTCCTCCAGCATCACCGTCACCTTGACGCCGTTCGGCGTCGCCAGCGAATAAAGCTGCAGCGGGTGCTTGCCGACAGGCAGGTCCTTGTCATGCGTCGAACCGGCGATCGGCCGGTTGATGTTGGCAAAGCTGCCGCCATTGGCCTTGTTCCAGGTCCATACTTTCGGCGGGGTATATTCGGTCATTGCACGGCCTCTTGTCGTGGGAAGGATGGATAGGCGCTTATAGGTAGGGCCGTGGAGGGGGAAGTTCAACTTGTGTTGAACTATGTTAATCTTGGGCCGCCGCATTGTCCTGCCGGGCGTTCGAACCTCGAAAGGCCAAGTGATTGGCTTCGTGGTCCATGGCCACCGTTCACACCCCTTGCGCCTTCTCCCGCGTGGCATACCTATACAGCAAGCCGCCAGGCATTCGCATCGCAGGACAAAATCATGACCATCAATCCCAATCCGCGCTCCGTGGTTGCCGTGCGGGCGACCGTTCCGGAGGATGCCTTCACGGCCGGGGCCCTCGGCACGCTCAGGGAGGGCAGCGGCGTCGTCATCCGCGATGACGGGCTGGTGCTGACCATCGGCTATCTCATCACCGAGGCGGAAGAGGTCTGGCTGACCTCGCATGACGGCCGTGTCATTCCCGCGCATGCGCTGGCCTACGACCAGGAATCGGGCTTTGGCCTCGTCCAGGCGCTGGCGCCGACCGGCCTGCCGGCCGTGGCGCTGGGCGATGCCGGCAAGGCCAGGATCGGCGACGCGGTGGTGCTTGCCGACGGTATCGGCCGGGCAGTCGAGGCCAAGATCGTCACCAAGCAGGAATTCGCCGGCTATTGGGAGTATCTGCTCGACGAGGCGATTTTCATCGCGCCGGCGCATCCGTCCTGGGGCGGCGCGCCCTTGTTCAGCGCCGAGGGCGCACTGCTCGGCATCGGTTCGCTGCGCCTGCAGATGAGCCGCGCCGGCGAGGTGGCCGATATCAACATGGTGGTGCCGATCGACCTGTTGCCGCCGATCCTCGACGATTTGCTGACGCGTGGCCAGGTGGCCAAGCCGCCGCGCCCGTGGCTCGGGGCGCTGTCGGCCGAAAGCGACGGCAAGGTGGTGGTGATGAGCGTGACCGAGGGCGGCCCGGCCGCCAAGGCCGGCCTGCGCGAAGGCGATGTCATCTCCGAGGTTCGCGACGGCGCGGTCGACGGGCTCGCCGACTTCTATCGCAAGCTGTGGGAAAGCGGTTCGGCCGGTGCCGAGATCCCGATGCGGGTGGTGCGCGACGGCCGCGAAACGTGGCTGCGCGTGAAATCCGCCGACCGCGGCAGTTTCCTGAAAAAGCCACAACTGCAGTAGGCCGGGCGATTTCGGCCAGGTGATGCATCCAAGACTGCTCAAGACCTTCCTCGCGGTGGCGCGCTGCCGCACCGTCACGCGCGCCGCCGAGACGGTTCATCTCGCCCAGTCGAGTGTGAGCGACCAGATCCAGACGCTGGAGGCCGAGCTTGGCGCTGTCTTGTTCACGCGCGCGAAGTCGGGCCTGGAACTGACCCCGGCGGGACTGGCGTTGAAGCCCATCGCCGAGGAACTGCTGCGGCTCGATGCCGAAGCGCGGGCGGCGGTGCTCGCGGTGGCGGGACGGACCAGCGGAGCGCTGACCATCGGCGCCCTTGAGACGATCGCCTCGGCCCGGCTGGCGCCCTGGCTGCCGGGGTTCCAGGCCAGTTATCCTGATATCGCCGTGCGGATTAAAGTCACTGATAGCGGCACGCTGCTGCGCCTGCTGGAGGAGGGCGACATCGATGTCGCCTTCTGTTTCGAGCGCCGCGACATATCCGACGGCGGCGCTGATCAGCGCTTCGCCAGGCGCACGATTTTGGCCGAACCGTTGGTGCTGGTCACCGCGCCGGGGCAGAAGCTGGCTCCGTGCGACCTGGCCGCCCTTGCGGCGCTGCGCTTTGTGACGACGGAGCCTGGGTGCATCTACCGGCACATGTTCGACACCGCCTTTGCCGAGGCGGGCACTGGTGCGCCTGAACTTGCCGCGGAAGTCGGCAGCATCGGTGCCATTGCCCGGCTGGTGGCGGCCGGCGCGGGGCTGGGGCTCGTTCCACGTCTGGCCGTCAGCGACGCGCTCAAGCGTCGTGAGCTGATCGAACTGCCTTGGCCCGGCCCGAAACAGGCGGCGCCGCTGATGATGATCTGGCGGCGCCGGCGCGTCCAGCCGCCGGCATTGCGCCGACTGCTCACCGCCGCGCGCGACATGCAGGCGCCGGCATCCTCGAAAGCCAGTTCAGACGCTGAATCCTCAAGCCGCTCCAAGGTCTTGCTTTGAAAGCATTTCGCAGAGCCGTCTGTTTTAGACGAGACGATGTCCGCCCTCGACGTGGAGCGTCGTGCCGGTGGTAAAGCCATTGCCGATGAGGAAGGCAATCGCGTCGGCGATGTCCTCGGGCTGGCCGATCCTGCCGACGGGCAGCCGCTCGGCCATGGCCGCAAGCGTCTCTGCCTTCCTCTTGCCGGCAACCTGCGCCCAAATCTCGGTATCGACCCAGCCGGGCGACACCGCGTTGACGCGGAGCGGCGCGAGTTCTATCGCCAACGCCCGCACCAGCCCTTCGAGCGCGGCATTGACGGCGGCGACGACCGAGCCGCGCGCGGCCGGCCGGTAGGCGGCGATGCCGGAGACGAAGGTCATCGAGCCAGCCACTGCCAGCCGTGGCGCACCATGCTTGGCAAGCAGCAGCGGGCCGAAGAGCTTGCTGTCGACCACGCGTTGCGCCGCCTCGAGATCGAGCTCCGGCAGCAGCCGGTAGGCGCCTTCGATGTCGGCGGCGGTGCTGACGATATGGTCGAGGCCGCCGATCCCGGCGAACAACGCCCCGACCTGGTCTTCCCGGGTGATGTCGACAGTGGCCAGCCCCAGCCCTGGGGGATTACCCAGCGCCTCACGCGCTTGCCGCAGCCTGTCCTCGCCGCG
Organism: Mesorhizobium sp. URHB0026; assembly: GCF_054059755.1. NCBI lineage: Bacteria > Pseudomonadati > Pseudomonadota > Alphaproteobacteria > Hyphomicrobiales > Phyllobacteriaceae > Mesorhizobium > Mesorhizobium sp. URHB0026. Next base: position 5,434,180 of record NZ_JBSSCN010000001.1, on the reverse strand, counting down.
CCCGGCGATGATAACTTCGGCCCCGGCTGCGAGGCAGCGCCTTGCAAGCGCGAGGCCCATGCCGGACCCGCCGCCGACGATCAGGATTTTCTGGTTCGAAATGCTCATTTCCGCTCTGCCTTCGTTTGGTTGGACAAGGGCAGGGAATTGACAGCTCGATGCGGTGAGGGGAAACGGAAGAAACCGATGGTGCTATCGGAGATGCCGATTGGTCCCGGCGCGGTGCGGTTTGGAAACCCGATTGCCTCGATAGCCGGAGCTTGCTCAACGGGCGAGCGGGCTATCCCAGACCGCGAACAAGAGCACCTTAAGTTCGGCGAAGCGCTTCGGCCCAAGTTCGGTGCGCCAGTCCTCCTCGATGTCGCGCAATATGTCGACCATTTTCCAGAAAGCGGCGTGGCCGCGCTCGGTGGACCGCACTACGCGCGCGCCGCCTTCGCCGTCGGAGCGGACGAGATAACCGTACCCTTCCAGACTGGTGAGCAACTGGTTGATGGCCTGCTTGCTCATGCCGGCACGCTCGGCGATCGTTCCGGGCCGCGCGCCGTCCGGGCCGGGAAACTGCAGCACGGCCATATGCGGCAGACGCAGTTCGTCGAAGCCGGCGGCGTTGAGCTCCCTGATCAGCCGGCGCTGGATGGCCTGGGCTGGCACGCGCAGCAGGGCGCCGATCAAAAGGTCCTCGGTCTTGGTCCGCAGAACTTCGTTGGAGGTGGCCATTGACGATCCGGTAAATTGAGTTTACTGATAGCTAGTAAATGTAATTTACCGGGAGGATTTGCGCAATGTCAGCCATGCAGCTTCAGGTCAATCCAGCCGACGAAACGATTGGCGATGGTGACAAGGGGCTAGCGATTCGCTTCCTGGTGACGGGCGACGGTTCGAATGGCAGCGTCGCCGCCTTCGAGTTGAAGGTAGCCAGCGGACTGCGCCTGCTGGCGCCGGCGCACAGCCATGATCACTACGAGGAGACGATCTATGGTGTTGACGGGGTGCTGACCTGGACCGTCGACGGCAAGCCGATCGAGGTCGGACCGGGAGACGCGCTGTGTATTCCGCGCGGTGCCGTCCACCGGTTCGACAACAATGGCAGCCAAGGGGCGAAGGTGTTGTGCGTTGTCACCCCGGCGGCGATCGGCCCGGACTATTTTCGCGAGATTTTCGCCATGTTCCACGCCGCCGCCGGCGGTCCGCCCGACAAAGCCGGGATGATGGAGATCATGCGCCGCCATGGGCTGACGCCGGCAGTCCCGCCGCCGGCCTAGGCGGCCTATCTCCCCGTCCTGGGGCGCAGGAGGGAAATGCCGTCCTGCGCGGGCAGTTCGGCGCTCCTATTCGCGTTCCGCGCTCGCGAACACCACCAGGTTCCCGTCGGGATCGCGCATGCGCATGATCCAGAAATGGTCGGCCTCCTCGATCGGGCCGGGTTCGAGACCGGCATCGGCAAGCCGCTGTCTCTCGGGCGCCAGCGGCAGCACGCCGAGCGTCAGTGTCGAGGTGCCGGCTTTCTCCTTGTCCTCGAACAGCTGCACTTCGGCACTGTCGGTGAATTGCCATTCGGCCAGCCTCGGCATCGGCCGGCGCAGCGGCGGCTTGCCGAAGAGTTTTCCGTACCAGCCGATGCTGGCCTCGAGGTCGGAGCAACTGACATGGGCGAAAATGGTTTCGATTGCCATCAGGAAACCTCCATCGAACGGTGCGCTCTTGCCGCAACGCGGTGCTGGATGGCACGTTCCGGTGCTTCCTGACCGCGTGCTCCATTGCTGACGAAAACTGACAATGGGTCATGCCATGATGGCGGCAATCGCACGATGATGAAGGTAATACCGATGACGACAATCCTGAACGGACATGCCGGCTGATGGCGCCGGTCAAGGTCGACCCCGACAAGGTCCGGGAATTCCCCGATGCGGCGAGCTTCTACGCCTGGCTCGGCCAGCACCACGCCACGGAAACCGAAGTGTGGATCAAGGTCCACAAGGTGGGGTCGGGACTGAAGTCGATCACACCGAAGGAAGCCATCGACGTCGCGCTGTGCTTCGGCTGGATCGACGCCGTGCGCAAGGGACTGGACGAGAACAGTTTCCTGCAGCGCTACACGCCGCGCGGCAAAAAAAGCATCTGGAGCAAGATCAACATCGACAATGTCGCGCGGCTCATCGAGGAGGGCCGCATGACCGAGCACGGGTTGAAACAGGTCGAGGCGGCCAAGGCCGACGGGCGCTGGGCACGTGCCTATGGCAGCGGCAAGGAAATGAAAATCCCCGATGATCTGCAAGCGGCGATCGATGCCGAGCCGGCTGCCAAGGCGATGCTGGAAAAGCTCAGCGCGCAGAACCGCTTCTCGCTCGCCTTCCGCACCCACAACATGAAGACCGAAGCCGGGCGCAAGAAGAAGATCGAAACCTTCGTGGCGATGCTGAAGCGCGGCGAGACGATCTATCCGCAGGGAAAGAAATAGGAGCCTTAAGACGCGGGAATGTGGGTCAAGGGTTCGGGAATTGTACGCGCGGGCGCCGACGAAGCCATCAAGACATCGCCGCGGACGGCCTGGACAAGAAAGTCGAGGACCGTTGTCACACGCAGCGGGATATTCCGGCGGGACGGGTAGACGACATTGATCGGCAGGCGCGTCGGCGGAAAATCCGGCATCAGCTTGACCAGACTCCCCGCTTCGATGTCCGATCCGGCGAGGATGTGGGAAAGCACCGCAAGCCCGGCTCCCGCCAGGGTCGCGCGATGGACGGCCATCGAATTGTTGGCGACGAGGCGGGGCTCAATCCGCAGAACGACTTCCTCTGCTCCACTGGAGAACGACCATGACCGGCCGTCGCCGCCACGGCTGTAGCAAATGCAGGAGTGATCCTTGATGTCTTGCGGCGTCCGCGGTGTGCTGCGTCCCTCGAGATAGGCTGGGGAGGCCACGAGAAAGGCAGTTGTCCAGCCGATCCGGCGGCAGATCAGGCTGCTGTCACAGACCGGCCCGAGGCGTACCTCGAGATCGATCGCATTCGCGACCACGTCCGACGGTTCATCCCGAAGGAGCAACTCGACCTGAAGTGCCGGATGGCGCTCCAACAGCTCTCCCATACGGTCGCTGAGGAAGACGCCGAGGGGCGTCGGCAGGCTGAGCCTCACCTTTCCGGATATGGCTGCCGCTTCGGCGCCGGTGGCCTCGCCGAGCGCTTCGACCGCTTCGATGACGCGCAGCGCCATCGGCAGCATCCGTTCACCCTCCGCCGTCAAAGCGAGCGCGCTCGTCGTGCGGTGCAGGAGGCGCGTCTTGAGATGCGATTCCAGCGCGGAGACCTGGCGGGATACAGCCGGCTGCGTCAGATTGAGGTCGATGGCGGCCGCTGAGAAGGATTTTGTCTGCGCCACCCGCAGGAACGTTCGCAACGCTGATACGACGTCCATCCTCGCCCTCATACTTTTCGACATAAGCCTTATGTCCGCATCCTAAGCGGGTGGCGCTTTACTGTCCAGTCATTATGGATATTAAATGTCCTTAATGACGTTAGATATCCATAAAGGAAAAGCCATGACGCAGCGCCTGAACGCCGCCCAGCAATCGCCTGAACTCTTCAAGAAGCTCCTCGATTTCAGCATGGCCGAGACACATGGCGCGATCGAAGAGAAGCTCCGCGATCTGGTCCACGTCAGGGCATCCCAGATCAATGGCTGCGCCTTCTGCCTCGACATGCACGTCAAGGAAGCAAAGATCCACGGTGAGAGCGAGTTGCGGCTGTACCATCTCCCCGTCTGGCGCGAATCGATCCTTTTCATTCCCCGCGAACGTGCCGCCCTTGCCTGGACCGAAGCCGTCACCAAACTCCCCGAAGGCGGTATCCCGGACGAGCTCTATGAACGCGTGCGCGGGCAGCTTTCGGAGAAGGAAATCTCCGACCTCACCTTCTCGATCATGGCCATCAACGCCTGGAACCGTGTCAGCGTCGCCTTCAAGGCCGTGCCCGGCTCCGCGGACAAGCTCTACGGCCTCGACAAGGCCGGCCTGAACTGACCTCTCCCTCAACGAAACCATCAACGACGCGGCGCGACCGCGAACGGAGACTATCATGAAAATCGTCATCATCGGGGGCACCGGGCTTATCGGCTCCAAGACGGTCGAACGGCTGCGCAAGCAGGGCTGTGAGGTGGTTGCCGCCGCCCCGAATACCGGCGTCAACACCATCACGGGCGAAGGCCTGGAGGCGGCGCTCGCTGGCGCCGAGGTCGTCATCGACCTCGCCAATTCACCTTCGTTCGAGGACCAGCCCGCCATGGATTTCTTCACCACTTCAGGCCGCAACCTGCTCGCCGCGGGCAAAATTGCCGGGGTCAGGCACCACATCGCACTCTCGGTTGTCGGAACCGAACGCCTGCAGGACTGCGGCTATTTTCGTGCCAAGCTCGTCCAGGAAGAGCTTATCAAGGCCTCCGGCATCCCCTACACCATCGTTCATTCGACGCAGTTCATGGAATTCCTGGCCAGCATCGCCAAGTCCGGCACGGTCGGCGAGGCCGTGCACCTGTCCCCGGCCTATGTGCAGCCCATCGCATCGGACGACGTCGCCGATGTGATGGCCGAGATCGCGCTCGGCGCGCCGATCAACGGCATGATCGAGATTTCCGGTCCGGAGCGTGCGCGGATGAGCGAACTCGTCGCCCGCTACCTCAAGGCTGTCGGCGATCCCCGCGAGGTCGTGGCTGATCCGGAGGCGCTCTACTTCGGCGCGAGGCTGAACGACACTTCGCTCGTCTCCGACAACAATCCGCGCCTTGGCCGCATCACCTTCGAACAATGGTTCGCCACCGCGGCGCGGAAATGACCGCCAGGGGATGCGCCGTAGCTCAACACACAAAGGAGTTTTCGAATGATCAAGTCAATCGCCATCGCGCTCGCCCTGACAGCGGCACTGGCCGGCCAGGTTGGAGCCAAGGAGGCCCATCACGCCGGCGAGAAGGCCGCCAAGGTCACCCTCGTCTATGAGCATGAACTGCCGAATGCCCCGGGCAAAAGCATCAAGGGCATCCTCGTCGAATATGGCCCCGGCGGCTACTCGGAGGCGCATACGCATCCAAGCTCCGCCTTCATCTATGCCACCGTTCTGGAAGGCTCCATCCGCAGCCAGGTCAACGACGACCCGGTCAAGGTCTACAAAGCCGGTGAGAGCTTTTCGGAGATGCCGGGTGATCGCCACAGCGTGAGCGAAAACGGCAGCGAGACGAAGCCCGCGAAGCTGCTGGCGGTGTTCGTGGTCGATAGCGCCCAGAAGGAATTAACCTATCCGGCCAAGAAATAGGGGCGCAAGGCCGGTCGCCCTTCCTCGCGTCCGGCCCTGCCGCCAGCCAATACTGTCGGTGAGCCCATGTTCGGCGATCATCATTTCCTGGCTCTGGTCTTGATCAACCTTCTCGGGCTTGCCGGCATCGTCGTCTGGTATTTCCAGGGCCGTGGGCGTCCCATGGCACGCCTGATCGTCCAGATCCTGTTCTTCGCCGTCATGACGGCCGTGCTCGGCTTCGGCGGCATCCTGCCGCATTGGGTCGACCAGGCGGACCTCCAGGGAACGGGCGCGTATCTGGCGAAGTCCGCGCGGATCCTCTGGTGGACGCATCTTGCCTGGACGCTCGTCGGCTTCGTGCGCCTCTACGTCGTTCTGGAGCACAGGCCGCGAGAAGCGCGCCTGCTCCAGGACCTGGTGGTCGCCGCGATCTATCTCGGCGTGGCGCTGTCGATAACGGGCTTCGTCTTCGGTGCTCCCATCGGAACGCTGGCGGCAACGTCAGGCGTGGTCGCGATCATGGTCGGACTTGCGCTGCAGAACACGCTTGGTGACGTCTTCTCCGGCATCGCGCTGACGCTGGGCCGACCCTACACGCTCGGCGACTGGATCATGCTGAGCGACGGCACGGAAGGACGTGTCGTTGAAACAACCTGGCGCTCCACGCATCTGCTTACCGGTGCGCATAATATCGTCGTCCTTCCCAACAGCGTCTTGGCGAAGCTCAGCCTGACCAATCTCAGCCGTCCCGACGCGACGCAGCAGATGACCCTGACCATTCGGATCGCGGCCACGCACGCGCCGCACGTCATCCAAGAGGCGATGTTCGCGGTCCTCCAGAGCTGCAAACGGATCGTCAAGGAGCCGCCACCGCTCGTCGCGCTCAAGGAGATCGACGCGGTGGCGATCGGCATGGACCTGCTCTTTTGCATGGCCGGTCCAGGGGACCGGTTGCTGGCGAGGAATGAGGTGATCGACCTCATCCACCGCCATTGCGAGACGAATGGTCTGCGCCTTGCGATGTCGCCTCAGAGCTACGCCGTCCTATTGCCGGCGACGGGAGACCAGCCGCCCGCGACGGTCATGCGGCCACGTTCATCCGGCGCGCTCTAGCACCCATTCGAAGCTGTTTTTCCAAAGCTCTGCGGGGATGTCGAGCGCCAACGCTTCGGTGAGGTCGGAAAGCCTGACGGCGCGCAATTTTGCGCGCCAGGCCTCATCGGCCTCCCACATGATGCGCGCCACCGGGCAAGGGTTGCTTTCGCAATAGCCTTGGGGACGACACGGATTGTTCTCGCGGATATTGTTGCAAACAAACGTCCGCGCCTTGCCCTCAACCGCCTCCACGATGTCGAGGAAGGTCAGCTCTGCCGGCGTCCGCGCCAACCGGTATCCACCCGACGGCCCCAGCGTGGTGTGCACCAGTCCCGCCTGCGACAGGCTTTGCAGTGCCTTGGAGAGATATTCCTTGGGAAGGCCGTGGAACTCGGCAAGCGCTTTTGTCGAGAGATACCGTCCCTCGGGCAGACCGGCGAGAATGGCGCAGCAGTGCAGTGCCCATTCGACTTGGCTTTTCAGGATCATCCACGGGTTCCGGGGTCGGTACCGACCGACCTATTAAGGATAAAAAGTATCCCTATTCCACCGCGGTGTAAACAGAGACGGATTCTGGCGGGGAGCCATGATCCGCTGTAGCCCGGGCCTGTCGGCGCATGCGCTCAGGCTCCGGAATGCGGATCGATACCGTAGGGATGGACGGGGTAGCCGGGTCCGATGGCATCGCGCACGCGGTCCGTCCATGCGGCGAACGCCGGATAGTCAGGCAGCGAAAAGCCGCAATCGCCGGCGCGGTGGCTGTAGGCATAGACGGCGACGTCGGCGATGGTGAAGTCGCTGCCGGCGATCAACGGCGTCTCGCCAAGGCTGCGGTCCAGGGTGGCGAGCGTGCGGGCTCCGGCTTCGCGTTTTCCGGCAACCATGGCCTGGTTGCGCTCAAGCCGTCCGGTCGAGGTCCAGAAGCGCAGCGAGCCGATGATGGGCTCGACATTGTGTTGTTCGAAGAACAGCCATTGCATGACCTTGGCACGCCGATAGCGGTCCGGCGGCAGGAAGGGCGTGCCTTCGGCGAGGTAGGTGAGGATCGCATTGGATTCGGCAATTGCGCTGCCGTCTTGGAGTTGAAGTACGGGAACAGCGCCTGCCGGGTTGAGCCCGCCTGGAAGGCGTCCGTATGGCTCTCGCCCTCGAAAATCGAGACGGGGTGGCTGTCGTGGGGAATCTCAAGCAATCCGAGCAGGACCCGGACTTTCCAGCCGTTCCGCGATGGCGGATAATCGTGAAGCGTGAGCATGACCGGTCGTCGTGATGGATCACCGATCGCATGGCGCGGCGCCTGCCGACACCCGATTCCTGCCCACGCAACTCATGCAACCGATCGCACAATGACTGTGGTCTCCGCCGCCTAATAAATCAATTCCGTCCGTGCCATCTTCGCTTCGATGGTCGACATCCACAAAGGCATGACAGATGAGCATCCATTCCGGCAAAGTCGCCCTCGTCACAGGCGCCAATCGCGGCATCGGTCAGGAAACCGGCCGTCAATTAGCCAAGCTCGGCTTTACCGTACTGCTCGGCGTGCGCGATGTCGCCAAAGGCGAGGCGGCGGCCAAGGCGCTCGATGGCCATGTCGAGGTCATCGCGCTCGATGTCGCCGCGCCTGACGCGGCTCGGACGGCAGCCGAAGGGGTCCAGCGGCGGTTCGGCCGGCTCGACGTGCTGATCAACAATGCCGCCGTCCATTACGACACCGGCTCGCGCGCCTCGCGGCCCGACTGGACCGTCATCCGCGAGGCGTTCGAGACCAACGTCTTCGGCGCCTGGCGGGCGGCCGCCGCCTTCGCGCCGCTGCTCGGGGCGGGCGGCCACGGCCGACTGGTCAATGTGTCGTCCGAAGGCGGTTCGCTGGCCTCGATGGGGCCGGGGGCGCCGGCCTATTCGACCTCGAAGGCGACGCTCAACGCATTGACGCGCGTGCTGGCGGCGGAGCTGCGCGGCTCCGGCGTACTGGTCAATGCCGTCTGCCCTGGCTGGGTCGCCACCGACATGGGCGGACCGGGCGGACGCCCGGTCGCGCAAGGAGCGGCCGGCATCGTCTGGGCCGCGACCTTGCCGGACGACGGCCCGACCGGTGGCTTTTTTCGCGATGGCAAGAGATTGCCGTGGTGACGGCGGGACTGCCATGGTGATGGCGGTCGTTGAAGAGGAGGCGAAGATGAGGATTGGAATTCCGGCGGCGCTTGGCATTGCCTAACGGCGTTCAGCATCTGAATCGGGAAGTTCTGCCAACTGGTTGTTTTTTCCATCAATCTCGCCGGCTAACCGTGCATCATCTCTTCCATACGCAGCGCGCCAGCACGTGGCCCGGCTGCAGACCATGGAAAGCGGCCGATGGAAGCAGGGGGGCTTCCAGCATCCGGGCGAGAAGTAAGCTATCGGCACGAGAGCGGGCGAGGGGCGGACCGCTCGCGCAATTGCCCGCAGGAAAAAGCCGCCCTTTTTCGTGACAGGTCTTCAAGGGGGATGATTGCTCGTCACTGGTTGAGGTCGACCGGTGTCACACCGAGGAGCTTCAGGGCGTTGGCGTAGGTCCGGATGCCTTGCGCCTGCTTGCTCTCGGCACAGAACCGGTTCGCCTTGTCCTGCAGTGCCGTTGCCTGCGCGATCTGGCTCGCACTGGCACCGGGTTCGGCCTTGGTCCGGATGGCGCCGTCGAGTTGAAGACCGAGCCGGCTGCAATATTCGCTTCGGGTGACCGCCGCCTCCGCACCCGACTGTGCGACCGCGAGCATGGCCAGCGAAATGCCTGCGAGCGCACTCATCCATCCGGTCGAATGTCGTTGCATCGCGGGCAGCATCCCTTGCATTGGTGGCGACCGCTGTCCGGTTGCCACGAGCATGTTATGCCCGACGATGTTTTCCTCAGTTTTTCCCGGATGTTGAATCTTGTTTCTGGAGTGTTTCTGGCGGTCGGGATCACACCTCGTCGGCGTCGAACAACAGCATCGTCAGATCGTCGTCGCCCGGAGCCAGTATCCGCCGGTCGGCGGCGCAGGCGACGCCGACTACCGAGGCGAAGGCGGTGCGGATGTCGTCGAGGCTGTCGAAATACAATGTTCCCACCAGATAAGGCATCTCGCCCGCCGACAGCTTGACGATGGGTCGCCTGCTGACATCGTAGCGCCGCAGCCCGGGAAGCTTCTTGGCAAGCGGTATATGAACGTCGAAATAGTGCCGGTCGAACGCGGCCGGATCGGCCGGGGTTTTGTAGATCACGAGCATCTTGGCCATTGCCATGGTCCTGTCCTGTTGATGTCGATGGTCAGCCTGTAAAGGCCGCCAAACCGAAGTCGTTCGACAATCGCGGATTTCGACGGCCGTCGATTTTTACGTGCGCCGGCAGGCAGGAGCAGCCATGCAAACAGCCGATCCCCCCGGCCGAGGAGATCGGCGCCTCGTGCTCCGCCAAGGCATCCGCGGCGCTTCTGCCTCTTCCCCTGGCATCTTCATTCGCGTAAGGGCGCGGGCAAATCCTCCAATCTCCTTCGAGCCTCCCCCGGACCACCATGATCAGACTTGAAAACATCGGCAAGCAGAACGGCCGTCAGCTTGTCTTCATCGAGGCGTCGGCCACGCTGCAGAAGGGCGAGAAGATCGGCCTCGTCGGGCCGAACGGCGCCGGCAAGACGACCTTGTTTCGCATGATCACGGGCCAGGAGCAGCCTGACGAGGGCCAGGTGCAGGTCGATCGTGGCGTCACCATCGGCTATTTCAGCCAGGATGTCGGCGACATGGCGGGCCACAGCGCGGTCGCGGAAGTGATGAACGGTGCTGGGCCGGTGAGCGACGTGGCGGCCGAAATGGCGCAACTCGAGGCTGCGATGGCCGACCCCGACCAGGCCGACCGGATGGATGAGATCATCGAAAAGTATGGCGAGGCGCAGCATCGCTTCGAGGAACTCGACGGCTATGCGCTGGACGGCCGCGCGCGCGAAGTGCTTGATGGTCTGGGCTTCAGCCAGGAGATGATGGACGGCGATGTCGGCAAGCTCTCGGGCGGCTGGAAGATGCGCGTGGCGCTGGCCCGCATCCTGCTGATGCGGCCAGACGCCATGCTGCTCGACGAACCGTCGAACCATCTCGACCTTGAGAGCCTGATCTGGCTTGAGCAGTTCCTGAAAGGCTATGACGGCGCGCTGCTGATGACCTCGCACGACCGCGAGTTCATGAACCGCATCGTCAACAAGATCGTCGAGATCGATGCGGGATCGCTCACCGCCTATTCCGGCAATTACGAATTCTACCAGCAGCAGCGGGCGATCGCCGACAAGCAGCAGCAGGCGCAGTTCGAGCGTCAGCAGGCGATGCTGGCCAAGGAGATCGCCTTCATCGAGCGCTTCAAGGCGCGTGCCTCGCATGCCGCGCAGGTGCAGAGCCGGGTGAAGAAGCTAGACAAAATCGACCGCGTCGAGCCGCCAAAGCGCCGCCAGGTGGTGAATTTCGAGTTCCAGCCGGCGCCGCGCTGCGGCGAGGACGTCGTCACCTTGAAGAACGTGCACAAGGCCTACGGAAGCCGCACCATCTACGAAGGGCTCGACTTCCAGGTCCGCCGCCGCGAGCGCTGGTGCATCATGGGCGTCAATGGCGCGGGGAAATCGACGCTGCTGAAGCTGGTGGCCGGCGCTTCCGATCCCGATACCGGCACGGTGGCGCGGGGACCGAGTGTGAAAATGGGCTATTTCGCCCAGCACGCCATGGAGTTGCTCGAAGGCGAGCGCACCGTGTTCCAGACGCTGGAGGATAATTTTCCGCAGGCCGGCCAGGCGCCGCTTCGGGCACTTGCCGGCTGTTTCGGCTTTTCCGGCGACGAGATCGAGAAGAAATGCCGGGTGCTGTCAGGCGGCGAGAAGGCAAGGCTGGTGATGGCGCTGATGCTGTTCGATCCGCCCAACCTTCTGGTGCTGGACGAACCGACCAACCATCTGGACATCACAACCAAGCAGATGCTGATCGAGGCGTTGTCGCAGTATGAGGGCACGATGCTGTTCGTCTCGCACGACCGGCATTTCCTGGCCGCGCTGTCGAACCGCGTGCTCGAACTGACGCCGGAAGGCATCCACACCTATGGTGGCGGCTATACGGAATATGTCGAGCGCACTGGACAGGAAGCACCCGGGCTGAGGAGCTGATTTCCAGTTCAACATGTGTGCCGGAGCGCGTCGCACGGTCATGGCGACGCGCTTCATGCCACGAGGCTTATCTCAGCGAGATGGCGAGCCCGCTCAGATCGGCGTTGACCTGCAGGCCCACCTGTCGGCCCGTGAGTTCAAGCTGGGCGCCCTTGTCGTTGGTCATCACGATCACCTGGGCGCCTTTGCCGAGCGTGCCGCCGCCGCCGGCGGCGCCGTATACGCCAGTCACGTCCCGGACGCGCTTGATGTGGCGCACGGTGCCCTGGAAATAGGTCTTGGAGACCCCGAAGGCGAGGCCGCCCGAGACGCCGCCGATCGAGATCGGGTATTTGCGACCATGGAAAGTCAGCGTGCCCTCGCCACCTGAGCCGCCGACAAAGAAGGCCGCCTTGTAGACGGAGAAGCGGATTTTACCGCTGTCGGCATGCGCGGCGCTGGCCAGGCTGACGCCCGCAGCGGCGATCGCGGCAATGGCGATTGAACGAAATCCGGACGAAATGGTCATGATGGGAACTCCTGAAGATGGCCGCCTTGCCCGCCGGCAAGAATGTCGGCGTCGTATCAAGTTACAACTGAACAGTCTCGCCCATCATTGGTTCCAAGCCGCGGTCCAAATGCTGGCGATGGGCGGGCCGCCCCGAAACGAGGCCGGCTCTGGTCGCAACGGTCGTCTTGTGAGATGACGGCGTCCGTGTAGTCTCCACGGTGGTTGGCAAGGGGATTCTGGATGAAAATTGCCGTGGGGCTTGCAATGTCCGCATTGGCGGCGACGATGACCGGATGCGCGACCTCTCCGGTCGACTACGGAGCCTCGCTTTCGCAGCAGGACCAGAAATGGGCAACGCCGCAATGCCAGCAAGCTCGAGCGGCGGCCTCGGACTACGCGGTCCGCGAAAAAACGCATCCGGGTTGGGAATTCGTCGCACTTGGCCCGTATGGCTTGGGGATCATAGCGGCCACCAAGGAGCACGAGCAGAAGCAGCGAAAGCTGCTCGCCCGCGACGTCCATCTGCAATGTTCGAGCCTTCCCCTGCCCAAGGAATTGCAGGGCGATCTCGGCGCTGCTGGCCCCGGTAAGGCGAGGTATCCATAGACGGGAATGCGGCGCGAGCGCGATCCCTCGCCGGAAAATCTTTACACGTTTTGCTGGAGTTGTTGCTTTTTACCGCAGCAATCCCTCCGCCTCGAACGTGTCCCAGCCCTCGAGCGTTGGCGAATCGTCTTTTCTCGAATTCCTGGTCCTGCGGGCGTTGCCCGTCCGCTTGCCTGCTCGCGTCAGTGCGGCCTTGCCGGCTCCGCGCCGCCTGTTTTCGGATGTTTCCCGCGCGTCCTCTTCCCGCCAGGCGGTCGCCAAGTCACGATCAAGAGCGTCCTCGATGTGGCGTGGATCGAAGACATGGAAGGTCACGGCCTTGGATCGCCCGCGCATCTTCACGGTGCGCGTGCCGATGCTTTTCAGGCGACCATCCCTGAGCCACTTGTGCCGCTCGCGCGGCGAGATGGTAAGAATGTCCTCCGCTTCTCGCGGAAGCACGGCCAGCGCTTCGATCCCTTCCAGCGTCCTGGAGATGGTCGCCGAGGCGGCCCGGAACGCATCCGCGTCGGCTTGCGGCATGCGCAAGACGATGCGGCCGGTCTCGGCCTTGGCAAATTTCCTCGCTGTCCAGGGCAGCCTGGCTCGTACTTCGCGTTCGATCCCTTTCAGGCGCAAGGAGGAGCCAAGCGTCGCCGATGGCGGCAGCGGCCATTCGGCAACCATTGACGCGGCGCTCGCGCCTTGCTCGGCCGTCCGATCAGGGGTGGTCGCGATCGCCGCTGCGATGCCACCTAGGAACTTCCGCAGGGAACCGCGCTGCTTGGCTGCAGGTTTCATGTCTCATCTTCGCTCGTCAGGTGCCTGCCGTGCAACGATCGTTCGCACAACAGACAACCGAAATCAGGCTCGATCAGTTCCCCCTAGCAGGGGACCTGGCGGGTGTTCGGTTTCATAGGCGGGGCACTTTGATTCGCTGCCCGATGGACACGCTTCATTCGGGTTCGCCAAACCACCGCGCCGCGGCCTTGGCAACTCCCTCGAGGTCTGGATCAACGTCGGTGGCCCAGGCGACGAAGCCATCGGGGCGCACGAGCAGGGCAGTCAAGCCCAGCCGCTCCCCGGCATTGCCGACGACATAGCTAATCCGGTTCTTCCAGCGGCTGGCAAGCGCCTGAAGCGGGGCATGGCCGTCGAAGTCCAGAAGGAAGCCGCGCCCGGACCTCAGAAGCTCGCCGAGCCTTGTCCCGTCGGCCAGTTCGAAGTCGGGCGCGCTACGGCCGACCAGGGGATGGGCGCTGCCGAGTTCGTAGCGCAGGGACACGCCCCAGACGCGCCCGGCGAAGTATGTCGCGCCGTCGCGCGTGCCGATGAGGTCGCGAATGATGGCTTCGAGTGCGCGCGAACCGCGGCTCGGCCGCATCAACGCGACCTGGGCGCGCGACCAGTCGAGAACCTGCGCGCCGACGGGGTGCCGCTCGTCGAAATAGCTGTCGAGCAGGCCCGCCGGCGCGTCGCCGCGGATGGTCGCGGCAAGCTTCCAGCCAAGGTTCATCGCGTCGCCAAGTCCAAGGTTGAGCCCCTGGCCGCCGAGCGGGGAATGGATGTGCGCGGCATCACCGGCGAGCAGCACGCGGCCCCTGCGGTAGGCCGTCGCCTGGTGGGCGCGGTCCGTCCAGGTGGTGGCAAGCCGGAGTTCCGTCAGGGTGACATCCGTGCCTGAAACGCGGCGCAACACCGCCTGCACGTGCTCTGGTGTGACCGGCCGGGTGCGATGGAAAGCGCCGCCGTCGAACTCGACCATCGCGATCGTGCCCGGCCGCGCGTAAGTATACATGCCCGTCGCCGTGTAGCGGCGGCCCACTTGAAGTTTGTCGGGATCGGCCAACTCGACCTCGACGGAATAGCCGGTGAATTCGGGATCGGTGCCGGCGAATTCGAAGCCGCCGGCCTTGCGAACCGCGCTGCGGCCGCCATCGCAGGCGACGAGCCAGCGCGCGCGAAACGTCTCGCCGCCGGCGCGGATGGTCACGTGGTCATCCGACTGCTTGACGTCCTCGACGCGGAGGCCGCGCCTGATCTCGGCGCCGATCGCGCTAGCCCGCGCGGCCAGAAGGGTTTCGATGGCCTCCATGTCGGACGCCATGTGGGTGCCGGCCGCGTCCGGCAGCCGATAAGGCCATTTCGAGCTATCGACGGTGTCGAGGTAGAACTGGATGCCGGCGAAATGGCCGCCGGGCCGGCGCGCCTGCTGCATCCAGTGCGCGGCATCCGCAACGCCGCTGCCCGCCTGTTGCGGCGCGGCGATGTCGCCGAGCAGGCCGCGACGGTGAAAAGCTTCGATGGTAGGCGCTGAAAGACCGCGCATGCCGAAGGGCAGCCGCTTGAGAGGCGAGCTGGGATGCTCGGCCTGCTCCAGCACCAGCACGGCGAGGCCCGCCAAGCGCAGCTCACAGGCGAGAAACAGGCCGACGGGGCCGGCACCGGCAATCACGACATCATATGAATTGGGGTTGTGCATGAACTACTCCTTGGTCGATGTTCGACCGGAGCGTTCCTCGCGTTGAGACCCACACGGACGAACGATTGGGCGCTTGAGCAGCGTCCGATGTTCGTCGCGGGGATCTCGTGCACGAAGCCAAAGACCAGAACTTTCCCGGCGAAAGGAATTCGCTGGCGAAAGGAGTTGGGCTTACCAAACCAACTCTGCCTTTTCCGACACGGGCTGTATAAGGGGGTGGCGACTGATGCGCAACAGAGTGCACGAGTACGGTTTTGAACAATAATGGCCAGGCGTTTTGCGTTTCTCCTCGTTCGCGACTTCACGCTGTCGCCGCTGTCGCTGTTCATCGACACGCTGCGGCTGGCGGGCGATGAGGGCGACCGCAGCCGCAGGATAGAGTTCGACTGGGAGATCGTCGGCGAACGCGGCCTGCCGATCCGGGCAAGTTGCGGCGTCGAATTGCTGCCGACCGGGGGGATCGGCAACCCCGAGGATTTCGACAACGTGGTCGTGGTCGGCGGCCTGCTCGACACAAACCGCAGCCTGAGTTCCGAGAAGGAGGCGTTCCTTTTGCGTGCCGCCGGCAAGGGCGTGCCGCTGACGGCGCTCTGCACGGGAAGCTTCGTGCTGGCGCGCTATGGATTGCTCGATGGCTACAGCGCCGCCGTCAGCTGGTTCCACATCAAGGATTTCCGCAGCCGGTTCCCGGAGGTCAACGCCCATGCCGACAGCCTTTTTACCGTCGAACGGGGCCGCGCGACATGCGCGGGCGGCACGGGTGCCGCCGACCTCGCGGGCCATTTCGTGTCCCAGTTCATCGGCCAGAAGGCGGCGGAGAAGGCCGCCAAGATCCTGGTGCTCGACCGGATCAGGAGCAGCCGCGACGTGCAGCCCGTCGGCGACCTGTTTCCGGCGGCGTCGAGCCGGGCGGTGAAGCGGGCCTTGCTGTTGATGGAGAGCAACCTGCAGGAGACGCTGTCGGTGGCCGAGATCGCAAGCCGCCTGAACTGCTCGCGGCGCCAGCTCGAACGGCTCTTCGGGTTGGAACTGGGCATCGGCCCGATGGCGGCATATCTGGCGCTCAGGGTGCATCATGCGAAGTCGCTGCTGGAAGGCAGCGACTTGCAGATCGGCGATATCGCCTACCGCTGCGGCTTCACCAATGCCGGCCATTTCAGCCGTGTGTTCCGCCAGCAGACCGGCATCACGCCAACCCACCTCAGGCATCCGAACCGGGCAGTGGCGGCGGGAGGATAATGGTAGGCGACGGCCTTGGTCGTGTCGCATACCCCGCCTGGCCGATTGCGTCGGTGCGGAAGCTGGCCATAGCATTGCGACGAGCGGTGGTGCCGCCGCTGCCTTGACGGTCAAATTCGCCAGCGAGAGCCATGCCGCATTATCCCGACGCCATGCCTGGATCAAAGAGCCTCTTCGAGCGCGCCAAGAAAGTGATGCCGGGCGGCAATACGCGCACCACTGTCTTTCTCGATCCGTTTCCGATTTATGCCGCGCGAGGCGAGGGGTGCAGGGTCTGGGATGTCGACGGCAACGTCTACTATGACTGCATCAACAATTTCACCGCGATGATCCATGGCTACACGCATCCCGATGTCGCTGCCGCCGTGGTCGAGCAACTGCCGTTCGGCACGGCCTTCGGCGCCCCGACGCTCAGCGAGATCGAGCTTGCCGAGCTTCTCGTCCACCGGCTGCCCTCGGTCGACCGGATCCGCTTCACCAACTCCGGCACGGAGGCGGTGATGATGGCCATCAAGGCCGCGCGCGCCTTCACCGGGCGGCCGAAGATCGTCAAGATCGAAGGCGCCTACCACGGGTCTTATGATTTCGCCGAGGTGAGCCTGGACAGTTCCCCGGCCAATTGGGGCGACATGCCAAGATCGACGCCTTACGCAAAGGGAACGCCGCGCGGGGTGCTGGACGATGTGATTGCCGTGCCCTTCAACGATATCGAGGCGCTACTCGCCGTCTTCGCCGCTCAGAGCGACAGCATAGCAGGCGTGCTGATCGATCCGATGCCCAATCGTGCCGGCCTGATCCCTGCACGCCAGGACTATCTGCGCGCAATGGTCGAGATCGCCCGCGCGGCCGGGACCCTGGTCATCTTCGACGAAGTCATCTCGTTTCGCCTCGGCTGGTCGGGCGCGCAGGGGTTGTGGGGCATCCAGCCCGACCTGACCGCGCTCGGAAAGATCATCGGCGGCGGCTTCCCTGTGGGCGCGGTTGGCGGGCGCGCCGATGTAATGGCGGTGTTCGATCCGACCAGGGGCAAGCCCGCCCTTCCCCATGGCGGCACGTTCACCGCCAATCCGGTGACCATGCGGGCCGGGCTCGCCTCGATGCGGGCGCTGACGAAGGAGAGCTTTGCCCATCTCGATACGCTGGGCGCATTCCTGCGCGAAGGGATCTCCGCCTCGTTCGACAGGCATGGCCTTGCCGGCCAATGCGTGGGCCTCGGTTCGCTGTTCAAGGTTCATTTCACCTCGCATCCGGTTACGGACTATAGATCCGTCTATCCGGGGCAGGCCGAGCACAGGAGGTTCGATACGTTCCACAAGGGCTTGCTCGGCCGCGGGGTCCTGTCCGCCAGCTACGGCCTGTTCGCGCTCTCGACGCCAATGACACTAGCGGACGCGCGCAGCATTCTGCATGCAATCGACGAGACCCTGGGCGAGATCGCCGCGCATCGAGGATCAGGATGACGTGCCGTCGATTCACCTCCCTATCCCTTTGTCGAAGCATGATCTCTGGACAAACGGAAACCGTTAGTCCGAGAAAACCGGTTCCCACTTCTCGGATCATGCCTGAAAGCAGGTGACCCTATATGACAGCTTCCCCTCATGTCGCGGTGATCGGTGCGGGCACGCTCGGCCTATGCACGGCGCTCAACCTCCTCGAACAGGGCGCGCGCGTGACGGTGCTGGAAGCGCAGTCGATCGCTTCGGGCTCGAGCGGCAGGTCGGTCGGGGTTGTCGGGTCGCAATTTACCGATCCGTTCGAGATCATGCTTCGCGTTCATTCGTTCCGCCGGTTTCGCCAATGGGAGGGGCAGGGGCTTCAATTCAACCACATCGGCTATCTTCGGCTCGCGCGCACGCCCGCGCAGATGGAGCTGTTCGCGAAATCAGTCGAGATTCAGGGCGGGGCCGGCCTGAAGTCGCGCCTGATCCATGCGAATGAACTCAGGGACCTTGTTCCCCATCTCAGTCCCGACGGGCTGGAAGGGGGTTTGTTCGGACCCGACAACGGCTTTCTCGATCCATATGACATGTGCAATTTCGTGGCGCGGATCGTGCGTGAAAAGGGCGGCGACATCCGCCAGTACCGCAAGGTGCTTGGGGTGGGAAGGCGGCCGGGCGGCTACAGGCTGGAGACCAATGGCGATCCGCTCGAATGCGATGCCGTGGTCAACGCAGGCGGCGCCTGGGCGCCGGGGGTCGCCGAACTCTTCGGCCAGCGCCTGCACATATGGCCTGAGCGACATGAGGCGGTCGTCATCTATCTGGACAGGCCGCTCGACTATACGATGCCGATGGTCATGGACCTCGTGGACGGCGAGGGCAGCGGCCTTAACTTCCGCCACGACAAGCCAGGCGAGTTGATTGCCGAGATCCACAAGGTGACGTCCGTCGCTCCCGAGGATCCGGACAATTACAACGATCAGTGCGAGGAGCAATCGAAGGTCCAGCTGGCCGAACTGCTGCTGGAACGGGTGCCCGATCTGCCGGGCGCGCGGCTTGGCCGTGGCTGGGCCGGCCTTTATCCTGTCACGGCCGATCATCGACCGCTTGTCGGACCGATCGATGCGTCGGAACCGGCATTGGTCACCGCCGCCGGCGCCGGCGGCTATGGCATCCAGCTGGCGCCGGTGATCGGGCAGGTCGCGGCGGACTGGGTTCTTCAAGGCGCGCCGGCTTCAGTGCCCGGCGCCGAGAGCCTTGCACCCACGGCCGGGCGCAACATCCGCAAAGTCGATCACTGACCGGTGCGAGTTGAAGCCAGACCGGGCGCTGCCGGAATTGCGCACAACAAGCATCTAGAGCATAATCTGACCTGATGGAATCGCGAGGGATTCCCATCGGGGAGAATATCTGATTCATCATGTCGGCTGGGTATGGAGGCCAGCAGGCATGGTTAGAGCCATATCGGAGGATTTGCGTTCGCGAGTGATCGCAGCGGTTGAGAGTGGCCTGTCGCGGCGGGCTGCGGCGGATCGTTTCGGTGTTGCCGCGGCAAGCGCGGTCCGCTGGGTCCGCGAATGGCGAGAGAGCGGCGCGACGCGGGCAAAGCCCCAAGGCGGAGACAAGCGCTCCCAGCGGATCGAAGCCTACCGGGATACGATCCTAGCGGTGATCGAAGGTCAGGACGACATCACACTGGTCGAGTTGGCTGAATTTCTGAGGGCGGAGCATGCGGTCGTGTTCGCGCCGAGCACGATCTGGCGCTTTCTCGACCGTCACTCGATGACCTTCAAAAAAAACAGCGCACGCCAGCGAGCAGGATCGGCCCGACGTGCTCGCGCGGCGACGCGCCTGGTTCAAGGCCCAGCCTGATCTCGATCCCGAACGGTTGGTCTTTATCGACGAGACCGGCGCATCGACGAAGATGGCTCGCCTGCGTGGACGGGCAAAGCGGGGCATGCGGTGCCGATCTCCGATCCCGCACGGGCACTGGAAAAAGACTACTTTTACAGGCGCATTGCGCCTGACGGGCATGACTGCGCCGATGGTCCTCGACGGACCGATGACGGGTGAATGGTTCGCCGCTTATGCCGAGCATGTATTGGCGCCTACGCTTCGAGTTGGTGACATCGTCATCCTCGACAACCTGCCCGCTCACAAAGTCGCCGCCGCCCGCCAAGCGATCGAAGCGGCCGGCGCGCGAATGCTCTTCCTACCGCCTTACAGCCCCGACTTTAACCCGTGTATGGATGGCTCCTGCGGGTCAAGGGTATCGGATCGGGTTTGGTGAACAGGTCGGTTGCGGCCATGTATACGGCGTCTGAATGTGCAACGGGATCGCTGCGCGCCCTGATGAATATCCGCTTGGAGAACAGGTCCCACTCAATCGAGCGCGCTCGAGGCGCTTCGGATTAATCGGGGTGTCCTGGTTCTTCGTCTCCGTTTGTTCGCCATCACCTCACTTTGCCCTGACCATTCCGAGAGCCTGTCAGGCTGACTGCGGCTCGTAACGCGATCCGTCCCTCAGGACGGCGAATATTGTTCGTGCCATGCGATGCGCCAAAGCGACGGCGACGATCTTCGTCTTCTTTCGCATCAGCATGCCCGATAGCCAGTCCGAGCTCGGCTCGCGCTTGAGTCTGCATCTGAGCATGATCTGCGCCATGGCGCCCAGATACAGCAAGCGTCGGATATAACGATTGCCCATCTTCGAGATCCGGCCCACCCTCTGCTTGCCTCCGGTGGAGTGCGGCTTGGGAGTGAGGCCGAGCCAGGCGGCATAGTCCCTTGCGCTGCCGAAATTGTCGACATCCGGCGTCGTCGCCGCGATGATCGTCGCCGACAGCATCCCCACACCTGGGATTGTGGCTAGACGCTGGCTTGTCTCGCTTTGCGCGTAGGTCTCTTCGAGCTCGTCGGTCAGCCGCTCGATCCGCTTGTCCGTCTCGGCCAACTGATCGAAGAGCAAACTCACAGGCATTCGAGCTACTTCCGGCAGTTGATCCAGTTGATCCTTCAGTCGATTGACGTTCTGCGCGCCCTTCGCCGCGATGACGCCGAACTCCGTCATGTGGGCCCGGATCGCGTTGCCGATCTGCGTGCGCTGGCGAACCAGAAAGTCTCGCGTGCGGTGAAGAACCAGAACCGACGAGCAGGCTTCGCTCTTGATGGCGACAAACCGCATGGAGGGGCGTGTCACGGCTTCACAGATGGCGGCCGCATCCGCAGCATCCGTCTTCCCGCGCTTCACGTAAGGCTTCACATAGGAGGGCGGCATCAGCCGGACGTCGTGCCCCATCTCCAGAAGCCTGCGCCCCCAATCGTGAGAACCTGCGCAAGCCTCCATGCCGATCAGGCATCGTGGACGCTTCTGGAAAAACACCAGCAACTGGCTGCGGCGAAGCTGACGGCGTACGAGAACCCGACCGTTCCCATCGACACCATGGATCTGGAAGACACTCTTTGCGAGGTCGATGCCAACTGTGGCAAGTTCTGACATGGATGGCTCCTTTGCTCGGGACGACAACATCCCAACTATGGCGCAATGCGACGCCGGGAGCAGGAGCCATCCACACCATCAATCGAGAATGCCTTCTCCAAGCTGAAGTCGATCCTCAGGAAAGCCGCCAAACGCAACATCCCCGAGCTTTGGGACGCAATCCGCGACGCCTTGCCACGCTTCACCGCCGAGGAGTGCTCAAACTACCTCTGCGCCGCAGGATACGAGCCTGAGTGATCAGATTCTGCTCTAGAGCCCCCGATGGGGATCCGCAGACCCCACGCCTTCAGGCGGCTGGGATCTGGGCTGGCGCGCGAGACGGCACGGGCGCGTCAAATGGTGGCTGAACCGCACCAGGCGGCCGCGACCTTCAGGAAATCCGCTTGCCGGCCGCGTCCAGCAGGACGCAGTCGTCCGGGGCGAAACCCAGTTCGATCGTCTCGCCTTCGCCAAGCACACGGCCACTGATCGGTGTATTGGCGCGGAGGGTCTTGCCGCCGATGTCAATCTCGTAGATTGCGCTGCCGCCCAGATAGGAGGCCGAGATCACGCGGCCGGACAGCCGGTTGGCGCTCGTTCCAGCACCGACCGAAAATTTCTGCGGCCGCGCCACGACGGTGACCTTGCTGCCGTCGGCAAGCGGCCTTGGACAGGCCACGCTGACCGTCTGGCCGGTGCCAAGCACCACCATTGCAGTTCCTTGGCCGGACCTGCTCACGGCTCCTGCAAGCATGTTGGCCTTGCCGAGGAAGTCGGCGACGAAGGCTGTCGCCGGCGTCTCATAGACCTCCTCCGGAGTGCCGATCTGCTCCACCGCGCCCGCGTTCATCACCACGATGCGATCCGACATGGAAAGGGCTTCTTCCTGGTCGTGCGTGACGAAGATGGCGGTGATGCCGGTTTCCTTCTGGATCTTCTTGATCTCGACGCGCATCTCCTCGCGCATGTTGGCGTCCAGCGCCGACAACGGCTCATCCAGCAGCAGCACCTGCGGCTCGAAGACGATGGCGCGGGCAAGCGCGATGCGCTGCTGCTGCCCGCCGGACAGTTGCGACGGCAGCTTCTTCTCGCTGCCCGGCAGCCGCACCATATCGAGCGCCTTGCCGACCTTGCGCACGATCTCGGGCTTCGGCACGTTGCGGTACTTCAGGCCGAAGGCGACGTTGTCGAACACGTTCTTGTGCGGGAACAGCGCGTAGCTTTGAAAGACCAGGCCGATGTTGCGCTTGTAGATCGGCACGTCGTCGACGCGCCGCCCATCGATCATGATCTGGCCGCCCGAAATGTCGACCAGGCCGGCGATGGAGCGCAGGATCGTGGTCTTGCCGCAACCCGAGGGCCCGAGCAGGGTGACGAAGCTGCCCTTGCGGATCGAAAGCGAGAAATCGCGCACCGCGACGAACTTGCCGTAGGCGATGTCGATGTCGCGGAACTCGACCGCCGGGCTGTTCGCCCCGGCGGAGGCGCTCGCGCCGGCTGCCCCGGCCTGGACAGGCCGGGGATGGAGTGTCGTGTCCTGGCTGTCAGGCACCCTTCGAGATCCTGTTCCACTGCTTGGTCCAGGCGTCCTCGTTGGTCGCCCAGTAGGTTGGATCGGCAAAGGTCAGCGACTTCATCGTGCCCGTCTTGTCGAACGCCGGCAGCTTCTCGATTTTCTCGGTCAATCGAGAATGCCTTCTCCAAGCTGAAGTCGATCCTCAGGAAAGCCGCCAAACGCAACATCCCCGAGCTTTGGGACGCAATCCGCGACGCCTTGCCACGCTTCACCGCCGAGGAGTGCTCAAACTACCTCTGCGCCGCAGGATACGAGCCTGAGTGATCAGATTCTGCTCTAGAGCCCCCGATGGGGATCCGCAGACCCCACGCCTTCAGGCGGCTGGGATCTGGGCTGGCGCGCGAGACGGCACGGGCGCGTCAAATGGTGGCTGAACCGCACCAGGCGGCCGCGACCTTCAGGAAATCCGCTTGCCGGCCGCGTCCAGCAGGACGCAGTCGTCCGGGGCGAAACCCAGTTCGATCGTCTCGCCTTCGCCAAGCACACGGCCACTGATCGGTGTATTGGCGCGGAGGGTCTTGCCGCCGATGTCAATCTCGTAGATTGCGCTGCCGCCCAGATAGGAGGCCGAGATCACGCGGCCGGACAGCCGGTTGGCGCTCGTTCCAGCACCGACCGAAAATTTCTGCGGCCGCGCCACGACGGTGACCTTGCTGCCGTCGGCAAGCGGCCTTGGACAGGCCACGCTGACCGTCTGGCCGGTGCCAAGCACCACCATTGCAGTTCCTTGGCCGGACCTGCTCACGGCTCCTGCAAGCATGTTGGCCTTGCCGAGGAAGTCGGCGACGAAGGCTGTCGCCGGCGTCTCATAGACCTCCTCCGGAGTGCCGATCTGCTCCACCGCGCCCGCGTTCATCACCACGATGCGATCCGACATGGAAAGGGCTTCTTCCTGGTCGTGCGTGACGAAGATGGCGGTGATGCCGGTTTCCTTCTGGATCTTCTTGATCTCGACGCGCATCTCCTCGCGCATGTTGGCGTCCAGCGCCGACAACGGCTCATCCAGCAGCAGCACCTGCGGCTCGAAGACGATGGCGCGGGCAAGCGCGATGCGCTGCTGCTGCCCGCCGGACAGTTGCGACGGCAGCTTCTTCTCGCTGCCCGGCAGCCGCACCATATCGAGCGCCTTGCCGACCTTGCGCACGATCTCGGGCTTCGGCACGTTGCGGTACTTCAGGCCGAAGGCGACGTTGTCGAACACGTTCTTGTGCGGGAACAGCGCGTAGCTTTGAAAGACCAGGCCGATGTTGCGCTTGTAGATCGGCACGTCGTCGACGCGCCGCCCATCGATCATGATCTGGCCGCCCGAAATGTCGACCAGGCCGGCGATGGAGCGCAGGATCGTGGTCTTGCCGCAACCCGAGGGCCCGAGCAGGGTGACGAAGCTGCCCTTGCGGATCGAAAGCGAGAAATCGCGCACCGCGACGAACTTGCCGTAGGCGATGTCGATGTCGCGGAACTCGACCGCCGGGCTGTTCGCCCCGGCGGAGGCGCTCGCGCCGGCTGCCCCGGCCTGGACAGGCCGGGGATGGAGTGTCGTGTCCTGGCTGTCAGGCACCCTTCGAGATCCTGTTCCACTGCTTGGTCCAGGCGTCCTCGTTGGTCGCCCAGTAGGTTGGATCGGCAAAGGTCAGCGACTTCATCGTGCCCGTCTTGTCGAACGCCGGCAGCTTCTCGATTTTCTCGGTCAATCGAGAATGCCTTCTCCAAGCTGAAGTCGATCCTCAGGAAAGCCGCCAAACGCAACATCCCCGAGCTTTGGGACGCAATCCGCGACGCCTTGCCACGCTTCACCGCCGAGGAGTGCTCAAACTACCTCTGCGCCGCAGGATACGAGCCTGAGTGATCAGATTCTGCTCTAGAGCCCCCGATGGGGATCCGCAGACCCCACGCCTTCAGGCGGCTGGGATCTGGGCTGGCGCGCGAGACGGCACGGGCGCGTCAAATGGTGGCTGAACCGCACCAGGCGGCCGCGACCTTCAGGAAATCCGCTTGCCGGCCGCGTCCAGCAGGACGCAGTCGTCCGGGGCGAAACCCAGTTCGATCGTCTCGCCTTCGCCAAGCACACGGCCACTGATCGGTGTATTGGCGCGGAGGGTCTTGCCGCCGATGTCAATCTCGTAGATTGCGCTGCCGCCCAGATAGGAGGCCGAGATCACGCGGCCGGACAGCCGGTTGGCGCTCGTTCCAGCACCGACCGAAAATTTCTGCGGCCGCGCCACGACGGTGACCTTGCTGCCGTCGGCAAGCGGCCTTGGACAGGCCACGCTGACCGTCTGGCCGGTGCCAAGCACCAC
Source organism: Mesorhizobium sp. URHB0026 (assembly GCF_054059755.1). Lineage (NCBI taxonomy): Bacteria > Pseudomonadati > Pseudomonadota > Alphaproteobacteria > Hyphomicrobiales > Phyllobacteriaceae > Mesorhizobium > Mesorhizobium sp. URHB0026. The sequence continues at coordinate 5,409,064 of NZ_JBSSCN010000001.1, read as the reverse complement.
CATTGCAGTTCCTTGGCCGGACCTGCTCACGGCTCCTGCAAGCATGTTGGCCTTGCCGAGGAAGTCGGCGACGAAGGCTGTCGCCGGCGTCTCATAGACCTCCTCCGGAGTGCCGATCTGCTCCACCGCGCCCGCGTTCATCACCACGATGCGATCCGACATGGAAAGGGCTTCTTCCTGGTCGTGCGTGACGAAGATGGCGGTGATGCCGGTTTCCTTCTGGATCTTCTTGATCTCGACGCGCATCTCCTCGCGCATGTTGGCGTCCAGCGCCGACAACGGCTCATCCAGCAGCAGCACCTGCGGCTCGAAGACGATGGCGCGGGCAAGCGCGATGCGCTGCTGCTGCCCGCCGGACAGTTGCGACGGCAGCTTCTTCTCGCTGCCCGGCAGCCGCACCATATCGAGCGCCTTGCCGACCTTGCGCACGATCTCGGGCTTCGGCACGTTGCGGTACTTCAGGCCGAAGGCGACGTTGTCGAACACGTTCTTGTGCGGGAACAGCGCGTAGCTTTGAAAGACCAGGCCGATGTTGCGCTTGTAGATCGGCACGTCGTCGACGCGCCGCCCATCGATCATGATCTGGCCGCCCGAAATGTCGACCAGGCCGGCGATGGAGCGCAGGATCGTGGTCTTGCCGCAACCCGAGGGCCCGAGCAGGGTGACGAAGCTGCCCTTGCGGATCGAAAGCGAGAAATCGCGCACCGCGACGAACTTGCCGTAGGCGATGTCGATGTCGCGGAACTCGACCGCCGGGCTGTTCGCCCCGGCGGAGGCGCTCGCGCCGGCTGCCCCGGCCTGGACAGGCCGGGGATGGAGTGTCGTGTCCTGGCTGTCAGGCACCCTTCGAGATCCTGTTCCACTGCTTGGTCCAGGCGTCCTCGTTGGTCGCCCAGTAGGTTGGATCGGCAAAGGTCAGCGACTTCATCGTGCCCGTCTTGTCGAACGCCGGCAGCTTCTCGATTTTCTCGGTCAGCTTGACCTTGTTCGGATCGAGCGACGGCGGATAGCTCTGGCCCTCGGCCACCGCGATCGAGGTCGCCGGGTCGAGCATGAAGTTGATGAGTTCCTCGCACTCGGCCATGGGCGAGCCCTTGAGGATCAGCATGTCCTCCATCCAGGCATAGGAGCCAGCCGGGTCGAGATAGCCGATCGGATGGCCCTGGTCCTGCAGCGCCGCGACGCGGCCCGACCAGGCATCGGTCACCACGATCTCACCCTTGGAAAGCAGGTCCATCAGCTCCGCGCCGGAACTCCAGAACTTCTTGGCGAGGTCACGCGTTTCGCGCACCTTGGCCCAGATGGCGTCCATGTCCTTCAGGTTGTTGGGGTCCTGCCCGGTGGCGAGCGCCGCGTACCAGACGCGCGTCGTCATGTCGGAATAGCCGCCGACCTTGCCGGCATATTTCTTGTCGAGCAGGAGCCCGGCGCCCTTTTCCTTGGCTTCCTCCGGCGAGATCACCTTGGTGTTGTAGGCGATGCCCGTCGTGCCGTAATCGTAGGGCACGGCCGATAGCTTCGGCGTCAGCTTGCGGAACGGCTCGATCATCGGCTGCAGCACGTTCGCCATGTTGGGAATGTTGGCCTCGTTGATTTCCGAGGTCAGGCCGGCGTTCACATATTTGATGTAGTAGTTGACGCCGGAGGAATGGATGACCTGATAGTCGCCGGGCTTGGCGGTCTTGATCTTGGTGATGATCTCGTCCTCGTCGCCGAACGTGCCCTGGACCACCTTGATCTTGGTCTTGGTCGTGTAGGGCTGGAAGGCGAACTTGTCGATCGCGTCCTGCACCGTGCCGCCCCAACCGTCGAAGCGAACCTCCTGCACCGCGGCGAGCGCCCGGCCCATCCAGGGCATGGAAAGGCCCGCCGATGCTGCCGCGGCGGCGGTCAGCGTCAGGAACGCGCGGCGGCTCAGGTCGCCATTGGCGTATCGATCGTGCAGCCGTTCCAGCCGCTTGGTGGTGGTGAGTTTCATTGTAGTTCCTCCTTTGGTTCGCCACGTCTTCTCAGTTTTGTCAGGCTTTGCAGGACCAGGCCGCCGATCAGCGGGATGCCGACGGTCACCAGGATCATCACGGTGCCGAGCGCGTTGATCTCCGGACTGATCGAAATCTTGAGCATGGAAAGGATCTGGGTCGGCATGGTCTCGACGCCGGCCGGCCGCCAGAACAGGCTGGCCGAGGTGTTGTCGAACGAGATGGTGAAGGCGAGCAGGGCACCGCCGACCACGGCCGGGATGAGCAGCGGCAGCGTGATCTCGCGGAAGGACGAGAAGCGCGAGGCGCCCAGCGACAATGCCGCCTCCTCGTAGACGCGCCGGATCCCGATCATGCGCGCCTGGGCGATCAGCACCACATAGGGCACGGCAAGCAGGATGTGGCCGAGCACCAGGAGCAGCATGGTCCTAGGCTGGTCGACGGCCTTGATCAGCACCAGCAGGCCGACGCCGAGGATGGTTTCAGGCACCAATGCCGGCAGGATCACCAGCGTGCTCAGCGCCTGCTTGCCGCGAAATTCGAAGCGGACCAGGGCAAACGCCGTGGTGACGCCGATGGCGGTGGTGACGATCGCGGTGACCAATGCGATCCACAAGGATGTTCGAAAGGCAGCCAGCACCGCCTCGTTGGCCATCAGCTTGCCGTACCATTGCAGGCTGAAGCCGGTCATCGGGAAGCCGCCGAACATCGAGGCGTTGAACGACAGGACCACTGTCGCCACGATTGGCGCGAACATGAAGATGTAGACGCAGACCGTGACGAAGCCGGTCAGCCGCCAGGCCCATCTGCCTTCCTGCCTGCGCCGTGTTCCTCTCATCCTCCAAACCCCGTCATCCACCAAGCCCTTTGACGATCTGCGACATGCCCATGTAGCGTGTGTAGACGGCGGCGAAGAAGCCGAGCACGATGAACAGCACGATCGAAAGCGTGGCGCCCATAGGCCAGTTCAGCTCGCCCATGATGGTGTCGTAGATCAGGTTGCCAAACAGCGCGTCACGACCCGAACCGAGAAGCTGCGGCGTGACATAGCTGCCGGCGGCCAGCACGAAACAGAGCAGCAGGCCCGCCGCCAGGCCGGGCAGCGACAGCGGCAGCGTGACCTCGCGGAACGCCTGCGCGCTTGTGCAGCCCATCGAGCGGGCCGCCGAAATCAGCGTGCGATCAATGCTCTCCAGGCTGACATAGACGTTGAGGATCATGTAGGGCAGCAGGAAGTGCAGCATGCCGAGGATGACCGCGCCTTCATTGTAGAGCATCTGCAGCGGCTCATGGATGATGCCCATCTTGAGCAGCGCGACGTTGATGACGCCTTGTTCGCCCAGGATATTGATCCATGAGAAGGTGCGGATGGTGAAGCTGATCCAGAACGGCACGATCAGCAAAAGCAGCAGCAGCCATTTGTGCTTGAAGGTCGTCGCCCAGATGAAATAGGCGGGGAAGTAGCCGAGGACGCCGCACAGAAGCGCCGTCATGGCTCCGACCCTCAAGGTCTTCAGAAGGAAGCCGTGATAGTAGCTGTCGGTGAAGAATTCGTGCCAGTTCGCGGTCGTCAACGCGCTCGTTTCCACGCCGGCGGTGACAAAGGTGAAGAAGGTATAACCGGCCATCACCGCGATCGGCAGCACCAGGAAAAAGATCAGCAGCAAGAGCACCGGCGCGACGAGCATCCAGGCCAGCCGTGGATCATACAATGTCCATCGTCGTTTCATGAGCACCCGGACGTCCACGCCTTCTTTGAAGCGTCTGTTTTGTTCCCGGGCCAAGATTGAGGGATCGGAGGCGCGATGTCCACAGTCGGCGATTGAGCCAGCGGAGTTCAGCGCCTCGCCGGCTGCGAGAGATGCCGAATTTGTCGGCGGACGGGATCGCCACGCAACCCCGCTCGACCACACGTCGAGGACGGCTGGCCGGCGTAGACTCAGCCTTTCGAAATACCGCGCGCGATCAGCCGGGCCAGGCGCTCGGAAAACGCCCTGGCGTCGGCCGGCTTGTCCCCGTCGAGGACGCGCGCTTCATCATAGAGGAGATGGGCGGCATCATCCTTGAAGGCCTGTTCATCGTCGCCGAGACTGGCGAGCGCCAGGACGCGCTCGTGGCGGGGGTTGATCTCGAGGATCGGTTTGGCCGTCTTGTCGAGGCGGCCGGCGGCGTTGAGCAGCCGCTCGAACTGGCGGTCGGGACCGTGTTCGGGCGCCACCAGGCAGACCGCGCTTTCGGTCAGGCGGTCGGAAGGCTTCACATCCGACACGGCATCGCCAAGCGCCGCCTTGACGAAGGCCAGGAAGCCATCGACCTCGGGCGTCGCCGCCGCATCCGGCTTGTTCGCCTCGTCGAGCAGCGGGATCTCGGAAAGTTCGGCCACGCCCTGCGTCACCGACTTGAACGGCTTGCCGTCGAATTCGGGCGCCATCGACGTCCAGAAACTGTCGACGGGGTCGGTGAGCAGCAAGACCTCGATGCCGCGTGCCTTGAAACCTTCGAGCTGCGGCGAGGCTTCGAGCCGTGCACGGTCGTCGCCGGCCATGAAGAAGATCGCCTTCTGGCCTTCCTTCATCGCCGAGACGTAGTCGGCAAGGCCGCGCCAGCCTTCGCCGGAGGCGGTTGAGCGGAAGCGGGCGAGCTTCAAGAGCTGATCGCGCCGCTCATGGTCCTCGTAGAGCCCTTCCTTGAGGACGACGCCGAAGTTTTCCCAGATTTTCGCATAGGACTCGGTCTCGTTCTCCGCCAGCTTGGCGAGATCGCCAAGTACGCGGTTGGTCAGGCCCTTGCGGATCGCGGCAAGCAGCGGGCTTTCCTGGATCATCTCGCGCGAGACGTTGAGCGGCAGGTCGGCGGAATCGACCAGCCCGCGCATGAAGCGCAGGTAGCGCGGCAACAAATCGGCATCGTCGGTGATGAAGACGCGGCGCACATAGAGCTTCATGCGGCCCTTGCGGTCCTGGTCGAACAGATCGAACGGACGCGAGCCGGGCACGAAGGCCAGCACGCTATATTCCTGCCGGCCTTCGGCTCGGAAATGGATGGTGGCGGCCGGCTCGTCATACTGACCGGAGACGCCGCGGTAAAAATCGGTGTATTCCTCGGGCTTGATCTCGCTTTTCGGCCTAACCCAAAGAGCCGTGCCATCGGCAATGTCGCGCGCCTCGGCACCGGGCTTCTCGATGAGCGTGATTGGCACCGGCACATGGCCCGACCGCGACTTGGCCAGTTGCTCAAGCCGATAGGATCCGGTGTAGGACGCGGCGTCGTCCATCAGATGCAGCACGACGCGGGTGCCGCGTTTGGGTGCTGCTTCGAGCGGGGCGGGCGCGATCTCGTAGGAACCCTTGCCGTCGGACGACCAGCGCCAGGCTTCTTCGCTTCCCGCCAGGCGGCTGATGACGTCGACGTGGGTCGCGACCATGAAGGCGGAGTAGAAGCCGACGCCGAACTGGCCGATGAGCTGCGTGTCCTCGCTCGAATTGCCAGCGCCGACGCGCTCGATGAAAGCGCGCGTGCCCGAGCGCGCGATCGTGCCCAGCGCCTCCGTCATGTCGTCGCGGCTCATGCCGATGCCGTTGTCCTCGACGGTGATCAGCTTGCCGTCGGCATCGGCTGAAATCAAGATGCGGGGCTTGGGGTCATCGCCCAGCAATTCGGGGCGGCTGACGGCCTCGAAGCGCAGCTTCTCACAGGCGTCGGCGGCGTTGGAAATCAGTTCGCGCAGGAAGACGTCCCTATCGGAATAGACCGAATGCACCATCATGTGCAGCAGCCGCGAAACATCCGCCTCGAATGCCTTGGTTTCCGTTGCTTTCGTATCCGTCGTCATCTCAAGTTCCCACGCTGTTCATCCGCCCGCCGCGCCGGGGTGCGTGCGGGGATTATCCTTTCAACAATTTTTAATGGCGCTGGCAACTGTGTTCAGCAAGGCCAGCGTGATGACGATATGGTGGCGGGTGCGAAGGCGACAAGAGGGGGGCCAATCACGGACCTCGGCGCCGCCCCTCATCGCCCTGCCGGGCACTTCTCGACGTATAGTAACGGGGAGAAGGGGCTGGCCGCATGGCCGACGCCTTTCTAGGCAACATTGGCGATTGGCGAAAGTGGCGAAGCGCGCCCCTCTCCCCGTCACTATACGGGGAGAGGGGCGGCAGGGGGCGGCGCCGACGTTCCATCTTGATTTCTTACTTCCCCGCCATCTTATCCGCCAGCGCTTGCGCCTGGGCAAGCAGCGCCGGGTAGGCGGCGTCTTTAGCCAATTGTGCCCCCATGCAGGCGCGGAAGTCGCTGTCGCCTTTTGCCCAGGCGGCGTCGGCGGCATCGGATGTACTTTCGTCGCTGTCGTCGGTTGCCTGCTTGACCAGTTTCTGCGCGGCGGCGTCGGCTGCGGTCCAGACCGCGTCGCAGGTCGCGATCCTTGGGACGGGCGGTGTCGCGGGCGCCTCGGCGACCATGACACTGTTGCCCTTGACCAGCGTGACGACGATTTCCTGGTCGTAGTTGGGTCCCACATCCTGTGCCCAGCCGCCGAGGCGGGCGATCGCCATGTCGGTGCCATCGGGCGTCTTCAGCGTGAAGTCGAGCGTGCCGGTGAAAGCGGCGTCGCTGCCGATGGCCTGGGTGTAGAACGCATCGAGCTTCAGCGCCGCGTCGAAGCTGGTGGGCAATTTGAGATCGGCGTCCGTCTCGGCCGCGCGCGATTGCAGCCAGCGCTCGACCAGCCCGCGTGTCGACGCCACGATGCTGGGACCATCCTCGGTGCCGTGACGCAGCCCGTCCAGCATGCCGAAGCCGACATCGGAGGAACTGAGGCTTTCGATATTGATCCTGCCGGCCGCCGGAAAACCCTTGACCGTGAAAGGTCCAAGAAGCGTCGAAAGGCGCTGTTCGAGATCGGCGCGGGCCTTCTCATTGGCCGCATCGAGCGTTTCCACGGGAGCGTTCGCGCTTTCCATCGCGGCGATGGCCGCGATCGCCTTGTCGCGCGCGGCGATGTAGTCGTCCTCCGGCGAAGCCGCATGCACCGCACCGCTCGCCAGCGCGAACACCAAAGTCCAGACCAGACGCATCGTGAAAACCTCCGTTTTACAAGCTCTTCGCGTGGCTTGGTGGCGATTGTGCGGCGGTCAAGTCATGGCGAGGCGTCGCGGATATCGGGGCACAAGGACAGCCCTGGCACGGTCGCAAGCCCTGATAATAAAACCTTCCGATACCCAGGCATGAAACCTTCCGATACCCAGGCCGTTATGGCCGTTGTGGCAGACATCAAACCCAAACAGAGGCCGGCCGGCGGCGCCAAGCCAAACGGTGCCAGGAAGCCCCGCCGGGAGAAGGTACCCGATGTCGAGGCCGCATCCGAGGTCGTCGGCGAGGCGGCGCCGCCGCCTGCGGCGGTGGAACCCGATCCGCAGCTGAGCCCCGAACAGGCCGAACAGGCGCGCAAGAAATACCTGCTGAAGCGCTTCTGGATCAGCGCGCGCGGCTATTGGAGCCGGCGCGGCGACAAGCTAGCCTGGCCGTGCACGATCGCGCTCCTGATCCTGATCTGCGTCAATGTCGGCTTCCAGTACGGCATCAATGTCTGGAACCGCTCGATCTTCGACGCCATCGAACAGCGCAATGCGCCGTCCGTCTATTTCCTGAGCGCCGTGTTCGTGCCGCTGGTGCTTGGAAGCGCCAGCCTCGTCGTTGCGCAGGTCTATCTGCGCATGACGATCCAGCGCCGCTGGCGCTCCTGGCTCACCACATCCGTCATCGGCCGCTGGCTCACCAACGGCCGCTACTACCAGCTCAATCTCGTCAGCGGCGATCACCAGAACCCGGAAGCCCGCATCGCCGACGATTTGCGGATCGCTACCGAATCACCTGTCGATTTCGTCTCCGGCGTTCTCAACGCCTTCCTGGCGGCCTCGACCTTCATCGTCGTCTTGTGGACCATCGGTGGCGCGCTCACACTGCCGATCGCCGGTTCGACGGTCACCATTCCAGGCTTCCTCGTCATCACCGCGGTCATCTATGCCGGCATCACCTCCACCTCGATGGTGGTCATCGGCCGGCATTTCGTCGAACTCTCCGAGCAGAAGAACCAGGCGGAAGCGGAATTTCGCTACACGCTGACGCGCGTGCGCGAAAACGGCGAGAGCATCGCCTTGCTCGGCGGTGAGGAGGAGGAGCGCAGCGGCATCGACAGGACCTTCGCCGGCGTGCTGGGGAAGTGGGCGATGCTTGCGGGCCAGCACATGCGCACGGCGCTGGTATCGCAGGGATCAAGCCTGTTCGCGCCCGTGGTGCCGGTGCTTTTATGCGCGCCAAAATTCCTCGACGGCTCGATGTCGCTTGGGCAGGTCATGCAGGCGGCATCCGCCTTTGCCATCGTGCAGGGCGCGTTCGGATGGCTGGTCGACAACTACCCGCGCCTGGCCGACTGGAACGCCTCGGCACGGCGCATCGCCTCGCTGATGATGTCGCTGGACGGGCTCGAGCGCGCGGAAGAGAGCGACGCGCTCGGACGCATCAATCGCGGCGAGACCAAGGACGACACGATGCTCAGCCTCAACAATCTGTCGGTGTCGCTCGATGACGGCACCGCCGTGGTCAAGGAAACCGAAGTGGTGATCCAGCCGGGCGAGCGGCTGCTGGTGGCCGGCGAATCCGGTTCGGGCAAGAGTACGCTGGTGCGGGCGATAGCGGGCCTGTGGCCGTGGGGCGGCGGCAGCGTCGATTTCCACCCGGGCAAGCGCATGTTCATGCTGCCGCAGCGCCCCTACATCCCCTCGGGCACGCTGCGCCGGGCCGCTGCCTATCCAGGCGCCGCCGAGGATTGGGCGATCCCGCAGATCAGGGCTGCCCTCGACAAGGTGGGGCTCGGTCATCTCGGCGACCGGATTGACGAAGACGCGCCGTGGGACCAGACCCTGTCGGGCGGCGAGAAGCAGCGGCTGGCCTTTGCACGGCTGCTCCTGCACGCGCCCGATATCATCGTGCTGGACGAGGCGACGGCGGCACTCGACGAGAAGAGCCAGGACAGGATGATGGAGACCATCATCCACGAATTGCCTAATGTGACCATCTTGAGCGTGGCGCACCGCGCCGAGCTGGAGGCCTTCCACAGCCGCAAGATCACGCTCGAGCGGCGCAAGGGCGGCGCCAAGCTGGTCAGCGATATCGACCTCGCCCCGCGCAAACGCAGGGGCTTGCTCGGCCGCGCCTTGTGGGGTTCCGGCACTTCCGCCGAAAAGCGCGGCACCACCCGTAAAAAGAGTTGATGGCGCTCAGGCGAGTTCTGATTTCGGCTCGAGGGATGGTCTTCCATCAGCCGTGCAATTCCTCTCGATGCGCCTTGGCGAGGTCGGCCATGCTGTCGAAGCGGAAGTCCACCTTCGGCATCTCGCCGGGATGCATCGTGGCGCCGAAACCCTGATCGGCGTGCCGGCGGTGGATCCAGCACGATTTAAGGCCCAGGCGGTTGGTCACGGCATGATCATGGAACAGGCTTTCGGCAGTGTGAAGGACTTGCCTGTCGCCAATCCCGAGCGTCGCCAGTTTTTCCAGCATATAGTCGAAATTCCGAGGCGACGGCTTGTAGGACCCGATGTCCTCCGCCGTGTAGATCGCATCGAAATCGACGCCGAGTTTCCTGTTGCTGAAGGAGAAGCTCGTATTGTCGACGTTGGAGAGGATGACGAGCTTGTAGTGCTGCTTGAGGTATTGCAGGGCGGCGGCGGTATCGGCAAAGGCCGGCCAGTCCTTGACGCTTTGGCCATAGGCGATGCATTCCTCCGGCGTGGTCACGACGCCCCATTCCTCGGCGAGCCGCTTGTAGACGACAGCCAGAAGGTCGCTGTAGCGTTTTTGCGGCGTCCAGTTCTGCTGGCTGGACTCGTGCCTGGCATGCGCCTGCAGGATCTCGTCGCGGCTAAGGCCGCTGCCAACCCGCCCGGTCAGCGGCTTCAGGGCGTCGATCATGCCGGATTCCCAATCGATCAGCGTGCCGTAGCAGTCGAAGGTCAAGGCCTTGAAATCAGTCAGCTTCATGGTTCACTCCCTTGAGGTGGATAATTGCCTGACGTTGCGTGGATCGGCGAGCAATCGGCCGGCTGCCCGGCGGGCGCAGACCTGCCTCGCCCTTCGATGCGGTGCCGCGCGAGGATGTCAGCCAGACGCCGAACAGCGTCACCGCGAAGCCGAGCACCATCGCCGCCGAAAGCGGCTCGCCGAAGAGCAGCCAGGCCCAGAGCATCGTCACCGGCGGGCTGAGATAGATCACGCTGCTGACCTGCGCGGCGCTATGGAGGCGCAGGCTCGCATAATAGACGCCGTAGCAGAAGAAGGTCGAAAACAGCACCAGCCAGGCGATGCCGAACTCGAACCGGCCATCAAGGGGCGGCATCAGCCCGCTCTTCCATTCGGCGCAAGCGGCAAAAAGCAGCGCCGCCGTCAGGCATTGGATGCACAGGCTCTGGTGGATGGGCATGTTGATCGTCCCCATCCGCTTCTGCAGCACGGTCGCCAGCGCGAAGACCATCATGGAAGCGATCGTCACCATGTACGCCCAGGCCGGCGCGGTGCCGAGACTGAGGCTGTTCAGCGAGACGATCAGCACGCCAAACACGCCGAGCGCCGTTCCGGTCCATTGCCTCGATGTCAGCCGGTGGCCGAGAACGGGCTGCGACAGTGCCGCGATGGCGAGGGGAACGAGGTCCGAAATCAGCGCGACAAGGCCGGTCGGAACGCGCTGGCCGATGGCAAGCGCGAAGCCGCCGAGATAGAGGAACATCATCGCCACGCCGAACGCCATCTGCTGGATCAGCGCCCGGACGCCGATGCGCGGCCCGACCAAGAGCGCGAAGGGCAGAAGGACCAGCCCTGACATCAAGGTTCGCCAGAACAGCACCAGCATGACGTCGGCGCTCTCGCTGGCGTAACGGATGCCGACAAAGCCCGAACTCCAGCTTACGACCAGCGCTGCCGCCAGAAGCAGCCAGGCCAGGCGACGGGACCGAGGTTTCGGGAGCGTCATGCGGTCTCTTCGTCGAAGCGGGTTTGCCAGCGGATCAGGGCCGATCTCGGATGCGGGATTTATGGCGACGCGCAAGCGCCTTTGCACATGACAAATTTCGATGTAACCATGAAATTGGAGCGAGATGCGGCATATCTGATTGACCGCAAAGCCCGTTCTCCGCCGAGACCTTGGAGCACAGCTTGCGTTTCAAACGAGGATTGTCATGGCTGGAGTGATGAGCCGCCGCCTGGATGTCGATGCCTTGCGCGCGTTGGTGGCGATCGAGAAACATGGCGGCGTTACCCGGGCGGCCGAGATGCTGGGCCTGTCGCAATCGGCCGTCAGCCACAAGATCAGGCGGCTTGAAGCGAGCCTCGACTGCGAAATCCTCAGCCGCAAGGCGAATGCGCCGATGTTCACCAGTTCAGGGCAGGATCTGCTGGGCTATGCCAGGCGTATCCTGGGCATCCACGACGAGGCGATCCTGAGCCTGTCGAAAAGCACGCTGCAAGGCAAGATCGCATTGGGGATGACCGAGGACACGACCTGCACGGACCTTTCGCGCATCCTTGGCCGGTTTCGCCGGCTGTACCCCGAGGTGAGCGTCCGCACGCAAGTGCGCATGAGCCTTGCCCTGCAGAAGCTGTTGGGCGAGGGCGCGCTCGACGCCGCCATCATCCAGGTGTTCCAGCACGACGTCCGCCCCACCGATGTCCTGCTGTTCCGCGAGACCCTGCATTGGGTGAAGTCGCCCGAACTGACCCTGGCGAAAGGCGACCCGGTGCCGTTCCTGTCCTTCGACGAGAACTGTTTCTATCGCCGTTGGGGCCTCGATCTCGGCCAGGACGAGGGAACGGTGTTCGAGATCGTGTTCGAATGTTCGAGCGCCGCCGGCATTATCGCCGGCGTGACCTCCGGCCTCGGCGTCGCGCTGCTCAGCCAGCGCCACCTGCGGCCCGGCATGGAGATCGTCGACAAGTCGTTCCCCAAGCCTCCGGACCTCGCCTACGTCATTCGCCGCGCCCGCAACGTCCGCAATCCCGCGCTGGAGACGCTGGTGCGGGAGATAGAGGCTGAGGTGAGGCGCCACGGGACGCTGCAGATCGCGGTGTGAGGAGACGTGATTAGCGCTTGCGCCCATGCGCTCGGTCGATGATATCCCGCGCTCGAGCCTCTCGCCTCATTTTCGGAGTATCTTCTCCATCGCTTTCCCCTTCGCAAGCTCGTCGATCAGCTTGTCGAGGTAGCGAATTTCCTTCATCAGTGGATCCTCAATATCTTCCACGCGGACGCCGCAGACCACCCCTGTAATCAAATTCCGCAAAGGATTCAGTCGAGGGGCCTGACCGAAGAAATCCTCGAAGCTGGTTTTCTTCTCCAGTTCGGCGTCGAGTTCCTTCTCGGTGTAGCCCGTCAGCCAGCGGATGATCTCATCGACCTCGGCTCTGGTGCGTCCTTTCCTTTGCGCCTTGGCGACATAGTGCGGATAGACGCTAGCAAAGCTTGTGGAATAGATTCGATGCTCCGTCATGACGTGCCCTTACCGGTGGCGCCTATCGCCCGAACCCAACTTTGCCTTTAATGCGCCTGTCCAGCCAGCCACTAAGCAATATGGAGCCACAGGGAGCGCGCGGACATGGCAACTTTTGCACCAAAAGAAGTTCGGCAGCTTCCGCCTCCAAAGTCTGCCATGCGGGGCATCGATGATGGCGCAAACGAAGCCAGGTTCACACTTGATTTTCGGGACGCATCTCTCATTGAAACTCATCAATGCTCAGCCAATCCAAACTCCTCATTTGAACCACGCCCGCTTACGCCTGGCGGCAGTTATAACTTCGACAGGTGCGAGGCGATGGGGACGTGAAGCGACGCCATGAGGTGGCTTATGGCTTTCAATTGCAGTATGCCGTTGGGTAAGGATTGGAGCTGCCTTGATGTCACAGACCGATGAAGGGCTGATAAGCGCTGCCGTTGAACGCTATATCCTAGCCATGTCAGTTGCTGACGAGGAAGGGCTGCGATCTATCTTCCATCCCTCTGCATCCGTGATCGGCAATTATCAAAACGCGGTCGAATGGCTATCCGTGGATGCCTATGTAGGCGAGGTACTGGGTGCGGGCCTGCCGCCGAATCACGGCCCAAGCTGGACGATCAGCTTAATCGACGTCACCAACGACGCAGGCATCGTCAAGATCGAGAACGAGTTCGGGAGCATGAAGTTCACCGATTATCTTTCCCTGCTCAAGATCTCCGGAGAGTGGAAGATCGTCAGCAAGCTCTATCACCTTCATCAATAGGGATGATCCGTATCGACGATCGCAGTTGAACGGCAGACGGGCGTCTGCAGGTTTTCGCTTTTTACAGCTTTGCGCGGTGGTGGCGCGCACCCTGGCAAGAGACCTCTCTCCAAAGTTGCCAGCGTACTCTCCCGAGCGGCAGGCCATTGGGGATCAGCTGCGCAGCATGCGTCCAACACCATCAGCAAGTTGGAATAACATGGCATTCGCGATCGCAACCCGTGGCAAATTCAAAAATTGATTGCCGCGGAAATTTATGCGCGTCAGCGCAGGTCATGCCTTTCTTAAAGGTCGCTTTTCCACCCCCTCCTCTGCAAGTCTCAGCAATTGGCGCAGGACCGACTCCAATCTTCCCGCCGCCCTTCAACCCTTCCTCTTCTCCACCTCAGCCATGCGCAACAAAAACCGTTGGATCTTGCCGCTCGGGGTCTTCGGCAATTCCCCGACGAAGTCGATCTCGCGCGGATAGGCATGGGCCGAGAGGCGTTTGCGGACATGTCGCGCCAGTTCTTCGGCGAGTTCCGTGCTGCCTTCGTAGGCGGGCGCCAGGATGACGAAGGCCTTGACGATCTCGGTGCGCTGGGGGTCGGGCACGCCGACCACCGCCGCCTCGTTGACGGCGGGATGTTCGATCAGCGCGCTTTCGACGTCGAAGGGGCCGATGCGGTAGCCGGACGAGGTTATGACGTCGTCGGCGCGGCCGATGAAGGAGACCGAGCCGTCCGGCTCGTATTCCACCGTGTCGCCCGTTCGGTAGTAGCCGCCCGATATGGCCGGCGTTTCGGCCTGGTGGTAGCCGTCGAACCAGCGCAGCGGCGAGTTGGCGATGTCGACGGCAAGGATGCCGGGCTGGTTGGGGCCGAGCTCGTTGCCGGCCTCGTCCAACACCACCATGCGGTAGCCCGGCATGGCAAAGCCAGCCGAGCCGGCGCGGACGGGGTGCGCCAGGCCATGGTGATTGTTGACCATCATGCCGTTCTCGGTCTGGCCATAATGGTCGTGGATCGGCGCGGCGAGGTGGGCGTCAAACCAGCGGATCACTTCCGGGTTGAGCGGCTCGCCGGCGCTGCTCACCACGCGCAGCCGGCCTTTTGCACGCGCGGCGGCGTCGGGACCTTCGGCGAGCAGCAGGCGGAAGGCCGTGGGGGAGCCGGCGAGACTGGTGACGCCGAGCCGCTCGATGACATCATAGGTGTTTTTGGCGGTGAAGGCGCCCTCGTTGAAGGTCGTGGCGATGCCGAGCAGCAGGGGTCCCGTGATGGCGTAGTAGAGGCCATAGGCCCAGCCGGGATCGGCGATGTTCCAGAAGATGTCGTTTGGGCGCAGGCTGATCGCGTCGCGCATATAGGCGCCGAAGGCGAGCAGCGCGTTGAGCGGTACCGGCACGCCCTTGGGCAGGCCGGTGGTGCCCGAGGTCGACATCATCATGAACAGGTCTTCGCCCTTGCACATCACCGGGGCGCAGTTGGGTGAAGCGGCGGCAAGGGCGACGCGGAAATCGATGTCGCCCGGAGGCAGGGCGTCGCCCGCCCCGAGGATAGTGGCTATTCGCGGAGGGTTCGCGACCTCGTCGAGCTTGCCGCGATTGGCCGCATTGGTCGCCACCAGCTTTGCGCCGCTGTAGCCGAGCCGGTGTTCGATCGCCTTCGGGCCGAAGGCGGTGAACAGCGGCTGGTAGACCGCGCCGATGCGCCAGGCGCCGAGGATAAGCGCCAGCAGTTCGGGGATGCGCGGCAGCATTCCGGCCACGACATCGCCCGGGCCGACGCCCAACTCCTTCAGCAGAGTGCCGACCCGGCCCGACATGTCGGCGAGATCCTCGAAGCTGAATTCGGTGAGTTCGCCGTCGGCCGAGATGGCGCGCAGCGCCAGGCGGTTTCGTCCGGTATGCCGGCCGCAGCATTCGACATATGCGTTGATGCCGGTCGCGGGGTCGCCCTGCAGTCTGGCAATCTCGTCCTCGATACGAAAGCTTGCAACGGCATCGTCATAGCGCGGCAAGCCGGCTTGCGTCTTGGTCATGAAAATCCTCCCTGGCGGCGCGCCATCTCCCCATGGCGCGCTGTCGCGGCGACATTGACATCAGATGGCGCCGATGGGCAACGGCGAGTGCCTGTTCCTTTGTGTTGACGCAATACCGGACAGAAAACCGCTACACACTGGAATTGCTCTTACAAGTTCGCCTCGGCGAAGATGCGTGCCGCCCAGTCGAGAAAGACGCGCAGGCGCGGCGAAAGCTGCCGGTTTTGCGGATAGAGCGCCGACAGCGGTGTCGGCGAGGGCGGATACTCGGCCAGCACCTCGACCAGTGTTCCCTCCGCCAAATCCTTCTCGAAGCGGTAGCGCGGTGCCTGGATGAGGCCGAGGCCAAGCCGGGCGAGGTCGGCGGCGGTGTCGGAATTGTTGGCGGCGACGCGGCCGGGCAGCCGGACCTCGTGGGTCTTGCCGCCAACGGTGAATTCGAAGGGCAGCACCTCGCCGGTTCGCGACGAGACGAAGCCGACAGCCTGGTGGCCGTCGAGCGCATCGGGGGAGGCGGGCGTGCCGTGGCGAGAGAGATAGGCGGGGCTGGCGCAGGTCATCTCGCGGATCATGCCAAGGCGGCGCATGATCATGCCGCTGTCGGGCGGTTCGCCGACGCGGATGACGCAGTCGACACCCTCGCGCACGAGGTCGACCAGCCGGTCGCTCTGGCCGATCTGCAGGTCGACGCGCGGAAAGCGGGCGAGGAATTGCGGCAGGCGCGGCAACAGGAAGGTGCGGGTGAGCAGCGTGCTGGCGTCGATGCGCAGCAGGCCGAAGGGTTCCGCATTGTGGAAGGCGGCCTCTGCATCCTCGATCTCGGCCAGGATGGACAGGCAGCGCCGGTAATAGGCCTCGCCGTCCTGCGTGGCGTTTACCTGGCGTGTGGTGCGCTCCAGCAGCCTTGCGCCGAGATGTTCTTCCAGCCGCCGGATCGCTTCCGTTGCGGTCGAGCGCGGCAGGCCGAGATCGGCGGCGGCAGCGGTGAAGCTACGCCGTTCCAGCACGCGAACGAAGAGCCGCATCGTGTCCAGACGATCCATGCTCTTTGTTCGCAGTTTCCGAATAGTGATGTCAAGACAGGGCTGATTATCCCGGAAGCTGGCTCCACCTATATCAACCTCACCAACAAGAAGGAGAGACTTCCATGACTTCAGGCCAAACGAGCACGGACCAAACCAAAGCGGCGATCGTGACCGGCGCCTCCAAAGGCATCGGTGCGGCGATCGCGCGGCGCCTCGCCCGTGACGGTATCGCCGTCGTTGTCAATTATGCTCGGGGACAGGCCGAGGCCGAGGCGCTGGTGCGCGCCATCGAAGCCGATGGCGGCAAGGCGATCGCCGTGCGGGCCGATATCGCGGATCCGGCCGGCATCGCCAAGCTTTTCGATGCGGGCGAGAAGGCGTTCGGCGGCATCGACATCCTGGTCAACAATGCCGGCATCATGAAGCTTTCGCCGATCGCGCAGGCCGATGACGCCTTCTTCGACACCCAGGTCGCGATCAATCTCGGCGGCGTGTTCCGTGGCATGCGCGAAGGCGCAAAACGCCTTCGCGATGGTGGCCGCATCGTCAATTTTTCGAGCAGCGTGGTCGGCCTCTATCAGCCGGGTTACGGCGTCTATGCCGCCACCAAGGCGGCGGTCGAGGCGATGACGCACATCCTGGCCAAGGAGCTTGGCGCGCGCGGCATCACCGTCAACGCGGTGGCGCCCGGACCAGTCGAGACGGCGCTGTTCACCGATGGCAAGAGCGCGGCGCAGATCGAGGCCACGGCCAAAATGATCCCGCTCGGCAGGCTCGGCCAGCCCGACGACATTGCCGGCGTGGTCTCGTTCCTAGCCGGGCCGGACAGTGCCTGGGTCAACGGGCAAATCATCCGCGCCAATGGCGGCGTGATCTGAAGGAGGCTGGCCGCTGCTGCTGTGGCGGCCTGTCTCCCGTCCCATTTTGAAACCCACCCCAAACAATTGAGAAGACAAGGAAAAGATCATGCCATTCGCCAACATCAAGATGCCGCGGGCGGCGCTCTCCAAGGCGCAGAAGGAAGACCTCATCCATCGCACGACAGCCATGTTCGTCGATTTTTTCGGCGAGGGCGTGCGGCCCTACACGATGGTGCTGGTGGAGGAAGTCGCCGATGGCGGCTATGGCCGCGCCGACGAGGTGTTCGTGGTGCCGGACGCTTTTCGCGCCAAGGACTAAGATCGGCGGTATTCGGCCGACCTGGAAACGGCTCGCGCCTGCGCCTCCGGTGCTCGCATACTCAAAAGGACCCTTCGCTAGCCGCAGCATGGCCGTGGCCCGGCGGAGGGCCCGCAGCAGGCCTTGGCCCTCTTTTCCTCCTCGAGCCAGCGGTCGCGCGGCTTGCAACTCGCTGGCCGTGGCGCAAGCTCGACATGCACGGCGCCGTCGGTCAGCCGGGGCAGGGCGGCCCGGTAGAGTTGCATCGGGCGCACGCCGTCGCTGACCTCGAAGGTCAGCTTGGCCGCTTGGTCGAGACCGACATGCTCGGTCACTTTCCGTATGATCGCCGCGAATTTTCCAGCCGGCATATGGGTGCGGTCCTCGTTGACGTCCCATAGCTGCACGAAGATCTCCCACCAGGATTCCGGATTCCCGCCGCAGTCGAGCGCGTCGAAGCGGCCGGCCTTGACCTCGGTGACATGGTAGCCCGGCAGCACCGGCCTGCCCTCGTAGAAAAACACCAGCGGCCTGTCCTTGTGATCCGTCAGAAAGCCCAGCAAGGCGGCCATGGTGATGTCCCGCGGGTCGGCTGTGATCACGGGGCCAAATTCCCGATTGTCAGAGGCGAGCATGTGCGATAATCCTTGCTTCAATATTTATAGGATTGTTGAAATATGAATGAACGTCAAGCCCTGTCGGCCTTCGCGGCGCTGTCGCAGGAAACGCGGCTGCGCGTGTTGCGGCATCTGGTGATTGCCGGTCCCGACGGCATCGCCGCCGGTGCGATAGCCGAAAAGGTCGAGGTTTCGGCGTCCAATGTCAGCTTCCACCTCAAGGAGCTTGAACGCGCGGGGCTGGTGAGCGTGCGCCGCGCTTCCCGCTCCATGGTCTACAGCGCCGAGTACGACATGCTGAGTGGTCTTATCCGCTTCCTGATGGAGAATTGTTGCTCAGGCCGGCCGGAAATCTGCGCGCCGGCGGTGTTGCCGGGCTGCTGTGCGGCCGACACGCGGGAGCCTGCCCGATGACTTGCGACCACCCTGTGCCTGGCGCGTCCTCCATCCGGGACATGGCCGGCTTTGATTTGCCGCGCCGGCTCGCGGCGGAAGCTCTCGGCACGAGCCTGCTGGTGGCCACGGTGGTCGGCTCCGGCATCATGGCGCGGTCGCTGACGCCCGATCGTGCGCTGGCGCTGCTTTGCAACACCTTGCCGACGGGCGCGATCCTCGTGGTTCTCATCACGATACTGGGGCCGGTCTCGGGCGCCCATTTCAATCCGGCCGTTTCGATGGCCATGGCGCTGTCGCGCCGGCTGCCGGCGAGCGACTGCGCCTGGTACGCGCTCGCCCAATTCTCCGGCGGCGTCGCCGGCACGGTCGGCGCGCACCTGATGTTCGGGCTTGCGCCGCTGGCCTTGTCGACGCATGACCGAACGGGACCCGCGCTCTGGCTTTCGGAAGGGATCGCGACCTTCGGGTTGCTGGCGGTCATTCTCGCCGGCCTGCGCTTCGAGCGCTCGGCCATCCCCTGGCTGGTCGGCCTCTATATCACTGCCGCCTACTGGTTTACCGCATCGACATCGTTCGCCAACCCGGCGGTCGCTGCCGCACGGTCACTGACGGACAGTTTTTCCGGAATCAGTCCGGCAAGCCTGCCGGGCTTCATCGCCGCCGAACTGGCCGGCGCGGGCATTGCCCTGGCGCTGACGACATGGCTGCTGCAGCCGCACGTTCAACCGCTCACCGTCGAGGCCAGGCCATGACGACCACCATCTACCATAATCCGGACTGCGGGACCTCGCGCAACACGCTTGCCATGATCAGGGCGAGCGGCGAGGAGCCGACCATCGTCGAATATCTGAAACATCCGCCGCCACGTGCGCGGCTGGAGCAATTGATAGCGACGCTGGAAATTCCCGTGCGCGCCTTGCTGCGTGAAAAGGGCACCCCCTATGCCGAACTGGGCCTGGCCGACCCAAAATGGTCGGACGGCCAACTGCTCGATGCCATGCTCGAACATCCGATCCTGATCAACCGGCCGATCGTCGAAACGCCGAGAGGGACACGGCTGTGCCGTCCGTCCGAGCTTGTGCTGGATCTGCTCGACCACCCGGTGAGCCAGTTCACCAAGGAAGACGGCGAGGTGGTGAGCCATGACCGCGGTGGGCAATGACGGAAGCCTTGCAAAAGCCGAAACCGCGGAGCGTGCGCCGATAGCGGCTGTCGCCGCGCTCGGAGTCACCCAGATTATCGGCTACGGCACGCTTTATTACAGTTTCAGCATCCTTGCCGGCGACATGGCGAAGGATATGGGCTGGCCGACCGAATGGATGTTCGGCGCGCTGTCGGCCGCGCTGCTGGCCGGCGGGCTGACCGCACCCTGGCTCGGCGGCTGGATCGACCGTTTTGGCGGGGGACGGATCATGACCGCCGGCTCGGCACTTGCTGCCGCTTCGCTTGCCGCCTGTGCCTATGCGCCCAACGGTCCAGCCTTCGTCGCCGCGCTGGTTGCGCTGCAGGCCGCATCGAACCTTGTCCAATACGGCGCGGCCTTCGCGCTGCTGGTCCAGATCCGGCCGCGTGCCGCGCAGCTCAGCATAAGCTATCTCACCCTCATCGCCGGTTTCGCATCGACCGTCTTCTGGCCGATCACATCGGCCATGCATGCGCATTTGCCTTGGCGAGAAGTCTACCTCGTCTTCGCCGGGCTGAACCTGCTGGTCTGCCTGCCGCTGCACGCCTGGCTATCGCAGGGGCTGGCCAGGAGCAGGCGCGCGGCGATCGAGCCGCCCCGGCACGTCGCGGGATCGCTGCCGGCCCCGGCGCGGCCGCTCGGCTTTGCCTTGATGGTTGTCGCTTTCTCGCTCCAGAACCTGGTCAGCGCCGCCGTGCTGGTCCACATGGTGCCGCTGCTGTCCGGGCTCGGTCTGGGTACCGCCGCCGCCATCGTTGGGACGCTGTTCGGGCCGTCACAGGTGCTCAGCCGTTTCGTCAATATGGTCTTCGGGATCAACCTGCCGCCGCTGCGGCTCGCCATCATCTCAGCCGTGCTGATGACGGCGGGCGTGGTCATTCTGCTTGGCACCGCGCCTTCGGTCGCCGGCGCAATGGCGTTCGCAGTCATCTTCGGAATGGGCAACGGGCTGTTCAGCATCGTCACCGGGGCACTGCCGCTGACGCTGTTCGGCAGCGAAGGCTACGGCCGGCTGCAGGGACGCGCCATGTCCGCCCGCCTGATCGTCTCGGCGGTCGCGCCGTTCGCCCTGGCATTCGCCATGGCCCATATCGGCATTTCCTGGTCGCTGGGCCTGATGGCGCTTGTTGGCTGTCTGGCTTTGCTGGTGCTGGCGGCGATCGCGAAAGTGTCGAGCGCCACCTGAAACGCGGGCAGGGATGCCCAAGGCGGTTTGGCGCCACTCCGCCGACCCCCCTCTCGGAACCGTCGTGGATCGGGTTGTGGTGCCTCAAATCGTCCGGCCGCGGCAGCGGATGTCTGGCGTCTCAAAACTGGCCCGCCGAACAGCGGCTACGCGCCTTTGTCACGACGGCAGGTTCATCTGTTTTCGGAGGCTTTTGTCGAAAGCATGCGCGGGAACGAACCGTCGCAGCAGGTACAGGCGCCGCGCCTGCTTGCTGGCGGGATAGCGCAACTTCGGCGATGTCGCGGTGGCCGCGGTGAGGACCGCCTGTCCGACGACCTCGGGAGCATCGCCGTTTTCGATCGCGCCGTTCCAGACCGCCGTCGCCGTTGCCCGCGCCTGGTCATAGACACTCATCATCCTGTCCGGCTTCGTCGCATTGTGATCGAGAGCCGTACGGGTGAAGGCCGGTTCGACCAGCAGGACGCGAATGCCGAAGGGGCGGACCTCATGGTCCAGCGACTCGGAGTAGCCCTCGACGGCATGTTTCGTGGATGTGTAGAGCGCGCTGAACGGGCTGGGGACAAAGCCGACAACCGAGCTGATGTTGATGATCCGGCCGCCGCCCTGACGTCGCATGATCGGCAGCACCTCGTTTGTGACGCGGATGAGACCGAAGACGTTGACGTCGAAAAGGGTCTTTGCCTGTTCGATGGACGATTCTTCCGCACCCGCGATCAGGGCATTGCCGGCATTGTTGACAAGCAGGTCGATGCGCCCGGCCTGGCTTATGACCTCCGACACCATGCTTGCGACGGAGTCCGCGTCGGTCACGTCGCAGCTCAGCATCGTGATCCCCGGCGGTGACCCGGTTGCGGCTTTCCGGCTCGTGCCGAAGACGCGGTAGCCGGCCGACAGAAGGGCTTTGGCTGTCGCAAGGCCGATACCGCCCGCTGCACCGGTGACGACGGCGACGCCGCGATTTTTGTTGCTCATTTCAATATCCTTCGAGATGCATGATCATGACGCTTTGTGCTGTCGGACTTGTCAGCCGTGTACGCTCAAATGAAGCATGGGGTG
The DNA here is from genome assembly GCF_054059755.1 of Mesorhizobium sp. URHB0026. Lineage (NCBI taxonomy): Bacteria > Pseudomonadati > Pseudomonadota > Alphaproteobacteria > Hyphomicrobiales > Phyllobacteriaceae > Mesorhizobium > Mesorhizobium sp. URHB0026. The sequence continues at coordinate 5,387,138 of NZ_JBSSCN010000001.1, read as the reverse complement.
ATGTTCGTAATGGCCGGCGCCATTTCTCACGATGGGGTCTTGGGAGGTTATCGCCTTGATGTCCTGGTCGTCGCCGATCCGGAATAGCGACAAGCCATAGCCGCCACTTGGATCCATCACCGGACCATGGGCGACGATCAGTCCGCGGTCGAGCAACTCGTCCAAGAAGGCGCCATGCTGCCTCATCCATTCCCGCTCGTCGCCGGTCATGGATGCACGAAAGTCGGCACGGGGCGGGATGTACTTGCAGATAGAACTTCATTTGGGACTCCAGCGGCGCCGTGTGCGGCCGTCACCATCATTTTTCGATGGAACGGCCTCGCGAGATAAGATACTATCAAATTAGTAGTAAGTCACTATCAAAATGGTATCGATGTGAAGGATCTTTCCAGCCAGCCCTGTTTGATCGCCCGCAGCCTCGCCACGGTGGGCGACGCGTGGAGCATGTTGATCATGCGCGATGCCCATGCGGGGCTCAGCCGTTTCGACGAATTTCGCAAGAATCTCGGCATCGCTCCGACGATGCTGACGAGCCGGTTGGCGACCTTGACGCAGGAAGGGCTGCTGGAGAAACGGCGATATTCGGAGCGGCCGCCACGGGATGAATATCTGTTGACCGAGGCCGGTCGGGATTTGCTTCCGGTGCTGTTCTCGCTCGCCGCTTGGGGCAGCAAGCACCGGGGCGGTGGCAATTTCACCCGGTTCTTCGACGCCGAGACAGGAACCGAGATCGACCCAGTCAGCATCGATCGCGGGACCGGAGCGCCGATCGGCAGCCGTCCCATACGGATCGTCATGCCCAAGCTGCCTGACGGCCCGTCGGACTGACTGGATGCGCAACTCCGGAGCGAACGGCGATATCTGGCCGGCAAGAGAGGGAATTCAGGTGGGCGTTCGTCGGATCAGCCGCTCTTGTTCGCATCAATCCAGTCGGCGGCCACTTCCGCGAACAGCCAGTCGCGGAACGCCCTGATCTTTTTCTGGCGCAGCGCGCCTTCAGGATAGACGACGTAGTAGCTGGCCGCCGATTTAAGCGCGAGATCGAAGGGCCGGACCAGCCGGCCTGCCGCGAGGTCGGCCGAGACCAGCGCGCTGCGGCCGAGCAGCACGCCTTCGCCGTGCACGGCGGCCTCCACGGCGAAGGTGGCGGAATCGAAGCGTACGCCGCGTGTGGGGTCGATGCCTTCGACACCGGCCTGCTCAAGCCATGTCGCCCAGTCGATCCGAAAGGCGTCGTGGATCAGTTTGTGGTGCCTCAAGTCGTCCGGCTGCCGCAGCGGATGCTCGCCTTGCAGCAATTCCGGGCTGCAGACGGGGAAGACCTCCTCGTCGGCGAGGAATTCCGCGGTCACCCCGCTATAGCCGCCGCGGCCGTAGCGGATGGATATGTCGATGCCGTCGCTGACGAAATCGGCCAGCACGCCCGAAGTCGCCAGCCGCACGTCGATGTCGGGATTGGCGCGATGGAAACGATGCAGCCTCGGCACCAGCCAGCGGCCGGCGAAACCGTCGGACGTGCTGACATTGAGGATGCGCGTCGAGCGGTCGGGCGTGGCGGCGATGGTGGCGGCGGCGATTTGGTCGAGCGCCTTGCCGACTTCCGCCGCATAGGCCGCGCCGACAGCGGTCAGGCGCACGGAGCGTGTGCCGCGATCGAAGAGCTGGACGCCCAGCCTGTCCTCGATGTTGCGGATGGCGCGGCTGACCGCGCCATGGGTGAGGTTGAGCTCTCCGGCGGCCTTGGAGAAACTCAAATGCCTGGCGGCCGCGTCGAAGGCGGGCAAAGCGGTGAGGGGCGGCAGTCTGCGCGGCATCGGATCGACCTGTGAGTGTTGCTCACAAATCCTGCACAAAGAGTCGTTTGTCGTCCAGCCCTCAACGCCCCAATATTCAGGCGTACCAAGCATCCACACCGGCCTTCCGGTTCATCGATGCGCTGAATTGACCAGACAAGTGTGAGCAATCGTCATGCTCGCCCCACCCGGGCGACATCGGCGGGCTTGCGCCCAGTGAAACACAGGAGACGAACATGACCTTGACCCTTCGACCCATCGGCGCCGCGATGAGCGGCCTTGCCATGCGAAGCGCGGCAGCGTTCGAGCGCCGCCGCACATTGCGCCGGATCTCCCGGCTTCCCGATCGCCGTTTGCATGACATCGGCCTTGAACGCGACTGGGATGGTTCCATCCTTGCTAACGAAATTCTGGCCAATGGGAGGGCGATATGACCAGCACCCTGATTATCGGCGCCACCGGACTGCTCGGCAGCGAGATGGCCAAGGCCAGCGCGCGCAATGGCGACAGCCTCCATGTCCTGGCCCGGCAGGCAACTTCGGCCAATGAAGCGCGGATGCGCCCGCTGAAGGAGCTCGGCGCCACCGTGCATGTCGGCGATCTCGACGACTATGACAGTCTTCTGCGCGCCGTCGGCAAGGTCGACCGCGTCATCAGTTCGGTGCATGTCGGCTCGGCCAGCGAGATGACGCTGGTGCGCGCGATCAGGGATGCCGGCGTCTCCCGCTATGTGCCCTCCGCCGGCTTCGGCCTCGACTTTGCCGCCGCCGCGCCCGGCTCGATCGAACCGCTCGACATCAAGCGGGCCGTCTTCGACGCGGTCCGGGAGGCAGACCTGCCCTATACGGTGATCTACACCAACGGCTTCTTCTCGACCTGGGTGGCGACGCTGGGCGACCTGACGCGCTTCGGATCGTCGCCGCTGCCGCCCGACGAGGTGACGCTCTATGGCGAGGGCAACGTGCCGGCGACCTTCGTCAGCGAGAAGGATATCGCCGCGGTCACCATGCGCGCGCTGGAGGATCCCAATGCTGTTCGCAGCGAGATACGGATAGCGCAGAACAAGATTACGCAGAGCGCGATGATCGAGCTGTGGCGGCAAGTGAGCGGCCGCTCGCCGCGTGTCAAGCAGATGAGCGCCGAGGAGCTGGAGGCGCTGATCGCGGCGGTTCCCGGCCTTGGATTGCTGCGCGCATTCTGGATCCGCGGCGAAACCGCGCTTGAGACGGCCACCCCGGAAGCCGGGACGCTTTATCCGGAGCTGAGGTTCGAGACGATCGAAAGCGCTTTTGTGGCGCTGGCTGGCGCGGGTGGGCCTAGGTTGTGAAGGCGGGGGACATGGTTGGCGTTGCGACTGCGGTTGACCGCGCTGTCCATCCGGTCGATAGGTCCGCCCAAAACAGCCGAGACACCGATGACCGACCTCAAAGCTGCGACCCGCGCCGCCGACATCTCCTGGCAAGACGATGTCCGCGCCGGCGTGCGCCATGTGCGCGACCTCGCTTCCCTGCCGCTCTCGCCGGCCGAGCGCGAAGCCGCGCAAGCCGCCGCGGCGCTTCACAAGGTGCGCGCGCCAAAGGCCTATCTCGACTTGATCGACTGGAACGATCCCGCCGACCCGATCCGGGCGCAGGTGATCCCGTCGCCTGAGGAATTGGACGAGGCGGAGGGCGAGCTTGGCGACCCGATCGCCGATCACGAATTCAGCCCGGTGCCGCGCCTGACGCATCGCCATGCGGATAGGGTGCTGTTGTTCCCGACCTATCAGTGCGCGGTCTATTGCCGGTTCTGCTTCCGCAAGGAATCGCTGACGTCGATCGGCCGTGGCTATACGCGCGAGGCGCTGGAGCCGGCGCTGGCCTATATATCGGGCCATCCCGAAATCCGCGAAGTGATCCTGACCGGCGGCGATCCGCTGTCGCTGCCCGACAAGGCAGTGGCCGACATCCGGGCGCGCATCGAGGACATCGCCCATGTGAGGTTGCTGCGCCTCCACACGCGCGTGCCGGTGGCGCTGCCGTCGCGCATCACGCCAGGGCTGGTCGCGGCGCTGCAGGGCCGGCTGATGGTGACGGTGGTCACCCATTTCAACCACGCGCGCGAGATCACCGACGCCACTGAAGTGGCCTGCCGCGCCTTGCGACAGGCCGGCTTCGTGATGCTCAACCAGAGCGTTCTGCTGAAGGGCGTCAACGATACGGTCGACGCGCTGGAAGAGCTCTGCCGCGAGCTGATGTACCGGCTGGGGATAAAACCCTACTACCTCCATCATGGCGATCTCGCACGCGGCATGGCGCACAGGCGCACCACGATCGCACAGGGCCAGGCGTTGGTGGAAGCGCTGCGCGCGCGCCTGTCGGGGATCTGCAACCCTGTCTATGTGCTCGACCTGCCCGACGGGGGCGGCAAGGTGCCGCTCGGACCTTGCCATGTCGAGGAACAGGACGGGCAGAGCTGGCGCATACGTGGGCTGGATGGGCAGGTGAAAGAGTACACCGAGATTGTCGGCGAAGGGTCTTCGTGCAAACCGAATGCCGGTTCGTGACGCCATGATGCTTTCCACTGGATAAATAACGCCATGCGTCATAGCGACTATTCATAGTGGCCAGTGTTTGCGCTGCCCCTCACCTGCCTGCCGGCATCCTCTCCCCGTATAGTGACGGGAGAGGGGCGCTGCCGCCGCCGATTTCGCCAATCTCGTGCGTTGCGGGAAGACCAACGGCGTTGCAGCTGGTCCTCTCTCCCCGTCACTATACGGGGAGAGATGTCCGGCAGGACAGTGAGGGGCAGCGCCAACGCCGGAGATCGCTGCGCAGCGGGATAACCGCGTCCGCCCTCGCTAAACCCTATCACCCTCGACAAACGCCAACACCACGACACGCGGGGCAGTACAATAGACCAGGCTGACGCTGCGGCCTGTCGTTGTCGTCGCGCGGCCGGCCTTGAGGTCCACGCCGATATCCTCATAGCCCAGCACCTCGCGATCCAGCGGATAGGCGGCCTTGTAGACCGCTTCCTTGGCGGCGAAAAGGATGCGGCCGGCGAGCTGCCGGTCGGCGGCGTCGATCCGGTCCTCGGGAATTGCCACGAGCGAGAAAATCTCATCGGGCAGGGCCAGCGCCGGCTCGACGTCGATGCCGAGCGAGCCGATGCCGGCAACAGCCGCGACCGCCGCCACGGCCATGTCGTCGTCATGCGCGAGCGAGCCCGTTATCCCCTCCGGCCAGGCGGGTGCACCGGACGGCCCGCGCAAGAGGGCGAAACCGTCGAAGCCGGCATCCGTCAGCAGCCGGTGCGCGATCAATCGCGCCCCGCCGCTGGCCCGCCGCATGGACAGCTGGCGAGCGGGGATGGAGCGTGCTTCCGCCGGCAACAGATGGGTCTCGTCGCCTTCGCGGATGATCCGGCAACCGGTACGGACCCCGGCCGGAGCCATGGCGGCCATGGCGCGCGCCAGGGCGATTTCCTCGGACGGCTCGGCGGGCGGCGTCATCGGTGGCCGGTGGGCAGAATGAGATCCGCGATCATTTCGCCGTCCTCGTCGAGCCCCTGTTCGACGAAACCGGCGCTGCGATAGAGCCGCCGTGCCGCTTCATTCTCCGGTTCGTAGCAGATCGACACGTGCCTGATGTGGCCGAGCCCACCGATTTCCTTCAGCACTTCACGCAATGCGGCCTTGCCGTAGCCCCGGCCCTGCCAGGCGCGGTCGATCATCAAGCGGTAGATGCGCGCCTCGTCATCGTCCCGCGGCGCCTCGTACATCACGAACCCCACGATCTGTTCGCCTGCCATGACCGCGCGTGGCCGCGCGCCGCGATCGGATTTGGCCTCACGCAGGGAGGCTGCGTTGCTGGCGACGAAGTCCATCTGCTCCGGCGCCAGCCGCAATGCGGTAACCAAAGCGCGATTGGCTGGGGTGACCGGGCCGATCCGGATGTCCACGGTGCTTCCGGATCGCTCTGCCACGTGGCCTCCGACGATCGGGATCGAGGGTCAGGACGACGCCCTGGAGCCGTCTTCCATGACCGGCTCGACGAACCGGTGCAGCTTGGCCGGGTTGCCGCGCCAGATCGAGTTGGGCTCCAACTCCTCGCCCTTCATCACGAAGGAATCGGCATCGACCATCGATCCCTTGCCCATCACCACGCCGTAATGGACAAAGGCGGACGGTCCGAGCGTGCAGCCATCGCCGATACGGATGAAGTCGGACTTGAACGCACCTTCTTCCAGCGAGTGGGCCTGGATGACGCAGCCTTCATTGAGCGTGACGTCGTCGCCGATCACCACGAGGGAACGCTCGGTCAGGTTGGCGCCGCCGTCATAGACGCGCTTACCCACCTGGACCCCGAGCATGCGCAGGATCATCGGCCGGAACGGCGTGCCGGCGAACAGGCGCACAACAGGCGAATCCGCGAGCTTCCAGTGGCGCTCGTGACGCCAGAAGGTGACGTCGTAGATCGTCGTTATCCGCGGCTTCAGCTTGCGAAAACCGAGGCTTGCCCGCTCAACGAAGATGTAGAACGGAATGGTGATCGCCGAGGTCAAAAGCACCGCCACGAAGAGGGCGATCTCAGCCCATTCGGTGTAGTAGTTCAGTGCGCGGTCCCAGATCGCCAGCGTGGCGAACAGCATGACCCATTGCGTCGCCACGAACAGGAGGATCGTCACCAGATTGTGACGGTTCTTGAGCGGGATGCGCTGGCGCCGGTCTTGCTCGTCGATGCCGGCGATGAGTTCCTTGTCGCGGTTCACCATGCGTGGGATTTCAAAGGGCGGCGAGCCCAGAAGGCCGACATTCTCGCGCAATGGCCCGTCGATGGGGACCATCACCTTGGTGCCGAGCAGGACGTTGTCGCCCGTGCGTCCATCCGGCGGATAGTAGATGTTGTTGCCGAGATAGTTGCGTTCGCCGATCCGGGTCGGCTCGAGCCGGAACGCGGAAGCGGACTTGTGCATGTTGATCATGAAAAGCCCGTCTGACACCATGGTCTGGGTGCCGATCTCGCATAGCAGCGGGTTTTCGTGTTGCTGGTTGGAGCCGAAATTGGAGCCTGTCTGCACCACCTTGTTGAGGTTCCAGCCGATGGCGCTCATGTAATGGACGATAGCCGAGCTGTCACCGAACAGCAGGCCGAGCACGCGCGAGTTGCTCGAGAACTCGGCAACCGTTTGCAGCCAGTAGCGGAAGCCATAAAGCGTGTAGGTACGGCCGGGTTTCAGGATCAGGCTGAACAGGCGCGGCACTACCGTGGCGGCGAAAAAAGCCGCGACGATGTAGCCGAACAGCGTGACCGTGGTGCCGATCGCCACAATGCCGATCGTCTCCTGATAGTCGTCGCCGACATTCTCCCAATAGCTGTGGAACAAAAGCGGCAACGGGGTGACGATGGCAAACAGTCCTATCAGCTGCACGGCCTCGTAGAGGAAGCGCCGGATGCGGGGAGGATTGACATTGCGCACCTTGCAATAGTCCGCCGTGGTCGGCACCGCGGGCGATCCATGCCAGTGTTCGCCGTCGGGGATGCTTTGCCCGCGCTGCAGCGAGGAGGAATGACCGAGCTGGCCGCCATCGCCTATCGCGGTGTCGATGTCGAGCGTGCAGCCGACGCCGACGAAGGCATCGCGGCCGATGGTCAGCGGCCCGGTATGGATATAGCCGGCCTGGGCGCGATAGCCCAGGATCAGCGATTCCTTGCGCAGGATCGTTCGGTCGCCGATTGAAATCAGGTCCGTGCACACCGGAACGGCGCGGGATTCGATGACCACGTTCTTGCCGATCCTGGTTCCCAGAAGCTGCAAATAGAGGCTGTAGAGCGGGCTTCCGCGGAACAGCACGACGGGTGCCGTACGGATCAAGGTTTTGACCACCCAGAAGCGATAATAGCGCAGGCCCCAGATCTGGAACGCTTCCGCTTTCCAGCGGCCCACCAGCACCCATTTGGCGGCAACGGCAAAGCCCGACATGCCGAAGAACACACCGGCCGAGAGCACCACGCACCTGAAATAAAGCTGCAGCGGGTCGTCGAGCGTGTCATAGACCCAGTTGAGGCCGTCATTGATCGCCCACAAGGCCACGTAGCTGTAGGCTGCGTAAAACAGCAACTGCGCCGCGCCGCAGGTCCAGTAGACGAAATTGGACGCTTGGCGGGTGAGAACGGGCTCGTTGGTGGCCGTCGTCATCTCTTCCGCCACGCTCAGGTGCTTGGCCAGGCGCGCCACCGTTGGGTAGAGATAGATGTCGCGCATCGACGTCGTCGCCCATTCCTTTCGCGTGCGCACGCGCGCGCAAAAATGCGCCATGAGCAGCGAGTTGGCGCCGAGATCGTCGAAGAAATTGTCCTCGACGGACACGTGGTCGAATTTCAGCACGGCGCATAGCGCGTCGGCCAGGAAACGCTCGTCGTCGTTGCCGGGCGGCACCATGGCGCGGTCGGCCGAGAGCCGGACGCTGGTCGGTTTGGGCAACTGGCGAAGGTCGACCTTGTTGGAGACCGTCATCGGGATCGCCGGCAGTTCCTCAAGATAGGAGGGCACCATGTAATCCGGCAGCCGCCGCTTCATCGTCTGGGCGATGTCGGCGCGCGAGAGCGGCGGCTGGCCGGCCTTGGGCGCGTAATAGGCAACGAGTTCGACGCGGCCGGGCTCGATCTCCCAGGTGGTGACGGCGGCCTGCGCGATCTCGGGCTGGTCGAGCAGCACGGCCTCGATCTCGCCGAGTTCAATGCGATAGCCGCGGATCTTCACCTGGGTATCGATGCGCCCGGCATACTCGATCTCGCCGGCGTCGCTGATCCGGCCAAGGTCGCCGGTGCGGTAGATGCGCTTCGACGGGTTGTTCGGCAGGCCGAGGAAATCGGTGATGAACTTCTGTTCGGTCAGGTCCGGCCTGTTGAGATAGCCGACCGCCAGCCCGATGCCGGCAATGCCGATCTCGCCCAGTTCGCCAGGTTCGGCAAGCTGAGGCAGCGAAGGGTCGAGAATGACGATCGAATAGGTGGGCAGCGGCGCGCCGATCGTCACCGGCCGGTTCGGCGTCAGTGCACCCATGGTTGCCGTGACGGTCGCCTCGGTGGGGCCATAGGTGTTGAGGATCTGCCGCCCGGGCTTCGACCAGCGCACCACCAGATTGTGCGGGCAGGCCTCGCCGCCGACCAGCAGCGTGCGAAGGCTGGGCACGTCCGATGTCATGGACGACAGAAGCGTCGGGCTGCAGGCCATGCAGGTGATGTCGTGATGGCGCAGGAAATCGGCGAGCTCTTCGCCCACGAGCGGCATCTGGCCTGGTGCCGGCACGACCGTCGCGCCGGCGACGAACGGCACCCATATCTCCTCGGAGGAAAAGTCGAACGCGATGGTCATGCCCTGGTAGACGCGATCGCCCGGCCGGTAGCCATAGGATGCGGCGGCGACGCGGATGAAGTTGACGAAGCTTTGATGGCGGATGGCGACGCCCTTGGGCCTGCCGGTGGTGCCCGATGTATAGAGGATATAGCAGATGTCTTCGACCTCAGCGGGGGCCGGCGCCTTGTGCGGCTTCAGCGGCGCGTCGGACTGGGCTGATATTTCGGCGGCGGCGCTGTCGATCAACAGGTGCGGAACCGGCAGCTGGTCAGCCCGCGACGCGTAGGTGGCGATGGTGACGACCAGGCTGACGCTGGCGTCTTCGATGATGAGCGCGATGCGCTCTTGCGGAAAGGCGGTGGCCAGCGGCACGAAGGCGGCGCCTGCCTTCACCACGGCGAGCAGGGCCACATAGGTTTCGGCGGACCGGTCGAGGATGAGCCCGACACGGTGACCAGGCCGCACGCCGCGCTTGACCAGCAGGCGAGCGAACTGGTTGGCGCGCTTGTCCAGTTCCCTATAGGTCCAGGTGCGGCCCTCGGAGATCACCGCCGGCAGCGTGGCGAATGTTTCGGCGAGTTGCTCGAAGACCTTGTCGAGCCGCTCGTCCGGCTGACCCGCTCGGGCAAAATCGGCGCCCGCCAGAACTTGGCCGTGCGCTCCGGCTGCAACTGCCGCAAGTGCATCGATGCTGTCGGGGCTGGTCTCGGGCCCTGTGCCCGCTCTTGCCGCTTCCCTGTCCAGTTCGGCGATATCGATACCGTGGTCCATTTCCAAACTTTCTCGTCCTGGCAAGCCGTTACAGGCACATCTCGGTCACGCCGCCGCGCCGGCGGGCATTGCCGACTGTGCCGTCGCTGCAATTTCATCGTTGTTCATGGAGGGGGAATGACCGAAGCTTCCAGAACGGAAGATTCGGGAATTCAGGCCGGCGATCGCCGGCCGTACCCTCTTTGGCCGGGCGGTTATCACGGAATCGACCGCTCCGTCTTCACAGTTTCGGGAGCATCGGCGCATCGCGCAAGCGCGCGCGTTGCCTGGGCGCTACCGGCGGCGAGCGACATGCAGGGCAGGGCACCCGTCGATCCGTTCGAACCTCTTTGCATTGCCGTACCCAATTCCGTGCGCCTGTGTCCGTGCGCCTGTGTCCGTGCTGGTGCGGCGGCCAGATTTCCGGCCGTTGAGGGATGCTTATGCCAGCCGATCTTTTCGCCAGTTTTTCCGAACTGTTGAATCTTGTTTCTGAATTGTGTCTGGGCAGTCTTCCGTAGGACCGCTTCCCTCAATTTCAGCCCTTCCAGAAAAATCTCATACCGCCCGGGAATAAAGCGCGGCCCTTGCGGGTCTTCTCTGCAAGCGGAGCAATCTTGCGGTCCGCGACCCTAAGAAAACGAAACAAGGATTTACCGAAATGACCAAGCTCGCTCTCAGCGTGGCTGCGATGTTGCTTGCCTCGACTTCTGCCTTTGCCGGCAGCGACCATTTCGGCGCCGATAACGTCAACCAGCCTGGCGCCGCTGTCGACACCAATGCCACCGCCTCGATCCCCTACACGGCACGTCGTCATGGCGTCGATACCAAGGTGACGACCGGGCCGAGCCGGCCGGCGACCAAATCCGATGCGAAGGAACCCGGCCAGGGCATCTGGGGCAACTGAGTTCACGACTCGGCACCGGATCCCGACGGCGCCGATCCGATCCCGCGACCAGCGACGGAGGGCCAGGGGCTTGGCGCTCCGTCATTCCCTTCGACCTTTCGCGCCATAGTCACCACTCAACAGAGGAGATCACCATGTTCAGCATGTCACGCCGCACAGTGCTTCAATCCGGCGCCGCCGCTGCCGCCTTCGGCCTTGCCGGCAAGCTGGAATTCACCCGGCCCGCTTTCGCGCAGACGCCGGTGGAACCCACCGTCGGCTTCTACAAATACACGGTCGGCGATATCGAGGTGACCGCCATCTATGACGGCATCTGGAAGAAGCCGCACGACCCGGCCTTCATCAAGGATGTTTCGGTCGATGATACCAAGGCAGCGCTCGCCAAGGCGGGGTTGACGACCGACTTCATGCCCATTCCGCTCACCGTCGCCGTGCTCAAGATGGGCGGCAAGCTGATCATGATGGATGCCGGCTCGGGCGTCGGCCAGTGGCAGGCCAATGCCACGCATCTGCCGGCCAACATGGCCGCCGCCGGCATCGACTACAAGGCGGTCGACACCATCATGATCTCGCATTTCCACCCCGACCATGTCTGGGGCCTGATGGAGAAGGGCACCAACACGCCGGTGTTCCCCAATGCCGAGCTGATCGTCAACGCCACCGAATACAAGTGGTGGACCGACCCCAGCAGGCTGGCCAAGCTGCCCGAGGGCCGCAAGCCGGCGGGCAAGCGCATCGCCGAAAACTTCCCGAAATGGAAGAACTGGAAGCTGGTCGAGGACGGCGCCGAGGTCGCGCCCGGCATCCAGATCATCGCAGCCCCCGGCCACACGCCGGGACATTCGGTGTACCTCGCCAATTCCGGCAAGGAACAACTGATGATCTCGGCCGACACCATGTATGTGCCGGCGCTTCTCGCGCCGCATCCGGAATGGCAGGGTGCCTATGACCAGGACGGGCCGACGGCGATCGCCACGCGCCACCAGATTATCGACCGGGTGATCGCGGACAACATCCGCATTTCCGGTTCGCACTTCCCGTTCCCGGGCACCGGCGTCTTCGTCAAGGACGGCAATGCCTACGGCTTCTCTCCCGTTCAAATTTGAACGGGTAACTCAATCCTAGCGAGACAGACAATGAAACAATGCTATCTGGGCAAGCACGCCCTGTTTGGCCTGCTCGGCGCCATTGCCGTGCTGACCGTGGTTCCCGTCGCAACCATCATCCCGGCCTATGCGGTCGATGATATCGAGGGTGCCGACGCGCCCGACCTCACCGCCGTCAAGGCCAAGATCGACGCCAAGGATTACAAGGGCGCGCTGGCGGATCTGCGCGACCTCGCACAGGACAACCAGCAGGCCGACGTCTACAATCTGCTCGGCTTCACGCTGCGCAAGACCGGCGACTTCACCACCGCGCTGACCTACTACAACAAGGCCCTGGAGCTGAAACCCGACCACAAGGCCGCCCGCGAATATCTGGGCGAGCTCTATGTCGAGAGCGGCGACATGGCCAAGGCCGATGAGCAATTGGCCTCCCTGCAGAAACTCTGCCCCGCCGGCTGCGACGAGCTTTCGGACCTGCGGAAAGCCATCGACACCAAGGTGACGAAGTAAGTTCTCCCCCCGGATTGCGAATGGCAATTCGGGCAATCCCCTCGGGGAGAAGCTGGACGCGAAGCGACGGATGAGGCGCCTTGCGCCAACCCCGATGGATCGCAAAGTTCGGGCGCTCGTGGCTGGCGCCCACTGCCGGAGCCGGCGCCTCTCCCTCGAGCCGGCTCCGGCCCTTTTAGTCAGCACATTCGGCAGGCGCCGTTCCCGCGTGGCGCCTCCACGGTGTCAAAATATCGGAGGCTGACCATGACCCTGAACGAACGCGCCGCGAAGCTGCACGCCCTCGCCACCAGACTCTATGTCAGGGATCTGACCCTGCTTGCCGGCCGCCTGCTCATGTCCTTCATCTTCCTGCATGAGGGGGTGACGCTGGCCACTCATTTCGACGGCGCCGCCAAGGCGATGGCCGCGCAAGGCGTCGGGCTACCGCTGTTCGTCGCCACCATCGCGCTGCAACTGGGGGCAGGGCTCTCGGTGGCAACGGGCGTGCTGACGAGGCTGGGGGCGATCGGCCTCGGCCTCTTCTGCCTGGCAACGGCTACACTGTTCCACACCAACTTCGCCAGCCAGAGCGAGCTGCTGAATTTCGAAAAGGATCTGGCGATCGCCGGCGGCATGTTCGTGCTGGCCGTCGCCGGCGCCGGCCGGCTCTCGCTGGATTGGCTGCTGGCCCGCACCCTGCGGCAGCGCCAGCGCGATAGGGAAACGGTGGCATTGCTGCTGGCGGTCGAGAACCCCAGAGGTGAGGCTGCCGGTTTGAGGAGAAGCTGAGGCCGCGACCCGTTCATACGCCCGCCACACGCACTTTGCTGGAACCAGCCTTGATGCTCCGCATTCTATAAGCAGGGACTCAAGGAGGGCGACGTGAAAGCGATATTGGCACTGGTCGGCGGCTTTGTCTTGACCCTTGCGGTCTTCGGCAGCGGGCTTGGCTTTGCCGCCTGGCTGCTCGCCGCCAAGCCCGCGCATGAGGCAAGGCCGACCCTCAGCGTGGCGGAACTGTGGACCAGGGACGCGCGGCCGGTGAACAAGGCGGCGCAAAATCTGCAACGCTTGCCGGCCGACCAGCCCGCTCCGCCCGAGGTCGCCGTCAAGGCGCAGGCACCCGATCCCACCGCGACCGGATCGATCGCGCCGGCGGCTGGAGCCGACGCGCTGCCGGCGTCCCATGTCCGGTGGTGCGCCAGCCGTTACCGCTCTTACCATCCCGACGACAACAGCTACATGTCCTACAGCGGGCAGCAGCGCCCCTGCGTCTCACCCTATCTCGATGCCGGCGCCGACCAGGGCGCGCAGCCATCGGCAGCCATCAGCTATGTCGAGGGCGGTGTCGCCCCGGCAGTCGCCACGACGGCGCTTTCCGCCGACCATGTCGATTCCTGCTTCAGCCGCTACCGCTCCTACCGGCCCGACGACAACAGCTACCAGCCATATTCCGGCGGACCCAGGCGCCAGTGCGAATAGCCGCCGGTGCCGGGCAGGCGTGGCTGAAGGGTGCATCTGGTCATCGCGACGATCACGCAAATTTTTTGGATCGTTAGCATCGGCGCCGCGTTCATGCCTCACATGAGTGGAGGAATGACATGAGCGACGACCGCGACGACAAGATCAGGAACCGCGCCTACGAGATTTGGCAACGCGAAGGCGGGGCGCATGGCGACCATGAGCGGCACTGGCGCCGGGCCGAGATGGAGATCGACAGGGAAGCCGCCCTGCCGCTGACGGCGGATGACGCGCTGCCGCAAACCGGCGAGATCGCCAGTTCCGACGTTCTGACGGTGGAGGAACTGGCGATCCGCGCGGGCATAACGGGCGAGGAGGCGCAGGAGCTGATCGACCGCCTCGGTACCGACCGCGCCGCGATCGAGCAAGCCGCACGCAGCCTCAAGCCAAAGCGCGGGCGCTGAACGCGCGAGCCTTTCGAAACAACGGGTTGGCGCAACTCGATGACAAGATGATTCATCGAGCCACCCAGCGCAAAGCCATGACTGTCGCGAAGCCGGCGCTCTCTTGGAGCGCTATCCCTGGTCATCTCCGACAATGTCGGAACCCTTGGCCGCCTCGGAGGTTCACCCTGTCCCCACCCCAAAGGAGATGCACTCATGGACCACGCCAACCACGTAAGGCTTAGCCGCGCCGAACTGACCCCGGACACGCTTGAAGGCGCGACCATCTACGGTCCCAACGACGAGAAGATCGGCTCCGTCGACCATATGCATGGCAGCAGCCAGGTCGTCATCGACGTCGGCGGTTTCCTCGGCATCGGCGCCAAGCCTGTCGCCGTCGCCGCCAACGAACTCGATTTCATGCGTGACGAGGACGGCGACGTCCATGCCGTGACCAGTTGGACCAAGGACCAGCTGAAAGCCATGCCCGAACACCGCGACTGACAATAGGTAGGGCCCGGCGATCGCCGGGCCCTTCCTCCTTTCCTGGGGAGCGACTGATGAGCAGGAAGCTGAAAGACGGGAAATACCGGCTTTATTCAAGGAAGAAGGACGAGAAGACGGGCAAGCGGCGGAATCTGGGGACGTTCGACAGCCGCGAAGCGGCGGAGAAGCACGAAAGGCAAGTGCAGTATTTCAAGCGGCATTGAGGCGATCGCCGTGCATAGCGGTAGACAGAGGCCGAGACCGCTGTAGGCCAACCCGCCTCCTTCGTCCTCCCGGGGGCCAGCAAAGCGCTGCGAGGCCTTTCAGCAGCGCTGGCAAATCATATGGAACAAAATATGCGGCCACGCGTTAGGAGCTTCGGCCTGATCCGGCCGTGGGGTCCGCGTGGAGGGGTTTTTGGGCGTATCTCGGTTACCAAAAGAACAACTGGACTCTCGACAAATTCTCAGCGCTCTCAAAGCCTTTCGAAACGGCGATTTCTCCGTCCGTATCGAAAACGTCTATGATGGGCTGAGTGGCGAGATTGCAGACACGTTCAACCAAATCGTCGAACTCAATGACCAGGTGACGCGGGAATTCGCGCGGCTCAGCCGGGTGGTCGGCAAAGACGGGCGCATCAGCGAGCGCGGCCATGTCAGGAACGCCAAAGGTAGCTGGGAATCAAGTGTCAGATCGGTCAACGACCTGATCGAGGACATGGTGCAACCGACCGCCGAAGTGGCCCGGGTCATTGGCGCCGTCGCCAAGGGCGATCTGTCCCAGACCATGATGGTGGAGATCGACGGCAGGCCGCTGCGCGGCGAATTCCTGCGGATCGGCAAGATCGTCAACACGATGGTCGAGCAACTCGCCTCGTTCACTTCGGAGGTGACGCGCGTGGCGCGCGAGGTCGGCACCGAGGGCAAGCTCGGCGGCCAGGCCCGGGTCAAGGGGGTGGCGGGCACCTGGAAGGACTTGACCGACAATGTGAACGCGATGGCGACCAACCTGACGAGCCAGGTGCGCAACATCGCGGAGGTGACCACCGCCGTCGCTTCGGGCGATTTGTCGAAGAAAATCACCGTCGACGTGAAGGGCGAAATCCTGGAGCTGAAGTCGACCATCAACACCATGGTCGACCAGCTCAACTCGTTTGCCGGCGAGGTGACGCGCGTCGCGCGCGAAGTCGGCACCGAGGGAAAGCTCGGCGGCCAAGCCCGCGTCGAGGGCGTGGGTGGCACCTGGAAGGATTTGACGGACAGCGTGAACCTGATGGCCGCCAACTTGACCGGCCAGGTCCGCAATATCGCCGATGTGACGACCGCGGTGGCGCTCGGCGACCTGTCGAAGAAGATCACCGTCGACGTGAAGGGAGAGATTTTGGAGCTGAAGTCCACCATCAATACGATGGTCGACCAGCTCAACTCCTTTGCCGGCGAGGTGACGCGCGTCGCGCGCGAGGTCGGCACGGAGGGAAAGCTTGGCGGCCAGGCGCAGGTGCGGGGTGTCGCCGGAACCTGGAAGGATTTGACCGACAACGTCAATTCAATGGCGGCCAACCTGACCGGCCAAGTGCGCAACATCGCCGAAGTGACCACCGCCGTGGCTCTTGGCGATCTGTCGAAGAAGATCACGGTCGACGTGAAGGGCGAGATCCTGGAGCTCAAGAATACCATCAACACGATGGTGGATCAGCTAAATTCCTTCGCCTCGGAAGTGACGCGCGTCGCGCGCGAGGTCGGCACCGAGGGAAAGCTCGGCGGCCAGGCGGAAGTCCGTGGCGTCGGAGGCACCTGGAAAGACCTGACCGACAACGTCAATCTGATGGCCGCCAATCTCACTGGCCAGGTACGCAACATCGCCGATGTGACGACGGCTGTTGCGCGGGGTGATCTCTCAAAGAAGATCACGGTCGACGTGAAGGGCGAAATCCTCGAGCTCAAGAACACCGTCAACACGATGGTGGACCAGCTCAACTCATTCGCCTCCGAAGTCACCCGCGTTGCCCGCGAAGTGGGCTCGGAGGGAAAACTCGGCGGCCAGGCCCATGTCGAGGGGGTCGGCGGCACCTGGAAGGACCTGACCGATAACGTCAACGCCATGGCCGGCAACCTGACCGTGCAGTTGCGCGATGTCTCCAAGGTCGCGACCGCGATCGCGACCGGCGATCTCACCCAAAAAATCACCGTCGATGCGCTGGGAGAGATTCTGCAGATCAAGGACGTCATCAACACGATGGTGGACCAGCTGAACTCCTTCGCATCCGAGGTGACGCGCGTGGCCCGCGAAGTGGGGTCGGACGGCAAGCTTGGCGGCCAGGCACAGGTCCGCGGTGTCGCCGGCACGTGGAAGGACCTGACGGATAACGTCAACGCCATGGCCGCGAATCTGACGGGCCAGGTCCGCAACATCGCGGAAGTGACGACCGCCGTTGCGCTGGGCGACCTGTCGAAAAAGATCACGGTCGACGTTCGCGGCGAAATTCTCGAACTCAAGGACACCATCAACACGATGGTGGATCAGCTCAACTCTTTCGCCTCGGAAGTGACGCGTGTCGCGCGCGAAGTCGGCACCGAGGGGAAGCTTGGCGGCCAGGCACAGGTGCGCGGCGTCGCCGGCACATGGAAGGACCTGACCGACAACGTCAATTCGATGGCCGAGAATCTGACCGGCCAGGTGCGCAACATCGCCGATGTGACGACCGCGGTGGCGCGCGGCGACCTGTCGAAGAAGATCACCGTCGACGTCAAGGGCGAGATCCTGGAGCTGAAGTCCACCATCAACACCATGGTCGACCAGCTCAACTCCTTTGCCGGCGAGGTGACGCGTGTGGCGCGCGAGGTCGGCACCGAGGGCAAGCTCGGCGGCCAGGCACAGGTCGAGGGCGTGGCGGGCACATGGAAGGACCTGACCGACAACGTCAACCTCATGGCGACCAACCTGACCAACCAGGTGCGCGGCATCGCCGATGTCGTCACCGCAGTGGCGCAGGGCAATCTCAAGCGCAAACTCGCCGTCGATGCCAAGGGCGAGATCGCGTCCCTGGCTGACACCATCAACGGCATGATAGAAACGCTGGCGACCTTCGCCGATCAGGTGACCAACGTCGCCCGCGAGGTCGGCATCGAGGGCAAGCTCGGCGGCCAGGCGAGGGTGCCTGGCGCCGCCGGCCTGTGGCGCGACCTGACCGACAACGTCAATCAGCTGGCGGCGAACCTGACCACACAGGTGCGGGCCATCGCAGAGGTGTCGACCGCGGTCACCAAGGGCGATCTTACCCGTTCCATCAGCGTCCAGGCTTCCGGGGAGGTCGCGGCGCTCAAGGACAACATCAACGAGATGATCCGCAACCTGAAGGATCAAACGCTCAAGAATGCCGAGCAGGATTGGCTGAAAACCAACCTCGCTCGGTTCTCGCGCATGCTGCAGGGCGAGCGCGATCTGGCCACGGTGTCGCGCATGATCATCTCGGAGCTGGCGCCGCTGGTGAACGCACAGTACGGCGTTTTCTACGTGACCAATCGCGACGAGGAAGAATCCTATCTGGAACTGGCCGCGTCCTACGCCGCCGAGGGCAAAGCCAAGATTCGCCAGCGTGTGGACTTCCGGGAAGGCCTGATCGGTCAAAGCGCGGCCGACAAACGGGCGATCATGCTCGACGAGGTTCCGTCGAGCTTCCTGCGCATCAGCTCGGGCCTCGGCGAAGCACCGCCGGCCAGCGCTATCGTTCTGCCTGCATTGTTCGAGGAAGAGGTCAAGGCGGTCATCGAACTCGCTTCGTTCAGCCGCTTCAGCGACACGCATCGCCTGTTCCTCGAGCAATTGATGGAATCGGTCGGCATCGTGCTCAACACGATCGCCGCGACCATGCGCACGGAAGGGCTTCTCAAGCAGTCACAGCTTCTGACGTCCGAACTGCAGTCGCGCCAGACCGAGCTCACCAAAAAACAGGAAGAACTTCACGCCACCAACGAGGAATTGCAGGAGAAAGCCCAGCTTCTCGAGAACGAGAAAAAACAGGTCGAGAACAAGAATCTCGAGATCGAAATGGCCAGACGGGCGCTCGAGGAGAAGGCGGAACAGCTGGCGCTGACGTCCAAGTACAAGTCCGAATTCCTGGCCAATATGAGCCACGAGCTGAGGACGCCGCTGAACTCGCTGCTGATCCTGTCCAACTTGCTCGCGACCAACCAGCAGGGCAACCTGAACGACAAGCAGATCGAGTTCGCTCGCACGATCAACTCGGCGGGCACGGATCTGCTCAGCCTCATCAACGACATACTGGATCTTTCGAAAATCGAATCCGGCACGGTTTCGATCGAGCTCAACGACATGCCGCTCGCACATCTGCGCCAGCATATGGAGCGAACCTTCCGCCAGCTTGCGGCCGATAAGGGGCTTGGGTTTACGATCGAGATCGATCAAATCCTGCCCGAGACGATCCGTACGGACGAAAAACGGCTGCAGCAGATCGTCCTCAACCTTTTGTCCAACGCCTTCAAGTTTACGTCCCAAGGCGACGTGACGCTCAGCATCCATGCCGAGCGGACCGGCCGCGGAAACGGCGCGGCAACACTGCCCCAGGCGCTGGCAATCGCCGTCACCGACACAGGCATCGGCATTCCGGAGGACAAGCAAAAGCTGATCTTCGAGGCGTTCCAACAAGCCGACGGCACGACCAGCCGCAAATATGGCGGCACTGGCCTCGGCCTCTCGATCAGCCGGGAAATCGCCCGCCTGCTCGGCGGCGAGTTGCGCGTCGAAAGCCAGCCAGGGACGGGATCGACCTTCACGCTTGTCATTCCCTTCGATGGCCCGCGCAGCAGCAGTCTTGCACCGCAGATCGAGCTTTCGCCGGCTGCCGTTTCCGTTGCGGCCAGCAGCACGACAGGAACGCCGGAACTCGCCGATGACCGTGATGCGATCGACCCGTCGGACAGGGTGGTGCTGATCGTGGAGGACGACCCCACTTTCGGCGGGCTGCTGCTTGGTCTCGCGCGATCGGCCGGATTGAAAGGGGTGCTCTCCACCGCCGGCTCGGGAACGCTGGCGCTTACACGCAAGCTCATGCCCGATGCGATCACGTTGGATCTGGGCCTTTCGGACATTGACGGCTGGGTCCTTTTCGACCTTTTGCGGCACGATCCGAAGACCAGGAACATACCCATCCACGTTATCTCCGGCGCTGAAGACATCGAGCTTCTCACACGCCGAGGCGCCGCAAGCGTTTCCAGCAAGCCGGTGTCCGCCGGCGAACTCTCGCGTGTCTTCGAGGACATTCAGTCGAGGACACTCAGGACACAACGCAATGTGCTGGTCGCGGATCCGGATCCCGAGCGTCGTCTGGCGCTGGTGGAAGCCATTCGCGACGGCGTCACGTCGGTCACCGCCATAGGCCGCGTCGCGGCTAATGCCGACGGGGATGGTATTGCCGGATATGACGCCGTCGCGTTCGGTTTTGGCCGTTCGGCCAAGGACAACGCCCAGATGCTCGATGAGATCATGTCGCAGTTCGGCGATTTTGTCCCGCGCCTGCTCTTCTTCACGCCCCATCCGGACGCCTTTCAACAGCAGATCGCCTTGCATCCGCCGCTCAGCGATGTTCCGCGTGCCGACAATTTTTCCCAGCTTGGCTTGTTGATGTCCGCGGCCCTTCCAGGCGACCGGCCCGACAAGGAAATCCTTGCTTCCGAACAACTCGACAACGCCGATCTGGCCGGAGCCAAGGTTCTGATCGTCGATGATGACATTCGCAACATCTATTCGCTGACCAGCGTGCTGGAGACCTACGGTATCGAGGTGCGGCATGCCGAGCGGGGACGGGATGGCATAGCCATGCTTGAAGAGGCGCCGAACGTCGATGTCGCCCTGATCGATATCATGATGCCCGAGATGGACGGGTACGAGACCATGCGCCGGATACGCTCCCAGCCGGAAATCGCGCACATTCCGCTGATTTCCGTCACGGCCAAGGCGATGAAAGGAGATCGCCAGAAATGTCTGGACGCCGGCGCGTCCGACTACATCGCCAAGCCCGTCGACCTCGACCTGCTCCTCGCCCTGCTGCGTGTTTGGGTCGGTCGCTCGCGCTCGCGGGCGGGGACATCGCGGGCAGACGGCGACGACCGCAATCTGATCGCGCCCCGGCGGATCTAGCCTATGGCCGCGATGGAAGCAGAAAGCAGCGAACCGTTCGAAAAGCTAGGGCCGGTTCGCGTCCTCGCTGTCGACGACGACGCGCGAAATCTCCTTGCCATAGAGGAGGCACTTGACGGGGTCGGGCAGGTGATTTGCGCTCAGTCGGGCGACGAGGCGCTGCGCTTTCTGCTCAAGGACGACTTCGCCGTCATTCTGCTGGATGTGCTGATGCCCGGTCTCGACGGCTACGAAACCGCTTCGCTGATCCGGAGGCGCGAACGTTCGAACGCCACACCGATCATCTTCCTGACCGCCATCAACAAGGAAGAAGCACATATGTTGCGCGGCTATGACGCCGGCGCGGTGGATTATCTGTTCAAGCCATTCGACCCGTCGATGCTACGGTCCAAGGTCATGGTCTTCGTCGATCTCTATGAAAAGACGAGGGAAATCGAACGGAACGCGGCCAGGGAGCAGCTGCTGCTTGAGCGAGCGCTGAAGGCGACGTCCGACAAGCTCGACGCCGAGCGGGCGCTGCGGCATTCCGAGGCCCGGCAGGAGACGATCCTCGCTTCGCTGCCGATTTGTTTTCACGCCCGCACGGCCGAGGCGCCATTCGCCGCAACCTATGTTTCCAAGGGGGTCGAGCGGTTGACGGGATTTTCTTCGGACCGGTTCATGGCGGATCCAGATTTCGGCATCAGCCGGGTCCATCCGGCTGATCGGGAGGAAGTGACAAGATCGCTTTCGGCCGCCCACGAGACCGGCTCTTATGCGTGCGAGTTCCGCTGGCGACGCGCCAATGAGGAATACCGGATATTCCTCGACCAGGGAGTGGTTGCCAGGGATGGCGCCGGGCTCGAGCTGCTGGGCACCATGCAGGACATCACCGAGCAGCGCCATCTGGAAAGCCAATTGCTGCAATCGCAACGGCTCGACGCGGTCGGCAAGCTGACCGGCGGACTTGCCCACGACTTCAACAATCTGCTTGCGGCGATCCTCTCCGGGCTGAGCCTGCTCGAAAGGCAAGTGAGCCTCGACGGCAAGGCGGCCCAGGTTCTCGACATGACGCGCCGCTCCGCTTCCCAGGGCAAGGACCTCATCCAGCGGATGCTCGCCTTTTCAAGGCGCCAGGATCTGAAGCCGGTTGCCGTGCGTATGTCGACCCTGGGAGACACGATGACCGGCCTGGTGGCGCCGATCCTGGGCGGCTTGGTGCGCTTCGACTGGCATGTCGGTGAAGATATATGGCCGGTGCATGCGGACCCGGCGCAGCTTGAGCTTGCGTTGATGAACCTGGTCTTCAACGCCCGGGACGCGATGCCTTCCGGCGGGACAATCCGCGTCAAGGCCCACAATCGCAGCGTCGGCCCCACCGGCCAGGGGCTTGCCGCGGGCGACTATGTCAGGCTTGCGGTCGAGGACACCGGGACAGGTATCGCCGCGGATGTCATCAGCAAGGTGATCGAGCCGTTCTTCACGACAAAGCCGATCGGGAAGGGCACGGGTCTGGGCCTCAGCACTGTCTATGGTTTCGCCAAGCAGTCGGGTGGCACGCTCAGGATTGACAGCGAGCTTGGCCACGGCACAACCATGGAGCTCTGGTTGCCCCGTTCACGCGAGGCGCAAGACGTCACCGCTAAAGATGAGCTTGTTTTCGAAGCCAGTGCCGCCAACAATGCCGGCACGGACCTCCCGACGGCGGCCGAGGATGAGTTGCCGACTGTTCTGCTCGTCGACGACAGTCAGTCCCTGCGGGAGTTGACGGCGATGTCGCTGCGGCAATCGGGCTTCGACGTGACGGCGTTTTCGGGCGGCGCCCAGGCCCTTGCCGCCATCGAAAAGGAGCCGGACCGTTTCGACGTAATCGTAACCGACTTCGCCATGCCGCTCATCTCCGGCATCGACGTCATCCGCTTCGCCCGAAGCTTGCGCGCGGATTGGCCGGCACTCATCGTCACGGGCTACGCCGATGCCGAGAAAATCTCGGACCGCCCTGACGACGTGGCATTGATCAGCAAGCCCTTCGAAGATGCCCACCTGGTAGCAGCCATTCGATCAGCTTCGCGCCGCCGCTGATGCGCCTGCTTCGGGAGGAGCCCGCACCTGTCGCCGGTCTCCGCGGGGCGCTTAGCAGACCTCCGGATTTCTCGCGCTAGCTGCCGAGTTGCCCTTTGCCGTTAACCATTCGTTAACCATTAACCCCCTAGCGTTTACCTCTCAGTAAGGATTCGCTGGCCGTGACCTTTGCCGCCCCCGTCGAAACAAAATCCATTCGTTTTCGCGCCCGTTCGTTCGTGGCCTTTACGCTCACGCCGGAGGCGCCGATTTCCGCCTGGCTGGAGGGGCTGGATCACTGGATCGGCAATTCGCCAGGGTATTTTGCGGGGCGGCCGGTGGTGCTCGATTTGAACGTACTGAAGCCCGACGTCGCCGACATCGCGCTGCTGGTTGCTTCGCTTGGTGCGCGGGGCATCCGGGTCTACGCGATCGAGCTTGAAGGGGCCTCCCTCGGGCTTGACCTGCCGCCGCTGCTTAGCGCCGCCAAGGAGGCCACTACGGATGGCCTGCTGTCTCAGCCCGGCCGCAAGGGCAAGGCGGAGGCGGCCGATGAAGCCGGCAAGCTGGAAACCGTGTTTTCGGATCGCGGCAGGGATGCCGGCAAGGCCGGCGAAGTCAAAGCCGGCGAAGTCAAGGCAGGCGAAGTCAAAGCCGGGGAAGTCAAGGCAGGCGAGGGCAAGGTCGACGAAGGCAGGGCCGAGGCCGGCAAGGGCAAGGCGGCCAAGGCGGAAGCCGGCGCCATCGAAACGGTCCAGGCCGGCACGCTGATGGTCAAGTCGCCGATCCGCTCGGGCCAGTCGATCTTTCATCCGCATGGCGATGTCATCGTTTTGGGCTCGGTCGCGTCCGGCTCCGAAATCATCGCGGCGGGCTCTATCCATGTGTATGGCACTTTACGCGGCCGCGCCATCGCTGGCTCGCAGGGCAATCGCTCGGCACGCATCTTCTGCCGCAAGAACGAGGCGGAGCTGATTTCGGTCGACGGCTGGTACACCACCGCCGAAGAGATGGAAGGCGTCTCGCGCGGCAAGGCCGTGCAGGCCTTCCTCGAAGGCGACATGCTCGCCGTCGTGCCGCTGAACTAGGCCGGCGCGGTGCTGACGCCCGGCTTCACGGTTCCGGCCTGGACAAGCGCCGAGGCATCGCCGCGCGCAAGCCTCGGACCGGTTTGGGATGGCATGATGGCAGGCTCTGACAACAGCCGTGCGGCGCACGGCACAACGAACGACAACAGGCAACGGAGGCTTTTTCCATGGGCAAGGTAGTGGTCGTCACATCGGGCAAGGGGGGCGTCGGCAAGACCACCTCGACGGCCGCGCTGGGTGCCGCGGTCGCCAAGACCGGCAAGAAGGTGGCGCTGGTCGATTTCGACGTCGGCCTGCGCAATCTCGACCTGATCATGGGCGCCGAGCGGCGCGTCGTTTTCGACCTCGTCAACGTCATCCAGGGTCAGGCCAAGCTGTCGCAGGCGCTGATCCGCGACAAGCGCGTCGACACGCTGTTCCTGCTGCCGGCGTCGCAGACGCGCGACAAGGACGCGCTGACCGAGGACGGCGTCGGCGAGGTGATCGACAAGCTGCGTTCGGTTTTCGACTATGTCTTCTGTGACAGCCCGGCCGGCATCGAGCGCGGCGCGCAGCTCGCCATGCGCTTTGCCGACGAGGCCGTCATCGTCACCAATCCGGAAGTGTCGTCGGTGCGCGATTCCGACCGCATCATCGGCCTGCTCGACGCCCGTACCATGCGCGCAGAACAGGGTGAGCAGATCGCCAAGCATGTGCTGGTCACGCGCTATGACGCGGCGCGCGCCGCGCGGGGAGAAATGCTCTCGATCGACGACGTGCTGGAAATCCTGTCGGTGCCGCTGCTCGGCATCATCCCGGAAAGCCAGGATGTGCTGCGCGCCTCCAATCTCGGTTCGCCGGTGACGCTCTCGGAACCGCTCAACAACGCGGCACGCGCCTATCTCGAAGCGGCACGGCGGCTCGAAGGCGAAGATTTGCCGGTGGTGGTGCCCTTCGAACGCAAGGGTTTCCTCGACCGTCTGCTCGGAAGGAGGGCCGCATGAGCATCCTCGACCTCTTCAAGCGGCGCACCAGCGCGCCGGTGGCGCGCGAGCGGCTGCAGGTGCTGCTCGCCTATGAGCGCCGCAGCCGTGGCCAGCCCGACCTCGTCTCCATTCTGCGCGAGGAGATCATGGCTGTGATCGCCAAGCATGTGCAGATCGACCAGGACTATCTCCAGGTCTCAATGGATCGCGGCGAGACCATGTCGACGCTGGAAATCGACATCCAGATCCCCAACAAGAGCGCCGTGCCGCTGGCCATGGCGGGGTAGAACCGTGCGCCTTTTCCTCGCCCCACTCCATGTGGGGCGAGGTGTCCGGATTGCCGGGCCGACACCGCCGGTTTTGGTCCAGATCAGTTCAGCGAAAATCTCGACCTGAAGCCCGCGGCGCTGTTGCGATTGGGATAGTCTTGATCCGGTATCGCAACGCTCAGATGGGTGCACAGCGGTTCCCAGCCATCGCCAAGAGCGTGGACCAGCAGCCGCTCCGGTGGCACTTCGGCGTACACCGCACGGACATTGGCCTCGTAGCAGGCAATGGCATGCGCTCGATCGCCCGGCCGGCCGCCGAACACCTGCCTGGCGATCAGGGCAAGGCCCAGCGATTCTTGGTCGACGCTTTGCTCAAGTCCCCTCGCGATCGTTTTTTCAAAACTCTCCCACCAGCTTTCGGCCGAGCGGTAGGTCAGGATCACCCTGGCAGTTGGATAGAATTCGATCAGTTCGCGCCAGTAGTACGCCGAAGGCCAGTCCAGACAGGAGACATAGCCCGACAGCAGCTGGTTCCAATCAGGCGCGGCACCTTGGGCCAGCGCACGCCACATCCGTTTCTGCTCCTCGTTGCCGATCACTTCATGCATGTGATGACAGGGGCCGTAGCCGAGAATGGCCAACGCCTCGCGCATCGAATCCGTGCCAGTTCGGCCAAAGCCGGTTCCGATCACCTTGATCGACATCTCCACCCCCTCCCGTTCGACTTGCAAGCGTTTGCTGGCAGCATATCAGGCTGTACACGGAATATGCACGAGAAGCGTTGACACCGCCGCGAACGCTACGGTCTGCGCCAGCCCGGTACTCGGCACTGGCTGTCGCGGCGGTGCAATCCCCAAATGTCTGAAATTTACATTTCCCTAGGGGGGCTTCCCCAGCGGAACCAGCGGATGTAAGGATACAAATTAGCAGTTTGTTAAATATCTGGTTTTGATTGCGTAAGAGGGAGTTCCGTATGAACTTCAAGAGCCTGATCAAGCGTGCTGAAGACGTAGACGATGCACTCCAGGAGTTGCAGGACGATCTGGCGGACGCGCTGGATGCCAGCCTTGACAGCGAATTCGAGGCACCGCCACAGGGCGACGATGGCCCCGCTGACCCGTCACCCGTCTCGCCACCCCAAGCCGATGCGGCGCAAGCGGAGGGCGCGGACAATCCCGACGATGCGGGCAACGCCGACACCGCCGAAACCACGCCACGACTGACGCCCCATGCCCAGACCCGGCTCGCGGCGTTGAACGCCTTCGAAGGAATGTTCCACGACGCCAGGGATTATCTGGATGAGATCAACGGCAAATTGTCGGAAATCTCGACCTCGCACCATCTGACGCGCGAATTCCTCAACATCCTCCACACCGACATTCTTCGCGCCAATGAGCTGGAACTCGCAAACGCCGGCCTGATCGCCGAGCAAAGAGCGCTGTCGGAAAAGCTGCACGACACGGCGGCGAAGCTGCGCGAGCGTGACAGCACGTGCGAAGTGCTGCAGCAGCGCGAGACAGACCTGGTCCAGGACCGGGATGCGCTTCGCGCAACGCTGGCGGCGGCAAGGCTCGAGCTCGCCGAGATGGGCAATGCCAGCGTCAAACGCGACGCGGAATTCGGCGACATCGCCAACCGGCTGACGGCAAGGACGGTCGAGGCCAACAGGCGCTTGCGCGAGAGCAAGATGCTGCGGGAAAAACATGTCAGCCTGTCGGTCGAACTCGACAAGGTGCTGAAGCGGGAGAGCCAGGCGCGCCACAGGCTGGACGAGCTTTCGGCTATCCACGCCAGCGAAGCGGCGCGCCTTGCCGAACTGATGGCGGCGCTCGGCAAGAGCGAGAAAGAGGAGATCCGGCTGCAGAAGGCGCTCGAGGCCACACAGGCCAAGCTGGCGGAAAAGACCGAAACGACCAGCCTGATGCAAGGCGACTGGGAAGCCGAACGGGCGCGCGGCCAGACGGAAATGCGCGGATTGCGGTCCGGGATACAAGACCTGGAATCGCGGCTGGAGCGGGCCTCGAACGAGAACAGTGCGGCCGCCGCCGAAATCGCCAGGCTCAAGACCGAGCTGGACGATGCAGTGGCCGAAAAGAAAATCGCCGATGAAAGATTGTCCGCGCTCACCGACGAGAACGAAGCGGACAAGCTGAGCCTTTCGAAAGCGAACGCCAATCTTTCGCAACTTGCGCTGCAACAGGCATCGGAGGACATACAAAGGGATGTCCAGCGGCAGGAATGCGAGGATTTGAGGGCCGAAATCGCGTCGCTCAATGCCCGGATCAAGGAATTGCTGCCCTACGAGCGGCTCCACAAGGCCACCAACGGCAAATCGCGCGAGGGCGAGGTGGTGGAGATCGCCGCCGTGGTGGCCGAGAAGGCCCGTGCAACGGGCAGGCGTCCCATCCGCAGGAATCTGCGCGCCACGTCGTAGCGCGCTTCGCGGGCCTCGTTGCTTGGCAGTCCCAGCATTGGGCTGCCTTTCGCGATGTGGACGGGCCTGACCCAATCACACCGCCGCGAACACCACCGTCCGCGCCAGCCCGCCGCCCTGGCGGTTCTTCAGCCTCACGGTGCCGCGTAGCGCTCGATGATCTCCTCGTCGAGGAATTCGGCGCGCAGCCGCATGCGCGTGATCGGCGTGCGCAGGTCATGGCCGGCGGCGGCCACCAGCCGTATGCGGCTTTCCGTGGCGGTCTTCAGCCTGGACGAGAGCTGGTTCAGCGCGTGCGCCGTGGCCTTGACCTCGGCCGAGCGTCTTGGTGATGGCCTGGATTTCACCATGGCGTCGCCGTTGCGCGGGACCAGGCTGGCGCGGGCCTGCTCCTAATGCCGGTGAACGTGGCATTTTTGGCGATAGCTCGCGCATCGCTTCGCTGATATTGGTGCGTCCAGAGAATTCCTGGATGCAACAGATGACATCGAATTCAGATAAGGCGGAAACGGTCGAGCAGTTGCTGGAGACGCCGGACCTTGCTAGCGCGCTGGAAAGCGAACAGTTCAAGAAGTTCCTCGACCAGGTGCCGATTGCCATCGCCGTTTCGGACCTCAGCGGGCAGGAACGTGTCGTCTACGCCAATCCGGAGTTCGAGAAACTGTCGGGCCTGAAGGCGGCGAGCCTCGCTCAGAGGCATTGGGCGGCACTTTCGGGCATTGGCCTGCACCAGCAGAAGGACCGCGCGCTGTCCGATGCGGTGGTCGACGGGACCGATTTCGTCGGCACGTTCCGGCTCGAGCGAGCCGAGGACAAGCATGCAATCGTAGACGTCTATTCCAACGTCATCGAGGACGACAACGGCAAGGCCTGCTTCCGGCTGGTGGCATTGGTCGACGTCTCGGTCCATGGCGAGACCGAAGATGCGGGCTCGATCGAGGAGCGCGTCCGCGAGAAAGACACGCTGTTGCGGGAATTGCAGCACCGGGTGAAGAACAATCTGCAGATGATCACCGCCCTGATCCGCCTCGAAACGCGCAATGCGACCGAGCCGGACCGGAAACGCTTCGAAAGACTGGCCGGCCGCGTCGACGCCTTGGCCATCCTTTACCAAACGCTATCGGGCGAGGAGCACAAGGAGGAGGTCGATCTCGGCGTCTATCTGAGCCAGATCGCGTCCGCCGTGATGAGTTCGCATGCTGTCGAGGGCATCCGCCTCGACATGAAGGTGGACACCTACCCGGTCTCGATCAACGTTGCCATGCCCACCGGCCTGGTGGTCAACGAACTGCTGACCAACGCGCTCAAGCATGCATTTCGCGGGCGCGACAGCGGGACGATCACGCTGCATAGCGTCGTGAACGGGGATGGCTGCCGGGTCGTCGTCGCCGATGACGGGATTGGGTTGCCGGAAGGCGAGAGCTGGCCCAAACAAGGCAAGCTCGGCGCGCTCATCGCACAATCGCTGACAGAGAACGCCAAAGCTGAGTTCGACGTGACTTCCAGCGCCGACGAAGGCACCCGGGTCACGATCGTGTTCAAGCGCTCCGCCGCCGCGGCCTAGAGCAATCCCAGAAAAAGTGTGTAGTGGTTGTCCCGCCCGGTACCGCCGTTGCGGTGGAAATCCCTGAACCGAGGACGGCGGCCGTCTCTGGCCGTGCCCCCATCGAGGTATCCGCCCTGTCTCACGACAGGCAGGCTGGTTCATCCTATTGCAGTGCCGCCGGGCAGGTTTTCGCCTCTGCGCATGGAGGATGAAGCACAAGTGACATCAATGCCGGTTGCCAGCCGCGAAGCCGCACCCCTGCCGGTCGCCGCGCTGATGGGGGCCATGGTGTCGATCCAGATCGGCGCCACCTTCGCCAAGACGCTGTTTCCGGTGATCGGCGCGCAAGGCACGACGACGCTCAGGCTGGTCATCGGCGCGCTGATGCTGATCGCGGTGCTGCGGCCCTGGCAGGCATGGCCCTCGCGCGCCACCATGCCGTGGCTCGTCGCCTATGGGGTGACGCTGTGTGCGCTCAACCTTCTGTTCTACGCGGCACTTGCCAGGATCCCGCTCGGCGTCGCGGTGGCGCTGGAGTTTTCCGGTCCGCTGCTGGTGGCGACACTGACCTCTCGGCGGGCCAGCGACTTCGCCTGGATCGCGCTTGCCGTCGCCGGCATCGTGCTGTTGTCGCCCTTCATCCACTCGCTAAAGCCGCTCGATCCGATCGGCGTGACGCTGGCGCTGGCGGCCGGCGGGTTCTGGGCGCTCTACATCGTTCTGGCGCAGAAGGCGGGCGCGGAACTCGGCACCCGCACCACCGCCTATGGCATGGCGATCGCCGCCGTGCTGGTGCTGCCCTTTGGCATCGCCGAGGCGGGAAGCGGCCTGCTCGCGCCGTCGATCCTGGTCAGCGCGCTGCTCGTCGGCCTGTTCTCCAGTGCGCTGCCGTTCTTCCTGGAGATGGTGGCGCTGACCCGCATGCCGGCGCGCATCTATGGCACGCTGACCTGCCTCGAGCCGGGGCTTGGCGCGCTGGCCGGGTTCCTGTTCCTGCGGGAAAGCCTTACCACGCCGCAACTGGCCGGCATCGCCGCCGTGATCGTGGCCGCCGCCGGCACCGCGCTAACCTCGAAGCCGCCGGTGCCGTCGCCGGAGTAGGGGTGGACGCCAGGACCGCCCGGCGACGTCAATTTGGCGCGAGCCGGCTGCCTGTTGTCGTCAGAACTTGACGCTGAGGTTTGCCTTGGCGCCGTTGTCGACGCGCCACCGCCCAACTGCCCGGAATAGGACAGGCCGAGCGTGGCATTGGGCGACACTTTCATGTCGATGCCGGCTTCCACTACCGTCGAGCCGGCCTCGTCAACTCGTGTCGGACATCGGCATGCCCTAGCGACTCATTGGCGCTGAAGGCGGAGCGCGCCGTCTCCACCGCCAGCGGGTCAGCGGCTTTACCGCCAGGGCGGTTCCGGCGCGAAGCGCTTGCCGATCCAGTCGGTGAAGGCGCGGGTCTTGGCGGCTTTTCCCTTGGCCGAGGGCGTGACGACATAGACGGCGCCTTCATCCGCCAAGGTCCACTCCTCCAGCACAGGCACCAGCCGTCCGTCGGCAAGCTCGCGCCCGACCAGCCAGTCGGTGCTCACCATCAGGCCGAGCCCCTGCACAGCGGCCTCGACCAGCACCTCGGCATCGTCGCTGACCAACGGCCCGGAAACCTCGACGCGCGCGCGCCGGCCCTCGCGGTCGGTCATCTCCCAAGCCGGAAAGGTCTGGAAGCCCGAGAAGCCCAGGCAGGAATGGTCGAGCAGCGCCCGCGGCGTCTCCGGCGTGCCGCTGCGGGCGAGATAGGAGGGAGCCGCGCAGAGCAGCCTGCGTCGCGTCGCCACCTTGCGTGCCACCAGGCGCGAATCCTCCAGGCTGCCCAGCCGCACGGCGACGTCGAAATTCTCGGCGACCAGATCGGTGAAGCGGTTGGAGAATTCGGCCTCGATGCGGACATCGGGAAATTCGGCGAGGAATTGAGGCAGCAGCGGCCCGATCCACATGCGCCCGAACGTGCCGGGCAGCGCCAACCTGAGAACGCCGCGGGGGCGGCCTCCGGCATGCGCGGACGCGACGGCCTCGGCCTCGTCGACGGATGCAAGGATGGCGCGCACGCGCACCAGGAATTCGGCGCCCGCTTCGGTCAGCGAGACGCTGCGCGTCGTGCGCGAGAGCAGTCTCACCCCGAGCCGCGTCTCCAGCGATTGCAGGCGCCGCGACAGGATGGTCGCGTCGCGCCCGACCCGCGCCGCCGCTTTGGTGAAGGACCGCGCCTCGGCGATGGCCGCGAAGGCAGCCATCTCGGCAAGGGCAGCGGGTTCGTGAGATTGCTGCATAATTCACAGTTCTCAATTGCTCAAAGCAAGGATTATCCAGAGATAGCGCAACAAATAGGTTCACTCAATCCATCAATCGTCCCAACGGAGTGAAATCATGAAAGCCATCGAACTCAGCCAGCCCAGGCTGGACGCCTTCCGCGCCGCCACCGTTGCAACCCCCGAACCGCAGCGCGGAGAGGTGCTGATCCGCCAGCGGGCGGCGAGCCTCAATTTCGTCGATGTGGCGGTGGCAAACGGCAATTATCCTGGACCGAGCTTTCCGCTCATCCCTGTCGCCGACGGCGCCGGCGAGATCGTGGCGCTGGGCGAGGACGTTGCGAAATTCGCTATCGGCGATCGCGTCGTCGCGCATGCCAAGCCGCGCTGGATCGGTGGGCCGCCGCGGCCTTACGAGATGAGGCAGATGCGCGGCATTTCGCTGCCGGGGTCACTGGCCGAATATGTCGCGTTGCCGGCCAATTCGCTTGTGCCGGTGCCGGCGCATCTTTCCTTCGAGGCGGCGTCGACTCTGCCCATCTGCGGCACCACCGCCTGGAACGCCATCCGCGCCGCCGATGTCGGGCCGGGCTCGGTTGTCGTGCTGCTTGGCACCGGCGGCGTCTCGATCTTCACCCTGCAGCTTGCCAAAGCCCTCGGCGCGACCGTCATCATCACCTCGTCGTCGGACGAAAAGCTGGAGCGAGCGAAGGCGCTTGGCGCCGATCATCTCATCAACTACCGCGCGACGCCCGACTGGGACGGCAAGGTGCTGGAGCTGACCGGCGGCCTCGGCGCCGACCTTGTCGTCGAGACCGCGGGCAGCGCCACCTTCGCCCGCGCCGTCAACGCCACCGCGCCCGGCGGCACGCTGTTCACCATCGGCTTCGTCACCGGTGCCGAAGCCACGATCAATCTGCTGCCGATCATCATCAAGGCGCTGAAGGTGGTCGGCAACAACACCGGATCCGTGTCCGATCTTCTCGACGCCGCGCGCGCCGTCGGCGCAGCCCGGATCGAGCCAGTGGTCGACAAGGTGTTTTCACCTCATGAAGCCACTGAAGCCTACGCTCACATGGCCGCCGGCGGCCTGCATTTCGGCAAGCTGGTGTTCGGGCTGGAGTGGTGATCGGCGCAGGCGCCATTTCTTCAACGCTGAAATTCGCGAAACCGTCGCCACGTGCAATCTCCCCCTCGAAGGGGAGATTGGCAGCCTCACCGTTAAATTAGCTTCTCCAGCGTGATCGGCAGGTCGCGTATCCGCTTTCCCGTCGCATGGAACACCGCGTTGGCGATGGCCGGCGCCATGCCGACGATCGCCAGTTCGCCGACGCCCTTGCCGCCGAGCACCGAGGAGTGCGGGTCGGGAATCCCCACCGAGATCACCTCGATGTCGGGGACGTCGGCGTTGGTCGGGACGAGATAGTCGGCGAGGTTGTTGTTGACGATGCGGCCGTGGCGGCGGTCGACGATGCCTTCTTCGAGCAACGCCTGGCCGATGCCCATGATGATGCCGCCCTTCCACTGGCTCTCGGCCAGCTTCGGATTGTAGAGGCGGCCTGAATCCAGCGCCGACACGACCCGCGACACACGCACCGTGCCGAAATCCTCGTCGACGCGCACCTCGACGAAATGGGCGCACCAGGAGTGGCGGGAATAGTCGCCCTCGGTGTGCGGCAGCGCCATGGCGATGGTGGTGTAGTTCCTATAGCGATCATCCGCTGTCGAATTGGCCGGCATGGTGTCGCCCGTCGCTTCGATGCGGTCGCGGCCGACGCTTTTCAGCAATTCGGCGATCGAGACGTCGGGGCCGTCGCCGCGCGGCGTGGCGATGCGGCCTTTGGCGACGACCAAAGTGTTGGCCTGCAGCGCGTTGAAGGGCGAGCGCGGATCGCTGATCGCCAGGCCGACCAGTTGGTCGAGCGCCGAGGTCGCGGCCTTGTGGACGGCGCCCGTCATCACGCCGGCCAGCCGCGAGCCGCCGGCGACGCCGGCGCGGGGGAAGTGCGAATCGCCAAGCTTCACCACCACGTCGTCGGCCGCAACGCCGACCGTTTCGGCGGCGGTCTGCGCCAGGATCGTGTAGGTGCCCTGGCCCATGTCGATCGAGGAGCTTTCGACCTCGACCGAACCGTCGGCCAAGATGCGCACGATGGCCTCGCCATAGGCGCGCCGCACCGGATAAGTCCCGGCGGCCACGCCCCAGCCGACCAGATGGTTGCCGTCGCGCATCGAGCGTGGCTCAGGCGTGCGCCTGGCCCAGCCGAAGCGTTCGGCACCCGCCGCGAAAGCCTCGCGCAACTGCCGGGTCGACCAGGCTTTTTTCGCGTGCGGATCCTGTTCGGCGTAGTTGCGCAGCCGGATTTCCAGCGGATCGATGCCGACCTCGTAGGCGAGCTCGTCGATGGCGCTTTCGATGCCGAAGGCCGACGGGTTTTCGCCCGGGGCGCGCATAGCGCCCGGCACCACCGAATTCACTCGCACGACGTTCTGTTTCGAGGAGAAGTTTGGCGTCGCGTACATGATCGAGGTGACCGAGCCCAGCGGCTCGACCCACATGCCGTCGATGGAGGTTTCGTTGACGCCGCGATGCACGATCGACTGGATTTTTCCGTCGTGGTCGGCGCCGATCGTCACCGTCTGCCGCGTCGCGGCGCGGCCGCCATAGCCGGTGAAGGTCTGCGGCCGCGTCATTACCAGCCGCACCGGCCGGCCGAGCATTTTCGCGGCACTTGCGGCAATCGCGCCATGGCTCAGCGCCAGCGCCTTGGAGCCGAAGCCGCCACCGATATAGGGCGACACCAGCCGCACATTCTCGAACGGCACGCCGAACCATTCGGCATAGGTGCGCGCCATGCCGTCCAGCCATTGGCTCGGCTCCCATACGGTGAGATGGTCGCCCTCCCAGCGGGCGATCAGGCCATGCGGTTCCATCGGCGCCTGGTATTCGCGCGGTGTGTTGTAGGCGGCGCAGACGCGCACCGGAGCGGAGGCGAAGGCGGCGGCCGCGTCGCCCCATTCCTTGGTCATGGCATCGACCGGGATGCCGTCGCCGGCCTTGCCGTCGCTGAGGTCGACGATGGCCGGCGTCTCATCATAGCTGACCTTGACCATCGCCGCGGCGGCCACGGCCTGCTCGAAGGTCTCGGCGACCACGGCGGCGACGTGCTGGCCCGAGAAGGTGACGTCGCGCGCCAGCGGGCAATAGGGATTGTCCGGCGGCGGCGTGCCGAACCAGTCCGAGGCGGTTTTCAGGCTGATGATGGTGTCTGGTGTCAACACCTTGAGGACGCCCGGCGCATTCTCGGCCTCCGCCGTCTCGATGGCGCGCACCTTGCCGGATGCGATGGTGCTTTCGACCAGCACGGCATAGGCGAGCCCTTCGAGCTGCTGCTCGACCGCGTATCTCGCCGCACCCGTGATCTTGGCCGGGCCGTCGACGCGCGACAGCCGGCCGCCGACGGCCTCCACCTGCGCGCCGTCGGACGCGTCGCCATGTCTTCCGACGTAAACAGTGCTTGCGATGTGAACGGTCATGCCGCTTCTCCCAATTTGAGGATGGCGCGTGCGACGACGCGCGGCGCGAGTTCGACCTTGTAACGGTTGGCGCCATGGTCGACCGCGCCTTCGACGGCGAGCAGGCTGGCCGTGCGAACGGCTTCCGGCGCCAGCACCTTGCCTTTCAGCGCGGCTTCCACGGCTCGCGCCCGCCAGGGTTTGGTGGCGACGCCACCGAGCGCCACGCGCAGGTCGCGGATGGTGCGCCCGTCGGCCTCCAGTTCGAGCCCGACGGCGGCACTGGCCGCGGCGAACTCATATGACTGCCGGTCGCGGATCTTCAGATAGGTCGAAAGGCGGGCGACGGCGGAAGAAGGGATTTCGATGGCGGTGATCATCTCGCCCGGCTCGATCGCGTGTTCCCTGTCGGGCGTCGTGCCTGGCAGCAGGAAAAAGGCCTCCACCGGCACGCGCCGTTCGCCGAGATGGACCGTTGCGTCGAAGGCGCCGAGCGCGGTGGCGAGGTCTCCGGGATACATGGCGATGCAAGCCTCGCTGGTGCCAAGCACGGCATGGCCCCTGGTGACGCCGCCGATCGCCGAACAGCCGCTGCCTGGTTCGCGCTTGTTGCAGGCGGCAAAGTTCGCGGGATCGCGGAAATAGGGGCAGCGCGTGCGCTGCATCAGATTGCCGCCGATCGTCGCCATGTTGCGGATCTGCGCCGAGGCTGCCTGCCAGAGCGCTTCGGAGATGGCGGGGAAGCGGCTCTTGATGTCCGCGTGGTCGGCGACATGGCCCATCCTGGCGAGCGCGCCGATGACGACGCCGCGCTCGTCGACCTCGATCTGGTCGAACCCCTTGAGATGGGTGATATCGACCAGCGTGTCAGGCTCGGCGACGCCGCATTTGGCGAGGTCGATCAGCGTGGTGCCGCCTGCCAGAAGCATGGCGCCGGGGAGCGCGGCCGCCTGGCGGGCGGCGTCAGCCGAGGTGGCGCGAAAATAGGAAAAATCCCTCATGACGCGGCCTCCAGCGCTGCCTGGCGCACGGCGGCGACAATGTGCGGATAGGCGCCGCAGCGGCAGAGATTGCCGGCCATGTATTCGCGGATTTCCTCGTCCGACCCGGCGTGGCCCTCGCGGATGCAGGCCACCGCCGACATGATCTGGCCTGGCGTGCAATAGCCGCACTGGAAGGCGTCCTGCTCGAGGAAGGCAGCCTGCACGGGATGCAGTTCGCCCTCCCGTGCAAGCCCCTCTATGGTGGCGATGGCGCGGCCCTCGGCTTGCGCGGCCAGCGTCAGGCAGGCCAGCACGCGCTCGCCGTCGACATGGACGGTGCAGGCGCCGCACTGGCCGTGGTCGCAGCCCTTCTTGGTGCCGGTCAGGCCGAGCCTGTCACGCAAGGCGTCGAGCAGCGTGACACGCGGCTCGAGTTCCAGCGTGTGATGCTGGCCGTTGATATCGAGATGGACGGGAATTGTGGTCTTGCTCGTCATGGGCGTCTGGCTCCAGTTGCTTGACGCTGTGGAATGAACTCGACTGGGGCAGGGCGGTCCGACCGACCGCTTGCCTGCCCTGGCGCGGGCCTGTCGTTTCGGGCGGACCGCTCGTCACCCCAGCAGGTCCTCGATTCGGATCGGAAAGCGCCGTGCGCGCACGCCGGTCGCGTGCCAGACCGCATTGGCGACGGCGCCGGCAGTCCCGGTTATGCCGATTTCGCCAACGCCCTTGATGCCGAGGGCGTTCACATAAGGGTCGTCCTCGTGAACCAGCAGCGCCTCGACCGAGGGCACGTCGGCATTCACCGGGACATGATAGTCCGCCAGGTTGGCATTCTGGATGCGGCCGAAACGCCGGTCGGTGACGGCTTCCTCGTGCAGCGCGAAGGAAACGCCCCAGATCATCCCGCCATAGTACTGGCTGCGCACCAGCCGCGGATTGATGACGCGTCCGGCGGCGAATGCGCCGACCAGCCGGGTGACGCGGATCTGGCCGAGATCCGGGTCGACCTTCACCTCGGCGAAGACGGCTCCATGCGCGTGCATGGCGTAAGTCTCCTGGGAGGCCGGATCCGGAGCGCCTTTGCCCCGGCCCTCGATTTCGGTCAGGCCCGCGCGGACGAGGATCTCGGCATAGCTTTCGTTGCGGCTTTCGTCGTCGCGCCGGTAAAGGCGTCCGCCGCGTGCAACAACGCCTTCATTGCCGGCGCCGAACAGCGGCGAGGCTTCGTCGCCGGTGGCGAGATCGGCAAGGTTGGCGATGACGGCCGCACCCGCATTGTGGATGGCCATGCCGGCCGTCGCCGTGTGACCCGAACCGCCGGCGATACCCGCATTGGGCAGGTCGGAACTGCCGGCCCTGAAATCGACCTGGTCGATGTCGAGCCCCAGTCCGTCTGCTGCAATCTGGGCAAAAGCCGTCCAGGCGCCTTGGCCCATGTCCTGAGCGCCGGTCTCCATCAAGCCGCTGCCGTCGGCCCTCAGCACCGCGCGTGCCTCGGCCTGGAACATGAGTGCCGGGAACGTCGCCGTGCCCATGCCCCAGCCGGTGAGGAAACCGTCGGCGTCGCGCATCCGCCGTGGCTGCAGCGGGCGGCTCGCCCAGCCGAACGCCTCGGCGGCCTGTTCGTAACATTCGCGCAGCGCCTTGGAGGAGAACGGCTTGCCGGTCATCGGTTCGACCTCGGCATAGTTCCTGAGCCGGAATTCCAGCGGGTCCATGCCGCAGGCATGGGCCGCCTCGTCGATGGCGCTCTCAAGCGCGATCGATCCGGTGGCCTCGCCCGGGGCCCGCATGAACAGCGGCGTGCCGGTATCGAGCCGCACGGCGTCGTGCGAGGTGGCGATGGCCGGACTGGCATAGAGCGTATGCGAGGCGTCCGCCGCCGGTTCGAAGAAATCGTCGAACGTGCTCGACGTGGTCCTGGCGTGATGGGAGATCGCGGTCAGCAGCCCTTCGCCATCCATGCCCATGCGCAATGTCTGGCGGGTCGGGGCGCGGTGACCGACCGGGCCGTACATCTGCTCGCGCCGGAGCACCAGCTTGACCGGGCGGCCGACGAGACGCGCCGCCAGGATGCCGAGCACTTGCGGTCCGGAAATCATGCCCTTGGAGCCGAAGCCGCCGCCCAGGAAGGGGCTGCGGATATGGACGTTTTGCGGCGCAATGCCGAACAGGCCGGCGATGCGGCCCTGCGCCATGGCCAGGCCTTGGCTCGGCGTGTCGATCGACAGCCGGTCGCCATCCCAGGCAGCGACGATCGCGTGGGGCTCCATGGCGTTGTGGTACTGGGCCGGCGTCTCGTAGGTCGCCTCGATCCGCGTCCTTGCCGATTTGAGGCCGGCCTCGACATCGCCCTTCTCCTGCACCGCCGGGTTGCCGACGCCAACGCCGCGCGGCACGAAGCTTTTGGCGCCGTCCAGACCAACGCGCGCCGGCAACTCCTCATAGCGCGGCGACAACAGCGCCGCGCCTTCGGTCGCCGCTTCCAGCGTCTGCGCTATCACCACGGCAATGCTCTGGTTGGGGTAGCGAACCCCATCATTCTGCAGCAGGTCGAGCCGAAACATGAAGGGATGGTCCTTGGCATCCGGATCGACGGCGAGCGCCGGCCGGTTCAGAGGCGTCATCACCTCGACCACGCCCGCATGCGCCTTGGCCGCCTCGACATCCAGCGAGACAACCCGGCCGCGCGCGATGCTGGAGACGGCAAGCACGGCATAGAGCATGCCGGGCGGATTGTTGTCGGCGGCAAAGCGCGCGGTCCCGGTGACTTTTAAAAATCCGTCGCGACGGGTCAGCGGCTGGCCGATGCTGGAGCCTTGGCGCGTATGGGCAGGCTGTTGGTTGAGGCCGAGTTCAAGCGTCATGACGCACTCCGGGAAGGGAGGAAAAAGGGGAAGCAGGCAAAGCGGGCATCAGAGCGGGCGTGCCTGCCTGCGCGGACATCAGCGCCCTGACGACAATGCGGCGGGCAAGCTCGATCTTGAACGCATTGTCGCCGGAGGGGCTGGCGTCGGCCAGAGCCGCATCCGCGGCCCGAACGAAGCTCGCTTCGTCGGCATCGGCGCCGAGCAGCACCGCTTCCGCCGAGCGCGCCCGCCATGGCTTGGCCGCGACACCGCCGAGCGCCAGCCTCGCGGCGCGGATCTTGCCGTCGGCGACCGTCAGGGCAGCGGCAGCCGAAACGACAGCGAAGGCATAGGAGGTGCGTTCGCGCAGTTTCAGGTAGCGGGCGTGGGCGGCGAAGGACGCTGCTTCCGCCGGCAGGCGCACCGCAACGACCAGGTCGCCCGGCTGCAGCACGGTTTCGCGCTGCGGCGTGTCGCCCGGAAGCCGGTGGAATTCCTCCAAGGTGACGTGGCGCCGGCCTCCCTTGCCCTCGATCTCGACGACGGCGTCCAACGCCACCAGCGGCACGCAGAAATCGGAGGGATGGGTGGCGATGCAGGCATCGCTCCAGCCAAGCACCGCATGCAGGCGGTTCTCGCCGCCAAGTGCCGAGCAGCCGGAACCGGGTTCGCGCCTGTTGCAGGCGCTGGCGGTGTCGTAGAAGTAACTGCACCGCGTACGCTGCAGCAGATTGCCGCCGACGGTGGCGGCATTGCGAAGCTGCGCCGAGGCGCCCGAAAGCAGCGCTTCGGCCACCGCCGGATAGGCCTTGGCGAAGGCCGGATCATGTGCGAGATCGGCATTGCGGACCAGCGCGCCGATGCGCAGGCCGCCATCATCCAGCATTTCGATGCGATTGAGTTCCGGCAGGCGGGTGATGTCGACGATCCGTTCGGGGCTGGCGATGCCGCCCTTCATCAGATCGAGCAGATTGGTGCCGCCGGCGAGATAAGCCGAACCCGGTTCGGCCGCCGCCGCTATGGCGTCGGAGACGGTGGCGGGCCTGATGAAATCGAAGTCTCTCATGCCGCGGTCCTCCTGCGTGCCTCGGTCGTGGCGGTGTCGGCCATGTTTTTCTGGGCTTCCAGGACCGCCTCGACGATGCCGCCATAGGCCGCGCAGCGGCAGATGTTGCCGCTCAGCCCCTCGCGGATGCGCTCGGGATCGTCGCCAGCCTGTCCTTCGGCGATCAAGCCGAGCGTGCTCATGATCTGGCCGGGCGTGCAGAAACCGCATTGGAAGCCGTCATGGGCGATGAAGGCGGCCTGCACAGGGTGCAGTTCTTCACCGTGAGCGATGCCTTCGATGGTCAGCACCTCGGCGCCGTCATGGCTGACCGCCAACGCCAGGCAGGAGTTTATGCGCTTGCCGTCGACCAATACCGTGCAGGCGCCACACTGGCCGCGGTCGCAGCCCTTCTTTGTGCCGGTGAGTTCAAGCCGCTCGCGCAGCAAGTCAAGCAAGGTTACGCGTGGGTCGACCTCCAGTTCGTGTCGATGTCCGTTGACGGTAAGCGAGATGGGAAGGCTGGTCATGGGCGTCTGGCTCCAGTTGCTTGACGCTGAGGGGAAGAATTGGGGTAGGGGGCGGGGCAGGGCAAGGTCAGGCTGCGGCCAATCTCCCGCGGGTTGGAAAAGTGGCGGGTTGCGGCTTCGAAAGGCGTGACATACCGGTTCCCCTGATTATATGATAAACGTGCTCCACTAAAGCGGAGGCGCCTCCGTTTATCTACTTGGGGGCTAGCCAGGCGTGGTTCAAGCCCCCATATCCTTGGTGGAGAAAAAAATTGGCTTTTGAGCCCGTCACAACTGCTGACCAAAAACCCGCCGCCGCCAAGTCGCTGCGTGCGGATGCACGGCGCAATCGCGACCGGCTGGTCGAGGTGGCGGCTGCGGTCTTTGCCGAGCGCGGCATCGACGCCTCGCTGGAGGAGATCGCGCGGCGCGCCGGTGTCGGCATCGGCACGCTCTACCGGCATTTTCCGACACGCGAGCATCTGGTCGAGGTGGTCTACCGCCGCGAAGCCGAGGGGTTGTGCGCGGCGGCCGGCGAGCTCGCGGCAAGACATCCCTCCGATGTGGCGCTGGAAGAATGGATGCGCCGCTTCGTCGACTACATCGCTACCAAGCGCGGCCTTGCGACCAGCCTGCGCATCCTGTTCACCACCAATTCGACGCTGTTTTCGGATACGTCGGGACGGGTGTCGCAAGCGCTGCGGCAACTGGTCGAGGCGGCGGTGGCCGACGGCACCATCCGCGGCGATGTCGATGCCTCCGACGTGCTGCATGCACTCGGCGGCATCTACTCGGCACCAGATACGCCCGAGTGGCGCGACCGTTCGCGCCGCCTGGTCAAGCTCCTGATGGACGGGTTGCGGTTCGGGGCGACGAAGGCTGGATGAGAGGGCGAACGCCGCTTGCCCTCCGGCATGAGGCGAGTGATGACAAACGATAAGATCAGTCGGTCCGCCGTCGATCCGCCGCCAGACTCCCTGCCGTCGCCGGCTGCTCGAATCGACGAACCGCGTCTGGAAACTCCTTGAAGATCAACGATCGCAGCCAGCGATGCACGGGATCGGCATCCATGCGGGGGTGCCATGCCTGGGTGATGGTGAAGCCTGGGATTGCCACCGGCGGATCAAACATCTGGGTACGGCCTGTCGCACCCAGATGGTACGAACGCGGCACCAGTCCGACAAGATCGGATGCGGCCGCGACTGCGACAACCGCCGGATAGCTAGGCACCACCAGATCGACCTTTCGCGAAAGGCCGAGTTCGGCGAGC
The DNA here is from genome assembly GCF_054059755.1 of Mesorhizobium sp. URHB0026. NCBI lineage: Bacteria > Pseudomonadati > Pseudomonadota > Alphaproteobacteria > Hyphomicrobiales > Phyllobacteriaceae > Mesorhizobium > Mesorhizobium sp. URHB0026. The sequence continues at coordinate 5,345,389 of NZ_JBSSCN010000001.1, read as the reverse complement.
GCTTCATCGACCGGTTCAATGAAATGGCCTCGCCGGGATGAGACCACGTGCCGGCACGCGGCGTAACGTTCAGCCGTTATTTCGGTCTCCAGAAGCGGATGCCCCGCTCTTGCGACGCCGACAAAACGGTCATTGAACAACGCCTGACCGCGCAATTCGGCGCTATCACCCGAAAGCACGCCAATATCGAGGTCGATCGTGGCTTCTCTCAGCAGTTCGATGCGCTTGTCCGGCCGGGGCGCGAAGCGCAGCCTTATGCCGGGCGCGGCACTGGTGACAAGGGCATGGAGACGCGCGGCGTAGAGCAGCACGAAGGCTTCATTGGCCCGGATGGTAAAATCGCGCCGCACCTGGCTGATATCGATCTCCGGCGAGGGGCTGAGGACGGACCGGACCGCCGACGTCAGCGTGTGCACCTGTTCGGCGATCGCTTCGCCATGAGGCGTCGCCACCATGGCGCGTCCCGCCGAAACCAGGATGGGATCACCTAGCGCCAGCCGCAACCTCGACAGTGTGCGGCTCATCGCGGACGTGCTGAGGCCAAGCTTCTTGGCGGCGCCCGAGACGCTGCGCTCCCGAAGCAAGGCGTCAAGCGCCACCAGAAGGTTCAGGTCGAGATTGAGCATGAGAGAGCTTAGCGGGGTGAGGCGTTTGACGCAACGGTCAGTTTACTCCGTTGCGTCTGGTGCAATTATCGGGTGAGCGGTATCGATGCGGCGACAACCAACGAAGCGGAGCCTCCGATGTCCATAGCCGCAACGATCAATCCCGCCCATGACGGCCTGCCGTCGCCACGCCGCTACCTGGCCATTGGCGTCCTGCTGATGACGCTGGTCCTCGTTGTGCTGGACGGCGCTATCGCCAATGTCGCGCTGCCATCCATCGCGGCGTCGCTCAATGCCAGTGCCAGCAGCACCGTATGGGTGGTGTCGAGTTACCAGCTTGCGGTGCTTGTGGCCCTTTTGCCTTGCGGCGCGCTGGGCGAGATCCACGGCCCCCGGCGTGTCTTTCTTCTGGGTGTCGCGCTGTTCACGGTGGCTTCGGCGTGCTGTGCCTTCGCCGGCAGCCTGCCTGTTCTTGTGGCTGCCCGGTCCATCCAGGGGCTGGGGGCGGGCGCCATCATGGCGACCGGGCCGATGAACCTGCGCGTTTCGGTGCCCCAGCGGCTGCTTGGAACCGTCATCGGCTTCAACGCGATGACGATTGCGATTTCCGCGGCCGCCGGCCCTGGCGTCGCCGGCGCGATCCTCTCCGTATCCAGCTGGCCGTGGCTGTTCGCCGTCAACATCCCGATCGGCATCATCGTCCTGTTGTCCGGCGGCTTGCTTGCGCATCTGGATGGCGTGAAGCGTCACCTCAACGTTGCGGCATTGCTGGCCAACACGCTGATGTTCATCCTGTTCTTCACGGGGGCCGATCGCATCGCCGGTGCGCCGGTCAGCGGGTCGATCCTGATCGGCTGTTCCGTCCTGTGCCTCGTCATCTTGTTGTCTCTCGAACGCAAGAGTGCCGCACCGATCGTGCCGACCGACCTCCTGGCCGATCCAGCCTTCCGGGTGGCCGTCATCGCTTCGATCTCGTGCTTCACCGGGCAGATGCTCAGCTACGTCGCGCTGCCATTCTACCTGCAGCACACCTTGCATATGAGCCCGGTCCAGGCGGGTCTCTACATGATGCCATGGCCCATCGCGACAATCATCATAGCGCCGATTTCGGGGCGGCTGGCCGATCGTTTCAAGACGGCGTGGCTGTGCGCCGCCGGCGGCGGGTTGCTGGCGATCGGCCTTTTGATCGCGGGCCTGACACCGCCCGGTCCAAGGGCGATTGCCTTCCTGGTCGGAACCGTCGTCGCGGGCACGGGTTTTGGTCTCTTCCAGACGCCGAACAACCGCATCCTGCTTCTCTCCGCACCCAAGGCGCGCAGCGGTGCGGCGGGAGCCATGCAGGGCACGGCACGGCTGCTGGGACAAACGTTTGGCGCCATTTCGATGTCGATCATTTTCGCGACCCTACCGGTGACAGGCGCACCCAGCCTCGCGCTGGTCCTGGCCGGCATCTGCGCGGCCATCGCCTGCCTGGTCAGCCTGAGCCGCGCCCGCTACGAGACGGTGGGATAAGACATCCCCGGCGTGGCCGAACTGGAGACCGCCGCCGGCAGCCATGCGGCGGCGAAGCGCGAAGCCCGCCAGCATGCGGGTGCGCAAACCAACGAGATGATATCCTGGACTACACTGGTGCCGCCTAGCGGCGGGAGATCACCCTTAGCCAGGGCGCCAGGTGGAAAGCGCTCATCAGCAGATACATGGCCGGCATGCCGGTCAGGATCGAGCCGGTCAGCGGCGAGTCGCCCATGCACAGCATGGTCCCGTCGCCGCCCTGAAGACGGGAAAGCAGCGCCATCGCCGCAAAGGTCGGCGCCGCGGCGAGGCATAGCCAGTCGGCGATGCCACGGGGGGCGACATTTTCGGGGGTCACCATGCCGATGCCGGAATGGATATCGCTCATGATCTTATTCCCTTCTTGGTTGCCGCCCGTCAGGGCCTGGGGTCCTCGGCCCTGCCGGAGGCGGGAGAGGAACCCAGGCTGGACAGGTTTGCGCCAGCTTACTGGTTGCCCTTGTCGCGGAACGCGGCCTCGCCGGCAGCTGACACTTCGGCCCATTTCTTGTCGGCCCCGGCATCGTAATTGTCGTGCCAGTTCCACCAGCTGTAGAGTGGCGTCTGCGGATAACCTTCGGGCGAGTCTTCCCACACCTCCTGGCGGCCGAGCGGCGTGACGTCGAGATAGCTCCAGACGGTGCCCAACGCCTCGTCGCCGCGGTTGTTGATGAAATAGGTGCGGAAGATACGGTTCCCGTCATGGATGAACACGTTGTGGCCGTGCCATTCGTCAACGCCGAAGTCTTTGTCGAAGCTGTCGGTGATGGTGTACCAGGGCATCTCCCATCCCATCCGCTGCTTCAGCCGCGCAATGTCTTCCTGCGGGGCGCGAGAGGCGTAGGCGAGCGTGGTGTCGCGGGCGTTGAGATGGGCGAGGTGGCCGACCTGGTCGGCGCCGAGCGAGCAGCCGCGGCAGGCGTGATCGGGCCAGCCATAGACGCCGGGCTCGAAGAAGGCGCGGTAGACGATGAGCTGGCGGCGGCCTTCGAACAGGTCCAGAAGGCTCACCTTGCCGTCGGGGCCCTCAAAGACATAGGCCTTATCCACTTCCGTCCACGGCATGCGCCGGCGTTCGGCCGACAGTGCGTCCCTGGCGCGCATCGTCGCCTTCTCCTTCACCAGCATCTTTTCGTGCGCGGCGTTCCAATCCTGCTGTGAAACGATCGGGGGAGTCTTCATGGTCATTGGTCTTCTCCTTTGCCAGTCGTGGCGTCTTTGCGGTGTGGTGTTGCCTGGGCATGTCGGGGAGCCGCAGGCGCGGCGAAATCCGAGAGATCCGGCCCGGCGCAGCAGGGGTGGCGTGCGGCGTGCTTGGCCGTATCATTGGCCGCGTCGAGGTCGAGGTCGGTGGAGGCAGGCATTTTCTGATTCTCCCTTGCTGCCGTCATTGCCGGCACGTCTTGCTGGTTGACGGTACTGACGTAAGTTAGGGCCGCGCGACGCCGAGGTGGGAGTTACAAGTGTGACGGGATTTGAATGGACTCGCTGATCACCGCGGCAGCGCTGGCGCTTGCGGCCGGCGATCCGCTCGGCGCGCTCGACCGCGTCGCCCTGCGCGAGGATGCGCCGGCGCTGGCGCTGCGCGGCATTGCCATGGCGCAGCTCGGCGACTTCGATCGCGCCAAGCTCTTGTTGCGGCGGGCCGCGCGTGCCTTCAGTCCGAAGGAGGCGGTGGCGCGCGCCAGATGCGTCGTCGCCGAGGCCGAGATCGCGCTGGTTTCGCGTGATTTGGGCTGGCCGGCCAAGGCGCTCGACGCGGCCCGCACGGCGCTGGAAAAGCATGGCGACCGGTTGAACGCGGCGCATGCCGGCCATCTCAAGGTGCGGCGCCTGCTCTTGATCGGCCGCCTCGACGAGGCCGAGCATGTGCTGGCCGGGCTCGACCCGGCGCCGCTGCCGCCGGCGGCAAGGGCCGCCCACGAACTCGCCGTCGCCGGCATCGCGATGCGGCGCCTGCGGACCAGGCCGGCGCGCGCGGCGCTGGAGTGGGCGCGCCATGCCGCTCGCAAGGCGGGCATTCCCGGCCTCATCGCGGAGGTCGACAGCGCGTGGCTGGCCTTGGAGACACCCGCAGCGCGGCTGATCGCGCAGGGCAGGGAGCAGCCGCTGCTGCTCGAAGAGGTGGAGGCATTGCAGGGGTCGCCGGCGCTGGTCGTCGATGCCTTCCGCTACGCCGTGCGGGTCGGGCGGACCACGATTTCGCTGGCGAGCCGGCCTGTGCTGTTCGCCTTGGCGCGGACGCTCGCCGAAGCCTGGCCCGGCGACGTGTCGCGAGGGGAACTCGTGGCACGGGCCTTCGGCGGCAAGCATGCCGATGAATCGCATCGCGCGCGCCTGCGCGTCGAGATCGGGCGGCTGCGTGCCGAGCTTCGCGCGTTGGCCGGCATCAGCGCCACCAGGCATGGCTTCACGCTGGCGCCGCGCCAGGCCCATGCGGTGATGGTGCTGGCGCGGCCGATCGAGGAACGGCACGCGGCCGTGCTTGCCTTGCTGGCCGACGGCGAGGCCTGGTCGAGCTCGGCCCTGGCGCTGGCACTTGGAACCGGCCAGCGCAGTGTGCAGCGGGCGCTTGAGCCGCTTGCCGAGGCCGGCAAGGTACAGTCCTTCGGCCATGGCCGGGCGCGCCGCTGGATGACGCCGCCGGTGGCGGGTTTCACGACCACCTTGTTACTCCCCGCGCCGCTTCCCAATGGCTAGAAAGTGACGACGACCAGCATCGAGGGACAAGCACATGAAACATTCGGCGGCCGAAATCTTGAGGGAATACGGGCCCTTTCCCGGTGCCAATACGGTGGCCGGGGTAAGCTTTGACGGCAAGAATGTCTGGTTCGCCTCAGGCGACAGGCTGAACGCTTTCGATCCCGAGAGCGGGCAGGCCTTGCGCTCGATCGATGTCGCGGCACATGCCGGCACCGCCTATGACGGCCGGCATTTCTTCCAGCTTGCCAAGGACCGCATCCAGAAGATCGATCCCGACACGGGCGAGGTGCTTTCCACCATTCCAGCCCCCGGCAATGGCGGCGATTCCGGGCTGACCTGGGCCGAAGGCACGCTATGGGTCGGCCAGCACCGGGAGCGCAAGATCCACCAGATCGACCCGGAGACCGGCGCGATCCTGCGCACCATCGAATCCAACCGGTTCGTCACTGGGGTGACCTGGGTCGACGGCGAATTGTGGCACGCCACCTGGGAGGGCGACGAAAGCGATCTTCGGCGCGTTGATCCTCGGACGGGCAAGGTTCTGGAGAAGCTCGACATGCCTGCCGGCATGGGCGTCTCGGGGCTCGAATCCGATGGCGCCGACCGACTGTTCTGCGGCAGCGGAAACGCCGGCGTGGTGAGGGCGGTGCGCCGGCCGAAATGAGGGTCCGCGAATTTTCCCAAATCGACTGGCCGTTGTGGGACGCCAAACCTAGATAGGCTGGACCATCCCCCACAAAGGATTCTCCCATGCCCGAACAGATTACGTTGAACGACGGCACCGCCATTCCCCAGCTTGGCCTTGGCGTCTGGCAGGTCGATCACGACATCACGGCGCGGGTGGTGGGCTGGGCGATCCAGGCCGGTTACCGTCTGATCGACACCGCCGAGGGTTACCGGAACGAGGAAGGGGTCGGTGAGGCGATCCGCGCCGCCGGCGTGCCGGCGGCAGAGCTGTTCATCACCTCGAAGCTGCGCAACGGCGCCCACCAGCGCGATGCGGCGCTTCGGGCCTTCGACGACACGATGAAGAAGCTCGGCGTCGAGCAACTCGACCTGTTCCTGATCCATTGGCCGGTGCCCAGCCAGGACAAATATGTCGAGGCCTGGAAGACGCTCGTCGAGCTGAAGCAGGCCGGCCGCGTCAAGTCGATCGGCGTTTCGAATTTCAATAGGGATCATCTGGAGCGCATCATCGGCGAGACGGGCGTGACGCCCGTCGTCAACCAGATCGAGCTGCACCCGCGCTTCCAGCAGCGCGATCTCAGGGAATTTCACGCCCGGCACGACATCCATACGGAAAGCTGGAGTCCGCTGGGCAGCGGCCGGTTGCTGAGCGACCCGACCATATCAAGCATTGCCCGCAAACACGGCAAGTCCACCGCGCAGACAATGATCCGCTGGCATCTCCAGCAAGGGCTGATCGTCATCCCGAAGTCGGTGCGCCAGGACCGCATCGCGGCCAATTTCGATGTCTTCGATTTCGAACTGGACGCGCAGGACCTGGAGACGATCGCCGGCATGGATTCGGCTGACGGCCGTAACGGTCCGAATCCGGTGACGGCGGCGTTTCTGTTCTGAGAGGACGAAGCGGTCGGCGCGCTAAATCCCCGAGCCGTCCAGCTGTTGCGCGTCGTCGCCTTCCCACGGCGCCGGCATCGAGGCGCCCCGGCTGAGATTGGCCGAGGGCATCGGCATCCAGCATTTCAGCTCCGGCTCGGCATATTCGACGACGCGGCCGGGCGAGGAATCGGAGGCGCGCCAGCCCTCGTCGCCGAACTGATCGGCGCGTGACCAGTAGGCGAGGTCGACTTCCGCCGGCCCCTGCTCGGACGGGCGCACCGTAACGAGGATCCGGCTGCCGTCTTTTGGCGCGCTCGACATGTGGCGCCAGCGGTCGGGCTCGTCCATCCTAATTTCCTCCTGCCTTGCTGTGGGATGAAGTGTCGCCTCGTCGTCGGAGACGGTCAACCCAAACTTTTGCGCAACCCATCCTGTTTCGATGGGCTGCTCGTTCCGCCTGGCGCGCGGGGAGTGGATGATTTGTCGGATTGCACCAGCCGCGCCCGTCCTTGATCTGGCGTCCTTGATCTGGCGACGGTCGCCGGGACAAGGAGAGGCATTCATGAGTGACGGAGTCGAGCCGATGCCGGCTGACGTGGAAACAAAACTGTACTTCAGCCGCAACCCCAATCCGCGCCTGGGGGTGGCGGTGGCGCGTCATCTCGGGGCGAGGCTGACCTTCGAATTCGCGTCGCCGTTCGCTCCGGGGCAAGCGGAGCGATTCCGGCCCCTCAATCCCAACCTTTCCCTGCCCATACTGGTCTGGCCCGGCGGAAGCTTGTGGGAGGCCGACGCCATAGCCTGCCGGTTGTCGCGAGACATGGGTTCCGATTTCTGGCGCACGAACGACGATGAGCCCGAGATGATCCGCTGGCTGAGTTGGGGCAAGGAGAATTTCATGCGGGCCTGCGACATGGTGCATTTCGAGCGCGGCACCAAGCAGCGCTATCACATCGGGCCGATCGATCACCAAGTGGTCAAGGAGGGGCTGAAACTGTTCCACACGACGGCGGCGATCCTGGAGACCGCGCTTGCGGGCCGGCAATGGCTGGTGGGGGACGAAGTCTCTTATGCCGACTTCCGCATGGCGACCTTCCTGCCTTTCAACGATGTCGCGGGCCTGTCGCTCGGCGACTATCGACTGGTCGATCGCTGGTATCGGCGGCTTGAAGCGATCGACGCCTGGCGTGATCCCTTCGAGGGTCTGGACGCGCCGCGATTGCCGCCAGTCCCAGGACGGGTCGAGCCGCATGAGGCGGCGCCGAGGCTGTAGTCGAAACGGGTGGCGACCGGCGTATACGTTTGGAGAGAAACTTGAAAACGCCGGCCGCCATTTGGGGCGTTGGGGTGCATCACTTTGGGGGCGATGCAAAGACCAGGCTAAGCGGATGGCCGGCCGCCGCAAGCGGAACGCCGGCCCATGGTGAACAGGTGGTTACTATCCACAGGTCGGGGCTGTAACGGCAGGCGGCCCGCCGGATTGCGGCCGTCCATCGCGGCCAGGTCGTCATTGTCTCGGCTGTGCGCAACGCGAATCGCCGGCCATGCCACGCTCGACGGGCCGCGATCGGATTGCTAAGCCCGTCTGCGAAGGAGCTGATGAGTCTGGCATGACCGTTGCGATCGAGATGGGACACACGACAGCGGGTGCGCCGGCGAAACTCGATCTCGAGGAGTTGCTGGCGACCCGCCTCCTGGTGCAGGGCAATTCGGGCTCCGGCAAGTCGCACCTCTTGCGGCGTCTCCTGGAACAGAGCGCGCCGTGGGTGCAGCAGACCATCATTGATCCGGAAGGCGACTTCGTGTCTCTGGGCGAACGCTACGGCCATCTGGTGATCGATGCCGAGGAGCATACCGAGCGCGGCCTGCAGGCGGCCGGCGAGCGGGCGCGCATCCACCGTGTCTCGACCGTGCTCAACCTCGAAGGCCTCGATGCCGAGAACCAGATGCGGCGCGCCGCCGCTTTTCTCGGCGGGCTGTTCGAGGTCGCGCGCGACCACTGGTACCCGATGCTGGTGGTGGTCGACGAAGCTCAGCTTTTCGCGCCGGCGGTGGCCGGCGAGGTGTCGGACGAGGCGCGCAAGCTTTCGCTCGGCGCCATGACCAACCTGATGTGCCGGGGCCGCAAGCGCGGGCTTGCCGGCATCATCGCCACGCAGCGGTTGGCCAAGCTCGCCAAGAACGTGGCGGCGGAAGCCTCCAATTTCCTGATGGGCCGCACCTTCCTCGATATCGACATGGCGCGCGCGGCCGATCTCCTGGGCATGGAGCGGCGGCAGGCGGAGGCGTTCCGCGATCTGGAGCGTGGCCAATTCATGGCATTGGGGCCGGCACTGTCGCGCCGGCCGCTCGGCCTGCGCATCGGCCCCACCGACACCAGCCCGCGCAACGGCACGCCCAGGCTGATGCCGCTGCCCGAGGCGGCGCTCGAGGATGCCCGCGCCATCATCCTGGCCGCCCCGCCGCCCGACACGATGCGCGCGCCGCGGCCGGGTGGCGTCGCCGGACCTGCTCGACCAGTTGATGGCGGCGAAGTCGGCTGCGCTGGAAATCCGCCCCGAACCTGCGGAGCCGCAAGTCAGCGCCGAGGACCTGGCGGAGCGGCGCGAGCGGGTGGACCGCGTGCTGCGCGCCATTCTTGCACAACCTGACGCGGGCTTCCGCGTGATCGGGGTGCTCTACCAGGAGTTTGTCGTGCGCTGCCGCATCGAGGGCCTCGCCTCGGTCGTGCCTGATCTGCCCGCCTTCCGCCGCATGTTGACGCGCGCCCGTGCCGGGCTGGGGGCCGAAACCAGCGAGGACGATGTGTGGCGCGACGTCTCGGTGCGCGCTTCGCTGCTGCCGGAGGACATGCAAGGCGTGTTCATGATGATCGCGCGCGCGGCGAAGGAGGGCTGGCCATGCCCGAGCGATGGCGCGATCGCCCGTGCCTACGGCTCGCACTCCATGCGCCGCGCCCGGCGGCTGCTCACCTATATCGAGGAGCAGGGCCTCATCGTCTGCCAGCTCGACGGCACGGGAAAGCGCACCGTGACGCTGGTCGAACTCGCCTGGGCAACGGCGCCCGGCGATCCCAATGCCGAGGGGGCGGAGCAGGGAAGCCTGGCATTGTGAGGGCATCCAACGCGGCCGTGGCTGCAGTGCGACCTCATCGGCGAACGCTGATCCGCTGGTTCTCGATGGCGGACCTAGCGGCGGTCGGCATCGCCTCGCTGGCGCTTGCGCGGTCCCCGGCAAGCGGCGCCGGGTTGCCGGTGCAGGGAACCCGCGGCTCGATCCTTGCCGGGCTCGGCGTGGCGCTGGTCGATCATCGTATCTGAAGCTTGCTTGCAGGCGGCGGTGCGAAGGCGATGCCGATGAGGTCGCTGGTCGGCTTCTGATGAGGTCAGCACCGCACGACGCCGCCGCCCTTACTGGACCGTGATGACACCGTCGACCGCCCGCCATTCCGATGGGGTGATGAGCCGGTGATGCGCGATGTGAACGGAGTGAAGCGGCCCTTCCAATTCGCGCTCCCAATAGGAGAGAAATCCCTTGAGTTCGGGGAATTCCGGCGCCAGGTCGTAGTCCTGCCAGACATAAAGCTGCAGCAGGCTCCGATGGTCAGGCAGATGGTAATGAATTTGTGCGGTGGTCAGGCCATAGCCCTCCATCTGGAGGCGGAACTCCTTGCTGACGTTTGCGATCATTCATGTCTCCTTTCGGCGGCAGCGGTGGCCGTAATGGCGAAAAAATCTTTCGGCCCATCGATGTGCGCCGTCGGCAAACAACTCCTTCAGAGGGTGAGCGGTTCCGGCGCCCGCGATGGTACTGGCCGCGGATATTTTTGCCGGATCGAGGCGGGAATTCAACCGTCAGCTCTCAACGCAGAGCGAATAAGACCGCAATAACAGCAGGTTGGAACTCCACCAGCGTGAGTGCTAAAATTTTCTGGCCGGCCTCTTGAAACCGAAAAAAGGGAAAACTAGCTCGATATGCGCGCGCGATGCCTGCCAAAGGGTCGCCGCATTCCGCAGCGGCCCGAATTGCCGGTCCGGTGTGGAGGAAGCTGAAAACCTGTTTGTCCCAAGAGGAGAACGACATGGCGTTCCGTCCATTGCATGACCGTATCCTGGTCCGCCGCATCGAGGCCGAGGAAAAGACCTCCGGCGGCATCATCATTCCCGATACCGCCAAGGAAAAACCGCAGGAAGGCGAAGTCATCGCCGTCGGTCCAGGCGCGCGCGACGACAGCGGCAAACTGGCCGAACTGGATGTCAGGGTGGGTGACCGTATCCTTTTCGGCAAATGGTCCGGCACGGAGATCAAGCTCAAGGGCGAGGATCTGCTCATCATGAAGGAAAGCGACGTGATGGGCGTGATCGAGCAGACAGCGCAAGTGAAGAAGGCCGCCTGACGGCTTCTTCGAAAAACCACCAGTCAACGAATGCTGCCTAGAGATAGAGGAGTGATCCAATGGCTGCAAAAGAGGTAAAATTCCATACCGAAGCGCGCGAGAAGATGCTGCGCGGCGTCGATATCCTGGCAAATGCGGTGAAGGTGACGCTCGGCCCCAAGGGGCGCAATGTCGTCATCGAAAAGTCGTTCGGCGCGCCGCGCATCACCAAGGATGGCGTCACCGTGGCCAAGGAAATCGAGCTCGAGGACAAGTTCGAGAACATGGGCGCGCAGATGGTGCGCGAAGTCGCTTCCAAGACCAATGACCTTGCCGGCGACGGCACCACCACCGCGACCGTCCTGGCCCAGGCGATCGTCAAGGAGGGTGCCAAGGCCGTTGCCTCGGGCATGAACCCGATGGACCTGAAGCGCGGCATCGACAAGGCGGTGGACGCTGTCGTCGCCGAGCTGAAGGCCAACGCCCGCAAGGTGACCCGCAACGACGAGATCGCGCAGGTCGGCACCATCTCCGCCAATGGCGACGCCGAGATCGGCCGCTTCCTCGCCGAAGCGATGGAGAAGGTCGGCAATGAAGGCGTCATCACGGTGGAGGAAGCCAAGACCGCCGAGACCGAGTTGGAAGTCGTCGAAGGCATGCAGTTCGATCGCGGCTACCTCTCGCCCTATTTCGTCACCAACCAGGACAAGATGCGCGTCTCCATGAAAAGAAGCTAGCCAACCTGCAGGCACTGCTTCCGGTGCTGGAAGCGGTGGTCCAGTCGGGCAAGCCGCTGCTGATCATCGCCGAGGATGTCGAGGGCGAGGCGCTGGCGACGCTGGTCGTCAACAAGCTGCGCGGCGGCCTCAAGGTCGCGGCCGTCAAGGCGCCGGGCTTCGGCGACCGCCGCAAGGCCATGCTGGAAGACATCGCCATCCTCACCGGCGGCACCGCGATCTCCGAGGATCTCGGCATCAAGCTCGAGAACGTGACGCTGGAGATGCTGGGCCGCGCCAAGAAGGTGGTGATCGAAAAGGAAAACACCACAATTGTCGACGGCGTCGGGCGCAAGGAGGAAATCCAGGGCCGTGTCGCGCAGATCAAGGCCCAGATCGAGGAGACCACCTCCGACTATGACCGCGAGAAACTGCAGGAGCGGCTGGCCAAGCTCGCCGGCGGTGTCGCGGTGATCCGCGTCGGCGGCTCGACCGAGGTCGAGGTCAAGGAACGCAAGGACCGCGTCGACGATGCCTTGCACGCCACCCGCGCGGCCGTCGAGGAAGGCGTGCTGCCCGGCGGCGGCGTCGCGCTGCTTCGCGCCGCCAAGGCGCTCGATGCGGTCCAGACGGCCAATGCCGACCAGAAGACCGGTGTCGAGATCGTGCGCCGCGCCATCGAGACGCCGGTCCGCCAGATCGCGGAAAATGCCGGCGCGGAAGGCTCGATCATCGTCGGCAAGCTGCGCGAGACCAGCGAATTCGGCTGGGGCTGGAACGCTCAGACCAACGAGTTCGGCGATCTCTATGGCCAGGGCGTGATCGACCCGGCCAAGGTGGTGCGCACCGCGCTGCAGGATGCGGCATCGGTCGCCGGCCTGCTGGTGACCACCGAGGCAATGGTGGCCGAGAAGCCGAAGAAGGAAGCCGCCAGCCCGGCAATGCCCGCCGGCGCCGGCATGGACTTCTGAGGTCCGACCAGTCCGCCCGCTCCCGGACAGGGGGCGGGCATCGGTTGAAGGGAGAGAGATATGGATGCACTTGCTGACCTTGGGGCCGTGCCCGCGCCGACACTTCAGGCAAAGGAGTTCCTGGCCTATGAAAGCGAATGCCGCGCGGCGCTGAAGCCGCTGCTGGCGGAACTGCTCGACAGAGCCGAAGCCGCCGGCTGGAAGCGGCGGACCGTTGCCGCGACGCTGATGTTCTTGGCCGCGCAACAGGTGTCGGAGGCGTCCGAGGCATCGGCCGGCGGCTGAGCGCCGACATCCAGTCCCATTAACCCTTACGCGGCGGGCCTCGCCCTTCCGGTGTTTGGCTCGCACAATCGAGAGGAGGCACAAGCCATGAATCGCTGGCAGTTTGAAGAACCGGTGACCATTCTGGTCGGAATGGGCTTTCCGAGGAAGATCGAAAGCGTGATGGAAGCCTACGTGGTGTTGCAGGAATGGCCGGCCGCCAGCCGCAACAGCGCTCATTCCGTCGCCCTCAACGCCTGCAAGGCGGGCATCGCCGGTGAGATCGACCCGGAGACGGTGCGCGCGACGCTGGTCACCTTCGCACGCCGCAACGACATATTGCTGCCGGACATGGTTTCGCCGGCCTCTGCGATGGACAATGCGCTGCAGGCGGGGGGAGGCGGCAGGTCCGTCTGATCTTTGGTGATCCGCCTCGCGGCCGCGACGGGCGCCGAGCCCGCGGGAACCAAGCGATGGCCATCGGGTTGAATCAGCCCTGGGCTCCCCAAGCGAGGCGACGTCATGAGCATCCTGCAAAGCATCAAGAAAGTGGCCGAACAGGTGACCGGTGCCGCAAGACCGGACAGTCGACAGGCGGCCGACCTTGTCAGGCCGCGAAAAGCGAACGAGTTCAGGTTTGGCGACGATGGCCTGGTGCCCAATCACCCGTCGTGGCCGCTGGTCGTCTATCGCGGCGCGGTTAGATTGCCGGAAGACTTCGATCCCGCGGCCGTGATAGAGGAGCTTTTCTCGGCCAATGGCTGGGGGAACAGCTGGCGCAACGGCATCTACGACTATGTCCACTACCATTCGCGCATCCACGAAGTGCTCGGCGTGGCCCGTGGCACGGCGAAAGTCCGGTTTGGCGGCAAGAAGGGCCGAACGCTGGCGCTGAAGGCCGGCGATGTCGCGGTCCTTCCGGCCGGCACCGGGCACCAGCGCATCTCCGCCTCCGACGACTTTCTCGTCGTTGGCGCCTATCCGCCGTCCGGCACCTATGACGAATGCACGACCACCGCCGACCACGTCAAGGCGGTGGTGACGATCCCCAAGGTCGGCCGTCCGCGCAAGGACCCCGTCTATGGAAGCAAGGGCCCGCTGTTGGCGGCGTGGAAGAAAGATTGAGTGCGCCGAAAGCCAAAGAGAGCAAAGCTTGCCGACGCAAGCCCTGCCTCGCAACGATCCACCGGCGGATCCCAGCATGGTCCATCATTCCGGTGGAACGCTCTCGGGCATTGGAGGTTGGTAGCCGTCGAGTGCTTTATCAACGGACTGGAAAACGGAGAGAGCCCGTCTTCGGTTGACGCCAGGGCGGGTTCTTTTTTGTCTGAGCTTCTCGGGATTGATGCGCGCGGGATCCGGCATGCCAGGCGCGATGTTGGGAGCAAAACCTGGAGAGAGCCGGTGGTGAAGAGATCGCGCCTGCCTCGCAGGCGGACAGACGACTGCCATACCGTCTACATTCCGTAGGTCAGGGCAACATAGATCGCCGGGATAAGCGTCAGGCAGATCGCCATTCCCACGACAACCGCGATGGCCAAGCGCTCGGTTCGCCTAACAAGATCGACAATGTTGGCGTCCTCACTCAAACAGACGGGCAGGGCCGAGGGGATTTCCGGTGCCTGAACATCATTGTCATTTGCAGGGCGATTGTCGTCGCGGAGGCTCGGTCTGTGGGCTGATGTCACTGCTTGCCTCGCTCTCAGAATATCCGGCGGTCGAGCTGGATTCGGCGATGATGGATGATTGGCCGCGTGCTCCCGCGCGAGACCTAACGTATCGGCAAGATTTGGGTTGCCGCGTAAGACCTCGGTCTTGCCGCCTATAAGACCTAAGCCTTGCCCGGGAACGCAATGCAGCGGGAGCCGTTGCTGACCGGTGACAACTCAAAGAATAGGAGAGGAGAAAGTCATGGCTGACGGTCCAACTGTTGTTAATTCTGGAGGTGGCGGCGGCACTGCGGTCGCTATTGTTCTTGCGATAATCGCCATCGTTGTCTTGCTGATATTTACCGGCGTCATCAACATCGGTGGCGGCGGCGGGAAGGACATCAACGTGAAGGTTGAGGCGCCAAAGGTGGAAGCTCCGGCCACTTCAGCGCCCGCGAAGCCCGCCGCACCTGCCAATGGCGGCTGATTGGCTGCGGCAGAGGCCAGAATTGTTCTGGCCTCTGAGAATGTTTCTCAGTTCACAAAAGGACTTGTCATGAAAAGATCTCTTGTCGGCGCTGTCGCGGCCCTCGCGCTTGCGGCTGGAATTGGTGCTTCCTTCGCGGGAGACGTCGTGATTCTGAAGCCTGAGCAGCAGACGGTTGTCCGCGAATACATCCACAAGCAAAAACTCGCATCAGTCAGCCTGCTCGGCGTCGAACTCAACGTCGGCTCCGCTCTCCCTGACACTGTCGAGCTCCATACAATCGACGTTCCCGACGTCAGATACAAATACACCGTTGTCGGGGACCATGCGGTCCTGGTGGACCCCGATACACGCAGGGTCGTGCAGATCATCGAGTGATGCTGGTAGGTGGCCCCTGGTCAACGGGGGCGGCCCGCCGTGCCGCGAATGGCGCGGCGGGCTTTCTAAACGGAGCCACTTTAATGCCTGTGAACACCGTCGAAACCGTTCACACGGCCGTGCGATCTTCAACAGGACCCTTGCCCAACACCCGCCGGTCGTGCGGATAAACGGGCGGCGTCATGCCTTGCCGCGGGTCAGTCGCTCAAGCGCATCGACGATCAGGTCGCAGAATTTTGGATGGTCTAGTCTCATCGCCACAGTATGGCGGAAATCGACCTGCTCGCTCGCGGTGCCGCCAAAATGGTGCATCCCGCCCATCTGCTCGAAATTGCAGACCGTCATCCCCTTGGTCCACCGCCCGGCGATTTCGACGCGGATATCGGCCTTCTCGGTGGTGAAGACGGTCGGGTCGATCATGGCCGCGACGCAGCAGGCGTCGTGGACGGCAGGATACTCGATCTGCAGGAGGCCGCCATGCGTGGTCGCTATAAATTCCCAGATATCGAGGACGAACTTGGCTATCGGGCCGCCAACGGCGCGTACCCTGTTTTGCAGGTCCGGAGTGGCCAGCGCCTGGTGCGTGAGGTCGAGGCCGACCATGGTGACGTTCCAATCAGCGCGGAACACGACGTCCGCCGCCTCCGGGTCGCCATAGACGTTGAACTCCGCCGCTGGCGTGATGTTGCCGCGCGTGTACGCTCCACCCATCGCGACGACGCCCTTCACCCGCCCGATGATGCGTGGTTCCTTGCGAATGGCGAGCGCGATGTTGGTGTAGGGACCGACCGGCACCAGCGTGATGGTTTTCGGCTCGTGTGCCATGACGGTGTCGATGATGAAGTCGACGGCATGCCGCTTATCGAGTTCGAACGAGGCAGGCGGCAGGACGGGGCCGTCGAGCCCGGTATCGCCATGGATTTCGACGGCCAGCACCTGGTCGCCGATGAGCGGGCCGGGTGAGCCCTTCGCCACCGGCACCTTGATTCCATAGGCAGTGCAGACGGCCAGAGCATTGCGCGTGGTGTTCTCGACATTGTGGTTTCCCGAAACCGTCGTGATGCCGAGAAGGTCGATAATCGGGTTTCCCGCCGCAAGCAGGATGGCAATGGCGTCGTCGTGCCCAGGATCACAGTCCAGGATGATCTTTTCCATGATTTCATCTCCCTTGTCGGCGGAGCCTGTGGCTGCCCCGCGCCAATAGTCGGCCGCGCCTACTTGTCCTCGACAATGCGCAGATATGCCGCCGTCACGAACAGGACGATCAACCCGAACAGGATCCTTCTCGCTCCCTCCGGCATTTGCAAAATCGTCAGCAGCGTCGTCAGCACCGTCAAGATCAGCGCGCCGATGACGGTGCCGGTATAGCCGCCGCGGCCGCCGAAGATAGAGGTGCCGCCGATGACGGCGGCGGCGACCGAGGGCAGCACCAGCGGTTCGGCGAGCGACAGCGATGGCGCCTTGATCAGGCCGATATAGAGCAAGCCGGTGATGCCGGCGAGCACGCTGGAGGTGACGTAAAGCGCCGTCATGACCTGCCAGTATCGCACGCCCGACAGGCGCGTCGCGCGCTCATTGTCGCCGACGGCGTAGAGCAGGCGGCCGAAGCCGGTGCGGGCGAGCGTGAAGACGATGAGGGCCGCCAGCGGCAAGAAGAGCAGCAAGGCGTTGGGCAAGGCAAAGCCGAGCATGGGGGTCACACCGGTGCCGAGCCAGGCGAGGAAATCGGGAATTTTTGCGCCCGACGCGATCACCGTGCGCTGGTAGACCTGCAGGCAGCCGGTGCCGATCAGGCTGGTGCCCAGCGTCATGATCAGCGGATGGACACGGAAGACGCCGACGCCGATGCCGTTGACGAGGCCGATCAGCACCGCCGGCATCATCGCCAGGAGGAAGGCCACCGCCGGGTCCTGGCTGACGATCTGGGTTGCCATGATGAAGGCGCTCATCGTCGCCACCGTGCCGACCGAAAGGTCGATGCCGCCGGTCAACATGGTCATGGTCTGGCAGCCGGCGAGGATCGCCAGCGGAATGGCGAATTTGATGGTGTTGGCGATCCAGCGCTCGTTGACGATGCCGGGGCGCAGGATCTGCAGGATCATCACCAGGATGACCAGCAGGATGATCAGCGGGATGAGAGGCCGATCGGCCATGAAGCGTTTTACGCGGCGGCCGAAGGGGACCGGCGCGGGCGTGATCGCGGTGGTGCTCATGGGGTGGCTCCTGCTCGCGAGGAGGTGTTCTGGAAGGATGGTGCTCTACGGCGCCGTAGAGCGCTGCGGGGGAGTTTCATGATTGGCGACCTCGCATCGTGATGAAGGCGCCGAACATCACCACGGCGACCATGATCAGGCCTTCGATGATGGCGGTGACGTTGGGGTCGATGGCGAGCAAGGTGAGATCCGTGCGCACCAGCCGCAGCACGAAGACGGCGACGATGGGGCCGAGCAGGCCGCCCTTGCCGCCGCCGAGCGCCACGCCGCCCAGCACGACCGCGGCGACGCTGGCCAGCAGGTAGGGGCCGGGGATCGGCGCGCCGATGCCTGTGCTCATGGTCAGCGCCAACCCGCCCATGGCCGCGAACAGGCCTGACAGCGCGTAGGCGATGACCCTGGTGCGGGCGACAGGCACGCCGCTGCGGAACGCCGCCAGTTCGCTGGAGCCGATGGCGTAGATGGAAAGGCCGAGGCGCGACCGCCGAAGCGGTATCCAGACGATGCAGAGGCAGACGATCAGCACCAGCAGCGCCTTGGGCAGCCACGCGTCGACGGCGTCGGGCAGGCCTGGAATCGGCGCGGTGCCCGAGATCAGCGCCTTCAGCCATTCGGCCGCCGCGCCGCCCGGGGCGCCGAGCACCAGAAGGGCCGCACCTTGCAGCACGAACAGCATGGCCAGCGTGACGACGATGTCCGGCACGCGGGTGACGACGATGAGCAGGCCGTTGAGCGCGCCGAGCACGAACCCCATGGCGAGCACGAAAGGCACCACGAACAGCGCGTATTCCTCGCTCGCGCCCGCCATCATCGAGGCGGCGGTGACGCTGGTCAACGCCATCATGGCGGCGACCGAGAGGTCGATGCCGCCGGCGATGACGACGACCGTCTGCGCGGCGACGGCAAAGGCGTAGGGCAGCACGGCCCGCGCCAGCGAGCCGAAATCGCCACTGCCATAGGCCGGCTGGATGATTTTGGTGGCGATGAACAGGATGACGAGAAGGGCGAACAGGCCTGTTACCCAGCCCTGCCGGCGCAGGAAATGGCTCATGGCGTTGCCTCCGGCGCCTCGGAAGCATTCGCCGTGGGTGCGGCCAAAATACCGATATCCGCCTTGACGCCGCGCGGCAGGCCGTAGGCGGCGCGCATCAGCGTCGGCTCGTCGGCCTCCTCGACGGGGAAAATATCGACCAGGCGGCCGCCGAAGATGACGATGACGCGGTCGCAGACACGCTGCACTTCTTCCAGTTCGGAGGTGTAGAACAGAACCGACTTGCCGTTGCCGGCGAGCTCGCGCAGCAGACCATAGATCTCCTGCTTGGTGCCGACATCGATGCCGCGCGTCGGGTCGAAACACAAGATTGTGCGCGCGTCGGCCGCGATCCAGCGGGCGATGGTGACCTTTTGCTGGTTGCCGCCGGACAGGCGCTGCACCTCGCCTTGCGCGCGGGTGTCGATCTGCAGGCGCTGGATGGCGCTCGCCACGGTGGCGCGCTCCTTGCGCATACGAATAGGCCCCCAGTTGCGCAAGGCGGCGCTGAAGGGGAGCGCAATATTCTCGCGCACCGAGCGCTGCATGGCGAGCGCCTCCGAACGGTCGCCCGGCACATAGGCGATCCCCGATCGGATGGCGTCGATCGGGTGGGCGAATTTCACCGGGCTGCCGTCGACCTCGATCGTGCCGCCCGATGGTTTGATCGAGCCGGCAAGGGCGGCGAACAGTTCGTCCTGGCCCTGGCCTTCCAGCGCCACGACGCCGGCCACCTCGCCATCGCGGAGATCGAAGGAGACATCGCTGAGCTTGGTCCCGACGCGCAGGTTTCTCACGGCGATGCGCGGGCGGGCAGGGGCGCGGGCCTTTTCGCTGGCGCTCCGGGCGGCGACATGGGTCTTGACGATGCGAGTGCCGAGCATCAGCTCGACGATCTTTTCCTCAACGCCCGGCACGATGTCGACGACGCCGACGGTCGCGCCGTCGCGCAGCACCGTGGCGCGGTCGCAAAGGGCCGAGATTTCGACGAAGCGGTGGGAGATGAAGATCACGGCGCGGCCGGCGTCGCCCTGGCGACGTATCACTTCCAGCACTTTTTCGGCGAGGTTGGCGGGCAGTGCCGCCGTCATCTCGTCGAGCAGCAGCACGTCGGGCTCGACGGCCAGCGCCCGCGCCAGGTCGAGCACGCGCAGGATGGCGAGCGGGATGTCGCGCGCGGTGTCGCGCAGGTCGAGGTCCGGTATGCCGAGCTCGCGCACCCAGGCGCGGAACGGCTCGACCGGCGTGCCGGTCAGCCGCAGATTGGACAGCACGTCGAGATCGGGGATCAGCGACGGCTCCTGATAGACGGGAAGCAGCCCGGCCCGGCGCGCGGCGGCCGGCGAGCGTATGTCGCGCGCCTCGCCACGGATCAGGATGCGTCCGGCATTGGCTGATATCGCGCCGGTCAGAATCTTCACCAGCGTCGACTTGCCGGCCCCATTGGCACCCATCAGCGCATGCACCTCGCCCGGCAGCACCGAGAGCGACGCGTCGCGGAGAGCCGCGACCGCGCCGTAGTTCTTGGCGACGCCTGACGCGTCGAGGAGGGGGGCGGTGGTCAAATCGGATGGTTCTCGGTTTCTGTGGTGAAATCCTGGCGAACGTCGGCGCCGCCCCTCACTGTCTTGCTGGACATCTCTCCCCGTATGACGGGGAGAGAGAAGCTGTTGCGGCGCCGTGCAGGCAGGTGAGGGACGGCGCCAACGGAGGGTCCGCTGGCGAAGCCAGCCTTACTCGCCCGGGCCCTTGCAGGCGACGATCTGCTCCTTGGTGTAGGTCGTCCACTCCGGGATCATGATCGAGACCGGCCATTCGGGGCTCAGCGACGGGTCGGCGGCGGCTTTCAGCTTGGCCTTGCCTTCCTCGGTGGCATTCTCCCACAGCTGCGGGTCGACCAGCACGGTCTGCTGCGCCGGCTTCTTGCCGTCGAGGATCTGCAGCGCCAGCGTCACGCCGGCACCGCCGATCGAGCCGGGGTTGGTGACGGCGGCACCCAAGAGGCCCTTGACCGAGCTCAGCTGGCCGACGAAGCCGGCATTGTCGGCGCCGACCACGGGCACCAGCGGCGCCTGCGATTCGACCAGCGCGTCGACGATGACGTTATCGATGCCCGACGTCCACACGCCGTTGAACGGCGTGCCGGTGGCCAGGAACGACAGCATCTGCTGCTTGGCCTGATCCTGCTGCCAGCCGGTGAAGACCTCCTGCGCCACCTTCACGTCGGGGAATTCGGCCAGTGCCTTCTTGAAGCCTTTGTCGCGATCGCTATCGGCCGAAGCGCCCGCCGCGCCGCGCATATAAAACACCTCGCCCTTGCCGCCCATCTGCTGGAACAGCCATTTGGCACCGAGATACGCATACTGCTCCTGGTTGTTGGAAATGATGTAGGCCGACGGCTCGGTGACCGCCTGGTCGACGGCGACGACGACGATGCCGGCCTTGGTGGCTTCTTCCAGGCCGGCCTTGATGCCGGCCGGGTCGGCGGGGTTGACGACGATGGCGTCGACCTTGGCGCTGATCAGGTTGCGGATGTCTTCCAACTGGCCGGCGGCATCGGTGTTGCGGTGGGCGATGTTGAGCTTGGTCACTTCGCCGGAGGCGAGCGCCTGCGCCTTCATGGCGCAAACCATTTCCTCGCGCCAGCCATTGCCCTGCACGGTGTTGGAAATGCCGATCGTGTATTTGCCGGCAGCGGACGACGCGCCCACCGAGGCCAGCAGCGCCGCGCTGGCAAGCAGCGGGACCATGGTCAGATATTTCTTCATTTCAGTCTTCCTCCACATTGTTTTTCAGTTCAGTTTCAACCCGTTAAGCCGCGCCACTCACAATCAGAGTCAAGTGGCCCGCTTTGCCGTCACTTGACGAAGGGGCGCAGCACGTCGCGGGCGAGCAGAAAGCCCCGCTTCACTTGCTCGTCGCTGCCTTCAAAGCGCCTGTCCTCGTGTTCGATGATGACCGATCCGTCATAACCAGCGCGGTAAAGACCCGAGAAGAAGCCGCTCCAGTCGACATCCCCCAGCCCCGGCATGCGAGGCACCTGCCAGCCTATCCCCGCCGAAAGGGTTCCGCGCTCGTACAAACCATCATGATCAATCATCAGGTCCTTGGCGTGGACATGCAGCATATAGGGGCCGAATTCCCGGATGAAGCGGGCCTGGTCGATCATCTGCCAGACCAGATGCGAGGGGTCGAAATTCATGCCGACCTCGCCGCCCCAGGCTTCCAGGATGCGGCGCCAGATCTGCGGCGAATAGGCGATGTTGTGCCCGCCCGGCCATTCGTCATGGCTGAAGATCATCGGGCAGTTTTCGAAGGCGAGTTTTACCCCGTGGTCGCGTGCGTGGGCGACGATTTCCGGCCAGACTTTCAGCGCGTCCTGCCAGTTGACGTCGACTGTCTTGGAGGCATCGCCGCCGCAGAAGGTGTTGACCACGGGAATGCCCATGTTGGCGGCCAGGACGATGACCTTCTTCAGGTGGCCGATGACCGCCTCGCGATGGGCGGCATCCGGGTGCAGCGGGTTGGGGTAATAACCGAGGCCGGAAACCGTGATGTTCTTTTCCGCCAGCGAGGCAACGATTTCTTTCGCCCGCGAGGCCGAAGTGCCATCAGCATCGATATGGCTGGTGCCGGCATAGCGGCGGGTCGCGCCGGAGGTTTTCGGCCAGCAGGCGATTTCCAGTGCCTCGAAGCCGACAGAGCTTGCCCAGCCGGCGACCTCGCCAAGCGGCGTGTCCGCGAACGGTGCGGTGAGCAGTCCAAGTTTCATCATGCCTCCCTGACCGCGAACCCGCGATCGATACCTATAATGCCGATTGTTTGGATCGCTTCAACCTCGCGACCTCGTCTTGTTCGAGACTATGACGGACTGCCGCCATCGGATCGCCCGAAAGCAGTTCGCCAAGCGCCAATGTGACGGCCTGCCGGAACCTCTCGTTCGCGGCAAGGCCCGGGTCGAATATCGTGTCGATGGCCAGGATGGCGGAAGCCAGCCCCCGCGCATCGTGGCCGGTTTCGTCCGCAATCGCGGCGACCATGCCGGCATAGGGATCCGACACTGGCCAGCGCTTGCCGAAGCCTGCCGAGGCCAGGATCAGATAAGCCATCCAGCCGGCGACCGGCACCGACAGCAGGCCGATGCCGGCCCCCAGATTCAGGCGGTCGCGGATCGGGTTGAGCAGGCGCTGCACGATTTTTTGCGAGCCGTCGGTGGCGATCTGGTGGTTGCGATGGCGGATCGCGGTGTTCTTCAACCGGCCAAGGCTCTGCTCGACATAAGCCGATGGGTTCATTCCAGCCACCGGCATCAGTGTCGGCAGGGTTTGCTCGACCAGCATGCGCCTGACGAAGAGCGAAAGCAGCGGGTCGGCGATGGCATCCGACGTGTGTTCGAGGCCGGCCAGTACGCCGAGCGTGGCGAGTGTCGTCTGGGCGCCGTTCAGCACTCGCATCTTGAGGTGCTCGAACGGGGTGACGTCATCGACGAAGGTAGCGCCGGCCAGGTCCCAGCCTGGCATGCGGCCGGCGAATTTTTTCTCGATCACCCATTGCCGGAAGGGTTCGCCGACGGCGACCGCGCCATCACGATAGCCATAGCGCTGTTCGACGCTGTCGAGGTCTTGCCGGGTCACCGCCGGCGCAATGCGATCGACCATGGCCGAGGGGAAGGCGGCATTGGCCGCGATCCAGTCGGCCAGGCCATTGCCGCGCCGTTCGGCAAAGCTCCGCACGACATTTTCCAGGATGCTGCCGTTGGTCGGAATATTGTCGCAGGAGAGCAGCGTCAGCTTCCGGGCATGCGTGGCCCTACGTTGCTCCAGCGCCCGCGTGAGGATGCCGGGCACGCTGCGCGGCGCTTCCGGGTTGGCCAGGTCATGGACGATGTCGGGATGATCGAAGTCGAGCGTGCCAGTCGAGGGGACGTGGCAGTAGCCTTTTTCGGTCACCGTCATCGTCACCAGCTCGATGTCGGCGGAGACGAGCACCTCGATCGCCGGTCCGGCGCTGTCCTGGCTGTCGACCACCTTCACAATGCTGCCGATGACGCGTGCCTCGACATGATCGTTCTCGCGGATCAGCCTTGTGTAGAGGCCGTCTTGCCGGCCAAGCGTCTCGGCCAGGGCGGGCGGGCGAATGTTGATGCCGACGATGCCCCAGCGGTCGAACCGGCGCGAAAGCAGGTCGTCGGTGTATTCGGCCTGGTGACAGCGATGGAAGGCGCCCACGCCCAGATGCGCCATGCCTGGTGAGAGCGCCGCGCGGTCGTATGACGGCTTTTGCACGGCTGCGGGGAGCCGCTCCAGCAGTCCGGGCCCGAGCCTTTCGATAGCGTTCACCGGTTCGCCCCGACCGCCGACTGTTCCTGGTCGATCACCGCGCCGGTCATCGGCCCGGCCGCGTCGGAAAGCAGGAACACGGCGAGATTGGCGATATCGTCCGGCTTGAGCAGCCGACCGAAGGGCTGCGCGGCATTGGCGGCGTCGAGCCATCCCGGGCCATTGCCCAGCGTCCGCGCCTGCATGATGCGTTCGGCCGGCGTGTCGGTCCAGCCGACATTGATGCCGTTGACGCGGATGCGGTCGAAGCGGTGGGCGTTCGCGGCGTTCTTGGTCAGCGTTGCCAGCGCGCCCTTGGTGGCCGAATAGACGGCGAGTTCCGGCGAGCCGCAATGGGCGTTGATCGACAGGATGTTGACGATCGCGCCGCCCTGGCCACGCTTCTTCATGTCGGCGATCGCGGCCTGCATCAGGAAGAACGGCGCACGGGCGTTGACGGCGAACAGCGCCGACCAGTCATCGAGGGTCGCGTCTAGGAAGGAGGCACGGTCGGTCAGACCGGCGGCGTTGACCAGGCCGTCGATGCGGCCGAAGTGGTCGATGCAAGCCTGCGCCAAAAGGGCGGGCGTTTCCGGGTCTCCGAGGTCGGCGGCGACGAAGAGCGTCGGCGTACCCAGGGCCGACAGTTCCGCAGCCACGGCCTCGCCGCGCGTGCGGTCGCGCCCGGTGATCAGCAGGCCGGCAGCGCCTGAGCGCGCCAGCGTCTCGGCGATGGCACGGCCGATACCTTGCGTCGACCCGGTGACCAGCGCCACCTTGCCTTCGAGCCTGATCTCCATTCCTCCTCCCGGAACAAAGTTTCTATTTTTGAAATATGGAATGCTAATTCCCGATAGTCAATTGTACCAGCGGCGCCTCATGTGCCGCGGCGCGCCGCGACGCCTTGGACCAGCGCCATGCCCACCGCCAGCGACGCCGCCAGCGAGCGGAAGCCCGCGAAGTCGGATTCCACCACTTCCAGCCAGCTGTCCGACAGCCGGATCAGCGGCGAGAAGGTGCTATCGGTAATGGTGACGATGCGCGCCTTGCGCTCATGCGCCACGGCCACCAAGTCCGGCGTGATCGAATTGTAGGGGCTGAAGGACACCGCCAGCACCGCATCCTGCCGGCCGATGCAGCCGATCTGGTCGAGCGCGGTCGAGCCGACATTGTCTACCAGCACATTGCGCACGCCTTGCTGCGAAAGCGTGAGCGACAGATAGGTGGTGACGGGGAAGGCGCGCTTGGAGCCGATGACGTAGATCAGGTCCGCCTTGGCCAGCGTCGCCACCATCTTCTCGAAGCTCTGGATATCGAAGCCGCTTTCGATGCGGCCGAGCGAGGCCTGCGAGGCGCCGACCATGCCGCGCAGGAAATGCGTGGCGGCATTGGGCTCTGCCTCGGCGCGCTGCTCGCCGCGGCCTTCCGGCCAAGATCCCTTGATGTGGTCCTTGAACAGGCCCTGGAAGTCGGAAAAGCCGGAATAGCCGAAGATCTGGGCGAAGCGAACCAGGGTCGAGGGCTGCACGCCGGCCTGTGCCGCCACCTGGGCGATCGTGCCGAGCGCCACCTCGCTCGGGTGCTGCCACAGGAAGATCGCCACCTGGCGCAGGCGCTTGGGAAAATGCACGGTGCCTGACGACAGCACCGCGCGCAGCTCCTCATAGGTTCGCGGCTGTATATAGCCGAGTGCCGCGAGCGAACGGCCGCGTTTGCGCGTCGCCGCCTCGTCGGCACTGGATCGTCCGGATGGTTTTCTCGCCCCGCTCATGAATTCAGGCTAGCGCGATACGATCGTTTTACAATATGGAAATTGGAAATGGTGTTCGATGGGGATAGTGGCGAGGGCTCGGCGATTTCGTCATCCCAGGGCGAAGCAGCCGCGCAGCGGCGTCCGGAGACCCTGGGATCCATGCCGCGACTTTGGTTGTAGAGTGCAACGGAGCAGAATTCTTCACCGTGGCAACGCACCGGAGTCCCCGGCATGGATCCTGGGGTCTGCGCCGCGTCGCTTCGCTCCTTGCTACGCCCCAGGATGACGACCCTGCTAGTGATCAGCTCCGAGGAGAAAACATGGTCTACGCAACATCGGATGGATCGGCGCGCCAGCGTCTGCGCGTCGGCATGGTCGGCGGCGGCCGTAATGCCTTCATCGGCGCCGTGCACCGGCTGGCCATGCGCCTCGACGACCAGATCGCGCTGGTCGCCGGCGCGCTCTCGTCCGATCCCGACAATGCCGCCGCCTCGGCCGCCGAGATCGGCATCGCGCCGGAGCGCAGCTATGCCGATTACCGCGCCATGGCCAAAGCGGAGGCCGCCCGGCCTGACGGTATCGAGGCGGTCGTCATCGTCACGCCCAATCATCTGCACGCGCCGATCGCCACCGCCTTCCTCGAGGCCGGCATCGACGTGATCTGCGACAAGCCGCTGTCGACGACGCTGGCCGACGCCGAGGCACTGGTTGCACTCGCGAAGGCGAAAAACCGCCGCTTCGTCGTCACGCTCAACAACACCGGCTACGCGATGGTGCGCCAGGCGCGCGAGATGGTGATAGCGGGCGAGCTTGGGCGGATCGTGTCGGTGCACGGCGCCTACATCCAGGACTGGCTGACCAAGCCGATCGACGCCGAGGGCCAGAAGCAGGCCGAATGGCGCACCGATCCGGCGAGGGCGGGGCAGTCGGCGGTGCTGGCCGATATCGGCGTGCATGCATTCAACCTTGCAGGCTTCATTTCCGGCCGCGAGGCGGAGGCGGTGTCGGCCGACCTGTTCACCGCCGTGCCGGGGCGCCGGCTCGACGACAACGCCCATGTACTGGTGCGCTGGACCGAGGGCGCACGAGGCACGATCCTGGCCAGCCAGACCTCTCCCGGCCACTACAACGATCTCTCCGTGCGCATTTATGGCGACAGAGCGGGGCTCGAATGGTCAGGCGGGCGGCCGGAAGAACTACGCTTTTCCGTCTATGGCGAGGAAACCCGCACGCTGGTGCGCGGCGGCCACGGCTCGACCGCTGAATCCCGCCGCGTGTCGCGCATGCCGGCGGCGCATCCCGAAGGCTATATCGAGGCCTTCGCCAATTTCTACCGCGACGCCGCCGACATCATCCGCGCCCACCGTTCGGGTGGCGCGGTCGATCCGGCCCGCGCTGCGCAGGTGCCCGACGTGACCGACGGCGCGCGCGGGGTGAAGTTTGTTGCCGCGGCGGTGGAGTCGAACGCGGCTGGCGGGGCGTGGACGGCGGCAAGGTTTGCGGGATGAGCTGCAGATCTCCCTGCGAGAGGGAGATCGGCAGCTTTTGCCGTTGGCGATCATGCGATACCCAACCGTTCCGCCAAATCCGACAGCATCGGGCGCTGACCCTGCAGAATCTTCACTCCGGCTTCGGCCAAGGTGAACCAGCCGGCTCTGTCGACCTCCGGGAATTCCTTCATCGATCCGGACCGCGGCGGCCATTCCATGGTGAAGGTGTTGCTCTTGATGGCGGCCACATCGATGTCGGCCTCGACGGACCAGGCCATGACGATCTTACCGCCCGGCTGCTTGTAGTCGCCGAGGCGGACGAAGGAGCCTTCGATGGCGATGCCGAGCTCTTCCTCGGTCTCGCGTCGTGCCGCCGCCAATTCGTCCTCATCCTCCTCGACGAGGCCCTTCGGGATCGACCAGGCGCCATCGTCCTTCTTTGCCCAGAACGGGCCGCCGGGATGAACCAGAAGGACGCTGATATCGTCATTGCTCCGGCGATAGATCAGCAGACCCGCGCTGCGTTTTGCCATGTTTGCATGTCCGTTTGCGGCACCGGTGCGAAACCGGCCGATTCCGAGCGATCATGGCTGCCGATCTTGCACCTGGAAATTGCGACGCTATGTCAGATGCATCCGCATTGCACCTCATGCGCGAGTCCGGCAAACTGATAGCATCGTTTTTGGGGCGGCGTCGAAAATCAGGTGAGGCGTCCGAATGCAGCTGGGTCTGATCGGCTACTACAGCGACTTCGTGGTCTATCCCCTGGTGATCGCCATATTGGGGGTGGCCGGACTGATCGAGGCCGGAGAAGAAGGCGCTCCGGACTGGGTCGGCACGATGATGATCTGCCTTGGCCTGTGGACGCTGATCGAATATGTGCTGCACCGCTTCGTGCTGCACCACGTCCCCTGGATCCGGGACTTGCACGACCGTCACCACGTCGAGGAGCGCAGTCCGGTGGGCACCCCCACCTGGCTAAGTCTGGGCGTGCATGCGCTGGTGGCGTTCCTGCCCGTCTGGGTGGTCTCCGACTTCGCGACCGCCAGCGCGGTGAGTTGCGGTTTGATGCTGGGCTATCTCTGGTACATCAGCGTCCACCACATGATCCACCACTGGCATCCGGCCCATCCGAGCTATCTCTACACGCTCAAGCGCCGCCACGCGGTGCACCACCATATCGACGACAACGCCAATTTCGGCGTGACCTCGATATTCTGGGACCGGATTTTCGGCACCGCTAGGCTTTGACAGGGGATGGGTCTGTCGGCGGGCCACCGATTGTGGTCTGACGGGCGGTCGAGTGACGAGAAACGCCGAGGCCGAAATCTAGGCGAAACGATCTGGCCAGAATAACCAGATGAGCGCGGCGGCCATCAGAACCCAAATTCCGACGATGAATGCGAGACCGCCGCGGCTGGTCGGCCTCGATCGGCGAATGGCTTCCGCGCGAAACTCCGCCATCAGATCGGCGGGGATCAACTTCACCGCAAGCAGGATGCCAAGCGGTACGATGATCAGATCGTCCAAATACCCGAGTACGGGAATGAAATCGGGTATCAGATCGATAGGACTGAGCGCGTAGGCGGCGACCATGCAGGCGGCAACTTTGGCGTACCAGGGAACGCGAGGATCGCGGGCGGCCAGCCACAGGGCCATGACATCGCGCTTGATGGCTCTCGCCCATTGCTTTGCCTTGTCGAGGACAGTCACCCGGCAACTCTCCTTAGAAGGCCCCGAACATCGGCCTCTCCGCTCCTTCGCCTGGATCATTGCAGCGATGTCGACGATCTGCAAACTGACCCGCCACCCGAGGGGCGTGCGTGAAGAAGACCTATTGAAAGCCGGGTGCCGGTGACGACCACCGCGCCACCTGGTTCGGGACGTCGATCCGGAAAGCGTGAGTGACGGGGGGACTACTCACTCAAAGCTCCTTTTCCGCCAGTTCCCTGAATGCGTCGGGCACCGAGCGGGCCGCTTCCAGGGCCACCGTACCGTAGCCGACCGCCTGTTTGCCGAAACGCTGACGGATCTTGTCGATAAGGCGGACGAGGCCTGGCCGGCGATCCGCCTCCCGGTTGGCCGCCTGTTTTTCCAGGTACCCTGCCAGCGCCAGGTCGTAGCGCTGCGGCGTGACCCGGTCCCGAGACCGCGACGTCAGCCAGGGATCGCCGTAGAACAGCGGCGGCCAGTCTGTTGGGTGCGGGAGCAGCATCGTATTCTCCATGACAGTTGTCAGCAGCACCGTGCGTCACAGCCGTCGGAATCGCGTTGGTGTCAGCGTGACGAAATCGTGAAAAGCGTCGCGAGACGCAGAATGCCGGTTGAATTGGTATCGGCACCGGTAAAGGATTGCCGCTGAAGCTGTGGTGGATCCGATGGCGCGCCTCTCACTGTTGGGTGGGTTCGATTTCGCTGGCGGTGCCGTGGCCCCGTCCTTCACCCGCAAGGCGCGCGCCATGGTCGCCTATCTTGCGATCCATTCGGGGCATTCCCTCTCGCGCGAAAAGCTTGCCGCCCTGCTGTGGGGCGACACCGGCGAGCCGCAGGCACGTATGAACCTTCGGCAGGCCCTTTCTGTCGTGAGGAAGGCTATGCCCTCGGCCAATGGCGGGCGCTTCCTGATCGATGGCGACAGCATCATGCTGGAGCTGGATGATCTCGATTTCGACGTCGCCCGGTTCGAGGTGCTGGCCGCCGAGGCGGCACCCGAGCAGCTTGAGCGGGCCATCAGCCTCTATCGAGGCGATCTCCTCGATGGCTTCAGCCTGAAGGAAGAACCCTTCGAGGACTGGCTGCGGGTCGAACGCGCACGGCTGCGGGCCACGGCCGTCTTGGTGCTGGAAAAGCTCGTCGCGCATTACTTCGCGCAGAACAATCTGGCGTCCTGCGTGCTGGCGGCGACACGCTTGCTAGCCTGGGAGCCGCTGCGTGAAGATATCCACCGTGCCTTGATGCGGGCCTGTGCAGCCCAAGGTCGCGTCAATTTGGCGCTGAAACAATATGAGCTCTGCCGCGATGCCTTGCAGCGCCAGCTACGTGTTCAGCCGGAACCGGAAACGAGGCAGCTCTATGAACAGCTTCGCGCCCGCCGCACGGCGTCGGCTGCTCCAGCACCCGCCGGGCCGGTTGCGCCCGGCGCACGGCCTACGTCGCCGCCGACCCACTATGTCAAATCGGCCGGCAGCAACATCGCGTATCAGGTAACGGGCAACGGCCCAGTGGACCTCATCTATGTGCCAGGCTGGGTTTCCAATCTGGACCTTGCCTGGGCATCGCCCAGGCTGGCGCATGTCCTGCACCGTCTCGGCTCCTTTTGCCGGCTGATCCGCATGGACAAGCGCGGCACCGGACTGTCGGATCGCAATGTCGGCCTACCGACGCTCGAAGAGCGTATGGAAGACGTGCGCGCGGTCCTGGACGCGGTCGGTTCGAACCGTACCGTCCTGTTCGGCAGCTCCGAGGGCGGCAGCATGTGCATGCTGTTTGCCGCGACCTATCCCGAACGCACGGCGGCCCTCGTCTTGAACGGGACCTATGCCAGAGGCGTATGGGCGCCGGACTACCCCTGGGCGAAAACCAAGGCGCAGGTGGAAAGAGAACTCATATCCATCGAGCGCGAATGGGGAGAGCCGGCCGACCTCAGCAATGCCGCGCCCAGCCTGATGAACGATGCATTCGAGCGCGAATGGTTCGCGGCCTTCCTGCGCAATTCAGCTTCGCCCGCCGATGCGATCTCGCTGTGGTGCTGGAGCGTCGAGATCGACGTTCGGGAGATACTGGGAGCCATCCACGTTCCAACGCTGATCGTTCAGAGAACGGGCGATCGCTGGGTCAAGGCCGAGGAGGGACGCTACCTGGCGAAACACATCCCGGGCGCGAGCTACATCGAGCTCGCGGGCAACGACCATGTCATCTGGGGTGAGGGCTCGGATCGCCTGATCGATGAGATCCAGTCCTTCGTCAGCGGCACCTTGCCGGCGGCACCCGGCGAGCGTGTGCTGGTCACCATTCTCTGCGTGGACATCACCTCGCCATCTGCCTCCGCCGATGGCCGGGATTTGAGGCGGAGATATGTGGACGCGATCTGCGATCAAGTGCAACTGGCGCAGGGCAGGGAGATCCGGCGCGACGCGAATGGCCTGCTCGCTGCCTTCCAGCGTCCGACGCGGGCGATCCAATGCGCCATGGCGATCCGCGACAGTTTGAAGCCTTCTGGCCTCGCCGTCCGTGCCGCGGTGCATATTGGCGAGTGCGAAAGGGAAAACGGTGATTTAACCGGCACCGCCATCGACCAAGCAGTGCTGATGCTCGGCCAAGCCTTGCCAGGCGAGATCATTACGTCGCGCACAATCCGCGACCTCGTGCCGGGCTCCGGCCTTGTGTTTACAGAGCGCGGCGGGACCGAAACAGGCGCCGTGCCGGGAGGCGGGCAACTCTATGGGGTCGGTGCAGCGTCGGCCTGACAGCGGCGAAGCGCGGCATCGTGTCGGTTGACGCGCCGCCGGGGACAGTCCCTTTTTCCGGTCAAAGCTCCTTTTCCGCCAGTTCCCTGAATGCGTCGGGCACCGAGCGGGCCGCTTCCAGGGCCACCGTACCGTAGCCGACCGCCTGTTGCCGAAACGCTGGCGGATCTTGTCGATGGCGCGGTCGGCGCCGAAGCGCGCGAGGCCTTTTTGGCTGCCCGGGCGGCGCTTCTCGTCGGCGAGGCCGAGTGGCAGGTCGAGCTGCAGTTCAGCGCTCTCCTCCAGGTGCGAGACCGAGATCGCCAGCAGAGAGATCGTTTTCTCCCGGGGATGCTCGGCGAGCACGCCGCGCACCAAATCCCCAGCGATCTCGGCCAGCATGGCGGTCGCCGAGATCGGCTGTTCCAGCGTGATCGAGCGCGTGACGGCGCTGAGATCGGCAAAGCGCACGCGCACCGTTACCGTGCGGCCGGGGCGGTTCTTGGCGCGCAACCGGCTGGCGACGCGGTCGGCCAGATGCAGCAGTGTCGGCACGATCACCCGGGCCACGGCCGGCTTTTGCCCGAGGGCCGATTGCGCGCCGGCCGAGTGCGCCCGGCGCTTCGTCTCCAGTTTGCGCGGATCGCGGTTCCATGACAGGGCCGCGAGCTTTTCGCCGGCGGCGGGGCCAAGCAGCCGGGCCAGGGCGCCGCTGTGGGTCCGGGCCAACTCGCCGATGGTCTCGACGCCGATCTCGGCCAAGCGCGCCCTGGTGGCCGGGCCGACGCCCCACATCAGCGAGACCGGCAAATCATGCAGGAAGGCAAGCTCGGTGCCGGGCTCGACCACCACCAGCCCGTCGGGCTTGGCGACTTGCGAGGCGATCTTGGCCAGATGCTTGGTGCGCGCCACGCCGATCGAGATCGGCAGGCCGAGTTCGGCCCGCACACGGCCGCGGATCGTGGTCGCGATTTCCCGCGGGGAGCCGAACAGATGCGTGCAGCCGGCGACATCGGCGAAGGCCTCGTCGATGGAGATGCGTTCGACCACCGGCGTGAAATCGTCGAGCACCTTGATCGCCGCGTCGCCCAGCCGCTGGTAGTGGCTGAAATTTCCGCCGACGAAGATCAATTGCGGGCAAAGCTCGCGCGCCTTGCGCCCCGGCATGCCGCCGCGGACGCCAAAGGCGCGCGCTTCGTAAGAGGCGGCGAGCACCACGCCGCCGCCGACCGCGATCGGCTTGCCGCGCAGCGTCGGATCGAGCAGTTGCTCGACCGAGGCATAGAAGGCGTCGAGATCGGCATGCAGGATGGTGGCCGTCGTTTCCATCCTGTTCCGCTCATCCGCGATTGCTGATAGATAGGAACATATAGTGAACAAATAGAGATCATTGTCAATTGATCTTTGGCGCATCGGTGCTCTTTAGGAGTAACCGAGGCGCGCAAAGCTCCTGCTTCTCCACAGGAAGAGGGAGGCAGCGCACTTCCTAGACAACATGCTCCGCCCGCAGTGCCGCCTTCATCCGTTCCAGCGCCGGCCCGCCGCCGGCCGACAGTTCGTCTGCGATACGGGCGAGCTTGTCGTCGGACTTGCGGTGCTTGCTGCCCCAGGCGCCAAGCGTCGCCAGCACCGGCAGGAGATCGATGCCGGCTTCGGTCAGCCGATAGATCGCCTTCAGCCCGTGGCTGGGGTCGTCGCTGCGGGTGAGGATGCCTTCGTCTTGCAGCGTCTGCAGCCGCTCGGCCAATGTGCGCGAGGAGATGCCTTCATCGGATTGCAGGAACTCGCGAAAATGCTTTTTGCCGGCGAAGACCAGGTCGCGGATGATGAGCAACGTCCAGCGATCGCCGAGCAGTTCCAGCGACAGGTTGATGGGGCAGCCGGATCTTTCACGCGTTGACATCTCTATGGTTCCATTGTTAAATCACTTTACTATTGACATCATTCTTTCCATCAGTCAAATGCTTCCAAAAGTAAATCGTTAGATCGCAACTTGGCCAGCAGGAGGACGTCATGAGCCAGGCCATCGGGAAAATCAGCACACCAAGAACCGTCGTGGTCGTCGGGGCTACCAACGAGGTTGGCAAGGCGGTCGCCCAGGTCCTGACCGGGCGGGGGCATATTGTGCGCGGCGTGGCGCGCAGCCTGGGTGTGGCGCTTGACGATAGCGACGCGCTCGCCACCGCCTTTTCCGGTGCCGACAGCGCCTATGTAATGATTCCGTTCGACATCACGGCGCCGGATCTTCATCGCTTCGAGGATGAAGTCGGTGCGCGGCTGGCGGCGGCGATCGCGAAGTCAGGCGTGCGCCGCGTCGTGCTGCTCAGCGGCCTCAACGCCCATCTCAGGATGGGAACTTCGCTCGGCGCCGCCTTGATGGAGAACGGCTGGCGGCGCTCGGCCTCCACGAACTGGTGTTTTTGCGCGCCTCATTCTTCATGGAGAACTTCGCCAAGGGCATGGGCTTTGTCCAGCAGGCCGCTTCCGGCATCTTCATGACGCCGTTCCGGGGCGATCCGCCGATGCCTTTGATTGCTGCCAGCGATGTCGGCCAGCGCGCCGCCGCCCTGCTGGACGCCACGCGTTTTCCAAGCGAGCGGATCATCGAATTGCATGGCGGCGGCTACTATGCCTTGGAGCAGGCCACCGCGATCCTTGGCAGCGCGATGGGGAGGCAGGTCGCTTACAAGGCGGCCCCATTCACTGAGGCGCGCGCCGGGATGATCGCCAGCGGCCTGTCACCGAGCTTTGCCGATGCGCTCGGCGAAACGGCGGCGAGTTTCAACAAGGGTGAACGCTGGGCGCTTGAGGCACCGTCAATCCGCAACGCCACGCCGACCACTTTCGAAAGCTGGGCACAAGCCTTTGCCCGTTCGCAAAACGCGGCGTGATCCTTCCTGACTGGAATCCGGAAACGAGGAGAACCCCATGAAAAAGCTGATCCTTCAGATGCAGATGTCGGTCGACGGTTTCGTCGGCGGCGATGCCGACCATCCCTGGCAACTCTGGGGATGGGGCGACGACATCGGGTGGGACGAGGAGCTGAAGCGTGATTTCAACGCCGTGTTTGCCGGCATCGACACCGTGCTGCTCAGCCGCAAGATGGCTGAGGAAGGTTATCTCGCCCATTGGGGCCATGCGGCGAGCAAATATCCGGCCGATTCGTTTTATGCCTTCGCCCAGCGCATCGTCGACGCGCGCAAGGTGGTGCCGAGCGACAGGCTCGAGACCTCGCGATGGGAGCGCACGACGGTGGTGAGCGGCGACCTGCCGCGCGAGGTCAACGCATTGAAGGCGGGTGAGGGCGGCGACATGGCCGTCTTCGGCGGGGCTGGCTTTGCGTCGGCGCTGATCGCGGCCGGATTGATCGACGAGTTCCAGCTGTTCGTCAATCCGGCCGTGCTGGGCGCCGGCCGCCGCATTTTCGACCAAGGCGGGTTCCAAAACCTGCTTCTGCTTGGTTCGAAGGCTTATGCCTGCGGCATGGTGGTCAGCCGCTACGCGCCGGCAGGTTGATCGCGGGCGTGCGGGCCGCACGCCGGTAAAAGACATTTGGCCGGAATCCTTTGCCCGCTTCTCTTCGTCTTCTAGGTGGGTCGCCGGAAGGGCGGCCGCATCAATTCTGAATGGAGAGACAGATGATCCTGGTGACAGGCGCCACCGGCCTGAACGGCATGGCAATCGTGCGCGAGTTCGCGCGGCAGAGGCATCAAGTGAGGGCGCTGGTTCGCGATCTTGACCGGGCATCCGCGGCAGGGCTCGGCGGACTTGCCGGCGTCGAGCTGGCCGAGGGCGATATGCGGCGGGCGGAGGCGCTTGGCGCGGCCCTCGATGGTGTCGATCGCGTGCTGATGATTTCGACCGCCGCGCAAGACATGGTCGAGACGCAGTGCCGTTTTATCGACGCCTGCAAGCAGGCCGGCGTCGCGCATGTGGTGAAGTTTTCCGGTGCCGAATCCAACATCGGCTATGACGCGACGAAGTTCCGCTTCACACGCATGCATGAAGAGGTCGAGCGCTATCTCGAAGGAGCCGGCATGGCGTGGACGCATCTGCGCCCCAGCCAGTTCATGCAGGTCTATCTGCGCGACGCGCCGACCATCGCCGCCGAAGGCGCTTTCTATCTGGCGCTTGGCGGCACCGAACTGTCGCCGGTCGATGTCGAGGATATCGCCAAGGTCGCCGCCCGTCTGCTGCGCGATGGCGGCCATGAAGGCGAGAGCCTCGACATGACCGGACCCGAGGCGCTGACGATGAGCGATATCGCGGCGCGGATTTCGCAGGCGATAGGCAAGCCGGTCCGCTATGTCGACATCAGCCCGCAGGACCGCCGACGCAACCTGCTGGCCGCCGGCGTTCCCGCCGACTTCGCCGATGCACTGGACGAGCAGTTGGCCGAGCGGCTGCGGCGGCCGAAATCGCGGGTGCATCTTGCCACTCACGAGATGTTCGGCGTGCGCGCAACGCCGTTCGTCGAATTCGCCCAACGCCACGCGGCGATGTTGCGGGGCGGGGCGTAGGCCGCCGAAAAAAAGCAGGTCGGCACGTATCCTTTTTACCTGCCCGTCCGTCTCTTGCCTGAAGGTCGCGCCGGACCGCGATCGGCAGCAACGGAGAAACAGTCATGGCGAGCATGCAAAGTCAGGCAAACAGGAACCACTACGCCGCGCTCGCGGCGAATGCAGGCAAGTTGACCAGCCCGCGGGCCATCATCGACCACGACGATATGCACTGGACGGCGCTGACCGGCGAGCCGGGCGGCGTCGATTACATCGAGGTCGATGCCGGCGGCGTGCCGGCGATGTGGGTCGTGCCGAAGGGCGCCGACGAGCAGCGGGTGCTGTTTTATGCGCATGGTGGCGGCTTCATCGGCGGCTCGATCTACACCCACCGCAAGCTGGTCGGCAATCTCGCCAAGGCTATCGGCTGCCGGGCGCTGCTCTACGATTATCCGCTGGCGCACCAAGCCAAGCATCCGGCCCAGCTCGAAGCCGCGACATCGGCCTGGGACTGGCTCGTCGACCAAGGCTTCGACCCCAAGCGGATCGTGATCGCCGGCGACTCCTGCGGCGCGGTGCTGACCTATGGCGTCCTGCAGCGGCTGCGCGCGCAAAGGCGGCCACTGCCCGTCGCCACGCTGATCATCTCCGGCTGGTTCGACATGGCGTTGACGGGCGCCAGCTACGACACCAACCGCGACAGAGATCCGGCCTTCGCCAGGGAAGCCGTCGACTGGCTAGCGGCCAATTTCATCGGCGATGCCGATCGGCGCGATCCCGAAGTCAGCCCGCTCTACGCCGACCTCTCAGGCTTTCCGCCCGTCTTCCTGCAGGCCGGCGCCGACGAGACGCTGGCCGACGAAAGCCGGATGTTCGCCGAGCGGGCGAGGCAGGCGGGGGTCGAGACGCGGCTCGACGTCTTTGACGGCATGCTCCACTCTTTCCAGATGATGGCAGGGCGGGCGCCGGAGGCCGACGACGCCATTGCCCGCTTCGCCGCGTGGGTACGGCCGAGACTGGGGCTGCCGGCCGCCGGTGAGAAGACCAGCGAAAAGGCTGCGTGAGCATGCGGCGGCTGATCGTATCGAGTTTCGTCTCCCTGGATGGCGTCATCGAGGCGCCGATGACGTGGGCCTCGCCATTCTTCGTCGGAGACAATGTGGAGCACGCCTTGCAGGCGCTTTCGAACGTCGAGTTCTTCCTGCTTGGCCGCGCCACCTACGAGATGTTCTTCGCGCGCTGGCCTGAGGTCAAGGGTCCGTACATGGACCGCATCAACGGCCTGAAGAAGCTGGTTGCCTCGACGACGCTGAAGACGGTGTCGTGGAATGCCGAGCTGATCACGGGCGACGTCGCCGAGGCGCTCGCGGCGCTGAAACGCCAGCCGGGCGGCGACATCCTGAAATATGGCGTGTCGCAACTCGACCGCACCTTGCTTTCCGCTGGGTTGGTGGATGAGTATCATCTGTCGATCGTGCCGACATGTGTCGGGCACGGCAAGCGCGCCTTCGACGACGTCGGGCCGATCGATCTCGAACTGGTCGAC
This sequence comes from Mesorhizobium sp. URHB0026, assembly GCF_054059755.1. NCBI lineage: Bacteria > Pseudomonadati > Pseudomonadota > Alphaproteobacteria > Hyphomicrobiales > Phyllobacteriaceae > Mesorhizobium > Mesorhizobium sp. URHB0026. Next base: position 5,307,833 of record NZ_JBSSCN010000001.1, on the reverse strand, counting down.
ACGCACCGTTTTGCCAATGGCGTGGTGACGCTGACCTATGTGCCGCGATGAACCAGCAGATCCGCAAATCCCCCGACACGGCGCAAGGTATGCGGGCCTGGCCCGGGTCCGACCGCGTGTTCGACCTGCGCTACGCCGCGTTCCTGGAGACGGTTTCGCATCTACGCGCCAGGCTGCATGGCTATTGCGCGCGCATGACCGGCTCGGCGCTGGATGGCGAGGACATCATGCAGGAGGCGCTGTTCGAGGCCTATCGCAAGATCGAGCTGCTCGACGATGCGCGGGCGCTCCGGCCGTGGCTTTTCCGCATCGCGCATAACAGGTGCATCGATTTCATCCGCAATCGCCGCACGCGGCACGCGGCCGAAGCCTTCTACGGCGGCGACGACATGGTGCAGCCGGTCGAGCCGGCCGGTCCGGGCGCCGGCCGCGCCATCGAGCGGTTGGTGGTGCATCTGCCACCGAAGGAGCGTGCCTGCGTGCTGCTCAAGGATGTCTTCGACCACTCGCTGGAGGAGATCGCCGAGCTGGTCGGCTCGACATCGGGCGGCGTCAAGTCGGCGCTCAGCCGCGGCCGCGCCAAACTCGCCGCTCTACCCGCGCAACCGGCAGCGGCACCGCCACACGATCCCGAACTGGAGCGGCTGCTTGATCGCTATGTCGCGCTCTTCAACGCCAGGGACTGGGACGGCGTGCGCGCACTGACCAGCGCCGATGCACGCCTGCAAGTGTCGGATTGCTACAGCGGGTTGCTCTCGGCTTCGCCCTACTTCGTCGAATATCAGCGCAGCGAACTGCCCTGGCGCATGCGGCCAGGCACGTTCGAAGGGGAGATGGTGCTGGTCGTCGACAGGCAATATGGCGAGGTCTGGCGGCAGGCGTATCTGGTCCGGATCGGCGCCACGGGCGGGGTGATCGACAGCATTGCCGATTACTACGCGTGTCCATGGATGCTGGAGATGGCAAACGCGGAGGGGTAATGGATTTATCCTGTCTCCTCGCCGGTATCGTTTCTCTGCCTACTTCACCCAGCGACTTCGCGGGGCTTAGCGAGCATGGCGACGTGGCTGGTCGCAAGCTCGGTCACCTCAGCGCCGATCGCCTTGGCCATCGCCGCTTCGGCAGCCGGCGGTATCATGCCATGATGACTGGTGACGATGTAGAAGCTCGGCTTGGTCTCGTAGGCGGCGGCAGTGAGCTTCTCGTCAAAAATGCCGGCAAAGGGCGGACCTTGCGTGGCGGCGATCAGGTGCCGGCTGGCCCTCGCCAAGATCGTTCACCGACAGGCCCTTTGGCGGCGCGAAGGCGGCGACGTAGACCACCGCCTTGACCTTGTCGTCCACGCCCGCCTGACTGATGACGACACCGCCCCAGGAATGGCCGACCAGAATGACCGGCCCCTGCTGGGCATCGATGACGCGCTTGGTTGCGCCGACATCGGCGGCAAGCGAGCTCAGCGGATTTTGCACCGCCACCACATTGAGCCCCTTGGCCTCCAGCAAGGGAATGACCTTGCTCCAGCTCGAGCCGTCGGCGAAGGCGCCATGCACCAGGACGACCGTTTTCTTTTGGAACATCGGCGGCTGACGCCGGTGCTGTCGCCGTCAGGAGAACGCGGTTCCCAGAGCGAGCCAGGAAAATGCGTTAGCGGAATAGAACGTCTCCCATCGTCGCGAAGGGCCGCACCCTTGCTGGGCGCAGTGGTCGCTGAAGCCGTGCTGTTACTTGGCGAGGAAATCTGTAATCAGCCTGACGGTGGCATCCGGGTTTTCCTCCATGATCCAATGGCCGGACGCTGGCACGATGGCGCCCGTCACGTCCGACGCAACGAACCGCAGGACGTCGGCCTGTGTCGTGCCTGCCGATTTCTCCGCGCCGGCCGCCAGCACCGGCATGGGCAGTTTGCCGTCGTTGGAAAGCATCGCCTGGTTGTCGATGGCGTCCTCGTCGAATGCCTTGAACTGCTCGAAGGCGTCATGCATGGCATGCGGCCGCGCATAGAGTTTTGCGTAGTGGACGCGCGTCGCCTCGTCGATCTTCTTCGGATCGGCCGACAGTTCATTGTAGAAGCGGTCGAGGTAGATGCGCTCGCGGCCTGCGACCAGCCGCTCCATATCGGGGCCGCGGAAGTTGAAGTGCCACAGAAGCGGGCTTTGCTTGATCTTGTCCCAATCGCCGATGCCCGGCAGCGGCGCGTCAATGACAACCCATTTGGTGATGCGCTTCGCATACTGCGCGGCTAGCGCATAGCCGACCATGTTGCCGATGTCGTGTGTCACCAGATCGGCCTTGTCGACCCTCAGCGCGTCCATCACGCCGGCGATGTCGACCGCCTGGTTCTTCTTGGTGTAGCCGCTGTCCGGGTGCGCCGAAAGGCCCATGCCGCGCAGGTCCGGCACGATCACCGTGTGATCCTTCATCAGGGCTATCGCGGCCGGAGCCCACATGTCGCCGGTATCGCCGAAGCCATGCAGGAGTACAACCGCCGGACCTTTTCCGCCGACGCGGACGTGCAGGCTGGTGCCGTTGGTCTTGATCGTCTGCGTCTTGAAACTGGCAGGAAAAGCGACCACGCGGGCCGAAGCCGGGACACTCATTGCCAACAACCCGAGCACGATGACCAAAGGACGAAACATGAAATCACTCCTGGAGATTTTGTTTTGGAATCTTTGTTCTGCGCAATTTCCGGACGGAAAACCGCTACGCACTTTTCCTGGAATTGCTCTATCACCGCGGTATCGCGGTTTTGTGAACTATGACACCATGTCCTTGATTTCGTTAGGCGTCGGTCGCCTGATTGTGAATTCGGGAAAGCCGAACAATGCTGAAGCTCGAATCCGCCGCCGCCTTCGTCGCCGTCGCGGAATCCGGTTCGATCACCGAGGCGGCCAGGCGCATGAACCTGTCCAAATCCGTCATCAGCGAACGGCTGTCGGAGCTTGAACGCGGCCTCGGCACAAAGCTGCTGGACCGCACCACCCGCAAACTCTCGATCACCGAAGCGGGGCGAGGCTTTTACGAGCGCGCCAAGCGCATCATGCAGGAGGTGGTCGAGGCCAAAGCCGAAATCGCCGAACAGCGCGGCGAACTCGCCGGACCGCTCAGGATATCGGCGCCGACAAGTTTCGGCATTCTCCATCTCGGCCCGGCGCTGTATGGCTTCCTCGCCAGGTACCCGGGGGTTGAGCTGACGCTCGATCTCGACGATCGTTTCGTCAGCATAGTGGCCGATGGCTACGATGCCATCGTGCGTCACGGGCCGATCGTCGATGACGGAGCCGTCATCGTCAGGAAGCTGGCTTCCAGCCGTCGCTTCTTGGTCGCCTCACCGGACTATGTCGAGCGATTCGGACGGCCGGCGACCACCGACGAGCTGAAACGCCACAAGGGCATCATCTTTTCCATCCGGGGTGCAGCCGACTGGCGGTTCAAGATTTCGCGGCGGCTGGTGACGATCCGCCCGCAAACCGCGCTGCGCGTCAACAATGGGATTTTGATGCGCGACGCAGCCCTTGCCGGCCTCGGCCTGACACTGCTCCCCGCCTATTTCATCCGGACCGAGATCGCCGACAGGCGATTGACGGTCATCGATGTCGGCGCCGAGCCTGAAGGAGCCGCCATCTATATAGCCTGTCCCGAGGACAGGCGCGGTTCCGCCAAACTGCGCGCGCTGACCGCATGGCTGCGCGATGCCTTTGGCGATCCGCCCTATTGGGAGGCTCGAGCCGGCGCTCATTTCGCATCGTGAAAAATGATGCCGATCGTGTGGCGCATGCCTGAGCGCAGGCGGCTGACGCCGTGGCGCAGGTTGACGCGGTAATTGCCTTTCGTGCCCTGCACCGGCCGGTTGTGGACCGCGAAGGCCACCGCATCGCCCTGGCGCAAGGGCACCACTTCGACCCGGCTCTGCATGCGCGGCCGCTGTTCGGTCAAAGCGAATTCGCCGCCGGTGAAATCCTCGCCCGGCTCGGAAAGCAGGATCGCCACCTGCAGCGGGAAGGCGAGGTCGCCATAGAGGTCCTGGTGCAGGCAGTTGAAGTCGCCGGGCACATATTGCAGCAAAAGCGGCGTCGGCCTGACCTGGCCGGCGGCATGGCATTGGTCGAGAAACGCGGCATGCGTGGCGGGGTAGCGCGTGGCGACGCCCATGCGCTCGTTCCACCGGTTGGCGACCTCGGCCAGCCTGGGGTACAGCGCGCCGCGCAGGCCGCCGACCAGATCGGGCAAGGGATAGCGGAAATAGCGGTATTCGCCCTTGCCGAAACCATGCCTGGCCATAAGGATGTGGCTGCGGAAATGCTGCTCCTGTGGATAGAGGCCGGCGAGTTGCCGGCACTCATCGGCGGAGAGCAGCTTTTCCATCACCGCGCAGCCGAAGCCGTCGAGCTCGGTGGCGAGCGCCGGCCAATCATAGGCGGCGATGCGTGTCTCGGCGGCTTCGATCAGCGATGGCGCGACCTTGGCGTCGGCGTTCATATCGCGGCCTCCCTTTCCAGCAATACGCGCTTGCGTTCTATGCCCCAGCGGTAGCCGGACAGCGAACCGTCGGCGCGCAACACGCGGTGGCAGGGAATGCCGAGCGCGATGGCATTGGCGGCACAGGCAGTCGCCACGGCGCGGGCGCCCTCCGGCATGCCGAGGCGCCGGGCAAGGGCGGTGTAGGTGACCGTGGCACCGCACCGGATGGCGCGCAGCGCCTCCCACACGCGCTGCTGGAAGGGCGTGCCGTGACGCATGTCGAGCGGCAGGTCGAGACCCGCGCCGGGCGTTTCGATGAAGCGCGCTATCGCCGCGAGATCATCGCGCAGGCAGGCCGCGTCTTCGAGCAGCACCCTGCCGGGGAAGCGGTTGGCGAGGTCCTGCCGCAACGTGCCGGCGTCGGAGCCGATGAGGATGGCGCAGACGCCGATGGGGCCGCGCGCCGCCAGGATGTTCCCAAGCGCCGACTGGCCGATGGCATAGGTGATGGTGTCGAGGACGACGCTGGCGGCTGTCGCCTTGAGATCGGGTTGCATGTGGTTCATTGCCTTCACTCCTTCTGTGTGCCTGAACCCTAGCCATGTGCCTGATGTTCCTCACTCCGGTGCTTGCTTTCAAATTCAAATCCCTGGGGGCTGAACGGCGAAAGCAGGTGCCGTCGAGTGCGGTTTTTGACCACCCTCATGCGACACGGGTGACGCCGATCTCGCCCAGCAAAAAAACTTCGCCTGATATCAGCCGCAGCTCGAACTCGCCGGTCGCCATGCGGCGCCACTCGGCCTTGCCATCCTCGACAAGCTCGCCAATGGCAGCCAACACCAGCGCCTTCGCGTCCTCCAGGCTGACGGCAGCGCCGTTGGCGACCTGACCGTTCGCACCGGCGGTGGAAGACCTGGCCATCGCGCGCATTGCGGTCAGGCCCGCGAGGACCGGTGGGCATTGTCAGCAGCCTCGCCGGCCTCGCGGTCGAGCAGCGCGCGTTTGCGCTCGGCGCCCCAGGCATAGCCCGACAGGGCGCCATCCTTCCGGATCACACGATGGCAAGGGATGACGACCGCGTGGGCATTGGCGGCACAGGCGGCGGCGACGGCGCGGGTCGCCTTGGGAGCACCGACACGGCCGGCGATCTCGGCATAGGAAACCGTGCGGCCAGCCGGGATGTCCCGCAAGGCCTGCCAGACGCGCTGCTGGAACGCGGTGCCGCGCACGTCGAGCGGCAGGTCGAGACCGAGCGCCGGCGCCTCGACTAAACCGACGACGCGGGAGACCAGCGCCTCGTAGTCGCGGTCGCCACCGATCAGCCGGGCCTTGGGGAAGCGGTCCTGTAGGTCGCGCACCAGCGCGTCGGGATCGTCGCCGAGCAGAATCGAAGCGACGCCTTTTCGGCTCGACGCGACCAGGATGGCACCGAGCGAGGATTCGCCGACGGCGAAGCGGATGTCCTCGTTGGTGCCGCCGGAACGGTAGCGCGTCGGCGTCATGCCGAGCATGCCGGTGGACTTTTCATAGAAACGCCCGCTCGAATTGAAGCCGGCGTCATAGATTGCCGCCGTCACGCTGGCGCCGTCCTCGAGACCCTGGCGGACGCGGGCGGCCCGCCGTGCCGCGGCATAGTCCTTCGGTGTCAGCCCGGTGATCGCCTTGAAGACGCGGTGGAAATAGCCGGGGCTGCGGCCGGCGGCGGCAGCCAGTTCGGCAAGTAGCGGTTCGTCCTCGCTCTCTTCGATCCTGCGGCAGGCATCGGCGACCATGGCGGCGTTGGCGGCCTCGAGCGAAGGGCCGTCCGGATTGCAGCGCCGGCATGGGCGAAAGCCTGTCGCCTTCGCCGCCTGCAAAGTGTCGTGCAACTGGACATTGGCGGGGTTGGCGCGCCGCGACGGACAGGAGGGCCGGCAATAGACGCCGGTTGTCGCCACCGAATACCAGAACGCGCCATCGGCCGACTTGTCGCGCGCGACGATGCGGGCCCAGCGCGGATCGTGGGCGACCGGCAGCGGCGCGGGTTGCAGATGTTTGGCCAGGGCGATGAACATGGCCGGCATTGAAGCCGCCAAAAGCCGGCCTCGCCACCCGTTTCCTGACAGGGCCCGCGCGTGCCTACGCCGCGCGTTTGGGTTCCACCGCGAACGGGCTCAGCCCCAGCCAGGCCTGCATTTTCCTGCCGATGGCCTGGTCGCCGGTCAGGGTGACCTTCGCACCGGCCTTCTCGACGGTGAGCACTCCCATCCAGATCGCCGTCATCGTGTGCAGGTCGGTCGAGACATAGAGGTCGACGTCGAAGCCCGGATCGTACCAGCACAGGTCGACTTCGCCGTGCTTTTCGACGATCAGCCACCAGGAGCGTTTGGAGGCGGGGAGTTCTTGATACAGAAATTGTATCACCGTGCGTCCCTCGGGCAGCGGCGAGGGGTTCAAATTGCGCCGCATGTCCCACATCAGCAGCGACGGATCGAGGTTTTTGAGCGACAGCCTGGATTCGACCCATTTCTGGCCCCAGAAGCCCATCGCCTCGACCACCGGGCGCAAATCGCGGCCGGCTTCCGTCAGCCGATAGTCGAAGATTCCTTTTTCTCCCAGGACCTCCTTGCGCTCGACGATTCCTGCCAGCTCAAGCTCCTTAAGCCGTTGCGACAGAAGGGTCGGCGACATTTTGGGCACGCCGCGGCGCAAGTCATTGAAACGGGTCGAACCGGCCACAAGCTCTCGCATCAGCACCATCGTCCAGCGGGTGCACAGCACCTCGGCGGCCATCGATAGCGGGCAGAACTGTTTGTATCCGTGCTGGGTCATGACCGTGCCTCTCCCTCGAACCTTGGGAGAACATTAGTCCTTCGTGATTGAAGCGGCGAGTACAGAAACTGTACCGGCCCAGTACAGATCGCGGACTGGTCGGCTCGGGCCCCGCCATGCGAACCCATTGGACGGTTGCACGGGATATCCCTGTGCGCCGCAACCAGGAGACGACAATGACTGCTTACGTTATCGCCGATATCAAGATGAAGGACCCGAAATGGGTGCCGGCCTATGCCGCCTCGGTGCACGACCTCGTCCACAAGCATGGCGGCAAATATCTGTCGCGCAGCGGCAATGTGAAGACGCTCGAAGGCAAGCCGCTCGACACCACGCTGATCGCCCTGATGGCGTTCCCGTCGGAAGCGGCGGCGCGCGCCTTCACCGACGATCCGGCCTACGCGCCTTTCGTTTCGGCCCGCCAGGGCGGCAGCGACAGCCGTTTCCAGCTGATCGACGACACCGATCTGGCAGGAACGATCCCGTATCTGCCGAAGGGATGATCTCTCCCGGCATTCCTTGCACCGTATCCCGGGTCACCAGGCAACAACAGTCACAGCGCTTGCCTGCCGGGCCTCCGTATTTTCGGCGGCCGGCCCGCTGTGCTTTTTCAAGAAGAATGGAACAAACATGATACGCGATTTTCGCAACGGGCTTTTCGTGGCAGGGGCCATTCTGGCCGTCTGCACCACCTTTGCCCAGGCGCATCAGGAGGCGGCCGAAACCGCGTCCGGTGCCAATCCGCTGGCCGAAAAGGTGCGGGCCGCCAACAGCCGGTTTCTCGACTTCAACGCCGCGACGGCGGAAGGCTATGCGCCCATTCCCTGCGCCAGCGGTATCACCGGCGGCGCCATGGGCATCCACTATGTCAATGGCGGGTACCTGAAGGACGACAAGATCGACATCGCCCGTCCCGAAGCGGTGATGTACGAGCCGATGGCCGACGGCACGCTGAAGCTGGTGGCGGTCGAATACATCACCTCGAAGGGGCCGGCGTCGCTCGAGGGACAGCTGTTCAACTTCAACAGCGCGCCCAATCGCTATGGCCTGGGTGAGTTCTACGAACTGCATGTCTGGGCCTGGAAAGGCAACCCGACCGGCACGTTCGCCGACATGAACCCGAAAGTGTCGTGCGAACACGCGATGGCGCCGAGCCAGTAAGCGGCATAGCCAGGCGGCGCCAATGCCGCCTGGCCGAAGTCTCGATTCTGGGTGAAGTTTCTCAGGCGGTCTTGATCAGCCCGAGCTGGGTGAGGGCGGCGACGCCGTCGTCGAGGCCGATTTCCTCGACGATCCTGCCGTCGATCACCTTGAGCACCGTGGTGCCGGTGAAGCGCATCGTGCGGCCCGTCGCGGCGGGCAGCGAACCGATGAGAAAATCGCCGAAGGCCGGGCCGGTATGCGTGCCGCCCCCTTCCCACTGGCCGACGACGTAGTCGCCCTCGGCGATGAGATCGGCGGTGGCCCAGAAGTTGAGATCCGGGAAGGCTGCACGAAAATCGGTCATGAATGCCTTGATGTCGGCGCGCCGCGGCGCGGCTCGTGCAGCGAGTATTTGAGCAGCATATCGGGGGCGGCGACGGCATCGACGGCGGAGAGGTCGCAGGTTTCACCCCAGAAGTCGGTGAACCATCTGATTACGACGGCCTTGTTGTCTTCCTGCTTGGTCATTGGGAGGTCCTTTTTGTCTTGCTTCGCGATCACCGGACTGGCTGGTGAACACGGCCATTCCTATGATCAATCGAGGCGCGCCAAACTCCGGTTCTTGCCCGCCAATCAAAAGGCTGATGCCAAGATCGTCGCCGGGAGGGTGGACATTCCGCCCTTCCGCGGCCCGGTAACGGTTTCTTCTCTGGTTTTGCCGCAGATTGCCCAGGGGCGGGGGTGGCGGAACGGACGATGGCGGGTCAGGGTAAGAAAAGTCGCAGCGGAGCGTTTTGGGCCAAGGCCCTGGAGCGGGCCCATCTTGGCGTCTGGGACTGGGATCTCAGCACCGGCGACTGCTTCTATTCGGCGACCTGGGCGCGAATGCTGGGTTACGAGGAGGGCGAACTCGCCAATACCAGTGACCTGTGGCTGCAGCTTACCCATCCCGACGATCGGGAACGGGCGCAGGCCAGTGGCGACCGCCACATTGCCGGGCTGACCGACGCCATCGAGACCGAACTCAGGCTCAAGCACAAGCAGGGCCATTGGGTTTGGGTGCTCGACCGAGGCGGCATCGTCGAGAGCGACGCCGACGGGAAGCCGCTCAGGCTGATGGGCGTGCAGACCGACATCTCCAAGCAGAAGGCGGCCGAAGCCGCGCTCGAACAGGTCAATATCCGCTTTCGCCTGGCGCTCGCCGCCAGCGGCACCGGTATCTGGCACTACGACATCGCTACCAACAAGAGCTATTGGGACGCGCGCACAAGAGAGATATTCGGCCTCGTCGCAGTGACCGACGAGGTGACGGCCGATCTCTGGCACAGCTACCTGCATCCCGACGACAAGGACGCCGCCGAACGCGCCCACAGGGTGCCGTTGGAAAGCGACGGCGTCATCGCCGCGCAGTACCGCATTATCAAGCGCGACGGCCAGATCCGCCATGTCGATTCGCTGCTGCGCTTCATCGCCGCCGCCGGTGCCGCGGGCCAGGTCCTGGGCACCGTGCGCGACATCACCGAGGACAAGTTGCGCGAACAGGAGCTTGCCTTCGCCGCCCGACACGACGCACTGACCGGCCTTTGGAACCGCGCCGCCTTCGACCGGCTGCTCGCCCACCACATCACCACTGCCGTGCCGCTGGCGGTGTTCTATGTCGACCTCGACTACTTCAAGGCCCTCAACGATTTCGCCGGCCATGCCGCGGGCGATCTGGCGCTGAAGAGCGTCGCGGCGGGTATCGGCCGCTGCCTGCCGCCATCGGCGCATGCGGCGCGGCTCGGCGGCGACGAGTTTGCCCTGATGGTGCCCGATTGCGACGCCGTTCAAGCAGAAGGTCTGGCCGCCGCCATCCTGGCGGCCGTGCGCGACGCCGATCTTGGCCTTGCCGCGACGTCGCGCCGGCTGGCGGCCAGCATCGGCATCACCATCGTCCGCGACCGTGCCACCACGGTTGCCGACGCGCTGGCCTGCGCCGACGATGCCTGCTACGCGGCCAAGGCCGCCGGGCGCGATCGCTTCGCGCTGTTTTCGACCGATGCCGTCTCCGGTTCGGTCGGCCTCAACGCGGCTCGGCTCGCAGCCGACACGGTCGACGCCATGGATGACGGCAGGCTGAAATTGTTCGGCCAGCAGATCCACCTGCTGGGCAGGCCCTGGGAAGAGAGCCGCCATGTCGAGGTGCTGGCGCGGCTTGCCGGACAGGGTGGCCGGCTGATCCCGCCTGGCGAGTTCATTCCGGCGGCGGAGCGCTTCGGCGTTGCCGCGCGGCTCGACCGCTGGATCATCCGCACCGCGCTGTCTCGGCACGGCGCGGCGATGAAGTCCGGCGCGATCACGCTCGGCTTCAACCTGTCGGCGCAGACGCTGAGCGACCCGGGACTATGGGATTTTGTCGACCGGGTCATCGAGGAAACCGGGACGCCGCATTTCGGTATCGGCTTCGAGATCACCGAAACCGCCGCCGTCACCAATTTCGATGCGGCCGAGGCGTTCGTGCGCAAGGCGCGCGAGCGGAGCTGCCGGGTCAGCCTCGACGATTTCGGCGCCGGCATGAGTTCGTTCGAATATCTCAGGCGCTTTCCGGTCGACGCGATCAAGATCGATGGCTCCTTCATCGAACACGTCACCGAAAGCCGCTTCGATCGCGAGATCGTGCTGGCCATCACCAGCATTGCCCGCAGCCTCGGTTGCACCGTGGTGGGCGAAAAGATCGAGCGGCAGGACACGGTGGCCATGCTGGGCGATATGGGCGTCGAGTTCGGTCAGGGTTTTCTGCTGCACCGGCCCGAACCGCTGGAGCGGGTCGTGGCGCAAGCGGCTCGAATGGCCGGCGCCGCATCGAGACGCAGGGCGTCCTGACGGATCAGATGCACGTCGCTCCAAAAACGGCCTGGAGCGCCAAGCGTGAAGACGCAGACTTGATGCGCAGGCTGAACCAATTCCACGCGTGCTGTTCAGCCGAGTCGGCGCGCCGACGCTCGCGGAAATTCCAGCACTCCGGGTTCCGGCTTCCTGTGTTGTGCTTCCGCCACCATCTCGATCAACAGGTCGAGGGCCTCGCATGTGGCGCAGCTCGTCTCGTCATTGCCGCGCAGATAGTGGTAGGCGCGTTCGAGATGGAGACGGGCGGCTGAAAAATCGCTGGTCAATGGTCCCTCCATGATCCCGCCCTGATGGATATTGGCCGGCCTGGCGCAAAGTGGCGTAAATATCCCCAGGCGCCTTTTATTCAAATGCCGGCGAATGCCGTGAGAGGCGCCCTGGCGGCGGCGCCGCCGTGTCAGGGCGCCATGGCTTTGCACGGTTTGGCGGCGCGGCTAGAGTCATAAGACAAGCAATCCCAGGAAAGTGTGTAACCGGTTTCCGTCCGGAATTGCGTAAAAGGCACAGAGCTGGAGTGCGCTCTTTAGTCCGAGGTGAAATCGATGATCGTTCAAGCCTGCATCAACGGCGCGCGTCCGCGCGATTTCCATCCCACGCTGCCGCTGACGGCACAGGCTATGGCCGGCGATGCCGCTTCCTGCGTCGCCGCGGGTGCCGCCGAACTGCACATCCATCCGCGCGGCGCCGACGGGCGCGAAAGCCTGGCGGCGGTGGATGCGACGGTCCTTGCCGTGCGCCAAGCCTGCCCGGGCACATTGATCGGCGTCTCGACCGGCGACTGGATCGAGAACGATGTGGCGCGCACCCGCGCGGCGATCGCCGCCTGGCGGGAACTGCCCGATTATGCCTCGGTCAATCTTTCGGAAGCCGACGCGCCCGCCGTGATGGAGCTGTTGCGCAAGCAGGGCGTCGGCATCGAGGCGGGGCTGGCCACGACGGAAGATGCCGAGCGCTTCGTGGCGCTCGCCGATCACGGCCGCGTACTGCGCATCCTGATCGAGATCGACATACCGGACCTGCCTGGAGCCCTCGACGAGGCGCATGACATCGCCGCCGTGCTCGACCGCGCAGGCGTGCGGCGGCAGATCCTGCTGCACGGCGTCGACGGCACGGTCTGGCCGTTCGTGCATCTTGCGCGGCAAAAGCGCTGGTCGACACGAGTCGGGCTGGAGGACGGCAAGACGCTCGCCGATGGAACGGTGGCTAGGGACAATGCCGAGATGGTGGCTGGCGCCGCCACAATCTTCCGCTCCACGAGTTAAGCTGAACCTTGTCGGACCTTGTCGGGCTGCGCCGCCAGCGAACTCGGCGATGCCATTCGCGCAGCAAGGCGATTGAGGAACAGCTGAAATAAGGCCACATTCACGAGCGAGGGGAGATGTCCAACCGTTTCGGAGCTCTCGCATGTCGCTGTCCGGCACGACAACCCGCTATGGGCGCCTCGCCCAGGCATTTCATTGGCTGACGGCACTGCTGGTGCTCATTGCCTTCCTGGTCTCGGCGGGCGGTCCGCCGGAGCGGGTCTATTCGGCGGCCAGGGCGTCGACGCTGCTGCTGCACGAGTCGCTCGGCTTCACCGTTTTCTGCTTGCTGGTCGTTCGCCTGATCTGGCGCCGGTTCGATCGTGTTCCCGATGCCCCGGCCATGCCGTCCTGGATGGGGGTCGCCTCGAAGGCAACGCATTGGGCGCTCTATGCGCTGCTGTTCGCGGTTCCGGCGACAGCCATGGTCGGCGCCTTGTTCGGCGGCCACCCGGTTACTGTCTATGGATTGGGAGCGATCGGTCCATTTTCGGGCAGCTGGGGCGCGCCGCTGGCGGAGATTCACGGCACGCTCGGCGACGTCATGATGTGGCTCGCCGGCCTGCACGCGGCCGCCGCCATCTTCCACCATTTCTTCCTTCGCGACCGGGTGCTGAGCCAGATGCTGCCGGGCCTGCCCGATCCGTCGTCGCGCCGGGGCGGCTGAACGTGGTCAGTCGAGAATGATACGGATCGCCTGATCGACGACCCCGTGCAGGCCACTGGCCTGGAAGGAGAGGCGATTGCCGGAGCCGACATTACTGGTCATGGCGATGGTGAGGTCCGTCTCGGGGTCGTGCAGCATGACGGCGACGTAGCCCGGAATGCTGCCCTGGTGGCCGTAGAAGGCGCGGCCGGCATAGGCGCTCCGGAACATGCCCGCGCCCGTCTCCCGCATGCGTGTGCCTGGAAAACTCGCCGGTACGCGGTGTTCGAACATCTCGGCGAAGAAGGAGGGCGACAGCAGCTTGCCGGAGAACAGGCCACGCATGAAGCCGACCATGTCTGACGGGGTCGACACCATGTCGCCGCAGCCATAGGCGGCGGCGAACGGGAAGGAGTCGGACGAATCCTGCAGTTCATTGCAGTAGGGCAGCACGCCGTCCATGCGCCACATCTCGCCGCCCGAGGCTATATCGGTGGGCGCGTTCGGCGCCGGCGGTGGCCGATGGTAATAGCCGCGCACCATCGATTTTTCCGGAAAGGTTTCGGTCGCCGGCGACCAGGTATTTTTCAGGCCGAGCGGCTGCAGTATCGCGGTCCTGACATAACCGCCCAGAGAGTCTTTCGCGACCGCCTCGATCAGAAGGCCGGCCAGCACATAGCCGGTGTTGTTGTAAACGGCAGGTCCGCCCGGCGCCTTCTGCTTGTCGGAGGCGAACGCGATGTCGACCAGCTGTTGCGGCGTCCATTGCCGGCTCGGGTCCATCGGGATGTAATATTCGAATTCCGGCAGGCCGCTGCGATGGTTGATCAGCTGGCGTACCGAAATGGTTTTGGCGCCAGGCAGGTCCGGGAACCAGGAGGCGATCGGCGCGCCGAGGTCGAGCTCGCCGGTCTCGGCGAGCTTGACGAGGGCCGCTGCGACGAAGGTCTTGGTGCAGCTGCCGATCTTGAACAGATGGTCCGACGTGACGGGCGTGCCCTGCGCGCGATCGGCGAGTCCCGCGGTGAGGGCGGTCGGTGTGGTGTCACCCCTGGCATAGGCGAGCGACGCACCCACCGCGCCATCGCCGAGGTAGGCATCGAGGAGAGCGTTCAGGTCTTTTGGCACGGTGGTCTCGCTTTTTTTTGGATCGCGGGATCTTCGCAAATCGGCTGGCGTTTTGCCTTTGATGAGGGGGCACCCGGCGTGACAAGCCTCACTCCGCCATGTCGACGGCGGCGAAATTCTGCCGGCCGAAGGGGTCGAGCACGTAGTTTAGGACGCTCTTGCGGATCGGGATCGCCACCATCGAATGGGCGATCGGCGCCACCGGCACCTCGGCCTTCAGGATGGCCTGCGCCTTTCCATAGATCGCGGCGCGCTCTTTCGGGTCGGCGGCAACGCGGCCCTCATCGAGCAGCTTCTCGAAACCCTTGTCGCACCAGCGCGAGCGGTTGGAGCCGCCCTTCACGCCGTCGCAGGAGAGCAGATAGCTCAGCATGTTGTCGGGATCGCCATTGTCGCTGCTGCCGCCGAGCAGGAAGGCGTCCTGTTCGCCCGCAGCGGTGCGCTTGAGGTATTCGCCCCATTCGAAGCTGACGATCTCCGTGTGCACGCCGACCTTCGCCCAGTCGGCCTGGATCATCTCGGCCATGCGCTTGGCGTTGGGGTTGTAGGGGCGCGACACCGGCATCGCCCACAGGCTGATCTTGAAGCCGCTTTCGTGGCCCGATTCCTTGAGCAGTTTCTTGGCGCCATCGGGATCGTAGTCGATGCCGGCATCGGTGACGGCGCCAAGCTGCGCCGGCGGCACGACGCTGCCGGCCACCGTGCCGGCGCCGGCGTAGACCGCATCGACGATCGCCTTGCGGTCGATGGCCTTGGCCAGTGCCGTGCGCACGCGCACGTCGCCCAGTGGCGGATGCTCGACATTGAAGCCGAGGATGCCGATGTTCTGGCCCTTGAGGTCGAGGACCGTGATGTCGGGATCGCTGCGCAGGTCGGCGACAGCACTTGGCGGCGGCGGGGCGGCGACCTGGCATTCATTGGCCTTGATGCGCTCGACACGGGTCGTCGGCTCGGGCGTGACGGCGAAGACCAGCGTGTCGATCTTCGGCGCGCCGCGCCAGTAATCCTTGTTGGCGGCGTAGCGGACCTGGCTGTCGGGCACATAGGCCTCAAGCACGAACGGGCCGGTGCCGACCGGCATGCTATCGATCAATTCCGGCGTGCCGGCCGCGACCATCTTTTCGGTCTGTTCCAGCGACAGGATGGAGAGATAGTCGAGTGCCAGCCCGGCCAGGAAGGTGACGTTGGGAGCCGTCAGGGTGAAGCGCACGGTGTAATCGTCGACCTTGTCTATTTTCCCGATCAGCGTGCCCATGCCCAACGCGTTGAAGTACTCGTAAGAGCCGCCGCCAAGCTTGTGATAGGGATTGTTGGCGTCGCGCTGGCGGTTGAAGGTGTAGAGCACGTCGTCGGCATCGAAGTTGCGCGTGGGCGAAAAATGCTCGTTCGACTGAAACTTCACGTCGTGCCTGAGATGGAAAGTGTAGGTCTTGCCATCCGACGAGACGTCCCAGCTTTCGGCCAGCGCCGGTCCGACCTCGGTCGTGCCCGGCTTGAACTCGACCAGCCGGTTGAAGATCGTCTTTGCGGCGGCGTCCATGGTGGAATCGGCGATGCCGATCGCCGGGTTGAAGGTCTCGGGATTGGCTTCCGAGCAATAGACCAGCGTCTTGGCGTAGGCCTGCCCGCCGAGAAGGACGGATGAGGCCAGAAGGGACGTGGCAAGAAGGGACGTGACAAGCACCGCGCGCATAGATTTCATCGCAAACGCTCCTGATGACGCATTCGGGGTTGAGGGAAGGAACTTCATGGCGTCGCCGCCGAGGTAAGGAAGCGATCGGGCGCCAGCGCCCCAGCGGTGATGCCGAGCGCGATTACATCTTCGGGCAGCGGCTCGCCCCGCATCAGCGCCGCGCTCAGCCTGGCCAGCGTCAGCGACACCTGAAAACCGTAGCCACCCTGGCCGCCGAGCCAGAAGAAACCGGACAGGCGCGGGTCGAAGCCGGTGACCGGCGTGCGGTCGGGCGCGAAGGTGCGCAGGCCCGCCCATGGCGTCGACGGGCGGCCGATGCGCATCGACGTTGCCTGTTCGATGCGGTCGACGGCGATGGCGACGTCGATATCCTCGGGATACGCATCGCAGGGCTCGGAGTCTGTCTCGTCGGCGAGCGAACCGATCAATCTGCCGGCATCGGGCTTGAAGTAGAACTGCTCGTGCAGGTCGACCACCAGCGGCCAGCCCGCGATGTCCAACCCGACGGGCGGATCGAACAGGAAGGCGGTGCGCCGTTTCGGCTGGAAGCCGAGGCCCGCGAGCCCCGCCATGCCGGCGACAACATCCACCCAGGCGCCGGCGGCGTTGACGACGATGTCAGCCGAGTAGACGCCGGCGCTTGTTTCAACCCGAAAAGCGCTGCCGTCGCGTGAGATGGCGCGGACCTCCTCGCCGGTGCGGATGGTACCGCCGCTGGCTTTGAGCTTGGACGCGCAGGTCGCCAGCATCTTGTCCGTGTCGACATCCACCGCGTCCGGCTCATAGACGCCGCCGCAGGTGGCTTGCCGGGCAACGACCGGAACCAGCGCGTGGAGCTCGGCCGCCGAGAGGCGGCGCACCGATGGCACCAGCGCCTGCAAATCACGAGCCAGCTTGTCGATGGCGGCATCGTCACCGGTCCATCCGACATGCAGCGCGCCACGCCGGTGGGCGACGAAACCGCCCTCGACGATCGCCTGCCGGCTGGCCAGCGTCAGCCCGCGCACGAGGCGGTTGCCGTAAGTCTCGGTGAACAGAGCGGCGGAGCGTCCGCTGGCGTGGTAGCCGAGATGCGGTTCGCGCTCGATGACGGTGACTTCGGCCCAGGCCGCCACCTCAGCGGCAAGCGAGAGGCCGGCAATGCCTCCGCCGATGACGATGATCTTTCTGAGGGAGCTCGACTGCATTCATCAGTCGTAAAAATAATTTCGTATCCAGTCAATATTTAGCGTATAAGAAAATTGTTGATGTTGTTGATGGCAGGGGGGAGTTCGACTACCTAGGGCGGAGCGGCGCGATCCCGCGCCTTGGAGCTGGCGATGTCGGAGCAACCGAACCTCGGTGACTGTCTGCGCTCTTTGAGAAAGACGCATGGCTGGACGTTGCAGGAGGTCAGCGCGCTCACTGGCGTGGCGGTGTCGACGCTGTCCAAGGTCGAGAACGACCAGATGTCGCTGAGCTACGACAAGCTCTTGCAGATCTGCGAGGGGCTCGGCATCCATGTGACGGAACTGCTCAGCGGCGACCGCAAGCAGCCGGCGACGCGCACCCGCCGCTCGGTGACCTCGCAGTCCAACACGCTGCGCCAGCTGACCCGAAACTACGACTACCGGTATCTCGCCACCGACTTGGTGCGCAAGCGCATGGTGCCGATCCACGCCTATGCGCGCGCCCGCACGCCGCAAGAGTTCGGCCCGCTGACCAAGCATGCCGGCGAGGAATTCCTGATCGTGCTCAAGGGCGAGATCGAACTGCACACCGACCAGTACGCGCCGGTGCGGCTGAAAGCGGGCGAGAGCGTCTACATCGATTCCACCATGGGCCACGCCTATCTGTCGGTGGGCGAGGGCGACGCCGAGATGCTGTGCGTCTGTTCCGGCGACGAACCGGACATGGAAGGCACGCTGCTGAGTGAGTTGGAGACGGTGGAAGGATAGGGCGCAGCTCAACGCGCAAGTTTTCTGCAGCCCAATTCAGGCTTTCTCGTTCGAACTGCGCGGCGAAACCGGCTATAGGACCGCTGAAACCGTAGCTCCCGCCAATCTGAAGAGGAAATCCGATGAGTGTAGAAAAGACAGCTGTCATCGTGGCCGGCGGCAGCGGCATGGGGGCGGCGGCGGCCAAGCGGCTGGCGGCGGATGGCTTCAAGGTCGCGATCCTATCCTCGTCCGGCAAGGGCGAGGCGCTGGCCAAGGAGCTGGGCGGCATCGGCGTCACCGGCTCCAACCAATCTAACGAGGATCTGCGGCGGCTCGCGGACCTGACTCTGGAGCGCTATGGCCGCATCGACGTGCTGGTCAACAGCGGCGGCCACGGGCCGCGCGCGCCGATCCTGGAGATCACCGACGAGCAGTGGCACACCGGCATGGACGTCTACCTGATGAACGTCATCCGGCCGGTGCGCATCGTGGCCCCGCAGATGGTCAAGCAGAAGGCCGGCGCCATCATCAACATCTCGACGGCCTGGGTGGCAGAACCGAACGCGATGTTCCCGACATCGGCCGTGTTCCGCGCCGGCCTTGCCGCCTACACCAAGATTTTCGCCAACACCTACGCGGCCGACAATGTGCGCATGAATAATGTGCTGCCCGGCTGGATCGACAGCCTGCCGGCGACCGAAGAGCGCCGCGACTCCGTGCCGATGCAGCGGTATGGGACGTCGGAAGAGATCGCCGCGACGATTGCGTTTTTGGCGTCGGAAGGGGCCGGCTACATCACCGGCCAGAATATACGCGTCGATGGCGGGATTATCCGGGCGATTTGAGGCGGGCCGCAGCGCTACGCGGTCAAGACTTCCGGCTGTTCGAAAAGCGCATGGAGTTCGGAAACCGGCATCGGGCGGCCAAAGAACCAGCCCTGGACGTCCGTGCAGCCATTCTCCCTGACCAGGCGATACTGGGCCTCGGTCTCGACGCCTTCGGCGGTCGTCGTCATGCCGAGCGTGGTGCCAAGGTCGGCGACGGCCTTGACGATCGCCCGGCTTTCGCTGCTCTCGCACATCAGGCTGACGAAGCTGCGGTCGATCTTGATGCGGTTGAACGGGAACGACCTGAGATAGCTCAGCGAGGAATAGCCGGTGCCGAAATCGTCCATGGCGATGCTGATGCCAAGGTCGCGCAGGCTGTGTAGCGTTCTGACGGTGTTTTCATTGTTCGCCAGCAGCACCGACTCGGTGATCTCCAGCTCGAGTCGTGACGGCAGCAGGCCCGAAGCCGCGAGCGCCGAGGCAATCTGGAGCGACAAACCCGGTTGCTTGAACTGGGCCGGCGAGAGATTAACCGCGATCTTGACGGGCAGCGGCCATTTCGCGGCATCGCTGCAGGCACGCTGCATGATCCACTCGCCAAGCGCGTCGATGGCGCCGGTCTCCTCGGCCATCTGGATGAACTCCGATGGCGGCAGCAGGCCGAGGCGTGGATGGTTCCATCGCACCAATGCTTCGAAGCCGGTGAGTGTCGAGGTCTTTGCGTCGTGCAGCGGTTGATAGTACAGGACGAATTCGTCGTTGGTCACGCCGAGGGCAAGTTCGGATTCCAGCTGGCGCCGCTCCTGCAGTTTTGCATCCATTCCCGGCTCGAACGACCGGGCGGTGCCACGACCCTCCATTTTGGCTTTGTACAAGGCAAGGTCGGCATTGCGGATCAGCGCTTCCGAGCTTTGCCCGTCGTCGGGGAAGACGGCGATGCCAATACTGCTGCCGATGTTGACCTTGTGGCCCTGGATCGAGAATTCGTCGGACAAGGCATGAATGACACGGCTTGCCAGCACGCCGGCCTCGTCGTTGCCGTCGAGCAGGAGCTGGAGGATGACGAACTCGTCGCCGCCCACTCTTGCTACCATGGCGGTTTCGCCGGCCTGCTGTTTCAGGCGCTTCGCCACTGCCCCGAGAAGCTCGTCGCCGACCGGATGTCCCAACGTGTCGTTGACCGGCTTGAACCGGTCGAGGTCGATGCAGTGGACGGCCAGCTTCTCATCCTCCCTGAGGCTTCTAAGCGCCTCGTCCATCGTGTCGGCCAGCAGGCCCCGGTTGGGCAGGCCGGTGAGAATGTCGTGCGTGGCGAGGTGCTGGATCTGAGCGGTGCGCTCCTCGACCCGTCGCTCCAAAGTCTCGGCGGCATTGACCTGCATCGTCATGGCCCGCCCGATCGCATACCAGCAGGCCAGCGCCAGCAGGGTGCCCACCGCGACCGCGGCATAACCGGCCAACTCGAATTGCCGCACGGACCGGGTGTCCGTATCGCTGTCGAACCTGCTGTTGGGAAAACCGGCCCAGAGGCGCCAGGCGCTTCTAGGATCGTTGAGTGAGAGCGGGAGGACTTCGGAGTAGATCAGATTGGGGTCCGCCGCTGTGAAGGCTCGGGAATCCGCGGCCAGGGCCGTCGCCATCTTGTGCTGGTCGGATTCGAAACCGTAGCCTGAATTGACGATGACATAGTCGCTGCTCGGCAACAGTTTGCGCAGCGCCGAGGTGAGCATGATCGCCGAGACGGAGCCGCGCAGGCTGCCGTCCCCGGCGTAGACCGGGACCGACAGGATAAAGCCGGAGCGATCGGCGTCATTGCCGGTATGGATGAAATCGGTGTTATCGCAAGTGATGAGCTCCTTCGTGCCGATGATCGGCACATCCAGCCCGTCAATGGCGCTCGAATTTGGATAGTTCGCCTTCAGCCAGGCAAGCTGCTTTGCCAGTTCGTGGTATTCATAGGTCTCGACTTCTTCCGGCGGGCGGGTCAGCGCACTGGCGTCCAGTTTTACCCGCTTTGCGCCGCCAGCGGCATCGGACCTCGCCTTTGCATTCACGATCAGCTGGTCGAACTGGAGGATCGGTTCCTCGAGCTTTCCGGTCAGGGCATCGAAGCCGTCCGGGTCGAAATCCAGCGGCAGAAAGTAGACCTCGGAAATGGAGACGTTGTTGGCGAGGTTGTTGTAGATCTGCTGGATTGTCGCGCGACCCTCGTCGCCAAGGTTCGTGCCATGCCGATCGAGGTTTCTCACGCTTGGCAGGTAGCTCAGAGTCCGCACATTTTCGTAGACGGCCCGCAGGGCGTCTTCGACGGTCTTGGCCGTTGCCCGGGCCGCGGCCTGGGAGTTTTCGACATACCGTTGTCTTGCCAGCGCGAAGTTCCGCTGGGCGTCGATGTGCAGCGCTGCCAGCATCGCCGCGCCGGTCACAAGGATCATGATAAATCCGACTGCTCGCCTGAATGCGTTCATCAGCGTTCCGCCATCGATTGGCAAGGGATACGACAGAGCGGTTTAGGAAGCGCTAATGGGACATGTCATTCGTTACGGCTTCAGGGCGTTGCCACGTATTAA
The DNA here is from genome assembly GCF_054059755.1 of Mesorhizobium sp. URHB0026. Lineage (NCBI taxonomy): Bacteria > Pseudomonadati > Pseudomonadota > Alphaproteobacteria > Hyphomicrobiales > Phyllobacteriaceae > Mesorhizobium > Mesorhizobium sp. URHB0026. The sequence goes on along the minus strand of NZ_JBSSCN010000001.1, from coordinate 5,286,451 downwards.
ATCCTGCAGGGATGGAGCCCCCGTTCTTCGCGGGTGGGAAGGCCCGGGACTGGGCAGGGCGCGTCAGGGTTCAGTTCGCCGGCACTGCCTGGTGGTCGGCGTCGTTGAGCGTGGCGAGAAACGCGACGATGTCGTCGATCTCGGCGTCGTTGAGCGCCGGTTTGTCGCCGGGCTTCTTGCCGTTGAAGGGTGGATCCTGATTCAAGTTCGGCCAGTAAGCCCTTGGCAGATCGTCATATTGCCTGATCGTGCCGTCGGCATTGCTGGGGTACCAGCGGCCAGGGTCGGTGTCGCGGCTGGCGTAGAAGGCGACCACGTCGCGGAGCGTGTGGAACTATCCGTTGTGGAAGAAACTCTTGCGCAGCGCGACGTTGCGCAGGGTCGGTGTCTTGAACAGGCCGCAATACTCCGTCCGGCCCTTGAAGTCGGTCCGCAGCGGCCCGCACAGGCCGAGATCGACATAGGCCGGGTCGGCGTTGGCTGGGATCGCCGGGTTGCGCGGCACTGCGATGGCGATGAGGCCGAAATCGGTGAATTGCGGCGGCTCGCCGTCACTGGCCGGTTCGCTGAGGTGACAGGAGGCGCAATTGCCTTTCGCCTCGTCCTCGAACAGTTCGCGGCCATGCAGTTCCTGCGCCGACAGCGTTGCCTTGCCGGCGAGGAAGGCGTCGTAGCGGCTGGAATAGGGGTAGAAGTCGACCGCGCTCTGCTCGAACGTGCCAAGCGCCTCGGCGGCGGCGTCGAAGGCATCGCCCGGGCGGTCGAAGACATCGTTGCCGAAGGTCGCCTTGAACTCGTCGGCATAGGCTGACTTGCGCAAGACAGCAGTGACCGCCAGGGCATCCTTGTTGCCCATCTCGAAGGGCGAGAGCAGGGGGATTTTCGCCTGGTCCTCGCCATGGTCGACGCGACCGTCCCAGGTCAGGCCGCCGGTCGGGCCATTGTCGACGCTCTCGTCGCCCTCGTCCTCGGGAATCGTGGAAATGCTCGGTGAAGGCGGGCGCCGCCTCGAGGTAGCGCAGCGACGGCACCGCGCGCACGCCAGGCAGGTCGAGGTTCGGGCCGCCCCTCTCGACGGGAGATGCGGAGGCCGGACCGAAGGCGTGGCGCGGATCGTGGCAGGAGGAACAGGCCTGTTTTCCCGAAGCCGAGAGCGCCGGGTCGAAGAACATTTTTCGCCCCAAGGCAGTCAGCGCCTCGGCGCGTGCGAAGGCTTGCCCACGCGACAGCGGACCGGGATGGACGCCGTCCGGCCCCGCCGTATTCGCGGGCGCGGCAAAGCCAAATGCCGAGATCGCGGCGCTCGCGATAATCAGGCTTTTCCATCGTCTCATCATCATGGGCCACGGTCCGCTTTGGCCCGGAAATAAGAACGCAGTGCAACGGATTGATGACCGGTCCCAGTGCTCACGAAACCGTGTTCGCCGAGGCGGCCGATGTCACAAAGGTGACAAGGCAGCCACGTTAGCTGCCTATGGTTGCCGCGCCATAGCCCCATAGCCCCATTAGCCACAGTCAAGCCACGAGGTCTTTCCATGACGAGGCTCAAGTTCCTAACTTCCTTCTGTCTGGCCGGTTCGGCCTGGTTTCCCCTTGCGGCCGCCGATGCCGCCCCTCCCGGCTTCGACAAGATCGACACCGTCGTCGTCATCTATGCAGAGAACCGCAGCTTCGATAATCTTTATGGCGGCTTCCCCGGCGCCAATGGGCTGGCCAATGTCTCGGCCGACCAGGCGCGCCAGCTCGACCGCGATGGCAAGCCGCTCACCGAACTGCCGCCGGCCTGGGGTGGGCTGACCGGAAAAGGCGTCACGCCCGTGGTGACGGAGGCGCAGACCGCGCATCTCGCCAACGCCGCCTTCGCCATCGACGATCCCAAGGGCTTCAACGAAGGAACCAATGTCATCACCCACGATTTGTGGCACCGTTTCTATCAGGAGCAGATGCAGATCGACGGCGGCAAGAACGACAAATTCGTCGCCTGGGCCGATTCCGGCGGCCTGGTCATGGGCCATTATGACGGCTCGATCCTGCCGATGTGGCGGATAGCCAAGAAGTACGTGCTGGCGGACAATTTCTTCCAGGGCGCCTTCGGCGGTTCCTTCCTCAACCATTTCCAACTCGCCTGCGCCTGTACGCCGGTCTATCCGCATGCCGACACCAGTCCGATCAAGGGCCAGATCGCCGTGGTCGAGGCCGACGGCACGACCTTGAAGGTGGCCGACAATTCGCCGCCGTCGGCGCTGGGCGGCGTGCCGAAATTCGCCAATGACGGCGCCATCACGCCCGATTTTTACGCCGTCAACACCATGCAGCCGCCCTATCAGCCGAGCGCCAACAAGCCGGCGGAGGGCGGCGACAAGGCGCTGGCCGATCCGGCCGCGCCCACCACGCTGCCGCCGCAGCACGACATCACCATCGGCGATCTCCTGTCGCTGAAGGGCATCGATTGGGCCTGGTACGCCGGCGCCTGGCAGGCGACCCTCGACGGTAAGAACGCCACGCCGGTGCCGAACTTCCAGTTCCACCACCAGCCGTTCAACTATTTCGCCGCCTACGCGCCCAGCACCGCCGCGCGCACCGAGCATCTCAGGGATGGCGGCCTGAATGGCGCCGAATTCATCAAGGAGATCGACGACGGCAAGCTGCCGCAGGTCGCCTTCTACAAGCCGCAGGGCAACCTCAACGAGCACTCAGGCTATGCCGACGTGACATCGGGCGACCAGCATCTGGCCGACCTCGTCGCGCATCTGGAGAAGAGCCCGCAATGGAGCCACATGCTGGTCGTCATCACCTATGACGAGAATGGCGGCTTCTGGGATCACGTCGCGCCGCCGAAGGCCGACCGCTGGGGGCCGGGCAACCGCATCCCGGCCTTCGTCATCTCGCCCTACGCCAGGATGGGGACGGTCGACCACACGCAATACGACACGACGTCGATCCTGCGCTTCATCACCGCGCGCTACGATCTGCCGGTGCTGACGGGCATCGTCGCCCGCGACAAGGCGCTGGCCGCCAATGGCGAGCCGCCGATGGGGGATCTGAGCGCGGCGCTGGATCTTAGCCGGTAGACCGGAGCGAACCGCGGATATGCCACCGCGCCGCGAGGCGCGGTGGCTCAGCCGCCATTGACCAGGGCAAGAATGAGTTTTTGCAGATTGCCGCCCTGGCCGAGTTCGACGCGGTCGAAATCGCGGCTTGCCTGCCGCTGCGCCTGCGAAAGGGCGGACAGGCGTTTGGTCATCTCGACCCGGATCTTGCTGCATTTGGGATCGTCGGGAACGGTGAGGCCGACTGTCGCCGCCTCGATCCTGCGCGCCATGTCGACAATGGTCGCGCCATGCACCTTTTCGTGGGCGCTGACGCCGGCGAGGAAAACCTCCCAGTTCTTCTGGATGGCGGACGGCAGCGGCGAGGAGGGGCTGGGCAAGGTGTAGGTGATGATGAGCTTGGGCTTGGCCGATACCAGCACGCAGGCTCCGGCGCGCGGCTGATAATCCCTGGTCCAGGTCAGCTTGAAGTTGGTGTGGGCGATGGCGCGGGCAACACCGACATTAGGCCCGTTCTCGCCGATCGACCGGTAGAGCTCCGGTCCGGATTGGCCTGAAATGGCGTAGGTCTCCACCTTCTCGACCGGCTTCCATTCGGCATGCGCGGCGAGCGGCAAGGCCACCAGGGCGGCTGTCAGAAAACACAGGCGACCAAAGGCCCTCAACACCGGTCTCTCCAAGGCGCGCGGCACGTGCAATGCCATTCAACGGCTTTTCCTATATGCTGCCGGCGGGTGCTGCAAATGGTCGGAGGGGGAAAGTCATGAGAAGATGTCTCGTTGCCGGTGCCTTGGCGGCATTGCTCGGTGCGCAACCGGCTTTTGCCGCGTCCTGCGGCTGGAGCGCCAAGATGGAAGAAGACGAGGGCGGCAGCGTGCTGACGGCTTCCGTCTGCGGCGGGCCGAAAGGCGATGCGCATCTGACGCTGACCTGTTTCGACAATCCGGTGCTGAGCTACGACCTCGGCAATGCGGGCCAGCAGCTGGAACCGGGCATCAGCGGCGCGTTCGACTTCAAGGCCGACGGCAAGACGGTGACCAAGACGCTGCAGCTGGAGGCCATGTACAATTATTTCGTGGTCGACCTGGCGAAAGCCGATCCGTTGCTGGACCTGCTGCGCGGCAAAGGCGACGTGTCGGTCAGCGGGGCTAAATATGGCGCGAACAGTTTTCCGCTGAAGGGCTCGAGCGCGGCCATCGGCAAAGTGCTGGCGCAGTGCGGCAAGGCCAAGCCGGCAGGGGACGGGGATTGAACCTCGAAAGGTTGCGCCGCCCACTGATCCGTTCCATTAGCGGCTTGCCGCCGGCGGCGGCCAGCCGTATTTCACGCCTCATGCCCGACATCCAATTCCGCAAGGCGCAAGCCTCTGATCTGCCAGCCATCGTCGCCATGCTCGCGGACGATCCGCTGGGTGCGGCCCGCGAAGATGCCTCGCTGCCGTTGGCGCGGGGCTATTTCGATGCCTTCGACGCCATCGATGCCGATCCCAATCAGCTGCTTGCCGTGGCCGTGGATGGCGCGGAGGTAATCGGCACCTTGCAGATCAGCTTCCTTGCCGGCATTTCGCGCAAGGGCGGCTGGCGTGGACAGATCGAGGCGGTTCGCGTCGTCAGCGGCAGGCGCTCCGACGGCGTCGGCAAGAAGATGTTCGAATGGGCGATCGAAGAGTGCCGGGCGCGGGGCTGCGGCCTTGTGCAGCTCACCACCGACAAGGGGCGAGCAGATGCGCACCGCTTCTATGAAGGGCTCGGCTTCAGTGCCAGCCATATCGGTTACAAGAAGGGCCTTTAGCGGAAACCGCGCCGTTGCCCGTCCGGCCTGTCGGTGACTGGAGTATAGCGGAAGCCCTTCAGGCCCTATTCAAATCGCCTGGCAAAGCGGATATAGGTCAGTTAGGTTGACCTATTGTAAAAACGTCCGGGGAGGCGTGCCGTGACCCTTTTGAACCTCCTGGCCTCGCGCTCATCGCGCATGAAGGCCTCCGAAATCCGCGAGCTGTTGAAGCTGCTCGACCAGCCCGACATCATCTCCTTCGCCGGCGGCATTCCCGATCCGTCGCTGTTTCCGGCAGACGCCATCCGCGATGCCTATGCCGACGTGCTCGGCGGGCCGGAAGCCGCGGCAGCACTGCAATACCAGGTTTCGGAAGGCTATCTGCCGCTGCGGCGCTGGCTCGCCGGGCAAATGGGCAAGCTCGGCGTGGCCTGCGACGAGGCCAACATCTTCATCACCTCCGGCTCGCAGCAGGCGCTGGATTACCTCGGCAAGCTGTTCCTCTCGCCAAGCGATACCGCGCTAGTGACGTGGCCGACCTATCTCGGCGCACTGCAGGCCTTCAACGCCTACGAGCCCCGATATGACCGGCTGCGGCCCGAGGGCGGCAACATGACGCCCGATGCCTACCACACTGCTGCCGCCGCTAATGGCGGCAAGGTGAAATTCGCCTATCTGGTGCCCGATTTCGCCAATCCGACCGGCAACACGCTAGACCGAAAGCAGCGCGAGGCCGTGCTCGACCTTGCCAGCGAGCTCGACATCGCCGTCATCGAGGATGCCGCCTACCGGGCGCTGCGCTATGACGGCGAGGGTGTGCCGCCGATCCTGGCGCTCGACTGCATCAGGTCCGGCGGCATCGACAAGGCGCGCACGCTCTATTGCGGCTCGTTCTCGAAAATCCTGTCGCCGGGCATGCGTGTCGGCTGGGTCTGCGCGCCGCGTCACGTGGTGGACAAACTGGTGCTGATGAAGCAGGCGTCCGACCTGCACAGCCCGTCGGTCAACCAGATGGTGATGCACCGCGTCGCCGAAGCCGTGTTCGACGACCAGGTGGAAAAACTCATCGACGCCTATCGCGAGCGCCGCGACGGCCTGCTCGGCGCGCTTGAAGCCAACATGCCGGAGGGGGTGACTTGGAGCCGTCCGGAAGGCGGCATGTTCGTCTGGGTGACGCTGCCGGAAGGCACCGACGCCACGGAACTCCTGGCACGGTCGGTGAAGGAGGCGCGGGTCGCCTTCGTGCCCGGCAACGCCTTTTACGCCGACGGCACCGGGCGCAACACGCTGCGGCTATCGTTCACGCTGGCCACCCGCCGCGCGGTGAGCGAGGGCATTCCGCGGCTGGCGGCGCTGCTCAAGGGTTAGGGCATTCCAGGGAAAGCTTGAAATGGTTTCCCGGGAAAGCGCGCAGCGCTTTCCCCAGATATTGAGTAATAGCAAGAGCGGGCATCGCCTAAGCCGGCACGCTCACCAGCTGCTTGAGCTTCGCAAGTCTGGCACGGGCGAGCTTGCGGACCGGCTTTTGGAAACCCTCTTCGCCGGCTTCGACGACGAAGACCAATGTCTTGAAGTCAAGCATGAACTCGTCGATGGCCCGCGTCGTCTGTTCGGGCCTGTCGCTGAACCGGCGCAGCAATGCGTTCGCTTCCTCGATGGCTTCGGCATTGGCGCCGTCGACCAGCGCTTCAAGCTTCTGAAAACAATCCAACCGAAATTCTCCCGCCGCGCCTGCAAACTTGCCATCGGCCCAAAAGTTCCATCGGGCCCGAAAAATTGTCGCTGGTTGTCAGCAGAGGCTCACGCCCCGCGTTGACGCCCTGCCGACCTCGCCTAAATTCGAGGTCTTGCGAGGAGGAGCTTTCATGGAAACCCGGGAATTGCATCGCGGCCGGCTCATCGACCACCTCCAACTCGTCGTGCGGGATCTCCCCGCCAGCCGGCGATTCTACGAGGCGGTTTTCCAAGTCCTTGGTGTCCCGATCGGCGGCACCGGCGAGGATTATTTCTGGGCCGACGAATTGTTCATTTCCAGCGCCGACAGCCGAGCCGCGCTGGGAAAGCTGACCGGCCGCCATCATCTGGCCTTCCAGGCCAGGGATCACGCCATGGTCGATGCCTTCTACAAGGCCGGGCTCGAAGCCGGCGGCACGGACAATGGCGCGCCTGGCGAGCGGTCCTATCATCCCGGCTACTATGCCGCCTTCCTGCTCGACCCGGATGGCAACAACATCGAGGCCGTCCATCACGGCCCGGCCAACCGCAGCGCCGCGTCGGTGAAGATCACGTTCTAGGAGCAATCGATCGACCGCGTCGAGGCGAGGTGATTCCGGTGCCGCATTCCGGGCTATTCTGGAGACTCGGACGCCAGACCCGCGAATCCGATCGGATTCTTGACCTGGGCGGCACTGCAATTGTCCTGCGAGGCATGGATGGCGCCGTCTCTGGACAAGAGGCAAATTGGTCCCATACGGTGCGGCTTCAGGGAAGACGCGTGCGCGGGAAAGGCCGGTTGCTCGTTGAAAAAGAACGTCGCATCTGGCTGGTTTTTGGCTGGACGAAGGTCGAGTAGACGCCGCGCGCCTCGACAGGTCCGAGCGGCTTTCCTTCAATCTCGTAACTTGTATACGAGATTGACTCCCGAGGAGTCCGCATGAGTCCATTGCCTGAAACCGTGCCGTTTTTCAGTCAATGGGAGACGCCTGACATGACGCTGGCGGTGCTCGCCGACGGCGCCGAAGCCGCGTTGCGGCGGGATCCGCTGTGGCAGGGATCAGGCGCTGCCACGCTCGACGAATACGCGATCTGGGCCGCCAATGTCTGCGGCATGGCGTGTCTCAAGATGATCCTGGCGGCGCGCGGCGAGATCGTGCCGACGATTGAACTGGCCAGGCGATGCACTCCATATGGCGGCTATGTCGTCGATGAAGGCTCGATCAAGGGGTTGATCTATGCGCCCTTCGTCACCTTCGTGAAGGCGGAATTTGGCCTCGATGCCGAGGTAATGACCAATGTCGCGACGGCTGACATTCCGTCGATCCTCGGCCGGTCGCGGTTCTTCATCGCTTCGGTCAGCAGTTCGATCCGCTGGCCCGAGCGCAAGCCGCCTTCGAAGGGCGGACATTTGGTTCTGGTCACCGCCGCCTCGGATGAAGGGTTCCGCTTTCACAACCCATCCGGCCATACCAGTGCCACACAGGCCAACGCGGTGTTGGCGCCAGCCGCTTTCGATCGCTTCTTTGCCAATCGCGGCATTGCCGTCGCTATTTGATTTCGACAGTCGAGGGATTTCGATGACCGGAAAGATCAGGGTTGCGCTCCTCTATGGCGGGCGCTCGGCCGAGCATGACGTGTCGCGGCTTTCGGCCGCCAACGTGCTGAAGGCCATCGACCGGACGCGCTACGAGGTGGTGCCGATCGCCATTTCCAGGGAGGGCAGATGGCTGCTGCAGCCGACGTCCGAGGCGGTGGGAGAGGGGGCGGGAGCTCCGGTGTCGGAGGATGGTGTGGAGGTGGCCTTGGTGCCCGGAGGCAAGGGCCGGCTGGTCTCAACGTCGCATAAGGGAACGCGGGCTGACCTAGCGCCGGTCGATGTCGTCTTCCCCGTGCTGCACGGTCCTTTCGGGGAGGACGGCTCGGTGCAGGGCTATGCGGAGGTTGCCGACGTCGCCTATGTCGGCTGCGGCATCCTGGCCTCGGCCGCCGCCATGGACAAGGATGTCGCCAAGCGGCTCATGCACGGGGCCGGGCTTGCCGTCGCCCGCTCGGTCACCGTCCACCGTAACGACGTCGGTTCCTTTCAGGAGATCGCCGGGGCGCTGGGGCTGCCATTCTTCGCCAAGCCGGCGCGCCAGGGTTCGTCGTTCGGAGTGAGCAAGGTGAACGACAGGGATGGTTTCGATCAGGCCGTCGAGACGGCTTTCCGCTATGACGGCAAGGCGTTGATCGAGGAGTTCGTCGAAGGCCGCGAGATCGAGTGCTCGGTGCTGCAACGGGCCGACGGCTCGCTCACGGTGACGCTGCCCGGCGAGATCATCCCGGCCGGCAAGCACGGCTTCTACACCTATGAGGCCAAATATCTCGACGCCGACGGCGCGGTGGTCAAAGTGCCCGCCGATGTGCCGGCAGTGGTGATCAACCGGGCGAGGGAAATGGCTGGGCAAGCCTGCAAGGCGCTCGGCTGCGAGGCGCTGGCGCGCGTAGACTTCTTCCTGCGCGCCGACGGCTCCCTCGTTGTCAACGAGGTCAACACGCTGCCCGGTTTCACCGACATCTCGATGTACGCCAAGGCGCTGGCCGCGATCGGCATCGGCTATAGCGAGGTCATCGATATCTTGATCGAGCATGCGCTGGCGCGGCACGGCGCGCGCTGATCCGAGTCAGCGGTCGCCGCACCGGATAACCCGTCCTTTGGACAGCGTATCCTTCACCTCTGGCTAATGTTGCTCCCCGGCTCTATATGCCCGATCCTGGGACTGGCAGGGGGAGGCATGGAATGGCGGCCAATCGTCGAAATGGGATGGCGTCGCCGGCGCGTGGCTTGGAGGATATTCTTTCGCCCGCCGCCCCGCACCCACGAACATCGTTGCCCAATATAGCCACCATCGTCACCACGGTGGCGGCGCTGTATTTCGGCCGTGAGGTCTTCCTGCCGATAGCGATCGCGCTGTTGCTGACTTTCGCGCTCGCCCCCCTTGTGTCCGCGCTCAAACGGGCCGGTATTCCCCGGATTGCCGCCGTCATCGTTAGCGTATTGGGGGCCTTCGCCGCCCTTGCCCTGTTCAGCTTCATTGTCGCCACGCAGGTCAGCGAACTGGCGCAAAACATCCCGGTCTACCAGACCAACATCCTGACCAAGGTCCGCTCGCTCAAGGAGACTGGCGTTGGGGGAGGGATCATTGCCAGGTTGAGCAAGGTGATCGAACGTGTCGGCCAGGAGATCGACAGGCAAGAGACGCCGCCGCCGGCCGCCACCCCGGAAAAGCCGCCGCGTGACCCGGTGCCGGTCGAGATCGTCTCGCGCGAAAGGCCCTTGGAGGTTCTGCAGAACATAGTCGGGCCGCTGATCAGCCCGCTCGGATCGGCCGGGTTGATCATCGTCGTCGTCATCTTCATGCTGCTGGAGCGGGAGGATTTGCGCGATCGCTTCATCCGCCTTGTCGGGTATGGCGACCTTCACCGTACCACCGAGGCGCTTCAGGATGCCGGCAAGCGTGTCGGCCGGTACCTGCTGATGCAATTGGTCGTCAACATCGTGTACGCCGTACCAATTGCGGTCGGCCTGTGGATCCTGGGCATCCCGAATGCCTTGCTGTGGGGGCTGCTGGCACTCGGCCTGCGCTTCGTTCCCTATATCGGCCCTGCGATCGGCATGCTGCTGCCGCTGTTCCTGGCGCTGGCCGTGGCGCCGGGCTGGTCGCTCGTGCTGTGGACAGCCGCCCTGTTCGTGGGGATGGAACTGATCACCGGCAATGTCGTGGAACCTTGGCTTTATGGCTCCCGAACCGGGCTGTCATCCCTGGCGATCATCGTTGCGGCCATCTTCTGGACGTGGCTCTGGGGCCCGCTCGGGCTGGTTTTGTCAACACCGCTCACCGTTTGCCTGGTGGTGCTGGGCAGGCATGTGCCACAATTTGAGTTCCTCGATGTCCTGTTTGGCAACGAGCCCGTGCTGGAACCCCATGCGCGCCTCTACCAGCGTCTGCTGGCCGGTGACCCTGACGAAGCCACGGACCACGCCGAGGAGATGCTGGATGAGAAATATCTGGTCGAGTTCTACGACAAGGTCGCCATTCCCGCCCTCCTGCTGGGCGAGCAGGACCGTGCGCGCGGTGTCATGGGCGACCAGCAAAGGCGTCAGGTGGCCGAGAGCGCCCTGGTGATGGTGGCAAACCTCGACGACAGCGCGCATGAGGAAGCGGAGGAAGAGGATGTCCCGCCGGCGGCCGAAGAGGAGACGGATGACAAGGATCCTTCCGGCGAAGACGAGACCGAACTGCCCGACGGCACGGATTTGTCGGTGCTTTGCACAGGCGGGCGCGGTGAACTGGACGATGCCGCCGCCGCGATGCTGGCACAGGTGCTGGAAGTCCAAGGCACGACGGTCTCGAAGGCCGGCTTTGCCGATATGGAACCCGCGAACATCCGCCGTCTCGAACTCGAAACCATCGATACCGTGGTGGTCGGCTTCCTGAACCGGGATTCCATCAAGCACGCCCGGTTTCTGGTTCGCCGGCTGAAGCGGGCGAAAGCGGCTTTGCGGGTGGGAATCGTGTTCTGGTCGCAGGCCGCCAATGAGGACAAGGAAGCGGCCGCGAAGCTCGCCCGTGACATCAACGCGGATTTTGTGGCGCATGGCATGGTGGACGCGGTGGTGGGCGCGCTGTCGAACGAGCCGCCAATCGCCCTCAAGCTCGTCGCCAAACGCCGGATGCGGCGACAGCGGGCCACCTCCCGAAAGGCCCCGGCGGCCGCGACCTAGGTCCCGGTTGATCCGGTCAATTTCGGGCGTTCACATATTGGAAGCGACATCGCGGGAGGAGGGCGGCCTTGGCTTGTGCGCCGGCCGGATCCTCGCGGCCTGGTGGGCAACGCGGGGCACGGGTTTGACTGGATTTCCAGCGAATGGCTTTTGCGCCTTGCGGCGCTGGAGCCAGCTGGACGACAGTTCGGCAAGCAGACTGCGCAGGGCCTTCACGACATCCTCCTCTGCTGGACGATGCGGTAATCTCCGTAGGCCGGACTGGTTCCATGGCGCATGGAGCCGTCGCACCCTGGCGCTTTGGCTATTGCATCGAGCCTGATCGATGCAGACCGAGAGGGATCATCGAGCTCTCATCACGGTTCTCGACGAGTCCGGTTCCAGGCGGGGCCAATCCGTTGCCCAAGGCGTCGAATTCGATCGCAGCGCCAACCAGTTGGGCAGCCTGCAGGACCAGATGTTCAATGTCCTCGAGGGCGACGTTCTCGGCCAGGTTCCTGACCCTGATCCTTTCCGCCACCAACGACACGTTGATGATGCCCGCGGTCTTCAACGCTGCGCGGACGCTCGCATAGACATCTTCACGCAGCCGTGTGGAATAGTCGTATCGCATCGAAACCTCCCGAAGCGAGTTGGTTTCCTCAAGTTGGCACGATGCGCCTCATGTCGGCTCATGGCAAGTGAAAAACGAAAAAAATACAAATTAAATCAGTCGGTTAGCATAATGACACGAACGCGCAACCTTCGTTCGATGATCATCATTGGTACGGCGCTGCATTCACCCACTGACCGCGCTTGACGCAGGATGCGGAAATTCCTAACTGTAAGTAGAATGAGGCGGTTACTAACTCGCCTGATCTTTGGCGCTAGGAGGCGCGCATGGCTGACCTGGAACGCCCGGAACGACTCCAGATCATGTTGACCCAGGATGAGCTGGCCGCGCTGGAAAACTGGCGTTTCGACAAACGCATGCCCAGCCGCTCGGCGGCGGTACGCGAATTGCTGCGCCGTGGCCTTGCCTCCGATGGCTTCCTGACGGCCGAGGTCGGCGCCAAGTCGCAGGAGTTCGGCGTGATCCTGCCCCATGGCGACGGCAAGACCCCGCCGGAACAGGCGGAGTGAAAATTTCGCGGTAAGTCTTCCATTCTCGCGCCGGCGATTGCCTTGATCCGTTTGCGCCTTATTTGATCGGGAAAGATGCAATTGCGGGTGGCGATGAACGATATCGACGGCAGCGACAGACAGGGGGCGACCGCCGACGCCCGGCTCGCGGCAATTGTCGATTCCTCCTTCGATGCCATCATCAGCAAGGACCTGAACAGCGTCATCCAAAGCTGGAACCATGCGGCGGAACGGATGTTCGGCTATACCGCCCAGGAGGCGGTCGGCCAATCCGTCCTCATGCTCATTCCCGATCACCTCAAGAACGAGGAGACCGAGATCATCAGCAAGATTCGCAGCGGCGACCGCGTCGCGAGCTATGAGACAACGCGCAAGCGCAAGGACGGAGCGCTGATTTCGGTCTCACTGACGATTTCGCCGATCAAGAACGGCAATGGCGACATCATCGGCGCCTCGAAAATCGCCCGCGATATTTCCGCCGCCAAGGAGAGCGAGCGCCGGATCAGGCTGCTGATGCGGGAGGTCAACCATCGGGTCAAGAACCAGTTCGCGGTCATCCTGTCGATGGTCAGGGAGACCAGCAAGCGCTCGAACGGTCCAGGCGAGTTCGAGGAATTGATCCGCGCCCGCATCATGGCACTGTCGCGGTCGCACGATCTGCTCGTCACATCGGAGTGGGCGGGGGCGAGCCTGTTCGACCTTATCCAGGAACATCTCAAGCCCTTCGGCCTCGAGGAGCAGATACTGCTCTCCGGCCCGGTCCTGACGCTGCAGTCGAACGCGGTGCAGAACCTCGGTATGGCCTTTCACGAACTGGGCACCAACTCCTCCAAGTATGGCGCGCTGGGCAGCGAAGGCGGCAGGGTCGAGATTACCTGGACCATCGGCTCCGGAGCCCATGCTCCCGGCTCCGCGGGCGAACGGGAATTCCAGCTGACCTGGGAGGAAAACTGCGAACCGCGTCCCGGCGACCGGCGCGATCAGACCACGCGCAAGGGGTTCGGCACTGTCGTGCTGCAGCGTGTGGCGCCGCAGTCGCTGGATGGCTCCGCCATTCTGGAACGGTCGCCCGGCCATCTCAAATGGCACTTGAGCGCGCCCCTGGCATCAATCATCGTGGCGCAGGCCGGCAGCGAGGCCGATAGCGTTTCGCCGGGTTTCGGCATCTAGGGCGATCGGCCGGTCCGGACGCTGTCCCCCGTTCCCTGTCGGGCTGCGATATGCGCCTCGCGCGTGGCTTCCAAATAGGCCTCCCTGGCGGTTTCGGGGGGCAAGTCGCCGCTCGTTGCCCTGCGGCAGGCGCGCAGTGCGGACCGCTGTTTCCGGCTCTCGGCATCGCGCCAATGTGTCGCCAGGAGTCCGATCGCCTGTTGTGTGTTGGAGAGGTTGCGGATGGCTCCGGCAACGCCTACCGAAACGACGACAGGCCTGGAGAACCATGCAGTTTGCATTGGCCTAGACGATGTTTTAGCCCGTGGAACGCGTTGAGCGGCATGAGGTTTCATCGCCGCCGATCACTGTAGCATGGGGCTTTCCGGGCATCTCCGCGCGAACCAATCCCTAGAGGATGTTGGTCGTGACTTCGACGATGATCGCGGCGCCTTCCAGTCCACCGTTGGGAACGTGCACGACGCGCGAGACCCGCAGATCCTGTGGGTTTCCGTCGACCGACAGGGACACGCTCTCGCCAATGCGCGGCACCGCCTGGAAAGTAACATTGGTGGCGTCAGGCCTGTTGTCGATGGATATGCGGCAATTGACGGTCATGGACTCTCTCCAGTGTCTGGCGGTGCCCCGGTCGTCAACGCGGGGTCCATGAAATGGTTTCAGGAGGTTCGGTTCAACATCTACCGATGTCCCGGGCGAAGTCTTCAAGCGCCCGGTAGCCCCGGTGTGCAGCCTCTGATTCAGTCGTCGGCTCTCGGAACGAAATAGTTGGTGGTGACCGCATTGCCGCCGATTCCACGCGTGACTTGAACGGAGGCATAGCCTTCCGGGGCAATCGAGCCGGTCGCCATGCGGTCAATCTGCTTGCACCGGCCGACCATTTCGCCGCTCGGCCACGGTGCCAATCTGATTTCAAGCGCCGCTTGGCACTCCGCCATCGATGAATAGACGACCGGGCGCGACTCCATGGGCCGACAGAGCGATGCGTTGCACGACAGCATGATCATCACCGCCGCGGTTGCCGGATCCATGAAACTCTCCTGTTGGACGTCATTGAACGTCCGACAGGCCGCAAGGTTTCATGCTGACGCAGGAAGCGACCCCAATCAGATGGTCTGATTGTCGAGAAGCTCAGGACCTGCGGGAACAGGCCAGGGACGAGATCTGACAGCGCTCACGCCTGACAGAAGGCCCGGCGGCTTCGGTCTCGGCGCTTCTGGGCAGCCAAAATTTCGGGAACATCAAAGGCCAAACGAGGACATGGTCCAAGGGTTTTGGTACCCAAGGCGCGGCTTGGCATTCGCTGCGTCGGTCGGGGTCGATGTAGCTGTTCCGGTTGCTGTGCAGTCCAATTTTGCTGCCACCGCCGCCTTGATCGACAGACCAGCACACGCGTTCGCGGTGGTGACGGTCGCCTTCTTTTGGTGCGCCGCAGCGACATTTGAACCGGCGAGGACAAGCGCCAGGCAAATGAATGTCAACTTCATTAAATTCCCCTATTTTAGCTTAACCTGAATTAAAGTTAACGTAACGTCACCTGGCCGTCAATCGCGACCGAGGTTCAAGGCGGAAGCCACCTTCCTCCTGCCCGGCAGGATCATCGGGCGGTTCTCTACCTGTCCCGGATCACGGCATGATTGATCGGAGAGGATCGGGCGCTACCCGAGCTGGTTCCGTTTACATCGTTGGCTTTGCAATTGCCTGGTTCCCGCTCATGGGCTCGAACCACGATTCACGCCTTCAAAGGGCGCTGTCCTACCATTAGACGAAGCGGGAAAGCCGGTCCGTTATGGCGCGCAGTCAGCTTGCGGTCAATTCGGGAAATTGTTGACCGGCTCTTCGCAGCGATAGACCGGACAGTCCCCGTCGCGGGACGGGACATAGGCTGACATCGGCACTTCAGGCCAGTCGCACTCGTTGCCGAACTGCCTGACATAGCGATCGTAGGTGTTGGGGCCGGTGGTCAGCACCACGGCGCGGTGGTTCTGGATCATGGCCCGGATCTGAGCGCATACCATGGAGCGGCTGTCGGGCCGGGCGTCGGCCAGACCGGTCGCTGCGAGCACGACGCCCATAGCCGTCAACAGGGTCGGAACGCGAGCGGACATGATGGTTTCTCTTCGGTTTGACAGAATTGCGAACGCGGCTGGTCCGGATTCGCCGGGAATGGGCCGCATGCATTGTCGCACATAACCGCCTATCGTGTCCGTTGGTTCCGCGACGGGCTTTGCCGGGCGCGCGGTGGCGCGCCGCGCAACTAAATCGTGCGTCGCGCATTGCTGGGCATGGACGGCAGGAAACCTTACGAAATACCGCAATGGCGGCCCGGAAACGAGGGCCGTGAGGCGATGTGCTGTTCCTTCTGCGGCGGCCGCGACCATCGGTTCGAGGAATGTCCGCGAATGCCCGATCCTTTCCGGCCCGGCGAGCCCGAGGGCGAGGATATAGCGAAGGAACCAGCCGGTTGATCCGAGGTGCCCGGTGGAGGTGGCTAACCGGTACCCGACTTGAGCCCGCCGAAGAAATCGATCAGCGCACCTGCCGTTTGCGCGGGCGCCTCCTCCGGGAAGAAATGTCCGCCCGACATCGCTCGGCCTCGCACGTCGTCAGCCCAGTTCCGCCAGAGCGCCAACGGCCCACCTTCGCCGGCATACCATTCGGCGAGCGCGCCTTGCCCGCTCCACAAGGCCAGCACCGGGCAGGCGATGCGCCGGCCGGCGGCTTTGTCCGCCCGGTCGTGGTCTCGGTCGAGCGTTGCCGCGGCCCGGTATTCCTCGCAGATCGCGTGGATGTGGGCGGGGTCGCGCAAAGCTTCGACATAGGCCTCGCGGATGCCGGCTGGAAAGACATCGGGCGACGATCCCCAGCCACCCAACGCATTGTCGACGATGGCGTCGGCGGCGCCCGCCAGGATGTTTTCCGGCAAGGGTTCGGGCTGTGCCAGCAAGGACCACGGCCAGAAGCCGAGGGCCAGCCGGGCGTCGGCCCGGTCCCAGGCGTCGGCCGTGGGGACGATGTCGAGCACGGCGAGTTTTTCAATACGGTCGGGATGGTCGAGCGCCATGCGGTAGGCTACACGCCCGCCGCGATCATGGCCGGCGACCATGAAGCTGGTAAAACCGAGCTTGGCCATCATCGCCACCATCTCCGATGCCATGGCCCGCTTGGCATAGGGAGCATGATCGGCGCTCGAGGCCGGGCAAGCGCTGCGCCCATAGCCACGCAGGTCGGCGCAGATGACGGTGAAACGG
Source organism: Mesorhizobium sp. URHB0026 (assembly GCF_054059755.1). Classification (NCBI taxonomy): domain Bacteria; kingdom Pseudomonadati; phylum Pseudomonadota; class Alphaproteobacteria; order Hyphomicrobiales; family Phyllobacteriaceae; genus Mesorhizobium; species Mesorhizobium sp. URHB0026. Next base: position 5,269,607 of record NZ_JBSSCN010000001.1, on the reverse strand, counting down.
TCGGCAAGCAGGGGCGCAATATCGCGCCACATCAGATGGGTTTGCGGAAAGCCGTGCAGCAAAAGCACCGCCGGTCCGGCTCCGGCGCGGCGCACGAAGATGCCGGCGCCCTCGATATCGACGTCGATAGATTGGAAATGCTCCAACATGGCTGGCCTCCGGCACAGGCAACGGCTGGAGAACGGGATTGGTTGCGGGGCCTTCGCAAGCGCCGGCCTTTGCGCCGACCACGGCGATCCCGGGGGAACCACGGTCCGCCGCCCACGTTGGAAAGTCTCATCGCCACAGGGACATCATGGAACAGCTCGTCGAGGAATTCGGCCATCCCACTTACACCTCGTTTCCGGTCATCGCGGCGCGGCTGTTGCTGGCGACGCTTTACGGGGCGATCATCGGCTTCGAGCGCGAATGGCGCAATCGCCCCGCCGGGCTTCGCACGCACATCCTCGTCTGTGTGGCCGCGGCCACTTTCGGCATTCTGACGATCGAGATCATTCACGCACCGATGTTTGCGCAAGGGTCGGTCAAGGTCGATCCGATCCGCGTCGTGGAAGCGGTTACGGCAGGCGTTGCCTTTCTCGCCGCCGGCTCGATCCTGTTTTCGCGCGGCGAGGTCCACGGGCTGACGACCGGCGCCGGGATGTGGCTGGCGGGCGCGATCGGCGTCGCCTGCGGTCTTGGCCTGTGGCAGGTGGCCGGGTTCGCCACGCTGATCGTGCTGATCGTCGCGGGGCTTCTTCACCGGCTCGAGCCCAAGGCCTGCCCTGCGCGGGAGGGCGACAGGAAAGCCACTCCGGGCGCAACGGACCGGTCCAGCGAATAAGCCTTGTTCCCAATCCATTGGGCCAACCTTTTGCGCCGGCGGGCGTTGTCCCCGGTGAAGGGAATGCCGCCGTGGGGCGGCTTCAACGAAGGAGGCCGAGATGAAATCCCTCGCCATTGCGTCATGCGCCGCGATGCTGGCCCTGGCACTGCCGGCAGCGGCACAGACGGCTCAGCAGTCGCCGAACCAGCAGGCCGACAAATGCCGGGCACAAACGGATCAGGGCGGCAAGCAACAGCCCGGCAACGGCGATCTGAGCGAGAAGCTCAGCGATTGCGGGGGCGTGCTGAAACCGCCGCCCACTGGCGACCAGGGCATGGCCGCGCCGGCGCCCGACGAAGGCAAGACGCCGATCATCAAGCCGGGCGAAGTGCCGCCCCAGCCGCCGAAACAGTAGAGATCATTCGGCAGCATTGTCATGGCGGCGTAGGAACTTTGCAGACCAGGAAACGTTTCTGTGACAAAACCGGACCTGGAAAGGATGGATCCGTGAGAGATGTTGCCAGTACCGCCGCGTTGCTTGCCTCTATTGCCATTGTCATCGTCCTGATGCTGATGGCGCCGAAGAGCTTCGGCTTCGAGGCTTCCCACCCGATCGTGGACGGCGATCTGCCAGTAGAATGACCGAAAGCGGTTCCGCAACAAAAAAGCAGGCGAGTTCGCCTGCTTTTTCGTTCCTACGGTGCCTTTACTTACCTGACCAGAAGGCCGGCATGATCGCAGAGCGCGGTGAAGGCTTCCTGCGCCTGTGCCGCGCCCTCATTGTTAGCCAGCGCCGACTCGATTTTTTCGCGCGCGGTCTGATAGAAGGAGCCGCGCCTGGCTTGTGGCCAGTCGATCAGGATTTCACTGGCGTCCTGAAGCGTGGCCACCTCGCGGATCGTGGCCGAGCCATGGGGCCTGACCCGCAGCGGTGTCGACAGCATCAAACCGGCCATTGGTTTCTCCCGCTACTGGGTCCTCATTGGAGGATGCGCGCCTCGCGCGCGGCGTCGATCATCGCCCGCATGGCCTTTTCCGCCGGCGTCCAGCCGTCCAGCGCATCGCGGCAGCTGCGCAGCGCCGCGCGGTATCGGCGGCCTTGGCCGGCCGGCCAGTCACCAAGGCATTCCAGCCCCTCCCAGGCGCTGCGCACCACGCGCTCCCGCTCGGGGGCGAATTTCAGGCGGATCGGTCGGGGAAACATCTTGTCGTTCAACGGTCGTCTCCATGAATCACGCACATCGGCCGACATGCACCGAGGAAGCGCCGGATAACGTCGACGACAGGGGAGGGTTCCAGGCCCGGAGGATCAATTTTTAACCATGCTCAGTCGCGCGCGACGGCGTCCGACAAGGCCCTGGGCGCCGCCAGGTCGACATCCTGTGCTTGCGGCCGGTCATGCTCGAACTGCTCGGCGTCGGGCAAGGCATGCAGCCAGGTTTCGCGCCGGCCGGTCCACAATTCATATTGCGGTGCCAAATCCGTCGGTGCGACGTCGAGGCTGCCGAGCATAACCTCGGCCTCGTTGTCGTCGACCCAGGCGACGCGGCTGCCGCAGGTCGGGCAAAAGCTGCGTGTGCCGTAGCTGGCGACCTCGCCCGATGTCTCGAACGCATCGCGCGGCCAGATGGCAAAGGCCGAATAGGCCGAACCACCCGCCTTGCGGCAATCCTTGCAATGGCAAAGGCCAACCCGCGACGGCTGGCCGGTCACGACGAAATGCACGCCGCCGCAAAGGCAACTGCCGGTCCTGCGTGTTGTATCGGACATGGTTGCGCCCTTCGTTTCGCCGGCCTGGCTTTGCCTGCCATACGGCTGCTCCAGCCCTGGCAGGCTCCGTCAGTTTGGCATGCCGCGGGCCGGGCGGGACAGATGCTCGTCTGCCATTTCGTTGGCCAGGATGAGAAACCGGGAAAAAGACATCCTGTTCACCGTACCGCCGAGCCCGGTTGACGCGGCCCGCAGCATTCTTCAACGCCATGCCGGCGAATTGGTTGCCGCCTTGCGGCCGCTACTTTTTTATCCGCGCGCGGCCATGTGGTTGTCGAGCTTCTTGCGGGAAGGTCCGTAGCGCTTGATGATGGTCTGGGCCTCGCTCTGCGGAATGCCGTATTTGCGCGCGAAGGCCGCGACCTCGTAAGTTTCCTCGCTCGAGACCAGCTTGCGGTCCTGTTTGGTCTTGGATTTGTCGTCGGGCATGTCGGGTCTCACTTTCTGTAAGCCGCATGGTCGCGCGGACGCCTATATGTCGCGGTCACACATAACACGGATCGGCGATGCTGGTTCCATCGCCGGGCAATGCCAGTGCAGCCTAGGCCAATGAAGACGTCGGGTCGGCGCTGTCGGTGTCGCTGCATTGGGCGCAGCGCGCGCTAGCGCCGGGACAGCCGCGGCGATGCGTGCCGGCGGGGCAGCAAAGGCCGTTGGAACTCGTCCAGCGCGGGCATTGGAAAACCTGGCCGGTGCCGCCGCAGCCCTCACACCCCAGAACCGGTGTCCGGACCAGATAGGACTTCGTCCCCAGCCTGATGCTTGCGCCCAAAACCTGCCCACCCCTATCTGCACCAGACACAGCCGTGCATTAGCCCCGGCTAATAATATCACGATCAAGGTTACAGACAAGTTTCAGGACGATTAAGAATTCTAAACCTCAGCCGGTCGGGCGCGCCGTGTGCTTCCCCATCAGCCGGAGAAGCGGCAGCGGCGAAAAATCTCGTCTGACGTGTAGGAATGACGCGTGCCGGTGCGTCCTTGGGGCTGATGAAGCTGGAGAACAACCATGTCGACTCAAATCGCACAATCGCCGTGGCAGACCGCGGCCCTTCTCGTCGCCCGCCTGATCTTCGCCGCCGTCTTCCTGATGGCGGTCACCTTCAAGTTCATGGGCATGGAGGCCACGGCGGGCTATATCGCGGCCGCGGGCTTTCCGTTCCCGCTCTTCCTGGCATGGTGCGCGGCAATCCTGGAGGTGGCCCTGGTGCTGTGTTTCCTCAGCGGCGCCTTCTTTACCCAAGCCGCCCTGGTTGCCGCGGCCTATGTGCTGTTCCTGGCCTTTGCCTTCCACGGACCCGGCCACTGGGCCGGCAACCAGGCCGAGTTCGGCTTCTTCGTCGACCATTTTTCGTTCCTGGCCGGACTGCTGTTCGCGGCGGTCCATGGACCGGGAAGAATTCTGGCGCTGAGCCTGGGATGGCCGGGCAGGGCGTAAGAAGCCCGCCCGGGGCAGGGCGTAGGAAGCCCGCCCGGGGCAGGCGAAGAGGCCCGCCCGGGACAGGCGAAGAGGCCCGCCCGGGACAGGCGAAGAGGCCCGCCCGGGACAGGGCATAGAGAGCTCGTCCTTGGGGCGGAAGCCTCACATCTGATCGTTGTAGGGCTCCTTCATCTGGCCGACCATGCGGGCCAGCTTCGAGAAAGACGGCATGTCGGCCTCCGGCTGGCACTGATTGGCGAGTTCCAGCAGCCGGATCGGAAAATTGACGGCGTCGCGGTTCGACGCCGACATGCCGTCGGATCGCTCCTCGCCGGTTTCCGACGCCTCGGCCTTGCGGAGCGCGATATCGATCTCCTCCGACGTCAGTACTCCCTTTTTGACCAGGACGTGGTTGATCGAGGCGACGGCCATCAGCAGGCCCTCGAGTTGCAGGTTGGCGACGTTCATGAATTTCTCCCTCCGTTGATCGCAGTGGAACGCATCAGTAGCGTTTCCGATCCGGCCGGCGTGCAGGAACCAGCGCGCCGATCGTCAGCGGTAAGGCGCTACTCCTGCGTCAAGCGCTCGCCATACTCGCGCCAAAGCGCCCTGACTTCCAGGCTGCCGAGGCGCGGGATCGAAGGGTCGCCGCAGTCTATGGCGACAGTGCCGATGTCGTAGTTGGGGTAAGCGTTGGCGACGAAGCGGATCGCTTCGCCAAGCGAGTGCACCCGGATGGCTGGATCCGCCTGGCCTTGGCCGGTGCTGCGCACACCGGAGACCGTGGCCGGGGCGTGCCGCATCCTGAAGACGGATGCCATGGCCGGTCTGTCCATCGTCCTCTCCTACAAGGCCGTGCGACGGGAATCATTCCATGAGCTGTCGCTGATGATTTCACAGGAGCCGGTTCATGGATAGCCGGATAAATGTCAGCGGTCGGGATCATGCCTTCCCTGAAGATGTGAATTTTTTCCTATTTGGCATTGACCGGTGAGGGCAGCGATGCTATAAATCCATCCATGGTGCTGATTTGCGCCACCGACCCGCCGCCGAGGCGGGTTTTGTGTTTCTGACCCCTGGTCGGGTTGCCTACGGGTGCGGTGGCGCCGTAGAGCGCTGCTTCCGCGAGATGCGAGAAATCCCATGCCCCGCTATGCCAGCATCATCACCGGCGATGACGGCCGCGAGATCGTCAGCGCCATCGGTGAATTCGAGGGCGCCGGCCCGGTGGCGCGCCTCGGCCAGGTCGAGGAGGTTCCCGCCGGCGTGCTGATCGGCATGGTACGGGAGGCGGGCGGTGGCTTCTGCTTTCCGCAGGCCGGTATCGACTGCCGCGCTGTCGGCCTCGCCATGGCGAAGCTCAAGGCGCGGGCCGGTGCGGCAAAACCCGTCGGAAGGCCGAAGCGTGCCAAACGGGCCGGGAAGAAGCCCGTTCGGTCGAAAAAGGCGGTCCGGCGAACCAGAGCGGCGGCGCCGAAGGCGGCGGCGGGCGATACCTTGGGGGAGGCCGATGGCTGAGGAAACCAATCCCGGGCCGGCGCGCCGCAAGGCCAGGGCGGCAAGGCGCAAGCCTGCTGCCAGTCCGGTAGCCGCGAAGACGCCCCGGCCGAAGCGGACCAAGAAAACACTGGGCGATGATTTCCTCGCCGCCGTACGAGCCGATTTTCGGGCGCATGGCGCCGGTGTCCTCGCCGAGGTGCGCGCCGACAAGCCGGATCAGTATCTGAAGATCGTGCTGTCGGTGCTGCCCAAGGATTTCGATGTCGCCGTCAACCAACTGGACGCCCTGAGCGATGACGAGATCCGCAGCCGCATCCGCGCCCTTGAAAACGTCGTCAAACCGTTCCTCGAGGAGCCGTCTGATCTCGGCCCGAACCGACTATCTGACGCTGCTGGCGGAGCTTGACCGCCGGCGTCGCTCAAATCTGCTGGCGGCTTACATGCCCTATCAGCGCCAGGCCGAATTTCACGCGGCTGGAGCCGCCTATCGGGAGCGGCTGTTCATGGCCGGCAACCAGCTCGGCAAGACAAAAGCAGGCGGCGCCGAGTGGGCGATGCACCTCACCGGCCGCTACCCCGCGTGGTGGCAAGGCAAGGTGTTCGACACGCCGGTACGGCTGTGGGCCGCCGGCGTCACCGGCGAGGGCACGCGCGACAACCCGCAGCGCGTGCTGATCGGCCCGCCGCAGCAGCAGGCGGCATGGGGCACCGGCATGATACCGGCAGACGCCATTTTGGACACCATCATGGGGCGCGGCGCGCCCGGTGCGCTCGACAGCGTCGTGGTGCGCCATGGCGGCGGCGGCGATGTGCAGGCCGGCGAGAGCGTGCTGTCGTTCAAGAGCTACGAAAAGGGTCGAGAGAAATGGCAGGGCGAGACGCTGCATGGCGTCTGGTTCGACGAGGAGCCGCCGCTCGACATCTATTCCGAAGGCCTGACGCGCACCAACGCCACCGGCGGCATCACCATCGTCACCTTCAAGCCGCTGCTGGGAATGAGCGACGTGGTAATGTTGTTCCTGTCGGCGGGGGAAGTGGAGCGGATGGGTGAAACCGCTCCGAAACCATGATTTGCAACACCGCTTGGCGGCAACTGAAGGTCGAGTAGCTTGTGGCGCGACGTTCGGGAGCCGACATGCGCCACCTCATAAAATTGTTCTTCCTGCCTGCACTGCTTTCAGCCTGCAGCGGCAGCGGCGATTGGCGCGCCGACGCGATCGCCGGCGCCGAAGGCAAGATGCGTGGCCTGATAAGCGATGCTTCGGCCACCTTCTCGCATGTCCAGCTTACCGGCGACAGTTCGACCGGCCAGACCTGCGGCGTCATCACCGCCAAGGTTGGCGCCTTCACCAAGGAGGCGCGCTTCATCGTCTATATCGACAACACCGCCGGTCCGTTTGTCGAGCCGGGCATGGGCCAGTCCATGTCGCGGGCCGACTTCGACTGGGCCTGGCGGAACGACTGCCTGAACGAAGGGTACAAGTCCTGAGGGGCTGACCCGATCCCCGCGCGGGGTTACTCGCCATGGGGGAAGTGGCCGCCGGCGACGGCCGCCAGAACCAAGTGCGAACAACACCATACGATCGGCGCCTCGCAAGATGATTCAAGGACAGCGCAATGAGCCGTCACGTCACCCTCATGACCATCGACGATGCGCCGCACTATTCGCCCGGGGAACGCGCGGCGATCGTCGCCGCCTATCCCGAACATGAGCGCGATGCCCGCGCCCGCGGCATTCCGGTGCTGGGCTCGGGCCGCATCTTCCCGGTGGCCGAGGCGCTGATTGCCTGCGAGCCGTTTCGCCTGCCGCGCTACTGGCCGCGCCTCGGGGCGCTCGACTTCGGCTGGGACCATCCTTCGGCCGCCGTCGAGCTCGCCTGGGATACGGAGGCCGATGTCGTCTATGTCACCAACGCGAACCCGTGCGCCTGGCGACCACTGCGAACCTCGAAACTGTCATCGTCGACGGCGTCGCGTGGATCGAGGGGCTCAAGGCCATGGATGGGGTCCAGACGGCGGTCGGCGACCGCGTTCTGGTCAAGGACCAGGACGACGCCAGGCTGAACGGCATCTACACCGCCTCGCAAGGTTTCTGGTATCGCGCAGCCGACGCCCGCACCAGCCGCACCATGCAGAAGGGCACGACGGTGCATGTACAGGAAGGCGCGGTGTCGGCCGGTTTCGTCTATGCCTTCCAGACGCTGGCGCCTGCCGTCGGGCGCGACGACATCACGCTTGCCTTCTTCAGCTCCGACGATCTTGTCGGCGACGCGACGGCGGCGGTGAGGGACGAGCTGGCCGGCGTCATCGCCGAGGCGGAGCGCGCCCGCGATCTCGCCCAGCAATATGCCGCCGACGCCGCCATGGTGTCGGGCGTCAACGTGCCGATCTACGTGTCGGTGGCCGCAGCTGCCGGCGCCACCATCGCCGCTGGCGTCAAAGCCATCCGCACGCAGTTCTACGCTCCGGTCTTCAACACGCCGGCAACCCTTGTCGGCGGCGCCAACTACGCCCGCATGTCGCTGGCGGCAATCACCGCCGGCGGATACCCGGCGCTGGCATATTTCCGCTCCACCGATCGCTTCATGCCGGATGGAACCGTGGATGCGGTGGGCGGCGGATATTGGGTGCTGAGGGAGAGCATCCTCGATCTTTGTATGCTCGGCGCTGGGCTGGGAAACGCCAACGCTGATACGGCGGCGATCATTGCTGCTGTCCACATCGTCGACGGAAAGAACTGCGGCAACATTCGGCTGCCGCCTACTGCCATCACAGTCAACCAGACGATCGACATCATGTTCGGGCAGTTCAATATTGAAGGCTTCGGCCGCAACATATCGACCGTTACCAGCGCGATGGTCAATGGAACGCCGCTCTTCCGGCTTGTCGGCCATACCCTGCGGCTTGGCTTTCATGATTTCAAGGCGGTTGGCAATCAACTGACCGGCGCCGCCGGCAACGGCCACGCATTTGCGCTTTGGGACACTGATGGCGTCGGCGCTGGCTCTGCGCTTCCGCAATCGGTGATCATGGAGCGAGTTGTCATCGACGGCTTTCGCGGCACTGGCCCAGAGGGCGGGCCACTGGACAGCCTCGGATCGATACCAGCATGCGGCGTTAACAACAAAGGCGGTTTAGGCTGCGTCTTCCGCGATGTCGAGATCCTACGCTGCGGCGGCGGTATCTATATGGGCAACACTCAAAACTGCTTGATCGACAATCCACTGTTATCGCAAATCGATCGGTTTGGCATTCTCGATTATCGCTCTGCCTCGTTGCGCATCATCAATGGTGACGTTCAGGATTGCTGTGGAGATGGAACGGACCTGACAGTCCCAGCGGCGATCCCTACGGGCAATATAGTCTCGTACTTCGGCAATGGAACAGTCATTGAGGGTATGAAGACCAAGGGCGCGGGCGGCAATTGCCAGATTTATGTTCGTGATGGAGCCGGCGTGAAAATCCGGAAATGCTGGCTCCAAGTCTACATGGTCGCGGACGTGTCCCACAACGGCATTATTGTCCATCGTAGCACCGGCTTCGCGGTGGATGACAACATGTTTGACATGTCGCAGTCGCCGTACTTGGCGACCCAGAAGAACCAGGGTATTCAGATCACCAATGATCAGGCCAACGACCCGGTCAGTGGCTCGGTAAGCGGCAACCAGTTTCGATTTTCTCCTGGCATGGGGATTTCGTCGTTCATTCGGATCGGCGCGCCATCGGGCAATAGGCTTTTTGGCGGTTTAATGGTCGAGAACAACGTGTTTGGCGGCTTCCTCGCGCCAAGCTCGGGCTGCACGGTCGATGACGGAATTCTTGTCCAGAATGCAAAGCTCGTCGGCTGCCGTTTAGTCAACAATGTTTTCGACGCCACGACAGGAGTGACATTCACCAATGGCGTCCGCTTCACAAACGTCACCGATGGTGGGAAGAACTGGCTCGTTGGGAACGCCATGAACGTCAGTGGCGGCGCGATCCTGACCGCCTTCAGCGGCATCACTGAAAGTGAGTTGCGCACCGTTGGGCAGATATTTGTCAACCCAACGCCCAGCATCCCAACCGGCACGACGTTAACGATTCAGGTCGCAGTACCAGGGGCGGCGCGTGGTGACATAGTTACAGGTGTTGGTTGGGCTTCACGGCCGATCTCCTGGGCTGTACGATCCGAGATGCTCGCGTCGTCATGGCCGATAGCGTGGACATCATCATCGCCAACGACACAGGAGTTACCAAGGATCCCGGTAGCGGCGTGATGACGATTGTCGTTCGTAAGTGGCAGTTCGGCGGTTGATCATTGTAATAGAGTGTCGCCAAAGCACATCGCTACGATGTTGCCGACCACCATCAGCCAGAAGAACGCTTGGAAGAAGACGTTGCTCCAGATTGAACCGAAGACCTTTACGAAAGCGACCCGCCAACTGTCGATCTCTGCAAGATATTTTCTCGGCCATCCAACGGATCGATTTCATCGAAAAATGCCTTTGGCCCAGTAACCGAAGAAAATCACCTGGGAGGCCACGGCTGCCGTGAGTGTGAGTCGCCGCCATTGAACATCGGGGATACCGGAGATTGCCACCGCCAAGGCAGGTAGGGAAAGGGCGACGAACCGAATGCCGTTCTGATTGTAGAGATACATCGCAAAGCAGAGCGACGATGCAAGTAGGACTATGAAGGCCGCAGACTGAACATCTGATTGAAGAAAATAAACGGCACAGCATAAGCCGTGACCATAATCGTCAGTAGGAATCCGCTTGTGTTAACCTCGATCGTCGCGCGCCTGTCACCGATAGAGCCGAGTAAGTAACTTTTGAGGAGGGTTGCAGCGACGACAACGGCGCCGATGTAACCGGCCGAGATCAGGATATGATGCCGTCGAGCCACATTGAAACGGGTGATCAATTGACCGACCGCAAACGCTCCAACAAAGACCAGTACGGCCGAATGAATGAACGTGGCCACCGCAACGAAACCATACTTGAGAAGGCGCCATGGCAATAGAAGTGCAAGATACATCGCAGCCATTGCCGTGGCGGATCGCACTTGTGAAAAAGCTAGGTCGACCAGCTGGGGGTGAACTAACAAAAGAAGATAGGCAGGAGCGGAAGCCTTGACCGCTACGTATGTGCTAAAAATCAGAAGTGCAACGAGTGCCAACGCGGAAAAATGCTGCGCAGCTCGAAGCTTTCCTTGAGCGCGTAGATGCTTTTTCGCCACAAATATTCCTGGGCATACCACTCGACGACAGAGGCCGCGTCTGCAGACACGTAGTAGGCGCCATTGTCGAAATTCATGATGTAGTTTTGCAGATCTGGGAAAGGCACGCCTCGAATTGCCACCCAGTCCACCGTCCAAACAGCAAGCGCGAACATTGTTCCGATTGCGAGCCTTATAAACAACTCGGCTCGTCCACCATGTGTGTGCTGTATTCCGGGCGATGACGAGTATAGCTGGCTCATTAGCGTCTGCCCCCCCAGGCATAGGCTCTTGAGTCCGACGCCACGAGTCGGCGAATTTCGTACAACCCTTGCCGTTTGATCTGCTCGACCGCTTCGACCACACCCTCAAATTGGCCTGGCGTGACGTCGTCGAAGACGATCATGTCACCGGGCTGCTGAAGGGCGGCAACCGCCTGGTATCCGAGCAGGACGTTCTTCTTTGTGTGCTGCGCGTCGATGAAGGCGAAGTGATGCGGTTCACGCCGACCTTCGGTAGCTGAAACAACGAATCGCCTTGCAGGAAGACGATCCGGTCGGCAAGCCCCTGCCAGGGCTGAAGCAGCTCGGCACGTGTCTTCCTGCCTTCGTGATCGTCAATGCAGTTCCAGTAGATGCGGCGTTGATGGGGGAGAACGTCGACCGTGATCACATGGCCGGCGGCTCCGGCGTCGGCCATCGCCTTGGCCATGCAGATCGTTGAAAAACCTCGCGCCGTGCCGGTCTCGACGACGGTCGTGAACGGCTCGGGTTTGTCCGCCAATCGGCGGCGAAGCAAGCTGTAAAGCACGCGCCCGTGCGGATAGGCGAGCGCGCTCGTCTTGATGGTGATCTGGGTGTGCAGGGCCAGTTCGTCGAGCCAGTCGCGGTCAATGGCGCATCCGGTTTCCGCCTCCAGCCTGTCGATCTCCGGAAACCGCACCTGTCGCGCCGCTTCGAACAACTGCAGGTAGTCCGCCTTCGGCGCACGCGGTGCCGCACCCAACGGATCGATATTGTGCCGACGATCGATGGCGGCCGCCAGACTGTTGAAGACCAGGCGTTGCGCGGCGCCAATATAGTTTCTCATCCGAAACCCGTTCGTCCTGGAGTTGCATTTTTCTATCACGTGTCGGCCTGCGTGCAAGGCGGCATGCCAGACAACGCACAGTTACCGAGGGCTGGTCCGCTTGTCGTAGGGATTGGCATCCCGGGAGACGGCATGGCCGACTTCCTGCGTCGACCAAAACCATCACAACGCGAAGGAGAAACACCCATGGACCGCAATTTCGCGCGGGCGCTTGCGCTTGTTCTGAGATCCGAAGGTGGCTGGTCGGACAATCCGGCCGATCCGGGCGGCGCCACGATGAAGGGTGTCACGCTGGCGAACTTCCGCCGCTACGTGAAGGCCGACGCCAGCAAGGCCGATCTGCGCAAGATCGGGGATGACCAGGTGGCAACGGTTTTTCGCCGGTTCTATTGGGATGCCGTGCTGGGTGCCGAGTTGCCAGATGGCGTCGACTGCGCCGCGTTCGATTTCGCGGTGAACAGCGGACCGGGCAGGGCAGCGAAGTATCTGCAAGCGGTGGTGGGAGCTGCCCAGGACGGGCGCATCGGGCCGGCCACGCTCGCAGCGGCCAGGGCAAAACCGGCCGGCGTCGTGATCGACGGGCTCTGCGATGCGCGCCTGGCGTTCCTGCAACGCTTGCCGACATGGGCGACATTCGGGCGCGGCTGGTCGGATCGGGTCAAGTTGGTGCGGGCGCAGGCATTGCTGATGTCGGCGCCGGCGGCTGTATCCGCGCGGCCTGCAAAACCGTCGCCGCAAGCAGCTTCGCCAAAGGCCGAAACGCCCGTCGGCACCGTGCTGGCGGCCGAGCCGGCGTCGCCAGCGCCTGACAATTCCGGAATGCCGATGGCCGCGAAGACTGGCGGTATCATCGCCGCCTGCGTGCTCGTCATCCTCGCCGCCTGGCACCATTTCGCCGTCGCCCTTGAAGGGATGTTCTGACAATGGCCACAGTTACCCAGCCGACCACCCGTCCAACCAACAAGCTGACGGCCGCCACGATCGCCGCCGCAGCCGCCTCCGTTGCGGGCGTCATCGTACGCAACTTCTGGCCATCCTGGTACGACGCCGAGACATGGGCATCGCTTCTGCCGATAGCGATCTTTGCCGTCGGCTATCTTGTCAAGGATGAGCCAAACCGATGAGCGCGCTAATGTCTTTCCTGCTCACCAATCCGACCATTCTGGGGGTTGGCGCCGCTATCCTTGCGGCATTCGGCTGGGGTGTTCGCCAGCGGCTGGCCGGCGAACGCGCGGAGCGCGCGCGACAGGCTGCCACCGAGGCCGAGGCGCGCGCGATTGCCGACCAGGTCCAGAACGATATCGGTGCGCTGCCGTCCGCGGCCGCCCGAAAGGAGCTCAAATCATGGGCAAGGGATTGATGCTCGCCTCGGTCGTGGCCGTGATATCAGGCTGCGCCACTGCCAAGGGCGGATTTTGCGTGGTGTCGAGCCCGCTGCGCCTGTCGGCGGCCGCAGTCGATGCGCTGTCGGATGGCGAGGTCAAGGCGTTGCTGGCGCACAACCGCAAGGGCGAAAGACTGTGCCGATGGAAACCATGATGATGGTCGCGAGGACGGTCAAATGATGCACGATCTCTTCGGCCTGCTCGGCATCAAGGGGCCGGTCGTCGCCGCCGGTCTCGCCGGCGGCGTCCTGCGGGCTTTGTCGCGTCATCGCTACAGCTGCGAGAAATGGTCGCGTCGCCAATCTGCGGCGCGCTTGCCGCCGCCTATTTGACGCTGCCCGTGGTCCAGTATGCCCGCGCCACCGGGCTGCCGCTGGCCGGTGACGACACGACGACGCTGGCGGCTGCCTTCCTCATCGGCGTCTGCGCCATGTGGATCTCGGATATTCTGTTCGAGGTGATCGTGGGGAAGTTCGGGCCAGCCCCGGAGGACTGACGGCCGGCCTTGCCTTGCTTTGGGACCGGCACCTGAGGGCTCGATCGAACCAAAAGCCCGCCTTGGCTCACGCCGGGGCGGGCTTTTTTGCGTTTTCAGGCCGCTCATCGTTTCACGGAAACGGGGCCCTGCTCCTCTTCGGCGCAAGGTCGCAAAACCGTGGATCAGGCCAGGATGTTGACGGCGCGGGCCGCGACCAGCGCGATCGTGAGCAGCGAAATCATCGCCTCCGCCATCATCAAAAGCTTGGCGCGCTGGGAAAGCGGCAAGGTGTCGGTTGGTGAAAACGCCGTCGCATTGGTAAAGGCGAGGAAGAAATAATCAACGAAGCCAGGCAGCCAGTCGCGGATCTCGCGATCGTCCAGGGTCATTTGCGGAAACAGGAAATCGGCATGGGCGCGTTTGACCAGTCCGCAGGTCGGCGGCCCGCCGCGGTCGGTGCTCCAGAACCACAAGGCGAAGACGATGATGTTGGTGAGCCAGATATTGAGCGCATCGACCAGCAGTGTCTGGCCGCTGCTGCCGGCATGTCCCGCCAGCAATACGCGCACCAGCAGCACCAGCGAACCGCAGTTCATGACGCTGACTACGCCGGTCATTACCAGGGCCGTCCTGCGGATCATGACGCGAAAACGGCCGACGAGATACCAGTGCTCTTCCTCGACCGCTTTCTGGCTGGCGACCTGCGTCCAGGCGGTGGCCACGGACAGGGGCACGAGCAGGGCGGCCTCCAGCGCCGGCGCCAGCCAGCGAGGGCCGAACGAAAGATCGTTGATGACCAGAAGCTGCAGGCAGATGATGACAAGGACCGCCGCGCGCGCCAGCCAGAAGTCGAGCGCGCGGTGGTGGATGACGGCATGCTGGTGACGCATCGAATGTCCGGGAATGCTGAAGTGGGATCGGGTGTGCGGCCCGTTCTGCCCGGGGGAGGGCAATAGAACTCCGAGATTCCCGCTCAATCTTGGTGTTGCAATGGCACGCAAGTATACTTTTTTGTAAGCTTTGACCTTGGGGCTATTCGGCAAACCGGGCGATGTGATTTAAGCGCGGCATGGCGGGAATTGACGACTCCATGGATCGTTGGGTGCCGGCAGCACTGCCTGCCGTGGGCCTGGACTCGTCCTTGGTTTGGTCCGCCCTGCTTCGGCACCCTTGGGGTTTGCTGTCACTTTTGTGCCTGGTGCAGATCCTGTGCTGGACCATGGTGCCAACACTCATCGATCCCGCACCGCCCGGCGATGTCGTGGAAGGCTTCATGTGGGGCCGCGAATGGGTGCTTTTGACCTACAAGCATCCGCAACTCCCCGGCTGGCTGCTCGAGACCAGCCATCTCCTGACCGGATCGTTCCGCTGGCCGCAATATTTGGTGGCCCAGCTGACGATCTCGGCCACTTTCATCCTGGTCTACCTGCTGGCTCGCGACACGCTCGGGCGCGACAAAGCGCTGGCCGCCGTGCTTTTGATGCCGTCGATCTATTTCTTCGGCTGGCCGACGCCGCAATTCAATCACGATTATGCGCAGATGCCGTTCTGGGCGGCGATCTGCTGGCTTTTGTGGCGCGCCGGCCGTGGCGGCGGGGCGGGATGGTGGCTGGCGCTTGGACTGGTATCCGGCATCGGGCTCTACGCCAAGTTCTCCACCTGCTTGCTGCTTGCCTTCGGCGGCCTCTGGCTGCTGTGCGACCCACGCGCGCGCAGCCGGCTGGCGACACCCTGGTCATGGCTTGGCCTGGCTGTGTTTCTCGCCGTCGTCGCGCCGCTTGCCATCGCGCTCTACCGCATCGATTTCCTGCCTTTGACCTATTTCGCCGGCCGCGATGCATGGGTGAGCGAGCACCGGGCGCGGCTCTATTATATCGGCGTCCAGGTGGCCGGCCTTTCCGGCTTTCTCCTGGTGTTGGCCCTATCAGGGCTGTTGCGGCGCTCACCAGCCCCGCAAGTGCCGGTCGAGCGCCACACGCTCGTCTATCTCTGCTGGATGGGGCTTGGACCGGCGGTGCTGATCATGGTCGTCTCGTTGTTCACCGGCACCGGCGAAGCCTGGGGCGCACCGATGTACAATCTTGTCGGCGTCGTCGCGCTCGCCTTTCTCGGCCACCGGCTCGGTGCCGCCGAGATGAGAAGGCTGGCGATCTGCGCCTTCATCTGCATCGTGGCCATGTCGGGCGCCTATGGGGCGATCCGATGGACGGACTGCAATGTGCGCGGGCGCATGGACGCAGTCTGCTGGCCGGCGCGGCCGATCTCGGAGGAGGCCGAGGCAATCTGGCACGCGGCGGCGCCGGGCCGGCTCGACATCGTCGGTGGCGACACCAATCTTGCCATGCTGGCTGGCCTCAACGCCTATGACAAGCCGTCGATCTTCACCGATCTCGATATGCGGTTCGCACCCTGGATCACGAGGCAGCGGTTGCGCGATCACGGCATGCTGATGGTCTGGTCGGGTCGTCACGTGCCGTCAAGGCTGCTGGCATGGGTGGACAATATCCCGGTCAAGACCGTTCTTTTCAACTGGTCGCGCGAGGCACCGCCGGTGGCGATCAGTTTTGCCGTGGTTCCGCCAGGCACGCGACATCTGCCGGCTGCCGCCAGCAGCCGGACCCGGCATCCGCGCAGCTAGGGCGAACGGCTTCGTGCGATCCTATTCCCTATAATACAACCGGACGACCGCTCGTCTGACTGGACGAACCAGGCAACAGTGCCCATTTATGGCGCTATCCAAGTTTGTTGCCGCGCAATTCCCGACGGAGAGCCGCTACACTTCCGGAATTGCCTTTCAAGGAGACGTGACATGGCGACTTCGAGCGAACGTGCAGTGCTTGCCGGCGGTTGCTTCTGGGGCATGCAGGATTTGATCCGGCGCTTCCCGGGAGTCCTTGCCACGCGGGTCGGCTACAGCGGCGGCGACGTGCCGAACGCTACCTATCGCAATCATGGCACGCATGCCGAAGCCATCGAGATCACCTTCGACCCGGCGAAAATCAGCTTTCGTCAGCTTCTGGAATTCTTCTTCCAGATCCATGATCCGACGACGCGCAATCGCCAGGGCAACGATGTCGGCATGAGCTATCGCTCCGCAATCTACTACACCGATGAGGAGCAGAAGCGTGTGGCGGAGGACACTATCGCCGATGTCGACGCCTCCGGCCTGTGGCCCGGCAGGGTCGTCACCGAACTCGCGCCGGCCGGAGCGTTCTGGGAGGCCGAACCCGAGCACCAGGACTATCTTGAGAAATACCCCAACGGCTACACGTGCCATTTCGTCAGACCAGGCTGGAAGCTGCCGGTTCGTGAAAAGGCGGTTTCATAAGGTTCACCAGCCGTTTTGGCCGCAGGTGGGGTGTAAACGCTCGTCGATTGCCAGGGATCATACGCATAAAGAGGCTGTTGGCCGCCGTCCGGCGGTTGACAGTTGGCTGCGTTGCTGGCCAACTGTGTAGGTTGATTGATCATTGGGGATTAGCATGAGGAAGATTTACGAAAAGCCGGTGTTGGTGAAGCGGGAAAGACTCTCAAGTGTTGCGGCGGGACCGCTTTCTTCCAAGGCAGCCTGACCGGCCTGGCTGGCTTTCGGGCCTGGCTGGCCGAGTTGTAACGGTGATCGAATTGCTGGCGCGGGGACGCTATGTCTTGCCCCGCTGGGCTTGAGAAGATGATTTCTTCCGAACCTGCGGCACTCGCCGGGCAACTCAATGCAATTTTCATCCTGGATGTTTCTGCTTATACCGGGCCGCTGCTTTCCGGATGGATCGAGGCGGGAAACCGTGTTGGTGCGATCATCGTGCCTGGTTTTC
Source organism: Mesorhizobium sp. URHB0026 (assembly GCF_054059755.1). Classification (NCBI taxonomy): domain Bacteria; kingdom Pseudomonadati; phylum Pseudomonadota; class Alphaproteobacteria; order Hyphomicrobiales; family Phyllobacteriaceae; genus Mesorhizobium; species Mesorhizobium sp. URHB0026. Next base: position 5,252,152 of record NZ_JBSSCN010000001.1, on the reverse strand, counting down.
AAAGCCCGTCCAGAGGCTTCAGCATTGGCAATTTTCGGCGCAGGCTGAGGCGCCGGCTTTTGCTCAGACGCTATCTCGGCAACACGCCGGTAAAGCTGATCGAATTCCGCCGGCCTTACGACTGGAACGAGCTTGGCCGGCAACTGCCTGACATCGCCGCGGATGTGCTGATCTGCTTCGCTTTCCCGGCCTTGATCCCACAGCAGTTGCTCGACCTCTTTCCCAAGGGCGGGCTTAATTTTCATCCGGCACTGCTGCCCAACTATCGGGGGCCGCATCCTCTCCATCGTCTTGTCGCGGATGGCCAGCATGCCGTCCATGGCGGCGTGACACTGCATAAGATGTCGGCCAATTTCGACGACGGCGACATCCTCGGACAAGTGCCGTTCACGGAAGCAGACTGGGCATCGCGGCGGGATTTGGAGGACAGCGTGGCGAGCGCGATGCGCCGGTTGGTGCGTGAGGTGGCGCCAGCCTATTGCAAGAATTCGGTGTCGGGGATGCGGCAGCCAACCGGTGATTTCGTCTGGGCTCGACTTGGGCGGGCCCACATGGCGATTTCGTCTGACATGTCGATCGGGCACGTTGCCCGGATGTGGCACGTATTGGGCGCTAAACCCGGTATCTATCTGGATGTCGCCGACCGCCAGATCAGGCTGGCCTTCCAGGTCAGGCGACTGGGTCCGCCAACCGGAAAGGGTCCGGTAAGGCGATGGGGGACGGTGGAGTTCGATCTTGCCAATGGCCGGGTTCGGCACCTCACCTACGGGCGCCTGCTCAAACGGCTGATGGAAATATATGCCTCGTTCGCACGCCCGCGGGCCGGCAAACCGTACGCTGAATTAAGGGTCTTTGGCCGGGTGGGTAGTGAAGCGGCACCAGAGCCGGCAGCGGGTAGTCGCGGACACTGAATCCCAATAATGGGAACCGCGGAAACTGCTTCCGCGGTTCCCATTATCGCGATGGCAAACTACTTTCCGCAGTTGTTGTCGTTCACGGTCGGCGCGGTGGCGTTGCCGTTGGCGTCCGTCTGTGCACCCTGCGGGTTGGTGGGGCAATTCTTGTCCGCATTGGAATTCATGTCGCCCGGCGTGGTGGTCGTGCTGTTGGTCGAGCCCGGATCGATCGTACTGGGCGAAGCCGGGGTGCTTGGGTCCACAGTGACGGACTCGCCGCTGCCGCCGGACCCATCCGCGCCGGCTGCGCTATTGCTTTGCGCCATGGCGGATGTTGCAAGGGCAATGGTGAAGGCCGAAGCCGCGAGGATTTTCATGAACATGATTTGTCTCCATTTCTGTGAACTCGTCGCCGGGAGCGGTGCACGGTTTCGCGGAAATCATGAACCGCTCTATCTCTTGTTCTGACACAATCCCGAACGGAAAATTGATCCTGGAATCGCGTCCAGCGACTGGTGGGACAACCCCTCGAAATGGCGAAGGTTCCAGACAAATTTCCGCGCCGGCGATGTCCAATTGCCCTGACGCTCGAGCAATGCTTTGGCGCGGCTTGCCAAGAAACAGCTTCCCCAACCGGCCGAATGATGCTCTAACGCGCCTATCCACAGGGGTGCTCCGTACGGTCGGGGCTGAGACGGGGGCGGCAAGCCCACAGACCCTACAAGCTGATCTGGGTAATACCAGCGGAGCGAGGCGGGCGATGTTTTCAGGCGCACAGGTTTCCCTATATCCAATGGCCGACGATTTCGTCGGCGTCATTCTGGGCGCGCTCGGCGCGCTCGATCCGTACCGCGACAAGCTCAGGATCGAGACCGACGACATCTCGACCTTGCTGGTCGGGCCCCCCGAGGTGTTATTCCCTGCGCTGCGCGACCTTTTCGTGGCCGCGTCTGGCAGCGGCAGGCATTGCGTGCTGTCGGCCACCATTTCGCGTGGCTGCCCAGGCGAGCCGGACGATCCGATCTGCCGCTCCGACACGTTCGGCGGACCTGCCGGGCCACTCGGCCCGCGCAAGCAAGCCGCCATCACCGCGGTGCGCGGCGCGCCGGCCACTGGCCAGCCGGCGGCGGCGCAGTTCTCGCTCTATGTGATGGGTACTGACGACCACATGGACGAAATCTATGGCTGCATAGATTTCCTGAAGCAGTCCGGCGTCTACGATCGCTCCAAGAATTTCTGCACCAAGCTGCGCGGCGATGCCGGCGCGATCTTCTCGGCCCTCGATGAAGCCTTCTGCCGCTTCGGGCCCGGCGCCGGCCATGTAACCCTCGATGTCACGGTCTCGGCCAACAGTCCCACTGCCGTCTGAACGCTCGTGGTCTCATCGTCATTCAACCCGCGTAACGTCGCGGGCTTCTTCGCCAAAACAGCGCCGGCCGTGATATCGATCAGTTTGGTGCTAGTGGCCTGGGAACTGTACGCAAACATTTCCGGCATCAAGCCGACGGTTCTGCCGGCGCCCTCGCGCGTCTTCGAACAGGCGATGCTCAATCGTGAAGCATTGGTCGACAACGCCGTTCCCACGGTCCGCGCCACGCTGATCGGTTTTGCCTGTTCGCTCAGCGCCGCCTTCGCGCTGTCGATGCTGGTCGACTTCTTCCAGCCTTTGCGGCGCGCGCTGTTTCCCATCTTCATAGTCAGCCAGACCTTGCCGCTGGTCGCCATCGCGCCATTGGTGGTGCTGTGGTTCGGCTTCGGGCTGACGCCCAAGATCGTGCTGGTGGCGCTGGTCACCTTCTTCCCGATGCTGGTCGCGCTGGTACAAGGCTACGAGGCTACCGAGGTGGAGATCGGTCAGATGCTGCGTGCCATGGGAGCAGGGCGTTGGCGTGTTTTCATGCTGGCACGATTGCCTTCGGCGCTGCCTTATTTCTTCGCTGGCCTCAGGATCTCCATTACCTATGCCGTCGTCGGCGCCATCTTCGCCGAATATGCGGGCGCGGCCAAAGGGCTGGGCATCTACATGCTCAACGCCAAGAACAATTTCCGTCCCGACCTGGTGCTAGCCGCCGTCTGCGTCAGCGCAGCGCTCACCCTTATCCTGTTCGGGCTGACGATGCTGCTGCAGCGTCTTGCCGTGCCCTGGGAAGGAGCCGTTGGCAGGCAAGGCGCTGGAAAAGGTCCAGAAGCATGAGCCGGCTCGAACTGCGGCATGTTCGCAAGGTGTTTGGCGGGCTCGATGTGCTCGCCGACATTTCGCTTCGTGTCGATGCCGGCGAATTCGTCTCGATCCTTGGACCTTCGGGAGCCGGCAAGTCGACGCTGTTTCAGCTTCTGACCGGCGCCGAGCATGGCGAGGGTGAGATGTTCTTCAACGGCGTGCCGCTCGACGATCATGGCAGGCATTTTGCCTTCATGCCGCAGCGCGACGCGCTGATGCCGTGGCGGCGCATTCTCGACAACACCACGCTCGGGCTCGAGGTGCAAGGCGTCAGCCGCAAGGCGGCACGGACGCGTGTGGCTCCGCTGTTTGCGGAGTTCGGGCTTGCCGGCTTCGAGTGGCACTTTCCAGCGCAGCTCTCGGGCGGCATGCGCCAGCGCACGGCGCTTTTACGCACCGTAGTGCAGGAACGCGATATGTTGCTGCTCGACGAGCCGTTCGGCGCGCTCGACGCCCTGACCCGCGCGGCCATGCAGCGCTGGCTCGAACAGATGTGGCGGCACCACCACTGGACGGCGTTGCTGATCACCCATGACGTGCGCGAAGCCCTGTTCCTGTCCGACCGCATCTATGTGCTGTCCGCGCGGCCTGCCCGGGTCGTGCGCGAGATCAAGGTGCCGCTGCCGCGCCCGCGCGATCCCGCCAGCGCGGCCACGCGGCAGGCCGAGGCACTCGAGGTCGAGATTCTCGACATTTTGCTCAACCCCCAGCCATCCAAAGGACATGACCATGACTGACTTGACGCGCAGGCAAGCCCTGCTGCTCACCCTTGCCGGCAGCGTACCGCTGATCACCGGATCGAGCCGCTCCTTCGCGGCAACGCGGACGGTCACAGTCGCCCTCGACTGGACGGTCAACACCAACCACATCGGCCTGTTCGTCGCCCGCGATAAGGGATTTTATCGGGAAGCCGGCCTCGAGGTCGACATCCTGCCCTACAGCAATACCGGTGCCGGCGCGCTTGTCGCCAACCATGTCGCCGATTTCGGGATCAACGGCACCATCAGCCTGTTCACCCAGAAGACCGCAGGGGCCGATTTAAAGGGCGTCTATGCCGTCGTGCAGTCCGAGACAGGCCGGCTGGTGTTCAATGCCGTGCGCAGCGAGATCAAAAGCCCGAAAGATCTAGATGGCCTGACCTATGGCGGTTTCGGCAGCGCCTGGGAGACGGCGCTGATCTCGACCATCATCCGTCACGACGGCGGCAAGGGCGATTTTGAGACGGTGACGCTGGGCACTTCCGCCTACGAGGCGCTGGCCAACGGTTCGGTCGACTTCACGCTCGAAGTGTCGACCTGGGAGGGCGTCGAAGCCGAACTCAGGGGCGTCAAGCAGCGCAGTTTCGTCTATGCCGACCATGGCGTCCCCGACGAGCACACGACGCTTATCTCTTCGAGCGAAGCGTATCTCCAGGCGAACCCCGAACTGGCGTCGTCCTTCATCAAGGCAACGCGGCGCGGCTACCAATTCGCCGTCGATCATCCAGGGGAGGCCGCCACGCTGCTGATAGCCGCCAACAAGGATGCCCTGACCAATCCGGCCTTGATCCACGCCTCGTTGAAGGCACTGATCGAGGGCTATTATCTGCGCGGGCAAAGCGGTGCCATCGGGACGTTGGACACTGCCAAGATGGAAGCGATCGGCAACTACCTCTTCGCCGCCGGCATTCTGCGCGACGCCGACGGTAAGGTTCTGCCCCAGATCTCGGATTTCACTGGGTATTTCAGCAACACATTTCTGGGGTAGCTGGCCAATCCCTAAGGAGAGGATCGACTCGGGCGGAACCCCTTCCTGGCGATCCTCGAAGCGGAGACAATCCGCACGGCCGTGCTTTGCGTCTCGCATGCCTTTCGGCGGCGCAGTTGCCGTTCTGATGCCGATAGATCTTGTCGGTTAACCACCCAGCAATGGTTGCGTGCAAAGGTCCCCCCGAGGGATCATTGGGGTTCTTGCCTTGCTTACACCAAAAAGCGAAACGCTTCAGCGCGCCAACCAGGGCGGGATGATGTCCGAAGCGCGCAAGCGCGAGATCCTGGCCGACTTGCGGGAAGGCTTCTTTCGCATTTGTGCGCTCGCATGCGCGGGGCTGTTTGTGTACCGGGGCGTGTACCACTTCGTGCAGGACCCCACCCGGCTCAATATCGCTTTGGTGGCGGTTTCCGAGACGCTCAGCTTCACCTGGCTGCTGCTGTCGCGGCGGCCGGTGACGCGTGACTGGAGCCCGCTTGCGGTAGTCGCTTCGGTGACCGCCAGTTTTGGTGTCGCCTTCATCACCATGGAACGAGGCATCCCCATCATCCCCATCTATGTCGCCGCGCCGCTTCAATTCATGGCGCTTTGGTTCGTCATCTGGGGAAAGCTGTCGCTGGGTCGTTCCTTTGCCATCCTGCCCGCCAATCGCGGCGTGATGACCGGCGGTGCCTATCGCCTGGTGCGGCATCCGATCTATGCCGGTTACCTTACCGGCCATATCCTCTACCTGCTGTCGGCCTTTTCCTTCTACAATCTCGCCGTCTATGCGGTTGTCACCTATCTGCAGGTGTACCGCATTCTGCGCGAGGAGGCCTTGCTTGCCGCGGAGCCGGAGTACCGCTCTTATATGGAGCGCGTGCGCTATAGACTGTTTTACGGGATATTCTGAAGGCCAGACTGTCACGCGAGAGTGGCCAGTCCTGTTTGATCCAGGGTTAGCCAACAAGGATCCTTAGCGTCCAGTGGTCCGGAACTGCTCCGCAGGTGAGGTGCTGTATTTTGGCTGTCAGGTAGCAAGCAGCCTGGCAGCAAATCATCGGCCGTCCAGCAGCTAGGCTCGGCGCGTCGGTCGGCGGCAGCAATGGCGTCAACGCAGGAGCCGGCGCCAATATCGGTGGTTCGGGCGGCATCAACGCCGGGCTCGGTGCCAATGTTGGCGGAACCGGTGGCATCAATGCGGGGCTTGCCGGCAGTGTTGGCGGCGCCGGCGGCATTGGTGTCGGGGTGGGCATTGGCAACGGAACCAATCCCAGCAATCCGTCGAACCCGAGCAACCCATCCAATCCCAATCACCCCAACGTCCCGGGTATCGTGGCCCAGATGTCAAGCTCGCAGGTGACGCGCATGAAGAAGCGCTGCGACGATGTCCTCAGCAGCGAAGGGACCTATGACCGCGACTTGCGGCAACTCTGCCTGCTGATCGCACGCCGCTGAGGCTGAGGGAGGTTGCGGACCCAGCCGTAGGCCTGGCCGCACTCTCCTGGCCTCCGGCCGGTGGGGAAGCCCGTCGTCCAGGCGGGCTTTCTGCGTTGCGGGCTGTGAGTTCCGGAGCCGCGATAGTCCAGCGGAACGCCAGCCCCTCTAAAACGTTCATACCTTGCAACATCCGAAATGGCGCGATGTTGAACCAGCGCGAAAGCGCGCATTTCAGGAGCAGGGAAGGCCATGGGTCTCGGAACGATACTTATCATTATTCTAATCCTCGCGCTGCTCGGCGGCTTCAGCGGTCTCGGCGGTGGCCCGTTCTACGGAACCGGTTATTATGGCGGTGGCGGTCTCGGACTTGTGTTGATCATCGTCATCATCCTTGTCGTCCTGGGACGCATCTAGCCGGCTCCTCTTGTGTCGCCGGCGTCGCGGTCCCGTGAGCGAACCCGCGGCGGCGTGCACTGGAATGTGAGGGAAGCAGGCCGGCTTGTGATCATGCGCCCCGCAGGACGGCCGTATAGTTTCACGGTCCACACCCCCCGTGGAAACAAGAGGAGAGGGTCCCACCCCTTCATCCTCCTCCAAGGCCCGCCCCGGTTCCCGGAGCGGGCTTTCGTTCTTCTGCAAAGAGATTGCCTCGAAGTGCTCCGCCGGTGCCGGCGGCTTGCAGCGAAGCACCCGTCACCATTGGTCGTTGACAGAGCTCACGCACGAATATATTGAACAGGATTATACAGGTTCACTGAACAGGTACGCATATGAAGCGGCGCGCGGTTCAATTGTCTCCCGGCACGGCAAAGCCCGAGCAGATCGCGACCGTTCTGGAGCGTGAGATTCGTTCCGGCGTTCTTGGTTTCGGTGACAGGCTGCAAAGCGAAAACGAGCTCGTCCAGCGCTTCTCCGTCAGCCGCAACACCATCCGCAAAGGTCTCGAGGAACTCTCCAGCCGCGGCCTGATCACCACTAAGGTTGGCATCGGCTCTTTCGTCACCTTTGATGGCATGCCGGTCGATGATGCCGTCGGCTGGTCGCGGGCGCTGGCCAATGCGGGTGCCAATGCAGAGACCCGGACGTTGCGGCTGGAGGTCATAGAGGATGCCGAACTGGCGATCTTGCTGGATGTTGAAAGCCCGTTCTTCATCGCCGTCGACCGGGTGCGCACCAATGCCAGCGACGGTCATGCGATCTCGGTCGAACGCAGCCGCCTGCCGCTGTCACCCGAACTGGAGGACGTGCCACTGCGCGGCCTGCGCGAGGGTTCGCTGCACCAGACGCTACGCGGGGCGGGGCTGATACCAGACCATGGCGAGGAGTGGGTCGACATCGAGATGCTGAACGCAGATGACGCTGCCATCCTCGGCTGCCCGCAAGGCACGCCCTTCCTGCGCGGGCGTCGGCTGACGCGCGCGGCCGACGAGCGGCCGATCGAATATGTCACCAGTCTCCTCAATCCCGCGCATTTCGCGCTGCATATGAGGTTCTGAGCGATGCCGGACTACGAGTTTGAGATGGATCGCGCCATGGGCGCGCTTGTCGGCGGAGCGCTGGGCGACGCGCTCGGCATGCCGACGCAGCTTCTGTCACCGGCCCGCATCGCCGAACTCTACGGCCGTGTCGAGGATTTCATCGCCCCCTTCGCCGGTCATCCGGTATCGAAGGGGCTGCTGGCCGGCACCGTCACCGACGATACCGAACAGGCATTGCTGCTTGGCCGCATTCTCGTGGAATCGGGCGAGCGCTTCGACCATGCGCGCTGGGTGAACGCGCTGCTCGACTGGGAGCGTGAGGTCAAGGCGCGTGGCAGCTACGACCTCCTGGGGCCGTCGACCAAGCGCGCGATCGACGCCATCAACAACGGCGTGCCGGCGGAAGAGGCAGGGCGTAGCGGCGACACCAACGGCGCCGCCATGCGTATCGCGCCCGTCGGCATCATGATGCCGCCGGAGCCGCTGGACGCGTTCGTCTCCAAGGTGGCCGAGACCTGCAAGGCAACGCACAACACGTCGATCGCGATCGCCTCCGCCGCGGCGGTCGCAGCCGCCGTCAGCCGTGGCGTTGCCGGTGGTGATTGGTACGCGGCGTCCGACAGCGCGGTCGCGGCGGCGCAGCGAGGGGCAACACTTGGAAATTGGGTCACCGGCGGAGACATCGCCGCGCGCATCGTCTGGGCGCAGGCGCTGGTACGCGGCAAGGCGAAGAGGGACGCGATCCGGCTGATTACCGATCTGGTCGGCACCGGCGTCGCCAGTCAGGAATCGGTTCCAGCCGCGTTTGCCGTGCTGGAAGTCGCCGGCGGCGACCCATGGCAAGCGGCTGTCATAAGCGCCAATCTTGGCGGCGACACCGACACGATCGGCGCCATCGCCGCCGGCATGGCTGGCGCCTGTGCCGGCTTTTCGCGCCTGCCGCAGCATCGTGTCACGAGCCTCACGGGCATCGACATGGCGCAAGTACAGGCGCTGGCCGCCGATCTTGTCGCGGCGCGAATGTCGGGCGGTCGCGTCGGCAAGGCCGGTTCCGGCAAGGATGCGGCATGAGCGCGCGTCTCGTCCATGTCGGCAGCGCGGTGGTCGACTATGTCTACCGCATCGATGTCCTGCCAGCGCCCGGCACCGAGAAGACGGCGTCGGACTATGCGCAGGTCGCTGGCGGCGGCTTCAACATGATGGTTGCCGCGACCCGTACTGGTATGAAGGTGGTGTTTGGCGGCCAGCTCGGCAGCGGTCCGAATGGCGACTTCCTGCGCGCCGCCTTCGCCGCCGAGGGCATCCAGACGCTGACGCTGCCTTCGCCTCTGATGGACAGCGGCAATTGCGTCGCCATGATATCGAGCGACGCCGAACGCACCTTCGTCTCGTGGCCAGGAGCGGAGAGCGTTCTCAGCCTCAACCTGATGGCGCCGGTGGTGATCGGGCCGCATGACTGGGTGTTCACGTCAGGCTACACGCTCAGTTATCCTGGCAGCCACGATGCGCTGACCGGTTGGATCGAGGCGCTGCCGGCGGACATTCCCTTCGTCTTCGATCCGACGCCGGTCGTAGCGGACATTCCACGTGCCATTCTCGACCGTGTGCTTGCCCGCACGACTTGGCTGAGCTGCAACACGACAGAGGCGGCCGAGATTGCCGGCCAGGGCGATGTCGAGGCGCTCGCGGCGCGACTTCTTGCCGAGCATTGCCCGCAGGCTGCCGGTGTCGTCATCCGCTCCGCCGCCAAGGGCTGCCATGTCGGGCTGGCCGACGGTTCGGCGCAAACCATCGCCGGTTTCAAGGTTGCCGCGATCGATACCAATGGCGCTGGGGACACGCACATCGGCGCCTTCGTCAGCGCGTTGGCGCGTGGCGTGCCTCCCTTCGAGGCGGCGGCCTATGCCAACGCGGCGGCCGCCATTTCGGTGACTCGCCACGGCGGCTCATCGGCACCGACCGACGCGGAAATCCAGACTTTCCTGAGCCAGGCCGTTTCTACCGGCGTGCCAGGCCAGACACAGAAGGCCCATCAGACAGCCTGACAAGCCCGGGAAGCGGGCAAACACAGAGAGGAACGAACCATGCGCATGCCTGACTTGACTGCTCTCTTGACGGCGACCGCCGTCTTCACCTCCGCACTCGCTTTTGCCGCCAAGGCCGACGAGGTGCATGTGCTCAACTGGAAAGGCTATGGCGCTGACGAGCCGTGGGCCATTGCCGCTTTCGAGAAGGCGACCGGCAACAAGGTCGTCAACGACTTCTTCAATTCCGAACAGGAAATGCTGACCAAGATCCGGACCAATCCCGGCCTCTATGACGTCGTCATGATCAATGCCGCCTTCAACGATCAGGCAATGGCCGAGAAGCTGATCCAGCCAATCGATACCTCCAAGCTGCCGAACTATGCCGACATCAGCAAGGACAAGGCGGGATCGCCGATGCTCGACCATGACGGCAAGGTCTATGGCGTGCCGTGGGTGTGGGGCTTGACGGCGCTCGCCATCAACGAAAAATCCTTCGACAAGCCGCCGACATCGATCGCCGAAATGTGGGACCCCGCGCACAAGGGCCGTGTCGTCATCCGCGACGACGCCGTCGAGGCGGTGCAATTCGGCGCCATCGCCACCGGCCAGAACATCAACGACATCAAGGATATGGATGCGGTCAAGACGAAGCTCACCTCGCTAATGCCGCAGATCAAGACCTTCTGGAGCTCGGAGAACGACTGGAACCAGATGGTCGCCTCCAACCAGATCGACATAGGCACCTATTGGAGCGGCTCGGCCGACCGCGCCAAGACGCATTTCAAGCTGCCGGTTTCGCTGGTCATTCCGCAGGAGGGCGCCGTCGCCTGGCTCGACGCCTTCTCCATTCCGGCCGGCTCGAAGAATGTTGCCGGTGCCGAGGCCTTCATCAACTACATGATCGATCCGAAATTCTATGTCGAGTGGGTCACCAAGGTCGGCGCGCCGGTCTCAGCCAACATCAAGGCGGTGGAAGCGCTTCCCGAGGATGCCTTCAACCGCAAGGTCATGGGCGATCCCGCGGTGGCCAAGCGTATCCAGTTCCAGGCGCCGATCACCGACGCGCAGCGCGAAGCCTATCTGGCACTTTGGCAACAGCTCAAGGTCGATGTGAAGTAGAGACACGCGTCAAGACCAGCCGGCGGTTCGCGCCGGCTGGTCCTCAATCCTGGGGAGGTGGGGTAGCATGGCGGCACAGGGCGCGGTCGCGGCGCGCGGCGGGCTGAGATCGGCTTTGCCGCTTTTGGCGCCGGCCTATCTCTGGCTGACGGTGGCGATCTTCCTGCCGCTCTCGGCCATGGTCTTTTTCTCCTTCATGACCGACCTGCCGCTGACGGCAAAGCCGTGGGCGTTCACGCTGGGCAATTACGCCGCCTTCTTCTCCCAGAGCCTCTATCTGACGCTGCTGCTGGCTTCGCTCCGCCTCGGCCTCGAAGTGACGTTGTGGTGCGTCGTCATCGGCTATCCTGCCGCCTACGTGTTGGCCAAGGTGCTGAAGGGCCGCAGCCGCGAGGCGATCTTCCTGCTGGTTATCCTGCCGTTCTGGTCGAACGGGCTGGTGCGCATCTTCTCCTGGGCGATGGTGCTGCGCGAGGGCGGCATTCTCGACACGGCCCTCAACGCCGTGCTGCCGTTCAAGATCAACATCGATCTGATGTACTCCTATCCGGCTGTCATCATCGGGCTGGTGCACTCCTACGTGCCCTATATGGTGCTGACCTGCTACCTCACGCTGCAGGCCATCGACGACTCGCTGATCGAAGCCGGGCGCTCGCTCGGCGCCTCGCGGCTGCAGGTATTGAAGCGGGTCATCATCCCGCTGTCGCTGCCGGGTTTGGTGGCGGGCGCGGCGCTCATCTTCGTGCCGGTGGTCGGTTCGTTCATGGAGCCACGCATTCTCGGCGGGCGCACCGGCACGTTTTATGGCACTGTCATCGAGGACCAGTTCGTCGCTGTCTTCAACTGGCCGCTAGGCGCGGCACTGTCTTTCATCCTGCTGGCCGTCGTGCTGGTCATCCTGGCGCTGGCGGCACCGGTGCTGCGGAGGGCCGCGTGATGATGACGACGCGCATTCTCGAATGGCTCGGCCGGATTTACATCGGGTTGCTGCTCGCCTTCCTCTATCTGCCGATCATCATCATGGCGCTGATGTCGTTCAACGTCTCGCCCTTCTACCAGCTGCCGTTCGAGTGGACGACCGAGTGGTACGCGTCGCTGTGGCAGAACGACCAATTGATCGCGGCCACCTGGAACAGTCTCGAGATCGCCGTCATCACCACCATCATCAGCTTGGTGCTCGGCTCGGCGGCTTCACTGGCGCTTTACCGTTATGAATTCCGCGGCAAGAAACTGCTGCAGGCGCTGCTGTTCCCGCCGATCGCCATTCCGTGGCTCATCACCGGTACGGCGATGCTGATCTTCTTCTTCGGCGTCGGCATCGGGCGCGGCCTGTTCGCCATCCTGCTAGGTCATGTCGCGCTGGCGCTGCCCTACGTCATCGTCGTTGTCTCGGCGCGGCTGCAGACCTTCGCGCCGGAGCTGGAAGAGGCGGCGCGCTCGCTCGGCGCCAACCAGTGGCAAGTAACGATGCGCGTCACGCTGCCCTGGATCATGCCGGGTGTCATTGCCGGCGGGCTCTTCGCTTTCGCCGTCTCGTTCGATCAGTTTGTCGTGTCTTATTTCCTGGCGACGCCGGGCCAGACGACGCTGCCGGTCGAAATCTACGCCGCGATCCGCAAGGGCTTTACGCCCGAAATCAACGCGGTCTCGACGATCATCATTGTCGTGTCGATGGCGCTGATGCTGCTCACGGCGCGTTTCTTCAAATTCGGCGGAGAGAAATAATGGCCGGCGTCAAGGTATCGAACGTCTCGCGCAGCTTCGGCGCGCCCACAAGGCGCTGGACGACGTGTCCATCGATTTCGCCGATGGCGGTTTTTACGCGCTGCTCGGTCCATCGGGCAGCGGCAAGACCACGCTGCTGAGGCAGATCGCCGGCTTCGACTTTCCCGATTCGGGCAGCATCGCCATCGGCGGCGAGAGCGTCGAGCGGGTGCCGGTCGAAAAACGGCGCATCGGTATGGTGTTCCAGAACTACGCGCTGTTTCCAAATATGAGCGTTGCCGACAATGTCGCCTTCGGCCTGTCGGTGCGCGGCGAGGCGAAGGTGGTGATCGCCACGGAAGTGCAGCGCGCGCTGGACCTCGTGCAACTTGGTAAGCTCGGCGCTCGCCGTCCGCACCAGCTCTCCGGCGGCCAGCGCCAGCGCGTCGCGCTCGCCCGCGCAATCGTCACCAAGCCGCGCGTGCTTTTGCTGGACGAGCCGCTCGGCGCGCTCGACAAGGCACTGCGCGTCGACATGCAGATCGAATTGAAGCGCATCCAGCGCGAGATCGGCATCACCACCATCTTCGTCACCCACGACCAGGAAGAAGCGCTGACGATGAGCGACCGCATCGGCATATTGCGTGATGGCAGGCTGGTGCAGGAAGGCCCGCCGGAAGAGATCTACGACCGGCCGAAGAGCGAATTCGCCGCCACCTTTCTTGGCGACGCTAACATCTTTCGCGGCGATGCCACCGGCAGCGGCATCCGCCTGCCGGACGGCACGGCGATTGCCGCCGGCGTCGGCGACAGGCTTGCCGCCGGCGCCAAGGCGAGCTGCGCCGTGCGGCCGGAACGCATCCGGATTGCCACCGATGCCGGAGCCGCGGACGGCGATGCGAACACGCTCAAGGGTCAGGTTTCCAAGCGCATCTTCGCCGGCAACAACAGCACGTATTTTGTCGAGCGCGCCGGTCAGACGCTGAAGGTCATCGTCCAGAATACTGGCGCCGACAGGCTGGTGGAAGGTCAGGATGTCGAGCTGCGCTGGTCGCCGGAGAGCACAGTGCTGATTGCGGCGGCGGGCTGATCCTCGTTTCGGCTCTTGCCAGACCGCTGACAATGAGGAACGCATAGCCGGGCGCAAGGTAAGCCCGGAGCATCTTGATGACCTTTGACCTGACGGCCCGCGACCGATCCATGCTCGACGGCGAGGAGGGGCCGTCCGCTGCCGCCGCTATGAAGATACTGCTAGCCTTTTCCAACGCGATTGGCGCCGGTGGCCTGCTTGATGTCACCGGCGCCCATATCGACGGCTGCCTCTATCACGGCAAGGCAGGGCTCGATTTCGTCGAACGGCTGGTCGAGGGAAGCGGACGTGTCCGGGTGCCGACGACGCTCAATGTCGGCTCGTTCGACCTCATCCATCCCGGCATGGTCAAGATGCCCGCGGCTGAAGAAATGCCGGCGCGGCGGTTGATGAAGGCGCATCTGGAGCTTGGCTGCCAGGCGACCTTCACCTGTGCACCCTATCAGACGCGGTTTCGGCCTGAATTCGGCCAGCAGATCGCCTGGGGCGAATCCAATGCCATCGTTTTCGCCAATTCGGTGATCGGTGCGCGCACCAACCGCTACGGCGATTTCATCGATCTGTGCTGTGCCATGACCGGGCGCGCACCGGCCTGGGGCCTGCATCTCAGCGAGAACCGGCGCGGCCGCATCCTGTTCGAGCTGGATGTTGCCGACGGGGAGCCGAGCGACAGCCTGTTCGTCGGCGTCGGGCTGATCATCGGGCAAGCGAGCGGCGATCTCGTTCCGGTCATATCGGGCCTGCCGCAGCCACGCGACGAGGACCAGCTGAAGGCGCTTGGCGCGGCAGCAGCGACGACGGGCGCGGTGGCGCTGTTCCACGCGGTTGGCATCACGCCGGAGGCGGGAACGCTCGACGAGGCGTTCCGTGGTCAAGCGCCGGAAGAGACGATCCGCATCAGCCGTGCCGATGTCGATCAAGCGCTGGCCAGGCTGTCGCGCGTGCCTGACGGGACGCCGCTGGCGGCGGTGTCGCTGGGCACTCCGCATTTCTCGCATGCGGAATGGATGCGCCTGCTGCCGTTGCTGCGCGCGGTCGCGCCGGGCAGGGGCATCCCGATCTATGTCAATACGGGTCGCGCGACGCTGACGCGATTGCAGGAGGAGGGCGCGCTTGATGGCACGCAGGCGTTCGGCCTGATCCCCGTCGCCGACACCTGTACCTATGTCACTACCATTCTGGAGCGGCTCGACGGCGTGGTGATGACCAATTCCGGCAAATGGGCGCACTATGCTCCGGGCAATATTGGCGTGACGGTGGCCTTCGCCGAGATGCGCGATTGCATCCGTTCAGCGGCGGTCGGGCATGTCGTGCGGGGCGCAGCATGAGCGAAGCGGTGGAGACAGAAATCATCGCTCGATCCGGCACATTCCAATTGGCCGGTGCCGCCGAGGGAGAGGCGCTGGTGTTTTCGCAATCGCTCAGTTTCTGGGGCGGCATCGATTCCGAGACGGGAGATATCATCGATCACTCACATCCTGGCCTCGGTAAGAATGTCGCCGGCAAGATACTCATCATGCCGAGCGGGCGAGGGTCCTCGTCTTCTTCCTCTGTCTTGGCCGAGGCAATCCGCAGGGGCACCGCGCCCACCGCCATTCTTCTGGAACGGCCGGACCCGATCCTTGCCGTTGGCGCCATCGTCGCCGAGTTCCTCTACGGGATCAGCATGCCCCTGGTGGTCTGCGAGATTGGGCGCATTGCTTCCGGCGAGCGGATTGCGATCGATGTTGGTGGTGCCGTCGGGGCGATTGTCCGCAAGGTTAAGAAATGAGCACGCGCTGATAGGTGAGCGCGCCTCGAGGACGCGCCAACCTACCGGCCGATCAGGCGTGTCATTACCAGATGATTCAACGGACACGCCTAAATCCTTGTTTTTGTGCGTGCCGAGCCAAGTGCTGCGCGCGCCTCAAATCTCCGGGATGTTCTCCTTGAAGATCACCTGCAGCCTCGGCTGGTGCAATTCATAGGGGAGGCCCCGGACGGCGTGGGTCAGGATGTTGAGCGCCTCGCGGGCTTCGACGCGCGGGTTCTGGTCGATGACGGCGTCGAGCGTGCCGTCGAGCAGCAGTTCCTTGGTGCCGTCCGTCGCCTCGTGGCCGAGGAAAACCATGGATTGCGCACGGCCGCGTTCCTTCAGCGCGCGCGCGATGCCGGTGTTACCGGCGCCGACATTGTAGATCGCGGCAAGGTCGGGGTGGCGTTCCAGAAGGGCTGACGCCTCCGAATAGGCCTTTTCGCGGTCGTCGAGCATTTCGCGCATCTCGACGATCTCCAGATTGGGCGATTCCTCGGTCAATATGTGCCGGAAGCCCATCTCGCGTTCCTCGTGGCCGCGATAGGACAGCGAGCCTGCAAACAGCGCCACCTTGCCGGGGCTGCCTGAGCCCATGAAACGGTTGAGCAGATACCCGGCCAGCCGCCCAGCGGCGCGGTTGTCGATGCCGATATAGGCAACCCTTGGCACATGCAGGATGTCGGAGGCGATGGTCACCACCTTGACGTCGTTGGCCGATAGCGAGCGGATCGCCTCGCGCACCGTCGGATGGTCGAGCGCGATGACACCAACGCCTTGCGTCTGGCCGCGCAAATCCTGCAGCAGGCGGGCGAGCCGGTCGGGATTGAAGCCCTCTATGGTGGCGATATGGACGTCGAGATCGGGGCGCGCCAGGGCTTGTGCCTCGATGTGGCGGTGCAACATCTTGATAAAGGAATTGGTGCCGGCCGGCAGCGCGAAGTCGAGCCGGATGACCTCGCCGGGCACGGGCCTGGGCCGCGCACCGTTCGGACCTTCGGCGATGTAGCCGAGCCGCTGCGCCATGTCGAGCACGATCTCGCGCGTGCGCGCCCGCACGCCGGGGCGATTGTTGAGCACGCGGTCGACTGTAGCCGCGGAGACGCCGGCTTCCCGGGCTATGTCGGTCAGGGTGGAACGCACCGTCTCATCTCCTCAATGCATCAGGGATGACGCAGTGCCGGCTGGCGACCTGCTGGCGCCAACGCCCCGCTATCCGCGATTCTGATGGGAAATGATGTATCCGGCCTTGGCCGATGCGCAAGCCGCGAGGCTAAATCAACTTGTCCGGCGCGATCGTGTCGGAAAGGGAGATCACATTTCCCGTCAAATCGGCGCATGTGAAGCGGTCTATGAACCTTGGCACGACGCATTTCCTCGCCTCTATGCGTTGTTGTGATGTGTTTTGATTATTAATGATGTTGACAGCGTTCCTATCCTGCCGTCAATATCCCTCATGGGGCTCGTGGAGGAAACATTGAGCCTGAGGGAGGAATTCCAATGTCTGATCTGATCCGCATCTCGCGACGCCGGTTGCTGGCGTCCGGAGGAAAGGCGGCGGTGTTCGTGGCCGCTGCAGGTATCGCTCCGCAATTCATTCGTCCCGGCCGCGCCTTCGCGGCCGATGCGCTCGCGCCTGGCATGATCGGCGGCCCGACGGGCTTCGATGGAGCCGAACGTTATCAATACGGTCCCGACACACCGGAGGGCCGCGCGGTCGAGGGCGCCAAGGCTTTGAAGGGCGCCGGCAAGGCGCCGGCCAAGATCGTGCTTGGCCTATCGGACGGCTCGATCGGCCAGCTCACCCAGCCTTTTCCGGCCGGCGCGCCGTCGATCAAGGAGCTGTGGGAAAAGGAAACAGGGATCCCGATCGAGATCGTCGGTCTGCCGAACGGCCAGGAATTCACCAAAACCATGCAGGACATCTCCACCAAGGGTGGGGCCTACGACATCTATTCGACCGAGTGGAATCGCCTTGGCGATCTCGCCGAGACCGGCGGTATCGCCAAGCTCGACGACTTCGTCGCCCAGTACAAACCCGAATGGGACGATCCCAAGACGGGCTATGTCGACGGCGCCAAGGGCGTATCGCTGCTCAACAAATATCGCGGCTCTAACTATGGCGTGTCGTTGGACGGCGACTTCCAGACCTGGGTCTACCGTACCGACCTGTTCGGTGACGAAGCCGAGAAGAAGGCGTTCAAGGACAAATACGGCTACGATTTGGCGCCCCCGAAAACCTGGAAGCAACACGGCGATATCGCCGCCTTCTTCCAGCGTCCGGACAAGGGCCTGTTCGGCTCCACCGACCTGCGCAACCAGGGCTGGGGCTACACCAACTGGTATCAGCGCTATGTATCGATGGCCTCGCCCAACCAGTTCCTGTTCGGCGACGACGGCAAGCCGCTGATCAATTCCGAGCACGGCATTGCCGCCACAAACGAATATGTCGGATCGCTGGTCCATCATTCGCCGGACGCGATCTCGTGGGGCTGGCCGGAGCAGTACGGCAATTTCGCCAAGGGCGGCGCGGCGATGACCTGTGCGTTCTCCAACCTGCCGAAATTCCTCGACAATGCCGGCAACAAGGATTCCAAGGTCACCGGCAAGATCGGCACGATGCTGCCGCCCGGCCGCGAGATCGACGGCAAACTGATCAGCCGCTCGGTGTTGTGGTTCTCACTGACCGGCATGGTCTCGTCGCAGTCGAAAAACCAGGAGGTCGCCTATCTCCTGCTGCAGTGGCTAGGCTCGGCTCGTATCTACGCCTGGATGAGCGCCAACCCCGGCGGCTATCTCGATCCGTTCCGGCTTTCGGATTTTTCCGATCCGCTGGTGCGCCAGACCTATCACGCCTACCACATGGACGTGGTGCGCGAGACGGTCGCCCGCACGGTGCCGACCATCAACTATCCCGGCGCCACCGCCTTCCACAACGCGCTGGACGAAAACCTGATGGCCTCGCTGACCAAGGCCAAGACATCGGAGCAGGCGATGGCCGACACGGAAGCCGAGTGGAAGAAGATCGCCCGGCGCATTGGCGAGGACAAATTTCTCGAAGCCATCAGGACCAACAAGGAGGCATGGCCGACGGTTCTTGATCCGATCAGCTGATCCATCTCCCTGGATCAAAGCCGGAGGGGAGGATCATCTGCTCTTCCCCTCCGTAACCGACGCCACCAGCAAAAGCAGCCAGATGAAGCGTTCCGTCCCCTTCGAGATATTCCGCTACGCCGCGATCCTCGCGGCGATGGCTATTACGCTGGTGCCGATCCTGTGGATGGTGTCGATGGCCTTCAAGCCGATCGCCGAATGGTCGGCGACGGGTGCGGACCTGACATGGTGGCCGAAGAACCCGACGCTCAGCAACTTCCGCTTCGTGTTCGGCGAATCCACCAACAGCCTGATCGTGGCGCTCGACCGCACCGCGCTGAAGCCGATCCTGTCGTCGCTTCTGTCGGCGGTGTTCGGCACCGCGATCGCCATGTCGGCCGGCACAGCCGCCGCCTATGGCCTGTCGCGCTTCGGCTCCGGCCAGAACCTGCCGCTGGCGCTGATCCAGCTCAGGCTGTTTCCGCCGATGGCGGTCATGATCCCTGTGATGATCATGTGGGCCTTCCTCAACTTCACCGACAGCTGGTGGGGGCTGGCGCTGATCTACGGCATCGTCACGCTGCCGTTTGCCTTCTGGCTGATGAAGACCTTCTTCGACGACATGCCGCGCGAGATCGAGGAAGCCGCCTTGGTCGAGGGTTGCTCGCGGCTGCGCGTCTTCACCCGCATCACCTTGCCTATGATGCGCGCGCCGCTGGCAAGTGCTGCCCTCTTCGTCTTCATCCTCAACTGGTCGGACTATCTGATCGCGCTGCTGCTCACGACACGCGAATGGGTGACGATCCCCGTCTACATGGCCTCGCTGTCGTCCTCGATGACCGGGCAGCTCTATGGCGCCAAGGCAGCGCTCGGGCTCATTGCCGCCGTGCCGCCGGTCATCATGGGCATCGCCATCCAGCGCCATCTGGTGCGCGGGCTCACCTTTGGGGCGCTCAAGCAATGAGCGCTGTGGTTGCGACGACTTCGGAGGGTGAGATGGACGCGGCCCGCGCAAAGCCGGCGCTGCGCGACGAAGGCACGCGGCTTGGCTTTCGCCTGACCTTGCCGGCGCAAATCCTGGTGCTGTTCATCTCGGCCTTTCCGCTCTTGATGCAGCTCTACATAAGCGTCACCGACTGGTCGCCACTCTCGGGCCTCGGCTGGTGGAATGCCTGGGAGATGTGGAACAGTTTCGCCAACTACACCGACCTTGCCGCCGACGCGCGCTTCTGGAGTGCGCTGAAGCGCACGGTTATCGTCATGGTCGTCTGCGTGCCGGCCGAATTCTTGTTAGGCTTGGCGCTGGCGACGCTGTTCGCCGACGACTTTCCCGGCAAGCGCATCTTCTATTCGGTCCTGCTGATGCCTATGATGGTGGTGCCGGCGGTGGCCGGCTACATGTTCTTCATGCTGTTCCAGTCGGGCGGCCCGGTGAACGACATTCTGTCGGCAATCACGGGCACGCAAGTCACCATTGCCTGGCTTTCGGACCCGACGCTGGCGCTGATCGCGGTGATGATCGCCGACATCTGGCAATGGACGCCGTTGATGTTCCTGATCCTGCTCGCCGGCCTGGTCGGTGTGCCGGAGGATCAGATCAAGGCGGCAACGCTGCTCGGCGCCAATCCCTGGCAGCGCTTTACCACCATCGTGCTGCCGAAGATGAAGACGATCATCATCATCGCGCTGGCGATAAGGGTGATCGAAAACTTCAAGATCTTCGACACGCTGTACATCATGACCGGCGGCGGCCCCGGCGTCGCCACCGAGACGATCTCCGTCTATATCTACAAGGTCACCACGCAGGATCTGATCTGGGGCTATGTGGCGGCTATCGCGCTGGCCATTCTGGTCGTGCTCTCCATCGTCGCCGTGTTCGCCATGAAGCGTATGGCACGGGCAAGGCAGGTGGCGGAATGAGCACGATCCAGCTCAAGCACCTCACCAAGACATTCGGCGACTTCACGGCGCTGAAGACCATGGACCTCGATATCGCCGATGGCGAGTTCATGGCTTTGCTCGGGCCTTCAGGCTGCGGCAAGTCGACGACGATGAACATGATTGCCGGAATGGAAGAGCCGACCAGCGGCAAGATCCTGTTTGGCGAGCGCGACATGGCCGGTGTGCCGATGGGCCGGCGTGGCGTTGGCTTCGTGTTCCAGAACTACGCGATCTTCACCCATATGACGGTGCGCCAGAACCTAGCCTACGGGCCAAGGATGCGTGGCGCCGCCACGGCCGAGATCGATCGTCGCGTCGGCACGATCGCCGAGCTGCTGCAACTGACGCCGCTGCTCGACCGCAAGGCCGACCGGCTGTCGGTCAACATCCTGCAGCGCGTGGCGATCGGCCGCTCGGCAATCATGGAGCCGGCGATCTTCCTCCTCGACGAGCCGCTATCCAATGTCGACGCGGCCTTCCGCGCGGTGATGCGCACCGAGCTGAAACAGCTGCAGCGCCAATTCAAGCAGACCATGGTCTACGTCACGCACGACCAGCTCGAAGCCATGACCATGTCCGACCGTATCGCCGTCATGGATCACGGCGTGCTGCAGCAAGTGGGCACGCCGCTCGAGGTATACAACAATCCGGCCAATGTCTTCGTTGCCCGCTTTATCGGCGCGCCGGGCATGAACCTGCTCAAGGGCCGACCTGCGGAGAGTGACCGGGGTCTGGTCGTCGATCTCGGGGCGCTTGGCATTACGCCGCCATTGCCGGATGAGCTGGCCGCCAGCGTGCGCGGTACTCGCGGCGAGGTGCTCTACGGCTTTCGGCCGGAACAGGTGGCCCTGGCGGAGAATGGACGCGGGCTGGCCGTGCCGGTCACTTTCGTCGAGCGCATCGGCGCGCGCACCATCGTTCACCTCGGCAAGGGCGACGGCGCCGTGAAAGCGGTGTTCGACAATGATGTCGGACTGTCGATAGGGCAAACCGCGGTCGTCGCACCCGCAGCGTCGTCAGTGCGGGTCTTCGACGCCGTTAGCGGCCTTGCGATGAGGGAGGGTTGAGCCATGGCCGACATCGTCTTCCGCAATGTCACGAAACGCTACGGCACGACGCTTGCCGTCGACGACGCCTCCTTCGCCGTCAACGACAACGAGTTCTTCTGCTTCTTCGGGCCGCCGCTGTCGGGCAAGTCGACGATCCTGCGCCTGGTGCTCGGGCTGGAGGCGCCGGATGCCGGCGAAATCCTCATCGGCGGCAAGCCGGTCAATACGGTGTCGCCGGCCGAGCGCAACGTCGCCATGGTGTTCCAGAACCTGGCACTGTTCCCGCATATGAGCGCGCTCGACAATGTGCGCTTCCCCCTGGTCGAACGCGGGGTCGCCGAGCTCCAGATCAAAAAGCGGGTCGCCGATGTCGCGGCCAAGCTGCATATCGGCCATATACTGCACAAGCCACCGGCACAGCTTTCAGGCGGCGAGCGGCAGCGCGTGGCGATCGCGCGTGCGCTGGTGCGCGACCCCAATGCCTATCTGATGGACGATCCGATCTCGGCACTCGATGCGCGGTTGCGCGAGGAAACGCGGGTCGAGCTGAAGCGCATCCAGCGCGAGCTCGGCAAGACGCTGATCTATGTCACGCACGACCAGGAAGAGGCGATGTCCATCGCCGATCGCATCGCCATCCTGGAAAGCGGAAAGATCCGGCAGATCGGCGCGCCGGCCGAGATCTATGATCGCCCGGCCAGCACCTACGTGGCGCGGCTGCTGGGTTCGCCTGTCATGAACATCCTCAAATCCGTTCAAGGCGAGAGCGGCATCGAAGCCGCCGAAGGCGCGATCAGCATCGCCGATCGGACGGCTCCGGCCGATGCTGTCGAGATCGGGCTGAGGCCGGAGGACATCAAGGTCAGACCCTGGAGCGACACCGAGAAGACGAGCCCCCGCCCGGTGCGGGTGTTCGAGGTCGAGCCGCTTGGCGGCTATACCGTGGTGACGCTCGCCGCCGGGCAAGCGCGGCTGAAGGCTTTGCTGCGCGGCCAGCCTGACATCAGGCCCGACGCGATGGTGGCGATATCCTGCGAGCCGACGCGCGTGCATTATTTCGGACAGGGCGGAGGCGCGTTGGCAAGATGAATGCGGCCGCAAGGACAGGATTTCGGGAGGAAGGCATGACAGGCAAGGGCTTCGAGTCGGATGTGAAGGTCCGCACGAAGGAATATCGGATCGGCTGCGTCGGCGCCGGCATGATCATGGCCGAGTGCCATCTGGCCGCCTACAAGGAGGTCGGCTTTCCAGTCGTGGCGATCGCCTCGCGGACCAAGGCGAATGCGCAAAAGGTCGCCGACCGTTGGGGCATCCCGACTGTCCACGACACCCCGGAACAGCTGATCGAGGATGCAAATGTCGAGATCATCGACCTCGCGTTTCCGCCGGACCAGCAGCCGGCGCTGATCCGCCATGCGCTGAAGCAGAACCACATCAAGGGGATCCTGGCGCAAAAGCCCTTGGCGCTGTCGGTCGAGGAAGCCGTCAAGTTGCGCGACGAAGCGGCGAAGGCCGGCAAGATCCTCTCGGTCAACCAGAACATGCGCTACGACCAGTCGATGCGCGTGTTGAAGCAGATCATCGACAGCGGCGCGCTCGGCGACATCGTCTTCGCGCAGATCGACATGCACGCCATTCCGCACTGGCAGACCTTCCTTCAGGGCTACGACCGGCTGACGCTCGCCAATATGAGCGTGCATCACCTTGACGTGCTGCGCTTCCTGTTTGGCGATCCCGATGAGATCACGACGCTGACGCGCAAGGATCCGCGCACGACATTCGACCATTCCGACGGCATCACTGTCTCGACCCTGCGTTTCCCCACGGGTGTGCTTGCCGTTTCGCTGGAGGATGTGTGGTCCGGTCCGCGCCAGGACGGCTACAAGGACGATCAGCACATCAACTGGCGCGTCGACGGCACCAAGGGCGTCGCCAAGGGCACGATCGGCTGGCCGACCGGTGCTGCTTCGACGCTGACTTATGCTTCGGCCGAAACGACCGGCGGCGAGTGGGTAACTCCAAGCTGGGAGACGATGTGGTTCCCGCATGCCTTCATCGGCGTCATGGAGCAGCTGCAGCATGCCGTGAAGACCGGTACGCCGCCGGCGCTCACCGTCGCCGATAACGTCAAGACCATGGCGCTGGTCGAAGCGGGCTACCGTTCGATGGCATCGGGCCGCACGGTCAAGCTTTCTGAAATCTCCACAAACGCAACTAACTGAAAATCGCGGACAATTGAATCGCTTACAGGGAGGAATTCAAGATCATGATGCAGGCAGGTATTTTCACGGGCTATTTCCCATACGGCCTCGAAGAGACGGCGAAGAAGATCCGCGGCCTTGGTTTCAACACGGTGCAGCTGGACCTGCATTTCAGGGACGTTGATCTCTCGGCCGGCCAGATCACCAAGGACAAGGCCAGGAAGGTGCGCGACGTCTTCCGCGACCACAACCTGCCGGTCTGCTGCGTGTCGGGCTACACCAACATCATCCATCCCGACAAGGCCGAGCGCGACAAGCGCGTCGGTTATCTCAAGGAGATCATCCGCAACGCGCGCGATTTCGGCAGCCCTTACGTGATCTCGGAGACCGGCACTTACAACACCGAATCCGACTGGGTGCATCACCCCAAGAACAAGACCGAGGAAGGTTTTGAGGAATGCCGCAAGGTCATCGCCGATCTTGCCCAGACGGCCTACGACCATGGCGCGGTCTTTCTGCTCGAAACCTATGTCAACAACGTCGTCGGCTCGGTCGAGGAAACGGTGAGGATGTTCGCGCAGGTCGACCATCCAGGCCTGGGCCTGCTGATGGACCCGACCAATTATTTCGAGACGCACAACATCGACCGGATGGATCAGATCCTGAACCAGGTGTTCGACACGCTGACCGATAAGATCAGGATAGCGCATGCCAAGGACGTCAAGCGCTCGGGCGAGGACAAGTCGGAGAAGCACGCCGACATCGGCGATGCCGACGCGATGGAAAGCCATACGTTCCGCGGGGTTGGCGAAATCGAACTGCCGGCGCCGGGCCTCGGTTCGCTGAACTACGACCTCTATCTCCAGCGGCTGGCCGAAAAGCATCCGAATATCCCGGTGATCATCGAGCATCTGTCGGAAGACGACGTGCCGCGCGCCAAGACATTCCTCGACGGGAAATTCCGCGCCAACGGCCTGTGACGGCTAGCCGCGCCACCGGTGCACGGCAGCGCGGCTTCAAACAAGGGAGGAAAGAAATGTTGAAATTCGTATCGAAATTGGCGGCCGCCGCGACAGTGCTCGCCGGCGTCGCCCTTGGCACGGCGGCGCAGGCGCAGGACGGCCAGAAGACCTTCTATCTTTTGTCGCATGGCGGTCCGTCGGATGCGTTCTGGATCGACTGGAACGCCGGCGCGACCAAGGCCTGCGAC
This sequence comes from Mesorhizobium sp. URHB0026, assembly GCF_054059755.1. Lineage (NCBI taxonomy): Bacteria > Pseudomonadati > Pseudomonadota > Alphaproteobacteria > Hyphomicrobiales > Phyllobacteriaceae > Mesorhizobium > Mesorhizobium sp. URHB0026. The sequence goes on along the minus strand of NZ_JBSSCN010000001.1, from coordinate 5,227,163 downwards.
CAGCTCAAGGTAACGTGCAAGATTTCCTTCAGCGGCGGCGACATGGCGGCGCAGAAGGAGGCCTTCAACTCGGCGCTTGCCGCAAAGCCCGACGGTATCGCCACCACGTCGGCACAGCCGGGCCTGTGGACGGAGGAGGTGAAAGCAGCCAAGGCGGCTGGCATCCCGATCGTGTTCTTCAACACCGACGATCCGGCGACAGGGCGGCAGGCCTATGTCGGCGCGGACCTGAAAGAAGCGGGTGTCATCTGGGCCAAATATCTGGTCGACCACAAGATTGTGAAGCAGGGCGACAAGGTTTTCCTGCCGGTCGAGGTTCCTGGCGCCAGTTACCAGCAGCTCGAGACCGAGGGCATCGCCAGCGTTTTCGATCCGTTGGGGATCAAATATGACGTGGTCGATTGCGGCACCGATCCGGCGGGCATCATCGCCAAGATGACCGACTACATGGTCGCCAACAATCCGCCGGCGATCATCGCGCTCGGCGATTCCGTGGCCGCCAGCGTCAAGCGCGTCTTCGACGGCGCCGGCGTGCCGGCGGGCAAGGTCCCGGTCGTCGGCTGGGGCAATTCCAAGGAGACGGCGCAAGCTGTCAAGGACGGCTTCGTCAATGCCGCCGCCTGGCAATATCCCTCCGCGCAAGGCTTCATGCCGGTGGCGCTGCTCGGGCTTGCCGCGTCGGGCGAGCCGATCGGCTACGACATCCACACTTTCGGTCTCTACGACGCCTCCAGCGTCGACCCGATCCTGAAGCTCTACGACAAGAAATGAGAAAAACAGCGCCCGCCGGAAAAGCGGCGGGCGTCTTTTCAAGCATGGTTCAAGCAGTCATGACAATTGCCGCAGAAGACGAAGCGCCGGGGGTGAAAGGCAGATCGCGCCTGCTGCGCTCGCCGCAATTCTCCTCCTTCGTCATCCTCCTCATTTTGCTCGCGGTATTCGCCGTCGCCGACGCCAATTTCCTGTCGCCGCTCAACATCTCCAACATGATGGCCTTCCTGCCCGAGCTCGGCATCATCGCGCTCGGCATGACGCTGCTTTTGACGGCAGGCGAATTCGATCTTTCCGTCGGCGCGGTGTTTGGGCTGGCGCCAGTGGTGGTGATGCTGCTGGTGCAAAATGGCGGGGTGGATATAGGTGTCGCGCTTCTGGCCGGGCTGCTGCTGTGCATCGTGATCGGCGCGATCAACGGGCTGATCGTCACCAAGATCGGCATCTCCTCCTTCTTGGTGACGCTGTCGATGTTGCTCGTCGTGCGCGGGGCAGCGCTCTACATCACGCAAGGCTTTCCGCTGAAATCCTGGGACCAGCCGGGCTTCTTCGTGACGCTGCTCGCCGGCAGCTTCAACATCGGCTCGTTCCGCTTCTACACCTCGCTGTGGTGGTTCATCGGCCTCTCGCTGTTTGCCATCTACATCCTGCGTTACGCCAAGCTCGGCAACTGGATCAGTGCCATCGGCTCCAATCGCAACGCGGCGGTGGCGCGCGGCGTGCCGGCCGATACGGTCAAGATCTGGCTGTTCATCGCGACTTCGGTGCTGGCTGGCCTTGCTGGCATGATCAGTGCCTTCCGCATCTCGGCCGCCTCACCGGTGGCCGGCACCGGCTACGAGCTGGAAGTGATCGCCATGGTGGTGGTTGGCGGCACGGCGCTGACCGGCGGACGCGGCACCATCCTCGGCACCATCGTCGGCGCGCTGATGCTGCGCGCCATCCGCAACGGCATCGTACTGATCGGCGTGCCGGGGCTCGCCTACAACATCTTTGTCGGCCTCATCATCCTCGCCATGCTCATCCTGCACGCTTTGCTGCAGAAGAACGCCGCAAGAGGCTGACAATGATGCAAGAAGTACTTCGGCTGCAAAACCTGCAAAAGTCCTTCGGCAGCGTGCGCGCGCTGAAGAACGCCTCGCTGACACTGCGGGAAGGCGAGGTGGTGGCGCTGCTGGGCGACAATGGCGCCGGAAAATCGACGCTGATCAAGGCGATCTCGGGTGTTTTCCCGGTCGATCGTGGCGACATCTTTGTACGCGGCGAAAAGGTTTCGATCCGCTCGACCCGGGATGCGATGGACCTCGGCATCGAGACCATCCATCAGGATACCTCACTGGCGCCCGATCTCAGCATCGCGCGCAATCTTTTCCTCGGCCGCGAGCCGGTCAATTTCGGCTGGCTCGGCGTGTTCGCGCCGCTCGACCTTGCCAAACTGCGCAAAGCCGCTTCCGAACTGCTCAAGCGTGTCGGCATCTCGAAGAAGCTCGACGCCGATGCGCTGGTCTCGACGCTGTCGGGCGGCGAACGCCAGTCGATCGCCATTTCACGCGCCATGCAGTTCGCCGCCAAGGTGATCATCCTCGACGAGCCGACCAACAATCTCGGCGTCGAGGAAACCCACGGTGTGCTGCGCTTCGTCAAGGAGGTGCGCGACGCCGGTCATTCGGTGCTGCTCATCACCCACAACATCCACCACGTGTTCCAGGTCGCCGACCGCATCGTCGTCATGCGGCGCGGTGAGATCGTCGCCGAACAGACGGTCGCCGACACCGACCTCCTGACCGTGGAAAGCATCATCACCGGCGCCGACATGTCGGCCTTGCTCAAGGAGGCGAGGGCAAAGTGAAGGGCGTCGCATGGTAGAGCTTTACGGCAAGACGCTGTCGCGTCGGCAAGTGGCCGAGCGGTCAGGCCAGCTGTCGCAATTCGCCGGCGTGCGGCTGATGACGCTTGGCGACGGCGTCGAGCGTGGCATCCGCATGCTGGAGTTCCGGACCGGCTCGGGCCTGCGCTTCACCGCGCTGGTCGACCGGGCGCTCGACATTGCCGATTGCGACTTCAAGGGCCAGGCGATCGGCTGGCATTCGCCGAGCGGCTTTCGCCATCCTGGCCTGCACGATTATGAGGGGGAAGGGGGGCTCGCCTGGGCGCGGTCCTTCTCGGGTCTGCTGGTCACCTGCGGGCTCGACCATATTCTGGGGCGGGAAGAAGTGCCGGCCGAGAGCTACAACTATCCGGGCAAGAAGACGGTGCTTCATTCGCTGCATGGTCGTGTCGGTACCATCCCGGCGCGGCTGACCGGCTATGGCGAGCGCTGGGAAGGCGACCGCTGCGTGCTGTGGGCCGAAGGCGTTGTCCAGCAATCGGCGGTGTTTGGCGAGGATCTGCATCTCACTCGCCGCATCGAAGCCGATGTCGGCGGTAACGAGATCCGGCTTTCGGACCATGTCGTCAACCACGGCTTCAACCGCACGCCGCATATGTATTTCTACCACATTAATATCAGCCATCCCTTGCTCGATCAGGGCTCGCGCTATCTGGCGCCGATCCGGGACGTGGTGTGGGCCGGCCATGCGGGCGAGCGCTATGAGACGCAGAAGGTCGGCTATCGCACCGTGCCGGAACCGCAAATGCAATTCAGCGAGCAGGTCTGGCAGCACGAAATGGGCGCCGACGGGAAGGGCGAGGTGCCGGTGGCGGTGGTCAACGACCGGCTCGGCCTCGGCTTCGAAGTGGTGACGCGCAAGGACCAACTGCCTTGCGCCTATCAATGGCAGAATTTCCAGGCCGGGCAGTATGCGCTTGGCATAGAGCCATCGACCCACCATGTGCTCGGCGATCTCGCTGCCCGCGAGCGCGGTGAGATGATCTGGCTGGAGCATGGCGAAAGCCGGGCCTATGAAGCGGTGTTCCGCGTCCTCGACGGCAAGGAGCAAATCGCTGGCGCCGAAGCCAGGATCGCGGCTATCGCCCGACAGCCCGAGCAGGATTATCCTCAGCCTTCTCAAAATTTTCCAAGACTGGCCGGCAGGACATGAGCGCGACATCTATTCAAAGCAAGCCCGCCGGCCGGCGGACCGGATTGCCAGCGCTGCGCGAAGGTTGGAGGCCAATTTGACGACGATGGCGAAAAAGCGCGACTACAGCCTGGTCGGCGAAAGCACCAGAACGGCGATCGAGACCGGGCTTGCCTCGGCCGAATGGTACCACACCGACGTGCCGCGCAAGGCGATGAAGGAACTGATGCAGCGTTCCGACGGGCCAGCGATCCGCGACACCGTCATCTGGATTGTCGCGATCCTGGGCTCGGCCGCGGGTATCGTCTGGTTCTGGGGTTCGTGGTGGGTGGTGCCGTTCCTGTTCGTCTATGGCGTGCTCTACGGCTCGTCGAGCGACTCGCGCTGGCATGAATGCGGCCATGGCACGGCTTTTCGCACGCGCTGGATGAATGATGTCGTCTACCACATCGCTTCGTTCATGCTGATGCGCAATCCCGTGCAATGGCGTTGGAGCCATGCCCGCCACCACACCGACACCATCATTGTCGGCCGCGACGCCGAGATCGCCGTCATGCGTCCGCCGGACCTGTTGAAGGCGGCGCTCGCCTTTACCGGCATTCTCGACTTTCGCTATTCGCTGCCGACGCTGGTGCGGCAGGCATTCGGCACACTATCCGACGAAGAGAAGAGCTATATCCCCGAGATGGAACAGCATAAGGCCGTGGTCGCGGCCCGCTGGCATGTCGCGATCTATGTCGCGACGATCGCCCTCGCGATCGCGCTGAGGTCATGGATACCGCTGGTGCTGATCGGCCTGCCGCGCCTCTACGGCACCTGGCACATGGTCACGACCGGCCTGCTGCAGCACGTAGGGCTCGCCGACAATGTCGTCGACCATCGGCTGAACACGCGCACCGTCTACATGAACCCGATCAGCCGGTTCATCTACTGGAACATGAATTACCATGTGGAGCACCACATGTTCCCGATGGTGCCCTATCACGCGTTGCCCAGGCTGCATGAACTGATCAAGCACGATCTGCCGAAGCCCAATCCGTCGATGTGGCATGCCTACCGCGAGGTCTGGCCGGTCCTGCTCAGGCAGCTGAAATACGAGGATCATTACCTCAAGCGCGAACTGCCGCCCACGGCCAGGCCCTATCGCGGTGAGTTCCATGAGGTCGATATGTCGGCGGCGGCCGAGTAGAGATCGCGAATGTCCGCAGGAGATAGAGATGGCCGATTGGGTTGAAGCGTGCGCGGTGGACGAGGTCGAGGAAGAGGATGTCATCCGCTTCGACCATGGTGGGCGGACCTTCGCGATCTATCGCTCGCCGGATGACGAGTTCTTCGCCACCGATGGCTTTTGCACGCATGAGAAGGCGCATCTGGCCGACGGGCTTGTCATGGACGACATCATCGAGTGTCCCAAGCACAATGGCCGCTTCAACTACAAGACCGGCCAGGCCAAGGGTGCGCCGGTCTGCGTCAATCTCGCGACCTATCCGGTGAAGATCGAAGCTGGAAAGGTGATGATCCAGATCTGAAGCGCTGCATGATCAACCGATCCGGCATCGCGACGGCAAGCAGTAGAGGGACGCTTTAATGAGCCGAAAGAGACCGACCGTCGCCGATTTGCGCGCCATGAAGGGCAAGCGTCAGCTGACCATGCTGCGCGTGCTCACCCTGGACGAGGCGGAAGCCGCCGAACGGGCAGGGGTCGACATCGTCTCGGTGCCGCCCGAACTGGTGCTGAACCCGCGGTACCGCGATGCCGCGCCCAGCCTGTTCACCATGCCGGGCGACAATTTCTTCGAGATCGGCACCGCGGATGATTTCGTGCGCTGGGCCTTCCGGCTCTACAAGGCCGGCGCCGACGCGGTCTATTGCAGCGCGGGCTACGCCACCATCAAGCGAATGGCCGACGATGCGATTCCCGTCATCGGCCATGTCGGCCTCATTCCTTCCCGCGCGACCTGGACCGGCGGCTTCAAGGCGGTCGGCAAGTCCGCCGATACGGCGATGCAGGTGTTCGAAGCCGTCAAGCAACTGGAGGCTGCCGGCGCGATCGGCGCCGAAATAGAAGTTGTACCAGTCGAGGTGGCGAAGGCTATCTCGGAGCGCACCTCGCTGATCATGCTGTCGATGGGCGCGGGCACCGGCTGCGACGCGCAATATCTGTTCGCCGACGACATTCTTGGCCAGAACCGTGGCCACATGCCGCGCCACTCGAAGATCTACCGCAATTTCGCCGCCGAATACGATCGGCTGCAGGCGGAGCGGGTGGCGGCATTTTCCGAATATGTCGCCGACGTCAACAGCGGCGCCTATCCCGAGGACCGGCACATCGTGCACATGGACCCGGACGAGCTACGCCTGTTCCTCGACAAGGTCGGCCGGGGCTAGGACCGTTTGCCATTTGCCGCCGGCGAGCGCTGCGTGGAGTGCTTCCGCATCGACGCCGAGCGGCCGGTCATGCTTGAGCGCGGGGACGAGCGCGCGTGTCGCCGTGTGGACGGCTGATGTGCGTGGCGCCAGCGCCAATCCCTCACGCAGGTCGACGGCTTGCGCCGCCGCCATTAACTCGAAGGCGATCAGCCGCCGCCACAGCGTGATCATGTCGGCGCATTTCGAAACCACCAGCGGCGTCTGCGTGGCGTGATCCTCCACGCCTTCCGAAACCGGCAGGAAGTCAAGCATCACCGGATTGGCCTTGTGGTGGATGGCAGCCAGGATCGATGTCACCGTCTTCTGCAACGGCACGAAACCGGCCGAGGCGCCACCGACCGGCGACAGGTATTTCGGCAGGCCGTTCCGACCCGAACCGGTGAGCTGGATAAAGCGGGCGGCACTGGCGGCGGCACATTGAGCGATTGCCAGGCTTAGCGCCTCGAAGGCGAGCGCCAGCGAAGCGGTGTGAAAGTTGCCCGTCGACAGCACCAGCTCGTCGTCGCTCAGAACCAGCGGGTTGTCGGCGGCGGCATTGAGTTCGGTCTCGACGGCGCGTCTTGCCTGGCCGATCGCCTCGATCAGCGCGCCATGGATCGAGGGCATGCAGCGGATCGAGAGCGGGTCCTGTATGGTGGTGGGGGCCGGCGCTTCGTCGCGGGCGAGAAGATCGTGCAGCGCCTTGGCGGCTTCCTGCTGGCCGGCGGCGGGCCGCGCCATGTGCAGGCGGGGATCGAGGATGGTGCGGTTGGCGCCGAAACCTTCCATGGTCAGCGCGCCAGCCTGCTGCTGCTGGGCAAGAGCCGACAGCGCGTCCGTGACCGCAAGCGCGCCGCCGCCGGCGGAGACGGCGGAAGCGTTGATCAGCGACAGCCCATCCTTGGGCGCCAGGCCGATGGGGCCGAGGCGGGCCATCATCAGTGCCTTGACAGCTGGCATGCGCCTTCCCTGATAATCAGCTTCACCTTCGCCGATCAGCAGGCGGGCGATCGCGGTCATCAGCACCAGGTCGCCAGCGCCGATCGAGCCGAGCGACGGCATCACTGGATGGACGCCCGCGTTGAGGACTTCGACCAAGGCAACGAACACGGCGGGCGACAGGCCGGAGCCACCGGCCGACAACATTGTCAGACGGGCAAGCATGGTGGCGCGCACGGCCTCGATGGGCAGCGCTTCGCCGACCGCGCCGCTGCGGCCCTCGAGCAACTGGCGCTGGAAGGCGCTGGCGTCACCCTCGACCGATGTGCGAAGATTGGCGCCGAGCCCGGTGTTCAGGCCGTAGATCTGCTGGCCGGAGGCCGCCGCCTGGTCGAGCACCTTTCGCGCCTTCTCCAGCCTGCCGATGACATTGGCTCCGATCTCCACCTTGCGCGCCTCGCGGGCAACAGCGGCGACATCGGCGACACTGATGCCGGCCCCGGTGAGGACGAGCGCGCTCATGCGAAGCGCAGCCTTTGGCCGATGCCTTGCGCCTGCGCCTTGGCAAGCATCGCCTTGCCGAGGGCAATGTCGGACAGCGACAGGCCGCGATGCCAGAAGAGGATGGTTTCGTCGTCACTCTGCCGTCCCGGCCTGAGGCCGGCGGCGATCTGGCCGAGTTCGGCATGCAGCGTCTTTTCGCTCAGCCGCCCGGCCTCGACATGCGCACGCAGCGAGCCGAACTTGCCACCCTTGCACTGACCCCAGTCGTCGACGACCATCTTCTGCATGATGTCGGTCAGCGACAGCTCCACCGCGCTCATCGTGCCATAGGGAACGACAAGCGCGCCCGGCTTGATCCATTCTGTCTTCAGCAGCGGCTGCGGCTCGGGCAGGCGCGAGGCTTCGACGATGATGTCGGCGCCCTTGACGCAGCTCTCCCAGTCGGCGACCGCGGTGACGGGCTTGCCGAGGTCGGCGGAGAGTTTTGCGGCAAAGCCGCCGCGGCTTTCGGGGCGGCGCGAATGGACGCGGATCTCGTCGAAATCGAAGAGATGGTCGAGCAGGCGCACATTCCAGTACGCCGTGCCGCGCGCGCCGATATGGGCGAGCACCTTCGAGTTCGTGCGCGCCAGGTGCTTGGCGCCGATGGCGGTGACGGCGCCGGTGCGCATGTCGGTGATGACCGTGGCGTCGAGAATGGCGCGCGGCGTGCCGGTGCGTGGATCGAACAAATTGAGGATGCCGAATTCCGAGGGCAGGCCGTGAAGATAGTTGTCGACATAGTCGCCGACGATTTTCACGCCCGCCGTATCGAGCGGCGCGACGTAGCCGCGCAAGACATTGAAGTGGCCGTGGAAGGACGGGTCAGGTTCGAGGTGGACACGCGGCTCGATCACCGTCTGGCCCTTGCCTTGCGCAACGAGCCCGGCCTCGACGGCGCCGATGATCTCGCCATCGGCCATGGCAAGCGCTTCGATGTCGAGGGCGTTGAGGTAGTCGATATAGATAGGCTTCATGCGTCCACGGTTCCTGTCGTTTAAGACCGAGCCCCATTCATTCCATAACAGGCGGCGATGCGACACGAAAGTTTGTTGGTCCATCGCTGGACGCGGTTGGCTAAATGTTGTTGAAACCGACCCGACATGACGGCCATTCCCGAAAGTGAAACCTTACCCGAGACAGCGACGAATTCGCGGCGCGTGGCGCTGATCGTCGCCATCGCCTTCTTCATGCAACTGCTGGATTCGACGATCATCTCGACGTCGCTGCCGCAGATGGGCGCTTCCTTCGGTGTGCCGGCGGTGGCGATGAGCATCGGCATCACGGTCTACATGCTGACCATGGCCGTGTTCGTCCCGCTGTCGGGCTGGCTCGCCGACCGGTTCGGCGCGCGTAACATTTTCCTCGCGGCCATCGCGCTGTTCACACTGGCGTCGCTCGCCTGCGGCTTCTCTGGGAATCTGACCGAATTCGTCATTGCCCGGGCCGTGCAGGGCCTGGGCAGCGCCTTGATGACGCCGGTCGGCCGCATCCTGGTCCTCCGCAACGCGTCGAAATCCGAATTGCTCAACGCCACGGCGCTGATCACCTGGCCGGCGCTCTTTGCGCCCGTGGTCGGCCCGGTGCTTGGCGGTTTCATCACCACCTATCTGTCCTGGCACTGGAATTTCTTCATCAACATCCCGCTCGGCGCGATCGGGCTGGTGTTGGTCGCCCGCTTCATTCCGGGCGACCGTGAAGCCGATCCCAAGCCGCTCGACTGGCCGGGTTTCTTCCTGACGTCGCTGGGGCTCGCCTGCCTGCTCTATGGACTCGAGCGCATCGCGCATCCGGAGGATGGGGCCTTGCCGACGGTGCTGCTGATCGCGGCGGGGATCGTCGTCGGCTGGCTAGCGGTGCGCCATCTGCGCCGCGCGCCGCATCCGCTACTCGACCTCTCCTCGTTCGAGGTGCAGACCTTCGCCATCTCGACGCTTGCCGCTGGCACGATCTTCCGCGTGGCGATCAACGCCACGCCGTTCCTATTGCCGCTGCTGTTCCAGGTCGGCTTCGGCCTCTCGCCCGTCGATGCCGGCATGATGATCCTGGCCTATTTCCTCGGCAATCTCGGCATGAAGACGGTGACCACGCCGACGCTGCGTCGCTTTGGCTTCCGCTCGGTGATGGTCGTCAACGGCATCGTCGCCTCGGTGTCGATCATGGCCTGCGCGGCGATCTCGCCGCAGACCCCGCAGTCGCTGGTGGTGGCGCTGATGCTGATCGCCGGCCTGTCGCGCTCGATGCAGTTCACCGCTCTCAACACGCTGGCCTTCGCCGATATCGCCGCGGCGCAGCGTAGCTCCGCGGCGACCTTGTCCTCGATGCTGCAGCAAGTGGCGATGCTGTTCGGCGTCGCGGTGGCGGCGGCGATCCTCAACCTGTCGCAGATCGCCAGGAACGGGTCGGTGCTCGACCTCGCCGATTTTCGAGCAGCCTTCCTGCTGATCGGCATCATCGGGCTGGTGGCGTCGTTCCGCTTCCTGGTGTTGCCGAGGACCGCCGGCGCCGAGGTTTCCGGCCACACGGCCGGAAATTGAAATCGAATTTTCCGCCAGATCGCAGGGTTAAATTCCGTCTTCGCCTTTCGCCTAGGTGTTGTGCTTTCGCCAAGCGCCGAGACGGTGCAAGCAATTGCCAAAAGTGCAGGAGTTTCCGGGGATTGCGCCAGATTCGGCCACCAATGCGTCCACTTTGCGAATCTCATCGCCAGCCCACGTTTTGAACGCGGATTCATTTGACGAGGCGGCATTGAGCCGATTAGCTTTCTCTCCAGGGGTGGCAGCGCTGCCACCGGGGTGAAAGCAGAAATGAACATGGCCGGCTGGCTGAACTTCGGAAGCCTGAATCAGGAAGGCATTGTCTTTGCCATAGCAGTGGTGCTGTTCGTCGCGGCCGCAATCGGTCTGCCAGGTTTTATCGATGCGAACAATCTGGTTGCCATTATCCGCTCGGTCTCGGTGCTGGGTATACTGGCGCTGGGCATGGCTGTCGTCATCATCGGCCGCGGCATCGACCTGTCGGCGGTTGCGATCATGGCCATGTCGGTCGCTTGGTACCTGCAACTGCTCAACAGCGGAACGCCGGACGGGCTCGCCTTCGCCTATGTGCTGGCCGGCGTGTTCGCCATCGGCCTGCTCAACGGCTTTCTCGTCGCCTATGCCGATGTGCCGGCGATCTTCGTCACGTTGGCGACCGGCTCCTTCGTCTTCGGCTATGTCCGTTCGCAATTGATCACGCAGGACGCGGTGCCAGTGCCGCAGGGCCATTGGGTGGAACTGCTCGGCGGTCTACGCTTTCTCGACGTCCCGATCGAGGTGTTCGTCTTTGCGGGGCTCGCGTTCCTGTTCTTCCTGTTCCTGCGCTACACCAAATGGGGCCGCTACATCTATTTCGCTGGCGACAATCCGGTCGCGGCGCGCAATATCGGCATTCCGGTGCGGCCGATGCTGGTCCTGCGTTACGTGCTCTCGGCATTCGTCGCCCTGATCGCCGGCCTTTTGACCGCAGCCAGCCTGCATTCGATCAACACGCGTGTCGTCAATTCGACGCTGCTTTACGACATTGTGCTGGTGGCGGTGATCGGCGGCATCGGGCTGTCGGGCGGGCGGGGCGGGGTGCGCAACGTGCTGGTCGGCGCCGCGCTGATCGGCATCCTGCTCAACGCCATGACCATCATCGATATTCCGCTGCTCTACCAGAACCTGATCAAGGCGGCGATCCTGCTCGGCGCCATCATCGTCGACGGCATCATCAACGCGCGCGACGAACAGACCGCGCAACAAGGTGACATTTAGAGCAGATGGGCTAGCCCATTTTGCTCAGGGGTACCCGGGGCGATCGCGACGATCGGCCGGCAATGAAAACCGAACCAGAGGATGAGACATGAAACTGATCAGAACACTCATGGCGGCGGCCACGGCGCTGGCCGTCACCGCCTTCGTGGCGCCGACCTTCGCCGCCGACGATCCAGGCCCCGCTGCCTATGCACAAGCGCTGAAAGGCAAGCGCGTCATGCTGGTGCCGCTGGCGATGGGCTTCGACCTGGCGCAGGGCTGGTCGCATTATCTGAAGAAGGAAGTCGAAGCCTGGGGCGGCACGTTCGAAACGCGCGATCCCAACTGGGTCGTCGATGCCGGCGCGCAGGCGATCACGGACGCGATCTCGTCCGACACCAGACCTGATGTGCTGATCATCCATGCGCCGGACCTCAACTCCTATTCCAAGCTTATGAAGAAGGCGCAGGCCGCCGGCACCTATGTGATCCTGGTCGACAATCCGGCGAATTTTCCCGCCGATGCTTTCGTCGGCAGCGACTGGGACCGGCTCGGCCAGCTCGAGGCGGAAGCCGCGATCAAGGGCTGCGGCGAGAACTCGTCCAAGAAGATCGGGCTGGTGCAGGGCGACCAGGCCAACTCCTCCAGCCTTTACCAATATGCCGGCATCATGAAGGTGCTGGATAAACATCCCGACTACAAGGTCGTGGCCAAGCCCGATTCCAACTGGGATGCGACGACTTCGCGCAACGTGACCACGACCATGCTGCAGCAGAACCCGGACGTCTGCTCGATCATTGATTTCTGGGATGGCGATGCCACCGGCGCGTCGGCTGCGATCCGCGACGCCAAGCTCGACGGCAAGGTGTTTTTGGTCACCACCGGCGGCGGCGAAAAGGCGGCCGATTGCGACAAGCTGAACGATGGCACCTATGGCGCCGTGGTGATGACCGATCTTGCCCGCCAGTCGGGCGACATGAACGCCATCATCAAATTCTTGCTGCAGAGCGGCCAGCCGGCCGGCACCTCCCACACCTACATTTACACGCTGGAGAAGGCGACGACCAAGGCCGACCTCAAGCCCGACAGCTGCTGGGACCTGAAGGCGCTGCAGGCCGAAGCGGCGGCGAAGTAAGCTGATCGTCCGCAACCGATATCGACGAGGTGGCCGGATTGTCCGACCACCTCTTTCTCTTGTGGCCCCAGACCTGGCAGCAGTGACCTGATGAGCTTTCGCGAACGCCTCCAGTCCTGGCGCTACAATCTCGTGCCCGACCATCTCGTCGGCGAGATACTGACCAAGCGTTGGACCGACAACGCCATTCCCTTCCTGGCGCTGGTGGTGACATTGGCGACCTTCGGCTCGATCATTCCGGGCTTCTTCAAGCTCTCTTCCCTGCAGGAATCGACGCGCCAGCTCGGCGAGTTTTCGATGGTCGTCACCGGCATGACGGTGGTGATGCTGGGCGGCGGCATCGATCTCTCCGTCGGTTCGATCTTCGCGCTGTCCTGCTTTTCCGCCGTCTATGTCTTCTTCATCCTCGAACAGTCAATCTGGCTGGCGCTGGCCGCCTCGCTCGCCACCGGCCTCGTGTTCGGCGCGATCAACGGCTACCTCGTCGGCTATCTCAGGCTGCGTGCGTTCCTCACCACGCTGGTGACCTTCATCTTCGGGCGGGCGCTGTTCGACATCTTGGTCACCACCTATGCCGCCGATGTGCAGCTTTCGACCGCTACGTCCGATGTGCTCGACTTCATCGGCGACAGCACTTTCTGGGGCCTGTCCGTCTCGGTGTGGCTGGCGATCATCCTCGCCATCGTGACCCATATCGCGTTGACGCGCTCGCGGCCCGGCTGGCACGTGCTGGCGGTCGGCGGCTCCCGGCGCTCGGCGCACAATGCCGGCATCCGGGTGCGCCGTACCGTGTTCATGACCTATGTCTTTTCCGGCTTCTGCGCCTCGATCGGCGGGTTTCTCATCGCCTGCCGGCTGAGCGGGGCAGGGCCGGGCACCGGCCTCAATCTCGAGATCATGGCGCTGACGGCGGCGGTGGTCGGCGGCGTCAGCCTCGGCGGCGGGCGCGGCTCGGTGATCAAGGGTCTAATGGGCGCCATCATCGTGCTGACCATGACCAACGGGCTGATCCGGCTGGGCTATGGCACCGGTACCAACCAGATGGTGCTTGGCATCATGCTAGCGGTGGCGGTGACCATCGACATTCGCTGGCTCAAGAACCGCCACAAGGTGCTGAACGAGGTCTATGTCGCGCCGGTCTATCTCAGGATGGGCGAAACCCAGTCCGCGGTGCCGGGTTCGGGCACGCCTTACGCGCTCGACAACCGGCTGTCGGCGGCCGACCATATCGGGCTCGGCGAACTGGAAGGGCCGGAAGACGTCATCCTCGACCGCGACGACAATCTCTATTGCGGCACGCGCCATGGCGAGATCGTCCGCTTCTTCGCGCCGGATTATGTCAGGTCGGAGGTGTTTGCCCATATTGGCGGCTTTCCGCTGGGCCTGGCCTTTGACAAAGGGGGCAATCTGATCAGCTGCGTCGGCGCGATGGGACTCTATTCCGTCTCTCCGGATCGCGCGGTCAAAAGGCTGTCGGCGGAGACGTCGCGCTCCTGGACCTCTATCGTCGACGACGCGCGGCTGCGCGATCCCAATGATTGCGATATCGCGCCGGACGGCCGCATCTATTTTACGGACTCGACCAAGCGCTATGACGCGCATGACTGGGCGCTGGACTCGATCGAGAACCGCGCCACCGGCCGTCTGCTGGTCTACGATCCCAGGGATGGGTCGACAAAGACGCTGCTCGACGGCTACCGCTACACCAATGGTGTCTGCATGGCGCATGACGGCAAGTCGCTGTTCTTCGCCGAAAGCTGGGCCTGCCGGGTGCATCGCTATTGGCTCGAAGGGCCGAAGGCGGGCACCGCCGAATGCGTCATTCGCGACATGCCGGGCTATCCCGACAACATCAACCGGGCGTCGGACGGCAATTACTGGATGGCGTGGCTGGGCATGCGCACGCCGAGCTTCGACCTGTCGCTGCGCCACCCCGACATGCGCAAGCGCATGACGCGCCGGCTGCCGCAGGACGAATGGCTGTTCCCCAACATCAACACCGGCGGCGTGGTGAAATTCGACGAGAAGGGCGGCATCGTCGAGGCGATGGGCGATTTGACGGGCGGTGCGCACCCGATGGTCACCTCGATGCGCGAGCACAAGGGATATCTGTTCGTCGGCGGCATCCTCAACAATCGGATCGGCCGCTACAAGGTTTCCGGCGCCGACCCGAACTGGACCAGCCCCGCCTCGTATTGGGGAGCGCAGCCATGATCCTCGACCCAATCCTGGATATGTTTCGCGGCAAAGCGGTGACCATCCCGCCGCTCGACGGCGCCTTCCGTCCCAACACGCTGCTCGACGATGCGCCGGCTTTTGTCGGATTGACCGAAGCGGACAATCTGCTGGTTGCCGATGGCGGGCTGCTGGCCTCCAGCGGCAACGCCATCTATTCGCTTGCCGCCGGAACCGCACCCAAGGTGGTCGAGAACTTTGCGTCCCCAATTACCGCGCTGGCGCTCTCGCCATTGGGCGAACTGACGGTCGGATTGGAAAGCGGCAAGCTGCTGGTGGGCGGCAGGAATGTTTCGCTGCCGGCCGGTGTCAGCTGCATCACCGCTCTTGCCTACGCCGAGGACGGTGCGCTGTGGCTGGCCAACGGGTCGGCCGAGCATACGCCGTCGCAATGGGCCGCCGATCTGATGAAGAAGGGCGCGTCCGGTTCGCTTTGGAAACGGGATGCGGCGGGTGGCGAGTTCCGCAAGGTGGCCGGCGGGATCGCCTTTCCCTACGGGCTCCACCCCGTCGGCAGGGATGTGCAGGTCAGCGAGAGCTGGCGCCATCAGCTCGTGCGCTTCGATGGCGCGACCGGCAATCGCTCGACCGTGATGACGCATCTGCCCGGCTATCCCGCTCGGCTGTCGCCTTCCGGTGATGGCGGGGCATGGTTGAGCCTGTTCGCGCCGCGCAACCGATTGATCGAATTCGTGCTGCAGGAGACGCATTACCGGCAGGACATGATCGATCAGGTGCCGCCGGCTTACTGGATCGCGCCGGCGCTGGCCTCCAGCCGCAGCTTCCTCGAACCGCTGCAATGTGGCGGCATCAGAACCATGGGGATCCACAAGCCGTGGTCGCCGACCCGTTCCTACGGGCTGGTGGTCAAGCTCGATCAAAACATGCAGCCGCAATTCAGCCTGCACAGCCGCGCCAACGGCACACGCCACGGCATTTGCAGCGTGGTGGAAAAGGATGGCCAGCTGTTCATTGCTTCCAGGGGTGGCGATTGCGTGCTGGCCGTCGACCTCGCCTCGGGAGGTTTCTGATGGAACCGATTATTCGTCTCGAAAACGTCACCAAGAATTATCGCGGCGTTCCGGCAGTCAAGAACGTCAGCTTCGAACTGCGCAAAGGCGAAATCCACGCGCTGCTCG
Source organism: Mesorhizobium sp. URHB0026 (assembly GCF_054059755.1). Taxonomy (NCBI): domain Bacteria; kingdom Pseudomonadati; phylum Pseudomonadota; class Alphaproteobacteria; order Hyphomicrobiales; family Phyllobacteriaceae; genus Mesorhizobium; species Mesorhizobium sp. URHB0026. The sequence goes on along the minus strand of NZ_JBSSCN010000001.1, from coordinate 5,211,199 downwards.
GCGAGAACGGCGCGGGTAAATCGACACTGACCAAGATCATCGCCGGTGTAGTCGATGCCACATCCGGCAAGATGTCCCACAAGGGCCGGGAGATCGCCTACGCCTCGCCGCATGCCGCACTCGAGGCCGGCATTGCCATGGTGTTCCAGGAGACCAGCCTGGTGCCGTCGATGACGGTGGCGCAGAACCTTTATCTCGGTACTGAAAAATTCCTCAACCGGCTGCGCGGCACGTATATTTCAGCACAGCAGTTCCTGCAGTCGCTGAATTTTCCCGTCGATCCGAACGCCATGGTGGCGACGCTGGGCGCGGCCAAGCGGCAGATGGTCGAGATCGCGCGCGCCGTGCACCACAATGCCGAGATCATCATCTTCGACGAACCGACGGCGACGCTGACGCCGGAAGAAAAGCGCCACTTCTTCGCGCTGATCCGGCGGCTGAAGGCGAGGGGTGTCTCGATCGTCTTTATCAGCCACGCGCTGGAAGAGGCATTGATGATTGCCGACCGCATCACCATCCTGCGCGATGGCGAACTGGTCATCACCGACCACACGGCTGCCTTCGATCGCGACAGAATTGTCGCCGCCATGGTCGGGCGTACGCTGTCGGGCCAGATCTACCGCCAGCGCGACGAAGCCAAACTGCGCAAGGCGGGCAAGAAGGTGCTGTCGGTGCAGGACATCTCGATGAGCAATGTCGTGCGCAACAACTCCTTTTCGATCTTCGAGGGCCAGATCACCGGCGTGTTCGGCCTGATCGGCTCCGGCCGCACCGAGACCTTCAAGATCGTGTCGGGCATCTACAAGCGCGATTTTTTGCGCGGCGGTACAATCGAACTCGACGACAGGCCGGTGCGCTATCTCGTGCCGAGCGAGGCGGTGGCGGACGGCATCGTCTATGTCACCGAGGACCGCAAGAGCGAAGGCATCTTCGAGACGATGAGCATCGCCGAGAACCTGTTTGGTGGCCTGCTGGCGGCCGGCCGTGAAAAGGCCTGGGTGATCAACCAGCAGGAGATGTACGCGCTATCGGCCGAGTGGACGAAGACGCTCAACATCAAGGCGATCAACGACAATGCTCGCGTGGTCGAACTCTCAGGTGGCAACCAACAGAAGGTGGTGATCGGCAAGGGGCTGGTGCAGCAGCCACGCATCGTCATTTTCGACGAACCGACGCGCGGCGTCGATGTCGGCGCCATCGCGGAGATCCACCAGATCATCAACAGGCTGGCCGACGAGGGATTGGCCGTGGTGGTGATCTCGTCCTATTTGCCGGAGATCACGAACCTGTCGGATCGGATACTGGTCTGCCGGCAAGGCCGCATCGTCGAGGAGTTTTCTCCGGCGGAGGCCACGGAGGAGAAGATCATGTACGCGGCGGTGCATTAGGGGGTTGGCTGGTGCTCGGCGCACATGCGTTGGCAATTGGCGAAAGCCTCAGTCCTTCGTCATCCACGGGCGGAGCAAGGAGCGCAGCGACGCGGGGCGGACCCGAGGATCCATGCAGGGACTCGGAAGCGCCGCCACGGCGCAGAATTCTGCTGCGCTGCACTCTATGGCCAAGGTCACGGAATGGATCCCAGGGTCTCCGCGACGGAGCTTCGCTCCTGCTTCGCCCTAGGATGACGAAGGAGAGGTGCTTCGGCCAACTCCTCGGTTTTCTCGCGCCAAAAAAATGAATCGGACAAACCGATTATTTCCCTTTGCTCAACGCCTGATTCAATTCACCCGACGATCCAATGAAGGAAAAACGCCATGGCCACCACAAAACTCCTCAGCGATGCCGAGGTGGAAAAAATCCCGAAGGCGAAGGCCGTGTTCGACGACATCAGGGCCACGCGCAAATCGGATTTCGTCAATAATTTCTGGCGCGGGCTGGCCAATGATCCGCCGGCGCTGAAGCGGATCTGGGAACAGTTGAAGGTGGTGATGGTCGCCGACAGCGCCATCGATCCGCTCACCAAGGAGATGATCTACATCGCGGTGTCGACCGCCAATGGCTGTTCCTACTGCGTCCATTCGCACACGGCGGCGGCGCGGGCCAAGGGCATGACAGACGCGCAGCATGGCGAACTCGTGTCGATCATCGGGCTCGCCGGGCAGACCAATCATCTGGTCACGGCCATGCAGATCCCGGTCGATCCGCAATTCGAGGTGAAAAGCTAGCCGTCAGCCAGCCTATCGGCAGGGGAGGGAACATTTGTCCCCAACCTGTTAAGGAAGTGACATGTAACGGCACTAAGGAGACCCACGCGAAGTCGCGCCGGTGGGTTTCCGGCAGCCGGCTCTCGCAGTGGAGCCGGCATGAAAATCGTCCAGATCACCGATACCCATTTCAGCCCGACAAAGCCGCACTTCAACGGCAATTGGCAGCCGCTCGCCGCCTGGATCGAACAGAGCGGCGCCGACCTTGTCATTCACACCGGTGACCTCAGCGTAGACGGCGCCGACAAGGATGCCGACATCGGCTTCTGCATGGAGCTGATGCGGGAAATCTCGGTCCCGATGCTGCTGGTGCCCGGCAATCACGATGTCGGTCATCTGCCCGGCTCCTTGCAGCCGGTTAACGCGGAACGCCTCGAGCGCTGGCGCCGGCTGGTTGGCCCCGATTATTGGATGGAGAACGCCGGAAACTGGCGATTTATCGGCCTCGACAGCCTGCTGATGGGTTTTGATGATGCCGAGGAAAAGGCCCAGTTCGAATGGCTGCGTGCGGCGCTGGAAAGCCGTGGCGGCCGGCGCGTCGCGGTCTTCGCCCACAAGCCGCTGTTCATCGACAAGCCCGGCGAAGGTGACACCGGCTACTGGAGCGTCCGACCGGCACAGCGGCAGCGTCTCTACGATCTGATCGGTGCCCATGATGTGGCGCTTTTCGCCAGCGGTCACCTGCACCGGGCGTGGCAAGGCAAATACGAAAACACCGCGCTGGTCTGGGGTCCGTCAGCCGCCTTCGTCGTCGGCGACATGGAGCGCGACATGCCGGGCGAGCGGCTGCTCGGCGCGGTCGTGCATGAATTCGACGATACAGTCACCAGCGAGATCGTCGCGATCCCCCGCATGACCGTCCATGTCCTCGATGACGTGGTCGAGGAAGTCTACCCGCACGAGGCGCACAAGGTCCGCGGGAAGGTCGCGTCATGAGCGCGCTCTCGCTTCGCGGCTTGAACAAATCCTTTGGCGGCAATGCCGTTCTGAACGGCGTCAGCCTCGATGTCGAAGCGGGCGAGTTCATCGCCCTGGTCGGCCCCTCGGGCTGCGGCAAGAGCACCTTGCTGCGCATTCTTGCCGGGCTTGATCATGCCGACAGCGGCGAGATCTTCGTTGCTGGCAAGGACATGTCGGCGGTCGCCGCAGCCGATCGCAACATCGCCATGGTGTTCCAGTCCTACGCGCTCTACCCGCATCTGACGGCCGGCCAGAACATTGCGGTTCCGCTTGCCATGAAGCGGCTGAGCCGGACGCAGCGGCTGCCGCTGGTCGGCTCCGCACTGCCAGAAAGAAATCCGCGCTGGCATTTCGCGCGATGTCCGCGAGATGGCGACGGTACTCAAGATCGATCATCTGCTCGACCGCAAGCTTGGTCAGATGTCGGGCGGCCAGCGGCAGCGTGTCGCCCTGGCGCGCGCCATGGTGCGACGCCCCTCGATCTTCCTTATGGACGAGCCGCTTTCCAACCTCGACGCCAATCTGCGGGTGCACGCCCGTGGCGAGATCGTCGAACTGCACCGCCGCGCCGGCGTGCCGACGCTCTATGTGACGCATGACCAGGCCGAGGCGCTTTCGATGGCCGACCGCGTGGCCGTGATGATCGGCGGCAGCCTGCTGCAGCTTGCGGCCCCCGAGGCGATCTACAACGATCCGGCCCATATCGAGGTCGCCCGTTTCGTCGGCCAGCCGAGGATAAACATCCTCCCGGCGCTCGCCGAAAGCGGCCGCGTCGATTTCCTGGGCATCCGGCTGGCGCTGCTGGAGAAAGTGGCGAACGGTCCGGTGAGCCTCGGCATCCGGCCCGAATGCGTCAAACTGTCTCCCAGCGGGCGGAGCGGCTTTGCCGGGCGGATCGAGCGTCTGGAATTCCTCGGCTCGGAAGTCGTTGCCCGTTGCCGGCTCGACGCGACCGGCGACACCGTCATCGCCAAGCTGGCGCCGCACGAGGCGAGGGACCTGATCGCGGGAATGCCGGTGGGTATCCTCCTTCCACCCGAGCAGGCCATGGTCTTCGGGCCGGAGGGAAAGCGGCTGCGCATGGCGAGCGCCGCGCCCGCACGCCAGGAGCCGGCCTATGTCTAGCGTCGCGCTGGCGGGCAATGTCGCGAGCGCCGCGGCCCTCCACAGGCGCAGCGAGGACCGCACCGCCTGGCTGCTGGCTGCCCCGGCGATCGTGCTGTTGCTGCTGTTCGTGCTGCTGCCGGTGGTCGCCGTCATCTTTCTCGGCTTCACCGATTTCGAGCTCGGCTATGGTAAATTTCGCCTGGTCGGCTTAGAGAACTACGCACATCTCCTGACCGACCGCACCTTCCGCAAATCATTGTGGAACACGTCGGTCTATACGGCGATCGTCGCACCGGTCTCGATCGTGCTTGGCCTTGGCGTCGCCTTGCTGATCGAAGGCGAACCTCGTGCGCGCGGTTTCTTCCGCACCGTCTATTTCCTGCCGGTCGCGTCGCTGATCGTCGCCATGGCGACAGTCTGGCAATATCTCTTCCACCCGACCATCGGGCCACTCAACGCGCTGCTTGCGCTGGTCGGCATTCCTGGCCCAAACTGGCTCGGCGCCTCGAATACCGTGCTCTACAGCCTGTCGATCGTCGGCGTCTGGCAGTCGGTCGGCTTCAACATGGTGCTGTTCCTGGCGGGTCTGACGGCGATCCCGCGCGAGCTCTACGCCGCTGCTCACGTCGATGGCGCGAAATCGGCGCTCGACCGGTTTTTCCTGGTCACCTGGCCGATGCTCGGGCCGACGACGCTGTTCGTCGTCACCATCAGCATCACCAATGCGGTGAAGGTCTTCGAAACCGTGAAGATGCTCACCGATGGCGGGCCCAACAAGGCCTCCGAAGTGCTGCTGTTCACCATCTACCAGGAAGGCTTCGTCTACCTGCGCGTCGGCTATGCCTCGGCAATGACCGTGGTCTTCCTTGCGATCCTGGTCGTGCTGATGCTTCTCCAATACCGCGTACTCGACCGGCGGGTGCATTACACATGACCAGCCTGCCCGCCGGCCGCATCATCCGTTTCGCGCTGCTTTCGCTCGGCGCGCTGATGATCCTCGCGCCCTACGTTTTCATGATCTCGACCGCGGGCAAGACGCAGAGCGACATCTTCACCTCGTCGCTGTCGCTCATCCCCCAGCATTTCTATTTCGCCGAGAATTTCGCCAAGGCGCTGAGCAAGGTGCCGATGGCAACACTGCTGTGGAACGGCGTCGTCGTGTGCGGCCTGATCTTCTTCTTCCAGGTGCTGGTCGCGATTCCCTGCGCCTACGCCATGGCCAAGCTGAAGTTCCGTGCCGCGCGGCTGATGATGGTGCTGGTGATGCTCGGCCTGCTGGTACCGATCCATGCCACGGCGCTGCCGCTCTATGTCGCCTTCGACCGGATGTCGCTCATCAACAGCTACACCTCGCTGGTTGCGCCGTTCACCATCTCGGTGTTCGCGATCTTCATGTTCCTGCAGTTCTTCCGCGCCATGCCCGACGACCTCATCCACGCAGCAAGGCTCGACGGCATGTCCGAGCTCGGGATCGTCGCGCGCGTCATCGTCCCCAACGCCTGGCCGGCGGTTACTGCCTTCGCGATCTTCTCGGTGGTCGCCCACTGGACGATCTTTACTGGCCGCTGATCGTCGTCAGCAAGCAGGCCTACGCCACGCCGCCGCTCGGCCTGATGTATTTCCGCGCCGCCGAGGCGGGCGACGACTACGGCGCGCTGATGGCCGCAACGTTGATCATCACCCTTCCACTCGTCGTTGCCGTCCTGTTCGCACAGAAGCGCTTCGTCGAAGGCATCACCATGACCGGTCTCAAAGGCTGACCGGGTCGAACCAGGAGCACGAGCACATGAAGCAACTTCCCAGGATTCTTGCAGCGGCGGCGATCTCGCTGACGACAGCCCTTCCGGCCTATGCCGACACGACGCTGACGGTTCATTATCCGATGCCGGGCTTCTTCAAGAACGTGATGGACACGATCTCGAAGAAGTTCATGGAAGAAAATCCCGACATCAAGATCCAGTTCGCCAGCCCGTCCGCCACCTATGAGGAAGGCATCCAGACCATCCTTCGCCAGGCCGGCACCGACGAAATGCCCGACATCACCTTCATCGGGCTGAACCGTCTGCGCATGCTCAACGAACGCGACGTTGCCGTCGATCTTGGCCCGCTGGTCAAGAAGGAAGGCAACATGGCTGAGCTCGGCTTCTCCGACACGATCCTGAAGCTGGCGCAGGTCAACGGCAAGCAGGTCGGCCTCGCCTTCGCCACCTCGAATCCGATCATGTATTACAACGCCGACCTGGTGAAGGCCGCCGGCGGTGATCCGGACAATCCGCCCAAGACCTGGGACGAGGTTATCGCGCTCGGCGGCAAGATCAAGGCGCTCGGCAATGGCGTCGACGGCATCGACTTCCGCTGGCAGGGTGACGACTGGATGTTTTCGGCGCTGCTGTTCGGCGCCGGCGGCAAGATGCTGGACGAGGACGAAAGCAAGGTCGCTTTCAACGGGCCGGAAGGCGGGAAGGCAGTCGAGATCCTGCAGCGGATGGTGAAGGAGGGCGGCATGCCGGTCTTCACCAAGCCGGCCGGCGAGCAGGCTTTCGCGGCCGGCAAGGTTGGCTTCGAGTTCCAGACCACCGGCGCGCTGGTCAACACCATCAAGAACGTCGGCGACAAGTTCACGCTGCGGACGGCCAAGATCCCGCTGATCGATCCGGCCAACGGCCATCTGCCAACCGGCGGCAATGCCGTGGTCATCCTGACCAAGGATGCCGCCAAGCAGGACGCTGCCTGGAAATTCGCCGCCGGCCCTTATGGCGCATCGGTCGTCGTGCCCGGCACCGGCTATGTTCCCAACAATGAACTCGCGGCAAAGTCTTCCGACTATCTCGGCGACTTCTACAAGAAGAACCCGCTGTTCCAGGCCGGGCTCAGCCAGATGCCGCTGATGGTTCCGTGGTATGCCTTCCCGGGCACCAATGGGGTCAAGGTGACGCAGTCGATCGTCGACAATCTGTCGCGCATCGTCGACCAGTCGGCCACGCCCAAGGAAGCGCTCAGCGACGCCGCAAGCGACGTCGAAGGCATGCTGCCGACGCAGTAAGGACTTGCCAGGGCATCGCCGCGCCAACGGCGCGGCGAACTCCCTGCGGTCAAGCCGGCCGGTAGATTCGCTCCGCCGTGTTCCAGAAGATATCAGCCTCGGCCGCCGGACCGTGCTTCGCTACAGCCGCGCGGTGGGCCTTTATCAGTTCGGCGTGGCTCGTCCACAACTTCTCGATGGGGAAGTTGGAACCGAACATCAGGTGATCCGCGCCCAATATCTCGATCGCGCTGTCGACGATGTAGGCGATCAGCGCGGGGTCGTTGCGGTGGACGAAAGTGCCAAGGCCAGACAGCTTGGCGTATCCGTTCGGCGCCGCTGACAGCGTGCGCAGCCCGGCCTTCCAGGCTTCGGTGGTTTCCTGATCCATGCCGGTCAGCATGCCGGCATGGGTGAGGATGAAATTGGTTTCGGGGTTCTCGCCGACCAGGGTCAGCCCGTCCGTCATCTGGGCGGGAAAGAGCTGCAGGTCGAAGGACAGGCCATAATCCTTCAGCCGCGCCACATTGGCCCGTACCCTGGGGTCGATCACCTGATCGGGGCCAGTGGCGAAGCGGAAGGCCGGGGTCTCGTGCCAATGCAACTGCATGCGGACGCCGCGCAGCAGCGGATATTTTTTCAAGCGGTCGATCTGGGGTCTGATATCGTCCACCGTCATGTCGGTGTAGCCGACGATGGCGTGCGGCCAGCCGGTTTCATCTGCCGTTTTCTGCAGGAAGGCGACTTCCTTCTCGAAATCCTCCTTCGCCCAGTTGGTCTGAACGTAGACCGCTTTCTCGACGCCGGAACCCTGCTGGTCGGCGAGAAACTCCTCGATCGGGTAGTCGCGGCGTATCGGCTCGTAGGGGCCGAAGATGCGCGGCACCATCGGCCCGACCAGCCAGGGCTGGTCCTGCTGGCGCCAGATGTGGAAATGCGCGTCGATGGTTTTCTGCATCACGGTACCCTTTTCCAGATTGTCGCCGCCCGCGGGGCAGGGCGGGCGAGCGACAGGATGAAATCGGTGAGGCTGTTCACAGACGAGCCGTCGATGAGATCGTCGAGGTCAGGCAAAATGGCGCGAAGGGCCGCCGTTGCCGGCTGGAAGCGCGGGTCGCCGGCCAAAGGTGTCGCCAGCGACAGCCGGAAAGCGCGTGCGCTCAGCCGGCGCATCGCCGTCTCCAGTTCGGCATGGTCGCCGCGCTCCAGCGCGTCGGACAGGATGATCACTGCCGCACCACGTGCGAAGGCGGAAAAACGCGGCACGGAGAGGAAGGCAAGCAGTGTTGGCCCCATGCGGGTGCCGCCGTCCCAGTCGTCAACCTGGGCGGCCGCGCGCGCCAGCGCCTGCTCGCGGTCGCGGATGCGTAGCGCTGACGTGATGCGGGTCAGACGCGTCCCGAAGGTGAAGATTTCTGCCCGGTCAGCGCCTTGCACGGCGGCATGCGCGAGCTTCAAATAATCCGACGTGTGGAGCTTCATCGAGCCGGACACGTCGATCAGGATCAGCAGTTTGCGCGGCACAGCCTGACGGCGGCGCAACAAGGGCGAGGGGACATCGCCATCGGCGCTGACGATTTCCCGGAGCGATCGGCGCAGGTCGAGCTTGCCGCGCGAATGGGTGCGCACCGTGCGGAAGGAGCGGCGCGCGGGCAAGGCGCTCGACAGCTGACGACGAAAGACGGTCAGCCTGTCGTCGTCGCGTTGGAAGTCGCGGGTGCTCAACTGGTCGATCGTCGAGGATAGCTCGCCGCCTTCCTGTCGCTGCTCGGCTTCGATCCGCTCGTCGTCGGCGCCCCCATCATCCTTGACGCGGGTTTCCTCGTCGCTGTCGCCTTCCGCCACGGCTGATGTGTTGCCGTAAAAATAGCTTTGGAAATGCGCCTCGAATTCGTCGCGGCGGTCAGGTGGCGGCGCCAGGGTGGCGAGCGCTGCCTCGCGGATATCGGCCATCGAGCGGGGGCCAAGCAAGGTCACCGCCTGCATGAAGCCGGAGATTTGCTCCGGGGCGATTATAAAGCCGTAGTGGCGCAGCAGTCGGCCGAAGCCGAGCAAGGGCGCGGCGGCGGGAGGTACGCTCACCTCGCCCCGTTTACGGGGAGAGGATGCCGGCAGGCAGGTGAGGGGCGGCGCCACCTTCTTCCCCTCATGGCGCCGCCCCTCATCCGCCCCTTCGGGGCACCTTCTCCCCGTGAACGGAGCGAAGGGATTGTCGAGCTCCCGGCTCACGCCAGCGCCTCCTCGACGATGCGGCCTAGCTCGGGCGCGATGTAGGAGAGGTCTTCCTCGTCCTTGATCAACACGCCGATGGCGCGGCGGAAGGCTTCCGGCCACGGGCTGCCGCCCTTTTCCAGGATCGTCGCGGCATTGGCCCATTCGACAGCTTCGGCGATGCCGGGTGGCTTGGCGAGCGGACGCGCGCGGATGGTCTGCACGGCGGCCGCCACCGCGCGCGCGGTAGCCTCCGCGACATCGCCAGCACGCAGCATGATGATGGCGGCTTCGCGTTCGGCGTCGGGGTAGCCGATCCAGTGATAGACGCAGCGGCGGCGCAGCGCCTCGGCAAGCTCCCGAGTGCGGTTCGAGGTCAGGATGACGATCGGCTGTGCGGCGGCGCGGATGGTGCCGCGCTCGGGAATGCTGATCTGGAAATCGGACAGGAATTCCAGGAGCAGCGCCTCGAACTCATGGTCGGAACGGTCGATCTCGTCGACCAGCAGCACGCGCTGCTGTGGCGCCTTCAGCACTTGCAGCAGCGGCCGGGCAATCAGGAAACGGTCGTTATAGATGTCGATCTCCTGCTCGCCCGCATGGCGGATGGCGAGCAACTGGCGCTGGTAGTTCCACTCATAAAGCGCGTGCGCGGCGTCGATGCCTTCGTAACATTGCAGGCGCACCAGATCGCGGCCGAGCAGCTCTGCGATCGCCTTGGCGGCTTCCGTCTTGCCGACGCCCGGCGCGCCTTCGAGCAGCAGCGGCTTGCCGAGCCGGATCGCCAGGAATATGGCGGTGGCGAGGCTGTCGTCGGCCAGATAGCGCGAGGCGGCGAGGCGCTCGGCCACCGCCTCCGGCGAGGTCGCGACCGTTTCGGCGTTTACCTCGGGCATGTCGGTCCTCAGTTCGCCGCTTGCGCCTTGAGCGCGCGCAAAATGCGTTCGGGCGTGATCGGCAGCGTGTCGATGCGCACACCGACGGCATCGAAGACGGCGTTGGCGACCGCCGGTATTTGCGGGTTGGCGCACATTTCACCTGGCCCCTTGGCGCCATACGGCCCGTCGGCGGAAGGGCGCTCCAGCACAATAATCTCGGTTTCGGCGAGGTCGCCGGGGCCGGGCATCAGATACTGGTTGAAGTCGGTGCCGCCATGGTCGCGGTTGGGGTAGTAGGGCTCGGTCGTCTCATAGAGCGCGTGGCTGATGCCCATCCAGGAGCCGCCGACCAGCTGCTGCTCGACCATTTTGGGGTTCAACGCGCGGCCGATCTCGAAGACGTTCTTCACCGTCAGCACCGTGACCTCGCCGGTCTCGTCGTCGACTTCCACCTCGGCCACCGTGCAGGCATGCGCATAACAGGTCGACGGCTTCATCGCGCCGGTCTCCTTCTCCGGATAGGAGCGCGGGATCAAAAACATGCCGCGGCCAGAGATCGAGCGGCCGCGCTTGAAATGCGCCGACAGGGCGACGTCGAAGATCGAGATCGACTTTTGCGGCGCGCCCTTGACCAGTATGTTGCCCTGGCCGTCGGTTTCGAGGTCAGAGGCATTCACTTCCAGTTCCTCGGCCGCCACTTCAAGCATCACCTGACGGGCTTCCCTGGCGGCCTGGATGACCGCGTTTCCGGCGCGGTGTGTGCCGCGCGAGGCGAAGGTGCCCATGCAGTGCGGGCCGGTGTCGGTGTCGGCGGTGTCGACGACGACGCGGTCGGTCGGCACGCCGATCGTCTCGGCGCAGATCTGAGCCATGATCTGCTTCATCCCCTGGCCGAGATCGACGCTGGAAAGCGTGACCATGAAATTGCCGGTCGGTGTCGAATGCACCAGCGCCTGGGTCGGGTCGCCGCCAAGGTTCATGCCGGTGGGATAGTTGATCGCGGCGACGCCGCGTCCACGCCTGATCGCCATCTCAAGCTCCGTTCTTGTAGGAGGACATCGCCATGTATTTCTCCGCCACCGGCCAGTTGGCGGCGCGCGAGGCTTCCTGCATGCATTCGATGAGTGCCGCGCCCTCGGTCGGCTGGCGATGCGCCTTCATGTCGCCGTCGCGATAGGCGTTGATGAAGCGGAATTCGAGTGGATCCATGCCGATCAGCCGCGCCAGCTTGTCCATCTGCACCTCCAGCGCGAAATCGCCGATGGTGACGCCGAAGCCGCGCATGGCCGACGACGGCGTGCGATTGGTGTAGACGCAGTAGGTGTCGATCAAGACATTGGGGATGGTGTAGGGACCGGGATAGTGCCCAGCGCCCTTCTGCGCGCCATAGGGCGAGTGGCGGGAGTAGGCACCGGCATCCGTGTAGCCGGTGACCTTCCGTGCGACGATGCGGCCGTCCTTCATGACGCCGTCCTTGATGACGACTTTTTCGGCCGCGCGGGGCGAGGAGATCTGCATCTCCTCCTCGCGGCTGTAGATAAAACAGACTGGTCGCCCGGTTAGTTTCGCGCCGAGGATGGCGATCGGTTCGACGATGACATCGACCTTGCCGCCGAAACCGCCGCCGACCGTGCCGCCGACAAAATGCAGCTTACTGCCCGGCATCTGCAGGATGATCGAGGTGTTGTCGAGGGTGAAGAACATGGCCTGCGTGTTGGTGTAGCAGGTGAAGCGGTCATTGCCCTCAGGCGCCACCACGCAACCGGTGGTCTCGGTCGGCGCGTGCTCGATGGGCGAGGACTGATAGCTTTGCTCCAGCACGTGATCGGCTTCGGCAAAGCCCGCCTCGACATCGCCGAAGCGCACCTTGCGGCACGCGCCGCTGTCATAGAGGTAATAGTTCTGGCCGTGATACTCGTTGACGATGGGCGCGCCGGGCTTCAGCGCTTCCTCCATGTCGAACACGGCGGGCAGCACTTCATAATCGACCTTGACCTTGGCGGCGGCCTCCTGGGCGGCACGCTCGGTTTCGGCCAGCACCGCCACCACGGCCTCGCCCTTCCAGCGCACCTTGCCGTCGGCCAGGACCGTCTCGTCCTCCGGTCCGACCTGGATCAGGATCAGGATCGTGTAGACATTGTGCGGCACGTCCCTGGCCGTCAGCACCTTCACCACGCCCGGATGTTTTTCGGCCTCCGACGTGTCGATCGAGCGGATGCGGGCATGGTGATGAGGGCTGCGCACCATCTTCAAATGCAGCATGCCGGGAAAGTTGCGGTCGGCGAAATAGGCGGTCTTGCCGGTGACGTGGCCTGGCGAATCCGAGCGCGGCCGGGCCTGGCCCGATCTCATGCAGATCGTCCTTGCGGACATCGGCGAAGTAGCTCTTGCGCAATTCCATTTCCTTGGTCCCTCAGGCCGCGTTCTGCGAATTGGCGCGGGCGGCGGTGAGCACCGCCTGGATGATTGGCTCGTAGCCGGTGCAGCGGCAGACGTTCCCGGACAGCGCCTCGACGACATCCTCGCGGCTGGGATTGGGCGTGTTGTCGAGCAGAACCTTGGCGGCCATGATCATGCCCGGCGTGCAAAAACCGCATTGGGTGGCGAATGTGTCGAGGAAGGCGCGCTGCAGCGGGTGCAGCACGCCGCCTTCGGCGAGGCCCGACGTGGTCGTGATCATTGCACCGTTGCAGGTCTCGGCCAGCGTCAGGCAGGAGAGCTTCAACTCGCCGTCGATGATGACGGAGCAGGCGCCGCAGGTGCCTTGGTGGCAGCCGCCCTTTGGCGAGGTGTCGCCGATCTTGTCGCGCAAGGCATTGAGCAGCGTCGTGCCGCTTTCTATGAATTCGGCTTTTTCGGAGCCATTGAGCGTGAATTGAACCGGGACCTTTGCCATTCTTCCTCCTTGCGCACCTGCCCCGCGGGGCAAGCGCGCGCCCCCGATTGTGATTAGCCGAGCAGCAGCCGGCCGAGATGCACCGGCAGAACCTCGGCGCGATACCAGGCGCTGGCGATCGGGTCGGTGATGGGCGAGATGCCTTCAGCCGCGGCGGCCAGCGCCGGTGCGATGCCGTCCGGGTCGAGCGTCCTGCCGAGCAGCGCTTTTTCCGCTGCCTTGGCACGCATCGGCCGATCGGCCATGCAGCCCAGCGCGACCCGTGCCGAGGACACGGTTCCGTCTCCAGCCTGTTCCAGAACGACGGCGATGCTCAGCACCGAGACCCCCTTGGGCTTGACCCGCGACACTTTGAGGAAGCGGAAGCTGTCGGGCTTCGGAAGCGTGAAACCGACCGACGTGACGATGGCGCGGCTGTCGTCCCGTGCGGCCAGGAAGGTCTCGATGGGTCTTTCGCCGTCATTCGTAGCGACCGTTGCGTCGAGCGCCAGGAGGGCCACGGTGAAATCGCCATAGGGCGCCGGCGCGAACAGATTGCCGCCGATGGTCGCCATGTTGCGGATCGCCGGACCGCCAACGGCACGCGCGGCCTTGGCAAGCTGGTCGAACTCGGGATGGCGGCCGATCGCCGCCATGGTCACGGAAGCGCCGATGCGCACCGTGCCACCGGAGACCGTGATTGCCGACAGGGCCGGGTCGGTCGACTTGACAAGGCCGGAGACCGAAACATCGCCTTCATTGGCGGCGCGTACGACGAGCGTGCCGCCGCCGAGATAGCGCGTGCCGGAGACTTCCAGCGCCGCGCTGGCGTCCTTCACCGTTGCAAAACTCTGCAATGCCAGCGCCATGGCCCGCTCCTCAACCCTGGCCGGCAAAATGGCTCTTCAAGGCGTTGAAGCCGCCCTGGAAGACATTGGCGCCCATGCCCTCGGCCAGCTTGTCGGCTTCTTCGGGTGCTGCGTCGAAGCTGGCGGTCCATTCGGCATAGGTGCGGTCACCGTCGGTGATGCGCCGCAATTGCAGCGTCGCCTTGTGGTTGGTGAGCGGCTGCGGCGTCTCCAGGATAGAATAGCTGACGAGGAAATCGTCATCGGAAAAGTGGACCAGTTTTTCGCGCAGCCGCGCGCCGCTGGCCAGCTGGAAGTTGCGCACGCAGCCGATCGTGCTGGCATCCTTGCCGTCCTCGATATGGCTTTCGACCATGCGTGGATGCCAATCCGGCAACCCGTTGAAATCGCGTATGCGCGCCCAAACCTGTTCGACCGGTGCGTCGATGACGCTGGAGATGGTGACTTTGGGCATAAGATGTTCCCTTGCGAATTTCGTTGCGGCAAGGGTAGGGCGCTACAGCGGGCAGCGCTTATCAATGCGTCTTGAGCGTCTATCAACCAGTCTGAAAAAACAGATAGCTGTTGCTCAGGCCGTTGCCCGCGCGGCCTCGCGGTAGAGCGTCGGCGGCACGCCGACATGGTCGCGGAAGAAGCGCGAGAAATTGCCTTGCGTGGTGAAGCCGAGATTGCAGGCGACCGAGATCAGCGGCTCCCGCGACCACTGCAACTGCCGCACCGCTTCCTCCATGCGCAGCGTGTTCCAGTAGACATTGGGCGTCAGGTTGGTCTGTTCCTTGAACAAGGCGAAGAAATGCGGCCGCGAAAGGCCAACGGCGCGGGCAACGTCGTCGAAGGAGATGCGTTCGCAGATATTGGCCTTCATCAGCTGAATCGCCTTGCGGACGCGGAAATCCTGCACCGTGTTTATGCGGCCGCGCGCGTCCTGCGGCGCCGAGGCATCGGCGGCATCGAGCACCGAGTCGACGAAGCGCTCGATCTCGTAATTGGCGACATCGTCGACGCTCTCATTGTCGGTGAGATGGTCGAGCAGGCTGGCGGCCGCCTGGTGCAGCCAAGGCTCGAGCGCGATCGCCGCCCGCGAAAACAGCGGCGCGTTGGATGGCAGGTCGCGCCGGCGGCGGGCCCAGTCGGGATCGATGTAGAAGGCGAGAAACAGACCGGGCGTCCCGTTTTGCGACAGGACATGGCTGTGGGGCTGGAAGGAATTGATGCCGGCGGCGGTGCAGGGGCCGAGGCTGACCGTCTCGCGGCCGATGGTCATCTCGCCGGCGGTGCCTTCGAGCCAGATGATCAGATGAGCCTCGACATGGGCATGGGTGACGAAGTCGCTCGCGACATTCAGGACAGAAACATGTCCGAACCGGCCCCAGTAGAGCCTGATCGCTTCCGTCATGGCATATCCTCCCGCAAGCGACTGGCCTCCCTTCGCCTGCAGGGGGATTGTGCGGCCGGTTTTCGGCATCCGTCAAGGCATCGGCTGTTGGCCGGCATCAAAGGCCGTCGGCTTCGGCCGATTTTCAGACTGAGCGATAGGATCAGAACGACTAGCGCTTCGACGGCGAAGAGCCCTCAATCGCTGCGCCTGAAATTGCGGATGCGGTCGAACAAAACCGCGAGCAGGATGGCGCCGCCGATGAAAGTCCCTTGCCAGAAGGCATTGATGCCGAGCAAGCCAAGGCTGTTGCGGATCACCTCGATGAGGGCAGCACCGACGATGGCGCCAAAGGCGGTGCCGACGCCGCCGGCCAAATTGGCGCCACCGATGACGGTGGCGGCGATCACTTGCAGTTCCATGCCGTTGCCGAGATTGGTGGTGACAGCGCCGAGCCAGCCGGTTTCGATGATGCCCGCAATGCCGGCCGACAGCGCCGAGATCATGTAGACGGCGACCTTGATCTGGCGAACCGGCACGCCGGTCAGCGTCGCGGCGTGCTCGTTGCCGCCAATGGCAAAGATGTGGCGGCCGAACTTCGTCCAGCGCAGGACGAAGCCGGTGATCAGGGCCAAAAGGATCGTGTAGAGTACCGGATTGGCGATGCCGAACGCCCAGGCGCCGCCGCCGAGCGCCAGAAGCTTGTCGTGGTCCGGGCCGAACTGGAAGACGACGGTGTTGTTGGAGGCGACCATGGCGAGGCTGCGGGCGATCGACAGCATGCCGAGCGTCACCACGAAGGGCGGAAAGCCCAGATAGGCGATAAAAATGCCGTTGAACGCGCCGATGACGAGCGCGGTGGCGATCGAGGCCAGAATGCCGATCTCGATCGAATAGCCTGCATGCATGGTGACGGCCAGCACCATCGAGCACAGGCACAGCACCGAGCCTACCGACAGGTCGATGCCACCGGTGATGATGACGAAGGTCATGCCGAGCGCCACGATGGCGACGAAGGTGATGTTGCGCGTGATGTTGTAGAGGTTCTTCGAGGTGGCGAAGGCATCGGTGGCGAAGGACAAGAAGATGCAGGCCAGGACGACGGCGACCACCACCCAGAAAGTCTGGCTGGAGAACAGGCGCGACAGGAGAGTGTGCTGCTTCTGCGCGATCGTCTGGTCAAGGGTGACTGCCATTATCGACCTTTCCTGCCGGCAGCGAAACGCGCCAGCGCAATGAAAACCGGTTTTATCGCTCTCACGCCGCCTGCTCGATGGCGCCGGTGATCAACCCGGTGACTTCCTCGGGCGAGCTCGACGCGATCGCCTTGTCGGCGACCTTCCTGCCGCGCCGCATCACGATGACGCGGTCCGCGACGTCGAAGACGTCGGGCATGCGGTGGCTGATCAGCACCACGGCGATGCCCTGTTTACGCAAGTTGCGGATGAGGTTGAGCACTTCGGCGACCTGCCGCACCGAGATCGCCGCCGTCGGCTCGTCCATCAGCACGATCTTGGCCTGCGACAGCATGGTGCGGGCGATCGCCACGGCCTGGCGCTGTCCGCCCGACATCTGCTTGACGAGATCGCGCGGGCGCGTCTCGGATTTCAGCTCGGCGAAGATATGGCCGGCGCGCTTGTACATCGCCGCATAGTCGAGGATACGGAACGGGCCGACGCCACGACGCAGTTCACGGCCGAGATAGACATTGGCCGCCGCCGTCAGATTGTTGCAGAGCGCCAGGTCCTGGTGGACGATCTCGATGCCGTGCTGGCGCGCCTCGACCGGCTTGTGCAGGATGAGTTCCTTGTCGTCCATGCGCATGGTGCCATGGCTCGGGCGGAAATTGCCGGCGATCATCTTGACCAGCGTCGACTTGCCGGCGCCGTTGTCGCCCATCAGGCCGACGACCTCTCCGGGCTCGATCGACAGCGACACGTCGTTGACCGCCTGGATGGCGCCGAAATGCTTCGAGATGTTGGTGAGTTCGAGAACCGCCACCAGTCTTTGCCTCCCATGCCTGACCCATCCTCACGCGGACAGGCGACAGCTTCCATTGGCTTTCCCCAGCTCCTCCCGGGGGCAGCGATGCGGTCATTTACGCGAATGGTATCGCGGGCGTCAATTGTCGAACAGGCAATTGTCAGACGAATAGTGCCGTGCAGATTTTGAAAAATCCGTTTTGTAGGACAAATAGCATTGACGTTGGCGGCAAGCCGTTATTAGTTGAGCGTCGGAGGAAGACATGCCGGCTTTGACGACGCCATCGGCGGCGCCAACGGCAAGAAGGTTTTGGCGATCGTGCAGCGTCGTCGCTGGGAGGGTCGCATCTGAAAATGCTTATCGGCCTGGCCGGATTGAATGGGCGCACGCGTCTCAGTCATCTCGCATCCTGGCTGGTTTGTGTGGCGGGCACGCCGTGTCCGTCTGGTTGCAAAGGGAGGACTGACATGAGGAAAACAGTATTGCTCGCCGCCGTCGCCGCCATGGCGTTGGGCGCCGGGCCGGCTTTGGCCAAGAAGCAGCTCGTCATCGTGGTGAAAGGTCTCGACAATCCATTCTTCGAAGCCATCCACCAGGGCTGCGAGAAATGGAACAAGGAAAACGCCAGCTCGGAATATGAATGCTTCTACACCGGCCCGGCATCGACTTCCGACGAGGCCGGCGAGGCGCAGATCGTGCAGGATATGCTTAGCAAGGCCGACACGGTTGCGATGGCGATCTCGCCGTCCAACGCGCCGCTGATCGCACAGACGATCAAGAGCGCCAATCCGTCGATCCCGATCATGACCGTCGACGCCGACCTCGCCAAGGGAGACGCGGCACTGCGCAAGACCTATCTTGGCACCGACAACTACCTGATGGGCAAGAAGATCGGCGAGTACATCAAGAAGGCCAAGCCGAATGGTGGCACGATCTGCACCATCGAGGGCAATCCGGCGGCCGACAACATCCTGCGCCGCGCGCAAGGCATGCGCGACGCGCTGACCGGCAAGGAAGGCCTCACGGCACTTGCCGGCGAAGGCGGCTGGACGGAAGTCGCCGGCTGCCCGGTGTTCACCAATGACGACGGAGCCAAGGGCGTTCAGGCGATGACCGACATCCTCGCCGCCAACCCCAAGCTCGACGCGTTCGGCATCATGGGCGGGTGGCCGCTGTTCGGCGCGCCGCAGCCCTACCGCGACCTGATCGGCCCGCTCAAGGACCGGCTGGCCAAGAACGACTTCGTCATCGGCGCCGCCGACACGATCGGCGACGAGGTGGCGATCGCCAGGGACGGCCTTGTCACCGCGCTGGTCGGCCAGCGGCCCTTCGAAATGGGCTACAAGGCACCATCGGTGATGATCGACCTGGTCGAAGGCAAGAAGGTTGACGATCCGGTCTTTACCGGTCTCGACGAATGCACCAAGGACACCGTCGACACCTGCATCCAGAAGTAGGCCGCGATTTCGGGGCGCTCGCCAACGAGCGTCCCGTTTCCTCCACTCTTCAACAGGACGCCTTGGTTGGGGCATCGGGCTCCGGCTTTGACGCGTCAGTGGTTTGGATTTTCGGCAACGGGATCGGTGCGCCACGCGGGTTCGGATCAATCCGGGTGACTGGCGGCCGACCTATTGGAACGTGAATGCCGGACGAGAAGGCAAAGAAAAAAGCCGGCCGGGCCAAGGCGCAAGCCAGCCATGACCCAGCAGCCATGCGTAGGGCGGATGCGGCGCACTTTCCCGGGGTCCAGCGTCCATGCCTCGCTCGCCAGCGAGATTGGCCTCAGGATCGTGCGCGGCGACTATCCGCCTGGCAGCATCCTGCCCAATGAGGCCAAATGGGCCGAAACCTTCAATGTCAGCCGTTCGGCGGTGCGCGAGGCGATCAAGATGCTGATGGCCAAGAGCCTTTTGGCTTCGCGGCCAAAGATCGGCAGTTGGGTCGAGCCGAAGGAGCGCTGGAACCTGCTCGACCGCGACGTGCTGGCCTGGTACGCGACCGCGCCGGATCGCGAAGCGTTCCTTCGCACCGTGCAGGAGTTCCGCCACATCATCGAACCGGAAGCATCCGCCTTTGCCGCCATGCGGCGCAGCGACGAGCAGATGGCCGAGATCAGCCTGGCCTGCCGCGAGATGGGCGAGGCGGCCAACCTGCCCGAGCGCATCCGTGCCGACACGCGCTTCCACCTCGCCATCCTGCGGGCGTCGGGCAACGACCTTCTGGTGCCGCTCGGCGTGTTGATCGAATCGGCGCTCGACCATCTCTTCGTCTTCACCACGCGCCAGGTCGGCGATCAGCGGCGGGCACAGAAACTGCACGAGGCGATCGAGAAAAGCATCCGCCTGCAGCGGCCAGCCGCGGCGCGCAACGCCGTGCACAAGCTGCTTGCCGACACGGATGAGGGGATCGGAAGGGGCCGGCGCTGAGGCCAGCCGCCGTCCGGGTCTCAGATCGTCTGCTTCTTTCCATCCTTCGTCGGCATCAGGTCGATGCCATTGACCTTGGCGATGTGCGTGGCCAGCATCGGCACGAACTGCTCGGCCGGGCCGGTTGCGTGAGCGCCGGCGAAGGAATTCTTGGTGGCGTTGCCGAGCGGATTGGCGATGCCCGCCGCGCCCGCCATCGATTCCAGATAGGTCAAATCCTTGAAGGCATTGGCTATGGTGAATTTGTGGGCGTCGCGGTCGCCTTCCAGCGTCCAGCGCATGAAGGTCTGGTAGAAGCCGCAATCCATGCGGCCGTTGCGAATGACGCTGTCGAAACGCGGCGGCGAGATGCCGACCTTCTCCGCCAGTGCCAAGGCCTCGGAATAGAGTGCGGCGTAGCCAAGCGAGATGAAATTGTTGAGCAGCTTCATGCGGTGGCCGTCTCCGGTATCGCCGATATGCACGATGCGGCCGGCCCAGGTGTCGATCACCGGCTTGACCCTGGCAAAGACGGCGTCGGGCGCGCCAACCATGGCGTCGAGCGTGCCTTCCCAGGCTTCCTTCGGCGTGCGGCTGAGCGGCGCGTCGACATAGTCGACGCCGAGCGCCTTGAGTTCCGCGGCAAGTGCCACGGTCGAGACCGGATCCGATGTCGAGCAGTCGACGACGACCGCCCCCTTCTTCAAGCCCTCCTTGAGGCCATCGGGACCGCGAATGATAGCCTCCACCTCGCGCGAGCCGGTGACGCAGATGAAGACGATATCGGATGCCGCCGCCACATCGCGGGAAGTCGATGCCTCGCGAGCCCCTCGGCCGAGAAGATCCTCCGCCGGTTTGCGGTTCTTGCGGCCGAGGAAGGTCAGGGAATATCCCTTGTCGACAATGTTCTTGGCGATGCCGTGCCCCATCAGGCCAAGGCCGACAAAGCCGATCTTCTCACCGGTAGCGCTCGTGCTCATGCTGTCTGTCCTGTTCCGTGATTATCGATAATGTCGCCGCTGTTTTAGCCATAGACGGTTGCAGAAAGCAATATTGTCTGACAATACACGTAAATCCCAGGACTTTCGTGGAGACCAGAAATGACGAAGCGGATCATGTTCACCGGCGGCAGCGGCAAGGCTGGACGCCACGTCGTGCAATATCTGTTGGAGCAGGGTTGCCAGGTGCTCAACATCGACACCAAGCCGCTCGACAATCCCAAGGTGCGCACGCTGATCACCGACATCACCGACAGCGGCCAGGTGTTCAACGCGCTGTCGAGCTATATGGGGCTGCACGAATTCGACCCCTCGCTACGCCCGCAGCCAGTGGACGCCGTGGTGCATTTCGCTGCCATCCCACGCATCATGATCACGCCGGACAACGAGGTGTTCCGCATCAATGCAATGGGCACCTACAACGTCATCGAGGCGGCGGTGAAGCTCGGTATTCGCAAGGTGATCATCGCTTCCAGCGAGACGACCTACGGCCTGGTATTCGCCAACGAGCCGCGCGACCCCACGCATTTCCCGCTCGACGAGGACTATGACGTCGACGCGATGGATAGCTATGCGCTCTCAAAGATCGTCAACGAGAAGACCGCGCGCGCTTTCGCGCAGCGCAACGGCACGGATATCTATGCCTTGCGCATCGGCAACGTCATCGAGCCGCATGAGTATTCGCTGTTTCCGAAATGGTTCGCCGATCCTGGTTTTCGCAAGCGCATCGCCTGGAGTTACATCGACGCGCGCGACCTTGGCCAGATCACGCTGCGCGCCGTCGAGAAGGATGGGCTGGGCTACCAGGTGTTCAATGCCGCCAATGACGACACCTCGTCCGATCTGCCGACCGCCGAACTCCTGAAGCGGTTCTATCCCGACGTGCCGGTCAACGGCGAACTCGGTGAGTATGAGACGCTGCTGTCGAACCGCAAGGCGCGCGACATGCTCGGCTTCCGCCCGGAGCACAGCTGGCGCAAATACGTCAAGACCGCCTGAGCGAGCTCGAATCACGGCTGGGTTGTGCATAGAGGGCCGGCTTCGGGGCCCCACGCCCGCACCGCGCTTGACAGCTCCCCTAAACCGGCCTTTCTGGAACCCATGCGGGACGCGAAGCCGAACAAGGAAAAATCGCCGAAAAAGGCTGTAGCCGCCGATCGTCCGGCCGGTGTTCGGCGAGCCGACGCGGCACGTATTCCGGGCTCCAGCGTGCACACATCACTGGCCGGCGAGATTGGCCTCAGGATCGTGCGCGGCGACTATCCGCCCGGCACCATCCTGCCCAATGAGGCCAAATGGTCGGAGACCTTCAGCGTCAGCCGCTCGGCGGTGCGCGAGGCGATCAAGATGCTGATGGCCAAGAGCCTGCTCGCATCGCGCCCCAAGATCGGCAGCTGGGTCGAGCCGAAGGAGCGCTGGAACCTGCTCGACCGCGACGTGCTCGCCTGGTACGCGACGTCGCCCGACCGCGAGGTGTTCCTGAAGACGGTGCAGGAATTCCGCCACATCATCGAGCCGGAAGCGACCGCCTTCGCCGCCATGCGGCGGACCGACGAGCAGATGGCCGAGATCAGCCAGGCCTGCCGTGAGATGGGCGAGGCGAAAAGCTTGCAGGAGCGGACCCGCGCCGACACCCGCTTTCACCTCGCCATCCTGCGTGCCTCGGGCAATGATCTGCTGGTGCCGCTCGGCGTGCTGATCGAATCCGCCTTCGACCACCTGTTTGCCTACACGACCCGTGAACTCGACGATTTGCAGCTCGCCCAGAAGATGCACGAGGCAATCGAAAAAAATATCCGCCTCCAGCGGCCGGACGCGGCGCGCAATGCCGTGCGCAAGCTGCTGGCCAATACCGACAACGTCATCCGTTCGCGATAGATTTCCGCGACACGGCCGTTCGGCGGGGGTGTTTGCGCCTTCGAGCTCGAAGCAATTCGGGGAGCACCGCAAAAAATTCTAAAGCCTATGTCGGACCGGCTGTGTTGTGTCCGTCCTTGGGGCATCGAACAGAGACCACGAAGGAGTATCGACATGCCCAGCACCGCACGTTTGCATCGCGTTCTGACCACCAGCCCGGAGAAGGTCTACCGCGCGTTCCTCGAGGCCGACGCTCTTGCCAAATGGCTTCCGCCGAACGGCTTCACCTGCACGGTTCATCACTTCGAAGGCAAGGTCGGCGGTACCTTCAAGATGTCGTTCCGCAACTTCACCACTGGCGACAGCCATTCGTTTGGCGGTGAGTATGTCGAGCTCGTCGCGGGCGAACTCCTGCGCTACACCGACAGGTTCGACGATCCCAACCTGCCCGGCGAGATCCAGGTGACCGTGACGTTGAAGAAAGTGTCCGTAGGCACCGAAGTGAACATCACACAAGCCGGCATTCCAGACGCCATTCCCGCCGAAGCCTGCTATCTCGGCTGGCAAGAGTCGCTGCGCAACCTGGCCAAGCTTGTCGAACCCGAGATCAGACAATAGGGCGCCGACCGTCTGGGTAGCGGTAAGAAACGGGTTCCTCACCTCGTTTTCGATGGTGAGGAACAGGAGCCATTGGCGGCGAGGGCCTAATCCTCTTTTGGCCGCCCGAATGCCGCGCGCAATTCGTCCTTGGCGTCCTCGAGGATCTTCTTGCGTGCCGCGGGCAGGTTTTTTCCGGCCCTGTTGATGTAAAAATTCAGCATCGACATCGCGGACTGGAAGGGCTCGGCCTTGCGGCGGTGGCTGTGTTCGGCCGAACGCTTGAGCGAGGCGGCGATCTTCTTGGCATCGTCGGATTCGAACACGTGGTCCTCGAGATCCATGGCATCGCTGTGCTCGGTCACCTCGGCCGACCATTTCTGCTTGGTGGCGGTCATGGCTGGACTCCTTTGCGGGGTTGCTGATCGGAAACTCCAGATGCTGGCGTCGGTTCCCGCACTCGTACCTCCCTGGAACCACGGATTTGCCCTCTGTGGTGCTGCTGTGCGCCGAGAATGCGTCGATAGTGGCCAAAACAGCAGCGGTTGAGGCCGCCGACAGGAAACGCCTTTGTCACGAGCCGACTTGAGCCGGCCGAGCCCCGGTATCGACAGTTCCTACGCCTGGATGCGCCTTGCTATCTCGATGCTGCTGGCGACGATCGGCGCGGTCGGCATGTGGGCCGTTGTCGTGGTGCTGCCGGCGGTACAGGCCGAGTTCGGCGTCGAACGCGCCGCGGCATCCATGCCTTACACCGCGACCATGGTGGGCTTCGCCGCCGGCAATGTGATGGTCGGCCGCGCCATCGACCGCATGGGTTACTGGATTCCGGCGCTGTTTTCCTCGATCGCGCTCTCCGCCGGCCTTCTGCTCGCGGCTCTGTCGACCTCGATCCTGCAATTCACCCTTGCCCAGGGCGTGCTGATCGGTCTCGGTACATCGGTGATCTTCGGGCCGCTGATCGCCGATATATCGCATTGGTTCAATCGCCGGCGCGGCGTCGCCGTCACCGCGGCCGCGGCCGGCAATTACCTCGCCGGAGCGATCTGGCCGACCTTCATGCCGACGCTGATCAAAGCGGAAGGCTGGCGCTTCACCTATGCCGCCATCGGGGTCTTCTGCCTGGTCACCATGGTGCCGCTGGTGCTTTTGCTGCGCCGCGGCGCTCCGGAAGCGGCAGCCGCCGGCTCGGCCGGAAGCCGGTCTGTGCAGCCTATGCCAATGTCTCCAGCCGCGATGCAGATGCTGCTGGTCGTCGCGGGACTGGGCTGCTGCGTGGCGATGTCGATGCCGCAAGTGCATATCGTCGCCTATTGCATGGATCTTGGCTACGGCATGGCGCATGGCGCCGACATGCTGTCGATCATGATGGCCGCGGGCGTCGTCAGCCGGCTCGCTTCGGGCTTTGTCGCCGACCGCATCGGCGGTGTCAAAACCTTGCTTATCGGCTCCGTGCTGCAATGCCTGTCACTGCTGTTCTACATCCCGTTCGACGGGCTCGCCTCGCTCTATGCCGTGTCGCTGGTCTTCGGCCTGTCGCAAGGCGGCATCGTCCCTTGCTATGCGATCATCGTGCGCGAATACCTGCCCGCCAAGGAAGCCGGTCAGCGCATCGGCATCGTCATGATGGCGACGATTTTCGGCATGGCGATCGGCGGCTGGATGTCGGGCTGGATCTACGACCTGACCGGCTCCTATGCCGCCGCGTTCCTGAACGGGATTGCCTGGAACCTCTTGAACATACTCGCGATCGGACTGTTCATGTGGAAGGCAAGGGACAGGGCTGCCGTAGCCGCCTGAGGAAAGCCAAGCACGGCCATTCGGTGGCCCGGCTTGACAACGGGCAGTCACTGCGCGACTCCAAGGCGGAGGGTGCGGCAACAGGCCGGTGAGATGGCGACAGCTGGAAAGATCGCATTGCGGGCGCGCTTCGATGGCCATGCGCATGGGCCAAGATCGTGATCAAGCCGCGTTCGCGCCGGGGCGGTGGCCGCCCAACCCTGTCGGATGTGGCACGCAAGGCCGGCGTCGGCGCCATCACCGTTTCACGCGCGCTGCGCGACCCGGCGCGCGTTTCCGAGGAGCTGCGCCGCCAGATCCAGGCCGCCGTCGACGAACTCGGCTATGTGCCGGACCCCAATGCGCGCGCACTGGCCTCGGCGCGCGCCGAAGTGTTCGGTGTGCTGGTGCCTTCGCTGACCAATAACGTCTTCGCCGAGGTGGTGCGCGGCATTTATGACAGCCTGTCGGACAGCCCGTTCCGCATCCAGCTCGGCAATACGCACTATTCCGGACTGGAGGAAGAGCGGCTGCTGCAGTTGTTCGGTTCGCAACGCCCGGCCGCGCTCATCGTTGCCGGCATCGACCAGACGACCGCTTCGCGAAAACTCCTGGAGAATGCCGGTTGCCCGGTGGTGCAGGTGATGGAGACCGGGCCTGATCCGGTGGACATGATGGTCGGTTTCTCGCATCTCGATGGCGGTCGGACGGCGACCGAGCACCTGATCGAGGCGGGGTATCGCCGGATCGGCTTCATCGGTGCACGCATGGACCCCCGCTCGCAGCGGCGCCTGGCTGGTTACCGGGTGGCGATGGAGAACGCCGGCCTCTCGGACCCGCGCCTGATCACCACAACGCCGGTGCTGTCCAGCGTGCCGCTTGGTCGAGAACTGTTCCGCGATGCCCTTGCCAAGATGCCAACGCTCGACGGCGTGTTCTGCAACAATGACGACATCGCGCTCGGCGTGCTGTTCGAATGCCATCGCGCTTCCATCGACGTGCCCAAGACCATTGGCATTGTCGGCTTCAACGATCTCGACATGATGCAAGTGGCGTTTCCTTCGATCACCAGCATCCGCACGCATCGCTACGAAATCGGCAGGCGTGCGGTGGCCATGGCGCTTGCGGCGATATCAGGTGACAGGCCGCGGCAGCGCGTCGTCGACCTTGGCTTCGAGCTGAAGCGCCGCGAGAGCACGGCGCGCTGAAACATTTTAGAACCTGCTGAATCAGCCTTTACAGGCATTCTTGGTAGCGCTACCATTCGAAACCGCGTGGCGTCAGCGCGTTGTTTATTATACATAAGCGACAGAATTTCCTTGTTTATTATTGATAATATGATACTTTTGCTCCCGCTTAAGGAAGCGAAAAGGAGGAGCAGGTTGGCGCTGGCCACGTGACGTGCGTGGGACTACGGCGGGAGGTGCTTGGGTCAACACGTCATTGTACCGCAGCTAAACAAAGAAAGTCAGAACTGCAACTGGGAGGAATATCGATGATCAAGTCACTCGTGGGTGGCATCGTTGCCGCCACTGCATTCGTCATGTTGAGCTCAGCGGCGATGGCCGCAGGCCCAGAAGTCGTCAAGGGACCAGCAGCCGAGCCGGACTGCTTCGCCCCATGGGCAGCCGATACGCAATTCTTCAAGTTCCCCAAAAAGGCCGGCCCATATCGCGTTGCGCTCGCCAACGGCTATATCGCCAACACTTGGCGTATCCAGATGGTGCAGACCGCCAAGGCGTACGCGGCACAGCCGGATGTCGCCAAGAAACTGAAGGAATTCAAGGTTGTGTCGACCGGCGAGGACGTCCCGGCGCAGATCTCCGCGATCAACAATTTCATTGATTCCGGCTTTGACGCCATTGTCGTCAACGCGCAGAATCCGACCGCCTTCGGGCCGGTCATCAAGCGCGCCAGGGAAGCGGGGGTCGTGCTGGTCGCCTTCGACAACATCCTCGACACCAAGGATGCCATCAACGTCAATGTGGACCAGAAGGGCCTTGGCGCATTGTGGGGCAAGTGGTTGGTCTCACATGTTCCGAACGGCGGAAAGGTGCTCGAAGTGCGCGGCGTCGCCGGCACCTCCGTCGATACGGACCGCCATGCCGGCATCCACGAGGTTCTCGACGGCTCGGGCAAGAAATGGGAAGTCACCGAGGTGGTCGGCAAATGGGACGATGGCGTCGCCCAGAAAGCTACGGCGGACGCGATTGCCACCAACGGACCCTTCGACGGTATCACCGGGCAAGGCGGCGACACCGGCATCGTGCAGGCGATGATGGATGCCAAGCATCCATTCGTTCCGTTCGGCGGCGAGACGGAGAACGGCTTTCGCAAGTTCTGCGCCGCGCATGCCGGCGACGGCTTGAAGTGCTCTTCCGCCGGCACCGGCCCCGCCCAGGTGGCCGTGGCAATCAAGACGGCAATCGCGGCCCTCGAAGGCAATGTCGTGCCGCAATCGGTGAAGCTGCCGCTGGCCATTGTCGAGGATCCGAACTTCAAGGCAGGCCAGGATTTCTTCCCCGACCAGTCCGACAATTTCTTCGTCGGCAATTCCTTCCCGACCTGCGGCATCAATTTCAGCGCCCAGGAAATCATGGGGCAGACCAAGGAAAACCAGTAGTCGCTGGCTATCGTCTGGCGCCGCGGCTGATCAGGCGGCGCCAGACTGCAATCCCACAATCGCCTCGGGAGGGTTGATGGACGGTGCGGCTCCACTCTTTCGCATGGAAGGCATTTCCAAGCGCTATGGCGGCGTGCGGGCGCTGGAAAAGGCCGAACTGACGGTCGGGGCCGGCAGCATCCACGCCATTCTCGGTGAAAACGGGGCTGGCAAATCGACCCTGATCAAGGTCATGGCCGGTGTCGTGGCGCCCGACGAGGGCCACATGACGCTGGACGGACGCGAGGTGACCTTCGCGTCACCGGGTGCGGCGAACAAGGCCGGGATCGTCTGCATCTTCCAGGAACTGTCGCTGATCCCCGAACTCAGCGTCGCGGACAACATCGTCATCTCCGATCCGCCCAAACGCTTCGGCATGATCGACCGCAAGGCGCAGCGGCGCATCGCCGAGGACGCGCTGGCGCGCGCGGGCGCCGCCGACATCCATCCGCTGGCACTGGTCAAGGATCTGCCCCTGTCACGGCGCCAGATGGTGGAGATCGCCAAGGCGCTGGCCAGGAAACCGCGCATCCTCATCCTCGACGAAGCGACTTCGGCGCTGACGGCGGCGGATGTCGCGAAGATCTTCGGCGTCTTGAAACGACTGCGCTCGGAAGGGCTGGCGCTGCTCTACATCTCGCACCGCATGAATGAGATCGCCGAACTGGCCGACCATTGCACCGTGTTCCGCAATGGCCGCAATGTCGCCAGCTACGAGGCCGGCTCGAAGAGCGACAACGAGGTGGTCGAGCTGATGATCGGCCGTGAATACAGCCATATTTTTCCGCCCAAGCCAGCAGCGGCACCCGCCGGTGCCGCCCCCCGGCTCGAGGCGCGCAAGCTGTCCTGGGCCGACCGGCTGCACGATATCTCGCTGACAGTCAGGGCAGGCGAGGTGGTCGGCCTCGGCGGGCTGGACGGCCAGGGCCAGCGCGAATTGCTGCTCGCGTTCTTCGGTGTGCTCCGCGGCCTCTCCGGCGAGGTGCTGATCGACGGCAGGCCGGTGACGATCACCAGCCCGGCAGCGGCCCGCGAGGATGGCATCGGCATGGCCCTCATCCCGGAGGACCGCAAGACCGAAGGACTGATGCTGCCGATGACGGTGCGCGAGAACCTGTCCTTCGCCGCGCTCGACCGGCTGTCGAAAGGCAGCATCATCGACCGTGCCGCCGAACAGCGGCTGATCGACGACATGGTCGGCCTGCTGGCGATCAAGACCGCGGGCCTCGACATTCCGGTCGGCGCGCTGTCGGGCGGCAACCAGCAGAAGGTGGTGATCGCCAAATGGCTGATGCGCCAGCCGCGCATCATCCTGCTCAACGACCCGACGCGCGGCATCGACGTCGGCACCAAGCAGGAGATCTATCAGCTGATGCGCAAGCTGGCGGATGCGGGCGCGGCGATCCTGTTCTATTCGACCGACTATGACGAGCTGATCGGCTGCTGCGACCGGGTCCTGGTGCTCTATGACGGCGCCGTCAAGCGAGAGCTGGTCGGCGGCGAGATCACCGAGCGGGCGCTGATAGCGAGCGCGCTCAACATCCATGGCGAGGAGAGCCCGGTGGGCCTGGGAGCAAGCGTGTGAAAGATTGGCGCTACTGGCTGGCCGAGCAGCGCGGAACGTTGCTGGCGCTCGGCATCTTCATCGTTATGTTCGTCATCTATACCTCGAACCATCCGGCAGGCTTTACCGCCAATGTCGTGCAGACGGCGGCGAACAAGGGCGTGCTGCTTGCCTTCGTCGCCATGGCGCAGACGCTGGTCGTCATCACCTCCGGCATCGACCTGTCCGTGGGCATGATCTTCCTGCTCACCAACTGCCTGGCCTCCTGGCTGGTGGTGGGCACGCCGATGCAGACCACGCTCGGCGTCATCGCCGTGCTTGTGGCGGGCCTTCTGTGCGGCGCCGTCAACGGCGCCATCGTCATTTATGGAAGGCTGCAGCCGATCGTCGCGACCATCGCTACCGGCGCGGTCTACTACGGCATCGGCCTTTTGCTGCGGCCCTTTCCGGGCGGCTCGGTCAACGAGGATCTGGCCGATGCTATGACAGGACGTTTGTTCGATCTGGTGCCCGCAAGCCTGATCGTGCTGCTGGCGGTCGTGCTGTTGATCTGGGTGCCGTTCAGCCGCTCGGTACTCGGCCGTGCCGCCTACGCGGCCGGCTCGTCGGAAACAGCGGCCTACATGTCGGGCGTGCCGATAAGGCGCGGCAAGTTCTGCGCTTACACGCTGGCGGGGTTGCTGGCCGCGATCGGCGGGCTGTTCCTGACATTTTTCACCTATACCGGGGAGGCCGCCTATGCCAGCGGCAATGCATACACGTTGTTCTCGATCGCGGCTGTCGTGCTGGGCGGTGTGTCGCTGTTTGGTGGCAAGGGCAGCGCCATCGGCGCCATCTTCGGCGCCCTTGCCTTCCGCACCATCGGCGACCTGTTGTTCGTGTTCGACTTCGATCCGCTCTGGCAGCCGTTGTTCCAGGGCGTTATCCTGCTGGTCGCCGTCAGCCTCGGCGCCTTCGCCCTGTTTCGGGTCCGCAACCGGCTGGAGTGGTTCCTGTGAGCGAGACGACCTTGGGTGGCATTGCCGGCCGCATGCCGAAATTCATCCGCCGCGCCGATCCGGCGGTGCTGACCGCCTTTGCCTGCATCGTGGTGCTGCTGTTGGTCGGCAGTCTCTATTCACGCAGCTTCCTGTCGCCTGAATATCTCCTGCAGCAGCTCAAGGTGGCCTCGTTCCTCGGCGTCATCGCCACCGGCATGATGCTGGTCATCCTGCTCGGCCAGATCGACCTGTCGGTGCCGTGGTCGGTGGCGGCGGGCGCGATGATGGCCTGCGCGGCGGCCGCCTACGGTCCGGCCGGGGTGGTGCTGGCGATCCCTTTCGGCATCTTCTGCGGCGTGCTGATCGGCGTCGTCAACGGCATCGGCGTGGCCTATTTGCGCATTCCCTCGATGATCATCACGCTCGCCACCAATGCCGTCGCGCAAGGGCTGATGGTGGTCTACACCGGCGGCTTCTCGCCACAGGACTCGGCGACCGGCGCCATGCGCTACCTGGCCACCGGCTTCACCATTCCGGGCGTTCCCAACGCCGTCATCATCTGGGCGCTTATAGGGATTGCGATGGTGTTCGTGCTGACGCGCACCGGCTTCGGCCGCGCGGTCTATGGTATCGGCAACCGCGAGCGCGCCGCCTATCTCTCGGGCATCGACACGAGACGCGTGGTGATGATCGCCTTCGCCGTCTCCGGAGGGCTCTCCGCCTTCGGCGGCGTGCTGCTGGCCGGCTATGCCTCCAAGGCGGCGCAGTCGATGGGCGATGCCTATCTGCTGCCGTCGATCGCGGCCGTGGTGCTGGGCGGCACCTCGATCCTGGGCGGGCGCGGCTCCTATCTCGGCACCGTTGCCGGCGTCATCCTGATCACGCTGCTGCAATCCATCCTGTCGGTCATGCAGATGCCGGAGGCGGGACGGCAGATCATCTATGGCGTCGTCATCGTCACCATGCTCCTTCTTTATGGCCGAGCGCCGGCGAGCCGCTGACGGTGGACGAAAACGCAGCGCAGGCGTCGACAGGCGCTTCAGGTTTGGCGCCTCCGGCCATCGTGGTGATGGGGGTCGCCGGCTGCGGCAAGTCAGCCGTCGGCATCGCGCTGGCCACCGCGCTGGATGCCGTCTTCATCGAGGGCGACAGGCTGCATCCGCCCGAAAACGTCGCCCGTATGGCACGCGGCGAGCCGCTCACCGATCAACTGCGCGAAGGCTGGCTCGATGCGATCGGCGAGCAGATCCGGGCCACGATCGCCAAGGGGCATGGTGTGGTCGCCGCCTGCTCGGCGCTGAAGCGCGGTTATCGCGAGCGCCTGCGCGGTTTTTGCCCTGATATCGTCTTCCTCTATCTGGAGATCGATCCCGCCACCGCGCGGCGGCGCGTTGGCAACCGCAAGGGCCATTTCATGCCGGCAAGCCTGGTCGACAGCCAGTTCGCCATCCTCGAGCCGCCGGGGCAAGATGAGCGGGCATTGACGCTTGACGCGACGCGGCCGGTCGACGAACTCGTTGGCCAGGCAATGCGCTTGGTACGCCGGTCATGAGCCTTCTTCAGCGCTGATGCCGATGCCGCCCTGGGCTTCCGTCAACCGCTCGTGGCGCGACCAGGACATCATCTGCTCGGGATACTCTTTCAGCGCCTGCAGCAGGCGGTCGCGTTTGAGCAGCATGTAGCATGCCTGCAGGGCCATGTTCTTGGCTCCGTCCCTGATTGTGTCCGCTGCCTGGAGTGCCGGCGCCGCCGGCACCAGTTCGGGGCTCAAGACGGCGCGATATTCCCGGAAGGGAACGACCTCGAAGGTCGACATCGCAAACAGGGCGGTCTTGCCGCGGGCGGCGAAATTCGCCGGTGCCGAGGCAAGGTGCGTCCAGCCGCTTTCGCCAAGCGAGGTTTCGGCGAAGGTCGAGCCGGCGTGGGTGGTGTTGGTCATCATCACGACGCCGTTCTGCCTCAGCATCTTCTGAATGCGGATGGTGACCTGATAGGCGTCTTCACGGTCGAAGACGATCCGGCTTTTCAGGAACCGGTTCTCGACATGGACCATTGGCGGATTGAGAAAGCGCTGGCCGAATGCCGTCTCGGATACGCCATGCGTGTTGACGCTGACCTGATGCGCTTCGATGCCGGCATCGTGCATGGCGCGCTTGCCAATCATTGTCTGGGCGGTGAACTGATCGCACCAGAGGATCGCGCCATGGCCGCGTTGCAAAGCGGCCTGCAAGTCCTCGAGCCCTTGCAGCCGGATCGCCGGCCTCCAGCGACGGGCGACCAGATGCGCGGCAAGTTGCATGCGGCGGCGATGGCGCGCCGCGAGCAATGCCTCGAACAGCTTGCGCGCATCGATGTCGCTGCCGAGCACCGCGCGGGTTGCAGCGGCATATCCGGGGAAATCCTTGCGCATATGGCGCTTCAGGCGAAACCTCGACGCCCAATCGCAAATCGGCGACCACCAGCGCACCGGCAGCACCGCCGCGACCGCGAGGTAGAAGAGGGCGGCCAGGCTTTCGCGAAGATCCGTGGTGGAGAAGCGGCGGAGCTTGCCGGCGTTAAGCTGCTTGCGGCTGAAGAAGCGCACGTCCTCGGCATATTCGGGGACAAAGACGTCGGCGATGATCTCGGTGCGAAAGCTGGCTGCCGATGGCTTACGGGGGACTTTTCGGGATTTCGTGAACCTCGACAGCCTCATTCGCCCGGCTCTAGATCTGGGATGTCAACTCGACCGGAAAATCGTCGTTGTCGGCATCGCGCATGGCGGCGAGGCTGCGGTTGTCCAGCACCTCGGCGATCGCCTGGCGCACTTCCAGCATCATGTGCCGGACCTGGCAGGTCGCTTCGTCGCAATCCTCGCAGCGCTGGTACTGCGTGCGGCTGGCGCAAGGTATCGGCGCCAGCGGACCGTCGAGCACGCGCACGACATGGCCGATCTTGATCTCGGAAGCGGGACGGGCGAGGCGATAGCCGCCTTCCTTGCCCTTGCGGCTCTGGACGAAGCCGGCGTTGCGCAATTCGCCCAGTATGGCATCGAGGAATTTCTTCGGGATGTTGTTGGCGACGGCGATGTCGTTGACGAAGGCCAATTGGCCGACCGGAAGATTGGAAAGATGCACGAGAGCCTTGAGGCCGTATTTGCCTTTTTTCGTCAGCATGCCCTGATAACCCGTTTAAGCCCCAACCACCCCGCATCTGGCGGCTGTTTGTGTGCAAATGATGACGGCATTGCTTTCACACGCTGCCGTTTCGCGAAAACAAGCCATTGGAAAGGCATGTTTGACACAAACGCGTTGATTGTTTGTAAGTTTTTGCACGATGCGCCCCGGATTTGCCTTATCGCCTAAACGAGGAAAGCCGGCCCCGGGCCGGCTTTCGTTGATCTTATTGTTGGGCGTGGAGACTTACCGGCTCCCATAAGCTTGGTCGAGCA
This sequence comes from Mesorhizobium sp. URHB0026, assembly GCF_054059755.1. Classification (NCBI taxonomy): domain Bacteria; kingdom Pseudomonadati; phylum Pseudomonadota; class Alphaproteobacteria; order Hyphomicrobiales; family Phyllobacteriaceae; genus Mesorhizobium; species Mesorhizobium sp. URHB0026. The sequence goes on along the minus strand of NZ_JBSSCN010000001.1, from coordinate 5,177,443 downwards.
GGCCGCCGGCGGCGAAATGCTCTTTTTGGACCTTGTCCCAACCGCCGAAGACGTCTTCCACCGTCAGCAGGCGCACATCCGGAAAATCGGCCTTGTATTTGGCCGCGACAGCTGCGTCGCGTGCGCGCAGCCCATTCTCGGCGGCGATGCCCTGGCCCTCGGGGGTGTAGAGGAAGTCGAGATAGCTCTTGGCTAGGTCGCGCGTGCCGTGTTCGTCGGCGACCTTGTCGACGATCGCCACCGGGAATTCCGCCAGAAGGCTGACCGAAGGGGTGACCTGCTCGAATTTGTCGTCGCCATATTCCTTGCGGATGCCGCGCGTCTCGGATTCGAAAGTGATCAGCACGTCGCCGATCTCGCGCTGCACGAAGGTGGTGGTCGCGGCGCGCCCGCCAGTGTCGAAGATCGGCACGTTGTTGAACAGCTTGGTGATGAACTCCTTCACCTTGGCGTCGTCGCCGTTGAAGGCTTCCTTGGCGTAGGCGGTGGCCGCCAAATAGGTGTAGCGCGCATTGCCCGATGTCTTCGGATTGGGGAAAATCACCTGCACGTCGTCGCGCACGAGGTCGTTCCAGTCCTTGATGTGCTTGGGATTACCCGCGCGGACGAGAAACGAAGGCAGCGAATAGAAGGGCGAGGCGTTGTCTGGAAAATCCTTCTGCCAGTCGGCCGAGACCAGCCCCTTCTTCACCACGAAGTCGACGTCGGTGACCTGGTTGAAGGTGACGACATCGGCGCCAAGGCCCTCGGCGATGGCACGCGCCTGCGCCGAAGTGCCGGCATGGGACTGGTCGATGCTGACGGCCGGATGCTTCGCGATAAAGGCCTTGTTGACCTGCGCGAAGAGTTCCCGGCCGACGTCATAGGAGGCGTTAAGCAGCTTGTCGGCCGACCAGGCTTGGGAGGATGCGAGGATGAGGCCGGCTGCGACGGCAACGCCGAGGAAAAATCGCTTCATGAAGGGCTCCGGATGCAACGCTCTATTGCCGGACCATAGCCGGGGCCAAGACGGGCGGCGAGGCATAGATTCAGGGCTTGGCACTTGTTGCTAGAAAACCGTTTCCCGAGCATGCGGATCGTAGTTTTTTCTTTCAAATAGGGTCATCCTGTGAACCCTGTCCTTGCCAGTCCCTTCATCCGATGATCCTGGTATTGTCCTTGAAAGGCCTGGTGAAACGGTAGGCGACCGCCGTCGGTCCGGGTGGCGACAAAATTCATATTGGTCGTGTTTTTATGCAGCCGGGAACAGCTTCCAGCGCCCCGGCCGGAACGCCACGCGGCTCTTCTGCGCCGCCGGATGATCGACCGGCAGTTCGATCTCGACCCGCTGGCGTTCGCCGCCAATTTCAAGCTCGACGCGCCTTGTGCCGGCGACGCGGCGGCTGGCGGCCACGGTGCCGGCGATGCAGCCGCTGCAACCGTCCAGCAGTTCGACGTCATGCGGCCGGAAGTAGAGCATCGCGTCGCCCTCGGGCGCATGCGGCGCCGACAATCCGATCGGACGGTCGGCCAGCCAGATCTCGCCATTCTCGACCTTGACGGGAAGGGAGCTGGATTCACCGATGAAGCCGTAGACGAAAGGCGAGTTCGGCGTGTCGTAGATATCATCGGCTGTGCCGACCTGCTCGATGCGGCCCTGGCTCATCACCACGACGCGGTCGGCAAGCTCCAAAGCCTCTTCCTGGTCGTGGGTCACAAAGACGGTGGTGTGGCCGGTGCGGTCATGGATTTCGCGCAGCCAGCGGCGCAGTTCCCGGCGCACCTGCGCATCGAGCGCGCCGAACGGCTCGTCGAGCAGCAGCACCTTGGGTTCGATCGCCATGGCGCGGGCGAGCGCCACGCGCTGGCGCTGGCCGCCCGAAAGCTGCGCGGGATAGCGCTTCTCCAGCCCTGAAAGCTGGACGAGATCGAGAAGCTCGGAGGCGCGGCGGCGTATTTCGGCGGCCGGCGGCCGCGTCGGCCCGTGCCGCACCTTGAGGCCGAAGCCGATATTGTCGGCCACCGTCATGTGGCGGAACAGGGCGTAGTGCTGGAAGACGAAGCCGACATTGCGCTCCTGGATCGATTTCTGCGAAGCGTCGTCGTCACCAAAAAAGATTTTTCCACGCGTCGGGCGCTCCAGCCCGGCGATCAGCCTGAGCAGCGTCGTCTTGCCGGAGCCGGACGGTCCGAGCAGCGCGATCAGTTCGCCCGATTTGATGTCGAGCGAGACATCGTGGAGCGCCGGAAACCGCTCGAACTCCTTGCGCACATTGGCAACGCGAACTTCCATGCAATGAACCTTCTAATGTCCGCGCGTCGCGGCGAGTTCGGCGCCGTAGCGCATCTCGAGCAGTGTTTTCAAGACCAGTGTGACGAGCGCCAGCCCGGCAAGCAAGGAAGCGACGGCGAAGGCGCCGACGGCGTTGTACTCGTTGTAGAGGATTTCGACATGCAGCGGCATGGTGTTGGTCAGGCCGCGTATGTGACCCGACACCACCGAAACCGCGCCGAACTCCCCCATGGCGCGCGCGTTGCACAGGAGCACGCCGTAGAGCAGGCCCCATTTGACGTTGGGCAAGGTCACGTACCAGAAGGCCTGCCAGCCATTGGCGCCAAGCGAAAGGGCGGCCTCCTCGTCGCCATTACCCTGTTCCTGCATCAGCGGGATCAACTCGCGCGCGACGAAGGGGAAGGTGACGAAGACGGTGGCCAGCACAATGCCCGGTACTGCGAACAGGATCTGGATGCCATGTGCCTTCAGCCACTCGCCGAGCAACCCCTGAGCACCGAACAGAAGCACGTAGACCAGACCCGAAATGACCGGCGAGACCGAGAAGGGCAGGTCGATCAGCGTGGTCAGGAAGGCCTTGCCCTTGAACTCGAACTTGGCGATCGCCCATGCGGCCGAGATGCCGAAGACGATGTTGAGCGGGACCGAGATCGCGGCCACCAGCAAGGTCAGGCGGATCGCCGAACGCGTGTCGGCATCGCTTAGCGATTGCAAGTAAGTGCCAACGCCTTTGGCGAAAGCTTCCTTGAAAACAATGATCAGCGGCAGCAACAGGAATACGGCGAGAAAGACGAAGACGATGGCCATCAGCACGGACTGCGCCGGCCGGCTCTCGGTCACCGCCGCCGAGCGGCTTTCATGAAACGGTTCGTAGGATTTGATCTCGGGATCAGCCATAGCGCTTGCGGCTCCATGTCTGCACCAGATTGACGATCAACAGCATGAGGAACGACAGCGCCAGCATGATCGCCGCGATCGCGGTCGCCGCCGGGTAATTGTATTCCTCGAGCCGGATGACGATCAAAAGCGGCGCGATCTCGGATTTGTAGGGCAGGTTGCCGGCAATGAAGATGACCGAGCCGTATTCTCCGACTCCGCGCGCGAAGGCCAGCGAGAAGCCGGTGATGATGGCCGGCGCCAGGCCGGGAAAGAGCACGCGGGTGATGATCTGGAAGCGGCTGGCGCCAAGCGTGGCTGCGGCTTCCTCCACTTCCTTGTCGATTTCTTCCATGATCGGCTGCACGGTGCGCACGACGAAGGGCAGGCCGATGAAGATCAGCGCAATGACGATGCCCAGCGGCGTGTAGGCGACCTTGATGCCGAGCGGCATCAGCAATTTGCCGATCCAGCCATTCGGCGCGTAGAGCGTGGTCAGCGCGATGCCGGCCACAGCCGTCGGCAGGGCGAAGGGCAGGTCGACCATGGCGTCGACGATGCGGCGGCCGGGAAAACGGTAGCGCACCAGCACCCAGGCGACGAGCGTGCCGAAGACGACATTGACGACAGCCGCGATGAACGCCGTACCGAAGCTGATTCGAAGGGCGTTGATCGTGCGGCGGTCGGTGGCGATGGCCCAGAAATCGACCCAGCCGAGAGCGGCCGAACGCCAGATCAGCCCGGATAGCGGGATGAGGATGATGAGGGTGAGGTAGGCAAGCGAGAAGCCGAGCGTCAATCCGAAACCCGGAATGACGCTCGGCTGTCTGAACCGCCACCCCGCCTGCGCGGGTGCTGTGGTCATGTCGTCCTGATCTAGGTTTAGCTCACTGGGCCGGCTTGTAGATCTGGTCGAATATACCACCGTCGCCGAAATGATAAGGCTGCGCTTTCTTCCAGCCGCCGAAAAGCGGATCGTCGATGGTGATCAGCTTGACTGGCGGCAGCTTGGCGAGATCCTCGGGGGGAACCAATTCGGGCTTGGACGGCCTATAATGGTTCTTGGCGATGATGGTCTGGCCTTCCTTGGAATAGAGATAGCTCAGATAGGCCTGGGCCACCTTGCGCGTGCCCCTGGCGTCGACATTGGCGTCGACCACGGCCACCGGTGGCTCGGCCAGGATGGAGGTCGGCGGATAAACGATGTCGAAATTGTCGGCGCCAAACTCGTCGAGCGCCAGATAGGCGTCGTTCTCCCAGGCGATCAGCACGTCACCCAGGCCTTTTTGCGCGAAGGTCACCGTCGAGCCGCGCGCGCCGGTGTCGAGCACCGGAGCATTGGCGTAGAGCTTGCCGACGAATTCCTTCGTCTTGGCTTCATCGCCGCCATCGTTGGCATTGGCATAGGCCCAGGCCGCGAGATAGTTCCAGCGTGCGCCGCCCGAGGTTTTGGGGTTAGGCGTGATCACCTGGACGCCGTCCTTGACGAGGTCGTTCCAGTCGTGAATGCCCTTGGGATTGCCCTTGCGGACAAGGAAGATGATCGTCGAGGTATAGGGCGCTGAATTGTTTTCGAATTTGGTGCGCCAGTCGGGATTGATCTTCTTTGACTTGGAGACGATGGCGTTGATGTCGCCTTCGAGCGCCAGCGTCACCACATCGGCGTCGAGGCCGTCGATCACCGCGCGGGCCTGGGCACCCGATCCGCCATGCGACTGCTGGATGGTCACCGTCTCGCCGGTCTCCGTTTTCCAATGCGCGGCAAAGGCCTCGTCATAGGCCTTGTAGAGCTCGCGCGTCGGATCATAGGACACGTTGAGAATGGTGGTATCGGCGAACGCGAAACCGAGCGTGCCGAACTGGACAGATGCGGCCATCAGTGCGCCGAGCAATTTCCGGAAATGAGGTTTGGTCATTTCTGCCTCCTTTGAACCCGCGCCAAATCTAGCGAATTGGTAGAAATAAGATGCATTGAATGTTGCCTTTTTTGCCCTCGTGAAGAAAATCTTCGGCGATATGTCGTTGTTGTGAGAACTATTTTGCTCGGGGTCGCTCCGCGCCGGAGTCGGCCCGCCATCCGGCCTATCTAGGGATGCGCGGTTGCCGGGCAAGGCTGGTTGGGCAGGTTACTCGGCGGTCACCGGGAAATCGAAACGCTGCTTTTGAAATGGCCCGCGGGGCAGCGCAAAGTGCCACCATTCGCGCGTGTGGTTCTTGAACCCGCCAGCACGCATGGCATCGACGAGCAGCTTTCGTTTGCCGCCGCTTCGGCGCCGAGCGGGCGATGCGCGGTCTCGCTCATCGGGTCGAAACAATCGAAGCCGGTGCCGAAATCGACGGTGTCGGCATTGATCGCGCCGCAGGCCGGTTTCGGCACGGGGGTACTGTCGACAGGCCCGATGGCAACATCGACGGTCGAGCCGCGCGAATGGCTGGACCGTTCACCGACATAGCCCTTGGCGATGAGATCGCCACGCTTGACCGTCGGATACCATTGCGGGTCCGGCGGTCCACCGGCGGCCGTCCAGTGGCCCATATCGGCCACGGCGCGGGCAGGGCGGTAGCAGTCGAAGACGACCAGCGTCAAATGCAGACCGGCGCGTCATAGCCATTCACCTTGCGGTGCAGAAAGTTGTCGGTTGCGGCGTAGCGGTTGTCCTGGCGGATAGATGGCGCGACATCGGCGAGGCGAACGAAACCCGCGGGGAGGAGATCGGCACGCGCCGGCAGGGCGAAGCCGGCAATCATCAGCGCACAAAAGCCAATGCGCTGAATCGGTTGGCGCATACTATTCAAGGATCGCTTTCACTGGACGAACACTTTCACACTCGCCGCTCGTCCGGCCGCATCTATCACGGTGAGCGTGGAATAACCCGCGCCGTCGGGCAGCCAGGTCGCGGTGCGGCGGCGGTCGAGGCCGATGAGGGGCTTGCCGTTGGCCAGCCAGCGGAACGGGGCGCGGCCGCCTTGCAATTTCAGCACCAGCGGCGACGCGTCGGCCGAGTTGGTGGCGAGATCGACGCGGGCGCCGTCAGGCGGGAAGATGATGGTCGGCGCCGGTTCGGTCGGCGTCGCCTGCACCAAGCCATCCGCGCCAGCGCCGAAGCGGGCAAGCGTCACAGGCAAGTCCTCGCGCTTGGGTGCGAAGGCACCGGGCGGTTTGCCCGGCAGCGGCACGGTGGCGAGGCCGGAGCGGACAAAACCTTCGAACAGGATGGGAGCGGCCGAGACATAGCCGGAGAGGCCCGGCACTGCGCCGGCATCGGGCCGGCCGACCCAGACGCCCAGCACATAGCGGCCATCGAAGCCCACCGACCAGGCATCGCGATAGCCGTAGGAGGTTCCGGTCTTGTAGGCAATGCCACGCTGCAAGGCGCCTTCGGGCGGTTTTACTCCGGAGAGGATGTCGATGATCTGCCAATTGGCCTGGTCGTTGAGGATGGTGGTGGTCGAACTCACGGCATTGGCCGGCTCGGTGCCGTCGCGCAGCGAGTGCGTCTTGCCGCCATTGGCGAGCCCCGTATAGAGTTGGACGAGGTCTCGCAGCGTGACGCCGACACCACCAAGGCCGATCGCCAGCCCCGGCGCCTCATTGACCGGCAGGATCGGGTTGACGCCCGCCTGGCGGAACCGCGCCGTCAGCCGCGCCGGACCGACCGCGTCGAGCAGCCGAATCGCCGGCACGTTGAGCGACAATTGCAGCGCCTGGCGGATCGAGACATCGCCCTGATAGCCCATGTCGAAATTTTTCGGCCTGTAGCCGCTGAAATCGACCGGGCTGTCCTCGATGAGCGTCTCCTGCGCCACCAGTCCCTGTTCGAAGGCGAGGCCATAGATGAACGGCTTCAGTGTCGAGCCGGGCGAGCGCACGACCTTGGTCATGTCGATCCAGCCGGAACGACTGGAATCGAAGAAATTGGCCGAGCCGACTTCGCCCAGAATGTCGCCGGTGCGGGCATCGGCCAGCACCATGGCGACCGACAGACGCGGCCCGAGCCTGGTGGCGGCGTCGCGGGCCACCTGTTCCAGTCCTTGCTGGACGCTTTTGCGGATCGTCAGTTTGAGCGGCTGGCCGGGGACGGCCTTGGGCAGCATCGCGTAAGAGGCATGCGCGGCGAGCGCCGGCAAGCGCCGGCGCAGGCTCAACACATCCTCAAGCGCCGCGCGTGCCGCCTCGCGTTCGCCGATCAGGCCTGAAGAGACCATGCGGGTGAGCACACGGTCGCGAGCTGCGTGGGCGATCTGGAGGTTGCGGTCAGGGCGGCGCTTTTCCGGCAATTGGGGGAGGGCCACCAGAAGCGCGGCTTCGGAAACGGTGAGCCGCTTTGGCTCCTTGCCGAAATAGGCCAGCGAAGCGGCACGTACGCCCTCCAAATTCCCGCCATATGGCGCCAGTGTGAGATAGCGTTCGAGGATCTCGCGCTTCGACAACCGCCGTTCGATCTGGACGGCGCGCAGCATCTGCTTGATCTTGGATCCGAGGCTGCGGCTCTCGCGCGGCTCGATCAGGCGGGCAAGCTGCATCGACAGGGTCGAGCCACCGGAGACGATGTGGCCGCTGGTTGCGAACTGGCCGGCGGCGCGCGCCAGTGCCAGCACGTCGACCCCCTCATGGTCCCAGAAGCGCTTGTCCTCATAGGTGACCAGCATGTCGACGAACTGCTTGTCGACCTGGTCGAGCCGGGTTTCCAGCCGCCAGTAGCCGTCCGGCGTGGCGAAGGCGCGCAACAGCTGGCCGTCGCGATCCTGGACTTCGGTGGAGACCGTGAGCCTTTCAGGAAGCGGGGGCGGGAAGGCACGGTCGAGTTGCCAGAGGGTGGCGGTGGAGAGGGCGAGAAAGCCGCCGCAAGAAGCCGCGGTTATGGCGGCGCGGCGCAGGAATTTTCTGGAGAACATGGCGCCGCCGCTCATTGTCCTGCCGGACATTTCTCCCCGTAGAGAAACGGGGAGAAAGAGGCTGTTGCTGATGGTTTCGCCAATCGCCAGCGTTGCAGAAAAAGCGGCGAAGTTCGAGATAGCTCCCTTCTCCCCGTCACTATACGGGGAGAAGGTGCCGGCAGGCGGATGAGGGGCAGCGCCGTCGTCCTGTTCATATTCGCCAGCATCGCCTTACGGTGCCTTGATCTCCATCATGCCGGTGGCGGTGCGGGCTGAATATTGCGGACGGTACATGTCCTCAACCGTTGCCGCCGGATGGGCGTAGGTACCCGGCGTCACGGCGCGCACGACATAGGCAAGCGTCAGATTGTGGTCATGGTCGCCATCGGCCGGGTTGAATGCCGCGACGAACCGGTCGTCGCGGAATTCCAGATGCGCGGCGTCGGTCTGTGCCAGCCAGGAGAAGTTCGTCAACTGGGCGCTGGAGACGAGGCCTGGATTGTCGATCTCGAAACCGGCCGGCAACAGGTCGGTGACCAGCAGGCGCGACGGCCAGCTGTTCTGCTCGGTGACCTTGAGCACGACGACATAGCGTTCGTTCTGGGTAGCCTCGGTCACATTGGCTTCGGTGCCGTCTAGCTTGTAGTAGGTGCGGCTGATGGTGAAGCCGTCACCGCCGGCCGGCAAGGGCTGGATCGGCGACGCCACGGTGGTGACGACGGCCTGCAGCGGGGTCTTGCCGGTGTTGGCGACTTCCAGCGGGCTGTCGACCAGTTCAGAGCCGTTGACTTGGTTGGAATAACCACCCGAATGCGGCGCGCCATTGACGGTCAGCGCGATGGAGTCGTTGCCTTCCTTCAGCGCGCGCGCCGCCAGCAGCATCCAGGAATCATCCTGGGTGCTGGTCCAGTGCGCTTCGGCGCGTTCCCTGGTCACCAGTTTGATCAGCTCGGGCACGATGGTCGATACGGGCTTTGATTCCGCCGCCAGCGACAGCATGGCCGCGCCGTCACGCAACGCCGAACCGTAGTCGGAGCGGTACCAATCGTAGTCCGTGCTCGATTTGGCGAGCTGCAGCGCGGTCTTGAACGTCGCCTCCGAACGCTGCGCGTCGCCATAGAGCGCCAGGCTGGCCGCCAGCTGGGCAACGGCCATCGGGCTCGAGAAAGCTTCGAGCTGCGTGTCTGCGTAATAGCGCAGATCGCCGATCGAGGCCTTCTTGTTGCGGGCGAGCACATAGAGCGCGTAGGCGATCTCGCTGCCGCGGTCCTGTACGCTCTGGTCGTAGCCGAGCGAGTTCTGCAGGTTTTTGAGCGCCTGGTTCATCGCGAGAGCCGGCACGTCGTATTTCTGCTCCCGCGCCCTGGTCAGGAATTCGCTGACATAGGCGTCGAGCCACGGGTCGCCGGAGCCCGGACCCCACAGGCCGAAGCTGCCGCTCGAGGATTGGTAGCTCAGGACTTTGTAGATCGCATCCTGAATGCGGCCGTGCAGGTCCGGATCACTTTCCATGCCGACGCCGGATGCCATCTCGTTGACGTAGAGAAGCGGCATGGCGCGGCTGGTGGTCTGCTCGGCGCAGCCATAGGGGTAGCGATCGAGCGTCATCAGCAGCGAGGGCACGTCGAAGGCCGCCGCCTGCGAAACGCCGACACTGACCGAAGCGCCGTCGAGCAGGCTGGCCGCCAAGAGTTCCTTGTCGACGCGCAGCGCGCCGCCATTGCCCTTGAGGTCGACCACAAGGCGCGTGGTGACCGGCAATTGCGCCGGGCGCACCGGCACATAGAGCGTCTGCTCGACCTTGGTGCCGTCGGCGTGCGCCAGCTTGATGGTGAGCGAGGCATTGCCCGCCGTCCTGGCGATCAGCGGCACGGTAAGCGTCTGGCGCTTGCCGTGTGCGAGCGTCAGCTTCTGGGGCAGGGGCTTGTCGCCGGTCGACAGGTCGCCCGTCGTATCGATCGACAGCGCATAGTCGCCGGCCGGGCCGTCGGTGTCGGCCACGTCGAGGCGCATGACGGCGTTGTCGCCAGGCGCCAGAAAGCGCGGCAGGCCGGCGGTAATCACTATGGGATCGCGCACGATCACGTCCGCCTGGGCATGGCCGACCGCTTCCTTGGTCCAGGCGACGGCCATGACCCGCACGGTGCCGTTGAACTGCGGGATATCGAAGTCGATCCGCGCCTTGCCGTCGGCGTCGAGCTGGACGATGCCGGAGAAGAAGGCGACCAGCTTTTCGGTGGGCGGGCTGCCCTGCGCCTGCATATTGGCGCCGTCGCCGCCGGTCCGGAGCTTGCCGGTGGTGCCCAGCGAGCCATCGATCAGGCGGCCGTAGATGTCACGGATCTCCATGCCCAGCATGCGCTGGCCGAAGAACCAGTTCTCCGGGTCTGGCGCCTTGTAGTTGGTCAGGTTGAGGATGCCGACGTCGACGGCGGCAACCGTGACATAGGCGTTCGTGCCCGGCTGCACGCCGGCCACGGAAACCGGGACCGACAGTTGCTGGCGCGGCACGGTCTTGTCGGGCGGCGTCAGGGTGATGGCGAGCTTCTTGGCGCCCGGATCGACCGTCAGCCATTTCACGCCGATGGCGCGGGCCGGCATGCGCGTTTCCTGCGTATCGCCCGGCCGGAACAGGGTGGCCGTGACATAGGCGCCGGCGCCCCAATCGTCGCCGACCGGAATGTCGACGGTGCTGCCGCCGGCCGGCACGGTCGCCGTGATGGTCTTCAACAGCTTGTCGGAACCGATGTTGACGAGAAGTTCGCCGGCAAAATGCGGCGAGATTTTCAGCTTGGCCACTTCGCCCGCGGCGTAATTGTCCTTGTCGAGGGCGATCTCCAGGCCGTCGGGCGTTTCGGTGGTCGTCGAGGCGACATACCAGCCGGCGTCGAACTCATAGCTGGTCGCCGGCCCCTCGGGATCGGATGTCTCGACCTCGAGCCGGTACTGGCCCCAATCGACCGGTACGGAGACGGTTGCGTCGCCGTCGGCGCCGAGGTCGACCTGGCCATTGGCAATCGACTTGGTGAAGGAGACCGGCTCGTAGTTCCAGGAATTGTTGGAGCGATACCACTGGTAGTTCCGTTCGACCTTGACCAGTGTCCACTGCGCGGCTTTCAGCGCCTCGCGCTTGCCGTCGGGATCGACGGCGATCAGGCTGAACTTGGCGGTGCCGCCCTGCGGCACCTCACCATCGGCGAAATCCGGACGGATGCCGATCATGTGGCCTTGCGGGCGGATGCCGATGTTGAGCGAGCGCTCGATGGCGCGGCCGCCGGTTTCGCGCATGCGCACCGTCACCTTGCCGTCGACCAACTTGGTGGTCGAGGGCAACTGGTCGACGGTAACAGGGAAGGTCGCCTTGCCGTCATCGCCTACCACCGGCAGGTCGGTGAGCGGCGTGACCGTCGGCTCCGACGACTGCTCGTCGGCGAGGCCGAAGGAAAAGTCGGGGAAGCGGTCCCAGTCACGAGAGGTCGACAGCGTCAGCTCGCCTTCCAGCGCAAGGCCCGCCGCCGGCGCGCCATAGAGGAAGCGGCCGTCAATGTTGATGTTGGCGGTTTCGCCCCGCGCAATCTCCTGCTTGTCGGCCTTCATGTCGAATTCGATGCGATCCGGCACGAAGTCCTCGACCAGGAACATCTGGCTGGCAACCGCCGGCTGCTTGGGGTCGGTATGGATCGACACCGACCAGGTGCCGCGCATGGCGTTGGGTTCGAGGGGCAGGTCGACGGCATGGCCGCCGGCCGATGCGCCGTCACTGACGATGCGGCGGTCCTCGACGCCATCGGGGCGCGAGAAGATGAAGGTCAGCGGCAGGTTCTCGACCGCCTTGGCCGCACCATCGCGGGCAAGGGCGGCGACATGGACGTCCTCGCCGGCGCGGTAGATGCCGCGCTCGGTCCAGGCATAGACGTCGAGCGCGCCTGGTGCCGCGCGTCCGGTGACGCCGCGGTCGGACAGGTCGAAGCCGGCCTTGGCCATGTCGAGGAAGACGAAATCATTGTCGCCCTGCTTGGCCATCAGCACGGCCGGCACCATCCCGCCGTCACCGCGCGTCAGGCCAGGGTTGAAGACGGCATGGCCGTCGGCATCCGACGTCGCGGTGCCGAGAACCTCGTTGTTCCTGGCAACGAGCGTCAATTCGGCGCCGGCAATCGGCTTGGCGCTGCCTAGCGAACGGGCAAAGACATTGAGCCCGTCCTGGCCGGTATAGGTCGACAAGCCGATGTCGGAGACGACGAACCACTGCGTGGCCAGCGAACCGTAATCGTCGCTCTTGTCGTTGACGGGCTGCGCGGTCAGCACATAGACGCCGGGCTTGCGCTGCGGCAGCGCTTCGTCGACCGGGAAGGAGGTGGTGACTTCCTTGTTGAGGTCGTTGCCGATGTCGAGCTGGCCCTGCCAGACCGGCGCGCCCATCTGCTCGGAGATGTTGGAGATGTCATAGCCGTCGAGCTGGTGCAGGAACTGATAGCCCGACAGAAGCTGCGCCAGCGAACGGTCGCCGATGCGGTAGAGCTTCATTTCGGCGGCGTTCATGTTGACGGTGACGACCGGGATGCCGCGGCGCGCGCCGGCGGGCAGCACGAAGCTGTCGCCGGTGAAGCGGGCGGACGGCGCGCGGTCCTGCACATAGATCGACAGCACCACGGGGGCGGCGGTCACTTCGCCGATCGCGGCCGGCAGGCCGGCGCGGAAGGTGACGTCGTAGTGCTGGCCATGCTCCAGGCCTTCGACGCAGATCTGCTTGTCCTTGGCCTCGACGCCTTTTGGCGGCGCGTTGTCGACGGTGACGAACTGCGCGTAGTCGACGCCGGTCTTGACTAGATCCTCGGAGAATTGCGCGCAGATGCGCGGCGCGCTGGTGTCGGCATCGATGCTGTGATCAACAACGCGGAATCCTTTGCGGGCTTTCAGATCGGCATAGTCGGCCTGGACCGCGGGCGAGCTTTCCAGCGCAAGGCTGGCCTCATAGGCCTGCAGCGCCGGCCGGTAGAGATCGCGCTTGTCGAGACCGTCGCCGAGCAGCGCCAGCACTTCGGCGCGAGTCTTGGTGGTGCGCAGCAGCTTATAGGCGTTGAACGCGGCCGACGTGCCGTTTGCCGGCAAAGTCGAGGCTTCGGAGGTGTTGGCGGCAGGCTGCACGGCCAGCGTTTCGCGCGCCAGCTTGAGCCAGAGCTGGCCATCGTCAGGCATGACCGAGACCGCGGCCTCGTATTTCTGCATGGCGGAGCGATGGTCGCCGGTCAACACGGCCTGTTCGGCGGCATTGGTCAGTGCCGCCATGCCCTCTGTCGGCTTGTCGAAGGCCGGGCCGAGCAGCTTGTTGCGGTATTGCTGGGCCTGGTCGGCCATCCAGTTGGGGAAGAAGGCGAGTTCCGGCGGCGCGCCGATGTCGGGATCGCCGTCTATGTTGACGACCTTGCCGGCGATCGCGCCGGTGAAGGATTTCAACTGGTTATAGTCGGATTTGAGAAAGCACCATTTTGCCTTGGTGTTGTAGGTGAAGGCGCGGCAGGCCGGATCGCCGAGGCATGTCGTCTTGCACTGGTCGAGCGTGACGTTCTGGTCGGACCGGAGATCGAAGCCGAAATAATCGGAATTGTCCGTCGTCGCGATTCGCCGGGCCTCGGCCGCTTGCGCGACGCTACCCCAGGCAAGAAAAAAAAGGACGAGAATCGACAGACCACGAGCCGCGCGCATTGCCATTACACCCTCCAGACAATTGCAGACGTCCGGGCATGATCAAGCTTCAGTCGGGCTTGTCAACGCGCGAACGCGGCAGGTGCCGCCTGCCAACGGTTTATTTTCCGGCCAAGGACCGGTATGCGAACAGTAACCTCCATGGCAAAGGGGATCACGCTTTCTTGCGGAAACGCAGAAGGTGTGAATTCCAAGCCCGTCCTATTTCAGACAATTGGATTGTGGCCCCTTTACGAGCGCTTCAGAACTTCATTCCAATTTTAGTTTTACGAACTAGGTTGTCTTAATGCCGGCGCATGAAGAGCAGATGTCAGGAGGGATCGCGCCAGGGCGCGTGCTTCCGCGCGCCCTGGCTTTGGCCATGATGTGCTCGATGGCGCTGCTTTGCGAATCGGGGTCCGCGGCCGCGTTCGAGCTTTTCGGCATCAAGCTGTGGGGATCGTCCAGCGACGAGGACGCCGACATTGTCGATCCCCTGCGCTATGCGGTGACCATCTCCGCGCCCGATGCCGACAAGGACCTCGTCAAGAAGCTCGAAAACGCCTCGGCGCTGAAAAGCGACGAGGACCGACCGGTTTCGGGCTCGCTCGGGCTGATGGCCAAGGCACGCAGCGACCGTGAACAGCTGGTCGCAGCCCTTTATGCCGATGCCCGTTATGAAGGCGTTGTCACCGTCACCATCGACGGCAAGCCGCTCGACGAATTGCCGCCGGACGCCGAATTCAAGGGGCCGCAGCCCATCCCGGTAGTGATCACCATCTCAGCCGGCCCCAAATTCACGCTCGGCAACATCAGGCTGGAAGGCGACGCGGCGGGGCTGATGAGCGCCGATTATGGGCTGATATCAGGCGGCGACGCCGGATCGGGCGCGGTGCTCAAGGCCGAGGCGCTGATCGTGCGGACGCTGAAGGAGCAGGGCAGGCCGCTGGCCAGGGTGACCGACCGGCAGATCGTCGCCGACCATGCCACATCGACGCTCGACGTGACGCTGACGGTCGCGGCCGGCCCGGTAGCCGGCTATGGCGCGACCACGGTGGAAGGCACCGAGAAGGTCGACCGCGACTTCACCGAATACATGACCGGGTTGAAGCGCGGCAAGCAATACTCGCCGCAGGAGATCAGTGACGCGCGCGACAGGCTGCTGGCGCTCGAGGTATTCAACAGTGTCACCTTCCGGGAAGCCGACAAGCTCGACGCGGACGGCAACATCCCGATCGGCGTCCAGGTCAGCGAGCGCAAGCCGCGTTATTTTGGGCTGGGCGGCACATTCTCGAATACCGAGGGGCTTGGCCTGGAGGGCTACTGGGGCCATCGCAACCTGTTTGGCCGTGCCGAAAAGTTGCGCATCGACGGTGCCATCAGCGGCATCGGCAGCAACAATCTCTCCGAACTGAACTACAATGCCGGCATCATGTTCGAGAAACCCGGCGTCATCGGGCCGGCGTCGAAGTTCTTCGCCAGCGTCAAGACGGTGCTGGAACATCCCGACGCCTACGACCATTTCTCGGTCAAGGGCAGCACCGGCCTGTCCTATGAACTCGACAAGAAGCAGACCGTGTCAGCCGAGGTCGCGCTCGATTATTCGCGCATTCACGACGCCTTCGGCAAGCACAAATACCTGATCGCCAGCATTCCGCTGCAGTATGTCTATGACAACAGAGACAACCGGCTCAATCCGACCACCGGCTTCCGTTTGCTGGCCTATGCCGAGCCGAGCTACGATATTTTGAGCGGTGCGGCCTTCCTCAAGTTGAAGGGCGAAGAGTCGGCCTATCAGTCGCTGGACACGGCCTCGAAATTCGTGCTGGCCGAACGTGTCGCCGTAGGCTCGATCGTCGGTACCGGGCTGCAGAACGTCCCGGCCGACCGACGTTTTTATTCCGGCGGCGGCGGTTCGGTGCGCGGCTATGCCTATCAGGGCATCGGCCCGAAGGACTTCACGGGCCAGCCGATCGGCGGCCTGTCCTTCTTCGAGACTTCAGTCGAGATGCGCATCGCCGTCACCGACACGATCGGTATCGTGCCGTTCGTCGATGCCGGCACTGTGTCGACCAAGCCGGTTCCCAACTTCTCCGACGTCAAGGTCGGCGCCGGTGTCGGCCTGCGCTACGTCACGCCGTTCGGGCCGCTGCGTATCGACGCGGCCGTGCCGCTCAACCGCGATCCAGGTGATCCGCATTTCGGCATCTATGCCGGCATCGGACAGGCGTTCTGACGATGAAGACGGTCTGGCGCATCCTTCGCATTGTCCTTTACACGCTGCTGATCGTGGTCGCGGGTGCGATCGGCGCGCTGGTTGTGCTGACCAAGACCGAGCGCGGGCGCGACAACCTCGCCGGCATCATTTCGCGGCTGGCTTCGAGCGACGACCGCAAGGTCACCGTCAGCGGCATCGACGGCATCTGGTCGGGTAATCTCAGCGTCGACCATGTCGTGCTCGAGGACCGTGAGGGCGCCTGGCTGGTGGCGCGCAAGGTGGCCGTCGACTGGTCGCCGACCGCCCTTTTGTCCAAAAGCTTCAGCGCCGATCGCATCGCCGCCGATCGCGTCGAACTCGCACGCCTGCCGGTGGCCGGTACGCAGCCGCCCGCACGGAGCGGCACGACGACGCTGCCGGTCTCCATCGACATCAAGCAGATCGAGCTTCCGGAAATCGCGCTTGGCCAGCAACTGGCCGGCAGCGGCATCGCCGAGCTGGCGGCCAAGGGAATGCTCAAGGCCGATGCCGCGCCACTGGCGGTCCAGACGGTGCTCAACGTCACCCGTCACGACGGCAAACAGGGCAATGTCGACGCCAAGATCCACTTCGCACCCGCCGATAACAAGCTGGACCTCGACCTCAAGGCGTCGGAGCCGGCCGGCGGCATCATTGCCAACCTGCTCAAGCTGCCGGATGCGCCACCGGTCGATATCGTGGTTTCGGGCAGCGGGCCGCTTGCCAACTGGAGCGGTGTCGGCACCTTCCTCGTCGACCATCGGATCGTCACCCAACTCACCGGCCGTCACCAGCTCACCGACAAGGGCAATCATCTCGAAGCAAAGGGCGACGGCGATTTTGCGCGTTTCCTGCCGGAAAACCTGAAGCCGCTGTTTGCCGGCAAGACCAGTTTCGATGTCGCGGGCACCGCCACGTCGGTGGGCGGCATCAGCATCGACCGGGCCAGCATCGAGAGCGATGCGGTGCACGGCACCGCGTCCGGCATTGCCGATCCTGCCGGCGCCAGCGACCTGTCGGTCGAACTCGCCGCCAAGGGCCCGCCCGTGGTGATCAGTGTCGGCAGCAAGGCGCAGCCGATCACGCTCGCGATCAAGAACGCCACCGCGCGCGCCTTCGGCGACGGAAAGGCGCCGATCGTCGACATCGGCGCCTCCTTCGTTTCGATCGTCGCCGGCGGCACGCGGCTGGACGATCTGGCAGCGCAAATCCATTCCGACGGGTTCGATATTCAGAACCGCGCCGGCCCGGTTGCCGTCAAGCTGGAGGCGGGCGGCCTGAAAACCGACGTCGCGACGTTGGCGCCGCTGATCACCGGCAAGGTCAATGTCGATCTGGCCGGTTCAATCAGCAAGGACGCCATTGCCATCGATCAGGGTACGCTGCGCTCCGATGCGGTCAATGCCTCGCTGACGGCGACGGTGGCGCTCGCCGACATGTCGATGCAGCTCAAAATGAATGCCGATGCCGTGGCCACCGCGTTTCCCCAGCAGATAGCCTCGGTACTCGGCGGCCGGGTGAAGTTCTCGGCCACGGCATCGCGCGATCCGCAGGGATCTTTCGCCGCGAACTCCATCGAACTCACTTCAGGATCGCTCAGCGCCAGCGGTACGGCCAGCATGCAAGGCACTGACATCCAGGCCGACATCAAGGGCAAATTGGGCGACGTTTCGGTGTTGTCGCCGACGGTCGGCGTGCCGGTTGCCGGCGGGGTCGATTTCGCGCTGTCGGCAAGCGGCGCGATGACCGCGCCGGATTTCAACGTTAGCGCCAACAGCGACAGCCTGACCGCTTCGGGCCGTACGGTAAAGGCCATCAAGCTGACCGCGAGCGGCAAGGCCGACATAACGAACCCTTCCGCCAACGTCTCGCTGACCGGCGCCGTCAACGACCAGCCGCTCGACATCAAGGCGGCCCTGGTGACCAGCGAGGGCAAGCGTTCGATCAATGGATTCCTGGTGTCGCTGGGCGACAACAAGGTCTCGGGCGACCTGGCGCTCGACGAAAAGTTCATGCCCTTGGGCAGGCTGACGCTCGCCGCACCTGCCATCGACCAGTTGGCCGCGCTCGCCGGCCAGGCGGTGACCGGCGACATCAACGGCACCATCTTGTTCAGCAAGGACGGCGATGCACCGTCCATTGCCATCGATGCCAGGAGCACGTCGGTCGCGCGTGGCGAGGTTACCGCCAAAGCGATCGCCATCAATGCGCTGGTCGCCAATTATCTCCAAGCGCCGGCGATCTCGGGCACCATCAAGGCCGATGCGGTCACTTCGGGAAGCACGGAAATCAGCGGCATCGGCGTCGACCTCAAGCGCGACGGCGACTGGACCGATTTCACTGGTGGCGCGACCATAGCGGGCATTCCCGCGACCGCTGCCGGCCGGGTGAAGATCGCCGCGGGCACCACCAGCGTCGAGATCGCCTCGGGTGAGGCCACCGTTCGCGGCATCAAGGCGGCGATCGCCGAACCGTCGGCTCTGACCATCGCCGACGGTACGGCCAAGATCGAGAAGCTTGCGCTCGATATTGGCGGCGGCAGGGTGGCGCTGTGGGGCAGCGCTGGCGAGACGCTCGATCTGGCGGCGCAGGTATCCGCCTTGCCCGCGGCCCTTGCCAATGCGTTTTCGCCTGGCCTGGATGCCACGGGAACGCTTGACGGTATCGCTGAAGTGAGCGGAGCGCCGGCAACTCCCGACATCCGTTTCAACGCGAAACTGGCCGGTGCCGAGACTAGCCAGACCCGCCAGGCAGGGCTCGGACCGCTCGCCGTCGATGCGGCCGGCAGCTACACAATCGCCGGCGGCGTCGCCCTCGACCATGCAACCCTGTCCGGCGACAAGGTTTCCGGGCAGGCGACAGGCACCATCAATCCGAATGGCGCGAGCGATTTTGCGATCGATCTGACCTCGTCGGGCCCCAGCCTGCCGCTGACGGTCGGCAGCGCCGAGAGCCCCGTCAAGATGGAGGTCCGATCAGTATCGGCCAAAATCGCGGGCGAAAGCACGCATGCCCGAGTGGACCTTTCCGTGATCCTGCCCTCGGTCGTCACCAGCCCGGCGAAGGTGGACGGACTGACCCTGGCACTGCACTCGGACGCATTCGATCTCCGGAATCGCGCCGGGCCGGTTTCCGGAACGGTATCGGTGGACAAGGTTGGGCTCGACAATCCAACGATTGCGCCGCTCATCGCCGGCAAGGTCACGGCCGCGCTCAGCGCCCGGCTGAGCGCCGACACCGTGGCCATCGACAGCGGCTCGCTGAAAAGCGATACGCTGAGCAGCCAGGTGGCCGGCCAGGTATCGCTGCGTGACGGTGCCATCGATCTCAACCTGAAGGCGGATGCGCCATCGTCGGCCTTGCCGACGGCGGCACGCGGCATGCTTGGCGACCGCGCCCAGATAAGCGCCACGCTGAAGCGCGAACCCAACGGCAATCTCCATATCGGTGGATTGAAGCTGGCTTCCGGCGCGCTGAGCGCCGACGGACAGGCAAGCCTTGCCGACAATAAGGTGACCGCCGACATCAGGGGGACGCTGAGCGACATCTCGCCATTGTCTAGGGATGCCAAGGGCGCCATCGCCTTCGCGCTGAGCGCGCAAGGGCCGGCCATGGCGCCCGACCTGTCGCTTACCGTCAACAGCGACGGGCTGTCGGTGGCATCGCGCGAGATCACCGGGTTAAAGCTCACGGCTACCGGCAAGGCCGATGCCGCCAATCCGGCGGCCAATGTCCAACTCACCGGCAATGTCGCCGGGCAGGCGCTGCAGGGGAGTGCCGTGCTGGCAACGACGAACGGCAAGAGCGCCATCAACGGACTGCTGCTGTCGCTGGGCAAGAACCGCGTCTCAGGCGATCTGGAGCTGGACGACAAGTTCGTGCCTGAAGGCACAATTTCGCTCGACCTCCCCGACATCGGGCCACTTGCCGCGCTGGCGCTGGAAAAGGCGGAAGGCGACGTTCGCGGCACGATCGCCTTCTCCAGGAATGGCGCGGCACCCCAGGTCGCCATCAAGGCGGCTACCACCTCGATCACGCGTGGCGATCTCCAGGCAAAGGCAGTTTCCATCGATGCGTTGATCGCAAACTATCTTGCGGCGCCAGTCGTCTCCGGCAAGATCCGCGCCGACACGGTTATATCGGGCGGCACCGTGATCAGCGGCATCGACGTGGACCTCAGGCGCGATGGCGACTGGACCGGCTTCTCCGGCGGCGCCACGGTCAAGGGCATTCCGGCCAGGGCAGCCGGCCGCGTGAAGATGGCCGGCGGCACCACCACGATCGAGCTCGCTTCGGGGCAGGCAACCGTCCAGGGCATCAAGGCGGCCATCGGCCAGGCCTCGACCGTCAGCATCGCCAATGGCACGACGACGCTGGACAGGCTGGTGCTCAACGTTGGCGGCGGCACCGCGACGCTAACCGGCAAGGTCGGGCAGGCGCTCGACATCAATGCGGTGCTGGCGCGCGTGCCGATGTCGCTCGCCAACAGTTTTTCGCCCGGGCTCGATGCCGCGGGCTCCATCTCCGGCACGGTGAAGGTGACGGGCGCACCGGCGAACCCCGCTGTTGCCTTCAACATAGACGCGGCGGGCGTGCAGACATCGCAGACCCGTGGCGCGGGGGTAGGTGCGGTGAGCGTTTCCTCGACCGGCACCTTTGCCGGCAACAAGCTGGCCTTCAACGCTAATATCAGCGACGGGGCCGGCCTTGGCCTCAAGGGCGGCGGCACGGTGACGACATCAGGGACGCCGGCGCTGTCGCTCGACTTCAACGGTGCGGTGCCGTTCGGTCTCCTCAGCGAGAAGCTTGCCGCGCAGGGCCTGTCGCTGAGCGGCAACGCCAATGTCAATGTGCAGGTGCGCGGCCCGGCGAAATCGCCCGTCATCGGCGGTACGGTGAGGGCGTCCGGCGCACGCTTGGTCGATGCCAATTCGGGCCTCGCGGTCAACGACATCGCCCTCGATGTCTCGATCGGCAACGGCGTCGCCAGGATCAACCGGCTGACCGGTACACTGTCGACGCGCGGCAGCCTGTCGGCCAGTGGCACGGTCGGTATCAATCCGGCGCAAGGGTTCCCGGCCGACCTGTCGATCAAGCTCACGGACGGTCGTTATACGGACGGTCGCGTGGTGACCGCCAACCTTGGCGGCGACCTGACGATCAAGGGACCGCTGACTTCGGCACCGGTGATTGCCGGCACCGTCAACCTGGCCAAGACCGTCATCACGGTCCCGGACAAGTTGCCGGGCTCGCTCTCGGCGCTCGACGTCAAGCACAAGAATGCGCCGGGACCGGTCAGGGCGCAGGACAAGGCGCTGCGCCCGGCCACGACCAGCGGCAAGAGCGGTGGCAGCGGTCTTGCGCTCGACGTCACGGTCAACGCGCCGAACCAGATCTTCATCCAGGGCAGGGGTGTCGACGCCGAACTCGGCGGCTCGCTCAAGCTGACCGGCCCGGCCTCGTCGCCGCAAGCCGTCGGCACCTTCACCTTGCAGCGCGGCCGGCTGTCGATCCTTGGCAAGCGGCTGACCTTCACCGAAGGCACGGTCGGGTTCTCAGGTTCGTTGGTGCCTTATCTCAACCTGACGGCGACAACGACGACAACCGGCGCGACCGTCACCATCGTCGTGTCGGGCGAGGCGACCAATCCCAAATTCAACTTCAGTTCGGTGCCGGCGCTGCCGGAGGACGAGGTGCTGGCGCAACTCATCTTCGGGCGGTCGATGTCGAACCTGTCGCCGCTGCAGATCGCGCAGCTGGCCGAGGCCGCCGGACAATTGGCCGGCGTCGGCGGTTCGACGTCTCTTCTGGAAAACCTGCGCAGCGCCATCGGCGTCGACGACCTCGACGTGACCACCGACGACAAGGGCGGCACGGCGGTCTCGGCCGGCAAGTACCTGAACGACCGCACCTATGTGACCATCCAGAAGGGGGACAAGCCGGGTTCCGGCAAGGCGACCATCGACCTCAATGTCGGGCGCGGCGTCAAATTGCGCGGCGAGGCGACGGACGCCGGTGAAGCCAAGGGCGGCATCTTCTACGAGAAGGAATATTGAGGCCCTGGCCTTCATCCTGGCCGCAGCTGGCGCTGTCGTAACCAGTGCGAATGTCTCAATTTAATTGCTCGAAGAGATTTTGGCGAAATCTGGGCGCACTAGCAATTTTGCGCCAAGACTGTCGCTATCACGCGAACTGCCCCCCTTCCAAAGTTGCACATTCGCTAACATGTTCCCAATCCATGCCGTCTTTGACATCATGGCCCGGATGCGGAATGTTAATCGGCGGAAAGCCAACAATGGGAGTTAGTCATGACAATCTATAAGAGCAACGGCGACAGCGTTCCGGATCACATCCTGGCGATGGCCGAAGAAGCCAAGTCGGGCAAAGTCGATCGCCGCGAATTCCTCGCGCTCGCCAGCGTCTTCGGTGCCTCGACCGCCATGGCCTACGGCCTGCTCGGCCTTGCCGCTCCGACCCCGGCCAAGGCCGAGGACGTCCAGGGCAAGAAGGGCGGCGTGCTGAAAGTGGCGATGTCGGTCAAGGATCCCAAGGATCCGCGTACCGCCGACTGGTCCGAGATTTCCAACGCCCAGCGCCAGGCGCTCGAACCGCTGGTGAAATACACCAAGGAGTACACATTCGCTCCATATCTGCTGGCAAGCTGGGACATCAACGACGACGCCACCGAGTACACGCTGCATGTGCGGCCTGGCGTCGAATGGAACAATGGCGACAAGTTCACGGCCGATGACGTGATCTACAATTTCACCCGCTGGGCCGACAAATCAGCCGAAGGCAACTCGATGCCGGGACGTCTCGGCAGCCTCGTCGACGAAAAGACCAAGAAGTTGCGCGAAGGGTCGATCGTCAAGGTCGACGACATGACCGTGAAACTGAAGCTGTCGAAGCCCGACATCGCCATCATCCCGAACCTGTGCGACTATCCCGGCCTCGTCGTCCACAAGAGCTTCGACGAGAAGGGCGCCAACTTCAAGAACTGCCCGATCGGCACTGGTCCGTTCGAGCTCGTCTCCTATGATGTCGGCCAGAAGGTGGTCTACAAGCGCCGCACGACCGGCAAGTGGTGGCAGGGCGAAGCCTTCCTCGACGGCGTCGAGTTCATCGACTACGGCACCGATCCGGCCGCGACCGTTTCGGCCTTCGAATCGGGCGAAGTGCAGACCAACCACGAAACGACCGCCGACTACGTAAAGATCATCGCGGACGTCGGCGCGCCGCCTTCGGAAGTGGTGACCGCGGCTACCGTGGTGTCGCGCTTCAACGTAAACGCCAAGCCTTACGGCGACCAGAAGGTGCGTCAGGCGATGTGCCTGGCCGTCGACAATTCGGTGGTCCTGCAACTCGGCTACGGCAATGCCGGCACGCCGGCCGAAAACCACCATGTCGCGCCGATCCATCCGGAATATGTCGAACTGCCGAAGATCAAGCGCGACGTCGCCAAGGCCAAGCAGATGCTGACGGAAGCCGGCGTGATCGATTTCGAACACGAGCTGATCAGCAACGACGAGGACTACCACAAGAACACCACGGACGCGATCGCGGCCCAGTTGCGCGAAGCCGGCATCAAGGTGAAGCGCACCGTGCTGCCGAGCTCGACCTTCTGGAACGACTGGACGAAGTATCCATTCTCGGAGACCAACTGGAACATGCGTCCGCTTGGCATCCAGGTCATCGCCATCGCCTACCGCTCGGGCGAAGCCTGGAACGAGACGGCCTATGCCAATCCGGACTTCGACAAGAAAGTCAACGAGGCGCTCGGCGTCGCTGATGCGGAGAAGCGCAAGGTGGTGATGAAGGATATCGAGCAGATGCTGCAGGATTCCGGCATCATCATCCAGCCTTACTGGCGCAAGCTCTACATCAACATCAAGCCCGAGGTGAAGAACCACTCGATGCACCCCACCTACGAGCACGATTTCGGCAAGGTCTGGCTCGACAAGGCGTGACCGCTGCTTGATGAATATGAGGGGCGCGTGTCCCTCATATTCTCAGGATCGTCGCCGTTGCATTGGATGCAGCGGCGGCGTGACGTCACAAGGTTTTCGTCACAGGGTTGACCATATCTGACCCCAACCCGGCCGGCAGGGGGGCACAATGTTCTCATTCATCATCAGACGCATCGGCACGATACTGCTCACGATGCTGTGCCTGACGCTGGTCGTCTTCTTCCTCGTCAATCTCGAACCCAATCTGAAGAAGCTGGCGATTAGCCAGACCGAAATGCACACATCGGCCGAGCAGCTTGAAAGCTGGCTGGTCAATCACGGTTATCGCCAGAATTTCTTCGTTCGCTATGGCCAGTGGCTCGGCGTCGTGCCCAAGCAGCCGATCACGGATTCGGCGACCGGAAAGACCACGCAGCGCTTCTCCTTCTGCAATGACCCGGCCGTGCCGACATTCTCCGGCGTGATCGAGGGTGATTTCGGCTGTTCGACCAAGTTCAAGACCACGGTCGCGGCCAAGCTATTCCCTGCGCTGGGCGCTACCGGCATTCTGATGCTCTGCGTGCTGGGCGTAATGGTGCCGGTGTCGCTGCTGGTTGGCATCCTTGCCGGCATGCGGGAGGGGTCGCGCACCGATCGCGTTCTGTCGATCGCCTCGATCGCCTCGACGGCGACACCTGAATATGTGTCGGGCGTCATCTTCACCGTCGTCTTCGCCTCCTGGCTCGGCTGGCTGAACGGGTCGGCCGCTTCCGCGAGCCAGGGCATCACATTCTACAATTTCACCCTGCCGGTGATCACGCTGGCGATCTACGGCATCGGCTATATCGCACGCATGACACGCGCCTCCATGGTCGAGGTGATGACGCAGCAATATATCCGCACGGCACGCCTGAAGGGGCTTTCCTTTAAAAGCGTCGTGGTCAAGCACGCGCTGCGCAACGCCTTGATCGCACCCTTCACGGTCATCATGCTGCAGTTCCCTTGGCTGCTCACCGGCGTCGTCATCGTCGAGGTGATGTTCCGCTACCAGGGCTTCGGCTACACGCTGGTCGAGGCCGCCGGCAACAACGACATCGATCTTCTGCTCGGCTGTTCGCTGGTCTCGGTGTTCATCGTGCTGATCACCCAGCTCATTTCCGACGTCGGCTACGCATTCCTCAATCCGCGCATCCGCGTTCAGTAGGGAGAAGGCGCATGCAAGCTCAATATATCGGCGCCTCCACCATCATCCTCGAAGTGCTCTGGCGCTTCTGGCCGGTCTGGGTCGCCCTCGCCATCGTCATGGGTGCGAGCTTTCTCTACAAGAAGAAGCTGGCGCTCTACGGCCAGTTGTTCGATAGCGGCGTCGGCGTAGCGGGCGTCTTTATCTGCCTGTTCTGGCTGTTCACGGCGATCTTCGCCTCGACCATCTCGCCTTTCGATCCGCTCGGCCAGATCCCGATGATGAAGGACACGCTGCCGGGCGCCATCGAACCGCAATCGGGGCTCGCCTATCTGTTCGGCGGCGACAAGCTGGCGCGCGATGTGTTCTCGCGCATGGTCTATGGCAGCCAGATCGTGCTGATCATCGCACCCGCCGCGACCGGTTTCGCGCTGATGGTCGGCATCACGCTTGGCCTGCCGGCCGGCTACTACGGCGGCAAGATCGATTCCATCCTGTCGTTCCTGGCGAACCTCGTACTGGCCTTCCCGGTGATCCTCTTGTTCTACCTGCTGGTAACGCCCGGCATCATGGACACGCCGATCCCCTATGCGCTGGCCGGCGTCTTCTTCCTGTTTCCGATCATTTTCTTCAGCGTGCTGTTCTGGACGCGCTACAAGAACCGGCCCGACCGGATCTATATCCTGCTTGGCCTGACACTGATCATAGGCGGCTGGATCTACCTCGGCCTTGTCTTCGACAGGGACCCGCTGCACATCGTCCACATCGATCCCAACCAGCTCAACATCTTCGTGGCGGTGGTGTTCGCCTCCAGCCCGGGCGTGTTCCGCATCGTGCGTGGCCTGGTGATGGACATCAAGACGCGCGACTATGTGGCGGCGGCGCAGACGCGCGGTGAATCGCCTTGGTACATCATGCTGTGGGAGATCCTGCCCAATGCGCGCGGGCCGCTGATCGTCGATGCCTGCCTGCGCATCGGCTACACAACCATATTGCTTGGCACGCTGGGTTACTTCGGCCTGGGCCTTGCGCCCGAGAGCCCGGACTGGGGTACGGCGATCAAGGATGCCAGCCGATTGCTGCGTTCCTTCATTCACCCGGCGCTGCCGCCGACGATCGCGTTGATGTCGTTCGTTCTGGGTCTCAACCTGCTCGCCGACTCACTGCGTGAGCAATCGATGAAGGATTGATGGCGGGGTCCCAGATCCCACTTGGCCAAGAATTAGGATTGGAGCGACCCATGAACGAGGCAGTTCGAAATCCGGCACAGCCGATCATCGAGATCGAAAACCTTTCGATCTCCTTCTTCACCCGCAAGGGCGAGATACCGGCCGTCATGGACTTTTCCTGCACGGTGATGCCGGGCGAGGCAATGGGCATCGTCGGCGAATCCGGTTGCGGCAAGTCGACCGTGTCGCTCGGCATCATGCGCGACCTCTCCAATATCGGAAAGATCGTCGGCGGCAAGATCAAGTTCCAGGGCAAGGACATGGGCGAGCTCTCCGACGAGGAGCTGCGCGGCATCCGCGGCAACAAGATCGCAATGATCTACCAGGAGCCGATGGCCAGCCTCAATCCGGCGATGAAGATCGGCCAGCAGCTGATGGAAGTGCCGTTGATCCACGACAAGGTGTCGACGAAAGAGGCCTACTCCAGGGCGCTCGAAATGGTGCGCTCGGTCAAGCTTCCCGATCCCGAGCGCATGATGCGCTCTTATCCGCACCAGCTTTCCGGCGGCCAGCAGCAGCGCATCGTTATCGCGATGGCGCTGCTGTCGAAGCCGGCGCTGCTTCTGCTCGACGAGCCGACGACGGCGCTCGATGTGACCGTGGAAGCGGGCATTGTCGATCTGGTCAAGGGGTTGGGCGAGAAGTTCGGCACCTCGATGATCTTCGTCTCGCACAACCTCGGCCTCATCCTGGAAACCTGCGACCGCATCACTGTGATGTATTCGGGCGAGGCGGTCGAGACCGGCAAGATCAAGGACGTCTTCGACCGGATGCGCCACCCCTATACGCAGGGGCTGTTCCGTTCGATCCCGCTGCCTGGCGCGGACAAGAACTCGCGGCCGCTGATCTCGATCCCGGGGCAATTGCCACTGCCGCATGAACGGCCAAAAGGCTGCAATTTCGGCCCGCGCTGCCACCATTTCGTCGAGGGCGTCTGCAACGCCGCCGAAATCCCGATGATAGAAGTCGCCGGACACGAGGGTCATTTCTCGCGCTGCGTGCGCTTCAACGAGATCGATTGGGAGGCATTGCCGCCGGGCGCCAAGAAGGTGAATGAGCGCGTCGTGCCGGGCGCGCCAGTACTCAAGATCGAGGACCTGCGGAAATACTACAAGGTCGGCGGCAGCGAGGTGTTCGGCTCGAGCGAAGGCCGCGTCGTCAAGGCCAACGAGACGATCTCGTTCATGGCACGCGAATCCGAGACAGTCGCCATCGTCGGCGAATCCGGCTGCGGGAAGTCGACGCTGGCCAAGGTGCTGCTCGGACTGGAAACCGCCAGCTCCGGCAGCGTCACGCTCGGCAACAAGGAAATCCAGTCGACCGGCATCGAGAAGCGCAGCGTCGACACCGTGTCGTCGATCCAGATGGTGTTCCAGAACCCGTTCGACACACTCAACCCCAGCCATTCGGTCGGGTCGCAGATCATCCGGACGCTGGAAAAATTCAACGTCGGCAGGACCGTCGCCGACCGGCGCAAGCGCATGCTGGAACTGCTCGACCTGGTGAAACTGCCGCGGGCGTTCGAAACCCGCAAGCCGCGTCAGCTTTCCGGCGGCCAGAAGCAGCGTATCGGCGTGGCGCGAGCCTTCGCCGGCGACGCCAAGGTGGTGGTGGCCGACGAGCCGGTTTCGGCGCTCGACGTCTCGGTGCAGGCGGCGGTGACGGAACTGCTGATGGATATCCAGCGCAAGAACAAGACGACGATGCTGTTCATCAGCCACGATCTCTCCGTCGTGCGCTACATAGCCGACCGCGTCGTCGTCATGTATCTCGGCTATATCGTCGAGCAAGGCACGACCGACCAGATCTTCGCGCCACCCTATCATCCCTATACCGAGGCGTTGCTCTCGGCGATCCCGATTGCCGATACCAGCGTGGTCAAGAAGCACATCGTGCTGGAAGGTGACATCCCCTCGGCGATGAACCCGCCGTCCGGCTGTCCGTTCCAGACACGCTGCGGCTACAAGAAGCTGGTGCCTGACAATCTGTGCGAGACCAAGGTGCCGCCGGTCAAGAACCTCGGCGATGGCCATATGAGCCTGTGCTGGCTCTCCGACGACGTGCTCAAGACCATGGAGCCGGTGATCAAGTTCGACAGGGAACATGCTGCCCATGAAGGCGTGCCTGACGACGCGCCGCATGGCGAAGGTCCGGGCTTTGCCGGCGAACCGCCGAAGCGGCCACATGGCAAGAAGCCGATTTGATAGGCATTAAAGCCGGGTCGTCAGGGCGGCGCATTGCCTCTCGAAGCGGCCGGGATATCTTAGATGCGTTGGGGGGCGGACCGTGTTCCCCCCATCGCCTTGAGTATTTCTCCTTGATGTCCTATGTGATGCGTGATGCTTGATGCGCGCAAGGAGATAAGTTGTGAGAACGACACTTGCCATCGACGATGATGTCCTCCTTGCCGCCAAAGCCATGGCGCGGCAGCAGGATCGCAGCGTTGGGGAGGTGATTTCCGATCTTGTTCGCCGCTCGCTGCATCGGCCTCAGGCGGGCGATGAGCGCAATGGCATTCCCTTGCTGTCGTCCCAGCCTGGCAGCACGATGGTTGATCTCGAGACGGTCAACAGGCTCCGCGACGAACTGCCGTGACCTTCCTGCTCGACGTGAATGTCTTGATCGCGCTGATCGATCCCAGCCATGTCGCGCATGACGATGCCCATCGATGGTTCGAATCCGTCGGACGCTCCTCATGGGCTACAAGCCCTATCACCGAGAATGGTGTCATGAGGATCGTGGGCAATTCCAAATACCCCAATTCTCCCGGCTCGCCCGCGGTCGTTGCGCGGATTGTTGGTAAAATGCACGCACTTCCAGGACATCAATTCTGGCCGGACGACATCAGTCTGGTCGGTTCTGCCGATATCGATACCGGCAAGATCCTGACCTCGGCGCAAGTCACGGATAGTTACCTACTGGCGCTAGCCAGTGCGCGTGACGGCAAGTTGGCGACCTTTGATCGAAAATTGTCGACGGCGGCGGTAAAGGGAGGAAAGTCGGTTCTCCACCTCATACCGAGCGAGTGAAATCCGGACTCAGGCCCGGCTCTGACATAGCAACAAAGATGCCGAGTGATTTCGCTGACCTGTCCGGCGGATCAGTTGTTGCACTGCCTTAGCTGCACGTCATAGTCGCGGGCCATCTTGTCGGTGGCCCGTGCGTAGCCCTGGACGCCGGCATCGCCGCGATTGCCGCGGCCATAGGCGGTCCAGCCGAGATAATAGGCGAGGTAGAGGTTGTAGGTGTCGTTGCGGGCGACGCCGTAGCTGTCCGATGTCTTGGAATGGTACCAGCCGACGAAGTCGACGGCGTCGGCGAATCTCGTGCGCCGCGCCGCCCAGTTGCCGGTTTCGCGCTGATATTGCGACCAGGTGCCGTCCAGCGCCTGCGAGAAGCCGGTGGCCGAGGAGACATGTTTCCACGGAATGAAGCCGAGGAGTTTGGTGCGTGGCGGGCGGGCGTTGCTCTTGAAACCGGATTCCTTGCGCACGGTCGCCATCAGCACCGGCACCGGCACACCGTATTTCCGTGAGGCGCGCTCTGCAGCCGACTGCCAATTGTCGAACCAGCCATCGTTCTGATCGAAGACGGCGCAGACATTGTTGATGTGACTGGGTGCCGTCGCGCAGGCCGAAAGTGCCAGCAGCACGCCAACCGCTACAATTTTACTAAAACTCGACCTACGCATTGGATGAGCAATAGGCCGAAATCATAAAGGGAATCTTGCTGTCGCCGTTAACGCCTTGTCGGCACGAGCGGGCAAGAAAATGCCATATAGGTATTCCGACGCTATTTGTCGCCTTTTCTAAAGGGACATCGCATATATGGCGCCTTGGCTAAAATCGCGTCGACAAATGGCGTATTTCCGACAGCTTGACCGCCCTGCCGAAGCTTTGATGCCCGCATGAGCGAACCTAGACGAAAGCGCGGCGCCGAGCGCACCAGCAACCGGGGGCCAGCGCCCATCACGCAACTGCCGCCCAGGCGGGTGATCAATCCCTATCCGCCGATGGCGTTGTTGTCACCAGACCAGATCGAGGCGATCCATCAGGCGTCGATGCACATATTGGAGAATTTCGGCATCGAGGTGATGAGTCCGCGTGCGCTGTCGCTGTTCGAGAAGGCCGGCGCGAAGGTTGATCACGCCTCGGCGAATGTGCGCGTCGATCGCGGCATGATCGACGAGGCGCTGAAGACGACGCGGTCCGGCTATACGCTGACCCCACGCAATGCGGCCAACACAATCCATCTCGGCGGCAACACCATTAATTTCACGCTGGTTGCCGGTCCTCCCAATGTGCATGACATGGAGCGGGGCCGCCGTGCCGGCAATCTGCGCGACTATGCGGATCTGACCAGGCTGGCGCAGCATTTCAACTGCGTCCACATGCTTGGCAACCAGGTCTGCGCGCCGGTCGAACTGCCGGCCAACTCACGCCATCTCGATACATACTTCACCAATCTGACGCTGACCGACAAGAGTTTTCATGTCTCGGCGATCGGCCGCGGCAGGGCGCTGGACGGCATCGAGATGATGGCGATCGCGCGTGGGATGACGCTGGCCCAGATGGCTGCTGATCCCGGCATTGCCACCATCATCTCGGTCAACTCGCCGCGTCGCCTCGACGAGATGATGGCCGAGGGGCTGATGACCATGGCCGAGTACGGCCAGTCGGTTGCGGTGACACCGTTCACGTTGATGGGAGCGATGAGCCCGGTGACGCTGGCCGGGGCGCTGGCGCAGCAGAATGCCGAGGCGCTGTTCGGCGTGGTGCTGACGCAACTGGTGCGGCCAGGCGCGCCTGTGATGTACGGCGCCTTCACCTCCAATGTCGACATGAAGTCGGGCGCGCCGGCCTTCGGCACGCCTGAAAACACCAAGGCCAACATTGCTTCGGGACAATTGGCGCGCCGTTATGGCCTGCCATACCGGACGACGCCCGGCTCGGCTTCCAATGCCGCCGACGCGCAAGGCGCCTATGAGACGCTGATGGCGTTGTGGGGCGCGGTGCTTGGCCATGGCAATCTCGTCTACCACGCCGCCGGCTGGCAGGAGGGCGGGCTGACGGCGTCGTTCGAGAAATTCATCATCGACGTTGAGATGATCCAGCACATGATGGAGTTTCTGCGCCCGATCGTGGTCGATGAGGCGGAGCTTGCCGTGGAGGCGCTGGGGGCTGTGCCGACCGGCGGCCATTTCTTCGGCGAGCCGCACACGCTGGAGCGCTACGCCACCGCCTTCTATCAGCCGATGCTCTCCAACTGGCAAAATTACGAAGCCTGGCAGGAGGCCGGCGGCCTCGACGCGACCGCGCGCGCGACGCGGCTGTGGAAGAAGGCGCTGGACGATTATGTCGAGCCGGTGATGGACATCGCCGTGCGCGAAGCGCTCGAGGCCTACGTGGCCAAGCGCAAGGAAGCGATCGGGCAGGGCGAGCCGTGAATTTCGCGGTGTTGGCGCGCGGCAGGGGAGCCGGGCGCTGCCCTTTCGAATCACTTTATCTCCCCAACTCACTGATATCAGGGAAAAATCGATGAAATCGCATGCAAAGGTCGTGGTCATCGGCGGTGGCGTCGTCGGATGTTCGGTGCTGTTCCATCTCGCCCGTCATGGCTGGACCGACGTCGTGCTGCTGGAGCGCGACGAGCTGACTTCAGGCTCGACCTGGCACGCGGCCGGCGGCATGCACACGATCAATGGCGATCCCAACGTCGCCAAGCTGCAGAAATACACCATCAACCTCTACAAGGAGATCGAGGAGCTGTCGGGACAAGCGACCGGCGTCCACCTGACCGGCGGCGTGCTTCTGGCGGCCACCGAGGCGCGGCTCGACTGGCTGCGCGGCGTCGTCGCCAAGGGCCGTTATCTCGGCATCGAGCTGGAGGAAATCTCGCCGAAGGAGGCGGCCGAACTGATGCCGCTGCTCGATCCCAAGCAGTTCGTCGGCGCCGTCCGCAACAAGGAGGACGGACACCTTGATCCCTCCGGTGTCACCCACGCCTATGCCAAGGCGGCGCGAAAACTCGGCGCCGAGGTGGAGCGCTTCACCAAGGTCGAGGATATCGTGCGCCGTCCCGACGGGCTGTGGCGCGTCATCACCAACAAGGGCGAGGTGGTGGCCGAGCATGTCGTCAATGCCGGCGGCCTGTGGGCGCGCGAGGTCGGCCGCATGGTCGGGCTCGAACTGCCGGTGCTGGCGATGGAGCACATGTACCTGATCACCGAGGACATGCCGGAGGTTGCCGCCTGGAACCAGAAAACCGGCACCGAAATCATCCATGCGGTCGATTTCGACGGCGAGCTCTATCTGCGCCAGGAGCGCGGCGGCATGCTGATGGGCACTTATGAGAAGGCCAACAAACCATGGTCAGAATACCAGACGCCGTGGAATTTCGGCCATGAATTGCTGGCGCCGGATATCGACCGCATCGCGCCGTCGCTCGAGGTCGGCTTCCGGCATTTCCCGGCCTTCCAGAACACCGGCATCAAGCAGATCATCAACGGGCCTTTCACTTTCGCGCCCGACGGCAACCCGCTGGTCGGGCCGGTGCGCGGCCTGCCGGGCTTCTGGGTCGCCTGTGGCGTCATGGCCGGCTTCAGCCAGGGCGGTGGCGTTGGTCTGGCGCTATCCAACTGGATGATCGAGGGCGATCCCGGCGTCGACATCTGGGCGATGGACGTGGCGCGTTACGGCGACTGGGCTGGTATGGCCTACACCAACGCCAAGGTGCGCGAAAACTATTCCCGGCGTTTTTCGATCCGCTTCCCGAACGAGGAATTGCCGGCCGGGCGGCCGCTGAAGACTACGCCCGTCTATGACCTGTTGTCGGCCAAGGGGGCGCAGTGGGGCGTCGCCTACGGGCTGGAAGTGCCGCTCTGGTATGCGCCGGAAGGCGTCAAGGACGAGTTCTCATGGCGGCGCTCGAGCGACTTCAGCCATGTCGCCGCCGAAGTCGCCACGGTTCGCGCAGGCGTCGGCTTATCGGAGATATCGAGCTTCGCCAAATACAAGGTGACGGGCGAGGGGGCAGCGGCCTGGCTCGACCGGATGCTCGCCTGCAAGCTGCCGAAACCCGGTCGCATGACGCTCGCCCCCATGCTGAAGGAAGACGGCAGGCTGATCGGCGACTTCACGTTGGCCAATCTCAGCCCCCAAGATCGGGAAGAAGGGGGCTGGTTCCTGGCCGGCTCCGGCATTGCCGAGCAATATCACATGCGCTGGTTCGAGCAGCATCTGCCTGATGATGGCTCGGTTCATATCGAAGCGCTGGGACAAAAGCTTACCGGCCTGTCGATTGCCGGCCCCAAGGCCAGGGACGTGCTGGCAAAAGCCACGCGCTCCGGCACATCTAACGAGGCATTTCCCTTCATGGCAGTCGGCAAGATGGATGTCGGCATGGCGCCGTGCCTGGTCGGCCGCGTCAGCTACACCGGCGATCTCGGCTACGAGATCTGGGTGGCGCCGGAATATCAACGTGCCGCGTATCAGGCGCTGATGGCGGCGGGGGTGGAATTCGGTATCGGCCTGTTCGGCTCGCGCGCGCTCAACGCGCTGCGGCTGGAGAAGAACTACGGTTCATGGGGGCGCGAATACCGGCCGATCTACGGGCCGCTGGAAGCCGGCCTCGATCGTTTCGTCGCCTACGGCAAGGACGCGGATTTCATCGGCAAGGCGGCGGCTCTGGCCGAGCGCAAACAGGGCGGCAAGTTGCGGCTGCGCGCCTTCATCGTCGATGCCGACGATGCCGATGTCATTGGCGACGAACCGATCTGGTTCGGTGGCGCGGTGCGCGGCTGGGTGACGTCGGGCGGCTATGCCCATCATTCGAAGAAGTCGGTCGCTGTCGGCTATGTGCCGAAGGAGATCGCGGACGAGAGCGACGGCTTCGAAATCGAGTTGCTCGGCAAGCGGCATGCGGCGCGCATGCAGGCGGCGCCGCTGTTCGATGCGAATTTCGAACGGATGCGGGGGTGAACCACCCCCGCACGGGGATCACGCGCTCCGGCGGTTGTCGAGCGCGAAGGCGCCGGCGCCGGCAAAGACCAGATAGAGGAAGATGAAGCAGAACGAGATCGCCGAATCGCCGCTGTTGTTAACCGGAAAAAAGTCACGCGGCATGTGCGCCATGAAATAGGCGATCGCCATTTCGCCGGCCAGAAGGAATGCGACCGGGCGCGTGAAAAGGCCCAGCGCCAGCAGAATGCCGCCGGCGAATTCGAGGATGCCGGCTGCTAACGGCAATCCGCTCAACGCGGTGGCTGCGTGGTCGCTGGAAGGGAAATTGAACAGTTTCTGCGTGCCGTGCTCGATGAACTGCAGCGCGGTCATGATGCGCAGAACGCCGAGCGCCTGCGGCTGATATCTGGCAAGGCCATCGAAAAGCTTCATCCAAAACTCCGTTTAGCTTCTCGGATCGGCCATAGGTTATTGCCCGGCGGTGGACCATTCACTTCCCAGGGCCGGCCATCAACAATTAGTGATTGGAACTGTTCCCCGGCCTGACCTTTCATTATGCTCTCGTTTAGGTTGCATTCTTTTCTGTATGGTTGTATTGGTTGTAGTCGCCGATTTGAACGCTCTTGACATGTGGGTCCTCTTGCCATGAAAAAAGCCGCCATCAGCCTGTTCGCGATCCTTGTGAGTACCAGCTTAGCCATGGCCGAGGACGCCGGCTGCGAGGCCTTCAAATGGCCTGTGACGCGCGAACAGGCGCTGTTTGCAACGGCGCCCTCAACGCCGTCCGGAGCGACACTGGCAGTGGGGCAGGCCGCGGATCTGGCGCTGGTACCGGCCGAGAAGGCCGGCTTTCCGGTGCCGCCCGAACGCGCGCCCGCGCAGGGCACGTTCGGCGCTGTCGCCAATGTGGCGGTGCCGCCGGAAGGGACCATCCAGATCAGCCTGTCGGGAGAGGCCTGGGTCGATGTCATCCAGGACGGCAAACCCGTGAAATCGTCCGGCTATAGCGGCGTCAAGACCTGCCCCGGCATCCGCAAAAGCGTGCGCTTCAAGCTCGCGGCCGGCCAAGCCACCGTCCAGTTCAGCGGTGCCAAGAAAGAGACCCTCAAGGTCGCGGTGCTGGCACCGGAATGAGCCGACG
Organism: Mesorhizobium sp. URHB0026; assembly: GCF_054059755.1. NCBI lineage: Bacteria > Pseudomonadati > Pseudomonadota > Alphaproteobacteria > Hyphomicrobiales > Phyllobacteriaceae > Mesorhizobium > Mesorhizobium sp. URHB0026. Next base: position 5,142,036 of record NZ_JBSSCN010000001.1, on the reverse strand, counting down.
CCAGCAAGCATGATATCAGCGGTCGACGCGGGCGCTTATCGCACCGGCGCCATCAAAGCGATGTGCGCGCCTTGTGGATCCTGGCATTGCACGACCCAGCTGCCTCCGGGGACCTCCATCGGTCCCATCAGGATCTTGCCGCCATTGTCGGTGACGCGTTTTGCGGCCGCGTCGATGCCGGTGACGTTAAAATAGAACTGCCACACCGGCACCGGAATCTGCTCGGGCTTGTTCATGATGCCTCCGCCGCATTCGGGGCCGGCGGTAAAGGTTTGGTAGATGCCCATCGGCCCTATGTCGAATTCGCCGGCACTGGCCCAGCCGAACTGGTCGGAATAGAAATCAAACGCGGCCTTCCAGTCGCTCGTATAAAGCTCATGCCAGCCGATATGGCCAGGCGTATTGGCTGGCACGACGGGCTGGTCCGGACCATTCGGCTGCAGGAACATGAAGGTCGCGCCTTGCGGATCGGCCACGACGGCAAAGCGGCCGACGCCTGGAATGTCGTCGGGCTGGCGGTGAACGGCGCCACCTGCCTTTTCCAGCGACGCTGTTGCCGCGTCGACATCCCTGGCGTGGATGTAGCCCAGCCAGGCCGGCGGCATGCCCATCTTGGCGGCATCCTGCGGCATCGTCATCAGGCCGGCGACGCCACGCTCGCCGACATTCATGACGACATAGCGCGGCATGCCTGGGGCCTTGTCGAAGGGCTCGGCCTTCCAGCCCACCACGGCGGGGTAAAAAGCCTCGGCGGCGTCGAGGTCTGATGTCATCAGTTCGTACCAGAAGAAGGGCATCGGGGATTGTGGCATGGTCGGTCTCCTCACCGTTGTGCACCGATCGTCGTTCGATCCATCCCAGGACGATCTTGACGACGGAAATCCGACATCTGGGCTGGAAATCGGGAACGGCAAGGCGCACCCTCTTGGCGATCGTGCGTGTCTTGCGATTTTCGCGTTGCTTGGCCCCGAGGAGGGGTCGTCGTTCCATGCGGCAGATGTCACTCACAGCCGAGCTTGTCGCACTGTGCCATCGCGAGGAGGCCGATCCCGGGCCCAGCGGCAGCTGGACGCAACTGAGCGACGAGGATTTCCGGGTCCTCTCCGAGCGGCTCGCCGATGAAGCAGATGCGGGGCCGCTATGGGTGTTCGCCTATGGCTCGCTGATCTGGAAGCCGGCTTTCGAGTCCGTCGAACGCAAGCGGGCCACCGCCCATGGCTGGCACCGCTCGTTCTGCATCGACATGGTTCGCTGGCGCGGCAGCGTCGCGCAGCCTGGACTGATGATGGCGCTGGAACGCGGTGGGCGGTGCGATGGTGTGATCTATCGTTTGCCGGAAGGGGAGAAGGCTGCTCGGATCGAAAGGCTGTTGCGGCGCGAGATCGACGATCACGAGAGCGTCGCTTCGGTCAGGTGGGTCCCGGTGCGTACGGCGCAAGGGCATCTGCGGGCGCTGGGTTTCTGGGTCGGGGTGACGGGCAGGGGCACTTCGCTCGGGCAGCCGCTGGAGACAGTGGCACGGGTGCTGGCGCGCGCCTGCGGCCATGTCGGCTCCGGGGCGGAATATCTTTACAACACTGTGAGCCACCTCGAGGAATTCGGCATCCGCGACCGCAATCTTTGGACGTTGCAGCAATTGGTCGCCGACGAGATCAGGTCGATCCACGGCAATGGCAGGGGTGGCGGCCCCATCCCAGCGTCACCGTCATCATAACATGAATACAATTGTCATATTTTCTTGCAGTCTTTTCAACGGCTTACCCCAAAAATTGACCAATTGATAAAAAAACAAAACGTGCTAGCCTTCCCCAAAACGAAAACATGGGGAACTGAGAATGCCAGAAGGCCAGTTCAAAGAGGGTATTGTCGGCGGCCGGCTTCTGCCCGACCAATACGCGGACAATTTTTCCGACCTGCATCCCCCGCTCGATCACCACGAGGCGCTGGTCGAATCCGACCGCTGCTATTTCTGCTACGACGCGCCGTGCATGAACGCATGCCCGACCTCGATCGACATTCCGCTGTTCATCCGCCAGATCTCGACCGGCAACCCGATCGGGTCGGCCAAGACCATCTTCGACCAGAATATTTTGGGCGGCATGTGCGCCCGCGTCTGTCCCACCGAGACGCTGTGCGAGGAGGTTTGCGTGCGCGAGGTTGCGGAAGGCAAGCCGGTCCAGATCGGTCGTCTTCAGCGCTACGCCACCGATGTCGCGATGAGCGAGAGCAGGCAGTTTTATCCGCGTGCCGAGCCGACAGGAAAGACCGTAGCCGTCGTCGGCGCCGGCCCGGCCGGTCTTGCCGCCGCGCACCGGCTCGCCCGCCATGGCCATGACGTGACCATCCTGGAGGCGCGCCCGAAGGCGGGCGGCCTCAACGAATATGGCATTGCCGCCTACAAGAGCGTCGACAACTTCGCCCAGGCCGAGGTCGACTATGTCACCGCGATCGGCGGCATCGACATCCAGAACGGCAAGACGCTCGGCCGCGACTACCAGCTCTCCGACCTGATCCGCAATTACGACGCCGTCTTCCTCGGCATGGGGCTTGGCGGCGTCAACGCGCTGCGCGCCGATGGCGAGGATGCCGCCGGCGTCACCAATGCGGTCGAATTCATCGCCGAATTGCGCCAGGCCAGCGACCTCTCCGGCTTGCCGGTCGGCCGCCGCGTCGTCGTCATCGGCGGCGGCATGACGGCGATCGACGCCGCCGTGCAGTCGAAGCTGCTTGGCGCCGAGGAGGTGACGATCTGCTACCGGCGCGGCCAGGAGCATATGAACGCCTCCGAATTCGAGCAGGACCTGGCCGCCGCCAATGGCGTCACCATCCGTCACTGGCTGCAGCCGAAGCGGGTGATTACCGAAAGCGGCAAGGTCAGTGCCATCGAACTCGAATACACGGCGCTCGACGGCGAGCGGCTTGCCGGCACCGGCGAGACGCTGACGCTGGTTGCCGACCAGGTGTTCAAGGCCATCGGCCAGAGTTTCGTGCCGGTTGCACTCAACGGCAGCGGGGCGTCGATCGATCTTGAAGCCGGCCGCATCAAGGTCGACGCGCAAGGGCGCACGTCGCTGGCCAAGGTCTGGGCCGGTGGCGACTGCATATTCGGTGGCGACGACCTGACCGTTTCGGCCGTGGCGCAAGGGCGCGACGCGGCGGAAAGCATCCACAGGAACCTGACCCAGGGATAAGGATCATGGGCACGGTGGAACCGGGCATTGCCCGTCACTATGAGATTTCAGGCCTGGAGGAGCGGATTCTTGCCGCGCTTGCCGACACCGGCGTGGAAATTGCCCATCTGAGCGCCGACGATCTCGCAGCGGTCGACGAATTCCACATTGGCGGCATCGCCGCCACCCGGGAACTCATCGACCAGATGGGGCTGAAGCCTGGAGCCCGGCTTCTCGACATCGGTTCAGGCATCGGCGGTCCGGCCCGTTTTGCCGCGACCAATGCCGGCGCCGATGTCACCGGCATCGACCTGACGCAAAGCTATGTCGATATCGCGACCAGCCTGTCGAAGCGGGTGGGAATGGCCGGCAAGACGCGCTTCGTGCAAGGCAGCGCGCTGGACATGCCGTTCGCCAAGGCCAGCTTCGATGCGGCAATGATCCTGCATGTCGGCATGAACCTGCCTGACAAGGCCAAGCTGATGAGCGAGGCCGCTCGCGTGCTGAAGCCCGGCGGCGTCTTTGCCGTCTATGACGTGATGCGGCTCAAGGATGGGGCACTGACCTATCCGCTGCCATGGGCATCCGACGCGACCATGTCGTTAGTCGCCACGCCTGCTGATTATCGAGCGGCCGCGACCGCCTGGGGCTTTTCGGTAACCGCCGAGCGCCCGCGCGGCGCTTTCGCCATCGAGTTCTTCGCCACCATGCGTGCCCGCATGGCCGCCGCGCAGGCCGAGGGAAAAAAGCCGCCGCCAAGCGTCGGCCTCGTCATGGGCGAGGATGCCCGCACCAAGATCGCCAATCTCACCGCCGCGCTTGAGGGCGGCAGTCTTGCACCCGTGGAAATGCTCCTTCGTCTCCGTTGAAAGGGACCTGTCATGGCTGACATCAGAAACAATTTCGTCGGCATCAAATCGCCCAATCCGTTCTGGCTGGCGTCGGCGCCGCCGACCGACAAGGCCTACAATGTCATCCGCGCTTTCAAGGCGGGTTGGGGCGGCGTCGTCTGGAAGACGCTTGGCGAAGAGGGGCCGCCGGTGGTCAACGTCAACGGCCCGCGCTACGGCGCGATCTGGGGTGCCGACCGGCGCCTGCTCGGCCTCAACAACATCGAATTGATCACCGACCGCGATTTGCAGACCAATCTTCGCGAGATGAAGCAGGTCAAGATGGACTGGCCCGACCGCGCGCTCATCGCGTCGATCATGGTGCCATGCGTCGAGGAAAGCTGGAAATCGATCCTGCCGCTGGTCGAGGAGACCGGCGCCGACGGCATCGAGCTCAATTTCGGTTGCCCGCACGGCATGTCGGAACGCGGCATGGGTGCGGCCGTCGGCCAGGTGCCGGAATATATCGAAATGGTGGTGCGCTGGTGCAAGCAATATACGCGCATGCCCGTCATCACCAAGCTGACGCCCAACATCGCCGATATCCGCAAGCCGGCGCGGGCAGCGCATGCCGGCGGCACCGACGCTGTGTCGCTGATCAACACCATCAATTCGATCACCGGCGTCGACCTCGACAGTTTCGCGCCGATGCCGACCATCGATGGCAAGGGTTCGCATGGCGGCTATTGCGGCCCGGCGGTGAAGCCGATCGCCATGAACATGGTGGCCGAGATCGCCCGCGATCCCGAAACCCGCGGCCTGCCGATCTCAGGCATCGGGGGCATCACCACGTGGCGGGACGCCGCCGAATTCATGGCGCTGGGCGCTGGCAATGTGCAGGTCTGCACGGCGGCGATGACCTACGGCTTCAAGATCGTGCAGGAGATGATCGCCGGCCTCGAAAACTGGATGGACGAGAAGGGCCACCGGTCGCTCGACGACATCATCGGCCGCGCCACGCCCAACGTCACCGACTGGCAGTATCTCAACCTCAACTATGTCGCCAAGGCGCATATCGATCAGGACGCCTGCATCAAATGCGGCCGCTGCCACATCGCCTGCGAGGACACCTCGCACCAGGCGATCACCAACGTGGTCAACGGGGTCAGGCATTTCGAGGTGATCGAAGCTGAATGTGTCGGCTGCAATCTCTGCGTCAATGTCTGCCCGGTTGACAATTGCATCACCATGGAGCCGCTAGCGGCCGGCGCGTTGGACCAGCGCACCGGCAGACCGGTGTCGCCGGTCTATGCAAACTGGACCACGCACCCGAACAATCCGATGGCCAAGGTGGCGGCGGAGTAGGGGCAACCTTCAAAAGCGGCGTCTCCGGACGTCGCTTTTTCCATTTTGCTATTGCAGATAATTTTTATCCAGGATATGTCTTATCGGTGAATTGGAGACTGGCACTATGAAGCTGGGCGAGGGCGTTGAGGCGGCCATCCACTGCGCGGCGACACTGGCGAGCGTCGACGGCAACAGTACGATGCCGGGCGCGGCGCTGGCGGAATCCTTTGGCCTGTCGCCGAGCTATCTCCTGAAACACCTCAATATGCTGACAGCGTCCGGCATTCTGGAATCAGTGCCGGGTCCCGCCGGCGGCTACCGGCTGGCACGGGCTGCCGAACGCATTACGCTGCTCGACATCGTGCTCGCCATCGAAGGGCGCGAGCCGGCTTTTCGCTGCGGCGAGATCCGCCGTAACGGTCCGGTCAAGATCGATGCCTCTGCCTATGTCAAACCTTGCGGCATCAATGCGGCGATGCTGAAGGCGGAGCGCGCCTATCGGGCAGCCCTCGCCGAGGTGAAGTTGTCCGACATCGTGGCGGACTACGCCGCGGAAGGCGACCCCAGATCGTTTGCCGCGAGCTGCGCCTTTGTCGAGCGCCATCAACGGCGGCAAAAACCCAGTTCAACCAACCAAGCCTAAGTTACCTCCCAAGGATGCGAAAGGAAAGACGATGAAACAGAGGCTGCAGTTTTTTGCCAAGGCGCCCGAGATCATGAAGGCTGTGTCGGCGCTCAACAAGGCGGTCGACGAATGTGGACTGGAGGTGAGCCTGCTGCACCTGGTCAAGCTCAGGGCCTCGCAGATCAATGGCTGTTCCTTCTGCGTGGAGATGCACAGCCGCGAAGCCAGGCGCGACGGTGAGACCGAGCAGCGGCTCTATCTCGTCGCCGCCTGGAAGGAATCGCCGCTGTTCTCCGAGCGCGAACGCGCCGCCTTCGCCTGGACCGAAGCGGTGACCCTGATCGCCAGCAACGGCGTGTCGGACGAACTCTACGCCCGCACGCTGGAGCATTTCTCGCAAGAGGAGTTGGTCAAGCTCTCCGTCGCGGTCGGCATGATCAACACCTGGAACCGGCTTTGCATTCCGTTTCACGCCATCCATCCAATGCCGGCCTCCAAGGCGGCCTGACAGTCCGGACATCTTTGGGGCGCCGCGGGGAAAGGCGGCGCCCCTGCTGTTTCAAAGGATGTCGCGCTGAGCGGAGGGTTTTTGACGCTGATTGCGCAGACGCTTTAACTCTCCAACGTTTACGCCGCGAACCGCAGGCCGCCGTCGCAGGTCAACACCTGGCCGGTCATGAAGCCGTTGGAGACGAGGAAGGCTATCGCCGAGGCGACGTCCTCGGCGCGGCCGATGCGGCCGACCGGCGTTTTCCCCGCATATTCTGCAAAGACCGCCTGCCGCTGCTCTGCGGGCAGAAAGTCCCACCATGGCGTGTCGATGACACCCGGCGCCACGACGTTGACGCGCAGCGGCTTCAGTTCGACGGCCAGGATCGGCGCGACGGTCAAGAGCATGCCGTTGATGGCGCCGATGCCCGCGACGCCCGGCATGGCGACCTGCGCCGACACCGCCGAGATGAAGGTGACCGACCCCGATTTGTTCAGCGTCGGCAAGGCCGCCTGCAGGCAGGAGAGTTGCGGCCGTACCTTCTCCTCGACGCCGCCGCCGATGTCGGCAAGGTCGAGGGTCTCGAACGGGCCAAGGCCCTTGCCGCCGCTCGCCGCCAGAACGAGGTGGTCGAACGGACCGAGGCGCTCGAAGAACTGGCGCGCCTCATCCGGCTTCGAAGCGTCGAAGGCAGCCTTGCCGGCGGCGCCGCCAAGACTTTTCCAGGCGCCGACGAGCTTGTCCTGGTTGCGCCCGGTGATCGTGACCTTCATGCCCGGGCCGAGCAGTTTGCGCGCCGTCGCCAGGCCGATCCCGGATGAGCCGCCGATGATGACTGTGTGTTCGGTTCTGTTGGTCATGGCTGTTCTTCCTTCGATTCTGGCGGAGCCATCCCGACGAGGTCTAGGCTCAGGCTTCGCAATTGTTGTCTTGCCTTGACGTCATGGGCCTGGGCGTCGGCGCGGGATTCCTGCAGGCCGTCGAAATAGAGGCCGCTGCGCCCTTCCAGCGCGGGCGAGGTGGCGAGGTTCAAGATAGCTTCGGCGCCGGTTTCGACCGAACTCCATGGCGTGACGCCCGCCTGGCGGACCATGGTGGTGTTCATGTAACTCGCCGGATGCAGCGCGTTGACGGTGACGCCGCTGCCTTTCAACTGCCCGGCCAGATCGACGGTGAACAGGATCTGGGCCAGCTTGCTCTGGCAATAGGCGCGCACGCCGCTGTAGCCGCGGGTCAGCATGACATCGCCGAAATCGATCGCCTGCTGGCCGGCCGAGGCGACATTGACGATGCGCGCCGGCGCGCTCGCCTTCAGCAGCGGCAGAAGCTCCGAGGTCAGCAGGAAGCCGGCGAGATAATTGACGGCAAAGCGCAACTCGTAGCCATCGGCGCTTGTCTGTCGTTCGTCCCCGGCGGTGCCGACGCCGACATTGTTGATGAGGATGTCGAGCCGATCGGTGCGTGCGCGAACGGTCGCGGCGAGCCGGCGGACTTCGGCCAGCGAGGCAAGGTCGGCGGCACAGAATTCTGCCTTGCCGCCGGCGGCTTCGATCTCGGCGATGACGGCGTCTCCGCGTGTGGCATCGCGGCCATGCACCAGCACCCGTGCGCCGGCGGCACCCAGCCTTTGCGCTACCACGCGGCCGACGCCATCGGTCGAGCCTGTGATGAGGACGGTCTTGTCTTTCACTTTCATGTTCAGAGCCTCCTGTTGTTGCTCTGAACGCAAGATGGAGCGCTTCGCCCATGTCAAACAGTTCAAACTTTATCCTGGTATCAATACTGCTATAATGACCGGCATGAACGCTCCCGTTGCCTTCACCCGATCAGCCGAGGAGAGCCGCCGGCGCGAACTCGGCGCCTTCCTGCGGTCGCGCCGGGAAAGACTGGCGCCATCGGCTACGGGCATCGCGACGGGGCCGAGACGGCGCACACCGGGTCTGCGACGCGAGGAAGTGGCGATGATCGCCGGTGTCGGCACCACCTGGTACACCTGGCTCGAGCAGGGCAGGGACGTGCGGCCCTCGGTGGAAGTGCTGGCGGCGCTCTGCGAGGCTTTGCGCCTCGACGCCGTCGAGAAGCGGCATCTGTTCATCCTGGCCGGCCGCCAGCAGCCGGAGCGTCGTGTGGCGGCGCCTGAAAAGGTCGACGCTACGCTGTTGCACATGCTGCAAAGCCTGGTGCTGCAGCCCGCCTATGTCGTTGGCCGTCGTTGGGACGTTCTTGCCTGGAACGACGCGGCCGTGGCGGTGTTCGGCGACTACGGCCTGCTCGAGGGCGATAGCAGAAACATCGTCCACATGGTGTTCACCAACCCGCACCATCGCCGCCTGCTGGTCGACTGGGAAGAACTCGCCCGCGTGGTGCTTGCTTCGTTTCGTGCCGAAAGCGCCAAATATGTCGGCGATCCGGATTTCGAACGGCTGATCGCGCTGATGATGAGTTCAAGTCCCGAGTTCCGTGACTGGTGGCCCCGGCGCGACGTGGCGCGCAGGCTGACCGGCGTGAAGCATGTCCGGCATCCCACGGTGGGCTTGCTGGCCTTCGAGCATATGAGCCTGTCAATCGACGACGGCTCGGACATGCGGCTGATCGTCTACACACCGCTCGCCGAGCAGAACTCGATCGCCAAACTTCAACAATTGCTCGAGGCGATGCCGGCCGAACGGCGCAGCGCGTGAGCCGTCGTATGATCAAGCCTTCGGCTTCAGCCCATCGAGGAACAATTGCTCGAGGAAGCGGGCAGCGTCCTCGAAGCGGCCGTCGCCGCCACGGTTCGGCCCCAGCACGGCGCGGACCTGGACATCGAAATCGGCGTAATGCTGCGTCGTCGCCCAGATCGAGAAGATCAGGTGCCAGGGATCTGTCCGGGCGATCTTGCCGGCGCGCATCCAGCCCTTGATGACGGCGGCTTTCTCGTCGACCAGCGTCTTCAACTCGCCCGCCAGCAGCGGCATGATACGCGGCGCGCCTTGCAGGATCTCGTTGGCGAAGAGGCGGCTCTCGCGCGGAAAGTCGCGCGCCATTTCCAGCTTGCGCCTGATATAGCTCCTGAGTTCGGTCATCGGATCGCCGATGTCGTCGAGTTCCCGCAGCGGCGCCAGCCAGGTTTCGAGCAGCCGTTCCATCAATGTCTCGTGGATGTCTTCCTTGCGGCGGAAATAGTAGAGCAGGTTCGGCTTCGACATGCCGGCGGCTTCGGCTATCTGGTCGATGGTCGAACCGCGGAAGCCGCTGGTGGAAAACACTTCGAGCGCGGCCTCAAGGATCAGTTCGCGTTTTTCCTGCTGGATGCGGGTGCGGCGAGGGGCTTGCGTGCTCGTGGTCACCGTTGCGGGCCCTCGCCTTGCCAAATCTCGCATTCAAGGTCATCTGGACCAATTCTCTGGACCAGTTTTTCCCTAGGCTGTGGAACGCACTTCAGGAGCCGCATTTCCGCTAGTAATCCATTGACCGCCGACATGGCGGTGCTAACGTTTGTCCAATCGGTCAAAATTTGCGTAGCATGAAAGCGCGGCAAAGACCAAGCGTTGGACGCAGCGAAACAGGTTACAAGGGGAAGTCTTGGTCATGTCCAACCGGCTGAAAGTCACGCCGAACGATCTCAGCGCATTCTGGATGCCGTTCACGGCAAACCGGCAGTTCAAGCAGGCGCCGCGCATGTTCGTGTCCGCCAAGGACATGCATTACACGACCAGCGATGGCCGCAAGGTATTGGACGGCACCGCCGGCCTGTGGTGTGTCAACGCCGGCCATTGCCGCCCGAAGATCACCGAGGCGATCCAGCACCAGGCCGCCGAACTAGACTATGCACCCGCCTTCCAGATGGGCCATCCGATCGTGTTCGAACTGGCGAACCGCCTGGTCGACCTTGCGCCCAAGGGCATGGACCATGTCTTCTTCACCAATTCCGGTTCGGAATCGGTCGAAACGGCGCTGAAGATGGCGATCGCCTATCATCGCGTGAAGGGGGAAGGCTCGCGCACCCGCCTCATCGGCCGCGAGCGCGGTTATCACGGCGTCAATTTCGGCGGCATCTCGGTCGGCGGCATCGTCACCAACCGCAAGATGTTCGGCACGCTGCTGGGCGGCGTCGACCACATGCCGCACACGCATCTGCCGGAGAAGAACGCCTTCTCCAAAGGCGTGCCGGAATATGGCGCGGAACTCGCCAACGAGCTGGAGCGTATCGTCGCCCTGCATGACGCCTCGACCATCGCCGCCGTCATCGTCGAGCCGGTCGCGGGTTCCACGGGCGTCATCCTGCCGCCGAAGGGCTATCTCGAGAAGCTGCGCGAAATCTGCACCAAGCACGGCATCCTGCTGATCTTCGACGAGGTCATCACCGGTTTCGGCCGTCTCGGTGCGCCGTTCGCGGCCGACTATTTCGGCGTCACGCCCGACATCATGACCACCGCCAAGGGCGTCTCCAACGGCGTCATCCCGATGGGCGCGGTGTTCGTGAAGAAGGAAATCCACGACGCCTTCATGACCGGCCCCGAGCACATGATCGAATTCTTCCACGGCTACACCTATTCGGGCAACCCGATCGCCTGTGCGGCTGCACTCGGCACGCTCGACACCTACAAGGAAGAGGGCCTGCTGACGCGCGGCGAGGAACTGGCGCCTTACTGGGAAGAGGCACTGCATTCGCTGAAGGGCGAGCCGCATGTCATCGACATCAGGAACATCGGCCTGATCGGTGCGATCGAGCTGGCGCCGATCGCCGGCAGTCCGACAAAGCGGGCCTTCTCGGCCTTCGTCAAGGCGTTCGAGCGCGGCGCGCTGATCCGCACCACCGGTGACATCATCGCACTGTCGCCGCCGCTGATCATCACCAAGGGCCAGATCAACGAACTGATCGACCATGTGCGTGAGGTGCTGCGGTCGATCGACTGAGGCCTGATGCGGCCACGCTCCCACACAGGAGAGTGGCCGCGAAGCGGCTGGTCGGCGCGGCACCGCGCCGGCCTGATTTTTGCCGCAAACGGTCGGAGTCAGGCGGGCCGCGCGCCGATCCCGGTCAGGATCACCCGCTTGATATTGTCCTTGGCTTCCCGCCATTGCCGGTCGGACAGAGGCTTGCCGCCGTTGAGTGTTTCGATCTGGTGTCCGAAATCGGCATAATGCTGTGTCGCGGCCCAAAGCATGTAGAGCAGGTGGCGTGGATCCACCGGGTCCATCTTGCCTTCCTCGATCCAGCGCCTGATGATTTCGACGCGGCCGTCGGTCCATTCGCGCAGCGTTGATTCCATATAGTCCTGAAGCACAGGCGCACCGTGCATCACTTCGGAAGCCCAGACCTTGGAGCCGTCCGGATGGCGGCGCGATATTTCCATCTTGGCGTCGATATAGGCACTGATGCCGTCGATCGGGCCGCGCGCCGCGTCGAAGCAATTGGCCGCCTGTAGCCAGATTTCAAAAATGTTCTGGACTACGGATCGGTAGAGTTCTTCCTTGGTGGCGAAATAATAGTGGAGATTTGCCTTTGGCAGACCCGCCAGATCGGCGATCAACTGCATCGTGGCGCCGCCAAACCCTGCCTCCGCGAAAACCTTTTCGGCGGCGACGAGAATGGTTTTTTCATTCTCCCGGCGGATGTCCTGTCGCCGCATGGGGCGGGTGGGTTCAGCCATGTCTTCCCCAAGATTCTAGTTGACCGGTTGGTCAGGTTGTGTAGTTTAAAAGCTGACCATACGGTCAGGCTGCAATTCACTCAAGGGGCGACAAGACTCCTGGTGTAGATGGGAACTCAAGATGGCCGCACCCGGCGAGAATCTGCGAATCAATTCAGACCGTTTGTGGGATTCGCTGATGGAGATGGCGAAGATCGGCCCCGGCATTGCCGGCGGCAACAATCGCCAGACCGTGACCGACGAGGACGGCGAGGGCCGGCATCTGTTCAAGCGCTGGTGCGATGCCGCGGGGCTCGAAACGGGCGTCGACGAGATGGGCACCATGTTTGCCCGCCGCGAAGGCACCGACCCCAGCCTGCCTCCGGTCTATGTCGGCAGCCATCTCGATACGCAGCCGACCGGCGGCAAATATGACGGCGTTCTCGGGGTTCTCGGCGGCCTGGAGATCGTGCGCTCGCTCAACGACCTCGACATCAAGACGAAACATCCGATCGTCGTCACCAACTGGACCAACGAGGAGGGCGCGCGCTTCGCGCCGGCGATGATGGCATCCGGTGTGTTCGCCGGCGTGTTAGACCAGGCCGATGTCTACGAGCACACGGACAAGAACGGCAAGAAATTCGGCGAGGAACTGGAGCGCATCGGCTGGAAGGGCACCGAGAAGGTCGGTGATCGCAAGATCCACGCCTTCTTCGAACTGCATATCGAGCAGGGCCCGATCCTCGAGGACGAAGAGATCGACATCGGTGTCGTCACCCACGGCCAGGGCCTGAAATGGCTGCAGGTGACGCTGACCGGCAAGGAGGCGCATACCGGCTCGACGCCGATGCCCAAGCGCCGCAATGCCGGGCTCGGCATGGCCCGAGTGATCGAATTGGTCCACGAGATCGCCATGGACTACCAGCCCGACGCTGTCGGCGCGGTCGGCCACATGGAAGTCTACCCGAACTCGCGCAACATCATCGCCGGCCGCACCGTTTTTACCATCGACATACGCTCGCCGGAAAAGGAAGTGCTCGACGCCATGGATGGCCGCATCCGCGAAGGCATCGACACGATCTGCGATGCGCTCGACATCCAGTACAAGATCGAGCAGGTAGGCGCTTTCGATCCGGTCACCTTCGACAAGGGCTGTGTCAAGGCAATCCGCGATGCGGCCGAGCGGCTCGGCTACACGCACCGCAACATCGTCTCGGGTGCCGGGCACGACGCCTGCTGGATCAACCGCGTCGCGCCGACCGCCATGGTGATGTGCCCATGCGTGGATGGGTTGAGCCACAATGAGGCCGAGGAAATCACCAAGGAATGGGCCGCGGCCGGCGCCGACGTTCTGTTTCATGCCGTGGTGGAAACGGCCGTCATCGTGGAGTGAACTTAGAGATTTACGTTCAAACGCCGCTCACCAAGAAGCGGGAAGAGAAGAACAAGGGAACAGCAAAATGACCAAAGTCATCAAGAACGGCACCGTCGTCACCGCCGACCGAACCTGGAAGGCGGACGTGCTGATGCAGCACGGCAAGATCGTCGCCATCGGCTCGGACCTGCATGGCGACCATGAGTATGACGCCACCGGCTGCTTTGTCATGCCGGGCGGCATCGACCCGCATACCCATCTCGAAATGCCGTTCATGGGCACCTATTCGGCCGATGATTTCGAATCCGGCACTCGTGCGGCCTTAGCCGGCGGCACCACCATGGTGGTCGATTTCTGCCTGCCGGCGCCGCAGCAATCGCTGCTCGAAGCATTGCGGATGTGGGACAACAAGACCTCGAGGGCGTCCTGCGATTATTCGTTCCACATGGCGATCACCTGGTGGGGCAAGCAGGTGTTCGACGAGATGGCCACCGTGGTCGACAAGGGCATCACCTCGTTCAAGCACTTCATGGCCTACAAGGGCGCGCTGATGGTCGACGACGACGAGATGTACGCGTCGTTCCAGCGCTGCGCCGACCTCGGCGCGCTGCCGCTGGTGCATGCCGAGAATGGCGACGTGGTCGCGGCCCTGTCGCAGAAGCTGCTTGCCGCCGGCAATAACGGTCCCGAAGGACATGCCTATTCGCGTCCGCCGGAAGTGGAAGGCGAGGCGACCAACCGCGCCATCATGATCGCCGACATGGCGGGCGTGCCGCTCTATGTCGTGCATGTCTCCTGCGAACAGAGCCACGAGGCGATCCGCCGGGCACGCCAAAAAGGCATGCGGGTGTTCGGCGAGCCGCTGATCCAACACCTGACGCTGGACGAGAGCGAGTATTTCGACAAGGACTGGGACCATGCGGCGCGCCGCGTGATGAGCCCGCCGTTCCGCAACAAGCTGCATCAAGATTCGTTGTGGGCCGGCCTGCAGGCCGGTTCGCTGCAGGTGGTGGCGACCGACCATTGCGCCTTCACCACCGACCAGAAGCGCTTCGGCGTCGGCAATTTCACCAAGATCCCCAACGGCACGGGTGGCCTCGAGGACCGGTTGCCGGTGCTGTGGACCAGGGGCGTCAATACCGGCCGGCTGACGATGAACGAGTTTGTCGCCGTGACCTCGACCAACATCGCCAAGATCCTCAACATGTATCCGAAGAAGGGCGCGATCGTCGAAGGCGCGGATGCCGACATCATCGTCTGGGACCCCCAACGCAAGAAGAAGATTTCCGCCAAGAAGCAGCAGTCCGTCATCGACTACAACGTCTTCGAAGGGGTCGAAGTGACCGGCCTGCCGCGCTTCGTGTTCTCGCGCGGCGAGTTGTCGGTCGAGGAGGCAGAGGTCAAGGCGAAGCCTGGCCATGGTGAGTTCGTCGGCCGCGAACCGAACGCGGCCGTCAACCGGGCGCTGTCGACCTGGAAGGAAATCACCGCGCCGCGCAAGGTGGAGCGGTCAGGCATTCCGGCGACGGGGGTGTGACGGTGAGGTGCGCGGGGCTCTATCTCACCGCCGTTGTTGTTCTGGCAGCCGGCTCCGCCGTGGCGGCCGGCATCGACCTGTCCAAGCCCTATGGCAACAAGTCCGGCTGCATCAACAAGAACGGCCAGCAGGTCTATGCCGAAGACATGCTGCTGCTGACCGACACCGATTTTATTACCGCGACCAGTGCCTGCACTTTCACGGGCAAACACGGTGAGGCCGATGGTTCGCTGACGGTCAAGGCAGAGTGCGAAGCGGAAGGCGAGGAGGGAAAGTCGCCCGCCACCTTCACGATCAAGCACAGCGCCAAGAATGCCAAGAAATTGGTGATCGCCGACGAGGACGGCAGCGTCATGGGCGAAGTTGCCCGGTGCCGATGAGGGCGGAAGGCTTTCCGTCAGCCTTAGGCGACGAGCGCGTCCAACTCCGGCAGCAGGACGACGCTTTCCTGTTCGTTGGGATCGGTGCGGGCGATGACGGCCGAGGACGGGGCATTGCTCAGATTGGCCGGCAAATGCGGCACGCCTGCGGGAATGTAGAAGAGGTCGCCGGCCTTGACGACGATGTGATGCTCCAGCCGGTCGCCATACCAGGTATGGACCTCGCCGGAGAGCACGTAGATCGCCGTTTCATGGTTCTCGTGCAGATGCGCCTTGGCGCGGGCACCGGGCGGCATCGTGAGCACGTGCATGCAGATGCCGGAGGAGCCGACCGATTCGGTGGCGATGCCGGCGAAATAGGTCAGGCCCTGCTTACCTTCATAAGTGCTTTCAGGGCGGATAAGATGACAAGTGGGTTTAGGCGACATCGGGGAAACTCCGGGCGTCGATCGAGTGGGACAAACTCAGCAGGACTGGGGCCAATGGGACGGGTCGAGTGGAAAACAACATCACGATAAAAGCAATCGCTTTCGTGCGGCGGAAGGCAGGCAGCAACCGATGACGGGACCTTCGCCAGCCGTCTTTTCGGCAAGCAAACTGGACCTCACCTTCCAGACCAATGACGGGCCGGTACAGGCGCTGTCCAATGTCGACCTGACCATTGGCAAGGGTGAGTTCGTCTCCTTCATCGGGCCTTCAGGTTGCGGCAAGACTACTTTGCTGCGCGTCATCGCCGATCTGGAAAAGCCCACTTCCGGGACGATCTCGGTCAATGGCATGACGCCGGAACAGGCTCGCGAGCGACGTGCCTACGGCTATGTCTTCCAGGCCGCCGCCCTGTTTCCCTGGCGCACCATCGAGCGCAATGTCGGGCTGCCGCTGGAAATCATGGGCCTGTCCAAGACCGAGCAGGCGGAGCGGATCAAGCGCACGCTCGACCTCGTGAACCTCAGCGGCTTCGAGAAGAAATACCCTTGGCAGCTTTCCGGCGGCATGCAGCAGCGCGCCTCGATCGCGCGTGCGCTGGCCTTCGATGCCGACCTGTTGCTGATGGACGAGCCGTTCGGCGCGCTGGACGAGATCGTGCGCGACCACCTCAACGAGCAATTGCTGCAACTGTGGGGACGGACGAACAAGACCATCTGCTTCGTTACCCACTCCATTCCGGAAGCCGTCTACCTGTCGACGCGCATCGTCGTCATGTCGCCGCGCCCGGGCCGGGTCAGCGATATCATCGAATCGACGCTGCCGAGAGAGCGGCCGCTCGACATCCGCGAGACGCCGGAGTTTCTGGCGATCGCCGCGCGGGTTCGGGATGGGTTGAGGGCAGGGCATAGCTATGATGATTGAGGCGGGTGACAAGCGAGCGGCGTACCGCGCCTTCGTCATCCTAGGGCGGAGCAGGCGCGTAGCAGCCTGCGCAGACCCTAGGATCCATGCCGCGACATTGGCCGAGAGGCGTAAGCAGCTGAGAATACCCGCCCAACAGAGTGGAGTGCAAGGAGCCGTATTCCGCACCGCTGCGGAGCAGAAATGTAACGGCATGGAGCCGAGGGTCCGCGCCGCGTCGCTTCGCTCCTTGCTCCGCCCTAGGATCACGAAGGCGCATGTGACGAAGGCGTGTGCTCCGCGAGACTTCGCCCATGGATAGCTTCCGCTCCAAGATCATCCCCGTAACCTCCATCCTTCTGGGCGTGGTCGTGCTCTGGTACATCTTCGCCGTTATCCTCAACGCGCCGTTCCAGCGCGATCTCGACCGGCGTGCCAACGAAACCTCCACGTTCGGCGAACTCATAGGCAAGACGCTGTCGCAGCCCAAGCCGACGCTGCCGGCGCCGCATCAGGTGGCGGTGAATTTCTTCGAGAACACTTTTCTGCGGCCCATCAACTCGAACCGCAGTCTCGTCTACAACGCCTGGGTGACGCTGTCCTCGACGCTGCTCGGCTTCGCCTTCGGCACCGCGCTCGGCATCGTCATCGCCGTCGGCATCGTCCATGTGGCGACGCTCGACCGCAGCCTGATGCCGTGGATTATCGCCTCGCAGACGATTCCCATCCTGGCGGTGGCGCCGATGATCATCGTCGTTCTGGCGGCGATCGGCATTACCGGACTGATCCCGAAGGCGATGATTTCGACCTATCTGTCTTTCTTCCCGGTGACGGTCGGCATGGTGAAGGGCCTGCGCTCGCCCGAGATCATGCATCTCGACCTGATGCACACCTACAACGCCAGCAACGCGCAGACCTTCTGGAAAGTGCGTGTGCCTGCCTCGGTGCCGTTCCTGTTCACCTCGATGAAAGTGGCTGTAGCGGCAAGCCTCGTCGGCGCTATCGTTGGCGAACTGCCGACGGGTGCGGTCGCCGGCATAGGCGCCAAGCTGTTGGCCGGCGCCTATTACAGCCAGTCCATCGACATCTGGTCGGCGCTGGTCGCCGGCTCCATCGTGGCGGCACTGCTGGTGATGGTGGTCGGCATCGCCGGCCGCATCGTCGACCGCGCCATGGGCGGGAGGCCAGCATGAATTGGCTGAAACCTTCCTGGCAGGCCGTACTGGCAATCGTGCTGTGCCTGATCGCGATTGCGCTCGGCGCCATGTCGAAGCCGGAAGCGGCAGCGCTTGCCGATCCGACGGCCAGTATCGGCTACCCCTATCTCGGAATGAAGGGCTTGATGGTTGGCGTGGCCGTGCTGGCGGCGCTGATCTCCATGGTCAGGATTGCGCCCCTGGCGGAGGCCGTGGTGCTCTTCATGGGCGCCCATCTGGTCGCCTGGCTGCTGATATCGGGCATTGCGGGTTTCGAAGGGACGGCGCTGACGCCGTATTTCCTTCTGCTCACGGCTGCCTGGCTGCTTGGCTGGCGTTGTGTGGCGGTGCTTTCGGGATTGCGGCCGAAGGCAGGATGGGTCCGGACCGCACTGCGTCTGGTCATCCCGGCTATCTTCGGCGCCTGGATCCTGATCATCTGGGAAGCCGTCACACGCGGCGCCGGCATTCCTTTCATCCTGCTGCCGCCGCCGAGCGCCATCGGCGCGCGCATCGTCAGTTCGCTGCCGGTGCTCGGCGCCGATGTCCGGCAAACCATCTTCAAGGCGGTGCTCTTCGGCTATGTGGTGGGCAGCGGCGCTGGCTTCATCACCGCTGTTCTCGCCGACCGTGTACCGTTTCTGCGGCGTGGACTTCTGCCGATCGGCAATATGGTCTCGGCGCTGCCGATCATCGGCGTGGCGCCGATCATGGTCATGTGGTTCGGCTTCGACTGGCAGTCCAAGGCGGCGGTGGTGATCATCATGACCTTCTTCCCGATGCTGGTGAATACGGTCGCCGGGCTCGCTGCGTCCGGCCATATGGAGCGCGACCTGATGCGCACCTATGCGTCGGGCTACTGGCCGACGCTCGTCAAGCTCAGGCTGCCGGCCGCCGCCCCCTTCATCTTCAACGCGCTGAAGATCAATTCGACGCTGGCGCTGATCGGCGCCATCGTCGCCGAGTTCTTCGGCACGCCGGTCGTCGGCATGGGATTCCGCATTTCTACCGAGGTCGGGCGGATGAACATCGACATGGTCTGGGCCGAAATCGCAGTTGCAGCACTTGCAGGTTCGGTCTTTTATGGCGTGGTCGCCCTTGTCGAAAGGGCCGTCACGTTTTGGCATCCCTCTGTCCGTGGTGGATAGGGGCGGTGGGTTCAGGGCACTAACTCCAGAGGGTAAAAAAATGAAAAGACTTATTATTCCAGTTCTGGCCGGCGCGATGTCGCTGGCCGCGTTCCAGGCAATGGCCGCCGATAAGGTGACCTTGCAGCTGAAATGGGTCACGCAGGCGCAGTTTGCCGGCTACTATGTCGCCAAGGCCAAGGGTTTCTATGAAGCCGAAGGCCTAGACGTCGACATCAAGCCGGGCGGTCCCGACATCGCCCCCGAGCAGGTGATCGCCGGCGGCGGTGCCGACGTCATCGTCGACTGGATGGGCGGCGCGCTCGCCGCGCGCGAAAAGGGCGTGCCGCTGGTCAACATCGCCCAGCCGTTCAAGAAGGCCGGCATGGAGCTGGTCTGCCCAAAGGATGGCCCGATCAAGACCGAAGCCGACTTCAAGGGTCATACACTCGGCGTCTGGTTCTTCGGCAACGAATATCCATTCTACGCGTGGATGAACAAGCTTGGCCTCAAGACGGAGGGCGGTCCCGATGGCGTCACCGTGCTGAAGCAGAGCTTTGACGTGCAGCCGCTGATCCAGAAGCAGGCAGATTGCATCTCGGTGATGACCTACAATGAGTACTGGCAGCTGATCGACGCCGGCTACAAACCCGAACAGCTGACCGTTTTCAACTACTCGGCCATGGGCAACGACCTGCTCGAGGACGGCCTCTATGCCTCGGAAGACAAGCTCAAGGATCCGGCCTTCGAGGACAAGATGGTGCGTTTCGTGCGCGCCTCGATGAAGGGCTGGAAATACGCGATCGACAACAATGACGAAGCCGCAAGCATCGTGATGGACGGCGGCGGCCAGGACGAGAACCACCAAAAGCGGATGATGAGCGAAGTCGCCAAGCTGATCGACAATGCCGACGGCAAGCTCGACCCGGCGACCTACGAACGAACCGCCAAGGCGCTGCTCGACCAGAAGATCATCACCAAGGAGCCGAAAGGCGCCTATACCACCGCCATCACCGACAAGGCGGTCAAGTAGTCCTCGCAGGCGCGATCAACAGCGCGTGAGACCGGGTCTGACGATCAAAAAGGGGCGGGCGACCGCCCCTTTTTCATGCGCTCCAATCACAAAACCGTGTGCGGGGATACATTGCGCCGTCCAGCCGTTGCATTGAAGCATGCGCGCGTCGGGGAGCCGCGACGCACGCTCTATCCAATTGGAGGTTCTTCATGCGCGCTTACTCCTTCCTGCCGGCGCTATCGGCGCTCGCCATTTCCACCGCTTTCCTGTTCGCATCACCAGCCATGGCCGAGATGGTAAAATACAAGGCGACCCTCGATGGCGGCCAGCAGAGCCCAGCCGTTACCACCAAGGGCAAGGGGACGGCCACTCTCACCTTCGACACCACCAAGAAGAAGCTCAGCTGGAACGTGAAGTATTCCGGCCTCAGCGGCCCGGCGACAGCGGCGCATATTCACGGCCCGGCGGCGGCGGGCGAGAACGCGCCTCCGGTGATCCCGTTCAAAGGCAAGCTCAAGAGCCCGATCAAGGGGTCGGCGACGCTGACGGATGCGCAGGCCGCGGACCTGGAGGCCGGCAAGTATTACGTCAATGTGCACACGGCGGCCAATAAGGACGGCGAGATTCGCGGCCAGATCGAAAAGGCGATGTAGAGCCCGAAGCGCGGCTAACATCTGACGGCCTGCGGGACAGCGCCCCCCTCTGTCCTGCCGGTCCTTAAGCCTTGTCGCGTATCTGCGTCATCGTCCGGGTCGGGGTGATCGCCTCGGGATCGAGCCTGATCTCGACGATCGCCGGCTTGCCGCTGGTTCGCGCGCGCTCGAAGGCAGGCGCGAAATCAGCTGTCTTCTCCACCGTCTCGCCATGGCCGCCATAGGCGCGGGCAAGTGCTGCAAAATCAGGGTTCTTCAGATCGGTGCCGACGACGCGGCCGGGATAGTCGCGTTCCTGGTGCATGCGGATGGTGCCGTAAATACCGTTGTTGACGACGATGACGACGATCGGCAGGTCGTACTGCACAGCGGTGGCGAATTCCTGGCCGTTCATCAGGAAGCAGCCGTCGCCGGCGAAGGCGACCACTGTGCGCTCCGGATACAGCGCTTTGGCGGCCACCGCCGCCGGCGTACCGTAGCCCATCGAGCCCGACGTCGGCGCTCCTTGCGTGGCGAAGCGGCGGAAGCGATGGAAGCGGTGTACCCAGGTTGCGTAATTTCCGGCGCCATTGGTCAGGATTGCGTCGTCGGGCAGCACCTTTTCCAGATAATCCATGATTGGACCCATCCGCACCGCGCCGGGGCCGGTCTGTGGCGGCGTCGACCATTCGAGATATGACGCATGGTGCCTGGGCGTCTCGGCCGCCCATGATGGCGTTCCGGCCGGCATGCGCTTGGTGAAAGCCTCGACGAAAGCCGCTGGCGACGCATTGATGGCCAGGGTCGGACGGTAGACCCGGCCGAGTTCGCCGGCATCGGCATGGACGTGCACCAGGGCCTGGTCGGGATAGGGGCTCTTCAGCAGCGTGTAGTCGGAAGAGGGCATCTCGCCCATGCGCCCGCCGATCAAGAGAACGACGTCCGCCTGCTTGATAGCCGTTGCCAGCTTCGGATTGATGCCGATGCCGACATCGCCGGCATAGTTTGAATGAAGATGGTCGAACAGCATCTGGCGGCGGAAGGAACAGCCGACAGGAAGCGACCAGGCCTCGGCAATCTTATGCATCCGCGCGACCGCGTCCGCGTTCCAGCGCGTGCCGCCAAGGATGACGAAGGGACGCTTCGCGCCGGCAAGCAGCATTTCCAGTGCGTCGAGTTCGGCTTCGCCGGGATAGGTTTCTACCGGCGTGTGCGGAAGTGCTTCCGGCGCGTCGACGACGCTGGTCAGCATATCCTCGGGCAGCGATATGACGACCGGGCCGGGGCGGCCCGACGTCGCCACGGCAAAGGCGCGCGTGACGAATTCGGGGATGCGCGAGGCGTCGTCGATCTCGACCACCCATTTGGCGATGTCGCCGAAGAACCTGACGTAGTCCACTTCCTGGAACGCCTCGCGCTCCTTGGCGTGGCTGGCGACCTGGCCGATGAACAGGATGAGGGGAACCGAATCCTGCATGGCGATGTGGATGCCGGCCGAAGCGTTGGTGGCGCCGGGTCCGCGGGTGACGAAGCAGATGCCGGGCTTGCCGGTCAGCCGCCCCTGGCAGTCGGCCATCATGGCGGCGCCGCCTTCCTGGCGGCAGACGATGGTGCGGATCGAGGAATCATGCAGCGCGTCAAGCACCGCAAGGTAGGATTCGCCCGGCACGCAGAACATTCGGTCGGTGCCATTGGCTTCGAGGGCGTCGACGATCAATTGTCCACCGGTCTTCATTTCCCAGACTTCTCCAGTTCGGCAAGGATTTCGTCAGTGTGCTCGCCAAGGCGCGGCGAGGGGCGTTCATAAGTAAGCGGCGTCCCCGACATCACCATCGGGGCGCGCACCGACGGCAGGCGGTTGCCATGGCCGTCGTCGAGGTCGAGCCGCATGCCACGGGCAATGGTCTGCGGGTCGTCGAACATCTGGCCGATCGTCTTGATCGGGCTCGCCGGCACGCTGGCGGCTTCGAGCTTCGCCAGCAGCGGATCGCGATCAAAAATCTTCAGCGCCTCGATGATGCGTGCGCGAAGTTCCACGCGATTGGCGACGCGGGCCGGATTGGTGGTGAAATCGGGATTGGCCGGCAAATCGCCCAGCCCGACCGCGGCGCAGAATTTGGCGAACTGGCCGTCATTGCCGACGGCCAGGATGATGTGGCCGTCCCTGACTGGGAGCACTTCGTAAGGGGCGATGTTCATATGGGCATTGCCCATCTGCACCGGCGACTTGCCGGAGACGAGATAATTGAGGTTCTGGTTGCCGAGCGCCGAGATCTGCGTGTCGAACAGCGCCATGTCGATGTGCTGGCCTTCGCCGGTCTGTTCGGCATGGCGAAGTGCTGCCTGGATGGCGATGACCGAATAGAGGCCGGTGAAGATATCCGAGATGGCGACGCCGGCTTTCTGCGGCTCGCGTCCGGGCTCGCCGGTGATCGACATCATGCCGGCCATGGCCTGGATGATGAAATCGTAGCCCGCGCGAGGCGCATAAGGCCCATCCTGACCGAAACCGGTGATCGAGCAGTAGACGAGGCGAGGGTTGATTTCCTTCAGACTGCCATGGTCGAGCCCGTATTTCTTCAGGCCGCCGAGTTTGAAGTTCTCGATCAGCACATCCGCCGTCGCGACCAGCCGGCGCACCGTCTCGGCGCCTTCCGGCGTCGAGAAGTCGATGGCGATGGAGCGCTTGCCGCGATTGCAGGAATGGTAATAGGCGGCCGACAGGTTCTCGCCGTCATGGCTCATGACGAAGGGCGGACCCCATTTGCGGGTGTCGTCGCCGCCGTCGGGGCTCTCGACCTTGATGACATCGGCGCCGAGATCGGCAAGCAACTGCCCGGCCCAGGGTCCGGCAAGAATGCGGGCGAGTTCGACGACGCGGACGCCTTTCAGCGGGGGTTCGGCCATAAATCACCGTGGTTGCTGCAATCATCCCGATCGCTGCGAAAGCAGAGCCTCTATCAAGCCCGGCAGCGGCTGTCACGGTTCTTGCTATGGGCCAAACCTTCAGGCTTTCAGGACAGCGTCCGCCCAGTTGGCGAAATCGTCCATGACGGTATCCCGGTTCACCTCGTTCAGGCTCTCGTGGCGGGTGCCGGCGTAGACCTTCGAAACCAGATTCGAAAAGCCCATCCCGCGCATGCGGTTCGCGAGATGGGTGATGCCCTTGCCGTAGTCCGAGGCAGGGTCTTTCTCGCCGCCAATGATGGCGACGGGAAGGCCGCGCCGGATGCCGGCAAAGCCTGCATCCTTGCCGCCGTTCAGCGCCATGGCGACCACATCGCGCCACATCGATATGGAGGGATTCCAGCCGCAGAGCGGATCGGCAATGTACTTCGCGACCTCCGCCTCGTCGCGCGAAAGCCAGTCGAACAAGGTGCGATGGTCGGGGACCGCCTTGCCCCAGGCTTGGAAGGTGAGTTTCGGCAGCAGGCGCGACGGGACATCGGAGCCCAGCCGCATTCGCTCCCAGGCCAGGATGCCGAGCGCCACCTGGCCGAGCGGGCCTTGCGAGAAATTGCCGTTCCAGATGGCGGCGGCATGGATCCGATTCGAGTGCCGTAACAAGTAGTTCAGCGCCACGGACGCGCCCATCGAGTGGCCGAAAAGGATCACCGGCAGGTCAGGCTGCTCGCGGGCGATAAGATCGTGCACGGCATCGACATCGGCGATCACCTTGGCCGGTCCGTCCTTGTCGGCGAATCTGCCGAGCGGCGCGTCGGGCGCCCTGGTCGCCCCATGGCCACGGTGGTCATGGACATAGACATGGAAGCCCCGGGTGGCCAGGAAACCGGCGAAGCGGTCGTAGCGCGCGGCATGTTCGGCCAGGCCATGATTGATCTGGACCACCGCACGCGGAGAGCTGTCGGCCTGCCGGATCAACAGATTGAGATCGGCCCCGGTCGGCGAGCGGACCACGCGCTGCTGGCTGAATGGCATGCCGGCTGGCCTCCCCCTGGTTCCGCCCTTGCAATGTCCAACGTGTGCGCCGGCGCCAGATTTGCGTCAATCGGGCCTGCCGGCTTTTCCGCGACGATCTTTCTTGCCACGGGCCCGCAAAATATCGCAATTCTGACATGGAGACAGCTTCAGTCTGTCGCCCACTTTCCAGCAGGGGATTCTCCATGCGCATTGCTGTTGTTTTCGGATTGGCCTTGCTGGCGGGCTCGCTGGCAGGCGCGGCGCATGCCGACGTCAAGATGAGCGGCACCTTCGTGGCCGACGCTGCCTGTCCCGCGACGCAGGCGATCAAGAACGGCAAGAATCCCGGCAATGTCTCGACCGATGCGGGCAAGACCTATCAATTGCTGGCCGGCAACAAGGATGCTCCGACCCACTACCTCATCCTGGTGCCGGTCGCCGATCCCGAGCGCCGTTGGGTGAAGGTCAGCTGCGGCCATCTCTCGGGCAGCAGTGCGGTAACCGCGCCGGCGGCATCCGGCGGGCAAGGCAAGCCGGCGGCCTCGGGAAAACCCGAATATGTCTTCGCGCTGAGCTGGCAGCCGGCCTTCTGCGAGACCAAGTCGAACAAGACCGAATGCAAGGCGCAAAACCCTGGTGAATTCGATGCCACCAATTTCACGCTGCACGGTCTGTGGCCGCAGCCGAACGGCAATTTCTATTGCCAGGCTTCGGCCAGCGACAAGGCCAATGACAATCCGGCTCACTGGCAGGACCTGCCACCAGTCAACCTCGATGCCGAGACCCGCGCCGAGCTCGACAAGGTGATGCCGGGCACCGCCTCGAAGCTGGAACGGCATGAATGGATCAAGCACGGCACCTGCTACGGCAAAAGCCAGCAGGAGTATTTTTCCGACGCCCTTCATCTGATGCGTGAGGTCAACAGCTCGCCTGTCCGCGACCTTTTCGCCAAAAATATCAGCGGCAAGCTGACCGCGGACCAGATCCGCAGCGCCTTCGACCAGGCCTTCGGCGCGGGAGCAGGGGACCGGGTGCGTGTGTCCTGCCTTATCGATCCGTCGAGCGGCCGGCGGCTGATCGGCGAACTGACGCTTGGCCTTGCCGGCCCGATCGGTCCGAATAGTTCGCTCAAGGATCTGCTGCTGGCCTCAGTGCCGACGAACAAGGCCGGTTGCCCGACCGGCACGGTCGACGCGATCGGGTTCCAGTAACGCACGGGCACGTATTTAGGCAGCTAGGTTCGCAGGGCGGTTCATTCAGCGGGGGGTGCAATGAGTGGCATAACGAGCAGCGCGCTGGCGCGGCTGGCTTTCTGGGCCAAGGGCATGGTTTCGATCAACGATGCTCGCATGGAATGGCCGGGGTTTTCCTATAGCCAGCCCGAGTGGGCGCGCATGCGCGCACTGTCCGCACCGATCGGCGCCGGCACCTATCATCTCTTTACGATCATCAACGCGGTGATCTTCATCGCAATCGCCGCGCTCGGCATTTTCGGCGTCTTCCTGCCGCTGGCCACGGTGCTGTTTCCGGTGCCGGCGGAGACCAGCGCGCTGAAGTTCTCGCTACTCCTGGCCGCCTGCGCCTTCCTCATCATCGGCCTCGGCCTGCCGATCTCGATGCGTCTGTCGGCCATGCTCGTCGGTGGCAAGAGGATGCGTGAGACGCTGGTTCCGGCGGCCGGAGACGATGTGCTGGCATCGAAAGTCTCCTGGCAGATCAACCGCATCATGCTGATCATGTGCGGCCTGCTGGTGCCGGGCATCCTGCTTTTCATCGCCTACGACATCCAGGCCGGGCCGATCATCACGGCGCTTAAATGGCTGGCGATCGTGCTGATGGCCGTCTCGACCATGACAGGCATTGCGCGGCACAGGAAATCGTAGCGACAAGGTTAGACCTGGATTGACTTGGCTAGATCTGGGCGGACCTGGTCCAGGCGATATCGGCGTCCGCCTCATGCCCGCCGGGTTCGCCGACGACGCGGTCGCGTCCGGTCGATTTCGCCTTGTAAAGGCGCTGGTCGGCGAGCGCGAACAGGTCGGCCAGGCACTGCGTCGTCTCGCTGACCGTGGAAACACCGGCGCTGACGGTCAATTCGAATCGGCTGGTGGCGACCGATGCCTTGAGCGCGGTGCGGACGCTTTCGCCGAAGAGCCTGGCGACGGAATGCGGACGCGAACTCAGGATCGCGAATTCCTCGCCGCCGATCCGGAAAACCTGGTCCTCAGCGCCTGCCGCCTCGCAAAGTACGGTTGCGACCGCCTTCAGCACCTTGTCGCCTTCGGCATGGCCGAAACGATCGTTGATCGACTTGAAGTGGTCGACGTCGACGATGAGCAGGCTGAGCGGCCTCGCCGTGCGCAGGCTGGACTGGACGGCTGCCTCGCCATCTGCATCGAAGCGTCCCCTGTGCAGCAGGCCGGTCAGGCCATCGCGGCCGACATGTTCGACCAGCGCCTCGTAGCGTTCGCGATAGGTCAAGGTCTCGAAGATGTCGGTCAGCCCACGCGGCATCTGCACATCCCGGACCTCGAACCATTTGAGATAGGCGACCAGCATGGCGCTGAAGGTCAGTGCCGCCGCCATCTTGGCGAACCAGCCGCCGAAGAAGACCGCGATCGGCGCGCCGGCAACAAAATGGAGCGCGGTGAAGAACCCCGCCTGATCGAACGTCAGCACACAGGCGACGCAAATCAGGATGCGTGCGAACCGCGCCTTGCGCAGGACGCGGCCAAGTTTCTCATAGAGCAGGATGATCAGGATGGCGTCGACGAACAGCAGCGTCGTGCCCCAAACCATCAGCCAGCCCATCTCGTCGATGAAGCCGATGTCCGGGAGCCGGCCATCGGGTAGCGGAGCGATGGCGTGCAGGCGCAGGAGCAGAACCAGACCGATCATCACCGCATTGCCGAGCAGCAGGCCATAGATCGGCTGGCGCACGGTGGCGGCATCCTCCTTCATGTAGAGCAGAAGGAGCATCACCAACTTGCCGGAAAACAGCACCGCCGAGCCCGGCGAGACCATGCCGAACGGCAGCGCGACGTAGAAGACGCTGGCGAGATAGGTTTCCAGGAAATGCATGACGCCGAGTGCGCAGATGAAAACGCCCAGGCCGATGCGCTTGCGGAAGCGGAAAAGTGTCACCATGACGCTGAAGTAGACGATCGCTTCGGCAAGGAGCAGGAAACTGTTCAGCAATGCCGTCGATCCGCTCTCTGTTCGAAATCGCGGCCAGCCAGCGATTCCACTCCGATCCTGTTTTGACGTGGAAGGGTTAACCGGAGATTTCCGCGCGCCATCGACGGATTGAAAACCTGGCTGTCGGTGCACACTTGTCCGTGTGGTTGGCTTGATATGGCAAAAGCGATTGCCGTTCGGCGCCGCATCGCCTACATAGCGGCCAACCTCCATTCAATTCGACAAATCCAGTCATTTTTTCAGGGAAAGCGCGCGTGGCACGCCAGTTCATCTATCACATGGCCGGCCTCAACAAGGCCTATGGCACCAAGAAGGTGCTCGAGAACGTTCATCTGTCCTTCTACCCCGACGCCAAGATCGGCATCCTGGGCCCAAACGGCGCCGGCAAGTCGACGATCCTCAAAATCATGGCCGGCATCGACAAGGACTGGAGCGGTGAGGCGTGGCTCGCCGAAGGCGCTACTGTCGGCTACCTGGCGCAGGAGCCGGCGCTCGACCCGGACAAGACCGTGTTCGAAAACATCATGGAAGGTGTCGCGGCCAAGACCGCCATCATCGAGCGTTACAACGAATTGATGATGAACTATTCCGACGAGACGGCCGACGAGTCGGCCAAGCTCCAGGACGAAATGGACCGGCTGAACCTGTGGGATCTCGAACAGCAGGTCGAGATGGCAATGGAAGCGCTGGGCTGCCCGCCAAAGGATGCCAACGTCACCAAGCTATCGGGTGGCGAGCGCCGCCGTGTCGCGCTCTGCCAGCTGCTGCTGCGCCAGCCTGATCTTCTGCTGCTCGACGAACCGACCAACCATCTCGATGCCGAGACGACGGCGTGGCTGGAAAAGCATCTGCGCGCCTATCCGGGCGCCGTGATGATCATCACCCACGACCGCTACTTCCTCGACAATGTCACCGGCTGGATTCTCGAACTCGATCGCGGACGCGGCATTCCTTATGAGGGGAATTACACCAAGTACCTCGAAGCCAAGGCCAAGCGCCTCAAGCAGGAAGGCCGCGAGGACGACGCCCGCCAGCGCGCCATCGGCCGCGAGCGCGAGTGGATCCAGTCGAGCCCGAAGGCTCGCCAGACCAAGTCCAAGGCGCGTATCCAGGCGTTCCAGGATCTGCTCGATGCGGCCGACAAGCGGCGGCCGACGGATACGCAGATCGTCATTCCGCATGGCGAGCGGCTCGGCAACGTGGTCATCGACGTCGAGGGCCTGTCGAAAGGCTTCGGCGACACGCTGTTGATCGAAGGCCTCGAATTCAAGCTGCCGCCGGGTGGCATTGTCGGTGTCATCGGCCCGAATGGCGCGGGCAAGACGACATTGTTCCGCATGATCACCGGCCAGGAGAAGCCCGATGCCGGTTCTGTCCGCGTCGGCGAGACGGTCAAGCTCGGCTATGTCGACCAAAGCCGCGACGCGCTCGATCCGTCAAAGACCGTGTGGGAAGAAATCTCGGGCGGCGCCGAAGTGGTCAAGCTCGGCAAGTTCGAGGCCAACACCCGCGCTTATTGTGCGTCCTTCAATTTCCGCGGCGGCGACCAGCAGCAGAAGGTCGGCAACCTCTCCGGCGGTCAGCGCAACCGCGTGCACCTGGCCAAGATGCTGAAGACCGGCGGCAATGTTCTGCTGCTCGACGAACCTACCAACGATCTCGATACGGAAACGCTGGCGGCACTCGAAGACGCGCTGGAAAATTTCGGCGGCTGCGCGGTCATCATCTCGCACGATCGCATGTTCCTCGACCGTCTGGCGACGCACATCCTCGCCTTCGAAGGCGATAGCCACGTCGAATGGTTCGAGGGCAATTTCGAGGATTACGAGCAGGACAAGATCCGCCGGCTCGGGCCCGAAGCCGTCAACCCGCACCGCATGACCTACAAGAGGCTGACGCGGTAAGAGGGCACCCGGGCGGCGAATTCTCAAGAGACGAGGAGCTCGGATGGCTGATTGGTCCGCCGCCCAGTATCTGAAATTCGAGGACGAGCGCACGCGGCCCGCGCGCGACTTGGTGGCACAGGTTCCGGTCGACTGTCCGCGTCGGGTTGTCGATATCGGCTGCGGGCCGGGCAATTCGACCGAACTTCTGGTCGAGCGCTGGCCGGATGCGCAAGTGAGCGGCTTCGACACGTCTCCCGACATGATCGAGAAGGCGAGGGCGCGCCTACCCAATGTCAGCTTCGACCTCGCCGATGCCTCGACATGGCAGCCGGACGAGCCGGTCAACGTGATCTTCGCCAACGCGGTCTTCCAGTGGCTGCCGGAGCATCCGGCGGTGTTCCAGCGTCTGATGGGTTTTCTCGCGCCCGGCGGCGCGCTGGCCGTCCAGATGCCCGACAATATGGCCGAGGATTCGCATCGCCTGATGCGGGAGACCGCCGCCGAAGCGCCTTTCGCGGCAAAGATCAGGGATGCGGCCCGTGCGCCGCTACCGCCGGTGTCGTTCTACTACGACCTGCTGTCGCCGCTCTCCGCCCGGCTCGACATCTGGCACACCATCTACAACCATCCGCTGGCCGATGCCGAGGCGATCGTCGAGTGGGTGAAGTCGACAGGGCTGAAGCCCTTCCTCGATCAACTGGACGCGGACGAACGCAAGCTGTTCCTCGACAGCTACACGGCCAAGATCGCCAAGGCCTATCCGAAGGCCGCCGATGGCAAGGTGCTGCTGCGTTTCCCCCGCATTTTCATTATCGCCAAGCAGGCGGGATAGGCTGGCGAAAACCTTGGTTTAAGCCGGCGTAAACCGGCCGAGTGAGAAAAGTGTTGCGCCGAGACGTCTCGGCGCCCACATCAAACCGCAACGCCCGCGGATGGGGACGGACTGAAACATGCATCGCGTCATCATCAGCGGCATCGGCGCTGAAATTCCCAAGCCTGTAATCACGAATGAGGAACTGGTCGCCAGCTTCAATGCCTGGGTCGACACCGAGAACGCGCGGCGCCAGGATACCGGCGAGACGCTGCTGCAGAAATCGGATGCCGACTTCATCGTTCATGCTTCAGGTGTGAAGTCCCGCCACGTGGTCGAGCGTGAAGGCATTCTCGACCCGACCCGCATGGCGCCGCGCATTCCGGCGCGTCCAGACGACGCGCTCTCGCTGCAGGCGGAATTCGCCATCGCGTCGGCCAGGAAGGCGATCGACCACGCAGGCGCCGATGCGTCGGACATCGATCTGGTGATCTGCTCGTCCTCGCATCAACAGAGGCCGTATCCGGCGATCGCCATCGAAATGCAGGAGGCGCTGGGCACGAGGGGCGCGGGCTTCGACATGGGGCTTGGCTGTTCGTCGGCTGCGGCTGCGCTGCACATGGCGGTCAATCTGGTGCGCTCGGGCGCGCACAAGCGCATCCTGGTGACCACGCCGGAAATCATCACGGGCCATCTCAATTTCCGCGACCGGCAGACGCATTTCATCTTCGGGGACGCTTCGGTGTCGATGGTGGTGGAGGGGCTGGCCCAGGGCGAGAAGCGGCCGGGCCGCTTCGAGGTGCTGGACACACGCATCTGGACGCAGATGTCGAACAACATCCGCACCAATCTCGGCTATCACACCCGCACCGCCCAGGACGATCCCTACATGATCGACCTGGAGGGCAACCTCATCAAGCAGGTCGGCAACAAGGTGTTCAAGGAAGTCACCGTGGCCGGGCACAAATTCATCGTCGAATTCCTCGCCGAACACGGGCTGACGCCGCAGGCGGTGCGGCGCTTCTGGCTGCACCAGGCCAATGCGCGCATGAATGCGATGATCCTGAAACTGGCGTTCGGCCACGATGTCGGCCATGACCGCGCGCCGATGGTGCTGGAGCGGCTCGGCAACACGGCGGGCGCGGGAGCCATCATCGCACTATCGGAGAACCATGCCGACATGAAACCGGGCGACCACGGCCTGATCTGCGCCTTCGGCGCGGGATACTCGATCGGTGGCGCGCTGCTGAGAATGCTCTGAAGTGATGCCGCGCTAGGCCGGCGTGAAGGGAACCAGCATCGGCACCCGCTTGGCGTAATCGTCATAGGCGGGTCCGAGTTCGTCGCGCAGGAAACGCTCCTCCAGCCTCGCCTTTATGACGACGCCGATGATGAGCAGGGCCGTACCTGCAATCCCCCAGACCGTGCCCTTTGCCGCCATGGTGGCAAGTACAGCCAGCAACAGCCCGGTATAGATCGGATGCCGCACCAGGCGATAAGGGCCGGTATCGACCACGCGATGACCTGCCTTGGCTGTGACCGTGGCGGACCACAACCGCCCGAGATGGATGCGCGCCCACCACGCGAAGCCGATGCCGACCGCAATCACGGCAACGCAGACCCAGGCTTCGGCAAGGGTCGGCGTCCACAATCTCAGCCTGCCTTGATAGCCGTGCGCTGGAACGAACAGCAGGACGGTGCCGGCCAGCCAGAAGACGCGATAGCGGGCCTCCGCCACGATGGTGGCGCGCTTTTGGACGGGATCAGCCAGAATGCAGCGACGATCCAGGATACCACCCAGAACAGCCAGAGCGCTGCGATGGCTTGTCCAACCTCCATGCCGAACCTCCTCCCGAGTTGGCGCCGAATATATATCGGTGGCGCGGCGGCAATGGGACGCGCCCGCTGCAAGGGGATGGCATTTCCGGTAATAACGTCGTGATCGGCATCAAACGCAGTGATCGGATCATCAGCGCTTTCGACTGGACCGCATTGTCCGAGGTCTCTAGACCAGCAGCATGCAGGAAACAAACCTAGAGCTTTTTCCAACTGCCGAGCCCACGATCGATATCGTCCCGGGCCGTAAGCTGACGGCAAAGGCAGTGGCGCTCTATGCCGCTCCCTCCGATCATTTCGAGACGAAAGCCGTCGAGGATTTGCATCTTGGCTTCGACGGAATCGCGCATGACTTCCATGCCGGAATGACGCGGCGTTCCGGCGGGCGCGAGCCTTGGTATCCGCGCGGCACGGAGATGCGCAACGAGCGGCAATTGTCGCTGGTCGCCACGGACGAGCTTTCGATCCTCGCCGAGCGCATGGGTCTGAAGGAGATCAAGCCGGAATGGATCGGAGCCAATATGCTGATCGGGAGCGTGCCGCATCTGTCGATGCTGCCGGCCGGCTCACTGATGTTCTTCGAAGGGGGCGTGACGATCAAAATCGACGCGCAGAACAAGCCGTGCCGGGTCGCCGGGCAATCCATCGCCACCCATGTCCATGCATCGGATCGCGATGCAGCCGCGCTGCTCTTCCCGCAGACGGCGAAGCGGCTGCGTGGCCTTGTCGCATGGGTTGAAAAACCCGGCGTGGTCAGGGTCGGCGAAGAGATTTCGGTGCGGGTGCCGGAGCAATGGATTTACAAGGCATAGCTACTCCGCCCAGTAGGCGGCGTAGCTATTATTTTGGGCGTCAGCCCTTGCGGTTCTTGTGGACGCCTTGCGCCATGACGGAGACGTGGTCCCACTTGTCCCAGGTGGCGAGGCGGTTGGCGTATTCCTGGCGTATCATCGGCAGGCCGCCATCGCCGAAGAACACCCTCAGCGGCGGCTCTGCCGCATCGACGATGGCCAGCATCGCCGGCCCGGTCGCCTCGGGATCGCCAGCAACCGAGTTGGCGCGGCGCTCGGCCATCTTGGCGCGGGCGGGCGCATAGGCCTCGATCGGCTTGGAGACCTTGGCCGATGCTCCCGACCAGTCGGTGGAGAAACCGCCCGGCTCGACCAGCGTGACATGAATGCCAAATTCCGCGACCTCGATGCTGAGCGACTGGCTGAAGGCTTCCAGCGCCCATTTCGAGGCGTGGTAGAGCCCGAGCGAGGCAAAGGCATTGACGCCGCCGATCGACGAGATCTGGATGATGTGGCCGGAGCGCTGCGCCCGCATGATCGGCAGGGCGGCCTGGGTGACCCACAGCGCGCCGAACACATTGGTCTCGATCTGGTCGCGCGCTTCCTGCTCGCTGACTTCCTCTATGGCGCCGAAATGGCCGTAGCCGGCATTGTTGATGACGACGTCGAGCCGGCCAAAGCGCTTGTGCGCCTCGGCGACAGCGGCATCGACGGCTTTCTTGTCGGTTACGTCGAGCTTTATGGCGGCGATGTTGTCGCCATATCTATTGACGAGATCGGCGAGCGTGGCTGTGTCACGTGCGGTCGCCGCAACGCGGTCGCCACGCGCCAGTGCGGCCTCGGCCCAGACGCGGCCAAAGCCTTTCGACGATCCGGTGATGAACCAAACCTTAGATGTCATGATGTGGAATACTTGCCCCTGCGGGCGCAATTTCTGGATGGAAGCGGAGGCTTCTCCGCTTTCGGGCATATACGGCCTGTCCCGTGATTTTCCAGAGGCGAGGGGGAATCTTTTTGAACAAGACTCTTCCCCGTGGAACAAGAAATCGTGTTGATCAGGGGTAGTTCACCTGAGACGACCAGGCCGGGTCGTCATGCTTTTGCCAATAGAGCGCCATCAGCCGGCTGGTGATCGGCCCGACCTTTCCGTCGGCGATGTCAGCGCCGTCAACCTCCGTCACCGGCATGATGCCGCCGGCGGTCGAGGTGATGAAGACTTCGTCGGCCCCACGCAGCGCGGAGACGCTGACGTCGGCGGTCGATGCGGCGAGACCTGCCTCGGCGCAGAGATCAAAGACCGTGCGGCGGGTGATGCCCGGCAGCACGCCGATGGCTGGCGTCGACAGTCTGTCGTCCTTGACGCAGAAGACGTTGAAGCCCGGGCCTTCGGCGACGTTGCCGTTGAAATCGAGAATGAGGGCCGTCTCGGCGCCACGGTCGTAGGCATCATATAGGCCGCCCACTAAGTCGAGCCAGTGGTAGTTCTTGATCGCCGGGTCGATCGAAGCCGGCGGAATGCGCACCTTGTCGCTGATGGCGACACGCAGGCCGCGCCGCAACTGCTCGGCATTGGCGACCGAGCCGAACGGCACGGCGAACGCCATGAAGCGATTGATCGCCTCGCGCGGGTCGCGGCTGAAGGTCGGCGAGGCGCCGCGCGTGCACAGCATCTCGACATAGG
Source organism: Mesorhizobium sp. URHB0026 (assembly GCF_054059755.1). Taxonomy (NCBI): domain Bacteria; kingdom Pseudomonadati; phylum Pseudomonadota; class Alphaproteobacteria; order Hyphomicrobiales; family Phyllobacteriaceae; genus Mesorhizobium; species Mesorhizobium sp. URHB0026. Next base: position 5,107,244 of record NZ_JBSSCN010000001.1, on the reverse strand, counting down.
CGGCGCGATGACCCGACAGCGCGACGCAATTGTGCAGGACCTCGGCCACGCCATCGCGATCGAACGGGATAGTCATGCGCAGCTTTTGCAAGCCGAGGAAGAAACGGTCGACATGCAGATCGAGGCGGAAGAATCGGCCGTTCCAGACATGCACCGTATCGTAGGTGGCATCCGAGTGCAGGAATCCCCAATCCAGCACCGAGACCTTGGCTTGCGACATCGGCAAATATTGGCCGTCGAGGAAGGCAATGCCTTCGGGATAGGAATGTGGGTCAATATGGCGATCGCTCACTGCAGGCAGCGGCGGTGTATCGTGTGCGGCTTGGCTCATCGGCAGCTCCTCGCCATGAAGTCATAAGCTATCGGCAACGGGCGGAGCGCATAGGGCCAGTGCTCCGACTTCAGTCGTCCTCGAGGTGAAGATCCGGCAGCAGAGCGCCATCTGCCCGGCAGTGGCCTCATTCCTCCTCGTCATCGGCGTCGAGCAGGCGCGTGGCGCGCCAGCGCGTGAGCATGATGTTGGTTTGCTCGATGACGAAGAACCGGGCGGAGTCGCGGTCATAGCCCTCGGCCAGCAGCTTTTCGTAATCGGTGTGCATGTGGCGGATGTGGGCGATCGTCGCCAGCCAGACGGCGATCGTCGGCGGCAAGGTTTTCATGTGGACCGAGCCGGCATCGGTGCGGATCTTCTCCATGTCGGCATAAGGGGCCAGCGGCAGAAGTGCTGTCAAAGCCTTGGCGATAGCGCGGCGACGGCCGGTTGGTGCCGTCATCGCCCGTCACGCCCTTCAACGGTTGCCTCGGCAATGGCATCGGTCGAGGCGAAATACGGCTTGATGTCGATGACCGGCGTGCCGTCGAGCACGTCGATGGCGTCGAGGTCGATGCGCCCGATGCCAATGTCCAATCCGACGAGTTTGGTCACGTGCAGGCCGACCGGGTTCGGCCGGGCAGGGGAGCGCAGGCCGAATACGCCTTTCGATTCAGTAGCATGGCGGGGTTTTTGCACGATCAGATTCCGCAGCGCATGATGCAGCCAGGACAGGATCACGACGTGGCTGGCGCGCTCCAGCCCGCGCAGGCCCGCACGATAGGGCGCATCGATGGTCAGCACCGCGGGCTGTCCCGCCTCGCGCGCCGCGCGCATGTTCTTCGGGCAACTATCCCGGGTGGTCCACGGCGAGGCAATACGGCCGATGAAGACGATGCCGGCGTCCGGCGGCATCAAGGCCGGATCGTGGTCCAGTCTCTGCTCGCCTTCGCGTACCTCGAACATCTCACGCGGTCCGGTCATTGCCTGTCTCTGTGCTGGTGCATGCCATTGTCTCAAACCGCTAGACGTTCCGGGCTGACCCGGACCGGGAAATCACGCATGCGGCATTTTCTGGTCCGGAAGCGACATAGCGCTTGCAAGGTCGCCAAATTCGACATAAACATATGTTTATATCTTTTTCGAAGAGAATACGCTGATGCATGTCTCGCTCGACACCATGGTGGATACATTGAAAGCGGCGGCCGAATCCAGCCGCCTGCGCATATTGGCACTGTTGTCGCGTGGCGACCTCACCGTTTCCGACCTTACCGAAATTCTCGGCCAGTCGCAGCCGCGTGTCTCGCGCCACCTGAAGCTGCTGCTCGAGGCGGGGCTGATCGGCCGCTACCAGGAAGGATCGTGGGCGTTCTTCCGCCTGTCGGACGCCGACTCGGCGCGAGACTTCGTGATGAGGCTGGTTGCCGGCATTCGCGGCGCCGACCCGCAGGTCGAGCGCGATCTGGAGCGACTGACATCCGTCAAGCGCAAGCGCCAGGACCGCGCCACCGCGTATTTTTCGCAGAACGCCGCAAGTTGGGATCATATCCGCTCGCTGCATGTGCCCGACCGTGCCGTAGAGGCCGCGATGCTGAAGCTGGTCGGCAAGCGGCCGTTCCAATCCATGCTCGATCTTGGCACCGGCACCGGGCGGCTGCTCGAAATCTTCTCGCCGCTCTACAGGCGGGGGATCGGCATCGACATGTCGCGAGAGATGCTGACCGTGGCGCGGGCCAATCTCGACAAGGCCGGCGTTTCGAATGCGCAGGTGCGGCAGGGCGATATCTTCTCGCCGCCGGTCGAGCGCGATGCCTTCGATCTTGTCACCATCCACCAGGTGCTGCACTATCTCGACGATCCGGCCCGCGCCATCCATGAGGCGGCGCGGCTGCTTCGCCCGGCCGGCCGTCTCGTCATCGTCGATTTCGCGCCGCACACACTGGAATTCCTGCGCGATGAGCATGCGCATATGCGGCTGGGCTTTTCCGACCGGCAGATCGGAGAGTGGTTCTCCGAAGCCGGCCTCGATCTCGAGGATGCCCAGGAGTTCGAACCGCGCGGCGGCAACGAGGCCAGGCTCACCGTCAAGCTCTGGCTTGGCCGCGACCGGCGCCTGCTGATCGCCGATCCCGCCAATGCCAGCCAGCAGACCAGAGTGAGCTCGATAGGGGAAATCGCCTGATGAACCAGTTTCGTTTTTCCCGCCGGCCCGATATCGGCGACAAGGTCAGGGTTTCGTTCGAGTTCTTCCCGCCGAAGAACGACGAGATGGAGGCAAGACTGTGGGATACGGTCACAAGGCTCGAGCCGCTGCACCCGAAATTCGTCTCGGTGACCTATGGCGCCGGCGGTTCGACGCGTGAGCGCACGGCGCGCACCATCGGCCGCATCCTGAAGGAAACCAGCCTGACGCCGGCCGCGCACATGACTTGCGTCGATGCGGCTCGCCATCAGGTCGACGCCGTCATCCAGGAATTCACCGACATGGGCGTGAAGCGCTTCGTCGCCTTGCGCGGCGATCCGGCGGAAGGCGTCGGCGCTGCCTACCGGCCGCATCCGGACGGCTACGCCAACGGCGCCGAGCTGGTCGGGGCGCTGAAGGACGCCGGCGATTTCGACATTTCGGTTTCGGCCTATCCGGAAAAGCATCCGGAAAGCCCTGACTTCGCCACCGATATCGACATGCTGAAGCGCAAGGTCGACAATGGTGCGACGCGGGCAATCACCCAGTTCTTTTTCGACAACGATCTCTACGAGCGTTACGTCGAGCGCGCGCGCCGCGCTGGCATCTACATCCCGATCGTTCCCGGCATCTTGCCGGTGCATAATTTTACCCAGGTCGCCAATTTCTCGGCCCGCTGCGGCGCGCTGGTGCCGGCATGGCTGGCCGAGCGTTTCGACGGCCTGCAGAACGATCCTCAAACGCACGCCCTTGTGGCATCCGCCGTGGCCGCCGAGCAGGTTCTGGACCTGGTCGAGCGCGGCGTGGGCGATTTCCACTTCTACACAATGAACCGGGCCGATCTGGTGTTCGCCGTCTGTCATATGATCGGCATCCGCTCGCATGAGGTGGCGGGCTCCGCTGCTGCCTGAGGGCCAGTCAGGTAAGCAAAAGGCCGGGTAAAAACCCGGCCTTTCGAATCGGTTGGACTATTTGGTGCTGGTCTTCCCCGTCTTGGCGGGTTCAGGGAAGGACGCCCATAATGAGGGCGCCGATGAAAGCAAACGCAGCACAAATCATCAATGCGTTGATTGGCCTCGTAAGTCCCATGACATAGCCTCCTCTTAAAGAGCTATGTCCTGGAGTCTAGGTTCATTTGTGCCACAGGCAAGCGGAAAATGTGCTGCATTGCGACGTGATTGTGGATTTTGCAACTTCGGTTTCGCCGTTAGCCGTTGAAACTCCTTGGCAAAAACCCGCTTCATGCCTGTGAATAAATTATGGCGGTGGCGTGTCGATGCTGTGTCATGGCAGCGCTACCCCCGCGAAAGTCGTGTTCGACTTTCGCGATTGCACATGCCGAATTTTAACGCCGTCCGAACACTCGCCCGTCGATTGTCAGAAGACCAAGTCCGATCAGCACCACACCGCCGATCTCGAACAATTCCAGCCGCTCGCCCAGGAAAAGAAAGCCGAGCAGCATGGCACTGGCCGGCACGATCACCGTGACCAGCGAGGCGTTGGTGGCCCCGGCCGAGGCGACGAGGTTGAAGTAGAGGATGTAAGCGAAGGCCGTCGACAGAAGCGCCAGCGCCAGCACTGCCGCCCACACCGGCGGCGAGGCGGAGAACAGGCCGGCCGGGCCATGGGCGAAGAGCACGATCGGGATCATGATGATGGTCGAAGCCGTCAATTGCCCGGTGGCGACGACCGACGAGGGCACGCCCTTGAAACGGCGCGCGACCATCAGCGCGATACCATAGGACAGCGAGGCGCCGATCAGCGCGAATTTGGCCCAGACAGGGCCGCCGAGCCCCGCCAGCAGGCCGGGACCGATCATCACGGCCGTGCCGGCGACACCGAGCCCGACGCCGGCGAGCTTGTTCCAGGACAGCTTTTCATCTGATGTCAGCGCGTTGGCCAAAATCAGCGTCCAGAAAGGCGTCGTGGCGTTGAGGACGGAAGCGACACCGGCGCCCAATTGGGTTTGACCGGCAAAGATCAACGAGAAGGGGACGACATTGTTGGTGAAGGCCAGCAGGAAGAACAGCCCGGCATGCGGCAGAGCGAGACGAAAGGACGGTCCGCGCAAGCCGAGATAGAGCTGCAGCGCGACCGCTGCGATGGCGACGCGAAACAGCACCAGCACCAGCGGTTGAAGCTCCGCCACCGCGATGCGGGCGAAGAAGAACGAGCCGCCCCAGATGGCGCCGAGCAGCAGCAACTGCCCCCAGTCCCTGATCGTCATCGGTCCGCGTGATGCAGATGCAGCGCTCCCTGCCATATGAATCCTCCCCCAGACGGCCCGAATGCAAGCTGTCAGGCAGAAGCCATATCGGGTCCGGCGGCAAGGGCCACCCGAAACCCGACCGGCTGCCAAGCCTTTCGGCAAAGGCCAGGTGCCGTGCAGTCAGGAGCACGAGACGCAGAATTGTTTCCTTGCAGCGCCGCGCGTCTCCAGAGACGCGCAAAGGACGCTGCGAGGTTCATTCCTGGCGCATGATCCTTCCGCAAGTCGAAATTAACTTTCGGGGTCATGCGCTAGCCGCTAGCGTGGATTAATTGTGCGAGCTGAAGTCGAGGATTCGTCCATGCAGCGATTCGAGAACGCAAGCGAGGCGGCACTGGCGCTTCGTCCGGATGACCCGGTCTACTGCTTCCGCCCGCAGGTCTTGAAGGCGGATGCGAAGCAGTTCATGGGCATGTTCCCCGGCAAGACCGCCTACGCGGTCAAGACCAATGGCGAGCAGATCGTGCTGAAGACGCTGGTCGAGGCCGGCGTCACCGCCTTCGACGTCGCTTCACCAGGCGAGTTCGCCGCCGTGCGCGCCGTTTCGCCCGATGCGGAGATGCTCTACATGCATCCGGTCAAGGCGCAGTCGGACATCAAGCTGGCTTTGGAGAAATACGGCATTCGCGTCATCTCGCTCGACCATGAGGACGAGATCACCAAGCTGACCCGTGTGGTGCGGGCGCTCGATATCGACCCGGGCGCGGTCAGCGTCTTCGTGCGTGTGCAGACAAAGGGCCATGCCGCCTACGAGCTGTCCAAAAAATTCGGCGCTGGGCCTGCCTATGCGGTCGAACTCGCCGAGCGACTGAACCGCACCGGCTATAAGGTCGGCCTGTGTTTCCATGTCGGCAGCCAGATCGAGGATCCCGACACCTATGAGCGGGCGCTTGCCTCGGCCGACTGGGTGCGCAACCGGCTGACCTTCGACATTGCCGGGCTCGATGTCGGCGGCGGCTTTCCGGCCGAATACGGACATGATCCCAACCGCAAGCAGATCGAGATGCCGTCGCTCGGCCAGATCATGTCGCGGCTCTCCGGCGACTTGAAGGAATATCAGTTCGACCAGATGCCGCTGGTGGCCGAGCCGGGCCGGGTGATCGTGGCGCGCTGCCTGTCGCTGATCGTGCGCGTGCTGTTGCGCAAGGGCAAGCGGCTCTACATCAATGACGGTATCTGGGCGTCTCTGTCGGATTCGTGGACCGGCAAGATCACGCTGCCGGCGCGGTTTATCCCCGATCCGGCAATCCGCACGCGCAACGGCGACGAGAACAAGATCGTACCGTTCAAGGTGTGCGGGGCGACCTGCGATTCCGTCGACATCCTGTCGCGGCCGTTCTGGCTGCCGGAAACCGTCGACACCGGCGACTGGATCGAAATCGGCCATATAGGCGCTTATTCACTGTCGCTGAGAACCCGCTTCAACGGCTTCTATCCCGACACCTTCGTCGAGGTGACGACGCCTTTCGATGAGGGCGACGCGCCGGTGGGATTCGCCAGCCTGGAGACGATGGCGGATTAGGCAACGCCACCGCCGGCCTGGATGTTCTCGCCGGTCAGCCAACGGGCCTCGTCGCTGGCCAGGAAAACGGCAACGTCGGCGACATCGCGCGGCGCACCGATCCTGCCGAAGGGCGACATGCCGGCCGCCACGGCGCGGTCGCGCTCCGGCAGAAGGTCGGTGTCGGTGAAGCCTGGCGACAGCGCGTTGACGGTGACGCCGCGTGGCCCGAGCTCGCGCGACAGAACGCGCACGAATTGTTCCACCGCGCCCTTGCTGCCGAGATAGAGCGCGGTCTGCGTGAAAAACATCTTCGTTCCGCCAGTGGAGACCGCGATGATGCGGCCGCCGTCACGCACGCGGCGAGCGGCCTCCTGAAGCGTAAAGAAAGTGCCTCTGGCGTTGGTGCCGAAGACAAGGTCGAAATCGGCTTCGCTGGCCTCGACCAGCGGTTTGATCACAGCGACGCCGACATTGGCGACGACGATGTTGAGGTCGCCAAACTGGCTTTCTGCTTCGTCGAACAAACGGCGGATGTCGGAAACATTTGAAATGTCCGCCCGGATGGCGATCGCCTTGCCACCCTTGCTCACGATGGCCGCCACAACGTCGTCAGCGGCCTTGGCATTGCCGACATAGTTGACGACGACCGCGGCGCCGTCGGCCGCGAGCCCTTCGGCAATGGCGCGGCCGATGCCGCGCGAGCTGCCGGTGACGATCGCGGTTTTGCCCTGAAGCGAATGAGACATGATCAATTCCTTTCGGCCGTTCGTTGACCGCGCGACGCGGCTTGGTCGAAAATAGGCCGAAGCTATTGATCATATAATGGGCTATTATCTGACTTGCCTGTTAATCCTGGGATACACAATGCGCGGGTCCGAATTTTCTGAACTCAAGGCTTTCGCGACGATCGTGGAGGAGGGCAGCTTCATCCGGGCTTCCGCCAAGCTCAGGATTTCGCCGCCGGCTCTCAGCCAGACAATCCGGCAGCTGGAGGCACGTCTCGGTGTCCGCCTGCTCAATCGCACGACACGCAGCGTATCGCCGACCGCGGCTGGCGACACGCTGTTCACGCGGCTTGGTCCTGTTTTCAGGGAACTGGAAGGCGCGGTCGCCGATATTCATGCTGCGCGCGACCAGCCGGCCGGTTCGCTGCGCGTCAACGTGCCGCGCGTGGCCGCCATGCGGTTCATCGCGCCGATCCTGGGCGATTTCCAGCGCGCCTATCCCGATATCGGCCTGACAGTGATCATCGACGACATGCTGACGGACATTGTCGAAGGGCGTTTTGACGCCGGAATTCGGCTCGGCGAGCGGCTGGAAAAAGACATGGTGGCGGTGAAGCTGAGCGGGGATCTGCAAATGGCCGCGGTGGCCGCTCCCGCGTATCTCGCGGGACGCCACACGCCGCGTCATCCCGGCGATCTGCACCAGCATCGCTGCATCAATTTCCAATGGCCAGGCGGCGGCAACATCTACCGATGGGAGTTCGCGCGGGGCAAACGGGCGCTGGAAATCGCGGTCGAAGGCAAGCTGACCGTTAACGACACCGACTTGCTGCTGAACGCGGTGCTGGGCGGTGCCGGTATCGCCTACATGATCGACTATCAGGTTCAGCCCTGGATCGAAAACGGCCGGCTGGTCCGGTTTCTGGAAGCTTGGTCACCCAGCTTCCCCGGCTTCTATCTATACCATCCGAGCGTGCGGCATGTGCCGCCAGCCCTGAGGGCGTTCATTGATTTTGTGCGGGAGAGGCGGAGTGGCGAGTAGCAGTACGAGGCTCTCGCGGCCTTCACTGTTCGCTCACAATTTTCCCAACAGCTCCGGCGTCGGCCAACCATCCACCGGCAGGCCAAGCCGCATCTGTTCCTTGCGGATCGCTTCACGGGTGTTGGTGCCCAAGATGCCGTCGACCGTGCCGACGTCGTAGCCCCTGGCCTCGAGCTTGGTCTGCAGTTCTTTCATTTGCTCATTGTTGAGGCCGGGCTCGGGATTGCGCGGATCGAGCGGCGGCGCGCCCGCCAGGCGCGCGGCGAGATTGGCCGCGGTCAGCGCGTAGGTGAAGGACTGGTTCCATTCGAGATAGACGTCGAAATTCTCGTAGGTGAGGAAGGCCGGGCCCTTGCGGCCCATGGGCAGCGCCAGGCCGGCTTTCAGCCCCTTGTCGGCCAGCGGCGAGCCGTCGGGGTTGGTGACGCCCCATTGCGCCCACTGCGTCAGCGGCAGCTTGTTGGTGCGCCCGGTCTGGTCCCACGGCATCTCTTCGGGCACGCGCACTTCCTGGATCCAGGGTTCGTCCCGTTTCCAGCCGCGCGACAGCACCTTGTTGCCCGTGGTCATGATCACGTCGGGCACGGAGCCGCGCAGATCGATCTTGCCGTCGCCGTCGCCATCGATGCCGCGCGCAAGATAGTCGGATGGCAGGATCTGCGTCTGGCCGATCTCGCCGGCCCAGGCGCCGGTGACGTCGGCCGGCAGCACGCCGCGATCGATCAGTTCCAGGAGCGGCACCAATTGCTGGCGGAAAAGCTGCGGGCGGCGGCAGTCATGCGACATCGTCACCAATGCGCTCAGCGTGTGGAAATCGCCCTGCACGGCGCCGAAATCCGTTTCAAGCGCCCAGAAGGCGGTGATAACCGGGGCCTGGACGCCGAACTGCTGGTCGGCGCGGGCGAAGATGTCGGCGTATTTCTTCATGTTCGCCGCACCTTGCTTCAGCCGGTAAGCCGAGATCATGCGGTTGGAAAACTGGACGAATGTTTGCGTGAAGACGCCCTGCGCACGGTCGCGCGCCAGAGCCCTCTCGTCGATCCGGGCGTCCTCCAGCGCATCAAGACCGACCGCGCCGACACCGGCAGCCTTGGCTTCCGTCGCCACACCCTGCTTCCAGCTTTCGAAATCGCCGCCGCATTCCTGCGCCATCGCCGGCAAGGCCGTGGCGCACAAGAACAGCGCCGCGAGGGCTTGGGAACGCAGTCGCATCAGCTTCCTTTCGAAACGAGAGGGCATTGTCATGCCTGGCTGAAAGCGCAACGCCCTGAATTACCAGCGGTTGCACTCTTTAGCGCTGGCTGTGTCGAAAGCAGGCGGCAGGCCCGGTGTCAACGGGTGATCTGCCGCAACCACCATTCGTGTGGCTTCGCTGCCGTTGTCACGGTGTCAACGGGTGATCTGCCGCAACCACCATTCGTGTGGCTTCGCTGCCGTTGTCACGGTGTCAACGGGTGATCTGCCGCAACCACCATTCGTGCGGCTTCGCTGCCGTTGTCACGGTGTCAACGGGTGATCTGCCGCAACCACCATTCGTGCGGCTTCGCTGCCGTTGTCACGGTGTCAACGGGTGATCTGCCGCAACCACCATTCGTGCGGCTTCGCTGCCGTTGTCACGGTGTCAACGGGTGATCTGCCGCAACCACCATTCGTGCGGCTTCGCTGCCGTCGTCACGGTGTCAACGGGTGATCTGCCGCAACCACCATTCGTGCGGCTTCGCTGCCGTTGTCACGGTGTCAACGGGTGATCTGCCGCAACCACGATTCCCGCGGCTTCGCTGCCGTTGTCACTGTGTCAACGGGTGATCTGCGGCAACCACGATTCCCGCGGCTTCGCTGCCGTTGCCACTGCGTCAATGCGCGTTCTGCCGCAGCCACTTGTTCCAGGCGGATTCCGAGCCGTTGAAGACGTTGATGTCGGACTTGCCGGTCATGCCGGGAACGATGCCGGTTCCGGTGTACTGCCAGAAGGTGAAGGGGTGGCTGCCATATTTCTCGCGCGGGTGCCCGGCGACGGAACGCAGCCAGTAGGGATAGCCGCGGAAGGTCGACAGTTCATTGTCGTCGAAGAAGTCGACCGAGGTGTAGATGATCGGCTTCTTGCCGTAATGCCGCTCGACGATTTCGAGGAAGGTCGTCATCTCCGCGCGCACCGTGGCGGCGTCGGGGCGCAGCCGGCAGGTCGGCGAGTTCGGGTTCCATTCCATGTCGAGGACCGGAGGCATGGCGGAGTGGTCGACGGGGACATTCTGGATGAACCAGCGCGCCTGGACGGCCGCCGGAGTGCAGAAATAGAAGAAATGATAGGCCGCGCGTGGAATCCCGTTGGCTTTCGTGCGCGCCCAGTGCTCGCTGAAATACTCATCGAAACGGTCGCCGCCTTCCGTTGCCTTGATGAAGGCGAAGGAGATGCCGCTGGCCTTGGCCGTCGGCCAATCGACCGAGGTCTGGTATTTGGAAACGTCGGTACCATGGACGGCATAGTTCCATGGCGCACCGCTGTCCCACTCATGCGGCTTTGAATCGGCAAAGCGCGGCGCGCGTACGGCCACCGTCGGACTTCTCGACGCGGACGGCGACAGCGGCGAGAGATCGTCCACGGTCGAGCAGGCGCCGAGCAGCGTCAGCATGAAAAGGGCCGCAAGACGGCGCATCGCAACTTCCAAGCCGGAATCAGCCGGTCGCTGATGGGTCTGTGCACTGATGGCCGAAGTTGGTCTGGCCCCCTCCAGTCGATCGCCCCACGCATCGCCTGGCATATCGTTCTTCATGCATGTCGTGTCCCAAAACCGCTGCGCACTTTTGGACGACATGCATCCCTGTGATCGCCGATCATGGTTGATATCTGGTTTATGGCGCTCGACAAGAGGCGAGATTTTGCGGAAGCAATGGCGGCAATTCGATGACATAAACGTCAGGCGAATGCCTGGGAGGCAATGGATGCGGTTCGTCGTCAAGGTCGTCAAATGGCTTCTTGGCTTGATCGTGCTTGCAATCGCCGCGCTGTTTGCCTGGCTCTATATCGCGCCGCCGGAACTGATCCGCGTCGGCTCGGGCTATTCGGCCAAGATCGTCTGCTCCAACGTCTTCATCGCCGGCCGCGACGCCAACAAGGTGCTGGCCCTCGATGTGCAGGCGCCGGGCCACCCGCTGCTGCGCTTGATGCGGGTCTCGGTCGACAAGAACCGGGGGACGGTTTCGGCCGGCCTGCTCGGCTTCCTCGGCAAGAGCGAGGCGGTTGCCCGCGACGGGCTGGGCTGCGCCTCGGTTCCCGACGGCGATGTCGGCAAGGCGCGGCGCACGGCAATCCATGCCCCGCCATCGCCGACCAGTCAGGACGCGCTGTGGCCCGAGGGCGAGCGGGTCGATGCCTCGCAGAATCCCGAGGTCTCGAAGATTGTCGGGGACGCCGCGATGACCGGCACCGGCGTGCGCGCGGTCGTGGTGGTCAAGAACGGACGGGTCGTCGCTGAGCGCTATGGCGACGGCTTCTCCGAAAAGACGCCGCTGCTCGGCTGGTCGATGACCAAGACCGTCAACGCCGCCATCGTCGGCACGCTGGTCAAGGACGGCAAGATGGCGGTCGACAACAAGGGCCTGTTCACGCCATGGAAGGCCGACGGCCGCGCCGCGATCAGCCTTGCCGACATGATGGCGATGTCGAGCGGGCTGGAGTTCAACGAAGACTATGGTGACGTCGCCGATGTGACGCGCATGCTCTATCTCGAACCGGACATGGCGGGCTTTGCCGCAACCAAACCCCTCACCGGCGAGGTCGGCAAGACGTTTTCCTATTCAAGTGGCACGGCGGTGATGCTGTCGCGCCTCTGGCAGGACGCGATCGGCGACAGGGCCAAGGCATTGATGTGGCCGCGCATGGCGCTGTTCGATCCACTCGGCATGCATAGCGCGGTGCTCGAGACCGACGAGCAGGGCACTTTCGTCGGCTCGTCCTATCTCTACGCCACGGCGCATGACTGGGCCCGCTTCGGCCAGTTCCTGCTGCAGGGCGGTATATGGAACGGCAACCAAATCCTGCCGGTGGGCTTCGTCGACTGGATGCGCGAGCCGGCATCCTCCTCGAAAGTCTACGGCAAGGGCCAGTTATGGATCGAAGCGCCGGGCGACGAGGAAAATCCCGGCGCCGGCGTCGCGGCCGGGCTGCCGAAGGACACTTATTGGATGGAGGGCCATGACGGACAGACCGTCGCCGTTATTCCGTCTGAGCAATTGGTGGTGGTGCGGCTCGGGCTAACGCCGGCCAAGTTCGGCTACCGTCCGCAGACGATGGTGGGTGCGCTGGTGAAGGCGCTGCATTAGCCCAATCGCTTATGACCCTAGCAGGCGTTGACCTGCCTGCAAGACCAGCCTCCGCCATCGGTATCGTGGCAGTCTTCGTAGTTCCCGTAACAGGTATTTGTTGAATTGCGATACCAGGGATAACCACCCGGGCAGCAGACATCCTGCTGCGCGGTCTGAAGGTATCGGTTCGCCGGCTGGCTTTGTCTTTCAGTATTGCCAGGGTGCGGAACGCTAAACCTGATTGGCATATCCAGGCTTGCATTGCTCATTGCGGACGAGCTCAAGAAGACCGTGCAAGCAACCAATGAAAGCATTCCCCGCGCACTCATGCTCTCCTCCTTGAGAGAAAATAGAGACCGCTAATATACCGGCTTTCATCCGTTGCGTCGATTGGCCCTGACCGGTAAAATTGCGGCGGGAAAACCGCTGAGCAGCTTTCCTGAGTGTCTGGCCGTCAAAGGCCAGGTTTGATCACGGCCAGCCAGGCATAGCCGCGATAAAGCGTACGAAAACGGAAGGTTGCGCCGGTTCGCCGCGATTCTGATTCAAGAACTTCGCGCAGGGTTGAGCGCGGCGCGACGTGGAATTTTTTCAGCCAGCCGCGCAGCAAGGTGCGGAACCAGCCTGGCAGACCTTCCTGCTGGCCGAAATCGACGAGGTGCAGCGAGCCCATGGGGGCCAGCGCGGCAAGTGCTGCCGATACGGTCTTCTCCCAGCCCGGGATCATCGACAGCGAATAGGATACGAAGATGCGGTCGAAGCTGCCTTGGCCAAACAGCGCTTTGGCGTTGAAATCCGTGGCATCACCTCTTGCCAGCGCTACGCGATCGGACAGGCCATCGCGGGCAACCGCGGCGCCTGCCGTCTCCAGCATTTCGGCCGAAATATCGAGGCCGAAGAAGCGACCTTCTGGATAGGCGCGGGCGGCGAGGATGATATTGCGGCCGGTGCCGCAGCCGAGCTCCAGCACGGTGCCGCCGGGTGGCACGTCCAGCCCCTCGATCAATCGGTCGCGGCCAAGCAGATAGTATTTGCGGGTCAGGTCGTAGATGTGGCGCTGCCAGCGATAGACGCCGTCCATCAGTTCGGCATGGTTGGCCTGGAATTCGGGGCTGGCCGGCAGCTCGGTCGTGCTCATGCCGCGCACTTCACATAGAGGTGGAAGCCGCCATAGATGGCGGAGCGGTCGCGGGCCGAGAATTCGCGCGAGGCATCACTCTCATAGGTCCACTGGTCGAGCAAAGAGGTCGAGACACGGCCCGGCAGCAGGCTGGGCTCGGCGGCGGTGCGGAAGATGACACGGGCGCCGGCCGAAGCGGTGCGGGTGATCTCCGACCACAGTGCATTGAGCTGGTCATCGGTCATCCAGTCCTGCGCGTCGAGCAGGATGAAGCGGTCGACGGCGCCGGCATCCTTGCCAGCGAGGAATTCGATCAGGTTGGCGTGATGGATGGCGACGCGGTCGATATTGCCGCGGATGGTGTCGTAGTTGTGCTTTTCCAGATAGGCGGGCAGGGCGGCCTCGCCTGGTTCCGGGTAGCGGCGAGCAAAGGCCTGCCAGGCGAAATAGTTGTTTTCCAAGGGGAAGTCGCAGGCAAGCTTTTCCAGCCGGGCCTTCAGCACGCTGGCCATGGTGCCGTCGCCGGAGGTGATCAGCGAATCATACTGCGCCGGCGGAATGCCGAGGCCGAACAGCGAAGCCTTGCGCGACGTTGCCCATTTCAGCAGCTTCCTCTCGAAGACTGGCGCCAGTTCCTCGTTGAAGAAGCGGCGCTGTTCGCCGATATTTCTGGCTTCCATCATTCGGGCCGGGTTGACGCCGAAGAACTTCGCCGTGCGATGGCCCATGGCGATGAACAGGCCAAGCAGGCCGGTCTGGTAGAAATTGCGGTCGAAAACGCCAATGCGCCGGTGGCCGCGCCAGTTGCGATGTTCCCAATAGTGGCGGCTGACCGGATCGAGATGCGGCGCGATGAAGCGGTCGTAGGCCTCGGAATTGTGGCTTGTGTCGGCGGCGCCGAAGAAACGAAAGAGGTCGCCCTGCGAAGGCAGATGGCGGACCGCCTCCAGCTTCATCCGGTTCAGCGCGATGTGGGCGGCGTTGAGGTCGACGGCGTCGATCCGTGCCGGCGAGCGGGTAAGGTAGGCCAGGATGTTGCAGCCGCCGGAAGCGATGGTGACGACGCGATGACCTTGGCCAAGCTGCATTGCGTCCATGTCGACGTCAGGGTCTTCCCAGATCTGTGGATAAACGAGGCCGGAAAACAGGAAGGCGAACAGCCGCTCCGAGATGCCGGCTTTCGAAAGCGCGCGGTTCTGGTAGACCGCTTTTCCAACTTCCTTGCCACGGCGAAAAACCAGATCCGAGGAGACGTCCGTCATGGCAAAGTGATTCCCCATTTGCTTTGCCGCAAGCGGGTAACCCAGGGTCATGACAGGCCGGTGACAGCCTGTTGACGTCGCCCTTACAGTTGTGTAGCGCGCAAAATCATTTGGCACCTCCGCGCAACTTCACTTGGCACCAGTTTCAGCTCCAAATTCCATCGCAACTGCTTCTCTGACTCTAGCGGTTGAACGATGTTTCGGTATGCTCGTCCCATGGGCGCCGGGGCCTCTCGATGATCCGAGACATGTATCATGTAGAAGAGTATGCGGCCGCCTCCGCCCGCACGCTCATAGATCGGCCAGCCTTTACGAACCGGTAGGCGAGTTCTTTCCGAAAGCGCTCACACCAGGCGATCGCCACGGTCCTGCCCGATTCCCTGTAAGGTTCGCCAGTCGGAACGCCCCCACCAGGCTGTCGGACGAGCGCTCTTTAAAATCGTGGCCGCGATCGGCGGCGAAAGAACACGCCGCCCATGCCGACGAAGGCTTCGGCGTAGATCTCGTGCGGCACCGCCGCGATACGCGCCCTAGGCGCTCCGCCAGGCGGCTTGCGCGGACATAGCTGGCCACCGGTCGGGTTGGCAGGATGCTTTCTAAGGGCTGTTGAAGGGTCATTTGAAGGCTTTTGAGAATCAGTCACCGTCCGGCGCCCGAAAGGGCCAGGTGCGGCGGTTAACCCTTTCTGCTGTCGGGCGGGTCGGGACGCCAATCTAGGCCCGCTTCTCGGGAACTAACCCGAGCACCTGTTCCTCATCTAGAGCTTGCGCGGCAGGCATCGCCGTAGCAATTCGTGGTCTTAGAAGGAGCCTTTCGACGAGCGGCCTGAATTGCTGAGCAGGGCGCTCGACGAAGCGCGCAATGAGCCAGCTGGTAACCAAGACGACCGCTGCCATGGTGATCAGCGTAACGACGGGGTGACCGCCTGACCCAAACTTCGACATGAGGGTGTAACCGATGTGGGCATGCAGCAAGTACATCGGATAGGTCAATGCCCCGATCTGCCTCGCGTACGGCAGTGTTTTCAGTCCGATCGTGGATGCGCACATTGCCAGGAATGTCACAAAAAACGCTACCACAATGCCAATGACGACTTGGTGCGAAAGGGTCGGACCATAGGTCCCATTTATGAAATCAGTAGTCGGAAGTTCGGCAACCTGAACCCCAACAACGACACAAGCCACTGCTGCAACCGCCGCCCTGGGTGAGAGGCCGTCTCGGTAGACGAAAAAAAACGTGCACCCGGCGGCGAAGAAGGCATCATAGCTTTGCAGGAACCCGTGGCCGCTTCCCATCGCAAACGAAACTAGCAACCAAATTATCCAGACCTCAACAAGCACTTGGGCATAGTCGATGAGCCGAAGCGACAGGACGACAAGCACTGCGGCATAGAACATCAGCTCCGTTTTCAAGGTCCAGTAAACACCGTCAACAACGGGTACTCCGAAGGTCGTGGGGATCATCGTAAGGTTCACCAGATACTGCCCGACAGATATGGGCATCAAAGGCGATGGCCAGATGGCGAGCACGATTGATGTCGCTGTTAGGCTGACGATGAACGCCGGCCAGAGCCTGAAGACGCGCGAGATCGCGAATTTGAGGGGTGAACCCGAGCTGGCAGATGACATGATCACGAAGCCGCTGATCATAAAAAATAGCGGCACACCGAGATAACCGTATTGAAGCACTGCTGCGGCTCGATCGAAAGGTTCAAGGCCGGTCAGTTTACCGTTTCGGATGCCGTTGACCCCATAGTGATATCCCATGACGATAAGGGCAGCGAAGAATCGAGCATAGTCGATCCACTCAATCCGCGATGGCTTTCTGGCTGAATGCATGGGTATCGAGATCACACGCCCGGTCGAACCAGTCAATCGGTGCTCGGCTTCAGCGCATCTGCTGGTGCGCATTTAACGCATCGATGTAATCGCGAGCATCTCGCAATTCTGCCTGGACGCCGTCCAGCTTATTTGAAGCGCTGTCGACCTGGCCCATTCGCTTTCAAGTTCATGCATGACTTCTGCGTTGATCTCGGCGAGGATATCGGGAATGTCCCAGCCCTGCTTGACAGCTTGTGTCGACGACATGATTGCCATCGGTGGGTATGGGCGATCGACTGGGTGGAAGCCTTCGACGCCAATGATGACATGCCACCCTGTAGGTCATCGTCCTTTCGACGGATTCGACAGAGAAATTCCTCAATATAAAAAATCGTCCTTACTAGGCATAGCCATTCTTCTCTATGAAACAGAAGCGCCGTCAGGCCAGCGTCAATTAGTGCCATCGCTAATGGCAAGCGCTTGTTCCCTGCGCCGTTAGAAACATAGATCACCTGCCCAGCGGCAGATGCGCTAGGAACGGTCGAGACCGTGTAAGATCGCTGGTTCAGATGCGAGTTGGCATCAAATATGACTTGAGCGTTGCCGCGATGATGAGCGCTCCAGTCCTATCAATTCGTAGACGCTCGATGATGGTGCCAGATCCATCGGGGGTCGTGCTGAAAGCCAAACGCCCCCAAACGATCTTGCGCGAGTCGCGCCGCCGCCCGGTTTTTTGGTGCCAACTGAAGTTGCGCCGCCGTCTTCTGGCTTTCTGGCTATCTAGCTCAGCCGATACGGTCAACCTCTTGTTTTCCGGGCTTCTCGCACAGTTTCCCGGCGGTCCCCACCTTTTCGTGGCCCGACCCCGCCAATGCCATCTGATCTTACGCGTTACAAGTTGACGTCGCCCTTACAGCTTGCCAAACCCGCCCGGCGTCGGCGTCGTCACGATGACGGCCTCGCCAGCGTCGAGCACGGTCTGGTCGCAGGCTTTCAGCACGTCGACCGTGCCGTCGTTGCGGCGGACCTTGGTCGAGCCGACCTCGCCGTCGCCGCCCCCATCCAGCCCTTGCGGCGGCCGGTTGCGGTGCGAGGAGAGGATGGCGCATTCCATTTTCTCCAGGAAGCGGATGGTGCGTCTGGTGCCGTCGCCGGCGTTCCATTTGCCCTTGCCGCCGGATCCCTGGCGAATGTGAAAATCCTCCAGCACCACGGGGAAGCGCAGTTCAAGCACCTCCGGATCGGTTAGGCGCGAATTGGTCATATGGGTGTGCACGCCGGAGGTGCCGCCAAAGCCGCGGCCGGAGTTCATATGGCCGGCCGGCGAGCCCGAACAGATGGTCTCGTAATATTGGTATTTCTTGTTGCCGAAAGTCAGGTTGTTCATCGTGCCTTGCGCATTGGCCATCGCCCCCATGGCGCCGAACAGCGCATTGGTTACGTGCTGCGAGGTCTCGACATTGCCGGCGACGACGGCGGCAGGGTAGGCCGGCTTCAGCATACAGCCGTCGGGAATGACGATGTTGATCGGCCTGAGGCAGCCGGCGTTCATCGGGATCATGTCCTCGACCATGACGCGGAAGGCGTAGAGCACGGCGGCCCGAGCGACCGGTTCGGGCGCGTTGAAATTGTTCTTCATGACAGGCGACGTGCCGGTGAAGTCGACGGTCGCCTCGCGCTTTTGCCGGTCGACCGTGATCTTCACCTTGATGACCTGGCCGGTATCGGTCGGATATTCATATTCCGACGTGTCCGGCAGCCGCTCCAGCACGCGGCGCACGCTCTCGGCGGCATTGTCCTGGACATGGCCCATATAGGCCTCGACGACGTCGAGTCCGAAATGGGAGACCATCTTGCGCAGTTCGGCGACGCCCTTCTCGTTGGCGGCAATCTGTGCCTTGAGGTCGGCGATGTTCTGGTGCGGGTTGCGGGCGGGGTAGCGATGATCGGTGAGCAGCGTATGCAACTCCGTCTCGCGGAATTTTCTACGGTCGACGATACGGAAGTTGTCGAACAGAACGCCTTCCTCGTCGACCGTGGTGGCGAGCGGCGTCATCGAGCCCGGGGCGGTGCCGCCAATGTCGGCATGGTGGCCGCGCGAGGCCGCCCAGAAGAGGATGTTTTTCCTGATGTCGTCGAACACCGGTGTCACCACGGTGATGTCGGGTAGATGCGTGCCGCCATTATAGGGGGCATTCAAGGCAAAGACGTCCCCGGGATGGATGTCGCTGGAGTTCAGCCGGATGATGGTTTCGACCGAACGATCCATGGAGCCGAGATGCACCGGCATGTGCGGCGCGTTGGCGACCAGCGCCCCGGTGTGGTCGAAGACGGCGCAGGAAAAATCCAGCCTTTCCTTGATGTTGACGGAATAGGCGGTGTTCTGCAGCGTCACGCCCATCTGCTCGGCGATCGACATGAAGAGATTGTTGAAGACTTCGAGCATCACCGGATCGGCTTGCGTGCCCAGGGCAGCGGCGCGCGTTTTCTTTTTCGTGCGGCGTATGACGACGTGATTGAGGTCGGTGATTTCGGCCCGCCAGCCCGGCTCGACGACGATGGTCTGGTTCGGCTCGATGATCAAAGCGGGGCCGGCGACCAGATTGGACGGTCCCAGGGTCTCGCGACGGTAGACGCCAGCTTCATGCCACTGGCCCTCCGTGTAGATACGCCGGGTTTCGGAAGCGGCTGGATGGATCGTTGCCGGTCCGGCAGGCGCATGGGCCTCGGCGCTGGTCTGGCCGGTTTCGGTGCCCTCGACGCCGACGGTCTCGACCATCATCGGTTTGGCGTCATAGACGAAACCGAATTGCGCTTTGTGGGCGATTTCGAAATCGCGCTTTGCCTGGAAAATCGAATCGTTCTCAAAATTCACCGGGAGGGTCGTGTCGGTGCCGTCATAGCGAATGTGCAGCACCGGCCTGGTGGCAACCGTGGCCTCGGCGATGCCTTGCGCCGCCAGCTCCGCGATAACGGCCTTTTTCAAGGTGGCGATGAGGTCGCCAATCTCCGTTATGGACTCTTCGGCGAGCGGCTTGAGCAGCGCCTGCTGGCGCGAGGCGAACACCGAGGCCAGCCCGATGCCATAGGCCGAAAGCAGGCCGGAGAAGGGATGGATCAGCACGGCCTCCATGCCAAGCGCGTCCGCGACCAGGCACGCATGCTGTCCGCCGGCGCCGCCGAAGCAGTTCAGGAGATATTCGGTGATGTCGTAGCCGCGCTGCACGGAAATCTTCTTGATCGCATTGGCCATGTTCTCGACCGCGATGGTGACGAAGCCCTCGGCGACCGATTCGGGCGGCCGGCCATCGCCGATCTCGGTGGCAAGTGCCGCGAATTTCGCACGCACGGTTTCCGCGTCGAGCGGTGCGTCCTGGCGGGAACCGAAGATCGACGGGAAGAAATCAGGCTGCAGCTTGCCGAGCATCACATTGGCATCGGTCACCGCCAGCGGGCCGCCTCGCCGGTAGGCGGCGGGGCCGGGATTGGCGCCCGCGGAGTCCGGTCCGACGCGGAAACGGCCGGCCTCGTAGTGCAGGATCGAGCCGCCGCCGGCGGCGACCGTGTGGATGCGCATCATCGGCGCGCGGACGCGCACACCAGCCACTTCGGTGTCGAAGGCCCGTTCATACCCGCCGTCATAGTGGGCGACGTCGGTGGACGTGCCGCCCATGTCGAAGCCGATGACCTTGTCGAAACCGGCGAGCTTCGCCGTCTCGACCATGCCGACCACGCCGCCGGCCGGGCCCGACAGCAGTGCGTCCTTGCCCTGGAACATGTCGGCGGCGGTGAGCCCGCCAGAAGACATCATGAACATCAGGCGGGGGAATCCGTTGTTTTCTCTCGCCGCACCCAGCTCTCCCGCCACCCTTTGCACATAGCGGGAGAGGATTGGTGACAGATAGGCGTCGACCACCGCGGTGTCGCCGCGGCCGACCAGCTTGATCAACGGCGAGACCTCGTGGCTGACCGAGACCTGGCCGAAACCAAGCTTGCGGCAGACCTTGGCCACCGCCTTCTCGTGATCGGGGTATTTCCAGGCATGCATGAAGACGATCGCCACCGCGTCGATGCCATCGGCTTTCGCTTGTTCCATGGCCGGCCGGCAGGCTGATATGTCGAGCAGCCGTTCGACGCAGCCGTCGGCGAGCACGCGCTCGTCGACCTCGATGACGCGCTCATAAAGCTGTTCGGGAAGGATGATCTCCTTGGCGAAAATGTCCGGTCGCGCCTGGTACGCAATCCCTAGCGCGTCGCGAAACCCCTTGGTGATGAGCAACAACACGCGGTCGCCCTTGCGCTCCAGGAGGGCGTTGGTGGCCACCGTCGTGCCCATCTTGATGTCGCCGATCAGGCGGGACGGGATCGCGGCGGCCGCTTCAAGGTCGAGCAGGTCGCGGATGCCCTGAATGGCCGCATCGGCATAGGCTTCAGGATTCTCCGATAACAACTTGCGCGGATGCAGCCCGCCTTGCGGGTCGCGACCGATAATATCGGTGAAGGTGCCGCCGCGATCGATCCAGAAATCCCATTTCGCGGTCATGCGGCTGTCTCCGGTATTTCGTTTCCGGAGTCGTTGTTAAAGCGCCGAAGCGCCGGCAGCAATGTCGCCTGCATGCCATTGATGTTACAGGCGGAAACGCAACGTTATGAAACCCGTGGCCGTCCAGAGCATTTCTCCTTCGACCGTTCACCGCAACGTGAACGTGTGTTGAAGGAGAGACGTAATGAAAAAGCTCATTCTTGCTTCGGTGTCCGCCCTTGCCCTGCTGGGCGTCGCGGCCTGCAGCGACAGCGGCAAAGGCACTGACAACACCACAACGCAGAGCACCAATCCGCCGGTTGCCGAGCAGCCGATGAAGCCTGCGGCCCCGGCCGATAATTCGACCAAGCCTGCCGAGCCGGCTCCGGCAACGCCCGCTCCTGCGCCCGCGCAGTAGTTTGTAAGCAGTAAGTGTCTTGGGAGGAAGGCCGGCTTCATGCCGGCCTTTTCTCGTGGAGACCGCGCTCGGGACCGTCGATCGTCTCTGGTCAGGGGCCCGAAAAAGAGAGGCCGTTAATGGCTTGATAGCGGGGACCGGTTGGCTCTATGAAGCTGGCCATGTCGATTTGGGATCGCCTCGGCGACTTCATCACGCGGGTTTCGTCGTCAACCACATCAGGCGTCGCCGACGTGGTCGAAGCTGTGCGCACGGTTTTCTCCGGCGATGCAGACCTGCGCCGCCGCATTGCCTTCTCTGTGGCGATGATCGCGCTGTCGGCCAAGATGGCCAAGGCAGATGGCATCGTCACCCAGGATGAGGTGCGCGCCTTCCAGGAAATCTTCGAAGTGCCGCCGAAGGAGACGCGCAACGTCGCGCGGCTGTTCGATCTGGCCCAGCGGGACGTCGCCGGTTTCGAAACCTATGCCGAGCGCATGGCGCAGCTCTGCGGCTCCGGGCACTCCAATTGCGTGATGCTGGAAGACATACTCGACGGCCTGTTCCACATCGCCAAGGCCGATGGGCTGGTGCATGAGCGCGAAGGCATCTTCCTGCACCGTATCGCCGAGATCTTCCGTATCGACGAGACGCACTACGAATCGATCATGG
This sequence comes from Mesorhizobium sp. URHB0026, assembly GCF_054059755.1. Taxonomy (NCBI): domain Bacteria; kingdom Pseudomonadati; phylum Pseudomonadota; class Alphaproteobacteria; order Hyphomicrobiales; family Phyllobacteriaceae; genus Mesorhizobium; species Mesorhizobium sp. URHB0026. The sequence continues at coordinate 5,085,117 of NZ_JBSSCN010000001.1, read as the reverse complement.
CGCGGCACGTCAATCTTGGTGCCGGCGACCCCTATGTCGTCCTCGGCATCGAGCGGGGGAAGCCGTTAGAGGAGGTCAGGAAACGCTATCGCAAGCTGGTGTCGGACAACCACCCGGATAGGCTGATCGCGCGCGGGCTGCCGCAGGAATTCATCAAGATCGCGACGACCAGGGTCGCGGCGATCAACGCCGCCTACGAGATGATCGAGCGGGGACTGCGGCACGCATGAGTGGCTTCCTGCCCGACGAGCCGAGCGCCGAGGTCAGGGTATCGCCGAATTTCGGGCCAAGGCGCGATGCGCAGAAGCCCGACATGATTGTGCTGCACTACACGGGCATGGCAACCGGCGCTGGGGCCGAAGCCTGGCTGTGCGACCCGGCGAGTGAAGTCTCGTCGCATTATCTCGTCCACGAGAATGGTCACATCGTGCAGATGGTCCGGGAAAGCGATCGCGCGTGGCACGCCGGCCAGAGTTCCTGGTTCGGACGCACCGACATCAATTCCTGCTCGGTCGGCATCGAAATCGTCAATCCCGGCCATTCACTCGGCTATCCCGGCTTTCCGAAACGTCAGATCGCGGTGGTCATCGAGCTGTGCAAGGGGATTGCCGCGCGGCACGCGATCGCCGCCGAGCGGGTGCTGGCGCACTCCGACGTGGCGCCGGGGCGCAAGATCGATCCCGGCGAGAAGTTCCCCTGGGCGGCACTGTTCGAGGCTGGCGTCGGCCATCTGGTGCCGGCCGCTCCCGTCAGGCGCGGAGCCGCGCTGAAGCCCGGTGACCGCGGTGCCGATGTGGAGACGCTGCAGTCGATGCTGTCGCTTTATGGCTATGGCGTCGAGATATCGGGCGTTTTCGACGACCGGACACGAATTGTCGTCGAGGCCTTTCAACGGCATTTTCGACCGCGCCGGATCGATGGAATCGCCGACGGCTCGACGATGCGCACGCTGCAGAAACTGCTTGCTTCCGTGAGGAATTGACCTCAGGTCAAGAGCCGGTCCAAGTAATCCTTCCCAGTCATAAAGTTACAAACTGTCACTGAAAGTGACTTGCCTCGCCTTCATTGACGCCAAATCGGGCTTCAAAGGGCGTTTCGTACAGTTTGTCGGACATCCATCCCCCGGGTGTTCCGATATTGATCAAGCGATGCCACGCGAACATCTTCGCGTGGCCCCAACAGAACAGGATCACATGCAGAAATTGACTGGTTTAACGGCAGCTCTTGCTGCCGGGGTAATGAGTTTTGCCTTCAGTGCGGCAGACGCCGCGCCGTTAAGTCCACGGGCCGACCAGGGTCTCGTCGCGGCATCCGCCAAAGGCAAGGCCATTTCGGCCAAAAGCAGCAAGAGTGCGAAGGCGACGACGAAGCAGGCTTCCGCGAAAGTGGAAAAGGCAAGCTGGGCCAAGGCAAGTGGGACCAAGGCTAGTTGGACCAAAGCAGGGAAATCCTCCGTCCAGAGGCAGGCAAAGCGCGGCCGCAAAACCGTGGACATGACGACGACGGCATCGATCGGTCTCGGCAACGTCGCTGCGGCGACCGAGGCGGTGACGAGCGGCGGCCAGTATTCCGCGATTGTCGGCCGATACGCGGCGACCTACGGGGTTCCGGCGTCGCTGGCCCAGGCCGTGATCAAGATCGAGAGCAACTACCGGCCGAACATGGTCGGCGGCGCCGGCGAGATCGGACTGATGCAGATCAAGCCGGCAACCGCGCGCATGATGGGTTACAGCGGGTCGGCCAAGGGCCTGTTCGATCCCGACACCAACATCAAATACGGCATGAAGTATCTCGCCATGGCGCGCGACCTCGGCGGCGGCACGACCTGCGGCACCATCCTGAAATACAATGCCGGCCATGGCGCCACCCGCATGAACCCGGTTTCGGCGGCCTATTGCAGTAAGGTCAAGGTTCAGTTGGCGGCTGTCGGGGCACCGGCTTGATAAGAACCGACCACGGCTGGCTTTTTCGGTTGCGTTTTGCGGTGTTAACCCCTTTATACGCCCTGCCAGCTGGCCGGGCGGCCGCACCCGCAAACGCCGAAAGGCCGCGGGTGAGGAAAGTCCGGGCTCCATGGAAACACGGTGCCGGTTAATGGCCGGCGGGGGCGACCCCAGGGAAAGTGCCACAGAAAGCAAACCGCCACGACTTTGTCGGGGTAAGGGTGAAAGGGTGGGGTAAGAGCCCACCGCGCGACTGGCAACAGGAGCGGCACGGTAAACCCCACCGGGAGCAAGACCGAATAGGGGCGGTGCGAGGGGAAACCCTCGAGGGCTGTTTCCGGCCCACCGTCCGGGTAGGTTGCGTGAGGCGCATGGCAACATGCGCCCAAGATGAATGGCCGCCACGTTCTCGCGTCGCAAGGGGCGAGGGCCATACAAAACCCGGCTTACAGGCCAGCTGGCAGTTTCTCTCCACGACACCTGGGATTAACCCTTTGGTACCGGAAGGTTGCGCCATAGCGCCGGGAATACGCCATCTGATTGTCGGCGAATATCTCACCTTGTACCGGGTCGGCGGTGATGTGATCGAATACTTCGCGTGCTGCACGGCCATCGCAACATCGAGGCCGACGACCTCGGGCCGTGATCAGCCCGTTCAGTCGCTGATTCTGTCCAGCGAGGCCTCGATCGCTTTCCAGAGTTCTTCCACCGGCTCACAACCGACCGACAGGCGAACGAACCCAGCCGGAACCGCGTCACCTCGCTTCAAGCGCCGTTCGGCCGAGCTGTGGACGCCGCCGAAGGAGGTTGCGGCCTGCATCAGGTCGCAATTGTTGATGAAGTCCTCGGCTTTCTGCTCCGAAGCAAGTTCGAAGGAGATGAGGAAGCCGAAGCGCTCCATCTGGGCGCGGGCAAGATTGTGCGAGGGATCGCCTTCCAGGCCGGGATAGCGCAAGCCGTTGATCGCCCGATGGCCTTGCAGGCGCCGCGCGATCACTTCCGCCGACGAACACATGCGGTCGAAGCGCACATCCAATGTTTCCAGGCCGCGATGCACCAGCCAGGCTTCGAACGGCCCGGGGATGCTGCCCGAGACCTCGCGCCAGCCGGTCACGGCTGCGATGATATCCGCATTGCGGCTGGCAACATGTCCGAACAGCACGTCGGAATGGCCATTGGGTGCCTTGGTGTCGGCGGCGACAACGATATCGGCACCGTGATCGAGAGGACGCTGGCCGAAGGGCGTCATCGTCGTGTTGTCGACCACCAGCAGCGCGCCGGCCTTGTGGACGGCATCGGCGACAGCGGCGATATCGCAGATGTCCAGCCCCGGATTGGCCGGCGTTTCGACGAAGGCCAGGCGGTAGCCCGCAAAACCGCCGTCGAGGAAAGTCGATGTCGGCCGCACATCGTAGGAGACGCCGAGCGGTTTCAGGAAGCGATCAGCCAGCGCCCTGGTGGTGTGATAGCCGTCCGAAGGCAGCAGGACATGGTCGCCGGCCTTGAGCACGGCAAAGAATGCCGCCGAGATCGCTGCCATTCCCGAGGGAAAACCGACGCAGGGCGCGTCTTCCAAATGGGACAACATGTGTTCGACGGCATCCCATGTCGGGTTGCTGAAACGGCCGTACTGATTGAAGCCGGTGGCATCGCCCGGTGCATGAAAGATGGCGGCCATGGTCAGTGGCAGGGGAATGGAATCGCCCATGGCAAACCCGCTGCGACGCAAATGGGGAAGGGCCGCGGCGCGCGATTTGGCAGTTTCAGACATCGAGTTTCAAATCCCTTGGCGATCGGTGAGATGGGGGAGACGCTATGCCCGGCCGCGGCTCGCGGCAAGGCATCTCCAGTTGGACCAGCGAGGCTCTAAACGGTTCGTTAGGCTTAATAGACCATAAAGACGAATCGTGCCGTCACAGCCTTTCTCATCGGTGTGATGCGCATGGTTGCGAAGCCCTATTCCCGTTGACGCCCATAGTGCCCCATGGTATCCCATTTCGACATCAAAGCCTTCGTTCCGCGTCAGGGTAAAGCGTACGCCAATCGGGCAGCCGCGGCGGCTGCGCGTTTGCGGATTTTCGCCCGTGTGGACGGGGTTGGTGCGGGGCAGACGCAGCGCTGCGGTGGCGCGTACGACACGATGAAGAGGGGTGCGGCCGCGCAGGCGGCCGCAACGTGTGATGGACCGGTTTCTGTCGAACACGGTGAGCAGGATCGATGCGAAGGGGCGGGTGTCCGTGCCGGCGCATTTCCGTGCCGTGGTGCAGAAGCGCGGCTATTCGGAACTCTACGCGTTGCGTTGCCTGGACCTGCCTGCGATGGATGTCGGCGGGCTCGATCTGCTCGACCGCTACGAGCAACGCATCGCGCAGGAAGACCCGTTCCTGCGGACCGCGGACGACATGTCGTTCTTCTGCCATGGCGACGGAGCGTTCCTGAAACTCGACCAGGACGGCCGCATCACCATGACCGATTTCATTCGCGAACATACCGGCATCTCCGCAGAGGTGGCCTTTGTCGGGCGCGGCAATTTCTTTCAGATCTGGGAGCCGGGACGGCTAGCGACCTATGGGGCGCAGGCGCGTGCCAGGCTTTTGCAGCTTCGGCAGGGGACGAAGGCTCACGAGGCCAAGGCTGGGGAGCGACCGGAATGACGGTGGACCACGGCGATGATGTCAACGCCGTTGGCGGATCGGTCCGCCACATTCCGGTCCTGCTTGGCGAAGTGCTGGAAGCGCTGGCGCCGGCGGAGGGCGACATCGTCATCGACGGCACGTTCGGCGCCGGCGGCTACACCAAGGCCATCCTGGCGACGGGCGCGTCCGTGATTGCCATAGACCGCGATCCAGATGCGATCGCGGCCGGGCGCGACCTCGAGGCGCAATCCGGCGGCCGGCTGAAGCTGGTGCAGGCGCCATTCTCGACGCTCGACGACAAGGTCGAAAGCGCCGATGGCGTCGTGCTCGACATCGGCGTTTCCTCCATGCAACTCGACCAGGCCGAGCGTGGCTTTTCCTTCCGCAGCGACGGACCGCTCGACATGCGCATGGCGCAGGCGGGCCTGAGTGCTGCCGATGTCGTCAACAGTTTCAAGCCGGGCGACCTTGCCCGCATCTTCGGCTTCCTCGGCGAAGAGCGTCACGCCGGCCGCATCGCCCGCATGATCGAGGCGCGCCGGGAAAAACGGCCATTCGAGCGCACGCTGGAACTCGCCGATGCGATCGAAACCCATATCGGACGCGCGCCGAAGGACAAGATTCATCCGGCGACCCGCGTCTTCCAGGCGCTACGCATCTTCGTCAATGACGAGCTCGGCGAACTGACCAGGGCGCTGTTCGCGGCCGAACGCGTGCTGAAGCCTGGTGGACGACTCGCCGTGGTGACGTTCCATTCACTGGAAGACCGTATCGTCAAGCGCTTCATCGCCGACCGCGCCGACACCATGACCGGCTCGCGCCACATGCCGGAGGCGCAGGCGCGCACCGCGACATTCCGCAAGGCTGGTGGCGGGGTGACCGCAGGCGACGCCGAGGTTGCGGCCAACCCACGCGCCCGCTCGGCCAGGCTGCGTGCCGCGATCCGCACCGAGGCTCCGGCGCGGGGCGACGATTTTTCGATTTTCGGCCTTCCAAAGCTTCCCGGCATCGACCGGCCGGGGGAGAGGTAAGCACGTGTTTCGTACCAGCGACATAGTCCTGATCGCCGTCATGGTTTCGGCGGCCGCCCTGACCTACAAGGCCAAGCGCGAGGCCGAGGACCAGTTGGCGGCCGTGCAGAAGATCCACGCTGAGATACGTTACGAGGAGGACACGATCGACCTGCTCAAAGCCGACTGGAGCCTGCTCACCCAGCCGTCGCGCCTGCAGAAGCTGGCCGAACTCTATAAAGCGCAGCTCGCGCTGGAGCCGGTCAGTGCCCGCCAGATCGTGGGCCTGGGCGACCTGCCGGCCAAGGCCCTCGATATCCAGGACATCCTGAACGGGCGCCAGGGCGCCATGGCCGACAATTCCGACAAGGCGCCTTCAGGCGACAAGGATCCCGTCGTGACCGGAGATATTGCCCAATGATCGGCAAACTGCTGAAGCGCTTCGCGTCGGTAAGCCGCGCCAGGACGGGCGAGGAAAGATCGATCGTGGTCGAAGGCGCCCGCAAGGCGACTGGCGGCAAGGGCAAGGCGCGCATCGTGATGACGATGGCGGTGTTCTTCGGCATCTTCTCGACCATATCGGGGCGGCTGGTCTATCTCGGTTTCCAGACACCCGACCTGTCGGGCGGCCCGCAGAGCCGGGTGACCGCCTCGCGGCCTGACATTGTCGACCGCAACGGCGAAGTGCTGGCCACCGACATCAAGACGGCGTCGCTGTTCGCCGAGCCGCGCCGCATCGTCGATGCCGACGAGGCGATCGAGAAGCTGTCGACGGTGCTGCCCGAAATCGACTACGAGCAGACCTATCACAAGCTGAAGAGCGGCGCCGGCTTCGTCTGGCTGCAGCGGCAGCTGACGCCTAAGCAGCAGGCCGACATCATGCAGCTCGGCATTCCCGGTTTTGGCTTCCGCACCGAAAAGCGCCGTTTCTATCCAAGCGGCGAAACCTCGTCCTACGTTGTCGGCCTGACCAACATCGACAACCAGGGCATCTCCGGCATGGAGAAATATATCGATGAGCAGGGCCTGAGCGACCTGCAGGCGTCGGGCCTGGCGGTGGCGAAGGATCTCAGGCCGGTGAAGCTTTCGATCGACCTGCGCATCCAGCATGTGGTGCGCGACGAGATCGCCGCCGGCCTGGAACGCTATCGCGCCATGGGCGCGGGCGCTGTCGTGCTCAACGTCAAGACCGGCGAAGTGGTGGCCATGGCCTCGGTGCCGGATTTCGATCCGAACAACCCCTACAATGCGCAGGACAAGGACCGGCTCAACCGGATGTCGGCGGGGCTCTATGAAATGGGCTCGACGTTCAAGAGCTTCACCTCGGCCATGGCGCTCGATTCCGGCAAGGCGACGATGTCGAGCCGCTTCGACGCTTCGCATCCAATCCGCGTCGGCCACCAGGCCATCCACGATTTCCACGGCAAGAACCGTGTGCTGTCGTTGCCGGAGGTGTTCCTCTATTCGTCCAACATCGGATCGGCCAGGGAAGCAGAGCTGGTCGGCATCGAGGCGCACCGCGAATTCCTGCATCGCCTCGGCATCCTGGAGAAGATGCAGACCGAACTGCCTGAAGTCGCCCGCCCGACCGAACCGAAAGTCTGGAAACAGGTCAATTCGTTCACCATCGCCTTTGGCCATGGCGTGTCGACGACGCCGCTGCAAGCGGCTGTCGGCTGCGCGGCGCTGGTCAATGGCGGCTTCCTTATGCAGCCGACATTCCTGGTCCGCAGCCAAGAGGACGCGATGGCGGCGGCCAAGAAAGTGGTTACCGAAAAGACTGTCGAGGGCATGCGCTACCTCTATTCGCTCAACGCCGAGAAGGGTTCGGCCAGAAACGCCCGCGTTCCCGGCTACCGCGTCGGCGGCAAGACCGGCACGGCCGAGAAGGTCATCAACGGCCGTTACTCGAAGGAGTTGAATTTCAACACCTTTGTCGCCGCCTTTCCGATGGACGATCCGCAATATCTGGTGTTCACGATCGCCGACGCCCCGCATCCGGAAAAGCCTGGGATGACCGACGTCGCCGCCAACAATGCCGGGGTTATGGCCGGCAATATCATCAGGCGTTCAGCGGCCATGCTTGGCGTGAAGCCAGATTTCAGCCATGAAAATGGTGCAACGCTGGTTTCCTATCAGTGATTCTTAGGGCGCGCCGGCAACTGCGCGCTATTTTGTTGCGGTGAACGGGACTCGATGAAGCTCAAAGATCTAGCCGGTATCCTGCCAGTCGAAGGAACAGCTTCCGCCGATCTGGAGGTTACCGGCATCTCGTCCGATTCCCGCCAGGTAAAACCGGGCGTCGTCTTTTTCGCGCTTGCCGGAACCAAGGCCGATGGCGCGAGCTACGCCGCCGACGCGGCCCGGCGTGGCGCCGCCATTATCGTCGTGGGTAAAGGCAGCGCCCTTGCCGATTTGCCGGTTCCGGTGCTGGCGGTCGAGGATCCGCGCCTAGCGCTGGCGTTGAGTGCCGCCCGCTACTTCGGCAAACAGCCGCAAACCATGGTCGCGGTTACAGGCACCAGCGGCAAAACCTCGGTCGCCGCCTTCACCAGGCAGATTTGGGAACAGGCGGGATACGCCGCCGCCTCGATCGGGACCACTGGCGTGGTCGCGCCCGGCCGCAACGAATATGGTTCGCTGACGACACCCGATCCGGTCGCCCTGCACCGGTTGCTCAGGGAATTGGCCGATGCCGGCGTTACCCACGCCTCGATGGAGGCCTCCAGCCACGGTCTCGACCAGCGCCGCCTCGATGGGGTGAAGCTCTCGGCCGGGGGCTTCACCAATCTCGGCCGCGACCACATGGATTACCATCCGACGATCGAGGATTATCATCGCGCCAAATTGCGCCTGTTCGATACGCTGCTGCCGAAGCGCGCCCCCGCCATCGTCTTCGCCGACGATCCGTGGTCCGAACCGACGATAAGGGCAGCGCGGGCCGCCAGGCTCGACGTGCTGACGGTCGGCCGCCATGGCGATTTCCTCAGGCTGAAGCGGGTCGAGCATGAGCGTCATCGCCAGCGTGCCGAGGTCGAGGCCGACGGTGTGATCCACGAGATCGACCTGCCGCTCGCTGGCGATTTCCAGATTGCGAATGCGCTGGTTTCGGCGGGGCTTGCCATTTCCACTGGAATGCCTGTCACCAAAGCCTTGGCGGCATTGCAGAAATTGAAAGGCGCGCCGGGCCGGCTCGATCTCGTCGGCACCACGGCGAGCGGCGCGCCGGTCTATGTCGATTACGCGCACAAGCCCGACGCGCTCGAAAACGTGCTGGCCTCGGTGCGTCCGTTCACCACCGGCCGTGTCATGGTGGTCTTCGGCTGCGGCGGCGACCGCGATCGTGGCAAACGACCTATCATGGGCGAGATCGCGACACGGCTTGCCGATGTCGTCATCGTCACCGACGACAATCCGCGCTCGGAAGTGCCCGAAACCATCCGCGCCGCCATTCTTGAGGCCGCGCCCGGCGCCATGGAGATCGGCGACCGGCGCAAGGCTATCCACGAGGCTGTCGCCATGCTGCATGCCGGCGACACACTGATCGTGGCCGGCAAGGGCCATGAGGAAGGCCAGACGATCGGCTCGGAAACCCTGCATTTCTCCGACCACGAGGAAGTGCGCACCGCGCTCCGGGAGCATGCCGCATGAGCTTGCTGTGGACGTCGGAAGCGCTGGTTGCCGCCACGGACGGGCGGCCGCTCGGCCCCATGCCCGAAGGTATATCGGGCATTTCGATCGATAGCCGCAGCCTGCAGCCGGGCGACGCTTTCTTTGCCATCAAGGGCGAGGCGATGGACGGCCATGACTTCGTCACCGCGGCAATCAAGGCCGGCGCCGGCGTGCTGGTGGTGGCAGAAGGCAAGCTGCCCTCACTTGGTCGGTTGACCGCGCCAATCATTGTCGTCGACGACGTCCTGGTCGCGCTGGAAAAGCTAGGTGTCGCGGCACGCGCCCGCTCGCAAGCCAAGATCGTCGCGGTGACCGGCTCGGCGGGCAAGACCACGACCAAGGAGGCGCTGCGCCACGTGCTTTCGGCCGTCGGCAAGGTGCATGCCTCGGCGCAGTCCTTCAACAATCATTGGGGTGTCCCGCTGACCTTGGCGCGCATGCCCGCCGATTGCGATTATGCCGTGTTCGAGATCGGCATGAACCACCCCAACGAGATCCGGCCGCTGGTGAAGATGGTGCGGCCGCATGTCGCCATCGTCACCATGATCGCGGCCGCGCATCTTGGCTTCTTCCGCAACCTGGACGAGATCGCCCAGGCCAAGGCCGAGATTTTCGAGGGCCTTGAGCCCGATGGTGCTGCCGTCCTCAACCGCGACGATGCGCGTTTCAAGCTGCTGGACAAGATGGCACGGGCTGCCGGCGTCGAGCATATCCATGGCTTCGGCGAGAATGCGCGCTCGACCTTCAAGCTGGTCAAGTGTGAGTTGCATGCCGACCATTCCGACATCGCCGCCAGGATCAGCGGCCACGATATGATCGCCCGTATCGGCGCGCCCGGCCGGCACATGGTGCAGAACGTGCTGGCGGTGCTCGGCGCCGCGCATCTGGTTGGCGCCGATCTCGACAAGGTTGCATTGGCGCTGGCCGATCTTTCGGCCGAGCGCGGGCGCGGCAAGCGCCACGTGCTAAGGCATCCCGGGAGCCCGATTTCGGGCCAGGCAGGTGGCTCGATCACGCTGATCGACGAGAGCTACAACGCCAATCCGGCCTCGATGGCGGCCGCGATGGCGCTGCTCAACGCGACTCCCGTGACGGGCGAGGGCAGGCGCATCGCCGTGCTTGGCGACATGCTCGAACTCGGCGATCACTCGGCCAAGCTGCATGCCGCTCTTGCCGATCTCATCGTCGGCACGGGCACCCGGACGGTCTTTCTCGGTGGCCCGGAAATGCGGTCGCTGGCGGAAGCGCTGCCGGACGATATCAGGACGGAATACCGCGCAGGCGTCGAGGAGTTGAAGCCGGTGCTGCTCGCCGCGCTGAAGCCGGGCGACGTGGTGATGATCAAATCGTCGAAGGGCATCGGTTTTGCAAAACTGGTCGATGCGCTGCTGGGCAAATTCCCGGCTGAAACGACAACAAGCAACCAGACCTAGTCGGGGGACGAAAGCGCATGTTCACACTGCTGGTCGATTTCGCGGACAAGGTCTCTGTCTTCAATGTCTTCCGCTACATCACGTTCCGCACCGGCGGGGCGCTGATCACCTCCGCGCTGATCGTCTTCATCTTCGGGCCGACCATCATCAATTCGCTGCGGCTCAGGCAAGGCAAGGGCCAACCGATCCGGGCCGACGGGCCGCAGACCCATTTCAAGAAGGCAGGCACGCCGACCATGGGTGGACTGATGATCCTGTCCGGCATCATCGGCTCGTCGCTTTTGTGGGCGAACCTGTCCAGCATCTATGTCTGGGTGGTGCTTTTGGTGACGCTCGGCTTCGGCTCGATCGGCTTTTATGACGACTATCTGAAAGTGACGAAGCAGTCGCATCTCGGCTTCTCCGGCAAGGCGCGGCTTGCGTTGGAATTCGCTATCGCCGGCATCGCCGCCTGGGCGATCATGCACAATGGCCAGGCGCCGTTCTCGTCGTCGCTGACATTCCCCTTCGCCAAGGAATTCATCATCAACCTAGGCTGGTTCTTCGTTCCGTTCTCCTGCTTCGTCATCGTCGGCGCCGGCAATGCGGTGAACCTGACAGATGGCCTCGACGGCCTGGCGATCGTGCCGATCATGATCGCGGCGGCGTCCTTCGGCGTTATCGCCTATCTCTCGGGCAACGCGGTTTTCGCCGAATATCTGCAGATCCATTTCGTGCCCGGCACAGGTGAACTGGCGGTCGTGCTTGGCGCGGTCATCGGCGCCGGCCTCGGCTTCCTCTGGTTCAACGCGCCGCCCGCGGCGATCTTCATGGGTGACACCGGATCGCTGGCCATGGGCGGCCTGATCGGCACGGTCGCCGTCGCCACCAAGCACGAGATCGTGCTCGTCATCGTCGGCGGCCTGTTCGTGGTCGAGATTCTCTCGGTCATCATCCAGGTCGGCTACTTCAAGATGACCGGCAAGCGCGTGTTCCTGATGGCGCCGATCCACCATCATTTCGAAAAGCTCGGCTGGACCGAAAGCCAGGTGGTGATCCGCTTCTGGATCATCGCCGTCATCCTGGCGCTGGTCGGCCTTTCCACTCTCAAGCTCAGATAGGCCGCTACTTGATCCCCGCAGCATCCTTCGCAGGCAAGCGTGTATCGCTCTTCGGGCTCGGCGGCTCGGGGATCGCCACGGCGCGCGCGCTGATCGAGGGCGGAGCCGAGGTGCTGGCCTGGGACGACAATCCCGGCAGCGTCGCCAAGGCAGCCGCGACCGGCATCGCCACCGGCGACCTGCGTGGCGCCGACTGGGCCGGTTTTTCCGCCTTCGTGCTGTCGCCCGGCGTGCCGCTGACCCATCCCAAGCCGCACTGGAGCGTGGAATTGGCGCGCGGGGCCGGCGTTGAGATCATCGGCGATATCGAGCTGTTCTGCAGGGAACGGATGCAGCGTGCGCCGGATGCTCCCTTCATCGCCATCACCGGCACCAACGGCAAGTCGACGACGACGGCGCTGACGGCGCATATCCTTCAAGCCTCCGGGCGCGACACGCAGATGGGTGGCAATATCGGTCGTGCCGTGATGACGCTCGATCCGCCGAAGCCCGGCCGGCAGTATGTAGTCGAATGCTCGTCCTACCAGATCGACCTTGCGCCCTCGATCGATCCGACGGCGGGCATCCTGCTCAATCTGACGCCCGACCATCTCGACCGCCACGGCACCATGCAGCACTACGCTTCCATCAAGGAGCGGCTGGTGGCGGGCAGCGAGACGGCGATCATCGGCATCGACGATTCCTGGTGCGCGCAGATCGCCGATCGGCTGGAGCGGGCAGGGCGGCAGGTCGTCCGCATTTCCAAGCGCCTGCCGCTGACCGACGGCTATTTCGCCGACGGCACCAATCTGATGGAAGCCGTGCACGGCCGCTACAGCCGGGTAGCCTTCCTCGAAGGCATTGGCTCGCTGCGTGGTCAGCACAATGCGCAAAATGCGCTGGCCGCCGTCGCGGCTTGCCTCAAGGTCGGGCTCAACCTTGGCGAGATCCAGTCTGGGTTGGAAAGCTTCCCGGGTCTGGCGCACCGCATGGAGCAGGTTGGCCGCAAGGACCATGTGCTGTTCGTCAACGATTCCAAGGCGACCAATGCCGATGCCGCGGCACCCGCGCTGTCCAGCTTCAATCGCATTTATTGGATCGCCGGCGGCCTGCCCAAGGAAGGCGGCATCGAGCCGCTACGCGGTTTCTTCCCGCGCATCGCCAAGGCCTATCTGATCGGCGAGGCGGCGCCCGCCTTTTCGGCGACGCTCGGCGAGGCCGTGCCCTACGAGATCTCGGGCACGCTGGCGGCGGCGGTCGAGCATGCCGCGCATGACGCGGCCAAGGACGACAGTGGCGAGGCGGTGGTGCTGTTGTCGCCGGCCTGCGCCAGTTTCGACCAGTTCAAGAATTTCGAGGTCCGTGGCGAAGCCTTCAGGCAAGCTGCGAGCGCTATGGATGGCGTCAAACCCATCGGAGGGGCACGATAATGCAGAGCCGTCTCGACAAAAGTCCGGTCGCAACCTGGTGGTGGACCATAGATCGCTGGTTCCTGGCGGCGTTTCTGTCGCTGATGGGGCTCGGCATCGTGTTGTCCTTCGCGGCAAGTCCCGCTGTGGCCGAACGCATCGGCCTCGACAGTTTCCATTTCGCCACCCGGCAGATCATCTTCACCGTGCCTGCGCTCGGCGTGATGCTGGCGGTCTCCTTCCTCGATTCCAGGCAGATCCGGCGCATGTCGCTGATCATGCTGTGTCTGATGCTGGTGCTCATGGTGGCGGTGCTCTATGTTGGCGTCGAGGTGAAGGGCGCGCGCCGCTGGGTGTCGCTCGCCGGCCTGTCCATCCAGCCGTCCGAGTTCCTGAAGCCGGCCTTCGTCATCATGTGCGCGTGGCTGTTCGCCGAACACAAGCGCCAGCCCGACATTCCGGGCAATCTGTTCGCCATGCTGCTCCTAGTGCTGGTCGTGTCGCTGCTGGTGGCGCAGCCGGACCTCGGACAGACCATGCTGACCACCGGCACCTGGGGCATCATGTTCTTCATGGCGGGGCTGCCATGGCTTTGGATCATCGTGCTGGGCGCCGCCGGCGTCGGCGGTGTCTTCGCCGCCTACACGGTGTTTCCGCACGTCGCGCTGCGCATCGACAAGTTTCTCACCGGCGAGGGCGACACGTTCCAGGTCGACATGGGCCGCGATGCGCTGATCAATGGCGGCTGGTTCGGTGTCGGGCCGGGCGAGGGCACGGTCAAGCGTGTCATCCCCGACAGCCATGCCGACTTCGTCTTCTCGGTCGCGGGCGAGGAGTTCGGGCTGATCATGTGCTTCTTCATCATGTCGATCTTCGCCTTCATCGTGCTGCGCGGTCTCAACACGGCGCTCAAGGAGCATGACGACTTCACCCGTTATGCGGTCGGCGGTCTGGTCACGGTGTTCGGCCTGCAGGCCGTGATCAACATGTGCGTCAACCTGCAACTGGTGCCGGCAAAGGGCATGACGCTGCCCTTCATCTCCTATGGCGGCTCCTCGCAGATCGCCATCGCCATCTCAATGGGGATGGTGCTGGCGCTGACGCGCAAGCGGCCGGAAAAGCGCAAGCAGATGGGCTTTACCCTGCCGCAGCGCGCGATGCCGGCGGAGTGACATGGCCAGAGGCGTTATCCTTCTCGCCGCGGGCGGAACCGGCGGACATCTGTTTCCAGCCGAAGCCCTGGCGCATGAACTCCTCGAGCGCGGCTGGGCGGTGCATCTGGCGACCGACACCCGGGCCGAACGGTTTGCCGCCCATTTTCCGGCGGCCGCCGTCCATCCGATCCAGTCGGCGACGTTAGGCTCGAAAAATCCCTTTGCCCTGCTCGGCGCCTTCTGGAAAATCTGGAGCGGCGTGCGTCAGGCCTCCGCCGTCATCGGCAGGATCAAGCCGGAGGCCGTGGTCGGCTTTGGCGGCTATCCGACCTTGCCGCCGCTCTACGCGGCGACGCGGCGCAAGGTGCCGACGCTGATCCACGAGCAGAACGCGGTGATGGGGCGCGCCAACCGCGCGCTGGCCGGCCGTGTCGACGCGATCGCCGGCGGCTTCCTGCCGCAGGATGAAAGCGCGGCCGGCGCCAAGACGGTGACGACCGGCAATCCGGTCCGCCCGGCTGTGCTCGAAGCGGCCAGGACGCCTTACGCTGCTTCAACCGGGGATGAGCCCTTCCGCCTGCTGGTGTTCGGCGGCAGCCAGGGCGCACAATTCTTTTCCGATGCCATGCCGGGGGCAATCGCGCTGCTTTCCGATGCACAGCGCAAGCGCCTTGTCATGACCCAACAAGCTCGCGCGGACGACGTGGCTCGGGTGAAGGCGGCCTATGCCGCGCTCGGTGTCGCCGTCGAGGTCTCGCCGTTCTTCACCGACATGGCGGCGCGCATAGCGGCCGCGCATCTTGTAATCTCGCGTTCCGGCGCCTCGACCGTGTCGGAAATCGCCGTCATCGGCCGGCCGGCGTTGCTGGTGCCCTACCCCTTCGCGCTCGACCACGACCAGGCGGCCAATGCAGCCGCGCTTGCGGCCGCTGGCGGTGGCGAAGTGCATGTGCAATCCTCGCTTTCGCCCGAGCGCATCGCGGCACTGCTCGGCGCCCTGATAGACCAACCGGAGCGGCTGGCGACGATGGCTGCCGCGGCCAAGTCGGTGGGCAGGCCCGACGCGGCGCGGTTGCTCGCCGACCTCACAGAGGCTATTGCGTCCCGCAAAACAGTATCGGATTTCAGGAAGGGGACGCACCCATGAAGATGCCGCAGACCATCGGCCTCGTGCATTTCATCGGCATTGGCGGCATCGGCATGAGCGGCATCGCCGAGGTACTGCACAATCTCGGCTACAAGGTGCAAGGGTCCGACCAGGCCGAAAGCGCCAATGTACAGCGGCTGCGCGACAAGGGCATCGAATGCTTCGTCGGCCACAAGGCGGAGAATCTCGGTGAAGCCGAGGTCATCGTCGTCTCGACGGCGATCAAGAAGTCGAATCCGGAGCTGAAGGCGGCGCGTGAAAAGCTGTTGGCGATCGTGCGCCGCGCGGAGATGCTGGCCGAACTGATGCGTTTCCGCCAGGCGGTGGCGATCGGCGGCACGCACGGCAAGACGACGACGACCTCGATGGTGGCGACGCTGCTCGAGGCCGGCGGGCTCGACCCGACCGTCATCAATGGCGGCATCATCAATGCCTACGGCACCAACGCCCGCATGGGCGATGGCGAGTGGATGGTGGTCGAAGCCGACGAGAGCGACGGCACCTTCCTCAAGCTGCCGGCCGACATCGCCGTCGTCACCAACATCGATCCCGAGCATCTCGATCATTATGGCAATTTCGACAATGTGCGCGAAGCGTTCCGCCAGTTCGTCGAGAACGTGCCTTTCTATGGCTTCGGAGTGATGTGCACCGATCATCCGGAAGTGCAGGCGCTGGTCGGGCGCATCGAGGACCGGCGCGTCATCACCTATGGCGAGAACGCGCAGGCCGATGTGCGCTTCACCAACCATCGCATGGCGGGGGCGACCTCGGAGTTCGACGTGATCATCCGCGACCGCAAGGGGCGCGGCCAGACGGCGATATCGGGCCTGCGCTTGCCGATGCCCGGCCGCCACAATGTCTCCAACGCGACCGCCGCGATCGCGGTCGCGCACGAACTCGGCCTGTCGGCCGAGGCGATCAAGAAGGGCCTGTCGTCCTTCGCCGGCGTCAAGCGCCGCTTCACCCACACCGGTTCTTGGAACGGTGTCGACGTGTTCGACGATTACGGCCACCACCCGGTCGAAATCTCGGCGGTGCTGAAGGCGGCGCGCAGCGCCACCAACGGGCGTGTCATCGCCATTGCCCAACCGCACCGCTTCACCCGGTTGCATGATCTGTTCAACGAGTTCTCCGCCTGCTTCAACGATGCCGACACGGTGATGGTCGCCCCGGTCTACGCCGCCGGCGAAGAGCCGATGGACGGCGTGACATCGGACGCGCTGGTGTCACGTATCCGCGCCGGCGGCCATCGCGACGCCCGCTACATCGAGGGGCCGGCCGACATCGCGCCCGTCATCCGCGACATCGCCAAGCCCGGCGACTTCGTCGTCTTTCTCGGCGCCGGCAATATCACTCAGTGGGCCTATGCGCTGCCGAAGGAGCTTGCCGCCCCATGATGAACGGCCAGGCCCTGATCGACAGACTTGGCGACCGCCTGGCCGGCCTGCGCGGCCGCATCACGCCGAATGCCGAGATGGACAAGATCACCTGGTTCCGGGCTGGCGGCCTTGCCGAGGCGCTGTTCCAGCCGGCGGACGAGGAGGATCTGTCGGCCTTCCTCAGAGCCGTTCCAGAAGAGATACCCTTGACCATCGTTGGTGTAGGCTCGAACCTTCTGGTCCGCGACGGCGGCATTTTGGGTTTCGTCATCAGGCTTTCGGCCAAGGGCTTTGGCGAGGCCGAGATCGTTTCCCCGATCAGGATCAAAGCAGGTGCCGCCACGCCAGACAAGCGCATGGCGGCGGTGGCGCTCGAGGCCGGCATTGGCGGCTTTCATTTCTATCACGGCATTCCAGGCGCTATCGGCGGCGCGCTCAGGATGAATGCCGGCGCCAACGGGGTCGAGACGCGCGAGCGCGTCGTCGAGGTCCGGGCGCTCGACCGCGCGGGCAACGCCCAAACGCTGAGCAATGCTGAGATGGGCTATGCCTACCGTCATTCGGCGGCGCCCGCCGGGCTGATCTTCACTTCGGCCGTTTTCGAAGGCTTTGCCGAGGACAGGGCGGTGATCAAGGCGGCGATGGAAGCGGTGCAGAACCATCGCGAGACCGTGCAGCCGATCCGCGAGAAGACGGGCGGCTCGACCTTCAAGAATCCGGAAGGCACTTCGGCCTGGAAGGAGATCGACAAGGCGGGTTGCCGCGGGCTGATGATCGGAGGTGCGCAGATGTCGCCGATGCATTGCAACTTCATGATCAACACCGGAACCGCGACCGGCTACGACCTCGAATACCTCGGCGAGACGGTGCGTGCGCGGGTGCTCGAGCATTCCGGCATCCGGTTGCAGTGGGAGATCAAGCGCATCGGCAATTTCCGTTCCGGATACGCAGTCCAGGAGTTCCTCGGCCAGCTTCTCTAGCGCCTCTTGAAGTTCACGTGATGCGTGAACTTCAACCGGATCGAAATGCCGTGAAATAGTTGCTGCAAAGACTCAGCGACACGGCTTTCGGATCCATTTTCTCAGAAAGTGAATCTCTCGGAATCATAAGTGCTTGCCAGTGAATCAACTCTCTGATTCTCTGCCCTAAAGCGTTTCCTGATTTGAGTCGTTCGACGCGTTTTCAGCGTTTTCCGTCTGGGGGGGGCAACCTGCCGGGAGACTCGGACTCAATGTTGCGGAAAAAATCTCGGGTTTTTGGTCCGCGGTGAGAGGGGATGACGGGGAATGAAAAGCAAGCATGTGGCCGTATTGCTGGGAGGTTTCTCGTCCGAGCGGCCCGTGTCCCTTTCTTCCGGAAAGGCCTGTGCCGATGCGCTGGAGCAGGAGGGTTACCAGGTCACCCGCGTCGATGTCGGGCGCGATGTCGGCTCGGTGCTTGCCGAGCTCAAGCCTGACGTCGCCTTCAATGCGTTGCACGGGCCTTTTGGCGAGGACGGTACCATCCAGGGCATCCTCGAATATCTCGGCATTCCCTACAGCCATTCCGGCGTGCTGGCCTCGGCGCTTGCCATGAACAAGGAACAGGCGAAGAAGATCGTCAAGTCGGTCGGCGTCCCCGTTGCCGAATCGAAGGTCGCCAACCGGTTCTCCATCCAGAACAAGCATCCGATGAAGCCGCCCTATGTGGTCAAGCCGGTCAGCGAGGGGTCGAGCTTTGGCGTCGTCATCGTGTCGGAGGGGCAATCGCACCCGCCGCAGGTGATCGGGTCGTCCGACTGGAAATATGGCGATACCGTCATGGTCGAGCGCTACATCCATGGGCGCGAGCTGACCTGCGCCGTCATGGGCGATGTGGCGCTTGGCGTCTGCGAGATCATCCCGACGGGCCATTCCTTCTACGACTATGATTCAAAATATGTCGCGGGCGGATCAAAACACGAATGCCCCGCAAAAGTTTCACCGAATATTTACCAAAAAATACAGACACTGGCGCTCAAGGCTCACCAAGCTGTCGGCTGTCGGGGCGTTTCCCGGTCGGACTTCCGTTATGACGATCGTCACTCCGAAAATGGCGAGGTTGTATGGCTCGAGGTCAACACTCAGCCGGGCATGACGCCGACGTCTCTGGTGCCTGAGATTGCCGCCCATGCCGGGCATTCGTTTGGTGAATTGTTGAGTTGGATGGTGGAGGACGCTTCGTGTCTGCGTTGAAATGGGGACAGGGTAAGGTGAGGGGCGCGGCCGGGCCGTCGCTGTTCGGCCTGCCATTGTCGTTGGACCATTTCGTTCTGCCTCGCGTGCTTCGCCGCCCGGTACGCATCCTGACGCGCCTGGGCGATGGTGAATTCCAGGCGCCGCGCTTCTCCGCCGCGATCATGTCATCGGTGCTGCTGGCCTCGAGTGGCGCCTATGGCGCCTACCTCGGCGGTCATGCCGACGGCATCATTCAAAGCATCACCGCCCGCACCGGCTTCGCGGTCGACCAGGTCAAGGTGGTCGGCAACCGCCAGACTTCGGAGATCGACATTCTCGATAGGCTGGAACTCGATGGCTGGACGTCGCTTATCGGCTTCGATGCCGAGGCCGCGCGGGAGCGTATCGCGACCCTGCCGTGGATCCAGGTTGCCGCGGTGCGCAAGGTCTATCCGCACACGCTGGAGGTGCGGGTCGAGGAGCGTGCGGCTTTCGCGCTCTGGCAGCAGGGCAACGACCTCTCCGTCATCGAGAAGGATGGCGCCGTCATCGTGCCGTTCTCAGGCGGCAGGCAGGTGCTCCTGCCGCTGTTGATCGGCACCGGTGCGCCCGCCAAGGCGCCTGATTTCCTGGCCAGGATCGAACACTATCCCGACCTCGCCGCCCGCATCAAAGGCTATGTCCGCGTTGGCGAACGGCGCTGGGACCTGAAGCTGGATAACGGCATCACGATCAAGTTGCCCGAGGATGACGAGTATCAGGCGCTCGCCGAACTCGTCAAGATGGACCATGACAAGGGGCTGTTGTCGCGCGACATCGCCGCCGTCGACATGCGCCTGACAGACCGGCTGGTCGTGGAGCTGACGCCGCAGGCGGCGACGCAGCGCGAAGCCGCGCTCAACGAGAAGCCGAAAACCCTCAAGCACAAGCCGGAGACGAAGATATGAGCTGGCTTGGCGGTTCTGGCGATGCCTCGTCGCGCCGGTCGGGCACCCTGACGGTGCTGGACGTCGGCTCGAACAAGGTCTGCTGCATGGTGGCCAAGCTCAAGCCGAACGATGACGGCAAGCTCCTGCGCGGCCGCTCGCACCGCATCCAGGTCATCGGCATCGGCCACCAGAAATCGCAAGGCGTGAAGTCCGGCGTCATCGTCGATCTCGACCGTGCCGAGCATGCCATTCGCCTCTCCGTCGACGCCGCCGAACGGATGGCCGGGCTGACGGTCGATTCGCTGATCGTCAACATGACCGCCGGCCGGCTGAAGAGCGAAAGCTTCTCGGCGACCATCAATCTTGGCGGCCACGAGGCCGACGAAGCCGACATCAAGCGTGTGCTCGGCGCCGGTGCCAAGCAGGCGCTCAAGGCCGAGCGCGAGGTGGTCCATTCGCTGCCCGTCGGCTTCTCGCTCGATGCCGAGCGTGGCGTACGCGATCCGCGTGGCATGGTGGGCGACACGCTTGGCGTCGACATGCATGTGCTGACGGGCGATGCGGCGCCGATGCGCAATCTGGAGCTCTCCATCAACCGCTCGCATTTGTCGGTCGAGCGCATGGTGGCGACGCCCTATGCCAGCGGGCTGGCGGCACTGGTCGACGACGAGCTGGAACTCGGAGCCGCCTGCATCGACATGGGCGGCGGCACGACGACGATCTCGGTGTTTTCGGAAGGCAAGTTCGTCCATGGCGACGCCATCGCAATCGGCGGCAACCATGTCACGCTCGACATGGCCAAGGGACTTTCGACCTCGCTCGATGCCGCCGAGCGGCTGAAGGTGATGCACGGCTCGGCCTTGCCAGGCAGCGCCGACGACCGCGACCTGGTCTCGATCCAGCCGATCGGCGACGATGGTGACGTGCCGCTGCAGATCCCGCGTTCGGTGATGACGCGCATCGTGCGCGCCCGGATCGACGAGACGCTCGAACTCCTGCGCGACCGGTTGAACAAGTCCGGTTATGGCAATGCGGTCGGCAAGCGCGTCGTGCTCACCGGCGGCGCCAGCCAGCTGGCCGGCCTGCCGGAAGCGGCGCGCCGCATCCTGGGGCGCAATGTACGCATCGGTCGCCCGCTCGGCGTGGCGGGCCTGCCCGAAGCGGCGAAAGGCCCTGCTTTCTCGGCCGCGGTCGGGCTTCTGATCTATCCGCAGATGGCGAGCTTCGAGAGCCATCCGGCGAAAGGCATTTCCGGTCTCAGAATGACCGGAACGGGTGGAAAACTGCATCGCATGAGTCAGTGGTTGAGAGACAGTTTCTAATTGACGGGGACAGCCCCATAGGCGGCCGCGGCGGCGAAGCGGCGTGAAAGGCAAAGGACGGAGACAATGACCATCAATCTGCAGAAGCCGGACATCACCGAGCTTAAGCCGCGCATCACCGTGTTCGGTGTGGGCGGCGGCGGCGGCAATGCCGTGAACAACATGATCACCGCCGGACTGCGCGGTGTCGAGTTCGTCGTGGCCAACACCGACGCGCAGGCGCTGACCATGTCGAAGGCCTCTCGGCTGATCCAGCTTGGCGCGCATGTCACCGAGGGGCTCGGTGCCGGATCGCAGCCGGAAGTCGGCCGCGCGGCGGCGGAAGAGTGCATCGACGAGATCCTCGACCATCTCACCAACACCCATATGTGCTTCGTCACCGCCGGCATGGGCGGCGGCACCGGCACGGGTGCTGCTCCGGTTGTTGCCCGTGCAGCGCGCGAGAAGGGCATTCTCACCGTCGGCGTCGTCACCAAGCCGTTCCACTTCGAAGGCCAGCGCCGCATGAAGACGGCCGATTTCGGCATCGAGGAGCTGCAGAAATGCGTCGACACCTTGATCGTCATCCCCAACCAGAACCTGTTCCGGCTGGCCAATGACAAGACCACCTTCGCCGACGCCTTCGCGATGGCCGACCAGGTGCTCTACTCCGGTGTGGCCTGCATCACCGACCTGATGGTCAAGGAAGGCCTGATCAACCTCGACTTCGCCGACGTGCGTTCGGTGATGCGCGAAATGGGCAAGGCGATGATGGGCACCGGCGAGGCTTCGGGCGAGGGCCGCGCGATGGCGGCGGCGGAAGCCGCGATCGCCAACCCGCTGCTCGATGAGACCTCGATGAAGGGCGCCAAGGGCCTGCTGATCTCGATCACCGGCGGCCGCGACCTGACCCTGTTCGAAGTCGACGAAGCGGCGACCCGCATCCGCGAGGAAGTCGACCAGGACGCCAACATCATCCTGGGCGCCACTTTCGACGAGGAGCTCGAAGGCGTCATCCGGGTCTCGGTGGTCGCCACCGGCATCGACAAGTCGGCGGCCGAAATAGCCGCCGCGCCGATCTCGATCCGTACCGCGCCGCCGAAGCAGGCTGCCCGGCCGGCCGTCGCCCCGGTGGAAAGCCGCCCGGCGCCGGTCCAGCAGACGGTGTATGAGCCACGCGCCGCCGATCCGGTTGCCGAAGCCATCCAGTTGGCCGAAGCCAATGCCGCGGCCATGGCTCAGGCTCGTCCGGCTCCGGTCGCCCATGCGGACGATTTCCGCCCGCAGAGCAAGATCTTCCAGGCACCGCCCGCACAGCCGCAGCCGATGGTGCAGCCGGTCGTCCAACAGATGATGCAGCCGGCTCCGCAGCCGCGCGAAATGCTGCGTGAGGTCCAGCAGCCGGTGGCGATGGCACCGCAGCGCATGCCGCGCGTCGAGGACTTTCCGCCGGTCGTCAAGGCCGAGGTCGACGCCAAGAGCCGTCCGGCCGACCACGAAAACAGCGGCCCGATGGGCCTCCTGAAGCGCCTGACCAATGGCCTGACCCGCCGCGAGGAGGAGCCTGCACGGCTGCAGCCGGCGCAGCCGCGCGAGCCCAAGCTGCGCCAAGCCGCACCGGAAGTGCGCCGCCTCGCCAGCCAGGACGCCCAGCTTTACGCGCCGCGGCGCGGCCAGCTGGACGATCAGGGCCGCCTGACGCCGCAGACCAGGGCGACTCAGGACGACGACCAGCTCGAGATTCCAGCGTTCCTGCGCCGCCAGGCCAACTGAGCGGTTAACGGACTGTAACAATCGTTAACAGGCAAGCAAGCAATTGCGTGCCTGTTAACGTTTAGAAATAGCGTATAATCAATGGGTTATGACGTCGTACGTGTTCCAGTTCGCGGTTACAAAGAGTAAGAAACCGTGATTTGGAGTCTCCCTGCCGGGACATTATCTTCGCTGCCTACCATAGTCGGTTTGCCAGGATTTCGGGGAAGTCGCCCTGCTTGCCGATTTAACAAGAGCCGCGCCCTCGGGCTGGAGAAGCGGACCTAGGCGTTACGGGCTCATGGGGATTGTCTTGCACGACCATCAGACGACAGTGAAGACGCGCGCGTCGCTTACAGGCACCGGCGTCCACAGCGGCAAAGAAGTTTCCATCAGTTTCCTGCCCGCGGATGCCGATACCGGCATCGCGTTCCAGCTCCTGAAAGGAGAAGGGCGGGGCCGTGAGTTCCGCGCCCTCTTTTCCGAGATCGGCGCCACCGACCTTTGCACCATGCTTGGCGATCCTTCGGGCGAGCATATCGCCACGGTCGAGCACATCATGGCCGCCCTGTTAGGACTCGGCATAGACAACGTCATCATCGAGATCGACGGCCACGAGGTCCCAATCCTCGACGGCAGCGCCATGGCGTTCGTCGAAGCCATCGACCAGGCCGGCATCGAGACGCTGGCCGTCAAGCGGCGCTATATCAGGGTGGTCAAGCCGGTCCGCATCGAGAACGGCGCCTCCTGGGCCGAGTTCAGGCCCTATGACGGTACCCGTTTCGAGGTCGAAATCGATTTCGAAAGCCCGGCGATCGGCCGTCAGTTCTTCGCATCCGATATCAATGCCGATATTTTCCGCCGCGACATCGCGCGGGCCCGCACCTTCGGCTTCATGAAGGACGTCGAGCGGCTGTGGGCCGCCGGCTATGCTCTGGGATCCTCGCTGGAAAATTCCCTGGTGATCGGTGACGACAACCGCGTCATCAACATGGGCGGCCTGCGCTATCCCAACGAATTCGTGCGCCACAAGACGCTCGACGCGATGGGCGACCTGGCGCTGGCCGGCGCGCGATTCATCGGATGTTTCCGCTCCTATCGCGGCGGCCATCGGCTGAACGCCGCGGCGCTGCGGCGCCTGCTGTCGGACCGCACCGCCTTCGAGATCGTCGAGACGACACGCCGCGAGCGTGGCCGGGCCGCCGAGATGAACGCCGTCAATGCGCCTCTCTATGCGCCCTGGATGATCTGATTTTCTTAATTTTTTTGGATTTTATGGATGTGGGTGTTGCATGAATGCATCATCCACCGGCGAAATTGCGTAGATTTTCAAGCCGCGGTCCGCCGCCACAAAAATGCGCGATTGGCTGGACATAGCGTTGCCGGGCAAGGCGGTTATGGTTTATGGCTGCTGCCGTTGATTAGTGCATGTCGCTCAAAAGTGGGGACCAGTTTTGGGACAACTGCATGCAACGAGCATTAAAATAACGCCGAAAGGGCGCAATCCAATCATGTTCTTCAAGCGATTCGGTCAATCGAAAGCGCCGCAGCGGTCTGTCTTCCTGGCGCTTTCGGTGGTTGTTCCATCGCTCTTTCTGGCGGCTTGCATGTCGTCGGAAAAAGACATCGATCTGTCGACCTATGTCGATCAGACCGAACCGGCCGACGTTCTCTACAATCAGGGCCTGGCCAATCTGAATGCCGGCCGCCTGGACGAGGCAAGCAAGAAATTCGACGCGGTCGACCGCCAGCACCCCTATTCGGAATGGGCCCGCAAATCGATGGTGATGGGCGCGTTCGCCGACTATCGAAAGGGCAGCTACGACGACGCGATCCAGTCGGCGAAGCGGTACTTGGCTCTCTATCCGTCAACGGATGACGCGGCCTATGCCCAGTACATCATTGGTCTCAGCTACTATCGCCAGATCAAGGATGTGACGCAGGACCAGAAGGAAGCACGCCAGACCCTGCAGACGATGCAGGACCTGGTGACACGCTGGCCGACGTCGGAATATGTCGACGATGCCAAGGAAAAGATCCGCTTCGCCAACGACCAGCTCGCCGGCAAGGAAATGCAGATCGGCCGCTATTATCTGGAGCGCCGCGAGTACATCGCCGCCGTCAAACGCTTCCGCACCGTGGTCGAAAGCTATTCCAACACCCGCCACGTAGAGGAAGCGCTCGCGCGCCTCACCGAAAGCTATTACGCGTTGGGCTTGACCTCGGAGGCCCAGACGGCGGCCGCGGTGCTCGGTACCAACTATCCCGACAGTTCGTGGTACAAGGATTCCTACAAGCTGCTGCAGAGCAACGGGCTGGCGCCGCGCGAAAATGCCGGGTCGTGGATATCCAAGGCCGGGAAGCTGATCACCGGCGCCTGACCGCAGAGCCTCCGAGCGAAGCGCGCACAGCGCGCTTTTTCGGATTGATCCGAAGCTCAAACAAAAAGATAGTGCGGCGCTGCGACTCCAACTGTCGGGTGCCGCCTTTATCTTTTTGTTTTCGTGCCTGTCGTTATCCCGGAGCGGGTCCACTTTTGGGCGGCATGCAATAGGTCCGGTTTCTCATGCTTTCCAGACTGTCGATCCGCGATATCGTCCTGATCGAAAAGCTGGACATCGACTTCCAGCCGGGTCTTTCCGTGCTGACCGGCGAAACCGGCGCCGGCAAGTCCATCCTGCTCGATGCCCTGTCGCTGGCGCTCGGCGCGCGTGGCGATGCCTCGCTGGTGCGTCACGGCGCGTCCCAGGGCCAGGTCATTGCCGTGTTCGATGTTCCGCGCAACCATCCGGTGCGCGCGCTGCTTGCCGAAAACGCGATCGAGGACGATGGCGACGTCATCCTGCGGCGCGTGCAAACGGCGGACGGCCGGACCCGTGTGTTCGTCAACGACCAGCCGTCCAGCGTGACGTTGATGCGCGATGTGGGCCGCGCGCTGGTCGAGATCCACGGCCAGCATGACGAACGCGCCTTGGTCGATCCCGGGGCGCATCGCGATGTGCTCGATGCTTTCGGCGGCCATCTCGGCGCCGTCCGCTCGACCGGCGAGGCATGGCGGCACTGGCGCGCCGCCCAGCAGGAGCTGACGCGCCATCGCGCCAAGGTGGAAGCCGCCGCGCGCGAGGCGGACTATCTGCGCGCCGCGGTTGCCGAACTGACCAAGCTCGATCCGCAGCCGGGCGAGGAAACCGAACTTGCCGAGCTGCGTGCCCACATGATGCGCGCCGAGAAGATCGCTTCCGAAATTCACGACGCCCAGGATGTGCTATCCGGCCCGTCCTCGCCCTTGCCGCAACTGGCCAGCCTGCTGAGACGGCTGCAGCGCAAGGCGTCGGAAGCGCCCGGCCTGCTCGAGGACGTGGTGAAGTCGCTGGACGAAGCCATGCTGTCGCTCGACGCGGCGCAGTCGGGCGTCGAGGCCGCGCTTCGTGCCACGGAGTATGATCCACAGCGGCTGGAGAAAGCCGAGGAACGACTGTTTTCACTGCGGGCGGCGTCACGCAAGCACAGCGTCGCCGTCGACGACCTGGCGCAGCTGCGCGACACGATGGTTGCCGATCTCGCCGATCTCGATGCCGGCGAAGAACGCCTGCACGGCTTGCAAAAGCAGGCAGCCGCCGCGCGCGAAGCCTATGATATCGCCGCCGCACAGCTATCCTCGCTTCGCCATGCCGCGGCGGTCGGTCTGACCAAGGCGGTCATGGCCGAACTGCCGGCGCTGAAGCTCGAACGCGCGGCCTTCATCGTCGAGATGAAGAGCGAGGCCGAGGCGCGCATGGAAGAGGGCATCGACCAGATCGAGTTCTGGGTGCGCACCAATCCTGGCACGCGGCCCGGGCCGATGATGAAGGTTGCCTCCGGCGGCGAGCTTTCGCGCTTTCTCCTGGCGTTAAAGGTTGCGCTGGCCGACCGTGGTTCGGCGCCGACACTGGTTTTCGACGAAATCGACACCGGGGTGGGCGGCGCCGTGGCCGACGCCATCGGCCAGCGGCTGGCGCGGCTGTCGAAGCGCGTCCAGGTGCTTTCCGTCACCCATGCGCCGCAAGTGGCGGCGCGCGCGGCAACACATTTCCTGATCTCCAAATCGGGCAGCACCGACCGTGTCGCGACCGGAATTGCCGAGATGGACAGGACTGCGCGGCAGGAGGAGATCGCCCGCATGCTGGCCGGCGCCACGATCACCGACGAGGCGCGCGCCGCCGCCGAGCGGTTGTTGCGCGAGAATACAAACGCGGCGTGAGACGATCCGGCGTCATGAGACGATCAGGCGTCATGAGACGATCAGGTGTCATGAGACGATCAGGTGTCATGGGGCGAGTCAGGATATGGCTCTATCCTGCTGTTCAGGAATGATCTTTTCCGAAAACCGGCTCCCACCTTTCAAGATCATGCTCTATTGTGACGCGCCACCGTTCAGGGACAAAAAGCATGGCTGAAAAACCTGTCGATTCGCTCAGCGAAAGCGAGGCTGAAGCGGAACTCCAGCGCCTTGCCGAGGAGATCGCCGGTCATGACCGGCGCTACCATGCCGAGGACGCGCCCACGATCACGGACGCGGAGTATGACGCGCTGCGGCGGCGCAATCTTGCTATCGAGGAGCGCTTTCCCGGGCTGGTGCGCGAGGATTCGCCCTCGCTCAGGGTGGGTGCCGCCCCGGCGGAAGGCTTCACCAAGGTGCGCCATGCCGTGCCGATGCTCAGCCTCGCCAAGGCCTATACCGACGCCGACGTCACCGATTTCATCGAGCGCGGCCGGCGCTTCTTCGACCGCGACAAAGACCTCGACATTGCCTTCACCGCCGAGCCGAAGATCGACGGGCTGTCGGCTTCGCTGCGTTATGAAAAGGGCGTGTTCGTGCAAGGCGCGACGCGCGGCGACGGCGCTGTCGGCGAGGACATCACCGCCAACCTCAGGACCATCGCCGACATTCCCGCTAAGCTGAAGGGCTCAGGCTGGCCCGAGACCATCGAGATCCGTGGCGAGGTCTATATGACCTATGCCGAATTCGAGGCGCTCAAGGCGCGCTCGGCGGCTGTCGGCGGCCAGGATTACGTCAATCCGCGCAACACGGCGGCCGGGTCGCTGCGCCAGAAGGATCCATCCGTAACCGCCAGCCGCAACCTCAAATTCTTTGCCTATGCCTGGGGTTACACGACAGCGGATCCGGCACCAACGCAGTACGAATCAGTGCAGAAATTCGCCGATTGGGGCTTCAAGATCAGTCCGCTGCTGGTGCGGGCGAAATCGGTCGAGGAATTGGTCGCGCATTATCACCTGATCGAGGAGCAGCGCTCGTCGCTCGGCTATGACATAGACGGCGTCGTCTACAAGGTCGACCAGTTGGAGCTGCAGCGCCGCTGGGGTTTCGTCACCGGTGAACCACGCTGGGCCATTGCCCACAAATTCCCGGCCGAACAGGCGATGACGACCGTGCACAGGATCGACATCCAGGTCGGCCGGACGGGCACGCTGGCGCCGGTCGCGCGGCTCGCCCCGGTGACGGTCGGCGGCGTGGTGGTGGAGAACGTCACGCTGCACAATGAAGATTATATCAAGGGCCTGGACAGTACAGGGCAACCGATCCGCGACGGCATCGACGTGCGCATCGGCGACACGGTGGTGATCCAGCGGGCAGGCGATGTCATCCCGCAGATCGTCAGCGTCGTTATCGACAAGCGTCCGCCCGATGCCGTGCCGTACGAATTCCCGCACTCTTGCCCGATCTGCGGTTCGCCGGCGACGCGCGAGATCAACGAGAAGACCGGCAAGGAGGATTCGCGCCGCCGCTGCACCGGCGAACTGATCTGCCCGGCGCAGGCCGTGGAGGGGCTGCGCCACTTCGTGTCGCGCGGGGCCCTGGATATCGAAGGCCTGGGCGCGGAGAACATCGACCTGTTTTTCAATGCGGGTTTGATCAAGACAGCCGCCGACATCTTCACGCTCAGGGAGCGCCGCCCGGCCGTGACCAAGGCGCTGGCCGAGCGGCGCGAGGAGCAGGCTAGGCAGCGCGAGGCCGCATCCGGCAAGACCCGCAAGAATGTGCGCAGCGTCGAGGACCGCAATTACGAAGGCCTCGACAAATTGTTCGGGGCCATCGATTCGCGCCGCGAGCCGGAGCTCGACCGCTTCATCTTCGCGCTCGGCATCCGCCATATAGGCGAGACGACGGCAGCCATGCTTGCGCGAACATTCTCGACCATCGAGGAGCTGATCCGAGTCGGCAAGGAGACGGCCGCGGCGGAGGATCCGCATGCCGTCTTCCCATCGATCAATGGCATTGGCGATACGGTGATCGATGCGCTGCGCGATTTCTTCGGCAATGAGCGCAATGACGAGGTGCTCGAGAAGTTGCTGGAGCAGGTCAAGCCGAAGCCCTATATCGTCACCGTTTCGGACGACAGCGAGGTCGCCGGCAAGACGATCGTCTTCACCGGTTCGCTGGAAAAGATGACCCGTTCCGAAGCCAAGGCGATGGCCGAACGTCTCGGCGCCAAGGTGGCCGGCTCGGTTTCGGCCAAGACCGATCTGCTGGTCGCGGGACCGGGTGCGGGCTCCAAGCTCAAGCTTGCCAGCGAACTCGGCGTCGAGGTCATCGACGAGGACACCTGGCTGCAGCGGGTAGGCAAGTCGTGACGGGCGAAGCGTTCAAAGGGTTCGGCCCCAAGGCCATTCCGTTCCTGAAAGCGCTCGATTTCCACCAGAGTCGCGAGTGGTTCCTGGAGAACCGCGAGCTGTTCGAAAAGGAATTGCGCGATCCACTGGGCGATCTCGTCGAGACGCTTACGCGGCGATTTGCGGAAGCCGGCCTCGGCCTGCGCGGCGATCGCAAGAAGTCGTTGTTTCGCATCAATCGCGACGTGCGCTTCGCCAAGGACAAGCGGCCTTACAACAGACATGTCTCGGCGATCCTGTCGCCGGACGGCAGCAAGGCGGTGCAGGGCGTCTTCTATGTCCATATCGGGCTGGAGGGATGCTACGCCGGCGTCGCCTGGTGGCAGCCGGAGGCCGCGCTCCTGTTGTCGATGCGTCGGGCCATCGAGACATGGCCCGAGCGGTTTCGCGCCATGGTGAAGGCGTTGAACAAAAATGGCCTCGAACTCGATGCCGAGGGCGGCATGAAACGCACGCCGCGCGGCTTCGAACACGTATCTGACAAAGACCTCGTCGGCGCCATCCGCAACCGGCATTTCGCCGTCCGTCACACGATCGATCCAGCTGGTATCCACGGGCCGGAACTGGTCGAGGAACTCGTCGACTTCACCATGCGCGCCAAGCCGCTGCTCGACTGGGGCAGAGCGGTCGAGGGCACGGCAGCGAGGGACTGAGTTCCCACGCGACGGTCGCGAGGATCATTTCCGCTGATCGTTTGGCTCAAGCGAATTCGTGTGACAACCAGGGCAGTGCTTCCTAAATCAGCCCTCTGACCGGGGAGAGACATGTCGGCGCAAGCAATTTCCGAGACCGGCGCGAAAAGCGACTTCTGGCAAGGCGTACGGCTCTCCATGCCGGTCGTGGTGGCGGCGGCGCCCTTCGGGCTGCTGTTCGGCGCGATTGCCGTCGACAACGGCTTTTCCGTTTTCGAAGCCTTCCTGATGAGCGCGCTGATCTTCGGCGGCGCCAGCCAGATGGTCGGCATAGAACTGTTCGGCCAGCATGTCGCGCCGTGGCTGATCGTGCTATCGATCTTCGCCGTCAATTTCCGTCACGTGCTCTATTCCGCCGGCATTGGCCGGCGCATCGCGCACTGGTCCGGGGTGCAGCAGGCGCTCGGCTTCTTCATCCTCACCGATCCGCAATTCGCCGTCGCCGAGGCCAGGGCCCAGTCAGGCCAGACCGTCGGCTTTGCCTGGTATCTGGGACTTGGGCTGCCGGTGTATGTATTCTGGACCATCGAAAGCGCGCTCGGTGCGCTGTTTGGAAAGCTTATTCCAGATCCCCATGCGCTGGGGATCGATTTCCTGCTGCCGATCTATTTCCTTGGCCTGGTGATGGGCTTCCGCAAACGGCCGCTGTGGCTGCCAGTGGTCATCGCCAGCGCCTTCGCCTCGACCATCGCCTACAAGACAGTGGGTTCGCCCTGGCACGTTTCGATCGGCGCCGTCGCCGGCGTGTTGCTCGCCGTCGTCCTGCCGCCGCATCACAGTGGTGTGGAGACAAGGCCATGAGCACGACCTTCTGGATCATCATCGCCGGCGCCATCGCCACCTATCTCACCCGTATTGGCGGGCATCTGGTCATCTCGCGCTTCGACCACATCCATCCGCGTGTCGAGGCCGGGCTCAACGCCGTGCCTGCGGCGGTGCTGACGACGCTTGTGGCGCCGGCCGCGCTCGGCGCGGGCCCGGCGGAGTGGGCAGCGCTGGTCGTCTCGGCGCTGGTAGCGCTGCGTGGCGGGCTGATGGCGATGTTTCTGGTGGGCGCGGCGGTGTTGATCGTAGCGCGCCAGTTCGTCGGGTAGGGCGCATCGATATCCAGGTGATTCCGGCCTGCAGACGGCTGATACCCGCGCTTCGGTGCTCCAATCCGGTTCTCGGCATCAACCGTTTTTTCGGCTCGGCCCGGCCTGAACCTCGACACGCCCTTCAGCGCTTCAGAAAATCAAATCTTCGCGTCGTGCGGCAGCGGTGCCGTCGCCTTTTCCAGCCAGGCCAGCGTTTCGCCGTCGAGCATCGGACCGATCTCGGCCAGCACGCGGGCATGGTAGGCGTCGAGCCAGTGCAATTCGTCTCGGGTCAGCAGATCCGATCGCACCAGCCTCACGTCGATCGGGGCCAGCGTCAGCGTCTCGAAACCGTGCATGGCGATGTCGCCGCCCTCGATCTGTTCGGCCGGCGTCACCAGGATGAGGTTTTCGATGCGAATGCCGTAGGCGCCCTCCTTGTAGTAGCCGGGCTCGTTCGACAGCATCATGCCCTCTAGCAGCTTTTCGGTGCCGGTGCGGGCGATGCGCTGCGGACCCTCATGCACGGCCAGGTATGAGCCGACGCCGTGGCCGGTGCCATGGGCGAAGTCGCAGCCATGCCTCCACAGCGCCATGCGGGCGACGGCGTCGATCTCCGAGCCGCGCGTGCCGGCGGGGAAGCGCAGCGTGGAAATGCCGATCATCCCTTTCAGCACCAACGTGAAGCGCTCGCGCATCTCTTCGGTCGGCTGGCCGATCGGCACGGTGCGGGTGATGTCTGTCGTGCCGTCCTGGTATTGCGCGCCGGAATCGAGCAGGAACAGCTCACCAGCCTGCAGCTTGCGGCTGGTGGCGCGCGAGACGCGGTAATGCATGATGGCACCGTTCGGGCCAGCGCCCGAAATGGTGTCGAAAGAGACGTCGCGCAGCGGCATCTGCGTTTCCTCGCCGGTCTGCCGACGGGTTTCTTCGAGCCTGGTGACAACCGCGATCTCGTCGAGCGAGCCGGGTTTCTGGCGCTCCAGCCAGCACAACAGCTTGGCCACCGCCGCGCCGTCGCGGCGATGCGCGGCGCGCGAGCCGTTGATCTCGGCCTGGTTCTTGGTGGCGCGCGGAATGCGGGCAGGGTCGGGCGCGGCAATCACCGTGCCACCATTGTCCTCGACCAGCATGCGCAACCGGTCGGCGGCCAGCACCGGATCGAGCGCGATTTTCGCGCCGCTTTTCGCAAGTGCCGCGATCGCGCCTTCGAATTCGCCGGGCTCGTGCGGATCGGCAAGCTGGGTGAGATAGGCCGCCACCTGGCGCGAGAATTTCTTGCTGTCCATGAACAACTGGTGCGACCCGTCGGCGGCGAGGATGGCGAAGCCGAGCGCCAGCGGCGTGTGCGGCACGTCACCGCCACGAATGTTGAAGGCCCAGGCGATGGACGAGGGGTCGGTCAGCACCGCATGGGTGGCGCCGTCCTTGCCGATCGACGTCGCCAGCCGCGCCAGCTTGTCCTTGGCGAGTTCGCCGGCAAAGCCGATCGGGTGCAGCTCTACCGGGGTCACGGGTGCCGCGGGCTGATCCTTCCAGATGATGTCGATGGGGTTCCGTTCGAGCGGCACCAGCACCGCGCCGGTCTTGTCGGCGGACGCCTGCAGCGCCTTGACTTCGCCGATCGTGTGCAGCCAGGGATCGAACCCCAGCCGCGCCCCCTTGCCGATGTTATCCTTGAGCCATACAGCGGGCGGATTGTCGACCAGGCTTTCGATCGAAAAGATGCCGAGATCGACTTCGCCACGCACCTGCAGCGTGTAGCGCCCGTCGACAAAGACGAAGGCGCGGTCGCGCAGCACGATGGCGACGCCGGCCGAGCCGCTGAAGCCGGTCAGCCATTTCAGCCGTGCCGACCGGTCGGCGACGTATTCGCCCTGGTGCTCGTCGGCGCGCGGAACGATGAAGCCGTCGAGGCCGTTCGCGGCCAGCCACTGGCGCAGTAGCGCCACGCGCGGCTTGCCGACCGCCGGATCGCCCGCGGAATCGAAGGTCTGGAACATTGTGGGCCTCCTTGGTATCCGCGACCGTAGCCTATGGGCCTGGAAAGCGGAATCGATTTTCCGGAGGCGCAAATTGCAACAGCATCGCCTGGCTGACAACCAAATGAGGCTGGTCCAGCCATGGCACGAAAGGGGACCGCGCCGGCATTCTCTTGGCTATGCCGCCCTGGCGACACGCATCGGAGTCCCAGCAATTGGGACCGTTGAGGTCCGGCGACCGCCTTGCCGGCCTCAATGCTTGAGATGGATCGTCACCCAGCCTTCGCGGTGCAAGGTACTGACGTGGCGGAAATTCTGGCCGACATAGGCCGAGATCACCGCGTCGCGCTGGCGGTCGAGGATGCCTGACAACACGATCGAGCCGCCAAGTGCGATATGCCCGGCCATTTGCGGCGCCAGCCGCATCAGCGGCCGGGCCAATATGTTGGCGACGATGAGGTCGAAGGGTGCGCGCCTGGCAAAGATCGGGTGGTGAAAGCCAGGCGCGGTCACTGTCTCGATAAGGCCTTTGACGTGGTTCAGCCGGGCATTGGCGGCGGCAACCTTGACCGCAACCGGATCGATGTCGGTGGCCAGCACCGGAATATGGGCCAGTTTGGCGACGGCGATCGCCAGCACCGCGCTGCCGGTACCGAGGTCGAGTGCGTTACGCGGATGCTCGCGCCGCACCACCTTCTCCAGCATTTCCAGGCAGCCCGCGGTGGTGCCGTGGTGGCCGGTGCCGAAGGCAAGGCCGGCCTCGATCTCGATGGCGAGCTCGCCGCTGTGGCGCTTCCTGCTGTCATGCGCGCCGTGGACGAAGAAACGGCCGGCGCGCACCGGCTTCAACCCTTCCAGGGAACGTGCCACCCAGTCGATGTCGGGCAGCGCCTCGCGCTCGACCGGTCTCGACAAAGCGAGGCCGGCGAGAACATCGTTCAGCCGCGCCTCGACCGCCTCGACGTCGCCATCGGCGTAGAGCGAGACCTCGTGGATGTCGGCGTCTTCGTCGACCTCCAGCACGGCAATCGGCAGGCCTTCATCCTCGAAGGCCGTTTCGAGCGCCGCGAAGATACGCTCGGCCTCGATCTTTCCGGTGGTGAAATGGAGCCGCGTCTGGGTCATGTGAATTCTTGTCAGCCCTTCGCGGCGAGGCGCTTCAGCTTCTCCACGGCGGTGCTGGCATTCTCGCCATAGGCGATCGTGCCCGCGAAGTCGCCCTTGGCGTTGAGCAGCAGCACCGAGGCGGTGTGGTCCATGGTGTAATCGCCGTCGCCGGTATCGACCTTCTTCCAATAGATGCCGAACGCCTTGGCCATGGCATGAACCTTGTCCGGGTCGCCTGATATGCCGATGATGCGGTCGGAGAAATTGCTGACATAGGCGTTCATCACCGGCGGCGTATCGCGCTCCGGATCGACCGAGACGAAATAGGCATGCAAGTTCTTGCCGTCGTCGCCGAGCGTCTTCAGCCAGCCGGAGAGTTCGAACAGCGTGGTCGGGCAGACCTCGGGGCAGTGGGTGAAGCCGAAGAAGACGACGCTGGGCTGGCCCCGGAAGGCGGCCTCGGTGATCGGTGCACCTTTCTGGTCGACCAGGGTGAACGCCGCGCCGAACGGTTCGCCGCCATAATGGCCGCGATACCAGTCGAAGGTCAGCCAGCCGATGCCGGCCGCCATCAGAACGAGAATGCCGACCAGGATAGAACGCATCATCAGAAAAGTCCGTCCGTAATGTCACGGTGCGCCGGCCAGAACCATGCGCCCGTTGTCCGGCCACAGTCTTAGCGGTTCGACGGGGTACACGCAAAGATGCCGCGTTGACGCAACCGCCTGTGGCGGATGCCTGCGGTTCGATCGGATCTTGCGCCTTGCAATGTGTCGGCCTTGGCCCCACCTGAGACCCCGGCAACTCGAACCGCAGGAGGATTCTTTGCCGGGATTGACTGTGCCAGGATTGATCGGGCGAGGCTTGATTGGGCGAAAGCTGATCGGCGGTGCTTTGGCCGCGTGTGTCGTGCTTGCCGCCGGTAGCGCCATTGCCGAGGAAGTCGGCAAGGTCGGCGTCGACTGGATCGGCAACGACATCATCGTCGAGGCGATCAAGGATCCGAAAGTGGAGGGCGTCACCTGCCACGTTTCCTATTTCGATCGCAGCGTCATCGACCGCCTGCACAAGGGCAACTGGTTCGAGGATCCCAGCGATTCCTCGATCTCCTGCCGTCAGACCGGTCCGATCACCATCGGGGATATTGATACAAGCGAAGGCGGCGAGGAGGTTTTCAAGCAAGGCATCAGCCTGATCTGGAAGAAGCAGGTGGTGAACCGCATCTACGACAAGACCAACGAGACGTTGATCTATCTCTCGCATTCGCGCCAGGTGCAGAACGGCTCGGCGAAAATGTCGGTCACGACAGTGCCGCTCTACGGCCAGAACGTGGTGTGGAGCAAGGGCCAGCCGAAATAGGCGGGCGATTGGTCCC
The DNA here is from genome assembly GCF_054059755.1 of Mesorhizobium sp. URHB0026. Lineage (NCBI taxonomy): Bacteria > Pseudomonadati > Pseudomonadota > Alphaproteobacteria > Hyphomicrobiales > Phyllobacteriaceae > Mesorhizobium > Mesorhizobium sp. URHB0026. The sequence goes on along the minus strand of NZ_JBSSCN010000001.1, from coordinate 5,049,174 downwards.
GATAGGGCACCATTGAGTTGCAGACAGAAGCCTGCTCTTTACACGAAATGCATGAGGAGATTTGGTGATGTCCCCGCCGCCCTGGAGCCGATCTCGGCCAATTTCATGTGACTTCTGCGGCGCGAAAAATGACGACGACAGGAAATTCGTTGCCGGTCTTTCTAGATACACCTGCGAGAAATGCATTGCTCCTGCATTCAAGGACGCGCTTTGGAAATCAAAAGCGGGTCTAATGGCTATCGTGTGCTCGGTGTGTGATTTCCAGAATGATGGAAAGAGGCGATTTATGGCTGAAAAGATCTCGTTTATTTGCGACGAGTGCGTCAGCCTCGCAACTGAGCGGCTGGGTGCTATAACTTGAGCTGCTGTAACGGGAGTAGTGACTCGTCGGATACCCGGCTTGCGGTACCAATCATCCCGGCGTAAAGCCGCCCGCATGGACCGTTCCGAAAACCTCGTCCTGAAGGATTCCGAGCCGCGCATCCATCCGACCGCGGAGCTGAAGGCGTGCAAGCTCGGCCGCTACGCTTCGATCGGCGAACGCGTCGTGCTGCGCGAGGTCACAGTCGGCGATTTCTCCTACTTCGAGCGCCATGCCGAGGCGATCTATACGACGATCGGCAAATTCTGCTCGATCGCCGCAAACAGCCGCATCAACGCGCTCGAGCACCCGATCGAAAGGCTGACCCAGCATAAGGTCAGCTATCGGCCGAACGAATATTTCCGCTGGCTGGGCGTCGATGCCGCGTTCCGCGAGCGGCGGCGGTCGAAGGCCGTGACCATCGGCCATGATGTGTGGATCGGCCACGGCGCGGTGGTCATGCCCGGCATCGCCATCGGCAATGGCGCGGTCATCGGCGCCAATGCGGTGGTGACGCAGGACGTGCCATCCTACACGATCGTCGCCGGCGTGCCGGCGAAGCCGCTCAGGCCGCGCTTTGCGCCTGACACAGCGGCGCGGATCGACGCTCTCGCCTGGTGGGACTGGCCGGTCGACAAACTCGCCAGGGCGGTTCCCGACATCCAGTCCATGCCGATCGAGGCCTTCCTCGATCGGTGGGAAAACGACGCCGGTTAGGCCGGCATCCACGCCTGTCCCGCTCGCTTCGTTGTTCCAACGGCCGCGCATTCCATTCGGGCAAGAAGCCTTGGCTGTAATCAATGAGCTGCGGGAAAGTGGAGCAACCGCGCTGGCCGGCGGGAAACCATGCCCCGCGCTCTCCGGAATGAAACCCCTTCCGCCATGCGGGGGTGGCGCAGCGGAAGGGGCTGGAGGTAAACCGCTGTGAAGCGGAAGGAGCAGGCGCTGTACCTGCCCGGTTACAATGATCTTAAACCGGTAAGGTGTGTTTTGCACCAGATGCGCGCTTTGCGTGCACTCAATTGCGTGGGTCGTATTTTTTACCGCCGGGAACCCGAAATGGCTGCTGGTTGTTTCTTCCGGCGGACCGCATGGCGCGGCGCTGTTTTGAGGGACCACATGATCGAGAAGCTTTTCACCAAATTCTCCAACCAGATCGCCCATCTCACCGGACTACCGCTGACGTTTGCGGTGTGTTGCCTCATCGTCATCGTCTGGGCGGTGAGCGGGCCGTTCTTCAATTTTTCCGACACCTGGCAGTTGGTGATCAACACCGGAACCACGATCATCACCTTCCTGATGGTGTTTCTCATCCAGAACACCCAGAATCGGGACGGCGCCGCGATCCAGGCCAAGCTCGACGAGTTGATACGTGTCAGCGAGGCCAAAAACACCTTCATCGGCATCGAGCACCTGACTGAAGCCGAGGTCCAGGAGATCCGCGCCAAATGCGAGGTCGCGGCGAGGCGGCATGACGACAAAGTCGCGACCATGGCCGCAAAGAAGGTGGTGGCGGCAAAACGCAAACCGAAAAAAGAGGTGGCACGAAGCGCCGGCGGCTGAACCGGCGGTCAATCTCCGACAGTTCCGCCGGTGTTCGAGTTATGTGATACGCACAGTAGCCAATGTTCCGGGCATGCTCATCGCTGCATGAACGCCGCGAATGCATCCTTGTGGTCGGGGTGCCAGCGCGACAGGGCAGGCCGATTTTCGATGATGTCGCCGATGGCCCAGGCCATGCGCTTTTCGTCCATGGGCCGCGCCGCCTCATTGTCGGGACACAGGATGTAGAAGTCGCCCCTGACCAGCGATTCCAGCATGAAATCGATCACCTGCTCTCCGGTCCACGCTCCCGCCGGCTTTTCCGTCGCGCCTTCGGTCAGGCCGGTATAGGTGAAGCCGGGGATGAGCAGATGCGCCGACAGGCGGGCGGCGGGCTCATTGCGCAGCGCATGCGCCAAGCCTTCGGTAAAGGTCTTCACGCCGGCCTTGGAAACGTTGTAGGCGAGGTTGCCGGGCGGTGTGGTGATGCCTTGCTTGGAACCGGTGTTGACGATCAGGCCCGGCCTGGCCGACGCCAGCATGCGTGGCGCGAAGGCTTCGACGCCATGCACGATGCCCCAGAAATTGATGTCGAGCAGCCGTTTCCAGCCGTCGCGGTTTTCCCAGGGCTTTCCCGGGTTATCGCCGACGCCGGCATTGTTCATCAGCAGCGAGACCTCGCCGAAAGCCCCGAACGCCCGGTCGGCGAGACGGTCGACCTCACCGGCCTTCGAAACGTCCGATGCGACGGCAAGCACGGCGTCGTCGCCGGCTATCGCGGAGACGGCCCGCCAGGCATCGTCGAGGCGCGGCCCGCCGATGTCGGCCAGCACGATCTTCATGCCCATCAGCGCCAGCCGTTTGGCCGCGGCAAGGCCGATGCCGCTGGCGGCGCCGGTGATGACGGCGGCATTGCCCTGGCCAAGGGCGGGAAGGGCGATCTGAATCTCGGTGTCGGCGATCATCGGCGATGGTTTCCTTTTCTGATGGCGCCGAACTTAGCGCCGGAATGGGCTTGCGCAAGCCTGCGTCGGGGCGTGTCGGGTTGACCAGTCCGGTCGCGGCTGCGCATGCTGCGATGCCAAAAAGGAGATTTCCGATTGCCGGATTGGGTTGCAATTCTGAAGGAGCAGACCGCCACCGGCGACCAGATGGGGCGCGAGGTGCCGCAGATGCTGGCAAACCCCGATATCAGCGAAGCCCAGGTGAAGACTCTGTTTTCGGCGCTCGAAAAACAGGCCGAGTTCGTCGAGAAACTGCGCATGGCGCTGGAAAAATTCGGCCATGATTTCTCGATCATCAAGGCGGCGGAGCGGCTGGAAGAGCGCTATGCCGATCTGGCCGCTTCGGTGGCGGAAAAGCTGAAGGCGATGCGCGGTTAAGCAATTCCACGAAGTGTGAAGCGGTTTGCCCTCCGGGATCGCGACAGGCAGATGGCTATTTTTCGATCACCCGCGCAAAGCGCGTGTCCGGCACCAGCCAGATCAGGGCGACGGCGACATAGAGCGCCACTCCGATCCACCGGTCGAGGAAGGTTAGCCCAACGGCCGCTATGTAGACGGCGAGCGAAATCCTTCCCTTGCGATCGCGGCCGATTGCCTTGGCGAATGCGGTGTCCGGCCCATGCTGCCGATGCAGCGCAATGACCAGGATGCTGTAGGCGGTCGCACACATTACAAGGTCAAAACCATAGACCGCGACCGGAACCGCGGCGAAATGGTTCTCGCCCATGAAGGCGGTCGTCACCGGCATCAGGGACAGCCAGAACAGCAGATGCAGGTTCGCCCAAAGCACGCGGCCGTCGACACGCTGCACGGTATGGAACATGTTGTGCAAATTGTTCCAGTAGATGCCGACATTGATGAATGAAAGCACGTAGCACAGGAAGACCGGCCACTGTGGCAGCAGCGCCGAAAAATCCTCGCCTTCCGGTACCTTCAGGTCCAGCACCATGATGGTGATGATGATCGCCACCACGCCATCGGTGAATGCCTCGACCCTGCCCTTGCCCATGATCACCACCCGTCCACGACGAATTGCCGAAAGAAAGTAAATCGTTAGCGGATGTTGGCACTCCGATAAACGGCGTACACAAAATTGCTCAGCTATATCAGGGGAAACTTCCACGCCGGAACCAGTGAACGTGGTGATCGGCCTTGGCAAATTGTTGACTTTTCCCGGCCCGGCCTCTCCCCTTGCGATGCAGTCCTGGCCGAGGCCGACGAACGGCCGGCGCTCGAACGGAGGCACTGATGAGATCTCGATGTCTGCTTGCAGTAGCGACCATTCTGACCGCCGCTTTCGGGACATCCCGCCGCGGCGCCTAAGGCGCCCACACCAAGACTAGCCTCAACGTACGTACCGGGCCCGGCGCGGGATACGCTTTTGCGATCATCGGCTTGCCTGGCCGGGCAACGCCCACCGTGGTGTCAGGAGCATGGTCGTCGACCGGAACGTCGGCGGTGAGGACGCGTTAACGTCGCGACCCCTGAAACTGGTGACGAGGTTGGCCATGGCCTTTCGCGATCTGGCGCAAACTCACAACGAAGCCGGCAGCGACGTCCTCGCGATCCCGACTGTCGCGGCGATGATCGCGGTGCTGTTTGCCGGCAGCACGGTGCTGACCCCCCTCTATATCGTCTACAAGCAGCAATTCGGCTTTTCGCAGATCACCTTGACGCTGATCTACGCGGTCTATGTCGTCGGCAATCTCGGCGCCCTGCTGGTGTTCGGCAGCGTTTCGGATGTCATCGGGCGCCGGCCGGCGGCGCTTGCAGCCATGATCGTCGCCGTCATCAGCGCGGTTGTGTTCCTGTTTGCCGGCAATGTCGCGTCGCTCGATGTTGCGCGGGTCCTGAGCGGGCTTGGCATCGGCGTGGGCGCCGGGACGGGAACCGCGTGGATCGCCGAGCTTCTTCCAGAGGCCGGCAAGTCGCGCGCCAGCGTCATCGCCACCAGCACCAACTTTATCGGCCTGGGTTTCGGGGCGCTTGTTTCGGGGCTGCTTGCCCAATTTGAGCCGTGGCCATTGCGTCTGGTCTTCATTGTCTACCTGGCGGCGCTCGCGGTGGTGACGATCCTGGTCTGGCGCACGCGCGAAACGGTGACGAAGCCAGGCGGCCTTGGCAAGGTCTCCATGCGGCCGCGGCTTTCCGTGCCGGCGCAGATCCGCTCGCGCTTCGTGGCGCCGGCGGTGACCGGGTTTGGCGCGATGGCGCTGGTCGGCTTCTATGCGGCGGTGGCGCCGAGCATCCTGGCGCAGCAACTGCATGAGGCCAACCACGCCGTGGCCGGTGCGCTGTTCTTCGAGCTGGCGATGGTCGCGGCGCTCAGTATCGTGGTGCTGGCGCGGATGGGGAGCAGCAAGGCGATGCTGGCCGCGCTGGCCTTGATGATCCCAAGCGCCGTGCTTGTGGTGGCGGCACAGATGCTGGCCTCGATGGCGCTGATGATCGCGGCGACCGCCTGCTGCGGCGTGGCGGCAGCGCTCGGCTATCGCGGCGGCCTGCAAGTGGTGAACGAGATCGCGCCGCGGGATCGCCGCGCCGAGGTCGTGTCCAGTTTTTTCATCTGCTGCTTTGTCGGCAACGCCTTGCCTGTCATCGGCATTGGCGTCGTGTCGACTTATGCCAGTGCTGTCGTCGCGAGCCTGGCCTTCGCGGCCATGATCATCGCGTTCGCGCTGGTGGCGCTCGCCTTCGGGCTCAGACAGAGGCGCTGAGACCGCCGCGCCAGCCCGGCAAGGCAGATCGCATCAGCCGTTCGGCGTTTCAGGCGCCATGTTCGCCCGCTGGCGCGGCACGCCAAGCCCGGTGTCGGGCGGTTCGCCGGCAGCCGGCCTGTTCTCGATCATGTGCAAGCCGCGCCAGCCGCCGAAGCGGTAATAGATCGCTGCCAGGATCAGAGACGTGATCGAACCGGCCGGAAAACTCCACCACAGCGCTTCCTCGCCGATCACGCCGCGCATGTAATAGGCAAAGCCGGTGCGCACGACGAGCACCGAGATCACCAGGATGATCAGCGGCGGCATCACGGCACCCGTGGCGCGCACCGTGGCGAACAGCACGATGGTGATGCCGAACAGGATGAACGACCAGGAAGCGACCGTGTTGATATGGGCGGCGATATCGATCGCCGCGCTGTCGCTGCTCAGGAACAGGCTCAGGATCGAACGGTCGAAGACCCATAGCAGCGCGACGAGGGCTCCGGTCAGGACAAGGTTGAAACCGACGCCAGAGGCGGCGATGCGGCCGATCCGGTCCCACCGGCCTGCGCCGACATTCTGCGCCGCCATGGACGAGACCGCGGCGCCGATGGCGAGTGCCGGCATCTGGATGTAAGTCCAGAGCTGCGCGGCGATACCGTAGGCGGCGGCGACCTGCGAGCCATAGGAATTGACGATGCCCATCACCGTCAGGGCCGCCGCCGAGATGACGATCATCTGCAGGCCCATCGGCACGCCCTTGAAGACGACGATGCGCAACAGCGCCGGATCCGGGCGCAGCAGGACGAGATTGGCCCCGGCCAGCCGCAACGGATGCTTGCGCGCATAGAGCACGACGAGGATGGCGACGACGCTCACGGTCTGGCCGATCAGCGTCGAGGTGGCGGAACCGGCGATCCCGAGTTCAGGAAACGGGCCGATGCCACGGATGAGCAGGGGATTGAGCACGATGTCGAGCACGACCGCCAGCGCCATGAAGATGAAGGGGGTGCGTGAATCGCCCGCTCCGCGCAGCACGGTCATGACGAAGGACAGAAGGTTCATCATCGGCACGGCGACAAAAATAATGCGCAGGTAGGAGCGTGCGAGCGGCAAGGCGTCGGCCGGCGTGCCGAGCGCGCCCAGGATGGCGTCGACCCAGATCCAGCCGCAGACCGCGAACACCACCGAAACGAGGAAGAAGAAGGTGGCGCTGGTGCCGACGATGCGGCGCGCCTCGGCCAGGTCGCGAGCGCCGACCGCCTGCGCCACCAGGATGGTGGCCGCCATGCCGATGCCGAACACCGTGCCGAGGATCAGGAACAGGACGAGGTTGGCGTTGGACGTCGCGGTCAGCGCCGACTCGCCGAGGAAGCGGCCCACCCAGACGGCATTGACCGAGCCGTTCAGCGATTGCAGCACGTTGGAGCCGAGCACCGGCAAGGCGAAGAGCAGCAGCGTGCGTGGGATCGGGCCGCTGGTCAGGTCGCCGGTACGCCGGCGTGCGGGCTTTTTTTCGTCCATGGCGGGCAACCTGGGAAGTGTGACTCTGGCCCGCGAGGATATCTCAGGCCGGACCGAGATGCACCCTGCGCCGAGGAGCAGTGACCGTTCGATCGGGCCAGGCTTGATCGCTGGCGGCGCGCTGAAGGCGGCAGTCCGCTTGCTCTGATCCACTCATTCTCAAGTCTTGCGGAATGGGATATTGGTCCTGAAACTGGCGCCGCATTCCCCGAGACCCTATGCATAACCGGGGGTGTGCTCAAGCGGACGCGCCAGGCGCGCCCGCTTGAGCAGTGATCGTTACTTCTTGCCGAGACCCGGCAGCGTGACCTGATAGACCAGGAACATGGTGTCGACATCGGCGCCGTCATCGGCCTTGTAGGCGGCGCCGACCTGGAAGCCGTCCTGGGCGAGGAAGTCATTGTCGTTGCCGACGAACAGGAAATAGTCGTCGGGCAGCTTCGGATCGAGAACGCTGGCCAACGACATCGCTTCCCACTTCTCCGAAAGCTCATTGTGGTCCTTCGCGCCGCCATTGTGCAGGCCGAAGTGGCCAAGCGCGGTGGCGTCGTTGATGTCGATGAACGGCGTCAGCTTGGCCGGCGTCACCGAGGGATCAAGCACGCCCTTGGGTGCGACCGGCTTGTCGGCCGCGTCGAAGGCGGCGCCCGCGATGTCCGTCGCGCCGGAGACGTCGACGATGTTGATCTGGCGGTAGAGCGAAGCGTCACCCTTCTTCAGGCCCTGGCCGTTGCCGCTGTCGCGCGCCAGCATCAGGAAGGATGTGTCCGAAAGCGCCACGATCTCGCTCTGCGCGGCGATTTTGGTCTTGCCCTTGGCATCCTGGAACACCGGCAGCGGCACGACATATTCATGCGCGAGCTTCAGATGGGCGAGGTCGGAAGCATCGTAGACCAGCGCCCGCGTGTTCTGCCGTGTCGAGGGTGAATCGCCGCCGTCCTGCCTCGGCGCCGACTGCAGCACGGCGATCAGGAACTTGCCGTCCGGCGTTATCGCCATGCCTTCGAGGCCCTGGTTGTTCTGGCGCCCGGTTTCGGGATCCTTCGGATCAGGGTCGGCGGCGCCCGGGCCGGGGTTGTCGGAGGAGGAGTTCGGCGCTCCCTTGCGCATCGGCACGAGGGCCGCGGGCGGCTGGGTCGCCGACATCAGGCGGCCTTGCGCGGAGAACCTGTAGATGTTGGGCCCGTACTCGTCGGAGATGAACATCGAGCCGTCCGGCAGCCGCACGATGGCTTCATTGTCGAGCGCGAGCTTGCCATTGGTGGCGACGGGCAGCATCGGCATGTCGCCGGCCGCGGCGCGTACGTCCGACAGCGGATCGAGGCCGGTGGCATCGGCGCCCTTGTCGTCGGTCAGAAGCATGCTGTCGGCAAGCGTCGCCTTGACGCCCGTCTGCTCCTGGCCGGCCGCGGAAGCAGCGCCCGGCGCGGCAGGCGTGAATTCGATGGCGATGGTGTTGAGGCGCGGCCGGTAGTCGGTGGTGCCGGCGACATTGTAGCCACGGTCGGGCAGGAGCCAGAGCGATCCCTTGTAGATGCCGGCATCATGCGTCCAGCCCGAAATGTCGATCGCCATGCCCGAGCCCGAGCCGAAGGTCTCGCCGAACTTGTCGCGCTGGTCGGCTGGGATGCGGCCGACGCCGACGAGGCCCTTGTTGATATAGGCCACGCCATCGGCAAGCGCCGGGGTGAGGGCGGTGAACAAGGCCAGCGCCACGCCAAGCGAGGCGGATCGGTGCAGGGGTTTCATGGACAATCCTCTTTATGACGAAGCACGCCGGAGCGGCCGAAGGAAAATCAAAAGAGGTGCCGCATCGATGATGCCGCGCGTGCCTCCCCGAAAGCGATCTAAGGCGTCAACATGATGCTTGCGTGACAGTGCGCGATACGGGTCCGCCGGTATCTCCATGTGCGGATAAAAAAAGCTGGAGAGCGGGATTAGTGACCTCCCATGGAGCGTGTCTGGCGTATTAGACACTTATGTCTAGTACGAATATGGTGCCGGCTTCGACCGGACCGGGAGGGGAAGCCTTGAAGCCGCGCTATCGCGCAGTGGTCATCGGGGGTGGCGTTGTCGGCGCCTCGGGCGGATTTGCCTACACGATCGGCAAGAGCGTCGCGCTGGCGTTGGTGGACGACGGTTTCGCCGGGGAGGGGATGGCGCTTTGCGTGCACATTGTCGGCGTCGAACGGACGGCGCGGGTCATCGCGGCCTCGATCTACGATCCCCGACGCAGGGCGGTGCGGCAATGAGGAGGAGTTTCTGATGGTCGATGACGCTGCACGGGATACGAGGCGGGAACGCCGGCGCGGGCGCATGGGCGAGGCAGGCAGCGAATCAAGTCGCAAGCCCAATTACCGGTCGCTGAAGAATCCATTCCTGCCGCAGCCGATCTTTTCCGACGACCAGGTAGCGTCGATCCACGACACGGCGCTGCGCGTGCTGGAGGAACTGGGCATCAAGGTGCTGCTGCCCGAGGCGCGCGAGGTGTTCGCCCGCGCCGGCGCCCTGGTCGACCCCGACACTGACATGGTGCGCATCGGCCGCGACATGGTGGCGGCAGCATTAGCCTCCTCGGCGCCGCGATCGATCCACGCTTATGCCGGCGCGCGCGCTCGCGACCTGTCGCTTGAACTGGGCTCGATGACGTTCCTGGCTGGCTCCGGCGCGCCCAATGTCACCGATCTCGAGCGCGGCAGGCGGCCCGGAACGCTGGTCGCCTTCGAGGAGTTGATCAAGCTGGTGCAGCATTTCGACGTCTTGCACATGCTGGGGCCGTGCATCGAACCGCAGGACATCGACAATCGTTTCCGCCACTATGCAGTCAACCGGGCGCAGCTGACCCTGTCGGACAAATTCCCGTTCGTTTTCGCGCGCGGCACGCCGCAGGTCGATGACAGTTTCGAGATGATCAGGCTGGCCCGGGGGCTGTCCGAGGACGAGTTCCGCTCGGGCGCGCATTGCTACACCGTCATCAACACCAACTCGCCGCGCCAGCTCGACATTCCGATGGCGCAAGGCATCATCGATTTCGCCAAGGCGGGCCAGGTCCTGATCATCACGCCGTTCTGCCTAGCGGGCGCGATGGCGCCGATCACCGTGGCCGGCGCGCTGACCTTGCAGCATGCCGAAGCGCTGGCCGGGCTGACGCTGGCGCAGATCGTGCGGCCGGGCGCGCCGGTGGTCTACGGTTCCTTCTCCTCCAATGTCGACATGAAATCGGGCGCACCGGCCTTCGGCACGCCGGAGCACGTGAAGGCGACATTGGGTGCGGGCCAGCTGGCGCGCTTCACCGGTCTGCCCTGGCGCTCGGGCGGCGGCAGCGCGGCCAACGTTTCGGATGCGCAGGCCGCGCACGAGACGCAGTTCGCGCTGTGGGGCTCGGTGCTGGCGGGCGCCACCGTCTGCATCCACGCGGCCGGCTGGCTGGAAGGGGGCTTGAGCGTTTCCCTGGAAAAGCTGGTCACCGACATCGAGGCGCTGCAGACGGTCGCGGAACTTTGTGCGGCGACCCCTGGCGACGACGACGCGATTGGCTTCGAGGCGATCGCCGAAGTGCAGCCGGGAGGCCACTTCTTCTCGGCCGGCCACACCATGGCGCGCTACCGCACCGCCTTCTACGAGCCGCTGGTGGCCGACTGGTCGAATTTCGGCAACTGGACGCAAAGCGGGTCGAAGACCGCGACCGAACGCGCCACCGGCATCTGGAAGCGCACCCTTGCCGATTTCACGCCGCCGGCTGCGGCCGCCGCCACGTCAGGCGTGCTCGACGCGTTCATCGCGCGGCGCACGGAAGAGGGCGGCGCGGCGCCGGTGTCGTGAGATAGTTGCAGATCCATCATCCCGAATTGCGGCCGTGATCCAGGAACCCGCGGCGCGTCCCGCGCATTCATGGATGCGGGCCAATGCCTGGCTCCATCCGCGAGCCGTTGAGGGAGGACGACATGGGTTTCGACCAGTACCACGAACCGCCGGAAGAACTGTCGCAGGAAGTGCGGACCTTTGCCCGCATGATCACCTCGCTGATCGAGGAGGCGGAAGCGATCAGCTGGTACGAACAGCGCATGTCGGTCGAGAAGAACCCGCAGGCCAAGGCGATCATGAAGAACGCGCAGAGCGAGGAGTTCAAGCATTTCGGCATGGACCTAGAATTCCTGCTGCGCCAGAAAACGGATTGGCGCGTGGAACTGAAGGAAATCCTGTTTACGACAGGGGATATCGTGAAGGCCGGGGAGCGGGGCGAGAAGAAGGTGGATTGAGGCGGGACGTCAGCCTTCGAGGCTGGCAGCCTCACACTGGCAGCACGAACCCGTCCAGCACGCGCTTCTGGCCGGCCTTGTCGAAGTCGATGGTCAGCTTGTTGCCCTCGATGGCTGAAATGTTGCCGTTACCGAATTTCTGGTGGAAGACGCGGTCGCCCACGCTGAAGGCGGACGGCGTGTCGGAGACGGATTTGGCGACCAGCTCGCCGTCGATGGTGCGGCCCTTGACGCTGGTGCGGCCGGCGCCATAGCCGGAGTCTGTTTCACCATAGCCGATGCGTTCGACCTGATGGCCCGAGCGCGTGCCCCAGTTGCGGTCGGTCGCCTCGGTGCGGTTGGCCTGCGCGCGCTGCCAGCCGGGCGTCGAATAGGTGTTGGAGAAGGCGCCGGATTTTTCCCCGCCGCCCGAATTGCCGCCAATATCGTCGAAGCGCGAGGCGCCATACGGGTTCTGTCTTCCTGCCCCCTGGCCGCCGCCACGGCCGGATGCGAACGAGCCGCCGCCATACGGATTGCCGTAGCCGCCATAGGAGTTGCCGGCTTCGGCGACTTCGACATGAGCTTCCGGCAGTTCCTCGAGGAAGCGCGACGGGATGGTCGATTGCCAGAGCCCGTGGATGAGGCGGTTGGAGACGAACCAGATATGCAGGTTCTTCTTCGCCCGCGTCAGGCCGACATAGGCGAGCCGCCGCTCTTCCTCCAGCCCCGAACGGCCGCCTTCGTCCAGCGCGCGCTGATGGGGAAAGAGACCTTCCTCCCAGCCGGGCAGGAAGACGGTCTCGAATTCGAGGCCCTTGGCCGAGTGCAGCGTCATGATGGAAACGGCATCGAGCCCGGCATTCTGCTCGGCATCCATGACCAGCGCGACATGTTCGAGGAAGGAGCGCAGCGACTCGTACTCCTCCATCGAACGGATCAGTTCCTTCAGGTTCTCCAGCCGCCCGGGGGCTTCCGCCGAGCGGTCGTTCTTCCACATGTCGGTGTAGCCGCTCTCCTCGAGAATGGTCTCGGCGAGTTCGGTGTGCGGCGTGGCTTCCAGTGCCTTTTGCCAGCGTTCGAAATTGGACGCGACCTCGCGCAGCGCGGCGCGCGGTTTCGGCTTCAGCTCGTCGCTTTCGGCGAGTGTACCCGCCGCCTCCAGCATCGGGATGCGCAAGCCGCGCGCCGTGTCGTGGATCTGGCGGATGGTCGCTTCGCCCAAGCCACGCTTGGGCACATTGACAATGCGCTCGAAGGCGAGGTCGTCGGTGCTGTTGGCGACGACGCGGAAGAAGGCCAGCGCGTCGCGGATTTCCATGCGCTCGTAAAAACGCGGACCGCCGATGACGCGGTAGTTAAGGCCGAGCGTGATGAAGCGGTCCTCGAAGGCGCGCATCTGGAAGGACGCGCGGACCAGGATCGCCATGTCGTTCAAATTATGCTTCTGGCGCTGGTAGGCCTCGATGGTCTCGCCGATGGCGCGAGCTTCCTCCTCCGAATCCCAGGCGGCGTGGACGTTGACCTTGCCGTCCTCGGGATCGTTGCGGTCGGTGAACAGCGTCTTGCCGAAACGGCCCTCATTGTAGGCGATGAGATGGGAGGCGGCGCCCAGTATGTGCGCGGTCGAGCGGTAGTTGCGCTCCAGCCGGATGATGGTGGCGCCCGGAAAATCCTTGTCGAAGCGCAGGATGTTGTCGACCTCGGCGCCGCGCCAGCCATAGATCGACTGGTCGTCATCGCCGACGCAGCAGATGTTGACTTTGTTTTCGCGCGCGCCTTCGGCGTCGCGGGAGGGGCCTCGCAACGGCTCGGACGCCCGGTCGGGCTTGCGGCCTTCGGCCGTACGCACATCTGTCGGCGTCGAGTTGTTACGTCCTGCATCCGGCCGCTGTGCCAAAAGGCGCAGCCACATGTATTGGGCGGTGTTGGTGTCCTGGTACTCGTCGACGAGGATGTATTTGAACCGCCGGTGATAGTCCTTCAGCACATCGGGATTGGCGCGGAAGATGCGGATCGGGTGGCAGAGCAGATCGCCGAAATCGCAGGCGTTCAGCGTCTGCAGCCGCTCCTGATAGGCCTTGTAGAGCTCGCGGCCCTGGCCGTTGGCGAAGCTGCGCGCATCGCCCTCGGCGATATCGGCCGGACCCTGGCCCTTGTTCTTCCAGCCGTCGATCATCTGGGCGAACTGCTTCGCGGGCCAGCGCTTGTCGTCCAGGCCCTCGGCCTGGATCAGCTGCTTGATCAAGCGCACGACGTCGTCGGTGTCGAGGATGGTGAAGTCGGACCTCAGGCCGGCAAGCTCGGCGTGGCGGCGCAGCAGCTTCACGCCGATCGAGTGGAAGGTGCCGAGCCAGGGCATGCCCTCGACTTGTTCGCCTATCAAAAGGCCAATGCGCAGTTTCATCTCTCGCGCCGCCTTGTTGGTGAAGGTGACGGCGAGGATCTCTGACGGCCAGGCCTTCTTGGTGGTGAGGATATGGGCGATGCGGGTGGTCAGCACACGGGTCTTGCCGGTGCCGGCGCCGGCCAGCACCAGAACCGGGCCTTCAGTGGTCTCCACGGCCAGCCGCTGCTCGGGATTCAAGCCCCTGAGATAGTCGGGCGCATTGTTTTGGCCGCGGCGGGCAGCCATGGCGCGCGCGGCAATGCCCGACGGGGCCGTGGGCCGCGCATTGGGTTCATCGAAAAAGGGCATGTCTTCGGAAAAGCCGGACATCTCCCCCGAATGTAGTGATTCGGGAGCGAAAGACCAGAACTGTCTACGTTTTGTTCCGGCAAAGTGCCTGATACGGCCGCTTCACCGATACGGGAACCGCCGTTGTGGAACAATCCCAGGCGGAGCGAGGTTGCTGCCCGCGGGCCACGACCTACGCTTGACAGGCGCCGCGGTCGGGAGAAAGTTGCACGGGCAACACGCAATGCCGGGTTGGCCCAGGCCGCCTCATGCGCGCAACAGTCGAAGGAGTATCATCTTGGCTGTCACCATCACCTCCATCATTGTCTTCCTCATAGGTCTGGCGCTTGGCGCCGGCGGCATCTGGTTGGCTTCGCTGGGCGGCAGTTGGTATTACATCGTCGTCGGTCTCGCCTTCCTGGTCGCCGCCTGGCTGCTCTACCGGCGCCGTTCCACGGCGCTCTGGCTCTATGCGGCGATCGTGCTCGGCACGCTGGCCTGGGCGGTCTGGGAAACCGGCTTCGACTGGTGGGAGCTCGGCCCGCGCGGCGGCATCATCGTGCTGGTGGCGCTGTGGCTGCTGACGCCGTGGGCGCGGCGCGGCCTTGCCGGTCCGGACGGGCGAGCGCCTTTGATCCTTGCCGTGCTGGCATCGCTGGCGGTGGCCGGCTATTCGATGACCACGGACCCGAAGGATATCGGCGGTGTGCTCGACACCGACAAGGTGATCCCCAACGCCAATCTCGGCGGCGATGTGCCGGCGGGCGAATGGCATTATTACGGGCGCACGCCATTCGGCCAGCGCTATTCGCCGCTCGACCAGATCACGCCGGATAATGTCGCCAACCTGAAGCCGGCCTGGACCTATCGCACCGGCGACGTGAAGGGCCCCGACGATGTCGGCGAGACCACCTATCAGGTGACACCGCTCAAAGTGGGCGACACGCTCTATATCTGCACGCCGCACAACTTCGCCATCGCCGTCGATGCGGCGACCGGCAAGGAGAAGTGGCGCTACGATCCCAAGATCAAGCTCGACAAGGACCGCCAGCACCAGACCTGCCGGGGCGTCTCCCATTATGCCGATGCAGCGGGCGCCGCCGGCCAGCCCTGCGCGGCGCGCGTCTACCTGCCGACCTCGGATGCGCGGCTGATCGCGCTGGATGCCGCCAACGGGCAGGTTTGCCCGGCCTTCGCCGAGGGCGGCACGCTCAATTTGTTGACCGGCATGCCGTATCCGAAGTCGGGCTACTACTATTCGACCTCGGCGCCGCTGATCGCCGGCGGCAAGATCATCGTCGGCGGCGCTGTCAACGACAATTATTCGACGCAGGAGCCGTCCGGCGTCATCCGCGCCTATGATGCGAGCAGCGGCAAATTGCTGTGGAACTGGGATTCCGGCAATCCGGACCAGACGACGCCGCTGGCGGCCGGCCAGACCTACACCGCCAACTCGCCCAACATGTGGTCGACACCGAGCGCCGACGAGAAGCTCGGCCTGCTCTATGTGCCGCTCGGCAACCAGACGCCGGACCAGCTCGGCATGGGCCGCAGCGCCAATGTCGAGAAATTCTCTTCCTCGATCACCGCGCTGGACCTCAACACCGGGCAGTTGAAATGGGTGCGCCAGACCGTGCACCATGACCTATGGGACATGGACGTGCCTGCGCAGCCGAGCCTGGTCGACATCACCAAGGCCGACGGCTCCGTGGTGCCCGCGCTGGTCGGCCCGACCAAGCAGGGAGACCTCTATGTGCTCGACCGGCGCACCGGCGAGCCGGTCATTGCGGTCAAGGAAGTGCCGGCGCCCGGCGGCGCCATCGAGGGTGACCACACATCGCCGACGCAGCCCGCGTCCGACCTTTCCTTCAACCCGCCGCCACTGACCGAGCACGATATGTGGGGCATTACCATGTTCGACCAGCTGGCGTGCCGCATCGCGCTTCACAAATTGCGCTATGAAGGTCGCTACACGCCGCCCTCGCTGCAGGGATCGCTGGTTTATCCCGGCAATTTCGGGACGTTCAACTGGGGTGGCGTGGCGGTCGATCCGGTGCGGCAAGTGATGTTCGGGATGCCGACCTATCTTGCCTTCACGTCGCGGCTGGTGCCGCGCGCCGACGTGCCGCCGCCGGGCGACACCAAGGGCAGCGAGCAGGGGTTGAACCGCAATGACGGCGCGCCCTATGCGGTGGTGATGGGACCGTTCCTGTCGCCACTCGGCATTCCGTGCCAGGCGCCGCCCTGGGGCTATGTCGCGGGCGTCGATCTTCGCACCGGCACCATTGCCTACAAGCACCGCAACGGCACCGTCTACGACATGACGCCGCTGCCGTTGCCGTTTAAGGTCGGGGTGCCCGGCATTGGGGGGCCGATGATCACCGCCGGCGGTGTCGCCTTCCTGGGTGCCGCGGTCGACGACTATTTGCGCGCCTACGACCTGACGTCGGGCAAGCAGCTCTGGCAGGCGCGGCTGCCGGCCGGAGGGCAATCGACGCCGATGACCTACACGGTCGCGGACGGACGCCAGTTCGTGGTCATCGTCGCCGGCGGCCACGGCTCGGTGGGCACCAAGCCGGGCGACTATGTGATGGCCTACGCGCTGCCGAAGTAGGCAGGCGTTACCGGGCTCGGCGAGCTGACGATCAGCCGAGCCCCAGATGGCTCTTTAGGCTCGGCACAGAGCCAAGCATTTGGTTGGTCAAATCGGGGCCGGCGGCCGCCTCGGCCTGCTGGACAAGCGTCTCGCCAGCCTTCTGGATCTGCGCCAAGTCGAGGCCGGAGGCCTTGAGCGCGGCGAGGCCGTTGACCAGAGCGCCGGCCTTCTCGCCGAGAACGCCGCCAAGCGCGCCCTGCAGCGACGACATGAAGCCGCCACCACCGCCGGCCGGGGCGGCGGCCATGACGTCATATTTCTGCGCCAGCGCATCGGCGCCCGGAATCTTGGCGAAGAAGGAGGAGGCGCTGGTGCCCTCGGCCTCGTGCTCGAGCACCGAGAAAATGGTGCCGACGACCTTTTCGGTCGTGGCCTGGTCGAGACCGGCCTTCTGCGAGACGGTGTTCACGATGTCCTGGACGTCCATGACTTCACCTCAACCTCGGGTTTTCGTGTTCGCGGGCTGGCGCTTGCGGCTGCGGACCCTGACCATCGACTTGCGGCCTTGCCGCGACAACAGCCGCGCGCATCGCCAGAACGGCCGTCACTGCTGCCACGAAGGCGGTTGCCAGGATCGGCGAGGGCATGGTCATCGGCATTGTTCCTTTCAGATCGGGCCTATAGGACCGTGACCGCCAAAGGGCCGGCCGGCTAGCCAGTTTCCCCCACTATTGTGGCAGCGCCATCAAGATTTGTCACCGATGACAAAAACGTGATGATCTTCAGTCGGCTGACCGGCGGCCGCGAAGGCAGCGAGATGTCACGGTCCGGTGACTGGACGATGAGAGGCTCGCCCCTATCTTGCGACCGGCAGGACACCGCGGTCGAGACGAGATCGAGGAAGCCCATGGCCGACGTCACCACCAAACCCGTCATCACCCAGGCAATGATCGATGCCTATGACGAATACACGCATCTGACGCTGGATCGCCGCCGCTTCATGGAGCAACTGACCAGGCTTGCCGGATCGGGCGCGGCGGCGGCCGCCATCGCGCCGATGCTGGCGGCGAACTCGGCCCAGGCGGCGATCGTGGCCGAGACCGATGCCCGCGTAAAGGGCAAGGACATCACCTATCCCGGCAGCGGCGGCGAGATGAAGGGCTATCTGGTCAAACCCGCGAACCAGGCCGGCAAGCTCGGCACGGTCATCGTCATCCATGAAAACAGGGGTCTCAACCCGCATATCCGCGACGTCGCCCGGCGCGTGGCCCTGGAAGGGTTCGTGGCGCTCGCGCCGGACTTCCTGTCGCCGCTCGGCGGTACGCCCACTGACGAGGACAAGGCGCGCGACATGTTCGGGAAACTCGATCCGGCGCAGACCGTGGCCAATGGCGATGGCGACGGTCGCCTTCCTCAAGGGCGACAAGGACGGCAACGGCAAGGTCGGCGCCATCGGCTTCTGCTGGGGCGGCGGCACGGCCAATATGCTGGCCGTCAACGCGCCCGACCTTGCCGCGAGCGTTGCCTATTACGGCATGCAGCCGAAGCCAGCCGACGTCTCGAAGATCAAGGCTGCGTTGCTGCTGCACTATGCCGGTCTCGACGAGCGCACCAATGCCGGCATCGATGGGTTCAAGAAGGAACTCGACGCCGCGCATGTCGAATACACGGTCTATGTCTATGAAGGCGCCAACCATGCCTTCAATAACGACACCTCGGCGGCGCGCTACGACAAGAATGCCGCCGACCTCGCTTGGGGCAGGACGATCGCCTTCCTGAGGCAGAAGCTGGCATGACCATCGCCTTCAGGCGGCCGGCGCCCAGATCGTCTCGAAGGCAGGCGACAGGGTGAAGCCCGCCGGGCGCTCCGATTTCGGCGGCGGGCGCCGCACGCCTTCCTGCAAATAGCGCAGGGCCGAGGTCAGCCCGTTCATCGTGTAGGGCTTGGCGATGACGCCGATCGCGCCGGCAAAGTGGTCGGGGATGCGCTTCGGGTTGGCGGTCATGAAAATGACCATCGAGTTTTTCCTGTCGCCAATATATTCGGCCACGTCGATGCCGGTCGGGCCGTCGGTGAGATGGATGTCGACAAAGGCGATATCGGCCTGCGTGGTATCGACCATGTCCTTTGCTTCGGCGAGCGATGTTGCCCAGCCGACGACGCTGTGCCCGGCGTCCTCGACCAGGCTCTCCAACTCCATGGCCAGCAGCGCCTCGTCCTCGACGATCAGGACCTTGAGTGGTTCAATCATGACAGGTTCCCTTTGTGCTGTGGTCCGTTGGGCATCGAGATGACAACGCGAGTGCCGGGACCGGCATCGCGCCACTCGATGTCGGCACGCAATTGGCGGGCAAGCGACTTGATCAGCCGCATGCCGAAGGAGGCGTCGCCATTGGCGCCCGCCATGCCGACGCCGTCATCCGAGACCTCGATGTTCAAATGGCCGTCCGGCTGGCTCATCTTGATGCCGATACTGCCCGATCTCGTGCCGTCGGGCCTTTCCTTGA
The DNA here is from genome assembly GCF_054059755.1 of Mesorhizobium sp. URHB0026. NCBI lineage: Bacteria > Pseudomonadati > Pseudomonadota > Alphaproteobacteria > Hyphomicrobiales > Phyllobacteriaceae > Mesorhizobium > Mesorhizobium sp. URHB0026. The sequence goes on along the minus strand of NZ_JBSSCN010000001.1, from coordinate 5,030,025 downwards.
AGGCATGCTTGAGCGCGTTGGTGACGAGTTCGTTGACCATCAGTGCCACCGGCGTCGCCTTCTCGGCCGGGACGACGACGGGTTCGAGATCGAGTGTCGGATTGATTTCCGAACGTCCCGAAGCCGTGAGCAGGTCGGAGATGAGATCCTTGGCGAAGTCGGAAACATCGAACTTGCTGACATCCTTGGACTGGTAGAGCCGGCGGTGCACGGTACTGAGCGCTTCTATGCGCTCCAACATCGTGCCAAGCGAGCGCTTGAGGCTCGCGTCGGAGACGGTGCGGCTCTGCATGAGGATAAGCGAGGAAATCATCTGCAGATTGTTCTTCACGCGATGATCGACTTCATGCAGCAGCGTGGTCTGCGCCTCAAGCGCCGCTTCGAGCTCAGCCGTGCGTTCCTTGACAGCCTTTTCAAAACGTTCCTTGTCCGCGGTGATACGATTTTCCCAGAGCTTCCGGTCCGAAACATCGAGTTGCGAGGCGAAGAAGAACTGCAGTTCGCCTTTGTCGTTGGAGACCGGGCTTATGTAGAGCGCGTTCCAGAAGGTCGACCCGTCCTTGCGGTAATTCAGGATATCGACGCTGATGTCGGTTTCATCGGCTATCGCGGCGCGTATCTGAGCGATAGCTTCCTTGTCGCTCTGCGGCCCCTGCAGGAAGCGGCAGTTCCTGCCGAGAACCTCGTCGCGCTCATAACCCGTCAGGCGCAGGAAGGCTTCGTTTGCAAAGACGATCGGATTGTCCTGCCGGCGCGGATCGGTAATGATCATCGACATGCGCGTGGCGCGGATGGCCGCCGCGAAGGGGTCGCCCTTGCCGTGCTCGACATGAAGGTCGTCGGTCATGTGCCATGCGTCCGCCGGCTCCCTGGTCCGTTTCCGTTCCATAGCGTCACTCCAAGCCATTTTTCGCGGGAGACAACGGCTCAAAGCCGAATTTGGTTTCAATTACGGGCGTCTGTCGCAGTTCGTCGCAGGCAGGGAACCGATAGAGGCTTTCCGCAACCGACCGCGAGGAGGCCGTTTTTCGGCTAGCCAGCCGAGGCCGGCCTGTGAAGCGCGACGCCGGTCACGACCAGCGCGATGGCGAGGCAATCGGACGGACCGGGTATCTGGCGCAGCACGACGACGCCGATCAGAGTTGCGGTGACCGGCAGCAGCGACAGCATCAGCGCGAAACTCGCGCGCGGCAACCGCGCCATGGCGAGCTGGTCGCAGACATACGGGATGACCGACGAGCAGATGCCGACGCCGATGGCCGCGACGAGCAGCGGCGGGGACAAAAAGGCGGGCCGAGCCTGGGTGAAGCCAACGGGCAGCACGACGACGAAAGCGACCGCCATGGCCGCACCCAGGCCAGCGATGCCGTCGCCGGTGCCCGCGCGGGCGACACGGTGGCCAAGCACGATGTAGCCGACAAAGAGCGCGCCGTTGAGGAACGCCCAGACCAGCCCGACCGGGTCGCTTGACCATTTGACGTCGATCAGCAGCAAGGTGCCGGTGACGGCGACGGCAAGAGCGGTGAGATTGCGGGTGCTTCTGAGGCCGGCGAGCGCGACGCCGATGGTGCCGACGAATTCGATCGCGGCCACCAGCGAGATCGGCAGGCGGTCGAGCGCCAGGTAGAACGAACAGTTCATCACCGCCAGGCAAGCACCGAAGGCAACGAGCAGGAGCCGCGTCGGAGGATCTGCGCTGGCGAAGGTTCGCCATGGGCGGGTCAATGGCGCGAAGACCAGGGCCGCGGTGGCTATGCGCAGCCACGCCATGCCGAGCACGCCGACATGCGCAAAAAGCAGCACGGCGAAGGCCGGGCCGAGATAGTGGAAGACAGCGCTGACGGCGAACCAGATATGAGGCGGCAATCTTGTCGCAAGCCCGGCTAGGGCCTGGCTGGCAGCGGCAGGGCTGGAATGCGGGGCTTGCCTCTGGTCATCCACGGGATCAGTATCGTAGCCAATCCTCCCTATTCATATGGACGATGACTAGATTTCCCAATCATTCGTTTCACCTAAGCAAGGACTTTTTCATGAAACGCCTTCGAAACGAAAACATCGATCTCGACGCGGCCGACATGAAGATCCTTCGCCTGCTGGAAGAGGACGCGCGCATCAGCACCGCGGAACTGGCCCGTTCGGTCGGCCTGTCGGCGCCAAGCGTGGCGGAGCGCATCAAGCGGCTGCAGGAGAACGGCGTGATCGAAGCCTATTGCGTCAGGATCAACCCCGCGGCGCTCGGTCTGAACCTGTCGGCGTGGCTGCGCATCCGGCCGGTGCCTGGGCAATTGTCAGTCGTGGCCGAGATCATCCGTGAGTTGCCGGAGATCGCACAATGCGACCGAGTGACCGGTGAGGATTGTTTCATCGCGCTGGCGCATGTCGGCTCGGTCGCCGAGCTCGAACGGGTGATCGACCGCATCATCCCCTATGCGATGACCAACACGGCGATCATCCAGTCGTCGCCGGTGATCGCGCGCTCGCCGCTGGCGGCGATCAGGCAACGGCACTAAGCGTGGCCGCGCTTCAGGCGGGCGCGCTTAAGGATGCTGCGCCAGCGGATCATGTCAAACGGGATCGGTTCGTTGTTGTTGGCGATGTGAAAGATCTCGTTGTCGACATTCTTGAGCGAACGCCAGAAATCGTAGTCCGATATGCGCGGATCAGCCGCCAGCCTATCCACTTCGACCTTGATGTCGGTTTTCATGCACGTTCCTCGAACCGGCTTCGCCGCGCCGCCCGCTAAACAACCCTTGTGCGGACGTTTTCGACCGCTCCGCTGAGTCGTTCAACGGCTCAAATGGCTTGTTCCCGTTAAATCCTCGGTAAGGTTAATGCGGGTGCGAGGTGGCTTCAAGCACGCGTCCCGGCCGATTTCGAACCCGCCGATTTTGGATCGCGGGTGTGGCTTTGAGGCCAGACCCGGTCGCCTTGGGCTTCGCCCTATTTGCGCTTGATCCCGATCGAACGGCCGGCGCGCTCGGGCATCGGGAGCACGGAGTGGGCGGCGCGCATGGCTTCGATCCTGGCCAGCACGTCGGCCGGGAAGGGCGCCACCTTCGGCCCCGACATGTCGACATGCAGCGACAGGGTTTCGGACGTAGCGGCGAGCCAGCCGTCGACATGGCGGATTTCCTGATAGGCCCGCAGCCGCTTCTCGTCATGGTCGATGAGCTGGAAGGAGACCATGACCTTGTGGTCCAGGTGCAGTTCCCTGACGTAGCAGACATGGACCTCGGCGGTGTAGATGGTGAGCCGCCGCTCTTTCACATAGTCCAGACCCATGCCCATCGCCCCGAAGGCCTCGTCCGAGCAGCGGTCGAACAGCACGTTGTAATAGGCCATGTTGAGATGGCCGTTATAGTCGATCCAGTCCTTCTCGATGTCCATGGGCTTGGAGACGAAGGGGGCAGGAATGGACATCGAAACTTCCTTGTTCTGGTGCTGGACAGAGCGTGGCCGGTGAGTGTCTTTACATTCTGACGCAATTTCGGATGGAAAACCGCTTCACACTTTTCCTGAAATTGCTTTAGGCATCCATACTCGCATAACAAGGGTGGACGCTGGTCCATTCGCGGAGGAATTCATGGCTCTGAGCGACCTCAATCCGGTCGAACGCAACGAGGAAGGCATCGCGGCGGTGCTCGGCATCCTCAAGCAGCGGCTGGGCGAGCGCTTCCAGACCGGACAGGCCATCCGCTCGCAGCACGCGCACACGACCACCTATATTCCGACGCAGGCGCCCGACGGCGTCGCTTTCCCGGAGACGACGGCCGAGGTGCAGGAAATCGTGCGTGCCTGCGCGGCGCATCGCGTGCCGGTGATCGCCTTCGGCGTCGGTTCTTCCCTGGAAGGCCACACAAATGCGCCGGGCGGCGGCATCTCGGTCGACACATCGCGCATGAACCGCATTCTTTCGGTCAATCCGCAGGATCTCGACTGCACGGTGGAACCCGGCGTCACGCGCGAGGATTTGAACCGGCATCTGCGCGACACCGGCCTGTTCTTTCCGATCGATCCGGGTGCCAATGCCTCGCTCGGCGGCATGGCGGCGACGCGGGCTTCCGGCACCAATGCGGTTCGCTACGGCACGATGCGCGAGAACGTGCTGTCGCTGACCGCCGTCATGGCCGACGGCGAGACGGTGACGACCGGCAAGCGGGCGAAGAAAAGTTCGGCGGGTTATGATTTGACCCGGCTGCTAGTCGGCTCCGAGGGCACGCTCGGTATCATCACCGCGCTGACCCTAAAGCTGCAAGGTATTCCGCCGGCGATCTCGGGCGGCGTCTGCCCGTTCCCGAGCGTCGAAGCGGCTTGCAACGCCGTCATCGCGACGATCCAGATGGGCATTCCGGTGGCGCGCATCGAATTGGTCAACGCGCTGCAGATGCTGGCGATGAAGACCTACTCCAAGCTCGATTATCCAGAGAGCCCGTGCCTGTTCGTCGAGTTTCATGGCAGCGACGCAGGCGTTGCCGAGCAGGCCGAGACCTTCGGAATGATCGCGCAAGACAATGGCGGCGGGCCGTTCCTGTGGACCAGCGTTGCCGAGGAACGAACCAAATTGTGGAAGGCCAGGCACGACGCCTACTGGGCGTCACTGACCTTGCGGCCGGGCGCCAAGGGCCTGTCGACCGATGTCTGCGTACCGATCTCGCGCTTTGCCGAATGCGTCATGGAGACCGAGGCCGACATTGCCGAAATGGGACTTATCGCGCCCATCGTCGGCCATGCCGGAGACGGCAATTTCCACGTGCTGGTGTTGATGGATGTCAACGATCCCAAGGAAATCGCGCTGTCGGAAAAATTCGTCGCGCGGCTCAACATGCGGGCGATCGCCATGGAGGGCACCTGCACCGGCGAGCACGGCATCGGGCAGGGCAAGATCGGCTTCCTGCGAAGCGAACTCGGTCACGGCGTCGACATCATGCGCACGATCAAGCAGGCGCTCGATCCGCAAAACATCATGAATCCGGGCAAGATCCTGCCTGACGCGGGCTAAGGGCACCGCGACGAGCGCGCCTTGACCGCGCAAGGCGGCAAGGTCGTGCAGGCGAAGCGCGACGCACGCTAAGGGGGCGGTTAGAGCCCGCCAACCGCCGCTCTACCCTGCAGTGGGAAGCTGCTCCTGGACCTCCTGCGCAAGCGTCTGCAGCATGGGACGGGTCGGGGCGAAGAATGTCGTGCCGGTGTGCGGCGTGGAGACATCGAGCAGCCGGTCGTAGGCGCCGGGCGGGTCGCCGACATACATGCGCTGCAGCATTTTCTCCGTGACCCAGAGATATCTGCTGTAGCCGATGAAGTAGGTGCCGAATTCGTTCCGCCCGGGCCTGCCGAACGGCATGTTGTCGCGCAATATGTCGTGTTCGTTGCCATCGGCATCGACTACGGTGGCCAGCGACTTGTGCGATTTGCGCGGCGCGTCGTCATCGTCGATTTCGATGTTGTCGATCTTGGTGCGGCCGATGATCGCCTCCTGCTCGGGCGTGGGAATGCGCGCCCAGGCCTGCATGTCGTGCAGATATTTCTGGACCACGACATAGCTGCCACCGGCGAAATCGGCGTCCTCGTCACCGACCAGCGCCGAGGCGGGCAAATCGAGGCCGGCCGGGTTGGCGGTGCCGTCGACGAAGCCGAGCAGGTCGCGGGCGTCGAAATAGCGAAAGCCGATCACTTCGTCGACGACGCTGACGCCGGGACCAAGCCTGTCAAGCAGGATACGCTCGAATTCGAAGCACATGTCGGGCCGCTCGGCGCGGATGTGAAAGAGCAGGTCGCCCGGTGTCGCTGGCGCCGAATGGACCGCGCCCTTGATCGGCGCGAACGGCTTCAGTTCCAGCGGCCGCCGGCCGGGGCTGAGCCGGTCCCAGAGATCGCGCCCGATGCCGGCGATGCAGGACAGGCGCCCGCCGAGATCGCGGAATCCGACAGTCTTGACCAGATCGTCGAGTTCGCCGAGCACGGAACAAACCCTGGCCAGAGCCGGCTGATCGCCGGCGACGGTGCCGACAAGGAAAATCGCCGACTGCGATAGCGGGGCATCGACACTCTGCGCATCGATCGGCACGCGATCCCAGTTCTTGCCCGACATCCGAGAATCTCCGCTTTTAGCGGACTTGTTTCAGATCGTCCGACATGACGCAACGGGATGAATTGCCTCTTTATCGACACGCGGATGCGGGTAGAGTGCGGCAGAATTGCAATCAACCTGTTCGGAGCTGATGCTCGCACGCCTGTTCGTGATCTTCGGTGGCCTGTTCGTGCTGGTGCTGCTTGCGGCGCTGGTGGTGCCGCACTTTATCGACTGGACCGGCTACCGCGCCGAGTTCGAGCGCGAAGCAAGCGCAATCCTCGGCCGCAAGGTGACCGTGCAGGGCGACGCCACGGCAAGGCTGCTGCCGTTTCCCTCGGTGACCTTTTCCAACGTCGCCGTTGCCGGTGGTCCCGACGGCCGGCCGGCCATGACCGTCGAGACGTTTTCGATGGACGCGGAACTCGCACCCTTCCTGCGCGGCGAGGTGCTGATCTTCGACATGCGGCTGGTGCGGCCGAAGGCGACCATCGACATCGCCGCCGACGGAACCGTCGATTGGGCGATGCGCCCGTCTTCGCCCTTCGACCCCGGCCAGGTCACGATCGAGAAACTGACGGTGACGGAAGGGCAGATCGAACTGCGCCATGCCGCCGGCGGCCGCAGCCACATCTTTTCGGAGATCAACTCGACCATTTCGGCCAAGTCGCTGGCCGGTCCCTGGCGCATGGACGGCACGTTGCGGCTGGACGGGTTGCGGACCACTGTCGCGGCGTCGACCGGCAAGGCCGAACCCTCCGGGCAGATGCGGTTACGGGTGAAGGCGGATCCCGACGCCTATCCGCTGGTCATCGAGACCGACGGCAATGCCGGCATCGTCAAGGGTGCCGCCGTCTATTCCGGCCAGTTCAAGATTTCGGGCGCGGACAAGAATAGTGCGGGCAAGAATTCAGCCGAGTTGCGCGGCACGGATGGCGAGACGGTGAAGGTCAGCACCGGCAAGTCCGATCCGGGCTTCCGGCTAAACGGCAAGTTCTCGCTCGACCATCAGAAGCTTGGCGTCGACGAATTCCGTTTCGAGACCGGTCCGCTCGACAATCCCTATACCGCCGATGGCAAGGCCTCGGTCGATCTCGGCCAGAAACCGAGCTTCGCCATCGAGGCCAATGGCGCGCAGGTTCAGTTCGACGAGGCGGTGGGTGCCCAGGCGGGTACAGGCCTGACACTGGATCAGCGCATCGCCGGGCTTGAGCAGGCGCTGCTCGATCTGCCGAAGCCGACCATTCCCGGCACGGTCGAGGTCAAGCTGCCGGCGGTGGTGGCCGGCGACACCACGGTGCGCGATGTTCATCTTTCGGCCGAACCGGTCGGTGACGGGTGGTCGGTGAAATCGCTGGCCGCGACCTTGCCCGGCCGCACCAGGCTGGAAGCCGACGGCATGGTCATGCTCAACGTGCAGGGCCGTTTCGGCTTTACCGGCTCGTTGCTGCTGGCCGTGGCGCAACCTTCAGGTTTTGCCGCCTGGCTGTCGAAGGATGTCGACGAGGCGATCCGCCGTCTGCCTGCCGCCGGTTTCAAGGCCAAGGTCGATCTCTCGGAAAATCATCAATCCTTCAGCGATCTCGAACTGATACTCGGCAAGGCGAAGTTTTCCGGCCGCATCGATTCCAGCCAGCCTGAAGACGCAAAGCCGTCGGTGCTGATGCGGCTCGAGGGCGGCGATCTCGATGTCGATGGGCTGGCGGCCTTCGCCTCGATCTTCGTCAGCGACAAGGGCGCCAATCGTTTTGCCGACAGCGACCTCGATTTCCAGATCAAGGCCGGCCCTGTCAGCGCCGGCGGCTTGACCGCCGACACGGTCGATACCGCGCTCAGGCTGCGCGGCGGACTGCTCGAAATCGACCGGCTGTCTGTCGGCGGGCTGGCCGGTTCCTCGATCAGCGCCACCGGCCGCATCAAGGATTTTCCGGCGAGCCCGACCGGCAAGCTCGACGCCTCAGTGGTCGCGGTCGACCTCAAACCACTGATCGATGTCGCGGCACGGCACTATCCGGACAATGCCGTGCTGAAGGGGCTCGCAGACCGCGCCGCGGCTTATCCCGACTTGTTCCAGGACGCGCGCGTCGACCTCGTGGCCAGTGCCGCCGACAATGGCGACGGCACCACGGGCCTGGCGGTGAGCGGGCAAGGCAAGGCCGGCGGCTCGTCCTTTTCGGCGTCGCTGTCGGGGAAGGGCGCGGTGGACAGGCTTGCCGACGCGCCAGTGACACTGACTTTCAATGCCCGGAACCCGGACGCAACCGCCTTGCTCGCGCTCTATGGCGTGCCGGCGCTGCCGCTCGGCATGCTGGGTGAAGCAAGCACCGATATTCAGGCCAAGGGCACGCTTTCCGGCGGTCTGGCGACGAGCTTCAGCCTTGCCGGCAATGATTTCAAGGCCGGCTTCCAGGGGATGGTCGCCGACACGCCGCAAGGCCCGACGGCCAAGGGCAAGATCAATCTCGACGCCTCCGACATCGAGCCATGGCTGATGACGACAGGCATCGGCCTGCCCGGCATGGGCGCCGGCATGTCGACATCGCTGGCCGCGCAGGCCGACTACGGCAACGGCCTGCTGGTGCTCTCCGGGCTCAGCGGCGCCATCAACGAGGCGGCGGTGTCGGGCGACATCAACCTCGATGTCAAGCAGGGGGTCGACGGCAAGGACGGCGTGCCGCATCTGGCAGGAGCGCTGGCGCTCGACGAACTCGACCTCGATCCGATGGCGGTGGCGCTGTTTGGCGATTCCGCTTTTCTCGTGGACAAGAACGGGTCCGGCAAGAGTGACAATGCCGGCAAGAGTGACAATGCCGACAAGAATGACAAATCCGGCGCGTGGCCGTCGGCGCCGTTCAGTCAGAAGTCCAGCCTGCCGTTCACGGCCGATCTCGACCTGACCACGGCTTCGCTGACCGTCGGCCCGCTCGCCACCGCCTATGACGCGGCACTCTCGCTCAAGCTCGACCCGGAAGGCATCCGGGTCACCGATCTCAAGGCCAAATTCCTCGCCGGCGCGCTCTCCGGCCTGTTCGAGCTGAAGAACAATGACGGTACCGGGCTTTTCACCGGACAGATGAAACTGGCGGGTGCCGATCTGGCGAACGTCTTGCCGGATGCGGGCATCGGCGGCGTCGGCGATTTCTCGACGACGCTGTCGACCAGCGGCAAATCCGTCGACGCTATGATCGCCGCTCTATCGGGATCCGGCACGGCGACGCTGAAGGACTTGCGGATCGCTGGCGTCAATCCTGACGCGTTCGGCGCATTCCTGGCCAAGGCGGATGCGATCGGACGCGATATCGACGCCGCCAAGACGGCTGGCTTCGCGCCTGACATCGCCGCCGACGGCAGTTTTGCCGCCGGGAACGCCGAGGTCGCCTTCACGATAGCCGGCGGCACGCTCAGGGCGCCGCCGATCAGCCTTGAAAACCCGGCGGCGACCTTGTCGGCCGACATCGCGGCGGATCTCAATGCCAGCACGGTTTCCGCCAAGGGCGCAGTCACCTATCGGCCCGGCGACGAAGCGCTGGTCGGCTCCGAGCCGGCCGTGAATTTCACCGCCGAGGGGCCGTTCGGCGCCGTGAAACGGCAGTTCGACAGCGAGCCCCTGGCGCAATTCCTGACCCAGCGTGCGCTGGAAAAAGAACAGCAGCGCGTCGAGGCCATGCAGGCCGCGCTGCTGGAGAAACAGCGGCTGCGACGCGAAGTGCGCTATTACGCGGCCCTTCAGGACGCCCGCGACAAGGCCGCGGAGGAGCTGCGCCAACAAGAGGAAGCGGCGCGCCTGAAGGCCGAGGCCGACGCCAAGGCGAAAGCGGAGGCCGACGCTCAGGCCCAGGCCGAAGCTCAGGCCCAGGCCGCAGCGGATGCCAAGGCGAAGGCCGACGCGGATGCAAAAGCCAAGGCCGATGCGGAGGCCAAGGCAGCGGCGGAACAGCAGGCAGCGGACGAAGCGGCCAAGGCGCAGGCCGAGCAGGAAAAAGCCAGGCTCGAAGCCGAGCGCAAGGCGGCGCAACAGGCGCCCAAGGCCGAGCAGGTGCCCGCCAACGACAATCCGCCTCCGGCCAAGCCGAAGGCCAATCCGTTCACGGTCGACAATCTGCTGAAGTCACTGCAGTAGGCCGCAGGGCTAGGCTTTTCGGTTGCTCACCGCCAGGGCAATCGTCTCAAGGACGAACGTTTCGGCGCCGTCGGCGACGTATCTGGCGTGGCGGAAGTCGCGGATGGCGGCAAGCTTGCCGCCCTGCCAACCCAGCAGGATGAAGTATGCCGGTGCTGCCGTCGGCTCCTTGGGATCCCGCACGAGGATTGCCGGACGGTCCTCGACGAAACCAGACTGGAAATGCCAATCCCGCACCCTGGAATAATTGCCGAAATAGGTGGCCACCTCCTTGCGGCCGCTGAGCCTTGCCCTGGCCACCAGTTCCAGCCGCACTTCGTCGGCCAGCATGTCTCGCACGGCATCGAAATCGCGGGCGTTGAAGCGATCGACATAGGCGTCGAGCAACAGGCGCTCCGATGCACTCAGCCTGGGAACAGGACGATCGTCCTGTTCGTCGGCGAGCTCACGCAGCCGGCCACGGCCACGATGCAGCGCTGCCTTGATCGCGGGGATGCTGGTGTCGAGCATGGTGCTGATCTCCCGCAGCGAATAGCCCAGGACATCCATCATGATAACGCTGCTTCGCTGCGCGACGGGAAGGCGCATGAAACTGTGCAATCCGGCTGCCGCGGCCTGCCGGTCGGCGATGGAATTCGCAGCGTCGGCGATCATGTCCGGCTCCTCCTCGGAGAAAGTCCTCTCACGGGCGCGGCGGCGCAAAAAGTCGAGCGCCGCATTGTGGGCAATGCGAAACAGCCAGCCTTCGGGATTGGCGATCGGGGCGGTGCCGGCCAGAGCCTCGAATGCCTTGGCCAGCGCCTCCTGCACGACGTCCTCGCCATCGACGACCGAGCCCGTCATCCGGGCGCAGTAGCGATGCAGTTTGGGGCGCAATTCGCCGAACAAGCGGTCGAAAGGCTCTGGGATTTCGCCTGGATTGTTCATGCACCGGCCATTCTCGAAACGGTTCTATTCGTCCAGCATCCGATAGTGGCCCACCACTGTCATCACGTCACGCTGCGGAGGGTCGATGCAGCGATCCATGATGCCACTTTGGAAGGCCTGGAAGGCGGCAAGTCCTGTGATGAGGTCGGCATGCCCGTCGGTTTCGGTCTCTACGAGATGGACGAAAGTGCCGTCGCCGGAGCGCCAGGTCATGTAGCGAACGCCTTCCGGCGATTTGCCGCGCAGTTCCTCGAACACTGCCTTGACCAGGCGCTCGTTCTCGTCGGCCCGCTCCGGTTTCGTCTTGTAGCGTATCAAATGGCGTTTCATCGCATCGGCTCCCTTGGCTGTCGCGTGTCCAAGACGCGGCGGCCAGGCCAAAGGATTCGGATTCCGGAAAAAAATAGTTCGGTATCGGCCCGCACGGATGCTGGACGTCAGTCCTGGCTCCGATCGAGCAGGCGCCGCAGCATGGGTTCGATGCGCGAGAGCTCGTCGAGATGCGCGGCCGACAGTTCGGCCAGGCAACCGTCGGCGCGCTCGGTCAGCCGCAGCAGCACACGGCGGTGGTCGTCCTTGTCCTGGTCGCGAGCGACCAGTCCTGCCTCGCCGAGACGGTTGACCAGTTCGACGGCGCTGTGGTGACGGATGCGCAGGCGTTCCGCCAGGTCGCCGACCGTCACCGGCCCGCCGCCGGGATATCCCTTGATCGCCAGCAGCGCTTGGTGCTGGCGCGGGGTCAGACCGGCGTCCTCGGCCTGCACCTGGCTGAATTCGAGGAAGCGGCGGATCAGGTAGCGGAACTCGGACAACCGCTGGTAGTCGGATTGCCTGATGGCGGGGCGTGGTGTCTTGGGCTGCGTCATATCGGAGATGTCTTCGTTTTCCGGTGAAAGCTCAAACGAAATTTCGAGCGAAAGCCGCTTGAACAGATATATCGTGTTACGATACATATCCGACCAACAACCGGCTGGCCACTTCGACCGTGCCGCAGAACCCGAGACACGGCCGCCGCCAGGAAGCAAAGCCACCATGAAGACCCATAACTCCAATCCCGATCACCTCCGGGATTTCACCACGGATGCCCGAGTGTTGCTCGTCGCCGCGATAGCGGTGGTGGTGGCGACCGCCGGGCTGTTTGCCGGCGTGGCGCTTCTGAAGCTGATCAGGTTCGCCACCAACATCGCCTATTTCGGCCAGTTCTCGCTTGCCGAGCTGAAGCTGCAGGATACGCCGCTCGGGCTTGCCGCCGTCATCGTTCCGGTCATCGGCGCGCTGATCATCGGCCTGATGGCGCGCTATGGCAGCGAAAAGATCCGCGGCCACGGCATTCCCGAGGCCATCGAGGCGATCCTGCTCGGACGCTCCAGGCTGGACGCCAAGGTGGCGATCCTGAAGCCGCTGTCGTCGGCGATCTCGATCGGCTCCGGCGGGCCGTTCGGCGCCGAGGGTCCGATCATCATGACCGGCGGCGCCATCGGCTCGTTGATCGCGCAGATGCTGCCGGTCTCGGACAACGAGCGCAAGACATTGCTGGTTGCGGGAGCGGCGGCCGGCATGACCACCGTGTTCGGCACGCCGATCGCGGCCATCATGCTGGCGGTCGAATTGCTGCTGTTCGGATGGACGCCACGCAGCTTCATCCCCGTGGCGGTGGCGGCCATCGTGGCCGAGGTGGAGCGCACCATGCTGCACATGCCGGGGCCGATCTTTCCGTTCGCGGGCAACATGGCTATCTCCTTCCTCGGCCTTGGCGGCTGGGTGCTGGTCGGCATATGCGCCGGCCTGTTGTCCGGGCTGCTGACCCAGATGGTCTATGCCTGCGAGGACGGCTTCCAGAAGCTGCCGATCCACTGGATGTGGTGGCCAATGCTCGGCGGCCTGGTGGTCGGCATAGGCGGCTTGATCGACCCACGGGCGCTAGGCGTCGGCTATGACAACATCGCCGACATGCTGGACGGCCGCACGATCGCGACGGCGGCGCTGCTGCTGCTGGCGGTCAAGGCCATCATATGGTCGGTGGCGCTCGGCTCGGGAACCTCGGGCGGCGTGCTGGCGCCGCTTTTGATCATGGGTGGCGCGATGGGGGCGGTGCTTGCAGGCATCCTGCCGGCGGCGGACCCGGGCTTCTGGGCACTGCTGGCAATGGCCGCCACCATGGGCGGCACGATGCGGGCGCCGCTGACAGCCACTTTCTTCGCCGTCGAGCTGACCGGCAACACTCATGTGCTGGTGCCACTGATCGCGGCTTGTGCCGCCGCGCACGCGGTCACCGTGCTGCTGATGAAGCGTTCGATCCTGACCGAGAAGATCGCCAGGCGGGGGCACCATCTGGTTCGCGAATATCGCGTCGACCCCTTCGCGCTGACCAGGGTGCGCGAGGTGATGACGTCAGAGGTCGAGAGCGTGCCGGCGACGATGACGCTGCATGGTGCGGCCGCCTTCCTGACCGCGCCGGAAACCCGGCATCCGAGTTTTCCCGTGGTCGATGAAAACAGACAGGTGCTCGGCCTCATCGATCCGCCGGCGATCCTGCGCTGGCGCCGTGCCGGCAAGCACCGGACGGCTACGCTTGGCGAGCTGCTGGCCGGAAGCAAGGTGACGCTGGCCCATCCCGACGAATATCTGGAAGGCCTGTCGGACAAGCTGCTGACAGCCAATGTCTCGCATCTGCCGGTCGTGGAGCGTGAGGATGGAAGGTTGGTCGGCTATATCGGCTGGAAGGATCTGATGCGCGTGCGCTCGCGCAAGCAGGCCGAGGAGCGAGAGCGCTCCACCTTGCTCGGCTTCGGACGCGGGAAAAAGGCGGACGCGGCCGAGCGTGCGTAAGTTCAGGCGCTCGTCGCGCGCTTCGCCCATTCCAGGACATGCAGCCTGAGCGCCGAGGACAGGTTGGTGTCACGGGGCCGGGTCTCGTCGATTTCGGCGACGAGGGCGGCGAGTGTCAGCTTCCTGGTCGCCGCGATGGCGACGAGATCGTCATAGAAGGGCTTTTCGAGCGAATAGCTGGTGCGATGGCCGCGAATGGTCACCGAGCGCTTTTCGACGGCGCTCATTGATCGTCAGGCTGGGTGGGCTTTTCGCGGTGATGGCCCGCGACAAACCTTTCGCTCTTGTCGGCGATCAGGCGGTCGCGTTCCTTTTCGGCCTTGGTGCGACCGTGCAAGGCGCGATTCCGGCTGGCCGTTTGTGCCTTGTCGTCCCGCGCCTTCTGCTTGCGAGCCTGGCGGAGATTGACGATGTCGGCCACGGACCGCGAGCTATTTCTTGCGGAAGGCGTCGAGCGAGACCACTTCGGCGCCCTTGGTGCCGGCATCCGCCGCGGTTGCCTTCTTCTCCGCTTCGGCGGCGGCCTTCTTCTCGGCCTTCGGCTTCTTCTCGGAGACGATGGTCAGCGGCTCCGGCGCCGGTGCTGCCGGTTCTTCGTCGGGCTGCGCATCGGTCTTGACGTCGAATTCGAGCTCGAAATTGACCGAGGGGTCGTAGAAGCCGCGCACGGCCGAGAACGGGATTTCCAGTTTCTCCGGCACGTCGGAGAAGGAGAGACCGACCTCGAAACCGGTGTCGGTCACCTTCAGGTCCCAATACTGGAACTGGATGACGATGGTCATCTGCTCGGGATAGCGCTCGCGCAGCCGCGACGAGACGCGCACGCCCGGCGCGCCGGTCAGGAAGGTGATGAAGAAATGATGGTTGCCGGGGAGGCCGGTGCGCGCGACCTCTGACAGGACCTTGCGCATGACGCCGCGCAACGCCTCCTGGGCCAGAATGTCGTAGCGGATATGGTCGTCGGCCATGAGGTGGTCGGGTTCCGTTGAATCGTCCGCATAGCTGTAATCAAGCTTGGGCGCGGCGTAAACCTGATATAGACCGCCGCCGCGCCGAAGCGAGGACTATTGCGAATGATTTGATCGGCAAGGCGGTTTGGCGGCAACGCCAAATGTTATGCGTTAGCCAGCGCAGCGTGTCTTTTGACGCTGGTCGGGGAAGGGCGCTTGCCGAAAGCGCGCAGGAAGGTGCGCACTCCGTTTGTCGCCGATTGCACCACGTCATCCTCGCTCGGCGTGCCGCCGAGCATGAAGGTGGTCTGCAGTTCGGCATTGACGAGGCCGAGGAACTGGCGCGCCGCGACATCGGGATCGTGGATCGCGAGATAGCCGCCAAAGGCGAGGCGGGCGAAGCGGGCGGCGATCGCCGGCCATGTCCTGCCGGGTCCCTGTTCGCGCCATTCGGCAAAGAGCTCGGGATAGCGCTCGCCCTCGGTCTGGATCAGCTTGCGCAGGAATTTTCCGTCGCGGTTGCAGATGCAGTTCTGGTTCAGGCGCACGGCAAAACCGATCAGGTCGGCCTCGAGATCCCCAGGCTGATCGGGAAAGGTGGCGATGGTGGCGAAAATGCCGGCGTTGCAGCGCTCGGTCAGGTCGCGCACGACCGCGATGAACAGCTTTTCCTTGTCGCCATGGTGGTTGTAGACCGTCTGGCGCGACACGCCGGCCTCAACCGCGATCAGGTCGATATTGGCGCCGGCGAAACCTTCGCGGCAGAACACGCCGGCAGCGGCGTCGACGATCGACAGGCGCTTGGCCTCGTGGCCGCGTGGCGGGAAAGTGTCAGGAGAAACGCCCGATCTCATGAAAATCCATATAGAGGTGATTGACCATTTAGACAAGACTGTCTAAATTTGTGGACATGATATAAGGGGATTTCGCTCCGGAGACGAATAAATTTGCTCTAGGAGTAGGAAACCCACGGGATGGAACGTCCTAGGGTCAGACGTCGCCTGGCGGCGGAAACCAGATTCGAAAGAAGCCATTATCATGAATCCCAAATTCCTCCGCATCGCGGTCGTGCTCGGCCTGTTGTCCGCCATCGGTCCGTTCGCCATCGACATGTATCTGCCCGCTTTGCCGTCGATCGGCACCGATCTGCATGCCGGCACCGCCGCCGTGCAGATGAGCCTTTTGATCTTCTTCCTGTCGATGGGCTTCGGCCAGATCGTCGTCGGGCCGATCTCCGACATGGTCGGCCGCAAGCTGCCGCTCTATGGCGGCCTGGCGCTGTTCATGGCCGGCGGCATCGGCTCGGCAATGGCGCCGACCATCGAGTGGCTGATCGCCTTCCGCTTCCTGCAGGGGCTTGGCGCCAGTGCCGGAATGGCCATTCCGCGCGCCATCGTGCGCGACCTGCACACCGGCAATGAGGCCGCCAAACTGATGTCGCTGCTGATGCTGGTGTTTTCGGTGTCGCCGATCCTGGCGCCGCTGACCGGCAGCCAGATCATCGAGAATTTCGGCTGGCGCGCCGTATTCTGGACGGTGACCGGCGCGGCGGTGCTTGCCACCATCCTGCTCGCGACCTCGCTCAAGGAGACACGGCCGGTGGAAGAACGCGTCGGGTCCTCCTTCGGTACAGCCCTTGCCGGCTACCGCTTCCTGATGGGCGACCGTAATTTCCTCGGCTTGGTGGCGATCGCCGGCTTCGGCATTGCGAGCTTCTTCGTCTATCTGTCGAGCTCCTCCTTCATCCTGATCGACCATTACGGGCTGTCGCCTTCGGTCTACAGCGTGTTCTTCTCGATCAACGCGGTTGCCTTTATCGGCATGTCGCAATTGACGGGCCTGCTTTCCGAACGGTTCGGACTGAAGCGTGTGGTGTGGGTGGCGGTGACCGGCTACGCGACGACGATGGTTGTGCTGTTCGCGATCATGGCGACGGGCGTCGACCGGCTTGACGTGATGGCGGCCCTGCTGTTCGTCGGCTACGGCTTCCTCGGCTTGGTCATCCCGACCACATCGGTGCTGGCAATGGAAGAGCATGGCGAGATCGCCGGCACGGCGTCGGCGCTGATGGGCACGCTGCACTTCGCCATCGGCGCGCTCGCCATGGGCGTCGCCGGTGTGTTCTTCGACGGCACGCCGCTGCCGATGGTCGCCGGCATCACGCTCTGCGCGGTGATCTCGTTCGCCCTGGCGAAAGTCACGCTTGGCCGTTCGCGCGAAGCGGTCGAAGCGCCGGCGGAATAGGAAATCCTCAATGAACCAGGAGCGGCCGGGTCGATCCCGGCCCTCTTTGTGTCGAAGCCGGCGTTTGCCTCCGCGTTGACGACCGCGCTCTGGTTGCTGACGCTCAGTTGAGTTCCTGGGCGAGGCCGATGAGAAGCCCTTCAGGCCCACGGATGTAGCAGAGCCGATACACGTCCTTGTACTCGACAACTTCGCCTACGAGTTGCGCGCCGCGCGTGCGGAGCCTTTCAAGCGTGTCGTCGATGTCGTCCACGGTGAACATGACGCGGAGATAGCCCAGGGCGTTGACCGGGGCGGTCCGGTGATCCGCGACGACAGGCGGCGCGAGGAAGCGGGACAGCTCCAGCCGGCTGTGGCCGTCCGGCGTGCGCATCATGGCAATCTCGACATGCTGGTCGCCCAGTCCGGTGACGCGCCCGGCCCATTCTCCTTCGACCGTGGCCCGCCCTTCGAGCTCGAGGCCGAGTTCGCGAAAGAAATCGATCGCCCCTCCGAGGTCTTCGACGACGATTCCTACATTGTCCATCCGCTTGAGCGCCATGATTTCGATCTCCAAGGGGCGTTTCAGTTTACAAGGTATCGCCTGGTCCAACAACGCACAGGAAAGGCCGGACCCGTCAGACTTTTTTGTCCATTGATGAAGGGATGCGCGACTGTTTCGCGGCTAAGCGGCCACGCGAAATCGGCCAGAGCCGAGCCTGCCGTTGCGTGACGATGGTGAAGAGAAAGAAGTGGAGGTTTCTGTTGCCAGGTACCTCCGAACCCCGCCTAGAAGTGCGAACCCCTAGGGCTTGATTTGAAGCTATCGCACTGCATTAAGCAGCGAGACGTGCTTCCGCATAGTTGTCGTTGGCAACTATAAGTTTAGCCCGATGACGGTGGTACAATGCCGGGCAAAAGTACGATCTTTACACCTTCGTCGATCCTATTTCGCCCCCAGCAAAAACCGCACTGTCCTCAACAGCGGCTTTTGGTGGAGGCGCCGGGTACCGCCCCCGGGTCCGAACGGCTTATTTCATCGCCCATTTATCGCCATAGTCGGTCAAGCCGACAAAACGAATATAGGGGGGCTCGCGCGGAAATGAAAGGCCGCAATGGTGCTTTGTCCCTGTGTCAAATCGCGACGCCAAGGGTTGACTTGGGCGCGGTCTCAACCGAAGCTTCGCGGGCGGTGAGGAGTTGCCGACCTAGCGCACAAGTTGCGATGCGCGCCACAGCCCTCATCGATCGGATCCGTGGCGCCGACGAGGGGAATTCTGATGGCCGACTATCTTGCGGATGTGAAGAAATATGACGCCGCGGCAAGTGCCGATGCGGTCGAAAAAATCGTCAAGCACCTGGGCATTGCGCTGAGGAACCGCGATTCCTCGCTGGTGTCCTGCACGGATCCGAAGGAATTGGCCCGGGTCAAGGAGAGCTGGGTGGCCAAGAAGCTCGGCGTCAGCGACGGGGCGAAGGCCGACGCGGCAATCGAGAAGACCTGCAAGGCAATGCATGCCGACAACACCAAGAACCGCGTGACCTTCTACTATCTGGTGGCCAAGGACCTGGGCAAGCTCGGCTCCCTCTGAGACCTTGGTTACTCATTCTGGCGGCCGGCTGGCGATTTCCGCGCTTCCGGTTCGCCGGGGAGGATTCTGGGCAGGCTTCGTTCCCTGCTGAATGGGGACGATCTCAGACAAGCGTGGCGTCAGCGCCTATATGCGCTATGATCGACGAGATCCCGAATCGAGCCCAGAACCGATGCGCCAGTATCTCGACCTCCTGCAGCATGTGCTGGACAACGGCGCCGATCGCGGCGACCGCACCGGCACCGGCACGCGCTCCGTCTTCGGCTACCAGATGCGCTTCGATTTGGCGCGCGGTTTTCCGGTCACCACCACCAAGAAGCTGCATCTGAAGTCGATCATCCATGAACTCCTATGGTTCCTCGCCGGCGACACCAACATCAAGTACCTGACCGACCACGGCGTTTCCATCTGGGATGAGTGGGCCGACGAGAATGGCGATCTCGGCCCCGTCTACGGCAGGCAGTGGCGGTCCTGGCCAGACGGCCATGGCGGCTCGATCGACCAGATCGCCAATCTTCTCAAGGAGATCCGCCGCAATCCTCAATCGCGGCGGCTGATCGTCTCGGCCTGGAATCCCGCCGAGGTGGAAGCCATGGCGCTGCCGCCTTGCCACTGCCTGTTCCAGTTCTACGTGTCCGAGGGCCGGCTTTCCTGCCAGCTCTACCAGCGTTCCGCCGACATCTTCCTCGGCGTGCCGTTCAACATCGCGTCCTACGCGCTGCTGACGCTGATGGTGGCGCAGGTGACCGGGCTTAAGCCGGGCGATTTCGTCCACACGCTTGGCGACGCGCATCTCTACTCGAACCATTTCGAGCAGGCGCGCGAACAGTTGCGGCGCACGCCAAGGACCCTGCCGACGATGTGGATCAATCCTGAGGTGAAGGACCTTTTCGCCTTTCGCTTCGAGGATTTCCGGCTGGAAAACTACGTCGCCGACGCGTCGATCAAGGCGCCCATCGCGGTCTGAGCGGCGGCCTTCCGGTCGATGCCACCATCGCGTCCGCGGCCTTGGCCACGGCTTAGGCCTGCTTGCCCTCTTCGGGCTTGAGGTCGGCGACGGCTTCGTTGGTCGAGGCGGTGACGATGGCGCCACCGATGTCGATGCGGACATGCGAGGTGGTGGCTCCCTTGACGATCTCGGTGATCATTCCCTCGAGGACATTGCGGGCGCTGATCTTCATTGGAGTTCCTTTCGCGGCGGCGGTCTTATCAGAGCAATCATGCAGCGCCAGACGGAGTTTCGGTAGGCAGGCCCTTTCCTTGTTATATCCATGCGGATATATCGGTGTGCAGGCTTCGAGCCGATCGGATTTTAGAACCCAGGAGAGTTTTCGATGGCGCGCAAAGGTTTCGGGTTGAGTGCAATCGCCGTTGGCGGTCTTGCGGCGGCGCTGATGGCGGCAACGCCGGCAGCGCACGCGGAAGACAAGATCGTGGTGTTCGCGGCAGCCAGTCTCAAGGATGCGCTCGATGCGGTGAACAAGGCCTGCGAGACCGATGTCGGCGAAGCCGCCACCGTTTCCTATGCCGCCAGTTCGGCATTGGCCAAGCAGATCGAGGGCGGGGCGCCGGCCGACATCTTCATCTCCGCCGATCTCGACTGGATGAAATATCTCTCCGACAAGAAGCTGACCAAGCCCGACACAGAAGTGAAGTTGCTGGGCAACGAGATCGTGCTGGTGGCGCCGAAGGATTCGACGGTCGAAACCAAGATCGAGAAAGGCTTTGACCTCGCCAAGCTGGTCGGCGACGGCAAGCTTGCCATGGGCGACTTCAAGGCTGTGCCGGCCGGCAAATACGGCAAGGCGGCATTGGAATCGCTCGGCGTCTGGTCCTCGGTCGAGGGCAAGGTGGCGCAGGCCGAGAATGTCCGTGCGGCGCTGAAGCTGGTTTCGACTGGTGAGGCCGCGCTCGGCATCGTCTATGCCACCGACGCGCACGCCGAAAAGGGGGTCAAGGTGGTCGGCACCTTCCCGGAGGACACACATCCGCCGATCATCTATCCGGTTGCCCAGACCGCCGATTCGAAGGACAAGGATACGCCGGCCTTCCTAAAGTGCCTGCAGTCCGCCAAGGCCGGCGCGCTCTTTAGGGAACAGGGATTTACCGTGCTCACGCCGAGCAACTGAGTCGGCAAGCACCTAAGTTCGAAAAGGCCCGATACCGCACTATGAACTGGCTGCTGGACCTCACTCCCGACGAATGGAATGCGGTCCGGCTGTCCATCAAGGTGGCGACGGTGGCGATGCTCGCCAGCCTGCCGCCGGGCATAGCGATCGCGCTGCTGCTTGCCCGGGGGCAATTCTGGGGCAAGACGCTGCTCAACGGGGTGGTGCACCTGCCGCTGATCCTGCCGCCCGTGGTGACCGGCTATCTCCTGCTTTTGACGTTCGGCAAACGCGGCCCGGCCGGTGCCTTTCTCGCCGAACATTTCGGTATCGTCTTCTCGTTTCGCTGGACGGGTGCCGCCCTGGCCTGCGGTGTCATGGGCTTCCCCCTGATGGTGCGGGCGATCCGGCTGTCGATCGAGGCGGTGGATCGCAAGATGGAGGCGGCAGCGGGAACGCTCGGCGCCAACCCGCTGTGGGTGTTCGGCACCATCACGCTGCCGCTGATCCTGCCCGGGCTGATCGCCGGCGCCATCCTGTCCTTTGCCAAGGCGATGGGCGAGTTCGGCGCGACCATCACTTTCGTCTCCAACATTCCTGGCGAGACGCAGACGCTGCCGTCGGCGATCTACACTTTTACCCAGGTGCCGGGCGGCGACGAAGGGGCCCTGCGGCTGACGCTGATTTCGATCGTCATCTCGATGGCGGCATTGGTCGCATCGGAAGTGCTGGCGCGGCGGGTCGGGCGGCGGATGGACATCGAATGAGCGTCCTTGTCGACATCGGCCACCGGCTTGGCGATTTCGCCGTCGAGGCCCGCTTTGAGAGCGCCGGACGGCTGACGGCGCTGTTTGGGCCGTCCGGTTCCGGCAAGACGACGCTGATCAACATGATTGCCGGGCTGATCCGGCCGGACAAGGGGCGCATTGAGGTCGATGGCCGCGTGCTGGTCGACACTGGTGCAGGCATTTTCCTGCCAAGGCACAAACGCCGCATCGGCATGGTGTTCCAGGATGCGCGCCTGTTTCCGCATATGAGCGTGATCAGCAATCTGCGCTACGGCCGCTGGTTCACGCCGGCGGCGGAACGCTACGCGGATATGGACGCCGTTGTGGACTTGCTGGGCATCGGCCCGCTGCTTGGCCGACGGCCGGCAAAACTCTCGGGCGGCGAGAAACAGCGCGTGGCGATCGGCAGGGCGCTGCTGGCCAGCCCCAGACTGCTGCTCATGGACGAGCCGCTGGCCTCGCTCGACGAAGCGCGCAAGGCCGAGATCCTGCCCTATATCGAGCGGCTGCGCGACGAAACGAAGATCCCCATCGTCTATGTCAGCCATTCGGTCGCCGAGGTGGCGCGGCTGGCGAGCGACGTGGTGATGTTGGCGCAGGGCAAGGTCACGGCCAGCGGTCCGACCGACGCTGTCATGCAAAGGCTCGACCTGTTGCCGGTGGAAGAGCGCGGCGAGGGTGGTGCCGTGCTGGACACGAAGGTGCTGCGTCACGACGAGGCTTTTGGGATGACCGTGCTCGGCTCGGCCGCCGGCGAGATCCGCGTGCCGCGCCTTGCGATGAAGGCCGGGGCTCCCGTGCGTATCCGCATTCGTGCTCGCGATGTGATGATCGCCGCGGAGAAACCGACGGGCCTCAGTGCCCTCAATATCCTGCCCGGCACGATCGTCGCGATCAGTCCGGGCGAGGGGCCGACGGTCGAAATCGGCATCGACTGCAATGGCGCAACGGTGCTCGCCCGCATCACCGAACAGTCACGGCAGGCGCTGGAGCTGCGGCTCGGCGGCAAGGTCTTCGCGGTGGTCAAGACCGTGAGCTTCGACCGGGGAAATACCGGCGCCGGCCTGCCGCTCGAGGTCGATGGCTGACAGCGGCGGCGATCGGCGCTATATTGTTTTGGAATAACGGTCGCCGAAGCTGAAGCGATCGCGGAGGAGCAAAAATGCCGTCGCTGAGCTTGCGGATAAATCTCGATCCGGACGGACGGATCGGTCCTGGCAAGATCGAGCTTCTGGAGCACATCGCCACCTTCGGTTCGATCTCGGCCGCCGCGCGCGGCATGGAGATGTCCTACAAGCACGCATGGGACTTGGTCGAGGACATGAACCGGGTGTTCGGAAAGCCGCTGGTGGCCGCGCAGACCGGCGGCCGCAAAGGCGGCGGCGCGCAACTGACGACCGTCGGCCTGGCCGTGGTCAGCCGTTTTCGCGCCATCGAACGCGCGGCGAGTGCGGCCGCGTCAACGCATATGGATGCGTTGCAGGCGGAGATTGAGGCGGGATAGGGGAGTAGTGAGTATGAGTAGTGAAGGCAGCCTAATCCGTACTGACTACTCCGGCTTTCGCAGCAAATACGTATCCATGATCCAGCCTTTCTTCCGGCGGGCTTCGTCGCGGCGCTTTTCGATTTCGGCGCCGACATTGCCAAGGCGGCCGGAGATGATGATCTCGTCGGGCGTGCCGAGATAGGCGCCCCATTGGATGAAAAGGTCCTGGTCGGCCAGCGTGTTGAAGGCGCATTTGCCGTCGAGCATGACGACGGCGCTGCCTGCATTGTCCGGCATGCCTTCCTCGGTCAGGCGGCGGCCGGTGGTGATCAGCACGGGATCGCCGATGCGGTTCAGCGCCGTTTTGTGGCTGGCTGCCAGCGCCTGGATAGCCGTTATGCCGGGAATGACTTCCAGGTCGAACGCAACATTGCCCCTCAGGCGCACGCGCTCGAGGATGCGCAGGGCGCTGTCATAGAGCGAAGGATCGCCCCAGATCAGGAAGGCGCCGCAGCCCCCCCCGGAGATCTCGTCGCGGATCAGTCCCTCGTAGATGGCGGCGATGGCTTCGTGCCAGTCGTCGACGGTCGAGCGATAGGAAGAGGTTGGTTCGGCGCGCACGGGCACGTCGAACTCGACCCGGCGTGAGGCCGGGTTGGTGACGAAGCGGTCGCAGATCCCGCGCCGCAGGTCGGCAAGGTCGGTCTTGTCGGTGCCCTTGTCGGGAATAAACAGGACGTCCGCCCTGTTCAGGCTTGCTATGGCCTGGACGGTCATGTGATCGGGATTGCCGGCGCCTATGCCGATGACGAGAAGCTTGCGCATGGCGCGAACTCCTGCCCCATCGGAACCTGTTAGTCCAGACCGCCTGCGTGTCCAGACCGCGTGCGTGTCCAGACCGCGTGCGTGTCCAGACCGCCTGCCTGTCCAAACCGGTCACGCACGCCCGGCAAGCGGAAGGGCTTTGAAACGCCGCATTGAAACGGCTAGGGTCATCCAGGCATTCCAGCCGAGGGGGCTTCGATGTTGCGATCTGTTCTGGCTTTAGCGTTGGCGCTTTCAGCCGCGCCCGCGATGGCCAATGATTCGGTTGCCGAGCTTGGCACCGGCGGCGTGATCCTGTCGCGCAGCGATGCCGTGGCGATGCAAAGCGAGGATCTTTTCATCTCCCCCGAAAAGGTGACGGTGGACTACGTCTTCCACAACAACATCGACAAGGATGTCGAGGCGATCGTCGCCTTCCCGATGCCCGACATTTCGGGCGATCCCGAGGAGATGCCGGCGATCCCGGAAAACCAGAGCGACAATTTCCTCGGCTTCGAGGTCACGATCGACGGCGTCGCGGCCAAGCCCCAACTCGAGCAGAAGGTGCTCGCGCTCGGCATCGACATCGGCGCCGACCTCAAGGCGCAAAACGTGCCCTTCAATCCGTTCGGCGACGCGGCCAGGGCGGCGCTGGCGAAGCTGCCGCAAGCGGTGGCTGACGACTGGGTCAACCGCGGCATCATCATCGAGGATTCGGCAGCCGACAGTGGCCAAAAACCGGTCTATTCGCCGTTCTGGCAATTGCGCTCGACCTATTGGTGGCGCGCGACCTTTCCGGCCAACAAGGACGTTCACGTCTCGCACAGCTACAAGCCCAGCGTGGGCGGCACATCCTCGGTCAGTTTCTTCAATGAAGGCCAGTTCCAGAACTCATACGCCGCCTACAAGAGCCGCTACTGCATGGACGACACATTCGAGAATGCGGTGCGCAAGGCGGCGAAGGACAATCCGGACGGCTATCCCAAATTCTACGAAAGCCGCATCGCCTATATCCTGACCACCGGGGGCAACTGGGCGGCGGGCACCATCGGCAAGTTCAAGCTGACCGTCGACAAGGGCAATCCGAAAGCCCTGGTCTCGTTCTGCGGCGACAACGTCAAAAAGGTCGGGCCGACGCGTTTCGAGATGAAGGCGAACGATTTCTATCCCGAGCACGACATCGACATCCTCCTGCTCGTACCGTCGGACAGCAATGGCGGGGACGCAAACTGATGCATGTCGCGATCTATGTCGCCATTGCCGAGAACGGCGTGATCGGGCGGGATGGCGGGTTGCCGTGGCGGCTCTCCACCGACCTCAAGCGGTTCAAGGCCGACACGATGGGCAAGCCTATCATCATGGGCCGTAAGACCTATGAAGGCATCGGCCGGCCGCTGCCGGGCAGGCTGAACATCGTCGTCACGCGCGATGAGGCCTGGCGCGCCGAGGGCGTCGAGGTGGCGCATACGCTGGAAGCCGCGATCCAGCTGGCGACCGTGCGTGGACGCCGCATTACGGGCGTCGACGAGGTCTGCATCATCGGCGGCGGCCAAATCTATGCCCAGGCGCTGCCACTGGCCGACCGTCTGCACGTGACCCATGTGCTGGCCGCCGTCGATGGCGACGCGCATTTCCCGCCGATCGACCTTAATACATGGCAAGTGGTCAGTTCGCAGGAGATTGCGTCAGGAGAAAAGGACAGCCATGCGACGCGCTATACGGTTTATGAGCGCCGCCGCGAGATAGTTTGAAGATAAAGGACGACAAAGGGTCGCTACCGGCCCAAAACGGATGAAGTCGGCGGCGCATCGCGTTGAAAGCGTGCCGTGGCGTCCCTATAGAAGAACGACACTGGATTTGCGCCGTAACCGCGGCGCTTGAGGGAATTCCAAGCGAAAGGACATTCATGCCCTGGAACGACAAAGGTGGCGGCGGCGGCGGCCCGTGGGGTGGCGGCGGTAACAATCAGGGGCCCTGGGGGCAGGGACCGAAGGGGCCGAGCGGCCCGCAGGGGTCGCCTCCCGACCTCGAAGACATCATTCGCCGTGGCCAGGATCGGTTGCGGCGCGCGCTGCCCGGCGGCGGCGGCGCCAGTCCGGCGGTGTTCGGCCTGATCGCCGCGGTGCTGGTCGTTCTATGGGCCTTCCAGGCGGTCTATACCGTGCAGCCCGACGAGGTCGCGGTCGAACTGCGCTTCGGCAAGCCGAAGGCCGAACTTTCCCAGCCAGGTCTGCATTTCCACTGGTGGCCTCTCGAGACCGTCGAGACGGCGAAGATTTCTGAGCAGCTCGTCGACATTGGCGGCGGCAACACCAGCGGCAATGGGCTGATGCTCTCGGGCGACCAGAACATCGTCAATGTGCAGTTTTCGGTGGCCTACCAGGTCTCCGATCCCCGCGCTTACCTGTTCGACGTCTCCGACCCGGATGGCATGCTGCGGCAGGTTGCCGAGAGCGCCATGCGCGAAGCCGTCGGCCGCCGGCCGGCGCAGGACATTTTCCGCGACGATCGCCAGGGCATTGCGGCCTCGGTGCGCGAGATCATCCAGACGACGCTGGACGGCTACAAGGCCGGTCTCAACGTCAACGCCGTCTCCATCGAGGATGCGGCGCCGCCACGCGAGGTGGCTGATGCGTTCGACGAGGTGCAGCGCGCCGAGCAGGACGAGGACAAGTTCGTCGAGCAGGCCAATCAGTATTCCAACCAGAAGCTCGGCCAGGCACGCGGCGAGGCGGCCCAGGTCCGCGAAGACGCGGCCGCCTACAAAAACCGTGTGGTGCAGGAAGCCGCAGGTGAGGCCCAGCGCTTCATTTCGGTCTACGACGAATATGCCAAAGCCCCCGATGTCACGCGCAAACGCCTTTATCTGGAAACCATGGAGAGGGTTCTGAAGGACTCGAGCAAGGTCATCGTCGAGCAGGGCAACGGACAAGGTGTCTTGCCTTATCTGCCGCTGCCCGCATTGCAGCCGAAGCCGCCGGCACCGGCCGCGCCCGCCGCGAACACGGGAGGTACCAAGTGATGGCCAACCGTCTTCCCATCTTCGGCGTCGTGGCGGCGGTCATCCTCTTCCTGATCTATTCCTCGGTCTTCGTGGTCAATGCGCGCCAGCAGGCGCTGGTGCTCCGCTTCGGTGAGATCGTCGACGTCAAGAGCGAGCCCGGCATCTACTTCAAGGCGCCGTTCTCGTTCTTCGACGCCGATACGGTGCAACTGATCGAAAACAGGGTGCTGCGCTTCGACCTCGACAACATCCGCGTCCAGGTCTCGGGCGGCAAGTTCTATGAGGTCGATGCCTTCATCGCCTATCGCATCTCGGATCCGCGCGTCTTCCGGGCGGCCGTGTCCGGCCAGATCGAACTGGCCGAAGCGCGGCTCAGGACGCGTCTCGACGCTGCCCTGCGCCGCGTCTACGGTTTGCGCGATTTCGAGGCCGCGCTTTCCGAAGAGCGTGCCGTGATGATGCGCGAAGTGCGCGATCAGCTCAGGCCCGACGCCACGTCTCTCGGCTTGCAGATCGAGGATGTCCGCATCCGCCGTACCGACCTGACGGCCGAAGTTTCACAGCAGACCTACGATCGCATGAAGGCGGAACGCCTGGCGGAGGCTGCGCGGCTGAGGGCACGCGGCAACGAAGCGGCACAGCGCATCACCGCGCGCGCCGATCGTGAAGTGGTCGAGATCGTTGCCGAAGCGCAGAAGGAGTCGGAGATCCTGCGCGGTGAGGGCGAAGCGCAGCGCAGTGCCACCTTCGCCGACGCCTACAAGCGCGATCCCGCCTTCTTCGACTTCTACCGGTCGATGAATGCCTATGGCACCGCGCTGGACAACACCGGGACGACCATGGTGCTGTCGCCGAGTTCGGAGTTCTTCCGCTACTTCCGCGATCCCGACGGCAAGGAAGGACCGGCGAAACCGACGTCGCCGGCGCCGGCCGTGGCACCTGCCGCGCCGACGACACAACCCAGCACCGGCCAGTAACGGCCGGTGCAGGATTTCTTCGCGGCGATAGGCCTGGTCCTTGTCATAGAGGGCTTGGTCTATGGCGGCTTCCCCCGCCTTGCGAAGAAGCTCACGGGCGAAGTGCTGTCGATGCCGGAGAATGCTTTGCGGATCGGCGGGCTGGCGGCGATCGCCATTGGTGTCGGCGTCGTCTGGCTGGTGCGGGGCGTGTAGAGGTGGCGGTTTGCGGAATAACGCTCGATTTACACTCCGCCGATAGTCATAGCCGCAAACGTGCCGTATTTCTTGCCATCATGGCGCGACACGGCGTTTTCGTCGAAGCGCTTTTCTCTTTTAGAAATGCCGGGAGGCTTCTCGATGACATCCAACACCCTTTTGGCCGCCGCTCGACGGACGTTGATGGCCGGCGCGGCCGCGCTGGTGCTGAGCGCCGTCGCCGTTCCATCCTTGATGACCCCGACATTCGCCGCCGACGGACCAGCCTCGGTCGCCGACCTGGCGCAAGGCGTGCTTGGCGCGGTGGTCAACATCTCCACCTCGCAGACGGTGAAGGGGACGGAAGGGCCGGGTGCGGTGCCGATGCCGCAACTGCCCGAAGGCTCGCCGTTCCAGGATTTCTTCGACGATTTCTTCAAGAACCGCGGTGGCGAAAAGGATGGCGGCTCGCAGAAGGTGCAGTCGCTCGGTTCGGGTTTCGTCATCGACGCCGAACAAGGCATCGTCGTCACCAACAACCATGTGATCGCCGATGCCGACGACATCGAGGTCAATTTCTCCGATGGCGTGACCTTGAAGGCGACGCTGGTCGGCACCGACACCAAGACCGACGTCGCGGTGCTGAAGGTCCATCCGAAAGGCCACAAGCTGACAGCGGTGAAATTCGGCGATTCCACCAAGATGCGCGTCGGCGACTGGGTGATGGCGGTCGGCAATCCGTTCGGCCTCGGCGGCACGGTTACGGTCGGCATCGTCTCGGCGCGCAACCGCGACATCAATTCAGGCCCCTATGACGACTTCATCCAGACCGACGCGGCGATCAACCGCGGCAATTCGGGCGGACCGCTGTTCAACAGCGCCGGCGAGGTCATCGGCATGAACACCGCGATTATTTCGCCGTCCGGCGGCTCGATCGGCATCGGCTTCTCCATTCCCTCGCAGCTCGCGTCGGGCGTCGTCGAGCAGTTGCGCCAATATGGCGAGACGCGGCGCGGCTGGCTCGGCGTGCGCATCCAGCCGGTGACGGACGACATCGCGGAAAGCCTCGGCATGGCGACCGCCAAGGGCGCGCTGGTGGCCGGCGTCATCAAGGGCGGACCAGTCGACAACGGCACCATCCAGGCCGGCGACGTCATCATCAAGTTCGACGGCAAGGACATCCATGAAATGCGCGACCTGCCGCGTGTCGTCGCCGAAAGCCCGGTGGGCAAGGCAGTCGACGTGCTGATCGTGCGCAAGGGTGTCGAGCAGACGGTGAAGGTGACGCTCGGCCGGCTCGAGGATGGCGAGAAGCTGGCCAGCGGCGAGAACGGCAATACCGATCAGAACAAGGGCGCTGACAAGGCTCCGGCCGTCTCGACCGCCTCGGTGCTTGGCATGACGGTCGGCGAACTCAACGACGAGACTCGCAAGAAGTTCAGCATCGCCGGCGATGTCTCCGGCGTCGTCATCACCGACGTGGCCAAGGACTCCGCCGCCGCCGAACGCGGTATCCAGCCGGGCGAGGTGATCACCGAGATCGCGCAGGAGTCGGTCGCCACGCCCAAGGACGTCATGGACCGGATCGGTGCGCTGAAGGAGCAGGGCCGCAAGAACGCGCTCTTGATGCTGGCGTCGAAGACCGGTGAGCTCAGGTTCGTGACGATCCGAATGGATTGAGATTTCAATACGGCGATTTGAAAAAGGCGGCTAAACGGCCGCCTTTTTTCTTGCCTGCCAGTCCTCGCGCGACAGCCGGTAGAGCACATGCCGCTTGAGCGCGGGATGGCTGTCTGGAATGCTGGGGTGGTCGAAATCGCTCAATGGGTCGGCTGTCATGCCGAGGCGTTTCATAACGGCGGTCGAGCGGTGGTTTTCCGCCACGGCGAAGGAAACGATCTCGTCGACGGCCAATGTCTCGAAGCCGTAGGCCAGCCATGCCTCCGAGGCCTCGGTGACATAGCCCTTGCCCCAGTATTCGGGAGCCAACCGCCAGCCGATCTCGATTGTGTCGGCCGGCAGCGATGGCACATCATCGGTCGCGAGGAGGCCGACGAAACCGATGCATTCGCCTGTCGCGGCAATCTCGGCCGCCGCGAAGCCGTAGCCGTCCTCATCGACCCAGGCGCGGAACTCATCCATCTTGGCGTCGGCGGCCGCACGGTCGCGGCGAAACGGGAAGAACTCCATCACGCGATCATCGGAATTGATGCGATGGAACAATTCGCGGTCGCGATCCTCCCAATTGCGCAGGATCAGGCGTTCGGTACGGATCGTCTTCATTGGACGAATTCTTCCTGCCGATAGCCCTGCAGATAAAGCAGCGCCGTCAGGTCGCCATGGTCGATCCGGACTTTGGCCTGCGCTGCCACCGTCGGCTTGGCATGCAGCGCGACACCGGTTCCGGCCAGGCGGATCATGTCGAGATCGTTGGCGCCGTCGCCGACGGCGATGGCATCGGCCGGCGCCAGGCCAAGGCGCGCACAGATTTCGAGCAGCGCCTCGGCCTTGGCGGCGCGGCCAAGGATCGGCTCGCCGACCAGCCCGGTGAAGCGTCCGTCCTGGTCGAGAAGGCGGTTGGCGCGGTTTTCCTGAAAACCAAGCATCGCAGCGATGCGCGTGGTGAAGACCTCGAAACCGCCCGAGACGAGCGCCGTCCAGGCGCCGTTGGCGCGCATGGTCTGGACCAGCGCGCGGCCGCCCGAGGCCAAGGTCAGCCGATTGGCGACGATATGGTCGACGACGGCGGCATCGAGCCCCTTGAGCAGTGCCACGCGCTCGCGCAGCGCCGGCTCGAAGGCGATCTCGCCGTTCATCGACCGTGCGGTGATCGCCGCGACATGATCCTTGACGCCGATCTCGTCGGCCAGCTCGTCGATGCACTCCTGGTCGATCATGGTCGAATCCATGTCGGCGAGAAGGATTTTCTTGCGGCGTGTTTCTGCCTGCTGGACGATCACGTCGACGGGCTCAGCGGCCAGTGCGGTACGAAGGCTCGCGGTCGTTTCATCAGCCTGGGCCGCTGGCGGCAGGGCAATGTCACAGGCAATGCCTTCGGCCAGCCACACGACAGCGCTTGCGCCCACCGACCGTGAGGCCATATTCGCAAGCGATGGCGACAGAGCGCGATCGGCGGGACGGGAAACAAGCGTGGCAATGAGCGGCATCGAGAATTCCGGCACGGATGCGGGCGAAGGCCGCGTGAAGAACGCGATCCTGATAGCCGGGCCGACCGCCAGCGGCAAGTCGGCGCTGGCGCTTGAACTTGCCGAACACACAGGCGGCGTCATCGTCAACACCGATTCCATGCAGGGCTATGCGGTTCTCGACGTGCTGACGGCTCGGCCGCAGGCGGCCGAGCTCGCACGAGCGCCGCATTTTCTCTATGGGCATGTCCATCCCGGCACCGCCTACTCGACCGGCGCCTGGCTGCGCGACGTCATGAAACTCATTGATGACGGGACGCTCTCGCGGCGGCCAATCTTCGTCGGTGGCACCGGCCTGTACTTTCGTGCGCTGGCGGAAGGCATCTCGGAAATGCCTGATATTCCGCAACGGATACGCGACCGCTGGCGCTACGAATTGAAGGAGCAAGGCGCGGTCAAGCTGCATGCGTTGCTGCTGCGCGAGGATTCGAGCGTCGCCATGCAGTTGAAACCAACCGACAGCCAGCGCATCGTGCGGGCGCTCGAGGTGCTCGACGCCTCCGGCCGGTCGATCCTGGACTGGCAGGCAGAGCGTGGCCCGCCGCTCATCGACAGGCCGAGCGCGCATTTCCTGGTCGTCGAGCCGGATCGGGCAGCATTGGTTGACCGCATCGAAAGGCGTTTCGACCAGATGCTGGACAAGGGCGCGCTGGAGGAAGTCAAGCAGCTTGCGGCCCTTCGTCTGGATCCAGACCTGCCGGCGATGAAAGCGATTGGGGTTCGCGAGCTCCAGGCCGCGATCTCAGGGCAGTCGAGCTTTCCCGAGGCGATCGAGCGCGCCAAGATCGCGACAAGGCAATATGCCAAACGCCAGGCTACCTGGTTCCGCCATCAGCTGGGGCCGGAATGGCAGAGACTTCGCCCCGGTGACGATCTCGAAACCACGATCCAAACACTTGTTGCTAATGCAACTTAAAAAGTTGCCCCTGAGGGAAGGGTTCTCGCCGAAGTTGTCGGAATTTAACGCTCCGTAAGTCGGTCGATGCCATAAGGTCATGGGGTACTTTTCCATCGGGGAGCAGATGCGTTTCCACAAAGCGGAATCCGCTTTTTTCGTCTTTATCTTCGTGATCCTGGCTGCTGGCCTGGTGACACTGCACGCCTATGGGCAACTGCAATCCTTCGCGACGGAACTCCATCCGGCCTCCGGCCTGGACAAGGTCATATACCTCAACAAGCTCCTGTTCGCGACCGGCGTACTGCTCGCCACCGCGCTGTTTTTCGGCATCTTCTTCATCTATCCGCTGATCCGCAAACAGGCGACCGAAGAGGGCAAGCTGCGCGCCATGACGGTGTCGCTCAGCGCCCGCTCCGAAACGCTCGAGCATGCCGCCCTGACCGACGGCCTGACCGGCATGCAGAACCGGCGCTATTTCGACGACGCGCTGAAGGAATATCTCGAGGAGTTCCGGCGCATCGAAAAACCGGTCGGGCTGATGATCCTCGATCTCGACCATTTCAAGCAGGTCAACGACACGCACGGCCACGATGTCGGCGACGAGGTGCTTAAGGCTGTCGCAAGATGCCTCAGGGACATGACACGTTTCCACGATGTGGTGGCGCGCCTGGGTGGCGAGGAGTTCGCCGTGGTCACGCCCAACATGGAGGCGGACCTTCTGGCCAAATTCGCCGAGCGCATCCGCAAGGCGGTCGCCAACATGTCGATCCTGTCCGGCAACAATGTCCGGCTCAAGATTACCACCAGCGTGGGGCTTGCCGTCTGGGATCGCAAGGAAACGGCGGAGGAATTCTATCGCCGCGCCGACCGCCAGCTCTACGAAGCCAAAAGGCAAGGCCGCAACCGCGTCTGCGCCTAAAATCCCATCACTGAATTCGTGAGGCTGGCCGTCTGCCGCCGACTTCCGCGCTTCCGGGCTTCGCCGGCCGAAGCACTTATGAGACGTTGTGGCCTTTAGACTAAGGCTGCGGCCGGCGAAGGCCAGCGCTCACCGACCAAGGGTCGCTCCGCTTCGGTTTTCGAAGCCGACACCAATCGGCCCAGCCTGACGAATTCCCCGACGGGATTACCCAAGCTTTCCGACGAACATGGGATAGGCCGCTTGCGCGGGTTCTCAGGACTTTTCGCAGAGGTGTGACGCTCAGCTCAATCGTTCTGCGGGCGCAGGCCGAAGGTGGCGGGTTTGAGGCCGTAGCGTGTGTCGAAATCTTCGTCCGACTGCACGCGCGCCGCCGGCGCTTTGCGGTAGTCGGGGTCGCCGGCTTGCCGGCCGGAATCGACCACCTCGGCGAAGGCCATCGCCTGGCTCTGTGGCTTTGGTACGTTGCGCAGCCGCTCCACGATCGCCACCAGGTCGACCTCGCCGGCCTTGGACGTCACGTCTTCCTCGCGCTTGGCCGTGCCCGGAAGCAGGTGAGCGGGCAGTCTTTCGAATTTCAGCCGCATGGTCGTCGCCACGCCTTCGCCGAAGGCGATCGCTTCGCGCTGGCCCATGGAGGACAGGAACGCGAGCGTGGAGGCCGAAGAGTCGGCGATCGCCGAGCGGATGATCGCCTGGTCCTGCTCGTTGGCGAGCCGCATGGCGAAGAAGGTCGAGCACTGCGAGAGAATGGTCGGGTCCAGCTCGCCGGGGCGTTGGGTGACGACGCCGAGATAGCAGCCATATTTGCGGCCTTCCTTGGCGATGCGCGACAACGCGTGCCGGGTCGGCGCGAAGCCGAGACGCGCATCGGCGGGCATGTAGCGGTGTGCTTCCTCGCATAGGAACAGCAGCTGCAGCTTGCCTTCGCTCCACAGAGCGAGGTCGAAGGCCAGACGCGCCAGCACCGAGCAGACGGAATTGACCACTTCCGACGGCATGCCGGCCATCTCGAAGCAGGTCACCGGACGGCCATGATGCGGCACGCGGAAGATGTTGCCGATCGTCTCGTGGATGGTGTCCTCGATCAGGCGCGAATTGAACATGAAGCGGTAGCGCGGATCGGCCGCCGCCGATTCGATGCGTGTCTTCAGCGATTTGAGGGTCGGACGATCGGTCTTGCTTTCGAGCATGCCCATGCGCTCGTCGATCTGCTTGAGCAGGTCGGCGATGCGGTAGGGCACCGGCGTATCGGCGGTCAGCGCATCGCTGCCGCGCCTGAGGTAGGCCCCTGAACCGGGGTTGCGATAGAGATTCTTGGCGAGCGGAATGAGGTCGCGAAGGGCATCGATCTCTTCCGGCACCGTTTCGCGTCCGCGAAACAGCACTTCGGCGAATTCCTCCAGCGTGAACATCCAGAACGGCAGGTCGAGCGTCTTGGAATCGACCCTGACGCAATATTCCGGCAGCGAGGCCGCGAACTCGTTGTGCGGATCGAGGATCAGGATGCGCAGGTCCGGTCGCGCCGCGATCGACTTGCGCAGCAGCAGCGAAACCGCTGTCGACTTACCGACGCCGGTCGTGCCGACAATGGCGAAGTGGCGCGCCAGCGTGTCATCGATGGCGATGTTGGCGGCGATCGCCTCGTCCTGCGCCAGCGAGCCGATGGTGATGGAATGGCGGCCGGCCAGGTCATAGACTGCCTGCAGGTCGCGGGTGCGGATGCGGTGCGCGACGGCGCCGATATGCGGATATACGGTAATGCCGCGGTCGAAGATAGGTTTGGCCTCGGGTTCGGCGCCGTCACGGACTTCGCCGATCAGCTCGATGCTGACCTCGATGGCGTTCTGGCCGTCATTGTTCCAGGCCAGATCCGACTTGCCGATCGCGTAGACCAGGCCGACGGTTCGCGTCGTGCCAAGGTTGATCGAGATCATCTTGCCGACCGTCCACAGGCCGGTGACCGCGCCGTCGACATCGTCGGCATAGGCGCTGATGGTGGCGCGCGCACCGTCGCATTGCACGACATTGCCCAGGATGCGCTT
Source organism: Mesorhizobium sp. URHB0026 (assembly GCF_054059755.1). NCBI lineage: Bacteria > Pseudomonadati > Pseudomonadota > Alphaproteobacteria > Hyphomicrobiales > Phyllobacteriaceae > Mesorhizobium > Mesorhizobium sp. URHB0026. The sequence continues at coordinate 4,994,905 of NZ_JBSSCN010000001.1, read as the reverse complement.
GTCGTTCTGGTCGGCTGTGCGGCGCTCCTGCGATGTCGGTTCTCCGACTGAAGCTTCGCGTTCGACATACATGGACAGGCCAATCCCCATTTCCCTTGAGGCGAACCCTACAGGAACGGGGTTAAGGTCGGATGAGGTCGGATGGTGTAGAGAGGATTAAGGGCCTGGTGAAAATTGCTTTGAGATAGCTATTCGCGCCCTCATGGTTTCGTTATAATGAACGAATGGATGATATAGCGAACGACATTTCCCTAACCATCGGCAGACGTATCCGTACCGAAAGGACCATGCGGGACTGGTCGCTGGCGGAGCTCGCCGAACGGTCCGGTGTCTCCAAGGCAATGCTGAGCACGATGGAGCGTGGCATGACCAGCCCGACGGCGGCACTTCTGGTGCGCATAGCCGCGGCCTTCGGCATGACGCTCTCGACCCTCATCGCACGGGCGGAATTGCAGGGCGGCGGGTTGTTGCGCGCGGCCGGCCAGCCGGTGTGGCGCGACCCCGACACAGGCTATGTCAGGCGGCATTTGTCGCCGGCCTGCGACATGCCGCTCGAACTGATCAAGGTCCATCTGCCGGCGGGCGCGAAGGTCAGCTTGCCGGCGGCTTCCTACGTCTTCATCAAGCAGCAGATCTGGCTGATCTCGGGAAAACTCGAATTCACCGAGGGTGACCATGTGCACAGGCTCGAACCGGGCGACTGCCTGGCGCTCGGAGCGCCGTCGGATTGCACCTTTCATGCTCTGGAGCCGGGCGCCGATTATCTCGTCGCCCTGGTCAGGAGCTGACGTCATGCCAAGACGGCCAAAGCGCTCCCACAATGGGGGGCCGCCTCTTGACGACTACAAGGGGCCGCCATGGGGCAAGGGCGATCCTTATATCTTCCTGGCCTGGCAGGCCGCGCACGCCAAGGCATGGAAGGCGCCGAGCCGCGAAGTCATGCTGATGCGGATGGACAAGGCTGAACGGCTGGGCCTGACCTATGAGGAATACACGCTCGAGATCCTGGAGCGCGGTCGGCACCTCAAGGAACAAGACACCGAACGCATCGGCGCCATCAAGGCCGCGCGCAAGCGGCGGCGTGTGCGCCATCTCGACTGAAGCGGCGCTGTCGACCATCAATCGTTTCCAGAGGACCAGGTATGGACATTGTAGAAATCGGGCCGTTGACCGCAAGCCGGGAAACACTCGCACAGCTGACCGATCTGCTGGTCGAAACGGTTGCCGCCGGCGGATCGGTCAGCTTTATGCATCCGCTGGCGTCGGATGCGGCCAGCGCGTTCTGGGAGACGTCGCTGGCCGCGGCGGCACGAGGGCAACGAACGGTGATTGGGGCATGGGACGGCGGCGCTCTGGTCGGCACCGTTACCTTGCTGCTCGACTGTCCGCCCAATCAGCCGCATCGGGCCGAGATCGCCAAGTTGATGACATCGGTCGGGCAGCGGGGCAGGGGTATCGGGACGCGCCTGATGCTAGCCGCCGAACGCCTCGCGGCGGAGAAGGGACGCACGCTGCTGGTTCTGGATACGGCGACCGAGGAGGGTGCTTCGGCGCTTTATGAGAAGCTCGGCTTTACCTTGGCAGGCGAAGTGCCGGACTATGCGCTGAAGCCGCATGGCGGGCTGACGGGCACGCTGATCTATTGGAAGCGCATCGGCACAGCGTCGCGGTAACGCCAGTCACCTCATGCCTTCCCGGCGAGGCGCTTCAGCAGCCATTGGCGGAAATCCTGCTCGGCGCTTGTCAGGTGCGCGGTCGAACGCCTGGTCAGAAAATGCCCTGACGTGCTGGGGAGCTCAAAATCGGAAAGCCGGACCAACGCTCCGCTGTAGAGCGCCGCGTCGATTAGTGGTCGCGACCCCAGAAGCACGCCGGCACCGGCGCTCGCCGCCTGCATGGCGGCGACGAAACTGTCGAAGCGGTGCGAGCGCTGGGGATGGCCGGCCAATCCGGCCGCCGAGAACCATTCCGCCCACATCTCGCGCGCCCCGGCCACCAGAAGCAGCGGCAGCGACGTCCAGTCGGCGGCACTGGCCAAGGCCGGGTTTGCCACTGGCACAAGCCGCTCGGCGGTCAGCCTCTCGGCCTCGCGTCCGGGAAAGGATCCGTTGCCGAACCGGATGTCGAGCGCCGAGCCCGGCAAATCATAGTCGGTCGGGCGATGGATCGTCACCAGATCGAGCTGGATGCGTGGCAACGCCTCGCCGAGATCGGGCAGCGCCGGAACCAGCGCCAGCAGCGCAAACGAGATCGGCACCCGGAGCGAGACGGTCTGGACGGCGCGCGGTTCGAACAGTTCCGTGGTGCTGCTGCCAATGGTGGCGAAGGCCGACTGAATGTGGGGCAGGTAGGCGGCACCTGCCGGCGCCAGCGCGACCCCTCGCGCCAGCCGCGAAAACAGACGCGTCTTCAGCCTTTCCTCGAGCAGCCGGATGTGCTGGCTGACGGCCGCCTGGGTCAGGCCGAGTTCGGCTGCCGCCGCGGTGAAGTTCGACAGCCGTGCCGCAGCCTCGAAACTGCGCAGCCAGTCGAGCGGAGGGAGGGTAGGGATGGTTCGCCGAGCCATTAGTAAACCGGTACCATAGACCAAAAAATGATAATTGGAGTTATGCCTCTTGGGAGGTCAACATGCAATCCAAACCACGGCACGAACCGTGGGCAACAAGGCGACAGGACGGATTTCCATGCTCACCTACGCGCTGGTTGGCGATGAAGGCAGAACAATCGAACTTGGTTGGACAGACGGCAAACGTACCCGCTTTCACGCCATCTGGCTGCGCGACAACGCGCTTGACGACAAGACGCGCAGCGCCGGCAACGGCCAGCGCCTGATCACCATCCTCGACATTCCGGTGAAAACGAGAATTGGCGCTGCCGCCGTCAAGGCCGGAGCGCTGGAGATCAGCTTCGAACCGGAGGGAAAAACGGTCAGCTTTCCCGCTCAATGGCTGCGTGCGAACGCCTATGATAGCGACGAGACACGGCAGCTTGGTTGGACAGGCGATGTTGTCCAGCGCTGGACCAGGGCGACGATGCAGAACTCGGTGCCGCGCGCCAGCTATCCGGCCGCCTTGCAGGGCCGCGGCGTCCTGCGCGAATGGCTTTCGGCGGTGAGGACTTACGGTTTTGCGGTGATGGACGGGCTGCCGGCCGAATCCGGGGCGCTGTGCAAGGTGTCCGACTTGTTCGGCTATATCAGGGAGACCAATTACGGGCGCTGGTTCGAAGTGCGCGCCGAGGTCAACCCGAACAATCTCGCCTACACCAATCTCGGCCTGCAGGCGCATACCGACAACCCCTATCGCGATCCGGTGCCGACGCTGCAGATCCTGTCCTGCATCGAGAACACGGTGGAGGGCGGTGAATCCAGCGTCGTTGATGGCTTTGCCGTCGCGGCCGCCCTTCAAGCGGAAAATCCCGAAGGTTTTCGGCTGCTGAGCTCCCATGCGGCGCGGTTCGAATATGCTGGGTCGTCCGGCGTGCGGCTGCAGGCGAAGCGACCGATGATCGAGCTTGGACCCGACGGCGAACTGATCTGCATCCGCTTCAACAACCGTTCGCTGGCGCCGACCGTCGATGTGCCGTTCGCCGAGATGGGCGCTTATTATGCCGCCTACCGCCGCTTCGCCGAGCTGATCGAGGATCCATCCTTCGAAGTCACCTTCAAGCTTGAGCCCGGCCAAGCCTTTATCGTCGACAACACCCGCGTCATGCATGCCCGCAAGGCGTTCTCCGGCACCGGCAAGCGCTGGCTGCAGGGATGCTACGCCGACAAGGACGGCCTGTTGTCGACGCTCGCGGCGATCGAACACGGCTTCAAGGAGGCCGCGGAATGATCGGCCAGGATCTGAACGCGGACACCATCGTCGAATTCATCGCCGACATTTTTGAGCGCCGCGGCGCCGAATCCTATCTTGGCGAGCCGGTGACGATGTCCGAGCATATGCTGCAAGGGGCCTGGTTGGCGGAACAGGATGGAGCCCCAGACGTGCTGGTGGCCGCCGCGCTGCTACACGACATCGGCCACTACACCAGCGAGTTCGGCACCTATTCGCCCGAGGATGTCGAGGACAAGCACCATGACGAGGCCGGCGGCGAGGTGCTGGCGCCGTTCTTCCCGCCTGTTATTGTCGACTGCGTCCGGCTGCACGTTGCCGCCAAGCGCTATCTCTGCGCCACCGACCCGACCTATTTCTCCAGGCTGTCGCCGGCTTCGGTTCATACCTTGTCGCTGCAGGGCGGACCGATGAGTGCCGACGAGGTGGCTGCGTTCCGCGAGAACCCGTTCCATGAAGAAGCGGTGCGAGTTCGCATCTGGGACGAGGGCGGCAAGGTCGCCAATATGCGGACGCGGGCGTTTCGCGATTACGTGCCGTTGCTGCAGCGCGTCGTGAACGACTTCGCCAATCGGCCCTGATGGAAACCGATCACCGGGAGGAGACAGCCAATGTGCTTCTGCTTCGACGGTGAAAGCGCGGTGGCGGCATACCGGCCGGAGACCTGCCGCGATCGTTTGGCTGACGAGGGCGTTTTCACGCCATCGCCGACCAGCCCCGGCGGCGAACTCGCCGCTGCCGCTTTGTTCGATGTCGCCGAGGCGAGACAGGTTCACCGTGTCGATGCGGGAGAAGCGAACTATCCCTTGTGATAGACCTGCTGCAGCCCGTAGACCGGCGTCGGCAAGCCGACTTGCCGGGCTTTCAGCTGCAGCGCCAGATATTGCGAATAGTGGCGCGACTGGTGGAGGTTGCCGCCATGGAACCACAGCGCCTCCTGCTGGGTCGGCTTCCACATGTTGCGCTGTTCGCCTTCCCAGGGGCCGGGATCCTTGGCGGTGTTGGATCCAAGGCCCCAGACCTTGCCGATCTTGTCGGCCACCTCCTGCGAGATGAGGTCCGCCGCCCATCCATTCATCGAGCCGTAGCCTGTGGCGTAGATCACGAGATCGGCCGGCAATTCGGTGCCATCGGCGAATTTGACGCCGGTTTGGGTCAATTCCCGCACCGCCGCACCTGGTCCGCTCTTGAGCTTGATCGAGCCGTCTATGACCAAGTCGCAGGCGCCGACATCGATGTAGTAGCCCGAACCCCGGCGCAGATACTTCATGAACAGGCCTGAGCCGTCATCGCCCCAGTCGAGCAGGAAGCCCGCTTTTTCCAGGTCCTCGTAGAACTTCGCGTCGCGTTCCTTCATCTGCTGGTAAAGCGGGATCTGGAACTCGTGCAGGATGCGATAGGGCAGCGAGGCAAAGATCAGGTCGGCCTTGCGCGTCGTCATGCCGTTCTCCACCGCCTGCTCGGAATAGAGTGCGCTGAGCCCGATATCCATCAACGTGTCGGACTTGACAATATGGGTGGAGGAGCGCTGCACCATGGTGACGTCCGCGCCTCCCTCCCAGAGAGCCGCGCAGATGTCGTGGGCGGAGTTGTTGGAGCCGATGACCACGACCTTCTTGCCGCGATATTTATCGGGGCCGGGATGGGTCGAGGAATGCTGCTGCTCGCCCTTGAAGATGTCCTGGCCCTTGTATTTCGGCCAGTTCGCCTTGCCGGACATGCCGGTCGCCAACACCAACTGCTTGGGCTTGAGCACGATCTCTTCGCCGTCACGCTCGACCACGACGATCCATTCCTTGGCCTCGTCGTCGTATTTCGCGGATTTAGCCGAGGTGGAGGACCAGTAGTTCAGCTCCATCACCTTCGTGTACATCTCGAGCCAGTCGCCGATCTTGTCCTTCGGGGCGAAGACCGGCCAATTCTTGGGGAAGTCGATATAGGGCAGATGGTCGTACCAGACCGGATCGTGCAGGCAGAGCGACTTGTAGCGCTTGCGCCAGGAATCGCCGGGACGCTCGTTCTTCTCGATGATGATGGCCGATACGCCGAGCTGGCGCAGGCGCGCGCCGAGCGCAATGCCGCCCTGGCCACCGCCGATGATCACGACATAAGGCTGCTTGCCGCGGCCGAGTTCGGCGATCTCGTCATCACGCTCCTCGCGCCAGGATTTCCTGTCCTTGCCGTGACCGTGCTTGGCGCCGAGCGGCCGATTGAAACCGGCCTTCTCCTCATGGCCCTTGAGCTCGGCCATGCTGGTGAGCAAGGTCCAGATCAGGTCGCCCTTGAACCGCACCAGGCCGAAGCCGCGCGCCACCTCGGTCTCGAAGGTGATCCAGGCGGTGGTGACGCCGTCCGCCTCGGTCGCCTCCTCGCCTTCGGCCACCTTCCAGTCGCTCGGCAGGGTTCCAGCCAGGGTTGCTTTCAGCATGTCGCGGATCTGCTCCTGGCCCTCCATCGTCCTGAGATTCCAGGTGAAGGTGACGAGGTCGCGCCAGTAGCAATCCGCCTGGAAACAGTTGACCGCCGCGTCGATGTCGCCGGTCTCCAGCGCCTTGCCAAGCTTGTCGAGCAGTGCCTGCGCCTTCGTGGTGGGTGTTCTCTCGAGCATGGTCTCTCCTCCGGTTGTCGTTTTCCAAGAACGCCTGTTCAGGCTTCCACTGGAACAGCAAGCGGCCGGCCAGGACCTCCCTGCCCTGGGGATGGGACTCCCATTCGCCGGCAACGCGTCTCCTCCCAGGCACGTCGTCAGCCCGGCATAGTGGTGCGTCGATGGGATGGGCTCAACTGTACTATGGTAGCGCGCGGCGGAGCCGATTTCACAGGCGAGTGAATTCGTGCGGTACCCCATTGACGACCCCGCGACTTCGCCATTATGGTCCGCCACCATGAAAACGGCACTCATTCTCGTAGGAAGGCGCGTGGGCAAGGCGGTGTAACCGCCGGGCGAAAACCCCCCATGCGCAGACACAGGCTCCCTCGGGGGCCTTTTTTATTGCCTGAAACACGACTAAACGACCAGCAACGCCCAATGGCGGACAGTACGGGACCAGACCGATGAGCAATGGACAGAACGAGCGGCGCGAGATGGCAGGTAGGGAAATGACCGGCGCCGAAATGGTGGTGCAGGCGCTGAAGGACAATGGCGTCAAGCATGTCTTCGGTTATCCCGGCGGCGCCGTTCTCCCGATCTATGACGAGATCTTCCAGCAGGAAGAGGTCGAGCACATCCTCGTGCGGCACGAGCAGGGCGCCGGCCATGCGGCAGAGGGGTATGCGCGGTCGACCGGCAAGGCAGGCGTCATGCTGGTGACATCGGGTCCCGGCGCCACCAATGCGGTGACGCCGCTGCAGGATGCGCTGATGGATTCGATCCCGCTGGTCTGCCTGACCGGGCAGGTGCCGACCTCGCTCATCGGCTCCGACGCGTTCCAGGAATGCGACACGGTCGGCATTACGCGGCCCTGCACCAAGCACAACTGGCTGGTCAAGGACGTCAACGAACTCGCCGCGACCATCCACGAGGCCTTCCATGTCGCGACGACCGGCCGTCCCGGTCCGGTCGTGGTCGATATCCCGAAGGACGTGCAGTTCGCCAAGGGCTTTTATGTGCCGCCGCAGATCGCGCCGCGCACCAGTTACCAGCCCAAGGTCCAGGGCGACCTGGATAAGATCAAGGCGGCGGTCGAACTGATGGCCGGCGCCAGGAAACCAGTGATCTATTCTGGTGGCGGTGTCATCAATTCCGGCCCGGAAGCGAGCCATCTCTTGCGCGAACTGGTCGATCTCACCGGTTTCCCGATCACCTCGACGCTGATGGGGCTCGGCGCCTATCCGGCGTCGGGCAAGAACTGGCTGGGCATGCTCGGCATGCACGGCACCTACGAAGCCAACATGGCCATGCATGATTGCGACGTGATGCTCTGCATCGGCGCGCGTTTCGACGACCGTATCACCGGCAGGCTGAATGCGTTCTCACCGAACTCGCGCAAAATCCACATCGATATCGATCCGTCCTCGATCAACAAGAACGTCCACACCGAAGTGCCCATCATCGGGGATGTCGGGCGCGTGCTGGAAGACATGCTGCGGCTGTGGCGGGCAACCGCCAAGCACGACAAGAAGGCGCTCTATCCCTGGTGGGAGCAGATCGCCAAATGGCGCGGGCGCGATTCACTCGCCTTCAAGATGAACAACGACGTGATCATGCCGCAATACGCCATCCAGCGGCTCTACGAGCTGACCAAGGACATGGACACCTACATCACCACCGAGGTCGGCCAGCACCAGATGTGGGCGGCGCAGCATTATCATTTCGAGAAGCCGAACCGCTGGATGACCTCGGGTGGGCTGGGCACGATGGGCTACGGCCTGCCTGCCGCGCTCGGCGTGCAGATCGCGCATCCCGACGCGCTGGTCGTCGACATTGCCGGCGATGCTTCGGTGCAGATGACCATGCAGGAGATGAGCGCCGCCGTGCAGCACGACGCGCCGATCAAGATCTTCATCCTCAACAACCAGTATATGGGCATGGTGCGCCAGTGGCAGCAGCTGCTGCACGGCAACCGGTTGTCGCATTCCTACACCGAAGCGATGCCCGATTTCGTCAAGCTGGCCGAGGCCTATGGCGGCCACGGTATTCGTTGCGACAAGCCAGACGAACTGGACGACGCGATCAAGGAGATGATCTCGGTCAGGAAGCCGGTGCTGTTCGACTGCCGCGTCGCGACGCTCGCCAACTGCTTCCCGATGATCCCGTCAGGCAAGGCGCATAACGAGATGCTCTTGCCGGACGAGGCTACCGACGAGGTCGTGGCCAATGCAATCGACGCCAAGGGCAGGGAACTGGTGTAGACGACGAGCCGGGGCAGGGCTTGTCAAAAGAAGCCGTGCGAAAACAGGTAATTAGATCAAGAATTTGAGATTCATGTCATGAACGCACAGCACCTTCAACCCACCGGTTCCGCCTACTTCATCGCCAAGGAGACGGAGAGGCCGGAAAACCACACGCTATCCGTGCTGGTCGACAACGAACCGGGCGTGCTTGCCCGGGTCATCGGCCTGTTTTCCGGCCGCGGCTACAATATCGAGAGCTTGACCGTCTCGGAGACCGAGCATGAGAAGCACCTGTCGCGCATCACCATCGTGACGCGCGGCACACCGCATGTGCTGGAGCAGATCAAGCATCAGCTCGAGCGTATCGTGCCGGTGCATCGCGTGGTCGATCTCACCGTTCGTTCGCACGAGTTCGGACAGGAGCGGCCGCTGGAGCGGGAACTGGCGCTGGTCAAGGTTGCCGGCACCGGCGAGGCTCGAGTCGAGGCGTTGCGCCTGGCGGACGCTTTCCGCGCCAGCGTCATCGACGCCAACACCGAACATTTCATCTTCGAAATCACCGGCAAGGGATCCAAGCTCGACCAGTTCATCGCCATCATGAAGCCGCTCGGCCTGGTCGAGATCTGCCGCACCGGCGTGGCGGCCATGAACCGCGGCCCGCAGGGCATGTAGGCCGACCTGTCTGAATTTCCATGAGTGTAGGGACTGGCGTGACCAACGGTCGGCACTGGCCTTTGTGCACCGTCGGAAAAGACAATAGTGCTGACGTATCTGGGAGGATATCATGTCACTCGACGCGTTCCTCGCACTGCTCGTCTATGCCTTCGTGACCTCGATCACGCCGGGGCCGAACAACCTCATGCTGCTGGCCTCCGGCGTGAATTTCGGCATCGGCAGGACCGTGCCGCACATGCTGGGGATCAGCTTCGGCTTTCTCGTCCTCTTGCTTGCCGTAGGCTTCGGGCTTGGGGCGGTGCTAACCGCCTTCCCCGCGCTGCACACCGGACTTAAGATTGCCGGCGCCGTCTATCTGCTCTACCTCGCCTGGAAGATTGCCATGTCGCGCTCGCTCAGCGGCAAGGGCGACACGGATGCGCGGCCGATGCGCTTTATCGATGCCGCGGCCTTCCAGTGGGTCAACCCCAAGGCCTGGGTGATGGCGATCACCGCGATGGCCGTCTACACCAATTCCGAACGACCTTTCTTGTCCGTCATTCTGATCGGCGTGGCTTTCACGGTGGTCAATCTCCCCAGTGTCTCGGTCTGGGCCGGATTCGGCACAGCGCTACGCGGCTTCCTGTCCGATCCGGTGCGGTTGAAATGGTTCAACATCGCCATGGGCGTGCTGCTGGCGGCGACGCTTTGGCCGATGCTGCGCTAGATCATAAGCCTCCATCTGCCCCCTCGAAGCTATTTTCGGAGCCCACCCTACCTCCGGTTTTTAGCGATAGCCGGCTGCACAGCTATTGTGCAGTGCACATTAAATCTTCGTAATGCCGTGTTTTGGCCCTTTTCCGACAAACCCGCGTCCTATCTATTCGGCGAAATCGCGGCAACGAGCCGGAATTGCGCTAGAATACGACCACCTAGCTACGGCGCGTCGGACGGAGAGGTCTTTTGTCGATGCGTGGAAAAGTCGTTCTTTCATTGCTGGCGGTCGCCTGTGTCGGCGCGGCCTGGCTTTATCTGTCGCCGGACGCGCTGAATAAGGCTCAGCAGTTCCTCGGAGCAAAGCAGGTCGCCGCGACGGGCAAGCCGGCGGCCGACAAGCCAGCGGCCGACAAGCCGGCGGGGGACAAGGCGGCGGGTAGCGGCAACAGTGCCCGTTCGACCTCGATCGTTTCGGCGACGGCTACAACCGCGGATTTCCCGATCCGCCGCTATGCCATCGGGTTCGTTTCCTCTCCGGCCGTGGTCAACATCAACGCGCGCGTCTCCAGCCAGATCGTGTCGATCGACGTCAAGGACGGGCAGATGGTGAAGGCTGGCGACCTCCTGTTCTCGCTTGACGACCGGGCGCTGAAGGCGCAACTCGCCAAGGACCAGGCGGCGCTTGCCAAGGACCAGGCGCTGCTCGCCAGCTCGAACTCCGATCTTCAGCGCGCCAAGGACCTTGTCGCCAAGCAGGCCGGTACGCAACAGACCTACGATCAGGCCGTTGCCGCGCAGAAGGCGGCGGCGGCGACGGTCGAGGCCGACAAGGCGACGATCGACGCCGACAACGTCCAGCTTGGCTTTGCCAGCATCACCGCGCCGATCGACGGCAGGCTGGGCGCCGTGAATGTCGCCGTAGGCGACCTCGTCACCGTCAGCAACGGGAACAGCAGCACGGCGACGCCACTGGTGACCATCACCCAGATGGACCCGCTGCAGGTCAACTTCAATCTGCCGGAAAGCAACCTTGCACTGCTTCACAAGGCGCTTGCCAATCCACGGCAGAACGCCGTGACATTGACCCAGAACGGCGACCCGACGCCGATTGGCAAGGGCACGCTCGATTTCGTAGATTCCAGCGTCGACACCGCATCGGGCACGATCGCAACGCGGGCAAGCATTCCCAATGCCGATCTTTCCCTTTGGCCTGGCCAGTATGTGAATGTCGTGCTCGACGCCGGCATCATGCCGCGGATGACCTCCGTTCCGACCGTGGCGGTGCAGCCCAGCCAGAAGGGGCCGTTCGTCTATGTGGTCAAGCCAGACAACACCGTGGAGATGCGGCCGGTGCAGGTGGCGCTGACCGAAGGCGCAAACAGCGCCATCAGCCAGGGGCTGAAAAGCGGCGAGAAGGTTGTCACCGAGGGCCAGACAAGGCTGAAGGACGGCGCCGCGGTGCATGAAGGCAAGGCGGCCGCGCCCAAGGTGGCCGAGGCGACCAGCGCCGGCGAGGCGGCCCAATGATCTCCGAATTCTGCATCCGCCGGCCAGTCGCCACCCTTCTGATGTCGTTCGCCCTCGTGCTGGGCGGACTGTTTGCCTATAAATTCCTGCCGGTGGCGGCACTGCCCAGCGCCGAATTCCCTGTCGTCAACGTCTCGGCCTCGCTGCCTGGCGCCTCGCCGGAAACCATGGCCACGTCGGTGGCGACGCCGCTGATCAAGCAGTTCGCAACCATCGCCGGCATCGATTCCATTTCGACCACCAATTCGCTCGGCCAGACCTCGATCGCCATCCAGTTCGTGCTCAACCGCGACATCGACGCGGCCGCCGCGGACGTCCAGGCGGCTATCGCGCGCACGCAGAAATCGCTGCCGCCGCAGATGACGGCGCCGCCGAGCTATCGCAAGGTCAATCCGGCCGATGCGCCGATCCTGCTAATGTCGCTGGTCAGCGACACGGTTCCGCTGACCGACCTCGATGCCTTCGCCGAAAACGTGATCTCGCCATCGCTGTCGACCATCGACGGCGTCGCGCAGGTCTCGATCTTCGGCCAGCAGAAATACGCGGTGCGCATTCAGATCGATCCGACCGCGCTTGCCGCGCGCGGCATCTCGATCGATCAGCTGCAGGCAGCGGTCGCATCCGCCAACAGCAACACGCCGCTCGGCGTGCTGCAGAACAACAAGCAGCAGCTCACCATCACCGCCAACACGCAGCTTACCGACGCGGCCGGTTTCTCAAACCTCATCATCGCCACCAAGAACGGCCACCCGGTGCGGCTGGGCGAGGTGACCCGTGTCGTCGATTCGGTGCAGACCACCACGACCGCAAGCTGGTATGACGGTACCCGCGCGATCATCATGGCGGTGCAGCGCCAGCCGGACGCCAACACGGTCGACGTCGTCGACAAGGTCAAGGCGATGCTGCCGTCCTTCCAGGACCAGATGCCGGCCGCAGCCCAGATCAAGCTGCTCAACGACCGCTCAAGCTCGATCCGCCAGGCGGTCGACGACGTACAGTTCACGCTGCTCTTGACCATCGCGCTGGTGGTGATGGTGATCTTCGTGTTCCTGCGTCGCGTGACGGCGACCATCATCCCGGCCGTGGCGGTGCCGATCTCGCTGATCGCCACGCTCGGCGCGATGTTCCTGTTCGGCTTTTCCATCGACAACATATCGCTGATGGGCCTGACGCTCGCCGTCGGCCTCGTCGTCGACGATGCCATTGTGATGCTCGAAAACATCTTCCGCCACATGGAGGAGGATGGGCTTTCAGCCTTCGACGCGTCGCTGAAGGGCGCGCGCGAAATCGGTTTCACCATCATCTCGATCTCGATCTCGCTGGTGGCGGTGTTCATCCCGGTGCTTCTGATGGGCGGCGTGATCGGGCGCATCTTCAACGAGTTCGCTGTCGTGGTGACCGTCGCCATCCTGGCCTCCATGTTCGTGTCGCTGACACTGACGCCGATGCTGTGCTCGCGGCTGCTGTCAGTCAGCAAGGCCGACCGCGAGGCACATGGTTCCGGCCACAAGCGCGATTTCATCACGCGCGGCTACGACCGGATTCTGAGCTTCTGCCTGCGGCACACCTTCCTGGTGTTCCTCGTCTTCATAGGCACCGCGGCAGCCTCGGTGTGGCTGATCGAGGTTTCGCCGAAGGGTTTTTTCCCGCAAGAAGATATCGGCCAGATTTCAGTGACCACCATCGCGCGCCAGGACATTTCGTTCGACGCCATGGCCAAGCTGCAGGGGCAGGTGGCGAGCGTGTTCTCGAAGTCGCCCTATGTCGACCATGTGGCCTGGTCGGCCGGCAGCGGTAACAATGCGCTGAACCAGGGACAGCTCTTCGTCCAGCTCAAGGGCAAGGACCAGCGTCCCGATATCGAGAAGGTGCTTTCGGATCTGCGCAAGCAACTGGCCGGCGTGGCGGGCATCGAGACCTACATGCAGCCGGTGCAGAATCTGCGGCTCGGCTCACGCTCGTCGGCCAGTGCCTACCAGCTCGTGGTTCAGGGCCTCGACACCGGCCTGACAGATCAGTGGGCGCAGAAACTGAATGACGCGATGGCGGCCGACCGCACGACCTTCACCGACGTCACCAGCGACCTGCAGAACAACGCCTTGCAGGCGACGCTGGTGGTGGACCGCGACAAGGCCGCCCAACTCGGCATCGACACCGACACGCTGCGCTCGGCGCTTTATGGCGGGTTCGGCACCGACCAGGTTTCAACGATCTTCGGCTCGGCCGACAGTTACGAAGTCATCGCCGAACTCGATCCCAAGATCGAATGGTCGCCGGAGCGGATGCTTGCCATCCAGATGCGGACGGCGAGTGGCAGCCTGGTGCCGCTCGGCGCCTTCGCCCGGGTCGACCGCACGGCCGGCGCCTTGACGGTCAACCAGCTCGGTCAGCTTCCGGCGGTGACCATCTCCTATAACCTTCCGCAGGGCGTGGCGCTGGGCGACAGCGTGAAACGCATCGATGCGCTGAAAGAGCAGATCGGCATGCCGACGGCGATCTCGACGACCTTCGCCGGCACCGCCAAGACCTTCCAGGATTCGCTTGCCAACCAGGGCCTGCTGGTCGGCGGCGCCATCCTGACCATCTATATCGTGCTCGGCATTCTGTATGAGAGCTTCATCCACCCACTCACCATTCTGACCGGCCTGCCGTCGGCTGTGCTCGGGGCGGTTGTCGCCTTGCGCTTCGCCGGCATGGATCTGTCCGTCATCGCGGTGATCGGCATCCTGATGCTGATCGGCATCGTGAAGAAGAACGGCATCATGATGGTCGACGTCGCGCTTGAACTGCGACGAGAGGGCATGTCGGCCACCGATTCCATCCACAAAGCCTGCCTGATGCGGTTCAGGCCGATCATGATGACGACGCTGGCAGCACTGTTGGGCACGTTCCCAATCGCGCTCGGCACCGGCGCCAGCGCGGAACTGCGCCAGCCGCTGGGCGTTGCCGTCGTCGGCGGCCTGCTCGCCTCGCAGGCGCTGACCCTGTTCGTGACACCGGTAATCTACGTCTACATGGAGAATTTCTCGGGCTGGCTGGTCGGACTCATGCCGAAGCGCAAGGCCGATTTGCACCTAGTCGAAGAGGGCGACCAGCCCTCGCTGTTCGGCACAAATGACGACATCCCCGGTGAGCCGCAGAAGACTGCCGCCGAGTAGCAGGCAGGCACGCGCCGAGTTCCGCTGGCCCAAGCCGTAATACTTGCGGCAGGCGGATCGGAACTTTAGTTTGCCGTCATGTCCCACGATCATGACCACGACAACGAACTCGATCCGTTTGCCGCGCGGGTGCGCGCGCTGGAAACCATCCTGACCCGCAAGGGGCTGATCGATCCGGCCGCGATCGACGTCATCGTCGATACCTACGAGACGAAGATCGGTCCGCGCAACGGCGCCCGGGTAGTGGCCAAGGCCTGGAGCGATCCCGCTTTTGCCGCGTGGCTGAAGCGCGACGCGACGGCGGCGATCGAATCGCTGAGCTATACCGGCCGGCAAGGCGAGCATATGCAGGCGGTGTTCAATACCGGGGATACCCACAACCTCGTCGTCTGCACATTGTGCTCCTGTTATCCGTGGTCCGTGCTTGGCCTTCCGCCGGTGTGGTACAAGGCGCCGCCCTACAGGTCGCGCGCGGTGATCGATCCGCGCGGCGTGCTCGAGGAGTTCGGGCTGGTGCTACCGGCCGGGACGAAGATACGCGTCTGGGATTCGACAGCGGAACTGCGCTATCTCGTCGTGCCGATGCGACCGGAGGGCACCGAAGGCTGGAGCGAGGAGCGGCTGTCCGAGCTGGTGAGCCGCGATGCCATGATCGGCACGGCTCTGGCAAGTCACCCCGCATGAACGGGCCGCAGGATCTCGGCGGACAGATGGGTTTCGGGCCGGTCGCGCCCGAACGGGATGAGCCGTATTTCCATGCCGAATGGGAGAGGCGGGCGCTCGGCGTGACGCTCTGCGCCGGCGGCATGGGCGCCTGGAACATCGACGAGAGCCGGCACGCGCGGGAATCGCTGCATCCGGCCGATTATTATGGCTCCAGCTACTATCAGATCTGGATCAAGGCGCTTGAGATCTTGCTCAAGCGGCATGGTTTCGTCAGCGAGCGCGACCTCGGGGCGGGCGAGGCGATCGATCCGGCGGCGAAGCCCAAAAGAGTGCTGAAGGCGGAAAACGTTCCCGCTGTGCTGGCCAAGGGCGGTCCTTGCGATCGGCCGGTGGAGACAGCGCCGCGGTTCAAGGCCGGGGATTCTGTGCGTACGAAAAACTTCAACCCGACCGGCCACACCAGGCTGCCGCGCTATGCGCGCGACAAGCAGGGCACCATCGAGGCAGTGCGCGACGGCTTCGTCTTTCCCGACAGCAACGCGCATGGGCAGGGCGAGAATCCGCAATGGGTCTACACCGTCGTTTTCGACGGCACGGAAATCTGGGGCGAGGGCGCCGACCCGACGCTTGTCGTCTCGATCGATGCCTGGGAGAGTTATCTTGAGCCGGCCTGAAGCGAAGGGATCCGCCGCCAGTTTGCCCGCCGGCTTCGACGCACCGGTGTTCGCCGAGCCATGGCAGGCCGAAGCCTTCGCCATGACTATGGCGCTGCACCGTAAGGGCCTGTTTTCGTGGAACGAATGGGCGGATGCCTTGTCAGCCGAGGTGAAGAAGCCAGATGCCGCGGCGGACGGCCACGATTATTACGAGCATTGGCTGGCGGCGCTGGAAGGGCTGCTCGCCTCCAAGGCGCTGGCCGCCAAACCCGATGTCGACGCGATGGCGCGGGCCTGGGAGCGCGCCGCGCACGCCACGCCGCATGGCAAGCCGATCCTGCTGGAGAACGATCCCGGGCCGACCGTAGGTGGTGGCCACACCGATTAAGGTCGCCGTGGCCCGCGACCCGAATGGACCTACGTGCGCGTACCAAAAACACGGATAATAAGGAGAAGACTGCCGAAGGAGGCGAGACTACCGGCTATTGCAGAGAACATGAGTCGGCGCAGGTATTCAAATTCACTTTGGACCAAGATGCTGCTCACTCGACTGTTCTTGCGTGCAGCCCGCTCCCAATATGGCAGAGCTCTTTCATCGACCTTGGTTACAAGCGCTTCCGTCCTGGTCAGGGCGAGATAGATACCGCAAAGCACTCCCAAAAAGCTGACGAGAAACACGGCAACACACGCCCACACCGCAAGGTGGACGAGTAGTGGTTGTCCTTCCATGACCAACTTCATGTGCTCTCAATCCTTGGTAGTGCTGCCTTGCTAACTTAGGCGCCTTAACCTCTAGTTCCCACTGTCGCTTCAAATCGAGACATGGATTTTTGTTCCCTTTACGTTCTTGTCTTCGCTTGATAATCTGTGGCAGGGGCGTTCGGCGCCGGTAGCGTCGATGCATGGCGGCTATCTTGTCTTTCTCTCGCGAATCCGGTCACACGATCAGATGGAATTTTCACCCCAACAGGATGAGGCGCTGCAAGCGGTCGCCCGCTGGCTGAAGACCGGCAAGCCGCAGCTGTTCCGGCTGTTCGGCTATGCCGGCACCGGCAAGACGACGCTGGCGCGCTATTTCGCCGAACATGTCGACGGCCAGGTGCAGTTCGCAGCCTTCACCGGCAAGGCCGCCCAGGTGCTGCGCTCCAAGGGCGCGGTCAACGCCCGCACCATCCATTCGCTGATCTACAGGCCCAAGGGCGAGGAATCGGTGGCCGACGAGGTCACCGGCAAGACCTCGATGTCGCCAACCTTCTCACTCAACCGGCAGAGCCCGATCTCGCGCGCGAAACTGGTCGTCATCGATGAATGTTCGATGGTCGACGAGCAGCTCGGCCGCGACCTGATGAGTTTCGGCACGCCGATCCTGGTGCTGGGCGACCCCGGCCAGTTGCCGCCGATCTCGGGTGGCGGCTTCTTCACCGATCATGAGCCGGACTTCTTGCTGACCGAAATCCACCGGCAGGCGCGCGACAATCCGATCCTGCGGCTGGCGCTCGATGTGCGCGAGGGCCGCGAATTCATGCGCGGCGACTATGGCACAGCGAAGGTGATCGGCAAGGAAGACGTCAATCAGGAACTGGTGCTGAGGGCGGACCAGGTGCTGGTCGGCACCAACCGCACGCGGCGGCGCTACAACCAGCGCCTGCGCGAGCTCAAGGGCTTCAATGCCGATTACCCACAAGCCGGCGACAAGCTGGTGTGCCTGCGCAACGACCCAGCCAAGGGCCTGCTCAACGGATCGCTGTGGAAGGTGATGACCTCGTCGCGCGAGACGGTCAAGCCCGGCATCAATCTTCTGGTTTCGCCCGAGGAGGACGATCCGGATCGCGGCGTCGCCAAGATCAAGTTGCTGAAGGCGGCGTTCGAGGATCCGGACGCCGAAATCCCTTGGCAGCAGAAGAAGCGCTTCGACGATTTCGACTATGGCTATGCGCTGACGGTGCACAAGGCACAGGGCTCGCAGTGGAACGAGATCGTGCTGTTCGACGAGAGCTGGGCCTTCAAGGAAACGCGCCAGCGCTGGCTTTACACAGCCATCACCCGGGCCGCCGAACGCCTGACCATCGTCAGGTAGAAGGCTCGGCGGATGGCCGGGAGAACCTTTTCATCCTCTTTCTGGAGCGGCGGTCGCCTCCTCACTCGTCGGCCGCGCGCCGAGCCATTCCCAGGCAGCTGCCTCGTCCTCGATCTTGAAATGCCTGAATTCGACGGGCGAGGAAGCGGGCAAGGCGTATCGTGCGTTCGGCGTCCAGTCAGGTGCGCCGATCGCCGCGCAACGGCCAACATGTTCCAATGCATGGATGGCACCCTTCTTGATGGTCTCGTCCGAGATGTCGGCCCAGTCGACGCCCTCGTGATCGACTATGCGCACGGCCACGTCGATCTTCTGATGGAGCAAATAGGCCGCCTCCAGCAGACCGAACAGGTTTTCGGCATCGGCGGCCGAGACATGGCCGACCACGTCGATGGCAAAGAGGTCGTCGCGGCTGGTCTCGATGCGGCGGATCGCCGGCACGGATTGGAGGAAATTCAAGGTGGTGCCTCCCTTTCGTGGAGTATGTTGGTCTTCTGGAACACCGGAAAGGCCCTATCTGTTCCAGTCAAAGACGCTATAGATGCGCCGTCTCAAATGCGCCGTGCCGGAACGAATGAGCGCGGCGCGCCTCGATCGCCTGTTTCACGGACGCCAAACCATGCCCGCCAAGCTTTCCGTCAACCTCAACGCCATCGCCATGCTGCGCAACCGGCGCGACCTGCCGTGGCCCGATGTGATCGGTGTCGGCCGCCTCGCGCTTGCCGCCGGAGCGCATGGGCTGACGGTGCATCCGCGCCCCGACGAACGTCATACAAGGCATTCCGACCTGCCCGAGATCAGGGCGCTGATCGACGACGAGTTCCCACGGGCGGAATTCAACATCGAGGGCTACCCAAGCGAGGATTTCCTGGCGCTGGTGGAGAAACATCAGCCCGAACAGGTGACGCTTGTGCCCGACGATCCCTCCCAGGCGACCTCCGACCATGGCTGGAACTTCATCGCCGATGCGGCGTTTCTGACGCCGATCGTCAGACGTCTAAAGAAGGGCGGTTTCAGGGTCTCGCTGTTTTCCGATGCCGATCCCGCCGGCATGGCGGCCGCGCGCGACACTGGCGCCGATCGTATCGAACTCTATACCGGTCCTTATGGCAGCTATCATTCCGATTCCGGTAAGGCGGCCAAAGAATTGGAACGATTGGGGAAAACGGCTGACGCGGCATTTGCCGCCGGTCTCCAGGTCAATGCCGGGCACGATCTGACGGTGGTCAATCTGCCCGCGCTGGCAAGGCGTGTTCCGGCATTGGCCGAAGTGTCGATCGGACATGGGTTGACAGCCGACGCGTTGGAGTATGGCATGGCCGGCACAGTGGGCCGGTTCCTCAGGGCATGCGGCTGGTAGGGGTGGTAATACTTCGTATTGGTATGGCAGCCATCGCGTGCATTTGATATCGTATCGCAGCATGCATAAAGCACCGCGCGCTTGTCGGAGAGTGGTCGATGGCCCTTGCCAATAGCGGGAGCGAGGCTGAAACCGTCGAGCAATCGGGCCATGCCGGGGTCGAGCAGCACAGCACCAAGGTTCTCATGCTGGGCGCGCTCGGCGTTGTCTATGGCGACATAGGCACAAGTCCGATCTACGCCTTTCGCGAGGCGCTTCACGCTTCGCCCGGCATCGATACGCGCGTTCACGTGCTTGGCGTGCTGTCGCTGATCGTCTGGGCGCTGACGATCATCGTGACCGTCAAATACGTTGCCTTCGTGCTTCGTGCCGACAACAAGGGCGAAGGCGGCACGCTGTCACTGATGTCGTTGGCACGCAGCGCCTATCCCAAAGGCGCTCGACTGATTCTGGTGATCGGTCTTTGCGGCGCGGCGCTGTTTTTCGGCGATTCGATCATAACGCCGGCCATCTCGGTGCTGTCGGCGGTCGAAGGCCTCACGGTGGTGACCCCAACGCTGGACGCCTATGTCGTGCCGATCACCCTGGTCATCCTTGCCATCCTGTTCTCCGTGCAACGCTTCGGCACGGGAAAGGTGGCGGCGGTGTTCGGGCCGGTGACGGCGCTGTGGTTCCTGGCCATCGGCGTTGCCGGCGTCTATCACTTGCTGGACGATCCATCGATCCTGCTTGCCATCAATCCCTATTACGCGGTCGCTTATCTGGCCAGCACACCGACCGCCGCCTTTGTCACCGTCGGCGCCGTGTTCCTGGCGGTAACCGGGGCCGAGGCGCTTTATGTCGATCTCGGCCATTTCGGACGCAAGCCGATCGTGCTGGCATGGTTTTCCGTGGTTTTCCCCTGCCTGCTGCTCAACTATTTCGGGCAGGGCGCCTTTGTGCTCGCCAATGACGGAAAACCGACCAACCCGTTCTTCCAGATGCTGCCTGACTGGGCGCTGATGCCGATGGTGGGGCTTGCAACGGCGGCGACGGTCATTGCCAGCCAAGCGGTCATTTCAGGGGCTTTTTCGCTGACCCGACAGGCGGTGCAGCTTAATCTTCTGCCGCGCATCGAGGTGCAGCATACGTCGGAGATGCAGTCCGGGCAGATCTACATGCCGCGCGTCAACCTGCTCATCGCGATGGGCGTGATGCTGCTGGTGGTCGGTTTCGGCAGTTCGAGTTCGCTGGCGTCCGCCTACGGCATCTCGGTGACCGGCGAAATGCTGATGACGACGATCCTGCTGTTCGTGGTGATGCGCAAGATGTGGAAATGGAAGCTGGCGCTCGCCCTGGCGCTGACCTTGCTGTTCGGCATCATCGACAGCGGCTTCTTCCTGGCCAATGTCGTGAAGATCGTGGAAGGCGGCTGGGTCTCGATCACCGTTGCCTGCCTAATGGGGCTGATCATGTGGACGTGGATACGCGGCAGCCGCTATCTCTTCGACAAGACCCGGCGCAACGAAATCCCGCTCGATTTCCTCGCCGGCAATCTGTTGAAGAAGAAGCCGCAGCTGGTGTCCGGCACCGCGGTGTTCCTGACCAGCGATCCGCTCAGCGCGCCAACCGCGCTGATGCACAGCCTCAAGCACTACAAGGTGCTGCACGAGCAGAACGTCATCCTTTCGGTGGTGACCGCGCCGCAGCCCGTCGTGCCCGACAGCGAACGCGTCAAGATGGAGACGGTCAACGAGTTGTTCATGCGGGTGACGCTGACCTTCGGCTACATGGAACAGCCCAACATTCCACGAGCGCTGGCGATCTGCCGCAAGCAAGGCTGGAAGTTCGACATCATGACGACGTCCTTCTTCCTTTCGCGGCGGTCGCTCAAGGCATCGCCCAATTCAGGCATGCCGGTGTGGCAGGACAGGCTGTTCATCGGACTGGCGCGCTCGGCGGCCGATGCGACGGAGTATTTCCAGATCCCGACCGGCCGCGTCGTTGAAATCGGCACGCAGGTCGCCATTTAACAGACACGTGCTCGCCGGCCCGCAGTTTTTCCATGGATCCGGACATGAGCCCGCGAATGTCGCATCGACCGGCATTCGCTCGACGTCGCCCACAAGAAGCCGCGCGCTGCAGACATGAGTGCCATAACGTTACGGCACTTGATATTGCATTGCAGCAAGCGTAGAGCACCGCGCGTTTATCGGAGTGTCGTACATGGCCCTTGCCAGTGCTGGTAGTGAGGCAGAACCCGTCGACCAATCGAGCCATCCCGAAATCGAACAGCACAGCGCCAAGGTGTTGATGCTGGGCGCGCTCGGCGTGGTCTATGGCGATATCGGCACCAGCCCGATCTATGCGTTCCGCGAGGCGCTGGTCGCGTCGTCGGGCGGGCAAGTTGCCGACCGTGGCGACATTCTTGGCGTTTTGTCGCTGATCATCTGGTCACTGACGATCATCGTCACCATCAAATACATCATGTTCGTGCTGCGTGCCGACAATCGCGGCGAGGGCGGCGTGCTGTCGCTGATGGCGCTGGCGCGCGGCAGTTTTCCGAAACGCTCGGCGCTGATGCTCGGCATCGGCATCGTCGGCGCCTCGCTGTTTTTCGGCGACGCCGTCATCACGCCGGCGATTTCGGTGCTGTCGGCGGTCGAGGGCATGAATGTCGTCACCCCCACCTTCCAGCCCTATGTCGTGCCATTGACGCTGGTCATCCTCGCCATGGTGTTCGCGGTTCAGCGTTTCGGCACCGGTGGCGTCGGGCTGGTCTTCGGCCCGGTGACCGCGATATGGTTCCTGGCCATCGGCCTTTCCGGTCTCAAGCACATCATCGCCGATCCGGAGATCCTGTGGGCGGTCAGCCCGCACTATATCGTCGCCTTCCTGATCCATTCGCCCGATGTGGCTTTCGTCACCATCGGCGCCATCTTCCTTGCCGTCACCGGCGCCGAGGCGCTTTACGCCGATCTCGGCCATTTCGGACGCAAACCCATCGTGCTCGCCTGGCTATGGATCGTGTTCCCCTGCCTGCTGTTGAATTATGCCGGGCAGGGCGCGTTCGTGCTGGCGAAGAACGGCGTGGTCGGCCATCCGTTCTTCGAAATGAACGAGGGTTGGGTGCTGATCCCGATGGTGGTGCTGGCGACGGCGGCGACGGTCATTGCCAGCCAAGCGGTCATTTCAGGGGCTTTTTCGCTGACCCGACAGGCCGTGCAGCTCAACATGCTGCCAAGGCTCGAAATCCTGCACACGTCGGAAAAGCAGTCCGGCCAGATCTACATGCCGCGCGTCAACCTGCTGCTGGCGCTGGTGGTGATGATGCTGGTGGTCGGTTTCGGCGAGTCCAGCAAGCTGGCCTCCGCCTACGGCATCTCGGTGACCGGCAACATGCTGGTGACGACGGTCCTGCTCTATGTGGTCATGACCCGTATCTGGAAATGGAAGCTGTCGGTCGCGGTCCCGCTGACCGTACTGTTCGCTTTCATCGACGTCGGCTTCTTCGCCTCCAACATCGTCAAGGTGTTCGAAGGCGGCTGGGCGTCGCTGGTGGTGGCCTTCACGATCGTGTTGGGCATGTGGACCTGGGTGCGTGGCAGCCGCTATCTCTTCGACAAGACCCGGCGCAACGAAATCCCGCTCGATTTCCTCGCCGGCAATCTGTTGAAGAAGAAGCCGCAGCTGGTGTCCGGCACCGCGGTGTTCCTGACCAGCGATCCGCTCAGCGCGCCAACCGCGCTGATGCACAGCCTCAAGCACTACAAGGTGCTGCACGAGCAGAACGTCATCCTTTCGGTGGTGACCGCGCCGCAGCCCGTCGTGCCCGACAGCGAACGCGTCAAGATGGAGACGGTCAACGAGTTGTTCATGCGGGTGACGCTGACCTTCGGCTACATGGAACAGCCCAACATTCCACGAGCGCTGGCGATCTGCCGCAAGCAAGGCTGGAAGTTCGACATCATGACGACGTCCTTCTTCCTTTCGCGGCGGTCGCTCAAGGCCTCGCCCAATTCAGGCATGCCGGTGTGGCAGGACAGGCTGTTCATCGGCTTGGCGCGCTCGGCGGCCGATGCGACGGAGTATTTTCAGATCCCGACCGGACGTGTGGTAGAAATCGGCACGCAGGTGGCGATCTGACGAGTTGGATCGCCTGAACGGGGAGGCGGCCATGGGCGGCGAATTGGTGCTTGTCACCGGCGGATCGGGTTTCCTCGGGGCGCACTGTATTCTTGCCCTGTTGAAGGCGGGCTATCGCGTGCGCACGACGGTGCGCTTCGCCAAGCGTGAAGCCGACGTTATCGCCATGCTCAAGGCCGGCGGCGGCGAGCCGGGCGACAGGCTTTCCTTTGCCATCGCCGACCTCATGAGCGATGCGGGCTGGCCCGACGCTGTCGCCGGCTGCGACTATGTCCTGCATGTCGCGTCACCATTTCCGCCCGGCGTGCCGAAGCATGAGGACGACCTGATCATCCCGGCTCGCGAAGGCGCGTTGCGCGTACTCAGGGCGGCGCGAGACGCTGGCGTCAAACGCCTTGTGCTGACCTCGTCCTTCGCCGCCATAGGCTATGGCAAGATGCCGCCCGGCGACCGGCCTTTCAACGAGGAGAGCTGGACAGATCCGACGGCCAAGGTCAGCGCCTATGTGAAATCGAAGACGCTTGCCGAGCGCGCGGCCTGGGATTTCATCGCCGCCGAGGGCGGCAGGTTGGAGTTGGCCGTCGTCAATCCGGTCGGCATTTTCGGACCCGTGCTCGGGGCCGACCATTCTACCTCCACCGAATTTGTTCAGCGCATGATGAACGGTGCGATGCCCGGGTTGCCACGCCTGTCCTTCGGCGTGGTCGACGCGCGCGACGTGGCGGACCTGCATGTGCGCGCAATGACCAATCCCGCCGCCAGTGGCGAGCGCTTCCTGGCCGTTGCCGGCGATTTCATGACCGTGAGGGAGATCGCCCAGACGGTGAAAACGCGGCTCGGCGCGGCCGCCTCGCGGGTCACTACGCGGGAGCTTCCCGATTGGTTGGTGCGGGTAGTGGGGCTGTTCAACGCGGAAGCCGCGCAACTCGTGACGGAACTCGGCAAGGTCAAGAACGCCACCAACGCCAAGGCGGCGCGCATGCTCGGCTGGGCGCCGCGCTCGCGCGAAGACGCGCTGGCCGCCACCGCAGAAAGCCTGGTCCGGCTCGGGCTGGTCAAGACCCTGAAATAGCGCGGCGGGAGAAAGACTTCCCGCCGCGCTGATATCAACCCGCCAGTGCGGCCTTGTTGGCCTCGAGGAACTGCTTCAGCGGTACCGATTTCCGACCGGAAAGTGTCTCTACCGAGTCCGTTACCATGCCAAGGTCGCCGGCGCGCGTGGCGGCGTCGAAGGACACCAGGAGCCTGGCAATCGGCTCGGGAAGTCCGGCTGCCTTCATGCCCTCGGTCAGCGCTTCATCGGAGAGCTGGACGACCTGGATCGGCTTGCCTGTGACTTCGGTGACGAGCACGGCAACTTCGGCTGATGTATAGGCCTTGGGGCCAGTCAGCGTGTAAGTCGTGCTTTCGGTGTTATCCGAAGCCAGCCCCCCGGCTATGGCCGCGGCGAGGTCGTCACGGGCGCCATAGGAAATAGCGCCGTCGGCCGCCGACGTATACCATTGGCCCGATGCGAGGATTTGGGGCATCGCCATGAACAGGTTCTCGTCGTACCAGCCATTGCGGAAGATGGTGTAGGGAATGCCGCTGGCCTTGATCGCCTGTTCGGTGTCGTAGTGGTCGGGAGCAAAGAGCACGGCGGAACCAGGTTCGGTGTTGGGCAACGAGGTGTAAAGCAGGTGGCCGACACCAGCCTGCCGGGCCGCCGCGACGGCGGCAAGCTGCTGCTCGCGACGCTTTCCCTGGATCGCGAGTTCGTTGGTCGAGATGATGAGCGCCCGGTCGGCGCCCGCGAAGGCTTTGGCAAGCGAGGCCCGATCGTCGAAATTGGCCTCGCGAACAGTGACGCCGCGCGCCGACAGGTCGGCAAGGTTGGCGGGCGTGCGGGTCGTGGCGATGATCCGGGCCGCCGGCACCTCGAACGTGTCCAGCAGATGGTTGATGACGCTGCGGCCGAGCTGGCCGGACGCGCCGGTGACGAGAAGAGTTGCGGTCATGGGGAATCCTGACATTGCGCCGGAAGGGCGGTTCGGGTGGTGGTCTCAAAAAGAGACCAGCACTAAAATAGGAATTGACCCGATGCCGTAAAGAAGGCAGTTTTTGGGGAGGTAGGCACACGCAGGGAACCAGCCATGGACAGCCGGACCGTCAATCTGAAATCCAAACTCGAAGTCTACAAAGCGATGACCGACGGCGGAAACATTGCCGATTGCCCGGTCCGCGATGTCATCCAGGGACTCAACGGCAAATGGAGTTCGCTGCTGACGGCAGCGCTGGCCGAGCAGCCTTATCGCTTCGGCGAGCTGCGGCGGCTGGTTCCCGATATCTCACAGCGCATGTTGACCCAGACGCTCCACGATCTGCAGCGCGACGGCTATGTGCGCCGCGAGGTGTTTGCGACCAAGCCGCCCAGTGTCGAATACAGCCTGACCGACCTTGGGCGATCGATGTTCGACGCTTTGCAGTATCTGCTGCAGTGGGCCGAAAACAACCATGATGCTGTGCGCGGCGCGCGCACTGCCTTCGATTCGACGCAGGCTTTACCAGCCGGGTAGCGCTCGGCGTCGCGACTTGATTTCATCCGGCGGCTGAAGGATTGTCCCGGCCAGTTCGGCTTGGGGGCAGCGGCATTTCCTACGATATCGCAATCGCCGGCGCCGGTCCGGCCGGGCTCGCCGCGGCGCTCTATGTCAAGCGCGCCGGCCACCGCGTCACCATCTTCGAGCGCTTCGAGGAACCGAGGCCGGTAGGCTCCGGGCTGATCCTGCAGCCGACTGGGCTGACGGTGCTCGCCGAACTCGGCCTGCTCGACGACATCATGGCGCTGGGCAGCAGGATCGATCGGTTGCATGGCGTCGATGCCTCGAGCGGCCGCACCGTCCTCGATGTCCGCTACGATGCCGAGCGCGGCAACCGTTTCGGCCTGGCGGTGCACAGGGCCGCCCTGTTCGGCGTACTCTTTCGCGCTGCCCGGCGCGAGGCGATCCCCATAGAGACCGGCGTCGAAATCGAGACCCTGGAGACCGGCGAGCGGGTCACCCTGATCAGAGGTCATGGACGAAAGGCAGGGCCGTTCGATCTGATTGTCGACGCCAGCGGCGCGCGCTCCAAGCTGCGGCAGAGCATCGGCAATCAAGACGAGCCAAGGCCACTCACCTATGGCGCGTTCTGGGCATCGCTCGGCTGGCGCGGCGAGGGCTTCGACGAGCACGCGCTTCTGCAGCGCTACGACAAGGCCAACGTGATGATCGGCGTGCTGCCGATCGGGCGGCCCCAGCCGGGCGCCGAGAAGACGGCGGCGTTCTTCTGGAGCCTGAAGCCGGCCGATGCCGACGCGGTGCGCGCCAGCGGTCTCGACACCTGGAAGGAGAGGGTGGTGCGGCTGTGGCCGCAGGCCGAGGCGTTCACCAGTCAGATCGACAGTTTCGACCAGCTCTCGCTGGCCCGCTACGGCCATCACACGATGAAGTTTCCGGTTGGCCGGCGGCTGGCCGTGATCGGCGACGCCGCCCATTCCACCAGCCCGCAGCTTGGCCAGGGCGCCAACATGGCGCTGCTCGACGCCGCGGCACTTAACTATGCGCTGGCGCGAGCGGACGGCTTGGAGACAGCGCTGGAAGCTTATGCGCGAGCCCGGCGCCGGCATGTGCGGGTCTTTCAGGCGCTGTCGCTGGCGTTCACGCCCTTCTACCAGTCGGATTCGGTGGCGCTGCCCTTCATCCGCGACAGGCTGGTGGCGACGATCGCCAAGATCCCGCCGGCGCCGCGGTTGCTGGCCGCGATGGTCGCCGGCACGGTGATCGATCCGTTCACGCCGGCTGGGCTTGCCGAAGCGCGATGGCCGGATCGCCTTGCCGAATGAGGCTCGATAGAAAGGATGGCTTCGCCCGCAGGAAGGCATGCAGGCGCTGCGGACAGTCCGGCGCCACGGCCTGCCTGATCGACGGGCGGTCACTCAACGCTCCGCGCCAGGCCTGGACAAGCGGCTTGCCGTCAAGAATGCCGAAATCGCCGATCCGATCGAAGGCTTCGAGGTAGCGGAAGACCGGACCGTAAACGGCATCGACGAGGGAAAAGCGCCTGCCAGCGAACCATGGCCCACTCGGCAAGCCGCCCGGCAGTTCAGCCTCAATACGGTCGAACATCGCCGACAGCGCGCTGGATTCGGCGAGGAAGCCGGCCTCGCTCGGCGCTGAATAGAACCGGCCGACGGCGTTGAGGATGGCTGAGCCATACTCGATCCAGGCACGGTGCCGGGCGCGTGCATAGGGGTCGGCGGGGTGGAGGGGATTGGCCTGCGTTTCCTCGAGGAATTCGAGGATGACCGCGGATTCGAAGATTATCGTCTCGTCGCCATTTTGCCGTACGCGCAGCAATGGCACCTTGCCGAGCGGCGAGATCGCCTTGAACCAGTCCGGTTTGTCGGCAAGGTCGATGTCGATCCGCTCGAAGGGCACACCTTTCTCGGCCAGCGAGATCGCGGCGCGCTGGACATAGGGGCAGAGCAAATGGCTGATGAGAACGAGGGTGTCGGCGGGTTCCATAGGAATGTGCCTTTCGAGGTCGATGCAATTGCATTTATGTAGATGCATGTGCATTGAACGTCAAGCTTGATGCATCTGCATCTATCGCCTATGGTAAGCCATGACGGAAAAAGCCAAGCCTTCGCCTGAAACCATCAAGGCCTGGGCCCGCCTGATGCGGGTTTCGCGCCAACTAATGGAACGGGCCGAAGACGCGCTGAAGGAGGGCGGCCTGCCGCCGCTCGCCTGGTACGACGTGCTGCATGAGCTTGCGGAGGCCGGAGAGGGCGGGTTGCGGCCGTTTCAATTGATTGAACGCACCCTGTTCGCGCAGTACAACATCTCGCGGCTATTGGCCCGGCTCGAGGCCGACGGGCTGGTCGAGAAACTGCCGGTGGCCGACGATGGCCGCGGCCAGACCATCCGCGTCTCGGCCAAGGGACGTGAGACGCGCCGCCGCATGTGGGCGATCTACGGCAGGTCGATCGAGGAACTGGTTGGTGCCAAACTCTCGCCGGATGAACTGAGCATGATCTCGGCACTTCTGGGCCGCCTGCGTCATCCGCCTACTACGGACTGAGCATCCGGATTTGCGCGGCTGCGCGGAACATCGGCGGATTTTTCTTCTTTGCCCTTGCGCTGCTCACCGGATTGCGCAATATGCCGAACCGTAACGTACGGTACGGCAGGTCGAATTCACGCCTGCTTTGTCCTGCCGAGGGAAGAGCGTGTTGCAAGGCGTGCCCGACATTGACAACAGCGAGGCGCTTACGGAGCGGCAGCAGGCCGTTCTGGATGCGGCTTTGCGGCTGCTGGTCGAGGAGGGCGATCATCTGACCATGACCGCCGTGGCGCGCCGCGCGAGCTGTTCCAAGGAAACCCTCTACAAATGGTTCGGCGACCGCGACGGGCTCTTGACGGCGACCGTGCAGTGGCAGGCCTCGAAAGTGCGGGTGGCTTCGGTCGACGGCAAGGGGCTTGACCTTGCCTCGCTCATGGCGAGCCTGGAGCGCTTTGCCTCCGACTGGTTGAAGGTGATCTCCAGCGATACGTCGATCGCGCTCAATAGGGTGGCGGTCGGCCATGCCGGTTCGGGGAAGGACAATCTCGGCGCCGTCGTGCTGGAGAATGGGCGCTTTGCACTGGCCAAGCGGCTGAAGCCGGTGCTGGAAGCCGGCCGGCAGGCCGGGCTGCTTGAATTTGCGGATGCCGAGACGGCCTTCCGTACCTTTTTCGGGCTGGTTGGCCGGGATGTGCAGATCCGCCTGCTGCTCGGCGACCGGCTGGAATTGACTGAGGCGGCGATCGGCGGCGATGCCATCCGCGCGACGCATCAGTTTCTCGCTCTTTTCGGAGCAAAAAACGGGCCTCAAGGCTTTTGATCTTCAAAACGGGAAGGAAGTAAAATGCGTGTCTATTACGATCGTGATGCCGATCTCAACCTGATCAAGGGCAAGAAGGTTGCCATCATCGGCTATGGCAGCCAGGGCAGGGCGCATGCGCTCAACCTCAAGGATTCCGGCGCAAAGGAGATCGCAATCGGTCTCAAGGCCGGCTCGGCGACCGCCAAGAAGGTCGAGGCCGACGGGCTCAAGGTGATGAGCGTCGCCGACGCCGCCAAATGGGCCGACCTGATGATGATGGCGACGCCCGACGAATTGCAGGCCGACATCTACAAGAACGAGATCGCGCCGAACATCCGCGACGGCGCCGCGATCGCCTTCGCGCATGGCCTCAACGTGCATTTCGGCCTCATCGAGCCGAAGTCGACCGTCGACGTCGTTATGATCGCGCCGAAGGGCCCGGGCCACACGGTGCGCGGCGAATACCAGAAGGGCGGCGGCGTGCCGTGCCTGGTCGCCGTCAATCAGGACGCCTCAGGCAACGCGCTCGATCTCGCGCTGTCCTATGCCTGCGGCGTCGGCGGCGGCCGTTCGGGGATCATCGAGACCAATTTCCGCGAGGAATGCGAGACCGACCTGTTCGGCGAACAGGTCGTGCTGTGCGGCGGCCTGGTCGAACTGATCCGCGCCGGCTTCGAGACGCTGGTGGAAGCGGGCTACGCGCCCGAAATGGCCTATTTCGAGTGCCTGCACGAGGTCAAGCTGATCGTCGACCTGATCTATGAAGGCGGCATCGCCAACATGAACTACTCGATCTCGAACACCGCCGAGTGGGGCGAATATGTGTCGGGTCCGCGCATCATCACCGCCGAGACCAAAGCCGAGATGAAGCGCGTGCTGAAGGACATCCAGACGGGAAAGTTCACCTCGGAATGGATGCAGGAATACCGCGCCGGCATGTCGCGCTTCAAGGGCATCCGCCGCAACAACGACAGCCACCAGATCGAGGAAGTCGGCGCCAAGCTGCGCGCCATGATGCCGTGGATTTCCAAGAACAAGTTGGTCGACAAGGCCAAGAACTGAGGATTCGCGCTTCGCGATCAATAATGAAAACGGCGCCACGTGGCGCCGTTTTCATTTCTGGTATCGGCCGCAGGCAGCTCAGCTATAGGGCGACCAGCACTGCTGGCGCGGGCCGTTATAGGGTTGGAACGTGTTGTCGTAGGCGCGATACGAGCGGTAGCGGTTGTAGCACCATTGCACATGGGCGTTCGACAGCCGGCCGGCGCGATAATAGCGGCGCGGCGCCGGCGCATAGTAATCGTAGTTGTTGTAGTTGTTGTACATGCTGCCGAGGCCGAGCCCCAGGCCGAGACCGAGGACTGCGGCAGCGCCATCATCGTAGTAGCGCCCGCCACGATAATGATGGCGGCCATGGCGCCAGCGCCAGTTGTCGCCGCCGTTCCAGTTGCCACCACCGTTCCAGTGGCGGCCGCTCCAGTTATCTCCGCCATTCCAGTGGCGGCCGTTCCAATTGCCTGACCGGCGCCATCTCCAATCGCCGCCGTTGTTGCCGCCAGCCCAGCCCTCGCGGACCGGGGTGACCGTGGGCGCGGAGGTGCTGGCCGGGATCGACACATCCGGCTGCAGAATCGGCCCGGCAGCGGATGGCGCCGTGATGCCGGAGACAATACCGAGCGCTATCAGCCCGGATTTGACAGTGGAAGAAAAGAGCGCGTTCATTGCACTTCTCCAAGAGAACAGGCCCCACGCCTACCCTGGCAATGGGCTTACCGTGGACCTTTGCGTCTGAACGGCGGATGAACGGAAAGGTTCCGTCAACCACAGCGCGAAGGCCATCAGGACCAAGGGATCCCTGCTTGTGGTCCCGCGCGATCTTGTCTTCCGCCGCTCTTGCAGGCAAAGGTCAGCGCATGTCGCTGCGCCTTGCCACCTTCAATGTCGAGAACCTGATGAACAGGTTCGATTTTTCCGGCTTTCGCAACCAGCTCAACGAGGATCGCACGCTGGCGCTCTTCGATATCCAGAGCGAGGCCGAGTACAAGATGCTGGAACAGGCGCGCGCCATCGCGCAATCCGACGACACGCGGCAGCTGACGGCGTTGGCGATTGCCGCCGCCCGTGCCGACATCATCTGCATGCAGGAGGTCGACAACATCGAGGCCTTGAAGGCCTTCGAGTACGGCTATCTGTTCAAGATGGTGGGGCAGGGCTACCGCCAGAAATACACCACGTCGGGCAATGATTCGCGCGGCATCGATGTCGCGGTGATGATGCGCAACGAGACCGCGCAGGGACAGCCGATCGAATTCGTGCGCATGACCAGCCACGCCTATGTCACCTACGAGCAGTTCGGGTTGCATACGCCGGAGCTGGCGGCCCTCGGCAACCAGCCCAATGAACGCATCTACCGGCGCGACTGCCTGGAGGTCGACATCACGGTGGGCGGCGTGCCGTTGACGCTCTATCTCGTGCATTTCAAGTCCATGGGCTCGCCCCGCAACGGGCTCGACGGACGCGAGGCGACGATGCCGGTCCGCGTCGCGGAGGCGAAGGCCGTGCGGCGCATCATCGAGGAGCGTTTCGGGGCGGAGTACGCGGCCGACAAGCGCTGGGCGATCTGCGGCGACATGAACGATTACCGCCAGCGGGTGAAGGTCGCCGGCGATGAGGTCGACGGCTACCGTTTCGAGGTGGTCGACGAGAACCTGTCCTGCGTCAATGTGCTGACGGCGGGCGGCTTCTGTGAAAATGTGGTCGAGCGGCGGCCGGAAATGAACCGCTGGACCTTTTATCACACACGCGGGCCGCAAGAGCGGCATCTGTGCCAGCTCGACTATATCCTGCTGTCAAAGGGGCTGGCGGCGAAGAACGCCACCGCCGTTCCCGACATCATCCGCAACGGCCAGCCCTGGCGCACGATCTTTCCCGCGGGGCAGGAAGTCGAGCGCTTCCCGCGCGCCGGCTGGGATCGGCCCAAGGCTTCGGATCACTGCCCGGTGGCGATCACGCTGGACATCGCTTGATGACGAGTATGGGCCTGATGACGAGTATGGGGCTGATGAGGAGTATGGACCTGATGGGCAGGATCGGGGCCTGATCCGCATGAGCTTCGATCTTCCGCGCAATGTCATCCTGCCTGTCGACGCCATCGACGTCCGTCTCGATGCCGCACCGCATCCATTCGCTGTCGACAATCTGGCGGCGATTGCCGAGAACTGGCAGAGTGAGATCGAGGCCAATCCGGCGCTGTTCGACGGCACTGTGGTGCTGCTTTCCGAACTTGCCTATCGCGACCGCAGCCTCATCGGCAGCTGCCATGCGGTCAACTACTCGACCTTCATGCTATGGCGGAAGCGGCGCGAGAATTCCGGCGCCGAACACGCCTATGCCCATGCCGTGCTGGTGGCCGGCGACAACGCGCTGGTGGCGATCCGCATGGGACCGCGAACCGTCAATGCCGGCCGGGTCTATTTCGCCGCCGGTTCCTTCGAGCCGATCGATTTCCGCGACGGTCTCGTCGATGTCGATTTCAACATGATGCGGGAGGTGCGCGAGGAGACCGGCCTAAACCTGTCGAACGCCAGGCGTGGTGTGCGCTGGCACGCCCTGTCGACGGCAAGCGGCACCGTCATCTTCCGCCGCTATCATGTCGACGCGCCCGCCGATGAGATCGCGCGACGAATCTCGGCCTTCGTCGCCACCGAAGCCAACCCGGAGATCGAGGGGCCGGTGATCATCCGCCATGCCGGCGACCTGCCGGACGGCCTGTCGCCGCACATGAAGCCGCTGATCGAGTGGCATTTCGCGCGCGAGGGCTAACGCATCTTGTCTTGCGCTGCCTTGCTGTCGTTGCGGGCGGCGACGAAAAACAAGATGAAACCGATGCCCAGTAGCCCACCCATCGCCATGCCCATCGTCTGGCCGACGACCGCCTGGAAATCCGATGTGACCCGATCGGGATTGGCCATGCCGTAGCGGGCGAGGTACCACCATATGCCTGCAAGGGCGGCCTCGATGATCACCATCACCAGGGTTAGACGTGCCTTCTTGCTCATGCATGTCCCTCGACTGGAAATGTCTTGCCTTAGCATCATCGACCGGCGCGCGACAGTGCTGTCGGTGCCGGTGCAGGCAAGCGTGCAAGCTTGGGGAAAGCTGTTGATCGCGGCGGAGTGGCTCGGCCGCTATTCGTGCCGCAAGGCGTCGATAGGATCGAGCCTGGCGCCGCGCAGCGCCGGGAAGAAGCCGAAGACCATGCCGATCAGCGCCGAGAAGCCGACGGCAAGCAGAATGACGGCCGGGCTTGGCGCGAAAGGTATGGTGAGCGTCACCGAGGCAAGGCCGGCCAGCGCCAGCCCAATCAGGATGCCGATGATGCCGCCAAGCAGCGACAGCACCGTCGCCTCGACCAGGAACTGGATGAGGATGTGCTTTTCGTGCGCGCCGATGGCGAGCCGGATGCCGATCTCGCGCGTGCGCTCGGTGACCGACACCAGCATGATGTTCATGATGCCGATGCCGCCGACCAGCAGGCTGACGCCGGCGACCGCGCCCAGCATGCCGGTCATGGTGGTGGTGGCGCTGGCCATGGCGTCGGCGATCTGGGTCATGTCGCGGATGCCGAAATCGCTCTCGCGGTCGGGCGTGATACGGCGCGCATCGCGCAGGATATCCTCGACGCGCGGCTGCAACTCGCTGGTCGGCGTGCGGTCGTCGGCGGCGATGTAGATGTTGTCGATGTCGCGATTGCCGGCGATGCGGCGCTGATAGGCGGCGAGCGGCATCAACACGACATTGTCCTGGTCCTGGCCGAAGCCGGTGTAGCCTTTCGGCTCGAGCAGGCCGATGATCCTGCAGGAGGTGCGGTTGACGCGGATGATCTCACCCTCGGGATCGCCGGCGCCGAAGAACTGCTGGCGCACCGTCTCGCCGATCAGGCAGACGCCGGTTCCCGAGCGGGTTTCGGAATCGCTGAAGGGGCGGCCGGACACCAGTTTCCAGTCGCGTGCGTCGAGATAGGCGCTGTCGGTGCCGGTGACGCCAGAGGTCAGGCTCTCGGTGCCGAAGATGACGCGCACCTGCTTTTGCGCGGCCGGCGAGATGGCGCGGGCGCCGGTGAGATGCGCAACCAGCGCCGCCAGATCCTTTTCCGCCAGCGGCCGCACCGCCTGGTCGAGCCCGCCCGGACCGCCGGGGCCGGCCGGGCGCCCGGCTCGGACGACCAGCAGATTGCTGCCGAGCTTGGAAATGTCGGACTTAACCTTTTGCGTGGTGCCGGAGCCGATGGTCAGCATGGCAATCACGGCGGCGACGCCGATGACGATGCCGAGCAAGGTCAGGAACGAGCGCAGCACGTTGCGGCGGATCGAGCGCATCGAGAGGCGGACGGTTTCCCAGATCATGCCATCTCCATATTCATGGTGTCGGAAGCGACATGGCCGTCGAGGAAGCGGATGGTGCGCTCGGCATATTCGGCGACATCGGCTTCGTGGGTGACCATGGTGACGGTCAGGCCAAGCTCTTTGTTGAGCCGCGTCAGCAACTCCATGATCTCATGCGTGCGTGCGGTGTCGAGATTGCCGGTCGGCTCGTCGGCGACGAGCAGCGTCGGCCTGGTGACGATGGCGCGTGCGATCGCCACGCGCTGCTGTTGGCCGCCCGACAATTCGGCTGGCGTATGATGCTCCCGGCCGACAAGGCCGACCTCGGCCAGCGCCTGCATGGCAAGGTCGCGGCGCTCGCGGGCGGCGACGCCGCGATAGATCAGCGGCAGCTCGACATTTTCGGCCGCGGTGGTGCGCGCCAACAGATTGTAGCCCTGGAAGACGAAGCCGACATAGAGGTTGCGCAGCATGGCACGGCGGTTGCGGTCGAGCCGGCCGGCATCGACGCCCATGAAGGAATAGGTCCCGGCCGTCGGCGTGTCGAGGCAACCGATGATGTTCATCGCCGTCGACTTGCCGGAGCCCGATGGTCCCATGATGGCGACGAATTCACCGCGCTGGATGGCAAGGTCGACTCCGGCCAGCGCATGCACCTTGGCTTCGCCCTGGCCGTAGCTTTTCCAAACCTTGTCGAAGGTGATGAGGGGGGCGCCCGCGGCCACTGGCTCAGCTCCGCGACTGCGAAGCGGTGATGATCTGCGCGCCTTCCTCCAGGCCGGAGGTGATCTCGGTCAGTTCGCCATCGGTCGAACCGATCTTGACGTTGACCGGGCGCGGGCGGCCGTTCTCCAGCACATAGAGCGTACGGGACCCATCGGTCGGGGCCTTCGCCGCCTGGCGCTGGCGATTGCCGCGGCCCATGCGGCCGGTGAACAGGTCGCTCAGGCTCCAGCCGCGCGCCGCTTGCTGCGCCGGGCGATAGCGGAAAGCGGACGAGGGCACGGTGAGCACGCCCTTGGCTTCCCGCGTGACCACAGAAACGGTGGCGGTCATGCCGGGACGCAGCAGAAGCTCATTGTTGTCGACCTCGAGCCGCGCATTGTAGGTGACGACGCCGTCCGTGGTGACCGAGGCATAGGAGATGTCGCGGATTTCGGCATCGAACGGCCGCTCCGGGAAGGCATCGACGGTGAAGCGGGCATGCTGGCCCGACTTGACCGCGCCGATATCGGCTTCGTCGACCGCCGCTACCAGTTCCATGTTCCTCAAATCGGCGGCGATGATGAACAGGACCGGCGCCTGCAGCGAGGAGGCGACCGTTTGGCCGGGGTCGACCGAACGCGTCAGCACGATGCCGTCGATCGGCGCGTAGATGGTGCTGTTGGCAAGGTCGGTCTGCTGCGACTTGAGATCGGCATTGGCGATGGCGAGATTGGCCTCGGCGCTTTCGAGCGCCGCCTTGGAACGGTCGCGCGCCGCGGTCGCTGCCTCGAGCGACTGGTCGGTTGCCATGCCGCGCTTGGTCAGGGCCGCGGCGCGGACAAGCGCACTCTCGTTCTCGGCGAGCGTCACCCTGGCGTCCTCCACATTGGCGGCCGCCCCCTTCGCGGACGCTTCGGCGCGTTCGATCTGGACCTGCAGCTTGGCGGTGTCGAGGGCCGCCAGCACGTCGCCCTTCTTGACCTGCTGGTTCTCGTTGACGGCGACCGAGCGTATGATGCCTGAGAGCTGGCTTGATATGTCGACCTGGGTGAGCGGCTGCAGCGTGCCTGTCGCCGACACCTGGACGGTGAGGTCGGCCTTGGCGGCCGGCACCGTGGTATAGTCAGTCCTGGTCGGCGTGCCCGCATACCATTGATAGAGGCCAAGGCCGGCGGCAAGCACGACAAGGGTCAGCAACGCATAGAGCCAGCCACGCCGGCGCGTCCTGCGTCGACCGGTCTGGTCTAGCCCAAGCGCCGTCTCGATGGCGGAATCCGATTCCGCCTTTGGCAGATTGACAATCTGGTCCACGTCGGACCCCTATGATGCGTATGTCCCTGTCTGTGCACAGATCAGGCTTACCGGTTCGAATATCAAATTAAATTTCGCCCATGTTGGGATTGAGGCAAGGATGCAAACCCGGAATTACTTGCTTTACGATGTGTTTACGACCGAGCGACTGGCCGGCAACCCGCTGGCGGTGGTGTTGGATTGCAAGGGTCTGGACACGGCCGCGATGCAGGCCATCGCGCGCGAGTTCAACCTGTCCGAATCGGTTTTCGTGTTGCCGCCGGACAATCCCAAGCACCGCAACCGCATCCGCATCTTCACGCCCGACTATGAAATGCCGTTCGCCGGCCATCCGACGGTGGGCTCGGCGATCGCGCTAGCCGAACTGGCGGGCGAGGGCGGCGCCGGCATCTTCGTGCTCGAAGAGAACATCGGCCCGGTGCGTTGCGCGGTCAGCACGCACGATGGCGCCACCTTCGCCGAGTTCGACCTGGCGAAATTGCCGGAGCCGCTGAAGCTGGAGGCCGATCCGGAGGCGATCGGCGCTGCCCTTGGCCTGGCGCCGCACGAGATCGGCTTCGAGAATCACCGCGTCGCCTTCTGGTCGGCCGGCGTGCCCTATGTGACTATTCCGGTCGCCAATCTCGAAGCGGCGGGCCGCATCCGGCTGGACAACCAGGCGTGGTCCGAACTGGCGCCGCGCAAGAGCGAATGGGCCTTCGCCAGCCCGTACGTCTATTGCCGCGAAACGGTGAACCACGAAAGCGCTTTCCATGTCCGCATGATCGTTCCCGGCACGCCTTCCTACGAGGACCCGGCGACCGGTTCGGCGGCGGCGGCCTTCGCCGGCGCCATCATGCATTTCGACGGCCCGACGGACGGGGTTTCGCAGCTATGGATCGAACAGGGACTGGAGATGGGCCGGCCGTCGCGCATCCGCCTCGAACTGACAGTGCAAGGCGGAAAACTGGCGTCCGCGCGCATTGGCGGGCATGCGATCAAGGTGGCGGAAGGCAAGCTTTTCGTCTGATTGGAGAAAGCCCCGCTCGATTTGTCGGGAAATGATTCCAGCAGGGCTGGACAGGACCGGTATCGGCGGCTATATGCCCGCCAACGCCGGTTTTTGCCGGTCGAGTGGGTGCGTAGCTCAGTTGGTAGAGCAGCTGACTCTTAATCAGCGGGTCCACAGTTCAATCCTGTGCGCACCCACCAAAAATCCTTGGATTTGGTGGAAAGACCTTGGAATAAGCCGGTTCAATAGCCGCGCTCGTTTCGTCACTATTCGGCTGCCTTCGCAGCCGGGCCGCCTGTGGGGCGAGCCGTCGGACTTTGCAGCCGAGTTGGGGCAGCCGAGTTGGGGCAGCCGAGTTGGGCAGCCGAGTTGGTCAAAGACCGCGATTGCCGCGACCGAAAAACGCGATTCAGAAACTTGCCGAAACGGAAACCAATGCCGTTGTGCGCGTTCTGACGACCAGCATCAACGCTGGCCTTTCCTCGTGAAAAGTCCCTGATGAGCCACCGGACCAATATGAGGAAGAGGACAAGGAGGATGTCTCCGGGTCCGTCACCCGAAAACCCGCTACGCCAAATTATACCGGCAAGCAGCACGGCGATAGTGGCGGCAGCAGCGAGGGGATCAAGTTTTTCATCCACCAGAGTTACTGAATAACTGCAAGAAACGGAAGATCGCCGCCCGGAAAAGCTTTTATCCACGGTTGACGCTGGTGACTACTTCTCAGACACGCCCGCCTCGGCAAAGCTCGCCATGCGAGCGTGGCACTCCAGCGCCGAGCGGACGATGTTGACGGCGAGGCATGCACCGGAACCTTCGCCTAGCCGCATGCCGAGATCGAGCAGCGGCGGCAGGGCGAGCGCTTCGAGCAGGCCGCGGTGGCCCGATTCGGCTGAGACGTGAGCAGCAATCGTGTGGGCGAGGCCAGTTGGGTGCAGCTTCGCCAGCGGCGCGGCGGCGGCGGTGCAGACGAAGCCGTCGAGCAGCACGGGTATGCCGAGGTGACGGGCGGCGAGCGTGGCGCCGAAGATGGCGGCGAGTTCGCGTCCGCCGAGGCTGGCAGCGACCCCCAACGGGTCGGCAAGGGCAGCGGCATGGCGCTTCAGGCCGGCTTCGATGGCGACCACCTTGCGCTTCAGGCCGGCATCGTCGACGCCGGTGCCGCGCCCCGTCCATTTTTCCGCCCCACCGCCGAATAGCGCCGCCGAAATAGCGGCCGCCGGCGTGGTGTTGCCGATGCCCATTTCGCCAAAGCAGACCAGGTCGAGGTCTTTCGTTATGGCGTCATAGCCCGCCGAGACAGCGGCGAGGAAGGCCTTCTCATCCATTGCCGCCACTTGCGTGAAATCGCCGCTTGGATGATCGAGATCGAGCGGGATGACGTCGAGTTCGGCGCCGGCGATGCGGGCGAGTTGGTTGATGGCGGCACCGCCGCCGGCAAAATTCGCCACCATCTGCACGGTGACTTCGGAGGGGTAGGCCGACACGCCCTGCGCGGTGACGCCGTGGTTGCCGGCGAAGACGAATACTTTCACCCGGTCGAGCCTGGGCATGTCGCGGCCTTGCCAGCGCGCCAGCCAGGCGGCGATCGTTTCGAGCTTGCCGAGGCTGCCTTGCGGTTTGGTCAGCGTGTCCTGGCGGTGTGCAACGGCCTTTGCAGCGGTATCGCTGCCGGCGGGCAGATCGAGGCAGGCGGCGCGCAATTCATCGAGGGATTTGAAGGGCATGGGGGGAAGGTCTCCGGAAGGGAATCAGGTCAAGGGGGTCAGGAAAGGGCGACGGAAGCGATGAGAAGCACCGCGATTTCGCTCAACTGTTGCAAGGCGCCAACCGTGTCGCCGGTCTGGCCCTCGATCTGGTTGAGGCAAAGGGCGTGGAAGGCGGCAAAGAACAGGCCGAGCAGGATGAGCGCGGCAGTGGCGCCGCCAAGCCCCAGCAGGAGCAGCGGAATCGCGCCGAGCACGGCTCCGGCTATTGCCGTTTCGAGCGAAACGGTGCCGGCGCCAGCCGATAGGCCGTCGGACCGCGCCGGTGGCAAGAGATGCATGAAGGCGCCGAGCACGCCACGCGAGGCTGCGTGCGCCGCGACGAGAGCAAACAGGGCCTGTGTGGGTTCGACCACTTGCGACAGCGCGCTCCAGCGGATCAGCAGCGATAGCGCCAGCGCCACGGCGCCATAAGCGCCGATGCGGCTGTCGCGCATGATCTCGAGCTTGCGCCCGCGCGACTTGCCGCCGCCGAAGCCGTCGGCGACGTCCGACAATCCATCCTCATGCAGGCAGCCCGTGGTAGCCACGGTTGCAACAAGGGCAAGGGCGGCCGACGAGCCAATGGCAAGGCCAAACCGTTCCGCCGTGGCAAAGACGATGGCGCTGATCAAGCCGACGACAAGGCCGGCAATCGGGGCGGCCCAGATCGCGGCGGCGAGGCCCCGGCCACGAAAATCGAACACTGGCAGCGGCAGGCGGGTGAAAAAAACCAGGCAGAGCGCGATGTCGTCGAGGACTTGCCGGGGCGACAGGGTGATTTTCGGGAGCTTCATCGCCCTAGCTCCTCGCAATGGCATGAAAAAAGGTGCCGCTGACATGGCCGCGCCGGTAGCCGGAGGCGCCGAGCGGATTGCCCTGGCCATCGGCGAGATCGGCCAAAGGCTCGTCATTGCCGGTGGCCGTCATCTGCGCATAGTGGAATTCGTGACCTCGGATCAGCGCGCCCTGCGAACCCAGCGGACAGTCGGCGCGCAGCCGTGCCTCGCGGTAGCCAAGGTTCATCTTGCGCCTGGCGAAGCTGGTGGAATGGCCGAGCAGGCCGAGCATGGGATGCGTTTCGCCTGATGCATCCTCCAGCGCTTCACCAAGCACCATGAAGCCACCGCATTCGCCATGGATCGGCTTTGTCGTGGCGAAACGTGCCATCCCCGCATGGAAATTCACGGCGGCGGTGAGTTTGCCGGCATGAAGCTCGGGATAGCCGCCGGGCAGCCAGCAGACGTCGCAATCCCCGTCCGGCGCTTCGTCGGCGAGCGGCGAGAACGGGACGATTTCCGCGCCGGCCTTGCGCCAATAGGCGGCGACGTGCGGGTAGAGGAAGGTGAAGGCGGCATCCTCGGCAAGCGCGATGCGTTGGCCAGGCGGCCGCAGCGCGTCGGCGAAATCGCCGACCGCCGGGACGAGAGGTGTTGCCAGCGCTATGACCGCGTCGAGGTCGAGCGACTTTTCCGCCATGTCGGCGAGCCGGTCGAGGTGCGCCATCAGGTCTTCATATTCGCCGGCCTGGACGAGACCGAGATGGCGTT
The DNA here is from genome assembly GCF_054059755.1 of Mesorhizobium sp. URHB0026. Classification (NCBI taxonomy): domain Bacteria; kingdom Pseudomonadati; phylum Pseudomonadota; class Alphaproteobacteria; order Hyphomicrobiales; family Phyllobacteriaceae; genus Mesorhizobium; species Mesorhizobium sp. URHB0026. The sequence continues at coordinate 4,953,723 of NZ_JBSSCN010000001.1, read as the reverse complement.
CGGGCAAATTAAGCGAGGGGTCGCGTAAAATGGCGCCGACGACAGGCAGGCCGATCGCCTCGATGGCGTCGCCGGACAGCTTGCGATGGCGCTCGCTGCCCAGCCGGTTGAGCACGACCCCGGCCATGCGGACATCAGGGTCGTAAGTGGCGAAACCTTTGGCGACGGCCGCAGCCGTCGTCGACTGGCCGGAGACGTCGAGCACCAGCAGCACCGGCAGGCCGTAAAGCCGGGCCAGATCGGCAGCCGAACCGGTGCGGCCAGGCGAGGCCGGGATGCCGTCGAACAGGCCCATGGCGCTTTCGAGGATGACGAAATCGGTGTCGTCGGCTGCTTGTGCGGCCAGCGCATTGAGCAGCGACGGCGACATCGCCCAGCTGTCGAGATTGACGCCGGACAGGCCGGTGGCGGCGGTGTGGAAGCCTGGATCGATATAGTCAGGGCCGGATTTGGCGCCGCGCACTTTCAGGCCGCGCCGGGTGAGTGCGCGCAGGATGCCGATGGTGACGCTGGTCTTGCCCGAACCGGAGCGCGGCGCGCCGATGATGATCGCCCGGGCCGTCATGCCCCGCCCGCCAGTGCCGCGCGCATGGCGACGATGCCGCCGACGACGATCAATGCCGGCGAGGCGAGCCCGGCCGCCGCCGCTGCCCCGGCAATGGTGGCGAGCGTGGCTATGACGGTCCTTTCCCGCGGCGTCGTCGCGGCGACGATTATGGCCGCCGGTGTCGATGGCGCCAGTCCGCCGTCGAGCAGGGCGGCTGCTATGAGAGGCAGATTTGCCATGCCCATATAGACGACGACCGGCTGGCCGGTGCGGGCGATCGCCGCCCAGTCGAGATCGTCATCGGTGCCGGCGGCGTGGCCGGTCGCCAGAATGACAGCCTTGTTGATGCCGCGCATGGTGGCTGGAATGCCGGTCGCGGCGAGCGCGCTGAGACCTGAGGTCAGGCCGGGCAGCACCCGGAAAGGGATGTTTTGACGCGCCAGCGCCAGCGCCTCTTCGCCGCCACGGCCAAAAATATAGGGATCGCCGCCTTTCAGCCTGACGACGCGGCGGCCTTCGCGCGCCAGCCGCACCAGCAGAGCGGTGATGTCGTCCTGCTTCATCGATGGCTGGCCGCCGCGTTTTCCCGCGAAGAAAAGCTCGGCGCTTCCGGCAATAGCAACCACATCGGGCGAAACCAGCGCGTCGTAGACCAGCGCATCCGCCTCGGCCAGTGCCGCCAGCACCTCCAGCGTCAGGCAGCCGGGATCGCCGGGACCGGCGCCGGCCAGCCAGACATGGCCCGGCTCCAGCGGACGCGGCTTGAAGTTCAGCCGTGCCAGCGCCTGTTCGAGCGTGGCGTTTTCGCCGTTATTTCCAGTGCTGGCGCTCACAATCCGTCCCGTCCGCGAAAACGCCGCTGGTAATGGGCGTCGTACAATGAACTCTCGCCGAAATCTTGTGCCGCCAGCGAACGGCCGACGAATATGAGCGCCGTGCGCTCCATTGGATCGGCGGCCAGTAGCGCCTCGATCGTTTCCAGCGTGCCGGTCAGCACGCGCTCGTCCGGCCAGGAGGCGCGGAAGACGATCGCCACCGGGCAATCGCTACCATAGTGCGGCGTCAGCTCGGCGACGACGCGGTCGATGGCGTGGATGGCAAGGTGGATGGCCAGCGTGGCGCCGGTGCGGCCGAAACCGGCCAGCGTTTCGCCGGGCGGCATTTTCGACGCACGTCCTGACACGCGGGTCAGCACCAGACTTTGCGCGACTTCGGGGATGGTCAGCTCGCGGCGAAGTGCGGCGGCGGCGGCCGCGAAGGAAGCGACGCCCGGCGTCAGCGTGTAGGGGATGCCATGCTTTTCCAGCCGGCGGATCTGCTCGGCGACGGCACTCCACACCGACAGGTCGCCGGAATGCAGGCGGGCAACATCATGGCCGGCCATGTCGGCGGCCACATATTCAGCCTCGATTTCGTCGAGCGACATCGGCGCGGTATCGATCAGCTTCGTTCCCGGCGCGCAATGCTGCAGCAATTCCGGCGCGACGATGGAGCCGGCGTGGAGACAGACCGGGCAACGCGCCAAGAGCCTTGCGCCACGCAGCGTGATGAGGTCGGCCGCACCTGGCCCGGCGCCGATGAAATGGACGGTCATGGCGCGTCTCCGCTGATGGCGATGGCGCAGGTGACCGGACCGAGCACGGTGCGGGGACCGAGCAGCGTCGCGCCTTTGCCAGCGACGGCAAGGGCCGAGGCTTCCGAGACGGATGGTGTGCCCGCCAGCTCCCGCGAGAGGCTGGAGCTGGTGAGCGTCCCCGGCGAGGCGGCCTGTAGGGCTGCGTCATCAACGATGATGACGGGAAGGTTCAGCTTGCGACCTGCGGCGGCGATGGCTTCCTCATCCTTCTTGAGCGCCGCGGTGGCCAGTGCCGAAAGAGCCGACATCGCCAGGCCATGCGCTTCGAGCGCTGTTTCTATCGCCGCGAGCACGTCCTCGACGGTGACGCCCCTTCGGCTGCCGATGCCCGCGACCATCATGGCTTCACCCAACTCCATTGCGTGACGGGCATGGCCGGCCGCCATGCCTGCATGGAGCCGACCGGCGAAGCGCGGGAGATGCCGATGCGGGTGAGGTCTCCGCCGCGCTTTGTGTGCTGGGCGAGGAGCAGGGCTTCCATTTCCAACGTCACCGCGTTGGCGACAAGACGGCCGCCTGCGCGCAAGGCTCTGATGGCGGCATTCAAGACGCCGGCGTCGCTGCCGCCGCCGCCGATGAAGATGGCATCAGGTGTCTCCAGTCTGGCCAGGACCTTGGGCGCGCTGCCTTCCACAATGACGAGGCCGGGAACGCCGCAGGCGACGGCGTTATGGGCGATGCGGGCGGCGCGAGCCGGGTCGGCCTCGATGGCGATGGCGCGCAGCGAAGGGTGGGCGAGCATCCATTCGATGCCGATCGAGCCCGAGCCGGCGCCGACATCCCACAGCAATTCGCCGCGCCTCGGCGCCAGCGCCGACAGGGTGATAGCGCGGATTTCGCGCTTGGTGATCTGGCCGTCATGCTCGAACAGATGGTCGGCGAGGCCGGATGTGAGCGGCAGCACACGCGCCTGCGTGGCCGAATCAATTTCGATAGCCAGGACATTGAGCGGATTGATGTTTTGGAGGTCGAAGGCATCGGCGCGAGCCGAGCGCAATGTCTCCTTCGGCCCGCCCAACGCCTCCAGCACCGTCAGGCGCGAAGCCCCGAAGTCGAGTTCGGCGAGCAGCCGGGCAATTGCCGCCGGAGCAAAGCCATCGGATGTCAGCGCCAGGATGCGGGCGTTGGGCTGCAGCAGCGGGCGGATGAGGTCGATCGGGTGGCCGTGCAGTGAGATGGTCTCGATATCCTGCAGGGCCCAGCCAAGCCGCGCCGCGGCCAGCGACATCGCGGACGGCGCTGATATGACATTCATCTCGCGCGGCTTGACCTTGCGGGCGAGGGTGGCGCCGACCCCGTGGAAGAACGGGTCACCGGAGGCGAGCACGCAGACGTTCCTGCCGGCAAGCGCCAGGACATCGGTCATCCCTGCATCGAAAGGAACCGGCCAGGGACGCGGCTTGCCCTTGGCGAAGGAAGCGACGAGCGCCAGGTGCCGCTTGCCGCCGAAGATGAACTCCGCCTCGGCGATCCGCCGCTTGGCCTCGTCGCCGAGACCCGCTAAACCGTCCTCGCCGATGCCGATGATTGTGAGCCATCTCGGGTTGGGCTTGGCGGCGCGGGGACCCTCAGCAGGCATGATGACCCACCGTATTCTGATCCTCGGCGGCACCACCGAAGCCCGGCAACTGGCCGGAAAACTGGCGGCGCGCGCCGATTGCTCGGTCACGCTGTCGCTGGCCGGCCGTACGGGAAACCCCGTCGCGCAAGGCGTGCCCGTGCGAAGTGGTGGGTTCGGCGGTGCCGACGGTTTGGCCGCTTATCTCAGGGAGGCAGGCACTGGTCTGCTGATCGACGCCACGCATCCCTACGCGGCGCGTATCTCCGCCAATGCCGCGCAAGCAGCACGCGCCACCGGCATGCCGATCCTTGCCTTGCGGCGTCCAGGCTGGGAAGCTGCCCAGGGTGACCGCTGGCTTGAGATCGACAGCGTTGCCGGGGCGGCGCGGGCGCTTGGCGATGTGCCGCGCCGCGTGTTTCTGGCGCTTGGCCGGCAGGAGGTCGCCGTCTTCGAGGCCGCACCCCAGCACCACTACCTCATCCGCAGCGTCGATCCGGTCGAGCCGAAGCTGGTTGTGCCCGATGCCGACTATCTGCTGGCGCGCGGGCCGTTTGGCGAGACCGACGAGCGCGTGTTGCTCGAAAAGCATCGTATCGATGTCGTGGTGTCGAAGAACAGCGGCGGCGCGGCGACATACGGGAAGATTGCCGCTGCCAGGGGGCTCGGCATCGAGGTGATGATGGTTCGCAGGCCCGTCCTGCCGGATGTGCCTTCGGCTGAAACCGTCGAAGCGCTGGCCGGGATGGTGCGTCATTTGGTCGAGCCCGAGGCCGAGCGCGGCGTGTAGACCAGCGCCGGCTTTTCGCCGCGCTTGATGATCCGAGTCTCCGGCGAACCGATGATGATGCAGGTCGCCATGTCGGCCTTTTCGGCGTCGACATCGGCCAGCAGATAGACCTCGATGCGTTCATCCGGCCGGCCGGCGGCGCGGCCGAAGATCACCGGCGTCGTTCCGGGCAGGATGGCGGCCAGGCATTCGAACGCGCGGCCAAGCTGCCAGGGGCGCGCCTTGCTGATCGGATTGTAGAGCGCGATGACGAAGCCGGCGCCGGCTGCCGCCAGGAGGCGCAGTTCGATCAGATCCCAAGGCTTCAGATTGTCGGACAGCGAAATGGCGCAGAAGTCGTGGCCAAGCGGCGCGCCGATGCGGGCGGCGACCGCGAGCATGGCGGTGACGCCAGGCACGACGGCGACGTCGACCGTGCGCCATTCGGCCGGGCCGGCCTCGATGGCCTCGCAGACCGCTGCGGCCATGGCAAAGACGCCGGGGTCGCCGCCGGACACCACGGCAACGTCGTGGCCCTCGGCAGCCTTGGTCAGGGCATCCTTGGAGCGGGCGAGTTCCTCGCGGTTGTCGGAAGCGACGCGGGTCTGGTCCGGGCGCAGCTCGAGCCGGTCGAGGTAGGGCTTGTAGCCATAGAAGAATTTTGCCTCGGCGATAGCGTGGGTGGCTTGCGGCGTGACCTGGTCGGCATTGCCGGGCCCGAGGCCGATGACGGTGAGACGGCCGCTCATATCTGGGCTCCAGCCGCGCTTGCCCGACCGGACCAGCCGGCAACCAGCACGATGGCGAAGTAGGGCGCCTTGTCGTCCGGCTTATCGGCAAGTTTCATCGAGACGCTGCCGGCCATGGTGCCGCGCTCGACATAGACGGCGCGCGTCAGCTTGCCGGTCGCCTCAAGCGCGCGCCTGATCTTGGGCAGGTTGCGGCCGACCTTCATGATGACGGCGGCATCGGTGTCGGCGAGGCGGCGCGTCAGCTCGAACTCGCTCATCGTGCCGGGCAGCACGGTCAGCACGTCGTCGCCTTGGACGATCGGCACACCGGTCTGCGACCAGCAGCCGGACATTGCGGTGATGCCCGGGATGACCTCGGTGTGGAAACGATGGGCAAGGCGGACATGCAGGTGCATGTAGGAGCCGTAGAACAGCGGATCACCCTCGGACAGCACGGCAACCAACCTGCCAGCGTCGAGGTGCTCGGCGACCTGTTCCGCCGACTCCTCGTAGAAGCCGGTGATCTGCGACCGGTAGTCGTCGTGATCCTTGTCGATCTCGGTGGTCACGGGATAGAGCAGCGGCAGTTCCAGCATGTCAGGCCGGAAGCGCGCCTCGACGATGGCGCGTGCATTGCTGTTGTTGCCGCGCTTGGCGAAATACGCCACGACATCGGCCTCGGCCAGCACCCGCGCGGCCTTCAGCGTCAACAATTCTGGGTCGCCGGGACCGGTGCCGACGCCGACGAGACGGCCTTTGGGGAGCGCGTTCACAAGCCCGGCCTCGCCAGTGAATTGAGTGCGGCGGCGGTCATGGCGCTGCCGCCGAGCCTGCCGCGCACAATGGCATAGGGCACGCCATAGGAATTCTCGGCCAGTGCGTCCTTGGATTCGGCAGCGCCGACGAAGCCGACCGGCATGCCTATGATGGCGGCCGGCCTGGGCGCGCCGTCGCGCAGCTTCTCCAGGAGATAAAAGAGCGCGGTCGGCGCGTTGCCGATGGCGACCACCGAACCGGCCATGCGCTCGCCCCACAGGTCGATGGCGGCCGCCGAGCGGGTGTTGCCGATCTCCCTGGCGATGTCGTGCGTGCGCGGGTCGCGCAGCGTGCAGATCACCTCATTCCCGGCCGGCAGCCGGGCGCGCGTGACGCCATGCGAGACCATTTCGGCGTCGCAGAAGATCGCCGCGCCGGCGGCCAGGGCTTTGCGCGCGGCGCTGACAAAGTCGGGAGAGAAAACGAAATGACTCGCCGCCTCGACCTGGCCGCAGGCATGGATCATGCGGATGGCGACATCCGCCTCGGCCTCGGAAAAGCGCGAGAGATCGGCCTCGGCGCGGATGATGGCGAAGGAACGCTCGTAGATCGCCGTGCCGTCGTGAATATAGTCGTAGGCGGCCATGCTCATTCCTGTAAATACGTCTGGGCAAGACCAGCCGTCCCAACCCTTGTCAGGCAAGCGGCGGCGGTTTCGCCCTGATATCGTGCACCGCGGATCATCGCCGCGACGCGGCTGAAGCCGCGCGCGGCGTCATAGCCCGGCCTGTAGCCGGCAGGAAGAGCCTTTGCCGTCGCGTTCACGACAAGTCCGGCTCCATTTTCGCCGCCGACTATTGTGAGCGCTGCCGGGCCGGGATTGGCGCAGCCCTTGGCGCAGCCGGAGACGTGCAGCGTGAAGTCAAGGATGTCGGCGTTTTCGGTGGCGATCGCCTCGGCGATGTCGCGCGTCGCGATCCGGCCGGAAGCGCAGGCCGGGGCGCCGGGGCAAGCCGCGATGCGCGTGCGCGGGTCGGTGGGAGAGGTGACGAAGCCGAGGGTGGCGGCGGTGTGGTGAAGGGATTGATTCGCATTCGCCGGCTGACCGAGGAAAAGCAAGGCGCGGCCGGGGGCGAGGCGGATTTCTGACGTGCCGAGGGCGAGGGAGCTTTGCGCGAGGCCGATGATCTTGTCCGCCGGCATGCTGCCATAGGGGAGGCCGATGCCGAAGGCGTGGCCGTTGTTCAAGTCGAAGAGGCCAACCGGCAGGCAACTATGCTCCACGGCGCCCTCCTCTGTCCCGCCGATCTCCGGCAGGACAGAGGGGGGCGGCGTGGAGTGCCAACCTGCGAGAGCGGCCAACTGCCGCTCCGACAAATCCCGTGTGTGTGCGTCCCGACCTTTCTCGGCGACCATCCGAAGCGCCGCGACAGCAATGTCGCGCGCCGCATCTTCGTCAGCCGTCGCAAGTCGCTTCTCACTTTGGCTGTCACCGGCAACTGATATGGCCCAAAGAGTGCCAGCGCTGACCCCAACCGCCTTCAACCTGACATCGGCCGTCACCGCATCCAGCGTGAGTTGCCCGCCGCCGTCGACGACCACCGAAACCTTCGGCCCAAGCCTTGGCGCCAGTCCTGCACCTTCGATCGCCGCCGTGATCCGCTCAGCCATTGGCCGGGGATCCGCGATCTCGTGTGGGTCGATACCCGCCAGCGGGCCGGTCTCGACCGGTACGCCGGTGCGCACCGCGATGCCCAGCGCATCGACCTCCGTTGCCAGCAACGCGGCACTTTCCGTCGTCAAGCCACGGATCTGCAGGCTGCCGCGCGCCGTCACTTCCATGATGCCGTTGCCGTGCCGCGAGGCGGACTCAGCAAGGGCGATCAACAGCTTCGGCGACAACCCTCGGGAAGGCGGGCCTCCGGAAGATGTGCCTCCGGAAGATGTGCCTCCGGCGATCGGATTGAGCCGCACCAGCAGGCCGTCGCCTGTCTGCATCGGCGCCGACAAGGCAGGGCAGGCGCCACGGCGCGAGAAGGCGTTCATGCCGCGACCCCGAGCGCGTTGGCCTCGGCGATCAGCGCGGCGAGATCGTCGTCGATGGAATTGCGCACGGGATGCCAGAGGCCGCGCCGGCGCGCCGACAGGAAGCGCTCGGCAATGACTTTGGCGGCTGCGGGATTTTCGCGCAGGATGAAGGCGCGGACGTCCGCGTCGCCAAGATAGGCATCGTGCACAGCCTCGATCAGCGCGCCTGAAATGGCATGGGTGGTCTCGGCGAAGCCGACCAGCCGGTCGACGGTTTCGGCGAATTCGGAGGCGCCGCGCGGGCCGTGCCGCATCTGGCCCGATATGAAACGTGAATTGACGGCACGGGCGCGTACCACGCGCGACACCGCCTCGCCGACCGATCGCGGTTTCGGCTTCCGCGGATCCGTGGTGTCGAGCACGATGACGTCGGCGTTCCTGCCGAGTGCGGCCAAGGCGGCCGAGAAGCCGCCGATGAAGGCGACGTCGGCGGAGCCTTCGAGAATGTCGCGGCCGGGGTCATCGCCGGTGTGGACGAGAAGATCGGCCTCGGCGATGCGGCCTTCAAACGCTCCCGGTGCCGAGACGCCTTCGCCGCCGGCACCGCCATAGGCATGCGAGGTCGCGTCGAGATAGGCGCGGCCGATCTCTTCCCGCGCCGTCCAGTAGCCGCTCGACAGCATGTCCTCGACGCCGGCGCCGTACGTGCCGGGCGAAGTGCCGAAGATCCGTGGGCTGACCTTGCCGTCGGCGCGGGTTTTGGCGGCGAGCGGGTTTTCCGAATCGTCCTCGTCGCGCGCGGCAACGGCCCTGGCGGCGGCGTCGATCAGCGCGATCTGGGTCGGGAACATGTCGCGGAACAGACCTGATATGCGCCAGGTGACGTCGACACGCGGGCGGCCGAGCGCAGCCGGGGGCAGCACCTCGATGCCGGTGATGCGGCCGGTGGCAGTGTCCCATTGCGGTCGGCAGCCGATCAAGGCCAGGCCCTGCGCGATCTCCTCGCCGCCGGTGCGCAGCGATGCCGAGCCCCAGAGATCGATCACCAGCGAACGCGGCCAGTCGCCATGCGACTGCATGTAGCCGCGCACCACTTCTTCGGCCGCCGCTTTGCCAAGATCATATGCGATCGGCGTCGGCATGGTTCGCGGATCCGAGGTGAACAGGTTGCGGCCGGTTGGAAGCACGTCACCGCGGCCGCGCGCGGGTGCGCCGGCCGGACCCGCCTTGACGTGACGCCCATCGAGCGCGGCGAGCAGGGAGGCCTTCTCGGTGCCCGCGCTTTGCCGGCGCATGGAGTCTGGTTCGTCGTTTGGGACGCGGCCGTAGATGTGCAGCCCGTCCTTGATGGCGAAATCCTTGAGGTCGCAGAGCCAGGCGTCGATGCGGCGCAGCGCTTCGTCGGGCGCGTCGGTCTTGGCGACGCCGGCTTCGGAGGCAAGGCCGGTCTTTTGCGCGGTTTCGACAATCAGCCTGGCGAGCCGGTCGCGGCGACGCCGGTCGAGCCCGTCGGCCTGGGCATATTCGTCGACCAGCCGTTCGAGCTCGTGCTGGTCCTCGTCCAGCCCGGCGCCTGCCAGCGGCGGCGGCAAATGGCCAAGGGTGACGGCGGCAATGCGCCGTTTGGCCTGCGCGGCTTCGCCGGGGTTGGAAACGATGAAAGGATAAATGACTGGTAATGCGCCGGTGACGATCTCGGGAAAGCAGGTTTGCGACAGCGCGACGGTCTTGCCGGGCAGCCATTCCAGCGTGCCGTGGGCGCCGACATGGATGAGAGCGTGGGTGCCGATCGATTTGCGCAGCCACAGGCCAAAGGCGATCAAGGCATGGCGCGGGGGGAGGGTCGGATCGTGGTAGTCGGCGCGACGATCGGCCGAGCGGCCCCGGTCGGGGGCGAGTGCCACGGTGACATTGCCGAAATGCGCGGCGCGGAAGGGGAAGTGGTGTTTGCCTGATAGCGAAGTTGTGTGCGAGGTCTCATTTTCCGCTCTGCCCCACGCAGCCTTTACCGCGGCAATCGCCGATGTCGGCAACTCTTTCGAGAAGTCGAGATAGTCATTCAACCCCAGCCCATCACTGCCCCGCTCCAGCATCTGCAACAATTCACGCGGCGTTTGCGGAATCCCCTCAACGGCATAGCCCTGTTCGCTCAAGTCGTGCAGCATGGCCAGGACGCTGGATGGCACATCCAGCCCGACCGCATAGCCTGTGCGGCCAGGTGCACTGGGATAGTCGGGGATGAGGATCGCGAGCTTGCGCTCGTCCCGCTTCGTCTCCCGCAGCCGGATGAAAGCCGAGACTCGACCGGCCACTTGCTCCACCCGGTCCAGTTCCGGCCGGTTCGCCAACGCGCGATGGCCAAGCGCCGGATCGATATCGCTCTCGGCCTTGAAGGAAATGGCGCCGGCGAGGATGCGGCCGTCGAGTTCGGGCAGCACGACATGCATGGCAAGGTCGGCTGGCGCCAGGCCGCGCTGGTTGTTTTCCCAGACGTCGCGGCGCGTGGTGGCGACGATGACCTGGAAGACGGGCACGCCGGCGCGGTCGAACAGGGTTTCGACGCCGGGTTCCGCGCCGGATGCGAAAGCGGTCGCGGTGACGATCGCGGCGGGTTTCAGCGATGCGATGGCATTTTCGACGAAAGCCAGCGACGCCGGATCCTTCAGACTGGAAACGAAGATCGGGACCGGTGCCAATCCCCTGGAGCGCAAAGCCTCGGCCAGCGCGTCGATCGGGGCGACATCGGCGGCAAGCAGCATCGATCGGTAGAAGAGAATCGGGATAATGGGAGTGTCGCTGTTGGAACCGGCCGGCTCCTCCGCGACCCCCAATCCAGCCTGATAGTACCCGGCCTTCGGCACGCTGACCGGGTTGGCGACGGGCGTATCCTGTCCGGCCAGGCCTGCCAGCTTGTGCACCAGCGCGCTCATATTGGCCGGGCCGCCCTCGCGGAAATAGCCGAGCAGGCCGTCCAGTTCGGCACGCGGCAGCGTCGAGGCTTCGACCAGCCTGAGATCCTCGTCGTGGCTTTCGCCGGGAAGCAGCGCCAGTTTGATGCCGCGTTCGCGGGCAATCACCGCCAGTTGGTCGCAGCCATAGCGCCACCACTCGTAGCCGCCGAGGATGCGCACCAGGATGATTTTGGCGTGGCGGGCGACGCTGTCGATCCAGAGGTCGACGGACATGGGATGGCGCAGGTCGCGCAGTGCGGCCAGCCGCATCGAGGGCAGGCGACCGGCATCCGCCTTCCACGCCGCAGCCAGTCCGGCGAGATCGCTGTCGGTGAAGGATAGGGCCACGATGTCCGCCGGCGCCTGCCTGAGATCGACAGGCTCGGCGAGGTCGTCGAGCGAGGCGGAGGTCGTGGTGAGGATGTGCATCCCGGCGCGGCCTGGAAATCAGCCGGCGAGGATACGTTCGATCGCAGGACGGTTCAGCCCCTTGAGGCCGATGACGACAAGGCGCGATCGGCGGTCGTCCCCGGCGGTCCAGGCACGGTCGTAGTAATGATTGACCCGCGGGCCGACGGCCTGCAGCAGGAGCCGCATCGGCTTGCCGCCGACCTCGACGAAGCCTTTCACGCGCAGCACGTTTTCCTGTTCGGCGGCGGCGGCGACGCGCTTTGCCAACTCGTCGGGATTGGCGATCGAGGGAATGTCGACGATGAACGTGTCGAAGTCGTCATGCTCGTGATCGAATGCGCCGTCATGGTGGGACTTGCGGTTCTCGATGTCGTCCTCGACGGCGAGACCGAGCCCGAGCAGCACCGAGGGATCGACCTTGCCATGGGACGTCGGCACGATCTTCACGGCGCGGACGGAGTGTTCGTTGACGATGGCCTTGGCGCGAGCCGAGCCGGCGGCGTCCATCAGGTCGCTCTTCGACAGGATGATCAGGTCGGCGCAGGCGATCTGATCCTCGAACACTTCCTCGACCGGATCGTCATGGTCGAGGCTCTCGTCCTGCGCGCGCTGCGCCTGCAGGGCGTCCATGTCGTTGGCGACGCGGCCTTCCGCCAGTGCGGGGCCGTCGACCACGGCGATGACGCCATCGACGGTCACGCGGCTCTTCACCGTCGGCCACTGGAAGGCTTGGACCAGAGGCTTGGGCAGAGCGAGGCCCGAGGTTTCGATCAGGATATGGTCGACCTTCGGCGTCAGCGACAGGATCTTGTCGAGGGCCGGCACGAAATCGTCGGCCACGGTGCAGCAGATGCAGCCATTGGCCAGTTCGACGATGTTTTCCTCTGGGCAGGTGTCGATGCCGCAGCCCTTGAGGATCTCGCCGTCGATGCCGATGTCGCCGAACTCGTTGACGATGATGGCAATCCGCTTGCCGCCCGCGTTTTCCAGGAGATGGCGGACCAGCGTCGTCTTGCCGGCGCCGAGGAAGCCGGTGACGACGGTGCAGGGAACGCGAGACAGAGATGTTGTCATGATCAGTCTTTCAGCATGTCGAGGGGTGGAATGCGGGCAACGAGGCCGCGCTTGAGGCTATCGGGCCTGCCCCGCCAGGGAATGAGGCCGTCGCTCGAGGTGGCGAAGAGTTTCGCGCCGGTTACTAGATCGGCGCCGCTGGTCGTGGTCAGATCGCCGAACACATAGCTCCAGCAGCCGTCGCGCAGGATCGCGGCGCTAAGCCGGCGCTTGCAATTGCCGAGGCATTCGACCGTGCGGACGCGAATCTTCTCGGCCAAGGCGGCTTGGCGCGTATCTTCAGCCAAAAGTTCGCCGGCCCGGGGATGGGCGTCGGAGCCGGTCTCGTCGCGACAGGAAGCGCAGACAATGACCGTGATGCCGGCCAGGGAATCATCCCCGCCGGACGAAATGTCGGTTGTTTCAGCCGAAAAGCTGCTGTCGCGATCCAAATCAGGCTCCTTGCCCGGAAAACCCGCCAGGCGATCGGATTATTGCATTCCAGACGGCAGGTCTCCTGGCTCGCGGGTCATCGCCTTGGTAGCCGCCTTCCCGGGACAATCCCAGTGGCTTTCGGCCTTGGCTCTTCGCTCACAGTTGCGGGGACAGCCGCGGATTTGGGATTTTCAATCCCGCACCGCATTCCCTCTTGGCTCCTCCCTTTGCCGAGAGGAGACCGTCTGAATGGGATTTAGGCTCTTGCAGGCAGCGGTGTCAACGCGAGCTTACGACACCGCGATGTCGGACAGCGCCGGGCCGAGATCGCCGACAGGGGTTATTTCCATGCGCTCAAGGCCAAGCCAGCCCTGCATCTGCCTCAATTCCTCGAAGAGCTGGGCGGCGGTTTCGGGCGGTGCGTCGGGCTCGGCGTAGGCGGCATGGACGCGCAGGACACTGGCCGGCCGGTCGGCCTTGAGGTCGATGCGCGCCACAATCCTGTCGCCGAGCAGGAAAGGCAGGACATAGTAGCCATATTGCCGCTTGTCGGCCGGCGTGTAGATTTCGATGCGGTAATGGAAGTCGAACAGCCGCTCTGAGCGCGAGCGCTCGAAGACGACCGGATCGAACGGCGCCAGCAGGGCGCGGGCCTCGATCTTGCGCGGCATACGGGCGTCCTTGTGAAGGTAAGCCGGCTTGTCCCAGCCCTCGACACGGACCGGCAGCAAGTCGCCGAGTTCGACCAGTTCCTCCAGCCGGCCTTTCATGTCGGCCGGCGAGAGTCGAAAATAGTCGCGCAGGTCGCCTGAAGTCGCCACGCCATGGGCACGGGCGGAAATGCGCAGCAATTCGCGATGCGCGTCCTCAGGCGTCGGTACCGGCAGATCGAGGATCGGCTGCGGCAGCACGCGCTCCGGGAGGTCGTAGAAGCGCTCGAAGCCGCGTCGGTGCGCGGTGGTAATGCGCCCGGCCCAGAACAGCCACTCGAAGGCGTGCTTGGCGTGGCTCCAACCCCACCAGCCGCCGGAGCCTTTCTGGCCTTCGAGCGCCGAAGCGGCGATCGGCCCGCGCGCGACGACCTCGCGGTGGATCTCTTCTATATAGGCGGCGTGCTCGCGGCCCCATTTGGCCAGTCCCAGATACATTTCATCGCCTTGCTCGGCGCGCTGCATGCGCCAGCGCATCAGCGGGTAGGTCTCGACCGGCAGGAACGAGGCTTCATGCGCCCAATATTCGAAGACGGTGCGCTTGCGCGTCACGGCGGCGTTGTCGAGCAAAGCGAGGGGATAGGGGCCGAGACGCGAATAGAGCGGCATGTAATGAGCGCGCACCACGGCACTGACGGAATCGATCTGCAACAGGCCGGTGCGGGACAGAACGCGGGCGAAATGGCGACGGTCCGGCGTGCCGGCCGGGCGGGGATCGAGAAATCCCTGGGCCGCGAGCGCGATGCGCCGGGCGGCGGCAAGCGAGATCTTTTCCTTCATGCGGATGCGTCTCTGATGGACCTGTCTGGCACATTGCTGGGCGTGATTCCCATCCATGCTAGCAGGGTTTTGGCGGCAACCGTGTCAGGAGAGAAAAGTGGAGTTTAAAGCGAAGGAAATCAAACAGGAGCGGATGGGACCAGTTTCTCCCGGAATGCCGTCCAGCGCGGTGTTTTGAACAAGGTTTGACTTGCTTCGCTGGAAGTGCTGCGCTAACCCTCGCCGCGTTGCAGCATAGGCCCCTTAAAACGGTTCAGCGGTTAATCTGTCACGCTTCCGCATTAAGGTTCGGTGCTGTAGTCAAAGTGGATTGGCGCCAACGGAAAGCCGCTGCATGAACGCACTTCTCAGTTCGTACCTGCCCATCGTCCTGTTTATCGGCGTGGCACTGGTCGTCGGCCTGGCGCTACTGGCGGCCCCGTTCCTGGTGGCGTATCGCAACCCCGATCCTGAAAAACTTTCCGCCTACGAGTGCGGTTTCAACTCGTTCGACGACGCCCGCATGAAATTCGACATCCGCTTCTACCTGGTGTCGATCCTGTTCATTATATTTGACCTGGAAGTAGCCTTCCTCTTCCCCTGGGCAGTGTCCTTCTCGAAGATCGGCATGCTCGGTTTCTGGTCAATGATGGTGTTTTTGGCAGTGCTGACCATCGGCTTTGCCTATGAATGGAAAAAAGGAGCGCTGGAATGGGATTGAACGACAGTTCAGGCACCCTCGTCGCGCCGAAGCCCAAAGGTATTATCGATCCCAACACCGGCAGGCCGGTGGGGGAGGACGATCCCTTCTTCCTCGAAATCAACAATGAGCTTGCCGACAAGGGTTTTCTGGTCACCTCGACCGAGGCGCTGATCACCTGGGCGCGCAGCGGCTCGCTCATGTTCATGACCTTCGGTCTGGCGTGCTGCGCGGTCGAGATGATCCACACCTCGATGCCGCGTTACGATTCGGAGCGGTTCGGTGTCGCGCCGCGCGCGTCTCCGCGCCAGTCCGACATCATGATCGTCGCCGGCACGCTGACCAACAAGATGGCGCCGGCGCTGCGCAAGGTCTACGACCAGATGCCGGAGCCGCGCTACGTCATCTCGATGGGTTCGTGCGCAAATGGCGGCGGCTACTATCACTATTCCTATTCGGTGGTGCGCGGCTGCGACCGGGTCGTGCCGGTGGACATCTACGTGCCCGGCTGCCCGCCGAGCGCCGAAGCCCTGCTCTACGGCATTCTTCTGCTGCAGAAGAAGATCCGCCGCACCGGCACGATCGAACGGTAAATCCATGGCCGCCTCCTTAAGCGAACTGTCGACCTATCTCGGCGAGAAGCTGCCTGGCCGCTTCGGCGATGCGGTATTCGCCTATGGCGAGCTCACCGTTCACGTCGAGCCTCAAAACTTGATCGAGGTGATGACCTTCCTGCGCGACGATGCGCGCTGCCAGTTCATCTCGATCATCGATGTCTGCGGTGCCGACTACCCGTCGCGGGCCAAGCGCTTCGACGTCGTCTATCACCTGCTATCGCCGAAGCAGAATGTTCGCATTCGCATCAAGGTGCAGGCCGACGAGGAGACGATGGTGCCTTCGATCACCGGCGTCTATCCCGGCGCCGATTGGTTCGAGCGCGAAACCTACGATCTCTATGGCGTGCTGTTTTCGGGCCATCCGGACCTGCGCCGCCTGCTGACCGACTACGGTTTCGAAGGCCATCCGCTGCGCAAGGATTTCCCGCTCACCGGTTTCGTCGAAGTGCGTTACGACGACGAAGCCAAGCGCGTCATCTACGAGCCTGTGGAACTGAAGCAGGAATTCCGCAATTTCGATTTTCTGTCCCCATGGGAAGGCACGGATTACGTGCTGCCAGGGGATGAGAAGGCAAAGCAGTAATGGCTGAAACCTCCGTCCGCAACTTTAACATCAACTTCGGACCTCAGCACCCTGCCGCGCATGGTGTTTTGAGGTTGGTTCTGGAGTTGGACGGCGAAGTGGTCGATCGCGTCGATCCGCATATCGGGCTCTTGCATCGCGGTACGGAGAAGCTGATCGAGCATAAGACCTATCTGCAGGCGGTGCCTTATCTCGACCGGCTCGACTATTGCGCGCCGATGAACCAGGAGCACGCCTTCGCGCTCGCCGCCGAGCGCCTGCTCGGCATCGAGGTGCCGAGGCGCGGCCAGCTGATCCGCGTGCTCTATTGCGAAATCGGCCGCATCATGTCGCACATCCTCAATGTGACGACGCAAGCCATGGATGTCGGCGCGCTGACGCCGCCGCTGTGGGGCTTCGTCGAGCGCGAAAAGCTGATGGTGTTCTATGAGCGCGCCTCCGGCTCGCGCATGCATGCGGCCTATTTCCGGCCCGGCGGCGTCCACCAGGACCTGCCGCGGCAGCTGGTCGAGGACATCGGCAAGTGGATCGACCCTTTCTTGAAATCGCTCGACGATCTCGACAGGCTGCTCACCGGCAACCGCATCTTCAAGCAGCGCAATGTCGACATCGGCATCGTCTCGCTGGCCGACGCCTGGGCCTGGGGTTTTTCGGGCGTCATGGTCCGTGGTTCGGGCTCGCCGTGGGACCTGCGCAAGTCGCAGCCCTATGAATGCTATTCGGAAATGGATTTCGACATCCCTATCGGCAAGAATGGCGACTGTTTCGACCGTTACCTCGTGCGCATGGAAGAGATGCGCCAGTCGGCACGGATCATGCGCCAGTGCATCGATCTCTTGCTCGGCAAGGAAAGCACCGGGCCGGTGTCGAACCTCGACGGCAAGGTGGTGCCGCCCAAGCGCCAGGCGATGAAGCGTTCGATGGAAGCGCTCATCCATCACTTCAAGCTCTATACCGAGGGCTACCGCGTCCCGGCCGGCGAGGTCTATGCGGCGGTCGAGGCGCCAAAGGGCGAGTTCGGCGTCTACCTGGTCTCCGACGGCACCAACAAGCCGTATCGTTGCAAGCTGCGCGCCCCCGGTTTCGCGCATCTGCAAGCCATGGATTTCCTCTGCCGCGGTCACATGCTGGCCGACGTTACAGCCGTCCTCGGCTCCCTCGACATCGTGTTTGGTGAGGTCGATCGCTAAATGTCAGTCCGCCGTCTCGCAGAAGCCAGCGTCCAGCCAGCCTCCTTCGCCTTCAACCGGGCGAATGCGGCAGCGGCGAAGCAATGGATCAAGAAGTATCCCAAGGGCCGCGAGCAGTCGGCGATCATTCCCCTGCTGATGATAGCGCAGGAGCAGGAAGGCTGGGTCACCAAGGCGGCGATCGAGACCATTTCCGACATGCTCGGCATGCCGCGTATCCGCGGCCTCGAGGTCGCGACCTTCTATACGCAGTACCAGTTGAACCCCGTCGGCACTCGTGCGCACATCCAGGTTTGCGGCACCACGCCCTGCATGCTGCGCGGCTCGGAAGCGCTGATGGACGTGTGCCGCTCGAAGATCCATCACGACCAATTCCACACCAACGACAAGGGCACCTTGTCGTGGGAGGAGGTCGAATGCCTCGGCGCCTGCGTCAACGCGCCGATGGTCATGGTGTTCAAGGACACGTTCGAGGATCTGACGCCCGAGCGTCTGGCCGAAATCATCGATCTCTACGACGCCGGCAAGGGCGCCTCGGTGACCCCGGGACCGCAGAACGGCCGCACCGGCTCGGAGCCGGCCTCCGGCCTGACCACGCTGAAGAGCGAAAAGGCGATCCTCAAGTCGACCCGCGACCGCGAAACTCGGGAAGCAGCCAAGGCCGCGAAGGCAGCGCCCGACGCCATCATCGCCGCGCCGGTGCCGGCACCGGCTGCCCCAGCCGCCCCAGCTGCGTCTGGTCCGGTTGCTCCGTCGAAATCCAGCAGGCCGAAGACCGCCGCGCCAGAGACCAACCCGACGTTGAAGACGCCGTCGCCGGCCAAGGTCGCGCCGATCACCGAGAACGCGGCCAGCGTTGCGGCACCCCTCCACTCGGCCGCCAACGCCAACAAGGCCGCTCCTGAAGTCGAGGCGACTCCAAAACAACGCAATGGGCCGAAGAACCGGGGCGAACCGGGCAGCGCCTTCAAGGCGCCGGAGACCAAGCAGCCTGCCGCCAAGCCGACCAAGAAGCCGGTCTGAGGGACGAAAAATGCTTCAGGACAAAGACCGCATCTTCACCAATATATACGGCCTCTTCGACAAGTCGCTGGCCGGCGCAATGGCTCGCGGCGCCTGGGACAACACGCCCGGCATCGTCGCCAAGGGGCGCGAGTGGATCGTCAACGAGATGAAGGCGTCGGGCCTGCGCGGACGTGGCGGCGCCGGCTTCCCGACCGGGCTGAAATGGTCGTTCATGCCCAAGCAGAGCGACGGCCGGCCGAGCTATCTCGTCATCAACGCCGATGAATCCGAGCCCGGCACCTGCAAGGACCGCGACATCCTGCGCAACGATCCGCACACGCTGGTCGAGGGCGCGTTCCTGGCCGGCTTCGCCATGGGCGCGATTGCCGCCTACATCTATGTGCGCGGCGAGTTCATCCGCGAGCGCGAGGCGCTGCAGCGGGCGATCGAGGAGGCCTACGAAGCCAAGCTGATCGGCAAGAACAACACGTCGGGCTACGATTTTGAAATCTACATGCACCACGGCGCCGGCGCCTATATCTGCGGCGAGGAAACCGCGCTGCTCGAAAGCCTCGAAGGCAAGAAGGGCCAGCCCCGGCTGAAGCCGCCATTCCCGGCCAATGTCGGCCTCTATGGCTGCCCGACCACTGTCAACAATGTCGAATCGATCGCGGTGGCGCCGACCATCCTGCGCCGGGGGGCTGCCTGGTTCTCGTCCTTCGGCCGGCCCAACAATGTGGGCACCAAGCTGTTCTGCGTTTCCGGCCACGTCAACAATCCGTGCACCGTCGAAGAGGCGATGTCGATCCCGTTCCGCGAGCTTATCGAAACCCATTGCGGCGGCATCCGCGGCGGCTGGGACAATCTGCTCGCCGTCATTCCGGGCGGCGCCTCGGTGCCGCTGGTGCCGGCGGAGCAGATTATCGACACGCCGATGGATTTCGACGCGCTGCGCGATCTCAAGTCCGGCCTCGGCACGGCCGCCGTCATCGTCATGGACAAGTCAACCGATGTCGTGAAGGCGATCGCGCGGCTTTCCTACTTCTACAAGCATGAGAGCTGCGGCCAGTGCACGCCGTGCCGCGAGGGCACCGGCTGGATGTGGCGGGTGATGGAGCGGCTGGTGCGCGGTGAGGCTCAGAAGCGCGAGATCGACATGCTGCTCGACGTCACCAAGCAGGTCGAAGGCCACACGATCTGCGCGCTGGGCGATGCGGCGGCATGGCCGATCCAGGGCCTGATGCGGCATTTCCGCGGCGAGGTGGAGCGGCGGATCGACGAGTTTTCGCGCAACGCGCACCGGGCCGAACCGGTCATGGTGGCGGCGGAATAACAAGAAACTTTTGAACGCGGGAAGAAACGGGGCGGGGCGAACGAAGAAACGACCAGGAGAACTCTATGGCGCCGTATTCGACACCCTACCCATTGATGCCCAATTTGGACCAGATCGAGAAGATGAATCAGGACCTGACCAGGATGATGCCGAAGGAGATGGCCAGCGCCGTCCACCTTTTCGTGCACCCTGTCGTGGGTGCGGTGGCGATGTCGGCGCTTGGCATGGGGCTCGCCAATCATGCGTTCGGCGTCTGGATGGGTGCGCTTTCGGGGGCCGCCGAGGCATCGCACCGTCTCATGCAACCGCTGATCGAGGATTTCGAGGCACGCGTCGAACAATTCGACGACGCGAACCCCTCGTCCATCAAGGCGCGGGCGACCGCGAAGACGATGATTGCCGAGGCGCAGTCCTTCGCCCAGGAAGTCACCGATATCGCAGCCAGGGAAGCCGCCACCATCGCGCCGGCCGCCAATGCCGCTCCGGCAACAAGCGAGGCGGCGGATGTGCTGCTGCCGGAAGATTTCAAGCAGCCCAAGGCCATTGAGAAGCCGACGAGGCCCTCCGACCTCAAGGCGATATCGGGCATCGGCCCGAAGCTGGAAAAGGTGCTGAACGGCCTCGGTATCTGGACGTTTGCCCAGATCGCCGCATGGTCGCCGCAAGAGATCGCCTGGGTCGACGATTATCTGTCGTTCAAGGGCCGCATCGGCCGTGACGACTGGACCGCCCAGGCGGCGGTGCTGGCCGCGAAGAAGTGAATGAAATGTCGGGCGCTGCGTCTGTCGCGCCCGGAAAATGAGATTGCGGGAAATCCGCAGGGGTTTGAGGCGAATGGCAAAGCTCAAGGTCGACGGGAAAGAAATCACTGTACCCGACCACTACACGCTGCTGCAGGCGGCCGAGGACGCGGGCGCGGAAGTGCCGCGCTTCTGCTTCCATGAGCGGCTGTCGATTGCCGGCAATTGCCGCATGTGCCTGATCGAGGTGAAGGGCGGGCCGCCCAAGCCGCAGGCCTCCTGCGCCATGGGCGTGCGCGACCTGCGCCCCGGCCCGAACGGCGAGCCGCCGGAAATCTTCACCAACACGCCGATGGTCAAGAAGGCCCGGGAAGGCGTGATGGAATTCCTGCTGATCAACCATCCGCTGGACTGCCCGATCTGCGACCAGGGCGGCGAGTGCGACCTGCAGGACCAGGCGATGGCCTTCGGCGTCGATTCCTCGCGCTACCACGAGAACAAGCGCGCGGTGGAAGACAAGTATATCGGCCCGCTCGTCAAGACAGTGATGAACCGCTGCATCCACTGCACGCGCTGCGTCCGCTTCACCACCGAAGTTGCCGGCATTTCCGAACTCGGCCTGATCGGCCGCGGCGAGGATGCCGAGATCACCACCTATCTCGAACAGGCAATGACCTCGGAGTTACAGGGCAATGTGATCGATCTCTGCCCGGTCGGCGCGCTGACCTCCAAGCCCTTCGCCTTCCAGGCGCGGCCGTGGGAGCTGACCAAGACCGAATCCATCGACGTGATGGATGCCGTCGGTTCGGCGATCCGCGTCGATAGCCGTGGGCGCGAAGTGATGCGCATCCTGCCGCGCGTCAACGAAGCCGTGAACGAGGAATGGATTTCCGACAAGACCCGCTTCATCTGGGACGGCCTGCGCACGCAGCGCCTCGACCGCCCCTATGTGCGCAAGGACGGCAGGCTGGTTCCGGCGAGCTGGGCCGAAGCGTTCGCGGCGATCAAGGGCGCGGTTTCGGCGGCGGCCCCCGACAAGATCGGCGCCATCGCGGGCGATCTCGCCGCGGTCGAGGAGATCTATGCGCTGAAGCTCTTGATGGCCTCGCTCGGCTCGAAGAACACCGACTGCCGCCAGGATGGCGCGGCGCTCGATCCGGCGCTCGGACGCGCCAGCTATATCTTCAACCCGACCATAGAAGGCATCGAGCAGGCCGACGCGGTGCTGATCATCGGGGCCAATCCGCGCTTCGAGGCCTCGGTGCTCAACGCCCGCATCCGCAAGCGCTGGCGCCTCGG
Source organism: Mesorhizobium sp. URHB0026 (assembly GCF_054059755.1). Classification (NCBI taxonomy): domain Bacteria; kingdom Pseudomonadati; phylum Pseudomonadota; class Alphaproteobacteria; order Hyphomicrobiales; family Phyllobacteriaceae; genus Mesorhizobium; species Mesorhizobium sp. URHB0026. The sequence goes on along the minus strand of NZ_JBSSCN010000001.1, from coordinate 4,931,912 downwards.
CAATCTGCCGGTCGGCGTCATCGGCGATGTCGGCGACACGCGCTATGACTACGAACAGCTGGGTGCCGGGCCGGATTCGCTGAAGGATCTGGCGGACGGCAACGGCAAGTTCTTCCAGACACTGAAGAAGGCGACGCATCCCCTTGTTATCGTCGGTCAGGGCGCCCTGGCGCGCGCCGATGGCCCGGCTGTGCTCGGCCAGGCGGCCAGGCTCGCCGCCGCCGTGAATGCCGCACGCGCCGACTGGAATGGCTTTGCCGTGCTGCACACCGCAGCGGCGCGCGTCGGCGGCCTGGACCTCGGCTTCGTGCCGGGCGAGGGCGGCAAGAACGTCGCCGGCATGCTGGGCGAGACGGATGTCCTGTTCCTGCTCGGCGCCGACGAGATCGACATGAGCAAGACCGGCGGCGCCTTCGTCGTCTATGTCGGCACGCACGGCGACGCCGGCGCGCATCGCGCCAATGTCATCCTGCCGGCGGCGGCCTATACCGAAAAGTCCGGCACCTACGTCAACACCGAAGGGCGCGTCCAGCAGACCAACCGCGCCGGCTTCGCGCCGGGCGACGCGCGCGAGGATTGGGCCATCCTGCGGGCGCTGTCCGACGTACTGGGCAAGAAACTGCCGTTCGATTCGCTGACGCAACTGCGCGCAAAGCTCTATGGCGAATACCCGCATCTGGCCCGTATCGACCAGGTCGCGGCCGGCAATGCCGAGGATATCGCCGGCGTGGCGAAGCTCGGCGGGCGGTTGAACAAGGGAACCTTCACCTCGCCGGTCAAGGATTTCTACCTAACCAACCCGATCGCGCGCGCATCGGCCGTGATGGCGGAATGCTCGGCACTGGCCAAGAGCGGCTTCAAGCAGGCGGCGGAATAAGCATGGATACCTTCTTCTCCTTCTACGTGCTGCCGGCGCTGCTGATCCTCCTGAAGTCAGTCGTGCTGATCGTGGTGCTGCTGATCTTCGTCGCCTACATCCTCTATGCCGACCGCAAGATCTGGGCGGCCGTGCAGCTTCGCCGTGGCCCGAACGTCGTCGGCCCCTGGGGCACGCTGCAGGCCTTCGCCGACCTGCTGAAATTCGTCTTCAAGGAACCGGTCATCCCGTCGGGCGCCAACAAGGGCGTCTTCCTGCTGGCGCCACTTGTCTCCGCCGTGCTGGCGATCTCGGCCTGGGCGGTCATACCGGTCAGCCAGGGTTGGGCGATCGCCAACGTCAATGTCGGCATCCTCTATGTCTTCGCCATCTCCTCGCTCGAGGTCTATGGCGTGATCATGGGCGGCTGGGCATCCAACTCGAAATATCCGTTCCTCGGCGCTTTGCGTTCGGCGGCGCAGATGGTGTCCTACGAAGTTTCGATCGGCTTCGTCATCGTCACCGTGCTGCTCACCGCCGGCTCGCTCAACCTCAGCGATATCGTGCTGTCGCAGCAGGGTGGGCTTGGAACGCGGCTCGGACTGCCCAACACGTTCCTCGACTGGAACTGGCTGGCGCTATTCCCGATGTTCGTCATCTTCTTCATCTCGGCGCTGGCGGAGACCAACCGTCCGCCCTTCGATCTGGTCGAAGCCGAATCGGAGCTGGTCGCCGGCCACATGGTCGAATATTCGTCGACGCCGTTCCTTTTGTTCTTCCTCGGCGAGTATGTCGCGATTGTGCTGATGTGCGCGCTGGCCACCATCCTGTTCCTCGGCGGCTGGCTGCCTCCCTTCGACTTCGCGCCCTTCACCTGGGTGCCCGGCGTCATCTGGTTCGTGCTGAAGGTCTGTTTCGTGTTCTTCGGCATCTCGATGGTGAAGGCCTTCGTGCCGCGCTACCGCTACGACCAGCTGATGCGGCTGGGCTGGAAAGTGTTCCTGCCAATCTCGCTGTTCATGGTCGTCGCCACCGCGGCCTTCCTCAAGATCACGGGGTTTGCGTGATGTCCGCTTTGTCCCAGGCCGCAAAATCGCTGCTGCTGCAGGATTTCGTCAGCGCCTTTTTCCTCTCGATGCGCCAGTTCTTCGCGCCGAAGGAGACGATCAACTACCCGCACGAGAAGGGGCCGATCAGCCCGCGCTTTCGCGGCGAGCATGCGCTGCGCCGCTATCCCAACGGCGAGGAACGCTGCATCGCCTGCAAATTGTGCGAGGCGATCTGCCCGGCGCAGGCGATCACCATCGAGGCCGGCCCGCGCCGCAATGACGGCACGCGCCGCACGGTGCGTTACGATATCGACATGGTGAAGTGCATCTATTGCGGCTTTTGCCAGGAAGCCTGCCCGGTCGACGCCATCGTCGAGGGGCCGAATTTCGAGTTCGCGACCGAAACGCGCGAGGAACTCTACTACGACAAGGACAGGCTGCTGGCGAATGGCGACCGGTGGGAGCGCGAACTGGCGCGCAACATCTCGCTGGACTCGCCCTATCGCTGACATTCGACGCATGGACGGGGGCGAGGGCCCTCGTCCAGAGGATGGATCCCGAAAAGTTGCGGAGTTTTCGGACAAGATCATCCTCCGGCAGACAAAAGTGTCGCATGTTTCTTTCGATCGGGTATTTCAACCCGATCGGAACATGCGATAGGACACAACGAAACTTGCCGACCGGAGGCGGTCGCAAAAATCAAACAGGACGAGCGTCCTGTTTGGACAGGAACCCGGGGGATCCCCAATGCTGAGTGGACTAGAGGCGGCTTTCTTCTACCTCTTCGCCTTTGTCGCCGTGGCGTCGGCGTTCATGGTCATTTCGTCGCGCAACCCCGTGCATTCGGTGCTGTTCCTGATCCTGACCTTCTTCAACGCCGCCGGCCTGTTCATGCTGACCGGCGCCGAGTTCCTGGCGATGATCCTGCTCGTCGTCTATGTCGGCGCGGTCATGGTGCTGTTCCTGTTCGTCGTCATGATGCTTGACGTCGATTTTGCCGAACTGAAGAGCGGCGCCCTGCAATACGCGCCGATCGGCGCGCTGGTCGGGCTGATCCTGGCAGCGGAGCTGATCGTGGTGCTGGGCGGCTACACCTTCGCGCCGAAGCTCGCCTCGACGGTCGCAAAGCCCATCCCGGATCTCGCCGCGCGCTCGAACACGGCGGCGCTCGGCGACATCCTCTATACCGACTACCTCTACTACTTCCAGATTTCGGGCCTCATCCTGCTGGTCGCCATGATCGGCGCCATCGTCTTGACGCTGCGCCACAAGGAAGGGGTCAAGCGGCAGTCGATCGCAGCCCAGGTCGGCCGCACCGCGGCGACCGGCATGGAAATCCGCAAGGTCAAGTCGGGCGAAGGAGTCTGAGATGGTCGTCGGCATCGCACACTATCTGACCGTATCGGCGATCCTGTTCACGCTCGGCGTGTTCGGCATCTTTCTCAACCGCCGCAACATCATCGTCATCCTGATGTCGGTCGAACTGATCCTTCTGGCGGTCAACATCAATTTCGTCGCCTTTTCGGCGGCGCTCGGCGATCTGGTCGGCCAGGTGTTCGCGCTGTTCGTGCTGACGGTCGCGGCGGCTGAAGCCGCCATCGGGCTTGCCATTCTCGTCGTCTTCTTCCGCAACCGGGGCTCGATCGCGGTCGAAGACGTGAACATGATGAAGGGTTGACGGGGCGACTATGTATCAAGCGATCGTCTTCCTTCCGCTGCTCGGCTTCCTGATCGTCGGCCTGTTCGGCAATGCGCTCGGTGCCAAGGCATCCGAATACATCACCTCCGGCTTCCTGGTGATCGCGGCCGTGCTGTCATGGGTCGCCTTCTTTTCCGTCGGCTTCGGCCATGGCGAGGTGTTCACGGTGCCGGTGCTGCACTGGATCCAGTCCGGCGGGCTGGACGTCTCCTGGGCACTCAGGATCGACACGCTGACAGTGGTGATGCTGGTGGTGGTCAACACGGTGTCGGCGCTGGTTCACGTCTATTCGATCGGCTACATGCACCACGATCCGAACCGGCCGCGCTTCTTCGCGTATCTGTCGCTGTTCACCTTCGCCATGCTGATGCTGGTGACGGCCGACAACCTCGTGCAGATGTTCTTCGGCTGGGAAGGGGTGGGCCTGGCGTCCTACCTGCTGATCGGCTTCTGGTACAAGAAGCCGTCGGCCAATGCCGCGGCAATCAAGGCCTTCGTCGTCAACCGAGTCGGCGATTTCGGCTTCGCGCTCGGCATTTTCGGCGTCTTCGTGCTGTTCGGCTCGGTCAATCTCGGCACCATCTTCGCCAATGCGGCGACGTTCATCCCGGCCGAAGGCGCGCCGCAGGGTGCCGCCGTGCTCACCTTCCTCGGCCATGCGCTCGACAAGCAGGCGGCAATGACCGTCGTCTGCCTGCTGCTGTTCATGGGCGCCATGGGCAAGTCGGCGCAGGTGCCGCTGCACACCTGGCTGCCGGACGCCATGGAAGGCCCGACCCCGGTGTCGGCGCTGATCCATGCCGCCACCATGGTGACGGCCGGCGTGTTCATGCTGGCGCGGCTTTCGCCGCTATTCGAATTGTCGCACTCGGCGCTGACGGTGGTCACCTTCATCGGCGCCTTCACCGCCTTCTTCGCGGCGACCGTCGGCCTGGTCCAGAACGACATCAAGCGCGTCATCGCCTATTCGACCTGCTCGCAGCTCGGCTACATGTTCGTGGCGCTCGGCGTCGGCGCCTATGGCGCGGCGATCTTCCATTTGTTCACGCACGCCTTCTTCAAGGCGCTGCTGTTCCTCGGCTCCGGCTCGGTCATCCACGCCGTCTCCGACGAGCAGGACATGCGCAAGATGGGCGGCTTGAGGAAGCTGATCCCGACCACCTACTGGATGATGGTGATCGGCACGCTGGCGCTAACCGGCGTCGGCATTCCGGTGACCGTCATCGGCACCGCCGGCTTCTTCTCCAAGGACGCCATCATCGAGGCCTCCTTCGCCGGCCATAATTCGGTCGCCGGCCTGGCCTTCATCCTGCTGGTCATCGCCGCCTGCTTCACCTCCTTCTATTCGTGGCGGCTGATCTTCATGACCTTCCATGGCAAGCCGCGGGCAAGCCACGAGGTGATGCACCACGTCCATGAATCGCCGCCGGTGATGCTGGTGCCGCTGTTCATCCTGGCGGCTGGGGCGCTGTTTGCCGGCATCATCTTCCACAATTCCTTTATCGGCGAAGGCTATGACGAGTTCTGGAAGGCGTCGCTGTTCACGCTGCCGGACAACCATATCCTGCACGAGATCCACGAACTGCCGCTGTGGGTGGAGCTCTCGCCCTTCATTGCCATGCTGATCGGTTTCGCTCTGGCCTGGAAGTTCTACATCCGCTCGCCGGAGATGCCGGTCAATCTGGCCGCCCAGCATCGCGGGCTTTACGCCTTCCTGCTCAACAAGTGGTATTTCGACGAGCTTTACGACTTCCTGTTCGTTCGCCCGGCCAAGCGTCTCGGTCACTTCCTGTGGAAGACCGGTGATGGGACCATCATCGATGGACTCGGGCCTGACGGCATTTCGGCGCGCGTCGTCGACGTCACCAACCGCGTCGTCAAGCTGCAGACCGGCTATCTCTACCACTACGCCTTCGCCATGCTGATCGGCGTTGCCGCACTCGTCACCTGGATGATGCTCTGATGACCGCCTGGCCAATCCTCTCGCTGGTCACCTTCCTGCCTCTGGTTGGTGTGCTGCTGATCCTGTTCATCAACGATGACAGCGAAAACGCGCGCCGCAACATTCGCGCCATTGCGTTCATAACCACGGCATTCACCTTCCTGGTGTCGCTGTTCATCTGGACCGGCTTCGACAATTCGCAGGCCGGATTCCAGTTCGTCGAAAAAGTCGCCTGGCTCGATTCCGGCATTTCCTACCATATGGGCGTCGACGGCATTTCCATGCTGTTCGTCATCCTGACGACCTTCCTGATGCCGCTTTGCATCCTGGCGTCGTGGGAAGCGATCGAGAAGCGCGTCAAGGCCTACATGATCGCCTTCCTGCTTCTGGAAACGCTGATGATCGGCGTGTTCTGCGCGCTGGACATCGTGCTGTTCTATGTCTTCTTCGAAGCCGGCCTGATCCCGATGTTCATCATCATCGGCGTGTGGGGCGGCAAGCGGCGCGTCTACGCCTCGTTCAAGTTCTTCCTCTATACGCTGGCCGGCTCGGTGCTGATGCTGCTCGCCATCATGGCGATGTTCTTCCAGTCCGGCACCACCGACATCCCGACGCTTCTCACGCACAGCTTCCCGGCCAACATGCAGACCTGGCTGTGGCTTGCCTTCTTCGCCTCCTTCGCGGTGAAGATGCCGATGTGGCCGGTGCACACCTGGCTGCCCGACGCGCACGTCGAGGCGCCGACGGCGGGCTCCGTCATCCTGGCCGGCATCCTGCTGAAAATGGGCGGATACGGCTTCCTGCGCTTCTCCTTGCCGATGTTCCCGCTCGCGTCGGAAATGTTCGCGCCGCTGGTGTTCACGCTGTCGGTCGTCGCCATCATCTACACCTCGCTGGTGGCGCTGATGCAGGAGGATATGAAGAAGCTGATCGCCTACTCGTCGGTCGCCCACATGGGCTTCGTCACCATGGGTATCTTTGCCATGAACCAGGAAGGCGTGCAGGGCGCCATCTTCCAGATGCTCAGCCACGGCCTGGTGTCAGGCGCGCTGTTTCTGTGCGTCGGCGTCATCTATGACCGCATGCATACGCGTGAGATCGCCGCCTATGGCGGGCTCGTCAACAACATGCCGAAATACGCCACCGTGTTCCTGATCTTCACCATGGCCAATGTCGGCCTGCCGGGCACGTCAGGTTTCGTCGGCGAGTTCCTGACCATGCTTGGCGTGTTCCGGGTCAACACCTGGGTGGCGTTCTTCGCCGCGACCGGCGTCATCCTGTCGGCGGCTTACGCGCTTTGGCTCTACCGAAGGGTGATCTTCGGCGCGCTGACCAAGGACAGCCTGAAGGGGCTGCTCGACCTGTCGACCCGCGAGAAGGCGATCATCTATCCGCTGGTCGTGCTGGTCATCTTCTTCGGCGTCTATCCCGCCCCCGTCTTCGACGCGACGGCCCAGTCGGTCAAGTCGCTGGTCACCAATGTCACTGCATCCATCGGCGCCGCGCAGACCGCGGCGGCCAACTGACCCAGGGGTTTTGCGAACCATGACGCCGGACCTTCTCTCCAGCCTGTCGCTCTCGACGCCCGAGCTGATCCTTGCCATCGGCGCGCTCGCGCTGCTGATGGTCGGGGCCTATTCGCGTTCCAACACCGCCAACACGGTGACCGGCCTTGCCGTCGCCGTCCTGGTGATCGCAGGCGCCTGGCTGATCTTCCACGCAGGGCAGGGCAGCGCCTATGGCAATGCCTTCATCCAGGATTCCTTCGCCCGCTTCATGAAGGTGCTGGCGCTGATCGGCTCGGCGGTGACGCTGATCATGTCGATGCGCTTTGCCAAGGCGGAGCGTTTCGACAAGTTCGAATATCCGGTGCTGATCCTGCTTTGCACGCTCGGCATGATGCTGATGATCTCGGCCAACGGCATGATCGGGCTCTATCTCGGCCTCGAACTGCAGTCGCTTGCGATCTATGTGCTGGCGGCGATCAATCGCGACAATCTGCGTTCGACCGAAGCCGGTCTGAAATATTTCGTCCTCGGGGCGCTGTCGTCTGGCATGCTGCTCTACGGCATCAGCCTGGTCTATGGTTACACCGGAAACACCGGCTTCCAGGAGATCGCCACCGCGCTTGGCGGCGGCGAGCGCCAGCTTGGCCTCGTCTTCGGCCTGGTTTTCGTGTTGGCCGGGCTTGCCTTCAAGATCTCGGCGGTGCCGTTCCACATGTGGACGCCAGACGTCTATGAGGGCGCACCGACACCAGTGACGGCCTTCCTGGCGGCAGCGCCGAAAATGGCGGCGATGGCGCTGATCGTGCGCGTCACCATGGGCGCGTTCAAGCCGATCGCTTCCGACTGGCAGCAGATCATCGTCTTCATCTCGATCGCCTCGATGGCGCTTGGCTCCTTCGCCGCGATCGGTCAGACCAATATCAAGCGGCTGATGGCCTATTCCTCGATCGGCCATATGGGCTACGCGCTGGTCGGCCTTGCCGCCAACAGCCAGGCCGGCGTGCGCGGCGTCGCCATCTACATGCTGATCTACCTGGTAATGACGCTAGGCACCTTTGCCTTCATCCTCGCCATGCGGCGCAAGGAAGGCAATGTCGAGCAGATCAGCGATCTCGCCGGCCTCTCGTCGACCAACCCTGTCATGGCGACGATCCTGACCATCCTGATGTTCTCGCTGGCCGGCATTCCGCCGCTCGCCGGCTTCTGGGGGAAGTGGTACGTCTTCCTCGCCGCCATCAACGCCAATCTCTATGCGCTGGCAATCATCGGCGTGCTGGCTTCCGTGGTTGGCGCTTACTACTACCTGCGCATCATCAAGATCATGTGGTTCGATGAGCCGGTCGGCGGCTTCGTGCCGATGGCCAGCGAGTTGCGTGTCGTGCTCGGCGTCAGTGGCGCCTTCGTGCTGTTCTACGTGCTGATCGGCGGGCCGATCGGCACCTATGCCGAAGCCGCCGCCAAGACATTTTTCTGACGGGATGGCATTTCGGCTGGCTCCAACCTCGGCGTCGGAAGGGTTCCGGCTCGAGGCGCATGACAGTGTCGGCTCCACCAACGCGCTGGCGCTGGACCATGCCCGGGCGGGCGACCCAGGCAAGCTCTGGGTCGTTTCCAAGAAGCAGGAAAGCGGGCGCGGCCGGCGTGGCCGTGCCTGGGCAACGCCAGAAGGCAATCTGGCGGCGACGCTGCTCCTCATCACCGGCGGCGAACTGCGCCTTGCCGCAACGCTCGGCTTCGTCGCGGGGCTCGCGCTGGCCGACGCGCTCGACGCGGTGGTGCCGAAGGGCCGCATCGCGATAGGCCTCGACGGAGCGAGCCAGGGACAGAACCGCTTCGAGCTGAAATGGCCGAACGATGTGCTCGCCTCCGGCGCCAAGCTGGCCGGCATCCTGCTGGAGTCGGCGATGCTTGATGGTAGCCGCTTCGCGGTGGCGGTGGGCATCGGGGTCAATGTGGTGGCGCACCCGCGGGATTTGCCTTATCCCGCGACATCGCTTCATGCGTTGGGCGCGGCTTGCGATGCCGAAACGCTGTTCCTGGCGCTGTCGGATGCCTGGAGCGAGAATGCCCGCCTGTGGGACGAAGGAAGTGGCCTTGCCGCCATCAGGAAGCGTTGGCTGGCCCGCGCGGCCGGCCTTGGCGGCGAGGTTGCTGTCAGAATTGACGGTAATGTGGTGCGTGGCGTGTTCGAGACCATTGACGAGGACTGCCGTTTCGTGATCCGCGACGATGAGGGGTCTGTCCTGACGGTCGCCGCCGGCGATGTGCATTTCGGCGCGGTGGCGTCCGCGCGGATATAATCTGTTTTTGAGCGATTCCGGACGGAAAACCGGTAGGCACTTGCTGGAATTGCTTTAACGGCTTGGCCTGAGGGTCAGGAAGGAAAAAATCATGGCGAAAGCGGACAACGCCGAACTCGTCTTCGTGCCGCTCGGCGGCGTCGGCGAGATCGGCATGAACTTCGCCCTCTACGGCTACGGCCCGCCGAGCGCGCGCGAATGGATCGTCATCGATGTCGGCGTTACCTTTCCCGACGCGGCGCATCCAGGCGTCGACCTGATCCTGCCCGACACGCGCTTCATAGAGGAGAACCTCGCCGATCTGCGCGGCATCATCATCACCCACGCGCATGAGGACCACTACGGCGCGCTGCTCGACATCTGGCCGAAGCTGAAGGCGCCGGTCTGGATGACGCCGTTCAGCGCCGGGCTGCTGGAAGCCAAGCGTCAGGGCGTGCAGGGCGCGCCGAAGATCCCGCTGACGATCTACCGGGCGGGCGAAAAGTTCACGGTCGGTCCCTTCGAGATAGAAGCCATTCCGGTGGCACACTCCATTCCCGAACCCATGTCGCTGGCGATCACCTCGCCGGCCGGCGCCGTCATCCATACCGGCGACTGGAAGATCGATCCGGAGCCGACGATCGGTCCCAAGACCGACGAGGCGCGGTTCCGCGCCTATGGCGACAAAGGCGTGCTGGCCCTGATCTGCGATTCGACCAATGCGCTGCGCGAAGGCGAGTCGCCTTCGGAAGTGGCCGTGGGCGAGGGGCTGAAAGGCGTGATCCAGGCCGCCAAGGGCCGCGTCGCCGTCACCACCTTCTCCTCCAATGTCGGACGCATCGTTTCCATCGCCAGGGCAGCGCGCGATGCCGGCCGCCAGTGCCTTGTGCTAGGGCGCTCGTTGAAGCGCGTCATCGATGTGGCCGGCGAGCTTGGCTACATGGACGGCCTGCCGGAGTTCATCGCCGAGGAGGACTTCGGCTTCATCCCACGCGAGAACCTGGTCATCATCTGCACCGGCAGCCAGGGCGAGCCGTTGGCGGCACTTGCCAAGCTGTCGCGCGACGAAATGAAATCGGTGTCGCTGACGGCGGGCGACACGGTGGTGTTTTCCTCGCGCACCATTCCCGGCAACGAGAAGGGGATCCTCGAGATCAAGAACCGCCTCATCGATCTCGGCATCAAGATAATCGAGGACGGCGATGCTCTGGTGCACGTCTCCGGCCACCCGCGGCGCAGCGAACTGCGCAAGATGTATGAATGGGTGCGCCCGCGGATCGGCGTTCCCGTGCATGGCGAGGCCGCGCATCTGGTGGCGCAGGGCTCGCTGATGTCGACCTCCGGCATCGGCCAGGTGGCGCAAGTGCGAGACGGCGACATGCTGCGGCTCGCTCCTGGTCCCGCCACGATCATAGACCAGGTGCCGTTCGGCCGCGTCTACAAGGACGGCAATCTGATCGGCAGCGATCAGGCGATGGGTATTCGCGACAGGCGCAAGCTGTCGTTTGCCGGTCATGTCGCGGTCAATGTCGTGCTTGATGACAAGTACGAACTGGCCGGCGATCCCGATCTGGTCGCCATTGGCGTCGCCGAAACCGATGCCCGTGGCGAGACGCTCGAGGACCTGATGATCGATGCGGCCGTCGGTGCGGTCGATTCGATCCCCCGCCAGCGCCGCAAGGACCTCGACCTGGTGCAGGAGGCGGTGCGGCGCGCGGTGCGAGGCGCGGCTAATGAAGCCTGGGGCAAGAAACCGCTGGTGACGGTTTTCGTCACCCGGTGACGGAGGCGGGGGCTCGGATGTCCAGCTGATAGCTGACCGGAATCCAGCGAAAGGAATGGTCTGTCCGCTCGACATAGCCCGTGCCGGCCGGCGACGAGCAGGCGCCGTTCGGCGGCCATGCTGAGCAGCCGCTTTTGCGGGCCTCGATTGCCTTTTCCTTGTCGTCGTCGAAATCGGCATGCCACCGAGGACGCTGGATCGACACGACATAATGCAGGAAAGCGTCCGACCAGATCAGCAATTGCTGTCCGTCGCTTTCGAACCGGTATCGATCACCGTCGGGATGAAGCAATGCTCGTAGCGATCCTGGTCGATGAAGTTCGAGACCGCGAGTTCGAGCACGGCCGCCGGCGGCTGTCCGGCCGCGAATACCGATGCAAGCCCGTCTCTGACATCGACGGCATCGAGCAGAGCGGCAATTTTGAACGACCCGAGATCGAAGGTGAAAACGCGGGGGCGGGTGGGCTGTTCCGGACATTGGCCTTTGTCCTTTGTTGCTGCCGGTCGCGACAGGTGCGACAGTGCGCTCCTCGCGAAAGGCTGTTGATCTCGGCTGATTTGACGTATGACGCCAGTCGTTGGACCTGGGAGAAAAAGCTCGGACATGCTCGGACGGCTGAACCATGTCGCGCTTGCGGTGCCGGATTTGACCGCCGCCGTTGCAGCTTACCGCAACACGCTCGGCGCCGAAGTGACCGAGCCGCAGGCGTTGCCGGAGCATGGCGTCACCGTGGTGTTCGTCGATGTCGGCAACACCAAGATCGAGTTGCTGGAGCCGCTTGGCGAGGGCTCGCCAATCGCGGCATTCCTCGAGAAGAACCCGTCCGGCGGCATGCATCATCTCTGCTACGAGGTCGACGACATCCTGGCCGCGCGCGACCATCTCAGGGCCGCCGGTGCCCGGGTGCTTGGCGACGGCAATCCCAAGCCAGGCGCGCACGGCAAGCCGGTGTTGTTCCTACATCCGAAGGATTTCTTCGGCACGCTGATCGAACTGGAGCAATCATGAGCTGGGTCTCGTTCACCGCGCTGTTTTTCGCGACCTGGTGGGTGGTGCTGTTTGCCGTTCTGCCGTTCAGTGTCAGAACGCAGGACGACGATCACGACGTGACGCTGGGCACGGTGCCGAGCGCGCCGCGCGGGCCGCATATGCTGCGTGCCGTGATCCGCACCACCATCGCAACGGCGGTCCTGATGGGCATTTTCTACGGCCTGACGCACGGGCTGGGATACAGCCTCAACGACATCCCGCACATCGTGCCGGATTTCAGTCCGACCCCAGGGAAATAGACGTCGCGGCAAGGGTGGTCCGATAAGGTCGGAGTGCCGCGGACGGAATTGAGATGCCGCCCTGTCTGCCGGCCGCTGGCTGCTGACGCAACGTCATGTAGCCTGCCAATCTGCGGCGCTAACCAGATGATTGCACAAAAAAAATGCAAGGCACAAGGCCTTGCAATTAAACGCGTCCGATCTGTTTCCGGTATCCGGCGGCAGCGAGTAACCGCGCCTAGATCGCATCCTCCCAAGACTTTGACCGCGTAGGAGAGCAGATTTTTTTCTGCCCTCTCGGTTATCGGGGCACATTAGCCCAACGGAAATGAAAATGTCACGAAGAATTTTGCCTTGAATCGGGCATTCTCGTGCTGCACTGCACAATAGTGCGGCAGGCTTTGCTTTTGAAACGTCCAGTCAGGGTCGACAGAGCCTTTGCGGCATGTTCGCAATTGACGCGCGCAAAGAATTGACGGCCAAACCCGAAGAGGTTCGGTGCGTTCCATTGTCGGCGCGGGTCGATCCGGAAGCGAGGGATTCCGGCCCTGAAGGGGCTGGCGTGGTTGGATCGCCGGGTTTCCATTCGGTCATGAAATCGCTATGAAGCCGGGGCAAGCAAGCCTGCGCCGCGCCGATTCTGGCGTGGCCATTCTCATTCACGGACCTGTCCATGCGTTTGTCGCGCTATTTCCTGCCTATCCTCAAAGAGAACCCGCGCGAGGCCGAAATCGTCTCGCATCGGCTGATGCTGCGCGCCGGCATGATCCGCCAGCAGGGGCAAGGCAGTTTTTCCTGGCTGCCGCTGGGCAAACGGGTGCTGGACAAGGTCTGCAAGATCATCCGCGAGGAGCAGAACCGCGCCGGTGCGCTTGAGATCCTGATGCCGACCATCCAGTCGGCCGATCTGTGGCGCGAGAGCGGCCGTTACAACGACTACGGCAAGGAGATGCTGCGCATCAAGGACCGGCAGGATCGCGACATGCTCTACGGTCCGACCAACGAGGAAATGGTCACCGAGATATTTCGCGCCTACGTCAAATCCTACAAGGACCTGCCGCTCAATCTCTACCATATACAGTGGAAGTTCCGTGACGAGGTGCGACCGCGCTTTGGCGTCATGCGCTCGCGCGAATTCCTGATGAAGGACGCCTATTCCTTCGATCTCGACTTCGAAGGCGCGAGAGCCGCCTACAACAGGATGTTCGTGTCCTATCTCAGGACCTTCACGCGCATGGGCCTGCAGGCCATTCCGATGCGGGCCGACACCGGCCCGATCGGCGGAGATCTCAGCCACGAATTCATCATCCTGGCCGACACTGGTGAAAGCCAGGTCTTCTGCCACCGCGATTACCTGTCGCTTGCCGTGCCCGGCGCGAACACGGACTTCGCCAATGACGGCGAGATATCAGATATCGTCAAGACCTGGACGACGCCTTACGCCGCCACCGACGAGATGCATGACGAGGCGGCCTGGGAGAAGGTTCCGACAGGCGACCGGGTCTCGGCGCGCGGCATCGAAGTCGGCCATATCTTCCACTTCGGCGAGAAATATTCGAAGCCGATGGGCGCCAAGGTGACGGGGCCCGATGGCAAGGATCATTTCGCCTCGGGCGGCTCCTACGGCATCGGCCCGTCGCGGCTGGTCGCGGCGATCATCGAGGCCAGCCATGACGAGAACGGCATCATCTGGCCGGAAGCGGTGGCGCCGTTCGATATCGGCCTGATCAACATGAAGGCGGGCGATGCCGACTGCGATCGCGTCTGCGACGAACTCAACGCCGCCTTCACCGCCGCCGGCAAGGATGTGCTCTATGACGACACCGACCAGCGGCCGGGCGGCAAATTCGCCACCGCCGACCTGATCGGCCTGCCCTGGCAAGTGATCGTCGGGCCGCGCGGCGTCGCCGCCGGCGAGGTCGAGATCAAGAATCGCAAGACCGGCGAGCGCGTGACGCTGCCGATCGCCGACGCGGCAAAACGCTTCGGTGCCGCCGCATGAGCGAGGCAGCGGCAGCGAGATCGGCGGGCGCCGGCCCTTTTTCCATCTTCGAGCGCACGGTCGCCTGGCGCTATTTGCGTTCGCGGCGCAAGGAGACGGTGATTTCGGTGATCGCCTCGATTTCTTTTCTTGGCATCATGCTGGGCGTTGCCACGCTGATCGTGGTCATGGCGGTGATGAACGGATTCCGCGCCGAGCTTTTGACGCGCATCCTCGGCGTCAACGGCCATCTGATCGTGCAGCCGCTCGATTCGCCGCTTGAGGACTATGCCCAGGTCGCCAGCCGCATCAACGGCGTACCCGGGGTCAAATACGCCATCCCGCTGATCGACGGCCAGGTGCTGGCGCAAGGCAATGTCGGCGGCGGCACTGGCGCGCTGGTGCGCGGCATCCGGGGTGAAGATCTCGGCAAGATCGCCATCGTGGCCAGCAACATCAAGCAAGGCACGCTCGCCGATTTCGATACCGGCGAGGGCGTCGCCATCGGCAAGCGCATGGCCGAGAATCTCGGCCTGACGCTCGGCGACACCATTACCTTGATCTCGCCGGACGGGGATGTGACGCCGCTCGGCACCACGCCGCGCATGAAGGGCTACAAGATCGCGGCGATCTTCGAGGTCGGCATGTCTGAATATGACACGTCGATCGTCTACATGCCGTTCTCCGAAGCGCAGCTCTACTTCAACATGGACGGCCGCGCGCAGACGATCGAGATCTATGTCGACAATCCCGATGATGTCGACGCGCTGAAACCCAAGGTGGAAGCGGCGGCGCAGCGGCCGATCGACATGGTCGACTGGCGCCAGCGCAACGAGACCTTCTTTTCGGCTCTGCAGGTTGAACGCAACGTCATGTTCATGATCCTCACGCTGATCGTGCTGGTGGCGGCGCTCAACATCATTTCCGGACTGATCATGCTGGTGAAGGACAAGGGGCATGACATCGCCATCCTGCGCACCATGGGCGCCTCGCGCGGCGCCATCCTGCGTATCTTCCTGATGACGGGGGCGGCGATCGGCGTGACGGGCACGCTCGCCGGCGTGCTGCTCGGCGTCGTGATCTGCACCAACATCGAATCGATACGCCAGTTCTTCTCCTGGATGACAGGCAAGGTGCTGTTCAACCCGGAGCTCTATTTCCTCAGCCAGTTGCCGGCCAAGATGGATCCGCGCGAGACGACCTATGTCATCATCATGGCGCTTGCGCTGTCCTTCCTGGCCACGGTGTTTCCGGCATGGCGGGCGGCCCGCCTCGATCCGGTCGAAGCCTTGAGGTACGAGTAGTGGCCGAGGTCATTATCGAACTGAAGAGCGTCGAACGGCACTACGTTCAGGGGCCGCGCAAGCTCACCATCCTGAACGGCGCCGATTTCGCGCTGCGGCGCGGTGAAATGGTGGCGCTGGTGGCCCCGTCGGGCACCGGCAAATCGACGCTGCTGCATACGGCCGGGCTGCTGGAGCGGCCGGATGCCGGCGACGTGATCCTGTCCGGTCGCGCCTGTGGCCGGTTGTCCGACGACGAGCGCACCTCGATCCGCCGTAACGATGTCGGCTTCGTCTATCAGTTCCATCATTTGCTGCCGGAGTTTTCCGCGCTGGAAAACATCATGATGCCGCAGCTCATCAAGGGCCTGCCGCGCAAGGAGGCGTCCGAGCGCGCGGCGCAACTGCTCGACTACATGCAGATCGGCAAGCGTGCATCGCATCGGCCGTCCGAGCTGTCCGGCGGCGAGCAGCAGCGCGTCGCCATCGCGCGTGCGGTCGCCAATGCGCCGCTGGTGCTTTTGGCCGACGAGCCGACCGGCAACCTCGACCCGGTCACAGCCTCCTACGTGTTCGAGGCGCTGGAGGCGCTGGTGCGGCAATCGGGCCTCGCGGCACTGATCGCCACCCACAATCACGAGCTGGCATCGCGCATGGACCGGCGCGTCACGTTGGCCGACGGCAAGGTGGTGCCGCTTTAGGCTGTGCGTCAGGCATTGCGGACCTGCATGAAGCTCAACACATGCGGTTGTTTCGCGAGTGCCCGGAGCTGTAGTCTTCCCTACCTATTGATAGGCGTAGGCCAGTCAACCTTTTCTTAACCCTGCCAATCTGATCGCCCCGAAATTCTGGATGCGGTCGAATTCTGTTCGTTGACAAGGGGTATGGAGATAGTTCGGGAAATTAGCACGGTTAGCGAAGGGTTAACCGGCTCCCGGGCCCTCCTCAGATCACTCGCAACGAAAAGCATGGCAGCAATCCCCTACCTGAGACATTCCGAAGGGACTTTGAATTCCGACATCCGGCGGCCGGGCGCGTCTGAATACCAGGTGCCGGCCGGCTAGTGGTCAAAGTCTGACGTTTGGTACTGGAGGCGTAACCCCACGAACTCAGGTCGAACTCGGACGTTCTCGCCTTTGGGTGGCGATCAAATAGATTTTCAGTTTCTGGCAGAAAAGTTAGATCGCTTTCTACGGGACCATCTAAAAATGACACGTGGAATTCGCTTCTCCACCGCAGGCCAAAGGAATAGCCCGATGCGCGCACTTAAGTTTGCCTTTCTGGTTTCGCTTGCGATTGCCACCCCCGCATTGGCGGCGGATCTTTCCCCCCAACCGATCCAGTCTGCGGCTTATAATTGGACCGATGTCTACGTGGGCGCGCAGGCCGGGTACGTTTGGGGAAGTTCAACTTACGAGGGTGCGGGGTCTCCCGCTGGCCAACCCTACATCAGCACCTCCGTCGATCCTAAAGGCGGCTTTGGCGGTGCATTCGCCGGCCTTAAAGTTCGATGGTAATTATGTCGTCGGTGTTGAAGCGGACATCAATTTCGCCGACGCCAAGTCGGACGATAACGCGTTTCCTGCGTTCCCTGGTGCCTTCGCAAGCAGTGATTTGAAATGGTTCGGATCGACACGCCTGCGCGCCGGCTACGCATTCGATCGTTTCTTGCCATTTGTAACTGGCGGTGTCGCATTCGCTAAATACTCCGGCGCAACCAATTTTCTGGGTGGGTCAAGCGAGATCAGCGACACCAGGGTTGGCTGGACGCTCGGCGCTGGACTTGAATATGCCGTGACTGACAATTTGATTGGGCGCGTCGAATACCGCTATTCCGATTATGGCCGCGAATCGGTATCTCCGCCGTTCTCTTTCCCGACACAGCCTGTCGGGCTTGATCTGAAAACCAACGATGTTCGCGTTGGACTCAGCTACAAGTTCTGATTTTCGGACTGTGCCTCTTTCGTGGCCCCGCTTCGGCGGGGCTTCTCTTTTGGGGCTGGGTTTGTCAAGCAAAGAGGGTCCTCACCGTGCATACCATGCTCGGCGTTGGTCTTGTTGACGGCTGATGCGTAAACGGTTTCGATGCGCCGGAGGTGATGAGTGCCCGCCAGGGGTCTGGCTTCTCTTCGAAGTCGGCGCGTGACCGCTTCATGATCGGGTCGGATGGAGAGGCATCTCAATCTTTTTTGCGAACTATCAGTCCGAGCTGACGTCCAAGCCCGCCTCGAGATTGCCTACCCACTCGTCCCTGAACGGGACCTCTATCCACGCGGCGACGTGGAACCCTTTAATTCGATCTCTCAGGCGGCGTTGGCCTCCCAGCGATAGGGTATGTTGTCGACCCACATCCGATGCAGGATGATCGCCAGACGCCGTGCCACCGCCACGGTAGCCTTCGCCATACCTCGCCGGCGAGCGACGGAGAGACCCCACGCCTTCAGTGGCGAACTCCGCTTCGAGATACGTAGTAGAATGCCGGCGGCTTCAACCAATGCCCATCGAATCCCGGCATCGCCGCACTTCGAAATGCCCTTATCCTGGTCGATCTCGCCGGATTGGTAACGCGAGGGCGTCAATCCGAAGTGGGCTGGAACGGAGCGCGATCGGCTGAACCGCGCCGGTTCGTCGACGCCGGCTCGGAAACTCAGGGCAACCATCGGTCCGACACCGGGGGCAGTCATGAGCAGTTTGCAGGTGTCGTCGCTCTCGGCCAGACGTTCCATTGCCGTGTGTAGGCGCTGGAACTGCTCTCTCAAAACACGGCGGACTTCCAGGAGGGGGTCGATCACCAACTGCAGATGCGGGGATTGTTCGAGCAACTCGATAATACGTCGCTCGAACTGCAGCCGGGTTACGGCTCCGACCTTCAGGCCAAAGTTGCGCAGCAGGCCTCGCAGGTTGTTCTCCGCATCGAGAATCTTCGTCTGCACGAACTTCCGCGCAGTGAGCAGCATCCGGATCTCCTGGCTCCGGACGGTCTTGACATGAACCGGCTTGTAGAGGCCGACGCGCATCATCTGCGCGATGCCGCGGGCATCGTTGCGATCGGTTTTGTTGATCTGAGCCGAGAGCGCGGCCTTCATGTGCCGCGTCTCGACGCAGATCACCGGATAGCCTGCGGCCGACAGGCCACTGTAGAGCCATTGCGAAAGCGGACCGGCTTCAAGGCCGACGCGCTTGTAGGGACCGCCAATCGCATGAAGTAGGGCGCTGATCGCCTCCGGCTCGGTCTCCACCTTGCTCTCTCGAATAAGTTTACCACCAGTGTCCATCACACACGCGCTGGTGGTGCGAACGGAAACATCAAGACCCACGAACAGTTCCATGGCAGACCTCCTGACCGGTTGAACCGTTGGAGCTTGCCCGGAAGACCGACCTCCCGCTACTCCCATGCAGGGAGGTCGCCGGAGCCCCAATCATCCGATCTTTTTTGTTACCCGAACGGGCGCGTCGCGGGCGCAAATCACTACTTCTCATATCGGAGGAACACGGAGATCGATTTAGCTCTGTCGGCTAGGACGTAGACTCATTACCGCGTAGCCAGATGCGGATTGTAACGAGCTTGAGGGCGGCGAGATAGTTCTCGGCTAGTTTGTCGTAGCGGGTTGCGATGCGGCGGAACTGCTTGGCTTTATTGAAGAAGCGCTCGACGAAGTTGCGCGCCTTGTAGAGGAAAGGACTGAAGCAGATCGGGTCCTTGCGGTTGGCCTTGGGCGAGATGTTGGCCCATGCCTTTCGCTCGGTGATGACGGTGCGCAATGCGTTGGCATCATAACCCTTGTCGGCGAGAAGCATTGCCCCCTCCGGCAAATCCCTGATCAATCTCACCGCCTCAAGCTTGAACTCGCGGCTGAATTTCCTTCTCTGCATCCCAACTCTCCAGTTCCGTTAAACACCTTATCTCGGTGTCCACGAAACCAGCAGCAGGCCAAGGTTCGGGCTTGCCAATGCCCGTTCCTGGCCTCAATCTTGCCCCGAAGAGCCGGTCATCCGGTTGATGTCGGTTTAGGCAACCAGACCATAACGAGGATGGGTTTTGCCATGCTGAAACGCTACGCGTTCCTTGCTGCCTTGATCCTCATGAGCCTCTCGGCGTTCGACGCCCGCGCCGACCGAAGGGTTGCGCTCGTGATCGGCAATTCGCAATACCAGGAAATCCCGGCGCTCAAGAATCCGGACAAGGACGCTGAGGACGTTTCGAACACGTTCCGGCAGGCCGGCTTCGACGTGTTCGTCGCCAAGGACGTGACCAAGCTCCAATTCGAAGAGAAGTTCCGCAACTATCTGGCCGCCGCCGACGGCGCTGATCTCGCCGTCGTTTATTATTCCGGCCACGGCTTTCAGATCGGGGGCGAGAATTTCCTGATCCCGGTCGATGCGTCGTTGAAGGATGCGGCCGACATGGAGGTGCAGACAATAAGGCTTAACGACGTGCTGCAACAATTGCGCACGAAGTCGAAGATTCAGGTGATCATCCTCGATGCTTGCCGCAACAATCCGTTCCCGCGCAAGGACTACTGGCTGCGCTCCCAATTGATCGTCTCCGACGGCACCGGGCTCGCGCAGGTAACAGGCTCGCAGAATGCGCTGATTGCGTTTGCCACCGAGCCCGGCGCTGTCGCTTATGACGGGTCCGGCGATCTCAGCCCCTTCTCATCCGCCTTTTCCCGCCGTGCGCTGGCGCCGAACCAGGAAATCGGTGCCGTCATGGCCGCCG
Organism: Mesorhizobium sp. URHB0026; assembly: GCF_054059755.1. NCBI lineage: Bacteria > Pseudomonadati > Pseudomonadota > Alphaproteobacteria > Hyphomicrobiales > Phyllobacteriaceae > Mesorhizobium > Mesorhizobium sp. URHB0026. The sequence continues at coordinate 4,911,543 of NZ_JBSSCN010000001.1, read as the reverse complement.
TGCGCCGCGACGTGGTGAAGGCGACCAATGGCAGGCAGGTTCCGTGGGAGAACTCCTCGCTGATCGACGATGTCGTGCTGATGCGCGCGGCGGGGCAACCGGTGCAGCCGGCGCCCGACGCCCAGCAGAACCAGCAGGTGGCGGAGCGCGGAACCCTGGTCGCCACTGCCACCGAAGCTATCGAAAATCGCGACATCAGCGTCCCGGTCGGCGTCGGTCCGGTTGCGCTGAAGCTGGATTTTCCTGCCAAGGATGTTTCGATCAAACTCGCCGGCTATCCGGCAGTTGGAACGCTGTCCCTGCCGGATCGCGTCCTGTCGCCGCAGTCGAGCCTGATGGCCGCTGAAGTCGACCAATTGCGCTACGAGCCGCAGATCGGCTCGGCGGCTCCCGTCGAGATTGACTTTCAGATCCGCGCCGGCAACGCGTCGAAACGGGCGACGATGAAGCTGTCGCCGAGCGTCGACCTCTGCGACCAGGCTGCCGGCGAGCCGCTCGACCTGCAAGGCGTCGCCCCCGGCCGGTTACCTAACGAGATCGCAGACGGCGCGGTCGAGGCCTGCGAGGCTGCGGTGAAAGCCTATCCCGATGTCGCCCGCTTCCGTTACGAACTCGGGCGGGCGCTGCTCGTCGGCGGCAACATCGACGAGGCCAGGAAGGCCATCCAGGAAGCGTCCGACAAGGGACACGTCCGCGCCGTCTACGAACTCGGCTACCTCGCCTCCTCGGGAGTAGGGATGCCCGTGGAGGCCACGCAAGCGAATGGTTTCTATTCGCAAGCGTCCGACAGGGGCGATCCCTACGCCATGAGCGCGTGGGGCCGCGCCCTGTTCAATGGCGTCGGCGTCCAGCGCGATACCGGCAAGGGGCTTGACCTCATGCTCAAGGCAGCAGCGATGGGGCATATCAACGCCATGAATGATCTTGCGATGATCTTCAAGGAAGGTCGCAATGGCGTGCCCGCCGATCCGGTTCGTGCCTTGGCTTTCCTCAAGGCCGGCATCGAGCGGCAAGAGGCTTATTCGATGGGCATACTCGGTCTTTTGCCCAAACGAGGCACGCTGGCGGTCGCGGTGTGCACGCCCAAGGTGGTGACGAAAGTCATTACGAAGATAAAGGTGATCCGTACACCTGCGCCAAAAGTGCCGCCGCCGAAGATCGTTACGCCAAAGGTCCCGATGGTGCCAGGGGAAACCGGACCATCGCCCTGGCGTGGCACTGGCGGCGACCACGACACCAACAGTGGCAACAGTGGCAACAGTGGCAACAGTGACAACAGTGGCTGATGGCGACTGCGACGCCATGGTCGCACCGTCAGGACAGGTAGCGTCGAACCCATCATTCCGCAGCCGCCTGAACGCCGGCATCGACCTACTTGTCGGTGACGATCTTGAGCTTGTCGCCGGCCGAAACCGCAGCCCCCGGTGACAGCGCATTCAGCATCCGGACAGGTCGAGCTTGCGGTCGACGCCGACCATCTGCGCGGCGAGCGTGCCAATGGTCTGGCCGGGCTGCACCGTGAGAACGCGAATATGCATTTATTCTTCTCCGCAAGTTCGACCAGTTCCAAAGCATCCCGGTCGTGATATGCCGACCGAGAACGGCGAGGTTTTGTCCTCGCTGAGGGCTGCGCCCCCGGTTAACCCTTCACTAACCGTGCTAATTTCCCGACTTATCTCCATACCTCTGTTTGTTGACAATGGAACAAAATTAGAACAAATTGGAAACATATCCACAACAGGAGAGAGTTATGACCGATCTGGTTCAGGATGTCATCTCGCTGGTTTGCATGAGCGCGTTTCTTGTCTCCATGGCGATCTGGATCGGAGCCATGTGATCTGGCGGCGTCGGCCCTCGCTGTTTCTCGATGGCCAATGCCACCCCGTCGTTAAGCTTTTCTTGCCGCCGCGACGTTAGGGTGCGGTTCCAAGGCAGGGAGCAACGTCCAGGTGTCGCCCATCGTCACGGCCATTCTCGTGGCCAGCAATCTCGGGCTGATCTTTATCCTGATGACCGTGCCGCTTGGTTTGCGCACGGTCCGGTCGAGCCGCATCGTGGCGATGGACCGGCAGCGCCTGTGGCAGGCGCTGTGGCCGCTCGGCAGCGATGCTGGCTGGTCCGGCGAGATCCTGTCGGCGCAGCCGCTGGACGAAGATGGCGTCGCCCGCATCACGCTCTCTTGGGAAGGCCGCGATGGCAAGCCGATAGAGCGCAGGGCACGGTTTGAAGATGTCGTCGAGGGCAGCCGCTTCTCGATGCGGGTGATCGAGGACACCGCGCTCGATGGCTCGTTCTGGAAGGACTATGGCGAGACCGCCGAACTGGTTTCGGAGGGCAGCGGCACGCGCGTGACGCTCAGCCGGACCGACCGGTACCGTGGCGTGGCTTTCCTGGTGTTTCGCTATTTCGCCATGCGCCGCGAGCTCTCCAAGCTGCAGCGTTGGGCAAGAACCGGGCAGTATCGCAAGGGTGGCTGGTTCGAGCATCCGCTGAGCCAGGTCGGCTTTGCCGTACTGTCGGCATTGATGCTGTGGCCGTTCTTCGGCCTTCACCTCGGCGGGCTGGCGCTGGCCGCGATCCTGACATCGGTGGTGGCGCTGCACGAACTCGGCCACATGGCGGCGTTCCGGCTGACGGGCCATCGCAGGGCGCGGATGATCTTCATCCCGCTGCTTGGCGGCATCGCCATTGGCGGCCGGCCCTATAACAGCCGTTTCGAAGTGGCCTTCGTGGCGTTGATGGGCGCGGGGTTCTCCGCCTTCCTGGTGCCGATCGTCATCGCCGCCAGCGTGCTTGCCGGCGGCGAGGGTCACAAGGCGGCTGCCGCGCTGCTCGCCGCGCTCGCAGGCTGCGCCGCGCTGTTCAACATCGCCAATCTGGTGCCGGTGTGGAAGTTCGACGGCGGCCAGGTGCTGCGCCAGATCTGCCCGGGGCCGGTCGTCCTGGCGCTGGCGTCCTTCTCGCTCCTTTCGGCCTTTCTGGCGCTTGGCTGGCGGGCCGGTTTTTCCCTGGGCTTCCTGCTCGCGGCCGGTGCGGTCTTTTCGATCCTCAGCCTGCTCACCGTCGGCAGCGGGGTGAAGCCACGCCACGAACTGGAGCCGATCGGTACTGTCGACCGTTTGGTCATCGCCGGGGCCTTGCTGGCGGTGTTCGCCATCCATGGCTGCGGCGTGCTGTGGGCGTCAGGGCAACTTCTCTGAAGCCGGATCAGCCGGCCTTGCGGGCGGATTCGATGGCCAGGGCCGCAGCTGCGCCGAACACATCCTCGAAAGAGGATTTCAGAGCGAGATCAAGATCAGCCATGCCAAGGGGAAGGCCGAGATCGACAAGGCTGGTGACGCCGTGGTCCTGGACGCCGCAGGGCACGATGCCGCCGAAATGGGAGAGGTCCGGCTCGACATTGATGGCGATGCCATGGAAGCTCACCCAGCGCCGCAGCCTTATGCCGATTGCCGCGATCTTGTCCTCGGCAGGCGAGCCGTCGGGCAAAGCAGGGCGATCAGGCCGTACCACCCAGACGCCGACCCGGTCCTCTCGTCGTTCGCCGCGCACGTTGAAGGCGGCAAGCGTGCCGATGATCCACTGTTCGAGCGCCGCGACGAAGGCGCGCACGTCCTCGCGCCGGCGCTTCAGGTCGAGCATGACATAGGCGACCCGCTGGCCAGGCCCGTGATAAGTGTATTCGCCACCGCGTCCGGCCGCGAAGACCGGAAAGCGGTCAGGTTCGATCAGGTCCTCGATACGGGCGCTCGTGCCGGCGGTGTAGAGCGGCGGATGTTCGACCAGCCAGACCATTTCGCCGGCAGCCCCGCCGCGGATCGCTTCGGCGCGTGCCTCCATGAAGGCAAGCGCATCGGGATAGGCGGTAAGGCCGGGCTCGACCAGCCATTCGACCGGGGCCGAACCGGGCAAGGGCAGGAACGACGTGGCGATCTGGCTGCGTTCTGGCATGGCGTCTCTCTTGTCGCCTTCCATATGGCGATATCAGGCGGAAACGTCCAGTTCGCCGCGGGCGGGGCGCCGAGCATCCGACGCGCCGGCAAGACAATGAGTGCTTGCTGGTGCAGGTCGCAGCTGTGTCGTCAGGATGATTTGGTGCGGTCGAGAAGACTCGAACTTCCACGGGTTGCCCCACAGCGACCTCAACGCTGCGCGTCTACCAATTCCGCCACGACCGCACGTGGTAGAGCCGGAACCGACCGGCTCGCGGCGTGTAGCAAATCGTTTCCAGCGAAACAAGTGCGCCACGAGTATTTAATCGCTGGGAATGGCTATAACGGATCAATCGCTTTGCGCGCCCGGAAACGAGGGCGGCGGCGCGTCTTGGAGACGGCGTCGCCGCGGCTTTCGCCCGATCCTGCGGCTACGCCGCCTGCTTCCTCCGCGCCAGCGTATCGGCCACCACCTCGCCGAAGGAGGACGGGGTCGGCACGATGATGACGCCAGCTTCTTTCAGGATCTCGACCTTCTCCTGCGCGGACTCGCCGAAGGCCGAGATGATGGCGCCGGCATGGCCCATGCGGCGGCCTTTGGGGGCGGACAGGCCGGCGATGTAGGCGATCAGCGGCTTCCTCATATTGTCGCGCGCCCAGATCGCGGCTTCGGCTTCCTGCGGTCCGCCGATCTCGCCGATCATCACCACGGCGTCGGTTTCGTCGTCCTGCTCGAACAGCTTCAGAACGTCCTTGAAGGAGGAGCCGTTGATCGGATCGCCGCCGATGCCGACGCTGGTCGACACGCCGATGCCGAGCGCCTTCATCTGCGAGGCGGCTTCATAGCCCAGCGTTCCCGAGCGGCCGACAATGCCGATGCGGCCGGGCAGGTAGATCGAGCCGGGCATGATGCCCATCAGCGCCTGTCCCGGCGTGATGATGCCGGCGCAATTCGGCCCGACCAGCCGCATGCGATCCTCGAAGCGGTAGCGGCGCATGTAGCGCTTGACCTGCATCATGTCCTGCGAGGGGATGCCGTCGGTGATGCAGACGCAGAGCTTTATCCCGGCATCCGCCGCTTCCATGATCGAATCGGCTGCAAAGGGCGGCGGCACGAAGACGATGCTGGCTTCGGCACGGGTCTCGCGCACCGCGCCCTTGACCGTGTTGAAGACGGGCAGGCCGAGATGCGTCTGGCCGCCCTTGCCGGGCGTGACGCCACCGACGAGCTTGGTGCCGTAGCGCTTCATGTCCTCGGCATGGAAGCTGCCGATCTTGCCGGTGAAACCTTGCACGATGACGCGCGTGCTGCGGTTAAGCAGGATTGCCATTTTCCGTCCTCCCTCAGGCTGCTTTTTTGTTGGTGACCGCGCGCCAGGCGGCTACGGCTTTTTCGGCGGCTTCGGCGAGCGTATCGGCGACGATCACCGCCTCGCCGGAATCGGCCAGGATCTTGCGTCCTTCCTCGGCCCGGGTGCCGGACAGCCGCACCACCAGCGGCACGTTGACGCCGACCTCGCGGATCGCCTTGATGACGCCCTCGGCGACCCAGTCGCAACGGTTGATGCCGGCGAAGATGTTGACCAGGATGGTTTCTACATTCTTGTCGCCGAGCACGGCGCGGAACGATTTAGCCACCCGCTCGGGCGAAGCGCCGCCGCCGATGTCGAGGAAGTTCGCCGGCTCGCCGCCGGCGATCTTGATCATGTCCATCGTCGCCATGGCGAGCCCGGCGCCATTGATGATGCAGCCGATATTGCCGTCGAGGCCGACATAAGAGAGGCCGCGGTCGCTGGCGAAGGTTTCGCGCGGGTCTTCCTGGCTCTTGTCGCGCAATTCGGAAATTTCGGGTCGCCGGAACAGCGCGTTCTCGTCGAACGACATCTTGGCGTCGAGCGCCACCAGGCTGCCGTCGCGGGTCACCACAAGCGGATTGATCTCCAGCATCGAGGCGTCGTAGTCGCGGAACACCTGGTAGCAGCTGAAGATGGTCTCTGTCGCCTTGCCGATCAGGCTATCCTCCAGCCCGAGCCCGAAGGCGATCTCGCGCGCCTGGAAGCGCTGCATGCCGACGCCGGGATCGACGGTGGCGCGGATGATCGAATCGGGTGCCTTCTCGGCGATCTCCTCGATTTCCATGCCGCCGGCGGCCGAGGCCACGATCATGACGCGCTCTTCCTTGCGGTCGAGCACGAAGCCAAGATAGAGCTCCTGCGCGATGTCGACGGCTTCCTCCAGATAGAGGCGCGAGATCAGCTTGCCGCGCGGGCCGGTCTGGTGCGTCACCAGCTTGCGCCCGAGCATGGCTTCGGCGGCGCTGGAAATTTCCTCGTCATTGGCGCAAAGCTTGATGCCGCCGGCCTTGCCGCGCGCGCCGGAATGAACCTGCGCCTTCAGCACCCATTTGCCGCCGCCGATCTCGCGCGCCCGGTAGGTCGCCTGTTCGGGGCTGTAGGCAAGGCCGCCACGCGGCACATGGATCCCATGCCGGGCGAGCAGTTCCTTGGCTTGGTATTCGTGGATGTCCATTCTTTTCTCCTCCCCAAATCGTCAAAGTGCCGCGACGTGCTGTTGGCCGGCGCGTTCGATGGCGTCGTTGACCACCAGAACATTCCTGGCCATGCGCTCCGACGCGGCGTCGATCATCTTGCCGTCGAGCGCGGCGGCACCCTTGCCCTGCGCCTCCGCCTCTTTCAGCACTTCGAGGATGCGGCGAGCTCGCGTGACTTCCTTCTCCGGCGGCGAGAAGACGTCGTTGGCCAAGGCAATCTGCGAGGGATGGATCGCCCACTTGCCTTCGATGCCGAGCGCGGCGGCGCGCCTGGCGGCCGCCTTGTAGCCTTCCGGATCCGAAAAATCGCCGAACGGTCCGTCGATGGCGCGCAGACCGTAGGCGCGGCAGGCGACGGTCATCCGCGACAGCGCGAAATGCCACTGGTCGCCGGGATAGTCGGGGTTGAGGCCGCCAATATTGACCGTCCGCGCCTTGCAGCTTGCCGCATAGTCGGCAACGCCGAAATGCATGGCTTCCAGCCGTCCAGGGGCGGCGGCGATAGCCTCGACATTGGCCATGCCGAGCGCGGTCTCGATCAGCGCTTCCAGGCCGACGCGGGTCTTGAAGCCCTTGGCCATCTCGATCTGGTTGACCATGGCCTCGACCATGTAGAGATCGGCCGGAACGCCGACCTTCGGCACCAGGATGGTGTCCAGCCGGCCGCCGGCCTGTTCCATCACGTCGACCACGTCGCGATACATGTAGTGGGTGTCCAGTCCGTTGATGCGTACCGAAACGGTCTTGCCCTTGGCGCGCCAGTCGATGTCGTTCAGGGCCTGGATGATGTTCTTGCGTGCGCGTTCCTTGTCGGGCGGCGCGACGGCGTCCTCAATGTCGAGGAAGACGAAGTCGGCGGCGCTGTTGGCCGCCTTGTCAATCATCTCCGGGCTGGAGCCTGGGACCGCCAGCTCGCTGCGCTGCAGCCTGAGTTTTTTGAGGTGGTTGATGGTGTGGCTCATCGTTTCAACTCCCTCAGGCGGCTTTGGCGACCGGCACTGCGGCCGAGGCGCGGAAATGCTGGATGGCGGCGCCGACGCCGGAGCCCGGCGCCAGCCGGACGCCACAATCGAGCAGCGCCATTTCCGCCGCCGAAAGCGAGGCCAGCACCATCACCTCGTTCAGCCAGCCGAGATGGCCAATGCGGAAAACCTTGCCGAACACCTTGTTGAGGCCGCCGCCCAGCGATGTCTGGTACGCCTGGTAGGCGCGCTTGACGACGTCGCCGCTGTCCATGCCATCCGGCACGAGAATGGCGCTGACCGTGTCCGAGTGCCATTTCGGCGCCTTGGCGCAGAGCTTCAGGCCCCAGGCGTCGACCGCCTTGCGCACGCCTTCGGCAAGGCGATGGTGCCGGGCGAAGATGTTCTCAAGCCCTTCCTCGGCGATCAGGTCGAGCGAGGCGCGCAGGCCGCGCAGCAATTGTGTCGCCGGCGTGTAGGGGAAATAGCCGGCATCGTTGGCGCGGATCATGTCCTCGAAGGAGAAGAAGCAGCGCCGGTGGGTGGCGGTTCTCGAAGCGACGAGCGCCTTCTTGCTCACCGACAGGAAGCCGAGGCCGGCCGGCAGCATAAAACCTTTCTGCGAGCCGCTGACGGCGCAGTCGACGCCCCATTCTTCCTGGCGAAAGTCGATCGAGCCGATCGACGAGACGCCGTCGACGAAAAGAAGGGCAGGGTGGTTCGCATCGTCGAGCGCGGCGCGGCAGCCGGCGACGTCGCTGGTGACGCCTGTCGCCGTCTCGTTCTGGGTGCAGAAGATCGCCTTGATGCGGTGCGTCTTGTCCGCCTTCAGCCGCTCCGCATAGAGTTCCAGCGGCACGCCGGTTCCCCATTCGCAGTCGATGATTTCGACCTCGAAACCGAGCCGTTCTGCCATGTCGACCCACAGATGCGAGAACTGGCCGAAGCGCGACATCAGCACGCGGTCGCCGGGGCTGAGCACATTGGTCATCGCCGCTTCCCAGGCTCCGGTGCCCGAGGACGGGTAGATGAAGACGCGGCCGGTCTCGTTCTTGAAGACCCGTTTGATGTCCTCGAACAGCGGTAGTGTGAGGTCGGGGAAGGTGGCCGCGCGCATGTCCTCCATCGGCAGGTTCATCGCTTGGCGTACCTGCTCGGGGATGTTGGTCGGCCCGGGAATGAAAAGATGGGTGAAACCGGCCATGATGCGAACTCCTCCTGATCCAGCAAAGCGGTGAGGGGAGTTTCGTTTCGACGGCCAAAACCCACAACACCTTGGCGGGTAATATCTCGCCGCGCGCGGGTGGGGCGGGCCTACCCGGTGGGCCTACCCGAAAGGCTGCTTCTGGGTGCGCCTCTCTCGGGAATAGAGCGCGACGGCCATCGCCCGGTTGCGGACGTCGAGCTTGTCGTAGAGATTCTTGAGATGGTACTTCACGGTGTTTTCGGAGATGCCGGTCCGGGTCGCGATCTGCAAATTGGTCCAGCCGTCGGACAGTACCGCCAGCAGTTCACGCTCGCGTACGGTAAGCCGGGATAGAGGCGTGTCGTTGACCTTGTTGATGTCGATATAGGGAATGCAGATGCGGCCGTGCGCGACAGCCAGGATCGTATCGAAGATGATGGCGGGATCGTCGAACTGGAAGCAGTAGCCCTGGGCCCCCAGGCGCACGCACTGTTTCAGGATGCCGATGTCATGGTCGTTGGAAAAGACGGTGATGCGCACGTCGAGCTTGCGGGCCTGGACCTCGGCCAGGATATCAGCGCCGTCCATGTCGGAGAGCTTCCAGCCGATCACGGCGACATCGAACTCCTGGACCGCTGCAAGCTCCAGGAAATGCCTGCCGCTTTGTACGGAGGCCAAAAGCTCGAAGCGCCCGTCGCAGTCCAGCATTTCGCGCAGAGCCGATATGACGAGCGGATTGCGTTCGGCCACGATCACGCGAACACGCCGCTCGTCGATTGCCTTGTCTTCTGTCCGCGACCTGATCTTCAAGGGCTTCCGGCTTTTTTGTTGCGGCTTGGGGGCCAGCCGATGCCTGGACCCGCGTCATGACAATTCTGCCCCAATGGCGCACGGGTGCTCTTTCCCCAGCGACATCGGCTGTCGCGCCACCGGGCCACAAGCGCACCCGCTTTTGACGTAATCGCACGCCGGACAGTGTGGCGGCGGCCGAAAACGACGCCGTTGCGCAAGCGGGACTTTTCGGCTGCAATTCCCGTGCGTTGGAGCGACAGGCTGCGAAATCGAATCACTCCGCCGCTCTTAATTTCTTGTTTGTGGTCGGACCCAAAACCGATTTCCACTTTTCGGAATCATGGTCTAGACCTGATTGGCACCTTTCCGGGATTCTGATGGCTGGAGACGCTGGTGGAAGGCCAGGACAAGCAGACGACCTCCGCCAAGGCGGCTGACGACGCCCACGCCGACATTTATGGCGAGGACGGCGCGGTCCTTTCGTCCTTCCTTGCCCAGATCGGTGCGGCGATCGCCGACCGCGATACGCTGACCCTCAAGCGCGAAGTCGACGACCTGCACCAGTCGGAACTTGGCGACCTCATCGAGGCGCTGCATCCCGAGCAGCGGCGCGCGTTGGTCGAGCTGCTGGGCGCGGACTTCGATTTTTCCGCGCTGACCGAAGTCGACGAGGCGATCCGCATGGATATCGTCGACAATCTGCCCAATGCGCGAATCGCGCAGGCCGTGCAGGCACTCGATTCCGACGACGCGGTCTACATTCTCGAAGACCTCGAGCCGGAAGACCAGGACGAGATCCTGTCGCAGCTGCCGTTCACCGAGCGGATCAGGCTGCGGCGCTCGCTCGACTACCCGGAAGAGACCGCCGGGCGGCGCATGCAGACCGAGTTCGTCGCGGTGCCGCCTTTCTGGACCATCGGCCAGACCATCGACTACATGCGAGAGGACAAGAACCTTCCGGACCGCTTCAGCCAGATCTTCGTCATCGATCCGACCTTCAAGTTGTTGGGGGCCATCGATCTCGACCAGATCCTGCGCGCCAAGCGCGCGGTCAAGGTGGGGGAGGTCATGCATGAGACGCGGCACGCCATTCCCGCCACCATGGACCAGGAAGAGGCGGCGCGGGAATTCGAACAATACGACCTTTTGTCGGCCGCGGTTGTCGACGAAAACGAACGCCTGGTCGGCGTGCTGACCATCGACGACGTCGTCGACGTCATCCAGCAGGAAGCGGAGGAAGACCTGCTGCGCATGGGTGGCGTCGGTGACGAAGAGCTCTCCGACAGCATTCTGGCGACCTCGCGCTCGCGCGTTCCCTGGCTGCTCGTCAATCTGCTGACGGCATTTCTGGCGGCATCGGTGATCAGCCTGTTCGACCACACGATCGAGCGGATCGTGGCACTCGCCGTGCTGATGCCGATCGTGGCCGGCATGGGCGGCAATGCCGGTTCGCAGACCATGACCGTCACCGTGCGGGCGCTGGCGACCAGGGATCTCGACATCTACAACGCCGGCCGCATCATCCGCCGCGAGATGGGCGTCGGCTTCATCAACGGCATCGTCTTCGCCGTGCTGATCGGCATCGTCGCGGCTGCCTGGTTCCACGACCCCAATCTCGGCGGCATCATCGCGGCGGCTATGATCATCAACATGTTCGTGGCGGCCCTTGCCGGCATCCTGATCCCGCTGCTGCTCGACAGGTTCAAGGTGGATCCCGCGGTCGCTTCGGCCGTTTTCGTCACCACGGTTACCGATGTCGTTGGGTTCTTTGCCTTTCTCGGCCTCGCGAGTTGGTGGTTCGGCGTCCGGTAAGTGTCTCAATTGACTTTTACGTAAATGCCGTGCGAGGCTCATGCGGGGTGCCGCGTCGATTCCGGCGGGCAAGGGTTTGGTTCGGGACAGAAGGGCGACGCCGCATGGCGGTCGCCTGGAATTCCGGCAGGGAGTGACAATGCGGGAATATTATTCGATCACCGAACTGACCCGCGAATTCGACGTGTCGACGCGGACGCTGCGTTTCTATGAAGACGAGGGACTGGTGCAGCCGGTGCGGCGCGGCCGCACCCGGCTGTTTCGCCCTTCCGACCGCCACCTCATCCGGCAGATCATGCGCGGAAAACGCCTCGGCTTCTCGATCAACGAGATCCGCGAGATCATCCAGATGTACAAGGAGCCGCCGGGCGAAGTCGGGCAGCTCAAGTTGATGATCAAGCGCATCGAGGAAAAGCGCGAAGATCTCAGGCAGAAACGTCGCGACCTCGAGGAGACACTGGCCGAACTCGATCAGGCCGAGGAGTCTTGCGTCGAGCGGCTGGTGGAGCTCGGCGTCAACACGTAGCCCTGCTCAAATCCAGCGCCGGACCCTTTTTGCATAGTCGCGGTATTTCTTGCCGAATTTCGCCGCCAATATCTTCTCCTCGCCCTCGATCGCGACCTTCTGGGTGAGGAAGGCGGCGACGAAGGCAAGCAGGAAGAACCAGGCGATGCCCGAGACGAAGGCGACGCCGATCAACAGCAGCGTGTTGGCCAGGTACATCGGATTGCGGCTGACGCCGAAGGGACCGGTCGTGACGAGATGATCGGGCACGGCGTTGGGATTGAGCGTGGTCCTGGCCCGTATCATGGTGCGGATCGCCGTGAACCAGAGTACGGCGACGGCGAACAACGCCACCCAGCCGGCGGCAAACAGGATGTCGCCAAGGAGATCGCCGATCCAGGGCAGCGGGATGTAGAGGCCGAGCACGACACTGATGAGGATGGCGGCGGCGTAGATCACCGGGGGCCACGGTATCAGCCCAGGCTTCGGCTCGGTCCCAGGCTTCGGTTCGGTCCCAGGCTTTGGCCCGATCATTGTGTCCCTCCCTCCGTCATCTTGTCGTCGGTCTTGGCAGTGCACGTTGCTGCAAGATCGGACAGATGCGCCCTGAAGTCCGCAGTCTGGTCGTTGTTGAAGAGCCGATCAAGAGCGGCTTCACCTTCGAGCGTTTCGAGCATGCAGCCGCAATAGCTCGAACAGAAGGTTGCGTTGCGCATCTGCTCGCACGAGCGCTGGCAGGTTTTGAGGAAATTGACCTGCGGGGTTTCGACCTGCGCCGGCATCACTTGCGAGAACAGCCAGACGCAGCCGATCAGCAGCGGCTGGTGGATCAGGTAGAAAGCCAGGCTGTGGCGTCCGATGAAGACCAGCGGGTTGGACCAGCCTTCGGGCGCCAGGTTCGCCAGGCGTGCCCTCATGCCGGAAGTGGAAGCGATTTTCGCCACTGCAATTCCCGTAAGCACGGCGCCGAACCAGGGGAACAGCGGAACGTAGTCGTTGGAGCGCGGATTGATCGCCGACAGGCCGATCCACCAGAGCCAGGGATGATCGAGGGCCTCGAAGCGCAGGTAGACTGGCGCCGCGATGACGAGCGCGGCGACGGCAAGCGTCAGCAGCGCCGGCAGGCGCAGGAAGGCGAGGCCGAGCAGGCTGGCGAGCGCGATCTCGTGCAGGATGCCGAAGAAGATGAACCCGTCGGGCGTGGCGATGCGGGTGACGACCGAAATGGCGACCGCCGCGCCCGCGACCATGGCGAACCGCTTCCAGAAGCCGTTCCAGCGGATCTGTCGGCCATGGGCGAGATAGAGGCTGACGCCGACCAGGAACAGGAAGGTCGATGCGATGCAGCGGGCGTAGAATTTCCACCAGCCGAAGGCGGTCAGGCCGGGATCGGTGTAGCCGAAGAATTCCAGGTCCCAGGTGAAGTGATAGCTTGCCATCGCGATCAGCGCGATGCCGCGCAAGATATCGATGGCGACGATGCGCTTCGATGGCTGCGGGACGGGTACGGTCGGCGTGTGGATGCTCATGGTCTCGCGATCTGATTCAGCCCTTCCAGGACGACTATCACGGTTGCACCGGATAGAAGAAGACCGGTCGCCTTGGCCTGCACCGCGCGGCCGGATCCGCGCCTGGCGCCGGGTTGGGCCAGCGCGGAAAAGCCTTTGACCGGCTTCGCTTTTTACCGGATGTGCGTCGGTTTCCTCTTAATGGGCCTGAAATGTCCACGGCAGATTTGACGCCGCGATTCTGCTTTGAGGAAGCAATGTCCACCCATGTTCGCCATCCGATCTGGCTTCCGGCCCTCAAGGCCGCGGATGCGCGCACCTTCGCTTCGCTTTACGCGGTCGAATCCTTCGCCCGCGCCATGGTGTCGAGCGTCATACCGATCCAGGCCTACGAGATTCTCCACAACGAGCAGATCGTCTCGATACTCTACACCGCCGTGTCCCTGCTCGGCCTGTCGGTGACCTTGTTCATGCCTATGCTGATCCGCCGCTTCGCGCGGCGCTGGGTCTACACGGCGGGCGCCTGCCTGCTCGCCATCGGCTCGCTGTTCTTCGTCACCCATACGCTCGCCGGGCAACTGGCCGGGATGCTGTGCCGGGTGATGGGCGCCAGCGCGCTGTCGATCACGCTCAACCTCTACATCATGGATCACATCCGCAAGACCGATTTCATGCAGGCCGAATCGCTGCGCATGGCCTGGTCGATGGTTGCCTGGACGGGCGGACCGACGCTCGGCATTTTTCTCTATACGCGCTTCGGCATTTATGCCGCGCATGGCGCGGTGGCGGTGTTCGCCATGGCCTTGCTGGCGCTGTTCTGGACCTATCGGCTGAGCGACAACCAGTCGATCCGCCCGGGCAAGACACGACCGGCCAATCCGCTCGCCAATATCGGCCGCTTCGTCGCGCAGCCGAGGCTCAGGCTGGCCTGGCTGATCGCCTTCGGCCGCTCCTGCTTCTGGACGACCTTCTTCGTCTATGGACCGCTCTTCATGGTCATCACCGGCGAGGGCGAATTGGCTGGCGGCCTGCTGGTCTCGGCCGGCAACGCGCTGCTGTTCATGGCGATCTTCTGGGGCAAGGCGGGAAAGCGCTTCGGCGGCCGCAGGACCATAACATTTGCCTATTTCGCCATGTCGGCGACGTTGCTGGCGGCCGGTGCCGTGGGCGTAACCGTGCCGCTGCTCACCGGCGCCTTCCTGCTGTGCGGCGCCTTCTTCACGATCGCGCTCGACGCGCTGGGTTCGACCGCCTTCATGCGCTCGGTGCGCTCTTATGAGCGCGCGCAGATGGCCGCGGTCTACCGCACCTATCTCGATTTCTCCGAACTGACGCCGCCGCTGGTCTATTCGGTGGTGCTGGCCTTTTTCGGTCTGGGATCGGTGTTCGTCACGCTCGCACTACTGGCCGCGTTTTGCGGCTTCGTGACCTGGCGATATCTGCCGAAGTCGCTGTAGGTATGTCGATATTCAGGTGATGCCGGCCTGCGAACGGCAGGTTTCCGCGCTTCCGGTAATCACGTCCCCGAAAGTACGTTCCGTTCCGATTCTCGACCTCCGCCCTTCTCGGCTTGGCCTGACCTGAATGTCGACAGACCTCATGTCACCGCGGCATGGCGCTCGCGCACCCAATCGTGGAAACGGTGCAGGTCGTACTCCTCGGGCATCAGCACGCCAGCTGTATGACGCATCGAGCGCAGCCCCTTCTGGTTGACCTCGCAGATCGCCGCGTCCTCCTCCAGCACCTGTGTGCCGAAGGCAACGATGTTGTCGATGTCGGTCTCGGCGAGCGCCTCGGGCGCGAACAGCCATTCTGCGGTCAATTCGGTCTGTTCGGGACCGAGCGGCGTAAGCCGCACAGTCCTGACATAGTCGACATGGCCGACGATGAACATCGACGGCAGGCTGGTGGCATAGGTCTGACCGGCGCTGCGCTCCGCCGGCGTCAAGCTCGGGAAGACCGGCCCGTGCGTCTGCCCATCACGCGACCATGTCTCAGCCCCGGCGCGCAGGCCGCCTGAAAATTCCGGCGCGTCATTGTCGGCGTGGCGGAGCCATTCGGGATCGTCATGCCGGCTCATCAGGCCGCGGCCATAGATCGGCACCAGCCGCGACAGGTCCTTGTGGACGCCCGGGCAGTGCAGGCACTCGTTGAAGTTTTCCCAAAAAATCTTCCAGTTACAGTTCATCACCTTGTGCAGCACATGGCCCGATACCAGCGTTTCCAGCGGCCAGTTGCCGAGATCGCCGGAGGCTGGGTCGAAGGAGGATTGCGCCGAGCCGGCGGCATCTTCCGCAAGATTGACGAAGACGAAGCCCCGCCACACCCGAGAGCGCGACGCGATAAAGCGGATGATCGGCCTTGTCGAAACCGTCAGGCAGCGATTTCGACGGCACGCGCACCAGATCGCCACGCAGCGAATAGGACCAGGCATGATACGGGCAGGTGATCAGCCGCGCCTTCAGCCGGCCCTCGCTTTCCTGGCAAAGCTGCGAGCCGCGATGCCGGCACGTGTTGTGGAAGGCACGCAACTCGCCGGTGTCGTCGCGCAGCACGAGGATTTCCTGCGTACCAACGCGGAAGGTGCGGAACGCCAAAGGCTGGGCAAGATCGGCCTCGCGGCAGACGAGCAGCCAGTCCCTGTACCAGATGGCGTCGAGATCGCGCTTATAGTTGTCCTGGTCCCAATAGGCCGATGAGGGCAGCGTCGGCTCGGTTCGAGTCAGGCCGTTATAGGGCTCGCGCTCGCTGGCATTGGGCTGCATGGCTGGCTTCCCGTGAGGGTGCCAGCCGACACCCGGCCATGAAGTTTGTCAATCGGGACGGGGTGAGGCAGCTTCGCCGATACGACGCTCCTGCGCTGGCGGCTGTCGGAATTTGGTTTGCCGGGCGCGGCGAATTTCCTTATAGTCGCCGATGTCGTCGGTTCCTTTTTGGAGCCAAGAGGGAATGCGGTGCGGGGAGGAATTCCTGCCCAATGCCGTGGCTGCCCCCGCAACTGTGTGCGGTAGTCCTCTCCATATGCCACTGAAGATTTTTCTTCGGGAAGGTGGGGAAGGGCGCTTATCCGCGAGCCAGGAGACCTGCCGGCGACAGGAAACTGACTTCGATGCCCTCGGGTGGAGGGCGAAAGGACAAGACATGACTACCGCTTCCGTCTCCCTCGGCGCCTCCGTCTCCTCGCAGTCCCGTTTCATGCAGCTCGCGCTCGCGGCGCTGCTCGGCATCTTCGTCGTCGGCTTTGTCGGCTTCTCGCATATAGATGCGGTCCACAATGCTGCCCACGACTATCGCCACTCGATGGCGTTTCCCTGCCACTAACGAGGATCCGACATCATGAATCTGTTTCGCAACGTCGTGTTCGTCGCGGCGATCGCGGGGCTTGTGGCCGGTGTCGTTCTCGCCTGCATGCAGGCCTATGCCACCGTGCCGCTGATCCTCAAGGCCGAAGTCTACGAAAAGGCCGGCGGCGGCCACCACCATGATCACGCGGCCGCACCAGCGGCGACCAATGACGCGATGAGCACGGTGGCGCCCGCTGGGAATGCCACGAGCTCTGCCGCGCCCGCGGGCACCGATGCCATGGCACCGGCGGAGGAAGACGAAGGCTGGGCGCCGGCCGACGGTTTCGAGCGTTTCGCCTTTAGCGTGGTTGCCAATATCGTCACCGGCATCGGCTTCGCGCTGGTCCTGGTCGCGGTTTCCGAGTTCTTCGGTGGCGTCGGCAACTGGCGCCAGGGCGTGTTCTGGGGCTTGGCCGGCTTTGCCGTGTTCACACTGGCACCGGGCCTCGGACTGCAGCCGGAACTGCCGGCAATGCCGGCGGCCGATCTTCTGCCGCGCCAGATCTGGTGGACGGCAACGGCGGCCGCGACCGCGATCGGCCTAGGCCTGATCGTGTTTCGCAGATCGTTGCCATTGACCATCCTCGCCGTCTTGCTGATCGTCGCGCCGCATGTCGTCGGCGCGCCGCAGCCCGACAGTTTCGAGACGCCGATCCCGGAAGGCCTGCACCATCAGTTCGTGGTGGCGGTGACGGTGACCAATCTGGTCTTCTGGCTGGTGCTGGGCGCGATCGTGGGCGTGGTGCGCCGGCGCTTCACCGCCACGGCGACCAGCATGCGCGACAGTTTTGCCTGATCGCGGCAGGCTGACCTTCATCATCGGTGGTGCGCGCTCCGGCAAGAGCGCGCACGCCGAAACCCTGGTGACGGCATTGGCCTCGCCATGGGCCTATATCGCCACGGCGCAAGCTTATGACAACGAGATGCGCGAGCGCATCGCGCTGCACCGCTGGCGGCGCGGTGAGGGCTGGTCGACCATCGATGCGCCACTCGACCTCGCCGAAGCGCTGGAGGCGTCGCCGGACGGTCAGCCGGTGCTTGTCGACTGTCTGACGCTGTGGCTGACCAATCACATGCTGGCCGATCACGACGTCGATGCCGCGTGCCGACGGCTGGCGGACGTGCTGTCTCGGCCGCGCGGACCGTGGTTCGTGGTGACGAACGAGGTCGGGCAGGGCATCGTGCCCGACAACGCGTTGGCGCGCCGGTTTCGCGATGACGCCGGCCGACTTAACCAGCGGGTCGCGGCAGTGGCCGACACGGTGCTGCTCATGGTGGCGGGGCTCCCGCTCAAGGTGAAGTGAAATGACCGACGACAAGGATGAAGAACGCCATCGCGCCAAGATGGCCAAGCGCAAGGCGGTGCAGGACGCCGAGGTTGCGGGCAAGACGATCGAGAAGGGATTGCTGATCGTCAACACCGGTCCCGGCAAGGGCAAGACCACGGCCGCCTTCGGTCTCGCGCTGCGCATGCTCGGCTACGGCAAGCGCGTCGGCGTCGTTCAGTTCATCAAGGGCAAATGGCACACCGGCGAGAAGGACGCCTTTGCCGCCTTTGGCGACCGCGTCGTCTGGCATGCAATGGGCGAGGGTTTCACCTGGGAGACCCAGGACCTGAAGCGCGACATCGCGGCCGCCGAGGCCGCCTGGGCCAAGGCCCTGGAATTGATCGACGATCCCTCGATCAGCCTTGTCGTGCTCGACGAGCTCAACATCGCGTTACGCTACGATTATCTCGCTCTCGACAAGGTAGTTGCGGCGCTCAAGGGCCGGCGCGAGGGTCTGCATGTCGTCGTCACCGGCCGCAACGCCAAGCCGGGGCTGGTAGAGGCTGCCGATCTGGTCACCGAGATGGGCGTGACCAAGCATCATTTCTCGGCGGGCGTGAAGGCGCAGCAAGGCATCGAGTTCTAAAAAACCAGAACAGCGATCAGCGCGACTAGGCCGAACAAGCCGATCAGCAGGTAGTCCGCGACCCGGTAAAGCTTGAGCGCCCGCCTGATGTCGCCGCTGTCGACATCGCGGCGGCCGCCTTCGCCCATGAAGATGTCGTCGACCATGATACCGCCATAGCTGCGTGGTCCGGCGAGCGCCAGCCCAAGCGCACCGGCCATGCCCGCTTCCGGCCAGCCAGCATTGGGCGAGCGGTGTTTTTTCGCGTCACGCCGCACCGTCTGCCAGGCACCGCGGGGGTCGGCGCCCTCGACCAGGAGGGAAGCGAGCACGATCAGCAGCGCCGTCAGCCGCGATGCCGGCAGGTTGATCCAGTCGTCGAAGCGCGCCGCCGCCCAGCCGAAGGCCTCATGGCGCGGAGTCCGGTGGCCGATCATCGAATCGGCGGTGTTGGCCGCCTTGTAGGCAGCGCCGCCGGCGAGCCCTCCGACCCCGGTCCAGAAGGCGGGGGCGACGATGCCGTCGGAAAAATTTTCCGCTAGGCTCTCGATCGCCGCGCGGCAGACGCCGGCGCGGTCGAGCGTCTCGGGATCACGGCCGACGATCCGCGAAACGGCGGCCCGGCCCATGTCGAGGCCTCCGCTGTCGAGCGCGTCGGCGACGGCTTCGACATGTTCGTAAAGGCTTTTCTGCGACAGGAGCGATGTCGCCAGAAAGACGGCAATGATCCACCCCAGGGGGACAAACCAGAGCAGAACAAGCTGCACGCAAAGGCCTGCTATCGCCGGCACCAGCACGATGAACAGAAGCGCCTGGACACCACGTTGACGACGCAGCGCGTCGGGATCAGTGGCGCGGTTGAGCCGCAAGTCGAGAAAGGATATCAGCCTGCCGAACCATGTCACCGGATGGCCGATGGCGCGAAACAGCCAGTCGGGATAACCAAGGGCGAATTCGACAATTAATGACAGGAAAGCGATCAGGACTGACATGAAGCTTCTTGAAGGAGCGGTGGACCATGGTGGAAGTCTTGGCCGGGCAAGGGCGCTTTTCCCCAATGCCGTGCTGCCTTTCGTCGACCTCTCGACCGGTATCAATCCGCACTCCTACCCGCTTTTCGACCTGCCCGCCACCTCGCTGTGGCGATTGCCAGAGGCCGCGCGTGGGCGCGAATTGATAGAGATTGCGGCCAACATCTATGGCGCGCCTTCCCCAGCAAGCGTGGTGGCGGCCCCTGGTACGCAGATCCTGTTGCCGCGCGTCGCCTCGCTGGTGAGGCCCGGCAAGGCAATGGTGCTTGGGCCGACCTATGCCGAACACGCCCGGGCGGCGGCGATTGCCGGGCACGACGTGGTCGAGGCCAGCGATTTCGCGACGTTGGCGGAAGCGGACCTCGCCATCATCGTCAATCCGAACAATCCGGATGGGCGCATCATCGAGCGCGACCGGTTGCTGGTGCTGGCCGCCGGACTTCGCGCCAAGGGCGGGCTGCTGGTCGTCGACGAGGCGTTCATGGATGTGGGCCCACGCGAGCACGGCCTCGCCGGCGATGTCGGCCAGGGCGGCATCGTCGTGCTGCGTTCCTTCGGCAAGTTCTTTGGTCTGGCCGGCCTGCGGCTCGGGTTCGCGCTTGCCGACACGCCGACCGCTGAACGGCTGGACATGCAGTTCGGGCCATGGGCTGTCGCAGGACCGGCCCTGGAATACGGCATCCGCGCGCTCGCCGATCTCGACTGGCAGGATGCGATGCGGGCCTCGCTGGCGGAAGCGACGGGGCGGCTCGACGCGCTGTTTAGCCGTTTCGGCGTTCCCGTCGCGGGGGGCACCACGCTGTTCCGCTATCTCAGCCTGCCCGATGCCAGCGGCCTGTTTTCCGGGCTTGGCCAGAGCGGTATCCTGCTGCGGCATTTCTCCGAACGGCCGCATGCCCTGCGCGCCGGCCTGCCGGGGAGCGAGGAGGAATGGCGCAGGCTCGAATCCGCCCTTGCCGATTGGGCGTCGCGGCGCGAGGATCGGTCGAAAGGTTTCAAACAATGATCCATGTCTGCTCGCTGGCGAAGATCGAGGAAGTGGTGGCCAGGACCGGCGCCGACCGCATGCTGTCGCTGCTCGCCGCCGGAACGGACGTAATCCGACCGGCCTCGATCGCTCGGGAAAACCATCTGCACCTGGTCATGCACGACATCGCCGTGGCGCAGGACGGCATGACCATGCCGGGCGAGGAGCATGTCCGTAACCTGCTCGATTTCGCACGCCGCTGGGACCGGGCGAGACCAATGCTGGTGCACTGCTATGCCGGCATCAGCCGTTCGACCGCCTCGGCCTATATCATCGCCGCGGCTTTGGCGCCGAAACGCAACGAGGTGGAACTGGCGCAGACGCTGCGAGCGCTGTCGCCTTCGGCGACCCCCAATCCGCGGCTGATCGCGGTGGCCGACGCGCTGCTCGAGCGCAACGGCCGCATGATCGAGGCGATCGAATCGATTGGGCGCGGCGCCGACGCCTTTGAAGGCACGCCGTTCGCGCTCAAGATCGACGGTTAGCTATTTCAGCCACTCCGCGAGCTTGGCCTTGCGCACATCGCGCACCAGGTTGATGAACCCGTCAGCCTGATATTCCGAGGTCAGCCGGCCTTTCTCGGCTGTCGCGATGCTGGCGTCACCGACCACGCCGTTCGGGTTGAGATCGCTGGCGATCCAGGCGAAGGCGTGGGTGCCTGTCTGGCGCAACAGCGAGAATTCCTGCTCGGCCTTGGCGACATTGGAAACGAAATTGTCGGCCTTGCCCATGTCGACGAGATCGGGCCGGAAATGCAGCATCAGCGACGTCTCGACATCGCCGCCATGAATGCCATGACGATCCTCGAGTTCGGTGTACATGCCGGCCGGGCGGCCAAAGCGCTGCCAACTGGTCTTCACCGCCAGCATCTTTTCGCGCACGCGCAATTCCCGCGTGACGATGCCCATGATCTCCTCATTGCCGCCATGCGAATTGACGACGATGAGCTTGCGCACGCCGGCGCGCGCGATCGAGACGCCAAGCTCGGTCCAAGCGTCGACCAGCGTCGTTGCCGGCAGGGTCAATGTGCCCGGCGCGTGCAGATGCTCGTTCGACTTGCCCACCGCCTGGACCGGCAGGATGCGGATATCGAGATCGTCGGGCAAGCGTGAAATCACCGTATCGAGCATGCCGTTCATGATCGAAGTGTCGGTCGAGACGGGCAGATGCGGTCCATGCTGCTCGATCGCCGCCAGCGGCAGCACCGCGATTGTCGCCTCGGGATCGATCGAGGCGTATTCGGTGGTCCGGTAGTCGCCCCACCATACGCGTTTCTTGCCAGTAGTCATGTCGCGCCTCTTCAATGATCAGGTCAGACCTAGCGCGGTGCGGCCGGCCTGTCGATCACCCGGCCGCGATGGCCTCGACCTCGACCTTGAATTCGGGCCGGGCAAAGCCGGAAACGATCATCAGCGTCGAGGCTGGCGCCGGGCTGGAAAACAGCCGGTCGCGGACCTCCATGTAGGGCCGCAGATGGCTGCGGTCGGTGACGTAGGCGTTGATGCGAACGATGTCGCCAAGTCCCAGCCCGGCTTCGCCCAGAACCGCCGCGATGTTCCTGAAGCAGAGTTCGGCCTGCGCGCCGGCGTCTTCCGGTATCTGGTCGTCCGCCGTGATGGCGACCTGGCCCGAGCACAGCACCAGCCGCTTCCCGGCCGGCACCTCGACGCCGTGGCTGTAGCGGGCAAAGGGCGGCTTGATCGACTTAGGGGTGAGGAACTTGAACATGGCGATCTCCTGGATATCGCCAGCCTAAGGCCGGAGGCATTGCACCATCAAGATGGTGGTGCATGTCGCCCGTGCGATTGTGGACAGGCGTTCAAAAAATAGGCACGATGCGCTTCGGTGCAGCACGACCTTTCCGGCTTTCGCAGATGGCTGTGGTGCAGGCGGGCGGGTCCCGGCGCGTGACGCTGGTGGCATGTGTCTTGCTTCTTGAATCTTTGGTGTCAAGCACGGCGCGCAACGCGCCGGTGCAAATAAAGGGCGGTGGTCAATGTACGTGAAACAGAAGATTTCGGCCGCGGTGGTGGCACTGCTTGCGGCCAGCACGCTGGGCGCGGCGGCGAATGAAAAAGTCACTTTCGGCACCAACTGGCTCGCCGAGCCGGAACATGGCGGCTATTACCAGGCCGTGGCCGATGGCACCTACGCCGCCTGCGGTCTCGACGTCACCATCATGCAGGGCGGCCCGCAGGTCAGCGGCCGGCCGATGCTGCTCGCCGGCAAGATAGATTTCTACATGGGCGGCAATTTGCTGTCGGCCTTCGACGCCGTCCAGCAAGGCATTCCGATGCGTGTGGTGGCAGCCGACTTCCAGAAGGACCCGCAGGTCATCATGTCCCACCCTGGCGAGGGGCTCGACAAATGGGAAGACCTCAAGAACGCCGAGCAATACATACTGGGCGACGAAGGTGTGCAGACCTTCTTCCAGTGGATGGTCATAGAGCTCGGTTTCGACGCTTCAAAGCGCGTGCCCTACACCTACAACACCGCGCCTTTCCTCGCCAACAAGAAGTCGATCCAGCAGGGCTACGTCACCTCGGAGCCGTTCGCGGTCAAGAAGGAAGGCGGCTTCGTGCCGAACCAGTTCCTGCTCGCCGACTATGGCTGGGACACCTATTCGACCACGATCGAGGTGATGCAGGAGACGATCGACAAGAAGCCTGAGGTGGTCCAGTGCTTCGTCGATGGCTCGGCCAAGGGCTGGTACAAATACCTCTACGGTGACAACAAGGCCGCTAACGACATGATCAAGAAAGACAATCCTGACATGAGCGACGAGCAGATCGCCTTCTCGATCGAGCAGATGAAGAAGTTCGGCCTGGCCGATTCCGGCGACACCGAGAAGCTCGGCATCGGCGCCATGAAGGAAGAACGTATCAAGAGCTTCTACGACAAGATGGTCAAGGCCAAGGTCACGCCAGAAGGCATCGACATCACGAAAGCCTACACGCTGGCCTTCATCAACAAGGGTGTCGGGCTCGAGCTGAAGAAATAGGCCGGCCCGGCATGATGCGCGAACAGGTGGCGCAAGCGCCAGCCTTGGAAGTCGCTCCGACCTTGCTGGCGCTGCGCGGCGTCGGCAAGGTGTTTTCGAACGGCGTGACGGCGCTGAACTCTGTCGACCTGACGATCCGGGAAGGCGATTTCCTCAGCCTGCTCGGGCCGTCAGGCTGCGGCAAGTCAACGGCGCTGCGGCTGATCGCCGGCCTGTCGACGCCGACATCCGGCGTGCTCGACTGGCGCGGCGGCGGTTCGCTCGACCGCGCCAATATCGGCTTCGTCTTCCAGGAGCCGACGCTGCTGCCCTGGGCCAGCGTCTTCGACAATGTCTGGCTGCCGCTCAGGCTGAAAGGCATCTCCCGCGCCAAAGCCGCCCCGGCGATAACGGAGATGCTGGCGCGGGTGCACCTCACCGGCTTCGAGGACGCCGTGCCGCGCGAACTCTCCGGCGGCATGAAGATGCGCGTCTCGATCGCGCGCGCCATGGTGACCAAGCCACGCGTGCTGTTGATGGACGAGCCGTTCGCGGCACTCGACGAGATCACCCGCTTCAAGCTCAACAACGACCTGCTGGAACTGTGGCAAGACGAACGCTTCACCGTCGTCTTCGTCACTCACAGTGTGTTCGAAAGCGTGTTTCTCTCCAACCGCGTCGTGGTCATGGCGGCTCGGCCGGGCAGGGTATTCGACGAACTCGCGATCGAGGCCTCCTATCCGCGCGATGAGGCGTTTCGCACCTCGCCTGACTATGCGGCCCTTTGCCGGCAAGCCTCGGATGTGTTGGTCAATGCCATCAATTCAACAGTGGGCTCGCATCATGACAGCCATTGACGGCACGTTGAAACTCGACCCCGAGGAAGCGCGCCGTGTGCGCCAGGAGCGGTTTGAGCGGATCGGCCGCTGGGTTCTGCCGCTGGCGATCATGATCCTGGCGATCTGGCTGTGGGACCGCATCTGCGTGTGGAACGAGATCCCGCAATACATCCTGCCGCGCCCCGGCGTTGTGCTGAGGACGCTCTACAACGATGCCGGCCTGCTGTTTTCCGCACTGCTGGTCACCTTGCGCATCACCTTCCTCAGCCTGCTGCTGGCGGTTGTCGGTGGCGTCGGCCTGGCGGTCTTGTTCGCCCAGTCGAAGTGGGTGGAGATGTCGTTCTTCCCCTTCGCCATCGTGCTGCAGGTTACACCGATCGTGGCGATCTTTCCGCTGATCAACATCTATGTCGACAATCAGATGACCAAGCTCCTGCTCTGCGCCTGGATCGTCGCCTTCTTCCCGATCCTGTCCAACACCACGCTCGGCCTCAACTCGGTCGACCGCAATTTGCGCGACCTGTTCAAACTCAACGGCGCGACGCGCTGGCAGCAGTTGCGCTATCTCAGACTGCCGGCGGCGATGCCGTATTTCCTCGGCGGGCTGAAGATCGCCGGCGGCCTGTCGCTGATCGGCGCCGTGGTGGCCGAGTTCGTCGCCGGCGCCACTGGCCAGTCGTCCGGGCTTGCCTCGCGCATCATCGAAGCGGGTTAACCGGCTCAACGCGCCAAGGCTGTTCGCGGCGCTGTTCCTGATCTCGCTCACCGGCATCCTGATCTTCCTCGTGCTGTCGCTGATTTCGCATCTCATTTTGCGGCGCTGGCACGAGAGCGCGCTGAAGCAGGAGCGTTAGGCCTTTGATTCCCAACGCAGGTTCATACCGGCTCGCCAACGCCCGGCTTCACGCGTCCCTGACACCAGGGCTCGCCGCGACCTATGACAGCGACGGCTTTGCGCTCGCCGATATCGCTGTCGCAGAAGGCAGGATTTCCGCCATCGCAGCGCACGATCGTGCAGCCATATCCAGCGGTGCCGTCGATCTCGCCGGCCGTATCGTGCTGCCCTGCTTCGTCGATTGCCACACGCATATCGACAAAGGGCATATCTGGCCGCGAAAGCCCAATCCTGATGGCACCTTCATGGGCGCGCTCAATGCCGCCGGTGCCGACCGCGTGGCGCGCTGGACCGCCGAGGATGTGGCGCGCCGCATGGATTTCTCGCTGCGCTCGGCCTACGCGCATGGGACCAGGGCGCTTAGAACTCATATCGATAGCGTCGCGCCGCAGGAGGAAATCTCCTGGCCTGTGTTCGAGACGATGCGCGACGCATGGCGTGGCCGCATGGAATTGCAGGGTGCCTGCCTGCTCGGCATCGAGGGCGTGCGCGACACGAAATGGTTCGACGGGCTGGCCAAACGCGTGGCCGCCGCCAAGGGCGTGCTTGGCGTCGTCACCTACATGGTGCCGGACCTGGAAGAGCTGCTCGATCATGTCTTCGCGCAAGCGATCAAGCACGGGCTCGACCTCGATTTTCACGCCGACGAGACCGACGACATCGCGGCAATTTCGCTGAAGAAAATCGCCGAGGCGGCGCTGTGGAACGGCTTCGAGGGCAACATCCTAGTCGGCCATTGCTGCTCGCTGGCGCGTCAACCCGATCTCGAGGTGCTGGACACGCTGGACAAGGTGGCGAAGGCCGGGCTGGCAATCGTGTCGCTGCCGATGTGTAATCTCTATTTGCAGGACCGTCGCGCTGACCAAACCACACCGCGCTGGCGTGGCGTGACGCTGCTGCATGAGATGAAGGCGAGGGGCGTTCCCGTGGCCGTCGCTTCGGACAACACGCGCGATCCCTTCTATGCCTATGGCGATCTCGACATGCTGGAGGTCTACCGCATGGCAACGCGCACCCTGCATTTCGATCATCCGGTCGGCGACTGGCCGCAGGCGGTCACCGCGACGCCGGCCGAGGTGATGCGGCTCGATGGCTTCGGCACGCTCGCCGCCGGAGGCGATGCCGACTTCATGCTGTTCAAAGGTAGAAGCTGGACGGAATTGCTGTCGCGCCCCGAATCGGATCGCATCGTCGTGCGTGCGGGGCGAGCGATAGATCGGCAATTGCCCGACTATGCCGAACTCGACGGACTGATGGTGGAATGATGGATCTTTCGGCGCTCAAACGTGATCTCGACGGGATAAAACTCGACGACAATCCAGCCATCGTCCAGCAGAAGAGCCGCGACTTCTACTGGTACAGTCCGGTGCTGAAACAACAGCTCGACCATGTCACCGGCGACCTCATCGTGACGCCCAGGAACGAGGCCGAACTGATCCGCGTGCTTGCCGCCTGTCATCGCCATGGCGTGCCGGTGACGCCGCGCGGCAGCGGCACCGGCAATTATGGCCAGGCAATGCCGCTTTCGGGCGGTGTGGTGCTTAATCTCGCCGAGATGAACGAGATCAAGTCGATCGCGCCGGGGCGCGTGGTGACCGGGCCGGGCGCGGTCCTGGCCGACATCGACAAGGCGACGCGCGCGCATTCCGGGCAGGAGCTGCGGCTATCGCCCTCCACCTACAACACCGCCTCGATCGGCGGTTTCATCGCTGGCGGCTCAGGCGGCGTCGGCTCGATCAATTTCGGCGGATTGCGTGATTTCGGCAATGTGCTGCGCCTGCGTGTGGTGACGATGGAGGCCGAGCCGAGGGTGCTCGAACTCACCGGCGAGGACCTGCACAAGGTGACCCATGCCTATGGCACCAATGGCATCATCTCCGAGGTCGAGATGCCGCTGACGGCGGCCTATGACTGGATCGACGTCATCGTCGGCTTCGACCAATTCATGGATGCGGCGCACTATGGCAATGCGCTGGCCTGCCAGGACGGCATCCTGACCAAGCTGATCACGCCGATATCAGCACCCGTGCCTCAGCTTTATTTCAAGCGGCACCAGAAATTATTCAGGGAAGGTCAAAGCATCTGCGTCATCATGGTGGCGCAACATGGGCTAGATGCTTTTCTGGCCTTTACGCGCCGCGCCGGGGGTGAGGTGATCTACAACGCCACCACGGCGACGCCGGAGGAGAAAAAGGGCCTGCCGCCAACCTATGAACTGGCCTGGAACCACACGACGCTCCGGGCGCTGCGCGTCGACCCCGCCATCACCTACCTGCAGTCGCTCTATCCCTTTCCCAACCAGCTGGCGCTGGTCGAGAAAATGGATGGGATGTTTCCCGGCGAAGTGTTCTCGCATCTCGAATTCGTGCGGCTGGATGGCAACATCACCTGCTTCGGCCTGCCGCTGGTCAAGTTCACCACCGAGGCGCGGCTTAACGAGATCATCCGCCTGCATGAGGAAAATGGCTGCCCGATCTTCAACCCGCACCGCTATACGCTGGAAGAGGGCGGCATGAAGCAGACCGACGCGGTGCAACTCGCCTTCAAGCGCGAGACCGACCCGCAAGGCCTGCTAAACCCCGGCAAGATGATCGCCTGGGAAAACCCGGACTATGACTACCGTTCGGGCCGGACGTTCCTGTTCAAGGGACTGCAAAAGGCAGGGTAATGAACATCCTCGTCCTCTATGCCCATCCGGTCGAGACCAGCTTCAATGCCGGCCTGCACCGGATGATCGTCGAGCGGCTCACGATGGCTGGCCATTCGGTCGATGACTGCGATCTCTACGCCGAGGATTTCGAACCGCGGCTCACCCGCCAGGAACGGCTGGACTATCACAATCCGCGCGGCTCCGCCGACCCTGCGGCACCCTATGTCGAACGCCTGTTGCGGGCCGATGCGCTGGTGCTTTCCTATCCAGTCTGGAATTACGGCTTTCCCGCAATCCTGAAAGGGTTCTTTGATCGCGTCTTCCTGCCGGACGTGTCGTTCAAGCTGGTCGACGGCAAGGTGCAGCCGTCGCTGCACAACATAAGAAAGGTCGCGGCGGTCACCTCCTATGGCGGCAGCCGGTTCCGCGCCTTTCTGATGGGGGATCCGCCGCGAAAACTGATCAAGCGCATGCTGCGCGCCACTGTCAAGCCGGGCGCACCGGTGACCTACCTCGCGCATTATTCAATGAACCTGTCGACCGATGAAACCCGGAAGTCCTTCACGGCGAAGGTCGCGGCCAGCATGGATGCATTCTGATGCGTGCGCTTGTCGTCTATTGCCATCCGGTGCCGGAGAGCTTCTGCGCTGCCATTCGCGACACCGCCGTGGATGTGCTGACGCGGCGAGGCTGGGACGTGCGGCTGCTCGATCTCTATGCCGAAAAGTTCGATCCGGTGATGAGTTGCGAGGAGCGGCGTACCTACAATAGTCAGGCGCCGCAGGATCCGGCGCTGAAACCGCATTTCGAACTGCTCAACTGGGCCGAAGCGATCCTGTTCGTCTACCCGACCTGGTGGTACGGGCTGCCGGCGATGCTGAAGGGCTGGCTCGACCGGGTGTGGGCGACCGATGTCGCCTTCAAGCTGCCGGCGGGCAAGGGAGGGATCAAGTCGCTGATGACGCATGTCACCAAGGTCGGCGTCATCACCACTTGCGGTGCACCGACCTGGTGGAGCGTCGTCGTCGGCCAGCCCGGGCGAAAGACCTTGTTGCGCGGCATGCGGGCCCTGTGCGCCAGGCGCTGCAAGACGTTCTTCCTGGCGCATTACTTGATGGACGCCTCGACGCCGCGGACGCGAGCGGCGTTTCTGGTCAAGGTGCGGGCGAAGCTGGAGCGGTTTTGAGCAATTAGCGCCCTTGTCCGTTTACGGGCAGAAGATGCGGGCAGGCAGATGAGGGGCAGCGTCAGCGTTTGCCTCAGTTCGAGACGTTCGCGCCGCCCCTCATCCGGCCCTTCGGGCCACCTTCTGCCCGTGAACGGGGAGAAGGAAGAGGCGCCGCGCTACATCTTCGTCCGTTCCGACCTCGGATCGTACATCGGTTTCACCGATGCCTCAGCCGCAAACCGTTCGCCGGCGATCTCGATTTCATAAGTCGAGGCGAGCACATCCGCCTCGCTCTGCCCTTGGCACGGCACATAGCCCAGCCCGATCGCTCCGCCGAGATGGTGGCCGTAATTGCCCGAAGTGATCGGACCGATGATCTTGCCATCGCGCAGGATCGCCTCGTTGTGGAAGAGCAGGGGCTGCGGGTCCTTGAGGCGGAACTGGACCAGGCGGCGGTTCAATCCGGCCTCCTTCTTCTTCAGCACGGCATCTCGGCCGATGAAATCGCCCTTGGCCGTCTTCACCGCGAAGCCGAGGCCCGCCTCCAGCACATTGTCCTCGTCGGTGATGTCGTGGCCGAAATGGCGGAAAGCCTTTTCGATGCGGCAGGAATCCAGCGTGTGCAGTCCGCAGAGTTTGAGGCCGACATCGGCGCCGGCCTCGTCGATCGCCTCGAAGACATGGGCGGCCTGTTCGGTCGAGATGTAAAGCTCCCAGCCGAGTTCGCCGACATAGGTGACGCGATGCGCCCGGGCGAGGCCCATGCCGATTTCGATCTCCTGGAACGTGCCGAAGGGATTGTTCTCGTTGGAGAAGTCGTTGGGGCTGACCTTCTGGATCAGTTTTCGCGCATCCGGGCCCATCACGCAGAGCACGCTTTCAGCGGCGGTTACGTCCGTGATGACGACGAACTGGTCGCCGATGTGCCGGCGCAGCCAAGCGAGGTCGCGCTGCAGCGTGGCGCCCGGCACGACGAGGAAATAAGCCGTATCCGAAAGCCGCGACACGGTGAGGTCGCTCTCGATGCCGCCGCGCTGGTTGAGCATCTGCGTGTAGACGATCTTGCCCGGCGCGACATCCATGTCGTTGGCGCAGAGCCTTTGCAGGAAGGTACAGGCGTCGCGCCCCTCGACGCGGATCTTGCCGAACGACGTCATGTCGAACAGACCGACCGTGTTGCGGACCGCCAGATGCTCCTCGCGCTGGTTGTCGAACCAGTTCTGCCGCTTCCAGGAATAGCGATATTCGCGCTCCTGGCCTTCGCGGGCGAACCAGTTGGCACGCTCCCAGCCGGCGACTTCGCCGAACACTGCGCCGCGCGCCTTCAGATGCTCGTGCAGGGGCGAGCGGCGCACGCCACGCGAGGTTGCCATCTGGCGATAGGGGAAATGGTCGGCATAAAGCAGGCCGAGCGTTTCGGAGACGCGTTCCTTGAGATAGCGGCGGTTCTTCTGGAACGGCTGAGTGCGGCGGATGTCGACTTCCCACAGGTCGAACGGGGCTTCGCCATCGTTGATCCACTGCGCCAGCGCCATGCCAGCGCCGCCCGACGAGACGATGCCGATCGAATTGTAGCCGGTCGCCATCCAGTAGCCGCGCAACTCCGGCGCCTCGCCGAGATAGTAGCGATCGTCAGGGGTGAAGCTTTCAGGGCCGTTGAAGAAAGTGTGGATGCCGGCGGTCGCCAGCATCGGCATGCGGCTAACGCCCATTTCGAGGATCGGTTCGAAATGGTCCATGTCCTCCGGCAACTGGTCGAAGCAGAAATCCTCGCGGATGCCGTCCATGCCCCATGGCTTGGCTACCGGCTCGAAAGCGCCGAGCATCATCTTGCCGGCGTCTTCCTTATAGTAGGCGCACTCGTCCGGCACGCGCAGCACAGGCAGGCGGCCAAGGCCGGGGATCGGCTCGGTGACCAAATAAAAGTGCTCGCAGGCGTGCAGCGGGATGTTCACGCCGTTCTGGGCGCCGAGGTCGCGCGCCCACATGCCGGCGCAGTTGATGACGATGTCGGTCTCGATCGTGCCCTGGCCTTCGCCTTGCGCCCAGGACACGCCGGAGACGCGGCCGTTTTTAGTATGGACCTTGGTGACCTTCACATTCTCGGCGATTGTGGCGCCGCGTTGGCGGGCACCCTTGGCCAGCGCCATGGCGATGTTGGCCGGGTCGCACTGGCCGTCGAGCGGCAGATGCACGGCGCCGACCACGTCCGAGACGTTGAGATGCGGGTACATCTCCTTGACTTCACTGGGAGAAATCTCGCGCACATCGACGTCGAAGGCGCGAGCGAGCGATGCCTGCCGGTAGATCTCGTGCTTGCGCTCTTCCGTCAGCGCCACGGTGATCGAGCCGACCTGGCGCATGCCGGTGCCGACCTCGGTCTCGGCTTCCAGCTTGACGTAGAGATCGGCCGAATATTTCGCCAGCCGGGTCATGTTCTGCGAGCCGCGCAACTGTCCGATCAGCCCGGCGGCGTGCCATGTCGTGCCCGAGGTCAGCTGCTTGCGCTCCAGAAGCACGATGTCGGTCCAGCCAAGCTTGGCCAGGTGGTAGGCCACCGAGCAGCCGGAGACGCCGCCGCCGATGATGACGGCCCTTGCCTTGGCGGGAATGGCTTTCGTGGGAAGGCTCCTGGCGGTCATGCGGCCTCACGACGGTAGCTGGAAACGAAACGGCGCAGCCGGGCGGCTGCTTCCCTGAGCACGGGTTCGGGCTGGCACAGGCTGACTCTGATATGGCCGGCGGCGGCTTCGCCGAAGCTCGAGCCCGGCATGACGCCAACCTTCTCCTTGTCGAGGAAGGCGAAGGCGAACTTCTCGTCGTCGGGTTCGACATCAGATATGTCGAGCATGACATACATGCCGCCTTCGGAACCGCGCACGGTGACATCGTTCATGCCGCGTACCGCATCGAGCAGGACGGTGCGGCGTGCCGCGTAGCGTTCGGCGATGTCCTTGACGCCATAGTGCTGCTCCAGCGCCTCGGTGCAAGCGATCGAGATGAAGGCCGGCAGGCCGTAGGTCGTCACCAGGTTGAGATTGATCAGCAGCGTGATCATTTTTTCCGGACCGGTCAGCCAGCCCATGCGCCAGCCGGTCATGCCGTGGCTCTTGGACATCGAATTGATCACCAGCGTGCGCTCGGCCATACCGGGCAGCGAGCGCGGCGAGACATGCTCGCCGCCGCCCAGCGTCCAATAGACCTCATCGGACAGCAGCCAGAGATCGTGCTCGCGGCAGATTTCGGCCAGCTGTTCCAGCGGCTCGCGCGAATAAACGGCACCGGTCGGGTTGTTCGGTGTGTTGATCAGTATGGCGCGCGTGTTGGGCTTGATTGCCGCACGGATCATGTCCGCGCGCGGTTGGAACCCATCCTCGGCCGGTGTTTCGACGACGGTGAAACTGGCACCGGCGGCACTGAAGGTGTTGGGATAGGTGGCATAGTAGGGGGCAACCACGATGGCGTGGTCGCCCGGGTCGAGAACGGCCTGCACGGCCGCGTAAAGTGCTGCTTGGCCGCCGGGCGTGGCGATGACTTCTTCCGGCGTCGTCTCGACACCGGTGCAGGCGCTGGAGGCCGCCGCCATCGCCTTGCGCAGGCGCGGCAGACCGGGCAGCGGCGTGTAGTGATGGTTGCTGCCGCGAACCGCCGCAACGCAGGCTTCGATCGTCTCCGACGGCGTGTCGAAATCGTGGTCGCCGACCGACAGCATGATAATGTCCTCGCCGGCTTCCTTGCGAGCCCAGGCGGCGAAATGAACTTCCCAGCCGTCCTTGCCCGATGGCACGATGCCGGTGATGCGCGATGATGGTTTAGGCATGTGAGACTCCCGAGATCGCGTAGCCGCCCTGTTGCAGCCGGTCGCGCAAGGCGGCGATATGGGCAGGACCGACCTCGCAGCAACCGCCGACGATGTCCGCACCCGCTTTCACCCAGCCGACAGCCTGGTCGGCGTAGGCATCCGGACCGAGGTCGTGGCGGGCATGCAGTACATCCACCGTGCCGCCATGCTTGAGCGCTTCGGTGGAAGTGAAGCCATTGGCATAGGCACCGACCGGGCCGCCGAGCTCGATCAGTTCAGGCAAGGCCGCCGCGATCGCTTCGGGGCGGCAGCAGTTGAGCAGCCGCGCCGCCACCGGCAGATTCCCGAGCGCATTGGCCGCCGACGCAATCGTCTCGCCGCTGCGCAAGCGCGGCGTGCCGTGATCGGCCAGCGTCCATGACACCCAGGCAGGCTTGCCGCTTTCCGATGCGGCGGTGACCGCCGCGCGCGCTTCCTCCGACGACGCCATGGTCTCGCAAAGGAACAGGTCGACACCGTCCGCCTGCTCGGCGACGATGCGGCGGTAGATGTCGAGCGTATCCTGGTAGGAGATCGTCAGCGCCGGTGCGTAGCTGCCGAAGAGCGGCGACAGGCAGCCGGCGATCGCCGCATCGCCGGCCTCGTCGCGCGCTTGCCTGGCGAGCTCGATGCCAAGCTTCTGCAATGGCTTGAACAGGTCTTCCGCGCCTTCGCGCGCCAGGCGTTCGGGGGTCGCAGAATAGGTGTTGATGGTGATGACGCGGGCGCCGGCACGGATGAATTCGGCATGCAGGCCTCGCACAAGGTCCGGTTCGTCGATCAGCACCCTGGCCGACCACAGCGGCGTCGGCTCGGACCGGCTGCGCTGCACCAACTCCTGGCCCATGCCGCCATCGGTTAGGATAACGTTCTTCATGCGCGCAGTCTTTCGTTCCTGGGATCCCACAAGGGCTCGCCCTGTTGCACGATCGCCTTGAAGCGATCGCCGAAGATCTCGACCTCAACTGATGTGCCGGGTTCGGTCAGGTCGGCGCGCAGCATGCCGAGCGCGATCGCCTTGTCGATGCGATGGCCCCAGCCCGCCGATGTCGTCTCGCCGACGATCTGGCCGTCATGCCAGAGCGTCGACATGTAAGGTGCGTCGCAGTCGCCGGGATCTTCGACGACCAGCGTGACGAAGCGTTTCTTCACGCCTTGCTGTTTTTCGTTCTGGAGGGCCACCTTGCCACGGAAATCGGGCTTTTCCCATTTGACAAAGCGCTCTAGCCCGCCCTGCAGGATCGAATAGTCGGTAGACAGATCACCCTTCCAGGTCCGGTAGCCTTTTTCGAGCCGCAGCGAATCCAGCGCGTACATGCCAAATGGCTTCAGCCCATGATTCTGCCCGGCAGCGCAGATCGCATCGAAGATCGCGGCAGTGTCGTCGACCCTGGTGTGGATTTCCCAGCCTAGCTCGCCGGCGAAGGAGACGCGGACCAGCTTGGCCCATCGCCCGGCAATCCTGGTCTCCTGATGCGTCAGCCAAGGCAAGGTCAGGTCGGCGTCACAGACGTCCGCAAGGATTTTTCGCGAGTTGGGACCGGCCAGGATCTGCGTGGAGAATTCTTCCGTCCGGTCGATCAGCTTGAACACCGCATCCCCGGGCATGTGCGATTTCAGCCATTCGAAGTCATGCCACTGTGCCACTGCCGCGGTGATCAGCGTCATGGACTCCTCGCCATGACGCACCACCGACATTTCGGTGACGATGCGGCCCTTGTCATCGGAGAAATAGACAAGGCCGATGCGGCCGGGTTTCGGCACAAGGCCGGTCACCTGCCGGCTCAGCCATTCGGCGGCACCAGGGCCCTCGAGATTGAAGCGCGAGAAGCCGGGCAGGTCGAGGATGCCGGCGGTGTCGCGGACAGCCAGGCACTCTTCGCGCACGCGCTGCTGCCAGGGACCGTCGCGACGGAAGGTCAGCGTGGCTTCCTCGGAGACGTCGTCGCCGTCCTGCGCGTACCAGGTGGCGCGTTCCCAGCCATTATAGGCGTCGAAAC
This sequence comes from Mesorhizobium sp. URHB0026, assembly GCF_054059755.1. Lineage (NCBI taxonomy): Bacteria > Pseudomonadati > Pseudomonadota > Alphaproteobacteria > Hyphomicrobiales > Phyllobacteriaceae > Mesorhizobium > Mesorhizobium sp. URHB0026. The sequence continues at coordinate 4,876,627 of NZ_JBSSCN010000001.1, read as the reverse complement.
GGGCACCCAGCGCCTTGATCCGATCGTGGATCGGCGACAGTTTCCTGTCACGTCCTTCCGGCCAGGCATGGCGCGGGAACTGGATCGCGTATTCGTTGCCGTAGATCTCCATGCCCTTGGCCACGCAATAGTCCGGCGCGGAAGCAAAGGAGGTGAAGCGGCGCGGATCGCACGACCACATGTCCCATTCGGTCTGGCCTTGCGTCACCCATTCGGCCAGCACCTTGCCGGCACCGCCGCCCTGGGCGATGCCGAAGGTGAAGACGCAAGCCTCGAAGGCGTTGGGAACGCCGGGCATCGGCCCGATCAGCGGATTGCCGTCCGGCGCATAAGGGATCGGACCGTTGATGACCTTCGACAGGCCGGCGGTGCCGAGGATCGGCACACGGGCGACGGCGTCGGCCAGGTAATGTTCCAGCCGGTCGAGGTCGTCGGGGAAGAGCTGGAAGGAAAAATCGTCCGGCATGGGATCGTTGTGGGTGGCCCAGTGCGCGCGGCAATTGCGCTCATAGGGGCCGAGATTCATGCCAGCCTTTTCCTGGCGCAGATAATAGGAGGTATCCACGTCGCGCAGCAGCGGCAGCTTCTTGCCCTGCTCCTTCGACCAGGCGGCGAGTTCGGGGATTTCCTCGAACAAAATGTACTGGTGGCTCATCACCATCATCGGCACTTCGCGGCCGAACATCCTGCCGACTTCGGCGGCACGGTAGCCGGCAGCATTGACGACGATCTCGCAGCGGATCTCGCCTTGCGGCGTCTCGACCACCCACTCGTCCTTTTCGCAGCGCACACCTGTCACGGAGCAGAACCGGATGATTTTCGCACCCATGTCGCGCGCGCCCTTGGCCAGCGCCTGCGTCAGCTGTGCCGGGTCGATGTCGCCGTCGCTCGGATCGTACAGCGCGCCCTTCAACTCATGTGTTTCGAGGAAGGGGTAGCGGCGCTTGATTTCGTCGAGCCCGATCACGTCCATGTCCATGCCTTGGTAACGGCCCATGCCCTTGGCGCGCTGGAATTCCTGGATGCGCTCCTTGGTGTGGGCTAGCCTGAGCGAGCCGGTGACATGGTAATTCATGGGATAGTCGACGGCGTCGGCGAGGCCGCGATAGAGCTCGGTCGAATAGCGCTGCATGTTCATCAGCGACCAGGAGGAGGAGAAGGTAGGCACATTGCCGGCCGCATGCCAGGTCGAGCCGGAGGTCAGCTCATTCTTTTCCAGGAGCACGCAGTCCGTCCAGCCGGCTTTAGCCAGATGATAGAGCGACGAGGTGCCCACAACGCCGCCTCCGATGATCACCACGCGCGCCGTGCTCGGCAAACCCGCCATCTTCTTCTCCCAATCTCAAGCGCGCTGCGCCGTTATTTTTGTTTGATGCCTGTCGTTATCCCAAACCGCTGCTCAGTTTGGGCGATATGCGCTCAATAGACCGGCGGCGAAACCACCCAGATGACAACCGCCGGTTCGCTGCCCGGATTGCGCCAGCGGTAAGGCTTGCCTTCGAAGCGGAAGGAGTCGCCTTCGCCAAGCCGGTGCCAGACGCCCGCAATCTCGATGTCGAACTGCCCCGACGCGATGTATCCGGCCTCCTCGGTCGGCCGGCGGGCCTCGTTCTTCAACTCCGCGCCCGGCGCGAAGACAGACCGCAACATCTCGAAGGTACCACCGAGGTCCGGTGACAGAAGCTCCTCCACGAGGCCGGATTCGCTGGTGCCAAGCGTGCGGCGCTTGCCGGCGCGTACCACGACGCCGCGCTCGCTTTCCACGGGCACGTCATGGCTGAAGAAGAGGCTGATCGGCACGCCGAACAACTCCGCGAAGGCCCTGAGATCGCTGAGCGACGGCGTCGACAGCCCGCGTTCGACCTGGCTGACCCAGCCGACCGAACGGCCGAGCTTCAGCGCGATCTCGGCCAGCGTAAGCCCGCGCACCCGGCGCAACGCCCTGATGTCGCCGGCCAGCACTCGCTCGTCAGGTCCCTGCAATGTTCGTGCGGTAGGGGAGGCCAAATCGCTCACTTTATGAAAATTTTCAGGCGAATTTCATGAGAAATGAAGCTCATGAAAAAATCAAGTAGATTTTCACCAATGCTCAAGATTTGCTTGCAGGATTTTGACGGTTCATGCAAAGCCTCCGCGGCGAGCGGCGAGTGGGTACGTCCGATCGCGAACATGGCTAAGGGACGGCCCATGCTGGAAAAGAAGGCTCGAATCGCGGTTGACGCCGAAATCGTCGACGATGCGATCATGTCGCGCCGTTCGGTGCGCGCATTTCTGCCCGACATGATCGACGACGAGACGATCCGTGACATACTGACTGTTGCGGCGCGCGCTCCTTCCGGCACCAACATGCAGCCTTGGCGGGTCTACGTTACCAAGGGCGGGACCAAGCAGCGGATCACGGATGCCATCATGAATTCCGGCATCCGTGCCGAAAAAGCCGACTGGGACGAATATCGCTATTATCCGACCCAGTTCTTCGAGCCTTACCTCACCCGCCGCCGTGCCAACGGGTTCGGCCTCTATGGCGCGCTCGGCATAGGACGTAGGGAAGTCGACAAGATGCGTGCCCAGCACGACCGCAACTTCGTCTTCTTCGACGCGCCGGTCGGCATGATCTTCACCATCGACCGCCGGCTCAACCAGGGTTCGTGGATCGATTACGGCATGTTCCTGCAAAACATCATGGTCGCGGCGCGGGGCAGGGGTCTGCATACCTGTCCGCAAGCGGCCTTCGCGCCCTATCACCGCCAGATCCGGCCGGTGCTCGGCATTCCCGACGAGGAGATCGTCGTCTGCGGCATGGCGCTCGGGTATGAAGACACATCCAAGCCCGAGAACGCCTTCCGCACCGAACGTGAGCCGCTCGAGGAATGGGTGAGGTTCAGCGAATAGGCTGCGTCCGCCGCAAGCCCGCTATTCCGTATTCATGTGCGCGCCGTGGCCACTCACATGGGCGCCGTCCTGCGGCGTCAGCTTGAGATAGGCTGATAGCGCGCAGAGCGTGATGACGCCTTCGATCACGAACAGGATCCGGAAGTCGCTGGCGACGGCAGGCCCGCCGCCGGCGAGAAACGACAGCATCGCAGCCGCCAGGCCGACGCTGATGGCGACCGCCAGTTGCCACAGGATATAGTAGAGCGCGCTGAAACGGGCGAGCTGCTCCGGCGCGATGTCGGAATAGGCGAGGTTGCCGGTTGAGGCCCATTGCACCGAGCGGAAGACGCCGAAGACGAAGATGTAGGTGAGCGTGATCCAGACCGGGGTTGTTGCCTGCACCAAGGCGAAGCCCGCGACCATGGCGGCAACCACGGGCGTGTTGAAGACCAGCACGCGGCGAAAACCGAAACGGTTGAGGAGGCGTGGTATGAAGACACGCATACCCACCGAACCGACCGCCGCCACGAAGGTCAGCGATCCCGCCTGCACCGCGCTCATGCCGAAGCCGAGCTGGAACATCAGCGGCAGCAGGAAGACGACGGAGCTGAGGCCGATCGTGTCCAGGCCGCCGCCGGTAAGAAACGAGATGCGGAAGGTGCGGATGCGCAGGAGCTTGAGATCGAGCAGCGGATTGCGCACGCGCAGGCAGTAGAAGGAGGCTGCCGTCAGGATGATGAGCGCCAGCGCAAGCTCGGCCGCGATCATGCCGCCGGCGGCGTCTTTCGACGCCAGCGAGTCCATGCCGAAGACCAGCAGCAGCATGCCGCTGCCGACCAGCGCAAAGCCTTGAAAATCGAACCGCGTGCGCACCGGCTTGGTCATCGTCGGGAACAGCGAGGCGGCAAGGATCGCGGCCGCGAGCGCGAACGGCACGTTGATGAAGAAGATCCAGCGCCAGGAGATGTAGGTAGTCAGCGCGCCGCCGACGAGCGGACCGACCAGCGGTCCGGACTGGCCGGCCAGCGATATGTACATGTTGATCTTCAAGGTCCGGCTGCGCGGGAAGGTCGACAGGATTACGACCTGGCCAAGCGTTCCCATCAGCGCGCCGCCGAAGCCCTGCAGCGCGCGGGCGCCGACCAGCATCCAGAGGTCGTTCGAGAGCCCGCACATGGCCGAAGCAGCGGCAAACACCAGCAAGGCAAAGCAATAGACGTTGCGCAGCCCGAAACGGTCGGCCGCCCAGCCGCCGAGCGGCATCGAGATGATCAGGCTGGCGACGTAGACGGTGATCAGCAGGCCGAGCTGGCTAGGCGGACGGCCAAGGCTTTGGCCGATGCCCGGCAGCGCCGTCACCACGACGTTCTGGTCGAGGCTGGTCATGAACACGCCGCAGGCGACTGTCAGTGGCAACAGGAGCAAGGCTCTGGCCGGCACATCGGCGCGATCGGTAGCGCCGGCGGATAGTTCAGCGGTCATGGGGATGTTAGAACCAAATATGCCGACTCTGAGAGGGGATTTTCATCCCCTTTGGACCGGTTGGGCGGCCACCTTTTCTATCATGGGCGCGCTCGGCAGGATTCTCTAGCGGCAGAACCAGCCGGCATTGAGGCCAGAGGCCGCGGCTCTAAGGCCGCATGCCTACTGCACCTCGTAGCCGACTTCCTCGCTTGCGTGGCACAGCGCCTTCCAGAACGAGCGGGCGAAGGAGCGAAAGACATAGATGTCGAACTGGTCGGTGCCGGTGCGCTGGATCTGGGCGAAAACATCGTGATGCATTGTCGAGCGGCCGGAGCCGACCGGAAAGGCAGGCAGGGCGAAGTCGATGGCGAAGAATTTCGACAGCACCCATTCGGCTTTCGGCCCGGCAATGCGGATCGCGGTGCGGCCATGCGACAGGTCCGTCACCGTGCCGATGGCCGGCGTCACCGCCTTGGTCAATGCTACGGCCAGTCCTTCGGCTTCATCGGTCACCGTGAATTTTCCCGGCGCGAAACCGAATACCGCTTTCACGCCGTCGCTCGAGCCGCCGCCGGCGCCATCGGGCAGAGCAAGCCCGGTCACGGTGCGGATGGCCTCCATCAGTTTCTTTTCCTCGCCGGGCCATGCCGCGAGTTGCACGATCGAGCCCGGCCTGGTTTCGGTGAGCAGGATCTCGACGCCACGTTCGAAATTGCCGTGCGAGCCGACATGGAACTCCGGCTCGAGGGGCGATTGACGCTCAGCCATGCATGCGGGTTCCTTCCGGATCGTAGAAGTGGGTGGAGACGATCTCCACGGGTCCGAAGCGGTTGCGCAAGGGATCGGAGACATGCGCACGCGTGCCGTGCCTGGCCTTGCCGCCCTTGACCAGCGCCAGCGCGATATGCTTGCCGAGCGCCGGCGAATAGCAGCAAGCGGTGATGTGCCCGATCGAGCCGTGCGGATTGGCTTCGTCGACGTCCTCGACAATGTGCGCGCCGCCATTGAGCGGCCGGTTGTCGAGCGCGATCAGGCCGACCAGATCCAGCCGCTCGGACGCGACGAGACCTTCCCGATCCATCATCGCGGAGCCGATGAACGGCTTTTTCTTCGACAGCATCCAGTCGAGATGCAGGTCGCGCGCGGTGGTGCGGCCATCGATCTCGGCGCCGGTGACATGGCCTTTCTCGATGCGCATCGTGCCCAGCGCCTCGAGGCCGTAGGTGACCAGCCCGAATGGCTTGCCGGCCTCGACCAGCGCTTCCCAGACATGGGTGCCATGGCCGGCGCCGGAATAGACCTCGAAGGCCATTTCGCCGGAGAAGGAAAGCCGGCAAATCATCACCGGAACGCCTGCGATCTCGCCGTGCACGATGCCCATGAAGGGCAAGGTGGCGTTGTCCACGGCAGTGCCGGTGACGCAGGCTGCCAAAATCTGCCGCGCTTTCGGGCCCCCGATCGCGGCTCCCGCCCATTGGTCGGTCACCGAGGTGACGTGGACCTTGAGTTCCGGCCAGATCACGTCGAGGAAATATTCCAGATGCTGCATCACCTTGCCGGCATTGGCCGTGGTGGTGGTCATCAGGAAATCCTGTTCGCCCAGCCGCCAGGTGGTGCCGTCGTCGAAGGCAAAGCCGTCCTCGCGCAGCATCAGCCCATAGCGCGCCTTGCCGACGGCGAGCGTCGAGAACATGTTGGTGTAGACACGGTCGAGGAACGCGGCGGCGTCGGGACCCTGCACGGCGATCTTGCCCAGCGTCGAGACATCGACGATGCCCGCGCTTTCGCGCGTCGCCTTGGCTTCGCGCACATAGGCCTGTTCGACAGTTTCGCCCGAAAGCCCATAGATCATCGGGCGGTACCAGAGGCCGGCGGAGTACATGGTCGCGCCATTGTCGACATGCCAATCATGCATCGGCGTCAGCCGCTCGGGCTTGAGGTCGCCGAAGCGCTCGGCTGCCAGCGAGCCGATCGAAACCGGCGCGAAGGGTGGCCGGAAACGGGTGGTGCCGACTTCTGGGATCGGTTTGCCGAGTGCTTCCGCCATGATGGCAAGGCCGGGGACGTTGGAGCTCTTGCCCTGGTCGGTGGCCATGCCGAGTGTGGTGTAGCGCTTCAGGTGCTCGACAGAGACGAAGCCTTCGCGATGCGCCAGGCGGACATCCTCCGCCGTGACGTCGTGCTGAAAGTCGACAAAGCTCTTGCCGCTGCCCTTGATTTCGAACACCGGCGCGGGATTTGGATCTCCGGGAGGTGCCTCGACAGTGGGCAGCGCCGCCGGCGTTGGGGTCCCGCCACTCGCGGCAAGGCCCGCGGCGCGCCCTTCGGCCATCGCCTCTACCGTCGAAAAGCTGCCGGTGAACGCGCCGGCGCCGATCCAGCTTTGCGTCGGCTTGGGCGGCAGGAAGGCCTGCCGGGCCGCGTTCCATTCAGCCTTGGCGCCGGCCTGGCTGGCCAGATGGATGGTCGGCGACCAGCCGCCGGACATCAGCACGCAATCGGCGTGGATGCTGCGCGCATCGCCGCTCAGCGCACCCGCGACCATGTCAAAGCGCTGAACCTTGAGGCCGGACAAGGCCTTGCCGCCTTCCGTGCCGACCACCGCATGGCCGGAAAGCAGTTCCGCCTCGGCTTCGCCGGCCAGGGCGCCCATCTCGGTGGATGGTTGCGCGCGCACGTCGACGATGGCAACGATCGCCGCACCTGCCTGCTTCAGCGCCAGCGCCGAACGGTAGGCGCTGTCATTGTTGGTGAACAGCACGATCCGCTGCCCCGGCAGCACGCCGAATTCGTTGGCGTAGCGCGCCGCCGCATGCGCCAGCATCACGCCGGGCCGGTCATTGCCCGGAAACACCAGCGGCCTTTCGAAGGCGCCGGTGGCCAGCACCACGGATCCGGCGCGGATCGCCCAGTATCGATGGCGCGGCTCACCCTTGGCGGGCTGCGCCTTGTGGTCGCTGACCCGCTCGAGCGCGGCAAGCGTATTGTTGTCGTAGTAGCCCCAGACGGTGGTGCGCGGCAGAAGCCGGACATTGTCTCGCGCTTCAAGCTGGGCCACGGTACGCCGCACCCAATCAGCGGCGGGGGCGCCATCGATGGTTTCGCCGGACCAGTTGGCCGATCCGCCGAAGCGCGGCTCGAGATCGGTCAGGATCACACGGGCGCCCTGATCGGCGGCTGCCTTGGCGGCCATTAGCCCGGCCGGGCCGGAGCCGACCACAAGCACATCGCAAAAGGCGTTCATGCGCTCGTAGCGGGCCGGGTCCTTCGCCGATCCGGCGCTGCCGAGGCCGGCGGCGCGGCGGATGAACTGTTCGCAGAACATCCAGAAGCGCGTGCCTTTCAACGGGCCGACAACCGGTCCCATGAAGGTCTTATAGTAGAACCCGGCCGACAGCAGTTTGCCGCCGAGCTGGTTGACGGCATGGATGTCGAAGGCAAGCGAGGGGAAACGGTTCTGGCTGACGGCGACCAGCCCGTCATGGATCTCGACCATTGTCGCCGGAATGTTGGGTTCGCGCACCTCGCCCTTCAGCACCGTCACCAGCGCGTTGGGCTCCTCGACGCCCGCGCTCAGCAGGCCGCGCGGCCGATGGTATTTGAAAGAACGTCCTAACAGGGTGACGCCATTGGCCAGCAGCGCGGACGCCAGAGTGTCGCCGCCATGCCCGGTATAGGCAACGCCGTCGAAGGTGAAGCGGATCGTCTTCAGCCGGTCTATGCGGCCGCCGGTGTCGGTGCGGCGCGGGCTCATGGCTTGTCCTCCGCCTTGCGGCGAGCGGCCGAGCTGTGATCGCCACGCGCGAAGGCGACACTGGAAATCTCGTGCGTCAGCGTGTTGCGCACGACCCTCAGGTGAGCCCGGCAGCCACCGGAATGTTGCCAGATCTCATTGTGGTCGCCGGCCGGGTTCAGCCGGTCGTAGACATAGGCATTCCAGGCCTCGAAATTCTGCGAAGCGGGGTCGGGACGTTCGCGGTTGCCGTCACCCTGATAGGTGAACTCGATGACATCGCGCGGGCCGCAATAGGGGCAAGTGATCAGCACGGAATGTTCCTAATGAAGCCTTGTCTAGTGAAGCCTCGGGTTTGCACCCTGGCCCTTGTCGTCGATCACCAGCCCGCGATGAAAGCGGTCCAGCGTGAACGGGGCGTTGAAATCGTGCGGTTGATCCTTGGCGATGGTCCAGGCAAAGCACCAGCCGGAAGCGGGCGTTGCCTTGAAGCCGCCATAGCACCAGCCGCAATTGAGATACATGCCGGGCAGGGGCCCCATGGTGATGATCGGCGAGCCGTCCATCGACATGTCGCAGACGCCGCCCCAGGAGCGCAGCATGCGCACACGCGGAAGGCCCGGGAAAAGGGCCAGCATCTCGCTCATCACCTCGTCAACGATGGGCAGGTTGCCGCGCTGAGCGTAGCTGTTGTAGCCGTCGATGTCGCCGCCATAGACAAGGCCGCCCTTGTCGGACTGCGACATGTAGAAATGGCCCATGCCGAAGGTCACGACCGTGTCGATGAAGGGTTTCAGCGATTCGGTGACGAAGGCCTGCAGCACATGGCTTTCGATCGGCATCGTCTCGACGCCGGCGAGTTGCATGACCCGTCCGGTGCTGCCAGCCACCGCGACCGCTACCTTCTTGGCCCTGATATCGCCGCGCGAGGTGGCAACGCCGGTAACCCGGTCGCCGTCGCGCAGGAAACCGGTGACCTCGCAATTCTCGATGATGTCGACGCCGCGCCGGTCTGCGCCGCGCGCATAGCCCCAGGCGACGGCATCGTGCCGGGCGGTGCCGGCCCGCCGCTGCATCAGGCCGCCGACCACGGGAAAGCGTGCATCATTGGAGATGTCAAGCGCCGGGATCAGGCGCTTGATCTCGGCTGGTGTCATCAATTCCGCATCGACGCCGAGATGGCACATCGCGTTGCCGCGTCTTGCGTAGTCGTCGAACTGAGCCGGCGTGTGCGCCAGATTCAGGCAGCCGCGCTGCGAGAACATGACATTGTAATTGAGCTCGTGCGACAGGTTTTCCCACAGCTTCATAGAATGTTCGTAGAAGCGGGTGTTGGCGGGCAGCAGGTAATTCGAGCGAACGGCCGTGGTGTTGCGGCCGACATTGCCGGACCCCAGCCAGCCTTTCTCCAGCACCGCGACATTGGTGATGCCGTGTTCCTTGGCTAGATAGTAGGCGGTCGCCAGCCCATGCCCGCCGCCGCCGATGATGATGACGTCGTAGGAGGCCTTCGGATCCGGCTTGCGCCAGGCCGGCTTCCAGTCCTTGTTTCCCTTGAGCGCGTTCGCGAGCAGCGAAAGGGCCGAGTACTCTGCCATGTGTATGATGTCCGTTGCGGGCGATGCGGCAGACTATAGAGCAGGGGGCTGATGCAAAGCCAATATTGCGCCATCGCCTTTCGACTGGCCGACGCTTGAGGAGCGCGATCGTCGCGGTGACTTGCCCCATGATATGGCCGTCTTTATCAAGGACAGGCTTTTTGATGCCTTTGCCGCCCGCGAGTCGCCTATTCATCATGTTTTTTCGATTGCTTCGCCTCATCCTGGTCCTGGCGCTTGTCGTTTCGGCGCCGCTGTCGTTCGAGGCGGCGGCGCAAGGCGTTGGCCAGGCGCCCGCCGGACTGGTCGCCGACCAGCAAAAGATCATTCAGGGCCTGGCGACAAAGGCCGACAATTTCGAGAAGCAGATACAGCAGGATGGCGAGGACGACAGCAACCTCGTCGACATCCGCCTGCAGCTCGAGGAATTGTCACGGCAATCGCTGACCAGCGCGCTGGCGTTCCGCACACGGCTGGGCGAAATCAACAGCAGGCTCGAACAGCTCGGGCCGCCGCCCGCCTCCGGCCAACCGGCTGAACCCGGCATCGTCAGCGCCGAACGCGAGGGGCTGACATCCGAAAAGGCCGAGATCAACGCGGTCATCGCGCAAGCTCAATCCCTGTCGATCCGCGTCAGCGGGCTGATCGACAAGATCGGCAACATGCGCAGCGCGCTGTTCCGCAATCTTTTGACCAAGCGCTACGTGCTCTCGGACGCGTTGAGCCCGCAGGTGTTTTCCGATGCGCGCGACGAGTTCGGCAATTTCTACAAGGCGGTGTCGTCCTGGCTGAGCTTCGCCATCAAGTTCAAGTTCCAGGCTATCCTGGCGGCGACTTTCGTGGCGCTCGGCCTGGCGCTGGTGCTGCTGGTCGGCGGGAGGCGCCTGTTCGGGCGGGTGTTCGAGGCCGATCCGACCAATGAGGACCCATCCTATCTCAGCCGCCTGTCGGTGGCCTTCTGGTCGACCTTGCTGCCGACGCTGGCGGTGGCCGCCTTTCTCGGCTCGACGATCTTCTTCTTCAATTACTACAACGTGTTGCGCGGCGATATTGGCCTCTTCCTCAATGCGTTGGCCACCGTCATCGGCGTGGTGTTCTGTGTCAATCGGCTGACCAACGCGGCACTCGAACCGCGTTTGCCCAACTGGCGGCTCATCCCCGTCGAAACCGGGCCGGCGCGCTGGCTGGTCCGCCTGACCACCGCCATGGCCGTGGTGATCAGCTTCAACACCTTCCTGTCGGTCGTGAACGACAAGATGGGGTCGCCGCTGTCGCTGACCATCGCGCGCAGTTTCGTCGCCACCATCATCGTCGGCGTTATCCTGATCCTGATGGCAATGCTGAGGCCGTTCAGGGCGCGTGACGGAAGCTGGCGCCCATGGCCGGCTTGGCTGCGCTACACCTCGCTCGGGCTGGGGCTTTTCACCATCATCGCGGCGCTGCTCGGGTATATCGGCCTTGCTCTGTTCGTCTCGCTACAAGTCGTGGTCACAGGCACCGCGTTGATAACGGCCTATATCGGCTTCCTGTCGGCGCAGGCGATCGGCGAGGAGGGTGCTTTCGCCAACACCTCGGTCGGGCGTTGGCTGTCGGCCAATTCCAGCTATGAAGATACCGCACTCGACCAGCTCGGCCTTGTCGTCAGCATTGCCATCAACGTGATGATAGTGCTGGTGTTTCTGCCGCTGATCCTTTTGATGTGGGGCTTCCAGCCCGGCGATATCGAGGCGTGGGCGTACAAGCTCGCCACCGGAATCAATATCGGTTCGGTGACCATTTCGGTCACCGGCATCCTGTCGGGCATCGTCGTCTTCGTCATCGGCTATTTCCTGACGCGCTGGTTCCAGGGCTGGCTTGACGGCTCGGTCATGGCGCGCGGCAAGGTCGACGCCGGTGTGCGCAACTCGATCCGGCTGGCGGTCGGCTATGCCGGCGTGGCACTCGCCGCGCTGGTCGGCATCTCGGCGGCCGGCATCGACCTTTCCAGCCTGGCGCTGGTCGCGGGTGCTCTTTCCCTCGGTATCGGCTTTGGCCTGCAGAATGTGGTGTCGAATTTCGTCTCCGGCCTGATCCTTTTGGCCGAGCGGCCGTTCAAGGTCGGCGACTGGATCGTGGCCGGCGACGTCAGCGGCACGGTCAAGAAGATCAGCGTGCGTGCCACGGAGATCGAGACTTTCCAGCGGCAGTCGGTGATCCTGCCCAATTCGAACCTGATCAACAACGCCGTCGGCAACTGGACGCACCGCAACAAGCTCGGTCGCATCGACATCAAGGTGGGCGTCGCCTATGGCAGCGACGTCAAGCAGGTCCACGCGGTGCTGCTGGATATCGCGCGCAGCCATCCGCTGGTGCTGAAGAACCCCGAGCCTTTCGTCTTGTTTTCCAATTTTGGACCCGCCGCACTCGAATTCGAGATCCGCGTGTTCCTGGCCGATGTGATGAACGGCAACATCGTGCAGAACGACGTCCGCTTCACCGTGCTGGAAAGATTCGACGACCAGCACATCGAAATCCCGTCCACGCCGCGCGCGGTCGTCGAGGCCAAGAAGCACGTGGCATGGCCGACCGACGACGACAAGATCGAGGCCGATTTCGCCGAACGGGAAGAGGCCAAGGCGCAAGCCGAGGCCGAAGCGAAAAAGCTGCCGAAGCAGCGCAAGTCGAAGAAACCCGATCCGGATTAGGCTCTGGATCCTCCTGCCGGGCTGCCATTGCCGACAACACCGCATTGCCGCGCGGCCAGGTTGACGGGGGTATGTGCGAAAGCCAAAGCCAATTGCGGCATGAATGCGGCATTCAGTTGCGGTTCAGCTTCCATCTCATATAAGTTCCCATGCAAAGGCGAGAATGCCTTGTGGAAATGCAACAGAGGCGGTGGGAACACCGATATTGCAAATGTGGAAGTCTCTCGTCGCTGCCGTGGCCTTGCTCGCGGTGAGCGGCTCGGCCCATGCCGCTAGCGCGGTCAACAAGGACGCCGAGACACGCACGCTGGTCGTGACCGAGGGCGGCAGCAAGACCGAGCTTGCGCTGGCTGGCGGTGAAACCGTCGAGTTCTGTCAGAGTGGCTGTTTTGTCACCTTGCCCAATGGCGACCTTGAAGCGCTGACCGGTTCGGAAACCGTGGAGATTTCAGGCGGCGTCGCCCGCATCAAGTAATCTCGGTCGCATGATTGGAAAGGCCGGGCGTTTGCTCGGCCTTTTATCGTTTCCGGTAGCTGTTGTTTAACAATGACGATGGAAATACGGCAGCGGCAGCCCTTTGCAACCGTACGTTTTAATGTTCGCTAGGCGATCCCCCGCTATACCAGCATCAAGACGCCGAAACACGGCGCTCAACGGGTTCCGGTTTCCGGATCGGACGCTGGCAGGGCAGGACGGGCATGGACGCGCGGTCGGACAGGAACGCAATACCGCTTGCGGTCGATCTCGACGGCACGCTGATCGCGACGGACCTTTTATGGGAAGGATTGTTCATCCTCCTCAAGAAGAACCCGCTCTATTTCTTCCTGGTGCCTTTCTGGGTTGCCGGCGGACCGGCGCGGCTGAAGCAGGCGATCGCCCAACGCATCGACATCGACCCCGCCACGCTGCCCTATCGGGCGCCACTGCTCGACCGGCTCCGCACCGAGCACGCCGAAGGCCGCAAGCTCGTACTGGCCACCGGCACGCCGCGCAAGTTCGCCGACGCCATTGCTGTCCATCTCGGCATTTTCGACCGGGTACTGGCCACCGAGGGCCTCGACAATCTCACTTCGGGAAAGAAGCGAGCCTCGCTCCTTGCGGCCTATGGCGATGCCGGTTTCGACTATGCCGGCAACAGCCGCCATGACCTCCAGGTCTTCGACGCGGCGCGCAGCGCGATCGTGGTGGCGCCGGACCGTCATGCCGCGCGCTGGCAGGCGGCGCATGGTGCCGAAACGATGCCGGCGCCCAAGCCGACATTGCGGACCATCGTCAAGATGCTGCGCGTCCACCAGTGGCTGAAGAATTCGCTGATCGCCGTGCCGATGATGCTGTCGCACGAATACTTCAATTCAAACATGATCTGGGAATGCCTGCTGGCGGTCATCTCGTTCAGCGCGGTGGCGTCGGCGATCTATATCCTCAATGATTTCTTCGACCTTGCGCTCGACCGCAAGCATCTGACCAAGCGCAACAGGCCGTTCGCCAGCGGTGCGCTGTCTATTCCGTTCGGCCTTGGCGCAATCGCGGTGCTGCTGGCGATCGGCGTCGGCACCGGGCTGTTCCTGTCGCTTGAATTCCTGGCTGTGCTCGGTGGCTACATGGTCGTCACCACGGCCTATTCGCTATCGTTCAAGCGCATGCTTCTGGTCGACGTGCTGACGCTTGCCGGTCTCTACACCATTCGTGTGCTCGCCGGCGCGGCCGCCACAGGCGTCGACGTCTCGTTCTGGCTGCTCGCCTTCTCGATCTTCTTCTTCCTGTCGCTGGCACTGGTGAAGCGCTTTGTCGAATTGCGCACCACAGCCATTCCGCCCGGCGAACGCATTGCCGGCCGCGGCTATCGCACCGAAGACCAGGAGATTGTCGCCCAGGCCGGCATGGCTTCGGCGTTCTCCTCGGCGCTGGTGCTGGCGCTCTACATGGACAGCGTCGCGGTGCGCGAACTCTATCCGCATCCCTGGCTGATCTGGCCGCTGGCGCCGATCGTGCTTTATCTCACCATGCGTGTCTGGATCCTGGCGCGCCGCGACGAAATGCACGACGATCCGGTCGTCTTCATCATTCGCGACTGGCGCAGCCAGATCGTGGTGGCGATCGGCGCGGTGCTGCTGGTCATCGGGGGCTGGTAGGCATGGCGGAACGCCTCCAGAGCTTTGGCCTGGCCACGCCGCCAGCGGCAAGGGCGATCCACGCCGATGACGCCATTGCGCTGCTGAAGGGCGGCCAGGCCAGGCAAGCGTCGCTGCTTGCCTATGGCAACGGCCGATCCTACGGCGATTCCTGCCAGAACCAGCTCGGCACTGTCGTCGACATGCGGCCCCTGAACCGCATTCGCGGCTTCAACGCCGAGAGCGGTCTGCTCGAAGCGGATGCCGGGGTGCTGCTCGCGGATGTCATTGCACATGCCGCGCCTCATGGCTTCTTCCCGGCGGTGGTGCCCGGCACACAATTCGTCACGCTCGGCGGCGCCATTGCCAACGATGTCCATGGCAAGAACCATCACCGGCGCGGCACGTTCGGTTGCCATGTGGAAAGCTTCACGCTGCTTCGGTCGGATGGACACAGCTATCGCTGCTCTGCGACCGACAATCCGCGCCTGTTTCGGGCGACCATCGGCGGCATGGGCCTCACCGGCCTGATCCTGTCGGCTTCGATCCGCCTGATGCGGGTTTCGTCGCTCGATATCGTGGAAAAGACGACGCGTTTTCGCGACCTCCGCGAATATTTCGATCTTGCCGAAGCGGCGGACCAGGCCAATGAATATGCCGTCGCCTGGATCGACCAGCTCGCCGGTGGCCGCAACAGCGGACGGGGGCTGCTGTTTACCGGCAACCACGCCGAGCACGGCTCGCACGCGGCCGCGCGTGCGAGCGCGAAATTCTCCGTTCCGCTCCAGCCGCCTTTCAACGTGCTCGGCCGACCGTTCCTGACCGCTTTCAACGCAGCCTACAGGTGGAAAAAGGGGCAGTCCAACGCGCCGCGCCGGGTCGGATACCAGGGCTTCTTCTTCCCGCTCGACGGTGTGCGCGACTGGAACAGGCTCTATGGCCCGAAAGGTCTGTTCCAGCATCAGAGCGTGGTCCCGGAAGAGGCCGCGCGCGCAATCGTGCCGGCACTGCTCACGGCGGCCAGGCAGGCTGGGCAGGGGTCGTTCCTCACCGTCTTGAAGCGCTTCGGCGGGGTCCGCTCGCCGGCACTGCTGTCGTTCCCTCGTCCGGGTTACACGCTGACGCTGGACTTCCCCAACAGGGGAGCGGCGACGCTTGCCCTGCTCGGCGAACTCGATCGCATGACGATCGCGGCTGGTGGGGCGGTCAATCCTTACAAGGATGCGCGCATGAGTGCTGCAACCTTCGTCGCTTCGTTCCCGGAGTGGCCGAGGCTGGAAGCGCTGCGCGATCCCGCCTTCATGTCCGGCTTCTGGGCGCGCACGGCCGGGAGTATCGACCTGCGGTGGCGCGATGCAGAGGCGGCCGAATAGGTAAACTTAGAATGAATTGTGGTTTACGAATGCTTAACCTCAACATTTAACCAAAAAAATGTCTTGCGGGTTCACGAAATTTTTCAGATTTGTATTACATAATATCACAGGGGCGGCGGACTACATGAAATATATCTTCTTCATTTTGTTTACGGTCATGACAAATGCTGCTGCGCAGCTGATGCTGAAGCAAGGCATGATGTCGCTCGGACCGATTTCATTCGAGGGCACCAATCCGCTGATCAAGCTGTTGCAGATCGTCTTCAGCCCCTGGGTCTTCCTTGGCCTGTGCACCTTCGTCATTTCGATGGCCTCGCACCTCTACGTGCTTTCCAAGGTCGAGCTTTCCTTCGCCTATCCGTTTCTGAGCCTGGCTTACGTCGCGGTCGCGATCTTTGCCTATTTCGTCTTCCGGGAGGACCTGAATGGTTGGCGCATCGCCGGCATTGCCTTGATCTGCGTAGGCACGGTGCTGATCGCGCAAAGTGGGCGAGGGCATGAAGACCAGAGCGCTTCCATTACGCCCGACAAGATACAAGCAAACGAGATCGTTCGATGAGACATGTGATTTTCGGGGGTGACGGCTTTGTTGGCCGTCACCTGGCGCCGAAGCTTGTGGCCGACGGTGAAGAGGTTGTCGTCGCCGACATCGCCAGGAGCGACCTTGCGCATTACCGCACTGTCCGCTTCATCAAGTGCGACGTCACCGACCAAGGCTCGGTTGCCGCGGTCGGGCTGAAGGCCGACGACATGGTCTACAATTTATCGGCCAAGATGCTGTCGCCGATCCAGGTGCGGGCGAAGCGACACGACTTCTTCTTTCCGGTCAATTTCCACGGCACCGAGCACATCCTGCAGGCCATGGACAAGGCTGGTGCCCCCAGGCTCGTCCACTATACGACCGACATGATCTATGGTCACACCGTTACCCAGCCGATGACCGAGGAGCACCCGGTCGCGCCGCTCGGCGAATATGGCTGGTCGAAGCAGAAGACCGAGGAACTGGCCGCCGAATGGCGCAAGCGCGGCATGTCGATCTCGCTGTTTCGCCCGCGCCTTATCATCGGCCCCGGCCGGCTCGGCATCCTCGAAAAGCTGTTCAAGCTGATCGACTGGAACTTTCCCGTGCCGATGATCGGTTCGGGCCGCAACCCTTATCAGTTCATCTCGGTGTTCGACTGCGCCGAGGCGGCGCGCGCCGCGTGGAAGGCCGGTGTGCCCAACGAGGCCTATAATCTCGGGTCGCTCAATCCGCCGCCGGTGAAGAAATTGCTTGGCGACCTGATCCGGCATGCCGGATCGAAGTCGATCCTGCTGCCTACACCCGGCTGGGCGGTCAAGCGCACGCTCGACCTGCTCGACCTCGTAAACATGCCGATCATGGATCCGGAGCAATATCTCATCGCCGACGAGGACTGCGTGCTCGACGTGTCCAAGGCCGAGCGGCAGCTCGGCTGGGTGCCGCGGTACCGCGACGAGGACATGCTGATCGCCGCCTACAGCGAATACCGCGCCAAGAAGGCCGGGCCCGCCGTCGCCACCAAACATGTGCCCGCCGAATAGGGGCGCGCCCAAAAAGTTTATTGCGCACGACGCCAGTCTCGGGCGCGAACAGGAGATTGAAATGACCGTCATGGCCAAGCCGGAACAGACGAATACGCGCACCCTGGTCAGCGCGCCGACACTGTCGCCCGCCACCACCGCCAAGCCCGATCTGATCAGCGTCGAGCAGGCCAAGTCGATGGATATCGCAGGGATGACCGACCTGTTCAAGGCGCATCTCAACCCCGGCCAGCTGCATTTCATGAAGCTGCTCGGCTTCCACAAGATCAAGATCGAACGTGCTGAGGGCATGTTCTACATCGACCAGAAGGGCCGCAAGATCCTCGATTTCTTCGGCGGCTTCGGGTCGCTGGCCTTTGGCCACAACCATCCGCGCATTCTGGAAGTACGCAAAAAATTCCAGGAGGAAAAGCGGCAGGAAATCGCCATCGCCTTCATGTCGCAATATGCGGCCGCGTTGGCGCACAACATCGCCAAATGTTCGCCTGGCGATCTCGACATGGTGTTTTTGGGCTCGTCCGGCTCGGAAGCGATGGAAGCGGCGGTGAAGCTTGCCGAGCGTGCCGCCGGCCCGAAGCGACCGAAAATCGTCTATGCCGAGAATTCATTCCACGGCAAGACCAAGGGTGTACTGGGCATCACCGACGGCCAGCTCTATCGCGCCGACTTCAGGATGGCCGACAACACCGTCCGCATTCCCTTCGCCGATATCGAGGCCGTAGAGCGCCTGTTCCGCTCCGATCCGGAGATCGGCGTCATCGTGCTGGAAACCATCCAGGGCGGCGGTGGCATCATCCAGGCGCCGACTGAATACTGGCAGAAGCTGCGGGCGCTGTGCGACCAGCATGGTGTGCTGTGGGTCGCCGACGAAGTGCAGTGCGGCTATGGCCGCTCGGGCCGCTTCTATGCCTTCGAGCATCATGGTGTCGTGCCCGATGTGACGGCACTGGCCAAATCGCTGGGCGCCGGCAAGGCCGCTGTCGGCGCGATGATTGCGCGCCGCGAAATCTACATGAAGGCCTACGGCACGCCGAAGACGGCGATGATCCACGCCATGGCCACTTTCGGCGGCATGGGCGAGGCGTGTGCCACTGCGATCGAGGGCATCAACGTGCTTTACGACGAGGGGCTGATCGACAACGCCGCCGTCACCGGCGAGTACCTGCTGCAGCGGCTGCAGACACTCAGGGAAAAATACCCGAAGATCATCAAGGACGTGCGCGGCAAGGGTTTCATGGTGGGGCTGGAGTTCCACGACTTCTCGCAGACCTTGCCGATGGTGCTGCGCCCCATCGTCAGCGTGCTCGACGACAAGCTGAAGGGTTCGCTGTCCGGTTTCGTCGGCGCGCTGCTGCTGCGCGACTACGACGTGCTCGTCGCCTTCACCGAATACAACCGCAATGTCATCCGGCTCGAGCCGCCGCTGATCTGCCGGCGCGAGCATGTCGACCGCTTCGTCGATGCCTTCGACGGTCTCTTGTCGCGCGGCATCGTGGCGATCGTGAAGGATTTCGTCAAAAGCCAAGTCCGCTGAAACGAACGTCGCTGAGAAGACATGCTGACCAAGTTGCCCGCTCCGCAAAATCCACTCGACCGGCTCGCCGAGGCCGGTCTGGCGTGGGGCGAGGGGACCTATGCGCGGCTGGCGGCTCCGATCGGTGCGGCTGCCTTCGCCCTCTATATGCTTTTGACGGCGTTCACGGCCTGGGTGATGCCCGACGCCAACTGGGACATGCTGCCCTATCTCGCAATATCGGAGGAGGGCACCTACCCGGATGCGCAGGCGCTGCATGACTACGCCTACAACACCGTCAAATCGGGTGTCTCGGCGGGCGACTACAAGGCGCTGACCGACGATGGCGGCGGTTTCCGCAGCCACATGGCGCAGAACGCCGCCGACTTCCATTCGTTGCTCAGCATGTACCGGATCAAGTTCCTCTATGCCGAAATCCTGTCGACGCTGAGTTCCGTAATGTCGCCAGTCGAAGCGATGCGACTGGTGCAGGTGTTTTCGGTCCTGCTGTTCGGCGCGATCACGCTGCTTTGGCTGCGCGGGGAAAAGGCATTGGCGTTGGCACCGGTGGTCGGCGCGGTGCTGATCATGGCCGATTTCGGCGACGCCGCGCGCGCTTCGACACCGGACCTGCTTACCTCGGCGCTGTTGCTCGGCGGTCTCTTCGCTTATGTCCGAGGCCGCGAGGCGGCGACGGCGATCCTGCTCTTCCTCGCCTTCATGGTGCGGCCGGACAACATAGTTTTTCTCGCCGTTTTCGCTGTGCTGCTGGTCCTGTTCCGGCAGAGGGCCTGGGGCGCGCTGGTCGGGTTTGCCGCTTCGCTCGCCGCGTATTTCGCCATTTCGCACTGGGCCCATCATCCCGGCTGGTGGCCGCATCTGTGGTTTTCCAGTATCGGGCAACACTACAATATGGACGGGTTCGAGCCGGCTTTTTCCGCCACTGCCTATCTCCGGGCGTTTGCCGCCTCGCTGCTGCGCGCCATCAACCTTAACAGCTGGGTCGGAGTCTCGGTTCTGGCGCTGGCCGGGTGGTTCGCGGCCCACCGCGCCGGCTTCAGGCTCGGTCGCCGCGCGGGCATTCTGTTTGCCGCGCTGGTGCTCGGTGCGCTGGCCAAATTCAGCGTCTTCCCGATTCACGACACGCGCATCTATTTCCCGCATCTGATCCCGCCATTCCTGCTGCTGGCACCGCCTTTCATGGCGTTGTGGGCGGAGGTCGCCGGCGTCCAGCACCGCGCCGCCCTGCACATCATACCAGGAGACAAATCATGAGTTCAGTTTCCAACCTGGCGCGCATTGCCCTGTCGCTCGGCCTTCCCGCCGGCCTGCTCGATCGCGGGCCTTCGCTGCGCGGCACCAAGTTTTTGGCCAAGGCGGCGCTGAAGGCACGCTTCGGTGATACCGGCCGGCCATTCCAGATGGTCAATGTCGGCGCCTGCGATGGCGCACTGTTCGATGACGTGACGCCGTGGCTGCACCGCATTCCAAGGGCCCGCGCCATGCTGGTCGAGCCGATCCCGTACAACCAGAAACGGCTGCGCGCCAATTACCCTGACACGGACCGCTTCGTCATCGAACCCGTCGCGGTGACGCGAACAAAAGGCACGATCACCGTCCACACCTTTGACGCTGCCGCACTGGAAGCCGGCACGCTGCCGATCGAGTTCATCGGCTGCTCGTCGGTGACCGACACCAATTTGATGTCGGGCAAGAATGCCTGGGGCGAGGCCGACGCCAACTTCAACAAGTTCGCGCCGCATCTGAAAGACATTGAGGTGCCGTCGGAGACCTTGCAGACATTGCTCGACCGCAACGGCGTCACCCATATCGACGCCTTCCTCGTCGATTGCGAAGGCGCCGACTGGATCGTGTTCGAGCAACTCGACCTCAAGCGCTATCGTCCCGGCATGATCAAGGTCGAGGTTGGTGCGCTGCCCGCGCCGGAGATCGGACAGGTGGTGGTCAAGCTGAAGACAGCGGGCTACCAGGTCGGCTTCCAGGCCGAGGACGTCTGGGCTTTCGCCTGACGAGTAGATGTTTTTCCTGATTTGCGGAGGGGTCGCGCCGCATCCGAGGCGTGTCGCAAACAGGCGGTAGCGCCGTCCCCGTCGCCTGCATATTGTGCCCCGATCAGACGGGCGCCGACGCCGCCCGCAACAGCATTCTGGAGTCGCGGGCAATGGCAGAGTTTCCGAAAAAGGCGAAGGTCGTCATCATTGGCCTCGGCGGCATTGTCGGCGCATCGATCGCCCATCACCTGATCGAGCGCGGCTGGGACGACATTGTCGGCATCGACAAGTCGGGCATTCCCACCGATATCGGCTCGACCGCGCACGCTTCCGATTTCTGCTACACCACCAGCCACGATTTCCTGTCGTGCTGGACGACGCTCTATTCCATCGACTTCTACGAGAAAATGGGTCATTACGCGCGCGTCGGCGGCCTCGAGGTCGCCCGTGTCGGCGACGACGGACGCATGGACGAGATCAAACGCAAGATCGCCTCGGCCAAGGCGTTCGGCACACGCGCCCGTTTGATCGATCCCGCCGAGATCAAGGAAAAATTCCCGCTCATCGAACAGGATCTGGTGCAGGGCGGCCTATGGGATCCGGATGCCGGCCTCGTTATTCCGCGCTCGCAGACCGTTGCCGGCAAGCTGGTCGACCAGGCGGAAGCGTCCGGCAAGCTCAAATCCTTCGCCAACACGCCGGCGAAGTCGCTCGTGGTCAAGGACGGCCGCATCAGTGCCGTGGTGACCGACCGCGGCACGATCGAGGCCGACTATGTCATCGTCTGCGCCGGCATCTGGGGCCGGCTGATCGCCGAGATGGTCGGCGAGGACCTGCCGGTCATGCCGATCGACCATCCGCTGACCTTCTTCGGCCCATATACCGAGTTCGCCGGCACCGGCAAGGAGATCGGTTGGCCCCTGCTGCGCGACCAAGGCAACTCGGCCTATATGCGCGACACCGGCGATCCCAAGACCGCCGAGGGGGGCCAGATAGAATGGGGTTACTACGAAGAGACCAATCCGCGCCTCTGCCATCCGCGCGACCTGCTGGAGAAGGACCAGGCACGGCTGTCGCCGTCGCAGCGTGATCTCGATATGGAGCAGATCCTGGCGCCGCTCGAGCGCGCCATGGAACTGACGCCGATCCTGGGCGAACTCGGCTATAATGAAAGCCATTCCTTCAACGGCCTGCTGCAGGTGACGGCCGATGGCGGCCCTTCCATGGGCGAGAGCCAGAAGGTGAGGGGCCTGTGGTACGCTGTCGCCATCTGGGTCAAGGACGGCCCTGGCATGGGCAAGCTGATCGCCGACTGGATGACGGACGGCCGCACCGCGATCGACCACCACGCCATCGACTATGCGCGCTTCTATCCGCACCAGACCGAGGAACAATTCATCTGGGATCGCTGCACCGAGACGGCGATGAAGGTTTACAACCCGGCGGTGCATCCGCGTGAACCCTTCTCCAAGGCCCGCAACATCAGGCGCTCGCCGTTCTGGGAGCGTGAAAAGGAACTCGGCGGTTATTTCATGGAGCTGGGCGGATGGGAGCGTGCGCATGGCTATGCCGCCAACGAGCAACTGCTTGAGAAGTATGGCAACCGCGTGCCGGTGCGCGAGAACGAATGGGACAACCGCCATTTCTGGCGTGTCTCCAACGCCGAGCATCTGGCGATGAGCGAAGATTGCGGCATCGTGAACCTCTCGCATTTCTCGATGTATGACATCGAAGGGCCCGACCATGTCGCGCTGCTGGAATGGCTGTGCGCGGCCAAGATCGGCGGCGACAACAACATCGGCAAGGGCATCTATACCCACTTCCTCGATGAGGAAGGCAGGGTGCGCGCCGACTTCACGGTGATCCGCATGGCCGACCGCTGCCGGCTGATCGACGGCGCCGACGCCGGCCCGCGCGACTTCCAGTACATGCGCCGCACGGCTCAGGACAAAGGGTTCGACGTCACCATCACCGACGTGACCGAGAAGTACGTCACCATCGGCATCTGGGGGCCGAATGCCCGCACGACGTTGCAAAAGGTGGTCGAGAGCCCGGATGGGCTTTCGCCGGAGAATTTTCCGTTCGCGGCGATCAAGCCGGTCCGGATCGGCGGCAAGGACGTTACGGCGTTCCGTATCTCCTATGTCGGCGAGCAGGGCTGGGAACTGCATATGCGCTACGAGGATGGTCTCGCCGTCTGGGACGCGCTGCGCTCGACCGGTGTCATGCCATTCGGCGTCGAGACCTACGCCAATACGCGCCGCATGGAGAAGAGCCTGCGGCTGCAGAATGCCGACCTCTTGACCGAGTATAATCTGCTGGAAGCCGATCTCGCCCGCCCGAGGGTCAAGGAGAACGATTTCTGCGGCAAGGCCAAGCATTTGGAGTATCGTGAGCGCGCGCACCAGCCGGCGATGCTATGCACGTTGGTGATGACCGAGAACAAGGATTCCAGGGGTGTCGCCCGTTATCCCGTCGGCATCATGCCGGTGATGGACCCCGAGAGCGGGGAAACGCTGGTCGACGAACTCGGTCGCCGCTCCTTCACGACATCGGTCGCCTATGGCCCGACGATCGGCAAGAACATCGCGCTCGCCTATCTGCCCTGGGCCTATGCCCAGGAGGGCCGCAAGCTCAAGGTCGAGTATTTCGGTGAGACCTATCCGGTTGAAGTCGCCAGTGTCGGCTACAAGCCGCTTTACGACCCGGAGAATCTCAAGCCGCGGAGCTGAGCCTTCGCCAAGAATTTCGCGCGTGTTTGGATGAGCCCGGCCCAGGTCGGGCTTTTCTCTTTTTCAGCTGTCGATTCTGGCTTACCCTTGCGGCATGTCTGGTTTTGGCACTGCAAGACATCTGCTTTCGAGCGCCGTTGCGCTGGCGGTTACGTTCTGGCTGGCGCCAACGGCCCGCGCCGACGAGCCGGTCGATGTCGAGTTGGTGCTGGCGGTGGACGTGTCGCTGTCAATGTCGGCCGACGAGCTCGAGATCCAGCGTCATGGCTACGCGGCGGCGCTGACGCACGACAATGT
The DNA here is from genome assembly GCF_054059755.1 of Mesorhizobium sp. URHB0026. Lineage (NCBI taxonomy): Bacteria > Pseudomonadati > Pseudomonadota > Alphaproteobacteria > Hyphomicrobiales > Phyllobacteriaceae > Mesorhizobium > Mesorhizobium sp. URHB0026. The sequence goes on along the minus strand of NZ_JBSSCN010000001.1, from coordinate 4,852,672 downwards.
GCTGCAGGCGATTGCCGATGGCGCCTATGGCAAGATCGCCGTCACCTATGTCGAATGGGCCGGCACCAACTGGCAACGCGTCATCGTGCCGTGGACAGCGATCGCGACCCGGGCCGACGCGGAGCGGGTGGTGGCGCAATTGTCGGCTCAGCCGCCCAACAGCGCGCGGCGCACCTCGATCTCCGGCGCGCTGGAGTTCGGCAGCGACCTTTTCGCCGAAAGCGGCTACCAGGGAACCAAGCGCGTCATCGACATTTCGGGCGACGGGCCAAACAACCAGGGCGCGCCGGTCAATCTCGCCCGCGACGGGGTGGTCAGGCAAGGCATAGTCATCAACGGCCTGCCGCTGATGACCCGAGGCGGCTTTTCCGGCGTCTATGACGTCAACGATCTCGATCGCTACTACAGCGACTGCGTCATCGGCGGTCCCGGCGCCTTCATGATCCCGGTCAACGACTGGACGCAATTTCCCGAAGCCATCCGCCGCAAGCTGGTGCTGGAGCTCGCCGGCCCGGCGTCACGGCAATGGGCGGCGGCGGAGGCGGATCATCCGCCAGTGGTGCTGGCGCGGGACAAACCCGCCGCCGACTGCCAGGTCGGCGAGAAAATGTGGCGCAACCGCAACTGGATGCCCGACACCAGATAGCGCAATACCAAACCGGTTGCCGGCTGCTTTCCGCGCGAACACGGTCCTGTTGATTGACAAGCCCATCGGCTCTGTGAACAATTTCCCGCAGAAAAACAAAAGGGGAACCGATATGAACAGAATAACCGTCCTTGCCGCGACGTTGACGCTTGCCGCGGGCTTGTCCGCGCCGGCGAAGGCCGCCACATCGCTCACCATCGGCATCAGTGGATGGACCGGATTCGCGCCGCTGACACTTGCCAAGCAGGCAGGGCTGTTCGAGAAGCATGGGCTCGACGTGACCTTGAAGAAGGTGCCGCAGGCCAGCCGTCCGCTCGCCATCGCCAGCGGCGACCTGCAATGCGCCGCCACCACGGTCGAGACCTGGCTGGTCTGGAACGCCAGCGGGGTGACCACCAAGCAGATTTTCCAGCTCGACAAATCCTATGGCGCCGATGGCATCGTGGTGCGCAACGACATCAAGACAGTCGCCGATCTCAAGGGCAAGACCGTCGCTTCCTCGGCGCCTGGAACGTCTCCCTACTTCCTGCTGGCCTGGGTGCTGAACAAGAACGGCATGTCGACCAAGGATGTCACGGTCGTCAATCTCGAACCCGACGCGGCGGCGCAGGCCTTCCTCGCCGGCCAGAACGATGCGGCCGTCACCTATGAGCCCTTCATCTCGGCCGTGCGCGACAAGGCCGACCAGGGCCATATCCTGGCGACCACGCTCGACTATCCGATGGTTCTCGACACGGTCGGCTGTACGCCCGAATTCCTGAAGGCCAATCCCGACGCCGCCAAGGCGCTTGCCGACAGCTATTTCGACGCCCTCGACATGATCAAGAAGGAGCCGCAGAAATCCTACGAGATCATGGGCGCCGACGTGAAACAGTCGGCCAAGGAATTCGAGGATTCGGCAAAGTACCTGAAATGGGCCGACAAGGCCGAGAACAAGCAGTTCTTCACCAAGGAATTCCAGGACTTTTCCAAGACCGCCGGCGATCTGCTGCTGCAGATGGGGCTGATCAAGGAGGCACCCGACGTCGCCACACTGGCCGACACCAGCGCCGTGGCGAATTGACGGTTCAACCCCTGGGCACCGTGCGGTGGCGCAGAGCGCCGCCGCCTCGCCGCTGACAAAGGACGAAGATGCGCCCCTTGCATCCTGTCTCTCCGAGCCTGCGAAGCGTGCTCGGTATCTCTTTCTTCGTGCTGTTCGTGGCCTTCTGGGCTTGGATCACGTTTGGCGGCCACGTCAACCGCATCTTCCTCGCCGATCCGCTGTCGATGCTGCGGGACGGCTGGCGGCTGCTGGTCGAGGATCGTTTCTGGCTCGACATACTGATCACCATCTGGCGGGTCTTCGGCGGCTTTGTACTGGCCTCGGTCGTCGCGGTGCCGCTCGGCATCGCCATGGGCGCCTGGAAGCCGGTGGAAGCGTTTCTGGAACCCTTCGTCTCCTTCGCCCGCTACCTGCCGGCGTCGGCCTTCATTCCGCTGCTCATCCTTTGGGCCGGCATTGGCGAGCTGGAAAAACTGCTTGTCATCTTCGTCGGCTCGGTGTTCCAGATCATCCTGATCATTGCCGTCAAGGTTGGGGCCACGCGGCGCGACCTGGTCGAGGCCGCCTATACGCTGGGCTCGACCAACAACGGCATCGTCAGGCGGGTCATCATGCCGGCCAATGCGCCCGAGATCGCCGAGACGCTACGGCTGGTGCTCGGCTGGGCCTGGACCTATGTCATCGTGGCCGAATTGATCGGCTCATCGTCGGGCATCGGGTACATGATCATCAACAGCCAGTCGCGGCTGGCGACCGGGCAGATCATCTTCGGCATCATCATCATCGGCCTGATCGGGCTGTTGTCCGATTTCGCGTTCAAGGCGTTCAACCGCTGGCTCTTTCCATGGAGCCTGGCGTGAGCAAGCTTCTTATCGAGGGTGTCTCGCGAACCTTTGCCGGCGTGCGGGGTGGGGAACCCGTCAAGGCGCTGTTACCAATCGTTCTGGCGGTGGCGGCCAACGACTTCATCACCGTTTTGGGACCGTCCGGTTGCGGAAAGTCGACACTGTTGAGGATCGTCGCCGGCTTGGAGGCGCCGAGCGAAGGCCGTGTTCTGCTAGACGGCAGGACGGTGACACGGCCCGGGCCGGACCGCGGCATGGTCTTCCAGTCCTACACGCTGTTTCCATGGCTGACGGTCGCCGAAAACATCGGCTTCGGCCTGCGCGAACGCCGCACGGCCGAAAAGGAGTGGGACGACATCGTCGCTTCCTATGTCGATCTCGTCGGGCTGAGGGGGTTCGAGAACCATTGGCCGAAGCAGCTGTCCGGTGGCATGCAGCAGCGCACGGCGATCGCCCGGGCGCTGGCCAACGATCCCGAAATCCTGTTGCTGGACGAGCCGTTCGGGGCGCTGGATAACCAGACACGCGGGCTGATGCAGGAATTGCTGCTCGGCATATGGGAACGGCGCAAGAAGACGGTGCTGTTCGTCACCCACGACATCGAGGAGGCGATCTTCATGGCCTCGCGCGTAATCGTGATGACGGCGCGGCCCGGCCGCATCAAGTCGGATGTCGCCATCGACCTGCCGCATCCCAGGCACTACACGCTGAAGACCAGTCCCGAATTCTCGGCGTTGAAGGCGCGACTGACCGAGGACATCCGCGTCGAGGCGATGCGGACGGCGCAAGTGCGGTCGGCCGAGACCTGATGCGGGATCAGGCCGCCAGCAATTGCTTGCGGTCGACGCGTTCCTGCTGCGGCGAGCGGGCGTAGAGCTCGCGGTAACATTTCGAGAAATGCGAGGCCGAGACGAAGCCGCAGGCGACCGCCACCTCGACCACCGGCAGCGACGACTGGATCAAGAGATGCCGGGCGCGGTCGAGGCGGATTTCGAGGTAGTAGCGGGCGGGCGACCGTCCCATCTCGGTGCGGAACAGGCGCTCGATCTGGCGGCGCGACAGGTCGACATGGTCGGCGATCTCGATCAGCGACAGCGGCTCGGACAGATTGGCCTCCATCAGCTCGATGATGGTCAGTACTTTCGAGTTCTGCACGCCGAGGCGGGCGCGCAGCGGCAGGCGCTGGCGGTCGGTCGGACTGCGCACACGATCGGTTAGTACCTGCTCGCACACGCGGTTGACGAGGTTCTCGTCGAAATCGTCGCCGATCAGCTTCAGCATCATGTCGAGCGCGGCGGTGCCGCCGGCGCAGGTGTAGATGTTCTGGTCGATCTCGAACAGGTCGGCAAAGACATTGGCCTTCGGAAACGCTTCGGAAAAACCGGGCAGGTTTTCCCAATGGATGGCACAGCGCTTGTTGGACAGGAGCCCGGCTGCGGCGAGGATATGCGCACCGGTGCACAGGCCGCCGACCGCGACGCCGCGATTGTATTCCTCGCGCAGCCAGGCAAAGGCCGACTTGTTCTGGTAGCGCTCGACATTGGTGCCGCTGCAGACGATGGCCATGTTGGGGCGATCCGGCCCTGCCATCTTCTTGCGTTCCTCCTCCAGCGAGGTGTTGACCGCACACTCGACGCCGTTCGAGGCGCGCACCGGCTTGCCGTCGATGCTGGCAAGGCGCCAGCGATAGGCCTCGTAGCCGAGCATCCGATTGGCGGAGCGCAGCGGGTCCAGCGCGGTCGCAAAAGCGATCATGGTGAAATCGGGAACAAGGAAGAACACAAACGATCGCTTGATCGGATGCTTGACGGCGTTCACGGGGAACCTCATCTGGCCATGACGCGAACAGGATGTCGCGAATAGCATAGCGTCATCAGGAAAAACCATTCCTGTCAATTGGCTAGTCGGCTTTGGCAAGATTAAATTTGCGACATGAGTCGCAAATGGGCAATCGCCGCGCGGTGCCTACTCGAACTAGGCCCCCGTCGGCTTGTGAGAGCGATGGAAGTGCAACAAATAAACGCCGCCTCGGCGGACCAAGGCGGCGGCGGTCAACCCTGAAGCCGCTGGCAGGGGCGCGGCTCAGGGGGGTGTCTTGTATTTTCGATTTCTACGCAGTTCCGGCCGGGAAAACACGGTTTTCCTGGAACCGCGCTCGTTCAGGCGACGAAGCCGAGACGCGCCGCGGCCATGGCGCCGGCCTGGCCGGGCATGGTGTTGGCAAGACGCTGACGCTCGAGAGCGGTGGTCAGGTTCATTTCGCGGCGGGCGAAGAGGCGGGCAAAAAGCTTCATGATCATCTCCAATCGGTTGCTCGCGCATCAGCCCGAAAATCGAATTGATTTTCGGAAAGCACGATGCGCAGACTCAAAGTGTTAGAGCGCATTTTGTGCGTCCAATTGGACGCACGTCGCTCTAAACGGGTCGCCTTCGCTTGATGGAGTGGGGCAGCTCGTTTGCTGACGGTGATATAGGCTTGTGTGAGCAGGAACTAAATCGCAAAAGCGAAGCGCTTGATATGAAAAGCGACACCGGATGCGACATATTTTGGCAAGCGATGAGCAAGATGCCTAGGATTCATGAATATCTACAGCGATTTAGCCTGAAAATCGAGCTGCTATGCGGCTTGCTCATATGCGCCATGCAGCGGCGACATGGCTCGTGAATTCGTTTGAATACAAATAAATAGAGAAGGCCTGCCGGGCGGGTTGCGCGGCAGGCCTTCAGCGCGGGGTACACACGATTTACTTTGCTCCAGCCCAGGATCCGACGCCGCTGCGAATGCCGGTCTTGGCGTCGGAAGCTTCCGGCCAGCCGATATCCTTCTGCAGCTCGATCGGCAGCGAACGGATGGCGCGTTCGGTCTGGTAGCGGGCGCGGGCCGCGTTGAATTCGGTCGCGATGCGGCCGAGGGACGATAGGATAGACATTTCGATCTCCTTTGCTGCGGCGCGGCAGGCGCCGGCAATGCGTTACGTCAGGTCGGTTTCAGCTTCATTTCACGTCGAATGCAGGTCTGCGCCGGGGTCGTTTCATGGCCGCTTTTGGCAGCATGCTGCTTCGATGGAGTTGACTATGCTCCTGATCTGATGTTCAATCAAACGAAATGGAATGATGTTTTGTATCAGAAAAATTGAAGGTCGATCGTCATGAACGCCCCACTCAATCACCCGCTGCCGCTGCTCGATCTCGATGTTTTGCGCACCTTCGTGGCGATTGCCGAGACCGGCAGCTTCACCACCGCCGCCAATGCGGTGTTCCGGACGCCGTCGGCCGTCTCCATGCAGATCAAGAAGCTGGAGGATATTCTCGGCCGCTCGGTGTTCGCGCGCGACGCGCGTTCGGTGACGCTGACCACGGACGGCGAAATGCTGCTCGGCTATGCCCGGCGGCTTTTGTCGATCAACCGTGAGGTGGTGTCGAAATTCATCATCCCCGATATTGTCGGCGTGGTGCGGCTCGGCTCACCTGACGACTATGGCGAGCGCGTGCTGCCGCATGTGTTGAAGCGTTTCGCGCAGTCGCATCCCTCGATCGCCGTCGACGTCACCATCGACCAGAGCAGCAATCTTCGCCGGCGCATGGATGACCGGGCGCTCGACATCACGCTGTTGACCAATTCGTACAAGACCAGCGCGCTCGGCGCCGAGGTGCTGTTGACCGAGCCGATCGTGTGGGCCGGCGCCAAGGGCGGCTGCGCGCATCTGCGCGAACCGCTGCCGGTTTCGCTTTGGGAAGAAGGCTGCGCCTGGCGGGCCGGCGCGCTCGAGGCATTGGGCCGCGAGGGCCGCAACTATCGCGTCGCTTATATGAGTGCCCATACCGCAGGCCAGCGTGCCGCGATCATGGCCGACCTCGCGGTCGCGCCGCTGCCTAGATCGTTCCTCGGCAACGACATGGTTGAACTCTGTCCTAAGGACGGGATGCCCGATATCGGCACTTACAATCTTGCCATGGTGGTGGCGCCGGACGCCAGCGCGCCGGTCAAGGCCGTCGCCGACCACATCCGCGCGACCTTCGAAGTGTTTAGGGAAACCGGCAAGTTCTGATCGATGTCGTGGAGCCGAGTTTCAGCGCTCGGCGATCTCGTCACGTTCGCCGAGCCGATTGATCGTCTGGCCGAAATGGTTGGTGTGCTGGGATGAAGTTTCGGTCGACGACTTGGCCGTTTTCCTTTCAGCCCGAGTGGAGGCGTCGTCCGTGAGAAACGCGACGATGTGTTGGCGCGCGCGCCGCGCTTCCGGCATGTCGATCAGCGGCCAGACGTGGAACATGCCTTCCTCGTAAACCAGCTCCACCTCGACACCGGCGGCGCTGGCTTTTTGTGCAAAAATCAGATTGTCGGGCGTGAGAAGATCGCGGGAGCCCGTCAGGAGCAGTGTCTTCGGCAGCACCGACAGATCGCCATAGACCGGGCTGATGCGCCAGTCTGTCGGATCCATACCGGCACTATAGAGCCGGATTGCCTCGCGCCCGCCGGCGATGCCCAACCATGGATCTTTCCGCTCCGCCTCGAACACTTCGGGGTTTGCGAGCGAGACGTCGAGGCCGGGTGAAATCAGCACATGGCGCGACGGCACCGGCAAACCCTCTTCCGCCGCCATCATGGTCAGCACCACGGCCATGTTGCCGCCCGCGGAATCGCCCATGAAGACGATATCTTCCGCCTCTGTCTCATCGAGCATCTGGCGGTAGACAGCGCCGACCATGCCGAACATGGCGTGGAAATCGTGTTCCGGGGCGATAGGGTAGATCGGCACGGTGATGCCGTAGCCCAGCCGGTCGGCCATGTCGGCGATCAGATACCAGTGATAGGGCGTGATCTCAAAGACATAAGCGCCGCCATGCAGGTAGAGTATCCGCTTGTGCTCTCCGGCCCTGGGGGCGATTTCGTAGACCGGAAAACCGCCCACGCTGCGCGTCTGGATTTCGAAACGCTGATGCAGCGCGGCCGGCGGATGGTGATCCTCCGTCTTGCGCGCGGCGACGATCCAGCGCTGCAGGTTTTCCGGGCTGGAAAAGGCTTGCTTGCGGCTGTGCCTGAGCACGAAGGACACAACGTGGCTTTTCAAACTTGGCATGCGGATACACGAACTTCGGCTGCAGCCGACTAAGAGAACTCCCCTTGTAACGAGATCGTGCCTTGGCCGAGAATGTCAAGATTTACGCTGTGCCCACACGCTGGTGTGATCCGCGCGTCGTCCGCGACGCGGCAAAAGTGCCGCGGGCAATCGGTTGCTGGTGGCCATCGGGGATGTGTGGGATCCCCGGTGGACGCCGCGCAATTTGTATTTGTCTGCGAACGTCGTCACCGCGTGGAGCCTAGCAGCAGCGAGGCGAGTGTGGCCTGCGGATCGTTCGGCGGCGATGCCGGCCAGCCGATGTCCTTCTGGACATGGGCCGGCAAGCTGTTCAGCGCTCGGATTGATTTGTTCCTGGCGTGGGCTTGCCTGATGGTCACACCCAAGCGGCCGAAATTTTCGAACATCGACATTTTCATCTCCCCTGAAGAACGGCGATGGCCAAAGGACTGTCCTTGGCCGCCGTTCGATGTGCGGGTAAATGCGCTGTGCATGTATCTGCTGGATTTCGCGAAAACAGCATTTCGGTTTCCGGATCGGACGATCCGGAAACATTTGCATACGAATAAATCGAGGGAGTGGCCGGCGCGTCTATTCGCGGCTGCGCCGAGCAGCATGGCCTTCGCGGGAGCGTCGGCGCGGTGCTGCATCTCCGGCGATGCCATCCTCGCTCACCGTCTTGCGCGGCGGCAGCTTCACCGCCGCCGACAGTTTCGGGAACGGATCGACCTTGTTGGGCAGCGCCATGGCGTAGACGAAGTGCTCCTGGAATTTCGGCTCGAGCGCCGTCTCGATCTTTTCGATCTGGCTCACCGTCTCCTCGATTTCGCGGCGATAGCCGCGATTGAGCAGCGCCATGCGAGCACCCGCGCCGGCGGCGTTGCCCACGGCCGAGACCTTGTCGAGGTCGCAATCGGGTATGAGACCTAGCACCATGGCGTATTTCGGATCGATGAAGGAGCCGAAGGCACCGGCGAAGTGGATACGGTCGACATGCTCGGTGTTCTGTTTTTCCATCAACAGCTTGGTGCCGGCATAGAGCGCCGCCTTGGCCAACTGAATGGCACGCACGTCGGTCTGGGTGATGGTGATCTTGGGTTCGCCTTCCTTCAGCACGTAGGAGAAGGTGCGGCCATTGGCGACGACGCGCGGCGAGCGCGCGGCAAGCGATCCGTCGACGACGCCATCCTCGGAGATGATGCCGGTGAGATACATCTCGGCAACGATCTCGATGATGCCGGAGCCGCAAATGCCGGTGACGCCGGTAGCCTGCACGCTGTCGAGGAAGTTGGGCTCGTCGGACCACAGTTCCGAGCCGATGACACGGTATTTCGGCTCCAGCGTGTCTGGATCGATGCGCACGCGCTCGATGGCGCCGGGCGCGGCCCGCTGGCCACCGGAGATTTCGGCGCCTTCGAAGGCCGGACCGGTCGGCGAGGAGGCAGCGACGACCCGTGTACGGTTTCCGAGTACGATCTCGGCATTGGTGCCGACGTCCACGATCAGCATCATCTCGTCCTGGCGGTGCGGACCTTCGGACAGGGTCACGGCCGCCGCGTCGGCGCCGACATGGCCGGCGATGCAAGGCAACATATAGAGCCGTGCGCCCTGGTTGAGCTTCAGCCCGATGTCGGATGCCTTGATGCGAACGGCGCCCGAGACGGCAAGCGCGAAGGGCGCGCCGCCGAGTTCGGTCGGATCGATGCCGAGGAACAGGTGATGCATGATCGGATTGCCGACGAAGACGGAATCCAGGATGTCGTTGCGCTGGACATTGCCTTCCGCGCAAACCTTGTCGACGAGGCCGGAGATTGCCTCGCGGACAGCAACCGTCATGCCTTCGCGGCCATCCGGGTTCATCATCACATAGGAGACGCGGCTCATCAGATCCTCGCCGAAGCGGATCTGCGGGTTCGACGTTCCGGACGAGGCGGCGACGCGGCCCGACAGCAGCGACACCAGATGCATGGCGATGGTGGTCGAGCCGATATCGCAAGCCAGGCCATAGGCCTCGTTCTTGAGGCCCGGCCACAGCGCGATGACGCGCGCTGTCTCGGTGTCCGTATCCTTGTAGATGGCGGCGGTCGCCGTCCAGTTGCCCTTGCGCAAAATACCTTGCACCTGCGGCAGCAGATAAAAATCGAAGTCCAGGCTTTTGAGGTTCCAGTCCTTCATCAGGGCGATCTTCAGGCGGTCGAGATCGCCAAGCGGCTTGTGCATGTCTGGTTCTTCGATCTCGACGTAGCACATGCGGATCGCGGAATCGCGGGCGATGACCCTGGTGTCGGCATCCTTGCGGATGGTCTGGGCGTTGATGACCGTGTCCTGCGGCACGTCGATGACGAGATCGCCGAGGATCTGGGCGGAGCAGGACAGGCGGCGCCGTTCGGGCAGGCCGCGTACGCGTTCATAGCGCTCTTCCTTAGGGCCCTTGGGCGAAATGTGATCGTTGGAGGAGGTGATCTTGTGCTTGGCGAAATTGCCTTCCTGCACCTCGATCTGGCAGCGCCCGCAAGTGGCGCGTCCGCCGCACACGCTCTCCACATAGACGCCGAGCTGGCGCGCGGCGTCGAGCACGGGCGTGCCGACAGGGAACCGCCCGCGCTTGCCTGACGGCATGAACAGCACGAGCGGATCGGTTATGTTTGCAGGCGAGTTCACGATTACGCGCTTATCCCCGGCCCATGCGGGCTTCACGGCCACCGCGTCGGCGGCCGCCATTGCCGCCCCCTTCGCCCGGCGCATTGACCGCTGTCGGCGCCGCCACCGCGTGGCCGCCTTCGGCCGGCTTGTAATCCTTGTAGGTCTTGATCCATTTGGTGCAGTTCTCGTCGGTGCCGTTCAGCACGTTGGCGCCGCGCACGGCTTCCATTTCCTGCGGCCGCACCGGGTTCATGATCGCCGAGGTCATGCCGGCGCCGATCACCATCGGGATGAAGGCGGCGTTGATGCCGTGGCGGTGCGGCAGGCCGAAGGAGATGTTGGACAGGCCGCAGGTGGTGTTGACCTTGAGCTCTTCGCGGAGCCGACGCAGCAGAGCGAACACCTGGCGGCCGGCATCGCCCAGCGCGCCGATAGGCATCACCAGCGGATCGACGACGACGTCATGCGCCGGGATGCCGAAATCGGCGCAGCGCTGCACGATCTTCTTGGCGACGGCAAAGCGCACGTCCGGATCCATCGAAATGCCGGTCTCGTCGTTGGAGATGGCGACGACCGGCACATTGTATTTCTTGATCAGCGGCAGGATGGCCTCGAGCTTTTCCTCCTCGCCGGTTACGGAATTGACCAACGGCCGGCCCTTGGCGACTTTCAGCGCGGCCTCGATCGCGGCGGTGACGGAACTGTCGATCGACAGCGGCAGATCGACCAAGCCCTGGACGATCTCCAGCGTCTGCACCAGAAGGCCAGGTTCGGTTTCGTTCGGGTTTACCGAGGTGACGCCGGCATTGACGTCGAGCATGGTGGCGCCGCAGGCGGCCTGCTCCAGCGCGTCCTTGATGACGGTCTCGAAATTGCCGACCACCATCTCGGCGGCGAGCTTCTTGCGGCCGGTCGGGTTGATGCGTTCGCCAATCACGCAGAAAGGCTGGTCGAAGCCGATGATGATTTCTCGTGTCGCCGAGGCGACGATGGTCCGGGTCATGAAATCTCTCCGTCGTGATATAAAGAGTTCTTTATATCGTTATCTCTTGTCGATCAAGCGAATGGTCGCTCTCCGCGCAAGTCAATGCGCGGTCTTCACCATGTCCACCTGGGTTTCGGTAATGTCGTCGTGCAGGATGTGGTCCAGCCGGTCGGCGACCATCTGGTCGTCGCGGCGGATCTCGCGCTTCCACGGCTGGCGGCCCTTCAGCACGCCCGATTCATCGACGATCTCGGCGACATATTCCTCCTGGCGATAGGCCATCACATGGATGCCGGAGACACCGGGAATTTCCTTCACCTCGTTGATGATGTCGGTGCAGAGCTGCTTGCCTTCCTTCTTCTGGTCCTGGGCGCCTTCCAGCCGCTTGATGATAGCGTCGGGGATATGGATGCCCGGCACGTTGGAGCGGATCCATTTTGCCGTCTTGGCGGAAGCGAGAGGGCCGACGCCACACAGGATGAACACTTTCTCGGTGTGGCCGAGATCACGTGCCTTCTGCATGAAGGTCTTGAACATCGGCACGTCGAAGCAATACTGCGTTTGCACGAACTGCGCGCCGGCGGCGATCTTCTTGCCGAGATGGATCGGGCGAAAGTCGAAGGGCGGCGCGAACGGATTGACGGCAGCGCCCAGGAACAGCTGCGGCGGCGTCGTCAGCTTGCGGCCGGACAGAAACTTGCCGTTGTCTCGCATGATGCGGCAGGTCTCCAACAGCGACATGGAATCGAGGTCGAACACCGGCTTGGCGCCCGGCTGGTCGCCGGCCTGCACACCGTCGCCGGTCAGGCACAGCATGTTGGCGACGCCCATCGCGGCGCCGCCCAGCACGTCGCCCTGGATGGCGATGCGGTTCTTGTCGCGGCAGGCGATCTGCATGATCGGGGCGTAGCCCATGCGGGTCAGAAGCGCACAGATGCCGACCGACGACATATGGCAATTGGCGCCGGACGCATCGACGGCGTTGATGGCGTCGACCCAGCCGTCGAAGATCTTTGCACGGTTGTAGACATCCTCCGGATCGGCGCTGTCGGGCGGGTTCAGTTCGGTCGTCACCGCGAACTCGCCGCGCCTGAGCACGCGCTCCAGGCGGCCGCGCGAGGTGTGGCCGGGCAGGGGATCGAGCGGCAAATGGATGCCGGCCGGATTTTCGTCGAGCTGGCGGCCGGTCACGAGGAGGCTCCGGTCTTCGCCGCAGCGGCGGCTTCACGGGCTGCCGCGGCCTGCGCGGTTACCCGCAGCCAGGCAGAGGTTTCGCGCAACGACTGATCGACCGGCTTCTGCACTGTGAGGATCCTGTCGGAGTTGACCATGTTCCGCGAACCTTCCCAGGCCTTGACCCAGACGCAGGGCATGTCGGGTTCGACCTCGCAATTGCCGTTGGCGCGCACGCCGCCGCAAGGGCCGTTGCGCAACTGCTTGGGGCAGTTCATCGGGCAAGACATGCCGGTCGAGGACAGGATGCACTGACCGCACATGCGGCAGTCGAACATGAAGCCCTTTACCCGCTTTTCGACGAACTTGATTGGAGCCTCGACGCGGCCATAGCCGATACCCTTCCACAAGGGGTGCAGCAGCAAGAACGTGTCGGCGAAGCGGGCGTAGAACCATTCGAGCAAGCGCGAATGCCTGATCGACCACAGCCGTATCGCGAAGGAGCGCTGTACGCGCCGCTGCGGCGAGACATCGGCCGGCTTGTAGTCGGACTTCGGCGCCGCCTTCTTGACCTGAGTGGCCTGCGTAATGGCCACCCCTTCCTTGCTCACGGGAGTGGTTTCAGACATTTTCTTTGCCGCCGGCCTTGACCAGAGCGACCAGCCGCTCGCGGTCATATTTCGCGTCGATCTCGTTGAAGGCCTTTTCGACCTCGGCTTCGAGATCGTCACCGACCGGAACTGGATCAGCCTTGCGCCACTCGGCCAGATAGTCGTCCGTGCCGCCGGCGCCGGTGCGCATGGCGCACATGTCGATCGCTTCGGTGAAGCGCAACGGCAGTTCGCGCTTGGCGTTCTGCCGGCCCTTCTTGACGATGACCTGGGCAGGAATGTCGCGCCAGTAGACGACGATAAGATCGGCCATGAATTCTCGCTCCTCGATCCCCGAGCATTGCCGCAAGCGCAGTTGACCCGCTTGTTATGGGACGACGCGCGCGCATTCAAAAGCGACGCATTTGGATGTCGTAAAATGAAAGGTGCGTTTATTCGTTTGCGACCCATGCCGCGACGGGGTCACTGCAGCGATAAAGGCGGCGGAGTTTGCACCGTTCCGGACACCGGATGCGTTACCAAATGCCGGTTCTCAGCCCTGTCCAGACGTAGAACCAGATCGTCGGGTGGTACCACTGCTTCGATGGCAGCCCTGGATCGAACGTTGCAAGTTTACCGGCCAACGCGTCGCTGACCGCCTCGACGCAGATGTCGCGCGAAAACGCCGCCTGGCGCAGCGCATAGCTTGAGATGGTGTCACCTTGTTTCGGCTTGCCGCGCACCTGCTTCAGCACGCCACCAGTGTCGACACCCGCATCGACCAGATGGACGGTGGTGCCGAAATTCTGCGGATCGCCTGACGTCAACGCCCAATAGCCGCCATTCATGCCGCGATATTTCGGGGTGATGCCGGCATGATAGTTGAGCACCGGACACGGCATTTTGGCCAGCATCTCCCTGGAAATCAGCCGACAGCCGTTCAGCAGCACGACGCCGGGCTTGATCGTCTGGATTGCCTGCAGACATTCCGGCCCGTTGGCGGATGCCACATGGACGATGACCTGGCCTTGCCGCGGTTCCGTTTCAAGCTTCTCCTCGGCAATCAACCGGGCGGCGTGTTTGACGTTAAGCCGTTTGCCGAGCCTGCTCAGCACCATCGTGCCGAGCTGGCCGATGGCAGAGATCCAGCCCTGGCGTCGGGCTCGGCCGCGCAGCAATTGCTTTTTCGATTCAGGGATTTCGAGAACGACGCTGACAGGGCCGACGCGGTCGGCGAGGTCGTTGATCATGGCCCAGACGTGCGCGCCGCCACCGGTGACGACGACAATAGGTCGCGGATTTGGTTGCGACGCTGCCATTGATCTTTCCGTGCTCCAAGGACCGGCTGACGTGGCCGGACCTTAGGGCGGGCAGGTTAATCCTTGGTATGCCGAAGCCTTACCAACGCATGAAGACCCCAGTCAGCGCTTTAACTCCACGATGTCGAGCTTCGATTCATAATAGGGCGCGGGGAACTCGATACGCCATTCCTTGGCACTGTTTCGGAAGGCGTAGCCGACCTGGTCGGTTTGCGGGCCGCTGCCATAGGGCTTTGCCCGATCGTCGTTGACGGAGCCGGAGCCAAGATAGATCGAGCGCTTGTCGCCGTCGTCGAAGAAGCGGCCCTGGGTGCGCTGAGAACCGCTGGTCTTTTCCAGTCGCCAACCGGAGCCATCATCGGTGACCCTGCATTTGAACCAGCCATAGACAACGAGCGGGCTCAGTCCGCCGACCTTGATCGTGCGGCACCGCCACTTGCCGGTGAGATCCTTGTCGGAGAAGGCGACCAGCGGCTTGGCCAACAGCGTGTCGAGTTGCTTGAGCTCGGCGGGGTTGGCCGCCTTTGCTTCGGCGAGCGCCGCCTTGCGGGTGTCGCCATATTTGTCGAGCCGCGCCTTATCGGCAGGCGTGATCAGTTTTTGCACTTGACCGTCGGCAAGGGCGGGCAAACTGCAGCAGAGGAGACCAAGGGCGGCGATCAATGGGCGAAGGATCATCAAAGGATTCCCTGTTTGTCTGGAACGGCGCTGCTGCCGCCTGGCGCATAACTTACCGGGTCGCTGGCGCCTGTCATCGTGCTTAACAGCGTCTCGGTCAAAACTTATGGTGACGCATGCGAATCTTGCTTACGGGATCGTCGGGTTGGCTGGGCAGCGCGTTGGCGCCGCTCCTGCGTAGACTTGGACACGACGTCACCGGCCTCGATCCCGTTCCTTCGGCCGAAACGCGGATCGTCGGTTCGATCGCCGACCGTGACCTCGTCATGCGCGCCGTCGGAGAAAACCGGACAGAGGCCATTATTCACAGCGGCGCGCTGCACAAGCCCAACATAGACAGCCATGCCAACAGCGATTTCATCGCGGCCAACGTGCAAGGCACGCTAAACCTGCTCGACGCGGCGGTGGCTGCCAATGTGCAACGGTTCGTCTTCACGTCAACGACCTCACTGATGATTTCGCAGGCGATACGCGACGGCTTCAAGGGCGGTGCGCGCAAGGCGGCGTGGCTGACGGAAGCGATGTCGCCCGAGCCGCGCAATATCTACGGTGTCACCAAGCTATCCGCCGAGCATCTCTGCCGTCTCTACCATCTCCAGCACGGGCTGCCGGTGGTGGTGCTGCGCACGGCACGTTTCTTCCCCGAGGCCGACGACATGGCGCATGCCATCGAGCAATCGGACGCCAACACCAAAGCAAACGAACTGCTGTTTCGGCGGCTGACGGTGGAGGACGCGGCGCAGGCGCATGTCGTGGCCTTGGAGAAGGCACCGGAGCTCGGCTTCGACATCTTCATAGTCTGTGCGACGACGCCGTTCCAACCCGAAGATTGCGAGGCGTTGATCAGGGACGCGCCGTCCGTGGTGGCGCGGTACTTTCCTGAATTTCCCGCTCTCTACGCGAGGAAGGGCTGGACGATGTTTTCCTCGATCGACCGGATCTATGACGCGTCGCGGGCGCGGGACAGGCTGGGTTTTGCCTGCAGGACGCGCTTTGCCGACGTGCTGGCGGCGCTGGCAGCCGAAGACCCGGCCTGAAGCCGTCAGGCGTTCGCGGCCGCCCGCGCCAGGCCTGGCGTCAGGTCGCCAAAACCGGTGGAACGGCGCTCGTAGGCGAGGCCGAGCAGGGCGGCGGCCTTTTCCGCGACCTTGTCGAGCTCCGGATCATCGGTCTGCGCCAGATAGATCAGCTTCTCGTAGTTGCCGAAATAGTCCTTGATCAGCTCCGGATGCTTGTCCAGCCCGAGCGGCTTCATGAAAAAGGCATCGAACTGGCGGCACAGGAAGTCCGTCATGTAGAAGGACATCATGTCGTCGTCGGCGACCTTCGCATAGGCTTCCATGCCTTGATAGAAGGCGAAGCAATGCGGGCCGGCCATGCGTTCGACGCCATGCTTCTCCAACACGCGGTCAAGCAGCCCGCCAGTGCCGCAATCGGCATAGCCAACGAAGATGTGTTCATAGCCTTCCGCCCTGGCCTTTTCGATCGCCTTGTCCATGGCCGGCGCGATGCGGTCGGGATGGAAATGAAACTCCGCCGGCAAACACGTCAATTCGAGGTGATCCAGCCCGAGCTGTTCCTTGACGGCCAACACCTCGCGCGCAATCATCCCGCAGGCGATGACGAGCAGCCTGTCTGTCTGATTCGGTTTTGTTTTTTTCGTCTTGACCAAGTCGAGCCGGCTTTTCGCTGCGGGGCTAATTTATCTTTCGAGGGAGACACCGTCCATGAAACTGCTACGCATAGCGCCGATGGCTATCCTTGCCTGCGCTCTTGCACTTACGGCCTGCGCCAACACCGTTCGGGGTGTCGGCAAGGATGTCAAGTCGACGGCCAGGGCGGTCAAAGACACCGTCGCCAATTGATCGGCGGCCGTCTCTCATCTGGGGACAAAAAAGCCGCGCTGCAAGGCGCGGCTTCTCTTTCGTCGCCCTGATGCCTTGGATCAGGCCGAAGCACGCACGTTGTGCTTGCGCTTCATGAAATCCTTGGCGGTCTCGACCGCCACCGCCGCGTCGCGGCAATAAGCGTCGGCGCCGACGGCCTTGCCGAATTCCTCGTTGAGCGGCGCGCCGCCGACCAGCACGACGTAGTCGTCGCGAATGCCCTTTTCCTTCATCGTGTCGATGACGACCTTCATGTAGGGCATGGTGGTGGTGAGCAGCGCCGACATGCCGATGATGTCGGGCTGGTGCTTTTCGATCGCGTCGAGATACTTCTCGACCGCGTTGTTGATGCCGAGATCGATGACGTCGAAGCCCGCACCCTCCATCATCATGCCGACGAGGTTCTTGCCGATGTCGTGGATGTCGCCCTTGACGGTGCCGATCACCATCTTGCCCTGTTTCGGCGCGCCGGTGGCGGCGAGCAGCGGACGCAGGATGAACATGCCGGCCTTCATGGCGTTGGCGGACAACAGCACTTCCGGCACGAACAGGATGCCGTCGCGAAAATCCTCGCCGACGATACGCATGCCTTCGACCAGCGCCTCGGTAAGCACCTTGTAGGGCGCCCAGCCGCGCTCGAGGAGGATGTTGGTGCCTTCCTCGATCTCTTCCTTCAGCCCGTCATAGAGATCGTCGTGCATCTGCTGCACCAGCTCGTCGTCGGAAAGCTCGGAAAGGATGATCTCGTCGTCGGACATTTTTATCCAGCTCCTCACGGCATCGCGACTGTGTCGCAAGGCACAAAATATTGGTGTTCATACCTAACCCGCAACGGGCGGGTATCCATAGCTGATTTGCGACTTCCCGCAAAAGGAAAGCGACTGGAAAATCTATCGGTTTTCTTGTCGATTTTGCGACAGGCGTTGGCGCGGACGGGCCGTTTCGAATAGGGTGCATGGCTACGATCCGGGCAAAGCCGCGTCATGCGGCTGCAACGGTTACGGACCAGCCATAGTCAGGCAGGCCATATTCAGGGAAGAGCGATCATGAGCGAACACGCGGCAGTCGACCAGGAAGCGTCAAACGCGCGGCGTGGGCGGGGCGCCAGCGGCGGAGCAGCGGCCAGGCGTGCGGCGCGCTCCGGCGGCGGCCCCGGCACCCAGCTCACCTACATCAAGCGCAAGATCAACGTCTACGAGGTGCTGAACGAGGAAGGCCTGGCGCTGATCGAGAAGAACACCGACACGGTGCTGGAAGAGATCGGCATCATTTTTCGCGATGACGCGGAAGCGCTGCAGCTCTGGAAAGAGGCCGGCGCCGACGTCAAGGGCGAGCGCGTGCATTTTCCCAAGGGACTCTGCCGTTCGCTCTTGAAGACCGCCCCCCCCATCTACACCCAGCATGCCCGCAATTCAGAACGCTCGGTGCAGATCGGTGGCAATGCGACGGTATTCGCACCGGTCTATGGTCCGCCCTTCGTGCGCGATCTCGACGGCGTCAGGCGCTACGCGACGATCGAGGATTTCCAGAATTTCGTGAAGCTTGCCTACATGGCGCCGTCGATCCACCATTCGGGCGGCACGGTATGCGAGCCGGTCGACGTGCCGGTCAACAAGCGCCATCTCGACATGGTCTACGCGCACATCAAATATTCCGACAAGCCGTTCATGGGTTCGGTGACCGCACCGGAGCGCGCCGAGGACACGGTGGCGATGGCCAAGCTCGTCTTCGGCGACGACTTCGTCGAGAACAACACGGTGCTGACGAGCCTGATCAACGCCAACTCGCCGATGGTGTTCGACGAAACCATGCTCGGCGCCTTGAAAGTCTATTCGCGGCATAACCAGGCCTGCATCGTCACGCCGTTCATCCTGGCCGGCGCGATGAGCCCGGTGACGGTCGCCGGCACGCTGACGCAGGTCCTGGCCGAAGTGCTGGCCGGCGCCTCGTTCACGCAGCTGATCCGTCCGGGCGCGCCGGTGCTGTTCGGCACCTTCGCCTCGTCGATCTCGATGCAGTCGGGCGCGCCGACCTTCGGCACGCCGGAGCCGTCGCTGGTCTCCTATGGCGCGGCACAACTCGCCCGCCGGCTCGGCTTGCCGTTCCGTACCGGAGGGTCGCTCTGTGCTTCGAAAGTTCCGGACGCACAGGCAGCCTATGAGAGCGCCAACACGCTGAACTCGACCATTCTCGCCGGCACCAATTTCGTCCTGCATTCGGCAGGCTGGCTCGAAGGTGGACTGGCCTCCTGCTACGAAAAATTCATGATGGATATCGACCAGCTCGGTATGACCCAGAAATTCTCCGAGGGCGTCGACCTGTCGGAAAACGGCCAGGCGATGGACGCCATCCGCCAGGTCGGCCCGGGTAGCCACTATCTCGGCTGCGACCATACGCAGGCCAATTTCCAGACCGCATTCTACCGCTCGTCGATCGCCGACAACAACTCCTACGAGCAGTGGCTGGCCGAGGGCCAGAAGACCGCACCGCAGCGCGCCAACGATCTGGCGCGGCGCTGGCTGGAGGTTTACGAAGCGCCGCACCTTGATGAAGGCATCGACGAAGCCTTGAAGGATTTCATCGCCAAGAAGAAGGGGTCGATGCCCGACGCCTTCACCTGAAAGGAGCCCGAGTCAGGCGGGGCTAAAGTCGCCAACATCATTCACAAGGAAGTCTGGCGGAGCGCCTTCTCCGATCCGGACAAGAAGGGATGATTGCATGCGCGGCATGATCGACGAGATCACGGCCGCGCTTGGCGCCAACGGCCTCATCCTGCGTGGCGGTCTTCTTTTTCGCGATGACGACAGTATTCCTGATGGCGCCTCGGGTGAGCCGGCAAAGTCTGTCCTGCTGGTAGGGCAGGCGGGTGCCGCGCCTTGGCCGCATTTCCTGCGCTGGCGGCAGCAACAGCCACAGGCGATCGCCGATCCGCTCGACACCTGGTCGCGGCAGGTCATCGGCGACGTGGCGCAAGAGTTTGGTGCCCGCGTCGTTTCGCCGTCGGACAAGCCTTACCTGCCGTTCCAGCAATGGGCTGTTAGGGCGGAAGGGCTGAAGCCGTCCCCGCTCGGCATCCTCATGCACCCGCAATACGGGCTTTGGCATGCTTATCGCGGCGCGTTGCTGTTCGAGGAGGAGATAACGCTTCCGGAATTTCGGGAGACGATCCATCTTTGCGACACATGCGTCGACAAACCTTGTCTGAAATCCTGTCCGGTCGACGCTTATTCGACGGATGGTTTCGCCTACCAGGCCTGCCTTGCGCATGTGCGGGGGGCGAATGGCGAGCCGTGCCGCAGTGGCGGTTGCCTCGATCGCAACGCCTGCCCCTATGGCTGCTCCTATCGCTATCCGCCGGAGGTTCAGGCGTTTCACATGGCTAGTTTTGCACGGGCCGCCACCTGATTTTTGCCCCCGCCAAGCAGGCTACGCCGATGGGCGCCTTGACCGCGACCGGTCCGCTTCTGGTCCGACTGATCCGTGGCTGGACCGGCAGTTTTTCGGTATCGGCTTTGTGTTCGTCGCGCTCGGTCTTGGCGCTGCCATCATGGGGTGCGGCGCCGGCCGTGCGCAGCATGTCGGAGCCAGGACCATACGCCTCGAGGGCCAAAGCTGATCGAAACTTTCCGCAGGCAGCCTGCAAGCGCATCACGCGATTCCGCACGAAATGTTGACTATCGGGCTCAGGGAACGCCTTGCCGTGGCGGCTTGCGCGGATATGTATCGCGCATCTGGCAAACGGAGCAGGCAATGACGAAGCAGGACCTTCACATCAAGACCCGTGACGGCGTGGCGAAGGCGGGCCTGTTCCGCTCGGCCAAGGTCTCTTCAGCCAAGGCCGGTGTCATTCTCTACCAGGATGCCTTCGGTCCTCGCCCGGCGCTTGACCAGATGGCGGAACGGCTGGCGGTCGAGGGCTATGCGGTGCTGGTGCCCGATCAATTCTATCGCAATGCTCCCTATGGGCCGTTCGACGCCAAGACCGCCTTTGTCGAAGAAAAGACAAAGGCGCCGCTGATGGCGCTGGTCACCGGTACGACGCAGGAAATGACCATCAGCGACAGCGCCGCCTTTGTCGACGCGCTCGCCGGCGAAGGCGTCACGGGACCGATCGGCACTGTGGGCTATTGCATGGGCGGGGCACGGGCGCTCAACGCGGCCGCGACCTACCCCGACAGGGTCAAGGCCGCCGCCAGTTTTCATGGCGGCAACCTAGCCAGCGATGCCGCCGACAGCCCGCACCGCAAGGCGGCTTCCATCAAGGCGCGCGTCTATGTCGGCATGGCAGGCGTCGACCGGAGTTTTCCACCGGAGCAGTCGACCAAGCTGGCCGCGGCGCTGAGGGCGGCGGAAGTCGACCATCTGCTGGAGAACTATGTCGGCATGGCGCATGGCTGGTGCGTGCCCGACCACAGCGTCTACGACGAAGCTGGAGCCGAGCGTCACTGGAAGCGGCTGACGGCGCTGTTTGCCGAGACATTGACCTGAGTCTCGCGTCTGTTCTCGCCTGTTGGCTGCCCAATCCGTTCGCGGTATCAGGGCGTCTCGCTGAATGAGCGGGAGCCGCGCGGGAACGATCAACCTTATGCAATCCTATGATGTCGTGATCATCGGCGCCGGCGCCGCCGGAATGATGTGCGCCGTGGAAGCGGCCAAGCGCGGCCGTTCGGTGCTGATCCTCGATCATGCGGCGGCACCTGGCGAAAAGATCCGCATCTCCGGCGGCGGCCGATGCAATTTCACCAACATCCATGCGAGCCCGAAGAATTTCATCTCGAGGAATCCGCATTTCTGCATCTCGGCGCTCAGCCGCTATACGCAGCGCGATTTCATTGCGCTGGTCGAACGCCACGGTATTGCCTATCACGAGAAGACATTGGGGCAGCTGTTTTGTGACGGCTCCGCGCGCCAGATCATCGATATGCTAGTCTCGGAAATGCGGGGCAGGGGCGCCGAGCTGGTATTGTCGACCCGCGTCGAGACTATCGGCAAAACCCCGGAAGGGTTTGAACTCACCCTCTCCACGGGCTCGGTTTCCTGCCAGTCCCTCGTCGTGGCCTGTGGCGGCAAGTCGATCCCCAAGATGGGCGCGACGGGCTTCGGCTACGAGCTTGCCGAGCGGTTTGGCCTTGCAGTCGTCGAAACACGGCCTGCACTGGTGCCGTTGACCTTTGACGCAAAAACGCTTGAGCGGCTTTCGCCCCTGGCCGGAAACGCGGTCGACGCCGAGATTGCCTGCGGCAAGACGCGGTTTTCCGAAGCGATGCTGTTCACGCATCGCGGCGTCAGTGGGCCATCCATCCTGCAGATATCCTCCTATTGGCGCGAGGGCGATGAGATCCGCATCGCCATGCTGCCGGGCACTGATGTGGCTGAGCTCGTCCGCGCCGCCAGGCGTGGCAATGGCCGGCAAGCGGTGCAGACCGTGCTGGCGAATCATCTGCCGAAACGGCTGGCTCAGGCGATAGCCGAGCGAACCGGGCTAGACGGCAACCTCGCCGACCTTTCCGAGGCCCAGATCAAAACAGTCGAGGTCGCGGTCAACGACTGGCGCATCAAGCCAGCCGGTTCGGAGGGCTACCGGACGGCCGAAGTGACGCTCGGCGGGGTAGACACCAACAGCCTCGACCAGAAGACGATGCAGGCGAAGTTGATGCCGGGCCTGTTCTTCATCGGCGAGGTCGTCGACGTCACCGGCTGGCTCGGCGGCTATAATTTCCAATGGGCGTGGTCGTCGGGCTGGGCGGCGGGCCAGGCGTGTTGACGTTCAGGCGAGGCCGGCCTGCCTGACTCGACACGCCCCAGACACAAACGTCCAATTCGAGAAAAATCTTTCCATCCCCCCAAGGATTAGCCATTAGCCTTCGTCCAACAGGCAAATGATGGCGATGATGCTGGATGAGAGCGAAGCCTCCGACGCCGAACTGATCGGGCGGGCGAAGGGCGGAGACAGGGGGGCCTTCGGCAAATTGCTGGAGCGTCACTACGACTTCGTCTATCGCGCCGCCTATCGCTGGTGCGGCAGGAAGGCCGATGCCGAAGACATCGCCCAGGAAGTCTGTGTCAGGCTGGGCAAGGCAATCCGCGATTATCGCGGCGGCGGCGCGTTCACGACATGGCTCTACACCATGACGATGAACGCGGCGCGCGACACGATGCGCAAGACCCAGCGCGAGACCGTCAAGACCGAGGCCTATGGCATCCATGCGTTGATATCGGGCGAAGGCCCGGCCGAGGGTGAAGACCCGACCGAGGCGTTGTGGGCGGCGGTGCGGCAATTGCCGGACAAGCAGCGCGATGCGGTAATGCTTGTCCATGGCGAAGGCTTGAGCCACGCGGCCGCCGCCGAGGCGATGGCGATCTCGGAGACGACGGTTTCCTGGCACATCCATGAAGCGAAGAAACGGCTGAAGACGTTGATGCGTTCAGCCGGGGAAGTGTGACCATGGTCGACGACAACGAACTCAGAAAGCTGAGCAATACAGCGGTACCGGCGCCGGGCGAGAGCGCGAAGGCACGAGCCTTCGAAGCCGCCCTGCGCGCCTACGATCAAGAAAATATTTCCCCCGTCACCCAAGGATCGGCTGGCGGCCTTCGTCTCACGGAGCGAGCACAAAAGCTCTGGAGCGAGATCATGCAAAAGAAACTCATTGCCACGCCGGCCCTTGCCGGCCTCGTCGCCCTGCCGATCGCCGGCTACGCCACCTTCCATATGCTGAGGGAACAGCCGTCGCCGGTCGGCGGCGACGAGAAGATCACCGAGACGCTGGCCGACAAGCCGGCGACGCTGAAGACAACCACCGCCGAGCCGAAACAGGCTGCCGCGGCGCTGGAGAAGGACAAAAAGGCAGACTTGGACGTGGAAAGCCGCGATGCCAGCGGCGACGCGCTTGCGCCACCAGCTTCTCCGCCACAGTCGCAGACGACTGCCGTCGGGGGCTTGGCACCGCAGGATGGACGTACGCAAAACGTGACGCCGAATGCTGACGCCCCGGCAACAGTTAACGAATCTCAGTCGGCCACCTTGCGGGCTTACAAGCCAGCACCGGCCCCCAAAGGTGAATTCGCACTGGATGGCACGACAAGCGCGCCGTCGCGAGTTGCTCGCATGCCGGCTGCCGAGCCCAAGCTTATGTCCCCGCAGCAGCCGGCGGCCATCCCGGCCGACCAGGTGGCGCCGCAGGAGGAAAACCGCGACCGCGTCCAGGATTTCAAGACCAATCCGGTGCACGCCGCATTGGAGGAGCCGGTCTCGACCTTTTCGATCGATGTGGACACCGCGTCCTATTCCTTCGTGCGCGGCTCGCTGAAGCAGGGCTACCTGCCGCAAGCCGACACGGTTCGCGTCGAGGAGATGATCAATTACTTCCCCTATGACTGGAAGGGGCCGGACTCGGTATCAACGCCGTTCAACTCGACCGTCAGCGTCATGCCGACCCCGTGGAACGCGCACACCAAGCTGATGCACGTCGCCATCAAGGGTTTCGACATCAAGCCGACCGAGCAGCCGAAGGCCAATCTGGTCTTCCTGATCGACGTGTCGGGCTCGATGGACGAACCGGACAAGCTGCCGCTGCTCAAGTCGGCGTTCCGGCTGCTGGTCAGCAAGCTGAAGGCCGACGACACCATCTCGATCGTCACCTATGCGGGCGATGCCGGCACCGTGCTGATGCCGACAAAGGTTGCCGAGAAGGACAAGATCCTCAATGCCATCGACAATCTGCGGCCCGGCGGCTCGACGGCAGGCGAGGCCGGCATCAAGGAAGCCTACAAGCTTGCCCAGCAGTCCTTCATCAAGGACGGCGTCAACCGGGTGATGCTTGCCACTGACGGCGACTTCAATGTCGGCCAGACCGATGACGACGACCTGAAGCGGCTGATCGAGAGCGAACGCAAGACCGGCGTGTTCCTGTCGGTGTTCGGCTTCGGCCGCGGCAATCTGAACGATGAAATGATGCAGACCATTGCCCAGAACGGCAACGGCACCGCCGCCTATATCGACACGCTGGCCGAGGCAGAGAAGGTGCTGGTCGAGGACGCGTCCTCGACGCTGTTCACCATCGCCAAGGACGTGAAGATCCAGGTCGAGTTCAACCCGGACAAGGTCTCCGAATATCGTCTTATCGGCTACGAGACCCGGGCGCTTAACCGCGAGGATTTCAACAATGACCGCGTCGATGCCGGCGATATCGGCTCGGGGCATTCGGGCACCGCGATCTACGAGATCACGCCCAAAGGCGGTGGTGGTGAGCAAATCGATCCGCTACGCTACGGCCAGGCGACGGTCAACAATGGCGGCGTTGCCAATGCGGACGAATATGCCTTCGTCAAGATCCGCTACAAGCTGCCCAACGAGGATGTCTCGAAGCTGATCACCACGCCGGTGACCTCGGCCAACGAGGTCGCGTCCTTCGACCGGGCGAGTACCGACCAGCGTTTCTCCGTCGCGGTCGCGGCCTTCGGCCAGAAGCTGCGCGACGAGGATGCGACCGGGAAGTTCGGCTACGACAAGATCATGGAGATTGCCACCGCCGCCCGAGGAGCCGACCCGTTTGGGTACAGGTCCGAGTTCCTTTCGCTTGTGCGCCTTGCCTCGGCGCTGGGCGGCAACCGGTAGTGGCGATGACGGCCGGTTTCTTTCAGATGACGGGATCGTTGTGATCACCGGCCGACGGGCGGGTGAGGCAGGCCGGCTAGGGATCTTTGCCCTTGCCGGCCTTTTTTTCGTTGCGCCATGCTTGTCCGCCACCCATTCTGGCGAGCGGGAGGCAGAGAGCAATGAAGAGACGTATTATCCTGGTGCGGCACAGCGACGAACCTGCCGACGACCGTGTGTTCGCCTACCTCCAGCAAAGCGGCTACGAGCCCGTCTTGCGTCGAGCCTATGCCGGAGAGGTGCTGGACGTTGATGAGGATGTCGCGGGCGGCGTGGTCTACGGCGGAATGTACAATGTCTACGACACGTCACTGCATCCATTCTTGCTGAACGAGTACCGATTTATCGACTTCTGCATGAGCTCCGATATCCCCTTGCTCGGCATCTGCCAGGGCGCGCAGCAGATCGCCTGGCATCGCGGTGCTCATGTCGGTCCGCCGGTGAGCGGCGTGCACGAATTTGGCTGCTATCCACTCTACCCGACAGAGGGAGCGGAGGATTTTCTGTCCGAGCCGATCCATGTCACGCAATCACACTGGCACGGCTTTGAATTGCCTGAAGGCGCTCGGCACCTTGCTTCGAGCGCCTCGTTTCCCAACCAGGCTTTTTGCATTGGTGATAAGATCTACGGACTGCAGTTCCATCCGGAAGTCACGCCTACAGGATTTCGACGTGTGCAGGACCGCCCGACCGCGAACTATGACAAGCCGGGCGCGCAGACGCGTGAAGAACAGGATCGTCTTATAAGCCTGCATGGTGCAGCGCAGGCCTCCTGGTTTAACGGGTTCCTGCGTAAACTTTTTCCGCCTTTGATCTGATTGGTCGACGACGATACTGCCGCAAGTTGGAGCGATCCGCACGGGATCGTTAAATTGCTCGGCATTTCCGGTACCGGATCGCAATTTCCTCTCGCTACACCGGTCATGTCTAAGGCTTGAGGGAGCCGGAATTGAAAATCACAACCACCGCCAACCCGACTCCGCCGGCACGTGATGCTTCGGCGGGTTTATCACCGTCAGCCGAATCCAGACGCATCAGCGACGATGTCGCGCAGGCGCGCCACACCGCTATGTCGGCGCTGACCAATGACCGCTTCCGCGCCATGCTGGAGCAGATTTCCGATCCGAGCGCATCCGGCGCGCTGGCAACAATGCGCGGCGACAACGTGGTTGATTTCAAGTCGGCCCTGTCAAGCTACGCCGACAACAGCGAATAACCGCAAAGGAAATCGCGTCAGGCGCGGCTGCGCCGCCGCTCGCGGCGGGCTTCGCTGGTCTCGGCGGTGTTTGCCGTCGCCACCTTGTTGCGCATCGGGCCGATGCGCTCGACGATTTTTTCGACCGTCGGGCGATCCGCCCTGGTGTGGGCGTCGAGCGCCTTGCGCATCGCGGCCAGATGCTGGAACGAGGTGCCGCAGCAGCCACCGATGATCTTGGCTCCGCCATCCACGGCGAGCCTGACATAATCGGCCATCAGTTCCGGCGTACCGGAATAGTGGATCTCGGTGCCACGGAATTCGGGAATGCCGCAATTGCCCTTGACGATGACAGTCGCCTCCGGCTTGGCCTCGGTCATGTCGAGCAGCGAGGCCAGGATGTCGGAAGCGCCGACGCCGCAATTGGCGCCAACCCCGAGCGGTGCTTGCGACAGGCCGTCGGCGACGCCGTGGATGTCTTTCGGCAGCAGGCCCATCATGGTGCGACCGGCGGTGTCGAACGAGCCGGTATAGGTGTAGGGCAGGCCGACGCGTATGGCGGCTTCGGCTGCCGCGCGGATCTCGTCGGGCGCCGACATCGTCTCGATCCAGGCGACTTCGGCGCCACCCTCCTTGAGACCCTCGATCTGCTCGGCAAAGGCGTCAACCGCCTCGTCATAGGTCATGGCGCCAAGTGGCACGAGCAATTCCCCTGTCGGACCGACCGAGCCGGCGACGATCACCTTGCGGCCGGCCTTGTCGGCGACGGCGCGGGCGATCTCGGCTGCGCGCTTGTTCAGCGCATGCACGCGGTCCTGCGCATGGTGCAGTTTCAGCCGGTGGCGGGTGCCGCCGAACGAGTTGGTCAGGATGATGTCGGCGCCTGCGTCGACGAAATTCTGGTGCAGGCTGGTGATGGTGTCGGGCGCGGTTTCGTTCAGCAGTTCCGGCGCCTCACCGGCCTCCAGACCCATGGCGAACAAATTGGTGCCCGTGGCGCCATCGGCCAGCAGCACGCCCTTTTCAGCCAGCAACGCATCGATCGGATTGCTCGTCATCGGATTGGCTTTCGTGTCTTGGAATTCGAACATGTCTGGAAATTCGAATAAGGATATAAAGAAGTCTTTATGTCTAGTCAATGAAAATGCGGCGCTGAGTGCTCAGGCAGAGCCTGATGCGAACGACATACCGGCGAGGTTGCGTGCAAAGGCTGCCGCTTCGTGCGGATTAATGTCGGCGGCGCGGATCAGATTGTCGAAATGTCGGGTCAAGGCCTGGACCGGCTGAGTGGCGTTCAGCACCACATACATGTCGCCGACATAGATGGCGGCGCGATAGGGGCCGAATATGGTCAGCGGGATGGAATAGCGCATGCGGCCGTCATAGAGGAACAGGCGGAAGGTCGGATAGAGGTCGTCGAGCAGCGTCGCCATATGGGCAAGCTGCTGCTGGCGGTCGGCCGCCGGGAAACGGTCCCACACGCCGAGACCGCGGGCGAAGATCTCCAGCGTGTGGCGCGGCATGCAGACTTCCATGTCGGTTTCCGGCCGCCGGTTGTACTCGATGCGGTATTGCGTTTCGCTGGCCTGCGCCAGTCGGCTCCTGTTGGTGATGTTGGCCTCATAGTCGACGAGCGCGCGGGTGCGCAGGAGATCGGGAATGCCGGCAGGCACATAGCGGATCTTGGTGCCCGCCGCTTCCGCGAACCATTTGGCGAGCAGCGTGCGGTCGAAACCGTCGGGCGCTTCCTCGATCTCAAGGCTCTCGCGGATTTCGCCGGTCACGCCTTCATCCTGGCTGAGGCCAAGCAGCCAGTCTAGCGACACTTTGAATTCGGCGGCGATGTTCAGAAGCGTTTCGGCACGTGGCAGGCGGGTCGAGGCACCCGACATCAGTTGCGACAACGCCGACCTGTCGATGCCGACTGCTGACGCAAAAGCCGACTGGTTGAGGTCGGATCGTGTCAGGAGGAGCTTCAGACGCTCCCGGAAGATCGTCGACAGATCGCGCTTGTCCATGGCCTCGCCCTTATCCTCCGTAGGAAAAATTTGCGCCGGAGTTAAGCTAATTGGTGCCCGAGGCGTAAATGAATCCCTAAGATTGTTTACAATGTGCAACATATGCGGTCCAGAATGCGCAGTCGCAACATTTTGTGCACTTTGTCGCGTTGAGTGGAATCATCTCTCCTGACACAATGCTGTCAGGAACCAGTTGGGGTTCCGGCGACTGAGGGACAGTGGTCGATAGCATGGCTGGCAAGAGCATCCGTCGAAGCAGCAGACCGGCCATCGAATGGCCGACGGTGGTTCTCGCTCTCTTCTGCTACGGGACATGGTTCGCCGCCGGCTTCTTCCTCTGGCCATCGTATCCCACAGCAGCGCTGATCGTCATGGCCGTCACGCTGGCATTGCAATCCTCTATCATGCATGAGGTGCTGCATGGGCACCCGACCCGCAACGGCCTCGTCAATGAAGCTTTCGTCTTCTTGCCGATCGGCCTCGCCTGGCCGTTTCGCCGTTTCAAGACTATTCACCTGCGCCACCATGCGGACGAGCGGCTGACCGATCCTCTCGACGATCCCGAGAGCTATTATCAGGCGCTCTGGATGCACGAAGAAATGCCGCCGCTGATGAAATTCGTGCTGAAGGTCAACAACACCATGGCAGGTCGCCTCGTCCTGGGGCCATGGCTGTCCTGCATCGGCTTCTTCATCGATGACGCCAAGCATGTGATTGCCGGAGACAAGGCGATCCGCAAGGCCTGGCTGCTGCATGCGATCGGCCTTGCCGTGGTGCTGCCGGTCGTGCAGTTCGGCTTTGACATGCCGGTTTGGCTCTATGTGTTGGTGCCGGTCTGGCTCGGCCAGTCGCTGATCTCGATTCGCACCTATGCCGAGCACCAATGGTCGGAGCATCCGGAAGGCCGCACGGTGATTGTGGAGCGCTCGCCGCTGTCATTCCTGTTCCTCAACAACAATCTGCACTTCGTCCATCACAAGAGCCCGACCATCGCCTGGTACCGGCTGCCGAAGCTGTTTCGTGACCGGCGGGAGGAATGGCTGCGGATGAACAATGGCTATGCCTATCCGAACTATTTCGCGCTGCTCAGATCCTATGCCTTCAAGGCCAAGGAGCCGATCGTGCATCCGGTTCTGCGGCGCGCGCCCGAGCCGGGCAGGGCGTTCAAGCCGCGCGTCAGGGCGCGCAGCATCAGTGGGCTTGGCAGCGCGCCGGTTCCCGCCGAACCGCCCAAGGAATAGTATCCGCGTGTAGAGTGGATACCGTGTCGGCCAATTCTGATTGGGCGCCGCGTTTTTGCGATCCTTTATCCCGGCATGGTGGTTTGATATCGCATGAGCGAATTGATTGCGGCGTTGCCGATGTATGACTGGCCGGAGGCGCGCGACGAGGTCGATGCCCAATGGGCGTCGTTGCGCGATGCCTTCCGGCGAAAGGGTATCGATGCGCCGCAATCCATCGTGCGCCGCAATGGCGACCTGCCGCCGGTGCCGGGCGGCATTCGGGACGGCGAAGGTAAACTCGTCGCGCCCAATCCGACGACCCTGCCGCCGGACGAACTCGATTTCCACAAGCTCTGGATGCATCCGGCGCTGCTGTTCGCGCAGACCTGCTGGGGGCCGATGGAACTCGGTCTGTCCCGGCATGTGCAGGTGGTCGGCCAGCCAAGCTATGATGCCTATGAAGGCGGCCAGGGCGAACTTTATTCGAGCGCGCTGGTGATGCGTTCGGGCGAGGGGCCGGAGGTTCGTTCGCCCGCCGATGGCAAGGCCTTGCTGCCGCTCGACCTCATCCGGGACAGGCGCTTCACCTTCAACAGCCTCGATTCCATGTCGGGCATCATCGCGCTGACACGCGACCTGAAAGCGGCCGGCGAAAACCTGAACATATTTTCGTCGCGCAGCGAAAGCGGCGGTCATCGCGACTCGATCGTGGCGGTCGCCGAAGGCAAAGCGGATGTTGCCGCGATAGATTGCGAAAGCTGGGCGCTGGCACAACGTTTCGAGCCGGCGGCGCAAACTGTAAGGATCGTCGGCTGGACGGGAAGGCGCAAAGGCTTGCCGTTCATCACCGCCAGGACGACGCCGGAAAAAAACGTGCGCGCGATGCGTGAAGCCCTTGCCGGGCTAGCCGAGCAGCCTCCGATCCAACGGGTAGGTTGAAAGCTTTTCGTTGCCGGTGTCGGTGATCAGGATCTGTTCCTCGATCTTGACACCCTCTCGACCGCCAAGCCGGCCGATATAGCTCTCCACACACAGCACCATGCCCGGTTCCAGCACGCCGTCGGGTGTATCGGATGTCCAGTCGCTGGCATGCGGCAAGGTCGGATATTCGTCGGCCAGTCCGACGCCGTGGTAGAGCACGCCGTAGCGAGTTGGGAAGCAGTCTCGAGGCGGTACAGCCGAGCGTTCGACCAGATCGCGGAACGAGACGCAGGGCTGCATCAAAGCGGTGTTGTACTCGATCTGGTCGGCGGCGATGCGGAACAGGTCGCGCTGTTCGTTGGTCGGCTTTGTGTCGCCACAGAGCCAGGTGCGCGAGAGATCGGCGCAGAAGCCGTAGGGGCCGATCAAATCGGTATCGAAGGCGACGAGATCGCCCGCCTCCATGATCCGCGACGAGCATTCCTGGAACCATGGATTGGTGCGCGGTCCCGACGTCAGCAGCCGGGTCTCGATCCATTCGCCGCCGCGCGCGATGTTGCCGCGATGGAGTTGCGCCCACAAATCGTTCTCGGAGATACCGGGCTTGAGCGCCTGTTCCATCTCGCCCATCGCTGCCTCGCAAGCGACGACGGCGCGGCGCATGGCAAGGATTTCATCCGGCGATTTGATCAGCCGCGCGTTTTCCATCACCGCCTCGCCATTGCCGATGGAAATGCCAAGGCGGTGGAGTTCTTCAACACCTTCCGGATTGATGTGGTCGACGGCGATGCGGTTGTTGCCGCCGCCATGTGCCCTGACCAAATCGGCGATACCGGCGGCCCAGCGGCGGACTTTCTGCTCGGTCAGTTCCCCACCATAGAGGTACATCCACGACACCGCCGGCCGCACTTCGTCGACGATGCCGGAATGATCGGACAGGTGCTCACAGGAAAAGTAGTCGAACAGCACCACCGGACCCTCGCTGGCCACGAAGCAATGCCGCGTCGGATTGTGCGCGACCCAGAGCTGCATGTTGGTCGAGTCGGTCGCATATCGGATGTTGACGGGATCATAGAGCAAGGCGCCGGCATAGCCGCGGCGCTTCAGCTCGGCGCGGATGCGCTCGAGCCGGTATTTTCGCATTGCCGGCAGGTCGGGCGCGGCAATACCCGCCGCCGCCCATTCCGCTTCGGCTTGCGCGCCATAGCCCAGCACATGCTGGTTGAGCGAAGCCGCCTTTTCGCGGGAGGCATCGCGCAACGCCTCGATCGAGCCTGATACAAACGGCATGATCTTGCGATGGCGGCCGAAGCTTCCCTTTGGCGCCCCGCTGTCCATCGGGCCCTCAGGTCCGCATCTTCTCGCCGCTTGGGTCGAAGGGCGCCTCGACATTGATGCGGGCCGGGCGCCGAGACCCAAGAATCTCGATCTCGAACAGGCCCGCGCTTTCATCCTCGGCAAGGGCGCCCGGCACATAGCCTTGCGCCATCGACTTTTGCACGTAATGCGCATAGCCGCCCGACGTCACCCAGCCGACCACGAGCCAGTCGCCGTCGACGATGCCGCGCACGGCGGACGCGCCTTCCGCGGCCTTCGAGCCACGTATTTCCTTGCCTGATGTGTCGAAGCGCGGCGCGCCATAGCCATGCGGCTTTTCAACCGTGCCGTAATCCTTGCCGACCTTGGCCCAGATAGGCTCGTCGCCCATCACGTCGGCATCGGCGGCCTCGACGATGAAGGAGACACGGCGCAGTTTAGGCCCTTGCGCCTGTTCCTTGGCTGCGGCTTCACGGCCGATGAAATCGTTCTTCTCGAGCTTGATGAAGCGGTCCATGGAGCCTTCGAACGGCCCATAGATCGGCCGCAACTCACGGAACCAGGTCGGGAAATTTTTTTCCAGGCGCATCGACAGCAAGGCGCGCATGCCGAAATCGACGATCCCGAATTCCTCGCCGGCGTCCTTGATCGCCTTATAGACAAGGCGCTCATAGGCTGGCGCCATCCAGATCTCGTAGCCGAGGTCTCCGGTATAGGTGATGCGGTTGACTAGGCAGGGCGCGCCGCCGACCGCCATCTCGCGGAAATCCATGAAGCGGAAGGCCTTGGTCGAGATGTCGACATCGACCAGCTTCTGCAGGAGGTCGCGCGACTTCGGGCCGGCGATCGACAGGCCGACCAGTGTCTGGTCGAAACGGTGGATGCGCACCGAACCATCCTTGGGCAGGTGCTTTTCGAACCAGCGCATGTGGTATTTCTGCGCGGCCGACGAGCCCCAGATCATGAAGCGGTCTTCACCGGCCTTGGCGATGGTGAAGTCGCCGATCAGCTTGCCGAACTCGTTGATCATCGGTGTCAGCACGATGCGGCCGGTCTTCGGCATGCGGTTGGTCATCAGCCGGTTGAGGAACTCTTCCGCGCCGGATCCCGACACTTCGTATTTGGCGAAGTTGGCGATCTCGGTGACGCCGACGCGCTCCCGCGTGGCGCGCACTTCCTCGCCGATCGGTCCAAAGTCGTTGGAGCGGTGGAAGGAGACGACGTCTTTCGGCTCGCTGCCCTTCGGCGCGAACCAGAGCGGGGTTTCGAGACCCCAGGAGTCGCCCATCACGGCATTGTTGGCGAGCATCGTGTCGTAGAGCGGCGTCGTCTGTGCGGGACGAGCCGCCGGCAGCTCCTCGTTGGGGAATCGGATGGAGAAGCGGCGCGAATAGTTTTCGCGCACCTTGGCGTTAGTGTAGCGCAGCCCAGCCCATTCGCCGAAGCGGGCGACATCCATGCCCCAGACGTCGAAGCCCGGATCGCCATGCACCATCCAGTTGGATAGAGCAAGGCCGACGCCGCCGCCCTGGCTGAAGCCGGCCATGACGGCGCAGGCGCACCAGAAATTGGTCAGGCCTTGCACAGGGCCGACCAGAGGATTGCCGTCGAGCGCGAAGGTAAAGGGGCCGTTGATGATCTGCTTGATACCGGCCTTTTCGATGCCAGGGAAATGCTTGAAGCCGATTTCCAGCGACGGCGCGATGCGGTCGAGATCGGGCGGCAGCAGTTCATGGCCGAAGTCCCACGGCGTGTTGACCGGCGACCACGGCTTGCAAGCCTTTTCATAGGTGCCGAGCAGGATCCCGTTGCGCTCCTGGCGGGTGTAGATCTCGCCCTTGAAGTCAAGCACACCGATCATTTCGCGACCGGTCGACTTGTTGAACTCCTCGACTTCCGGCATCGGCTCGGTCAAGAGATACATGTGCTCCATGGCCAGTACCGGCAGCTCGACGCCGACCATGCGGCCGATCTCGCGCGCCCACAGACCGCCGCAGTTGACGACGTGTTCGGCGTGAACCGTGCCCTGTTCGGTGACGACGTTCCAGGTGCCGTCCGGCTGCTGTGTCAGGTCGACCACGCGGTTGCGCAGCACGATTTCGGCGCCGAGTTTTTTGGCCGCCTTGGAATATGCAATGGTGGTCCCGGAGGGGTCGAGATGGCCTTCGACCGGATCCCACATGGCGCCGACGAAATTGGTCTCATCCATCAGCGGGAACATCGCCTTGGCCTCGGACGGCGTGATCAGTTCGGTGTCCATGCCGAGATAGCGGCCTTTGGCGTGGGCAAGGCGCAGGAAGTCCATGCGTTCGGGCGTATCGGCCAACATCACGCCGCCGGTCAGGTGCAGCGAGCAGGACTGGCCCGAAATCTCCTCGATCTCCTTGTAAAGCTGGACCGTATAGGCCTGCAGCTTGGCGACGTTCGGATCGCCGTTCAGCGTATGGAAGCCGCCGGCCGCATGCCAGGACGAGCCGGAGGTTAGCTCCGAGCGCTCGATCAGCATGATGTCGGTCCAGCCGGCCTTGGCCAGGTGGTAGAGCACCGAGCAGCCGACGACGCCGCCGCCAATGACAACCGCTTTAACGTGGGATTTCATGAGGATAGTTCCGTTTTCGTGTAAACTGAATCAGATATTTTGAAGACCCCGACCCGCTTTGCAGCGAAACCGAACGGCCCGGAGAATGGTCTGTCTAGAAATCGGTCGGCGCGCCGCCTTCGGTCGTGCGCTTCGCAACAAAGGCGTTGAGCTCCTCGCGGATGGCGGGATCCATGTAAGGCTCGTCATAGGAGGCCAGCCGCTCTTTCCACACCTTGTTGGCCTTTTCCATTGCCGTTGGCGAGCCGGCTTCCGCCCAGGTTTCGAAATTGCGCCAGTCCGAAAGGATGGGCGAATAAAACGCGGTCTTGTAGCGGTCTTGCGTGTGCTGGGTGCCGAAGAAGTGGCCGCCGGGGCCGACCGACTGGATGGCGTCGAAGCCGAGCGCTTCATCGGAAAGGTCAAGCGGGGTCAGGAATTCGGCCACCATCTGCAACAGGTCGATATCCAGAATGGTCTTCTCGTAGGAGCAGCGCAGGCCGCCTTCTAGCCAGCCGGCCGCATGCATCATCAGGTTGCCGCCGCCCTGGACCGCGCCCCACAGCGAAAAGACGCTCTCATAAGCTGCCTGCGCGTCGACGGTGTTGGCGGCGCAGGTGTTGGAGGTGCGGTAGGGGATCTTGTAGCGGCGGGCGAGCTGGCCCCCGACCAGTTGCGCCTTCATGTATTCGGGCGTGCCGAAGGCCGGTGAGCCGGACTTCATGTCGACATTGGAGGTAAAGCCGCCATACCCGACCGGTGCGCCCTTGCGCACCATCTGGGCGAAGGCAATGCCGGACAGCGCCTCGGCATTCTGCTGCACCAGCGCCCCGGCGATGGTTACGGGCGCCATCGCTCCCGAGAGGGTGAAGGGTGTCACGATGACAACCTGGCCCTTGCTCGACATCTGGATGATGCCTTCCATCATCGGAACGTCGAGCTTGAGCGGCGAATTGGTGTTGATGATGGTGAAGACGGATGGTTCCGCGAGCAATTGCTCATGGCTGATGCCGCGCGCGATGCGGGTGATCTCGATGCCGTCGACATTGCGCTCCTTGCCGAGCGAATAGATGTGGAACACCTTGTCGGTCAGCGTGGCGAGGTCGCGGATGCATTCGAGGTGACGAACCGATGGGTGGATGTCGGTCGGCTCGACCGGATAGCCGCCCGTGCAATTCAGGATGTTGTGCATCTGCGCCAGCCGCAGGAAATTGCGATAATCCTGCTGGTTGCCGGGCCGGCGGCCACGATCGATGTCGGAGCAATTGGGCGCCGAAGCCATCATCGAGATGATCAGATTGTCACCGCCGAAGCGCACATTGTGCGCGGGGTTGCGGGCATGGATGGTGAATTCGGACGGGCAGTTCGACACCAGTTCCAGGATCATGTCGCTGTCGAAGCGCACCCGCTCCGAGCCCTCGCGTACGTCGGCGCCATGCGCCTTCATGATGCTGCGTGCTTCGTCGTGCAGGACGTCCACGCCAATCTCGCGCAACACCCGCAAGGAGGCGAGGTGGATCGATTCCAGCTCATCCTCGGACACCAGCTTGGTCGGCGTCAGCGGATTCTTCAGTTGGCGGAAAGCCGGCTGCTCGAACGCGGCCGAGCCACCGGCGCGTTTGCCGGCGCGACCGCCACGGCGGGCACGGTCGGGCGCCAATGCCGGTTCTGAGGGTTGTAGGGCGGCGGTCATGATGGTCCTCGTAGGATGCGATAACGGGCGGCATAATGGACCGGCGCCCCTCCGGCCATTGCGGAGGCGGCGACCACTAGAGCGAGGGAAGCGACATGCCGGAACGGCAGCCAGGTGGCCGCGACATTCGCCCTGGCCACACCGGCGCGCCGGCAGGCGCCTGAATGAGGCCGTCGGATGGTGCAGATTTAAAAAGACGTTACAGTACCGTCTTTTACTTCTGACATACTTGCGCGTTGAACTGTTTTGGAGGGACAGCCATGCCTGACGTCGTCAAAGTGCGTGCCGCGACAAACAACGAAGTCGCGTTCCTTTCCTGGGATCTTGACGGGATGATCCCAGGCTGCCTCGGTTTCGAGATCGTGCGCCTCTATCCCGATACAGGCGAGGAGCGTTGCCTTGCGTCCTGGGTGCCCTTCAAGGGTCAGCGCAATGCCCGATGGATTCCGCAGGATACGGGTGTCTGGCCGGTACAGAAGACATTCTGGCGCGATTTGACTGTCAGACGCCGCCGCGACAACATAGACGTCAGGCCGGACGGCGAAATGATCGCCTACCGCGTGCGTCCCGTCGGGGGCATGAAGCCGGGCCTCGATCCCGTGCCGGTGCGCCCCGATCAGGTCGTCGGCGGCAAACCCGCCTATACCGGACCGGCGCGACCCCTTGGCTATCTCGGGCAGGGCGCGGTCAGTCCGCCAATCTTCCTGGGCCAAATGTTCGGCAAGGCACGCGTTGCCTTCACCAACGGCGTGCTTTCGACGCAATGGATGTCTCATGCGCTGGCGGAAGCCGGCATCAAGGTCGGCCAGCGCGACAAGATCAGGGCGGTGCTGCAAGACCCGACCAGCAAGATCCGCGCCTATCTGCATGGCGACGTGCCTGACGTGCTGACCAGCCTGTTGAAACGGGCCAAGGCCGAAGGCGGCACCGTCAGGCTTGCGCTCTATGAGCTCGGCGACGACGAATTGTGCGACGCCATTATCGCGGCCAGGGATGTAGTTGAAGTCATCCTGTCCAATTCGGGCAGGGATGACCAGACCAAGGCCTGGGATGCCGGCAACGCACCCTACAGGAAGCGTTTGCACAATGCTGGGGTCGTGGTGACGGACCGCCTGTTCAACAACAACCATATCGGCCACAACAAGTTCGCCGTCTACCGCGACACCCAGGGCAATCCGCAAGCGGTTATGACCGGCAGTACCAACTGGACGTCGACTGGCATATGCGGCCAGTCCAACAACGCTTTTGTCCGCGACGATCCGGCGATGGCGGAGGTATTCGATGCCTATTGGGAACGCATGAAAGCCGATGTGTTTCCGCCACCGGCTTCGGAAAGTGCTGCCGGCCACGTCGTGCAGACGCAGGGCGTGCCGTTCCGCAAGGAGAACCACATGCCAAACCCGCTCAACGGCGCCTCGGTGGTGTTGGACGGCATGACAGTGTGGTTTTCGCCCAACGACCCGACCCGCAACAAAAAGGACATTTCGGTGCGTCCGGTTGACCTCCAGGACGTCTTTGCCCGCATCAAAGCGGCGAAGCGGGCCGTGCTGTTCCTGGTGTTCAACCCTTCGCTGCTCGGCGAAAGTTCGATCGTAGACCAGGCGGTTGCGGCGGCGAAAGCGGATCCGAACCTCATCGTGCAGGGCGCGATCAGCGACGAGACGGCCATGCCCAACTATGTCGCTCCGACCAAGGATCCGGTCACCCACAAGTCGAACAAGGACGGCAAGTCGCCCTTTGTCTATCCGGAGAAGGTCTGGGAGGCCCCGAATGTCTCCATCGTAAGGGCGGCGAACCTGACCGGCGCCACGATTGCCACGGATTTCCAGGCCGAAGTGCTCACCGTGGGCCACGCGATCGTGCACGACAAGATCGTTGTCATCGATCCGATGGAGGACAACGCCACCGTCATTACCGGCAGCCACAACCTCGGTTACAAGGCGTCCTACGAAAACGACGAGAATTTGGTCATCGTGGAAGGCGACAAGACCTTTGCCGCGGCCTATGCCGTGCACATGCTCGACGTCTTCGACCACTATAAGTTCCGGGCTTGGCGCAGGACGATCGGCAAGGGGCCGTCCGATGCTGATGGGATTGCCATCGACGACAAGTGGCTGAAGCCTTATGCGGACGGCAAGAAAGGCGCAATCGCCCGCTACTTCCCGTAGCCATCGCGTCTGCATCAAAGATTCGTTCATTCGGGACCGATTGGCGTCGGTCGGTCGGTCGATTTCCTTGGTGCAAGCGGATCTCCGGTCCGGCTCTTCTCTTTCTCCGGTCGAACCAGTAGCTAGTCTTGCTTGCTGGCCGATGGCCGCACTCACATGGATGACGGCATGGTCGCGACCGGCTCGAGCGAAGGCGAAGCGGGAACGCAATGGGCGGCGCTCGCGGGCGTCACCGCCGCGTTGGCCATGTTCGGAGCGGCGCAAGGGTTGAGCTCGCCGCTGTTCACGCTCCTGATGCAGAAGCAAGCCATGTCGCCCGCCCTGATCGGCCTGTCGGCCGCGATGATGCCGGTTGGCCTCATCCTTTCGGCCTCTTTCGTCCCGGCTGCCGTGCGGCTGTTCGGGGCGCGAAATCTGGCGGTTGGCTGCTCGCTGATCGGGGCGATGTGCTTCCTGGGCATCGGTTACCTCCAGAATTGGGTGGCCTGGTACGTCATCCGATTCATCATCGGCATCGTCATCAACCCGCTCTATGTGCTGGGCGAAGTCTGGGCGCTGTCGCTGGCGTCGCCGTCGCGGCGCGGGCGAGTGATGGGCGTGTTCAACACACTAATGGGCGCCGGCTATGCCGCCGGCCCCTTTACGCTCACTCTGGTCGGCATCGAGGGCTGGGCTCCCTTCAGCGTCGGCATCGTTGGTTTCCTGCTCTGTGCCATCATTTTGCGCCTTGTCTCCTCGAAGCTCGCCGGTTTCGAGGATGACGGCCAGCCTGCCGGCAGCTTTGTCGGTTTTGCTCGGCTGGCGCCGGCGCTGTTGCTGGCGGTGCTGGTCTCGGCCGCCGTCCAGCAAAGCACCTATGCCCTGGTTCCTGTGTTTGGGGCCGGCTATGGCTTGCCGGAGGCGGTGCTCGCCGCGCTGGTGATGTCGCTGTCGCTGGGCAACATCCTTCTGCAGATTCCGCTCGGCCTGCTCGCCGAACGCTTCGGTGGCCGACCGATGATCCTGGCCTGCGCCGTCGCGACGACCATATGCGCTGTTCTGCTCCCACTGCTGATCACC
Organism: Mesorhizobium sp. URHB0026; assembly: GCF_054059755.1. NCBI lineage: Bacteria > Pseudomonadati > Pseudomonadota > Alphaproteobacteria > Hyphomicrobiales > Phyllobacteriaceae > Mesorhizobium > Mesorhizobium sp. URHB0026. The sequence continues at coordinate 4,812,953 of NZ_JBSSCN010000001.1, read as the reverse complement.
ACACCACTGATCTGGGGCGTGCTTCTGGTGATGGGCGCGGTCGGCTACGGTGTCTACACGATGGCACTGGTCGAACTCGGCAGCCGCTTCAAGGGTTCGCTGCTGGTCACCGGCAATGCGGCGTTCGCCTTGCTATGGGGCGTCGGCGGTATCGTTGGTCCGCCGGGCGCGGGCCTGCTGATGCAGGCGATCGGGCCGGTGGGGTTGCCAACCGTGATCATTGGCCTCGACGCTTTGCTGGTCGCCTTCGCGCTCTATAGATCGGCCAACCGCTGAGGCTCCTGACAGGGTTTGGCTGGAGCCGGGCATCCGTTCGGGCCGCGGGGCTTACCGCCGCCGGGCCGAACCGGTAAGTCTGCAACCGCGACAGCAGTATGGATCTTGAACTGGTGGACACGAGAAGCGACGAGACGATGCAATGGGCGGCGATCACCGGTGTGATCGCGACCGTGTCCGTTTTCGCCATCGCGCAGGGCCTTTCCTATCCGCTGCTGAGCTTCATCCTGCAGCGCCAGGGCGTCTCGCCGGCGATGATCGGACTGTCGGCTGCCATGACGCCGATCGGGTTCATCGTCTCGTCGCCAATCATTCCAGCGCTGGCGAGGCGGTTCGGAGCAGGGCGCACGGCTCTCACTTGCGCGGCGCTTTCGGCTGTCGTGCTGGCGCTGATCGGCTGGACGCAGAACGTCTATCTCTGGTTTCCGCTGCGCTTGCTGATCGGCGCCGTGACCAACCCGCTCTATGTGCTGAGCGAAATCTGGGTGATCGCCCTGGCGCCGCCGGCCCGGCGCGGCCGCATCATGGGCCTCTATTCAACGATCATTTCGGCCGGCTTCGCCGCCGGCCCGCTCTGCCTGCTCGCCGTCGGCACGCAGGGCTGGCGCCCGTTCCTCGTCGGCATTGCCGCCTTCGTGCTCTGCGGCTTCTGCCTGGCGTTGGTGGTCAGGCGCCTGCCCAGGGTGGACGAGGCCGGGCACCAGGTTTCGGTAATGGGTTTCATGCCTCTCGCCTGGCTGCTCCTGTCGGCGGTGGTCGTGGCCGCCGGCTTCGAGCAGGCGGTGCTGGCGCTGCTGCCCGTCTACGGCACGCATCATGGCATCGCGGAGGCTCGCATGTCGGCGCTGCTGTCGGTCATGATCGCCGGCAACATCGCCATGCAGGTTCCGCTTGGCCTGCTGGCCGAGCGGCTGACGGCCCGTCTCGTACGCTTCATCTGCGTACTGCTGACGCTGTTTGGCTGCGTGCTTTTGCCGATGCTGATCGAAACGCCGCTGATCTGGCCTTGCGTCTTCGTCTGGGGGGCTGTGTCCTACGGCATCTACACGATGTCGATCATCGAACTTGGCGAGCGCTTCACCGGTTCGGCGCTGGTTGCCGGCAATGCGGCATTCTCCCTGATGTGGGGTGTCGGCGGCATTCTGGTCCCGCCGCTCACCGGCGGCGTGATGGATGTGCTCGGCGCGGGTGGCCTGCCGGCCACGCTTGGTGCGATCTGCGCCATGCTCGCAGGCGCCACCGTCGTGCGAAGACGAGTTGTGTAGCCGTTGCCTGAACTATCGGGATGCTCCCGAGCTGCTCTGCCGCCTGAAAATAGCCCAAAGGTCACAATCGGCATGATGCTCTTCGGGGTACATCTCATGTAGCAAATTCCGAATGTTCACGGCTCGATGGAAGTCATCAATCAGTCCGACGCTTGATAGCTCTGCGTTTGCAAATACGTCGGCGAATCCGCCGCAATTGCTCAATGCGCTGGTGCCGACATCCTTGTCCAGCAAGTCATAGCCCATGAAGGCGAACTCATCCCAACCGAGTGAGCGCACGTCCACCGTGGGTCCGCGGATAACCCCAAGGATATTGAGGTTGCCGGTATCGGGCAGTTCCGAGAGGAGGAAATCCAGGTCGACGAAGAAATTGAGCATGTTGTCTTCGCAGACGATGTGAGGCCAGTAGTGATCCTTGATTTGTGGGAGTGCAAACGGGCAAAGTATCCCGTCGAGTGTGACCACCTCGGTTAACTGAGTGAGGCCCGACCACTCGATATACTCATTCCATCCGCTCCCGGATGGGCCAAACTTTTCCATCGCAATGTAAAGTTGTTGCATGGGTGTCCTCGCGGGCTGCGCCGTAGGCCGATCTATCGCGGCTACTAAGTCTGCTGGTTTTACGTGTTCCTGTTGAATGTCGGTAGCGTCGTGCCGATGTTTGTGGCACCGAGCTTGACGAATTTTTCGGAGACCACATGACCAATTCGATCGCACAAACGCAGCTACATTCAGTTGGCGAGATGCAGGACCCCTTCCTCTGGCTGGAGGACAGGACAAGCAAGGAATCGCTCGACTGGGTGCATCGCCAGAACGAGGTCACTGTGGCGGAATTGCAGGGCGATCCATCCTATGAGGCGTCATTCCAGACGGCTCTCGACCTGATGACGGCCGAGGACAATATCGCGGTTGGCGCGGCGATCGCCGGTCATGTCTACAATTTCTGGCAGGACAAGACCAATGCGCTCGGCCTGTGGCGCCGCACGACGGTCACCTCCTACAAGACCGACAAGCCCGACTGGGAGACAATCATCGACTTCGACCAGCTGGCTGCGAAGGAGGGGATAAAATGGGTGTTCGGCGGCGCCGTCAGGCTCTATCCCGATTTCAACCGCTGCCTGGTCTCGATGTCGCCCGATGGCGGTGATGCCAGCGCGATGCGCGAGTTCGACATTGCTGCCAAGTCCTTCGTGAAAGGCGGTTTTCAGGCGCCGGCCTCGAAATCGGGCTTCGGCTGGCTGGACGAGGATACGATCATCGTCTCGGCCGCTTTCGAAGAGGCCGACAAGACAGAGTCCGGATATCCGCGCGTGGTCAAGCTCTGGAAGCGCGGCACAAGGCTGGAAGAGGCGACCCCGATCTTCGAGGGAAAGACCGAGGATCTTGCAGTTGGCGCCGGTGTCGAGTTCGACGGCGAGAAGCGTCACCTGTTTCTGGCGCGGACACTCAACTTCTTCGCATCGCACAGTTTCCTGCGCCTGCCTTCGGGAGAGAACCGTCGCATCCCGCTGCCCGACGACGTCACCGACACCTCGCTCTTTCGGGATCAACTGGTGTTCGGGGTGCGCACGCCATGGACGGCGCCGGACGGCACCGCATGCCAGCCGGACGGGCTTTACTCCTTCGACTTCGCGCATTGGATCGAAACCGGCGGTTTTGGCGCCATCGAAACCTTGTTGGCGCCGGCGCATCGGGTTTCCATTGCCGGGCTGGCTAGAACACAGGACCGCTTGTTCATCAGCTTGATGGACAATGTGCGCGGCAAGGTTCTCGTCTGCGAGCGCGAGCGCGGCGCCTGGTCGCTGAAGTCAGTCGTGCTGCCTGAAAACGGCACTGTCGGCATCAGCCATGCCGAGCATTTCGGTTCCACGGTCTCCTTTTCCTTCACCGATTTCCTGACGCCAAGCTCGATCATCTGGTCCGATGACAATGGCGAGACGCTGGCGACCGTGAAATCGCAACCGGCCCGCTTCGATGCCTCGCCGCTGATCTCGGAGCAGTTCGAGGCGCGCTCGAAGGACGGCACGATGATCCCTTATTTCGTCGTCCGGCGGCGCGACCAGAACGGTCCGGTGCCGACGCTACTCTACGGCTATGGCGGTTTCGAGGTGCCGCTGTTGCCCGGCTATGCCGGCGTGCGCGGCAGGCTGTGGCTGGAGAAAGGCAATGCATATGTGCAGGCCTGCATTCGCGGCGGCGGCGAGTTCGGACCGGCCTGGCACCAGGCGGCGCTGAAAGGCAAGCGCCAGAACGGCTTCGACGACTTTTCGGCGGTGGCCGAAGATGTCGTCAGGCGCGGTATCGCCACGGCTCAATCGCTCGGCATCCAGGGCGGCTCCAATGGCGGCCTGCTGACCGGCGCTTCGCTGACGCAGCATCCCGAGCTTTTCGGCGCCGTCATCATCGAGGTGCCGCTGCTCGACATGCTGCGCTACACCGAATTGCCGCCGGGCGCTTCGTGGATGGCCGAATATGGCGATCCGTCAAAGCCGGAAGACGCCAAGTGGCTTTCCGCCTATTCGCCCTATCAACATGTCAAGGCCGACGCCGCCTATCCGCCGGTGCTCTTGACGACCTCGACCGCCGACGACCGGGTCCACCCCGGCCATGCGCGCAAGATGGCGGCCCGCCTGCAGCAGGCAGGACACGGCAAGACGCTGTTCTTCGAGGAGACCGAAGGCGGACATGGCGGGCGCGGCGACCGCCGGCCGCAGGCGGCGCAGACGGCGATGAAATATGTCTTCCTGCAGCGGGCACTGAGCGGAAAAGCCTGACCTCATCCCCATGGCACCCCTGAGCAAAGGGTGGTTCACCTCGACCGGCCTTTGCTCTAAGGTACCTTCATGGCTCTCGCTAGACTATCAGCTCGCGCATTCCGGGTCGCGGTGACACCGTCGTCACGCACGCTGCGCGCCGAGCTTTTGCGGCTGTGTGCCCGCATCGGCTATTCGCCGCCTGCCGTCCTCTGAAGAATTCGCCCCGGCACCGCCGGAATGATTTCAGAGGAAAGACCAAATCAATGACGTACCAGAACTATTCGCTGAAGCAGCTTCAGCAGATCGACGCCGCGCATCACCTGCATCCCTTCACCGACCATAAGGAGCTGCGTGAGGCAGGCGCGCGCGTCATCACCCGCGCCAATGGCCCGTTCATCTACGATTCCGAAGGGACGGAACTGTTGGACGGCATGGCCGGCCTGTGGTGCGTCAATATCGGCTACGGCCGCGACGAGCTGGCCGAGGCCGCCTATGCACAGATGAAGGAACTGCCTTACTACAATTCCTTCTTCAAATGCTCGACGCCGGCGCCGGTGCTGTTGTCGAAGAAGCTGGCCGAGATCGCACCACGCAACGTGAACCAGGTGTTTTATGGCTCCTCCGGTTCGGAGGCCAACGACACCGCCTTGCGCCTTGTGCGCCATTACTGGGTGCTTGAGGGCAAGCCGGAGAAGAACCGCGTCATCTCGCGCAAGATGGCCTATCACGGCTCGACCATTGCCGGCACTTCGCTCGGCGGCATGGATGCCATGCACAAGCAGCTCAACGGTGCGGTGCCCAACATCGTCCATGTGATGATGCCCTATGCCTATGAGCTGGCTCTGCCGGGCGAAAGCGACCACGATTTCGGCCTGCGCGCGGCAAAGTCCGTCGAGGATGCCATCCTCGAGGCCGGCGTCGACAAGGTCGCGGCCTTCATCGGCGAGCCGGTGATGGGCGCGGGCGGCGTCAAGATACCGCCGGCGAGCTACTGGCCCGAAGTGCAGCGCATCTGCCGCAAATACGATGTGCTTTTGATGCTGGACGAGGTCATCACCGGCTATGGCCGCACAGGTGAGTGGTTCGCGGCGCAGACCTTCGGCATCGAAGCGGACACCATCACCACGGCCAAGGCGCTGACCTCGGGCTATCAGCCTCTTTCGGCGCTGCTGGTTGGCGACCGCATTGCCTCGACGCTGGTGGAGAAGGGCGGCGAATTCAACCATGGCTACACCTATTCAGGGCACCCAGTGGCTTGCGCCGTGGCCTTGAAGAACCTGGAGATCATCGAGAGGGAAGGGCTGGTCGACCGTGTCAGGAACGACACCGGACCTTATTTCGCTAGCGCATTGCAGGAGCGTATAGCCGGGCATGATCTGGTGGGCGAAGTGCGCTCGATCGGCCTGATGGGCGCGATCGAGATCGTCAAGGACAAGGCGACGAAGGAGCGCTTCCTGCCGTCGGGAAGTGCCGCGGTGACGGTGCGCGACCACGCGATCGCCAACGGCATGATGCTGCGCGCCACCGGCGATACGATGATCCTGTCGCCGCCGCTGATCTGGACCCGCGATACGATCGACATGGCTTGCGAGCGCATCGGCAAGGCGCTCGACCTGGCTCAGGCGGACCTGCGCAAGCGATAGGAGCAACCCTCGATTGGGCGTTTCTGCGAAGAAACGCCCAATCCCCGGAAATAATGCTCTTTGAGCGGGAACGAATTTCGCCTTCGGCGCGTAGTGTAAGAGGCGGCCGATCCGGCCGCGACAGGGGATTGCCCACATGAGAAAGACCGGCAAAAGCCGACGCGTGCAAGAGGCGGCCAGCCTTGGCGCGGACCTGATGCTGGCGCCGCTGGTGGTGATGATGCGGCTGCCGCTGATGGCCGTGGAGGCGCGAAGCGGCGAGCCCTGGAGCGCGGAGACGGCAATGGCGGTCAGCGAGAAGACCGTCGCCATGGCCGAGGGCGCGCTTGCGGCGCAAATGTCTTTCCTGCAATCGGCGTCGCGTTTCTGGCCGGAGGTTCTCTCGGGTCGAACGCCGTCGCTGTTCAACGGCGTCGCGGCCGAACGGTCGATCAGCGCAGCGCTGAAGCCGGCCGGCCGCGCGGTGAGGGCAAATTTTCGCCGACTTTCCACAAAGGGTTGAAGCGGAAGCCCCGGAACTTTTTTGCGCATCGTCGAAGTCTTGCGCTAAAACCAATCGGCATACACGCCGATGGGGAACAACATGGCCGGACAACCGCTCAACCAACCGGCTGAAATTCCAGCCGAACTCGATCGCTGGAACTGGGGCGCCTTCTTCCTCAACTGGATTTGGGGTATCGGCAACAGGACCTTCATCGCGCTGCTGGCGCTGATCCCGGTCGTCAACTTCATCATGATCTTCGTGCTCGGCGCGCGCGGCAGCCGCTGGGCCTGGCAGAACCGGGCCTGGCGCGACGCCGAGCAGTTCCGCAAGACGCAGCGCAATTGGGCGATTGCCGGCCTTGCCGTATGGGTGGTCAGTATCGGCGGTTGTGCGACGATGGTCGGCAGCATCCCTTTCGTGCTCAAAGGCAGCGACGCCTACCGCATGACCATGGACGTCGTCCGCGCCGATGTTCGGGTCAAGGCCGCCATCGGCGACGATTTGGCCGACAATTTCTGGGTCGGCGGTCATCTCAACGTCAATGCGAATGGCGCGGGCGACGCCCAGTTCAGCATTCCCGTCCACGGCGCCAAGGGTAAGGGCACCGTTTATTCCCACCTGGTTCGCAATGCCGGCACATGGAGCACGCGCCTGCTCGTCGTCCGCGTGGACGGCGTCGATGCACCGATGGTGCTGACCAATGAAGACCATGTGCCGATCCCGGGTGCGGCGATCGGAATATAGACGGATCGTCGGTAATAAAGGGCTGGAAATGCAAAAACCGCGCCCCATCGGGAACGCGGCTTTGCCAGATACGCATGGCGTTTCGCTACCAAGACACTTGCGAAACTTACGGGCTCCGGTACGCGAGACCTGATCCGGAGCGCCGGGCGGATGCGATATGTCCGCCTCGCAATCCGTTTTATAGGAACATCGTTACCGCCGAGTTATCGAGAGCTTAAGCAAATCTAAATTTGCGGTCCTTAGTCCGGAAGAACCTGAAAAAACTAACTGCTTACGCCGAGTTGCCGCGCAGAAAATTAATTATGCCGGAGAAATCGGCGCCGCCATGGCCCTGGGCGTTGAACAGGGCATAGAGCTGCGCCGCTTCGGCGCCAAGCGGCGTCACCGCGCCCGCGCCAAGCGCTGCTTCCTGGGACAATTTGAGGTCTTTCAGCATAAGAGCCGCCGCAAATCCCGGCTTGTAATCCCTGTTGGCGGGCGAAGTGGGAACCGGGCCCGGCACCGGGCAATAGGTGGTCAGCGACCAGCACTGGCCCGACGAGGTCGAGGCGACGTCGAACAGCGCCTGATGCGACAGGCCGAGTTTTTCCGCCAGCACGAACGCCTCGGCGACGCCGATCATCGAAATGCCGAGGATCATGTTGTTGCAGATCTTCGCCGCCTGTCCGGCGCCGTCACCGCCGCAATGGACGATGCGACCGGCCATCGGCTTCAGGATCGGCTCGGCGGCCGAGAAGGCATCGTCGGCTCCCCCGGCCATGAAGGTCAATGTGCCAGCCGTGGCGCCGCCGGTGCCGCCCGAAACCGGCGCGTCGATCGACAGCAGGCCGTGCTTTGCCGCGATCGTATGCGCCTTGCGCGCCGATTCGACGTCGATCGTCGAGGAATCGATGAACAGCGCGCCGTTCCTGGCCTTGGGAGCGATGTCCCCATAGACCGACAAAACATGCTTGCCGGCTGGCAGCATGGTGATGACCACATCGGCGTCCTTCACGGCGGCGACGGCATTGGCCATGACGACGACGCCATGTTCGCGCGCGACCGCGAGGTTTTCCGGCATCAGGTCGAAACCGTGCACGGCATGCCCAGCCTTGACCAGGTTTGCGGCCATCGGATTGCCCATATTGCCGAGGCCGATAAAGGCGATCGTCGTCATAGTCTCTCTCCCGGAGTTGCTGGCGTCAGCGGCCGATCAGGGCGCGCGCGATGATGACGCGCATGATTTCGTTGGTGCCTTCGAGGATCTGGTGCACCCTGAGATCGCGCACCAGCTTCTCGATGCCGTAATCATGCAAATAGCCGTAGCCGCCGAGCAGTTGCAGCGCATCGTTGGCGACGTCGAAGCCGGTGTCGGTGACGAAGCGCTTGGCCATTGCCGACCATTTGCCGGCGTCCGGCGCCTTGCGGTCGAGCTTGGAGGCCGCCGCATAGAGGAAGATGCGCGCTGCCTGTAACTCCGTCTCCATGTCGGCCAGCCTGAACTGCAGCGCCTGGAACTGGTTGATCTTCGAGCCAAAGGCTTTGCGCTCTCCGGTATAGGAGAGCGCCTTGTCGAGCGCCGACTGGGCGCCGCCCAGCGAACAGGCGGCGATGTTCAGGCGGCCGCCGTCGAGCCCAGCCATGGCGATGCCGAAGCCGGCGCCTTCGCCCGACAAGAGGTTTTCCGCCGGCACCTTGCAATCCTCGAAGATGACCTGGCGGGTCGATTGCATGTGCCAGCCCATCTTGTGCTCATTGGCGCCGAAGGAGAGGCCGGGCGCATCCCTGGGCACGATAATGGTGGAGATGCCTTTCGGGCCGTCGGCGCCGGTGCGCACCATGACGGCGTAGACATCGCTGTCGCCGGCTCCGGAGATGAACTGCTTGGCGCCGTTGAGGATGTAATCGCCGCCGATTTTCATCGCGCGCGTCTTCAGCGCCGCCGCATCCGAACCCGAGCCAGGCTCGGTCAGGCAATAGCTCGCCAGCCATTCCATGGAGGTGAGCTTCGGCAGGAAGCGCTGGCGCTGCTCATCATTGCCGAAGCGGTCGATCATCGAGGCCACCATATTGTGGATCGAGATGAAGGAGGAAAAGGCCGGGTCGGCGTGCGACAGCGCCTCGAAGATCAGTACGGCGTCGAGCCGGCCGAGCGCGGAACCGCCGACATCGTCCCTGACATAGATGCCGCCGAGGCCGAGCGGCCCCGCTTCACGGATCACATCGGCGGGGAAATGTCGCCTGCGGTCCCAGTCGAGCGCATTGGGCGCCACGCGATCGGCGGCGAAGGCCTGGGCCATCTCCTGGATGGCACGCTGTTCCTCGTTGAGTTCGAACTGGCTGGTGCTCGCATCGACCGCGGCGTCCATGGCGTGCTCCCTGTAGGCTGGCCAGCTAGCCCGCTGGCCTGTCGTTTTTGGCTTTGCGCGCGCATCAATCTAGACCAATGATGCCGCCGCGCAACCCGACCTATCGCGGAGCGGCTGTGCATCGATGCATGCCCGGAGCAAGATGTGACGACCAAATTCGACGAACTGCTGGAAAAGTTCCACGCCTATCTCGCTTCCGTCGATGACGTTCCGGTGCGCGAGGCGGTGGCGCGTATCGGCTGGGTTATGCCAGCCCGAAATTTGGAGCCGCACCGGCTTGGTTGCCTGCGCCATCTCGATCGCGCGGCCAAACTGGCGCCGCCGGATGCGAGGCCGCTGGTGCGATTGCTGGCCGAGCAGCGCAACGAACTGCATTGGGGGCAGACCTACACCGAGGCCGATTTCGGCAGGGCCTTCATCGACAATTACGGCTGGCTGGAAATGTTCGGCACGCGTGGGCACTTCGTCAACGAAGAGGTTGCCGCGGGGCTGCTGATTCTCGGACCCGGGATCGTCTACCCCGACCATCATCATGTCGCCGAGGAAATCTATATTCCGCTGACCGGCGGCACGGAGTGGCGCATGGGCGAGGGCGGTTTTCGCAGGCGGGAGGCCGGCGAGGTCGTCCACCATGCCTCCAATGTCAACCACGCCATGCGTACGGGTATTGAGCCGCTGCTGGCGCTCTACATCTGGCGCGGCGGGCCGTTGGCGCAAAAATCCACGATCACCGGCACGGCGACGCAGGGCAGAGGCTGATGGCCAGGGCAATCATGCTGCAAGGCACAGGGTCGGACGTCGGCAAGACGGTGCTGGTCGCGGGCCTTTGTCGCGTCGCGAAAAAGCGCGGTCTGAAGGTGCGGCCGTTTAAGCCGCAGAACATGTCGAACAATGCCGCCGTCGCCGAAATTCCCGGCGACAACAACCATGGCGGCGGCGAGATCGGCCGCGCGCAATGGCTGCAGGCGATCGCCTGCGGCGTGCCGCCATCGGTGCATATGAACCCGGTGCTGCTCAAACCGCAGACAGATGTCGGCGCGCAGGTCATCGTCCAGGGCAAGGTGTTCGGCGAAGCACGGGCGCGCGACTACCAGGCGTTGAAGGGCCGGCTGATGGATGCGGTGCTGGAGTCCTGGGGCAGGGTCGGCGAGGGTGCCGATCTCGTCATCGTCGAGGGTGCCGGCTCGCCGGCCGAAATCAACCTTAGGAGCCGCGACATCGCCAATATGGGCTTTGCCACGCGCGCCGATGTGCCGGTGGTGCTGGTCGGCGACATCGATCGCGGCGGCGTCATCGCCTCGCTCGCCGGCACGCATCTGATCCTGCCGGAAGAAGACCGGCGCATGATCGTCGGCTATCTCATCAACAAGTTCCGGGGAGACGTCTCCCTGTTCGATGATGGCCTGAGGGCGATCGAGAAATTCACCGGATGGCGCTGTTTCGGCGTCGTGCCGTGGCTGAAGGCCGCGGCACGGCTGCCGTCGGAGGATTCCGTGGTGCTGGAGCGGCTGGCATCCGGCGAGGCGCGCGCGCTCAAAGTGGCGGTGCCGATGCTCGGCCGTATCGCGAATTTCGACGATCTCGACCCGCTCAAGGCCGAACCGCAGGTCGAGGTGGTGTTCGTGCCGCCGGGAAAGAAGCTGCCGGCCGATGCTGGGCTGGTGGTCATTCCCGGCTCCAAGTCGACAATCGGCGATCTCCTGAAGTTTCGCGAGAATGGTTGGGATCGGGATCTTGCGGCGCATCGCAAGCGCGGTGGCCATGTCGTCGGCATTTGCGGCGGGTTCCAGATGCTCGGCCGCATGGTGCGCGATCCCGACGGCATCGAAGGCTCCGTCATAGAAGCCGAGGGGCTCGGCCTGCTCGATGTCGAGACGGTGATGGAGCCGGAAAAGACGGTGCGAAATGTCAGCGCCCGGTCAGTGCCGTTCGGCCTGCCGCTTGAAGGCTACGAGATCCACCTCGGCCGCACGACGGGCCCCGACACCAGGCGCCCGTCGGCGATCATCAACGGCGCCGAGGATGGCGCGATCTCCGCCGACGGCAAGGTGATCGGCACCTACATGCACGGCCTGTTCGGCGCCGACGGCTTTCGCGGAAAATTCCTCGAAAGCCTCGGCATCAAGGGCGGTGGCCTCGACTATCGTTCCGAAGTCGAGCGGGCGCTGGACGAAGTCGCGGCCGAGCTGGAGACCCATCTCGACTGCGACGCGATTTTTTCGCTGGCGCGTTGAAGGTCAGACCTTCTCACTGGCCTTCGGCCAGTAGGTGCCGAACGACCAGACATTGCCTTCCGGGTCACGGCAGACGAACTCACGGCTGCCGTAGTCGCGGTCGGTCAATTCCTGGATGATGACGGCGCCGGCCTTCCTGGCTCTCTTATACGCGGCATCGGCATCGTCGACGGCGACATAGATCGACTTGCCGCCGCCTGAACCGGGTTCGCCTACCATCTTGCCGTAATCGTCGTCGCGGACCGAGCCCAGCATGATCATCGAAGAGCCGACGACCAGTTCGGCATGGTGCACGACATCGCCTTCGCCGTAGCGGGCGCGGACGCTGAAGCCGAAGGCTTCGCCCAGCCAGTCGATCATCTTCGCCGCGTTTCTGTAGCGCAGGGCAGGGTAGAGCCGTGGTGCTTCATTGGTTGTGGGCATGGCTGCCTCCTTCATCCGGATTGGTCGATAACCCACTCTGTTCGAAGGCCGTTCCGGCGTCTTGAAGAAATGTTACCTGCCGGCCAGTGCGCCGCGGCTTGTTCGGAACTACACCCCCAACGACAGTGTCGTCGGCGTTTCGCCGGCCAGGTCGCGGAACTCGCGGGCCAGATGCGCCTGGTCAGCATAGCCGCAATCGGCGGCGATGTCGGCCCACCCGCTCGCCTGTTGCCTGGACAGGCCGAGGGCTCGGTTGAAGCGCACGATGCGCGACAGGGTTTTCGGACCGATGCCGGTGGCGTCGGTGAATCTCTCGGCAAGATGCTTGCGGCTCCAGCCCAGCTTTTCCGCAAGAGAGGCGATGCGCGTGCGGCCGCCCGAAAAGATGATCCTGTCATAAGCCCAGGCGATCTCGGCCCGGGTCTCGTGGGCAGCGGCCAGCCGGGCCGGCGACGAACATTTCCGCCAAGTCGAAACGCATGTTCCAATCCGGCGCGTTGCCAAGTTTTTCGCGCAGGGCGATGCCTTCGAGACCGAGCACGTCGTCGAGGGCTACCATGCGATCGGCCAGTTCACTCATCGGCCGGCCGAAAAACCGGCGTGCGCCCAGCGGGGTGAAGTTGACCTGGACGCAGCAGGCGCCACCGAAAGACTGGATCATCACCGGTCCGGCATAAAGGCCGGCGGCGAAGCTGGCGAAACGGTCGTTATCGCCGGGGGTTCGGCCAAGCCCGATAGCGAATGGTTCGGCAAAGCTGATCACCAGCGGCACGGTCAGCGAGGCATATTCGATGTTATGGAAATAGCCGGGCGCGGTTTCGCGATAACCGCAGATATCGGTGACAACGCCGTCAAGCGCGGCATTGGGAAGCCGTCGACGCATTTCGAAAAGCCCCGATATGGAGCGATCCTGTTCTTTCCGGCGCTGCATCTCGATTGGCATTGGCCGTCCTTCCGCCAAGCGAATCTAGCAGAGCCCGCATCATAATCAAAAACGCCCGGCTTTGGCCGGGCGCTCTCGGTCCCCGCTTGTCGACGGAAACTTGTCAGGCGCCGCGCATCAGGCAGCCGGCGGCGAGCACGATATAGGCGATAAGCACGATCCACACCGATGCGATCGGAATGAACGCAAGGACGCCAAGCGCGGCAAGAATGCCGATGATGGCGATGACAACGGAGACGATGAAAACAATCTGGGTAGGCGCGCTGAGATTCATGTCTGGCTCCTCCAACATGATTCGAACAGCGGCATTGTAACAGGCGCGTGATTACACACCAATCATGACGCGCAACGGGTTGGCCGGATCGGCCAGCAGCTTCACCGCCAGAGCCATGCAGACGATGACCAGCAGCGGCTTGATCAGCTTGGCGCCGATGCGCATGGCCAAGCTCGCGCCGACGCGGGCACCGAGGAACTGGGCGACGCCCATCACCAGGCCAATCTTCCACGAGATGACGCCGACGGCGGCGAAGATGATGAAGCCGCCGATGTTGGAGGCGAAATTGAGCAGTTTGGTGTGCGCCGTTGCCTTGAGCACGCCGTAGCCGGCGAGCGTCACGAAGGCCAGCATGTAGAAGGAACCGGCGCCCGGCCCGAATACGCCGTCATAGAAGCCGATAGCCGGCACCAGGGTCACGCCGAACAGGAAGGGCGACAGGCGCTCGGCCCGGTCGACATCGTTCATGTTGGGCTTGAGCGCGAAGTAGAGCGCAATGGCAATCAGTACCAGCGGCAGGGCCGCTCGCAACAGGTCGCCGGGCACGATCGTGGCCAGCAATGCGCCGATGGCGCCGCCGGCGAGGGCAAGCAGCGCCGATGGCAGCTGCCGGCGCAGGTCGACATGGCCTTTCGAGGCATAGTGGATCGTCGCCGACCCGGAGCCGAACATGCCTTGCAGCTTGTTGGTTCCAAGCGCCTCGACCGGCGAAAAACCGGCGAGCAGCAGCGCCGGAATGGTGATCAGCCCGCCGCCGCCGGCAATCGAATCGACAAACCCCCCGGCAAAGGCGGCGAAAGCGAGCATGGCGATTGTCTGGGCGGTGAGGTCGATCATCTGATATGTCGAGATGTCCGTCGGCTGTAGCGCGCGTTCGACCACGCCGACCCGGTTTGCGCAAGGCCGATTCCGCGCTAATTCTGTTGAAGAAGAATCGGAAAGGGCCCGTTCATGGCATTCGCATTGCTTGACCAGATACGCTCGATCTTCGACGGCGACCCGGGCGTGCGCAAGGTCGCGGACGATCCCGTCCTGTCGGCGGAACTGCTGATGCTGTTCCGGATGATCCTGGCCGATGGCACGGTGAGCGAGAGCGAGATGGTTGCCTTCCGGCGCATCTGTAAGGATGCTTTCGGCATTCCGGAGGCCAGCATCGACGCGGTCATCGAATATCTCAACGAATACGGCTATGAGACCAACGGCTCGCAGGCGATCGCGCTGTTTCGCGACCTCGACGTCGGGCGGCGCAAGCAATTGGCGCAGCACATGGCGGAAATCGCCAAGGCGGATTCGCAACTGGCCGAGACCGAGGTGCGTCTGTTGCGCCGCACGCTCGATTTGCTCGACATCAGCCCGGTCGATGTGGTGAAGCCGGAAGAGTAGCGGGCGGATCGGCAGCTTACCCTTGTTCCTGAATCCGTTTCGCGATCGCCCGGCGAAGATCCGGCGCTGCGGCGACCAGCGCTTGCGCCGCCTCTGATTGCGGATGGTCGAGCACTTCGCTCGTCCTGCCGCGCTCGACGATCTTGCCGTCATGCATGACCAGCACGTCGTCGGTGATGGCGCGGGCGACGGTCAGGTCATGGGTGATGAAGAGATAAGCGATGCCGAGTTTCTGGTTCAATCCGGCGAACAGGTCCAGGATCTGTGCACGGATCGAGACATCGAGTGCCGAGACTGGCTCGTCGGCGACGACAAGCTTGGGGCGCGTGATGATGGCGCGGGCGATCGACAGGCGTTGGCGCTGGCCGCCGGAAAATTCGTGCGGGTATTTGTCCATGTCGCGTTGGTCGAGGCCGACCTCGTGGAGCGCATGCGCCACCATCTCGCGGCGCTCGGCGCGCGTCGGTTTTTTTTCCAGGACATGCAGGGGTTCGGCGACCAGTTTTTCGACCTTCTGGCGCGGATCGAAGGAGCCGTAGGGATCCTGAAAGACAACCTGCATATCGCGTCTGGCCGGCTTCAGCTCGGCCTCGCTCCTGCCGATGATGGGTTCGCCGCGAAACCGGATCGTTCCCGAACTCGGCCGGTCCAACGCCAGGATCATGCGGGCAAGGGTCGACTTGCCGCAGCCGGAGCGGCCGACCAGCGCCACCGACTGCCCCGGCGCCATCGACAGGGAGACATCGTCGACCGCACGTATGTCTGGCGCGCGCCGGAACAGCGAGATGCGGCGTCCGGGGTAGTCGCGGCTGACGCCCTCAACCTGCAGCAAGGGTTGGTCCATCCCGACACGATGAGGTTTGGAGCGCGGCGGAACATGCATCGAGGCCCGCGCCAACTGGCGCGTATAGGGATGGAACTGTTCGGAGAGCGTGCGCGCCGTGTCGCCGGCGTCCATCACTTCGCCATGGCGCAGGATGGTGATGCGGTCGGCCATCTCTGTCACGACAGCGAGATCATGCGAGATCAGCAGCAGGCCCATGCGGTTCTCCGCCACGAGATCGCGCAGGAGGTCGAGGATCTGTGCCTGCAGCACCACGTCGAGCGCCGTCGTCGGCTCGTCGGCGATCAGCAGCTTCGGCTTCAGCGCGCAGGCGATGGCGATGACGACGCGTTGGCGCTGGCCGCCCGACAATTCGTGCGGATAGCGCGACAGCGGGAATTTTGCTTCGGGCAGGCCGACGCGGTCGAGCATTTTTCGCGCCCGCTCCTCGGCGTCGGCACGGCTCGCCCCGGTGTGCCAGCGTATGCCTTCGGCGACTTGTTCGCCGATTGTCTTGACCGGGTTGAGCGCCGTCATCGGCTCCTGGAACACCATACCGATGTCGTCGCCGCGCAAGGCACACATCTGGTCCTCGGTCGCTCCCAGAAGATCGATGCCGTCGAATGTGATGCGCCCGGTGGCGCGTGCGGCATGGGGCAGGAGCCGCGTCACCGTGAGCGCGGTCATCGATTTGCCGGAGCCCGATTCGCCGACCAGCCCCATCACTTCGCCGGGCGCGACGGAGAGCTCCATATTTTTCAGGATCTGTGTGTCGCCGATGACCAGCGACAGATTATCGATTTCGAGCAGGCTCATCGCAGCCGCCGCGATTTCGGGTCGAGAATGTCGGCGATGCCGTCGCCCAGAAGATTCAGGCCGAGCACGGTGACGACGATCGCCATGCCGGGGAAGATCGCCATCCACGGCGCCACCACCATGCGCGTCTGGGCGTCGAACAGCATGCGGCCCCAACTCGGCATTGGCGGCTGAGCGCCGAGGCCGAGATAGGAGAGCCCGGCTTCGGCCAGGATGCCCAGCGCGAACTGGATTGTGCCCTGCACCATCAGCAGCGTGGCGATGTTGGGCAGCACGTGTTCGATCGATATCTGCGTGCTGCTCTTGCCGGCGGCGCGCGCTGCAAGGATGAATTCACGCGGCCAGATGGCCAGCGCGCCGGCGCGGGTGACGCGGGCGAACACCGGAATGTTGAAGATACCGATGGCGATGATCGCATTGACGGCGCCCGGCCCGAAAATGGCTGTTATCATGATGGCCGACAGCAGTGCGGGGAAGGCGAAGACGAGGTCGTTGATGCGCATCAACGCCTCGTCGACGAGGCCGCCGCGCGCGGCGGCGAAGGCGCCAAGCGGCACGCCGACACCCATGCCGATCCCGACGGCGACCAGCGCCACGGCGATCGAGTTGCGGGCGCCAACCATGATCATCGACAGGATATCGCGGCCGAAATGGTCGGTGCCGAACCAGTGCGCTAGCGAGGGACCTTGCGTCTTGTCCGCTATAACGAGCTTCGTTACATCAAAGGGCGTCCAGACATAGGACACGACGGCCATCGCCAGGATCAGCACGGTGATGACGAAACCGGTAACGAAAGCGGTATTCCCAAACGCCTTGGCCAGGATGCTGCGGAACGTCTCGTCGGGGATGTCGATGCGCAGCGTCATTGCCGGGTCCTCAGGCGTGGATCGACCACCGCATAGGAAAGGTCGACGACGAGGTTGACGGCGATGACGGCGGCGACCAGCAGCATGATGACGCTCTCGACGACGATCAGGTCGCGCTGGGTGATCGCCTGGAACACCAGCCGGCCGAGCCCGGGCAAATAGAAGACATTTTCGATGATGATGGTGCCGGCGAGCAGGAAGGCGAACTGCAGGCCAAGGATTGTCAGCACCGGGATCATGGCGTTGCGTAGCGCGTGCCGCCACAGCACGGCCCGATAGGGCAGGCCCTTGGCGCGGGCGGTGCGGATGTAATCCTCATCGAGCACCTCGATCAGCGCCGAGCGGGTGACGCGTGCCAGGATTGCCGCTTGCGGCAAGGCAAGCGCCACCGCCGGCAACAGCAGCGATTTCAGTGCCGGCCAGGCGCCGGCGCCCCAACCGGGAAAACCACCGGCCGGGACCAGACGCAGCCAGACCGCGAAGATATAGATCAGCATCAGCGCGAACCAGAAATTGGGCACGGCAACGCCAAGCTGCGCGATGCCCATTGAAATCGTATCGCCGGCCCGTCCGCGCCGGCTGGCGGAAAACAGGCCGACCGGAATGGCGATCAAGGTGGAGAGCGCGAGCGCGATCAGCGCCAGCGGCAGCGAGACGGCCAGCCGTTCGCGCACGAGATCGATGACCGGGACCGAGTAGGTATAGGAGCGGCCGAAATCGAGGGTGAGCAAGCCCCCGGCCCAGTGCAGATAGCGCAGGACGATCGGCGCGTTGAGGCCCATCTGGTTGCGCAAGAGTTCCACTTGGTCGGCACTGGCGTTCATGCCCAGCATCAGCCGCGCCGGATCGCCGGGGAGGATCTCCAGCACGGCGAACACCACCATCGAGGCAAGTACCAGCGTTGCTAAAGCGACGGCGAGACGCTTGAGGAGGTAGGCGCTCATGGAAGGCAAGGGGGTGCCGCGCGCACCAAGAACCTCACTCGCTCCACTTCACCTTGGTCAGGTCGTTGGCCTGGATCGGCGCATTTTCCCACAGGCCCTGTAGCTTGGCGTCCCAGACACCGACCTTGGGCAATTCGTAGAGGAAGCCGACCACGGCGTCGTCGGCCAGGATCTTCTGCGCCTCGCCAAGCAGTTCCTTGCGCTTGGTCTCGTCGGAGGTGAGGTTGAGGTCGGCGATCACTTTGTCGAAGGTCGGATTGTCGTAGTTGAAGTAGTAGTCCCTGCGCGAATAGATATCGATGTCGTTGGGCTCGGTATGGGAGACGATGGTCAGGTCGTAATCCTTCTTGGTGAACACCTGGTCCAGCCACTGCGCCCATTCGACCGGGATGATCTCCAGGTTGATGCCGACATCGCGAAGTTGCGAGGCGATGATCTCGCCACCGAGCCGTGCATAGCTGGGCGGCGGCAGTTTCAGCGTTGCCTTGAAGCCGTTCTCCAGCCCGGCCTCCTTCAGCAGTTCCTTGGCCTTGTCGACATTGTGCGGATAGAGGCCGGTGAGGTCGACATAGTCCTTGTTCGCCGGCGACATATGCGAGCCGATCGGCAGGCCAAGGCCGGCCGAGGCGCCGTCGATGATCGCCTTGCGGTCGAGCGCATAGGAGATCGCCTGCCTGACCTGCAGCTTGTCGAAAGGTGGCTTCTTGTTGTTGATCGAGAGGATGGTTTCGCCTTCGGTCGAACCGATCACCACCTTGAAACGCGGATCGTCCTTGATCTGTGCGAGGCTGTCGGGATCGAAGAAGGGAAAGGCTTGGATGTCGCCGGACAAAAGGGCAGGCACATAGGCCGCGGCATCCGGCACGATGCGGAACTCGACCTTGTCGAGGAACACCGGAGAGCCCCAGTAATGGTCAGATTTGACCAGCGTGATCGATGATCCCTTGGCCCAGTTCTGGAACTTGAACGGGCCGGTGCCAACCGGGTTTTCCTTGTTGGTGTCGGCGGATTTCGGCGACACCATCACCGCGTCGCCCCAGCCCAAATTGTAAAGGAAGGATCCTTGCGGGTTTTTCAGCGTGATTTTCACCGTCGCCGGATCGATGACGTCGACCTTGTCGATGGCCGCGAACAGGCCCTTCTGCGCGTTGACCGAATTGTCGGCGCGGGCACGGTCGAGCGAGAATTTCACGTCATCGGCGCTGAAATCGGCGCCGTCGTGGAATTTGACGCCGGCGTGCAGCTTGAAGGTGTAGACCTTGCCGTCATCGGAAATGGTCCAGCTTTCCGCCAGATCCGGCAGCACCTCGCCATTGGGTCCGATCCGGGTCAGCCCCTCGAAGACATTGGCGTAGAGCACTTCCTTGATCGCCGCAGCGGCACCAGCGGTTGGGTCGAGATGCGGCGGTTCGAGCGGAATGCCGATGACCAGGTCGGTTCGGGCCGCAAAGGCGGAGGTTCCAGCGGCCAATGCGAGAACCGCGGCGGCCAGAATGGTTTTCCACAATCTCATCGTGCAACTCCCCATGCGTTCAGGATACGTGCTCAAGCCGGGCGATAGAAGCGTGATTTCGCGTGGGAGTAAATTGCGTTTCGTGCTGCCAGGCAGGGTGGCCGGGAATGTTTTTTGCCGTGCCAGCCCTGTCGGCGGGCCGAAGCTTATCGCGATGCAGGATCATCCCGTGGCCGTGCCGCGCAGCAGCACGTTGAGCCCGATCGCCATCACCTTGGCCGATTCCACCATGTCCGATATGCCAACCCACTCGTCCGGCCGATGGGCGAGATCCAGAATGCCCGGGCCATAGGCGATGCAGTCGTAGATATGCCCGATGCGGGCGATGTGCTTCTGGTCGTAGGTGCCGGGCGAAATGACGTAGTCGGGCTCGCGGTCGAAGATCGCATGAATGCCTTGCGCCACCGCCTTGACAACGGGGGCGTCGCGCTCGGTCATCAGGGGCAGTACTTCCATCAGATCGCGGATCTCGTAGTCGAATTTTTTGCGCTCGCGTTTCAGCCGGTCGAGAACGCCGGTCACTTCGGCTTTGACCGTGGCCAGATCCTCCTCGAGGAGGAAACGGCGGTCGATGGTCAGACGGCAGGAATCGGGCACGTTGGGCGAGGGCAGACCGGGGCGGAAATCCTCGGTCTGGCCGCCATGAATGGAATTGATGTTCATGGTCGAGCGCCTGGCGCCTTCCGGCACCACCGGCATGCGGGTGATCTTTCGGTCGAGTGCCGGGAACAGTTCGTCCTCGAATGCCTGCAGCACCGCGCCCATATGGCGCACCGCATTGTCGCCGAGAAACGGCATCGAGCCGTGCGCGATCTCACCCTTGGTCTCGATCTCCGCCCACCAGACGCCGCGATGGCCGAGGCAGATGCGGTCCTTGTTGAGAGGCTCGGGAATGATGACGTGATCGACCCTGGGTTTCGAGAAATAGCCGAGGCCGGCCAGATGGGCGACGCCGCCGAAGCCGCCGGATTCCTCATCGACCGTCCCCGAGATCTCGATGGCGCCGGGAAAGTCGGGAAAGACTTCCACAAAGGCTTCGACAGCGATGATAGAGGCAGCGAGGCCGCCCTTCATGTCGCAGGCGCCGCGTCCATAGACCTTGCCGTCCCTGACGGTGCCAGCGAAGGGATCGACGGTCCAGCCGTCGCCGGCTTCGACAACGTCGATATGCGAATTGAAATGGACGCAGGCACCAGGTGACCGTCCATCAAGCCGCGCCACGACATTGATGCGCGGATAGCGATCGGTGTCGCCGGGCGTGCCTTCGGCGCGGATGAACTCGGTCTCGAAGCCGCTCTTCCTTAGCCGCTCACCGATATAGTGGGCGCACGGTCCGTAAGCTTCGCCGGGTGGATTTATGGTCGGAAAGCGGATTAGGTCGGCGGTCAGCGCCACCAACTCGTCGCGCCTGATGTCGATTGCCTTGAGGAGTCGCCCGTTCATGCCGCGAGTTGAGCAGCGATCCCAGTGGTTTTGCAAGCCCGTCGATCAAACCGTGCAACGTGTCGTTGTGGCAACTATCGCGGGAAATCGTTCAAATTCACTGCTTCGGATTGGCGAATTGGTCAAAGACTGTGTGCTATCTGTTCACCGCCATTAAAGAGGTGAAAAACAACGTGATGGCGAGCAGGCATGGGCAATCAGAGGGGTTTGATCGCATGAATACGTCATTTCTCAAGGCAGCAGTATTGGTCGTTGCGCTGTTTGGCGCATCGGCAGCAAGTCAGGCGGCCACATTGGTGGCGAACATCGACGTGTCGTCGCAGACGATGACCGTTCGTTATGGCGATTCTGTCTATCGGTGGGCCGTCTCCACCGCCCGTCCGGGCTATTTCACGCCGCGCGGGACCTACCGGCCGCAGCGCACGGCGCGGATGTGGTATTCGCGCAAGTACGAGATGTCGCCGATGCCGTACTCGGTGTTCTTCCGTGGCGGCTATGCCATCCATGGAACGGGCGCCGTCAGGCAACTCGGCCGTCCGGCCTCGCATGGCTGCGTAAGGCTGCATACGGCCAATGCCGCGGCCTTCTATTCGATGGTCCGCGAAGTGGGCTTCGGCAATACGCGCATTGTCGTCACCAATTAGGCAATTGGCGGTTTGTTGATACGGCTTTGTTTGCTGGCGGAGGAACGCACGTTCCCGCCAGCCGCCTGCTCAGCTGTTTGAGGCGGGAGCCGGCTTGGTGCGGTTTTTTCGCCGCCAGTTGCTGATCTCCCACCTTTTGTGGAACCACATCCATTGGCCTGGATCCTCTCGGACCCAGCGCTCGACAACGTCGTTCAGCATCTGGGTGGTGGCGTGGACATCGACGCTGCCGTCGGCGGTGCGCGGCAGGACCAGCTTGTCCTCGATATCGAGCCGGAAGCGGTTGCCCGGCAACCTGATACAACGCGCCGGATAGACGTCGCAGTCATAGTGGCGGGCAAGGGTGCCGAGCACGCGGTTGCTCTGGCAGGGGCGGCCGAAGAAGGTCGTGTCCAGGCCGTTGGAGAACTTCTGGTCGACGAGAACGCCGATATTGCCGCCATTGTCCAACACTCCCGCCAGCGCGAACGAGGCGCCGGCCATCGAAGGCAGCAAGCCTCCCATGGTCGATCGCCTTGTCGAAAGGATATAGTCGGCGAGGTAAGGGTTGTTGGGCGGCCGAAACAGCGCCGTGATGTTCATGCCGAAGGTCGCGGCCGCCACCGGCAGCAGCTCGAAATTGCCGAGATGGCCGGTGAAGACGATGTGCGGCTGCTTCTCGGCCGCGATCTCAACGAAATGCTCTGTTCCCTTGACCTCGATACGGCCGGGCTTGCCGGCGGCTGGGTCATAGTCGAAGAGGGCGTCGAGGAAGATGTATTCGGCGGCAAGGCGGGCCATGTTGCCCCACATGTCGGACGCGATGGCTCGGATTTCGTCCTCGCTCTTTTCCGGATACGCCTTGCGCAGATTGTCGAGGGCGACCTGGTGGCGCCCGACCCTTGGACCGATGAGGCGTGCGGTGCGGTCGGCAAAATTCAGCGCGCTGTCGACCGGCAGCAGGCGCAGCAGCGACATGATGACCATCGCGAGACGCGCAACAAACCAGTAATTCACCTGGCGCAATTGTCTGCCATGGCGAAATTTCAGATCGCGGCGAAGCTTCTTGAGCACGGACATCGAGGCCCTAGAGCATGATGCCGAAAAGTGTGAAGCGGTTTTCGGATGACATCATGCTCTATTCCTTGATTTAGAGGCGGATTCAGATTTCAGTCGATTCGACCTGAAATCATCCGACTCTAGGCGACGCGCAGGATGATCTTGCCGAAAACGTCGCGGCCTTCCATGCGCTTCAGCGCGGCATCGATATCGTCGAAGCCGACCTCGGTGTCGATTACCGGGGCGACCTGTCCCGCGGCCATCTTTTGCATGGCGTTGGCCATGTTCTCCATGCGGCAACCGAAGGATCCGAGCAGTTTCAACTGCTGCTGGAAGAGCTGCATCAGGTTGATCTGTGCCGACACGCCGGAGGTCGAACCACAGGTCACCAGGCGACCGCCGCGCTTCAGGCACAGCATCGAGCCGGCAAAGGTGTCGGTGCCGACATGCTCGAACACCACGTCGACGCCTTTCTTCTTCGTCAGCTTGCGCACGACGCCCTCGAAGCGATCGTCGCGGTAGTTGATGACATGGTCGGCGCCGAGAGCCTGGGCCTTGTCGATCTTGTCGTTCGAGCCGACCGTTGTGATGATCGTGCAGCCCATCCGCTTGGCCAACTGGATGG
The DNA here is from genome assembly GCF_054059755.1 of Mesorhizobium sp. URHB0026. Taxonomy (NCBI): domain Bacteria; kingdom Pseudomonadati; phylum Pseudomonadota; class Alphaproteobacteria; order Hyphomicrobiales; family Phyllobacteriaceae; genus Mesorhizobium; species Mesorhizobium sp. URHB0026. The sequence goes on along the minus strand of NZ_JBSSCN010000001.1, from coordinate 4,789,468 downwards.
CCGCCGAGCCGATGCCGGACCCGCCGGCATGAACGAGGATCGTCTCACCGGGCTGCAGCCTGGCATTGTCGAACAGCATGTGCTCGACGGTGCCGAAGGTAACGGGCGCGACCGCGGCCCCGATATCGGTCACACCGGGCGGGGCGGGGACCAGCAGGCGCGCCGGCAGGTTGATCTTCTCCTGCGCGAAACCGTCGAGATGGAAGCCGTGAACGCCCGAAACATGCTCGCACAGGTTGTCGCGACCTTCGCGGCAGGCACGACAGAGGCCGCAGGTGCGCGCGCCGTAGATCGATACCAATTGTCCGGGCAGCAGGCTGGAAACGCCGGGACCGACCGCCTCCACCTCGCCGGAGGCCTCCGCGCCGACGACCAGCGGCAGCTTGCGCTTGGCGAAGGCCATGCCACGCCAGCCCCAGACGTCGATATGGTTCAGCGCCACCGCCTTGATGCGCAGCGTCACTTCGCCAAGCGCGGGAGGCGGCGGGAGTGGCAGGTCCACCGTTTCAAGGCGGCGGTCCTCGATAAGTTGCAGTGCGCGCATGGAGCCTGTCGGTTCTGTTAAGCGGAAAGGGCTCGCTTAGACCGGTTCCCGCGCCATGACAAGGCAAGTGTTCTGGCCGCCAAAGCCGAAGGAGTTCGACAGAACGGAGCGAACCTGCGCATCGCGCTTCTTGTTCGGCACGACGTCGAGCACGATCGCCGGGTCAGGATTGTCATAATTGATGGTCGGAGGAATGACGCTTTCGCGCATCGTCATCAGCGAAAACGCCGCTTCGACAGCGCCCGCCGCCGACAGCGTGTGGCCGATCATCGACTTGTTGGACGAGATCGGCATCGAGCCGATGCGCTCGCCAAACACCGTCGACAGCGACAGGTGTTCCATCTTGTCGTTTTCCGGCGTCGAGGTGCCGTGTGCGTTGACATAGTCGATCTCGTCTTCGCCGAGACCCGCATCGGCAAGTGCGGCCCGGACGGCGGCGATCGCCGGCGATCCATCCGGCTTGGAGCGCGTGCGATGGAAATCGTCGGCCTTTTCGCCACAGCCGCTGAGGATGCCGAGAACGGCGGCCCCACGGGCAAGCGCCGCCTCCAGCGATTCCAGCACCAGAGCGCCAGATCCCTCGGCCAACACGAAGCCGTCACGGTCCTTGGAAAACGGCTTGGAAGCCTTTTCCGGATTGTCGTTGTGGGTGGAGAGCGCCGACAGCAGCGAGAAGCGGATCAGCGCCTCGGCGGTCGCCGAGCCGTCGGCGCCGATCGACAGCGCCCGATCGCATTCGCCACGGCGGATCGCCTCGACGCCGAGCTGGATGGCGGTGGCGCCGGAGGCGCAAGCCGTCGAAAGCGTGATCGGCAGGCCACGTGTGCCGAACCGGTCGGCGAGCCGGTCGGCGATCGAGCCGAACTGGGTGGTTTCGAAGAGATCGAATTCCTTCAGGCCGCGCGCCACGCGCAGCAACCTTTCGGCGCCGGAATCGTGCTTGTCGGAATTGTAGAGCGAAAAGCGGTCGTGCCAGTCGAGCTCGACCGGCGGCGAGGCGAGGAAGAGAGGGCCGCCGAAATCGCCGGAAGTCAGGCCGGCTTCGCCAACAGCCTCCTGCGCCGCGGTTTCCGCCAGTTCATAGGTGAGGAGGCTTGCTCCCTTTGAGCTCGACGGCAGGAAATCGACCATGCCGGAGATCCGTGTGTTGAGGTGGTCGACCGGAAAGCGAGTGATCGGGTGGATGCCCGACTTGCCCGAGGTCAGCGCGGCCCAGTTGTCTGATTTGCCGACGCCGAGCGAGGTCACCACCCCGATACCGGTGACGGCAACCACGGGCCTGCCCATGTGATCTCTGAAATTGGCCATCCGGGAGCCCTCTTATCTCTGCAGTGCGTTCGCCAAACGCCGCCTCAAGCGGCGTTGACGAGCGCCATGCCCTCGAATTGGTGATAGCCGATCGCCGTTGCAAGGACGCTCACGGGAATGCCTTCAAATGGCTTTTCGGCCGTGGCGTCAAAGACAGGGTAGGCGGCCTTGCGGTCGACCGCGAGTGCCGCCAGCGCCACGGCGAAGGGAAACTGCGCTTCCTTCATGTGCCCGGTCAACGTTGCAAAACCGCGCGCCGATATCGCCGGATTGGCGTCGAGCGCCGCCTTTTCGGCCCCTGTTGCCGCATGCGCGCCTGATGCTCCCGACATGGCGAGCATTTTGCCGTTCGGCAGCGCCTGTTTGAGGAGGAGAGCGATCTCGGTGTCGAGTTCTCCGCGCGCGCGCCTGGCGCGGCCGGAGACGACGGGGCCGAGTTCAGCATAGATCTTGCGTCCGCGACTTGCCGCGTGTTCGCGCTGCTCAAGCACCAGGAAGGCTCCGCCGGAACCAGAGACCACGCCGCCGCCCTCGGCGCCCTGCCTTTGCCAGACAGGCTTCCACGGGCCGCGATGCAGATAACCGGCCAGCTCGTAGCCCAGCAGCATGTCGGAATGTTCCGTCTGGAAGGCGCCGCCGACCAGGATGTGCGTCGACTGGCCGGAGCGGATGCGCGCGGCGGCCGTCTCGACGGCGGCGACGCCAGCGCCTTCCTCACCCATGAAGGTCCTGGACGAGCCGGTGACCTTGTGGACGATGGAGATGTTGCCGGCGAGCAGATTGGAAAGCTGCGCCAGGAAAAGCGTCGGCCGCAATTCGGTGGTCAGCTTCTCGTTAAGCAGCACGTCGCGGTCGTTGCGGTTTTCCGAAGCGGCTAGAATGTCGGCGTCGACCGCTTCGTCGCGCTCGCCGCCGCCGGCCGCCACAACCATGTCCATTGTGGTGCAGAGTTCGTCATTGCCCTTGATGCCGGCGTCGTCGAGCGCGAGGCCCGCCGCATAGGTGCCGAGCCTCTGCCATGTCTCCATCTGCCGCTGATCGCCGCGCTTGGCGATCTGCAGGTTCCAGTCGATCTCGGGCAGTGGATGAACCGTGTAGGGCGCGAAGCGCGCGGGCTCGAGCACCGGCTCCGGGCCGGGTTGCGCCAGCTTCTGCCAATGGGCTTCAGGACCTTCCCCCAGCGAGGAAACTAGGCCGATCCCTGTGATGACGACGTCGTGGGGGCTGCTCATGAGCGGCTTTGTGGGTCAGGTGACGGAGCGCGTCAAGTCACGCGCCCTGATGACCTCAGACGGTCTTGGCGGCAACCAGCGCGTCGATCTTGGCGCACAGGTTCTTCATGACGAAGTAATCATCGGTCGAAGCCTTGCCGTCATTGACTTCCTGGGTCCACTTTTCCAGCGGCACCTTGATGCCGAATTCCTTGTCGATGGCGAACACGATGTCCAGGAAGTCGAGGCTGTCGATACCGAGATCGTCAATGGTGTGGCTCTCGGGCGTGATGGTGTCGATATCGATCTCGCTGGTGTCGGCAATGATCTTGGCGACTTTGTCGAACGTGGTGGAGTTCGTGGTGGACAAGGGGCTTTTCCTTCTTTGCGGGCGGAATCTGTCCGCATTCGTTTGGGCGCTGTCTAATCGGTTTTTCCCGGCAGGAAAAGGCCTGTTAAGCCGGGCGCAGATGGGTGGGATGCCCAGGAAACGCAAGAAGGGCCGCCGGTCGACCCGGCGGCCCTTCCGTTGACGCAACGTAAGCTCAACCGTCGCGGAGCTTGACCAGGTCGTTCAGCAGCCCGCCCGTTCCGTTGTGGACGGTCAGCCGCTCGACCTTGCCGGCGATGGTTTCCAGAGCCTCGAGCTCCTTCAGCCGCAGCATCACCGGGTTCTCCGCCATGACCTTGGCCGTGTTGAGCAGGGAACGCGTGGCGTTCGTCTCTTCGCGGCGGCGGATGACGTTGGCCTCGGCCTGCTTTTCGGCCGAAACCACCTGGTTGAGGATCTCGCGCATCTCACCCGGCAGGATGACATCCTTGAGCGCGATGTCGCTGACCTCGACCCCGATCTCGGCCATGTCGGCACGGACCTTGGCCGCCGCTTCCTCGTCGACCGTCACCTTCTTTTCGAGGATCTGGTCGAGGGTGAGCGCGCCCAGCGTCTTGCGGAACGCGTACTGCAGGGCGCGGTAGAGGGCCTCGGAGAAGTCCTTCACCGCGCTCACCGCCTTGACCGGATCGACGACCCGGTATTCGGCCGCGATGTTGACGCGGATCGTGACGCGATCCCTGGTCAGCACTTCCTGCCCGGCGACATCGAGCGACTGACGCTTGAGGTCGACGACCTTGATCTGCACCATCCGTCCGACGTTCCAGAAGCCGTGCACGCCAGCGGCAAGCGTCCGCACAAGGACACCGTCGATGAACAGCAGCCCGGCTTGGCCGTCGACAACCGGGTGAACGGACATCAATTCCGTCTTCCGAGCCTGGCCGAGCCGGCGCATGACCGCTGGATCGATGCCAAGATCGGCCGAGGTGTCGACCACCGTCACCTTCCACGGTCCGGCGTCCGTCCACAGCACCAGCTTACGGTCGGGGGCCTGCACGGAATGCAGGTTGCCATCACGCTCGATGACCGCAACTTCCGTGCGCCCGGTGCGCACGACGGTGAAATGACGCGCGGCCACGTCCGGGAGCTTGTCGAACAACGCCTTCTCGTACGCCGAAACGAATTCCGGGCTCTTCAGATCGTGCCGGGACACCTCAAGGCTCTGGTTCCGGTTGGCGAGCCAGTGCTCACCCGGCAGCAGGACAGCCTTGATCTCTCCCTTGTAGAGAGTGAGGGCACGTTCGTTTTCCTTAACCAGGACGCGCTCGCGCTCAAGAACTGTATCGAGAATAGTCATTGTCTTACTCCTGTCGGGCATGGCCCATGCGGGCGTCACGTCATGCGTCGATCTTCCCTTCGTTTCTCGTTCACTTCCAATTCCGGACACGAATGGTCCGGGGACTGGCATCGATGCGCGGCGGGCCTGTGGGAGCGGATCGCGGGGCAGCGAAGCGGGCGCCGGAGCGAGCCTCCCTTGCCGGCATCGATGCGCCTTGACCATTACCGCGAGCCTGGCCGCGAGCCGATGGCATCGGACCTTTCGATACGTCCTGGCCCGAAGGCTTCGGCCGTCTGTCACGTCTTCAGCATTGCAGTCCCCGGACCGGTTCAGATAACACCTGGCAGGGTGCTGGCTTATCAGGCCAATGGAGAAGGATTCGAACCTTCGACAATCAGATTAACGATCTGATGCTCTACCCAACTGAGCTATCCGTGGTGTGGATGAAGGGACTCGAACCCTCGACCTCCGGACCCAAATCCGGCGCTCTCACCTCTGAGCTACATCCTCAATCCCAATCCCCGAGACGGCGCCGTATACAGGACTGCAAAGCAGCCTGCACGAGCGGAGACGAAAGCTCCAACCGTTGTGCTCGCTTCGGTTTTCGTGACCGGGAGCGCGCCTATAGCCCCTGCGACTGGTTGTCGCAAGCGACATTGTCGTTTCGAATTCGCCGCTTCTTTCGGGGTGGCATTTCGGCAACACTCATTTGCCGCGCCCGCGATCGGGAGCAGCGGCCTCAGAAGGTGACGCGGCCAAGTACGCGCAAGCCGTCGCCTTGCGGCTCGACCACCACGGCTTCGCCTTCGCGGGGCGACACGCCGGTCAGCGCCACGATGTTTTCGAGATGGGTGACCAGGACCAGGTTGTCGGAGCCGGAATAGGCGCGAATTTCCTTCATGATGGCGGCGATCTGCGCTGCTTTCCGCGCGTCGTCACCTTTCAAGAGATCGAGCGGCGCGAACAGCTCCGGCTCGGCCTCGAAGGCGGTGCGCGCGGTGTCGAGGCAGCGGCAATAGCGGCTGGACAGGATGCGCTCGATGGGAGCCGCGCGCGCGGCAAACAGGGCGCCGATCTTGCTTGCCTGCTGCTTGCCGCGCGCCGACAGATTGACCTGGGTGGCGCAATTGCCGATGTCGAAATTGGCCGGGTCGGTGGTGCCGGTGACCATGGCGTGGCGCAGCAGCACGACATGGCCGCCATCGCGCAGCAGCGCCCAGCCAGCGTCCGTCGCGTGCGCGGCAGCGGGGACGACAAGCAGGAACAACGCCAAGGCTAACCGGATCATCGCCACCCTTCCGTGAGTCCGTATCGGGCTCCAACCATTCGCATATAGGGATTGGAAAGCGGGCACAAAGACAAGCCGGGCGTCAGCCGCGTCTCACGCCTCACATTTTGGCGAGCTGCTGCTTCACCAGATCGATCTTCTGATCGGTGAGCGGGATGGGGATCGTGTAGCTGGCTTCGGCAAAGCCCTGTTTGGCGTTCTCGAAGAATGCAATCGCCTTGAGATATTCGGGCTTGCCGCCGCCATGGCTGGCGCGGTTCCAGCTGACATCGCCAAGATTGTTCTGTTCGAAGGCCCACTGCAAGGGCTGGCTTTGCCTGGTGAACACTTTCAGCGTCGCCGTGAACGCCGCCTCGGCCTTATCGAGATATTTGCCGGTCCGTTCGATGTTGCCGAGGTTGAACAGGCTCATGCCGATGCCGTTCTGGGCGTTGGCCCAGTCGACGGGGGCCGTCTCGAGGGTCAGCACCTCAAGTGCCGATCGCCGTGCGGCGATCGAATCCCGCATGGTCCCGGCGTCGGCATTACTCATGCTCAACCAGTGCAGCGTCGAGCCGAGGCCGGCCTGGCTCAGCGCCCATTGCCGCGGGTTGGTGTCGCGTTTGTACTCGCGCAATGCGTCGCGGTAGGCGGCGATCGCCTCGCTGTAGTGCTCGGGTTTGTCCGACACGCCGCCAAGAAGCTGCAACGTGTTGCCGAGATTGTAGTAACTCATCGCCCAGTCTAGCGGGAATTTTCGCCTGACATACACCTGCCGGGCTGCCTGGAACGCCGCCGCCGACTGCTCCAGCCTGGCTGCATCGCGGGTGCGCTGGCCAAGTGTCTGGTAAATCGAGCCGAGATTGTTCTGCGCCGACGCCCAGTCCATCGGAAAGCGCTGCCTGGTGAACACCGTCAGCGCATCGTCGTAGGCTGCCGCGGCCTCTTCGAGCGTGCCGGTGCCCATGTCGAAACGGGCGATACCACTCAGCGCATTGCCGAGGTTGAGCCGGCTGGTGGCCCACGAGACGGGGAATGTGTCGCGGGTTCGCACTTCGAGCGCGGCGCGGAAGGCGTCGGCGGCCTGGTTGATCCTGGCCTTGTCGTTGAGCTGGATGCCGAAGGTCACAAGCGTATTGCCGAGATTGTTCTCGACCATCGCCCATTCGACCGGCGTTTTCTGGCGCGTGTATTCCTCGAGCGCCAGCCGGTAGGCCGCTTCCGCCTGCGCCAGATGCTCGCCGCCGGGTTCACGTTCGGAGAGTGCATAGAGCGCGAGGCCAAGATTGTTCTGCGAGGAAGCCCAGTCGAGGGGAACCTTGTCGCGCGGGCGCTTCTCCAGTGTGGCGCGCATCGCCGCCACCGCCTCGTTCAAGCGCTTCGGGTCGCTCTCGCGTTCGCCGATCTTCAACAGCACGTTGCCGAGATTGTTCTGCGCGGCGGCCCAGTTGAGATCGTCTTTCACACGTTCGAACACGGCAAGCGAATCGCGAAAAATCTGCGCGGCCTCTTCAAGATGCGCGGTTTCGGTCTCGCGCTCGCCGATGTTCTGCAGCACCACGGCCATGTTATTGCGGGTGATGGCCCAGTCGCGATTCTGTTCGCCATTGGGAACGAAGTTCAAGATGGCGCGATAAGCTTCGATCGCGTGCTGAAGTGCATCCAGGTCGCCGGTGGCGTAGCCATAGGAATTAAGCGCCTCCGCCTCCTGGTTCTTGTAGTTCCAGCGAAGCTTGTCATCCCATTTCTCGGCCAGCGAGATCGCCTTGGCGTAGTCGCTGGCGGCCGATCTGTAGTCGAAGACCAGCGCCGAGGCGTCGGCCCGCTTGGCGTAGATCGCGGCATCGGCGATGCGCTTCCGCTTGATCAATTCCTCAGACTGATCGACCGTGTCGTTGGTCTCCTCGACCCGCCCCACGGCATCGTCGAGGAATTTTCGCGCCGTGGCGATCGCACCCTGGCCGATTGCCTTGTCGGCGGAGGCGACCAGACGTTTGATATCCGGGTCGTCGGTGCGCAACGCGGCGCGCTCGGACATCATCTTCTTCAGGCGCTCGGCCTGCGCATCGAGCACTTTCCGCAGGTCGGTCGGATCTTCGGGGATTTTCTCGGTGCCGAGCGCCTTCAGCACGCCGTAGAGCGCGTCGAGCGGGACGCCTTCCTGCAGCGATGCCAGCTCCACCTGTGCCCGCTTGGGGTCGGGCAGATCGGAAATGGTCAGCAGCAACTGCCGCCGCTCGCCGGTGATCAGCCCGTCATCGCCGGTCGGCTCCGGCGGCGCGACACCGAAATAGAGTAGGCGGCGCAGGCTTTCGTTGACCCAGGGGCGCTGCTTGGTCTTGGTGTCGAGATAGACCTCCTCCGTCACCATGCGCATCACCGAGCCGAACTCGGTGCCTTTCATCGCCGCGAGGTGGCGCAGCAAAGCCGCCGCGTAGGGGCTGTTTTCACCAGCGGCGCCATCGAGCGCCGGACGGCCGGGTTCCGCGGCGAAGCCGATCACCGTGCCGAGGCTCGCATCGGCCGCCGGCGCGTTGCCGAGGGCCTTGGCGCCGCGCACCGGTTCCAGCCCGCCAGCTCCGATCGGCTCGGCCGAGGCGGTTGGCGCGCGCCGCACCATGGCATCGGCTGGAAACGGATTGGTCCGGCAGGCATCGAGCAGCATGATCGTCACCGGCACGGTTTTCCTCAATTCGTCCACGACGTCGGAAATCGGCACCAGTGCCTGATTGGCATCCTTGAGCGACGCAACATCGGCATCGACCGGGACCAGATAATTCTCGCCGCCGGCTTCGATCCGTGACCCGAATAATAGACGAGGGCGACGTCGGCGCCCTCGGCATCCTCGACGAAGCGTTCGAGGTCGCGCTTCAGTTTACTCGCATCGCGGTCGGTGACGTTGCGGGCGTCGAAGCCGAGATCCGTCAACATCTTGGCCATGTCGCGAGCATCATTGGCCGGGTTGGGCAGGGCGGCGAGGTGTTCGTATCTGGACTGGCCAACGATCAGCGCCACGCCCTTGAGGTCCTTTGCCTCGACAGGCCGAAGCATCGACGCGGCAACGCAGACAAGCATGGCGACTAACAACGTCAGCCACGCACGCAGGAAAAGACGAGGTTTCGAGGTTTCGACAAAGGTCATTTGTCGTTCCGCCCTGATGATCCAAGCCATCTATAACTCCGCCAGCCGACGATGATCAAATTCGGGCGCGATTGCGCCGCGACCGTGGCTCGCCTATCCCTGAAAAATGTCTCCGCTTACCGAAACCGTCCTGTTCGTCTTCAGTCTTGTCGCGCTCGGCTATCTCGCCGGGCTCACGGGCTATTTGAGACCGGCGAGCGGCGAGGGGATATCCGACTTCGCGGTTTCGGTGGCAATGCCGCTGCTCTTGTTCCAGACCATGGTCAATGCCGATTTTCATGGCGTGGCGCCATGGCCGCTATGGGGTGCCTATTTCACCGCCGTGGCGATCACCTGGGCCGCCGGCCATGTCGTCACCACGCGGGTCTTCGGTCGCGATGCGCGCGCCGGGGTCGTCGGCGGGGTGTCGTCTGCCTATTCCAACGTCGTGCTGCTCGGCGCTCCCTTCATCCTTGGCATATTCGGTCCGAGCGGCTTCGAAGTGCTGTCGCTGCTGGTCTCGGTGCATCTGCCGATCATGATGATGGCTTCGATCGTGCTGTTCGAGATGTTCGGGCGCGGCAGCGGCGAACACGTCCATCCCTTGCGTGTTATCAGAAGTTTCCTCAGGCGGCTGTTCATCAATCCGCTGATCATCGGCATTGTGCTGGGGCTGGCATGGCGGCTCAGCGGCGTGCCGCTGCCTGGTCTCGCCATGCGCCTGGTGGATGCATTGGCAGATACGGCCGGGCCGGTGGCGCTGTTTGCCATGGGGCTCAGCCTGCGCCGCTTCGGGATATCAGGCAATGTCCGGCCGGCGCTGGCGCTTTCGGCGCTCAAACTGTTCCTGATGCCGGCACTGGTTCTTGCCTTCGTCTGGCTGCTCGGCCTGCCGCCCCTGACCGCCAAGGTGGCGGTCGTGGTGGCGGCGCTGCCCTCCGGCATCAATTCCTATCTCATCGCGGTGCAGTTCAACACCGGCCAGGCGCTGGCATCGAACCAGATGACCATCGCCACGGCCTGCGCGGCGATCACAACCGCTTTCTGGCTGACGGTTGTCCTGCATGTTTTCGGATAAGGTTGGCGACGGCGTACGCAACGCGCTCTCGTCTTGTGCTGGTCCAACCCCTATATGCCATCTTGCGATTGCTTGCGGGGCTTTCCCTAGGTTAAGAGCAATGGCTCCAGCGCGCGGTCCTGCCTGCGCTTTACCGAAGACATCCAGATAGCGGCCCGTGAGCGCCGAACGGAGGCTAGACCATGCTTCAGAAAACCAGCCATTTCATGCGGCAGGCCAATCTCATCAACGGGGAATGGGTGCAGGCCGACAGCGGCCAGACGGTCGATGTGAACAACCCGGCTACAGGTCTCAAGATCGGCACCGTACCGAAGTCGGGCAAGGCAGAAACTCGCCGCGCCATCGAGGCCGCCGATGAAGCTTTCAAAACCTGGCGCAAGACGACCGCGCTCGAGCGCTCGAAGCTGCTGCGCAAGCTGCATGACGCGATGATGGACAATCAGGACGTGCTCGCCGAACTGCTCACCATCGAGCAGGGCAAGTCGCTGTTCGAGTCCAAGGGCGAGATCGGTTCGGCTGCCGCCTACATCCTGTGGTTCGCCGAAGAAGGCCGCCGCACTTATGGCGATGTCGTGCCCTCGCCGTGGGCGGACCGCCGCATCCTGGTGACGAAAGAACCTGTCGGTGTCATCGCCGCCATCACGCCATGGAATTTCCCGTCCTCGATGCTGGCCCGCAAGCTCGGTCCCGCACTTGCCGCGGGCTGCACCGCTGTCGTCAAGCCGGCCTCGCAGACGCCATATTCCGGCCTTGCCTGGGGGGCGCTTGCCGAGGAAGTCGGCTTTCCCAAGGGCGTCGTCAACATCCTGACCGGCGCCGCCGGTGAGATCGGCGACGAGATTTGCGCCAATCCGTTGGTCAAGAAGATCACCTTTACCGGCTCCACCGAGGTCGGCAAGATCCTGATCCAGAAATCGTCGGTGACCGTCAAGAAGGTATCGATGGAACTCGGCGGCAACGCGCCCTTCATCGTCTTCGACGACGCCGATATCGAGCGTGCCGTGGCCGGCGCGATCACCGCCAAATATCGCAACTCCGGCCAGACCTGCGTCTGCACCAACCGCTTCCTGGTCCAGGCCGGCGTCTATGACAAGTTCGTCGAGAAACTCGCCGCGGCCAGCAACGGGCTGAAGGTCGGTTCCGGCCTGGAAGAGGGCGTCCAGCAGGGGCCCCTGATCGACGAGAAGGCGGTCGAGAAGGTCGAGGAGCTGATCGCCGACGCCACGGCCAAGGGCGGCAAGGTCGTCGCCGGGGGCAAGCGCCACGCGCTCGGCGGTTCGTTCTTCCAGCCGACGGTCATCGCCAACGCGACGCCGAAAATGCGCTTCATGAAGGAAGAGATCTTCGGCCCGGTCGCACCTGTGTTTAAGTTCGAGACCGAGGAAGAGGCCGTGGCGCTCGCCAACGACACAGAGTTCGGCCTTGCCTGCTACTTCTACACCGGCGACCTCGGCCGCGCCTTCCGGGTCATGGAAGGCCTGAAATACGGCATGGTCGGCGTCAATGAAGGGCTGATCACGACACCTGAAGCACCGTTCGGCGGCGTCAAGGAATCCGGACTTGGCAAGGAGGGCGGACATCAGGGCATCGAGGATTACCTCGATACGAAATATGTGTGCATCGGCGGCCTCGGCCTCTGATAGGCTAGTCCTGAGGCAGGCTCGTAAACCTGCCTCAAGGCTGAAGAACCAGCCGAAGTCCTTTGGATCCACTGACGTTTTGCGGGCATGATGATGAAGGACGGCGAGGTTTTCGGCACGACGCAGGCAGGCGAACCGGTCCGCCGCTTCACGATCACGGGCGGTGGCCTCACCGCCAACATCATCGGGCTCGGCGCCATCGTCCAGGACCTGCGCCTGGCCGGGCATGATGCGCCGCTGGTTCTCGGCTACGGCACTCTGGAAGCGTATGAGACCGATACTGGCTTCTTCGGGGCGGTGGTTGGGCGCTACGCCAACCGCATCGGCGACGCTCGTTTTACAATTGGCGGCAACCGCTATCAGACTGAGCGCAACTTCCTGGACAAGCATACGCTGCATGGCGGCTCGCAAGGCTATTCCCACCGGCCATGGACGGTTTCGCTGCATGGCAGGGACTTCGTCACGCTGACGCTGCATGATCCCGATGGCGCTATGGGCTTTCCCGGCGCGCTCGACGTTACCTGCACCTACCGGCTGAAAATTCCCGGCACGCTCAGCGTCGAACTGACGGCGACCTGCGAGGAGCCGACGCCGTGCAATCTCACCCAGCATTCCTATTTCAACCTCGACGATGGCGGCACGGGCGACATTCTCGACCACAGGATGATGCTGAACGCTGGCGCCTATCTGCCTGTCGACGGCGACATGATCCCGACGGGCGTGGTCAAGCCGGTCGACGGCACGCCCTTCGATTTTCGCCAGGCGCGACCGCTGCGCATGGAGACCGAGGGCGAACAGTTGCCCTACGACCAGAATTTCTGCCTGGCCGCGGCGCGCGGTCCGCTTAAGCAGGCAGCCTGGGTGCAAGGGGCGAGTTCCGGCGTCGAGATGGAAGTCTGGACCACCGAGCCCGGTGTTCAGCTTTATACCGGGCAGTATGTGACGCCACGCAGCGGCCTGGACGGACGGGGTTACAAGGCCTTCAGCGGCTTCTGTCTGGAGCCGCAGATATGGCCCGACGCGCCGAACCGGCCCTATTTCCCGCAGGCGACGCTATGGCCTGGCGCGATCTACCACCACGTGACGGAATATCGCTTCCGGCAGGGCTAACTTTTTCAGGATTGCTCGAACGCCGCCCGTAGCGTCTCGAACGGCGCCAGCGCGCCCCGGACCTGCACGACGGCGGCGGCGACGCGGTGCGCACGCTGGACAGCGTCCGCCGGGTCAATCCCGCCAAGCCGTGCGGCGAGATAGCCGCCGTTGAAGGAATCGCCCGCACCTGTCGTGTCCACGGGCGCAGCCACGTGGATTGCGGCGATCTCCCGCGGCGCTCCACCCTTGCCAATCAACGCCGGTGCCTCGCCGTTCTTGACCACGACCTCCTTGACCAATTGCCCGAGGCGCTCGGCGGTCGCCTGCGGTGTATCATCGCCGAACAGCATCTGCTCGTCGGGGAACGTCGGCAGCGCGATGTCGGTAACCGCAAGCGCCTCGGCAACCGCTGTTTGCGCGTCCTTGCGGTTGCGCCAGAGCCGTGGCCGATAATTTGGATCGAAGGCAATCAGCGAGCCCGCCGCGCGCGCCTTTGCCACGGCGGCCAGCAGCGTCTTGCGCGCGGTCTCATCGAGAATTGCCAAAGTGATTCCGGAAAAGTACACAAGCGCCTGATTTTCCAGATTTTTCGCCAGTGCCGCCGGGTCCGACGCGAGCTGCCTGGCGGCGGCGTCACCGCGCCAGTAGGTGAAGGAGCGCTCGGCGCCGGTCAGCGTGATGGAATAGAGGCCAGGGCGCGCGCCCGGTATGACCGGACTGGAGCCGATGCCGATGCCGTTTTCGGCGAAGAAGTCGATCTGACCCTGCGAGAAAGGGTCGTCGCCGAAGGCCGAGACATAGGTTGCCGGCCGGCCAGCGCTTAGCGCATGCAAGGCCCACAGCGTGTTGAACGTGTCGCCGGCAAAGCCCATGCGCCAGTTCGGCCCGGTCTGGCCCGACAGTTCCAGCATGCATTCGCCGATCGAGGCGACGCCGTTTCCCACCATCTGCAATCCTCCAGTGATTTCGGTGCTGTAGCTTTTTGCCGGACGCGGCGCCATGCTTGGCAAGCAGGCTTTTTTCCGCCACAGCGTTTTCCCACAGGCCGGCGGGATGCGATCCGCCCGGCAGGACGTTATCCGCGAAAGAGGAACCGGTTTGGCATCATTATGGCGTTATCTCCTGGCAGGTCTTGGTCTGGCTGCTTTGCTGGTCGGCGTTCTCGCGGCCGTCTATCTGACCGCGCCGCATTCGGCACAGCCCGTCGGCCCGGATGTCTCGCGGACGAAAAAAACCGACAACGGGCTGTACGTAGCGAGTTTCGTGCCGGAACGAGGCGTCGTGCGGCAGGGCGAACTGGAATCCTGGCTGCTGACGCTGAAGACGAAGACAGGGGCCTCGGTGGAACGAGCCGCGATTGCCATCTCCGGCGGCATGCCGCAACACAATCACGGTCTGCCGACCAGCCCGCAGGCGACCGACTATCTAGGCGAAGGACGCTACCGCATCGAAGGGGTGAAATTCACGATGAGCGGCTGGTGGCAACTGCGTTTCGCCATATCATCCGGCGCGGGCTCCGACACTGTGCTGTTCAACGTGGTGCTGTGAGCGGTCGATGAAGCGCTTTTTCTGCTTTTTGGCACTGACGGTGGCAGCCATCCTTGCCGGTTGCGGCAAGCCGGATTTTTCGGATGCCGAGAAGAAGACGATTGCATCGCTCGCGCTGAATACGCTGCCGGCGCTGAAGCTTGATACCACCAACCGCTTCGCCGATGAGCCGGCCGCGGCGGCGCTCGGCTCGACGCTGTTCTTCGACGTCGGGATGAGCCGCGACGGTACGGTGTCCTGCTCGACCTGCCACAAGATCGACCGGCAGTTCCAGGACGACCTGCCGCAGGCGGTCGGGGTCGGCCACACCAACCGGCGCACCATGCCGCTGGCCGGCGTGGCGCGCGACCCCTGGTTTTTCTGGGACGGACGGCGCGACAGCCTGTGGGCGCAGGCGCTGACACCGCTCGAAAACCCGTTGGAACAGGCAGGAAACCGTGCTGCCTACGCGCATTACATGAAGGCGCGTTTCGGCGAACGCTATGAGCGCATCTTCGGGCCATTGCCTGATTTATCCAGCATTCCGCCAAATGCCAGCCCGCTTGGAAGCGATGCCGAAAAAACCGCCTGGAACGCGATGAGCGACGCGCAGCGTGATGCAATCAACGGCGTCTATGCCAACATCGGCAAGGCGATCGCCGCTTTCGAACGCTCGATTGAGCCGGCACCGACACGCTTCGACCGCTTTGCGCTGGACCTTGCGACAGGTGCCGAGCCGAAAGGCGATGCCGTCTTTTCCACGGAGGAAATCCTTGGGTTGAAACTGTTCG
This sequence comes from Mesorhizobium sp. URHB0026, assembly GCF_054059755.1. Taxonomy (NCBI): domain Bacteria; kingdom Pseudomonadati; phylum Pseudomonadota; class Alphaproteobacteria; order Hyphomicrobiales; family Phyllobacteriaceae; genus Mesorhizobium; species Mesorhizobium sp. URHB0026. The sequence goes on along the minus strand of NZ_JBSSCN010000001.1, from coordinate 4,774,220 downwards.
TCGGCAAGGCCAATTGCGTGACCTGCCACAACGGCCCGCGCTTCAGCGACAACGGCTTTCACAACACGGGTGTGCCGCCTGTTGCCGACCTGCCGGCGGACCGTGGGCGCGTCGATGCGGTGGCTCAGGTCGAGGCCGACCCGTTCAACTGCTTCGGCGCCTATCGCGATGGCGAGGCCAGTGCCTGCGGCGAGCTGCGCTTCATGGTCAAGGATGCGCCGGAACTTGTGCGCGCCTACAAGACGCCGTCGCTGCGCGGTGCGGCGACGCGGCCGCCTTACATGCACGCCGGGCAATTTTCATCGCTCAACGAAGTCGTCGCTCACTATGCCAAGGCTGGGCCAAGCGTCGAGGGCACTTCTGAAATTCACCCGCTGGAGCTCTCGGACCGCGAGCGCGCCGCACTGGTGGCGTTCCTGAAGACGCTATCGGAATAGGTTACCTGTCCTTGACCGTCTCCATCGCCACGAAGGTCGAGGTCTGGGCGACGTGGGGCAGGGCGGAGATGCGCTCACCGAGCACGCGGCGATAGGCGGCGATGTCCTTCGTGCGGACCTTCAGGAGATAGTCGAAGCTCGACGCCATCATGTGGCACTGCTCGATCTCCGGCACGGCCTGGACAGACCGGTTGAAAGCGTCGAGCGCGGCGGATCGGGTGTCCGATAATTTCACCTGAACGAAAGCGACATGGCCTTCGCCCATGCGCTCGCGGTCGATGATCGCCTGGTACCCCCTGATATAGCCGTCCTTCTCCAGCCGCTTTACCCGCGCCTGCACCGGTGTCTTCGACAGGCCGACCTTGGCCGCCAGTTCCGACATCGAAAGCCGGCCGTTGCCGGCCAGTGCCGACAGGATGTTCCTGTCAATGCGGTCCAATTGATCTTCTGTCATCGAAACAGCAGCCTGAAAGAGCAATTTTTGGCAACACCATAGGTCAATTGAGCTGCCCTGTCGATTTTTTCAGACCGCCTGAAAACTGGTACTTGTGCTAGCTTGCGCCATTCGGTCCGGTGACCGCCGGCCCGTTCCCTTGTGCTTGCTCATAGGACCGCCATGCCGCTCGACGCCATCCGCCAGCAGATCCGCGCCAATTATTTGCCCGACGAAGAGGCAGCGGTTAAGCGATTGGCCGAGGCGGCCGGGCTTTCGGCCGGAGACCGTAAGGCGATCTCGGCGCGGGCGGCCGACCTGGTGCGAGCGGTGCGGGGTTCGTCCGATCCACGGCTGATGGAAGTCTTCCTCTCGGCCTACGGCCTCTCCACCAAGGAAGGCGTGGCGCTCATGTGCCTGGCCGAGGCGCTGTTGCGCGTGCCCGACACAGAGACGATGGACGATCTCATCGCCGACAAGATCGCGCCGCACGACTGGTCGGCGCATTCGGGCGGTTCGAGTTCGATCTTCGTCAACGCCTCGACCTGGGCGCTGATGCTGACCGGCCGCGTGCTCGAGGAAGGTGAGGGCGGTATCGAAGGCACGCTGCGCTCGATGGTGCGCCGGCTGGGCGAACCGGTCATCCGCAAGGCGGTGGCCGCCGCCATGCGCGAGATGGGCGAGCAGTTCGTGCTTGGCCGCACGATCGCGGAAGCCGTCAAGCGCGGCCGGCCGATGACGCAGAAGGGTTATCTCTACTCCTTCGACATGCTGGGCGAGGCGGCCCGCACCGAGGCGGACGCGCTGCGCTATCACAAGGCCTATGCCGACGCCATTTCCTCGCTCGATGCCGGCTCGAACGGGCCAGATATCCGCCAGAACCATGGCATCTCCGTCAAGCTTTCGGCGCTGCATCCACGCTACGAAGAAGCGCAAAAGGAAGAGATGCTGCCTGTGATGGCCGAGCGGCTGTTGTCGCTGGCCCTGGCCGCACGGCATTCGCGGATGGGCCTCAACATCGACGCCGAGGAGGCGGATCGTCTCGACCTGTCGCTCGACGTGATCGAGCGGGTGCTGGCCGAGCCGGAACTTGCCGGCTGGAACGGCTTTGGCGTCGTCGTGCAGGCCTATGGTCCGCGCGCGGCTTTCACCATCGATTGGCTGTATGCCCTGGCCAAGAAGCATAATCGCAACATCATGGTCCGGCTGGTCAAGGGTGCCTATTGGGACACGGAGATCAAGCGGGCGCAGACACTCGGGCTTGCCGGCTATCCCGTGTTCACGCGCAAGGCCAACACCGACGTCTCCTACATGGCTTGCGCGAAAAAGCTGCTTGGCATGACCGACCGCATCTATCCGCAGTTCGCCACTCATAACGCGCACACCGTCGCTGCCATCCTGTCGATGGCTGACAATCGTGACACCTTCGAATTCCAGCGCCTGCATGGCATGGGCGAGGCCTTGCACGAAACGGTGCGCAAGGCCGAAGGCACGCGTTGCCGTATCTATGCGCCGGTCGGCGCGCATTCGGACCTGCTGGCCTACCTGGTCCGCCGGCTCCTGGAAAACGGCGCCAACTCCTCCTTCGTGCACCAATTGACCGACGAGGAGGTCGAGCCGGAGGATATCGCGCGCGATCCGCTGGAAACGATCGAAAGCCAGGGGTCCGCCATCAATCCGGCGATTGCCCGGCCTTCGCGGATATTTGGGATCGGGCGCCGCAACTCGAAGGGGTTCGACATCACCGACACGGTGACGCTGGCGGCGATCGAGCAGGCCAGAGCGGCATTCGCGGGTCCCGATCGCTGGCACGCCAAGCCGATCACGCGCGCCGCCGGCTACGGCAAGCAGCGCCCGATCCTCAATCCGGCAAAGCCTTCCGAGGTGGTCGGCACGGTTCACGAGGCGGCCGCCAAGCAAGTCGCGATCGCCGTGCGCATCGCTGTCGAGGCGCAGCCGGCCTGGGCTAAACGCCGCGTCGCCGAGCGTGCCGCTATCCTCAACCGCGCCGCCGATCTTTACGAGGCCAATGCCGTCGAGTTCTTCGCGCTCGCCACGCGCGAGGCCGGCAAATCGCTGGCCGACGGCGTCGCTGAAGTGCGCGAGGCGGTCGACTTCCTGCGTTATTACGCCACCGAGGCGGCGAACGCTGAAACGGGCACTCAAGCGCGCGGCGCCATCGTCTGCATCTCGCCGTGGAATTTCCCACTCGCCATCTTCACCGGCCAGATCGCGGCAGCACTCGTCACCGGCAATTCAGTGATCGCCAAGCCAGCGGAGCAGACCCCGCTGATCGCCTTCCGCGCCGTCGAGATGCTTCGCGAGGCCGGCGTGCCGGAAGACGTTATCCAACTCCTGCCGGGGGACGGCCCGACGGTCGGTGGCCCGCTGACAGCGGACCCGCGTATTGCCGGCGTCTGCTTCACCGGCTCGACCGAGGTCGCCAAGCTGATCGAAAAGCAATTGGCCGAGACCGCGGCGCCGGACGCCATGCTGATCGCCGAGACCGGCGGCCTCAACGCCATGATCGTCGATTCCACGGCACTTCCCGAGCAGGCGGTGCGTGACATCCTCGCGTCGGCTTTCCAGAGTGCCGGCCAGCGCTGCTCGGCGTTGCGCGTGCTCTATGTCCAGAAAGACGTCGAGAAGAAGATGTTGGAGATGCTGAAAGGCGCCATGGAGGCGCTCAACGTCGGCGATCCCTGGCGGATTTCGACCGATGTCGGTCCGGTGATCGACGATGAAGCGCAAAGTTCGATCCGCGATTATTGCACGACGATGGGCCTGCAGGGCCGGCTGATCGCTAAACTTGAGGCGCCCAAGGATGGCCGCTTCGTCGCGCCGCATGTCTTCCGGGTCAAGGGCATCGAGGAGATGGAGCGCGAAGTGTTCGGGCCGGTGCTGCACGTCGCGACCTTCGACGCCGACCAGATCGACAGCGTCATCGCCGCCATCAACCGCAAGGGCTACGGCCTGACCTTCGGCCTGCACACCCGTATCGAGGGCCGGGTGCAGCATTTCGTCGACGGCATTCATGCCGGCAACATCTATGTCAACCGCAACCAGATCGGCGCAGTCGTCGGTTCGCAGCCATTTGGCGGCGAGGGCCTGTCCGGCACCGGGCCGAAGGCCGGCGGGCCGCACTATCTCAGGCGTTTCCGCAAGGGGCCCGAAGCGGGCACGGAAGTCGGCGAAGGCCATAAGGTGACGGCGACCGAACTGGCCGACAATCTGCCCGATCCCGCTCTAGGCGGCTGGGCGACGCGGCCGGACCGGGTCGCCATCCTGAGGAAGCATCTGCGCGGCAAGGGCGCGGCCGCGATCGGTGCCGCCGCCGGCATTGATTTCGGCCAGGTCGATCTGCCCGGGCCGACCGGCGAGGCCAACACGCTGTCGCTGTCGCCGCGCGGCCGGGTGCTGTGCCTGGGGCCGGACGGCGACACGCTGCTGGCGCAGACCATCCAGGCGCTCGCAGCCGGCAATGCGGTGCTGGCCGTTGCGCCTGGTGCACCGGCGGTGCTCTCGGCATTGACCGGCAAAGGCCTGCCGCTGGCGGCCATCGACGGCCGCCCCGATCCTGTCGAGGCGCGCTCGCTGCGCGTCGATGTGGTTGCTTTTTCAGGCACGCCCGAGGCGGCGCGCATCGTGCGCAAGGTCATCGCCGAGCGCAGCGGGCCGATCATCCCGCTGGTCAGCGAGGTGCTTTATCCCGCGGCCTATGCGCATGAGCGAGCGGTCTGCGTCGACACGACCGCCGCGGGCGGCAATGCCAGCTTGTTGGCCGCCGCATAGGTCGATATCTACGCGCCCTCGACGACGGAAAAACCCTCGAATTGCGGGTGGCCGAGATAGTGGACTTTCGTCATGCCGACATTCCGGTGGGCGGCGCGGAAATTCTCCGACTTGGTCCAGGCGACGAAATCATCGTGAGTTGCCCACACCGTGTGCGACGCAAACAGCGTGTAGCCCTCGGTCTCGTTGACCGGACCGCGCAGCAGGTGGAACTCGCGAAAACCCTTCATGTCGGCCAGGCTGGAGTCGCGGTTCTTCCACACGGCTTCGAAGGCGCGCTCCGAGCCGGTCTGGACCTTGAAGCGGTTCATGGCGATGTACATGGGGTCTCTTTCATGCGGATGTTGATGGTTGCGCCGCAACGTCTGTTCCGGGCCTGGTCAAAACGGGCCGATCCCGACCTCGAACTCCAAGCTCGGGTTCGATTCCTGTGACGGAATTGGAGGGAAGGGAGCGGCCTTGCGCACGATGCCAAGCGCGGCCTCGTCGAAAGTCGGCGATCCCGAGCTTTCCAGAATGCGCAACTGGTCTATGTTGCCCTTCCTGCCTATGGCGAATGCCACAACCGCATTGTTACGGGCGGCCAGTTGCAGCGAAGGCGGGAGAGTACGATTGACGCTGCCGAGCTTTCGAAAGACGTTGCCGCGGTAACTGTCTTCCGCGGCGCCGCCCGGGTCTTTTTGCCTTTTGCCCTTGCTGGCCGCTTCCGCCAGCCGGTCCTGGCCATCGGCCGTGCCGCTCCGTTCCTCCGCTCGAGCAGTCGCAGGGGCAGCCGTTGGAGTTGGCCTTGCAACGGGGATCGGCGGTTGGTCCGGAACGGTGACAGGCATTTCGCTGGTTTCGGCCTGGGCGTTCGGCTGTGCCGGCGTTTCTGTCCTGGCAGCCACGCTCTGGTCATCCGGGCGCGGGGTTGCCGCCACCAGTATGTCCGGCGTGGCCACGGGCTGTTTGACCGGTTCCGCCGAGGGCTCCGAAGTCTGCTTCGCGGCGTCCCGGGCAGGCTCGGGAGCGTGTGTCATCGGTTCCTCCGCGGGCTGAGAAGGTTGGGTCGGCGCCGGCCCGGCCGCCTTTGCCGGATGAGGCTTGGCCGTCGGCAGGGGCGGCACCAGCGTGACATTCATTGCCGCCGGGTCCTTGTCCAATGCACTGCCTGCGACCTTGTCACCTTTGTGATCGCCGCCTTCCGACTGCTCTGCCTCCCTGGAATCGAACCTGCCGGCGGACGAGATCAGAAAAACCGCCGCCACGCCGGCATGGAGCAGGCAGGAGATGGCGATCGCAGCCTGCCACTTGCCGTTGCTGGCTTGCGCTCGCGCCTGGGCAAGTCGCTCTGCCGGCGCTATTGCCAGCTCGTTGCCAGCGTCGGGGGAAGGACTGATTTCCTGCATGTCGCGGGCGCGAAACTGCAGCGATGCGCCTAGACTTGTCAAATCAAGATCGGTTGCCTCAACCGGTAACCAATCGAAGCCGGCGGCCCTGCCACTTTTTCCTGGGAATGCGGGATGCGGTCCCGCCTCAGGCGCCGAAAGCGAGGCGGGTCTTGGTGTCCGTCCTCAGCTTGCGCGCGCAGGCAGTTGGTTCGACGCCCGTGCCAGCGCAATCCGTCGCGCTGTTGATCAGTACGCGGCCCACCCTGGTGCAGTCGGTGCCGGCCAGGTCTAAGCGCGTCACCTTGGTCTTGCCGTGCGGCAGGTCCTTGAAGTCGAGCACGGTCAGCCGGTCGACGACGCCGGCCTCGTTGAACAGGGCGATCTCGAACGCCGCCTTGGTCAGGTCGGCGCCGAGATTGTTGCTGACCAGGAAGGTCAGCCGGCAGCCCTTGTCGGAAGGCTGCGCGGCATTAAAGTTCGAGGGTCAGGACCGGCGCGGACTGCTCAGCCACGGAACTGTCGTCAGCGACATCGCCAGCGTCGAGGTCAGCGGACGAAGGGATGTCGTCAAGCGCGTCATGGTCAGCCTCCAAAGCGCATGGTTGCCGCCAGCTTCAGCGTGATACCGGGTTCGTAGACCGCAATTGTGGTGCTGCCGTTCAGCGGATTGGCGTAATTGACGTCGAACAGATTGTCGGCGCGGAAATCGACTTTCAGATCGTCGGTCGCCTGATAGCTGGCGAAAGCATTTACCAGTGTGTAGTCCGCCGCGACGGCATTGCCCTTCGGCTTGCCGTTATACTGCACCTCACCGCCGACGGTCAGCTTGTCCTCGAGGAAACGCAGGCCTAGCTGAGCGGTGACCTGAGAGGAGGGAATAGTGGCGAGGTCGGCTTCCACACCCTTGTAGGAAACGGTGTGGCCATCCGTGATCGAGGCCGAGAGGCCGGCATAGCCCCATGCCGCGTCATAGACGCCTTCCAGCTCGAAACCGTTGATCTTGGCCTTGGCGAAATTTTGATACTGGAAGCAGATCGGGATTCCGGGGCCGAAGGGGCAGCCACTGCCTGGAGCGAACGGCGACAGCGTTACGCCGTCGATATAGTCGTCGACATCGTTGTTGAAATAGGCTGCTTTCAGGCGCAAGGCGTCGCCCGGCTCGAAGATATCGTTCTGCTTGTAGTTGACGCCGAGCTCGGTCGTCTTGCCGGTCTCGGGCCGCAGATTTGGATTGGGCAGGAATGGGAAGCTGACGCCGGCCGGATGATTGCCGCTGATCAGCGTTTCCGTGATCGAGGGAGAGCGGTAGCCTTCCGCATAAGTGCCGTAGAATTGCAGGCCGGCAAGCCCGCCGCTGTTGAATGGCGAGACACCGACGGTGACGCGCGGGGATAGCCTGTCGCCGGAAATATCATGCGTGTCATCCTTCAGGCTGTAGCTGTCGTAGCGCAGGCCAGCGATGACTTCGAGCCAGTCCCAGGTGAGCTTGTCCTGGACATAGGCGCCGGACACGTTGCGCTTGCCCGACGGCGTGTAGAAACTGTCGCCCCCGGCCGCGCCACCCGTCTTGACGTTGTCGCCGACCCAATCGCCGCCATAGGTCAGTTCATGCGCGATGCCGTTCGTTTCGAACCGCGACGTGTTCCAGATATCGATGCCGGTCGTGCCGACATCGAATGTCGACAGTGATCCTGCCGGCAGCACCACGGGAAGACCGGTCACCGGATCGAACCGGTTCTGCGGCGCGAGACTGGTCAGGTCGAGATTGGTCTTGTTGTAGGACGTGTTAATATGGAGATCGAGCCAGCTCTTGTCTTCGTCCGTGATGATGTAGCGGGCCGTGAAGGTGTTCGACTTCAGGTCGACATCGTTGACCGGCACGCCGCCGCTGGTCTCGTCCCAGTCGTCGCTCGAACCGACCCAGCCGAGCTTGAGCTCACTGTTCTCGGTTGGCCGGACGGTCGTCTTGAGCAGGCCGCTCAGCACGTCGAAGCCGGTGCCGTTGACGCTGTCGCCGTCGCCGTCCTTGTAGTTGTCGTAGTCGCGGTAAACGATGTTGCCCAACACGTCCCAGTTCTCATTGATGCGATAGGCACCGGTGGCGCTGGTGGTCCAGCCCTTGCCGTTGCTCTCGTATCGTCCGGTGACGGAACCGGCCCAGGTCTCGTCGGGCTTGAGGAAATCGACCGCATCCTTGGTGTCGAAGAAGACGACGCCGCCAATGGCGCCGGAGCCATAGGTGTTGGCGACAGGACCACGGATCACGTCGACGGATTTGACGAGCTCGGGATCGATGTAGAAGGTCGACTGGGTGCCGTGGTCGGAACGCTGGAAATTCTGACGCGCGCCATCGACGATCACCGCGACGCGGCCGAAATCCTGCAGGCCGCGGATGTTGATGCTGGTGCTGACGCGCCTGGCGTCGGCCTGTGCAGCGACACCAGGCACACCGAGAAGCATCTCGTTCGGCGTCGTCGCCATTCGGCGATCGAGCTGTTCCTGGTCGACATGGCTGGCCGAGGCCAGCGACTGAATCGCCGTTTCGCCTGTGCGGCTGAGCACCAGGATCTTGTCGAGAAGCGTAGCGCCCGCTAGGGCTGCCCTTTGCTGTTCAGCCTCTTTCGATTGATCAGTGGGGTGCGTCACCTGTTGCGCGTGCGCCGATGGCGCGGATAGAGCGATCGCCGCCACGCTTGCGAGCAAAGCCGCCGCACCGTTCGCCGCCGACCGGCCGCGCCATTCCCTAACTATCAACCCCATGCCCCAACTCCAAATCCCAGGTTCCATGCTGGCTGGCCCGGGGCTTGCTGGCATTTTTGATCGTATCCGGCATCTTAAATGTTGACTCATTTAGTCCGGTATTGCACTGACTAGTAAACATGATTAATCGAGTCAAGAAATTAATCGGCAGTTCGCAACGCCTAGCCAGATGCCCGGCACAGGAAAGGGATCGACCCAGATGAACACGCACAATCCCAACGAGTTTCGCCATCGTGTCCGCCGTTCCGACGACACCTCCACCCGTTTCGATCGGGTCTCGCTGGCGGTGCGGACACTGTCCAGCAACACGCTGTTCCAGGGCGAGCACGAAATCGGCATCGAGCATCATGGCGCGCTCTACCGGCTGAAGATCACCCGCCAGGGCAAGCTCATTCTCAACAAGTAACGCAAGGCATCAGGGGTAAAGACATGGATCAGCGCCTAAAACCCGCTCCGCATGAAATCCGGCGGGCCCGGACCGAGAATCCGAAAGCGCGCGAGCGTGACCTTGCCGCGCAGCTCGGCATTTCGGAGGCCGAGCTGGTGGCGGCGCATTGCGGCGACGGCGTCGTGCGCGTCGAACCCCGCGTCAACGACCTTCTGACCGGTCTCGAGGCTGTTGGTGAGGTGATGGCGCTGACCCGCAACGAAAGCGCCGTACACGAGAAGATCGGCGTCTATGACAAGGTTGTCACCGGCAACAATAATGCCATGGTGCTCGGCGAGAACATCGACCTGCGCATCTTTCCGAAAGTCTGGGCGCATGGCTTTGCCGTGGAGAAGCGCGACGGCGACGACATCCGCCGCAGCCTGCAGTTCTTCGATGCGGCCGGCGACGCCGTGCACAAGGTGCATCTGCGCCCGGCCTCCAGCCTTTATGCCTACCAGAAACTGGTCGCCTCGCTGGAACCGCCGAACCAGGAGCCGACGATAGACATTTCAGGGCCGGTTCTCGATGAGGAAAGCGGGGCCGAAGCATCGACGGCGAGCCTGCGTGACCTGCGTGACCGCTGGAGCCGGCTGACGGACGTGCACCAATTCTTCGGCATGCTGAAGACGCTGAAGCTCAGCCGCCGCCAGGCGGTGCGCATGGTTGGCCAGGACTACGCCTGGCCGCTCGACAATGACGCGGTGCGCGCCATGTTCCATCACGCCGCCGAAAGCGAGATGCCGATCATGTGCTTCGTGGGCAACAGCGGCTGCATCCAGATCCACTCCGGTCCGATCAAATCGATCAAGTCCATGGGCCCGTGGATCAACGTGCTCGACGAGACCTTCCACCTGCACCTGCGCACCGACCACATCCATGAAGTCTGGGCAGTGCGCAAGCCGACCAAGGACGGCCATGTCACATCGCTCGAGGTCTATGCCGCCAATGGCGATATGATCATCCAGTTCTTCGGCAAGCGCCATGAAGGCGAAAGCGAGCGCGACGACTGGCGTTTTCTGGCCGAGCACCTGCCGCGCATTCCGAACCCGACGGCAGCCTGAGGAAAGTGTGATGCGTTTTGTTTCGAGACCGTCCGCCCTGCGCGGATCGATGATCGGTTGTGCAATCGGCCTTTCCATGGCTTTCGCCGCGCTGCAACCAGCTGGCGCAAGCGAAGGCGTTTCGGTGTTTCCCGATCCTTCGAAGATCGTCGCCATTGGCGGGTCCATCACCGAGATCGTCTATGCGCTTGGCGAGGAGAGACATTTGGTGGCGCGTGATTCCACCAGCCTCTATCCAGAGGCCGCGCTCGACCTGCCTGATGTCGGTTACATGCGCCAGCTGTCGCCGGAAAGCGTCTTGTCGGTCAATCCGACAGGCATAGTGGCATTGCACGGCAGCGGCCCCAGGGAAGCCGTCGACGTGCTGAAGAAGACGAGCATTCCTTTCATCGAAGTGCCCGAGCAGTACAACCGCGAAGGCATCCTCCAGAAGGTTCGCATTGTCGGCAAGGCGATCGGGGTCGAGGCCAAGGCCGAGGTGCTGGCCAAGGCGCTCGATGCGAAACTCACAGCCGCCGAAAAGCAGACAGCCTCCATCAGGGAGCGCAAGCGCGTGTTGTTTATTCTCTCGACGCAGGGTGGCAAGATCCTGGCGGCCGGTAGCGAAACCGCTGCCGACGGCATGGTCAAGCTGGCGGGCGGGGTCAATGCGGTGGAAGGCTTTTCCGGCTACAAGCAAATGTCGGACGAAGCGATCATCACCGCCAGGCCGGACGTGATCCTGATGATGAGCAATGCCGGGCCGCCGGTCTCGGACGACGAAGTGTTCGGCAATCCATCCATCGCCTCAACGCCGGCCGGAACGGCGCGCAAGCTGATCCGAATCGATGGCGCCTATCTACTCGGCTTCGGGCCGCGCACGGCCGACGCGATCCACGATCTCGCCGTTTCTCTCTATGGCGCACAGGTCACGGACCGAGCATCATGGCCGACCAGTCGATCGCCGGTCCGGTGAAGGCGACGAGGGCATCCGAAGGGGATCGTTCCGGCCGCGCCCGTGCCGTCATCCTTCTGCTGTGCGTGTGCTTGGCGATCGCCGTCTTGCTGTCGCTCACATCCGGGGCGTCGGATGCATCCGCCGTGACCGTCTTCAGGTATTGGCTCTTTGGCTCCGCCCCCGGCGATGCGGTGCCCAACGCCCGCGACAGCTTGATCGTCTATTACATCCGCATGCCACGCATCATCCTCGGCATGTTGGTGGGTGCGGCGCTCGCGGTTTGTGGCGCCGTCATGCAAGGGCTGTTCCGCAATCCGCTTGCCGACCCCGGACTGATCGGCGTTTCCGCAGGGTCCAGCCTTGGCGCGGTGGTGATCATCGTGCTTGGCGGGACCGCGCTGGCCCCAGTGACCGCCTTGCTCGGGACGCTTGCACTGCCACTTGCGGCGTTCGTCGGCGGTCTCGTCACCACATTGGCGCTTTATCAGGTCGCCACGCGACGGGGCCAAACCTCGGTCGCCACCATGCTGCTCGCCGGCATAGCCCTGGCGGCACTTGCCATGGCGCTGACCGGAACACTGATATTCATGGCCGACGATCGCCAGCTGCGCGACCTGACCTTCTGGTCACTGGGATCGCTCGGCGGTGCGACATGGGCCAAGATCGCTTCCGTCGGACCCATAATCGTCCTGGCACTGGCGGCGATGCCGTTCCTGGCACGCGGCCTTAACGCGCTGGCGCTGGGCGAAGCGACCGCGGGCCATCTCGGCATTCCGGTGCAGCGGCTGAAATACACCGCCATCATCGGCGTTTCGGCGGCGGTCGGCGCCTCCGTCGCCGTCTGCGGCGGCATCGGCTTCGTCGGCATCGTCGTGCCGCATCTGCTGCGCCTGCTGATCGGGCCCGACAATCGCTACCTGCTGCCGGCATCGGCGCTGCTCGGCGCCTCGTTGTTGCTGCTCGCCGATGCGGTCGCCCGCACCATCGTGGCGCCGGCCGAGCTGCCGATCGGCATCGTTACCGCGATATCAGGTGCGCCGTTCTTCCTGTGGATATTGCTGCGCAAGCGCGGCGTGATCGATTTGTGAGGCTGGAATGATCGAGGCGAGGGATGTTTCGATTGACATCGCCGGCAAGAGAATCGTTGCCGGTGTCGATTTCGATGCGCGGCCGGGCGAGGTGGCGGCAATCGTCGGCCCTAATGGTTCGGGCAAGACGACCTTCCTGAAGGCGTTGTCGGGGGACCTCGCCTATATCGGAAGCATCGTTCTCAACGGCCGCGACCTCGCGGCAATGAAGCCGGTGGAGGTCGCCGTCCAGCGGGCCGTGCTGCCGCAAGCGACGACTCTGTCGTTTCCTTTCACTGTGCGGGAGGTCGTCACGCTTGGCCTGGTCGGTGGCCGTTCGGGCGTGCTGCCGGGCGAGGACGGACGCCTACCGGAACGGGCGTTGGCTCGGGTCGATCTCGACGGTTTTGCCGGCCGCTTCTACCAGGAGCTTTCCGGTGGCGAGCAGCAGCGTGTCCAGCTTGCGCGCGTGCTGTGCCAGGTCTGGGCACCGGTGCTCGACGGCAAGCCGCGCTATCTGTTCCTGGACGAGCCGGTGTCCAGCCTCGACATCAAGCACCAGCTGATCATCATGAACATCGCCCGCGACTTCGCCAGAAGGGGCGGGGGCGTGGTTGCGATCCTGCACGACCTCAATCTGACGGCCGTGTACGCCGACCGCATCTTCGTGATGCATCGCGGCCAGTTGGCCGCGAGCGGCTCGCCCCACGACGTGCTGAGTGATGAGCTGATCGAGAAGGTGTTCGATTGCCGGCTCAAGGTCGGCGTGCTGCCGCCCGGCAACATGCCGTTCGTGCTCCCGCAATCGTCCGTCAGCTGATATTCAGCCGATCCTCGCGCGACGCGGCAGTGATCAAGCCGCCGGGGCGCGGCGCTCCGTCAGCATGTCGATGCCGAGAAGGGCGCGCACATTCGGCCGTGCCGCCACAAGGTCGGCGATCGTGTAGCGGGCAAGCACATCGAAGAAGGCGTTGAGCGCTTCGCGCAATGCGGAGTTCAGCGCGCAGCTGTCGATCAGGGGGCATTCGGCGGCATCGTTCTCGAAGCACTCCGCCATGGCAAAGCTTTCCTCGGTCACGCGCACGACGTCGAACAGGCTGATCGATTCGGCGGCACGACCGAGCCGTACCCCTCCGTTCCGCCCGCGCACGGTCTCTACCATGCCGTTCTCGACCAGAGGCTGCAGGATTTTGAACAGGAACAGTTCCGACACCGAATAGGCGGCCGCGATCTCCGGGATGCGGCTCAACCGGTCATTGTTGGCGGCGCAATACATCAGAATGCGCATGGCATAGTTGGTTTGGCGCGTAAGCCGCATCTTGTCCTCACTCGGCGCTGATCTGATGCAACCACGCCAGATTCTAAACTTTGCTGGCGCGGCCCTCGTCCGGAATCCGGATCGCTGCACTGGTTTCGACGGAATATGGCCTATACCTTGGAATAATTCCAGACTAGCCGGGCATCATAGATGAATAGGCTCGTCAACTTTACGTGCGTCACCGGGCAAAAGCCGGGACAGACAAACCGGCTGCCACGGGCATTCCGGCCGCGGCACTAGATAGGCCTGAAATAGACGAGGAGCGGCCCATCCATGGCTCAGTCCGACCAACCCCTGGCGCCAGTGCGGTTCGATGCCGACGCTGGCGACAAGCTTTCCGCGCTACGGCGGACAAAGTTCGTCGCCACGGCGGCATTGGCACTCTGCGTGGTGGTCTTTGCCTTGGCCAAGTCTTTCCAAAGCAGCTATCCATGGCTCGGCTTCGTCGCCGCCTTTGCCGAGGCGGCAACGATCGGTGGCCTCGCCGACTGGTATGCGGTGGTGGCGCTGTTCAAACGGCCGCTCGGGCTGCCGATCCCGCACACGGCCATCATCCCGGAAAACCAGGACCGCATCGCCGACAATCTCGGCCGTTTCATCGAGGTCAATTTCCTGGCGCCGGAACCGGTGCGTGAAAAACTCGGCGAAGTTGATTTTTCGGCGCTCGTGGCCGATTGGCTGGCCGATGCCGAACGTGCCGCCGGGCTGTCGCGTTTCGTCGTGCGGCTGGTTCCGCGGACGCTTGCCGCCGTCGAACAATCCGGTCTGCGCGGCTTCGTCACCAGCCGCATGCTCGAACAGATCGAAAAGGTGCCGCTGGCACCGCTTGCGGCCGAACTTCTGTCGGCGCTCACCGACGACCGCCGCCACCAGAAGCTGTTTGACGAGTTCATCAAGGTCATCGGCCGGTTTCTCAACGACGAACAGGCGCTGGCGACGATGCGCGACAAGATCCGCGAGGAACTGCCGTCGCTGTTCAACCTGTTCCGGGCCGACGCCTATCTCCTGAAGAAGATCGTCGCTTCGGCCGGCTCCTTGCTGGACGAGGTGCGTGCCGATCCCGACCACTCGATGCGTGCCGAGTTCGACCGTTTCGCGCAAGGTTTCGTCGAGCAGCTGCGCACGTCCAAGCAATATGCCAGGCGAGCGGAGAAAATGAAGCGCGACTTCCTCGCCAGACCCGAAATCAGGGCGCTGGCCGGCGACATGTGGGAGAGCCTCAGCCTGTTCATCGAGCAGGACGCCAGGGCGGCGAATTCGTTGATCAGGGAGCATCTAGCCAACATGTTCGTCGAAGTCGGCCGCCATCTTGCCGGAGACGCGCAGATCCGGGCCGACATGAACCAAGGATTCGTGATGGCGCTCGCCTCTTTTGTCGAGAGCCAGAAGAGCGGTGTGTCGAAATTCATCGCCGACCAGGTCAACCGCTGGGACCTCGCCCAACTGACCCGCCTGATCGAGATTAACATCGGCAGGGACCTGCAATATATCCGCTTCAACGGCATGATCATCGGCGGGCTGGCGGGCATCGTACTTTACACGATCGAGTTGCTGCTCCCAGTCAATTGATCCCTATCGATCGCCTAGGCCCGTGTTCGAAATGGACACGAGGCGTTCGAGTGCTATTCTCCTCGATGAGGGCGACCGCGACCGCGGCAAAGGGGAGATGAGAATCATGGCCAGACAATCGGAATCCGATTCCTTCATGGAAATGTTCGGCAGGTTCGGCCGTGACCTGAAGGTGCCGAATGTGGATGTCGAAGCGATTCTTGCGCATCACCGCAAGAATCTCGAAGCTTTGGAGAAATTCGCGCGTGCCGGGGCGGCTGGGACGTCCTCGCTGTTGTCTAGGCAACGCGAAATGCTGCAGGACACGCTGCGTGAAATCGCCGACATGGCGCAGAGCTACCGCGCATCGGGCAATCCGCAGGAGTTGATGGCCAGGCAGACGGAGTTTGCTAGAAAATCCTTCGAGGCTGCGCTCAAGAACGCCGGGGAAGTGGCTGAGCTGGCCAGGAAATCAGGCACAGAATCGATCGACATCCTGCGCGCGCGCATCAAGGAGGCGATGGAGGAGGTCCGCGCCGGTTACGGGGAGAAGTAGGTTCTCATGGGCTGTCGTTCCGCTCTCGGCCGGGCACACCCCGTTCCCGATACCGCAACCTTTCGCACAGTTGCATTAGCGCCACGCCATAAGCTCCCGCCAGTCCGAAAAGGTCGGAAAAGACCCAATTCGCCTGCCATCGCCTGGCAAGACATGCCACGAGTGAGCGCGAATCCGCCGGAACGGATTTTGCGCGGGACGAATTGACAGAGGCCGCCGGTTCGTGGTCCGGAAGCTTTGGAAGCGATCGGGAAAGCAGGAATGACGGAAGTACGGCCTAAAACGCCGCCAACCTACGAGCAGCTGAGAACGATGTCCGGACAGGAGCTCGGCGTCTCGGAATGGACCACGGTCGACCAGAACCGTATCAACCAGTTCGCCGAATGCACCGGCGACCATCAATGGATCCACGTCGATCCTGAACGGGCGCGGCGGCAAAGCCCGTTCCGCACCACGATCGCGCATGGATATCTGACGCTGTCGATCATCGGCGCGCTGGCCCTCGAAATGGGGATCGTGCCCGAGAATACGCAGGCAGCCTTCAACTATGGTTTCGACAAGGTGCGTTTTCTGGCGCCGGTCAAGGTCGGTGCACGCATTCGCCTGCGCACGACACTGCTTTCCATGGAAGACAAAGGCCCGGGCCAGTATCTGATGAAGGCAGACAACACGGTCGAGATCGAAGGCGAGGAAAAGCCGGCGCTGATGGCTGAAACACTCGTCATGCTCTACGAGCGCCGCAAACGGGCAGGGGCCTGAACGGCGACCCGCCAGGCCATACCGCCGTCCCGAAAAATGATTGCGCCGACATTCCCTCGAATGTGCGAGCAGTCGACTAGCAGCCTGAAGTTTTCCAGGCAACGGGAGGCGCGTGCGATGTCAGCGAGCCATCGCCGTTTCGAGCACCTTGAAAATCCGCTCGTCCGCGCACTGGGCGATGTTGAAGCGCAGGAAGCGGCTGGCGGACCGCGACAGGCTGAACGCATTGCCGGGCGCCAGCACGATGTTGTCAGCGAGCGCACGGCGGGCGATTTCGGCCGCATCCACGCCTTCCGGCAGGGTGCACCACAGGAACAGTCCGGCCGGCTGCTCGATCCAGGGTGTGATGCCGATCGCTTTCAGCCGGGCGCTGGTCTCGCCCATGGCCCGCGAAAGGCGGGCGCGAAGCAAGTCCATGTGCTTACGGTAGCTGCCGTCCTTCAGCAGCATCAGCACAAGTTCGGCCGCCAGCCGTCCGCCGCCGAAAGTCGTGGCGATCTTAAGATCGGTCAGGCCCTCGATCCAGTCACGGGGCGCGGCGATGAAACCGCAGCGAACCGACGCCGACAGTGTCTTGGAGAAACTGCCGATCTGGACGACGCGACTAAGGCCATCGAACGCCGCCAGCCTTGGGGCAGGAATGTGCTCGAAGTCGGCGAAGATATCATCCTCGACGATGGTCAGATCCGACTGGTCGGCCAGTTTGAGCAAACGATGGGCCGTCACCGGAGACAGGATCGCGCCGGTCGGGTTATGGATGCCCGAGTTGGTGATGTAGAGGCGCGGCCGGTGTTCGGCGAGCGCCTGGGCGAACAGCTCGATGTCCGGCCCTGACGGCGTGTAGGGCACGCTGACGACCTTGGCGCGGTGGGCGCGCAGCAGAGCGTGGAAATTAAAGTAGCAGGGATCGTCGACCAGCACGGTGTCGCCGGGCTCGATCAGGAACCGGCACAAGAGGTCGATGGCCTGGGTGCCCGATTCCGTCAGCATGATCTGGTCGGGGGTGGCTTCTATGCCGTGCCCGGCCATGCGCCGCGCCAGCAATTGCCGCAGCGGCGGCAGCCCGAGCGGCGTGCCGTAATCGGCAAGCGCGACATCTTCGGCACGCGCGACCGTGCGCAATGCCCGGCGCAGCCCGGCCTGCGGCATCCATGAAGCCGGCAACCAGCCGCAGCCGGGTTTCAGGACCTCGTCGCCAGCCTCCAGGGATTGGCGCGAGACCCAGAGCGGATCGACGGCACGGTCGAGCCGGGGACCGATCTCAGCGAGCGACAGCGGTGCCAGCGCCCCGGCGGCATAGAAACCGGAACCGGGCCGCGAACGGATCGCGCCTTCGGCGGCAAGCCGTTCGTAGGCCTCGACCACCGTGGATTTCGACACCTGCATGGATTTGGCGAAAGCGCGGATCGAGGGCAGCCTTGCTCCAGGCGTCAGGCTGCGCGCGGCAATGCGCTGCCGGATGGCGGCCATGACCCCTTCGACGAGAGTTCCGCCGCTGTCGAGCCTGACTGCTTCATCCATCTGTACCGTCCAGAAAACCATGACAGTTTTGTCGAATTGTACTGCATTGTCTCTGGTGGCGCCATAGCTGCAGGCCCAATAGAGGGCGAGACAAACGGAGCCTGCGATGGACAAGACGGCGAGCGGCTGGGTGAGCGGATTTATCGGCGTGCTGATTTTCAGCGGTTCGTTGCCCGCGACGCGCGTGGCGGTGATGGATCTCGATCCGATATTCCTGACATCGGCCCGCGCGGTCATTGCCGGCCTGCTCGGTCTCGCGCTGCTGCTTGTGTTTCGTGAGAAGCGCCCCGGGCGTCAAGACTTGCTGTCGCTCATCATCGTTGCGCTTGGCGTGGTCGTCGGCTTTCCCTTGCTGACGGCATTGGCGCTGAAGCATGTCACCTCGGCCCAGTCGATCATCTTCGTCGGCCTGCTGCCGCTGGCGACCGCGATCTTCGGCGTGCTGCGCGGCGGTGAACGGCCCCGGCCGGCCTTCTGGCTGTTCTCATGCCTGGGCAGTGCCCTGGTGGCGGGCTTTGCGCTTGCGCAAGGCGTGACGGCTTCGCCGGCCGGCGACGGACTGATGCTGGCGGCCATCATCGCCTGCGGCCTTGGCTACGCCGAGGGTGCCGCGCTGTCGCGCAGGCTCGGTGGCTGGCAAGTGATCTGCTGGGCGCTGGTGCTGTCCCTGCCGGTCATGCTGGTGCTGACCTTTGCGACCTTGCCGCCATCCTTCGCCAGCGTCGGCTCCAATGCCTGGATCGGTCTTGGCTATGTTTCGCTGTTCAGCATGCTCATCGGCTTCGTGTTCTGGTATCGCGGCCTGGCGCAAGGCGGCATTGCGGCGGTGGGGCAGTTGCAGCTTCTGCAGCCATTCTTCGGGCTCGCACTAGCGGCGACGCTGCTGCATGAACAGGTCAGTCCGATGATGATCGTCGTCACGCTCGGCGTGGTGCTTTGCGTTTTCGGCGCGAAGAAGTTTGCCAAGCAGGATTTGCCGCGCCGTGCGGCTGCATAGCGATCCCGACCCTCACGAGAACTTCGTCACCACCCCAATGCCGATACCCTCGAAGCCGCCCATCGCCATCAAGGCCGCTGGCGCTTCGTCGAGGCTGATCTTCTTGCCGACCAACAGTTCGGGTTTGAGCTTGCCGTGGCGGATCATCTCCATCATCGCGGGGTAGCGATAGGCCTGCATGCCGTGAGTGCCGAGGATTTCGAGTTCGAAGGCGATCACCTTGTCCATCGGCACCTGCGGGCGGGCGTGTTCGCCCAGCATCAAGCCGACCTGCACGTGACGGCCGCGCCGGCGGAGGTTGGCGATCGAGTTGAAGGACGTCGTCGGATGGCCGAGCGCGTCCATCGACATGTGAGCGCCACCATCGGTGATCTGCTTGACGGCCTTAACGACGTTCGGTGTCGTCGAAGCGTTGATGGTCGCCACGGCGCCGATCTGTTTGGCGAAGTCCAGCTTCTCCTCGGTGAGGTCGATGGCGATGACATTGGCGCCCATCGAACTGGCGATCATGATTGCCGACAGGCCGACGCCGCCGCAGCCATGCACCGCCACCCATTCGCCGGGCTTTACCCGGCCCTGATCGACAATGGCGCGGAACGATGTGACGAAGCGGCAGCCGAGGCTGGCGGCCGTCGCGAACTCCATTTCATCGGGCAGGCGCACGAGATTGGTGTCGGCGTGTTCGATAGCGACATATTCGGCGAATGAGCCCCAGGCGTTGAAGCCAGGCTGGGACTGATGTTCGCAGACCTGGTGATTGCCAGATGTGCATTCGAAGCAGTGGCCGCAGCCGACGGCAAACGGCACGGTTACGCGTTCGCCCGCCTTCCAGCGGGTGACGTGCTTGCCGGCAGCAACCACGACGCCGGCCAGTTCGTGGCCCGGCACATGCGGCAGGCGGATATCGGCGTCATGGCCCATCCAGCCGTGCCAGTCGCTGCGGCAAAGCCCGGTCGCCTCGACCTTGATGACGACGCCATCGGCCGCCGGCTTCGGGTCTGGCACGGTCTGGATCGTCGGCGCTTCGCCGAACTGTTCAAAGACGACGGCTTTCATCGGCAACTCCACCCTTGCACGGACTCAGGGAAACGATAGCCGATTCCCTGTCTGGTCAAGCGGAAATCGATTCGAGCGCGGCGTTTGGACCGCGTATGTGTGCCCGGCGCGCCTTGAATGCGGGGTCGGTGACAACTCTATTCGGCGTCGATCTGGTTTTGTGGCGCGGCTTTCTGGAAGGCGGGTAGCGCCATGCAGGCGGCATTGATACGAGCGATTGTCGGGTAGGGCGTCAAATCAACGCCAAAGCGGGCGTTGCTGGTGACTTGCGCGGCGAGGCAGATGTCGGCCAGCCCCGCCGCCTCGCCATGACAGAATGCGCCGGTTTCGGGCGACGCCGTGAGCAATTTTTCGAGCGGTCCAAATCCTTCATTGACCCAATGCCGGAACCAGTTGGCGACATCCTGGTCGCCGGCGCCGAACAGGGTGCGCAGCGAAGTCAGCACGCGCAGATTGTTCACCGGGTGGATGTCGCAGGCGATCATCTGCGCCAGCATTCTCACTCGTGCCCGGCTCGGCGGATCCTTCGGCAATAGCGGGGGTTCAGGTATGGTCTCGTCGAGAAACTCGATGATCGCCAGCGATTGCGTCAGGAGCATGCCGTCGCTCCAGATCAGTGCCGGCACCAGCCCCTGCGGATTGACCGCGAGATAGGCTGCTTCGAGATGCTCGCCATGGCGCAGGTGATGCGGGATGTAGTCATAGCCCACACCTTTCATCTCCAGGGCAATCCGCACCCGGTGCGAGGTGGAGGAGCGGAAGTAGTTGTGCAGGACAATGGCGCTCATACGGTCACTTCCGTTGGCCGATCGTCACTTCGATCGTGCCGATGCCATCGACACCGCCTGATATCGTTTCACCCGGCTTGATCGCGCCGACACCGGCGGGCGTGCCGGTGAAGATCAGGTCGCCGGCCTGCAATTCCACGCCTTCGCTGCAGATCGAGACGATGTCCGATACCGGCCAGATCAGTTCGGCGAGGTCGGCATCCTGTTTCACCACACCGTCGACGGCGAGCCAGATGCGCCCCTTCGCCGGGTGACCGGATTTCTCCGCGGCAACCAGCGGGCCGCAGGGCGCGGAACGGTCGAAGGCCTTCGACCAGTCCCAGGGCCGCGCCGCCTTCTTGGCGGCATCCTGGAGGTCGCGGCGGGTGAGGTCGATGCCGACGCCGTAGCCCCAGACATGATCCAGCGCCTTGCCGCGGGCAATGCGAAAGCCTGAGTTGCCGATCGCCACCACCAGCTCGATCTCGAAGTGTAGGTTTTCCGTCAGCGGCGGGTAGGGGATATCAGTGCCGGAATCGACCACCGCGTCGGCCGGCTTGGTGAAGAAGAAGGGCGGATCGCGATCGTCATTGCCGAACTCGCGCGCATGCGCCGCATAGTTGCGCCCGACGCAGAAAATGCGCCGCACGGCAAAGCGTTCGCCGGAACCCGCAATGGCGACAGAAGGCGTTGGCGGGGCGGGAAGGACAAAGGCGGTCATGACGGTCTCTGCGTTTGATGGGGAGTTGGCGGCACATTCGGCCGATTTCCGGAGGCGGGCAAGGCGTCGCTTTTCATAAAGCGTGGCCTTCGCCGTGGCTGTATAAGGAATCCAGGCTTCCGATCATTTTTGCAGCGATGAATCCTGTTCAACGGCGATAGACTATTTGCCAATAATCCGGCCATGGTCAGGAGACTATGGTGTGCCCGGTAAACCGGAACGAGCCCCATGACAGCCCCTACCGATCGCGCCCGGTTCCTTATCATCGACGATCATCCGCTGTTTCGCGAGGCGCTGCACAGCGCCGTTCAAATGGCTTATCCCGAGGTCGATACGGTCGAGGCGCGCTCGATCGCCGAGGCGCTGGACTTGCTGGCCGACGCAAAGCCTTTCGACCTTGCGCTTCTGGACCTCAGCATGCCCGACGTGCACGGCTTCGAGGGGTTGTTGCAGCTCAGGACCCGCTATCCGCGCCTGCCGGTGGTGATCGTGTCGGGTCATGAGGAGCCGAGAATCATTTCCGAGGCCTTGTCCTACGGCGCTGCCGGCTTCATTCCGAAATCGGCGCGCAAGAGCGATCTCGCCGCCGCCATTCGCTCGGTGATGGACGGCGCGATCTATGTGCCTGAAACCTATGAGGGCCTGCCGCCGGGGGCGGACAGCACCGATCGCGCCGATATGGTGCAGCGGCTTTCCAAGCTGACGCCGCAGCAATTGCGCGTGCTGCAGATGCTGCGCCAGGGCCTGCTCAACAAGCAGATCGCCTACGAGCTGCAGGTCGGCGAGACCACGGTCAAGGCGCATGTGTCTGAGATCCTGCGCAAGCTCAATGTGTATAGCCGGACGCAAGCGGTGATCGAGGTCTCGAAACTGGACAGTGCCGAGCTGTTTCGGGATCAGGTAGGGTTTTGAACCAAACCCTCCCGCTAAGCCAGCAGATGCGCCAACAGTGCCCTTAGCTGCGCCGGCTTCACCGGCTTGCGCATCAGTTCGATGCCGCCGGCCCGTGCTGCCTTGGCCACGGCTTCGGAGCTGTCGGCGGTGACGATCAGCGCCGGCACGGCGCGGCCGAGATAGTCGCGGACCTCCGATATGGTAGCAGTGCCGAGATCGCCGCCGTCGAGATGCTGGTCGGCGATGACGATGTCGGGCACCCAGTCGGTGTCGCCAAGCATGTCCAGCGCATCGGCGGTCGAGGTCGCGGCGCGCACCAGGCACTGCCAGCGTTCGAGCAGGAAGGTCATGGCTTCCAGCACTTCGGCGTCGTTTTCGACCAGCAGCACCTTGCTGCCGAACAGGCCGTAGCCGCGCGGCCGCTCCATGCTAGCGGCGCTGGCGATGGCATCGGCGGGCGCGCCGAGGCCGACGGGGACATCGATGTGGAAGATGGTGCCGCGGCCGACCTTGGATGAAAACGTCACGGGATGGCCGAGTGCGCCGGCCATGCGGCGCACGATGGCGAGCCCCAGCCCAAGACCGCCGCCGTCGAGTTCGGCAGTAGCCGGCAAGGTGCCGCGGTGGAACTCCTCGAACACCGCTTCGCGCTGATCCTCGGGAATGCCGCAGCCCGTGTCGGCGACATCGATGCGGATGGTGTCGCCGCGATGGCGTGTGCCGACAAGGACGCCGCCCGAGCGCGTATAGCCCAGCGCATTGGAGAGAATATTCTGGAGGATGCGGCGCAGAAGAGTTCGGTCCGAGCGGACTACGGCGTTGACCGGCCGGAATTTCAGCGACAGTGCCTTCAATTCCGCCACGGGCTGGAAATCCGAGCGCAGCGACGAGAACAGCGCCTCCAGGCTGACGTCGCCAATGTCGGGCTGGACCACGCCGGCGTCGAGCTTGGAGATGTCGAGCAAGGTGCGCAGCAGGTCTTCCATCGTTTCCAGCGAGCGCTCGACCTGCCGCACGAGCTTCTTTCCCTCATCGCTGGTCTGCACCTCGGCAAGGGCGGAGACGGAGAGATGGGCGGCGTTCAGCGGCTGCAGTACGTCGTGGCTGGCCGCGGCGAGGAACCGTGTCTTGGACAGGTTCGCCTGTTCGGCGTTTTCCTTGGCGGCGCTGAGGTCGATGTTCGACTGCTCCAGCCGCCGCAACGTCGAATGCAGTTCCTCGGTGCGCGTACGCACTCGGCTTTCCAGCGAGATCGCGGTCTGGAACAGCGAAAAGGCATTGCCTTGCTGGTCAATCGAGCGCTCGACGCGGCTGACCAGGGCGGCGTTGATCTTCTTCAGCCTGTCGAGATCGTTTATGTCCCTGAGCGGCATGCTGTTGCGCCGCTCTATTCAGCCGCCTGGCGGTCGCCGAAAGCGATGCCGGTGAAAGTCTGGTTGAGGTGCATCGACCGATATTGTTCGCCGTAGGTGCCGAAGCCGATGACATTGTTGACCTGGTAGAGTTCCGAAATGTCGCGAAAGACCTGCCTGTTGCGTGCGTCCAGCCGGCGCAGCACGCAGTCGAAGCCAAGGATCATATCGATGCCGCCAAGCCTTTCCTCGACCTCGCGCAATGCCGCTCGTGTCGCGTCCACCATGTCCTTGGGCTGGGCGATCGACAGCACTACACCGTCGTCGATGGCGCAGAAGAACGACAGCGAGCCATCCGCGTGCATCTTCTGGATCGAGCGGCAGTAATATTCTCCGCCCACCTTCACCACCACCGGATGCGAGGCGAAGCTCAACGGTGTCAGGGTCTGTGGGAGGATCCCGACCGAAGCGGCATATTCCTCCGCTGCATTTGTGGCGTTGAATTCCCGCACGACACGGTGATCCGGGTCGGACGCGGTCACCACCAGCTTTTCGTCGGTGGGAACGAAATTGTCGGTCTTGAAGACGTGGAACGGAATTTCCGTGGCGACCAGCACGATGATGGCGCTGTCCGAAGTGACCCTGCCGTTCGAGATCAGGCGCGTCGTCTCGAATTTCAAATCGTCGCCGGCCGAGCCGCCAAGAAGCGGTATGTCGTCGAGACCCCAGTGGATGGCCGAACTCACAGCTTCCTCGGCATAGGACAGCCCGTCGATCAAGCAGAGCGCGAAGGTGTTGCGGGTCTGCTCGCCGCCGAGCCGGGCGCGCAGTGTGCGCCGCAGGGCCTCGACCTCTTCGGTGATCCTGTCCATGCCCGACGTCGATAGATTGTCGACCATCGTGCTGACCGCCGTGAACGACGCCGAGGGCAGCAGCATCGCCAGCATATGGCCTTCCTCGAGCCCCTGCGGCGTGATCTCGCCGGCGGTGGAACAGCCTGCATGGTGGAGACACGGCGCGTGGGCCGAGAGTGCCCGTGAGAGGGCGCCGGCCTCGATCAGGCTCTGGGAAAAGAACACGAGGGCAAAGCCGGCATTGATGGCGGCGGCCTCGGCGGCTACCGCTCGTGCGAAGACATCCGGGTCGGGCTCGTCCGTGGTCAGCACCGACAAGCCGCATGCGTAGCGCGTCCGTGAGCTTGTCAGCGGCGTCCTCCCGCATTTCCTCCGACGCCTTCTTGTGCGCGGCTTTTCAAGTGCTTCTGGCGCGCGGGCGACGAGGGCATTGTTGCCGCCAGGAGGCGTTTTGGCAATGGGGCCGAGGAATGCGCTTTGGTGCTCTGGCCATGACCGAAAGTACAATGATCCGCCTT
This sequence comes from Mesorhizobium sp. URHB0026, assembly GCF_054059755.1. Taxonomy (NCBI): domain Bacteria; kingdom Pseudomonadati; phylum Pseudomonadota; class Alphaproteobacteria; order Hyphomicrobiales; family Phyllobacteriaceae; genus Mesorhizobium; species Mesorhizobium sp. URHB0026. Next base: position 4,749,072 of record NZ_JBSSCN010000001.1, on the reverse strand, counting down.
TTCCGTCGTGCTGTTGTTTGTGCGTTGTGCGGTGTACGACTAGCAAGGCCGAAGTGCCAGCGGCGCGTCGGCAGCGTAATGACCAAGGTTGACACCCAGGGAGGGGCTATGTCGGACGTTTCGTTGATGGTGAACGGCAAGCGGGTCGGCGGTGCTGTCGAGGATCGAACGCTGCTCGTCCATTTCCTGCGGGAGAATCTCGGCCTGACCGGAACTCATGTCGGTTGCGATACCTCCCAATGCGGCGCCTGCGTCGTCCATGTCGACGGCAAGGCGGTGAAGTCCTGTACCATGCTCGCGGCCCAGGCCTCGGGGTCGAGCGTGGTTACGATCGAAGGCCTGGCCAACGGCGCCGACCTCCATCCCGTCCAGGCAGCCTTCAAGGAACATCATGGTCTGCAATGCGGCTTTTGCACGCCGGGCATGATCATGGCCGCGACCGACATGATCAACCGCCACCCCGAAGGCCTCGACGAGGCCACGGTGCGGGCAGAACTCGAAGGCAATATCTGCCGCTGCACAGGTTACCACAACATCGTGAAAGCCATCCTCGCCGCATCGACGACGATGTCGAAGGGGGCCAGGGGCAAGGCGAAGCAAGCGGCGTGAGGGAAAAGAGGAGTGGAGTAGTCGGGAGTCAGTAATCGTTCTGAACCGGCGGCTGTCCTCACTACTTCCTATTCACACTTCCTATTCACACTTCCTATTCACTTTTCGGGAGGAATCTCTGCATGGGTATCGAAGGTGTCGGCGCTCGGGTCGCGCGCAAGGAAGACAAAAGGTTCATCACCGGCGCCGGCCGCTATGTCGACGACATGGTGGTGCCCGGCATGAAGCATGCGGCCTTCGTTCGCAGCCCGCACGCTCATGCGCAGATCAAGAAGATCGACGTGAAAGCGGCTCAAGGCATGCCGGGCGTCATCGGCGTCTTGACCGGCAAGGAACTCAAGGCCGACGGCATCGGCAATCTCATCTGCGGCTGGATGATCCATTCCAAGGACGGCACGCCCATGAAGATGGGCGCATGGTCGCCGCTGGCCGTCGACAAGGTCCGTTATGTCGGCGATGCGGTCGTCGTGGTGGTGGCGGAAACCAAGGGCCAGGCACGCGATGCGGCCGAGGCGGTCGAGATCACCTACAAGGAATTGAAGGCGGTCGTCGATGCGACCAAGGCGCTCGAAAAGGGCGCCCCGCAGGTCCATGCCGAGGCCGAGAACAACCTGATCTTCGACTGGGAGATCGGCGATGCCAAAGCCACGGACGCCGCCATCGGGGCGGCGGCGCATGTCACGCGCATGAAGATCGTCAACAACCGGCTGGTGCCGAACGCCATGGAGCCGCGCGCCGCACTTGGCCATTACGACAGGGCCGAGGATCATTACACCTGCTGGACGACATCGCAAAACCCGCATGTCGCGCGGCTGGTGATGAGCGCCTTCTACAATGTCGCACCTGAAAACAAGCTGCGCGTGATCGCGCCGGATGTCGGCGGCGGCTTCGGTTCCAAGATCTATATCTACCCGGAAGAGATCGTCTGCCTGTGGGCCTCGAAGAAGACCGGCGTGCCGGTCAAATGGGTCGCCGATCGCACCGAGAGCTTCCTCACCGACGCGCATGGCCGAGACCACGTCTCGACGGTGGAAATGGCGTTCGACAAGAACAACAGGATTACCGGTCTCAAGGTCGATACGATCGCCAATCTCGGCGCCTATATGTCGCTGTTCTCGTCCTGTGTGCCAACCTATCTCTATGCAACGCTGCTGTCGGGCCAATATGACATCCCGGCCATCCACGCCAATGTGCGCACTGTCTATACCAACACGGCACCCGTCGATGCCTATCGCGGGGCAGGGCGTCCGGAAGCCACCTATCTTCTGGAACGCACCATGGAAGCGGCGGCACGCGAGCTCGGCGTCTCTCCGGCAGACCTTAGGCGCAAGAATTTCATCACCACGTTTCCACACCAGACACCGGTGATCATGAACTATGACGCCGGGGACTATGGCGCTTCGCTCGATGCGGCGATGAAGACCGCTGACTATACCGGCTTTGCCGGGCGCAAGGCGGATTCGGTCAGGAATGGCAAGCTACGCGGCATTGGCATGAGCTGCTACATCGAGGCCTGCGGCATCGCACCGTCGGCGGCTGTCGGTTCGCTCGGCGCCGGCGTGGGCCTGTGGGAATCGGCTGAGGTAAGGGTCAACGCCGTCGGCACGATAGAGGTGCTGACCGGCTCGCACAGCCATGGCCAGGGGCACGAGACGACCTTCGCGCAACTGGTCAACCAGCGTTTCGGGGTGCCGATCGATTCGGTGTCGATCGTCCACGGCGACACCGACAAGGTGCAGATGGGCATGGGTACTTACGGCTCGCGCTCGGGCGCGGTCGGCATGTCGGCGATTGCCAAGGCGCTCGACAAGGTCGAGGCCAAGGCCAAGAAGATCGCCGCCCACCTGCTCGAAGCCGACGAGGGCGATATCGTCATCGAGAACGGCGAAGTCAAGGTCGCCGGCACCGACAAGAGCCTGCCGTGGTTCCAGGTGGCTTTGGCCGCCTATACCGCGCACAATTTGCCGGCCGGCATGGAGCCAGGCCTGAAGGAAACGGCGTTCTACGATCCGGCGAACTTCACCTTCCCGGCGGGCTGCTATATCTGCGAGGTCGAGATCGATCCGGAAACCGGAACGACCGAGATCGTCCAGTTCGTGGCTGCGGACGATTTCGGCAACATCATCAATCCGATGATCGTCGAAGGCCAGGTGCACGGCGGCATCGCCCAGGGCGTCGGCCAGGCGCTGCTGGAAGGCGCTCACTACGATGCCAGCGGGCAACTGCTGACGGCAAGCTACATGGATTACACCATGCCGCGTGCCGGCGACCTGCCGTCGTTCAAGGTCTCGACGTCGAACACGCCATGTCCGAGCAACCCACTCGGGATCAAAGGCTGCGGAGAGGCCGGTGCCATCGGCTCGCCGCCGGCAGTGATCAATGCCATTACCGACGCCATCGGCATCGTCGATATAGCCATGCCGGCCACACCGTCCACCGTGTGGGCCGCGATCCGCGCCGCGAAATGAGTGAGTAGGGAAGTAGGAGTTACGGATACGGGCAGCGTGCCACCTCCGGCAGCGGCCATTCCCTGCTCCCTACTGACTACTCACTGCTGACTAACCACTTAGGGGGAGGATCCCATGTACGCAGTCAACTACCACCGTGCCGCCTCGCTCACTGAAGCCGCCAAGCTCGTGAAGAACGGCGACGCCAAGCTGCTCTCGGGCGGCATGACCTTGATCCCCGCCATGAAGACGCGGCTGGCGGCGCCGTCCGATCTCGTTGACCTGTCCCGCATCAAGGAACTGCAGGGGGTCAACGTATCAGGCAAGACGGTCACGATCGGCGCCGCCACCACGCATTTCGACGTCGCCAATGACGAGAAGCTGCGCAAGGCCTGCCCGGCACTTGTTCAGCTGGCGTCGCTGATCGGCGATCCGGCGGTACGCCACAAGGGCACGATTGGCGGTTCGATCGCCAATAACGATCCGGCGGCGGACTACCCGGCGGCACTTCTGGCGCTCGGCGCCACTATCATCTCCAACAAGCGCGAGATGTCGGCCGACAAGTTCTTCAAGGGGCTGTTCGAAACGTCCTTGAAGGACGGCGAGATCGTCACGGCGGTCTCCTTTACGGCACCGGCGAAGGCAGCGTACCAAAAATTCCGCAATCCGGCCTCGCGCTACGCGATCGTCGGCGTGTTCGTGGCCAAGGGCAAGGACGGCGTCAGTGTTGCCGTCACCGGCGCCGGCGACGACGGCGTCTTCCGCTCGAAGGAGATCGAGGCAGCACTTGCCAAAAGCTTCGATGCCGCTTCGCTCAATGGTGTGAAAGTGCCGGCAAAGAACCTGATGAGCGACATTCACGCTTCATCGGACTACCGTGCCGATCTGATCACGGTCATGGCCAAGCGCGCGGTGGCGGCAGCGAACTCCTGACGCAAGATCGATTACGGACGAGGCAACGGGCTGTCACGGCCCCGTTTTCATTCCCGGCGACTGTAGTTGCTCGGTTCCCGGCGGCCGTGCCCATCCTTGCTTGAAGCAATTCCGGCCCATGCCGCCGGGGATATGCATCAGCGACAATCTCGCACTTGCACAAACTTATATTGCACAGCAGTATAGATCAGGGCGGGAATGCGAGCCGGGTTCGGGAATTGGCCGTGCCTTTCGCATTACAATGCGAAGGGATCGGCTCGCATTACAATGCGAAGGGATCGGCATGTCCGAAATTTCCGCGACCCATCTGGTTCCGCCCCGAGCGATCGTCGAGCGAACGGCCAGGACAAGACTGGCCTATCTCGATGGCTGGCGCGGTATGTCGATCGCGCTGGTGCTAATCGGGCATTTTTTTCCCGTTCCCGGGATCAATCTGGGCGTGCTGGGCGTCGAATTCTTCTTCGTGCTCAGCGGCCGGCTGATGGCCGAAATCCTATTTATCGAACGCTATCCGCTGAAGAAATTTTTCAAACGCCGGTTCTCGCGCATCTATCCGGCGCTTCTGGTCTTTGTCGTCGTCGCCATGATCGCGCTCTCAGGCACGTTCATCGCCTTCAAATGGAAGGCGGCCCTGACGGCGCTGACCTTCACCTACAACTATGCCGGAATTCTCTTGAATCGGGCCGGCGCGCTCGACCACATCTGGTCGCTCTGCATCGAAGAGCATGCCTACATCATCCTGGCGGCGATCAGCGCAGTCGTTGCCAGCCGCAGCCGTGTCATCCCGCTGCTGCTGGTGCTGGCTCTGCTGGCCATGATCAATGGCGCGGTTTCCTACTGGGTCCTGCACATGGATTATGAAACCACGTACTGGCGCACCGACGTGCACATCGCCTCGATCCTGCTGTCGGCCGCGATCTGCCTGCTCAAAGCGGACGGCAAGCTGCCGACCTTGCTGAAGGGGCCTTATGTCGCCGTTGCGGCGGCCGTCGGCGCGGTTTGCCTGTTCATGGACTCGGTACCGACACCGATCCACTACCTGCTCGCGGTGCCATTGCTGGCGATTGCCGTCAACGCGCTGGATTTCAGCACGCGGTTCTTGTCCGGATGGCTGTCGTCCCTGCCGATGACGACGCTGGGTCTATGGTCATATTCGCTCTATCTGTGGCAGCAGCCCTTCTACAAATTCGTCTACGAGCAGGGCAGCAATCCATGGCCGATGCTGGCCGGGGTTTTTGCCTGCGCGCTCTGCAGCTACTACCTCATCGAGCGCCCGGCACGCGAATGGCTCAACCGCAATTGGTGAGCCGCCCGATTGTTTTGGTAGTGGCCAGACGATAGCCGCACGAACGCGAGGTCCTTTTCTCCAGAAAGCGCTTAGCTGTTTTCCGGGTTGGCGCAACGTCCAGGCGAGTCGGCGGTTGCCGCCCGATCAGGTGGCTATCTGCCTGACGTAATAGCGCACCGCCTTCTTACCGCCGTGGATCACCGCGTCGCCGACTTCGGCGAAGCCGAGTGCGGCGTGGAAAGCGTCCGAGGCGGGGTTGGGCGGGTCGGTGTTGACCTCGCAGGTGACCAGCGCGTGGCCAGCGCTCCGCGCGTGGTCGAACAGGTCCCGATAAAGCCGGCGAGCATGGCCGCGGCCTCTTGCGTGCGCCGCCACGACGACGCGGTCGACATAGATGAAGCTGATGTAGCGCTCGCGGAACCAGACGAAGTTCGGGCTGTCGTAATTCGCATCCTGGTCGAAGGTCATGATGAAGGCTTCGAGATCGCCGATGCGGCGCGCGTAAAAGGCCTCGCCGAGCAGGAACGACAGCCGTTCGGCTTCAAGCCAGGACAATTCGGCGGCGTGCTCGTTGTTGAGCGCCAGTATGGCCGCTTCGTCGGCCTGCGCAATGCGGTTTATGGGCGAGGTCATTCCTTGGCCGCCGCTATTGTCGCCGCCACCAGCGCTGTATCGGTCAGCGTGTTGCGATACTCGCGGTCGAGATCGGAGCCGCCCATGCCGACCTTCGGATTGCGGTAGCGCATGGCGCTCGACACGTCCTTGAGGGCGGCGAAGTGCATTTCGGCCAGGCCGGTCCTTGCGCGCACCTCGGCGATATTGCCGAGATCGAGCCCGCCGCAACCGAGGATGATGATGCGCTCGCCGGCCAGCCGGACCAGCTCTTGCAGCAATGCCAGGCCTTCGATCGCCGTGTCGCGCTGGCCGCTGGTCAGCACGCGACCGACCCTGCAGCGGATCAGCGCTTCCAGGGCTTCGGCCGGATCGCGCGCCATATCGAAGGCGCGGTGGCAGGTGACGTTCAAGGGGCCTGCGGCCTCGGTCAATTCGCGCATGCGCTGCTCGTCGATCGCGCCGTCGGGGTTCAGGCAGCCGAACACCACGCCGGGCACGCCCAGTTCGCGGAGCGCGGCGACGTCGGCGAGCATGGAGCGGTATTCGGTCTCGCTGTAGAGAAAATCTCCGCCGCGCGGCCGTACCATCACATGAAACGGCACGGTCGCCCGGTCGAGAGCGGCGCGCACGGTGCCGAGGCTCGGCGTAGTGCCGCCTTCGACAAGGCTGGCGCAGAGTTCGACCCGGTCGGCTCCGGCAGCCTGCGCGGCGAGCAGGCCATCAATGCCCTCGACACAGATTTCGATAAGCGGCGGGCGAATTTTTGGGGTCAAGGGGCGATCCAATCCATGGTGTTACGCAAGCCCTAGCACCCGGGCGCCGGGCGCGGAAGCGTGAACGCTACGCCGCCACTGGACCAGACGGCAGATTCCATTCTTGACAGTCGCATAACTGCAGGGTTATGGATGATACATAGCTGGCGGGTTATGATTTTGCGCATGGCACCACGACAGCAACGAGAGGATCAAGGCATGATGGAAACCAAATCGATCGTCGTCGAGAGGCTGATTCCATATTCGGCCGAAAAGATATGGCGAGCACTGACCGTGCCGGCACTCGTCGGCGAATGGTTCATGCAGAATGACTTCGCTGCCCAAGAGGGGCATCGCTTCATTCCGTGCGACGCCAGTTCCCGGATGGTCCGGGGTGACGAACTGCGTGGTGCTGAAAGTCGAGGCGCCGCGGCTGCTGGCTTATAGCTGGGGCGATGGGACGGAATCGGACAGTGGGTTGAAAACCGTGGTGACGTGGTCACTGACACCCGAGGGGATGGCGACCCGGGTGCGAATGGAGCAGTCGGGATTCCGGCCCGCCGACGAGCGTGGCTATATCGGCATGGGAAGTGGCTGGCCGCGCATTCTCGAACGGCTCGAACAGGTTACCTCAAAACAGACCTGACACGCGGCAGGCAGCTAACAGTTTCATCAAGTCGAATCCCTGGATGCGAGGGCGTCCGGGCCGGGAAAACACGCCCGGAGAACAGTTCAAAAGGAGAAGACACATGCAAGCGAGAATCAAGAACCCGGTGATGCTCATCCCAGGCGCCCTGCAGGCGTTTCTGGCGCTGGACAAGTCGACCGAGGCAGCGGACCTGCCCTATGCGACACGCAAGCTCGTGCATCTGCGCGCCAGTCAGATCAACAGCTGCAGCGTCTGCGTCGACATGCACGCGCGCGAACTCAAGAAAGCCGGCGAGAAGGACGAGCGCATCTTTGCCCTCGCGGCCTGGAGGGAAACGCCTTATTTCACCGACGCCGAACGCGCGGCATTGGCGCTGGCAGAAGCCGGCACAAGGCTCGCCGACCGGCCGGACGCGGTGCCGGACGATGTCTGGGAGGAGGCGGCCCGGCGCTATGACGAGAAGGCGCTTGCCGCACTGGTCATCCAGATCGCCGTGATCAACGCCTTCAATAGACTGAACGCGACGACCCGGCAGCCGGTTGGCGCCTGGGGCTGAGCGCCTGGTTCAAATGGGGCTGGTCCACGAGGCGAGGGGCGGGCGGCGCATTGCCTTCCCGCCCGCTGCAAACACCTATGCAACTTGGTGGCTACTGTCGCAATTCGGTATTCTTGGCGCCTTCCTCGACCTGATCGATCACCAGGAGCTTGACCGGCCCCTCGCCAATGTTGGTGGCCTGGTGCCACTGCCCGATCATTTCAATGATGAAATCACCAGTCTTGTAGGTGTTGCTGTTGCCGGTTTCGACATTGGTAACCTTCAGCGTTCCAGCCTCGACATAGGCGTAGCGCGCGAACGGATGGCGATGGACCGGCAAGGTCGCGCCGGGCGCGATGTCATAGGCCGAGACCAACACCTGCACGTTCTTCCGTGGCAGCGTGATCGGCTGCCCCGATGCAGTGGTGGTGCGTGATGCGAGTGGCGTCACGACGACCGGGGTTCCGCTGCTGTCCAGCGCATGAGCGCCGGTCGCGAACGATGCTGCCGTGAGCAGCAATGCTGATGCCAGGATTTTTCGCACGATGTCCTCCCTTGACCGACGCATCTATCGCGCGGCGGCGGCAGCGTGCAAGGTCGCTCGTGACCAGAGGCCGAACTGGCGTGCATTTGCACCGGCAGTTGATCCACCCGGGCCATATTCCTCACCCGCTTCTAACCGGAAGGCTGTCGCCGCAAGGTGTGATGCATGCCCGGTCATGAATGGCCGTGGTGCCGCTTCAAAAAAATTTCGGGCGACCTCTTGAACAAAAAAATCGTGATTCCCAGATCGTTTTCCGTCGAGGCTTCGGCTCGACATACCGCGTCGCGGCGACGCTGCGGCGACCCGTAAACCATGTTGCTTCACGGAGGATATGGCTATGAGAAGCTTTGATTATTCGCCTCTTTACCGCACCACGGTGGGCTTCGATCGGCTCTTCGACATGCTCGAAAACAGCGTGCGCTCCGACTGGCCGCCCTACAATATAGAGAAGAATGGCGACAACGACTATCGTATCACGATGGCCGTCGCCGGCTTCGGTCTCGACGAAGTGGAACTTGTGCAGAACGGCCCTGAATTGTCGGTCATCGGACAGAGAAAGCCCGATCAGCAACATCGGGAAATCCTCCACCGGGGCCTGGCGATGGGTAACTTCAAGCAGGTGTTCAAACTTGCAGACCACGTCAAGGTCAAGGCGGCCAATATCCATAATGGCCTGCTGTCGGTGGACCTCGTCCGCGAAGTGCCCGAGGAACTCAAGCCCCGGCGCATCGAGATCGGTTCCAACGCCGCAGCGGTTCCGCTTCAGGATGGCGGCAACAAGCAGTCCATAGATGTGGATGCCGGGCCGCAACGCAAGGTGGCCTGATACAGGAAACCTCAGTCTGTGGTCCGCCTCCCGGCTCGGCCGGGAGGCACAGATCGCGGAGAACGGAGATGAGATCGCAAGCTTACAGTTTTCATGAATCCAAACCGACGGATTACGCAGCGGAATTCGCTGCGCTGCGTACGCCCGAGGACGTCCTGAACGAGAACATGGCGATTGGCGAGAAGAGGGCTCTGCTCGCCTTCTGGGCCTCGGACGCCCATGCGGTTCCTGACAAACCAACCCTACGTCAATTGGACAACGGTGCGACTGCGCAGGTCAGCGAGATTCTTCGTGCGCTCCACACCTTGGACGAGATTGCGCGCAAGCCGCCCGCCAGGGCACCGTTTGATCGCAATCAATCCTCGGACCGGCGTCGCAACAAAACGAGGCGCTACTGGCTGCGGTACCCCTGGCGAGATGACGATGACGACGATCCGCCACCGGTTCCGGCATGCCGGAGTCGCACCCAGATGTGGGGATGGCGGCATGTTCGCGGTGGCTGAGCATGCCGTCGCGTGAAAAGCTGAAACAAACCAACTCGCTCAACTGAATGGAGGACTATATGAGCGACAGGACATTCGATCGGCCGGTGCTGGTCAAGGATGGCCAGTTCATCCAAGAAATAGGAAGCCTTGAGGATGCATTCGATTTTCTGGACGAGTGGCCGCGGGAGCGTCGAGGCCCGATTTTCGAAACGGCCTTCCGGGCTTGCCAGCGTGCTTACGATGGCCAGATACCACTGTCGGTCGCGCGCGATGCCGTCGCTGGGTTCGCGAGATCCGTCAAGATGCTGCAGGAGCCGCTTGCTCCGCTGCCCTGGATGAGCGGCACCAAATCAGGCCGCGGTGGGGTGGCCGCCTAACCGAGACAACGGCAGCGGCACTGCCTAGGGGTGTCGCTGCCGAAGTCTCATACTGGTCGAATCACAGCCATGGCAAACCCCGCTACGGTGGCGGGCTCATCTGTCATTGGCCTAGCATCAGCAGCAGCCGCCGCGCCCTGCTTTCGGCAAGCCGGCTATTGTTTTCGTCGGCCCACGCTCATCGTCAGGGTCGACGTCGGCTCCACAGGGGAGCGGGGTGTTGATCGGCCGTGTAGCCTGACATCACCTTTTAAGCCCTGCGCGGCTTTGATCACCGCCTTGCGGTTGTTACCGTGTTTTAGGATCAACTCCCAGACCACGTCCGCTGTCAAACCGTTCTCCGAAGCGAAACATTCGACCTGATGGTCGTGAATAGCATCATGCCAGCCCTTATGCCCGCCCATCTGGAACTCCAATCTAGGCGCCGCATGGCAATGTATATGCGCTTTTGCTAATATGGCAATATGGAACGGAGGACTTATTTGGGGTGGATGCGCGGCGGAACGGCTGAGCGGACTGCCTGCCCGGGCTTCTATTTGACTGGCGCCCACATTCCTCCGGTGAAGCTGTCGGAGTCGGCAATCTGTAAAGTCTGAAGTTGATGGTACTCCGCTCCGAACCAGCCTTCGTGGTCGATACGGATGGGAAATTGCGCCATCGGCCTTCAGAAGCTTTGTTTCTGATCCCCATCGTCGTGCCAAACTGACAAGAAGCTTTTTCGCCGTTGTGTAGGATCAATTTTTTTGTGCCCGGATCAAAACAGGCTAGCCAGAGTTTCTAGTCTCATCATGGGCGCCTGTCCCGAGAGCAGCTTCTAATGCCGCGTGATCGGCGGCCGTCAGCTTTGATATTCTTGGCTGGGATTGTGCCCGAGTTGAGCAAGACGAGATTGTAGGTGATTCCGGTGTTGCCGCCATGATGGGTCTTCACCATCGCCGTTACGATCGTTCTGAATTGCCGCCTCCAGAAGTAGACGGACACAACGAGTGCTGTCAGGGCCACAATAAGTGCGGCCAGCGCTACCTTATCGCACGGAAAAGGAAAGGCTTATCGCACGGAAAAGGAAAGAACACGAAGGTTATAGATTCCGCTGATGTAGCCCAATATGTAGCCCTAGCGGCAGGGCATCGCATTTCCAGGATAAGGAAAGGCGTTAAGTCGATAAAAAGATTTTGGCTCCCCGGGCCGGATTCGAACCAGCGACCAACCGGTTAACAGCCGGTTGCTCTACCACTGAGCTACCGGGGAACGGAGGCTCTTTGAGCAAGTGGCGCAGCCTATAGCAAACCCGTTTCGGCTTTGCAAAGAAGCATTTCGCATTTTTCCGAGACTTTTTCGCTCAGGCGTTTCTCGCAATCGGTCTTGCCCACCCTCATATTAGCCGTCTTGGCAACGGGGCGCGGAACCGAAAGGGCGGTCGCGGCTTTCGTAAAATGAGATTGTCGAGCCCTGACAAAGGCAGTTCTTCGCGATGACGGCAGCGGAAGAAAACCCGATACCCGCACGAAAGATCTCGGTGTTCGGGCGCGAATTCACCATGCCGCAGTCGCGCGGCCTCAGGATCACGATCGGCGTGCTATTGACCCTTGGCGGCATTCTCGGGTTCTTGCCGATCCTCGGCTTCTGGATGGTGCCGCTCGGACTGCTTGTGCTCTCCTACGAATTTGCCATGGTGCGCCGCCACCGGCGCCGCCTGGTCGTCTGGTGGGAGCGGCGACGCCGGCCGAACTGAGCGGCTGATACCGATGCATGTCGCACGGCGGTGGCCTCCGACCAGAATCAATCGTCGCGCTGTCCCTCGGTGTCGCTGGATTCTTCCGAGTCCTGTTGCTGGCCTGCCTCCAAGTCTTCGCTGATCTCCTTCAGGACGGCTGAAGCCGAGGCGAGGCGCGCCCGGTCACGGGGGAAAGCCTGCCTGTGTCTTCTATTCTCAGGCACTCGATGGCGTAGCGCACCAATTCTTCGCACCCCAGCAGCGGCACGCTCTCGGTTTCGTGCGTTTCGTCCTTCGGTTTGGCCAGGGCCATGGCGCAGTCCTCCCGTTTGTCAACGCAAGCCGGCGCGCGGAGTTTCGCGCGATCATCCGCCATGCTTAACGGTTTGCCAATGTGAATGGGCGGCTCTGACGGCGATCCGAGGGGGGCGGAGGCGGCGCAAGGAAACCGTTTCGGAATGCGCGTGGCCGCTTGACGGCATTTTCGCCGCAACCTATTGGAACCGGGTGGAACGCCGGGAGCAATGAGGCCTCGTGGCGGAGTGGTTACGCAGAGGACTGCAAATCCTTGCACCCCGGTTCGATTCCGGGCGAGGCCTCCAATACCCGGGCTCCAGCGCGTCGGCGCCGGAGCCTGAAGTTCCGGTCGAAATGAACCGCGATTCTGACGCGGCAAGCAGATTGGTTGGAGCATGAGCGCTGATTTTTCCGAACTTCGCGTCAAGATGGTCGATGGTCAGGTTCGCACCACCGACGTGACCAGCGCGCCGCTGCTCGACGCGATGCTTTCCGTGCCGCGCGAGGTTTTCGTCGGCGATCGCCAGCGCGATCTGGCCTATATCGACGAGGACATCCGCATCGCCGATAGCGCCGATGGCCCGCGTTACCTGATGGAAGCTTCGCCGCTGGCCAAGCTGATGCAACTGGCCGAGATCAACCCGACCGATTCGGCACTCGATGTGGGGTGCGGCACCGGTTACGCCTCGGCCATCCTGTCTCGCCTGGCGAGATACGTCGTGGCGCTCGAAAGCGATTCGGCACTGGCGCAAACCGCCGCGTCGACCCTGTCTGGACTTGGCTGCGGCAATGTGACCGTGGTTCAGGGCGCCCTGGCGCAAGGCCATGCCGCGCAGGCGCCTTACGAGGTCATCTTCATCGGCGGCAGTGTCAGCAAAGTGCCGTCGGCGCTGCTCGACCAGCTCGCCGAAGGCGGCCGCCTGGTGGCGGTCGAGGGCCAGGGCAATTCGGGCGTGGCGCGACTTTTTGTCAAAGCCGGGGGGGTTGTAACCGGGAGAAGGGCGTTTAATGCGGCAATTAAGCCACTACCCGGGTTCGAACGTGAGCATGCTTTCGAATTCTGAATGATTTGCCTTGCAGCAAGGACCTTGTCATGGTCGCTTGCGTTCGAACGATCGTTGTTGATCCCAGACTGGGGGCACTTTGGGTTGAGCGACAGGGAACATACACACGCCACGCCGCCTGCTCTGGAAGGAGAAGCCGGCGCGGCGCGGTTCCCATGGAAAACGAATGAGGGATATACCGTGCCGTCAGTACGTAAGTCACTTTTCACCGCCGTCCTTGTTTCGGCGACCGCGCTATCCCCACTGGCTGCTTCGGCTGAAACCATCACCGGCGCGCTTTCAAAAGCCTATCAGTACAATTCCACGCTGAATGCATCGCGCGCTGGCGTGCGTGTCACCGACGAGAGTGTGGCCATCGCCAAGTCGGGCTGGCGCCCGACGGTTACAGGTTCAGCCAACATCGATTATACGAACACACGCCAGGCAAATGGCGGTGGCAGTTCGAAGCTGACAAGCGGCAGCTACGGCATTCAAATCAATCAATCGCTGTTCGACGGCTTTCAGACGAGGAACAATGTCGCGGCCGCCGAATCCCAGGTCAAGGCGTCGGTAGAAAGCCTGCGCAACACCGAGGAAAACACGCTGTTCAACGCGGCCATGGCCTATATGGACGTGATTCGCGACCGGCAGATCGCAGTGTTGACCGAGCAGAACCTGCAGTTTTTGAGCGAGCAGGCGCGCGCCGCGCGCTCGCGTTTCGAGGTCGGCGAAGGCACCCGCACCGACGTCGCGCAGGCCGATGCGTCACGCGCTTCGGCGGTGGCATCGCTCAGTGCCGCCCGCGCACAGGCGCTGGCCAGCGCTGCAACCTATCACCAGGTCGTCGGCGACGAGCCTGGCAAGCTCAAGCCCGCTTCGCCATTGGGTCGGTTGCTGCCGTCGAGCCTCGACGCGGCGATCGCCGTCGGCTCGGCCGAGCACCCGGCCATCCTCGCCACTCAGCATCTGGTCGACGCCGCGGCCTTCTCGGTTAAATCGTCAGAGGGCGCGCTGTTGCCGCAGTTGTCTGCTTCGGCCGGCGTTTCGGAAAACTACCGCAACGCCATCCCCGACGTGACGGGTTCCAACGGCAATTCGACCTCGGCCAATATTGGCGCGACGCTGACCATCCCGATCTATTCCGGCGGCCGGACGTCGGCGGTCGTGCGGCAGAACAAGGAATCGCTGGGGCAAGCGCGCATCCAGGTCGACGTCACCCGCGACCAGGTACGCCAGGCCGTCGCCACGGCATGGTCTCAATACACCGCCGCGCAGCAAAGCGTATCCGCCAACAGGCAGGTTATCGACGCCGCACAATTGGCGCTGAACGGCGTCATCGAGGAACGCAATGTCGGCCAGCGCACGACGCTTGACGTGCTCAATGCGCAGGCCACCGTGATTACCGCCAAGATCAACCAGGCCAATTCCGAACACGATGTGGTCGTGGCAAGCTATGCCATCCTTCAGGCGATCGGCCGCCTGTCTGTCGACCGGCTTGCGCTGCAGGTGACGAAGTACAGGCCTGAAGAGCACTACAATGCCGTCAAGGACAAGTGGTTCGGCCTGCGCACGCCGGACGGCCGCTAGGCCGTTCGTTCGATCGGCGTTTCCTGGCTGGGCGATTCGATCGACAATCGTCGTTGTCCTTTTGCCGGTTGCTAACGGGGACCGTCACACGGCTTTGGCGGAATTGCTCTAATCTGTTGAAATCCCACATGTCCCCAGATTGGGGATTCTCGTGCGGCGATCCGTCAGTTACGCTGTCGCCATGATTCGAATCCGGCTTTGCCGGAGCGGAAAATCTGCAACGGGTCACAAGGGCGGCGGATGTGACGATGGCAACGGCAAGCAGCGCGCAGCGCGAACCTTCCATGGAAGAGATACTGGCTTCCATCAGGAGGATCATCGAAGACAGCGACAATGGCCGCAAGCAGCCCGGCGAGGCCGACGAATTGCAGCAGGACCTGGAACCGGCGCCGAGCGCTGTCGCGGCCGCCGACATCGATGCGTTCCGCGCCGAATTGCATGCTGTGCCCGAGGTCAGGAATCCGGTCGCTACGGCCGAAAAAATCCAGGCGCAGCCGGCGATCGCGCGCATGGACGCGCCGCCGCGTGCCGATCCGGCGCCGGACAGGACGCCGATGACACTGGCCGAGGTCGGCGCCCGGGTTGCTGCCGAGCCTGCCGCGGACGCGCCAGCGGCTCCCCCGGAGATTGGGACAAGTGAAGCCATCGTCGCCGATTGGCGGCGCGAGATCGCGGCGGTTGGCGAGCAAGCCAAGGCGATGCCGGATCGTAGCATCCGCAAGCCAGCGGCACAGCCGGAGGTTTCGGCAAGCAAACCAGTGGTGGCGGAAGCTGCGGTCGACCGGGCTCCTTCAAGCGATGCTCCAACGGGTACGGCTGAGGCGCGCGCGGGGGCGAACGAAACGCCCGCGGTGCGTCCCGCGATTCTATCCGAACATACCGGCCGCCAGGTCGCGGCCGCCTTCGGCGAGCTGTCCGACGCCTTTGCCAGCCGCAGCAAGAAGACATTCGACGAGATGGCCGAAGAAATGCTGCGGCCGATGCTGCAGGATTGGCTGGACAACAATCTGCCGACGCTGGTCGAGCGCCTGGTGCGCGAGGAGATCGAGCGCGTTGCGCGCGGCGCGCAATAATCTCCTCCAATGACCACTCTCGAAACGCCGCCCATGAGGCGGCGTTTTTGTCGATGAGGTCAGCCCGCGCTGGTCGCGAAGCAGATGAGGTTGCCGTCGGGGTCTTTGATGATGAAGGTGCGGGCGCCCCAGGGTTCGGTACGCAATGTCTGGTGGAATGGGGCCGTGGCCGCCTGATACTCCAGAAACAGAGCCTTGATGTTGTCGATAACGATCGTCCCCGCCAGTAGGTCATCGGTCGAATTGGCGGCGAGTGGAGGCTTGTCGACATGGCGCAGGTTGAGCCGTGCGCCATCGCGGATGATTTGGGCGTAGAAGGGCGGCTCGCCATAGGTGAAGCGCGTCTCGAAGCCGAGCTTTTGCCGGTAGAAATTACAGGCCGCTACGATGTCGCAGACAAAGAGCTGTGGCTCGGCAAAGGCGAGATGCGGTTTTGCGGCGTCTGTTGCTCCATGATCGGTCACGGTTTGAAGGCCTTCCTTCAGCGCCTGCCAGCTCTCGAATCCTGACTTCCTGGCGACGAGTTCCTGGGCGTCGGTAAGCTTGAAGCCGTGATCGAGGATCTGGCTGTCGCTGAGATGGTGGAAACGCGGCAAGAGCCATCCAATCACAGCGGCGACGGGATAATACCGTTCGCGATGCCATTTCAGATAGAGCTTGGCCTGTTTCTTGTGGTGTTCGAGGGTCGGCATGGACGCATTGTGGGGTTGAGGTGGCGTAGGCGGGCAATGCCCCTCCGGCTGGAAGCCGATGCGCCCTACTGCAGCGCCCGCACGGTATGGCTGCGACGCCGGTCAAGGTGCGAATGCCACGCGCCACGACCTTACGTTGAAATGACCGTGGACACACCTATTTGCTTCTCATGAACCGAGGCGGCCCTTGCGGTTGACTTGGCCAAGACCTTCCGGTTTACACCGAACCAGCAAAAATCCCGACAGCGCGGACCGTTTTCCCATGCTTGAAAAGACCTACGACGCAAAGACCGTAGAGCCGAAGATCGCCAAAGTATGGGAAGAGGCGGACGCCTTCCGCGCGGGCGCTGGGGCGGAGGAGGGGGCGGAGGCCTTTACCATCGTCATTCCGCCGCCCAACGTCACCGGCTCGCTGCATATGGGCCATGCGCTCAACAACACACTGCAGGACATTCTGGTCCGCTTCGAGCGCATGCGCGGCAAGAATGTCCTGTGGCAGCCCGGCATGGACCATGCAGGCATCGCCACGCAGATGGTGGTCGAACGGCAATTGATGGAAAAGCAGATCCATCGCCGCGATCTCACGCGCGAGGAATTCATCGAGAAAGTGTGGGAGTGGAAGGCCGAATCGGGCGGCGCGATCTTCAATCAACTGAAACGTCTCGGCGCTTCCGCCGATTGGTCGCGCGAACGCTTCACCATGGACGAGGGCCTGTCCAGGGCCGTGCTCGAAGTCTTCGTCACGCTCTACAAGGAAGGGCTGATCTACAAGGACAAGCGCCTTGTGAACTGGGACCCGAAGCTGTTGACCGCGATCTCCGATCTCGAGGTCGAGCAGCAGGAGGTCAACGGCAATCTCTGGCACTTCCGCTATCCGGTCGAAGGCGGGACGTTCGATCCCGAGAATCCAAAAAGCTTCGTCATCGTGGCGACGACTCGTCCCGAGACAATGCTGGGCGACACTGCTGTCGCGGTGAATCCAGAGGACGACCGGTTCCGACATCTCGTCGGCAAGAACGTCGTCCTGCCGATCGTCGGGCGCAAGATCCCTGTCGTGGCCGACGAGTATTCCGATCCGGAAAAGGGGTCCGGAGCGGTCAAGATCACGCCGGCGCATGATTTCAACGACTTCGAGGTCGGCAAGCGCCACAAGCTGCCGGCGATCAACATCCTGACCGTCGAGGCCGCCATCAAGCTCAGGGATAATGAGGACTTCCTCGCCGGCGTCGAGGTGACACCGGAGCGCCAGGCCGTCTGGGACCAGCTCGACGGCCTCGACCGTTTCGTTGCGCGTAAGAAGATCGTCGAGCTGATGGAGGCCGGCGGCTTCCTCGACAAGGTCGAGCCGCACCGCCACGCGGTGCCCCATGGCGACCGCGGCGGCGTGCCGATCGAACCGTTCCTGACCGAGCAGTGGTACGCCAACGCGGCCGAACTCGCCAAGCCGGCGATCGCCTCGGTGCGCGAGGGGCGCACCAACTTCGTGCCGAAGAACTGGGAAAAAACCTATTTCGACTGGATGGAGAACATCCAGCCCTGGTGCATTTCGCGCCAGCTCTGGTGGGGCCACCAGATCCCTGCCTGGTACGGGCCGGACGGGCATGTCTTCGTCGAGAAGACCGAGGAAGAGGCGCTGAGTGCGGCGATCGAATATTATCTGGCGCTCGAAGGCCCCTGGAAGGCCTGGGTCGAGGACAAGCTGGAAAACTTCAAGCCGGGCGAAATCCTGACCCGTGACGAGGACGTGCTCGACACCTGGTTCTCGTCGGCACTGTGGCCGTTCTCGACTTTGGGATGGCCGGACCAGACGCCGGAACTGAAAACCTATTACCAGACCGACGTGTTGGTGACCGGCTTCGACATCATCTTCTTCTGGGTTGCCCGCATGATGATGATGGGCCTGCACTTCATGGATGAGGAGCCTTTCCACACCGTCTATGTGCATGCGCTGGTGCGCGACAAGAACGGGGCCAAGATGTCGAAGTCGAAAGGCAACGTCATCGATCCGCTCGACCTGATCGACGAATATGGCGCCGATGCGCTGCGCTTCACGCTGACGGTGATGGCGGCACAGGGGCGCGACGTGAAGCTCGATCCGGCGCGTATCGCCGGCTACCGCAATTTCGGTACCAAGCTGTGGAACGCGACGCGCTTCGCCGAGATGAACGAGGTCGCCCGCAACGACGATTTTTGGCTGAACGACGCCAAGCTCGCGGTCAACCGCTGGATCCTGACCGAACTGACGCGCGCCGCGCGCGAGATCACCGACGGCATCACCTCATATCGCTTCAACGAGGCGGCTGGAGCCGCCTACCGCTTCGTCTGGAACCTGTTCTGCGACTGGTATCTGGAACTCTTGAAGCCGGTGTTCATGGGCTCGGACGGGGCCGCCAAGGCCGAAAGCCGCGCCTGCGTCGCCTTTGTGCTCGACGAGATCTACAAGCTCCTGCATCCGATGATGCCGTTCATGACCGAGGAGCTCTGGGCGCAGACGGCGGGCGAGGGCAGGGATCGGGGCTCGCTGCTGTGCCATGCCGCATGGCCGTCGCCGGATTTCGAGGACCATGAAGCGGCTGGCGACATCAACTGGCTGGTCGATCTCGTCTCCGGCATCCGCTCGGTGCGCTCGGAGATGAACGTGCCGCCGGCAGCCATTGGTCCGCTGGTGGTGGTCGGCGCCAACGAGGTGACGCGCGAGCGGCTGGTTCGCGAAGAGTCCGCGATCAAACGGCTGGCGCGTGTCGGCGACATCTCGCTCGCCGATGCGGCACCCAAGGGGTCGGCACAGATCGTGCTAAACGAGGCGACGATCTGCCTGCCGCTCGGCAGCCTGATCGACCTCACCGCGGAGGCCGCGCGGCTGCGGAAGGAACTGGCCAAGGTCACCGAGGAAATCGCGCGCCTGCACAAGAAGCTGTCGAACGAGAAGTTCGTCGCCAGCGCGCCGGCCGAGATCGTCGAAGGCGAGCGGGAAAAGCTCGCCGAATATCGCGACGCGCAGGACAAGCTTTTGGTGGCGCTGACTAGGGTTCGCGACGCAGGTTGAGGGCTAGATTCGAGGACTTTAGCCCCGTCTAAAATGGCAGTGCTTCGGCCTCGAAAGCAGGCATTCCGTTGCGTGAATGTTGACGTAAACGGAAGTTTTAGCCCCATTGTTGCCATAATGTAACAATGGGGCCGAGACCCCCTGGAAATGGCTGTTTTTGAGCCTTTTGAGGCGGCTTTTCTTCATTTCGTGGTCGGACAAGTGCGCCTAGGGCCGTTTTTCCGCCCTGCGGTTGCCCTCAGCATTTTGTCGGAAATGCGTTTGGCAAGCATGTACATGTACGCCCCAAGATTTCGTTATTGCACCGTTAACCCGAATTGGTTCTAGCTTGATGCACTAGTTATTCGGGGAGGACATCCATGAACAATTCGCGTCTGAAAGCGCTGCTGGGAGCAGGATGCTTTTCGCTGGCTTTGGTGGGTGCGGCGATGAACCCGGCGCATGCCGGCGGCATTGAGCGCGGCGGCTACGACATCGATCTGCTTTTCGATCCGGCGCCGTTCGCGACAGAAGCGGAAGCGACTTATGTGATGCCGCAACGCAAGCTCAAGAATGCGGTGGATACAGATCCAAGTGATGGAAACGTGACGTTCTTGGGCAGCACGGCGAATGACAGCGAGAGCTATTGGGTGCCTCGCATCGGCGTTAAGGCGCAGGTCGTCCAGGGCGTCGACTGTATGTTCGACTATTCGCAGCCCTGGGGTGCACACACCAATCCAGGCCTGTGGGCCGGTGCCGAGTCCAATATGGAAACCGACATCAAGAGCAACAACTATGCTGGTACTTGCTCTTACAAGATGGACGCCGGCAAGGGCCAGATCCGCTTTATCGGAGGCGTCTACTATCAAGAAGTCTATGGCTTCAAGCAAGATCTGGTATCGGCGCTGGTGCCTGGTTTCCAGGGCACCGGCCGTGTTGATCTCAAAGGCACGGGCTGGGGCTGGCGCGCCGGCTTGGCCTATGAAATTCCTGAGATCGCGCTGCGCGCGAGCCTCGTCTATAATTCGCGGGTCAAGCTCGACAACATCACGGGCACACTGGATTTGACACATGTTGGCAGCGTCGTGCTCCCGATCTACGGCGCGACCGAGTACATGCCGGATACGGTAGAATTGAAGTTGCAGTCAGGCATAGCGCCAGGTTGGCTCGCCTTTGGATCGCTCAAGTGGGTCAACTGGAGCCTGTTGCAGAGCGTTCCGATTTGCGTCCAAGGCACTCCCGCTGCGGCATGCGTTACAGGAGATGCTCTGCATTCAGGCCAGATCACCTCGCTGGATCTGATGTACCGTGACGGCTGGACGGTGACCGGCGGTATCGGCCATAAATTCAACGACGCCTGGAGCGCGGCCGGTCAGCTTTCCTGGGATCGCGGCACCTCGCACGGCTATGGTTCGCAAACCGATACCTGGACGCTGGGCGGTGGCGTCGCCTACACACCCAAGCCCAATATCGAGGTTCGTCTGGCTGGCGCGATTGGCGTCCTGACCAGCGGCCATTCGGGCACAGTGGCCGGTGAGAACGGCTACGTTGCCGGCAAAGAGGTCAGCTATGACTTCGGCAACGACCTGGTCACCGCGATTTCCGGTGGCCTCAAGATCAAGTTCTAAGTCTTTGAAAATAATAGTAAAAGGTCGGGCTCTGTCCGGCCTTCTACGTTTAGCTCCGCTTTTTCGGTAATCCATTTATGCAAGCGCGTTGCATATGGCCGCGCTGTAGACCCCCTCCCGCAATTGTGACGTTTTGGCAACACTTTCTGAACAACCCCTGCGCTAGAAGTCAGGCCGAGGAAATTGCCCATTTCCCGCCATAAACCCGGCGCACCTCGAACCTCGTCTCGGGACACGCGCCAAAAGGCTCGGCGATGGGACAGGCCGCACCGCCCGCGGCAAGGAAGAGAATGGACGCCAAGGTCATCTCAAAGGCTAAGCTCCCTAGCCGCCATGTGACTGTCGGTCCGGCGCGTGCACCGCACCGGTCCTATCTGTATGCCATGGGCCTCTCTTCGGCAGAGATCGCGCAGCCGCTGGTCGGCGTCGCAT
The DNA here is from genome assembly GCF_054059755.1 of Mesorhizobium sp. URHB0026. Taxonomy (NCBI): domain Bacteria; kingdom Pseudomonadati; phylum Pseudomonadota; class Alphaproteobacteria; order Hyphomicrobiales; family Phyllobacteriaceae; genus Mesorhizobium; species Mesorhizobium sp. URHB0026. Next base: position 4,727,521 of record NZ_JBSSCN010000001.1, on the reverse strand, counting down.
CCTGCTGGAACGAAGCGGCACCCTGCAATATTTCGCTGATGCGCCAGGCGCAGGTGGTCAAGAAGGGCGTCGCGGCCGCCAACGGTACGCCGCGCGAATTCTGCACCATCACAGTCACCGACGGCATCGCCATGGGCCACCAGGGCATGAAGTCGTCGCTGGTGTCGCGCGAGGTCATCGCCGATTCGGTCGAGCTCACCATGCGCGGCCATTGCTACGATGCGCTGGTCGGGCTCGCCGGCTGCGACAAGTCGCTGCCCGGCATGATGATGGCCATGGTGCGGCTCAACGTGCCGTCGATTTTCATCTATGGCGGTTCGATCCTGCCCGGCAGCTATCGCGGCCGCCAGATCACCGTGCAGGATGTGTTCGAGGCTGTCGGGCAGCACTCGGTCGGCACCATCGGCGATGCCGAGCTGCTCGAAATCGAGCAGGCCGCCTGTCCCTCGGCCGGCTCCTGCGGTGCCCAGTTCACCGCCAACACCATGGCCACCGTCGCGGAGGCAATCGGTCTCGCGCTGCCTTATTCCTGCGGAGCGCCGGCACCCTACGAAATGCGCGACCGCTTCAATTTCGCTTCCGGCGAAAAAATCATGGAGCTGATCGCCAAAAACATCCGCCCGCGCGACATCGTCACGTTGAAGGCGCTGGAAAACGCGGCGACCGTGGTCTCGGCCACCGGCGGCTCGACCAATGCGGCCCTGCACCTGCCGGCGATCGCGCATGAGGCTGGGATCAAGTTCGACCTGTTCGACGTGGCGCGCATCTTCGAGAAGACGCCTTATATCGCCGACCTCAAGCCGGGCGGCAAATATGTCGCCAAGGACATGTTCGAGGCCGGCGGCATTCCGCTGCTGATGAAGACGCTGCTCGACCATGGCTATCTGCATGGCGATTGCCTGACGGTCACTGGCCGCACTTTGGCCGAAAATATGGAGCACGTTGTCTGGAATGAACACCAGGATGTGGTCCGCCCGGCCGACAGACCAATTACCCAAACCGGTGGCGTCGTGGGCTTGAGGGGAAACCTAGCCCCCGAAGGCGCGATCGTGAAGGTCGCGGGCATGGCGGAGTTGAAATTCTGCGGTCCGGCGCGCTGCTTCGATTCGGAAGAGGAATGTTTCGAAGCGGTGACGCATCGCAACTACCGGGAAGGCGAGGTTCTGGTCATCCGCTATGAGGGACCGCGCGGCGGCCCTGGCATGCGCGAGATGCTGTCGACGACGGCGGCACTCTACGGCCAGGGCATGGGCGGCAAGGTGGCATTGATCACCGACGGTCGCTTCTCGGGCGCCACACGCGGCTTCTGCATCGGCCATGTCGGGCCAGAAGCGGCCGTTGGCGGTCCGATCGGTCTCGTCAAGGATGGCGACGTGATCACGATCGACGCGGTGAACGGCACGATAGAGGTGGCGCTGTCCGATAGCGAGCTGGCGGCTCGGGCGAAGACATGGAAGGCGCGTACGACCGACTATCAGTCGGGCGCGATATGGAAATACGCACAGACGGTGGGATCCGCCCGGGATGGCGCGGTCACCCATCCGGGCGGTGCGAAAGAAACACACTGCTATGCGGATATCTGAGTTGTTGAAGTCAACACCAGAGTTGCTGAGGTCATCTGTTCTTCCGGCACTGGTCGCGGTTGCGATCTTTGGCGCCGTGGGCCAGGCCATGGCTTTCGACGACAAGGTGTTCGACGACAAGACCGGAGTGAAGCCGCAGTCGAGCCCCTGGGCGGTGTTCCAGTTCGGCTTCTCCGCCTACAAGAACGGCCACAAGGAACAGGCAGCCGAGGCCTATAAATACGCCGCCGAGAACGGCCAGATCGGCGCCACCTGGAAGCTTGCCCGCATGTATGCCGAAGGCGACGGCGTGGCCCGCGACGATTATGAGGCGTTCAAGTTCTTCTCGGAGATTGTCGACCAGGATGTCGAGCCCGGCTCTCCTGAAGAAAGCTACGTCTCCGACGCGCTGGTGGCGCTGGGCGACTATCTGCGCAAGGGCATTCCCGGCAGCCCGGTCAGCGAGAACGAGGTGGCGGCGCAGGAATACTACATGCGCGCCGCCGCCAATTACCGCAATCCGAACGCCCAGTTCGAGATGGGACAGATGTTCCTGAAGGGCGAGGGCGGCGTGAAGGCCAGCGTCAGGCAGGCCGGGCGCTGGTTCCAACTCGCCGCCGAGAAGGGCCATGCCGGCGCGCAGGCGACGCTTGGCCATCTCTTGTTCCAGAGCGGCAAGGTCGTGCGCGGCCTAGCGATGATGACAGCGGCCCTCGAGCGTGCTTCCCCGGCCGATCAGCCCTGGATCCGCGGCATGCAGGAAGAGGCCTTCGCCGCTGCCGGCGAAGCGGACCGCCGCACCGCGATCTCGCTGGCGGACGATATCCTGACCAAGGGCAGCAACGCCGATCAGTAAGGTTCTTACGAGAACCAGAAAATCAGTTTTCGCTTGGCTCCGTCGGCACCATGCTTGGCGCGGGTGTGGAGATCGGCGTGACGGGCGGGTGCGGCGCCATCGTGTTTGCGGGGCAACTATCGCCGACCTTTGTCCACGACGTGTTGTTGAGCACCATGTCGCAGCGAGCCAAATGACTCTGATCGGCGACCGTCAGACAAGCGACCTGGCCGACCGGATAGGATTTTCCATTGGCAAGACATTCCTGCGCGGCGAAGGCCGGCACGATCGCGGCCGTGGCGAATGCCAAGCCGATCGGACAAAGAGCAGATCGAATGGTCATGGGAACCCCAGCCGCCATGATGATCTCCCATCATGCGTCGGAATGTGGCGATATGAGGGTTTCTCTGGTTATCCGGCCGGCTGCAGCGCGAGGTTGATCGCTACCGGGACGTGATCGGACGGTTTTTCCCAGGCGCGCACATGCTTTTCGATCGAAGCCGATGAGAACCGGTTCGCTGCTTCCGGCGACAACAGCAGATGGTCGATGCGGATGCCGTTGTTCTTCTGCCAGGCGCCGGCCTGATAATCCCAGAACGTGTAGGTTTCAGGCGCATCGGTGACCGCACGCACCGCTTCGGTAAAGCCGAGGTTCAGCAACCGGCGGAAGGCCTGCCGCGTCCGCGGCTGGAACAGCGCGTCGCCCAGCCAGTTCTCCGGAAACCGTGCGTCGATCGGCTCGGGGATCACATTGTAGTCGCCGGCCAGCACCAGCGCCTCTTCCAGCGTCAGGCGCTCCTGCGCCCACCGCTCCAGCCGCGCCATCCACGACAGCTTGTAGGGGAACTTCTTCTCGTCATCGATCGGATTGCCGTTGGGCAGATAGAGCGAGGCGACACGAAGCGCGCCCTTGTCGGTCGAAAAAACACCTTCGATGAAACGTGCCTGCTCGTCGATGTCATCGCCCGGCAGGCCCCTAATGACCTCGTCGAAAGGAAGCTTCGACAGCAGGGCGACGCCGTTGAAGCCTTTCTGGCCATGGGTTTCGACATTATAGCCAAGCGCCTCGATCTCGGCGCGCGGGAACTGCTCGTCGACAGTCTTGATCTCCTGCAGGCAGACAATGTCGGGCGCGCTCTCGGTCAGCCAATGGGTCAGGTTGCCGATGCGTGCGCGCACGCCGTTGATGTTCCAGGTGACGATTTTCATGACGGTCTCATTGTTCTTGCGACGGAAGGCGTTCGACCAAACCGATCGTATTGCCTGCCGGGTCCTTTATAAAGGCCATCCATTCGCTTTCCCCCGCCGGGCCGAACTGGCCTTCGGTGTCGCGATGGACGAGCGCCGGTGGCGCGGTGAAGGGAATGCCGGCTGCCTTGGCCTCGGCGTGGAAGGCTTCAAGGCCTGACATGTCGAGATAGAGGGTGCCGGCGGGGATGCCATCGGTGAACAACAACCTGACATCGCCGGCCATGATGAAGGCGATGCCGGGCGGATCGTAGCGGGCATGAATGCTCATACCGAGGACGTCGCGCCAAAAGGCCAGCGTCGCGTCAAGGTCGCGACCGGCCGAGAGCGCAACCTGACGAACCGCGCCAGTTGCGGGCATCTCGGTCCTAGATGGAGAAGCTGGTGCCGCAGCCGCAGGAGGCGACCGCATTCGGGTTCCTGATCTGGAACGATTGACCCATAAGATCGTCGACGAAGTCGATCACCGAACCACCCATATAGACCAGCGACAAATCGTCGATCAGCACCGTGGCACCATCCTTCTCGATGGCGATGTCGTCGTCATTGCGTGTGTCGACCAGATCGAATTTGTAGGAAAAGCCGGAGCAGCCGCCACCTTCGACGGAGACACGCAGCGCCGTCTTGCCGGCTTCGGCCGAAACAATCCTGGCGATCCGCTTGGCCGCGGCCTCGGTCATGTCGACTTTCATGGCAGTTTTGGCATCCGCGCCCATGGGCGTCACCTTGCTTTCGGTTTCACATGATAGGTATGAAGCGCGACGGGGCAAGTCAACTGCGGCAGCATCAGCCATGACAAATGAGCTTGGCGACATCGGTTTTGGCTATCGGCCGCGCGCGGCCTACGCCACCGATCCCGCACGGTCGCGCGGCCGGCTGTTCGACGAGCTGGAAAGTCCGACCCGCACGCCGTTTCAGCGTGACCGCGACCGGATCATCCATTCGACGGCGTTTCGGCGGCTCAAGCACAAGACGCAAGTCTTCATCGCCCACGAAGGCGACCACTACCGCACAAGGCTGACCCATTCGATCGAAGTGGCACAGATCGCACGTGCCTTGGCGCGGGCGCTGCGCGGCGACGAGGATCTCGCCGAGGCGGTGGCGCTGGTGCATGATTTCGGCCACACGCCTTTTGGCCACACAGGCGAGGACGCGCTGAACGAAAAGATGGCGGCCTGGGGCGGCTTCGATCACAACGCACAATCGCTGCGCATCGTGACGAGGCTGGAGGCGCGCTATGCTGAATTCGACGGGCTCAATCTGAGCTGGGAGACGCTGGAAGGCCTGGTCAAGCACAATGGTCCGCTCACCGACAGTAACGGCCAAGGCCTGAAAGGGCCGGTGCCGCAGGCGATCCGCGACTACTCGCAATTGCAGGATCTCGAACTCGACCGGTTCGCCGGCATCGAAGCGCAGTGCGCGGCGATTGCCGACGATATCGCCTACAACACGCATGATATCGACGATGGGCTGCGGTCAGGGCTGCTGACGCTTGACATGCTGAAGGCCGTTTCGCTGCCTGGGACGATCCTGAAGAGTGTGCGCGAGCGCTATCCCAGGCTTGATGACGTGCGCACCGGCCACGAATTGATGCGACGCCAGATCACGGCCATGGTCGAGGATGTGATCAAGTCGACCACCGCTAATCTGGAGCGGATCAGGCCGCTGAGCGCCGACGCGGTGAGGGCGGCTGGCGAAACGATGGTAACCTTTTCGATAGAGATGGCGGAAGCCGAGAAGGAACTGAAGGCCTTCCTCTACAAACATCTCTACCGGCACGAGGAGGTCATGCGGGTGCGTGCGGACGCCGAGCAGATCGTCCGGGACCTGTTCGACGTCTATTTCGCCGACCCGCGCGCCATGCCGGACGGCTGGCGCGAAGGGCTGGACCGCGCCGAGGATCGCATCAAAGCGCGCAGCGTCGCCGATTTCCTGGCCGGCATGACCGACACCTACGCGCTCAAGGAACATAGGCGTTTGTTTGACCGCACCCCGGATTTGAGCTAGGGCGGGCTCGATTTGCCGGCCAAAGGGCCGGATTCGTCATAAGCCACCGAGCATACACCATGAACATCTTCGCCGATTTCACCGCGCGAGTCACAAAGGCTGTCCAAGCGCTTGATCTGAGGGACCAGGACGGCGTTTCGCCTGATCTGTCGCGTATTGCCGTCGAGCCGCCCCGCGACGCCAGCCATGGCGATCTCGCGACCAATGCGGCGATGGTGCTGGCCAAGCCAACCGGACAGAACCCGCGCGCGCTGGCCGAAAGATTGGCAGACGCCCTGCGGGCCGACAAGGATGTCGCCGCCGCCGAGGTCGCCGGTCCCGGCTTCGTCAATCTCAGGCTCCAGGACGGTTTTTGGCAGGCGCATCTGTCGGCGCTTTTGGGCGAGGGTCCCAACTATGGCCGCTCGATGGTCGGCGCCGGCCGGAAAACCAATGTCGAATATGTCTCGGCCAATCCGACCGGGCCTATGCATGTCGGCCATTGCCGCGGCGCCGTCGTCGGGGATGCGCTCGCCAACCTGATGGCGTTCGCCGGTTACGACGTGACCAAGGAATATGTCATCAACGACGCCGGCTCGCAGATCGACGTGCTCGGGCGCTCGGCGATGTTGCGCTATCGCGAGGCGCTTGGCGACGATATAGGCGAGATTCCGGCAGGACTTTATCCCGGTGACTATCTGGTCTCCGTGGGCGAGGCTCTGGTCAGGGAGTTTGGCCGTTCCTTGCTGCAGATGCCCGATGACGAGGCATTGGCCATCGTCAAGGATCGCACCATAGATGCGATGATGGTGATGATCCGCGAGGACCTTGCTCTGCTCAACGTGCATCACGACGTGTTCTTCTCCGAACGCACGCTGCATGCCGACAGTGCCAGGAAGATCCGCTCGGCGATCAACGACCTGACGCTGAAGGGCCACATCTACAAGGGCAAGCTGCCGCCGCCCAAGGGCGAGAAGCCGGACGACTGGGAAGACCGCGAACAGACGCTGTTCCGCTCGACCGCCGTCGGCGATGACATGGATCGGGCGCTGGTCAAGTCCGACGGCTCGTTCACCTATTTCGCGGCTGACGTGGCTTATCTCAAGGACAAAGTCGACCGCGGCTTCGTCGATCTGATCTATGTTCTCGGCGCCGACCATGGCGGCTACGTCAAGCGCCTGGAAGCCTTGGCGCGGGCCATTGCCGGCGACGATGTCAAGCTCACCGTTCTCCTGTGCAATCTCGTCAAGCTGTTTCGCGATGGCGAGCCGGTGCGGATGTCGAAGCGGTCCGGTGACTTCGTGACGCTGCGCGAGGTGGTGGAAGAAGTCGGACGCGATCCGATCCGCTTCATGATGCTTTATCGCAAGAACGATGCGCCGCTCGATTTCGACTTCGCCAAGGTGACCGAACAGTCCAAGGACAATCCGGTGTTTTACGTGCAGTACGCCTCGGCGCGCTGCCATTCGGTGTTCCGGCAGGCGAGCGAACAATTGGGTGAGGCGAATTTCGACCGCAACGGCCTGGCGGCAGCGTCAACGTCGTTGACCGACGAAGGTGAAATCGGCTTGATCAGGAAGCTTGCCGAATATCCGCGCCTGATCGAGTCCGCCGCTCTTGCGCTCGAGCCGCATCGGCTGGCATTTTATCTTTATGATCTTGCTTCCAGTTTCCATGGACACTGGAACCGGGGTACGGATAATCCGGACTTACGTTTTGTTAAGGTTAACAACCGACAATTGACGCATGCCAGACTAGGGCTGGTGCAGGCTGTTTCGGATGTTCTGACGTCCGGCCTGACGTTGATCGGGGCCGCCGCGCCAACCGAGATGCGTTAGGTTTGACTAAAAAACCTGTCACCTTTTGCCCACATTGCGCTGGTAAGGGCCAACCCTGCGCGACGTCCATGGCGTCCGAATGAGTGCGAGTTCGGGAACAATAATGGCAGACAGAACCCAGCTGAGAGTAGCCGACAACAACGACATCGCCGCCGATGATCCGTTCGCGGAACTGACCAGGATCATGGGATTCGACCCCCGCCAGCCGGTCAAGCCGCAGGCGCCGGCGGAGCCGAAAGCCGCGGTCGCCGATCAGGCTGCGGGAGAGGGCGATTTCGACATCGATCTCGAGAAGGAACTGATGGGCGAATTCGACGCTGCCGATAGCGTCGCCGCTCCGCTTGTCGAGGCTCATGAGCCGGCATTCGAGCCAATCGATGTGTCGGATGACGATCTCGCGCTGTCGCTTGATGACGATTTTCACCTGGACATGGCTGAGGTCGATGACCGGACGGTGGCCGCCAGCCATGCCGGCGCCGCGGAAGCCGTGCCGTCCGTCGAGCCTGCCGTCGACGCCGATTTCGACAATGCAGTGGCCAGCTCGCTCGAAGACGTTTCGGCCTCTGACGACGATCTGCCGATGGAAGACGAGCTTGCCGCTTCCCTCGACCGGGATTTCCATATCGAGGACGAGGCCGCCGAGCCCCTGTATGCCGTTGAATCGCCGGTTGCGGAAGTGCCGGCGGCGGCCGAGCCGGCTTTCCATCAAGAATACGACGATGCCGTTGCGATCTCGCTCGAAGACGAGCTGATGCTCGACGACCATTCGGCGGATCAGCGCCAAGTGGCTGCTGCCGAATATCCAGAGCCGGCGCCGGCCGCCGCGAATGAGACCCACTCGATCTCCGGCGACGATTTTGTTGGTCAGTTCGACGACGCCATGGCCGATGTCGACGTGGATTTTGACGTTCAGGCCGATGAGCCAGAGGCTTTTGAGGAGCCGCGAGCGCATGAGTTGCTTGCCGATGTCATCGGCACGAAGGACGAGATTCCAGGCGCTGAAGCCATTTCGAATGACGCTTTCGACCTGGATTTGGACGAGGCGTTTGCAGAGCCCGCCGAAGAGCCCGTCGCCGGAATTGCAGCGGCTCCCGCGCTGCCGATGGCGCCCGCGGCAGCCATCGCGTCGCCAGTGCAGGCGCCCATCACGGACGAACGAAGCCTCGAAGACGAGTTGAACGCGCTTCTTGGCGCCATGACCGCGCGCACGCTGCCGTCGGCCAAGGAGCCGGCCATGGCTCAGCCGGTCGTGACCCAGCCGGCCGCCGCGCCTGTTCAGCCGCCACTCGTTACGACTGCAAAGGCCGCGGAGGAACCTGTCGATCTTGTTGGTGATCTCGACTGGGATCTCGATGAAGCAGCGTCCCAGGATGTGCATCAGTCCGGTTCCGCCCAGGCCGCCGATGTTGACCTCGATGACCTGCTGCTCGACGAGCTTCGGGATCAGGATTTCGGCTCGGAGGCCGCTGAACAGGGCGAGGTCGATTTCGACAATGGCGTCTCCGACGCAACCCGGGCCAAGGGCATCGACCCGCATGAGGAAACAGCTTCCCTGCAGGATCAAGCCGATTCGCTCGATTGGCTGGCGGAACGCTCCGCGCCGTCGGAGCCGGCCCGTTCGTGGAGCCGCGTGACACCGGTTCCCCAGCAGCCGGCATTTACCGCGCAGCCTGCCGCCTCGATGGCGGCCTGGACGGCAGCACCGGAAATGGCCGCGGTGCCGTCCTACCGTCCGGCCGAGCCGGTTGCGGCCGCTCCCTACGTGGCTCCATCGGCACCGCAGGCGCAGCAGTCCTCCCGTTACGAAGAGATGCCCGATGTCGAGACGGTCGATGTGCCGGAGCGCGTCGTGGCGCTGGCCGACGATCTCGACATTCCAGAGTTGCATTTCGAGGACGATGAGCCGGTAGCATCCGGTTATGACGATCTCGACGCTGAATTCGCCAGCCTTCTGACTGAAATGAATTCGGTGGAGGTCGCGCCAGCTTCCGCCAGCAGCGCCGCCTATGCGGATGAATCCTATAATGCCGGGTTCAATCCGGGATACGGTGCGGCCAATCCGGGATATGGTAACGCCACTCCGGGATACGGCAACGCCACTCCGGGATATGACGCGGTCAATCCGGGATATGAAGAATCCAGGCCGGCCTATCAACCGGAAGCGCGGACCTATGCGGCACGGCCGGCGGAAACGCCTGCCCGCGCGGCGGCGGCGTCGACCTATGCCGACGCTGCTGAAGGGTTCGACGATCTGCCCGGCAGCCAGCCGATCTCGCAGGCGGACGACTTCACCGTCGATGAACTCGACTACGATCCCGAACTGGACGAAGCGATGTCGGTTCCGGGTCTCGGCGAGCGCGAAGCCGCCAGGTCGTCCGGCCGGCGGGGCCTCTTCATCGCGGCGATTGTCGGTGCCGTGGCGGTCGCGGGCGGTCTCGGCGCCTTTGCGCTGTCTTTCGGCGGCAAGGGCGGCAGTGAGGCTCCGGTGATCGTCAAGGCCGACAATTCACCAATCAAGATCAAGCCGGAAAATCCGGGCGGCACCGTGGTGCCGAACCAGGACAACAAGGTCTATGACGCGGTGGTCAAGGGCGTGAAGCCGGCCGAGCCGGTCCAGCAGAAGCTCGTCACCAACGCCGAGGAGCCGGTGGATGTGCAGGCGAAGGACCCGGCCCGCGCTGTCGATCTTTCTCCCGACCAGAACGCTGCTGCTGGCACGGATGGTGGAGGCGACGTCTCGACCGCTGGTGCGGCCCCCGCCAATATAGCAGCGCCCACGCCGAAGTCGGAGGATCGCATCGCGCAGGTCCTGCAGGAAGCCGACAAGGGCACCAGCAACGACGTCGTTGCCGTTGCGCCGCGCAAGGTCAGGACCATGGTGGTCAAGTCCGACGGCTCGCTGGTGGCGCGTGAGGATCCGACGCCGGCGGCACCCCAGGTCGCCGCGGCGGAGCCGACCGATCCGGCACCACAGCATGTGGCGCCTGCCGCGCAGGCCAATGCCGACCAGACTGGCGCTGATCAGACTGGCGCCGACCTGACTGGCGCCGACCAGACCGGTTCCGCCCAGACTGGCACCGCCCAGACCGGTACCGCCCAGGCTGGCACCGACCAGACTGGCACGGTGGCGCCCGCCGCCGCGCAGGCCGACGATGAGCCGGCTCTGAAGCCCGCGGCCAAGCCTGCCAAGGCTGAAGCCAAGGCGCAGTCTGCCAACACGCCGGCCAAGGTTGCTATCGCGCCGCAGCGTCCGTCCGACCAGCCGGTCGACGTGGTCGGCGAGGTCAAGCCAGATCAGGTCGCTTCCATCGATCCCGCCTCGACCGCGACCGGCAGCGGTTCGTGGTCGATGCAGATCGCTTCTCAGCCGACGGTAGAGAGTGCCCAGTCGACCTATCAGGACCTGCAGCGCCGCTACGGAAGCGTGCTTTCCGGCCGCACGGCCAACATCGTCAAGGCCGAGATCGCCGGCAAGGGCACGTTCTACCGCGTGCGCGTTCCGGCTCAGTCGCGCAACGATGCGATCAATTTGTGCACCAGCTACAAGACCGCGGGCGGCAACTGCTTCGTCTCGCGCTAGACGTCGATCGAATCTCTCAAAGTCGGCGCGGCCCCAAGGCCGCGCCGACTTTTTCATGGGGAAGCTTGTTTTGCAGCCGGCCATGCGGTCAGGGATGATTCCCTTTGAACGCGCGAAGCCCTAGACTCCTGAAATGACCGAATCAAAATCCATGATCCTCGGCTGTGCCGGGAAAACGCTCACCCGCGAAGAAATCCGTTTCTATCGCAATGAGTGCCCGTGGGCCTTCATCCTGTTTGCCCGTAACATCGGCGAGGCCGAACAGATCCGCGACCTGGTCGCCGAGATGCGCGATTGTATCGGGCGCCCGGACGCGCTGGTGTTCATCGACCAGGAAGGCGGCAGGGTGCAACGCCTGCGACCGCCGCTGGCGCCGAACTATCCGGCCGGTGGCGCGCTGGGGGCGCTTTGGCGCGACGATCACGACGCCGGCGCGCGCGCCGCCTGGCTGATGGCGCGGCTGCATGCCTTCGATCTTCTGCGCTACGGCATATCGGCGGATTGCCTGCCGGTGCTCGACGTCCCGATCGAAGGGGCCAGCGATGTCATCGGTGCGCGTGCCTATGGCAAGGATCCGCGTCCGGTCATCGAACTCGGTCGCGCCGCGGCCGAAGGCCTGATGTCGGGCGGCGTGCTGCCCGTGATGAAGCATGTTCCGGGGCACGGCCGGGCGTTTGCGGACACCCATTTCGAGCTGCCTGTCGTCGACGCGTCGCTCAGCGATCTGCAACGGCACGACTTTGCCCCGTTCCGCGAACTCAACCATCTGCCGATGGCGATGACCGCGCATGTCGTCTACAGCGCCATCGATCCCAAGAACCCGGCGACCACTTCCGGCAAGGTCATCGACGAGATCATCCGCCGCGAGATCGGCTTCGACGGGCTCTTGATGAGCGACGACACCTCGATGAAGGCACTTTCTGGGGATTTCCCGACAAAGGCCGCCTCGATCCTTGCGGCGGGCTGTGATCTGGTCCTTCACTGCAACGGCGTTTTCGAGGAGATGGCGGGGATCGCATCGCGCACCAAAGGGCTTGAAGGCAAGTCGCTGGAGCGTGCCAAGCGGGCAATGACCTATATAAAGAAAAGCGACACGGTAGAAGAAACCGAGATACGCGCTGAATTCGCCACCTATTTCGACGCGGTGGCATAACCAGGGGAAGCGACAGGGCAGTGGCGGAAGCATTGGAAAGCAAGGCTCCGAAGGCCGCACCGATGGACCGCCTGTGGGCCGAGAATGACGATTCACGCGTCACCGGCGATCCGTCGCTGGTCGTCGACGTGGCCGGCTTCGAAGGCCCGCTCGACCTTCTCCTGCACCTTGCCCGTACCCAGAAGGTCGATCTGGCGCGCATTTCGATCGTGGCACTGGTCGAGCAATATCTGACCTTTGTCGAGACGGCGAGGGCGCTCCGGCTCGAACTTGCCGCCGACTATCTGGTGATGGCGGCTTGGCTGGCCTTCCTCAAGTCGAAGCTGCTGATCCCCAAGCAGCCGGGGGAGGAGGGCGAAAGCGGTGAGGAACTGGCGGCGGTGCTGCAGTTCCGGCTGAAGCGGCTCGAAGCCATGCGCGACGCGTCGGCGCGTCTGGTCAACCGCAACCGGCTCGGTCGCGACGTGTTCGCGCGCGGCATGCCTGAAATGGTGATCATCGAGAAGCGCAACGCCTATTCAGCGTCGCTCTACGACTTGCTGACGGCCTATGCCCAGCAGCGGCAGAAGCAGGCGATCAACAACGTGACGATCGCCAGGCGCGGTGTCTGGTCGCTCAAGGACGCGCGCGACATCCTGACCCGCCTTGTCGGGGCTGTAAGCGACTGGATGACACTGGAAAGTTTCCTGATCGTGTACATGACCAGCCCCGAGGAAAGGCGCACGGCGATCGCCAGTTCCTTCGCGGCAACATTGGAACTGGTGCGCGACGGCACGATGGACGTGCGGCAGGATCAGACATTTGCCCCGATCTATTTGCGCGGCCGCACGCAAGCAATCAAGGCAGTCGAGGTGGCACCATGAGCGAACGCGCCAACGCTTCGGTTATCCCGTTCAACGTCGAGGACGAGCCTGGGCAGGAGTCGTTCTCCGAGGATTTGGCCGAGCAGGTGCAAAACCCGGCCGAGCGTCCGCATATGGCGGAAGCCGTGCGCATGGCGGAGGCGATCGTGTTCGCCAGCGCCGAACCCGTCAGCGAAAAGCAGCTTGCCGCACGCCTTCCCGATGGCATCAATGTCGCGCTAGCCATGAGGGAGCTGCAGCGGATCTACGCCCGGCGCGGCGTCAATCTGGTGCGGGTCGGCGATGCCTGGGCCTTCCGAACCGCCGGCGACCTGGCCTTCCTGATGAGCCGCGATACGGTGCAGCAGCGCAAGCTGTCACGGGCGGCGCTCGAGGTGCTGGCGATCATAGCCTACCACCAGCCGGTGACGCGCGCCGAGATCGAGGACATCAGAGGCGTCGAGACCTCGAAGGGGACGCTGGACACGCTGCTCGAGACGGAATGGGTGCGCATGCGCGGCCGCCGAAAGACGCCCGGCCGCCCCGTCACCTATGGCACCACCGAAACCTTCCTCGACCATTTTGCGCTTGAGGAAATCCGTGATCTTCCAGGCATGGAGGAACTGAAGGGCGCCGGCCTGCTTTCAGGCCGCATGCCGTCGAATTTCTCCATCCCGCAACCGCCGGCCGATCCCGACGCGCTGACCGAGGACGAGGATCCGCTGACCGACATCGACCTCGAGGAGCTCGGTCTGCTGACGCCGCGCGTCACGGAAGATTGACCACGAGCGCCTTTCAAAAGCTGCTTTCCGGCTTTACATGCGCCGTTTGGTAGCGGGCCGCATCGGCGAAAATGCGTGACATCCGTCGGCCTTTCATAAACTCTGTCGCGGTTGTGTTTGAATCCCAAAGCGAAAACGCATAGATCATCGCCAGGGAAAACATTCGAGAGAGATTTGGCTATGGGTTCATTTTCGATTTGGCACTGGATGATCGTGCTGGTGATCGTGCTGCTGGTGTTCGGCCGCGGCAAGATTCCCGAGCTGATGGGTGACATGGCCAAGGGCATCAAGAGCTTCAAGAAGGGCATGGCCGACGACGACGTTGCCGACGACAAGCGCACCGTCGAACACCGTGCCGACGAGACCGTTTCGGCCGCGAAGGAAAAGGCCAGCAAGAGCTGAGCCAGAAGTTCTAGTCGGAACAGATTGCCATGTTTGAAGTCGGCTGGACCGAAATGCTGGTGATCGCGATCGTCATGATCGTGGTCGTCGGGCCGAAGGATTTGCCCAACATGCTGCGCACATTCGGCCGCACGACGGCGAAGCTGCGCGCCATGGCCGCCGATTTCCAGAAGCAATTCAACGAGGCTTTGAAGGAAGCCGAGCTCGACGAGGTCAAAAAGTCGGTCGACGAACTCCGGGGTCTCAGTCCAGTCGCCGAGATCAAGAAGCAGCTCAATCCGTTCGAGCAGGCGGCGGTCGATGTGCGCGCCGGCGTCGACGCGGCGATGAAGCCGAAGCCGGCCGCCGATCCGTCGGCCCCTGCCGCGGCGACGCCACAGGCGGCCGAGCCGTTGAAGAACGGTGCAACGACCATGCCTGGCGTCAATGGCCCGGAAGCCACGACACCGGGATCGATTTTCCCGGCGATGACTGATGAATCGGTGGTGGCGGCTTCCACGGAACCGAAGGCATCCAAGAAAACCGCCAAGGCGGTATCGGCCGCAAAAGCGCCGTCCAAGGCCTCGGCATCCATGAAGGCGGTGGCGGCAAAAGCTTTACCCACGGGGGCGGCAAAAACCGCACCCGTGGCCAGGGCCTCGACAAGGGCCACGACACCGGCAGCGCCTGAAACCGCGGCTGTGACGAAGCCTGCCGTGGCCAAGGAGCCTGCTGCCAAGGCGTCCGCGAAAACCGAACCGAAACCTGCTGTGGCCAAGAAGCCGGCAGCCAAAAAGACGGCTGGAGCCGCCAAGTGAGCGTTTCGGACAAGGAAAAGGACGAGATCGAAAAATCGTCGGCGCCTCTGATGGAGCATCTGATCGAGCTGCGCAGACGCCTGATCTGGTCTCTTGGCGGCTTCTTCGTAGCCTTCCTGGTTTGCTTCTTCTTCGCCAAGCGGCTGTTCAACCTTCTGGTTGTTCCCTTCAAATGGGCGACGAAATGGGCAGGGCTCGACCCGCACAAGGTCGAGCTGATCTATACCGCGCCGCAGGAATTCTTCTTTACGCAGGTCAAGCTCGCCATGTTCGGCGGCATGGTCATCGCCTTTCCGCTGATCGCCACGCAAATCTACAAATTCATTGCGCCCGGCCTCTACAAGAACGAGCGCAATGCCTTCCTGCCGTTCCTGATCGCATCGCCCATCCTGTTCCTGATGGGCGCCTCGCTGGTCTATTTCTTCTTCACGCCGATGGTGATGTGGTTCTTCCTCGCCATGCAGCAGGTCGGCACCGACGACCAGGTACAGATTTCGCTGCTGCCGAAAGTGTCGGAATATCTCAGCCTGATCATGACGCTGATCTTCTCCTTCGGCCTGGTGTTCCAGCTGCCGGTGGTAACCAGCCTGATGACGCGCGTCGGCATGCTGTCGTCCAAGGCGCTGGCCGAAAAACGCAAATGGGCGATCGTCATCGCCTTTATCGTTGCCGCGGTGCTGACACCTCCAGATCCGATGAGCCAGATCGGCCTGGCCATTCCGACCATCCTTCTCTACGAGGTTTCCATCTGGGCCGCGCGGTGGATCGAGCGCGACCAGGAGAAACAGCGGCTTGCGCGCGAGAAGCAGGAAGCCGGCGAGACCGTGGCCGACAAGGCGCCGGACGAGCCGCCAGCGCCGGCAGCCTCGTAGGGCATCGGCGGCGGAAAACGACAACCGCCGCCCTGCCCATCTTGCATTGATCAAGGATGCGGTTTACGCCCCTCAAACCTAGCTTGAGGACGGACAACCATGCTTGACATCAAATGGATTCGCGACAACCCGAAGGCCCTTGTCGAGGCGCTCACCAAGCGCTCGTGGTCGGCGGATGAAGCGCAGTCCACGGTCGACGGGCTGATCGCCAAGGACGAGGCGCGGCGCGAACATCTCACCGAGCTGCAGACCAGGCAGGAGCGCCGCAACGCCGCCTCGAAGGAGATCGGCAACGCCATGCGTTCGGGCGATGCCGCGCTTGCCGAGAAACTCAAGGCCGAAGTCGGCGAGATCAAGACCTTCATCCAGAACGGCGAGGCGCGCGAGCGCGAGCTCGACAAGGCGCTGAACGATGCGCTGGCGGTGCTGCCCAATGTGCCCTTCGACGACGTGCCGGTCGGCAAGGACGAGCACGACAATGTCGTCAAGCATCTTGTCGGCAAGGCGCCGACGCGGCCAAACTGGGTGAAGGAGCATTTCGAAATCGGCGAAGCGCTCGGCATGATGGATTTCGAGCGCGCGGCGAAACTTTCGGGATCGCGCTTCACCGTGCTCAGGAGTGGCCTGGCGCGGATGGAACGCGCGATCGGCCAGTTCATGCTCGACCTGCACACGACCGAGCATGGCTATGAGGAAGTGATCCCGCCGCTGATGGTGAAGGACGACGTTCTGTTCGGCACCAACCAGTTGCCGAAGTTCGAGGACGATCTGTTCTTCACGCCACATGGGGAGGGCAGGCTTGGCCTGATCCCGACCGCCGAGGTGCCGCTCACCAACCTCGTGCGCGAAGAAATCACGGCGCATGATAAGCTGCCGCTGCGATTCACGGCGCTGACGCCCTGCTTCCGTTCGGAGGCAGGCTCGGCGGGACGCGATACGCGCGGCATGTTGCGCCAGCACCAGTTTTACAAGGTCGAGCTGGTGTCGATCACCGACCAGGAGTCTTCGCTTGCCGAACATGAGCGGATGACGCAATGCGCCGAAGAGGTGCTGAGGCGGCTGGAATTGCCGTTCCGCACCATGGTGCTGTGCACCGGCGACATGGGGTTTGGCGCGCGCAAGACCTACGACATCGAGGTCTGGCTGCCGGGACAGAACGCCTATCGCGAAATCTCTTCCTGCTCGGTCTGCGGCGATTTCCAGGCGCGCCGCATGGATGCCCGTTACAAGGACAAGGATGGCAAGGGCAACCGCTTCGTCCATACGCTGAACGGTTCGGGCACCGCTGTCGGCCGCGCGCTCATAGCTGTCATCGAAAACTACCAGAATGAGGATGGCAGCGTAACCATTCCTGAAGTGCTGCGGCCTTACATGGGCGGTCTGGAAAAGATCGAATCGAAATAATGCGCATTCTTCTGACCAATGACGACGGCATTCATGCCGAGGGCCTGGCGTCGCTCGAACGCGTCGCCCGCACGCTGTCAGACGATGTCTGGGTGGTGGCGCCGGAGCAGGACCAGTCCGGCTATGCGCATTCGCTGTCGATCTCGGAGCCGCTGCGGTTGCGGAAAATCGGCGAAAGGCATTTTGCCGTGCGCGGCACGCCAACCGATTGCGTCATCATGGGCGTCAAGAAGATCCTGCCCGGTGCGCCCGACCTGATCCTGTCCGGTATCAATTCGGGCGCCAACATCGCCGACGACGTGACCTATTCCGGTACCGTCGCCGGCGCCATGGAAGGCGCGCTGCTCGGTATCCGGTCGATAGCGCTCAGCCAGGGCTACAGCACTGTCGGCGAGGACCGCGTCGTCCCTTACGAGACCACTGAGGCGCTGGCGCCGGCACTGCTGAGGAAGCTCGTGGCGACGCCGCTGCCGGACGGCGTCCTGCTCAACGTCAATTTTCCCAACTGCCTTCCCGAGGAAGTGGCCGGCACGGTGGTCACCACGCAGGGCAAGCTGGTGCACAGCCTGTGGGTCGACGAGCGCCGCGACGGGCGCGGCCTGCCTTATTACTGGCTGCGCTTCGGCCGCGAGCCGGTCGAGGGCAAGCAGGGCACCGACCTCTTTGCCCTGCGCAACAGGCTGGTGTCGGTGACGCCGCTGCAGCTTGACCTTACCGCGCATGAGATCCGCGACCAGCTGAGCAAGGCGCTTGCATGAATCAGGGCTTTCCAATCGATGATCGCGAAGGATTTGCCGCCTTCCTGCTGCGCCTGCGCGGCAGGGGAACGGTGCCGAAGGCGCTGATCGCGGCTTTCGAGGCAACGCCGCGGCGCGGCTTCCTGGCAGCGCAATATCACCAGATCGCCTGGTCGGACCGCATGCTGCCGATCGAATGCGGCGAAGCGATCGAAGGGGCGGATCTGCAGGCGGCGGTGATCGCCGCACTCGCCATAGAAACGGGAAACCGCGTGCTCGAGATCGGCACCGGCTCCGGCTACACGTCGGCTGTCATGTCGCGGCTGGCGGCGCGGGTCGTGACCGTGGATCGCTACAAGACGCTGGTCGAGCAGGCCAGGCAGCGTTTCGAGGCACTCGGCATCGGCAATGCCATCGTGCGGCAGGCCGATGGTTCCAACGGATTGCCCAATGAAGGGCCGTTTGACCGCATCGTCGCTTGGGCGGCATTCGACAGCCTGCCGCGCTTCCTGCTCGACCAATTGTCGAGCGGCGGCATCGTCATCGCGCCGATCGGGGCGGAGGAGGGCGAGCAGGTGCTGGCCAAGCTCACCAAGGTCGGCAGCCGTTTCGAGCGCGAGGATATCGGTCTCGTGCGGCTGCAGCCGATCCTGCGCAGCATTGCAGCGGTTATCTAGTTTCCGGCCGGTCGCAGGATCTCTTTCGGGCTCGCCATCGTGCCGCTGATCGTCCCCAAATGTTTTAAGAAAATTTTCGTCGGATTCTAATGGGTTAACCGGCCAGTAACATTAACGCGCTTTAATCCTGTCCAGTTGGTGCAGCGTTTGTGCGGGTTAGTGCGATGCAACTCAGTGTTTTGAAGACAAATAGTCGCAATCTGGCGCGGGGCTGCGCTGTTCTGATGATTGCGGGCGCGGCGGCCGGGTGCAGTTCCCAGGCTTCGCGGTTCAACAGTGTCGACGACGTCTTCACGTCCTCGACCAACAATCAGCGCGCCATCATCAACAAGCAGGATGCGGTGCAGCCTTATCCAGGCGATGTCTCGGCTGCTCCGCTTGATGGCAGCCACACGCAGTCGGTGAGCCGTTCCAGCCTCGATCCGGTTTCGAGCCGGCCGTTGCCGCCGCCAGCCTCCGCGCAGGCGCAGCCGGCTCCAGCGCTCGCGCCTGCCGCCAATCCGGTGCGCGTCGCATCGGCGCCGGCCTTGGTTCGGCCCGCCCCTCATGTCGACAGAACGACGACCGGCACTGTCGCGCCGGCCGCCAAACCTTTCAAGAATGCCCAGCCCGACGAGCCGAGGATGGCCCAGGCAGGCAGGCCGCACGCGACCGAAATCACCGTCAGGGACGGCGAAACCATTTCCGGCCTGGCGGCGCATTATAAGGTGCCGGCCGATGTCATCATGAAAGTGAATGGCCTGAGCCCGACCAAGGGGCTGAAGACCGGCCAGAAGATCGTCATCCCAGCCTATGCCTATTCGAGCAAGGCCGAGACGAAGGTCGCCGACGCGAAGCCGGCGAAGGACGGCAAGCATGACCTGCCGGCCAGCGCGCCGGACAAGGTGGCGGTGCTGCCGCAGCAGCCTAAGCTGAAGGAGGGTAAGTCCGCCGCCCAGGTCGATGCGTCGGCCGCGGCGAACCAGCCCAAGGAACCCAAGCCGGCTCAGGTGGCCAAGGCAACGGGCGCCGCCGGTACCTATACGGTGCAGTCGGGTGACACGATGTCCTCGATTGCCAGAAAGACCGGCGTCGGCGTGGTCGCGCTGAAGCAGGCCAATGGCATGAAGGACGGCATATTGAAAATCGGCCAGACCTTGAAGGTGCCGGGCGGCGGAACGGCGACGGTCGCCAGCGCCAAGCCGGCCAAGGTCGATCCGGTGACCACCGCAACCACGCAAGCCCCGGCAAAGGCCACGCCTTCGGAAACGCTGGCTTCCTACACGCCGCCGAAGAAGGACGCCAAGGTCATCCAGCAGGCCGAGGACGACGACGCGGTGGCACCCGATGCCACCGGCATCGGCAAGATGCGCTGGCCGGTGCGCGGCCGGGTGATCTCCGGTTTCGGATCCGGCAAGGACGGCGTCGATATCGCCGTGCCCACGGGCACGCCGGTCAAGGCGGCCGAGAACGGCGTCGTCATCTATGCCGGCGACGGGCTCAAGGAATTCGGCAACACGGTGCTGGTGCGCCACGAAAACGGCCTGGTCACCGTCTATGGCCACGCCAGCTCGATCGAGGTCCAGCGCGGCCAGAAGGTCAAGCGCGGCCAGGAGATCGCGCTGTCCGGCATGAGCGGCACCACGGATTCGCCGAAGCTGCACTTCGAAGTGCGCAAGAATTCGGCTCCGGTCGATCCGTCAGGCTATCTCGAATAGAAGAAAAAAGCGATATGCGGGCCGCCTGACCTCCAGTCCAGCCCGCCGGCTCAGCCCGTTCCGCAAGGAGCGGGCTTTTTCAGTTTTCCCGAATGCTGGCCCTCAAGCGCGGCGATGATCACGCAGCGTGTCGGCGATCATGACCTCAAGGCTGCTGGCCTTGATACCGAGAAGGACCTCGGCGTCGGAAGAGTCCACCAGCAAGGGGTTCTCGAAAAGATAGCTCATCTCGATAAGCTCATGCATGCCCAGTGCTTCCATCTCGGCAATGGAATAGGAACGGATTTCTGAGATCTCCTGTCGAAGCATTGCAGCGGTTTTTTGGATGAGCTCCCGGGGTGAGGCGTATTGCGAGGGGACGTGAAACGCCCGTCCCCATTCGCCCGTGTAGCGGGAAGCCGCGACAAGCGTCCTGGCGACGTCGTTGGTGAAGGCCCAGGCATGCGTCGCATCGAGGTTTCCAATGAAAGCGGTAGGCTTCCCTTCGATGATGGATGGCAGAGCGACCAGCGAGAAGTAGCTGATCGCGCCATGGCCGAGATAGTCGCTGGACCGCACTTCGATTGCCGGTACGTCGGCACGGGCGGCTCGCTGCCACATGATCGTCCTGGCCGTCCCCTTCTTCGAAGTCGGATTCAGAGACAGGTCGGAACGAAGCGGGCTATCGGCATTTTCCCCATAGCCATACAGGTTTCCCAACACGATGAGTTTCGCGCCGACCGCTTCGGCCGCGCGCACGGTGCCGTCGATGATGGGGAAAAAATCGGTTGGCCACCTGTGATACGTAGCCATGGCGCACATGAAGATGGCATCGGCGCCTTGGCAGACGCGCGCGAGTTCCGACGCATCGGTAGCGTCGGCCTGCATGGCCCGCACGTTCCGCAATGCGTTCGAGCCGACGCTTCGGCTGGTGAGAACGACATCATGTCCTTCCTCGCCAAGAAGGCGAGCGGTTTCGCGACCGACCGGGCCCGCTCCGACAACAACATAGAAACTCATGGTGTAACCTCTCGTCCAAGTTTGATGGAGAGGCGTGAGTACAGGTCGACGGCATTGAAAATCGCGCGGGAATTGCCAAATCTCGGACAGGTTCTGCCATGAATCGAGAGAGAGCATGCGGTCGCAATACGCTCCGGCTCAAGCCGTGTCCGACGTAACAATGGCCTCCCGGCATATCGAAGCCGGAGTCCACCGCCTGTCCCGGGCGCCACACCATCGCATCATGGTGCATGCCAGCGCGGCGACACGCTCCTACTGCAATCAGGTTGGGCGATATTTCGTCAGGCGCGCCGGGGATATCGACTTGGTACCAGCCGGCCAGGAGGGCGGCTTCGAGGCCGAAACCCCGTTCGACACGATCGAAATTGCGTTGCAACCAGCGCTGATGGAAAGGGTGGTGGCGGAGCTTGGTGGCAAGGGCCAAGCATTGCGGCTCGACACGCGCCACCTGCTTCGCGACCAGCGCATCGAACATCTCGCCCGGGCGCTCGAGAGCGAACTGAATGCAGATTCGCCGAGCGGCCCCTTGTTTGCCGACAGCATTGGCGCCGCACTGGCGGTGAGGCTGCTCGGCCTTGGTGAACCTGATATCGGTCGAACGAACCGTTTGTCGGATACCCAGCTCAAACGCGTGCTGGAGCACATCGAGGCGGCTCTTCACGAGCCGCTTTCGATTCATCGTCTAAGCCGAGTTGCCGGCGCGAGCAGCTCGCATTTGCGGACATGGTTCAAAGTGGCGACGGGCGTCACCCTACACCGGTATGTGTTACGGCGTCGCGTTGAGCGCGCACGCGTTCTGCTGCGGCGAGGCGACCTCAGCACAAGCGAAGTAGCTGAAATGACAGGCTTCGCGCACCAGTCACACCTGGCGCATTGGATGCGCCGCGAGATCGGTCAAACGCCGCGCGATTTGCGACCGACGCCGCCGCCCAAATGACGTTGCCGGTCGATCGGGATGGCGACGCGATCCAATGGCTCAATCCTTCAATGGCTTGCCGAGCCTGCCGGCTAGATCCTGGGTGAACTGCCAGGCGACGCGGCCCGAGCGGCTGCCGCGTGTGGTTGCCCATTCCAGCGCTTCGGCGCGCAACCGCTCGGGGTCGATGTCGAGGCCATGGTGGCTGGCATAGCCGTTGACCATGTCGAGATATTCGTCCTGCGAGCACTTGTGGAAGCCGAGCCACAGGCCGAAGCGGTCGGATAGCGAGACCTTTTCCTCGACCGCTTCCGACGGGTTGATGGCGGTCGAGCGCTCATTGTCGATCATGTCGCGCGGCAACAGGTGGCGGCGGTTCGAGGTCGCGTAGAAGATGACGTTGGCCGGACGGCCCTCGACGCCGCCTTCAAGCGCTGCCTTCAGCGACTTGTAGGACGTATCGTCATGGTCAAAGGACAGATCGTCGCAAAACAGGATGACGCGGAAGGGGGCCGCCTTCAGCAGGCCCATCAGCTTCGGCAGCGTGTCGATGTCCTCGCGGTGGATTTCTATCAGCTTGAGCGGCAGGCCGGGCTTGGCCTTGGCATTTACCCGCGCGTGTACGGCCTTGACCAGCGACGATTTGCCCATGCCGCGCGCACCCCACAACAGGACGTTGTTGGCGGCGAAACCGGCGGCGAAGCGCTCGGTGTTGTCGACGAGGATGTCGCGGACGCGGTCGACACCGCGGATCAGGCCGATATCGACGCGGTTGACCTTGCGCACCGGCTCCAGATAACCGGGATCGGCCTGCCAGACGAAGCAGTCGGCCACGTTGAGGTCGGTTTCAGGCACCGGCGGCGGCGCGAGGCGGCTGACCGCCTCGATCAGGCGGTCGAGTTTCTGGTTCAGGGCGTCGATGCTGGTGTCGGTCATGTCAGGTCTTTTGCTTCGGTTTTTGGGGCGGCAGGTGGACCCGGTTCGATTTCGGCGGTTGCGAAACCGGCTGCAACCATTTGTTCGAGCGTGATCTTTTCCGAAAACCGGCTCGCGGTTTTCGCGATCCTGCTCTAACACGGCTAAACAGGCCGGAAAAGCAGCCGATTTGCCTGGCCGCGCAGTTGCATTGACAACTTTACCGACTATATTCCGGCCAAATTTCTAGGGGCCGCCAAATCTCGCTTGATCGTTTGGTGGCTGTTTTTCAAAATTCAGGAGTACCTCGATGTTCGTGACACCGGCATACGCCCAAGGCATCGGCGGCGCCTCTCCCGATATGTTCATCAGCATTTTGCCGTTTGTCCTGATTTTCGTGATCATGTATTTTCTGATCATCCGTCCGCAGCGCACGCAGCTGAAGAAGCGCGGCGAGATGCTGGCGGCGGTTCGTCGCGGCGACACTGTCGTCACCGGCGGCGGCTTTGTCGGCAAGGTGACGAAGGTGATCGACGACAACGAGCTGGAGATCGATCTTGGCGGCGGCACCAAGGTAACGGCGCTGCGCTCGACGATCGCCGATGTGCGCGTCAAGGGCGAACCGGTGGCCAACCAGAACGCCAAGAAATAACCAGATTCAAGGCGGAGCGATCCGCGGACACGCTCTGACGGACGACGCCCTATGCTTTATTTCTCGCGCTTCAAGATGATCCTGATCTGGCTGGCCGTGGCCGCCACAGTGATCCTCGCCGCGCCCAACCTGTTCCCCGCCAGCACGCTGGCTCTGCTGCCCAGTTGGGTGCCGAAGCGGCAGATGACGCTCGGCCTCGACCTGCAGGGCGGTTCGCATATCCTGCTGGAGATGAACCAGAACGATCTGATCAAGGATCGGTTGGAGACGACGCGCGACGAAATCCGTACACTGCTGCGCGATGCCAAGATCGGCTATACCGGTCTTGCCGGCAGCGGCAAGACCCTGCAGGTCCGCATCACCGATCCCGCCCAGCTCGATGCCGCCAAGAAGGCATTGAAGACTTTGACCGATCCTGTCGCCGCTGGCTTGTTCACCGGCGGTTCCATCCAGGAAATGGCGCTCGATGATTCCGAGCCGGGCCTGCTCAAGTTCACCGTCACCGACGCCGGCATCAAATACCGTACGTCAACCGCATTGGCGCAGTCGATCGAGGTGGTCGAGCGCCGCGTCAACGAACTCGGCACGACCGAGCCTATCGTGCAGCGGCAAGGCGAGGACCGCATCCTCGTCCAGGTGCCTGGCCTGCAGGATCCGCAGCGGCTTAAGGAAATTCTCGGCCAGACCGCGAAGCTGACCTTCCAGATGGTCGACCAGTCGATGCCGGTGCAGGACGCGCTCAAGGCGCGCCCGCCAGCCGGTTCGTCGGTGCTCTATTCCCAGGACGATCCGCCGGTTCCGTACCTGATCGAGAACCGCGTTATCGTGTCGGGTGAAAACCTCGTCGACGCACAGGCGACGTACAATTCGCAGAACAACGAGCCGGTGGTTTCGTTCCGCTTCGATTCCAAGGGTGCCGCCCGCTTCGGCCAGGCCACCGCGCAGAATGTCGGCAAGCTGTTTGCCATCATCCTCGACAACCAGGTGATATCGGCACCGCAGATCCGTGAACCGATCCTTGGCGGCACCGGCCAGATCTCCGGTAATTTCACCGCGCAAAGCGCCAACGACCTCGCCGTGCTGCTGCGCGCCGGCGCGCTGCCCGCGACATTGACGGTGATCGAAGAGCGTACCGTGGGTCCGGGCCTCGGCCAGGATTCGATCCATGCCGGCAAGGTCGCCGGCATCATCGGTTCGATCCTCGTCGTGGCATTCATGTTCGTCGCCTACGGTTTCCTCGGCTTCCTCGCCAATATCGCGCTGGCTGTGCACGTGGCGATGATCGTCGGACTGCTGTCGCTGCTCGGCGCGACCCTGACCTTGCCCGGTATTGCCGGTATCGTGCTGACCATAGGCATGGCGGTCGATTCCAACGTGCTGATCTACGAGCGTATCCGCGAGGAGCGACGCGCCGGTCGCTCGGTGATCCAGGCGATCGACACCGGCTTCTCGAAGGCGCTGGCGACCATCGTCGATTCCAACGTCACCTCGCTGATTGCCACGGTGGTGCTGTTCTATCTCGGTACCGGACCGGTGAAGGGCTTTGCCATCACCTATGCCATCGGCATCCTGACCACGGTCTTCACCGCTTTCACCTTCACCCGCCTGCTGGTGTCGATCTGGCTGCGCCGCGCACGTCCGAAGGAACTGCCGCGCGCACCGGTGACCTTCGTTCCACCCGGCACGAAAATTCCGTTCATGGGTATCCGCCGGTGGACGTTCGCGCTGTCGAGCACATTGTCGATATTGTCCGTCGTGTTGTTCATGAGCGTCGGCATCAATTACGGCATCGACTTCAAGGGCGGTTCCCTGATCGAGGTGCAGTCGAAGAGCGGCGATGCCAATATTGGTGACATCCGCAGCCGATTGACGGAACTGAACATCGGCGAAGTGCAGGTGCAGCAGTTCGGTGCACCCAACGACGTGTTGATCCGCGTCGGCACGCAGGATGCCGGTGAAAATGCCGAGCAGACCGTGATCGACAAGGTGCGCGGCGAGCTGCAGGATCAGTATAATTTCCGCCGCGTCGAAGTGGTGGGTCCGACGGTTTCCGGCGAGTTGGCCAAGCAAGGCACGATCGCCATGATCGTCGCGCTGGCCGGCATCCTGATCTATGTCTGGTTCCGCTTCGAATGGCAGTTCGCGGTTGGCGCCATCGTCGCGACGGTTCATGATGTGGTCATGACGCTCGGTTTCTTCGTCATCACCGGGCTCGAATTCAACCAGTCGTCGCTGGCGGCGATCCTGACCATTATCGGTTATTCGCTGAACGACACGATCGTGGTCTATGACCGCGTCCGCGAGGATCTGCGAAAATACAAGCGAATGCCGTTGCCGCAGCTGTTGAACAACGCCATCAACGAGACGTTGTCGAGAACGACGCTGACGTCCGTGACGACCAGCTTGGCGCTGCTGGCGCTGGTGCTGTTCGGCGGCGAAGTGATCCGCTCCTTCACGCTGGCGATGCTGTTCGGCGTCGTGTTCGGCACGTATTCGTCGATCTTCATCGCGGCGCCGTTGCTGATCCTGTTCAAGCTGCGGCCGCAGGCTTCGGCCGACGAGGAAAAGCCGGTCAGCGGCGGCAAGGCCGTCGCGACCTGACGCGCGGCCCCGAGGGGTGGCAGAGTGATGGGCGGCAAAGGCATCATCATCCGCGAGGCGCATTTCCCCGGCCGCGCGCCGATCGAGGCCTATGGCAACGGCGGCTTCCGCTTTGCCGACATGTCGCATCGCGGCTCTCTCATGTGCCTGCCCACAGGCATCCATGGCTGGGAGCCGGCAAATCCGCTGGCGCTGACGGTGGCGGATTTCGACAGGCTGCTCGCCGAGGCCGACAAGGTCGAGATCCTGCTGGTTGGCATGGGGCGGGATCTCAGGCCGCTGCCGGCGGTGCTGCGGGCGGCGCTGAAGGATGCCGGCATAGCGTCCGACCCGATGTCGACTGGGGCAGCAGTGCGGACCTACAATGTCCTTCTGGCCGAAAACCGCGCCGTGGCGGCCGCGCTCATCGCCGTCGATTGATATGTCGCAGAATACTGAAATCGTCATGGATGCGGTGCGCGTCGCCGATCATGATCGGTATCTCACCGCGCTCTACGCGCCAGCCGACAAGCGCGACGCGCTGTTTTCGCTGTACGCCTTCAATGCCGAGATCGCGGGCATTCGCGACCGCATCCACGAGCCGCTGCCCGGCGAAGTGCGGCTGCAATGGTGGCGCGATGTCATCGCCGCCGGCGGCGAGACGGGCGCGGGCCATCCCACTGCCGAAGCCTTGAACGCCACCATTGCGGCGTTCAAGCTGCCGAAATTAGCTTTCGAGAACATGCTCGAAGCCCGCATCTTCGACCTCTACGACGATCCGATGCCGTCGCGCACCGATCTGGAAGGCTATTGCGGCGAGACGGCAGCCGCGCTGATCCAGCTTGCGGCAATGGTGCTCGATCCTGTCGAGGCGCCAAGGTTCGCCGAACTGGCGGGCAGGGCGGGCTGCGCGCAGGCAATGACGGGCCTTTTGCTTCTGTTGCCGCTGCACCGCAGGCGCGGGCAGTGTTTTGTGCCGGCTGACATCCTGGCGGCGGCAGGCTCGTCACCGGAAGAATTCGTTGCCGGCGATGGCGGCCCTGGTGCGCAGCGCGCCGTGGCCGCGATGATTTCGCTGGCGCGCGAACATCTTTCCGCCTTCGAGCGGGGTGCTGCCGCGCTGCCGGGGCCGTTGCGTCCGGCATTCCTGCCGCTGGTGCTGTCACGCGCTTATCTCGACAAGATGGAAGGCTCGCGCCAAGGTCCGATCAGGGACGTGGCGCGGCTGTCGGCGTTGCGCCGGCACTGGCTGCTGTTGCGCCGTGCGGGCAAGGGCTGGCCAACATTGACGTAAACGTCAATCGTGATGGAAGTCCGCCTGCCGAGAACTGTCGCCGAAGACGACAGGCTGGCCCGGAGGAGATCCCGTTCATGAGCTTGCCCGTGATTGCCTTCACCTTCGGTTTCAACCTGGTCAGGTTCGGATATTCCTTCACTAAGAACGACGGCGAGACGCTGACTTATCATTGTCTCGCGCCAGTTGCGAAATGCGGTGCTTAACTCTGTCGATTGCCTCATTGAGTGGAATGACGGGTCTCGTATCCTCGATCGACGCCTTCACACGCGCCCTGATCGAGGCCATGCGTTCGGCGTGTTCCTCTTCTTCGCGTTGGAAAGCGTGAAGAGCCGCGCGGATAACCTCGCTGGCCGAGCCGAACGAACTGTCCTCGACTCGTTCGCGGATCATGCGTGCCATCGCGGGTGTGACGGTGACGGATAGTTTCTCGGCTGCTTCCATGGAACGGCTCCGCTCGTGTATACTTTACACCGAGCGTTCCAATCAGAACCGCGAGGTTATTCGGCAGCCTCAGCCGTTTGCGCCGGCACGCCCAGCCATTCACGGCAGTCTTGCAGGGCACGCGAGGTGATGGCGTGGCGCTTGGCAACGGTCTTGTCCTTGCCGCGCAGGCGCTTGCCTTCGATCTTCACCGCTTCCACCGGTGGGAACAGGCCGAAATTGACGTTCATGGGCTGGAAGGAACGCTTTCCCGGTTCATCGTCGGAGACGATGTGGCCGCCGGTGATGTGGTTGAGCAGGGCGCCGAAGGCCGTGGTGAGCGGCGGCAGCGATGGTGTGTGCCCAAGGCGCTCGGCGGCGGCGAAGCGCCCGGCGAGCAGGCCGATGGCGGCGCTTTCGACGTAACCCTCGCAACCGGTGATCTGGCCGGCGAAGCGTAGGCCGGGATGCGACTTCAGCTGCAGCGAGCCGTCGAGCAAGGTCGGCGAATTGATGTAGGTGTTGCGGTGCAGGCCGCCCAGGCGCGCGAAGTCGGCGTTTTCGAGGCCCGGAATCGTGCGGAACACGCGCACCTGTTCGGCATGCTTTAGCTTGGTCTGGAAGCCGACCATGTTGTAGAGCGTGCCCAGCGCATTGTCCTGCCGCAACTGGACGACCGCATAGGCCTTCACCGTCGGATTGTGCGCATTGGTGAGGCCCATCGGCTTCATCGGTCCGTAGCGCAGCGTCTCGGCGCCGCGTTCGGCCATGATCTCGATCGGCAGGCAACCGTCGAAATAGGGCGTGCCTTCCCATTGCTTGAACTCGGTCTTCTGGCCGTCGACCAGCGCCTGCACGAAGGCGAGATACTGATCCTTGTCCATCGGACAGTTGATGTAGTCCTTGCCGGTGCCGCCAGGCCCCACCTTGTCGTAGCGCGACTGGAACCAGCAGGTATCCATGTCGATCGTGTCGAAATGGATGATCGGCGCGATGGCATCGAAGAAGGCGAGCGCATCGGCGCCGGTCGCTTCGGCGATCGACTGGGCAAGCGATGGCGCGGTCAGCGGCCCGGTGGCGATGATCGTCTGGTCCCACTCCGCCGGCGGCAGGCCGGGAACTTCCTCGCGCTCGATAGTGATCAGCGGGTGTGCCTCGAGCTTTTTCGTCACCGCGTCGGAAAAACCATCGCGGTCGACGGCAAGCGCGCCGCCTGCCGGCACCTGGTTGGCGTCGCCGGCGCTCATGATCAGCGAGCCGGCCAGCCGCATTTCGGCATGCAGCAGGCCGACGGCGTTGTTTTCGGCGTCGTCGGAGCGGAAGGAATTGGAACAGACGAGTTCGGCCAGGCCGTCGGTCTTGTGGGCATCGGTGCCGCGAACCGGCCGCATTTCATGCAGGATGACGGGAACGCCGGCCTCGGCCGCCTGCCATGCCGCTTCGGAACCGGCGAGGCCGCCGCCGATGATATGGATTGGATTTTTGCTCATGGTCGCCGGAATAATCGCTTGCCGCCGCGATTGCAATTGTCGCGTGGCGGTAACGCGAAACGCCGGGTCGGGAACATCTGCCCCTGAATACAACAACACCCGCCGGGGGAGGAGGTCCGGCGGGTGTCGTTTTGGGGGTCGACCCTCGGGAGGAGGTGAAGGCCGACCGTATTCGCCATCGCCGGGGAGGAGGTCGGCTCAGGCGAAATTCTCTCCGCATTTTTAGAGAGGGCGAAACCTCTGGGGCAAATTCGTTTGCCCCGGGGAAACAGCGCCCGCCGCGGGAGGAGGTGCGGCGGGCGCCGTTTGGGTGGCCAACCTTCGGGAGGAGGTGAAGGTTGGGCCTATTCGTCATCGCCGGGGAGGAGGTCGGCTCAGACGAAATTCTCTTCGCATTTTTAGAGAGGGCGAAACCTCTGGGGCAAAATCCGTTTGCCCGGGGGGAACAACGCCCGCCGCGGGAGGAGGTGCGGCGGGCGCCGTTTTGGTGGTCAACCCTTGGGAGGAGGTAAGGGCTGACCGTATTCGCCTGGGTCGGGGAGGAGGTCGACCCCAGCGAAATTCCTTGGTTAGATCGCCCGGCGGGCGACGATCTTGATTTCGTCGCGGACGATACCGAGATCATGCAGCTGGCGGTTCGAAAGGCGACCCAGCTCGGTAACCGTCTCGCGATAAACGCGCCAGTTACGATAGTTGCGGATCAAGTTCATTGTCGTTCTCTTTTCAGAAACTTGTTCGGACCATTCGCGGTCCGAAGAATTAGACCGCCTTGCGAGCGACGTAAGGAATGTCGCTGCGGCTAATGCCGAGGTCGGTCAGTTCACGGTTGCTCAGGCGGCTCAGCTCGGAGACGGTGTCCCGGTAGCGGCGCCAGTTGCGGTAGTTGCGGATCAGGTTCATGGTAGTTCTCGTTTCGTCTTTCTTGCGGATCATTCCGTTTGTGTACGAACCATAAGTAGGGGGACCCATATCGATTTAAAAGCGCTATAGCTGCATGGCAGCAATGCAAATTGTGCAATGCAGCATTAACGCGGCTTCACCGACCCGACGCAAGGAAGTCGGAATCAGAAAGTGCCGTAACGTCAACGGTTTGGCCTGATCGGCTGAAAAAAAACCAGCTGGGGGAGGAAGGGGAATGGCGGGCTATTCATCACGACTAAAGTCCGATATCGCGCGGTGGCGGCAGGCAGGCCTGATCGACGCCGCCACAGCCGATTCCCTGACCCGTGACGTCGACGCAAACGCCCGCCGGTCGCTCAGCTTTGGCTCGATCCTCGCGATGATGGCGGCCCTGCTCTTTGGCGCGGCGATCCTGATCTTCGTCGCAGCCAATTGGGAAGCGATCCCAAGACTGGCGCGGGTGGCCGCGCTGTTCGCGGTTATCCTTGGCGGCTATGTCGGCGGCGCGGTGCTGAAGACGCGCGACCATGCGGCGATCGGCGAAGCCCTGTGGATCGTGGCTGCTGCCGCGTTCGGCGGTTCGATCGCCCTGATCGGGCAGATGTACCATTTGTCCGGCGACCAGGCTTCCGCCCTGGTCACCTGGGGCGCCGGAACGGCGTTGGCCGCGGTGGCGCTGCGCTCCAACGCGCTGACCGTGGCAGCGGTCGGTATCGCCGATGCCTGGCTGTTCCTGAAAGGGTTCGACTATTACAGCCGCAGCGAGTTTCCGCACGCCTTCGTCGTCATGGCGGTGGTGCTGTTTGCCGTTTCGTTCTGGACCCGCAGCCAGTCGGCAAGGCACCTGATCATCCTGTCGCTGCTCTTCTATCTCGTGCTGTTGGCCATGGATCACGCGACCCTGCCAGTGGCGATCCCTCTGGTCATCGTCTCTGTCGTGCTTTTCGCTGCTGCCGTCCTTGCGCCGGAACCGGTCGACAGGATCGTGCAACTTGGCGGCCGTTTGCCCCTGCACGCGCTGCTTGGCTTTCTCACCGGCCTGGCCATCATCCAGTTCGAACTGGCTGACGAGAGCACCTACAACAGCGGTTTCGCGACCGCTTCGGTCGTCGCATTGGCTGGTATCGTCGCGGCAATCGTGTTCGCAGGCCGTGAGAGCCGTGGCCTGCGCTGGCTGGCCTATCTCGGCTTCGCCTTCGAACTCGCCATGATTTATGTCGTGACGCTTCAGTCGATGCTAGACACCGCCGGCTTCTTCCTTGCCGCGGCGCTGCTGCTTGGGGTGCTTGCTATCGTCATCATCCGCGTCGAAAAACGCATGAAGGGTCCTGCCATTGGGGGAGCCACGGCATGATGACCGGGAAGAGGCTTGTCATCTCGGCGCTGGTGCTGGCGTTCGCCCAGCTCGGTTTTCTCAGTTGGATCATCGCCAGCCGGGCGGCGATCCTGCGTAACGGCAAGGAAGTGCTGCTGAAGATCGAACCAGTCGATCCGCGCGACTTACTGCGCGGCGACTATATCGTCCTTGGCTATGACATCTCGCGCATACCGGTGAAAATGATCGCCAACATTGCGCCGGACAAACAGTCCAGCGACGACACCTCGATCGTGGTCCGGCTAAAGAAGGGCGCCGACGGCTACTGGACGCCGACCGCCGCCTGGTTCGGCACGGCGCCGACGCCGGCCGCCGCGGACGAAGCCGACATTTCGGGCCATGTCGCCGCAGGTTGGGACCTTCGCGGCGAAGGCATGACGATCGCCCCGGATTACGGCATCGAGCGCTTCTATCTGCCCGAAGGCGAGGGGATGGCGGTCCAGAGCGACATGCGGGTGCGCCCGTTCGGGATCAAGCTGGCGCTCGCCGCCGACGGCACGGCGCAGATCAAGGCGCTGATGGATGGCGACAAGACGCTTTTCGAGGAGCCGCTTTATTAGGGTCGTGGGACGCGCGATAACGAGGCCGGTCCTCCTTCGCCAGGCTTCGGAGCACAGTCCTTCGTCTAGCGAGCGTCGGGTGGCCTGCCACCCGACGCTCGAAGCGCGAAGGGTGGTGCGGGTAGAGGGACTCGAACCCCCACGATCTCTCGCCAGAACCTAAATCTGGTGCGTCTACCAGTTCCGCCATACCCGCGTGGCCCGGCAATCCCATGTAGCCATCATTCTGTCAATGTCGGAGACAAGATGTCGGCTCAGAGCCGAAATGTTGGTTATTCGCCTGAACGCGAAGACTGTTGAAAATTCGGCTCGCCTGTGACAAAAGGCGTGTCAAATGTGACGGAACGCGACGATCCGCTTCTACAAAATGTGATAAGAAGTAGGAAAAACAAGAACTTATTCACATTTTGGAACGCAGTTTGGGAGAGTTTGAGCCGTATTTCCGGTCAAATCGCCAGGTTCCGTACCAAAAGCCATTCCCGGCAAGAATTACCGGCAGGCTGTGAACGGCAGGGAGCCGTTTGGCAGCCTCATTGGTGAAAACAAAGGTTTTACGATGCAGGTCACCGAAACACTCAATTCCGGTCTCAAGCGCGAGATCAAGATCACCGTGCCGGCCGGTGATATGGAAGCCAAGCTGATGGCGCGGCTGTCGGACGCCCGCAACAAGGTCCGCATCAACGGCTTCCGTCCGGGCAAGGTGCCGGTGCAGCACCTGCGCAAGGTCTATGGCAAGTCGTTCATGGCCGAAGTGGTCAACGAGATCCTCAACGACTCGACCCGCTCGATCATCACCGGGCGCGGCGAAAAGGCCGCCATGCAGCCCGAGGTCATCATGACCGAGGACGAGAAGGAAGCCGAGAAGATCCTGGCCGGCGGCGCCGACTTCGAGTTCCGCCTCAACTACGAGGTCATTCCGGCGATCGAGATCAAGGATTTCTCCGACATCAAGGTGACGCGCCAGGTGTTCGACGTGCCGGATTCGGAAATCGACGACCAGGTCAAGCGCGTCGCCGAATCGGCGCGCAGCTACGAGCCGAAGACCGGCAAGGCCGCCGAAGGCGACCGCGTCACGATCGACTATGTCGGCAAGATCGACGGCGAGGCTTTCGCTGGCGGCGCCGGCACTGACCAGCCGCTGGTGCTGGGTTCCAAGGAGTTCATTCCGGGCTTCGAGGATCAACTGATCGGCGCCAAGGCCGGTGACGAGAAGCAGGTCACGGTGACCTTCCCGGAAAACTACCAGGCGGCGCATCTGGCCGGCAAGGAAGCGACCTTCGAGGTAACCGTCAAGGACGTATCGAAGCCCGGCGACCTCGAAATCAACGACGAGACCGCCAAGAACCTTGGCCTGGAATCGCTCGAGCGCTTGCGTGACATCGTGCGCGGCCAGATCGAGAACCAGTTCGGCTCGATGACGCGCCAGAAGGTCAAGCGCCAGCTGCTCGACCAGCTCGATGCGGCCTATTCGTTCGAAGCGCCGTCGAAGCTCGTCGAAGCCGAGTTCAACAACATCTGGGCGCAGGTCAACCGCGACCTGGAAGCCGCTGGCCGCACCTTCGCCGACGAAGAGACCACCGAGGAAGAAGCGCGCGCCGAATACATGCGCCTTGCCGAGCGCCGCGTGCGCCTTGGCTTGGTGCTGGCCGAGATCGGCGAGAAGGCGGGCGTCACGGTTTCGGACGAGGAACTGCAGCGCGGCCTGTTCGAGCAGGTTCGTCGCTTCCCGGCCAACCAGCAGCAGGAAGCCTTCGAGTTCTACCGCAGCAATCCCGAGGCGCTCAACGCGCTGAGGGCGCCGATGTTCGAGGAGAAGGTTGTCGACCACCTGCTCGAACAGATCTCGGTCACCGACGTCAAGGTCAGCAAGGAAGAGCTGATGGCCGACGACGAGGAAGACGACACCAAGGGCAAGGCGAAGCCGGCCAAGAAGGCCGCGTCGAAGAAGGGCGAAGCCAAGGCAAGCGATGCCGCTGACGAGGCGGAAGAGCCGAAGAAAAAGGCCGCGCCGAAAAAGAAGGCCGCCAAGGACGCCGAATAGGTCGCTCATTGCAGCGAATTCCGATAGGCCGCCTCTGGGCGGCCTTTTTCGTTGCCAAACTGCAACATCGGATTCCTTCCTGATGGCACCGGTGGCGATACGAAGCCTTGATCATTATCTGGTTGGTTGGAAGACCAGAGGTAATTGGTGATGTCGTTGGGGTGTTCGTGGGAATGAGGCGCGCTGCCGCCACGGTGCTTTTCCTTGCCTGGGCCTGCGGCGCTGCGGGGGCCGGTACGGACAATTGGCTTTTTGACACCGCCAATGACGGCCTTGTCACTGCCTCGGTCTATGCCACCAACAAGCTCATCACCGGAGGCGGCGCGCTGAGCTACAGCCCGGTGCTGACCATCGCTTGCCGGGCTGACGGGGAGCCGGCCTGGACCGAATGGCTGCAATTGAATGACGCGGTCTCCGCCAGCCGGAAAATCACCATGTCGGTTACCATCGACGGCGCCGGCAAATTCGACGAGAGCTGGTCCGTCGGCACGCGCGGCAGGCAGCTGATGCGCGACGGCGCCGATGGCATCAAGCGCCTCGTTCCGGCAAACCGCCTGCTGCTGTCATGGCGCTTCGGATTGTTGTCCGGGCGGGGCCAAGCCGATTTCGACCTCGCCGGCTTCGACGAGGCGGTCAGCCAGATTGCCGGCAGCTGCAAGACCGATCGGCCTTGATTTTAGAATAGTGGCGATCTTTTGGGCTGTCGCCGCTGGAAGATTGATCCGCGAAATGCGCGGTATCAGCATCGTTCTTTCAACGATTGAACTCAAATTCCGGCCAGGATAAACACCGGCGCCGTGGCGTTGCCGTCTCGCGAATACAAGACCTAGATCAGCAGCAGGCCCTTCATGCTGGAATAGCCCTTGCGCCCGATTATGATGTGGTCATGCACGGAAATGCCCAGCCGCTTGGCGGCGTCGATGATCTCTTTCGTCATCTCGATATCGGCACGCGACGGAGTCGGGTCGCCGGAGGGGTGATTGTGGACCAGAATGATCGCGGTAGCCGACAGTTCGAGCGCGCGCTTGACCACTTCCCTGGGATAGACGGGCGTGTGGTCGACCGTGCCTGTCTGCTGCACCTCATCTGATATCAGCGCGTTCTTCTTGTCGAGGAATAGGATGCGGAACTGCTCGCGCGCCTCGAACGCCATTGCCGAGCGGCAATAGTCGAGAAGCTGCTGCCACGAC
Source organism: Mesorhizobium sp. URHB0026 (assembly GCF_054059755.1). Taxonomy (NCBI): domain Bacteria; kingdom Pseudomonadati; phylum Pseudomonadota; class Alphaproteobacteria; order Hyphomicrobiales; family Phyllobacteriaceae; genus Mesorhizobium; species Mesorhizobium sp. URHB0026. The sequence goes on along the minus strand of NZ_JBSSCN010000001.1, from coordinate 4,691,774 downwards.
GAGAGGATTTCGCGGCCCTGAATCTCGCCGCGCGCCATGCGCTGGGCGGTCGCCGCGACGACCTTCAGCTCGATCGCCACGGCCGGTCCGATGCCCTTGACCTCCTGCAACAGGCCGACGGGCGCGCCGAGCACTTCGGCCAACGTGCCGAAGCGGGCCAGCAGCGCCTTCGCGACCGGTTTGGTGTCGGCGCGCGGGATCAGGCGGAAGAGCAGGAGTTCCAGAAGTTCATAATCGGGCAAGGCATCTGGGCCGGCCGAGGCAAAGCGCTCGCGCAGACGATCGCGATGGCCGAGATAGTGAGGCTTTTCGGTAGGAGCCTGTCTGGCCTTCGTGGCTTGCCGCACCGGCGCCTCGGAGAAGAAACTCCGTTCGTCGTCATCGCCTTGTGTCGCCATGTGCCGCCCATCCAGCCCGAGCAATGATCGCTGATCCCCGCGAAATACTAGGACGGCGGGCAGGGTGCGGTCGAGGTCTTTTCGGCGGCAAGGAATGAGTAGCCTCCGACCTCGACGCAATGTTGCGGCAATGGGGGTCGCGCAAGCTCACCGCATTGCCATTAATGGCCCGCATCGGAGAACCAAGATGCCCAGCCTCGTTCGTATCCTGCTATACGTCGGACTGTTTCTAGGCTTCGGTCCTGCAATGGCTGCCCCGGTGATCGATGCCGTACCCGCCGGTAGCCGCTCTCATCAGAACCTCCCGATCCATTTCATCCAATACGATGATCCCTGCACGGACGGGCGTTACAGCGACGGCAAGCCGCATAGCTGCCGGGAGCTCTTGCGCCTACTGGACCGCCGGGATCGTTATCGGGAACGGCACGACAATTACCCGCGCGAACGCTACGATCCCTGCACCGATGGCAGGGTCAGCGATGGCCGACCGCGCAGTTGCCAGGAAATAATGCGCTGGCTACGAGATATGGACGAGGATGAAGACAGGCGGCCACGCAAGCACTGGGAATAGGCCGCTATAAAAAGAACCTCGCCACGTCGTCCTAAGCCGGCAAGCCCGGACGGTCGAGCTTTTTGGGCGACAGCGTGAAAATCTCGCAACCGGTGTCGGTCACGCCGATCGTGTGCTCGTACTGCGCCGACAGCGAGCGATCGCGCGTCACCGCCGTCCAACCATCCGACAACACCTTCACATGCGGCCGGCCAAGATTGATCATCGGTTCGATGGTAAAGATCATGCCGGCGCGCATTTCCACACCTTCATTGGCGCTGCCATAATGCAGGATGTTGGGGGCGTCATGGAACAGCTGGCCGACGCCGTGGCCGCAGAAATCGCGCACCACGGAGCAGCGCTCCGCTTCGGCGTAGGTCTGGATGGCGGCGCCGATGGCGCCGGTGCGCGCGCCCGGCCTGACCGCGGCGATGCCGCGCATCAGGCACTCATGGGTGACCTCGAGAAGGCGTTCGGCGGCGCGCTTGATCGTGCCGACCGGATACATGCGCGAGGAATCGCCGTGCCAGCCATCGAGGATATAGGTCACGTCGATGTTGACGATATCGCCATCCTTCAGCGGCTTGTTGTCGGGAATGCCGTGACAGACGACATGATTGATCGAGGTGCAGGAGGATTTCGTGTAACCGCGATAGTTGAGTGTGGCCGGCAGCGCACCGTTGTCCATGCCGAACTCGAAGACGAAACGGTCGATCGTGTCCGTGGTGACGCCGGGACCGACCATTGGCACCAGCTCGTCCAGGCAGCGCGCGGTGAGGTCGCATGCCTTGCGCATGCCGGCAAAGCCTTCCTCGCCATAGAGGCGGATCTGGCCGGTGTTTCTGAGCGGTGCCGTGGCGGCGTCGAGATAGGTGACCATTTTGTCCATATTGAAGGTGGCGCGCGGCAGGAGTGCAGGCGCGTGGATCCCACCAGATTTGGCACTTGGGGGCGAATGGTTCAAGGAAGAACTGCCTGATGCGGCCCCAGCCGCCCGGATATTCGCTTGCCGAGGCTATACTTTTTCCCGTTTTTCGCGGCGTTGCTTTCCTTTGAGGCAATCGTGCGTTAGGGCGGGTTAATGTTTTGGAGATCGCTTCCGTTCGCGGCGACCAGGCGCTTCAAGTCGCTTGAAGCGCCACTGACGCCAGCCTGCTCATGTCTGATGGGCCTTGTGCTGCTGGCGATGCTGTGCCTCGGCCGGCCGCACACGCCCATTTCCTGGGATCGTGCGCAAGGCGGTGCCAGCATCGGCCTGGAACGGTCGGGGGAGGTGGCAGCGCTGCTGCGTGTCACCAGCAAGGCCCAGGCGCTGGAGGTTCGCGGCGCCCGGCCGGTGATCGCCAAGTTCGCCGGCGGCCATCCGACCCTGTCGGTTCCGCAGGCTGTCTTCCGTCGGTTGGCCCCGACGTCGCGGGAGATGTGTGTTGCCGGCCGTGGGCCGGTCTCCGCGCCTGGCGTGAGCACCAACCAGCCGCGTGCGGCCACCGTCCATACGACCCTGAGCGGTCCGGGACCGCACGTTCACCTTCATTCCAAACCATTCGCGTCGGGACCCGTGCGGCGGCCGAGAGCCGCGCATTGGTGGCGAAGCGCGTCATTTTGGGATCATTGCAATGCAACAGCGTATCAAGACATTCAAAAGCCTGTCAGGCGCGGCCTCGGCTGCTTCATTTCTTTCCGTCCAGGCTTTCATCGGCATCGGAACCGTTTATTGGGCAATCGCGGAAACGCTCTATTTGTCGGGAGCCGGAGCGCTCGTCCTTGGCGTGCTGTTTGCCTTGCCGTCGACCTACGTTCTGCTGATGGCGGTACGCATGGCCTTCGACGCGGAGACCGATCCGGCAAACCAGTAATCGCTGCAGGGGCGAAGGAAAGCACTGCCGGGCCGCCTGGTGCGGGCAGGCTTGGCCTTTGCCCGCTGCAGCAAAGCGGCGGCTTTCCGCAGTGACGACACATTTCCGTGGCACAAAACGGACAAAGCAACTTTTGACCACGAACGGCGTTGCTTGGGCGATGCCGGTTCGGGAGATGTCGAATGGACAGATTGCAATTCGAGGTGCCGGTGCGCATCGCACCAGGCCCTGGCTTGCCCGTCGAGGAAATCTACAGCGTCGAGCAGGCGCTCGATTTTCTGCAGGATTGGCCGGCACGCCGGCAGGGGCCAGTGTATCAGAAAGCCTTCAACGCCTGCTTCGGTGCCACGGTGGATGTGGTCGAGACCGAAGACGCCTTCCGGGCATTCATGGCGTTCTGCCGTGTCACCGGACTGATGGCCGGCGACATGATGGTGCCGCGCAAGCGCGGCGGCGAGGCGAGAGCATTGGAGGCCTGAGGGCCGCAGCGAATGGCCGGGTGAATCAGTCCGGCTTCGAGAGTACATGACAATTCGCGTGCGCGACGTATCGGCCGGTCACCGTTAAGCTTCCGTTTCCACCTTCGGGTTTAGCCATTGCTTGTTCGGCAATGGTTGATTCGTTGCGTCAGTTTCATGGTTCGGAAGATGTACCCAGAAAAAGTCCGTGCGTTCCCGATCGATCGTCAGCTATTCTTGGTCAGGGAAGTTGCCGCCAAGCTCGGCAATCTGCATGGCGAGACCGCCACTTCGTTCTGGAAGGCAAAAGCGACGGAGTTGCTCGATCTCGTTGTCGGGACGGGCAGGGACAGAACGGCAGCCAGCGACGAAGTACGCAGGTTCTTCCTGGCAGTGCAAAGAGAATTGTTGGCTGAGTCGAACGGCGAGTCCGTGCCAGTTCTTTCTGCCTGAAGAAGCTGACGATCAATCCAGCCGGATATCGCTTACCGGGACAGGCGCTGCCCCCGCTGATCCAAGTGCGGGCGTGCAGCACTACACCTGCAGCAGTAATGATCCAGCGCGGTGAACGATCACGCCGGCGACGCCTGCCAGCAAACGTCGCTTGGCACCGGCGCGCTCGGCTTGAGCTTCGACCACCGCGTCGTCACCTCGCTGCCGGTCTCCCTCGGCCTGCAACTCGACACGACGATCGCCATCGGCGGCGACCAGTCGCTGCAGGCCTGGGGTCGGCATGGGTCCACGAGTTCGAACCTGACCGTTCCGTCAGGCCGAGCTTCCAGGCAGCGCCGGGCTATTCCTTCGTGGTCCAGGGCGCCGCGGCAGCCGAGGACGCGGTCGCCGTCAACGCCGGCCTGAAGATGAACTGGAGCAACAACACCAGGATGTTTGCCACGTTCGATGGCAAGTTCGGCGACGGCGTGCAGACCTATGGCGGCAATGTCGGCTTCAAGGTGAACTAGTAGGCAACGGTACGGGAGAAGCGAAGAGGCTCGTGCAATCCCCTTGTTGACGCGCATGCCATTCAGGCCTTGCGCCGGAGTCTTGGACAAATGGCCGAGACGGGCAAACAAGAACACTGTGCCCAGGGAATGTCTCGTGCCCATCGGGGCATGTCATTCGCGGTGTCTGTCATCAGGCAACGGTAAACCATTCCTGCCTGCCGGCCGTTGGCTTCCCGTTCTTCCAGTTTGGCGGCGGCCGCCAATCAAACAATGGCACCCCTGATCGAAAATGAGCCTAAGTTTTTAGCCTTTCGTTCATATATGCGTGCTTTCTAATTGATCATGGTGTTCAACTGCTTCACCCGGATACGGCTGACGGCGGCCGGCATAGGTCGCAGCAGAGCCGCGAACGTCGCCACCATCTTTGCCCTCACCCTGCCGATCGTTGTCGGCGCGGCGGGTTTTGGTGTGGAAACCTCCTATTGGTACTATAATAGCTTGAGACTGCAGGCCACGGCGGATGCCGCGGCCTATGCCGGCGCGCTGGAGCAGATCTCGGGTTCCGACACGCCGACGATCGTCGCGGCGGCGACCCAGTCGGCAGCGACGAATGGGCTTGGCGTGGGCACCATCGTTGTCAACACGCCGCCCGCATCCGGACCGAACACGGCCAAGAAAGCGGTTGAAGTGATCGTCGGCCAAAAGCTCAATCGGATGTTCACTCTGATCTTCACTCAGACCCAGGTTCCAGAACAGGCGAGGGCGGTGGCCCTGATCACCAATGCTTCGAAGGCCTGCATGCTGGCGCTCGATCCGACCGCCTCGCAGGCTGCCCTCTTTTCAGGCAACACCAGCGTGAAGGTCACAGGCTGCTCGGTGATGGCCAATTCGATCGCCTCGGATGCCATCAAGCTTCAGGGATCGGCGGGTCTCCAGGCCGATTGCCTGATAACGGCGGGCGGCATCTCCCTCAGCAACCCCGTCACCACCGTTTGCGCGGCCCCGATCACACAGGCGCTGCCTGCCGCGGATCCATTTGCCGGCCTGCCGGCCCCGGCGGCCTCGAACCCCTGTCAGAATGCCAACAAATCAGCGCTGGGACCGGGTACATATTGCAATGGACTGAGCTTGAGCGGCAGCGTGACGCTGCAGCCTGGCGTTTATGTCATCCAGGGTGGCGATTTCAAAGTGAACGCCAACGCCAACATAGCCGGCAATGGCGTACTCATTTACCTCGCCGCTGGATCGCGTGTGTCGATGAATGGCAACGCCACGGTCAATCTGAGCGCGGCGACATCCGGCATCTACTCGGGCGTGCTGATGTATGGCGACAGAACGGCCACCGGCGGACAGAGCACCTTCAACGGCACGGCAACCTCGCTGCTGACGGGCGCGCTCTATTTTCCCAAGCAGCAGGTCAATTATCTCGGCAATTTCTCTGGCCAGAACGGATGCACGCAGGTTGTCGCCGATATGATCCAATGGTCCGGCAACTCGACCATCAATCAGGACTGCACAAGTCTCGGAATGCGCGACATTCCCGCCACGCAATCCGTAGCGCTGGTCGAGTAGCCTTCCATGGAACGACCATCCGTGCCGATCCTGAGCGATGATGCCGGCGTCGCCGCGGTCGAGTTCGCACTAGTGCTCCCTTTCCTGTGCGTGGCGTTGCTTGGTATCCTGGACGGTTGGTCCTATGTGACCAGCTCGCTGTCGATGCGCGCCGGCGTGAAGACCGCCGCGAACCTGATCATGGCTGGGTCGACCAATGATACGGCGACCCAGGCCGTTGCCATTGCGAGCTGGGAAAAGCGGCCGGCGGACGGCCAGGTCGCCCTAAGTCGGATCTATATGTGCGGGACGACCGTTGTCGACGCGTCCACTTTGTGCAGCGGGCCGAAGGCGCCCTCGGTCTTTGTTCAGATCCAGGCGTCCGCCACCTGGGAGCCGCCCGTCACCTTCGGCGTCTTTTCCGCCTCCAGCACCATCGGCCACCTGGAGGTGATCCGTGTCCGCTAGGGGTAGTGCAGGAAAGGTGCCTGGTGGGTTTCCTTTCGGAATTGCGTCGATAGGCAACTCGGGAGCAAGCGCGTTCAGGTGGGATCGGTCCGGCGGGGCCGGGTTGGAATTCGCGCTCATAGCGCCGTTCCTTGTCATGCTGTTGTTCGGAATCTTTGCCTTTGGTTGGTCGATGAACGCCGTCTCCAGCGTTCGCTATACGCTGGAGACGACGTCGCGTTCGCTGCAACTCCAGAACACGTTGTCCCAAGCCGCCCTGCAATCGATCGCGACGCAGAAACTGCAGGCCCTGGGCCTGAAGGATGTCAACGTCACCATCGCTATCGATCCCGTGAGCGGCGGCTTTCGCATGGCGCATCTGACCGCCACCTATGCCTTCGTCATAGACTTTCCTTATTTCAACGTCTTCCCGATCAACTACGCGACGACGGTTACCGTGCCGCTGGTCGGCAGTTAGACACGTAGGCTATCCCTGCCATGTCGGCGAAGGAGTCTTGGAACTGTTCCATTCCCGCCCAGTAACGGACTCTTTTGCCAGGGCGGGATTGCCGAAATTTTTACCCAAGCTATCAAGAATCCTTAAACGTCTGCCCTTTACGAAAGCACGTATGGCCTCGTGGCGGAGCGGCTACGCTAGAGACTGCAAATCTCGGAAGCCTCGGTTCGATTCCGAGGCGAGGCCTCCAAATTCCGATGCGGCTGGTTCCATTCCGCATTACGCCAAGCGGTTCCGCTTGGGTGCAAAAAGCTCTAACGGAACAGATATCTCGACACCTCGGGGTTGCCGCGGCGCCACATCACGTTATCGAGGAAGTAGTGGTGTACGTTGATGAAAATCAACCCGATAAAGAAGAACAGCGACGATCCAAGGACCTCCCGGTCATAGGGGACAATGGCAGTCAGCGCGGTCGGAATCAGCCAGAAACCCAGACCGCCGAGGAGGAGGCCAGCACTGATGAACTCCAGGAGCCGCACTCTGTAGGCCGGACCAAGGATCGACAGGATTCTGGATTGCGGAATTTTTTCGGCATCGCGCTCATCACGCTCGACATTGCTCTGGTAGCGCCAGACCACCGCCAAGTACTGCAAGGAATGGAGCGCCGGCACCACGAGCAGCCAGAGCGGATTTATCCTTACGATCAGAATCCAAAGATAAAGCGACGCGCTGTAGGCGATGATGCCGTTATATGGCAGGCTGCCGCCATTCCTGGTCCAGCGATTGATCAGCATCACAACGGTGGCAGCCGTGGAAGCGGCCGCGGCCGAGAGTGCAATCGCATTGAGCCATGCAGGAGTGGCAAACGTATAATATTCCAGCCCCAGATATTTTCCCTGGCTGACCGCCGTGTTCGTCTGAAGCCATGCGAACAGCCAAACGGCATAGCTGTTGACCAGCAGGATTTTCTTGTCCGGATCGGTGAAGAACCGGCGCTTCAGAACGGCATCAACCATCAACATGCCGTAGCCTTGCTTGACGTAATGCCAACCCACGAAAAAGAACATCGCGTTGGTTGCGTTCCCCAAGAGCCGGGCGTTAGCCGTTATCGAGCCATAAGCGAAAAATGCGCCCATGAGCAGGGGAACGACGATGCCGGCGAAGATGTAGCGGATCTGCAGGTTCCTGTCGTATCCGTCGCCGCGTAGCTTCCGCCCAAAATTGCGGTAGAAGAGTTGGTAGGAGTGGGCGAAGTGCGGATAGTTGATCAGATAAGCCAGGAAAAGCATCGTCGCCGCAACGAGCCCTTCGTATCTCAGCGGCACGAAATACAGCACCGGCAAAATCAGGAATGCGCTGCCGCCAAGCATCAGAAAGTCCGTGAGCGGACCAAAGAGATATTTTGGAGGCGTTGCCGCAGGAGCGCGTGTATCCGCCGAAAGGTGAACTGCCATATGAGCGCTCCCTTACGGTCCATTTAACCACCGGCCCGTTTGCTCGACAAGATCGAGAATCCGAACGGTCACCGCAACGGGCTTGAGCATCGGCCGCAACGGACGCCGTGATCCTCAAATTGTCGATGCGGTGCCGCCCTGCCAAATCTGCCGGGCACTCGCTGTGTAGAATCGGGAAGGAGAGATCGAGGCCTGAAAAAAGTCTGGTATGCCCAAGAATCAGTCCGCGCTGTTGTTCGCGATTGTCCATATTAAACAAAGATGTTGAGGAAATTGCTCCCGCCATTGTGCGCCGACGTACAGGGGCGGTTCGGGCCAGCGGACTGAAGGGCACGAATGCTGTGATAGGTGCCTTGAAAGGCCTGAAGACGGAGGCGTCAAGGGCCGATATCGCGCGGACTTTGACCAGCAACAACAGCGCGGTGCGCGCTTCTGACGGCCAATGCCGGCTCTCGGCTACAGACTTCAGAGATCGATAATGTTGCGCGTGCGCTGCTGCTCACGTTGGTCAGCGCCACTGATTTGCGATGATCGTACCAGAGCGCCATAAGGACGATGACGATTGTTAGGCATATGCCAACGGCCAACCCCTGCAAGAATTTTGGGTCCAACCTGTGCAGATACCAGCCCAGCCAGTCATGCAGTACGGCCATCAGGCAGATCGTGATGACCGCTGCGATTAGCTGAAGGATCGTGGCCCTGTTGGTCATCATATCCGGCCCGATTACAGACGGGTGAGCACCACTGCGAAGAAAACCTATCAGAAACCAGCGCTGATCAAGCGAGAGAAGCTTGCGTCAATCTCGGCTCAGATCGTCCCTGTATCCGGCCCGAGCGACGTCTGACCAATTTAGTGCAACAATCAAGCGCGCTGGCTCCGGCTGGCGGGCTTTTGCAATTGTACGGTGCGGAACAATCGGCATTAACATTTGTTGGGGCGTTTATGGAAAAGGCCGATCCTCCAGAACCGATCCCGGACAGCATTCTCTTGGCCGCTGCAAGGTTGCAGGCGGCTCTCGAAAAGCGATCCAGCACCGGTTCAAGCGGAAGTGAAGGCCGACGCATTGCCTGAGAGCTACCGTGCGGCCAGGCGACCTTACAGGTCCGCCGTGCGCCCACAAGCCAGAATTTCGTCACGCCGTCAATGTGATCGCTCGGGACTATCTGCCTCCAAAGGCGTACGGTGCCCAAGGCGAGCGGCTGTTCGTGAGCTCATTCGAAAACCTGAAATCCGCGCAGGCCGCCCTTCGGCGGCTGGATAAGCATTGGGCAAACTGGGCATGCTCGGCAGCGCCACTGTGTCGATCCAGCACACGCCGCTGTGGCATTCGTCTTGCAACGCCATTTTGTCGTGGGAGAAGACAGAATGGCTTTATCCAATCAACTGCTCGACAAAAACCTGACCTTTCAGTGTCCGGGCTGCAAAACCCCACTGGTCAGGAAAGGCTCCTGGATCAAGTCGGTAACGACGTTCACCTGTAAGCGATGCGGTCAAAGGGTACGGCTGTCTTACAGCGAAAAGCTTGAGATTTTCAGGTTGGGTACCGGTCCGCGCGACACCGGGACCTAACCTCCTGTACTCTGTTATTTCCGCCTTGGAAATTCGATCACCTTCGCCTCAGGCTCCGGCTCCAGCGGTTCATGACCAGCCCGGTCATGCCAGAAGACTTGGCGCAGATCGCGTTGGTCGACCCGCTGGCCACATCTAGGGCAGTTATAGAAGTGAAGATGCTCCTCAATATGCTGCCCTCCATGCAGTTTGCCGGGAATCGGAGGGCCAAGGTCAGATAGCTTCATCATGCGGGCTGCAACATCCGACCATGCCAAATGTTCCGGAACTATTTTAGCTCGAACTAATTGAATCGCGGTTGGGTAACAATCGGGAGGGCGTGAGTGTTGGAGTATCGAGTTGATATTATGGCCGGCGGGTCGGTTGTGTCTTCGCAGGTCGTGATGGCCCAGGTGCCATTCAAGGCGGCAGAATTACACGTCGGCCAGCGGGTCACATTGAGGCACCAGGAGGAAGACTGGCTGCGTGTCACCGAAATAAGGGGCGGGAAGCGAACCTACGCTTACGTTTGCCGGAAAAGGGCGGCGTGAGCACGGCTGCTCCGCAGGCCACATCATCATCCTAGCTGCAGGAAACACAGCGGTAGAAACCAGGAACTCACGTCGGTTTAGTCTTTTCGAGGGTCGCTTGCCATTCGGCATCGCTGCGGTAGTCCGGGGAAGTAGGTGTGAATTTCTCGCATCGGCAGTTTCAGATGGGTGTCCCGGTAAGCGCGCCGGTGCTGATCATTGAAGAACGTGATGTGGCGGAAAAGTCACGCAACTTTGAAATGCGGGGATTCAACCTGCGAGCGCTTATTGTCCAGCTAAGCGAGGCGTACCGTCACCATCGGGCAAAGGGGATGCCCCCTGACCGCGACGCGGTTCATACCTCCCCAACTAGCGCCCGGTGCGGAAAACGTGGTTTGGGCGCTTTTCTTATCCAGGCAGGGCTGCTCAGCCTAGCGCTCAAGCGCCCAGCCTGGTGCGCAGGGCGGCTTTCTTGCGATGTGTCCTTATATTAGCAAGCAACGATATATTAAGGACTGTGACGCACCCTTCCACATAATGAAGACGGGAAAGCATCTCCCTCATCGACGTTACAACGCGCGCGCACCTGGAGCGCCGCTCGACCAATGCGGAGCGGAGCAAACGCATGAGTGTCGTCAGAGCAACTCTCGAACGATTGCTGCAGTTGATTCATCGCCGAGCCCTTAAAATAGCGGCGTTGCCGGAGGATGAAAGGGATTCACACTACGACCTCCTCCGCCTGTCATGTTGCGCAGCCGCCGAGCACATCGGGCAAAGTCCTGACGAGGCAGCCATCACGGCAAACAATATGGTTCAGTTTGTTCGCGCACTGGTTGGAATCATTGAGGTTGTAGGCGAAGGATCGGACCAAGAGCGAAGCTCCGATCGGCCGCCGGCGCCGACGCGACATTTTGGTAGCCGGGAGAATAGCACCACGCGCATCTAGGGATTGCGATGCAAGTCGGCCGCCAGGGACCATGGCCGGTGTTCTTCACATGCGTTCCTAACTATGTTGGGTATGGATATGCGCGGCGGAACGTCTGAGCCGGTGCCGCTGCCTCACGGTGGTGGGCTTTGCGTGTGGCGCAAGGAACGAGTCGGCCAGCGGTAGCGTTATTGTCCATCAAACCGATGGAGGTAACCGTGAGGAAGCTGATATTCGCATCCGTTCTTGCGCTTGCCACTACTGCCGCTGTCTCCTCGCCGACCCAGGCGCAATTTCTCTTCTCACCTTTTGGCGGCCCCTTTGGCGGCTATTATGGCGGTGGGCTCGGAGGATTCCCGTTCCCCCACCGTTACGTCGGGCCTTACTATGGCGACCCGTATTACGAGGGACCATACCGGCCCTACTACAGATACCACCACAGGTATTATCCCAGATATTTCTACCACCACAGGCACCACCATAGGCACCACCACAGGCACTATTACCGCCACAGGTATTGAGATTGGCCCGGCGGCTTTGGCTTCCGGGCCTAAATTCCGTCTATACGTCATCCCAAGGGCCGACTGTCTCTGACGACATCGCCTTTACTAGGCATTTGGGGACCCAATTCACGAAGCGGGTCAAGTTAACCGCGTAGCCGCACCGCCTGGACGTGCTCTCTTCACCTACATAAATTGCAAAAACTCGCGGCACTTGATCCATAGTGGAAAGTGGGGCGCCCGAGCAGCAGGCCCCAGCAATTTCGCTGACCTTATAAAAAGAAGTGCCGACGCAGCTCCTGAAACTCGGGTTGGGTGAATAGGGCAATTTCCGCCTTATATATCCGCGAAAGTAAACCGCGGACCGATTGAAGTCAGGCCCATCCTTCGCAATCTCGCACAATAACGCTAGCAAGGTTCTGGTTCGATTGTGCAAGACGTGTGCTGCCGTAAGCGCGTATCCGCGCATTCCGATCAAAAAGCACGTACCGATCAGACGGGAACGATCTCGAACAGCTTTTCCTTGCCCATCGTGACCCACATCGCAGACGGGAAGTGCGAAATCTCAAGCGTTGTTACTCACTTCAATGGGCATCAGGGACCGATTGCTCCTCGCTTGCGATTTGGCTTCGAAGCAGCTTTTTCAAGGGGGGAATTGGCCAGAAATTGGACGGAAACCAAGCTCACTCGAGCTAAGCCGTTAAAAAATCTGGTACGCCCAAGGGGCGTAGCGGTATCTTCTGAAATCAACCGCTTAGCTCGTCCAACCTCTCCAAATCCCGGCATTGAATCCCTTTCGGAATTATCCCCGGTGTCCACCCCGGAGTTGCCCGTCGGCGGCAGCACTGGCCTGTGCCACGAAAGCACGTCGGCGATCGACGAGGCCGCGCGTTTCCTTGCCATCACCGAACCCAACGCGAGACCTCGGCCATTGGTGCCAGGCCTACGCGCGATGTTCGGCCTCAGCGCCGTCGAGACTTGCCAGGCCATTCGCCTATCGCATGAGATCCGGGCGCGCGCCTCATGAGCAGAAAACGTGCTTGGCTCACGTCTTGGGTGCCGCATCGACTTGAGCTTTTGATCAGCCCCTCCTGGCACCTGGCGCCGGTCCCGCTTAGGCGGATGCTTGAGCGTTTAGAGATCGAGCACATGCGCCACGGTGGCATGAACAACGGCGAGCTATTCGTCTCGTTCGGCCAGTTCGAAGCTGCCAACATCTCCCGCCGCAAGATAACTGCCACCCAGGCGCTTGGGGCAGTTCTAGGCCTGATGGAAACGATCCGGCCTCAGGAGCCGTCGGGAGACCTCCGAGGGCCGAACGCCTACAGGCTGACATATGTACCCGCGAAGGGCGCCTCGGTGCCAACGGACGAATGGAAAAAGATCGACGAGGACCGCGCAACGAAACTGATCGACGCTTTCCACAACACCGAGCGAGCCGAGGTGCAATCGAGGAAATCCAGACAAAAGAGGGCGGCATGAAAAACAGCTTCCCAGTGCCCATTCCTGCAAAAACCAGTGCCCATTCCTGCAGACAAAAGGGCGTTGCCAGTGCCCATTCCTGCAGTGTCACTAGTGCCCATATGGGCATGATCTCTTATATCTCGGGAGGGTTCGGCCGATGACAGCCCAGGTGATCCCATTCCCGGCAGCCTTCCGCAAGGGCCGCATTCGGCACGTTGCAGCCATCCTTCGGCGCAAGCACGGGCTTGATGCAGACCGCTACTGGCGACAGCAAGTCATGGTCATGCGTCGCCAGATGATGCAGGCCGGCATCGACGTCGACGTGATCGATCGTGAACTGCGCGTCTTCGCCGATGCTGTGTTCTGCTGCGTGCCCATGGGCGGCCACCACGGAGGCAGCGCCGCATGACCGCCTATCGCTCCGCCGCAACATGGATCGACCAGGCGTTGGGCCACCTCGCCGAAGCCGTCGAACGCATGCCGGACGCCACGTTCTTGGCCGAGCATCAGGCCGCACACGACGCGCCGCGCTCGCCGTCTGTCGACATGGTGGCCACGGTGCTCGAGCGGGAATGGTGGCGGCGCTACCCAGAAGGCCGCGACTGATGACCGGCGTCCTACATATTGCTGCAGGGCGGCACCGGCGGTCTCGGCTTGTGCGGTGTCGTCCGGCGCGTCGGCCAGTTGGGTGCGACGGAGCGTCCCATAGAGTTGGCGATTGGCTTAATTGGAATGGTTGGCGTGGCAGCCCGCCGCTTCAGCAAAGCCGCCGACATCTTGGCCACAAGGTCTCTAACTTCCATAGGCGTCTCCCCCCGAGAAACGCCCGCCCGCAGATTATCCATAGCACGGCCTCGAGCCCGCCGGCATTAAAGTTTGACATAGCGCCGCGCCGAGCGGGTCTAAGCGATGCTCAACGAACGGCGTTGGAACCGCCATGCCCCGCCGTTCGCGGTGCGACGAAATTTCGGATGGGGGGATGTCGCCGGAAAACAGCCCTAACCCCATGTGGCCGACGCGACAATCGGCCGAAACGGCGTGACGGGAAGTTGACTTGGTGCTCACAAACCGAGCGTCTGGCCCGTTTCCAACTGAAGGAAACCCGCCGAAGGATTTCTGTAAACCGCGTCCTGGAACGCGTCGACGGCAGAGCCATGGGTGACATCGACCAGCACGGCCGCCGCGGCTTCAACCTTGTCGGCCGCTTCGTCGACCTTGTCAAAGCGCATCATCATTCGATCATGAAGCATCGACAATCGCGCGGCATGATAAAGGCCGCTGCGCTTGCGACCATTAGAGTCCAAAGGTTGAAACAGCATCATCATGGCGAAACCTTTCGCTCCGATGATGCCCGGCTCCCGGTGCAGAAGCCGGGCAGTCAGAGATCAATAGTCGGTATCGCTATCGTTGTTGTCGTCTTGCTGGATGACGACGTGACGGTGACGATGCATTGGACGGTCGACCGATCCGGTGACCACAACGTCGCTGGACCGGTGGTGACGGCGCCCCTGATCGTAGAAGGTCACCTGACCATGATGGCGGTGATGGAGACGCTGCCCGTCCCGGTTGATGATCACGGCGTTGTCGTCGTTCCAGTGATGGCGGTGATGTCGGTGGGTCTGGATGACGACGTTCTGTGCGGACGCGATCGCAGGTGCTGCCAGGGAAAGCGCCAAGGCGCTAAGAACGATTGCGGTTTTCATTTCGAATTCTCCAAGAAACTGAGACGCCCTTCGCTGAGTAAACCTTGCTCAACGACTTTCGTTCCCGCTGCAGTCGTGGCGGGTGGCCCCCCGCATGCCTCGGCATCGAGAGGCGGCTGATGATCGCCTCCGGCATCCTGGTCGCATTGGCCTTCGCCACCATTTTGGCCGTGATTTTCGGAATCGCCTGATGGCTCGCGGGCGCCCACCGATCGGAACGCCGGAAGAGCGCATCGAGCGTCGTCGTCGGCTTGGCCGAGAGAGGCAAAATCGCCTCAAGGCACGCCAAGATGCCACCAGCTACTTGGCGGATCTCCTGATCAACCATGTCACGGTTAGCTTGATGCTCGAAACCGGCGCCGTGGATGAAGTTGGCAGCCGCAACCGCAAGCGGCTGGGCGACGCGATCCTGCGCATCCTGAATAACGCGTTAGTCACAGCCGTTGCTTCTGGGCGTAAATTATCAGTCGAACAGGAGGAGCGTCATGCTCGCGCGGACACCAAAGACGACTGAGATCGACTTCGCCAACATTCTAACGATCCCGCCGAAGCCGGCCGCGATCGCTGAAGCCGATGCAGCTTGGCGAAATGCGGTCTCAGATCGAGAGGCTGGCCAAGCGCGGCACATAGAGGCGACACGCCAGTTGCAGGCACAGATTCCAGGCCAGCCGCCGACGATCACGATGCGTGAAGTCGAGGAACTTGGACTTGCGCTCGTGCCCTTACTCAACGCCGAGAAGATCGCGACTGGGGATCGAGCCAGACTGCGGGCTCGGTACGAAGAAGACACCAACGCGACACTATCAGCGGCTCTGGAGAAATACGCGATCGCGATCGCCGAAAAGATATCCGAGTTGGAAACTCTGCTCGGTTACGGAAGCGCCTTGCACGCGGCTTCAGTAGCTGCCGGCGTAAAACTTCCAACCCGACTGCCTGGCGACTGTGGCGCTATCATCAAAGCCGGCGTTGAGCAGGCACGCTACTACCTCAGGGGAGCATCGCGACCCGTGCCGATAGTCGGCTGGCCACAATCGAAGCCACAGGACGGGAGAATCTGATGAGCAAAGCCATCCACGCCTTCGACGGCGCCATGACCTCGATCAACGCGCCAGACACGACGCGCTATGTCCCGAAGGAAGAGATGGTCCGGATGGAAGCCCGCTCGCTCATAACCCGACATCAGCACGGCGAACGGCTTACGCCGGACCAGGCAACCAGAGTCAATCGAGAGCAAGCCCTCCAGTCGCTCGAGGATCTGCTCAAAAGGATCGACGAAGAGGCGAGCAATCCGATCGTCGCCCTCAAGACGGCGGTCGGTTTCCTGCTTGGCGAGATGGCATCGCGAGGCGCCGGCCAGTATCTCAAGCGCTACGAGCTCGAGGAGCGGGTCGGGGCCGTTGAGCTTCGCGCTCTATCCACTGCGAAGATCATGTCAGCGGACCGTCCGCGCGTTCGGATGCCCGCTGGCAGGCGCCAGTTGAAGCCTTGATCATGGTTGTGTCCGAAGCCACCAAAACAGCGATGCTCCTGGCCCTCCTGCAGGTAGAGGACGCGATCAGCCGCAAGCTCGCGGACAACGAGATGGACATCATCATCATCGAGATCAATCGCTGGCTGAAAGCTCGCGCAGCCGAGACGACGGTGCATTGATGACTGACAGGGGGGGCGGGTCTCGAATGTTTGGCCGGCCTACCCCCGACACACCGCTCCGGGGTCATGCGCAGAATTTTTTTCTGCCGTTCGATTTTTTTTGCCGATCGAAACGGGTTTTGAGGGCCGCTGAATGACCAAAGCGCCCGCAAAGCCGCAGAAAACCGCGATTTCCGACGCGCCAGCATGGATGAATTCCGCGCAGAAACGGACGTTTTCGGCGATTCTAGTGCTGGAAAACGGATGGAAAGGGTACGCCACGGGCGTCGATAAAGCACGAATTGCTGATTACCTCGACCTCCGCACCAGGATCGATGGCCTCCGCAAGATGATGCGGGCGGCAATGCGTGAGAAGGACGTCAGCCTCGCCATTTCTCTGAACGGCCAGATCAACGCCACCGTCGACAAAGCCCAACGGCTCGAGCACGCCCTTCAACTTCACGATCGGCAAAAATCCACCTTGGAAAGGCAGAGACGATGACATCGGCCCGCCAACTGCTCGCCGCCGCGCACGCTCGGATGACGCCCGACGAGATCGCCGCGCACGCGTTCATGACAAACGAGAAGGAAAACACGGTGCCACAGCCCTCCGAATTGCCTCCGATGGTCGAAGGCAAAATCCTCGCCGAACTCTTCAAGGTACGCGAGCGCTGCCTTGAACTTGGTTTTACGGATGAAGCGATTGCGACTTCAATGCGGGCCGCGCCGACCTGGTTTCCGGCTCTGAGCGAGCGGGAGGCGAGCCGATGACGACTTCAAACCGGCTCGGCATCACCGAGCTCGCCGAGACGCAGAACAACCGTTCCGTCACCATCAACGAGGCGATTGCCAAACTGGAGGCGGGGGCCATGTTCTTCCCGGCCGTGCAGGTTTTGCTCAACGCGCCTCCCGGCTCGCCTGCGGAGGGCGAGCTCTATGTCGTCGGCACGGCCGGTTCCGGGGCGTGGAGCGGCCACAATGAGAATGTGGCGATCTATTACAACGCCGCATGGCTGTTCTTCACGCCGATTGAAGGCATGTTCGCCTGGGATCAGACCTCGAATTCCTTGAAATACTATGACGGCGCAGATTGGGTGTCGTTCACCTTCGGCGGTGGCATCACCTTCGCGTCGGCCGCCGAAATCCGCACGGGCACCGAGGCCGCAAAGGCGACCGCTCCGGACCAAATCTTTGCAGCGGCCGATCCGGTTACGCTTACCGATGCCTCGACCATCGCCGTCGACATGGGGACCTTCCTCAACGCCAAGGTGACGCTCGGCGGCAATCGCACCCTTGGCGCACCGTCCAATCCCAAGAACGGCCAGAGCGGGTGCATCGAGATCATTCAGGACGGCACCGGCACCCGCACGCTCGCCTACCACGCCGACTGGCTGTTTGCCGGCGGCAGCGATCCGGTCCTTTCGATGGTGGCCGGCACCAAGGACTTGCTGTTCTACCAGGTGCTTTCGACTGGCAAGACCTATGCCAACCTCGTGAAGGCCGTCGCATGATCCCCGGCATTGGCGCGACCATCGGCGGGTTCGAAGCGGCCGCTGGCGGCCTCCCCTTCTCGGCCGTCAAGCTTCTGCTCGGTTTCGAGGGCGCGAACAACGCCACCACGACTACCGACGAGAGCAATTCCGCCAATGCCATGACGATGAACGGCGGTGGATCGAACGCCAAGATCAGCACGGCTCAATTCAAATTCGGCAGTTCTTCGGCGCTGTTCGACGGTTCGGGGGATGAGGTTTCTTGCCAGCAACCGGGAGCTGGGGCTAACGACTTCGACTTCGTAGCTGGACCGTTCTGCGTCGAGGCTTGGGTCAGGTTCGCGACGGTCGGTGCAACCTCGGGGGCGATTTGCGGCCAGTGGGGTGTCCTTCCATCGTGGTTTTTCTACCTCGCGAGTGGCAATCTCATCTTTCGCATGAACGATACAACGGCGGCTTTGCGCGACACGCAAGTTGCCTGGGCCCCGACGCAGAACGTCTGGTATCACCTCGCGGCCGACCGCGACGCCAGCAATAAATTTCGCATCTACATTGACGGCACCATGGTTGCCAGCCAGACCTATGCCCAGACGATGCAGAACCACTCTGGCACAGGCTCTCGCATGGGTATCGGGCTGGTCCCGGATTTTCCCGGCTTCGCCGATCTCAACGGCAACATCGATGAACTGCGCGTGATCAAGGGCTACACGCCCTATGGCTCGGATGCCGGGTTTGCTGTGCCGACGGCAGCATTTTCGAGGTCTTCGGTATGAAGGTGCGTGGTGGTGATCTCCCGGTCTCGTCGAGATCCACGCCGACCTGGGCCCAGGCCGTGAAACCGGGCTGCACGACGCAAACAAACCATGGCGACGGCGCTTCTGCACGGCCGTATTACCATCAGGCTTCAGCGCCTGGGGCTGAGGACCGCTCGGCTCCAAAAACATGGGGCCTGCGCGGGATTTCGAAGACCAGCGTCACCGCAATCGCGACCACGGCTACCATGGCGGCACCAACAGCAGGATGAAAGCCGGTCCAAAACGAGACCAGTATAACCGGAGTGTGCGTGGCATAAAGCGGGTAGGACAGTGCGCCGGCCCAGACAGCCCATTGGGTGCGCGGCAAGCCGAGAGACGCCCGAACGATGAAGGGGCAGGCGACCAACGCCGCGATTTCGAATACTGCATTGGTCGACGCGACACTGAGCAGGACCGCCAAGGCAACGACCGCTGCAACAGGATGGTGTCCGAGCGGCGCATCGCCATAGCGGCGGAACATCCAGATGCCGACGAGGTAGCAGGTCAGTTCGCGCGGGATCAGCCACACGATCGCCTTGATATCGGCACCCCAACTCATATGGCCTTCAGCGGCGCCGGCGGCGACAACGCCGAACAGACCTGCCAGCACGAGAAGCCGCGCATTGGACAGCCTCGCGAAGATGGCGCCGTGAAGCGCGTTGGCAACGATCTCCACAAACAGCGACCACGCCGGGACGTTCAAGGCGAATGCATGTGGACCGCCGCCCGGCAGAAACAACAGGATGAGCAGATAGGCCACCGCCATCGGGATTGACGGGCCAAGCATGGCGGCCGTCACAGCCAGGCCGATCGTCGAGCCGATGGCGAGCGGAAGGAACAGTCGGCGATATCGTAGACCGATGAAGCCAAGCGTCGTCAGCCCGTCTCGCAAGCGATCCTCGTAGGTCCTGGTCATGACGAAACCGGACACGATGAAGAACAGGTCGACAGCCACCGAAAAGCCGATGGGAACGGGCGGGAGCTTGTACGTGTACGCCAAATGGAAGGTAGCCACGGCTAAAGCCGCGACGCCGCGCAAAGCATCCAGTCCGTAAAGTCTGCCCCGCCCCATTCGGCGATATTGCCCCGTGTTCGAGGTGTGTGTTTCTACTGGCCGCAGTTCTGGATGGCCGTGGAGAACATCCTCAGTGCTTGCTGATAGTTCTGGAGGGCTGTCTTTGCCGCCATCCTTGCGTCTTCGACGTCGGCGGCCGTGGCCTTCGCGTGATCCGGCATAACCGGCATCGCCGCGCGAAATGCTTCACCCTTCATCTGGTCGATGACGCCAGCCATGTTTTGCGCGGCGTTGCTGGCAGCATCGCCAAGAGCATCACAGGCCGATGGCGACATGGCGGCTGACGCTGGCGTTGCGATCAGGATACTGGCGAAGGCTATGGCTCTCATCATCGATAGAGTTGTACCTCGTCACGAAGGAAACGATCAAGCGTGCCCTGGCCCCCTCGTCCGGTGACGTCGACCAACTCGACCCGGATGGTCTGATCCGGGCCGCTTTCGACTGTCTCGGTGATGAAGAAGCTGCCGAAGGCTTCGACTGGCAGAGGCGGCGATGAGTTGCCGCCAGCCATCAATCCTGCTGCGGCCAATGCCTGGCAGTTCAATATGGCGCCGTAGAGGATGCGCCGGTCCGGGTTTGAAACCTTGTTCGACGAGCAGGCTGGCGCGCCGACCTCGCCACCGTTCGAAGGATGGTTGACGATGCCCTGCGCGATCTCATAGCGATAGGTACTATACCGGGTCGGCTGGTTTGTGTTGCTGGCTGGGTTGATGCCATCCGCCCCAATGGGCTTAGGAACAGACACCGGGTTCGTGGTGGTAGCGAAGTTGGTGCTCCAATATTGATCGAAATTCCAATTGCCGTTCCCAATGCGGTTGGTGTTGGTGCACCCGCCGGTCGAGCAGTCATCGTGCGGGAAGGCGTCGAATTGGGTCGGGTCGACCGGGCTAGCGATATCAGCATTGCATGCGCTGCCACTGCCCTTTCCGGAAGCCTGGTAACCCTTGCGCACATTTTCGCCCGGCGCATAGTTGGGATCGTTCTTGTTGCCGTTCATCGGTCCATTGTAGACGTCGAACCGGACGTTCAGGGCATCCCGAACAGTCGCGAGAAAGCCAGGGCGTAGGGAAACGCCGCGTGAATTATAGCATGCCTGCGATTTCGTCTTGGCGATCATATCCCTGATCGCGTTTGCACCGCCGGAACTGTCTGGTGGTTGGAGAAATCCGTAGTTGCCCGGCGAATTCTGTGCCGTGTTGCCGCCCTGCTGACGCAGTTCAATCATGCGGCGGCGCTTTGCCGGGTCGGCCGCGACATCGTAGATGCTGTCCGTCGTAGTCTCGTATGGGTTGCAGATGTAGACCGGCGTGAAATCGCAGACCCCGCGATTGAAGCCAGCGACAGAGTCTGCTGCGATGTTGAAAGAATTGTCGCTGTCATTGTTTGTGATGAACGAGACCGGAAACAGCGACGAGAAGCCGACCGGCGTTACCGTGACCTCGATGTATCTGGCTGCAATGGCGCCAGCCACTTCATCGGTGATGACGTTCGCGGCTGCGATCGGCAAATCGTCCGAGGCGGGCAGGGAGCGCAGATAGCGCCTTGTCACACCGGCGGCTCTAAGCGTCTGAGGAACGCCGGTAGCACCGGAGAAGACATAGTCGTTCGACACCAGGGTCGCCAGCGCGCGATCGGCGCGCGTTATGGAATCGGCGCGGCCGTCAAGCTCGGCCCCGGCGGCGAGGGCCATGGCATCGGAGCCCTTTTGAATATCGTTGTGGAGGTTGTTGGCCCGGCTCATGTCGACCGCCAAGACCGAAAAGCCGATGAGCACCGGCAATAAGATCGAGAGCAGGATCAACGCGATGCCGCGCTGGTCATCCCAGAATTTACGCAAGACACGAAACATCGCAGCCCCTCCCTCTAGGCCAGCCGCTTATAGTTCCTCGTGCCGCAAAGCATAGGCGGGGCGGTGAGCGGCGGCAAGTGGTGCATTAGCAATTGGTAAATTGACGAATCTGGAGGCGTCAACCCGCCGAATAGCTCCCACCTCCCAAGGCCAGTCCCCGTGTCCATATTGGCCGCGCCTACCACCAAAGCGCGAAGCGGGCTTTTGCGGGGAACACAGCGGGCGTTTTGTGGTTGGGTGCGATGGAGCAGCTTTTCAGGGAGATGACGCAGGTGTTCGCCGATCCGGGCATCTGGGTCGCGTTGGGGGCTGTGTTCATTTCTTACGGGATGGGTGTCGCGCTGCTCCTGTGGGCAGCCCGTTGACCCCTAGCACCGGCGCGCGTCGAACTTCATTCCCAAGCTGAAATGCGCCAAGTGTGGCGGGAAGAAAGTCGGGCTGATCTATACGCTGACACCAGCCCGAACGCCTATTGCAAGGCAAAGGGCAGCACCGGCGATCGCCATTCCAATGCCAACGCCAAGACCGATAGCAACGCCCATAAGCAGCTTGCCGGCAAAGTCTAGGGCGATGAGGCGGACAGGGGCGCCAAACGTCTGTGCGGGGCGCTCTGAGGGCTCGTGAGATCGTCAGGTCGAACCGGCGAATCCGTGAATCCCACCGCTGGAACATTCTTCGCCGGGTGAAGTTTGGCACTTGCCTTGGTTTCCCCGTTGTTCCCTTCGCTCCAAGGCAAGGAAGCTGTCCCCTCCAGCTTCCAACCAGCCCGCCTCGGACGGGGGCAAAACTGTCTGGGGCGGGCTTCGTTCCAGCCTTGCCTATAAGCCGCGACTTATGCAATATCCGCCACGTTCACAGCGAGGCGCGGCATGCTTGCGAGAACTCCCTTCACCGAAGTCGAGATCGACGGCGTTGGCACCTATCGCCTGCCCAACCAATGGCAGGGGCATCGCCTCAAGCGCCTCCGCGGCGATCAGCGGCACACGGCCGTTCTGGCGATCGGTTGCGGTATGACTGTCCGCCAGTTCAATCAGCTGCCCGCGGACAAGCAAGCCGAGGTGCATCGCGCCTATTTGACATTGATGTCGCCGAGCAATGTCGTGGTGCCCGCGGATCCGGGGCCGGCCGATACTCGAGTGATCCCGCGCGGGCATCTGTCGATTGACCAGAAGCTCGCTATCGGTCGCTGGCTGCTGCACATCAAGGCAGAGTTGCCGCACGGTCACTTCGGGCCATGGCTCGACAAGCAGGAAGGCCTTTCCCGGCACATGGCTTCGCAATGCATGGCGCTGGCTACAAGGCAAGCTGCAGAGCGCGCCTGCTAGGGCCAACCGGGACGAGGCACGGAATTTGCGACTGCACCATCGTATCGGGAAAGAGCAATCGAATGATGCGTCAAGATGGAACAACAGTACGAAAAGCAGCAACACGCCGCGTGCCAGAATGGCGCCTCAAAAGGAGAACGTTTGAGGTTCCGTACCTCATGAAGCTCGGCAACTTGGGCCGCCAGGAAGCGCTGGATCTGATCGCCAGGCATAGTGGAGACAGAGACGAAATCACGGCAGAGCTGTTTTTGCAGAGAGGTCGATCACGCGGGCGCCAGGACGCGCGGGGCCCTTCGGCGGCGTAGGGATTGCGGCCAGCGGGAACGCGCGCTGGCGGGCTTCCCTGTAAAGTGTTCCTGCCGTTTGTTCCTACTCAACTCTGGGCGTCACCAGCCGCACAACATCAAGCGCGACCGTCACCACCGGGCCACCCAGGCTGACAGTAACGGCGTCCTTCTCGACCCTTGTGACGCTGCCGATCAATTCCATAGTCTGGCCTTTGAACACCTTCGTGGTGCTATCCCGAACGGAATGCGGGAAGCCATAGGTCGGGATCGACACGCTGATCCTGTCGTCAGTGACGCGTCGAATAATGGTGGCGTCGATCGCCACCTCATCGCCGATCTTGAGACCACCAGCCATGCACTGGAGTCTGGCGCGGCCGTCTCACGGGTCAAGTAGCGGAACCTAATATGCGCTTTGAACTTATCGGCTGATGAGCACACGCGGCATCAACTTCTCCACTTATCGCTTCATGACAGTTCTGGCGGCTCTGCACCAGCTACGATCTAAGCGGGCCAGTTCGGCTGGAAATCCACACAAGCTGCCGAGGGCTTATCTAGTGGGGACCCGCTCGTCGTCGTCATCGTCTTCCAGCCTTTTCGGCTCCTCGATCGGCAGATTGAGCTGCTTCATGGCCGGGATATGATCGAGCACTTTCACCACCGTATATTCTGTCTTCAATCCCGAGGCGGTTTGCGTCTGAGTGACCTTGACTTCACATACCAGGACATCGCCCTTTGAAAACGCGATCTCATTGTTGTCGACACGCCGCTTGAAGTCGTCGTCGGCGATGGTCGCGCTGATCTGGCTATTGCCGTCATGAAGCCGCCATTTGTTGTCGTCCTTGAACGCAAGGGACACGATAGAGAAGGCCGCTTTTCGGGTGTCGTCCAAAACGACGGTTCCCTCGGGCTCCGGCGCCACAAACCATGTCGCTTCACCAGACGAGATCTCGGCCTCGACCTTTTTGGCTTCAAGCACCTTGAACCTCTGGATACCTTCTTTCTTCAGTGGATCACTGACGACACCCTCGAGTGCTTTCCTGACAGCGATGTCCTGGTAGAGACGAAGCAACTGCATCGGGATATCTATGGATTCCCCATCGATCGTCAGGCGGACGGTGTCGGGGCTTAGCCGCTCAATCCGGTCAGGCTTGCGGCCGCGCAGTTTCTTGATGACCAGGATCAGGCTGCCGCCGGCAGTGCCTCCAAGAAAAATCAGACTGGTGAGGTTGAGTGCCGCAGCGACATCATTACCGACCAGCAAGGATCTCGCCTGCTCGTAGAAAGATTGGATGACGTCGAGCACGATCTCGAAGGATCCCGGCGCCGTTGCGACGACGTTCACCGATATCTTCGGGGCGTCCGGACCATTCAGCGTTCGATTGGCGGCTTCAAACAGCGTGCCTACAGCAAGCAGAGCGGGCGCGAGGTCGCGGACGTCCATCGTGCCCTCGCGAAGTGCCGTGCCGTCATAGGCGATCGTAAACCGCGACTTGCTCATCTCGTCCAACTTCGGCCCCCCGTGACATACTTTGCCAAGGCAGGCCTATCACATATAGGGCTTGCGCGTCGCTTGCGCCTCAATCGGCGCGTGCGGCTGGGCAATCAGGACTTGAAGCGGTCGAGCAGCGCGCGAGCGGCTGGCGAACCGCATTGGTTGGTATCAGCGCAACCCTGTTCGAACGCGCGGATGCCTGACGCCAGGGTGATCGAGGGTCGCCTCGTCTGTGATGTCTCCGACGTCGAGCAAGCCTTCCGGGCGCTACCGCATCGGTCGGAACGCGCGAAGCCAGACAACCCCTTGGGATTGACTGCTTCACGATCGATCAGATCGCAACGCCACTTTCGCGGCACATCTGGACCAGGATCTGCCCATCCCCGCCGGACGCCGAGTCGACCACGACCCCGCCTCGCAGCTTGGCGATGTAGGGACTGGCACCGACATAGCCGCCGTAGCTATTCTTGGCGTTCACCGTCCCGCATGCGGTGATCTCGCCGTCTGCCCGTTGGGCAGCGAAGGTCGGGCCGGTGAAGATCGCGCTTGCCGGGTCCTTCATAGCAGCGCGGACACCGTCTTGAACGCTGGCTACCTGTTGAGCCGTGAGTTGCATAGGTGTGCCCGGCGGGGCCGGGGGTGGCGTCGGAAAGCCTTGCGGCTGCGGGTACGACTGAGGAGCGGCAGGTGCCTGGACAGATTGCTGTTGCGGAGCTGACTGGCAACCGGCAAGTATTGCTAGACCGAGAATGGTCGTAAACGCCGTTTTACTCATCCCCCAGCCCCTCCCACAAGGCAGAGTGAGAGCATCTGCTAATATTCAATATTTGGCAAGAGAAGGGCGTACCCAGCAAGCGACGATTAGGTCTTCCGCAGCCTCACACCGGCGCCGCCACCATTCTCAGGGATGAACTCGACGCCGGCGGATTCGAGGGCCGCGCGGATCGCTTCAACCGTGCGGGGCATCAATTCTTCGCCTCGTTCCAGGCGCGAAATCGTATCGACCGAGACAGACGCTTCCCGCGCCAGATCCCGAACCCCCCAGCCAATCGCGGACCGGGCCATCTTGCATTGCACAGCTAGCATCGTGACAGTGTACCGATTTCTTGTTGATGTCCTGACAGTGTAGTGTTATCGGTACGTTGCACTGAAAACAGTTCCAATACAAGGACCCAACCACCATGAACACACCAGTTCCGGCGGCCGGCGAAGCTATGCCCGCTGCCAAGCAAACATTCATCGGGAGATTTTCCCGCCGCGCCCTGCTTGGCGCCATCGCCTCTGTTCCCGCCGCCATAGGAGCCGTTGCAGCGGCCGGAACGCTGCCGGCCACCTTGGCGCCCACGACACCGGCCGCGCATCCCGACGCCGCCTTGTTCTTGCTCGATCGAGAAATGGAGGCCGCCGCTGCCGCGATGCAGCAGGCTTCGAAAGCCGCCGGCAAGATCAACAGAAAGTGCAAGAAGCTTTATCCACCAAGGCCTCCTGAGTGGAACCGACCGAGCACGCCGGACGACATACTCGATATCCTGGCCGACATGTCCTTCAACGACAGGCAGGCAGGTAATCGGCCCGAGGTTCGCGCATGGTACAAGGCATGTGATGAGCAGCACGCCACGAGCCAGGCCTTGCATGAAGCGTATTGGGCCAGAGTTCAGGAGATAAAGCGCGAGCACCGGTTGGACGCTGCGGAAGATGCCTTCGAAGCGTGCGCAGACGTGGTGTGGAGGGTCGGCGATCGGATTTTCGCAACCCCGGCGCGCACCGTTGAAGGGATGATGGTCAAGATCCGGGCGGCCGAAAGGATGGATCGGCATCTTTTCATCGAGGGCAACGAAGCTTGTAGCTCGCTCGCCGCCGATATCAGGCGGCTTGCTGCGGGGGGAGCGGCCTGATGGGCAAGACCGCAAAGCCCGATGCCAACCTGCTGCGCCATGCGGCCGCATTCAAAGCCGCGGACGATCGCCGGCGACATGCTACCGCAAGAACAGCGGAAATCGAGGAGGCGCTCGACCGTCTCGGAGCCCGCGTTCGTAAGGCCGAAAAGAAGGAGGCAAAGAAGGCCGCGGCGGTGGCCCGTGCCTTCGATCGTGTCATGAAGACCCGGGCGAAAAGCCTGGAGGGTCTGCTCGCGAAGGTGAAGGTGAGGCGGCGTTGGAACACGGATGACGAGGCCAGCGAGGTCCAGATCCTCAAAAGCCTCGTCGCCGATATTAAGGCGATGGCGGGAGGCGTGTCATGAGTGCTCATACGCCCATTCTACAGCCCCTGGGATGCCCTGAGGGCATGAACCCGCGCCGTTGGCGCCAGTCGGTCGAGAAGCGGCTGAACGACCTGCTGGACCGCGCCATGAGCCTCATAACGGCATTGGACCTCATGGAAGCCGACGTTGACCTCGAGGACGGCGCTGACGACGAGCCGTCGCTGGGCTCGAACGCGCTCGGCTCGTATCAGGCCGGCACCACCGACGACCGCGAAGGGGACTTCGCCGACTTCGAGGACAGCGGCGACGAGCATGACGCTTCAGCGAGCACTAATTGGGCCAAGGGCGGCCACTGGTGCGAGGACGTCGAGGAGGAGAACGAGTACGGCGGCGACATACTGGACGAGCCCCACGACGACCAGGGCGACGCTGAGCCTTTCCTCGGATGGGGCAACGCCACAGGGCAGACTGGCGTAGGGGTTGAAGGCTGGAATGACATCGACACCTGCGGCGACTACGGCGGCTTAGGCTTTACAGGTGAAGGCCATGAACAAGGCCGGGAGATGGTTCGCAAGCTCAACCGTCCCGAGCCATCGCTGAAGGTGATCGCGATCGTCGGGCCGTTCCCCAGCTTCGGCCGCTGACAGAAGCTGCAAGTTTGCAGGATTGATTGGCCCGCTGCCTCACGGTGGCGGGCTTTTCATTTGCCCAGTCCCTTGGCCCGCTTGACCAGCGCAGCGCCGGCCTTCTGAAGTTCGCCTATCTGTTTCGGCATGGCTTCCATGCCACGCTTGCGGACACGGAAGGCCGCTGCACGCTGCCGGTTGAATTCCACCCGGCGAAGCTCGTTGGCGCGCTTGCTGGCCCTGTCTGTGCCCTGGTGCTTGTCTATGATGGTTCGGACCGTGCGCAGGCCGAGCGCCGTGGCCTTGGAAATGGCTCGTAGGCTCTCGCCGGCCTTGTGGCGCTTCAGGACGTCCGCGCGCTGTGCCTCGCTGGCGGCAAGCGGCCGGCCGATGTCCCGGGCCAAGATCGCCGCGTTGTATTCGGGAACGAATTTGTTCCATTTTCGTATCAGCGCCAGATGCTCCTCGTGTAGCTGAAGGTGCTTCTCCCAAACGTCGGATTGAGATCGGTCGATTTTCCAGACGCCGTCTTCACCCAAGGATAGGTCGAAGGCAGTCACCCAGGTTTCAATCGAGGACGATACATCGTCGACGTGCTCGCGCATCCGATCGACCAGATCCCGCGCTTCGGCCAGGTCGGTCGTCATCTGCTTGATCTTATCGTCGCGGCCTGCCAGGTCCGCTTCAAGTTCGGCAATTCGCTCTGTTGTGCCCATGTGTCCATATATTGGCACTTTCGACACAGGCCGCAAGGCTTGCCACACAAGGCGTTGACGGCTTTCCGACGATTTCGCGTCACGCCGGCAAACTTCCACCAAGTGGAAATTTGGCCTAAAACAGCTCTTTGGCGGCCGTAACGGGGGAGAAATCGGGAATTGCTTCCCCTTTTGCCAGAACCTAAAACCCTTGCAAAACAAGGCTTTGCGCTGGATCGCCTTACTATAGTACGGCCTCACGGTCGCGCGCCTTCATCATGGGCCTTGATTAATCGTGTGCGGAACTTATAATAGGAACGATCCGAAATAGGCTGCCCGTCAATGAAGCTCGTCGATCTTGTTTCGCTCGTCTCGGACATGACCGAGCTTCCGACCGCTACTGTCAATGAGATGGCAAGGGCGCTTCAGAAGGCAGGTCACATTCAAACCGGTAAGCCGGGCCGTTATGGCGGGTCAGAAATGTCCTCAGCCGACGCAGCGGCGCTGGTGATCGCCATCCTCGGAGCGGGCGAGAAACGCGAAGTCACAACTTCGCCTGCCATCGTCGAACGTTCGAAGAAGATGATCCTGACGGCCGAGCGACTTCACGGGTTACCCGAGCACGATCCGACCGGAGCGGTGGAAGGGGACAGCGAGGGAATCAATATGATTTTTCGCAATCTCGAATCGAAGGAAACGATCTTCGATCAGGTGTCGCATCTTCTGACGGTCAGGCCAGAGGTGCCGCGGCCGTTCGATCTGTTGAGCTATCATCTGGCAATATTGAGTCCGATGCAGTTTGGCGTCCTCATCTTCAACATCAGAAACACCGAAATTCCGGGCCAACAGAAATACCTGACGGCATCACGAACTAAGGAACTCCTTTATGAGGATCCGGCAGTGAAGAAGGTTGGGCCCGGAGGAGCCTATGAAGTGAGGAGAACGATTTCAGGGCCATTTTTTGACGCACTGAGGTCCGCTCTGGCTGGGACCGATGCATGAGCAATCGTTCCGCGCCCTTCCGGCAAGCCGATCTCTCCCGCGCCCTCAAAGCATGGCTCGCAGCCGGCCTGGAGGTTGGACGCGCCGAGATCGACCCGTCGACAGGCAGGATCGTTATCCTGCCGCTGCGCAAGGGCCAGGCCGCAGATCCTGAAAACCGCAATGAATGGGACGACGTGCTATGAAGCGGCGCGCGCAAAATCCTTTCCCGGGTGTCACCCGCGTCTACGACCGCCACGGGAAAGCCCGCTGGCGCTTCCGCATGAAGGGCAGGGCGAGCGCCTACATCCCGGGCGATTACGGCTCTGAGGAGTTTCGCACCGCCTACCTACAGGCTGCCAAAGGCGATCCCGCCGATACGTCAATCCGTCACCACGACCACGGCACTTTCGACTGGCTGATCGAGCACTACAAGCGCACGCCTAAATGGAAGAAGCTGGCGGCGATCTCGCAGAAGAACCTGGGCAACGAGTTTGACCGCTTCAGCCGGGAATACGGGACGCGGCGGCTGTCCACCCTTCGGCCGGAACATGTCGAAGGCATCATCGCCAAGAAGGCCGACTCGCCGGCTGCAGCCAACCGGCTGTTGAAGCTTCTGCGACGCCTCTCCCGCTTCGGCATTCGCAAGAGACTTCGCCAAGATGATCCGACGATGGGCGCCGAGCGTTACAAGGAAAACCCGGACGGATTCCATACCTGGACCGAAGACGAGATCCTTCATTTCGAGCAGCATCACGGCATAAGCAGCAAAGCGGTGCTGGCGCTGCGGCTCATCCTCAACACCGGCGCCTCGCGCCAGGACGTCGCCGCTCTTGGGAGGCAGAACGTTCGCGATGGTCGCATCAGCTACCGTCGGCGGAAGACAACCGGTGAGGTCGATCTCCCTATCCTCGACGAACTGATCGAGGTGCTTCTGCCTGTGCCGGCTGACCGTATGCTCTTCCTCACGCACACAGGCGATCGGCCCTACAAGGCGACGACTTTCGGCAACTGGTTTCATGACCAGTGTGTGGATGCCGGCTTGCCGCACTGCGCGTCACATGGCCTGCGCAAAGCTGGCGCAACGCGCCTCGCCAACGCGGGCGCGACCGAATTGGAGATCATGGCGTTTCTCGGCCATCGCACGCCAGATGAGGCGAGAACCTACGTCAAAAAGTTCAACCGCAAGCTCCTCGGCGACACCGGCATGGAGAAGGTTGCGAGGGCGAAAAGTGAACAGGGTTTGTCCAACCGGATTGAAAGGTTGGACATTCATCGCCGCAAGGCATTGAACCAAAAGGGTAATTAAATGAAGGTGGTACGCCCAAGGGGAATCGAACCCCTGTTACCGCCGTGAAAGGGCGGTGTCCTAACCGCTAGACGATGGGCGCGCTCAGACGAAGCGGCTTATACTGGCGTTGCGCGCAACCGGCAACCCGTTAGGTGCCGCCTTGGACAACTTTTTTCCAGCCTGCCAAATCGGCGTTTTCGCGAGGGCGGAAGAGCTTGCGATTTGCGGTGACGTCAGTCGCTCCGGCATCCTCGGGTGTTCGCGACGGAGCTTCGCTCCTGCTCTGCCGGCGGATGACGAAGTCGGCGACTCCGCCGACAGCCTCCAGCCCGCCAAATCGCTGCTAGCCGTCGTCACCGCCGCTGCGCCGGCGGCAGCGCCAGTTCCAGTCGCGCTCGGGGCCGACGTCGACGTGAACCGATTCGGTGTGGCAGTAGGTGCCGACGCCGCCGCGGCCGGGCATGGTCCTGATGTAGCTCGCAAGCTCCCATTTGGAGACGCCGGGCACCTGGATGTCGGCGGCGGCGCAATACATGTGCAGCGAGTTCTTGGCGCCATTGGCGCGACGATTGCGGGCCGGATCGCGATAGCCCGAGGTCACCATCATCTTGCGGCCATAATGGCCTTCGATCGTCTTCAGCACGCGTACAAGGGACGGCTTCAGGCAGGCGACGTCGACGCTCTCATTCTGCTTCAGAAGCCCGTTGGGCGCGAGCCGAGCCATGCCGGCGGCGGACGCAACCTGATATGAGCCGCCGGAGCCTTCGTCCTCGTTGAGGTCGACGTCGCTTTCATCGTCGAGGCCGGATTTGCGCTTTATCTCGAACAGGGCTGTCTGGCGCACGCCGGGCAAGGCGTCGCTGCCGGTGATGTGACCGGTATCGCCGCCGAGTGAAGCCAGTTGCAGTGGCTTCTGCGTGGAATCAGCAGAGGCCAAAGTGATGATCGGTTTTGCCGCGGCAGCAGCGGGCTTGGGCTGCACGGCGGGCTGTTCGCCCGATCGAGTGTTGACCAGCGGAGCAGGTGTCGCCGAAGCCGGGGTGGCGCCAAACATGGAGGCCAGGAAGCCTTTTTTCTTGGGCGTGTCAGCTTGCGGTGCCTCGCCGGCGGTCACGTACACCGGGTTGTTCATCACCGGTGCCGCGGTTGGCGCCGTCGCGGCGGCATCGGCGGCGGCGATCTTCTGGGCGACCGCGTCGGTCCGCTGCGCCGTCTCTATTGGCTGCTGCAAGGACTGCGGCGTCTGTCCCGCGATCGTCTCCGCGCCGGCCGGTATGGTGAGCGGGAAAGTGGGCCCCGGCTTGGCCATCGGTACGTAAGCAACCGTTTCGGGAAGTGCCGTATCGCTTTCGCTCATCACGGTCGTCTGCTCTGTCGCCACCTGTGACGACGAATCGGCGGTGAGAGGCTTGCCCGCGGAGGCGGCGTGAAGGTCCGATGCGGAAGCATTGTAGCCGGGCATTCCAACCGACAGTGTCGGGTCACCAGCCGATGTGCAGGAGGCCAGAAGCATGGAGCAGAGCGCTGCCACAATGGCGCGGCGTTCTCCCTTTGCGAGGCTCCATCCTGCTGATTTCAAAGTCAAATTCCCCCTCGATGTCCGATCGGTATATCCGTGGCGCCGACTGGTATGTCCGCGTCATGGTGACCTTTGTCTCCGATCCGGAAACGAGACCTGTGTCAAATCAGCAAGCCATTAGGTATTTTTGCAGCGATTGCCGAATTGCGGCTGCTTGATGGTTGACGACACCATTTCGCCCGCTTTTGCGGGGGCGTCAACTCACCAGACATTACAGTCCGTTACACACGGACCTTGACATAGGTACCGGGAGCATCGCCCAAGGTTTTCATATGCTTGCCGGGTTTGCGGGCAGGCACACGGATGTTGTCCTTGGTCTCTATCCAGCCTTGCCAGTGCGGCCACCAGGATCCCGGATGGTCGGTGGCGGAGGCTATCCACTGGTCGAAGTCGCCCTTCGGCGGACCGCCGGTCCAGTACTGATATTTGTTGGATGCGGGTGGATTGACGACGCCCGCGATATGCCCCGATCCCGCCATCACGTACTCGACCGGGCCGCCGAAATATTGCGAGCCAATGAAGACGGACAGAGCCGGCGCGATGTGATCTTCCCGGGAGGCGAGATTGTAGACCGGAATGGTGACATCGCCGAGCGAGACCGTGTGGCCCGCCAGTTCCATCGTGCCGCGCGAGAGGTTGTTCTCGAGATAGCAGTTGCGCAGGTAGAAGGAGTGGTTGGCCGCCGCCATGCGGGTCGAATCGGCGTTCCAGTAGAGCAGGTCGAAGGGCAGGGGGTCCTTGCCGCGCATATAGTTGTTGACAACATAGGGCCAAATCAGGTCGCCCGATCGCAGCATGTTGAAGGCGGTCGCCATCTTTGTGCCGTCGAGATAGCCCTTTTCGTTCATCGACTTTTCCACCGCCGCGACCTGTTCCTCGTCGACGAACACTTTCAGATCGCCGGCATGGGTGAAGTCGACCTGCGTGGTGAAGAAGGTCGCCGACTTGATGCGGTCGTCGCCTTCCCCAGCCATCAGCGCCAAAGCCGCCGCCAGCAGCGTGCCGCCGACGCAGTAGCCTATTGCATTGACGTCGCGCTCGCCGGTGGCCTTCTCGATCGTGTCGAGGCCGTATTGCAGGCCTTCCCTGATATAGGCTTCCCAGTTCTTCGCGCCGTGGCGTTCGTCCGGATTGATCCAGGAGATGACGAAAACGGTGTGGCCTTGCTCGATCGCCCAGCGGATGAAGGATTTCTGCGGGTTGAGGTCGAGTATGTAGAACTTATTGATCCAAGGCGGGCAGATCAGCAGCGGGCGCTTCAGCACCGTCTCGGTCGCCGCATCATATTGGATGATCTCGGCGACGTCGCTGCGACCGACCACCTTGCCGGGCGTGGTGGCGATGTTCCTGCCGATCTCGAAGGGTGAATAGTCGGCCTGACGCAGTTTGAGGTCGCCCTTGCCGGCGGCGATGTCCTCGGCCAGCATCTTCATTCCGCGCACCAGGTTTTCGCCGTTGGAGGCGACGGTTTCGCGAAACAGTTCGGGATTGGTCAGGATGAAATTGGACGGCGAGATGGCGTTGGATACCTGCTTGACGTAGAAACTCGCCTTGTGGCGGGTATGCTCGTCCAGGCCTTCGGCATGGTCGACCAGTTCGGACGCCCAGCGCGAGGTGACGAGATAGGCCTGTTTCAAGAAGTCGAAGAAGGCGTTGCGGCCCCATTCCGGGTCCTGGAACCGCTTGTCGCCGCGCTCCGGCTTGACGGCATCGTCGGCGCGCTCGGCATTGGGGCTGACGCGCTGGATGGCACTCGCCCAAACCGTCATGTAGCCGGCGAACAGCCGCGTCTGCGCTTCAAGCGCCCGCTGCGGATCGGCGAGCCAGTATTCGCTGAGCTTGGAGAAGGTCTTGACCATGTCGACGACAGGCTCGGCGACTTGGTCGCGCACCTCACCTTTTTCGCGCGGTTCGGCCCATGCGGAAGCCGCCTTCCCAGCCTGCTCGATCATCCGAGCCATGTTCAGCGCGAAGCGTTCCGGGTCTTTCACCAGATATTGCTCGACCGTCGAAGGTCCGCCATCTTCCGCTTTGCCCGAATCGGGTGTTTTGGACATGGTTCGCGGGGTTCCTCCGGAAGCGTTTTCTTGACATATTAACATGGGACATCCGACAGGGTCCAATCTCGCTCTACCCCGGCTGCCAAGGAAACAATATGACGATTAAGTTTGGCGAGACTGTTTTTTTCTGTGCCGGCCACTTTTGCCGCATCAGCGCGGCCCTCACGCTCCTGGCCGTTGCCGGATGCTCAAGCACGAATACCGGCGGTCCGGTGCCGATGGCCACCGACGCGGGCCCGAAGGACACCGGCACCTTTCCGAACCTGAACATTCCGCCGCAGGTGGCGGCTAAACAATTCACCGAGGCCGAGAAGAATGCCAAGCTCGCCCAGTTGAAGGCCGATGCGAACAGGCAAGGCGCCAAGGGCGGTGGCGCGGCCGTCACCAACCAGGCGGCGCTGACCGATCTCGCCAAGAAGCATGGTCCGCAGACCCTGAAGCAGATCGAAGGCAAATGCGACCCCGCCCTCGACCCTACCTGCAAATGAGTATATAGCGCGCGCCCAACGCTCCCTCGCTGTCTGGAACTGCCATGGAAGAATTTCACAAGGTCCGCCGGCTTCCGCCTTACGTGTTCGAGCAGGTCAACCGGCTCAAGGCGAGCGCCCGTTCGCGGGGCGCCGACATCGTCGACCTCGGCATGGGCAATCCGGACCTGCCGACGCCCAAGGCCATCGTCGACAAATTGTGCGAGGTCGTGCGCGATCCGCGCACGCACCGCTATTCCTCGTCGCGCGGCATTCCCGGTTTGCGCCGCGCCCAGGCAAACTACTATGCCCGCCGCTTCGGCGTGAAGCTCAACCCCGACACCCAGGTGGTGGCCACGCTAGGCTCGAAGGAAGGCTTCGCCAACATGGCGCAGGCGATCACCGCGCCCGGTGACGTGATCCTGTGCCCCAACCCGACCTATCCGATCCATGCCTTCGGCTTCATCATGTCGGGCGGAGTCATCCGCTCGCTGCAAGTCGAGCCCGATGACGGCTTCATTCCGGCGCTCGAGCGCGGCGTCCGCCATTCGATCCCGAAGCCGCTGGCCCTGATCCTCAACTATCCATCGAACCCGACGGCGCTGGTCGCCTCGCTCGATTTCTACAAGGACGTTGTGGCCTTCGCAAAGAAGAACGACATCATTATCCTGTCCGACCTTGCCTATTCCGAAATCTACTTCGACGGCAATCCGCCGCCTTCCGTGCTGCAGGTGCCGGGCGCCATCGACGTCTGCGTCGAGTTCACCTCAATGTCGAAGACCTTCTCAATGCCCGGCTGGCGCATGGGCTTCGCCGTCGGAAACGAACGGCTGATCTCGGCGCTGACACGGGTCAAATCCTATCTCGACTACGGTGCCTTCACGCCGATCCAGGTGGCGGCGGCGCACGCGCTCAATGGCGACGGCGCCGATATCGCCGAGGTGCGTGACATCTATCACAAACGCCGCGACGTGATGGTCGAAGCGTTCGGCCGCGCGGGATGGACCATACCGGCCCCCGCGGCCTCGATGTTCGCCTGGGCGCCGATCCCGGAGCCGTTCCGTCATCTGGGCTCGCTCGAATTCTCCAAGCTGCTCATCGAGCACGCCGATGTGGCGGTGGCGCCCGGTGTCGGCTTCGGCGAGCATGGCGACGATTTCGTGCGCGTAGCGCTGGTCGAGAACGAACACCGGATCCGCCAGGCGGCGCGCAACATCAAGCGCTTCCTCTCGGCCAGCGCCAAGCAGCCCAACAATGTGGTGCCGCTGTCCGCCCACCGGTAATACAAATGCGATCTGATTTGAGGGGCGTCGCCTTCCATGGCTGAAGCACTGCGTGTTGGAATTGCCGGACTTGGCACGGTCGGTGCATCGGTGGCGCGCGTGTTGCGCGACAAGGCGGCGGAACTGACCCGCCAATGCGGGCGCGACATTATCGTGTCGGCGATTTCGGCACGCGACCGGAAACGCGACCGTGGCATCGATTTGAGCTCCGCGAATTGGTTCGACGATCCGGTCAAAATGGCGCAGACCGCCGAGATCGACGTGTTCGTCGAGCTGGTCGGCGGCGATGAGGGGCCGGCGCGCGCCTCGGTGAAGGCCGCGCTCGAAGCCGGCCGCCATGTCGTCACCGCCAACAAGGCACTGCTTGCCAAGCATGGCGTGGCGCTTGCCGAAATCGCCGAGAAGAAGGGCGTGCTGCTCAACTACGAGGCCGCGGTGGCAGGTGGCATCCCGGTCATCAAGACGATGCGCGAGGCGATGGCCGGCAATTCCGTCACCCGCGTCTTCGGCATCCTCAACGGGACCTGCAACTATATCCTGACCCGCATGGAGGCCGAGGGCGTCTCCTTCGACGTCGTGCTGAAGGACGCGCAGCGGCTGGGCTATGCCGAAGCCGACCCAACCTTCGACATCGAGGGCCATGACACCGCGCACAAGCTGTCGATCCTGACTAGCCTTGCCTTCGGCACCAAGATCGCCGCCAACGACATCTACATGGAAGGCATTTCCAACATTACCCAGGCCGACATCCGTGCCGCCGGCGATCTCGGCTACCGGATCAAGCTGCTCGGCGTCGCCCAGCGCACCGAAAGCGGCATCGAGCAGCGTGTGCATCCGACCATGGTGCCGACTGCTTCGGTCATCGCTCAGGTTCATGGTGTCACCAACGCAGTGGCGATCGAGACCGATATTCTGGGCGAGTTGCTGCTCTCGGGCCCCGGCGCCGGCGGCAATGCCACCGCCTCGGCGGTCATCGGCGATATCGCCGACATCGCCAAGAGCCGGCCCGGCTTCCAGCATGGTCCCGTCTTCGGCCGTCCGGCGAAGGAACTGAGACCGTATAAGAAGGCGCAGATGCGCAGCCATGCCGGCGGCTACTTCATCCGGCTGACCGTACATGACCGAATCGGCGTGTTCGCGGCGATCGCCAAGCGCATGGCCGACAACGATATTTCGCTGGAATCGATCGTCCAGCATGCGGTCAGCGGCGAGGCGGCGGCGCAGAAGACGGTAATTCTCGTCACCCACGAGACCACCGAGGCCGCCGTGCGCAAAGCTGTCGACGGCATCACCAAGGACGGCCATCTGACCGACAAGCCACAGGTCATCCGCATCGAGCGGGCAGGGTAGCAGGCAGCCTCGTTGCCGTGGGCAAAACCCCCGGCGGCGTGTCTTGGTTGGGTGAGGGCATCCCACTGCCGCCCGGAACGAATTGGCGTCGGTACCGTTCTCTTGGTCAGCAACCAAGGGAGCCGCTTCATGGCCGATACCAACAAATCCGACACCCCTGACATCGGCGACATCCAGAAGACACTGGAAAAGCAGATCGCCGACCTGCGCAAGGAGATCACCAAGATCAACAAGAGCATTTCGCAGCGCAGCGCGGAGATGCTCGATGATGCCAGTGAGCAAGCATCGGATTTCTACGATACAGCCGCTTCCCGCGCCTCGCGGACAGCGCGGCAGTTGCGCAGCCGGGCTCAATCCGTTTCGGAAGTCGCGCGTGAAAATCCGGGCGCGACCACAGCCGTGCTTGGCGTGATCGGCCTACTCGGCTTTCTGGCCGGGATTGCCGTCGGCCAGTCGATGAACGACACGTCGCGTCGCTGGTACTGATCGTGCTTGTGCCGAGCCGGCCTTGCCGTCTCGTTTCTCCGTTTCAGGCAATCATTCAAGGAGGGCACCATGGGTTTGTCCGTGCTGATCGGCATCCTGATTACATTTCTCGTCATCATTCTCGTTCTCTACCTGGTGCAGCGGCTGCCGCTTGATGCCAGGATGAGGCAGATCGTGCAGGTCATTGTCATCATCATCGGCATTATTTCGCTGCTCAAATACCTCGCGGTTTTCTAGGGCCGCGAAGCACGGCAATTTCTGTTCGGTGCCGGCCCGGTTCATCTCAAACCGGGCCGGCATTGTTTTCAAAGATTCGGTTCAATCGATTGTTATTGCTATGCTTTCGATTAACCACCCAGGCAGGTCTTGCCGTTGTCATGGTCGTTTGACAAAACAAGCACGCCTCTGGCGGGAGGCGGCATCAAACGAGGATTTGCCGAATGAATGTGGCCCAGAACATCGTCGCCGGCCTTGACCGGATACTCACCATGGAACTGGTGCGCGTCACCGAACGGGCCGCGGTCGCGGCCGCCAGGTTGCGCGGCCGCGGCGACGAAAAGGCTGCCGACCAGGTCGCCGTCGATGCCATGCGCGAGGAGCTCAACCGCCTCGCCATCAAGGGCACGGTGGTGATCGGCGAGGGCGAGCGGGACGAGGCGCCGATGCTCTATATCGGCGAGGAGGTCGGGACCGGCAAAGGGCCTGCGGTCGATATCGCGCTTGATCCGCTCGAAGGCACGACGATCTGCGCCAAGAACCTGCCGAACGCGCTCGCCGTGATCGCGATCGCCGAGAAGGGCAGCCTGCTGTTCGCGCCCGACGTCTACATGGACAAGATCGCGGTCGGTCCGGGTTATCCAGAAGGGGTCATCGATATCGACGCCTCGCCGGCCGAAAACGTCGCCAGCCTCGCGCGAGCGAAGGGCGTTGCTGTGACCGACATCACGGCCTGCATTCTCGACCGTCCGCGCCACGCCAAGCTGATTGATGCCGTGCGGGCCACGGGCGCCGCGATCCGGCTGATCGGCGACGGCGACGTCGCCGGCGTCATCCACAACCACGGACGCGGAAGAAACCGGCATCGATATCTATCTCGGCACCGGCGGCGCGCCGGAAGGTGTGCTGGCCGCCGCGGCGTTGCGCTGCACCGGCGGCCAGATGCAAGGCAGGCTGATCCTCGATACGCCGGAAAAGGTCGCACGTGCCGCAAAGATGGGCATTTCCAATCCGAAGCGGATCTATCAAGCGGAAGACATGGCGCGCGGCGACGTGCTGTTCGCGGCCACCGGTGTCACCGATGGCAATATGCTGGCCGGCGTCAAGTTTGGCCGCACATACATCACCACCCACACGATCGTGCTGCGATCGTCATCGCGGACCGTGCGCGAGATCAAGGCCAGGCACCAGGATCTGGATAAGTTCTAGGTTCCATCCTGTTGTCGGCCTCAGTGCTTGCGAACCGGCATCGCAGCCGTTAGCCCTGTGGCTGCATCGGATGATGCTGGCCGCAGGGATTTGACGATGAAGCCGTTCGACTGGCACGGGGATACGATCTCGCGCGTCACCGCCATCACGAAATCCTACCGCAACACCCAGAACGTGCGCCGCTTTTTCACCCATGAATGCGGTAATGCTTTCAGGTTCGACCGACCGTTTATGGCCTGGCTCAAGGACGGTTCGGAGAAGACGATGGGGGATGCGGTAGACGAATGGCTTCGGCGCCAAGCTCAAAAGCGGAAAGCGTAATTTCGTGATCTCTTCCCGCACGGCGTGTCACCGCGAACTTGGCTTTGGCGGCCTTTGGCTTATCCTGCCGCCAACCATGAGTTGGCAAAGCGCATGATGGGCGAAAGGCGCCTTTTCCTCGATGTCAGGCAGTCGGCAACCGGTCTCTCCTGGGAGCACCGGCTGACCGAACGGCAGGACATGATCGCGCTTGCCATCGCACAGGGTCATGGCGTGCCCGACATCGTCGCGCGCGTTCTTGCCGGACGCGGCGTGGCCGTCGAGGAGACGGAGCGGTTTCTGGACCCGACGATCCGCGACCTGTTGCCGAACCCGGCCTCGCTGACCGACATGGACAAGGCCGCCATCCGCATCGCCGCCGCCGTCATGGCGCGGGAGAAAATTGCGATCTTCGGCGATTACGACGTCGATGGCGCGGCCTCGTCGGCCTTGCTGAAGCGGTTTCTCACGCATTTCTCGGTGCCGTCGGAAATCTATATCCCGGATCGTATTTTCGAGGGCTACGGTCCCAATCCCGATGCCATGCGCGAACTGGTATCTCGCGGCGCGACGCTGATCGTCACAGTCGATTGCGGCACCAACAGCGCCATTTCGATCGACGCGGCCAATGCCGCCGGTGCCGATGTCGTGGTGCTCGACCACCACCAGGTCGGCGGCGTCTTGCCCGCGGCAATTGCCGTCGTCAATCCAAACCGCGACGACGACCTTTCCGGACAGGGCCATCTCTGTGCCGCCGGTGTCGTGTTCCTCGCCTTGGTACAGACTGCAAAGGTGCTGCGTGGCCTGAGCGATGTCACGCCGCCCGACCTGCTTTCCCTGCTCGATCTCGTGGCGCTTGCCACCGTCTGCGACGTGGTGCCGCTCACGGGCGTCAATCGCGCCTTCGTTGTCAAGGGTTTGCAGGTGGCGCGACAGCAGAAGAATGAAGGAATGGCCGCGCTGGCAAGGGTGTCACGCGTTGGCGAGCCGATCAGCACCTTCCATCTCGCCTACCTGATCGGTCCCCGCATCAATGCGGGCGGGCGCATCGGCGATGCAGCACTCGGCAGCCGGCTGCTTGCAACGGACGATCCGGTCGAGGCGCAGACCATCGCCGAGACGCTCGACCGGCTGAACCAGGAGCGGCAGCTGATGGAGCAGGAGATGCTCGCCGCCGCGCGCGCCGAGGCCGATGCCGAACTCGCGGGCGGCAGCGGCCCTGCGATCGTCGTCACCGCCAGCAACAGTTGGCACCCCGGCATCGTGGGCCTGCTTGCCTCACGGCTGAAGGATCACGCACGGCGGCCGGCATTCGCTATCGCTTTCAACGCCAACGGCACCGGCACGGGCTCCGGTCGTTCCGTGTCGGGTTTCGACCTTGGCCGGCTGGTGCGCGAAGCTGCCAATGCCGGGCTCATCGTCAAGGGCGGCGGCCATGGCATGGCTGCCGGCATCACCGTCGAGCGGGCAAGACTGGGTGAGCTCAGGGCCTTCTTCGAGGAGCGGGCGGCCGCCGACGTTTTCAGATTGCAGGATGAGGAAAGCCTGGCGATAGACGGCGCGCTTGCCGCCGAAGGCGCGACGCTCGGCCTGCTCGATGCCCTGGAAAAGGCGGGCCCCTTCGGGGCCGGGCATGTCGCGCCGGTTTTCGCGCTGCCACGCCATCGGCTGGCCGATATCAGGCCGGTCGGCACCAGCCATATTCGCGCCGATTTACAGTCGGAGAGCGGCGGCCGCATCCAGGCGATCGCCTTTCGCGCCGTCGATACAGTGCTCGGCGAGTTCCTGTTCAAGAACCGCGGCAAGACGGTGCATGTCGCCGGCTCGCTGTCGGGCAATTACTGGAACGGCAACCGTACGGTGCAGTTTCGCATCATCGATGCCGCGCGGGCGTAGGTGCGTGCCGGAAACCTGGGCAATTCAGCAACCTGGGCAATTCAGCCGGCCGGCGCATAACGCAACAGCGTCACGCCCTGGGGGAGACTTTGGGTGCCGACCGGGGTCAGCGCCAGCGACAGGCCGGATTGAAAATACGGTTTGCCGCCACCCAGCACCACGGGATGCATGTAGAGCCGGTATTCGTCGATGAGGCCGGCTCGTGCCAGAGAGGCGGCAAGATCGGCGCCGCCAAGGATGACGAGGCCGTCGGTCCGCGCCTTGAGAGATCGTACCGCATCCTGCGCATCGCCATCCACCAGCCGGGCATTGAGCCCGACTTGCCGAAGCGTGGTCGAGAAGACGATCTTCGGCGTTTCGCGCCATGCATGGGCAAAATCCCGCTCGACCTGGGTGGCGCCGGTCTCGCGTTCAGGGCTGTCCCAGAAGCGCATGGTTCCGTAAATGCGCCGTCCGGCGAGCACGGCGGAGGCCTGTCTCATCATGTCGTTGAAATGCTGGTGCAGTTCCGCCTCGGGCACCGGCAAGCCGCTGTCATCGTTCGATCGGGCGATATAGCCGTCCAACGACGTCAGCATGGAATAGACAATCCTGGCCATCGGCACCTCCGCCTCGATCGACGCAGATCATCATAACCAATTGCGTTTTGCAATCAGTTTGTCCTGAGGCCAAATACAGGAAACGGTCTAGGCGAGAACCGTCTGCAGCCGCGTCAGTTCGCCGATCTGCGCCATCGTCGCTTGGTAGCCGAGCTGGATCGCCTCATCGGCCCGGTGAAATTCGGTGAGACCGATATGGCTGAGCTTGGGTTGCAGCGACATGTCGGGCGGATCGCCGGCAAGTCTCGCCCGCGAAATACGGTCCTGGATGATGTTGAAGGCTTCGACCATCACGCCGGTGATGCCCAGACGCGTCTGGTGCGATTGGTGTTGAGCGTCGACCTGGCCGGGCCTTGGCGCATCCTTTTCGATAACCAGCTCGCCGGCGCTGTGCTTGATCACGGCGGCGCGGCCGAACAGGTCGTAGTGGAGGTTGACCGCCACGACGAGCGGCTGCTCGTAGGCGCGGCAGACCGAAACGGGCACCGGGTTGACCAGCGCTCCGTCGACCAGCACGCGGCCGTTGCAATCGACAGGCTCGAACACGCCAGGCAGCGCGTAGGACGCGCGCATGGCGGTGATCAGCGAACCGCTCGACAGCCAGATCTCGTGGCCGGTACGGATTTCCGATGCAACGCAGACAAATGGCTTGGGCAGATCGTCGAAGCGGATGCCGGCCACGTGCTCGCGCAGGCGCGCGTCCAGCTTCATGCCGCCGAAGAGGCCGCTGCCGCGCAGGTTGAGATCGAGCAGGCCGAAGATGCGTCGTCTGGTGAGGCTGCGGGCGAACTCTTCCAGCTCATCCAGTTTGCCGGCGAGGTAACAGCCTCCGACCAGGGCGCCGATCGAGGTGCCGGCGATCATCGAGACTTCGATGCCGGCTTCATCGAGCGCGCGCAGTACGCCGATATGAGCCCAGCCTCTGGCGCAACCGCCACCGAGCGCGAGCGAGATGCCTGTTTTCTTGGGGGAGGTTGTTTCGGATGCGCCGCCTGCCGAGGACAGGCCATTGGCCTCCCTGACATCTGGTCTGTTACGCAATGACGCCCATTCGAGCATCATGATCTCCCTTGTCCCAGGCTAGTATACGGACGGGCTGTATCGAAATGATGAATCTATGTGGTCGGTCTCAGGCAGAAGGTTCAAATTGATGGCTTTCGATACGTGTTTTCCGCATCGAACAGCGGCCTGCTGCCGTCGTCGGCAAGCGTCCCCTTGCCGTCGATCAGCCCCACCGTCCGATAAAAGCATGAACGCCGGCCGGTGTGACAGGTTGCGTCGTGGCCCAACACTTTCACGCGAAGCCACACCGCATCCTGGTCACAATCCGTGAGCATCTCGACGACATGTTGGAAATTGCCCGAGGTTTCGCCCTTCTTCCAGAGCGTGTTGCGCGAGCGCGACCAGTAGTGGGCAATGCCTGTTTCAAGCGTCAGAGCCAGCGCCTGTGCATTCATGTGAGCGACCATCAGCAGCATGCCGTCGGCGGCATCGGTCACGACGACGGTGACAAGACCGGCGGGATCGAAGCGCGGCGAAAACACCGCGCCTTCCTCCAGGGCCTTCTTGTCCGAGGGAGCTTCCGGAAATTCCAGTGCCGACATTGCCGGTCTATCTTCCTGTTGACCGCGACGTCGGCAAGGGGCTTACGCCCTGCCGCCGCGCACCATGGTGACAAAGCGAACCTGCTCTTCAGGCGTATCCTTGAAGACGCCTGTGAAGGTGGAGGTCAGCGTGGTGGAACCTTGCTTGCGGATGCCGCGCATGGCCATGCACATGTGCTCGGCCTCGATCATGACGGCGACGCCGCGCGGGTTGAGGACGTCCTGGATTACGCCGGCAATCTGGGCGGTCAGGGCTTCCTGCGTCTGCAGCCGATGGGCAAATATATCGACGACGCGCGCGATCTTGGACAGGCCGACGACCTTGCCGTCGGGCAGATA
Organism: Mesorhizobium sp. URHB0026; assembly: GCF_054059755.1. Classification (NCBI taxonomy): domain Bacteria; kingdom Pseudomonadati; phylum Pseudomonadota; class Alphaproteobacteria; order Hyphomicrobiales; family Phyllobacteriaceae; genus Mesorhizobium; species Mesorhizobium sp. URHB0026. The sequence continues at coordinate 4,647,863 of NZ_JBSSCN010000001.1, read as the reverse complement.
GCCGACATGCGCCTTGCCGATGATCGGCACCATGTGATGTTCGCAATGCGAATGGAACTGGATGTCCTTGACGATGACCAGGTCATCGTAGCCGGCGACCTCCTCGAAAGTACGGCCAAGCTCCTCGGCAGGGCACATGTCGTAGCCGCCGAACATCTCGCGATAGGCCTTGGCCACGCGCTTGGGCGTGTCGATCAAACCCTCGCGATCCGGATTGTCGCCGGTCCAGCGCAGCAAGGTGCGCACGGCGGCCTCGACTTCCGCCTCGCTCGGGCGGTCGGTGACCGGCTTTTCCATGTAGGCGGACTGGGGCATGAGTTTCTTGATGACGGCATCCATAAAAGGCGTCTCCCGTAGTTCCTCTCAGAGGAGGAACGAGTTGAACGGACCACGACCTTTCGGTGTCGGAAACTCGCCCCGTTTCCAGCCCCGTAAGCGGCGTGAACTTCCCGGCAAGGACAGTGGCGTTCGCCGCCTTGTCGATACCGGACTGCCAGCATTATATATGGTCGTGCCGAGCGAATGAAAGACGCAGCAACGGCAATCGCTGTTCGCTTGGCGGCGACGGATTGGAAAATAATGATCAACGACGTCTACAACGCGAAAATTCTCGGTTTTGCCGGAAATATCGCCCGCATCGGCCGGCTCGATCATCCCGACGCGACCGCGAAGGCGCATTCCAAGCTGTGCGGGTCGACCGTTACCGTCGACCTCAAGATGGAGGACGGTGTGGTCACCGACTTCGCCCACGACGTGAAGGCCTGCGCGCTCGGCCAGGCATCGTCCTCGATCATGGCGCAACATGTAGTCGGCGCCAGTGCCGAGGAATTGCGCGCGGTGCGCCAGACCATGCTGAAGATGCTGAAGGAGAACGGCGCGCCGCCGGAAGGCCGCTTCGCCGACCTCGGCTATCTGGAGCCGGTGCGCGACTACAAGGCGCGCCATGCGTCGACCATGCTGACCTTCGACGCCGTGGTCGACGCCATCGGCCAGATCGAGAAGAAGCGCGCCGGCGAAGCGGCCTGAAGTGGGCTTCGACCTTACGACGAGCGGGTCCCGCCAGAGCGGTCGTTCATGCCATAGCCTGGTTGCCGAAGCCGCCATTCGGGCGATCACGCGTTGCGCGCCGTTTCCCGAACCTGGCATACCGGGGCGCCGGTATGATTTGTGACGCGACATCGTCGTCACATTCAAACCAGCAGTCGACCCGGCGGCGGGAGATCCGTCCATGGATATCAACGACCTCGATAAGCTTTTCGGAAAATACAAGAAGGTAACGTATCCGGGTTCGTCCAGCGCACGGCTCAGGCCGGAGCTTTCAGCGTTCGCCTGCTTTCGATGAATTCGCTTCTTAGCCAGTTGGCGAAGGCCGCTGCCGGTTCCGAGAGACCGTGCAAACTCCTGGCCACCAGCCAATAGGCCCCGGATGCGACATCGATGTCGAACGGTTTGACCAGTGCCCCGGTCTCCAATTCTTCTCCAATCTGCAGGAGATCGCCCAGCGCCACGCCGTGGCCGAGCAGCGCGGCCTGCTTGGAGAGTGAGGCGTCCGCAAGCATCGGCCCGCGCGTGGGCATGGCGGTGGCAGGTACGCCCGCCGCTTCGAACCAGCGCGCCCAACCCTGGCGATTTTCCTCGTGCAAAAGCGTGAAGCGAGCAAGATCGGCCGGCTTCTCGAGGGCTGGGCCCGATGAAAGCAGCGCCGGCGACAGAACTGGTGAATCAACTGTCGAGGCCAGCCGCTCGGCTTCGCTGCGGGGCCATGACGTCGCGTTCGAGCTGAAACGTAAGGCAAGTTCGGGTTGGTCGCTGCGGAACTCGATCAGCCTTGGGTCCACTTCGAGGGAGACGTCGATATCGGGCCGCAACTGGCGAAACCGGTTGAGCCGGGGCACCAGCCAGACGGCTGCAATCGACGGCTCGACGCTGACACGAACCACGGCCTGCGCGGGGACCGCGACCAGTTCCGAGAGCAGTTTGTCGATATCGTCAAAACTTCTGACCAGTTGAGCAAGCAGCCGACGGCCTGCGTCCGTCAGTTCGACGCGGCGATGGTGCCGGTCGAAAAGCGGTTGGCACAGGAAGGTTTCGAGTTCGCGGATCTGCCGGCTGATCGCCGCCTGGGAGACGAAAAGCTCCTCGGCGGCCTTGCTGAAGCTCAAATGCCGCCCCGCCGCCTCGAAGCTCCTCAACGCCGTAAGGGGCAAGCGTCCACGCTTCATTTCGCATAACCCAGGATTATCCGAAATGGAAATTATACTCGTTTGAAGGGGAGCGCCAGCGGCAGTCTAATCTCGTCAAAGGAGATGCCGCCATGATTCAGTTGCTGGAGATCCTTGGCGACGTCATACGGATCGCTACGTTCCAATGGCGCGACGAAAGATGCGCTACAAGGCATCACGAAGAGTGGTCTCATCCTGGCCAGTGGGCGCCGCCAGCCGGCCGGCGGCCATTTCGCCGTTCCCGCCCGTGACCGCACGGCGATCGGGATTGCGTTCTCCAGTGCAAGCGCACATCTATCAGCTGGAAAACGCGGAGATCGCAGTGGGCGACCAGCACAGGCATGCGCATACTGCCGGAGCGTCGAGGCGCGGCCGCAACTGGCCCGGCCCCTGGCGCAAGACGCCTGGGCGCTTGCTCGGCACCTCGCTCGTGCGGCTTTACCAATTGACGCTGTCCGGCTTTGTCGGCAATTCCTGCCGTCATCTGCCGACCTGTTCGGAATACGTGCATGAGGCGATCGCCCGCCATGGCCTTTGGGCCGGCGGCTGGATGGGGTTGTTCCGCGTGCTGCGCTGCGGTCCGTTCGGCACGCACGGCGTTGATCTCGTGCCGCAGGCGCTTCCATCCCACTACGTCTGGTTCATGCCATGGCGGTACTGGCGGATCGGCCGCAAGCGCGGCGAAGCGCAGGGCTAAGTGGCTGGTCACGCCGCGCTGTTTACGCTTCGGTAGGGTTAACGGAAGCCTGCACAACAACTGCGCATTTGAGACAAAATCGAGACAAGAGACCTCGCTAAGCCCGCTCGCGAACCCCCTTCTGGAGCGAGCAGAAAATGCGCAATGTCGATCGTCTTCCCTTTATCATGGCTGGTGTCCTGTTCCTGCTCGCCTGGCTGCTGGGATTTCCGATGCGCGCGCAGTCCGAGCCGCTCGCGGATGTGCAATGCACGCTGATCGCCGATGCTGTAACCGGCAAGACGCTTTACCAGGACGGTACATGCGACCAGCGCTTCAGCCCAGCCTCCACGTTCAAGGTGCCGCTTTCGCTGATCGGTTACGACGCAGGCATCCTTGGCGATGAACATACCCCGGCATGGGACTACAAGCCCGAGTTCAACGCGGTGAAACGCGACCAGAAAACCGTCGATCCGACGATCTGGGAACGTGATTCCATCATCTGGTTCTCACGCGAAATCACCCGCAGGCTCGGAACTCAGAAATTTGCCGGCTACGTATCGAAGTTCAACTATGGCAATGGTGACGTTACCGGCAATCCTGGCAAGGATGACGGGCTCACCCATTCCTGGGTCAACTCCTCGCTTAAGATCACGCCAGTCGAACAGGTTGCCTTCCTGCGGCAACTGCTCGCCGGCACAATGCCGGTGTCGGCCAGAGCGCATGAAATGACACGCGCCATCATGCCGAACTTCAAGGCTGGCGACTGGGCCGTTCAGGGCAAGACCGGCACGACGAGGCTCGGCGCGGGCGGCAAGGACAAGCGCTCGCTCGGATGGTTTGTCGGCTGGGCTGGGAAAGACGGCCGCCAGATCGTGTTCGCCCGGCTCGTCGTCGATACGAAGCGCACCGACATGCCGAAGGGGCTGGCGACACGGGCCGCGTTCCTGAAGGACCTGCCACGGCTGATTAAGTGAGCCGGGCTTTACGGCGGCGGCATCTGCTCATAAAAGACTGCCGCCGCCGGACGCATCCGGCACCCTGGCAGGTCGCAGCCCCGAACCGCTGATGATCTGCATTTACCACCCGCGCTCGTTTGCGGGACTGGATAGGAGATACACATGCTGAATTCCGTTTCCCTGACATTTCCCGATGGCGCCGTGCGTGACTACGATGCCGCGATGACCGGTGCCGGCCTGGCCGAATCGATCTCCAAGTCGCTTGCCAAGAAGGCCGTGGCCTATGCAATCGATGGCACCGTGCGCGATCTCTCGGACCCGCTCGGCAAATCCGGCAAGGTCGAGATCATCACCCGCGAAGATCCGCGCGCGCTGGAACTGATCCGCCATGACACCGCGCATGTGCTGGCGGAAGCCGTTCAGGAGATATGGCCGGGAACGCAGGTCACCATCGGGCCGGTGATCGAGAACGGATTCTATTACGACTTTGCCCGCAACGAGCCGTTCACCCCGGACGATTTCCCGGTGATCGAGAAGAAGATGCGCGAGATCATCGCGCGCAACAAGCCGTTCACCAAGGAGGTCTGGTCGCGCGACAAGGCGAGACAAGTCTTCGCCGACAAGGGCGAGCGCTACAAGCTCGAACTGATCGATGCCATTCCCGAGGACCAGGATCTCAAGATCTATGCGCAGGGCGACTGGTTCGATCTCTGCCGCGGTCCTCACATGGCCTCGACCGGCCAGATCGGCAACGCCTTCAAGCTGATGAAGGTGGCTGGCGCCTATTGGCGCGGCGACTCGAACAACCCGATGCTGACGCGCATCTACGGCACGGCCTGGGCCGACCAGGCGCAGCTCGAAGCCTACCAGACGATGCTGGAGGAGGCCGAGAAGCGCGATCACCGCAAGCTCGGCCGCGAAATGGACCTTTTCCATTTCCAGGAAGAGGGGCCGGGCGTGGTCTTCTGGCACGCCAAGGGCTGGAAGATGTTCCAGAACCTGGTCAACTACATGCGGCGCCGGCTCGACGAGCAGGGCTACCAGGAGGTCAACGCCCCGCAGGTGCTCGACAAGAGCCTTTGGGAGACGTCGGGCCACTGGGGCTGGTACCGCGACGCCATGTTCAAGGTGACAGTCGCCGGCGATGAAACCGACGATGACCGCATCTTCGCGCTGAAGCCGATGAACTGCCCGGGCCACGTGCAGATTTTCAAGCATGGGCTGAAATCCTATCGTGACCTGCCCGTAAAGCTGGCGGAGTTCGGCAATGTGCATCGCTACGAGCCGTCGGGCGCGCTGCACGGGCTGATGCGCGTGCGCGGCTTCACGCAAGACGATGCGCATATCTTCTGCACCGAGGAGCAGCTGGCTTCCGAGTGCCTGCGCATCAATGACCTGATCTTGTCGACCTATGCCGATTTCGGTTTCGACGAAATCAGCGTCAAACTGTCGACACGGCCCGAAAAGCGCGTCGGCACGGACGAGGCCTGGGATCATGCCGAGGCGATCATGGGCGGCGTGCTGGAGACGATCCGGACAAGGTCCGGCAACCGCATCAAGACCTCGATCAATCCGGGCGAGGGCGCCTTCTACGGGCCGAAGTTCGAATATGTGCTGAAGGATGCCATCGGCCGCGAATGGCAATGCGGCACGACGCAGGTCGACTTCAACCTGCCGGAACGCTTCGGCGCCTTCTACATAGGCTCGGATTCGGAGAAGAAGCAGCCGGTCATGGTGCACCGCGCCATATGCGGTTCGATGGAGCGTTTTCTCGGCATCCTGATCGAGAATTATTCCGGCCATTTCCCGCTATGGTTCGCGCCGCTGCAAGTGGTGGTGGCGACGATCACGTCAGACGCCGACAGCTATGCGACCGAGGTGGTGGCGAAACTGAAGGCCGCCGGCCTGCTGGCGGAAGCCGATCTGCGCAACGAGAAGATCAACTACAAGGTCCGCGAGCACAGCCTGGCCAAGGTGCCCGTCATTCTGGTCTGTGGCAAACGCGAGGCGGAGGAGCAGACGGTCAACATCCGCCGCCTCGGTTCGCGCGACCAGGAATCGCTCGGCCTTGCCGAAGCAATCGAACGGCTGACCGAAGAAGCGATCACACCTGACCGCCGACGCAAGCGCGCGGCTTGAATCGGAGTGTTTTCGATCGAATGGCGGTGGAGCGATCCACCGCCATTTTCATATCCCTGTCACGGCAACGTTGTAACGAGCCCCTATGCTCAAGCTGAAATCGCGCGAACGACCGTTCCCAGAGCTTTCCTATGCCAATCCGCACCAGCCGGCGCTGGCGCGCTGGTTCATCCATTCGGTCGAAGGCCTGTCGGGCCGCGATCGCTTTGCCGCGCTTTATGATTTCTGGCGCCGCCAGGTGGTTCCGCCGGGCGAACGTGTGTTCAGCCGAATGCTGGACCTCATCGACGTGCGCGTGCAAAGCCCGGACCAATGGCCGCCGAAGGATCTGCCCAATACGCCGCTGGTGATCGTCGCCAACCACCCCTTCGGAATCGGCGACGGCATTGCCGTGCTCTCGCTGGCTGAGCAACTCGGCCGGCCCTTCCGCGTGATGATCCACAAGGACCTGCTCAGGATCCGCGAGATGGAGCCCTATTCGCTGCCGATCGACTTTTCCGAGACCAAGGACGCGGTGAAGAACAACATGGCCGTGCGCCATGAAGCAGTGCGGCTGCTCAGGGAAGGTGTCACGATCGTGGTGTTTCCGGCCGGCGGCGTCGCCACAGCGCCCAAGGGTTTTGGCCGCGCGCGCGACCTGCCGTGGAAGATGTTTCCCGCCCGTCTCGTCCAGGAGGCCAAGGCATCGGTCATCCCGATGCATTTCTCCGGCCAGAACGGCAGGCTTTTCCATCTGGTCAGTGGGCCGATGAACATGGCCGAGCGCGACGGGCGTGTGGCCAAATTCGTCGGCAAGGCCTCGTTGACCTTGCGCACCTCGCTGCTCATTCGTGAATTCGCGCGGCTGTCCGGCAGGGCGATCGACGTGCGTGTCGGCAATGTGCTGAGCTGGAACGAACTGGAGCCGTTGCGCGACCGCAAAACGTTGCTCGACCGTCTCTATCGCGGTGTATTCGATCTGGCGCCGAGCCTGCCGCGCCGTCGCATTCCGTTCCTCCCGGCACGAACCAAGTTGGCTGCCTGAAAGCTAGTCCGCGCCTTCTTCCGGATCCATCGCCGCTGCTTCGGTGGCGAGAACCTCGATCTCCTGGTTCTGCCCGCCAACGACCGTGAAATCCTTCTGGTAGATGCGGTCGCGGTTCTTGGCGATGATGGTGTAGTCGCCTTCGGCCAGCACCATCGAAGCGAAGGCGCCGACGGTTTCCTTGATCGGATCGCCGGACTCGTTGAGCAGCGACCACGAGGTGTCGGCAATCGCTTCGCCGCCCGCCTCGCGCACCAGCTTCATGGTGATTTCGGCGGCGTGATGCTCAACGGTGGCTTCGGTCAGCTTGCCGGCCTCGACGCGGATGTCGGATCGGATGACCGCATTGACCGCGCCGTAGGTCGAGACGACATGGTAGATGCCGGCATTGAGCCGCACGACGCTGTTGGGTTCGACATCGGGAATGATCAGCGCGCGGTCGCCATTGGCCTCGGCGGTGCCCTCATAGATCGAAAAGCGCAGTTTCTTCGGCGGAATGCGCACGCCGCCGGACAGAACCGCGTCGAGCTTCAGGCCGCCGGCATCGAGCACGAGGCTTTCTCGCTTGGCTTCCTTGCCGACGGTGATGCGCTTGGTGGCGCCGGCGCGGCCATAGGAAGCGTGGACCAGGTAACTGCCGGGCTCGAGCTGGAAGACGGCGCTGCCGCCATGGGAGGAGGCGACCATCGGCAATTTGCCGTTGACCGCTTCGGGCTTGAAGACACGCCAGACTAGTCCACGTGTGATGTCGGTGCCCTTGTCGGTCAACTGGGCCGAGAGCGTGATGGCGCCACCGCCGCCAAGCGCCAGCGGGGTCTCGCTCTTCGGCGTTGCATAGCTCGAAATTCCGGGAAGTTTCAGGTCGCCGACGCCGTCCTTTTCCTGCGCGACAGCCATGGAGACCGGCAGCAGGAACAGCGCGGCGCAGAGCCGAACCAGGAAAAGACGCAGTCGCCCCTCAAACATGCCTTGCGTTGAAGCCCATGGCGGTGGCAATTTCAAGGCTTAAGAGTCCGATCCGGGACTCTTCAGCCCGGCGTTAGCGCGCCTTTGCCCAAGCCACCCGATTCCCGATGGTGCGCTTCAGCTCAAGACAGAGTGTTTCAGGAGACTTGCGTCCATGGCGTCGCCGATCATCGACTTCCTGCTGACCCGAAATTCGGCGCCGATCCCCGACCTCAGGGAACCGGCGCCAAGCGACGCCGACATCGCCACGATGATCACTGCCGCCACGCGCGTGCCCGACCATGGACGGCTCGAACCCTGGCGCTTCATCCTTTATCGCGGCGAAGCCCGCATCGAGATCGGCAAGAAACTAGCGGCCTTGGCCGAACAGCGCGAGGGGCTGTTGCCGGAAGGCCGTCGCAACCAGGAACTGGCGCGGTTCTCGCGCGCTCCACTGGTGATCGGTGTCGTATCCATTCCGAGGGAGAACCCAAAAATCCCGCAATGGGAGATGTTCCTGTCCGGAGGCATGGCGGCGATGAACCTGGTGATCGCGGCCAATGCACTGGGCTATGGCACGAACATGATCAGCAACTGGTATTCCGACGTGCCGGAGGGCAGGGCGATTCTCGGACTGGCGCCGCAGGAGCGCGTCGTCGGTTTCATCCATATCGGCTCCTACGCCGGTCCGGCGCCGGAGCGGCCACGGCCCGATCCGGCCAAGCTCTACACAGATTACGCCGGACCCTGGGCGGGCTGAATGTTCTACGAGCCGTCCAAGGGGCATGGTCTGCCGCACGATCCTTCGAAGGCGATCGTGGCGCCGCGTCCGATCGGCTGGATATCGACGCTGAACAAGGCAGGCGAGGTCAATCTGGCACCATATTCGTTCTTCAACGCCTTCTCGACCCGGCCTTTCATCGTTTGGTTTTCCTCCGAAGGCGAGAAGGACAGCGCCTCGTTTGCGCAGGAAACCGGCGAGTTCGTCGCCAACCTGGTCAGCCGCGATCTTGCGGAGAAGATGAATTACACATCCGTCGACGCGCCTCGCGGCGTCAACGAGTTCGTCTATGCCGATCTCGCCATGGCGCCTTCGCGTCTCGTCAAGCCGCCGCGCGTGGCGGCTGCACCCGCGGCGCTCGAATGCCGGGTTACGGAAGTGTTTCACCCAAAGGCGCTGGACGGATCGCCAACGAGTGCCTTTGTCGTCGCCGGTGAGGTGATCGGCGTGCACATCGACGATGCTTTCCTGAAAGACGGCCTGTTCGACATCACCAAGGCCGGCAATGTGGCGCGTCTCGGCTACATGGATTATGCCAGCGTCGACGAGGTCTTTGCGATGCGCCGGCCGCGCTGGGGCAAGGAGTAGCCGTCAGGCGGATATCCCGGCGGCTTTCGCGCGGGCCAGAAGCCGTTCGGCCAGCCGTAGATGCGGGCGGTCGAACATCTTGCCGTCGATGCCGACGACGCCCGGATTTCCGGCCGCCTCGAAGGCGGTTACGATAGCCGCCGACTGTCTCACCGCCTCGGCGGAGGGCGTGAACGCAGCGTTGATGACAGACACCTGATCGAGGTGGATCGCCATCTTGCCGGTGAAGCCGTCACGCTCGGCCTCGGCACATTCCGCGGCGAGGGCCGCCATGTCGCGAAAGCCGGGGAATACGGTGTCGATCGCGGCGACTTCCGCGGCTCCGGCCGCGAGAATGGTCGTCAGACGGGCGTGACGGAAGAGATCGGTGTAGCGGCCGTGCTCGTCGCGGGCAGAGCGTGCGCCTATCGCCGCCGACAGGTCTTCCGCGCCCCAGGTGAGACCGGCGAGCCGTGCGCTTGTCCCCGCATAGGTGGCGGCGGCGAGCACACCCGCCGGAGTTTCGGTGATGATCGGCAGGATTTTTATCGACCCGTCGCGCAGGCCGTTTTCAGCCTCCCGGACCCTGAGCTTGGCCGCGAGCTGCTGCACATGCTGGCCGCTGTTCGATTTAGGCAGCATGATGCCGTCCGGTCTTGCCGGAACGAGCTTGGCAAGATCATCGTCCGTCATCCCGGTCGAGAGGTCATTGACCCTGACATAGAGCGCCGAGTTGGTTTGCCCCCTGCGTTCGAGGATGAAGCGCGCCGCGATCTCGCGCGCCCGCTCCTTGTTCCCCGGCGCCACGGAGTCCTCGAGATCGACGATGACCACGTCGGCGCCGGCGCCAAATCCCTTCTCCAGCTTCCGTTCGGAATCGCCTGGAACGAACAGCAGCGAGCGCATCAGTCTGCCTTCTTCAGCATCATCGCTTGCCTGATGCATTGAGCGACCAGATCGCCATGCTGGTTGTAGGCGCGGTGCTCGAATTCGACGATGCCGCGGTCGGGCTTCGACCTGGATTCGCGCACCGAGACGACAGATGTTTCGACGCGGATGGTGTCGCCATGAAAGACCGGGTGAGGAAACACGGTTTCCTTCATGCCGAGATTGGCGACCGTCGTGCCGACAGTGATGTCGTTTACCGAAATGCCGATCATCAGGCCGAGCGTGAACAGCGAGTTGACCAGCGGCTTGCCCCATTCGCTCTTGGCGGCGAAATCGAAGTCGATATGCAGCGGCTGCGGGTTGAGCGTCATCACCGAAAACAGCATGTTGTCGCTCTCGGTGACGGTCTTGCGCAGCGTGTGATGGAAGACATGGCCGACAACAAACTCCTCGAGATATAGCCCTGCCATCTTCCGCCTCCTGCGCTGTCTGACGGTTGATAGGCGCTGCTTCAGGCCCTCGCAAGCCAGTTAATGAACATGGTGAACCGTTCGTAAACCATTTCTGCCTACCCTACTCCCGGGGCCGGAAACCCTCCGGCGAGGGGCGTGAGCAGACGGCATGGTTGTTGTTTCGCATTTTCTGAAATGGATCTACACGGCCAGGGTGTCGGAGCGCGCCGCCGCGGCCCATGCGCTGGCCCGAGCCTATGTCAATTGCGAATTGCCGTTCGAGGATCGCTGCGCCGCCGAGGCGGCGCTGACGCTGCTGCTCGACGACGCCTCGTCGAAAGTGCGGCTGGCGATGGCGGAAGCGCTCTCGATGAGCCATCACGCGCCGTTGCAGATCATCAGTGCGCTTGCCGCAGACCAGCCGGAGGTCGCCGGGGTCGTGCTGGCGCGCTCGCCGCTGCTCACCGACGCCGACCTGATCAACCGCGTGGCGGCGAGCCAGAAAGCAACGCAGAAGCTGATCGCCGACCGGCCTGTAGTCTCGATGGCGCTTTCGGCGGCCATCGCCGAGATCGGCGAGGCGGAGGCCTGCGCCGTGCTTTTGGCCAATAGCGGCGCCGACATCGCGTCACTCAGCTTCCGGCGCATGGCGGAACGCCATGGGCATCTGCCTCTGGTGCGCGAGGCGCTGATCTCGGACATCAGGCTGCCTGCCGACTGCCGGCATATGCTGCTCGTCAAGCTCGGCGAGACATTGAAGACATCGCCGCTGGTCATGGCGTTGATGGGAGCCGCGCGTGCCGACCGGGTCATGCGCGATGCTTGCGTCAAGGCCTCGGTGACGCTGATCGAGGGCACGCGCCAAGAAGAGCACGCGGCCCTGATCGAGCATCTCAGGCTGCGCGGCGACCTGACCGCGAGCTTCCTGATCCGCACAATCGCGCATGGCAAGGTCGATTTCTTCGGCTCGGCGCTGGTCGCGCTCAGCCAGCAGTCCGAAGCACGGGTGAGGGCGCTGCTGGCCGGCGGGCACGACGTGGCCCTGCAGGCGCTGTTCCGCGGTGCCGGCATGGCTGCCGCCACGCATGCCGTCATCCTGCGCGCCCTGAAAATCTGGCGCGAGGTTGCCAACGGCAAGCGCGTCGCCGGCGTGCAGGAAGTCAGTTGGCTGATGCTCAAGGAATTAGGCGGGCAATCCGCCGAAGGCGATCTTGCCGCCTTGGTCAAGTCGATCCATCTCGGCGCCCTGCGTGAGAATGCACGCGGCCATGCGCTGGCGATCGCCGCAGCTTAAATCTTTTCCCTCGCGAAGAAGTCCGGGAAGTCCTCCATCGCCGCGGCGATGATGCGCAGGGACGCCGCGATCCGCAGCATGTCCCCAGTGGCGTTTCGCTGGGCGATGCCTGCCGCATACTGCCGGGCGACGGCAATGGTCGCTGTTTGCGGATCGCCAGGGGTACGGAAAAGCAGCTCGCGCGCCAGTCCCCTCAGGAAATTGGCGATTGAAAGCGTCGTTTCCGATGGGATGGCATGGTTTTGGCTGGCAATGCGCAGTCGCAGGATCTCCAAGCCGACCGTGACGGAAGCGACGCCGCCTCCCAGCACCGCCTCACCCTTCCTGCCGGAATTCTGGACCAGCGGCATCAACTGATTGACCCGGTCATAAGCGAGGCTCTCGAAGGCCGAACGCCTCGGCACGCGCTCATGCAGGCAAAGCCGCGCCAGATCCTCGCGCATGGCGCGCACGATGCGGTCGGCCGCGAGCCATGGATCGGCCGGCAACACGACGATGAAGACGCCGATGGCCAAGAGGATGCCGACCAGGATCGATGCCGAGCCGGCGAAGAAGGGGCCGGGATCGTAGGTCATCGCCTGATGTGGGCTGAGAAAGGCCAGGAAGTTGATGGCGAAGGCTGTCGCCACGCCGACATAGCGCGGATTGGCCATGGCGAGTGCCGCTGGCACCATGATGGGCACGACGAACAGCATGAACCAGCCGAAGCCGGGCAGAGCGGGGAGCGCAACCTGGCCGACGAGAAAGGCAAAAGGCAAAGCGAGCAGCGTGCCCTTGAAGAACCCCCAGGATACTTGCACCGGGTCGGGGCGAGCGGCAAACAGGCTCGACACCACGGCAACGAGGATGACGGTGCCGGCCGCTTCCGACCACTTCGTCGTCAGCCAAAAAGCAGCGACCAGCAGCGTGGCAACGGCCGCACGGATGGCGTTGCGCGCGGCACCGGGATAGTCGCGATGCACCACCAGGGCCGGCTGCTGGGTGCCGGGACCTGGACGGCGCGTAACCGGCGCGCGCAAGGCGTCGAGGCCACGCAGCACCTGTTTCAGCGCCTCCGCGAAATCGGCCGCGATGGTGAGGCGGGTAATGGTGCCGACCCTGTCCTCACCCTGGTCGGTCGAGGCGTCGGGCATTTGCCGGGCCCTGATCGAGATCGCGTCGAGCCGCGCCACCCAGGATGAGGTATCGTCCAGAGCTCCCGGCTTGGCTGCCAGTTCGCTGACAAGGGCCTGCAGTTCCGAGCGCACCGGGATGAGGGCCGCGTTTTTCGGAGCGGCATGCGAATAGAGCGCGCGCGCCGCCGAAAGAGCCGAAAGCAGTTGTCCGATGATGCGCCGCACCGGATGCGCGCGCGGCGCGAAGCTCGGCGCTTCGAGCCTGGCATAGGCGCGCATCTCGCCAAGCGTCTGGGTATCGGCGACAAGCTTCCGGTGCAGGCCGATCAGCGTTGCCCGGTCGCCGCCTGAAAACGCACCGCCGGCATAGGTGGCGAGGTCGAGAATGCAGCGTTTCAGCCGCGAGACGATGGCGTCGCCGGCCAGTTTTGGCAAGATCAGCCGGCTAGTCAGGCCGGCGCAGACGATGCCGAGCACGATCTCGGCACAACGCGCGACCGCGAGGTCCACGACCAGATGCGGTTGTCCGAAAGCGGGCAGGCCGATAATCATCGCGGTGTAGCCTGCAAGGGCCGCGCCATAGGCCTCGGGATTGCGCAGCAGCGACGAGACGAAGGTGCAAATGCCAATCCAGACGGCAAGCGCCGTCACCAGAATCCAGGGGCCGGTACCGAACGCCGTGGTGATGGCGATTGCCGCGACACCGCCGGCCAGCGTGCCGAGCAGGCGGTAGAAGCCTTTCGCCAGCACCATGCCGGCAACCGGCCGGGCGACGATGAACACCGTCATCATCGCCCATTGCGGATGGTCGAGCTTCAGCGCGTAAGCGGCCAGCAATGCGATCATGCCGGCCGAAACGGTGCGGAGCGCAAAAATCCAGTCAGAGCGTGTCGGTTGCGTCAGCCCGGCCAGGCTCGTCTCGAAATAGGTCTTCAGCCGCGGCCAGGTCACATGCTGGTCTCCATGTCAGGAATGCAAGCTAAACGCGCCAGCGGCTAGATATCCAGCACTTCCGTCTCGGCGAATTCGGCGCGTTCCTGGATGAAGCGGAAACGGGCTTCGGGCTTGGTGCCCATTAGCTCATCGACCCTGTCCTTGGTGGCGGAATCGATTTCGTTCACATCAACCCTGAGCAAGGTACGCTTCCTTGGGTCCATGGTGGTTTCCTTGAGCTGCGCGGCCATCATTTCGCCCAGGCCCTTGAAGCGGCCAAGCTCGACCTTGCCGCGGCCTGTGAACTCGGTGCGCAGAAGCTCGTCCTTGTGGGCGTCGTCGCGGGCATAGGCGACCTTGCCGCCTTGCCTGATCGAGTAAAGCGGCGGCACCGCCAGGTAGAGATGGCCGCCGCGCACCAGCGCCGGCATCTCCTGGTAGAAGAAGGTGATCAGCAGCGAAGCGATGTGGGCGCCGTCGACGTCGGCATCGGTCATGATGATGACGCGGTCGTAGCGCAAATCCTCGTCACGGTATTTTGACCGCGTGCCGCAGCCGAGCGCCTGGATCAGGTCCGATATCTGTTGGTTGGCGGCAAGCTTGTCATTGCCGGCGCTGGCGACATTGAGGATTTTTCCACGCAGCGGCAACACGGCCTGGCTGGCACGGTCGCGTGCCTGCTTGGCCGAGCCGCCGGCGGAATCACCTTCGACGATGAAGAGTTCGGCACCAGCCGCCGCGTTCTGCGTGCAGTCGGCGAGCTTGCCCGGCAAGCGCAGCTTGCGCACCGCGCTCTTGCGCGACACTTCCTTTTCCTGGCGGCGGCGCACGCGTTCGTCGGCGCGCGCGATCACCCAGTCGAGCAGCTTCGAGGCTTCCTGCGGATTATCGGCCAGCCAATGGTCGAACGGGTCGCGGATCGCGGTCTCGACGATGCGTATCGCTTCGATCGTCGCCAGCCTGTCCTTGGTCTGGCCGACGAATTCCGGCTCGCGGATGAACACCGACAGCATGCCGGCGGCCGAGATCATGACGTCTTCCGACGTGACGATCGAGGCGCGCTTGTTGCCGACGAGGTCGGCATAGGCGCGCAGGCCGCGCGTCAGCACGTTTCGGAAGCCGGCTTCGTGGGTGCCGCCTTCACCGGTCGGGATGGTGTTGCAGTAGGAATTGATGAAGCCGTCGCCACCGAACCAGGTCACCGCCCATTCCAGCGAGCCATGGCCGCCTTGCTTGTCGCTCTTGCCGGCGAAGATTTCGCGCGTCACCTGGAAGTCGTCGCCGAGCGACGCCTTCAGATAATCCTTGAGGCCGCCTGGGAAATGGAATTCCGCCTTGGCCGGTGTCTGATCCTTTTCCTTGATCAGGGAGGGATCGCAGGTCCAGCGGATCTCGACGCCGCCAAACAGGTAAGCCTTCGAACGCGTCATGCGGTAGAGACGCGCCGGCTCGAAGGCCGCCCCCTTCCCGAATATCTGCTCATCGGGGTGGAAGCGGATTTTTGTGCCGCGCCGGTTGTGAACTTCGCCGAGTTGCTCCAGTCCGGTCACCGGGACGCCGCGCGAAAAGCGTTGGCGATAGAGCTGGCGGCCCCGCGCGACCTCGACCTCGAGATGATCCGACAGGGCGTTGACGACGGAGACGCCAACGCCGTGGAGGCCGCCTGATGTCTCGTAGACCTTGGAGTCGAACTTGCCGCCCGAATGCAGCGTCGTCATGATGACTTCGAGCGCCGGCTTCTTGAATTTTGGGTGCATGTCGACCGGAATGCCGCGGCCATTGTCCGTGACTGTGAGATGGCCGTCGGCGGAGAGTTCGACATCGATGAAGGTGGCATGGCCGGCAACCGCTTCGTCCATCGAATTGTCGATGACCTCGGCGAACAGATGGTGCATCGCCTTGTCGTCGGTGCCGCCAATATACATGCCTGGCCGGCGGCGCACCGGCTCAAGGCCCTCAAGCACCTCGATGTCGGCGGCGCTGTAGCCCTCGCTGCCATCCTTGGTTGCGGCTGGGCGCCTGGCGGCCGCCTGCACCAGCGGATCCGCCGGGCGCGCCGGCGTGCGAACCGGCTGCGGCTGTTTCTCCAGATTGCCGAAAAGATCGTTGTTGTCGTCCATGCCTGCCATAGAGTCCAAGCTGCGAATCACCCCGTCGATACTGCCACGCTTTTCAGCGCCAAGCGACGGAGGTTCCTGTTACGTTCGGGGATTTAACTGCTCTTACCCTAAAACCATTCGATAACCAAGCGGGCGGAAATAGCTCAAATGCCGCCGCGCAATATTCCTGATTCTTTAACAATGCCGCCTAGCGTGAGCCCAACATAACAAGAAACGACCGGCATCAGGGGTTTTCGGCGTGAGGGGCAAGGCCATAACGATGATCGGCATCGCCGCCGTTTTCGGGGCGATCTCGATCTTTGTCGCGGATTTCTGGGTCAAGAGCCAGGCCAAGGCCGATGCCCAGGAGAAAACGGCCTCGATCGCTGCTCCGGCCGCGCCCAGGATCGAGTTCAAGACCATCGTGGTGGCGAACGCGCCATTGCGCTACGGCATGGAACTCGACCGCGCCAAGCTCAGCGAAATCCCGTGGCCGCAGGATTCCCTTCCGCAGGGCGCCTTTGCCACCATCGATGGATTGCTTGGCGAAGGCGGCCGGGTCGCGCTGTCGCCGATCGAGATCAACGAGCCGGTGCTGCTCACCAAGCTGTCGGGACCGAACGGCCGCGCGACGCTGTCCAACATGCTGACGCCCGGAATGCGGGCGGTCACCATCCGCACCGACGAGATCGCCGGCGTCGGTGGCTTCGTCACGCCGGGCGACCGGGTCGATGTCGTGCTGACCCGCGACGCCGGCGAAATCCAGGAAGTCGCCAAGAACGCGCAAGGGGCTGCCGGTTCGACCATCACCTCGGAGATCGTCGTTGCCGACGCCAAGGTGCTCAGCGTCGGGCAGGGCGCCGACGAGCGCCAGACAACGCCGCAGGTGGCCAATTCCGTGACCCTCGAGGTGACGAGCGACGGCGCGCAGAAAGTGGCGCTTGCCCGTACCGTCGGAACGCTGTCGCTGTCGCTTCGCTCCGCCAGCGAAGGCGGCGATGGCAAGAACGGCGTCACCACCATCTCTTCCTTCGGCGGATCCGTCGCTTCCAAGACACAGGCCGTGGCCGGCTCTTTGTTCGATGCCATAGCGAAGGAGCCGGAGAAGCCGAAATTCAAGACGATCATCGTGACGCGCGGCACGCAGGCCGAGGAATATCAGGTTCCAACGCGGGACCAGAAGTAAAGACCGGTGGGGACCGGGCGGGACGGGACAATGTTGATGCGTACCCTATATCGAATGACGGCTCGGTCGCGCTTCGTGCGCGCCCTGGCAACGGCGTTTGCCCTGGCTGCGAGCGGCGTGCTCGCCTTGCCCGGAGCGGCAAAGGCGGACAACGACATCGTCTATGTCTCGTCGACGAAGAATGCGTCGATCAAGGTTGCCAAGGGCAAGCCCAAGACGATCATGACGAGCGCCGCCTTCTACCAGATCGTCATCGGCGATCCGGAAATCGCGAACGTCAACCCGCTGACCGACAAATCCTTCTATGTCCTGGGCAACAATCTCGGCACCACCGGCATTGCGCTGTTCGACCAGAACAAGCAGCTCGTCGGCACCGTGGACATCGAGGTGACGCTCGACACCGACCAATTGGCGAACACAATCCGTGCCAGTGTGCCGGACGCCAAGATCAAGGTCGGCTCGGCCAACGGCCGTGTCGTGCTGTCGGGTGAGGCGGATGACGCCGTTGCGGCGGATAAGGCAAGCAAGATCGCCAGCCGCTTTTCCGGCAATGAGGAAGTGATCAACTCGGTCAATATCTCGTCGTCGCAGCAGGTTCAGCTCAATGTCCGGTTCGTCGAGATCAACCGCCAGGCAGGGCAGGACTTGGGCGCGAAATACAGCGCCAATTTCGCCTACGGCTTCGGCGGTCGCGACGTTTCACTGGATCCGGGCACGGTGCCAGCGGCGGGGAACGGCGAGATCATCGGCCGACTGCTGTCGAACGGCGTCTCGATCGACATTGCCATCAAGGCGCTGGAAGAGCGCGGCCTTGCCCGTCGGCTGGCTGAGCCGAACCTGATCGCGCGTTCAGGCGAGACAGCGAGCTTCCTGGCCGGCGGCGAATTTCCGATCCCGGTTTCGGAGGACAACGGCAAGATTTCGGTGAGCTACAAGAAATATGGCGTTAGCCTGGATTTCAAGCCGACCGTACTCAAGGACGGGCTGGTCAGCCTCGACATCGCGCCGGAAGTCTCCTCGATCGATGCGTCGGCATCCTACAATATCGGCAACATTTCCGTGCCCGGCTTCATCGTGCGCCGCGCCAAGACCTCGGTCGACCTGAAGAACGGCCAGAGCTTCATGATCGCCGGGCTTTTGCAGTCCCAGAACGACATCACCACGTCTCGCATTCCCGGCCTTGGCAAGATGCCGGTGCTTGGAGCGCTGTTTTCGTCGAAATCCTATCAGCGGCGCGAGACCGACCTGGTCATCATCGTCACGCCGTACCTGGTCAAGCCGGTCGATCCGTCGAAGAAATTGGCCGAGCCGACCGACGGCACCCAGCCCGCCAGCAATGTCGACTATTTCCTCAACAACACCGAGGAGGTGAAGGCGTCGGATACGGGCCGCGCGCTGGCGCTGGCCGATGGCAGTGCGGCACGGGCCGCTCCTGCCACCAAAGTCGGTCATTTCCTCGACCTGCCGAAGGACTGAGCCATGCGTCTGATCCTGAAATGGTGCATCGCCCTGCTTCTTGCCGGTCTGGCAAGCGGCTGCACCAGCGACGACTACGTGCGCAGCGAAGGGGTGACGTCCGGCACCGGCGAGGCACAGGCCGCCAACACCGTCATGCAGATGGTCGACCCGTGGAAGTACGGCGTCCAGAACACGACACTTCTCGTGCCTGCCAAGCGTGGCAGTGCCGGCCCCGTCGCGCCCGATCAGGCGGCCGGTGCCAAGGCTGCGCAAACGACCACCGACAACTGATCCAGACGGCGATCGACCTCACAGGCGGCGAGAATGGCAAACAACAGCACCAAGAAAATCCTGCTCGTATCGACAGACCGGACCTTCGCGCAGGACACGAAGACGGCCTTTGCCGCTTCCGAGGTCATCCAGCTCATAACGGTGGAGAAGAACGTCACCGAGCTGCGCGGCGAGGTCCAGGAAGCCGAGTTCGGCGTCGTCATCGTCGACATGGATGCGGCGAAACTCGAGGAGATCGAGTCACTGCAGCGGGTCATGCGCCGGCTCGAGGGCAAGGCGCCGGTGGTCGTGGTCACCCAAGAGTTCAACGCCGCGGCCGTGCGCATCCTGGTGCAGCTCAAGGTCGCCGACTTCCTGGTCAAGCCGATCACCACTGCAGACCTCGTGCGTTCGGTGGTGCGGGCTCTGCAGGGGCCTGGGCGCGAGGAAAACAGCGAGTCGCAGATCTATACCTTCATGCCGGCCGCCGGCGGCGTCGGCACCACGACGCTGGCGCTGCAGACCGCGTTCCAGCTGCATCATTCGGTGACGCGCGGCGCCTCAACCTGCGTGGTCGACCTCAATTTCCAGCAAGGTGCCTGCGCTGAATATCTCGACCTGGAGCCGCGTTTCGACATCACCGAAATCGAGAACCAGCCTGAGCGCCTCGACCGGCAACTGCTCGATGTGATGCTGTCCAAGCACGCCAGCGGGCTGTGTGTGCTGGCGGCGCCGACGCATCCGTCGGAAATGCGCTCGTTCAAGACCGATGTCGTGGTGCGCATGCTGGACCTGGTTTCGGCCTATTTCGACAATGTCGTCATCGACATGCCGCGCACCTGGTTTCCGTGGACGGAAACGGTGCTGCTCGGTTCCAACAAGCTTTACATCGTTGCCGAAATGACGGTGCCGTGCCTGCGCCATACGCAGCGTCTGATCCAGGCCGTCTACGAGACCGCCGGCAAGGAGGTGAAGCCGAACGTGATCGTCAACCGTTTCGAGCAGAAGATGTTCGACAACGGCATCAAGCACGCGGACGTCCAGGAAATCCTCGGCGAGCATTTTGTCGGCGGCATCGCCAACAACTATCGGCTGGTGCGCGAGGCGGTCGACCGCGGCGTGCCGCTGCACGAGATCGATCCCAATGCCAATGTCGTCAACGACCTGAAGAAGATCATCCTTCCGGAAGAGGCGGTGGCAACCGCGAGCAAGTCGAAGTCGCTGTTCGGCTACGGCAGGGGCCTCTTGAAAAGGAAAGCTGGATGACCAGCCGTTTTTCCACCCTGCAGAACCGTGACGCGCGTCCGCGCCCGGCTGAATCGACGCCGGTCGCGCATCACGCAGTCGTCATCCCGACCAGCCGAAAGGCTTTGCCTGCGAAGGCGGAGGCGGCGCCGGCAAAGAATGCCAACAAGGTGCTCGATGCCCGCGTTCGCATCCACCGGCTGCTGCTCGAGGAGATCAATCTCGTCGCGCTGGAGCGCTTGCCCAAGGAGGAGATGCGCCGGCAAGTGCATGATTTCGTTTCGGAAAAGACCCGCCAAGAGCGGATGGCGATCAACACCGCCGAACTCGACGCGCTGGTTGACGACATCGTCGACGAGATGGTCGGCCTCGGCCCGCTCGAGCCGCTGCTCAAGGATCCCGATATCAATGATATCCTGATCAACGGCCATCAGAACTGCTTCGTCGAAAAGAAAGGCAAGCTGCAGCAGGTCCATATCCCGTTCAAGGACGAGGCGCATCTGCTCAGAATCGTCAACAAGATCGTGGCCGCCGTCGGTCGCCGCGTCGATGAATCGCAGCCGATGGTCGACGCTCGCATGCTGGACGGCTCGCGGTTCAACGCAGCCATCCGCCCGGTGGCCGTCGACGGCCCGCTGGTGTCGATCCGCAAGTTCTCCAAGAACAAGCTTGGCCTGCACAGGCTGGTCGAATTCGGCGCCATCACGCAGAACATGGCCGAAGTGCTGGCCGCGGCCGTCCACGCCCGTAAGACGACGATCATTTCGGGCGGCACCGGCACCGGCAAGACGACGATGCTTAACGCGCTGTCGGCGTTCATTCCAGAAGACGAGCGGTTGATCACCATCGAGGACGCGGCGGAACTTCAATTGCAGCAGCCGCATGTCGCACGCATGGAGACGCGTCCCGCCAACATCGAAGGCCATGGCGAGCTCAAACAGCGCGACCTGGTCAAGAACGCGCTGCGCATGCGTCCCGACCGCGTCATCCTCGGCGAGTGCCGCGGCGAGGAAGCCTTCGACATGCTGCAGGCCATGAACACCGGCCACGAAGGCTCGATGGCGACCATCCACGCCAATACGCCGCGCGACTGCATTTCGCGCCTCGAGCAGATGCTGGGCATGACCGGCATGCCGATGACGGTGCAGTCGATCCGCAGCCAGATCGCCAGCGCCATCGACATCATCGTCCAGCTGACCCGACTTTCCGACGGCAAGCGCAAGGTGACGAGCGTCGCCGAGGTGACCGGAATGGAGGGCGATGTCATCCAGATGCAGGAGATCTTCCGCTTCGTGCGCACCGGCATGGAGGCCGATGGCAAGATCCTTGGCTACTACGAGGCGACCGGCATTCGGCCGCGTTTCCTGGAAGACCTGCGCGCCATGGGCATCGACTTTCCCGGACGTTATTTCGAACCCGGCCGGCCGCAGGAGTAGCCGGCGTGTTCGACGGGTTCAGCGCGATCTATGTGGTCTATGCCGGAGCCGCACTGACCGGCATCATGGTGGCCGAGGCCGTCTACCTGCTCTACGCCGGACGCAGCGACAAGCGCACCGCCATCAACCGGCGCATGAAACTGCAGGAAAGCAAGATCAGCCAGGAACAGGTGCTGATCCAGCTGCGCAAGGAGCGCGGTCTCGACGCGGGAACGTCGCTGTTTTCGCCTGACCGGTTCCGTGCCCTGCGCACGCAGTCGGGAATGGTAATGCCGCTTTCGAAATTCCTGACGATCACCTGCGGTGTGGCGACGGCCGTTGCCCTGGCCGCGATCTGGCGCGGGCTGCCGCTGCTGATGGGGCTCATCCTGTTCGTCGTGCTGGTGCCGTTGCTGCCGGTCATGGCGATGCGCTTCATGCGCAAGCGCCGGCTGAAGCGTTTCGGCATGCAGCTGCCGGAAGCGCTGGAGCTGATCACGCGCGGCCTCAAGGCCGGTCATCCGGTGCCGGTGGCCATCGCCATGGTGTCGCGCGAGATGCCCGATCCTATCGGCACGGAATTCGGCGTCATTGCCGACGAAGTCACTTATGGTTCCGACCTGGTCACGGCGCTGAATGCACTGTTCGACCGGGTCGGCCACGAGGATCTGCCGCTGTTCATCACCGCCGTGTCGATCCAGACCAGTTCGGGTGGCAACCTGCGCGAGATCCTCGATGGGTTGTCGACGACGATCCGCGAACGCGGCAAGCTGCGACGCAAGGTGCGCGCCATTTCGACGGAAGGCCGCCTCTCGGCCTATATTTTGACGGCCGTACCGGCGCTGCTGTTCACCGCCATCATGGCCATGATGCCGGGATACTACAGCGACGTCTGGGGCGTGGCGAAGACATGGTACATGATCGGCGGCTCGGTTAGCTGGCTGATGCTGGGCAATCTGATCATGTTCAAAATGTCGAATTTCAAGTTCTGACATGCAAAGCGTCATTGAATTCCTCGCTTCCCTCGCGCCGACCGCGCTGATGCCGGTGGCCGTCCTCCTGCTGGCCGCGGGAGCGGCCGCTGTCGCATGGCCGATGGTGGTGGCGAAGGGCGACCGCAACGACGTCAAGCGCCGGCTCAAGGTCGACCAGGGTCCGGTGGTGGTCAGACCCGAACCGGTGCAGAAGAAGAATAGCGGCGTCGTGCGCGAGCAAGCGATGAAGAGGGCACAGGAATTCTATGCAAAGAGCGACCCGGAAAATGTCGCTCGCCTGCGCTTGAAGCTCATCCAGGCGGGCTACATGGAGCCGCGCGCCGTCGGCATGTTCTTCCTCATCCGGTTCACGGCAATGATCGGCACGACGTTCGCCGTCTTCGTGCTCAATCGGTGGATGGCCAGTCCCGACGCGACCATGACCAGCCGGTGGACCTTCATCATCCTGTCGGGGGCCGCCGGCTATTTTTTGCCGGGCCTGGTGCTGACCCAGAAGGTGCGCGAGAAGATGCGCGAATACCGCAACGGCTTCCCCGATTTCATGGACTTGATGATCGTCTGTTCGGATGCCGGCATGAGCATGGAAGCCGGCGTCGAGCGCGTTTCGAAAGAACTCGCCAAGAGCTATCCGTCGCTCAGCCAGAACCTGCAGCTCGTGTGCTTGGAACTTCGGGCGGGGCGCAGCCTGGACGACGCGCTGAAGGCGCTCGCCGATCGCCTCAGCCTGGATGAGGTACGCTCCTTCGCCACGCTCCTGCAGCAGTCGAAGGAACTCGGCACCAGCCTGTCGGGCGCGCTCAGGGTGTTTTCGGACGAGATGCGCCACAAGCGCATGTCGTTGGCAGAGGAGAAGGCCCATGCCTTGCCGGCCAAGATGTCCGTGCCGGTCGTGGTCTGCATCCTGCCGGTGGTGTTGATGATCGCGGTCATTCCCATCATCGTCAAATTGACGGCCCATTAGCTGTAATTTGGAGTGCGGGCGAGGTGATGGTGTTCACCGTGCAAAAGTCCGTCGAGGCGATTTCAAGAAAGTTATTGGGTACGGCAGGGGTAAATCGGACCTGCAACGGCCTTAAATGAGTGACAGGTCCCATGCAAATGTCTTGCGCACCCTCTTGCTGGGCCTAGCCCCGGCGCCGCTCGCGTCCGCGGAGATTTGAGATGGCACGCCCGGTGGTTAATGATTGCTATTCCGGAAACTGAAAGTTAGCTGCATTTCGGCACCGAAGCTTAATCGCTCTTCTGTAGTCTCTTTCCCGAAGAACGACCCGGCAAATCGGGCGACGGGGCAGGGCATGCGTCAGATAAAATTTGCGGCGATGGCCATGATGGCAGCCGCCCTAATGATCAGCGGGTGTACGACGAACAATAACGTCGACACGACCAAGACCACTGCAATCCAGCCGGCAGGGAAGGATGTCGCCACATCCGACCTGGCGGAAGGCAAGGCACAGTTTCGCGATGCCAATTATGGTCTTGCCGAAGCGCATTTCCGCAAGGCCGTCGAGCTGAAGGCCGACAGTGCCGAGGCCTGGATGGGGCTTGCGGCTTCGTATGACGAACTTGGCCGCTTCGACTTCGCCGACCGCGCCTATGGCCAGCTCCTGAAGGTTGCCGGCCGCAAGCCGCAGATCGTCAACAATATGGGCTATTCGCAACTGTTGCGCGGCAACAAGAAGAAGGCCCGGGCGCTGCTGCTCGAGGCGAAGACCGGCATGACCGATCCCACCGTTGTCGACGCCAACCTCGCCTTGCTGAACAAGGGCTGATGCCGTTTGATGGTCGCGCCGTCCAAGGGCGATTTCGGCACAGTTGGCATCGACGCTTTGTAAACCCTATCCGCGGCTTGGGTCGAGATATCGCCCAAGCCATGTGCGAGGGCTGCCGCTGACCTAGAATGCGGCGCAACCGCCGACGCTCGAGAGGCCCCCGCCCGATATGCTGGATTTCAGTTCGCTCCTGCTCGCAGCCGCGCTGTCGGGTACCTGTCAGCCGCTATCATGGTTGCGATCTGGCTCACGGCGCCGCGGGCGGGTTTCGTGCTGACGGTGGCGTGCGGCATTATCGTGCTCGTGGCGCATGTGATCCTCTTCTGGGGCTATACCAGGGAGCCCGATCCGCTGCTTTGCCAAATCGCGCTGGCGCCCGACGGCAGCACCCTCGACGAGGTGATGGCCAGGGCCGACGCACGCTCTATGGCGCCAAGCGTGCGGGGCGAAATTGCGTCATCGGCTGCAAGAGGACGGGCAAGGCCAACCCGGTCAGGCCGGCCTTGCGTTCCGAGTAGCTATTCGGCCGCGCCCAGATAATCCGACAGCGGCGGGCAGGAGCAGACCAGATTACGGTCGCCCGCGACATTGTCGATGCGCGACACTGGCGGCCAGTACTTCGTCGCCGTGTCGGCATCGCCGGCGGGATAAGCCGCCTCCAGACGCGAATACGGGTGGGTCCATTGACCGGCCAGCGCCTCGGCAGACGTGTGCGGCGCGTTGACCAGCGGATTGTCGGCCAAGGGCCATTCGCCTTTGGCCACTTTCGCCGCTTCGCCGGCAATGGCGATCATGGCCTCGCAGAAGCGATCCAACTCGCGCTTGGGCTCGGACTCGGTCGGCTCCACCATCAGCGTGCCGGCGACCGGGAACGACATGGTCGGCGCGTGGAAACCATAGTCGATCAGGCGCTTGGCAATGTCCTCGACACTGATGCCGGCGCTCTCCTTGAGCACGCGGGTGTCGAGGATGCATTCGTGGGCGACGCGGTCGCTCCGGCCCTTATAAAGCAGCGGGAAGTGCGGGGCGAGCCGTGTCGCCACATAGTTTGCCGAAACGATCGCTGTCTCGGTCGCCTGCTTCAGGCCGGAAGCGCCCATCATGCGGATGTACATCCAGGTGATCGGCAGGATGGAAGCGCTGCCGAAGGGAGCGGCGGCCACGGCATGAGCCGAGCCTTCGCTGACATGGCCCGGCAGATAGGGCTTCAGATGCGCCCTGACACCGATCGGACCGACACCCGGGCCGCCGCCGCCATGCGGGATGCAGAAGGTCTTGTGCAGGTTCATGTGGCAGACGTCGGCGCCGATGTCGCCTGGCCGGGCGAGGCCGACCAGCGCGTTGAGGTTGGCGCCATCGAAATAGACCTGGCCGCCATGCTCATGGATGAGAGCGCAGAGGTGGCGCGCGCCTTCCTCGTAGACGCCATGGGTGGAGGGATAGGTGAACATCAGCGCCGCGAGATTCCTGGAATGCTCGTTGGCCTTGGCGCGCATATCGTCCATGTCGATGTTGCCGTCTTCCAGGCAGCGCACGACGACGACGCTCATGCCGGCCATCGCGGCACTCGCCGGATTGGTGCCATGCGCGGAAGACGGGATCAGGCAGACGGTACGATGGCCCTCGCCGCGCGAGCGGTGGTAGGCGCGAATGGCGAGCAGCCCGGCATATTCGCCCTGGCTGCCAGCATTGGGCTGCAAGGTCACGGCGTCGAAGCCGGTGATCTCCGACAGCCAGCCTTCCAGTTCGCCGATCATGGCGCGGTAACCGGCCGAATGGCTTGCGGGCGCGAAGGGATGCAAATTGGCGATTTCCGGCCAGCTCACCGGCATCATTTCCGCCGTGGCGTTGAGCTTCATGGTGCAGGAGCCCAGCGGGATCATGGCGCGGTCGAGCGCCAGGTCCTTGTCGGCCAACCGGCGCAGAAAGCGCATCATCTCGGTTTCCGACTTGTTCTGGTGAAAGACCGGCTGGGTCAAAAACTCCGTGCCACGCGGCTTGCCGGGCACTGTGCTGTCGGCGGAAGCGGCAGCCTTGGCATCGAACAAGGTCGCGATCGCGTCGAGATCGGCGTCGGTCGAGGTCTCGTCGAAACTGATGCCGACATGGTCGGCATCGAGCACACGCAGCAGCCGGCCGGTCTTTTCGGCGGCGACCGCGATCTGGGCGGCCTTGCCGTTGGTCTCCACCGTCACCGTGTCGAAGCGGCTGGAGCCGAGCACCGATACGCCCGCCGCCTCGAGGCCGCTTGCCAGGCGGTTGGCCAGCGCGTGTATGCGCCCGGCGATCGCCTGCAGGCCGACCGGGCCGTGCCAGATGGCGTAGGCGGTGGCCATATTGGCAAGCAGGGCCTGTGCGGTGCAGATGTTGGACGTCGCCTTGTCGCGGCGGATATGCTGCTCGCGCGTCTGCAAGGCGAGGCGGTAGCCGGGACGGCCCTTGCTGTCGGTCGACTGGCCGACCAGGCGGCCGGGCATAAGCCGCGTCAGCTTGTCGGAGACCGCGCAATAGGCCGCATGCGGGCCGCCAAAGCCCATCGGCACGCCGAAGCGCTGCATCGGGCCGACCGCGATGTCGGCGCCGAGTTTCGCCGGCGCGTCGGTCAGCGTCAGACCAAGCGGGTCGGCGATAAAGACGACAACCGCGCCGGTGGCGCGCGCTTTTTCGATCGCCGCCTTGTGGTCGCCATAGACGCCAAAGGTGTCCGGCCAGGAGACGAGCAGGGCGGCGGTGTTGTCGTCGATCGTCTCGCCGTCGATCTCGATGCCGAGCGGCTCGGCGCGGGTGCGCACGACGTCCAGCGTCTGCGGGTGCGGCGTGCCCGCAAGCGCCACCTTGGTGCGCTTGTCGCGGTGGTGGCGCAGCGCAATGCCGACCGCTTCGGCGACCGCTGTCGCTTCATCCAGCAGTGAGGCTGATGCCACCGGCAGGCCGGTCAGTTCGGTGACCAGCGTCTGGAAGTTGAACAGCATTTCGAGCCGGCCCTGGCTGATCTCGGCCTGATAGGGCGTGTAGGCGGTGTACCAGGCCGGATTCTCGAACAGATTGCGCTGGATGACCGGCGGCACGTGAACGCCGTGGTAACCAGCGCCGATAAAGCTTTTCAGCACCATATTCCTTGCCATGATCACCGACAATTCGGCGAGAGCTTCGGCTTCGCTGGCGGGCGCCGGGAGGTCCAGCGGCTGGTCGAGCCGGATCGATCTCGGCACGGCCTGGCTGATCAGCGTCTCGACCGAGGGAACACCGATGACGGCGAGCATGGCTCTGACGTCGGCAAGGCCGGGTCCAATGTGGCGGGCCGAGAACGGGTAGGGAGCAGCGGTCATGTCAATAAATTCCTGATGTCAGGCGATATGGGCTTTGTAGGCTGCCTCATCCATGAGGCTGGCGAGCTGACTTTCGTCGGCGAGCTTCATCTTCCACAGCCAACCGGCCCCGGTTGCCGCCGAGTTGACCAGCGAGGGGTCGGAGGACAGCGTGCCATTGGCTTCGGTGATCTCGCCATCGACCGGCGCATAAACGTCCGAGGCTGCCTTGACTGATTCGACCACGACGGCGGTGTCGCCCTTGGCGAGCTTCTTTCCCGTTTCCGGCAGTTCCACGAAGACGAGGTCGCCGAGCTGCTCCTGCGCGTAGTCGGTGATGCCAACAGTGGCGATGCCGCCCTCGACGCTGAGCCACTCGTGATCCGATGTGAAATAGGTTGTTGCCATGGAATTCATCCTTTGCGGTAGCGATGAGGGGTGAAGTGCAGAGAACTGACATCGACTGGGATCTTGGTGCCGCGCACGTCGGCGAAAATCCGCGTTCCGGGCTTTGCCAGCGGCGTGGCGACATAGCCCATGGCGACCGGATGGCCGGCGGAAGGGCCGAAGCCGCCCGATGTGACATGGCCGGCAGGATTGCCGTCGGCTTCGAACAGCGCGGCACCGGCGCGCACCGGCTGGCGACCCTCCGGTTTCAGCCCGACGCGCTTTTGCGCCGGACCACGTTCCACGGCGGCGCGCAAGGCGTCGGCGCCAATGAAGGTGCCGGAGGAACGGATTTCTTTCGGGATCGCCCACATCAGCGCCGCCGCGGCCGGGTCGGTCTCCGCCGTGATGTCCTGGCCATGCAGGCAGAGGCCGGCCTCCAGTCGCAGGCTGTCGCGCGCGGCAAGGCCGATCCAGAGCACGCGTTCATCTTCCAGCAACTTGGTGACAAGGTCACGCGCATCGGCCTCCGGCAGGCCGATCTCGAAACCGTCCTCGCCAGTGTAGCCGGACCGGCTCATGAACCAGTTTTTTCGCGGCTCGACACCATGCATGAACAGCAGTGAGCCGGTCTCGATGCCGGCGCGGGAGAGGGCAGCCCAGGCTTCGGGGCCCTGGATCGCCAGGAAGACGCGGTCGAGCGGCTCGACCTTGGCTTCGAAATCGGTCGCCAGGGCGCGCAAATGCTTTTCGTCGGCGACGGCATTGCCGGCATTGGCGACCACCATGAACCTGGTGTCGCCGAGCCGGGTGACGATCAGATCGTCGAGAATGCCGCCTGCTTCATTCAGGAAGAAGGATAGCTTTGACTGCGAGATTTCGAGCGCGTCGGCGTCCAGCGGGCAGGCGCGGTTCAACAGCGCAACCGCTTCCGACCCGCTGACCTCGAACAGTTTCATATGCGAGATGTCGAACAACCCCGCATGCTCGCGGGTGTGGAGATGCTCTTTCATGACGCCGGCCGGATAGGTCAGCGGCATCGACCAGCCGGCAAAGGCGCCGAAGCGCGCTCCGGCAGCCGCATGAATATCTTCGAGGGGAAGGTGTTTGTCGTCGTCGCCCGTCATCTCGCCTCCAGAGTCGCACGCAATCGGCCGCTGATGGCGACCAGTCCGTGCCCCTCTGTCTGAAGCCTGAGAGACTCGCGCAGCCGGAACTCTGTCAGCGGCGCTTACACCTTCGGCGCGGGGGCAAGCCCCGACTTTCCAGAGTGTCTTTCCCGTCTACGGTTCTTTTGCCTGAGAGATTTCGGGCGATTTCCCCTTCGGCGGCAGCTCTCGCTGCTCTCTCCCGCAAACAGGTAGGACTCAAAACCCTGAGCCCTCGACGCGCCATCCATAGCCCGTCGACGACACCTTGTCACCTCCCAGCGACATTGTTCTGACAAGTCTTCGCTAACCACGCCGTTTGCCTGTTTTTCAAGACACTCCTGATAAAGCTGACCGACGTGACGCGTTGGGGGACGGGGACGACAGATGGGCGAGTTGATCATGAGTGCTCCGGTGGCGGGGCTGACTTCGAAGAACCGCATTGCTTCAGAGGATGTCGTGATGCTGCGCCGCGACGTGTTCGTCGACGGCGTGGTGAGCCGGGGCGAAGCCGAGGCCTTGTTCGCGCTCGACCAGACGGCGCGGGACAAATGCGCTGAATGGGCGCCGTTCTTCGTCGAGGCGGTCACCGACTACATCGTCCATCAGGAAAAGCCCTTGGGCTACATTTCGGGGGAGAATGCCGACTGGCTGGTCCGCACGATTTCGCGCGACGGCATGGTCGACAGCCGGACCGAACTCGAATTGCTGGTCCATGTGCTGGAAGAGGCGAAATCCTCGCCGAGCCGGCTTTGCGTCTACGCGCTGGAGCAGGTCGCCCACGCCGTCGTCGACGGTAAGGGAGCGCTGATGCTCGGCGGCGCTCTGGTGCCCGGACTGATCGCCAGGGCCGAAGTCGAGCTTTTGCGCCGCATCCTCCATGCCCATGGTGGCGACGGCAACATCGCCATCACCCAGGCCGAGGCCGAGGTGCTGTTCAGGATCAACGAGCGGACCGCCCAGGCCAATAATGATCCGTCCTGGAACGACCTGTTCGTCAAGGCGATCGCCAATTTTGTCATGTGCTCGGCCGGTTATGAGGCGCCCACCCGCGAGGTGGCGCTGCGCCAGGAAACGTTCCTCGATCACGCCGATCCGGAAATCGGCGGCTTCTTCAGCCGCATGATCTCCGGTGGTCTTGCCGGTATCATCGAGGCCTACCGCTCTCCTGACGACATAGAGACCGAATGGGAAGCCAAGAACAGAGCCACCGAGGCGCTGGCCCGCCGTGCCGAGACGATCGATGCCGGTGAGGCAAAGTGGCTGGTCGGACATATCGGGGTGAACCGGCCCTTGTACGAAAATGAGCGCGCACTGCTGACCCTGATCAAGCATGCCTCGCCGGAAATTCATCCGGCGCTGAAGCCGTTGCTCAACAAGGTTTGCCTAAGCCCCGCCGTCCGCTGCTATCGTTCTGCAAAGAATGATACTGGAATGGCCTTCGGGCCATCCCGAGAATTCGGCCATGCGCTCGAAGCCAGCCTTTTCATAAGGCCTGGTGCCTGGAAGTCATGGCTGGAGACCCAGATTTTCCTGACGCCGCGATCGGCGGCCTCCGCGACAAAGGCGTCGAGCAACTGCCTTGCGTAGCCGCGACCTCGGTGAGCTTCGGCAATCCACATCAAGGTCAGTTCGGACGTGCCCGCCCAGGAATAGCCGGCGGCTACTCCGACAGCGTGTCCCGCACCATCGCGGATGACAAAGGCCAGCCCTCGGTCATCGTCGCGGTCCGTCATACGTCGGTTATCGTGGTGGAGACGCTCCTCGAGCGAACTCAATTCCATGGGGGACAAATCGTGCTCGGCCCGTATGCGAAGGACCATCAAATCCCGCCATACCAGTCATAGCCGTTGTCTTCCCAATAGCCGCCCCGGCCGCCACCGATAGTGGCGAAGCCGTCGACCAGTTCGATCTTGTAGAGATATTTCGGCATTTTGTAGCCGAGCTGGCGCTCCACGCGGACACGCAGCGGCGCGCCGTTCTCGACCGGCAGCGGCTTGCCGTTCAGGCCGTAGGCAAGGATCGTTTGCGGATGGCGAGCATCGATTAGGTCGATCGTGCCGTAATATTTGATGTCGCCTGACAGGCTGCGGTCGATCGTGTCGAGGCAATGGAACATGACATAGCGCGCCTGTGGCTTGACCACCGCCTGGTCGAGCAGCAGCGCCAGCGGCGTGCCCGTCCATTTGGCGATGCAGCTCCAGCCTTCGACGCAGTCGTGGCGGGTGATCTGGGTGCGGCTCGGCATGTTCATGAGCTGCTCGCGGGTGAGCGACAGCGGCTTTTCCACGAGGCCTGACACTTCCAGGCGCCATTCGGCGAAGTTGTTGGTGAGCAGGGCCTTGTAAGCGTCGTCGTCCGGCGCGGTCACGCCGTTCGGCCGCATTGGCTGACGGATATCAGCCTCGGTGAATTCCGGCGCCAGCGAATTGCCGCCGCCGAGCAACCGTTGTGCCTTGTGGGTCAGGCCATTGGCGTTTTCGAGGAAGCTGCGTAGGCCGCTGCCGATGCTGAGCTGGCTGTCGAAGGCGTCGCAGCCAGACAGCATGATGCCGGAAGCGCCGAGGCTGGCGGCGGTGAGGAATTTTCGGCGGCTTATCTCAAATTTCGCCATCTCAGGCACTCCTCTGTGACGTTTTGTCGTCATGAACGGGAGGATCGGTGCGGTACCAGCCGGTGATGATCGAGCGCAGTTCGTTGATCGGGCCGGCGGCGAGGATCATCAGGATGTGAATGACGAAGAAGGCGACCAGCAGCAGCATGACGGTGAAATGGATGGTGCGTGCCGTCTGCCGGCCACCGGTCAATTCATTGAGGAAGGGCAGCACCGAATTCATGCTCGGCGACATGGCGAGGCCGGTGATGATCATCAGCGGCAAGAGCACGAACAGCACGCCGCCATAGGCCATCTTCTGCAGCGTGTTGTATTCGCGCGTGTGGTGGAATTTAAGCCTGGCGTGGTTGGCGATGTCCCGTGGCAAGCGTCTGAGGTCATCCAGGCGAGGCGCCAGATCGCGGCGTATGTGGCCGTTGATCAGGCTGGCGACGAGCCAGACGATCAAGGTCGTCGTCAATATCCAGGCGAAGAAGAAATGGATCACGCGGGCGGTACCGAGGTCATAGTAGGACGGGATCGTCGCCCAGGACGGGAAACCGCGCGCCGTCTCGTTACCGGCCGGGCCCGACCAGCCGAGGACGCCTGTCGTGTCGAAGCGGTGCCCGAAGATTTCGGTGTAGCCGCGCGGCCCGGCATTGGTGTTTTCGGCGCCTATGGCGAAAATGGTGTTGTTGTAGTCGAAGCCGGATTGCTTGCCGATGTAGAGTTGCGGGCGGGCATTGAAGATCTGCAGGCCGGACAGCAGCATGAAAAACAACGAGATGGCCCAGAGCCAGTGTGTCAGCCGCGTCCAGCGCGACTGCCGGTAGATCAATGTTTTCTCTTTTGACGCGGGGGCGCCCGGTCCAATTTCGGATTGGCTTCTGGCAACCGATTCCATCTTGTCTGGTCTCCCGGCCTTGCGGCTTGTCCTAAGAGTTCATTGTCCTCTTGATACGTCGCGATCCAAACCGATGTTTCATGCGATCACGGATTTATTACGGACCGCCCAGGCTGACGGCGAGATTGACGGCGGCGGCGACGATGACCGTGTTGAAGAAGAACGACAGGACCGAGTGCACAAGCACGACACATCGCATATGCGTCGTCGAGATGTTGATGTCGGCGGTCTGCGCCGTCATGCCGATGACGGTCGAGAAATAGAGGAAATCCCAGCCCTCGGGGCGTTTGTCGCCCGGCAACAGCAGGCCGCCGACCGGGATCTTCTTGTTGGTGCCGGCGTCGACCGCGTCGCCGTCCATCCAGTAGACATGGGCATAGTGGAGCGCTGCCATGGCGTGGATGGTGAACCAGCCGAGCGGGATCGACAGCAGTGCGAAGCCGAGTTCGATCGGGTGATCCCCATCCTTGCGATTGATCAGCAGGAACAGGGAGACAAGGGCAAGGCAGACGACAACGAGCGTGACCGCGAAGATCACCAGCACCGGCTGATCGGTGGCGCGTGCATTCTTGCTCAGGTACTTGCCGGTGAATTTGGGCATCTGGCTGACAACAAGAAGGACGTAAGCGGCAAAAAATATGTTGGCGCCGATCGAATAGGCGAGTGGGGCGTGCAGCAGCAACGCCAAAAGCAGCGCAAACGCACCGATACATGCCGACGCCGCGAACAGCATGTGGCGCTGCATCGGTTTCTTGATCGGGGTTTCGGCGGCCATGGCGGTCTCCACCTGGATGGCGCTTTGTTGCTAGCCCGGTGTGGCGGATTTCAGCGCGCGCCGCAAGATGCGGTCGAGTTCACCCAGGAACCGGGAACGATCCTGCGGCGCGAAGCTGGCATTGTAGCCCTTGCTCTCGCCGGTTTCGCGCAGATGCTGCTTGAGGTCCCGCATCGCCACCGCCATGCCGATCGTCTCGGGCGTGAAAGGACGTCCGGTCGGTCCCAGCACATGCGCGCCGAGCGCCACAGTGCGGGCGGCGAGCGGAATGTCCGCCGTCACCACGATGTCGTTGGGCTTGGTGTTCTCGACGATCCAGTCGTCGGCGGCATCGGCGCTCTTGGAGACCACGACATTGCGGATCATCGGGTCGCGGGAGGGGCGCAGACCGCCATTGGAGACATAAGTGACGACGACGCCATGGCGCTCGGCGACCTTTTCTACCTCCGCCTTCACCGGGCAGGCGTCGGCGTCGACGTAGATGGCGGGTGCGGGCATTGTCTCTCCGGAAACGAGCGGGGGCCGGAAACATATCCGGCCCCCGCCTGAAATCTCATGGCCATCAGGCCGGCAGGGCGCCGGACTTCTTCGCCGTCCAGGTGGCGATGTAGTCCATCAGGCCCGGATTGAGGCAGTCGTAGGGCTCCAGCCCGATTGTCCTCAGCCTGCCGCGAATGCCGTCCATGCGGCTCGGATCGACACCCGATTCGATGATCGAGGACACGAAGGCGGTGAAGCCCGGCGGCGACCAGCCGTCTTCCTCGAAGCGCTCGGGATGGATGAAGGACAGGCCCTTGAACGGATGGTCGCGCTCGACCGGCCCGTGCATGTGGACCCCGCATTGGGTGCAGGCATGACGCTGGATCAGCGCCGAGGGGTCGACCACCTTGAGCTTGTCGCCATTCTCGGTGACGGTGACATCGCCGGTGCCGGCGACCGCAACCACCGAGAATACAGCACCTTCTGGCTTCCAGCATTTGGTGCAGCCGCAGGCGTGGTTGTGGGCGATCTGGCCCTTGACCTTCACCTTGACCGGCTTGCTGGTGCAGGCGCAGACCAGCGTGCCGCCGGCAAAGCTGGCGCTTTCCCTGGGCAGCCCATTGTCGATCTTCGGATGCAGTTTCTCCGCCATTTTTTCTCTCCTCCCATGTTTCACCACAGGGGTCGCCGGCCGGATGGCCGGCGGCGTGTGGCTGTCTTTAATAAACCACGACACTGCGGATCGACTTGCCCTCATGCATGAGGTCAAATCCCTTGTTGATGTCCTCGAGCTTCAGCGTGTGGGTGATCATCGGGTCGATCTGGATCTTGCCGTCCATATACCAGTCGACGATCTTCGGCACGTCGGTGCGGCCGCGCGCGCCACCGAAGGCGGTGCCCATCCAGCTGCGGCCGGTGACCAGCTGGAACGGCCTGGTCGAGATCTCCTGGCCGGCGCCGGCGACGCCGATGACGACCGACTTGCCCCAACCGCGATGCGAGGCTTCCAGCGCCTGGCGCATGACCTTGGTGTTGCCGGTGCAATCGAATGTATAGTCGGCGCCGCCGATCTGGTCGGCACCGCGCTTGGTCATGTTGACGAGGTGGGGCACGATGTCGCCGTCGATCTCCTTCGGATTGACGAAATGCGTCATTCCGAATCGCTCGCCCCACTCCTTCTTGTCGTTGTTCAGATCGACACCGATGATCATGTCGGCGCCGGCAAGCTTCAGGCCCTGGATGACGTTGAGGCCGATGCCGCCGAGGCCGAAGACCACCGATGTCGCGCCTTGCTCGACCTTGGCGGTGTTGATGACGGCACCAATGCCGGTGGTGACGCCGCAGCCGATGTAGCAGATCTTGTCGAAGGGGGCGTCGGGGTTGACCTTGGCCACCGCGATCTCCGGCAGCACGGTGAAGTTGGAGAAGGTCGAGCAGCCCATGTAGTGGAAGATCTTGTCCTTGCCGATCGAGAAGCGCGACGAGCCGTCCGGCATCAACCCTTGGCCCTGGGTGGCGCGGATGGCCGTGCACAGATTTGTCTTCCTCGACAAACACGACGGGCACTGACGGCATTCGGGCGTATAGAGCGGGATGACATGGTCGCCCTTCTTGACCGAGGTGACGCCCTTGCCGACATCGACCACCACGCCGGCGCCTTCATGGCCGAGAATGGCCGGAAACAGGCCTTCCGGATCGGCGCCCGACAGTGTGAATTCGTCGGTGTGGCAGATGCCGGTCGCCATGATCTCGACCAGCACCTCGCCATCGCGCGGTCCATCGAGGTCGACCTCCATGATCTCCAACGGCTTTCCGGCGGCGACAGCGACAGCGGCGCGGGTTTTCATCGGGCAATTCCTCCAAAGGCGATTTTTGAGCCCAAGGTTTCAGGTTTTGGGCTGCTCATCAACTCTCAGATGAGACGAAATCTTGGCTTTCTTGACGCAGATAGCACACCGCTCGACAACCAGCCCGGCTCGGCAGGGCAGTGCGATAGAGCGCCGGCAAGGAACGCTCGTCATGTCGTCCACCGCGGCACTTGAGACCTGGCGACTTAGTCCATAGAACTGAACCATCCGCCGGAGGGGAATTCTGCCCGCATGTTCACCAAGATCCTGATCGCCAATCGTGGCGAGATCGCCTGCCGCGTCATCAGGACGGCGCGCAAGATGGGCATTGCCACGGTTGCTGTCTATTCCGACGCCGATCGCGATGCCGTGCATGTCGAAATGGCCGACGAGGCGGTGCATATCGGGCCGTCGCCGGCCGCGCAGAGCTACCTCGTTCCTGAAAAGATCATCACGGCCTGCAAGGCGACGGGCGCTCAGGCCGTGCACCCCGGCTATGGCTTCCTGTCCGAGCGAGCCGCGTTCTGTGAAGCCCTGGAAGCGGAAGGCATCGTCTTCATCGGGCCGAAACCCAAGGCGATCAAGGCGATGGGCGACAAGATCGAGTCGAAAAAATTCGCCAACGCCGCCGAGGTTTCGACGGTTCCGGGTTGGCTCGGCGTCATCGAGAATGCCGATCATGCCGAAAAGATCGCCGGCGAGATCGGCTATCCCGTGATGATCAAGGCCTCGGCCGGTGGCGGCGGCAAAGGCATGCGCATCGCCTGGGACCAGTCGGAAGTACGCGACGGATTCGACCGCGCGCGCTCGGAAGCCAAGAGTTCGTTCGGCGACGACCGTGTCTTCATCGAAAAGTTCGTGGTCGATCCGCGTCACATCGAAATACAGGTGCTGGCCGACGGGCATGGCAACGCGCTCTATCTTGGGGAACGCGAATGCTCGATCCAGCGCCGCAACCAGAAGGTGGCGGAAGAGGCGCCATCGCCCTTCCTCGATGCCAAGACGCGCAAGGCGATGGGCGAGCAGTCGGTGGCGTTGGCCAGGGCTGTCGACTACCAGAGCGCCGGCACCGTCGAGTTCATCGTCGACAAGGACAAGAAGTTCTATTTCCTTGAAATGAATACACGATTGCAGGTCGAGCATCCGGTGACCGAACTCGTCACCGGGGTCGATCTGGTCGAGCAGATGATCCGCGTCGCCGCCGGCGAAAAGCTCGCCTTCAAGCAGGGCGACATCAAACTGAACGGCTGGGCCGTGGAAAGCCGGCTTTACGCCGAGGATCCCTATCGCAATTTCCTGCCGTCGATCGGCCGGCTGACACGTTATCGGCCGCCGGAGGAAGGCCGCTTCGGCGACGTGGTCATCCGCAACGACACCGGCGTCACCGAAGGCTCCGAAATTTCCATGTTCTACGATCCGATGCTGGCCAAGCTGTGCACCTGGGCGCCGACGCGGCTCGAGGCCATCGACGCCATGTCGGAAGCGCTGGACAGCTTTGTCGTCGACGGCATCGAGCACAACATCCCGTTCCTGGCGGCCCTGATGCAGCATCCGCGCTGGCGGGAAGGGGCGATATCGACCGGCTTCATCGCGGAGGAATATCCCGGCGGTTTTGCCCCCGTCGTGCCGAACAGCGAGGAAAAAGCCGTGCTGGCATCGATCGCGACCGCGGTGGAATTGCTGCGCCGCGATCGTCTCGACCGGCTGGGCGGGCGGCTGGCGCCGCATTCGGGAGCGCTCAAGCGCGACTGGGTGTTGAAGATTGGCGAAGAGTATTTGTCGGTGTCGATCCTCGAAGGCATGATTTCCATCCCGATGGAAATGGACCTGTCCATAGATGGCGGCAAGGCGCTGACCATTTCGTCCGATTGGCGGCCTGGCGATCTGATCTGGCGCGGCACGGTCGGCAAGCGCAGGGTTGCCGCCCAGATTCGTCCTGTCGCCAATGGCCTCCGCATCGCCTGGAAAGGCATGTCGGTGACCGCGCGCGCCATGCTGCCGCGCACCGCCGAATTGGAACGGCTGATGCCGGAGAAAATAGCGCCGGACACGTCGAAGCTGCTGCTTTGCCCGATGCCGGGCCTCGTCGTGTCAATCGCTGTCGCCGAAGGCCAGGAGGTCAAGGCGGGCGAGACGCTGGCCGTGGTCGAGGCGATGAAGATGGAAAACGTTCTGCGCGCCGAGCGCGACCTCGTCGTCTCGAAACTCAACGCCAAGCCGGGCGACAGCCTGGCCGTCGACGCGGTGATCATGGAATTCGCCTGAACGGCTGGAAGCCTGTGGGTCGGTAGTCGTTTGTGCTGGACTGGCATCGTCCGGTCCCGGACAATACATCTCCATCGACTCAAGCCTTACGGACAGCGCGAGAAACCATGGCGGATGAGAGACTTCCACGCGATCCCCTGAAGCGCGAGGCCGCGATCGCGGCCGCGCGGCCGGAGGCGCCGGCGCGGCCGTTCGTCCATCTTCGCGTGCACTCGGCCTATTCGCTGCTGGAAGGCGCTCTGCAACTCGGCAAGATTGTAGGCCATGCCATCAAGGACGAAGCGCCAGCGATCGCGGTGACCGACACCAACAATTTGTTTGGCGCCTTGGAGTTCGCCCAGAAGGCGGTGAAGGACGGCATCCAGCCGATCATCGGCTGCCAGATAGCACTCGCCTTTTCCGGCGAAAACAGCGACGGCCAGCGTGACCGCCGTCGGCAAGGTCCCGATATGCGGCCGGTCGTGCTGATCGCGGCCACGGAAACCGGCTATTCCAACCTCGTCAGACTGGTCAGCCGCGTTTATCTCGAAACACCGCCCGGCGAAGCGGTGCACCTGACCACCGAAATGATGGACGGCCAGTGTGACGGCCTGATTTGTCTTAGTGGCGGGCCGCGCGGCCCGATCGGCATGGCCCTGAAGGAAGATCGCCGCGATCTTGCCGAAGTGCGCCTGCTGACGCTCAAGGCGATGTTTGGCGACCGCCTCTATGTCGAACTGGACCGGGTTTCGGGCTACGACCGGATGATCGAGAGATCCTCGATCGATCTCGCCTATGCCCATGAATTGCCGCTGGTTGCCACCAATGAAGCCTTCTTCTCATCGCGCGACGAGTATGAGGCGCATGATGCGTTGATCGCCATCGCCGAGGGGTCGGTTGTCGCCGTCGACACCCGCCGCCGGCTGTCGCCGGACAATTTCCTGCGCAGTCAGGCCGATATGGCGAAATTGTTCGCCGACCTGCCTGAAGCCATCGACAACACTGTCGAGATCGCGCTGCGCTGCTCCTACTATCCAAAAACCCGCAGTCCGATCCTGCCGCGTTTCACGGGCGGAGATGCCTCCGACAAGGACGCCGCCGAAAAGGCCGAGGCCGAAGAACTGGCCCGTCAGGCGCGCGAGGGGCTCGATGCGCGGCTCGCCCTGCACGGACCGACGCCGGGCTACACGGTCGAGCAGTATCGTGAGAGGCTCGAATTCGAGCTTGGCATCATCGAAAAGATGAAATTCCCCGGCTACTTCCTGATCGTTGCCGATTTCATCAAATGGGCCAAGGCGCAAGGCATTCCGGTCGGGCCGGGGCGTGGTTCGGGCGCTGGTTCGCTGGTTGCCTATTCGACCACCATCACCGACATCGATCCGCTGCGTTTCTCGCTGCTGTTCGAACGCTTCCTCAATCCGGACCGCGTGTCGATGCCCGATTTCGACATCGATTTCTGCCAGGACCGCCGGGAAGAGGTGATCCGCTACGTCCAGCAGAAATACGGCCGCGACCAGGTCGGCCAGATCATCACTTTCGGTACGCTGCAGGCGCGCGCCGTGCTGCGCGACGTCGGCCGTGTGCTGCAGATGCCCTATGGCCAGGTCGACAAGCTCTCGAAAATGGTGCCGCAGAATCCGGCCAATCCGGTCAAGCTCGCCGATGCCATCGCCAACGAGCCGCGCTTTGCCGAGGAGGCCGAGAAGGAGCCGATCGTCCAGACGCTGCTCGACATGGCGCAGAAGCTGGAGGGCCTCTACCGCCACGCCTCGACGCACGCCGCCGGCATCGTCATCGGCGACAGACCTTTGTCGGAACTGGTGCCGATGTACCGCGATCCGCGTTCGGACATGCCTGTCACCCAGTTCAACATGAAATATGTCGAGCAGGCGGGGTTGGTGAAGTTCGACTTCCTCGGCCTGAAGACGCTGACGGTGCTGGAGACGGCCGTCAAGTTGATCCGCCGGCGCGGCATCGATATCGATCTGGCGACCATCCCGCTCGACGATCCCGAGACCTACGCAATGCTGTCGCGCGGCGAGGTGGTTGGCGTGTTCCAGGTGGAAAGTGCCGGCATGCGCAAGGCGCTGATCGGCATGCGGCCCGACTGCATCGAGGACATCATCGCGCTGGTTGCCCTCTACCGGCCGGGACCGATGGAGAACATCCCGACCTACAACGCCAGAAAGCATGGCGAGGAGGAGATGGCCTCGATCCATCCCAAGATCGATCATCTGGTGAAGGAGACGCAAGGCGTCATCGTCTACCAGGAACAGGTGATGCAGATCGCGCAGGAGCTGTCAGGCTATTCGCTTGGCGAAGCCGACCTTCTGCGCCGCGCCATGGGCAAGAAAATCCGCGCCGAGATGGACAAGCAGCGCGAACGCTTTGTCTCCGGCGCGGTCGAGCGCGGCGTCGCAAAGCCGCAAGCCGACTTCATTTTCGACCTGCTGGCAAAGTTCGCCGACTACGGTTTCAACAAGTCTCACGCGGCCGCTTACGCCGTCGTCTCCTACCAGACCGCCTATCTGAAGGCGCATTATCCGGTCGAGTTCCTGGCGGCGTCGATGACGCTAGACATGGGCAACACCGACAAGCTCGCCGACTTCCGCCAGGATGCGCTGCGGCTCGGCATCGAAGTCCTGGCGCCGTCGGTGATGACGAGTTTCCGTGCCTTCGAGGTCGGCGAGAACCGGATCTATTATTCGATGGCCGCGCTGAAAGGCGTCGGCGATGCCGCGGTGGAGCACATCGTCGCCGTTCGCGGCGAAAAGCCGTTCAAGAGCCTGGCCGATTTCTGTGAAAGGGTCGACCCGAAGATCGTCGGCAAACGGGTTTTCGAAAGCCTGATAATGGCCGGCGCGCTCGACTGCTTCGGCCACGACCGCGCCCAGATGTTGGCTGGCGTCGAACGGATGATGGGGCTGGCGTCGCTCGCCCAGCAGAACGCCGTTTCGGGTCAGGCCGACATCTTCGGCGCCTCGCTCGGCGCACAGTCCCAGGCGCTCAATCTGCCGGCGACCGATCCGTGGCTCGCCGCCGATCGGCTGCACCGTGAATTCCAGGTCGTCGGCTTCTATCTCTCGGCGCATCCGCTCGACGAGTACAAGGCGGCGCTGCAGAAGATGCGGGTGCAGAACTGGGCGGAGTTCTCCGCCGCCGTCAAGCGCGGCGCTTCCGCCGGCCGGCTTGCCGGCACTGTTACCAGCAAGCAGGAGCGCAAGACGCGCACCGGCAACAAGATGGGCGTGGTGGCCTTTTCCGACACCTCCGGCCAGTACGAGGCGGTGCTGTTTTCGGAAGGGCTGGCGCAGTACCGTGACCTCCTCGACGCCGGCCGCTCGGTTGTCATCACCGTCGCGGCGGAGGACAGGCCCGAGGGCGTCAACCTGCGCATCAACTCGGTGCAATCGCTGGAAGACGAGGCAAGCCGCATCCAGAAGGCGCTGCGCATTTTCGTCAGGAACGATGGACCTGCCTCGATAATCCAATCCCAGCTCACGCAGCGCGGTGAAAGCCAGGTGAGCATCATCGTGATCAAGGAAGAGGCGCAGGGCGAGGTCGAGATCGCTCTGCAAGGCGGCTATCGCGTCTCGCCACAGATCGCCTCGGCGATGCGCGCCGTGCCGGGCGTGATTGAAGTGGAACTGGTGTGATCCGCGCGCTTGACAGGCGGCTATCCGCGGGCCAGCACCGGCTGCTCATGCCAGCATGAAGGCCAAGGAGAGGCGCCCATCGCAGGACCTTTCCGCGACGGCGCGATTAC
This sequence comes from Mesorhizobium sp. URHB0026, assembly GCF_054059755.1. Classification (NCBI taxonomy): domain Bacteria; kingdom Pseudomonadati; phylum Pseudomonadota; class Alphaproteobacteria; order Hyphomicrobiales; family Phyllobacteriaceae; genus Mesorhizobium; species Mesorhizobium sp. URHB0026. Next base: position 4,605,979 of record NZ_JBSSCN010000001.1, on the reverse strand, counting down.
GCGACAGGCTGCGCAGGCTCTATCACGGACGCTCGCCGGCCGCGTTCCGGTTTCAACTGGTGGCTGTCATCATCGACCTCGCCATCATCGGCTTTTTCATCGCCACCCCGGTCATCCAGCAGTCGGCCTCGTTTTTGTGGCTGGACTATGCCGTGGCGGCTCTCGTCGCCTTCGATCTGATTGCCAGGCTGCTCGCCTCCAACGACATGCCGCGCCTGATGAAGCAGCCGACCCTCTGGGTGGATGCCTTCATCCTTCTGACGCTGCTGATGCCGACGGCTCTCGCGAGCCTCGGCTTTCTGCGCATCCTGCGGCTATGGTCGCTGTCGCGCAGCGGTTCGATCTGGCGGCATTTCGAGATGCGCGGCCTGCGGCCCTGGCGCGAGGCAAGCCAAGCGGTCATCAGCCTTTTGACCTTTCTCTTTGTCATCACGGGCTTCGTCTACACGTTCTTTTTTCGCGACGGAGCCGGACTGGAAAACTACATCGACGCGCTTTACTTCACCGTCGCGACCGTGACGACCACAGGCTTCGGCGACATCGTGCTGCCGGGCATAGCCGGCAAGCTGACGGCGATCGTCACCATGATCATCGGCATATCGCTGTTCGTGAGGCTGGCGCAGGCGATCTTTCGGCCGGCCAAGGTGTTCTTTCCCTGCCCGCAATGCGGGTTGCAGCGTCATGAGCCGGACGCAGTACACTGCAAGGCGTGCGGACACGTGCTCAACATTCCAGACGAAGGGAACTGACCGGCAACGCTACGACGCCGCGACCTCTGCCGGCTTGACTGCCTTGCGCTGCAAGTTGAGCAGATTGCCCGTCAGGATCAGCAATGCACCGCCAGCGGTGAAGGCGTCGATCTGCTCGCTGTAAAGCAGCCAGCCGATGAGCGCCGACAACGGTACACGCAGGAAATCCATCGGCGAAATGACGGTGGCGTCGGCATAGCCAAGCGCACGGGCCATGCAGAAATGCGACGACATGCCGGTGAAGGCAATCAGCACGATCCATGGCCACAGTTCCAGCGGCGGGTTGCGCCACTCGTAAAGGGCTGGAACGAGGCCGACCACGGACTGGATGATCAGCATCCAGAAGATGATGCGCACGACGCTGTCCGTCCGCGTCAGCGACTTGACCAGGACCACCGAGATCCCGAAGCAAACCGCGGCGCCGAGTACGATGAGATGGCCAGGATCGATCGAGCCCACACCGGGGCGAACGATGATCACCACCCCGATCAGGCCCAGCACGATCGCGGCAAGCTTTGGCCGGGACAGCCTTTCACCAAGAAAAGTCGCCGCCAGGATCGCCGTCCAGATCGGTGTGGTGAATTCGATCGAAATCAGCACGGCCAACGGAATCAAGGTCAATGCGTAGAGCCATGCCGCCTGCCCGGTATAGTGGATGACGTTTCTGGCGATATGAGCGGTGGGACGCTGCGTGCGCATCGCCGCGAAGCCGCCGCTCATCATCACCAGCGGCAGCAGAATGAAGAGCCCGATGACCGAACGCAGTTCCAGCACCTGGAAGACGTTGAGCTCGGCGGTCGTGGCGCGCCCGGCGACCGACATCGCCAGGAACGAGGCGATCGACAGCGCCATCCAGAAAGCGGCCTTGGGGATCGAGGGGGTAGGTGCCATGTCAGTTATCTCGCAAGCCGGGGTTTTTGCCGCAACCACTAGCCGCCGCATTTGACTGGGCCAGGGATATCGACGCGACGTTGCAAAACGGCCCTGTCGCGGGCGGAACCTGACATGGCAAGCCGCGTTGAGTCGCGATGTCCGCCTGAGCATCACCGATCGCCGTTCCACCCGTCACAAGGAGACCTTCGATGACATTACTCACGCGGTTTGTGCTTGCCGGGTGCCTGGCCGTCGCGGCCACTGCCGCGCATGCGGACGAGAGCAAATTTCTCCAATCATTCAAGGGCAATTTCGCCGGCAAGGGAACCGTTCAGGTGACGACGCAGGCGCCAACGGTCAGCGTTTCCTGTACGTTCAAATCGAATGCGACATCGTCTTCGCTGTCCCTCGACGGCAATTGCCGCGGCCTGATCCTGGTGACACGCGCCATCAGTGCTCGCCTGAAGACCAGCGGCGCCAAATACAGCGGTGTCTATGTGGGATCGCGCACCGGACCGGCGCAGTTGAACGGAAACCGTTCCGGCAATGCGATAAACCTTGCCATCCGCTGGGCCAAGGAGGTCAATGGCGACCGCGCCGCGCAGCTTACCGTGCAGAAAAACGGTGCGGACGGTATTGTCTTGACCGTGGTCGACCGCGATCCCAAGACCGGTAAGAGCGTGGTGACCAGCCGCATCGATCTTCGACGCAGCTGATCGGGTTCAATCTTCCAGCGGCTCCGGCGGATGGGCGTCGCGGCCCTTGCCGAAGGTGTAGCCGGTTTGCACCGCCTTGCGGCCGAACTTGTCGCGTAGCGCATCGATGGCACCTTCGGCCATGGCGCGCTTGCGCGACTGCAGATCGACCAAATCCGGCGGATCGGCCTTGTCGTCGTCGGAGAGGTCGCTGACGCCGATGCCGAGCAATCGGAATTTCGTTCCGTCGGTCTCCTTGCGAAGAAGTTCCACGCCGGTCGAAAAGATGCGGTCGGCGAGCCGGGTCGGGTCGCCGAGCTGACGGTTGCGCGTGCGCAGCCTGAAATCCTGGGTCTTCAGCTTCAGCACCACGGTGCGCCCGGCGATACCTGATTTCTTCAGCCTCGCCGAGACTTTTTCCGAAAGGCCCCTCAGCACCGAGACAAGCTCGTCCAGTGAGGCGATATCGGTGTCGAAAGTGGTTTCGGCCGATACGCTCTTGGCGTCCTGGTCGGGGTCGACGCGGCGGACATCCTCACCGCGCGAAAGCCGGTAGAGTCGTTCGCCCATCACCCCATAGCGGCGCATCAGGTCGCCACGCTCCATCTTCTGGAGCTGGCCGATGGTGCGGATGCCATCCTGTTCCAGCGTGGCGTTGAACGCCTTGCCGACGCCCCAGATCATGGTCACCGGCTGCGTGGCCAGAAAGCCGACCGCCTCCGCCTCGCCGATAACGGAAAAGCCGCGCGGTTTGCGGAAATCGGACGCTATCTTGGCGAGGAATTTGCAATAGGACAGGCCTGATGAAACGGTGATGCCGATCTCCTTCTCCACCGCCAGCGAAAAGCGCGCCAGCACCACGGCCGGTGGCAGTCCGTGCAGGCGCTCGGTGCCGGCAAGATCGAGGAAGGCCTCATCGATCGACAGCGGCTCGACCAGCGGTGTCAACGCCTGCATCATGGCGCATACCTCGCGGCCGACGGCCACGTACTTTTCCATGTTGGGCGTGATCACGACGGCCTCCGGGCAGGCCTCGAGCGCCTTGAACATCGGCATGGCGGAGCGCACGCCGCGGATGCGAGCGATGTAGCAGGCGGTGGAGACGACCCCGCGCTTGCCGCCGCCGATGATCAGCGGCTTGTCCTTGAGCGCAGGGTTGTCGCGCTTTTCGATGGCCGCGTAGAAGGCGTCGCAATCGATATGGGCAAGGTGCAGCCGGTAAAGCTCGGGATGGCGGGCAAGACGAGGGCTGCCGCAGCGTTCGCAACGGCCCGTTTCACTGCGCTGAAAGGTCAGGCAGTCACGACAAAAACCGTGGTCGGGATTGTTGACAGGGGCCGCCATCGCTGCGAACATAAAGAGAACAGAACCAATGGTACGACAGCGCAAGGCCAGCGACAAGCCTGGCCTGGGGAGAACGCATGAGCACGACCGTAGTGCCGCTGGCGCCGGAGCTCTGGCCTGAATTCGAGGACCTTTTCGGCAAGCAGGGCGCCTGCTACGGCTGCTGGTGTACGCATTTCCGGCTGGCGCCGGCCGCGCGGCGCGAGAGCAGCCGTGAACGCAACAAGGATCACATCAAGGCGCGCATCGAAGCCGGCCCGCCGCCCGGCCTGCTGGCTTTCGAGGACGGCAAGGCGGTCGGCTGGATGCAGATCGGGCCACGCGCCGACGTGCCCGAATGGAACAACAAGGGTAGGGGCTCGGCGCCGATCGATCCCACCGAGGCGTCCGATCCGGCCGTTTGGGCGATCTCGTGCTTTTTCATCCGCGCCAAGGCGCGCGGCAGGGGCATCACGCACCGCCTCGTCGAAAGTGGCATCGAGTTCGCCCGCAGGAACGGGGCGCGGCTCGTCGAGGCCTGCCCGATCGACCTGTCCCGCGATTCGCGTTCGATCGGCCTGTTTGTCGGGTCATCGGGGGTGTTCGAGACAGCCGGGTTCGAAAGGCTTGTGGAGCGCAAGGCCGGTCGGCCGCTGATGCGGCTGGTGTTGAAGCCGATTGCCTGACTGTCATCGGCTTGCAGTCGCGATGGTATTTCCCTACCAGAGATACGAAACCATTTTTGCCTTTCGAGCGAACGGAGAATTCCCGTGAACCGTATGCTGCCTATTGCCTTTACCGCGCTCCTGCTGAGCGCGCCTGCTTTCGGCCAGTCCGTCGACAGTCAGGGCGCCAAGCAATTGTCCGATGATCTGTCGCGCTATGTCGGCAAACAGGCGCTCGACAAGGGGATCCTGAAGGTTTCGACAGAAGGGGACGCCTACAAGATCGAATTTGATTTCAAGGCGCTGGCCAGCAGCTTTCCCGACCAGAAGCTGGTGAAATTCGACTTTGCGCCCTACGCCCTGCTGGTCAAGCCGCGCAGCGACGGGTCTTGGGATGTCTCGATGGATTTTTCGCAGAGCGCCTCCTTTGAATTCAACGGCCCTCAGGGAAAGCAGAGCACGCAGTTCTCGATCAAGGACGGCAAGGGCAACGGCGTCTACGACCCCAAGCTCGCGGCCTTCACCAACGCCACGAGTTCGATGGCCGGGATGACGATGTCGTCGCAGGATGCCAAGCAAAAGATGGATGTGACCGCCGGCGCCGGCTCCGTGACGCTTTCCGCGACCAAGGCGACCAATGGCGGCGTCGATTTCACGACGTCGCAAAAGATTTCGAACTTCGTCGAAGCGATAAAATTCAACGATCCCGAGAGCGGGCTGAATTTTCCCGTCACCGTGAAGTCGCCGGAATTTTCCGTGGAGGCCAGCGGCAAGGGCGTGCAGACCAAGCCTCTGCTCGATCTTCTGGCGTTTGCCGTGGCCAACGAGGACGAGAAGACGCTGAAGGCAAACCAGGCGCGGCTCAAGTCGCTTCTGCTTGCAGCGCTTCCGGTGTGGGAGCGTGTCGACGGAACCTATGGCTTCAAGGACTTCGGGGTCGACAGCCCGATCGGCACGTTCGGAGCAACCCAGTTCGGCATAGCGTTCGGTTCCGACGGCGTCGCCCAGAACGGTAAGGTCAGCTATGGCATCAAGGCTTCGGGGTTGACCGTGCCGCAGCAGCTTTTGCCGAGTTGGAGCGTGGCATTGCTGCCCACCGATATCGACCTGAATTTCGGTGGCGCCAACATCGATCTCGACAGCATGGCGAAGAAGGCCATCGAAGCCTTTGATCTCAACCAGGATCCGCCGCTGCCGGCCGAGTTCGGCGACCAGCTCAAAGCCGACTTCCTCGCCAAGACGCCGAAGGTCGTCATCGGCCACAGTATCGTGAAGAACAAGGACATGGAGATCGCACTGGAAGGTGAGATGACAAGCTTCGGCCAGAAACCCGACGCAAATCTCACTGTCGATGTCGCCGGCTTCGACAAGATCATGGAGCATCTGCAGGAAGCGGCGAAGGCGGAGCCTGAGGTCGGGCAGTATGTGCCTGTCGCTCTCATGGCGAAGGGTTTTGCCAAGACGCTGCCGGACGGCAAGCTGGAATGGGCTATCAACACCAAGGCCGACGGCTCGGTCACTGTCAACGGTGTCATGCTGAAGCCCGCCGACCCTGCGGTGGACGATGGCGTCGACGGCGGTGACGGCTCGGACGATGAGAGCGGCGGCGACAATGGCGGTAGCGATAATGGCGGCAGCGATAATGGCGGCGGCGCTGACGGCGGGGCGGGGGCGAAGCTCAATCCTTGAGTGTTCTGCCCTCGAGCAATTCCGGAACAGTGCGAACCGTTTTTCTGTCCGGGATCGCACCAAAACGCCTGGATTAGAACCCCAGCGCGCCAGCGATCTTAGGCGCGGCTTCGTGCCAATCCTGGACGACGATGACATCGTCCGGGACCGATGGCAGGAATGTGCGCAGGGAATTGTCGGCCATCAGATGGAAAAGATTTGCGTCGGCGACCGAGTCACGCACCGACGCCAGATTGGCCGGCTGATCGTCGACGAAGACCACCGGCCTGCCGCTCTTGCCGCGCAGTTTGGCTACCGCCGGTCCCTTGGCCATCTCGGTGGTCAGCAGCGGATAGGCTAGCCCCAGTGCATCGAGATGGGCGCGTCGCACGGCACGATGCCGGTGCGGCATGGCTGTCAGCAATATAATTTCCGCGCGGTCTCCGAGCCCTGTCAGGGCTTCCGCGGCGCCATCGGTGATGCTTTGCCAATCGGCTTGCGCGTCGAAGAAATCGCCCAGGAGTGCGGTGACTTCGGGTTGTTCGATCAGGCGGCCGCTCGCTGTCTCGGCAATGTTGCCGGTCAGCCGGAAGGAAGCCAGCGTCAGGCCATAGCCGCGCGCCTTGAGAAAATGCGGGAAAGGCCGGATGAATTCGAGCACCACGTCATCGACGTCGAGCACCAGCAGTGGTCGGTCGTCAGCCGCCAGTTCCTCGATCTGGCGCGCGGTTTCGGGATCATCGCTCATGTGGAATACTCGTGATTGTCATCGCCAAGCGGCAAGGCGCGCAACGCCTTGCCGACAGCCGCTGGTGGCGTGCCGGTTTCCTCGGCGAAGCGCATCAAGGTCGGCTCGTGGGCGAGAATGAACTGCAGGACGCCGGCCAGGAAGCCCGGCTCGCCGGCCGCCCGGCGGATCGAATGCGCCTCTATTCCCGTGATCGCCAGAAAGCGCGGTAAAAGCTCCGGATCGGCGGCAACGAAGCCCAGTGCCTTCACGGCAATGGTTTCCGCCTCCTCGCGCATTGACGCTGCGTTTGCCATCACTACCTTCGGTGTGTGGAATGAGTCTCTCCCGCAGTAATGGCAAGAATTGCTTGCGGCAAGCCATTAGCGTAGGGCGCGCCCTTTGGACGCGCAGGGAGGCGAGGCGGAATTCATGCTGCTTTGCAGGCTTCGGGTTTCCGTTTCGTCAATGATATTGCCGTATAGTGAAGCAGGGTTTGGTGCGTTCAAGGAAAGAGCGCATGACGGCCACCTCCGGCGGAGGACGGCCGGGACGGGATGTCGATGCCTAAGAAGGTCATGATCGTCGAGGACAATGAGCTCAATATGAAGCTCTTTCGGGACCTCATCGAAGCAAGCGGTTACGAGACGGTGCGCACCCGAAACGGTCTGGAGGCGCTCGATCTGGCGCGCCAGCACCGGCCGGACCTCATCCTGATGGACATCCAACTACCCGAAGTGTCGGGACTGGAGGTGACCAAATGGCTGAAAGAGGACGACGATCTTCACGTCATCCCGGTGATTGCGGTGACTGCCTTTGCGATGAAGGGCGATGAGGAACGCATCCGCCAAGGCGGCTGCGAGGCGTATATTTCGAAGCCGATCTCGGTGCCGCGTTTCATCGAAACCATCAAATCTTATCTGGGCGATGCCTGATGTACCCTTCCAGCCGAGCCGGAGCGTTGTGAAATGACTGCACGGATCCTCGTCGTCGACGACATCCCTGCCAATGTGAGGCTGCTGGAAGTCCGGCTGCTGGCCGAGTATTTCGAGGTTCTGACCGCCACCAATGGGTCCGATGCGATCGAGACCTGCGAGAACGGCAAGGTCGATGTCGTGCTGCTCGACGTAATGATGCCCGACATGGACGGGTTCGAGGTCTGCCGGCGATTGAAGAGCGATCCGGCGACGTCGCACATTCCGGTGGTGATGATCACCGCGCTCGACCAAGTCACCGACCGCGTGCGCGGGCTGGAGGCCGGCGCCGACGATTTCCTGACCAAGCCGGTCAACGACTTGCAGCTGATGACGCGCGTCAAGAGCTTGGTGCGACTGAAGTCACTGACCGACGAGCTTCGGCTGCGCGCCTCGACCACGCGCAACATCGGCATCGAAGAACTTTTGAGCCGCAATTTCGCGTCCGAGGACACGACGCCGAAGGTACTTTTGATCGACGAGCGCAAATCGTCGGTCGAGCGCCTCCAGAAGATGCTGCGCGACCGAGCCGACCTCGACGTCACCGGCGATCCGCATGCCGGATTCTTCCAGGCCGCGGAGACGCCCTATGAATGCGTGATGATCTCGACGGCCTTCGCTGATTTCGACCCGCTCAGGCTCTGCTCGCAACTGCGCTCCCTCGACCGCACCCGTTTCGTGCCGATCATCCTGCTGGCGGAGGAGGGCGAGGAGGAGCGCATCATCCGAGGGCTCGAACTGGGCATCAACGATTATCTGATGCGGCCGATCGACCAGCAGGAACTGACGGCGCGACTGCGCACCCAGGTGCGCCGCAAGCGCTACAATGACCAATTGCGCGCCAGCGTCACCCAGACCATCGAAATGGCCGTGACCGACGGCCTGACCGGGCTGCACAATCGCCGCTATCTAGACAGCCATTTGCAGACGCTGTTCGACCGCGCCGTGGCGCGGCGACGGCCCCTGTCGGTGATGATCACCGATCTCGACCGCTTCAAGTCCATCAATGATGCGCATGGGCATGACGGCGGCGACGAGGTGCTGCGCGAATTCGCGCGGCGGCTGCGCAAAAACGTCCGGGGTATCGACCTTGCCTGCCGGTTCGGCGGCGAGGAGTTCGTGGTGGTGATGCCCGATACCGACGGCGCAGTGGCCGAGAGGGTGGCCGAACGCATTCGTGCCGAAATCGCCCAGATGCCGTTCGCCATCGGAGCCGAGGGCAAGACGATCGAGGTCACCGTCAGCGTTGGCGTGTCATCGGTGCTGAAGGGCGTGGATACGGTTGCGGCGCTGATGAAGCGCGCCGATCTCGCGCTCTACGAAGCCAAGAGCGGCGGCCGCAACCGCGTCGTTGCCAAGGCAGCCTGACAGTCCGGCCCGATTATCCGGTCAACCCCAACAGGGTTACCCATTTACCTTAATCCAAGCGATTCACGAGCCTTGGTTAAGAAACTGTTGATTTTCATAAGCTCTTGCGCAAATGTGAAGTCCAAGAAGAAGCCGGCACGAGGTAGACAGCCGGCTCGATCCTCGAATACCCCATGATGCTCAGGTCCGCCGCATCTCCTGGGTCCGTGGGGTCGGCCGGCCGGCGCTGGCACATAGTGGCCTCCTCGTACCGCTGCCAAACGCCGACCGGCCCCCTTCATCCGATATGACATCAGGAATCGGCATCAAGCCCCGGAAGTGCCGGGGCTTTTTTGCGGCAGGGTCCCGCTTTCTGGATTGAAAGGGTTGCACCTTCGCCCGCTATCGCTTGGCAACGCCCGCGACTTTTCACAGCCATATGCATAGGGGGAAGGAGAGCCATCCCCTCCATTTCATACATATGGCGCGCAAGGGGCTTGCGGCAAGACCCGCCTGTTCCCGTAGAACCACGACCTGAGTTAACGGAAACGGGAGTGGCGAAATGCCGGAATTGTTGCCAGGAGGCCGAGTGCGTGGGGATCATGCGGTGGTGATCGCCGGAGGCGGTCCGACCGGGTTGATGCTGGCTGGCGAACTCGCATTGGCGGGCGTCGATGTGGCCATTGTCGAGCGGCGGCCGAACCAGGAACTCATCGGTTTGCGCGCAGGTGGCCTGCACGCCCGCACCATCGAGGTGCTCGACCAGCGCGGAATTGCCGACCGCTTCCTCTCGCAGGGACAGACATCGCCGTCGGTGGGCTTCCACATGACCCGGTTGGACATCAGCGACTTTCCCACGCGGCACAACTATCTGCTGGCGCTGCGGCAAAACCACATCGAGCGGATATTGGCCGACTGGATCAGCGAGTTCGGAGTGCCGATTTATCGCGGGCAGGACGTCACGGGCTTCGCACAGGATGATGGTGGCGTCGACATCGATCTGTCCGGCGGCCAGCGGTTGCGGACGCAGTATCTCGTCGGCTGCGACGGAGGACGCAGCATGATCCGCAAGGCCGCGGGGATCGCGTTCGAAGGATGGGATCCGACGATGAGCTGGATGATCGCCGAGGTCGAGATGGCGGAGGAACCAGCATTGGGCTTTCGCAGTGACGCCCATGGCATCCATGCGATCGGCAAGATTGAGGAAGGTGGCCGGGTGGGTGTCGTGCTGACCGAGCGACACCTGAACATTGGTGGTGAACCGACACTGCGCGATCTCAGCGAGGCGCTTGCCGGCGTCTACGGCACTGACTACGGGGTCCACAGTCCGACCTGGATTTCCAGGTTCACCGACGTGACGCGGCAGGCTGCCGCTTACCGCGACAGACGTGTGCTGCTAGCCGGTGACGCCGCGCATATCCATCCCCCAATGGGCGGACAGGGTCTCAATATCGGCGTGCAGGACGCGGTGAACCTGGGATGGAAGCTGGCCCAGGTGGTAAAGCGAATATCGCCGGAAAGCCTGCTCGACAGCTACCAGGCCGAACGCCATCCGGTCGCCGCCCGCGTGCTGCGCAACGCGATGGCGCAGGTCGCGCTTCGTCGGATGGATGCTCGCACCAAGGCCTTAAGCGACACATTCGCCGAACTGCTCGCCATGGATGGGCCACGCAAACGGATCGCCGCGGAGATGTCTGGGCTGGGTGTCCACTACGATCTCGGGGAAGGGCACGGGCTGCTTGGGCGACGAATACCCGACCTCGATCTCTGCACCGCCAACGGGCCGTTGCGACTGTTCACGTTGCTCCACGACGCGCGGCCGCTGCTCCTCAATTTCGGTGAGCCAGGCAGGTTGGATATTGTGCCTTGGGCCGGCCGGGTCCGGGAGATCGACGCTTTGTATGCCGGTGCCTGGGAGCTTCCCCTACTCGGAACGGTCGGCGCACCCGACGCGATCTTGATTCGGCCCGATGCATACGTGGCTTGGGTTGGCGTTGAGAATGAACAGGGATTGGCCGATGCGCTGACCAGATGGTTCGGACCGACTTCCGGAGCCGGGCGCCCTTCCGAACGCAGCGCGTCACCTTCCATGGGCTGAATGCCGTGTGCCTCCTGACAAGCGATTGACAGGAGGCTCCGTCTGTGCAGAAATTGGTTGGACCATTGGACCACTTGGAGGAAATGTGGACCAGAACAGTCTGCCACCCATTCAGACGACGGCCCGTGACGACGCCGTGCTGAAGGCATTGGTGAGCTTCGTCCGCGCCGAGGCCTTGCGGCCTGGCGAGCGACTGCCGACCGAGCGCATCCTGGCCGAGCGGCTCAAGGTGAGCCGCAACACGGTGCGCGAGGCGCTGACGCGGTGGGAAGGACTGGGTCTGGTCGAACGCCGGCAAGGCAGCGGCACGTTTCTCAAGGCGGCCGTCTCGCCCGACATGCTGCATTTGCCGTTGACGCTGGCGGGCGGCAATGACTTCACCAGCCTGATGCAGACGCTGGAAATCCGCCGCGCGCTGGAGGCGGAAGCAGCGGCACTGTGCGCCGAGCGGGCAAGCCCGGCCGACATTGCCGAGATCGAAGGCAAGCTCGATATAATGGAGCAGGCGTTTCGCACCCTCGACGGCATGTCATCGGAAGAGGACTGGGAATTCCACCAGGCGATCTACCGGGTCTCCGGCAATCCGCTGTTCGAACAGATCATCGCCGCCATGCACGAACTGTTCCATCGCTTCTGGGAGCATCCGCTCGGTGTGCGCGATTTCGGCCATGCCAGCTTTCCCTATCACCGCACCATCTACGAACGTATCGCCGCGCGTGATCCGCAGGGAGCCCGCGACGAGGCGCTCAAGCTCATCGCCACCGTCGAGGACGATCTGAAGCGCGGTGCGGCCAAACTCAAACTTTCGGACCTGAAATGAACGGGCATCCAGACGGCTTCGACCACGATTATCTCGCCGAGGCGGCGACGCTTTTGGCGCATGACGAACCGTTTCCCGGCGGTGCCGTCGTGCCTCCGATCTACCAGACCTCGTTGTTCACCTTCGCCAATTATGCGGAAATGGCCGATACTTTTGCCGGCAAACGAAAGCAGCCGATCTATTCACGCGGCGACAATCCGACGGTCATGGAGTTCGAGGCCCGAGTCGCCGCGCTCGAGGGCGCCGAGGCCGCACGCGGCTTCTCCAGCGGTATGGCGGCGATCAGCGCCACCGTGCTTGCCTTCGTCGGCGCGGGCGAGCGCATCGTTGCGGTACGCAACTGCTATGGCGATGCCTACCGGCTGTTCGAGCGGCTTCTGCCGCGGCTCAACATCAAGGTCGATTATGTCGACGGCTCCGACCCGGATGCGGTTGCCGCGGCATTGCCCGGCGCCAAGCTGCTCTATCTGGAAAGCCCGACCTCGATGGTGTTCGAGCTCCAGGACCTGCCGCATCTGACCCGGCTGGCAAAAGAGCAGGGCATCGTCACCACCATCGACAATTCCTGGGCGACCCCGGTGTTCCAGAAGCCGATCTCGCATGGCGTCGACCTCGTGCTGCACTCGGCCTCGAAATATCTCGGCGGCCACAGCGACACCGTTGCCGGCGTGGTGGCCGGCTCGGCAGCGCACATCAAGCATATCAACGAGCAGACCTATTCCTATCTCGGCGGCAAGCTGTCGCCGTTCGAGGCCTGGCTTTTGCTGCGCGGCCTGCGCACGCTGCCGCTGCGTCTGCCCCACCATATGAAGAGCGGGCTTGCCATCGCCGAGCGGCTGAAGGCGCATGGCAATGTCGAGCGGGTCAACCATCCAGCCTATTCGAACCATCCGGGCAAGGCGACGCTTGCCGGCTATGGCGGATTGTTCTCGTTCGAGGTTACCGAGGACATCGACATTCCCGTGTTCGTCGACGCGCTGAAATATTTCCGCATCGGCGTCAGCTGGGGTGGGCATGAGAGCCTGGTCGTACCGGCCAAGGCGTCGCTGGAGCAGACGCCGGGACTGAATTCGATGGCGCGCTTCGGCGTCAGCCCCCGAACCATCCGCTTCAATGTCGGATTGGAAAGTGTCGAGGATCTCTGGGCGGATGTCGCCCAGGCCTTCGAAAAAGCCAGAAAATAGCGGGTTCAAAATGGGAGTCTTGAACATGAAAAAACTGACCGTCATGCTTGCCACCGTCGCGGGGCTGGCGATTTCCGCCGGTGGCGCGCTCGCCGATTCAACCCTGAAAATGGTCGAGGTTATCACCAGCCCGCCGCGCACCGAATTCCTCAAGAAACAGATCGCCGAGTTCGAGGCGGCCAATCCAGGCGTCAAGGTCGAATTGGTCTCGCTGCCCTGGGGCCAGGCTTTCGAGAAATTCCTGACCATGGTGCAGGCCGGCGATACGCCCGATGTGGTCGAGATGCCGGAACGCTGGATGGGGCTCTACGCCAACAATGCCCAGCTCGAGGATCTCGGCCCCTATATGGCCAAATGGGACGACGCCAAGACGCTCGGCGACCGCGCCAAACAGTTCGGCTCGACGGTCAACAACACCCAGTTTATGATCCCGTATGGCTACTATGTGAACGCGCTGTTCTGGAACAAGAAGCTGTTCAAGGAGGCTGGTCTCGACGGCCCGCCGGCGACACTCGACGAGTTTGTCGCCGATTCCAAGAAGATCTCGGCCATTCCCGGAAAATACGGCTACTGCCTGCGCGGCGGGCCGGGCGCCTTCAACGGCATGCACATGTTCATGAACATCGCTCAGGGCAAGGGCGGCTATTTCAACGAGGACGGTACCTCGACCATCAATGAAGAGGGCTCGGTCAAGGGCCTGCAGATGCTGGCCGACATGTACAAGAATGGTCTGGCGCCGAAGGATGCAGTGAGCTGGGGCTTCAACGAAACCGTCACCGGCTTCTACTCCGGCACTTGCGCCATGCTCAATCAGGATCCGGACGCGCTTCTCGGCATCGCCGACAAGATGAGCGCCGACGACTTCGCCGTGGCGCCGCTGCCGGTCGGACCAAGCGGAAAGTCCTATCCGACGCTCGGCTATGCCGGCTGGGCGATGTTCGCCAACTCGCAGCACAAGGACGACGCCTGGAAGCTGATGGCGACGCTTCTGTCGCCGAAGGACAATCTGGAATGGGCCAAGGAAGTTGGCGTCGTGCCGATCCACAAGGGTGCGGACCAGGATCCCCATTTCAAGACCGAGCAGTTCAAGGGCTGGTTCACGGAACTCAGCGACGGCTCCAAATATGAAATGGTGACGCCGCCGACGCATCTGGAAAACCTCGGCAATTTCGTCGACCAGGTCGCGATCAAGAACTTCCAGGAAGTGCTGCTCGGCCAGAAGACGGCCAAGGAGGTCGCCGAACAATGGGCTGCCTTCCTGACCAAGGAACAGCAGGACTGGCTGGCGAAGAACAAGAAGTAGGCACCTGCTCTTCCTTCTCCCCGTTCACTCACGGGGAGAAGGTGCCACGAGGTGACGGATGAGGGGCGGCGCCAGCATTCGCAAGTTCGCGCTGCCCCTCATCTGCCTACCGGCATCTTCTCCCCGTGAACGGGGGGAAGGGGGCAGCTTCAATGCCGGCATCCATCCTTCACCGTGAGCATCGTATGACCTATGCCGTATCCGAAATTCGATCCGCGGCGCCGCCACGAAAAAAGCGGCTCTCCTACGCGACGATCGAGCCTTGGCTCTACCTCAGCCCGGCGATCATCCTGCTGGTCGTGGTGCTGCTCGTGCCGTTGGTCATCGGCATCAGCTACTCCTTCCGCAAATTTTCGGCCTTCAAGTCCGAGTATGTCGGGCTCGGGCAGTATGAGGCGATGCTGTCGGACCAGGTGCTGGGCCAGGCGCTGATCAACACGTTGTGGTGGACGGTGGCCAGCCTGTTCTTTCAGTTCTTCCTCGGCCTTGGCCTGGCGCTGCTGCTCGACAAACCTTTTCCAGGCCGCAAGGCGGTGCAGGCGCTGGTCTTCCTGCCCTGGGCGGTTCCGTCCTTCCTGTCGGGCCTTACCTGGGCCTGGCTGTTCAATCCGATCGTCGGTCCGCTGCCGCACTGGCTGTTCGCCTTGGGGCTGAAAGCCGAACCGACCAACGTCCTGTCCGATCCCTCCACCGCCATGTGGGGGCCGATCGTAGCCAATGTCTGGTTCGGCATTCCGTTCTTCGCCATAACGCTGCTGGCGGCGCTGAAGTCTATTCCCTCGGAACTGCATGAGGCGGCGGCGATCGACGGCGCTTCGCCGTTGCAACGTTTCACCAAGGTGACGCTGCCCTTCCTGGCCCCAACCATCGCCATAACGGTGATGTTGCGCACGATCTGGATCGCCACTTTTGCCGACCTCATCTTTGTCATGACCGAGGGCGGACCGGCTGGCTCGACCAACACGGTGCCCGTCTACATCTATGTCAGCGCCTTCAAGTCGCTGGACAAGGGCTATGCCTCGGCCGTGGCGGTGCTGCTGCTCGTCCTGCTCATCGCCTACGCGATCGTGCTGATCGCCATTCGCCGCTCGCTTGTGAGGCACGTCTGATGATCGCCGGACGCTCAGCTTCACAGCGCTTCTTCGGCGGCATCGGCCTTTACGCCGCGATCGCCGCCTACGTCGTCTTCGCTCTGTTCCCGATCTACTGGACGCTGAAGATCTCGGTCACGCCGGAGCGGCTGCTCTATTCCGAAGGCATCACCTTCTGGCCGTCGCACATGACGATCCAGAATTTCGTGACCGTGCTCGAAGCCACCGATTTCCCGCGCTATTTCCTCAACAGCGTCATCGTCTCGGTGTCGACGGCGGCACTGGTCACGGTCATCGCCACGCTCGCCGGCTACGCCATGTCGCGTTTCACCTTTCGCGGCAAGGCTGCACTGGCTCTCATGTTGCTTCTGACCCAGACCTTTCCGCTGGTGATGGTCATTCCGCCTATCTACCGCGTGATGGGGCAGATCGGCCTGATCAACAGCCTGACCGGGCTGATCATCATCTACACCGCCTTCAACACCGCCTTCGCCACCTTTCTGATGCAGTCGTTCTTCGACGGCATCCCCAAGGACCTGGAGGAGGCGGCGATGATCGACGGCTGCACGCGCGCGCAGGCAATGCGCAAAGTGATCGTGCCGCTGACGTTGCCCGGCATGGGCGCGACGCTGGGCTTCGTCTTCACCGCCGCATGGAGCGAGCTGCTGTTCGCGCTGATGCTGATCTCCAGCGACGACCAGAAGACCTTCGCCGTCGGCCTGCTCACCTTCATAGGCAAGTTCGCCGTCGACTGGGGACAGATGATGGCGGCGTCGATCCTGGCGCTGATCCCGGTCTGCATCTTCTTCGCTTTCCTGCAACGCTATCTCGTCACCGGCCTGACCGCCGGCGCCGTCAAAGGATAGACCGATGGCCTCTGTCACGCTCGAAAAGGTCCGCAAGGATTATGGCTCCGTGCGCGTTCTGCACGCGGTCGATCTCGAAATCGCCGATGGCGAGTTCGTCGTCCTGGTCGGACCGTCCGGCTGCGGCAAGTCCACGCTTTTGCGCATGATCGCCGGGCTCGAGGAAGCCTCGGGCGGCGAGATCCGCATCGGCGAGCGGTTGGTCAACGATGTTGCGCCCAAGGACCGCGACATCGCCATGGTGTTCCAGTCCTATGCGCTCTATCCGCATATGGACGTCTCGAAGAACATGGGCTTCAGCCTGATGCTGCGAAAGGCCGAGAAGCCGGCGATCGATGCGCGCGTCGATGGTGCCGCCAAGCGGCTGGGGCTCGATACGTTCCTGCAACGCCTGCCCAGGCAATTGTCTGGCGGCCAGCGCCAGCGTGTCGCCATGGGCCGTGCCATCGTGCGCGATCCCAAGGTCTTTCTCTTCGACGAGCCGCTGTCGAACCTCGATGCCAAGCTGCGCGTTCATATGCGCGCCGAGATCAAGGCGCTTCACCAGCAACTGAAGACCACTTCGGTCTACGTCACCCACGACCAGATCGAGGCGATGACCATGGCCGACCGCATCGTTGTCATGCATGACGGGCTGATCCAGCAGGTGGGCGCGCCGCTCGATCTCTATGACCGGCCGGCCAATATGTTCGTCGCCGGCTTCATTGGCTCGCCTGGGATGAATTTCCTGCCGGCGACGGTGGAGAAGGGCGCCAAGGTGGACGCCGTGTTGTCCGATGGCCAGAAGCTTCGGCTGCCGCACGGCCTGCCGCTCAGGGACGGTGACGTCATCACCGTCGGGCTGCGGCCCGAGCATATCCGGCTGGCTGATGACGGCGCCCTGCAAGGCGAAGTGGGAGTGGTGGAGCCGCTCGGCCTGTCGACGCAGTTCTACGTCAAACTGGCCGGCCAGCAGCTTTGCGTCTTTGCGATCGGCCGCGCGGCCGTGAAGCCCGGCGACATGGTGCGCCTGTCGGCCGATCCGGCATCGCTGCATTTGTTCGACGAGAAGAGCGGCGACCGCATCGGCTAAGCGCTCAGCCGGGCTGACGGACATCAGCCGCCCGGCCAAACGAAAACGCCGCCCGATGGGCGGCGTTTCGGCATTCCAAAGGGAAACCAGATTACTTGATCTTGGTTTCCTTGAATTCTACGTGCTTCTTGGCGACCGGGTCGTACTTGCGGAACGACAGCTTGTCGGTCTTGGTACGGCTGTTCTTGCTGGTGACGTAGAAGAAACCGGTGTCGGCGGTCGACAGAAGCTTGATCTTGATGTTTGCGGCTTTGGCCATGATCTCAGTCCGTTATGTTCGTGGGGTTTTGGCCGCTGGAGCACGGGAAAACACCCGGACGCGGGAAACTTGGCGCGACACATAAAGAACGTGCCTGGAAAGTCAAGCCCGGCCAACCTTATGTGGCTCGCCCAAGCAGCCCAGAATGCATAGATCAGGCGGTTTCCGCTTCGGATACCGCAACCTTCTTCCAGTCTCCGGTCGTGTTCCACCAGCGATTCGGATTGGCACGGTCGTCCAGCCCCTTGGAGCGGCTGGCAAGGATCGGCTGGATGCGGATCACCGGCTCTTGATAGGAATGCGCCTGGAAAATCGCCTCGACGACGCGAGCCGCCAGCGCCTGGTCGTCGGGCAGTTCGAACGAAACCTCGACCGTGCCGGGGCGCCGCCGCAATTCGGCCTCGGCGCCGGCGGCCGCGCCGGCAAGTGGCCGGTAGCGCTCGATGCCATGCGCCGACTGGTAGGCGTTTCGATCATATTTACCCATAACCAGCGGGGCGATCGCAACCACCGCATCCATGATGCGGTCCACGTCCGAGGCCGGTGCCTGGAAGGTTACAAGCAGCAGAAGCGTCATTCGCAGTGATGTGGTCTCAAAGCCGCTGTCGATCATGGCAGTGTCCTCAACTTCGGGTATCAGGGGACACTCTTTTAACCGCACGCTCCTGACACGGTTCTGTCAGTATCTGCCGCGGCGCGGCGGATAAGGGCACTCGACGGTGGGGTGCTACAGCAGGAGCTTGCGGACGAGCCTGAAGCAGACCAAGGCGATGTAGGCGGCGAAGAACAGGCCGAGCGACCAGCCAAAGCCGGAAGGCCCGAAACTGTCCATTCCGATGCCGATCGCCTGCGGACCAAGCACCATGCCGACGCCGTAGCACAGCACGAAAGCGGCATTGGCCGAAGCCAGCTCGTGGCCGGAGAGCTGCGAACCGAGATGGGCGAGGCCGATCGTGTACATGGCCGCGACGACACCGCCCCAGACGAAAAGCAGGGCAGCCATCAAGTGCCAGTTAGCGGCAAAAAACGGCATGAACATCGTGCCGGCGAGACCGACCGTGGCGCAGGCGAGCAGCAGATAGCGCCGGTCCGAGACGCGGTCGCTGATCATGCCGATCGGGATCTGCAACAGCACGTTGCCGAGACCGATCATGGTCAGCAGCAGCGCCGCGTCGGCCTCGGAATAACCGATGCGGTTGCCGTAGATCGGGAACAGCGCGAAGCCGCCAGTCTCGACGGCGCCGAACACGAGTACGGCGAAAGTCGCGGTTGGCACCAGCCAGATATAGCGCAGGAAGTGGCTGGTTTCGCTGTCGGCCACGATGGTCGGGCTTTCGTTGCGCGCGGCGAGCACCGGTATGGCAGCCAGCGTCACCAGGGCAATGATGACGCCGAACGGCCTGAAGCCGGAGCTGCCGAGATGAGCAAACAGCCACGGCCCGGCGGCAAAGCCGAGCGACAGGACGGTGGCATAGATGCCAAGCACAAGGCCGCGCCGGTGTGGCGGCGCCGACGTGCTGATCCAGAATTCCGACAGGATGAACAGCACTGTCAGCGCGATGTGCAGAACGACGCGCAGCGGAAACCACATCCAGAAATCGGGCGCGAAATGGAAACCGACGAAGGCGAGCGCCCCGGTGGCAATCATGGCGATCATGGCCCAGGCGACGCCGAAGCGCATGGCGAGCGGCGTGGCCAGCGGCGCCCCGGCGATCGAGGCCAGGCCGGCGACAGCCGTGTTTAGGCCGATCATCGAGGCCGAATGACCGCGTGTTTCCAGGATGACGCTGAGCAAGGGCATGCCGAGGCCGATGGCGATGCCGACGACGCTGATCGACGAAATCGCCGCCACCATCGGCAGCCAGTGTACGCGTTCGTCGCCCTGTGGTTGGGTATCGACCGTCATGGGATGCTGAATACTCTGTCTCTTTGATCTTGCGCAATTCCCGTGGGAAAACCGCGGCACACTTTTCCTGGAATTGCTCTAGAGAAGTTCGCGGGTGAAGCTGTTGCGGACAAGCCGGTAGAAAGGAACAGGTCCGCCCGGCCGCAGCAGCGGATCGTCGGCGAGCCGCTTTTCCAGTTCGTCTAGGATCATTCGGGTGATGTCGGGTATGTCGGCCTGCTTGGCCTTGGCGAGCGGCAGCCAGACCAGTTCCTCCAATTCGTTGGTCGGGCCGCCATCGGCCAGTTCGACGGCGACATCGCCACGCCAGGCGCTGAAGAAGCGGGTGTCGAAGCGGCGCACCCGGTTCGGTGGCGTGATGGCGCGCGCGACGAAGCGCAGCGCTTCCAGCGACGGTGCCACGCCATGTTCGACGAAACCCTGCCAATCGCGCCTGGTCGTGGCAAAGGCGCCTTTGCGGCCGATCAGCAGGCCGGCTTCCTCGTAGGTCTCGCGGACCGCCGACAAAGCAATGGCGCGGGCACGGGCGCGGCTGGTGCGGCCGGGGCCGGCCGTCAGCTTGGCTTCTTCGTGCTGGTCGAGTGCCGTTGCTGTCGGTATGCGGCTGTCGGCAGGGTCTGTTCGGCCGCCGGGGAACACGAACTTGCCTGGCATGAAAGCGTGTGCGGCGTGGCGGCGTCCCATCAACACCTGGACGTCGTCGCCATTGCGGTCGAGCAGGATGAGCGTCGCGGCGTCACGCGGACGCAGGCGCCCGCCGCCATGCGTGGCAAGACCCTTGTCGAGCTTGTCGGCATCCGCCTTGGTCAATGCTTCCATGCGCAGGGACCTAGCGGAAACTTCTTGCATGCGAAAGTAGCCTTAGCGATTGGCGTGTTGCGCCAGCGGCGCCTCAGGCGCCGTGGTGGGACTCCGTCCCATCCTTTTCGCCACCGAATCCGTGCATATAGAACGCCCATTGCAGTCCGATGACGGCACCCTTGACCGGTTGCAGCAGCGCGATGGAGAGCAGGATGGTCAAAGGCACCCATATGGCAATGTGCTGCCAGGTGGAGAGCGTCGAGGTCGCTTCCACGCCCATGAAGGCACCGAGAACGATATGGCCGACGATGACGATGACCAGGTAGGCTGGCAGATCGTCGGCGCGATGGTGATGGATCTCCTCGCCGCAGACGCTGCAGGTTTCGACAGTCTTGGTGAAGCCGCGGAACAGCTTGCCTTCGCCGCATTTCGGGCAGCGGCCCAAGATGCCCCGCTTCATCGCCGTCCACAGTGGGCGGGCAATCCGGCCAGACTGATGTTCGCCGCCAAAAACCTGTTGTTCCATCATCGTCTCCTGCCGCGCGACCCCGGTCGCGATTGCGACGCACGGGCCCGGCCCTTAGCCTTGTGAAACGACCTGCTGGAGCCTGGCAGGGGCTTTGGGTCGGTCAACATCTCGAAGCGCATCGCGCCGGCCATTGGCGCCACCTCGACGAGCCGGACCTCGACGCGGTCCGCGAGCTGGTAGCCTTTGCCCGAGCGTTCTCCGAACAGGGAGCGGGCCGTTTCATCGTATATATAGTAATCGCCGCCCAAAGTTGAAACCGGGATGAAACCATCGGCGCCATATTGCGGCAATTGGACAAAAAGTCCTGATTTGGTGACGCCGGAGATGCGGGCATCGAAGCGGTCGTCGATGCGCTCAGCGAGGTAGGCCGAAATCAGCCGGTCAACCGTGTCGCGCTCGGCAGCCATTGCGCGCCGCTCGGTGCCGGAGATCAGCACCGCAACGTCTTCGAGGCGGGCCTCCTCATCCTGCGTCAGTCCGCCTGGGCCGAGGCCGAGCGCGGCAATAAGTCCGCGATGCACGATCAGGTCGGCGTAGCGGCGGATCGGCGAGGTGAAATGGGCGTAACGGCTGAGGTTGAGGCCGAAATGGCCGATGTTCTTGGGTGAATATTCGGCCTGGCTCTGCGAGCGCAGCACCACTTCGTTGACCAGCGCCTCGTTGTCGGCGCCGCGCACACGCTCAAGAATGCCGTTGAGCTGGCTGGGCCGCATCTGGGCGCCGCGTGCCAATGACAGGCTAAGCGTCTGCAGGAATTCGCGCAGCGATTCCTGCTTGGCCAACGACGGCGCGTCATGGACGCGATAGACCAGCGCCTGCTTCTTGCCCTCCAGCGTTTCGGCCGCGGCGACATTGGCCTGGATCATGAACTCTTCGATCAGCTTGTGGGCGTCGAGCCGCTCCGGCACGACGACGCGGTCGACCGTGCCATCCGGCTTGAGCAGGATCTTGCGCTCCGGCAGGTCGAGCTCCAGCGGCTGTCGGCCGTCGCGGCCGCACTTGAGGATCGCATAGGCCTCCCACAGCGGCCTCAGCACAGTGTCGAGGATCGGGCCGGTCTTGTCGTCCGGTACACCGTCGATCGCGGCCTGGGCCTGGCTATAGGCCAGCTTGGCCGCCGACTTCATCATGACGCGGTGGAAGGAATGCCTGATCTTTCTGCCCTCCGCGGAGAAAGTCATGCGCACCGCGAGTGCCGGACGATCCTGACCCTCGCGCAGCGAACAGAGATCGTTGGAGATGCGTTCGGGCAGCATCGGCACGACGCGATCGGGGAAATAAACCGAATTGCCGCGCTTCAGCGCTTCGCGGTCGAGCGCCGTGCCATGGCGGACGTAGGCCGCGACATCCGCGATGGCGACCGTCGCGATGACGCCGCCGGGGTTCTTTTCGTCGAGGTCAGGGGTGGCGAAGACCGCGTCGTCATGGTCCTTGGCGTCGGCCGGATCGATGGTAACCAGCGGCAGGTCGCGCCAGTCCTCGCGATGGTCAAGCGTCGCGGGCTTCGCCGCCTCGGATTCGGCAATGACGTCGGCTGGGAAAATGTGGGGAATGTCGTGCGCGTGGATGGCGATCATCGAAACCGCCTTTTCGCTGGTCAGCGAACCCAGCACATTCAGCACCTTGGCGCGGGGCAACCCAAAGCGGGAGGCTCGCGCTGGCTCGACTTCGACCAGGTCGCCGTTTTTGGCGCCGTTCTGGAATTCCTTGTCGACGATCAGCTCGGGCTGGCGCCGTTCCACCGGCTCGATGCGGAAGCTGCCGTCCTGAAGCACGCGAAAGACGCCGAGGACAGCGTCCGTGCGCTTCTCGAAGATCTTCATCACTCGGCCGGTATAGGCAGGCCCTGACGGATCGTCGGTCGGGAAGGTTTTGGCCAGCACGCGGTCGCCGATGCCTGGCGCGGGACCGTTGCCGCTGCGCGAAACGCGGATCGAGACCACGGGAGGCTCGCCCGGACCGACTGCCTCGGCCGGGTGCGCCAGCAAGATGCCATCGCCGTCGCGGCCAAAGATGTCGAGCACGGCGACATGGGGTAGGGCGCCGACCCTGGCCAACCGCTTGCGCTCCTTGGTCAAAACGCCTTCGTCCTGCAGGTCGCGCAGGAGATCCTTCAGCCAGACGCGGTCGTCGCCGCGCAACGCGAACGCCTTGGCGATGTCGCGCTTTCCGGCGCGATCTGGGTTTGCGGCGATATAGCGCAGGATTTCGTCGCGCGAGGGCCGATAGTCGTCCTTGACCTTGGCCCGGGTGTCGGCGGTGCGGGGATCGCCGTGACTTCTTCCGGTGATCCTGCGCGCCACGCCGTTCTACCCTTTTTTCTTCGCGGCCGGCTTTTTGGCCGCTGTTTTCTTGGCGGTGGGGGCTTTGATTGCCGCCGCCTTGCGGAACGGCTTCTTGCCACCGCCGCCCTTGGCTTCCTTCTCGGCAATCAGCGCCAGCGCATCCTCGATCGTCACCGATTGCGGATCCTTGCCCTTGGGCAGCGTGGCGTTGACCTTGCCGAAATTGACGTAGGGGCCGTATTTGCCGTCGCGCACGACGATCTTGCCGCCATCCGGATGGTCGCCAAGCTCCTTCAGAGCCGCAGGCGTGCCACCGTTGCGGCCACCCTTGCCCTTGGACTGCTTCTCGGCAATCACCGTGACGGCACGGTTGAGGCCAATGGAAAACACATCCTCGATGCTGTCGAGATTGGCGTAGGTGCCATCGTGCAGCACGAACGGCCCGTAACGGCCGAGGCCCGCCGAGATCATCTTGCCGGATTCGGGATGTTTGCCCACGTCGCGCGGCAGCCCCAGCAAGGCCAGCGCCTTCTCATGGTCGATGGAATCAGGCGTCCAGCCCTTGGGCAGGCTCGAACGCTTTGCCTCCTTGCCGTCGCCGCGCTGGATGTAGGGGCCGAAGCGCCCCGAGCGCAGCGTGATTTCCTCGGCCGTATAAGGATCCTTGCCGAGCAACTTGGTACCGTCCTCGCCGCCGCCATTCTCGCCATTGGGATTGGCGGCGTCGCCGAGCTGGCGGGTGAAGGAGCATTCGGGATAGTTCGAGCAGCCGACGAAAGCGCCGAACTTGCCGAGCTTCAGCGACAGATTACCGGTGCCGCATTTGGGGCAGATGCGCGGGTTGGAACCGTCCTCGCGGGCGGGAAAAACCAGCGGTGCCAGTTCCTCGTTCAGCGCATCGAGCACATCGGTGACGCGCAGCTCCTTGATGTCGGCGACGGCGCCCGAGAAATCCTTCCAGAAATCGCGCAGCACGTCCTTCCAGGCGAGCTTGCCGTCGGAGATCTCGTCGAGTTTCTCCTCCAGCGACGCGGTGAAGTCATACTCGACATAGCGCGCGAAGAAGCTTTCCAGGAAGGCCGACAGCAGGCGGCCCTTGGCCTGCGGCACCAGCCGGCGCTTGTCGATGGTGACGTAGTCGCGGTCCTCGAGCGTCTTCAGGATCGCGGTGTAGGTCGAGGGGCGGCCGATGCCGAGTTCTTCCAGCTTCTTGATCAGCGACGCCTCGGAGTAGCGCGGCGGCGGCTCGGTCGTGTGCTGGGTGGCATTGATCGCGCGGCGGGCAAGCTGCTCGCCGGAGCGGATCTCCGGCAGACGGCGGTTTTCCTCGTCTTCGGTGTCGTCGTCCTTCTGATCGGTGTAGGCGGCGATGAAGCCGTCGAAGCGAACGACCGAGCCGACAGCGCGAAGTTCCGCGGTGCGGGCGCCATTCAGCGCCTCGATCTCGACAGTGGTGCGCTCGATCTCGGCCGACTGCATCTGGCTGGCGATGGCGCGCTTCCAGATCAGTTCATAAAGCCGCATCTGGTCGGAATCGAGATATTGCCTGACCGATGCGGGGGTGCGCATGAAATCCGTCGGCCGGATGGCCTCGTGCGCTTCCTGGGCGTTCTTGGCCTTGGCGGTGTACTGGCGTGGTTTCTCCGGCAGGTACTTCGGGCCGAATTCCTTCGCAATGGCATCGCGAGCAGCATCGATCGCCTCGGGGGCCATCTGCACGCCGTCGGTTCGCATATAGGTGATCAGGCCGGTGGTCTCGCCGCCGATCTCCATGCCCTCATAGAGCCGCTGGGCCACCTGCATGGTGCGCGTGGCCGAGAAGCCGAGGCCCGATGAGGCGGCCTGCTGCAATGTCGAGGTGGTGAAGGGCGGACCGGGGTTGCGCCTGGTCGGCTTGGCTTCGACGGACAGCGCCTTGAAGGTGGCGCCTTCGAGCATCGCCTTGATATCGTCGGCCTGTGCCTTGTTGGCAATGTCGAGCTTTTGCAGCTTCTTGCGCTCGAAGGCGGTGAGGCGGGCTTCGAAGGTCTCGTTGCGCGGCGTGCCGAGGAGAGCTGATATCTGCCAATATTCCTCGCGGATGAAGCGCTCGATCTCGGATTCGCGGTCGCAGACCAGGCGCAGCGCCACCGACTGGACGCGGCCGGCGGAGCGGGCTCCCGGCAATTTGCGCCACAGGACAGGCGACAGGGTGAAGCCGACGAGATAGTCGAGCGCGCGGCGGGCCAGATAAGCGTCGACCAGCGGCGCATCGATCTGGCGCGGATTGGCCATCGCCTCCAGCACCGATGATTTGGTGATGGCGTTGAAGACGACGCGGCTGACCGGCTTGTCCTTCAGCGCGCGCTTCTGCTTGAGCACTTCCAGAACGTGCCAGGAGATGGCTTCACCTTCGCGATCCGGGTCGGTGGCAAGGATCAGGCCGTCGGCGTCCTTGACCGCCTTGGCGATGTCGGCGAGCCGCTTGCCGGAGGCGGTGTCGACCGCCCAGGACATGGCAAAATCCTCATCCGGGCGCACCGAGCCATCCTTGGCCGGCAAATCGCGGACATGGCCGAACGAGGCCAGAACCTTGTAGTTCCTGCCCAGATATTTGTTGATTGTTTTTGCCTTGGCCGGCGATTCGACGACGACGACGTCCATGAGGTCTCATATCAGCTGTGATGCGGCAGAAGAATTCCGCTGCGCGCGACGAAATCTCGGTTCTGTTCGTCGCTCACATGGCCGCGCTTTTGCATCCGGTCAAGGGCAGGCGCCCAAAATGCGGGGCCGCCGACAGCAATACACTCTAAGAGTGTATGGAGAACATCACATATTTTAGAATGAGTGGGCGCAAGCCTCGGAAGATTGGGAGAAGTTCAATTTGTTGCTGGTCCAATCGGGCTGGAATGGGCCAGGTCGAGTCCGGCGACGGCCCGGCCGCCGGACTCGGAGGGATGCCCGGCGGCCGTTGAGAAGTCCCGTTTGGCGGAACTCCCGATGGGAAACTCAGTCCGCCTTGACGACGTGCCAGACGCCGGCGACGCCATCCCCCGTCACGTCGCCGGCCTTCTTGTCCTTGATGAAGGTGTAGACCGGCTTGCCGTCATAGGCCCACATCTTGGTGCCGTCGGTACGGTCGACGACGCTCCATTCATCGTCCGCCTTGGCGCCGGCCTTGGCCTTCAGCGGCGGCCAGTTGGCGGCGCACTTGTCGTAGCAGCTGGTCTTGCCCTTTTCGTCCTTGTCATAGGTGTAAAGCGTCATGCCTTTGGCGTCGGTGTAGATCTTGGCGCCATTGACCTCGGCTTCCTTCCACGCTTCGGCGGCAAAGGATACGGCGCTGCTGAGCAGGAGCGCGGCCAGCGCTGCGGTTATCGTTTTCATGAAAATCTCCGTGGCTGATATTCGAAGGCGCGCGGGAAATCGCGGCCTCGTCGTGTCAACGCCCTGCGCGGATGCTTTCTTCCCCGCCCGCGATGACTTACCACACGATGGTGATTGGCGGACAAACCGGCGTGCCGCTATATCGTCGCCATAGGTTGGAGTTTTGGAATGGCATTGGATATCGGCTATGTCAGCGCGGTTGGGGCGGGGGCCATCTCGTTCCTCTCGCCATGCGTGCTGCCGCTGGTGCCCCCTTATCTCTGCTACATGGCCGGCGTCTCCGTCGACGATTTCCGCGGCAATGCAGGTGCGACGGCACGCGAGGGCGCGCGCGGCGCGCTGCTCTATTCCTCGATCGCCTTCGTGCTCGGTTTTTCCACCGTGTTCGTGGCGCTAGGCGCCGGCGCGTCGACCATCGGTCGGCTGCTGCGCGTCTGGCAGGAGCCGCTGGCGATGGGCGCCGGCGTGCTGATCATCCTGATGGGCCTGAATTTCCTCGGCATCCTGCGTATTCCGCTGTTGTCGCGCGAGGCGCGTTTCCAGTCGCAGGGCAAGCCGGCAAATGCTATCGCCGCCTATGTCATGGGGCTCGCCTTTGCCTTCGGCTGGACCCCCTGTATCGGCCCGGTGCTGGGGCCGATCCTGACCCTGGCCGGCGGCCGCGAAACGGTGGGCGAGGGCGCGCTGCTGCTCGCCGCCTATTCGCTCGGACTTGGCATCCCGTTCCTGATCGCGGCGCTGTTCTCCGGCGCCTTCATGCGCTTCCTCGGCAAATTTCGCGTCCATCTCGGCCGCGTCGAAAAGGCCATCGGCGCACTGCTGGTGGTCGCTGGCGTCTTTTTCCTCACCGGTGGCGTGCAGACGGTGTCCTACTGGTTGTTGGAAAATTTCCCGGTGCTGGGGCGGCTGGGCTGACGCTTGTCGACTTGCGGTGAGGTACGGGATTTCAACTGAGGACCCGCTGATTAAGAGTCAGCTGCTTTATCATCTCACCGGAATTTAACCGCATTGGTGCAGCATGGCGCCACTGCTATCGTGTCTTGATTCCCAACCCTTTCATACGGTTGCCCGTCCATGAGCCAGAGATCCTGCCTGTCCGTCATCCTCGCCGCCGGCGAAGGCACGCGCATGAAGAGCGCGCTGCCGAAGGTGCTGCACCAGATCGCTGGCCTGCCGATGGTCGCTCACGTGGTGAAGGCGGCCGACGCCGCCGGCGCCAGCAGCGATGCGATCGTCATCGGACATGGAGCGGAAGAGATGCGCAAGGCGGTAGCGAAATTTTCACCCAAGGCCGAAACCTTCGTGCAGGAAGAGCGCTTGGGTACGGCGCATGCTGTTCTTGCCGCACGTGAAGCTATATCAAGGGGTTATGACGACATCCTGGTGATGTTCGGCGACACGCCGCTGATCGATGCGGAAGCGCTCACGATGGCGCGGCTGAGATTGGCGGAAGGTGCTGCCGTCGTGGTGATCGGATTCCGCCCACCCAATCCGACCGGCTATGGCCGGTTGATCGAAAAGGATGGCAAGCTCACGGCTATCCGCGAGGAAAAGGACTGCTCCGAAGAGGAGAAGAAAATCGGCTTCTGCAATGCCGGCATGATGGCGGTGGCCGGCGCGCACGCGCTGACACTGCTCGACGCGGTCGGCAACAAGAATGCCAAGGGCGAGTATTATCTGACCGATATCGTCGAAATCGCCAGTGCACAAAGTCTCGATGTCGTTGCCACCGAAGCCAGCTTCGAAAGCGCGCTCGGCATCAACAATCGCGCCGAACTGGCGCAAGCCGAAGCCATCTGGCAACAGCGCCGGCGCCATGACGCGATGCTGTCGGGCGTGACGCTGATCGCCCCGGAAACCGTGTTCTTCTCGTACGACACCGACATCGGCGCAGACACCATCGTCGAACCCAACGTCTGGTTTGGTCCGGGCGTGAGGATCGCCGGCGGCGCTAAAATCCACGCCTTCAGCCACATCGAGGGCGC
The DNA here is from genome assembly GCF_054059755.1 of Mesorhizobium sp. URHB0026. Lineage (NCBI taxonomy): Bacteria > Pseudomonadati > Pseudomonadota > Alphaproteobacteria > Hyphomicrobiales > Phyllobacteriaceae > Mesorhizobium > Mesorhizobium sp. URHB0026. Next base: position 4,577,393 of record NZ_JBSSCN010000001.1, on the reverse strand, counting down.
CACCATCGGGTCCAATTGCGATGTCGGGCCGTTCGCACGGCTGCGGCCAGGCGCCGATCTCAGAAACAAGGCCAAGGTCGGCAATTTCTGCGAGGTCAAGCAAGCCGTTATCGAGGACGGCGCCAAGGTCAACCATTTGACCTATATCGGCGACGCGCGTGTCGGCTCGGGCGCCAATATCGGGGCGGGCGCCATCACCTGCAACTACGACGGCTACTCAAAGTTCTTCACGGACATCGGCGAGGGTGCCTTCATCGGCTCCAATTCCTCGCTCGTGGCGCCGGTGTCGATCGGCAAGGGCGGCTACATCGCCTCGGGCAGCGTCATCACCGAAAGCGTACCCGACGATGCGCTGGCCTTCGGCCGCGCCCGCCAGAAGACGATCCCCGGCAAAGGCAAGGAATTGCGCGAACGCTTTGCTTCCGCGGCGGCCGCGAAGAAGAAAGCGGCTGGCGCCGACCATTAGCGATTGGGTCGACGGTCTGCTTTCTCGCCGAAGCCATCGAAAAACCGAATGATTGCAGTAACTGGATTGCAAGAGCGGGCTGTCATGGTGCATGCCTGCTGAAGCGTCCGTTACAGCGGGCGAAATGCAATGTGACTTTCGCGGCAGGCCGGCCACGCCTAAATATCGCTGGTTTTCCGTTGGCAATCGGGGACTGTCTGCATGTGCGGTATCGTTGGAATCGTCGGCCACTCGCAGGTTGCGCCGCTCATCGTCGACGCACTGAAGCGGCTCGAATATCGCGGCTATGACTCCGCCGGCGTCGCCACCATCGAGAAGGGCGAGCTCGGCCGCCGCCGTGCCGAGGGCAAGCTGGTCAACCTCGAACGCCGGCTAAAGGATGAGCCGCTCGACGGCATGATCGGTATCGGCCATACGCGCTGGGCAACCCACGGCGTGCCCAACGAGACCAATGCCCACCCGCATTTTTCGGACGGCGTCGCCATCGTCCACAACGGCATCATCGAGAATTTCGCCGAATTGCGCGAGGAGCTGATCCGCGACGGCTATTCCTTCTCGTCGCAGACCGATACCGAGGTTGTTGCTCACCTGGTAGCGCGCGAGCTTGCCAAAGGGTTGAAGTCGGTCGAGGCCGCGCACAAGGCGCTGAAGCGGCTGGAAGGCGCCTTTGCGCTGGCCATCATGTTCAAGGGTGACGAGGACCTGATCGTCGGTGCGCGCAATGGCCCGCCTTTGGCCGTTGGCCATGGCGATGGAGAGATGTTTTTGGGATCCGACGCCATCGCGCTCGCTCCGTTCACCAATTCGATCACCTATCTCGAGGACGGCGACTGGGCGGTGGTGCGCCGCGACGGCGTCGCCATCTTCGACATCGATGGCAAAAAGGTCGACCGCAAGCGCCAGCAGTCGCTGTCGACCAGCTTCATGGTCGACAAGGGCAACCGCCGCCATTTCATGGAGAAGGAGATCCATGAGCAGCCCGAGGTGATCTCGCACACGCTGGCTCATTATGTGGATTTCGTCTCCGGTGTCTCCAAGCCGCTAGATCTGCCATTCGACTTCGCCAAGATCGGCCGGCTGGCGATCTCCGCCTGCGGCACCGCCTATCTCGCCGGCTTGATCGGCAAATACTGGTTCGAGCGCTATGCGCGGCTCCCGGTCGATATCGATGTCGCGTCGGAATTCCGTTACCGCGAGATGCCGTTGTCGGCCAACGACGCCGCCTTCTTCATCTCGCAGTCGGGCGAGACCGCCGATACACTGGCCTCCTTGCGCTATTGCCGCAAGGCCGGGATGAAGATCGGCGCCGTCGTCAATGTGCGGGAATCGACCATGGCTCGCGAATCCGACGTCGTGCTGCCGACGCTGGCCGGGCCAGAGATTGGCGTCGCTTCGACCAAGGCTTTCACCTGCCAGTTGTCCGTGCTCGCGTCGCTTGCCGTGCGCGCCGGCGTGGCGCGCGGAGCGATCTCGAAGGAGCAAGAGAAAACGCTGGTGCGAGCGCTTTCGGAGGCGCCGCGCTATGCCAACCAGGTGCTCAAGCTCGAAGAGCAGATCGAACGGGTCGCCCGGGAACTGTCGCGTTACAAGGACGTGCTCTATCTCGGACGGGACACCAATTTCCCGCTCGCCATGGAAGGCGCGCTGAAGCTCAAGGAAATTTCCTACATCCACGCCGAAGGCTATGCCGCAGGGGAGTTGAAGCATGGGCCGATCGCGCTGATCGACGAGAACATGCCGGTGATCGTGATAGCGCCGCACGACCGCATCTTCGAAAAGACCGTGTCCAACATGCAGGAAGTGGCGGCGCGTGGCGGCAAGATCATCCTGATCACCGACGCCAAGGGCGCGGCGCAGGTGAGCCTGAAGACGATGGAGACGATCGTGCTTCCGGATGTGCCGGAAATCATCTCGCCAATCATCTATGCGCTGCCGATCCAGATGCTCGCCTACTTCGCCGCCGTGTTCATGGGCACCGACGTCGACCAGCCGCGCAATCTGGCGAAGTCGGTGACCGTGGAATAGGCGCTTGTAAACAGGCGCCTTTAAAAACTTCGCAGTTCCAAAGCGCCTTCCGGTTCACTAATGTCGCGTCGCAATAGCGCCTCCGGTGAACCATGTCAGACGCTCCCAAGACTTCCGGCATGACGCGGCTGAGGAACTATTTCCTCACGGGCTTCATCGTCTGCGCCCCGCTGGCGATCACCGCCTATATCGCCTGGTCGTTCATCGGCTGGGTCGATTCCTGGGTGAAACCGTATATTCCGGCGCGGTACAGCCCCGACACCTATCTGCCGTTTCCGGTTCCGGGGTTCGGGCTCATCGTCGCGCTCATCCTGATCACGCTGATCGGTTTCCTGACAGCCAACATTGTCGGCCGCGCCATAGTCGGCTTTGGCGAGCGCTTGCTTGGCCGCATGCCGCTGGTGCGCGGCATATACGGCTCGCTGAAGCAGATTTTCGAGACCGTGCTGTCGAACAAGGGCGACATGTTCCGCCAGGTCGGGCTGGTCGAATATCCACGCAAGGGCGTGTGGTCGCTGGTGTTCGTCGCCAGCGAAAAGGAAACCGAGATCAACCAGAAGCTCGACCGGGAAGGCGACCCGCTGATCGCCGTGTTCATGCCCTGCACGCCGAACCCGACGACCGGTTTCCTGATGTATGTTTTGAAGTCGGACATCGTGCCGCTCGACATGACCATCGAGGACGGCGCCAAACTGATCGTGTCGGCCGGGCTGGTGGCCCCCGAGGTGAAGACGAAACTGGTGACGCTGAACGGCGACCCGATCAACGGAACCCTGGCCAATCCGCCGCTGGGACCTCATCCGGCCCGCAGGAGCCGCACGGCCTCGTCGCGGCCAAACAAGTAGAGCAGGAGCCGCAGCGCCTCGCCGCGGTCCGATTGCAGTTCGGGGTCGCGCGACAGGATCAGCCTGGCGTCGTCTCTGGCGGCCTCCAGCAGGTCGGCGTGCACCTCGATGCGCGCCACCTGGAAACCCGGCGTGCCGGACTGGCGGGTGCCCAGCAATTCGCCTTCGCCACGCAGTTTCAGGTCCTCCTCGGCGATCAGGAAACCGTCCTCGGTCTCGCGCATCACCGACAGCCGGCGTTTTGCGGTCTCGCCAAGCGGATCCTTGTACAGCAGTACGCAGGACGAGGGCTTGTCGCCGCGTCCGACCCGGCCGCGCAGCTGGTGCAACTGGGCGAGGCCGAAGCGTTCGGCATGCTCGATGACCATGATCGTGGCGTCAGGAACGTCGACGCCGACCTCGATGACCGTGGTGGCGATCAGGATGCGCGTCTCACCCTGCTTGAAGGCGCGCATCGCCTCGTCCTTCTCGACACCCTTCATACGGCCATGGACAAGGCCGATGCGATCGCCGAACAGTGGCTTCAGCGAGGCAAAACGATCCTCGGCCGACATCAGTTTTATTTCTTCGGATTCCTCGACCAGCGGGCAAATCCAGTAGATCTTCTGGCCATCCGCGACGGCATCGAGCATGCGGCCGACCAGCTCGTCGAGCCGCTCCAGCGGCAGCCTAACGGTGCGGATCGGCTGGCGGCCGGCCGGTTTTTCAGTCAGCTTCGACACGTCCATGTCGCCGAAGGCGGTCAGCACCAGCGTGCGCGGGATGGGGGTCGCGGTCATGACCAGCATGTCGGGCGCGTCGCCCTTGGCGGTGATGGCAAGCCGCTGATGAACGCCGAAGCGATGCTGCTCATCGATGACGGCCAGGACCAGGTCTTGGAAGCTGACGGTTTCCTGAAACAGCGCATGGGTGCCGACGACGATGTCGATCTCGCCGCTGGCAAGACCCGCCAGCGTTTCGGCTCGCTCGCGGCCCTTTTCACGGCCGGTCAGGATGGCAATGCTCAAGCCGACCTTGGCGGCAAGCGGGGTGATCGTCGCCAGATGCTGGCGCGCGAGGATTTCGGTCGGCGCCATCAGCGCCGCCTGGCCGCCGGCCTCGACGGCGCGTGCCATGGCAAGCAGCGCCACCACCGTCTTGCCCGAGCCGACATCACCTTGCAGCAGCCGCAGCATGCGCTCCGGATCGGCGAGATCAGCGTTGATTTCGGCGAGCGCGAATTCCTGCGAGGGCGTAAGCGAATAGGGAAGGGCTGTGCGCAGCTTCTCGACGATGCGGCCATCGCCGACGAGAGGGCGGCCTGACAGGCGCCGCACCTTTGCCCGCACCAGGGCCAGCGAGACCTGGCCGGCGAGCAATTCATCATAGGCGAGGCGGCGCCATGCAGCCCCTTCGACCGCGACATCGATCGGGTCGGCGGGATAATGGACGCGGGTCAGCGCGTCGCCGAAGGACGCGAAGCTCTCGCGGCGCATGAAGGCATCATCCTGCCATTCCGGCAGCTCCGGCAGGCGGCTGAGCGCCTGGCCGATCGCACGGCGCAGCACCTTGCCGGACAGTCCCGCGGTCAGCGGATAGACCGGCTCCACCAGCGGCAGGTTCTCGGCTTCGCTGGCGAGCGCGATATGGTCGGGGTGGACCATGGTCGGGCGGCCGTTGAACCATTCCATCCGGCCTGACACCACGACATGCTCGCCCACAGGCATTGCCTTTTCGAGATAGGCGGCATGGGCATGGAAGAAGGTCAGGCCGATTTCGCCGGTGTCGTCATGGGCGTACACCCGGTACGGCACCGACCTGTTGCCGCGCGGTGGCGGCTGGTGGCGGTCTATGCGCAACTCAAGCGTCACGATGGCGCCTTCGGCCGCGAGTGCGATGCCCGGCCGGTTTCGGCGGTCGATGACGGTGTGCGGCAGCACGAACAGGAGGTCGCCGGCGCGTGCGGCGCGGTCGCCGAGATCGGCAGCAACGACCTTCTCGATCAGCGCGCCAACCTTCGGCCCGACGCCGGCAAGCGAGGTGATCGGGACAAACAGGGGATCGAGGATGGAAGGACGCATGATGTCAGCTTATGTCGCGACGGCCGCAGCGCAAGGCTGACAGCGCCCACTATCCACGCTATATGCGCCGCTTGAAGCGAGGATGCGGCACAATGACCGGAACGAAACGATCAAGCGAGGGGCTGGACGCGCATCGCCGCAAGCTGTTGTTCCGTTCGTGGCATCGCGGCATGCGCGAGATGGACCTCATCCTCGGCACCTTCGCCGATGCCGAGATCGGCACCTTGACCGCCGAGGAAATCGACCAATATGAGAGGCTCCTCGATATTGTCGACACGGAATTCCTGCCGCTGGTCACTGGCGAACGCCCGGTCCCGGCGGAGATCGACTGTGCCGTCCTGCAAAAGATCCTGGCGTCCCGCCGGACAATGACTTTCTGAACACACAAGCAATTCCAGGAAAAGTGCGAAGCGGTTTTCCCATGGGAATTGCGACAAACAAGACCGTGATTTAATGGCTCTCATTCCCACCATTGGCTTGCCGAAGGGCCGCGCCGGCCAGTTCATCGTCGACGGTGTCGCGGACGGCTACGAGGCTTTCGCGCTGGTGCAGACGGCGCTCGAGATCGCACCCGACAAGCCGGTGCTGTTCGTGGCCCGCGACGGCCAGCGCCTGCCTTCCATCATCGAGGCGCTGTCGTTCGTCGCGCCGGGCCTGCCTGTGCTGGAACTGCCTGCCTGGGACTGCCTGCCATACGACCGTGTTTCGCCCGGTTCGGATGCCGCCGCCAAGCGCCTCGATGCGCTGACCGCCATGATCGCACTGGCGAAGAAGCCGCACCGTGCCGTCATTCTCACCACCGCCAATGCGCTGCTGCAGCGCATTCCGCCCGCGGAGCTTGTCGAGGCCCAAACCTTCCACGCCCGGCCCGGCAACCAGATCGACATGAATGCGTTGATCGCGCGGCTGGAGACGTCGGGATTCGAGCGGGTGCCGACCGTGCGCGGCATCGGCGAATTCGCGGTGCGCGGCGGCATTCTCGACCTCTTTGCGCCCGGCTGGAGCGAGGCGCTGAGGCTTGATTTCTTCGGCGACACGCTGGAATCGATCCGCGTCTTCGATGCCGCCACGCAGCGCACCACCGGCCAGCGCAAGTCGATGGCGCTTCAGGCGATGAGCGAGGTGGCGCTGACGCCCGAAACCATCAGCCGCTTCCGCCGCTCTTATATCGAGGCTTTCGGCGCACCCCAGCGTGACGACGGACTCTATGCGGCGGTCAGCGAAGGCCGGCGCTTCGCGGGCATGGAGCATTGGCTGCCGTTCTTCTACGAGCGGCTGGAGACGGTGTTCGACTACCTGCCCGACGCACCCGTGGTTTTCGACCATCTGGCACATGAGGCACTGGCCGAGCGCCATACGCTGATCCTCGATCACTACGAGGCGCGAAAAAAGCAGGCTGACGCGGCGCTCAAGGATGCGGTTCCCTACAAGCCGGTGGCGCCGGATCTGCTCTATCTCTCGCCGGAGAATCTGAAGGCTTCGCTTGGCGAGCGCGAAGACATCGACTTTACCGTGTTCGACGCGCCGGACCTGGGAAGCAAGAAGGTCTTCCACGCCGGCTCGCGCCATGGCCGCAGCTTCGTCGAGGAGCGAGCCGATCCGAACGTCAATGTCTTCGATGTCGTCGTCCGGCACATAGCCGACGAGCGCGCGGCGCGCCGCCGCGTCGTTATAGCCGGCTGGACCGAAGGCTCGCTCGACCGGCTTGGCCAGATCCTGGCTGAGCACCGTCTCGGCAATCTCAAGCAGGTCAAGACGCTGGCAGAGGCCGAACAGCTCGAGCCCGGACAGGCCGCATTGGCGGTTTTGCCACTGGAATCCGGCTTCGAGACTGAAAAGCTGGTTGTCGTCGCCGAACAGGACATTCTGGGTGACCGGCTGATCCGGCGTTCGAAGCGCAAGAAGCGCGCGTCCGACTTCATTGCCGAAGCCTCGGCCTTGTCGGCCGGCGATATTGTCGTCCATGCCGACCATGGCATTGGCCGTTTCATCGGCCTGCGCACCATCGAAGCGGTCGGCGCGCCGCATGACTGCCTGGAAATCCACTATGCCGGCGACGACCGGCTATTCCTACCGGTGGAGAACATCGAGCTGTTGTCGCGCTACGGCTCCGACACGGCCGAAGCGACGCTCGATAAGCTCGGTGGCGGCGCCTGGCAGTCGCGCAAGGCGAAGCTGAAGCGGCGCCTGCTCGACATGGCCGGACAACTGATCCGCATCGCCGCCGAGCGGCAGATGAGGGCGGCACCGGCCCTGGTGCCGGCCGAAGGCCTCTATGACGAGTTCGCCGCCCGGTTCCCTTACGAGGAAACCGACGACCAGCAGACGGCCATCGACTCGGTACGTGACGATCTCGGCGCGGGTAGGCCGATGGACCGGCTGATCTGCGGCGATGTCGGCTTCGGCAAGACCGAAGTGGCGCTGCGCGCCGCCTTTATCGCGGCGATGGAAGGGTTTCAGGTCGCGGTGGTGGTGCCGACGACATTGTTGTCGCGTCAGCATTTCAAGACATTCTCGCAGCGCTTTTCCGGACTGCCGATACGTGTCGCACAAGCGTCGCGGCTGGTGGGCTCAAAGGAGTTAGCCGAGACCAAGAAGGGCATTGCCGAAGGGCAGGTCGATATCGTTATCGGCACCCATGCGCTGCTGGGCTCCGCAATTTCGTTCAAGAATCTCGGCCTGCTGATCATCGACGAGGAGCAGCATTTTGGCGTCAAGCATAAGGAACGGCTGAAGGACCTGAAGACCGACGTCCATGTTTTGACGTTGTCGGCGACGCCGATCCCGCGCACGCTGCAACTGGCGCTGACGGGCGTGCGCGAGCTGTCGCTGATTGCCACGCCACCGGTCGACCGCATGGCGGTGCGCACCTTCATCTCGCCCTTCGACCCATTGGTCATTCGCGAGACGTTGTTGCGCGAGCGCTACCGGGGCGGCCATTCCTTCTATGTCGTTCCGCGTATCAGCGATCTGGCGGAAATTCATGATTTCCTGAAGGAAGCAGTTCCTGAGCTGAAGGTAGCGGTGGCGCATGGCCAGATGCCACCGGGCGAACTCGACGACATCATGAATGCCTTCTATGACGGCCAGTACGATGTGCTTTTGTCGACCACCATCGTCGAATCCGGGCTCGATATCCCAACCGCAAACACGCTGATCATCCATCGCGCCGACATGTTCGGCCTGTCGCAGCTCTACCAATTGCGCGGCCGCGTCGGACGCTCGAAGGTGCGCGCCTATGCGCTGTTCACACTGCCGGCCAACCGCAAGCTCACCGACACTGCCGAGCGCCGTCTGAAGGTACTGCAGTCGCTCGACACGCTCGGCGCCGGCTTCCAGCTCGCCAGCCATGACCTGGATATCAGGGGCGCCGGCAATCTGCTGGGGGAGGAACAGTCCGGGCACATCAAGGAGGTCGGTTTCGAGCTCTACCAGCAGATGCTGGAGGAAGCGGTCGCCGAGGTGAAGGATTCCGGCGAGGTGCAGGATGGCGGCTGGTCGCCGCAGATCGCCGTCGGCACGGCGGTGATGATCCCGGAAGGCTACGTGCCGGACCTGCAGCTCAGGCTGGCGCTTTACCGCCGCCTCGGCGATCTCGAAAACACCGAGGAGATCGACGCTTTCGGCGCCGAACTGATCGACCGTTTCGGCCCGTTGCCGGAGGAAGTGAAACATCTTCTCAAGATCGTCTTCATCAAGGCGCTGTGCCGCAAGGCCAATGTCGAGAAGCTCGATGCCGGGCCGAAGGGTATCGTCATCCATTTCCGCAAGCGCGAGTTCTCGAACCCGGTCGGGCTTGTCAAATACATCGGCGAACAGGGCGCGCTGGCCAAGATCAGGGCCGACCACAGCGTGGTCTTCATCCGCGACTGGCCGACGGCGGAGAAGCGTCTGGCGGGCTCGGCTGTGGTCATGACGCAACTGGCGCGACTGGTGGAGAAGACGGCCTGATCTCGCCTTTCGGGCCGTCCTGGGCGCGTCAGCCATTCGCCAGCACCGCAATTCCGGTCTAGAATAGGAAATCGGCTTCGTGTATGGAGCCGCCACCCCAGTTGGGGCGAGAAATGGCGGGCGAGGGTGTCCGCCGGAAAGAGCGTTGGGTGCAGCGATGACGAAATGGTCGCCGAATTCGTGGAGAGCAAAGCCGATCAAGCAAGTTCCCGCCTATCCGGACCTTGCCGCGCTGAAGAACACGGAAGCCCAACTCGCCACCTTCCCGCCGTTGGTCTTTGCCGGCGAGGCGCGCAAGCTGAAGAAGCAGTTGGCGGCGGTTGCCGCCGGCGAAGCCTTCCTGCTCCAGGGTGGTGATTGCGCGGAGAGTTTTGCCGAGCATGGCGCCGACAACATCCGCGACTTCTTCCGGGTCTTCCTGCAGATGTCCGTGGTGCTGACCTTCGCCGGTGCGCAGCCGGTGGTGAAGGTCGGCCGCGTTGCCGGCCAGTTCGCCAAGCCGCGCTCGTCCGACAACGAGACCAAGGGCGAAGTGACGCTGCCGAGCTATCGCGGCGACATCATCAACGGCATCGAGTTCGACCAGAAGTCGCGCATTCCCGATCCCGCCCGCCAGGAAATGGCCTACCGCCAGTCGGCGGCCACCCTCAACCTTCTGCGTGCCTTCGCACAGGGCGGTTATGCCAGCCTGGAGAATGTGCATCGCTGGATGCTCGGCTTCGTCTCCGACAGCCCGCAGGGCGAGAAATACGAGTCGCTTGCCAATCGCATCACCGAGACGATGGATTTCATGCGCGCGGTCGGCATTACGTCCGAAACCAATTTCGCGCTGCGCGAAACCGACTTCTACACCAGCCACGAGGCCCTGCTGCTCGGCTACGAGGAGGCGCTGACCCGTGTCGATTCGACCTCGGGCGACTGGTACGCCACGTCGGGTCACATGATCTGGATCGGCGATCGCACGCGTCAACCCGACCACGCCCATGTCGAATATTGCCGCGGCATCAAGAACCCGCTTGGCCTGAAATGCGGTCCGTCGCTGACGCCGGACGGCCTCCTGGAACTGATCGACCTGCTGAACCCCGAGAACGAGCCGGGGCGGCTGACGCTGATCGCCCGCTTCGGTTCGGACAAGGTTGCCGACCATCTGCCGAAGCTGGTGCGTGCTGTGCAGAAGGAAGGCCGCAGCGTCGTCTGGTCCTCGGATCCGATGCATGGCAACACGATCGAGGCCGCCGGCTACAAGACACGGCCCTTCGACCGCATTCTGAAAGAAGTTCAGACCTTCTTCGAGGTGCATCGCGCCGAAGGCACGCATCCCGGCGGCATCCATGTCGAGATGACCGGCAAGAACGTCACCGAATGCACCGGTGGCGCCCGTGCCATCACCGCCGAGGAGTTGCAGGACCGCTACCACACCCATTGCGATCCGCGCCTCAATGCCGACCAGGCGATCGAACTGGCCTTCCTGGTCTCGGACCTGTTGAAGAAGAGCCATCCGGTGCAGCACAAGCAGGTCGCGAACGGCTGATCTCAGCCAATTGGAACCGATAAGGAAAAGGCGCCTGGGAAACCGGCGCCTTTTTTATTTCAACTTTCGGTTGTGCTTCCGACCGTGTCGGCGCAATCGGGAAAAGCGAAAGCCTCAGTCTTTCTTGTAGAGCAGCCAGCTTTTGCCGGCGCGCCCTGCCATGCCTGAATGCCTGGTGACGCGGTTGCGCCCGCTGACCTTGGAGCGGTAGAGCGCCCGATCCGCCTTGGTGTAGAGGTCTTCGGGGCCTTCGGCCTCTGATGCCATGCAGATGCCCATCGATACCGTCACGGTGCCGTAATTCATGCCGGTCTGGCTGCTGGTGAACGGCGTCTGCTCGACCAGGGCGCGAATGCGTTCCACGATCTCGTAGGTTGCGTCCTCGCTGGCGCCCTCGATGATCAGCGCGAACTCCTCGCCGCCGGTTCGGGCGACGAACATGTCGCCGCGAATGCTGGTCTGGAAAATGTCGGCGATGATCTGGATGATCTTGTCGCCGACAGGATGGCCATAGCGGTCATTGATGTCCTTGAACCGGTCGATGTCGACGAGGACAAGGGCATTGAACAGAATACCCTTGTTGCTGTTGTAGATCCTGGCGATTTCCTTGTCGAAAGCGCGACGATTCCAGATCTGGGTCAACGGATCCGTATCGGCCAGCCGCTTATATTCCTCGAGCTTCGACTTGACGCTCTCAAGCTCGGCCGTCTTGTCGCTAAGCGTCGCGGCGACCTGCCGACCGTGATCGATCGTCGAATTGGTTGCGATCGTCATTGCGTTGGCGATCTTTTGCAGAAGATCCTGGGAGAGAAGGCTGCGGTTGCTCAGGCCACTGGATGTCTCACCGAGAATCCGGCCGTATTTTTCGATATGGCTGCGCTCGCTGCGCAGGAGCGAGGCGACTTCCTCGAGTTCCCGGGCGATGACGTCCCTGGCGTGTTCGACGATGCCGGGACCATGGTTGTGGGCGAAGAAGGTGCGCCCGATCTGATCCAGCTCATCCTGAGTCGGCCGACTGCTCAGCGACAAAACGGCAAGACCGAGCTCGCGGTTGGTGCCGCTCAAGGCCTCATAGAAAATCTCATAGTTGCGCGGCAGGCCGAGCACGCCAAGCTGATGCATGGTCGCAACAACGGTGCTTGCAATGTTGGTGCTTCGTTCGGTCGGGGCTGCTGCCGGCTGCATGTCTGATTCACTCTTCCCCTTGGGTCCCGACGTGAAATTCGCGGGTCCATTGATCGCCGACCTGGGGAGCGCACCCGATGCTCCAGAACATCTTGCGAAGAGGTGCGTCCCCACCCGCGCCCTTCGCTTTGAGAGATCATAGTTGCGACAGCGCTAAAGTTTCCTTAATTCACCCGATTTCCCAGGTTCTTCCCTAGCTGGAGCTGTGAGCGCGTGAATTTTTGCGCCGCCATCGTGGGAAAACACCTCTGTTTGGTGTTTTTGAATTCGGAACCCTGCGGCGTGCTGCTGGCAACGAAACTAAATTTCGAATTCGTCACACCAATCGATGTCGCATTTGCTTGCGCGTATCCACCGCAAAGCTGGAATCTTGACAAGGATGCTAGGCAAGATGTCTTCGAGGAGTGCCGAAATGAGCGACAGTCACCAGGGATCATGCCTGTGCGGCGCGGTTCGCTTCCGGACAAGTGGGGCACTGCGTGACGTTGTCTACTGTCATTGTTCGCAATGCCGCAAACAGAGCGGGCATTTCTATGCCGCGACCAATGTTGCCGACGTCGACATCGCGATCGAAGGCACGGAAAGCATCACCTGGTATGAAGCATCGGGCTTCGCCAGGCGCGGCTTTTGCAAGACATGCGGGTCGCTGCTGTTCTGGAAGGCAATGAATCAAGACTATATCTCGGTCATGGCCGGATCATTCGACAAGCCGACAGCGCTCAAGGGCGAATGTCATATCTTCGTCGGCGACAAGGGCGACTATTATTCGATCGACGATGGGCTGCCGCAGTTTGAAAAGTCGACACCGGCCATACCGGTCGCCGAATGAAATTTGGACGATCCGCCTTATTCCATTGATCGGGGCATTGCTTTATCCCGGGCCGGTGATTCCGAGAGGGGCCTGGGCATGCAGCGGCTGATCGATGCATTTATCAATTCGGTGCGGGCATTTCGCAAGCTTGCGGTTAGCGAGAAGGCTTTCCAGCAGGAACTGATGCTGCTGGTGCTGGCTTTGCCCGCTGGCTGGTTCGTTTCAGTGTCGTGGCGCGGTTATGCGCTACTGATCGGCGCGGTGCTCCTCTTGATCATGGTCGAAGTGCTGAACACCGGCATCGAGGCGGCGTGCGATGCAATTTCTCGTGAATTCCATATCGACATCCAGCTCGCCAAGGATTGCGGCTCGCTGGCGGTGCTGATTTCAGTCGTGATTGCCGGCGGCGTCTGGGGCATCGCTCTCATCGAGCGGATTACGGGGGTGCCGATCTGAGACTTTGATCCCTATATGACAGTCACCAAAGGAGACCGTCATGGCAGAGGTCACGAATTCCTCGCTTCTCGAACGCCTGGGCCTGCCGGAAGACCTGCGCTGGCTGGCCGAAAAGTATCCGCGAGAGAACTGGCAGGCTCACGCCAACATTCACGGCATGGCCAATATGTGGCTGCAGCGGCATGACATGTTTCGCGAACTCGGCGGCATGCTCACCGGCGGCATTGGCAACTATCGCGAAGGCAGACTGACGGCTCCCGATTTCGCGCGCTGGTTCGCGCCGCGCCTCAACCATTTTCTCGGGCATCTCGACGGCCACCACAATGTCGAGGATTACCAGTATTTCCCGGCCTTCACCAAGGCGGAGCCCCGTCTGAAGCGCGGTTTCGAGATTCTCGATGCCGACCACCACACCATCCATGAAGGATTGGAGCGCAACGCCGAGGCGGCGAACGCCTTCATCCGTACACTTCAGGAGAGTGAGGATAAGCAGCGCTTCGCCGCCAATACCTATGCCGACGAAAACAACCGGCTGATCGCGATGCTGACCCGGCATCTGGCCGATGAGGAGGACCTGATCATCCCGCTCATCCTCGATCGGGGTGACCAGGCGCTCGGCATCGACTGACGGTCAAAACTCCTTGTCGCGCTCCCGCTTGGCGATGTTGCGGGCGACAAACCAAGCAAGCACGGCCACGGCAAGGCCGATGCCGAGCCCGACGAACAGCCGCTCGTGCTTCATCAGCGCCTGGCCAATCAACTGTTCGGCTCCCAATCCGAAGACATAGCCGATCGTGCTGAACAGGACCGCCCAGATGACCGAGGAAATGGCGTTGAGGATGACGAAGCGCGGCGCCGCTATGGTTGAAAGGCCGGCCGCGATGCCGCCGACCAGGCGCATGCCGTAGACATAGCGGTTCGACAGCACGAAGATGTTGGGATGGGTGTTGAGCAGGCGGTAGGCGCGGCGAAAGCCGGGCCGCCGGCGAAGCCTGACGACATGGCGATTATCAGCGAAACTCCTGCCGAGGATGAAGAAAAAGGTGTCGCCAGCGAAGGCGCCCAGCGCTGCCGCGACAAAGGCGTGCCACAGCACGAAAACATGCTGGTGGGCGAAGAAGCCTCCCAGGATCGCGGCACTTTCGCCTTCGGCCACGCAGCCGAGAAAAACCGCCAGCAACCCGTATTGCTCGATGAAATGGTGGATCGCCTCGCTCATGACGCCGACTGCTGTGACAGCCTTTCGTCGATCCGCTTGACCACTTCCGCCAGCCGCCCGATTTCGTCACGCATGCCGATGATCTGGCTGTGGCGCAGCTCGTCCAGCTTCTCATGCAGCGCCATGATCTCGATTTCGGCCTTCAGATTGACCTCATAGTCGTGGGCGGCATCGATGCGGTCGCGTTCGGTCTGGCGGTTCTGCGCCATCATGATCACCGGCGCCTGCAAGGCGGCGACCATCGACAGGACGAGGTTGAGGAAGATGAAGGGATAGGGGTCGAATGCATCGCGCGACAACAGCCAGACATTGCCTGATGTCCATACGATCAGGAAGGCGATGAAGGTCAGGATGAACGACCAGGAGCCGCCGACGCGGGCGATCGTATCGGCAAGACGGTCGCCAAAGGTCTGGTGGAAAGCGACGGCCTTGTTGGTGTCCCTGGTGATGGTGGTACGTTCGATGGTGCTTTGCAGCACCCGGCTTTCCAACTGGCTCAGCCCATCCGGCTTTCGCTTCAGCCAACGGTTCGCCAGATCGTCGATCGTCTTGTTCATGGCCGTCTCCAAGCGCTTTGCCGCGCTAGAGGTAGAGGCTGCCGGCCCGGGCGGGAAGTGCTAGATTGAGGCGAACCGAGGGGGACCGATGGCCGACTTCAAGAAAATTCGCGCTCGTGCGGCAAATCGCAAGGGTGGTGAGGCGGAACTGATCTCGCTGTTGGGTCCGATACCCGACAACGCGGCGGTGGCCGACGTCACCGACGACCGTATCCTCTCGACCATGGCCGAACGCGTCTTTGCCGCCGGTTTCGTCTGGCGCGTCATCGAGCAGAAATGGCCCGGTTTCGAGGAAGCGTTCCTGCGCTTCGAGCCGAAGCGGCTTTTGTTCCAGCCCGAGGATTTCTGGCACGACCTGGCTTCCGACCAGCGCATCGTGCGCAATCCGCAGAAGATCAGGTCCGTTCGCGACAACGCCGCCTTCGTCGAGCGCGTGTCCCGGGAACATGGCGGCTTCGGCAATTTTCTCGCCGAATGGCCCGCCGATGACCAGGTCGGGCTGATGACCTATCTCGGCAAGCATGGCAGCCGGCTCGGCGGCAACACCGGCCAGTATTTTTTGCGCTGGCTGGGCTGGGATGCTTTTGTCATTTCCGCCGACATGGCGGCAGCCCTTCGCGATTCGGGTCTCGACATCGCGGACAACCCGACATCGAAGAAGGACCTCGACAAGATCCAGGTCCAGATCAACCGCTGGGCCGGCGAGACAGGCCTGCCGCGCCGGCATCTCTCGCGCATCCTGGCGATGTCGATCGGCGAAAACCACTCTCCGCAATCGCTGCGCGAGTATATGGGCGACGGTTGACGGCTGAATTGGTCCAAACGAACGCCATTGCGAGGTGAATTCCGCCGCGCTAAGTCAGCAGCATGACCAAGAAGCTTGACATACTGCGTATCGCCATCGCCCAGCTCAACCCGACTGTCGGCGATGTCGCCGGCAACCTCGCCAAGGCGCGCGAGGCGAGGGCGGATGCCGCCCGCCAAGGCGCCGACCTTGTGCTCTTCACCGAGCTTTTCCTCGCCGGCTATCCGCCGGAGGATCTGGTGCTCAAGCCGGCCTTCCTCAAGGCATGCGAGCGGGCAGCGCAGGATTTTGCCGCGGATACCGCCGATGGCGGTCCGGGCGTCATCATCGGTACGCCGCTGAAGCGCAAGAGCGGCACGCATAATTCCATCGTCTTCGCCGATGGCGGCAAGATCATCGCCGAACGCTACAAGCTCGATCTGCCCAACTACGGTGAATTCGACGAGAAGCGCGTCTTCCAGGCCGGGCCCGAGATCCAGGGACCGGTCAACTTCCGCGGCGTGCGCATCGGCATACCGATCTGCGAGGACATCTGGGGCGACGTCGCGGTCTGCGAGACGCTGGCCGAAAGCGGGGCGGAAATCCTGCTGGTGCCGAACGGCTCGCCCTATTATCGCGCCAAGATCGACGTTCGCCACCAGGTCGTGATCAAGCAAGTCATCGAATGTGGCCTGCCGATCATCTATGCCAACCAGCTCGGCGGCCAGGACGAGCTGATCTTCGACGGCGCCTCCTTCGCTATCGGGGCGGACAAGACGCTCGCCTTCCAGATGAGTCAGTTCGAGGACGCGGTCGACGTCACCACCTGGAAACGTACCGATGACGACTGGGTCTGTTCGGAAGGACCGATGTCGAAAATCCCGGACAAGGAGGAGGCCGACTACCGCGCCTGCATGCTTGGCCTGCGCGATTACGTCAACAAGAACGGCTTCAAGAATGTGGTGCTTGGCCTTTCCGGCGGCATCGATTCCGCGATCTGTGCCGCATTGGCCGTCGATGCGCTGGGCGAGGAACGGCTGCGTGCCGTCATGATGCCTTATCGCTACACTTCGAAGGATTCCCTCAAGGACGCCGAGGACTGCGCCCGCGCCCTCGGCTGCCGCTATGACATCGTCCCGATCTTCGAGCCCGTCGAAGGCTTTTTGCATGCGCTGACGCAATTGTTCGAAGGCACCAAGGAAGGCATCACCGAGGAGAATTTGCAGAGCCGCGCGCGCGGCACCATCCTGATGGCGATCTCAAACAAATTCGGCTCGATGGTCGTCACCACGGGCAACAAGAGCGAGATGTCGGTCGGCTACGCCACCCTCTACGGCGACATGAATGGCGGCTTCAATCCGATCAAGGACCTTTACAAGATGCAGGTCTACGCGCTCTCGCGCTGGCGCAACAGCCATGTGCCGCCGGGTGCGCTCGGGCCTTCAGGCGAGGTGATCCCCAAGAGCATCATCGACAAGGCGCCATCGGCCGAATTGCGCGAGAACCAGACCGACCAGGATTCGCTGCCGCCTTATCCGGTGCTGGACGACATCCTCGAATGCCTGGTCGAGAACGAGATGGGCGTCGACGACATCGTCTCGCGCGGCCATGACCGGGCGACGGTGGCGCGCATCGAACATCTGCTCTACATCGCCGAGTACAAGCGCCGGCAGGCGGCACCGGGCGTGAAGATCACCAGGAAGAATTTCGGCCGCGACCGCCGCTATCCCATCACCAACCGATTCCGGGATCGCGGCTAGTGGATCGATGCCGGATGTGCATCGGCGGATCAGGCAGGAACGTAGGTCAACCTGATCACGTCATCGTCAATCCGATCGCTGGCCACAAAGCGCAGTGGTGGCCGAGGGCCGGCGAAGAATGGTTTGCCGTGTCCAAGCACGACCGGGTGCAAGTAGAGTTGATATTCGTCGATCAGACCGAGGTCGGTTGCGCTTCGTGCGAGGTTGGGTCCAGACAGCGAAATCTCCCCAGCGAGACCAGCCTTCAGCCCACGTATCACCGCCTCGATGTCATCCCGGACAAGTGTGGCGTTGGGGCCGACTGACTTCAGCGAGCGCGACACGACCCATTTCGGTTGGCTCCTCCACGCCGCCGCGAATTCGTGCCCTTCCGCGCTCCACTCGGGACGGTCTTCGTCCCAATAACGCATGACCTCGTACATGCCGCGACCGTATACACTGCCGGCAAGGTCGCGCACTTGGTCTATCCAGTGACGAAAGATAGTGGGGCGTGAGGGCATTGCCAGGTGGTCGACGTAACCATCGAGGGATTGGTTCATTCTGAAAATGAGCTTCGCCATGCTGCTAGATCTCCTACCGCGGTCTTCAGGATAGTCGGGGTCACCGTTACGCAGAAGCGAGATCGGGGCAAACCGTGCGCCGGCGAGCAAGCGTCCACCAGCCGTTGTTGCAAAATAACCTCAGTGACTGAACCAGATACGCTTTGGGGACGGGCTGGTCTTGGCGATGCGTCGGGCTGTCACTATAAGGACCGTTCCGCGATTCATTTGCGGGAGGTCCGAATGGCAGTATTTCAAATGGTAATGCGAGGCCGCGAAGCTTAGGTCTCATCCGGTGTTCCGCGAGGGTCTGTCTCTCGTGCCGAAGCCGGATCGAGTTCAAGCTTATGCCGATGCCGGTCGCCGCCCTCCCGAGGGGCTCGACACCAATATGCCACTCCGCATCCCGGGCATCACCTGCCCTATCGCGGCTTTTCAATTTTCGACCTTACTGGGATCGGGCTCGTTTTGCGCCCGAATGACATCATGGCTCGTTTCAAGATCGATTTGCGCGCGAGCGCCTTTCGCAGCGTTCTTGGCTTCACACTTACCCTTTGGCGGCGTCAGCCTTGGCGGCTCTCGCTCATCATGGGCGGCTTCCTGCTGTCGACGCTGGCCGACGTGCTGACGCCGCTCTATTCCGGTCGGCTGGTCGATGCTGTCGCGAGCAGCGCCGGAGCGGATGCCATTGCCTGGAACGCCGCGATGACGGCATTTGCCTTTTTGATGGCGCTGGCGCTGACCGGCGTCGTGTTGCGCAATCTTGCCTTCATGGGCATCGTTGAGCTGACACTCAAGATGATGGCCGACATCGCGGCCGACGCCTTCCATCGCGTTCAGCGCTTTTCGACCGACTGGCATGCCAACTCGTTTGCCGGCTCGACGGTGCGCAAGGTGACGCGCGGCATGTGGGCGCTCGACCTGCTCAACGACACGATCCTGATCGCGCTGCTGCCGTCGGTGGTCATGCTCGCCGGCTCGACGCTGCTCCTCGGCTGGTTCTGGCCGCTGATGGGCGCGGTCGTGGCGGCCGGCTCCCTGCTGTTCATCACGGTGACGGCCATGTTGTCGCTTGGCTATGTCGCGCCCGCGGCAAGGCTTGCGAACACCTGGGACACGCGCCTCGGCGGCTCGCTGGCCGACGCAGTCAGCTGCAATGCCGTGGTCAAGGGCTTTGGCGCCGAGGCGCGCGAAGAGCGCCGCCTCGCCACGGTGGTCGCCAAATGGCGCGACCGCACGCGGCGCACCTGGGTGCGCGGCACCATCAACGGCACCACGCAAGGGGCGCTGCTGCTGGTCATGCGGGCCGCCGTGATCGGGCTGGCGCTGATGCTGTGGTCGTGGGGGCAGGCGAGCGCCGGCGATGTCGCTTTCGTGCTGACCTCGTTCTTCGTGCTGCAAGGCTATTTGCGCGATATCGGCACGCATATCCGCAATTTGCAGCGTTCGATCAACGACATGGAGGAACTGGTCGATTTCCAATCCGAACCGCTCGGCATCGAAGACACGCCCGGCGCCGAACCGATTGCGATCACGCAGGGCCACATCGCCTTCGACAACGTCACCTTTCACTACGGCAGTCACCGGTCGCCGCTCTACCGCGACTTTTCGGTGGATATCGCGCCGGGCGAACGTGTCGGGCTCGTTGGTCACTCGGGTTCGGGCAAGACAACGTTCGTCAAGCTCATCCAGCGGCTCTATGACGTGAATGCGGGAAAGATCGTGATCGATGGCCAGGATATCTCGCAGGTCGCCCAGGCGTCGCTGCGCGGCCAGATCGCCATCGTTCAGCAGGAACCAATCCTGTTCCACCGGTCGCTGGCCGAAAACATCGCGTATGCCAGGCCAAGCGCGACGCAGGGGGAGATCGAGCATGCCGCTAGGCTGGCGAGTGCGCACGACTTCATCACCAGCCTGCCAAAGGGCTATGGCACGCTGGTCGGCGAACGTGGCGTGAAACTGTCGGGCGGCGAGCGCCAGCGCGTGGCGATCGCCCGCGCTTTCCTGGCCGATGCGCGCATCCTGATCCTGGACGAGGCGACGTCGAGCCTCGATTCGGAATCGGAGGTGCTCATCCAGCAGGCGATGGAACGGCTGATGGTCGGCCGCACGACACTGGTCATCGCGCATCGGCTTTCGACGGTGCGGGCGCTCGACAGGCTGCTGGTCTTCGATCGCGGCAAGATCGTCGAGGAAGGGTCGCATGACGAGTTGATCCGGCTGAAGGGTGGCATCTACCGCCGCCTGTTCGAGCGCCAGGCGCTGGAACTTACCAAGGGCCTCGTGATGTGACCCAAGGTGGCCTCCTGCTCCTGTCGGGGGCCACCTCTATCGGTGCCATAAGCCGGCGAGCCATGTGGCGCTCGCAATCGCAGGGCGAAGCCAAAGTCCCCGAGTGCGTGACGTCTGTTTACGTTACCGGCCGAGATTCGTTGTTTCTACTTTTGGTTGCTGTATTCTGTAAAAGCAACCTTTTCGGTGTTTACGATGCATCTCGTTTCCGCAAATGCCGGCGCGCAAAAGGTGACCGCCCCGTCGGTGCTGGATTCCCAGCACGGCTCGGTTCGGCCACTCGCCGCCGAAGATCTCGAGCGCGTCGCGGCACTCTTCCTGACGAAGTTTCGCCGCGGCCGGCGTCACCTCCTCGATCGCGCTATCGAGGAGACGGCCGAATACATGAGAAAGATCTATCTTGACCCCGCCGGCCAACCCGGTGCGAGCAGCGCTCTTGTCCAGATCACCCGGCAGGGCGATCTGGGCGGGTTCCTCGGCGTCCTGAAAGCCCGTTACGAGTTTAACGGCGCTGGATTGAATGCGGCGATCATCGGTCCGTTCATGGCCGACACCGGCGCCGATGATGGCTCGGCAGGACCGCAATTGCTGCGCGCCTTGCACCAAGGCGAATTCGATCTGCAACTGACGGATTCGGCCAACCGGGTGTCCCTGGCCTTCGCGCGACCGATGAAATACCAGCTCCTGCCGGTCCATTGCCTGGGATGGACCTGCATCTTCCGGCCAGCCGCGATGGCCGCCGCCGCGCTGCACCGTAAATGGCCCGGCCTGCCTCGCTTGGCACTCGACCCGTGCGCGAGAGCACTCGACGCTGTCGCGAAGCGAAGGTTCGGGTCGCCTTTCCAGCCTTCATCGTCGCATCGGGTCCATGCCGAGCCGATCAATGCCGCGCAGTTCGCCGAGCGGCTGCGACCCTTCTCTCCGATTACGCTCTTCGGCCGAGTTGGAAGGACGGCGAACTGCCGCGGCTGCTCGCGCTGGCGGCCGAGAAGCAGGCCGACGGACCACTTCATTTCGGCGGGACTTACGATGAGACAGGCAAAATGCTCGGTTGCTATGCCTTTTACGGCCGAGTCGGAGACATGGCGGTCCTGCTGCAAATCCAGACTTCCGGACACCACTGGGGCGCGACGCTGGACGGCCTCGTCGCGGCAGCGCGGGATATGGGCTGCGCAGGCATCACCGGGCAGACCCAGGGCAAGTTCATGCCTCACCTCTTCGGCTACAGGAATGTCTTCTTCCGCTATGCCGGCGGGACGATGGTCCGCTCGCGAATCGCCGAGGTTGCGCAAGCGGTCCGCTCCGGCGACATCGCTATCGGCGGCTTAATGGGCGACCGCTGGACCCGCCTGAGTTCAGACGACTTCGGCCGCTGATCGTCGTCAACCACCCGTTCGTCGGCTCCGTCGGCTGCTTGCCCTCTCATGGGGGGCCTTGCGCCGCCTGCCGGCCCGGTCTTTTCATTCCAGCCGCCATGTTCTATGTCTTCGACACGGCGCGGGGGCGCATCTTGTCAATCACAAAGGCATCCGGTACGCCCCGCTTATGACAGTTACCGTTCGTTTCGCCCCGTCACCGACCGGCCGCATCCACATCGGCAATGCGCGCACCGCTCTGTTCAACTGGCTGTTTGCCCTCAACAACAAGGGCCGCTTCATCCAGCGCTTCGACGACACCGACACCGCCCGCTCGAAGCAGGAATTCGCCGACGCCATCCTTTACGACTTGCACTGGCTGGGCATTTTCCCAGATGCCACCGAGTATCAGTCGCGGCGCTTCGAAATCTATGACGCGGCGGTGGAGCGGCTGAAGGCGGCGGGTGTTCTTTATGCCTGCTACGAAACGCCGGAAGAACTCGATCTCAGGCGCAAGGTGCGCCGCACGCGAGGCCTGCCGCCGGTCTATGGCCGCGAGGCATTGGCGCTGACGACAGAGCAGGTGGCCGAATATCAGGCCGATGGGCGCCGGCCCCACTGGCGTTTCCTGCTGCCCAATTTCTCTGGCGATCCGCTGCAGCCGGAGCGCACCGAGATCCGCTGGGACGATTTGGTGCGTGGCGAGGAGACGGTGGATCTGGCCTCGCTGTCCGATCCGGTGCTGGTGCGTGAGGACGGCACTTATCTCTACACGCTGCCCTCCGTCGTCGACGACATCGAGATGGGTGTCAGCCATGTCATCCGCGGCGACGATCATGTCACGAACACCGGCGTGCAAATCGCCCTGTTCAAGGCGCTGGGTGCCGAGCCGCCCGTCTTCGGCCACCACAATCTCCTGACCACCGTCTCGGGCGAGGGGCTGTCGAAGCGCACCGGCGCACTTTCCATCGAGAGCCTGCGCGATGACGGCATCGAGCCGATGGCCGTCGCTTCGCTGGCCGTACTGGTCGGCACATCCGAGAATGTCGCGGCCGCGCATGACCTGACCGAACTCGCCAGCCATTTCGACCCGGCCGCGACCTCGAAATCGTCGTCCAAGTTCGATCCGGCCGAACTGTTCGTGCTCAACCGGGTGCTGCTGCATAATATGCCGTTCGACGAGGCGCGGGACCGGCTGATGGTGCTAGGTATTGCCGGTGAGCAGGCCGAACCATTCTGGCTGGCGGTGCGCGGCAATCTCGACCGGCTTGCGGATGCGGGTGCATGGTGGCGCGTCCTGCGCGAAGGGCCGCGGGAGAAGCCCGACTTTTCCGACGACGACCGCGATTTTCTTCACCAGGCGCTCGATCTCCTGCCTGAGGAGCCGTGGAACGGGACGATCTGGAAGGATTGGACCGGCAAGATCAGGGAAGCGACCGGCCGCAAGGGCAAGGCGCTGTTCATGCCGCTCAGGCTTGCCCTTACTGGACTGCCTTCGGGGCCGGAGCTTGCAGATCTATTGCCCCTGATGGGTCGGGAAGGAACGTTGGCCCGACGACCCTGACCTTGCGCTGGTCCGGAGGCACGGCCGAAACGGGCGATGTCACAGGCTTGGCCGAGAGGCGCTTGATGGCCTCACGGTCGAGCCCGCCGTCCCTATTGGCCAGGGTCTCGGGGTCGGCACCCGGATCGGGCTTTAAGGCCGGTACCGGAACGAGCGGCGCCGTTTCCGGTTCGGGCTGTGACTGTTGTGGGCTTGGCGAGTTGCCGCCAATGATCTGGAAATTCTGAGCGGCGTTGCAGCCGCAAGCGGGCGGGCGCGACATGTTGGGTTGCTTGTAGAGATAGGCGGTCGGCAATTCGCCGTAGGGCCTGCCGGTGACCGATGACAGCATCGATGCCGAATCATCGTCCATGGCGCGCGAATAGAAGACCTGCATCTCGGTGCCGGGACAGGCCGATTCGCAATTCTTCTGGTCGCGCTCGAAATCGCCGGGCGAGGCGGCGTTCGACATCGGGAAGAAATAGCCGTCGCAGGTGCGCACGCAACTGGTGTGGAACTCGCCGCCACTGCCCGGAGCGTCTGGAGCGCCGGGCAGGTTCAGGACGCGGCCGACATTGCGTTCCTCGCCGGGAGCGTCCGGCTGGTCCAATGTATCGACCTGGCGGTTGTCGCCGCCGAAAAGCTGGTCGAAGAGATTCGCATTGCCTCCATCTTCACGATTCGCCTCCAGCGGAGGCGCGCGGCGGGGGGACACCGCATCGTCACGGCAGTCATTGGCATCGAGCGCCGCCAGGATACGGCCCCGGTCGCGGTGTGGGCCGCTGCCGGCTAGTTGGGCGCGCTTGGCCTGCAGACTGTCGAGATTGGCGGTCATGCGCTCAATGGTGGCGTTCAGCCCGGCACACTGGTTGATGTTGCGCGAAAACAACGAGAACCCGCAGCCGGCGCTGCTCGCCTGACCGCGAGCTTTCGAGATCTGTTGGCGCTGCCTTTCGATCGCGGCATCGTATTTCCGGACCATTGCCGGGCCACCGCCACCGCCGCGTGAGGTCGCGGCGAGCTCGGCCTCCAGTTGACGGCAGACCCGCGAAGCGGCCTGGGGCTCGCTGACCACCACGCCGGACAGCAGGAGGCCAAGCAGCACGGCAGCATGCGCCTGCTTCAAACCTCCGCTCGCCATCCGCCTCGATCCCGCTTGCCTGTGGTCGCCAAGGCTACCCCGTTCGCGGTTAATCGTCCATTTCGGAAGTTGCTTGGTTGCCGGCCGAAAAGCCACGCGCATTCGATGTACCCATCAGTCTGGCAATGGCCGGGTGGGCCATCAGAACTTGTAGTTCATCCCGATCCTGACGGTACTGAACGTGTTGTCGAAAGTCGTGCTGGAGTTCGGCGCGTAGTTGATCGTCTGATCCCGCAGGTCGACATATCGATATTCGGCATTTGCCGACCAGTGATCGGTGATTGCCTGCTCCAGCCCCGCGCCAATCGTCCAACAAATTTTGGGGTTCTTTTCGGAATAGCTGTCGGCGGGGCCATCGAGATACCGGTTCTCGACACCCCCGATAGCGAGGCCGCCGGTCCCGTAGACAAGAGTGCTGCCGAACGCATAGCCAGCCCTGGCGAGGATCGACCTGAACCAATCCACCTTGGTATCGTAGACATCGCCTCCGCCGACATTGACCTCGTCGGAATGCCCCTTGACATCGGCGCCCGAAATATCGGACTCGATCCCCAGAACCGTGGAATTGACCTGGTAATTGTAGCCGATCTGGACACCGCCCAGAAAGCCGTCGATGTCGTAGTCCTGCGTGCCCGGTACCGCTAGCGTGTTGGGCAGGTTGTAGGTCGCGTCGGTTTTGCCGAACCCCTAGCCAAGATGCTCGCCGACATAGACGCCGGGCCAGTCATGCGCGGCCGGCCCCAGCCAGATGGCGTCGGCGGCAAACGCCTGTCCGCCAACCACAATCAGCATTGCCGATGCGAGCAACAGGGCTCTCATGACATTTTCACCGCCCAATCAGACGGCGTGACCATATCAAATTGACCCGGTCCGAGAAATCCGCATTCGTCCGATGCCGGATTCTCGGTTAAGAGTTGTCGGCTCGCAACACTCGATCCGCGAATGTGGTGTGTCGCGTCGCCACCATGCCTCAATCGGGGCCGGATCAATCCGATCGCGACCGCCGGTTCAGTCCAGATTGGCGATCGCCTGTGCCTTATGCGCGGCTTCGACCACCGCCAGCGCGGTCATATTTACGACGCCGCGCGAGGTCACCGAGGGTGTCAATATGTGCGCCGGCTTGTCGGTGCCGAGAAGGATGGGGCCGACATGCAAGGCATCCATCATGGCCCGCAGCGCCGTCAGCGTGATGTTGGCCGAGTCGAGGTTCGGGAACACCAGGAGATTGGCTTCGCCCTTCAGGCGCGAATGCGGATAGACGCGCTGGCGCAGATGCTCCGACAAAGCGGAATCGGCGTGCATTTCGCCGTCGCACTGCAGCTCCGGCGCGATGCGCGCCAGAATGGCCGCTGCCTGACGCATCTTCAGCGCGCTCGGCGAATCGCGCGAGCCGAAATCCGAATGCGACAAGAGTGCCGCCTTCGGCTCGATGCCGAAACGCTGGATTTCTTCCGCCGCCAGCACGGTCATCTCGGCGATCTCGTCGGCCGTCGGGTCGACGGAGACGTGGGTGTCGGTGAGAAAGATGATGCCGCGTTGCGAGATCAGCATGGATAGCGTCGACAGGTCCCGGTCCTTGATGCCGGTGCGCGGCCCTATGATCAGCGTCACATTGCGCAGATGCCGCTCGAAACGGCCTTCTAGGCCGCAGACCATGGCGTCGGCATCGCCGCGCTTCAGCGCAAGTGCCGCGATCACCGTGTTGTCGGTGCGCACCATGGTGCGCGCGGCCTCCGTCGTCACGCCGCGGCGGCCGGCGAGTTCGATCAGGAGGTCGACATAGTGGCGGTAGCGCGGATCGTCCTCCGGGTTGATCAGGCCGAAATCGACCCCGGGCTTGATGCGCAGGCCATAACGCTTCAGCCTGACCTCGACGACGTGCGGCCGGCCGATCAGGATCGGTTCGGCGATGCCCTCCTCAAGCACAACCTGGGCGGCACGCAGCACGCGCTCGTCCTCGCCGTCGGCGTAGATGACGCGCTTGGCGCTGGAGGCCTTGGCGGAGGAGAACACCGGCTTCATCACCAGGCCGGAGCGGAAGACGAAGCGGTTGAGCTTGTCGATATAGGCGGCGAAGTCGGTGATCGGCCGTGTCGCCACACCGGTGTCGCAGGCTGCCTTGGCCACCGCCGGCGCAATGCGCAGGATGAGGCGCGGATCGAAGGGCGAGGGGATCAGGAATTCGGGGCCAAAGACCGGCGTCTCGCTGGAATAGGCGCGCGCGGCGACATCGGAAGGCTCTTCGCGGGCAAGGGCGGCAATGGCCCGCACCGCCGCCATCTTCATCTCCTCGTTGATGGCGCTGGCGCCGCAGTCGAGCGCACCCCTGAAGATGTAGGGGAAGCAAAGCACGTTGTTGACCTGATTGGGAAAATCGGACCGTCCGGTGCAGATCATGGCGTCCGGACGGGCCGCGCGCGCCACTTCCGGCATGATCTCCGGATTTGGATTGGCCAGCGCCAGGATCAGCGGCTTCGGTGCCATGTGTTGCAGCAGGTCCGGCTTCAGCACGCCGGCGGCGGAGAGACCGAGGAAAACATCGGCGCCCGCCATGACGTCGGCCAGCGTGCGCGCGTCGGTGTCCTTCACATAAGGGTCTTTCCAACGATCCATCTCGTCGACACGGCCCTTGTAGGCGACGCCGAACCGGTCGGTGACCCAGATGTTCTCGACGCGCACGCCGAGGGAAACGAGAAGATTGAGACAGGCAAGCGCGGCAGCACCCGCGCCGGAGGTGACGACCTTGATGTCCGAGATGGTCTTGCCGGCGAACTCCAGCCCGTTGAGCACCGCGGCGGCAACGATGATGGCTGTGCCGTGCTGGTCGTCATGGAAAACCGGTATGCTCATGCGAGCCTTCAGGCGTTCCTCGACCTCGAAACACTCCGGCGCCTTGATGTCCTCGAGGTTGATGCCGCCGAAGGTCGGCTCCAGAGCGGCGATGGTCTCGACCATGCGCTCGATTTCCGGCGCGTCGATCTCGATGTCGAAGACGTCGATGCCGGCGAACTTCTTGAACAGGACCGCCTTGCCCTCCATCACCGGCTTGGAGGCGAGCGGCCCGATATTGCCGAGGCCGAGCACGGCCGAGCCGTTCGATACGACACCGACCAGGTTGGCGCGCGCCGTGTAGTCGGCGGCGGTCGCCGGATTGTCGCGGATTTCGAGGCAAGGGGCGGCGACGCCGGGCGAATAAGCGAGCGCCAGGTCGCGCTGGTTGCCAAGCGGCTTGGTCGCCTGGATCTCGAGCTTTCCCGGCGTCGGGTGCTTGTGGAAATAAAGCGCGGCTTCGTCGAGGTCCGAACGTGCCGTTTTCTTGTTCTCGCCTTCCATGCGGCCGCTCCTCGAAACCTGCTTCGGGAGTCCTTTTAGCATGAGGCCAAGGTTTTTCGCGACGCTAATTGACGCGCCGGCAGCTTTAAGCGCCAGCGCGTCAAAAGTCATTAAATGTCAGGCACTTACGGCGGTTACATGCCGGGTGTTTCGCACCGCTTTGCCGACATCCTGGTCAGAAAGCACTGACGTAGAGACCGCCATCGACGGGTATGTTCTGCCCGGTCAGATAGCCGGCATGGACCGAGCAGAGAAAGGCGCAGATCTGGCCGAATTCCTCCGGCGTGCCGAGCCGTTTGGCCGGCACGTCGGCACTGATGCGGGTCTTGCGCGCCGCGGCCGCCTTGGGATCCTCTGGCGTGCCAGCCTCATGCGGGCCGCGCAGTCGGTCGGTGTCGAGCTTGCCGGGCAAGAGACTGTTGATGGTCACGTTGCGCTCGATCACCGTGCGCGCCACACCGGCGAGAAACGAGGTCAGTCCGGCGCGCGCGCCCGATGACAGGTCAAGGCCGGGTATGGGGACATAGACCGATAGCGAGGTGATGTTGACGATGCGCCCGAAGCCGCGCGCAGCCATGCCGTCAATGACCGCCTGCACCAGTTCGATCGGCGTCACCATGTTCTGGGTCACGCCTTCAAGGATTTTTCCGCGATCGAGTTCGCGGAAATCGCGCAATGGCGGTCCGCCATTGTTGTTGACGAGGATGTCGGGTTCCGGACAGGCGGCGAGCAGCGCTTTCTGTATCTCCGGCTTCGAAACGTCGCCGACGACTTCCGTCACCGTCACGCCATGGCGCTGGCGCAGGTCCGCGGCGGTTTTCGCGACCAGCTCCGGATTGCGGCCATTGACGACGATGTCGCAGCCCGCCTCGGCCAGCGCCATGGCGCAGCCACGGCCAAGCCCCTTGCTCGAAGCGCAGACGATGGCCTTCTTCCCGCGGATACCGAGATCCATGACGATTTTCTCCTTTGATTTGCGCGGCAGGCTAGCGCCAGCGCTGGACCAATCGCAACCGTCATACGGTTGTTGCATGAATCGGAGCATAGGCTGCTCGAAAGCAAGGGTGAATCCGCGATGTCAGTCCAAGAGCCCCGCACTTTCCGCAGCATGTTCATTTCCGATGTCCATCTGGGATCGAAGGCGGCGAAGGCCGATTTCCTGATCGACTTCCTGCGCTACCACGATGCCGACATCATCTATCTGGTGGGCGATATCGTCGACGGCTGGCGCCTGCGGCGCAGCTGGCACTGGCCGCAAAGCCATAATGACGTCGTGCAGAAACTGCTGCGCAAGGCGCGCAAGGGCGCCTCGATCACGTATATCGCCGGCAATCACGACGAATTCGCCCGCCAGTTCCAGGGCGTGCATTTCGGCGGCATCGTCGTTGCCGACCGCGCCATCCACGAAACCGCCGATGGCCGGCGGCTGCTGGTCATCCATGGCGACCAGTTCGATACCGTCGTCCACAACCAGCGCTGGCTCGCCTATCTCGGCGACCATGCCTACGACGCCGCCATGCAGGTCAACCGGGTGATCACGCGGTTGCGCCAGCTGCTCGGCCTGCCTTACTGGTCGTTTTCGTCCTGGGCCAAGGTCAAGGTCAAGAAGGCGGTGAACTTCATCGGCTCGTTCCAGACAGTGCTCAGCGAGGAAGCGCGACGCTCGCATGTCGACGGCGTCATCTGCGGGCACATCCACCATGCCGCCATCGAAAGCTACGGCGATGTGCAATATATCAACACCGGTGACTGGGTAGAGAGCTGCACCGCCGTGGTCGAGCATTTCGACGGCCGCATGGAAATCCTGACCTGGGCGCATGTGTTGCCTGAAGCGCTTGACGAGCCCTTCATCCCGATGCTGATCGAGGACAGGGTGGTGCAGGCGGCCTGAAGCCGAAGCCGGCCCCGCGATTTCTGGTGTTAATCGAATGGTCCAGCCGGTTTCCTCCGGTTTTTCCTCATGTTAAGGATCGGCTTGCGCTGCTCTCCGGTCGTTGAGCGCAGCGTCATTGGATCGATTCATGCCGCTGCCACCGCTTTCGCCCGAACAACTCGTGAAGCCGAGCCGTTTTGAACTGCGCATGAGCCTGATCTTCGGCACGTTGTTCATATCGCTTGGCACCCATTTGCCCTATTTCCCGCTTTGGTTGCAGGCCAAGGGGTTTCATGCCGAGCAGATCGCCGTCATCCTGGCGGCGCCGATGTTCCTGCGCGTAATAACGACGCCGCTGCTGACGACACTTGCCGATCGAGCCAGGGACCGTGCCGATGTCTATGTCGTGCTCGTCGCCGCATCGCTGCTGCTGTCCGCGGGATACTTCCTGACCCCGACATACGCGACGGTGCTGGCGGTGTCGCTGGTGCTGACCATTGTCTGGACGCCACATTCGCCGATCGCCGATTCGCTGGCGCTTTCGGGCGTGCGCCGCTTCGGGGCCAATTATGCGAGCATGCGCAAATGGGGGTCGATCTGTTATCTCCTGGCCAATGTCGCGGGCGGCTTCATCCTGGCGGCCAGCGGCCCTGGAGCCGTCCCGGTGATCATAGTCCTTGCCCTTGGCGCGGCACTGATCGCAGGCCTGCTGGCACCGCGCATGGGACGGCCGCGAAAAGCCTCGCCGCTGTCGGCAGTGGAAATCCAGCACGCGGCGCCAAGCCTGTTCAACGCTTATTTCCTCTCCTTCACCCTTGGCGTCGGCATCATTACAGCCAGCCACGCCTTCCTCTACGGTTTCGTTTCCATCTATTGGAAATCGATCGGCATCAGCGATTCCGTTGTCGGCCTCCTGTGGGCGTGGGGCGTGGTGTCGGAAGTCTGCATGTTTCTGTTTTTCAACCGCATTTTCGCCTCCGTGTCCGTTGTCAAGGTGATGGTGATTGCCGGCATCGGCTCCGTTGCTCGCTGGATCATCTTTCCACTGATATGGCCGCTCGGCCTCGGCATCGCCGGCTTCTTTGCCGTGCAGTCGCTGCATTCGGTGTCTGTCGCAATGGTGCTGATCGGCCTGCAGAAAATGATCGGCGAGACCGTCCCCGAAGAGCGCACGGGTGCCGCGCAAGGCATCGCCTATTTCTTCAACGGCTTCTTCATGGCCGCCGTTACACTTGTTTCGGGCCCGCTCTATGACCGTCTCGGCGTGGATGGTTTCCTGGCGATGATCCCGATCGCGATTGTGGGCCTTATGCTGATCGGGCTTGCCGCGCGCTCAGCCCCACAGAGCCCGGTCCGGGGGTGAGACGAGCGATCCCTGGTAAACGAGACCCGGCACACGATCCCGGGCAAGCAGCAGCGGGCCGTCGAGGTCGACGAAATCCGCTCCTTGCGCGAGCAGCACCGCCGGCGCCATTGCCAGCGACGTGCCGACCATGCAGCCGACCATGATGCCAAAACCCAGCTCACGGGCGCGGTCGCGCAAGGTGAGCGCCGCCGTCAGCCCGCCGGACTTGTCGAGCTTGATGTTGACTGCGTCGTAGAGGCCGACAAGCGCCTCGAGGTTCCCTGCTTCATGGACGCTCTCGTCAGCGCAGATCGGCACCGGATGGGCTATATGGCGCAGGATGCCGTCACGGCCCGCCGGCAGCGGCTGCTCGATCAGGGCGATGTCTTGCTTCGCGGCAAAAGCGAGATTCGCGACTATGTTTTCGTCGGTCCAGCCTTCATTCGCATCGAGGATCAATCGGCTCCCTGGAGCCGCCTGCCTCACCGCCTGGATGCGGGCGACATCATTGTCGCCGCCGATCTTGACCTTCAGCAGCGGCCTGCCGGCATTGGCGCGGGCCTGCGCCGCCATCGTCTCCGGTTCGCCGAGCGACAGCGTGTAGGCGGTTTCGAGCTGACGCAACGGGGCCGGCCAGATCGTGTTCGCCACCGGATTGCCGTTGATCTTGGCTTCAAGGTCCCACAGGGCACAGTCTATGGCGTTACGCGCCGCTCCGGCAGGCATTGCGTCGAGCAGGGCTGCGCGGTCCATCCCGCCGGCGATCCGGTCGCGCATCGCCGCGATCGCGCCGCTCACACCGTCCATGGTCTCGCCATACCGCTTGTAGGGTACGCATTCGCCGCGACCGACATGGCCGTTTTGCCTGATCGTGCAGGTGATGACCTCGGCCTCTGTCTTGGAGCCGCGCGAAATGGTGAAGGTCCCGGCGATTGGAAAACGCTCGGCCTCGACCGAAATGACACGCGCCATATTTTTCTGCTCCGGCTATGCGAGAAGGGTTGTCGGCAAATCGACAAGGTCGGACCCATCAGGCTAAACAGGACGCCATGTTGACCATCGGCAAACGCGACGCAAGCGGCACGACCGCCTCGGGGGCTGACCACGACCCGCGCGTCGCGGTCGGCGAGGAGGATGGGGTCCTCGGCTGTGCGTTCTCCGGCATCTGGACGACGCGGACGGTGGCGCTCATCGACGCCGAGATGCGCAAGATCGAGAAACGAAGCGGTTTCAAGATGTTGGCGCTCGACCTTTCGAAAATCGAGAAGATCGACACCGCTGGCGCCTGGCTGATCGACCGGCTGGTCAGCGTCTTCGAGAAGAAGAATGTCGAGGTAAGGCTGCAAGGCCAAAGTGACGTCGCTTCCATCCTGCTCGAAGCGGTGAGCGAAGCCGTCCGGCGCGAACCCGAAGTCGGACCGGCGCGACCGCCCAACATTGTCATTCGGGCACTGGAGGCGGTGGGCCGCCGCGTCTACGAGATGCGCGACGATTTCCTCGCCTCGATGAACATATTGGGCGCCACCATCCGCGGCGCGCAGATGAAGCTCGGCCGTGGCCATGCCGTGAACCCGGCGGCGATCTTCAACCAGATCGATCGCATGGGCGTCGGCGCTATCCCCGTGGTCGTGCTGATGTCGGCGATCGTCGGCGCCATCGTGGCCCAGCAGGGTGCGTATCAGCTCAGCTATTTCGGCGCCGACATCTTCGTCGTCGACCTGGTCGGCGTGCTGATCCTGCGCGAACTCGGCGTGCTGATGACGGCAATCATGATCGCCGGCCGCTCCGGCAGCGCGATCACCGCCGAAATCGGCTCGATGAAGATGCGCGAGGAGGTCGACGCGCTGAAGGTCATCGGCCTCAATCCGATCGGCGTCCTGGTTTTTCCACGTCTGGTTGCCTTGGTGATCGCCTTGCCCTGCCTGACGATCA
Source organism: Mesorhizobium sp. URHB0026 (assembly GCF_054059755.1). Taxonomy (NCBI): domain Bacteria; kingdom Pseudomonadati; phylum Pseudomonadota; class Alphaproteobacteria; order Hyphomicrobiales; family Phyllobacteriaceae; genus Mesorhizobium; species Mesorhizobium sp. URHB0026. The sequence goes on along the minus strand of NZ_JBSSCN010000001.1, from coordinate 4,544,390 downwards.
TCGCCAATTTCGCCGCGCTCGGCGGCGGCATCATCGCCGCATGGCTCTACTCCGATATCCCCCCCGCTGCCTTCATCGACCGGTTGCGTGTCGCAATCGATCTCAGCACGATTTTCGCCGGGCTGATCAAGGCGCCGTTCATGGCCATGATCATCGGCACGATCGCGTCAGTCGAGGGCATGAAGGTCGGCGGCAGTGCCGAATCGCTCGGGCAGCACGTGACCGCTTCTGTGGTGAAGTCGATCTTCGTCGTCATCATTCTCGACGGACTTTTCGCCATGTTCTACGCAGCGATCCAGTTCTAGTAACATGGCAAAGGGAAACGGAATCACGACTGAGGCGCCGGACGAGAGCGAAATCGTGCTTTCGGTGCACGATGTCACCGTTGCCATCGACGACAAGCTGATCCTCGACAAACTGTCGCTCGACATCAAGCGCGGCGAGATACTGGGGTTCGTCGGTGCCTCGGGCGCCGGCAAGTCCGTGCTGTTGCGAACGATTCTCGGACTGATGCCCAAGCAGTCGGGAACAATCAAACTGTTTGGCGTCGACGTCGACAAGGCAAGCGATCTCGAGCGGCTGCGCATCGACATGCGTCTTGGCGTTCTGTTCCAGCATGGGGCGCTGTTTTCGGCGCTGACCGTGATGGAGAACGTGCAGGTGCCGATGCGCGAATATCTCGATCTGCCAAGAAAGCTGATGGACGAGTTGGCGCTGCTGAAAATCGAGCTGGTCGGACTGCCGCCGGATGCGGCGCAGAAGTTTCCCTCCGAGCTCTCCGGCGGTATGATCAAGCGTGCGGCACTTGCCCGCGCCCTGGCGCTCGACCCCGACATCGTTTTTCTCGACGAGCCGACGTCAGGCCTCGATCCGATCAGCGCGGCCGAGTTCGACGAACTTGTCGTCAAGCTGCGCGACACCATGGATCTGACCGTCTACATGGTGACTCACGACCTCGACACGCTGTTTACCGCCTGCGACCACGTGGCGGTGCTCGGCAAGAAAAAGGTGCTGGTCGAAGGCACGATCGACGACATGCTGAAGAGCGAGGAGCCGTGGGTAAAATCCTATTTCCGCGGAAAACGAGCACGGCAACTTGATCTTGCCGCACGTGCATAGCCATAAGTGAAGCAATGGAAACTAGAGCCAACTACGTCATTGTCGGCATTTTCACGCTGGTTGCGATCCTGGCGGCGTTCGGCTTCGTCTATTGGACGGCCGCGATCGGCGATAGGGGCGAGACGACGCTGCTGCGGGTGCGCATTCCGGGCTCGGCCTCTGGTCTCGGCCGCGGCAGCTTCGTGCTGTTCAACGGCGTCAAGGTCGGCGACGTCAAGCGCGTCTATATCGACGTCGACAATCCGACTGTCGCCATCGCCGACACCGAGATCGACCGGATGACGCCCATCACCAAGTCGACGCAGGCCGATATCGGCCTCGCCGGCCTCACCGGGCAGGCCAATATCGAGCTCAAGGGCGCCGACCCCAAGGAAGTCAAGCTGCTCGATCAGGCCGAGAAGGACGGCAAGGTCGCCGAGATCGTCGCCAATCCTTCTGCCGTGACCAATCTGCTGCAGACGGCGCAAAACATCTTCACCCGCGCCGACAAGGTGCTGACGGAACTCGAAGGCTTTACCAAGGATGTGCGCGGGCCGCTGACGCAGACCGTGCAGAACGTGCAGACGTTTTCCGACGCATTGGCCAGGAATTCCGATGGCATTGACAAATTCCTGTCCGCCGTCAGCGCGTTGTCCGATGAGCTGAAGGGCGTTTCAGGCAAGCTCGACGGCACGTTGAAAGCAGCGGAAGGCCTGCTCAATGCCGTCGACAAGGACAAGATCAAGAGCATCGTTGCCAATGTCGATGCCGTGACGGGCAATCTCAAGCAAACGTCGCAGCAGCTGGACGGTGTAATCAGGAACGTCGATACGGCAGTGGGATCGGTCAACGATTTCGCCAAGCAGACTCAAGGCACGCTGGCCAAGGTCGATGGCGTGCTCGACGGCATCGATCCGGCGCAGGTGCGCCAAGCGCTCGCCAACATCCAGAAGGCCAGCGACAGCGCCAACAAGGCGGCTGCCGATATCGCGGAGGTGACCGGCAAGATCGCCAATCGGGCTGACGACATCGACCAGACGATCAAGGACGCCAGGCAGCTGGCGCAACGGCTCAACGACGCCTCGGTGCGGGTCGACGGCATTCTCGCCAAGGTCGACAAGCTGCTCGGCTCGGGCCAGGCCGACGGCGTGATGGCCGACGCCAGGGATACGCTGAAATCGTTCAAGCAGGTTGCCGATACGCTGAATGCCCGGCTTGGGGTCATCACCGACAATCTGGCGCGCTTCTCGGGCCAGGGGCTACAGAATGTCGAGGCGCTGGTGCAGGATAGCCGCCGCTCGATCAACCGCATCGAGGAGGCGGTGACGGATCTCAGCCGCAATCCGCAGCGCATCCTTTCGGGTGGCGACGGCGAGGTTCGGCAGTTCGATGGCAGGGCGCGGCGTTGACTTCGGCATCGGCCCGCCGCAAGAACAGTGCTCGTGAATGCGGGTTGATCGTGCGATCAGGGGATAACGGGGCTCACGCGTGAGATTGAGTAGGCTTGGAACGAGCGGGTTGAAATCGGCTGCGGCGCTGCTTGTCCTGGCGGTTGCCGGCTGCGCGGCGCTCGGCGGCAAGCCGGCACCGCTCGACACGTTCGAATTGTCGGCACCGTCGGTCGACGCGCATGGCCATAGCCGAAAGCAAATCCTGATCGCCCAGCCTTCGGCACTGAAGGCGCTGGACAGCCAGAACATCGTCATCAAACCCTCCGACGGCTCGATCCAATATCTGAAGGGCGCGCAGTGGGCCGACCGGCTGCCGCTGATCGTGCAGGCGCGGCTGGCCGAGACGTTCCAGCGCTCGGGCAGCTTTGCCGGCGTCGGCAAGCCGGGCGAGGGGCTGGCGATCGACTATCAGGTGATCGTCGAGGTTCGCTCCTTCGAAGTGCGCGTCAACGGCGGTGAACATGCCGAGGTCGACTTGTTCGTGCGCTTGCTCAACGACCGCAACGGCGAAGTGAAGGCTTCCAAGAGCTTCACTGCATCGGCACCCGTTTCGGGCAGCGGCAACCCGGCCTATGTCAGCGCGCTCGACGCGGCCTTCGGCGATGCGGCCCAGCAGATCGTTCGCTGGACCGATTCGGTGATCTGAGCGCCAGGCGCGCAGGGCTACCACCAACGCTTCCGGTTTATGGACGGCCGAAGGTCTCCGGCCGCAGCTTTCCAGTCTTCATCAGGTGCTGCAGGGTGTAGGTCACGGACAGCGCATCGTCGAGCGCGTCATGTCCCTGCACTGGCGGATGTTCGACGCCGTAATAATCCGCAAGTTTGTTGCTCGGTGTCCTTGCCAGGTCCTCGATCGGCATGCCGGCCGCGATCAGCAGCTTGACGGCATTGTCGAACCGGGTGGCCGGGATAGGCGGCCTGATGCCGGCGACATAGCAACTGATGGCGATCATGTTCAGTTCGTCCTTGCCCCAGGACCACAGCCGCGCTCCGGCGGAAAACTGATCGACGCCGGCCAGGGCCTCCCTCCTTCAGCGCAACGCCCTCGGCCTCGGTGATTTCTTCGGTGATGCCGGTCAGTCCAATGAAGAACGGATCGAGCGTGTACCGCTCGCCAAACCGGTCGACCGGTCTGATATAGGCTTTGTGCGTGCCCAGCACGGGGAAGTCACCTTCGAGGCCGAGCCTTGCCGCGCCGATCCGCGCGATGATCGGATCGGGATCGTGGGCCGCGCACCAGAATCGGCGTTGTGACCCCTCAAGGCAGAGAAACTCGCAGTCGAATATGATTGCCGTCTTCACAACTCAGGATCCGGTTCCGGAAAGCGAGATCAAACCCGGATGCGTCTCCGGGTGGCAAAGTCAGTTCCTTCAAGAAAAAGGCGGGAGACAAGCCCCCGCCTTGTTCGATTTGGCTTGTCGACCGCCTAATGCAGGCGGCCGCTGGCATGGGCCAGCATGGTGTAGACCTTGCCGGTGTCCGACGTGAGATAGGTCTGGGCCATGATGTTGTCGCGGTCGTTGCGCGAGACATCCTTGAGCAGCTTCTCGAAATCGTCGCAATAGCGGTCGACGGCGGTGCGGAATTCGGCCTCCGCCTGGTACTTGCGGCGGATTTCGTCGAACGTCTGCTGGCCCTTGAGCGTGTAGAGCCTGCGCGTGAACACGTCACGCTCGCCGCGCCGGTAGCGGTTCCACAGCTCGATCGAGGCATCGTGGTCGATGGCCCGCGCGATATCGACGGACAGCGAGTTCAGCGATTCCACGACATGCTGCGGTGAACGCTGGGCAGGGGCCGCGCGCGGGGCTTCCGCTGGCGCCTGGGGAGCCGCCGGCCTGAGCTCGGCATCGTTCGACGCGGCGGTCAAGAGATCGCGCACCCAGCCGCCTTGCGGCGCGCGAGCTGTGGCGTCGGTTGCACGCTGGCGCGGTGCTGCCTCAGCCGGGCGCTCCAGATCGAGGGTGCCGCGCAGTCCCGAGCCGCCCAGCGGCGCCTGTGGCGGGCGCAGGTCCGCCTGCGGTGCCGGAGCGCGGCGAGGCGGCTCGGCGGCGCGCGCCGCCGGCGCCTGCGGCGCAGGACGCAAGGGGCGCGGTTCTGAAGAGTCGCCGCCACGACCGGACTTCGCCACGATGTCCGAAAGCTCCTTCAAGGCGTTGATCTGCTCGGAAACGGCGCGGCGGATGGCCGATGTCGACTCCTTTGCCTCTTCGGGCATCTCGATGACGCCCTTCTTGAGTTCGGCGCGGGTGAGGTCGAGTTCACTCTTGATCGAGCCCGCGGTGCGCCGCATCTCCTCGGTCGCATCGGCGAAGCGCTTGGTTGCCGAATCGACGACGTCGGTGATGGCGTTGCGGATCTTGTCGGCGGACTCCATCGTCTTGCCCTCGGCGTTCTGCAGGGTCTGGCCGACGAGATTTTCGAACGAGCGCATGACCCTTTCGAGATCTTCCGACTTCTTGACCAGGCCGACGGCGAGGTCCTCAAGTGAGGACTGCCTTTCCAGCGTGTGTTCGAGGTTGCTCTGGGCCGAGCTCAACAGGTCCGAGGCGCTAGCCAGCAAGCGGCTGTGTTCATCGAACTTGGTTGCGATCGAGGCGACTTCGCGCAAGGTCGACGACGACAGTTCCGTCAGTCTCGTCGTGTTCGAATCGACCAGACGCGCCGAGCTGGCAAAGGTCTGCGCCGCCTTTTCGGTTGTCGCCGCGAAGCTTTGCGTGCTGCCGGTCAGACGTTCGTCGACCTCGCCGAGGTTGACCGCGGCCTGTTCGATCAGCTGACCAAGCTGCGAGCTGGACTTGGTCATACGGCCGATCAGATCGGCGACGCTGTCGGACAGCGACGAGCGGGCGCCTTCGACCGCCGACAAGGTCTCGGCGGTGCGGCTGGCCAGTGCGTTGACCAGGGCTGCATTTTCGCTGCGCAGCTTCTCGGTCGCGCGCTCCGTGACCTCTTCCATGCTCTTTTGCAATTCCGAGCCGCCCTGGGCGAAGCGCTCGACCAAAGGCCGCGCGGTTTCGTCGAGGATCTTCGACATCTCGGCCGACCGCGCCGCGAGCATGGTGTTGAGCTCGCGGGTGTTGGCGCCAATCGTCTTGGCCGCGTCGTTGGTGCTCTGGCCGATATGTTGTCCGACCGCGGTGAAGGTTTCCGCGATCACATTGGCACGCGATACGAGCTGTGCCTCGGCACTCGACACCTGCTCGTTGAGCTTCTGGCCCATGGTTTCGGCGGTGTAGGCGAGCCGGTTTTCGACCCCAGCGATCTGTTCTTCGACACGGGCGGCCGCTGCCGCCGCGCTCGATGCAAGACGCTCGTCGGCGCCGGCAAGCGCCTGCTCGATTTCGCGGGCGTGCACGGCCAGCTCCTGGCCGGTCTGGCGGGCGCGATCGGCGACCCGCTGCTCGGTGCTTGCAAAGGCGCCGACAATGGTCTGCGCATGCTCGCCGATCGTCGAGGTGCTGTCGGCGATACGCGAAACCAGGCGCTGGTCGGCGTCGTCGAAGATGCGGGCGATTTCGGATGCCCGGCTGGACAGCGCGCCCGAACCCTCGGCGATGCGCGAGACCAAATGCTGGTCGGCGGCATCGAAAATACGACCGAGGTCCGACGCGCGGGCGGCGAGCGCCTCGGCGGATTCGCCGATGCGCATGCCGAGCCGCTGGTCGGCGCTTTCGAAGTTCCGCAGGATGTCGCCGGCGCGGGCGGCCAGCGACTGCGCCGTTTCCACCGCACGGGCGACCAGCTTCTGGTCGGCCGCGTCGAACGTCCCGGCAATCTCGCTTGCGCGGGCAGCCAGCTGATCGGCGGTTTCCTGGGCACGGGCGGCGAGCTTCTGGTCGGCCATGTCGAAGGTGCCGGCAATCTCGCCGGCGCGGGCAGCGAGCTGATCGGCGGTTTCGTGGGCACGGGCCAGCAGCGAGCTGGAGGTGTCATCGGCGCGGGCGAGCAGGGCGTTCGAAGTATCCTCCGCACGGGCGTGGAGGCGACGATCGGCCTCCTCGAAGGTGCGGGCGATGTCTTCGGCCCGGGCCAGCAGGGCGGCGGACGTCTGCTCGGCGCGCTCGGCGATCTTGCGATCGGCGTCGCTGAAGGCCGCACCGGCCTGTTCGTGCAGCGTGCTGGTGACTTCCAGCACCTTTTCGCGCAATGCGCCGGCGACGAAGACAGCGCTCTTCTCGAGCACGTTACGGACGTTGTCGACCCCAGTCGAGAGCGCGCGCTCCATGGTGCCGGCGCGTTCCTCGATGATGCCAGTCTGGCGGCTGAACGCCTGCTCGATCTTGTCGACATCGGCGGCGATCGCGGCGGAAATGTCCGTGCTCCTGGCCGCGATCTGGTCGATGTGGCCGGACAGCGAACGATCGACGTCCTTGCGGCTCTCGGCGAGCTTGCCGAGGTCATCTTCCAGCGCGCGGCTGAGCATGTCGCGGCCTTCGGACAACTTGCCGACATGTCCGGCGATGATATCGTCGATATCGCCGCGGCTTTCGGTCAGCTTCTGCAGGTCAGCTTCGAGAGCGCGCTTGAGAATGTCGCGGCCTTCGGCGAGCTTCTCGACCTGGCCGGCGACCAGACCGTCGATGCTGGAGCGGCTTTCGGCCAGCTTGGCAAGATCTGCCTCCAGCGCGCGCTTGAGGACATCGCGGCCTTCGGCAAGCTTCTCAACCTGGCCGGCGACAAGACCGTCGATGCTGGAGCGGCTCTCGGCCAGCTTGGCAAGATCGTCTTCGAGAGCTTTCGACAAGGTCGAACGCTCCTGCACAAGCCGTTCCGCGTGATTGTTGACGTGGCTGCCGACAGTCTCGAGGTCGGCCTCAAGCGCCTTCGACAGTGTCGAACGCTCTTGGGCAAGTCGGTCCGAGTGGCTGTTGACAAGGCTGTTGACGGTTTCGAGATCGGCCTCCAGCGCGCGGGCGAACTGGGCGCGGTCGTCGACCAGTTTCTGGGACTGATCGGCAACGGTGTTTCTGACGGTGCCGAGGTCGGCTTCCAATGCGCGGCGCAGGATGTCGCGGCCCTCGGCGAGCTTCTCGACCTGGCCGGCGACCAGGCCGTCGATGCCGGAGCGGCTTTCGGCCAGCTTGGCGAGATCGTCCTCCAGCGCCTTCGACAAGGTCGAGCGATCCTGAACCAGCCTGTTCATGTGGTCGGCGATGACGCTGTTCACATTCTGCAGATCGGCTTCCAGAACACGTGAGAGCTGCCCGCGATCCTCGGCCAGTCTGTCCGACTGGCTCGATATGACGTTCTTGATCGTATTGAGGTCGGATTCCAGCGCACGCTTGAGGATGTCGCGGCCCTCGGCGAGCTTCTCGACCTGGCCGGCGACCAGACCGTCGATGCTGGAGCGGCTCTCGGCCAGCTTGGCGAGGTCGGCTTCGAGCGTCTGCGACAGCAGGCCGCGGTCTTCCGCCAGGCGCCCGGAATGGCTGTCGATCAGGCCACGTATCCCCGACAGGTCGCTTTCGAGCGAACGGCCGAGCTGCGTGCGGTCTTCGGCCAGTTTCGCCGAATGCGCCTCGATGAGGTTCTTGATACCGGCAATGTCGTTTTCGAGCGCCTTGGCGAGCACCGCGCGGCCCTCGGCGATTTTCTCGACCTGGCCGGCGACAAGGCCGTCTATGTCGGCGCGGCTGTCGGACAATTTGCCGAGATCGGCCTCCAAGGCGCGCGACAAAATGTTGCGGCCTTCGGCCAGTTTTCCAACATGCCCGGCCACCATTTCATCAATGATGGTACGAGCTTGCACCAATTTTCCGGAGTCTTCGTTGAGAGCCAGTGAGAGCCGGTTGCGGCCTTCCTCCAGCCTTTCGAGGTGGCTGCCGAGCGACGCATCGATGGCGGCACGCGATTCGTTGACCTTGCGCAGGTCTTCTTCAAGCGCACGGGCTATCAGGCCGCGGCCTTCGGCCAGCCTCTGTACCTGATTGGTCACCGCCGCATCGATGCCGGCGCGGCCTTCGTCGAATTTCTCCAGGTCCGCCTGCATGGCTGCCGCCATGCGCTCACGGCTCTCGGAGAGCTTGCGGCTATGGTTTTCGACGGCTTCCTCGATACCGACGCGCGCGTCGGCAAGCCGCTGGATGTCGGCGTCAAAGGAGCGCGACACGACGTGGCGGGCTGCCTCCATGCGGCCGGCGAAATCGCTGGCGCGCGCTTCGAGCATGGAAGAGGTCGAGGTGACGATGTCGGCCATGTCGGCGCCGATCTGGGTCTTGCCCTGATCGATCATGGCCGACAGCGTGTCCTTGCTCTCGGCGAAGGTGTGGGCGATTTCACGCGCGCGCTCGACCAGCGTTTCGTTGATCTGGCGGGCGCGGGCTTCCAGCGCGGCATTGAGCTTCTGGGTGCCGGTGTCCAGCGCTTCCGCGCGGGTCTGAAATTCGCTGATCAGCGCTTGGCCGCGTTCGGCCAAGGTGCGCTCGATGCCGTTGAGGCTGGCCTCGAACTCGGAATTGAGGGTGCGCGCGGCGCCGCCGAGCAGCGACACCATGCCGGTGGTGCGATCGTCGAGCAGGTCCGTCAACGAACGGGTCAAGCCGTCCGTGGTGTCCGTCAGCTTGGCGATACGGGTGTCGAGCAGGCTGGCGAAAGCCTCGCCGGAGGTCGAAAGCCGGTCGGTAATGTTGTCGAGCCGGCCTTCCACCGAATCGAAGATCGACATCGAGCTTTCGTTGATGCGGTCGATCAGCGTGTCGCCGGAATTGGTGATCGTCATCGACAGTTTGGTCGACGCATTGAGGATGCTGTCACGGATGATGTCGCTTGCCGCGCCGATTTCATCGCGCAGGGTCTCGTGCGCACCGGAGATCGAGGCGCGGACGCGTTCGGCATGGGTGACCACCGCTTCGCGTTCGCTGCCCAATCCGTCGACCAGCGACCTTATGCGGGTTTCGTTTTCCGAATAGGAACGCTCGATCTGGTTGACCTCGCTGTGGACCAGCGTTTCCAGTTCGACGGCACGGGCAAGGGTGCGTTCGATGCCTTCGCCCATCGCAGCCACCTCGCGGCGGACGGCCTGGCCGATCATCATGACGCGATCCTGGGCCATGTTTTGCGGCTCGGTCAGGCGGAAGGCCACTTCCGTCATCGATTGCGCGGCGATGCGCATGTCCTGAGCGCGGCGAATCATCGTTGCGAAGGCCCAGAACAGGATGACAGGCACGATAGCCGCGACGGCAAGGCCGATCAGTTCGGGGCGGGCAAAGAACTGGTCCAGCGTGCGGATCCGCCAGATGCTCGGTCCAAAAAGCAGGTTCGCCAGTCCGCCGGCGCCCGCGATCCAGGCGAGCGAGACAAAGGCGATGACCCAGTAAATGGTGTTGGAGGCGCGCCTGTTCAGGCTGTGCAGAAGGGTCTTGTAATCTTTCTGACGATCGTCGTTGGCTGGCGCGAAGCCGGCGGGCTGGCCACCATTGCGCGTCTCGACCGGGCGAAGTTCGGCCGGCTTGGGCGTTGGAGCGGGCTTCGCGGCCTGGGGCTGATTGACGACTGGCGCCGGCTGCTGATTGCGTCCCTCGCGCGCCAGTTCGTCGGCGGCCTGTGATATCTGCGCTTCCAGATCTTCCATCGAAGCCGCGATATCGAGGTCGCCGCTATCGGTATCGCCGCTCAGGTCGAGATCGAGCGCTTTTTCGAGTTCCCTGGCTACGTCGCTGTCGAGAGTTCTGGTGGTCGTTGGTTTCTTCGCCATGCCTTCGCTACCCTGTACTAGCTGCCGCGGGGGCTTATGATTCTGTTTGTCTTACCCCCGCGCAGGAGGCTGAAAATGGACCCTCGTATCGTAATGACACAGGGGGGTAAAGAAAACATGCATTCCGCGGGATACGTAAAACTTTAAATATAAGGTTAACGGAAGCGTGATTTGGGCGCCGCTTTCGCAACATTTTTCCCGGCCATTCATTAACCCGTTGTCCACTGGATTCGCCTAGGTTTTCAGGCGACCGAAGAAAATGGAGTTCGAGTTCATGCGTGGCGAAAGCGGCATTGCCTTCTCGATGCCGGGGGGCGACGTATCGGGAACGAGGCAGTCCCGACCGGTCGATTTGGCACACCTTGCCCGGCAAACGATGGGCGACCGCGCCCTCGAGCAAGAGGTGCTGGCGCTGTTTGTACAGCAGGCACTGTCGGTACGCGACAAAATAGTCGATGCCGACATCAAGGACCGGCTCCTGCTGGCTCATGGTTTGAAAGGGTCGGCCCGCGGCGTGGGTGCCTTCGCCATCGCCGATTGCGTCACCGATATCGAGCATCGCCCGGAGGACGCCCAGACGCTCAAGCGGCTCGGCCGGCTGATCGAAGAAGTGCGCGACTTCATCGCCGCCATCAATCGCTGATCCAGGTTGCGACAAAAACGTCACGGAGCGCCGCTTTCGCACGGCAGTTGACTTGTTTGCCGGAGTGATTATCTCGGGCGAAACTCGCTTTCCCGCGGGCGAACTCCCTTCGTCCGGGGCGAAACTCCCTTCAGGTGACAAATGACCAAACTGACCTTCATCGCCCATGACGGCACACATTTCGACGTGGACGCCGAAAACGGCTCGACGGTCATGGAGAACGCCATCCGCAACGCTGTCCCGGGCATCGAGGCGGAGTGCGGCGGCGCCTGCGCCTGCGCGACCTGCCATATCTATGTCGATGAGGCATGGACGGCCGAAGTCGGCGAGCCCGAGGCGATGGAGGAAGACATGCTGGACTTCGCCTACGACGTCCAGCCGAACTCGCGCCTGTCCTGCCAGATCAAGGTACGCGATGCGCTCGACGGCCTGATCGTGCGGGTGCCCGAGCGTCAGGGCTGAAAGCCAGCATGGGCGATTTTTGCCGCTGACGCTTGGCAGCGGGCCGCTGGTCATGCAGTCTCGCCCGGACTTTCGAAGCGAGGCGCATCATGACCGGCATCATCAGCACAGACGTTCTCATTGTCGGGGCGGGGCCGGTCGGCCTGTTCGCCGTGTTCGAGCTCGGCCTGCTGGACCTGAAATGCCACCTGATCGACATCCTCGACAAGCCCGGTGGCCAATGCGCGGAACTCTATCCGGAAAAGCCGATCTACGACATTCCCGGCTGGCCCTCGATCTCGGCGCAAGGGCTCGTCGACAAGCTGCTCGAACAGGTCGCGCCGTTCAAGCCTGAATTCACCTATAACCGCATGGTCTCCAGCCTTGAGAAGCTGGAAGACGGCGGCTTTCGCGTCACCACGGACGAGAACGAGGTGTTCGAGGCCAAGGTAGTGGTCATCGCCGCCGGGGGCGGCTCATTCCAGCCCAAGCGTCCGCCGATCCCCGGCATCGAACCCTATGAGGGCAAGAGCGTCTTCTATTCCGTGCGCCGGATGGAGGATTTCCGCGGCCATGACCTTGTCATCGTCGGTGGCGGCGACTCGGCGCTGGACTGGACGCTGAACCTGCAGCCGGTGGCAAAGAGCGTGACACTGGTTCACCGGCGGGCTGAGTTTCGCGCGGCGCCCGACAGCGTCAACAAGATGTACGCCATGCAGGAGATGAAGCAGCTGGAATTCAGGGTCGGTCAGGTGACCGGGCTCACCGGGGCCGACGGCCAGCTGTCATCGGCCACCATCAAGGGCGGCCCGGATGGCGACATCGAGGTGCCTTGCACCCGCATGCTGCCGTTCTTCGGACTGACGATGAAGCTCGGTCCGATCGCGGAATGGGGGCTCAATCTCCACGAGAACCTGATCCCGGTCGATACCGAGAAGTTCCAGACCTCGGTGCCCGGCATTTTCGCGGTGGGCGACATCAACTGGTATCCGGGCAAGCTGAAGCTGATCCTGTCGGGCTTTCACGAGGTGGCGCTGATGGCGCAGGCCGCCAAGCGCATCGTCAGCCCCGGCGAGCGCATCGTGTTCCAGTACACGACCTCGTCCACGAGCCTGCAAAAGAAGCTCGGCGTCTCCGGCTAGTTATTCCGTCAGGATCGACGCCGGATCGTCGACGTGGCCTCGAAGTTCTTTCTCGGGCATCAACGTCAGCGTGACGAGGCCCAGCCCCAGAGTGCCGGCCGCGACGAGAAAGATCATCACGAAGGGTTCGGCCGATACGACATGTCCAGCCACCCGAACGCCTTCGCCGGCCAGCGGCAACCCAAAGCCAAGAGCCACCGCGCCCAGCATCGCGACCCCCAATGCACTGCCCAGCGAACGCAGAAAGGTAAGCACCCCCGTTGCCACGCCAAGATGCATGCGGTCGACGGCGTTCTGCACGGACACGGTGGTTACCGGAAATGTCGTGCCGGTTCCCAGCCCGATGCAGATGGTCAGGACTTCGACGACAAGCAGCGATGCATGGCCGGCGACAAAGGCCAGCAGGCCCATGCATAGGATGGCGAAGACGACGCCGACCATGGCGATGCGCTTGTAGTGGGTGAAGCGTGGTATCAGGCGGCCGCTGGAAGCGGCGCCGCCCACGGTTCCAAGCAGAAGGCCAAGCATTGCAATGCCCGACTCGCTCGCCGTCAGGCCAAGTATCGACTGCAGATAGACCGGCAGATAGACGGCAAGGCCGACGCTGGAGGCCTGGAGCAGGAACATCGACAGGGTGCCGGCCAGGACGATCGGGTTGCCCAGCACTTCGAGCGAGATGAGCGGTTCGGCCGCCCGCATTAGCCGCAAGGCAAAGGCGCTCCAGAACAGCGCCGAGCACGCCAGGACGCCGATGACTTCAGGCGATAACCAGGGGTAGGCACTGCCGCCCCAGTTCAGCGCCAGCAGCAACAGCGCCGTTGCCACGATCAGCAGCAATGCGCCAAGACCATCGATGCTGTGGTTCTTGGCCGCGATGGGCAGCTTCTTGAGCGGCTTGTTGATGATCGCCATGGCTAGAAAGCCCAGCGGGATATTGATCCAGAAGATGAGAGACCAGTGCAGATGCTCGGCGAAGGTGCCGCCCAGCAGCGGCCCGGCGACGCTGGCGACGGCCCAGGTGCCGGAAAACCACGCCGCGTAGCGCGCCCGCTCGCGCGGCGGGACGAGGTCTCCGACCACGGTCTGCGTCAGCGCGAAAAGACCGCCGCCACCGGCCCCCTGGATCGCGCGACCCAGGATGAGGATGAACATGTTTGGGGCCAGTGCGCTGACCAGCGATCCAGCAAGGAAGATGAGGATTGCCGCGTAGACGGTCGGGCGACGCCCATGGACGTCGGAAATCTTGCCGTAAAGCGGTGCCACGGCGGTTGCGGTCAAGAGGTAGCCGGTGACGATCCATGGCAGGTATTCGGCATGGCCGAGCAAGCGCCCGATGGTCGGCATGGCGGGCGCGACGATGGTCTGGTCGAGGGCTGCCAGCAGCATCGACAGGAGGACGCCGCCGATAATGGCGTTCTTTTCGCTTTCGCTCAGCGGCGCGCTGGCGGCCGCCACGGCCTGCTTGTCGACAGCCTGGTCCATAAATCTTCTCGTCCATGCGCTTTGCGCTGCCGCATCACCATTGGGCTTGTCTGGTGCATCCGCGGCGCGATCGATCGTGATGCCCGTGCTTCCAGATTGTGCCCTTGGCAACCCTGGATATGTCGTTCCGTATAGGCCGATTTCGACCTTGCTCGAAAAAAAATCCAGGCGGGCACTACGCTTCCGCCCGGTTGGCTTCCGTCCAGGCGAACGGAGGCGGCGAGGAGATTCAGGCCGGCGGCCGTAACTGGCCGCTCTCGATGCGCTCCATCCGGTAACGCAGCAGCCGCAGGATGCGGCTTTCGAAATTGGCGCCTTCGACACGGTCGAACCGCACCTGGTCCCGATCGTGCCTGGCAAGCTCGGCCGCCGTGATCGCGGCGGCATTGACCTTCGCGGCATCGCAATCCTTCTGCGGATAAGCTGCCTTCAGGGCGTCTTCCAGCGCGCGGCCGTGGTTCTGGGCGATCTCGACGTGGCGGTCTTCATGGCGCTTGATGTCGGCGGACAACGTATCCCAGAATAGCCGCACATCGGCGTCGGCTTTGCCCGGGCGGCGCCATTCGGGAAGGATCACCTTGACCTTGACAGTGACGACCGCGTCGGCGATCCGGCAGGAGCCCGGTTGGCTGGCGTAGCTGGTGCGTGTCGTGAAAGCCATCTGGGTGGCACCAGGGTGGCGCGACCCCGTGCTTTTGACCTGGGGCCCGTGTTTGGCAAGTTGCTGCTCGATATCCTCCAGGGTTCTGCCGCCAATGGCGAAATAGCTGTATGTCTTCACCAGATTGGCCGCATCCGCCGGAACGGCGACGGTAAGCAGCAGTGCGCAGACCAGGGAGCGTATCATCATGTTGCCTCTTCAATCACCTTGCTTTACGGCCTTCGCCGGCGCAACGGATTTGATCCAATGCGGATCACACATCGTTGATGAGCCCTTGGTTGATGAGCCCATGGTTGAAGCGCAATGACGGCGGGGCGATGGCAACTGGCGCATGGGCGCCATCTCGAGCTTGGCGGCAAGGCCGTGGTCGTCGGCATCCTCAATGTCACACCCGACAGCTTCTCCGATGGCGGCTTGTTTGATGCTCCTGAACCCGCGCTCGTCCAGGCGCGCCGCATGATCGGGGAAGGAGCTGCCGTCATCGATGTCGGCGGAGAATCGACCCGCCCGGGCGCCGCCGCGATATCGGCCAGCGAGGAGCAGGCCCGTATCCTGCCCGTGATCGAGGCGTTGACGCAGGTCGGCGACGTGCTGATTTCGGTCGACACCTATCGTGCCGACACCGCGCGGCTCGCCGTCAAGGCCGGTGCGCATATCGTCAACGATGTCTGGGGCCTGCAGCGCGAGCCCGACATTGCGCGGGTGGCGGCCGAAACCGGGGCCGGGCTCGTCATCATGCATACGGGACGGGATCGCGACAAGCTGCCCGATGTGATTGCGGACCAGCTGGCGTTCCTGGGAAAATCGCTTGAGATCGGGCGCGGGCAAGGTGTCGCCGACGACCATGTCGTGCTCGACCCCGGCTTCGGCTTCGCCAAGGAGACGGCGGAGGAAAACCTCGATCTGATGGCACGGTTTGCCGAGCTTGGCGCGCTCGGCCTCCCGCTGATGGCCGGTACGTCGCGAAAGCGTTTCATCGGCACCGTCACCGGCCGCGACGCCGCCGACCGGGCGGCCGGCACGGCGGCGACCAGCGTCATTCTCCGGCTCAAGGGCGCGCATCTGTTTCGCGTCCATGATGTCGCAATCAACGTGGACGCGCTGGCCGTGGCGGATGCTATGCTGGCGCGGGAAACCGGATCGGAACGCTGAGCCATGTATGTCATCCGCATGAAGAACTGCGCCTTCTTTGCCCGGCACGGCGTGCTGGACGAGGAAGAAGCGCTGGGGCAGCGCTTCTATGTCGATGCCTCGCTCACCGTCGAGCCCGGACGCGCGCTCGTCGATGACGCCATCGGGGAAACGGTGAATTACGGCGTTGCCTTCACGGTCATCGAGGAGATCATCACCGGACACAGGCGCTTCCTGATCGAAGCGCTGGCGCTGGAAGTCGCGAAGGCCCTCACCGGGCGCTTTCCCCAGATCCGGAAAGCCGAGGTCACCGTTCGCAAGCCCAATGCGCCGGTGCCTGGCGTGCTCGATTACGTCGAGGTGACCGTTGTCTGGCCCGAGTAACACCGTATATCTGAGCCTCGGCGGCAATCTGGGCGATCCGGCGGCGTCGATGGGGGCCGCGTTGCGCCTGCTCGACGCCGATCCCGATACCGACGTGGCCGCCGTCTCCTCGCTCTACCGGACGCCGCCCTGGGGCAAGCTCGACCAGCCGGACTTCCTTAACGCGGCCGCCGAATTGTCGACGCGGCTGTCGCCGCGGGCATTGCTCGACCTCTGCCTCGATGCCGAGCGAAAGCTCAAACGCGTGCGCGAGGAGAGGTGGGGGCCGCGCCTGATCGACATAGACATCCTGGTGTTCGGCGTCCGCGTCATCCATGAAACGGGCCTGGAGGTGCCGCACCCGCGCATGCTGAAGCGCGCCTTCGTGCTGGCGCCGTTGGCCGAAATCGCGCCGGATCTTGCCGTCGGCGGCAAACGGGTGGTGGATCGCCTGAGCGCGGTCGATGCGGCCGGCATTGAGCGGCTGCCGTCGGGCCGGGACTGGTGGCGGCGCTAAATCGCGGATCAGCCGGAAAAACCACCGTCATCCAGGAATGCTTTTTCCTCAGCCGTGGTCTCGCGGCCAAGCATCCGGTTGCGGTGCGGAAAGCGGCCGAAGCGCTGGATGATATCACGATGTTCCAGCGCGTATTTCAGATTGAACGCGGCCCTGGCGGTATGAAGTTCAACCGACCGCTCCTGGTCGGCAAGATTTTCCGAATGTTCGAACGGCAAATAGAGGAACACGCGGACTTCCGGGTCCAGCGCCAGATCGTGGCCGGCGGCCACCGCCTTTTGCGCAAAATGCTTTGCCAAAGGGTCTGTCGCAAACATGTGGCCGGTGCCGCGAAAGCAATTGCGCGGGAACTGGTCGAGCAGGATCATCAGGGCCAGCGAGCCCTCGGCATGGCTTGACCAGACATCGCATTCGCGCCGCGCGGCTGCGTAGTGGAGGTGGAGGAAGCGGTCGCGGAAATCGGCATCGAAAGCGTCGTTCTTCTCGAACCATGAATCCTCGCCGGCGTCGCGCCAGAACTTGGTGACCGACAGGGCTCTGCTGTCCAATTCCATGCCTAATTCCCTCAATCCGCCGATTCGGATTTATGCAGGACGCCGGCCGTTTCCTCGTTGAGCGCCTTGCCGGGACGGCGGGGCGTGGAGAGCGGGGTCGGGATCGGCGTACCGATATTGCCTTTCAGGAAACGCTGTCCCGAGCGGATGCCTTCGGCGAGCTGGGTCTCGAACCGGGCCGTGTCGCGGCGCCTGACGTCCTCGATCGTTTCGGCGACGTCCTCGGGATCGACGCCCAGCGCCTCCAGGGTCGAGCCACCGAAGACGAGCGCCGATTCGAAGGTTTCGCGCAGCTGATAATCGACGCCGGTGCGGATGAGCTGCAGCGCCGTGCCGCGGTCGAACGCACGGGCCAGCACCGTAAGCAAGGGGAACTCAGCCTTGACGAGTTCTGCGATGCGGATGGCGGCGTCGGGCTTGTCGACACAAATGAGCACGGCCCGCGCCCGGCCGGCCCCGGCCGCGTGCAGGATGTCCAGCCGCGTGCCGTCGCCATAATAGACCTTGAAGCCGAAATCGGCGGCCGCCTGGATCATCTCGACATCGTTGTCGATGATCGAGACGTCGATGCCGCGCAAGAGCAGGGGTTGGCTAGCGATCTGGCCAAAGCGGCCAAAGCCGATGACCAGCACGCTGCCGGTCAGGCCGTCGGCGACTTCGACGCCGTCCAGCGACTGCTCGTCCCGTGGCGTAAAATAGCGCAGGGCGATGATCGCCAGCGGCGTCAGCACCATGGAGATGATGACTATCGCGGTCAACGTTGCGTTTGCCTGGCCGTCGATGATGCCGACGGCGGCGGCCGCGGAATAGAGCACAAAGGCGAATTCACCGCCTTGCGCCATGAAGACCGCGCGCTCCAGTGCCTCCCGGTGGCCTGATTTCAGGATGCGGGCGACGATGTAGATGCCGAAAGCCTTCATCACCATGTAAGCCACGACGTACACGGCGATCAGCTTCCAGTTCGCGGCCACCACGTGCAGATCGAGCGACATGCCGACCGCAAGGAAGAACAGGCCGAGCAGGATGCCGCGGAACGGCTCGATGTCGGCTTCGAGCTGATGGCGGAACGTCGATTCCGAGAGCAGCACGCCGGCCAGGAACGCGCCCATCGCCATCGACAGGCCGCTGAGCTGCATGACAAGCGCCGATCCGAGCACCACCAGCAGAGCCGCGGCCGTCATCACTTCGCGCGCACGGGCATCCGCCAGGATGCGGAAGAAGGGGTTGAGCAGATAGCGTCCCGCCACCACCAGGCCGATGATCGCGGCGATGCCGATGCCGACCTCGGTCAGCCGCTCCGAAAGGCTGGTGCCGGCACCGCCCGGCGCCAGGAAAGCAATCAAGGCGAGCAGCGGCACGATGGCCAGGTCCTCCAGAAGCAGGATGGAGACGATGCGCTGGCCCTTGGGCGCGGCGATTTCGCCGCGTTCTTCCAGAAGCTGCATGACGATGGCCGTCGAGGTCAGCACGAAGCCGGCGCCGGCGACGAAGGATTGCGCAATCGGAAACCCTCCGGCCATGCCGACACCAGTCAAGAGCACCGCGCAGACGCCGACTTGAAGCGCGCCAAGCCCAAAGATCTCGCGGCGCAGGCCCCAGAGCCGCGACGGCTGCATTTCCAGGCCGATGATGAACAGGAACATGACCACGCCGAGTTCGGCGACATGGAGGATGGCTCCGGATTCGGAAAAGACGCCGAGGCCGAACGGACCGATCACCACGCCGGCGGCCAGGTAACCGAGAATCGAACCCAGACCCATGCGCTTGAAGATCGGGACGGCCACCACGCCCGACGCCAGCAATGCCACCACCTGAATGAGATCGCTGCCCGCTGCCTCTGCCGCCATGCTCTGTCCCTTTTTCGTATAGCACTCCTTGCATGCAGTGGGAGCGGGAGGCAAGGGCGGGTAGCCTGCCAGGAAGGGTAGGGTGCTGTCGGTGCGACTCCCCCCGGTGGAACAATGGTCTCCGCTTGTCTGCGGGACGTTCGGCATCTATATCAGCTGCATGCTTGATCGTTCGTCCCAGCCGGCTTCGCCGCCCCATATCCCGATGGACGCGCTCAGCGAAGTCCTGCAAGACTTTCGCCTGAGTGGCGTCAATTATGGTCGCTGCGAGCTCCGACATCCATGGAGCATAGAATTTACGCGACAATCGCTGCTACGTTTTCACTTTGTCGGCCAGGGTCCGTGCTGGATTCATACCGAAGCGCAAGGCTGGCAAGAGTTGCGCGATGGCGATCTGGTGCTGCTGCCGCAGGGCATCGCCCATCGGCTGGCGAGTGCGCCGGACGTGGTGGGCGACTCGCTTGAGGGCTGCCAGGTGATCAAGTTAGGGGGCAATGTCTGCGAAGTGGTGCGGGAAGGGACAGGCGCGACAAGCACCCTTTTCTGCGGATCCATGGCCTTGGACTCCTGTGCGCTCAATCCATTGATCACGCTGATGCCGCCTGTCATCAAGGGGTGCGACGTGGCCGGCAATGACCCGGTCGTTGGTCCTTTGCTGGCGGCTATGACGATGGAGGCCGCACAACCGCAGATGGGCAGCGCCACCATCTTGTCGCGTATGGCGGATTTGCTGACAGCCCGGCTCATCCGCTGTTGGGTCAATTGCAACGGAGCCTCGACCACAGGTTGGCTGACAGCCATCCGCGATCCCCATATCGGCCGCGCTCTTGCAGCCATGCATCGAGACCCCGGCCACAACTGGACGCTGGGAAGCCTTGCAAGCGTGGCAGGCCAATCGCGATCGATTTTCGCCGCGCGTTTCAGCGCGGTGTTAGGCGAGGGTGCGGCACGCTATCTCGCCCGTCTGCGCATGCAGCTTGCCCGCGAGTTGTTGGGGCAGGGCGGCTTGTCGGTTGCCGAGGTCGCTACCCGTTTGGGTTATGATTCCGAGGCATCCTTCGCTCGCGCGTTCAAGCGCATCACCAATGTCTCGCCGGGAATTGTGCGTCGCACAAATTCCGGACGAATAGACATGAATTTCGGATTTTAGGATACATATCATCCGACATAACTCGTCTATGAAGATCTCCAAACTTTGGAGATCTTTCCGTGACAGACACAACATTACAGCTTGAAGACTCCGCCATTGGCCCTGACGCCGACACGCCAGCCGCGTGGAGCGCAGCCACCTGGTTCGCGGTCATTTCACTGGCGGCCACCAGCTTTGCCCTGGTGTCGGCCGAATTCCTGCCGGCAGGCCTGCTGACGCCAATGGCGCGCGATCTCGGCATCAGTGAGGGAACGGCCGGACAGGTCGTCACCGCCACAGCTTCCGTCGGCGCCGTGACGGCCATGTTGAGCAATGTTCTCATCGGCCGACTGAACCGCAAGACGGTGCTGGTCGGTCTCATGGCCTTGGCGGTCGCTTCCAATATTCTTGCGGCGCTGGCACCCAATTTCTGGCTGTTGTTGTTAGGCCGGGCCGGGCTGGGGATCGCTCTCAGCGCCTTCTGGGCACTTTCGGTCGCCGTCGTGGCGAGGCTGGTTGGCGCCAATGCGACAGGCCGGGGCATGGCTATCGTCACCCTCGGCGTCTCGCTCGCCACCATTGCCGCGCCGTCGATGGGGGCGTTGATCAGCGACTGGCTGGGATGGCGCAGCGCCATGGCCATGACAGCGGGGCTGGCCGTATTGGCCATGTTGGCGCAGTTGCTCAGCCTGCCGACCTTGCCGGCGACAGCGAGCAACAGTCTTGCGGACGTGTTTCGGCTTACACGGCGGCGCGGCATTCAAATCGGCATGTTGGCTATTGTCTTGCTGATGACGGGGCATTTTGCTGGTTCTGTCTATGTGCGGCCCTTCCTCGAACACGTCACGCTGCTTGCAACCGGTCCAATTGCCCTGGCTCTGCTTGGATTTGGCATCGCCGCCGTGATCGGCAACATTGCCGGCGGTCGCATGGCCGATGCCAATATTCACATGGCTCTCGTGGTCACCGCCGCGTTAATGGCGGTCGCGGCGCTGGCCTTGGTGCTTTGGGGCGTGCACATTGGCGTTGCCTTCGGGTTTGTCACGCTTTGGGGCTTCGCCTTCGGCATGGGGCCGGTGGTGCTGCCAACCAATCTCTCACGTGCGGCACCTGACGCGCTGGAAGCAGCGGGCAGCCTGATGGTCGTCTCTTTCC
This sequence comes from Mesorhizobium sp. URHB0026, assembly GCF_054059755.1. Classification (NCBI taxonomy): domain Bacteria; kingdom Pseudomonadati; phylum Pseudomonadota; class Alphaproteobacteria; order Hyphomicrobiales; family Phyllobacteriaceae; genus Mesorhizobium; species Mesorhizobium sp. URHB0026. The sequence goes on along the minus strand of NZ_JBSSCN010000001.1, from coordinate 4,523,082 downwards.
AGGTTGCCATCACGATCGGCGCGGTTGTCGGTGGCTACGTCGTGGACACCTATGGTGCCACGGCGCCGTTGACCGTTACGGCCGTCCTTGCTGCATCGACAGCTGTGCTCGCTCTGCTGCAGCCTCGCGGCTGAACTTTGCGCCAGCTGATATGGAAGGGCTGAAATCGAACCGCCGCAATGTTGCAGCAGGCTCTTTACACAAGTTTACGCCATGCGCGCGTTGCTTGTTGCCGCAATCGAAGGCTAAGCACGCTCGGCTTCGGCCATTGGGGGTGAGCGGCGATCAAGTCGCACCCTTTTGAGGAGATGACTGACATGAAGAAGTTTTTGCTCGTTGCCGTCGGGCTGGCGGTGCTTGCCGGCTCGGCCTGTTCGAAGGCGCCGGAATGCACGACCGAGATCGCGACCAAGAAGGCGCAGGAAATGGCCGCCGCGTTGCAGGAGGCGATCACCAAGGATCCGTCCAAGGCGGCTGACCTGACCGCCAAGGTCCAGGCAGTGACGACCAAGTATCAGGGTTCCACGACCCTGGCCGATGCCTGCAAGGCGTATGACGAGCTGACCAAGGCGATCAAGGGCTGACGCCTGGTTCGTCCGTTTCCAAGGAGGCGGTGGCGATGGGCTGCCGCCTCTATGTTTTGTGGGATGTATTCGAACAATCCTAGGAAAAGTGTTTTTCCGACCGGAATTGCGCAAAGAAACAGAGGCGAGGGTGCGCTCAGTTCGGCGCGATGGAGCCGACTTCGACGGCATCGACGCGCTTCAGGCTCATGCCGATGACGGGCACCAACTGGTCCTGAACGCGCACGGCAACCGTTACCGTCATGGAATTGTCGTCGGGAATGCGGGCCTGCATGACACCGCGCAATTGGTTGCGGTTGATGGTGAAGACCACCTTGTGGGCGTCGACGACGTTGCCGCCGATAATATCGAGGCCGGCGCCGGCAGCGCCGCCCATGAAGGAACCCTTGTAGTCGCGGCCCTTGCGCTCGATCTTGGCCGACATGGGCTGGGTGAACATGCCGACCCGGCAGCCGCCGTCCAGTGTCATGCCCATCTTGCCGTCCGGCGTGGAACCGGTGAAGCTGCAGTTGAATTTCGTGCCCTTGTACTTGCCGGCGACGATCTCGCCCGGGCCAACCCATTTGCCTTCGGCCGACTGGAAAAACTGCTTGTCCGGTTCCGTGGCAGAGGCCGCCGAGGCGATGCCGACGACAGCTGTGATCACCGCCGCCAGGGGCAGGACGCTGGACAGTATTACGCTTTTCATCGACGACACCCGGCAACAACGAGGCTGTTTGAAACCGGTTCGACCATGAAGAAGATTGGTTAATGCTTCGTCACCGCGGGCCCTCGAAACAGCAGTCCGATCATCGTTCCGAAGAGGTGGACGCTATTTGCCAGAGCCGGCTGTCTCGGCGTCTTTCTTGGTTGCGAACGAAGTCAACGCGGCGAGGAAATCGCCCAGTCCCGGGCGCCTGGCTGCGCTGAAGGGCAGGGGGCGCACCGTCTCCATCGCGGCGAGACCGATGCGCGCCGTCATCATGCCGTTCACGACGCCTTCGCCCAGCTTTGCCGAGAGGCGGGCCGCCAGGCCGTGGCCGACGATCTGCTGGACGAAACTGTCGCCGATGGCGATCGAACCGGTGACCGCCAGATGCGCCAGTACGCTGCGCGCCAAGCGGAAAAAACCCAGCGTTCCGGGCCGTCCGCCATAGAGTTCCGACAACCGGCGGATGAGGCGCCCGGCCTCGAACACGACATAAGTGACATCGACCAGCGCGCGCGGGCTCACCGCCGTCACCAGCGAGACCCGCTTGGCGGCCTCGAGAATCATCACCTTAGCCCTGACATCGAGGGGGCCGAGGATTTCAGCCTCCGCCAGGCGCACCAGATTGGCGCCGTCGATGATCTCGCCGCGCAATTCGGCCAGCGCGCGCCGGCCGGCAGCGGTCTCGGGTTTGGCCGCGACAAAGGCCGACAGCTCGTCGACCACCGCGCGTGCCGCCTTAGGATCGTCGCGCGCGATGGCATCGAGTGCGCGCTTCTGCAGCTTTTCGACCTCGGCGAGGCGGGCGATGGCCAGGAATTCGCGAATCAGGATTACCAGAAGCGCCAGCAACGCAATCGCCCCCATCCCGGCGGCCAGCCAGCCCAGCCATTCGGCGCGGGCAAAGAGATCGCGTATCAACTGGTCGGTCCACAGGCCGACAGCCAGCGAAACCAGCACGCCGAAGGCGCCGAAGAAGATGCTGCCGAGAACCGAGCGCCTTCTGGGGGCGACCGATGGCGGCGGCTCGGCGGCAATAACTTCCGGTTCGTCGAAGACGTCGACCTCCGCCGGGATGAGCAGCGCCACATCGGCTTTCATGGAGCGCGGTCTGCGCGACGGTTCGGTCTGGCGTGCTTGTGGCGCGTCTTGTCTCGGCGCGGCTTCAGCCTCGATGCGGAATGCCGCCGGTTTGCGGGGCGCGGTCATGCCAGATGGTCTCCGATCAGGAACTGCAAGGCGCGGTCGAGCCTGATATGCGGCAGCGATAGCGTGATACCTTCGGCCGTGCGTTCGAGTTTCGGCGGACGGAACCGGACGAAGCGGATTGCCGGGTCCGTGGAGTCCTGCCTGTGATCCGGCCCCGAAAGGTCGAAAACAGCATCAATGTTCTCTGGCAAATCACCAGGAAATATAGCTGTTTCCGTCTTTCCGTCGAATGTTTCACCATCGATCTTCTCGCCGGCGATCGGCGTGCCGATGATAACAGGCAATGTCTCTCGGCCCTGTTTGACGGTGCCTTCGCGGGTGGCGCGCACCGCCGCCATGGCGACGACGTCGACATCGGCGCCGGTGAAATTCGCCCGCGCCACGGCGCGGTCGGCAAGGCGCCGTACGATCGCCTGCAGCCGGTCATGGCTTTCGTGGTGCAGATGATCTGCCTTGGTCGCTGCGACCAGGATGCGGTCGATACGCCGGGAGAACAGGTCGGTTATGAAGCTGCCCCGGCCGGGGCGAAAACAGCCGAGGATCTCGGTGACGGCGCGCTCCAGGTCGGCCATGGCACCAGGCCCGGCGTTCAGCGCCTGCATGGCGTCGATGAGCACGATCTGGCGGTCCAGGCGCGTGATGTGCTCGCGGAAGAACGGTTTGACGACATGCGTCTTGTAGGCCTCGTAGCGCCGTTCCATCATGGCGTGCAACGAGCCGTTGCGCGCACGCCTGTCGCCCAGGCCGGCCAGCGGCGCGAAAGTCAGCGCGGGCGAGCCTTCGAGATCGCCGGGCATCAGGAAACGACCGGGCGGCAAGGTCGAAAGCGCCCGTTCGTCGAGCTTGCATGCCTTGAGATAGGCGGCGAAGCTTTCAGCCAGCCGGCGTGCCGTTATTTCGTCGGCGTCGGCATTCGGGTCGATTTCCGCCGAGATCGCTCGCCAGGCCCGCGAAAGGTCCTCGCGGACCGGCAGCGTGGCCATTTCGAGGGCTTCGCGCGAAAAATCGGCGAAGGATTTGCCGAGCAGCGGCAGGTCAAGCAGCCATTCGCCGGGGTAATCGACGATGTCGACCGACAGCTTGCCCGACGAGAACATGCGGTTCCAGCCGGAGGCCGATTCATATTCGATCGTCAGCCGCAGTTCCGAAATGGCGCGGGTCGAGTCCGGCCAGACGCGATCGTTGACCAAAGCGGCGATGTGGTCCTCGTATTGAAAACGCGGCACGGCGTCGTCGGGCTGCTGTTCGAGGAAGGCGCGCGCGATACGCCCCGATTTCTGCGCCTCGAACAGCGGCAGACGTCCGCCGTGGATCAGATTGTGGACGAAGGCCGAGATGAAGACGGTCTTGCCGGCGCGGGAGAGACCCGTGACACCCAGACGCAGCGATGGAGAAAAAAGTCCGGTGGCACGTCCCGACAATGTGTCGAGGGCAATTCTTGCCTCGTCGGTGAAGGTGGTCAGCGATGATGCCAAAACATGATCTCTCGGGCTTGCGTCCGCCCGATATAGGCGCTGGAACCCGGCTTTGAAATGGCGCTGGGAATCGGCATCAGGGATCGGCCGGTGTCAGGAACGCTTCGAGATAGCCCGCTCCCTGGGTCGCTTTCGCCAGATCGCCGGGGAAACGGACGACCGCAAGACCCGAAGTTGGAAAGCCATGATTGAGCATTGCCCGCTCCGCCTCGCCGCCATCGCCCGAAATCGCCATGGCGAGATCCTCCGTCATCGGGTTGTGGCCTATGACCAGCAATGAACCGGGGCCGCCATGATCCCGGACGAGGCGGAGATAGCAGGCCGCGTCCTCGCTGTAGAGCGCGTCGAAAAACAGCACCTTGCCTGTGTCGGTCTGGCCGGCCAGACCCTCGAGGGTTTCCCTGGCGCGTTTGGCGTTGGAGCACAGCGTCAGGTCCGGCACATAGGAGCGGGAACGCATCGCGGTCCCCATTTTTTCGGCATCGGCGTGGCCGGATGCGTCCAATGGACGATCGAAATCACGCATGCCCGGCAAGGCCCAACCGGCCTTGGCGTGTCGCAACAGATAAAGCCTGCTCACCCAACCTCCAACGTGCCCGAAAGCTGAAGTCCTGCCGCGATTAGCTACGAGAAAAGCCGCACGCACAATGGTGTGCGTGCTTCGGCGCGGCGAATCACTTGCAGGGAGATAGGCGAGGATCGTCGTACTTTCGCCATCAAAACAGATTTATGCCGCTCCGGAGAAGCCCGGAGACGCACTTTAACAATTGCGTGAGTCGGTGGCTGATTGCGCTTGTGCAGGCGTCTGGTGGCGAATATATAGGCGCCAAATTTGGGGCTGTTGGGTGAGTCGAATGAACGACATCGTTACCGCCGATTACGTACCCTCCGAAGACGAGCCGTTCATGAACGAACGGCAGAAATCCTACTTCCGGCAGAAGCTCGTCACCTGGAAAAATGACATCTTGCGCGAGGCGCGCGAAACCCTCGAAATCCTGCAGCAGGAAAACGCCAACCATCCCGACCTCGCCGACCGCGCCTCTTCGGAAACCGACCGCGCCATCGAGCTCAGGGCCCGCGACCGTCAGCGGAAACTCATCTCGAAGATCGATTCGGCGCTCCAGCGCATCGATGAAGGCACCTACGGCTATTGCGAAGAAACCGGTGAGCCGATCGCCTTGAAGCGTCTCGACGCGCGCCCGATCGCCACCTTGTCGATCGAAGCGCAAGAACGGCACGAGCGCCGTGAAAAGGTCTATCGCGACGATTGATAGACCGCCTTTGCATTGATTTCCAGATGGCCGGCTGTCCGGCCATTTTTGTTCGATGCGTGCCATCGTCAATAGTTTCGAACACGCTTGAATGCCGGCCAGCCACGTCACTGGCAGGCGACTCAGGCGCAGTTCATTTCTTTTGGCTTGAAAGTTCGCCCAACAGCCTGGTCATTTCATCGTCGAGCGAGGGCGGCGCCTTGGCTGCCGGTTTGCCTACCGGGCCGCCGGAGCGGGGCTGGTCGAGCGAAACCTCGAGTTCCTTCATCAGCGTGTCATCGATGCTGTCCTGCGTCGGCGCTGGTGGCGTGTGCCTGGCGGCATTGGCGTTAGCGGAGCCATAGGCAGGCAGCGGCGTGACATTGGTCGATGGATAGGCTTGCGCCGCTGGTTTCGGTGCGGGCGCCGGAGCCGGTGGTGGCGCCGCCGGACGCTGGCGGGCTGGCTGTGCCATGGCCACCGGCTGCGGAGCGGGTGCTTGTCTCGGAGGCACGGGAGGGGGCTGCGGCGACCGCGGCTTCGCAGCCGGGGCCGCGGCCGCCGGGACAGGCTGCAGGCCCCCGTCTCCGGTCAACGCCGGACGGCGCGGCGCGGCGAGGCGGATGTCGCGTTCGACAACGACGTCGGTCGGGCCGCCGATCAGAAGCAGATGTTCGATGTCGTCGCGTCGCACCAGCACCAGCCGGCGATGGCTGTCGACGGCGGTTGCGTCCATGACGGCGAGCCGTGTCTTGCGGTTGCGACCACCGGCGACAAACGTGCCGAAGGTCAGGTTGCGCACAAGCCTGACGATGATGAGAACGATGACCAGCAGGATCAGCGCCGCGAAGGTCCACAGGAGTGCCGCCGCATAACCGGGACCCGCCACGCTATCCAGCCACTGCATTGGTTTCCCCCGATCGGTTTGGAAGTGACGCGACACTAGACCGTTGCGACTGGCTACCGCAAGTTGCCTTCACGCATCGTGAACAGCTTGAAACACAGGGAAGGCCAGCCGACAGCATTTTTATCCGACATTTGCCGCCCGGGCCTTTTCCAGACCAGGAGAATGTGATTCAACCGGCTAAAGCGCGTCGCGCTGAAACGGATTCATGCGACGCGTTTCAGGTCCGTGTTTTTCATGCATGTCGCTTTCCCAAAACCGAAGTCATTTTGGGCGACATGCATTGGGGGCGGGTGTCGGAACATCGGATTTCATGAGCAGGGGGCATATGGCCAAGGAAGCGCGCGGCGATTTCTATCCGGCACCGATCGTCGACCAGAATACGCGACCGGGCGCGGTCACCCGGCTTATCATCTTCATCGTCGTCCTGACGGGCGCCGCAATCGTCTTCGGCTTTTTCCGCGAGCGCCTCGGCGATCCGTTCCTGCTCGGCATGCTCGGCGTACTGGCGATGATCGGTGTCGGCTTCCTGTTCGCGACCGCGATCGGCTTCGTGCAGATCACACCGCGCTCGACGGGCGACGAACTGTCCAAGGCCTTCGTCGATTCGATGTCGCAGGGCCTGCTGGTCACGGATACCAAGGGTCGTGTCGTCTACGCCAACCGCGCCTATGCCGATATGACCGGCGCCTCGTCGGCCGCTGACCTGAAGACGGTCGAAGGATTGCTCTCCGATGTCCCCGAAGCCTCGGTGACCATTTACCGTCTGGCGTCCGGCTTGCGTGACGGGCAGCCGGGCGACGGCGAGTTCCGGCTCGCGCAATCGATCCGGCCCGGGGCCGAACCGGGCGCGCGCTGGTACCGGGCACGCGCCCGTGCGTTCAGCGTTCCGGGCCAGCGGCTGCCTATGCTGGCCTGGCAGCTCGCCGACATTTCGCAAGAGCGGGCCGAGCAGGAGCGTTTCTTCCTCGATCTGCAGAAGGCAATCGACCACCTCGACCACGCGCCGGCCGGCTTCTTTTCGGCCGACCAGGACGGCCGCGTCACCTACATCAACGCCACGCTCGCCGGATGGCTGGGCATCGATCTCGCCAGCTTCACCCCCGGTGCCGTCGCCTTGCCGGATATTGTTGCCGGTGACGGCATGGCGCTGGTGCGCTCCGTCAAGGCGGACCCCGGCACGACGCGCAATGCGGTCATCGATCTCGATTTGACGACGATGACCGGCGAGGCGCTGCCGGTGCGCTTCATGCATCGCGTTTCGGCCAGCCGTGAGGGCGTCGGCGGGCCAACCCGCACCATCGTGCTCAACCGCACACAGGGCGAGGATGCCTCGGCCGACTTGCGCGCCTCGGAAGTGCGCTTCACCCGCTTTTTCAACTCGACACCGATGGCGATTGCCGGTGTCGATGCCAGCGGGCGCATCCTGCGCACCAACGCGCCGTTCCTGTCGCTGTTTTCCTCGGTGGTCGATCGCGATGCCGTGGATCGCCGCGTGCGGCTCGACACGGTGATCCATGAGCGCGACCGGCCGGCCTTTGCGGCGGCGTTCGAGAAAGCCCGGCAGCGGCAGGCCGACATCGATCCAATCGAGACCGTGCTGCCCGGCAATGATGAGCGGCATATCCGTTTCTACGTCAACGCCGTGGCCGATGGCACCGGCGGCGAAGGGGCCGAGGAAGCGGCCATCGTCTACGCCGTCGAGACAACCGAGCAGAAGGCGCTCGAAGGGCAGATGGCGCAAAGCCAGAAGATGCAGGCCGTCGGCCAGCTCGCCGGTGGCATCGCGCACGACTTCAACAATGTGCTGACCGCCATCATCATGGCGTCCGACCTGCTTTTGACCAATCACCGGCCGTCGGATCCGTCCTTCCCCGACATCATGAACATCAAGCAGAACGCCAATCGCGCCGCCTCCCTGGTCAGGCAGTTGCTGGCCTTCTCGCGCAAGCAGACGCTGCGGCCGGAAGTGCTGAACCTCACCGACGTGCTCGCCGATCTCAGGATGCTGCTTGCCCGGCTGGTCGGCAACGACATCAAGCTCAAGGTCGACCACGGCCGCGACTTGTGGCCGGTCAAGGTCGATATCGGGCAGTTCGAGCAAGTGGTGGTCAACCTGGCGGTCAACGCGCGCGACGCGATGCCGGCCGGCGGCGATCTCACCGTGCGCACCCGCAACGTGACCGCCGAGGAATGCAAGACCTTTCCCTATCGCGAACTCGCGGCCGCCGACTATGTGGTGGTCGAAGTCGAGGATACTGGTTCAGGCATCGCGCCCGACGTGCTGAAGAAGATCTTCGAGCCGTTCTTCACCACCAAGGAGGTCGGCAAGGGCACGGGCCTTGGTCTGTCCATGGTCTACGGCATCATCAAGCAGACCGGCGGCTTCATTTTCTGCGATTCCGAAGTCGGCAAGGGGTCGACCTTCCGCATCTTCCTGCCGCGGCACATCATGGAAGCGAAAACCGCAGCCGAAGCCGGTGAAGCGCCGGCGGCAGCGGCAGTCAAACTGGCCGATAGCACCAAGGATCTGTCCGGGTCGGCGACGGTCCTGCTGGTCGAGGATGAGGACGCCGTGCGCATGGGCGGCATGCGGGCACTGACCTCGCGCGGCTATACCGTTCACGAGGCATCCTCGGGCGTCGAGGCGCTGGAAGTGTTCGAAGCGCTGGGCGGCAAGGTCGACATCGTCGTTTCCGACGTGGTGATGCCGGAAATGGACGGACCGACCCTGCTCGGTGAGTTGCGCAAACGCCAGCCGGACATCAAGTTCGTCTTCGTCTCCGGCTATGCCGAGGACGCTTTTGCCAGGAACCTGCCGGCGGAGGCGCAGTTCGGCTTCCTGCCAAAGCCGTTTTCGCTCAAGCAACTGGCCACGATCGTCAAGGATGTCCTTGAATCCTAGGTGCTTCCAATGCGGCGCCCTTGCACAACGCCGTAACAACGCCATGATTCTTGAAAATACAGCAGGCGGGCTTGGGGAGCGGCTGTTGACGCCACACATCGAGGCAGGCAAAGGCGATTACGCCGACACGGTTTTGTTGCCGGGCGACCCGGAGCGCGCGGCGTGGATGGCGCGGACATTCTTGGACGCGCCGGCCTGCGTCAATCGCCGACGCGGCGCTCTCGGCTTTACCGGCTTGTTTCGCGGCAAGCCTGTCAGCATTCAGGCGACGGGCATCGGTGTTTCATCGTTCCTGATCTACGCCCATGAACTGCTTGACTTTTACGGCGTCCGAACACTGATCCGCACCGGTACCTGCGGCAGCCTGAGCGCCGAGGCAAAGCTGCGCAGCCTTGTGATCTCGCAATCGGCACGGCCTGAAAATACCGAGAGCGGTCAGGTCTTTGGCCTTTACGAAGCCGATGCTGGCCCGGATCCGGCGCTGCTGGCTTGCGCATTGACCAAGGCAGCCGCACTTGGCATCGACCACCACGCCGGCCTGACAGCCTGCACCGACATATTCTACCATCCTGAAGCGCGTGCCCGCTATGCCGACGCAAGGGCGCTCGGGGCGCTGGCAGTAGATATGGAAACCAGCGCCCTCTATCGCATATCGGCCCATTTCGGCGCGAGGGCATTGTCGCTGCTGACCGTCGTCGACAATCTGCTTACCGGCGAACAGACCGACTATTCCGAACGCCAGGCGCTTTTCACCGACATGAGTCGGCTCGCGCTCGAAGTCGCCACGAAAGGGCGCTAGGCGGCCTCTCGCTTCAACACCTCCTCCATGGCGGCTGGGGGCGTTCCTTCACCACCGCGCTCGACCACTAGACCACTTGGCCGGCCTGTGGATCGTCGGTGAGGACATGCCCCGCGAGGAGAACCGCATCACGCTGCATGGCGACGAGAAGGACGAGCACGGCATGCCGATCGCCGATGTGCATTTCGACGACCATGCCAACGATACGGCAATGCGCAATCATGCCTACAAGCAGGCCACGGCGCTTTACGATGCGGTCGGCGCCACACGCACCTTCCCGACGCCACCCTATCCCTCGACGCACAATCTCGGCACCAACCGGATGAGCGAGAAGGCCGCCGAGGGCGTCTCGCTGGCGATCCGCCAGGCCGACTATATCGCCGACCGGCTGGCCGTCCTTCGGTAACATCCAGATGACATGAGAAGGCGGGCAGGATTGCGGACCGAGGTGGTGTCGTTGCCAGGAAGATCTACTGATTGCTTCCCCTGGTGCAGGTCGTGGCGGTGAAGGCGCCGTCGGGCTGTTTCATGATGATGTCGAAGGAGGGCGGACTCTGGCCGTCCAGCGTTGCCTGGGTGAGCGAGAGCGAGTTGCCGCCGGTGGTGTAACCGCCAACCGGTCCCAACCAGGAGATCACGCCGTTTGCATCCATCTGGTAGTTGTAGCCCTGCTGCGCGGTCCCGAACGTGACCGGGCCGCTGTAGACATTTCCCTTTATGGTGATGTCGCCGAGGTTGAGGAACATGCCGAGCAGGTAGGCCTCGCAGTGGTAGATGCCGTCGGGCATCCTGCCCTCGCTGAAGTCGGCTCGGGCGGCTCCGGTTGCCGCCGCCAGAGTCACTATGCCGATGAATATGCGTGAAATGGTTGATGTCATGATGCCGTCCGCTTGAAGGACCAAGCTTGCCCTATTTTTGCGCCGCGCCGCAACATTTGCCGTCGGCGATCCGCCTTTAAGGTCAAAATATAGGCATGTGGGGAAAATGGGCAAAACTTAGGCATATGCTTTATGCATTGCGTAAATTTCCCTCAATCAATTTTAAACCGGCTCTCTTTGTTTGATTCAATCCAATATAGCAAGGCGCTGATAACGTTGGGCTATTCTGTGTATTTCGGCATGCCTAAAGCGGTTGGCACGGGGGTTGCATTGCATAGTCGTGGTGCAATCAACCAGCTTGGGAGTCTTCCGTATGAGGGGTAATTTCTCGACAATAGCAAAAATGTTCTCGGCGAGCGTAGTTGCCGCCGGCCTGATGATGTCTGCTCCGGCCAGGGCCGCCGATGATACGATCAAGGTCGGCATTCTTCATTCGCTGTCGGGCACGATGGCGATTTCGGAGACGACGCTGAAGGACGCCATGCTGATGCTCATCGACGAGCAGAACGCAAAGGGTGGCCTGCTCGGCAAGAAGCTTGAAGCCGTCGTCGTCGATCCGGCTTCCAACTGGCCGCTGTTCGCCGAAAAGGCGCGTGAGCTGATCTCGAAGGACAAGGTCGCCGCGGTGTTCGGCTGCTGGACCTCGGTGTCGCGCAAGTCGGTGCTGCCGGTGTTCTCCGAACTCGACAATATCCTGTTCTATCCGGTCCAGTATGAGGGCGAGGAAAGCGAGCGCAACGTCTTCTACACGGGTGCCGCGCCGAACCAGCAGGCCATTCCGGCCGTCGATTACCTGATGAGCGAGGATGGCGGTTCGGTGAAGCGCTGGGTGCTCGAAGGCACCGACTACGTCTATCCACGAACCACCAACAAGATCCTCGAAGCCTATCTGAAGGCCAAGGGCGTCGCGGCCGAAGACATCATGGTCAACTATACGCCGTTCGGCTTCTCCGACTGGCAGACCGAAGTCTCGGCGATCAAGAAATTCGGCTCGGCCGGAAAGAAGACCGCCGTCGTATCGACCGTCAATGGCGATGCCAACGTGCCGTTCTACAAGGAACTCGGCAACCAGGGCATCAAGGCCGAGGATATCCCGGTCATGGCCTTCTCGGTTGGCGAGGAAGAGCTTGCCGGTCTCGACACCAAGCCTCTGGTCGGCCATCTCGCCGCCTGGAACTATTTCGAGAGCGTCAACACGCCTGAGAACAAAAAGTTCATCGCCAACTGGCACAAGTTCATCAAAAATAACAAGCGCACCACCAACGACCCGATGGAAGCCCATTACATCGGCTTCAACATGTGGGTGAAGGCGGTCGAGAAGGCCGGCACCACCGATCCAGACAAGGTCATCGATGCCATGATCGGCGTTTCCGTGCCGAACCTGACCGGCGGCTACTCGACGATGATGCCGAACCATCACATCACCAAGCCGGTGCTGATCGGCGAAATCCAGGCTGACGGCCAGTTCGAAACGGTTTCGCGCACGCCGGGCCTTGTGATGGGCGACGAATGGTCCGACTACCTGCCGGACTCCAAGGATTTGATCTCCGATTGGCGCAAGCCGCTGTCGTGCGGCAACTTCAACGTTGCCACCGGCAAGTGCGGCGGCAAGGGCACAAACTGATCCTCCCGGGCTGGGCCTTCACGCCCAAGACCGCACGCGTCCGGACGGTTTCCTCCACTGTCCGGACGCGCCATTTCAAACCTTCAGGGATTAACACAAGCCGATGACCTTGATCCGCACGATTGGCCTGACGCTGTTGTTCCTGCTGGCGACACTGTCGTCGTCGGACGCAGGCGAAGCCGATCTGCGCGCCATCATCGCCAAGTTCGCTACCGCCAAGGGCTTTTCCGAGATCGGAGCCGTCGTGCATGACCTCGCCGCCACCGGCGATTCCTTGGTCGAACACCCGCTTTCGGCACTCGCCGACGGCAATCTCTATATCCGCGAAGCCGATTCCCTGGTCTTCGTTGGCAAGGAAGCCGGCGAAAGCGTCCAGCTTTTCGATCCGCTCAGCAGCGAAGCATCGGGCGAGGCTGCCAAGGACGACGTCGCCAAGATCAAGGTCAACAACACGCTGCGCCGCGTTATCCGCGATGCGCTCGGCACGTTGACGCTTGGCGCCAAGGATCCGGCCGTGCGGCTGGCCGCCGCCGGCACCATGTTCAAGACGCCCGATGCAGCCAACATCGAGCCACTCGACACGGCAATCGCCAGCGAGACCGTGGCCAGCGTCAAGGCTCTGCTCGAACAGGCCCGCGCGGCCTCGGTGCTTGTTTCCGACAGGCCCGAGACCGACAAACTCGCCGCGGTCGCCCTGATCGGCGCGCGTGGCGACCGCGACGCGGTTTCGCTACTCACTTCGGTCGAGGCCAGTGCCTCCGGCGCGGTCAAGGACGCGGCGACGGCAACGATCGCCAACATCAATTCGACGCTGGCCTTGTGGGATGCCGGACAGAACATCTGGTACGGGATTTCGCTGGGTTCGGTGCTGCTGCTGGCCGCGATCGGGCTTGCCATCACATTCGGCGTCATGGGCGTCATCAACATGGCGCATGGCGAGATGGTGATGCTTGGCGCCTATACGACCTTTGTCGTCCAGCAGGTGATCCGGACGTCCTTTCCCGGCCTGTTCGACTGGTCGCTGGTGATCGCGCTGCCGCTCGCCTTCCTGGTCGCGGCGTTCGTCGGTCTCATCATCGAGCGCGGCGTGATCCGGTTCCTGTACGGCCGGCCGCTGGAGACGCTGCTGGCGACCTGGGGCGTCTCGCTCATCCTGCAGCAGGCGGTGCGCTCGATCTTCGGACCGACCAACCAGGAGGTCGGCAATCCGTCCTGGATGTCCGGCTCCTTCGACGTCGGGCAACTGGCCATCACCTGGAACCGTCTGTGGATTCTGGTGTTCGCGCTCACGGTGTTCGGCATGTTGCTCTATGTGATGAAGCGCACGCCCTGGGGGCTGCAGATGCGCGCCGTCACCGCCAACCGCCGCATGGCCGCCTCGATGGGCATCAGGACGCCTTGGGTCGACGCGCTGACCTTCGCGCTGGGATCCGGCATTGCCGGCATCGCCGGCGTCGCGCTCAGCCAGATCGACAACGTCTCGCCCAATCTTGGTCGCGGCTACATCATCGACAGCTTCATGGTGGTCGTCTTCGGCGGTGTCGGCAATCTCTGGGGTACACTGGTCGGCGCCTTTTCGCTCGGCATCGTCAACAAGGTTCTCGAGCCATATGCCGGCGCGGTGCTCGGCAAGATCGTCGTGCTGGTGCTGATCATTCTGTTCATCCAGAAGCGCCCGCGCGGCCTGTTCGCGCTCAAGGGCAGGGCGGTGGAAGCATGATATCGGGACGATTCTTTGCCGCTGGCGCGGACCGCCGCATCGCCATCACCATCTTCATCCTGCTGGCAGTGGCTATAATCGTGCCGGTGCTTAACCTAGCCGTCTCGCCGACAAGCGCCTTCTACATTCCGTCCTATATCGTGGCGCTGACCGGCAAATATCTCTGCTATGGGCTGCTGGCGCTCTCGCTCGATCTGGTCTGGGGCTATTGCGGCATCCTCTCGCTCGGCCACGGCGCCTTCTTCGCGCTCGGCGGCTATGCGATGGGAATGTATCTGATGCGCCAGATCGGCTCGCGCGGCGTCTACGGCAACCCGATCCTGCCCGATTTCATGGTGTTCCTGAACTACAAGGAATTGCCCTGGTTCTGGACCGGTTTCGACCATTTCTGGTTCGCCGCCATCATGGTGCTGGCGGTGCCCGGCCTGCTTGCCTTCATCTTCGGCTGGTTCGCCTTCCGCAGCCGGGTCACAGGTGTCTACCTCTCCATCATTACCCAGGCGATGACCTATGCGCTGCTGCTTGCCTTCTTCCGCAACGACATGGGTTTCGGAGGCAATAACGGCCTGACCGATTTCAAGGATATCCTGGGCTTCAACGTCCAGGCCGATACGACCCGTTCGGCACTGTTCGCGGCCAGCGCGGTGATGCTGGCACTCGCCGTTTTCATCACCTGGGCGATCGTCGGCTCCAAATACGGCAAGCTGCTGATGGCCGTGCGCGACGCCGAGAGCCGCACGCGCTTCCTCGGCTGGCGGGCCGAGAACGTAAAGCTGTTCGCTTTCACCGTTTCGGCCGTCATGGCAGGCATTGCCGGCGCGCTCTATGTGCCGCAGGTCGGCATCATCAATCCAGGCGAATTCGAGCCGTCCAATTCGATCGAGGTGGTGATCTGGGCGGCGGTCGGCGGCCGCGGCACTATTGTCGGGCCGATCATCGGCGCGTTGCTGGTCAATGCTGGCAAATCCTGGTTCACCGGCGTGCTGCCGGAATTCTGGCTGTTCGCGCTCGGCGGCCTGTTCGTCGCCGTCACCTTGCTCCTGCCCAAGGGCATCATAGGCATGTGGGACAGCTGGCGCGGCAATGTCAGGGCGCTGCGCGTGGCGTCCCTGACTGAAGAAGCCGGCACCGAGGTTGGCATGGCGTCCGCGGCATCCAAACCTGCCCGCTCGCCAGCGCGAAATCCAGGCGAATGGTCCTTGTCCGGCCCCGAACCGCAGGCGGCGGAGTAAGCGCCCATGAGCAAATCCAACACTATCCTCTATCTCGACGGCGTCTCGGTGTCCTTCGACGGCTTTCGCGCCATCAACAATCTGTCCCTGGTGCTCGACAAGGGCGAGATGCGCGCCATCATCGGCCCCAACGGCGCCGGCAAGACGACAATGATGGACATCGTCACCGGCAAGACGAGGCCGGACGAAGGCGAAGTGTTCTTCGACGGCCAGGTGGACCTGACCAGGCATGACGAAGCCGAGATCGCCATGATGGGCATCGGCCGCAAATTCCAGAAGCCGACCGTTTTCGAAAGCCACACGATCGAAGAAAACCTGATGCTGGCGCTGAAGGGGCCGCGTTCGATCTTCCCGGCGCTGTTCCATCGCCAATCGCCCGCCGAGGCGCGGCAGATCGATAATATCCTTGGCATCATCCGGTTGGGCGACAAGCGCCGCGAATTCGCCGCCAATCTAAGCCATGGCCAGAAACAATGGCTCGAGATCGGCATGCTGCTGGCGCAGGACCCGAAGCTGCTTCTGGTCGACGAGCCGGTTGCCGGCATGACCGATGCCGAGACCGAGGAAACCGCGCGGCTGCTCAGGGATATCGCCCGCGACCACTCGGTCATTGTCGTCGAGCACGACATGCATTTCGTCCGCGAACTCGGCGTCAAGGTTACCTGCCTGCATGAGGGCTCGGTGCTCTCGGAAGGGACGCTCGATTTCGTTTCGGCCGACGAGCGCGTCGTCGAAGTCTATCTGGGGAGATGAGCATGCATTGGCGGGTTCAATTCCATCGCTTCGACATGTCGTTTCTTCGGTTCTGGAGAAGGGGCTGACATGCTCGAGGTTTCCAATGCCACGCTCCACTACGGCGCCGCTCAGGCGTTGCGCGGGGTGTCGCTGAAGGCGGGTGCGGGCAAAATCACCTGCGTGCTCGGCCGCAACGGCGTCGGCAAGACCAGTTTGATGAGATCGATCGTCGGCCACCACAGGCTGACGAGCGGAAGCGTTGCCTTCGAGGGGAAGGCGCTCGACCGGAGCGCGGCGTATGACCGCGCCCGGTCGGGCATCGCATTCGTGCCGCAGGGCAGGGAGATCTTTCCGCTGCTCAGCGTGCGGGAAAATCTCGAATCCGGCTTCGCGCCCTTGAAGCGCGCCGACCGTAACGTGCCGGCGCACGTCTTCGAGCTGTTTCCAGTGCTCAAGCAGATGCTTGGCCGCCGTGGCGGCGATCTCTCCGGGGGCCAGCAACAGCAGCTCGCCATCGGCAGGGCACTCGTGATGCGACCGAAGCTGCTGGTGCTCGACGAGCCGACCGAAGGCATCCAGCCCTCCGTCATCAAGGATATCGGCCGCGCCATACGCTACCTGCGCGACCAGGCCGGCATTGCGGTGCTTCTGGTCGAACAGTATCTCGATTTCTGCCGCGAACTCGCCGACGAGGTCAACATCATGGATCGCGGCCTGATCGTCCACACCGGCCCGGCGGAAGATTTAGACCGGGCTGATGTCCGCAAATTCCTCACGGTCTAGAATCGGCACCAGACTTCATTGAAGATTTGAAGTTTATTGGCAAGTCCAATATTTCTTACATCCATCATCTGCGCCTCTGGCACATGCAACATCGCATGCTAGTCTTTCCGTGGCTTTGTGAGTCGGCCGTTTCCGTATCAGTCTGGTTATCACGGATCGCGGCGCGGCAAAGGCCCTGCAAGTTCCACGCAAGCAAGGCTTCCTAGCTTCCCGATCTGATTGTCGTCCAAACGCGTTTGGACACACAGGCTAAGGGACAGCCATGGAACGTTACGTCGAAGACTACCAGAAGCGGCGGCTTACCGAACGCGTCGACATCATCGCCGCCATCAACATTCTGAGGTCACAGGGCTGTGACTACGACGACCTGATCGAGGAGATCACCAAGGTCTTCTATGTCGACCTCGATACCTTCAATGAAATCGTCATGGCGGCCTAATGCATGTCGCCTGGCGGGCTTGGCATGACACGCGCGTTTAGCTCGCGCGTCGGAATGGAGAGGCGGTGACGCGGTTGCGGCCTCCGCGCTTGGCGTCATAGAGCGCCTTGTCGGCGGCGCTGAGCACCTTGTCCAGGCTGATCCCCTCTTTGCTGCCAAACGCAAATCCGGCGCTGACCGTACAGGTGAGGGAACCGGCTTCGGTTTCTATCAGTCGCGTCGCGAAAGCCGCCCGGATGCGCTCGGCTGCTTGCTCGACGGTCTCCGGCAGCGTGCGCTTCAGCACCAGCGCGAATTCCTCGCCGCCCATGCGCGCTGCGACGTCGGCCGGCCGAAGGTTGGCTGTCAACTCGTTGGCGAACACCCTCAGCACTTCATCGCCCGCCGCATGGCCGAATTCGTCGTTGATGGTTTTGAAGTTGTCGAGGTCGAAGACGACCACCGCTGTAAAGGCGCCGACCGGGACATGGCCATGCATGTCGAACAGCGCTCGCCGGTTGAGCAGGCCAGTCAGGGAATCCGTCTGGGCGTCGCGATGGTGGTGCCTCGCCAGACGCCCCTGATTGAGGGCAAGCGAGAGCGCGCCAATGCCTGTCATGCTGGCGATAACCACGATGAGGCTGAGTTCCTCGGCCCAATTGCTTGGTGCATGTCCGAGCACCAGTTTTCCTTCCCAGGCGAGAACCATGGCGCAGAGCCCGAAGGAGGTGGCCGTGGCCGAATAGAGCGCAGTGATGCCGATCGTCAGGGCGGGTGCTTCATCACGGCCCTTCCAGTATTCGAACGCCGTGACGAACAGGAGCACGGCGGCAAACATGTTCTCCGCCATGAAGCCGAGGCCATCATAACCCAGGGCCATGGGGGGCAACGCTATCGCGAGCGAATAGCACCCCCACACGGCCCGCGGCAGTGGCGAGCCGCCGGTTCGGAACTGATAGGCCGCACCCAGCATGGCCGAAAAGCCGATCAGCAGAAACGCCGAGGTCGCGATGCCGAGCAGGCGTCCCGGCATCTCGATATAGGCGTCATAAATAAAAATATCGCCGACCACGAACACCAGGCTGAGCGCCCATGTCAGCAGGAATTTTTCCGAGCGGGCGGTCAGCCACATCCCGAACAATGTCAGGCTGAGGCAAACGGCAGAGAAACCGACGGCCAGCAGAAGCGAAGTGTAGTCGAGCGACATGCCCTCTTTCCCTGCCGGCGGCGGTCCCAGCTCTGCGGCTTGGCGTCGGCGCATTCATGCGGCAAGGAAGTGTCGATAAGGTTACGATCGTGGCGAAGATGCCCAGGAACAGGCGCTTTGCTACGCTCAATACGCACAGGCTATGTGCTTATTGTGTGTAGCTGGAAACCGACCGACGCCTTTTCAGTCGGCTACCCGCTTCATCAATGCCATCGCCCCGAACGGCGCCCGCACCTTGCCCTCGCTGATGAAGTAGACGAACACGTCGCGCGGCTGGACCGGGGCGTCGGTGGCGGGGGCGGCGCGCCGCAGATCGGCGGGCTGCTTGCCTACCGCCCAGACCTTGGCCCGCGCCGCCCATTCGTCGAGGCCCTTTGGCGTATAGCAATCAGGATTGTCGTCGCTGCCGGTCTGCAGCCGCGCATAGATGAAATCGCCAGTGATGTCGGCGATGTCAGGATATTTGGCATGGTCGGCATAGACGACCGCCGCCTTGTACTTGCGGGCGAGCGCTGGGAACTCCGGCACGATGAAACTGTCGTTGCGCACCTCCAGCGCGTGGCGCAGCGCGACACCGTCCTGCTTTTCCGGCAGCAGCTTCAGAAACGCCTCGAAATCGTCCGGATCGAACTTCTTGGTCGGCGCGAACTGCCATAGGATCGGTCCCAGCTTGTCGCCGAGCGCGGCAACGCCGGAACCCAGGAAACGCATCATCGATTCAGCGGCCTCGCCCAGCACGCGCCGGTTGGTGACGAACCGGTTGCCTTTCAGCGAATAGACGAAATTGTCAGGCGCCTCGTTGGCCCATTTGACGAAGGTCGGCTCCTTGAAACTCGAATAATAAGTGCCGTTGACCTCGATGCTCGGCACCTGCCGGGTGGCGTAGTGCAGTTGCTTGGCCTTCGACAGTTTCTCGGGATAGAAGGACGTGTCCCAGGGTTCGAAGGTCCAGCCGCCCACGCCGGCGCGGATTGTTCCCGATTTGCTCATTGTATTTCTCCCTGTCGCTTGATGTGCGCGGTCGTCCCACGAGGGTCAAGAAAACCGGCAAACCCGCTCTTGTCCGTTGCTAAACCACCAGAACCGTTGAGGACACTCATTGCCATCGGCCCCAGGTTCTGCATGCCGATGACCTTCGAGGCATCGAGCTTGTCCCCGGCGACAATGAGGAAGCCGCCCGGGGCGTGATTGCCGGGCCTCAATCCCGGTGGCTTGGCTTCAATACGTCCGAGTCTGGATGAGCGCACCGCGCGCGGGCACAAGCCAGCGCCATAATGCACTAAGAGATCAGGCAGTTCGGTCGCGCGCGTGCCGGCATGCTGTAGAGCCGCCCTGTCGATCAGCGTGATCACCGGCTGGCTGGTCTGATCGTCCCTCAATTCCATCAGGAGGAACTCAATTTGGTCGAGCAGTCTCAATCGCTCGATCTCAATGCCAGCGTCCTTGAAAACCACGGATGGATTGATGCGAAGAGCCGTGCAGTTCTCGTTGTAAGGCAGCATTTCGCAAAGCGGCCACCAGTGCTGGTCCCTGGCTTTCACGACATTGCGCATAAACCGAGTCCAATGCGTTTCACCGAGAATGCGGTTCATACGGTCGACAATTGCTGGCATCGGGTGAGCCAGCGTAGCGTTCGGCTGCATTTCAGTCGTCGAGAAGACCACGATCTCGGTGTCCGGGCCGGCTGAGGAGACGAGATCGCCGATTGCTCGATCAATGTCGCCAAGAATCATGTCGATTGGGGCGCCGAGCCGACTGTTGCGGGCCGGGTCGAACTTCGGATCGGCTGCGTCGACGAGATCCCAAAGTGCATGGCTGGCGCAGTGAGCCTCCTTGAACCCGACAATGAACAGATCCCAAGCTTCGCTGCAAAGATAGTGCAGGGCGGCGGCACCTTTCCGGGCGACCGCAAGGCGTAGATTGACCACGACCGCCATGGCCTCGGTGTCGTCCAATCGGCCTTCATGGTCACATCTGCTCGGCGGCGCTGCGCCGAAACGCGTGACGACGTCATTGGCAAGCGCTGCCGGATAGCTTTGGGGTCGCGGAAATAACGTCCATGGACAAGCCAGTCGGCGAGATGGATGCCATTGAACTGTCGCGGGAGGCGGCATTTCGGAATGTCGAAGACGGCTATCCTGAGATCCGGCGCCGTTTCCCAGAACGTCTCGCGGTCGATCTCATCGGTGCAGGCCAAGCCGAATTTGCCGCTGCGCAGCCGTTGCTCATAGTGATAGCGACCGTGTTCACCCATGCCGGACGCGTATTGAAACGAGGCCCACAGCGCATCATCCGTCGCGCCCGCATGTGCGGTCAGATATTTGACCCTGCCACGTGCCCGCAACGCGGTGAGACTGGGCAGCATACCGTCCTGGCTGGCCCGGTCGACCAAGGCTCCATCCGCTCCGTCGAGCGCGATCATGAGAACCCGTGTGGTCACGATGTTTCTCCCGGGGCCACGATCCAAGGACCGAAAATCCGGCCGTCCATGCCAGGCCGGATATCCCCATCATTGCTCATTGCCGTTCCCCCGATAGTCAACAGCGATCACGACGCAGAGGTTGTGTCGAACGCCTTCGCCATGTCGACGAGCACCCATCCTGGCCGGTAGGGATTGGGCCGGCGACCGGTTTCGCGATAACCATAAGCAAGATAGAGCGCGATGTTGCGTTCCATTTTCGCGTTGGTGTAGAGCCGTATCTCCGGCAGGCCCCACTGCCGCGCCTGCTCGTCGGCGTGTTTCAGCAATGCAATACCGAACCCCTTGCCCAGGAAGGCAGGCGACACCGCGACGGAGAAAATCATCGCGTGATCTTCATGCCGCTCCAGCGCGATCACTCCGGCGAGTTCGCCGTCACTCTCCAGCAGCCAGACCTCGCCTTGGGCGATACGCGGCGCATAATCCTCGGTAACCGGGATCGGCGGTGCGTCGAGTATAGCGGAGTAGGGAGCGTAGGCGGCTTGCGTCAGCGCGACGATCGCGGCGAGGTCTTCGGGGCCGGCAAGCCTCACGCCAAAGCTGCTCTGGATCGTGATGGGATCATCCTTACCCATCACTCCGCCGCTTCGCGCTTGCCTCCGGGGCGACGCTCCAGCAGCTCCTTGAGGAACTGGCCGGTGTAGCTGCGCTTTTCGCGCACGATCGCTTCCGGCGTGCCCGAGGCGACAAGTTCGCCGCCGCCGTCACCGCCCTCGGGGCCGAGGTCGAGCACCCAGTCGGCGGTTTTTATCACTTCGAGATTGTGCTCGATGACCACCACCGTATTGCCTTGGTCAACCAGTTCGTGCAGCACTTCCAACAGCTTGGCGACGTCGTGGAAATGCAGGCCGGTGGTCGGTTCGTCGAGGATGTAGAGCGTCTTGCCGGTCGCCTTGCGCGACAGTTCCTTGGCGAGCTTGATGCGCTGCGCTTCACCGCCGGACAGCGTCGTCGCCTGCTGGCCGATGTGGATGTAGCCCAGCCCAACCTGCTTCAGCGTCTCCAGCTTGTCGCGCACGCCAGGCACGGCGGCGAAGAAATCGACGCCTTCCTCGACGGTCATGTCGAGCACGTCGGCGATCGACTTGCCCTTGAACAGGACGTCGAGCGTCTCCCTGTTGTAGCGCTTGCCATGGCAGACGTCGCAGGTGACGTAGACGTCGGGCAAAAAGTGCATCTCGATCTTGATGACGCCGTCGCCCTGGCAGGCCTCGCAGCGGCCGCCCTTGACGTTGAAGGAGAAGCGGCCCGGCTGATAGCCGCGCGCCTTCGCTTCCGGTAGCCCGGCGAACCAATCGCGGATCGGCGTGAAGGCGCCGGTATAGGTGGCGGGGTTCGAACGCGGCGTCCGCCCAATGGGCGACTGGTCGATGTCGATGACCTTGTCGAGAAACTCCAATCCCTCGATGCGGTCATGCTCGCCCGGATGCTCGCGCGAACCCATGATGCGGCGCGAGGCCGCCTTGAACAGCGTCTCGATCAGGAAGGTCGACTTGCCGCCGCCCGATACGCCGGTGACGGCGGTGAAGGTGCCGAGCGGGATTTCGGCGGTGACGTTCTTCAGATTGTTGCCGCGCGCGCCGACGATCTTCAGCCGCCGGTTTTTCTTCGCCTCGCGGCGCATGCCGGGCGTTGCCACTTCGAGCGCCCCCGACAGATATTTGCCGGTGATCGAATTGGGGTTGGCCATCACCTGCTGCGGCGTGCCCTGGGCGATGATCTCGCCGCCATGGATGCCGGCGGCCGGACCCATATCGACGACATAGTCGGCATGCAGGATGGCGTCCTCGTCATGCTCGACGACGATCACGGTGTTGCCGATGTCGCGCAGGTGCTTGAGCGTATCGAGCAGGCGCGTGTTGTCGCGTTGGTGCAGGCCGATCGACGGCTCGTCCAGCACATAGAGCACGCCGGTCAGGCCCGAGCCGATCTGGGAGGCCAGCCGGATGCGCTGGCTTTCGCCACCTGACAGCGTGCCGGAATTCCGCGACAAGGTGAGATAGTCGAGCCCGACATCGTTGAGGAAACGCAGACGCTCGCGGATTTCCTTCAAGACGCGGACAGCGATCTCGTTCTGCTTGTCGTTGAGCTGCGCCGGCAGGTCGGTGAACCATTTGTCGGCGTTGCGGATCGACTGTTCCGTCACTTCGCCAATGTGTTTGCCGCCGATCTTCACCGCCAGCGCCTCCGGCTTCAGCCGGTAGCCCTTGCAGACCGGGCAGGGCGTTGCCGACATGAAACGCTCGATTTCTTCGCGCATCCAGGCGGATTCGGTCTCCTTCCAGCGGCGCTCGAGATTGGGGATGACGCCTTCGAAGGTCTTGGTCGTCTTGTAGGAACGCAGGCCGTCATCATACTGGAAGGTGATCTCGCGCTCGCCGGTGCCGCGCAGGATCGCTTCCTGGGCCGACGTTGAAAGATCCTTGAACTTGTCGCCGAGTTTGAAGTCGTAAGCCTTGCCCAATGCCTCGAGCGTCTGCGAGTAATAGGGCGAGGTCGATTTCGCCCATGGGCTGACGGCGCCGTCGCGCAACGACACGTTCTCGTCGGGCACCACAAGGTTTGGGTCGATGGCGCGCTGGCTGCCGAGACCGTCGCAGGTCGGGCAGGCGCCAAACGGGTTGTTGAAGGAGAACAGCCTGGGCTCGATTTCCGGAATGGTAAAGCCGGAGACCGGGCAGGCGAACTTTTCCGAGAACAGGATGCGCTCATGCGTCTCGTTCTTCGACTTGTTGACCGAATCCTCGCCAGTCTGGCTGGCATCGAGCGGCTTGTCGGCAAACTCAGCCACCGCCAGCCCCTCGGCCAGCTTCAATGCCGTCTCGATGGAGTCAGCAAGCCTTGTGGCAAGGTCGCCCCGCACGACGATGCGGTCGACGACGACATCGATGTCGTGCTTGTATTTCTTGTCCAACGCCGGCACATCGGCGATTTCATAGAAGACGCCGTCGACCTTGACGCGCTGGAAGCCCTTCTTCTGCAACTCCAGCAGTTCCTTGCGGTACTCGCCCTTGCGGCCGCGCACGATGGGCGCCAGCAGGAACAGGCGCGTGCCTTCCTCGACGGCCAGCACCCGGTCGACCATCTGGCTGACTGTCTGGCTCTCGATCGGGAGGCCGGTGGCCGGCGAATAGGGCACGCCGACGCGGGCAAACAGAAGGCGCATATAGTCGTAGATCTCGGTGACGGTGCCGACCGTGGAACGCGGGTTCTTCGACGTGGTCTTCTGCTCGATCGAGATGGCCGGCGACAGGCCGTCGATCTGGTCGACGTCCGGCTTCTGCATCATTTCGAGGAATTGCCGGGCATAGGCCGAGAGGCTCTCGACATAGCGGCGCTGGCCTTCGGCATAGATGGTGTCGAAGGCGAGCGACGATTTGCCGGAGCCCGACAGGCCGGTCATGACGATCAAGCTGTCACGCGGCAGGTCGAGATCGACATTCTTCAGATTGTGTTCGCGCGCCCCGCGAATGGAAAGATATTTATGGTCGGCCATGTCAGGTCGCCGCCTCGGATCTGGAATTTGTGGGATCGGCGGGTTTCCCCGACCGTTCCCTATGTAGTTGTTTTTGCCGCCACGTCGAGAGACGCCACAATTCTCGACAGAAGTCGTTTAACCGCCTTTCGCGCGAGGGGGCAAGCGGAAAGAACAAAGGCCGAACACGCTCCTGACAAAGCTGTGCGGAAACTGACCCGAACGTAGGCTCCCGGCGATCACATTTTTCCGTAACCGGCTATTGATGGTTGACGCGGCCAACGCACGGGAGCAGTCTTCGGAAGTCAGCGAAGCCGGCCGTCTATCGATGGCCTCGCCGCCCCAAGGCGGCCTGCGAGACGCCGCAGGCATTTGCGATTTGCGCTTCACGACGACAATGTCGCAACGGACAAGAGGAGCGGAGCATGACGCCACCGGATAGTCCCCCAGGGCTTCAGTTGTTACTGGAGCCGCGGCAGGCATAAGTGCCAAGGGCAGGCGTTTTCGCCGCCCGACAAACCGTGACCTGCCGTATCCCTGAAAATCAGAGACTGCTAGTCGGATCGTCGGCTGAATGCCGCGAAGCATCCGAAATCAAACGCCGGCAGTACACTCCCGGCAAAAAATGGATTTGAGATCCAGAAAAGCCCCGTCCGTTTGCCCAAGGCACGGCGGGGCTGTTCTTTTGGGCGGCTCCAGTTGGAAGGCCCGATCTTTGCCTATCTGGGTGGCTTGATTCCGCCAGTTCCGACATCGACGGTGATGCTGCCGGAAATCCTGACATCGGTATTGCCGATCTTGAACTGCCCGTTGCCGCTGCCGGGGAACGCGTCGTCGGGTTGGGGCGCCGGGGCCGGCTTGGCGATGCGATAGTCGCCGGTTACGCCGGGCAAGGCGCCTTTCCGGACCGACGACGAGGCGTCGTCGGCAAGTGCCGATCTGGACACGAGGCCAACGATGGCAAGCACCAAGGCGGCGGTGACACGGTGCGATGTTCTTGATCGATGAGTGTCGGTCATCCCCTTGTTATAGGGGCCTGCCGCCACCGGAACCAGAGCGGGATCGTCAAATCTTCGACGAGCAGCTACGCAGCCTTTTTGCGGGTGTCGAACACATGGTCGACAATGCCCCAGGCCTTGGCCTCGCGAGCGGTCATGAAATGGTCGCGGTCGAGCGTGCGCTCGACGTCTTCATAGCTGCGGCCGCAGTGCTGGGCGTAGAGTTCGGTCATGTGGCGTTTGGTCTGGCCGATGCGTTCGGCGTGCCGCTGGATGTCGGAAGCCTGGCCCTGGAAGCCGCCCAGCGGCTGATGCAGCAGGATAGTGGCGTTGGGCAGTGCGATGCGGCGCCCGGCCGTGCCCGCCATCAGCAGGAACGATCCCATCGATGCCGCAAAGCCCATGCACACGGTCGACACCGGGCAACTGATATACTGCATCGTGTCGTAGATGGCGAAGCCGCTGGTCACCATGCCGCCCGGCGAGTTGATGTAGAGCGAGATCTCCTTCTCGGGATTGTCCGATTCCAGCGACAAAAGCTGCGCGCAGACCAGCGCCGAGACGTCGTCGTTGATCTCGCCGTTGACGAAGACGATGCGCTCGCGCAGCAGCCGCGAAAAAATGTCGAATGCGCGTTCGCCGCGGCTCGATTGCTCGATCACCATCGGCACAAGACTGGCAACACCGCTCATTTTTCTGTCTCCAATTTTCCGTGTTCAGGCCGCGTGCAGCAGCAGAAGGCGTGGTGTGTTCGCGGCTATAGGCGTTCCGGCCCCGCGCAGCGAAAGCCGGCAGCCGGCCCCCGCCATGGCCACGGCCGGCATCGCCTTGCGAGCAAAGCCGTCATGGACGATGCGCAGATGCGTGCCGCCGGAAACGGTACGGGCGAGTGTGAAGGTGACGGTGCTGTCGAGTCGGTGCGCGGCATCGTCCGACTTCTCGTGCCAGGAATAGCGCAGCAGGCGCTCGGGCTCGGCATCGAGAATCTCGCATTGGATCGCCGCGTCTTGACCGGCGAAGGCAAAGCGGCTGCCGGTCTGCGGCCTGATGTCGTTGGGCATCATCCAGGCGGCGAGCAGTTCCGGCACGGTAAGCGCCCGCCAAACCTTTTCCGGCGGCTCGGCAAGATCGTATTCGAACTCGATCGCATCGGGAGAGACTTCGCTTTGGCTCTTCATTGATCCATGTCCTTCAAAACCGTCTTCAGCCTTTCGATGCGCTCCGGCCAGAAGGTACGGTAGCGTTCGATCCATGAGAGCAGCGGGGCAAGCCCCCGCGGATCCGCACGATAGTAGGCGTTGCGGCCGGCCCGACGCTCGACGACGAGGCCGGCGCCCCGCAGCACCGCCAGATGCTGCGACACCGCCGGCTGCGACACCGTCAAGCCGTTGCGCAATTCCGACACGCTCATCTCACTTGTGGCGAGACGCTCGAAGACAGCACGGCGTGTCGGGTCGGCCAAGGCGCGGAAAATCTCTGCTTCGATCATGACAAAAGCATAAGTCGATACTTATCGATTTGGCAAGCGGTGTTTTGAGACCCATATACAGCGCTCGGGCATTGCTGCCATTCCTTGACAATCGGGGGCGGTGCATATAGGAACGAAAAGGGAACAAAAACGTTGTGGGAAAAGCCAGCCTTGGCAAGCGGCTGACGTCCGTAGCCTGTAAGGTGCTGCGACAAAAATTTGTTTCGGATAGCGCGGAGAAATATCATGGCGGGTAGCGTCAACAAGGTCATTCTGGTCGGCAATCTCGGCGCTGACCCTGAAATCCGCCGCCTGAACTCGGGCGAGCCGGTCGTCAACATTCGCATCGCGACGTCGGAAAGCTGGCGCGACAAGAATTCCGGCGAGCGCAAGGAAAAGACCGAGTGGCATAACGTCGTCATCTTCAATGAGGGCATCGCCAAGGTGGCCGAGCAGTATCTGAAGAAGGGTATGAAGGTTTATGTCGAGGGCCAGCTGCAGACGCGCAAATGGCAGGACCAGACCGGTGCCGACAAATATACGACCGAAGTCGTGCTGCAGAAATTCCGCGGCGAGTTGCAGATGCTCGATGCGCGTGGCCAGGGTGAGGGCGGTCAGGTTGGCGGCTACAGCGGTGGCGGCAGCAGCCGTGGTTCCGATTTCGGCCAGTCGAGCCCGAACGAAGGGTTCAACCGCGGTGGCGGCAACGCTCCCAGAGGCGGCGGTGGCGGTGGTTCGTCGCGCGAATTGGACGACGAAATTCCATTCTGATCGAAAGCCGTACCAAATAGCGAATACCTTTGCTTGATATGCCCCGAGGGTCCGCATGGACTTTCGGGGTTTTGCATGGTGGTTTTGAACTGACCTTGGCGCGATCGGAGACGTAAAGAGGACTGGCGATGAAGGCACGGGTAAAATGGGTCGAGGAGCGCACCTTCGTCGGCGAGTCCGGCAGCGGTCACAAGGTCGTGCTGGGCACGGCGTCAAGCCCGGAAGGCAAGACGCCGGGACCGAGCCCGATGGAGCTGGTGCTGATCGGCACCGGCGGCTGCTCGGCTTATGATGTCGTCCATATCCTCGAAAAGGGCCGCGAGGCGGTCGAGGACTGCGTGATCGAACTCGACGCCGACCGCGCCGAGACCGACCCGAAAGTGTTCACCCGGATCCATATGCATTTCATCATCAAGGGCCGTGCGTTG
Source organism: Mesorhizobium sp. URHB0026 (assembly GCF_054059755.1). NCBI lineage: Bacteria > Pseudomonadati > Pseudomonadota > Alphaproteobacteria > Hyphomicrobiales > Phyllobacteriaceae > Mesorhizobium > Mesorhizobium sp. URHB0026. The sequence goes on along the minus strand of NZ_JBSSCN010000001.1, from coordinate 4,495,052 downwards.
TCGCCCGACAAGGTGAAACGCGCGATCGACCTGTCGATCGACAAATACTGCTCGGCTTCCGCCATGATGGCCAAGACAGCCACGATTACGCATGATTTCGAGATCGTCGATACGACGGCGAAATAGGGCCGTAGGTATACCGCTCAACCGGCCATCAGCGCCTTGATGCCATCTGCCACGAACTGCACGGCCAGTGCCGCCAGGATAACCCCGAGCAGGCGGGTCAGGATCGAGCGGCCGGTCTGGCCGAGGATGCGGTCGATGCGTTCCGACAGCACGAAGACCAGATAGGTTATGACGAGACAGACAAGAATGATGCCGACCAGGGCCGCCTGCGCCGCAAAACCCTGAAACGAGCCGGAGAGCAGCACCGTCGCTGAAATCGCGCCGGGACCGGCGATCAGCGGGATCGCCAGGGGGAAGGCGGCGATGTTGTGAATCATGTCCTTGGTGATGGCGACGTCGCCGATCTTTTCCTTGCGGTCCTGCCGGCGCTCGAACACCATTTCGAAGGCGATGAAGAACAGCAGGAACCCGCCGGCGACCCGGAACGCGGGAAGGGTGATGCCGAACACCGACAGGATCGACGCCCCGGCCACCGCAAACAGCGCCATCACCAGAAAACCGATGACCGAGGCGCGCACGGAAACCTGGCTGCGCTCCTCGCGGTTCATGCCGCGCGTCACGGCCAGGAACAGAGGCGCCAGCCCAGGCGGATCGATGGTCACGAGAATGGTGACGAAGGCATTGAACAGGCTGTCGAAACTCGGCATTGCTGACCCCTCCCGCCGGGCCAAGCCCGTACCCACACTGGTAGAGCAAACCCCGGTCGGTGGGAACAGTCAGAACCGCAGGTTAGGCGGCAGCGCCGCAATAGGCCTCCAGGCGATAACCGTCCGGATCGACGACGAAGGCCGCGTCATAGTTCTCGCCATAATCGGCGCGCAGGCCCGGTGCGCCATTGTCGCTGCCGCCTTCGCGCAGCGCCCCGGCATGAAAGGCAACGACGCTATCCCGTGTCGGCGCGGCGAAGCAGAAATGCAGGCCGGATCTCTCGTCCGCCGGCACCGGGCGCGCCGCCTTGTTGACCCATTGCGCGACAGCCTGGGGCGCGACAGCCTTGACACCATAGCCGAGCGAGCCCGGCGATTGGCTGACGCAAGTGAAGCCGAGGGGCCCCAGCGCGGCATCGTAGAAACGTTTGGAGGCGGTGACGTCGCGAACGCCGATCGAGATATGATCGAACATGGTTTTCTCCATTAATACAAAGGGTTGTGATGTCATCTTTTAGATTGACGATGCGCCAGGAACTCGACCTCCATGCGCCAGTCCGCGCCGTCATGCGAGCGCTCGCCGAGCCATCGGAAGGAATTCTCGGTGATGCGCGAAAAGCTCCAGCGTACCGACGAACCGGTGCCGTCGGCGCCGACCTGCACGATCGTGTCGCCTTCGGCGCGGCCGAGCTGGCGGCTGAAATACTGGTTACGCGGGTCGCTCCAGAAGATGTGCCAGGCATCGACTCCGGGGTCATAGACTCGCAGCGTCGTGCCGTAAAAGGTCCATTTGCCGAGCGATGGCGAGGGGCCGGCGTCACGCGCGGGCAGGATCCAGACGTCCTGGATGGCGCGGCCTTCCAGCGCCCAGCCGAAATGCACCTCGCCGCGTCCGGTCAGCACCGTCCCGTCCTCGAGATGGCGCGCGGCGTCAAACGTCCAGGCACCCGCGAAGCGGCCGTAAAGGTTCAGTTTTTCGGCAAGCCCTTCGATCGGTCCGGGACTGTGCAAGGCTTCGGCAAATGTGGATTGGTCGAGCATGGCTGCGGCCTCTTCTTGTCAGGAGACCGCAAGCAATAGGTGCCGGCGGGGTTATGGGCTTGGGAAAAATTGCTATATTTCAGCCATGACGGCGACCGCGAATACCCTTGCATCCGGACCTGGCTGGCATGTGGCGGATGTGATCTGCACGGCCAGCGCCGGCGATCGGCCGTTCGAGGAAGTGCATCGGGATTTTTGCGTCGCGGCGGTCACCGGTGGCACGTTCCGCTATCGCGCACAGCAAGGCACCGCAATGCTCGCGCCAGGCAGCCTCCTGCTTGGCAATTCCGGCACATGCTACGAATGCGGGCACGAGCATGGCAGCGGCGACCGTTGCCTCTCCTTCCATTTCGGGCCGGCCTATATGGACCGGATCGTCGCCGACGTACCGGGCGCTGGGAAGCTGACCTTCGAGACGCCACGCCTGCCGCCGTTACCCGCCATCGCACCGCTGCTGGCCGAGGCGGAAGCCGCGCGCGACATCGCCGACGCAGGCGCCTTCGAGGAACTCGCCCTGCGCATGGCAGGTGCCGCCGTGGCGACAATCTCAGGCGCAAGGCACGCCCGTCGCGATCCAAGCCGCCGCGATCAGAAAAGGGTTGCCGAGGCGGTGAGGCGGATCGAACTGGATTCCGACGGACCGGTCTCGCTTCCAGCGTTGGCGGATGAGACCGCGACCAGTCCCTATCATTTCCTGCGCACCTTCCGGCAGGTCGCCGGCATGACGCCCTATCAGTACCTGCTCAGGACCCGGTTGCATCGCGCGGCGGGTGCGATTGCGCACGTCCAACGATGCCATCTCGACAATTGCTTTCGAGGCCGGCTTCAACGATCTGTCGACCTTCAATCGCCGGTTTCGACGCGTCATGGGTGAAACGCCGGGCCGGTATCGGTCCGGGCGCGTTGGCAGCCGCTGAAAAGTTGCCACGAGCTCCAATTGATCGCGCTCGCGGCGTTCGTCTGGGGAAAACGGTCCATTAGCGGCTTTTGCCGTGCTGGCGGCGAAAGGGTTGTGGCCATATCGTCGCAATCAGTGGTATCCATTTGAAATTACCGCTAAAATTGACACTGGAAAAGTGCCCCGGACATTGGAGTTTCGGCCTCGCTTCCTATATAAGCAGCGAGTGATTCCTGATTAGATTGTGATCCGATTTGACCGACCAGAAGACACCGCGCGGCACAGACGGCGGCCCCAGCGGCATCGAGCCGATATCCATTATCGAGGAGATGCAGCGCTCCTATCTCGATTACGCCATGAGCGTGATCGTCAGCCGTGCGCTGCCCGATGTGCGCGACGGCCTGAAGCCGGTGCACCGTCGCATCCTCTACGCCGCCCATGAGAGCGGCTATCACTGGAATCGCAAATATGTGAAATCGGCGCGCCCCGTCGCCGACGTGATGGGTAAATACCATCCGCATGGCGACGCCTCGATCTATGACGCCTTGGTGCGCATGGCGCAGGACTGGTCGCTGCGCGTGCCGTTGATCGATGGGCAGGGCAATTTCGGTTCGATCGACGGCGATCCGCCTGCGGCGATGCGCTACACCGAATCGCGCCTGACCAAGGTCGCGCACGAGCTGTTGGAGGATATCGACAAGGATACCGTCGATTTCCAGGACACCTATGATGCTTCGGACACCGAGCCGAAGGTTCTGCCGGCGCGCTTTCCCAATCTGCTGGTCAACGGTTCGGGCGGCATTGCCGTCGGCATGGCCACCAACATTCCGCCGCACAATCTCGGTGAAGTCTGCAACGCCGCCATCGCCGTCATTGACAATCCGGCGATCGACCTGCCGGCGCTGATGGAAATCATTCCGGGCCCCGATTTCCCGACCGGCGGTATCGTGCTTGGCCGCTCCGGCATCTACAGCGCCTATTCCACCGGCCGCGGCTCCATCGTCATGCGCGGCAAGGTCAACATAGAGCAGCGCGGCAATGACCGCGAGTCGATCATCATCACCGAGGTTCCCTACCAGGTGAACAAGGCCTCGATGATCGAGAAGATGGCCGAACTGGTGCGCGACAAGCGCGTCGAGGGCATTTCCGATATACGCGACGAAAGCGACCGTCAGGGTTATCGCGTCGTCATCGAACTCAAGCGTGACGCCGTTGCCGACGTCGTCCTCAACCAGCTCTACCGGTTCACGCCGCTGCAGAGCTCCTTCGGCGCCAACATGGTGGCTCTGAACGGCGGCAAACCGGAGCTGCTGAACCTGACCGACATGCTGAAGGCGTTCGTCACCTTCCGCGAGGAGGTGATCAGCCGGCGGACGAAGTTCCTGCTGCGCAAGGCGCGGGACCGTGCCCATGTGCTGGTTGGCCTTGCCATCGCCGTCGCTAACATCGACGAGGTCATCAAGCTGATCCGCACCGCGCCGGACCCGCAGACGGCGCGCGAGCAATTGATGGAGCGGCGCTGGCCCTCGGGCGACGTTGAATCGCTGATCCTCCTCATCGACGATCCGCGCCACCGTATCAACGAGGACGGCACCTACAATCTGTCCGAGGAACAGGCTCGCGCCATCCTCGAACTGCGCCTGCAGCGCCTGACCGCGCTTGGCCGCGACGAAATCGCCGATGAGTTGAATACGATCGGCGACGAGATCAAGGACTACCTCGACATCCTGTCGTCGCGCGCGCGTATTCAGCAGATCGTCAAGGACGAACTCGCCGCCGTGCGCGACGAGTTCGGCACGCCACGCCGCACCGAGCTCACCGACGGCGGCGCGGACATGGAAGACGAGGATCTGATCCAGCGCGAGGACATGGTCGTGACGGTGAGCCATTCCGGCTACATCAAGCGCGTGCCGCTGTCGCTCTATCGAGCGCAGCGCCGCGGCGGCAAGGGCCGCTCCGGCATGTCGACCAAGGAAGAGGATTTCGTCACCCGGCTGTTCGTGGCCAACACACACACGCCGGTGCTGTTCTTCTCCTCGCGCGGCATTGTCTACAAGGAAAAGGTGTGGCGGCTGCCGATCGGCAACCCGCAGTCACGCGGCAAGGCGCTCATCAATATGCTGCCGCTGGAGCAGGGCGAGCGCATCACCACCATCATGCCGCTGCCCGAGGACGAGACCAGCTGGGGCGATCTCGACGTGATGTTCGCCACGACGCGCGGCACCGTGCGCCGCAACAAATTGTCCGACTTCGTCCAGGTCAATCGCAACGGCAAGATCGCCATGAAGCTGGAGGAGGAGGGCGACGAAATTCTCGGCGTCGAGACCTGCACCGACAATGACGACGTGCTTCTGACGGCGAATTCGGGTCAGTGCATTCGCTTCTCCGTCGGCGACGTGCGCGTCTTCCAGAGCCGCAATTCGGTCGGCGTTCGCGGCATAACCATGGCTGAAACCGACCGCATCATCTCCATGTCGGTGATCGAGCATGTCAATGCTTCACCGGCGGAACGCGCTGCTTACCTCAAGCGGGCGGCGTTGGAGCGGCGGTTTGCCGCCGAGACGGTCGGAGAGGAAGAAGAGATCGCGCTCACCAATGAGGAGATCGGCGAGGAGACCGAGCTTCCAGACGACCGCTACGAATTTCTCAAGGCGCATGAGCAGTACGTGCTGACGGTGACCGAATTTGGATACGGCAAGCGCTCGTCGTCCTACGATTTCCGCCTGACCGGCCGCGGCGGCAAGGGCATCCGCGCCACCGACGTGTCGAAGGCGGCCGAAATCGGCCAGCTAGTGGCGACCTTCCCGGTCGGCAATGACGATCAGATCATGCTGGTGTCGGACGGCGGTACCGTCATCCGGGTTCCTGTCAACGGCATCCGTTTCGCCAGCCGCGCCACCAAGGGCGTGACGATCTTCAATACGGCTGAAGGTGAAAAGGTGGTTTCGGTCGAGCGGATTTCGGAGCCGCAATCGGACGAAGAAGTGGAAGAGGCCGTCGAGGGTGGCGCGGGGTCGGATTCGACTGACAGCGGTCCGGATAACGCCGAATAGTCCTGGAGCAGATTTGACATAGCAACGCCGGCCTGTCGGCCGGCGCGGCAGCAAGTGCGGACTGTCTTAATAGTGGCGATACGGCTTGCGCAGGCCAAAGCCTTCGAAGCGTTTGGTGGTGGCCTTGACGCGGATGCGCTGTGCTTCCTGATGCAGCCCGAATAGCGTGGCGATCAGCATGGCGACGGTCATTGCGGTGGCGAGCATGTAGATCAGCATGTGCGTGTTCTCCTGCGCCTTACAACGGAGATATGGGACTTTGGTTTCATCTTATTAAGGGTGCAGCCTAGTGAACGCTGCGTGAAGGCTTCGTGATCAGCGTGTTCATCTGTCGTTCATGTGCCGAAAAAGGTTCATGGGCCGCCTGCCAATCGGATTTGCCTTTGTGATAGAGGCTCGCTAGAAGCTCCGCCATGACCGAACGCATCGCCCTTTATGCCGGCTCCTTCGACCCGCTGACCAACGGCCATCTCGATGTGCTGAAAGCGTCGCTGACGGTTGCCGACATTGTTTATGCCGCGATCGGCATTCATCCGGGCAAGAAGCCGCTGTTTTCGTTCGAAGATCGGGTGCAGTTGATCGAAGCCGCCGCGAAAGCCGAATTCGGCCGCGACGGCGCCCGCATCAAGGTGGTTGCCTTCGATGGCCTGGTGATCGATGCGGCCAGGAGAGAAGGCGCCTCGATCATGATCCGCGGTCTGCGCGACGGCACCGACCTCGACTACGAAATGCAAATGGCTGGCATGAACGAAACCATGGCGCCTGAGCTGCAGACGGTTTTCCTGCCCGCCAGCCCGTCGGTGCGCACCATTACCGCCACACTTGTGCGCCAGATAGCCTCGATGGGTGGCGACATCCGCCCCTTCGTGCCGGCGGCCGTGGCCGGCGCGCTCACCGCAAAATTCGCGAAATAAGCTCGGAGAACCCTCATGCAGCTCAAAAGGCTCGCCTCATTCTTTGTTGTGCTCGCCGGTCTCGTGACCGCATCGGTGTCAGCCTATTCAGCAGATCCGGAAAACACGATGATCATCACGCTGAAAGATGGCGACGTGACGATCGCGCTGCGCCCCGATCTGGCGCCCAAGCATGTCGCGCAGATCAAGAAGCTGGTGCGTGACCATGCCTACGACAATGTCGCATTCCACCGTGTCATCGATGGTTTCATGGCGCAGACCGGCGACGTCAAGTTTGGCAACATGAACAAGGGCTTCAATGCCCAGGCCGTCGGCACCGGCGGCTCCGACCTGCCCGACCTGCCTGCCGAGTTCTCGCAGGCCGAGCATTACAAGCGCGGCGTGGTCGGCATGGCCCGTTCGCAGGATCCGAACTCCGCCAATTCGCAGTTCTTCATCATGTTCGGACCGGCGCCGCCGCTCGATGGCCAGTATACGATCGTCGGCAATGTCGTCAGCGGCATGGACCTGGTGGACAAGATCAAGAAGGGCGACGAGGCGGACAATGGCACGGTCACCGATCCCGACCGGATGATCAAAGTGCGCATCGCCGCCGACAAATAATTTCATTTTTACAAAAGGATATCTGACATGGCTGAGATCAAGGACCGCGAGAACGCGCTCATCATGGAAACGACCAAGGGCAAGGTCGTCATCGAACTGTTTCCCGATTTGGCTCCCGGCCATGTCGCCCGCATCAAGGAACTGGCGCGTGAAGGCGCCTATGACGGCGTCGTCTTCCACCGTGTCATCGAAGGCTTCATGGCGCAGACCGGCGACGTGAAATTCGGCAATTCCAGCAAGCCCAGCTTCGCGCCGTCTCGCGCCGGCATGGGCGGCTCGGAAAAGCCTGACCTGAAGGCCGAGTTCTCCAACGCGAACCACGGCCGCGGCACCTGCTCTATGGCTCGTTCGCAGAACCCGAACTCGGCCAATTCGCAGTTCTTCATCTGCTTCGACGACGCCGCGTTCCTCAACCGCCAGTACACGGTCTGGGGCCAGGTCATCGAGGGCATGGACAATGTCGACAAGATCAAGCGCGGCGAGCCGGTGCAGGATCCCGACAAGATCGTGTCGCTAAAGGTCGCGGCCGACGTCAAGTAAGGACAAACGACAATGATGGGCGTCGTCTGGTCGCTTCTCGGCATCCTGTCCGGCGCCTTCATTGCCATCCAGGCGCCGATCAATTCGCAGCTTGCGCGCGGCCTGGGTCTCCCCGTAGCTGCAGCCGCGTTTTCGTTCCTGTCGGGCGCGGTCGTGCTTGGCATCATCTCTGTCACCGTGGTGAAGCTGCAAGGCATCTCGCTCGACTGGAAGGCGCCGGCGCCCTGGCTGTTTGTCGCCGGCGGCATGCTCGGCGGCTTCTACGTCACGCTGTCGACGATCCTGACGCCGCGCATTGGTGCCGCCGCCCTGATGGCGTTCCTGGTGGCCGGCCAGTTGCTCGCAGGTATGCTCATCGACCGCGTCGGCTTCCTTGGCGTCGCCGTGCGTGAAATCTCGCTCGGCCGCGTCGCCGGCGCGGTGCTTCTGCTGGCCGGAGCGCTGCTCGTTCGGCTGTTTTGAGTCCCGATGCGCGTCGACCTCTTTGACTTCGACCTGCCGGAGGAGCGCATCGCGCTTCGCCCGGCAGATCCGCGCGACAGCGCCAAAATGCTGGTGGTCAAGCCAGGCAAGGGGCTGGAGGACACGACGGTCGGCTGCCTGCCATCCTTGCTCCGCGGCGGCGACGTGCTGGTCTTCAACGACACCAAGGTCATTCCGGCGCAGTTGAAAGGCATCAGGCGGCGCGGCGAAGCACAGTCACAGGTCGAGGCCACGCTGCACATGCGCATGGCGCCGGACCGCTGGCTGGCCTTCATGCGGCCGGGCAAGCGCATTGCCGCCGGCGACCGCATCCATTTCGGCCATGACGGCAATTCCTGTTTCCTCGGCCAGCTCGACGCCACCGTGATTGAAAAAGGCGAGGGCGGCGAAGCGCTGCTCGGCTTTGATCTATCCGGTCCTTTCCTCGACGAGGCGCTGCACGCGGTCGGCCACATTCCGCTGCCGCCCTACATCGCCTCGAAGCGCGATGACGACGAGCGCGACCGTGCCGACTACCAGACCATCTATGCCCGGGAAGAAGGTGCGGTAGCGGCGCCCACCGCGGGCCTGCACTTCACGCCGGCGCTTTTCGCGGCGCTGGACGCCAAAGGCGTCGAACGCCGCTTCGTCACTTTGCATGTGGGCGCCGGTACGTTCCTCCCGGTCAAGGCGGACGATACCGCGGACCACAAGATGCATGCCGAGATCGGCTCGGTCAGCCAGGCGACCGCCGATGCGCTCAACGCCGTAAAGGCGAGGGGCGGGCGCATTGTTGCCGTCGGCACGACCTCGCTGCGCCTGCTCGAGAGTGCGTCGCGTGAAGACGGCACCTTGGCGCCATGGTCCGGACCGACCGACATCTTCATCACGCCCGGCTACCGCTTTCGCACGGCCGACATGCTGATGACCAACTTCCATCTGCCGCGCTCGACGCTGTTCATGCTGGTCTCGGCTTTCAGCGGCCTCGACACGATGCGTGCCGCCTATGCGCATGCCATCGAGAGCGGTTACAGGTTCTATTCCTATGGAGACGCCAGTCTCTTGTTCAGGGAGGAGAACGATGGACGATGATCTGCAAACCTTCGACCGCGACAGGCTGATCGCGGAAGTGAAAAAGCTGCGCGCCGGCATTCGCGCGCACCGGGATTCCACAGGTCATGATCTCTGCTGGCATCACCCCGATCTGTGGGACCTGCTGCCGGAAAAGACCGAGCCGTCAATCGCAGTGCCGCCCTGGCCAAAATTCATGCGCGGCTGCATCCAATACCGGATGGCGCTCGACGAGCAGGCGCCGGATGCGCCGGTATTCGACAAGGAATTCAATGGCTGAGAATTTCACCTTCAAGGTGTTGGCGACCGATGGCAAGGCGCGGCGCGGTCTGATCGACATGCCGCGCGGCGAAATCCGCACGCCGGCCTTCATGCCGGTCGGCACCGGTGGCACGGTCAAGGCCATGTACATGGACCAGGTGCGCGGCGTTGGCGCCGACATTATCCTTGGCAACACCTATCACCTGATGCTGCGGCCCGGGGCCGAGCGCGTGGCGCGGCTCGGCGGTCTGCACGAATTCGCCCGCTGGCCGCATCCGATCCTGACCGACAGCGGCGGTTTTCAAGTGATGTCCCTGTCGAAGCTGAGGAAGCTGACGGAAAAGGGCGTCACCTTCCGTTCGCACATTGATGGTGCGGCTTACGAGATGTCGCCGGAGCGCTCGATCGAAATTCAAGGTCTGCTCGATTCCGACATCCAGATGCAGCTCGACGAATGCACCGCGCTGCCGGCCGAGATCAAGGAGATCGAGCGCGCCATGGAACTGTCGCTGCGCTGGGCGGAGCGCTGCAAGACGGCGTTCGGCGACCAGCCGGGCAAAGCGATGTTCGGCATCGTGCAGGGTGGTGACAACGCGGCGCTCAGGGTGCGCTCGGCACAGGCGCTGAGCGCGATGGAGCTCAAGGGCTATGCTGTCGGCGGCTTGGCCGTCGGCGAGCCGCAGGCGGTGATGCTCGACATGCTCGACATCACCTGTCCCGAACTGCCAGATAACAAGCCGCGCTATCTGATGGGCGTGGGAACCCCGGACGATATCCTCAAATCGGTTGCGCGCGGCATCGACATGTTCGATTGCGTGATGCCGACGCGGGCCGGCCGGCACGGCCTGGCCTATACGAGGCGCGGCAAGGTCAACCTGCGCAACGCCCGCCATGCCGACGATCCGCGCCCTCTCGATGAAGAGAGCGACTGCCCGGCAGCCAGGGATTATTCGCGTGCCTATCTGCACCATCTGGTGCGCTCGCAGGAGGCGCTCGGCGCGATGCTGCTGACCTGGAACAACCTGTCCTACTACCAGAAGCTGATGCAGCACATCCGCGCCGCGATCGAAACCGGCACCTTCGAGACGCGCGGGGCCGAGATCAGCGAAGGCTGGGCGGGGGGCGATATCCCGGCGCTGTAAAACCCGTTCAGGTGCTGAGCGAGTTCGACGCCCGCAGGCTGCAACCGGTGATCCGGAATGTGCCGTCAGGCTGCTGCTGCAGCGTGTACACCGCCTCATAATCCTTGCCGTCCGGGCCGACGATCAGTACCTGCTGGACGATAGAACCGGGACCAGTCTGCTCGACCTTGCCGAAAGCGTAGGACTGGGGTTTGCGCACAGGCGGGTAGCCGTTGGTCACCATATTCATGAAGGCATCGACAGTCGGGAATATCTGCTTCACGTTCGGGGCGGCAAAGCTGTAGGCCTTGGCGCCGTCATCGGCGATGAGGGCCTTCAACTGACCGTCGATGACGGACTGACCAGCCTTGATCTCGGCATCTCCGGCAAGCGCCTGGGAAGCCAAAATGAGCGAAACGAACGCGAATGCGAAAAAGCCGCGGCGCATGGCTTGTCTCCACCGTCCCTCGAACCGCCTCCAGAAAAGTTTCCAGGAGACACCCTAACATACGCGCGCGGGCGCTTCACGGTTTCAGCGGCCGCCAATATTCGTCCCGCCCCGGTGCAGAAGCCATGCACGAACGATATTGCAGGGCACGCCGGCACTACTGATCGGCGGCAGGCTGTCCAAGCGCGGCATGCCGGTTGCGGAGCCGCGCGAGGCGGTGGCCAGGGCCCGCGCCGGCTAAGTGCGCATTCCAGTGCTTGAAAGGCCGCCTCCAGTCTGCCAGAAGGGCCGCTTGACTTGGAAGTTTAGCGGGACGAAGCCATGAAGGCGTTTTTCGTGCAGATCAAATGCGAGCTGGGCAAATCCTATGAGGTTGCCAGCGCGCTTGCCGACGCCGAGATCGCCTCGGAAATCTACTCCACCGCCGGCAATTACGATCTGCTCGCCAAATTCTATGTCGACGACGAAGAAGACGTCGGCCATTTCGTCAACGAGAAGGTGCAGATTCTCCCCGGCATCAAGGACACGTTCACCGTCGTCACCTTCCGCGCTTTCTAACAGTGCGAGGCAGTTGCCCGGGCACGAGGCAAAGGCTGATCAAGCTTGTATTTGGGCTGCCTTAATTTTAGGCAGCCGCAACATACTGGTCGTCCGCTTCCCCCAAATCACCGATTGCGCTTGATTTTCTCCCACGACGCCAGTGAAATGGCCTCACAGGGGAGTATGCGATTGGCAGCGTTCGATGAAATGCTTCCGGAAGTCTCCGGATTGAGAAGACCGTATTCGGCTTACGATCACTGGCTGAAGGAGCAGGATCCAGCCCGGCTTACCGAGAAGATGCAGGACGCCGAACGCGTTTTTCGCAAGACGGGCATTACCTTCGCCGTCTATGGCGAACAGGAAGCCTCCGAACGGCTGATCCCTTTCGACATCGTCCCTCGCATCATTTCCGGCAATGAGTGGCGGCGCCTGACGCAAGGCATCGAGCAGCGCGTACAGGCGCTGAACGCCTTCCTCGACGACATCTACCATCGCCAGGAAATCCTGCGCGCCGGCCGCGTTCCAAGGGATCTCATCGCCAGGAACGAGGCCTTCCTCCCGGAGATGATCGGCGTGCGGCCGCCGGCCGGCGTCTATACCCACATTATCGGCGTCGACATCGTTCGCATCAGCGAGGACGAGTTCTACGTTCTGGAAGACAATGCGCGCACGCCGTCCGGTGTCTCCTACATGCTGGAGAACCGTGAAACGATGATGCAGCTGTTCCCCGAGCTGTTCCAGAAGATCAAGGTGCGGCCAGTGGAGAACTACCCGCAGCTGCTGCGCCAGTCGCTGGCGGCCGTGCGGCCGCAGAACACCAAGGGTGCCCCGACCATCGCGGTGCTGACGCCGGGCAGTTTCAATTCCGCCTATTTCGAACACGCTTTCCTTGCCGACCAGATGGGTGTGCAGCTTGTGGAGGGCCAGGACCTGCGCGTCGTCGACGGCCATGTCGCGATGCGCACCACTGAAGGCTACAAGCAGATCGACGTGCTTTACCGCCGCGTCGACGATTCTTTCCTCGATCCGCTGACCTTCAGGCCGGATTCAGCGCTTGGCATACCCGGCATCATGGACGTCTACCGAGCCGGCAATATCACCATCGCCAATGCGCCTGGCACGGGTATAGCCGACGACAAGGCGATCTATTCGTATATGCCGGAGATCGTCGAGTTCTACACCGGCCGCAAGGCGATCCTCGGCAATATCCCGACCTGGCGCTGTTCGGAGCCGGACAGCCTGAAATATGTGCTCGAGCACATCCACGAACTGGTCATCAAGGAAGTGCATGGTTCCGGCGGCTACGGCATGCTGGTCGGCCCGGCGGCGACCAAGATGGAATGTCAGGATTTCGCCAAGAAGCTGCAGGCCAAACCGTCTAATTACATCGCCCAGCCGACGCTCGCGCTCTCGACCTGTCCGATCCTGACTGAAAAGGGGCTGGCGCCGCGCCACGTCGATCTCAGGCCCTACGTACTCGTCTCGGATCGCATCCAGATCGTGCCCGGCGGGCTGACGCGCGTCGCGCTGAAGGAAGGCTCACTGGTAGTGAACTCATCCCAGGGCGGCGGGACGAAAGATACCTGGGTACTGGATGATTGAGCTGAGTCAGTAGTCGGTAGTCAGTAGTCAGTAGTCAGTAGTCAGTAGTGAAGCAGAGGGAAAGAAATGCCACATTCCATTGGGATTCAATCGCTTTCTACTTCCTATTCACTATTCCTTATTCACTAGCCCGAAGGGCCTCACATGCTTCTCGGCCGCACCGCGAACGGGCTCTACTGGATGAACCGCTATATCGAGCGGGCGGAAAACATGGCGCGGCTGGTCGACGCCGGGTTGCGCATGGCGCTCACCCGCACCCAGAGCGCGTCGGAGGAGTGGAATTCGGTGCTGCTCAGCGCCGGCTCCGACATCACCTTCAAGCAGAAATACCCGGACTATACCGCGGCCAACGTCTCTGATTTCCTCTTGCGCGACACGTCGAACCCATCGAGCACGATGTCGTCGATCGAGACTGCCCGCAACAATGCGCGCATGGTGCGCACCGCGTTGACGCGCGAGACGTGGGAGAGCATCAACGAAGCCTGGATGGCGCTGAAACGGATGCTGGCGCGGCCGATCGACGAGCGCGACCTGCCCAATGTGCTCGACGCGATCAAGCGCGAGACCGCGCTGATCCGCGGCTCGTTTTACGGCACCATGCTGCGCAACGAGATCTTCGATTTCTCGCAGCTCGGCACCTATGTCGAGCGCGCCGACAACACCGCGCGCATCCTCGACGTGAAATACTACGTGCTGTTGCCGTCGATCTCCTGGGTCGGCTCGACGCTCGACAACTACCAGTGGGAATCGATCCTGCGCTCGGTGTCGGCGCATCGCTCGTATCGCTGGGTTTATGATGCCGACTACAAGCCGACCAACATCGCCGACTACCTGATCCTCAACGTCCGCATGCCGCGATCGCTGACCTTCTGCTATCGCTTCCTTGCAGAGCATCTGAAGTTCCTGGGTGACGACTATGGCGAGCGCCATGCCTGCCATGCGACGGCGGAAAAGACGCAGGCAATGCTGCAAGCAGGATCGATCAAGGACATATTCGACGCCGGACTGCACGAGTTCCTGGCAGGGTTCATTCGCGACAACACCAAGCTCGGCGACGAGATCGCGCAGGATTACAGGTTTAATTGAGCATGATGCCGGGAAGTGGATATCGTTTTTCGCTAGAGATCGTGCACGCGAACGGAAGATGGCCATGCGGCTGAAAATCACGCACCGGACCGAATACCGCTACGATGCACCGGTGCAGTATTTGCTCCAGAGGCTGCGGCTGCTTCCGGTGAGCGGGCCGACTCAGACCGTGCTGTCCTGGGCGCTGAAGGTCGAGGGTGCGCGCGAGGAAGTGCGATTTACCGACCATTACGGCAACGACAACAGGCTGTTGAGCGTCGAGGGTGACCACGACTTCATCACTGTCGAAGCGTCGGGCGAGGTGGTGACGCGCGATACATCGGGTGTTTGCGGGCCTCATCAAGGCTTCGCGCCACTCTGGTTGTTCGCGCAGGAGACCGCTTTGACCACCATAGGCGGCGGCATCCGTGATCTTACCGAGGCAGTCGGCAAGGGCACCGACCTTGACAGGCTGCACCGGCTGATGGCCGCCATTGGCGAGCGCGTCGCCTACACGCCGGGAACAACCAATGCGACGACCTCGGCCGAGGAAGCTTTGGTACTGAAAACCGGAGTCTGCCAGGACCATAGCCACATCTTTGCCGCCGCCGCGCGCGCCATGGGATTTCCGGCCCGCTATGTCAGCGGCTATCTGATGATGGATGCGGTGGAGCAGGCGGCAAGCCACGCGTGGGCCGAAGCGCATGTCGCGGGCCTCGGCTGGGTTGCCTTCGATCCCGCCAACGGTATTTCTCCCGACGAACGTTATGTGAAGGTGGCCACCGGTCGCGACTACCGTGACGCTTCGCCGGTGTCGGGAATTCGACTGGGACAGGCGGAAGAACTGCTTGCGGTCACCGTCACGGTAGAGCAGTAATCCCCCAGGGATTACCGCCTTAAGAGATTCCATGACCTATTGTGTCGGCCTCAAGATCGATCGCGGACTCGTGTTCATGTCGGACACGCGTACCAATGCCGGCATGGATTCGATCTCGACCTTCAAGAAGATGCATGTCTGGGAACAGCCGGGCGAGCGCGTCATCGTGCTGATGTCGGCCGGCAACCTGGCGACCACACAGGCCGTGGTCAGTCTGCTCGACGAACGCACCAAGGCGGTGACCGACCGCCATGAGAAGCTGCTCGAGACGCCATCCATGTATCAGACGGTGCGGCTGCTCGGCGACACGGTGAAGGAAGTGATCGCGCAATCGTCGCCCGCCGGCGAGAAGGCAGATTCCTATTTCAATGCCTCCTTCATCCTCGGCGGGCAGATCAAGGGCAGCCCGCCACGCCTGTTCATGATCTACCCCGAAGGCAATTTCATCGAGTCGACCGAGGACACGCCGTTCTTCCAGATCGGAGAGACCAAGTACGGCAAGCCGATCATCATTCGCGCCTACGAAAAGACGATGAGCCTGGCCGAGACGGTGAAACTGCTTCTGGTGTCGTTCGATTCGACGCTGAAGTCGAACCTGTCGGTCGGCCTGCCGCTCGATCTGCTTTTCCTGGAGCAGGACGCCTTTCAGGTCGGCCTTAAAAAGCGGATCGGCCAGGACGACCAGTATTACCGCACGATCTCCGATGGATGGTCGAATGCGCTGAAGACGGCCTTCGCCAGCCTGCCGGATTTTCCTGGCTAGTCCGCAAATCTCGCCGCCCGTCGGCGACTTCAAATGTTTCACGTGGTGATTAATATCCGATCTTGAGGAGCCGGGGGGCTACCACCGGCAGCGAATGATCATGTCGGGAGGACAAGATGAACAATGACGATTTCCGGCAATGGTCGCAACGCGCCGCCGATTGGGGCGCCGACTACCGCAACAATTTGCGTGAGCGGCCGGTGCGGCCGCTGATCGAGCCGGGCGACATTTACAGGAGCATCGAGGCGTCGCCGCCCGAAGACGCGGAGTCGATGGACAGGATTTTCGCCGATTTCCAAGAGAAGATCGTGCCGGGAATGACGCATTGGCAGCACCCGCGCTTCTTCGCCTATTTCCCGGCCAACGCGGCGCCGGTCTCGGTGGTGGCTGAATATCTGGTGTCGGCGATGGCAGCGCAATGCATGCTCTGGCAGACCTCGCCGGCGGCGACCGAGCTTGAAATGCGGACCGTCGACTGGATGCGCCAGGCGCTCGGCCTGCCGGAAGGATTCTCCGGCGTTATCCAGGATTCGGCCTCGTCGGCGACACTCAACGCGGTATTGACCATGCGCGAGCGGGCGCTGGACTGGCAAGGCAACAAAAAAGGATTGGCCGGGCAGGGGCGGTTGCGCATCTATTCCTCCGACCAGGTGCACACTTCGATCGATCGGGCGATCTGGGTGTCAGGCATAGGCGAGGACAATCTCGTGCGCATTCCGGTCGCCGGCCGTTTTCGCGCCATGGATGCGACCGCACTCGACGCGGCAATCGTCGCCGACCGCGCGGCCGGCATGTTGCCCGCCGGCATCATCGCCAGCGTGGGCGGCACCAGCACCGGGGGCACGGACGATATTGCAGCCGTTGCGGCGGTCGCCGGTCGGCATGGGCTCTACCTGCATGTCGATGCCGCCTGGGCCGGGTCGGCGATGATCTGTCCGGAGTACCGGCATTTTTGGGCTGGCGCCGAGCTGGCGGATTCCATCGTCTTCAACCCCCACAAATGGCTGGGCGCGCAATTCGACTGCTCGATGCAGTTCATTCGCCGGCCCGAGGACCTCGTTCGCACGCTGGCCATCAAGCCCGAATTCCTCAAGACA
Organism: Mesorhizobium sp. URHB0026; assembly: GCF_054059755.1. NCBI lineage: Bacteria > Pseudomonadati > Pseudomonadota > Alphaproteobacteria > Hyphomicrobiales > Phyllobacteriaceae > Mesorhizobium > Mesorhizobium sp. URHB0026. The sequence goes on along the minus strand of NZ_JBSSCN010000001.1, from coordinate 4,477,923 downwards.
CACGGCCGCGACGGCATCATCAACTATTCCGAATGGTCGGTGCCGCTTGGTCGGCGCTTCCGGGCGCTGAAGCTTTGGTTTCTGTTGCGCGCGCATGGACTGGAAAACCTGCGAACCATGATTCGCAACCATGTCGCCTGGAGCGAGGGCCTTGCCGCACGGCTGGCAAGGGAGGTGGATTTCGAGATCGTCACCGAGCCGATGCTGTCGCTGTTTTCGTTCCGGCACAAGGCTGCCTCGGCCGCCGATGCCGACGAGCACAATCTGCGGCTCGTCAACGCGATCAACGATGATGGCCGCATCTACCTGACGCAAACGAAGGTCGATGGGAAGGTGGCGATCCGCTTCCAGGTCGGCCAGTTCGACGCGACGGCGGGAGACGTCGATGCCGCTTTCACCGCCATTACCGAAATTGCGCGTGCCACGGCCTGAAAAGACGGCATGAAGGTCGCGCGGAGGGTTCACCCGTACAATCATCAGATTTCGTTAGCCGGCTTGCACCTTTTCATCGGTTTCGTTTTCTATTATAAGCAAGAAAAACGAAAACGGGAGCTTGCCTTATGTATCTGTCGCCGCGCCATGCCGAGATCATCCAGATGGCCAAGGACAACGGCCGCGTGCTGGTTGATGACCTGGCTACGCATTTCAACGTGACGCCGCAGACCATACGCAAGGACCTCAACGATTTGTGCGACCAGCGGCTGCTTTCGCGCGTCCATGGGGGGGCCTTGTTCCCGTCTGGTATCGAGAACATGGAGTATGAAGCCAGGCGCAAGATCGCGGCCGACGAGAAGGAAGCGATAGGCCGCGCGGCGGCCAGGTTGATTCCCGACAACGCCTCGCTGTTCATCAACATCGGCACCACGACAGAGGCAGTCAGCAAGGCGCTACTCGATCATGACGGCCTGATGGTCATCACCAATAACATCAATGTTGCCAATAGGATGCGCGTCTATCCCTCGATCGAGGTGGTGATTGCGGGCGGAGTGGTGCGCGGCTCCGACGGGGGTGTTGTCGGCGAGGCGGCGGTCGATTTCATTAGGCAGTTCAAGGTCGACTACGCTGTCATCGGCGCCTCGGCTATCGATCATGATGGGGCGCTGCTCGATTTTGATTTCCGCGAGGTGAAGGTGGCGCAAGCGATCATCGCCAATGCCAGGCACGTCATTCTGGTTTCCGACCAGACCAAGTTCGAACGCACGGCGCCTGTGCGTATCGGCCATCTGTCGCAGGTCAACACCTTCATCACTGATCGCTGCGACATCCCGTCCGTGCGCAAGATCTGCCAGGAGGCCGAGGTTCAGCTCATCGAGACGTCGCTTGGCTGACGCAATTCACGGTCTTCTCAAAGGCGCGCGATATTTCGTTTGACATTCGTTATGAGTTCGAAATAATCCCTCCACGGTTTCGCATAAGAGCAAAAATGGTGCAATGCGAAATCGTGGAGGAGTTAGGTGGACACATCTTCAGTCCAGGACATTTTCGTCATAGGTGGCGGCATCAACGGCTGCGGCATCGCCCGTGATGCCGTGGGACGCGGGTTCTCGGTCTTTCTCGCCGAAATGAACGATCTCGCCAGCGGAACCTCATCCGGTTCGACCAAGCTGATACATGGCGGGTTGCGCTATCTCGAATTTTATGAATTCCGCCTGGTGCGCGAGGCGCTGATGGAGCGTGAGGTTCTGTGGAAGAACGCTCCGCACATAATCTGGCCGATGCGCTTCGTGCTGCCCTATGCCAAGGGTCTGCGCCCGGCCTGGCTGATCCGGCTCGGCCTTTTCCTCTACGACCACATCGGCGGGCGCAAGTTGCTGCCAGCGACCAGGACGCTCGACATGGCAAGCGATCCGGCAGGTAAGCCTTTGAAGCCGCTGTTCAAAAAGGCTTTCGAATATTCGGATGGCTGGGTCAACGATGCGCGGCTGGTGGCGCTGAATGCACGTGACGCCGCTGACCGGGGCGCAACGATCCGCACTCGCACCAAAGTGGTTGGAGCGCGCCGCGAGGGCGGAATCTGGGCGATAAAGATCGAGGACCTACAGACCGGTGAGACCGAAGAGGTCAAAGCACGGTTGCTGGTCAATGCGGCGGGTCCTTGGGTCGACCACGTGCTGTCCGGCGTTGTCGGCCTCAACGACGTGCACAATGTCCGCCTCGTGCAGGGCAGCCACATCGTCATCGCCAAGAAGTTCGACGACCCGCGCGCCTATTTCTTCCAGAACAAGGATGGCCGCATCATCTTCGCCATCCCCTACGAGGACGAGTTCACGCTGATCGGCACCACCGACCAGGACTATCCCGGCGATCCGCATGATGTGAAGATCAGCGACACCGAGATCGACTATCTCTGTGCCGCGGCCAGCGAATATTTCGCGGTTCCCGTCAAGCGTTCCGACATCGTCTGGACCTATTCGGCCGTGCGTCCGCTCTACGACGACGGCGCCTCCAAGGCGCAGGAAGCGACACGTGACTATGTGCTGAAGGCGGATGGAGGCGAGGGCGCCGCGCCGCTGGTCAACGCGTTTGGCGGCAAGATCACCACCTACCGCCGGCTGTCGGAATCGATGCTGGAGAAGATCGAAGGTTTTCTCGGCAAGCGCGGCAAGCCGTGGACATCAGATGCGCCGCTGCCGGGCGGCGATTTTCCTGCCACGGGTTTCGATGCGCAGGTGGCGAAGCTGAAAAGCGCCTATCCTTTCCTCGACCAGCGCTTGGCGCGCCGGCTGACGAGACTCTACGGCACGCGCGCGCAGATGCTGCTTGGCTTGGCCAAGTCGATTGCCGATCTCGGCCGCAATTTCGGTGGCGATCTCCACGAGGCCGAGGTGCGCTATCTCGTTGAAAACGAATGGGCTGTCACGGCGGAAGACGTGCTGTGGCGGCGGACCAAGCGCGGCCTGCATCTTAACCGCGAGCAGGTCGCGGCACTCGATGAATTCATGCGCGGCATAAGCCGGCAGCACGTCGCGGCCGCCGAATGAAGAGGGTTTTGAGCTGATGCGGAAAGCCTGGGAGGAGGCGTCATGCTGGAACTGAGGAACGTCACCAAGACGGTCGGTGCGGTCGAGCACATCCGGGACGTATCGCTGACGCTTCAGCACGGCTCGCTCAACGTTTTGCTTGGGCCCACGCTTTCGGGCAAGACCAGCCTGATGCGGCTGATGGCCGGCCTCGATGTGCCGACCTCCGGCTCGGTCTGGTTCGACGGCCGGAATGTCACCGGCACGCCTGTGCAGAAGCGCAAGATCGCCATGGTCTACCAGCAGTTCATCAATTATCCGGCGATGACGGTCTATGACAACATCGCCTCACCCCTCAAGGTGGCCGGCGTCGAGCAGGGCAAGATCGACAGCCAGGTGCGCGAAGCGGCGGCACTCCTCAAACTGACCCCTTATCTCGACCGCACGCCGCTCAGTCTGTCGGGCGGGCAGCAGCAGCGCACCGCGCTGGCGCGCGCCATCGTCAAGAATGCCAGCCTTGTGCTGCTCGACGAACCGCTTGCAAATCTCGACTACAAATTACGCGAGGAGTTGCGAGCCGAACTGCCGAGGATATTTGCGGCCGCCGGCACCATCTTCGTCTATGCCACCACCGAGCCGCATGAGGCCCTGCTGCTCGGCGGCAATACGGCAACACTGTCGGAAGGCCGCATCACCCAGTTCGGGCCGACCATCGACGTATTCCGCAAACCGGTCGACCTGGTGACGGCGAGGACCTTCGCCGATCCGCCGCTCAACACCATCGTGCTGGCCAAGAAGGGGGCGGATTTTCTGCTTGAGGGCGGCGTCAAGCTGCCGGTGCCCGCTGACCTCGTCGGCATCGCCGATGCGAACTATACGGTCGGCTTCCAGCCGCACCATCTTTCGCTCGACCGGCCCGATGCCTCCGCGGTGCCGGTGCGGGCGAAGGTCACCATCACGGAAATCACCGGATCCGAAAGCTTCATCCATCTCGACTTTGCCGATGTGCGCTGGGTGATGTTGACCCACGGCATCAGGGATTTCGAGACAGACGCGGTGGTCGAAGTGTTCATCGATCCGCGTCACATCATGGTCTTCGACGAGCACGGCCGCGCCGTGACCGCGGCGAAGCTGGCGGCGTAGGAGGACGATATGGCGCGTATCGACGTCAACCATGTCAGGCATTCCTATCTGCCGAACCCGCGCAAGGATGCCGATTTCGCGCTGCGCGAAGTGCATCACACTTTCGAGGATGGTGGTGCCTATGCGCTGCTCGGACCGTCCGGCTGCGGCAAGACCACGCTGCTCAACATCATTTCGGGCCTGCTGCATCCCTCGCACGGCCAGTTGCTGTTCAACGGCAGGGACGTGACCAATCTGTCGACGCAGGAACGCAATATCGCGCAGGTGTTCCAGTTCCCGGTGATCTACGACACCATGACCGTCTACGACAATCTGGCGTTCCCGCTGCGCAATCGCGGCGTGCCGGAGGCAGATGTCGACCGCAAGGTTCGCGAGACGCTGGAGATGATCGACCTCGCTTCCTGGGCGAAGAAGAAGGCCAGGGGCCTGACCGCCGACCAGAAGCAGAAGATCTCGCTCGGCCGTGGGCTGGTGCGCTCGGACGTGAACGCCATCCTGTTCGACGAACCGCTGACCGTCATCGACCCGCACATGAAATGGGTGCTGCGCTCGCAATTGAAACAGCTGCATCGCCGCTTCGGCTACACGATGGTCTATGTCACGCACGACCAGACCGAGGCGCTGACCTTCGCCGACCAGGTCGTGGTCATGTATGATGGCGGCATCGTGCAGATCGGCACGCCGGCAGAGCTGTTCGAGCGGCCGCGCCATACTTTTGTCGGTTATTTCATCGGCTCGCCGGGCATGAACGTCATGCCTGTGGCGATCGACGGCAAGACGGCGACCCTCGGCTCGCAGCGTATCGAACTGCCGGGCGCGCCGAAGGCGCCCCCCGGCGCCGTCGAGCTTGGCATTCGTCCGGAATATGTTCGACTCGGCCGCGACGGCATGGCTGTTTCAATCACCAAGGTCGAGGATGTCGGCCGCCACAAGGTGGTGCGTGCCAAGCTCGAGGGCCGGGAGATCGCGGCGGTGATCGGCGAGGACGAGACGGTGCCGGCCGAACCGAAGGTGCGGTTCGATCCGGCCGGCATCAACATCTATGCCGATTCCTGGCGTGTCGAGATGGGGGCATAGATGGACAAGACCTGGAACAACAAGGCCTGGTTCCTCGTGCTGCCGGTGCTGGTGCTGGTAGCCTTCACCGCCGTCATCCCGCTGATGACGGTCGTGAACTATTCGGTGCAGGACACGTTCGGCAACAATGTCTTCACCTGGGCCGGCACCGAATGGTTCGAGGAACTGCTTTCATCCAGCCGCTTCTGGGAAGCGATGGTCCGCAACCTGATCTTTTCCTTCATCATCCTGGCAATCGAGGTGCCGCTCGGCATCTTCATCGCGCTCAACATGCCGAAGAAGGGCTGGGGCGTGCCGGTCTGCCTGGTGCTGATGTCGCTGCCGCTGCTGATCCCGTGGAACGTCGTCGGCACCATCTGGCAGGTGTTCGGTCGCAACGACATAGGGCTGTTGGGATATTACCTCAACGCGCTCGGGATCGACTACAATTACGTGCAGGATCCGTTCGATGCCTGGGTGACGATCATCGTCATGGATGTCTGGCACTGGACCAGCCTTGTCGTGCTGCTCTGCTACGCCGGCCTGGTCTCGATCCCCGATGCCTTCTACCAGGCGGCAAAGATCGACGGGGCCTCGCGCTGGGCGGTATTCCGCTATATCCAGCTGCCGAAAATGCAGCGCGTGCTTTTGATCGCCGTGCTGCTGCGCTTCATGGACAGTTTCATGATCTACACCGAACCGTTCGTCGTCACCGGCGGCGGGCCGGGCAACTCGACGACCTTCCTGTCGATCGACCTCGTCAAGACGGCGCTCGGCCAGTTCGACCTTGGCCCGGCGGCCGCCATGTCGCTGGTCTACTTCCTCATCATCCTGTTGTTGTCATGGGTGTTCTACACCGTGATGACCAATTACGACGCGGAGCGCTGAAATGGCTGGCGCCAATGAACGAACCGAGCGCAATGTGATGAACCGGACCGCCTCGGAAAGTCTGGCCGGTACGCTGTCGCAGAGCGATCTCGACAGGCGCATGCGCCGGCGCGGCGAGGAATCACGCTGGTGGTGGATCGTGCCGACGCTCTACATCATCGTACTTTTGCTGCCGATCTACTGGCTCATCAATATGAGCTTCAAGACCAATGCCGAGATCGTCAACTCGATGACGCTCTACCCGCACACGCCGACAATCGCCAACTACGTCACCATCTTCACCGAGAAGGCCTGGTACTCCGGTTACGTCAACTCGATCACCTATGTTGTCATGAACATGGTGATTTCGGTATCGGTGGCGCTGCCCGCGGCCTATGCCTTTTCGCGCTACCGCTTCCTTGGCGACAAGCATCTGTTCTTCTGGCTGCTGACCAACCGCATGGCGCCGCCGGCGGTGTTCGCACTGCCGTTCTTCCAACTCTACTCGGCCTTCGGGCTGATCGACACGCATATCGCCGTGGCGCTGGCGCATTGCCTGTTCAACGTTCCGCTGGCGGTGTGGATTCTCGAGGGCTTCATGTCGGGCGTGCCGAAGGAGATCGACGAGACCGCCTATATCGACGGCTATTCCTTCCCGCGCTTCTTCGTAAAGATCTTCATGCCGCTGATCGCGAGCGGCATCGGTGTGGCCTGCTTCTTCTGCTTCATGTTCTCGTGGGTCGAATTGCTGATCGCACGCACGCTGACCACCACCGACGCCAAGCCGATCGCCGCCACCATGACGCGTACGGTATCGGCCTCGGGCATGGATTGGGGCCTGCTCGCCGCCGCCGGCGTGCTGACGCTGATCCCCGGCGCGCTCGTCATCTGGTTCGTGCGAAATTATATCGCCAAGGGCTTTGCCCTGGGGAGGGTGTAACATGAACCTCGACTTCTCCTGGATGGCATGGACCTGGCCGACGGCCGCGTTCTTCACCGTCATAGCGCTGCTTTTGCTTGGCATGGGCGTCTGGGAATACGCCTCGCCGGGCGGCAATCCGCGCGTCGGCATCCTACGCTTCGAGACGACGCGCGGCGATCGTCTTTTCCTGTCGCTGCTCGGCAGCGCCTTTATCCATCTCGCTTGGCTGGGTCTAGTCGGACCCAACCTGTGGTGGGCTCTCGCTCTCTCCGTGGTCTACGCCATCGGCGTGTTCCGCTACGTATAGAGGGGGAAACTGTTGGAGCGGTCGCGTGCCGGTGGCCGCTCCAGATCGTACTTGAAACATTTTAACTGTGGAGGAACACATGCGACGGCAATTTTTAACATCGACGACGGCCCTTGTCCTATTGCTCGGGGCCGGTAATGCCTATGCCGGGATGGATGAAGCAAAAGCCTTTCTCGACAAGGAGATAGGCCCGCTCTCGACGCTTTCCCGCGCCGACCAGGAAAAGCAAATGCAGTGGTTCATCGACGCGGCCAAGCCCTTCGCCGGCATGGAAATCAAAGTCGTGTCTGAAACCTTGACCACCCACCAGTACGAGTCTCAGGTGCTGGCGCCGGCCTTTACCGCCATCACCGGCATCAAGGTCACGCATGACGTCATTCAGGAAGGCGACGTCGTCGAGAAGATCCAGACCCAGATGCAAACCGGCCAGAACATCTATGACGGCTGGGTCAACGATTCCGATCTGATCGGCACCCACTGGCGTTACCAGCAGGTGCGCAACCTGACCGACTGGATGGCGGGCGAAGGCAAGGACGTTACCGATCCGATGCTCGACGTCGACGATTTCGTCGGCACGAAGTTCACCACCGCGCCAGACAAGAAGCTCTACCAACTGCCCGACCAGCAGTTCGCGAACCTCTACTGGTTCCGCTACGACTGGTTCAACGATGAGAAGAACAAGGCCGATTTCAAGGCCAAGTACGGCTACGATCTCGGCGTGCCGGTCAACTGGTCGGCCTATGAGGACATCGCCGAATTCTTCACTGGCCGCGACGTCAACGGCAAGAAAGTCTATGGCCACATGGACTACGGCAAGAAGGATCCGTCGCTCGGCTGGCGGTTCACCGACGCCTGGCTGTCGATGGCCGGCAATGGCGACAAGGGCCTGCCGAACGGCGTGCCGGTCGACGAATGGGGTATCAAGGTCGATGCGAATTCACGGCCTGTCGGCTCGTGCACCGCGCGCGGCGGCGACACCAATGGACCAGCATCGGTTTATGCCATCCAGAAGTATCTCGATTGGCTGAAGGCCTATGCGCCGCCGGAAGCCCAGGGCATGACCTTCTCCGAGTCCGGCCCCGTGCCGTCGCAAGGCAATGTCGCCCAGCAGATCTTCTGGTACACAGCGTTCACCGCCGACATGGTCAAGCCCGGCCTGCCGGTCATGAACGACGACGGTACGCCGAAGTGGCGCATGGCGCCGTCTCCGCACGGCTCCTACTGGAAGGACGGCATGAAGCTCGGCTATCAGGACGTCGGCTCCTGGACTCTGATGAAGTCGACGCCGACCGACCGCGCCAAGGCCGCCTGGCTTTATGCCCAGTTCGTCACCTCGAAGACCGTCGATGTGAAGAAGAGTCAGGTTGGCCTGACCTTCATTCGCGACTCCACCATCCATGACAAGAGCTTCACCGAACGTGCGCCGAAGCTCGGCGGTCTGATCGAGTTCTATCGCTCGCCTGCCCGTGTGCAGTGGACGCCGACCGGTACCAACGTGCCGGACTATCCGAAGCTGGCGCAGCTCTGGTGGCAGAACATCGGTGACGCATCGTCTGGTGCCAAGACACCGCAGGAAGCCATGGATTCGCTCTGCGCCGATCAGGAAAAAGTGATGGCACGTATCGAGAAATCCGGTGTCCAGGGCGACATCGGACCGAAGATGGCCGAGGAGCATGACCTTGCCTACTGGAACGCCGATGCGGTTAAGAGCGGCAATCTGGCGCCTCAGCTGAAGCTCGAGAAGGAGAAGGACAAGCCGATCACCATCAACTACGACGAACTGGTGAAGAGCTGGCAGAAGTAAATTCTGGTGCTGGCGTTCGCGCCGGCGTCATAATGATCGGGGAGGCGGCATCTTGCCGTCTCCCCTGTTCGTATAAGCTGCTTACCCGGAGGGAGAATGACCGGATATATCCTTGCGATCGACCAGGGTACGACATCGAGCCGGGCGATCCTGTTCGACGGCTCGATGAAGGTCGCGGGCAGTGGGCAGAAGGAATTCACCCAGCACTATCCGGCCTCAGGCTGGGTTGAACACGATCCGGAGGAGATCTGGTCGAGCGTCGTTGAGACTGTGAATGCCGCGCTGAAGAATGCCCGCCGCGACGCTTCGGATGTGGCTGCGATCGGCATCACCAACCAGCGCGAGACGGTCGTCATCTGGGACAAATTGACCGGCAAACCGATCCACAACGCCATTGTCTGGCAGGACCGCCGCACCGCACCGCTATGCCAGAAGCTCAGGAAGCAGGGGCTCGAGAAGAAATTCACCCGCAAGACCGGCTTGCTGCTCGATCCCTATTTCTCCGGCACCAAGATCGCCTGGATGCTGGACAAGGTGAAGGGCGCGAGGAAGCGTGCCGAGAGGGGCGAGCTGCTCGCCGGCACCATCGACAGCTTTTTGATCTGGCGGCTGACCGGTGGCAAGGTCCACGCCACCGATGCCACCAACGCTTCGCGCACGCTGGTCTACAACATCGCGGAGAATGCCTGGGACGAGGAGCTGCTGGCCATCCTGCGTATCCCCGCCGCGATACTGCCCGAAGTCAAGGATTGCGCCGATGATTATGGAACCACTGAGAAAAACCTGTTTGGGGCCGAAATCAGAATCCTCGGCGTTGCCGGAGACCAGCATGCAGCAACGATTGGCCAGGCCTGTTTCGAACCGGGCATGATGAAATCGACCTATGGCACCGGCTGTTTTGCGCTGCTCAACACCGGCAGCGACCTAGTGCGGTCGAAGAACCGGCTCTTGGCCACCATTGCCTATCGGCTGAATGGCAAGACCACCTATGCGCTGGAAGGCTCGATCTTCATCGCTGGGGCTGCCGTGCAATGGCTGCGCGACGGCATCAAGGTGATTGGCAAGGCCGAGCAGAGCGGCAAGCTGGCGGCGGAGGCCGATCCGACGCAAAACGTCTATCTGGTGCCGGCCTTTGTCGGGCTTGGTGCGCCGCACTGGGACGCGGACGCGAGAGGGGCGATTTTCGGTCTGACGCGCAATTCCGGCCCGGCCGAGTTTGCCCGTGCGGCTTTGGAATCCGTTGCCTACCAGACCCGCGACCTGCTCGACGCCATGCACAAGGATTGGAAGGGCGCCAAGGCAAAGACGGTGCTCAGGGTTGATGGCGGCATGGTGGCATCGGACTGGACCATGCAGCGCCTGGCCGACATTCTCGACGCGCCGGTCGACCGGCCGACAATTCTGGAGACGACCGCGCTGGGGGCGGCGTGGCTCGCTGGTTCGAAGGCGGGCGTATGGCCGAAGATCGGGGAGTTCGCGAAAAGCTGGGCGCTTGAGCGACGGTTCAAGCCGCAGATGGACGCCTCCGTGCGCACCGCCAAGCTTGCTGGGTGGCGCGATGCTGTGCGCAGGACGCTGAGCATGCCATAACACGAGCGCGACTCGGTGAGGAGGAGGGGACATGCAGCCGGACTGGTATCCCGCATGGCGTGACGATGCTTTCAAACAGCTCGTCGCCAAGAATGCCCAGTTGGAGAAAGATTTCCGCCTCGGCCACTGGCCACGCTATGATTACGATCTGACGGCCGGAAAGCTGCTCTTCTCGGAGCAAGGGATCGTCAAGGTGGTCACGGAGGTTCAGGTCGCGGGCTCGACGAGCGCCAAGGCCGGCTACTGGCTCTGGGCCTGGGCCAATTCGAATATGCCTGGTGAACTGCTTGAGGATGCAAAACGCGTTCGATCCTTCGGAGAGGACAACGGCATCGACGAACTTGCTCACCCTTATGTAACGGATGCCGGCGATGATCTTGAAGCGCTCGGTTGGGAACTGGCCGGGACGATGGTTCGAGTTTGCGAGGCCCTCGGCGCCTATCGTTCCCCGCGGGGTGCAGGTGGAGGGCTCTATCTGATCTTGAAAAGTATAAAGTGGGCTAGCTGATGCAGGGCCTTCGGTTCGCTGTGTACGAGTTCAAAAAAATGCATCGCAAAAAGCCCGCGCTTTGCGGCGCGGGCTTCAAAGGATCGGCGAATTCCGCCAACCAGATCAGTAAGGCGAACGGCACTCCCGACGAGGACCATTGTTCGGCTGGAAGGTGTTGTCGGAAGCGCGGTAGCTCCGATAATGATCATAGCACCACTGAACGTGCGAATTGCCTTCATAGACGCGGTTGTTCTCGTTGTTGACAATCGCGCCGGTGATCAGCGCGCCAGTCGCGAAGGCGGCCAGCGGGAACCAGTAGTCGCCATGACGGCGATAGCCGCGGCGATATTCACGATAGCCGCGATGGCCATTCCAATACATGTCACCGTTGCGGCTGAAGCTTCGATTGCGCGAGAAATTGCGATCGAAAGAGCGGTTTCTCCTCCACTCCCGGTACTGCACCGTCTGAACATCCGGCGTTGCCGCCTGGGAGAGTGGCACATAGTTGGGCTGGGCGTTGACCGGCACCACCTCCGCCGCGACGAATGTGGCCGAAAGGGTGGCGGCAAGCAGGCCTGTCGTAATTCTATTCATTGGTATTCTCCTCGAGGGTTTGCGAACGTCCCTTTGGCGAAAAACGATAGTGCGTCGGATTTGTTCCCCCTGCTGGCCTCCATGGCCGGACTGAACCAAAACCGCCGGGCTGCTCGCCAGAACCGGGGAACAAGCAAGGGGCAGCGATTTAGGGCAGAGAGCGGATTTGAGACCCATCTTTTCCGGTTGACCGGTCGCGGCACTCTCCCTATGTTCCGCGCAATTTCGAGGGCGGCCTTTTCGAGCCCCCGGGAGCGCGTAGCTCAGCCGGTAGAGCAACTGACTTTTAATCAGTAGGTCATGGGTTCGAATCCCATCGCGCTCACCAAAGTTTTACGCGAAGGTTAATCACTTGCGGTTTTGGTGAAAAGAACAGAGCCGGAACCGTACGACTTTTTGCGACCCGTGCGACTTCAAAAGTCGCACGCGGTGTTCGCTGCAATGAGAACGCCAACATGTTCAAGCTGCTCTGCGCATCAACAACGAGCCGGCGTCCTGCGAGGTAAAATCCGAGGAAATCTCGCTGATCAAGCAGGCGATCGGCCGCGCCTACGGCCCGAACGTCTGCGGCCCAGCGGAGGCTTTGCTAGTGGGCGAATAGTGGCGCCCGGTGAGCGCGAGCCGCACCGGTGTCTCGAAAAAGCGCCAGACCACATAGGATGCCACGTAGATGGTGGCGATCCCCAGCGCCCAGCCGTATTCCACGGTCTTTTCGATGATGATGCCGTGCAGCATATAGGTGGCGAAACTGATCTCGCCGAGCAAGACCGGGGCGCGGTACGATAGTATCCGGCTCAAGATGCCTGTTCCGAAGGCAAAGACATATACCATTGCGGCGAACGCGAATTGCGATCCCGCCAGCGTCAGCCAGATTGCGATGGGAGCCGGCGCCATTCTTCCGACTGTAGACATCAGCAGCACCGACAATCCGGCGCCGGCAACCGCCACCCATTCCGCGCCGGCGAACGGGCGATAGGTGCCGGCCAGATACAGTCTGGCGGCCAGTATCCCGCTCATGAATTCCAGTAGCCGCATCAGCGGGTTCTGGATGGCAAATAGTGACGGCGACCACTCCCACGGCCCAGCCGGTTCGCCCTGGTAAATGACCGCGGCGAAGGCCAGTGCAGCAAGCGTTGCAGCTGCAACAAGGCCATAGAGCAATCCAAACCGTTTCGCCGCCACGATGAACGGGAAGACGGCATAAAACAGCAACTCGACTGAAAGCGTCCACGACACGCTGTTGAAGGACAGGGCATAGGCCTGGCTAGGCACCCAGCTTTGCAGCAGGGCGAGATTGATCAAGGCGATACCGAAGCCACCGCCGGTTGCCCACACCCAGCCGACCGGCGTCACGGCGATAAAAATCAGGAATGACAGGAAGTGAGTGGGCCAAATTCGGGCGAAGCGCGCCCAGTAGAACGCGGCTTTTGCTGCACCGTCGCGCGAATGAACATAGGTCAGGATGAAGCCCGACAACACGAAGAAAAAGGAAACTCCGTTTGCCAACCATGCGGAAGTGTGAATGCCAATGTGCGGGCCGAGGTGAAAAACAACCACCGAGGCGGCTGCAAAGAACCGTAGCGACGTGAGAGGTTTAAGGGTCGATCTATCAAGCATTGGTCAGCCGATAGGCCGTGAAGCACAAAAACTCAACTTCAGAATTCCGTTGTGCCCAATTGACGGTTCCGCGTGCGCTTCATCCTGCCACAACCATAGGAGGTTTCAGGTATGGCAAAGGGCAAGGCACAGGATCTGTTTCGCTCGAAGGCGCCGTGGATCATGGCGCTGCTGATGCGCGATTTCGAACTGCAGGTGGACGCCGCGGCCGTCTCGGCAATCTCGGCCATTAGTGCGCCGGCTTCTCGTCCATGCAGGAAATCAAGCCGACCGTGCCTTCCTCGCGCGGCGGTTTTGGCTGGGCGATGTGGACCGGCCCGCGCCGGCGCAAGTTCGAAGCCTATTGCAATCGCGCTGCGCTCGATGCTGCCGGCGACCAGGCGAACTACGGCTTCCTGTTCCCGGAACTGAAAGGCAGCTATCGCGGCGCTATCGCCAAGCTGCTGGCCGCAAAGGGTCTGGCGGCCAAGGTCAGGGCGTTCGAGCTAGCCTGGGCCGGCAAAAAGAACTATGCCAGCCGCAACCAGTGGGCGGCGATCGCTCTGGATGCCTGGCACGCGATCGGCCAGGACAGTCTTCCGAACCTGCCCGATTGGGCCTTGCCGCCGGCAGGCAAGCCCGCCAGCGCGCAAGAACCGCCTCCCGCGCCTTCGGTGGCGAAACCCGCCCCTGTGCCGCGCCGGTTGTGGTCGAAAAGCCTGTCGTCGCAGATCCCGGCGAGTTGCACACGCCGGTGACCAAGTCGAAGACGTTCTGGACCTGGCTCCTGACGGCGATCGGTGCACCGGTCGCCGCCTTCGGCAATTTCGACTGGCGCGTGCAGCCAACGATCGTCGGCGTCATCGTCGCCTTTGCCGCCTACTGGGCACCACCAGACGCGCGCAGTTCGCCCAGGCGGTGCGCGACCTGAAGTCGGAAATCGGCGGGTGAGCGTCGCGCTCGACATAGCGCTGGCGTTGGCAGGCAAGGCCGCCAAGGGGCTTTGGTGGCTCGCCGCTACGCCACGCCAGGCCGGATTGTCATCGCAATGCTGCTGGCGGCGCTCCTTGTGGCCGCCGGCTACCTCTACGGCCGGGATGACGGCCGCGCCGCACTGACGGCCGAGCTGGCCGGCAAGCGCATCACGATTTTGAAAGACGGGAAAGGCGATCGACAATGAAGTGCTTGCCGCTGATGACCCTGCTTTGTGGGCCCTTCTTGGCGGGTGCCTCGTGCAGCGAGACGCTGACTGACCCTTGCGACGTGCTGGTGCGCATGGAACCGAAACCGGCGACGAATTCTTATATCGTCGCCAATGACCGCAGCTTCGCCGTCTCGGTGGCGCAGCATCGCCTGTGCGGCGTGCAACGACTGCTCAGACGCCCCGTGACAGGTGCACGTCCAAAACGGCGGCTTTCTTGGCAACCAAACCTTCCAGATCCGCGTCGGATCGCTTGGTTCCGGTCCGTTCGCGCAGCAACGAGATCACCGCGCTCATCGAAAGCTGGGCAGTGCGATCGCTCAGGATAGCGTCCACCGCGCCGGCAACATCCGGGGTCTCCTTCGGTGCTCGCATAATCGGTTCCTTTCTGTTCAGGTCGGCCTCGGCGCCGTTGGCCGGTCCCCGCACGCCACGGTCGAAGATAACGGCCAAGCCGTTTTTCACGGCGAGGGCGGCGACCATGTCGTCGAGGTCGTGATCGGAAAACGCTGGCTCAGAAGGATCGGGCCTCAGGGTCCTGCGGATCACTCGGGCAGCCTGGTCCGTCGACACAAAGCCAAAATGCCGTTTTCTGGCCTCGACATATTGCTCGATGATCATGCTCAGACGCCGGGCTGCGATATTCCTGGGTTCCTGCATCTGGGCCTCCTTCGACTGCCGCAAGCGCAAGGTCGACAGCACCAAAAGGAAATAGGGCGGCGGATCTACTCAAACAGGGGACGGATCGATCATTCGACGCATCTTGCGCTGATATAGGAACGATACGGGCCCTGATGCATTTTGCCTCTATGACCAGCTCATTGAGGGACGCCGGACATGAAGATTGCCCATGTCGCACCACTCTACGAATCGGTGCCGCCACGACTTTACGGGGGTACCGAGCGTATCATCTCATATCTTACCGAAGCTCTCGTCGATCTCGGCCACGAGGTGACGTTGTTTGCCAGCGGCGACACGAAGAGCTCCGCCAAACTGGTGCCATGCCGCGAAAGGGCGCTTCGTCTCGATCCGCGTCCGCTGAAGTCGGAGATTGCTGCGCATTTGTCGATGCTCGACGAAGTGCGCAAACGGGCCGACGACTTCGACGTCGTGCATTTCCATCTGAGCCATTTCCTGCATTTCCCGTTTTTCCGTGATATGCCGCAGCGCACGGTGACGACGCCGCATGGCAGGCTGGATTACGCGGACCTCGCGCAGGCCTATGACCGGTTCCCGCGGTTCCCGATGATTTCCATATCCCGCAGCCAGCGGGCGCGGTTCGCATCCGCGAACTGGCTGGCGACGATCCATCACGGGCTGCCGCTTGACCTCTATGAGGCCGATTTCGAGGCCGGTTCGGACGGTACCTACCTTGCTTTTCTCGGCAGAATGTCACGCGACAAGCGGCCGGACCGGGCAATCGAGATTGCCCGCCGAACCGGCCTGAAACTGAAGCTCGCCGCCAAGGTCGGCGATGGCGACCGCGCTTATTTCGAGGAAGTCGTGCAGCCGCTGATCGATGGCGACAGGGTCGAGTATGTCGGCGAGATTGGCGAGGACCAGAAGGCCCGGTTTCTGGGCAATGCGGCCGCCTTGCTGCTTCCCATCGACTGGCCAGAACCCTTCGGGCTTGCGGTGATCGAGGCCATGGCGTGCGGAACCCCGGTCATGGCTTGGAGTTGCGGCGCCATGCCCGAGATCATCGATCATGGGGTCACCGGCTTTGTCGTCGAAACCATCGAAGATGCCGTCGCCTCGATGCCGGCTCTCCTGCAACTCGACAGGCGACGAATAAGAACGGCCTTCGAAAGGCGGTTTTCGGCCAACAGAATGGCCAGGGATTACGTCGAGGCTTATTCGCGGCTGACCAGAGGCCACGAAGAGAGCAGGGCCTCGTAGATCTTCAACCCGTTCGGAAACCAGCACGGGACAATCTTCTTGACCATTACCCAACTCGACGAGCGCAAACTCGATCCTGCGATAGCACTGGCTTCCCTGGACGAAACCGCGCCCAGGGAGCCGCAT
The DNA here is from genome assembly GCF_054059755.1 of Mesorhizobium sp. URHB0026. Classification (NCBI taxonomy): domain Bacteria; kingdom Pseudomonadati; phylum Pseudomonadota; class Alphaproteobacteria; order Hyphomicrobiales; family Phyllobacteriaceae; genus Mesorhizobium; species Mesorhizobium sp. URHB0026. The sequence goes on along the minus strand of NZ_JBSSCN010000001.1, from coordinate 4,461,368 downwards.
CGGCTTTACGCGCTCAAGCATGGCGATTGCTTTGCCGTCGCCGACGCCTACGGCGACATACGCGGCGCGGGCGACGGCTTCTTCCGCGACGACACGCGCGTGCTCTCCGAATTTCGCCTGACGGTTGGCGGACGATCGCTGTCGCTGCTTGGCGCATCGCTCAGCCAGGACAACGTCCTGTTCACCAGCAACCTGACCAATCTGCCGATCGAGAGCGCCGCGGGCCGCCAGATCCCGCAGGGCGCGATCCATATCGAGCGGGTCAGGCTTCTGTGGCAGGAGAGGCTATATGAACGCATCACGCTCTCGAATTATAGCCGGGAGCATTCGACGGTCTTGGTATCACTGCGCTTTGGTGTCGATTTTCGCGACATGTTCGAAGTCCGGGGCTCGACCCGCTCCAAGCGTGGCACCGCGCACACGGCCGAGATGGATCAGAGTTCGGTCGTGCACCGCTACGAAGGGCTGGACAAGGTCGTGCGGACATCGGCCATTTCGTTTTCACAGCCGCCGGATCACCTGACCTCCGAGCGGGCGGATTTCTTCATTGCTGTCACCAAGCGCAGCCGCCAGACGCTGTACGTAGAGGTGGGAAGCAAGACAGCGGCCCGCCCGCAAACTGATCGGTTCCGGTCCGCCGCGGCGCGCGCCCGTTTCGGCATGCGCGCCAAGCGCCGGCATGGGGCAACGCTGCACAGTTCAGGCCGCGTCTTTAATGATTGGATGGAACGGGCGCGTGCCGATGTGGCGTTGCTCACCACGGAACTGGCTACCGGGCCTTACCCCTATGCCGGGATCCCGTGGTTCTCCACCGCCTTCGGCCGCGACGGCGTGATTTCAGCTCTGCAGATGCTTTGGCTCAATCCTGGCCTGGCTCGCGGCGTGCTTGCCTTTCTCGCCCAGCACCAGGCGACCGAGACCTCTTCCTTCAGCGATTCCGAGCCCGGCAAGATCATGCACGAGACCCGCAAGGGCGAGATGGCGGCGCTGAGCGAGTTGCCGTTCGGCCGCTACTATGGCGGCGTCGATACGACGCCGCTCTACATCCATCTCGCCTGCGCCTATGCGGACCGCACGGGAGACACGGCTTTCATCGATGGGCTTTGGCCATCGCTGTGCGCCGCCGCCGAGTGGATCGAGACAGCGAGCCGTTCGACAGGGTTTCTTACCTATCAGCGCGCCGCGGAATCCGGCCTTGCCAACCAGGGATGGAAGGACAGCTTCGATTCCGTATTCCATGCCGACGGCCGCATTCCGAAAGGGCCGATCGCGCTTGTCGAGGTGCAGGGTTACGTCTTTGCGGCATTCCGGGGATTGGCAAAGCTGGCGCGGCTGCGCGGCGAAGAGGAGCGGGCGGAGAATTGGGAGCTGCGCGCCGATGCCATTCGCCAACAAGTCGAACGCCATTTCTGGATCGAAGAGCTTGGCTACTATGCGCTGGCGATCGATGGCGATGGCCAACCCTGCAAGGTGCGCACGTCAAATGCGGGTCACCTGCTCTATGTCGGCCTTCCCAATCCGGATCGCGCCCGCATGGTCGCCGACCAGCTGCTGTCGGCTTCGTTCCATTCAGGCTGGGGGCTGAGAACGCTGGCGGACGATGCGATCTTTTTCAATCCGATGTCCTATCATAACGGCTCGATCTGGCCGCACGACACCGCGATCTGCGCTGCTGGGCTAGCACGATACGGCATCCGCGACAGCGTGGTGCGGTTGATGAGCGGGACCTTCGAATCCGCGGTTCATTTCAACATGCGGCTACCCGAACTGTTCTGCGGGTTCACGCGCTCGGCCGGTGAGGCGCCGATTGCCTATCCGGTGGCTTGCCTGCCGCAGGCCTGGTCCGCGGGCTCCGCCTTCATGCTCATGCAGGCCTGCCTCGGCCTACAGATCGACGGTTGGACGAACGAAATTCACGTGACCCGGCCGCACTTGCCGATCGGCATCGACAATCTTGTCATTCGCCATCTCTCGGTTGGACATGTGGCCGTGGACCTGACGTTTCAGCGCGTGGGGGATCGTGTCGGCGCCTTCCTCGCGGATGCGCATGAAGGGTTGGTGCCACTGGTGGTCAAGAGTTGAAAAATCGGAACCATCATGTGTGCTGAACGTTGGATCACCACGCCAAGGATGCTGGAGTTCCTGTCGGTGGACCTTCCGTATCGCATTGAAAGGTAATCAGTTCGAAATGCCCGACAACAGTTCGTACCTGGTCGTCCCCTCGGCCGCACTGTGGCTCTTCGTTCTCGTAATTGTCGGTATCTCAAGCCTCACGCTCGCGGTGGTGCTGTCACGGGCGCGCCAGGCCAGAAACGCCAAGCTCGCCCGTATGGAAGCTGGATCCGTTCGCAGTCCATTGCCGGAGTTCGAAAAGAACGGGCAATCCGCAGCCGCCGCGCTCGTCCAATGGTCGCCGGAAACGTTGCGTCACATTCTGGCGAAGGAACTTCCTGATGCGCAGGTGATCGTGGTGTCAAATCGCGAACCCTACATCCATAACCGCGACGGGGACGACATCCAGCTGGTCGTACCCGCCAGCGGGCTGGTCTCCGCCCTGGAGCCGATCACGCGCGCCTGTGCGGGCACATGGATCGCGTATGGCGGCGGTTCGGCTGATACGCTGGTTGTCGATGAAAACGACCGCATTGCAGTGCCGCCGGAAAACCCTTCCTATACGTTGCGCCGTGTCTGGCTGAGCGAGGAAGAACAGCAAGGCTATTATCTCGGCTTTGCCAATGAGGGGCTTTGGCCGCTGTGCCACATAGCCTTCACCCGACCGATATTCCGTGCCTCCGACTGGGAGGCCTACGAGGCGGTCAACCGCAAATTCGCCGACACCGTCGTCGCGGAGGCACGCAATGAGCGGCCCATCGTGCTGGTCCAGGACTACCATTTCGCGCTGTTGCCGCGGATGATCCGGGAGCGACTGCCGGAAGCGATCATCATTACCTTCTGGCACATCCCATGGCCGAATTCGGAGGTGTTCAGCATCTGCCCATGGCGCGAGAAGATCCTCGAAGGATTGCTGGGCAGTTCGATCGTCGGCTTCCACACCCAGTTCCATTGCAACAACTTCATCGATAGCGTCGACCGCTTCCTGGAGAGCAGGATCGAGCGCGAGGATTCCGCCATCTCCTACGGCGGCCAGATCAGCCTGGTTCACGCGTATCCGATTTCAATCGAATGGGAGCCGGCGCGACAGGCCCAACTGCCCGACGTGGCGGAATGCCGGCGGCATGTTCGTGAAAAATTCGGGCTGGCGGACGATGTCAGGCTGTGTGTCGGGGTCGAACGTCTCGACTACACCAAGGGTATCCTCGATCGCTTTACCGCACTCGACGAACTGCTGAGGCTCCATCCGGAATGGATTGGCAAGGTCGCCTTCCTGCAGATCGCGGCCCCCAGCCGCGGCACCTTACCCGCATACCAACAGTTGCACGACGAGTGTCTGCGTCAAGCCGAGGATCTCAACCGGCGCTATGGCCGCGACGGCTACACTCCCGTCCTGATGGTCACGGAACATCATTCGCAGGAACAGGTCTACGAAATCTACCGAGCCGCCGACGTTTGCATGGTCACGAGCCTGCATGACGGCATGAACCTGGTGGCCAAGGAATTCGTCGCGGCGCGCGATGACGAACAAGGGGTCCTGCTGCTCAGCATGTTCGCCGGCGCCTCCAAGGAACTGCTGGAAGCGCTGATCGTCAATCCGTACGACGCCACAATGATGGGCGACGCCCTGCTGCAGGCTTTGACGATGTCGCCGGACGAGCAGCGGCAGCGCATGCAAAGGATGCGTGAGGTCGTTCGCGACAACAATGTCTACCGGTGGGCAGGCAGCATGCTTCTCGATGCCGCGCGCCTGCGCAAACGCGTTGCGGTCGATCGCGCCGTCGGCGCAGCCCCGACGTCGTCCGGCAACGTGATCTCGCTACTCGATCGCAGACGGGTGGCGGCGCTGTGATGTCGCTTTTGCCAAAACTCCCCGTGCCTGAGCTCCCGACAGGGCCGTGGGCCTTGTTCCTGGACATTGACGGCACGCTTCTCGAACATGCCGCGCATCCCGATGCGGTGGTTGTCGGCGATGAATTGCGTACGCTGCTGGCGAGGCTCGAATTGCAATTGGATGGAGCTCTGGCGTTCATCACGGGACGATCGATCGCCGCGGTCGATCATCTTTTCCAGCCGCTCAGATTGCGCGCCGCCGGGCTGTATGGGCTTGAGCACAGGCTCACCCGTGATGGCCCGGTCGAGGCGGCGGGAGAGCCGGCCGACATTGCGGCACTCGCCGAGGAAATCGAAGCGGAGCTGGGCAGTTCGGACGTCTATATCGAGCGCAAGGGACCGATCCTGGCAGTCCACACGCGCGCGGCACCGCAACTGTTGCAGCGCGCGACGCAATTGGTCGAACAGGCGTTGGGCAGGTTGCCTACGGGATATCGGGTGCTGGCCGGCAATGCCGGCGTTGAATTGATGCCGCTGGACGCAGCAAAGGGAGCGGCCATCAGGCGCTTTCTGGATCTGCCGGCCTTCGAGGGGCGGCGGCCGGTGTTTCTTGGCGACGACACATCCGACGAAAATGGTTTCGAGGCCGTCAATGAGATTGACGGCATGTCGATCCGCATCAAACCGCACGGACCGACAGCGGCGCGCCATGTGCTTGCCGACGTCGGTGAGGCCTTGGCTTGGCTAGGTGCGGTGTGCAAGCGGAATTTAGATGGATCGACCGGTCTGGTCGACCCCTCGCACCGAAGGAGTCCGTGATGACCCAATTCACCAGTCTCATCTTGGAGATCATGCCTGCTTGGCTACGCCGGCGGTCGCTCCCGAATACGCACGAGAGCCAGCAGAGTTTCGATCCGTCGCGCCCGCAGGACGCGGACGAGGTCTGGCGCCAGTTTGTTCAAAAGGATTTCTTAGGCGCCAACATGCAGGATCACGACGAGACCGGAGATAAAAAGACCAGCCGCCATTGAGGGCGGTTAGCCTTCCCCCAAAACAAGCGACACATTTCCACCCGCGTGACGCTCGAGGCGGCCGGCGAGGTCGAGTTCAAGCAGCACCATGAAGACCTGGGCAGGGTGCAGGCCGGTGTGGCGGATGATCTCGTCGACCGGCACCGGTGTCGGCCCCAGCGCCTCGATCACCTGGGTTCGGTCGCTCTCGCCTGGTGGCGGTGTGGCCGAAAAGTCGGGTGGGTCCTCAAACGGCGGCAGATCAGGCGCTCGCATGCCGGTCAGCGGAAGGATCGCCCTGGAAATCCGAAGCTTCGGTGACCAGCGTGGCGCCGTCCTTGAGCAGACCGTTGGTACCGGCCGCGCGCGGATCGAGCGGCGAGCCGGGTACCGCAAAGACCAGCCGGCCCATCTCGCCGGCAAGCCTGGCGCTGATCAGCGAGCCTGAGCGCTGCGCTGCCTCGACCACCACCAGCCCAAGAGCCGCGCCCGCCACAAGGCGGTTGCGGCGCGGGAAGTCCTGGGCACGCGGCTGCCAGCCGAACGGCATTTCCGAGATGACGGCGCCACGCTCCGCAATGTCATCGCACAGACCGGCATTTTCGGGCGGGTAGGGCAGGTCGAGCCCACCTGCGAGCACGCCGACCGTACCGGTCAAGAGACTGCCCTGATGCGCCGCCGTGTCGATGCCACGTGCGAGGCCGGAGACGATGCCGTAGCCGTCTCGTCCGAGATCGGCTGCCAGCATGCGCGCCATCTTGATTCCGGCAAGCGATGCGTTGCGCGCGCCGACAATCGCAACACCCGGCAACCGGAAGACCGCGGCATTGCCCCTGACCGCCAGCAGCGGCGGCGGATTGTCCATGCTGCGCAACAGGGGCGGATAGTCTGCCTCGCCGATACCGACAAAGCGTGCTCCAACTCGCCGCGCGGCCTCCATCTCGGCCTCGGCCTCGGCAAGGGAAGGGATGCGCACGATCCGGTTGGCGCCGCCGGAAATCATCAGTTCCGGCAGCATTTCCAACGCGACTTCGGCCGAACCGAAACGGTTGATCAGGTCGCGAAAGGAGGCCGGGCCGACATTCTGGGTGCGGATTAGCCGCAGCCAGCTCAGCCGCTGGCGATCGGTGAGACGCGGCCCGGCGGCCGGTTCGCTCATCCCTTGGCTCCGATCTTGCCTTCGGTGCCGGCAATCAGCCGCGAAATGTTTTCTCGGTGCTTGATGAAGACAATGATGCTCATCACCACGAACAGAATGGCTATCCGCGGCGTGCTCAGGAAACAAAGCGCGATCGGCACCACCACGGCAGTTGCCAGCGCCGCCAGCGATGAGTAGCGGAAGAGGAAAGCCATCACCAACCATACGACAGCGAAGATCAATGCGACTTGCCAGGCAAGGCCGACCAGCACGCCGAGATAAGTGGCGACGCCCTTGCCACCCTTGAAGCCGAGCCATGCCGGGAACAGGTGACCCAGAAAGGCGCCGAGACCTGCCCAGATCGCGGCTTCAGGCGCGAAATGGCCCGCTATCAGCACGGCGGCCGTGCCTTTCAGCGCATCGAGCAGCAAAGTCGCGGCGGCAAGCCCCTTGTTGCCGGTGCGCAGCACATTGGTGGCGCCGATATTGCCTGAACCGATCTTGCGCACATCGCCAAGGCCGGCCGCGCGGGTAAGTAGCAGGCCGAATGGTATCGAGCCCAGCAGATAGCCGAATACCAGCGCTAGGATTGGGCTGTAAGTCATTGTTCCCCCCGCGTTCCCCCAACCATGCCTGATGTCGCATGGCTACCGCCGGCTCAGGCAGAAAATACTGTGCGGCCCGCCACCAGCGTTTGCAAGACCTTGCCTTGCAGCCGCGCGCCTTCGAAGCAGGTGTTTTTCGAGCGCGAGCGGATACCGCTTTCACTGACTATCCAGGGTTCATCGAGGTCGACAAGTGCAAGATCGGCGACGGCGCCTGGCTTCAGCGTGCCGCCGGCCAATCCAAACAGCCTCGCCGGCGCGGTGGACAAGGTGTCGATCAGCCTGAGCAGGGGCACGTCGCCATTGTGGTAGAGGCGCAGGGCCGCGCCCAGCAGGGTCTCGAGGCCAATGGCACCGGCCGCGGCGTCGGCGAAGGGCAGGCGCTTGGTATCGACATCCTGCGGATCGTGCGAGGAGACGATGACATCGACCGTTCCGTCCTTGACCGCGTCGATCATCGCCAGCCGGTCTTCCTCCGCCCGCAGCGGCGGCGTCAGGCGGAAGAAGGTGCGGTACTCGCCGACGTCGTTTTCATTTAGCGACAGATTGTGGATCGACACGCCCGATGTCACTGCAGCGCCGTCGGCCTTCGCACGCGCCACGGCGCTTGCCGCCATTGCCGTCGAGATCTTCGCGGCGTGGTACGAACCTTGCGTCAGGCGCGCTAGCGCGAGGTCACGCTCGAGCGGGATGGATTCGGCCTCTCGCGGAATGCCGGAGAGGCCGAGCCAACTGGCATACAGGCCTTCGTTCATAACGCCCGACGACCCAAGATCGGCATCCTGCGTTTCATGGACGATGGTGGCGCCGAAATCGCGCGCATAGGTTAGCGCGCGACGCATCACCAGCGCGCTCGATATGGTATGCCTGCCATCGGTGAAGGCGACCGCACCCGCCTCGCGCAGCAGGCCGAACTCCGTCATTTCGCGCCCGTGGAGGCCCTTGGTGATGGCGGCGGCGGGAAAAATATTGACGACGGCCGTGTCCTTGGCGGTGCGCAGCACGAATTCGACCAGCGCCACATTGTCGATCACCGGATCGGTGTCTGGCATCATCACGATGGACGTGACGCCGCCGGCCGCCGCGGCGACACTTGCCGAAGCGATCGTTTCGCGATGCTCGCCGCCGGGCTCGCCGATGAAGACCCGACCATCGATCAGGCCGGGGATGATCGCCTTGCCAGCGCAGTCGATCGCCGTAGCGCCGTCGGGGACGCCCTGGTTCAGCGCCGCCTTGCCCGCGGCAACGATTTTCCTGCCTTCGACTATGACGGAGCCGACTTCATCAAGGCCACGTGACGGGTCGACGATGCGGGCGCGTTCAAAGACCGCGATGCTCATGCGCCGCGGCCTTCTTGATTACGGCGGGGATCGAGCAGCGCTTCCATAACCGCCATGCGCACGGCGACGCCCATTTCCACCTGCTCCTGGATGACGCTTTGCGGGCCGTCGGCGATTTCGGACGCGATCTCGACGCCGCGGTTCATCGGGCCAGGATGCATGACAAGCGCGTCATCCTTGGCGGCCTTCAGTTTCTCGGCGTCCAGACCAAAATAACGGAAATATTCGCGCACCGACGGCACGAAGGCTCCTTCCATGCGCTCGCGCTGCAAGCGCAACATCATCACCACATCCGCGTCCTTCAGGCCCTCCGCCATCGAGCGGCAGACGATCACGCCCATCCTGTCGATGCCCGAGGGCAACAGCGTCGAGGGCGCCACCACCCGTATTTGTGCGCCGAGTGCGTTGAGCAGCATGATGTTGGAGCGCGCCACACGCGAATGCAGGATGTCGCCGCAGATGGCCACGATCAGCTTCGACAGCGCACCCTTGGCGCGGCGGATGGTGAGCGCGTCGAGCAGCGCCTGTGTCGGGTGTTCATGGGCGCCGTCGCCGGCATTGACCACCGAGCAGCCGACCTTCTGCGCCAGGAGCGCCGCCGCGCCCGCCGACTGATGGCGGATGATCAATATGTCGGGCCGCATGGCGTTGAGTGTCATCGCGGTGTCGATGAGCGTCTCGCCCTTCTTTACCGAGGAACTCGCCACCGACATGTTCATGACATCGGCGCCAAGCCGCTTTCCGGCCAGTTCGAACGAGGATTGCGTGCGGGTCGAGGCTTCGTAGAAGAGATTGATCTGGGTGCGGCCGCGCAGCGTCGAGGTCTTTTTCTCGGACTGGCGCGAGATCGCGACCGCCCGATCCGCCCTGTCGAGCAAAAGCTCGATGTCGGCGGGCGAAAGGTCGCTGATGCCCAGAAGATGGCGGTGAGGGTAGAGTGGCAGGGACGAAGCGTCGGTCATCTCAAGGGGCTGCTATAGGGTGCGGATATCGCGCCCGCAAGCACCCGCTTCGGATTGACGCCGTTCTCCTCGATTTTTTCGTGTAGATAGCCGATTGAATCGGCCGGTATTTTCATCGCGCGCGCAGCAACGCTTGGCTATACCTAAGCCGACGGCCCCGGATTCGAGGCTTTCCGACAATAGGGCTTTTCCAGAAGGATTGGCTAGAAGGATTGGGCGTGACCGACGACGTAACGAACCAGCCGCCGCCGCTGACGGGCGGCAACGCCTGGCGAGGCGATCCGTTGCTGATCCAGCTTGCCGAGCGCTTTTCCGATCCGGTGCGCAAGGATCTCGACGGGCTCGGCCGTTTCGTGCTGACGCAAGAAGCGCAGGAGCTGGCGCGCCTCGCCAATGTCGAGACGCCGAAGCTCAGGACGCATGATCGCCAGGGACGGCGCATCGACCTGGTCGAATTCCATCCCGCCTATCACGCCTTGATGCGCCGCTCGGTGGCCAACGGGCTGCATTCCTCTGTCTGGGAAAATGGCGACGCCGAGATCGGCCGCCGCCATCAGGTGCGGGCCGCCCGTTTTTACCTGACGTCGGAACTCGAAACCGGGCATCTCTGCCCCATCACCATGACCAGCGCCTCGCTGGCGGCATTGATGGCAAGCCCAAAACTGTTTCGCGAATGGGCACCGCGCGTGACGACGCGCAAATACGACCAGAGCCAGAAGCCGCCGGTCGAGAAGACCGGACTGACGCTCGGTATGGGCATGACCGAGAAACAGGGCGGCACCGATGTGCGTGCCAATGTGACCCGGGCGGAACGCGTCGGCAACGGCTTCTACCGCCTGACGGGACATAAATGGTTCATGTCGGCGCCGATGTCGGATGCCTTCCTGGTGCTGGCACAGGCTCCGGAAGGACTGTCTTGCTTCCTGGTGCCGCGCGTGCTCGGCGACGGGTCTGGCAATGGCTTTCGCTTCCAGCGGCTGAAGGACAAGCTCGGCAATCGCTCGAACGCGTCTTCCGAGGTTGAATTCGTCAACGCGATCGGGGAGATGATCGGCGAACCCGGCGCCGGCGTCAAAACGATCATGGACATGGTGACGCTGACCCGGCTCGACTGCGCGGTGGCGTCTTCGGCGATCATGCGGGCGGGGCTGGCCGAAGCGATCCATCATGCCCGCCATCGCCAGGTGTTCGGTTCGACCTTGATCGAGCAGCCGTTGATGCAGCGCGTGCTGGCCGACATGGCGCTCGATGTTGCCGCCGCGACCGCCCTGTCGTTCCGGCTGGCGCGTTCCTTCGACGAGGCGGCGAGCGATCGCGGCGAGGCGGCGTTCGCCCGCGCCATGACGCCGGTCGTCAAATACTGGGTCTGCAAGATCGCGCCGCCGCTGCTTTACGAGGCGATGGAGTGCATTGGCGGCAATGGCTATGTCGAGGAAGCTCCGCTCGCCCGTTATTACCGCGAAGCGCCTGTCAACGCGATCTGGGAAGGATCGGGCAATGTCATGGCGCTCGACGTGCTGCGCGTGCTTGGCCGCGCGCCGGGGCTTTTCGAAGAGGTATTGACCGGTATCGACCGCGACCTCGGCGCCGGCGGGCGCGGCACGATCGGCGTCCTGAAGGCGGCCATGCAGGTCGCTTCGACCGACGAGGGCTCGGCCCGGCTGCTGACGGAACAGCTTGCGCTCTCCGCGGCGGCCGCCGAGTTGCGTCGGCTCGGGGCAGGGCGGATCGCCGATGCTTTCGTCGAGACGCGGCTCGCGGGCCAGTGGCGCAATACCTACGGCATGCTCGATTCGCGCCACGACGCGCGCATGATCATCGATACGCTCTATCCGCCGGTGAATTGACGGAGACGCCATTCATGTTCGAGGGGCGTTGCCGGAATCCCCAGTGACCCCGTCGTCGCCGTTAACCTTAACAAATGGTTTCCGTTGCGGCGGCGAACCGCAAAGCCCACTGTCATTCCTGTCGAAGCAGGAGCCACGATGCGACACGTACTGACCTCCTTTCTGTCCGTGCACTGGGCGATCGTTTTTGCTCTGCTCGCGCTGATCTGTGTCGATGGAAATCGAGGTGTGACGGCGGCTCTCGGCGTGCTCGGCGTGACCGTCGAGAGCGCCCAGTTTGTCAATCTGGAGAACATCGTCGTGGTCGCTCCGCTGGCGATCGCGTTGCTGGTCGTGGCGGTGCTGTTCTTCTGGGCCTTTGTCGATACACTGATCAACGACGCGTCCAGCCCCGGCGCCGATAGCGTCGTTCGCATTGCCTTTATTTCCGCTTCTGGGGTGATGTCGATGATCCTGATCGGCGGTGCCGCCCAAGGCATCAACGGCCTCTTCATGGTGGTCGCCGTGCAACTGGCCGCACTTCTGGTCTCCTATGTCGCGATGCTCGCCGAACGGCGTTCGGTAGCTGCGCTGGATGAGAAGGATTTCCAGGCAACGGCGCACAGCATGGCGAAGGCCGCAGCGCATAATTCCCTGCTCTCCATGATATCGGGACGGACCGGCCCGAACGGGAAAGGGGGCCGCTGATGCGCTACATCTTCGCGTTGTGGGCCGCTCCGATGGCGCTGTTTTGGGGCTGGTTCTACCTGTCGCTCAACGACATGAATTTCGGCTATGTGATGCTCAGCCGGCAGTTGCACGATTTCGTGTTCCAGCTCTACGGTCAGATGCTCGGCATCGACCCCGCAACCATCCCGGGCATGGTGGCAAAAGCCTGCGTGTTCGATGGCTTGCTGCTCGTGGCGATATGGGTGTTTCGCAGACGTCGCGAGATATTGGGCTGGGTCAGGCGTCGCTGGACGGGTCCGGTTCCGTTCGATCGGCTGCATCGAGCGACTGAAGCCGGTCCAAAACTCCCTGCAGAATAAAGGCGGCCGCCGCCGAATCGATCTTGCCGGCGCGTTTGGCGCGCGAGAAATCCATCTCGATCAGCGTCCGTTCGGCCGCGACGGTCGACAGCCGCTCATCCCAAAACACGAAGGGCAGGTCGCTTAGCTGCGCCATGTTACGCACGAAGGCGCGCGATTTCTGTGCGCGCGGACCTTCCGACCCATCCATGTTGATCGGCAATCCGATCGCCACCGCACCGACATTCTCCTTCTTCAGCAATGCCAAAAGGACGGCGGCGTCGAGCGAGAATTTCCGCCGGATGATGACCGGACGCGGATGAGCGAAGGAGAACCCCCGATCGGAAACCGCCACGCCGATCGTCTTGTCGCCGAGATCGAGCCCCGCCAAGGTCCTGCCGTTGGCGAGCCGTGCCGGCAACTGCTCAATCGTGATGACGGCCAACGGTTTCCCCTCGTGTTTTTCGACGGCACGCGTCCTTTCGGATACCCGGCGGACACTATACCCTTTGATCTCAAGGCTATCGGCGTTCTATCCTTTGGCTCGGGAAAAATCGAGGAATGCATTCATGAAACTGACCTGGTATGGCCACTCGGCCTTCCGCATCGAAACCGGTGACGCGAAAATCCTCATAGATCCCTATCTGATCGGCAACCCCTCCTGGACGGGTGGGTGGGAAGGGCCGGCCGAAGGGATCACGCATGTTCTTTTGACGCACGGGCACAGTGACCACATCAGCGGTGCGCTGGAAGTGCTCGGCAAGAGCGGCGCGCAACTGGTCGCCAATTTCGAGATCTGCATGTACCTTGTCGGCAGGGGCGTCAGCGACAAGAAGATCAATCCCGGCAACATTGGCGGCACGGTCGATTGCGGCGGTTTCACTTCCACTTTCGTTCAGGCGCTGCATTCGTCCTCCTTTGGCGAAGAGGGCGGCAAGAACGTCTATCTCGGCAACCCGGGTGGGCTGGTTCTGCATTTCCCGGAAGACGAGACGCTCTACCACATGGGCGATACCGACATCTTTTCCGACATGGCGCTGATCAATGAATTGCACGAGCCAAAGATTGGCATCGTTCCGATCGGCGACCGCTTCACCATGGGCGGTGCGGTGGCGGCCCTTGCCTGCCGCCGCTTCTTCAAGTTTGAAACGGTGGTCCCTTGTCATTTCGGCACGTTTCCAATGATTGACCCGACGCCCGAGAAGTTCGAAGCCGGGCTGGAAGGATCTGGGGTCAAGCTTGCATTGCCGAAGATTGGTGAAACCATTACCATCTAGAAAGAGCCAAAGCGGAACAAATCCATGGCATTAGGGCGATCTATTTGCGTGTCGATGTTTGTCGCGGCGTCGCCCGCGCTTGCCGCGGATGATTTCATCGAAGGTGTCTATCTCCAGTCGGAGGAACTCTGTACCCAGGCCAAAAAGGATACGCTGCAGACGCTGATCGATGCCGGCAACATCGTACTTTCGAAGAACGGCCTGCAAGGCGTCGAATACAATTGCGAATTCGTTCAGGTCAGCAAGGCGACACGCTCGCCGAGCTGGGCGGTGACGGCGATATGCCAGGAGCCGGGCTATGTCTTTCCTGACGTCCTGTCTGTGACGCAGATGAACCCGACGCAGGTCGATCTCGTGTCGGTCCGGCCGATTGACGATGAAAGCGAGGCGAGCGGCAACAGCGGCAGCTACTATCTGTGCGAGGGCATCGCCCTGCCATGAGGCTGTTGCCCGATTGTCCGGCGGCACATGTTGCGCGTCGCGCGCCGCGCCGCTATAGCCCGGACTGGTTTTCCCCGAGGCAAATACATGTCCGTTGATGTCAAGACAGTGAAGCGGGTCGCGCATCTCGCCCGCATCGCCGTGAGCGAGGAAGATGCCGAGCGTATGACCGGCGAGTTGAATGCCATACTGGGCTTCGTCGAGCAGTTGAACGAAGTCGATGTTTCCGGCGTCGAGCCAATGACGTCGGTGACGCCGATGGAAATGAAGAAGCGCGGCGATGTCGTGACCGACGGCAACAAGGCGGCCGACATCGTCGCCAACGCACCGGCGACCGACGAGAATTTCTTCCTCGTGCCGAAGGTCGTGGAGTAGGGCGCCGATGGCTATCAAGATTGCCATCGAAACTCCGCTGCAGGACGACGTGCGCGGCCTGGTCGCGGAACTCAACGCGACCTTGCTCGAATTGACGCCGCCGGAGCACTGCTACCACCTGACGGTCGAGCAGATGGCGGGCAAGGACACGACCGTTTTCATCGCTCGCGACAACGGCGTCGCCATTGGTTGTGGTGCACTCAAGCGGCATGACAATGCCATTGGCGAGGTCAAGCGCATGTACACGAGGCCTTCGCATCGTGGCCGCAAGATCGGCGCTGGAATCGTCGAACGGGTCGAGGCGCTGGCGCGCGATGAAGGGTTGAAGCGGCTGGTGCTGGAGACCGGCGATCGCCATCCCGCCGCCTGGACCGTCTATGAACGTGCCGGGTTCTCGCGCTGCGGCCCGGTGCTGGATTATCCCGATTCGGAGTGGTCGGTGTTTTACGAAAAGAGCCTTTGATGAGCGACCTGACCCGACTGACGATTTCGCAGGCCCGCGCCAAGCTGCGCGCCAAGGAAATCACCGCGACCGAGATGACCGAAGCCTATCTCTTGGCGATCGATCGCGCCAATCCGGCGCTGAATGCCTATGTGGCGGTGACCGGCGACAAGGCGCGCGACATGGCCAAGGCGTCGGACGCCCGGCTGCTCAAGGGCGTGGGCGGTGCGCTGGAAGGCATTCCGCTGGGAATCAAGGACCTGTTCGGTACCGATGGCGTCCATACCCAGGCCTGCAGCCACGTGCTCGACGGCTTCAAGCCGCGCTATGAATCAACGGTCACGTCCAATCTGTGGGCCGACGGCGCGGTCATGCTGGGCAAGCTCAACATGGACGAATTCGCCATGGGCTCGTCCAACGAGACCTCCTACTACGGCCCGGTCATCAACCCGTGGCGGCGTTCGCGCCTCGATACGGTGGTGATGCCGACGACGCATCAGGGTGATGGCGGCTTCGTCTCGGCAGGTGGCACGAAAACCCAGCGTAGCCTCGACAATGCGCAGCTGGTGCCAGGTGGTTCTTCCGGTGGTTCGGCGACCGCGGTGTCGGCCTTTCTGTGTGCGGGCGCAACCGCCACCGACACCGGCGGTTCGATCCGCCAGCCAGCCGCGT
This sequence comes from Mesorhizobium sp. URHB0026, assembly GCF_054059755.1. Classification (NCBI taxonomy): domain Bacteria; kingdom Pseudomonadati; phylum Pseudomonadota; class Alphaproteobacteria; order Hyphomicrobiales; family Phyllobacteriaceae; genus Mesorhizobium; species Mesorhizobium sp. URHB0026. Next base: position 4,446,307 of record NZ_JBSSCN010000001.1, on the reverse strand, counting down.
TTACCGGTACCGTCGGCATCAAGCCGACATATGGCCGCTGCTCGCGCTCGGGCATCGTCGCCTTCGCCTCATCGCTCGATCAGGCCGGACCGATCGCCCGCGACGTGCGCGACGCCGCCATTCTTCTGAAATCCATGGCCTCGGTCGATCCCAAGGACACCACGTCCGTCGACCGGCCGGTGCCGGACTACGAGGCGGCGATCGGCAAGCCGATCAAGGGCATGAAAGTCGGCATTCCCAAGGAATACCGTGTCGACGGCATGCCGGAAGAGATCGAGGCGTTGTGGCAGAAGGGCATTTCCTGGCTCAAGGATGCCGGCGCCGAAATCGTCGACATCTCCCTGCCGCACACCAAATACGCGCTGCCGGCCTATTACATCGTGGCGCCCGCGGAAGCTTCTTCCAACCTCGCCCGCTATGACGGCGTCCGCTACGGCTTGCGCGTGCCGGGCAAGGACATCGTCGAGATGTATGAGAGAACCCGCGCCGCCGGCTTCGGCCGCGAGGTCAAGCGCCGCATCATGATCGGCACCTATGTGCTGTCGGCCGGCTACTATGACGCCTACTACCTGCAGGCTCAGAAGGTGCGCAATCTGATCAAGCGCGACTTCGAAAATGTCTTCGCCGCCGGGGTCGATGTCATCCTGACCCCGGCGACCCCGTCGGCCGCCTTCGGCATTGCCGACGAGGACATGGCCGCCGATCCGGTCAAGATGTATCTCAACGACATTTTCACGGTCACCGTGAACATGGCCGGCCTGCCCGGTATCGCCGTGCCCGCCGGCCTCGACCCCAAGGGGCTGCCGCTCGGCCTGCAGCTGATCGGCAGGCCGTTCGAGGAAGAGACACTTTTCCAGACCGCCGCCGTCATCGAGCAGGCGGCCGGCACGTTCCAGCCGGAGAAGTGGTGGTAAGGATATCGCTCGCCTGACGCATGATCCTTAAAATCACGATCGATTTTTGGACAGCCTTGCGGACTTTAATGAGTGAGCGATGTTCTATTATCTTTCCAAGATATTCTGGTTCGTCATCCAGCCGCTCAACCTGGCGATCTTCCTGCTTTCGGCAGGGCTGCTCGCCGGGATGGTCGGCCGCCGGCGACTTGCCGTCAGCGGCGGCGTGCTGGCGTTTCTGATCCTTGCGCTGTCGGCCTGGACGTCACTTGGAGCGATGATGCTCAATCCGCTGGAGGAACGCTTTCCCAGGCCGCCGCCGCCGAAGAAGGTAGACGGCATCGTCGTGCTCGGCGGCGGCTTCGAGGGCGCTATCAACCTCGCGCGCCGGGGCTATGAATTGAACAGCAGCGGCGATCGCATGGTCGAGACAGCGATCCTCGCCCGGCGTTTCCCGCAGGCAAAAGTGGTGGTCTCCGGTGGAAACGGCTCACTGTTCTTCGACGGCGAAGGTGATGCCGACACCGCGCCGCGCCTGCTCGAGGCGCTGGGTGTCCCGGCCGACCGGCTGCTCCTCGAAGATAAATCCCGCAACACATACGAGAACGCGGTCTTCAGCCGCGAACTGGTCAAGCCCAAACCGGGCGAGACATGGCTTTTGGTGACATCAGCCTTTCACATGCCGCGCGCCAAGGCCCTGTTCGACAAGGCAGGTTTTCCAACTGTCCAATGGCCGGTCGACTATCGCACCTCGGGTCGGGAAGGCGTCGGCTTGTTTCGCGACAATGCGGCCGATTCGCTGCAGAACACGACCATCGCGGTTCGCGAATGGCTCGGGCTTTTCGCCTATTGGCTTTCCGGGCGCATCGATCAGCCGTTTCCGACGCCCGGCGGCTGACCGATCACAGCGCGCCGCGCCGCGGAGAAGAACTGGCGCCGTACCAGGACGGCCAGCAGCAGAAGCGTCGACAGCACGAACACCAGGGGATCGACGAACCAGCCGAGATAGCCGATCGAGAAGAACACACCGCGCAGGCCCGAGTTGAAATGCTTGCCGGCCAGCATATTCATTTGCGTCGCGCGCCACACGGCCGTTTGCGTGAGGGGATTGCGCGAGGCTTCGCCATGCGGGATCGGCACGGCGCCGATCAGGATCGAACAGTAGTTGAACAGCCTGTAGGCCCAGCCGAATTTGAAGAAGGAAAAGGCCAGGATCAGCACCAGTCCCAGCACCTTGATCTGAAAGGCCGAGCGCGACGGCGCGCCGCCCAAGGGCAGGGTGCTCAGCACCTCAAGCACCCGGTCCGACGCGCCAAGCAGGGCGAAGCAGCCGCCGAGCGCGATCAGCGAACTGGAGGCGAAAAAGGCGGTTCCCTGCTGCAGGCCGCTCATGATGGCGGTGTCGACGATGCGGATCTCGCGCTCGGCCATGGTGCGCATCCAGGCCTCGCGTTGCGCATTCATGGCGGTGGTCAGCGACACGCGGCTGACCAGGTGGCCGTCCGAGGCGAGCGTGTGCAGCACCCATGCGAGGAGGAAAAAGCCCAGCGCCGCGAGATCGGCCGTCGAAAGATAGGAATCGCCCATGGCGCCGAATCTACCATATTCGGCCCGGTTGCTTCGATGACCTTGCACGGCGTGTTGCACTCGATGTCGCTGCCGGAGCAAACAAGGTCGGCAGGTGCTGCGCCGCGACTGTCAAAAGAGCGGAAACATCGCTGGAATTCCTATATGTAATCCTCGACGTGACCCAGGAGACAGCGTGTTCCTTTCGGTTTTCGACCTGTTCAAGATCGGCATCGGCCCCTCGAGCTCGCACACGATGGGGCCGATGACGGCTGCGCGCCGCTTCCTCGACGAGGTCGCGGGCGACGACTGGCCGCGTCCCGCCGGCGTCAACGTCTACCGCATCGGCGCCAGCCTGCATGGCTCGCTCGCCTATACCGGCATCGGCCATGGCAGCGACCGTGCCGTCATTCTAGGCCTTGCCGGCCAGACGCCACAAACGGTGGACCCCGACCGAGCCGACGACATTGTCAGCCGCATCACCGCCGACAAGCTGGTTTCACCGCCCGGTCACCCTCCCTACCATTTCGATCCGGCCACCGATCTGGTGCTGGACCGCAAGACGCCGCTCACCGGTCATGCCAACGGCATGGCGTTCCACGCTTACGACGCCGGCGGCCGGTTGCTGCTCAAGCGCATCTACTATTCGATCGGCGGCGGCTTCGTGGTTTCGGAAGAAGAGCTGCAACGGATGAAGTCGAAGGGCTCGGTCACAACCGAGGGCAAGAAAGTGCCGTATCCCTTCAAGAACGCGGTCGAGATGCTGAAGATGGCGGCCAAGAGCGGCCTTTCCATTGCCGAAATGAAGCGCGTCAACGAGGAGACGCAGATGTCGCGCGAGGAGCTCGACACCGGCCTCGACGCGATATGGGACGCCATGAAGGGCTGCATCGACCGCGGCCTGTCGCAGGACGGCATCATGCCGGGCGGCCTGAAGGTGCGCCGCCGCGCCAGGCAGCTCCATGACAAGCTGCAGGAGCAGTGGCAACAGAACCGGCCGAACCCGCTACTCGCCAATGACTGGCTGTCGATCTACGCGATGGCGGTCAACGAGGAGAATGCGGCCGGCGGGCGTGTCGTCACCGCGCCGACCAATGGTGCCGCCGGCACGCTGCCGGCGGTGCTGCGCTACTGGCTGCATTTCCATCCCGAGGCCGACCAGCCGAGCATTCGCGACTTCCTGCTGACGGCAGCGGCGGTCGGCGGCATCATCAAGTCCAATGCGTCGATATCGGGCGCCGAGGTCGGCTGCCAAGGCGAGGTCGGTTCCGCCTCGGCGATGGCTGCGGCCGGCCTGTGCGCGGTCATGGGCGGCACGCCCGAGCAGGTCGAGAATGCTGCCGAAATCGCGCTGGAACATCATCTGGGCATGACCTGCGATCCGGTGGGCGGGCTCGTGCAGGTGCCTTGCATCGAGCGCAACGCATTGGGTGCCGTCAAGGCAGTGACGGCCGCGTCACTGGCCATCAAAGGCGACGGCGTGCATTTCGTGCCGCTCGATGCGGCGATCGAGACGATGCGCCAAACCGGCCTCGACATGAACGAGAAGTACAAGGAAACCAGCCTTGGCGGCCTGGCCGTCAATGTCGTTGAATGTTGAGGCTGGCCCAAGCTGGCACTGTGGAGAAGTCAGTCAGGCCGTTGACGTGTCGGCGCTCCGGGCTAACCTTGGGCGATGGGTCTCAATCTCCTAAAGCTTTGCGTCGGTTGCGACAGTGTCGAGGATCTCGAAGAGTGGATCGCCTTCCGTCTTGACGAGCGCCGCCGTGCCGGCGAACCAGCCGAACACTGGCACACCACCCGCATGATGCCGACACGTGGCGACGAGGTGACCGACGGCGGTTCGCTCTACTGGGTGATCAAGGGCAGCGTGCAGTGCCGCCAGTTGATCACGGAAATCCGGCCGTTCACCGATGACGACGGCATCGGCCGCTGCCATTTGATGCTCGATCCCGAGGTGGTGCGCACTGACTGGCAGCCGCGCCGCGCCTTCCAGGGCTGGCGTTACCTGAAGCCGGCGGACGCCCCGGCCGACCTCGGCAAGGGCAAGGCGGGATTGGTCGAGATGCCGCCGAAACTCAGGCGCGAGCTGGCCGACCTCGGCCTGCTCTAGGGCTTGAGCGAAGGATTGCCTGCTGCCGCGCCCGCGTTTTCTGGCCCTCAATCTTGCTCCGCGCTGGACTTGCAAGCGACGCGACAACGCCACATCTTGAAATCCATGCGCGATGAGGAACTGTCGACACAGGCCGCTGCCGGCCCGGTTAAAGGCCATGATTCTGGCGCAGGAAAAGTGTTGAAGGACATCACGCGGCTGTCCGAGCGGACAGGATCCCTGCGGGGCGGTGCAAAATGTTAGGCGCAATTATCATTGTGGTCGCGTTGTTGCTGGTGCTGCTGGGGGTAGCGACCGCCTTTCTCCGCGCGGATCCGGCGCAACTCGCAAGCGGAATGAGAAAATTGGGACCGATCCTGCTGGCGCTGGTCGGCGGCACCGTGCTCCTGGTCGGGCGCCAAGGCATCGGCGGCATCATCCTGTTCGTGGCAATCGCCTGGTACGGCGCCATGCATACCGGCCGGCCAAGGGCCAGGCCGGTTGCTGCAAAACGCTCAACCGTGCGGACGGCGGCACTTGAGATGGAACTCGATCACAATACTGGCGGCCTAGAAGGGTTGGTTCTGGCCGGCCGCCACGATGGCAAGATGCTTGGCTCGATGACCCTTGCGCAATTGCAGCATCTCTACCGCGAACTCTCCGGCGATCCGGAGAGTTCGCAGTTGCTAGAGACGTATCTTGACGGCAGATTTCCCGTCTGGCGCAAATACGCTGAGACGAACGGTGGCGAAGGGCTGGGTATTGCGCCAAGTCCGGGCGCCATGACTAAGGAGGAGGCCTACAAGGTCCTTGGTCTTGAAGCGGGGGCCGCCGCGGCGGATGTCCGCAAGGCGCACCGCCGCCTGATGCAGCGCCTGCACCCCGATGTCGGCGGCACGTCTTTCCTGGCGGCGCGGATTAACGAAGCCAAGGACGTCTTGCTCTCCAATCACAACTAGTCTCCTTCGACGCAAAAATTTTCCGGGAGATATCTTCCACACAGTCCTATTGCTGGACGGCGTAGCACTCGATTTTCTTCTTCTTCAAAGCGGTGCAGGCCTTCCAGGCGGCATCCTTGGACCCAAAGCCGCCGAAGCGAGCGCGGTAGTAGGTGGCGCCGTCCTTGTCGAAAGCGACGGTGAAGCCGGAAGCGTCGGCCAGCACCTTGGGAGCCTGCTTGATGGTCTTGTCGAGGAAAGCCTGGGCTTCGGACTGCTTCGGCGAGGAGGCAACCTGGATGGCCCAGCCTGGCGGAACCGACGCGGTGTTGACCGGATCAACAACCGGGGTGGGCTCGGCATAGGCGGCCACGATCTGGGCGGTGGCGACCTTGGGAGCGGAGACGATGACCGTCTTTACCTTCTTTGCCGGGACAACCAGCTTGGGTGCCTCCGCCTCGGCTGTATCCTCGTCCTCACTGTCGCCCTGGGCAACGGTCGCGTCGTCGGCGACGGCCGTATCGGCTTCCGCCACGGCCGCCGGCTTTTCGTCCGGGGTCGGCGCGTCATGCTTGGGGAGGAGAACCTTTGCAAGTGCGCTGATCGCATTGCTGTCCGCCTTGGCGACGAGGTCGCCGCCACCGCGGGTCGAGGCCCTCGGCAAATAGGTGTTGATCAGGCCTGCCATCTGGTTGTCGCGGCTGCCGCCCGACGTGCCGCCCATGACAACGGCGACCAGGCGGCGGTTGCCGTCATTGACGGACGAGACGAGATTGAAGCCGGAGGCGCGGGTATAGCCGGTCTTGATGCCGTCGACGCCCTTGATGCGTCCGAGCAGACGGTTATGGCCATTGATGCGCTGGCGACCGTAGAGAAAGGATCGCTGCGCGAAATAGCCGTAGTACTGGGGAAAATGTTCCCTGAGCGCAATGCCGAGCGTGGCCATGTCGCGCGCCGTGGTGAACTGTCCCGGATCCGGCAGGCCGTTGGCGTTGCGGAAGACCGTGCCGTTCATGCCGAGCTGCCGCGCCTTGGCCGTCATCATGCGGGCGAAGTTGGTTTCGTTGCCGCCGAGCATCTCGCCGAGCGCGGTCGCCGAGTCGTTGGCCGACTTCGTCACTATCGACAGGATCGCGGTCTCGACCGCCACCGATCCACCCGGCTTCACGCCAAGCTTGGTCGGCGCCTCGGCTGACGCATGGGCCGAAAACACGACTGGCGAGTTTCTGCTGATCTTGCCCTTCGCCATCGCTTCGAAGGTCAGATAGAGCGTCATCATCTTGGTCAGCGAAGCGGGGTAGCGCCGGCCATCGGCATTAGCCGAGTAAAGCACCTTGCCGGTTTTGGCATCGACGACGATGGCCGCGGATTTCGCCGCGAGCGACGAGGCGACGTCCGCGACGACGAATGTCATCGCCATGGCGAGGATCATAATCGTCTTAAGAGGGAACGCGGATTTGCAAACGATGCCCGACAACGCCTGACGCACTGGTAGTTCCTTTGAATTTCTCGTTGCGCTGGAGGCGGCAAAGGGATCCTGCCTCACTTCCGGCCAAGCTAGCGGGGCAGCGTTACCAATCCGTTTATGGTAACCGCCGCGTTCACCGTTTTCTGGGAGTTTGAGCCTTCCTTTATTCGAATTTTAGCCATTGCCGCTGCCTGGAGGGTCGCGAGCCCCCGACTTCTTGACTTTTGTGCGCTGCACAATATATATTATGCATTGCACAACGGCGCTCGGGGCAGGGCGCGTCAACCGTCCAGGGAGAGTACGAATGACCCAGACCTATGAGGACTTCAGCAAATACGGCAAGGAGTTCGCCGACACCGGATTGAAGAGCTTCGCCTCCTTGTCAAAGGGCGCGCAGGCGATCGCCACCGAGGCCGGCGAATACACCAAGAAGAGCTTCGAAGCCGGCAGCGTCGCGTGCGAGAAGCTGTTCTCGGCCAAGTCGCTGGACAAGGCGATCGAGATTCAATCCGACTATGCCAAGCAGTCCTACGAGGCGTTCGTCGCCGAGGCTACCAAGATCGGCGACCTCTATGCCGAACTCGCCAAGGAGGCCTACAAGCCGTTCGAATCGATCGTTGCCAAGGCAAAGTAATTTTCGCCCGAGAATTAAAGATCCGGCTCTTTGGGCGCAGGACAAACCCGGCCGTGGAAACGCGGCCGGGTTTTTTCATGCCAGCGCTTCTCGATTGCGAAAAACCGCCAGGTTGGTCACCTAGCCATATTGTCAGCTAACCAGAAGGGCTTAAAATCGTCCATCGAACACCTACATGTTGAACTCGCATGGGGATTCGAAAGAGGCAGGATTACGTGACGATCGGTTTGACTGCCACGAGACAAGTGGCGCGGATGCAAAACGGCGGCGGCGACGGCAATGAGGCCGGCCGCGGGACGGCCGTCATTACGCGCACCAAAACCAAAACCAAGAAGCCCAGCCTTTACCGGGTCCTCATCCTCAACGACGACTACACTCCGATGGAGTTCGTGGTTCATGTGCTGGAGCGTTTTTTCCAGAAGGACCGCGAAGCCGCCACACGCATCATGCTTCATGTTCACAATCATGGAGTGGGCGAGTGCGGGGTCTATACATTCGAGGTGGCCGAGACCAAAGTGTCTCAGGTCATGGATTTCGCCCGACAGAATCAGCATCCGCTGCAATGCGTGATGGAGAAGAAGTGAGGTAACATGCCGGCTTTCTCCCAAGGCCTGGAAAAGGCGCTTCACCAGGCGCTGACGCTCGCCAATGAGCGGCACCATGAATATGCAACCCTTGAACATTTGCTGCTCGCGCTCATCGACGACACCGAGGCGGCCGCCGTCATGCGCGCCTGCAACGTCGATCTCGACGAGCTGAAGCACACCGTTCTCACCTATATCGATACAGAGCTGGACAATCTGGTTACCGGCTACGACGAGGATTCCAAGCCGACCGCCGGCTTCCAGCGCGTCATCCAGCGCGCGGTGATCCATGTGCAGTCATCGGGTCGCGAGGAAGTGTCGGGGGCCAACGTGCTCGTGGCGATCTTCGCCGAGCGCGAAAGCCATGCCGCTTATTTCCTGCAAGAACAGCAAATGACCCGCTACGACGCGGTCAACTACATCTCGCACGGCATCGCCAAGCGTCCGGGCGCGTCGGAGAGCCGCAGCCCGCGCGGCGCCGATGACGAGCAGGGCGGCCCCAACGGCGCCGAGCCACAGGAGGAGGGCGGCAAGAAGAAGCAGCAGCAGGACGCGCTGACCGCTTATTGCGTCAACCTCAACAACAAGGCCAAGGCCGGCAAGATCGATCCGCTGATCGGCCGTGAAGGCGAGATCAACCGCACCATCCAGGTGCTGTGCCGCCGTTCCAAGAACAACCCGCTCTATGTCGGTGACCCCGGCGTCGGCAAGACGGCGATTGCCGAAGGGCTGGCCAAGCGCATCGTAGAGGGCGACGTGCCGGAAGTGCTGCACAATGCCACCATCTTCGCGCTCGACATGGGCACGCTGTTGGCCGGTACGCGCTATCGTGGCGATTTCGAGGAACGGCTGAAGCAGGTCGTCAAGGAACTCGAGGATTATCCGGGTGCCGTGCTGTTCATCGACGAGATCCATACGGTGATCGGCGCCGGCGCCACTTCGGGCGGCGCCATGGATGCGTCGAACCTGTTGAAGCCGGCGCTGTCTTCCGGTGCGATCCGCTGCATCGGTTCGACCACCTACAAGGAGTTCCGCCAGTTCTTCGAGAAGGACCGTGCCTTGGTGCGGCGCTTCCAGAAGATCGACGTCAACGAGCCGACCATCGAGGATGCTATCGAGATCATGAAGGGCCTGAAGCCCTATTATGAGGAATTCCACAAGGTGAAGTTCACCAACGAGGCGATCAAGGCCTCTGTGGAACTGTCGGCGCGCTACATCAACGACCGCAAGCTGCCGGACAAGGCGATCGACGTGATCGACGAGACCGGCGCCTCGCAGATGTTGGTGCCGGAAGCCAAGCGCAAGAAGACGATCGGCATCAAGGAGATCGAAGCGACGATCGCCACCATGGCGCGTATTCCGCCGAAGACGGTTTCGGCCGATGACGAGAAGGTGCTGCAGGGCCTGGATATTGAGCTCAAGCGCGTCGTCTACGGGCAGGACACCGCCATTACGGCGCTGACTTCGGCGATCAAGCTTGCACGGGCCGGCCTGCGCGAACCGGAAAAGCCGATCGGCTCGTACCTGTTCTCGGGCCCGACCGGCGTCGGGAAGACGGAGGTCGCCAAGCAGTTGGCCGCCTCGCTCGGGGTCGAACTGATCCGCTTCGACATGTCGGAATATATGGAACGCCACACCGTCTCGCGGCTGATCGGCGCGCCTCCCGGGTATGTCGGTTTCGACCAGGGCGGCCTTTTGACCGACGGCGTCGACCAGCATCCGCACTGCGTGCTGCTGCTGGACGAGGTCGAGAAGGCGCATCCGGACCTGTTCAACATCCTGTTGCAGGTGATGGACCACGGCAAGCTGACCGACCACAATGGCAAGCAGATCGACTTCCGCAATGTCATCCTGATCATGACGACCAATGCGGGCGCATCCGATGCGCAGCGCGCGGCGATCGGTTTCGGTTCGACCAAGCGCGAAGGCGACGATGTCGAGGCGATCAACCGGCTGTTCACGCCGGAATTCCGCAACCGTCTCGATGCGATCATCCCGTTCGGATCGCTGCCGGTGCCGGTGATCCATCAGGTGGTGCAGAAGTTCGTCATGCAGCTGGAAGCCCAGCTCTCCGAGCGTGGCGTTACCTTCGACCTGTCGCCGGACGCCATCGCCTGGCTTGCCGACAAGGGTTATGACGAACGCATGGGCGCGCGTCCGCTTGGCCGCGTCATCCAGGAGCACATCAAGAAGCCGCTGGCCGACGAGGTGCTGTTCGGCAAGCTGAAGAAGGGCGGCACGGTGCGCGTCACCGTCGAGAAGAAGGAAACCGGCGAGACCGGCCTGAAGCTCGAATCGCTCGCCGACGAGGCGCCGGTGAAGCCGAAGAAGGAAGAGCCGGAAGACGCGCCGAAGCCGCCCAAGGCGGTGGCCAAGAAGCCCGCGGCAAAGAAGGCCGTGGCGCAGAAGCCGGAGCCCAAGGGCAAGGACGGCGGCAAGCGTAGCCTTGTGCCTCAACTGCCCAGAAAAGGCTGAGGCCTGATAAAAAACTGGAAGAGAGCCCTGGGAACGGGGCTTTTTTCATTTGGGCGATGAGGTGGCGCGTGACCGGTCAAATCATCATTCTCAATGGCGCGCCGCGTTCAGGAAAGTCGAATATCGCGAGGGCCATCGGGGAAAGCTTTGATGGCCCTGGATGAATCTGGGCGTCGACAGCTATGAGCAGATCACACCGCCGCGCTATCGTCCCGGAATAGGGCTGCGCCCTGGCGGCGAGCGGCCCGATCTCGAAGTTTTCGTGCCACGCTTCTACGCCGCCCTCTGTGAGTCGATCGCGGCGCATAGCCGGATGGGGCTGAATGTGGTTGCGGATGTCGGCCATCACGACGCCTATTCGAAGCCGCTCGGCTGCCTCGTGGATTGCACGCGTCGTCTTGCTGGACTGCCGGTGCTGTTTGTCGGGGTTCGCTGTCCCATCGAAGTCATTCTCCAAAGGCGTGCGGCCAGCGCGGCGGGGAAGGGTTATGTCACCGGCACCCCAGGGGAACCCGCTCCTTTGCCCGTGCGCCTGTGGCAAGACGAGGTCCATCGGCCAGGCATATACGATCTGGAGGTCGACACGTCGCTGCTGAGCCCCACGCAGTGCGCGGAAGTAATCCGGGTCGGACTGATGCAACGCCCGCGGCCGAGTGCGATCGAACGGCTCACGCAAGCGGCCAAATGAAATGTCTTGAGTGCTGGGAAGACCGCGGGGGATCAGCTTCCCAGCGCGGCGCGTATTTTTTCGGCGTGCTGCGCCAGCACTTCAGGTTTTTCCATTGTGCCCGTGTGCGGCTTCAGCGGGATGCCGTTGAAACGCGGGATGACATGGACATGCAGGTGATAGACGGTCTGCCCGGATGCCGGCTCGTTGAACTGCATGACGGTGACGCCGTCGGCGTTGAGAGCTTTCCTGACGGCGCGTGCCACTTTCTGGACGGTTGAAAAAAGCGGACCGAATGTCGATGGGGCGGCGTCGAGCAGGTTGCGCGACGGCGCTTTCGGCACCACCAGCGTATGGCCGGGCCCTTGCGGCATCACATCCATGAAAGCCACGACGGCTTCGTCCTCGTAAACGCGATGCGAGGGGATCTCTCCGCGCAGGATCTTTGCGAAGATGTTGCCGGTATCGTAGGCGGCCTCAGTCATGGCGAACGCTCCGAAATGTGCCTTGCCGTCCGGTGTAGCGAAGCCGCCTGCGAGCAGCAAGGCGAAGCTGCGCCGCGATCAACCGAGGTCGCCAATATCCTTGCGGAACGGGGTATGTTCTTCCAGATATTCGCCCATCCGCTCCACTTCGCGCCGCTCGCGCCTGAGATAGTCGGCGACCGCGTTGCGCAGGCCAGGATGGGAAATATAGTGGGCGGAATGCATCGTCACCGGCCGGTAGCCGCGCGCCAGCTTGTGCTCGCCCTGCGCGCCTGCCTCGACCACCTTCAGCTTGCGTTCGATGGCGAAGTCGATGGCCTGATGATAGCAAACCTCGAAATGCAGGTAAGGGTGATCCTCGATGCAGCCCCAGTTGCGGCCGTAGAGGGCGTCGGAGCCGATGAAGTTGATGGCGCCGGCAATGTAGCGCCCGTTGCGCCTGGCCATCACCAGCAGGATGTCGTCCGCCATGCGTTCGCCGATCAGCGAGAAAAACTGGCGGTTCAGGTAGGGGCGGCCCCATTTGCGGTTGCCGGTGTCCATATAGAAAGCGAAGAAGTCGTCCCAGGCCTTTTCGGTCAGGTCCTTTCCCGTCAGCCAGTCGATCGAGATGCCATCGGCCAGCGCCTCGCGTCGTTCCTTCTTCATCGCCTTGCGTTTGCGTGAGGCAAGCGTGGCGAGGAAGTCGTCGTAGGTCGAAAAGCCTTCGTTGAAAAAATGGAATTGCTGGTCGGTGCGATGCAGGAAGCCCGCGGCTTCCAACGTCGCGACGTCGCTCTCCTGCGCGAAGGTGACATGCGCAGAGGACACGCCGAGCTTGTCGGTCACCATTTTGAGACCGGCGGCAAGCCCAGCCTTCACCGCGTCCTGATCCTCGCCTTTGCCGACCAGCAGGCGAGGGCCGGTGACGGGCGTGAACGGCACGGCACTTTGCAGTTTTGGATAGTAACGGCCGCCGGCGCGCTCGAAGGCATCCGACCAGCCGTGATCGAACACGTATTCGCCCTGACTGTGCGACTTGAGATAACAGGGAACGGCGCCGAGGAGCCTGCCTTGCGCGGTCTCCAGCCGCAAGTGATGACCTTGCCAGCCGGTGCGACGCACGGCACAGCCGGAATCCTCCAGAGCGCTCAAAAAAGCGTATGAAACGAGCGGGTTGTACTCCGCCCCCGTATCGGCACGCGTGGTTCCCGCAAAGCCGTTCCATTCGTCGCAGGTAAAGGCTCCGATGCCGGCGGCGATGCGGATCGAATAGTCCGTATTCGCCATTTGTCCGTCGCCGTCGTCACCCTGATCCATGAGGCTTATTTAAGCTCCATTCGGGCCGCTACAAGTCACGTTTCGGGCACCCTGCTCAGGCGACTTCGACCAGGTCGGGTTCGAACCCTTCGAATGTCATCTGGTCGGCATATCTAAAGGTCAGGTCGATCGCGGGCTGATCATGCACCGTCCAGGTGATGACAGGCATTTTCAGCCTTTCGCGCACGAAGCTGACAAACGGGTTCGGCAGATCGCCGGCGGCATAGGAGGTAAAGGCGAGTTCGTGCGCCAGCATGGAGAAATGTGCTTCGATCAGCTTGGCGTCCTTGCCATAGGCGGTCAACCCAGCCGGAATGCCGGGCGCGTGTTTGGGGAAATCGCGGATCAGCCAGTGATCGAACGACATGATCGCCGCCTTGCCCTTGTAGTGCTTGAGCATCTTGCCGACGCGCGCCACCAGGCCTTCGTCGCGACTGGGAGTTCCTTTCAGTTCGACGACCATGGGCACGCGACCATCGACGAGGTCGAGCGCTTCCTGCAACGTCGGCACGTGGTCCGCCGTGCCGCCAACCTTGAGCGCGGCAAGTTCGGCCGCGCTGCGTTGCCAGACGAAACCGTCCTGCCCGGTCAGCCGTTGCAAATCGTCATCATGGATGACAATGGGAACGCCATCCGACGACAGATGCACGTCGCATTCGATCGCGTAGCCGCGTTCGGCCGCGGCGGCGAAGGCGGAAAGCGTGTTTTCCCAGCGCGTCTTGTTCATGTCGTGAAAGCCGCGATGGGCAACCGGCCGGGCCGTCAGCCAGGAGAGGTCGGTCATGTCAGCACCTACACTCATTCGACTTCGAAGATCGCTTCGATTTCCACCGCGGCATTAAGCGGCAGGGAGGCGGTGCCGACGGCGGAGCGCACGTGCTTGCCGCTTTCGCCGAGCGCGGCAACCAGGAAATCGGAGGCGCCGTTGGCGACCAGATGCTGCTCGACGAAGTCGGGGGCAGAGGCCACGAAGACGGTGATCTTCACCAGACGACGGATCTTCTCGATGTCGCCAAGTGCTGCCTTGGCTTGCGCCAGGATGTTGATGGCGCAGTATTTCGCCGCGTCCTTGCCGCTTGCCGTGTCGACGTCGCGGCCGAGCAGGCCGCTTGCCTGCAGCTTGCCGTCCTTGAGCGGCAACTGACCAGCAGTGAACAGCAGGTTGCCGGTCCTGCAATAGGGCACGTAGTTGGCGGCGGGCGCGGCGGCAACAGGAAGCGTCACGCCGAGATCACTTAGCCGCTTTTCGATTGTTTCACTCATTGCTTTTCCCTATTGCTGGAAGGCGCCGCGCTGGCCGGGCCGAAATTGCTATTTTTGCCTCGCTTCCGCCACGACTTTTTTTAAGCTGGACCATCCTTCCCTGCGGCCTGCCATCAGCCGCGACGATCGGAGTACCTCATGCGCGCGACGCGCCTTGCATTCCACGCCGTTCTGTTGTCGGCGCTTTTGCCAACATTCTCCGCTGTCGCCGCACCGGCGCTGCAGGCGCATCGCGCCGTCTATGATCTCACGCTCAAGAAGGCGGATGATCGGTCCGGCATCACCGGCATCACCGGCCGCATGGTCTATGAGTTCAACGGCTCGGCCTGCGAAGGCTATACGGTGAAATTCCGTTTCGTCACCCAAATCGCCACCAATGACAACACGAAGCTGACCGACCAGCAGACGACGACTTTCGAGGATGCCGAAGGCAAGACCTTTTCGTTCGTGACCAAATCCTTTGTCGACCAGAACCTCGACAAGGAAGTCAAGGGTATGGCCACGAAAGACGCGAAGGGCCTCAAAGTCGACATCGATAAGCCGGAGAAGAACAGCCTCGAACTCGCTTCCACCCAGTTTCCGACCCAGCACCTGGTCGAACTGATCGGAAAGGCCGAAAAAGGCGAAAACTTCTATCAGACGAACCTGTTCGACGGGTCCGAGGACGCCAACAAGGTGATGACGACCACGGTTGTCGTCGGCAAGAAGAGCGAGGCCGACAAGGCGGATCCGGAAGCGCCGGCATTGGCGAAGCTTGCCACCGACAAATATTGGCCGGTCGACATCGCCTATTTCGACGACAGCGCCCAGAACGGCGAGGAAGTGCCGGAATACCGGATCAGCTTCAAGCTGCACGAGAACGGCATCACTCGTGATCTCGTCATGGATTATGGCGACTTCTCGATGACCGGCAAGCTGGTCAACCTGTCGCTGTTCGACCAGACAAAGCCTTGCCCAGTATCGAAATAGCAGAGGCGGGCAATTGAGCTAGCCGTGGCAGGCCTGATGGCAATCACTTGATGGCGGTCTATGTCGATGCGGCGATCTGGAAATGGGCCGGCCATCTCTGGTGCCATCTCCTGGCC
Organism: Mesorhizobium sp. URHB0026; assembly: GCF_054059755.1. Classification (NCBI taxonomy): domain Bacteria; kingdom Pseudomonadati; phylum Pseudomonadota; class Alphaproteobacteria; order Hyphomicrobiales; family Phyllobacteriaceae; genus Mesorhizobium; species Mesorhizobium sp. URHB0026. The sequence goes on along the minus strand of NZ_JBSSCN010000001.1, from coordinate 4,430,858 downwards.
GACGACACCGACGAGTTGCATCGCTTTGCGGCCGAACTCGGCATCAAGCGCTCGTCCTACCAGGGCCCGCCCAAGACATCCGCTCCGCACTATGACATAACCGGCTTCGAGCGCGACCGTGCGGTGCGGCTCGGCGCCATCGAGTGCAGCCGCGAGCAGATCGTCGCCATCTTCCGGCGCGTGCGGGTGCCCAACGGAAAGGCGAAGCGATGACACTAACGGCATTCCTGGCATATTGCGCCGCCGTGACGCTCGCCGCCGCCACGCCAGGGCCGGCAATGTTCGCGGTCATCACCAACGGCGTGTCGCGTGGGTTCCCGAGGGCCTTCATGGCCGGCCTTGGGGTCGCCGCCGGCGATGCCGTGCTCGTCACTCTGGCGCTGCTGGGGCTAGTGGCCCTGGCTCAGACCTTCGAATGGATCTTCCTCCTGTTGAAATATGCCGGCGCCGCCTATCTGATCTTTCCCGGCGTCAGGATGTGGCGGGCCTCGGCCGCGCAATCGAATGAGCCGCGGACGGGGCAGGCGAAATTGTCACGATCCTTCCTGCTCGGCGCGTCCATAGCGCTCGGAAACCCGAAGGCGATCCTGTTCCATGCCTCGATCATGCCGCTGATTCTCGACCTCGACACGATGACCTTTTTCGATGGCCTGCTGGTTGTGGCGACCGTCATCAGCGTCAATATCGTGACAATGGGGGTCTATGCCGCGCTCGCGGGCCGGGCTTCGGGCTGGTTCAGGACACCCAGGCGCATGCGGCTGATGAACAGGTTCGCCGGCAGCGCCATGATCGGCACCGGAGCGCTGATTGCCGCACGCTAGGCGTTAAAGCGCCGCCCCGCTTGCGTTTGTCGGACTTCCCCTCTATATGCGCGCTCATTCCACACACGGACTTTGGTGTCTGCCCGGGAGAAATCCGGCTGAGACCTCCGGTGGCGTTCGAGGACCTCGGTCCAAAAATGCCTGTGTCCGTGGAGGCTAACCGGAAAGGAACTTAGAATGGCACTGCCTGATTTCAGCATGCGCCAGCTTTTGGAAGCTGGCATTCACTTCGGCCACCAGACTCACCGCTGGAACCCGAAGATGGCGTCCTACATCTACGGCGCCCGCAACAACATCCACATCATCGACCTCTCGCAGACGGTGCCTTTGCTGCACCAGGCGCTGAAGCAGGTTTCCGACACCGTTGCCAAGGGCGGCCGCGTGCTGTTCGTCGGCACCAAGCGCCAGGCGTCGGACATCGTTGCCGATGCGGCACAGCGTTCGGCCCAATATTACGTCAACTCGCGTTGGCTCGGCGGCATGCTGACCAACTGGAAGACGATCTCGAACTCGATCCAGCGCCTGCGCAAGCTCGACGAGATGCTGGCCGGCGAAGCTCAAGGGTTGACCAAGAAGGAACGCCTGAACCTCGATCGCGAGCGCGAGAAGCTCGACAAGGCGCTCGGCGGTATCAAGGACATGGGCTCGACACCCGACCTGATGTTCGTGATCGACACCAACAAGGAGGCGATTGCCATCCTTGAGGCCAAGCGCCTGGGCATCCCGGTCGTCGCCATTATCGATTCGAACTGCGATCCGGACAAGATCGATTTCCCGATCCCCGGCAATGACGACGCGGCCCGCGCCATCCAGCTTTATTGCGATCTGATCGCCAAGGCCGCCATCGACGGCATCGCCCGTCAGCAGGGCGCGCTCGGCATGGATATCGGCGCTTCGGTCGAAGCTCCGGTCGAACCGGCGCTCGATCCGGCTCCGGCGTCGGAAGCCCCCGAGGCTTGATAATCGAGGGCCGGTTGCGGCCTTCATCTTTCTCATATTTTGGCACGCTAAACAGACGCACCATCGAATACCGATGGTGCGTCGGTGCATTTAAACAAAGAGGCGACAATGAGCATTTCGGCTGCACAGGTCAAAGAACTCCGCGACTTGACCGGCGCGGGCATGATGGACTGCAAGGCGGCGTTGAACGAAACGAACGGCAACTTGGAAGAGGCCGTCGACTGGCTGCGCAAGAAGGGTATCTCCAAGGCCGACAAGAAGGCCGGCCGCACTGCTGCCGAAGGTCTGATCGGCGTCGACAACGGTGTGCGTGAAGCTGCCGTCGTCGAGGTGAATTCCGAGACCGACTTCGTCGCCCGCAATGCCGCCTTCCAGGAAATCGTCGCCAACGTCGCCAAGGTGGCGCTTGCCTATGGCACGACCGAAACGGTCGCCGCCGCCAAATATCCGGGCTCCGACAAGTCGGTTACCGACACCATCAAGGACGCGGTCGGCACCATCGGCGAGAACATGGGCTTCCGCCGCTCGGCCAAGCTCACCGTTCCGCATGGCGCGGTTGCGACCTATGTGCACAACGCTGTTGCCGATGGGCTCGGCAAGCTCGGTGTGCTGGTCGCGATCGAGACCACGGGCAACGAGCATGCCGCCAATGCCTTTGGCCGCCAAGTCGCCATGCATGTCGCCGCCACCAACCCGATGGCGCTGACCGCCGAGCAGATCGATCCGGCCGCGGTCGAGCGCGAGAAGGCTATCTTCTCCGACCAGGCGCGCCAGTCCGGCAAGCCGGAAGCCATCATCGAAAAGATGGTCGAAGGTCGCCTGCGCAAGTTCTACGAGGAAGTCGTACTCCTGAAGCAGGCCTTCGTGCTCAATCCCGACATCACCGTCGAGCAGGCGCTTAAGGATGCCGAGAAGGAAATCGGCGCGCCGGCCAAGATCACAGCCTATCTGCGCTTCGCCCTTGGCGAGGGCATCGAGAAGGAAGAGACGGATTTCGCCGCGGAAGTCGCCGCTGCGGTCAAGAAGTAACTTCTTACCGACCCATTTCCCCTGTGTTTTTTCGGCCGGACATCCGCGAGGATGCCCGGCCGATTTCGTTCGCGGTGTCGATAAAGGCCCTGAGTTTCGGCGCCATCGCCGCGCGACGCGGAAAGTAGAGGAAAAGGCCGGGTTCCTCGATCGCCGATTGCGGCAGAACCTGCACCAGGCGGCCGGCAGCGAGATCCGCGCGCGCCAGCGGCTCGAACATATAGGCAAGGCCCACTCCGGCGAGAGCCAGATCGATTGCCGCAAGCGAGTCCGTCACGACGGCCGTACCGCTGGTTTCCATGACCACGTCCTTGCCATCCCAGGTCAAATCCCAGCGGTAAAGGGCACCGGAGCGAACGAGACGGTATCCGATACAATTGTGGTTCGCGAGATCGGCCACGCTGCGCGGACGGCCATGTCGCCCGATATAGGCGGGCGAGGCGACGATAACGGCTTTGAAGGGCTGCGTCAGTCGGATGGCCACCATGTCCTGAGCGATCATCTCGCCGAGCCGGATGCCCGCGTCGAAACCTTCGCCGACGATGTCGACCAACCCTTGATCGGCAAAAATCTCGACCGTGATGTCGGGATAGCGCTCGGCCATTGCCGCCACGACCGGCGTCACCGCCAACGGGATTGCGATGTTGGAGGCGTTGATCCTGAGCAGCCCGGACGGCTTTCCCTTGACGCTGCGGATACGATCCATCCGCTCGGCGATATCCTGGAGGGCAGGGGCCGCCGTTTCCACCAGCGCCTTGCCGGCCTCGGTAAGCGAAACGCTGCGCGTCGTGCGCGCAAACAGCGGCTGGCCGATCCGCTCCTCGACGAGGCGCACTGCATGGCTGACCGCCGAAGGGCTCATGCCCAGTTCGGCCGCGGCAAGGGCAAAACCGCCGCGCCGGGCGACCGCGATGATGACGGGCAGATGGCTGAGCAGATCCCGATCCATTCATGAACCATATCGCATGGTCTTTGCGGACAATGCAATCTTATCGACGCCCAGGCAGAGGTCCACATTGTCTCCAACACATCGGCGATTGGCTGATGGCATCGAGGAGAAGAGACTTGAATGCCTTGAAACACGTTACCTTCGCCGCTGGCCTTGCCTTGGCGCCGCTCGACGCTGGCGGGGCCGAACCGGTGGGCTGGCAGGCGCTTGCCGATGACCACGCCGTCATCCGCATCGTCGATGCCATCGACCGCGCCGTCGACGCGCAGGACTGGAAACGTGCGCGCAGCTATTTCGCGGAACGGGTAACCGCCGACTTCAGCAGCCTGTCCGGGCAGCCCGCGGCCAACATCGCCTCCGACGATCTGATCGGCGCGTGGGCCGGCAATCTCAAAGGCAGCAAGACCAGCCTGCATCTGCGCACCAATCACCTGGTCGTCCTTGAAGCGGACACGGCGACCGTTGTGTCGAACGGCTATGCCTGGAACCGGATGGAGGGCAATGGCGACCCGCTCTGGGAGGTCTGGGGCACGTATGAGCATCACCTCACGCGCTCCGCGGCTGGCTGGAAGGTCGATGGCTTCACCTTCCGCATGACGCATGAGCGCGGCAATCCCTGGGTCAAGGCGATGCCTGGCCAATGACGCCCGCATCAACGGACCAAGATCGGAAAAGACAATGACGATGAGCTACTACACACTCGGCAACAGCGGCCTGCGCGTCAGCCGGCTGGCACTGGGCACGATGACTTTCGGGACGGAATGGGGCTGGGGCGCGGACCGGGATACGGCGCGCGCGATGTTCGACGCCTATGTCGAGGCCGGGGGCAATTTCTTCGACACCGCCGACCTTTACACCGGCGGCACGGCCGAGACTTGGCTCGGTGAATTCGTGGCCGAGCGGGGCTTGCGCGACAAGGCGGTGATCGCCACCAAATTTACCATGAACTCGAACGCCGGCAATCCGAACGCCGGCGGCAATGGCCGCAAGAACATCATGCGTGCCGTCGACGCATCGCTGAAGCGGCTGGGCACCGACTATATCGATCTCTATCTCATGCATATCTGGGACCGGTTGACGCCGGCCGAAGAAGTGCTGCGTACGCTCGACGATCTGGTTCGGGTAGGCAAGATACGTCACATCGGCCTGTCCGATGTGCCGGCCTGGTATGCCGGGCGGGCGCAGGCGATCGCGGAACTGCGCGGCTATGAGCCGATCTCGGCGTTGCAGCTTGAATACTCCCTGGCGGAGCGTGCCATCGAGCATGAATTCGTGCCGTTCGGGACACGCCATGGCGCCGGCATCATGGTCTGGAGCCCGCTGGCAAGCGGACTGCTAAGTGGCAAATACCGCCCGGTGCAGGCAGGCAATGCCGGCCGGCTCGACGGCTTCCGCAACACCACCCATCCAGGTTTCCAGAAATTCAGCGAGCACAACTGGGCTGTCGTGGCGGAGCTGGAAAAAGTCGCCGCCGAACTTGGCCGCGGCATGGCTCAGGTCGCGCTGAACTGGGTGGCGACTCAGCCAGGAGTAGCCACCGTCATTCTCGGAGCAACGCGGCTTTCGCAGTTGCAGGATAATCTTGCGGCGCTCGATTTCTCCATACCGCCCGCGCTTCGCCAGCGCCTGGACAAGGTGAGCGGCACGCCGGCGCCGTTCCCGCATTCTTATTTCGGTCCCGAGATCCAGGTCCGTGTCGCGGGCGGTGTCGTGACCGGCGACAAGCCGTCAGGCTACGCATTGCAGGTCGTGGTCGAAGGCGAGGCGGTTGCCATCAGCAGCAACTGATCCAGAAAGCCTGGAATTTTGCACAAGGGCGCGGCGTGACATCGCCGCGCCCTTCGTGTATCCGGTCAACCCGTCATGACAGCACCGCCGGGCGAAGCAGGGGGCGTTTTCGCCTTCAGAGCTTGCCACGCCGGAATTTCGAGGAACCAGATGACGGTCAAGCCCCGCTACCGACGTGTTCTGCTGAAAGCTTCGGGCGAAGCGTTGATGGGCGAACAGCATTTCGGCATCGACGTCTCGGTCGTCGACCGCATCGCCGGCGACATTGCCGAAGCCCGTGCGCTGGGCATCGAGGTGGGTGTCGTTATCGGCGGCGGCAATATCTTTCGCGGCGTGGCCGTCGCCTCCAAGGGAGGCGACCGCGTTACCGGCGATCACATGGGCATGCTTGCCACGGTCATCAATTCGCTGGCGTTGCGCACGTCGCTGAACAAGATCGGTGTCGATGCCGTCGTGCTGTCCGCAATTGCCATGCCCGAGCTTTGCGAGAGTTTTTCGCAGCGCCAGGCAACCGCCTACATGAACCAGGGCAAGGTGGTGATCTTCGCCGGCGGCACTGGCAATCCGTTCTTCACCACTGATTCGGCGGCGGCACTTCGCGCGGCCGAAATCGGCGCCGATGCGCTGTTCAAGGGTACCCAGGTCGACGGCGTCTATTCGGCCGACCCGAAAAAGGACCCGAATGCGGCGCGTTTCGAGCGCATCAGCCACGCCGAAGTCATAAATCGCGGCCTTTCCATCATGGATACCGCTGCGATTGCACTTGCGCGCGAAAACAACATTCCGATAATCGTCTATTCGATCCACGAAAAGGGTGGTTTCGGCGATATTCTGAGGGGCGGCGGCCGCTGCACGGTCGTCGCGGACGAATGATCGGGGCCGATCCCTGGAAGGGCAAACCGGCTTTCGAAAATCAGGCTCGAACACGGGGCCTTGCCCCGAAGCAGTGAACCCGCGGCAGACGGGTCGAGGAGACTAAGATGAGTGGTGAGTATGACGATCTGAAGCGGCGCATGGACGGGGCCATCGCCGCGTTCAAGCATGACCTGGCTTCGCTGCGGACCGGTCGCGCCTCCAGCAATCTGCTCGATGCGATCCAGGTGCAGGCCTATGGCACCACCATGCCGATCAACCAGGTGGCCAATGTTTCGGTGCCGGAGCCGCGTATGATCTCGGTCTCGGTCTGGGACAAATCGATGGTCGGCGCGGTCGACCGCGCGATCCGGGAATCCAATCTGGGCTTCAACCCGATCGTCGATGGCACCAATCTGAGGATTCCGCTGCCGGAGCTCAACGAACAGCGCCGCAAGGAACTGGTCAAGATCTCGCATGGCTACGCAGAGAACGCCCGTGTCGCCGCGCGCCATGTGCGCCGTGACGGCATGGATTTCCTGAAAAAGGCGGAGAAGGACGGCGACATCAGCGAGGACGATCAGCGCAAGCGTTCCGACCAGGTCCAGAAACTTACCGACGAAACCATCAGCACCATTGATCATCTGCTTTCCGACAAGGAAGCTGAAATCATGCAGGTTTAGGGTTGGCCCTTGGCTGACCCGAAAGCGAGATCATGACAACGCCCGCGCATGTCGCGATCATCATGGATGGAAATGGACGCTGGGCCAAGGCGCGCGGTATGCCGAGGCTCGCCGGTCATCGCGCCGGCGTCGAGGCCCTGCGCAAGGCGGTGCGCGCCGCCCCGGGTCTCGGTATATCGTTCCTGACCGTCTACGCTTTCTCATCGGAGAACTGGTCGCGGCCGAAGTCCGAGGTCAGCGACCTTATGGGTCTGTTGAAGCTGTTCATCCGTCGCGATCTTGCCGAGCTGCACCAGAGCGGCGTACGGATCAGGATCATCGGCGACCGCACAGGGCTGCAGGCGGACATCAGGGGGCTGCTCGACGAGGCCGAATCGCTGACGATCCACAACACCTCGCTGACGCTGGTGATCGCCTTCAATTACGGCGGGCGCGACGAGATCGTCCGCACGGCGCGCAAGCTTGCCGCGGCCGTGGCGCGCGGCGAAATGGACAGCGAGGCGATATCGGCTGAAAGCTTTGCCGGCTCTCTCGACACGCAAGGCATTCCCGATCCGGAGCTGGTCATCCGCACATCAGGCGAACTGCGCCTGTCCAACTTCCTGTTGTGGCAGGCCGCCTACAGCGAGCTCGTCTTCCTGCCGTGCTACTGGCCGGATTTCAATCGCGAGCATCTCGCCGAGGCATTGCGCGAATATGCCCGCCGCGAGCGCCGCTTCGGCGGACTGGGCCCGCAGGACGTCGCTTCGCGACCGGCGGCGGGATGAGCAACCTTCAGCTGCGCGTCATTTCGGCCGTCGTGCTGGCCATTGTCGCCCTCGGCCTGACCTGGCTCGGCGGCCTGCCGTTCCGGCTGCTGTGCGCCGTTATGGCGGCAATGATCTTTTACGAGTGGACACGTATGTCGCGGCCCGCCGAGGCCGACGGGCTTGGTTTTCTGCCGGAAGCGCTGATGGTCATCTTCGTCGGCGCCTTGATTGCCGGCCTTCCCGCACGGTGGCTGCTGCCGCTCGTCGTGATTCTGGTTGCGACAGCCGCGATCACCGCTGGAGTTCGCAAAATCGGCCAGTGGGACGCCGGCGGCCTTGCCTATGCCTGCATGTCCGGTCTGTCGCTTGCCCTGCTGCGGGACGGCGACCATTCGGGCCTCGTCGCCATCCTGTTCCTGTTCGCGGTCGTCTGGGCAACCGACATTCTTGCCTATTTCGTCGGGCGCGCCGTCGGCGGGCCTAAACTGGCGCCTTCGATCTCGCCCGGCAAGACCCGCAGCGGCGCCCTCGGCGGGGCGGTCGGTGGTGTCGTCGCGGGGCTTCTGCTTGCCGCCTTCGCCGGCGCCGGCAACCTGGCGTTGCTGGGTGTTGTGGCGCTGGTGCTGTCGATTGTCGCCCAAGCCGGCGACCTCTTCGAATCCTGGGTCAAGCGGCGACACGGCCGCAAGGATTCTGGCGTGCTCATCCCTGGCCATGGCGGCATCATGGACCGTGTCGACGGGCTTGTCGCGGCCGCTCTTGCCCTATACGTCATCGGCTGGATCGCGGCGGGCGCCGAGCATCCGGCACAAGGGCTGTTTCCCATTTGAACGGTGTCATTCCACGATCTGGCGCGGGCGCCTTGGATTCGCCTGTATTGATGTCACAGTCACCCAGCGACGCGGAAGAACTTGAGGGCCTGAATTGAACGAGATTCTTCACGCGATTTTCAGCACGGAAGGCCTCTTTCTCGGCACGCTCGTGCCGTTTCTCTTCGTTCTGACCGTCGTGGTGTTCGTTCACGAGATGGGCCACTATCTTGTCGGCCGCTGGTGCGGCATCGGGGTCAGGGCCTTCTCCATCGGCTTCGGTCCGGAGCTCATCGGCTTCAACGACAGGCATGGTACGCGCTGGAAGCTTTGCGCCATACCGCTCGGCGGCTATGTGAAGTTTGTCGGCGACATGAACGCCACCTCCAGCCAGCCGACATCGGAAGAACTCGAAACGCTGACCGACGAGGAACGCAAGGTTGCCTTCCACACCCAGGCGATCTGGAAGCGCGCGGCAACGGTGGTGGCCGGGCCGCTGTTCAACTTCCTGCTGACGATCGTCGTCTTTTCCGTGCTGTTTGCCGCCTATGGGCGTTACGTCGCGGAGCCCATGGTCGCGGAGGTTACAACAGACAGTCCCGCGGCCAAGGCCGGCATCTTGCCTGGCGATCGATTCGTCAGCGTTGACGGCAGCAAGGTCGAAACCTTCGGGGACGTGCAGCGGCTGGTCTCGGGCCGCGCCGGCGACACCATCACCTTCGTCATGCTGCGCGGCGGCAAGGAGGTCACGGTGACCGCGTCGCCGCGGCTGATGGAGCAGGAGGACGCGCTCGGCAACAAGGTCAAGGTCGCCGTGATCGGCGTCGTCAACAACAAGGAACTCGGCCAGCCCCGCCTCATAACCTACACCCCGGTCGGAGCCGTCGCTGCGGCCGTTGAGGAAACGGGCCACGTCATCGAGCGCACCGGACAGTTCCTGCAGCGCTTCGCCGTCGGGCGCGAGGACAAGTGCCAGTTGGGTGGCCCAGTCAAGATCGCCGACATGGCCGGCAAGGCGGCCAAACTCGGTTTCGAATGGCTGGTGCAGCTCGTCGCGCTGCTGTCCGTGGGGATAGGCATTCTAAACCTTTTGCCGATTCCCCCTCTCGACGGCGGCCATCTGTTGTTCTACGGGGTGGAGGCCGTCATCCGCCGGCCGGTGTCGGAACGGATGATGGAAATGGCCTATCGGGCCGGTCTGCTTCTGGTGCTGTGCTTCATGGGGTTCGTGTTCTGGAACGATCTCTTTGGATGCTGAAATCATGAAGGAATTTGGCCTGAGCATGGCGGATATTGAGACGCCGTTTACCATGCACGGGGATATGAGTGACGCGAAAGCCACGCAACAGGGTTAAGTAAATACAAATTAACCAGAAGCCTTGCGTGTAGGGAAAATCCGGTTAATACGGTAGGGGAAATGACCGCACGTCCGGTTTTCTCGCCGTGGGGACTACGAGAAAAGGTTATTAAGCCCGATGAAGGCAGCATCCAAGTTTCTAAACGCCGCGTCAGCGGCGGCACTGTCCGCCGCTCTGGTCGTACCAGGCGCGCTCGCAGTGCAGTTCGTTGCCACATCGGCGGCCGAAGCCGCTGTCGTAAGCAGGGTGGAGGTGAGCGGCAACCAGCGTGTCGACGCCGATACCATCCGCAACTACATCACCATCAAGCCCGGCAAGGCCTTCTCCAGCTCCGATGTCGATAGCGCGGTCAAGGCGCTGTTCGGCACCGGCCTGTTCTCGGATGTCCAGATCAACCAGGTCGGCTCGACCCTGGTGGTCAAGGTTTCGGAATACAAGGTTGTCAATCAGGTGCTGTTCCAGGGCAACAAGAAGCTCAAGGACAACGCGCTTCAGGCAGCGGTTCAGCTGAAGCCGCGCGGCACGTTCTCTCAGGCTACACTCGATTCGGATGTCGAGGCGGTCAAGGCCGCCTACAGGCGCATCGGCCGTGACGATGCCGGCGTGACCACACAGATCATGGAGCTCGGCGACAACCGCGTGAACGTGGTCTTCCACGTTACCGAAGGCGATCGCACACAGATCGCGGCAATCAATTTCGTCGGCAACAGCGCCTATTCCAGCCGCCGCCTGTCTGATGTGATCAACACCAAGCGCTCGTCCTGGGTCTCGTTCATCCTGCGCGACGACGTCTACGACGAAGACAAGCTGCGCGCCGACCAGGAGCTGCTGCGCCGCTTCTATTACAATCACGGTTATGCCGACTTCCAGGTCGTGTCCGCCGTCGGCGAGCTCGACAATGCGACCAACAAATACACGGTCACCATCACCGTCCAGGAAGGCGAGCGCTATAATTTCGGCGACATCAGCGTCGAAAGCACGATCCCGGAAGTCGACTCCAAGTCGCTGGAATCGGTGGTCGAAACCCGCAAGGGCGATGTCTACAACGCCAAGAACGTCGAAGACTCCATCATCGCGCTGACGGAGAAGGTGGCTGGTTCGGGCTATGCTTTCGCCCAGGTGACACCGCGCGGCGACCGCAATTTCGAAAACCACACGATTTCGGTGGTCTACACCGTCGACCAGGGCACCAAGGCCTATGTCGAGCGCATCGAGATCCGCGGCAACGACCGAACGCGAGACTACGTCATTCGCCGCGAATTCGATGTCAGCGAAGGCGATGCGTTCAACCAAGTGCTCATCCAGCGCGCGAAGAAGCGCCTGGAAAACTTGAATTATTTTGACAAAGTCGAGATTTCGACTGTGCCCGGCTCGGCCCCTGACCAAGTCGTGCTTGTGGTCGACGTGGTCGAGAAGTCGACGGGTGAATTCTCGGTTGGCGCCGGCTATTCGACTGGTGGCGATTCGGCTGGACCGTCTGTTGAAGGATCGATCACAGAGCGCAACTTCCTCGGCCGCGGCCAGTTCATTAAAGTGTCGGCCGGCGGCGGCAAGAACTCGCGCGACTACAGCCTGTCCTTCACCGAGCCCTATTTCCTCGGGCGGCGCATCGCCGCCGGCTTCGACATTTTCAAGTCGACGCGGCAATACAAAAACAATTACGACAGCGACACGACCGGCGCGACGATCCGCTTCGGACTGCCGATCACCAACAGCATCACCACCCAGTTGGCGTACAACATCTCGCAAGAGAAGTATAAGGTCGACGACGATTGCGGTGCTACCAGCGTTGGAGATCCGGATGGACCTAATTGCACGATTTCACCGGCTATCTTGGATGGTATCGCGCAAAGTCCATGGATCAAGTCGTCCATCAGCCTGGGGCTGGTCTACAACACCATTGACGATATGAAGAACCCACATGAAGGCATCTATGCCAATACGACGGTCGAGATGGCTGGTCTTGGTGGTGATGCAAAGTTCGTGAAGATTACCGGGCGTGGCAGCATCTACCAGACGCTGTCGGAGCAGCTTGACCTTGTCGGGCTGATCTCGGCCGGCGCAGGGCATGTGGAGGCTTATGGCGGCGACGGCAATCTGCGAATCTTCGATCAATTCCAGAGCACCGACCGCATGATCCGCGGCTTTGCGTATAATGGCATTGGTCCGGTTGACCCAACTACGGGTGACCATCTGGGAGGTGTGACCTATTTCAACGCCTCGGCCGAAGCGCAGTTCCCGTTGCCGGTCATTCCCGAGAGCTTCGGCCTGCGCGGTGCGGTGTTCGCCGACGCTGCAACACTATACGGTAGCAAGATCAATCAACATCTTGGGGCAGATCCCGCCCCAGACATAACCATCGCGAGCACCGGCATGAAGTTGCGCGCCTCGGTTGGTCTCGGCCTTATGTGGGCTTCACCGTTTGGTCCGATCCGTATCGACTATGCAATCCCGGTCAGGAAGGAAGCGAGCGACGACGTGCAGGAATTCAACTTCGGCATATCGACCCGCTTCTGATCGGCGGCCAACGATGCTCCCGGGTTTTTGGACCCGGGGGAAATGTTCCGACCTAGCTGGATATAGCTTCTGGAATGACCGACCCGGTGTTCTTCGCGCCATCACGCCGGTATACGGCGGCCGAAGTCGCGAATCTGACCGGCTCGGTGCTAGTCGATTCCGGCCAATCCGACGTTTTGATCGAAGCGCTGGCGCCGGCTAATGAAGGCGGCGCAAATGCGCTTGTCTTCGTCGACGGCAGGCGTAATTCCGCGCTGATGCCGTCGCTGCGGGCGGCGGCGGTCCTATGCCCGGCCGAATTCGCGAACAAAGCGCCTTCCACCGTTGCTGTCTTGACTCATCCACGTCCGCAGCAGGCTTTCGCGCTGGTTGGGCGCCTGCTGTTCCCGACAGCCGCCACGCCGGGGCCAATGACCGGTGAGACCGGCGTTTCGCCGCATGCCCATGTCGATCCGACGGCGCATGTCGAAGCTGGCGCTATCATCGAAGCCGGCGCGGTCATCGGGCCAGGTGTCTCGATCGGCGGCGGCACAGTCATTGCGCCCAACGCCGTCATTGGACAGTCCTGCCAGATTGGCCGTGACGGTTATGTCGGCCCGGGCGCCAGTATCCAGTACGCTCTGATCGGCAATCGGGTCATCATCCATGGTGGCGCCAGGATCGGCCAGGACGGCTTTGGCTTTGTCGGAGGCGCCAAGGGGCCGGAGCGTGTTCCACAGATCGGACGCGTCGTGATCCAGGACGATGTCGAGATCGGCTCCAATTCCACCGTCGATCGTGGCGCCATGTCCGATACGATCATCGGGCAAGGTACCAAGATCGACAATCTCGTGCAGATCGCCCATAACGTCCGCATCGGTCGCAATTGCATAGTGGCCGGGCTTTCGGGTATTTCCGGTTCCGTGGTGGTGGGTGACAATGTCACCATGGGCGGAGGCGTCGGGCTTGCGGATCATCTGACGATTGGTACAGGTGCCAAGCTTGCAGCCAGAAGTGGATTCATGAGCAATGTTCCCGCCGGCGAGATCTGGGGTGGCTATCCGGCGCAGCCTATGGCGGAAGCCATGCGAGAGATAGCCATGTTGCGCACGATGGCCAGGGCACGCAAGCAGGGCAAGGACAATGGCTGACATGGTGGCGGCGACAACGCTGGAAGCGGTCGACATATTGGGGCTGATGAAGCTCCTGCCGCACCGTTATCCCTTTCTGATGATCGACCGCATCGTGGACATCGACGGCGACGACTCCGCCATCGGCATCAAGAACGTAACCATAAACGAGCCGCATTTTCAGGGGCATTTCCCGGAGCAGCCGGTGATGCCGGGCGTGCTGATCGTCGAGGCCATGGCCCAGACGGCCGGAGCCATCTGCATCCGCAGCCTCGGGGCATCGAAGCCGTCTCTGGTCTATTTTCTGACCATCGACAACGCCAAATTCCGCAAACCGGTCGTCCCCGGCGACCAGTTGAAGATCCATGTCAAGAAAATCAAGAAGCGCGGCAACCTGCTCAAATTCGCCTGTGAAGCCCTGGTCGAAGGTACCAAGGCGGCCGAGGCCGAGATTTCAGCCATGATGGTCACCGGCGACTGACGATCGAGTGCCTATGAAAATCAAGACGTCAATCCATCCTTCCTCCGTCGTGGAAGAAGGCGCCCAGATCGGCCAGGGTGTGCGCATTGGGCCGTTCTGCCATATCAGCGCCGATGCCGTGATCGGGGACGGGGTCGAACTGGTCAGCCATGTCTCGGTGATGGGCGCGACCACTATCGGAGCGTCGACCAAGGTCTATCCGATGGCGACACTGGGCGCACCGCCGCAAAACACCAAGCACAAGGGCGGCCGCACGACGCTGGTCATCGGCGCCAACTGCACCATCCGCGAAGGCGTGACCATGCATGTCGGCACCGACACCAGCCGTGGCGAAACCACGGTCGGCGACAATGGCAATTTCCTCGCCTACGCCCATATCGCCCATGACTGCGCTGTCGGCAACAACGCCACCTTCGCCAATGGGGCGACATTGGGCGGCCACTGCGAGATCGGCAACAATGTCTATATTGGCGGCCTCAGCGCCGTCCATCAATTCGTGCGGGTGGGCGACAACGCCTTTCTTGGCGGGTGCTCGGCTTTTGTCGGTGATGTCATTCCCTATGCCATCGCGGTCGGTAACCGCGCCAGCCTGCGCGGCTTGAACATCATCGGCCTCAAGCGCGCCGGTCTGCCGCGTTCCGAAATCCATCTGCTACGCAGGGCCTACAAGACGATCTTCGACCGCTCCCGCACCGTCGGCGAGAACATCGAGTTCGCCAAGGTGGAGTTCGCCTCGTCGCCGACAGCGATGAAGATCATCGACTTCATCACCAGTCGCGGCAAGCGACACTATGCGGTGCCATCGCTCAAGGGCGGCGATGGCGACGATGCCGATGACGAAGGCTGAGGCAGCCGCGGCTGGTCTTGAACTTCCGCCTGGTGCCAGGGTCGGCATCATCGCCGGCGGCGGCAGCCTTCCGGTCGAAGTCGCTGCCGGTTTGGCCGAACAGGGTCATCCGCCCTTCATCGTGCTCATGGAAGGTGAGGCCGACCGCCTGGCGGAATTGTGCCGTTACGAGCATGAGACCCTTGCCTTGGAGGCGATAGGATCGCTCATTCCGCTGCTCAAGCGTAACCGGATTACGCATCTGGTGCTTGCCGGCGAGATAAAGCGCAGGCCAAGGCTGACACATATGCGTCCAAGCCTCAGCCTGCTCGCTGTGATACCCGTCGTCGTCATGGCGTTGGCGCGCGGCGACGATGGACTGCTCAAGGTGGTGGCACGCGGACTCGAGGCCCGGGGGATAAAGGTCATGGGTGCCCACGAGATCGTGCCGAACCTTATCGCCGCCGAAGGGGTGTTGACCAGGGCAACGCCTCGGAAGTCTGACTGGCGCGACATCGAGGCAGGTTTTGCCGCGGCAAAAGCCATCGGGGCGCTGGATATCGGCCAGGCGGCGATCGCGGTCGGCGGCCGGACCATCGCGCTTGAAGGCATCGAGGGCACGGCCGGATTGCTGGACCGCGCCAGGCTGCTGCGTGGCCACGGTCGTATCGCCGGCAAGACGCGCGGCGTGCTGGTCAAATGCGCCAAGCCTGGCCAGGAGCTGCGCGCGGATCTTCCTTCCATGGGGCCCCAGACGGTAGAAGCAGCGCATGCGGCCGGGCTTGCCGGCATTGCCGTCGAGGCGGGACGCTCCCTGATCCTCGAAGGTCCCGCAACCCTCTCGCGCGCCAATGACCTTGGGCTGTTCATTGTCGGCCTGGCCGCAACGGAGTCCTGATATGGCTGACGGGGCGCTGAAGATCGCGATCGTCGCGGGTGAGGAGTCAGGTGACCTGCTTGGCGCCGACATAGTCCAGTCGCTGCGCCAAATAACAGGGCGCGAGGTACGGCTCGTCGGCCTCGGTGGCCGCCACCTGCAGGCGCTTGGGCTGGTTTCCCCGTTCGACGCCGGAGAGGTCGCGCTGATGGGGTTCAGCGCCGTCCTGCGTGACCTGCCGCGCCTGATGCGGCGGATCGGTCAGCTGGCGGGGTTGGTTGCGGATGCCAAGCCGGACTGCCTCGTCACCATCGACAGCCCCGATTTTTCGCTGCGCGTCGCCAAAAAGGTGCGCGCCGCCAACCCGGCGATCCCGATCGTCCACTATGTCTGCCCGAGCGTCTGGGCATGGCGGCCGGGCAGGGCGGTGGCGATGAAACCGTATGTCGATCACATCCTGTGCATCCTTCCGTTCGAAGTGAAGGAGCTCGATCGGCTGGGTGGCCCGCCCGGCACCTATGTGGGCCATCGCCTGACGCATGATCCAGGCGTGCTGTCGGCCGCCAGGGCGCAGGCCCAGCCGCGTGATCTTTCACCAGACCGCGTGAAGACGCTGCTTGTCCTGCCCGGCTCGCGGCGCGGCGAGGTGCGGCGGCTGCTCGAGCCGTTCGGTGAGACCGTGTCGATGCTGCGGGCACGCGGGCATCGGCTTCGGCTGATGTTGCCGACGGTGCCGCATGTCGCGGACACCGTACGATCCGCGGTCACGCGCTGGGATGAAAAACCCGAGATTATCCTTGAGCCCGAGCGCAAATGGCAGGCCTTCGGCAAGGCCGACGCGGCGTTGATCGCGTCCGGCACCGTCTCCCTGGAACTGGCGCTGTCCGGCGTGCCGATGATCTCTTGCTACCGGCTCGACCCTGTTGCACGCGCCGTGGCGCGGTATCTCGTTTCCGTCTGGTCGGCGCTTCTGCCCAACCTTATCTCGGATCGCGCGTTGATCCCGGAGTTCTACGACGAATACGTCAGACCGAACAATCTGGCACGCCAGCTGGAAGCGTTGTTGGCCGACAGTGGCATGCGCGCCTGGCAGAAAGACGGTTTCGCCGAGATTTCACGGCGCATGGCAACGGACAAACCGTCCGGTGAGATCGCGGCGCAGGTGGTGATGGGGTGTATCAAGCGAGTGCGTAGGCAGTAGTGAGTAACGAGTAGTGAGTTAGAAAACTCTCCAACCTCACTCCTCACGAACCACTACCCACTACTCACTTGTCTCAGCGCTTGTCACTTGTCTCAGCGCTTGGCGATCGGCACGTAGTCGCGCTCCGGCGCGCCGGTATAGAGCTGGCGCGGACGACCGATCTTCTGGCGTGGATCCTCGATCATTTCCTTCCACTGGGCGATCCAGCCGACCGTGCGGGCGACCGCGAACAGCACGGTGAACATGGTGGTGGGGAAGCCCAGCGCCTTCAGGGTGATGCCGGAATAGAAGTCGACGTTCGGATAGAGTTTCTTCTCGATGAAATAGGGATCGGTCAACGCGATCTTTTCCAGTTCCATCGCGATGTCGAGCAGCGGATCGTCCTTGATGCCGAGTTCGCCCAGAACCTCATGCGCCGTCTTCTGCATGATCTTGGCCCGCGGATCGTAGTTCTTGTAGACGCGGTGGCCAAAGCCCATCAGGCGGAATGGATCGTTCTTGTCCTTGGCGCGGGCGATGAATTCCGGGATGTGATCGACATGGCCGATCTCGCCCAGCATGTTGAGCGCCGCTTCGTTGGCGCCGCCATGGGCCGGCCCCCACAGGCAAGCAATGCCGGCGGCGATGCAGGCGAACGGGTTGGCGCCCGAGGAGCCGGCGAGGCGAACGGTCGAGGTCGAAGCGTTCTGCTCATGATCGGCATGCAGGATGAAGATGCGCTCCATGGCGCGCGCCAGCACCGGGTTGATCTTGTACTCCTCGCACGGCACGGCAAAGCACATATGCAGGAAGTTTGCCGCGAAACCGAGATCGTTCTTCGGGTAAATAAAGGGCTGGCCGATGTGGTATTTGTAGGCCATGGCCGCGATCGTCGGCATTTTGGCGATCAGGCGCATGGAGGCAACCATGCGCTGGTACGGGTCGGAGATGTCGGTCGAGTCGTGATAGAAGGCCGACAGCGCGCCGACCACGCCGCACATCACCGCCATCGGGTGCGCGTCGCGGCGGAAGCCGGTGAAAAAGCGCGACATCTGCTCGTGCACCATCGTGTGGCGCGTCACGCGGTAGTCGAAATCGTCCTTCTGCGCCTTGGTCGGCAATTCGCCGTAGAGCAGGAGGTAGCAGACTTCGAGGAAGTCGCCATGTTCGGCCAACTGGTCGATCGGATAGCCCCGATGCAGCAGGATGCCGGCGTCGCCATCGATGAAGGTGATCTCCGACTCGCAGCTTGCCGTCGAGGTGAAGCCGGGGTCATAGGTAAAGGCGCCAGTGGTGCTGTAGAGCGAGGCGATGTCGATGACGTCAGGCCCGACCGAGCCGCTTCGCACCTTGAATTCGTGAGTCTTGCCGGCGAATTCCAGCGTTGCCGTGGCCTCCTCTTGGCCGCCCACATCCAGTTTTTTCGCAGCTTCGGTCATTGCAAACTCCTTCTTGTTTCCTCATGCCGGCAAAGGCAAATTCCGCGGAGCGACACGTTGAAATCACCGCAATGCGCGTATTCGCCACCGCATTCTAGGAGGTGCGTGCCAGATTGGGCCAAGGCCTAATGTTGCACTGCGAAACCCGCCTTTCAATGCCAATCTTCTTGGGCCAGTTTGCTCCTAATCGATTTGATCCGCTATGCGCGCCAGGCTTTCCTCACGCCCCAGAACGGCAAGCACGTCGAATACGCCCGGTGACGTGCTCTTGCCGGTCAAGGCAGCCCGCAACGGCTGGGCCACGGCGCCAAGCTTGTGGCCGCCAGCCGACGCAAAGTCGCGGATCACGGCCTCGGCCGTGGCCGCCGTCCAGTCGTGTGACAGCGACTTCAAAGCTTCGTGAGCGCCACGCAGCATCTTGCGCGCATCGTCATTGAGCAGGAGTGCCGCCTTGTCGTCGATCGGCAGCGGCCGAGCGGCAAACAGGAAGCCCGCGCCGTCGACAAGCTCGACCAGCGTCTTGGCGCGCTCCTTCAGGCCCGGAAGTGCTGCCAGCAGCTGCGCCTTGTTCTTCTCGTCGAGGCGCGCCGCCATCGCCGGGCCTCCCTCCAAATAGGGCAAGGTGGCGATGAAGATATCGAGCAGCTCGGTGTCGGCCATACGGCGCATATGCGCCCCGTTGATCGCTTCCAGCTTGGCGAAATCGAAGCGCGCCGCGCCCTTGTTGACGTCGCCAATGTCGAACCACGAGACCATGTCCTCGATCGACATGATCTCGTCGTCGCCATGGCTCCAGCCGAGCCGCGCAAGGTAATTGAGCAGCGCCTCCGGCAGATAGCCCATGGCGCGATAGGCTTCGACGCCGAGCGCGCCGTGGCGCTTCGACAGCTTGGCGCCGTCGGCGCCATGGATCAGCGGGATATGTGACATCGACGGCACGTCCCAGCCCATGGCGTTGTAGATCACGGTCTGGCGGGCGGCGTTGGTCAGGTGATCGTCGCCACGGATGATGTGAGTGACGCCCATGTCGTGATCGTCGACGACGACGGCATGCATGTAGGTCGGGTTGCCGTCCGAACGCAGGATGATGAAGTCGTCGAGATCCTTGTTGGGGAAGCGCACGTCTCCCTGGACCCGGTCCTTCACCACCGTCTCGCCCTCGGTCGGTGCCTTGATGCGGATGGCGCCCTTGACGCCGGACGGCGCCTCCGACGGGTCGCGGTCACGCCAATGGCCGTTATACCGTGGCGGCAGGCCCTTGGCGCGTGCAGCCTCGCGCATTGCCTCGAGCTCGGCTGAAGTCTCGTAGCTGTAATAGGCCTTGCCCAGGCGCACCAGTTCCTCGGCTACCTCGCGATGGCGCGGCGCACGCTCGAATTGAGAGACCGCGTCACCGTCCCACGAAAGGCCGAGCCAGGTCAGGCCATCGAGAATGGCCAATGTGGCCGCATCGGTCGAACGCTCGCGATCGGTGTCCTCGATGCGCAGCAGCATCGTGCCGCCGGTATGCTTTGCATAGAGCCAGTTGAAGAGCGCCGTGCGCGCGCCGCCGATGTGCAGATAGCCGGTCGGCGAGGGGGCAAAACGGGTGATGACCTTGTCGGGCATGGAACTCTCGGAAAACGTCTGAAGCTGGGTGCGGAACGTGCGGACTTTCGCGCGTTGCGCGTTCATGTAGCATAGGGCGTCGAGGGTGCAAGGGGCAGACCCGATGACTGGAAGAGGCCGGAGCTCGGATCGAAGCGAGGATGCCGCTGTCGGCGTCAGCGAGCGATCCCTTTTTGCGGCGCCTCCGACGATCCCACTGCCATCGCCGCTCGTGGCTGCGCCCGAAACCGGGCCGCTGCGGGCGGGTGGGCCGGCGCCGGCGCCGTCTCCTGCCGGGGGCAGGATCGTGCGCGTGCGCCGGCAAATCGGCCCGATATCCTTGCCTCGCCTGCGCCATGGCGTGGCCAAGGCGGCGGAGCTCGAACTCGACCGGGGCATCGCGTTTCTGCTGGTGCCGGTCTGTCTGACCGTTGGGGCGATCGCCTATTTCTCGCTGGCGTCCGAGCCCGACTTTGCAAAGCCCGTCGCGGTCGTGGTGCTGATGGCGGTCTGTGCCTTCGTCTCGCGTTCGTGGTCGAAAACCCATCTGTGTTTCATGGCAGTGCTGTTGTGCGCGCTGGGCTTACTCGCGGCGAAGGTCGAAACATGGCGAGCCGGAACCCGTATGCTGGGTTCGGAAATCTCCACGCAATTGACCGGCCGCGTGGTCTCGCTCGAAGAGATGGAGAGCGGCCGCATCCGGCTGACCATGGACGTGATTTCGACCGCCCGGCCGAAACTGCGCTATGCGCCGGAAAGGGTCCGGCTTTCCGCACGCAAGATACCGCCGGGAATGACCGCCGGCTCGCTCATCACAGGCTACGCCAAACTGTTGCCGCCGACCGGCCCGGTCCGGCCGGACAGCTACGACTTCTCTTTCGACAGTTATTTCGCCGGCATCGGCGGCAGCGGCTTCTTTCTCGGCAATCCGACGGTTGTTTCCGCCGCTGACGGTGAGATGCCGCTATCGGCTCGCCTTTTCTCAGGCATTGAAAATGCCCGCGAAGCCATCGCCGACCACATCAGGGGCAGCGTCGGCGGCGCTGAAGGCGAGATCGCGGCGGCGCTGATCGTCGGCGTGCGCGCCGGCATACCCGATGAAATCAATGAAGCGATGCGGCGTACCGGCATCTATCACATCATCTCTATTTCGGGACTGCATATGGCGCTTGTGGCCGGCACCATCATGGGTCTGCTGCGTGGTGCCTTCGCACTGTTACCAGACTTTTCCGCGCGCCGGCCGGTGAAGAAATACGCCGCCGCCGCCGCACTGTTCTCGATCGCCGCCTATCTCATGATTTCCGGTGTCGTCGTTGCGGCCGAACGCAGCTTCATCATGTTGGCGGTGATGCTGATTGCCGTCTTCTTCGATCGCGCTGCGCTGACCATGCGCAATCTGGCGATCTCGGCGATCGCCGTCATCCTGGTCTCGCCGCACGAGGTCGTCGGCCCAAGCTTTCAGATGTCGTTCGCCGCGACCGCGGCCCTGGTTGGCGCTTATGCCGGCTGGGCCGATCACCGTGCGGGAAAGACCAGGCCACCGCCGCCAAAGCGATCCCTGCCCGGGCTCCTGACGCGAAAATTCCTGCTGGCGACAGGTGGATTGGCCATGACGTCCATTGTCGCCGGCAGCGCCACGGCACTGTTTGCCATCTGGCATTTCCAGCGGGTATCGCCCCTCAGCCTGTTCGCCAATCTGGCCGTGATGCCGATCGTGTCGGTCGTGATGTTCCTGGCCGTCGCTAGCGCGCTGCTGATGCCATTCGGACTGGATTGGCCGGCTCTCTACCTCATGGGCAAGGGCCTGACGGCGATGATCGCCGTGTCGGCGTGGATATCGGAGCGCTCTCCGGTCGACGGAGTCGGGCTGATTTCGCAGCAATCCGTGCTGCTGGTCACCGTCGCGCTGGTTATCGCGACGATGGCGACGACCTGGCTGCGGCTCGCGGCGCTGCCATTCGCGCTCGCCGGCCTGTTGACTGTGTCGCACACGCGCGCGCCCGATGTGCTGATCTCGGAAGATGCGCGGCTGGTCGCGCTGCCGATCGGCAATGGCGAACTGGCCGTCAACCGGGAACGTCCGAACGAATTCGCAACCGACAACTGGAAGCGCGCTCTGATCTCCGAAACAATCGTCAAACCGGAAATGTTCGACAAGACAGACGGGCAATTCGACGTTGCCAGTCCCGCCGACCTGCCGCCGGGATCGCCCTTCTACTGCCGCGAAGGCCTGTGCCTTGTAGGCACCCTTCCGGCGCGATCATTGCTTATGTCGAGGACCGCAAGACCACCTGGAAAGCCTGTGCTTTCGCTGACCTGATCATCGTGAACGACGCGACCGCCTATGACGCCTGCCAAAATCCACTGGTTCTCGTCGTCACCAAACGGCAGCTCGCCCGCAAGGGAAGCGCTGCCGTCTTCTTCAATCCCCAGTCGGCCACGACCCGGGCCGGGATCGAATTCGCCGTCGACGGACCATACCGACCCTGGCACGAACAGCGAAAATTCTCACGCGAGGCGAGGGGGCTGCCGCCGTACAAAAAACCCGACAAGCCCGATGGAAAGCCGGCTCAGTAGCGCCTGATCAACCCGACCAGCTTGCCTTGTACCTTGACCCTGTCCGGCCCGAAAATGCGTGTTTCGTAGGCTGGATTGGCGGCCTCGAGCGCGATCGAAGCGCCTTTGCGGCGGAACCGCTTCAGCGTCGCTTCCTCCTCGTCGACCAGTGCCACGATAATTTCGCCCGGGCTTGCCGTGTCGGCATTGCGGATAATGACCGTGTCCCCATCGAAGATACCAGCCTCGATCATCGAGTCGCCCTTGACCTCCAGCGCATAGTGCTCGCCGCCCATGATCATGTCCGGCGGCACCGAGATCGAATGCGTCTGATGCTGGATTGCATCGATCGGCACACCGGCGGCGATACGGCCCATGACCGGGATGGATACGGCTGAAACCGCATCGTCGTCGTTGCCGGCCGCGGGCAGGCGCGAAGGCGCAGCGGCCGGCCTGATCTGGCGTCCGAGACTGCCTTGGCCAAGGCTGCCTTGGATGACACTTGGCGAGAACTTCTTTGCCGCATTGAGGCCCGGCGCGATCGAGTCCGGCAGCCGCAGCACTTCCAGCGCGCGCGCCCGATTGGGTAGCCGGCGAATGAAGCCGCGCTCCTCCAGCGCCGTGATCAGGCGATGGATCCCCGACTTGGAGGCAAGATCGAGTGCTTCCTTCATCTCGTCGAAGGAAGGCGGTATCCCGCTTTCCTTGAGCCGTTCGTGGATGAACATCAACAGTTCATGTTGCTTGCGCGTCAGCATGGCGGCCCCCAAGACATTGAACGAAAGGTTGAACCAGAATCGAAAAAACAAACCCAGAACAAACACTATCTGTTCCAGTTGTGTTCTGCAACCGTTTAAAGTTTAATGAATTTGTTAAGGGGGTCTGAAGTTTTTTGCCCCCGACGGCGTCAGCAACCGGTCCTTTCCGCGATCGGCAGGCACATTGAAATCGTTTGGTTAATGGCCTGTGGCCTATCCGCCGATGGAGCTGGCATCAGCCATCTGGAAGGCTTCTTCCAGGGGTACCGTATATTTCAGGGAGTCGCGGAACGAAACGAAACCAAAATGCCAACCATTGGTAGCTCCGGGCGGCCATGGACCCGGGCGTTCGGCGCACTCCGGCCAGCGCGTGCGAATAGACGTCGCGGAAGCGCTGAAGTTATCCCGACCCCTTCAAGCTGCCGGCGCGGGCGGCGTATCTGGTCGCGCCGCTGTCTTCGCTATGAACATAGACGTGCAGTGTGTAGCCGATATGCGCCGTCATCAGCGCCTTGGCCCGTTCGACGTCACGATCGAGTGCCGCTTCCATGATCGCGGTATGGTGTTCGATCGCGATCGCTTCGCGCAACGCCTCCATTGCCTGTTCATAGCCGTCCTTGAGGCCGGCCGCGGCCCGCAATGTCGGCGCCAGACCAAGAAAGCGATGATGCCGGCGCAACTGATCCGAGATTGTCGAGCGGAACCGCAACAGCCAGTCGCATGTGGCGGCGCTCAGCAGCGCCGCATGGAAAGCCTCGT
This sequence comes from Mesorhizobium sp. URHB0026, assembly GCF_054059755.1. Taxonomy (NCBI): domain Bacteria; kingdom Pseudomonadati; phylum Pseudomonadota; class Alphaproteobacteria; order Hyphomicrobiales; family Phyllobacteriaceae; genus Mesorhizobium; species Mesorhizobium sp. URHB0026. Next base: position 4,406,771 of record NZ_JBSSCN010000001.1, on the reverse strand, counting down.
GGTTCTCATCCCATCTGTCGACGGCCGTGTCGGAGGGATCGTCGACCGCCGTCTTGCAACGCGAGAGCCGGTAGTGGGCAGTGACTACGGCATCCTCCCACTCCCTGCCGCCTTTTTCCATCGATTCGAGGAACAGGGGTATCTCGACCACCATTCTGGCGCGTGCCAGATCCTCCAGCTCGGCCCGCGACACCGGAGCCACGGCAAAACCACGATTGCTGATGGCGGTGACCAAGCGTTCGGCCTCGAGCCGCGACAGGGCTTCGCGCAACGGTGTCCAACCGACGCCATATGTGCCGCGCAGCGCACTCAGTTTGAGCGGGGCGCCGGGCATGAGGCGCGTGGTCAGGATGTCGCGCCGCAACAGCTGATAGGCGGCTTCCGTTTTTGTGGAACTCGTCTCATCCCGCATCGTGATCAATCCGTCGTCTGGCTAAAAGTATATATGATACTGGGTCACTACAACAATTATATATAATGTTTGACACAGACCGGCGGACTGACCATGATCGCGGAGCAGCCGCGTTTCCAAGCGGCCCTGATCAAATCTGGGAGGAAATGATGTTGAAGTCGAAATCCGCTTGGTTGTCGGGTTTGGCCCTGGCAGGCGCATTGATGGTCAGCGCCGGCAGTGCCGCGGCCGATCAGATCCGTATCGGCATTGCCAATTTCGGCGAGCACCCGCAATTGAACGCCGCCATAGCCGGCTTCAAGAAGGCGCTGACGGATAACGGCTTCGTCGAGGGCAAGGACGTCGTCTACACGGAGAGCCACACCAATTTCGATGCGTCGCTGGTGCCGCAGATGATCGCCAAGCTGCAGGCCGAGCAGCCCAAGCTGATCTACACCATCACCACGCCGGTCTCGCAGATCGCCAAGAAAGCGCTCGCGGGTTCCGGCATTCCGATCGTTTTTGCCGCGGTCACCGATCCGGTGGCGGCCAAGCTGGTGCCATCATGGGACGCCGGAGACGAAGGCATGACCGGCGCCAGCGATCTGCAGGACGTCGCCGCGGTGATGGCCTTCACCAAGAAGCTGCTGCCGAACGCCAAGCGCTTCGGCGTGCCTTATAATCCCGGTGAGGCCAATGACGTTGCCTTGGTCGAAAAGATCAAGGCGGCGGCACCGGCCGCCGGTTTCGAGGTGGTCGAGCTCGGCATCGACAACGTAAATGACATCCAGCAGCGTATCGCTTCGTTCGCCGGCAAGGCCGACGTGATCTACGGCCCGGCCTCGAACCTGATTCAGCCGGCGATCGCCGCTGTCTCAGCGGCCGCCCGCCAGGCCGGTATCCCGGTCGTCAACTCCGATGACAGCGCGGTCCGCAACGGCACCGTGCCGGCGAGCTTCGCGGTCAATTACACCCAGGTCGGCATCAACGCCGGCAACATCGCCGCCGAGATCCTCAAGGGCAAGGATCCCAAGACGATCGCGCCGTCGCGCCCGGCCTACAAGGACCACATGGCAACGATCTCGCGCAAGGCGATGGCCGCGTTCGGCGTCGAGATACCGGCTTCAATGGCCGATTGCGGCTGCATCGTCGACTAACATCGGAACTGCTGGGATGATGGCGTCGGCGCCATCATCCCGAGGTCACGGAGGAACGATGCTCGAGATACGATCCGCGCGCAAAGTGTTCTACAAGGGCCAGGCCGACGAGAAGGTCGCGCTGGACGGTCTCAGCCTGTCCTTGGCCACGGGAGAGTTCGGGGTCGTCATCGGCTCAAACGGGGCCGGCAAGAGCAGCATGCTCAACGCCATTTCTGGTGCTCTTGTGCTGGATTCCGGCAAGATCCTGATCAATGGCGCGGATGTGACAGGGATGCCGGTGCACAAGCGTGCCGAAAGATTGGCGCGCGTCTTCCAGGATCCGATGCGCGGCACCGCCGCCAGCATGACCGTGGCGGAGAACATGCTGCTGGCCGACCTGCGCAGTCAAAAACGCACGCTGCGGCAGGGGCTGAACGCCACACGGCTGGCGTCCTACAAGGAGCGCCTGTCGATATTGGGCCTCGGCCTTGAAAACCGTCTCGATACCCGTGTCGACCTGCTCTCGGGCGGGCAGCGGCAGTCGCTGTCGCTGATCATGGCTGTCGGAGGATCGCCGGATCTGCTGCTGCTCGACGAGCATACGGCAGCGCTCGATCCGCGCACGGCCGAGATCGTCATGCGCGCGACGGTGCGCGCCGTCAATGCGCTGAAGCTGACCACCCTGATGGTGACCCACAACATGCAACACGCCGTCGACCATGGCAGCCGGGTGATCATGCTCGATGCCGGCCGGGTGCTTCTGGAAGTCACAGGGCAGGAGAAGGCGAGGGTCACGGTTGTCGATCTGATCGGCCATTTCTCCGTCAAGACCGATCGCATGTTGCTGGCGAGTTGATCATCATGGGTTTTGTTGGGGACGTTCTCACCAGCTTCGTCGCGATCATGCCGGTCACCCTGGCGCAAAGCCTGATCCTGGCCTTTGTCGTGCTCGGGATCATGATCCCGTTTCGCATGCTGAATTTTCCCGATCTCACCAGCGAAGGCGCTTTTCCGCTGGGCGGCTGCGTCTGCGGCGTTCTCCTTGCCGCCGGCGCATCGCCGCTGATGGGCATCGCCGCCGCCCTTGTCGCCGGCTTCGCGGCGGGCTGCTGCACCGCCTTCATCCATCTGCGCTTCCGCATCCACACGCTGCTTGCGGGCATCCTGATGATGACGATGCTCTACAGCATCAACCTTCGCATCATGGGCAAGTCCAACCTGTCGGTCTTCGGTTCGCCCTCGGTGTTCGACTGGGTGCCGTTCGCGCGGCCGGGTTTCCCCGCCAGCAAGATCGTCGTCGCGGGTCTCCTCGCGCTTGTCGCCTTCATGCTGCTCTACATGTTCTTCAGGACCGAGAAGGGGACTGCCGTCCGCGCCGTGGGCGCCAATCCTGACATGGCCGAGGCGCAAGGCATCAATGTCTGGGCCGCGACCATAGGCGGTGTCGGGCTGGCCAGCGCTTTTTCGGCGTCAAGCGGTGCGCTGATGGTGCAGTCGCAAGGGTTCGCCGACGTCAATATGGGCCTGGGAATTCTCATCAACGGCCTTGCCGCGCTGATGATCGGCGAAGCCGTCGTCGGCAAGCAAACGGTCTGGCGGCAACTGCTGGCGCCCTTCGCCGGCGCGATCATCTACTACCAGCTGGTGTCGTTCTGCCTTGCGGCCGGCATGCCGCCGCCTGACCTGAAGCTTGCGACGGGCCTGTTCGTGCTGGCCATGCTTGCCTTGCCCAGCCTCAAGCGCAGCCGGGGGTCCGCACCGGTTCGCGAAGCTATTCGTGAGTAGCCCGGCGTGAATCACCAAGGCGGAAATAACCAGGGCGTGAATAACCAGGAAATGTACAAATGATGCGTGCAACGCTCGATCTCGCAGCCGTCGGAGCCATGGACGCGGCGGACCCGCTGCGTGCCATGCGCGACCGGTTCATCTTGCCGGAAGGCGTCATCTATCTCGACGGCAATTCACTCGGCGCCGCGGCACCCGCCGTCTTCGACGAGCTGCGGAAAGCCGCGACCCAGGAGTGGGCGCAGGATCTGATCCGTGCCTGGAACACCGCCGGCTGGTTCGACATGCCAGTCGCGCTCGGCGACCAACTGGGGCGGCTGATCGGCGCGGCGGCCGGCCAGACGGTGGTCTGCGATACGACCTCGATCAACATCTACAAGGTGCTGCATGCCGCACTCGGCATGCGGCCGGACCGCTCGGTCATCGTCGCCGAGGGCGACAGCTTTCCAACCGATCTCTACATGGCCGAAGGCGTGGCCTCGACGCGCCCCGGCACGGTGTTGCGGCTTGAGGGCGTTGATGCGCCGACCATTGAGGATCTCATCGACGAGCGCGTCGCGGTCATCCTGGTCAACCACGTCAACTACAAATCCGGCAAATTGCGCGACATGGCGGCACTGACATGCAAGGCCCATCAGGTCGGAGCGCTGATCGTCTGGGATCTCTGCCACACCGCCGGCGCGCTGCCTGTCGAGCTCGACAGCGCCAATGCCGATTTCGCCATCGGCTGCAGCTACAAATATCTCAATGGCGGCCCGGGCGCGCCTGCCTTCATCTACGCCGCCGAGCGTCATCACGATAAGGTCCAGCAGCCGCTCAGCGGTTGGTGGGGCCATGCGCGGCCCTTCGCTTTCGAGCAGGGTTATGCGGCCGGCAGCGGTATCCGCCGGTTCCTGTGCGGCACGCAGCCGGTGTTGTCGATGCGGGCGCTGAAGGGGGCGCTGGATATGTGGGACGACGTCGACATGGCGGCGGTGCGCAAGAAGAGTATCGCTCTCACCGACCTGTTCATTCAGCTCGTCGAGGCCAGATGCGGCGCCTACGGCCTGGAGCTGGAAAGCCCGCGCGACGGCAAGCAGCGTGGCAGCCAGGTTTCGTTCCTCCACCCCAACGGCTACCAGGTGATGCGGGCCCTGGTCGAGCGCGGCGTGATCGGCGATTTCCGTGCGCCGTCGACCATCCGCTTCGGCTTCACCCCGCTCTATGTCGGCTACGCCGATGTTTGGCGGGCGGTCGAGGTGCTGGAAGATATCCTGCGCACCGGCGCCTGGCAGGATGCGCGCTTCGCGGTCAAGACGGCGGTGACCTGAAAAGCGGCGCAATTCCCGTGGGAAAACCGTGACGCGGTTTTTCCCACGGGAATTGAGCCAAACGAGAGTTCAAAGCTGGGTGCGAACCGTCCACAGTTCCGGAAACAGGACGACCTCGAGCATCTTCTTGAGATAGGAGGCTCCCGACGTGCCGCCGGTACCGCGCTTCAGGCCGATGATGCGCTCGACGGTCGTGACGTGGTTGAACCGCCAGCGGCGGAAATAGTCCTCGAAGTCGACCAGCTTCTCTGCCAGTTCATAAAACATCCAGTAGCGCTGCGGATCGCGGTACACCGTCTGCCAGGCGACCAGGACTTCTTCGTTCTCGGTCCGCGTCTCGCGCCAATCCGTGCGCTTTGCGTCCGGCCCGATGTCGAAGCCATTGCGCGCCAGAAGCAGCAGCGCTTCATCGTAGAGCGACGGCTCCGCCAGGATCGCCTCCAGCTTCTGGCTGAGGTCCGGCCGGTGCTTGTGCGGCCCGAGCATGGCGAGGTTGCGGTTACCGGCCATGAACTCGATGGCGCGATACTGCCAGGACTGGAAACCCGAGGACTGGCCGAGCGAGTCGCGAAACTCGGTGTATTCGCTGGGCGTCATCGTGCGCAGCACGTCCCAGGCATTGTTCAACTGCTCGAAAATGCGGGCGACACGCGACAGCATCTTAAAGCTCGGTTCGAGGCGGTCGGCACGGATCGAGCGGATCGCCGCGCCAATCTCGTGCAAAGCGAGTTTCATCCACAATTCCGATGTCTGGTGCTGGATGATGAACAGCATTTCGTCATGCGCCGAGGACATCGGCGTCTGGGCCTCCAGCACTTTCTCCAGGTGCAGATAGTCGCTGTAGGACATGCGCTCCTTGAACGACATCTCTGCGCCTTCAGAGGCCGGATCGTAAGGCTCGCTCACTTGATCTTCTCCGTGCGCAGCCGGAAGCGCTGGATCTTGCCGGTCTGGGTCTTCGGCAGAGCGGCGATGAATTTGACCGATCGGGGATATTTGTAGGGCGCGATGGCTGCCTTGACGTGGTCCTGCAGGCGCTTGACGGTCATTGCGTCTGGCGGGACACCTTGCACCAGCACGACATGCGCCTCGACGATCTGGCCTCGCTCGCCGTCCTCGGCACCGATGACCGCGCATTCGGCGACATCGGGATGCGACAGCAGCGCCGCCTCGACCTCGGGTCCGGCGATGTTGTAGCCGGCGCTGACGATCATGTCGTCGGAACGTGCGGCGAAGTGGAAGAAGCCGTCCTCATCCTGCGTGAAGGTATCGCCGGTGAGGTTCCAGCCGTCGCGCACATAGTCCTTCTGCCTGTCATCGGCCATGTAGCGGCAGCCGGTCGGCCCGCGCACCGCCAGCCGTCCGGTCTCGCCACGCGGCACCTCGCGCATCTCCTCGTCGACGATGCGCGCCTCGTAACCGCCCACCGGCTTGCCGGTCGAAGCGGGCTTCCTGTCGTCAAAGCGGTTGGAGATAAAGATGTGCAGCATTTCGGTGGCACCGATGCCGTCAAGGATAGGCTTGCCGGTCTTTCGCGTCCACTCTTCGAAGACCGGAGCCGGCAAGGTCTCGCCGGCCGAGACGGCAACGCGCAACGATGACAGATCGGCGCCTTCGTCCATGGCCTTCAGCATGGCCCGGTAGGCGGTCGGCGCGGTGAACGAAATGGTCGCTTTGTAGGTCTCGATGATATGGACCATGTTGGGCGGCGTCGCCTGTTCCAGCAGTGTTGCCGCCGCGCCGAAGCGCAGGGGGAAAATGGCAAGCCCGCCAAGGCCGAAGGTGAAGGCGAGCGGCGGCGAGCCGACGAAGATGTCGTCGGGCGTCACCTGCAGGACTTCACGGGCGTAGGCATCGGCGATGATCAGCAGGTCGCGGTGGAAATGCATCGTCGCCTTCGGCACGCCGGTCGTCCCCGAAGTGAAGCCGAGCAGGGCTACATCGTCGCGGCCGGTGCTGACGGCGGTGAAGGTAACCGGCTTGTCAAGGGCGGCGCGGTCGAGCTCGGCGTCATGGTTGGCCGTGCCGTCGAAGCCGATCACCTGCTTCAGGAATGCGCTGTCCTTGGCGCAGGCGGTCATCTCGTCCATCAGCCTTGTGTCGCAGAGCGCGGTCGTGATCTCGGCCTTGTCGACGATCTTGGTGAGTTCTCCGGCGCGCAACATCGGCATGGTGTTGACCACGACAGCACCGACCTTGGTGGCGGCCAGCCAGCAGGCGACCATTGCCGGGTTGTTGGCGGAGCGGATCAGCACCCGGTTGCCCGGCCTGACGCCGTAGTTCTCGACCAGCGCATGGGCGAGCCGGTTCGTCCAGTCGGACAGTTCCTTGTAGGTGCGGCGGCGGCCGTTGCCGATCAGCGCGGTGTGGTCACCGAGGCCCTTCTCGACCAGCCTGTCGGTCAATTCGACACCGGCATTGAGGTGTTCTGGATAGTCGAAGCCGTCGAGCAGGAAGTAAGGCCATTGCTCGGGCGGCGGCAGATTATCGCGCGTGAACGTGTCGGTATGCGCTGAAGGCCCAAGCATGTCGCCGCTGTCCCTGTCTGCCGCCGGCCAGCGTGCAAGGCACGTGGCGGGAGGCGGTGGATCTGAATTCCTGTCTCTCGCGGAAGGCTTCGTGCGGCCGGCTACACTCTTGTCGACATGTCACCGGAAAGGTGACCATCGGCAGGTTCGGAAAGCACGGCGGACCTCCCATTCTGTCGGTTCTTCTGCAGGCAGGATCGCACCAGTCGAAATTTGTTTCAAGCCTAAAATGTTTCTCCCCAAAGCCTTGACGCACGACATGGTGGCGGCCATTGCTAGCGCGGAGACGACGCTGTTTCGGGGAGGGTGCGGATGCTCGACCATCGCATTGCCGATTGGGACAATGCCTACGCCAACGGCCCGAATATTGCCGGCAGCGACCGTTGGCCGGCCGCCTGGTCAGGACCGGCGCAAGCGTTCCGTGACGCACTGTCGGGGGAGGGCCGGGCACGGTTCGACATCGCTTATGGCGATCGGCCGCGCAACCGGTTCGACATTTTCCTGCCGGAGGCCACGCCCAGGGGGCTCGTCGTGTTCATCCATGGCGGCTACTGGCTGGAGTCCGATAAAAGCGGCTGGTCGCATCTCGCCAAGGGCGCGGTCGGCAACGGCTTTGCCGTGGCTGCGCCTTCCTACACGCTCTGCCCGGACATCCGCATTGCCGGCATTGTCAGCGAAATCGGGGCGGCGATCGGCAAAGCGGCGACAATGGTCGGGGGACCGCTGATGTTGACCGGACATTCGGCCGGTGGACATCTCGCCAGCCGCATGGTGACCACAACCACACCGCTCGCCACCGATGTCGTGCGGCGCATACGCCACGTCGTTTCGATATCCGGCTTGCACGATTTGCGCCCGCTGATGCGCACCGGCATGAACGCCGTGCTGAAAATCGATGAGCATGAGGCGTTGACGGAAAGCCCGGCACTGCTGCGGCCAATCGATGGTGTCCGCATCACCTGCTGGGCCGGCGGTGGAGAGCGTTCCGAGTTCCTGCGCCAGAATGCGTTGCTGGCCAACATCTGGACCGGACTTGGCGCCACCACCAGTACCGTGGTCGAGCCCGACCGGCATCATTACGACGTTGTCGATGGCCTTGCCGATCCGGCGCATGCGTTGACGCAAACATTGATCTCGGAATAGGTCCAGTTATCGGCTGGTTATGATGCAATTCTTCAGCGTAACATCAGAACCCTGCAAGCGTCGCCCGCGGCGGACGCAGGGGCAAAAGGCGCGCGCACGACCAGTCCGTTGGCGTCGGCCAGCATTCTCAGCATCGAGGAATCCTGGATGCCGAACGGCGTCGCCACCAGTTCGCCGTCATCTTCCCTGACCACCGCCCGCACGTAATCCTGGCGCAGATCATTGGCCGCCAGTGCGGCGCCCAGCCGTGCCGGGCGGATGTCCTGACGATGGTCGCGACCGCCCAGCCGTGCCAGAAGCGGCTTCAGGAACAGTTGCGAGCAGACCAGGCTTGCTACCGGGTTGCCGGGCAGGCCGATGCATCTGATAGCGCCGAGGCGCCCGAACATCAGCGGCTTGCCGGGACGCATTGCGATCTTCCAGAAGCCGAGCGTCATGCCTTCGCCGGTCAGCACGTCATGAATCAGGTCGTGGTCGCCGACCGAGGCGCCGCCCAGCGTGACGATGACATCGGCGCCCGCCGCGACTGCTTTCCTGACCAGGCCGGCGATATCGTCCTTGCGGTCGGCAGCGATCCCGAGATCGAGCGCACAGGCACCGACCGATTGTGCCGCAGCGGCGACGCCGTAGGAGTTGGACGAAATAATCTGGTCAGGCCCGAGTTCGCTGCCGGGCGGCAACAGCTCGTCACCGGTGGCGATGATGGCGACCAGCGGCCGTTTCACCACGCTTACTCGGGGATGATTGGCCGATGCCGTCAGCGACAGTGCCGCCGGGTCGAGCACGCGCCCCTTCTCCAGCAGCACGTCGCCCTTGGAAAAATCGAGGCCGACGCGGCGAATGTTACGCCACGTGGCGGTGGGCTCGATCACTTCGATGTTGCCGCCGCCGAGATCCCGGACGTTTTCCTGGATAACGATGGTGTCGGCGCCGTCAGGCAACGGTGCGCCGGTGAAGATACGCACTGCCTGTGCCTGGCCGACCGCGCCGTCAAAGCCACGTCCGGCGGGCGCCATGCCGACCACCGAGAGTTTCGACGGGACCGACGCGACATCAGCGGCTCGCACTGCATAGCCGTCCATGGCCGAAGCGTTGAAGGGCGGCTGGGTGCGCAGCGCCATGACCGGTTCAGTCAGCACACGATCGATCGCCTCGATGAGCGGGACGCTTTCGCCTGCCAGCGGCATAGTGTCGTCGAGCAGGCGCTCGAGCGCGTCGGCGACCGGAACCAGTGCCATCAAAGACCTGCCTTGTAGTCGCCGGACTTGCCACCGGTCTTTTCGACCAGCCGTATGCCGGAGATGATCATGGCGCGGTCCACCGCCTTCGCCATGTCGTAAATGGTCAGGCAGGCCACCGAAGCTGCCGTCAATGCTTCCATTTCGACGCCGGTCTTGCCGGTGACGCGTGCAAGGGCGGTGACCTTCAGGCCAGGCAAAGCATGGTCAGGCTCGATGTCCACGGAAACCTTGGTCAGCAGCAGGGGGTGGCAGAGCGGGATCAGTTCATGCGTCTTCTTCGCCGCCATGATGCCGGCTATGCGCGCCGTGCCGAGCACATCGCCTTTTTTGGCATTGCCGGCGAGGATGGTCTTCAGCGTCTCAGGCTGCATCGAGACGAAACCCTCGGCGATCGCGGTGCGCGTCGTCTCGTCCTTGCCGCCGACATCGACCATATTGGCCTCGCCCTGTGCGCCAAGATGGGTGAGAGCGCCTGTCATCGTCAAATCGCGATAGAGCGACGTGCGTCCATTCGGACGCACAGAGTGCGCTCTATCACTTTGACTCTATGCATCGTGCTCTCCGAAAATCGATTCCGATTTTCGGCCCGATGCATCGGACGCCTTGCCCGTGAGCAGCGAGCGCGTTGCAGCGGTCACGTTCCGTTGGCGCATCAAGCTCTCGCCCACCAGGAAGGCGCCGATGTCCATCCTTTGCAGTCTAAGACAATCGTCATGCGAGAAGATGCCGCTTTCGCTGACCAGCAAATGACCGCCCGGCACCATCGCCCGCAACCGCTCCGACGTATCGAGGCTGGTCTCGAATGTCCGCAGATTGCGGTTGTTGATGCCGATCAATTGCGATGACAGTTTCAGCGCTCGCTCCGTCTCGGCTTCATCGTGGACCTCGATCAGGGCATCCATGCCGAGCTCGAAAGCGGTCGATTCGAGTTGGCTGGCCATGGCATCATCGACGCTGGCCATGATGATCAAAATGGCGTCCGCGCCCCAGGCCCGCGCCTCGTAGACCTGGTAAGGGTCGAACAGGAAATCCTTGCGCAGGGCGGGCAGCGTCACGGCTGCTCGCGCCTCGGTCAGAAACTCCGGTGCGCCCTGAAAGGAGGGCGCATCGGTCAGCACGGAAAGACAGGCCGCGCCGCCTTTTTCATAGGCCCTGGCCAGGCTGGGCGGATCGAAATCGGCACGGATCAACCCTTTGGACGGGCTTGCTTTCTTGATCTCGGCGATCAGTGCGAAACCGCCCGATCCGCGCTTCGCTTCGAGCGCGGCGAGGAACCCGCGCGGCGCGTCGGCGTCCTTCGCGCGCGCCTTGATCTCTGCCAGCGGCACGCGTGCCTTGGCGGCGGCGATCTCGTCGCGCTTGTAGGCTTCGATCTTGCGCAGAATGTCAGACACCGTTCACCCGTTCGAAATCTCGACCAGCCGGTCGAGCACCTGCAGCGCCCGGCCGCTGTCGATGGCCTGTGCGGCGATGGCGATGCCATCACGGAGCGTCGTAGCCTTGCCCGCAATCACCAGTCCGGCGCCGGCATTCATCAACACCATGTCGCGATAAGCGCCGGCGGTGCCGCCCAGCATATCGCGCAAGGCCTTGGCATTGTAGGCCGCATCACCGCCACGCAACTCATCCTTGGTATGACGCTTCAGTCCAACCTCTTCCGGGGTCAGCGTGAAGCCGCGGATTTCGCCGCCGATCAGTTCGGCTACCTGTGTCTCGCCTGTGGTGGTGATCTCGTCATAACCATCGCCGTGAGCGACCCAGGCATGCTCGGTGCCGAGCGCCTTCAGCGTTTCGGCCACCGGCATGATCCATTCCGGCATGAACACGCCGACCATCTGCCGCCTGACGCTAGCCGGGTTCGAAAGCGGGCCGAGCAGGTTGAAGATGGTGCGCGTACCAAGCTCGCCACGAACCGGACCGACATGCTTCATAGCCGGATGGTGCGCTGGCGCGAACATGAAGCCGACGCCGGCTTCATGGATGCACTTGCCGATTAGCTCCGGCGCGATGTCGATCCTGACGCCAAGGGCAATCAGCACGTCGGCCGCGCCGGTCAGCGAGGACAGGCCGCGATTGCCGTGCTTGGCGACCGGCACGCCGCTGCCGGCAATGACAAAGGCGGAAGCCGTCGAGATGTTGACCGAGTGCGAATTGTCGCCACCGGTGCCGACGATGTCGATGGCGCCGTCAGGAGCATCGACGCGCAGCATCTTGGCGCGCATTGTGGCGACAGCGCCCGAAATTTCGCTCACCGTCTCGCCGCGTACGCGCAACGCCATCAGGAAGCCGCCGATCTGGCCTGGGGTCGCATCGCCCGACATGATGATGTCGAAGGCCTCGCAGGCTTCCTCGAAGGACAGGGCGGTGCCGGTCGCGACTTTGGCAATATGGGTTTTCAGCGCGCTCATCTTGTCGAGGCTTGGGCAACGGCGGCCCGGTCGATGCGGACGTCGTACTGCGTCTGCAACTGCGCCACCAACTGGTCGAGCAGGTCGTCGGACATGCCGGAGGTGAATGATTTCTGCGCGTCGTCCGGCACCGAGTTGGCGTCGGCGCCGGCCGGTTCGAACACTTCGGCGACCTTGAACAGGATCTGGCCGTCGCCGGTGGGCGAGGGGATCAATCCGGTGCCGCCTTCGCCGACGCCGAACATGACGGCGGCGCCCTCCTTGCCGAAATCGGCGTCGTCGGCTTCGCGCTTCAAGCCGCGCTTGGTCTGCTTCTCCAGCTTGAGTTCGCCGGCGATAACGTCGAGCGTGGCACCGGCCTTGAGGCGCTTCTCGAGTTCGTCCGCCTTGGCGGCGAGCCGCTTGGCGGTCTCAGCCGCCGTCCAGTCGGCGACAACCTTCTGGCGCACCTCATCAAGAGTGCGGTCGCGGGCCGGTGTGATCGAACCGACTTCATAGAAGACGAAGCCGTTGTCCGCCGTGGTCAGCGCCTCGTTTTCGGTGTTCGGCTCCGCATCGAAGACGGCCTTGATCAACGCCGGCGATTCCGGCAGGTCCTTGACTATGGAGCCATCGGGCCTCAGGCCGTTGCGGTCGATGGCGTCGATGGTGATGTCTTTAAGCTTCAATTTGGCGGCCGCGTCGGCCAGCGAACTACCCGATGCGCGGGTGTCTTCATAGTTGTCGTGCACATCCAGAAGGATGCGGCTTGCCTCACCCAGCGCCAGGTCCTTGCGAATCTGGTCGGACACTTCGGCGAGCGGCTTTACCACCTCGGGCTTGATCTCGGTCACGCGCAGCAGCACTGGACCGAAGGCGCCCTGCACGACCTGGCTGACTTCGTTGGCGTTGAGCGCGAAGGCGGCATCGGCAACCGCCTTGTCGGCGATCTTGTCCTTGGCGAGCGTGCCAAGCAGCGTGTCGACCGGGGTCTTGCCCTCGGCGGTCACCAGCTTGTCGAAGGTAGCGCCGGCCTTGAGCGAATCGAGGGCCGCCTTGGCGGCATCCGGCGTCTTGAACACAAGCTGCTCGATGGTGCGCGTTTCGGGCGTGGTGTAGCGTGCCTTGTTCTTGTTGTAGTCGTCACTGACCTGCTGGTCGGTGACCGCGGTCGTATCCATGATGTCCGCCGGTTCCAGGCGGACATAGGAGAATTTACGGTATTCAGGTGCGGCATAGCTTTTCTTGTTGGCCTCGAAATAGGCCTGAAGCACGCTGTCGCTCGGCGCCGCGATCGGCTCGACCAGCGCCCTAGGCAAAGTCAAATAGTCGACCGTGCGGTCTTCACCTCGATAGAGCGCTACCGCCTTGAAAAACGTGTCCGGCGCCTTGAGGCCGTCCGAGACCGCCTCGACAATCTGCTGGCGCACCGCCACCTGGGCACGGTTCTTCAGATAATCCTCGGGCCGCATGCCGACTTGGTGCAGCATGTAGTCGAATGTCCTTCGGTCGAACTGACCGCCAGGGCCCTTGAAAGCCGGATCTTCGCGGGTGAGTTCGGCCAGCCGGTCCTTGGAGAGGCCGAGGCCGAGCTTGCGTGCCTGCTCGTCGAGGACGGCACCGGAAACGAGTTGCGCCAGCACCTGGTTGTCGATGCCGAGCGCCTTTGCCTGTTCATGAGTGAGGCGTTGACCAAACTGCTGCGACATGACGGCGAGCTGGCGGTCATAAGCGAGGCGGTATTCGTTGATCGATACCTTGGTGCCGCCGGCCGTTATCACCGAATCGTGGCCCGCAAAGCCGCCCATCAGCCGTCCGGAGATGCCCCAGGCGGCGAAACTGACCACCAGCAGCGAAAGCAATGTCTTCGCGACCCAGGTACCCGCCGCGCTTCTCAATACACCAAGCATGGTTACTTCCGATTTATGCGCATTTTCGCATGCGCCGAGTCTGAAACAAGCGCAATAGCGCCCTTCCGGCCCACTGTCGATTGCTTTGTGGCCTGATTTTGGTAGTGAGGGCCAGAGCTTGATATCGCCCGGAGAAGCACACCATGACGCCAGGAATTCGCCCGATTGTCGCCGGCAACTGGAAAATGAACGGTACCAGCGCCTCGCTGAACGAGCTCAGGATGATCGGCAACGGTTTCATGAGCGGGCTCGACGCCGAGACCGAAGCGCTGGTTTGCGTTCCCGCGACGCTGCTTTCCCATGCCGCGGAGATTTTGTCGCGCACGCCGGTCCATGCCGGTGGCGAGGACTGTCATCCCAAGGAAAGCGGTGCTTATACCGGCTCTATTTCCGCGGAGATGCTGAAGGACGCAGGCGCCAGCCACGTCATTGTCGGCCATTCCGAATGTCGCGAGCAAAGCGGCGAGGACGATGCGACCGTCCAGGCCAAGGCCACCGCCGCCTGGCGGGCCGGGCTCGTGGCCATCGTGTGCATCGGCGAGACGCGGCAGGAGCGTGAGGCTGGAGCCACGCTGGAGGTGCTGTCGCGCCAGGTCGCCGGCTCAGTGCCGCCAAGCGCCACGCCATCCAACACCGTCATTGCCTATGAGCCGGTGTGGGCGATCGGCACCGGCCTTACGCCAACCACGGCCGATGTGGCCGAGGCGCATGCGCATATCCGCGAAAAGCTGGCGGAAAAACTTGGGACCGCCGCCGCCAGGATGCGCATCCTCTACGGTGGCTCGGTCAAGCCCTCCAACGCCGTTGAACTGCTGGGCGTCAGGAATGTAGACGGAGCGCTGGTCGGCGGCGCCAGCCTGAAAGCGGCTGATTTCCTGGGTATCGCCGAAGCCTATCGCAGCATTGCCGGCTGAGATTCACCAGGATGGCGGGGTCTCATCCCTTCCAAATTCGTTGCAAAGGGGGCGTTGCTTCCCATATTCCGGCCACGGGCTTGGAAATGCCGTGAAAGCATTGTATTGAGCCGCCTCCAATTCACCGGCCGTGTCCGCGGCCGGGCAGGGCCTTGCCAGGATAAATTATGCAAACCGTACTGATCGTCATCCATCTCATGGTCGTGCTCGCCCTTGTCGGCGTGGTGCTGCTGCAGCGCTCCGAAGGCGGCGGTCTCGGCATTGGTGGCGGATCGGGCTTCATGACCGCGCGCGGCGCGGCAAACGCGTTGACCCGGGCGACGGCGATCCTGGCGGCAGCGTTCTTTGTGACGTCGCTGACCTTGTCGATCATTGCCCGCTACGGCGAAAAGCCGATCGACATTCTCGATCGGGTTCCCGCGACCTCGGATGGCGCCGGCAAGGGCGTGCTCAACCAATTGCCGGGTACGGCCACGCCGGCACCCGCCGGCAACACCACGCCGACGCCGCCGTCCGGCAACGACGCCGCGACAAAACCGCTGGCAACTGCCCCGGCCACCGCGCCCGCCGGCGGCACCACGCCGCCAGCGGCCAATGGAACCACCAACACCGCGCCGGCGTCGCCTCAGGTTCCGAACCAATAACCTTACGTTCGAAACCGCGATCTGTGTTCGTTTGAACACAGTCGCGGCAAATGCTGCGCAATCACGAAGATTCGACGGACCGCGGCGCGGTCTCGCGCTTGAGGCATACGCGCTTATTCGACTATAGATTGCACGCGGCATTTTCGGCGTCCTTGGGGGACGTCGGGCGACGCCGTGGGCAACAAGCATTGAACGATCGGATCTTCGCCATGCAGCTTCGCAGCTTCATTTTCCTGGGACTTTGCGCCGCAATCGGCATGAGTTCCCCGGCCACCGCCGCCATGCCGGCAAACATGGCCGCACAACAGTCGGTGTCGCTTGAAAAGACCGACGCCATCCCCGTCGCAGCCAAAAGCGATGCGACGCAGTTGAAGCTTCTCAAGAAGAAGAAAAGCCCCACGCCGGAGGATCTCGCCCAGATCAAGAAGATCGAGGCCAAGATCGTCGCCGACAAGGAGGATGCCAAGGCCAAGGCGCTCGATGCCAGGAAAATGGCGATGCGCGAGGCGGCCAAGGCCAGGGCTGACGCAGATCGGCAGGCGTTCCTAGTCAGCAAGGGCCAGAAAGCGGCGGCAACGGACTTGGCCGACGCCAAGCCGGCCAAGAAGACCGTCAAGATCATCGAACCGATCGAACCTGTCACCCCGATCCCGGCGGCCGAGGCCATCCCAGCCGAGGCGATGAATGTCGCTTTGACGGGCAACAATGGCGAACTGCGCAGCGAGGTCGTCGGCGGCCAGAAGCAGTCAAGCGGCGGCCTGTTCGCGGGTCTGTTCGGTGGAACCTCGTCTGGCTCATCGATCAGCTATCTGCCCGAGACACGCGCGCTCGACTCGGCACTTGCCCAGAAGAACGCCAAGAAGCCGTTCAAGGTGAAGCCGGAATTCGTGCCTCAGGACGTGGAATTCACCGGCTATGACGCCGGCACAATCGTCATCGACACCAGCGCTCGCCGACTCTACCTCGTCGAATCGTCGACCACCGCACGCCGTTACGCCATCGCGGTCGGCCGCGAAGGCCTGCAGTTCAAGGGCACGGTCGCGGTCGGTGACAAGCAGGAGTGGCCGCGCTGGATCCCGACGCTCGACATGCAGAAGCGCGAGCCCAAGCACTACGGCCAGTACAAGGACGGCATGGCCGGCGGCGGCCAGAACCCGCTCGGCGCCCGCGCTATCTATCTCTATGACGGCAGGAAGGACACGCATCTGCGTATCCACGGCACCATCGCGCCGCAGTCGATCGGCACCAGCGCGTCCAATGGCTGCTTCCGCATGATGAACGAGCACGTCATGGATCTATACAGCCGCGTCCGGGTCGGCACCAAAGTCGTCATCATCTGACGTTTCCGTCATCATGCCGAAAGGGCCGGCTCAGCCGGCCCTTTTGTTTTGCTTAGCGCAATTCAATGTTTGATGGAATCTCTGTAACTGCTTTGTTTTTACTGCAAATTCCGGACGGAAAACCGCTACGCACTTTTTCCTGGAATTGCTCTAAGGTCCCCGGTCAAAACCCTTTGGCGGTGATGCCTGTCCGAAAACCGGATCCCGCTTTTCGGGATCATGGTCCGAGCGCCTTTTTGGGAAAAAGCCTTCGCGGCGGTTTTTTCTCTGGCGGAATCAATCCGGCCGCGTTAAGCGATGACTCCCATGGCGCGATATGTATTCATCACAGGCGGCGTGGTTTCCTCACTTGGAAAAGGCATTGCCGCAGCGGCCCTTGGGGCTCTCCTGCAGGCGCGAGGTTATCGCGCACGCATCAAAAAACTCGACCCCTACTTGAACGTCGATCCCGGCACGATGTCGCCGTACCAGCACGGCGAGGTGTTCGTCACCGATGACGGTGCCGAGACGGACCTCGATCTTGGCCATTACGAGCGCTTCACCGGCCGGTCCGCCAATCAGCAGGACAACATCACGACCGGCCGTATCTACAAGAACATCATCGAGCGCGAGCGGCGCGGCGATTATCTCGGCGCCACGGTGCAGGTGATCCCGCACGTCACCGACGAGATCAAGAACTTCGTCCTCGACGGCAATGACGACTATGATTTCGTGCTGTGCGAGATCGGCGGCACGGTCGGCGACATCGAGGCGATGCCGTTCCTCGAGGCGATCCGCCAGCTCGGCAACGATCTGCCGCGCAACAACGCCGTCTATGTCCACCTGACGCTGATGCCCTATATCCCGACGGCGGGCGAACTGAAGACCAAGCCGACCCAGCATTCGGTCAAGGAACTGCGCGGCATAGGCATCGCGCCCGACATTCTTCTGGTGCGCGCCGACCGCGCCATCCCCAAGGAAGAGCGCCGCAAGCTGTCGCTGTTCTGCAATGTCGGGGAAAGCGCCGTCATCCAGGCGCTCGACGTGCCGCATATCTACGACGTGCCGATGGCCTACCACAAGGAAGGTCTGGATTCGGAAGTGCTCGCCGCGTTCGGCATCGAGCCGGCGCCCAAGCCGCGCATGGAGCCATGGCAGGCAGTCTCCAACCGTATCCACAATCCGGAAGGCGAGGTCACCATCGCCATCGTCGGGAAGTATACCGGCCTCAAGGATGCCTACAAATCGCTGATCGAGGCGCTTTCGCATGGCGGGCTGGCCAACCACGTCAAGGTCAAGCTCGACTGGATCGAATCGGAGATCTTCGAAAAGGAAGACCCGACGCCATGGTTGGAGAAGGTGCACGGCATATTGGTGCCCGGCGGCTTCGGCGAACGCGGCTCGGAAGGCAAGATCCTGGCGGCCAAATTCGCACGCGAGCGCAAGGTGCCGTATTTCGGCATCTGCTTCGGCATGCAGATGGCGTGCATCGAGGCGGCGCGATCGCTGGCCGGTGTCGAACATGCCTCGTCGACTGAATTCGGCCCGACCAAGGAACCTGTCGTCGGTTTGATGACCGAATGGCTGAAAGGCAACATGCTGGAAAAGCGCAGGGCGACTGGCGATCTCGGCGGCACCATGCGGCTCGGCGCCTATCAGGCCGAGCTCGCCAAGGGTTCGAAGATCGCCGACATCTATGGCGACACCCAAATTTCCGAACGTCACCGGCACCGCTACGAGGTCAATATCGACTACAAGCAGCGCCTGGAGGATTGCGGGCTGGTGTTTGCAGGCATGTCGCCCGACGGTGTGCTGCCGGAGACGGTCGAATACCCCGACCATCCCTGGTTCATCGGCGTGCAATATCACCCCGAACTGAAGAGCCGGCCGCTCGATCCGCATCCGCTGTTTGCCAGCTTCATCGAGGCGGCGGTGGAGCAGAGCCGCCTGGTCTGACGGCTTCCATGCGGACCTATGTCGCGCTTCTCTACAGCATCATCCTGGGAGAGGGGCGGCGGGTCGTCATGTCCGACCTCAAGGCCATGGCGGAAAGCCTCGGCCTGAAGAATGTCCGCACCCTGGTGGCGACCGGCAACCTGGTCTTCGAGAGCGAAAGGATCTCGGTCGCCGGCCTCGAGAAGCTGCTGGAATCCGCGTTCGAACAGGCCTTTGGCCGCCACGTCGACATCATCGTCCGTGCCGCCGATGACTGGCGCAAACTCGCAAGCAGCAATCCATTCCCGACCGAGTCGGTGGAAGCCGGCGACCAGGTGGCGGTGCGCGTAATGCGCAAACCTGTAGCCGAAGACGCAATATCCGGGCTTCAAGCCTGTGCCGCCGCGGACGAGAAGGTGCTTCTGGTCGGCGGCGACATCTGGGTCGTCTTTTCAAGGGAGAGGCCCAGCTCGCGCCTACTTGCCGCTGCCAACCACAAGCGCATGGGCGTCGGCACCTCGCGCAACTGGAACACCTTGCGCAAGCTGGCCGAAATGATCGCGCGGTAGAGCGGGGCGGCTCGGGGCCGCCCCGCTATGGTTTCATCAAGCTTTCGCCATCTTGGCGCTGGCGCTCACGGCCGCAGTGCGCAGCACGTAGTAGATGACGCCGGCAATCGCCACGCCGAAGAACCAGCCATAGACGCCCCACCAGGACGGCAGCCAGTTGGTGAAGTTGGGCAGGATCGACGAGAAGATGGCGCCGATGCCGGCGGCGATGAAGGCATTGACGTGCCAGCCACCCTGGAAGCGGAACTCGCCGTCCTCGCGATATAGCGCCTCGACGTCGACTTCACCTTTGCGGATCAGATAGTAATCGACCATCATCACGCCGAAGATCGGCCCCATCGTTGCGCCGATGACGTTGACGAAGGATGCGGCACTGCCTTCCCACGGTGCGAAGGGATAGAGCACCAGCGCGATGACGGCCGCGATGTAGCCGCCTTTCTTGAAGTCGATCTGGCGGGGAAAGACATTGGAAAAATCGAAGGCCGGCGAGACGAAGTTGGCCACGACATTGATGCCGAGCGTCGCCACCGCGAAGGTCAGGGCGGCAAGGGCGGCCAGGAACCAGCTGTCGAACTTGGCCGAGATCTGGTCGGGGTGCAGCAGCACCTCATGGTAGACGTCGTATGCGGCGATGGTGGTGACGCCGGCGACCAGCGAGAACAGGATCAGGTTGATAGGCAGGCCCCAAATATTGCCCTTGCGCAGCGATGCCTGGTCGGGGGCATAACGGGCGAAATCGCAGAAGTTGAGATAGAGCGCCGAGAAGTACGTCACCCAGATCGCCGCCACGGCAAACAGTGCGGTCCAAGACCCTGGATCACCAGGAACCCCCGCATCCTTGGTCTTTTCCAGCAGTACATCCATTGGAATATCGCTGGTGAAGGCGAAGGTTCCTGATTTGACGCAGAGATAGACCGCCAGGATCAGCATCATCACCCAGACCGCCGGGCCAGCCCAGTCCTGGAAGCGGCGAACCGTTTCCATGCCGCGTTGGATGATCAGCAGTTGCAGTGCCCATATGACTACGAAGCAAATCACCTCCAGGCCGGAATGGCCAAGGAAATGGGTGTTGGCGTTGAAATCGGCGAACCATTGCGAGCGGATCAGCAATGCGACGATGGCGCCTGAGGCGGCCGCTGTCTGCGCGCCGTACCAGAAGCAGGCGACGATGGCGCGCACCAGTGCCGGAATGTTGGCGCCCCAGATGCCGAAGGAGGCGCGGGCGAGCACGGGGTAGGGCACACCGGTCTTCACACCGGCGTAACCAACCATGTTCATCAGTGCGTAGATGATCAGCGAACCGATGCCGATGGCGACGATGAAATTGACGAAGCCGCCACAAAACAGAAACAGGCTGGCGGCGAGGTAGTAGCCCCATAGGCTATGGACGTCCGACGTCCAGACGTTGAAGATCGAGAACGGTCCCCAGTTCCGAACCTTGGCAGGAGCGAGGTCTTCATTATACAGGTCAGGCGATGCGCCTTGTATCGTCATTGCAATGTCCCCTTCTTGCAGCACGCGCCCTCACGCGTTGACCGCAGAGGTTACGCCTGACGCAGGGGAACCGGCAAGCAATCGATTTGCCGGCTTTGGCCTTAAAGATATTCAATGCGAACGGCGATTATCGACAGGCCCTGATGGTGAGCCGCTTTTGAAACAGGGCTGCCTGTTGATTCGAATTCTCGATCCACGGCTTCCAGTTTGCCCTGCTGCAGCAGATTCTGGGCCGTCATCGTGTCGACGAGCGCTATTCCAGCGCCATTGATCGTCTCACGCATGATCAGCGTACAATCATCCAGCGTCGTGTTGGATTTCGGCGTTGTGTTGATTCCGGCGGTCTCTGCACAAAACGCGGCGAGCAGATGTTCGATATGAAGGCCGACATGGGCGGTGCGGCCGCAGTGGTCGGCCTGCTGATCGCGCTGGCCCGGCAAGGCAGCCCGGTGCACGTCCTCGGCGTGCTCGGCATTGCCAAGAACGTCGGCAACCTGGTGGCCGAACCGTTGCGCGCAGATCGTCAACCTGCTTGCCGATCTCCAGGAGAAACCCGCATCGCGGTCATGTATATCGGCTCGATCGTCGAGGAGGGCCCGGCGGAAGAGGTGTTTTCAGCCCCCGCCCACCCTTACAGCCAGGCCCTGATCTCGGCCGTTCCCGTCGTGCAGACGACGCCCAGTGGGACGCGTAAGCGCCCCCCGATGCCCAATCGCGGTTGAGCGCTGCCGATCGGAACGGCCGGAGTTGAGGGAGCACCAATCCGGCCGCTAAATTTCTTTAAACATTTCTGTTTTCCGTATGGAACAAATGGCCAGGCGGGGCGTTTCACAGGGTTCGATCGAGCACATCTCGATCGACCGGGAGGAAACAATGGACTACCTGCATTTCTTTGCGCCCGTGCGGATATCGCGCGGGCAGGGGCATCCTGTAGAAGAAGTGGATAGTGTTGCCGAGGCGATGGTTTTCTTGCGTAAATGGCCGACGGGACGACGTGGCCCAGTGTATCAGTGCGCGCTGAATTGCTGCTCGGCTGCCCTGTCGGGACAGATGTCGGCGGAGGAAGCCAGAAAAGCGTTCACCGGATTCGCCCGGATCACGCGGCTTCTCGACGATGACATGGCGCTGCCGATGGGCAGCGACAGCATGGCGAGCATACACGCGCTGCGGCGATAGCCGCCACGCCCCTTTGCTTCTGGTGGATCGCGCCCGTGACGGACGCGATGGAGGTTGTGTCTGCCCTTTCGGGACATGTCGAGGTATCGCTTCTCAATTCTCCCTGAACCCACAATCGAGCGAATCGCGAACCGGCGTCAATATCAAGCATGCTAGAAGCAAAACTCGCCATTGCACCTGGATTGGACAGACCGGCATTGCCGGCTCTACCATCGCCGGTTGACGACCCGCGGGCGAAGAGGCGAAGATCTGACGTGGCCGATCCTCGGATCGTCAATGAACTCGCCCAACCTCTCCATCAACGGCTTGCATGCCGCCAACACGGTAACGTTCGTGCTTGAACGACTCCAGCAGAACAGTCCTCTGCGGGTAGAACTGAACACGCAGGGCAGAGACGCCGACGCCGCGCGCCGCATTGCGGTTGAACTCCAGTTGTTGCAGCGCCATGCCGGACGTCCCGCCGTGGGGAAAACGAATGTCTATTCCGCAGGCATCACGATTTTTGCCGCGTTTCCCAAAGAAGCGCGATACCTGACGCCGGATACAACTCTGCTGGTGCACGAACGAAGCCTTGACGCCCCGCGGTCCGCCGCGCTGATTGTCACGCACACCTTGGCTCAGGCCTCGTCGCTGGCCGACCGCATCGTCGTTCTGGAGGGCTCGCCAGCAGATATCATGCGTGACGTCCGGATTGCGCGGGATGACGGATCGGCTTCACGGTGTTTCGCAGCCGGAGCGCAGGCAGGCGGAGCGGGATGAAACTTGCGCTCTCGATCCTGCTGCTTCTGTTGGTCGCCGCGCCCGGGTCCGCGGCACCGCGGACGATGGTGATCGGCTATATCGGCCAGACGCGCATGCCACCCCTGCCTTTGGGACCGCTCGATCAGCCCGTCAGCGATGACGGCCTGCAGGGCGCGCGGCTGGGCATCGCCGACGACGACGGGACGGGGCGCTTCCTGGGGCAGAATTTCAAGCTCGAAGAACGCGTCCTGAAGCCAGGCGAAGCGCCGAAGGACGCAATCGCCAGCCTGGCCGCCACGGGCGTCACTTTCGTCGTGGCCGATCTCGACGCGGCCACGCTGAGCCAGGCGGTTGCAGCGCCCGTAGCGGACAAGATGCTGTTCTTCAACAGCCGCGCGCCCGACGATGCGCTCCGCCAGCAGGACTGCCGCAAGAACCTCCTGCATACGGTTCCAAGCCGCGCCATGCTCGCCGACGGCCTGGCGCAATATCTTGTTTGGAAACGGTGGCAGCGCTGGTTCCTGCTCGTCGGCCCGCATCCTGCGGACCAGGCGATGGCGGCAGCGTTGCGCCGTTCGGCGGCACGCTTCGGCGCCGAGATCGTCGTCGACAAGCCGTGGACGTTCCGGCCGGCCAATGGCCGGGCCGACACCGGACATGTCACGCTGCAGACCGAGATACCGGCCGCCACCCAGGTCGGTGATTACGACGTGCTGGTCGTCGCCGACGAGGCGGACGAGTTTGGCGCCTATCTCGAAGGCCGAACCGCATTGCCGCGGCCGGTCGCCGGGACGCAGGGGCTCGTGGCGATCGGGTGGAGCGCGGTCAACGAGGAATGGGGCGCAACCCAACTTCAAGATCGGTTTCGCAAGCAAGCCAAGCGCTGGATGACGGCTTACGACTACGCCGCCTGGCTTGCCGTGCGCAGCGTCGGTGAAGCGGCAACACGCCTGCGAAGCCTCGATCCCGCGGCGATCACCGCGTATTTGCGAAGCGGCGACTTCCTTCTCGCCGGCTTCAAGGGACAGGGGCTGAGCTTCCGGCCATGGGACGGCCAGATGCGGCAGCCTATCCTGATATCGGGACCGCGACTGCTCGTCTCCAGTTCGCCGCAACCGGGTTTCCTGCACCAGCGCACGCCGCTCGACACGCTGGGCATCGACCTGGAGGAAAGCGCATGCAGGTTCTGATCGCGATCCTGCTGTCGATGTCCATCGTGGCCGGACCTGCCGCCGCGGAGACAATCTACGTGTCGAACGAGCAGGACAACACTGTGGCGGTGGTGGATGGCGCCAGCATGAGCCTGTCCACGACCATCAATGTGGGAAGGCGCCCGCGCGGAATGGCGCCTTCGGTAGACAAGAAGCTGCTCTTCGTTGCTGTTGGCGACGACAACCGGATCGACGTTGTCGATCTTGCCAAACGGCAGGTGATCGGCCAGCTCCCCTCGGGAGCGGATCCGGAGTTTTTTGTCGTGCATCCCGACGGCAAACGGCTGTTCGTCGCCAATGAGAACGACAATCTGGTTTCGGTGGTCGATATCGCCTCCGCCAAGGTTATCGGTACTGTCGACGTCGGCGTCGAACCCGAGGGCATGGCGGTCAGTGCCGACGGCCGCTACGTTGCCTGCACCTCGGAGACCACCAGCATGGTGCATCTCATGGATGCCGGCACGCTCGAACTCGTCGACAACCTCCTGGTCGACACCCGTCCGCGCGCCGTGGCGTTCTCCCCGGATGGAAAGCAGCTTTGGGTGTCTTCCGAAATACGCGGAACCGTGACCGTCTTCGACACCACGTCTCGTGCAGAGACCGGCAAGATCGAGTTCGAGGTCCCTGGTATCCGCCGCGAGGGCGTCCAGGCGGTCGGCATCGAAATGGCACGCGACGGCGCCACTGCCTATGTGGCGCTCGGTCCGGCCAACCGGGTGGCCGAAGTGGATACCAAGACGCTGGCGGTGCGCCGCCTCTATCTCGTCGGCCAGCGGCCGTGGCACGTGGCGCTGTCCGATGACCAGAAGCGCCTGGTCAGCGCCAATGGCAATTCCGGCGACATCTCGTTCATCGATCTGGAAAATGAGGAGGTGGTGAAGTCGGTGCCGGTGGGACGCGGCCCCTGGGGAGTGGTGATCGGTCCATGAAGGCGCTGTCACTCGAAGGCCTCGGGCACAGCTTCGGAGAGCGGCGGGTCCTCGATGCCGTGTCGTTCTCGGTCGCTGAAGGCGGGATGTGCGTGCTGCTCGGACGCAACGGCGCCGGCAAGACGACGTTGTTCTCGCTGGTCACCGGCCTCTACCATGCCCGATCCGGCCAGATCGATGTGTTCGGCCAATCCATGCGAACCGATCCGGCCGCCGCACTTGCCCAGATGGGCGTTGTCTTCCAGCAGCAGACGCTCGACCTCGACCTCACCGCTGCCGAAAATCTGCGCTATCACGCCTCACTGCATGGGCTGGAGACCGGCATCAGCGAAACGAGATTGCGCGAGGAACTCGACCGGCTGGAGGTTCTCGACCGGTGCGACGAGCCGGTCCGTTCGCTATCGGGCGGTCAGCGGCGGCGCGTCGAAATCGCTCGCGCGCTGATGCACCAGCCGCGTATCCTGCTGCTCGATGAGCCGACGACCGGGCTCGACGTGCCTGGGCGCCGGGCGATCGAGCAGCACGTACGCGCGCTGTGCCGGGAACGAGGTATTGCTGTTCTCTGGGCGACGCATTTCCTGGAAGAGGTATCGGCCGGCGACGACCTGGTGGTGCTGCACAAGGGCAGGCTGCGCTGGGCCGGCGGCGCCGGCCGCGTCGCCGCGGATCTTGCGGTCGGCAGCCTCGCCGATGCATTCGATCTGCTGACGGAGGCGGGATGAAGACACCTCACGCGGTGCGGGCGCTCATGGGAATCCTGCGCAGGGAGATGTTGCGAACGCTTCGCCAGCGCGGCCGGCTGCTCTCGGCGATCATACGGCCTTTGGTCTGGCTCGCCATCTTCGCCGCCGGCTTCCGCTCGGTGCTTGGCCTGTCAATCACGCCGCCCTATCAGACCTACGTGCTCTACGAGGTCTATGTCGTCCCTGGGCTGGCGGCCATGATGCTGCTCTTCCATGCCATGGCAAGCTCGCTGGCAATGGTCTACGACCGCGAGATGGGCAGCATGCGCCTGTTGCTGACAGCGCCGCTACCACGCTGGTATCTGCTTGCCGCGCGGCTGCTGGCGAGCGTCGTCGTCGGTCTGCCACTGGTCTATCTGTTCTTGCTGATCGCGCGTTATTGGGACGTGCGCCCGCCGCTTCTAGGCTACCTCGCCGTGTTTCCGGCGCTGGTCCTGTCAGGCCTGATGCTGGGCGCGTTCGGGTTGCTGGTATCGTCCGTTTCGACGCAGATGGAGAACTTCGCCGGCGTGATGAACTTCGTCATCTTCCCGACGTTCTTCGCCTCGACGGCGCTTTATCCGATATGGCGGCTCGCCGAGGCGGGGCCGGTGCTGGCTACGATCGCCGCATGGAACCCGTTCAGTTCGGCGGTCGAACTGATACGCTTCACGCTCTATCTGCGCTTCGATCCCGTTTCCGCCCTTGTCGTTCTCGCCTGCCTCGTCGTGTTTTTCCTGGCGGCAGTGGTCGGCTACGACCCCGGCCGCGGCCTGTGGTCCCGGCGCGGCGGCGAGGGCTGATCATTTCAAGGCGTAGAGGTAGGCGGCGATATCACGCGCCTGCTGCTCCGTGATCCCAGTCGATGGCATGGCCGTGTGCGGATTGATCTCCCTGGCCGCTCGTATCCAACGGATCAGGTTCTCCGGATTGTTCGCCAGCACGCCACCGATAAAGACCCGGTCGGCAAGGCTGGAGTCGAGGCGTGGACCAACCTGTCCCTGTGCCCCCGGCACGCCGGGGATCGTATGACATCCGGAGCACCCGTTCGCGATCATGATCGGAATGGCGCGCGCGCCCAAGCCGCCGGTCGCCATGTCCGATTCGTTGCGAACACGATCACGGCGGTCGGACCACAAGGTCGCCGCGGCGACTGCCGCGGTCAGCAGCAGGATCGCGGCGAGCGCGCCGCTCACCATCCTAGCCAGGCCGGAGCGCATGGGTTGCCTTTCTGGTTCCGCTCTTGCTTATCCAAAGGCCGGCAAGCAGCAAGGCGGCTCCGCCATAGATCAGGCCAGCCGGAACCCACATCACCAGTCCGGCGAGCTGCTGGTCCTCGATGGGGGTTAGGCCCCAGAGCGCCGCGCCTCCGGCATTTTGCGGGTACCAGAGTCTGGGCGACAACAGCAGGAGCACGCCGAGCAGACCGGTGTGCAGTGACGTGAAGAAGAGATGCATGACCGCGCTGCCACAGGCCTGCTGGCGGCCGGAACGCGGCAGAATCACCCACCAGAACAGCAGGGCTGTGCCGAGGAAGCTCGCATGCTGGGCGTAGTGCAGCACGCCCTGCTGAAGCGCTGCCTCGAACAGGACGGGAACGTGCCAGATCCAGATCGCGATACCGTGGATGATGGTTGCGTTGAGGGGACGGCTGGCAACCGTCCAGATCGCCTGGACAATCCTGCCGTGCGTGAGCCTTCCCGTCCCTCGGCGGAGTGCGGCTGGCAATGCCCATATCAGGGCCGCGCCGGGGCAGGCGGCGACAAGGAGTGGCGCCGCTACCGCCATCAGCAGTTCATGCTCGATCATGTGGGCGGCAAACACCCGTTCGCCAAGCGCATGGATCGGGCTAACCAGTGCTCCGGTCAGAACGCCCCAGCCGGCGGCAAACAACAGAACCTGCCGCGTCCGCTCGGAGCGGCCCCGGCTGCTGCGGCGCCACAGCCGGCTCGCTCCGAGCGCATAGATGAGCGCGATTGCGGCCAAAGGGAGCGTGATGGGAAACGCAAGCGTCCATCCCGCTTCGGGCGCGCCGGCGCCATAGCAGATCGAGGTTGAGAAAAAGGCCTCGAAGCTCATCGCAGGCACTCGTCGAGAATGAGCGCGGCGCTGCCCTGCATGACGATTACGAGGGCAAAAAGCAAAGCCGCAAGAATGCCGAGATCGGCGACGAATTGCTCGGTCCCGCGCGTGCGCTCCGGCTTGAAAGCCGCGCCCCCCTGCCGCCGTGCCCGCCAAGAAAGCACGCCGCCGAGAAGCGAAAGCAAGGCCAGCAGCAATGCGATCGGAAGCACGACCGGAATCTGGCGATTGCACTGCCACGGAACAAGCGCGTAGTTCAGTTGCGTCGAGATTGCCCAAGCCAAAGGCCCCGACAGAAGACCACCCCAGGACGTTCCCAACCGCAGCGCGCGCATCAGCCTAGCCTCGGTACCCAGTAGATGAGCAGGTAGATCGGGATCCAGGTGAGCACCACGAAATCCCAATAGAATACGTTGTCGCCCACATCGCCGAAGCGCCGGCCGCTATAGCCATGGCGGGTGAACATCAGCACCGTCAGCACGATCGTGTCGCCCACGTCGGTGATCAGATGCGTGGTGTGCAGTCCAAGCAGCACCCAAAGCATCGAGCCGTATGCGTTTGTGTCCCAATAGATGTTCAACGCCGGGAACTCGAACCAGCGCACCACGAGCGGGGCGAGACCGAACAGCGACATCACCACCATGCCGATTCGCACCGGTACCATTGCGCAATGCTTGGCGTAGCGATTGAGGATGTGGTTTGGGACCAGGCTGGCGATCAGCAACAGGGTGAGGATGGTTCCCGGCCAATGGTTAGGTTCCGGGGCGCTCAGACGCCAGTTGGGCCATGACATCGCCAGGTAGAGATAGGCGCCGGCCGCCAGCGCGAAGCCCGTCCCTTCCAACGCCATGAAGCCGAGCGTGCCCCACCAGGTCGGGCTGCGCGGACCATGGCCGAACGTAGGGAGAGCGGAAAGGTCGGTGACGGGCCGCTGGTTCATTCCTCGTCCTCCGGATCGCCCTTGGGCCAGAACCAGCCGACCAGCGTGAGTGCGATCGGCACGGCGCCCCAGACGATCGCCCACGGCGTGAAGATCGAGTAGAGGAACGTGCCGCCCACGGCGATCGCCGCCAGCAGCGGCCAGATCGACGGCGTCGCAGATTTCTCGCGAATGTCAGGGTAGGCCTCCGCCACAGTCGAGATGAGCAACTCGCGGACATCGACGCGGAGTCCGGTTGCGACAGGGAGCGCCGCTCGTTCGGCCCACAGCGGCTCGACATTCGTCACGATCGGAATGCGCGTGAAATTGTAACTTGGAGGCGGGGACGACGTGGCCCATTCCAGGGTGCCGGCATCCCAGGGGTTATCCCCGGCCGGAGCCCCTTTCAATGCGCCATGTATCAGGTTGAAAGTGAACAGCACGAAGCTCAGGAAGAACAGCACCGCGCCGGCACTGATGAACAGGTTGATGTTGCCCCAGCCAAGCTCCGCCGGATAGGTGTAGACCCTGCGCGGCATGCCCCAAAGGCCGACGAGATGCATCGGGAAGAAGGCCGCGTTGAAGCCGATGAAGGCCAGCCCGAAATGCCAGCGTCCGAGACGTTCACTCATCATGCGCCCGGTGATCTTGGGGAACCAGAAATAGGCCGCGCCCAGCAGCGGGAATACCGATCCGCCGATTAGCACATAATGGAAGTGGGCGACGACGAAATAAGTGTCGTGCACCTGAAGGTCGAGCGGCACCGAGGCGAGCATGACGCCGGTTAGCCCGCCGATAACGAAGATGAAGAAAAAGCCGAAGACGAACAGCAGCGGCGTGCGGATCACCGGTCTGCCATCCCACAAGGTCGCCAGCCAGCAGAAGATCTGCACGCCATTGGGGATGGCGATCAGCATGCTGGACGCCGTGAAGAAGCTCGCCCCGAGCTTCGGCAATCCCGTCGCAAACATATGGTGAACCCAAAGGCCGAACGACAGGAAACCCACCGCGATCAGCGACAGGACCAGCCCTAAATGGCCGAATGTCGGTCGCCGGGCAAAAGCGGGAATGATGGAGGAGACCATCCCTGTCGCCGGCAGGAAGATGATGTAGACCTCGGGATGACCAAAGAACCAGAACAGATGCTGAAACAGCAGGGCGTCGCCGCCCTCCGCGGGGTTGAAAATGTGGGTTCCGACAAGCCGGTCGAGAATGAGGAAGGTCGAGGTGATCATGACTGCCGGCATCGCGAAGACGACGACAAAGGAAGTGACCAGCAGGGCCCACACATAAACCGGTATCTTGTCCAGCGACATGCCGGGCGCGCGTTGCTTGAACACGGTGACGATGGTGGCGACGGCGACGGCGAGCGACGACACTTCGGTATAGGTGATCATTTGCGCCCAGACGTCGGCGCGCTTGCCCGGGGAAAATTCCGGTCCGGATAGGGGCACATAGGCGAACCAGCCGACGTCCGGCGCCATGTTGAGGAGGAATGAGGTCCAGGCAAAGACCCCGCCCGAGACGTAGATCCAGTAGCCGAATGCATTGAGCCGCGGGAAGGCGATGTTGCGCGTGCCGACCATCAGCGGCACCAGATAGATTCCCGTTGCCTGCACGATAGGAACAGCGAACAGGAACATCATGGTGACGCCATGCATCGTGAACAGCTGGTTGTAGAGGTCCGGCCCGATCAGTCCACGCTGCGGCCCCGAGAGTTGGATTCGCATGGCGACCGCGTTCAGCCCGCCAAGGCACAGGAAGATGAAGGCCGTGATCAGATAGCGCCTTGCGATGACCTTGTGGTCGACGCTCGACAGGGCTCCGATGATGCCGGGCGGCGTGCGCCATGCCCGCGTGAGCCAGTGGTGCAGGCTGGCATCGTCCATGCCGGTATCGCGCGGTCCGTCATGCTCGGGAGCCAGGTCGCCCTTGGTGGCGGTCTCGCGTTTCGGCGGCAGGTCGCGTTCGCTGGTCAGATCCGCGCTGCTCATTTCAGACCCTCGACATAGGCGACGATGGCGTTGAGTTCGTCGCCGTTGAGCTCCACCACAGGCATGTGGGAACCGGGCTTCACGCCTTGGGGGTCCGCTATCCAGGCGGCGATATTGCCTCGGCTCATCGTCAACGTGCCGGCGGCGAGCGTTCGCCGGCTGGCAATATGCGTCAGATCCGGCGCGATGGTTCCTCCCGCTGGAGTGCCCCCGATCCTGTGGCACATCACGCAGGGGCGCTTTAGAAACAGGTCCTCGCCAGCCTTGGCCTCGTCGCTCGCGGGAGGGCCAGATGGTTGCAACTGGTCGTTCCACCAAGCGTCGAACTTTTCCTTCGGCTCGGCGATGATGAAGGTGCCCATGTTCGCATGCTGCGCACCGCAGAACTCTGCGCACTGGCCGCGATATACGCCAGGCTTGTCGGCCTTGATGTCGAGCACATTGATATGACCGGGGATGAGGTCAAGCTTGCCGGAAAGGCTCGGGACCCAGAAGGAATGGATCACGTCCGTCGATGTCAGTAGAAGCCGCACGGGCTCCCCGGCGGGGATGTGGATCTCGTTCGCCGTGGTCAGGATGCGGCTCGGCGTGGCGTCTTCGTAGCGCACTTCCCACCACCATTGGTGGCCCGTAACGCGAATGGTGAGCGCGGCGTCGGAGCCGATCGCCGCAAGCGTCCTGTTGGCGAAGAAACTCAGCAAGGTCAGCCCGACCACGATCACTGCGGTCAGCCCGACGGCGATCACGACAACGCGCAACTTTCGATGATCGGCGCCGGCGTCGAGCACGAGCGGCTCGGCGCCGTCCCGCGACCGCATCATCAACGGCGTGGCAAGAGCAATCATCACCAGGACCCAGATCACCGCGCAAAGCGCGGTGAAAAACCAGATGAGCCATGCCAGCTCACTGGCAGCGGGCCCTTTCGGGTCGAGCGCTGATTGCCATCCCGAGCATCCCTGCAAAAACATGACGCAGGCCGTGCCGAACCCTGTCGACGCAAGGCGCTTCACGGTGATTTCCCCAGTGTGGCTGCATCCGGCATGCGGTTTTCCGACGGATGTGGCATCATGTCGTCATTGCGTTGCGGCGCGGCGGACGAGGGTGCGTTGCCGCTCAGCGAGCGAACGAAGGCGGCAAGCTCCCAAATCTGGTCATCGGGAATCTTGTCGCGGAAGCTCGGCATGCCTTTTGGCCGCCCATCGCGGATGGTAGCGTGGATGCTCTCGATCGAACTGCCGTAAAGCCATTTCTGGTCCATCAAGGCCGGCCCCATGCCGCCGCCGCCATTGGCATGACAGCCCGAACAGTTGAACCAGCTGAACAGGCGCTTGCCCTCGCTGAGGTGGAAGGCATTGGCCTCGAAGCTGGCTGCCTTATTGTCGCTGGCGGAGGGCCGCTGTCCACCGGGTTCCAATGTCGTCACAGGCGTCGGCTGCTCGCCCGATCCGAGCGAGGATTGCGGGCGCGTGTCCCGCTCCTCGCGCTGGCATGCCGTAAGCGCTAGAACCGTAAACAAGAGCATGGCGGCACCATGCTTCATCGCACTGGGCCCCCCGGGCCATCGAGGCGCGGCACGCCGTATTCCGACAGCAATGCGTCGATCTCGGCCTTGTGCCTGGCCAGCGCGCTGTTCACATCGCCACGCAGCGCATCGTCCTCGCGCCGAACGCCCATCGAGATGTCGTAGATCATGGGCAATTGCGGTCCGTCAATGCGAGGCGTGACGGGCGTGACGCGGAGGGGCACTTTCTGCTTGGCCGCGAAGTAGCCGGCGAGCGGGCCCCAGACGACGGCAAGATCGATGTCGCCGGTCGCCACCGCTTCGACGATGCGCGCCGGAGGGTTGGGTGCGGAATAGTCGCCATAGACGGGATAGCCGACGAGATGCCCGACGATGCCGCGGCGGCCGAGCGCCTGGACAGGAGGCGAATTGACACCGTCGTCGCCGATTAGTTGCACGCCGATCCGCATGCCGCGTAGCCGCGGATCGTTGAAGGACGCCACATCCGGACTGTCCTGGCGGGTGACAAAAACATAGGACGACCGATAGTAGGGTGTGGTGGTGCGCAGCATTTCGAGATTGGCCGACGTGCCGGGCACGAGATCGCAAAGGCCGGCCTTCAACGTGTTGCGCACGAAGCCCCGGCGCTGTGCCCACCACGTATAGGTCAGCTTGGCGCCGAGATCGGCTGCCACGATCTCGGCGATCCTGTTCTCGAAGCCCTGACCGGCGGCGTTGGAGAAGGGCATGTTGTTCGGGTCGGCGCAGACCCTCAATTCCCGGGCATTGGCTGCCGCCGGCAAGAGGAGCAAGGCAAGGGCGGCCATGGCGGTTGCCATTCGCTGGAGCGCCTTTCGCGCCTGGCGCGAGGCCCGCTTGAGTGGCTCAGGGCAGCCGGAACACATAGAGCGTGCCTCCCGCCGTTGTCGCGTCCTTGAGATCCTTCATCGCGTTGACGAAACCGAGGGCGGCGGTGGCGTCGCGCGGATCGAGATCGCCGGACACGATGGCGCCGGCCCAGCCGCCTACACCCGACAGGATCGCCACATATTGGTGTCCGTCGGGACCGCGATATGTGATGGGCTGGCCGATGATGCCGGACGACGTCTTGAACTGCCAAAGCAGCTCGCCGGTCTTGGCGCTGACCGCCTTGAACCAACCCTCCATGGTTCCGTAGAAGACGACATCGCCGGCGGTCACGACCGCGCCGCTCCACACCGGGAAGTTCTCCTTGAGGGTCCAGGCGGGCTTCTCCGCGGCGATGTCCCAGGCGGTGAAGGCGCCCCGGTTCCCACCAGGCCCGGGGATCATGCGCACGTTCATGCCGACATAGGGCGTGCCGGCGATGTAGTTCACCTCGACGCCTTCTTCGTCCATGCACAGATTGTTATGCGGTATGTAGAGCAGCCCTGTCTTCGGCGAGAAGGCGGAAGGCTGCCAGTCCTTGAGCCCCGACGCGGTCGGGCAGATGTCGCGGACGACCTTGCCGGTACCGGTCTTCTTGTCCGGGTTTTCGATCAGACGGCCGCTGTTGAGGTCGACACCCTTGCTGGAATTGACGGGGCCGTAGGGCTTCGCGGACAGCACTTCGCCGGTGGTCCGGTCGAGAATGTAGAGATAGCCGTTGCGCTCGGGCCGGATCAGCACCTTGCGCGGCTTGCCCTGCCAGTTCATGTCGAGCAGGACCTGCTCGTTGATCCCGTCATAGTCATGAAGATCATGCGGGCTCCACTGGTAGAACCATTTCGCCGCTCCGGTATCGGGGTCGCGGGCGAAAATCCCTGACGTCCATTTGTTGTCGCCGGGCCGCAGATCCGGGTTCCACGGTCCAGGGTTGCCGGTGCCGTGGAAGATCAGGTTGAGATCCGGGTCGTAGGAAATCCAGCCCCACATGTTGCCGCCGCCGATTTTCCAGGCTTCCGGCGGCCATGTCGTGACGCCAAGGTCCTTGCCCTTGTCCATGTCGTAATGCGGCTTGAAATCCGGGCCGATCAGCACGTCCTTGTCCGGTCCGGTGCCGTAGGCCGTCCAGACGACATGACCGTCGCCGGCGTCGAGCGCCTTGACCCAGCCGCGGACGCCCATCTCGCCGCCTGAATTGCCGACCAGCACTTTGCCTTTCACCACCAACGGCGCCATGGTGATGGTCTCGCCGATGTTGATGTTGCCTATATGGGAGTTCCAGATCGGCTGACCGGTGTTCGCATCGAGCGCGATGGTGTGACCGTCCAGTGTGTTGAAGAAGATGCGCCCGTCCGCGAAAGCCGCGCCGCGATTCACGACGTCGCAACAAGCAACCCCTTGCGCCGCGGGTTCGGGATTGGGTTCGAACTTCCATTTCATCGGCGCGCCCGGCTTGGTGAGGTCGAGCGCGTAGACGACGTTGGGGAAGGGGGCCACGATGTACATTGTGCCGGCGATGACCAGCGGCGCCGCTTCCTGACCTTTGTTGACGCCGGTGGAGAAGGTGAAGGCCACCTGCAGGTTCTTGACGTTGCCTTCGTTGATTTCGGTGAGCTCGCTGTAGCGGGTCGACGCGTAGTTCTTGGCCGGCATCGTCCATTGCCCATCGTCGCGCGGCGCGGCGGAAGCAGGCGGCGAGATCGCCGACAGTGGCGGAGCTTCGGAAGCGCCCGTCAGCAGGGGAGTGCAAGCCAGCAGCAGCACCGCAAGGAAGCTCTGGAGACGTTTTCCCGCTGCCGCCGGGCGGTTCGTGCGTACCGCGTCAACGCAGGGTGTTGCACGCCGCGCTGCTTGCTTCATTTCGGTGTCGCGCCTCCGACGCCTGAACCGAGTTCCGCCGCGATGTCGGCCTCGGTGCCCGAGCACAGCGGGTGACCCCAGCCGGAGGCGCTTTTTCCGCCGGGATCGAGATCATAGATGATGGCATCCTTACGGTTGGGATTGACGCCTGCCGGGACCTTATCGAGGTCGAGAGCCGCGCGAACGCGCCAGGCGACATTGTGGTCGGCGCAAGAGGAATCGCCACTGACGCCAAGCGCGCCGACGATCGTTTTGCCGTCGTAAAGGGCCAGGCCCCCGCCAAACACGACGACGCCGCCGATAGGCTTGCCGACCAACGGATCGTTGGCGCTGCCGAAGGTTTTGGGATCGCCCGCATATGCCGCGGCTTGGTTGACGGGGTT
Organism: Mesorhizobium sp. URHB0026; assembly: GCF_054059755.1. Taxonomy (NCBI): domain Bacteria; kingdom Pseudomonadati; phylum Pseudomonadota; class Alphaproteobacteria; order Hyphomicrobiales; family Phyllobacteriaceae; genus Mesorhizobium; species Mesorhizobium sp. URHB0026. The sequence continues at coordinate 4,371,641 of NZ_JBSSCN010000001.1, read as the reverse complement.
GGTCGCCTGTAGTCCGAACAGCGGCCCACCCGGTTGCACGCCGGCGTAGAGATTGGCCGTCGACAGGGCCATTTGAGCCAGGCTGAGACCGTTGGCGGTGTTGGCTTTCTCCGCTGCGATGAGCCGACTCCCCGGCCATTGCGAATCGACCGCGGGGCCGCTGAACGCAATCGCGCAGACAGTGCCGTCGCGGGCAACGATCGCGCCCCATTCGTTGGTTTCAAAGCCGCCATTGGCTGGTCCGCCGCTTGCCTTCACGTTGGCTTTGAGGACTGTAAGCAGCCTATCGTGATCGGCTGGACAAGGCTGCTGAGCCATGGCCTTGTCATCGTGGAGCAGGTCGCCCATCAGCAACAGCAGACCAAAGACAGATAAGAAAAGCTGACAGCGATACATTGTCTTGGGCATTCGGTCGAACATCAAGAGAACCCTGGCAGATCGTGGAACGCGAGCAGGCGTCCGCGCCTAACTCGCATAATGCTTCTATGTTCCTGCTTCGGAAAAATTCGTGCCGTTGGATTTGAAGGCTGGTGCCCAGCCCAGACTGTCCGTGTCATCCCCAGCCCCCTTTGGCTGGCGATAAAACCGGACAACTCATGTGCTTACGTCGGAGCCTGGACCGAGCCCACGACGATTTAGGGGGTCGGCCTTTGGGATGCCAGAACCATCTGAGGTGGCTGAACCGACTGAGACAGACATGGACGACGGGTGGGTGCAGGGCGTCAGGAGTTAGGCCAGCAGCAAGCCGCCGACGATGGCGATACCGAGTGGCCGGCGAAGCCCGGAACCCGCGCCGCTGCCGAGCGCCAGCGGCAAGGCGCCGAGCAGGGCCGCCATCGTCGTCATCATGATCCCCTGAACCGCAGGATGCAGGCGGTAGGTGGCATCTTCCGCTTACGGATTGCGCGTTCGCGGCCATCGAGCGCGAAGTCGATCATCAATCGCGTTCTTCCTGACGATGCCGACGAGCAGGATCACGCCGATGAGCGCGATCAATTAAAACAGCTTCACTAAGGCCAAGAAGGCGGCGACGCCTGCCGATGGCAGCGTCGACAGGATCCTGACGCTGATCGCAAACCGTGGTCCATCGAGAACAATGTCTTGCCCGTAACGTAAATTGAAAGCGGGCCGGTGGCCTATGGCCCTGCGTCAGGTTATTTTATTAGTCCTGTCTAAGATTAAGCCGGAGGTCCTGAAAATGCAGCAGGCAAAACAAATCTTGGTGACCGGCGGCGCAGGTTTCCTGGGATCATTTTTATGCGAGCGGCTCCTTGCTGAGGGCCATCAGGTAATTTGTGCAGATAACTTCTTCACAGGAAGCCGCAGAAACGTCTCTCATCTCCTCGATGACCGATCGTTCGAGATTATTCGTCATGACGTGACATTTCCACTCTACGTAGAGGTGGACGAAATATACAATCTCGCCTGTCCGGCGAGCCCCGTCCACTATCAGTCCGACCCCGTCCAGACGACCAAGACCAGCGTCCATGGCGCGATCAATATGCTCGGACTGGCCAAGCGGGTTCGCGCACAGATTCTGCAGGCGTCCACCTCCGAAGTCTATGGCGACCCCGAAGTTCATCCGCAGTTGGAAGACTATTGGGGCAGAGTGAACCCGATTGGCCCTCGTTCCTGCTATGACGAAGGCAAGCGATGTGCCGAGACCCTGTTTTTCGACTATTGGCGACAGCACAAGCTGAGGATCAAGGTAGCCCGTATTTTCAATACCTACGGTCCTAGGATGCGTCCCGACGACGGTCGTGTCGTTTCCAATTTCATCGTGCAGGCGCTGCAAAACAAACCGATAACGGTCTACGGCACTGGCCAGCAGACGCGTTCATTCTGCTACGCCGAGGACCTCATCGACGGTCTGGTACGTCTTATGCAGACGTCCGACGATATCACCGGTCCTGTCAATCTCGGCAACCCGGCGGAATTCACGATGCTCGAGCTCGCGAATCTGGTGATCGAACTTACCGGAAGCGGATCGAAGATCAGGTTCTCGCCTCTACCCGTGGACGATCCAAAGCAGCGGCAGCCCGATATCCGATATGCTTCCCGCGAACTCAAATGGAAGCCAAAAATTGCATTGCGTGCAGGCCTTGCCAAGACCATTGCGTATTTCGAGGACGTGCTTTCATCTGGGCACATTCGGCCCGCCGCAGCCGAATGAAGACGGTCCTGGTAACTGGCGGGGCCGGCTATATCGGGTCGCACTGCTGCAAAGCATTCGCCGAATCCGGATGGTCGGTTGTTGCCTTTGACAACCTTTCGCGCGGCTGGCGCGACGCGGTGAAATGGGGACCGTTGATCGAAGGCGATATTTCCGACGCCGCCGCTGTGGCGGCCGCCCTGGACCAGTATCGGCCGGACGCCGTGGCGCATTTCGCTGCCTACGCTTACGTTGGCGAGTCAGTCGAGCGGCCGGAACTTTACTACCGAAACAATAGTTTCGGCACCCTGGTCCTGCTCGACGAAATGCTGAAGGCCGGCCTGGACAAGCTGATTTTTTCGAGCACCTGCGCAACTTACGGGATTCCGACGCGGTCTCCGATAGACGAAACGCATCGACAGTCGCCCATCAATCCCTATGGCTGGTCCAAATTCATCATAGAAAGAATGGTCGAGGATATCTCGCTTGCTCGCGGCCTCAACGCGGTCGTACTTCGGTATTTCAATGCGGCCGGATGCGACCCCGACGGCGAAATCGGCGAAAGGCATGAACCGGAAACACATGTCATCCCGCTTGCCATAGCGGCGGCAGTGAAGCCAGGCCGCACCTTCGTCATCAACGGGGCCGATTTCGATACCCGCGACGGAACCGCCATGCGGGACTACGTCCACGTTGTCGATCTCGCGCGCGCCCACGTCCTGGCAGGGGAGAAGCTTCTCCGGGACAAGGGCGTCCACGTCTACAACCTCGGAACCGGAGCCGGCACAACGGTGGCCGAACTGGTCGACGCCGTCAGCCGGACTTCGGGAATACGGCTTCCGGTGGCTTACGGGCCGCGCAGGCCAGGCGACCCGCCAGCGCTTGTTGCCGAGGCCGGCAAGGCCGAGCGGGAACTCGGTTGGGTGCCCGAACAATCGGGCATCGACAGGATCGTCGAGACAGCACTGGCTTGGCATCGCAGCCGATTGGAAGAAATATAGCGCTGGTGGGCTACCGCGCGGTCAGCAAGCGATCAAGAGCGCCAGCAACCGCGCCGAGCGAAAAATTTTCCTCTATCCGCTTTCGCGCCGCCTGTCCGAGGCGCTCTCGCATGACCGGATCGTCCTTAAGTTTCTTCAGCGCCCGTGCAATGGCCGCCGGCTCGTCCCTTGGAACAATGAGGCCGCCGGATGCCTCGCCATTCGCCAAGATGTCGGGTAGGCCCTGTGCGTCGGTGGCAACGATCGGAAGGCCGCAGGCCATCGCCTCCAACGGTGCGACGGGCATACCTTCGGTGCGGGACGCTGTGACATAGGCATCCGCCGCCGAAAGCCAACGCCGTATCAAAGCCCGGTCCGTGGTATAGTCGCAAAGCCATCTCGCATTCGGTAGAGCGGCCTCGCTCAACAGCCTGGCAAAAATGTCTCGGTCCTGCCCCGAGCCGATGATAACCAGTTCGGACGAAGCATCGCGCGAAAAAAGGGACCATGCGTTCAGGAGCACATCGAGCCCTTTCCGGCGAACGTCGATGCGTCCATGGTTGACGACGACGAAATTCCCGCTCGCCAAACCGAGATCTTGCCGCGCCTGCCGACGCTCGATCGCTATCCACTCTCCGCAATCGATGGGGTTGGGGATATTGGCGATGTTGAGCGCTATGTGCGGGTAAGCTTTGGCGAGGCGTTCACGCTCCGCTGCCGATGCGACGATCAGGCCGCTGCAGGCACGGAGAGAAGTCTGCCTGGCGATCGCCTCTATCCAGGAGAGCGTCAGGTCGCCGCCCTGGAACGTTGCATAGAGCGGAATCCGCATACGGACTGCCAGCCAGGCAAGCGCATCAAACCGCGTGTATTCGTATTCCTGAACGAGAATTGCATCACATTGGGATCGGGCGAGCACCTTCCGGAATGCCGGGAGCGGCGTCGCGGACCAGCGCCGCAGACTGTGAGCCGCTGCGGAGTGACCTTGACGCGCGCGCGCGCCGGGAACAATCCAGATCGGCGCGCCCGTGCCGGCATGGTAGTGGCATTCTATCCGCGAAGCATTTTCGGAAGCGCACACGATGACCGGCCTATGCCCGGCCAGTTGCAGAGCGGAGGCGTAACCGAACAGCCAGCCGCCGGTCATCTGTTCGACGAAATCCTTAAGCCGCAATCCTATCGGATCGAGGAATTCCTCCACGACGTCGCCCCATGGAAAGAGGGCGATGACGAGGGAAGAGCGGCGGCCCATCAAGTGCCTCAAAAATTCATTTGCGCCAGGAAAAAGCCGTCTCCGTGCCGCGTGTCGAGCGTTGGTGCAGCACGTATCCGACAGCCGTTATCGGCGCCGCTAGAGCGTAAAGTATCTTGCGGCGACGACGTCCGAAACGAGAAAATGCGATGTCGTGAAACAGTGCCGTCACCGGGTTAATAAATGTGGCGCGGCGTTCCGGCACACGGTCGAAGAGCGCTGCGAGTTCGGGATCCCAGTAGCCGCGACGAACGTGACCCCATTCCTGCATCAGTTCGCTTTCATGCGGGCAATAGGGCTTCATGATGCGGAAATACGGGTAATGCCACTCCGCATGTGGCGTCGAGACAAGAACATACCCGCCTGGGCGCACGACCCTCAAGGCCTCTTGTGCGGCACTACGGTCATCCTCAATGTGTTCAAGCACGTCGAAGAGCGTCGCCACGTCGAAACTGTCATTCGCGAAGGGGAGGTCACAGGCATCGCCGCAGACGAAGGTCGACCTCGCCCAATCTGGCTGGTGGTTGCCCAACTCGGGATCGAGATCGAGGTTAACGACTTCAGCGTTCGGATAGAGGATACTTGCCATCCCGCTGCGCCCGCCTCCAATTTCGAGTATCCGGCCGGGCCCGTCGATCGCCGCGGGCGCGACGCGATGAATCGCGCGCATCTTCTCACGGTAGAAAAGGCCGTCGGTCAGAGCGTTTGGAAAGGGATTTCGAGACAGGAATTGTCCGAGCGGCGCCTTGCGGATCATCGATTTTCTTCCTCAACCAATTTGATGTTCGCCGTTTTCGCCAGCCGAAACGGACGAGGAATTGAAGACCAGCCAGCCAGCCTTCGACCTCTGCCGCGAGGATCCTGGTCCTGCCGGGGGGGCCTTCGAAAAGCGCCTTGACGAATGTTCTCAAAAAATATGCGGGCAGTTGCTTCCAGATGCGATCGATGTTTCCGCGATCGCCAAAATTGTCATATTGCGTGACAAGAGCTGCGACGTGGCCCTTCATGTAGGCTCTTATTTGCTGTCTGAAGCCCGGCCAGTCGCGGCGATGATGATGGAAGACAACGGCGCGAGGTTCATACAGGCAAGTCCCTCCTGTGGCTAGCAGCCGGTACCATAGCTCCGAATCTTCGGAACATCCGGCAGCACCGGCGCCGAGGCGCTCGTCGAACGAGCCTACCCGATCGAAGGCTGATCGCCGGAAGGCCATGTTGGCTCCGGCTCCGATTTTCCAGACATGCGCTCCGCTTGGCCGAGTCTCGTCGAAAAAGCGGCGGTCGAAGAGAAGCGGCACGAAGGTGGTCCCAAAACCGCCCATGTCGAACTGGAAGCGGCGTTGGGCGATCGTATCGAGCCGGGCTGGCAGCACCAGGCCGGTCAGGGCCTCGACGTCCCATTCTTCAAAGGCGCGTGCGATTTCGGCAGTCCAGCCAGGATGAACCTCGACGTCGTCATCCGTGAACGCGATGATGTCTTGACGGCTTTCCCGGATGCCGGCGGATCGGGCAACACTCAATCCAGGCCGCGGCTCATGAACGTAACGGACCTCAGGAAAGCCGATACATACCGGCCGAGCGCTGCCGTCGCGGGAGTTATCAACGACGATGACTTCGCCCGGGGCGCTGCGTTGCCTTGCAACGCTTTGAAGGCACTCCGCCAGGGCGGGGCCGCGGTCACGCGTGCAAATTACGACTGAGATGTGCTGGGCCGACGCTGACGACGCAGTTGCAAGTTCATCAAGGCGGCCGACAAGGTCCTCGGCCCCGAGCGCCGCCGTCAAACAGAGCGCGGACTTTGGCGATCCTTCATAGGTCGCCCGCAAGGGGGCGCCCAGCGGGGTGCTGCGGGCGGCCAATTGTGCTGCCGAAAATTCCGCCGCGAACTGCCGCAGACGTGCCTCGCTGTAGGGCAATTCGTCAGGCAAGGACGCTCGCATTCCCAGCGGCAAGTCCTTCCACCAGAAGATCGATAGTGAAGGGATATCTCCGGCATCGGCGTCCGCACAGACGGAGCCGAGATCGATTTGCCTGACACGGAAGGCGTCGCCATTCACCGGTTCTGCTCCCGGATTCTCTGGACGCGGATACGTGAGCGGTCATATTCGCCTGCCAGGCCGTAGATTCCACCCCACAACTCTGCAATGCCGAAACGCAAGTCACGACCTTGAAGCTTGCGCGCGGCCCGTGCCAGCGCTTTCAGCCGATCGAAAAACCACCAGCAAACCATGCCACGGTGCCGTGCCTTGAGCTCTCCGTCGGTCCGACGGCTTTTGACAAGAAAGGCCATCATACCAAGTCCCCATGTCCAATATTGCCGTCTCAATTGCTCGATAGTCTCGCGATGCTCGTGGTAAACGGCATACTCCGGTTCATAGATCATGGGCCGGCCTGATCGCAGGACACGATAGAAAATGTCGAGATCGCCACCGCCAGGCAGCGGTGCTCCGGTATCGAGCGCTTCGTCGAAACCGCCCAGCGATACGAGCAGCGTGCGGTCGAAAGCCATGTTGCAGCCGGCGCCGAGAATACCAGACCCTACCGGGTGCAGCGCATTGTCGAATCGGGTGTTGTGGAATTCATTACGCCTGAAGCCGCGGCCAAATCCGCCCCTTCGTTCGAAAAAGATCTGCGCCTCGGTGTCCAGGCGAAGCGGCAGCACCAAACCCGTAAAGCCGCCGGCACCGGGATTGTCCCGGCAGGCTTTGGCAAGCCCGTCAAGCCAGTTGCGGTCGACGACCACGTCATCGTCAAGATAGGCAACCAGGCCACCGCTGGCCGAGTGAAGAGCGGCGTTTCGTGCAAAATCTAGCCCGGGCCTCGGTTCGAATACATAGAGAACGTCCTTGAAGCGCCCGACTGCTTCGCGCGTGGACGAATCCACAGACGCATTGTCCACCACGACGACTTCGACGCTCGGAAAAGCGGTTCCAAGTCGGATGCTGTCGAGCGAACCCAGCAACCTCGAAAGACGTTCGGCGCGGTCTTTCGTACAAATCGCGATGGAGAGGCTCGGCAGGGGCAATTGCCCAACCGGTCTTCGCCGCAGCAATTCCTTATCCATCTTCGCAACCAAGATCCGATCGGCGAAACGTTCATCGGCAATGGATTTCAGTTGCTCCGCCGACAGGATCGCGGCGGAGGCGAGCGCGATCATCTCAAAGCCGACAAGCCGGCCCTGCCAGCGGGCAATGAGACCAACGCCGTCGTGCTCTGGCGCAAGCTCAACCGGGGCCAGCGGAATTGACAGTTCGATGTCGACAATCTTGTAGCCCATCGCCTTAATTCGCACCCATGGCAACACGACCGTTTTGAAACTCGTGAAGTTTTGAAAAATGGCCCGCTCGCTTCAGGAGTTGATCCGGCGGACCAATCTCGATCACGCGTCCTTTCGACATCACGATGATCTGGTCAGCGGCCTGGACGGTGGACAGGCGATGCGCAATGACAACCACGGTGCGATTGTGCGAATATTGCTCGAGGGCGATCTGGAACGCCTGTTCCGTCCCGCCGTCGAGCGCATTCGTGGCTTCGTCCAAAAGGAGAATGTCGGGATTGCGAAGTATGGTCCGGGCCAGGGCGATCCGCTGCCTCTGGCCCCCCGACACGCGCATTCCCTGGTCGCCGATCTGCGTCTCGTAGCCCTCCGGAAGCGAGCGGATGAAATCGTCCGCCTTCGCAATGCGGGCCGCTTGGCGCAGTTCATTCTGACCAGCATCGAAATCGCCGTAAGCGATGTTGGCAGCGATGGTATCGTTGAAGAGGTACACCTCCTGGGACATCAGCGACAGCCGCTTGCGCCAACTGCGCAACTCGAAACATGGAAGCGGCATACCGTCGGCAAGGACTTCCCCCGACGTCGGATCCATGAAGCGAAAGAGCAGGGCCATGACGGTTGACTTGCCGGCACCCGACTCGCCAACGATTGCCGTAGTCTTGCCGGCGGGGATACTGAAAGAGACATCCTGTAGCGCCAAAGGCTGATCGGGCGCATACCGAAAGCAGACATCGCGAAATTCGACGGCGGTCTTGAGCGCGGGCGCCGGCAGATAGCCTTGGCTGAGAAACGGCGTTTGCGTTGTGCGCAGGTACTCGTCCACATCGTCAATCGCGCCCGCAAGCCCGTCCAGCGCAATCTTCGACTGCAGCAATTCCCGTGTGGGACCTTGGAGACGATAAAGCAGCGACAGGAAAGCGGCGAGAGCCGCGATTCCTATGCTTGCGGATTCGGCAATGAGAACCAGTGCACCGATCAGGATCGTGATCGAGATCTCCGAGACAGGCCCGGGGGTCGCCCAAAGCATGTCGAGCCTCAACAGACGACGCCTTACCCTGTCCGATGTCTGAACGAACCGGTCATGCTCGTAGGATTCCTGTGCGAAGGCACGGATCAATTGCAATGAATTGATACTTTCCCACATCCTGAGGCCGAACTGCTTGTTTTCCTCGACGACAGCCTTGCCGGTCTCGTCAGCGCGTCGCGTGGCCAGACGAATGGCCATTGCTGCGAAAAGCAGGAAAATCATCGAAAAAAAGGTCAATCGGACCGAGATCAATAGCATCAAGAGAACGAAGACGCCGAAGGTACAAAGGCAGACCAGCAATCGGTAGGCCAGGCTCAGGCCCTGGCTGACCTTCCACGTATTGTTGGCAATCGTCGTGATGATGTCCGTTCGACGGTTCTCGACACGGTAGTCGATGCACGAACTTATCGTCTGATCGAAAACCCTGGATCGCAACCGGTGCGCGACGAGGCCGTCGATGTATCTGGTTACCCAGGTGTTGGCGAGATGGACTGCATTCTTGAGGACGATGCTGACGCAAAGCGCTCCGACCAGGAAGGCGGTTAGGTAATGATGCGGAATGGGCGACAGGATTCTATCAAACATCGGTTGCCATCTACCGGGCTGAGGCGGCGAGGCTCCGAGGCTCTGCAGCAGGGGAATGAACAGAACGAGACCCGTACCTTCCAGAACCGCTGCGAGCAGTCCAAGCCCCACCACGGTCGGCCCAGCCCAGGCTGGCGCCGCCGCCAGGCGAAAGAGCCGCCGCAATCGCACGACCAGTCTCACCAGATGCTCTCTGCGTAGTGGGGTTGGAACTCGGCGTTCTTGTTTCGCATCCTTTTCATCCGGATTTTGACCCACCGAGGGACCAGCCGGGCTCGGCAATAAATGTCCATCATTCTTGGCAGGCGAGAAATCGCCGTCCCTGGCTCCATAAGGAAGAGTTTCTTCATCAGGCCATACGCTGCCGAAAGCCGCCCACAGATCAAGGCTCTTACGGCGAGCCAATGCAGCATGTCGATCAGATGATCGTCGAGATCGTCCCCGAACTGCGGGTACTTCTGGCGAAACTCGGCAAGGACAATTTCACAAGAACGAAGCATCTGCATGACATCGCTCGACATGTTGGCGTTCGTCATCCGGTAACCCACGAGGTACTGAGGGACGACGCGAAACTCGTAACTTTCGGCTATTCTGAGGCACATCAGCAGGTCCTCGCAGCCTTGTGCGTTCCTAGCTCTCAAGGAAGGGTCGAAGCCTCCCGCTCGCTCGAACGCGGCGCGACGGACCAGCATTGAACTTCCGTTGCCAACAAAATTCGTCCTGCACATGCGTTGGAGCACGCGACCCTCGGCATCGGGCCGGTTATGCAATGAGAATACCCGGCCGTCGCCGTCTATATCGGCGAACCAGCAATATGCCAGGCCTGCCGAAGAGCCGCCTTGCTGTAAGGTGCACATCTGAAGCGCGATTTTGGAGGGGGCCCAAAGATCGTCGGCGTCGACAAAAGCCAGGAACTCCGCATCGGTAGAAGCAACTCCACGATTGCGCGCTTTCGCAACGCCGCCGTTCGACTGCCTTATCAAGCGGATACGGCGATCCTGTTCAGTGTAGGAGGCCACAATCGAAGCAGAAAGGTCTGTCGAGCCGTCGTCGACGACGACAATGTCCAGCGCCTGGTAGTGTTGCCCGCAGATGCTGTTCAGGGTCGCGCGAATCGTTCGTTCAGCATTGAACATCGGCACCACGACGCCCACCGTGGTATTGTCTTGGATCATGGGCCTCTGTTGTCTCCGCGAACAGTTGGCTATGCAGGCACTGTAACCGGGCGCCCGGCGAGCTTCTCAGCGACGCGCACCCCTGACTTCGATGGCTCTGCCGACTGCGCGTGGTGCAGGAACCTGGACGGTGTGAGTTATGGCGACATGCTGCACTGCAACACAAAATTACACCGCAATGCGCAATATTGCTAATTTAATTATCTCTGATTGCGCTTTGCACGATCAGTTTTTCTTACGGCTCGAAACAGCGCTTGAACCGCAAGACAGCGTCTTGGCGCGCTGATCACCCCGGCCCAAGCCGGACAGCACGGCGACCAAACCCGCCAGCTACGCCACGCGGGATACGATCCCGCGGCCTTGGAGCAGGGGACTTGCCTACATCGCACATGTCGTCGATATGAAGGTCGATGAGTTCGCCGAAGGTTTTCAGGCGCGCTATTCGGGATTTTGTCGGCGTCTCACCGCGATCCGCTTGGCGCTCGGCGTCGGTTGCCCAACGCCGTGCGTCGTCTCGGCGCAGGAAGGTCTCGCTGACGTAGCCACCTTTGCGACGGACTTGGACACGCCAGGAACCGGACGAGAGTTTTGTGTAGGTGGCCATATTTTCGTGCGCTCCGTGTGCACTGAGAGACGAAACGTGGCGAAAAGGGTCGTATTCTGGCGTAAATTCGTGTGCACTCGGCAGGTCTAACGATTTGATGTTAAAGAAAAAATGCTGAAAAATCAGGGTCATAGACTGGCTATTGCACCCATGATGGACTGGACGGACCGGCATTGCCGGTTCTTTCATCGCCAGCTGACGACACATGCACTGCTTTATACCGAAATGGTTGTGGCCGACGCGGTCATCCACGGCGCGCGAGAGCGGCTGCTTGGCTTCGATGAGGTGGAACATCCCGTCGCCCTGCAACTTGGCGGCTCCGATGCGGCAAAACTTGCCGAAGCGGCGCGCGTTGGCGAAGCCTTCGGTTATGACGAGATCAATCTCAATGTCGGCTGCCCGTCCGACCGCGTCCAGTCGGGCACGTTCGGCGCCTGCTTGATGAAAGTACCCGACCTCGTCGCAACCTGCGTCGCGGCGATGAAGGCGGCGGTGACGGTGCCAGTCACGGTCAAGTGCCGCATCGGCGTAGACGAACAGGATCCGGAGCCGGCGCTCGATGCACTGGCGAATGGGGTTTTCGATGCCGGCGCCGATGCTTTGTGGGTGCACGCACGCAAGGCGTGGCTGGAAGGGCTGAGCCCCAAGGAAAATCGCGACATCCCGCCGCTCGACTATAACAGGGTCTACCGGCTGAAGGCTGGTAAACAAAACAAATTCATTGGCATCAATGGCGGTATTCAGTCTCTTGACGAGGCGCGGCTGCATCTCGACCATGCCGACGGAGCCATGCTCGGCCGCGCCGCGTACTACACACCAGGCATTCTGGCCGGCGTTGACGCCGCCTTCTACGGTGCGCGGTCGGAAGCGTTCGATTTCGCGGCACTGATCGATGCGATGGCGGATTATGCGGCGCGCCATATCGAACGGGGGGGCCGGCTCGGCCATGTTACCCGCCATATGGTCGGGCTGTTTCACGGGCTGCCCGGCGCGCGCCGCTACCGTCAGATCCTGTCCACCGACGCAACTCGACCCGGGGCCGGGGCGGATATGCTGAAGATGGCTTTCGCGGCTGTCGAACTCGGTGGAGCGGCCGCCGAGGCGGCCTGAGCTCAGTCCCTGAGGATCATCCGGTCGCCGCGCACGTCGAAACCCGACAGCGAACCGATGAAATTCATGCCCAGCAGGCTTTGGCTCAGCATGCCGGGGGCGGCGATCATCACCGGCATATGCTTGCGCACGATGCCGCCGATCGCCAGTTCGTCGGTTTTGACCGCCGCGGCGCGCGCCATGCCATTGGCGGTCGAAACCGGTATCGTGTAGTTGAGCGCCGCGGGATTGAAGCCTGAGGCCTGGGCGTCCTCCGAACTCAGCACCGTGCTGGTGGCGCCGGTGTCGACAACGGCGCGAACCGGGTTGCCGTTGACCAGGATGCGCGCTTCGAAATGACCATTGTCGGCCTTGTCCAAGGTCACGGTGGCGTGGCCGTCTTCGACACCGAGCGCCAGCGGGCTGCCGGGAACGAGACCGGCGGTCACCCGGCTGGCGACGTCCTGCAGCTCGTAGCGATATTGATAGCCGGCGATCAGCGCGAGCACGATAGCCGCCCAGGCGCCGAGGTTGCGGGCCATTGCTCCCAGCGGAGCCGACCGCAGCAAGCCGGCGCCGATAAGGGCGCCGAAAGCCCCAAGCCAGATCAGCCGGCCAAAATCGTGGTTCTCGACGCCGAACGTGCTGCCGGCGGAATCGTTGAGCATGAGCAGGGCTGCCCCGACACCGATCACCGTCATCAAAATCCAGAACAGCCGGCTGCTCACTCGTCCCTCGCTAGTGTGCGTCGCGTTCGCGTACCATGCGGGTGCGGCGCGTTTCCCGGCGCGGCCGGCGCTCGACGGTTTCAAGCCGGGCCGGCAGTTCGGCCATCACGCTGCGGCGCGTCTCGGGCGTCATCCCTATCCAGGCGCCGATCTCCTCGCGCGTGCGGCCGCAACCGAAGCAGAAGCCGGTTTGCATATCGATCGAACAGACCAGGATGCAGGGAGATTCGATGGCCGTCATGACTTTCTCTCGAGAGACCCGGTCCGGAATCCGCTCTTCCATCTCCACATGGTGCAACGGCGCAGCCAATGCAAGCCCTCCCGATTGCGCCTTCCGTGGCCGCCTTTGCGGCAAACCAGGAAGGACGATCGAGGAGGTTGTGCCGAGCACGCAAGGCAGCTATTCCGCTCCTCTGCTCCAGGAACCATTGTTCGCGACATGACCAGTGCACTGCCTTTCGACGATTTCCGCGACCTGCTCGGCAATCTGCCATTAGCCGACCTCAAAGCTGAAGCGCGCGTGCGCGCACTGTTTGCCAAGGCCGGCAAGCCTGAAAATTCGCTTGGCCGCGTCGAGGACATCGCCGCATGGCTCGCGGCCTGGAGCGGTCGCGCTCCGCCTGCCGCGACTAGGCCCCTGATGGCTGTCTTTGCCGGCAACCATGGCGTTGCCAGGCATGGCATTTCGCCGAGGCCCGTGGCGGCGACCGCCAACGCGGTCGAGCTTTGCGCGGCCGGCGGTGCGGCGATCAACCAGATCTGCATTGCCAACGACCTCGGTCTGAAGGTGTTCGATCTTGCCCTGCACATCCCGACCGGCGACATCACCGAGGACGCAGCGCTCGATGAGCGCGGTTGCGCCGCCACCATGGCCTTCGGCATGGAGGCGATTGCCGGCGGCACCGATCTGCTTTGTCTCGGCGATCTCGGCGTCGGCAACTCCACCGTCGCCGCCGCCCTGCTCGCCGCGGTTTTTGGGGGCAGGGGTGTCGACTGGGTTGGCCCGGGATCCGGCGCCGAGGCGGCGATGCGGGCTCGCAAGGCAGAGGTGGTCGATGCGGCGCTGGCCTTTCACGGCCGCGATCTCGAAGACCCGCTTGAAGCGCTGCGCCGGGTCGGCGGCCGCGAGTTCGCCGCGATAGCCGGCGCAATCCTTGCCGCGCGGATGCAGCGGATACCGGTACTGCTCGATGGCTTCGCGGCAACGGCAGCCGCGGCGGTGCTGCATGCAGCGAACCCCGCAGCGCTTGATCACTGTCTTCTCGCCAGCCTGTCGCCGGAGCCCGCGCATGCAAGGGCCGCCGAGCGCCTTGGGCTGCGTCCGCTGCTCGATCTGGGGATCGGCCACGGCGAAGGGGCAGGAGCCGCTCTGGCGGCTGGGCTGGTCAAGGCGGCGGCACTGACCAGTTCGGGCATGGCGGCCGCGGTTCGCGGTTGACCACACGGCACCGGCGTTTACGAGGCCCTTACCGCCGTCGCGCGGCCACCGCCGCGGTCGGCAGCGCCGGCAGTTCTTCCATCACCCGGCTCAGCGGGAAGATGGCGATCGCCTCGGTGCCTTCGCGCAGCTTGGAATGAAGCTCGAACTCGCCGCCATGCATGGCGAGCAGCCCTTGCACGATCGGCAGGCCAAGCCCGGTGCCTTGCTCGGCGCTCTTGATGGCGATCGAACCCTGGCCGAAGGCTGAAAGCACGACCGGGATCTCGTCCTCGGGAATGCCCGGACCATTGTCCTTGATCGAAATGTATTGTCCGCCGCCCGCCGTCCAGCCGACCCGGACGCGGATTTCGCCGCCGGTGGCGGTGAACTTGATGGCATTGGACAGAAGGTTGAGAGTGATCTGGCGCACGGCGCGCTCGTCGGCGAACAGGCGCGGCAATGTCTGTTCGAAATCCTGGAGGACGCGGATGTCCTTGTTGCGCGCCTTCAACTCCATCATGTGGCAGCAATCCTCGACGATGTTGAGCAACATGACAGGCTCCTCGTTGAGCTGATATCGGCCGGCCTCGATGCGCGATAGGTCGAGGATCTCGTTGATAAGATCGAGCAGATGCTGGCCTGAATCATGCACGTCGTGGGCGTAGTCGCGATAGGTGGGATTGCTCATCGGCCCGAGGACCTCGTTCGCCATCACCTCGGAAAAGCCGAGAATGGCGTTGAGCGGCGTGCGCAATTCATGGCTCATCGAAGCGAGGAAACGCGACTTTGCCAGGTTGGCGTCCTCGGCCCGCCGCCGCGCCTCGTCCGACATCGACTTCGCCGTCTCCACTTCGGCGATCAGCGCGTCCTTTTCGGAGCGGAACGACAACAGCAGCAGAGAGAAGCGATTGAGGTGACTGGCAATATAGGCGAAGAAAGGCAGCGACAGGACAAGCAAGGCGGCCATGATGGCCCCGACCGGCATCCACGACTTGGTCGCGGCATAGGCGTAGAGTGCCACTGGAACCGCGAAGGTCGCCAGCAGTGCTCCGCTCAGGGAGGAGGCCATGAGGGCGGTCCCTGCCATGGCAAACAGCAGCACCACCGCCTTGACCGCCTGGAACTGGTCGACCTCGCAGGCCCCGCAGCCCAGCCAGACGAACCAGGCCCAGCCCAGACCACAAAGGAAGTGGCCGACCAGGAATTCCCTTCGCGTTTGCAAGGCGTTAAGTTCGGAAGCTTCCGTGCGCTCGATGCGCCGCGCCATGAAAACGACGATCGTATAAGAGATCAGTGTAAACAACGCCCAGAGCCCGATCTCATTGCCCACACCGGCCAGACGGCCGGCCGCGGCGATCGCCAGGACGAGCATCGGGATGACGACGGCACCGCTGGTCATCGCCTGGGCATGGAGCTTCAGCAGCTCGCGGTCGAAATCGAGATTGCCGGCCTGCTGCGAAAGACGGTCGCGCGTCTTGCGAACCGCGCGCGCGACATCGCTGTTGCGATGCCGTTTCCTGCGGTCCACAATGAACTTGTCCGCTGTGTTCGAGCGTTGCAAGGGCATCAAAAGCTTCAATTTATGCGCGCAGCGATTTCAAGGTGTTAAGCTACGTTCGAATGATTAACCAACCGTTTGCCATATGAGCCGTTCCTGGTCCCCAAGGTCGCGCCCGAGGTACGCGGCAGCGCACCCGAGAAGCCCGTGGCGCAAGCTGCTGGACTACGGGCTGACCGTCATCATTCTGGGGCTGCTGATCCTGCTTGCGGCGCGTCTCGATCGAGTGGAGACACGCAAGACGCAAGGTATAGCCATCATCAATGACGGCGATTCGATCACGCTTGGCGCCGAGCGCATCCGCATGCGTGGCATCGATGCCCCGGAATACACCCAGACTTGTCGCAATAACGGGGCCGATTATGCCTGTGGCACGCTGGCGCGCCGGTCACTGGTGCGGTTGATTGCCGGCAGGCCGGTCACCTGCAGCGGCTGGCAGCGCGACCGCTATGGCCGGTTGCTCGGCGACTGCAAGGCCGGCGGCACCGACCTAAACCGGGCCCAGGTCGAGGCCGGCTGGGCCGTTGCATATGGCGCTTTCGAAGGCGAGGAAGCGACGGCCCGCGCGGCCAGGGTTGGCATCTGGGCGGGCACGTTCGACCAGCCGCAGGACTGGCGCGACAGTCACCACGGCGGGGCCGTCGAGCGAAAAAATGGCACACTGGCGTCGATCGGCGACGCGGCGCGCGAGATCTTTCGCTTCTGGTGAAGCGTGTCTGGCGGAAGGAAAAGGAGGATCGAAATGAAGCTGTTCGACGGCGGCCGGGCACCCAACCCTCGGCGGGTTCGGGTTTTTCTCGCCGAGAAGGGGATCGCGGTTCCATTGGTGCCCGTCGACATGGGCGCGCTGGAGCACAAGCAGCCGCCGGTAAGCTCGCGCAACCCGCTGCGGCGCCTGCCGGTGCTGGAACTCGATGACGGCACCATCCTCACCGAATCCGTCGCGATCTGCCGCTATTTCGAGGAACTCCATCCCAAGCCGGCATTGTTCGGGAACGGCGCGCTTGGCAAGGCGCAGGTCGAGATGTGGCAGAGGCGGATGGAGTTCAACCTGCTCGCCAGCGTCACGCAGTCTTTCCGCCATATCCATCCCGCCATGAAGGAATGGGAAATCCCGCAGATCCCCGAATGGGGCGAGGCCAACAAGCCGAAAGCCGTGGAGTTTCTCACGTTGCTGGATGCTGAACTCGGTAGCCGTGAATTCGTCGCCGGCGACAGCTATTCCATTGCCGACATCACAGGTTTGATCGCGATCGACTTCATGAAGCCGGCACGCATCAAGGTGCCGGAGGAATGCACCAATGTGTCGCGGTGGCATCAGGCGATCTCCAGCCGGCCGAGTGCCGCCGCTTGAGCGTGGAACTGGACAGCTTCGCCA
Source organism: Mesorhizobium sp. URHB0026 (assembly GCF_054059755.1). Taxonomy (NCBI): domain Bacteria; kingdom Pseudomonadati; phylum Pseudomonadota; class Alphaproteobacteria; order Hyphomicrobiales; family Phyllobacteriaceae; genus Mesorhizobium; species Mesorhizobium sp. URHB0026. The sequence continues at coordinate 4,354,419 of NZ_JBSSCN010000001.1, read as the reverse complement.
CGACGGTCCGCGCTTGCCGCATCTGCGCGGACAACCCCATCGGCAAGCCGCTGCCGCATGAGCCGCGTCCGGTGCTGCGACCCTCTTCCAGCGCCCGCATCCTGATCGCCAGCCAAGCACCGGGAACCAAGGTGCATCTGTCGGGCATGCCCTTCACCGATGCTTCGGGCGACCGTTTGCGGACTTGGCTTGATGTGACCAGCGACGAATTCTACGACATCGAGAAATTCGCCATCGTGCCGATGGGCTTCTGCTTTCCCGGACAGGACGCCAAGGGCGGCGACCTGCCGCCGAGGCGCGAATGCGCCCCGGCCTGGCGCGCGCCCTTGATGGCGCTGATGCCGAGGATCGACCTGGTGCTGACGATCGGCATCTACGCGCAGTCCTGGCATATGGGCGCGGCGCGGCGCGCCTCGCTGACGGAAACGGTGATGGACTGGCGCGCCATCTGGGAGAATTCCGTCGGCCCCAAAGTGCTGCCGCTGCCACATCCATCCTGGCGCAACACGGGCTGGTTGAAACAGAATCCGTGGTTTGAAATGGAATTGCTGCCTTTCCTGCGCCCGGAAATTCGCTATCGCCTGGGTTAGGCATTGAGCAAGAAATCACTCGCTTTCAACGCCGAGGACAGAATTTCTTTCTTGTGAACGGCCCAAATAAAAGGGAATATAGCGAAATTATTCCACCAGGAGCCTCCGATGGATCGCCTCGACCGAAAAATTCTCCGCCTGCTGCAGGAGGACGCGACGCTCGCGGTCGCCGACGTCGCCAAGAAAGTTGGCCTGTCGACCACGCCGTGCTGGCGGCGCATCCAGAAGCTGGAGGAGGAGGGCGTCATCAAGCGGCGCGTCGCCATTCTCGACCACGAGAAGGTCAATGTGCGGGTCACCGTCTTCGTGTCGATCCGCACCAATTCGCACAGCCATGAATGGCTGCGCCGGTTTTCCGAGGTCATCCAGGAATTTCCCGAGGTGGTCGAATTTTATCGGATGAGTGGCGACGTCGATTACCTCTTGCGCGTCGTGGTGCCCGACATCGCCGCCTATGACGCCTTTTACAAACGGCTGATCGCGAAGATCGAGATCCGGGACGTGTCGTCGTCCTTCGCCATGGAGCAGATCAAGTACACGACCGAAATCCCGCTCGACTATATGGTGCTGGACAAGGAGTCGGGCGCGAACGCGGCCTGAGCCCGCCGTTCAATTCTTCTTCTTGTTGAGGAAGCGCCAGGGCGAGTTCACCGGCAACACAACGGAGTCCGGAACCGTGTCGACGCCCACGACATCTGCCTTGCGCACGGTGTAGCCGGACTGGATGAGGCTGACGCCGTCGAGAATGAACAGTTGGCTCTTCTCCATGTCCGGCTTCAGGGCGCCGGTGACGGCAACCGACTGGTAGGCCCCGGACATCTTGTAGGGATGGGCTGGTGTGACCAGCACGATCTGGTTGGGCGGAGGCGTCGGCATGTGGCTGCACGCACCCGTCCATGGCACCAGCAGGAACTGATAGACGAGATCTCCGTCGCGATCGACCGGCAATGCATAGCCGGCCAACTGTATGATCTTGTCGTACAGGGCGACTGAGAGTGTCTCGCCATGATCCGGCAGTTTCGCCGCGATCATCGGCAAGCCGGCGTCTTCGGCGATGGCCTGCGTCGCCGGGCGCAGATCCTTCCAGAAGATGTGCGTGGTCTCGGCCGAAGCGCCCGCGGTGGAGAGTGCGAGCGCGGCCGCAAGCGCCAGGATCGCTTTAAAATGGTTCATGGTCGCATCCTTTGCGGGCGAGTAAAGACGCCGCTGTCGGTGGCGTCAATGCTCGAGCCGCATCACCTGTCAGCGAGAACCGGCCGCGGCAATCCTCGCCCTGTCAGGTCTTTCTGGCGGCGAGGCGTTCGTGGGTTTTGGCATGCGAAAGTTCTTTTACCGCATCCTTGCCGATCCAGCGCGCCCGTTCTGTTCGCGGAGTTGGCAAGTTCCTGCGCCAGGGCAAGGGCAGGGCCATGCAAACCCACCGACCGTTTGCCGATTTGCCGCAACGCCCAGTTGACCGCTTTCCTGACGAAATTGCGCTCGTCGCGGGAATGAGCCTCGACTAGCGGCAGGTAGGACAGAAACGTCGCGTCCGGTTCCTTTTTCAAATGCACTGACGCCCATGCCAGCATGGCGAAGGCCGTGCGGCGAACGAATTCGCGCTCGTCGGCGGCAAACTCCTCGACCAGCTGGCGCCAGAACAGCGTATCCACGAACAGATCCGATACGGTGTCGACGATCTCCCAGGAATCGAAATCGCCGGCCCAGCGGCGGCACTCTTCAATGGTGATCTTTTTCGGCTCGCCGGTGAAGGCCGCCATCAGCCGTGCTTCGCGAACGCCGCTGTCCCACAGCGCCAGGGATCGCTCGTGGTTGCGTTTCAGCTTGCGCGCCAAAGGCCGCAAATCCGCATTGGCGACACCGAGCGCGGTCGCGGTGTTGATACCGAACCGCCCCATGCCGGCGCGGATTTCCTCGGTTCCGATCGAGTGCAGATGGGCGACGATGTCCTGCGCGGTCCAGCCTGGAACGGGCGCGGACACTGCGCCTACCTCTCCAGCCGCGCCAGCAGCGAAGACGTGTCCCAGCGCTTGCCGCCCATCGCCTGTACGTCCTTGTAGAACTGGTCGACCAGCGCGGTCACCGGCAGCCTGGCCCCGTTGCGATCGGCCTCTTCAAGGCAGATGCCGAGATCCTTGCGCATCCAGTCGACGGCGAAACCGAAGTCATATTTGCCGGCGTTCATGGTCTTGTGCCGGTTTTCCATCTGCCAGGAACCGGCCGCGCCCTTGGAAATCACCTCGATGACCTTCTCAATGTCGAGACCTGCCTTCTTGCCGAAATGGATGCCTTCCGAAAGCCCCTGCACCAGCCCGGCGATACAGATCTGGTTGATCATCTTGGTGAGCTGCCCGGCGCCCGCCGATCCCATCAGTCCAACCATGCGAGCAAAAGCGTCGATAACTGGCCTGGCCCTGTCGAAGGCGGCCTCATCGCCGCCGACCATGACGGTCAGCACACCGTTCTCGGCGCCGGCCTGGCCACCGGAGACGGGCGCGTCGAGAAATGAGAAGCCGCCCGATTGCGCGGCTTCGGCCAGTTCGCGCGCGACTTCAGCCGAAGCCGTGGTGTTATCGATGAAGACCGAACCTTTCTTCATCGACTTGAAGGCTCCCGCGGGGCCTGTGGTCACGGAACGCAGGTCGTCATCGTTGCCGACACAGGAAAAAACGAAATCCTTGCCCTCGGCGACCTGGGCCGGCGTCGCGGCAAAGCCGCCGCCATGTTGGGCGACCCACTGCTCAGCTTTGGCCTGGGTGCGGTTGTAGACGGTCACTTCGTGGCCACCCTTGTTCTTCAGGTGTCCGGCCATGGGATAGCCCATGACGCCAAGACCGAGAAATGCCACCGATGCCATGCCTTGTCCTTCCGACGGAAAAGAGATTTCAGCTGCGGAAGCTCTAGGCCATGCGACGAATTCGTCAAGGCGCGCGCTGCGGCATCGACTGGCACAGGCCGATCGGGAACGGCTCAGCGATTGAGGTGGATCGTAATCCTGCGCTCGATCCATTCTACGCCATGGCGCAGGATTTCGACCATCACCAGATAGACGATGGCGACCCAGACATAGGCCTGGAAATCGAAGGATTTGGCGTAGGCAAGCTTCGCATTGCCCATCAGGTCATAGACCGTGATGATGGCGACGATGGCCGAGGCCTTGATCATCAGAACCAGTTCATTGCCGTAGGGCCGCAAGCCCACGATGAACGCCTGCGGCAGGATGACCTTGCGCAGCGTCTGCAGCTTGTGCAGGCCGAGCGAGGCAGCACCTTCCCATTGGCCCCTGGGAACACTCTCGATGGCGCCGCGGAGGATTTCGGCCTGGTAGGCCGCGGTGTTGAGCGCAAAGGCAAACACGCCGCAGTTAAAGGCCTCGCGGAAGAACCACCACAGCCCGATGGACTCGAGCTGCAGCCGGAAAGAGCCCAAGCCATAGTAAACGAGGTAGACTTGGACGAGCAGCGGTGTGCCGCGGAAGAAATAGACATAGCAATAGGCAAGGCCGGACAAGAACCGGTTCTTCGACATGCGGCCATAGGTGACGGGCAGCGAAAAGATCGCGCCGGCCACCATCGAGATCGCGACGAGCGACAGCGTGGTCCACAGTCCCTGCAGATAGGCGGGTGCATATCTGGCGAAGAACTCGCCATTCCAGGCGTAGACGAGATAGGCGAAGATACCGAGGCCGAAGAGGATCCAGAGGCCGACGAGTGCGTAACCGACGATGCGGGTGCGCGGCCAGCCGCGTGCCCGCGGCGGCGGGCGGTCGACCGAGATCGCTTCCGTGACGCTCATCGTGCCTCCCTCCGCCCTAGCGAGCGCAAGATGAACCCGGTCGCGATCGAGGACAGGATCGCCAGGACGAGGAAAACCAGTGCGGCGACGCTGTAAAACAGGAAGGAATGCTTGGTGACACGTGCCGCCACGCCGGCATTGCGCAGGGTTTCAGCGAGGTTGACGACCGAGACGAGGGCGGTGTCCTTGAGCAGGCTCAGCCAGCAATTCTCAAGGCCGGGAAAGGCGATGCGCAGCAGCTGCGGCAGGATCACCTTGCGCATGGTAAGCCATTTCGACAGGCCGATTGCGTAGCCGCCTTCATACTGGCCCTTCGGAATGGCGCGAAAGGCGGAGAGGAATACCTCGCTGGCGTAGGAAGAAAAGATCAGCGACAGCACGATCATGCCTGCGATGAAGCTGTCGACATCGATCGTTGCCTCCGGTTTGAAGAGGCGGATGACGTATTGCAGCAGGATGGGCATGCCGAAGAAAAACAGGAACAGCGTCACCAATTCCGGCAGGCCGCGAAACATGGTGGTGTAGATGTTGGCGGCCAGCCGCAGCGACGGTTCTTCGGACTGCTTGGCCCAGGCCACGAAAAAGCCGATCGTCAGGCCGATCGGCAGCGTTGCAAGCGCGAGCGCGATGGTGACCAACGCACCATAGGCAATATCGTCACTCCAGCCCTCCGGTCCCCAACTGAGCAGCGTCCATATGCTTTGGACTGGCATTGACTGGCCTTACCCCACGGCGCTCCCGAGATGAACAAGGCGGCAGGGAAACCCCGCCGCCTTGGCAATGATGATCAGGACTCGGCGCCGTAGACGTCGAACTTAAAGTACTTGTCGTTGATTTCCTTATATTTTCCGTTTGCGCGGATGGCGTCGATGGCGGAATTCAACTTGTTGACCAGGTCGGTATCGCCCTTTCGAACGGCGATGCCGGCGCCAGGTCCGAAAATTTCGACAGGTTGCGGCGAGGGCTGGCCGAGAATCTTGCAGCAGGCGCCTTCAGGCGAATCCAGAAACTGCTGCAGCACTACGATATCGTCCTCGATGGCGTCGAGACGGCCATTGGCGAGGTCAGCCTGTTCCTCGGGGCTGCTCGGATAGCCCTTGATGGTGCTGTCCGTGTAGGTCTTCGAGGCATAGTTGAAATGGGTTGTCGTGGTGGCGACGCCGATATTCTTTCCGGCGAGGTCTTCCTTGGTCACGCCCTTGAGCGGCGAATCCTTCGGCACGGCGATTGCCGACGGGGTGTTGTAGTATTTGTGCGAGAAGTCGACCTTCTCCTGCCTCTCCGGCGTGATCGACATCGAGGCGACGATGGCGTCGAACTTGCCGGCCTGAAGTGCGGGAATGATGCCGTCCCAATCCTGGGCGACGAAGGTGCACTTGACCTTCATCTCATCGCAAAGCGCCTTGGCGATGTCGATGTCGAAGCCGACAAGCTGGCCGTCCGCGGTGAGGTTGTTGAAGGGGGGGTAGGCGCCTTCGGTGCCAATCCGCAGGGTCTTCTCCTGGGCCTGGGCTACGCCGAGCGTCAGCAGCGCAGCCGATGCGGCGAGCGCGATACGCAGTGCAATACGCATGATAGTCCTCTCTTTATGGTCCCGGCCGTCGTTCCGAAACGGCTCTGTGGGGCGGTGCTTTTTGACCGCCCGCTGAGCCGATACTCCCACTCTTTCCAAGAAAAAAGCAACCGCAAAACCGCCGAAACCGGTAATGGGCTTCTACCGTCACGTTACTTCTCAAGCAACGAGGCCGGTCGTGCGCTCGATGAAGTCGGCTATGGATTTTGCGTCGTCGAGGTCGAACACCGGCAGGCTCTGGTCGGTGATAGCGAAATCCGCGGCGACGGCGACAATATTGGGATCACCCACCGCAAGCGGCGTCCGGTCCTTCGCTTCCAGCCGCCTCGTTTCGATCTTGCGGTGGGATTCGCGCTTGTAGCCTTCGACCAGCACGATGTCGCAGGGGGCGAGCCGCGACAGGATGGCGTCCAGCGGCGGCTCTCGCTCGCCACGCAATTCGTGCATCAGCGCCCAGCGATTGCCCGATACGATCGCAACCTCGGTAGCACCCGCCTGCCGGTGGCGGAAGCTGTCCGCGCCGGGCTTGTCGATGTCGAAATGATGATGAGCATGTTTGACCGTCGAGACCTTCCAGCCGCGCTGCACAAGCTCCGCGACCAGCCTTTCCGTCAGTGTGGTCTTGCCAGAGTTTTTCCAGCCGGTGATGCCGAAGATGCGTCTGTTCATGGCGACATGCTCTGCAACAGCTGTTCGGCCTGGGCAAGATCGTCCGGGACATTGATGTTGAAGAAAGGATCGATTCCGACGGATTGCCGGACAGGGAATTCCACGTCGACATGGCCGTGTTGTTCGATAAAGGCCGACACGCGCCTGTTGTCCTGATCGACCAGGAAATGCCGCAAGGCATCGCGGCATCCGGTTGGCCACAGCGCGAAGGTCGGATGCCGCCGGCCCGCCGAAGAGGCGACGGCGATAGAACCGGGATGTTCATCCGCCGCCGCCGCCAGACGGTCGACGAGATCCAGCGGCAGGAAAGGCGTGTCGCCGGCCGCGGTGACGATCGCCTTGCAAGGCAGTCCGGCGGTGGCCCATTCCAGGCCGGTCAGGATTCCGGCAAGCGGCCCGGCAAAGCCTTCGATGGCATCGGCAAGCACCGGCAGCCCGAACCGGGCGAACCGCGCCGGATCGCCATTGGCGCTGAGCGCCAGGATCTCGAGCTGCGGGCCAAATCGCGACAGCACCTTGTCAAGCACGCAGCCGCCGCCCAGCGGCAACAACGCCTTGTCGCCACCGCCCATCCGCCTCGACTGGCCACCTGCCAGGATGATCCCAGCGATATCCCGCTTCATGCCATCCAGCCTGTACGCCAGCCACGGGAAATCGCAAGCGGCTAAAAGGGGGGGTGCTAGAGTCCTTCCGGCGCCATGGCCGGGCCGGTGCTTTCGGCGACGATCTTCCGCCGGCCGACCATCCGCTCGCGATAAAGCGTATAGAGCCCCGAGCCAACAACTATTGCCGCGCCGGCAATCATCGGCACGTCCGGTATGTCACCGAAAATAGTCAAGCCAAGCAGTATCGACCAGAGGAGCGCCGTGTAGCGGAACGGAGCGATGAAGGAGATCTCACCCGATCGCATCGCCATGATGATGAATTGGTAGCCGATGAGCACCAGCACCGCGGCCAGCGCCAGCAGCGCCGTGCTTTTGCCGGTCATCGGTGTCCAGCCACCCATCGGCGTCAACAGAAACGCACCGACGACGGTCATGGCCAGCGCGGTGGCGGTCGAGACCAGCATCGTCGGGATGGCCTGGGGGATGCGCTTGGTGGCAAGGTCCCGCACCGTGCAGCAGGCGACGGATGCCAGCGCCACCAGCGAGTAAATGCTGAAGCCCTCGAAACCCGGCCGCACGATGATGATGACCCCGGCAAACCCGATAGCGATCGCCAGCCAGCGCCGCCAGCCGACCGCTTCACCGAAAAACAGCGCCGCGCCCATCGTCACCGCCAGCGGCAGCGCTTGGAGAACGGCTGAAACGCTGCCGATCGGCAAATGGGCGAGCGCGACCAGGAAGGACACGGTAGCGCCCGCCTCGCCCAGGACACGGACCGCCACCAGCGGCTGCAGCATCAGGCGCGGCTGAAAAAGTGCGCCACGTTGCCAAGCCAGCAGTCCGACGAACAGCGAGGCGAACGCCCCTCTGATCAACATGACCTGCGCCATGTTCATCGACTCCGAAGAGTATTTGGTGATGGCGTCGTTGAGCGTAAAGCCAACCATCGCCACCACCATGAACAACGCGCCGCGAAGATTTGGGGAAAGGGGCAAGACATCTACCGTTGCTTTGGCAAGCAAGCCTGTAACAGCCCACCACGAAACAGCAACGGCAAAGGGCTGGGCCAGGACCGGATATCTATCTTCGCCGGCGTGAATCTTCTGGGCGAGATACGAATTCTGTCGGAAGGCGGCATCGCCTCCCGACATGGTGCAGATGAGGGATTGTCTACTTCTTGGGTGTCAGCACCTCGGTGCCGTTCCCCTCCTTGCCGGCGATGGTCCACAAACCATGCAGCGACCCGTCATCCTCGACCTTGTAGACGACGAGGCCGATATCCTTGCCCATTGCGTAGCCAGCTGAGAACGCGTTGTCATTGCGCATGCAGATGCCATCGGAAGAAGAACCGCCCGTCTCCCAATGGATCGTGCAGGTGGTGCCGCTGGTCAGCGCGATGGTGGCTTCGCCGCCATAGGACGAACCATCGAAATTGGTGCCGGCGACGGTGTAAGTGCCGCCGATCGACTGGGCAGCCGCCGGCAGGGTAGCCAAGCCGAGCAAGGCAAAAGCGAGAAGGAGTTTGCGCATGATGTAATCCCCCGAGAACGCGATGAATCGCTACGGAGCGGAGGGTAGGCGGGAAACCATGACCAGTAAATCAGACCGACATTTGGCGACAGATATTTGTTTGCGGTGTGGCTAAAATACTCTTGGCCCGAACGGTTCATGGCCCCTTAAGGCTGCCAGCGATGGCGCCGACCAGCGGGTCATATTTCGATTTCAGCGCCGGCGGATAGTCGATCCAGACCGTGCGGATGACGCCATCCCCGCCAAACAGCCGCCGCTCGTAAAAAATCTTTCCGTTCTTCACGCCCGACAGCACGGCCCAATCCTTGCCGGCCTTGCCGTAGGTGACCTTGTAGCCAGGCTCATTGCTCGTCTTTTCGCCGACGACAAAGCCTTTCGGCGTCTCATGGTCGATGTCTGGGATGCCGGAGCATGTCAGGCTGGCCCCGTCCGCGCTCAGCCATACCTGGCCGTCGCCGTTCTCAGGCTCGGGCTGGCGATCGGTGAAGATATCGTCGCGGAAGGTGCAAACGGTGCCGAAGCGCTCGTTCACGTAGGTGAATTGCGCGGCAAACGCGGTATTCGCCGAGACCGCGGCAAGAGATATGACGATTGAGTAGAGCCGTCGCATGCCTTACCCCGGAGCCGATCATTGCAAGGCATTCTCGCACCGACAGGCGACAAGGTCAGCCGCCCGTGACACTCATGTGCCGAGACACCGACGGACGGCTGGTGCGGCGGTCGATGATGAAGTCATGGCCCTTTGGCTTGCGGCCGATGGCTTCGTCTATAGCGTCGGCAACCAGTTCATTGCCTTCGGACGCGCGCAACGGGGTGCGCAGGTCGGCTGCGTCTTCCTGGCCAAGGCACATATAGAGCGTGCCCGTGCAAGTCAGCCTGACCCGGTTGCAGCTTTCGCAAAAATTATGCGTCATCGGCGTGATGAAGCCGAGTTTTCCACCGGTCTCGGCGACTTGGACATAGCGGGCCGGGCCACCGGTCTTGAAGGGGATGTCGGTCAGCGTGAACTGGCGCTCGAGCGATGCACGCAGCAGCGACAGCGGCAAGTACTGGTCGGTGCGATCGGCGTCGATCTCGCCCATCGGCATGGTTTCGATGACGGTCAGGTCCATGCCGCGGCCATGCGCCCAGCGCATCATTTCGGGCAGTTCGGCGTCGTTGAAATCCTTCAGCGCCACCGCGTTGAGCTTGACTTTCAGTCCAGCCGCCTGGGCGGCATCAATGCCCGTCATGACCTTGCCAAGATGACCCCAGCGGGTGATGGCGTGGAACTTGTCGGCATCGAGCGTGTCGAGCGAAACATTGATGCGCTTGACGCCGCAATCGGCGAGCTCGGCGGCGAAGCGCGAAAGCTGCGAACCGTTGGTGGTCAGCGTCAGTTCTTCCAGTGCGCCGCTGTCGAGGTGCCGCGAAAGCTGGCGCACCAGATGCATGATGTTCTTGCGCACCAGCGGCTCACCGCCGGTGAGGCGCAACCGTTTGACACCCTTTTCGATGAACACGGTGCAGAGCCGGTCGAGTTCTTCTAGCGACAGCAGGTCCTTCTTGGGCAGGAAGGCCATATCCTCGGCCATGCAATAGGTGCAGCGGAAATCGCAGCGATCGGTGACCGACACTCTGAGATAGCTGATCGTGCGACCGAAGGGATCGATCATGTTCATGTTCGAGCGTTTCCGTGGCCGTTAACGGCGCCGTTATATACAGCTATGTGATACGATCCAGCCCGCCATTCAAGATAGCCGGCCTCGATCTTTGGTAACATTCCGCGACCGACATTGCGTGTCGGCACGATCCCATACCTTTTCGCACGGCGCGAAGCAGCGTAGGGAAGGGCAAATTCATGCAGGATCGACCATGACGGCGCCGAAAGAACTGAGGGTCTCCAAGAACCGCAAGCTGCTCACCGTGACCTTTCCCGGCCATCAGCCGTTCGAGCTGCCGGCGGAACTGCTGCGCGTGGCGTCCCCTTCCGCGGAGGTGCAGGGCCATTCGCCCGAACAGCGGGTGACGGTTCCCGGCAAACGCGATGTGGCCATCCTGAAGATCGAGCCGGTCGGCAATTACGCGGTGCGCATCACCTTTGACGACTTCCATGACACCGGCATCTTCACCTGGAATTACCTGCACACGCTCGGCCACGAGAAGCATGCGCGCTGGAATGGCTATCTCGCGGAACTCGCCGAGAAGGGCTTGAGCCGCGATCGTTAGCCGCCATTGCGTCGTCAAAACGTCACCGATCGGGAGTAGGGCGGCGGAACGGGAGACGAAAAATGTCGGTCATCACCACAGTCGAACAACTCGAAGCCAGTTACGGATTGCCGGGCGAGGCCTCGGTGGTCAAGGAACTCGACCATGTCATCCCAGAATACGCCGCCTTTATCGAAGCCTCGCCCTTTGTCGCGCTAGCCACCAGCGGTCCGGAGGGGCTGGATTGTTCGCCGCGCGGCGATCTCGCGGGCTTCGTGCGCATCGTCGATGCGAAAACGCTGATGATGCCGGACCGGCGCGGCAACAACCGTGCCGATTCGCTGAAGAACATCATCAGGGATCCGCGCGTCGCCCTGCTGTTCCTGGTGCCGGGCTCCGGCACGACGCTGCGCATCAACGGACGAGCCCATATCACCACGGACCCAGCGCTGTGCGCGTCGTTCATGGTCGACGGCAAGCCGGCGCGTTCGGTCACCGTGATCGATGTCGATTCGGTCTATTTCCAGTGCGCTCGCGCCATCGTGCGGTCGGAACTGTGGAACCCCGCCAAGCATGTCGACCCGAAGTCGCTGCCGACACCCGGAAGGATTTTGGAAATCACCAGCCGCAAGAATATCGACGGCGAAACCTACGACAGGGAGTGGCCGGAGCGGGCGAAGAAGTCGATGTGGTGATCGCCTGAAAGGGCGATCACGCCTCGTTCAGCACGTCATAGATCTTGCGCATCTGCTCGCCGATCATGTCGCATTGTTCCGGCGTCGACTGGCTCATCGCCTTCTCGATCAGCGCCATATGCACTTTCAGCGCCCGCATCAGCAGCGCCTCGCCGGTTTCGGTCAGCGTAAGCCGCAAGATGCGCTTGTCCTTCTCATCGCCTTCGCGCCGCAGCAGGCCACGCGTCTCCAACTGCGGCAACAGCATGGTGATGTTGGAGCGGCCCACGAGCAGCTTGCGGGCGAGGTCGTGCTGCGACATGCCTGGGTGACGGTAGAGGTTCATCAGCACGTCGAGCTGCGCCGGCTTCAGGTCGAGCGGCGCAAGTTTCACCGCGAGCGTGCGCTCCAGCACATGGCAGGCGCGCGCCACCGCGACCCAGTTGCGAAAACGCGGGTTGTCCCAGGGTAGCTCTTGTTTATTGTTCATCTTTGAACTATTATGTTCATGCTTGAACGTATGGATGGATTCTGACTATGGCATCATTCGGGCTGAAGGTCATCCGAGGTGTGTTTGGTGCGGCCGAACATGTCGCGCCGCGCATCACCGGGCGCGCGGCTTTCGAATTGTTCTGCCGTACGCCAAGCACCAGGACACTGACCGACGGCGAGCGCCGCGCCATCGACCGCGCCGCGGAGTTCATGGCCGAGGCGCGCCATCACCGGCTGAAGACCGCGACCGGCTGCGTCATGGTTCATGAATTCCGCCCCGAGCCGGGCCGCGAGTCCGCCGGCACCGTCCTCGTCATCCATGGCTGGCGCTCGCGTACCGAATATATGCGCGTGCTGATCGAAGGTTTTCGCGCTGCCGGCTACAAGGTCGTCTCGCTCGATCTTCCCGGTCATGGCCATTCGCAGGGCAGGCACCTGAACATGGTCAATGCCGTCGAGGCCGCAAGAATGGCCGGCGAATGGTTTGGGCCGTTCGTGGCTGCCGTCGGCCATTCCTTCGGAGGCGCCGTTGCAGCCAATGCGATCGCCGGCTCCGTCAAGGACATCCCACCGCTGTCGGCCGCACGTCTTGTGCTAATCGCGGCACCAAGCTCGCTGCCGGCAATCTTCGCCGACTTCAGCCGGATGCTCAATGTCGGTCCCCGCTCGCAGGTCGCCATGGCTGACCGCGTCGAATATCTCTCCGGCCGGCCGCTGCACGAGTTCACCGGTGACCGGCAGCTCGCCCAGGCGCCCGTGCCGACGTTGGTCATCCACGCGCCCGACGACCGGGAGGTGCCGGCTGAACATGCACGACGCTATGCCGGCGCCGGCGACCATGTGCGGCTGCACTGGGCCGAGGGGCTCGGCCACCGCCGCATTCTGACCGACAAGGGCGTGGTTGAACGCGCCGTCGGCTTCATGACCACGCAGCAGAACCCGTCGCTGCTCAACTGAGCGGTCATCAGGCTATTTCTTCTTGTCTCCGGGTGCTACAGGCAGTCCAGCTGCCTTCCAGGCCGTGTAGCCGCCGAGGATGTGCTTGACCGGGGAAAGACCCATGTCCTGCGCCGTCTTGGTGGCCAGCGCTGAACGCCAGCCGCCGGCGCAGAAGAAGACGAAGCTTTTTCCGGAAGCGAAGAAGGGCTTGTGGTAGGGGCTTTCGGGATCGATCCAGAACTCCAGCATGCCACGCGTGACGTGCTTGGCGCCGGGAATTCCGCCGTCGCGTTCGATTTCACGAGGATCGCGCAGATCGACGAAAATGGTGTCTTCGTCCTCAAGCAGCCCTGCCGCTTCCTCGGGCGAAACCACTTCGATCTCGGCGTTGGCCTCATCCAGCAGTTCGCGATATCCTTTTTTCACGTGGTCCCCTCCGGCCGCGGGTTTGCTGGCAAGTCGGATTTCGAGCACAACGGATGGTGTTTGTCACGCTCCGACGATGCCGGCCATGGTCTTCCAAGCGGCCATTGCCCGGCTACCGTCGCCATCAGGGCGGCGCGGGAAGTGCCGTCACGCGCCTGAATCGACATGCCATGCTGGACCGTTGCGAAAAAGATCGCGGCTGCACGGCAATCGAAGTCGGCAGGCAATTCACCCTCGGCCACTGCGCGCTCCAGACGCTTCTTCAGCGCGGTAAGATTCTCGGCGCGCGGGCGCCGCAAATCCGCGCAGATCGCGCCCCGGCTCGAGTCTTCGTGCAGCGCACCCCAGCGTAATCAGGCAGCCCTGCGGACGATCGCTTTGCGAATAGGCCTTCGCGGTCCGGCGCAAGAACCGCTCGATCGCAAGCCGCGCCGTTGGCGCCTTTTCCAGCGCGAGCCAGATGTCGGCGCCCTCCACGCGGGAATAGAGGGCGGTCGCCTCGAGGAACAGGGCCTCCTTGCCGCCATAGGCGGCATAGAGGCTCCAGCCTGGGAGCCTACTCGGCCAGCAAGGCGGCGCCGGTCGGCCTGACCAAGGCATTGGCCCGCGACCTCGGGTCACGCGGCATCACCGCCAATGTCGTCCATCCCGGTTCGACCGACACCGACATGAACCCGGCCGACGGCCCGCATGCCGAGCATCAGCGCCAGAAGATGGCCACCCCGCGATTCGGCGAAGCGGACAATATCGCCGGCATGTTTGCGTGGCTCGCCGGGGCCGGAGGGCCGGTTCGTCACCGGAGCCGCGCTGACCATCGACAGAGGCGCAAACGCGTGAGGCGCCGGGATTCCCGCAGCCGGCGCGACAGTTCGGTCGCGCCAGCCGTCACGATGTTGTGAAACCGTTCGGCAACAGCCCAGCCGAAATTTATGAAAGCTTAACGAAATCGGTATGAATCGGTATAGTCGCGCCTTACATCCGCCATGCGGTGAGCGGGACGGTCTAGCGTGCGGAACGGGAACCGGTTACGACCGGAGCGGGTGATCGATGAAATTCCTCGGTAAAAAAGCAACCGTGATGCCGCTGGTGGCGATTACGGCGACGCTGGCTTTCGGCATGCCTCAGGCAGGGGCCCAGGGATTTTTCGACATGCTATTCGGCGGTGGCATCAGGCATGAGCCGAAAGGCGAGTTTCCGCCTCCTCCGCCAAAGCACAAACCCCAGCCGAACGCTCCGGCCGGCGGCGGCGTGAGGATCAGCAGTCCGTCCTACTATACTTACAAAGCCGACAAGCTGGTGCGTGTCGACTTCTCGACGCTGGCGACGGCGCCGCAGCCGGCTACGCCGCAAGACGCCGCTTTCGTGCCTTCGGCCACGGGTGCTGCCTTCCATGAAGCCATTGCCGGGCTCGCCGACTATGAACTCTATGCCGAGCCCGACATTGCCAAGGCGCTGATCGCCTATTACTCCGCCAACCCGGATTTCATCTGGGTGACCGGGACCACCCCGAACAACCGCGCGCAGGATGCGGTGCGGGTGCTTGGCGAGGCTGCAAGCTACGGCCTCACGCCTGCCGACTACACGGTCGATGTGCCAGCCGCCAGTTCGTCCTCGGCGGATGACGCAGCCAAGCTGAAGGAGCTCGTGCGTTTCGAGATGGCGCTGTCGGCACGTGCCCTGCGCTATGCGCATGACGCCCAGAATGGCCGTGTCGAGCCGAACCGCATGACCGGCTACTACGATTTCCCGGCCAAGCCGCTCGACATGATCGGCGCGCTGAAGACTCTGGCGCATACCCAGGAGGTTCGCACCTATCTGGAATCGCGCCATCCGCAGAATGCGGAATATCAGGCGCTGCGCGTCGAACTGGAAGCGCTGCAGGCGAGCGCCGAGAACGAAATCGTCGTCGATCCCAAGCTGGTGTTGAAGCCAGGCGAAACCAGCCCCGAATTGCCGAAGCTGCTGTCGCTGATCGCGCGTAATCTCGATGACGAAATGGGCGGCACATATGGCGAGGTCCTGTCGCGGCTGGCAACCAGCGAAGTCTACGTTCCCGAGCTGGTGCCGCTGATCAAGGCGGTGCAGCAGAAGGAAGGCATGAAGGGCGACGGCGTCATCGGTCCACGCACGGTCGCCACACTAGCCGGGACGTCGAAGGCCGACAGGCTGCTGAAGGTGGAGGTGGCGCTGGAAGAATTGCGCTGGCTGCCTTCCGATCTCGGCAGCCCGCGTGTTTTCATCAACCAGCCTGCTTTCACCGCGAGCTATATCGACGAAGGCCAGGAAAAATTGAAGACGCGCGCGGTCGTCGGCCGCGTCACCAACCAGACCGCCTTCTTCTACGACCAGATCAAGCAGGTCGATTTCCACCCCTACTGGGGCGTGCCGCAGTCGATCATCGTCAACGAAATGCTGCCGAGGTTGCGCGGCGATCCCGGCTATCTTGACCGGGCCGGCTACGAGGTGACGGATTCTCGCGGCAAGCGCATCCCTTCGTCGGCGGTGAACTGGGGCGCTTATGGCGCCAACATTCCCTATAATGTGCGCCAGCAGCCGAGCGAGGCCAATGCGCTGGGCGAACTGAAGATCCTGTTCCCCAACAAGCATGCGATCTATATGCACGACACGCCCCAGAAATCGTTCTTCAAGCAGGATATGCGCGCGCTCAGCCATGGCTGCGTGCGCCTGCAGGATCCGCGCGGCATGGCGGCTGCAGTGCTCGGCACCTCGGTCGATTATATCGCGGAGAAGCTGAAGCATGGACACTCGACCGAGGATGTGACACGCGATATCCCAGTCTATGTCGCTTATTTCACCGCCTGGCCCGACATGTCCGGCAAGGTAGAGTATTTCAGCGACGTCTACGATCGCGATTCCCGGCTGAAGCAGGCCCTGGACGCAACCGAGGCGGTGCGCTCACCCTCGAGCTAGTCGTTATCGCTCCGACAGCGAGCGCCTGAAACCGGCGTCGCGCCCGGCGATCAGCCAATAGATCAGCCCGGCAACCAGACCGGCGGCGGCTATGATGCCGATGTCGGCCCAGCGCTCCAGATCCACTTCCTCCGCCGCGCTCGGCCAGATCAGGAAGAAACCTCCGGCCGCAGCCGCGGCGCCGAAGACCATGTGCAGCATAGCGCTGCGAAGAGAGAAGAATTCAGCGATCAGCGCAAAAATCAGCGTCTGAGGCGCGGTTACCACGATGGTCAGGAAATAGATGAACATGCCGAGCGGCGGTACCACAAAGGCGGCGATCGGCGAGACCCCCAAGAGGTCGAAATAGGCTGGCGCGTTGGGCAGGGAACTCAACGCGGCATAGATCGCCACGACGGCGATCAGACCAACCAGTATGGCGACGAGATAGCCGGCCAGCATCATGAGGACGCGCTTCATCAAGTGCTTCGCAGTCGACATGCCCACCCCACCCTGAAGCCCGGTCCTTCCACAATCAGCCATCAATGGCGAATTGACGCAAGGGGAGACGGAACACTCCTGGGCCGGCTGGTGAAATCCCGCAGCTCAGGCGCCGCCGCACATATGCTGCGAATCCGCGAGAGCCCAGGAGCCTTTCGCGACGAGGTCGACGGAATAATAAACCCGGCCACGGTCGTCGTCCTTGGGGCAGTCCCTGGGAATGGAGATCAAGCACATGACGACGGGTTCACCCACCTTCGAGGCGGCAAGGCCAGCCTCGCGATCATAGGATACGGCCCCGCCGCCATTGGTGAATGTGGCCGCGCTGCCCGCTTCGGGAGTAGCCGTTTCCAGCGGATCGTCGCCAAGCCGCGTGGTCAGCGTCTCGATATGCGTCGACGCGCATTGGCCGATCACCGAGGGCAGGGGCTGGTCCTTATTGCCGGGGTTCCGCGCGGCGGCGTCCAGCGCCTTCTTGCCGATCAGCGCGATGGTGTAGTCCTGCATCCAAGACGGCACATTTCCATAGGTCTGCAAGGCGTTGTTGAGCGCGCTGGCGATACAGGCGGTATCGCTCTTGCAAGCATTGCGATCAGCGATCAGCCCGCGGGCAATCTTGCGCTTGTCGCCGCCGAACGCCGGCTCGAATTCCTTGTAGGCCTTCGAAACCAGCAGATCGATCGCCGACAATTGCGTGTCGGCGCAGATCGCCTTTTCCGCCGGCAGGTTTGCCTTGCCGCAGTCGAAGGACGGCCCGTCCGCCGATGCCGGAGAAACGGCAAGGAAGCCGCCGGCTGGGACGATGGCCAATACAGACAGAAGATAGGGTCTAACGAAACATCGCATCATGGCCCCCCAAGCCAACAGGATTGCCCAAGGCGCGACCCGGCGCCGGAGCCTAACATACTCCAGGATGGACAATTTTGACGCTGGTTTCGTCTTTGAGAATACGCGGACGCAGCGCATTCGCGACGGGGATGTCCTACGAACCTTATTTTGGTTCGGCCGTCACAGGATCGAAGACGATTTCGACCTTCGCCTTGTCCGAGGTATAGTAGGTGACGGTGTAGCCGTCCTTGTCCCAGTCGACCTCTTTCACGTAGCGAAACCCGTCACGCTGCTCGACCTTGGCGATGATCTCCGACAGCTTCTTGGCATTGGGTGGCGGCAGTGCAGTTTCATCCGCGGCAAAGGCGGGTCCGGCGGCGAAAAGAACGGCGACGGAGGCCGCAAGCAGAAATCTGGACATGGTTTTCCCTCAAGTTTCGACGCAAGGAAACTCGCTGTCATGCAGGTTTGTTCCGCACGTGGGTGTCCCGGCGTTGAGCGCCTGTGCAGAAAGGCCCCGCGCCAAAGGGAAAAGACGGGCTGTAGCTGCCGATGTGATGTTCAGCAAATATGGTGGGCGATGCAGGGATTGAACCTGCGACCCCACCCGTGTGAAATGTAATCCCTCCCCGGAAAGAGCGGAAATCGTGGGTTTCTTCTGCGTCATTTGCGGAATGGTTGCGCATCTGTTCACGCTTTCGGCACGGGGGCTGGTTCGGTCGTACCAGAGGGAACACCCTCGCCAGACATGATCGCGCATGCAATCAGCATTTCGTTGCCACGTCCGCTGTTGATTGCCAGAGCGATATTGGCGCACCGCTCCCGCTCGGCGTTGATAGCGTCGGCAACATCAATGACCATCGGATTGCCGCGATTGTCCATGACGACTGCAAGGGCAGTTCTCAAGATGTCATCTGTCGGCACTTTGTTCATGATACCTTCACCTCATCCAGATCCAAATTGAGAGCGTCCGCAGCCGTCTGCATGTGTGATGGTGCGAAACGGGCATAGACACGCTGGGTGATCCGGTCATCCGAGTGACCCAGGTATTGCGCGACCATTGCCATAGGGATGCCGTCTGAGACCATCCAAATGGCCGCGCTGTGGCGGAACACATGCGCTGTCACGTCTGCCAGTCCTGCCTTCTCTGCCGTCTTCGCCAGCGAGCGCTTGACCGACTTCACCGGCTGCCCGTTCCATTCAATCACATAGTCGCTCAGGGCGGCCTTGCGCTGCTCTCTGAGCGCGGCGAGGATTGTCCGGTTCATCGGCACCGACGCGCGGCCCTTGCGCTTGTGGGGTGCCTTCTGGTCGTCCAGATGGATGATGCCGCGCACGAAATCCACTTGATCCCATTTCAACGTAAGAAGAGCTTCTTTGCGCCCACCGGTCGCAATGGCTAGGATGATGAAGAGTCTGACGTGTTCTGCGGTGGCACCGTTTTTAAGCCGTCCCACTTCTTCCCGAGTGAGCCACCTGTCTCTTGGGCTAGGCTTTGGAGGCATTTGGACAAACGGGACTCGATCAAGTCGATTTCGCTTTCCGGCCCATGATAGGACAATGCGAAGGTGATTGAGTTCGGTCCAGATCGTCCCGTCCCTACGTCCAAGCGCGCGTCGGGCGGAAATATATCCTGAGCAAGTCTCTTGACCGATTCCTTCAGCTTCTCGCTCACCGAATGTTCCCTTCAAAGCTTTCCAAGTAGTTATCATACTTTCGGCAATGCGGCGACCTTTTTTCTCTTCGCGGTATGCGTCCCAAAGCGATTGAACGGTCTGACCCGGCCTGCGTTCTTCTTGCTCATTGAGCTTGTCAATTGCAGCCGCAGCGGCTATCTTGTTATCTGTGCCAAGCGTATTGCGGTGACGTTTGCCGGCTGCGTCGTAGAAGACGGCGACATATTCGCCTCTAAGTCGTCCGAGACGGTATTTCGGCATAGGTAGTCCTCCACAGCTTTTGGCTCTATGCGCAGTAGCTTCCCCACTCGAAAGGCGCGCAACTGGCCGGCATTGATTAGGTTCCGAATTTGCCGCTCGGAGCAACCCCAGGAATCGGCAAGGGTGCGCGGTGAAAACACGTTCGGCATTCTCATTGCTCCTTGGGCAGTCACTTGGTATCCCCCTCACGTGTAGAGGTGGAGACGACAGGCAGCTTTGGATGCGGCGTGGCACGGCGGCTCGTCAACTCCCACTTTCCGCGCTTTGGTGGCGACAGAAACGAGCGAACAAGCCCTGTTTCCAGGTTCTGGTAATAGGACAGCCGGAGTTCGATAACTCGCTTCACGACCGTTCCTCCCCATCCTGAGAGAGTGCTCGGGAGGCGGCGCGGATATCGTCGTGTTCGATCATGAACGTGCCGCACGTCCATTTGGTGGCGGCGGGTACGTTGAGCGCGGCGAAAGGCTCCAGCGCTTTCTTTACCCGCGCCAGTTCGGATTCGGCGGCATCACAGCATTTGCGAGCGTGGTCCTTCAGTTCGCGCTCACGCTCCAGTTCGGCGGCAAGCGTTGACGCCTCGCCGCATACCCTGGCAGTCTCGCTGGACCAATACTCGCAGTCCTTTTCGAAGGCTTCGCGTTCCGCCCTTATCTCAGCAAGGGCTGTATCCTTGGAGGCGAAGCGATCAATAAGCGTCTGGACGGTGCATATAATGCTGTCCTCGGCATCTTGGCGCTTTTCGTCGTCCGCGAAGTCGAGACCGTCAATATCGGCTCTAATGCTTTCGATGATGGGGTGCCGGCTCATTTCTCCGCCCCCCTCTGAGATAGAGCAGCGTCAAGCGCCTTTGGTGCCTTTCCGATCTGCCTCGCGGTCAGCTTGTCGAGATGCTTATTGCCCAGCCAGTCCGGTGATAACTCGCGGACGTATTCAATTTTGGCATCAGCCGGGATGCGGTAGACATTGCTCATCCCCAAGCATGCGGGGCAAGGTCGCGCCTCCGAGCACGCCGTGTTGTCATTCCCGCAATAGCTGGCAAAGAACAACACCTCGCGCGTCTGCACCATGCCTGGTACTCCATCCCCTGATGGTGCGGTGGAGAGGGCTGCTTCAAGGGCGGCAAGTTCATCGGCGTATTGTTGCCCGGTGTATGGTCCGCAGTGGAGGTGGGAAAGCGTCCACACGCTTTGGAACGCAGGGTCGGCGTGGATCAGGTGAAGCTTCTCGACCAGCGCCTTCGCCGCTTCGCTGACTTCCGTAGTGGTGGCTGTGGGTTGGGTGGGGGTCAATCAAACCTCCTGTAGCCGTGGTGCAGGCCAGCCTTGTGGTCTCTCGCCATCTTGCGGCGCCAGTTTTGCTCAGCCCGTTTTGAGCCTTCCGGCGTCAACGGGACATCTGCCTTCGCGATGATCTCGACTAGCTCAATGCCGCAATCGGGCGCCATCAATGTTCCATCTGGACAGCCGATGGTGAAAACCGTCTGCTCCTTACCATCTTTGACCACGCGCGCCGGCTCGCAAGTTGTGCCGCCTACGCTTACCCACCAAAGTTCGTTTTTCATTGCTTTTTCCTTTGAAAAACAGTAGCATAACGTCTGTTTCGCTTCAACGATTTGTGGGGTTTTCCGAAGGAGTTTCAGGCCTCGCCACCCTGTCAGTATCTTGGGCGTCGGGAGCGGAACCAGTCCGCACCCCGTCGCAAATCGCATCAAGCGTGGTCTGCCATAGGCCTTCGGCTATCTCTTCGACGCTTGGGGCTGGGTTGGGCCGCATCGGACAATCGTACACAGGAGGGTTTGCGCTGGCGCAATCAGATCGACAGATTGGGCAAACCCCGTCCGTATCTTGGGCGGAAAGGGCGGCTCGCATATGAATGTCGAATGGATCGCCGCGAAGCACGTAGAGAGCCGCGTTGAGTTTTTCATAGACTGCTCGTTCTTCAGCCGGCGTGTCTGGGTTGAGTTTTGCGCGGAGCGCCTCCCGAACTTCGAGCAGCATGTCATGCAGTGTTTCTGCTCGCTTCTGACGCGCATCGAGTATTTCCGTCACCACTTCCCCACCCTTGGTGGCCGGGATGATGGAAGAGAGGATGCGCAAGACTTCAATCGCGAAGTCGGCATACTCGCTACGATCAAGGCCCCGGTCGTCGGCCATTTGGTATATCGGCCATTCGTTAGTGCGCAGAACGTCGTAGACGGCCTTGCGAATGGCAGTTTCCGCATAGGGCTTCACGCTCACCGCTACCGGTGCGACAGCGGGGGCTTCGACCGTTGCAGATAGCAGCGTCGTCATCAAGCCGTTGTGGCGAGGTCCGGCAACCCGCACGTCATCGACGTAGAGAGCGATGCCAACGCTGCCGTTGCACACTTCGATTTTCATGGCTGTTTCCTCGCGCATAGATCGCACTCGACTTCGACGCACCGCATGTCGTCGCCAACGTAGTCAGCAACGGTGCCGGTGCCTTTGCAGCGCTTGCACGCTACCGGTGCGACAGCGGGGGAAGCGAGTGCTGCGACAGCGTCTGATATTTCCTGCGCTGCGTTGATCGGGTCTCCGTAGATGTCGTACTTGCCCGGGATGAACTTGCCATCTCGCTCGAACGCGTAGCCAGCATCGCCTTCCGAAATTGATATCGTGATCCTGCCCGGCCAGCAGATGACAAACTCGCCTTCCTCACCGTAGATTTTCGGAGCGGGCGCTACCGGCTCCTCGCTCGGTGCCGCTGCTTCCTGACTGGCGGAGAGAACATATTCAAACCCGCCATCAAACGGTGTACTTTGCCATTGCCGAATGTGAAGGGGCTGGAATTCACCACAGTCGGCGAATGACATCCACAAGCGCGCCGGGTGCTTCGGGTTCTGGCTCATTGGGGGAGACTCGCGCGGAGTGCGGCAAGCCAGCGGTTGCGGGCCTCGGTTCGTTCAATCTCTTCGGCCCGATGTTTTTCGTGGTAGGCAAGGTCACGCTCGGCTTTCGCCAGTTTGTCGGCGCGCCATTCGGCGCCGGCCATCTTCTTCGGCGGCTCAGACGGATAGTCGTCCAACGTCACGCCAAGCTGCTGGAGCATGAATTCCTTGATGCCTTCAGCCTCAGTCTGCCAGTCCATGACAGCGGCCCGCATGTCGAGGCAGCGGTGGTTGCGTTCGATGCGTTCGCTTTCGTATTTGTGGTGCGCGTCGGAAGCCTCCAGCCATTCGGCTGCCGCCATGTTTTCGCACATCTCGGGGGTGTAGTTCGGCACCGTCGCCAGCACTTCTCGCGCCTTGGCCAAGCCCTCGTCATAGAATTTTGTCAACGGCTCGAACCGCTCGGGGATTGGTGCATCCCAAGCATCATCACGCATATTGATGCAGGCGCCCATGCCGCGCGCACATTGTAGTGCAAACTGGCGAAGGGTTGTGATTGAGCCGTCCACTACGGCTGCGGTGTATCCTGTAGGCATCTTCTCTATTCCCTTCAAGGTAGCCGAACTGCGTAAAGCGAACGGCGGGCTGGCATGGGCTTGGGGGCGGGGCGATCTGGCTTGGGAAACGGCGCGGATTTGATCGATTGCTTTGGACGGATTGCACCGCTGAATTTGTCGCGGGCGCGGTCAGCCTTGCGGATCTTCACAATGCGCTCGGCTGTCTTTTCCGAATGACAAGGCCGGCACAAGACTTGTGCATTCGCCAGCACAGGCTCGCCGCCTAGAGCGTCTTCAAGGATATGATCGACCTCGGCACCGCCAGCCTTGAGAACGGCCTTGCAGCGCTCACAGTGACCGGCAGCGCGGGCAATGGCGGCGGCTTTGACCTTGCGGGGGAATTCCTTGCGAGCCATCAGCGCGGCTCCTGCCGAAAATCCCATTCAAGCGCAGCAGCCAGTTCCCTTTCTATCTCTGCCATTGCCTGATCTCGTCTATAGGCTGCCAGTAGCTCCAAGTGCGGTGGTGTGTTGATCTTGTCGGGCAAACGGACGGGATGCGCGCGCCGCCAATAGACACGGGTACTCATGCTGCAAGATCCTTCTTTTCGGGTTCCTTGAACACGACGCCGCGATTTGCACCGAACTGGAAAATCAGTTCGATCATGCCGGTCATTTCCTCAATCGAGAGGTCTGCCGACGAACGCCCGAGGCTCACGAAACCGTCGCCTTCAAGGTTTGGAACCATGCGCAACTCACGCTTGAGCGCGTCCATGAAAACCAGCTTCCAATCGTCCGCAGACATGCGGATGCCGTGCCAAAGGACTTGCCGGGAAACGTCGGTGAGCATCGCCCACATGCGATCATTCTGCGGCAGGGTGCGCTTGATCTCTTTGAACTCAACGCGGGTCAGGAACGGAACACCGCGCGCCCATCTGGCGATCTTCTCGCGGTCGGCGTCGGTGTTGATGATTACGGTTGCTCTGGTCATTTTATCCGCCTTCCCGCCCCGGCCATTTGCGACCGGGGCTTAGCTGGTTGCGATCAGAACGGGATAGAATCATCATCGAGCGGGGCGAACTCGCGGGCGCCGAACTCAGAAAGCTCCTTGTCCTTGCGCGGTGCAGCCTTGTTGCTCAGGGGTGCGTTAGGCGACTGGCGCTTTGGCGGGTAGACGCGGATAGCCTCAACAGACTGGCCCTGGAAATCGACCCAAGCTGTGCCAAGCTGCACCTTCTTGCCGACCCAATCGTCAGTCTCGTAGCCGTAGAGCTTCGAGATATTGGTGGCATTGGTCTTGTTGAGGATGATGCCCTTGTCCTCGCCTTCGAAGTAGAGGACCGGACGGACTTCTTTGTCCTTGCCGACTTCCTCTTCCTCGATAGCCGAAATCACGACGCTCTGGCCTTCCTCGGGAATGTCAGATGCCTTCAGGTATTTGCTGGGGAATGCTTCATTGATGTTCATTAGAGTGGGTTCCTGTGAGTTTTGGCCTGTGCCTTTGCTGCGGCCGGTTGCTACTTGGTGCGGATCGTGAGACCCATATCGCCCGTCACAAGGAATGCGCCGGGGATCTGTTCGCCCTGTTCAAGGGCTGATTTGATGGCGGCCTTGTCGGCCTGCCGGGTGGTCTTGAAATAGCCTTGCGGCAGTTGGTCCAAGTCCTCGATGCCTACCGTCTGGCGGGCCTTGGTGAGGCTCAGGGACGCTTCCGTAAGCGTGATCTTGTCCAGCTTCGCCGCGCGCATGATCGACTTGATAAGCGACCGCATGGCCTCGCTCTTGCGCTCGTAGCGGCCTCTGCGGGCTGCCAGATCGATCTCGCGAGCCTTGACCGCGCCAACCATCATTTCGGCGCCCTGCTGCTCTGCCAGCGCCCGCTCGATGATCCTGGTGGCGTTGGTCTCGCCGTCGATCATGTCTGATCTCAAGCTTTCGTCTTCTTCCAATTCAGGATTGGACGCGATCAGCTTGGCAATTTCGGCGCGCACAAAATTTGCGTCCAAGTACAAATATTTATCGGTCATGACTCGCCTCCAACCATCCCCAATTTTGGCCATTTTGGATTGACCAGACCGTCGCCCTTGAAACGCCAAAGCGCTTGGCGGTCTCAAGTTGTGTCACCGCCACATTTTTAAGCGCTCGTATCTTGTGAACGTCAGATTCCGTCAGCTTGGCCCTGCCATGCCGTTCACCGCTTCGGTGCGTGCCGTGGACTATGCGATCCGCCGCGTTTTCCTTCGTGGTCTTCCAAGATAAATGGCCGCTCGCGACACACCCGAGATGGCCGTTGCCGCACGAGTGAGCTGCTTCGTGGCTGGGCGATGGAGGCGCTCCGTGGACCTCTTCGCAAACAATTCTTGATACAAGGGTGGGCCGGCCATTGCGCTTCATCCTGCCGTATCCGTGGCTGTCCCTTCCGTATGGCCATGTCAGGCAATCGCTTCCCGTAAAGGTAAGGACTACTTCATTATAAAAACGCTGCGGTTCACCGTTTGGAGTTACTCCTGCCAAAGGGTCTCCATACCGGCGCCAGCGTGAATAATGCGCCTCGCACCAGCCGCGTAATTTAACGCTAATCGGCCTGCCGCAGCCTTCGATCGAGCACCCGCCCGTCATGACGCACCTACTTGATCAACACGAACCTTGGCGCGTTCAGAATTCATTCTTGCCCGTTGCAAATGCCAAATGGAGTCTCGCCAAAGCCGGCGGCCTTCAAGCATGCAGCTTGCGAAATTCTGGTAGTGCCCGCGCGCTTCCCAATCGAAGGCTTCGCGGCGGACTTCATGGGCGAGACGGCGCTGTGTCTGACTGAGATTGAAGTAAGCCAGAGCCGTTTCGAGGAATTGGACGTGGACGACCTGGTTCATGGGAGGCACCGATCGAGCCAGCACGCCCCATAGATCAGCGTGACCAGTACGGCAGCCGTGATACGGTGGTGGTCTGCTAGGTAGTTGGTGGCGGCGTCGAGCACGGTGTTCATCACTCGCCATCCCCGTAATTGTCGAGCAAGTCGGACTTGGCCTCGGCCTCTGTGCGTCCCCAGCCATAGGGCGAGCAATCCGCGCCGAGATCATCGAAGTAGGCGCACCAGTCGTGCGAGCGGATCGGGATCGGCGGGAACACATGGCTGGTCACGATCTTCCGCTCAACCAGCGCCAGCGCGGCGGCGTACATGGCGCTCATGTGATCCATCACGCCGCGTCCTCCAGTTCACTGGCGAACCGCTCCTGAGCATCACGGCTGGCGTACAGCGCCTTTTCGATTGCCCGGAACAAATGGGCGCGGAATGTCCGATCATCGCCTGCAGGGCGCCGGATGAGCAGCACAGCGTCGGTGCGCTTCATGATCGAGAGGCTGTAGCCTTTAAGCGTCTGGCGCTCCCGCTTTTGGCCGTTGATGGCCAGGTGCTTGACGTAGAAGTCACCATCGCGCGGATCGTTGATGCCGAGTTCGGCGGTGCCGTCGAAGGAGCCAAAGTGGATGCCGTCTTCCTCGATCTCGATCTGCTCGAACTGATATTCCATGGACCAGTTGTCGGTGATCTGGCTGTGCGCGTTCATGGGTTTCGGCCTCGGTGTTGGGGAATTGGGTTAGAACGGCAGGTCATCGTCAGGGATACGATCCTGCGTGGTACGATTGGTCGTGATTGCTGGCGGCTTCAGCAGGCCCGTCCCGTGGCATTCTTCGCAGGGGCGGGCATCGGAGCTTTCATGGCCAAAGCCGCATCCATGCTCGTAAACCCAGATGCCGAAGACGACTTCTCCAGAGCCACCACATGCTTCGCAGTCTCTCGGTTCGGCGTTCATGTCGTTTCTCCAGATGCGGTGTTTGAATGAAGGGGGATGGGCTGAAATTGGCTGGGGCTTCACAGGGGCGCAGGCCCTCCACCCCGAATGCTTTCCTGCGCTGACCTCAGTCGCCGATATGGTTGCGTAGCGGCTCGGTGGTGAACCAGTGATCGGCGAGTTGGATGGCGTCCTTGGTGGACATCGCGGCGCGCTGGGCAAGAAGAGCCTCAACCGCCAGTTGGGACATCCCGGTCTTGGCAGCGAAGCGATAGATTGCGCCGAAGCGGACGTCCAAAACCTTGTCGGTGACCTTGGGCATCTCAGGCCGCCTTGCATTCGTCGCCAGCCGAGATCCAGTCGCAAATCATGTCGCGAAGCTCGTCGGTCGTGTAGCCGCCACCCAGAAACTTCTGCTCGTCAAACTGTTCGTAGAGGCCGTTCGTGCAGCAGATCGCATCTTCGAGTTCGGTGCGGGTGGTGTTTGCGTCGATGAACATCTGCGTCGTCTCCAGTGCTTGTCTCTGGAAACCATAATACGCATTTCGCGTATGAACGCAATAGCAGATACGCAAAAAAAGTATGGCGTATTGACTTTTTACGTATGCATCGGCTAAAACAGAAAAACCCCAGCGATGAGCCGGGGCTTCTGAAGTGTGGTCGGGGCCGACAGGTCCATGGTTGAAGACAATGGCGACCACCGCCGTATAAGCAGCGGCTTATGCATTACCATTGGGCGCGACAAAGTGCAACCCCAGTCCTAAGACCGAAGGGGCGTCGCCGGTTCTTACCAGAGAGCCGAGAAGTAGCGGTTGATCCTTGGCGCTGTTGTACGACCAAGGAGGATGGGGTGACGGGCGGCTCCGGCGGTCAAGATCACTTCCGGCATAGGGGCTAACCTCGCTTTTTTCGCGGGGCTTAGTCGTCCTATGTCCGGAGTTCAGGGCTCTCCAACGGTCAGAACCTTAAGAGTTAGAACCACCCATCGTGATGAAGTGAACTGACTCCACCTGATCGTGAGGAAAACGGATTTCCTTAGCCGGATTGTATTGCTGCAAGACCAGCTCGACGGCGTTGTGACGAACGAACCGCTTCACGAACGCCAGGGGAGGGCCATCCTCTTCGACTTTGATCTGTGCAATAACGAAGTCGCCTTTTACGACCCGCCTATGCGGATTTACGAAAACCACTTCGCCATCGAAGTAACGCGGTTCCATTGATTCGCCAGAGATCTGCACTGCATATGCACCGGATACGTTGGTCAGTACCGGTGGCGCGGCCACCTCGTACAAAATGCCTCCATTCATGGCGAATTCGCCATCCACTCCGCCCACTGCGCTACCATACACAGGGATCTTATGTACGGAAGTAACATTCTGTGAGATAACCACAGCATTAGCGGGCTCTAACTTGCCGAAATTGAATTCCGGCCCAGCGAGCTCCCATATCTCAGGCCTTGTGATTGGTGGGTTCCCCTTTCCTAGTAACACTTTCTCAACCTTAGCCACAAAATCCCTCTTGAGGTAACCAGGTTTCAGTTTGCCGGGGTCGAGATAGCGTTGGATGCTGGATGCCCCGGCGTAGCCCATGGCCTTCGCCATATCGTCAATCGACAAGTCGGTGCGCTCACGCAGTTTGCGCATGCGACTCGCTATTGATTCCGGGCTGCTGTCCATCGGACGCACAAGACCATTAGTCATCTACGTTTTCCACGTTGACAGCGTGTACGCAAAATGCGTATATAGAAAACATGACTGATGCACGGAACGCCCGAATGCTCCTCTCCCCAGCTGACTATGTGATCGGAAAACTCGGTGGCCTGGCTAAGACCGCGAGCAAGATCAAGACCGTGAAAAAGCCTGACGGGCTATCGGTCAGCACCGTGCAGGGTTGGCGGGTTCGCGGGCGCATCCCGCAGGACCATTGGCCGCTTTGTATCGAGGCTGCGCAGGCGGAAGGCATCAAGCTTTCCCTAGCCGACTTCCTCAACGACCACGCGGTCGAGGCCGAGGAATCGGCAGCATGATCAGCCATCGGTCCTCACAAGTGGGTGCATCATGAGCGCGATTCCGGAAGACATTCAACGCGCCGCAAATCATGTGATCGCTTTGCATCGCCAAGTAGACGGCTCCGCGATGAGCCGAGTGCGAGAGGCGACGCAACTCATAGCCCGCGCCATCCTTGCCGAGCGTGAGCGCTGCCAACCCGCCATAGAAGTCGTCAGGATGCTTCTGTGCGTCGATTTCGAACACCCGACAGAGCATGACGACCTGCTTCTCGAAAGCGTTTTGAACGACGCTCGCGACGTTCTTTCCCAAGATATTCCTCATTCGTTGCCCGAAACACCCTCCCAGGCAGCGAAGCCGCACGGTGTTCCACCCCCCACACCGTGCGGCACCCCCAATCCAGCAGGTGAGCCATGAGCGCGAACGACAACCATCAGCCGCGCTGGAAGGCCGTAATCCTCTATCGCATGGAGGCCGGCAACTTCGTGGATGTCGAACACCTGTTCGAGGAAATCGAGGATCTGCATGAACTGATCGAGCGCGGTCCCCATTGGGACACCATCATCCGCTGCACGGTCACGCTCAACAGGCCAGCCGAGCGCAAAGACCTCACATTGGAGGCGGCGCAGCAACTGTGACCCAATCATTCTCAACCCCTCCGATGCGCCTTGCCGTTCAGATCCGGCACGGAAAACCCGCTGGCTATCGTATCCGCATCGGTGAGCGGGCAGGCGATAGAGCTTCCCTGGACTCCCTCCAAGGGCCGGCATTTTCGATTGTCTACAACCTGCCCGCACCCCCATCCGCCGCGAACATCCTCCCCTGCGGTGGCAACTGGCGGAGCCAACCCGTCGAGCGCTGGACACCTTACGTTAGCGCCTCCGATTGGCTCCGCCGCCTTCTCCCGACCAGCAGGGACATACTGTCGGGGATCTTCAATTTGCGCGGAGGCTTCAAGGCGCTCCGCAGCCTTCTTCCTAGCTATCCGCTCATCCCACTCCGCCAAGAGCCTACGAGCGGCCGCTTCAAGAGTCTCTTCTTCGCGCCAATTCCTTTCGTTGCGTGTGCTCATGACGAGCAACATGGCAGAAGGAACGGACAAAGTGCTGTCAAAGGATGACAAGAGTAAGTCAATGAGTGACACGGTTTTCATGCAGGATAACTTGCCGGAGGTCTTTGATCCTCGACGGTATGGGAGCGTCAAAGCAGCGCAGATTGCGGCTTATGACTTCATGAAGGGACGCGTTCAGAAGAAACTGAAACTTCGCCGCATCCGCCAGTTGTGGGAGGGCAAAGCCTCTCGCGTCGATGGAGAGGAAAAGGACGCCTTGCGGCAGGCCAAGATCGAGGAAGCCCGTAATGAATACAAAGCCCTTCGTAGCCGTCTTGCGTCTCTTGAGACCGCTCTTGCCGCAGTCGATCAGGATTTCCATGGCCCGCAGATGGATGCGTATCGGTCAGCGACGAGCGGAATGGGCCGAGGCGATCGCACCGGAACTGACCGGAGGGGATGACCAATGAAAATCGCCCTCTACATCGAAGACGGCTTGGAGCAGATCGTTCTCACACCGGAGAGCGACACCGAGACGGCAATTCTTGGAAAGCTGCATGATGGCAGCCGCGCCATGACGCTGGCAAAGGGATCGTTCTACGACTGCCAGGGCGGTTATGCGCGGTACACGCCTTACTGGCAGTCCGGCGCCTACGGCGGCAATACCGGCGGCGACAAGAGCACCATGATCGTGCTGCGCCCTGCTCCAGAGAAGGGGCCGGTCGAAGCAGAGATGGCACCTCACCTCGCTGATGGGAGTGACCCATGAGCTTCGGCAAAAGGTACACGGCCAAAAGCTTTCTGTCTGGCCGCCCAAAGTCGAAATTCACCGCGTCAGTTTACCCAAAAAAGAAGGAACGCTTGGATGCGCGAACCACGCTGCAACGTAGTCCTGACCTACAGAGCCGACGCGGGGCCGGTAGATGTCCACCATGACATCGAAGAACTCCGCGAACTGGAGGATATCGTAGAGCGCGGGCCGGATTGGCGGACGCTTGTCGACGCCGTGGTCACTCTGAACAGGCATCGGGAGCCATCGCTTACCGTTGAGCAAGCGGAGAAGCTTTGATGAACGCTCACTCCAAGCCAGTTCACATTGCCACGGATCAAGGAATTTTCATCCTCTCCGAAAGCGGCTTCTACGAACCCTACGAGCCTGACACTGAAACCCGCTATCCCGGCCTGATCATTATCAGCCTTTCCATAATAGCATGGGCTGCTGTCGGCGGGATTGGGTATGCGGTTTATCAGGTGTGGGGCTGATGATCGCGGCGCTCTATGTCGAGACCGGTGGCAGCTACTTCAACCTGGCCGGCGTCGATCCATGGGATGAGCCGCGCGACGCGCGAGCCTATGCTGGACCGTGGCCCGTGGTTGGACATCCGCCATGCCAACGCTGGGGCCGTTACTGGCACGGCGCGCCGAACAAGCCCCATCAGTACAAGCTAGGCGATGATGGCGGGTGCTTTGCCGCAGCTCTATCCGCTGTCCGTCTCTGGGGCGGCGTGTTGGAGCATCCTGAAGGTTCCCACGCATGGAAAGCGTTCCGCCTGAACGCTCCGCCTCGTAGCGGCGGATGGGTCGCGGCGGACTTCGAAGGCGGCTGGACCTGCTACGTCGAGCAAGGGCACTACGGCCACATGTCCCGCAAGGGTACCTGGCTTTACGCCCACGGCGTCGATCTGCCATCGCTGATCTGGGGACCGGGCGAACAGCGCATTCACCCCGTGGCGCTCGAACGGCATGGCTACGCCAAGGCTCGGCGCATCGGCATGATGGCGATGGTTGGCGGCAAGGACAAGACGCGCATTCGCAACGCCACGCCCGAGCCATTCCGCGACCTGCTTATAGGCATCGCACAATCGGCGCAGCAGGCGAGGGCGGCGGCAGCATGATCCGCATTTCCTTGCCGTTCCCTCCGTCTGTCAATAGCGCCTACGGCAACGGAGGCAATAAGCGCGGGCGCCACAAGATGCCAGCCTACAAGGCATGGGAGACGCTGGCGGGGGTTCGGATCAAGGACAGCCACCGAGTTGGCTTCAAGAACTACTCGCTTCGCATCTGCCTTCGCCGACCTGATCTGAAGCGATCGCGTGACCTGGGTAATTACGAAAAGTGCGTCTCGGATCTGCTCGTTGCTCATGGCGTGGTTGCCGACGACAGCGGATGCGAATTGCTGATGATGAATTGGGACGCCGGGATGGCTGACGAATGCGTCGTTATCATCCAGCAAGCAGAGGAGGCTTTGGCCGCATGAGACGCGCACGACCAACAACCAAAGCAGACGAGACAGACGAGTTCCGAGCGTTCTGGGCAATCTGGATGCCGCACATGCACAAGAACGACGGACGCGGGTCAGCTCGCGACGAGTTCTTCCGGCATGTCGAGGAGCGCGGTGCAGACCCACAGGACATCGTGGATGGCGCCGCATGGTTCATCCGCTCTGGAGGTCAGCAGGAGACCGGCTATGACGGCAAGCTGATCAAATGCCACGCAATGACATGGCTAAATCGCGGCGCCTATGAAGATGGCGCCGACAAGGAACGCCAGTACCAGGCGAAGCTTGCCGATCGCGCCACCAATGTCGTCCCCATCAAGCCCGTATCCACCTACAAGCCGAAGTTCCTCCGGGACTGGGAGCTGAAACAGCAGGAGAGTTGAGTATGTTTTTTGCATGCAGTGAGCGCACCATGCGCAATGCGCGGCCAAAGTTTACGGAATCCACGGTGATTGTCCGAACGGTCGCACAGATGAGGGCAGATAAGCGGATCGAGTCCGAACGCATTCGCCGCGAACAGGCAAGAGCATGGGTGGCAAGAATGGAAGAGCGTCACAGGTCCGAGATGGAACGGCAGGCTGCGGAAAACGCGGTGCCCTATTGCCCGCCTGAAGAGTTTCCAGTGCCGGAAAGGAAAATACCGGCGTTCGGGATCATCACCAACGTCGCCGCCGTTCATGGCATTCCAGTTGCCGCGATACTTAGCGGGCGTCGTGATCGGCAGGCCGTGGAAGCAAGGTTCGATGCCATCGTCGCGGTCAGGAATGAGCATCCGCATCTGTCGCTTACACAGTTGGGCAGAGTCTTCAAGCGAGATCACACCTCGATCCTTCACGCGCTTCAGGTGATGGCCAAGAAAGCCGGTGGAATTGCTGCTTAACGCTTTGATTATGAACGAAAATCGGCTATAGTTCAAGGGCCAACGCAGGGACAACAGAACATGGCCAGCAAATTCGAAGAGGTCGCCCATGCAATCTGCGAAGCCAACGACGATGATTGGTATCGCGAGGGACCGGGCGGTTTGATGTTCGGCTATGCGCCATTGGCAAGAGCCGCGTTACAGGCACTTCTGGAACCGTCGCCAGAAATGTGGATGGCTGGCTCTGAAGTTTCTGGCCTGAAATCCTCCGAAGCCAGCCGAGCGTTCAAAACCATGATCGAAGTGATTTTGGCGGAGGATGGTGCATGACGTGGTACGCCA
Organism: Mesorhizobium sp. URHB0026; assembly: GCF_054059755.1. Classification (NCBI taxonomy): domain Bacteria; kingdom Pseudomonadati; phylum Pseudomonadota; class Alphaproteobacteria; order Hyphomicrobiales; family Phyllobacteriaceae; genus Mesorhizobium; species Mesorhizobium sp. URHB0026. The sequence continues at coordinate 4,321,038 of NZ_JBSSCN010000001.1, read as the reverse complement.
TCAGAACTGCCCCAGGTGCCCAGATGCCGCAACGCGAGTACGTTGTGGAACCGACACCGCTGGGTGCGGACGGGCGTCCCAGAGGCAAGGGCTATAGGATCGTCCCCAGCCTGGACCCTGACGTGTCAGCCATCGAGCGTTCGCTATCCAATGCCGGTTTCATCCACTACATGCCGGTTGAAAGGCGCCTTGTACGCGATCGGAAAAAGACAGACCTGTGGAAGCCCCGCCGCTTCGCCCTGCTTCTCGGCTATGTGTTCGTGCAGGACGTGGAACGTTGGGCAGACCTTGACGAAACGCCCGGTGTTGCCAGCGTCGTGCGGTCGATGGGTAAGCCCATGCCCATAAGGATCGATGATATCCTGCTGCTGCGCACGATGGAAGCCGAGGCGGACCAGCAATTCGAAAGACTGGTGGAAGAGAGAGCCGCCAAGGCGCGCCAGCTAACCCGCAAGCGCGCTGCCAAGGTGTTCCCTGCCGGAAGCCTTGTCGAGATCATGAAGGGGCACGGGGAGGGCCGCTATGCCACCACCATTGGCCCCGGCCGCAAGGGGCAACTCAGGGTATTCCTTGCCAGTTTGGAGGCCGAGGTCTCCGTGCCTATGGATGCCGTTCAATTGGTTGCGGATGCCGCTTGACTATTAACCGGACAGTGGTTAATTTCTCCCAAGGTGATTTGCGCGCGGCGGGGACACGTCCCGGTGCAATCAGCGGGAACCTCACACCCCGCGCCATAGCCTCATATTGCCAAAATTCACAGTTTGCCGGCCTCGTGCGTCGCCAAGAATGGCATCGCCTTCGGGTAAGCGCTGATCCATGGATCGCCGCCGGCAAAGCCCTACAGAAAGCCACCAATGGCTGAACCCCGCCAGATCACAGACATGGCAGAAGGCGTTGTCCTTGTCGAGCAATGCGCGGACTTCGCGGCAAAGCACGGCATAGACCACATGCTCGATGTCATAGCTGGCGTTCACCAGGCATATGCGCGTCTCTCAAACGATCCATCGATCAAAGCCGCATACGAGATTGCCGGCATAGATCTGGATGGCGTGGTCCCGCTTCAATGAACTGCAAATTCCTCCGATGGCTTTCCAAAAGGACAAAACCCATGCCCGTTGATTTCTCCGGCCTCTCGGCCAAGCTCGATACAATCGCCTCCCTCGTCCAGAGCGTCGCCGCCGAAGTCGATACCGGTGCTGCTGAACAGGTCGCGCAGCTCCAGGCTGATCTCGCTGCCGAAAAGGAAGCCCATGCAGCGGACAAAGCCGCGCTGGATCAGGCGAAGGCCGATCTCGCCGCCGCCCAGTCGGCTGAAGCAGACATGGAAGCCAAGGCTCAAGGCCCCATCGATGTGTTGACCGCACTGCTTCCCCCGATGGCTGCGTAAGGACAAACGCCGATGACAACTGTCGCTGGCACGATCTCAGGCACTGGCGCCACAGCCGCTATCGTTGGCCGCAAGATCAAGGTGAAGATGGACTTCTCTGGTACCGCCTCCGTCGATATCGAAGAGCAGATGCCCTCCGGCGCCTGGATCAAGCGCACCACTGCCATTACGGCAGACAACGTTTCCACGATCGACAACTTTTCCATGGCTGCCATTCGCCTGAATTGCACGGCATTCACGAACAGCGTCGAATACTCGATGGAAACGGGTATCGAGGGCTGATCTATGCCTAAAGTAGGTTTGGACAGGGCAAAGACGGGTCGGGCGAAGGGAACGCCGAACAAAACCACCGCTCTGCTCAAGGATGCCATCCTGCAAGCCGCAGAGGCTGCTGACAAGGGCGGGCTGGTTGGCTACCTCACTGTGCAGGCCAAAGAGAATCCAGGCCCGTTCATGGCGCTCCTTGGCAAGGTGCTGCCCACGCAGATTGCGGGCGACCCGGACAATCCGCTCAAACTAATTACGCGCATCGAACTGGTGGCACCGCGTGTCAACAGCGCAGATTGAGCTTCCTCCGAAGCTAATCCCGATCTTTGAAGGCGAGGCTGACGTTCGCGGTTCATATGGTGGGCGCGGTTCAGCCAAGACACGCACATTCGCCAAGATGACGGCGATCCGGGCCTATATGTGGAGTAAGGCTGGCAGGGAAGGCATTATCCTATGCGCTCGCCAGTTCATGAACTCGCTGGACGATTCCTCGCTTGAGGAGATCAAGGCGGCAATCCAGTCCGAACAATGGCTGGCTGACCAGTTCGAGATAGGCGAGAAATACATTCGCACCAAGGACGGGCGCGTTTCATACAAGTTCGCAGGCCTGGACCGGAACATCGCCAGCATCAAGTCGAAGGCGCGCATTCTCTTGTGCTGGGTGGATGAGGCTGAGCCTGTAACCGAAGAAGCCTGGCAAACGCTCATTCCGACGCTACGCGAGGAAGACAGCGAGCTCTGGGTCACATGGAACCCAAGGCGCAAGAACAGCGCAACTCACAAGCGCTTTCGCCTGACGAACGACATTCGCACCAAGATGGTGGAGATGAACTGGCGGGATAACCCGTGGTTCCCAGCCATTCTAGAGCGAGCTCGTACAAAGGACCAGACCGAGCGCCCCGACAGTTACGACCATATCTGGGAAGGTGGGTTCGTCACAGCGATCGAGGGCGCCTATTTCGCCGCTTCGCTCAACCTGGCCAAGCATGAAGGCAGGATAGGGCGCGTTGCTGCCGATCCGTTGATGTCGATCAAGGCTTTCTGGGATCTTGGCGGGCGCGGGATGAAGTCCGACGCCACTGCGATCTGGATCGCCCAGTTCATCGGCAAGGAAATCCGCATACTTGACTATTACGAGGCGCAAGGCCAACCGCTTGCAGCGCACGTCAGTTGGCTCAGAGAGCGCAAGTACGAGAAGGCCACATGTGTTCTCCCGCACGATGGCGCCCCAGTCAATCCCGTAGCTGATGCCAGCTGGCAGTCAGCATTGGAAGACGCCGGGTTCGACGTGGATGTTATCCCCAACCAGGGAGCCGGTGCTGCCAAGATGCGTATCGAGGCGGTCAGGCGCATTTTCCCGGCCATCTGGTTCAATGCCGAAACAACCGAGCCCGGCCGTGAGGCTTTGGGTTGGTATCACGAGAAGAAATCAGACGACGACCGCGATGTGGGCCTTGGGCCTGAGCATGACTGGTCGTCCCATGGTGCCGATGCATTTGGATTGATGTGCGTGGCTTACGAAGCCCCGGCCATCAAAGAGCGCCGGGATGCCTACGACTCGTCGCCCCGCAAGACTGGATGGATGGCTGCATGAACGACGATTACAGCACCGAAGCGAAAGCGGAGGGCGGGGACACAGACGCGCTTCTGCTCAAGCTGAAGGGCTGGTTCAAGCAGGACATCGTCCATGCCTCTTCATGGCGCAAGGAAGCCCGCGAGGACTATCGCTTCTACAATGGCGACCAGTGGGATGAGAACGACAAGATTCAGTTGCGCAATCAAATGCGGCCTGTCGTCACCTTCAACCGCGTTGCTCCCTTGGTCAATGCTGTCATTGGCTCGGAGATCAACAATCGCCGCGAGGTTCGCTATATCCCGCGTGAACAGGGTGACGCTCTTGCGAATGAAGTCCTGACGGCTGGCGCCGAGTGGTTTCGTGACGAATGCGGCGCTGAAGACGAGGAATCGACAGGCTTCAAGGATTGCACGATTGCCGGCATGGGCTGGACCGACACGCGCCTTGATTTCGAGGAGCAGCCGGATGGCGCCCCGAAAATCGAACGCATGGACCCTATGGAAATGGTCTGGGATTGCGGCTCGGTCAAGGAAAACCTTGCCGATGCCAACCGCATGTATCGCGTCAGGGAGATTTCCTATGATGCAGCCGTTGAACTGACCGGCGAGAAGGACAAGTCCAAGCTCCACGCCGCGTGGGCCAAGGGCATCAGCCAGGATGGCGAGGTCAAGGACCAGACCGAAGAGAACATGTACGGCGAGGCCGAAGGCTCCGACGACGAATCCAGCTACGAAGGCAAGAAATGCTGTGTGGTCGAAGCTCGTTGGTTCGAGCGCGAGACCTACTATCGCGGCATGGATCTAAACGACCCGTCGAAAATGCGGGAATACGCTGACGCTCAGGTCAAGCTGATCCAGAAGAATATTCCTGGCTTCAAGGTCGTCCGCCAGCAACGCAAGGTGCTTCGCCGTGCCTTCATTGGTGCAGAGATTCTTGGCTCCCCTGACAAGCCCATGGTGCCTCCGGGCTATTTCGGCTGGGAATGCATCACGGGCTTTCATGATGAGGGCAAGAACCAGTTTTACGGCATTGTGAGGGCCGCCAAAGACCCCCAGCGCTGGGCCAACAAGTTCCTAAGCCAAGTCATGTTCCTGATGAACAGCCAGTCAAAAGGCGGCATCATGGCGGAAAAGGGCGCTTTTGAAAGCGAGCGCCAGGCTGAGGAAAGCTGGGCCAAGACCGACGCCATTACATGGATGAAGAAGGGCGCGCTGTCGGGGAACAGCCCGCTTGTGCTGCCAAAACCCGCCGCGCAGTTTCCGCAGGGCTTCTTTGCCCTTTACGAGACATCACAGGAATCGATTTCACAGGTCACAGGGCTATCGCCTGAGTTCATTGGGACGCGTGAGGTCGATCAGGCCGGCGTGCTGGAATATCAGCGCAGGCAGTCGTCCCTGAGCCTTTTGGCGCCGCTGTTCAACTCGCTGCGCCGGTATCGCAAGCGTCAGGGCCGCGTAATGCTGTTCCTGATCCAGAACCATCTGGCCGATGGGCGCCTGGTTCGCATCGTTGGCGACGACATGAAGCAATACGTGCCGCTGACCAAGGAAGCGGTGGCGAGTGCCGAGTATGACATCATCGTTGATGACAGCCCGTCGAGCCCGAACGAGAAGGATCGTACCTGGCAGATTCTCATGCAGTTGATGCCAATGATCAAGGACATGATCACGCCTGACGTTGCCGTTGAATTGCTGGCCATCAGCCCGCTCCCCGCATCGTTGGTGGAGAAGCTGAAGCAGAAGGCACAGCAAGCCGCTCAGCAGCCAAAGCCGCCGACGCCTGAAGAGCAGAAGATGCAGCTTGAGCAGCAAAAAGGCCAGATCGCTATCGCCGGCAAGCAGGTGGATGTGCAGGCCAAGCAGCAGGGCGCACAGATCGACACTCAGTCCAAGGTGGCTGATTTGATGATGCAGCAGCAGAAGAACCAGATGGATCTGGAACTGGCGCATGAGAAGAACGCCATCGCCATGCAGCAATTGGCCATCAAGCAGCGCGCGAACGAGATCGCCGCACAGAACGCAAATACCAGGCGCTCAAACGCCTGACTATTAGCCTCGTTCAGAGGCTTTCGCCCGCCCGCGCGACAGTCGGGCTTCGCTGGCTACGATACAGCCAAAACAGGTGAACAATGGACCCGACCGAACTTGACGCCGGCCTTGAGCCGGATGCTTTGACTGCTGAAGAGTCCGCCATCCTCGAAAGCGGCGGCGAACGGGACATCCCCGAACCTGCCCCGATTACTGAAAAGGCGCCGGACAAGGAAGCGCAAGCCGCCGTCGAAGGCGTCAAGCAGAAGATGGTCCCGCATGAGACCTTCCATGCAGAGCGCGAGGAACACAAGAAGACCAAGGCTGAGCTTTCGGAGCTTCGCGAGTTCCGTGCCGCCATGGACGAGCGCATGCGCTGGTTCGAGGCGGCCCAACAGCAGCCACCGAAGGACGAAACGCCGCCAGATCCCAATGTCGATGTCTTTGCCGCCCTGAAATGGACGCAGGACAAGCTTCTTGAACAGCAGACAGCCGCCAACGAGACCAAGCAGCGGCAGGAACAGCAAACCCAGGAACAGCAACGCGAAGCCCAGGTCTGGAATTATTGGCAGCAGGACGCCGCCACCTACACCAAGGAAAACCCTGATTTCGGCAACGCCGCCAAGTGGCTGTCCGACTATCGCGACAAGCAGCTGACCGCGCTCTCCAATGTTGATTCCAGGTTCACCACGCCGCAAGCCCGCAACGCCCAGATCGAGACCGAACTGAAGGGCATCATCATTGCCGCCGCACAGCAGCGGAAGTCTCCGGCCCAACTGGTTTACGAACTGGCCAAGGGCTACGGCTACGCTGCCAAGGCTCCGGAGCCGGAAGGTGGGCTAAATGCCGGCCCCGAAGGTCTCAATGCCAGGATCGACCAGCTCGACAAGGCACAATCAGCCAATCGCACGGTTGGCGCTGCTCCTGGGAATGCCGGCGGCGACGAAATGACGGCAGAGGCACTTGCCAACATGCCGGAGCAGGAATTCGCGGTTTGGATGGCCAAGCCTGAGAACGCCGCGAAGTTCAAGAAGATGATGGCCTGATATCCATCAGCCCACAGACGAGGCTATTACAACGTCTTTCGGCGGCCGGCACGATAGCCCGGCACGATCAGCGGCGCGACAGCCCGCTTTCGCCCAGCCTCGCAGCGATATCGCGAGCACCAAACCCGCAAATCCCCCCACATAAGGAACTTTCTCCATGAGCGTGACCTCTTATGGCGTCAACGACGCCTTGGCGGTGAAGCTGTGGTCGAAGAAGCTCGCGGTTGAGGTGTCAAAGGCTACTGCCATTGCGCCACTGATCGGGACTTCCACTGACAGCATCATCCAGCTGAAATCCGAAACCCAGAAGGGCAAGGGCGACAAAGTCACCTTTGGCCTGCGCCGCCAGCTTATCGGCGACGGTGTTACCGAAGGCCAGACGCTTGAGGGCAATGAAGAAGCCCTCTCGACCTACTCGGACTCGATCCTGATCAACGAGCTTGATCACGCTGTCCGCGTCAAGAACGAAGGCACAATCGACGTGCAGCGCGTTCCGTTCTCCCTGCGCGACGAGGCCGTTTCCGGTCTTGCCGACTGGTATGGCGATCGCCTCTCGATGATGTTCTTCATCCAGGCAGGTGGCTTCACGGCGCCGACCCTTCAGTTCGAGGGCAACTCCGTCACCCTGAAAGCCGTCCATTGGGGCCACAACACCCCGGTCGCTCCGAGCTCCACGCGCATCATCCGCGCTGGCGCCCAGGCATCCGACCAGGCCCTGATCTCCACCAACGTCTTCGATCTGACCCTGATCGACAAGGCGGTTGAAGCGGCCAAGGTCGCCAACCCGCGCATTCGTCCGATCAAGATCGACGGCACCAACCACTATGTGATGTACCTGCATCCCTACCAGGTGACTGATCTCCGGATCAACACCTCGACGGGCCAGTGGCTGGACATCCAGAAGGCCGCCGGCCGGCGCTCGAACGACAACCCGATCTTCTCGGGCGCGCTCGGCGTCTACAACAACGTGATCCTGCGCGAAGCGGAGCATGTTGTGACCGGTGTCAACGGCTCGACCTCGGCTGAGATCACCACGGTTCGCCGTGCTGTTCTGCTGGGCGCGCAAGCCTGTGTCGTCGGCTTCGGCATGAACAAGGGTCCGACCCGGTACACCACCGTGGAAAAGACCTTCGACTATGACCGCGAACTCGGCTTGGCGGCCAAGACCATCCTGGGCATGAAAAAGACGATCTTCAATTCCGTCGATTTCGGCACCGTGGTCGTGGCCACCTACGCCGCAGCGCATAGCTAAGGAGGGCCAGAACCATGGCTACCAACACCGCTGCTACTACGGCCCGCCGCTCCCAGAACCAGCTTGTCCATTACGCACGCAAGCGCGTTCTGGGCGCTGGCGGCAACGCCACCTACAACATCGTCACGCTGCCCGCTGGTGCGAACATCCTTCGCATCAACACCATGGCCAGCACGGTGATGTCGGGTGGTACTCCGACCGTCAGCTTTGGCACGGCGGCCTCGCCTGCGGCTTTCTTCGCCGCAGCGGGCGCTCCGCTGACCACGGCTGGCCGCAACGCGGTCGCGCTGATCGCAACCGGTACGCTGAATATGTCAGCCGATACCGTCATCGTTGGTGTTGTCGCGGGTACGCCCACGGCCGGCACTGTCGATTTCGAGATCGAATACACCGTCGATAACGACAACTGAGGCATGTGAGGGGGGCTTCGGCTCCCCTCCTTTCCCATAAGGAGAAAATCACATGGCTTCAGGTACCGACACTTCCGCCCAGAACATGGCGGCGACTTTCGAGTCGCTCGGCGCGTTCAGGGACACACGCACCACGCCGATCTTCACGCAGGCGGCGGGCAGCACGCTAAACGCCACCGGCACCTTGACGGCGGCAATGATCCTGAGCGGCATTGTCACCTCCACGACCGCTGCGGCTGTCACCGCTACGCTCGATACCGGCGCCCTGCTCGAAGCAGCCTTCATTGCGCTCTATCCCGCTCTTCAGGTGAACGACTACTTCGAGTTCTCGGTCATCGCTACTGGCGCAAACGGTTTCACCATCGCCACGGCGACCGGTTGGACCGATGGCGGCAATGCGTTCGTTGCTGTTGCAACCGGCACATCTGCCCGCTTCGGTGTTCGTCGCACCGCTGCCTCAACCTACACGATTTTCAAGATCGCATGACCGACTGGTCTGAAATCTCGTTTGAAGATCCAAAGAAGGCGGACGTGGTGAAAGCTGCGCCCGCCCTCAAAGGCGTCTGCCCGAAGTGCGGCAAGCACATCGGCAAGGGCGTCGGCTTCCATCTTCGTGCCTGCAAGGAAGCAAAATGACCATTGTTCAGAAGCTCATTGATCTAGGCTTTATCGGCACGACCGATCTCGGTTCCAAGAACGGCAAGACCCTGGTTCGTGTCTGGACCGACAAGGGATGGGCTTATGAGCGCTTCCAAACCGCAGACGAGGCCATTGCATGGGCTCAGGATAAGGCGCCGGGCGATGGCGCCTAAGCATGTGTTCGGCTCTATGTCGCCACAAGGCCGCCCGACTGACCTGATGGGGCTGGCTCGCCAGCAATATCCGAGAATTTTCGATAATCTCAACATGGGCTTTGTGAATTCGCCAACGGCCAACAGTGATGGCAACATGCTGGAATCTTGGCCGGCAGGAGAACCGGGGGCGCCCGACTATCCCCGCCCATCGCAACTGCCTCTCGACCAGTTTGGAGTGCAGGTTTTCGACCAGAACACCACGCCGCGCGATTTGGCCGCTGATGTCGTCTCGCACCAGTTGGTGAAGACTGACCCGGCCTTTAGCGGCGATTATCAGGCATTCGCCAAGACATTCGATACGCCGCAGGGCCAAGATCGGCTGAGGCAGGACTACAGCTACTCTCGCCAGAACGAGGGCGAGCGCCGGCCTATGAACGAGTGGGCCAGTACGGACCGCATCCCGGCTTACATGCGCGCCTATGTCTTTTCGCAGTGGCCGAACGCTGAAAAAGCCTTCTCGCCCGAACAGCTTGCAATCCTCGATCGCATCAAGGCAACCGTCAACCAGCCGCGCGGGAAGGCGAAGTAATGACAACACTTGCCGACCTCACCAGCGCCATTGCTGACGATATCGATGACACCACCAACGAATACGGCGCAGGCATCCTGAAGGCCGTACAGGCGGCGCAGCGCTATTGCGAGCGCACGACCTACTATTTCAACGAAACGCGAGACGTGACCTTTGTGACCGTCAACGGGCAGCAATGGTATACATCAGCCGCAAATGCCAACATCCCGACGCTGATCCGCATTGAAGCGGTCTATTCCGAAGACAGCAACGGCCAGCGCCTCAAGCTCGAACGCTCGACCCCGAAGGAACTGGAACTGCTGGCCGACAACAATGCAGCGACTGGCCAACCCTTCTGGTGGACGTATTTCAACCAGCAAATCCGCCTCTACCCCGTCCCTGGCGCGCAGGTCTACACGATCAGGCTTCAGTTGGGCCTCTATCGTCTGGCACCGCTGGTGAGTTCCGCCGACACCAATGCATGGCTGACGGAAGCCTTCGACCTCATCAAGGCGCGGGCGAAATATATCCTGTGCAAGGATACGCTAAAAGACCCCGGCCCGGCCGCTGAAGCGCTCAACGACTGGCGCGACCAGGACGAGGCTTTGGCGGCTGAAACGGCGTCCAGGGCAGGGAGGGGCAAGATCCAGCCCACTTCGTTCTAATGCTGGTTCCCTTCGCGGAATACCGCCCCGATGTGGCCAATCTGAACGCCGCTTACACCGATGATGTCATGAATGTGCTTTGCTCGACGGCATCGTATCTCCCATTCCCGGATTTCGTGGCCTTCACGAGCGCATTGGCTTCGGCGCCCTTTGGTTATTTCAGGGCCATAAGCTCTGCTGGACAGGTCACGACCTTCGCAGGGACGGCTACCAAGCTCTGGGTGCTCGACAACACGACGCTGACATGGACCGATGTCACCAAGGTTGCCGCCACCTATAGTGCAAACACGGACGCCAGGTGGTGCTTCGAGCAATATGGCGACTATGTGGTTGCGGTCAATATCAACGACAACCCGCAGGAATTCCAGCTCGGCGTGTCCACCAACTTCATCGATCTAGCCGGCTCGCCGCCGAGGGCATCGTTTGTCAGGGCATGCGGCGACTTCCTGTTTCTGGAGCAGCTTTCCACGAATGCAAATCGTGTCCACTGGTCGGCGCTGAACGACATCCATGGCTGGACGCCAGGCACGAACAATTCCGACTATCAGGATTTCCCAGAAGGTGGGGCGGTTCAAGGCTCATCGAGGGCGACAAACCCGCTTATCATCCTCCAGAGGGCGATCTATCTCGGCACCTTCGTCCCCGGCTCGTCCATCATCTTCTCGTTTGTGAAAATCCACGAAAAGCGAGGGGCGAAATCGCCCTATTCGATAGCATCGCGGGGCGATGTCACCTTCTTTGTTGACGAAGGCTCTATTTTCCAGATGGGGGCGGATGGTTCGATAGCCGATATCGGTTTCGAGCGTGTCAGCAGAACCATTTTCGGGCAGGTGGCATCATCGGACATTGCCGCTATGGTTGGGGCGATCGATCCTTTCTACTCCCGCTTTTACCTGACGATGGACCTGACCGGCAGCGGCACCTACACCAACATCCTGGTCTATGACTGGCAATTGCTTAAGTGGACGATCGCCGAACATGTCAACGTCGGCATTTTCCCCTCCGCTACAGCCGGGTACACGCTTGAAGGGCTCGACGCGATTGGAACGCTCGACGCACTGCCCTATTCGCTGGATTCGAAGGTCTGGCAGGGCGGGGCGCCGGTTCTTGCTGCTTTCGATAGCACTTATAGGCTCGGCTTCTTCAATGGCCAGGCCAAGGAAGCGCGCATAACGACCCAGGAGATGGGCGACACGACCGGGATGGTCACGCGCGTCAATGCGATCCTCCCGGTGATCGATACTGCTGCCGCACTTATGTCGATTGGCAAGCGCTTTCGGCGCGGTGACAACTTCGTCTGGAGCACTGAAGCCGCGCAATCCACCAATACGGGCATTGCGAGGAAGAACAGCCGCGCCCGCTATCATCGCTTCAAGGTCAGGATACCGGCGGCCACCGTCTGGACCCATGCTCAAGGCGTAGACATCAAATCCGCTCCAGCTGGGCAGAGATAATGGCTCTAAGCGTCCACAACACGACATCATGGCCGGCTGAAAAACTGCTGCCCTATGGAGCAGATATCACCAAGGCCATGCGCAAGCTGGTCGATCGGTTTCCGAGAGACATAACGGTTCTCCACCTCGCACAGGAAATCATTGCCGGCAAGAAACAGCTTTGGCTGATCCTTGAGGGTGAGAAGTTCGTTTCGTTCGTCCTGACCGAAATCCAGATCAATGACGCAACGGGGCTGAAAAACCTGCTTGTCGTGTCGCTGGCCGGGGACGAGGGCGCGACTACTGTACCGCTCGGCATCGAGTTGGAAAAATGGGGCGTCGAGAACGGTTGCACCGAGGCTCGCACTTTGGCCCGTAAGGGCTGGACCAGGCCTCTCCTGGCGCACGGCTACAAAGAGCACATGGTTCTATTCCGCAAACCCATTGGGGGGGCAGTCTGATGGGTTCGAAAGAGAGCAAACAGACGACAGAAAACAAGCCCCCGGAATGGGCAACGCCGCTGTTCAAGCAGTCGGCATCCGAGGCGAGCAACCTCTACAATTCCGGCTCTGGTGGCAACACCTATACCGGCAATACGGTCGCCGGCCTCTCCGGCACCACGATGGGCGGCGTCAATCAACTGGCTCAGGCCGGCGCGAATTCAAACACCGCCGGCACAAGGCCGCTATTGCAAGGGATTGGAGCGGCATCGGTCGCACCGTCATACTCGGAGCAGAACCTTGGCGACATGGCCAACGGGTCGTATCTGAAGAACGGCAACCCGTATTTCGACGCTGCACTGCAACCGCAACTCGACAAGACGGCGGCACAGGTCCAGAGCCAGTTTTCCGGGGCCGGGCGGTATGGCTCGGGCGCAAACACTGATGTCCTGACAAACCAGCTCGGCGGCATTCGTTCCGGCGCTCTCAGGGACCAGTTCAACGCCGACAGCGCAAACATGCTAACCGCGAACGGCATGATGGACAGTTCCCGCAATGCCGGCCTCGATCGCGGCTTGCAGGCAACCCAGGCGATGGGCCAGCAGGATCAGCAGCAGTTTCAGAACAAACTTACCGGGGCCGGGGCAACGTTACAGGCCGGCAATATCCTCGATACCCAAGCGCAGAAGCAGTTGTCTGATCAAGTCGCGAATTGGTACGCGCAGGACAACCAGGACTGGACACGCTTGGGCCTGTTGCAATCTGCGGCTGCGGGATCGGCCGGTAATTATGGCACTCAGGTCGCAACCGCGCGGCAACCAACGGATATTGGCAGTCTGCTTGGCGGTGTCGGCGCACTCATGGGCAAATAGGTGGCGATATGATCGGTATGATGGATAAGGGCGGTCAGGGAACGACGCAGGTCCCCGGCCAGCAACCCATGCAGGGGCTTGGCACTGGACTTGCGCAACTATTCGCCAACAATCAGCCGGCAGTTGCGCCGACCTCGCCAGCACAGATCCCGCAGGTCGCGGCGCCGCAGTACGGACCTTCGCTGATGCCGAGCCCGGAACAGGCTATGGCCGCTACACGCGCAAGAATGCTGGCCAGAACCCCAGCACAGCCACTCGCTCAGCCGACAACCGCAAGGCCGCCGGTATTTGTCCACGGCGGCGGCTCAAACCGTTAGGGCTTCAGCATGACCCTTCAGGAAATCCTCGCCTCGCTGCTGAACCCCGGTGGGTCTCAACAGGCCCCGAACCAGCTTGCCATGGCTGGTGCGCCAGCGCAGGTTGGCGACCACGCGAACCCGGCTGCTCTCTTGCAGGGTCTCACCGCACCGCAGGGCCAGCAGGCGACACAGCAGGCGGTGCCCCCGCAGGCTCCGCAAGGCCAGCCGATGCCCCAAAGCGCTCCAGCGGCCCCGCCTGTGGCAGCACCGCCCCCTTCGGGCGGTGGTATCGGTGGATTTCTGTCCAATCTGCTCAATCCGCAGGATGCCGGCAAGAACCAGACCATTTCGTGGCTGAGAAAGCAGGGCATGGACGAGGGCACAGCGACCATGTTCGCGTCGAGCAAGCCGGCCTTGCAGCAATACCTGCTGAAGCGCGCCCAAGGCGGCGGCGGGGCAACCGCTTTCGACCAGCGGGCTCAGGCGGCTCAACAGTACGGCCTTGACCCGAATTCGCCGGATGGCCGTGATTTCATCCTGACGGGTAATCTCCCACAGGCAAGGGGTGGCAATGCTGAACTTGGTCTTCAGCCGCAGTTTGGAGTTGATGACCAAGGCAACCCGGCGCTTCTACAGCTCGGCAAGGATGGAAAAGTCGTCAAATCGCAAATGCCTCCTGGGGTAACGCTATCCAAGACACCGATCAAACTCGATGCTGGTACGGAATGGATATTGCTTGACCCCATTACCCGCCAGCCGGTGGGACGGATTCCGAAAGACCTCGCCGGAGCAGCGTCGCAAACCGCGCAGGGTACGGCACAAGGTGCTGCTGCCTTCGATCTGCCGCGCGTCGAGCAGAACGCAAACCAGATCCTCGACACTTTGGACAAGATGAAGAACCACCCCGGTCGCGAAGGTTCGACCGGCTTCTTTCAGGGAATGCTCCCGTCGCGAACCTCTGATCAGGTCGATTTCCAATCACTGGTGGACCAGACCAAAGGGCAAACATTCCTGCAAGCGTTCCAGTCCCTCAAGGGAGGTGGCGCCATTACGGATATCGAAGGCGCGAAGGCGACGAATGCCATCTCGCGGCTGGGCAACCAGCGCCTGAGCGACCAGGATTACTTGCAGGCCATTACTGACCTTGAGGACGTGATCAAGACCGGGGTGGCCCGCGCTCAGCACCAAGCCGGCGGCGGAGTTGCGCCGAGTGCAGTTCAGCCATCGGCGCCGCAGTCATCCGCTACGTCCACGCCGTCTAGTGACGCCCCGCCCCCCTCTTACACCGGCAAAAACTGGAAATATATGTCACCGGAGGCGCGCAAACTATGGCAATGACGCTAGAGCAGCTGCGCGCCGAAGCCGAAGCGGAGGCTGCCCGCAGGGCTGACGAACAATCAGCTGCAGAAGCCAACGCACGGGGCAAGGCGGGCCTGGACCGCGCCAAAGCTGTTATGGCTTCGGGCGGCCCAAATTCAGCGTCAGTCAGTAACGTCCCGGCCTATTCTCCAGCAAAATACGGCATGGGCGGCTCCGCGATGATGGGCGCGTCGGACTCGGCTACATTCGGGTTCGGCGATGAATTGGCTTCCTATCTCGGCAGTGCTATTTCGGGCGACCCGCGCGAGCAAGTCTTGCAGGAGATGCGCGCGAATGCGGGCAACGCGCAGGAACAAAACCCAGGCTCCTATCTTGGCGGTCAAATCGGTGGCGGCGTGGCGCAAGCTCTTGCTACTGGCGGTGCAGGCGTAGGAACAACCTTGGCCCGTGGCGGCGCCGGGCTTGGCAGAGTTGCCATTGGCAGTGCGCTGGATGGAGCGATGTATGGCGGGGCCTATGGTGCTGGATCTGCTGACGGAGATATAAACGATCGGCTCAAGGGCGCGGCCGCCGGAGTTGGGGCTGGTGCCGTCGCGGGCGGGGCAATGCCTTATGTGGTTGCAGGCGTGTCCGCCGCCGCCAAGCCGCTAGTAGCCCCTCTAATGGCTCGCCTGCAACCAGAAGAATACGCCAGCAAAGCGCTCGTAGAGGGGATGAGGAGATCGGGCAGAACCAACGCCGAGATAACCCAGGCCCTGAGAGCGGCGCAGGCGGATGGACAAGGCATGTTCGCCATTGCAGATGCGATGGGGAATGCCGGTCAGCGCATGCTTTCGACGGCCGCAAGGAACCCACACGAAGGCAGGCAGGCCCTCATCGAGACGCTTCAGCAGCGCCAAATGGGGCAGGGCGATCGTCTAGCCAACGCCCTCTCCGAAGGTTTCGCGGCGCCGGACACGGCTGCCCAGCGAGCGGCCAGTTTAACGAGTGCCCGATCAGCGGCTGCTGATGCAAACTATGCAGCGGCAAGAAATGGCGCCGGTCCTGTTGACGTATCGGGCGCCATCAATGCCGCGAACGACATTCTGACTCCGGGCGTTACGAGATTGGCTAATCCCGGTTCCGGTATTGCCGATGACAGCATGGAGGGAGCAATCAGGCGCGCGAGGTCGCTTCTCACTGACGGCCAGTCCCAGGTTACTGATTTCAATTCAGTCCTTCGCGCGAAGCAAGACATTGCAGATCAGATCGCAGTCGCGCAGCGTTCGGGTCGCGGAAATCAGGTCAGGCTGTTGTCTCAAATCAACAATCAACTGGATAGCGCGCTAGAGGGGGCATCGCCGGGGTATCGCCAAGCGAACGATACTTTCCGCACTCAAAGCCGGGTAATAGACGCGGTGGATACAGGCAGCGGTGCTGCGTCGGGCCGCACACGCGCGGCGGACAACATCCAGACGTTCGGAAGCCTATCCCCGGATGAACAGAATGCTTTCCGCGCTGGTTACGCGGACCCGATGATTGCCAAAGTGGAGTCGTCGTCGCTGTCGCCAACCACGAACAAGGCGCGCCCTCTGATCACGGAAAAGACGGGGCAGGAATTCCCGGCATTCGCAGCACCGGGCCGCGCCGATCAACTGGGAACGCGCATTGCGCGCGAACAAAGGATGTTTGAGACATCTAACGCCGCTTTAGGTGGGTCAAAGACGGCTGACAACCTTGCCGATGCGGCGGACTTGAACAAGTTTGATCCATCGATCATGACCAACCTCATGCAGGGCCGCCCTGTTGCTGCCGTCATCTCGGCGGTGTCCAAAGCGCTTAACGAGTCGCGAGGACTGCCCCCAACCGTGCTCACCCGGCTTTCTCGATCGCTGATGGAGACGGACCCGGTAGCGGCTCAGGCTTTGCTGCGCGCAGGAGCCAACAGCAATCTAAGGGACGCAAGCCGCCGGGCTGTTTATAGCTCGGTTCTTACTCGCCTCACTTCGGCTGGAGCGGTTCCGGCTCTTGCAGGTAATTAGCGCCTCATCCAAGGCGGCACTTTGTCCTTGGTGATCGCCGTCATGATGATAACAAAAACGCCGCCCGTTAAGGCCCCCAGCCTCACGGAAGGCCAGTCTAAAGTCCCTGTGGTTAGAGAGACCGTCCACAGGGACGCAACCAGTCCCGCGCCAGCCCAATAAATCCAGTTCCCGGTTCTATCGCGCGGCGGCTCATCCCGGTCGTGTTCAATCTGCATCCGCACAAAATAGCGACTAACGCACAGGCTGCCAAGTAGGCGGCCTTTTTCTTTGAGGCTTGCCCATGTCCTATGTCGGCACACCGCGATACCTCGGGAGCGACCTCCAGACGCTGGCGTCGATCCTCCAGGGCGAGGCGGGTGGCGAGGGGCCGCAGGGCCTCCAAGCTGTCGCCAGCGTCATCCAGAACCGGGCAAAACAGAACTTCTCAGGCTATGGCAGCGACCCGATCTCCCAGGCGCTCGCCAAGAACCAGTTCCAGGGCCAGTCGCCACACCCCAGCCCGGAAGCGCTGGCCGTCGCGCAGCAACTCGCTGGCGGCAGCCTTGCGAACGATCCGACGCATGGCGCGCTCTACTACGCCAATCCGGGGGCATCCTCAGCTTCTTGGGCGCGCAATCTGAACCCGAACAATTCCCTCCAGATCGGGCACCATTACTTCACCGACAACACCAGCGGCAGCCCCTTCGCGGGCGCGGCGCCGGGTCCAGACGGCCCCAAGGGGCAGGAAGCCTACGCCCCACCAGCCCCATTCGGCAGCATGTCGCCGCCGATGATGGCCCATGACAACAGCATTGATCCAAACGTCGCGAAATATGCTTTCGCTGACGACAAGAGCCCGATCGGCAATCGTCTGTCAAAGGCCGGTGAGCTTTTCAGCAAGGCTACCGAGGCGCCGAGGCTTCGCCCCGGTCCTTTCCCCGGCGGTCCATCCGCAGAACAGGCAGGCGGCCTGCTCAAGGCAACCAGCAACACAAACCAGCTTGCACAGATGCTGCTTGGACGGAGAATGGCATGAGCTCGATTTTCGACTGGAGCACGACCCCGGCCAGCAATTCCAATTCCGATTCAGGCATCAATTGGGCGGAAGGACAGTTTCCCAGCACCGTAAACAACAGCGCCCGCGCAATCATGGGACGCCTTGCCGAACTGGTAAAGGACATGGGAGGCGCGTTGGTCGCGGCCGGCACGGCCAATGCCCTGACCGTCACGACCAATTCAGCCTTCACTACGAACGTCAACGGGAGGTTTCTGGCTTTCCGCGCGGCATCCGACAATACCACTGCGGCTACGCTCAACGTTAACGGTATTGGCGCGAAATCCATTCGCAAGATGACCTCTGCGGGAGACTCTGCACTTACCGGAGCGGAGATCCAGGCTGACGGCGTCTATCTGGTCAACTATTCCGAGGCGCTCAATGGCGCGGCAGGCGGGTGGTTGCTGGTCAACCCGACACCGGCCGATTTGACCGTCTTCGCGACTTTGACCGGCTCGGAAACACTCACCAACAAATCGCTCACCAGTCCCGCATTGACGGGAACGCCGACCACCCCAACAGCGGCGCCAGGCACCAACACAACGCAGGTGTCTTCCACGGCTTTTGTCACGGCGGCTGTGGCGGCACTGTCCACGGTCTATCAGCCCCTCTCGTCTGCCCTGACAGCTCTTGCGGCCATCGGCACGGCGGTTGCTGGCGACATCATCTACGCCACGGGAGCGGGGACATGGGGGCGCCGCGCGAAGGGTACGGCATCCCAAGCTCTGCTGATGAATGCCGGAGCAACTGCGCCAGTCTGGACAACACTGCCCTTTACCCAGTCGTACGAAAGCTCACAGCAGGCAATGTCCCTCGGCGGATTAGTGTCTGTGGCGCACGGCCTCGGCGCAAAGCCGAAGTTGTACATGGTCGTTCTCCAGTGCATTACCGCACAGGGTGGATACGTGACGGGGGATGAAGTGCACCCTAATCCGTCCTACGATGGCGTCAGCAATTTCGGCCTTTCCATCGTTCCCACTTCGACCAACCTACTCGTTCGCGTGGGATCGGATGGTTTGTTCATCATGCGGCCCGACACCGGCGCCAATTTTGCAATTACCCTAGCCAATTGGGGTTTGGTCGCGAGGGCATGGGCCTAGCGGCTTCTCGCAGACCGTATAGCCCACTGACAACCATATCCAGGGCATCAAGGGCCGCGTCGTAAGGCATAGGCCCAAGAGCGCCATACTCCGTTCGCACTTGCCACGACTCCTCGGGGCGCCGCCAGAAAGCCCACCAAGGCGGCATGGTGATCGGCAACGGTTCCATGGCGTACTTTTGGCTCATCGTCTCAATCCCCATCGAGGCAATCAAATGGTCGATCTCGTCAACATACCAGCAATTGACGAGATCACCAACGCTGCCGACACTCGGCTAGTTTTGTACCAGTCTGGCCGGCTCGTTCACACACCGCTCCAGCAGATCATCGACGTGATCGCTGGCGTCATTGGCGACATCGTCGGCGCCGGCCTGCTCCTCGAAGGCGATGAATACGGCCTCGGCCTGAGCTTTCTCCTCCTCGAAGGCGACGAGAGCGGCATTCTGCTGCTCGAAGGGACTTATTAAATGAGCAAAACCAACTCCGCTCTAACTGCCGCGACGACCCCGCTTACCGGTACGGAAGTTGTCTATCTCGTTCAGGGCGGAAACAGCCGCAAGGGTACAACGGCGAGCTTCTACATCCCTGGCGGGACCGATGTTGCCGTTCTCGATGGGGGCACAGGTGCCTCAACTGCGGCTGGCGCGCGCACCAATCTTGGCCTCGTGATCGGGACTGACGTGCAGGCTTATTCCGCCAATCTGGCGGCATGGTCTGCGGTCAACCCATCCGCTTATCTGAATTCGGCCGGCATTGCCGCTGCCTACCAGCCTCTCGATAGCGATCTGACGGCGATTGCTGCGCTGACGACAACCACGTTCGGCCGCTCGCTGCTGACCAAGACGGCTGCGGAAGACGTTCGCACCACGCTTTCAGTTGGACCCTATGTCGCCACGCGCGCCGCGTTGAAGGCCCTCGACACCACTAAGGACACGGTTGCGCAGTTCGACGGTTCGCAATGGCGGTTCCTCGCGGCCGACTATTCTACGCAAGTCGCGGCCGACACCTCGGAAGGCATCTATATCAAGGCCACGGCGATTGCGGCGGCGTCCGGCGCGTGGGTGCGGTCCTTTGACCGCCACAGCGCCAAGTTCTACGGTGCCTCGGCCAGCGCGACGAAGGCGGCGAACGTCACGGCGCTGCAATGCGCGGTCAACGTCGCACAGCTTTTCGTCGGCGAATTGTATCTGCCAGAACTCTATCCGACGAACGCGGCGATCCTGGTTTCGAACAATCTGCGCCTGCATGGCGTCAGCGCGTTCACGTCTGGCATCACATGCGACACCGGCCATGCAATCAGCATCGTGCCGTCAACCGTCATCGCCAACAACAACACCTGGTATGGGCTGTTCAATTTCTCCGCCATCTCGACGGATGCAGGGGCGTTCTATGGCATCAACTACGCCTCGACCGGCTCGGAATACCTTTCGAACTGGCCTCTGGACGGCGTTTATGCATCCGGCACGGCCGGCGGCGCAAACTTCGACAGCACCGGGTCAACGGTCGGCATTTTCTCCTGCACATTCCGGCGTTGCTGGTTCGCCAATGGCCTTTCGATCCTCGATGGCGGCGACAGCATCACGCTTCTCGAAAACACCATCAACGGCACAGGCATTGGCGTTTTCGTCAATGGGCTCAAGACCGGCGCGCGCCAGCTTGTCATCCGCAACAACAACATCACAGCCCGCTCCGAGTGCGTATACCTCCTGAACGTGACCGGCGCGATTGTCGATTCGAACTGGATGGAAACCCCGTCCTATCTCGGCAGCTATACCGGGACCACAAACGCCCTGCTTTTCGCTCAGGCGTGCCCGAATACGCGCATCTCTCGAAACACCATCCAGCCATTGACATCCGTCATGGTCGGCCTCGGACAGACGGCGGCCAACTATTCGATCCGGCTCAACACGTCGGGCACTGGTAGCAGTATCTCTGACAATGACATCGCCATCGGCAACACCGGCCACATCCAAATCGGCGCGGGCGTCAGCAGCACGCTGATCGACTGGAACAACAAGTTCGACGTGACGGCGGTTATCACCGACGCCGGGACGGGGACATTCGGCGCGGGCAACACGCCAGGTGTGTTCAATCAACTTGTGAAGTTCACGACGGCAGCGGCGTTCGGCAGCGTCGTCACCTACGAAAGCACCGAGGCGGGCGCGGGGAATGGGCCCTTCATTGAAGGATACCGCAACAGCGCCTCGCCGGCAGTGAGTGATGGGGGCCCGGTCTACGGCTTCTACTGGAACACCAGCTTGGGCGTTAAGACCCTCGGTGCGTATTTCAGCGGGACGTTGCTTGACCCTGTCTTGGGGACATTCGCGGCGCAAATCAACTTAGTTCGCAAGGTGGCCGGCGCTGACGTTACAGCCTTCACGATCGGCACAACCTTCGCGGTGGCAGCGCCTACGACCTTCGCGCAGTCGATTACCCCGCTCACCAATGATGCGGCGGCTCTAGGCTCGGCTACGGTCTCTTGGTCAGACCTGTTCCTTGCCACTGGCGGCGTGATCAATTGGGCAAACGGCAATTACACCGTGACCCACACCACAGGCGTTCTGACCTTCTCCGGAGCGGTCCTATCGACGGGGACGGGTGGCGTCGGCTATGCGACAGGCGCGGGCGGCGCTGTCACGCAGCTTACGAGCCGCACGACAGGCGTCACGCTCAACAAGGCGAGCGGCGGGGTCACGATGTTCTCGGCGGCTGGCTCGGCAACAGCCGCCACGTTCACGGTGACTAATTCCACGGTGGCCGCTACCGATACCATCATTCTTAGCCAGAAGTCCGGCACCAACCTTTACAATTTCATCGTGACAGCGGTGGCGGCGGGCAGTTTCAACGTCACGTTCTTCACGACGGGCGGCACGGCCACGGATGCCCCGGTGATCAACTACAACGTCATCAAGGGCGTTGCTGCCTAACAATTCCCCCCGAAAGGAAATTCCATGGACCGCAACTTCGCGCGGGCGCTTGCGCTTGTCCTCAAGTCCGAAGGCGGATGGAGCGACAACCCGAAAGATCCTGGTGGCGCCACCATGAATGGCGTCACGCTGGCTAACTTCCGCCGCTATGTGCAGGCCAACGGCACCAAGGACGATCTGCGCCATATCACCGACGAGCAACTAGCGACCTGCTACAAGCGCTTCTATTGGGACGCCGTGAACGCCTCCGCTCTCCCGGACGGTGTTGATTATGCCGTGTTCGATTTCGCGGTGAACAGTGGCCCCGGACGGGCAGCGAAATACCTACAAATGACCGTTGGCGCCCCGCAGGACGGCCAGATCGGCAGTGCCACGCTCCAGGCGCTCAAGGCTCGCCCCACATCCGCAATCATCAACAGCCTGTGCGATCTGCGGCTTGCGTTTCTCAAGCGCCTGCCGACTTGGGACACCTTTGGCAAGGGATGGTCCGACCGCGTGAGAAGCGTCCGGCTTGCCGCGCTGCTTATGGCAGGGCAACCAGCGGCCACAGCGCCGCAGAAGCCAGCGCCGACCGCTCCCATGCGTGAACCGCAGCCATTGCCCACCAAGCCCAGCAAGGTTGCGCCAGCCGTCACGGTGGTTGCGCTAGTTGCCATGGCACTCGCCGGCTTCTGGCATCACATCGTCACCGCAATCCAAGGGATATTCTGATGACCGCAGTTCTCATCCGCATTGCCCTCCGCTACGCCGCTGGCGTCCTCGTCACGCGCGGTCTGATCGGCTCGGATGATGCTTCGGCATTCTCTGCGGACCCCGACATCCAGATGGCTTTGGAAACGGGGCTTGGCCTTGCAATGGCTGGGGCATCTGAAGCCTGGTACTGGCTCGCCCATCGCTTCGGGTGGGCGAAGTGATGGCCTTCCTCGGTCTTGTCCTCAACTGGCTGACAGCCGGTCCTCTCGACCGAATCCTGACCTCGATCGACAAGCATGGCGATGCCATCACAGACCGGGAAAAGATCAAGACTGACGCCGTGAACCAATACGTTCAGGCTCAGGTTTCGATCGCCAATTCCAGGCAGTGGTTCTTCCCCCTGTTCTTTGTCGTGCCGGCGGGAATCTGGTTTGCAGCGGTGTGCATCTATTCGGTCCTTTGGTGCCGAGGCTGCGCGTATCCTCAATCGTGGTCCGTTGCCGCATTGCCGCCTCCGCTTGACCAGTGGATGGGCTGGATCGTCACGTCCCTTTTCATCGGCCGCGCGGGGTCGGACATCCTTGCGAGGCTGAAGAAATGAGCGAAGATTTGCAGCCTGCCGAACGTCTCGCCGACCTTCCCAAGGAAACCCGAGACTTCCTCTCTGAGCTTACCCGCGAAGATATTGCCACCATCAGTGCGGGCCTCCCGATCATCCGCATGATCATAGGCTTCGGCAAGGTCACTAAATGGCTGGCCATAAGCCTGTTCGGCGTACTCGTTGGCTTTGTGATGCTTTCCGACAGCATCTCCAAGATCCTTGCCTGGTTCAAGCAACCGTAAATAGCACAAACCGCTAATATTCCGTGGGGAAAACTACGGTTTCGTTTGCATTTGTGCAAGAACGGTACGACACTTTTACAAGCAAATCAACGCGCGCTTGGCATCTTTTCAAACAAAGGTGGACTGAGATGAAAGAGAACTTGCCTGCTATTGTTCTTCTTAGCGTTATGGGTATTGCGTCTGCTCTCATCGTCGTTGGAGTTGTCTGCCAAACGATCGCACTTCATCCTGACGCGATGGGATTTTTGCCATGATCCGCCTAGTCGCACTGCTCGCCGCGTTGCTCTATAGCGTCCCAGTCTCTGCCGCAGTCGATCCGCATGCCGGCTCCATGCAGGTCGTTCACATCACAGACGATCCAGGCGGAAGCGTTGGGGAATATTATAGGAAATACCGAGCGCTCTCTGATGCCGGTACGGAGATCCACTTCCACGGCATGTGTGCGAGCGCTTGCACCATTGTGCTTTTTACCGAGTTCACCGGGATAAGGGCCTGTGCCGATGAGGGCGCCATCTTTGCCTTCCACAAGCCATTCGATCTAAAGGACGGCAAAGCCGTGCGCACAAAGCAGGCCATCAGGGAAACCCGCAAGCTGTGGACCTCATGGCTTGAGGAATTGCCCGCTCCGTTGCGCCGGTATCTGCAAGGCGTCCGCGTCCCCTCTGCGACCGAGGGCGATGAACAAAATACGCTCTTACTTATCCCCGCCAATTTGCTCCTGCCGCGTTGTCCGACCACGGTGGCTGATCAATGACCCTCCCTTACCGCCTCTTTGTGACCAATTTTGCCGGGGCTTGCCTACTCGTCTGGTGCTACTGGCTAGGCTATATCACCAGTCTTATCGATGGCGACATCGGCCATATGGCTGAAGCTATGGCCGGCCTGTTCCTGCTTGGTCTAGCCTCAACGTTTCGCATTGCTTTCAAGGTCGAGGCAATCCGCTACAGAGCCGACTACACGGCCAACGGCAGGCTCAAGAGCATCCGGGCATTGATGATCAAGTCGAAGCACCTCGTTATCTTTACGGGCGTCGTCTTCATGTTGAGCATCATCGGAAACGGCATCGGCATCAGGTATATGTTCCATGGCATCGACCCCGCATCGATTGGGTCTGCGGATGGCGGGCAGAGCCTTATCGCGCACGTCATGGCGGGCGCAGGCACGTCCTTCGGGTCAACGATCATTGGCGCCGCATTGTACATCTGGACATCGCTGAACGCCATGATGCTCTACACGGAAATGGAGCTTCTTGAACTGGAAGCCATGTAGATGGGTCATCACCGCGACTGGCCTTTCGGCTATATCGACCAACTGCTTTCGTTCGGGAATTTGCTGATCGGGCTTTTGGTTGTCGTATTCCTGAGCATGAACCCGCCAGCGAAAAAGAACCCCGACACGCTCCCACCTCCCGGCAATATCGCGGTGCTGATGTGCTGGGCGCCTGGTCCAACTGACGTGGATCTCTGGCTGGGCGCTCCCGGCGATAAGTCGGTCGGCTACAGCCGCAAATCGGGGACCGTGTGGGCGCTTCTCCGTGATGACATGGGCATCGTCAACGATGTCTCTCCGATCAACTGTGAGAGCGCCTTTGCCCGCGCTACACCGGCAGGGGAATATGTGGTCAACATTCATGGCTACAGCCTTCCCGAAACCGCCACCATCCACATCGAGGTTTCGCTGAACGGCTCGCTGCTGGTCTCCACAAACTTAGACCTGAAGCCTCGCCAAGAGAGAACTGTCGTCCGCTTCACGCTGGACGGCAAGGGGATGATCGTTCCCGGCACGCAATCCCAAGTTTATCAGCCACTTCGCTCGGCGCAATAGGAGAACACTATGCTTCTGCTGCTTTTCGTGGCGATCTTCATCCTCTGCTGCATCGCCGATGAGGTTCACACAATCCGCAAAATCCTAGAGCGGAACGACAAATGATCTGGGCCGCGCTCGCCTTCCTCGTATTCTTTGCTGCCTGCCTGATTTTCAGCGCGGTCGGCCTTTGGTGGATGGGACCAGCCGAATGACCCTACTGGCATCGACTTGGCTGGGCCTTGCGGTCCTGCTCTGCACATTCGCCTGGTTCGCCAAACGGCGAGTTATCGGCCTTTCCTTGCCAATTGCCGTGGCCGTTGCCGCGCTTGCCGTCTACCTCCCGACAGGCTCCCCGCGCTTCACTCATCCGCCTGCTGGCTCATATACGGTAGTCGGTGCTGATATCGTCCCGAATGTCGGGATATGGGTGCTTCTGAAAGAGGGCGGCAAGCCCCCGGTATATTACCGTTTGCCCTACAGCAACTCCCAGGCTGATCAGCTTCAGAACGCCAAGGATACTGCCGGCGAGGGCGGCGTGAAGGCCACGGTCGGCGACGAAGGTGGCGTCACCTATCAAGGCGAGCATCCTCAGAGCGACACGGCGCCACCCAAGACGCCAGAAATCCCGGCAATCTCAATCCCCTAATAGCCGCACGACACAATACCCGAATAACCAGCATACAGCGGGGTAACATGCCAAATCCAAGCTTCAGCGAAGATTTGCTAATCGAAGCCGTGGAAGCGCTCCGGCGTCATCACGGTTCAAAGCGGGAAGCGGCAAAGGCGTTAG
Organism: Mesorhizobium sp. URHB0026; assembly: GCF_054059755.1. NCBI lineage: Bacteria > Pseudomonadati > Pseudomonadota > Alphaproteobacteria > Hyphomicrobiales > Phyllobacteriaceae > Mesorhizobium > Mesorhizobium sp. URHB0026. The sequence goes on along the minus strand of NZ_JBSSCN010000001.1, from coordinate 4,295,467 downwards.
GTGTTGAAGAAAGCTCATTCTACCGTCGCCTGAAGGCTGCAACGAAATACGGATATCTCGGCCCCGCACCAACCAAACCGGGCTTTGTCATCCGGTCGATCTCCAGCAAGGAGGGTGAAGCTTGGGTCAAGCAGGTTCCCGAGCCAGGCGCACCCTTTGAAATCCCTGACGGTCATATCGTCAAAGGCGTCTCTGCCCTTATCGGGCCTGACGAACGCATTATCCAGCAATGGGTGAAAACAAAGCAGGACAATAGCCCGGTTCTGTCCGATGCGATCAAGGCGGCGTTTGAGGGCTACGCCCCGGCACCTTTGATCCCGCCGCCAGACTTCACCAATGACGATCTCCTCACGGTCTATCCGATCGCCGATCTGCATCTTGGTATGTTCTCATGGGCCAAGGAGACCGGCGCCGACTATGACCTGAAGATTGCGGCCGATCTGTTGCGCTCCAGCATGGACAGTCTTGTCGCCCGGTCTGCCAATTCCCGGAGCGCAGTGGTGCTGGATCTTGGGGATTATTTCCACTCCGATAATAGCCGCAACCAGACGGCACGTTCGAACAACCCCCTCGATGTCGATTCCCGCTATGCAAAGGTCGTGCAGCTCGGCTTCGAACTGGTGATCCAGTGCATCGAACTTGCGCTTCAAAAGCATGATTTTGTCGAGTACCGGAAGACCCCCGGAAATCACGATACCGAATCCAGCCTGATGCTCGCTGTGGCTGTCTCTGCTCACTTCCGGGCCAATGAGCGGGTGACAGTCGATACCAGCCCCAGCCGCTTCTATATGCGCCAGCACGGTTCCTGCATGATCGCAGCGACCCACGGCGACATGCTCAAGATGGGCGACATGGCCGGCTTCGTGGCTGCCAACTGGCCTGAAGCGTGGGGCAAGACCCGGTTTCGATACGGCTATACCGGGCATGTCCACAATGAGAAATCCCTGTCGGTGAATACGCTCCGTGGCCTTCGTGCGGAGAGTTTCAACACGCTTGCCGCCAAGGATGCCTGGCACGCCGGAGAAGGCTACCAGAGCCCGCGCAATATGGTCTCGATTACGCTGCACAAGGATCGGGGCGAGGTCGATCGGTTCACGGTGGCTGCATGAGCAGCCCCAAGATGGCAATCCGTGTCACTCTCGCTGAAGATGGCAGGACGCCAGTCAGAACTTTTGTCTTCGATGGCGTGGAAATAGGCGAGGTGAGCCTCATCGAGTTGATCGAGTTCTTAATCCAGGCTCCGAGCACGATTCGTTGGGAAGTTGAGCGCTAGTCGTTGCAGTAATCTTCATAAGAGGCATAGACCTTCACGCCGTCAATCCAGTCGAATTTCGGTTTTGGCCATTCGGTGATCGATCGCGCCCAGCTTTCGCGCTGCGCCTGATGCATAGCGGATAGCTCTTCAGAGCTCATTGCAGCCACGCGCTTGCGCGATTCTGCCAGCAGTCTTGCAAGGTCAAGATCTTTTTCCATCCGAAAATCCTATCATTTCGCGATGGATTCTGCTATAGAAATCATGAGGCGGCATGGTGATGCCTTAGCGGGTCGGCGTGGGTTCAACTCCCACAACAAAGACGGTTATCGAGCGCAGTTCGAGTCTGCGCCCGCCTCGATCTTTCCCCTTCCAAAGCCTGCGTCTCAGCCCCGCGCCCGGTCATTCTCTCCCGGTGCCAATGCGAACAGGGGGTGGGTTACGGAAGCGGCTGCCATTCGAGCGCGCGCATGATCTCACCGTTATCGTGGAACAGGTGGCCATCCGCGATACGAGCGCCCGGTGCGATCATCCACCAGTGCGGATCCTTGAACTCGCCACGAAAGGTCTTGCCGTCATCGCCCTTCAAGCGGACTTTCTGGCCGTCTCGGGGTGCGGTTTCAATCGGGTTCCAGTCCATCATTTCTCTCCGGCTATCATCGGTTTCCAACCATACTCGCCTTTGTCGCTGAAACCCTTTGTCTCATGGCAGAGGACGGCATTCAGCATGCAACTTTCATCCCAGCCGGGGCTATGCTGGCCTTGGATGCCGTAGCGGTCCGCAGCAGTTTTGCCGCATGCTCCGCACACCCAGATTGCTCCTTGTGGCGCGTATCGCTCATTCATTTCAAGCTCCTTCGGAGGCTGGCGACAGGGCGGCGTCGATCATGGCTCGCCACGAATACTCCGCCTCCTCAACGTCGAAGTAGCCGCGAGTGTGATAGTATCCGTGCTTGTCCGCTTCCACACAAGCGGCCTTAGTCATCTGCTCAGTCGGCTCCCGCATGGCCTCAATAGCAGCGCGAGCGAATCCAATGCAAATCTCCCGGTAGTCAACCGTGGATGCTTCCCACGGCTGGCCGCTTTCTTTGCAGATAGCCCGCGCAACACGTTCGATCATCTCATTCATTTCAAGCTCCGTAGGTAGAAGGGACGCCAGCATCCTTTTTCTCTATCGGGTCCAGGATTTCCTTCATCAATTTATAGGTGCGCGGCGTATGCTTATTGCGATCGAAGCCGGCGCCCGTCTCATCTGCCATCGTCGCCTCTAGGCGCGGCCAATGCTCGACAAGGGCGGCCCAATATGGCGAGATTGCCGCCAACTCTGCCATGCGCTCTTTCCACTCTGGGGCTAACGCCAGAAGCCGCAAGCATCGGCCTAAGTCGCCGCCATCGGACGGGTGCGACCCCCAACGGTCTGACTTCTGCCCCATCATCACAGCCCAAATCAATTTCGATGAACTGCCGGTGTCGTCGCCGACGATCCATGCCATGGCTTTATCGTTCATTGCCTTCTCCTATTGGTTGAGAACGTCAGGCGAACAAACCGGGACAATCGCCCAGTGCTGGTTCAAATGAACCACTTCCATTTTTGGATGGGTTTCGGTCAAGCGCTTGAAAACGCTTGGTGGGCGATAGGTGGATCGAACACCTGACCCCACCCGTGTGAAGGGTGTGCTCTCCCGCTGAGCTAATCGCCCGCTCGTTGCCCGAAGGCCAAGCGAGCCGCGATATAAGGGAGGCCGACCCATTAAGTCAAGGCAGCGTCTGGTGTTGTCACACAGATCGGATTTGCGGTCTCGCCAAGGCCCGTTCCGTAGAGTTTTCATCGTCGGCGCTCAGAGTGCGGCGGCGCCGATCAACCTTTGCGCCAGATCGAGTGTCAACGCATCGAAATGCGATATCACCGCCGAGGGCTCGAACTCGCGCACATGACGGTCGGTGTAGCCGAAATCGACGGCGACGACAGGAATGCCGGCGGCCTTGGCGGTGTCGATATCGGTTTGCGAATCGCCGACCATCAGGGCGCGGTGCGGATCTCCGCCGGCGAGTTTGATGGTCTCGATCAGGTGGCGCGGATCGGGCTTGCGGAACGCGAACGTGTCCTGCCCGGCAATTGCCGCGAAATGCCTGGTCAAGCCGAGTGCTTCGATCAGCGCCAGCGAATTGGCCTGGTATTTGTTCGTGCAGATGGCCAGCAGATAGCCGGCCTTCTCAAAACGGGCGATCGCCTCGATCACGCCGGGGTAGGGGCGGGATTTGCCCGGAATGTTGTCGGTGTAGTGATCGAGGAACAGTTTCAGCAGCCGGTCGTGCTCCTCGACCTTGAGGGATCGTTGCTGCGCGGCATGCGCCCGTTCGATCATCACCCGACCGCCATGGCCGACGAAGCGTTTAAAGCCCGCTTCGTCGACTGCCGACAGTTCGCTGGCCGCTAGGCTGTGGTTGAGGCTGTCGAGCAGGTCCGGCGCCGTGTCAATCAGCGTTCCATCGAGGTCGAACACGATGATCGGGCGAGTCATGATCCATCCTGCGCAGGTTTGTGCATGGGCAGGCGATAGCGGCTGCGACGCGTTAAGGCAAGCAGACCGGCGAGACGGCCCCAAGGGCTTTGACCCGGCTTGCAAAAATGCTAGGAGCCGAAAACGCTGAAGCGCGTCGCGTCGAACGGACTCATGCGGCGCGCTTCTGGTCTTTATCTTTCATGCATGTCGTTTTCCCAAAGCCGAGGTCATTTTGGGCGACATGCATTCGGTTTCGGGGCAGCAAAGCAGCATGGATGCGAGGCTATTGAAGGTCGAGGCCGCGCGGGCGGCCCTTGCCCACGTCAGCGACGGCATGCGGCTCGGCATCGGCACCGGCACCACTGCCGAGGAGTTCGTGCGGCTGCTTGCCGACAAGGTCGCCACCGGCATGACCATAACAGGCGTGCCGACCTCTGAACGCACTGCCGCGCTGTGCCGCGAACTCGGCGTGCCGCTGTCGACGCTGGAGGAAACGCCCGAGCTCGATCTCACCGTCGACGGTGCCGACGAGGTCGACCCGGAACTGACATTGATCAAGGGCGGCGGCGGCGCGCTGCTGCGCGAGAAGATCGTGGCCGCGGCCTCGCAGCGCATGATCGTCATCGCCGACCGTTCGAAGATGGTCGAGACACTCGGCCGGTTTCCGCTTCCGATCGAAGTCAACCGGTTCGGCCTGCGCGCGACCGAGATCGCCGTGACCATGGCGGCTGGAAATCTCGGCCTTTCCGGTGCGGTGACATTGAGGATGACGGGGAGCCAGCCTTTTGTTACAGACGGCGGCCATTTTATCCTGGATGCATCTTTTGGCCGCATTCCGGATACAAGAGCGCTTTCGAATGCTCTCCACGCCATTCCTGGCGTGGTTGAGCATGGTCTTTTCATCGGGCTGGCGTCAGCGGCCATCATCGCCGGCGGCGACGGTATCCAAACTGTCCATGCCGCCCGAAAACCAGGGAGTTCTACCGATCATGATGTTGCATAACCGGGTTCGCCGTCTTTCCGTCCTTGTGGCGGCTTCGGCCGTCTTCGCGTTCTCCTCGCCTGTCTTCGCGCAGGACGTCACGGAATCGCATCTGAAGGCCGCACGCGCCGCGGTCGCCGCGATCCATGCGACCGACCCGTTCGACAACATCCTGCCGCAGGCCGCCGCGGCGCTCGAATCGCAGCTTATCCAGAAGAACCCTGACATGCAGGAACTGATCGGCAAGACGATCAACGAGAAGGCACTGGCGATGGCCTCGCGCCGTGCGGATCTCGAGAAGGAAGCGGCTCTTGCCTATGCGAAGGTGTTTTCCGAAAAGGAGCTCTCCGACATCGCGGCGTTCTACAGCTCCGAGTCCGGCAAGAAGCTGCTCGACAGCGGCCCGACCGTGACGCGTGACCTCGTCAAGGCCGCCGACATCTGGCAGAACGGCGTAGCGCGCGATCTCGCCCAGCAAGTCGGCGAGACTCTGGCTGCGGCGGCAAAAGCCAAGGCGCCGGCCGCACCCGCCGATGCGACCGCTCCCGCGGACGGTGCTGCTCCGGCGGATAGCGCAGCCCCCGCCGACGGTTCTGCGCCCGCGGACGGCACGCAGAACTGATCGAGATCTTTTCGACGGCCTTGCGGCCATCTGTGAAGCCCGGCTTGTCCGGGCTTTTCTTTTGACGGTTTGCGGCCTACCTGTCAGTCGCATTTTGGCGTTCAAGGAGCCGCTTCATGGCCGGTTATGACTACGACCTCTTCGTCATCGGCGGCGGCTCTGGAGGGGTGAGGGCAGCGCGGGTCGCCGCAGCGCTCGGCAAACGCGTCGGCATTGCCGAAGAATACCGTTTCGGTGGGACCTGCGTCATCAGGGGCTGCGTGCCGAAGAAGCTCTATGTCTATGCCTCGCAATTTCCCGAGCATTTCGCCGATGCCGTCGGCTATGGCTGGACAGTGCCGAAAGCCAGTTTCGACTGGCAGACGCTGGTAGCCAACAAGGACCGCGAGATCAGCCGCCTGGAAGCGATCTACAAGAAGAATGTCGAGGGTTCGGGTGGCGAGACGTTTCACACGCGGGCGATGATCGTCGACCCGCACGTGATCCACCTCCTGCGTGAGGATCGCACCGTCACCGCCGATCAGATCCTGATCGCCACCGGCGGCCGTCCGGCGGCGCATCCGGCGCTGCCCGGCCACGAACACTGCATCTTTTCCAATGAGGCTTTCGACCTCAAGGAACTGCCAAAGGCGATCATGATCGAGGGCGGCGGCTATATCGCGGTCGAGTTCGCCAACATCTTCCATGGCCTCGGCGTAGACACCACGCTGGTCTATCGCGGCAAGGAAATCCTCGGCCGCTTCGACATGGACCTGCGGCGCACGCTGCATGAGACGATGGAGAAGAAGGGGATAAAGATCCTTTGCCATTCCGTCTCCGAATCGGTCAGCAAGCGGCCGGACGGGCGGCTCGACGCGCAGCTCATCGGGGGGCAGGTACTGACGGTAGATCAGGTGATGCTGGCCATCGGCCGCATCCCCAACACCGAGAATATGGGCCTCGAAGGCATAGGCATCGAGATGACCGCCGCGACCGGTGCGATCAAGGTCGACCCGTATTCCCGCACCAACATCGACAATATCTGGGCGATCGGCGATGTCACCAACCGCGTGCAGCTGACCCCGGTGGCGATTCACGAAGCCATGTGCTTCGTCGAGACGGCCTTCAAGGACAATCCGACGGCGCCCGACCACGACACGATCGCAACGGCTGTCTTCTCGCAACCGGAAATCGGCACGGTCGGCCTGTCGGAAGACGAAGCCGTCAAGCGCTTCGCCGATATCGAAATCTACCGCGCCAGCTTCCGGCCGATGCGGCACACGTTGTCGGGCCGTGACGAAAAGATGCTGATAAAGCTGGTCGTCGATGGCGCTTCGCGCAGGGTTCTCGGCGCCCACATATTGGGGCCGGATGCCGGCGAAATGGCACAGCTGCTCGGCATCCCTCTGAAGGCCGGACTGACCAAGGACGACTTCGACCGCACGATGGCCGTGCACCCGACCGCCTCCGAAGAGCTCGTCACCATGTACAAGCCGACCTATCGGGTGAAGGACGGCGAGCGCGTCTGACGTGCCTGACGCGGCTCTGCCGCCGCCAGCCATGGCCGGCGGCGGCGGTCGAACCGCTACAGCAAAGTGCCGCGCAGGATGACGAGCGCCACCGAGAAATAGATCACCAGTCCGGTGACATCGACCAGCGTGGCGACGAACGGCGCGGATGCACTGGCTGGGTCGAAACCGATCCGTTTCAGGGCGAAAGGCAGCATCGATCCCGACAGCGAACCGAAGGTGACGATGCCGATCAGTGCGGCACCAACCGTTGCGGCAATCAGCAGCCAGTGCGGGCCATAGTCATAGAAGCCCATATACTGCCAGAGCGCGATGCGGCAGACGCCGACCACGCCCAGCATGGCGCCGAGCACGAGACCGGTAGGCAGTTCGCGCAACGCCACCCGCCACCAGTCACGAAGGCCGATTTCGCGCAGCGCCAACGCGCGGATGACCAGCGAGGTCGCCTGCGAGCCGGAATTGCCGCCGGAGCTCATGATCAGCGGGATGAACAGCGTCAGCACGATCGCTTTCTCCAACTCGCCCTCATAGCTTTGCATGGCATTGGCCGTCAGCATCTCGCTGATGAACAGCGCACAGAGCCAACCACCGCGCTTCTTGATCATGGCGAGAAAGCTCATCTTCATATACGGCTCGTCCAAAGCCTCCATGCCGCCAAAGCGATGCACGTCTTCGGTCGTCTCCTCGATCATCGCGTCGATGATGTCGTCGATGGTGACGATGCCGAGGATCTTGCCGTTGTCGACGACCGGGACGGCGAGCAGATCGTATTTGGAGATCGTCTGCGCCAGGTGTTCACGATCCGTCAGCGGAGTGACCGTCACCGGCACGCGATCCGGCGCTACCGACAGGATCGGGTCGTCCGGTTCACCGGTGATGAGCCGACGCAAGCCCGTCGACCGCACCAGGAGATTTGTCCGCGGATCGACGATGTAGATTGCATAGACGGTCTCGCGCGTCCGTTCGACCTTGCGGATGTAGTCGAGCGTGCGTCCGACGGTCCAGTCGGAGGGCACGCTAACGAACTCCGTCGTCATGATCGAGGCGGCGCTGCCTTCGGGATAGCCCAGAATGGAAAGCAGGGTGGCGCGCAGCGGCGGCGCCAGCGCACCGAGCAGCTCGGAGCGTGCCGGCTCGTCGAGCTCGCGCAGGATGTCGGCCGCGCGGTCGACGGACATGGCTGTGAGCAGCTTGCTCGCCTTGGGACGGGGCAGGGCCCCCGCCAGTTCGGCCGCGCCTTCGAGCTCAGGCTGGTCGAAAATCTCGACCAGCCGTTCGAAGGCTACGGCGCAAAGCAGCTCCGTCGCGGTTTCGCGCGATTCATGGTTGAGCACGTCGACAAGGTCGGCGACGTGATCGTTGGCAAGGATGCGGGCGATGGCGACGGCCTCGTCGTCCGCTACGGGGAAAAAATCGTTCATGGCTCACTCCTTGCCGTCCGGCAGGACATGAACCATTCAGGTCACGTCTAGGCGGACGGCGGTTGCGTTCGACTGTGACTGTCGCCAGGCATGGCGCGGTGACCTTTCTGCTTGCGGGTTCGCTTTTGACTGCTGCAAGCCGGCGCAACATAAGAGCGCGCCTTGCCGAGTCAATCGCCGTGAGGAAGGAAAACAGTGCCGAACGGCTCTATTCGCGAGACTGTGATCACCGTGGATCGGTCACCGTGGCAAGCCACGGTGACATCGCCGTTATTTCTGCTTCAGCCGGCGCGAGAAACGCGTCCATTTGTCCTCGACCGGCCTTGGCTGGGCCAGGATCGTGGTGAGTTCCAGCGGCAGGCTCGGGGCAAGCGGCCTCTTGGTTGCGACGCCGTCGGCGATCAGGACCATCGAGTGGTAGAACTCGGTCCCGGCAGCAGATCTCGGTGCCACGGCTTCGTGCATGACACTGATCACCGTCACATCGGGGCAGTTGTCCTTGATGGCCTGGTGGAAGGCAATCTTGCCGTCAGGGTCGAGAGCCCCGGTGGCCTCGTCAAGGAACAGCAGGCCCGGTTGCTGCAGGATGATACGAGCCACCACCAGCTTCTGCTTCTGGCCGCCCGACAGGACTTGATCCCAGCTCTTGCCCTCGCGGCTTTCATTGGCCATGTGTTCGATGAAATCGCCAAGGCCAGCCTTGTGCAGTGCCGACGCGACCTGGGTATCGCCCTGGTCACCTTCGGAGCCTGGCAGGCAGACCAGCTGTTTCAGCGACACCTGCGGCAGCTTGACCTCCTGGGCGGCATAGAAGCTCTTGACTCCCTCCGGGAAGACGATGGTGCCGCGGCCATAGGGCCAGAGGCCGTTGATCGCCTTGATCAGCGAGGTCTTGCCGCACCCGGATTCGCCTTTCAGGAAGGTCCATTCGCCGCGCCGGAAGCGCAGGTTGGCGGAACTTAGGAACGGTGTCGCATCCTCACCCTGATGCGCCAGCTCCAGCTTCTGGATGGTCAGGCCGAAGACCGGATTCTGGCTGGCGTAGTGGAAGTCGGAACGGCCGCTCTGGCTGTAGAATTCCTGCGGGTACTGGACATTCTCGATCGCGTTGGCGAGCTCCGTCACGCGCTGGCTGTTGGCGCGCAGCGTGGCGATGGCGGGCATGACATGGATGAACCAGGAACACTGGCTGATGAGCTGGGCGACCATTTCAGAGCCGGTGATGTAGCCTTTATAGTCCAAGCGGCTGTGGATGAACGGCACAAGGCCTGGAGCATAGGCGACGATACGGGCGCCGACGAAGTTGTAGATCAGCTCGAACGACATATAGCTGGTGTTGACGACATTCAGCCGCCCCCAGGTGCGATCGATGTCGACATAGAGCCGGTCGTGCATCCTCTTCTGCACGCCCTCGCCATGCGAGGCGGCGACATGGAAGCTGCGGCGCAGGAACGTCGTCAGTTCGCTACGATAACTTCCCTCGGCCTTCTGCATGCGAATATTGAGCCGTTCCAGCAGGCTGCCGAGCTTGACGGCGATCCAGGTGTTGAGGGGGACGTATGTGGCAACCGCGAGAAGGGCGAGAACAGCGCTGCCATAGCTCCCAAGGAACTCCAGGCCTTTGACCTCCACTGACGACTGCAACAGGTTCTGGCCTATAAAGTAGAGCGAAGTCGCCAACCCCAGCACGCCCATGGCGAGGCCGATCGCACCGCCGGTCATGTCCTTGATCGATTCCTGGATGCGCTGGTCGACATTGTCGGGCGCAACGATGCCGCCGTCCGCGGAACCATGTTGAGCGTGAAAATGGGTATGGTTGCCGTCGAGCAAGGCCTGGTTGAATTGGTCGTTCAGCCAGCCACGCCATTTGCGATGCAAAGTTGCCGAGACGAGATTGCGCACACCGGTGAAGCCGACATCCTTGAGCATGACCAGCAGCACCAGTATGCCGGCGTTGGTCAGGATTGTCTCCAAGGGGCTGGTGTTGGCCGCATCGTGCAGGAAGGCGATCGAATTGACCAATTCGCCCGACGCCATGGCGAACCACACGCTAGCCTTGCTGGACAGCGCTGTGAGCAGGGCTATCACCAGCGTCAGCGCCCAGGCTTCCTTCCAGCGGTCCGAGATCCAGTAGGCTCGCACGAGCCCCCAGAAACTGCGCATCGAGGATACCGGCGTCAAATGCGACCGCCCTGCGGCGTCGCTGCGTAGTCCATCCGGTACTGACTCTTGCGATCGCCTGCCGATCCGAATCACGATCCCGCCCAAACCTTTTTTGTTTTGTTACGGATGGTAACACCAATTGATCATTTTCCATTAATTTTTAAACCAGGCCTATGGGATTGCTCTCGCGGCCGTTGCACTGAGGCAACAGATTGAAGATCAATCGCCAGCAAAACGGAGGGCCAACGATCAGAAAATCTTGAAAGGTTTCAGCAGCTTGGACGCGGCGAACGGGGCTGCTGTCGATCTTCCCCTGGGGAAACCTGGCACACGGTTTCGTGATTCAAAAAATCATGAGGGCCGGGGATCAACGCCGATTCCGTGCTGCCGCGAAGTCGCCAGTATCGCATTGGAACAGCGGGAGTGCAGGATCGTTCTCTTGCCCATTCGTCGATCAAATGGGTGATCCGCACCGGCCCAATGGCAAGCGGCTCTTTCATCAGCTACGCCAAAATGGAGGAGAAGTGGCGTCCGCTGGCCCTCAGACAACCTTCTCCAGCTCGCCACGCGCCTTGGCCGCCGCGACCTGACGGATCGCATCGGCCAACGTGTCGGCATCCTGCGCGCCCATCACGGCATATTTGTCCTCGAGCAGGAAGCACGGCACGCCTGTGATGCCCATGCGCGACGCGGTGGCGATTTCCGTGCGAACCGCCTCGACATCAGCGTCACTCGGCAAGAGCGTTTCAACAACAGCGGCGTCCATTCCGGCCTCGCGGGCAGCTTCGACCAAGACGGTGTGATCGCCGATATTGACGCCCTCCTCGAAATTCAGCTGGAACAGGCGGCGCACCACTCGGTTCTGAACGTCCTCGCCGGCGGCACCGGCCCAGCGGATCAGCCGATGCGCGTCGAGCGTGTTCGGCGCCACCTTAATGGCGTCGAAAGCAAAGGAAATACCTTCAGCGTCGCCAAGCGGTTCGATGCGGGCGTGAATTTCGCGAATGCGCTCGTCGCTGCCGAACTTGGCTAGCATATAGTCGTGGCGGTCCTTGCCTTGCGGCGGAATGGTGGGATCGAGCTGGAACGGCCGCCAGCGTACATGCACTTCGACATCGCCGGCCGCGGCGATCGCCTTGTCCAGCCGCTTCTGACCGATGAAGCACCACGGGCAGACGACATCCGACACCACATCGACGGTTATGGCGTTCGCTTCGCTCATCTCGATCTCCGGGTTTCAGTTCGGTTTGCGCCACCATGTTGGCAGCTGATAACCGAATATGGGCGTCTTGCGCGGATGTTCCAGATAATTCCAGTAAGCAAGCCACTGCTGCGTATTGTACTGCATCGGCACCATGTAATTGCCGGAGATCAGCAGCCGGTCGAGAACGCGAACCGCGGCGACGTAATCCTCTTTCGAACGGGCTCGCAGCATTGCGTCGATGGCCGCATCGATCGCCGGATCGGCGACGCCGGCGAGGTTGAACGATCCCTCGGTCCTGGCCGCGGCGGACGACCAGCGCCCGATCTGCTCGATCCCAGGAGACAGCGAATTGTTGAAGCCGCTGGAGCCGATCAGGACCTCGAAATCGAAACGCTGCTTGCGCGACTGGATCTGGTCGCCGTCCAGGCCGCGGATGCTGACATTGATGCCGATCTTCTCAAGCGTGCGCTGATAGATGCCGGCCAGACGTTCTTCATCCTGCGAGGCGGTCAGAATCTCGAAGCCGAAAGGTTTGCCGTCGGAATCGATCATCGTGCCGTCCTGCACATAGTAGCCGATGCTTTTCAGAAGATCGAAAGCGGTCTTCAGCACCTTGCGGTCCTGCCCCGAACCGTCCGTCACCGGCGGTTTCCAGGTGCCGTCCATGACGTCGGCCGGCACGCGGCCGGGATAGGGTGCCAGCAGTGCCTTTTCCCTGTCATCAGCCGGATGGCCGAGCGCGGAGAGCTCCGAGTTCTGCCAGTAGCTCATCGTGCGGGTGTACTTGCCGCCGAACAGGTTCTTGTTGGCCCATTCGAAATCATAAAGCATGCCGAGCGCGCGCCGAACCAGGGGGTTGGAAAACTTCGGCAGCCTCGTGTTGAACAGAAAACCTGTCACGACGGGTGGAATGCCTGTATCGAAGGTTTCAGAGACAACGTCTCCCCTATGAAACGCCGGAAAGTCGAGATCGCGCTCGCGTTTCACCGGATCGCTGTCGTCGTCGATGGCGCAAAGACCCTTCTTGAAGGCTTCGAGCTTGGCGTTGGCGTTGAGAAAATACTCGATGGTGATCTGGTCGTAATTGTCGAAACCGCGCTTGGCGGGAACGTCCTTGCCCCAATAATCGGGGTTGCGCTTGAAGACGATGCGCTGGCCGGGCGTCACCTGCGCGATCCCGTAGGGACCGCTGCCGATTAGCGGCTTCAGCGTCGTCCTGTCGAAAGTGTCGATGTCGAAAGCGTGCTTGGGGATGATCGGCGTCAGCGCGATGATCAGGGGAAACTCACGATCGGCCTTGTCATTGAAGGTGAAGCGCACGCTATGGTCGCCCGTCTTTTCGAGCTTGGCGATCCTGGCCATGCGGTCGCTGTAGGGTGGACGGCCTTTCTGCGTATAGGCATCGTAGGTGAACAGCACGTCTTCCGGCGTCACTGGCTGACCATCCGACCATTTGGCATTCGGGTTGAGATGGAATTCGACGCTCTTGCGCTCGGGATCCAGGTCGGCGGTGTCGGCCAGAAGCCCGTAGAGGGTAAAGGCCTCGTCGGCACTGCGCTGCATCAGCGGTTCGAAGACCAGATTGCCGTAAATTGTGTCCATCATGCCGCGCGCGGTCGTGCGCAGGCTTTTCAGGATGAAAGGGTTGAGATTGTCGAAGCTGCCGACGACGCAATAGGTAATGCTGCCACCCTTCGGCGCGTCGGGATTGACGTAGCTGAAATGGGTGTAGTCCGGCGGCAGCGCCGGTTCGCCCTGCATCGCAATCGCGTGTTTCGGCTCCGACAGCGCCGGTGGCGACGACAGGCTGAAAAACGACAATGCGGTGACCAGCCAAACAAGAACGCGGCCCATGACCGTCTCCTTAACAGGTCGGCTTGATGATTCGGTGCGCACCCTAGCATGGGGCACCTGCGTGGCTGCCAATGGCGTCGTCAAGAATTACCGGTGGGCGGGCTGGATTCGACGCCGCTTGCAGTGTAACACGCCGTCCGAAGTCATTCTGTTGCCTCATTTCGGCAACAGGTAGCTGGACCACACGGCACGAAGAAGCCGGTCCCCGGGATCATTGAGAGGAAGTGCACGACATGACGAGCCTGAACAGCAACGCGTACCGCCTGTCGGTCATGGCCGCAGGCGTGGTTGGCTTTCTCGGCACAGGACTTCCCTCTGCTTCCGCGCAGCAGCAGCCGCAGATTCCGCAGGGCTGGTTCAAGGCCTGCACCAAGCAGGAAGACGTCGACATCTGCAATGTCCAGAACATCGTCACCGCTGGCAATGGCCAACTCGTCACCGGCGTCAGCCTGATCGAGCTCAAGGGCAAGGTGAACCGCAAAGTGTTCCAGGTGACGGTCCCGACCGGCCGCCTCGTGCCTCCCGGCATTGGCCTGCAAATCGACACCGGCAAGGCGCAGAAGCTCGACTATGTCATCTGCTTCCCGGATCGCTGCGTGGCGGAAGTGCCGCTGACCGATCAGCTCGTCGCTTCGTTCAAGAAGGGTCAGGGGATCACGCTGACCTCGATCAATTTCCAGAACCAGGCCAACCCGATCAAGATCGCGCTGCAGGGCTTCAGCGGCGCCTATGACGGACCGCCGCTGCAGCAGTCCGACATCGAGGACCGGCAGAAAAAGCTTCAGGACTTCGTCGCCAAGAACAACCAGGATTTCGCCAAGAAGCTCAAGGACGAGCAGGAGAAGGCGAAGACCGCCAACTGATCCGGCGTCGGCAACATATCGAGTCAAAAAAGCGGGGTCATGCCCCGCTTTTTTCATTTCTGGCCATACTCAGCATGCCGGAAGTCAGTGCCTGGACTGCCGTTTCGGCGCGTAGCACCCATCCGGCTTCTTGTCGAACATTTCCTTGATTTGCGGATGGCGGACGGGTTCTCCCGACTGATCCTCGAGCAAATTCTGCTCGGACACATAGGCGATGTATTCGGTTTCAGAATTCTCGGCGAGCAGGTGGTAGAACGGCTGGTCCTTGCGCGGCCGTACGTCGGCGGGGATGGCCTCGTACCATTCGTCGGTGTTGGCGAATTGCGGATCGACGTCGAAAATAACGCCTCGGAACGGGAACAGCCGGTGGCGAACCACCTGTCCGATCGCGAATTTGGCCGTTTTCATCGTACTCACCACTGAATTCCTTGGCTTTATTTGGCGCAGACTCCGCATCAATTCAATCCCGAGCGTCTGAGCGCCTTCAAGATACGCGGTACGCGCAACAAAGGTTCTGGTGAACGTCGCGATACCGCTGCAAAGTCCCCAAAATCGCTAGCGCTGCCGAGCCGGCTTCCGAAGGCCACCCGCAAGTGCCGCAAAGCCGCTGCCCGGGCGAAGCCCTTCACGCATGAAGAAGGCACGCAGCGGTGTAAAGCCGCCAAGTACACCCAGGCCAACGCCACGCGCCATCTGCGCCGGCAACATGTCCGAAAGCAGCGACATGTTGAGGAGATTGACAGCGCTGCTGCGCGCCAGAACATCGGGCCGGCGCTTGAAATCGTATGCAGCAAGGGCCGCAACAGCCCCCGGATCCTCACGATTTTCACGCGCGATTCCAACCAGATCGTCAATATCCCTGATCCCTAGGTTGAGGCCTTGCGCGCCAATCGGCGGGAACACGTGCGCCGCCTCGCCGACAAGCGCCACCCGTCGTGCGGCGAAACGCAGGGGGGTAACCGTCGACAAAGGATAGATCTGGCTGCCCGGCTCCACGGTTACCCGGCCCAGCATCGACTGCATCTGTCGCTCGACCCGGAGCGAGAGCGTTGCATCGTCCAAAGCGGCAAGCTCCTTGGCGGTGTCGGGCTTGACCACCCAGACAAGGCTGGAGCGATTGCCCGGCAGTGGAACCTGCGTGAACGGGCCGGTCTCTGTATGGAATTCCGTCGAGTTGAAGCCATGTTCGCGGTTGTGGCCGAAATTGAGGACGAGCGCCGCCTGGGGGTAGGCGCGCGCCGCCGTCGAGATGCCCGCGGCCTCGCGGGCGGGCGACAGGCGGCCGTCGGCGGCGACCGCAAGGGACGCATCGATCTCGCTGCCATCAGCCAGCGCGGCATGCGCTTTGACGGCGCCGAGGTGCCATGCCTTCACCATGGATCTGCGCCATTCGATCCCGGAATGCGCGGCCACCTTGCCGGCAAGCGCCGGGCCAAGGGCGCCGTTGGGCAGGTTCAGGCCGAACTGTTCCTCGTCGATCTCGCTGGCGCGGAAGGCGACGACGGGGCTGCGGATCAGCCGGCCGGTCGCATCGACAATGCGCATCACCTTCAGGGGCGCGCCCTTGGGCCTGATGTCCTCGAGCACGCCCAGCCGTTCGAGCATCTTCAGGGCAGGCGCCATGAGCGCCGTGGTGCGACCGTCGGGAGCCGAGATGTCCGGCCCGACAATCGTCACCCGAAAGCCGGCATCGGCGAAGGCAAGCGCGGCGATCAACCCGGCCGGCCCCGTGCCCGCAATCAGTATCCGCGCTGTTTCCTGATGCTCCAAGATCGGCTTCCGGTCTGCAGTTGAGAGGCGGCCACCAGACCCGCCAGTCGAAAGAGGCATATAGGGCAGATGATGCGGCTTGATCAACGCGGCGATTCGGCCCATTCGGGTGTCATGACCGGCCAACAGGACGATTTCAGCCATCTCGACCGCGCCGGCCGCGCCACGGCAAATGTCGCGCGCAACCCGCGTTTGACGGTCAATGTCGTCGTCTGTGCAAGCATCGGGGTGGCCTGGCTGCTGCTTGCCGCGATGGCGATACGCGGCGCCGAGGCGCGGATCAGCGCGCCGGGCGACGGTCTCCTGCGCAACCTGCCACAGCTGCCGCTGCCCGATTTCCTGGAACGTTTTTTCGTTCTATGCCTTTCGCCAGCACCGCTGGACGCGAGCATCGGCCCGCGCGCTTTGGCACTCATCCTCATGTGGTTCTTGATGGCGATCGCCGCGATGCTGCCGTCGGCGGCGCCGATGATCCGCACCTATTGCGAGATCGCCGATACGGCGCGGATCAAGCGGGCGCCGGTCGTCCATCCGCTGGTGCTGGTTGCCGGCTACCTCTGCGCCTGGCTCGCCGCCTCGCTGCTGTTTGCGGCACTGACACTTGCCGTCCACGCCGGCGCCGCGTCCGGAGGGGTATTCGATCCGGTGCTTGGCGTTGCGGGTGGACTGGCCTTGCTGGTTGCCGGCCTCTACCAGTTCAGCGGCCTCAAGGAGGCCTGCCTGACGAAATGCCGGAACCCGTTCTCGACCTTGTTTTCAAACTGGAGTGCCGAGATCTTCCGCATCTTTCGGCTGGGCTTCGTGCAAGGCGTCTGGTGCCTGGGATGCTGCTGGGCACTGATGCTGGTGATGTTCGCAGTCGGCGTCATGAACGTCTTCTGGATGGCGCTGATCGGCGTGTTCACCCTGATCGAAAAACAAACGACGGGCAGTCTTCCAACCCGGCTGGCCGGTGCGATACTGCTTGTCTGGGCAGCCGTGCTGCTAGTAGTCTCACTGTGATTGGGGGGGAATTCGATGACTGACCCGGGCTGGGCAATGAAAGGAGAGCTCGTACTCTCCTGCAATTGCACGGTTTTTTGCCCTTGCGTCTTGTCGCTCGGCAGTCACCCGCCAACAGAAGGCTATTGCCAGACATGGGCGGGTTTCCGTATCGATGCGGGTCACTTCGGCGAAGTCGACCTGTCCGGCCTCAACCTTGGGCTGATCATGGAAATCCCCGGTTACATGAGCCGCGGCAATTGGACCGCGGGCCTGTTCATCGACATCAGAGCCTCGGTCTACGCGGTCAAGGCATTGACCAGGATCTTCACCGGCAAGGCCGGCGGGACCACGTCGCTGCTCTCGATCCTCGTCGGCAAATTCCTGGGCGTCGAACAGGTGCCGATCACCTACGAGACACGGGACAAGACCCGCATCTTCCAGATTCCGAAGATCATCGACGGGGCGGTCACGCCAATCGCGGGCAAGGACCGCGACAAGGATACGGTGATCACGAATTCGGAATACTGGATCGCACCGGAGATCATCGTGGCGAGGTCCGACAAGAGCAAGATGCGCGCCTTTGGCCGCAACTGGAACTTCGCCGGCCGCTCGGCCGAGATATGCAAGCTTGATTGGCGGGGCCCGTGAGCAAGAACACAAAAGCCCGCAAGATCGCCGGGAAGATCACCGACCGGATTCCGCGGCCGAAGAAGAAGGTCACCTGGCCGCAAGCGCGTGCGTTTTCGGTGCATCTGCTGACCGCCTCGGGTTCGTTCCTGGCGTTCCTGTCGCTGGTGGCGGCGAGCGAGGAGCGCTGGACGGCTATGTTCTGGTGGCTAGGCCTGGCGCTGTTCGTCGATGGCATCGACGGGCCGATCGCCCGAAAGCTGGAGGTCAAGGAAATCCTGCCGACCTGGTCCGGCGAACTCCTCGACAACATCATCGACTACGTGACCTACGTGCTGATCCCGGCCTTCGCGCTCTACCAACGGGGCTTCATGGGCGAAGGCCTGTCGTTCCTTTCGGCGGCGATCATCGTCGTCTCCAGCGCGATCTACTATGCCGACACCGGCATGAAGACGAAGGAGAATTTCTTCAAGGGCTTCCCGGTGGTCTGGAACATGGTGGTGTTCACGCTGTTTGTCATCGAACCGGGACAATGGGTCTCGTTCGCGGTGGTGGTGGTGGCCGGCATTCTGACTTTTGTCCCGATAAACTTCATCCATCCGGTGCGGGTGAAGAGGCTGCGGCCGATCAATCTCGGCATGACGCTGTTGTGGTGTGCTTTCGGCGCGCTCGCGCTTGCGCAGGCCGCACTCGCCGCTTTCTACGACCAGATCGGCGTGCTGGGCGAGCAAGTCGGCACTTTCACCAAGATCGGCATCACCGTTACCGGGCTCTACCTCGCAACCATTGGTGGCCTCATGCAGTTCTTTCCGAACCTCGGCGCCAAAAAGGCCTGACCCGCCGCTCTTCAAGGAATCCTCTCCATGTCCAAAGCCGCCCGCATCCACGCCAATGGCGGTCCGGAAGTCCTGATCTATGAGGACACCGATCCTGGCCAACCGGGTTCGGGGCAGATCCTGATCAGGCATACCGCGATCGGCCTCAATTTCATCGATGTCTATCATCGCTCGGGTCTTTATCCGCCGCCCGGCGGATTTCCGCTCGTTCCGGGCAGTGAAGCCGCCGGCGTGGTGCTGGAAGTCGGCGGGGGCATCGACTGGCTAAAGCCGGGCGACCGGATTGCCTATGCCGTGACGACGGGCGCTTACGCGCAAGAACGCGTCATTGATGCCAGCAAGGTCGTCAAGATACCGGACGGCATCAGCGACGAGCAGGCCGCCGCCATGATGCTGAAAGGCATGACCGCGGAATACCTCCTGCGCCGCACCTTCAAGGTGAAGGCGGGCGACACCATCCTGTTTCACGCCGCGGCCGGCGGGGTCGGCCTGATCCTCGGCCAATGGGCGAAGCATCTCGGCGCGACTGTCATCGGCACCGCCAGTTCCACCGACAAGATCGAACTCGCCAAGGCGCACGGCTTCGACCATGTCATCAACTACAAGGAGCAGGATTTCGTCGCCGGCGTAGCAGCCATCACCGGCGGCAAGAAGTGCGACGTCGTCTACGATTCGGTGGGTAACGACACATTTCCGGCATCGCTCGAGTGCCTGAGGCCGCTCGGCATGTTCGTCAGCTTCGGCCAGTCCTCGGGACCCATCCCGCCGTTCTCGATGTCGCTGCTGGCGCAGAAGGGCTCGCTGTTCGCAACCAGGCCGACGCTGTTCGTCTACAATGCCAGGCGCGAGGACCTCGATGCCTCCGCCGCCGCACTGTTCGAGGTCGTGCTCAGCGGCGCCGTCGAGATCAAGATCAATCAGCGCTACGCGCTGAAAGACGCCGGCAAGGCACATGCGGACCTTGAAGGCCGCAGAACGACAGGTACGACTATCCTGGTTCCCTGACGACAATCTGCCTGGGTTTCCAGCGCGCTGCCGCAGCCGCAGGCATGGTTTGCCCGAAAAGCCGGCTCGCCATATGTTTGTGCGAAGGAAGGCTGATCTTTGTCCTTGAGTTTCCGCTGAAATTCTTGAAGCTCTTTCAAGTTGGGTGCTGCTTTCGCACGAGAGGCGGCCGCGCATACGATGCTTGCGGGAACACAGAACATGTCCGGTAATCCGGATGGGAGGCACTGTGAGTGCAAATCATGATGGGGCGAACCTGCTCGAGGTTCGTGGCCTGACCAAGATATTCGGCACGCTGACAGCGTGCGATCATGTCGATCTCAACATCGCCAAAGGTGAAATCCACGCTTTGCTCGGTGAGAACGGCGCCGGCAAATCGACACTGGTCAAGATGCTGTTCGGCTCGCTGGAACCCAATTCCGGCGACATTTTCTGGAACGGCCAGGCAGTGCGGATCACCAGCCCAGGCGTTGCCAAAAAGCTCGGCATCGGCATGGTTTTCCAGCATTTTTCGCTGTTCGAAGCCCTGACGGCCGCCGAGAACATCGCGCTGTCGTTGGATGACGGCTCGCCGATCGGCAGCATCGCGGCCAAGGCGAGGGCGCTTTCCTACAGCTATGGCCTGCCGCTCGATCCGGAATCGCTGGTCGGCGATCTGTCCGTCGGCGAGCGCCAGCGCATCGAGATTATCCGCTGCTTGCTGCAGACGCCACAGCTCATCATCCTGGACGAGCCGACATCGGTGCTGACACCGCAGGAAGCGGACAAGCTGTTCGAGACGCTGGAACGCTTGCGCGCGGAAGGCAAATCGATCCTCTACATCTCGCACCGGCTTGAAGAGGTCAAACGCATCTGCGACCGCGCCACGGTGCTGCGGCACGGCAAGGTGGTTGGTCACTGCAACCCGCGCGAGGAGACAGCCTCATCGCTCGCCCGCATGATGGTCGGCAACGAAGTACAGGCCGTGGTGCGAGCGCCGGTCGAAGGGATCGAAACCGCGCAGCCGCTGCTCGAAATCCTCAACCTCAACCGCAAGCCGGCAACGCCGTTTTCCATTCCGCTCAAGAACATCAGCCTCAATGTCCGCGCTGGAGAGGTGATCGGCATTGCCGGTGTCGCCGGCAATGGCCAGGGCGAGTTCTTCGAATCCGTCTCCGGCGAGGTTTTGCAGCAGGATCCCGCTTCGGTGCGCATCCGCGGCAAGAACGCAGGCGGCCTCACCATTACCGGAAGGCGCCTGTTGGGGGCTGCGTTCGTGCCGGAGGAGCGTCTCGGCCATGGCGCGGCGCCGCGCATGAAGCTCTCGGAAAACCTACTGCTGTCGCGCCATGCCACGGACGGCAAGGCTTTTGTCGGCACCGGCGGCATGGTCAAGAGCGGCGCCGTCTATGCCGCCTCGCAACGCATCATCGAGGCGATGGATGTGCGCAAGAGCGCGCCGGATCCTGAAGCGGCAGCACTTTCGGGCGGCAATCTGCAGAAATTCATCGTCGGCCGCGAACTCGACCGCCGCCCAAGCGTGATGGTGGTGAACCAGCCGACATGGGGTGTCGACGCCGGTGCCGCCGCCCACATCCGTCAGGCTCTGATCGAACTGTCGCGCGCCGGATCGGCGGTGCTGGTGATCAGCCAGGATCTCGACGAGCTGTTCGAAATATCGGACGCGATCGCCGTCATGCACAATGGAGAATTGTCCAGGCCGATGCCGATCGCAGAAGCGACTTTCGAGAAGGTCGGCTTGCTGATGGGCGGCGCCGAGCCAGGCCACGCCGAACATACGCTGGAGACGGCATGATGCGCCTCGAACTCGTCAAACGCCCGCAGCGCTCGGCGCTGTTTTCGGCACTGTCGCCGTTCATCGCCTTCGCGCTGACCATCATTGCCGGCGCGGTTCTGTTCGCGCTGCTCGGCGTCAATCCGCTGAATGCATTCCAGATCTATTTCATCGAGCCGGTCAGCCAGGTCTGGCAGTTGCATGAGCTGGCGATCAAGGCGGCGCCGCTGATCCTGATCGCTGTCGGCCTGTCGGTCTGCTACAAGGCCAACATCTGGAACATCGGCGCCGAGGGCCAGTTCATCTTCGGCGCGATCTTCGGCTCCATCATTCCCGTGCTGTTCCCGCAATTCGAAGGCCCGTTGGTGCTGCCGCTGATGCTTCTGCTCGGCATGGTCGGCGGTGCGGCCTACGCGGCGATCCCGGCCTTGCTGAAGACCCGGTTCAATACCAACGAGATCCTGACCAGCCTCATGCTGGTCTATGTCGCGCAGCTGTTCCTCGACTGGCTGGTGCGGGGTCCCTGGCGCGATCCGCAGGGCCACGGCTTTCCGCAGACGATCCAGTTCGGCGACTCGGCCGTGCTGCCGGAACTGATGCCTGATGCCGGACGCGCCAATTGGGGGTTTGTGTTCGCCCTGGTGGCCGCGGTGCTGATCTGGATCCTGATGGGCCGCATGCTCAAGGGCTTCGAGGTCCGCGTGCTGGGCTCCAGCCCGAGAGCAGGGCGCTTCGCCGGCTTCGGACTCAACCGCATGGTGTTCTTTGCCTTCCTGCTATCGGGAGCGCTGGCCGGCCTTGCCGGCATCTCTGAAGTCTCCGGCGCCATCGGGCAACTTCAGCCCGTAATTTCGCCCGGGTACGGCTTCACGGCTATCATCGTGGCATTCCTCGGCCGCCTCAATCCGCTCGGCATCGTCGCCGCGGGCCTGGTGCTGGCCCTGACCTATCTCGGTGGCGAGGCCGTGCAAAGCGCGCTCGGCATTTCCGACAAGGTGGCGAGGGTGTTCCAGGGCATGCTGCTGTTCTTCGTGCTTGGCTGCGACACGCTCATTCACTACCGCATTCGCTTGATCGGTCTGGCGCTGACGAAACAGGAAACGTCCGCGAAGCTCGAGACCGCGCCAAAGTTGAAGGAAGCCCGCTGATGGACATTACCGTCAACATCCTCCTGACCATCGCCACGGCGGCGACGCCGCTATTGATAGCGGCGATTGGCGAATTGGTGGTCGAACGTTCCGGCGTGCTCAACCTCGGTGTCGAAGGCATGATGGTCATGGGCGCCGTCGGCGGCTTCGGGGCTGGCTATCTGACGGGATCGCCCTGGATCGGCCTTTTGGCGGCGATCGTCGTGGGCGCGCTGTTCTCCTTGCTTTTTGCCGTGATGACGCTGTCGCTGGCCACCAACCAGGTGGCAACCGGCCTGTCACTGACGCTGCTTGGTCTCGGCCTTTCCGGCATGATGGGAACAGGCTTCGTTGGCCAGCCCGGCGTCAGGCTGCCCAATCTCGATATTCCCGGCCTCAGTTCCATTCCGATCGTGGGCAGGTTCTTTTTTGGCCAGGATCCGATCTTCTACATTTCGATCGCGCTGACGGCCGCGGTGATGTGTTTCCTGTTCAAGACGCGTACTGGCCTCACGCTGCGCTCGATTGGTGACAGCCATGCCTCAGCCCATGCGCTCGGCATCAAGGTCATCCGCTACCGCTATCTCTCGGTCATCTTCGGCGGTGCCTGCGCCGGTCTGGCCGGCGGGCATCTGTCGCTGGTGTATACGCCACAGTGGGTCGAGAACATGTCCGCGGGCCGCGGCTGGATCGCGCTCGCACTAGTGGTGTTCGCGTCATGGCGGCCATGGCGGGTGCTGGCCGGTGCCTACATCTTTGGCGCGGTGTGGATCGGCCAGCTTCATGCACAGGCTTTTGGCATTCCAGTGCCCTCGCAGATGCTTTCTTCTCTGCCCTATCTGGCAACCGTCGTGGTTCTCGTTCTAATCTCGCGCAACAAGCGTCTGACGATGATGAACACGCCGGCATCCCTGGGGCAGCCATTCGTTCCGGATCGTTGACAACAAGAACAAGACGGGAAGCTCCAAGGCTTAACTCAGAGAGGTAACACAATGAAAAAACTGCTTATTGCCCTGATGACGACGACAGCGGCTTTGTCGCTAGCCGCGTCCGCGGAGGCCGCCGACAAGTTGAAGGCCTGCTGGGTCTACACCGGCCCGATCGGCGATTTCGGCTATTCCTACCAGCACGACCAGGGCCGCCTCCAGGTCGAGAAGGCGCTTGGCGACAAGGTCGAGACTGCTTACCTGGAAAACGTCTCCGAAGGCCCCGATGCCGACCGCGCTTTCGAGCGCCTGGCGCGCGAAGGCTGCAAGATCATCTTCGGCACCTCGTTCGGCTTCATGGACGCCGAAGTGAAGGTCGCCAAGAAGTTTCCCAAGGTG
Organism: Mesorhizobium sp. URHB0026; assembly: GCF_054059755.1. Lineage (NCBI taxonomy): Bacteria > Pseudomonadati > Pseudomonadota > Alphaproteobacteria > Hyphomicrobiales > Phyllobacteriaceae > Mesorhizobium > Mesorhizobium sp. URHB0026. The sequence continues at coordinate 4,271,646 of NZ_JBSSCN010000001.1, read as the reverse complement.
ATGTTCGAGCACGCCACCGGCTATAAGACCGGGGACAATCTCGGCATCTACAATGCCCGCTTCTATGAAGGCCGCTATGTGCTCGGCCAGATCGCCGCCAAGGAATCGAAGTCCGGCGTCGCCGGCTACATCGTCTCCTTCCCGATCCCGGAAGTGGTGATGGGGATCAACTCCTTCATGCTCGGCGCGCAGTCGATCAATCCGAACTTCAAGGCCAAGATCGTCTGGGTCAATTCGTGGTTCGATCCGGGCAAGGAAGCCGACGCCGCCAAGGCGCTGTTCGACCAGGGCGCCGACATCATCGTCCAGCACACCGACTCGACCGCTGCCCTGCAGGTGGCCGAGGAGCGCAAGCTGCACGGCTTCGGCCAGTCGTCCGATATGATCAAGTTCGCGCCCAACGCGCAGCTGACCTCGCTGACCGACGAATGGGGGCCCTACTATATCAGCCGTGTGCAGGCAGCCATCGACGGCAGCTGGAAGCCGGACAATGTCTGGCTCGGCATCAAGGACGGCGCGGTTAAGCTCGCGCCGTACACCAACATGCCAGACGACGTGAAGGCGATGGCCGAAGCGACCGAAAAGAAGATCGCCGGAGGCTGGAACCCCTTCACCGGGCCGATCGCCAAGCAGGACGGCTCGGCATGGCTGAAGGACGGCGAAGTCGCCGACGACGGGACGCTGCTCGGCATGAATTTCTACGTCAAGGGCGTCGACGACAAGCTGCCGCAATAGACAGCACGCCACGTCTCGATTGGGAGAGGGCGCCGCGAGGCGCCCTTTTTCATTTGGATGGACAACTCGACTGAAGGCTCAGACAGCCGAGCCGTAGAGGTCGTAAGCGTCCGCACGCTCGATCTTGACGGTGACGATGTCGCCGGCGCGCATCGGGCGGCGCGACTGGATATGGACCGAGCCATCGATCTCGGGCGCATCATATTTGGTGCGACCCTTTGCCGATGTGCCGTGCGCTTCGTCGATCAGCACCGGCAGACGCTTGCCGACCTTCCTGGCCAGCTGCGCTGCCGAGATCTTCTGCTGGCGCTGCATGAAGCGATGCCAGCGCGCTTCCTTGATCTCCTGCGGCACCTGCTCGAGCCCGAGCTCGTTGGAGCGGGCGCCTCTGACCGGCTCGTATTTGAAGCAACCGGCGCGATCGATTTTCGCTTCATCCAGCCAATCGAGGAGCATCTCGAAGTCGTCATCCGTTTCGCCGGGGAAGCCCACGATGAAAGTCGAGCGGATGGCGAGATCCGGGCACACGTCGCGCCAGCCGCGAATGCGCTCGAGCGTCTTTTCGCCATGGGCGGGCCGGCGCATGTTCTTCAGCACCTGTGGCGAGGCATGCTGGAAGGGGATGTCCAGGTAAGGAAGGATTTTTCCTTCGGCCATCAGCGGGATGACGTCGGCGACATGCGGATAGGGATAGACATAATGCATGCGCACCCAGATGCCGAGCTTGCCCAATTCCTCCGAGAGGTCGAGGAATTTCGCCCGCACTTCGCGGTCGCCGAACATGGACGTCTGGTACTTGATGTCGATGCCGTAGGCGCTGGTATCCTGCGAGATGACGAGCAGTTCCTTGACGCCGGCATTGGCCAGTTTCTCGGCTTCGCGCAGCACATCGGCGGCCGGCCGCGAGACGAGATCGCCGCGGAGTGCCGGAATGATACAGAAGGTGCAACGGTTGTTGCAGCCTTCCGAAATCTTCAAATAGGCGTAATGGCGTGGCGTCAACTTGACGCCTTGCGGCGGCAGCAGGTCGATGTAGGGATCGTGTGAGGGAGGGGCTGCCTCATGCACGGCGGCCATCACGCTCTCATAGGCCTGCGGGCCGGTGATCGCCAGCACGTTGGGGTGCCTCTCGCGGATCACGTCCGGCTCTGCGCCGAGACAGCCGGTGACGATGACCCTGCCGTTTTCCGACAATGCCGAGCCGATGGCGTTGAGCGACTCGTCGCGGGCGGAGTCGAGAAAGCCACAGGTGTTGACGACAACGAGATCGGCGCCGTCGTGCTTGCGGGCGATCTCGTAGCCCTCGGCCCGCAGACGCGTGATGATGCGCTCGGAATCGACAAGGGCTTTGGGACATCCGAGACTGACGAAGCTGACGCGCGGGGCGGACATGGGCAATTTTCCAATGGACGCGAACCGGAAACACCGATCCGGCCCGCAGTCTCAACATATGACGGTTTGCATGGCTCCTGGCAGGAGCTCAATTCGGGCGGCGCAATAGCACGGCTTGCTCAATCAGGCAAACGGAGCCCCGCGGCCCGGCATGTGTGTCAGTGCCCGCTTGACCCGAACCAGGGTGACAGGAAGGCGAAATGATCGGGGAATTGCTGCACGGCCCCGTCCAGCAGCATCTTGACCGCGACATAGAGGATGATGACCAGGCCGATATAGGCAATCCAGCGGTATTTGTGCAGCAAGCGCGCGACGAACGACGCGGCAAAACCCATCAACGCGATCGACAGCGCCAGTCCGACAATCAGCACCGTCGGATGGTTCATAGCCGCTCCCGCGACGGCCAGAACATTGTCGAGCGACATCGAGACGTCGGCAATGACGATCTGCCAGGCGGCCTGCGAGAAGGTTTTGCTCGGTCCCTTGCCGCCAATGACGCCATCCTTGTCGAAGTCGCCGTTCGACAGCGCTTCGGTGGCGTCGCGCTCATCGTCGTGGCTGACACGCAATTCGCGCCACATCTTCCAGCAAACCCACAGCAAAAGCAGGCCGCCGCCGATAAGCAGCATGGGACCAATGGTCAGCAGCCATTGCGTGATCAGGGCGAAGAAAATGCGAAGAACGGTAGCCGCCGCGATGCCGACAAGAATGGCTCGCTGACGCTGGCTGGCCGGCAGGCCGGCCGCGGCAAGGCCGATAACGATGGCATTGTCGCCCGCGAGCGCAAGGTCGATGGCGATGACCTGAAGGAGAGCCGAAAAGCCCGCGGCGGTAAATATTTCCATCGACATGGAAGCCCTTCGTCGAGTGTTCGTCGTCGATCGTCCGAACGGGCCTAAAGGCATGGTCCGCTGGCGTCAAGTCGCGGCAACGGGCAACGCTGGAAACCATTTTCGTGGCGGTGGACTTACAGGAGGTTCTCAACAGCGCCGGCGCGCAAACCAGAGACGGTCGCAAGCTCGCGAGAACCTAATCGTAGAGATTGTATTTCGGCCAGTCGGCTTCCGGAATCTCGTCCCCGATCCGATAGCGGAGCTGGAGAACTTCCATATGATCCGGCCCCGTCTGGCATTTGAACTTCAGCCGGTACCACTGCCCCTTGCTGCGGAACGCCGCACCGGAGCTCCGAATTGCGTCGGCGCTCATCTCCGGCGTCGCGAAGGCGTAAGCGACGACGCGGTCGGCCTTGAACTTGCGATCATCGTGGGTGATCCGGTCCAGGATTTCGGCATCGCAACGCTGTTCGAGGCGAGTTTGCGGGTCAAGTTTCATCAGCCCGGCGCGCAAGGCGTTGTCCATCGCACTGGCCGGAAAAGCCAGCGTCAGGGACGCAATGGCCATCATGCAGAGTGTCTTCATGGGCGGGACAAGCAACATGTTTTGTCTGAAGAATCAACCAATAGCGGCGGTTCATGCTCGGCAAACCCGGTATTCAGAGGTCCGGCGCAATCAAAATCTCGTGTCGGCCTTCATCTGCTCGACCTGCGGCCAACGCATCAACGAGGCGCGGCCGGCGTCGGTGAGGTCGTAGACGCCGCGATCGACGCGCGCGAACCAGCCATAGACATTGTGCTGCAGAATTTTCGGCGCGAGCGGCGTCAACGCCTTCAGATCGCGCGGGCGCTTGGGTCCGTCCGCCAACGCCGCGGCGCAGGTGAGGGCGCTCTGCCGGTAGGCGGTCATGATCGGAGTGCGCGATCCGCCGCCAGCGACAGGATCGCCGCGGCGGCGCTGGTGCTCGTCGACAAGGCGAGAACGCCGTCGCGCATTTTTGCGCGGCGCCGGGGCGACCGGAGTGACAAGCACTTCGACCCTATCATTGGCGGTCACGCCGAGCAGGCCGAAGCCAAGCCGGCGACAGAGATTGCGAAACCTGGCATCGCTTTCGCGTCCCTTGCCCCGCGCCGACATGCGCGCCGCCAGCCAAACTTCATCGCAAGCAGCCGCACGGTCGACGCCTTGCAGAACCAGTTCGAGATTGAACTGCAGCTTCAGCTCGCAGATGACGACGATCGGCGGCTCTCCCTCGCGCAAAGCGACGATGTCGCAACCACCGATTTCCCCTTTCACGACGAAGTCGAGGTTTTCGAGGAAACGCTTCACCGGCGCGTAGAGTGAGGTCTCGTTCATAGCGCAAGGTCTAGCCGATTCGAGATGAAAAGCCTCGCAGGCGAATGGTGGCGCGTGCCTGCCCAGAGCCGATTTCGGAAGCGATGCGGCAGGGCTCAACAATGAATTTTTGCCAGGAAGGCCAACAGCGCACGATTGAACTGGTCGGGACGCTGCAAGGGCGCGAAGTGACTGACGCCAGGCAGCACGATCAATTCCGATGCCGGTATGCTGCGGGCCAGGTAGATCGCGTGCTCGTCCTTGATGAATTCGTCGTGCTCGCTTTGGACAACCGCAACGGGCGCGCGAACCTCTCGCAACTGGGCGGCGCCATAGTTGGGTTCGCTCTTCATCATCAGGCCCACAGCTTCGACAAACGCGTCGAATTCACCTGGCGTGGCCGACAGCTCGGCATAGTCTTTTTTGTGCCGGCCGAAACACCGCTCGATGAGCGGAGTGGCCTCAAAATCCTTCGTGCCGCTGGGATCCATATTGCAGCCGAAGAAGAACACGCCCGCGATCCGATCGGCGGCCTTCATGCCAAGGATCAGGGCAACGCAGGCGCCATCGCTCCAGCCCACCGCGATAGCCTTGTTCAATTGCAGGCGTTCCATTACCGCCAGGACATCCGAAGCCATCAGTTCGTATTTGTATGGCCGTTCGTCGCGGGTGCTGCGCCCATGGCCGCGACTGTCGATGGTGACGACCTGATAACCGTGGTTGACCAAAGCAGGGACTTGAAATCCCCAATTGCCGCTATGGCCAAGGCCACCATGCAACAGGATCACGGGATAACCCGTCCCAAACGTCGCGTACCAGATCCTTGCACCCTCGTGCTCGACCTGGCCTTCATCCGCCGCAGCCGGCAAAGGAGCGGCGCCATTCGCTTCGAATTTCGCCAGGTCGTCGTCGCGATAATCCATTGCCTAACAGCCTCCAAACGCGCACGCCTAGATTTACCGTCGGCACCCGCCAATACCAACCCGCGAGGGAATTTCTGCTGCCATCAAGCGACACGACAGGGGCGTTTGCATTGCCGTGCTCATGGCTTGCCATGTGACAAACGCACTCGCCGGGGGTCACATCCTAGTCGCGATCTGGCGCTACTTGGTCTGCGCGCGCTTGTCGAACGCAGCTCAACGCGGGTCCTCCCAGGACAAACCCCGGCGGGGTTTTTCATTTTCAGAACCATATTGTCGGTCGCGAGTTGTCCTTGCTATCGTGGCATTGCGGTCAGCACAGGGACGCCCATCATGGATGCAAGCGAAATGAGTGCGATCGGCGATACCCTCATGAGGATCGTCACGCCCGACATGTCTCCCAAGCAGCTTGTCAAAGCTGCCCGGAAAGCGCACCCCAAGGCCTCCAAGAAGGATATTGCGAGAGCAGCCTTCTTTTCGATCATCGCAAACGCCGACCGGGACATCGGCAAGGCCAGGAACCTGCAGGCGTTTGCCATCGCGGAGCGCACACAGCAGTCCGACTGAGCAAGGTGGCGACCTTCGCTTTGTGCAACATGCGGGCGGCCCGGCGAGGAGGGGTGGGACGCCGCCGGGCCTGACCAGCGGTGTTGGGTTGGGATGATTACCCGCCAGCTTGACCGTTAATACGCCAGCTTCCAGAAACGGCATCATTCAAACGGCGGAGACGGCCGGGCTGCATCAAGTGTCGGGGCCACCAGACGAACGCGCGCAACGAAAAGCGGCTTCAAAAACCGAGCGAAAAAATCTGGCTGATATGTCTCCGGCTAAAAGCCAAATAGCAAACGCCACATCGTTTGCAGCCGGGGCGGAGCGGTCGCGGCGGCTGTTGGGCTAACACGCTATCTCACGGTCCCGTCGTCAGGGAACCAATCCGCTGCCGATCTGTTGTTTTGGTAGCGTGGAGATGTCCCTCAACTCCTAGCCGAATGGCCCGCCGCGCTCCTCCCGGAGGGGGCGGGCTTTGCTTTGTTGGAACCCGAGCCGCCCGACTTTGTTTTGGTTCGAGAACAGGAGGCGCATGTGGAGCCGAAGTCATCACGCGAAGTGCCAGGTCCAGAACCCCGCAAGGACCGAGGAAGGGACACCCGAAAAGCGGTTGCCGAAACACCTGACAAGACCAATGACTGGGACCGTGACGCCGTGCATGGAGATGGCGACACGATCGACATTCAGCCTGAGCCGGGCGTGGAGTCGAAATAGCCGTCTACGGTTGGGGTCGTCCCCGCAACCAACTTCGCCGCCCATCGTTGACCTATGCTGGTTGATCCCAGCACTCCAGAACTTGCCCGCCGGTTCCCACCTGGCGGGCCTTTTGCTGGGTGGGTTGGAAAATGTGCCTGTCATGAAGGTGCGGGACTGGTCGGCTTACCCTGCTGTCGGTTCCCCCCTTTTGAATTGCCTCCTGCCCCGGCTGAAGGCTTTTTTGCATGCCACGCGGCCTGGAGCTGCCGCCATCGGAAACAGCCGGGAAAAAATGCGGTCGGCACGGCGATAGTTCAGACGGACCAAGCGATTGCCATAGCATCGCAGTTGGCCGTGCCACATCATCACAATGACGGACGACGTACCCTGCCACATGTGAAAAGCTTGACAGGTCGCACGAGGGGAATGGCCGGTGAAGGATCAAATTGTCGGATCATTTCGACACCATCCAAAGCCTAAATGCATCGCGTGGATCGCAGCGTCCGCAACGCTGGAAACGGAGCGAACCGAGCGAGACGCCAAGACTGCTGGCCTCAGGCGATTGAGGGCTTACTCGGAATGGCTCGTTCGCGACGATCTAGCCTCGATGCGCGATCAGATAGACTGCTCGGCTCTTCTGTAGAGTGGTTAGCCGGCTGTAGCACGGCTCACGCTTGCGAGAGAGATTTAGCAGAACTCGCTGCTATAGCGCCATTGCCGTTTGCCGGGCTGTCTGGCGCTGGCGATGCCATCGAAGGCGCATTCCATGCTCAGAGCATAAATCGAAACGGATTCGCTATCAGTCTTCTGTTTGTCACGCTGAGCGGGCTGGCTCCGCCCAGCGGGCTTTTTTGGCCCTTATGAGGTCCTACGGTTTTTTGAACCAGGCGCAAAAGGTGGAATGGTGCGGAACGGTGGATGTCGTTCGTTCTAGTTGCAACAACTGCAGTAACGGTTGATTCAACCATTGCTGGTATTTATTCATCGTATGGTGGCGGCTCCGACAGTGCGGCGGGGGCTGGGTTGCCGGAGCCGCCTGCGCAGTCCGGTTGGGATTTGACCGCGCTGTCTCAGAATAGGACAGCGCGGTCAACGATTCGTTAATCGTGACAGTTTCGCCGGCCGGGCGTCAGCAGTAACCTATAACTTGCGACGTTTAGCAATGACCGCCTTGGACGCAATGGAACGATTCCGTGTTTCGGCAGCGGCCCGCCGGCTTGGATTTCTCCCGTTTTATTGCGCTCTCGCCTCAACCCTCTCAAGGCACTGAACGGGAATATCAGGCCATGTCGCCTTGGCGCATTCCGATGCCGTAACGGCCACCACGGGCTCGCCTCGCACACTGGCCGCTTGGGTGGGCGTGGATGCAAGGAGGAATGTTTGCGTTAGCAGGGCTGACAAGGCTGCAACTTGAACAAGCACGGCGGCAAAGGCGATTTTCTTGAGCATGCCGAGAGAACGCGGTGGATAGCTACCGGTTCCCTGTGCCCACCACGCTCAAAGTCAACGTGGATGGTGACCGCGAGGCGCTTTACGGCACTTGCGGTCACCCCTTATCGGCATCCCTCAAATCGGCCCAGATGCCCGTCTCGAACTCGACCATGGCCCCGGCAGATGATTGGTGAACGTCTTTTGGTACCACCGCAGCGGGATAGCGGTGGGTCCCTATCTGATTCATAGACGTTCTGGCGGAGGGAGTGGGATTCGAACCCACGGTGAACTTGCGCCCACGCCGGTTTTCAAGACCGGTGCCTTAAACCGCTCGGCCATCCCTCCAGCGACTGCTGGCCACTGCTCTAGTGTGCCCGACAAAGGCCTGTCAACCGGCTTGGGTGAGCAGGTCGCCCCCTGAACCTAGGGGCAGGGCAAACAGCGTCACAATCTTGCCCGGTTCCGGCCACAATCGGTTAATACCGTGATAAACAATTCCTGCGCAAAAAGGATTGGGGTTCGAAGCGTCGTTGACATTGTCGAGTGAGTGCTTTGGCTCCTCGGATGGTGGATGCGACGTCTTCATCGAGACTTAGGGGGCGATCAAGAATGCAGGCTGTGACGCATCCGCGTCTTCGTCGCGTTGCCACGGGTGCGTTGCTCGCGGCGTCGGCTGCATTGCTCGCCGCTTGCGCGTCGCAGCCCGAGCCGAAGGGGATGGTCTACAAGAAGACCCGCTCCAAGGAATATTTCGCGGAGACCGAATACGGAGTGAAGGCCAGTCCGCGCGTTGCCTTCATGCGCCGCGGCGGCGGTCGCGACCAGCTTGGCAAGCCCTATCAGGTGCGCGGCAAGTGGTATTATCCCAAGGAAGACAAGAAGTACGCGAAGGTGGGTCTGGCCTCATGGTATGGCGACGCCTTCCATGGCCGGCTGACCGCCAATGGCGAAGTCTACGACATGGCGCATCTGACGGCGGCGCATCCGACCATGCCGCTGCCCAGTTATGCCCGCGTCACCAACCTCGAAACCGGCAGTTCGGTCATCGTGCGCGTCAATGACCGCGGCCCTTACCATGAGGGCCGCATCATCGACGTCTCGGAGCGAGCCGCGCAGATGCTCGACTACGACAAGGTCGGCACCGCGAAGGTGAAGGTCGAATATGTCGGCCGCGCGCCGCTCGACGGCAATGACGACCAGTACCTGATGGCCTCTTACCATCCAGGCAACCGCATACCTGATCCATCGGATGGCCTGCCGACCGGCGTCATGGTGGCCATGAACGGGTCTTCGCCGAGCCTTCCAGCCGGCGCGGCCGCCGTGCCGTTTCCAGGTCAGCTGACCGATGCCGCGGCTCCGGTACAGGGACGGATTGCCGCGCAGCCGGCCTTCGGCGATCTGGCGCTGCCCGATTTTGGACCGATCGTGCCGGAACGGCCGCAGATCAGCCTGCCGCCGCAGTCGCCGTTCGCCATGGCGTCGCTGTCCTATGCGGATGAACGCGTCCGTCGCGCGGATGTCTTTGCCGCTCTGGACAACAGCGGCATGTCGCCCGCGGACATCCTGCGGTCGTGGAAAAAGACCGGCCGCCAAGCGGCGCCGTCCAGCGCCGACTATGTCGCCGCCGGCACTTTCGACGACGTCACCGAAGCCACACATGTGGCCTCGGCGCTAAAGCCCTTCGGCAGAATAGAAATCCAGCGCTCCGATCTCGACGGCAATGACTGGTATGCGGTCAACCTCTATCCGGACGGCCATGGCGGCCTGGACGAGTTGCTGAAGGCGGCGTGGTCTCATGGCGCGCCCGACGCGCTGGTCGTGCGCGACTGATCCAGCGGCGGTTTTGCGCCCGGCAGTTGATCCCTCACCGAAAAAGCTCGATAGTTTCGGCACGCCGGAGGGGCCGGCCAACGGGTCGATTTTCATGCAGTTTCGCTTGCTACACCCTTTCGCCGTTTTTTTTCTCCTCAGCCTCCTGCTTACGCTTTCGCCGGCCCAAGCGCAGCTCTTCGAGACCAAGGCCGCGCAGGCCTTCATGATCGATGCCGATACCGGAACGGTGCTGTTTTCGAAAGATGCCGACAAACCCATTCCGCCGGCTTCGATGGCCAAGCTGATGACTATGGAAGTGGTTTTCAACGCCCTCAAATCCGGCCGCCTCAAACTCGACGATACGTTCGTGGTCAGCGAAAATGCCTGGCGCAAAGGTGGCGCACCGTCGGGGACCTCGACGATGTTCGCCAAGCTCAAATCGGCGATCCGGCTCGAGGACCTGATCCAGGGGGTGACCGTGCAAGCCGCCAATGACGGCTGTATCGTCATCGCCGAAGGCATGGCCGGATCCGAGGACAACTTTGCCGGAGAGATGACCGAACGCGCGCGCCAGATCGGCCTCAAGACCTCGACTTTCGTCAACTCGACCGGCCTGCCGGCAGACGGCCAGCAGACAAACGTGCGGGAATTGGCGCAGCTCGCCCTTCATTTATGGCGCGAATACCCCGATTTCTACCGGTATTACGGCTTGAAGGATTTCACCTGGAACAAGATCTCGCAGAGGAACCGCAACCCGTTGCTGGCGATGGACATCGGCGCCGACGGCCTTGCTGTCGGCGCGAGCGAGACATCCGGTTTCGGCATCGTCGCTTCGGTCAGCCACAACGGCACGCGGGTGATCGCGGCGATGAGCGGGCTGGCAAATGACAAGGAGCGCGCAGAAGAGGCACGCAAACTGCTCGATTGGGGCGTTCGCTCGTTCGAGAAGACCGAAATCTTCGCCAAGGACGAGGTGGTCGGAGAGGCCCAGGTTTTTGGCGGCATGAAATCCGGCGTGACGCTTAAGGCAAAAGGTCCGATCGACATCTTCCTGCCGATCACCAACCGCGACAAGCTGACGGCCAGGATCATCTACACCGGCCCGGTCGCGGCACCGGTGGAGGAGGGGCAGCCGGTGGGCGCACTGCGCGTCTGGATCGGCGACACGCTGAGCCAGGAAACACCGTTGTTCGCCGCCGAGTCGATCAGCGTCGGCAGTTTGCCGCAACGCGCCCTCGATGCCGTCAAGGAACTGTCGATCGGCTGGCTTCGATAGCACCGACGGCATGGACGTTTTCCCGAACGCGGACTATCTAGAGCGCAACAATCCACTCGAACACGAACAAAGGCCCTCGGTTGGCGCGCGGATTTTTCATCACCTTCGAAGGCGGCGAAGGCGCAGGCAAGTCGACACAGATCGAGCGGTTGGCTACCAAGATGCGCGCCAAGAAGTATGATGTCGTACGGACACGTGAGCCGGGCGGCTCACCGGGCGCCGAAGCGGTCCGGCATGTGCTGCTTTCAGGTGCCGCCGAACCGTTCGGGCCCAAGATGGAAGCGCTGCTCTTCGCAGCCGCGCGTTCCGACCACGTCGAGCAGGTCATCCGTCCGGCGGTCGAACGCGGCTCCATTGTGCTTTGTGACCGCTTCCTGGATTCCTCGCGTGTCTATCAGGGCGTTACGGGTGGGATCGATCCGGCATTCATGGCCATGCTGGAACAGGTCTCGATCAACGGCATGATGCCCGACATGACGCTGATCTTCGATATCGACCCGGCCGAGGGTTTGAAGCGCGCGACATTGCGGCGTGGCAGCGATGCCGCCGCCGACCGCTTCGAAAAGGAGACGCTGGCCATCCACCAGGCTCGCCGCGAAGCGTTCCTGGCGATCGCCGCGGCAGAGCCGGAACGCTGCATCGTCGTCGATGCGTCCGCCGATCCGGACACGGTGGAAGATGTCGTCACGGCAACCGTGTTCGCGGCACTGGAGGCAAGGGCGTCCGAGCGCAACAGGCAGGTCGCACCCGTATGATCTTCGAACGCATCGCGCCGGAACAGCATGATACGCTGGACGGTGTGCCGGAGCCCTCCGAAACACCGCGTCTGGTCGGACACGGACAGGCGATCACCATGCTTGCCGCCGCCTATCGTGCGGGAAAGCTGCCGCATGCGCTTATCTTCGCCGGTCCGGTCGGGATCGGCAAGGCGACGCTCGCCTTCCATCTCGCCCACCACCTTTTGAAGCATCCGGCCTTCGACCAGGCGCCTGGCAACCTGGCGGTTCCCGATCCGGCCTCGCCGCTGTTTCGCCAGATCGCAACCGGCGCGCATCCCGGCGTACTGCATCTGACCCGCCCGCTGAACGACAAGACAAAGAGTTTCAAGACCGTCGTCACCGTTGACGAAATCCGCAAGGTCAGCCGCTTCCTGTCGCTGACTTCGCACGACGGCAGCTACCGGGTGGTGATCGTCGATCCGGCCGACGACATGAATGCCAATGCGGCCAATGCCTTGCTGAAGAATCTTGAGGAGCCACCGGCACGGACTCTGTTCATTCTCATCGTCCATGCACCGGGCAGTCTGCTGCCGACGATCCGCTCGCGCTGCCAGGTGGTGCGGCTGACACCGCTTGACGCCAACGAACTGATGTCGGTGCTGGAGACAGCGGAGCCGCCGCCGCCGGTCGATCCGGCCGCGAGGGCCGCATTGGTCGAGCGGGCAGGGGGAAGCGCCCGCAACGCGATCCTATTGACGCAGTATGGCGGGCTGGAGATCGCGCGGACGCTGGATGGCCTGGTGGCGACCGGAAACAGCGATATTGGCGGCGCCTATCGCCTGGCCGAAGCGGTCGCGGGCAAGGACCAGGCGGTACAGTTCGACATCTTCAACCGCCGGGCGCTGGACCTTCTGTCGGATGCGGCAAGCCAGGCGGCGCGGGCTGGCGATCTCAAGCGGGCCAAAACGCTGTCGGATAGTTGGCATGAGGCGCTGGACGCGATATCTGAGACGGACACCTACAATCTCGACAAAAAGCAGCACGCCCTGACCATGATCGACCGCCTGAATTCTGCAATGCGAATGTGACGGCCTTTCTGGTGCATGCCGTTGCCCCTGAAACCGGGGCCACTTTTGGGCGGCATGCATGGTCTCGGGATGGCAATCGCCATTCCGATGCGATATCCACCGCCACGGCCTCCATTCAGACATTCATGACGGTTCATCCATGTCACGCGACACATTCTACATCACAACCGCGATTTCCTATCCGAACGGCAAGCCGCATATCGGCCATGCCTACGAGCTGATCGCCACCGACGCTCTTGCCCGCTTCCAGCGGCTCGACGGCAAGCAGGTCTTCTTCCTTACCGGCACCGACGAGCACGGCATCAAGATGCTGCAGACAGCCAAGCGCGAAGGCATTTCGGCGCGTGAACTGGCAGACCGCAATTCAGCCGAGTTCAAGCACATGGCGACCGCGCTCAACGCCTCCAACGACGATTTCATCCGCACCACGGAGGAGCGCCATTACGCTGCTTCGCAGGCGATCTGGAAGGCGATGGCCGCCAATGGCGACGTCTATAAGGGCGGCTATGCCGGGTGGTACTCGGTGCGCGACGAAGCCTATTACGGCGAGGAGGAGACCGAGGTCCGTCCTGACAATGTCCGCTACGGGCCGCAGGGAACGCCGGTCGAATGGGTCGAGGAAGAGAGCTATTTCTTCCGCCTGTCGGCCTATCAGGACAAGCTCGTCGCGCTTTATGAAGGCCAGCCCGACTTCATCGGCCCCGCCGAGCGCCGCAACGAGGTGATGAGCTTCGTCAAGTCGGGACTGAAGGACCTGTCGATCTCGCGCACCACTTTCGACTGGGGCGTGCCGGTGCCGGGCGATGAAAAGCATGTCATGTATGTTTGGGTCGACGCGCTGACCAACTACATCACCGGTGTCGGCTATCCCGATGAAAAAGATGAGAAATGGAAGTTCTGGCCAGCCGATGCGCACATCATCGGCAAGGACATCGTGCGCTTCCACGCCGTTTATTGGCCGGCCTTCCTGATGTCGGCCGGCATCCCGCTGCCGAAGCGCGTCTTCGGCCACGGCTTCCTGTTCAACCGCGGCGAGAAGATGTCGAAGTCGGTCGGCAACGTCATCGACCCGTTCGCCATGGTCGAGCATTACGGGCTCGACCAGGTGCGCTACTTCTTCCTGCGCGAAGTGCCGTTCGGGCAGGACGGCAGCTACAGCCATGAGGCGATCGTCAACCGCACCAATGCGGATCTGGCCAACGGTCTCGGCAATCTGGCGCAGCGCTCGCTGTCGATGATCGCGAAGAATTGCGGCGGCGTCGTGCCGAAGCGCGGCGACCTGGCGGAGGCCGACAAGGTGATCCTGGATCAAGCGGTCGATGCTCTCGCCACCGCGCGCAAGGCAATGGCCGAACAGGGCATCCATCTGGCACTGGCGGCAATCTTCGGCGTGGTTGCGGAAGCCGACCGGTATTTCGCCGGACAGGAACCCTGGGCGCTCAAGAAAACCAATCCCGAGCGCATGGAAACGGTGTTGTGGGCGACGGCCGAAGTGGTCAGGCGCGTGGCGGTTCTATGCCAGCCCTTCATTCCGGGCTCGGCCGGCAAGCTGCTCGACCTGCTGGCGGTGCCGGCGGACAATCGCGATTTCGTGCATGTCCATGCCGACCATGCGCTTGTGTCCGGGACGGCGCTGCCTCCGCCTGAGGGCGTGTTTCCGCGCTATGTCGAGCAGACGGACGCGAACGCCTGATGCTCGTCGACAGCCATTGTCATCTGGATTTTCCAGACTTTGCCGAAGAGCGGGCGGCCATTGTCGCCCGCGCCAAGGCGGCTGGTATCAGCCGGATGGTGACGATCTCCACGCGCGTGAAGCGGTTCCAGCAAGTTCTTGAGATCGCGGAGACTTTCGACGAAGTCTATTGCTCGGTCGGCACCCACCCGCACAATGCCGCCGAGGAGCTCGACGTCACCACCGCCGACCTTGTCCGCCTGTCCACTCACCCAAAGGTGGTGGCGATCGGCGAAGCAGGCCTCGATTATTTCTACGACAAGGCACCACGCGATGCGCAGGCGCAGGGTTTTCGCGCTCATATCGCCGCCGCCCGCGAGACCGGGCTGCCTCTCGTCATCCATTCGCGCGATGCCGACAACGATATGACCGCCATTCTCGAGGACGAGACAGGGAAGGGCGCCTTCCCGTTCATCCTGCATTGCTTTTCGTCGGGACGGCGACTCGCCGAGGTTGGCGTGTCGTTAGGCGGCTATGTGTCGTTCTCGGGCATCCTGACCTTTAAGAACTCGATCGAATTGCGCGCCATCGCCGCCGATTTGCCGCGTGACCGGCTGCTGGTCGAGACTGACGCGCCATATCTGGCGCCGGTACCGTTCCGCGGCAAGCGCAACGAGCCGGCCTACGTCGCGCAAACCGCCAAGGTGCTGGCCGAGACAATCGGCGTCAGCGAGGCTGAGATCGCGGCGGTGACAACCGACAATTTCTTTCAGCTGTTTGGAAAAATGTCTCGCCAGCAGGCGCTCGAGACATGAGCGACCGGCTGCGCCTGACAATTCTCGGCTGCGGGTCGTCGCCAGGCACGCCGCGCATCACCGGCGACTGGGGTAATTGCGACCCCACCAATCCCAGGAACCGGCGCATGCGCACGGCGGCACTTGTCGAGCGCATTGCCGCCAATGGCGGCCGCACCACCGTCGTCATCGACACCGGCCCGGATTTCCGCGAGCAGATGCTGATGGCTTCAGTCAGGCGCATCGACGGGGTCATCTACACGCATCCGCATGCTGACCACATCCACGGCATCGATGACCTGCGCGGCTATGTGCAGGAACAACGGCATCGCATCGCAATCCATGCCGACGAGCCGACCATGCTGCGGCTGCGCGAGGCGTTCGGCTATTGCTTCCAGACGCCGGCAGGCAGTTCCTATCCGCCGATCGTCGACGCCCACATCATCGATCATACCAGGCCGGTCGTGATCAAAGGAGAGGGGGGTGCCCTCACCTTCGAGCCGCTACCTCAGATCCATGGCGACATCATTTCGCTGGGTTTCCGCATCGGTGGGCTCGCCTACTGTCCCGATGTCAGCGACTTTCCCAAGACCACCGTAGAACGGCTGCGAGGCCTCGACATGCTGGTCATCGACGCTTTGCAATACAACACGCACCCAAGCCATCTTTCGCTTGGCGAGGCGCTGGACTGGATCGAGGCGCTTTCGCCTGGGAGCGCCGTGCTGACGCACATGCACGTGCCGCTCGATTACACCGCCGTGATGGCCGAGACGCCCGACAGTGTCGAACCAGCCTATGATGGCATGGTGATCGAAATCCCATACGAGTCAAACCCGTAGGGGCTGCTGCTCAGTTGGCGTTTCAAATCGTCGTCTGAACGCTCGAGCATGCGTGAAGTGCCCGTGGCACCCAATGAGTAAGTTCCATAATCTATCTTATGCGACTTTTATTTGGCAGCTATTTAGTCGGACGGATTTCAATGAACGATCCCGCCGTGATAGCCCGGCGAATACGGCCCGGTCCGGCTTTGCGCCCGCTTCATGGCTTGCAGGAAAACTTACCGAGGCCCCTGCTCCAGGCTGATCCGGTAACTCAGCGAACGCTTCGCGCCCGGCGCGATCAGCATCAGGCCGGGCTTGTCGGTGAACTCTCCATCGAAATCCAGCGGACTGGCAATGCCATGCCAGGGCTCGATGCACAGGAACGGTGCGCCGCCGGGTTTGGACCAGATGCCCAGTTCCTGAAATCCCTGCCATGAGACCTCGATCGCCGGACCGTCATCGGCACCATAGCGAACGCTGTTGCTGGCCGGCCGGTCCAGGATCACGGCGTCGTCGGCAAACAGGCGTTCGGACAGCTCGAGCACATTGCCTTTGAGCGGCGTTGGCTGCCGCGTTGCGATGAGCAGGCCATCCTTCAGCCGGCGGATCGGCGCGGGCTCTGCTTGGGCAAACGTCAGGCGATAGGCGTCCTTCGCCATATCGGGCAGAAGCGGCCAGTTGAACGCCGGATGCGCCCCGATCGACGCCGGCATCGGTTCGTCGCCCGAGTTGGTAATCTCGAATTCTATGTCGAGTTGCCCCTCGCCGAGCGTATAGGTCACGGCCAGTCGAAATGCGAACGGGTAGTGCGTTCGGGTTTCCGCGTCGTCGGTGAGCACCAGCGTGCAGGATCGAGGTCCCCTCTGCGCCCACATAAAAGGCTTGTCGCGGGCGAAGCCGTGCTGCGTCATCGGATAGGCCTGGCCGCGATGGTGCAGTTGATCGCCCTTCAGCCGGCCGACGATCGGAAACAGCACTGGTGAATGGCGCCGCCAGGCCGGTCCAGCCTGCCACAGGAACTCAAATTCTCGTGCATCCCGCAGGGTAACCAACTCTGCGCCGTGGGCCACGATGGTTGCCGATATGCCATCGCCATGAAGCGTCAGACTGTCCTGTTCCATATGTCCTCGCGGTTCGTCCGGCGTGGACGGCAGGCTAGCAAATGGCCGGGCGTGAACTCAAGGTGGCGCACCGCATTTGCATTCACGCGATCGCGGTGAACCTTGATGGTGGACCTTTGAAAGAGGCTGGCCGGAGGTTTCCCTCCGGCCAGCCAAGACTCAAAGCTGCTGCCTGCCACGGTCCGGACTATTCGCGCTCGCCGGTGAAATTCAGGAGCAGCTGGAAGATGTTGATGAAGTTCAGATAGAGTGAGAAGGCACCGAAGACGGCGAGCTTCTGGCGCGACTCCGCATCGAAATTCTTCGCGTATTGCTCCTTGATCGTCTGCGTGTCCCAGGCCGTCAGGCCGATGAACACGGCGATGCCGATCACCGAAATGGCGAACTGCAGTGCGGTCGAGCCGAGGAAGATGTTGACGATGCTGGCAATCACCACGCCGATCAAGCCCATGATCAGGAAGGACGAGAACTGCGTCAGGTCGCGCCTTGTCGTGTAGCCGTAGAGGCTGGTGGCGCCGAACATGGTGGCGGCGATGAAGAAAGTGCGCGCGATGCTGGTGCCGGTGAAGACGAGGAACACCGAAGCCAGCGACAGGCCCATGACGGCACAGAAGGCCCAAAACATCGCCTGCGCGCTTGCCGCCGACATGGTCTGCATCTTGAACGAAAATAGGAGCACGAAGGCGAGCGGCGCCAGCATCACCACCCATTTCAGCGGGCTGGAAAAGATCGGCACATAAAGCGCCGGCGTCGACGACACGAGGAAGGCGACAAGGCCGGTAACCACCAGGCCAAGGCCCATATAATTGTAGACGCGTAGCATGTGCTGGCGCAGGCCCTCGTCGTAGACGGCTCCAGTCCGGGCGCCTGTGCCCACGCGGTATCCAAGATTGGGCGTATTCATTCGAGGTCTCCTTTGTGGATTGGTCAGTAAAGCGTTCTGGCGAGCGTTTCGGCGGCGCGGTCGAGGTCATGAACCTCGCTCTTCGCGACAACCGCGTAAGCGACGTCGCCGATCTGGAAATAGGCCGAGGAGATGTCGCCGGAGGGCGCGACGGTCGGCTTGACCACATCGAAAGTGCCCGGCCGAATCGCGAACAGCGAAACCAGGCCCATCTCCTTCGTTTCAACCGCAATCTCGACACTCGGGCCGAAGCGCGACGGATAGATTTGCACGTCGCGGACCTTCCAGCCCTTCGGCAGCGCCGGCATGACGATGGCGGTGGCGGCGCGGATCTCGCCGGCATTGTAATTGGGCGCCTCGGTCTGCGAGGGCATGTTTTCGCGCAGCAGCGTTGTCCTGTGTGCCTGTACCGCCTCATCGACATAGGCGGGCGGCTGCGGCGAGGCGACGACCTCGGTCACCGACATCGGCCCGACGATGCCGTTGGCCAGCCAGCCGGCGGCGACGAAAGCCGCGACCGCTGCCGCGCGTTGCAGCACACCGAAGATGCGGCCCCGGCCAAGCCCCCTCTCCAGCCGCCGCGCCGCGTCGGCCGTCGCCGGCCGCGCCATGCCTTCGGAGCCGGCCAGCGCCACGCGCAGTTCGTCGCGGGTGCGCAGATCCGACATCACACGCGCGGCCGTGTCCGGACGCGCCGACAGGAAGGCTTCGACCGCGATGCGGCGGCTAACGTCGAGCTGGTCGTCGACATAGGCGTCGAGATCGGCGTCCGTAACCGGGTCAACAAGAGCGGTCATGAGTCACCTCCCACGATCCTGAGATGATTTTTGCCCCGGGCGGGCCCCTCTTCCATCTGCCGCAAGGCCTCGCGCGCCCTGCCGATACGCGACATCAGCGTGCCCAGCGGCACGCCGCTGGCGTTGGCGGCCTGCTGATAGGAGAGCCCTTCGATGGCGACCAGGTGCAGCGCCGAGCGCTGCTCTTCCGGCAGGCTGAAAAAGGCTTGGCGAACCTGCGCCAAGCGCACGGAGTGTTCCTGCGGCGCCGGGGTGCTGCCGTCGGCCAGATATCGGGCCTGTTCGAGGCGTGCCGCTTCCGAGCGGCGCGAGCGCACGCGGTCGATGAAGGTGTTGTGGACGATCGACAGCAGCCAGGCGCGCAGATTTCCGCCGGAGCGGAACGTGCCGCGCCGGTCATAGGCGCGCACCAGCGCGTCGTGCACGAGATCCTCGGCGTCGACGCCGTCGCGCGTCAGCGAACGGGCGTAGCGCCGCAGGGACCCGAGCTGTCCTATGATGTCAAAGCGCGGCATCGACCGTTTCATGCCCTGTTTACGGAGCATGTGGGGATTTTAATCCTGGCCGTGCCGATTTTTCTTCGCGGGAGATATCGGTTGCAGGTATCTCGTCCCGCCTAGGTGCCGTGAGCACCCTTAGGTCCAAGTGGTTTTGCCGGTTTGGAAGCGAAGACACCGCAGGCGCGCAACACCCATCGGCGGCCGTCGCTGCGAAAATCGGTGATGCTCAGTGGCTCGACGTCGATCTTCGAGCTGGCGGCAAGCGGCGCACCGAGAACATGCAGGATCGCGGCGCGGATGACGCTGGCATGCGTCACGGCGATGGTATGGCCACGTTCGGCGATCACTCGATCCATCAATCCGGCGATCCGTCGGACAACCTCGGCCAGCGGCTCGCCACCATGCGGGGCCGCATTCGGATCCGTGAGCCATGCGGCGATTTCTTCAGGCTGTCGCGCCTGCACCTCTTCAACGCTCTTGCCCGCCCATAGTCCATAGTTCTGGTCGGCCAGCATCGGATCGACGGACGCGTCCAGCGACAGCGCCTCGGCGGTCTGACAGGCGCGAAGCGCCGGCGCTGTCCACACACGGTCGGCGCGACGCAGCGTCCCTCGCACCGCCCTTGCCAATGTCAGCGATCCTGGCTCCAGCGGTTCATCCAAGGGAAACCGCCCTTTCCGGGTCGCCGCCGTGGCACCGGCGCAGATCATGGTCAGACGGACGAGCATGGCATGCCTTCTCTGAAGTGGTTGAAAAGCCGCACCAACAGGTGCCGCCTTTCGCGTCGGCGCGATCAAAACCGCTGGTGAAACCTGGCCAATTTGCGTATCACTCCGCCGCGCCAACGGAACCAAAATGATGTTCGAAGACCTGCAGCCAGCTCCCGCCGACAAGATTCTTGCGCTGATCGGGCTCTATCGCGCCGATCCACGTCCTGGCAAGGTCGACCTCGGCGTCGGCGTCTACAAGGATCGCGACGGCAAGACGCCGGTCATGCGCGCCGTGCGGGAGGCCGAGAAGCGGCTGCTGCAGGGCCAGGATAGCAAGACCTATCTCGGTCTTGCCGGGGATACCGGGTTCAACACTGTGATGGCCAAGCTCGCCTTCGGTCCGGGCGCGGACCTGTCGCGCATCCGGACGGCACAGGTGCCCGGTGGCTCCGGCGCGCTGCGGCTGGTGGCAGAACTGCTCAAGCGGATGCGTTCGGATGCCACGGTCTGGGTCTCCGACCCGACCTGGCCGAACCATATGCCGGTGATGCGTGCCGCCGGCCTGCAGATTCGCGAATATCCCTATTTCGATGCTGCCTCGGGAGCGGTTCGTTTCGACGACATGCTGGCGGCGCTGCGGTCGGCCAACAGCGGCGACGTGGTGCTGCTGCATGGCTGCTGCCACAATCCGACCGGCGCCAATCTGGACGCGGCCCAGTGGGAGGCCGTCACCGATCTCGCCGTCGAGCGCGGCCTGCTGCCATTTGTCGACATCGCCTATCAAGGCTTTGGCGACGGCCTGGAGGCCGATGCCCTCGGCTTGCGGCTTCTGGCCGCGAAAGTTCCGGAAATGGTTGTCGCGTCGAGCTGCTCGAAAAATTTCGCGGTGTACCGCGACCGGGTCGGCGCGGCGATGGTCCTGGCCAGGAACGGCGCGCAGGCCGACGTCGCGATGAGCCAGATGCTGTCGGCGGCGCGCGCCATGTATTCGATGCCGCCCGACCATGGCGCCGCGGCGGTGCGCATCGTCCTGGAAGACGTCGCGCTGCGTGCCAACTGGGAAGCAGAACTGGAAGAGATGCGTCTTCGTATGCTGAGGCTTAGGGTCGCATTCGCCGAGGCGCTGCGCCGGCAATCCAATTCCGACCGCTTCGACTTCGTTGCCAGCCATCGCGGCATGTTCTCGCGGCTCGGCCTCACGGAAGCGCAGGTCGAAAGGCTGCGCGCCGAGCACGCCGTCTACATGGTCGGCGACAGCCGCATCAACGTCGCCGGCCTGCCCGAGGACGGCATGGATGACCTCGCCAAGGCAATTGTTTCCGTGCTGGACTGACGGGGCGGGTACGGTGCGCCTGTGGACAAGGTCCCCTCGCCGGCTGACAGCGTTGGCCGAGTGGCGGTTCGCGCGATAGCATCCGCTCCATGACGCCATCGAAAGACATTTCACGCCTGATCGAGATCATGGCGGCGTTGCGGGCGCCGAAGACCGGGTGCCCGTGGGACATCGAGCAGGACTTCTCCACAATTGCGCCCTATACGATCGAGGAGGCCTACGAGGTGGCGGATGCCATCGCGCGCGGCGATCTCGACGATTTGCGCGACGAACTCGGTGACCTCCTGCTGCAGGTCGTCTACCATGCCCAGATAGCGCAGGAAGCCGGCGAATTCGCCTTCCCTGACGTTGTCCAGGCCATCACCACCAAGATGATCCGCCGCCATCCGCACGTTTTTGGCGACGAGAAGGCCCGCAGCGCCGGCATGGCCAAGGGCATGTGGGAGAAGATCAAGGCGCAGGAGAAGGTCGAGAAGCGACAAGCCCGCCTCGCGCGCGGCCTCGACCCGGAGGACAACGGCAAGGGGTTCCTGGACAGTGTTCCGGTCGCCCTGCCCGCCTTGACGCGAGCGCTGAAGCTTCAGGAAAAAGCCGCCCGGGTCGGCTTCGACTGGAGCGAGGCAGCTCCCATCCTGGACAAGATCGAGGAAGAGATCGGGGAGTTGCGCGAGGCTCTCGCCAAGGGCGAAACGGCCTCGATCAAGGACGAGTTCGGCGACATGTTGTTTGCCGTCGTCAATCTCGGCCGTCACCTGAAGCTCGATTCGGAGGCGGCGCTCAGCGGCACCAACGAGAAATTCCGCTCACGCTTCCACTATGTCGAACAGGCCCTGGAAAAATCAGGCGGCTCGCTGGAGGAAGCCAGCCTGGAGGAGATGGAAGCGCTCTGGCAGGAAGCAAAAACTGCAAGGTAAGCCTATAGCTCCGGCAATTCCGGAACGGAAAACCGCGATAACTTTTCCTCGAATTTCTGCAAGTTAGCTGTTGTTTTTGCGACGCAATCGGCTTTCAATCTCTTCGCGGGCGCTTTGCGTCGCCTTCAGCGAAATAGTGGCGCTGCCATCGTCATTGTCGGTTCGCGAAACGACATCGCCGTTGCGATACAGCCAGTCGACCAAGCCGAATTGTGCGGGCTCGATCGTCACCGTCAGGTCTTGCAGTTCGCCGGCCATCCGCGTTTCGACAACCGCTTTCAGCGCATCAATGCCTTCGCCTGATACCGCCGATACGGCAATCGGCGGCTCTTTGGAACCGTCGGCGCTGTCAGCGAGCAGCCGCTGCCTATTGCCTTCGTCCAGCAGGTCGATCTTGTTCCAGACTTCGATCACGCGCCTGGTGTCGCTGGCGTCGACGCCGAGATCGGCGAGGATGCGCTCGACATCCTCGGCTTGCGCGGCCGTGTCGGGATCGGAAATGTCGCGCAGATGGATGACGAGATCGGCCTCGACCACCTCTTCCAAGGTCGCCCGGAACGCCGCGATCAGATGCGTCGGCAGGTCCGAAATGAAGCCGACCGTATCGGAAAGAATGATCGGCGTGCCATGCGGCAGCCGCACGCGGCGCAGTGTCGGATCCAGCGTGGCGAACAGCATGTCCTGCGCCAGCACCCCTGCTCCGGTCAGCTTGTTGAACAGCGTCGACTTGCCGGCGTTGGTGTAGCCGACGATCGCCACCACTGGAAACGGCACCTTCTTGCGCTTGGCGCGGTGCAGGTCGCGGGTGCGGCGCACGGTTTCCAGCTCGTGCTTCAGCTTTATGATCTTTTCCTGCAACTGCCGACGATCGGATTCGATCTGCGTTTCACCGGGGCCGCCGAGGAAGCCGGCACCGCCACGCTGACGTTCCAGGTGGGTCCAGCTGCGCACCAGGCGGCCCTTCTGGTAGTTGAGATGGGCAAGCTCGACCTGCAGCGTGCCTTCCTTGGTGCGCGCCCGTTCGCCGAAGATCTCCAGGATCAGCCCGGTGCGATCCAGCACCTTGGCGTTGAATTGCTTCTCGAGGTTGCGCTGCTGCACCGGCGTCAGCGGATGGTCGACGATGACCACTTCCGCGTGCCCTTCCTTGACGATCCCGGCGAACTCCTCGACCTTGCCGCTGCCCAGCAACGTCGCCGGGCGCGGATCGTTGACGGTCACGACCGCCGTGTGGATCAGATCAAGGTCGATGGCGCGGGCAAGGCCGACTGCTTCGTCGTGGCGCGCCTCGGCCGAGCGCGTCAGCCGCGGACGGTTCGTGTCATCGTCGTTACGGGGTTGGCGGGTAAGCACAGGCACAATGACAACGGCCCGGGTCGGACCCTTGGCTTCCGTCCCGGGATGATGCGCTGGTTTTCCGCGAACCGTGCCGTCCGCGTCCTTCTCACGTGCCAATCAGGCGCCCTGGCTTTCCTCGCCATCGAACATCTGAACCGGTTGGCTCGGCATGATCGTGGAAATGGCGTGCTTGTAGACGAGTTGGGAGTGACCGTCGCGGCGCAGCAGGACGCAGAAATTATCGAAAGAAGTGACCACGCCGGTCAGCTTCACGCCGTTGATGAGAAAGATGGTGAGCGGGTTCTTGCTCTTGCGAACTGAATTCAGGAACAGGTCCTGAAGGTTTTGCGATCGTTCCGCCATTGTTTTTGTCTTTCGCCGATCCCCTTCGGTTTGCAGCCAATGCGCCAAATTAGCGGGCACATGTCAAGCGCGCAAACACCCTCTTGTCGTCAGTAACGACAAGCAGAACGAGATATATTGATGTTCATTCCACCTGTGCGGTTATCAGGCTGGACTTTTTTCCGCAATGTCAAAAAAGGCATGCCGCAACGAAAGTGTTATTGAGCCGGGGTGGCCATTGGCTATGGGATCGCCGTCAATGGCCACGATCGGCATGGCAATAGTCGTCGCGGAACTGATGAATGCTTCGCGGGCCGCTTTGGCCTCGGCGACGGAAAATTCCCGTTCCTCGATCTTCAGGCCGAGCCTTGCCGCGACTTCGAACATGGTGGTGCGCGTGATGCCGCGCAGAATGCCATGTTCGGCCGGCCGGGTGACCAGAACGCCATCCCTGGTAACGATCCAGGCATTCGACGACCCGCCTTCCTTGACGTTGCCGTCGGCATCCACGAACCACGCCTCCTGCGCGCCCGCTTCCTTGGCCTTCTGCTTGGCCAATACATTGGGCAGCAGCCCAACGGTCTTGATGTCGACACGGTCCCACCGGTTCTCCGGCACGGTGATGACGGCGATACCGGCCTCGGCTCGCTTGGCTCCCGCGGCAGGATCGGCCTTCCTGGCTGTCACCACCAGCGCGGGCTTGGTGTCCGCCGATGGGAAGACAAATTCCCGGCTGGCGACACCGCGCGTCACCTGAACATAGACAAGGCCGTTGACGACATGATTGCGGTTGACCACTTCGCGCAGGATCAGCGGCAACACATTGCGTGTCACCGGCCAGGCGATCGACAGTTCGGTCAGCGAGCGGTTCAGCCGGGCAAGGTGGCGCGGCATGTCGACGATGAAGCCGCGCGCCACCTCACAGACCTCGTAGACGCCGTCGGCGAACTGATAGCCGCGATCCTCGATATGCACGGCGGCATCGGCATGAGTGATGTAGCGCCCGTTCACATAGGCAATGCGCGGCATGGTCACCTCGGGAGATTTGGTTTGGCGTGTTTAAGCGATTCCGCGGTGCAGGTAACGGACAATCGCGTGGGCCACCGAGGATCCGGTCAGACGCCCAGCGACTTCAGCTTGCGGTGCAAGGCGGAACGCTCCATGCCGATGAACTCGGCCGTCTTCGAAATGTTGCCGCCGAACCGGTTGATCTGGGCGATCAGATAGTCCTTTTCGAACTGTTCGCGTGCCTCGCGCAGCGGCAGCGCCATTATGTGTTGGTCCGACTGGTTGGGCGTGCGCGGCATGACATCGCCGATTTCGGACGGGAGCAGATCCGCGGTGATCGGCGCGTCCACGTCCTCGCCGCGCGCCAGGATCATCAGTCGCTCGACGTTGTTGCGCAACTGACGCACGTTGCCCGGCCAGTTGTGCGCCTGCAGCACGGCCAGGGCGTCGTCGCCGATACGGCGTGGCTTGATGCCAGCCTGGCGGGCGATCTGCTTCATGAAGTTATCGACGAGATAGGGGATGTCCTCGCGCCGCTCGGCCAGTCCCGGCACCATGACCGGAACCACGGCGAGCCGGTGGTAGAGATCCTCGCGGAAACGCCCGTCGGCGATCATCGCCTCGAGGTTCTGCGAGGTCGAGGAAATGATGCGGACGTCGACCTTGACCCGCTTAGTACCGCCCACCCGCTCGAATTGCTGTTCGACCAGCACGCGCAAAATCTTGTTCTGCGTCTCGCGCGGCATGTCGGCCACTTCGTCGATGTAGAGAATGCCGCGATGGGCCTCCTCCAGCGCCCCCACCTTACGTTCGACCCCGTTCGATTCGGTGCCGAACAGTTCGATCTCCATGCGTTCAGGCGTGATATTGGCGGCGCTCAGCGTCACGAACGGCCCGCCCTTACGCGTCGACAGAGTATGGATGGCGCGGGCGGCCAGCTCCTTGCCCGATCCGGAAGGGCCAACGATCATCACCCGGCTGTTGGTCGGGGCGACGCGCTCGATGGTCTGGCGCAACTGGCTCATCGCCGAGGACATGCCGATCAAATCGAAAGTCTCGCCGCTGCGCAGCTTGAGGTCGGAAACTTCGCGGCGCAGTTTCGAGGTCTCGAGTGCGCGTTCGGCAATGAGGATCAGCCTGTCGGCCTTGAACGGCTTTTCGATGAAATCATAGGCTCCGCGACGGATGGCGGAAACCGCCGTTTCGATGTTGCCGTGGCCTGAAATCATCACCACGGGCAGGTTCGGGTGCATGGTCTTGATCTCGTCGAGCAACGCCAAGCCGTCCAGACGCGAGCCCTGCAGCCAGATATCCAGGAAGATCAGCCTCGGTGCTCGGTCGGCGATAGCCGCCAGTGCGCTGTCGGCATCGAATGCCGTACGGGTTTCGTGACCCTCGTCACTCAGGATGCCCGCGACGAGTTCGCGGATGTCTTCCTCGTCATCGACGATGAGAATATCAGACGCCATTGTCGACCTTTTCAGTTTCTCTTTCGTGGTCCGCCTTGCTTTCGGCGCGCGGCAGCGCGCTGGTCGCAGGCGGCAGGATGATGCTGATCATCGCGCCGCGCCCGCCGTGGAAATCCGCAGGCGCGTCATGGAGTTCCAGCCTGCCGCCATGGTCCTCCACGATCTTCTTGACGATAGCGAGGCCAAGCCCGGTGCCTTTTTCACGCGTGGTCATATAGGGCTCCAGCAACCGTTGGCGATTCTCCCGCGGCAGGCCTTTGCCATTGTCGATGACGTCGATGCGAATCGCGCCATTCTGACGGCCGGCTTGAATCCGGATTATGCCGTGCGAACCGTCCTTATGTTCCAGTCCGTCGATCGCCTCGGCGGCATTCTTGATCACATTGCCGAAAGCCTGGGCCATCAGGCGGCTGTCAAATGTACCCTTGAGCGGCTCGTTCCCGAATATCCGCTCGAAGGTGATGTCGGCGCGGCTGACTTCGACCAGGAAGGAAGCCTCGCGCAGTGATTCGCGCAGGTCGATGGCCTTCATCTCGGGCTTTGGCATGCGCGCGAAAGCCGAGAACTCGTCGACCATGCGGCCGATATCCTCCACCTGGCGGATGATGGTGTCGGTGCACTGGTCGAAAACCTCGCGGTCTTCGGTGATGACCTTGCCGTAGCGGCGCTTTATGCGTTCGGCGGAAAGCTGGATCGGCGTCAGCGGATTCTTGATCTCGTGGGCGATGCGCCGCGCCACGTCGGCCCAAGCGGATGAGCGCTGGGCCTGAACCAGATCGGTGATGTCGTCGACGGTCACGACATAGGATTTTTCCTCCGAGCCATCGGCGCCGGCCTCGATGGTGACCTGCACATTGAAGGTCCGCTCGGCGCCGGCGCGATAGAACGTCACCTGTTCGCGGTGGACCGGCTTGCCGGATTTACGGCCGATCTCGAAGACGCGGCCGACATGCG
Organism: Mesorhizobium sp. URHB0026; assembly: GCF_054059755.1. Taxonomy (NCBI): domain Bacteria; kingdom Pseudomonadati; phylum Pseudomonadota; class Alphaproteobacteria; order Hyphomicrobiales; family Phyllobacteriaceae; genus Mesorhizobium; species Mesorhizobium sp. URHB0026. Next base: position 4,244,182 of record NZ_JBSSCN010000001.1, on the reverse strand, counting down.
GCAGGATCGCGGACAGATTCTGCCCAAGTGCCGCGCTGGCGGAAACGGCCAGCATCGATTCGGCAGAACGATTGACGATGGTGATGATGCCGTAAGGGTCGACGCCGATGACGCCGGCGGTGACGCCGGCAAGCACGGCTTCGGAAAAACGGCGCCTCTCATCGATCAGGTCCTTCGCCGACAGGATCTCGTTGCGTTGCGATTTGAGCTCCAGCAGCATCTTGTTGAACGTGTCGCCGAGCGAGGCGACATCGCCATCGGATGGCCGCACCGGCACCGCGACGTCGAGATTGCCGGTCGCGACTTCGTCGGCAGCGCCGATCAGCTGACGGATCGGCCGCACGAGCCGGTCGGCAACAGCTATGCCGGTCCAGATTGCCGACAGGATGATGATCAGGGTCAGCGACAGATAGGGCAGCGCAAACGCCACTTGCGAGGTACGCCTGTTGTCCTCGAGATTGCGATACTCGTCGGTGTTGGACCTGACGATCTGCCGCGCCTTGATCACCTCGGGGTCGACCAGACGGATGGTGTAGAGATAGAGGCCATCGATCTCGCGCAGCTTGACGATGGCGCCCATGATGTTGCGCGTGCGCGGCTCGATCAGCACCGGCTTGCCGTCGGTGGCGGTGGCCACCGCTCCTTCCGGCGGTTCCGGCATGGCGAAATCGGCATCAGTCTTGGCGCTCATGACGAAGGAGCCATCGGGCTTGATCAGCGCGGCATGCGCCAGCGAGCGACCCACGGCTTCCTTGTTCATGAGGTCGAGAAACCCGGTGCGATCGAGGCCGTAGAGCGTGCGGGAGGCATCGAGATCGTAGGCCATCGACAGCGTCGTACCCTGCAGGTTGCGCGCGTTCTCCTGCACATAGGCGTCGGCGATCGACAGTGACGAATTGACGATGGTCTTGGTGCGGATCTCGAACCAGCGATCAAGGCCGATATCGAGCGTGATCGAGGCGATGATCGCCACCATGATGGCGGGAATGGCGGCAACGAGGGCGAACATGGCAACGATGCGCACATGCAGCCGGGAAGCCGCTTTGCCATGCCGGCGCGCCATGACGATGCGATGTACCTCGCGTCCAACCAGCGCGATGAGGAAGAGCACGAAGGCGGCGTTGAGAGCGATCAGGGCCCAGGTCGTTTTGGCGTCAGGCGCAATCGGTGTCGCACCGACCAGGATGGCGAACGAAATAGCCGCCATGACCAAGGCACCGACGACCGCCACCACGCCAGGCAGTGCCAGCAGCCGGCGCCCGTCGCGCGCGCCAGGTTCGCTGAAGAGCGGTTTGTTGAGTACAGGTGTTTGCGGAGCCATGTCGCCGTCTAGAGCCAGTGATTGCGTCCGATCTATGCAACGCATTGTGGCGATTATGCAACAAGTGTGACAACTACAGGACTCTTTCCCCAGTCGGTCCCCTGAAAAGATCCTATATGCAGCGCGGGCTCAGGTCTGGCGGGAGGACTTGTAAACGTTGACGCCCAATTCGCGAATCTTCTTGCGCAGGGTGTTGCGGTTGAGTCCCAAAAGCTCCGCGGCCTTGATCTGGTTGCCGCGGGTTGCCGTCATTGAAGCCAGCACCAACGGATATTCGACTTCGGACAGGATGCGCTCGTACAGACCGGCAGGCGGCAATTCGCCTGCAAAGGAGGCAAAATAGCGCTGCAGGAAGTGCTCCACCGCCTGCCCAATGGAAAGATCGTCGGGAATGAGATTGCCGCCGCCTGGTACCACGGGTTCGCCTGTCTTGAGCTCCGTCTCGATGATCTCGGCGGAAATCTCGTCCTGCGAATAAAGCGCGGCGAGCCTGCGGACCAAGTTTTCCAACTCGCGCACATTGCCTGGCCAGGGATAGCGCTTCATCAGTTCGATGCCGCCGGAAGAGATGCGCTTGGTCTGCAGCCCCTCCATTTCGCCGAGCTTGAAGAAATGGCGCACCAGATCGGGCACGTCCTCCGAGCGTTCGCGTAGCGCCGGCAACCTGAGCGGCACGACATTGAGACGGTAGAAAAGATCCTCGCGGAAGAGGCCCTGGTTGATCAGCGTACGCAGGTCCTTGTTGGTGGCGGCGACAATGCGCACATCGGTCTTGATCGGCGTGCGGCCGCCGACAGTCGTGTACTCGCCCTGCTGCAGGACGCGCAGCAAACGCGTCTGCGCCTCCATCGGCATGTCGCCGATCTCGTCGAGGAACAGCGTGCCGCCCTCCGCCTGCTCGAAGCGGCCGGTCGAGCGGCTCTGCGCGCCGGTGAAAGCCCCCTTCTCGTGGCCGAACAATTCCGATTCGATGAGATCGCGCGGGATAGCCGCCATGTTGATGGCAACGAACGGACCGCCACGACGGCGCCCATATTCATGCAGCGCTCGTGCCACCAGTTCCTTGCCGGTGCCGGATTCGCCCGAAATCATCACCGTCAGGTCGGTCTGCATCATCCGCGCCAGCATGCGGTAGATGTCCTGCATGGCCGCCGAACGGCCGACCAGCGGCATCGTTTCGGGCGGCTCTTCTTGCCTGGCATCGATCTTCGGCCGCCGGGGCTCGGACAAAGCGCGGTTGACGATGTTAAGGAGTTCGGTCAGGTCGAAAGGCTTCGGCAGATATTCATAGGCGCCAGTTTCGGAGGCGCGGATCGCCGTCATGAAGGTATTCTGGGCGCTCATGACGATGACGGGCAGTTCCGGCCGCGCTTTCTTGATGCGCGGCAGCATGTCGAAAGCGTTCTCGTCCGGCATCACGACGTCGGTGATGACGAGGTCACCCTCGCCGGCCGCGACCCAGCGCCACAGGGTCGACGCGTTGGAGGTGACGCGCACCTCGTGACCGACACGCGACAGGGCCTGATTGAGAACGGTGCGGATCGCAGCATCGTCGTCGGCGACCAGAATATTGCCGCGAACGGTCATTTGCGGTCTCCTTCACCGTCTTGATCAGCGCCAAGCGCCGTTTCCTTCCAGGCCGGCATCAGGACCCGGAATGTTGTCGCGCGCGGCGTCGAATCGCATTCGATGATGCCGCCATGTTCACCGACGATCTTGGCGACCAGCGCCAGCCCGAGCCCCGAGCCGTTCGGCTTGGTGGTAATGAAGGGATCGAACAGGATCGGCAGGATATCCTCCGAGACGCCGGAACCATTGTCGCGCACGCAGAACTCCAGCGGCAGCGATACGCGATCCTGCGTGCCCGGAACCGAAACGCGGATACCGGGCCGGAAGGCGGTGGACAGCACGATCTCGCCCTGGGGGTCGTTGCCGATCGCCTCGGCGGCGTTCTTGATCAGGTTGAGGAACACCTGGATCAGCTGGTCGCGATTGGCAAATACCGGAGGCAATGACGGATCATAGTCCTTCAATATCTTGATTTTCCTTGCGAAACCGTTCTTTGCGATCGCTTTCACGTGGTCGAGCACCACATGGATGTTGACGGGATAGCGGTCGATCGGCCGCTCGTCGGAAAACACCTCCATGCGGTCAACCAGCGACACGATACGGTCCGTCTCGTCGGTGATCAGCCGCGTCAGCGCGCGATCCTCATCGGAAGCGGACAGCTCTAGCAGCTGAGCCGCCCCCCTGATACCGGAGAGCGGGTTCTTGATCTCATGCGCCAGCATCGCCGCCAGACCGGTCACCGAGCGCGCGGCGCCGCGATGCGTCATCTGCCGGTCGATCTTGTCGGCCATCGACCGCTCCTGGAACATGACCACGACGGAGCCCGGAAACTCCGGCACCGGCGCGACATAGAGATCGACGACCTTTTCGATGCCGAGGCGCGGCGACGAAACGTCGACCCGATATTCGTTGACGGGCGCGCGGCGCTCACGCACCTGGTCGACCAGTGTCAGCAGGGGGCTGCCGAAGGGTATGAGCTTGGACAGGGTGTTGCGCGCCAGCATGGTCGCGCTGGAGCGAAAGAAGTCCTCGGCATCGGCATTGGCGAAGGTGATGAAGCCTTCCTCGCTGATCATGATCACCGGGCGGCGGATCGTGTTTAGTACGATCTGGGCAGCACCCGCCATTTCAATGCCTTGGCCAGGGTTTGCGGTCATGCGGCGCTCCGCAGGTTCAAGGTTTGCGGATCGCGCGAAAACACGTCACGCAGCAAGGCAATGACGCAGGCAGGTTCGGACGCGGTCAATATCGCTTTCCTACTCTCCCCAGCGACACCTCCGGCATGTCGATCGAGATACCAGCCCAGATGCTTGCGCGCCTGGCGCAGGCCGCTCTCGATGCCGTAAAGCGCCAGCATGTCCTCGTAGTGGGCGACGACATAGTCGGCAATCGCTTGCGGGGTCTCGGGAATGCCGGGCGAAAATGTCCCGGCGGCAGCCGCAGCGATGCCGCCGGCGACCCACGGCGCGCCATAATGGGCGCGACCGACCATCAACGCGTCGGCGCCGGACTGTTCGAGAACGGCGGCTGCCTCGCCTGGGGAGCAGACATCGCCATTGGCGACGACCGGAATGGAAACAGCCTCCTTGACGCGAGCGATGGCGCGCCAGTCCGCCTTGCCCAGGTAGAACTGGCAGCGTGTGCGGCCATGGACCGTGACCATCCTGACGCCCGCCTGCTCGGCCCGGCGCGCCAGGACAGGAGCGTTGAGTGCGCCTTCGTCCCAACCCAGCCGCATCTTGACGGTCACCGGCACCTTGACCGCTCCTACCACGGCCTCGATCAGCGAGAGCGCGTGGTCGAGGTCCAGCATCAATGCCGAACCGGCATAGCCACCGGTAACCTTCTTGGCCGGGCAGCCCATGTTGATGTCGATGATGTCGGCGCCCTCGCCCGCGGCGATCCGCGCGCCTTCGGCCATATGCATGGCCTCGCGCCCGGCAAGCTGAACCATATGGACCGGCAGTCCGGAATGGCGTATCCGCAGGTCACAACCCGCCCTGCCCTTGGCGAGTTCGCCGCTGGCCACCATTTCGGACACAACCAGGCCTGCGCCATGCCCATGGGCGCGCTGCCTGAACGCCTCGTCCGTGATCCCCGACATCGGCGCGAGGAAGACGCGGTTGCGTATTCTGACGCCGCCGACGTCGAGAGGCTGGGCCAATCCGATCAAGTTAACCATGCACAAAAACCAAGCACGTCCATTCGTTGCACATTCTCTAGCCAGATCGAAAGAAATGTGCAACGCGGAATGACGCCACATTGAGGCGCAATTGGGAAAATGCTGGCCTTCGGCCTTGGCCGCGACTAGGACCGGACTGCATGACTGGCGCAACCGAAAATCAGGCTCCGGATCCGGGTGGCAAAGTCGCGGTGGTTATCGTCGCGGCCGGTCGCGGCGCGCGCGCCGGACAAACCGATGGTCCGAAGCAATATCAACGAATTGGCGGACGCGCCGTCATCGCTCGTGTCATAGACATTTTTCTGGCGCACCCGCTCATCGGCCGGATCGTCGTGGCTATCCATGCCGAGGACCGCGAGCTTTTTCAGCAAGCGGTCGGAACCGATGCGGATCGGGTAACGGCAATTGCCGGAGGCGCGACCAGGCAGGATTCGGTTCGGCTCGGGCTGCAGGCGCTGAGAAGCTACGCGCCGGACAAGGTTCTCATCCACGACGCCGCGCGCCCCTTTGTCGACATGGATCTGATCGACCGCACCATCGCGGCCATCGGCGAACGTGAAGGCGCGCTTCCCGCCCTGCCCGTCGCCGACACGCTGAAACGCGAATCGGAGACCGGTATGGTCGGCGAAACGGTGCCAAGGAGCGGGCTGCACGCGGCCCAAACGCCGCAAGGTTTTCCCTTCCTCGCGATCATGACGATGCATGAGCAAGCCTACAACAGCGGCAAATCCGACTTTACCGACGACGCGTCGATCGCCGAATGGATGCAAATGCCGGTGAAGCTCGTTCCCGGATCGCCCGACAATGTCAAACTCACATGGGCACGGGACATCGCCATGGCGCACCAGCGACTTTCCAGCGAGCGGACACACTTTCCCGATATCCGCACCGGCAATGGCTACGATGTCCACGCCTTCGAGCCCGGCGACCATGTTACGCTTTGTGGCGTCGCCATCCCGCATGACAGGAAACTGTCGGGCCATTCCGACGCGGATGTCGGCCTGCACGCCCTGACCGACGCGCTGCTGGCTACCTGCGGTGCCGGCGACATCGGCACGCACTTCCCTCCGTCCGATCCGCAGTGGAAAGGCGCTGCATCGCGGATATTCGTCGAACATGCCGCAAGACTAGTGCGCGAGCGCGGCGGACGCATCGCCAATGCCGATATCACGCTGATCTGCGAGGCGCCCCGCGTCGGCCCGCACCGCGAGGCGATGACATCAGTCCTTTCGCAGATGCTGGGCATTTCCGCCGAGCGCATCTCGGTCAAGGCGACAACCAACGAGAAGCTCGGCTTTGTCGGTCGCGAGGAAGGTATCGCGGCTATCGCCACCGCCAGTGTGGTGTTTCCAGGCGAGGTTCCGGAATGACCAACAGCGAACTGGCGGTCGCCCTGTTTGAGGCGTGCCGGGAGCGCGGCATCATGCTGGCGACCGCGGAAAGCTGTACCGGCGGGATGATCGCCGCCGCGCTGACCGACATTGCCGGTTCTTCCGCCGTGGTCGATCGCGGCTTCATCACCTATTCCAATGAAGCCAAGATGGACATGCTGGGCGTTCGCGCCGCCACGCTCGACGTGCATGGTGCGGTTTCCCGCGAGACAGCCATCGAGATGGCCGCCGGAGCGCTCGCCCGTTCGCGTGCCGGGTTGGCGCTGGCCGTCACCGGCATTGCCGGTCCGGGTGGCGGTTCCAGGGAAAAGCCTGTCGGGCTGGTCTGGTTTGGTGTTGCGGTGAACGGCCGACCCGTAACGGCTGAACGAAAGCTGTTCGCCGACGACGGCCGTGACTTCATCCGCCGGGAAACCGTCCATCATGCACTTGAGCTCGGCTTGCAGGCGCTTGGCGAGAGTTAGGCCGCCGGTTTCTTACCGTAGCTGATGTCGGCGCGCTTTTCAAAGGCCTCGGCGAACATGCGGAAGGCACGATCGAACATCGTGCCCATCAGCGCACCCAGGATGCGGCTCTTGAATTCATAGTCGATGAAGAAGCGCACGGCACAGCCGGCGCCATCCGGCTCGAACCGCCAGACATTGCTCAGATATTTGAACGGACCGTCGATATACTTCACGTCGATGGCATGTTCGTCGGGCTTGAGCAGCACCTGCGTCGTGAAAGTCTCCCGGATGGCCTTATACCCGATGCTCATGTCGGCCACGAGGATGGTGCGCCCGTCACGCTCCTTGCGCGAGCGGACCGTCAACGCTTCGCAAAGCGGCAGGAATTGCGGGTAAGTTTCGATGTCGGCGACCAGCGCGAACATCTGCTCAGGCGTGTGGGCGACGCGGCGGGTGGCTTCGAATTTCGGCATGAAACCGGCGTTAGACCAATTTCTGGAGCTGCGCTTCGCGCGCGGCGCGCAGCCGGGCGAAATCGTCGCCGGCATGATGCGAAGAGCGTGTCAGCGGGCTCGATGCCACCAGCAGGAAACCCTTGGTCTTGCCGATCGTCTCGAAGGACTTGAATTCCTCCGGCGTGACGAAGCGGATCACCGGGTGGTGCTTCTTCGACGGCTGCAGATATTGGCCGATGGTCATGAAGTCGACATTGGCCGAACGCAGATCGTCCATCAATTGCAGGATTTCGTTCCGCTCCTCGCCAAGGCCGACCATGATGCCGGACTTGGTGAAAATGGACGGATCGAGTTCCTTGACCCGCTGCAGCAGCCGGATCGAGTGGAAATAGCGGGCGCCTGGCCGAACCTTCAGATAATTCGACGGCACGGTTTCGAGATTGTGGTTGAAGACGTCGGGCCTGGCCGCCACGACGATCTCCAGCGCGCCTTCCTTGCGCAGGAAATCGGGCGTCAGGATTTCGATGGTCGTCAGAGGCGTTGCCGCCCGGATCGCTCGGATGACATCGGCGAAGTGCTGCGCACCGCCATCGTCGAGATCGTCGCGGTCAACGGAGGTGATGACGACGTGGCTGAGGCCCATTTGCTTGACGGCATGCGCGACACGCGTGGGCTCGTCGGAGTCGAGCGCGGTTGGGATGCCGGTGGCGACATTGCAGAAGGCGCAGGCGCGCGTACAGATCTCGCCCATGATCATGAAGGTGGCGTGCTTTTTTTCCCAGCATTCACCGATGTTCGGACAACCGGCCTCTTCGCATACGGTCACCAGCTTGTGCGATTTCACGATCTCACGTGTCTCGGCATATCCCTTCGACACCGGCGCCTTGACGCGGATCCAGTCCGGCTTGCGCAATACCTCCTGGTCGGGCTTGTGGGCCTTCTCGGGATGCCGCGGCCGCGGCGCGTTGGCGATCGTGTCGAGGACAGTGACCATCTGAACCCTGGCCTTTCTTGCGACCGCCCTTCGGCGATCGTCACTTTAACGTCATCTAAGACTTTTCAGGACAAAGAAAAAGGCTGCAGCGGCGCATGCCGCTACAACCGTTTTCGCATAGCCGAAAACGATATCGACTAACGGCGCACCAGGCGACCGACCCAGATCAGCAGGCAGGCACCGATGAAGCCGGTGATCAGATAGGCGGTCCAGCCGACACCGAACACGCCGATGTTGAGCGCCTGCAGGACTGCGTTCAGCACCACCGCGCCGACGATGCCCATGATAATGTTCATTAATATGCCGGTGTTGCTCTTCATGACCATTTCGGCCAACCAGCCTGCCAGGCCGCCGATGATGATTGCTGCGATCCAGCCCACGCCGTTCAAGTGCATATGCCTTCTCCTTGCGCCAGTAAAAATGCATTCGGAAACGAACTGCTTCGCCGTCCAGATCCCACGGCTTTGACAGCTGAGTCTCCCGCGGGGAATCTATCATGCGTTCAAGGCGCGGCCATAGGCGTCGAGCACGCTTTCCTTCATCATCTCGGATAGCGTCGGATGCGGGAAGATGGTGTGCATCAGCTCTTCCTCGGTCGTTTCGAGGTTCATCGCCACGACAAAACCCTGGATCAGTTCCGTGACTTCGGCGCCGACCATGTGCGCGCCGAGCAATTGACCGGTCTTCTTGTCGAAGATGGTCTTGATGAAGCCTTGGTCTTCCCCAAGCGCGATGGCCTTGCCGTTGGCCGCGAACTGGAAGCGGCCGACGCGGATATCCTTGCCCTCGGCCTTGGCTTTTGCTTCCGTCAGTCCAACCGAGGCGACCTGCGGATTGCAGTAGGTGCAACCAGGGATCTTGAGCTTGTCCGTGGCGTGAACACCGGGGAAGTTCGCGATCTTCTCGACGCACACGACGCCCTCGTGCTCGGCCTTGTGAGCAAGCATGGGCGGTCCGGCGACATCGCCGATGGCGTAGATGCCAGGCACATTGGTCTTGCCGTAACCGTCGATGACCACGCAACCGCGCTCGGTCTTAACACCGAGTGCTTCAAGGCCGAGGTTCTCGATATTGCCCTGAACGCCGACGGCCGAGATCATGCGGTCGGCGGTGATCTTCTCGACCTTGCCGTCCTTCATCTCGACATGCGCGGTAACCGAGTTCGCCCCCTTCTCGACCTTGGTCACCTTGGCCTCGAGGATGATCTTCATGCCTTGCTTCTCGAACTGCTTTTGCGCGAATTTCGAGACTTCGGGGTCCTCGACCGGCATCACCGCCGGCAGCAGCTCGACCACCGTGACGTCGGCGCCCATTGTGCGATAGAAGGAGGCGAATTCGATGCCGATGGCGCCTGAGCCCATCACCAGCAGCGACTTCGGCATCTCCTTCGGCACCATGGCTTCGAAATAAGTCCAGATCAGCTTGCCGTCCGGCTCGATGCCGGGCAGAGCGCGTGGCCGGGCGCCGGTCGCCAGGATGATGTGCTTGGCGGTGTAGGTGCCCTCGCCCTTGACGCCTTTCGGCACCGGCGGCTGCGGCTCCATCGGCTTCTTGGCCGTCTTGGAAACCACGATCTCACCGGGTTTGGATAGTTTGGCCTCGCCCCAGATGACGTCGACCTTGTTCTTCTTCATCAGGAAGGCGACGCCGCCATTGAGCCTGAGCGACACTTTTCGCGACCGATCGACGACGGCGGCGGTATCGGCACTGATCTTGCCGCCATCGAGCTTCAGGCCGTAATCCTTCAGATGATCGGAATAATGCATGATCTCGGCCGACCGCAGCAGCGCCTTGGTCGGAATACAGCCCCAGTTCAGACAGATGCCGCCCAGATGCTCGCGCTCGACGATCGCCGTCTTAAAGCCGAGCTGGGCGGAACGCACTGCGGTGACATAGCCGCCCGGGCCGGAGCCGATGATGATGACGTCATAGTTCTCAGCCACGGGTTTTCTCCTTCAATCAGAGTTCCAGCATGACGCGCACGACCGGCGTCAGCGCCTCGCCAATGTTTCGCGTATTCTCGGCATCGAGGTGGACGCCATCGAGAGGTGTTGTTTGCGCCGCCGTGCCAGCGTCGAAGAAGCCGCAGCCGACCTCGTCGGCGAGCGCGGCGTATTGCGGCGCAAGCTGCTTCGAGGCCTCATCGCCGCCGGCGAACATCTCCCTGAAGTCGGCATTTTCGGTGCGGCTGACAAGAGGCGGCGAAACGATCAGGATCTGCGGTGCCGGCCAGTCGAACGGATAGTCGTGGCCACGCACGATATCGATCAGCCGCTGGATGCCTTGCTTGGCGGCAACCGGATTGCCATGGATCCATGGCTTCATGTCATTGGCGCCGAGCATGATGACGATCAGGTCGATGGGCGCATGCGTCGTCAACACCGTCGGCAGCAGCCGCGCGCCGTTGCGGTCGGCTCCGGCGAGATGATCGTCGAAAGCGGTGGTGCGGCCATTGAGCCCCTCGGCGACGACTTGAACGCCTTCGCCGAGCCCTGCTTGCAGCACGCTTGGCCAGCGATCCCCGAGCGCATGACGCCCACCTTCGGCGTTGTAGCCCCAGGTCAGCGAGTCGCCGTAACAAAGCACCGTCTTCATCCGTTCAACCTGCCTTTGTGTCGGCCACGCCGCGCTTCACGCGCCAGCGTACGAACAACCAATGGATGACGATCGTCACCAGGCCCGGCAGGCCGAGACCGGCAACCATCGGCATGTCTTTCCTGACCACCGCGGCGCTGCTGTCGCTATAGAGGATCAGCGCGACCAGCAGGATGAGAAGCGCCACAAAGGCAATCAGCGTCCACTTGCCCGCCTTGGCAACAGCCTCGACCGGATCGTTCGTCAATTGCGCGACGAAGAAGATGAAGGTGACGACAAAAGTCACCAGCACCGAGAACATGAAGACGATGATGTATTCTTCCTCGGCGACGGTGGCGACAGCCAACCATTGCGCGATAAGGCCGCCGGCCAAGCCGGAAATCAAAAAGGCGAAAAGGCTGGTGAAGAATATCCGCACAGCCTTTTCCTTTCCTAGACCAGCATGCCCATCGGATTCTCGATCAGCTTCTTGAAGGCGACCAGCAATTCGGCCCCCAGCGCGCCATCAACCGCACGATGGTCGGTCGACAGTGTCACCGACATCACTGTGGCGATCTTGATCTCGCCATTCCTGACCACCGCCCGCTGCTCGCCCGCGCCGACCGCCAGGATCGTCGCATGCGGCGGGTTGATGACGGCGGCAAAGTCCTTGATGCCGAACATGCCGAGATTGGAGACGGCGGTCGTGCCGCCTTGATACTCTTCCGGCTTCAGCTTGCGGCTGCGGGCGCGGCTGGCCAGGTCCTTCATCTCGTTGGAGATGACCGACAGCGTCTTGTCGTCCGCATGCCGGATGATCGGCGTGATCAGGCCGCCGGGGATCGACACGGCCACCCCGACATCGGCATGCTTGTGTTTGACCATGGCGCTCTCGGTCCATGAGGCATTGGCATCCGGCACCGCCTTCAGCGCCATCGCCATCGCCTTGATGACCATGTCATTGACCGACAGCTTGTAGGCGGGCGCCTCACCCTTTTCGGTCTTTTTCACCGGCGCAGCGGCATTGAGCTGAGTGCGTAAAGCCAGCAGCGCGTCGAGTTCGCAGTCGAGCGTCAGATAGAAATGCGGGATGGTGGTTTTTGCTTCGACCAGGCGCCGCGCGATGGTCTTGCGCATGTTGTCGTGAGGGACGAGTTCGTAGGAGCCTTGCTCGAACAGTTTCAGCACCTGCTCGTCCGACATCGCCTTCACCGGCGGGGCGGAGGCAGGCGCGCCAGCCGGAGCCTTGGCAGCCGGTGCCGCCTTGGCGCCACCACCGGCAATCGCGGCATCGACGTCAGCCTTGACCACGCGGCCGTGCGGGCCGGTGCCTGTGACCGCGGAGACGTCGACACCCGCATCCTTGGCGATACGGCGGGCAAGCGGCGATGCAAAGGTGCGTTCGCCAGCCGCGTTGCCATTGGCGGCCGGAGCCGCCTGTGCCTTGGGGACCGCGGCCTCGGCCTTTGGCGCTTCAGCCTTCGGCGCTTCGGCTTTAGGCGCATCGGTTTTCGGAGCTTCGGTTTTCGCCGGTGTGGCGCCGCCGCTTTTCGCCGCCGCGCCGGCATCTTCACCTTCCGCCGCAAGCACCGCGATCAGCGCGTTGACCTTGACGCCCTCGGTGCCCGCCGGCACGACGAGCTTGGCAACCGTGCCCTCATCGACGGCCTCGACCTCCATCGTCGCCTTGTCGGTTTCGATCTCGGCGATCACGTCGCCGGGCGAAACCTTGTCGCCTTCCTTGACCAGCCACTTGGACAGATTGCCCTCTTCCATCGTGGGCGAGAGCGCCGGCATGGTGATGTTGATTGGCATATTGTCCTCCCACCCGGTTCAGCGATATGCGACGGCTTTGACGGCCTCGATGACTTCGCCGACATTGGGCAAGGCCAGTTTTTCGAGGTTGGCCGCATAAGGCATCGGCACGTCCTTGCCGGCAATGGTGATGACCGGTGCGTCGAGGAAATCGAAGGCGCGCTGCGAGACCTGGTTGGCGATGTGGTCGCCAACCGAATTCTGCGGGTAGCCTTCTTCGACCACGACCAGCCGGTTGGTTTTCTTAACCGAGGCGATGACTGTGTCGAGATCGAGCGGACGGATAGTCCTGAGGTCGATGATCTCGGCGTCGATGCCCATGCCGCGCAGCTCGGCTTCAGCCTTCACCGCATAGGTCATGCCGATGCCGAAGGATACGATGGTAACATCCTTGCCTGCCTTGTGGATGCGCGCCTTGCCGATCGGCAGCACGAAGTCGTCCAGCTTCGGAACGTCGAAGGACTGGCCGTAGAGGATTTCATTCTCGAGGAAGATGACCGGGTTCGGGTCGCGGATCGCTGCCTTGAGCAGGCCCTTGGCGTCGGCGGCCGTATAGGGCATCACGACCTTCAGGCCTGGAATGTGGCTGTACCAGGCGGCATAGCACTGCGAGTGCTGTGCCGCGACACGGGCCGCCGCGCCATTTGGCCCGCGGAACACGATTGGCGCGCCCATTTGGCCGCCCGACATATAGAGCGTCTTGGCGGCGGAATTGATGATCTGGTCGATCGCCTGCATGGCGAAGTTGAAGGTCATGAACTCGACGATCGGCTTCAGCCCAGCCATCGCCGCACCGACACCAACCCCGGTAAAACCATGCTCGGTAATCGGCGTATCGACAACGCGACGCGGCCCAAATTCCTGCAGCAAGCCTTGCGTGATCTTGTAGGCGCCCTGGTATTCGGCGACTTCCTCACCCATCACGAAGACATCGCCGTCGCGACGCATTTCCTCGGCCATGGCATCGCGCAGCGCCTCGCGTACCGTGGTCGAGACCATTTCAGTGCTGGCAGGAATGTCCGGATCGGCAGCAAGTTTGGCCGCCGGGGCGGCGGGGACGGAGGCTTTCGGCGCCTCTCCAGCATCCTGCGGCGCCCGTTGCGAGCCTTCCTCGGCCGCGTCGGCGCGCTGGCCACCAGTTGACACCGCGTCCTGCGTGGAGGCGGGAGCCGCCTTGGAGCCCTTGTCGATGTCGCCAGAACTTTCGCCATCCTGCAGCAGAACGGCGATGGGGGTGTTGACCTTGACGCCTTCGGTGCCGGCGGCGATCAGGATCTTGCCCAGCGTACCTTCGTCGACGGCTTCGACTTCCATCGTCGCCTTGTCGGTTTCGATCTCGGCGATGACGTCGCCGGCGACGACCTTGTCGCCCTCGTTCTTCAACCACTTGGAAAGATTGCCCTCTTCCATGGTCGGCGAGAGGGCGGGCATCAGAATTTCGATCGGCATGTCCTGGCCCTCCCTTACAATACGATATCGGTCCAGAGCTCGGACGGATCCGGCTCCGCGTCGTGCTGGGCAAATTCGGCGGCGTCGGCGACGATGTCGCGAACCTCCTTGTCGACGGCCTTGAGTTCGTCCTCGGTCGCCCACTTCTTCTCGATGAGCCGCGCCTTGACCTGCTCGATCGGATCATGATCGGAGCGCATCTTCTGGACTTCTTCCTTGGAGCGGTATTTCGCCGGGTCGGACATCGAGTGGCCGCGATAGCGATACGTCTGCATTTCCAGAATGATCGGCCCGTTGCCGGCACGGCACCACTCGGTAGCCAGATCGCCAGCCGCCTTGACCGCACGCACATCCATGCCGTCGACCTGGATACCCGGAATCTTGAACGACGCGCCACGATGCGAAAAATTGGTTTCCGCCGAAGAGCGCGACACCGAGGTGCCCATGGCGTAGCGGTTGTTCTCGATGATGTAGATCACCGGCAGCTTCCACAGCGAGGCCATGTTGAAGCTTTCGTAGACCTGGCCCTGGTTGGCGGCGCCGTCGCCGAAATAGGTCAGCGAGACATTGTTGTTGTCGCGGTAGCGGTTGGCAAAAGCCAGACCTGTTCCAAGCGACACCTGTGCACCGACAATGCCGTGACCGCCATAGAAATGCTTCTCCTTGGAGAACATGTGCATGGAGCCGCCCTTGCCCCTGGACAAGCCGCCGCGGCGTCCGGTCAGCTCGGCCATCACGCCACGCGGCGACAGCTCCATCGCCAGCATGTGGCCGTGATCGCGATAGGCCGTGATCATCTGATCGCCGTCGATCAGCGCCATCTTCATGCCGGTGACGACCGCTTCCTGGCCGATATAGAGGTGACAGAAACCGCCAATGAAGCCCATGCCGTAGAGCTGGCCGGCCTTCTCCTCGAAGCGACGGATGAGCAGCATGTGCCGGTAGGCGGCAAGCTCTTCGTCCTTGGTGAAGTCAACGGGCTTGGGTGCTGATAGACCGGATTTGCCGTCGAATTTCGATTTGGCAGGCGCTTTTCTGGCTGCGGTGGCCATGCATCACTCCCTGTTGGCGTCTCTTTGCGGACACTGGAGCAAGATCAAACTGCTCCGGGGAGATCGCCCTCCCCTTCGATTTATGGGAGGCTAACACGTAGAAAGGCGTTCCGCCATGTCGAAATTGCATAGCTGGCATGCACCTAAGCAATTAAAATCATTGAAAATATTGTTGATTAACCTGAAACTGGTTACTTCGCCAGAGCGGGCAGCATGATGGTGATCTCGTCGGCCTGCGACAGATTGAGTGCCTTGCGCGCCTGCTCATCGAGCATGTCCTTCTCCAGCGTGCCGTCATGCATGAGCTTGACGCGCCGCTCAAGGTCCGTCCTGCGTGCCTTGATCGCATCGAGCTGTCCCTGCAACGCGACCGTCTCGGCCTCAAGCTTGTATTTCGAATTGATGCCGAATTCACCGTGATAGGCATGGAAGCCGAAATAAGCCAGGAACAGCACGCACAGCGAGGGAACGATCAGCCGGCCGGTGTTTCTCTGCTTGTGCTGACGCGTCCACATGACCGATTCCCCGTGCCGCGAACTCGAACGGCTCGAAGTCTTTTTCGCCTGATTGTGCTTAACGGACGGTTACGGGAGACCGCCGTGCCGGCCTGAAATGAAAAAGGGCGGGATGTCCCGCCCTCTCCGTATCAACAATGTGCGGCGGGATCAGTCCTTGATCACGGACTTGCCGGCATAATGCGCCTGCTTGCCGAGTTCTTCCTCGATCCGGATCAGCTGGTTGTATTTGGCCATACGGTCCGAGCGCGACAGCGATCCGGTCTTGATCTGTCCGCAATTGGTGGCGACGGCAAGATCGGCGATGGTCGAATCCTCGGTCTCGCCCGAACGGTGCGACATGACGGCGGTGTAGGCAGCCTTGTGCGCGGTCTCGACGGCGTCGAGCGTCTCGGTCAGCGAGCCGATCTGGTTGACCTTGACCAGGATCGAATTGGCGACGCCCAAGCGGATGCCGTCGCGCAGGCGCGCCGTGTTGGTGACGAAGAGATCGTCGCCGACAAGCTGCGTCTTCTTGCCGATCAGGTCGGTCAGGTACTTCCAGCCTTCCCAATCGTCCTCGGCAAGGCCATCCTCGATCGAGATGATCGGATAGTCGGCGGCGAGCTTGGCGAGATACTTGGCCTGCGCCTTGGGATCGCGCGTTTTCTTCTCGCCCTCATAGACATAGTTGCCGTCCTTGAAGAACTCGGTCGCGGCGCAATCGAGGCCGAGCGCGATCTCTTCACCCGGTTTGAATCCGGCCTTCTCGATCGATTCCATGATGAAGTCGAGCGCCACCGGCGCGCTCTTCAGATTCGGCGCGAAGCCGCCCTCGTCGCCGACATTGGTGTTGTGGCCGGCATCCTTCAGCTTCTTGCGCAGCGTGTGGAAGATTTCCGAGCCCCAGCGCACGCCTTCGCGCAGCGTCGGCGCGCCGACCGGAAGGATCATGAATTCCTGGAAGTCGATCGGGTTGTCGGCATGCGCGCCGCCATTGATGATGTTCATCATCGGCACGGGCAGGACATGCGCCTTGGTGCCGCCGACATAGCGGTAGAGCGGCAGCCCGGCGGCCTCGGCAGCGGCCTTCGCGACCGCCAGCGAAACGCCCAAAATGGCGTTGGCGCCGAGCCGGCTCTTGTTGGGCGTGCCATCAAGTTCGATCATGGTCTGATCGATATGGATCTGGTTTTCGGCTTCCATGCCGCCGATCGCCTCGAACAATTCGCCATTGACCGCCTCGACGGCCCTGAGCACGCCCTTGCCAAGGTAGCGGGCGCCGCCGTCACGAAGCTCGACGGCTTCGTGTGCTCCGGTGGAGGCACCCGACGGCACAGCGGCGCGGCCCATCGAACCGTCTTCGAGAACAACATCGACCTCGACGGTCGGGTTTCCACGGCTGTCCAGGATTTCACGCCCGACAATGTCGATGATGGCGGTCATTGCGATGTCCTCGATTGATCTGGAGAAAACGTCGCGCCCGTCTTAGCCAAAGCGACGCAAAAGGCAATCGGGGCCTGATCGAATAGTGCCGCCCGCCCGATTCACGAAGCGCAATTTCCTGTCATCATAAGTCATGCCACCCGACGCGCATTCCAGGTTAAGATTGTTATCGCGCGGGGCGAAACAGGAGGGGTTCGCCATGTCTGAGTTGAGCGGTATTGTCAGTCTGTTTCTGATCGCCGCGGCGTTTCTGACGTCATGCGACAACCAGCAGTCGCCGCCAAAGGCTACTGCCTCTTTGCCGGCTTTGCACGCTAGCGAGTAGCGTTACGTTTGAATCAAAAGGGGGCCGTAGAACGGCCCCCTTTTTCCAATTATGGCGTCAATGCCAGTAGGGCGCGACCTTGTAATATTCGTATGACTCGTCGCGCGCGCTCTCGCCATCCGCGCCGGCCAGTTCGTTGATCGAATGGGCAGGCGCTGCCTTCAGCTGTTCCTTGGAGAATGGTATGACATATCCGCCTCTTGCCTCATCATAGTCGAGGCTTGCCCAGGGGATGGCGTGGTACTTCTCGCCAATGCCGAGAAAGCCGCCAAATCCGATCACCGCGAACATGATGCCGTTCGACGTCTTGTCGAGCATCACGTCCTCGATGCTGCCGATGCTGTCGCCTTGGGTGTTGTAGACGGTCGTGCCGATGACTCGTGAAGCGGCAATGGCTTCGGTGTGGCCTGTTTGCGTCGTCATTGTTTGCTCCTCGTTGTCGTTAATCCGCACTTTGACAATGAGGGGCGCGGGCGAAAGTTCCCGACTTTTTTGGCGGGCTGCCCAATCACTCCGCGAGGATGAAAGTCACCTTCATATTGACGCGATAGGCTGCGATCTTGCCATCCTCGACGACGATCTTCTGGTCCTGGATCCAGGCGCCTTCGACGTTCTTCAGGGTCTTCGCGGCGCGCGCAATCCCCTTCTCGATGGCGTCTTGAAAGCTTTTCCTGGACGACGAGGTGATTTCGGTGACACGGGCGACGGACATTGGCTTCCTCCTGCCAAAGCGCTCATTTGCCGGACAAGCCTACAACCGGGGCTTATTCGCTACAAGACATTGGCTTTTCAGCCCTTTGCTATCCTGTCGAAGGCCATGAGCCTTTCCAGCAGTGCCGGCATATCCTTCAGCGGCAGCATGTTGGGACCATCGGAGGAAGTCGAATTGTCCGGGTCCTGGTGGGTCTCGATGAACACGCCGGCAACGCCCACGGCAACGGCCGCGCGGGCCAGCGTCTCGACAAAGCGGCGCTCCCCGCCAGACGATCCGCCCTGCCCGCCCGGCTGCTGCACCGAATGGGTGGCGTCGAAGATCACCGGGGCGCCGATCTCGGCCATGACGGGCAGAGCGCGCATATCCGACACCAGCGTGTTGTACCCGAAAGAAGCGCCGCGCTCGGTGGTCAGCACATTGGCATTGCCGGAGCCGGTGATCTTGGCGACCACGTTTTTCATGTCCCAGGGTGCGAGGAACTGCCCCTTCTTCACATTGATGACCTTGCCCGTCCTCGCGGCGGCGACGAGCATATCGGTCTGGCGCGACAGGAAGGCCGGAATCTGCAGCACGTCGACATGCGGCGCCACGATCGCGCACTGTTCCTCGGTGTGGACATCGGTCAGCACGGGAAGCGAGAATTCCTTGCGCAACTCGTCGAAGACGGGAAGCGCGGCGTCCATGCCGGCACCCCGCGTTGCTGACAGCGAGGTGCGATTGGCCTTGTCGTAACTCGTCTTGTAGACGAGGCCGATGCCGAGCCTGCCGGTCAGCTCCTTCAGCGTGCCGGCCATATCGAAGGCGTGCTGGCGCGATTCGAACTGGCAAGGGCCGGCGATCAGCGCCAGCGGTCCGGTATTGTCGAAGACGACGTTGCCGACGGTTACCGACGAATTGGGCGCCAGGGGGTTGCTCATGGGATCTCCCGAAAGATGAAAGCCGCGCCCTGCCCGGATGCCGGCCGCACGATGATGTCATTGCCCGACATATCGTGCTGGATGGCATTGGCCGCAAGCAGGCGTGCGGTGGCGCCAATGTCGGGGATCGAAAAAACCACGGCGGCGAAGTGCAATTCTGATGGCGTACCGGCCGTTATTCCGAAGCGCGCCGTGAAAGCAGCGGCGTCCAGCACGGTCAAGCCCGCGTTCGGCAGATGAAAAACGCCGTCGTGCGCATCGGCGGCCTGATCATTGACCGCCACTGAAATCAGCCGATGCTGCTCGGCGGAAGCGCTGCTGATTGCAATCACCTCGACAATTCCGTCGACCCCATTGGGGTGAGCCTGCAAGGCTCCTCGGTCTACTCTCGGCGCGTTGATGCGCTGACAGGCAAAAAGAAATGCGTCCGTTTGGCCAGGAGCCGCGGCAAAGGCGAGCTTGAACGACGCCGTATGGCTTTTGCCCGCCGAATCGGTGAAGGCTCGGGAGAAGCTCAGCTTGTCTCCCGCCGACAGACCCGCTTCGACATAGCGTTGATGGTCGCCATCCGCATTGTCCGTGCCGAGGACCACCGCGGAAAATCCCTCGTTGCCACGACTTTCCCGATAGAGGCGATCTCGCGCAACGAAGACATTGCCCTCGGCAGCCGCCTCTGTCGCAGCCTGTTTACGGCCAATCGCAAGCGGCTCCAGATAGGAGCCGTCGGCGAGGAAAACGCAGCAGTTTTCCGTGCCAAACGGATGGATTCCGGTCGGAGCGACGACGAAGCCAAGGGCGTTAAGCCGGGCACGCGCCGCATCAAGGCTCTGCGTCGGCAGAACCAGATGATCGAGCGGATGAATGTCTGACGAGGTCATGGAAGCGCGATGTGCATCATTCGGAAGATCGGTTCAAGACTTGATCGCAATGCCGCCGGCGGCGGCCCCGCAACAACCAACTGGAAGAGTCTTGGACATTCGCTTCCGCCGCAACTGGACTTGACGTGAGGCTATCCCCCGCACGGATCAGCTTCGGGCCACGACATCAGCGGAATAGCGCAGCTCGCGCAATGGTTTGACCTTGCTGGTGGTCTGCGCATAGAGCGGGTGCGCCTTGTAGGCTGCCAGCGCCGCGTCATCGGCGAATTCCGCGTAGACGACGACATCGACTTCATCCGACAGCGGGTCGACCTTGGTGTTCAACGTGACCTCGAAGAGGCTGGAATGAGGAATGTCACCAAGCGCCAGCAGTCCGGTGCGAACTGCTTCCACATCTTCCTTGCGCCGCGCGCTGAAGAAAACGATATGCCGGATCAATCCCGCCTCCTCGATCTGAAATGTCGAGGTCTTTTGTGACGGCGGTCTCTTTGCGTCAACCGGTCATGGCGCCACGCGTCCTTGCGACGCGCCTCGATCGGGCTGGCCCTCGTCTCACCGCGGTGAGCACCCCAAATGAGGCGCCAGGCTGCTATCTCAAGAAGGATATCAGGCTTTTCCGGTGACGTAGCGCACGACATGGGAGAGTTCCCTGACCGTGACGTCAAGATACCGGCCCTGATTGTAGAGACCGTCCCAGATCAGAAAGAACGCGATGGCGGCAATGACAATCACATAACGCATGGCCAAAGCTATCGCACTAGCGCTGCGGCTGCCATAGACGTTTTCGATTTCGGGCAGCAGCCTGACGCAAGGCGGCGTATGCCAGCCACCCGCGTGGCGCAGTCCAGCTCTTGGCATGCCTCTTGAAGTTCCGCCTCATCGAGTGGAAGATTGGCGCAGGCATTCATCGGAAAGCGCTGAAGCTCGGGCTAATGGTCGCGCGCTTCGTTCGAGCCCGCCTGTCGCCGGATCCGCAGGCAACCCGGGACTAGGCAACGGCGTTCGAACCCGGCGAATGAACCAAGAGAACCGCGGCTCGGCAATTGCGCCGGCACCACGGAGATCCAGGGGCATGGAATGGCACACGGGGAACAGGATGGCATAGCGCCGGGCGACGTGGTCAGGCTCGACGAGTTCAATTTCGCCGAGAGCGTCAAGGGCCTGCCGGCCAAAGCGCGCATGGTGCTGTCGGCGGCGATGAACCTGCCGCGCGGTTCGCTGAAAGTCTGGATGCCGGACGGCCGCGCCGTTCTCGTCGGCGGCAAGGCGCCGGGGCCCGATGCCGAACTGGTGCTCAAGAACTGGCGCCTGCCGGGCCGCGCCTTTTCCGGCGGCACAATTGGTGTTGCCGAATCCTATATGGACGGCGATTGGGAAAGCCCTGACGTCACCAGCTTCCTGGAATTGTTCGTGGTCAACTCCGCCTTCGGTGAGAGGGTTGCGGGCGGCGCCAGCTGGCTCATCAACACAGTCCAGCGCATCCGTCACTGGTTCAACGAGAACACACGCACGGGATCGAAGCGTAATATCTCGGCGCACTACGATCTCGGCAACGCCTTCTACAAGGAATGGCTCGACCCGAGCATGACCTATTCCTCGGCGCTTTACGCCAATGGCGTCAACGATCTCGAGAGCGCCCAGGCCGCCAAATACCGGGCGCTGGCCAGGGATACGGGCGTAGGCGCGAAGGATCATGTGCTGGAGATAGGCTGCGGTTGGGGCGGCTTTGCCGAATTCGCCGCACGCGAAATCGGTTGCCGAGTCACCGGATTGACCATCAGCCGCGAGCAGCACGACTTCGCCAAGGCGCGCATCGCCAAGGCCGGCCTTGCCGAGAAGGTCGACATCAAGTTGCAGGATTACCGCGACGAAACGGGCACCTACGATCGCATCGCCTCGATCGAGATGTTCGAGGCGGTCGGCGAGAAATACTGGCCGGTGTTCTTCTCCAAGATGAAGGACTGCCTGAAGCCCGACGGCATGGCTGGACTGCAGATCATCACCATCAACGAAGCCGCCTACGACACCTATCGCGCCAGGCCGGATTTCATCCAGCGCTACGTCTTCCCGGGCGGCATGCTGCCGACGCCGTCCATCTTGAAATCACTTGGCGCCGCGCACGGCCTTGCCCATCTGCGCGAACGCGTTTTCCCCGAGGACTATGCCCGTACGCTTGCCGAATGGCGCCAGCGTTTCCGAGGGTCGTGGGAGAAAATCGTACCGCTCGGTTTCGACGATCGCTTCAAGAAGCTCTGGGAGTTCTACCTGCACTATTGCGAAGCCGGCTTCCGAGCCAGCTACATCGATGTGCGCCAGGTGGTCTACAAGGCGTAGCCTGTGCGGGCGGCATTTCCACCGATGCGCTGGATCTTGTCATGCCGGTAGTCAAGGGGCGATTCGTGCCGCCGGCCCCTCCAAGGATCTGACATGCGGCCAAGGCTGACCGCACCAGTTTTTGACGGCCTGATCAGAGAAGGATGCGATATCTGGCAAAGCCAGCTTCGCCCTCGCCGGCAGGTTCGATCTTAAGCGACTTCACATCGGCGATGAAGTCCTTTGCCTTGACGCCGGTGTCGAAGACGACGCTGGTTCCCGGCAACGGCGCGAACGACCAGTTATCGTCGGCCGACGGGTTGATGGTGCCCTGGCTGACGATGTATCGAACGATGACATCGCGGTTGGTGTCCGGCGCCTCGTAGATGATCTTCGAGGCATTGATGTCAGGGAAATTGCCACCGCCGCCGGCCCGGTAATTGTTGGTCGCGACAACGAATTTCGCTGCCGGATCAATGGGTTTTCCGTCGAACATAAGCTCAACAATGCGATTGGAACCGGCATTGGCGATGCCGCCCTTGGAATCGTATTTCGGCGGCTGCGACAGGTCTATCCTGTAGGTGACGCCGTCGATCACGTCGAAATTGTAGGATGGAAAATCAGTGTTGATCAGAACCTGGTCGGCCTTCCCGGCCTCGATTCGGTTGAAAATGCCGGCCGACATTTCCAGCCATTCCTTGACCTGAGCCCCCGTAATTTCCACGGCGCGCACCGTGTTGGGATAGAGGTAGAGGTCGGCGACGTTCTTGATCGCGATGTCGCCCGCCGGCACGTCGGTATAGTAGTCGGCGCCGTTGCGTCCACCGGCTTTGAACGGGGCCGCCGCCGATAACAACGGCACGTCCTTCCACTGTGTGCTTTTCAATATGTCCTTCAGGTACCAGGTTTGCGCCTGGCTGACGACCTGTACCGACGGGTCGTCCGCGACCAGCGCGAAATAGGAATAGAGCGGCGCGGACGTCTTGCCGACAGGGCGGCGTACATAGGCGAGGGTCGCTTGGTGGTCTTGCTCGAGAGCGGCGATGATGCGCTTGTCGTCCGGGACGGTCGGCTTGTTCTTGCTGTCGACACGCTCGAAGATGGGCCGCGCCTCCGATGTCGCCGAGACCACTTTCCACTTCGACCCGTCGCGCTCCAGCATCAGGTCGATCAGGCCCATATGCGAGCCCCAGAAACCGCCCATGACGGCGGGCTTGCCCTGCAGCGTCCCCTTCTGTGCGTCAACGCCCTCGAGCGCCTGGAAATCTTTCTTGCCGGGGAAGACCAGATGCTGGTGTCCGGTGAAGACCGCGTCGATGCCTTCGACGCCTGCGACAAAGAACGAGGCATTCTCCATCATGTCACCCTGCTTGACGTCGATGCCGGAATGCGAGAGCGCGATGACGATGTCGGCGCCCTCCTCCTTCATCCGCGGCACCCACGCCCTCGCCGCTTCGACGATGTCGCGCGTCTTGACGTTGCCTTCGAGGTTCTTGAGGTCCCAGACCATGATCTGCGGCGGCACGAAACCGATGATGCCGACCCTGATCGGCTGTTCCGCGCCTGACCCGTCCTTGATCTTCTTGTCCAGGATTATGTAGGGCTTGAGGTAGAGCTTGTCGTCGCGCGGGTTGGCGGCAAGCTCGGTACCCCGGATCAGATTAGCGCAGACGAACGGGAAATTGGCGCCGGCCAGCACCTTGTCCAGAAAGGACAGGCCATAGTTGAATTCGTGATTGCCTAGCGTCGAACACTCGTAGCCGAGCAGGTTCATGCCTTTCATGATCGGATGGAGATCGCCCTCCTTCAGGCCCTTCTCATAGGCGATGTAGTCGCCCATCGGGTTGCCCTGCAAAAGATCGCCATTGTCGATCAGCATCGAATTGGCGGCTTCCTTGCGCACCGCGTCGATGAGGGAGGCCGTGCGCGACAGGCCCATCGTGTCATTGGCTTTGTCGGCGTAGTAGTCATAAGGCAGCACGTTCACATGGATATCGGTGGTTTCCATGATCCTTAGATGCGCCTGGTTGGCCTGCGCCCGGGCGGAGAAGGGGTGAAGCACGATCAGCGCCCCTGTGGCGGCGGCCCCCGCCAGGAGACCACGGCGAGAGACGGGATGGAGCAGTTGCGACATGTTTTCTCCTTCTTCGACGACCTGACGAGCCCTGCCCCGAAGCGAACTTCGCGCTGAAATCAGCTCAAGTCCACTCAAGAAGTCGCGCGCATCGGCACGCCAATCCATCAGCAACAGATGACGGCCGGATGAAAGGCGCGGTGAAGAAAGTCAGGTCTTGTCGTCGTCGCCCTGGGTGATCAACCGGGCGCTGCGCTGGCCTGTGACGTAGATCCAAAGCCAGCTCAGCGAAACCGCCAGCCGGTTGCGAAAGCCGATCAGGAAATAGATATGGGCAATGCCCCACAGCCACCATGCGAGCCAGCCGGTCAGCTTGATCCAGCCGAAATCGATCGCGGCGGCGCGCTTGCCGATCGTCGCCAGATCGCCGGCGTGCTTGTAGTGGAAAGGCCGCGGGCTGGTGTCGCCGGCAAGCCTGGCCTTGACGGTCGCGGCAACATGCCGTCCCTCCTGCTTGGCGGAAGGGGCCACGCCGGGCACCGGCCGCCCGTCGGGCCGCAGCACGTGGGCGGCGTCGCCGATGACAAAAATCTCCGGGCTGCCGGGCACGCTGAGATCAGGCTCGACCAGCACTCTGCCCGCCCGATCCGCTTTCGCTCCCAGCCACTCGGCGGCTGGCGAAGCGGCAACGCCGGCTGCCCACAGGATCGTGCGGGCCGGTAGAACCGTGTCGCCAAAAACCACGCCGTCGGCATCGCAGCGCGTAACGGCCCGGCCGAGCTCGACCGAAACGCCAAGCCGTTCCAGCGCCTTCCCGGCGTAGTCGGAGAGCTTTGGCGCGAAATTGGCCAGAATGCGGTCGCCGGCCTCGATCAGCACCACGCGCGTCTGGCGCGTATCGATGTTGCGGAATTCGCCGCGCAGCGTGTCTTGTGCCAGTTCGGCAATGGTTCCGGCGAGTTCGACCCCGGTCGGCCCGCCGCCGACGATGGCAATGGTCAGCAGTGCCTCGCGCCTGGCAGCGTCGGGTTCCCGCTCCGCCTGCTCGAAGGCCAGAAGAATGCGGCGCCGAATGGTGGTGGCGTCCTCCAAAGTCTTCAAGCCCGGCGCGAAAGGCTCCCACTCGTCATGGCCGAAATAGGCATGGCGCGCCCCGGTGGCGAGCACCAGCGTGTCGTAGGCGACGGCGCTGCCGTCGTCGAGCAGAACGCGTTTGCCGGCCCGGTCGACACCCGTGACATTGGCGAGCAGCGTGGTCACATCCCTGCGCTTGCGCAAGAGATGGCGGATCGGCCAGGCAACCTCCGAGGTTGCCAGCGCCGTGGTTGCCACCTGATAGAGCAGCGGCTGGAACAGATGATGGTTGCGCTTGTCGATCATGGTGATGCGCACCGGTGCGCCGGCCAGTGCGCGGGTGAATTCGAGACCGCCGAACCCGGCGCCAGCGACGACGACATGATGTCTGGCATCGCTCATTTGATTCACCCCTGATGGCAAGATTGCCTGCCCTAGATGTAGGTATCTTGTGCAATGCAACAATGGCAGGACAGTGCTTGAGACTCGTCGTTCCATGTCGTGAATGCACATGTTCTATCGTATCGCGAGGTATAGCGTCATCGAACGTGAGATGAGGTGAGGCATGGCTAACGATCATGACAACCAGGGCCCGGCGCAATACTCTTCGCCGCCCTGCTTCATGCACGAGCTCGACCCTGCGTTCCAGGCACCACTCAGCGACTGGACCGACGTGCGGCGTTGGCGCAAAGCCGAGCGCGAAAGGCTGATCTCCGCCCGACTTGAAGTTTCCGCCGATGCCCGAACGGCAATGTCGCAACGCATCGCCGGCGGGCTGGATGCACTTGTCGGGGAGATCGCGGGCCGCATGGTCAGCCTTTACTGGCCATTTCGCGGCGAGCCGGATCTGCGGCCCTGGATGGCGTCCGTCAATGAGCGTGGCGGCCGCACCGCACTGCCCATCGTGGTCGAGAAAGGGCAACCGCTGATCTTCCGCGCCTACAAACCGGGCGACCGGTTGGAAAAGGGCGTCTGGAACATCCCGATTCCGGCAGAGGGCGATCCGGTGCTGCCGGACATCGTCATCTCGCCCATTGTCGGCATTGATCCGGCAAGCTATCGCCTGGGCTATGGCGGCGGCTTCTTCGACCGTACGCTGGCCGCCATGCCGTTCAAGCCACTGGTCATCGGTGTCGGCTACGAAATGCAGCGTATCGCCACCATCTATCCGCAGCCGCACGACATCCCGATGGATCGGATCGTGACGGAGGCGGCCACGGTATAGGGCTCTACGCCATCTCCGGCTTCAGACCCATTGCCGTGCGGTCGACGATTTCGCGCAGGGCGAAGGACGAATTGATCTTCGTCACATGCGGCATCGCCGACAGCCATTCCTTGTGGATGCGCTCGTAGTCGACGAGATCCTTGGCCGCGATCCGCAGGATATAGTCGTACTCGCCCGACATCAGGTGGCAAGACAGCACGTTGGGGCAGCGTTTGATCGCTGCCTCGAAATCCGACAGCGTCTTCTCGAACTGGCCGGAGAGCGATATGTGGACGATCGCCGTCATCTGGTGGCCAAGGGCCGCGTTGGACAGCCGGGCGTGATAGCCGCGGATGGTTCCGGACTTCTCCAAGTTGTCGAGCCGGCGAGAGCAGGCCGACTGCGATAGGCCGACCTTCTCGGCAAGCGCCGCGTTCGGCATCCGCCCGTCCTTCTGCAAAGTCTCCAGAATGGCGATATCAATCCTGTCGAGCGGCATTTTTCGTGATTCCTGCGAAAAAGCGTAAGATTTTGCAACGAGTACCGAAACCAGCCTGTTCACGCAAGCGCATTCGCAAACACCTGCACGCCGATTGATGGTTCACTCCAGCACTACAGGGAGTGAGCCCAAAAGGGCCCGGATCAGGAGAAGAAAATGCGCATCGGCTGCCCCAAGGAAATCAAGAACCATGAATACCGTGTCGGCCTAACGCCAGGCTCGGTCCGCGAATATGTCGCCCATGGCCACGAAGTGCTGGTCGAGACCGGCGCGGGCGCCGGCATCGGTGCCGATGACAACGCCTATCGCGCCGCTGGCGCCGTCATCGCCAAGACGGCCGCCGACGTGTTCGCCAAGTCGGACATGATCGTCAAGGTCAAGGAACCGCAGCCCAATGAATGGGCGCAGCTGCGCGAAGGCCAGATCCTGTACACCTATCTCCATTTGGCTCCTGATCCGGAGCAGACCAAGGGCCTGCTCGCCTCGGGCGTCACCGCGATCGCCTACGAAACCGTGACCGATGATCGTGGCGGCCTGCCGCTGCTGGCGCCGATGTCGGAAGTCGCAGGCCGCTTGTCGATCCAAGCCGGCGCCACGGCGCTGCAGAAGGCCAATGGCGGCCGCGGCGTGCTGCTCGGCGGAGTGCCCGGCGTGCTGCCCGGCAAGGTCACCGTGCTTGGCGGCGGCGTCGTTGGTCTGCACGCGGCCCGCATGGCCGCCGGCCTTGGCGCGGATGTCACCATTATCGACCGCTCGATCCCGCGCCTGCGCCAGCTTGACGACCTCTTCGCCGGCCGGATCCACACCCGCTACTCGACCGTCGAGGCGCTCGAGGAAGAATGCTTCTCCGCCGACATCGTCGTCGGCGCCGTGCTCATCCCGGGCGCCGCCGCACCGAAGCTCGTCAGCCGCGAAATGCTGTCCGGCATGAAGAAAGGCTCGGTACTGGTCGATGTCGCGATCGACCAGGGCGGCTGCTTCGAGACCTCGCACGCGACCACCCATGCCGAGCCCACCTACGAGGTCGACGGCGTGATCCACTACTGCGTTGCCAACATGCCAGGTGCGGTGCCGGTGACCTCGGCCCACGCGCTCAACAACGCGACGCTGCACTATGGTCTGCAACTCGCGGACAAGGGCCTGAAGGCTCTGGTCGATGACCATCACCTGCGCAACGGCCTCAATGTCCACAAGGGTAAGATTACCAACCGCGCGGTCGCCGAAGCGCTCGGCTACGAACTGGTCGAGCCGAAAGCAGTGCTGGCGGCTTAAGGCTTCCTTCAGTCTTCCCCGCCGGCTCGAACCGGCGGGTTTGTTCTAAAGCAATCGGCACAGGCAACAAAAAAGCGGAGCCAAAGCCCCGCTTCCTCGATATCGAGATTGCCGCCGGTTCATCCGCGGTCGGCCAATCGATCGACACTGGCTTTCTAGCGCGTATATGCGACAGCAGTACGACAGAGACTTTCTGCCGCCAATCCTAGATCTCATGCGCGCTCGACGCGGCACTGATAGCAATTGTTGCGGGCCGAGCGGACATGCACATAGGCAATGTCCTCACGCTCCAACAAAGTCTCGGCTCGTGCGGCAATTGCTGCGGTCGGGATGACGCCACCGCTGCCGTAGACGATGCGATCATCGCCGCCATAGCCGCGCACGATATACTCTGGGCTGTCGAGGATCTCCGGCGGCTCCCCTGTCCCGGCGGCACGCTCGCATTCCTGGGCATGCAGGAAGATCGGCCCGGTTTCTGCATAGGGCTGAGGGTCTGGAAATGGCCGGTAGGCGAGGATGAGATAGACATCGCCGGCGGCGATATTCCTGAGGCAATGACGGCAGGGCATCCCGTCGCCGTCAGAGACTTTCCGCTCGGGCGTCCGGCCATAGGCATCGGGGCCGCCGCGCTGCAGGGCCCTGACATTTTCGGTCGGCAGAGCTGTGAATTGGATGGTCATCGCAAGATCTCCGGTACTGGTGACCGGAAACTATGCGCTCGCCGCCGTGCTTCCCACCCGATTCCCGCCAAGCGTCGTCAGATCGACCCTTTCGAGCTCAAGGAAGGCCACCGAAATCGGCTAATCAGTTCGACAATCCTTTGATGAATTGCCGAAGCAGCGGCAGATTCCGGCTGAGTTACGGCCGCATGACGCTGGCCGAGCGCTCGGCGAAAGGTAGGGGATGCACGACTTCCTTCTTCTGCGCGACCGGCTGGAAACCGAGCTTCTGGTAGAGCGGTAGCGCGGCCGGGTGGTCGAGCGTGCAGGTCTGCACCGTCACCCTTTTCGGCCCATATGACCATGCGGCGGCAATCGCCGAACCAAGGAACCAGCGACCGATGCCTTGACCGGTGGCATGTTCCATCATGCCGAAATAGGCGAGTTCGACTTCCTCGGGCAGATGCGGCTTGAGATCGAAGAAGCCGGCTGGCGCACCGTCGAGATAGAGCACCCTGATATCGCGATCCTCGCGGTGGATTCCGGCCGACAACTCATCGTCATTCAGCCTCAGAACGTTCACCCACTGCCATTTGCGTCCCACCCGGTCCATGAGGTAGCGATAAAAATGCAAGGGAATGTCCCTGGTCTTCAGCAGCGCTACCTGGCGGTTGTAGGGTACCGGTGGCGAGACGGGCGGCGGGGCATGCATTTCGAGAAAAGTCACAGTGACCTCAATGTCCTGCAGCACGCCGTTTTCCATCAATTCATTCCTTGCCGGTCGTTGCTGGGCCGGTCTTTGCTGGGCCGGTCACGACTGGTGTATCGGACAATCCGCCCCACTCGGTCCATGAGCCGTCATAAAGCCTGTTATCGGTATGGCCAAGCGTCTCCAGCGCCAGCGTGACCACCGCGGCGGTGACGCCGGAGCCGCAGGATGTGACCACGGGTCCGGACAGGTCGATACCGGCGTCCTCGATCACTTTGCGCAAACGGTCCCTCGGCAGCAGCCTGCCGTTTTCCGAGAGCGCGGAGTACGGTACATTGCGCGCGCCCGGCATGTGACCGGAGCGGATCCCCGCACGAGGCTCGGGTTCGCTGCCGGTGAAGCGGCCCGGCCCGCGGGCATCGGCGATCTGGCCTGCCTTTGTATCGACAAGCCGGCGCATATCGGCCAGACCGACGACGCGGCCGGCGTCGAAATCGGCATGAAAGACGCTTGGCGCGATCTTCGTCGGCTCGGCCGTTACCGGCCGGCCGGTCGCCTTCCAGCCGTCGAAGCCGCCGTCCAGAATATAGGTCTGGAAGACACCCATGATCCGGAACATCCACCATGCCCGCGGTGCGGAGAAAAAGCCCGGGCCATCATAGACGACGATGGTGTCATCAGCCGACACGCCCATTGAGCCGACATATTGGGCGAAATGCTGCGGCGATGCGAGCGTGTGGGGCAAGGCAGCGTCAGGATCCGAAACCGCGTCCTGGTCCAGGAAACGGGCGCCAGGAATATGAGCCGCATCATACTCGGCGCGCGCGTCGCGCTTTTGTGCAGGCAGATACCAGGAGGCGTCTACGATCGTCAGGCCCGGCTGGCCCAAGCGCCCCTGCAGCCAGTCCGCATCGACGGTAAAAGGACTATCCTCGGCCATTCTTTTCTCCTGCCGCCTTTTGACGCTGTTCAGTTCGCCGGCATAGGACCGAAGCGGATGCGGAAGCGCCTGTTCTCCCGGCCCTTCTTTTCGATCTTGCCGATGTGGATCTCGCCGATTTCGCCGGTGCTCCTCACATGGGTGCCGCCGCAGGGCTGGCTGTCCACCGAGGCGTTGTCACCGATGCAGACCAGACGGATCTTGCCGGTGCCAACAGGCGGCCGGACGTTCTTGGACTTCACCAAACCAGGGTTCGCGGCCAATTCCTCTTCGCTGATAAGCCTGGTGAAGATGGGATGATCAGCCCGCACCAGATCCATCATGCCGGCGGTTACCTCTTCCTTGGTGAAGCTGGCGTCTGGAATGTCAAAATCGACACGGCTGTCGTCCTCGGAAACCGCCGCCCCGGTGATCGGGAACGGACAGATGACGGTGAGCAGATGGCAAGCCGAGTGCATGCGCATCAGCAGATGCCGACGCTCCCACGAGATTGCCAGCTTCACCCGCTCGCCAACGGCCAGTGGCGCCTGCGCGAGCACCGGCACGTGGATGATCTCATCCTTGTTCTCGCCTGATATGGTTGCGGCGATGTCGATGCCGCTACCGTCGGCACGCTCCAACGTGCCGCTATCGCCCGGCTGGCCGCCCGAGGTGGCGTAGAAGATCGTCCGGTCGAGGATGATGCCGCCGCGCTCATTGATGGCGACGACCGTGGCGTCAGCCGTCGTGAGATAGGCGTCGTCGCGAAACAGCGCTTCGGTCTTGTGCGCCATCACGCGACCTTCTCGAAGGGCACCGAAATCTTGCTCTGCAATTCCATCCAGCCTGGTACAGGCAGTTGCTTTTCGCGCAGGAATTCGGGGTTGAACAGCTTCGACTGGTAGCGCGTCCCGTAGTCGCAAAGGATCGTCACGATGGTGTGGCCCGGACCCAATTCCGCAGCGAGGCGCATCGCGCCGGCAATGTTGATGCCGGTCGAGCCGCCGACGCACAGGCCTTCCTCCTGGATCAGGTCGAAGACGATCGGCAGCGCGTCCTCATCCCTGATCTGGTAGGAGAAGTCAGGCGTGAAGCCTTCGAGATTTGCGGTGATGCGCCCCTGCCCAATACCTTCGGTGATCGAACTGCCTTCGGACTTCAGCTCGCCGCTGGTGTAGAAACTGTAGAGCGCTGCGCCGAGAGGGTCGGCGAGCGCGATCTTGACGTTCTTGCTCTTGGCCTTCAATCCGAGCCCGACACCGGCCAGCGTTCCGCCCGACCCCACCGCCGAGACAAAACCGTCGACCTTGCCCCCGGTCTGGGCCCAGATTTCCTCGGCCGTGGTGCGGATATGGCCATCGCGGTTGGCGACATTGTCGAACTGGTTGGCCCAGATCGCGCCGTTCGGTTCGCTCCTGGCCATCTGCTCCGCCAGCCGTCCCGACAGTCTCACGTAGTTGTTGTTGGGATTCCTGTAAGGCACGGCCGGCACTTCGATCAGCTCGGCGCCGAGCAACCTGATCGTGTCCTTCTTTTCCTGGCTCTGCGTATCCGGAATGACGATGACGGTGCGATAGCCCAGCGCCTTGGCGACGAGCGTCAGCCCGATGCCGGTATTGCCGGCGGTTCCCTCGACGATGACACCGCCCGGCTGCAACAGGCCGCGTTGTTCGGCATCACGGATGATGAACAGGCCGGCGCGATCCTTAACCGACTGCCCCGGATTCATGAACTCGGCCTTGCCCAGGATCTCGCAGCCGGTTTCTTCGGAAGCCTTGTTGAGGCGGATCAGGGGCGTGTTGCCGATCGCGTCGATCACTGAACGGGGCATTCGGGATTCCTTGTATGCGTGCGCCGAACCCTAGAAACCCAACGCTTAGGTTTCAAGGCAAGAATTTGTCTGGTCCAGTCGCATTTCCGGCGCTGCGGTGTATGGATGTCGCGGGGACCGGCTGGACACCCGACAGTTCATTTGCACCCGGCGTCGAGAAGCACTCTTTTCATTCGATTCCTCCACCGATAGAGCAAGACATCAACAACTCGGCAGGGCGCAGCATGACACTCTATCGGGCCGATCCGAAACACGGCGTAGCCTGGGTCACTGGCGGCAGCAGCGGCATCGGCCGCTCGCTGGCTAGGGATCTGGCGTCACAAGGCTATGCGGTGGCGGTGACAGCGCTGGACGACGATCCGATCGACACGCTCATCGTCGAGACCGCGCAGATGCCGGGCAAGGTCGTGTCCTTTCCCTGCGACGTCACCGACGAGCCGCGCATGGCAAGAACGGTCGCCGCGATCGAGAACGACCTCGGACCGATCGTGCTTGCCATCTTCAATGCCGGTAATTACATCTCGACACCCGGAGAGTCCCTCGTCGTCAAGGACTTTCGCCGCTCCTTCGAAGTCAACTATTTCGGCATCATCCATGGGCTGGTGCCTGTCGTCGAGCATATGCGGGTGCGGGCACGTGGCCATGTCGTTCTGGTCGGCTCGGTGACCGCCTATTTCGGCTGGCCGACCACGGCGGCCTATGGCGGCACGAAGGCGGCGATCAACATTCTGGCCGAGTCGCTGAAATATGATTTCGACAAGATGAACATCCGCGTCCAGGTGATTAACCCCGGCTTTGTCGACACGCCATTGACCGAAAAGAACATGCTGCCGATGCCTGGCCTGATGCCGGTCGGCCGCGCGACGCGCCGCATGATGCGGGGCATCAAATCCGGCGGCTTCGAAGTGACCTTCCCGTACAGAACGAGCTGGCCGCTGAAATTTCTCGGCATGCTGCCAAGGCCGCTATGCCGATGGGTAATCAGCCTGACGACCAGCTGGAAAGCACGCCCACTGCATTATGAGCGCAAACCGCCCAACGAATAGATGCCCACAGGATTGGTGGCTGGGCCGCCTGAACCGCCGTTGCCTGTTCATGGCCACCACCATAGTCTGAATGTTGTTGCGTGGAGTTTGCGATGGGGCGACGGATCGTGCTTGCTGTGCTGGGCCTGATCGCCATCCTTGCACTGACCTTCCTATTGGGTCCACGCGTACCCGTCGATACCACGATCCGCTTCGATCCTTCCGCCATTGGCGACGACCCGCAAGCCTATGTGGCAAAAGTGGAGGCAGCCATACCCGGTATCCGTGATGGGCTGGAGAAGGAGATCGTCTGGGCCAACCCGATGGTGCATGCAAAGACGCCGCTATCGATCGTCTACATCCACGGCTTTTCCGCATCGAAGGGCGAGATCCGGCCCTTGCCCGACGACGTGGCCGACCAGCTCGACGCCAACCTGTTCTACACCCGCCTCACCGGCCATGGACAGGACGGCGCGGCGATGACGCAAGGCAGCGTCAATGCCTGGATCAACGACTATGAGGAGGCGCTCGCCATCGGCCGGGCAATCGGCGACAAGGTGATCGTCATCTCGACATCGACCGGCGGCTCGCTGGCGGCCTGGGCGGCGACGCAGCCCGGGGCATCCGAGGGTGTGGCGGCCATTGCATTCATCTCGCCCAATTTCGGCGTGAAAGCATCCGGCGCCGAGATCCTGACCATGCCCTGGGGCAAGCAGATCGCCGAACTCGTCGCCGGCAAGGAACGTAGGTTCGCGCCGCGCAACGCGCTGCATGAGAAATTCTGGACCACCAGATATCCGATCGCCGCGACGATGCCCATGCAGGCGCTGACCGACCTTGCCTATGGCGCGCCGGTGGAGAAGGCGACCATTCCCGCCCTGTTCATCTTCTCGGATATAGACAAGGTCGTGCGACCCGACCGCACGCGTGAGATCGCCGCGCGCTGGGGTGCCGCGCATGAGCTGGTGCCCATCGAAAGCACTGGCGATCCAGACAACCATGTCATTGCCGGCGACGCGCTGTCGCCATCCACCACCGCATTCCTGGCGCAACGGATTGCCGTCTGGATCCAAGCAGTGGCGAAGTAAGGGTCGAAGACAAAAACGACGGCTGAAGCAATGCTCAGCCGCCATTTTATTTGTAGTCGGCACTAGGCAACCGCCAAGAACTGGCCGGTTGCCGCGAGGTTTCGTTAGGCAGCCCGTGCCGCCGGACGCTTGCCGCCGAAGCGGCGCTTGTTGTTGCCCTTGAAGGGTTTTGCACCTTCCGGCTTGCGCTCACCGGCAAAGGCCGGCTTGTCGCCGAAACGCTTCTTGCTGAAACCGTTATTCGGCTTCTTCTCGCCGCCCGGCCGCCTGCCATCGCGACGGCCATTGCGGTCGCGATCGTTGGCGGGTTCGAAGCGCTCGTTCTTTTCCGCCGGATTGCGTGCCGGATCGGGGCTGCCGAGATGGTCGGCAACGATTGGCAGCTTGGTGCGGATGATGCGCTCGACCTGGCGCAGCTTGCTATTCTCCGAAGGATCGCAAAGCGTGAGCGCGATGCCATCCATACCGTTGCGGCCGGTGCGGCCGATGCGGTGGACATAGCTTTCGGCTTCGTCCGGCAGGTCGAAATTCACGACATGGCTGATGCCGGGCACGTCGATGCCGCGCGCGGCGATGTCGGTCGCGACCAGAATGCGCACCGATCCATCACGGAAATCGTTCAGTGCCTTCTGACGGGCATTCTGCGATTTGTTGCCGTGAATGACGGCGGCCTTGAAGCCGTCGCGCTCGAGGTCCTTGGTCACCCGGTCCGCGCCATGCTTGGTGCGCGAAAAGATGATGACGGACTTCATCGCTTCGTCGGCGAGCATCGTCGACAGCACCTGGCGCTTCTGCTTGGTGCGGGCGAAGACGACGCCCTGCACGATCTCGGCGGCCGCGGTGCTTTGCGGCGAGACCTCGATGCGGACCGGGTTCTTCAGGAGGCCCTTGGCGAGTTCGGCGATCTCGTCCGGCATGGTGGCCGAGAACAGCGCCGTCTGGCGGTCGGGCGCGGTCGCCTTGGCGATGCGCTTGACGTCGTTGATGAAGCCCATGTCGAGCATGCGGTCGCCCTCATCCAGCACCAGCCATTTGGTGTCGGAGAGGATGAGGTCGCCCTCGCGCACCAGGTCGGTCAACCGGCCCGGGGTGGCGATGAGGATATCGACGCCGGGAGCAACCTTCTTCACCTGGCTGAAGCGCGAGACACCGCCCAGCACGAGTGCCGTCGAGACATGCGCGCCCTTGGCGAGGATCTTGATGGTGTCCTCGATCTGCACCGCGAGTTCGCGGGTCGGCGCCAGGATCAGCGCGCGGGTCGTCTTGGCGCGCCGCTTGGTGCCGAGTGCGATGATCTTCGACAGGATCGGCAGCGCGAAGGCAGCGGTCTTGCCGGAGCCGGTCTGGGCGATGCCGAAAATGTCACGGCCTTCCAGCTGCGGCGGGATCGCCTGCATCTGGATCGGCTTCGGTTCGGCGAAGCCGGCATTGTGGGTGGCCTTGAGCAGCGCACCAGTAATTCCCAGCGCCGCGAACCCGGAGAGTTCCGCGGTGTCGTTGCCGGGCAATGTGTTTTCGTTGGTCAAAATAATCTTCTTTCACGCGGCCTCTGGCCGCAAACGTGCGGCAGGGCGCAACCTGCCGTCGAAAATTTGATATGAAACGACAAGGCGGGCGGACGCGGGCGTCCACTCGGCTGCGCTGTCGTGCCCGCAGGCATCATGCCACGGGGCTTTTTCGCCACTTTGTGATGTACCGGAAGAGGGGCCGATATACCGGAAAGAGGGAAAACAGACGCAACCAGTCTCATTTGTCGAGAAGGCCGGAATCTCCCGGCCCAAGCGCCTATGGGCTGCATATGGCTGAGTTCGCCCCGAAATGCAAGAGGCGCGATGCTGCGGTGCAGCAAAAACCAACCAAAAGCCGACGCTTGCACTCGCTGACTGGCATCATTACCACAAACGCAGCTTCCGATTTTGGGGACCGAACGATGAAGGACGTGCTGAAGGAACTCGAGCGGCGGCGCGACATCGCCCGGATGGGTGGCGGCCAAGCCCGTATCGATGCGCAGCACAAGAAGGGCAAGCTCACCGCGCGCGAACGCATCGAGGTGTTTCTCGACGAAGGCTCGTTCGAAGAATTCGACATGTATGTCGAGCACCGCTCGACCGATTTCGGCATGGAGAAGACAAAGATCGCCGGCGACGGCGTCGTCACCGGCTGGGGCACGATCAATGGCCGCCCGGTTTACCTCTTCGCCAAGGATTTCACCGTGTTCGGCGGTTCGCTGTCGGAAGCCCATGCCGAGAAGGTCATCAAGGTGCAGGAGATGGCGCTGCGCAACCGTGCGCCAATCATCGGCCTCTACGACGCCGGCGGGGCGCGTATCCAGGAGGGCGTCGCAGCCCTCGGCGGCTATGCCGAGATTTTTCAGCGCAACGTGCTTGCGTCCGGCGTTATACCGCAGATTTCTGTGATCATGGGGCCGTGCGCCGGCGGTGACGTCTATTCGCCCGCCATGACCGACTTCATCTTCATGGTGCGCGACACCTCCTACATGTTCGTCACCGGGCCGGACGTGGTGAAGACCGTGACCAACGAGACGGTGACCGCCGAGAGCCTCGGCGGCGCG
This sequence comes from Mesorhizobium sp. URHB0026, assembly GCF_054059755.1. NCBI lineage: Bacteria > Pseudomonadati > Pseudomonadota > Alphaproteobacteria > Hyphomicrobiales > Phyllobacteriaceae > Mesorhizobium > Mesorhizobium sp. URHB0026. The sequence continues at coordinate 4,206,920 of NZ_JBSSCN010000001.1, read as the reverse complement.
TCGGTGCACACGACGAAGTCCTCGATCGCCGACGGCGCCTATGACAATGACGTCGAGGCGCTCTTGCAGATGCGGCGGCTGATCGACCTGTTACCAGCTTCCAACACGTCGGAGATCCCCGAGATCGAATGCTACCAGTCGGTCACCGACCATGACATGTCGCTCGACCGGCTGATCCCCGACAACGCCAACAAGCCCTACGACATCAAGGAATTGATCCTGAAGGTCGCCGACGAGGGCGACTTCTTCGAGATCCAGCAGAGTTTCGCCAAGAACATCGTCACCGGTTTCGGCCGAGTCGAAGGCCGAACCGTCGGCTTTGTCGCCAACCAGCCGATGGTGCTGGCCGGCGTGCTCGATTCCGACGCCAGCCGCAAGGCGGCGCGCTTCGTGCGCTTCTGCGACTGTTTTTCTATTCCCATCGTCACCTTCGTCGATGTTCCAGGCTTTTTGCCGGGCACGGCGCAGGAATATGGCGGGCTGATCAAGCACGGCGCCAAGCTGCTTTTCGCCTATGCCGAGGCGACCGTGCCGAAGATCACCGTCATCACCCGCAAAGCCTATGGCGGCGCCTATGATGTGATGGCGTCAAAACATCTGCGCGGCGACATGAACTATGCCTGGCCGACGGCGCAGATCGCCGTCATGGGGGCGAGAGGCGCGGTCGAGATCATCTACCGCAAAGACATCGGCGATGCCGAAAAGATCGCGGCCCATACAAAGGCTTACGAGGACCGCTTCCTGTCGCCTTTCGTGGCCGCCGAGCGCGGCTATGTCGACGAGGTGATCATGCCGCATTCGACCCGCCGCCGCGTAGCGCGCGCGCTACGCATGCTGCGCAACAAGGATATGCAGAACCCCTGGAAGAAGCACGACAATATCCCGCTGTGAACGGGTGTCGCGGTCATCGCTCAAATGTGGTTGATCAGCGCCCGCCTCCGGCAGCCACCAGGTCGCGCAGCACCGGCACTATCGCCAGCGGCAAATCCTCGGCGATCAACCCCGGTCCGAACCGACTGCCGGCCTCGGCATGGATCCAGACCGCCGCGCAGGCTGCTTCGAAAGCCAGCATGCCTTGGGCAAGCAGGCCGGCCGTGATGCCGGACAACACATCGCCCGATCCTGCGGTGGCAAGCCAGGCCGCGCCGTTGGAATTGATCGCCGCCCTGCCATCGGGAGCGGCGATCACCGTGTCGGCGCCCTTGTAGACGATGACGGCATTGGCGCGCGCGGCCGCCGCGCGTGCCTTGTCCAGCTTGGACGAGACATTGTCATCGGCGATGTCAGCAAACAGCCTGGCGAACTCGCCTTCGTGCGGTGTCATCACCAGCGCGGGCGCGCCCGGCCCGCGGGCGGCTTCGAACAAGATATCCGGCGCCTCACGAAACGAGGTGATCGCGTCGGCGTCGAAGACCAGGCCGCCAATTCCGGTGGACGCGGCCGCCGGCTTGCCCGACGCGAGTAGCACAAGTGCGAACGCCCGGGTTTTTTCGCCGATGCCAAAGCCGGGTCCGAGAACAAAAGCCGATAGCCGGCGCTCCCCGACGAATGCTTCAATGTCGGCAGCATCGTCGGCCTTGCGCAGCATGATCGAGGTTAGGTGCGCGGCATTGACCTGCATGGCGTTGCCCGGCGACAGAACCGTCACCGCCCCTGCCCCGCTTCGGGCAGCGGCTAGCGCTGAGAGCCGCGCCGCGCCGGTGGCGCTCGGCCCGCCGGAAAAGACGCCGACATGGCCGCGCTTGTATTTATGAGCGTCGACGGCCGGCACCGGCAAACCGCGCGACCAGAGTGCCGGTCCGTTCTCGAAGGTCTGGGGCTGGAGCCTTGCAATCACGTCATCGCCGATTCCGATACCGGCAAGCACGACCTCGCCGCATCGCTCCCGGCCGGGCAGGAGCAGATGGCCTGGCTTCTTGCGCGCGAAGGTCACGGTGAGGTCCGCCGAAAAGGACGTGCCGAGCACCTTGCCGCTGTCACCTGAAATGCCGGAAGGCAGGTCGACCGCGACAACCGGCAAATGCAGCTTGGCGGCCAGATCGACCGCCCTGGCGGCTTCGCCGGACAGCGGCTTGGACAGCCCTGCCCCATAAAGCGCATCGACCACGATCGAGCAGGGACCGGCATCAAAGTCCGATAGCGGCCGGGGTTTGATGGGGCATTCCGCGGCGGCGAGTGCCGCGTCGCTATCCGGCCTCGGCGGGCCAGACGTCCAGACCGTGGTGGCGACACCGCTGCCAGCCAGAATGCGAGCGACGACATAACCGTCGCCGCCATTGTTGCCCGGGCCGCATAACACATGGACATGCGCCGCGGAGGGATAGCGGCTGAGCACTTCGGTCGCGACGGCCTGCCCGGCACGGCGCATCAATCCAATGCCGTCGATTGGACCTGCTGCAATTGTCAGCCGATCCGCCTCGCCCATCTCGGCGGACGTAAGAAGTTCGTGGCTCATGGATTGCCGATCCGCATTCGATCAAGCATTGTCCAGTTTTCGGCTCGACGCAAACGGGGAGGAGTTGGCGCTGTCATGACCACGTCGACCGGCGCGAGGATTGCAAGCACGGATCTGCCCGCAGGATGAGCAATTTGCCCGAATATTGGGCAGACATGCACAGTCGTGCCGGGTAGGCTGCAGCCATCCATGCCGCTTCCGATGCAGCGAATGACGCGAATTTGCATCCGGGGGTGACATGACTTTGAAATCGTATGACACCGCTTCTGTTCCCTGCGACTGGCACAGTTCGTGCTTGATTGAGGCGCAAGCGGGGGCTCACAACCCGTTTTTTTGGCAGTGGAGGCCACTTTTTACATGAAAAAGATCGAAGCGATCATCAAGCCATTCAAGCTGGACGAAGTGAAGGAAGCGCTTCAGGAGGCCGGACTGCAAGGCATTACCGTTACCGAGGCCAAAGGCTTCGGCCGCCAGAAGGGTCATACCGAACTCTACCGCGGCGCTGAATATGTCGTCGACTTCCTGCCCAAGGTGAAAATCGAGGTCGTGCTCGGCGACGATGCCGTGGAAGGCGCGATTGAGGCTATCCGCAAGGCGGCCCAGACCGGCCGCATCGGCGACGGCAAAATCTTCGTCTCCAACATCGAGGAAGTGGTGCGCATCCGCACCGGCGAAACCGGAATGGACGCGGTTTGATCCGAGCCGGCCGTCCTCTAAGAAACGTCATCCATCAAAAAACGTCAGCACACAGGGATACATGACATGACGACAGCCAAAGACATCATGAAGCAGATCAAGGACAACGACGTTAAATTCGTCGACCTGCGCTTCACCGACCCGAAGGGCAAGCTGCAGCACGTCACCATGGATGTCGTCGAGGTCGAGGAAGACATGTTCGCCGACGGTGTAATGTTCGACGGCTCCTCGATCGCAGGCTGGAAGGCCATCAACGAATCCGACATGGTGCTGATGCCCGACCCGGACACCGTCCACATGGACCCGTTCTTCGCGCAGTCGACCATGGTCATCCTGTGCGACATTCTCGATCCGGTTTCCGGCGAATCCTACAACCGCGACCCGCGCGGCACCGCCAAGAAAGCCGAGGCCTACATGAAGTCGGAAGGCATCGGCGACACCATCTATGTCGGCCCGGAAGCCGAGTTCTTCGTGTTCGACGACGTGAAATACAAGGCCGATCCCTATAACACAGGCTTCAAGCTCGATTCGACGGAACTGCCGTCGAACGACGACACCGATTACGAGACCGGCAATCTCGGCCACCGTCCGCGAGTCAAGGGCGGCTATTTCCCGGTGCCGCCGATCGATTCGGCGCAGGACATGCGCTCCGAAATGCTGACCGTACTCGCCGAAATGGGCGTGCGCGTCGAAAAGCACCACCACGAGGTCGCCGCCGCCCAGCACGAGCTCGGCATCAAGTTCGACGCGCTTGTCCGCAACGCCGACAAGATGCTGATCTACAAGTACGTCGTGCACCAGGTCGCCAATGCCTATGGCAAGACGGCCACCTTTATGCCGAAGCCGATATTCGGCGACAACGGCTCGGGCATGCACGTCCATATGTCGATCTGGAAGGGTGGCAAGCCGACCTTCGCCGGCAATGAATATGCCGGACTGTCGGAAAACTGCCTGTTCTTCATCGGCGGTGTCATCAAGCACGCCAAGGCGATCAACGCCTTCACCAACCCGCTGACCAACTCCTACAAGCGACTGGTGCCGGGCTATGAAGCGCCGGTGCTGCTCGCCTATTCGGCGCGCAACCGCTCGGCCTCCTGCCGCATCCCATTCGGCTCGTCGCCGAAGGCCAAGCGCGTCGAGGTCCGCTTCCCCGATCCGGGCGCGAACCCCTACCTGGCGTTCTCGGCGCTGCTGATGGCCGGCCTCGATGGGATCAAGAACAAGATCCACCCGGGACAGCCGATGGACAAGGATCTCTACGACCTGCCGCCGAAGGAACTGAAGAAGATCCCGACCGTCTGCGGTTCGCTGCGCGAAGCGCTCCAGAGCCTCGACAAGGACCGCGGCTTCCTGAAGGCCGGCGGCGTCTTCGACGACGACCAGATCGACAGCTATATCGAGCTCAAGATGGCCGAAGTGATGCGCTTCGAGATGACCCCGCATCCGGTCGAGTACGACATGTACTATTCGGTCTAGGAATCCGCTCGAACAATGTTTCAAGGCCCTTGAAGGTTTTCCCCCTTCAAGGGCTTTTGCCGAAAAGGCTCATCGATGGATTGCGTGCGGCCAGCCACGCAACGATGGCCAACTTCCTTTTTTGGGGGACGCAATCAATCGCCAGGAGCGAGCGGCACACTGCCTCAGGCTGCAATGCCCGCTCGTCCGGCGCCCCCGCCAATGCCGTCGTTCACGAAACCCCCGCCCCGTTCGAACAGCATCGCTTGGCGTAACCCCTAGGCCACGAATACGCATACCGCGGCGTGGCCTGTCAACGCCGCCACACGGAGGCATAAATCGCCGATTTCAATGTATGAACAGTGGCTTATATAAAGGATCGCTGGCGTACGGACCGAGCTGAAACAGGCTCTTTTCCGGGCTTTTTCAATGAAAACTTGGAAATGCACGAGACGAGTGGCGGCAAGGAGCGTCAACCAAAGCCCCTCGTTTCGGTGGAACCGCTCGTTATTTTTCAACCTGACTTTTTTTGGGGGAATTCGCCGCTCCGGGGCAGTCGGTGACGACGCTGACCGCGCGTGGCGTCATGTCGGGTCGGTAAAAAGAAAGGCCCGGGCGCTTCCGCCCAGGCCTGTATTGCAAGAACATCCATCTGCCGCGCATTGATGCGCGCCGTAAAACGGATCATGCGGCGGCAGAAATCTCTGCGCTCGCCGAGACCGAAGCGATCGTCTTCAGGATCTGCGAGGCGATCTGGTAGGGGTCGCCCTGCGAGTTCGGACGACGGTCTTCCAGATAGCCCTTGTAATCGTTCTTGACGAACGAATGCGGGACGCGGATCGAGGCGCCGCGATCGGCGATGCCATAGCTGAACCTGTTCCACGGCGCGGTCTCGTGCTTGCCGGTCAAACGTTTGTCGTTGTCCGGGCCGTAGACGGCGATGTGGTCCATCAGGTTCTTGTCGAAAGCCGCCATCAGCGCTTCGAAATAGGCCTTGCCGCCGACTTCACGCATATAGGCGGTCGAGAAATTGGCATGCATGCCCGAGCCGTTCCAGTCGGTGTCGCCGAGGGGCTTGCAGTGGTATTCGATGTCGATGCCGTACTTTTCGGTCAAGCGCTGCATCAGATAGCGGGCCATCCACATCTGGTCGGCGGCCTTTTTGGAACCCTTGCCGAAAATCTGGAACTCCCACTGCCCCTTCGCCACTTCGGCGTTGATGCCTTCATGGTTGATGCCGGCCGCGAGGCAGAGATCAAGATGTTCCTCGACGATCTGGCGCGCAACGGAGCCGACATTCGAATAGCCGACGCCGGTATAGTACGGCCCCTGCGGTGCGGGATAGCCGCTCTCGGGGAAGCCGAGCGGACGGCCGTCCTTGTAGAAGAAATACTCCTGCTCGAAGCCGAACCAGGCGCCTTCGTCGTCGAGGATGGTGGCGCGCTTGTTAGATGCATGCGGCGTAACGCCGTCGGGCATCATGACTTCGCACATGACGAGCACGCCGTTGGTGCGGGCCGGATCGGGATAGACCGCGACCGGCTTCAGCACGCAATCGGAGCTATGGCCCTCGGCCTGCTGCGTCGAGGACCCGTCGAAACCCCACAGCGGCAGTTGCTCGAGCGTCGGGAACTCAGCGAATTCCTTGATCTGCGTCTTGCCGCGAAGATTCGGGACGGGGGTGTATCCATCGAGCCAGATATACTCGAGCTTGTATTTGGTCATTCTAGAGCCTCTCGTTGCTTGGACACCGCAAGCAGGCGGATGTCGATGCATGGCCGAAACAGGCCGGCCTGCCGATGGATAAAAAGCAATTCGTGTGCCACTCGGCTGTCGCACGGTGCGGCAAAATGATCATGCCCAGGCAGTTATTTTAATGAGCCGCCTCAGCAATGCATGCGGATGATCCAGGCGGCAATACTGCTTAAATCATAGGCAAATCATGATCTTTTCATAGGCATATTGCCTAAATGACTCGCAGGACCTATTTTGATGAGAGCTGAATCAATGAGCCTCTGAAAAAGCAGGGAGACCGGCAATGCAAGTCACGCAATCGCGACCGTCGGCGAAAATCCTGATGTTCCCGCTGGCAGCGCGCAGGTCTGCCTTAAATTTAAGCGCCAAGGCCAAATTCGCGGCAGAGCTTGCCGCGCTTCGCGGCGAGCACGCCGATTTCGATGGCTGGTACCACGAGGCCGCCGTTGAGGAAGAAGATCCGCGGCGGAAGAGCTGAACCCTTCCACGTCGATCTTGAAGAAAAAGCCCGGCGCGATCGCTCGCGCCGGGCTTTTCGTTCTGGCCTACCGACTATTCCTTGGCGCGCAGGTCGGTTCCGAGCGTGTCCTTGACGAAGATCATGCCGATGATCAGCGTCATCGCCGCGATGACCACCGGATACCAAAGGCCATAGTAGATATCGCCCTTGTAGGCGCTGAGCGCAAACACCGTCGCCGGCAGCAGGCCGCCGAACCAGCCATTGCCGATGTGGTAGGGCAATGACATGCCCGTGTAGCGAATGCGAGTCGGGAACATCTCGACAAGGATCGCCGCGATCGGTCCATAGACCATGGTCACGAACAGGACCAGGATGAACAGGATGCCGATCGTCATCGGCCAGTTAACCGCCGCCGGATCGGCGAACATCGCAAAGGCACCGCCGCCCGGTATGTTGTAGACGGTGACCTCGGGTGCGCCCGCTGCCTCATCGGCGGTCAAGACCTTGTCCTTAACCGCCTGATCGGTCGGAACCGCTGCCTTCTCGCCGCCGCGGATGGCGGCTGCGTCGAGCTTAAGTTCAGGATTGGCTGCGATGAAGGCATCGAGTTTCTGGTCCGCGACCTTGATCGCCGCTCGCTTCAGCGGATAGCCGCCGTCCTGCAAGGACATGTTGACTGCCTTGACGAAGGCGGCTTCCTTAGCCTTGGCCTGATCGCCGGCGGCGACCGCATCGTAAGACGCCACTGTCTCTGTACCGATTTTGACTGACGCGGGCGTCCCGGCCGCAGCCGTCGACACCACTTCATAGGGAACCGAGTTCTTGGTCAGGAACGAAGTCGCGATGTCGCAGGACGTCGTGAACTTCGCCGTGCCCACCGGATTGAACTGGAACTTGCAGTCGCCGGGAGCTGCCGTCACCGTTGCCCGAGTGCTCTGCTGAGCCTTGGCGAGCGCCGGATTGGCGGCCCAGGTCAACGCCTTGAACAGCGGGAAGGTACAGACGATAGCCAGCGCAAGACCAGCCATGATGATCGGCTTGCGGCCGATCTTGTCGGAGAGCCAGCCGAAGACGACGAAGAAGATCGAGCCGATAGCCAGCGCGATGGCGATCATGATGTTGACCGACTGCGCGTCGACCTTCAGCACGTTCTGCAGGAAGAACAGCGCGTAGAACTGGCCATTGTACCAAACCACGGCCTGACCGGCGGTGAGGCCGAGCAGCGCCAGGAGCGCGATCTTGGCGTTCTTCCACTGACCAAAGGCTTCCGAGAGCGGCGCCTTTGAGCCCTTGCCTTCGTCCTTCATCTTCTGGAAGGTCGGAGACTCCGAGAGTGACAACCGGATCCAGATCGAAACGGCGAGTAGCAGGAAAGAGACGATGAACGGAATGCGCCAGCCCCAGGCGGCGTAGGTCTCCTTGCTCAGCGATCCCTGCACGATCAGGATGACGATCAGCGACAGGAACAGGCCGAGCGTCGCTGTTGTCTGGATCCATGAGGTGTAGAAGCCACGGCGGTCATCGGGTGCATGTTCGGCGACATAGGTCGCCGCGCCACCATATTCGCCGCCCAGCGCCAAACCCTGCAGCATGCGCAGGACGATAAGGATCACCGGAGCCGCGATGCCCAAGGTTGCATAGCCGGGGAGCAGACCGACCAGGAAGGTCGACAGGCCCATGATCGTCATTGTGACCAGGAATGTGTATTTGCGGCCGACGAGGTCGCCGATGCGACCGAACAGCAGCGCGCCGAACGGGCGAACCAGAAAGCCTGCGGCAAAGGCCAGCAGTGCGAAGATGTTACGCGTTGCCTCGGGAATGGTCGGACTGAAAAAGGTTGAGCCGATGAAAGCCGCCAGTGAGCCGTAGAGATAGAAATCGTACCATTCGAAAACAGTGCCCAGCGAGGAAGCGAAGATGACTTTCTTCTCCTCCCGCGTCATGCCGCGGCTCGTTCCGCCGGCGGTCGATGCCATTGCCATAGGGTTTATCCTCCCGTGAGACCTCGATGCTGTGCGCCGACGTCCGCGTTCTCCTCCGAACGCGGACTCAAAGACGCAGCCAACACAGGGAAAATGGCAGAAAGGGCGGGGAAAGGGCACCGCGACGATGGGATTATGACTTTCGTATTAGGTGCAGTGCGAAGGCGGAGCGAAGCGCTCAGGCCCGCAGTGCTTCGAGCAAGCCGACGGCGGCCATCATGTCCCGTTTGCGAGCGGCGCGGCGCGCGACGGCTTCGGCGTCCTGTCCCCACTGTGCGGTCTGCCAGTCCTCGTCGACATGGCCGGCGGCCCAGGCCTGCTCGCCGTCTAGCTCGCCGAAATCGACCGCCAAGGCCAGCAATGCCGAGCCGGTCAACGACGTCATGACATGAATGGCGGCAAGGCGCAGCGGTTCGGCGCGTTGCGCCAGATGGCTGCCCAGCACCGCAATGGTTTCGCGCGGTTGCTCGACATGGATGATGCCCTCGGCAAGGTTGAAGCGGGCCCCAAGTGCCGCGCGGGCCCAGTCGATGACGGGATCCCACTGCTCGTTCTGCCGCTCGACCAGCCCTTGCGGGGCATCGGCGCGATAACAGAGCAGATCCGACGAGGCAAACCGCAGAATGTCTTCCAGAACCGCCTGCGGATCGCTGGCCACGCCATCGATGGCGGTGTTGACCAGCCGCATAACCGGCATCGTCATCGGATTGATCGTCTCGCCCTGTTCCGCGAACTCGCCGGCAACCAGCGTCGCGGCCGCCTCGGTTGGCAGCGCCAGCAGTGCTTTGCCCGGCGTGCGCACCGGCTTGCCGTCGAGATGGATGGCAAAGCCACCTTCCACCGGCGCGACCGAGACCTTCTTATAGAAGCGCTTGGGCAGCGGCGTCTTCATCTGAATCTGGGCGCGACGCACCGGATCCGGATCGGAAAGATACTTGCCCGCTTCGAGGTCGTTGAGGATATCACGCATGAAGTGCCTTTCTTACACCGGTATCAGCTTGCGTGCCGGCCGGTTGACGATGACCAGGCCGGCCGCAATCAAGCCAAGTGCAAGAAAAATACGAATGGTCAGCGGCTCGTTCAAGATGATCGCACCGCTTAAGACACCGAAGACCGGCGACAGGAAGGTGAAGCTGGACAAGCCCGAGGCCGGATAGCGGCGCAGCAGCCAGAACCACAACACATAGGTGAAGGCGACGATATAGATCGCCTGGAAAAGCAGCGCCAATGTCGGCAACAGGGAGGGATCGCGCACCGGCGGGCCGGCAAGAGGCAGGACCATCACGCCAACGATCGCAGCGCCGGCGAGTTGATAGAGCAGCAGTTTTTCCGCACTCGCCTCGACCAGTTTCGATCGTTTGATAAGGATATTGGTCAGGGCCCAGAACAACCCCGAACCGAGGCTCAGGAGATCACCGAACAGCATGTCTCCGCTACCCCCGAGCTTATCGGAAAAGACCGCGGCAAGACCGGCGAAGGCCAACAGCAGTCCGAGGAACTTGCGCATGGTGATCTGTTCGCCAAGCAGGAAGTGGCCGCCGATCAGCATCCAGAACGGCATTGAGTTGACCAGCAAAGTATTGCGCGCCACGGTCGTATGCTCCAGGCCAACGTAGAGACAAAGGAACTCGACGCCGAAAAGCAAGCCGACCGCGATACCCGCCGGCAATGTCCCATCCCTGGTGAACAGCGCAATGCCGCGCCAGCGACACCAGAGAAAGACGCAGAAACCACCGATGACCGAACGCGCGATCGAGAGGAAGACGGGGTCGTAACCGGCATAAGAGACCTTGGCGGCGACGTAGTTCAGTCCCCAGGAGAATGTCAGGCCGACCATGATCGAGGCGGCGGCCATGTCGACCGCGTCGCGCCGATCGAGCGCATCGGTGGCGCCGCTCACGGTTAGTCCTCCGCGCTGGCGTCATCGAAGCCGATCAGGTTCCAGCTCTGGCGCATGTGCGGCGGCATCGGCGCGGTGACGTCGATGACGCCCTTGTCCGGGTGCGGGATAATGATGCGGCGCGCGTGCAGATGCAGCCGGTTTTGAATGCCGCCAGGAAAATCCCAGTTGGTGTCGGCCTCGAAGTATTTCGGGTCGCCGATGATCGGGCAGCCAATATGGGCGGCATGGACGCGAAGCTGGTGTGTGCGGCCGGTATAAGGTTCCATCTCCAGCCAGGTCATGGTCTGCGCCGCCTGCTCGATGATGCGATAATAGGACACGGCGTGGTCGGCGCCTTTCTCGCCATGCGCGGCGATGCGCACGCGGTCGCCGTCCGGCGTAGCCTCCTTGATCAGCCAGGTCGAGATCTTGTCCTCGCGCTTGGGCGGCACGCCCTTGACCAGCGCCCAGTAGGTCTTCTTGGTTTCCCGCGCCCGGAACGCCTCTGAAAGCTTCATCGCGGCCAGCCTCGTGCGGGCCACCACCAGCACACCCGACGTGTCGCGGTCGAGCCGGTGCACCAGCCGCGGCTTCTCGCCTTTCTGGCTGCGCCATGCTTCCAGCATGTCATCGACATTGCGGGTAACGCCGGAGCCGCCCTGAACGGCGAGGCCCGCCGGCTTGTTGAAGACGAAGACCTTGGGATCCTCGTGGATCAGCATCTTGGCGAGCACATCGGCGTCGCCCTGGTTGCGGATCGAGTGGCCGGTGAGCGCGCTCTCGCCCTTCTTGTCTACCTCGAGCGGCGGAACGCGAACCATCTGCCCTGGCTCGACGCGGGTGTCGGCCTTGACCCGGCCGCCATCGACGCGGATCTGGCCGGAGCGCAGCAGCTTCTGTAGATGGCCGAAGCCAAGGCCCGGGAAATGGGTCTTGAACCAGCGATCGAGCCGCATGCCCGCCTCGCCGGCCTCCACCGTGATCTGTTCAACGCCTGCCATGTCTTCTTCGCTTATCCGTTTCCCGAGCAGGGCTCTTGGCCTGCGCTTGGCGCGGCAATAACATTATGAAACGGTTCTTGCGAGCCAAAGTCCCAGAAACAGGGCAATGATCGCGCCAACGACGCTGGCAAGCGCATATCCGAACGCCGGCAGTGTCGAGCCGCGTTCCCACAGGGCCGCGAAGTCGAGCGAAAAGGCGGAGAAGGTGGTGAAGCCTCCAAGAATGCCGGTAGCAACGAACAGCCTGACCTCATTGGACCCGCCGCGACGCGCAAGGATGGCGATGAACAGCCCCATCGCAAACGAGCCGACGATGTTGATCGCCATCGTGCCCCAGGGATAGTTGGGACCGACGAGGCGCAGCGCGCCCATGCTGGTCAGATGGCGGATGCCGGCGCCGATGCCGCCGCCGACGGCTACGAGAAGCAGATTGAACATAGAACGTTACTGCCTTCGCACGCGTGGCGGCGTCAATCCCTCAAGTTTGCGACGGCGCTCCGGAACGCGCTTGCAACTCGCGCAACTTCACATCGGCCAGCTACCGGAAACGCAATCGATCCGACGTCACCATTGGGGCGGTTGCCAGCTTGGGTATTTCTTTTGAAATTCACTATAAAGAGCGTCGACCTCGACTTTGCTGACCGGACGCATCTGCTCATACAGATAGCCGTTGACCCCCTCGGAGAGTTGATAAGAGGCCAGGCGCCTGTATGCGGCGCCAATGCCCCTGCCTTCGAGGATATATTGGTTTGGCATCGTGACGCAGATCTGCGCGCCCTGCTGCAGGTGGGTAACGGGCGGGTCGGTAACGACTATAAATTTAGATTTCAATGCTTTCGGCCCGAATTCATCACGGCTGTCCACTTGACAAGTCGGCTCCAGGTGTGAGGACAAACCAGGGTTCATTCCAAGCAACAGCCAATCGTTCATGACCGAACCTGAAGCAAACACCGCAAAACGATCATCGGGTTCCATCTTGGCGAGAAGGTCATCAGCGAGCCGCTTATATTCAGGCAGATTGTCGAGGTGAAGAGGAAGCGTGGCTTCCCTGGCGTACACGTAGCTGATCGGCGACAGCAGTTGTCGACCGCCCGGCAAGAAGGTGCCCAAGAACGCCAGTCCAGCGGCAACGGCTATACTAGCTGCCGTCCATCGCGCCCTCAGCGTTGACCCCGAAACGATCGCGACGATTGCCTGAGCATAGGCAGGAAAAAGCCAAAGAAATATAGGCATCGAATGATGGCGATCCGGATCCTGCGTCCGGGTAAACAGAAAAAAGGTGAGCGCCGAGGCAACGGCACAGAACAAAGAGAAGCGGTTGCCGCGTACAACAGAGAAATAAAGGCCCACCAGGATCAATAGCCAGTTTGCATAGCTGAGCCTGGATCCAATTTGCTCGAGTTGGGAGAGGAAATTCGTCTTGTATCCGGCGTAGAGCTCGCCGTAGTTGGTCCCCAAAATCTCGAGGATCAGGGGCAGCTGGAAAATCCATGCCGCTCCGGCAACAACGAGAACCGCACACAAGCCTCCCAACACGGCTTTCCAGAGGGCCGGAAAGTCCCGGTTCATTGCGATCCGCGGTAAAAAAAAGAATGCCGCGGAAATTGCGACCGCCACGGCGGAATACGCATACCAGCGGCGCAGCATGAACGCCAACCACAGATATCCACCGACCCGTACTCCGCTGGCCACCGGCTCCTGCGTGAGGAATTTTGATTTCCAAATGAAATAGGTTGCCGCGACTAGCGCCAAGGAACCGGCAATGTCCGGCATCCCGCGAAGTGTCGCCGCCCAAAATGGTGTGTAGAGAACGGCCGCAACCCAAACGGCAAACCAGCTTCGTGGCGAACGCTTCGCGGGGACCGCCTCGAGATAGCTTATTCTACCTATGAAGAGAGCAGTCGGAACCAGGTAAACCGCAACAACCGCAGCGATGTATGAAAATCTCGAGCCGCCGAAGACCGTGTAGAATGGCATCAGCGCCGCCAAAATCGCCACACTGTAACTGTCCTTCTGGATAGATGCCCGCAATTGGCGCAGCCACTGGACGGGATTCTCAACCAGGAAATCACCCTGCTGGTTAAACACCTTGAAATAGGCGTCATAATCCCAATAATAGACTGGATCTTCCAGACCTATGTATATTGCTACAAAAGCAACGCACAGCAATGCTGTGCATATATAAAGCCCGCCCCAAAGCCAACCGCTCCTGAGATTTTCCACTTGGGTCACCGAAGCGAAATTGCGAAACCGACCAATCGAGCCATGATATTTGCCGCCGCTAATGTACAACAAAAAACCGCTTGCAGATTACGAAGCATCAGATTCGCGCAACAACGACAAGCTACATACTTCAGCGCATTTCGGTTGTGAGCGATCACAGCGATTGGCAAGGCACGCCACGCGCATATGGAGAAGGCCGTGGCCTGCGCTCGGTTGGGGTCGCCTGAGCAGCATTGAAATGCAACCGATACAAGGTGACTACTCAGGCGCGGTCCAATGCGGATATTTCTTCTTGAACTCGCTGTAGAGGGCGTCGATTTCCACTTTGCTGACCGGGCGCATCCGCTCGTAGAGGTAGCCGGCAACACCGCCGGACAGCTGATATGCCGCAATGCGCTTATAGGCAGCACCGATGCCTTTTCCTTCGAATATATATTGGTTCGGCATCGTGACGCACAGTTGCGCGCCCCATTGCAAATGAGTAACCGGTCGGTCGGTGACGACCGCATACCTTGATTTCAATGCTTCCGGTACGAACTGGTCGCGACTATCCACCTGGCAAGACCACCCGACGTAAGGGAGAAGGTTTCGGTCCATGCCAAAAAGCAGCGAGTCGCTCAGGACCGAGCCCGACGCAAAGACGGAAAACCGATCCTCTGGTCCCATTTTGCTTGTAAGATCGGCAATAAGCCGTCTGTATTCGGGAAGATTGTCGAGATGCAGGGGGAGTGTGGCTTCCTTGGCAAAAACGACGCTGACCGGTGACAGCAGCTGACGACCTATCGGAAAAAAGGTGCCCAAAAAAGCGAGTCCAGCGACAACGGCAATGACGGCGGTTGACCATCGCGCTCTCAGCGCCGGCACCGAAACGATTGCAACGATCGCTTGGGCATAGGCGGGAAAGAGCCAAAGAAACATCGGCATCGAATGGTGCCGTTCCGGATCCTGCGTTCGGGTGAAAAGGAAAAACGTGAGTACCGAGGCGACAGCGCAGAACAAGACAAACCTGTTGCCTCGCGCAACGGATAAGCAAAGGCCCACCAGCACCAAGAGCCAATTCAGGCAACTGAGCCTGGAGGCCATTTCGCCAAGTTGGGTGACGAGATCCGTCCTGTACCCGCTGTAAAGATCGCCATAGCTGGTTCCCAGAATCCTGGCGATCAGCGGAAGCTGAAAATTCCACGCGCTTCCCAGGATGACGGCGAGCGCGCACATGCCCCCCAACATGGCTTTCCGCAGCGCAGGGAAATCCCGATCCTTGGCAACCAGCAACAGACAAAAGAAAGCCGCGGAAATAGCGACCCCCATCACGCTATAGGCGTACCAACGGCGCAGCATGAACGCCAACCACAGGCACGCGCCGGCGCTCATTGCGCTGATCACAGGTTCACGGGTCAGGAACTTCGACTTCCAAAGAATCCAGGTCCCCGCGGCAAGCGCGAAACAACCGGCAATGTCCGGCAGCCCACGAAGCGTTGCCGCCCAGAACGGCGTGTAGAGAAAGACCGCGATCCAGACGGCAAACCAGCCTCGGGACGGAGACGTCGCGGAGACCGCTTCAACGTAGCTCATTCGCGCTATGACAAGAATCGTCGGGACAAAATAGACTGCGACTATTGAGGCCATATAGGAAAGTCGTGAGCCGCCAAACAACAGGTAAAACGGCATCAGAGGCACCAGAATTGCCGCACTGTAGTCGTCCCTTTCGATGGAGATGCCAACATGGCTCAGCCATTCCAGAGGGCTCTTGACCAGGAGAGCGCCCTCCCGGTTGAACGTGTTGAAATAGGCGGCGAAGTCCCAATAGTAGACGGATTCTTCGAGGTTTATGTAGACGACGCAGACAGCAACACCCAGCAATGCGGTGGCTATGTAGGTTGCCGTCCAGAATCCGAAGACCTTGTCGCTTGTCACCTGAGGCCGCCAAGAGAGGAAGAGATAAGAACCGTTGCGATCAAACGGGAAAGCGCTGGCACAGCCAAGAGCCATTCCGGCAAATGCGCACCCCATGAGAATCACAGGATGAATATTGAGCTCGAAACGGATGTATACTTGAACAAGCGGACGCCGCAAGCGTGGAGCGCGCCTTTCCAGGAGGTCCGCCGGACATCAGCGCCCTGCAATGAATGGCCGAACTCACACCTGCAGGCGTCAGAACGCTGCCGGTGTCGCCGGTAGCGTTGACGAATTTCGGCTCAGGTCGTTCCAATCTTCTTCGGTTTGGTCGAGCCAATCATCTTCCAGTTCTTGTAGAACATCGAGTTGATGCGCTCGACGCTCACCGAGACGACCGCAAGCATGCCAGCGATCAGGCGGGGCACCGGGGACGGCCTGATAATATCCATGAACACGCAGTAGCGGCGGCCATCATACTCGTTGACCGAGCGATGCAGCAGCGTGTCGTCGAAAATGAACTGCGGATTGTCGTACCAGTAGTTCTTGACGTTGCCGCATTCGACGAAAATCTCCGCTTTCACCGGGATCAGATTGTAGAGGATACGCAGGCTGAGCCGCAGCGGCCCGAAATGCCAAGAGGTCGATTCGCGCTTGCTGAAGACGGAAACGGCAATCGTCTTGATATATTTGAAGTCCTTGTTGAATTCCTCGACGTTGTCGATCCTGTGCTTGCCGTACCACTGGTAGACATACATGCCGCGCCGGCCGGCGCCGAAATTGGCGTCGATGTCGGCGATGATCTCATCCTTGCGCGCCTTGAATACATCAAGGACCTCATTGACCTCACGCTGATAGTCGGCGGGAAACTGCTCCAGTTTCCACACGCCCGGATTTCTGTAGCACAGGAGATCGACCAGCAGGTTGAAGGGCGACAGCAGCCAGGTGAAGAGCCCGTTGCCCAGGAAGTAGCCGCTGAACAGCGCCAAATCCTTCCTATCGTTGCGCAACACGTCGATCAGACCACAGACGATGAAGATCGTCGTTAGGATCGGGATGAAATAGAAGCCAAGGGCGAGAAGAGGGATGGCAATGGCGAATTTGCGAAGGGATTTGCGAAGGGTTTTTGTCATTTTTCCACGCGCGAAGCGCGATCCTGTTGCGAATGAGGTGCCCAATAATGGCAACGGCCACCGCCCGGCCGTGCGCCTTGATAAGGTTTTTTGGATCACCGCACAACGGCCATGGTATCTGGCCGGGCTGGGTGCGGCCTTGTCGAAACCTCAAATGGCAGTGACGTCAGGATGGCGACCGACACGCGCTCCTCCTCTGGCCGGCTCGGGCGCTTCGGCATGGTATCAACATGACGCTAGCGGCGAGCAGCCCATGCAGGAGAACCGAAGTGGAAATGCCCCAGGGCGAGGCCGCGTTTTGCGCCGATAGGGCCACCGGGCTCCGCAAGCCCGGCTATTCCCGCTCTTTGCGCAGCTTTGCCCAGTAGTCGAGCCGCTTCCTGATGTCGCGCTCGAAACCACGCTCGGGCGGATCGTAGAAGGTCTGGCGGCCCATCTTTTCCGGAAAATAATCCTGGCCTGAAAAGGCATCTGGCTCATCATGGTCGTAGCGGTAGCCGGCGCCGTAATCCTCTTCCTTCATCAGCTTGGTCGGCGCGTTAAGAATATGCTTCGGCGGCAGCAGCGAGCCATGTTCCTTAGCGGCCCGCGTCGCAGCCTTGAAGGCAGTGTAAACGGCATTGGATTTGGGCGCGGTGGCGAGATAGACGGTGGCCTCGGCAAAGGCGAGTTCCCCCTCCGGAGAGCCGAGATAGTCGTAGGCATCCTTGGCCGCGTTGGCGACGACCAGGGCCTGCGGATCGGCCAGCCCGATGTCCTCCATCGCCATGCGAACCAGCCGGCGGCCTAGATAGAGCGGATCCTCCCCGGCATCGAACATGCGCGCGAGATAGTAGAGGGCGGCATCGGGATCCGAGCCGCGCACCGACTTGTGCAGCGCCGAGATCAGGTTGTAATGGCCATCCTGGCCCTTGTCGTAAATCGGCGCACGGCGCTGGACGATGCGCTGCAGCCCTTCGGGATCGAATATCTCGCCAGGTTTGGCCGCGCGCCAGACCTCTTCTGCCAGTGTCAGCGATGCGCGTCCGTCGCCATCGCTCATACGAATGAGCATCGTGCGCGCTTCATCATCAAGCGGCAGCGCCCTGCCCTCCGCCTCCTCCGCCCGCGTCATCAGCTTGGCGATGCTGTCCTCACCCAGCGAATGAAAGACCATGACCCGCGCGCGCGACAACAAGGCCGCGTTGAGTTCGAAGGACGGGTTTTCTGTGGTGGCGCCCACCAGCACGACCGTCCCATTCTCCATGACGGGGAGGAATGAATCCTGCTGGGCGCGGTTGAAGCGATGTATCTCGTCGACGAAAAGCAAGGTCTGGCGGCCGTTGGCACGGCGCAGCTTGGCCGCCTCGAACACTTTCTTCAGGTCGGCGACACCGGAAAAGACCGCCGATATCTGCTCGAAGGCAAGGCTGGTCTCGCCGGCAAGCAGCCTCGCCACCGTGGTCTTGCCGGTGCCTGGCGGCCCCCAGAAGATCATCGATCCCAGCGAGCCGGAGCCGATCAGCCGGGTCAGCGCGCCATCGGGCCCCGTCAGATGTTCCTGGCCAACGACCTCGCCGAGATTTTTCGGACGCAACCTGTCGGCCAGCGGCCGTCCGGGCGGCACCTTTTCCGGTTCGTCAACGCTGAACAGATCGGCCATGCACTTCCTCAGAGCAATTCCAGGAAAAGTGTGAAGCGATTTTCCGTCCGGGACTGCGTCAAAACTTCCGTCCGGGATTGCGTCAAAACAAGGATATAGAGCAGGTCGGCGTTTTGGTGAAACACCGACCTGCTCCAAGTTTGGAGCGCGATCCCTTCAGGGTCGAACTCAGTAACGCAAAACCTGGCGCAGTATCTGCCCGCCGCGCTCGACGGTAAAGCGCCACCAGCGCGTATCCTGCTGGGCGACCTGCACCAGCACCGCGGCGGTGTCGATGGTGGTGCCGTTGACCTCGCGCACGATGTCGCCTGGCTGAAAGCCGAAATCGGCGGCCGGCGAATCGCGATTGATATCGATCACCGTCACGCCCTTGAGATCGGTGCGCAAGCCAAGCTTCTGGGCAAGCCGCGGCGACAGTTCCGAAACCTTCGCGCCCGAGAACGGGCTGCGGCCATGCAGCGTCACTTCCGAGGCTTTCGCCCCCGCCGGCGCGCGCTCCAGCGCAATGTCCATCGCCGCTTGCTGACCCTTGGTCAGGATCGCGAAATTCGCCTTGGTGCCGATCGACAGCGTCGCCATGCGGTAGTCGAGCGCCTCGATGCTCTCGACCGGCTTGCCATTGATCTGCAGCACGACATCGCCCGGCTTCAATCCTGCCTTGCCGGCGGGACCCGTCACGTCGACGGAGGAGACCAGCGCGCCGGTCGGCTTTTCCATGCCCAGCGATTCGGCGATCTGCGGCGTCACCGCTTCGAATTCGGCGCCGATATAGGGCCGTTCGAAGAAATCGAGACCGGCCTTGGCGGCATCGGCGAAAGCCCGCACCATGTTGGCGGGGATGGCGAACCCGATGCCGATCGAGCCGCCGCTGCGGCTGTAGATGGCGGTGTTGATGCCGATCAGCTGGCCGCCCATGTTGATCAGCGCGCCGCCAGAATTGCCGGGGTTGATGGCGGCGTCTGTCTGGATGAAATAACCCGAATCCGAAACGCCGATATGGCTGCGGGCAAGCGCGGAAACGATGCCGCTGGTTGTGGTCTGGCCAACACCGAACGGGTTGCCGATGGCCAGCACCAGGTCACCGACCTCGAGCGCGTCGGAATCCCCGATGGCGATGACCGGGAACGGCTTGTCGGACTCGATCTTGAGCACGGCGAGATCGAGCGTCTCGTCCTTCAGCATCACCTTGCTGGTGAATTCGCGGCCGTCGGCGGTCGCCACCTTGACCTCATCGGCATCCTTGATGACGTGGAAATTGGTCACGATGACACCGCTCGGATCGACGAGCACGCCCGAGCCGAGCGAAGACTGCGCACGCGGCTGGGCACGGCCGAAGAATTCCTCGAAGAATGGATCGCCTTCGAAAGGCGATGTCACCTTGGCGGTCTGCGAGGCATAGACGTTGACCACCGCGGGTGCCGTCTGCTTGACCAGCGGCGCGAATGAAAGCTGGACCTCCTCCCGGCCGAAAGGCACGCGCTTGTCCGGACCTGAAGTGGCATTCTCGCCTTCGACGCCATGCAGCAAGTCCGTCAACACGTCGGAGAGGCCTGGATCGGCGGGCTTGGCAGCGTCTTCGGCCAGCGCATGCCGAACTGCCGGTGTGGCTGCGAACACCATGAAGGCGCAGAGCAGAACAAAGGACAGTCTTTTGGCGCGCATTACGAATCCTCCAAGCGAGTTCGGGCGCATTGTCCCGACGAATGTGCAAAATGAAAGGCTAAGCCGCTGAAATCCGATTATTTTCGCGGCAGTCAATCGTTTTGGGCACGCCTTGGCGCACGCCGTTATGAAAAAGGGGCCCGCAGGCCCCTCTAATTCACTCCGAAAAGGCGAAGCCTTATGCGGCTGCGACTTCGTCCGTGCCTTCGGCTTCGATGCGGGCGCGATCGCCGGCGCCCTTGGCCGAGGTGTCGCGATCGACGAACTCGATGACCGCCATCGCGGCATTGTCGCCGTGACGGAAGCCGGCCTTCATGATGCGCAGATAGCCGCCGTTGCGGGTGGCATAGCGCGGGGCGATGGTGTCGAACAGGCGCTTGACGACGCCTTCATTGCCGATCTGCGCGATCACCTGGCGGCGCGCGTGCAGGTCGCCGCGCTTGCCGAGGGTCACCAGCTTCTCAACGATCGGACGCAGGTCTTTCGCCTTCGGCAAGGTGGTGACGATCTGCTCGTGCTCGAGCAGCGACACCGCCAGGTTGGCGAACATCGACTTGCGGTGGCTAATGCTGCGGGCGAAGCGGCGGCCTTTAAAACCGTGGCGCATGGCTCTTTTCCTTCTTCAGTTGTTCAAGAGGCCACGGCCTCCGAGGGTTTTCCGCATGACCGTCGGATCGAGCGGCTCACGCCGCCCATCCTTGGAATTCATGCTCAATATTGGTCTTCGTAACGCTTGGCGAGGTCTTCGATGTTTTCCGGCGGCCAGTCAGGCACTTCCATGCCGAGGTGCAGACCCATCGCTGCCAGCACTTCCTTGATCTCGTTCAGCGACTTGCGGCCGAAGTTCGGGGTGCGCAGCATCTCGGCTTCGGTCTTCTGGATGAGATCGCCGATATAGACGATGTTGTCGTTCTTCAGGCAGTTGGCCGAACGCACCGAAAGCTCGAGTTCGTCGACCTTCTTGAGCAGCGCCGGGTTGAAGGCGAGCTCGGTGACGGCTTCGGCGGCGACTTCCTTCTGCGGCTCGTCGAAGTTGACGAACAGGCCAAGCTGGTCCTGCAGGATGCGGGCGGCGAAAGCCACCGCGTCCTCGCCCGAGATCGAACCGTCGGTCTCGATGGTCATGGTCAGCTTGTCATAGTCGAGAACCTGGCCCTCGCGGGTGTTCTCGACCTTGTAGGAGACCTTCTTCACCGGCGAATAGAGGCTGTCGACCGGGATCAGGCCAATCGGCGCGTCCTCGGCGCGGTTGCGCTCGGCAGGCACGTAGCCCTTGCCGGTGTCGACGGTGAATTCCATGCGGATTTCAGCGCCTTCGTCCAGCGTGCAGATGACGTGGTCGGGGTTGAGGATCTCCACGTCGCCAACCGTCTGGATGTCGCCGGCAAGAACCGCACCCGGGCCCTGCTTGCGAACGACCATGCGCTTGGGGCCATCGCCCTCCATGCGGATGGCGATTTCCTTGATGTTCAGGACGATGTCGGTCACGTCCTCGCGCACGCCGGCGATGGACGAGAATTCGTGCAGAACACCGTCGATCTGCACGGCGGTGACGGCCGCCCCGCGAAGCGAAGACAGAAGCACGCGGCGCAGCGCGTTGCCAAGCGTCAGGCCAAAGCCACGCTCGAGCGGCTCAGCGACCAGCGTGGTCAGCGTCTTCTTCTTCGACGAGAACTCGATCTTGTTCGGCTTGATCAGTTCCTGCCAATTTTTCTGGATCATGATGCTTTCCTTCCGTTGACCCGCCACCATCCAATCGTGGCGGGCGACCTGGAATACCGTGGAGGAACGCCCTTGGGCGCTCACGCGGCGTTCGATAAATTGCTTAGACGCGGCGCTTCTTGCGCGGACGGCAGCCATTGTGCGGGATCGGCGTCACATCACGGATCGAGGTGATGGTGAAGCCGGCCGCCTGCAGGGCGCGCAACGCCGACTCACGACCGGAGCCCGGTCCGCAGACCTCGACTTCGAGCATGCGCATGCCGTGTTCCTGGGCCTTCTTGGCAACGTCCTCGGCAGCCATCTGGGCGGCGAACGGGGTCGACTTGCGCGAGCCCTTGAAGCCCTGGGCACCGGCCGACGACCAGGCAATCGAATTGCCCTGCGCGTCGGTGATGGTGATCATCGTGTTGTTGAAGGTCGAATTGACGTGGGCAACGCCCGACGAAATGTTCTTGCGTTCGCGACGGCGAACACGAGCGGCTTCCTTGGCCATGATAGTCCTTTCAGTTGATCTCTACACCGCCGTAATGCCAGCGGCTCCACCTGGAAAAGTGAGTAGTGAATTAGTGAGTAGTGACAGTGCAGGCGTCAACGCCGCAATTCACTACCCGCCACCAGCTACTCAGTCTCTTACTTCTTCTTGCCGGCGATCGACTTGGCCGGGCCCTTGCGGGTACGTGCGTTGGTGTGCGTGCGCTGGCCGCGAACCGGCAGCGAGCGGCGGTGACGCAGGCCGCGGTAGCAGCCAAGGTCCATGAGCCGCTTGATGTTCATCGACACTTCGCGACGCAGGTCGCCTTCGACCTGATAGTCGCGGTCGATGGTCTCGCGGATCTGCAGCACTTCCGCATCGGTCAGCTGGTTGACGCGACGCTCGGCCGGGATGCCGACCTTGTCGACGATCTCCTGGGCGAACTTCTTGCCAATGCCGTGAATGTACTGAAGCGCGATGACGACGCGCTTGTTGGTCGGAATGTTGACGCCGGCTATACGAGCCATGTTCTTCTCTTCTCCATGTGGGCCGGACAAGCCGGCATTATTCAGATTGCCCCGCGTCCGGTGGAGGCCGGCCCTTGCGGGAGTTTCCAGTTCAAAGCGACTGCCCTGCCCTTGCGGACAGGCAAAGCGCGCATCTGATAGGAAGACGGGCCGCCATACCGCAGCAAGCCATGTCCGTCAAGCTTAATCTTTAGATTCCCTTACCGCGCCTTCTCGGCCGCGGCGAGCACGGCTTCAATCTCGGCGGTTACCGCGTCGATACTGGCCATACCGTCGACAGTCTTGAGCTTGCCTTTGGCGTAATAGTAGCCGGTCAGCGGAGCGGTCTTCTTGTAGTACTCCCGCAGGCGCTCCTCGAACACGGCGGGATTGTCGTCCTTGCGAACCGGCTGGCCGGCGGCCTTTGCATCATCGGCGCGCTTGACGATTCGACCAACCAGGGCCTTGTCGTCGACAACCAGTTCAATGACGGTGTCGAGACCAATGCCACGCTCTGAAAGCATCGATTCAACCGCATCGGCCTGCACCAGCGTGCGCGGATAGCCGTCGAGGATAAAACCCTTGGCGCAGTCAGCCTGATCGATACGCTCGGCGACGATGGCGTTGACGATGGCGTCGGACACCAGCTCGCCGGCATCCATCACCGCCTTGGCACGCTTGCCGACCTCGGTACCGGCCTGAACGGCGGCACGCAGCATATCACCCGTCGAGAGCTGCGGTATGCCGTGTTTTCCTACCAGTCTTTGTGCTTGTGTCCCCTTGCCCGCTCCTGGCGGCCCAAGCAAAATCAACCTCATCTGGCTTTCTTCCCCCCGCGCAGCTTCGACTTCTTGATCAGGCCTTCATACTGGTGCGCGATCAGGTGACCCTGAATCTGCGCAACCGTATCGAGCGTGACACTGACCACGATCAGAAGCGATGTGCCACCGAGGTAGAATGGTACGCCAGTCGCCGAGATCAGGAACTCCGGCAACAGGCACACCAGCACCAGATAGATGGCGCCGACGACAGTGATGCGGGTGAGAACGTAGTCGATGTAATCGGCGGTGCGCTCGCCCGGACGGTAGCCCGGGATGAAGCCCGAATGCTTCTTGAGCTGGTCGGCGGTGTCCTTCGGGTTGAACACGATCGCTGTGTAGAAGAAGGCGAAGAACACGATCATGGCCGCATAGAATGCCATGTAGAGCGGCTGGCCGTGGCCAAGCGAGGCCAGGATGGTGCTGGCCCAGGCCGGCATGTTGGTCGTCTGCGAGAAGCCGGCGACGGTGGCCGGCAGCAGAAGCAGCGACGACGCGAAGATCGGCGGGATAACGCCCGAGGTGTTGAGCTTAAGCGGCAGATGCGAGGTGTCGCCCTGGAACATGCGATTGCCGACCTGGCGCTTCGGATACTGGATCAGCAGGCGGCGCTGGGCGCGCTCGAAGAACACGATAAGCGCGATGACGACGATGGCCAGCACGATGATCGCCAGGATCAGACCGGTCGACAGGGCGCCGGTACGGCCGAGCTCCAGTGTGCCGGAAATGGCATGCGGCAAGCCGGCGACGATGCCGGAGAAGATAATCAGCGAAATGCCGTTGCCGATGCCGCGCGCGGTGATCTGCTCGCCCAGCCACATCAGGAACATGGTGCCGCCGACCAGCGTGACGACGGTGGAGATGCGGAAGAACATGCCGGGATCGCTGACGATGCCGTTGCCGTTCTCCAGTCCCACCGAAATGCCATAGGCCTGCACCAGCGCCAGGAGCACGGTGCCGTAGCGCGTGTACTGGTTGATGACCTTGCGGCCCTGCTCGCCTTCCTTCTTCAGCGCTTCCAGCGAGGGAATGACCGAGGTCATCAGCTGCATGATGATGGAAGCGGAGATGTAGGGCATGATGCCGAGTGCAAAGATCGCCATGCGCTGCACGGCACCGCCGGCGAACATGTTGAACATGCCGAGCACGCCCTTGCTCTGCGAGGAGAAGGCCTGGGCGAAAGCGTCGGGATTGATGCCGGGAAGCGGGATGTAGGTGCCGAGGCGATATACGAGCAACGCGCCGATGGTGAACCAGATGCGTTTCTTAAGGTCCTCCGCCTTGGCGAAGGCCGAGAAATTCAGATTCGAGGCTAGTTGTTCAGCAGCCGAAGCCATGCCTGATTCTCCGCTTGGTAACGCTTGATGGCCCGTGAGGTCAGGCGGTGCGTTTCACCGAAGCTCACGAGATAAGCTCCGGGCTGTAAACATGCAAGCGGCCGCGTCGACGCGGCCGCTAAATTGAGCAGGTCAAAGCGCGATCGGAAGCAAAAACGGATACCACTCTTGCCGCCCGCTCTTCAAATTGCCGTTACTCGGCGGCTGCCTTTTCCGGCAGCTTGACCGAACCGCCGGCCTTTTCGATCTTCTCGATCGCGGCCTTGGAGGCGCCGGCGACGTCGAAGGCGAGTTTGGCCTTGAGTTCGCCATCGGACAGCACGCGCACGCCATCCTTGACGCGACGGATGACACCGGCGGCGACAAGCGCCTCGGCCGTCACGGTCGCCTTGACGTCAAGCTTCTTGGCATCGACGGCTTCCTGGATACGGGCCAGCGAGACAACGGTGAAGCTCTTGGCGAAGATGTTGTTGAAGCCACGCTTCGGCAGGCGCCTGTAGAGAGGCATCTGGCCACCCTCGAAGCCGTTGACGGCGACGCCGGAGCGCGCCTTCTGGCCCTTGACGCCGCGACCGGCGGTCTTGCCGGAGCCGGAGCCGATGCCGCGGCCGAGACGCTTCTTGGAGTGCGTCGCGCCGTCCTTGTCACGGAGATCATTGAGTTTCATCTGGGTTCTCCTGCGCTCTTGCTCAGCCCTCGTCCACGACGCGGACGAGATGCTGGACGGCAGCGATCATGCCGCGCACGGAAGGCGTATCTTCCAGTGTGCGCTGCTTGTGCATCTTGTTGAGGCCGAGGCCGACCAGCGTTGCGCGCTGTTCTTTCGGGCGGCGGATCGGCGAACCGATCTGCTCAACGGTGATGGTCTTGGTTGCTTTCTTGGCCATGGTCAAAATCCCTGGTCAGATCGACTATTCTTCAGCCGCAACGGCGGTGCCGCGGCGGGCCTGAAGGGTCGAATACTTGATGCCACGCGCGGCAGCCACATCCTTGGGATGCATCTGGCTCTTCAGCGCGTCGAAGGTGGCGCGAACCATGTTGTACGGGTTCGACGAACCCATCGACTTGGCAACCACATCGTGCATGCCCAGCGTCTCGAAGACGGCGCGCATCGGGCCGCCGGCGATGATGCCGGTACCCTGCTTGGCAGCGCGCAGCAGAACGCGGCCAGCGCCCCAACGTCCCTCGACGTCGTGGTGCAGCGTCCGGCCCGAGCGCAACGGCACGAAGATCATGTCGCGCTTTGCGGATTCAGTTGCCTTGCGGATAGCTTCCGGCACTTCGCGCGCCTTGCCGTGACCAAAGCCAACGCGGCCCTTCTGGTCGCCGACGACGACGAGTGCGGCAAAACCAAAGCGACGGCCGCCCTTGACGACCTTGGCGACGCGGTTGATGTGGACAAGCTTGTCCACCATCCCGTCATCGCGTTCTTCACGATCGCGGCCGCGGCCGCCATCCCTACGTTCCTGTGCCATATCCTGTTCCTTGTTCTTTTCCGGAAGCACGGGTTGCTGATTGCCGGCGCCGCTTTGGGTCGCCGACGGTGAAAGTTATTTCTTCCTTTGCATGATCTTATCCGAAAAGTCTGTAACTTTCGGAGGTCATGCTTAGAAGCTGAGACCGCCTTCGCGGGCCGCTTCAGCCAGTGCCTTGACGCGGCCGTGATAGATGTAGGCGCCGCGATCGAAGACGACTTCCTTGACGCCGGCCTTGGTGGCGCGCTCGGCAATCAGCTTGCCGATCGCAGCGGCGGCAGCAGTGTCAGCGCCGGTCTTGAGCGAACCCTTGAGGTCCTTCTCGAGCGTCGACGCGGCGGCGATGGTGTGGCCCTTGGCGTCGTCGATGACCTGGACGTAGATGTTCTTCGACGTGCGATGAACCGACAGACGCGGACGCTCGCCGGCGACTTTCTTGATCTGACGGCGCACGCGCTGCGCTCGGCGCTGGATGGATTCCTTGATAGCCATGATAGTTCCTTGCCTTCAAAAAACGGGGGCCGCCATATGCGGTAGGCGAAGCGCCTCCCGCGACCGCTCCCCGCGGCGTTAACTTCCGTGGCTTGGTCCCTGTCCGAAAAGTCTGCAACTTTTCAGGGCCAAGCCGATTACTTCTTCTTGCCTTCCTTGCGGACGATCTTCTCGCCAGCGTAGCGGACGCCCTTGCCCTTGTAGGGCTCGGGACCGCGGTATTCGCGGATCTCCGCCGCGACCTGGCCGACCTGCTGCTTGTCGATGCCGGCCACGGTGATTTCAGTCGGCTTCGGCACGGTGATCGTGATGCCGGCCGGCGTCTCGTAGACGACATCATGGCTGAAGCCAAGGGCTAGTTGCAGGTTCTTGCCCTGCAAGGCGGCGCGATAGCCGACGCCGGTGATCTCGAGCTTCTTCTCGAAACCGTCCTTCACGCCCTGCAGGATGTTGACGATCTGCGTGCGCGACATGCCCCACTTGGAGCGGGCGGTCTTGGTCTGGTCGCGCGGCTGGACAGCGATTTCGCTGCCTTCCATCTTGACCAGGACTTCGTCGTTCACCACGAACTTCAGCTCGCCCTTGGGGCCCTTCGCCGTCACGGTCTGGCCATTGACGGTCGCGGTCACGCCCTGCGGCAGCGAAACGGGTTTCTTTCCAATACGAGACATCAGGTTGTCCTCGTCACTTCTCTTGTTTCAGGTCTCTGTCTTCGGGAACGATCCGAAGACCGAATTCCACGTGCGGTAAGCTGCCGGATCAGAAGATCTGGCAGAGGATCTCGCCGCCGACGTTCTGTTCGCGTGCTTCATGGTCGGCCATCACGCCCTTCGGTGTCGAAAGGATGGCAATGCCGAGGCCGTTGGCCACGTGCGGGATCGACTTGGCCGAGACGTAAACGCGGCGGCCGGGCTTCGATACGCGGGCGATTTCGCGCACCACCGGGGCACCGTCGAAATACTTCAGCTCGATTTCGATCTCGGACTTGCCGTTATCGAAGTCGGTCTGGCTGTAGTCGCGGATATACCCTTCAGCCTTTAGCACGTCGAGGACGCGGGTGCGCAGACGCGAGGCCGGCGTCGAGACACTCGACTTCTTGCGGCCATAGGCGTTGCGGATGCGGGTCAGCATATCGCCGAGAGGATCGCTCAATGACATATTATGTCCTCCTTACCAGCTCGACTTGACCAGGCCCGGGATCTGGCCGTTATTGCCGAGATCCCGAAGCGCGATGCGCGATACTTTGAGCTTGCGATAGTAGGCGCGCGGGCGGCCGGTGACTTCGCAGCGGTTGCGGATGCGAATTTTGGCCGAGTTGCGCGGCATGGCGGCAAGCTTGAGCTGAGCGCGGAAGCGCTCTTCCATCGGCTTGGATTGATCCATGATGATCGCTTTGAGCGCAGCGCGCTTGGGACCGTACTGGTCTGCAAGCTTGCGGCGCCTGTTGTTCTTCTCGACTGAGCTGGTCTTTGCCATTTCAGATTTTTCCTTTTCTCGCTGCCGTTACTGGCGGAAGGGGAAGTTGAAGGCCTTGAGCAAAGCCCTGGCTTCGTCGTCCGTCTTCGCAGTCGTACAAACGATGACGTCCATGCCCCAGATCTGATCAACCTTGTCGTAATTGATCTCCGGGAACACGATGTGCTCCTTGATGCCCATGGCGTAGTTGCCACGGCCATCGAAGCTCTTGGGGTTCAGTCCGCGGAAGTCGCGGACGCGCGGCAGCGCGATGTTCACGAGGCGGTCGAGGAACTCGTACATGCGTTCCTTGCGCAGCGTGACCTTGGCACCGATTGGCATCTTCTCGCGAACCTTGAAGCCCGCGATCGAATTGCGGGCGCGGGTGACGACGGCCTTCTGGCCGGCAATCATCGCCAGGTCCTCGGCCGCGACCGAAGGTTTCTTCGAATCGGCGGTCGCTTCGCCCACACCCATGTTCAGCACGATCTTGTCGAGGCGCGGAACCTGCATCTCGTTGTCGTAGCCGAACTGCTCCTGCAGCGCCTTGCGGATGGTCTCGTTGTAGACCTGCTTGAGGCGCGGCGTGTTGTTGGCAGTCGCCTGCTTGGTTTGAGCCTTAGCCATTGATGACTTCTCCCGAGCGCTTGGCGACGCGCACCTTCTTGCCGTCCTTCTGGAAGATGAAACCGACGCGGGTCGGCTTGCCATCCTTCGGGTCGGCCAGCGCGATGTTCGACAGCTGGATCGGCGCTTCCTTGGTGATGATCCCGCCCTCTTGGGACTGGGACTGCTTCTGGTGACGACGGATCATGTTGACGCCGCGCACCAGCGCGGTGTCATCCTTCGGCTGAACCGAGAGGACTTCGCCCGAACGGCCCTTGTCCTTGCCGGCCAGCACGACGACCTTGTCGCCTTTTCTAATCTTTTGCATTGGTCCGGCTCCTTACAGCACTTCAGGCGCGAGCGAGATGATCTTCATGTGGTTTTTGGCGCGAAGTTCGCGCGGAACCGGTCCGAAGATACGCGTGCCGATCGGCTCTTTTTTGTTGTCGACGAGAACGGCCGCGTTCTTGTCGAAACGGATCACGCTGCCGTCCGGGCGGCGGATGTCCTTGGCCGTGCGAACCACGACCGCCTTCATCACATCGCCCTTCTTAACGCGGCCCCGCGGAATGGCTTCCTTGATCGACACCACGATGATGTCGCCCACGGAAGCGTATTTCCGCTTCGAGCCGCCCAGCACCTTGATGCACATGACACGACGCGCGCCGGAATTATCCGCCACGTCGAGGTTTGTTTGCATCTGAATCATGACTGGCCGCCTTCTTCTTTTCTAACGGGATGGGCTCGAAGCCCCTCCCCGGTCTGTCCAAAATTCGTTTGTTTACGCCTGATCCGAGGATACGACGATCCAGCGCTTGTCCTTGGAAATCGGCTTCGATTCCTGGATGAACACCTGATCGCCAACCTTGTGGGCGTTGTTCTCGTCGTGCGCCTTGTACTTCTTGGTCATGCGCACGGTCTTCTTCATCACGGGATGCGTGAAGCGCCGTTCGACCTTGACGACAACCGTCTTCTCGTTCTTGTCGCTGACGACGGTGCCCTGCAGAATGCGCTTTGGCATGGTTTTCGTCCTTAAGCCTTCTTGGCCGCGGACTTTTCCGCAGCGATGGTCTTGATACGCGCAATGTCCTTGCGGACCTGCCTCACGCGCGCGGTCTTCTCGAGCTGGCCGGTGGCCTTCTGGAAGCGCAGGTTGAACTGCTCCTTCTTCAGGCTGGCCAAGTCGTCGGTCAGTTGGTCCTGGGTCTTGGTCCGGATGTCTTCGGCTTTCATGATCAGCCCGTCCTTATTCTGCGATGCGCTGTACGAAGCGCGTCCTGACCGAGAGCTTGGCCGCGCCGAGACGCAGCGCCTCACGGGCGGTTTCTTCATTGACGCCGTCGATCTCGAACATGATGCGGCCCGGCTTGACGCGCGCCGCCCAGTAATCGACCGCGCCCTTGCCCTTGCCCATGCGGACTTCGGTCGGCTTCGACGTGACCGGCACGTCCGGGAAAATGCGGATCCAGACGCGGCCGGCACGCTTCATTTCGCGAGTGATCGCGCGGCGGGCCGCCTCGATCTCACGCGCGGTGACGCGGTTCGGCTCAAGCGCCTTCAGCCCGAAACCACCGAAATCCAGGTTGGTGCCGCCCTTTGCGGTACCATGGATACGGCCCTTGAACTGCTTGCGGAACTTTGTGCGCTTTGGCTGCAGCATCGTTCTAACTCCAAATTCCTAAATGTCTCAGGCGTTTTCGCGACGACGACCGCGTTCGCGATCACCACCACCGCCATGCGCGGCATCACCCTCGGTCGCGCGACGTTCCGAAGCCATCGGATCGTGCTCGAGGATCTCGCCCTTGAATACCCAGACCTTGACGCCGCAGATGCCATACGCCGTGTTCGCCTCGGCCGTGCCGTAGTCGACATCGGCGCGCAGCGTGTGCAGCGGCACGCGACCTTCACGGTACCATTCCATGCGCGCGATCTCGGCGCCGCCAAGACGGCCGGCGCAGTTGATGCGGATGCCTTCGGCACCGAGGCGCATGGCCGACTGAACGGCACGCTTCATGGCGCGGCGGAACGCGATACGGCGCTCGAGCTGCTGGGCGATCGACTGGGCGACCAGGGTCGCGTCGATCTCCGGCTTGCGCACTTCAACGATGTTGAGGTGCGTCTC
This sequence comes from Mesorhizobium sp. URHB0026, assembly GCF_054059755.1. NCBI lineage: Bacteria > Pseudomonadati > Pseudomonadota > Alphaproteobacteria > Hyphomicrobiales > Phyllobacteriaceae > Mesorhizobium > Mesorhizobium sp. URHB0026. The sequence continues at coordinate 4,175,676 of NZ_JBSSCN010000001.1, read as the reverse complement.
GGACTTCGTCATCTCCATCAGCTTCTTGCGAAGCTTCTCGATGTCGGCGCCCTTCTTGCCTATGATCAGACCCGGACGCGCGGCATGGATGGTGACGCGGCACTTCTTGTGCGGACGCTCGATCACGACCTTCGAGATCGCGGCCTGCTTGAGTTCCTTCTCAAGATACTTGCGGATCTTGATGTCCTCATGCAGCAGCTTGCCGTACTCGCCGGTGTTCGCGAACCAGCGCGAATCCCAGGTGCGGTTGATGCCGAGGCGAAGACCGATCGGATTGACTTTCTGGCCCATTATGCGGCCTCCCCTTTTTCTTCGACTTCACGAACGACGATCGTGAGGTGCGAGAACGGCTTCTCGATACGGCTGGCGCGACCACGGCCACGAGCGTGGAACCGCTTCATGACGATCGACTTGCCGACATAGGCTTCCGCCACTACCAGCGCATCGACATCAAGGTCGTGGTTGTTTTCCGCGTTGGCGATTGCCGATTCCAGCGTCTTCTTGACCGTGCCGGAAATCCGCTTGGCCGAGAATTCGAGATCGGAAAGCGCTGTCGCGACCTTCTTGCCGCGGATCAGCGCGGCAACCAGGTTCAGCTTCTGCGGGCTGATACGGATCGTGCGCAACACGGCGCGCGCTTCGTTGTCAGCAAGCCTGCGCGGAGCTTTGGCCTTGCCCATGATTATTTCCTCTTCGCCTTCTTATCCGCGCCGTGACCGTAATAGGTCCGGGTCGGAGCGAATTCACCGAACTTGTGACCGACCATGTCCTCGTTCACCGAAACGGGAACATGCTTCTGGCCGTTGTAGACACCGAAGGTGAGGCCGACGAACTGCGGCAGGATGGTGGAGCGACGGCTCCACATCTTGATCACCTCATTGCGACCGCCTTCACGAACCTTGTCCACCTTCTTGAGAAGGTAGCCGTCGATGAAGGGGCCTTTCCAAATAGAACGAGTCACTTGGCGTTACCTCTTCTTAGCTCTTGCGCTGATGGCGCGAGCGCAGGATGAACTTGTCGGTCGCCTTGTTGGACCGCGTCTTCTTGCCCTTGGTCGGCTTGCCCCACGGGCTGACCGGATGACGGCCACCGGAGGTGCGGCCTTCACCACCACCATGCGGGTGGTCCACCGGGTTCATGGTCACGCCGCGATTGTGCGGGCGCTTGCCACGCCAAACCGTGCGGCCGGCCTTGCCGTCGTTGATGTTGCCGTGGTCCGGATTGGACACGGCACCGACGGTGGCCATGCAGGAGCCGTGAACGACACGCTGCTCGCCCGAGTTGAGGCGCAGGATCGCCATACCCTGGTCACGGCCGACCAACTGGCCGTAACCACCTGCCGACCGGGCGACCTGGGCGCCCTTGCCCGGCTTCAGCTCGATGTTGTGGACGATGGTGCCGACCGGCATCGAGGCCAGCGGCATCGCATTGCCCGGCTTCACGTCGACCGCTTCGCCAGCCACGATCTTGTCGCCAGGAGCCAGACGCTGCGGAGCGATGATGTAGGACAGCTCACCATCATCATACTTGATCAGTGCGATGAAGGCGGTGCGGTTCGGATCGTATTCAATGCGCTCGACCGTGCCGACAACGTCGAACTTGCGACGCTTGAAGTCGATGATGCGGTACGAACGCTTGTGGCCACCACCGATGAAGCGGGCGGTGATACGGCCGTGGTTGTTGCGGCCGCCCGACTTGGTCAGACCCTCGGTCAGGCCCTTGACGGGCTTGCCCTTATAGAGGCCCGAGCGGTCGACGATGACCAGCTGGCGGGTGCTCGGCGTTACCGGGTTGAATTTTTTCAGTGCCATTGTTGTTGTCCTCGCGGCCTTGCTCAGAGACCCGTCGCGACGTCGATCGACTGGCCGTCGGCCAGCGTCACGATCGCCTTCTTGACGTCGCTCTGGCGGCCGATCGTGCCGCGGAAGCGCTTGATCTTGCCCTTGCGGACAAGCGTGTTCACGGCCATCACCTTGACGCCGAACAGCGCTTCGACGGCGGCCTTGATTTCGGGCTTCGACGCCTTCTTGGCGACGTTGAAGACGACCTGGTTCTGCTCGGAGGCCATGGTCGACTTTTCAGTGATCGCCGGCGAGACGATCACGTCGTAGTGACGAAGGTCGGTCATTTAAAGCGCTCCTCGAGAGCCTCGACGGCGGCCTTCGAAAGGACCAGCGTGCCGCGGCGCAGAATGTCGTAGACGTTGATGCCCTGGATGGGCAGCACGTCGATGTTGGGGATGTTGGTGGCTGCCAGCTTGAAGTTCTTGTCAAGCTCGGCGCCACCAATCACCAGGGCGTTGGTCAGGCCCAGTGTCGCGAAATTCGCTATCAGCGCCTTGGTCTTGGCCTCGGTCAGCTTCAGCTCGTCGATGATGATGATCGACGCGCTCTTGGCCTTGGCCGAAAGCGCATGCTTGAGGCCAAGCGCACGAACCTTCTTGGGGAGTTCATGCTCATGGCTGCGAACGACCGGGCCGTGGGCCTTGCCGCCGCCGCGGAACTGCGGAGCGCGTGCCGAGTGGTGACGGGCGCGGCCCGTACCCTTCTGCTTGTACATCTTGGCACCGGTGCGCGCGATTTCGGCGCGGCCCTTGGCCTTGTGCGTGCCCTGCTGCTTCTTGGCAAGCTGCCAGCGCACGACGCGCTGCAGAATGTCCTCGCGCGGATCAAGGCCGAAAATTCCGTCGGAAAGTTCCACCTTGCCGGCGTCTTTGCCGCCGAGCGTTGTGATCTTGAGATCCATTATTCCGCTCCCTCTGTGGCCGGAGCCTCGTTCTTAGCAGCTGCCTCAACGGCGCGGATCGCGGCGGGCTTCGGCGCATTGGCCGGCAGAGCCACCTTGGCCGCGTCGCGGACCAGGATCCAGGCGCCCTTCGATCCGGGAACCGCGCCGCGGATCAGGATCAGGCCGCGGTCGGCATCCGTCGAAACGACCTCGACATTCTGCGTGGTGACCCTGACGTCGCCCATGTGACCAGCCATATGCTTGCCCTTGAACACCTTGCCCGGGTCCTGGCGCTGACCGGTCGAACCGTGTGTACGGTGCGAGACCGAGTTACCGTGGGTCGCGCGGCCACCACCCATGTGGTGGCGCTTGATGACGCCCTGGAAACCCTTGCCGATCGTCGTGCCCGTCACATCGACCTTCTGGCCGGCGACAAAATGGTCGACGGTGATCTCGGCGCCGACGTCGATCATGTTGTCGGCGGAGACGCGGAACTCAGCGACCTTCGCCTTCGGCTCGACGGAGGCGGTCGCGAAATGGCCGCGCATCGCCTTCGACGTGTTCTTCACCTTGGCGAGGCCAACGCCGAGCTGAACGGCGGTGTAGCCATTCTTCTCCTGCGTGCGCTGTGCCACGACCTGGCAGTTCTCCATCTGGAGAACGGTGACGGGAACATGTTCCCCGGCATCATTATAGATGCGGGTCATTCCCACCTTCTTTGCAATCACACCTGAACGCATCGGTTCAATTCCTTTAGAGTTCCGGGCCAGGGGCACCGCCCCTTACCGCGCTCTCATTCCCTTAGAGCTTGATCTCGACGTCGACGCCGGCGGCCAGATCGAGCTTCATCAAAGCATCGACCGTCTGCGGGGTCGGATCGACGATGTCGAGCAGACGCTTGTGCGTGCGCATCTCGAACTGTTCGCGGCTCTTCTTGTCGACGTGGGGCGACCGGTTGACCGTGAACTTTTCGATCCGCGTCGGCAGCGGAATGGGGCCGCGGACGTTTGCCCCGGTGCGCTTGGCCGTCGACACGATTTCCTTCGTCGAGGCGTCGAGCACGCGGTGATCAAACGCCTTCAGGCGGATGCGGATATTCTGTCCGTTCATGCGTCACTTCCTTGTTCTGGCGCGGCGCGGGCAACTCCGGCGCCCGCGACAGATCGGTTTAAGTCCAAATTACTCTTTGATGGTGACGACGATGCCGGCACCGACGGTGCGGCCGCCTTCACGGATGGCGAAGCGCAGCTTCTCTTCCATGGCGATCGGCACGATCAGCTCGACATCGACCGTGATGTTGTCGCCGGGCATCACCATCTCGGTGCCTTCCGGCAGCGACACGATGCCGGTCACGTCGGTCGTGCGGAAGTAGAACTGCGGACGGTAGTTGGTGAAGAATGGCGTGTGACGGCCGCCTTCGTCCTTGGTCAGGATGTAGGCTTCGGCCACGAACTTCTTGTGCGGCTTCACCGTGCCCGGCTTGGCCAAAACCTGGCCGCGCTCGACACCTTCACGATCAACGCCGCGCAGCAGCGCGCCGATGTTGTCGCCAGCCTGACCCTGGTCGAGCAGTTTGCGGAACATTTCCACGCCCGTGCAGGTCGTCTTGGTCGTCGGACGGATGCCGATGATCTCCAGTTCCTCGCCGACCTTGACCACGCCGCGCTCGACGCGGCCGGTGACGACCGTGCCGCGGCCCGAAATCGAGAACACGTCCTCGATCGGCATCAGGAACGGCTTGTCCAGCGGACGAACCGGCGTCGGGATGTAAGCGTCGACCGCAGCCATCAGTTCGCGGATCGCGTCCTCGCCGATCTTCTTGTCCGAATCTTCCAGAGCGGCAAGCGCCGAACCCTTGACGATCGGAATGTCGTCGCCGGGGAATTCGTTCTTCGACAGCAATTCGCGAACCTCGAGCTCGACCAGTTCGAGCAGCTCGGCGTCGTCGACCTGGTCGACCTTGTTCAGGAACACCACGATCGACGGCACGCCGACCTGACGGGCCAGCAGGATATGCTCGCGGGTCTGCGGCATCGGGCCGTCGGCGGCCGACACGACCAGGATCGCGCCGTCCATCTGCGCGGCACCGGTGATCATGTTCTTCACATAGTCGGCGTGGCCGGGGCAATCGACGTGGGCATAGTGGCGGTTGGCGGTCTCGTATTCGACGTGAGCCGTCGAGATCGTGATGCCGCGCGCCTTCTCTTCAGGCGCCGCATCAATCTGGTCATAGCGCTTGTATTCGCCAAAATACTTGGTGATCGCCGCCGTCAGCGACGTCTTGCCATGGTCGACATGACCAATCGTGCCGATGTTCACATGAGGCTTGGTGCGCTCGAATTTACCTTTTGCCATGTGATGTCTCCAATCCTGCTCGCCCGTGCGGGCCTTGATTTAAGTTACTGCTGCAACCCGTCGGGGTTACGCGTATTTCTTCTGGACTTCCTGGGCGACCGCGGTCGGCACAGGCTCGTAGTGATCGAACTGCATCGTGTAGGCCGCGCGGCCCTGGCTCATCGAGCGCAGGTTGTCGACATACTTGAACATGTTGGCGAGCGGCACCATCGCGTTGATAACCACCGCGACGCCACGTGCTTCCTGGCCCTGGATCTGGCCGCGGCGGCCGTTCAGGTCACCGATGACGCTGCCGACGTAATCTTCCGGCGTGACGACCTCGACCTTCATGATCGGCTCGAGCAGTTGCACGCCGAGCTTGGGCGCGGCCTCACGGAAGCAGGCACGGCCGGCGATTTCGAAGGCGAGCACCGAGGAGTCGACGTCGTGGTATGCGCCGTCGATGAGCGTCGCCTTGACACCGATCATTGGGAAGCCGGCGAACGGACCCGACGACATGACGCTGTTGATGCCCTTTTCGACACCCGGGATGTATTCCTTCGGCACCGCACCGCCGACGATCTTGGTGTCGAACTCGAACTCGGGGCTTTCCGGGTTCGGCTCGAACAGGATCTTGACGCGGGCGAACTGACCGGTACCGCCGGTCTGCTTCTTGTGCGTGTAGTCCTGCTCGTGCTTGCGGGTGATCGTTTCACGGTAAGCCACCTGCGGCGCACCGACGTTGGCTTCGACCTTGAACTCGCGGCGCATGCGGTCGACGATGATGTCGAGATGCAGCTCGCCCATGCCGGAAATGATGGTCTGGCCAGATTCCTCGTCGGTCTTGACGCGGAAGGAGGGATCCTCGGCGGCCAGGCGATGAAGGGCGAGGCCCATCTTTTCCTGGTCGTTCTTGGTCTTCGGCTCGATGGCGATCTGAATGACCGGATCGGGGAATTCCATGCGCTCGAGGATGACCGGGTGCAGCGGATCGCTCAGCGTATCGCCGGTGGTGGTGTCCTTGAGGCCGGCCAGGGCGACGATGTCGCCGGCAAAAGCCTCTTCGACGTCGGCGCGCGAGTTCGCATGCATCTGAAGCATGCGGCCGATGCGCTCCTTCTTGCCCTTCACGGTGTTGTCGACCGAGATGCCCTTGGTGAGCTTGCCCGAGTAGATGCGGGCAAAGGTCAACGAACCGACGAACGGGTCGTTCATGATCTTGAAGGCGAGCATCGAAAGCGGCTCGCTGTCGTCGGCGTGACGCTCGATCTCGGCATCGGTCTTGGCATCGACACCCTTGATGGCCGGAACATCGGCCGGCGACGGCAGGTATTCGACGACGGCGTCGAGCAGCGGCTGCACGCCCTTGTTCTTGAAGGCCGAGCCGCAGAACATCGGGTAGAACTTCACCGCGATGGTGCCCTTACGGATCAGCGCGCGGATCTCGTCATTCGACGGCATCTTGCCTTCGAGGTAATTCTCAAGCGCCGTCTCGTCCATTTCGACGGCGGCTTCGATCATCTTCTCGCGATATTCTTCGGCACGAGCCTGAAGGTCGGCCGGGATCTCGACGACGTCCCAGGCAGCGCCCAGCGTCTCGTCGCGCCAGACCAGTGCGTTCATCTCGACCAGGTCGACGACGCCCTTGAATTCGGTCTCGGCGCCGATCGGCAGCTGCATGACGACGGCATGCGCGCCGAGGCGCGAACCGATCATTTCCACCGAGCGGTAGAAGTCGGCGCCGATCTTGTCCATCTTGTTGCAGAAGATCATGCGCGGAACGCGGTACTTGTCCGCCTGGCGCCAGACGGTTTCCGTCTGCGGCTCGACACCGGCATTGGCATCGAGCAGCGCAATGGCGCCGTCGAGCACGCGCAGCGAACGCTCGACTTCGATGGTGAAGTCGACGTGTCCGGGGGTGTCGATGATGTTGAAGCGGTGCATCTTGCCGTCACGAGCCTTCCAGAAGGTCGTGGTGGCGGCGGACGTGATGGTGATGCCGCGCTCCTGCTCCTGCTCCATCCAATCCATGGTGGCAGCACCGTCGTGCACTTCGCCGATCTTGTGCGACTTGCCCGTGTAATAGAGGACGCGCTCGGTGGTCGTCGTCTTGCCGGCGTCGATATGCGCCATGATACCGAAATTGCGGTAGTCTTCGATTTTGTATTCGCGGGCCATCGTAGCTGCCTCTCAGTCTCGTTCGCGCTTTACCAGCGGTAGTGCGCGAAAGCGCGGTTGGCTTCTGCCATCTTGTGGGTGTCTTCACGCTTCTTCACGGCGGTGCCGCGGTTGTTGGCCGCGTCCATCAGCTCGCCGGAGAGGCGGTCGACCATGGTGGTCTCGTTGCGGTTGCGGGCCGCGGCGATCAGCCAACGGATTGCCAGCGCCTGGCGGCGCTCGGGGCGCACGTCGACCGGAACCTGGTAGGTGGCGCCGCCGACGCGACGCGAACGCACTTCCACATGCGGCGCGACATTGTCGAGCGCCTGGTGGAAGACGGTGACCGGCTCCTGCTTGGTCTTCGACTGGACCTGGTCCAGCGCGCCGTAGACGATGGTCTCGGCGACCGACTTCTTGCCGTCATACATGACGGCATTCATGAACTTGGTGACGATCAGATCGCCGAACTTGGGATCCGGGTTGATCTCACGCTTTTCTGCACTGTGACGACGCGACATGGCTTTTGTCTCTCAATCTCGTAGCCCGGCGCATTCAAGCAGCACCAAGGCCGAAAAATCTTACTTCGGACGCCTTACTTCGGACGCTTGGCGCCGTACTTCGAACGGCGCTGCTTGCGGTTCTTCACGCCCTGCGTGTCGAGCACGCCGCGAATGATGTGGTAGCGCACGCCCGGAAGATCCTTGACGCGGCCGCCGCGGATCATGACCACGGAGTGCTCCTGAAGGTTGTGACCTTCGCCGGGGATGTAGCCGATCACTTCAAAACCATTGGTCAGGCGGATCTTGGCCACCTTGCGCAGCGCCGAGTTCGGCTTCTTCGGCGTCGTTGTATAGACGCGCGTGCAGACGCCCCGCTTCTGCGGGTTCTGCTGCATGGCCGGGACCTTGTTGCGCTTCACCGGCGCAATGCGCGGCTTGCGGATCAGCTGGTTGACGGTAGGCATTAAACCCTCTTGTCTCTCAATTCCGTGTCTCGTGCCGGTCAAGGCTCGCTCAAAGCGTCATTTCCATACGCAAATTCGGGCCACAAACCGCGCCTCGCGGTCTTGCCCGAACAAATCGCAGAGGAAGCGGAAACCGCTTCGTGCACGCCGGAAATGTCTTTTCGCTCGTAAAATGAACCCTGTTTGAGGCAAACTCCAAAGCGTGTCGCTTCGGAAGGGAGAGCCTCACATCGGTTCTGACTGGGCGGCTTCTACTCGTAAGCCCGCGAACCGTCAAGCCCGCAGTGGCAAATATCGCACCGAAGCCGGGACTTGGCAGCCATGCGAAAACCGCATGTAATTTTCTTTCGCCATTTTGCAATGCGGAGGAAGAAAGTGACCGGCTTTTCGCTTTTGCGCGCCCTTGCTCTATGCGAAAAGGCGGCCTGAGCACTCAACATCCCCTCGCCGCGCTTGCCAGGAGGAATCAGCCGTGAACGATAATGAAGAACGCCCGGTCACCATCATCACCGGCCGGGTGTGGAAGCGCAAAGGCGGCAAGGTGGAAGGCGTGCATGTGATGCTGGTCGCTCCTGACGACGATTCGGCGGTGCGACGCGCACTCGAATCGCTGGCGGCGGAAGGTTACGCCGAGGCCGAACTGGACCAGATCGGCGATATGGACGGGGTGCCCGACGACGAGCCGCATCTGTCGGCCTACCAGGGCGCGCTCGAAGGCGAAGTGTCGATCGTCACCTTCGACGCGCCGAACTGATCATGGGCGTGTCATGGGCGCGGTGTCCTTCCTTGCCCTGCTTGGTATGACGCGATTCGTTCGGATAGCCGGCACGGCCGACGCTTGCCCGTCATGGCCGATCTGCTAAGAGACGCGCAGTCGTCCAAACCCGGCGGAGCCTCATGTCCTCATCCATCTCGCCCATAAGAATCGGCATTGTCGGGGTCGGCAAGATCGTCCGCGACCAACACCTTCCCGCCTTGGCCAAGGATCGGGATTACCAGCTGATCGCGGCGGCCAGCCGGCACGGCAAGGTCGACGGCATTGTGAATTTCCCCGACATCGAGACGATGCTTGGCGCGGTTCCCGAACTCGATGCAGTGTCGCTGTGCATGCCGCCGCAGTTCCGCTATGACGCCGCGCGCAAGGCACTCGAGGCTGGGAAGCACGTTTTCCTGGAAAAGCCGCCCGGTGCCACGGTCAGCGAGGTCGAGGACCTGAAGGCGCTGGCGGCGAAACAAGGCGTCTCACTGTTCGCTAGCTGGCATTCGCGCTACGCGCCGGCGGTCGAAGCGGCGCGAACGTTCCTCGCTTCGACCAAAATCAAATCGGCGGCGATCGTTTGGAAGGAAGATGTTCGCCGCTGGCACCCGAACCAGGACTGGATCTGGCAGCCTGGCGGCTTCGGCGTATTCGATCCCGGCATCAACGCGCTGTCGATTGCAACCTACATCCTGCCGGCCATGTACATCACTTCGGCCGTGCTCGACTTTCCGGCGAACCGCGACGCACCGATCGCGGCCCAGGTCGCGTTCCGGGCCGCGAACGGATCGGATGTGACGATGGAGCTCGACTGGTTGCAGACCGGACCGCAGAGCTGGGACATCCTGGCCGATACGGATGCCGGACAGATGGTGCTCTCGGGTGGCGGCTCGAAACTCGCAGTCGACGGGCGGGTTGTACACGAGGAGCCGGAAGCGGAATATCCGATGCTCTACCGGCGCTTTGCCGAAATCGTGCACGCCGGGAGGTCGGATGTGGACCTTGCGCCGCTCCAGCACGTTGCCGACGCCTTCATGCTCGGCAAGCGCAACGTGGTCGAGGCGTTTTTCGACTGACGATCGGCCGCGCCTTGCCTCAGTCGACAATGGCAATGGCAAACCCGTCATAGCCCTTGGAGCCGACGGTCTGGATGGCGGTGCCGTCCAGCCGTTTGTCGCCACCGATGAAGGAGAACGCAGCGCGGGCGCCCTCGACATTGGCATCGCGACCATCCTCATCCAGCACGGCGCCGTCGCGGATGACGTTGTCACAGACGATGACCGTTCCTGACCGCGACAGCCGCAGGGCCCAGGCCAGATAGTTCGGGTTGTTCGGCTTGTCCGCGTCGATGAAGATGAGATCGAATGGGCCGGCATTCTCTCCGTCCAGTTGTGCGAGCGACTGGAGCGCCGAACCGACACGCAGTTCCACAAGGCCCGCAACCCCTGCGTGTTCGAAATTCGAACGCGCGACCTTGGCATGGTGCGGATCGAGTTCGAGTGTCACGACCTTGCCGTCGGCAGGCAATCCCCGCGCCATCCAGATGGTCGAATAGCCACCCAGCGTGCCGATCTCGAGCACCTTTTTCGCGCTGCTGATGCGCACCAGCAGCGAGAGCAGCTTTCCTTGCGCCGCCGAGACATCGATTGCCGGCAGGCCCTGGTCGCGGTTGGCCGCCAGAACCGCCTCGAGAACGGGATCCGCCTCGAAGAGAGAAGATACGATGTAGTTATCGACTGCCGTCCAGGTCTTCGTGTTCATCCGCTATCCTCCGACCGCAAAAATGAAAAAGCCGCCGGGTTGCCCCGACGGCTTCTGTTGCCTGAGATTTCTGCCGCCGCGCTTACTGCGCGGCGGTTGTCATGTCCGCCAGCATCGGCTCGGCGACTTCCACACCGGAGGCCTTGCGGCGCTCGTCGATGATCAGTTCGTCGCGCGAGGTGGCGATGCGCCGGATCTGGCTCATCGTGCCGCCGGTGCCGGCCGGGATGAGCCGGCCGACGATGACGTTTTCCTTCAAGCCCTGCAGCATGTCGGTCTTGCCGGCAACCGCGGCTTCCGTCAGCACCCTGGTCGTCTCCTGGAAGGAGGCGGCCGAGATGAAGGACGGCGTCTGCAGCGATGCCTTGGTGATGCCCAAGAGCACCGGCTGGCCTTCGGCCGGCTTCTTGCCGTCCTCGACCAGGCGCTCGTTGACCTCTTCCAGTTCGATCACGTCGACGTGGTCGCCCGGGATATAGGTCGAGTCGCCCTGCACCGTGATCTCGACCTTCTGCAGCATCTGGCGAACGATCACCTCGATGTGCTTGTCGTTGATCGACACGCCCTGCAGGCGGTAGACTTCCTGGATCTCGTTGACGAGGTAGGAAGCAAGTGCCTCCACGCCCTTGATCGCCAGGATGTCGTGCGGCGCCGGGTTGCCGTCGAGGATGTAGTCGCCCTTCTCGATGACGTCGCCGTCCTGGAGATGGAACGGCTTGCCCTTCGGGATCAGGTACTCGACCGGCTCGAGCGTCGAGTCGTGCGGCTCGATGATGATGCGGCGCTTGTTCTTGTAGTCGCGGCCGAAGCGGATCGTGCCATCGATCTCGGCGATGATGGCGTGATCCTTCGGACGACGTGCCTCGAACAGTTCGGCAACACGGGGCAGACCGCCGGTGATGTCCTTGGTCTTGGCGCTTTCCATCGGGATACGCGCCAGCACGTCGCCGGGGCGAACCTGAGCACCCGGCTCGACCGAGAGAATGGCCTCGACCGAAAGCAGGAAGCGGGCGTCGCCACCCTTCGACAGCTTGCCGACCTTGCCCTTGGTGTCCAGGATGGCAATCGCCGGCTTGAGGTCGTTGCCGCGCGGCGTCGAACGCCAGTCGATGACCTCACGCTTGGTGATGCCGGTCGACTCGTCGGCCGTTTCCTGAACGGAAATGCCGTCGACCAGATCCTCATACGACACCTTGCCCTCGATTTCAGTGAGGACAGGACGGGTATAGGGATCCCACTCGGCGATACGCTGACCGCGCTTCACCTTGTCGCCATCGTCCACGAAGATGCGCGAACCATAGGTGACACGGTGCGTGGCGCGCTCCTTGCCGGCTTCGTCGAGGATCAGCACCGCCATGTTGCGGCCCATGACCATCTGCTGGCCGTCCGAGTTGCGCACCACGTTGCGGTTGCGGATCTCGACCTTGCCCTCATAGGAGGCTTCAAGGAACGAGCTATCCACCACCTGCGCCGTACCGCCCATGTGGAAGGTACGCATGGTGAGCTGCGTGCCCGGCTCGCCGATCGACTGCGCCGCGATGACGCCGACGGCTTCGCCCTGGTTGACCGGGGTGCCGCGGGCCAGATCGCGTCCGTAGCAGACCGCGCAGACACCGATCCTGACTTCGCAGGTCAGGGCCGAGCGGATGCGGACCGACTGCACGCCGGCCTTTTCGATCTGCTCCACGTCACGCTCGTCCATCAGCGTTCCGGCCTTGACCAGAACCTCGCCCGACACCGGATGGGTGATGTCGTCGAGCGATGTACGGCCCAGCACGCGCTGGCCGACCGAAGCGACGACCTGACCGGCATCGACGATCGGCTGCATGGTGAGGCCCTTGTCGGTGCCGCAATCCACGGAGTTGACGATGCAGTCCTGCGCCACGTCGACCAGACGACGGGTGAGGTAACCCGAGTTCGCCGTCTTCAAGGCGGTATCGGCCAGACCCTTGCGGGCACCGTGGGTCGAGTTGAAGTACTCGAGCACGGTCAGGCCTTCCTTGAAGTTCGAGATGATCGGCGTCTCGATGATTTCACCCGACGGCTTGGCCATCAGGCCGCGCATGCCGGCGAGCTGGCGCATCTGAGTGGGCGAGCCGCGCGCACCGGAGTGCGACATCATGTAGATCGAGTTCATCGGCTTCTGACGGCCATTGTCCTCGAACTCGACCGCCTTGATGCGGGCCATCATTTCGTCGGCGACCTTTTCCGAGCACTTGGCCCAGGCGTCGACAACCTTGTTGTACTTCTCGCCCTGCGTGATCAGGCCGTCATTGTACTGCTGCTCGTACTCCTTGGCCAAAGCCTCGGTGTCCGACACGAGCTTGATCTTGGTGTCCGGGATCAGCATGTCGTCCTTGCCGAACGAAATGCCGGCACGGCAGGCATGGGCAAAGCCGAGCGCCATGATGCGGTCGCAGAAAATGACCGTCTCCTTCTGACCGCAATGGCGGTAGACGGTGTCGATCATCTTGGAGATGTTCTTCTTGGTCATCTCCTGGTTGGCGGTCTCGTAAGGCACGTTGACGTTCTTCGGCAGAAGCTCGCCGATGATCATGCGGCCAGGCGTGGTGTCATGGATCTTCGACAGGACCTTGCCTTCGGCGTCGACCGTGCGGAAGCGGCCCTTGATCTTGGCGTGCAGGGTCACCGCCTTCGTCTCGAGCGCGTGCTGGAGTTCGCCCATGTCGGCAAACACCATGCCCTCGCCCGGCTCGTTCTGGTTGACGATCGAGAGGTAGTAGAGACCCAGAACCATGTCCTGCGACGGGACGATGATCGGCGCGCCGGAGGCCGGGTGCAGGATGTTGTTGGTCGACATCATCAGCACGCGGGCTTCGAGCTGCGCTTCCAGCGACAGCGGCACGTGAACGGCCATCTGGTCGCCGTCGAAGTCGGCGTTGAAGGCCGTGCAGACCAGCGGGTGAAGCTGGATCGCCTTGCCTTCGATCAGGATCGGCTCGAACGCCTGGATGCCGAGGCGGTGCAGCGTCGGCGCGCGATTGAGGAGAACCGGATGCTCGCGGATGACCTCATCGAGGATATCCCAGACTTCCGGACGCTCCTTCTCGACCAGCTTCTTGGCCTGCTTGACGGTCGAGGAGTAACCCTTGGCGTCGAGACGGGCGTAGATGAAGGGCTTGAACAGTTCGAGCGCCATCTTCTTCGGCAGGCCGCACTGGTGCAGCTTGAGCTCCGGACCGGTGACGATGACCGAGCGGCCAGAATAGTCGACGCGCTTGCCGAGCAGGTTCTGACGGAACCGGCCCTGCTTGCCCTTGAGCATGTCGGACAGCGACTTCAGCGGACGCTTGTTGGCGCCGGTGATGACGCGGCCGCGACGGCCGTTGTCGAACAGCGCATCGACGGCTTCCTGCAGCATGCGCTTTTCATTGCGCACGATAATGCCCGGCGCCCGCAGCTCGATCAGCCGCTTCAGGCGGTTGTTGCGGTTGATGACGCGGCGGTAGAGATCGTTCAGGTCGGACGTCGCGAAACGACCGCCGTCCAGCGGGACGAGCGGGCGCAGGTCCGGCGGGATCACCGGAACCACCTTCATGATCATCCATTCCGGACGGTTGCCGGATTCCATGAAGTTCTCGACGACCTTGAGCCGCTTCAGATACTTCTTCTGCTTCAGCTCGGACGTGGTCGATGCCAGTTCCGAACGCAGGTCGCCGGCAATCTTCTCCAGGTCCATGCCGGCCAGAAGGTCATGAATGGCCTCGGCGCCGATCATGGCGGTGAAACTATCCTCGCCATATTCGTCGACGGCGATCATGTACTCTTCCTCGCTGAGCAGCTGGTGCTCCTTCAGCGCGGTGAGGCCAGGCTCGGTGACGATGTAGTTCTCGAAGTAGAGGACCCGCTCAATGTCCTTCAGCGTCATGTCGAGCAGCGTGCCGATGCGCGAGGGCAGCGACTTCAGGAACCAGATGTGGGCGACGGGGGCCGCCAGCTCGATATGGCCCATGCGCTCGCGGCGGACGCGCGACAGCGTGACTTCGACGCCGCACTTCTCGCAGATCACGCCCTTGTACTTCATGCGCTTGTACTTTCCGCACAGGCATTCATAGTCCTTGATCGGGCCAAAAATGCGCGCGCAGAACAGACCGTCACGCTCCGGCTTGAAGGTGCGGTAGTTGATGGTCTCCGGCTTCTTTATCTCGCCGAACGACCAGGACAGAATCTTCTCAGGGCTGGCAAGCGAAATCCGGATGGAATCGAACACCTGCGCAGGCGCCTGCGGATTGAAGAGATTCATGACCTCTTGGTTCATGCCGTTCTCCTTTGCGGGGTCCTCGAAAACCCCTTGCATCTAGCGCGGGCCGAATGCCCGCTGAGTGGTCGGCCCACCGGCCGAAGAATTGGTGCATCCGGTCGCGAGAGCCCTCTCCCGCGTCCGGATGTCTTGTTTACTCGGCCGCGCCCCTATTCGGCAGCATCGGGCAGCCGGATCGGGTTGTCGTCGAGCTTGGTGTTCTCGAGCTCGACATTGAGGCCGAGAGACCGCATTTCCTTGACGAGCACGTTGAAGCTCTCGGGAATGCCTGCCTCGAACGTGTCGTCGCCACGCACGATCGCCTCGTAGACCTTGGTGCGGCCGGCGACGTCGTCCGACTTCACCGTCAGCATTTCCTGCAGCGTGTAAGCGGCGCCGTAGGCTTCCAGTGCCCAGACCTCCATCTCGCCGAAGCGCTGGCCGCCGAACTGCGCCTTGCCGCCCAGAGGCTGCTGGGTGACGAGCGAGTACGGACCGATCGAACGCGCGTGGATCTTATCGTCCACGAGGTGGTGAAGCTTGAGCATGTAGATATAGCCCATCGTCACCTTGCGATCGAACGGCTCGCCGGTGCGTCCGTCGTAGAGTTGCGACTGACCTGATGTGTGCAGGCCCGCCTGCTCCAGCATGATGTTGATGTCAGCCTCATGCGCGCCGTCGAACACCGGGGTCGCGATGGAGACGCCGCGGCGCATCTGCTCGCTGAGGCGAACGATGCTCTCGTCGTCATATTCGCGAACCGGCTCGTTGCGGTCGTTGGCCGGCATGAAGCTCTCGAGCGTCTTGCGCAGCGGCTTGATGTCGCCGGCTGTCTTGTACGCATCGATAAGCTCGCCGATCTTCCTGCCCATGCCAGCGCAGGCCCAGCCCAGATGCGTTTCCAGGATCTGGCCGACATTCATGCGGCTCGGCACACCCAGCGGGTTGAGCACGATATCGGCATGCGTGCCGTCCTCGAGGAAAGGCATGTCCTCGACCGGAACGATACGCGACACGACACCCTTGTTGCCGTGACGGCCGGCCATCTTGTCGCCGGGCTGCATCTTGCGCTTCACCGCCACGAAGACCTTGACCATCTTCATGACGCCTGGAGGCATTTCGTCGCCGCGCTGCACCTTCTCGACCTTGTCCATGAAGCGCTGTTCGAGCGCCTTCTTGGAATCGTCGTACTGGCCACGCAGGGCTTCCAGTTCGCTCTGGAGCTTTTCGTTCTCCACCGCAAACTGCCACCACTGCGAACGCGGATACTCGTCGAGCGTGTCCTTGGACAGCGTCGAGCCCTTCTTGAAGCCCTTCGGTCCAGCGATCGCTTCCTTGCCGACGAGAACGTCGGAAAGACGCGCATAGACGTTACGGTCCAGAATGGCCTGCTCGTCGTCGCGATCCTTGGCGAGGCGTTCGATCTCCTCGCGCTCGATCGCCATGGCGCGCTCGTCCTTCTCCACACCGTGGCGATTGAACACGCGCACCTCGACGACGGTGCCGAAAGTACCCGGAGGCATGCGCATCGAAGTGTCGCGCACGTCGGAAGCCTTTTCGCCGAAGATGGCGCGCAGAAGCTTCTCTTCCGGGGTCATCGGGCTCTCGCCCTTCGGCGTGATCTTGCCGACCAGGATGTCGCCCGGCTGCACTTCCGCACCGATATAGACGATGCCGGCTTCGTCGAGGTTCTTCAGCGCTTCTTCCGAGACGTTTGGAATATCGCGCGTGATTTCCTCCGGACCGAGCTTGGTATCGCGCGCCATGACCTCGAACTCCTCGATGTGGATCGAGGTGAAGACGTCGTCGGCCACGATCCGCTCGGAGAGCAGGATCGAGTCCTCGTAGTTGTAGCCGTTCCACGGCATGAACGCGACCAGCACGTTGCGGCCGAGCGCCAGATCACCGAGTTCGGTCGAGGGACCGTCGGCGATGATGTCGCCCTTGTTGACCCGGTCACCCATGCGCACCAGCGGACGCTGGTTGATGCAGGTGTTCTGGTTCGAACGCTGGAACTTCATCAGCCGGTAGATGTCGACGCCGGACTTGCCCGGATCGAGATCCTCGGTGGCGCGGATAACGATACGCGTGGCGTCCACCTGGTCGACGATGCCGCCACGACGCGCCCCGATGGCGGCGCCCGAGTCACGGGCGACGATCGGCTCCATGCCGGTACCGACGAACGGCGCCTCGGCGCGCACCAGCGGCACGGCCTGGCGCTGCATGTTCGAGCCCATCAGAGCGCGGTTGGCGTCGTCGTTCTCCAGGAACGGGATAAGTGCCGCGGCAACAGACACCATCTGCTTGGGCGACACGTCCATCAGGTCGACGTTTTCGCGCGGCGCCATCATCACTTCGCCGGCGCTGCGGCAAATGACGAATTCGTCGACGAAGCCGCCATTCTTGTCGAGCTCGGCGTTGGCCTGCGCGACATGGTGCTTGGCCTCTTCCATCGCCGAGAGATAAACGACGTCATTGGTCAGCTTGCCGTCAACGATCTTGCGGTACGGGCTTTCGATGAAGCCGTACTTGTTGACGCGCGCGAAGGTCGCCAGCGAGTTGATCAGACCGATATTCGGGCCTTCCGGCGTCTCGATCGGGCAGATACGGCCATAATGCGTCGGGTGCACGTCGCGCACTTCGAAGCCGGCACGCTCGCGGGTCAGACCGCCCGGTCCAAGCGCCGAGAGACGACGCTTGTGGGTGATCTCCGACAGCGGGTTGGTCTGGTCCATGAACTGCGACAGCTGCGAGGAACCGAAGAACTCGCGCACGGCGGCGGCCGCCGGCTTGGCGTTGATCAGGTCCTGCGGCATGACCGTGTCGATCTCGATCGAGGACATACGCTCCTTGATCGCGCGCTCCATGCGCAACAGGCCGACGCGGTACTGGTTCTCCATCAGCTCGCCGACCGAACGTACGCGGCGATTGCCGAGATTGTCGATGTCGTCGATCTCGCCCTTGCCGTCACGCAGTTCGACCAGCGTCCTGACCACGGCCAGGATGTCGTCCTTGCGCAGCACGCGCACCGTGTCCTCGGCCTTGAGCTCGAGACGCATGTTCATCTTGACGCGGCCGACGGCGGACAGGTCGTAGCGCTCGCTGTCGAAGAACAGCGAGTTGAACATGGCTTCGGCGGTCTCGAGCGTCGGCGGCTCGCCCGGGCGCATGACACGGTAGATGTCGAACAGCGCGTCCTGGCGGCTCTCGTTCTTGTCGACCGCGAGCGTGTTGCGGATATAGGCACCGACATTGACATGGTCGATGTCGAGGACCTGGATCTCGTGCTCGCCGGTGCCGAGCAGCACCTTGAGCGTCTTGTCGTCGATCTCGTCGCCGGCCTCGAGGAAAATCTCGCCGGTGGCGTAGTTGACGATGTCCTCGGCCAGGTAATTGCCGAGCAGATCCTCGTCAGTCGCCTTGATCGCCTTGAGACCCTTTTCGCCGAGCTGACGTGCCTGGCGAGCGGTAATCTTCTTGCCCGCCTCGACGACGATTTCGCCGGTGTCGGCATCGACCAGGTCGCCGACGGCCTTGAGGCCGCGGAAACGCTCGACGTTGAAGGGAATGCGCCAATGGTCGCCGGCGCGCTTGTAGATGATCTTGTTATAGAAAGTCGACAGGATCTCCTCGCCGTCCATGCCGAGCGCCATCAGCAGCGACGTCACCGGAATCTTGCGGCGACGGTCGATGCGGGCGTGCACAACGTCCTTGGAATCGAACTCGATGTCGAGCCACGAGCCACGGTAGGGGATCACACGGGCGGCAAACAGAAGCTTGCCCGACGAGTGCGACTTGCCCTTGTCGTGGTCGAAGAAGACGCCCGGCGAGCGGTGCATCTGCGAGACGATGACGCGCTCGGTGCCGTTGACGATAAAGGTGCCGTTCAAGGTCATGAGCGGCATGTCGCCCATGTAGACGTCCTGCTCCTTGATGTCCTTGATCGACTTGGCACCAGTATCCTCGTCGATATCGAACACGATGAGGCGCAGCGTCACCTTCAGCGGCGCGGCATAGGTCAGGTCGCGCTGACGGCATTCGTCAACGTCGAATTTCGGTCCTTCGAACTCGTACTTCACGAACTCCAGCATGGAGGAGCCGGAAAAATCGGAGATCGGGAAGACCGACTTGAAAACAGCCTGCAGTCCTTCGTCGGGACGTCCGCCCTTGGGCTCGTCCACCATCAGGAACTGGTCATAGGATGCCTTCTGAACCTCGATAAGGTTCGGCATCTCCGCAACTTCCGGGATCTTCCCGAAGAACTTGCGTACGCGTCTGCGGCCATTGAAAGTCTGGGTCTGGGCCATCGTCGCTCCTTAGCTCTAAACTCGGGACGAACCTCGCCGCGGTTCGCCTTGCATACTGAGCCACCTGGGCGGCGGCTCTCTGTCTGTTCTCCGGCCGCCTCTCCAATTGCTTGGCGGTTACCGGCTAAAACGGGAGAAAACCCGTTTCCTGAAGGCCGGTTTACGGCCCTCAGAAAAGAGGTTTTCGTACATCTCGCGTTACGCAGCCTCCCCTGGTCACCCAAGGGAGTGGCGGACGGCGCGAGGCCGCCCGCCGCTTTTTATGCTTACTTCAGGTCGACCTTGGCGCCGGCTGCTTCCAGCTGGGCCTTGAACTTGTCAGCGTCGGCCTTGGAAACGCCTTCCTTGACCGGCTTCGGAGCCGCTTCGACCAGGTCCTTGGCTTCCTTGAGGCCAAGACCGGTGATAGCGCGCACTTCCTTGATCACGTTGATCTTCTGAGCGCCGGCCTCGGTGAGAACGACGTCGAATTCCGTCTTTTCCTCGACCGGAGCAGCAGCAGCGGCAGCACCGCCAGCAGCGGCAACCGCCACCGGAGCAGCAGCCGAAACGCCCCACTTTTCTTCCAGAAGTTTCGACAGCTCAGCCGCCTCGAGGACGGTCAGCTTCGAAAGGTCGTCTACGATCTTTGCCAGATCAGCCATTGTTGTGTTCCTTCGTTAGGTTCGAACGTGTGTTTTTGATAGCGAGGAACGGCCTCATGCCGCCTCGTCCTTCCGGGCGTAAGCGCCGATGACGCGCGCGACCGAGGCCGCTGGCGCATTGACGATCTGGGCGATCCGGGTTGCCGGCGTGGCGATCATGCCAACCAGCCTGGCGCGCAACTCATCGAGCGACGGAAGTGTGGCGAGTGCCTTCACACCGTCGGCGTTGAGCGAGGTGGTGCCCATTGCGCCGCCGAGAATGACGAGCTTGTCATTCCCCTTGGCGAAATCGGACGCGACCTTCGGCGCCGCAATCGGATCCTCCGAATAGGCGATCAGCGTCTGTCCCTTGAACAGCTCGATGATCGATGCGGAGTCCGTGCCCTGAAGAGCGATTTTGGCGAGACGGTTCTTCGCGACTTTAACGGTGCCACCGGCAGCGCGCATCTTCGACCGAAGGTCGTTCATTTGCGCGACGGTGATACCGGCATAGTGGGCCACGACGACTGAACCCGCGCCCGAAAACGCATCATTCAGGCCCGTGACGAGTTCGCGTTTTTCCGCTCTGTCCACTGCCTATCTCCAGTTGACCCCAGTCCTGCCAATGGGAACATTCCCATTTCGAGGACAGGCGTCGGGTTGCCTTTTGCCGGCCGGGCCATCCAGTAACGGATCTCCCGAACGACGCTCGAGGATCCTGCCCCCTTTCGCCACATCGACGGCAAAGCCGGCGATGCGCAGACAAAAGGCAAACACGGTTCGAACCTTTCATTGGAGCTTGTTGCTCCGTTGTCCGGTTTTCACCCGTCTCATGCAGGCCCACATGAATTAAGGCCCTCCTCTTGAATCAAGGTTCGGGCCGCCCGCAATCTCGGACAGGATGTCCGGAAGCCTTCCGGCTTCCGGTACCGGGCCAGGATAAATCCAAGGCCCGGAATTCAGTCACGGATCAGCCTTCGAAAGGCCAATCCAAATCTAATCAGGACGCGGCGAGCGTCGAGACGTCGAGCTTGAGGCCCGGGCCCATCGTCGAGGTGACAGACACCTTCTTGACGTAGTTGCCCTTGGCGCCAGCCGGCTTTGCCTTGGTCACCGCATCGGCGAATGCACGGACGTTCTCTTCCAGCGCCTTGACGTCGAAAGAGACCTTCCCGACGCCGGCATGAACGATGCCGGCCTTCTCGACGCGGAACTCGACCGCGCCGCCCTTCGATGCCTTGACGGCCGCGGCGACATCGGTGGTGACGGTGCCGACCTTCGGGTTCGGCATCATGCCGCGCGGGCCGAGCACCTTACCGAGACGACCGACGAGCGGCATCATGTCCGGCGTGGCGATGCAGCGATCGAAATCGATCGTGCCTTTCTGGACGATGTCGACCAGATCCTCGGCACCGACGATGTCGGCACCGGCGGCCTTGGCCTCTTCGGCTTTGTCGCCACGGGCGAACACGGCGACACGGACCGAGCGGCCGGTGCCGTTCGGCAGGTTGACCACGCCGCGAACCATCTGGTCGGCATGACGCGGGTCGACGCCGAGGTTCATGGCCACTTCGATGGTCTCGTCGAACTTGACCGAGGAACGATCCTTGAGCAGCTTCAGCGCGTCACCGAGCGCGTAAGCCTTGTTGGGATCGATGCCTTCACGGGTCTTCGATACACGCTTTGCAATCTTTGCCATGATCTTAGCCCACCACTTCCAGACCCATCGAGCGGGCGGAGCCCTCGACCATGCGCATGGCCGCTTCGACGTCGTTCGCGTTCAGATCCTTCATCTTGGCGGTCGCGATTTCGCGAACTTTGTCGCGCGAAACCGTGCCAGCCTTGACCTTGCCCGGCTCCTTCGAGCCCGACTTCAGATTCGCGGCCTTCTTCAGGAAGTAGCTCACCGGAGGCGTCTTCATGACGAAGGTGAATGACTTGTCCTGGTAATAGGTGATGACGACCGGAACCGGCGATCCCTTTTCCATTTCCTGGGTCTGCGCGTTGAACGCCTTGCAGAACTCCATGATGTTGATGCCACGCTGACCAAGCGCCGGGCCGATCGGGGGAGACGGCGTAGCCGATCCCGCGGAGACCTGGAGCTTGAGCTGGCCTGCAATTTTCTTAGCCATCTCTTTTCCTGCCTTTGTCTATGCCGGCCCCACGATCTGGGAAACACCGGCGGTTGCAGTCTGGTGGTGCGGTTCTTGCGGCCGGCCAAAGCCGCCTTCGCCTCCCACCGTTCTCAAGCCGCGCGTTGCCGCGCCGCCCCCCCTGATCGCCGGACCGGCATCAGGGATTTCGGATCAGCCCTTTTCGACCTGTCCGAATTCCAGATCGACGGGCACGGCGCGCCCGAAGATCGAAACTTCCACCTTGAGCCGCGCCCGCTCCTCGTCCACTTCCTGGACGAAACCGTTGAACGACGCGAAGGGACCATCCGAAACGCGGATAGCCTCGCCGATCTCGAAGGTGACGGAGGGCTTCGGCCGCTCGACGCCTTCCTGCACCTGGTTCAGGATGCGCTGGGCTTCGGCCTCGGTGATCGGCACCGGCTTGGAGTCGCCGAGAAAACCAGTGACTTTCGGCGTGTTCTTGACCAGCGAGAACACGGCGTCGGTCAGATTGGCCTTCAAGAGCACGTAGCCCGGGAAGAACTTGCGCTCCGCGTCGACCTTGCGGCCGCGACGAACCTCGACGACCTTCTCGGTCGGCACCACGATCTGCTCGATATCGGCGGACAGGCCCTTCTGCTTGGCCTTGTTCTCTATGTCCTCGGCGACCTTCTTCTCGAAGTTCGAATAGGCGTGGACAATGTACCAGCGCGTAGCCATTTTTTCGACTTCTCCTAATCGCCGGACTTAGCGTCCAATGCCCAGAATCTGCTCGACCGCGAGGCCCATGAGCTGATCGGCGGTGAAGAAGAAGATCATCGCAATCACAGCAAAGGCCAGGACCATGACCGTCGAGATCATCGTCTCGCGGCGCGACGGCCAAGTCACCTTGGCTGTCTCCGCGCGCACCTGCTGGAGAAAGACGAAAGGATTTGTGGTTTTCGAAGCCATATGCCGCCTGTCTTCAAGACCCGTTGGCCGGGCCCCCTGGATGATCCCGCTGGCCGGGACGTGCCGCCTGAGCCCAATCTCGCGCCGAATCAGCGCAATCATTTCGCCCATGCAAATCAGACGCGTAAAGCCGGCTTCCCAGCTCCACGCGTCGCGTGTCTGTTTCGTCTACATAAAACCGATTCTTGATCCACGCAAGTGGCAAGTGCCCGCTTTATGACCAAACGCCGCCTCGGAACCATCCAGTCGTTCCGTCCCGGCTATGGCGCTCTTATGCCCCAATCGGGCTAATATGGCAAGCGGCTCGCCGATTTTCAAAGGCAGCCCGCGAAATATCGTTTTGATGCCATCTTTCAGAGCAAATGGCACGGGCAGCAGGGCTCGAACCTACGACCTGCGGTTTTGGAGACCGCCGCTCTACCAACTGAGCTATGCCCGTACACGCGCGCTTCAGCGCAGGCGCTTCCTAAAAGCTTCCGTGCGCTCTGTAAAGAGCGGTTTGCAGGCAAACGTGCTTAACCCCTGCGCCAGAAATCGGGATAGTCGACGACCAGCCCCTCGGCATCGATCTCCAGCTCCCGCCTGAAGTCGCTGGCGCGCGATTCATAGAGGTATCGCCGGCCCGCTTCGAGGCACGTGTAGCGCTGCGGGTTGCGCACGACAGTGAGTGCCGGGAATTCGATGAAGGCGGTGGTGATTTCCGCACTCTGGCCGGCCGCGAGCGCCAGGCGCCGGATCGGCAGCGTGTTGGTGAAGGGCGTGACGGTGAGGTCCGGGTCGAGCACGCCGGCAAGCTCGGGCATCGCCAAGCCGTCCCTGGTCCACTGACCATCGCCATCGGACGCCAGGACAAGTGTCCGGTCATCACCGATCACATTGACAATGACACTCTCGGCGCGCCAGCCGGCATCGCAGGCGATGCGGTAGCGGACCGCAAATGGCGTTTCGCCCGAGCGGATAACGACCGAATCGGCCAGCAACCGCCCCGCGTGCTCCCGCAGCACAAGATGTTCGGAGCCGGGCCCATCCCACTCGCGCCAGCGCACGATCTTTGCATCTTGCGGCATCAATCGTCCACCTCCCCCGGCAGCCGAAGCTATTTTGCGTCCGGCACCCGGTACGGTCCGCCAGGCACGCCCCACCCCCAGGCCGGCATCGGTTCGATCTCGGGATCGCAGGTCTCGCCGAGATTGGAATTCATCTTGGCCAGCCGAGATCCCCATTCGACGTAGCCCATGAAGGCTGAACGGAATTCTGGATCGTCCGGCAGACCGACCTCATCCGCCGCGTCGGCGAGAAGATTGATCCAGCGACGGCGCTGCGCCTCGGTGAGGTGCTTGCCCACATGATGCATGACCATTTCGCGGTGGCCGCCAAAGGTTTCGCTGTAGGTTTTCGGTCCGCCGAAGACCTCGCCGATGAAGGCCGCGACATGGGCGGGGTGGTCCGGCGACATGTGCTTGAAGACCGGGCCAACCACCGGATCTTGCGCCACCTTGTCGTAGAAGGTTTGCGTCAGCCGGTTCAGCGCCTCGCCGCCTCCGGCCCATTCATAGAGTGTCGGAACGTCCTGGCTCATTCTCGATCCTTCGCCGGCCCCGCCGCGACGATAGCGGAAATCGGATACGGCTCAACCTGCCTCGATGGGCAGTTCCCCCCGACATCACCGTGCTCTACAGCCTTGCGGGCGCGCCGGCCTGTGCATTGGCGGCTGGCAGGCCCAGGCAATTGTCGGGCTCGGCAACAGCCTTGCAAGTCGTGGAGCCGGTCAGCGCGTCGACCGATTGCGGTCCTGTTGTCAGTCCAAGCTTGAGCATGGCGTCTGGGTCAAGTTGCCCCTCGGTCGAGCGTCGTTCGATTGTTGCGAACAGAGCGGGGCCGATCGCCATCTCGTCGAGGTAGGCCTTGACCACCAGCTTCTGTCCCATCGGATACAGGCTGAGCCGCGCCCGGGGACCGACAAGCCGCCTGGCGCCGCCGGCGACCACTAACGCACAGCCGGAATCACACTCCACCCCCGCATCGATGCTCAATCCGGCATAGGCTCCTTCCGTGGCCAGGCAGTTCCACGCGCCGGGGTCACAGTCGACGAAATCCGTCCGGGCAACGGCGATGTCGAGCTTTCTTTCATGGATAAGCCGTCCCATTGCGAGAGCGCTGGGCAGGTCGCCTTCGTGTGAGCTGATGACGATAGGCAGCCGCCGATTGCCAAGGGTGGCCAGCAACTGCCGCAGCTTCCCCGGCGCCCGGTTCGTGATCGCGCCTTCGGCCGATATCCATTCCGGACAGTCGGGATTGCACAGCGGATTGCTGCCCCGAACGACGACAAACCGCATGTCCCCGCCGGCCTTCGCGGTTTCCGGTTGAACGGCAGCCATGGCCCTGGTCGCGGCCGATGGCGTCGTCTTGCTTGCGGGTCCAGCTATTTGCCGGCAGTTCGTGGCCGGCTGGGCCAGGCCGCAGAGGCTTACCGTGGTCAACAGGTCCACTGCGTCCCGGCTGGTGACCAACTTCATCATCACCATGTCATCGAGCGGAATCTGACGAATCTCACTGGCCGGCGTGGCTTTCATGACTTCCAGTACGCCGTCTGCTATCCCCATTTCCTTCAGGTACGCCGAAAGCGTCTTCTCGACGGTCCTGCTCATCTCGTAGGTTTTGTAGCTGCCAGCGTTTTTGCGGCTGACCACCTTGGTGCTGATGATCTTCTTCCTGCCGTTCACGATCCGGTACGTGGTCCGGTAGAGCAGCTTCTCCCGCTGGTATGTGGTGGTGATCTGGTGGACACCGAGATAGCCGAAATCCCCAACGACGCGGCGGACACCGCCGGAAAACATTAGCGGACAGGCCGAATTGCACATGGCTCCGTCGTCATAGGCCGCCCCGAAATAATCGGCACTCTTGCCCTTGTTATCCCCGCAGTCTTTCGCTTCCGGCTGGCAACCGGAAAAAACCGTCACGCCGACCGCGATATCAAGCTTGTTCTTGCGGATCATCCGGCCGAGTGCCAGCGCGGCGTCGACGTTACCGCCGGGCGAATTGACGACGACCGGCAATTGCCTTCCCCTGAGCGCCTTGAGCGTGCGCTTGAGGAGCGACGGCGTGCCCGCGTCGATGGTGCCGTCCGCCGATATCCATTCAGGACAGTTGGGTTCGCATCCCGGAGCGTTGCTGCGCACCACGACGAAGCGCATAGGCGGGATGTCGAGAGGCCCATCCTCCGCTCGCGCTGTCAAAACGGGCAGTGCCATGGCGACGGCGAGACAAACCAGTGCCCACAACCGCCATGCCTTCCCATCGAAACGGTGCCTTGAAACCACTGTCGGCAAAGCTCCCTCGGTGCAACCTATACTAGTTGCAGCCATGGCGCTTGCAACAGCTTTGAAACAAGCGCGCAATGCTTTCGTTGCGAGGCGTGTGAAACGAGAAAGGGCGGCCCGAAGACCGCCCTTTCGTGTTCGAGACCGGCAGCAGCCGGATCGATTATTCCTTGATGGTAACGACGATGCCGGCACCGACGGTGCGGCCGCCTTCACGGATGGCGAAGCGCAGCTTCTCTTCCATGGCGATCGGCACGATCAGCTCGACATCGACCGTGATGTTGTCGCCGGGCATCACCATCTCGGTGCCTTCCGGCAGCGACACGATGCCGGTCACGTCGGTCGTGCGGAAGTAGAACTGCGGACGGTAGTTGGTGAAGAATGGCGTGTGACGGCCGCCTTCGTCCTTGGTCAGGATGTAGGCTTCGGCCACGAACTTCTTGTGCGGCTTCACCGTGCCCGGCTTGGCCAAAACCTGGCCGCGCTCGACACCTTCACGATCAACGCCGCGCAGCAGCGCGCCGATGTTGTCGCCAGCCTGACCCTGGTCGAGCAGTTTGCGGAACATTTCCACGCCCGTGCAGGTCGTCTTGGTCGTCGGACGGATGCCGATGATCTCCAGTTCCTCGCCGACCTTGACCACGCCGCGCTCGACGCGGCCGGTGACGACCGTGCCGCGGCCCGAAATCGAGAACACGTCCTCGATCGGCATCAGGAACGGCTTGTCCAGCGGACGAACCGGCGTCGGGATGTAAGCGTCGACCGCAGCCATCAGTTCGCGGATCGCGTCCTCGCCGATCTTCTTGTCCGAATCTTCCAGAGCGGCAAGCGCCGAACCCTTGACGATCGGAATGTCGTCGCCAGGGAATTCGTTCTTCGACAGCAATTCGCGAACCTCGAGCTCGACCAGTTCGAGCAGCTCGGCGTCGTCGACCTGGTCGACCTTGTTCAGGAACACCACGATCGACGGCACGCCGACCTGACGGGCCAGCAGGATATGCTCGCGGGTCTGCGGCATCGGGCCGTCGGCGGCCGACACGACCAGGATCGCGCCGTCCATCTGCGCGGCACCGGTGATCATGTTCTTCACATAGTCGGCGTGGCCGGGGCAATCGACGTGGGCATAGTGGCGGTTGGCGGTCTCGTATTCGACGTGAGCCGTCGAGATCGTGATGCCGCGCGCCTTCTCTTCGGGCGCCGCATCAATCTGGTCATAGCGCTTGTATTCGCCAAAATACTTGGTGATCGCCGCCGTCAGCGACGTCTTGCCATGGTCGACGTGACCAATCGTGCCGATGTTCACATGAGGCTTGGTGCGCTCGAATTTACCTTTTGCCATAGTCTCTTTCCTTGGACGGCCTGGACCTTCAGTTCAGTCGAATGCGGGGCGATTAGCGACAAAGGCCAAAAAACACAAGCGTCTTTTGCCCGGGCGCCATCTCACTCGGCCAGAACCCATGATCCGATTGCGGGGATATGGCGCTGATATAGGGATCCGCCGTTGAAAATGGAATGGGCGAAATCGAGGGAGCGACGCGAGGATTGCTCAGGCCTGCACGTCAGTCGCTGTCGGATTTATCAGCGGTTCATGGCCCATTGCGGCGGCGATCCGCGTCTGATTTCCTGCGCCGATGCATTTCATCCCGACTGCCGTTCGCGGCCCGCTGTTCATGATCGTCTCGACCGGGTCGTATCTGGTCAACGACACGATGATGAAGCTCGCCACGTCGGGTTTGCCCTCCTACGAAGTGCTCTTCCTGCGTGGTGCCGCGGCAACGCTGTGGGGCCTTCCGCTGTTGTTTGCGCTCGGCTACGGCAAGCAGATCCCGCTGATCTTCGACAGGCGGGTGCTGCGCAGGAACCTCCTCGAACTGGCGGCGATCCTCTGTTACGTCGTCGCGCTCGCCAACATGCAGATCGCCGATTCCACCGCGTTGGGGCAGATCACGCCGCTGCTGATGCTGGTCGGCTCCTCGATCCTGTTTGGCGAGCGTATCGGCGGCCAACGCATGGCGCTGATCGGGCTGGGCTTCATCGGTGCGCTGATGGTGGCGCAGCCGACCATGCAAGGCATTTCGGTCTACGCCTTGCTGGCGCTCGGCAACGCGACATTCGCAGCCGCGCGCGATCTGGCCGGCCGCAAGATCGCCGCCGAAGTGCCAGGAATGATCGTGGCGATCTCGGCGGTCGTCGTGGTCCTGATCGGCGCAGGCGCCGCGCATCTGGTTTCCGAGCGCTGGGTGGCGCCGGAGGCGCACCATCTGATGCTGATGGCGGGAGCCGGTTTCTTCCTGATCTTCGGCCACTTCTTCATCTTCATGGCTTATCGCGTCGGGCCGACCGGCGCGGTGGCGCCGTTCTACTACTGCTTCACGGTCTGGGCCGTCATTTCGGGCCTGCTGGTGTTCGGGCAATTCCCCAATGCACTGGCGGTCTGCGGCATCCTGCTGGTTGTCGCCAGCGGGCTGACCATCGTGTCGCTGGACCAGCGCAAGCGTCGGCTGGCCGTGGTCGCCTGATCCGCGGCGGCGCACCGGCATAACCAGACCAACGCCGTGAGTGCAGGCAGCACCGACGGCGGACCATCGCAATTCAGGATTCGGCAGCCGATAGTCTGCCGATCGCGACTAGATCGTCCGCTTGCCCGCGAACTGATGATAGGCCCACAACACCACGACGGCGCCCACGACGGCGACGATCAGGCTATAGATGTTGAGACCGGTCACACCCGAAGCACCGAAGGCGCTGAAGATCAGGCCGCCAACTATGGCGCCGACAATGCCGAGCACGATATCCATGATCATGCCCTGGCCGGTCTTGTTGACGATCTTACTGCCAATGAACCCGGCAATGACCCCGAGAATGATCCAGCTGATGATACCCATTTTTTCCTCTCCATTCCTCCGCCAACCGGACATTTTCATATGATTGTCAAAAGCTCAAGCCAGCTTGAAATTCCGCCCGAATGCGCCATTGTTGAAGGCGGGCTAGGCTTGGTTGAGATGGAGGATCCACCATGGGACTTTTTGACAACGCCGTTCCCGGCGGCAATATCACCAAACCGCTGATGATCGCGCTCGGTGCGCTGCTGGTCGGAAAGATGCTGAGCGGCAGAAGCGCCGAACAGCCGGACCAGGCTCAAGCGCCCGCGCCCGCCGATCCCACGCCCGTCGGAACCGGGTCAGGTGACGGTGGGCTGCTCGGCGGACTGGGCGGGCTGCTTGACAAGCTCAAGAACGCCGGCCATGGCAACGTCGCCGACTCCTGGGTCGGCACCGGGCAGAACCAGTCGATCAACGCCAATGAGCTGGGCAACGCGATCGGACCGCAGGTCATTCGCGAGATCGCACAAAGGACGGGGCTCGACGAGCAGGAGCTGCTCAAGCAGCTATCGGCCGCCTTGCCCGGCATCGTCGACAAGCTGACCCCGAACGGCCAGGTACCGCAACAGCACCAGGTCGCCTCCGCCTTCAACAGCTGACGCGGCGGACACCAATGCCTGAAGCGCTGCGCGCCTGCCGCGCGGTGTTTCGGCTTGCCGGTTGTGTCGCTGAAAATCTGGAGCGGGTAGCGGGAATCGAACCCGCATATTCAGCTTGGAAGGCTGCTGCTCTACCACTGAGCTATACCCGCACCTTGCACTGAAGTACCGGATTCACCCGAAAAGCGCCATGCCCTTTTCGGTCCGATCCTTACGTTCAGGCTTCCGGGCCGGCAGTGGTGGAGAGGGTTGGATTCGAACCAACGTAAGCTAAGCTAACGGATTTACAGTCCGTCCCCTTTAACCACTCGGGCACCTCTCCAGTCTGCCGCCGGAGCCATGCAACGAGGCATTCTTGCCGATCCGGACCCGAGATAGATGTCTTCTCCGAAACCAGCGAAGCGCCTTATGGCGGCAAGGCCATTGGGTGTCAACCGCGCGGCCACGGTTTTTCGATGTTGTTCGCCGACTGGGGCGACAGGGCATATCCTTGGCCGGAGGAGACGGCTATAGAAGCCGGCCATGAGCAACAATTCCAACACCCCCAAAGACACCCATTACGCCAAGCTGCGCCGCGCCTTTCGCGACGAGAAGAGCGGCGGCGCGCCGGCGTTCAAGCCACGGCAACCAGTGCCACCAGGCGAAAACGCAGCCGATGGGCTGGTGCGGCTCTATGGCCTGCATACGGTGCGCGCGGCACTCGACAATCCGCGCCGCCGGATCAAGAAAATACTGGTGACGCGCAATGCGGCCGAACGGCTCGAGATCGCCGATCTCGCCGCCCTGCCCTTCCAGGCTGAACTGGTCGAACCAAGGGACATCGACAAGATTACCGGATCGGACGCCGTGCACCAGGGGGTGCTGATCGAGGCCGAGGCGCTGAAGCCCAAGCGCCTCGACGCACTTGGCGACACAAGGCTGTTGCTGGTGCTCGACCAGGTCACCGACCCGCACAATGTCGGCGCCATCCTGCGTTCGGCGGTCGCTTTCGGCGCTGGCGCGCTGATCACCACGGCGCGCCACAGCCCGCAGGAGTCAGGCGTGCTGGCAAAATCCGCCTCCGGTGCGCTTGAGCATATCGATCAGGTCGAGGTGAAGAACCTCGCCGATGCGCTCGGCCAGTTGCACGAAGCGGGCTTCCAGACCATCGGGCTCGATTCGGACGGGCCGGCTGAGCTCGAAACCAGCTTTGCCGGCGACAGGATCGCTTTGGTGCTCGGCGCCGAGGGCAAGGGCCTGCGGCAGAAGACGCGCGAGACGGTGACGACGCTGGCCCGCCTCGACATGCCCGGCGCCATCCGCTCGCTCAATGTCTCGAACGCAGCGGCGGTGAGCCTTTATGCGGCGCGGGCATTTCTGAAGCGCGGCTGACAGGAAGCGGCAAGCGCCTCCCGCCAGAAATCAAAACGGGTCCCGGCGATGCTTGCCGGAACCCGTTGCTGTGTTAAGACAGAAGTTGACGGCTTGGGAACGTTGAGCCGCCCTCTTCCGACCTATGCCGCTTTGATTTCTTTTGCCTCCTTGCCGATTTCGAAATTCGCCATCCGCTCCAGCGCCCTGACCAGCGCGGAGTGATCTTCCTTCGCGCCGCCATTGGCGGCGCAGGAATTGAACAGTTGCTGGGTGGTCGAAGTGTTGGGCAGCGACACACCAAGCGCCTTTGCTCCCTCCAGCGCCAGGTTGAGGTCCTTCTGGTGCAGTTCGATGCGGAAGCCCGGCGCGAAGGTGCGCTTGACCATGCGCTCGCCATGCACTTCGAGAATGCGCGAGGCGGCCAGCCCGCCCATCAGCGCCTGCCTGACCTTGGCTGGGTCGGCCCCCGCTTTCGATGCAAAAACAAGCGCTTCGGCGACGGCTTCAATGGTCAGCGCGACGACGATCTGGTTGGCCACCTTGGTGGTCTGGCCGACACCATTGGGCCCCACCAAAGTGATGTTCTTGCCCATTTTCTCGAACACGGGTTTTGCGCGCTCGAAGGCTGGTTCCTCACCACCGACCATGATGGTGAGCGAAGCCGCCCTGGCGCCGACCTCGCCGCCGGAAACCGGCGCGTCGAGATAGTCGCAACCGAGATCGTTGATCGTTTTGGCGAATTCCTTGGTCTCGATCGGCGAGATCGAACTCATGTCGATCACCAGCTTGCCCTTTGTCAGTCCGGACGCGACGCCGTTGTCGCCGAACAGTACATCGGCCACCTGCGGGGTGTCGGGAACCATCAGGATGATGATCTCGGCGGCGCTCGCGACGGCGGCATGGCCGGCGACCGACTTCAGACCCTTGGCGACGAGATCGGCCGGTGGTCTTGAGCGGTGGTCGCTGGCGATGACGTTGTAGCCGGCCGCCAGCAGATGCCCCGCCATCGGCGCACCCATGATGCCCAGCCCGATGAAGCCGATAGTTTCCATGTGTGTTCTCCGTCCTTGTTAGGCCGCATTCTGTGGCGCCCCTTCTGGCCTGCCTGCCATCTTCGCCACAGGTGGGGAGATTGGCAGCTTCGGCGCGTCGCTCGCCCCTGCAACGTCGGAGGTTGGCGAAAGCCGTGATGCTTTTCGATCTCCCCTCGTGGGGAGATGGCCAGGGGGGCGCGAACGCGAGTTCTACGAAATTCCGACGGCTACGCCGCGGCACTTCCCTGCCCGGTCAGTTCCCTGAACCACCCCAGACCGGCTTCCGTCCCTGCCTTCGGCTTGTACTCCGCGCCAATCCAGCCGGAATAACCAATCCGGTCGATATGCTCGTAGAGGAAGGGATAGTTGATCTCGCCCGTCCCCGGCTCGTGACGGCCGGGATTGTCCGCAAGCTGGATATGCGCGATGCGGCCGAGGTTTGCCTCGATCTTACGGGCGAGATCCCCCTCCATGATCTGCATGTGGTAGATGTCATATTGCAGGTATAGGTTCTTCGAGCCGACGCGGTCGATCAGCGCCAGCGCCTGGTCGGAGTAGTTGAGGAAGAAGCCCGGGATATCGCGGGTGTTGATCGGCTCGATCAGCAGCTTGATGCCGGCTTGGTCGAGTTTCTCCGCCGCGAAAGCCAGGTTCTCGGCAAAGACATCCTCCAGCACCTTGCGGTCGACGTTGGCTGGCGCGATGCCTGCCAGGCAGTTGACCTGCTGGCAGCCCAGCGCCTGCGCATAGGTGATCGCCTTGGCAATGCCCTGGCGGAATTCCGGCACGCGGTCCGGCAGCACGGCGATGCCACGCTCGCCCCTGGCCCAGTCGCCCGCCGGCAGGTTGAACAGCACCTGTGTCAGGCCGTTCTTCTTCAGTCGGGCGGCCACCACCTCAGGCGCGTGATCGTAAGGGCCGATATATTCGACCCCCTTGAAGCCGGCGCGGGCGGCGGCATCGAAACGGTCGAGGAAATCATGCTCGCCAAAAAGCATCGACAGATTGGCTGAAAAACGCGGCATTCCTTTTCTCCCTGCAGCATCGGACCCAAAAGTGGAAACAGGTTTTGGGATAATCCGATGCTCAAACAAAATCAGTCGAGCATCACGATCGCGGTCGGCGCGTCTTCCTGGTGTTCGGCAAGGTCCTCGAATTCGGTGATCTTGTCGATCTCGGTCCCCATCGAGATGTTGGTGACCCGTTCGAGAATGAATTCGAGCACGACCGGAACCTGGTGTTCCTTCAGCAACCGCTGCGCTTGCTTGAAGGCGCCGGCGAATTCCTCCGGCTTGCGCACCCTGACCGCCTTGCATCCCATCGCCTCGGCGACCGCGACATGGTCGACGCCATAGCCCGCCTCCGGATCGTCGGCCCGGTTGATGTTCTCGAAGGCAAGGCTGACCTCATAGTCCATCGAAAAGCCGCGCTGCGCCTGGCGGATGAGGCCGAGATAGGCATTGTTCACGACGACGTGGATATAGGGCAGCTTGTGCTGCGCGCCGACCGCCAGTTCCTCGATCATGAACTGGAAATCATAGTCGCCCGACAGCGCCACGATGGTGCGCTCGGGATCGGCGGCGCGCACGCCGAGTGCGGCCGGCAAGGTCCAACCGAGCGGGCCGGCCTGGCCGCAATTGATCCAGTTGCGCGGCTTGTAGACATGCAGGAACTGCGCGCCGGCGATTTGCGACAGGCCGATGGTGGTGACATAGGTGACGTCACGGCCGAACGCCATGTTCATCTCCTCGTAGACACGCTGCGGCTTCAGCGGCACCTGTTCGAAATGGGTTTTGCGCTTCATCGTCTTCTTGCGGCCCTGGCATCCCCTAGCCCAGCTCGACCAGTCGCGCAGCCTGCCCGCCATCTTCCACTCGGTCGCGACATCGAGCAGCATCTTCAGTGCCGCCCCCGCATCCGAAACGACGCCGAGATCGGGGGCGAAGACACGGCCTATTTGAGTGGGCTCGATGTCGACATGGATGAATTTCTTGCCCTTGGTGTAGACATCAACCGAACCCGTGTGACGGTTGGCCCAGCGGTTGCCGATGCCGAAGACGAAATCGGCTTCCAGCATGGTGGCGTTGCCGTAGCGGTGCGAGGTCTGCAGCCCGCACATGCCGGCCATCAGCCGGTGATCGTCGGGAATCGCGCCCCAACCCATCAGCGTGGGAATGACCGGAACGCCCGTGATCTCGGCAAACTCGATCAACAGGTCGGACGCGTCGGCATTGATGATGCCGCCGCCGGCAACGATCAGCGGCTTCTCGGCCGCGTTGAGCATCGCCAGCGCCTTTTCGGCCTGGGCGCGCGTCATCGCCGGCTTGAATGGGGTCAGCGGTTCATAGGCATCGATGTCGAACTCGATCTCGGCCAGTTGGACGTCGACCGGCAGGTCGATCAGCACCGGACCCGGCCGCGACGAGCGCATCAAATGGAACGCTTTTTGCAGCGCCATCGGCACCAGATAGGGCTCCATCACCGTCACCGCCCATTTGGCGACGGGCGCAGCGATCGCGGCGATGTCGACAGCCTGGAAATCCTCCTTGTTCAGCCGCGCGCGCGGCGCCTGTCCGGTGATGCACAGGATCGGAATGGAATCGGCCGCGGCCGAATAGAGCCCGGTTATCATATCGGTGCCGGCCGGCCCCGACGTGCCGATGCAGAGGCCGATATTGCCCGCCTTGGCGCGGGTATAGCCCTCAGCCATATGCGAGGCGCCCTCGACGTGGCGGGCGAGGACATGGCGGATCGTGCCCCTCGCCTTCAATCCCGAGTACAGCGGATTGATCGCCGCACCCGGCACGCCGAAGGCACAGGAGACGCCTTCCTTTTCGAGAACGAGAACCGCGGCATCGACAGCACGCATCCTGGCCATTTCCAGCCTCCACGAAATCATTGTTGGATGGCTAAGGATGTCACCGGCTTTTTGGTTTTTCAATTTTTTCAAAATATTTTTTCATTTCTAGAAAGCGGCTTTGACCAACTGATATTGTTGCATCTTCCCTTTTCCAGGATTTGCACCGAGAATTTCATGAAAAACTTTTTCATTGCATCTTGGGAGAAACGGTCGAGAATGCCTGCCCATGGAAACGAGCGAAAAACGTCAGCGTGGCCGCCCGCGCGCCTTCAATGGTCCGGCCGAAGCTGCCTCGGTGCAGTCGCTCGACCGGGCCTTGCGTATCCTGGCCATTGTCGCGGAAGGCAGCGGCCTGTCGCTGAGCGAGATATCGGCGCAGAGCGGGCTTGCCGCCTCCACCGCCTACCGCATGCTGACAACACTCGAAAACCACGGCATGGTCGAATTCGATACATCGGACCAGCTCTGGTCGATCGGCGTCGAGACCTACCGCATGGGCGCGGCGTTCCTGCGCCGCCGCAAGCTGGTCGACCGCGCCCGCATCGTCATGCAGGAACTGATGGAGAAGACCGGCGAGACCGCCAATCTCGGCGTCGCCGAGGACGATTGCGTGGTCTTCGTCAACCAGGTCGAGACGCACCAGGCGATCCGCGCCTTCTTCCGGCCGGGCACGCGCAGCCCTTTCCATGCCTCGGGAATCGGCAAGGCGGTGCTGGCGCATCTCGAACCGGAGCGCGTCGGAACCATCCTACGCAAGGCGGGCCTGCAGCGCTATACCGACAAGACCCTTTCCGACATCTCCGCCCTCGCCCACGATCTGGCCGTCATCAAGCATCGCGGCTGGTCGGTCGACGACGAGGAGCGCCATCCCGGCATGCGATGCGTGGCCGCCGCCATCTTCAATGAGTATGGCGAGCCGATCGGCGGCGTTTCCGTGTCCGGGCCGACGGTGCGGGTCACGCCCGAGCGATTGGCCGAGATCGGCCCGCTGGTGCGCGACGCGGCGGCCGAAGTGACGAAAATGATCGGCGGCTCGAAGGCAGGCTGATCAAGGGATAGACTAGACGCGCCGAAAATCTGTATGCCGCCGGCTGCATGGGATCTGACCGTCTTGCCGTCGCGTTCGAATGCATGCGAAAGGGGGCGAATGAGGAAAGTGGTTCAGCTTCTGCTCGCCATTTCGCTGTGCGGATGCGTGGCCGTGGCACCACGATCCGATGCCGGCGACCAGCGGGTCAATCCCATTCCGATCTCACTCGCGCTGGAGGAGATCATCACGGGCGGTATCCGCCAAAGGCTGCCGGATTCGGCCTCCGCCAGGTTCGGGACCATGCTCGCAGGCGAGCGAACTCTTGATGGCCGCCAGGAGATCGTGGTCTGCGGCACCGTCAATGCCAAAACCTCGTCCGGCGTCGGCGACAAGCCGTTCATCGCCAAGGTCTACCCGGATGCTTCAAGCCGCTTTGAACTGGTCGCGATGGGCGACGAAACCGAGGCTGCCCGGCTTCAGATTGGCGGCACCTGCCGCGCGGCCGGTCTGCCGATCCCCGACCCGAAGATGCACCTCTAGAAAGACGGTCTTCAAACGACGAAGAGGGGCTGCCTCGCAACCCCTCTTTCCAGTCGCCCGTCGCCACTCAGAGCTGGCAGTAATGGCTGTAGCCGTCGCGGCCGATATAGGTGTCGGAGTCCGGGTCGTAGCTGGAGTAGCGATCGAAGCAGCGGCGGACGTGCCAGGAACCGCCATCTTCATCGACATAGACGGTGCGCGGCGGCTGCTGGGCAAGCAGGCTGCCGAGAACGAAACCGCCGACGCCGGCGGCGATGCCGATGCCGAGGCCGTGGTGATGCGAGTGGGCCGCCGAGGGCTGGACGGTGCCGACCAAAGCGGCGGCGGCGACGGTGGTGGCGATGAGGCCGGAAACGACTGTGCGCTTGAACATGATGATCTCCTTGCTTGGTTTGGAGAGGCGAGCCATCCGCCTCTTGATGATCTGTCGTTGCGGCAAGGAAAAAGGTTCGACGGGTTTTTTAATTTTTTTCGAAGTAGCAGGAATTCGCTGCCTAAAAGGCGCGGCGACCCTCGCCGGCGTTGATCATCCATTCCGGCGCTTCAGGCACCTTGCGCCGATCGGTCATCGTCCGTGACGGCGACAGGAGGCGCCGTATCAGTGAGACAAGGGCGGCCGAAGCCGCCCTATCCTGGATAGGTTTTCAATCAAGCCGCCAGGCTGCGCTCAATAGAGGATGATGTGGCGGTGGTGGTGACGATGATGGTGATGGCCATAGACCCACCAGTAATCGGGATAGTCCGGGTAATCCTGGTTGTAGAGGTAGTCGAAATGACGATGATGATGATGCATGCCATGAGCCGACGAGGACTGAACGGTGCCGGCGAGCGCGCCGGTTGCAACGACGATTGCGACGATGCCGGAAACGAAACTGCGCTTGAACATGATGACCTCCTGGATCTCTGATCGAGGCGACAATTCGCCTCCGAGGATCAGTCGGCGCGCCGCGGCAAAAGGTTCGACAGATCTGGAGATTTTTTGACGCACTGTTGGCGAAACCGAGTAGGCAGTACCGGCTCACGCCATGACCGGTAGCAATTACTCACTACTCACTACTCACTACTCACCCACTCAGCCCATGCCGGTGATATGCCGAAGCCAGAAGGCGAGCGCGATAAAGCCGATGATGGTGGTGACACCTGTCCAGTCGACATTGGCCTTCTTCACATCGCTGATGAGCTTCACCAGCAGCATCCACGCCACGACGACGATAGGGAGAATGACGACAAGCCTGATCATGCGACACTCCGTTCAGCGCATTGCACTTACCCTGATGTAAGAAGCGCGTTCCCAGATTTCAGCATGCGGCTATGGCATCATCCACCACAGCTGATGCCCAAAAACGGAGTTTTGTCTTTACTGGCGCAACAAATATGCTAACCGGAGCGCCGTGCCCTTGTAGCTCAGCTGGTAGAGCAGCGGTTTTGTAAACCGAAGGTCGGCGGTTCGATTCCGTCCGGGGGCACCACCCTACGCTCTTCGAGCTCCGGGTGGCGGCCACCCCGAGTCCCTTGACGCAGGAGTGTCCTCCGAAACCCCCGTGTGGGGCGATTACGATCGCCACAACCTCTACGAAGCGCTCGCGATCTGGGCCGACACGTTCGTCCTGGTGAACGTATTCCTCACCCTCACAGACTTATAGATATAAGCGGCCCAGATGCCGGTCACCACAAACGAAGCTATGGGTGTCGCCAGCGCGTCGCCTGCGAGCACCTCGTTCACCGGAACGCCCAGAATTGACGAAGTCCAGATCGTATCGAGGATAAACACAGCGGGAATTGCAATCCATTGGCAGAGAAACAATTGCGGGAATCGACGGCTTCGCCGCAGCATTGAAACCAGCACCACCAGCTGAAGCGCCAGAAACGCCAGATTGAGGGCAACCTCGCCGTACACAGCCAGAGAGCCGTTTGGGAGCGTCATGATTTTCTGGTAGCCGTCGGCGGAATTGGCGAAATGGGCGAGCGTGCGCAGCGGTGACAATGTCTGGCCGATAGCCAGCAGCATCAGCCAGCCACCGAAGCCCACAAGAACCTCAGGATTTTGTGACGGCTTCGCTGCCGACCGGACAGCAAAGACAACAGGCACGCCGATCAACAGCAGCACGATCGCCCAATGCCAGATAGAAAACGTCCCCATTTACACTTCTCCTTTTTATGCTCCTCTAGGTTGTATCAGATTTCAAATTCAACTCAAGGGCAATCATCGCGTAAGACGCCGTCCGATGCCGAAGCGACGACTTCTCCTGCCTACTCCTGACGCCTCACACTCCGATCGCCGCCACCAATATCCGGTTCTGTCGCCGTATCGCGGCCCTCAACTCCGGTATCCTGGCGTCGTCCCGCTTCACGAATTCGATGAACATCATGTTCATGTTGTTGAAGATCAGTTCGCCGAGCGCCGTGCCGTCGATATCCTGCCGCACAAGGCCGATCTCCTGCAACCGGGCGATCAGCGCGCGGATCTGTTCGGTAAGCGAGCGGTCGAGGCCAGTGTAGCTTTGGCCGAACGGGCTGTCGGGCAGTTGCGTCGATATCGCCATCGCCTGCCGCCACATCTCCTTGCTGAGATAGTTCAGCGAGTGCTCGATATAGATGCCGATCAGCGTGTCCAGCGCGTCGCCGACATTGGCGGGCGGCCGGGCGACCACGCCGCGCCCGGCATTGAGCACCTCGTTGACTTCCATCGAGACGATGGCGCCGAGAATGTCGCCTTTGTTCTGGTAGTAATTGTAGATGGTGCCAATCGAGACTTCGGCTTGCGCGGCGATCGTCTCGATCTTGGCGCCCTCGTAGCCGGCCTCGCGAAAAAGCGCCGCCGCCGACTCGATGATGCGGCGGTGACGATCCGCCTTTTGCCTTGCCCGCAATCCGCTCATATCAGCCTCTTGCCACGAAAACAGAATTGACTCAATTTTAGAATTGGTTCAATTTTTTGCAAGAAGCCACGAAGGCAAGGAGAACACTCGATGGCCCTCAAATCCAGGAATGCGCTTTCAATCCTGAAGCGCCAGCTGCACGCCGCGTCCGCCGCCACGGCATTGCTGCTTGCGGCGGGCAGCCTTGCCGACGCCGCCGATCTCAACGCGCTGATCTGGTGCGACCATTCCGATCCGGCGCTGCTGCAGCCTTTCGAGGAGGCCAACAACGTCAAGGTCAATGTCAAGGAATTCGAAGGCACCGGGGCTGGGCTGGCCATCGTCGAGCAGTCGCAGCCCGGCGACTGGGATGTGATGGTGATCGATAGCATCGACGTGCCGCGCGGCGTCGAGAAAGGCCTGTTCGAGCCGCTGCCGGAAGACAAGCTGCCGTTCGCCGACCTCTTCCCGCAGGTGAAGATGGACGGCTCGACCGTTGTCGGCGGCAAGCGCTACGGCATCACCGAAAAATTCGGCTACAACACGATCGGCTTCAACAAGACAAAGGTCGACCCGGCGGACATGCAATCCTTGGCGTCGCTGAGCGGCGACAAATACAAGGGCAAGGTCGCCATCTACGATTATTATCTCCCCGTCATCGGCATGGCGGCATTGGCCATCGGCAAGAAGACGGCCGATCTCACCGATGCCGACCTGCCCGCGCTCAAGGAAGAGCTGCTCAAGATGAAGGCCAATGCCAAGCTGGTCGGTGAAGTCACAGCCAGCCAGACCGCGCTGGCGACCGGCGAGGTCGACATATTGGTCG
Source organism: Mesorhizobium sp. URHB0026 (assembly GCF_054059755.1). Taxonomy (NCBI): domain Bacteria; kingdom Pseudomonadati; phylum Pseudomonadota; class Alphaproteobacteria; order Hyphomicrobiales; family Phyllobacteriaceae; genus Mesorhizobium; species Mesorhizobium sp. URHB0026. Next base: position 4,135,415 of record NZ_JBSSCN010000001.1, on the reverse strand, counting down.
GCGGCGGCGAATGGGTGACGGCGGGGCTGGCCAAGGAAAACCCGGCGCTGGACTTCTCCATTCCGAAAGAAGGTGCGGTGCTGTGGTCGCAGTCGCTCGCCATGTTCAAGGATTCCAAGAACAAGGACATGGCGCTGAAATTCATCCAGTACATACTGAGCCCCGAAGGCCAGGCACGGCTCGCCACCTCGTCGTGTTACTGGGGCATGCCGTCCAACACCAAGGCCGCATTGACCGATGACCAGAAAAAGGTCCTGCGTTTCGACGAGCAGCCCGGCTTCCTCGCCCGTGCGCAGGCCTATCCGTCGCCGAATGCCGACCTCGACAAGAAGATGCAGGATATGTGGACCGAAATGCTGCAGGCCAAGTGAGCCGATACGCTGATGAGCGCTGCGGGAAACAGTGAGGGCGCGCGGACAGGCCTTGCCCTTCCCTGGGCGCTGGTCACGCCGGCACTCGGCTGGACGCTTCTCTTCTTCGTGCTGCCTTTCGTCGCCATGGGGCTTTCGAGCTTCACCGCGCAGGAGGGCGGCGGGGGCACCCTGTCCAACTACAGCCAATTCTTCACCAACCCCGCCTACTGGCAGGCGATGGTGAACTCGCTGCAGGTGACGGCGATCGTCACCGTGGTTTCCGTGTTGCTTGCCTATCCCTTCGCCTGGATTCTGGCCGAACAGGTTCCTGAACGCTGGCAGCGGCTGGCGCTGATGCTGGCCGTGCTACCGTTCTGGACCTCCTATGTCGTGCGCTCCTACTCCTGGCTGCTGGTGCTGGCGCGGAACGGCGTCATCAACCGGGCGCTGACTGGCATCGGTATGGTCTCCGAACCGCTGCAGCTCGCCAATACGCGCCTGGCCACCGTCACCGGCTTCGTGCATTTCTTCGTCATGCTTTTGACGCTGACCATCTTCGCCAATCTGAAGCAACTCAGCCCCAGTTACCGCAAGGCCGCCGCAGATCTCGGCGCCGGACCCGTGCGCACCTTCCTGCATGTCATCCTGCCATTGACCTTGCCCGGCATCATGGTCGGCGCTTTTCTCACTTTCGTGCTGTGCATCGGCGACTACATCACGCCGCAGATCCTCGGCGGGAACAACGAGCTTCTGATGCCGCAGTTGGTGATGATGCAGATTGGCCGGCGCGGCGATTTTCCATTGGCCTCGGCGCTGTCGATCATCCTGATGGCGGTCGTGACCATCGCCTACCTCGCCTGCGCCCGCTGGCTGAAGATCGAGCGGACCTGATCATGCGCAGCATTGCCCGCATCGCTTCCTGGATTTACGCGCTTGCCGTCTACGGCTTCATCTTCCTGCCGGTCGTCGTGCTGGTGCTGTTCTCGCTCCAGTCGACGTCCTTCCCCATTCCCCCGTTCACAGGCCCGTCGCTGCGCTGGTACGAGGCGGTTCTTTCCGATAGCCGGCTGACCTCGGCGCTGGTCAATTCGCTGCTGGTCGCGGTGCTTTCCTCGGCTGCAGCGGTCGTGCTCGGCTTCCTGTCGGCCTGGGGGTTCGCGCGCTTCGTCCTGCCAGGCTCGGGCCTGCTGCGTGGGTTGATCACCTTGCCGCTCACCGTCAGCTATCTCATCATCGGCATGGGGCTGCTGGTGCTGTTCAACTGGGCCGGCGTGCCGAAATCGCTGCTTGCCGCAGGCATCGGCCATGTCGTGATCAACCTGCCGCTGTGCTTCGCCATCATCTACAGCCAGTTGGGCGACCACCAGATCAACATCGAGCGCGCCGCGCGCGACCTCGGCGCGCCGGAATGGAAGGTGCTGCTGTTGATCACCGTGCCAGTCATGGCGCCGGCCATTTTCGCCGGCTTCTTCCTGTCGATGACCTTCTCCTGGGACGAGTTCGTGATCTCCTTCCTGCTGACGCGCTTCGAGACCACGCTGCCGGTGGAGATCTGGAACCTGCTGCGCTCCGGCCTCAACCCCAAGACCAACGCGGTCGGGTCGCTGGTCTTTGCCGTCTCGATCGTGCTGGTGGTTTTTTTCGAACTGACCTTGCTGCGGAGAAAGCCGGCATGAATTCGCTCCTGGTCGATATCCGCGACGTCTCGCACCGCTTCGGCCAACATCCCGTGCTGAAGAATATCTCGCTGACGATAGCCGCCGGCAGCTATACGATCCTGCTTGGACCATCCGGTTCCGGCAAGACGACGCTGCTCTCCATTCTCGGTGGTTTTGTCAATCCGAGCGAAGGCAAGGTTCTCATCCGCGGTCAGGACTGCACCTCGGTGCCGCCGGCCAAACGCCCGACGACGACAGTGTTCCAGGATTATGCGCTGTTCCCGCATATGAGCGTCGGCGGCAATGTCGGTTTCGGCCTGCGCATGCAAGGTATCGACGGCGCGACGCGGGCGGCAAAAGCGCGCGAAGCCCTGGCCCTAGTGGGTCTCGCCGCCGCCTTCGACAAGAAGCCGCACCAGCTTTCCGGTGGCCAGCGCCAGCGCGTCGCCCTGGCGCGCGCGCTGGTGATCGAGCCGGCGGTGCTTCTGCTCGATGAGCCGCTCGGTGCGCTCGACCTGAAACTGCGCCGCCAGATGCAGGACGAATTGAAGGCGATCCAGAAGCGGGTCGGCACCGCCTTCATCCATGTCACTCATGACCAGGAAGAAGCGATGGCGCTGGCCGACCATTGCGTGGTGATGAATGACGGCCGCATCGAGGACGAGGGGCCGCCCGAGCGCGTCTATGCGAGGCCGGCGACGCGTTTTTCCGCAACGTTCATGGGCGAGAGCACGATCCTTGCCGGCACTGTCATCGAGACCATGGACATGACGAGCATCGTCACGACACCGGTCGGACCGGTTTCCTTATCCAGTGTCTTGCCGTTGGGGTCTACCGCCACACTGGCGATACGCCCTGAGCACCTTGTGCTTGGCGCTGTGTCGGCTGGCACGAAGCTCGGCAAGGCTGATGTGAGCGACGTCGTTTTCCAGGGTAGTTTCAAGCGCGTGCTGGCGACCTCCGTCGAAGAGCCCTCCCTGCGGTTTGTCGCCAAGCTGCCGGCAACCGCCATCGTCCATGCGGGCGACAGGGTCGCGATTTCGTGTGATACCGACCAGATCATCGTGCTGACGGATTGAACATGAGTAAGCTTGCGGTCATCGAGGCACCGGACTGGTACGAAACAATCCGCATGGGCGACGGCATCACGCTGATCCACGAGCCATGGATAAAACCGTTCTTCCGCTGCAATATGTGGCATGTGCGCGGACGCGACCGCGATCTCCTGTTGGACACCGGCCTCGGTCATTTCAGCCTGCGCACCCATGTGTCCCTGGTGAGCGAACGCAAGCTGACCTGCGTTGCCAGCCACACGCATTTCGACCATATCGGCTGCCACCATGAGTTTTCCGATCGCTGCGTGCATTCGGCCGAAGCGGCAATCCTGGCCGATCCGCGCAACGAATGGACCGCTGCCGGCACCTATGCGACAGAAGAGATGTTCGATGGCTTGCCGCGAGGCTGGGACACGGCGCGCTATCGCATCCAGCCCGCGCCGACCGACCGTATGCTCGCGCATGGCGACATCATCGATCTCGGCGACCGGGCTTTCGAGGTCGTCCACACGCCAGGCCATTCGCCGGGCGGCATTGCGCTCTACGAGAAGAAGACCGGCATCCTGCTGTCCGGCGACATCATCTATGATGGCCCGCTGATCGACGATGTCTACCACTCGGACATACCAGATTACATGGCGACGCTGCTCGCCATGCGCGATCTCGACGTCTCGGTCGTCCATGGCGGCCATTTCCCGAGTTTCGGCAAAGTGCGCTATCGCCAGCTGATCGACGAATATCTGGCGCAGAAGCGACAGGCCGGCTGCCATCTGCGGCAGGCCGGAAGCGTCGCCGACAACCACTCTTCCTCGTCGCCGCGCGGTTGAAAGCGCTCTTCCAGGCCGACAATGTCCGAGCCGAAAAAACCGATTGCGTTGATCGAAAAGCAGGACGCCTGGTCTCCCGGTCCGGCACGCGAAAGTCTTCCACTCCAGAACGCCGCCGGTCAATTCGGCGCATGCTCGTTCCCAGGAAAGGAGGGAACAGAATCGGATTTCAGATCCGAAGCCCTACAGCGCCCTTTGCGGGCAAGGCATGCCGGCGGCATCGCCGCAACGTGACGCCGTGGGGATCGGCCTGGCGCTCATTTCTTCCGACTGGCGCACCAGTTCGGCGAAGACAAGCGCGAAACTTCCCAGCATGACAAAGACGATGATCAGGCGTGCTACCGGCAACATGTCGGCCTCGTCTGGCTGGCGCATATCCCCTGGCATCGGAAACCGCGGGATCGCGCACACAAATCTGAACTGCCGCAGCGTCCATTGCGTCCCAAAGGACAAGGTGATGCTGCGGGCGCCCCACGCCACCCATGCCGGCTAACATGATCGATCCGGCTTTACGAGACCTTAAGCCCGGCCTTAACCATCACATTCGCTCGCGCCATGACATCAACCGCGAGCGGCTGGTGCGGCGGCCCTGCCGCACCCTCGCCTCATGGGCTGACATAGGCTCTCTTTGCAGACCTGCCTGCCCATGCTACCCCGGCGCTGGCGCGCCAGAACCTGCCGGCGCCAATTGGTCGCGATCGGGGAACCATGAGCACAGCCACCAGCAGCATTGCCTTCGTCTCGTCCGACACAACAGACGCCAAGGCGGCGCTGGACAGCCTGTCGGCACGCTACGGCCAATGTTCGGTCGCCGAGGCGACCGTCGTGGTGGCGCTGGGCGGCGACGGCTTTCTGCTGCAAACCTTGCGCGACACGATGGGTACGGGAAAAAAGGTCTACGGCATGAACCGTGGCACCATCGGCTTCCTGATGAATGAGTACCGGTCCGGGGGACTCACCGAGCGCATCGCTGCCGCGGTCGCCGAAACGATCCGCCCGCTGGAGATGCTGGCGACCACCTCGGATGGCGAACACGTCACGGCACTGGCGATCAACGAAGTCGCGCTGTGGCGCCAATCCTATCAGACGGCCAAGATCCGCATCAGCATCGATGACCAGATACGGCTGGAGGAACTGAACTGCGACGGCGTCATGATCGCGACGCCGGCCGGATCGACCGCGTATAATCTTTCGGCCCACGGCCCGATCCTGCCTCTCGACGCGCCGCTTTTAGCTCTCACGCCGGTCAGCCCGTTTCGTCCGCGACGCTGGCGCGGCGCATTGCTCTCCAACAAGGCGACCGTGCGCTTCGACATTCTGGAGTCGGAAAAGCGGCCGGTGAACGCGGCCGCCGACCACACGGAGGTCAAGGCGGTGACCTCGGTCACGGTGCGGGAATCGCCAACGGCCACCGCGACTCTGCTGTTCGATCCCAACCACTCTTGGAACGAACGCATCCTGGCCGAACAGTTCCGTTACTGAGCCGGCACAGGGATACGAGGCCGGATTGAGCATCGCGATTAAGGTTACAACTTCACAATCGTGCCAATCCTGCCCGTTTCTGTTGACAAATCGCGGGCTTGCGCCTAATCGCAATACCAATCTTGCAGGCGCGTGGCGCTTGCCGCGACGAATGACGTTGCGCTTCCCCGAACCAGCCAAAGACAGCAACACTTGTCCTCAGACACGACGATCGCTCAAGAAGCGTTGACCTTTTCAGACCTCGGCCTGTCGCCGAAGGTGCTTTCCGCAGTCACCGATGCCGGCTATCTCCAGCCGACGCCGATCCAGGCTGGTGCGATCCCGCACGCCTTGCTCGGAAAGGACGTGCTGGGCATTGCCCAGACCGGCACCGGCAAGACCGCGTCCTTCGTGCTGCCGATGCTGACCCGGCTGGAAAAAGGCCGTGCCCGCGCCCGCATGCCACGCACGCTGATCCTGGAGCCGACGCGTGAGCTTGCCGCGCAGGTCGAGGAAAACTTCGTCAAATACGGCAAGAACCACAAGCTCAACATCGCGCTGCTGATCGGCGGGGTGTCGTTCGACGAACAGGACAAAAAGCTGGAGCGCGGCGCCGATGTGCTGATCGCTACGCCTGGCCGTCTGCTCGACCACCGCGAGCGCGGCAAGCTGCTGCTCAACGGTGTCGAGATCCTCGTCATCGACGAGGCGGACCGCATGCTCGACATGGGTTTCATTCCCGATATCGAGCGGATCTGCGAGATGATCCCGTTCACCCGGCAGACGCTGTTCTTCTCGGCGACCATGCCGCCAGAGATCACCAAGCTGACGGAAAAATTCCTGCATGCGCCGGTGCGCGTCGAGGTCTCCAAGGCCGCTTCGGCGGCCACCAACATCATCCAGCGGTTGGTCAAATCGGGCTCGAAGCCTTGGGACAAGCGTGAAACGCTGCGAAACCTGATCAAAGCCGAGGATGCGGAGCTGAAGAACGCGATCATCTTCTGCAACCGCAAGATCGAGGTTTCGGAGCTGTTCCGCTCGCTGCTGAAATATGATTTCGATGCCGGTGCGCTGCATGGCGACATGGATCAGCGCGCGCGCATGCAGATGCTGGCCAATTTCCGTGACGGCAAGCTGCGCTATCTCGTCGCCTCGGATGTCGCCGCGCGCGGCCTCGACATTCCCGATGTCAGCCATGTCTTCAACTACGACGTGCCGATCCATGCAGAGGACTATGTCCACCGCATCGGCCGCACCGGTCGTGCCGGACGCTCGGGCAAGTCCTTCACCATCGCGACCAAGTCCGACACCAAATATATCGACGCCATCGAACGGCTGATCGGGACCAAGATCGAGTGGCATGACGGCGACCTGTCGACGGTGGTTGCCAGCGAAGGCGAGGACGATGCTCCGCGCCGCGGCAAAGGCGCGCCGCGCCGCGCCGGCCGCAAGGACGAGGACCGCAACGACAGAGGCGGGCGCAAGAAGGGCGGCGAGCGTCGCGGCGGACACAGCGAGGAAGATGCCTCGGCCGTGGCTGCTCAACCGCAGGAGCAGCCCGATGTAGCGGAGACGGCCGATGTCGTCGAACGGCGCGCGCGCAAGGATGCAATCCGCTCGGAAAACACCGATCGCAAATCGTCAGACCGCAATGAGCCGCGCGCCCCTGAGCGCGGTGACACCAGGCCGCAGCGCAGCAACAGCCGCCCTGCCCGCCACCATCAGGAAGACAACGACGCCACAGTCGGCTTCGGCGACGACATGCCGGCCTTCATGCGCATCGTCGCCAAGGTCTGATTCCAGCCAGCAAGGCGCCTGGCCGGCTTGCCTTCCTTTGCCCGGCAGCCGAAAGCATTCGAGGAAAAGGCGCATAGCGCTCTTCCTCGCGAATTGCGGAAACGAAGACGTGGGGCGATTCAGGCGAGCGCTGGTCCGCTCCAGTTCACATCGGCCCGGGCATCATCTTGGTCGGTTTTTCCAGCATAGGAAACTCGGCCCTGTTGCATTTCACCTTCGGGTTCGTCGGACTGAACATGCCGTTCGGGTTGTCATCGAGCCAGGCATGAAGATCGTAGTGGACGAACTCCTTCGGGATGAGCGGGTAGTGTCCTTCCATCGGGCCCATGAAGGTTTGACCAAATAGCTTCGGCGGCGCCTTGATGTCCGGGGTTAGCGGCACCAGCCATTCCACGCCGACCAACTTCAGGCCTTTCTTGGTCGGCTCGTAGATCAGGACGTTGGGCTTCATCGGGTCCAGTTTCTGGCCGACGCTTGGAACGTTGACGAAATGGATGCCCATGGCGCCTTTCGGATAGTCCATGGAGCCGGGTATCTTTTCTCCGCTGTAGTAGACGCAGCCGACCGTCGAGAGATAGAGATCGCGGACGGCGGCGGTGTAGTCCTGATATTTGGCGAGCGATTTTTTCAACGCGTCGATGTCGGCCTTGTTGGCGTCCTCGGCATGAGCCGTGGCGAGGCCCAACCATGCACCTACAACACCTGTTAAAGCGAGGACGCCGCAGCGCCCAAGGCTGGCTGTTCTTGTCATGCATTCCTCCCAGATTTCATGATCTGGCCGTGCAAGAGCGAGGCGGCGGCAAAGACGTCGATTGCGCGGCCGATTAAACCGCCCCATCCCCTTTGGAACGCGGCAATGCTAATCCTTTCCACGGCTTCGGAAAAGAACTTATTAGATCTTGCTAATTTTATTTCACTGCTGTCACGAGACTGGGAACGCCAATATACGCCTGGACGAAAACGGCCCCCATTGGAGGCCGTTTTAGCGTCACAAGCACAATTCAGCTTTAGGTGAGCGGCGAAAGCTGGATCTCGACGCGTCGGTTCTGGGCCCGGCCCTCGGCCGTGGCATTGGAGGCGACGGGCCTGGTCTTGCCAAATCCGGTGACGGCGAAGCGGCGCTGATCGACGCCCTGGCCGGAGAGATAATTGGCGACCGCCAGTGCACGGCGCTGCGACAGGTCGAAATTGTGCTGGTCGCCACCGGTCGAATCGGTGTGGCCGAAAACGTCGACCGTGGTCTGCTTGAACTTCTTCAGCACCAGCGCCACCGAATTCAGCACCTGGTAGAAGCCGGGCTTCACCGCGTCCTGGTCGGTGTTGAAGGTGATGTCGGACGGCATGTTGAGGATGATCTGGTCGCCGCTGCGGGTGACGCTGACGCCGCTGCCCTCGAGCTGCCGGCGCAGTTCGGCCTCGTTCTGGTCCATCGTGGCGCCGATGGCGCCGCCGGCCAGCGCGCCGATGCCGGCGCCGATCAAGGCATTGCGGCGGTCATTGCCGCCGGCAAGCAGACCAAGGCTGGCACCGGCCAGAGCGCCGAGGCCCGCGCCCGCCGCCGTGTTGGAAATCTTCTGGTCGCCCGTATACGGGTCGGTGGTGGTGCACGCGGTCACGAGCAGAGCCGTCGCCATAACGACGAGCACGGTCTTCTTCATAGGATGGTCCCTCTCCAAGTCACGCCTTACGATGACGCCAAATCAGCCCTTGCCGCGACTTGTACCATGAAATGCGGCGAAAAACGGAACGGGAAAAGCGCCTGCCAATTATCCAGTTGGCCGCCTGGTGTGGCTACCAGAGATTCTTGCCGTCAATGACCACCACTTCGACCTTGTCGAGATCGAAGTCATCGAACAGCCGCGCGTTGACGCTGATCTTCGGATTGTCGAAATCCGGCTCGCCGGTCGACCAGTCCGGCGTTTCAGTGAAGGTGCCGCAGCCGCAGGTTGCGCAAAAACCATGCTTTACGGTTTTTGAGCCCCACTGATAAAAGGAAACATTCTTCAGCGGCGTGACGAGCTTGAACTGCGATGGGGTATAGTAGGCCCAAAGCGAGCCGCGTTTCGAGCAGAACGAACAGGTACATTGCGTCACCGTCTGGGGCGCTTCCGACATCTCGAACATCGTCGCCTTGCAGTGACAGCTTCCCTTGATGGCCATGAATATCACCTCTCCATTATCCGCCGCCCAAGCGGCAAGGCACCATAAAGAAGCGATCCTGACAACTGGCCGTCAGCAGGCTTTTGCGCCAATGCACTTCAACAGTCGGCGCGGCTCAAAATGAGCGCGGCGGCACGAACAGACATATCGTCTTGCCGGCATCGAGACCGGCCTGATGCGCGCACCAGTGAAATTCGCCGTCAGGGCTGTCCTTGATGCGCTTGTCCGTCATCGGAACGACTTCGCCGGTGCCGGCAATCACATAGCCCTCGGGCTTCTCCAGCACTTCGCCGGTATGCGTGGCACGACAGTCATAGTTGGCGCAGCAGGCGAACGGATAGCTCCAACCCTGCGGCTTTGCCGCCGTGGGCTTGGCATCATGAGCAAAGGCCGCAGGCGCGAACATCGCGACGGCAAACAGAGAAAACATAAGTCGGCCGACCGGTTGAACGGCTCGGGCCGATCTGGGCGTGGCAGCAGACATGGGACGTTCCTTTCGAGCGTCAAGCTTTTCGCCTGCCCGTTCCCGGAACGTGTCTTCCCAGTGGCCGGATCATCAGTCGCAGATATGCCGCGTCCGGCCATAAATGCTTTTTGTCTCCCAGCATTTGGATGCTGGGCTGATTCCTTGGTCGGCGCAAGAAGCCGCTGCGCCCAGATATGGGCGCACGCCATAAGCACACTGCTACCGCTGACGAGATTCAAGCCAGGTAAGTTCCCGGCAGGCGGGGCATGCAAACAACGGGATTGGTCCCGGACTAGTTCCAGCCGGTCAAATCCAATCACATGCTCTTGATTGACCGCGACAGTTCCGACGATCGCCCGCAAAGGAGGATCAGCCGCCATGCAGCCGACGAAGCTATGGGCAGCCGGCCGAACGGCGAACACTCGCCGCGCCCGCCTTGGAGCAAGAAAAGCCCCCTTCCCGCACCAGAGCAAAAGCGAATCCGGACCCTTGCGATCACCGCGAACTTGGCGCGCCGCACCGGCTAGTACTTGAGGCCAACACCGGGCGCCGCACGATAATACGTCCGCTTTTGCGACGGGGCTCGCGATCATTGCCCGCGCAAGCAGCCTAATCCAGGTCCGCCACCGCTTCGCCCGCGCCGCCCTCGATGCGTTGCGACAACGAGGCTTCCATGAAGTCGTCGAGGTCGCCGTCGAGCACGCTCGACGGGCTGGTGCTTTCGACACCGGTGCGCAGATCCTTGACCAGCTGATAGGGCTGCAGCACGTAGGACCGTATCTGGTGGCCCCAGCCGATGTCGCTCTTCGATGCCTCGGTGGCATTGGCCACCGCTTCGCGCTTCTTCAGCTCTTCCTCGTAGAGGCGCGAGCGCAGCATTTCCCAGGCCTTGGCCTTGTTCTTGTGCTGCGAGCGTTCGGCCTGACAGGCGACCGCGATGCCGGTGGCGATGTGGGTGATGCGCACGGCCGAATCGGTGGTGTTGACGTGCTGGCCGCCGGAACCCGATGAACGATAGGTATCGATGCGCACGTCGGATTCGGAGACGTCGATCTCTATCCTGTCGTCGACCACAGGATAGACCCAGACGCTGGAGAAGGACGTATGACGGCGCGCATTGCTGTCATAGGGTGAGATGCGCACCAGGCGGTGGACGCCGGATTCGGTCTTCATCCAGCCATAGGCATTGTGGCCCTTGATCAGCAAGGTCGCGGACTTGATGCCAGCCTCTTCGCCGTCGTGCACTTCAAGCACCTCGACCTTGAAGCGGCGGCGCTCGGCCCAGCGCGTGTACATGCGCAACAGCATCGAGGCCCAATCCTGGCTCTCGGTGCCGCCGGCGCCGGCATGGATTTCGAGATAGGTGTCGTTGGCGTCCGCTTCGCCCGAGAGCAGCGTTTCCACCTGTCGGGCCTTGGCCTCGCCCTGCATCGAACGGATCGCGGCTTCGGCTTCGGCGACGACGCCTTCGTCGCCCTCTTCCTCGCCGAGCTCGATGAGACCGATATTGTCTTCCAGCGCCTGGGTCAGGCCCTTGACCGCCGCGATGCCTTCCTCGAGCCCCTGGCGCTCGCGCATCAGCTTCTGCGCTTCCAGCGGTTCGTTCCAGAGACTGGCGTCCTCGGCCCGCACGTTCAGGTATTCAAGCCGCTTTATGGCCTGATCCCAGTCAAAGATGCCTCCTCAGCAGGGTTATCGCCTGCCTGATCTCGTCGACGATATTCTGCGTTTCCGCGCGCATGGCCTGATGTTTTGTCCTGTTGCTGAATGACGCTTCGGTCGGCGCGATACATAGGGACGGTGCCGCCATGTGTAAAGCGAAATGGGCCAGCCGGAGGCTGGCCCAACTGGACGCGTGGATTCGTCAGTAAAGGCCGCCGCCGCCGTCCTGGATGGCCTGGTTGGCCTGCGGCGACAGCGCGCCGCCCGAGGCGTTGGAGCCATCAGCACCCATGCCGATCACCCAGTAGCTGTCAGCGGGGCCGGTACCCGGCTTGAAAGCCTCGATGATGGTGCCCGCATCGCCCGAGGAGGAGCGCATGCCGGTCTTGCGGTTGATGGCGATCAGGTTCATGCCGTCAGGCACCTTGAAGTCGACATTGGGCGTGCCGTCGAGCGCCACACGCATGAAGTCCTTGAAGATCGGGGCGGCAAGACCGCCGCCGGTGGCGCCGTGGCCGAGGCCGCGCGGCGTGTCATAGCCCATGTAGAGCCCAACCACGAGGTTCGGCGTATAGCCGATGAACCATGCGTCCTTCTCGTCGTTGGTGGTGCCGGTCTTGCCGGCTATGTGGCGGCCAAGTTCCCCGATTGTGGCGCCGGTGCCGCGCTGGACGACGCCTTCCATCATCGAGGTGATCTGGTAGGCGGTCATCGGATCGAGCACCTGCTCGGAATTGTCGACCAGTTCCGGCTCGGGCTGGTTTTTCCATTCAGGAGCGTTGCAGCCTTCGCAGCCACGCTCGTCCTGCTTGAACACGGTCTTGCCGTAGCGGTCCTGGATACGGTCGATCAGCGACGGTTTGATCGACTTGCCGCCATTGGCCATGATCGAATAGGCCGAAACCATGCGCATGACGGTCGTCTCGCCCGAACCCAGCGCCATCGGCAGATATGGCGCCAGATGATCATAGACCCCGAAGCGCTCGGCATATTCGACGACCAGCTTCATGCCCATGTCGTTGGCAAGCCGCACCGTCATCAGGTTGCGCGACTTCTCGATGCCGGAGCGGAGCGTTGCCGGCCCGGCGACGGTGCCGTCATAGTTCTTCGGCGTCCAGGTGGTGTTGCCGCTCTGGATGGTGATCGGTCCGTCCATGATCACCGAGGCCGGTGTATAGCCATTGTCGAGTGCGGCCGAATAGACGATGGGCTTGAATGACGAACCCGGCTGGCGCATCGCCTGGGTGGCGCGGTTGAATTCCGACTGCGAATAGGAGAAGCCGCCGACCATGGCGAGCACACGGCCTGTATGCGGATCCATCGCGATCAGGCCGCCTTCCACCTCGGGAACCTGCCGCAAGCTGTACGTATTGTCGGAGCCGTCGTTCTTCTGGACGAAGATGACGTCGCCTGGCTTCAGCACGTCGGCCGGCGACTTGGCCTTGACTGTTTTGCCGTCGACCACATGGCGCATGGCAAAGCCCATGTCCTCCTTACTGACGGTGCCTTCGACGCGTTCCTTCACGATGTCGCCCGACGCCTGGCGTGCGGGCTGCAAGCCGATCGACAGCCCGGACGCCGAACTGTCGAGCACGACGGCCAGCGACCACTCGGGAACGTCTTCCAGGCCCTTGACGGCGCCCAGCGGCACACCCCAGTCGCCGGACACGTCGACCGTCTTCACCGGCCCGCGATAGCCACGCAAAGTATCGTATTTCATCAATCCATTCTGCATCGCCTTGCGGGCAATGAGCTGGACCTTCGGGTCAAGAGTGGTGCGAATCGACAGCCCGCCCTCATACAGCGCGTTCTCGCCATAGCGGGCGATGATCTGCCGACGAACCTCTTCCGTGAAATACTCGCCGGCGAAAAGGTAGGAGCCGCTGCGGCGCGGAGCAACGCCAAGCGGCTCGGCCTTCGCCTTTGCGCCCTCTTCAGGCGTCACGTAACCGTTCTCGACCATCTGGCCGATCACCCAGTTTCGCCGTTCGATTGCTCGGTCGGCATGCTTGAAGGGATTGTAGTTGGCCGGACCTTTCGGGAGCGATGCCAGATAAGCGGCCTCGGCCACGGTCAGCTCGTTTACCGATTTATCGAAGTAGGTCAGTGCCGCACCGGCAACGCCATAGGCGTTGAAGCCAAAGAAAATCTCGTTGAGATAGAGCTCGAGGATACGATCCTTGGAATAGGCCTGTTCGATGCGGAACGAGAGGATGGCCTCCTTGACCTTGCGTTCCAGGGAACGCTCGTTGGTGAGCAGGAAGTTCTTGGCAACCTGTTGGGTGATCGTCGAGCCGCCCTGCATGGGGCCACCCGAAACGTAAGTGATAACCGCTCTGCCCAACCCCGTTATGTCGACACCGGGGTGGCTGTAGAAGTTCTTGTCCTCAGCCGACAGGAAGGCAGCCTTGACGCGATCCGGGATGGCCTGGATCGGCAAATACAGGCGCCGTTCCCGCGCGTACTCGGCCATCAGCGCGCCGTCCGAGGCATGGATCCGGGTGGTCACCGGAGGCTCGTACTTTGCCAGCACTTCGTAGTCAGGCAGATCCTTCGCTACATGGCCGATGTAGAGGGCAACGCCCGCTGCGGCCAGGAGGGCCAGCGTCGTGCCTATGCCGAAGAAATAGCCAATGAGACGAATCATACCCGCTCCAGTCCTTGGTTCGGGAATTTCCTAAACGAAGCCGCCTTTCACGCAAGCTTTCGAGCCGGTCCCAACCCGTAATCGAAACCCATGTCGCCACCATGTGGACAAAATACGGCAAGGCCTGATTTCGCAGCCGCAAGCCCGAAATAAAAGCGCGGGGTGTTGTCATCGCGCAACGCCGCCTCTGGTTGCAGGCGCCCCCGGGCACCGTCAACCTCCAGTTCCAGCCCCGGCACGCGCGGAAGCGAACAATGCCACGGCATTGGTGATGCTTTGCGCTGCCTTGCCGCGCCATTCGGCGTCAAGCAGTTGCGCCTCGTCCTTGGCATTGGAGAGATAGCCGAGCTCGACCAGCACGGACGGCACGTCGGGGGCCTTCAGCACCTTGAACCCGGCCGAACGCTGGGGATTGTTTATAAGGCCGACACTGGTCGACAGCTGGCCAACCAATGTGTGGGCAAAACTCATCGAGAAGGTGTGCGTCTCGCGCCGGATCAGATCGATCAGGATATCGGTCACTTCCTTGTTGTCGTTCTTGATTACCATGCCGGCGAACTGGTCGGACAGGTTTTCACGGTCGGCCAGCGCCTGCGCTTCCGGATCGGAGGCCTTGTCGGAGACGGTATAGACCGTGGCGCCGCGGATGCCTTTGACGCTGATCGTGTCGGCATGAATCGAAATCAGCAGATCGGCCTCGTGCTGGCGGGCAATGCGGACGCGGTCGTCCAGGCGCAGATATTCGTCGGTATCCCGGGTCATGAAGACATCGTATCGGCCGGCGGCCGCGAGTTTGTCGCGCAGCTCCGTGGCAAAGGCCAGTGTGACGTTCTTCTCGATGGTGCCGTTCAAGCCTTCGGCACCGCCGTCTATGCCGCCGTGGCCGGGGTCGATGACGACGGTGAATCGGTGGCCCGGATTGGAGACAGGCCCGGTTCCGACCCGGCCGCCCTTGTCGGTCGAAACCGTGGAACCGGTCGTCAGCGCCTGATTGGCAAGAGCGGCGTCGAACTCACGTTCGGAGGCCGCCGACATGTCGACGGCAAGGCGGTAGCCGGTTCCGTCCTCGTTCTTGAGCACATCGAGCTTGTCGACGGCGAACGGCCCCTTGCCGGTGAGGATCAGTCGCGAGACGCCCTCGCCGAGTTCGCCGAGCCGCACGCCCTTGACCAGGCCACGCGGTTTCAGATCCTTGGCATCGATGGCAAATCGGGTGTTTGCAAGATCGATGACAAGGCGATTGGGTCCGCGCAGCAGGAACCATTTGATGTCAGGCTCGCGATCGAAATCCATGACGATGCGCATCTTGGTGGCATCGCCGGCCATTTTGTAGCCCTTGGCCACGAGCGGAGCGTCGGCGGCATTGGCAACAGGGAAAAAGGCTACAGGGAAAAAGACCTGGGAAATCGCCACCAGCAGCAGGAGACAGAAGGCACGGAGAACCTGGCCGCCAACACGACATCCCTTGTCTGTGAAGTCCGCCAGTCCCATCTTTCTTCCAGTCGCTCCCGGTTTGGCGCCAGGCGCCGGTTCGTTTCGTCAACATGCCGGTTAGGCCGCGAGCTCGATTAACGATTGGTATCCAGAGAAGGTTAACCAAGCCTTTTCACGCAAGGACCGGGCCAGGCTTACGCTACGGAACTGCTTTTTGCCGGCATCGGAAATCGGGGTTGCCTTCCAACCCGCCAAATCATAAAAGCGATGGTGGATCACTGCAATCCTGGAACCGCCCTCCTCCGCAGCTTCCTGCTACAGGGTCAGATGAAAGGCGGCTCCTTTCGCTTCACGCGAAAAGGCTTCAGGTGATTGCGACGAATTTCGCAGGTGTGCTCCCGTGGCGGGGGAATCGCCTGCGTGAGGAAAACGGCCGGGTTTATTCCCGCGCCGGCTCTGTATGAGCAAACAAGCTGGTCCGGTTTCCGGGCTTTGGTTCAAAAGGTTCTGCTGGTGACGATGGCTTCAAGCGCAATCATGGAAAGGTCCGCATCAAACCGCGCCAATATGGCTGCGGGCGGCACCGCCATGACACGCAGGCAGCGTCCGGCGGACATTCAGACATCCGGCACCCACACACCAGAAACGCAGCAGCGGGCTTTGCCTTGCAAGCTGCGGCTGGCGGCTGCCGGGAGGAAACGAAATAATGCCCAACAAAATGCTGATAGACGCCTCCCACCCGGAGGAAACACGCGTAGTCGTCGTACGCGGTAACCGTATCGAAGAATTCGACTTTGAATCCCAGGACAAGAAGCAGCTCAAAGGAAATATCTATCTCGCCCGTGTAACGCGCGTCGAACCCTCCCTTCAGGCAGCCTTTGTCGAATATGGCGGCAACCGTCACGGTTTTCTCGCCTTCAGTGAGATACACCCCGATTACTACCAGATTCCGGTCGCCGACCGTCAGGCACTGCTGCGCGCGGAAGCGCAGGAGGCCGAGGACGAAGAGAACGAGGACAGCGAAGGCGACGATCGCCAGAGCCGGGATCGTGGACGGCGCGGTCGCCGGCGCGGCGGCAAGCCCCGCGACCGTGGTGAAAACAGGCGCGATGCCGGCGCGGCCGAATCCGGCGAGGCAAGCGAAGTCGCCGGCGAGGCAGACGAGAACAACGACAATGGCCCGGATGACAACGGCCCGGATGTTGTCGCCGAGAACATGGCCGACTTTTCCGGGACCTCGGAACACGCATCCGACGCCTCGGATTACGCCGACGCATCCGAACAGGACGAGGTTTCTTCCGAACAGGATAAAAGCGAGACCAACGACGCCCCCCCCAAGTCGATCGCCGCCTCCGTCGAAGGCGATGTGATTTCCGAGCCCATCCCGCAGGCGGAACAGGGAAGCGAAGCCACCTCCACCGACAATGATCGCGGCATGCTCGAGGAAGTATCCTCTTCCCATCCAGACGATCATGAGATCGAATCGGTCGGCGCCGAGGACGCGCTCGAGGAAGTGCGCAACCGCCGCAAGCCGGTGCGCCGCCAGTACAAGATCCAGGAAGTGATCAAGCGCCGGCAGATCCTGCTGGTGCAGGTCGTCAAGGAAGAGCGCGGCAACAAGGGCGCGGCGCTCACCACATATCTGTCGCTCGCCGGCCGCTATTCCGTTCTGATGCCGAACACTGCGCGCGGCGGCGGCATTTCGCGCAAGATCACCAGTGCGGTCGACCGCAAGCGCCTCAAGGAGGTCGTTGCCGATCTCGAAGTGCCGCAAGGCATGGGGGTCATCCTGCGCACCGCGGGCGAGAGCCGCACCAAGGCCGAGATCAAGCGCGACTACGAATATCTGATGCGGCTGTGGGAGAACGTGCGCAATCTCACGCTCCAATCCACGGCCCCTGCCCTCGTCTATGAGGAAGGCAGCCTGATCAAGCGCTCGGTGCGCGACCTCTACAACAAGGACATCGACGAGATTCTCGTCTCCGGCGATGAGGGCTATCGCGAGGCCAAGGATTTCATGCGCATGCTGATGCCGAGCCACGCCAAGGTGGTTCAGCCGTTCCGAGACACGACGCCGATTTTCGTGCGCAACGGCATCGAGGCGCAGCTCGACCGCATGCTGCAGCCGCAAGTGACGCTGAAGAGCGGCGGCTACATCATCATCAACCAGACCGAAGCGCTGGTCGCCATCGACGTCAATTCGGGCCGTTCCACCAAGGAGCACTCGATCGAGGACACCGCGCTCCACACCAATCTGGAAGCGGCCGAGGAAGTCGCCCGCCAGCTCAGGCTGCGCGACCTCGCCGGCCTGATCGTCATCGACTTCATCGACATGGAGGAGAACCGCAACAACCGCTCTGTCGAGAAGCGGCTGAAGGATCACCTCAAAAACGATCGTGCTCGCATCCAGGTCGGCCGCATCTCGCATTTCGGCCTGATGGAGATGTCGCGCCAGCGCATTCGCGCCAGCGTGCTGGAATCGACCATGAAGCCGTGCCCGCATTGCGGCGGTACCGGCCATGTCAGGTCCGATTCGTCGGTGGCGCTGATGGTGGTCCGGGCGATCGAGGAGTTCCTGCTCAAGGATTCGAGAAGCCACATCACGGTGCGCACGCCGGCCGCGACCGCGCTCTACGTACTCAACCACAAGCGCGGCACGCTGGTGGAACTGGAAAGCCGCTTCGGCCTGACGATCACCATCGAGGCAGACGATGCGGTCGGTGCCCAGCACTACGCGATCTTCCGCGGCGCGCTGGCCGAAAAGCCGGAAGGTTTCGTCGAGGTGCGCAGCCTGCCGGCCTATGTCGAGCCGGAAGAACCGGAGGACGAGATCGTCGTCGCCGAGGAGGAAGACGAGGCGCCGGCCCAGGCCGAACAGCCGCGCCACGCTCAGCAGCCGCAGCATCAGCAGCCCAAATCCGGCGAGGACGGCGAAGGCCGCGATCGCAAGCGCCGCAAGCGCCGCAGGCGGCGTGGCGGCAAGGACCGCGATCGCGAGCATGGCGCCCCGACGGACGGCGCTTCCCTTTCCACATCCGATGACGGTTTCTCCGCGCGGGAAAACGCGGCGGACCATGGCGGTGCCGAGGCAGACGACGAGGCTGCGGTCGCCGCAACCGAGACCGTCGAAACGGCGGAAGCGTCCGACGATGGCCAGGGCAAGAAGCGTCGGCGCGGCAAGCGCGGCGGCAAGCGCAACCGTCGCGAAGACGGTGAAGGCGAGACCGAGGCGGAAGCCGGCGAAACCACCGAGCCCGCCGAGGCTGACGCTTCGCTAAGCGAGCCTGTGTCGATCGAGCCGGTGGCTGCCGCCGCCGTCGAACAACCCGCGGCTACCGTGAGCGACGAGGTGCCAAGCACCGAGAAGCCCAAGAAGCCGCGTCGCGCAGCCAAGCCGAAGAAGGCGGCGGCCGAAGCCGTCGCCGAGGAGCCGACCGCGGAACTGGCCGTGCAGGCACCCGCCGAAACGCCAGCCGCGGCATCGGACGAGGCAGCGGCCACCGAGGAGACGCCGAAGGCCCGGCCATCGCGCCGCAAGGCGGCAGCCGCTGATACGCCTGTCGCACCGGTGGTTTCCTCGACCGTCGCCGATGAGCCTGAAGTCAAGACCGAAGAAAAGCCGAAGCGTGCCGGCTGGTGGCAGCGGAAAGGCTTTTTCTAAGCTTTTCAAACCGTTGAATTGATTCTCTGACAAAAGAATCCCGCGCCGATCGAAATGAACGGCGCGGGATTTTTCTTATCGGCAGGTCACGTTTCTAAGGCGCGAAGATCGACCAGTTCATCATCCTGGCGAGCTTTTCCAGCGCGATCGAACCCAGCTTGGAATTGCCGTTGGCGTTGAGGCCAGGCGACCAGACGGCGAGCGAGGCGACACCCGGCACGATGCCCAATATGCCGCCGCCGACGCCGCTCTTGCCGGGGATGCCGACGCGGAAAGCAAAATCGCCAGAGCCGTCATAGTGGCCGCAGGTCAGCATCATGGCGCCGATGCGCCGCGCCCGCTCCGACGACACCACGGAATGCCCGGTTGCCGGGTTCTTGCCGCCATTGGCGAGGTAGCGGCCGGCCATCGCCAATTGCCGGCAGCTCATGGCGATGGCGCAATGGTGGAAGTAGACGCCCAGCGCCAGTTCCGGCGCATGATAGAGATTGCCGAAGGATTTCATATAGTTGGCGAGCGCGAAGTTGCGGTAGCCAGTGGCACGTTCGGAAGCCGCGACCTCGCGGTCGATGATGATCGTCTCGTCGTCGGCGAGGAACTGGATGAAGCGCAGTATCTCGCCGATCGCCTCGCGTGGCTGGTGGCCGGCAAGCAGGATGTCGGAAATGACGATGGCACCGGCGTTGATGAACGGATTGCGCGGAATGCCGTTCTCATGCTCGAGCTGGACAATCGAGTTGAACGGGTTGCCTGAGGGCTCGCGCCCCACCCGCTTCCACAGCGCGTCGCCCACATTGCCGAGCGCCAACGTCAGGGTGAACACCTTCGAGATGCTCTGGATCGAAAACGCCTGCTCGGCATCGCCGGCTACGAGCGTGCGGCCATCATTGGTGACGGCCGCGATGCCGAATTTCTTCGGGTCGATCTTGCCCAGTTGGGGAATATAGGTCGCGACATCGCCGCGATCGGTGCGTTCAGCCATTTCCGCCGCGACTTCCGCCAATGCTTGATCAAGTTTGGGGGCCTGTTCGACTTCCGGCATGACGCTACCTCAACCAGCTTTCGATGCGCGCCATCGCCTCGACCATGTCGTCGTGGCTGCCGGCGTAGGAAAACCGCATCGTGCGATGCCCCGCCCGAGTGTCGAAGTCGCGGCCGGGTGTCGCGGCCACATGCGCCTCGGCCAGCATCCTGCGGGCGAAGACCATGCTGTCGTTGCTGTGCCGGGCGACATCGCAAAAGGCATAGAAGGCGCCATCCATGGGCGCCGCCAGGGGAAAACCCAGCTCCGGCAAACGCTTCATCAAGAGCTCGCGATTCCAGGCATAGCGTGCCTTCACCGCCTCCAATTCCTCGGTTGCGGCAAACGCCTCGATCGCGGCGATCTGCGACAGCTCCGGTGGCGAGATGTAGAGGCTCTGGGCGACGCGCTCGACCGGCCGCACGAGTTCTTCCGGCAAAACCATCCAGCCGATGCGCCAGCCGGTCATGCAGTAGTATTTCGAGAAGGAGTTGATCACCGTCACGCTGTCGCTGAAGGCGAGTGCCGTGGTGTCGGGGGCTCCATAGGCCAGCCGATGGTAGATCTCATCGGAAATGACGGCGATGCCGAGCGATTCCGCCGTGGTGATCAGCGTCGCCAGCTCGTCGGCTGGGATGACGGCGCCCGTCGGATTGGCTGGACTTGCAAACAGCACGCCCCTCAGCGGCGCCTCGCGATGCGCGGCGTCCAGATGTCCTGCGTGCAGATAAGCCGCGTCGCCGAGTTCGATTTCGACCACGTCGATGCCAAGGGCCGCCATGATGTTGCGATAGGCGGGGTAGCCGGGAGCGGCGATGGCGACCCGGTCGCCCGGGTCGAACATCGCCAGGAAGGCGAGATTGAAGGCCGCCGACGATCCGGTGGTCACCGCGATCCGGTCGGGGTCGACATCGAGGCCATAATGATCCGCGTAATGCCCGGCGATCGCCTTGCGCAGCGGGGCCAGACCCAAGGTGTCGGTATAGCCTATGCGTCCATTCTCCAGCGCCTTGGCGGCGGCGGCGCGAACCCGTACGGGCGCTGGATCGGATGGCTGGCCGACCGCCATGGAAATCACCGGCACGCCCTGAGCCCTCAGCCGGTTCGCTTCGGCCAGCACATCCATGGCGTGGAACGGCTCGACATTGCCGCGATGGGAGAGTGAAACGACCATTTTTACCCCTGTCCCGAGGATTGAGCGCGCCAGGTCCTGACGCATGCGCCGCACAAATGCCCGATTGATGTGAGGATCACAAGTTGAGGAAGTTTTTCAGGCGCCGACTTTTCATCTTTCGCCCGCTCGTCTACCAGTGGACACATCATGTTGAGCCGACCCAGATCGACGATTGCCCAGGCAGCGCGTGTCTTCGCGACGGTTTCGCTTGCCGCCGCGGTTGCGGTTGCCGGTTCGCAGACCGCCTTCGCCCAAGGCGTGCCAGTGGTCCGCGACGCCGAGATCGAAGCCCTCGTGCGCGATTATGCACGGCCGATCTTCAGGGCCGCCGGGCTGGCGAATGACGGCATCGACATCGTGCTGGTCAACGATTCCAGCTTCAACGCCTTCGTCACCGGGCGCCGGCTGTTCATCAATACCGGCGCGTTGATGACGGCTGAGACGCCGAACGAAATCATCGGCGTCATCGCACACGAAGCCGGGCATATCGCCGGCGGCCACCAGCAGAAACTGCGCGAACAGCTCGAACGCGCCAAGACCATGGCCATCATCGCCACCTTGCTCGGTGGCCGGTGCGATCGTTGCCGGTGCGACCACGAACAGCCGCGGCCTTGCCGGCGCCGGCATGGGCGTGGCGGCCGGCGGCGGCGAGATGGCGCAGCGCAGCATCCTCGCCTATCAGCGCACCGAGGAAATCACGGCCGACCGCTCGGCCATCACTTATCTCAATGCCACCGGCCAGTCCGGCATGGGCATGCTGAAGACCTTTCATCGCTTCCAGACCGCGCTGTCGCTGTCGGGGGCGCAGGTCGATCCCTACCGGATCAGCCACCCTATGCCGCAGGACCGCATCGCCAACCTCGAGGTGCTGGTCAAACAGAGCCCCAACGTCGACAAGATCGACGCGCCGGCACTGCAGCAGCGCCACGACATGATGCGGGTGAAGATTGCCGTCTACATGGAAGGCCAGGCCGCCGCGACGCGGCTGATGCAAAAGATGCGGGGCAGCATGGCGGCGCTGTACGGCGATGCCCAGTCGGCCTATCTCTACGGCAACATCGCCGCGGCACTCACCAAGACCAACGCCCTGATCAAGGCGCAGCCCAGGAATGCCTACTTCCAGGAGCTGCGCGGCGATATTCTGATGAAAGCCAACAAGCCCGCGGATGCGGCCGACGCTTATTCCAAAGCGGTTAGCCTCGACCCGGCACGGTCCGGCCTGCTGCCTGTCTCGCTTGGCCAGGCGCTGATGGCGGTCGGCACGCCCGACTCGCTCAAGCAAGCTGTCGTGCGGATCAACGATGGCCTGGGCCGCGACAAGGAAAACTCCACCGGCTATCGTTATCTGGCGCAGGCTTACGGGGAGCTGGGAGACATACCGGGCGCGGAGCTTGCCACCGCCGAAGGTCATTTCTATTCCGGCAACTACAAGGATGCGAAGATCTTCGCCATGCGGGCGCAACAGCAGATGAAGCGCGGCGAGCCGCGCTGGATACGCGCCCAGGACATCATAAACTACAAATCGTCAGGCAAGAGCCAGTAATCTCATGAACCTTCCGGCCGCGTGCTGCGACACAGCCAGACCGGAAAATAGGCAGAAGGAACGACAACGATGAAAAAGGCACTGCTGCTGGGCACCACGGGGGTTGCGGTCGCCCTTGGCATGCTGGCTTTCGGTTTCGTGGCCGGCAGTCCGCAGGTTGCGAAGGCCGGAACGGCACAGGCTGTCCAGACGGCGCAGCCTGTCCAGGCGGCTCAGCCTATCCAGACAGTTGCGGCCGACACCAAAATCGACCGCACCGAGGTCGAGGGAATCATCCGCGACTATCTCCTGAAGAATCCGGAGGTGCTGCTGGAAGTGCAGGACGCGCTCGAGGCCAAGCAGAAGGAGGAACAGCGGCTCGCGGCATTGGGCGTCATCAAGAACGCCAAGGACCAGATTTTCAATTCCACCTTCGACGGCGTTGTCGGCAACCCGAACGGCAAGGTCACCATCGTCGAGTTCTACGACTACAATTGCGGCTTCTGCAAACGCGCCATCGAGGACATGCGGGCGCTTACCAAGTCCGATCCGGACCTGCGTTTCGTGCTCAAGGAATTTCCGATCCTCGGTCCGGATTCGCAGAAGGCGAGCGTCGTCTCGATGGCGTTTCACCTGATGATGCCGGAGAAATACGGCGAGTTCCACAATGCCCTGCTCGGCGGCCAGGGGCGCGCCACCGAGGCAACCGCGATCAAGATCGCGCTTTCGCTCGGCGCCGACGAGGCGACATTGCACGAGAAGATGAAGGACCCATCGATCACCGAGGCCTTCACCAAAACTTACGATCTTGCCAACAAACTGCAGATCACCGGAACCCCGTCCTACGTCGTCGGCAACGAGGTCGTGTTCGGGGCGCTCGGGCAAGAAGTGCTTGCCGAAAAGATCGAGGCGGCGAAAGCCGCGCTTTGAGCGGCAAGCGGTTTTCTTCACGGGCGCATTTCGGCCTGTTGTGGACAGTGAAAGAACGCACTTGCGCTCTTTCCGCGGGCGACTATGCCCGGTATAGAGGCCCAGCGCGCCGGCTTGACGCCGGTGCCGGAAAAGGTCGGCTTTTTTGAAAACGGTATTCGTCCTGAACGGTCCCAATCTCAACGCGCTCGGCAAGCGCGAGCCGGGCATCTATGGCGGCAAGACGCTTGCCGCGATCGCCGAGGACTGCAAGCAGGCAGGCGCGTCGCTTGGGATCGAGATCGATTTCCGTCAGTCGAACCATGAAGGCGATCTTGTCGACTGGATCCAGGAGGCCGGCGACAAAGCCGCCGGAATCGTCATCAACCCAGGCGCCTATAGCCATACCTCGATCGCGATCCACGACGCCATCCGTTCGGTCGCGCCATTGCCGGTCGCCGAAGTTCACCTTTCCAACATCCACGCGCGGGAACCGTTCCGCCACGTCTCCATGGTCGCGCCGGTCGCTGTCGGCATGATCTGTGGCTTTGGGCCGCTCGGCTACACGCTGGCGCTGCAAGCGCTGGCCGCACGCCTATGACCGGCCAACAAACAGAAGGCTCGAAAATGTCGATAAAGAAGACCGGTGTTGACCAGCAACTGATCCGCGATCTGGCGGGCATACTGAACGACACCAACCTGACAGAAATCGAGGTTGAACTCGGCGACCTGAAGGTACGGGTGTCGCGACAGGCGCCCGCCGTTCACGCGATCGCGGCCCCGCAGCCCGCCTATGCACCAACGGCAACCCAGCCCGCGGCCGCGCCGGCGGCGGTCGACGTGTCGAAAAACGCGGTGACCTCGCCAATGGTCGGCACCGCCTATCTGGCGCCGTCGCCGGACGCAAAGCCGTTCATCGAGGTCGGCCAGAAGATCAAGGAAGGCCAGACGCTGCTGATCATCGAGGCGATGAAGACGATGAACCAGATCCCCTCGCCGCGCGCCGGCACGGTGACGGCGATCCTGTTCGAGGACGCGACGCCGGTGGAATACGGCATGCCGCTCGTCGTGATCGAGTAGAGCGGACCTGATGTTTCAGAAGATCCTCATCGCCAATCGCGGCGAAATCGCGCTCCGGGTGCTGCGTGCCTGCAAGGAGCTCGGCATCCAGACGGTGGTGGTGCATTCGACCGCCGACGCTGACGCCATGCATGTCAGGCTCGCCGACGAAAGCGTGTGCATCGGTCCGCCGCCGTCGCGCGACAGCTATCTCAACATCCACCAGATCGTCGCTGCCTGTGAGATCACCGGCGCCGACGCCGTGCATCCGGGCTATGGCTTCCTGTCGGAGAACGCCAAGTTCGCCGACATTTTGGCGGCGCACAACATCACCTTCATCGGCCCGTCCGGCGACCACATCCGCATCATGGGCGACAAGATCGAGGCCAAGCGCACGGCAAAACGCCTCGGCATTCCAGTGGTGCCCGGTTCCGACGGTGCGGTCACCGAGGAGAAGGAAGCCAGGCGCATTGCCGCCGAGATCGGCTATCCCGTCATCATCAAGGCGTCGGCCGGCGGCGGCGGACGCGGCATGAAAGTAGCGCATGCCGAGGCAGACCTCGAAATCGCACTGCAGACGGCACGCTCGGAAGCGGGCGCGGCCTTCGGCGACGACGCGGTCTATATCGAGAAATACCTGGAGAAACCGCGTCACATCGAGGTACAGGTGTTCGGCGACGGCTTTGGCGGCGGCGTGCATTTCGGCGAGCGCGACTGCTCCCTGCAGCGGCGTCACCAGAAAGTCTGGGAAGAGGCCAATTCGCCGGCGCTCAACGCCGAGGAGCGGTCCCGCATCGGCGGCATCTGCGCCAAGGCGATTGCCGATCTCGGCTATTCGGGCGCCGGCACCATCGAGTTCCTGTACGAGAACGGCGAGTTCTATTTCATCGAGATGAACACGCGCCTGCAGGTCGAGCATCCGGTGACGGAAGCGATCACCGGCATCGATCTGGTCCACGAGCAGATACGTGTCGCCTCCGGCGGCGGTCTTTCGGTCAAGCAGGAAGACATCAAGTTCAACGGCCACGCCATCGAATGCCGGATCAACGCCGAGGATCCGCGCACCTTCACCCCCTCGCCCGGCACCATCACGCATTTCCACACGCCGGGCGGCCTCGGCATCCGCGTCGATTCCGGCGTCTATTCCGGCTACAAGATCCCGCCCTACTATGACAGCCTGATCGGCAAGCTGATCGTGCATGGCCGCAACCGCGTCGAATGCATGATGCGGCTGCGGCGGGCGCTCGACGAATTCGTCGTCGACGGGATCAAGACGACGTTGCCGCTGTTTCGCGATCTCGTCGGCAACGCCGACATCGCCAATGGCGACTACGACATCCACTGGCTGGAAAAATATTTGGCCAAGGGCGAATAGCCCCAACTTGCCGCTATGATGACGCGATGACCCGTCCCTACGCGCCAGGCTATCGCATCCCGACCGACCTTCTGCTCAAGGCATACGCCTCGGGCGTCTTCCCCATGGCCGAAAGTGCCGGTGACCCGGAGGTCTTCTGGGTGCGGCCGGAGACGCGCGGCATCATTCCGCTCGACGGTTTTCACACACCCAAAAGCCTGAAGAAGACGATCCGCAGGCACCCGTTCGAAATCCGTTTCGATTTCGATTTCGAAGCGACGATCGACGGCTGCGCCGAAAACCGCGAGGAGCGCCGCTCTACCTGGATCAATGCGCCGATCCGCGAAGCCTATGTGCAACTGCACCGCATGGGTCATTGCCACTCGGTCGAGGCCTGGCGCGAGGGGCGTATGGTCGGTGGCCTCTATGGCGTCTCGCTCGGGCGGGTGTTCTTCGGCGAAAGCATGTTTTCCAAAGAGACGGACGCGTCGAAGACCTGCCTGGTGCATCTCGTCGAGCGCCTGAGGGCACGCGGCTTCGCGCTGCTCGATACGCAGTTCACGACAGAGCACCTCAAGCGTTTCGGCGCGGTCGACGTGCCGCGTGGCAAATATGAAAAGATGCTGGCAGACGCGCTGAAAGGCGAAGCAGTCTTTTTTCCGTAGGATCAGGCCCTACTTGGGCGACGCCTCGATCGGCGTCTGCGCATGGAACATCATCTTCCAGCCGTTGACGCGATGGACGTAGCCGGTGCTGACCAGCGCCGCATAGGGCTCGCCATTTTCGCGCGTCGCACGCGCTTCATAGGTCAGCATGACGATATCGCTGCCGGGTTCGATTATTCCCTTGAGTTCGATGTTGAGGTCGCGCCAGCGGTTGGGTTTGGCTGCGGTCTTGGCCAGATCGGCATTGTCCATGGCCTGTGCCATCTGCGGAAATGCCACAAGGCATTCGGTGTCGACATTTGCAGCGTAGTAGGCAGTGTCGCCCGTCCAGAACCCCTTTTCGAGCTCCAGCAACTCGGCCTTGTTGGCCATGATCCGCTTGCTGTCCGACATAGGCTTATCCTCAACGCGCGTGGTGATGGTCCAACGCGCGCCAGCCATGGCGGTTCCAAGAGATCAATTGGTGTCCGTCGTATCCGGTTCCACGGCGTCGTCGGGCTGTGCCGCGTCCGGAGCGACCGGGGGATTTGGCTTGGTCGCGGCTGGCTTCGACGCGTCGGCTTTCGCCCCATCGGCCTTGGTCGCGCCGCTCTTGCCAGCATCGGGCGCCGGCACATCCGACTTCTGCTTGCATTCCTTCAGCCAGACGTCATAGACGGCATGTTCGACCGCGTTGAGCCCCGGACTTTCGGCAAACATCCAACCGGTGAAGATACGGCGGATCTTGCGGTCGAGCGTGATCTCGTCGACCTCGACGAAAGAATCGGTCTTCGGCTGTTCGTTCTGCGGCCGGGAATAGCAGACGCGCGGCGTTACCTGCAGGGCGCCGAACTGCACCGTCTCGTCGATATAAACATCGAAGGTGATGATGCGGCCGGTGATCTTGTCGATGCCGGCGAACTCGGCGACCGGGTTGGTGATGCGATCCGATCCCGCGGGCGCCGCCGGCGCCGGGGCGGCGGGTACGGGTGCGGGTGCGGGTGAAGCCGCAAAGGCGAGGGTGCTGACGGCGAGGCTGGCGGCCAACGTCCGGGCGCCCGTCGATATCGGGTTGAAAAAGCTCATGCAGGGGGTACCGGTGGTTCGCGCCCAGGTGATTCCGTCAATCGCTAAGGCTAGTCGCCGTTTTCTGATCAGCAAGCAGCTACACACCAATTGTGGCGATAAAGGACCGGCCTGCACCTTACCTTTGTAAACCGCGCCGTTACGAGCCCGGCGTCCAGGCGTCGTAGTCGCCGGTGACCTGCGGGCGGTGTTGATTGGTCAGCACCGAGCCTTTCGGACGATAGGCCGATGGCGTGCCGGTCAGATTGGGTAAATGCGGCTTTTGCCAGTCGCGCGGCCGGTAGTCGTCGCTGGAGGGAGCGATATCGACACGATGGTGAATCCAGCCGTGCCAGCCCGGCGGAATCGCCGAAGCTTCCGAATAGTTGCGGTAGATGACCCAGCGACGCGTGCGGCCTTCCGAATCGATACCGCCTTCGTAATAGACATTGCCGGCCTCGTCCTGGCCGACCCTGCTGCCGTAGCGCCATGTGTGCAGGCGCGTTCCCAGCGTCTGGCTATTCCACCAGGTAAAAAACTGCGTCAGGAAAGTCTTCATCTCAGAACCCTCGCGCTGGCGGCGCCCGTTTCCTGCTTATGGCGTCAGGCCTTCGGGAAGGCAAGGGTTTTGCCGCGGGGAGCGCGCAAATGGCGCGCCAGGGACCCGACACCAGCCTGTGACTCCAAGGGTGACCGGATGCGCGCTTGCCAAGGCTTGCCGCTCTTTCTAAAGCTCTGCGCGCCCATGCGAAAATCCTGTGCCGCCCGGACTGAAGGAGGCGACGATTGGCCACGCAATTGCCGACCACCGACATTCGCATCGGCGCCGACCTGATTCGCCGCCGCAAGGGCGGCACGCCGATCGTCTGCCTCACCGCCTACACCTACCCGATCGCCCGCCTGCTCGATCCCCACGTCGACCTGCTCCTGGTCGGCGACAGCGTCGCCATGGTCTTGCATGGCCACGAGACGACGCTAGGCGCCTCGCTGGAGATGATGATCGCGCACGGCCAAGCCGTGATGAGGGGCTCAGCCCGGCCCTGCGTGGTCGTCGACATGCCGGCCGGCAGCTATGAGGAGTCTGCCATGCAAGCCGTGGCCTCGGCACGGCGCGTCGTCGGCGAGACCGGCTGCCAGGCGGTGAAGCTCGAAGGCGGCGTCGACATGGCTCGTCAGATTGCCGCGATCGTGGCTGCCGATATTCCGGTCATGGGCCATATCGGCCTGCAGCCGCAATCGGTGGAAAAGGATGGCGGCTACAAGATCAAGGGCCGCACGGGCGAGACTGTAGCCGCCCTGATCGCCGACGCGCTCGCGGTCGAGAAGGCCGGCGCGTTCTCGGTGGTCATCGAAGGCACGATCGAGACGGTCGCCGCCGACATCACCCGCCGCATAGCCATTCCAACCATCGGCATCGGCGCCAGCGGGGATTGCGACGGCCAGATACTGGTCATCGACGACATGGTCGGGCTGACGGTCGACCGCGTGCCGAAATTCGTCAAGCAATACGCCGATCTGCGCAGCGTGATCACGCATGCCGCGGAGCGCTATGCATCGGAGGTGCGGGATCGCGTTTTCCCCGGGCCCTCCCACGTCTTTTCAAAAACCAACGGCGGGGATGACGCGTGAACCGGCCCCACGTCGTTGACAGCGTTGCCGCGCTTCGCGCGCGAATCCGCGACTGGCGGCGCGACGGACAACGCATCGCCATGGTGCCGACCATGGGCGCCTTGCATGACGGGCATCTTTCGCTGGTCAAGATCGCCCTCGAAAGGGCTGATCGTTGCGTGGTGTCGATCTTCGTCAACCCGAGGCAGTTCGCACCGACCGAGGATCTCGACAAGTACCCGCGCCAGTTGGCCCGCGACCTCGACATGCTGGCGGTAGTCAAAGCCGACCTTGCCTTCACGCCCGGTGTCAGCGAGATGTATCGCGCAGGCTTTGCCACGAAGATCTCGGTCGGCGGCCCGTCGGCCGGGCTCGAAACGGACTTTCGCCCCACCTTTTTCGACGGCGTCGCCACTGTGGTGGCCAAGCTTCTCCTGCAGGCCGCACCCGACTTCGCCATCTTTGGCGAAAAGGATTACCAGCAGCTTTGCGTCGTCAGGCAGCTTTGCCGCGACCTCGACCTGCCCGTCGAGATCATCGGCGCGCCGACCATACGCGACGCGCATGGCCTCGCCATGTCGTCACGCAACGCCTATCTCGATGAAACCGAACTCCAGATCGCTCGCCAATTCAACGTCATTCTGCGCAAGGCAGCAGCTGCGCTGGCGGCGGGCGCAGGGCAGCAGGAAACGATCGCCGAAGCAAGCCGAGTTTTGGTCGCGACCGGCTTCCAGACGGTGGATTATGTCGAGGCTCGCGAATGCCTGACACTCACGCCATGGCGGCGCGACCGTGCGGGCCGCGTTCTCGCCGCCGCCTGGTTGGGAAAAACCAGGCTGATCGACAATGTGGAAGTTCCCGCCGCCTGATCGGCGTTCGTACTCTCGATCAAGTCGAAGGCTCGCCCTGCCAACACCAAGGCACGGGCAAACCGAACCGCTGATAAGTCACCGCCGCGTTCGCGCTTGCCCAGGCTTCATCCGTCTGGCCCCTGCCCCCCAGCCTATTCCTCGGTCGGCATATGCAGGTACATCGACTGGATGCCGACCCTGCCCGGCCCGGTGAAGCGGTTGACGATGAAATTCAAGTTGGCACCGAAGAAGCCGCTCGACAGCCGATCGATCTTAGTCTCCATCCTGACCGAGGCATCCTTGAACAGCCAGCCGCCGGGCTCGATGTCTATGATCTCGCCCGGAGCGAGCGTCTTTTCAAAAACGTTGCCATAGCCGTGCAGCCAGACGATGCCGTCACCGGTATCGCCGCGAAACCGGTCGATGAAGAAGCCGCTCTGGCCGAACAGCATCGTCGCCAGGCCGCGTACGCGTTCGAACGTGTAGTCGATATTGCCGGTGGCGGCCAGAAACTGGTGCTCGCGGACCTGGATCTCCTCGCCTCGTCGCAGGTGAATCGGCACGATGTGACCCGGCCCATCACGGCTGAAGGCGATGATGCCCGCCCCCGACGCCTCGGTGACGAAGATCTGCATGCCGGCCATCATGCGCTTCAGCGCGCCCTTCAGCGATTTCAGACCGATGGTGATTGTGGAATTCTTCCACAGCAGGATGTGGTGCTCAAAATAGACAGGCATCCGCGTCACGTCGACGGAAAGCACGGGCACCAGTTCGCCCGCTATGTGATAGGTGACGCCACCAAAGGTTTCATCCGACACCTCGGTCGGCATCAGTTCCGGCAGACTTGGCATGGTTTCCCCCAAAGCCATCCCGCGTGTGTCGGTTTACTCGGGCTTCGCGCGGTTCGACCCAGGTAGCTTGGTGCCGGACACCAGGGCCGTCAAACGAAAACAGACCTCGCGACGCGCGCTCGCGCGAAGGTGATCACGCCGCCACCGTGCTCAGGCAGCAAGTACCCGTTCATAGATCAGCGCCGGGATGGCAGAGCCGGCGGAGCCGCAATTCTCGGTGCGGCCGGCCTGGACGAAGCCGTTGGCCTGATAAAAGGCAACGGCGCGGGCGTTCTTCTCTTCCACTTCGAGCCGAATGCGGTGAGCTTCCGGAAAACTCTCGATGATCTCGTCGAGAAGCATGCCGCCGATACCGCGGCCCTGCAGCGAGGGAAGCACATAGAGCTGCCTGAGCATAACCACGCCGCCGCCATCGACGGCTTCGGCAAACGCCATGCCCCCAATGCGCTTGCCGTCATCGGCAACGAGGAATTCGCTGCTCGGCTTTACCAGCCTGGCCATCAATGAGGCGATGGAGTGCCATTCATTGGTGATTTCGGTGACCCGCTCAGCGCCATAGATGTCGTCATACGTCGCATGCCAGGTCTCGACCAGCAACGCCCGGACGGCTGCGAGGTCGCGATCCCCGACGGTGCGAACGAACATGCTTTTACTCGATGCCCAGCTTGGCCTTGACGAGGTCGTTGACGGCCTGCGGATTGGCCTTGCCGCCAGTCGCCTTCATCACCTGGCCGACGAACCAGCCGGCCATGGTGGGCTTGGCGCGAGCCTGCTCGACCTTGTCGGGATTGGCCGCGATCACCTCGTCGACCGCCTTCTCGATGGCTCCGGTGTCGGTGACCTGCTTCATGCCACGGCTTTCGACCAGCTGGCGCGGATCCCCACCCTCGTTCCAGACGATATCGAACAGGTCCTTGGCGATCTTGCCGGAGATGGTGCCTTCCTTGATCAGGTCGATGACGGCGCCGAGCTCGTCGGGCGAAACCGGAGCGGATTCAATGTCCTTGCCGGCCTTGTTGAGAGCGCCCAGCAGATCGTTGATGACCCAGTTGGCGGCGAGCTTGCCGTCGCGACCGGCCGCCACCTTCTCGAAATAATCGGCGATCGGCTTTTCCGACACCAGGATCGCGGCGTCGTAGGTAGAAAGGCCGAGCGAGGAGATCAGCCGCAGCTTCTTGTCATCTGGCAGTTCCGGCAATTCCTTGGCCAGCGTATCGACGTAGGCTTGGTCGAATTCCAGCGGCAGAAGATCGGGATCAGGGAAGTAGCGATAGTCGTGCGCCTCTTCCTTGGAGCGCATCGAGCGCGTCTCGCCCTTGACGGCGTCGAACAGCCGCGTTTCCTGGTCGATCCTGCCGCCATCCTCGATGATGGCGATCTGCCGGCGCGCCTCGTAGTCGATGGCCTGGCCGATGAAGCGGATCGAGTTCATGTTCTTGATTTCGCACCGGGTGCCGAATTCGCCACCTGGCCGGCGTACCGAGACATTGACGTCGGCGCGCAACGAGCCTTCGTCCATGTTGCCGTCGCAGGTGCCGAGATAGCGCATGATGGTCCGCAGCTTGGTCACA
Source organism: Mesorhizobium sp. URHB0026 (assembly GCF_054059755.1). Lineage (NCBI taxonomy): Bacteria > Pseudomonadati > Pseudomonadota > Alphaproteobacteria > Hyphomicrobiales > Phyllobacteriaceae > Mesorhizobium > Mesorhizobium sp. URHB0026. Next base: position 4,102,605 of record NZ_JBSSCN010000001.1, on the reverse strand, counting down.
TAGGCCTTGGCCTCATCACCGGAGCGCATGTCGGGTTTCGACACGATCTCCATCAGCGCCACGCCGGAGCGATTGAGGTCGACATAGGACATGGTCGGGTGCTGGTCGTGGATCGACTTGCCGGCATCCTGCTCCAGATGCAGGCGCTCGATGCCAACCTCGATGTCCTCGAACTCGCCCTGGCGGTCGGGGCCGACCGAGACGATCACCGTGCCCTCGCCGACGATCGGCTGTTTGAACTGCGAGATCTGGTAGCCCTGCGGCAGGTCCGGATAGAAATAATTTTTCCGGTCGAAGACCGACTTGTGGTTGATCTGTGCCTTAAGCCCCAGGCCGGTGCGGATCGCCTGCTTGACGCATTCCTCGTTGATGACGGGGAGCATGCCTGGCATTGCCGCATCGACAAGGCTGACATTAGCATTGGGCGCGGCACCGAAAGCGGTCGAAGCGCCGGAGAACAGCTTTGCTTCCGAGATGACCTGTGCGTGCACCTCGAGGCCGATGATGATCTCCCAGTCGCCGGTGGCGCCGGAGATCAGACGTTTTGCGTCAGGGGTACGAGTGTCGATAAGGGACATGACGGCCTACAAATTTGAACTTCGGAATATGCATGTAACGCATATTTTGGTTTGGAACTTCGCTAGTGCAAACTGTCTTGCGAGACAAGCGCAAAGCCTCAGTCTGATCTTCCCAGCCATTTTCGCCTACAGGACGCCAATCCCAATGGAGAGTGGATGTCCACTTCCGCTCAGTCCCGGACGCGCGGCGCTGTTGGGAACAGCGCATCCTGCACCTGCTCCCGCAGGTCGGACGCATTGAAATCGAAAAGAACGACAAGAGACGGATTGCCTCCGTCAAATGGGCCCCACCACATCACCGGCGCGGACTCGAATTCGTCCGCTCCGAACTCGACAAGAGGTTGTCCTGGCGTTGCCGGTCGGTCTCCGGCCGGCGGTTCCCTTCACCGCTCAGGCGGTGGCGATGTAGGCCCGGATTTCCTCGGCCTCGCGCTCGACGTCCTCGATGCGGCGCTTGACCACGTCGCCGATGGATACGATCCCATCGAGCAGACCATCCTTTTCCACCGGGAGATGGCGGAAACGGCCCCTGGTCATGATCTCCATCACCTCGTTGACGGTGTGGTTCTCGTTGCAGATCTTCACCTTTGGCGTCATCGCCGAACGCACTGCTATATCGAGCGCGGCACCGCCCTCCCTGGCAACCACGCGCACGATGTCACGCTCCGAAAGGATGCCGACGATCTTGCGATCGCCATTGGTGATGACCAACGCGCCGATCCTGTGCTCGGCAAGGATGCGGATGGCTTCGCTCAGTTTTTCGTTCGGCCCGAGCGTCAACACGTCATGGCCTTTTTGCTCGAGAATGGCCTTAACCGTCATGGCGTCCTCCTCTACTTTGCCAACCGGTTCCTGCCCTGACCGGCTTCACATAAGAGTGAACATGGTGCGCCGTGATCGGTTGCATTTCAAGCCCGGTCGGAGGTCTCCCATTCGGGCGCTTGCCATACCCTGTCGAACCAGCGCAGGCCGAAGAAGCCCGCGACAAAGCCGCCAATATGAGCCTCCCAGGCGACTTGGCCGTCCACGCCCGGCGCGAAGCCGAGAAGGCCGGTGGCCAGATTGATGACCATCCACATGGCCAGGAAGATGACGACGCCGCGCGAGCGCAGCACGACCTTGACCGGCAGCACCGGGCCGGCGAAAGCAGCCTTGCCGGCCGAGCGGTCGGTGCGGAAACCAAAGCGCGCCGCAGCCCCCATCATGCCCGATATGGCGCCCGATGCGCCGACCAGCGGCGCTTCACCGTACGGATGCATCGCCCAGAAGAGCGCCACCGACGCCAATCCGGTGGCGGCAAAGAACAACGCGAACCGAAGCGCGCCGAGACGATTGGCCAGCGGCGAGCCGAAGGCGGCAAGCCAGACCATGTTGATGGCGATATGGGCAAAGCCGCCATGCATGAAGGCATAGGTGAAAGGCCGCGTGAAAAGAAACCAGTCGAACCCGTACCTGCCGGTATAGAGGACCGGAATGAAAGCTCCGTCATAGAGTAGCGTCATCTGCTGGGCGTCGTTCAGCGCATATTGCTGCAGCAGGTAGACGACCGCACAGATGCCGATCACCGCCAGCACGATCGGCGGCAGATTGAACACCGGCTCACGCACTGGTGGCGGCATGGTCTCGGCCGGTTCGGACTCGGACGGATTTTGCGGTTCGCTCATCTGCAATCGCACTCGATGCTGGTTCGACTGGGCTGGTCGACTGGGCTGGTTCGGTCGGGGCTGGTTCGGTCTGGGCTGGTTCGGTCTGGCGAGCATCTAGATCACCGCCGATGGAACCGCAAACGGCGAATCGTCCCGCTCCGAATCAAAGGGGCGAATCGAAAAAGAAGCCGTCCAAGGTTTCCCCTGAACGGCCGGTCGAGCCCCTGCTCCCCTAAAACTCTTGACTGAAGTGCTGCCGATCGTCGCGAAACGACCGCTTCTGGAGTGGTTTTGGTGTGCCACGCGGCGGCCCACGGCGCAACGTAAACCAGTTGTTAACCTTAACGGCCCCGACCCGTGAACAAGTGTTAACGACGCTGGCACGCTTCCTGCTCCCCAACGCATGTAGGTCATCGGAGGGCGCCCTTCTGTTCACCGATGGGACATCAGACGACAGAATGCGCGGAGCTTAGTAGGATGAACCAAAACGGATCGATCACGCTGTTCCACTATTGGAACCGCCTGCGTGACGGACGCCCGGCTCCGAAGCGATCGGAAGTCGAGCCGGCCGATATCAAGACGCTGCTGGCCGACACGTTCATCCTCGAAAAGGACACGCGTGGGCAGCCTGTATTTCGTCTAGCCGGCACCAGGCTCTGCGCCTCCTACGGCCGCGAACTCAAGGGGTTCTGCTTCCCCTCGCTGTGGCGGGAGAAGGATCAGAGGCTGGTTTCGCGGCTCATTCACGGCGTTTTCGAGCAGAAATCGGTCGTGCTGATCACTTTCGAGGGCTTCAGCCGCAACGGCCGCTCCAACAAGTTCGAATTGCTCGCCTTGCCGCTCGACGGCGGCATCGAAAATCCACGCTGCCTCGGCGTGATCAGCGCCGTGGAGAAGCCGTTCTGGCTGGGCGCGGATCCGATCACCGATGCCTTGATCGATTCCATCCGCGTTATCGACCCGGAGAAGGAATTGCTGAGCGGGCGTCCCGCGATCAACGTTCCCTCGCTCGTTCCCGACGAGATCGAGGCGCCCGAAACGATCTCTGCGCTCGGCCGCGCCCGCCGCATCCGCCATCTCGTCGTCTTCGACGGCGGGCGGGAGGAATAGTTGACGATCGCATGGTCTTGCAGGCCCGTTTTTCCCCTTTGTTAACCCGATTTGTTGTAGTTCTCTGCTGAAGTTCCTCGCATCCACGCGCGGGAATGCCAAACAGGGTGTAGGCAGTCATGAGGTCAGCGGCGGTCGACTACGCGCCGTCCCAAGCTGAAAGGCGTAACTTTCAGCGCGTCCGGGTCAAGATCTACGGACGATTCATGCTGGAGGACCGAACCGAGCACCCATGCCAGGTCGTGGACATGTCGCCCGGCAACGTGGCGCTTCGCACCGACCGCATCGGCATGCCCGGCGAGAAAGTCATCGCCTATATCGACCATATCGGCCGCATCGAGGGTGTGCTGACACGCACGCTGCCGGATGGCTTCGCAATGACGGTGATTGCGTCCGACCGCAAGAAGGACAAGCTCGCCGCGCAGTTGACTTGGCTTGCCAACAAGCACGAACTCGACCTCCCGGAAGACCGCCGCCACGAGCGTGTCTCGCCCCGCAACCCGACCAGCGTGCTGCAGCTCACCGACGGCCGTCAGTATCAGTGCCGGATCATCGATCTGTCGCTGTCGGGCGCAGCGATCGAGATCGACGTGAAACCGGCGATCGGCGTCCAGGTCATGCTCGGCACGATGCGCGGACAGATCGTGCGGCATTTCGAAGATGGCGTCGCCATCGAATTCGCCGTCATCCAGCGCCCCGAAACGCTCGATTCCGAATTCAACACGCCGCGCTCCTGATTAGACAGCAAAGCATGCCCGTCATGCCGGCCCTCGCGGCCGGCTTTTTTGATTTCGGGGGCGGCGGTCGATATGTCTGGATAGCAGGTCGCCATAGTCGGAAATGGTCCGCGCGAGGCCGAATTTGCCGAAAACCGGGTGCAGCAATCCAACCAATTCAATACTAAAATGATTCAAATTTTATGTTTATTCTATTGGCTTTTTACTTAAAATCTACTTCGGGCCTTTGCGTCGAATAAATCCACATGTGGCACTGTCTCCTTCGAACGGGGAGACTGAACAATGAAAAAAACGAGGGGCAAGCTGTTGCTGATGGCAATGGCGATGCAGCTTTCCGCCTGGGGATCAGCATATGCCGCGGGACCGGCCTATATGCATACCGGCGGACGCACGACGCAGCCTGTTGGCCACTATGAATTCTGCCAACGCATCCCCGGCGAATGCAACGAGAAGACCCCCAAGGGGACGCCGGTCGACCTGAGCCGCAAGCTCTGGGCGACGATCGTCAGCATCAACAATTCGGTCAACACCCGCATCAAGCCGCGCACCGACATGGAAAACTACGGTGCCGAGGAATACTGGGCCTACCCGGACAATGGCTATGGCGATTGCGAGGACTACGCGCTGGAAAAGCGCCGCGAGTTGATGGATGCGGGCGTGCCGGCCGGCGACCTCTTGATGACGGTTGCGCGGCAGCCGAATGGTGACGGCCACGCGGTACTGACCGTGCGCACCAGCCTCGGCGAGTTCATCCTCGACAATCTTGAAACCAAGGTGCTGTCCTGGACGGACACCGACTATACCTATCTCAAGCGTCAATCGACGGAGAATTCCGGCGTTTGGATGACGATCAACGACGGCCGTTCCGACGCGGTCGCCAGCGTCCGCTGAGGACGCCAATGAGGTCAGGCGCGTTGCACGACGCGCTTACCGAGAAACCCGGTCGAGTCCCACCCTCCCCGTCCCCAACGACCGGGTCAAAGGAGCCGGCCCCGTCCCCGGGCCGGCTCCACCATTTTTGGCCAACCACACGGGGATTACGCCGGCACATGAGCCGGCTTCCGTACTCCGCTTGCTTTCAGAATGCCGCAGGATCCTCGACTGTCGGTTCGTCGGCGGATATGGTTCCGACGTTCTCCGCACGAGATACGCTGGCCAAGCTGGCGAACGTCGAAAGCGCGCTAGTCACCAAAGGTGTCGCATGCCGACCGAACCCCGATCACCACGTCTTGCCGTTCTGATCGACGCCGACAACGCTTCCGCCAAGATTGCCGACGGTCTGTTCGAGGAGATCGCCAAGATAGGCGAGGCCAGCGTTCGTCGAATTTACGGCGACTTCTCAAGCGCCCGGTCGAAAGGGTGGGCCGACATCCTGTCCAAACACGCCATCATCCCGCAGCAACAGTTTGCCTATACTGTCGGTAAGAATGCGTCAGATATCACTCTGGTGATCGACGCCATGGATCTTCTCCATAGCAGTCGCTTTGACGGCTTCTGTCTGGTTTCGTCCGACAGCGACTTCACGAGGCTTGCTGCCCGCATCCGCGAACAGGGCGTCGATGTGTTCGGCTTCGGCGAGCGGAAAACCCCAGAAAGCTTTCGGCAGGCATGTCGCCGTTTCATCTACACTGAAAATCTCCTGCGTGGCGCAATTAGCGTTCAGGATGCCGCACCGGCCACGAAGCCGCTCCGGTCGCCGAACGCCGCAACGCCGATCCTGAGGAAAGTTATCGGCCAGATGGACAGCGAGGATGGCTGGGTGTCCCTGAGTAACTTTGGAAAGCAGCTCTTAAACCTCTTCTCGGATTTCGATCCCCGTACCTACGGTTTCGGGAAGCTGAGCGATCTGGTGCGGGAGACGGCTGCTTTCGAAATCGACAAGGCCAGCGGCGGAGCCATGCGAATACGCATCAACACCGCCCCCACAAAAAAAGGGAAAAACAAATCGGGGTGAGTTGGACCGGAACGCCTCTGCACGTGTGGATTCGCAGCGGCGTATCGTCTGCAATCCCGCACGAGTTGGGTCATTGCCATGCTGGAAATTCCGGAAGATCGATGCGAGCGCGATCGTCTGTTCAAGGCGATGGACGATGCCTTCAAGGCTGGCGACTTCGAGGCCCTCGGCACCGCCCTGAGCGGTTCGCCCCGCTGGTTCGACGAGCGCATGCCGTTTGAGCTCGGCCTTGGCCATCCGCTCGAATACGCGATCTACTGGAGCCCGCTTGCCTTCGTCGCGGCGCTGCTCGACGCCGGGTCGAGCCCAAACTACGACGATCATGCCGGATTTCCATCGATCATCGCGGCGCTGTCCACCGAGCGCGCGGACAAACTCGACATTATCCGCATCCTCATCGATCACGGCGCCGGTGCGGACATGCGAGGTGTCAACGACTGGACGCCGCTCCACCAAGCCGTGGCCATGCGAGACGCCGAGGCGATCCGCCTGCTTTTAGCCGCCGGCGCGGATCCCTCTTTGAGGACTCGCATCGACCACTACACGACAGCGCTGGAAGAAGCAGACATTGCAGGGTTCGAGGTGGGCGCGTCGCTGCTGCGGGCAGCTCTTGGGGAGCGCGCAACCGCCAACCGGGATTGATGGCCGCCGGTGGCCGACGGCATGCCCGGGCCGAGACCTCAAACCTTCTTCAGCCCCGCCTTGAAGCGCCTGGCGTTGGCGACATAGTGCGCGGCCGAGGCCCGCAGCCGCTCGACCGCCACGTCGTCCAGCACCCTGATCGCCTTGGCCGGCGAACCGACGATCAGCGAATTGTCCGGAAATTCCTTGCCTTCGGTGACCAGGGCGCCGGCACCGACGAGTGAATTCTTGCCGATCCTGGCGCCGTTGAGCACGATGGCGCCCATGCCGATCAGGCTGTTGTCAGCAATCGTGCAGCCATGCAGCATGGCGCGATGGCCGATCGTACAGCCCTCTCCGACGGTCAGCGGAAAGCCGGGATCGGTGTGCATGACGGTATGTTCCTGCACATTGGTTTCGGCGCCGATGACGATGGGCTCGTTGTCACCCCGGATGACGACGCCGAACCAGAAGCCGGCATTGCGGCCGATCCTGATGTCGCCGATCAGCGTCGCATCGGGCGCGATCCAGTTTGAGTCCGCGTCGGCGAAGCTCGGCTCCGTTCCATCGATCGCATAAAGCGGCATTTTCGGTCTCCGATTCGCCTCAGGCCGGAGACCCTAGGAGACCGGTGGCCCAGGAAGCAATGGCAAGCACGACGATGCCCAGCGCCAGCGACCAGGCAATAGCGGTGCAGCCGCATGACAGGAGCGCCACTACCGAGATGCGGTTCGCCCGCCTGGCGTCAAGCGCATCGTTGACCAGCATGAACGGCCCGGCGCCCGCGGTGACAGCCAGCGAGCGCAACACATGGGCGGGCGACACATAGGGTTCGGTAAAGGCGACCTTGCGACCCGATACCAGCTCCATTGTCGAGCCCGCCAGACCGCAAACCGTCAGTCCGACGACAAAAGCGAACAGCAAGAGTTCCATCTGGGCCACGTTAACCCTCCATTTACCATGAAATCGCACAGTCGTTTCAGGAAGTCTGCAAGGGCCGTGCCGTGCGAAGTGTGCCGTCAAGGGACACTTCGACCGCGGGGATGGCCGATTGGCGGCGGAACGAGGACCGAGATGAAGCAGGCAGCGATCGCCGACGGCCCGAAACTGACCGTGGTCGATTCCATGCTGATGAAGCGGGTGTTCTACGCCTTCGCGGCTCTGGCCGTGTTGTCGATAGCCATCAGCTTCGGCGGCAAATGGTTCGGCCGTTCCATTGCCATGGCCGGCTACACCGACGACGCGACCGTGCGCGAAGTGGCGATCGGCAACAACGTCATCACCGTGCCGGCCAATTTCATCCGGTTCGAGCAAGCCCGGCGCGACGGCGTCGCCACGCGCCTCGACCTTTATATGCGCTATCCCCAGATGGACGGCTACAGCGAGGCGTCGCGTGATGATTTCAACCACGCCGGAACCGACAGGAACATCATTTTCCTGTCCTTCGAGCAGCAGATGATGTCGCGTGACATGAGCGGCCGGTTCGGGCCGATCTACAGCGCGCTCATCGTCCAGCCCGGCATTCCAGGCCCCGGCGGCACGACGGTCTACGGGTTCAATGAGAAATCAGGGTACCTGAATGAAGTGCTGGTCGTCGGCAAGCGCGCGGGCAACGACCCTTTCGTGGCCCGCTGCCTCAGCGGGCCGAGCGCCGGCGAATCGCTGGCCCCATGCGAGCGGGACATCCATGTCGGGGATGATCTCAGCCTCACCTATCGCTTCCCAAGGGAATTCCTTGGCGACTGGCAGACGCTCGACGCGGCAATCATGGCCAAGGCGGGGCGGATCCTCAAAACCGGTCATTGACAGGCTGAAGAGGCCGGCCGCGCTCGATGCGGCCTGACGCGGCATTGCGGGCTCAGGCCAGGTCGATGTCCAGGATCGCCATCGAGAAATTGTAGTCGCCGTCGTCCTCGTCCTTGAAGACGATGCCGAGGAATTCGTCACCGACATAGACCTCGGCCGAATCTTCCTTGCGCGGCCGTGCCTTGACCTCAAGCTTGGGGTTCTGGAAGACGCGCTTGAAATAAGCGTCCAGCTTTCTGATTTCGTCCGGCTTCAACAGTCTTCTCCGATCATCGGCTTGCTCGTTTGAACGGCGCTTCTGGCACGTCGACAATGGCGATGTAAAGGCAAGCCGGCCTTATTGCACTGGAAGCGGCAGCGCTGCCGGGCAGTCCTACGGGGCAAGTGCCGGCAAATCAGATATCGAAACTGATGACATGGTCCATCTTCTGCGACGGCAGAAGCTGGTCCATCTGGCGCGATGGCTGGTCGCAGCCGGTCTCGCCAACCACGCGGGCCGGCACGCCGGCTACCGTCTTGTTATGCGGCACAGGCGACAGCACTACCGATCCGGCGGCAATCTTGGAGCAATGGCCGATCTCGATGTTACCGAGAATCTTGGCGCCGGCGCCAATCAGCACGCCGTGGCGGATCTTGGGATGGCGGTCGCCGCCGGCCTTGCCGGTGCCGCCCAGCGTCACGCCATGCAGGATCGACACGTCGTCCTCGATAACCGCCGTCTCGCCGACGACGAGGCCGGTGGCGTGATCGATGAAGATGCCCTTGCCAATGCGCGCGGCCGGATTGATGTCGGTCTGGAAGACCGCGGACGAACGGCTCTGCAGGTAGAGCGCGAAATCCTTGCGGCCGTGGTTCCACAGCCAATGCGCAAGCCGGTGGGTCTGGATGGCATGAAAGCCCTTGAAATAGAGCACCGGCATGATGAACCGATCGCAAGCCGGGTCGCGGTCATAATAGGCCTGGATGTCGACGCGCACCGTGGTCGGCCAGTCCTTGTCGTCGGCGAGCATCGACTTGAAGGTCTGGCGAATGAGATCGGAGCCGATATCCTGATGGGCAAGCCGCTCCGCGATCCTATGGATGACAGCCTCTTCCAGACTCTCCTGGTTGAGGATCGTGGAATAGAGGAACGCAGCCAACAAGGGGTCGCGGTTGACCGCTTCCATCGCTTCGTCGCGGATCGAACGCCAGATCGGATCGACCGGCTGCAACGCGCTTTGGCGGGAAATGCTGATGCTGTTCATCGACGTCTCGTCCTGCGTCCTGCTAGTCTGCCTGCCATCTGGCCGCACATATAAGCCAGTTCATAGCATGATTGAACTCAATTTTCCTTAGTGCTGTGTCAAATGGATTTGGTTCGCGGGAATTCAAGCAGCCATGGAAAACGAACCCTTGATCGACGATGCCCTGAAAACCGAGCTTTCGGTCCTCTACAAGGGCGGCGATCGCCACTATCACAACCTCGCCCATATCGAGGCGATGCTGGCACTGGCCCGCGATTATCGAACGCTTCTAGACGACCGCGAAGCCGTCGAAGCGGCGATCTGGTTCCACGACGCCGTTTACGACAGCAGGGCCAAGGACAATGAAGCGCAAAGTGCCGCCCTTGCCGAGCAAAAGCTCGCCGGCCGCATCGATGCCGGTCGCCTGAGCCGCGTCAGCGCAATGATCCTCGCCACCGCCACGCACCAGTTGCCGCTGTTCGACGACGTTGCGGCGACGCGCGACGCCAGCTTGTTCCTCGACATGGATCTTTCGATCCTGGGTGCCGCACCGGATGCATTCGACGCTTATGAACGCGCGGTTCGCCGCGAATATGGCTGGGTGGAAGAGCCGATGTGGCGTGCCGGCCGCGGCGCGGTGCTGAAAAGCTTCCTTGCCCGCCCGCATATTTTTCACACGCAGGAGTTCCGGCAGCGCTTCGAGCCGCAGGCAAGGCTGAACATGGCGCGATCGCTGCAGGCCTTGACCTGATGTATCGATTTCGCCACCCGAGACGCTTCGTCCCCGAACGCCGGAGCCTCAGAGCGGATTTTCGGCGTAGAACTCCAGCACGCGCTGCTTGAAGGTCTTGTCCCCGACGGCCAGCATATGGTCCCTGCCCTCGATGTGGAAGGCCTTGGCGTTCGGCATCAGCGCCGCAAGCTCGTCCGGCGATCCGCCGATGTCGTCGGTGGTACCGACGGCGATCAGCGTCGGCTGGGCGATGCGGGCAATATCCTGTTCGTCAAGCAGTTCCCGTGAGGTGACGATGCAGGCGGCAAGCGCCCGGCGGTCACTGCGGGTCTGGTCGGCGAAGGCACGAAAAGAGCGACCGCGCGGATGGGTGGTCGCGGCCGGATCCTCGGCCAGAAGGGCGGCAGCGATTGGATCCCAATCGCCTACCCCATCGATCATGCCGATGCCGAGGCCACCAAAGACCAGCGTCGCCACCTTGTCCGGGTCGGAAAGCGCCAGGAACGCCGCGATGCGCGCGCCCATCGAATAACCCATGACATGGGCGCGCTCGATGCCGAGATGACCGAGCAGGGCTGCCGCGTCCGAAGCCATTTTCGCCGGTGTATAATCGGCCTCCTCATAGCTCTTGGATGACGAGCCATGGCCGCGATTGTCGAAGGCGATGGCGCGGTAGCCGGCATCGTTGAGCGTCTTGAACCAGCCGGGCGACACCCAGTTGACATAATGACTCGACGCAAAGCCGTGGATCATGAGCACCGGATCGCCCTCGCCCGATGCCGGCTGGCGGTCGAGGAAGGCTAGATCGAACCCGTCATGAGAGAAAAACTGCATCGGCTACACCACCATTGGCACTCAGCCGCCGCCATTTGGCGCATCACCGTTGTCCGCCGGCGGCGCGCTCGGACCGACGACCGTGCCGATGGCCGGATGGCTCAACAGATTGCCATATTCGATGCCGTTCCTGGCGGCCATGCCGGCCTTGAGTTCAAGTACGAAGCGCACGGGCACGCCGGGTGAAATGACGGCCTCGGACTGCGGTACGCCCTGCTTCACCGCACGAATCTTGCCGTCCTGACCAATAAAGATCAGGTCAAGCGGCAGCGGCGTGTTCTTCATCCAGAAGCCGACCTGTTGCTGGATCGGAAAGACGAACAGCATGCCATGGTCGTCCGCCATATCCTGGCGATACATCAGTCCGGCCTCCCGCTCCGCGTCGGTGTCGGCGACTTCAATGGAAAACGAGCGATCTCCGTTTTTCGTCGCCACAACCAGCGGCGCGGGATCGACGGGAAGGATCATCGCCCGGCCATCGGCCGCGCTGGGTACCTGGAAATAGAAAAACGCGGCAGCGGCGACCATGACGGCAGCCACGGCGCACATCACGCCCGCCGTCAGCCCGTTCCTGTGTGTCATATGAAATCCTCGGCCGGATCGCCCTAGTGCGAGACCGGCAAGGTGCCCATATCGGGGTGAATTTCGGCGGCCATAAGGCCTTTGTCACCGCGGCCGAAACGGACAAGCACGACTTGCCCCGGCCGAAGCTCGGTGATGCCGTAGCGGCGCAAGGTCTCCATGTGGACAAAAATGTCCTCGGTGCCCTCGCCGCGCGTCAGGAAGCCAAACCCCTTCGTGCGGTTAAACCATTTGACCAAAGCCCGTTCGAGCCCGCTCTCCGGCGTCACGGAGACGTGGGTGCGCTGTTCCTGCATTTCAGCGGGATGGACGGCGGTGGTGAGATCCATGGAAAGCACACGGAAAGCCTGCAGCCCGCGCTCACCTTGCTTGACCAGGCAGACCACGCGCGCGCCTTCAAGGGCAGTCTGGAAGCCGTCCCGTCGAAGGCAAGTCACATGGAGGAGGATATCGCCTGAAACACCGTCATCGGGGAGGATGAAGCCATAGCCCTTGGCCACATCGAACCACTTGATGGCGCCGGCAATCTCGGCCAGGTCGGCATCGCTGCCTTCGTCGCGCGTCAAAGCGTCGCCAAGGGTATTGGCCCGCCCCGTCAAAGAGGCCTTTTCCCCCATAAGAATGCCCCCTTTATTCAAGAACACCGCAACTGATTCTTGATACCAGATTAACACCGCGGCTTCCGGTGTGTGCAAGAGCTGACGTGCCTTTTTTCACGGTTCATTGCGGGAATACCGGATTTGTTCTTTGCCGGCACCGCTTGCGCCTCACGATTGCCCTTTGACCGGGCCGACCCTATGTTGCGCCGCAACTCAACAGATCGAGGAAAACACATGCGCTATCTGCACACCATGGTCCGCATCGCCGATGTCGATGCCTCGCTCGATTTCTACTGCAACAAGCTCGGCCTGAAGGAAGTTCGCCGCTATGAAAACGAGCAGGGCCGCTTCACGCTGATCTTCTTGGCGGCTTCGGAAGATGAGCAGAGCGGCATCGACGAGAAGGCGCCGCTGGTCGAACTCACCTACAATTGGGATCCGGAAGATTACAAGGGCGGGCGCAATTTCGGTCACCTCGCCTATGAGGTCGACGATATCTACGCTACTTGCCAGCATCTGATGGACAATGGCGTCACCATCAACCGGCCGCCACGCGACGGCAACATGGCTTTTATCAAGTCGCCGGACGGCATCTCCATCGAGCTTCTGCAGAAAGGCCCGGCCAAGGCCAAGGCAGAGCCGTGGGCATCGATGGCGAATACCGGAAGCTGGTAATCGGTCACCCTTTTCGAGTGGCCGGCGGCCACTCGATGGTGTTTGGTGAGGTTGTGCCTATCTATGCAGCTATGGCGCCTGCCCTGAAGAGTGGCGCCGCCTCGTCATCAGATTGAGCTTCGGAGAACCCTTCATGCCGACCAGCCATGCCAATGTCGCCACGGCCCATGCAAGCCGCTATCTGCAACAGCTGTGCAAGCATTGGGCGCACAAGTTTCCCGTCGAGTTCGACCCCAACCACGGCATCATCGACCTTTCACTCGGCCGTACGGTCATGGACGCCGACGGGGCAGCGCTGCACATCACGGTATCGACCAACGAGCCCGCTTCGATCGAGCGCCTCGAAAGCGTCGTTGCCGACCACATCAAGCGCTTTGCGTTCCGCGAAGAACTGGCCTTCGACTGGAAACGCGCCGAGGTGGCGTAGTTCGTTCATGCGTGTCGCCGCCGCGCATTTCCGGCGAGACGCATGGATCAATCGCTGCCGGACTTGCCCGCCATCTCCAGCAGCCCCAGCACCGAACGCCAATTGCGTGCCGTGCCCGGCACTTTCAACGTGCGCGGAATGAGGTTGGCGAACACCGATTTGCCGAGCCCGTCCGGCGCGCTGAGGTAGAGCACATCGCCCTTGACCTCGAAACGCTCGGGACCGGTGCACTTTTCCGCCAACCGCGCCACCTCGTCGGCGGTCGGCTCACGCTCCAGCGCATAGGCGTGGAGCTTTGTGTGATCGGCGGCAGCTTCCGGATACGGATTTTCGCGCACGAGCCTTTCGAACCATTCGAAATCGCGCACCATGATGCGCGAATGGAAACCCCATTTTGTCTCGAAGGCTGCCTCGATCCGTTTGGTCAGCGCGGCCGCGTCACCCTTGTCGGCCCGGAACACGACATTGCCGCTCTGCACATAGGTGGCGACATCGGAAAAGCCGAGATCCTCGAAGAAGGCCCGCAACTCCGCCATCTTGACGATGCGATTGCCGCCGACATTGATGCCGGAAAACAGGGCGATGAAGATCTTTCCGCTCATATGATGAACCCGGCCAATGTCTCGTTTTCGGTGATGTCCTGATACTGGACGCCCCCGGCCTCGAAATTTGCCTCGAGGAGATCGAAATTGCGCCGATCCTTGGTTTCGATACCGATCAGCACCGAGCCGAAATTGCGCGCCGACTTCTTCAGATATTCGAAGCGGGCGATGTCGTCATCCGGACCCAGCATGTCGAGGAAGTCACGCAGCGCGCCCGGCCGCTGCGGAAAGCGGATGATGAAGTATTTCTTCAGGCCCTCGAAGCGCAGCGCCCGTTCCTTGACGTCCGGCAGCCGCTCGAAATCGAAATTGCCCCCGGACACCACGGCGACGATGGTCTTGCCCCTGATCTCCTTCCTGGAAAAATCCTTCAGCGCGTCGATCGCCAGCGCGCCGGCGGGTTCCAGGACCACGCCTTCGATGTTGAGCATCTCGATCATGGTCGCGCAGAGCCGGTTTTCCGGGATGAGCCGCACGCTGTCGGCGGCAAACTCCTTGAGATATCGCAAAGGTTCGCGGCCGATCTCGGCGACCGCCGCGCCGTCGACGAAGTTGTCGACCTTGGCGAGCTTCAGCCGTTTTCCCGCAGCTAGGCTCTCGCGCAGGCTCGGCGCGCCAGCCGGCTCGCAGAAGACGAAACGCGCCTCGCGGCCCTGATCGGCGAAATAGTGCGTCACCCCGGCTGCGAGCCCGCCGCCACCCACCGGCAGCATGACGATGTCGGGCACGCGCCCGCCCGGCATCTGGTCCACGATCTCATAGGCGACCGTCGCCTGGCCCTCGATGATATCCTTGTGATCGAAGGGCGGCACCATGTGGGCACCGGATCTTTCGGTGAATTCGAAGGCGGCGCGGTAGCAGTCGTCGAAGAAATCGCCGACCAGCCTGATCTCGACGAAATCGCCGCCAAACAGCCTGGTCTTGTCGATCTTCTGCTGGGGCGTCGTCACCGGCATGAACACCACGCCTTTCTTGCCGAAATGGCGGCAGACGAAGGCGAAGCCCTGCGCGTGGTTACCGGCGGACGCACACACAAACAGCTCGGCCTGGTTGCCTTCGCCAAGCGCCTTGCGGAAGAAGTTGAAGGCGCCACGGATCTTGTAGGAGCGCACGGGGCTCAAATCCTCGCGCTTCAGCAGCACGCGCGCGCCGGTCTTTTTCGACAGATAGTCATTTTCCTGCAGCGGCGTTTCCGGGAAGATCTGGCGGATCGCGGAGGCGGCGACGGCGACGCGCGAGGAAAAGCTGGTCATGGCAAGATCATCCCGGGATCGCCCGCGGGCGAGTTAGACGACAACCCTATTACACATCCGGCCCGGCAAGACCATTGCCCCGTCAGGCCTGTAACCGCAACGGCGGCTTCCCGAAATACTAGCAAGCACTTGGGGATGTTTGTTCATGCTTCTCCGTCGCGCGGGGCCGCGCATTGATGGACGCCGAAGTTCGACACCCGGCCGAGTTGCAGGTGCCGGTCTTGCGCGACGTTGCGGCGTTGCTGCCCGCTTTGGCTTTCGGGCAACACTGCGCCTGCCGTCGCGCGGCGCCGACCGCATTTTGGCTGGACACGACTTACTTCCGCCGCACTTCGCCTGCTGGGGAGATATCGCGGAGGGTGGATGGCCCTTTTTGGGCTCGAGTGGAATTTTTGACGTGCATTTGAAGACGATTTGCATTCTTGCGCTGACGCTGCTGATGGCGGGCTGCGGCGGCCGCAAAACCGAGGAACTGCTCGGCAGCGCGGTCATGTCCGCGCCGGTGACGGAAATCGCGGGCAACCACTCGATCTTCATTGCCACGACCCGCAAGCCCTCCGACGATCCAAACAAGGTTTTCGACGGCGAACGCTCGGCGACGCTGAACTACGCCCGGGTCAACGTCACCGTTCCCGGTCTCCACCAGACGGGCCAGATCGAGCGGCGCTCGCGCGGCAAATCGAACGATCCGGCCAAGTATTTCATGGCTTCCGAAGTCGTCGGCTACGACACGCAGCCGAAATTCGCCAGCGCGATCAGCGCCGACATAGCGGCACGCGGCGGCCGCGTCATGGTCTTCGTCCACGGCTACAACACCGGCTTCGACGATGCCGTCTATCGCTTGACCCAGATCGTCCACGATTCCGGTTATCCGGGAACGCCGGTGCTGTTCTCGTGGGCCTCGGGAGCCAAGACCACCGACTATGTCTATGACAAGGAAAGTGCCAGTGCCGCCCGGGACCAGCTCGAAGTGACGTTGCGCATGCTGGCGCAGAGCGGCGCGCGGCGCATCGACATCGTCGCCCATTCGATGGGAACCTGGGTGACGATGGAGACACTGCGTCAGCTCGCCATCACCGGCGACCGCGACCTCGGCGGTAAGCTCGGCGATGTGGTGCTCGCCTCTCCCGACATCGACGTCGATGTGTTCAAGAGCCAGATGCGCCGCTATGGCAAGCCCGACAAGCCGTTCATCCTGCTGTTGTCGGATGACGATCGCGCGCTGAGACTGTCCGGCCTGATCGCCGGCTCGCGCCCACGCGTCGGCGACTACAAGGATGCCGCCGACCTTGCCTCCTATGGCGTGACGGTCGTCGATCTCTCCAAGGTCAAGGGCAGCGACAGCTTCAACCACACGAAATTCGCCGACAATCCGGCACTGGTGAAGATGATCGGCCAGCGGCTGCGCGAGGACGATGGTTTCGCCAGCGACCGGGACGTGACCGACCGCATCAGCCTGCTTGGACAGTAAATGCGGCGCAGCGGATTTCGCCGTGCCTGTTCAGCATCGCCGAACGATTAGCCCACTTTGAACTGGACCGCGCCCGCCTCTGGCCTTATCGGAGTATCGAGCGACGTCATGCGTTTGACGTCCCCCTATGCGGGAGCCGACGCGTGGCCTTGCGCTTGAAGAGTTTCGGTGTCGTCGCGGTCGCGCTGCTGGTCGCTGGCTGCGCCGGAAACACGCATGATCTGCTCAACAAGACGACGGTCACCGTACCGGCATCCGACATTGCGGCCACCCATGAGATATTTGTCGCCACCACCCGCCAGAAAGCGGTGAAGGACCCGCGACAGGTCTTCGACGGTGACCGTTCCCTGACCACCAGTTTCGCGCGGGTCGATGTCACGGTTCCGAAGAGCCATCAGGTCGGTAACATCAAGCGCGCCAAGGGTTCCGCCAACAGCAATCCGACCAAGGATTTTGCGGCCACGGATGTCACCTTCTACGAAGGCGCGCCGCAATTCGCCAAGGCGGTCGGCGCCGACATCGCCATGCGCGGCGACCGGGCGCTGGTTTTCGTGCATGGCTTCAACAATGGTTTCGACGACGGCATCTACCGGCTGACGCAGATCGCCCACGACACCAAATATCCGGGCACGCCGGTGCTGTTCTCATGGGCGTCGAGCGCCAAGACGACGGGCTACATCTACGACAAGGACAGTTCCACCGCCGCCCGTGACGATCTCGAGGCAACGCTCAGGATGCTCGCCAAGACGCGCGTCAAGAGCATCGACATCATCGCCCATTCGATGGGAACCTGGCTGACGATGGAGGCGCTGCGCCAACTTGCCATTACCGGCGACCGCGATCTCGGCGGCAAGCTGGGTTATGTCATCCTTGCCTCACCGGACATTGATGTCGACGTGTTCAAGAAGCAGATGATCCGTTATGGCAAACCCGACAAGCCGTTCGCCGTGCTGCTTTCGGGCGACGACCGGGCGCTCAAATTGTCCTCGTTCATCTCCGGCGACAAACCGCGCGTCGGCGACTATGGCGATGCGGCCGATCTCGCCTCCTATGGCGTGTCGGTGGTCGATCTGACCAAAACGAAAGGCGGTGACGGCGGCCTCAACCACGCGAAGTTCGCCGACAACCCGTTCCTGGTGCAATTGCTGGGCGACCGGCTGCGCACGCCGGCCGGGCTCGCCGCGGACGAGAATCCGGCACAGCTCGCCAATATCGGCCAGGGCCTGGGAAAGGTCGTCGGCTCCGCCGCAGAAGTCATCATCACGACGCCGTTCAAGGTGCTGACCATCGCCACCGGCGGCTGAGCAGCCACGAGCGGACGACTGGTCTCAGACGAACAGATCGACTTTCTGGAACGTCGTCACGTCGATCAGCCCGACGTCGGAAATCCTGAGCTCGGGAATGACGACCAGCGCCAGCAGCGAGTGCTGCATGTAGGCGTTGTTCAGAGAACAGCCCATCTCGCGCATCGCCTCGGTCAGTTTCTCAGCCTTGGCGGCGACGATCTCGGCCCGCTCGTCGGACATCAGCCCGGCGATCGGCATTTCGACCAGCGCCAGTTCCTTGCCCCTGGAGAACAGCACGACGCCGCCGCCGACTTCACCCAGCCGGTTCACGGCCAGCGCCATGTCCTGCTTGTTGGTGCCAACACAAATGATGTGATGGGCGTCATGGGCGACGCTGGAGGCCATGGCGCAGTCGGCCATGTAACCGAAACCGGAGACGAAGGCATTGGTGACGCCACCCGTGCCCCTGTGTCGCTCGACCAGCGCGATCTGGCAGACATCGTTGCGGCGATCCATCGCGACCAGCCCATCCTCGACCGGCAGATCGGCCTCCAGCGCCCGCGTGGGTGCCTGGTTCTCGATGACGCCGATCACCCGCACCCGCACTTCGTTGGCGCCCTTGGGTGCCGCGATATCGAAATCACCGGCCTTGAGTTTCTTGCCCAAATTGACGGTGTTCTTCGCCGTCTCCGGATAGTCGTAGGCCGGGATATCGATGTCGAGCTTGCCGCCCTTGGCCAGCCTGACGCCGCGCGCATAGACCTCGTCGATGCTCATTGCGGTGAGATCGGAAACGACCAGCAGGTCGGCCAACCGGCCCGGCGCGATCGAACCGATCTCGCGTTCCAGTTTGAAATGCTGAGCGGTGTTGAGCGTTGCCATCTGGATCGCGGTCACCGGCTTCAGCCCCTGTTGGATGGCGTGGCGCACCACTCGGTCCATGTGGCCTTCCTGGACAAGCGTGCCGGAGTGGCTGTCGTCGGTGCACAGGATGAAATTGCGCGGATCGATGCCGCTCTCCGTCACCGCCTTGATCTGGGAAGCAACGTCATACCAGGCCGAGCCCAGCCGCAGCATCGCCTTCATGCCCTGGCGCACGCGGGCGATGGCGTCCTCGGCACGCGTGCCTTCGTGATCGTCCTCGGGTCCGCCGGCGACATAGCCGTGGAACGGCAAGCCAAGGTCGCGCGAGGCATAGTGGCCGCCAACCGTCTTGCCTGCACGAACCGTCGCGGCGATCTCGCCCGACATGACAGGATCATTGGCGGCGACGCCTGGAAAATTCATCACCTCGCCAAGTCCGATGATGTTGTCCCAGGTCATTGCTTCCGCGACATCGGCGACCGTCAGTTCAGCGCCGGCGTGTTCCAGCCCTGGCGCCGAGGGTACGCACGATGGCATCTGCACATGCACGTTGATGGGCATGGCCACAGCCTCGTCATGCATCAGCCGCACGCCTGGCAGGCCCAGCACATTGGCGATTTCGTGCGGATCGATGAACATCGAGGTGGTGCCGTGCGGGATGACGGCGCGGCAGAATTCGGTGACCGTCACCATGCCGCTCTCGACATGCATGTGCGCGTCGCATAGGCCGGGCACGAGGTAGCGCCCGCCGGCGTCGGCCACCTTGGTGCCCTGCCCGATCGTGTGGCTGGCATTCGGCCCGCAATAGGCGAAGCGGCCGCCTGATATGGCGATGTCGGTGCCGGCGATGATCTCGCCCGAATGGACGTTCACCCAGCGCCCATTGCGGATCACCAGATCGGCGGGTTTGCGGCCCATCGCGACGTCGACCAGATCGGTCGCCATTTCGGTCCACGGTTTGGGTTTTGTCGCGCGGACAAGCGGCTTCCTGATCATCAAAGGCTCCTGTTTGTCCGACTGTGCCAAGCCGACGGCGTTTTGGCCAGCGAGGAAGAATGGATTTGCCTGGAGATTGCCGGATTACTCGGATTTCACGTCGACTTCGACCTTGGCGTCGCCGGCTGAAATCCGCTCGGCGATACGCTCGACCTCGCCCGGCTTGAATGTGCCGCTGACCATGATCTCGCCGCCGCGTATCGGCTCCACGATGCGCGGCGACATCATCACGGCGCCGTCGATGCTGAGATCGACAATCTTGCCGACATTTGCCCCCGTAAACCTGGCAAAGGCTTTGCCGCTGTCGGGAGTGAGTTTCAGGCTAAGCATGGCCTGCCCCGAGACAGAATCGGGAACGGCCACGGTTCTGGCAATGATGAGCGTCAATGGTTCGGCCACCGCGGTCTGACCGACCAGCACCGTCGCGACGGCCGCGACCAAGCGGAACAAGATGCGCATGGAGGATCCTCTCACGATGGCGGTCTGTTTCGCACGAGGCGCGCGCCACCGCAATCGCGGCGGGACGCTACCCGCCAACTCCTCGAGACCCGCGAGGACGCTAACCACCTTTGCAGAAATCCGATTCCGTTTTGCCGCAAATCCGGCTAGGCTCCGACCAAGATCTTTGACTCTTCTCGGGGAGTTCGATGCATCACCTGATGGTCGCGAGTGCCGGTCTTCTTGCCCTGTCCGTGCCGGCATTTGCCGCCGACGCGACATTCGATGTGCCGATGACCGCGCCTGGGTTCGACTGGACCGGCTACTATGCGGGCCTGCAGGCAGGATATGGCTGGGGCCGCTCCGAGATCACCACGACGGAAGGCGCGCCATTTTCCATCACGCCGGACGTCGACGGCGGGTTCGTCGGCGGCCATGTCGCAGGCCTCTGGCAGTTCGATCAGGCAGTGCTGGGCGCCGAGGCGGACCTCAACTATTCCTCGGTCGACGGCACGGCGCAATCGGGCCTGGGAGATACATTCGGCGCCGACATCAAGTGGTTCGGGTCGGTCAACGCCAAGGCCGGCTTCGCCATGGACCGCCTGCTGGTCTATGGCATCGGCGGCATTGCCTTTGCCGGCATCGAGACGTCGCAGAGCTCGGGGCCAGGGTTTGACAACACCGGCACAAATGTCGGCTGGACCGTCGGCGCAGGAGTCGACTACGCGCTGACCGACAAGTTCGTCGTCGGCGCGCAATATCGCTACTATGACTTCGGCTCAGAGAACCACGAGGCGCCAGCCCCCTTCAACGATCGCGATCAGAGCGTGAAACTGAACACGGTCGGCATCAATCTCAGCTACAAGTTCTGAACGTAGTTCCCGGATGACTTCTGAACGTAGTCCTTGGGTGACGTTTATGGCCCTGGCTTACAAAGGCCGCGGTTATTTGCTGGAAGGGGGCGGCCGGCGCCCCCAAGTGGGCGGGGGGGGATGGGTTGGCCTGAGAGGCGCCGGCCTTAGGCGGATCAGATCCGCCACGCAGATATTTACCGATGTCCGCGGCGCGGATAATTCCGTGATCGCGCCAGTATCGTTATGCCACCTCCTCTGGGTTGCGCGTTCGGCCACAGTAGGACACGACTTGACGGGCTGTGGCATCTGAAGAGGGCTGGCCTGCGGACGTGGTGGAATTGGTAAGACGCAAGGGACTTAGAATGTCCCACGCGTCCACTGCAACGTTTTGAGTTGTTTACCTTGGCAGCCTACCTTGCCTCTGCACTTCCTGAGTTGCGACGGTTTTCAACCTCAGTTTTTGCCGTGCCAACTCTAGACATCCTAGATTGCCGTCGTGCCGTGATGCGTTCGATCTCATGGGTAGCATGGTGCGGGCGGCGGGACTTGAACCCGCATGGCCGAGGCCTCCGGATTTTAAGTCCGGTGTGTATACCAATTTCACCACGCCCGCAGTGCCCGCACATGTACGCGTGGTACGGGATTTTGCAAAGAGCATGGGGGCGTGCTGGCGCACTTGATTGTCCGGGTCATTGAGCGGGAGGCCTCGCCGAAAAACAGACTTAAAGTCCCCGATCTCTGATCGTGCGGGTTCGGTTCCCGTTGTCCGCGCCAGAAAGGTCTTCAAATTTGTTTGGATTTTCTCTGTTGAACCGCAGCAACGTCATTTAGCCGGCGTGGCCACTGCGGATCACTGCTGTAACTCGGACAGCGCCCTCTCCATCGGGGCCATTGAAATCTGGATCGGGCCGGAAAAAGCCACGTCCATGTCGAAGATCAGGTAGATCGCCCCAGCAACCAAAGCCGCCGATACCGCGTAGGTCGAAATGGTGATCGTATTGCGTGGCGCCCTGAAGCCGAAGCTGGCGAAGATCAGCACCAGCCAGGTAACCAGGAGCGTGATCAGAGGCACCGGGATCGTGCCCTCCGACTGCTCGATCAGCACCCAGCGCAACTCCAGCACTTTCTGCAAATGCTGGCGGGCGTCCTGCACAACGAAGCCATGCGCATCGTCGGCCGGCGCCAGCGCACTCAGCCGGGTGCCGACTTCCGCCAGCAACTGCTCAGAGAGTCGGTTGGCGGCGATCAGCGTCTCGCCGGTGGGCGAAGAATCGCCCGCCACGCGCTGCACATAGACGACCAGCGGCTGGCGTACCGTGTCGGTTTGCGGGCCATATTGGCGCAAGGTCCTGTCGAGAAGAATCAATTCGGTCGCATAGGCGTGCACGTTGCGGTCGATCGATTCGAAGGTGTTCCTGGCCGAGTTGATCATCAGGCCGAGCATCAGCGAGGTCATGACCCCGAACAGGTTCGCGGCGTGCCGAACCACGGTGTTCGTGTCGTCGTCGCGATGTTTGGCAGACAATTTTGGCCATATCGCCGTGCTGGCGAGCGCGGCCACCGTCAGGCATAGGAAGATTACCATTGCGATGAAAGCTTCGCGCATGCCGCTCATTCCGATTGGCAATGGAGGTCGTCAGTTGATGACCGCCATTACGATTCCGGCGCGTCCTTGCGCCCTGCCGAACGCCTGCCGCAGGCGCGGGTTGACGCGCACCGCATCGCGGCCGGCCGAGATGGTTCTGTCGACCTGTTCGGGCGTCAGCCTAAGCCGGGTCGGAATAGCGTTCAGCGCGGTCAGATCGGCCGGGGGCAGATCGCCAAACGAGACCAATTCCACCGCCATCCTCACGTCGCGGCAGTCCCAGCCGGCAAGGCTGCCGCGGTAGCGCGCCACCGTGACTGTCGGGAGGCCGCAGCGATACCTGACCAGCTTCTGGCGCCACAGCCGGAACGCCAACTTCAGGGCATCGAATTCATCACGCACCGAGGACGATATCGAGGTTCCCGCTTGACCTCGACCCACTTCGGTTCGGTCCGTCGCCCGGCGTCCGCCACGATCATGATCAGGGTGCGCATCCTGATCGCCGCTTGTGGCGACAGCGGACTGTGGGCGTCCTCTGCGGTGTCGATCGATTCGGCGAAGCCGACCACGGCGATATTGTCGGTCAGACCGCCATCTAGGAGCTTGATATAGTTGACGCGGTCGTTGTTCTGATAGGAGTCCATGGCCCGGGCCGCCGCTTTGACCCGCACCGGCGCTTCAGAATCCTGCAGCCCATGCTTGATCCAGGCCGGCTGCTTGTAGTTGCATTTGGTTTGCGGCGTGGTCGTCGAGATGACCATAGGGGCGAATACCAGCGGAAACGCGGCTGAGGCCGCCACTGCATCAGCGATGCGCAGCCTGTCGAGATCGCTGCAAATCGCCGCGAACCGGTCATAGGTGAAGCCGAAGGCGGTTGCGTTGTAGATATCGGAAGCATGGATCCAGACAAGCGGCGCTCCGGGGCGCTTGAAGGCGCTATAGGTGGCGCCGTCGAAAAGGTTTCTATTCAGCCAGGCGGCAAAGGTGCCGCGGTCGTTGACGCCACCACGCCAAAGCCGCGCCAGATTGGCCGGCGCGAGCCTTGCCGTATGCAACGAACTCTCGGCATTCTGGATCAGGAAGCGCTCTCGCAGGTCACGGTAGCCGTGGCCCTTGTAGCCGAGATAAGCAGCCGTCACTGCCCCGCCCGAAACACCACCGACGACACGCACATCATCGATCAGCGTATGGGCACGCCGGCCACTGTCGATGGTCACGTCGTCGAGCGCCCTCAGCACGCCATAAGCGAAGGCGGCGGCGCGCGTCCCGCCACCGGAGAACGACAGAGCGACCACGGTCGAGCCGTCGTCGGCAGCATCCGGGATGAACGCCGGCGAGCCCGGCCCGACCTGTGTCAAATGGGTGTTGATCGGCTCGACATCGTTTGTCGCGCAACCGCTCAATAATGAGCCTGCCAAAGCCAGCCAAGCCAGACGCCGACGCATCGAGGCCCCCAGAGCCTTCGATCTCGACGACGGGTGTGTCATTCGACGTAAGTCACCGCACCCGTTGGCAAATCATAGATTGCCGCGACTATCTTCAGCTTCCCCGCCTTGATGAGGCCGGCCAGCACCTTGCTCGAGGCGGCCAGGCGCCTCGCGGTTCTCCGCGCGCTTTCCTTGGCGGTGTTGTCGACGAAATCACCCGCTTCGCTCCGCACTGCTATCGCCGCGGGCAGGATCGGTTCGATCATTGGGCCGATCGCACCAGGATAGGTCGCGTTCTTGGTCACCACGTCGCACGCCGCCTTGACGGCGCCGCAGTTTGTGTGCGCCAGAACGACGATCAAGGGTGAACCAAGCACCGCTGCCCCGTACTCGACCGTACCGAGCGTGGCAGTGTCGACGAGGTTGCCAGCATTCCGGGCGACGAACAGTTCTCCAACGCCGTGACCGCCGAAGATCAGTTCAGGCGGAACGCGACTGTCGGCGCAACTGATGATCGTGGCCCAGGGCGCCTGGTGTGCGGCGACAGCATTCCGCTGCGCGGCAAGGTCTATCGAGCAGAGTTCCGGGTGACTGACGTAGCTTTCGTTGCCGGATTTCAGTGCGGCGAGCGCTTCATCGGGGCTCAGCGAGGTCACGGCACCTTGGGCCGCGCGCGCCGACCATGTGGCGCCACCAACGCCGAACGCAACGAGCCCCGCGGCGACTTTGAGGAAATCTCTCCGGTCGACCGCTGTACCATCACAGGTGCTGCACATTCTTAATTCCCCGCCCTAGTCCCCAAGGCATAATATGCGCTTGCTCTAATATGTAGGCAAGCGATTGGTGACAAAGTCAGGATTTATGCGATGAGGCCGGGATGCGATACGACGAAAGCCACCCCAACGCAGTGCTGGGTGTGCGCTCATATCAATCGGCTTACCGCCTGTTAGGTGACCTTAAGCGAGAAATTGCTGTGGATCTGGATGCCCAGTCGCTCGCCTTTTCTCCAGCGCACTTCCGCTCGATAATTCGCACCGTCCAAAGGCACGCGCAGCCGGAAGGTATTTGGCACTTCAACCCCCGCAGCGACACGCAGCTCGGCGCCGTGCTCATGCTGGTTTCTGACGGCGCAGCCTATTTCGCCATTCTGCGTGATTATGAACGCCTCCTTCAAAACCACCTCGCGTAAGTGCGTCCGACGCTCTACTAGAGGTTCAGAAGGTTTATCGGTCATGGCAAGCCGCCTCCGATGAGCGAAATGCTACCAGACCAAGGTCTGCAGCTCAGGACGCAAAGGTCTGATTTTTTCGCTTAATTCCTGTATGTGTCCCTTTGTACGCTCGGCACATTAGTAAATCGTGAAATATATACTCTATGGTCGTCGCCAAAATTGTCACCTGACGGTGAGACAGAAACGGCCGAAAATGGGATGGGGAAGCCAGGTATGTTCATCGATTTCTACGAAATGCTGGAAATCAGTCCGAATGCCAATTCGGAAACAATAGAACGCATTTTTCGTCATTTTGCCATGCGCTATCACCCCGACAACCAAGTCACCGGCAACGAGTCACGCTTCAGCGATATTCTTGAGGCTCACAACACGCTCAAGGATCCGGTCAAGCGTGCGCAGTACGACATTCAGTACAAGGCCCATTTGAACCACCGGGCCGAGCTGACCGATGAGGCGAGCAATACAAAGGGCTTCGATCGAGATTCCGTCATTCAAGCTAAAGTGCTGTCACTGCTGTATGTAAAACGCCGACAGGACGTCAACCATCCCGGTATTGGCGACGAAGAACTCGAACGAATGTCAGGCTGTCCGCAAGAGCACCTCGAGTTTCACCTCTGGTATCTGAAAGCGAAGGACTGGATAGCCAGGACGGAAAACGGCACGTTCGCCATCACCGTCGAAGGCGTCGATCGCGTTAATTCCGAACATCATCGTGACGCGGCCACCACCCGACTGTTGGGTCACGCGAGCTGAATTGAGATCGCTCGGTCTCTGATCAAGCCGTCACTGGGTTCAGCTTCAAATGCTGGATCAGGATGATGGTCTTGGCGTCGACAATGCGGCCATCGGCGATGCCGGCCAGCGCTTCGTCGAGCGGCATTTCCAGGACCTCGATGTCCTCGCCCTCCTCCGGAGCGCCGCCGCCGGCCGAGATGCGGTCGGCGGGCGAGTAGCGCGCGACGAAGAACCAGAGCCGCTCGGTGACGCTGCCTGGGCTCATATAGGGCGAGAACAGCCGCTCGATGTCCTTCAACCGGTAACCCAGTTCTTCCTCGGCTTCCTTGCGGATGGCGGTTTCCGGATCGTTTTCGTCCAGCAGGCCGGCGCAGGCCTCGATCAGCGGCTCGCGGTGGCCGGTGACGTAAGCGGGATAGCGGAATTGTCGCACCAGAAGCACGGTCGAGCGCTGCGGGTCATAGGGCAGGATCACCGCGCCGTCGCCGCGATCATAGGTCTGGCGGACCTGCGTCTCCCATTGGCCGTCGCGCCGGCGATAGTCGAGCACGGTCTTTTTCAGGACCGCCCAGTCGTCGGAGAGAACCTCTTCCGAGCGGATACGAACGCGGTCTTCCATATGACACCTCGATGCTGGCTGGCGGACGCAGGCGTAGCCGCGAACCGGAACAGGCGCAATCGGGCCAGCGATTGGTCCAGCGCGCTTCACCGTCTCGTGTGTGGTATGGACGGGTGCCGTCGCCTAGATAGCGCATTCCCCTTCTCGGAGTTTTTCCATGACGACATCGCTTTTCCAGCCGATCACCCTCGATGGGCTCACCTTCCCCAACCGCATCGCCGTGGCGCCGATGTGCCAGTATTCCGCCGAGGACGGCTCGGCCAGCGACTGGCATCTTTACCACTGGATGAACCTTGCCATGTCCGGTGCCGGCATGGTCACGGTGGAGATGACCGATGTCGAGCGGCGCGGACGCATCAGCCATGGCTGTCTCGGCCTCTACTCCGAAGACAATGAAGCCGCCGCGCGACGCGCGCTGGATGCGGCCAAGCGCGTGGCCGCACCCGGCACCAAATTCGGCACGCAGCTGGCGCATGCCGGCCGCAAGGCCTCGAACCGCAAACCCTGGGAAGGCGGCGGCCCGTTGCAGCCAAACGAGGATCCCTGGCAGACCGTCTCGGCCTCGGCCATCGCCTACGACACCGGCTGGAACGTGCCGCGCGCCCTGGACGACGAGGAAATCCTGCAGCTCGTCGAGCGGTTCGCGGACGCCGCAAGGCGGGCCGACCGTGCCGGCTTCGACTTCATCGAACTGCATGCGGCGCATGGCTACCTCATCTTCCAGTTCCTGTCGCCGCTGTCCAACCAGCGCACGGATCGCTGGGGTGGCTCGCTGGAAAACCGGATGCGTCTCGTCGTCGAGATCGCCAGGGCGGTGAAGAAAGCCGCACCGAAACTGATGCTCGGCGCACGGCTGTCGGTGAAGGACTGGGTCGATGGCGGCTTTGACGTCGCGGACGCGGTCGAGGTGGCGAAAGCGCTGAAGGCCGAAGGCGTCGCCTATCTCTGCTGCTCGAGCGGCGGCAATTCGCCATTGCAGAAATTGCCCACCGGCCCCGGCTATCAGGTGCATCTGGCCGAAGCCGTGCGCAAGGGCGCGGGCATCCCGACCCGGGCGGTCGGCCTGATCGACGACCCGAAACAGGCCGAGGCTGTTATCGCGGAGGGTCGCGCCGACATGGTGGCCCTGGCGCGAGCCTTCCTCGCCGATCCGCGCTGGGGATGGCGTGCGGCCGCCACGTTCAGCGAAAAGATTCATCCGGCGCCGCAACTCGCCCGCTCGGTGACGACGATGGAACATTGGATGAAGGCCGCCGGCTGATCGCCCATTCTCCCGGTACCGGCGCGCTGCCCAAGGGCGTCGCGACCTTTGGGCGCAGGCCGAAGGCCACTTTTGCAACCAAATTGGCTGCTTTGCGTTGCGGCCATGATGATGGACAACAAACCCTTTGAAACGCCGGTCGTGGTCGAGCTTGGCCATGTCGGCAAATATCGCCATATCCGCTCGACCCAGGAGGCGGCCGAGTGCCTGATGACGGTGTGGCCGCTCAATCGCGGGCCTCGTCATCGTGATGCCCTCGACACTTGCCTCAAAGTGCTGGAAGGTTATCGTTCGACAGCGGAGGCGCGCCGGGCACTGATCGAGGCCGCCAGGGAATCGGAAGTGCTGGTGCCCGACGACAAGCTGCCCGACGACCGGCTGCCCGACGACCGGCTGCCCGACGACCGGCTGCCCGATGACCGGCTGCATTGAGCAGGCGGACCTTTAACTGGAGGTTTAGATGGCGAAGCTGACTTACAAGATCGTCGAGCATGACGGTGGCTGGGCCTACAAGGTCGGTGCGACCTTCTCGGAGACATTTCCCACCCATCAGGATGCATTGCGCGCCGCCGAGATCGCTTCGGCCGAACAACAGGTGGCGGGTTCCACAGATGGCATCCAGTACGAGGACGCCGAGGGCAAATGGCACGAGGAACTGGCCGACGGTCGCGATCGGCCTCAGACTGAAATCTCGGATTGATCCAGCCCTGCGCCAGCCGCGGACGCCAGGAGAGACGGCGTCCCGCGGCAGGCAATACGCGGCTGGCCTATTTATTTACCGCAATACTGATCGTTGACGTTGCCCTGCGCGTTCGCATCAGGGCCTGGCGTGCTTGAGGCACAAGGTCCGGCCGGGCCGGGATTGCCAAGAGTGCTCAATCGGGAGCCGTCGGCGTTGATGCTGCCAGTGGTGCTCTGGTCGACGGCAGAGGAATCCTCATTGCCGAACAGCCACCAATAGTGATGGTTGGAATAGGTAGCGTCCGACGATTGGGCCATCGCCGATGTGGCGAGACCGATGGTCAGGAAGGATGCTGCGAAAAGTTTCCTGTACATTGATTTTTCTCCGTATCTTGATCTTGGCCGCCTTGGGATGCGACACGGCGTAAACCTGACCGTCAGCCGCGTGGTTCCCTGAAATTCTCGTGAAGTGGCGGTGATGCCGGGTTGGCAAAGCGTGTGCCGCCATGCGCTCGAAGGATGTGACCTGTTCGGGCGCGATGGTTTGCGGCATGTGGCCAAGGCCGCCGACCACCTCGGCCTTCGTCGCTCTCCGGGACCGAGGATAATCTGGAAGGGCTTGTTCCCACCCTGCTCAAGCGCGCCGGGTACTGCAATGCAGGTGATATCGTTCGCCTTTGGACGGCCATTGCCGCCGCCCATCCGCCGCGCTATTTCAGGCGACCCGTCCTTCCGGAGCCTTCCATGCCTGAAATCGTCACTGCCGCCATGCTCGTCATCGGCGATGAGATTCTGTCCGGCCGCACCAAGGACAAGAACATCGGCCATCTCGCCGATATCATGACGGCAATTGGCATCGACCTGAAGGAGGTGCGCATTGTTCCCGACGAGGAAGACGAGATCGTCGCGGCGGTGAATGCCGTGCGCGCACGCTATACCTATGTCTTCACCACCGGCGGCATCGGCCCGACGCATGACGACATCACAGCCGATTCGATCGCCAAGGCATTCGGTGTGCCTTGCGAATACGATGCCAAGGCCTATGCCCTGCTGGAGGCGAGCTATGCCGCGCGCGGCATCGAATACACGGAGGCGCGCAAGCGCATGGCGCGGATGCCTCGCGGCGCCGACCATATCGACAACCCGGTGTCCGTGGCGCCCGGATTCCGCATTGGCAACGTCCATGTCATGGCTGGCGTGCCCTCTATCTTCCAGGCCATGCTCGACAATGTCGTGCCGACCTTGAGAGCCGGCACCAAAATGCTGTCGGCCACGGTGCACTGTCCGTTCGGCGAGGGCCTTGTCGGCGGGCCATTGGGCGAGATCCAGAAAGCCCATCCGGATACGATCATCGGCTCCTATCCCAAATATGGCGACGGCAAGTTCTGGACCGAACTGGTCGTTCGTGCCCGCAGCGCGGAGGCGCTTGAAGCCGCGCGCGCCGATGTCGAGGCCTTGGTGGCAGGCTTCGCGGCTAAGGCGAGCTGATCCGCTGCAAACCGGAACCAAGAACGACGCTACAACGTTTCCCTGCCGCGGGCTCGCCACTCGCGGGATTGAGGGGTCATCATGCGTTTCAAGACCATCATTGCCATTCTGCAGAACGAGCAGGACGCCGAGCGGGTGCTCGACTGCGCCATTCCGCTTGCCAGCCGCTTCGAGAGCCATCTGATCGGCATCCATGCCGAGGCGCTCCCGGTGCCCTACACGTCGGCGACGGGCTTTCCCGATACGGAATTCCTGCAGGTGTCCGCCGACATGAACCGGGAGCGGGCCGACAAACTCGAGGCTGTCTTCGTGAAGCGGATCGAGGATTCCGGCCTTTCCTTCGAATGGCGCAGCCTGGAGAGCTTCTCCGGCGACAGCGCACTGACCGGAATTTCAAGCGTGCGCGCCGCCGATCTCATCATCGCCGCCCAACGCGAGACCGGCGGCGATCCGAGCGCGGACGTCGATACGCTTGTCTACGACGCTGGCCGGCCGGTGCTGGTGGTGCCGAGTGCGGGCCCGCTGGTCACCACCTTCAAACGGGTGCTGCTTGGCTGGAACGGCAGCAAGGAGGCCGCGCGCGCCGCCTTCGATGCCTTGCCTTTCATCATCGAGGCCGAGAAAACCGACATACTGGTCATCGATCCGCCCGATTCGCTCGACGAACGCCCGGAGGCCGCGGGCGCCGAAATCGCGTCGGCCCTGTCGCGCCACGGCGCCACCGTCAGCGTCTCGGTGCAGAAATCGGGCGGCACCTCGGTCGACGACATGATCCAGAACAGGATCACCGAGACCGGCGCCGATCTGCTGGTGCTTGGCGCCTACAGCCACTCCTGGCTGCGCCAGCTGCTGTTCGGCGGGGTAACACGCACGGTGCTGCGCTCGGCACAGGTCGCGGCCTTCCTGTCGCGATAAGTCCACAGCGATTGCTACGGGCCGCCCTTGCCAAGTCCGGGGGTTTCCAGTTAATTCCGCGCGCATTCCCTGTTTCTTGCACGCGGCCGCCGCGTGCCGTGGAGTGCGCGAGACATGTCCCTTCCCGAAAAAGCCTTCCCGGTCTCCTGGGATCAGTTCCATCGCGACGCGCGCGCACTTGCCTGGCGGCTTGCCGGCACCAGCAAAGGTCAGTGGAAGGCTATCGTCTGCATCACGCGTGGTGGCCTGGTCCCGGCGGCGATCATTTCGCGCGAACTCGGCATCCGCGTGATCGAGACGGTCTGTGTCGCCTCTTATCACGACTACACCAGCCAAGGGCAGTTGCAGGTGCTGAAGGAGATCACGCCGGCCTTGCTGGCCGACGATGGCGCCGGCGTGCTGATCGTCGACGACCTGACCGACACCGGCAAGACCGCCGGCATCGTGCGGGCAATGATGCCGAAGGCCCATTTCGCGACCGTCTACGCCAAACCGAAAGGCCGGCCGCTGGTCGATACGTTCGTCACCGAGGTCAGCCAGGACACCTGGATCTATTTTCCCTGGGACATGGGTTTCACCTATCAGAAGCCGATCGCCGACGATCACGCCGGCTGATTCGCGGCAAGCTGCTTTTTTCCAATCAAGCCGGTGCCGAACGGGCAATATTTGCTTGCGCGGAGGGCCCCGCCGCCAAGGTATCCTGTGAAATCGACCGTTGTTGGCGGCAATCAGCCAGCGTGACCGAAGTTTTTACTTTTATTGGTCACAATTAGCCGTAAGATTCATGAGACGGCAAACGATTCTGGAGGCTGGGGCTAGCTTCTCCGATGTTGACACGGCCAACGACGCACAATCACCTTGCTGAAAGGGTCAGGCGACTCTTCGGCACGGCGCCGTGCCGTCTGCAGGTTGCCGCCCTGCCCTGGCGCGATGTCGGGAATGGCGTCGAGGTCATGTTGATCACCAGCCGTGATACTGGCCGCTGGGTGCTCCCAAAAGGCTGGCCGGAAGCTAGGGAGCCGCTCTGCGAAGCGGCCGCCCGGGAGGCCGCCGAGGAAGCCGGCTTGCGCGGAAACATCTCTCATCTCGAAGCCGGTCGTTATTTCTATGCCAAGGTACTGGCTTCGGGCGATGAAGTGCCTTGCGAGGTTCTGGTGTTCCCACTGCACGTCGAAAAGGTCGCGGACCGCTGGAAGGAAAAGCACTCCCGCACCCGCAAATGGGTCAGTTCCAGCGAGGCCGTGCGCATGGTCAATGAACCCGACCTTTGCCAGATCATTGCCTATTTCTGTGCCGACCCACGCAGGTTCTCCTGATCGACGCCTTTCGCGTGTATCGCGGCGGACGCACAACCTTGTGCCGCAAGGGTTTGCTAATTTTTGTTGGTTAGGATTGATCAGTCTTGGCGTTTGATCGATGGCGAATCCCGCAGACCCACTTCAGCACGATCCCGGCGAGCCGCAGCGCGAGCATCGTCCGCGCGTGCTCAAAGGTGGAACAGTCATCACGGGGATCCAGAATTCCGAAATCGCCTGTACGGTGCGCAACCAGCATGCGGGCGGCGCCGAACTGAAATTACCCGCCGAAGCCCGGGTCCCCGATCATTTCCTTCTCTACATACCGCTCGACGGCGTGGCCTATCGCTGCGAGGTCCGCTGGCGCCGCAGCGAGCGGATCGGCGTACAGTTCAACGGCACCGAACCCAAGCCGAAGCTACACTACGGCTGAAGGCGAGGCTCACCGGCTTGGCGGGCCTTTTGCGGCGTCCAGCAAATGTTTCGCCGCGCCCATGTCGCTGATCGCACCGGCTTGCCGCCGGGCAGATGGCCGACGGCGGGTCAATTGTATCCCCGTTATCCACATGTGTGACACACAAGATGTTGGGGTCACAAAAGCTACGCAAACGAATCCTTGACGGCCCGAAACGAGTCGCCTTTTATAGGCCATGCGCTCCTGTTGAGAGCGCGACCGGAAAGTTCTGAGCCCGGTCTTTTTCCCGGATTATGTGCGTTTTGCCCGCATTTCCGCCTATTTACGAGGCCGGCGGAAGCGTTGGGATCGTGGGTTGGTGGGCGACGAAAGGGAGAATTGTCGGACTGGCATAAATTGTCTGTTAATACTATATTTAGTGTTTGCAGCTAAGTTCGACGCTAGATAGTGTGAATTTCCCTCGGGTGAGGGAATCGAAAAATTCAGTTTTGAGGGGGCCTGCGGGCCGGTTGGCAGCCTCGGCAGATGCCTGGCAAGGCATTATTGTCGTGTGCGTGGCCGAGCCTGCGAAGGGAGATGTCGGCATTGTTCAAAATGTCGGCAAACGGCGGACTGCGCGTTTCGTCTTTTGGGGGGCAGAAATCCCCTGATGAAAGCGCTACATATAGACAAAAGGGACCGGACCAATGCGCATCGAGCGTCGTTTCACCAAGCCAGGACATGCAGGTCAAGAAGGGGCAGCGTATGCGGAGATCGAATTCCGCAAGGCGCTTTCCGAGATCAAGAATCCGGATGGCTCGGTTGTGTTCCGCCTGGACAACATTGATGTGCCTGCGCAGTTCTCCCAGGTCGCCGCCGACATCCTGGCCCAGAAATATTTCCGCAAGGCCGGCGTCCCCGCGCGCCTGAAGAAGGTCGAGGAGAACGACGTCCCCTCCTTCCTGTGGCGTTCCGTCGCCGATGAGGCCGAACTCGCCAAGCTTCCCGAGGCCGAGCGCTATGGCTCCGAGATCGACGCCCGCCAGGTCTTCGACCGGCTGGCCGGCACCTGGACCTATTGGGGCTGGAAGGGCGGCTACTTCAAGGCGTCGGAGGAGGACGCGCGCGCCTTCCGCGACGAGCTTGCCTATATGCTGGCGACCCAGCGCGTCGCGCCGAACTCGCCGCAATGGTTCAACACCGGCCTGCACTGGGCCTATGGCATAGACGGTCCGAGCCAGGGTCACTTCTATGTCGACCCGTTCACCGGCAAGCTGACCAAGTCGAAATCCTCCTACGAGCATCCGCAGCCGCATGCCTGCTTCATCCAGGGCGTGCAAGACGACCTCGTCAACGAGGGCGGCATCATGGATCTGTGGGTGCGCGAGGCGCGCCTGTTCAAATATGGCTCGGGCACCGGCTCGAACTTCTCGCTGCTGCGCGGCGAAGGCGAAAAGCTGTCCGGCGGCGGCCGCTCGTCCGGCCTGATGAGCTTCCTCAAGATCGGCGACCGCGCCGCGGGTGCCATCAAGTCGGGCGGCACGACACGCCGTGCGGCGAAAATGGTCATCGTCGACGCCGATCACCCCGATATCGAGGAATTCATCGACTGGAAGGTCAATGAAGAGCAGAAGGTCGCCTCGCTGGTGACCGGCTCCAAGATCGTCAAGAAGCATCTCGAAGCGATCATGAAGGCCTGCGTGAACTGCGAAGGCCATGATGACGACTGTTTCGATCCTGCCATCAACACGGCGCTGAAGCGCGAAATCAAGTTGGCCAAGAAATCGGCCGTGCCGGAAAACTACATCTACCGCGTCATCCAGTTCGCCAAGCAGGGCTACACCTCGATGTCGTTCAAGACCTACGACACCGACTGGGATTCTGACGCCTACCTCACCGTTTCGGGCCAGAACTCCAACAATTCGGTGTCGCTGAAGGACAATTTCCTACGCGCCGTTGAAGAGGACGCGGACTGGCACCTGACCGCCCGCAAGGACGGCAAGGTCTTGAAGACGCTGAAGGCGCGGGACCTCTGGGAAAAGATCGGCTACGCCGCCTGGGCGTCGGCTGATCCCGGCCTGCATTTCAACACCACGATGAACGACTGGCACACCTGCGCTTCGGCCGGTGCGATCCGGGCCTCCAACCCGTGCTCGGAATACATGTTCCTCGACGACACGGCCTGCAATCTCGCCTCGATCAACCTGCTCCCCTACCGCAATGCCGACGGCACGATCGATATCGCAGCCTACGAGCACACCGTGCGGCTGTGGACCATGGTGCTGGAGATCTCGGTCATGATGGCGCAGTTCCCGTCGAAGGAGATCGCCAAGCTCTCCTACGACTACCGAACGCTGGGCCTCGGCTATGCCAATATCGGCGGCCTGCTGATGACCTCGGGAATTCCCTACGATTCGGACGAGGGCCGCGCCATCTGCGCCGCGCTGACCGCTATCATGACCGGCGTCGCCTACTCCACCTCGGCCGAGATGGCCTCCGAACTTGGCGCCTTCCCCGACTATGACCGCAACGCCCAGAACATGCTGCGCGTCATGCGCAATCATCGTCGCGCCGCCTATGGCGAGAAGGACGGCTACGAGAAGCTGGCCGTCAATCCTGTGCCTCTCGTCGCATCGGACCTGAAGCAGCAGGATCTGGCCACTCACGCCAAAGCGGCCTGGGACCGCGCCATCGAACTCGGCGAGGAGCATGGCTACCGCAACGCACAGGCAACCGTGATCGCGCCGACCGGCACGATCGGTCTGGTCATGGATTGCGACACCACCGGTATCGAGCCCGACTTCGCCCTGGTGAAGTTCAAGAAGCTCGCCGGCGGCGGTTATTTCAAGATCATCAACCGCGCCGTGCCGGAAGCGCTTCGCACACTGGGCTATTCGGAGAGCCAGATTGCCGAGATCGAGGCTTACGCCGTCGGTCACGGCAACCTCAACCAGGCGCCGGCCGTCAACCCTGGCTCGCTCAAGGCCAAGGGCTTCACCGACGACAAGATCGCGGCGCTCAACGCGGCGCTGAAGTCGGCCTTCGACATCAAGTTCGTCTTCAACCAGTGGACGCTCGGCGCCGACTGGGTGAAGGAGACGTTCGGTTTCACCGACGAGCAACTCAACGACTTCTCGTTCGAGATGCTGCCGGCGCTGGGTTTCTCCCGAAAGGACATCGAGGCCGCCAACATCCACGTTTGCGGTGCGATGACGCTGGAAGGCGCGCCCTTCCTCAAGGCCGAACACCTGCCCGTGTTCGACTGCGCCAGCCCGTGCGGCAAGATCGGCAAGCGCTCGCTGTCGATCAACAGCCACATCCAGATGATGGCGGCGGCACAGCCCTTCATTTCCGGCGCCATCTCCAAGACCATCAACATGCCGAACGACGCGACGGTGGAGGACGCAAAGAGCGCCTACATGCTGTCGTGGAAGCTGGCGCTGAAGGCCAACGCACTCTACCGCGACGGCTCGAAGCTGTCGCAGCCGCTCAATGCCTCGCTGCTCGCCGATGGCGAGGAGGACGAGGACGATGCGGTCGAGCAGCTGATCCAGGCACCGGCGGCGGCGCGCGCGGCGCAGATCACGGAGCGCATCGTCGAACGCATCATCGAACGCGTGTCGCGCGAGCAGGAAAAGCTGCCCGGCCGCCGCAAGGGTTATACGCAGAAGGCCAAGATCGGCGGCAACACCATCTTCCTGCGCACCGGCGAATATGACGATGGGCGTCTCGGCGAGATCTTCATCGACATGAACAAGGAGGGTGCCACCCTGCGTGGCCTTCTCAACAACTTCGCCATCGCGATCTCGCTTGGCCTGCAGTATGGCGTGCCGCTCGACGAATATGTGCACGCCTTCACCTTCACCAAGTTCGAGCCGGCCGGCATGGTCATCGGCAACGATGCCATCAAGAGCGCGACGTCGATCCTCGACTATGTGTTCCGTGAGCTGGCCATCTCCTATCTCGGCCGCAACGATCTCGCCCATGTCGACCAGTCGGATTTCTCCAACACCGCACTGGGCCGCGGCATCAGCGAAGGCAAGACCGACGCCGTCTCCAAGGGCCTGACCCGTGGTTCGCCGGTGAAGCTGGTTTCCCGGGCGATCGGCAACGAGCCGAAGGGCTTTGCCGGTGCCGGAGCCCCTGCCCGCTCGGCGCCGACTGCTTTCTCCGGCTCCAACGTGCTGGCCTTGAAGCCGGCCAGCGACGAAGCGGTCGCCTACAAACGCGATTATGAGGAGCGGGCCAAGGAACTGGCGGAAGACATCGCCTTCGAGGAAGCGGCCTCCGATGCCTCGACCGATACCACCGCGGCGCTGTTCACAGATACGGCGGCCCATGAAGCGGCCGAAGCGAAGAAACTCGCCGCCGACCGCCGCGCCAAGTCGCTGCTGCAGGGCTACACCGGCAATTCCTGCTCCGAGTGCCAGAATTTCACCATGGTGCGGAACGGGACATGTGAAAAGTGCGATACGTGCGGCGCGACGAGCGGGTGCAGCTGATTGCCAGAAATTAGCCCTTCCCTACCTACATTAAAGTTATTCACAATTAAGACTGACCCTGCCGATGGCTGCTCATCGTGCCAGGGTCAGTTTTCGTTCGACCTCACTCAAGGATACAGCGGCCATCTGTTCTTAGAGAACTACAAGCCATCCAAAGGAAACTTCCTAAACTTTGAGCTTCCCGAAAAGCTAACGCATCGTTTTCTCAGCGTTCTGACTGAGGATGGCCACTACGCCACTTTTTGTTACCCAAGGTTCGGCAGAAGGACTTGGGCCAATCTCAGCGTTTTAAGAGTGGAATTTACTTTTCCATATTTTATAGACAAGGTTGGCGTTACCGCCGAAGAAGAGGCTGTCACCGCTCTGACGGTTTACTCACCAACTCTAGCCAGCGTACTTGGCATCAACCCTGTCGAGCATTCATTCGATATCCCAAACACTGGTGGAAGCGCAAGATTCAACATAACTCGAAGTAAATGGGAAGCACCCGATTACACCATTGAGATCGGCGACAAAAGGAATATCGGTACTTCGTCGGACAGAAGCGAGGTTCGCTTTATTTCTGATGTCTGCCTAGTAATTAGATACAATTCCCCAAAATCAACTTCAGAAGCATTACAGAACTTACGCGCTCTAGATGATTTCTTAGGAGGTACTGCTTGATCAAGGTGAGGGAGCGAGCCACGAGGAGTTCCAGCTCTCGGGATATGATACCGGCTTCTCAAAAAGCACTTTCGTTCACAGACATGAGACACTTGCTGAATTGTCATTAGACGAAAACTGGGCGGAAATTTTGGACAAATTTTTTAAAGAATGGAGCCTAAACGAGATCTCTTTTAAATGGTTTCGTTCATCCCAGGTAAAACAGCGATATGTAGAAGAAGTTTTTTTCTATACCGTGAGGTTGATAGAAAGATACTTCAAATCAAAGCCAACTATTGACAACGAAGCAGAGAAAGCCCTTTCCATAATTTCGCATAGGTCAAACGGCGACGATTTTCTGACCGGCTTTGTTGAGCGAAGACTCTATCCCATGCTTGGCCGCGCGCCGTCGCTAACTGCCACACTGCGTACCCTCTACACCCGATTCCCAGAGATCAAGGCCTTTTCGGAAATCAAGCCGCAACGAGTCGCGTACCTTCGAGGTAAGGAGGCGCACGGGGCGGATACAAACTATAAAACTGACGAGTATGTCGACATGGACTATCTGGCTAGAACATTCTTGCTCGCCTTCAGAATCTCGATTTTGGAGCGTTGTGGATTTGATCGACAGTCCATCTTCGATGGAGCACGAGCAAACGCGAGCAACGTCCGAGGTTTGCTAATATAAGCACAGAGAGGCGTAGAACGCAGACGGGGATCCAATCAATCCGGATCGGACGCGGTCCCAGCACCTACCCTACTGCAACACCGCAACGTCTGCTCGTCAAACAGCGGCTCATCCTGCCCCGCCCGGACGAAGAGAAGCTTGCGCGCTTCACCTGCCGGCACCTCGAAATACTGGATGCCGTCGGGCTTTTCGCCCCAGTCACCACAGGGCGGTTCGGGGACATCATCATTGGCCTGCGCCTTCAGTTCCTTGGCGTAGGCGGCGTCGGGGCTGAATGTGTAGCGTCTGACGCCAGCGGGTACGGTGCCTTCCGTGTAGGGCGCGAGCACGCAGCGGGCGTTGACGGCCTTCTCGGTCTTTTCCAGGAACAAGCGCTGTACCGCAGCCTCTGCGGCTTCGCCTGACTGGATGTCGAGCACCTCGACCAGCGGATCCGGCGCACCGCCATCGCTGTATTTGATGGCAAGCGCGTTGCCGACGAATTCAAAATGGATCTGGCGGAAGCCAAAATCGCAGCGCTGCGCCCATGCGGCCACACCGATGGTCTTGTCGGTCAATTTTTCCCAGACGCATTTGTCGATCGGCGGCCGCGACGGCGCCGGCTCGTCCGCGTGTGCCGTGGCCGAGACCGTCAAAGATGCGAACAGGGCGCTCACCCAGAGAATGGACTTCATGGCGCTATTCATCGCTGCATCCTGTCAAAGTAAAGGCGTCCCAGGCCGAGCCGTCGGGATTGGCATTGGCGAAATCGGGCCATTCGATGAAAGTCGCACCAAACTCAGGCAGCAATAGCCCTTTCGGCGCCGGGGTCGCTTCGCGCGAATTCAGCTGCTCGGCTCCGCCTCCGGTCAGGGCATAAATTTGCCCGTCCCATATCCGGCAAAGCCCGCTGTCGTCTTGCAGACCCGCTTCGCGGTCGTCGTTGGTGCAGGGGCGGCGGATGGTACCGAGCGGAAACGAATTCTTGCCATTGGTCCAGGTAATATCGGCCGGCAGGCGTATGCCGGTATGAGGCACCGTCAGCGAGAACACCTGCGTCGTCAGTGCCGCCGGTTCGTCGCCCAGCGGTTGGAATTGCATGACGGCGCCCGAGCGTGGCTCCTGATAGGTGGCGTGGCTCAGGAGGCATTCCTTGGCGCCCGCCGCTTGCACGAGCCCGAGCGAACCCAGGACAACAAAGGCCAGTTTGCGAATGATCATCGAAATCTCGGGCATGTGTCAATGAAGCAAGGCCGGCTGCGTGCCGGGCCGCACAGTCGCATCATCCGTGCAAAACCATAAGCGAAATCCGGAACCGCTGCGTTTATCTGGTCGATCGAAAACTTGCCCCACACAAGCCCGCAATCTGTATGATCGAACGCAGCGGCCCAGGGGACAAGAGATGCAGCGTTTGACACTGATCATAGCGATCTCCGCAACTACGATTGTGCCGGCCGTAGCGGCAGCGCCCTATGTCGGGACATGGTCCAGCGAAAGGTTGAACTGCCATGCGACCGCCGACGTCCAGCGCCAGACTGTCTTCACTGTGGATCAGTCGGCCCTGTCGTTTCCCGACCTCGGTTGCGAGCATGCGATCTTTCGCAAAACCGCCACCGGTTGGGTGGTTCACGCCAGCCAGTGCTATGGCGCGGACCCATCGCTTGACGAGCCATTTTCTCGCACCATCCATATCAAAAGAGACGGTGGGACGGTGCGGTTGAGCTGGCGCGGATTCGACAGCGGACCTCTCGTGCGCTGCTGAAGCGGTGACACTCAGACCAACCCGACCAGCAAGGCCGCGCCGCCGAGAAAGCCTGCCGAGCAGACCCACAGCAGCCATAGCCCGCGCACCCGGCATTCGAGTACCGCCGAGGCGGGGTTGGCGGGGTCATAGCGCACGTCGACCTTGCTGCCCTCGACATAGCGCCGCGCCTGACCGCCGACGAGCCCGGGCAGCGAGGCTGTCACGCTGGCGCCGAAAGCGACGCGATCGGCGCTGTAGCGCTCTCCGGCGACACCATAGCTGTAGACGATGCGGGATTTGAACACCGTGCGCCAAGGCCGGTACCCACCGCCCTCAAACCGGTCGCGGGTCTTGATTGCCTGCAGGCCGGACGCATCGATACGGCCGGCGGCGGTCGGCCATGTTGCCGCCTGCCCGGCAATCGATCTTTGGACAAAGCCCATGCGCAGCACAAAAAGCCCCATGAACAGCAGGAATGCCGCCGCACCGAGGTTCCCCGGCTTGGGCAGATGCGGTCCGACAGCCTCCAGCACGCCACCGACCGAAAACACCAACACCAGCGCGCCAACCACGAGCCCGGCCGAAAGCTGGACCATGAACTTGAAGGCGCCGTCCGGCATGGTGCGCTCGATCACGGCCTTGCCCGGGCTGGACGGGTCATAGAACACGGTTACCGCCGCGCCACGCGGAAACCGCTCAAGGGTTTCCGCGACTTCGAAATTTCCGAGGTTCTCCTGCACGCTGTAGTGCGAGCTTTGAAATGTCTTGCCGCCCACCTTGTATTCATAGGTGATGGCCGGAAAATTGCGGATTTCGGTCGAAGTGCCGCTCTCCGAGCCAATACCCGAGCTTGTCACCTCGCGCGCCTCGACGCGCGACGAGACGACCTTTCCAGGCGTCGGCAACCAGCGGCTGGCCGCCTTGACCTCGAGCCATTTCAGGAAGGTGACGATCGACAGCATGCCGGCGACCGCGCAGGCAAAGCCGACCAACAGAAACTTGAGCTCCAACTCGTCCCCCCGACGATTAGAGTGCGGCAGCACGCATAGTGACAGCATGGCGACGGCAATGTCTCGTCTATTCGCAAGATTAGGAAATGACCGCCGGAAAGGTTCAATGGTGTAGCGTGGCTACGGGAGCGACGACCAGCCGCTATTCGGCTATTGCCATGACGCGAACATAGCCCTCCAGCTGAAGGGCGCGGGGACTTATCCGAAGCACGGTGGGAACCGCGCCAGGAACTGGGCCAATGTGGCGGGCCATCCGGACGATGACGTGATAAAAGACGATCGATCCGATCGGATGAAGATCCACAACAGCCGGGACGATGCGCATGAGCGAACAAACCGAAGATGACACCGATATACTGAACCAGTTCGCCTATGTCAGGGCCGATCCGACCCAGCACGACACGCTGACCCTTCTCGCCATGATCGATGCCGCGATCGCCGAGATAATGGGCTTGAGGGCGCGGCTGCGTTTGAGCGAGGAAAAGAACGGCGGGAGCAACCAGTTCCGATAGGTGGACAGGACGAGCGCCGACGCGAAAGCATCTGTTCTAATCCGCGTCGGCCATCACCGCCCGACCTCCGCCGCCGGCCCAGGCGCGCCATTGCCGCTCATCGCCATGGAAGACGTTGAGATCGATGCGGCCGGTTACGCCATGCGACAGGCCGGAGCCGGAATATTGCCAGAACAGCCATTTGCGATCGGGATAGACCTTCGACGGATGCCGGGCCACGGCGCGCAGCCAGAACGGGTAATCCGGGAATGCGCCCTGGAGATTGTCGCGATAGAAATCGGGCGCCGTGTAGATGATCGGCCGCTGGCCGTAGTGGCGCTCCAGCTTGTCCATGAACACCTGCATTTTCTCCAGCACCTTTTCGCGCGACGGACGCCGCTGGCAGCTGGAGTCGCCGTTCCACTCGACGTCGATCACCGGTGGCAGCGCGCCGTCGACCTTCGGCACGTTGCGGATGAACCAGTCGGCCTGCTCGCCGGCGGTGCGGCACCAGTAGAAGAAATGATAGGCACCGCGCTTCAGGCCGGCAGCGTCGGCGTCACGCCAGTTCTTCATAAACAGGGGATCGAGGTGGTCGCCGCCGTCGGTCGCCTTGATATAGGCGAAGTTGGCGCCCTGGGCGCGCAGCTTCTCCCAGTTGACGTTGCCTTGCCAGCGCGACACGTCCACCCCGTGCACGGCAAGGTGTCGGGGCGAGGAGCGGCCGAAATTGATCGGCTTGGCATCGCGGAAGCCGTAACGCGTGACCGGGCCCGCCAGCATGGGCGGTGCCGCCCGCGACAACAGCTTCGGCGGCGACACCAGGGCTGCCTCCTCGATCGGCGGTTCGACGCTGTCGGGCAGTTCGGGTGCGGGAAACGCCACCGTCTCTTCCTCGGCAAGGCCAAAAGGCCGAGCGGTGTCCTCGGGCGCAACCTCAACCAGCTTGCGCGCCGCGTTTGCCTTGGCCATCGGAACGGACGCGATCGGCGCGCGTGGCCGCACCACCGAATTGGTGATTTCATTGGACGGCTTCTGCATGTCGAGCGCGTCCATGCCCGATGTCGACGAGCAGCCGGCAAGGCACAGCGATGCGATCACGAAACTGACGACGCCTGGTAACCGC
This sequence comes from Mesorhizobium sp. URHB0026, assembly GCF_054059755.1. Classification (NCBI taxonomy): domain Bacteria; kingdom Pseudomonadati; phylum Pseudomonadota; class Alphaproteobacteria; order Hyphomicrobiales; family Phyllobacteriaceae; genus Mesorhizobium; species Mesorhizobium sp. URHB0026. Next base: position 4,059,503 of record NZ_JBSSCN010000001.1, on the reverse strand, counting down.
ATCTGGACCTGTACTCGAACACAACAGACCGAAGGCGACGGCCGACGGACAACCAGACGAGTTATGAACGAGAAATTACCAATAAAGTTTGAATCAAGTTTTTTACCCTGCATGTGGCCGCTTTCAGGCAGTCGTCGGCATCGGCCCGGCCAAGCCTTGACAGGGCCATGATGTGGCTGTTGAGAACGGGTGTGCGGCGCGGCGGCCCTTGCCCGTGCCAAGGCCGCAAGCTGCCGGTCGAGACCTATTACGGCTGGCTCGTCGACGGCAAGCTCGACGAACTCAGGAGCCTGACAGCGGCAGCCGAGGAACACTTTCAACAGGGAGCTTGCGTGCAGTCGTTCATCGACCAGAGCGTGTGTATCATCGAGAACCATCAGGCCTGGGCGGGTCTCGTGGTCGGATTGCTGGCCTTCGGCGAGTCGCTGGTGATGGTCGGCATCCTGTTGCCCGGCACCGCGGTGTTGATCATCGTCGGCGGCCTGGTGGGCGCCGGCATCGTCCAGCCCCTGCCCGTTCTCCTCGCCGCTATGCTCGGCGCGGCGCTAGGCGACACTATCTCCTATTTTCTCGGCAAATGGCTGGGGCGCGGCGTCGTCCACAAATGGCCGCTCAACCGCTATCGCCGCGAGATCGCCAGGGCGCGCGTGTTCTTCCATCGCTACGGTGTCGCCGCCGTCTTCGTCGGCCGCTTCTTCGGTCCGGTGCGCGCCACCGTGCCGCTGGTCGCCGGCATGATGGGCATGAACAGGCGGCGCTTCCAGATTGCCAACATCCTGTCGGCGATCATCTGGGCGCCGGTCGCGCTGTCGCCTGGATGGCTGGTGGCGAAAGGAGCCGACAATCTGCCCGAACTCGACGCGACCAGCCTGGTCGGCGTGGCAGTGATCGCGGCCATGGTGGTGGCGATCATCGTCGCCGTGCTTGTCGTCAGAATGCGCGGCAGGCGCAATGCACGGATTTAGGCGTGCCGCGATTGAGGGCGCCGTGCATCAGCCGCGCTTCCTGAAGACGCCGATCATCGGTCCCAGATTCCAGTAGTCGTCGTTGCGGCCGATGGCCGGAGCGAGCAGGCTCGATATCGTGCCGTCGAGAAAGAGCGCGTTGTCGCAGCCGAGCGCGTCGCGAAAAAGGCGAGCGAAGGCATGGAACGTCACCGTGCCGTTCGAGATGGCAAAGACGGCAACACCGTCGTTTCGCACTCCGACGCCGTCGCGGCTCTTGCGCGAGGTGCCGTCGGCCTGGAATTTCGGGTGAAGCTGGCCGTCGATCACCAGCATTGGCCCTGATTGTGTCGCATAGTCGGTGGCTGGCCGCTGCCTGACGAAGTCCTTGGTCGCCCGCACCACGGCCTTGCCGCGGCTGATATAGAAAATGCCATTCGGCTGCAGCGAAAAATTGCCGCTTCCCGATCCCGTTTTCACACCCGCCATTTCCTGGCCGCGTTCGACATAGAGGCCGACCGGCCTGAGATCGGGGTGGTACATGCCGGCATTGATGGCGAACAGCAGGGTCCGGCCGGCCCTGCGCTGGGCGTTGTCAAGATTGTGCAGCGACTGAAAAGGCTTGCCTGCCGGGTCTTTCCAGAACAGTTCGATTGAATAGAGCTTCGGATCGACCTCGCAGACGAGGAAGCTCGTAGCCTCGAAGGAGACATCGCGGCACGGCGGCACCGAAGCGAACCACTGGCCGAATGCCACTGTCGTGGCGACCGCGTACGGCAACGCGGCCTTGAACAAGCTCAGCAGCAAGGGCGCCGAATACAGGACGGTCAAAAAATCCATGCGCGTTCCGGATTGGCAGTTCCAACGAACTGTCGTGGATAGCACCGCTTGCCGACACGATGAAGGAAAGAAGTATGGATTATGGCCCGGACGTCGGGCAGCGGCTATTTGACGGCGCTGACCAGTTCCTCTTCGCCGGCAAGAATGGAAACCCAGCGCCCGGTATTGTCGCTCGCCTGTCTTTTCAGATAGCGATACGGCGTCTGGTTCCAGAGGCGAACCTTGTCGACGAGATTGTCGAGAATGAAGTCGCCCTTGTCGGTGCGCACCGTCAGCACGGCATGGCCTTCGCCGTCCGGCTTGCGAACCACCGTCATCAGGAGGTTGGCTATGGCGATGCCCAGGCTGTTGAGCTCACGCCGCTTTTCCAGCGCGTAATCCTCGCAATCGCCGAAGCCATTGTCCGGATAGGCCCACCATTCCTCCTTGCCGTAATTGTCCATGTCGCTCATCGGCTTGACGCGCGCGTTAACCGAAAGGTTTACGGCGCTGATCTCCCGCAACAGCTTGCCGGTCATCTGTTCCGGCTCGCTGTCGGATGAACGGATCGAGCACTCGGCGGCATGGATCTTGCAAAAATCATAGTGGCCGATCGGCTGGGAGGTCGAGCCGCCGATAGCCATGGAAACGGGAGCCGTATAGGCCGAATTCGCCGCCGAACAGAAAGCAATCAGGGCAATCGCAAGCCCTAGTCCCTTCGCCTTCCGGCGCCAACCCATCGAGGATGCCATCCGGCCCCGCCCATCTGTTTTGTTAACAGAACGTTAAGGGCGGTTATATCCCGAAGTCAACCAAACCGACCGATTACCTCTTTGAGGACGCCGCATGCCCCTTCGAGGGTTGCAGCAGCGCAACACAGAGGTTCGGGTTAGGGAGCTAGACGAGCCATCCCATCGCCACGCCCAGCAGCAGGACGACGCCGAGCAGGCCACGGTAGATGACAAAGGGCCAGGCGGAGAAGCGTTCCAGCACACGCATCAGGCCCCAGATGGCGAAGAAGGCCGAAATCGAGGCGACGAGCAGCCCCAGGCCGAGAACCGACCATCCATGGGCATCGAGATGCACCTTGTGCAGTTCCCACAATTCCTTGAGGCCGGCGAGTGCGATCGCCGGCAGCCCCAGCAGGAACGAGAAGCGTGCCGCCTCGGCCCGCTTGAAGCCGAGCCCCAGTGCGGCCGTCAGCGTCGAGCCGGAGCGAGAGACCCCCGGGATCAGCGCGCCAACCTGGGCGACACCGACAAGTAGCGCGTCGGCTAGCGACGCTTCGCCGATGGTGCGCTTGTGGCGGGCGAAAATCTCGGCCAGGGCCAGCAGGATCGCCATGGCTATGCAGGCCCAGCCAATCACGCTCAGGCTACGCAACGGCGAATTGCAGGCGTTGAGAACACCCGAAAGTACCACGCCGGCGATGAGGATGGGGATCGTGTCGCCAGCACGATCCAGGAAGCCAGTTGGAAATGCCGATCGGCGAAACCGCGCCGTGTGAGAGCGTCGATCGAACCGAACAGGAGATCCCTGACATCGCCCCAGAAATAGCTGACCACGGCGGCAAGGGCGGCAAGCTGCATGGCGGCGGAGAAGGCGGAACCCGGATCCTGCCAGCCAAGCACCGCCGGCACGATGCGCATATGGGCGGTCGAGGAAATCGGCAGCAGTTCGGTGATGCCTTGCACGAGGCCGAGGAATGCGACCTTGGCAAATCCAAGGCCGACAAAGCCCGTGTCGACGCCTTGTGTGCAGATATCAGCCATGTCGGGTTCCATGCGGGAGAAATCGGAGTCGCGAAGACACGATCGGAGGAGATCGGTGCCCGGCAAGGCATACCGTCATGCGGCGGATAATCAATTTACGGATTTGTAAGCTGGCACCGCCGCGTCGGACGCGCACGGCTTCGAAAGCACGTCGCGTCGATACGGATTCAGGCTACGCGCTTCAGATTTGTTTTTTTGCATGTCGTCTTCCCAAAGGGCGACATGCATTCACCGGCCCGAAGGGCCAGCGATGCTCGCATGAATGGAGGTTGGCAAGACGATTACGGGCAGAGCCAAAATTTCTGGCAGGTCCTGGCAATCACATGCGCGGGCGGCACGACAGGCTCCTCCGCGGCTGGCCGGCGAGCCCGCTCGAGCAGCATGCGCACCTGTTCCGGGCGCACACGGTCACGTTCCATCACAAGCAGGACCATCGGATCGCTCAAAAGCTCGTCCAGGGTGCTGATGCTGTCGTTCATCCGTCGTCTCCTCGAATGCCGGGCCCGCGACGCTTAGATAGGGAGACAAAGATGGCCCGCCAATGACGTTTTGCCGGCTATCACGTGTCTCTTTGGATTAATTTTTGGTCATCCTGGGGCACGTCCTTTCCCTTCACGGGGAAGAAGGAACGCTAGGCCGGCGGAGTGCCTTCAAATTGCGGCAGGCCGTCATCCAGCATCACCCAGGGCTGTTTCGAGACGGTCCAGATGTGCATCTGGGGCCGGAACAGCGACGGGTCGTCAAGCGAACCGGTCGTCACGCCGATGATGCCGGCGGAATCGCGCCGCGAAAACAGCGTCGTGCCGCAGGCTGGACAAAACCCCCGCTTGAGGTCCGGCGAAGTGTTGACCGTGGCCAACGGGCCCTCGACCGTCACATCGCCGATGCGAAACAGAACACGCGCATTGAACGCCGCGCCGATCGCCTTCTGGCAAAGCCGGCAATGGCAGATGCGCTCGTTGATGGGGGTAGCATCGGTGCGATAGCGCACCGCCCTGCACAGGCATCCGCCCTCGTATTTTGCCATCGCCTGGATCCATTGGTGGAGTAAACAGGCGGCAAAAGTAACGGCGAGGCCGATTGGGTCAATTGAAAAGCTTTGATACAAGGTCATCGATTATGGTGATGCTGCAGGATTGTCATGACACCCGAGATCGAAACGATCGGCATCGCGGCCCTGTTCGGGCCGCCCTCGCCCGCGCGCGACCGCGCCGACGCTGAGATCATGGCCGCAGCGGCCGGCATCGGCTTTCTGGCGGTCCGGGATTTTCCCGGCGATGACTGGCTGACGCCCAACAAGCGCGCGCGATTGCTGCGCGTCTTCGCGCTTCCCGACGCCGAGAAGCAGGAGTTACTGCGCTGGAATTTCGATCACACCAAGAAGAATTTCTACCGCGGCTGGTTTCCGCTGCAGCCGCAAGCCGTTTCCTACAAGGAAGGCATCGACATGGGGCCGGACCTTGCCGATGCAGCGCGAGTAACGGCCAGCGACGATCCTTTGTGCGAGCCGACACCGTTACCCGCCGAGAATGCCCTGCCCGGCTGGCGCGCTGCCGCAGCCGACTACTATCGCGTGATGGAAACGGTCGGCACCATGCTGATGCGGTCGATCGCCCGCGGGCTTGGCCTGCCTGACATGATCTTCGATAGCTATTTCGACGGCGGCATCTCGACGCTGCGCCTGATCCGCTATCCCCTGCGCGACGCCAGTGCCGGCGTCGATACCAGCGGGCCGGAGTTTTCGGTGACCCACAAAGGCGAGACGCGCACCATCATCGGCCGGGAACACGCCGATTCAGGCTTCGTCACCCTGCTGGCGCAGGACGGCGTCGAGGGCTTGCAGGCGAAGAACCTCACCGGCGAATGGATCGACGTGCCCCCAGCCGATGGCACGCTGGCGGTCAATTTCGGCCAGTTGCTGCAACGCTGGACCGGCGGCCGCGTGCGGGCGACACGGCACCGGGTCATTGCGCCAAAAACCGTGCGGTTCTCGATCCCGTTCTTCTACGAGCCACGTGTCGACGCGGAAATCTCGCCTCTACCGTTGGACGGCTCCGAACCCTTCGCGCCGTTTCTTTACGGCGACTATCTCTGGGAGTCGGCGACGAACTTCGTTGAAATGAGCGGCATCAAGCATCTGAGGCAGCCGCGCCGGGCCAAGGCTTCCTGAACAGCACGCCGGCTGTCTCGCTGGAGACGGCCGGCGGAGATGGCAGGGGTCATTCGGCTTCGCCGACCACCTCGTCCCAGCTCTTCACCCTGGTCTCGCCATCGAGGAACGGCAGTGCGGCGGCCGTCAGTTCCGGAGCGAAGAAGACATCGTAGTGGGTGCGGTTGGGCAGGATGGCCAGCCGGTTCTGCGACAGGTTCTCGCGCATCCAGCCGGCATCCTTCAGGCCGCCGCCGAGCATCTGGTAGAACTTGATCTCGTGCTCGGGCTTGTACATGTCGCTGTCTCCGTAAGCGAGCATGACTGGCATTTTCAGCTTGGGAACGTCGGCCGAGAAGTCGTAGTTCTGGCGCATGAAATTGCCGAGAGCGTCGAGCAGTTTCGGGAAGTCCTCCGGATGCGGGGCGACGGCGACGTAGGATTTGTACATCGGCGTGTCTTTCATGTACGCCGCGGCGGCGGCACTCACCTGTGCCTGCTGCGGACGCATCTCGTCGTAGAAGCCGTCGGCGGCATAGCCGGTCGACACAAGGACCAGCCGGCGCACAGCCTCGGGATGCTGGACCGCCATGCGGAAGGCAACCCCGCCGCCCAGCGAATAGCCCATGACGTCGACCGTGTCGTAGCCGAGTGCCTTGACGATACCAGCCATGTCGTCGCCGATCGCCTGCAGGCTGAATGGCCGGTCGCCAAGGGCGGTGCGGCCATGCCCCTGCAGGTCGACCCCGATGACGGTGCGGTTTTCGGCAAGCTTGGGCAGGATCGGCGCGAACATGTCGGTGGAGCCGAGACCGCCATGCAGCAGAAGCAGCGGCTCACCCTTGCCATAGACGGCGTAATAGTAATTTACGCCGTTGATCGGCAGCAGGCCGGACTTTTGTGGCTTCGGCAGTGTTTTCGTTTCGGTGGTCATGGCAGGCTTTGTCTCCTCTGCATTGATGGTGCCCGGGCAAGCGACAAACGCAGCGGCCAAGGCAAAAATGGCAAAAAACAGAACTTTGGATATATCGATCTCCTCCGGTGTGGCTCTGTCAGAGCGCCCTGGCGAGATCTTCGAGCTGATCGGTGCACTGGCCCCAACCGGTGTGAAAGCCCATCGCCTCGTGCTGCTCGCGGTCGGTGACGCTCCAGTGCCGGACGCGCGCGATGTAGCGGGTCTTGCCCTCGCCCTCGTCCTCGAAGGTCAGTACGACTGTCATGAACGGTTTTTCCGATGGCACCCATGACTGGGTATAAGCATCGGTGAAGACGATCCTCTCGCCGGGAACGACCTCGAGGAAGACGCCGGGGTTGGGGAACTCGTTGCCGTCGGGGCCTGCCATGACGACCAGGCTGTTGCCACCGGCGCGCACATCCATCTCGGCACGCGGCGTCGTCCACGGCTTTGGCGCGAACCATTGCGTGATCAATTTCGGTTCGGTCCAGCAGCGATAGACGTCCCGGCGCGGTGCATCGATGATACGGGCGAGAACCAGTTCGCGGTCGTCGGCGGGGGCGATGTCGAGCTTGGCGGCCACGGTGGTCTCCTTGGTTTGATCTGGCTTCCGTCCCAAGGACGAGCCGACGCAAAGCAAACCGACATTGCCCGCGAGAAATTCTGGAAACGGAGGCTGAAAACGGCGAGCGGAGCCCGTGTCAGTGGCGCTTGGCTTGCACCAGATAGGCGTCGATTACGGTCTCGCCCAGCCATTTGGCGGCTTCGAGCCGATGCAGACCTTCGACAAGGATGTGCCGCTTGCCATCGTGGCGGACCTGGATCGGCGTCTTCATGCCGTTCTCAAGTATGTCCTCGGCCAGATGCCGGACGGTCTCGGGGTGCAGCGTCTTCTTCCGCGCCGTGGGCACGTAGATGTCGTCGACCTTGACCTTTTGGACCCTGAGCATGCCTGTCCCCTTGGCGGAACTGCCGCCGTCGTCCTGAGATAGTCGGTTTGGCGAAGGCGGCCAAGGGTGCGGCTAACGAATGCTGGCATGATCGTTTCCATTTGACGCCTGGCGGGCGGATCGCCGAAATGGCGCCTCAGATGGGCTAGGGCTTCATGATCAATCTGCCGACCGAATTCCCCGATTTCGGGCTGACAGCCGAGCAGCGCCGCCACGCGGTGCGCGGTCACTATTACGAGTGGCCAGGGATGGACGGCGAGCGCGGCGAAATCTGGTGCTACGGCGACCGGTTGTCGTATCGCGCCGGTGAGACAGTTACGCTGCACGTCAGCTCGACCGCCCCGTACTTCGGCATGACGATCGTTCGGGACGGCGGTGCCGAGACGAGGGTGTTCGAGAAGTCTGATATCGCATCGCGCTGGCAGGACAGTCCGGAGCAGTGCTCGGTCGAAGGCTGCGGCTGGGAAGCCTCGTTCGAATTTCGCATCGGGGAGGATTGGCCCTCTGGGGCCTATCGCGTGACGCTGGCGGCGGAAGGCCGCGACGGCAGGCCGATCCAAAGTCACCACGTTTTCATCGTCTCTCCCCAGCCCGGCAAGAAACCTGGCCGTGTGCTGCAGGTTGCGGCGACGGGCACCTGGCTTGCCTACAACACCTGGGGCGGCTCCAACCATTATCAGGGCATCACCGGGCCCGACCGCGACCAGTACTCGCCCATCGTGTCGACGCAGCGCCCATGGTGCCGCGGCTTCGTCCTGCTGCCCCGGGATGCACCGCGCGTGCCTTTGGAGGTCGCGGTGCCGCCGAAGACCGTGCCGCGCTATCCGCACATGGAATGGGCGCTCGCCACCGGCCATTCGAAGAAATACGCGTCGTCGGGCTGGGCCAGCTACGATAGCCATTTTTTTCGCTTTGCCGAACGATCAGGCTACGGCGTCGACCTCGCCAGCCAGCATGACCTCCACTTCTCGCCCGAGATTCTCGACGGTTACGACTGCACGGTCTTCGTCGGCCATGACGAATATTGGACTTGGGAGATGCGCGACGCGGTCGACTTCTATGTCGAACGCGGCGGCCATGTTGCGCGCTTTGCCGGCAATTTCATGTGGCAGACGCGGCTGGAAGATGAGGGCCGTCGGCAGGTCTGCTACAAATACCGCGCCCGCACCGAGGACCCGGCCTACCGCGGCGGCGACGTGACCCGCGCCACCAATTCCTGGGAAGCACCGGAGATCGGCCGGCCGGGTTCGGCGACCTTCGGGCTCAATGCGACACGGGGCGTCTATGCCGGCTGGGGTGGCTGCGCGCCACGCGGCGTACGCGGCTTTCCGGTCTATCGGCCGGAGCACTGGGCCTTTGCCGGCACCGGCATCTACTATGGCGACCTGCTGGGCGCCGACAGCCACGTCTATGGCTATGAGGTCGACGGGCTCGATTTCGAGATTCGCGGCGGGCTGCCCTACCCCACGCCAGACAGCGGCGCGCCTGATGGCCTGCAAGTGCTGGCCGTCGGCATGGCCAGCCAGGTCGAGGAAAGCGCCGACATTCCGGTCGAGGACCAGTTCCTCACCGACGAGGATGGCCGCTTCACCGCCGAGACCTTGTTTGGCGAGGCAAGCGACGCCAATCTTGAAAAGGTCAAACGCGGCAATGGCATGATCGTCAATTTTCCACGCGGCAAGGGCGAGGTGTTCCACGCCGGAAGCTGCGAATGGGTCGCCGGTCTGCTAAGACAAGACCCGATGGTCGAACGGGTCACCCATAATGTCCTCGACCGCTATCTCGGAAAGTTCTGACATGTCGAAAGCCCAGACCGCCGTCCAAGACACTGATGTCCGGGGCCAATCGCATTTGTTCTACCTCTCCAGCCTGCGCCGGCCACTGATCGACCGCGCCGAAGGCATCTACATGTGGACGCAGGATGGCCGCCGTTTCATCGACGGATCGAGCGGCCCAATGGTCGCTAATATCGGCCATTCCAACCGCAATGTGCTCGATGCGATGAAGCGGCAAATGGACCGCGCCACCTTCGCCTACCGGCTGCATTTCGAGAACGAGCCGGCGGAAGAATTGGCACGCGAACTGGCTGGAAAATTGCCTGAAGGCATGGACCGCATCTTCTTCGTCTCCGGCGGCTCGGAAGCGACGGAATCCTGCATCAAGCTGGCGCGGCAATGGGCTGTGGCCACCGGCCAGGCCAGCCGCTGGAAGGTGATCACGCGGTTTCCTTCCTACCACGGCGGCACGCTCGGTTCGCTTTCGATCACCGGCGACGACGCGTTGGCCGAAACTTTTGCGCCGATGATGCGGGTGATGCCGACCGTGCCGGCACCGACCGCCTGGCGCGATCGCGACAATCTCTCGATGGAGCAGCGGGGCGTCCGCTACGCCGACATGCTGGAGGAGAAGATCCTCGCCGAAGGTCCCGAAAGCGTCGTCGCCTTCATCATGGAGCCGATCGGCGGCGCGGCGACCGCCGCCCTGGTGGCACCCGACAGCTATTATGCGCGCATTCGCGAAATCTGCGATCGCTACGGCATCCTGCTCATCCACGACGAAGTGATGAGCGGTGCCGGCCGCACCGGCAAATTCCTCGGCGGCGACCACTGGAACTGCAAGCCAGATATCGTCGCGCTGTCGAAGGGCTTGGGGTCGGGCTATGCGCCGCTTGGCGCGCTGGCCGCACCGATGCGACTGGTCGAGCCGCTTCTCGCCACCGGCGGCTTCCAGCATGGCCACACCTATGCCGGCAATCCGCTCGCCTGCGCCGCCGGGCTTGCAGTGCTGGGCGAAATGGACCGGCTCGACCTGATTGCCAATGCGGCTGCCATGGGCGACGTGCTGATGGACGGATTGAAGGCACTTGCGAGGCGGTTCCCGTTCATTGCCGATGTGCGTGGCAAGGGGCTGCTTACCGGCGCCGAAATGGTCGCCGAGCCCGATACGCTGAAACCGATCGAGCAGAGCAAAAAAGCCACGCAGCGCCTGCTCGATCTCGGCTATGAGCGCGGGCTGATCATCTATGGCCGCAGGGTCAAGGGAGGCGTCGACGGCGACAATTTCATGGTCGCGCCGCCGATGATCGTCACCGGTGAGCAGGTCGGCGAGATCATCTCCATCATCGGCGACTCGCTTGAGGTTCTGGCCACCGAACTCGACCTGCCGGTCGAAGGCCGGGGGTAGCGGAATGGCACCGCGAAAAGTCATCATCACCTGCGCCGTTACAGGCTCGGTACACACGCCGTCGATGTCGACCTATCTACCGGTGACGCCGGACCAGATCGCCGCGGACGCCATCGCCGCGGCCGAGGCCGGCGCCTCGATCCTGCATCTACACGCCCGCGATCCCAAGGATGGCCGCCCGACCGCCGACCCCGAAGTGTTCATGAAGTTCCTGCCGCGCATCAAGCAGGCGACCGATGCGGTGATCAACATCACGACAGGCGGCTCCTCGCTGATGACGCTGGACCAGCGGCTGGCGGCGCCGCTTCGGGCTCAGCCCGAAATGTGCTCGCTCAATATGGGCTCGATGAATTTCGCGCTGTTCCCGATGCTCGACAAGCCAAGGGACTGGCAGCACGAATGGGAACCGAAGCTGCTCGAAGCCACCCGCGATACCATCTTCAAGAACACCTTCGCCGACATGGAAGGCGTGATCGAGCGGCTAGGCAAGGGCTGCGGCACCCGCTTCGAGTTCGAGTGCTACGATGTCGGCCATCTCTATTCGCTGGCGCATTTCCGCGATCGGGGGCTGGTTTCGGCGCCGCTGTTCATTCAGTTCGTGCTGGGCATCCTGGGCGGCATCGGCGCCGACCCGGACAATCTCATCCATATGAAGCGCATCGCCGACAAATTGTTCGGCGACAGCTACCAGTTTTCGGTGCTGGCCGCCGGCCGCAACCAGATGCCGCTGATCTCGATCGCCGCGGCCATGGGCGGCAATGTCCGGGTCGGACTGGAGGACAGCCTCTATGATGGTCGCCAGCTGGCGAAGTCCAACGCCGACCAGGTGCGCCGCATCCGTGGCATGCTCGATGGACTGTCGCTGGAGGTCGCGACGCCGGCCGAAGCGCGCGAGATGCTGGCGCTCAAGGGCGGCGACAGGGTGGCGTTTTGACGAGATGACAGCGCCCGGTCCTGCCCCTGTACCTGTCATGAGTGCGGTTATCCTTCGCCCCGGCACCATCGATGACGTCGAAACCATTCACGCGGCGATCCTGAAGCTTGGCACTCATATCGGTGCGCCCGAGGAAATCATCTCGACGGCGGACGATCTCAGAAGCTGGGGCTTTGGCGAAAAACCCGCGTTCACCACCCTGATTGCAGAAGTCGACGGCGAATTCGCCGGGCTGTGTCTTCATTTCCCGATCTTCTCGACCTGGATGGGGCGGCCCGGCGTCTATGTGCAGGACCTCTATGTCGAGGACCGGTTTCGCGGTCGCAAGATCGGCGAACGCCTGCTGCGACGCGTGGCTGCCGAGTGCCGCAAAGAGGGCGGCGTGTATCTGAGGCTGTCGGTCGACACCGACAATGAGGGCGCCAAGGCCTTTTACGAACGGCTAGGCATTGCCTGGTCGAGCTACGAGCAGACGCAGAAGATCATCGGCGAGGCCTTTTTCGCCTTCGCCGAAGCGCCGGAAAATGGGGAGCAGCAATGAAGGCCTTCTATGCGCAGGAGCAGAAGCGCCACGATCCCAAGGCCTTTCTTTCCAGCGGCGCGGCGCAGCCCAACCCTGAAAAACCGGAACGCGTCGAGAGGTTGTTAGGCGGCGCAAAATCCGCCGGTTGCACGATCGAGCGACCGCGCGATCACGGCCTCGGCCCGGTCTCGGCGGTGCACACACCCGAGTATCTCGACTTCCTCGAACATATTTTCGAACGCTGGCAGCGGATCGAAGGGGCGTCGGCCGAGGTCATTCCCAACATCCACCCGATCGCCCGCAACGGCTCCTATCCGGCCTCCGCCGTCGGCCAGGCCGGCTACCATATGGCCGACACCGCCTGCCCGATCTCAGGCGAAACATGGCAGAGCGCGCTGTGGAGCGCCTGGAGCGCGGTGGAGGCAGCCGAAACGGTGACGGCTGGCGCGCCGGCTGCCTATGCGCTGTGCCGCCCGCCTGGCCACCACGCCTTCGCCGATGTCGCCGGCGGCTTCTGCTTCATCAACAACTCGGCCGTGGCGGCGCAAGTGCTGCGCAGGCAGGCGGCCCGCGTGGCCATACTCGATGTCGACCTGCATCACGGCAACGGGACGCAAGGTATCTTCTATGCGCGGCCCGATGTGCTCACCGTTTCGCTGCATGCCGATCCCGTGCGCTTTTACCCGTTTTTCTGGGGTCACGCCGACGAACGTGGCGAAGGCCCGGGCCTAGGCTACAATTTCAACCTGCCACTGCCGCGCAAATCCGCCGACGTGGCATTCCTCGAAGCGCTCGAGGTGGCGTTCCAGCGTATCCGGTCCTTCTCGCCCGACGCGTTGGTCGTGGCGCTGGGCCTCGATGCCTTCGAGGGCGATCCGTTCGGCGGGCTCTCGGTGACGACGCCAGGTTTTTCGCGTATTGGCGAGGCCATCGCCGGGCTCGGCTTGCCGGCGGTCATCGTCCAGGAAGGCGGCTATCTCTGCGACGAACTCGGCGACAATCTCACCGCATTCCTCACCGGCTTCGGCGGCAAGGCGCGGTGAGTTCAAACCCAAATCAGGAGCGTTGCTGCCTGAGCATGGCAATCACCCTGTGCACGCTCTCCAGCGTCTCGTCGATTTCGGACGCGGTATTGTAATGCGCGATGCCGATGCGCACGACACCTTGCTCAGCCGGAATGCCGAGCTGATGGACGATCTCCCAGGCATAGTTGTGGCCTGACCACACGAAGATGTTCTCGGCGTTCATCTGCCGCACAATCGTTTCGGGGACAATGCCATCGACGGTGAAGGAGACAGTCGGCACACGATCGCCGAGCCGTTTCGGATCGGTGATGCCTCGGACCGTCAGCCCGGAAATGTCGGACAGGCCATCGATCAGCCTTTGCGCCAGCGGGTTTTCATGGGCGATGGAGACCTGGAACGCTCTGGCGATCTTCTGCCTTCTTGAACCACCCTCACCTGCCGCCGCGCCGAACTCGGCAAAATAGTCGACCGCGGCGGTCAAACCGGCCATCAGTTCGATCTGGGGCGTGCCGAGTTCGAACCGCTCCGGCAGGCCGTTCGAGGAGCAACGGCATTTATAGGCTTGCAGACCTTCGATGACCTCGCGCCGGCCCCACAATATGCCCAAATGCGGACCGAAGAATTTATAGGCCGAGCAGATCAGGAAATCGCAGCCGAGCTCCTGCACATCGATGAGCCCATGCGGCGCGAATTGCACGGCATCGACATAAACCAGCGCGCCGGCCTGTTTTGCAAGTTGGGTCAAGGACCTGACCCGGTTGATCGAGCCGGTGAGATTGCTGGCGTAGTTCAACGCCACCAGCCTTGTCTTCCCAGACAGCAAACCGGCGAGCGTCGTCTCCTCAACCTGCCAGGTCTTTTCGTCGAACGGCAACCAGCGCACGACGAGGCCGAGGTCCTCGGCCAGTTGCAGCCAGGGCGAGACATTGCCCTCATGATCCATGCGGGTGAGGATGATCTCGTCGCCTGATTTCATCGTGCGGCCGAGCGTGCGTGACATATGATAGGTCAACGTCGTCATGTTGGCGCCGATGACAATCTCCTGCGGGGTTGCCGCGCCGAGGAAGTCGCCCATGGCCAGATGCGCCTCGTCGACGACCTGCTGCGCCGCGATCGTCGTTTCGAAATAGCCGCCCAGATTGGCGTTGGTGGTAAGCAGGCAGCGCGACACCGCGTCGGCCACGGCCCGCGGCACCTGCGTGCCGGCAGGATTGTCGAGATAGATGCGCCGCCGGCCCTTGTCGGTCAGCGCGAGGGCGGGGAATTTCCCACGCACGGCCTCGATCGAAAAGTCCACCATCGTCTCCATCCCTTTGCTGCTACGACAATTCGGCCCCGGGCTCGGTCACGGGCAGGGATTGCCGACCCTCTGGTGAACGGCATCCACCGCCTTCTGCATTTCTTCAGTCCAGACGACATCCACCGACGACAGCGCCATTTTCAGTTGGGAAATGGTTGTCGCGCCAATGATGTTGGAGGTCACGAAGGGCCGGCTCGATACATAGGCATTGGCAAACAGCGCCGGCTCCAGGCCGAAAGCGCGCGCCAGTTCATTGTATTCGAGCTGCGCTTCGGCGGCATTGGGCGTCTCGTAACGCTGGCCGCGATTGAACAGCTGCGAGCGCGAGCCCTGCGGGCGGGCGCCATGATCGTATTTGCCGGTCAGATAACCCTGGGCCAATGGCGAATAGGCAAGCAGCGACACCCCTTCGCGCTCGCAGACCTCGGCGAGGTTCACCTCAAAAGTGCGGTTGAGGAGGTTGTAGGCATTCTGTATCGAGGCGACGCGCGGACCAATCCCTTTGTCGGCCTCCGCAAGGAAGCGCATCAGGCCCCAGGAACTCTCGTTCGAAAGGCCGAAATGGCGGATCTTTCCTGCCTTCACCAGGTCATCGAACACCGCCAGCGTCTCGGCGATCGGGGTTTCACCGACCGGTGCGCCGACAGAATCGGCACGCCGCGCCACGGCGCCGACGCGCGTCGGGTTAGCGCCCCAGGGAATGTCCCGCTCCGGCCAGTGGATCTGATAAAGGTCGAGATAATCCGTGCCAAGCTTCGCCAGCGACTTGTCGATGGCATCGAAGATATCGGCCCGCACCAATTGCGAGGGCCGGTCGCCGCGAAACCAGCTGTTGGCCGTGCGGCCGACGACCTTGGAGGCCAGGATCACCTTGTCGCGGTTGCCCTTGGCCTTCAGCCAACTGCCGATGATCTTCTCGGTCCGTCCTTGCGTCTCCGCCTTGGGCGGGATCGGATAGAGTTCGGCGGTGTCGATGAAATTGACGCCGCGCGAGAAGGCCAGATCCATCTGGGCATGGCCCTCGGCCTCGGTGTTCTGCTGGCCCCAGGTCATTGAACCAAGGCAGATCTGGGTAACAAGAAGATCGGTCCGACCGAGACGGCGTTTGTGCATGGAATTCTGCTCCGGAGGGCATGTATGCGCGGCTGCGCGGGGAGGAGTTCGCATCTTATAGGAAAAGCGGAGGCGCTCTCCAAGCCTTGCCAGGCCGACTTTAGCGTGAGCAGAGCGTGGTTAGCGTCGTGCGGCGGCCACGGCGCGGCGCTTGGCCTCGTCGATCAGCATGTTGGCCACCTGCATGCGGATCATGGCGCGCTGGCGCAAATGCGGGGCGACGCGATCGGGATGGTTGGCGAAAGCAAAGCTGCGGCGCATGCGGCCGAATTCGGCGGCGCTCTTGGACTGCTCCAGCCCCAGTTCGACCGCAATCGATTCGGGATCGATTGGCGGCAATGTTTCTTCCGGCTTCGGCTCTTCGCCAGCCAGCGCCAACCTTGCCTGTTCAAGCACGGCGGCAAATTCGCTGGCCAGATCAGCGCCGGCCTCGCGATATTCCGCAGCGGATACCTTGATGCGGCCGGAATGGAGTTCATCGGCGACCGAGAGATAGTCGAACGGGATGGATGGGAGCGCGCCGGTCTCTGCGCCCTCACTGCCGTTGCCCTTGTCGGTTGCAACGAAGAGGTCGTCGAGCAGTGACGCAAAATCCCGCTTGGCGCCGGTAGCGATGTCAGCCTCCCCTATGCCCGACAGTTCGAGTTGCACACCATAGAAGCGGCTCGTTAAAAATAAATAGCGCCGATCTTAACTCATTTCCGGTCAGGGAATCGTTGCCGGAAGCGCAGGCAAAAAGCCGGACTGCATATTCATGCAGTCCGGAATTTCGCCAGGAGTGGCGAGGAAAACTGGCCATGTACCAGCTTCAAAGCCTACGTTTGGCGCTGCGCAAGAGTTTCACCTTGCTGCAAAAATTTCATCGAAAACCATCCGGACATGGCAGGCATGCATATGCTGCACTGCACAATCTTCACGATTCACCTATATTGCCTGATGTGGAGGACCAATCAGGAGCCTGAATCATGGGTTTCTTCACGGAAATGTTCACCCGGCCGCGCCCGCAGGAACATCTGCGGTATCGCGCGGCGCTCGCGCTGCTTTATTCGATGAGCAATGCCGAGCGCGTCGACATCGGCATCAAGCCCGCCGATTTCCCACGCATCGCCCGCGAAATGTCCATCCGCTAAGCAGCTTGCGAGATGTCCCGGATCGACCCGGGACATCTCAAAGTCTGATTTCTCAACGCGATCCGAGGAATGTCGCCTTGCCCAGCGGCACGCCATTGTGGCGCAGGATGTCGTAGGCGGTGGTCAGGTGGAAATAGAAATTGGGCATGGCCACATGCAGCAGATATTGCATGCCGCTCAGCGTCGTTTCCCGCCCGCCCAGCTTCAGTTCGATCATCCTGTCATCCGACCCGTCGATATCGGCTGCGGAAAAAGTCGCCAAATAGGCGACCGTCTTGGCGAGCCTCGCTTCGAGATCGGCGAAGCTTGCTTCATTGTCCTCATATTTAGGCACTTCGCGGCCGGCCAGCCGTGAAGGCGCGCCCTTGGCATGGTCGGTTGCGATCTGCACTTGCCTGGCGAGTGCGAACATGTCGGGCGCTAGCCGCGCCGTCAAAAACACCTGCGGGTCGATTTTTCGGTCAAGCGCATTCTGTTCGGCTGCAGCCAGCACACTGGAAAGTGCTTTCAGCCTGGCTGAAAACACGGGCACGGATGCCTCATACATCGATATCGTCACGTCGGATCTCCTGTCCGGCAGGAACGCCGGCGGGAGGACGTAGCGCTCTCAGGCGCGATTCTTCAAGCGGCGGCCGCATGGCGTCACCACGTCGCCGCAATCGCTGTGGTAGAATCTTCGTTATCGAGCGGAGATTCCCGATGAGACGCGCCCTTTTCGCAGCGACTGCCCTTCTCTCCCTTGCCACGACAGGCCACGCGGCATTGGCCGCAGCCGACACACCCGAAGCGCCTTACGTCGACGATCGTTCGAGCGCGGATGCGGTCGTGCATTCACTCTACAGCGCCATCAACCGGCATGAATTCGCCCGCGCTTGGGGCTACTACGGCGATACAAAGCCGGCAAAGGATTTCGATACATTCGTCAAAGGCTATGACGGCACGGACAAGGTGGAGGTCAAGACCGGTCCGATTTCGGACGAGGGCGCGGCGGGCAGCATCTATTACAACGTCCCGGTCGCTATCCAGGCAATCGACAAGAAGGGCGAGGCGAAGGTTTTTGCCGGCTGCTATACGCTGCGCCAGGTCAACGCCCAAATCCAGGCGCCGCCGTTCCAGCCTATTTTCATCGACAAAGGGGCGCTGAAGCCCTCCACCGCCGACTTCGACGAGGCGTTGCCGCCAAGCTGCGGCGACGGCCCGCCGCCGCCCAAAAAGGACACCGCACTGGAACAGGCCAAGAAGGCCTTTCTGGCGACCTATGGCGACCAATGCGACAAGGACCGTCTGGCCAATGAGCCGGAGGTCTTTTCGATCAAATACAAGGACAGGAATGCTCAGCCGAACGATCCTGACAAGGAGACCCGGCTGTTCCACTTTTCCTGCTCGGCCGCCGCCTACAATGAAAGCTCGGTCTATTACATGACCGACGAGGTGGACGGTGTCAGGCAATTGCAGTTCGCCGAGCCGGAGACCGATATACGCTACGAGAACAACGACAGCGACGGCAAGCTGTTGAGTGTAACGGTGATCGGCTTCCGGACCACAGGGTGGGCTGTCAATTCCGACTATGACCAGGACGCTCACACCATCACCACGTTCAACAAATGGCGCGGCGTCGGCGATGCTTCGGATGCCGGGACCTATCTGTTCCGCAACGGCGATTTCTCGCTGGTCCAGTATGACGTCGACGCGTCCTATGACGGCGAGGAGAACCCGCAGACGATCGTCGACTACAACACCGCGCCTTAGATCCTCTAGCGCATCAGGCTTAGGGTGCCTTCGACAGCATCCAGTTGAGCGTGCCGCGCCAGTCTACCATGCGGATCGGCGTGCCGTGCGTGCCGGTCTCGAAGCGGACGAAGCGGGTCGGATAGTTTTTGGATTTCGCAAGGATAGAGCGGAAAAACGCTTCCTGGTTGGCCACGGGAAAGACCACGTCATGGCTGCCCTGGCCGAAGAACACCGGCACGCGACGCTTGAAGGCGGGACTTGCAAGAAAGCCCTCGTCCCACAACGATCCGAGCAGCAACAGTCCATTCACGCGGCCACCAGTATCCTCGCGTGCTGCAAGTTTCCAGCACAGCGCGCCGCCCATCGAGCCGCAGGCGACGAAGATTTTCGCGTCCGGAGACTGTTCGGCATAATGGTCGATCAGGGCCGCGACCAGTGCTGCGCCCTTGTCGCCGAAATCAGGAAAATCCGGAGAAATATAGAGCCCGCCATTGCCGGCCATCAGGTTCTTGAGCCGGTTGAAATTGCCACCGAAGGTGAAATCGTCGATGCCTTGCTTGCGGCTGCCGCCCTGCCCATGCAGGTAAAGCACGATGACGGTGGCTCCTTGCGTCTTGCCGACGGCGACATGCCTGACATCGCCGGCGTCGGTCTTCAGCATCAGATCCTGCTGCACCTTGCGTACGCCGGTGTCGGTGTACGGGGTATGCACGCGCTTTTCCGGCACCTCGTCGCGCTGGTTGATGTCGCGCATCTCACGGTAGTCGAGGACCGTGTAGGCGCCGTTGCTGTCGGACGAGAGCGTCGCCGGATAGGCGAAGAGATCGTCCTTGAAGGGTTTCAGGGACAACGTGTCGGCGCTGGCGGCCGAGCCAAACAAGAAAAGCATTGCCGTGAGGAAAGCGCGGCACGCGACGGTACGAATAGCCATACCGCAGGCATGCTAATGCCGCCTCTGTTTGTCAATCCTGCAGCACGCCGCCAGCGCCTTCCAGTGCCTCTCGGGTGTCGACATCGACGGACGCGCCCTCGCCGATCTCGACATCGATGACATCGAGCCCTTCGGCCTCGACCAGATGGCGAGCGCCGGTGTCGCCTTCGAGATGGGCGATTGCCGCGAATAACGAGCGCGGCAAAAGCACCGGGTTGCCGCGTTTGCCTTGGTGCGTGGCACGGATCACGGAGTTGCCGCCGGCCCTGCGGAAGGCATCGATAAGCCTGTCGAGGTCGTCGGATGCGACACCCGGCATGTCTCCCAGAACGATCATCGCACCAGCGGCGTCTTCGGGCAGATAGGCAGTGCCGGCCTTAAGCGAGGTCGACAGACCATCGGCAAAATCGGGATTGTCGGCGAAGGTGACGTCCAGACCTGACAATGCCGCGCGCACCCGCTCGCGCTGATGACCGGTGACGACGATCGTGCCCGAAGCCTTCGAGGCGAGCGCGCGTTCGGCGGTGCGGCGCACCAGCGGCTGGCCGTCGAACAGCGCCATCAGCTTGTTCGGCCCGCCCATGCGGCTCGACCGGCCCGCCGCCAGAAGCACGATCCCGACCTTGAGCCGACTTTTGGGCGGCAGCGGCTCGCGCGGCTGCGGCCGCGTCGGTATCTCCATCAGCAGGCCGCCGACGCCCATGCCGGCAATGTCGCGCGCGGTAACGTCCAGACCGGCAATCAATCGATCGAGCACCCAGTCGAAGCCGTTCTCCTTGGGGCTGCGGGCGCAGCCAGGCGCGCCGATGATGCGCTTCCCGCCGAGTGTGCCGAGCACCAGCAGATTGCCGGGATCGACCGGCATGCCCGCGCGGATGACGGTACCGCCCGCCCTCTCGATCGCCGCCGGAACGACGTCGGCGAAATCGCTCATGGCGGAAGCCCCGAAGATCACCACCATATCGTTGTCGCGCGCAAGCGCGATGGCGGCCTCCGCGACAGGGGCAATCTCATGCGGCGTACGGCGCTCCGCCGTCAGCCAGCCGCCGGAGCGCGCCAGCCGGGCTTCGGTGACACGCAACGTCTTGTCGAGCACGGTCGGTTTGGTGCCCGGCAGCACCGTCTGGATGACGCCGACACGCATCGATCGATAGGCGTTGACGGCAAAAATTTCGCCGCTGGCGCAGATCTCCGCCACGGCGGCCACCAACGAGGAAGAGACCGCGAAGGGGATGATCTTCACCGTCGCGACCATCTGGCCCTTTTCGACCCGCGCGTGCCGGGCCAGCGTCGCGATGGTGATGGCAGGATCGACGGCATTGATGGCATCGATGACAGCTTCACTGACGGTGAAGATGCCAGCCGCCTTGGCGTGGAGATTGACCCGGCCGGTGGCGGCGGGCTTCGCCTCGATGCCCCCTAAGGTCATGCTTTCGGCAATTTTTTGCGCCGCGGCGTCCTCGCCGAGATCATCCGGCGCCAGCACAGCAGCAACGACCTGCGAAACACCTGCCCCCTTGAGCATGGAGATATCTTCGGCGCTCAGCCTGTGCGCCTTGCGAAATCGCTTTTCGCCGGCCGCAGTGGCATGCGCCAGCACCGCCCCTTCGGCCGCGTCGATCGGGATCGGACCGAATTTCACGCCGCCGCGCCCTTCGCATCGAGGCCCCGTGAGCGGAAGGCAAGAATGGTCTGCGCGAGAATGGCGACGGCGATCTCGGCGGGGCTTGCCGCCCCGATGTCGAGCCCGATCGGCGCGTGGATACGCGCGATCTGGTCTGCACTCGCGCCCAGCGACAGCAGGCGCTCGACGCGCTTGGCATGCGTCTTTCGGCTGCCGAGCGCTCCGACATAGAAACAGTTGGCGTCGAGTGCCGCCTTCAGCGCGAAATCGTCGATCTTCGGGTCATGGGTAACGGCGGCCAGCGCGGTGTAAGCGTCGAGCGGCTGGCGTTCCAGCACATCCTGTGGCCAGTCGGCATGCAAGGCGACATCGGGAAAGCGGTCCGATGTGGCGAACGCGGTGCGCGGATCGATGATCTCCAAGGGATAGCCGGCGATCCGGGCCATAGGCGCGAGCGCCTGACTGATATGCACGGCGCCGATCACCACCAGACGCGGCCGCGGCAGATGCGCATTGAGGAAGAAGGTCCGCCCTTCCGCCTCGACGGACCCCGAATTGCCGGATCGAAACGCCTTGGTGATCGCCGCTCCGAGATCGCCGGCGACCTGATCGCCCTCCCGCACGATACGGTCGCGACCATCGCCGAAATCGGTGACGAGGATCGCCGCGCGGCGGGCGCGCCGCTCGGCATTGAGCGTCTTCAGCGCATAAGGATCCATCGCAGGTCAGCCCAATCGCTCAACATAAACCTTGATGTGGCCGCCGCAGGACAGGCCGACCTGCCAGGCGGTCTCATCGGCAACACCGAACTCCAGCATCCTGGCCTTGCCGGAGCCGATCACGTCGACCGCCTCGGTCACGACAGCGCCCTCGACGCAACCGCCCGAAACAGAGCCGTGGAAATTGCCATCGGCATCGATGACAAGGTGGCTGCCGACCGGGCGCGGCGCTGAACCCCAGGTCTCGACCACCGTCGCGACAGCGACATCCTTGCCGTCCTTCATCCAGGCTTCCGCGATGATCAGCGGGTCGCGGGCCTCATCGAGATAAAGACTGTCACTCATCGTTGCTTCTCTCAGGGTCTGTTTTTCAAAAGCCGGAAAATATATGGCTATGCGGCGCGCCTTGCGCCAGCATCCAACCACCGCCGTGGATCGACGGAACGAACCGATTTCTTGTCCAGCGAGGCGCAGAGATCGGCGAGCGCGTCGAGATTATGCACCGAGCGGAATTCGTCGACATGCGGCAGCATCGCCTTGACGCCGCGGGCGCGCGCCTGAAAACCATCGAAGCGCAACAACGGATTGAGCCAGATCAGCCGTCGGCAGGATTTATGCAGCCGCTCCATTTCTTCCGCCAAGCCCCCTATATCGTCGCGCTCCAGCCCGTCGGTGATCAGAAGCACCACCGCGCCCTGTCCCAGCACACGTCGCGACCATACAAGGTTGAACTCGGCTAGCGTATCGCCGATGCGCGTGCCACCCGACCAGTCCTTGACCGCCGCCGAGCAATCGGCAAGGGCGGCATCGGGATCGCGGTGGCGCATCTGCCGGGTCAGGTTGGTCAGCCGTGTTCCGAAAACGAAAGTGTGCACGCGCCGGCGCTTTTCCGTCAGCGCATGCAGGAAATGCAGGAAGATGCGCGTGTATTGGCTCATCGAACCGGAAATATCGGCCAGTACCACCAGGGGCGGATGAACTTCGCGGACCGAGCGGAATTTCGGCAGGATCAATTCACCGCCGGTGCGTGCCGTCGAGCGCATCATGGCGCGTGGATCGATGCGGCGGCCATGCGCATCGGCCTTGAAGCGTCTGGTCCGCACCATGTCGACAGGCAGCCGCAACGCCGCGATCGCCTTCCTGGCGTCAGCCATTTCGACTGCGTTCATCTGCGCGAAATCCTTGCCCCGCAACAGCTCGTTGCCGGAAAAGGTGAAGCGGGCGTCGACCTCGATCTCAGGGACTCCCTGAGGCGTCTGGTTTTTCTGATGACCCTCGAACATCGCCTGACTGACGCGATTTTCAGCCGCGCGCGGCTTCTGCTTCTGCCTGACATCCGGCGCCACCGGCGAAAACATCGCCAGCAGCTTCTCGATCAATTCGCGCGATTTCCAGAACAGCCG
Organism: Mesorhizobium sp. URHB0026; assembly: GCF_054059755.1. NCBI lineage: Bacteria > Pseudomonadati > Pseudomonadota > Alphaproteobacteria > Hyphomicrobiales > Phyllobacteriaceae > Mesorhizobium > Mesorhizobium sp. URHB0026. The sequence goes on along the minus strand of NZ_JBSSCN010000001.1, from coordinate 4,036,298 downwards.
GAAAGCTTCGTCGAAGGTGGCATGATCCTCATGCCGTGAGACCAGAACGGCGTGCAAGGTCCAGTAAAAGTCATCACGCGAGCCGATGCCGGCGACGAGCACCGCCTCGATCGCGTCCTTGACCGAAGCGGGCCCGACGCGCATGCCGGCCTTGCGCAAGGTGCGGGCGAAATAGACGATGTTGTCGGCGATCCGGCCGTCCGCCGTCGCCTCTCCAGGGTCGGGTCGGGACGCCTTCACCACCCTACTCCGCCGCCGCGAGCTCGGTCTTGACCTCGTCGAGGATGCGCCGGCCCTCGCCCGCGCCGATGCGGGCAATGTCGTCCTGGTATTTCAGCAGCACCCCGATCGTGTCGGACACGGTCTCCGGATCGAGCGCCACCTTGTCGAGTTCGGTCAGCGCGCCGGCCCAGTCGATGGTTTCGGCGACGCCCGGCACCTTGAACAGCTCGATCTGGCGCAGCTTCTGGATGAAGGACACCACTTCGGCCGAAAGCCGCTGGTTGGCCCGAGGCACCTTGCGGCGCACGATCTCCAGTTCGCGCTCGGCATTGGGGTAGTCGACCCAGTGATAAAGGCAGCGCCGCTTCAGCGCATCGTGGATTTCGCGGGTGCGGTTGGTGGTGATGATGACGATCGGCGGCTCTTCCGCCTTGATCGTGCCGAGTTCAGGCACAGTCACCTGGAAGTCGGAGAGGATTTCGAGCAGGAAGGCTTCGAAGGCTTCGTCGGTGCGGTCGAGTTCGTCGATCAGGAAAACCGGGGCTGCGCCCGCCTTGCCGGTCAGCGCATCGAGCACCGGCCGGCGGATCAGGTACTTTTCGGAGAAAACGTTACGCTCCATGGCGGAGCGGTCGACCTTGCCGGCGGCCTCCTCCATGCGGATTTCGATCATCTGCGCGGCGTAATTCCACTCATAAACGGCGGAGGAGACGTCAAGCCCCTCATAACACTGCAGACGGATCAGCCGGCGGCCAAGCGCCTCGGCCAACACCTTGGCGATCTCGGTCTTGCCGACGCCGGCCTCGCCTTCGAGGAAAAGCGGTCGTCTCATGCGCAGAGACAGGAAAAGCACCGTTGCCAGCGACCGGTCCGCGATGTAGTCCGCGCCGGTCAGGAGATCGAGCGTTTCGTCGATCGTCCGCGGCACGGGGCGCGGGTTCAAGTCGCTCATTCCTTCTCCGTGGGTGCGGCGGCCCCACTTTCCAGGATGTGGTAGCCGCGGGCGTGATAGATCAGCGGCCGCAAATTATCGCCCATACGCAGACCTGTCACCTTGCCAAAAAGCACACGATGGGTGGCCAGGTCCTTGGTGTCGATCAGTTCACAGTCGAACACGGCGAGCGCGCCCTTCAGCGTCGGCGCTCCGGTGGAAATCGCATCCCATTCGCCGAGCGCGAAGCGCTCTTCGACCGGCAGTCCAGTCATGCCGGAAAATCCAATAGACAGCGGCTCCTGGTGCGAAGCTAGCGTGTTCAGGGCAAATTTGCCGTTCTTCACGAACAGCTCATTCTTGGCATTTTCACGATTGAGGCAGACCAGGATGGTCGGCGGCGTATCCGACACAGAACATGCCGCGATCACCGTCGTCCCGCGCTTTCCGGCGGGTCCGTCGGTGGTCACCACATGGACATGACCGGCAAAATGGCTCATCGCGTCGCGATAGGCTTGCGGTCCAATATCGTTCTTCTTCAGCACTTGAAGATTCCATGGCCATTGTTCACCTGACATATATGGCCAGACATCACATGCCACAAGCGAAGTGCTTGGCCCATATCCCGAATTCGCGTGTTGCACCAAAGCCGGGCAGCCTTTAGGTCTTGGCGGGAATTTGACGCCTGCGCGACGTCGCCGGCTTGGAGGATTCTTCGGCAGCATGCGATCCGGGGCAACTATTACCGCAGCGCTGGCCTGGCTGTTAATGGCCGGCGCCGCCAGCGCACAGACGCTCACGATCGGTGTCGCAGCACCCCTGTCGGGACCATCGGCCATACTCGGCAAGCAGATCGAGGCTGGCGCCGGGGTCGCGGCAGAGGTGGACGGCATCCAACTCTACACCGTTGATGACGCTTGCACCGGAGACGGCGGCGCCGCGGCGGCCAGGGAATTCGTGGCAGCCAAGGTCAATGTCGTGATCGGCTTCCTCTGCACGGAGGCGATCGAGGCGGCGATGCCTGTCCTTAAGGACGCCAATATTCCTGTCATCACCGTTGGTGTGCGAACCGAAAGCCTGACCGACCGACGCGCCAAGACCGGCTGGCCGGTTTATCGCCTCGGCCCGCGCGGCGACGACGAGCGCAACGCCGTCGCCTCTACCCTCACCCGGCTATGGCAGAACGAGCTGTTCGCGATCATCGACGACGGCACCATCTATGGCCGTGAGATGGCGGAGACATTTCGTGCCGCTGCCGAGCAGGCGGCACTGAAACCGGTCTTCGTCGACACGTTCCGGCCGCAGCTCGACAACCAGATCGGCCTGGTGGGACGGTTGAAAAAGGCCGGCGCCACGCATGTCTTTGCCGGCGGCGACGGCGACGACATCGCCATTATGGGGCGCGATGCCGCCCAGCTCCAGACGGGCATCATCCTTGCCGGCGGCGAAAACCTGCGCACGCCACCCGGCGAGGTGCCTTACGCGACCGGCACGCTGATGATCGCGCCACCCGAATGGGCCGATGTCGCGGATCCCAAAGTGCTGGAAAGCTTCTCCGCGCACATGATCGTGCCGGACGGCTACACCCTGCCGGCCTATGCGGCGGTCGAGATCGCCAAGGCGGCATCCTCGGACGCAGCAGGCTCCGGCGGGCCGCTGGCCGAGGCACTCACCGGGCATGATTTCACGACGGCGATCGGACCGGTCCGCTTCGACGACAAGGGCGATCTCAGCCAGAGTCTCTACCGTGTCTTCCGCTTCGACGGGACCCGCTTCGTGCTTTTGGAAAACAACTGATGTTCCGCACCGGTCCACGCAATCTCATCACCGATGTCATGGGCCTGCGCGTTGGCAATGCTTCCGACGCCAGGCTGAAGTCCGGCGTGACGACTGTCCTTTGCGACGAGCCGGCGGTCGCGGGAGTCCAGATTCTTGGCGGCGCGCCTGGCACCCGCGAGACCGATCTGCTGGAACCGCACAATTTGGTGGAGACGATCCATGCCGTGGTGCTGTCAGGCGGTTCGGCTTTCGGCCTCGATGCTGCCTCCGGCGTGCAGGCCGCATTGCGCGAACGCGGCATCGGCTTCGAGGTTGGCGGCTTCCACGTACCGATCGTACCGGCGGCGATCCTCTTCGACCTGCGCAACGGCGGCGACAAGGACTGGGGCCGCTATCCCCCCTATCGCGACCTCGGCTACGAGTCGGTGCAGGCTGCCGCAGTCGATTTCCAATTTGGCACGGCGGGCGCGGGGACGGGTGCACTGACATCGGGGCTGAAGGGTGGCCTGGGTTCGGCCTCGACACTGCTGGACAATGGGATCACCATCGGCGCGCTGGCCGCCGTCAACCCGACCGGCTCGGTAACCGTCGGCCGCACCCGTCATTTCTGGGCGGCACCCTTCGAAATCGGCGATGAATTAGGCGGCCTTGGTTATCCCTTGCCGATGCCCGAGGACGCGAAGCGGATTTTGCTGAAATACCGCGACAAGGATCAGGGACAGCAGATGGACAGCGGCGGCAACACGACGATCGCGGTCATTGCCACGGACGCGGTTCTCACCAAGGCCGCCGCCAAACGCCTGGCGATTTCGGCGCATGACGGCTTCGTGCGCGCCATCTGGCCGACCCATACGCCGGCCGACGGGGATCTGGTGTTCGCGCTGGCCACCGGCAAGAGCGGGGTCGAACTGACCGCCGACGCGGCAATCGACCTCTACGCCGCCGCCGGCGCCACTATGGCGCGCGCCATCAGCCGTGGTGTGTTTGCCGCGACGCCAGCCGACAACGACCTGTTTCCCGTCTGGTCGTCACGTCACTAGGCTGGCTGGAGCTTTGATCAAACCGGATCGGATTTTTCTTCCTCGAACGTCACCGCGACATCGGAATTCGCGGACAGCCACACCTTCTTGCCATCGACCTCGGCAACCAGGGCCAGGGAAATATAATGGTGATGGCCCTTGTGAGCCCCCTCGCCACTGCCGGCCTTGGTCAGCTTGATGCGCTGGCCATCGACCTTGTCGACGGTGCCGATATGCACGCCATCGGCGCCGACGACTTCCATGTGCTCACGAATTTTGCTGGTGTCGGTCATGTTAGCTTCTCCGTTGGGGTGGGTCTCCATGGGACTGCCGACAATAACAAATGACGAGCGGTTTGGATGCATCGGCCTTGGTCCGCACGACGTTTTGATCTCGTCGTGCTAGGGATTGAAGCGATCAGGCCGAAGGAGCGATGACAATGCGGACGCTTTTCCTGTTTGCCGTTTGCCTGGCCACGCAGTTCGCGGCGTCGATCGCCCAGGCCGGCGATGTCGCGGAGCTCGAAATCCTGGGCTTCACCCGGGATGGCGGCGTGTTCGCCTTCGAGGAGTACGGCATCCAGGACGGGTCGGGCTTTCCCTATGCCAACCGCTATTACATCGACACGAGCAACGACAGCTTTGTCAACGGCACGCCGGTCAGGATCCGGCTCGACGACGAGAACGCAACGCTCGACGCTGCCCGCCTTCAGGCCCGGCAAAAGGGCGAGGCCATTGTCAGCCAGGCCGAGCTGAGTGCCAACCGCGGCATCACCGCCGGCTCCAACCCGGTGACCGAGCTTTCGGCCGATCCGCATCGCATAGTGGTCAATCCGCGGCCGATCTTCTCCCTTGTCGACCAGCCGCTCGAGTTCCGGCTCGACGAGATCGGCATGAATGACACCGAAGGTTGCGCCAGTCAGGGCGAGATCAATGGCTTCCGGCTGCTGCGTATCGAGGCGCGGGATGGCGGCACCACCAAATTGCTGCACGAGGACAAAGCGATCCCCAAGAGCCGGGGCTGCCCGAACGGCTACCGCATCGGCGCGGTGCAGACGTTCTCGATGGACAGCCTCAGCGCTTACGCGGTGCTGATCGCGGTGCGCCAGTATGGCTTCGAAGGGCCGGACTTTCGCTGGATCGCCGTAACCGGCCGCCTGTGACAGAGCTTGTCCAACCCGTCAGGCGCAATCGCGCCCTGCACCACCTTCGCGATGCCATGCCGACACTGCGTGCAGCGCTTCTCGGCGCCCTGCTGTGGGCCGCCACCACGGGCGCCAGCGCACTCGTCAACCTGGTGCTGGACAATTGGGTGACGCCGGGCAAGATCGGCACCGTGTTCCTGCTGTTTGCCGTCGGCGGCGCCCTGGCCTTTCCGGTTGGCCTGTTTGCCGCACGACTGGTTTCGCGCGGAAGGGGCCGGGAGGTCGCCTTCGCGGCGACATTCGTAGGGCTTGCTGCCGCAACGATCGGCCTCACCGCCCTGCTGTATGCCCTGCAATACCGCTCCTATTATGCCGAATGGCATGCGCCCGTATTCACCCTCACCTGGGGCTTTCAGCTCGCCTTCACGATGGCGGTGGCGTCCTACCAGTTCGTTGTGCTGGGCATCCGGCTCTATTTCCCGCTTGGTTTCATCGCCTTGTTCGCCGTCAGCTTCTGGTTTGCACGGCAGCAGCGTTGAGCATTTGGTCCGCCTCTGTTAGGACGCGGACAGATCCCTCCGATACATCAGGAATGACCGATGATCCCTCGCTATTCCCGGCCGGAAATGGTCGCCATCTGGTCGCCCGAAACCCGGTTTCGCATCTGGTTCGAAATCGAGGCCCATGCCTGCGACGCGCTGGCCGAACTGGGTGTCATCCCCAAGGAAGCGGCCAAAACGATCTGGGAAAAGGGAAGCGCGGCCGAATTCGATGTCGAGAAGATCGACGCGATCGAGCGCGTCACCAAGCATGACGTTATCGCCTTCCTGACCCATCTTGCCGAATTCGTCGGGCCCGACGCGCGCTTCATCCATCAGGGCATGACGTCCTCGGACGTGCTCGACACCTGCTTTGCTGTGCAACTCACCCGCGCCAGCGACATTTTGCTGGCCGACATCGATACGTTGCTTGCAGCGCTCAAGCGCCGCGCCTTCGAGCACAAGGACACCGTCACCATCGGCCGCAGCCACGGCATTCATGCCGAGCCGACGACCTTCGGCATCAAGCTGGCGCAGGCCTATGCCGAATTCTCGCGCTGCCGCGAGCGGCTGGTGCACGCGCGCGAAGACATTGCCACCTGTGCGATTTCGGGCGCGGTCGGCACCTTCGCCAACATCGAGCCCTATGTCGAGGAACATGTGGCGGCAAAGCTCGGACTGAAGCCGGAACCGGTGTCGACGCAGGTGATTCCGCGCGACCGCCACGCCATGTTCTTCGCGACCCTCGGCGTCGTCGCCTCCTCGATCGAGCGGCTGGCGACCGAGGTCCGGCATCTGCAGCGCACCGAAGTGCTGGAAGCGGAAGAGTATTTTTCGCCGGGCCAGAAAGGCTCGTCGGCGATGCCGCACAAGCGCAACCCGGTGCTGACCGAAAACCTCACCGGCCTTGCCCGCATGGTGCGCTCCATGGCGCTGCCGGCGATGGAGAACGTGGCGCTCTGGCACGAGCGCGACATCTCGCACTCCTCGGTCGAGCGCATGATCGGCCCGGACGCCACCGTGACGCTCGATTTCGCGCTGTCACGCCTGACCAGCGTGGTCGACAAGCTGGTCGTCTATCCCGAGAACATGCTGAACAACATGAACAAGTTTCGCGGTCTTGTGCATTCGCAACGCGTCATGCTGGCGCTGACGCAGGCCGGCCTGTCACGCGAGGACTCCTACCGGCTGGTGCAGCGCAACGCCATGAAGGTGTGGGAACAAGGCGCTGATTTTCTTGAGGAACTTCTGGCCGACAAGGAAGTGACAGCCGCGCTGCCGGAGGCGCAAATCCGCGAGAAATTCGACCTAGGCTACCATACCAAGCACGTCGACACGATCTTCAAGCGGGTGTTCGGAGGGGTGAGTTAGCTTTCTTCTCCCGTCACCATACGGGGAGAAAAACGCTCCCGCAGACGCCTCCGCCAATCAAGCCTTACCCGGCACGGTCCTGATCACCGTGCCCCAAGGATCCTCACGGGTCGTTTCGCTGCTCACATTGTCCGAACGCATCTCGACCCAGGCAAGGCCCGAGCGGGAGGGGTCGCGGCGGCCGGCGCCGGCGCTTTGCCAGGCATTGGCGCCGATGTGATGGTGATAATGCCCCGACGACAGGAACACCGCCTGGCCGCGATATTTGGCGACTGTGTCGAAGCCGAATTCCTGGTTCCACCAGGCTTCTGCCTCTTCCGGCCTGCCGACGCGCAGGTGGACATGGCCGACGATGCTGTTTTCCGGCGCGCCTTGCCATCCCGCATCGCCGGCCGGCACTTCGGCAACGACAGACGGAATGTTCATCCGCTCGGTCGCCATGGCGATCTTGTCGCCGTTCCATTTCCAATCCTGCGGGCGGCGGTCGGCATAGATTTCGATGCCGTTGCCCTCGGGGTCGGTCAGGTAGAGCGCTTCGCTGACCAGATGGTCCGAAGCGCCCTCGATAGTGATCTTGTCTGAGATGGCGTGGTTGATCCAGCGTCCGAGATCGGCACGGCTGGGCAGCAGGAAAGCCGTATGGAACAGGCCGGCGCTGCGCGGATCGTCCGGTTTGGCAGAACTGTCCGGCTCAAGCACCATCAGCGGACGGCTGCCGGCGCCGAGCGTGATCGCGCCGTCGGCGCGGCTCAATTCCCGCAGTCCGACGACTTTACGATAATAGGCGGCAAGACTTTCGGCATCGCGCGCCTTCAGTCCGACGCGGGCGACGCTCACCGGCGTGGTGGCGGCAAATGGCAGTTCGCTCATCATTGTCTCCGTTGCGGCGACGTCTCGCGAAGCTCCCAAAGCCAGGAGCCCGGCGGCGCCGATCATTTTACGTCGTGTCAGCCCCAAAGTCCCGGTGCTCCACGGCTGTTTCTCTGCCGACAGAGATCGTCGATCTTCATCGTTCACACAAGACAGCGAAAGGCGAACATGTTGTTCACCGTTACGACCGGAAGCCTGCCCATCGAAGGTTGCATGAGGCAATCGCGCTCGCTATCTGAGCGCCATGAAAGTCAAGGACGCAGATATTCTGATCATTCCCGGATACACCAATTCGGGGCCTGAGCATTGGCAGACCCGCTGGCAATCGAAACTGTCGACGGCGCGTCGCGTGGAGCAGGCCGAATGGTCGAAGCCGCTGCGCGAGGACTGGACGGCGAGCGTCGCCAAGGCAGTCAACGAGGCCGAAAGACCTGTTGTTCTCGTAGCCCATTCGCTGGGTGTAACCGCGGCCGTGCAAGCCATTCCGCAGTTCCGGAAGCCGGTCGCCGGCGCCTTCTTCGTGGCACCGCCGGACGTCGCGAATCCCAAGATCAAGCCGAGACATCTGATGACCTTCGGCCCCTATCCTCGCGAACCGCTGCCGTTTCCCTCCATCGTGATCGCCAGCCGCAACGACCCCTTCTGCCCTTTCGATGTCGCCGAGGACATCGCCGGTGCCTGGGGCTCGCTGTTCATCGATGCCGGAGAAACCGGCCATCTCAGCGAGGATTCAGGCTTTGGCCCCTGGCCCGAGGGATCCATGACCTTCGCCAAATTCCTGACGGACCTGTGAGGCGCGCCAAAATCAACGCACGATGGCATTCGATCAAACTGCGGGACTCGAATAAATGATAATTTAAGAGGGCTAGCATTAATTATTCAGAGGCAGCGGAGTGCTTCCGAATGATGATCTGTGCTTGAACCGGGCTGCCAATTCTTCGCTCTTGAAACAGAGGCCAATGCTTGCGCAAGGACGCTTCACTCGAATTTCTGAGAGGTGTCGCGGCGCTCGTCGTTCTGAACGGCCATCTTTTGAGAGCTTTTGCGCCGTTAGCGAAAGGTGACGGAGACCAGGCTGCGCAATCCCTGAAGAGGGGTCTTGCTTTCGTTGCTTTCAATGGCGGCTCTGCCGTCTATTTGTTCTTCGTCCTGTCCTCGTACGTGCTTGTGAAGCGCTATTTTCAATCCCGCAAAGCAGAAGATTTGTTGCTAGGAGCGATAAAGCGCCTACCTCGTCTGGCCGGCCCCGTGCTGGTTGCGGTTCTGTCATCCTGTATCCTCTTCAAGCTCGATCTGTATTTTTTCAGCGATGCCGCCGCCGTTACCCAATCCACGTGGCTGAGCAGATTCGGCAATGCTCCAAAGCTGCTTTCACCGGAGACCGCGAGCTTCGCCGACGCGTTCATGGAAGGGGCGTGGCGGACATTCATCTATGGCGACAAATCCTATGACAGTAGCCTGTGGACCATGACGGTCGAGTTCTGGGGGAGCATGATGACCTTCGCCCTCGCCCCGATCATCTTCTCCCTCCAGGGCCGCTGGATGCTGCTGTCATGGTTCGGCGTGGCCGCAGGCACATTCCTGGCATTGCAATTCAGCTTCCTCGTTTGCGCCTTTCCGGCCAGTCTCCTGCTCTATTCTCTTCTCGCCATGGAGTTTCGTCCCAATCGGTGGGTGAGAGGTGCGATGGTGACGGTTTCCGTGGCGCTGCTGGGCTATGCAGGAGACGCTGTCGGAATATACCGGCCCTTCGCCGTGCTCGATTTTGCAGCTTCCGATATCGGTTTGCGGCAAGCTTGCGTGGCCATCCCGGCAAGCATCATGCTGGTTTACGCCATGCTGAGCATGGATGACCCACCGTCATGGCTCTCCGGCAAGGCCGCACGTTTCCTGGGCGACCTGTCTTTCCCGCTCTACCTGGTGCATGTACCCGTTATCTGCTCGTTGGGATCATGGGTCCTGTTGGCAAGCGACTCCGCCGCACTCGGCGCTGCCGCCGCGATATCTGGGTCGATCCTCGCGGCGTTGCCGCTGATGGCTTTCAACAACTGGTGGGTCCAGGCGCTCGGCGCTCTGTTCGACAAAAATCAGACGCGGCGGATCGGCCGCCACGGCGCTCGCCGTGGCAAGGGCCTGAGCAAACACGCTGGCGACAGCAGTCCGCTGCTTCAGGATCCGATCGAGTCCCGCATGTCCTTGAGCAGGGTCTTTGCTCCCAATGAAATCAGCGCGTGCTCGGAGCCCGTGGCGAGCAGGCGGTAGCCCATCGACACGACGCGGCCGGCGATAGCCGGTTCGACGACGTAGATCGCCGCATGCTTGCCGGCCTTGCGGGTGCGCTCGGCAACCGAGGCCACCGTCTCCATCATGCTTTCCAGCGTGGAATTGACCGTGGCACCGTTGGTCCAAGCGATTGAGAAGTCGGACGGCCCGAGGAAAATGCCGTCGATGCCGGGCGTGTCGAGGATGCCGCCAAGCGCGTCGAGCGCAGCGCGCGTCTCGACCATCGCAAAAGCCATGGTGCGCTGATTGGTGTCCCGCAGCCATTCGGCATAGTCGCCCTTGCCATGGCGGGGAAAGGCATAGGTCGGACCCCACGAGCGCTCGCCGAGTGGGGGATATTTCATGGCCGCTGCGAACAGCTTTGCATCTGCCACGGAGTTGACCATCGGCGCAATGACCGCCTCGGCGCCGAAATCGAGAGCACGGCTGGCCATGTCGAAACGGCCAACGGGAATGCGCACCAGCGCCGGCTTGCCCAGGGCTAGTACCGGTGCCAGGCCGCGCAGGACGCTGTCCTCGTGATGGCCGCCATGCTGCATGTCGAGGGTGACGGCATCGAAGTCCTGCCTGGCAAGGATCTCCACGGTCAAGGCGTCCGGCACGCCCGACCAGGCGGTTACCAGCGTTTCATCCGCGGCAAGACGGGACTTTAGGGACATCTAATCTCTTTCCTCGTTGACGTCGGCAGTTTCAGCCGGAAACCGCCGCAAAGGCAAAGAAAAACCGCCCGGATCGGCCGGGCGGTTCATTGGTCCAGATAAGGGCCGGATCAGGTGTTCTTGATCTGCTCGATCGCCTGCGCCATCATTTCGTCCATGGTGCGGCGGATCTGGTGATCGGACTGCTCGACGCCGGCGGCATCGAAATCCTTGCGGATCTTGCGGAACACGTCGTGGTCGCCGGCTTCCTCGATGTCGGAAACAACGACTTCCTTGGCGTAGGCGTCGGCATCGGCGCCGGATTTTCCGAGCTTTTCGGCGGCCCACAGACCAAGCGCCTTGTTCCGCCGCGCCGAAGCCTTGAACCGAAGCTCCTCGTCGAATGCGAATTTGCGTTCGAAGCCCTCTTCGCGGTCTTTCATGCTGCTCATGGCGTCCCTCCGGGTCAAATCCGATTCGTTGGCAATGGATATGTGTGTTGCCGAAGCACAAACCAAAAGGTCGCGGGCCGGTCAATATGCTTCGTCATATGCTGCGCTGCGGCATTTCAGTCCCGAAAGCGGTTGATTGGAAGGATTTGCCGATTGAGCAAACGGTGTGATTGGGATAGACCCGGCATTGAACGTCACCGTCGCCGCATTAGTTCAGGCGGACGGACAGGAAGTGGTCGCTTGCCGCCTGCCCGCAATCCAGAGAAAAATTCAAATGAAAAATCGCCGCCGCATTTATGAAGGCAAGGCCAAGATCCTCTATGAAGGACCCGAGCCGGGCACGCTGATCCAATTCTTCAAGGACGACGCAACCGCGTTCAACAAGAAGAAGCACGAGGTCATCGACGGCAAGGGTGTGCTCAACAACCGCATTTCCGAATACATCTTCAACCATTTGAACCGCATGGGCATCCCGACCCACTTCATCCGCCGGCTCAACATGCGCGAGCAGCTGATCAAGGAAGTCGAGATCATCCCGCTCGAGGTGGTGGTGCGCAATGTCGCCGCCGGTTCGCTGTCCAAGCGCCTCGGCATCGAGGAAGGCACCGTCCTGCCGCGCTCGATCATCGAATTCTATTACAAGGCCGACGCGCTCGACGATCCGATGGTTTCGGAAGAGCACATCACGGCGTTCGGCTGGGCAAGCCCGCAGGAGATCGACGATGTCATGGCGCTGGCCATCCGCGTCAACGATTTCCTCTCCGGCCTGTTCATGGGGGTCGGCATCCAGCTCGTCGACTTCAAGATCGAGTGCGGTCGCCTGTTCGAGGGCGACATGATGCGCATCGTCGTGGCCGACGAGATTTCGCCGGATTCCTGCCGCCTGTGGGACGTGGCGACGCAGGACAAGCTCGATAAGGACCGTTTCCGCCGCGACATGGGCGGTCTCGTCGAGGCCTATCAGGAAGTCGCCCGTCGCCTCGGCATCATGAACGAGAACGAGCCGCCACGTCCTACCGGTCCGGTGCTTGTCGCCTCGACCGACGGCCTCAAAGGCAAGCCGCACTGATAGCGGCTTGCGCCTCAACTTCAGAACAGGAGCATGTCCAGCGTGATCAAGGCCCGCATTACCGTCACCCTCAAGAATGGTGTGCTCGACCCGCAAGGCAAGGCGATCGAACATGCGCTGTCGGGGCTGGGCTTCGATGGCGTCGGCGCGGTACGGCAGGGCAAGGTGTTTGACGTCGAACTGGCGGAAAGCGACAAGGCCAAGGCCGAAGCCGATCTGAATGCCATGTGCGACAAGCTGCTGGCCAACACGGTGATCGAGAATTATAGTGTGACACTTACCTGAGGTTGTCTCGGAGGCAGTATGCCTGAAGTCACCAATGAGTTGATGTTCGAGCTGCTGGAGCCCGTGCATCACGACATTGGTGAGCTTCGTCAGGACGTTTCCGAGACAAAACGGGAATTGAATGTGATGCGGGTCACATGGTGGCAACGCAAAGTGACATCCATAACATCCATGGCATTCTCACCCGCCAGGACGATCGACTTGAACGCATAGAACGCCGTCTCGGCCCGCGCGAGCTTGCCGAAGCACAAAGGCCATACGAACCAAAATGAAATCAGCTGTCGTCCTTCTCCCTGGCCTCAACCGCGACCGCGACATGATCGCGGCGCTGACCAAGATTTCCGGACAGGCGCCGGCAACCGTCTGGCAGACCGACACCGAAATTCCCGATGTCGACCTGATCGCCATCCCCGGCGGCTTTTCCTTCGGCGACTATCTGCGCTGCGGCGCGATCGCGGCACGCATGCCGGTCATGCGGGCGGTCGCCGAAAAGGCTGCGAAGGGCGTCATGGTCATCGGCGTCTGCAACGGTTTCCAGATTCTCGTCGAGGCCGGTCTGCTGCCAGGTGCGCTGATGCGCAACACCTCGCTGAAATTCGTCTGCCGGCAGGTCAAGCTCGAGATCGCCAACGCCAACACCATGTTCACGCATCGCTACCAGCCGGGCCAGATCATCCGCTCACCGGTGGCGCATCACGACGGGAATTACTTTGCCGACGCCGACACACTTGCCCGTCTCGAAGGCGAAGGCCAGGTGGTGTTCCGTTATGCCGAAGGCACCAACCCGAACGGCTCGATCAACGACATTGCCGGCATCGTCAACGAACAAGGCAATGTGCTCGGCCTGATGCCGCATCCCGAGAATCTGATAGAAGCAGCTCATGGCGGCAATGACGGCAGAGCGTTGTTCGAAGGCGCCTTGGGCATTGCCGCTTGAAGTTTGCGACCGCAACCTTAAGAATTGCGGCAATTCAAGGTCATAGCGTGAGGGAGAGACGGTCATGAAACTCTATTCGCGGCCGTTGTCGCCCTACTCGTCGATCGTGCGGGCGCTGGCCTATATCAAGGATGTGCCGATCAAGATCATCGCGCCGCCGCCCGGTTTTCCGATCCCCGAGGCATTTCGCGCCATCTCGCCGATGAACCGGATTCCGGTCCTGATCACCGGATCGGGCGAAACGATCGTCGAATCGGTGGTCATCGCCGAATATCTCGAGGAACGGTTTCCCGAACCGGCGCTGTTGCCGCCCGATTCGAAGGACCGCGCGCTGGTGCGCATGTTTGCCCGCATCGTCGATCTCGACGTGCTCACACCGACGATGAAGCTTTTCGAACTGCATTTCGTGCCGAAGCGCAACACTGCCGAGATCGACGCCCAATTCGCCCGTCTATACCATGGGCTGGCCGCCATCGAGGCACGCATGGCGCAAGGCCCCTTCGCGCTCGGCAGCGACATCAGTTTCGCCGATGCCTGGCTGACGCCGACGCGGTTCATCTTGAACAATTTCCGAGCCATGACCGGCCGCCACGACCTGCTCGACGCCTATCCCAGATTCGATGCCTATGAGCAGATCGCCTCGCAGCATCCGGCATTGTCCAGGGTGTGGGGCGAGATGACCGACGGCCTGAAGATCTTTCTGTCCGAACTCGAAATGGGTGCCGCTTGATCAGGAACAGGACGATCGCCCTGATCGCCGTGTCAGGCTTTGCCTTGGCATCTTGTCAATCGAGCCCCAAGATTACCCCCGTGCCGTCGGGCAAGAGTGCCGCGCTGCTGTCCATGGAACAGGTGGCGATATCGGCCCACAAATGCTGGATCGCCAGCAAGGATCCGGCCTTCAAGCAATATCAGATGGCCAATGAGCTGAACTCGTTCAGCGGCACGCCGCGCTTCCTTCTGGTGCCGGCCAAGCACTATGGCGGCAAACCGTTGCTGGTCGTGCAGGCACAGGGCAATTCAAGCCGTGTCGACGTCTTCGGACCGTTGATGAACGACCCGCTTGGCGCACGCATCAGCTCTGATATCGCGCGCTGGCAGGCGGGCAATCCGGCCTGCGCGGCCACCGCCTGAGCCAGCCATGGGCCGGTTCCTGCAGATCGCGGGATTGGCTGTTGGCCTGATAGCGCTCGCTTTGCAGTTCTCGATCACCATTCCGGCTTCGATGGAAGCGGGCCGCGGCGTTCTCGGCTCAATCGTGTTCTATTTCAGCTTCTTCGCCATTCTGACCAACATTGGCGCCGTGCTGGTGCACGCCTCGCTGTTGTCGTCCAGCTTCCATGCATGGCTGCCGGCCTTTGCCGGACCGCGGATGCGCGCGGGCGTCGCGGCTTCCATCACCCTGGTCTTCATTGTCTATGCCACGGTTCTGGCGCGGCTCTGTTCCTGCTCTGCGACGTCCTGCTGCACTACGTGACGCCGGTGGTGTTCGTGCTGTGGTGGCTGATATCGGGCGTCGATGGCAGGACGCGATGGAGCGACATCTCCTGGTGGGTGCTCTATCCCATCGCCTATCTGGCCCATCGCCTATCTGGCCCATCGCCTATCTGGCCTATGCGCTGATGCGCGCGTCGCTGGCGGGCGAAATGCCCTACCCCTTCCTCGATGTCACCAGGAACGGCGTTGAGAGCGTCGCCGTGGCCGCGCTCGCCATAACCATACTTTTCCTGGTGATATGCGTCGTCGCCGTTTTCGTCGACCATGCTATCGGGCGCCTCGGGAGCAAAGACGCCCGATAGATTGGCCACTATTCCCAGAGCGGCTTGATGCCTTCGCGGTGAGCGTCGCAGCGTGAGATGCCGATGTCCTTGAGTTGATCGTCGGTCATCTCCAGCAGCGCCAGCCGGCCGCGCCGGCGCTCAAGCAGATGGTCGATCCATTTCGCCAGCGAGCTGACCACTTGTACAACCCGGCCGGCGAAGCCGCGCTGCCCGGAGGGGCGAGCAGGCTGGCCGAGCAATTGGGTTCCGGAGCGGCGAAATGTTCCGATTGTATTCATTTTCTTTCTGCCCAAATGTCAATTGCACCGTTGGTTCGGTGCGCTACCGATATGTATTGACTCCCAAAACGGTGCAATATAGAAAATTGTCACCATGACAAATTGGATTCCAGATCTCACCGGTTCAGGACCGCTGTATCAGCGTCTCGCGGATTCCATCGAGACCGATATCGACCGAGGAGTGATCGGCGCGGGGGCGAAGCTGCCGCCGCAGCGCGACCTTGCCTACGACATCGGCGCCACGGTCGGCACTGTCGGGCGGGCCTATCAATTGCTGCGCGAGCGCGGCCTCGTCAGCGGCGAAGTCGGACGCGGTACCTATGTGCTCAGTCAAAACATCGGGGTTACGAAGCCGGAGGCGCCCGACACAAGCGTGGAGGGCACGCGCTATGTCGATGCCCCCAAGGGCAAGTTGCGGTTCGACAGCACGGCCGCCCCTGATATTGGCCAGGGCGCCGTTGTAGCCGACGTCCTGTCGCGCACCGCACAGGACCACCCGCATGAGATTTCAAGTTACACGCGCGACTTCCCGGATCGCTGGTACGAAGCCGGCGCCCGGTGGCTGTCCCGGAATGCCTTCCGGCCAACGATCGATACAATCGTCCCCACCCTTGGTACCCATGCCGCGGTGATGGCGGCGATCGCGGCCCTGACCACGCCCGGCGACTACGTCGCCTTCGAGCACCTCACCTACTCCCAGATTTCCCGCAGCGCCGGCCTGATCGGCCGGCGCACCGCGCTGGTGGCATCGGACGATGAAGGCCTCGACCCGGCGGATTTCGAACGCGTCTGCGCGCAAAAGCACCCCAAGATGATCTTCCTGATACCGACGGCGCAGAATCCGACCTTGGTGACCTTGTCGTCGGCGCGACGCGAGGCGATTGCACGTGTCGCCCGTGATTACAACGTCATCCTGATCGAGGATGACCTCTACGGCCATTTGACCGACGACCTGACACCGCTGCTTGCCGAATTCGCGCCCGAACGCACCATCATCGCCGGCGGCCTGTCGAAATCGGTCGCCGCCGGACTGCGTGGCGGCTGGCTCTCCTGCCCGCCCGCCTATCGCCATCGCATCCGGGTCGCCCACAAAATGATGACGGGCGGCATGCCATTCCTGTTGGCGGAGGTGAATGCCCGGCTTGTGCTTTCCGGTCAGGCCAGCGAAATCCGCAAGCGCAGCATCGCTGAGATCAGCGCCCGCATGTCCATAGTGCGAGAAAGTTTGGCGGGCTTCTCATTCAAATCGCACGACAAAGTGCCGTTCGTCTGGCTCACCCTGCCCGACCCATGGCTTTCCGGTACGTTCAAGAATGCCTGCCTGGAGCATGGCGTGCTGATCGACGATGAGGATGAGTTCAAGGCGGGGCGCTCGGAGCGGGTTTTCCATGGGGTTCGCTTCGGCGTCTCGCAGCCGAACCGGCGCGAGGATATTGCCGGCGGCGTCGGCGTGATCAGGCGGCTGCTGGATGAGGGCCGCGCGGGCTACGACAGTTTTTCCTGAACCGTTCGCGGCCACGCTTCCCTGCTTGCCTCGAGACGCCGCCGTGTGAAACCGGGACTTGTCGGAACCGGACCCGGATCAGCCTTCGGCCTTGAAGTTCTTGGCTTCCTTCTCGGCTTTTTCCTTGCCGTGCTTCTCAGCCAATTCCTTGGCCTGCCGCGGCGAAACGTCGGTGGTCTCCGCGATATGGAGAGCTTCCTTGTCCGAGAGGCGATTGTCGTTCTTGCCTTGCTTGGTAGCCATGGTCTGTCTCCTCGGGTGATAGCGACCTAACGACCGGGGCATCAGAGCGTTCCCAATTTTGGTTTTGCGGGCAATTGAAAGCTGGGGGACGCCTATCGCTGTTCACCAAAAGGCCCGCCGCGGTCTGTCGCGGTCGTCACCCCTGTTGCTTTCTGCCTTTTTCCTCAGCCGACGGGTGTATCGGCCGCAAGGCTTGCGATAAGAGGAGACTCAAAATCCCCGCTCCATGGACATAAATCGCCGCCCATGACCATTTCCAATTCCGTCCCGATCACACCAGACCTCATCGCCTCGCATGGGCTGAAGCCGGACGAGTATCAGCGCATCCTCGATCTGGTCGGGCGCGAGCCGAGCTTCACCGAACTCGGCATCTTCTCGGCGATGTGGAACGAGCACTGCTCCTACAAATCCTCGAAGAAATGGCTGCGCACCTTGCCGACGACCGGACCGCAGGTCATCCAGGGCCCAGGCGAGAATGCCGGCGTGGTCGACATCGGTGACGGCGACTGCGTCGTCTTCAAGATGGAAAGCCACAACCACCCCTCCTTCATCGAACCCTATCAGGGTGCGGCGACCGGCGTCGGCGGCATCTTGCGCGACGTCTTCACCATGGGCGCGCGGCCGATCGCGGCGATGAACGCGCTGCGCTTTGGCGCGCCCGACCATCCCAAGACGAGGCATCTGGTCGCGGGCGTGGTTTCCGGCGTCGGCGGCTACGGCAATGCCTTCGGCGTGCCGACGGTCGGCGGCGAGGTCAATTTCGACGCCCGCTACAATGGCAACATCCTGGTCAACGCCTTTGCCGCGGGCCTTGCCAAGACCGATGCCATCTTCCTGTCCGAGGCAAAGGGCGTCGGCCTGCCGGTCGTCTATCTCGGCGCCAAGACCGGCCGCGATGGCGTCGGCGGCGCCACCATGGCCTCGGCCGAATTCGACGACAAGATCGACGAGAAGCGCCCGACCGTGCAGGTCGGCGATCCCTTCACCGAAAAATGCCTGCTGGAGGCCTCTCTCGAACTGATGGCTTCGGGCGCCGTTATCGCCATCCAGGACATGGGTGCTGCCGGCCTCACCTGTTCGGCGGTCGAAATGGGCGCCAAGGGCGACCTCGGCATCGAACTCGACCTCGACAAGGTGCCGGTGCGCGAGGAGCGCATGAGCGCCTACGAGATGATGCTGTCGGAAAGCCAGGAGCGCATGCTGATGGTGCTGCGCCCCGAAAAAGAGAAGGAAGCCCAGGCGATCTTCCACAAATGGGGCCTCGACTTCGCCATCGTCGGCAAGACCACCGACGATCTGCGCTTCCGCGTGCGGCACCAGGGGAACGAGGTCGCCAACCTGCCGATCAAGGATCTCGGTGACAAGGCTCCCGAATACGATCGCCCTTGGGTCGAGCCGAAGAAGCCGGCGCCGCTTGCCGCCAACGATATCCCGCGGGCCGACCTCGCCGATGCGCTGCTGAAGCTGCTTGGCGGACCAGACCTGTCTTCGCGCCGCTGGGTGTGGGAACAGTACGACACGCTGATCCAGGGCAATTCGCTGCAGCTTCCGGGCGGTGATGCCGGCGTGGTGCGGGTCGAGGGCCATCCGACCAAGGCGCTGGCCTTCTCCTCCGACGTGACGCCGCGCTATTGCGAGGCCGACCCCTATGAGGGCGGCAAGCAGGCGGTGGCCGAATGCTGGCGCAACTTGACCGCCACCGGCGCGCTGCCGCTCGCCGCCACCGACAATCTCAATTTCGGCAATCCCGAACGGCCTGAGATCATGGGCCAACTGGTCGGCGCGGTGAAAGGCATCGGCGACGCCTGCCGGGCGCTTGGTTTCCCGATCGTGTCGGGCAATGTCTCGCTCTACAACGAGACCAACGGCCAGGGCATCCTACCGACACCGACCATCGGCGGCGTCGGCCTGATATCAGACTGGTCGAAGATGGCGCGGATCGGTTTCGCCGCGGAGGGCCAGATGATCCTGCTGGTCGGCGCACCGGCTTCCTGGGGAACGCATCTTGGCCAGTCCGTCTATTTCAGGGATGTCCACGGCCGAACCGACGGCCCGCCGCCGCCGGTAGACCTCGAACACGAGAAGCGCGTCGGCGACCATGTACGCTCGTTGATCGCATCCGGCATCGTCACTGCCGCGCATGACGTCTCCGATGGCGGCATTGCGGTGGCGCTGGCCGAAATGGCGATGGCGTCGGGCATCGGCGCCACCGTTCCCGGGCTTGTCGGTACCGATCCGATCCCGGTCTGGTTCGGCGAAGACCAGGGCCGCTATCTGCTGACGCTATCGATCGATCCGCATGGCGATGAATGGGACGCCATCCGCAAGCAGCAGGGCGAACTCGGCATTTTCGCGCCGTGGATCGGCTCGACCGGGGGCGCCGCGCTGAAGCTGGGCGATGCCAGGGCAATCCCTGTCAGCGACTTGACCGCCGCCCATGAAGGCTGGTTCCCGCGCTTCATGGATCAGGCCAATTGACCAGAGCATGATCCTGAAAAGTGGAACCCCGTTTTCTCGGACAAACGGAAAACCGTTTTGTCCAGAGATCCCGCTCAATCACAAGAAACTGGCCCTCCGGGCGCTGCTTGCAGTCGTATTCTGGCCGTCGCTGTTCTTCTTCTGGTGCCTCGGGCCGTTCGTCTTCTTCCTGCTCTCGACGACATCGAGCGAGGTTTGTCCCAGGCTGGAAACGCGCGGAGAATTCCTCGCCGCGGCCAACGGCACGCTTCCGATGCTTGTCCTGCAGAACCTCATCTATGCGGTTCCGATCGTCTGCCTGGTGCTCTGGAATCGGCTTCTGCCGGACCAGGCGCGGACAAGACACGTCGTCACCTGCATCAAGCTTTTCGCCGTCTCGGCCGTCTTGGGGGCCTTGTGGGAGTACGGCTCTTCGCTTGTCTGCGATGGTTATGGCCAGCCGTTCTTCTCGCCCGCCTGGCGAATGACCAGCTATCTGCCGATCGCCAACATGGCGATCAACATCCCGCTCTACGTGCTGGTCTTCAGCCTTGGCCGCGCCTTCTCGATGCGCGAGGATGAGCCGGCGCAGGGGCCGGGTGAAAGCATCGCCTGAACACCAGCAGAACGGACACTGGACAGAACCGCTTCAATCCGGATTAGAAAGGCTCTAGGCTTGCCCGACTCTCATCGCATGGGCCGCCGCGCCGCGCCCTCCCGAAACAGGAATTTCCGCAATGGCAATGGATGCCCACGACATCGAGAAACTGATCAAGGACGGCATACCGGATGCCCGTGTGACGATTCGCGACCTGGCCGGTGACGGCGACCACTACGCCGCTGAGGTCGTGGCCGAGAGCTTTCGCGGAAAAAGCCGCGTCCAGCAGCATCAGATGGTCTATGACGCATTGAAGGGCAATATGGGCGGCGTGCTGCACGCGCTGGCGCTGCAGACCAGCGTTCCCGACTGAGGCATTTCCACCCGACACGCTTGGCCCAAAACCGGCCATTCTTTGCGCCATTCGGGTGACGGCACGGCTAAAGTCTTGTTTCGGGCAACCTATGGGTTTATTTGAGGGACATGTTTCGAGCCTGACTCCCACAGGCGTGAAAGGATATTCCATGAGCGGCATCAACGACTACATCGATAATGAAGTGAAGGGCAACGACGTCGTCCTTTTCATGAAGGGCACGCCGGGCTTCCCCCAATGCGGATTTTCCGGCCAGGTGGTCCAGATCCTCGACTATATCGGCGCCGACTACAAAGGCGTGAACGTTCTGGACTCCGCCGAACTGCGCCAGGGCATCAAGGACTATTCCAACTGGCCGACAATCCCGCAACTCTACGTCAAGGGCGAATTCGTCGGCGGCTGCGATATCATTCGCGAAATGTTCCAGGCCGGCGAGTTGCAGACCTTCCTGGTCGAGAAGGGCGTGAGCGTCAAAGGCGCCGCCTGACTTCCGTTCAGGCATGTCGATTTCGACATGCCCAGGCCACCGAGGCGGCCCCACCTCGGCAATTTTACAAGCCCGGATCCCGGGACCAAGACGAGCCAAATGGCCGGCCCGCCGGCGCGTTTTCGTTTGAGAGATCGGACTTGCCGTGGACCAGCAGAAATCAGCGCCGCAAGGGGCAAGCACCTTGCCTCGGGCAGGCCAATTGCCGATTCCGCGCTGGGAGTTCATTGCGCTCTGCGCCGCGCTGATGGCGCTCAATTCGCTAGCCATCGACATCATGCTGCCGGCGCTGCAGCAGATCGGCGCTTCGCTCGGGGTCGAGAACGAGAATCATCGGCAATATGTTGTCACTGCCTACATACTGGGTTTCGGCGGCGGACAACTGTTCTTCGGGCCGATCTCGGACCGGTTCGGGCGCCGCTCGCCGCTTGTCGCCGGCCTGATTATCTATGTGGCGGCGGCCGCCGCGGCCGCCATCGCGCCGAGCTTTGAAGCGCTCTTGATATGCCGCGCCGTGCAAGGCCTTGGCGCGGCAGCCACGCGCGTCATAGCGGTTTCGATCGTGCGTGATACATTCGACGGCCGGCGTATGGCCGAGGTCATGTCGCTGATCTTCATGGTGTTCATGGCGATCCCGGTCGTGGCTCCAGGCATCGGCCAGTTCATCATGCTGTTCGCGACCTGGCATTGGATATTCGTCACCATGGCTGTCGGAGCTATGATCGTCTCGGCTTGGTCGCTGCTGCGCCTGCCAGAGACGCTGCATCCCGAATATCGCCGGCCACTGACGGTTTCATCCATCCTCGGCGGTTTCCGCATCGTGCTCACCAACCGCATCGCGCTCTGCTATGCCTTCGCCAGCACGTTCATCTTCGGCGCTATGTTCGGCTTCATCGCCTCGGCGCAGCAGATCTACGTCAACATCTTCAACGTCGGCGAGATGTTTCCCGTCATCTTCGCCGGTGTCGCGGGCGTACTCGCCTTCTCCAACTATCTGAACTCGCGCCTCGTCGGCCGCGTCGGCATGCGCCGCCTGTCGCAAAGCGCGCTACTGCTGTTTCTGGTGATCAGCCTGGCCTGGCTGGTGGTTTCACTGGAAACGAAGATGCCGCTCTGGCTGTTCATCACCTTCTTTGCCAGTGCCATGCTGCCGTTTGGCTGTCTTGGAGCCAATTTCAATGCGTTGGCCATGGAGCCGCTTGGCCAGTTGGCCGGCACGGCGTCGTCCATCCTGGGTTTCATGCAGACTTTTCTCGGCGGCATTCTCGGCACGCTGATCGGCCAGGCTTTCAACGGCACGGTGACGCCGCTGGCCGCCGGTTTCTGCAGCGTCTCGGTCGCCGCGCTGCTGATGATCCTGTTTGCCGAGCGCGGCAAGATGTTCCAGCCGCAGAACGCCCCCGTTTCAGGCCACGTCACCGACCTGCACTGATTTTCGTTTGCTGGTGGTGTCAGGATGCGCCTTCAAGCGCCGCGGTGAAGCGAGGAGAGAGCATTCGCCCCGCGATCGCTCTGCCCATGCCATCCGAAAAGGGCAATGGCAGAGCGTCGTCGAGCGCCTTGAGGATGGACGCCACGAAGGCTCGGCTGAGCCGCGGATCGGCCCCCAGATCGGAATAGGTGGCGCGAGGCGTCCCGATCAGGGTGCCATTGCGACGAAGCGAGAACCGCATCGTCAAGGACATGCCCGCGGTTCCGGGTGGCGGCTTCCAACAGGCATGGATAGCGTCCGACATCTCCTTGATGGTGTCGATGGAATCGTGACTGTGACAGGGGCGTTCTTGCGCGATTGCCGCGCTGGAGTTCGCAAACAGCACTCCGGCAAGAGCCGCCGCAAAAATTGCGAACCGAGGTTTCATCCGGGAGCCTCCGCCAAAACGCCCGGCTCGATCATACAAGGGTTCAAGCCACAGGAATTGTCCTATTCCGCCCACAGCTCGCGGCGCAGTTCCTGCCAGCTGTCCTGGTCCGGCGCGACAAGGAGACCGCCATCGACATGCGAAGGCAGATAAGCGCTGCCGTCGATCCGAGCGGCATGGCCGCCGGCCTCCTGATGGATCAGCACGCCGGGCAGATGATCCCAGGGCATCAGCTTGTTGTAGACGACAAAATGCGCATGCCCGCTCGCCAGCAGGCGATATTCGTGAGCAGCGCAGCGGTAGGCGAACTGCGACAGTGCCTTGGTCTGGTTGCGCGCCAGGCGCGAGCGCTCCGGTTCGTCGAGATATTGCCAGGAGACCGCGCCGGTCATCCGCGAGATCGGCACGGGCGGCGCCACATGCACTTTCTCCAGGCTGCCATTGGAATGGCTGATATGGCTTCCGGCGCCCCTGGCGGCGATAAGCCAGTCCTTGCCCACCGGATCATGGATGATGCCCGCGACCGTCTCCCCCCTGACCACGACCGCCAGCATGACCCCAAACAGCGGCACGCCGGACGCGAAATTGAAGGTCCCGTCGACCGGGTCGACGGTGAACGCCAGTTCGGCATCGCCCAAGCCGTCGAGCAGCGCCGGATCTTCGGAGCAGGCCTCCTCGCCCACCACCATGGCAGAGGGATAACGCTCGCGCAGCCTGGCGGTGATCAGCCGCTCGGCGTTGACATCGGCCTCCGTCACCAGGTCGGCGGCGGAAGTCTTCTGCCTGACGTCGCCGTCGCCCAGTCGGCGAAAGCGCGGCATGATTTCTGCTTGGGCTGCCTCGGCCAGAATGCCGGCCAGCCAGTCGATCGCGGTGTCGTCAAATGTCATCGGAAATGTCTTGCCTGATCGCGAGGGTTTCATTGAGGGCGGCGAAATCGAACAGCTTTCGGTCGAGCAAATGCGACGGCCTGGTGTTGGACAGAGCGCGAATCATGGTGTCCTTGCGGCCGGGCATGCGCTTTTCGATGTCCTCGAGCATCGCCTTCATGGCGTTGCGCTGCAGCCCTTCCTGGCTGCCGCAGAGATCGCAAGGGATGATCGGGAACCTCATCGCGGCAGCGAATTTCTCCAGATCGATTTCGGCACAGTAGCTCAGCGGCCGCAACACCATGACGTCGCCTTCGTCGTTGAGCAGTTTTGGCGGCATGGCGGCAAGCCGGCCGCCATGGAACAGGTTCATGAAGAAGGTTTCGAGGATGTCCTCGCGATGATGGCCGAGGACCAGGGCCGAGCAGCCTTCCTCGCGAGCGATCCTATAGAGATGGCCGCGCCGCAGCCGCGAGCAGAGCGAGCAATAGGTGCTGCCTTCAGGGAGCTTGTCGGTGACGACCGAATAGGTGTCCCGGTATTCGATGCGGTGCGCTATGCCGTTGGTGTGGAGATATTCGGGCAGGATATGCTTGGGGAAATTCGGCTGGCCCTGGTCGAGATTGCAGGCCAGCAACTCGACTGGCAGCATCCCGCGCCAATTGAGATCAAGCAACATGGCCAGCAGACCGTAGGAATCCTTGCCGCCCGATAGCGCGACCAGCCAGCGCTCGCCCGGCTTCACCATCGAAAAATCCTCGATCGCCTGGCGGGTCAGCCGCAGCAGTCGCTTGCGCAGCTTGTTGAACTCGACCGAGGACGGTACATCGGCGAACAGCGGGTGAGAGCCGCCTTCGGCGGCCGGTTCAAGTGTTTCGATGTCAGGCTGCATGTTCATGGCGCGACGCCCAGGATGTGACTTGCGCCCGGCTTAGCGCATTGTCCGGAAAATCGAAATTGATTTTAGCGACACACCGCAAAGCGGGTGCCCAAAACAAAAGGCCGCCTACGAGGGCGGCCTTCCGGTATCGCAAAAAAGCGTTCGCTTAGCGCGAGTAGAATTCGACGACCAGGTTCGGTTCCATCTGCACGGCGAACGGAACGTCCGCCAGGCCCGGGATGCGCGAGAAGGTCGCGACCATCTTGTTGTGATCGGCTTCGATGTAGTCCGGCACGTCGCGCTCGGCGAGGCCGACCGATTCAAGGACGATCACCAGCTGCTTCGACTTTTCGCGCACTTCGACGACATCGCCCGGCTTGCAGCGATACGAGCCGATGTTGACGCGCTTGCCGTTGACGTTGACGTGGCCGTGGTTGACGAACTGACGGGCGGCGAAAATGGTCGGCACGAACTTGGAGCGGTAGACGACCGCGTCGAGACGCGATTCGAGCAGGCCGATCAGGTTCTCCGAAGTGTCGCCCTTGCGGCGATCGGCCTCTTCATAGACCTTGCGGAACTGCTTTTCCGACACGTCGCCGTAGTGGCCCTTCAGCTTCTGCTTGGCACGGAGCTGCAGGCCGAAGTCGGAAAGCTTGCCCTTGCGGCGCTGGCCATGCTGGCCGGGGCCGTATTCACGCTTGTTGACCGGGGACTTAGGGCGGCCCCAGATATTTTCGCCGAGACGGCGGTCGATCTTGTATTTCGCGGATTCGCGCTTGCTCATCGCATTCCCTTTCAAAAACAACACACCCGGCACCTCATGGTCCGGGTGAAGGAAACGCGCCCTCCTCTGGCCTCCGTTTTCGAGACCTGACAGGGTTTTCCCACGCAACGCGGCGGAAAACCCACGGGACACGTCAGTTCAAACAGGATCGGAAACGATTGTCGTGACAGATCTTGCGTATACAAAACAAACACCGGACATCGCTGCCCGGCGTTGGCGGCTGGTTAAACCGAGATTTAACCGATGTCAAGCTTGTGAGTGGCGCGGCACAACGCAACCCTATAGCGTCCAAGGCGTTGATGCGATGCCGATGCGGCGGGAGGTTTTGCGCCAGCGGCACCAGGAAGGGACTGGAGCTAGAGGAGCTTAATTGCATGAAGAAGTTTTTCCTTACCCTGGCAGGCGCCGCGGTGCTTGCTGGGTCGATGGCGGTGGCGCCTGAGCCGGCCATGGCGCGTCATTGGCACGGCCACAAGCAGGTTTGCCGCGTCATCGTGAAGAAGCGCGTGGTGTGGCGGCATGGCCATCGCAGAGTGATCGTCGAGAGAGTACGGCGCTGCCGCTGGTAAGGATGTTCAACGCCACAATCCCGGGCCAGCGAACGTCGCTGGCCCTTTTTCATTCCAGGATAGTCTGGCTCGAAGCGCTCAATCCTAGGATTTTTTCTCCGGTAGTCCCTTGCGCTTCGTCTCGGCGAATTCCTCGAGCTGCTTTTCATTCATCGATTCATACATGCCCTTGGAAGCGCCCTTGAGTTCGCTTTTCTTGGTCTCGCCGCGTTTGGCGGAGAGTGCGGCGCCGGCGGCTTTCTGCTGGGCTTTCGAAGTGGCTGGCATGGCGGGTCTCCTTTGCTGTCAGGAGAAACGCCATGCTTCGGCAGCGGTTCCAGCGCCAGCGGCGCGGCTCCCGGTCCGCTTGGTGCCAGTCCGAGGCCACGCTCGGCGATTTTCGTCAGCAGCCTTCCCGTGTCCGGAGCCCCAGTGTAGGACGGCTAAATGAAATCCCTGACCGATCCCTCACAGGTTCTCGCCACTGGACTGACGAAAATACGCGCCGAATTCCACGTGCCGGACGGATTTCCGGCTGATGTGCTTGCGGCGGCGGAGGCGGCGGCCAAACGTGTGCCCAACCAGCATGCCGATCGGACTGATATCCTGTTCGTCACGCTCGATCCGGCTGCTTCCACCGATCTTGACCAGGCGTTCTCGATCGAGGCGAGCGGTGGCGATCTTCTGCTGCATTACGCCATCGCCGACGTGGCCTGGTTCGTCGAGGACGGCGACGCGATCGATCGCGAAGCCTGGACGCGGGGCGAGACGCTTTACTTGCCGGACGGCAAGGCCGGGCTCTACCCCCCGGTGATTGCCGAGGGCGCGGCAAGCCTGTTGCCGGATGGACCCCGTCCGGCTGTCATCTTCACGGTTCGGGTTGCGCAGGACGGCGCGACGAAGCTGGACGGCGCGGAGCGGGCAATCATTCAAAGCCGCGCGAAGCTCGCCTATGACAGGGTGAAGGCCTCGGATGTCCCGACCGGCTTCGCCGAAATGGCGCGGCGCATGGCGACGAACGAACAGCGCCGTGGGGCTTCCCGCGTCGACCCACCCGAGCAGGAGGTGGAAAGGCTCGCCGACGGCACATTCCGGCTTTCGTTCAGACCACTGCTGCAATCCGAGCAGGACAACGCCGCGCTTTCGCTGGCCGCCAACATGGCGATTGCCGATGCCATGCTTGCGCATCATACCGGCCTGTTTCGGGTGATGTCGGGGCCGGATGCCTTCAAGGTTCAAAGGCTGCGCAACGCCGCACAGGCTCTCGGATTGTCCTGGCCGGCTTCCACCAGTTTGAGGGACTATCAGCGAACCCTCGATCCGACCGATCCGCATCAGGCGGCGCTGATGCTGGAAATCCGCCATGCGAGCCCCGGCGCATCTTATCAACCGTATCAGGACGGCGTTGTCCCCTGGCATGAGGCGATGGCCGCGACCTATGCCCACGCAACGGCGCCTCTAAGGCGCCTTGCCGACCGCTATGTCGTTCGCTGCGCGCTGGCTATCGCCAACGGCCAGCCCGTGCCCCAGCCTGTCACCGAGGCGTTCGCCAGATTGCCGAAGGCGATGGGACGTGCGGATAGTCGCGCTTCGCAGATCAACCACGCGGCCATCGACCTTGCCGAGGCGGTAATGCTGGAGGGGCGCGAGGGCGAGACGTTCAAAGCCGTCGTCACCGACTTCGTCGACCATGGCGTGCGCATTCAGCTTGCCGACATGGCTGTCGTTGCCACCGTGAAGGCCTCGGGGCTCAGACAGGGCGATGGTCTGACGCTAAGGCTGGTCCTGGCCGATCCGGATCAACGCAGCATCGTCTTCGAACCTGTTTGAGTGGCGGGCGGTTTTGCCACTGTCCAAGTGCACGGTCAGCCCGAACCCCTGCATCAGGCGGCTGACTGCAAAGTCCGCCTTGCCCGAGGTGAAAACCGCGATGTCAGGCTCGGTTTGCGGCAGCGCGCCATCGATGGGCGGCAGCAGCGAAAGGGCGCGCCGTGCGATCGCCTCGGCCGGATCGATCCAGTCGACCGGCCAGGGGGCGGTCTTGCGCATGCGATTGACCAGAAAAGGATAGTGCGTGCAGGCCAGCACGACGATGTCGGTGCGCCTGCCGTCCCACTCGATGAAGCATGGCGCGATCTCGGCGCGCACGACCTCCTCGTCGACGAAGCCCTCGCGCATATAGGCTTCGGACAGGCCAGCCAGCCTGTCGCTGCCGACCAGGCGGACATGACATTTCTGCGCCCATTTGCTGATCAGGTCGCGCGTGTACTGGCGCTTCACCGTGCCCGGCGTCGCCAGCACCGAGACCAGCCCGGAGCGCGTGCGCTCGGCCGCCGGCTTGACCGCTGGCACCGTGCCGACGAAGGGATGGCCGGGAAATCTTTCGCGCAGCGCGTCGATCACCAGTGTCGAGGCGGTGTTGCAGGCGATAACGGAGATAGCCGGCGCAAACCGGTCGAGCAGTTTGGCGAATAGGCCGAGTATATGCTCCTTTAGGGCCGGCTCCTCCCAGGCGCCAAAAGGAAAAGCGGCATCGTCGGCGACATAGATGAAGCGCCGGTCGGGCATCAGGACGCGTGCCTCGCGCAACACGGTCAGACCGCCGACGCCGGAATCGAACATCAGGATCGGCTGGTCAGTCATTGTCGGTTCCCTTGCCGCCCAGCGGCGGCGTGTCCGTGTCGTCGCCAGCGTCCGGTGCCCGGCCAGCCGCCTCCGCCTTGCGGGCGCGCGCGGCGGCCGCGGGCAAACGCCTCGGGTCATCGCCAGGTGACCCATCGCCGCGCGGCATCGCCGGTGAGAACCGGTCGAGCGAAGAGATTATGCCGCGCAGCACCTTGAGCTCCGGTTCCGCAAAGCCTGCCCGCGTCAGCACGGCGCGCAGATTGTCGACCATTTTCGGCTTCTTCGGCGCCGGCCTGAAATATCCGCGCGCCTCGAGCGCGCCTTCGAGATAGGCGAACAGGCCGTGCAATTCTTCCTTGCTGGCCGGCTTCATGTCAGGGCCGGTAAAGTTCGTCCTGGTCTCGTCCTCCAGGCCCGACTTCATCCACTCGTAGGACATCAGCAAGGCCGCCTGGGCGATGTTGAGCGAGGAGAAATCAGGATCGACCGGGAAAGTGACGATCTCGTCGGCGAGGCCAACCTCGTCATTGTAGAGGCCGAAGCGCTCGCGACCGAACAGGATGCCGGTGCGCTGCCCCATTCCGTGACGGGCGCGCAGCATCCTGCCCGCTTCCACTGGGCCGCGCACGGATTTGAAGCCGTCGCGTTGCCTGGCGGTGGTGGCGAAGACGAAGTTCAGGTCGGCAAGTGCCGAGGCCAGATCGTCGAAAACCTTGACGGCATCGATGACGTGGTCGGCACGGCTGGCGGCGGCACGCGCCTTCTCGCTCGGCCAGCCATCGCGCGGATTGACCAGACGCAGTTCCGACAGTCCGAAATTGGCCATGGCGCGCGCGACCATGCCGATATTCTCGCCGAGCTGCGGCTCGACAAGGATGATCGCCGGGCCGGCGGCTGCGGTGCTATCGGGGTCTTTGGTGATGGGCATGGTTGTCAATGAACTGCTGTTTGCGGCATTTCAGCGTCCCCTGCCATATTCGGCCGCGAAAATGAAGCATTCGCAAATGACGGCGCCGTGGCCTCACATTCGTGACCGTCGCCGTTTGCGTGGCCAAAAGCGCTTTGATATACGGGCGGCATCCCCGGCCGACGCCACGCGGGCAAGGCCGTCCCATTCCCAGCAACGAGGCATTCTTTCCATGGCGAAGATCAAGGTGGCGAACCCGGTCGTCGAACTCGACGGCGACGAGATGACCCGCATCATCTGGCAGTTCATCAAGGACAAGCTGATCCACCCTTATCTCGACCTCAAGCTCGAATATTACGACCTGGGCGTCGAGCATCGCGACGCCACCAACGACCAGGTGACCATCGATTCGGCCAACGCCATCAAGAAATACGGTGTCGGCGTGAAATGCGCGACCATCACCCCCGACGAGCAGCGCGTCGAGGAATTCAAGCTGAAGAAGATGTGGAAATCGCCGAACGGCACCATCCGCAACATTTTGGGCGGCACCATCTTTCGCGAGCCGATCATCATGAAGAACGTGCCGCGCCTGGTGCCCGGCTGGACCAAGCCGATCATCGTCGGCCGCCACGCCTTCGGCGACCAGTATCGCGCCACTGATTTCCGCTTTCCCGGCAAGGGCAAGCTGACGATCAAGTTCGTCGGCGAGGACGGCCAGGTCATCGAGCACGATGTGTTCGACGCGCCCGGCGCCGGTGTCGCCATGGCCATGTACAATCTCGACGAGTCCATCCGCGAATTCGCCCGGGCGTCGCTGAACTACGGCCTGCTGCGCAACTATCCGGTCTACCTGTCGACCAAGAACACCATCCTCAAGGCCTATGACGGCCGCTTCAAGGATATTTTCCAGGACGTTTACGAGGCTGAATTCGAGGCCGAGTTCAAGTCGAAGAAGCTTTGGTACGAGCACCGCCTGATCGACGACATGGTGGCCTCGAGCCTGAAATGGTCGGGCGGCTATGTCTGGGCCTGCAAGAACTATGACGGCGACGTCCAGTCCGACACGGTGGCGCAAGGGTTCGGTTCGCTCGGCCTGATGACCTCGGTGCTGATGACGCCCGATGGCAAGACCGTCGAAGCGGAAGCCGCGCACGGCACCGTGACGCGCCACTATCGCCAGCATCAGAAGGGCGAGGAAACCTCAACCAATTCGATCGCGTCGATCTTCGCCTGGACGCGAGGCCTCGCGCACCGCGCCAAGCTCGACGACAACGTCGAACTGAAGCGTTTTTCCGAGACGCTGGAAAAGGTCTGCATCCAGACTGTCGAGAGCGGCTTCATGACCAAGGACCTGTCGCTCTTGATCGGCCCCGATCAGCCTTGGCTCTCGACCACCGGCTTCCTCGACAAGATCGACGAGAATTTGCAGAAAGCGATGGCCTAACCCACCTCGAGGACAAATGGGCAAGCCGGTCGTCTACGGCGCGGATTACAGCGTCTATGTACGCATTGTCCGGCTTGCGCTCGAGGAGAAAGGCATTGCCTACGACATAGTGCCGGTCGACATCTTTGCAGAAGGTGGCGCGCCGGCATGGTACGGCAAACACCATCCCTTCGGCCGCATCCCGGCCTTCGAGCATGACACTTTCCGCCTTTTCGAGGCGAGCGCGATCGCTCGCTACGTCGACGAGGGTTTTGAGGGCCCTGCTCTCCAGCCGACCGATCCGCGCGCCCGCGCAACCATGAACCAGATCATCGGCATGCTCGACGCCTATGCTTACAGGGCGATGGTATGGGACGTCGCCGTCGAGCGGTTGGAGAAGGCGGAGCCGGACGTGGCTTTGATCGCCAATGGCGTTCGGCAAGCCGAGACGGTGCTCAAGGTGTTGACGTCACTGAAGGCAAAAGGCCCATGGTTGCTCGGCAACCAGCTGACGCTTGCCGATCTGCACGCGGCGCCGATCATCGCCTACTTCGTCAAGGTTCCAGAAGGGCACAACTTGCTGACGCAGTTTACAGGCATCTGGGATTTGTATTTGCGAATGGCTGGCCGCCCGAGCTTCGTGCGTACCGAAAAAGCGTAATTCGAGGTGAGCTTCCTCGACGTCAGCGCCGCCCCTCATTGCCCTGCCGGGCCTTTCTCTCCGTGAACGGGGAGAAAGAGGCTGGTCGCGTTGCCGGCGCTCTCCTGCAACGAGGGCGATTGGCGAAGGCCGCGACGAAAGCGCCCTTCTCCCCGTTCAACAGGGAGAAGATGGCGGCAGCCAGACGAGGGGCGGCGCTGCCCTAAGAGAAAGGATTTCGCCTAGCCCCACGCGTGGGTAGCTACGCTGCTTCCAGCGCCGCCCTCACTGCCGCGATCGCATCATCGGCCTTCGACGCATCCGGGCCGCCGGCCTGGGCCATGTCGGGGCGGCCGCCGCCGCCCTGCCCGCCCAATGCGGCGGAGGCCACGCGAACAAGGTCGACGGCGCTGAAGCGGCTGACGAGATCATCGGTGACTGCGACCACGACGCTCGCCTTGTTGTCCTCGCCGGCGCCAACGAACACGACGACGCCAGAGCCCAACGAAGTCTTGCCCGCGTCGGCCAACGGTTTCAGGTCCTTCGGCGAGACACCTGACACCGCCTTGCCGAGGAAGCCGACGCCAGCGACAATCTCGTTGGCGGCAGGAGCATCGGCAGGCGACCCGCCGCCCAGCGCCAGCTTCTTGCGCGCTTCGGTCAAGTCCTTCTCGAGCTTTTTGCGCTCCTCGAGCAGCGCTTCGACGCGCGCTGGCACATCCGCGGGCGATATCTTAAGCGTCGCCGCCGTGGTCTTCAGGCGTCGGTCCTGCTCATCGAGATGCCTACGCGCGGCTTCGCCGGTCAACGCCTCGATGCGGCGCACGCCGGCGGCGACAGCACCATCCGAGACGATGCGCACCAGGCCGATATCGCCGGTCGCCCTGACATGCGTGCCGCCGCAGAGCTCGACCGAATAAGGCCGGTTGGCCTTGGCGCCATGCAAGCCCGTGCCCATCGACACGACGCGCACCTCATCGCCATACTTCTCCCCGAACAGCGCCATCGCGCCCTCTGCAATGGCGTCGTCGACTGACATCAGGCGCGTGGTCACCGGGCCATTCTGCACGACGATCTCGTTGGCCATGCGCTCGACCTCTTCCAGCTCCTGCGCGGAGATCGGCTTGTTGTGCGAGATGTCGAAGCGCAGACGCTCGGGTGCGACCAGCGAGCCCTTCTGCGCGACATGGGTGCCCAGCACCTCGCGCAACGCCTCGTGGATCAGGTGCGTCGCGGAGTGGTTGGCGCGCAGCCTGGAGCGCCTGGCATGATCGACCTTCAGTTCGACCGCGGCACCCGCCCTGACCATGCCTGCGACCACCTTGCCGAGATGCACGAAAAGGCCATCGGCCTTCTTCTGCGTGTCGGAAACCTCGATCGAGAAGCCCTCGCCCGAGATCATGCCGGTGTCACCCATCTGGCCGCCGGACTCGCCATAGAAGGGCGTCTGGTTGACGACCACGGCGACCGCATCGCCCTTGCCGGCGCTGTCGACGGTCTTGCCATCCTTGACCAGCGCCTCGATGAGGCCTTCCGCCTGCTCGGTTTCGTAGCCGAGGAATTCGGTGGCGCCGGTCTTCTCACGCACGGAAAACCAAACCGTCTCGGTGGCGGCCTCGCCGGACCCGGCCCAGTGCTTGCGCGCCTCCGCCTTCTGCTGCTCCATCGCATTGGTGAAACCGGCAAGGTCGACCGAGATGCCGCGCTGCCGCAGCGCATCCTGCGTCAGGTCGAGCGGGAAACCATAGGTGTCGTAGAGCTTGAACGCCGTTTCGCCATCGAGCATGTCGCCGGCGCCGAGCTTCTCCGTCGCCTCGGAGAGCAGCCCGAGGCCACGCACCAGCGTCTTGCGGAAGCGGGTCTCCTCGAGTTTCAGGGTCTCGGCAATCATCGTTTCGCCGCGTGCCAGTTCGGGATAGGCCTGGCCCATCTCGCGCACCAGCGCCGGCACCAGCTTCCACATCAGCGGCTCGTTCGCCCCCAGCAACTGCGCATGGCGCATGGCGCGGCGCATGATGCGGCGCAGCACATAGCCGCGGCCTTCGTTCGACGGCAGCACGCCGTCGGCGACCAGGAAGGAGGACGAGCGCAGATGGTCGGCAATGACGCGGTAGGACGCGACCGTTTCGGCGTCGGGCGCGCGCCCAAGTGCCGAGGACGCCGCATCGATCAAATGACGAAACAGGTCGGTCTCGAAGACGCTCTCCACCCCTTGCAGGATGGATGCCATGCGCTCCAGGCCCATCCCTGTGTCGATCGACGGGCGCGGCAGGTCGACCCGCTCCTCTTTCGTCACCTGCTCGTACTGCATGAACACCAGGTTCCAGAATTCAAGGAAGCGATCGCCGTCTTCCTCGGGACTGCCGGGAGGCCCACCCCAGATGTGCTCGCCACGATCGATGAAGATTTCCGAGCATGGTCCGCAAGGACCGGTGTCGCCCATCGCCCAGAAATTGTCGGAGGTCGGGATGCGGATGATGCGATCGTCGGAGAAACCAGCGATCTTCTTCCAGAAGCCGGCTGCCTCGTCGTCCGTGTGATAGACGGTGACCAGCAGCTTGTCCTTCTTCAGCCCGAACTCCCTGGTGATGAGGTTCCAGGCAAGCTCGATGGCACGCTCCTTGAAGTAATCGCCGAAAGAGAAATTGCCCAGCATCTCGAAGAAGGTCAGGTGGCGCGCGGTATAGCCGACATTGTCGAGATCGTTGTGCTTGCCGCCGGCGCGAACGCTTTTCTGAGCTGTGGTGGCACGCGAATAGGGTCGCTTCTCCAAACCGGTGAAGACGTTCTTGAACTGCACCATGCCGGCATTGGTGAACATCAATGTCGGATCGTTGCGCGGCACGAGCGGGCTCGAGGCCACGACCTCGTGGCCCTCCTTGCGGAAATAGTCGAGAAAGGTCGACCGGATCTCGTTGACGCCACTCATGGATACTGCCTTTTCAAGAGAGCCGCCGGCCGGACCGGCGGGAGATGGCTCTGTATTTTCTAGAAGATGCAGTTGGCCTTTTAGCCGTAGCTCTTGACCCTGTCCAGAAACACGGAATTAAGCCAATTCGCGCTTTGCACCGGCACTTGCGGGGCCGCCCAAACGAAAACCGCCAGCGCGATGGCCGGCGGTTTGGAACGCGGTACTACAGAACTCTGTTACTTAAGCATCGGGTAATAGGCTGGATTTATGGCCAAACTCCGGCCGTTGCCTACATCGCGCCGGCTTCGTCCTCAAAACCGTCGTCGCCATTGCCCTCGGAGCCACCATTTTCGAGGAATTTTTCGGCGATCAATCCGGCATTCTGCCTGAGCGCCAGCTCGATCTCGCGCGCGGTGTCGGGATTGTCGCGCAGGAACAGTTTCGCATTCTCGCGGCCCTGGCCGAGACGTTGCGAATTGTAGGAGAACCAGGCGCCCGATTTCTCGACCACGCCGGCCTTGACGCCAAGATCGACCAGTTCGCCGGTCTTGGAGACGCCCTCGCCATACATGATGTCGAACTCGACCACCTTGAAGGGCGGCGCCAGTTTGTTCTTGACCACCTTGACGCGGGTCTGGTTGCCGACGACCTCGTCGCGATCCTTGACCGAGCCGATACGGCGGATGTCGAGGCGAACCGAAGCGTAGAATTTCAGTGCGTTGCCGCCGGTCGTGGTTTCGGGCGAACCGAACATGACGCCGATCTTCATGCGAATCTGATTGATGAAGATGACCATGGTGTTGGAGCGCGAGATCGAGGCGGTCAGCTTGCGCAGCGCCTGGCTCATCAGGCGGGCCTGCAGGCCCGGCAGCGAATCGCCCATCTCGCCCTCGATCTCGGCACGCGGCGTCAGCGCCGCCACCGAATCGACCACCAGCACGTCGATGGCGCCGGAACGCACCAGCGTGTCGCAAATCTCCAGCGCCTGCTCGCCGGTGTCGGGCTGCGAGATCAGCAGGTTTTCAAGATCGACGCCGAGCTTGCGGGCGTAGACCGGATCGAGCGCGTGTTCGGCATCGACGAAGGCGCAGATGCCGCCCTTCTTCTGGGCTTCGGCCACGGTGTGCAGGGCCAGGGTCGTCTTACCCGAGCTTTCCGGCCCATAGATCTCGATGATACGGCCGCGCGGCAGGCCACCGACGCCGAGCGCGATGTCGAGACCGAGCGAGCCGGTCGGCACCGTTTCGATCTCGACGACCTGCTCGTTGGCGCCGAGCCGCATGATCGAGCCCTTGCCGAAAGCCCGCTCGATTTGCGACAGCGCCGCATCCAGAGCCTTTGATTTGTCCACTGCCTTATCCTCTACCAGCCGCAAAGAATTCTGAGCCATGATACATCACCCCTTGGTCGTCAATGAAGGCCGGACAATCCGTAATCCCTGCCATTTTGTACCTTTTTTGTTCTCATTTGGCAAGGGGTGACAACCAACTGAAAAACAATCGATATTGCGATTTGTTCTTTTTTTGTCTCGCAATTCCGGGCATGAACGGGCTGCGCATTGGGCCAGACGGCTCGATCGTATCGCCCGGCCGAATCGCCGACCCGCATGCGGAGCTCTGTCGCGCACTCTAGCGCTTGTGCGGCTGCAACAACAAAGGTCATATCGCCGCCATGGTGAAATCCCCGAAGATACTAGCCGTGGGCGGCGCCCATATCGACCGGCGTGGCCAGGTGTACGGTCCCTACGTGCCGGCCGCCTCCAACCCCGGCACGATGCGCGAGGATGTCGGCGGGGGCGTCTTCAATGCGTTGCGCAGCATGGTGCGGCGCGGCGTGTCGGCCTCCCTGTTGTCGATGCGGGGCGGCGATGCGTCGGCCGATACGGTTTCACGGGCCATCGCCGAGGCAGGCATCGCTGATCTTTCGGCGGTGTTCCTCGACCGTACCACGCCGAGCTACACGGCATTGATCGATCGCGAGGGCGAATTGATCGTCGGCTTTGCCGACATGGCGCTGTATGACCTGGCTTTTCCCAAACAGATCAGGCGTTCCAAGATACGCCAGGAGGTGGCCGCCGCCGATGCCATCCTGTGCGACGCCAATTTGCCGTCGGCCGCCCTGGAGCGGCTGCTGTCGCTCGCCGCCGGCAAACCGGTTTTCGCCATCGCGATTTCGCCGGCGAAGGTAACGCGGCTGATACCGGTTCTCGGCGGGCTGGCCCAGCTCTTCATGAACCGGCGAGAGGCCGTCGTGCTGGCAGGCGTCAATGCAGGGGCCGCCGAGCGGGAAATGGTCGATGGGTTGCGGTGCAGCGGCCTTGCCCGCGGCGTGGTCACGGCCGGTAACGGCCCTGTGCTGGGTTTCGACGAGGCAGGCGCCTTTTCGATCCTGCCGCCCGTCCCCAGAAAAGTCGCCGATGTCACCGGCGCCGGCGACGCGCTGGCAGGTGCGACGGTCGCAGCACTGCTGCGCGGCCTGCCACTGCGCCAGGCCGTGCGCGAGGGCGTCGCCGCGGCAACGCTGGCCATCGAAAGCGCCAATGCAGTGCCCGAATTCACCGCGGCGAGCTTCGCGGAAGCGCTGGCCCTTGTGCCGGATGCCAGGGAAGTGGCATGAGACCGGCAAATTCATAACGCGCATCGAAGCCACGCTTTCCTGATGGATGCGCCGCACTCCGGATTGGAGATCAGAGAATGACGCCAGAGACCGCTCGCCCCTTCATCGATATCCACGTACCGGTGGCGCAGGCCCTGGCCGCCGGGCGCCCGGTGGTGGCGCTCGAAAGTACCATCATCACCCATGGCATGCCCTACCCCGACAATGGCGCCATGGCGGCCAATGTCGAAAAGATCATCGCTGACGGCGGCGCGGTGCCTGCAACCATCGCGGTGGTCAACGGCCGCATCAAGATCGGGCTTTCGGACGGCGAACGCGAATCGCTGGCGATGACCGGTGACGCCATGAAGCTGTCGCGCGCCGATCTCGGCTTCGCCGTCGCGCAAGGCCGCACCGGTGGCACCACCGTCGCCGCTACCATGATCGCGGCTGATATGGTCGGGATAAAGGTGTTCGCCACCGGCGGCATTGGCGGCGTGCACAAGGGGGCGGAAAAGAGCTTCGACATCTCGGCCGACCTCGATGAATTGGCGCGTACACCGGTCATCGTCGTCTCGGCCGGCGCCAAGGCGATCCTCGACATCGAAAAGACGCTGGAAGTGTTGGAGACCCGCGGCGTGCCCGTGGTCGGCCATGGCTGCGAGACGATGCCGGCCTTCTGGTCGCGGCAGTCACCGTTCCGGGCGCCATTGACCTTGCACAGACCGGAAGATATCGCGCATTTCTACCGGACACGCCTCGCTCTGGGCTCGGGCGGCGGCATGCTGATTGCCAATCCCGTGCCGGAATCCCACGAAATCCCCGCTGAAGAAATGGCGGGCTACATCGAAGCCGCCCAAAAGGCGGCCGAAGCCCTCAACGTCACCGGCAAGGCCGTGACGCCGTTCCTGCTGGGAAAAATCCTCGAACTCACCGGCGGCCGCAGCCTGAAGACCAACATCGCGCTGGTCGAGAACAATGCAAGGCTGGCGGCTGAGATCGCCAAGGCGCTGTAGGGTCTGCCAAGAAAGTCCCCCCTCATCCGGTTTGCCAAGGTCGAATTACCGGGAGCAATTCGGGGCAATCCGACCTCTCCCCGAGGGGAGAGGAGCTTGCAGCTTCAACGCAAACCTCTTCTCCCGGCGGGGAGAAGGTGGCCGCGAAGCGGCCGGATGAGGGGGTGGCCTCGCGCTGGCGGGAGCCTACTTCCCCGCCCGCCGCCCAGCCTCATAGGCGCGTCGCGCCCACACCGTCATTTCGTCGGGATCGTCGAAAGCGCTGTCGGGAATGCTCCAATAGGGCATTGCGACAAGCTTGCCGTGGCGAGAGCCGGTGTAGGTCCATTGCCGGCAGCCCGCGGCTTGGAACTCCGATGCGCTCTGCTCGTCGGCTTTCAGCAGCAATTCGCCGCGCAGCACGATGGCGACGATGACGCCGTCGAAATAGATGCCCTTGCCGCCGAATAGTTTTCGGATGCTGACCGGACCGAGGCCGTCGAACAGTTCTGCTATGCGCTCATTGTCCATGCCGCGATCATGTCACCGGCATTTGGCCTTGTCATCGCCGCAACCAAAATCATGCTGACAGGTTGTGACTATCCTGTCGGAGTTTTTGCCATGCCTGTGCTGCTCAAGGGGTCCTGTCGCTGCGGCGCCGTGCGTTTCGAGGTGGAAAGCCACACACCCGTGCCATTCATGCTGTGCTACTGCTCGATCTGTCGCAAGCAGCAGGGCGGCGGCGGCTTCGCCATCAATCTCGGCGCCGTCAACGACACGCTGAACATCAGAGGCAAGAGCAATCTCGGCGTCTATCGCGCCGAGATCGAGGATGACGAGCATCCCCACTGCGAGATCTCGACCGTGGAGCGCAATTTTTGCCGCAAATGCGGGTCGGCGCTCTGGCTCTACGACCCAACCTGGCCAGAGCTGGTGCATCCCTTCGCGTCGGCGATCGACATCGACCTGCCCAAGCCGCCGGAGAAGGTGCATCTGATGCTGAAATACAAGGCGAACTGGGTCGAGCCTGATGTCGGACCGAGCGACAAGGTGTTCGAGGTCTATCCCGAGGAATCGATCGCCGACTGGCACAAGCGGACCGGCATGTGGGTTGAGTAGCGATTTCCACTACAAGAAGAATCATGTTCCTAGAGCGCTTTGATCATCCTGTAGAGCCCGCCAAAAGCGGCTATCAAACCAAAAATGGTTGAAATTCCAAGCAGTACAGCCATATCGATTCTATCTGCCTTGAACGCGTAAATTCCAAACAAACCGGTAACGGCTGGAATACACAACTCGAACGCAACGTACATGAGCATAATATTTACTGGTATAGGTTTACACAATATATGTAAATCAAGAGACATCCGTATCTCTCTGTTACTCAAATTCATGTCCAAAAATAGATTACGCTTAGCGTATCGGTAAACACGGTGGTATGCGAAATAGGCAAACGCCATTATTAATAGCGATGCGAAAACCAGTGGTACGATTTGGCTGTCCATGGAAATTCGCCTCAAAAGCCATCAAATTCTGACACCGGCAAATTATACAATGGTGCGCTGGCCGCGCTTCAGGCCGTGGCGCGCGCCTCGGCCAGCGCTTTGAGATCGGCCGGCTTCAGTTCGACGGATTCGCCGCAGCCGCAGGCCGAACTCTGGTTCGGGTTGTGGAAGGTGAAGCCGGTGCGCAACGTCGTCTGCTCGAAATCCATCTCGGTGCCGAACAGGAAAAGGGCGGCTTCCGGCGCCACATAGACATGGGCGCCATCGCGCTCGATATGGTCGTCCTTGGTGTTGGGGTCGGTCACCAGGTCGACCGTATATTCCATGCCGGCGCAGCCGCCCTTCTTGATGCCAAGGCGGATGCCATGCGCGTTTTCGCGCGTGGCGACGATCTCGCGCACCCGGTCGGCGGCCTTATCGGTCATCGTGATGACGGCAAAGCGTCCCATGTTTTCCTTCTCCATTCCATGCAGGTTCAAGGCCTGCCGAATGATTCCTCACCTAAAATGGTGAAGTTTTACCACTGGCGCAAGTGTGCCAGGTTCGGCGCTAGTACCAGCCCACCGCCACCTGCGCCTCTTCCGACATGCGGTCGGGCGTCCAGGGCGGGTCGAAGGTCATATTGACCTCGACGCCGGAGACGCCCTCGACGGCGCCGACGGCATTTTCCACCCAGCCAGGCATTTCGCCGGCCACAGGGCAGCCGGGCGCGGTCAGCGTCATGTCGATCTTGACCGAGCGGTCGTCGTCGACGTCGATCTTGTAGACGAGGCCAAGCTCGTAGATATCGGCCGGGATTTCCGGGTCGTAGACCGTCTTCAGCGCCGAGACGATGTCGTCGGTCAGCCGTGCCAGCTCATCGGCGGGGATGGCCGAGGCGGAAACGACGCTGTTGCCGGCGGCTTCCGGCGTAGCTTCGGTGGTGGTGCTCACATCATCCATGGTCGTTACCCGAAAAAATCGTCATCCGAAGAATTTGCGCGCTTTTTCAAGCGCCTCGGCCAAAGCGTCGACTTCGGCCCTGGTATTATACATGCCGAACGATGCCCTGCATGTGGAGGTTACGCCAAAGCGTTTCAACAGCGGCTGGGCGCAATGGGTGCCGGCACGGACCGCCACGCCTTGCCTATCTATCACCATCGACACGTCATGAGCATGAATACCCCTTAGTTCGAAGGAGATGATGGCGCCCTTGCCGGGTGCGTCGCCAAAGATGCGCAGCGAGTTGATGGCGCGCAGGCGTTCGTGGGCGTAGGTCTTGAGGTCTTCCTCATGCGCGGCGATGCGCTCACGACCGACAGAGTCCATGTAGTCGAGCGCGGCGCCCAACCCGATCGCCTGGACAATCGGCGGCGTGCCGGCCTCGAAGCGATGCGGCGGGTCGTTGTAGGTGACGATGTCTTCCGTCACCTCCTCGATCATCTCGCCGCCGCCCATGAAGGGCCGCATGCCGGCGAGACTATCCTTCTTGCCGTAGAGCACACCGATGCCCGAGGGACCATAGACCTTGTGGCCGGTGAAGACGAAGAAATCGCAATCGAGATCCTGGACGTCCACGGCCATGTGCACCGCGCTCTGGCTGCCGTCGACAAGCACCGGAATTCCACGCGCATGCGCGATGCGCACGATCTCCTTGATCGGTGTCACCGTGCCCAGCGCGTTCGACATTTGCGTGATGGCGACGAGCTTGGTGCGGCTGGTCAGCCGTTTCTCGAATTCCTCGATATGGAAGACGCCGAGATCGTCAACCGGCACCCAGACCAGCTTGGCGCCCTGCCGCTCGCGGATGAAGTGCCAGGGCACGATGTTGGAATGGTGCTCCATGATCGACAGCACGATCTCATCGCCCTCGCCGATATTGGGCATGCCATAGCCATAGGCGACGGTGTTGATGGCCGACGTCGTGTTGGAGGTGAAGACGATGTTGTCGGTGCTTGGCGCGTTGAGGAAACGGCGCACCGTTTCCCGCGCCTTTTCGTACGCGTCGGTGGCGGCATTGGACAGGAAATGCAGGCCGCGGTGGACGTTGGCGTATTCCTGGCTGTAGGCGTGCTGGATCGTGTCGAGCACCACCCGCGGTTTCTGTGCCGAGGCGCCATTGTCTAGATAGACCAGTGGCTTGCCATAGACTTCCCGCGACAGGATCGGGAAGTCGCGGCGGATCGCCTCGACGTCGTAGAAATCTCCAATCTTGCCCGGTGCGTTCATCAGCTTCACCCGTGCGTCACAAACCACTCATCGAGCTTCGCTTCCAGCGCCTCGACAATCGTCTCGTCGTCCAGTTCCTCGATCACCTCGGCGACGAAGGCTTTGACCAGCAGACCGCGCGCGCTCTTTTCGTCGACACCGCGCGCCATCAGGTAGAACAGATGGTCGTGGTCGATCTCGGTCACCGTCGCGCCGTGGCCGCAGACGACGTCGTCGGCGAAAATCTCGAGTTCGGGCTTGGTCGAGAACTCGCCGTCGTCCGACAGCAACAGCGTGTTGCAGGCCATCTTAGCGTTGGTCTTCTGCGCATATTGATGGACGTTGATGCGGCCCTGGAAGACGCCACGCGCCTTGCCGGTCACCACATTGCGGACGATCTCCGTCGAGGTCGTGTGCGGCACGGCGTGGTCGAGCACCATGGTCACGTCAGTGTGGGTGTCGCCGGCGAGCAGGTTGATGCCGCGCAATTGGAAGTCGGCGCCTTCGCCTGTCGTCCTGACCATGATCTCCTGGCGCACAAGCTTGCCGCCGGCGTTCATGACGAACAGCGTCAGTTTCGCGTTCTTGCCGATATGGGCCTTGAACTGTGCCAGATGCGTCGCCGTCTCCGGCTGCTCCTGCACGATCAGCCACGTTACCTCGGCGCCTTCGCCGAGCACGAGTTGGCTGACAGAACTGACCAGCGCCGCGCCATCGCCCGCCTGACGCTCGACGATCACGGCCTTGGCGCCGGCGCCGGCGCGAACGGCCAAGCGCACATGGGTCTGGCCGCCGGCCTGCAAATTCTGCAGCTCGAACGGCTTTTCCAGTTCGGCGCCATCGGCGATGTCGATGAAGTAGCCGTCGGCGACGAAAGCCGTGTTCAGCGCACCGATGGCATCGTCATTGCCATAGGGATCCAGGCCCGGCGCGATGCTGCCGTCAATCAGCTTTTCCGACAGGCGCTGGACGCTGACGCCCTCGACAACCGGCGCCTTGGCGCTCGATACGCCGTTCAACAGGCTCAGAACCGTCGAACCTTCAACGATTGGCGCAATCGCTTTCGCCGCCGCGGCCGGGTCGAACTCCGGCACCGCGCTCAAAAGGCGGCGCAGGTCGGTATAATGCCAGGATTCGATGCGTCTCGTCGGCAAGCCGTGCTTGATCGTTTCGATGGCGTCGTCGCGCTTCAGCATTACCGCGCCGTCGCCCGGCAACAGCGACAGCCTGTCGCCGAACGCGTCGATCAACGCGGTCTCGGCCGGTGTGCGCTGCGGTTGTGAATGCATATTCATCAGCTTTGCCCCGTCTTTTGGCACAAAATGACCTGGCATCTCACGCGGCTTCGCCGATCACGCCGGCATAGCCATTGGCTTCGAGGTCGAGCGCCAGGGACTTGTCGCCCGACTTGATGACCTGGCCCTTGTAGAGCACGTGCACGCTGTCGGGCACGATGTGCTCGAGCAGGCGCTGGTAGTGGGTGATGACCAGGAACGCACGGTCGGGCGCGCGCAACGCGTTGACGCCGTCCGAGACGATCTTCAGCGCATCGATGTCGAGGCCGGAATCGGTCTCGTCGAGCACGCAGAGTTTCGGCTCCAGAAGCTTCATCTGCAGGATCTCGGCACGCTTCTTCTCC
The DNA here is from genome assembly GCF_054059755.1 of Mesorhizobium sp. URHB0026. Taxonomy (NCBI): domain Bacteria; kingdom Pseudomonadati; phylum Pseudomonadota; class Alphaproteobacteria; order Hyphomicrobiales; family Phyllobacteriaceae; genus Mesorhizobium; species Mesorhizobium sp. URHB0026. The sequence continues at coordinate 3,992,671 of NZ_JBSSCN010000001.1, read as the reverse complement.
CCGCCGGAAAAACCGACATTGAGCGGCCGCTTCAGCATCGCCATGTCCATGTTGAGCGAGGCGGCGGCTTCCTTCACGCGCATGAGGAATTCCGGGATTTTCAGCGGCTCTTCACCACGCGCCTTGCGCTGCTCGTTCATGGCCACCTTGAGAAATTCCATGGTCGCGACGCCCGGTATCTCCATCGGATACTGGAAGGCGAGGAAAATTCCCGATGTAGCGCGCTCGGCCGGATCCATTTCGAGGATCGACTGGCCGTTGTAGAGGATGTCGCCTTCGGTCACCTCATAGTCCTCGCGGCCGGCGAGGATGTACGACAGCGTCGACTTGCCGGAGCCGTTCGGGCCCATGATCGCGGCGACCTCGCCGGCTTTCACCGTCAGGTTCAGGCCGCGGATGATCTCGGTGCCGTCATCGACGATGCGGGCGTGCAGGTTCTTGATCTCAAGCATTCTTTGTTTCCTGAATATTTATCTGGGCGTCAGCCCACGGAACCTTCCAGCGAGATGCCGATCAGCTTCTGCGCCTCGACGGCGAACTCCATCGGCAGCTGCTGGATGACGTCCTTGACGAAGCCGTTGACGATCAGCGCAATGGCTTCCTCCTCGGGAATGCCGCGCTGCATGACGTAGAATTTCTGGTCCTCGGAAATCTTCGACGTCGTCGCTTCGTGCTCGAACTGCGCCGTCGAGTTCTTGGCTTCCATGTAGGGCACGGTGTGGGCGCCGCACTGGTCGCCGATCAGCAATGAATCGCAGTTGGTGAAGTTGCGGGCATTGGTCGCCTTGCGGTGCGCCGAGACCTGGCCGCGATAGGTGTTCTGCGAGAAGCCGGCGGCGATGCCCTTGGAGATGATGCGGCTCGACGTGTTCTTGCCGAGATGGATCATCTTGGTGCCGCTGTCGACCTGCTGGTAGCCGTTCGACACGGCGATCGAATAGAATTCGCCTGAGGAATCGTCGCCGCGCAGGATACAGCTCGGATACTTCCAGGTGATTGCCGAGCCGGTCTCGACCTGCGTCCACGAAATCTTCGAACGGTCGCCACGGCAGTCACCGCGCTTGGTGACGAAATTGTAGATGCCGCCCTTGCCCTCGGCGTCGCCGGGGTACCAGTTCTGCACCGTCGAATATTTGATTTCGGCATCGTCGAGCGCGACCAGTTCGACCACCGCCGCATGAAGCTGGTTCTCGTCGCGTTGCGGCGCCGTGCAGCCCTCGAGATAGGAGACGTAAGCCCCTTCCTCGGCGATGATCAGCGTGCGCTCGAATTGTCCGGTGTTCTTCTCGTTCATGCGGAAATAGGTCGATAGCTCCATCGGGCAGCGCACCCCCTTCGGCACGAAGACGAAGGACCCATCCGTGAACACGGCCGAATTCAGTGTGGCGTAGTAATTGTCGGAGGTCGGCACGACCGAGCCGAGATATTTCCGCACCAGTTCAGGATGCTCGCGGACGGCTTCGGAGATCGAGCAGAAGATGACTCCGGCCTGTGCCAGTTCCTTTTTGAAGGTGGTGACGACGGACACGGAATCGAAAACAGCGTCGACGGCAACCCGGCCCGACTTGTAGACATTGTCGCTGGCTTCCTCGAACTCCGAGGCGTCGGTCTTCTGGACGCCTGCGAGGATCTCCTGCTCCTTCAATGGAATGCCGAGTTTCTCGTACACCTTCAAGATCTCAGGATCGACGTCGCTGAGCGAAGTCGGTCCGGGCGTGCTCTTGGGCGCCGCGTAATAGTAGATGTCCTGGAAATCGATCTTGGGATAGTTGACGCGCGCCCAGGTCGGCTCTTCCAGCGTCAGCCAGCGCCGATAGGCTTCGAGGCGCCATTCCAGCATCCAGGACGGTTCGTCCTTCTTGGCCGAAATGAAACGGATGATGTCTTCGCTCAGGCCCTTGGGAGCCTTGTCGACGGCGATCTCGGTCTGGAATCCGTATTTGTATTGGTCGACGTCGATCTTTCGGACCCGATCGATCGTGTCCTGCACAGCAGGCATATGCGTTCTCCATCCACGCCGGGGTCAAGGCCCGACAGTTTTCAAACTATGGCACCGCCAAATGGACGCCCGAGCAGCATCCGCGGCAGCGTAAGTTCAATATAGTGCGCCTCGACCGGAAATTCACCCGGCCAGCATGAAACGCACGGCTCGACCGGGCCAAAGGGCCCAAATCCTTTTTTCTCAAGCATCGGATTTTCCGGTCCGATGCCCAACCGCTAGGCGGCCTTCTCTCTACCCGCCCGACGCGCGGCAATGCTTGCCAGCGCGGTGCGGAACAGTTCGATGTCCTCGGCGCCGGTCGCGGCACCGACCGAGACGCGCAGGGCGCCAAGGCTGTCGCCGTGCCCCATGGCTCTCAACACATGGCTCGGCCCGACCTTGCCCGACGAGCAGGCGGAGCCGGCGGAAACCGCTACGCCTGCCAGATCGAAGGCGATCTGGGCGGTTTCGGCTTTGATGCCGGGAATAGCGAAGAATGTCGTGTTGGCAAGCCTTGGCGCGCCCGTTCCGAAGATTTCCACGTCCGGCACCAGCGTCTTGAGGATGGCTTCGGCCTCGTCGCGACGCTGACGCACGGCACCGATGGCCTTCAGTCCGGCCAGGGATTCTCGTGCAGCGGCGCCAAACCCGGCAATGCCAAGCAGGTTCTCGGTGCCGCCACGGTGGCCTTTTTCCTGGCCGCCGCCATTGATCAGCGGCGTCGGCATCATCAGGTCGGCCGCGGCAACGATGGCGCCGGCGCCCTTGGGGCCGCCGATCTTGTGTGAGGACACAATCGCATAGTCGGCGTATCCAGCCGCCATGTCGACCGAAACGCGGCCAGCGGCCTGCACGGCATCGACGACAAGAATGCCGCCCGCCGACTTGACGATTTCGGCAATGCGATCGATCGGCTGAATAACGCCGGTTTCGTTGTTGGCGGCGTGGATCGCGACCAACGGCAAGCCATCGGCCTTGTCGTGACCGGCGAGCGCCGACGTCAAGGCGTCGAGGTTGAGGATGCCATCGGCGTCGACACCGATCCGCGTTACCTGGCTTGGCGGGAAACGTCCGCCATTCAGCAGGCACGGATGGTCGGCCTCGCACACGTAGAGCCGGCTCATGCGAATGGCGCCGCGCCCCATCCGCCAGTCCGGCGTCAGAAGCGTCGAGGCGGCCTCGGTCGCACCTGAAGTGAAGACGACATGTTCGGCCTTGCCGTTGACCAGTGCCGCCACGTCGCGCCTGGCATTGTCGACAAGCCTGCGCGCGGCGCGCCCCTCGGCATGCACCGAAGAAGGGTTGGCGGCATCAAACGCCGCGACCATGGCCTCGCGCGCCGCTGAAAGCAGCGGCGCACTGGCATTATAGTCGAGATAGGCGCGTGTCGCGGCCATTTTTGTCCAGTTCTTCCCGTCAGAAGCCATTCCGCCGACGTATGGCGTTATTTCCTTGAAATTCCAAGGCAAGCCGTCCTATTTACGCGGCTTGCGGCGAGCGCGACCGGGCGATTGCGTTTCGGCCAGCCAGTTTTGAACAGTTCTAAACTAGCTTCTATGAAGACGCTCGCCCTGCGTCAAGGTCTGTGCAAGCGGGGCCAGAGGAAGAGTTTCCGGGCACCGCGCACTTGTATGTCACGTGGAGTATTTCATGCCTGAGGTCATTTTCACCGGTCCGGCCGGCCGCCTGGAGGGACGCTACCAGCCCTCGCGGGAAAAGAGCGCGCCGATTGCCATCGTGTTGCATCCGCACCCGCAGTTCGGCGGCACGATGAACAACAAGATCGTCTACGACCTCTTCTACATGTTCCAGAAGCGTGATTTCACCACGCTGCGCTTCAATTTCCGTGGCATCGGCCGCAGCCAGGGCGAGTTCGACCATGGTACCGGAGAGTTGTCGGACGCGGCGGCGGCGCTCGACTGGGTGCAGTCGCTGCATCCGGATTCCAAGAGCTGCTGGGTCGCCGGCTATTCCTTCGGTTCGTGGATCGGCATGCAGCTCCTGATGCGCCGGCCCGAGATCGAGGGCTTCATCTCGATCGCGCCGCAGCCCAACACCTATGATTTTTCCTTCCTGGCGCCCTGCCCGTCTTCGGGCCTGATCATTCATGGCGACGCCGACAAGGTGGCGCCGCCAAAGGATGTGCAAGGACTGGTCGACAAGCTGCATACGCAGAAGGGCATCACCATCACGCAGAAGACCTTGCCCGGCGCCAACCACTTTTTCGCCAACGACGCCGATCTCTTGATCGAGGAATGCTCCGATTATCTCGATCGACGGCTGGCGGGAGAATTGTCCGATCCGAGGCCGAAGCGGCTGCGTTAAGACGTCAGGCCGGGCGTATTCGCGGGGGTATGGGCGGGCGGTCAATATCCGCCTCCTCGCCACATGGCGTGCCACGGTCCGGCAGCGACTTATTTTTCTGGAGCAATAAGCCGGAACGATGATTTGCGGACCGGCAAACCTGAAGTTGTCGGCCGGAAGATGAAACCGAGCCTGGCAAAGACCAGTCCGCACGCCAGCGCGAAGGCACAGCCGAGGCCGAAGCCGGCGACGGTGTCGCTCGGATAGTGCGCGCCGACGAAGATCCTGGTCGAGGCGATGCAGCCGGTGACCACCAGGGCGATATACCAACGCCGCGGAAACAAAAGCAGCAGGATACCGAAGACGGCGCCCATCGTCGTGGCATGGCCGGACGGAAAGCCAGCAAAGCGCGCATCGAAGGCAAAGGGGTGCAGTGCAAGGACGCCAAAATCCTGGAAGTAGAGCGGGCGCGCCCTGCCAATGGCATATTTCAGGACATTGACGGTCAGGCCCGACAGGCCAACGGCGCTCAGCACCAGAAAAGCCAGACAAGTCCAACTGTAGACCAGCATCTGCGCGCGCCGCGGAAGGCTTCGCCAATCCGTCAGATTGGCCGCGACAAGCAGAAGCGCGGACGGGATGAGATACCAGCCGCCCAGCCCGAACTGCGTGAAGAATTCGGCAAGCCTGGCGGCACCCGCCGACCATTGGCCATGAGCCACCCCCGCCGGCGTATCGAGACGAACAAAGGCCGCTGCCGTCAGAAAGACCCAGACCAGTCCCCACGCCCACCATGAGATGTTTGGATAGCGAGCGGGCCGAACGGCGAGGCGCCGCCTTGCGATCCGTAGGGTGTCGCGAAAATTGCCGAGGGACCGGCGTCCTATCCCGAGGGGGGAGTTGGTAACTGGTGGGCGTGATTTCACGAGCATTGGAAACTGGACTCTGTCATCGACCCAGCCGTCATTGGGCTACACGATAAAGGCCGAGCGACAGTTTGTCTCCCGACGAATAGTTGAGGCCATCGATTTCAGCGACGCGGTTCACCGATTTGCCTCGCACCGACAGCATGCCATTCAGCTTCTGCTCATCCCCGATCGGGGCCAGCCCCAAGGCACAGGCAGGATCGGCGAGCAGGTGCTCCGCCACGCCTCCGACATCGGTCAGCACCGTTTTCGTGCCGACCAGAAACACCAGGCTCGGCTCCTGATATCGCGCCGAGGCCAGTACCGTTGTGTCGCATGCCTGGTTGGCAAGCACGGCTTGCCTGATCGCCGGGCTCAGCCACATCGGTTTCAGCGACGGCGCGATGACCCCGAACAGCAAGGCATAGGTGATGCCCGCGCAGGCGGCGGTGGCTCCGATGCGAGGCAGCGGCACCTGTAACTGCCTGGAGAATGCGAGATAGCCGGCGCCGAGTGCTGACGCTGCCGCAGGAATGCTCCACCACGAGAAGCTGTGCGTAATGTAGATCGGTGCCCCGACACAAACCGCCGCCAGCCCGAGGCTGACCACCACCAGTCCGAACGCGGTCGACCACCACAACCACTGCTGCCAGCGCTTGAGAGGCGCATTGGCGTCCTGCGGCGACAACGTCAGCACCCAGCCGATCAGCAGCGCCATGCCGGGATAGGCCGGCAGGACGTAATGCGGCAGTTTGGTCGGGATGAGTTCGAACACCAGCCAGAACGGAATGTACCATGCCAGGCAAAAGCGCAGCCTGAAATCGTCGCGCACACGATTGAGTGCCTGCAGACCGGCGCCGACCGCGATCAGGCCGAACGGCCACATGAAAAGCGAATAGGTCAGCATGTAGAAGCCGGGCGGCAGGCCGTGCGATTCCTCGCCCGACGCGACCTTGTTCAGCATATCCTTGCCGACGGCTTCCTGAAAAAAGGCGCCGCCGCTCTTCCAGCCGATAAAAGCGACCCAGGGCAGCACGATGAGCAAAACGAGCGCGACGCCGCGCACCAGCTTCAGTTTCAAAAGCCAGCGCCAGTCGCGTTCGAAAGCAAACAACGCGGCCGCCGTCAGCAGTGACAGAAGCGGGGCCACGGGCCCCTTGATGAGGATCCCGACGCCTTGCGCGAACCAGAATATCCACGGCAGATGGCCGGCCACCGGCTCGTTGCGGCGCGACGCCAGATAGACTTGCGCCAGCGCGCCCTGCGCGGCCACGCAACAGGCCAGAAGCATGGCGTCGGTTTTGGCGTCGCGTCCCTCGAACGCGGTTGCGAAGATCGCCGCCATCATCAGGCCGGCGGCTAGGCCGGCATTGGCGCCGAACAATTTTGTGCCCGTCCAGCCGATGCCCAGGACAGCGAGCGCGATTCCGAGCATCGAGACAAGGCGGTACACCCAGATCGGCGCGGCCGCGCCCTCGCCGCTCAATGCGACAGCAGCCGATTGCAGCCAGTAGATGCCGATCGGCTTCTTGTAGCGCGAGACATCCTGGAAGCGGATGTCTATATAGTCGCCGGTTTCGACCATCTGCTTGGTCGCCTGGACAAAGCGGGATTCATCGCGGTCGATCGGCGGAAGGCTCGCCAAGCCGCTGATACTCATGACCAAGCTGAACAGGAAGAGGAAGAGGTAGTTTCTGTTCATCGCGGGAGCTTTCCGGATCTGATCTACGGGATGACCCCGTCGCGGCGTGCGGGCGCTGCCCTTGCGCGGCGCCTCATTACGCCAGCGGCATGGATGAGGCAAGGATTGGCAAATTCCCTCCGCGCCGGCCGCAAAACCGGATTCCACTTTTGCTGATCGCGGGCTCCTTGTTGGCGCGCGATCCGACGCAAAACCGGATTCCACTTTTGCTGATCGCGGGCTTCTTGTTGGCGCGCGATCCGACGCAAAACCGGATTCCACTTTTGCTGATCGCGCTTGGGTGCTAAACGCGCGCGTTCACATATGCCCGGCTGGACCGGGCATACGCTTTCGGGAAAAAACCATGCCTGCCTTCAAATCCGATTTCCTGCGCACCATGAGCGAGCGCGGTTTCATCCACCAGACCTCGGATGATGCCGGTCTCGACCAACTCTTCGCCAAGGAAACGGTGACGGCCTATATCGGCTTCGACGCCACCGCCAGAAGCCTGCATGCCGGCTCGCTGATCCAGATCATGATGCTGCATTGGCTGCAGCAGACCGGCCATCGGCCGATCGCCCTGATGGGCGGCGGCACGTCGATGATCGGCGATCCCTCCTTCAAGGACGAGGCGCGCAAGCTGCTCACGCCGCAAGACATCGACGCCAATCTTGCCGGCATCCGCCGCAACTTCATGCCCTACCTCAAATTCGGCAGTGGTCCGAACGACGCGGTCATGGTCAACAATGCCGACTGGCTGATGGAGATCAACTACGTCAATTTCCTGCGCGATGTCGGCCGGCACTTTTCCGTCAACCGCATGCTTGCGTTCGATTCCGTCAAGTTGCGGCTCGATCGCGAGCAATCGCTGTCGTTCCTCGAATTCAACTACATGATCCTGCAGGCTTATGATTTCGTCGAACTCTACAAGCGCCTCGGCTGCCGCCTGCAGATGGGCGGCTCCGACCAATGGGGCAACATCATCAACGGCATCGATCTCGGTCGCCGTATGGAAGATGCGCAACTCCATGCGCTGACCACGCCGCTGCTCACCACCTCGTCCGGCGCCAAGATGGGCAAGTCGGCGTCGGGTGCGGTCTGGCTCGATCCGCAGATGCTGAGCCCTTACGAGTTCTGGCAGTACTGGCGCAACACCGAGGATGCCGACGTTGCCCGGTTCCTGAAACTCTACACCACATTGCCGCTGGACGAGGTCGCACGGCTCGAGCGATTGGGCGGGTCCGAGATCAACGAGGCAAAGAAGATCCTCGCGACCGAGATCACCGCCCATCTGCATGGCCGCGCGGCCGCCGAACAGGCCAGCGAGACGGCGCGAAAGACTTTCGAGGAAGGCGCTCTGGCCGACACTTTGCCGACCGTCGAGGCGGACAAGGCCGCGCTCGAAGCCGGTGTCGGCATCCTGTCGCTACTGGTCAGCGCCGGGCTGGCATCATCCAATGGCGAGGCACGGCGGCATATCCAAGGCGGCGCCGTGCGCCTGAACGACCAGCCGGTCAGCGACGATCGCCGCATGGTGACGCTTCAGGATCTGAGTCCGGAAAACGTCATAAAGCTTTCATTGGGCAGGAAAAAACACATCCTGGTCAGGCCGGCATGAGGCCCTTGGAGCCGTTTCCTGGAAACGGCTCCCACTATTTGTCTTGGCGCGGTTCCGGACGGAAAACCGGTTCACACTTTTCCTGGAATTACTCTAGCGGTACTCGAAGATCGACCTGAATATCCCCGGCGCGATCACCGACAGTGGATTGACGTCGAGCACCGGCTTGTTGGCATTTCCCCTGAGGCGGTAGGTGACGCCGATCAGGCCGCGGTCGCGGCCGTTGCCCAGAAGCGCGCCGACGATGGGCAGCTCGCCAAAGATGCGGTTGAGGCCGTAGACCGGCATGAAAGTGCCGGTCATATCCATATTGTTGTTCTGGTCGTAGAGGATGCCTTGGAAGGTCGTGCCGATGCGCGGGCCGCGCAGCACGCCATTGGTCAGCCGGAGATAGCCGCTGCCCTTGTCGATTTCGGCGTAGCCGCGCTCGAACTTCACCCGCGACGTGTCGAGCTTGCCCTTCACCGCCTGGTTGAGGCTGCGGCTGTCGCCGGCCGGCGTGGTCGAGACGATGGAGGCGAGCTTGGGTTCGTTGACGACAAAGAAGTTGGTGGTGTCGACCTTGCCCTTCATCGGCCCGTCGCTGGCCCCGGTCAGCGCCAGCGTGATCGATCCGCCTTCCATGTGCTCATAGATGTTGAGGAACCGCAGGATGGCGCCGGCGTCCGCCGACTGCACATTGAGCGAACGCCTGCCGTCGCCGGTGGTGTTGCTGATGGCGATGGCGGCGCCCGAACTCGCCGTCGCGCTGACCTTCAGTCCGTTCACCCGCGAACCGGCCGCACTGTAGTCGAGCTTCAGGTTGGAGAGTTGCTCGTCGTGGAAACCGGTGAGCTGATTGACGTCCGCACTGACCGAAATGTTGTCAGTTCCTGTCGTTTTGGTCGCGGTGTCCACATCGGATGTGAACTGCTTGATCAGCGAACGAGCATCAAGCGCATTGCCATTGATGCCGACCGCATAGCCCTTGCCCGATCGCTTCACCGACACGGAAACATCATCGCCCCGGTTCAGGGTGACCCTGCTGAACTTGGCCGACGACAGCGCGCCGTTGACCAGCACGATGCCGCCATCGATGGAGAATGTCTTGCCACCGAGGTCGAAGTCGGACAGCGTCGTGGTGTCGCCGGACTTGGTCATGACGAAGTTGGCGCTGGCGGGAACCCCCGCCCCCTTGCTCCAGCCAGCCCAGGGGATGTCCAGCCTGGCATTGGTCAGGTCGACCGAAACGTTCTGGTTGCCGTTGCCGCTCTTGTCGATCGCGACCTTCACCGTTCCGCCAAGCAGCGGCGTCAGGCCGGGCATGGCGGCGGCGCGGATCTTGTCGTCGAGCACAAGGGCGACTTTGCGGCTGCGCGCCGGTCCATCATCCGCCAACGGCTCGACGAGATCGAGTTCGGCCGGAATGCCGTTCAGCGATGCCTTGGCCGAAATGACGGCCTTTTGCGGGTCGACCGTGATCGAGCCGTCCGCGTCCGTCACGGCCTGTCCCTCGAACGGCTTGGCCAGGGACAGGCCGGTGTAGTCGAGCGACACCAGCCAATCGAGCTTCGCGGTATCGACGCCCGACTGCAGCGGAATGTCCGCCTTGACGTGGCCGGTGACGCTGCCGGAAAGATCCTCAGGCAGGATGCCGACATGGCGCATGGCGTTGATCGGTTCGTAGGAGGCAAGCTCGGCGACGGCCGGCGCCTCCCCCTCGACATCGATGTCAAGTGCGCCGATGACCGGCGGACGGTTGGCGGCCTTGACCGTCAGCGTGCCGTTGCTGGCCGCCACCGTGCGGCCACTCGGCATGAAGACGGTGCCCGACGACAAGGATACGTCGACATCGTTGCCGTGGAATCCGACCACGCCCACCGCGTCGCGGATCGGCGGAATGCGGCCGGCAGTGTCGAAACGCGCGCCTTCGATCTGGAAGCGGCCGAAGACCTCGTCGGCGGAAAGCGGCACGCCATTGCCGAGGCGATCCGGCACAACCTGGAACTGCAGGCTGCCATCGACCACGCGGCCGCCGAACAGATTGTTCAGCACCCAGAGCCGCGCATTGCGCGCCGAAAACCACGGCCACAGCTGTTTGACGTGCGAGACCGGCATGTCATGGATGTTGAGCGCCAGATTGATCCCGGGAGCCTTGCCCTCCGCGAATTCCACGGCCGCGGTGCCAAGCACCTCGCCGGACCCGGCGGACCGAACCGCGATCTGCTCGGCCACCAGTTTATGGCTTTGCGGCTGGTAGATGCCGGCGATGCGCGCCAGGAACATCAGCGCGGGCTCAGGAGATTCCGATGGAGCCAGGGTCGAACCGTCGCTGGTCAGATCGTAACGGTAGGAGGGTTCCTCACCAGCCACCCCGGTTGCTGGTTTTGGCCCGATCGAGCCGCCGAAATCGAATGAAGACCTGCCGGTTTTCAAGAGCAGCCTGTCCACCTGGATCTTGTTGGAGCCATGGACAAGCGTCGCATTGACATCGGCATCCGCCGGCAGCAGCCCGCGTGTGCCGAGATCCAGCACGGACCCGGTGGACGAAAGGGCGGCCGTCAAGCGTGATGCGGTGGCACCTGACCCTTCCGATCCTGTCAACTTCAGCGCGACGGCACCAAGCTTGCCGGAGCCGGCAGCGGTGGCGCCGGCATCCGCCAGATTCATGCTGGCATCCAACGCCGTCACCCGGTGCGCCGCGATATTACGGGTGGCGGAGGCTACAACGGTGACTGTCCTGCCGTCGACGTCGGCTTCGGAGGTGAACTCCATGCCGCCCGGCCCCGACTGAACCACGGTGGCGTCGGCGATCTTGATCAGCTTGATCGATCCAGCGTCGGGCAGCACGAACTCGACATTGCTGAGATCGATCCGGCGCATCGAATCTTCCCGCACGGCGTCGAGCGCACGATGGATGTAGCCGAACACCGCGTCCGACAGCTTCTCCGGATCGACGAGGCCGCTCTCGTTGCGCAGCGCCGCGGTCCAGTCGCCGCCGGACGGCATCGCGGCCATGACGATGCGGGCATCGGATATCCTGGCACTGGTCAGCCGCACCTCGCCCCACAAAAGCGGCACCAGGCGGATACCGAAGCGCACACGCCCGGCATCGGCCATGGGTTTGCCGTCCGATGTCTTCAGGCTGACATCGCTCACCTGCAGCGCCACGAAGCTCGAACTGTCGAGCGTGATGCGGGCGGGCCCGACCGCGACATCGACGTCGACGCCCGCCAGCCTCTCGATGGCGCTCTCCGCCTCGACGCGGAGCCGGTCCGAACCAATGCCGGAAAGGCCGACGAGATAGACCGCCGTCGCGGCCAGCAGCATGAACGCGACCACGCCGGCAAACACGCGCGAAAGGATGCGAAAGCCGCGGCCGATCGCCGCCTGGCCAAGGGGCGGGACGCGGCACGCGGACGGCAGGGCCCCCAGGTCGGTGATTTCGTCCCGCCTGAACCGGATCTTCTCGTGCTGCGGTTGCTCCTGATCCACGCAATCTTCCGTTGTACAAACTCGCTCGTGGACGAATCCCCGGTCGACACTATATCGGTGTGGCTTCGCGCGTAACCTCAAACAAGGGCATCGATATGGCTGACCTGGAAGTAGGCGATCCCGCGCCGCAATTCGATCTGCCGCGGGACGGCGGCGGATCGCTCAGCCTGGCCGCATCCGCCGGCAAGCCAGTCGTGCTCTATTTCTATCCGCAGGACGATACGACAAGCTGCACGCAAGAGGCGATCAGCTTCTCGCGGTTGAAGCCGGAATTCGAGAGGGCCGGCGCTGTCGTCATCGGCCTGTCGCCCGACAGCGCCAAGAAGCACGACAAGTTCAAGTCGAAATATGATCTCACCATCGATCTTGCCGCCGACGAGGAGCGCAAGGTGATCGAGGCTTACAATCTGTGGGTCGAGAAATCGATGTACGGCCGCAGATACATGGGTGTCGAGCGCGCGACATTCTTGATCGGCAGTGACGGACGGATTGCCAAGATCTGGCGCAAGGTCCGGGTCAAGGGCCATGCCGAGGCCGTTCTGGAAGCCGTTCGCGCGCTTTGAGCCAAAGCCCGCGACGCAAAAGACGATCATGGGGCTATTCGTCAGGCACCGCGTCGGCTTTCGGCTGCCGCCGCGTCTTCCAGGATTTCGAAACATGGTCCACATGGTCGGCCAGTGCGGCGAGATGACCGCGCAAGCCGCGCGCACCCATCATCGACGACAGCGCGACCGATTGCGTGGCGAAGCGGCGCTTGAAATCCTCGCCGCCGCAGAGAAAATCAATCGTGGCAAGGCCACGGTCGAGCGACCACTGGATATAGTCCATCATCAGCACCATACCCGGCGAGGCGCGCTCGTGTTCGGGGTCGTAGGTGGTGACGAAAGCCATCATCGTGCCGTGCTGCTCGAAGTTGATCGAGACAGCGATGATCGTGTCGTCAAGCTCAAGCACGAAGATGCGCAACAGCCCGAGGTCGGCCAGCACGGAAATAAGCGCGGCGAGAACCGGCGAGCCCTCATCGAACAGATCCGAAGCGCGGCCATGCCGAACGAGCCAGAGCCGCTTCAGCGTCGCCACCCGCTCGAGCACCGGCTCGCGCGGGTCATCCGCATCCAGCAAGCGGAAACGCAATGCGCCGCTCTCTTCCATGAACTTGCGGCCACGACGATAGTTCTGCCGGCCCTTTTTCGACAACGTCTCGAACCATTCCGCCCCACTCCGCCAGGGACCAGTGACACGATAGCTGATTTCACCGCGGTGGTTGGGCCGAAGCGCCTTGCCATGGGCCGGGCGCAGCAGGGCATGAACACCGGCATCCGGCAGCAGACGGTTGAGGTAGATCAGGTCGAAGCCGCCCTGATCGAAAACATACTGCCAAAGGCGGGAGATCGCCTGCGGGTCGCTGTCGGGTGCAACCAGCGCGTCACCATAGTCACTGTGGTCCTTCGCCGCCCATTCGAGCATGCGGATGCCGGAGCGCCTGAAGGTCGCGAGCGCTATTACGCCCTCGAGCCGGTCGCCGTTCCAGGCAAGCCCAATCCTGAGTGCGCGCCGCTCCTGATGCGGGGTGGTGCGCCACCAGGCCGCGATCCAGTCGGGATGCTGGAAGACAAGCCCGCCAGCCCGCTGCCAGAGCGTGCTCCAGGCCGGTGCGATCTCGGCCAGGCGCCCCGCCGATGTCACGATTTCGAAGGTGTGTGTCCGCTGGAGGGAAAGCGTGACGGGGGCGTTCATGGCCGTGTCCCTTCCGATGGTCGCGCGGTCCGTGGCTGTCGCTTTCCAGGCCGGATACGCCTGGCAATATGACCCCACATCCGCTTCAGCGGCATGACATAAAGGCCGGCGAGCGACTGGTAGTCGCGCACATCGCGGTCGACCAGTCCGAACTTGAAGTCCTCGTCGGGCCTCGGCACACACAATGTTCCAAAGAGCCGGTCCCAGAACGAGAAGAGCAGCCCGAAATTCTTGTCGTAGTGGCGTGGATCGACGCTGTGATGCAGCTGGTGCCAATGAGGACACAGGATCAAGTTGTTGAGCGGGCCGAACGAGATCTTGAAATGCGTGTGCCTGACAAAATCCATCATCAAGATGTTCCGCATCACATAGACGTTGACGCCAAAGACCGTCAGTTCGACAAGGTTAAGCGAAATCAGCGACCAGACGCCGAAGCACAGCCCCACGATGAGCCCGTCCCAGGCTCGGTTCATCAGCTCGTCGAGCGGATGGACCCTATCCTTGGTGATCCCGACCATCACCTCGGCCGAGTGATGCACCTTGTGCAGCTCCCAAAGCATCGGATAGCGATGCTGGGCGACGTGATAGAGATAATAGGAAATGTCGTAGGCGAGCAGCATGCTGATGGTGAAGATCAGCACCGTCACCGGTCCTGCCGGCCCCTCGATTAGAGGCGGCTGGAACTGGAACAGTGTCGAAAACAGCCAGTTGGTCCCGTAGCCCGCCGCCGTGACGAAGACAATTCCGGCGGGCAGCATCAGGAAAGGCATCAGGGCCTTCTTGGTGACCCAGAACAGCAGGTCGGCTTTCGCGGAGGGATGGGTGATGACCTCATGGGGGACGACGAACTCGAAAAACTCCTTCCAGCTCTTCTCCTCGACCGTGCGCCAATAGGCCACGAGCGCGCTGACAAAGGCCGTCAGCAGCAAAAGCCCGGTCGCCAGCAGACTGGCGCCCGAAATCTTGTCGACGATCTTGCCAATCAGGTCGTCCAGCATTCCTACCGCCACGATGAATCCGAAATACCGGCAAGCCTTTACTCGAAAAAAGTCAATCAAACGCAATCGAATACAGTTAAGAAACCTGGACCTTGCTCAGCGCGTGACCGACCGCTGCTGGTGGAACATTGGGGCTCTTCGCCAAGGATTTCGCGACGTAGCGCCGTCCCTGGCGATTCCCATGCAACCTCTTGCCTGCATTGCGGGCATTCGGCGTGGCGCAGCTGATACGGCAAGCCTTTGTTAACCCTAATAATGTGTAATCAGGCTGTCGTGGTGTCGTAACGAAAGCTTGGTCCCGTGAACGCAACCGGTCAGTCCGCAGTCTTCGGCAGGCGCAAGGAACCGCACACGATCATCATCGCCCGGGGCGACCAGATCAGGCACTTCACGATCCGCCCCTGGTTGGCGGCATTCATTGGTTCAGCACTCGCCGCCATTGCCATCGGCTACCTCCTGGCCACATCCTATCTGGTTCTGCGTGACGACCTGATCGGCGCCACCACGGCGCGCCAGGCTCGCATGCAGCAGGCTTACGAGGACCGCATTTCGGCGCTTCGCGCCCAGGTCGACCGCATTACGAGCAGGCAGTTGCTCGACCAGCAATTGATGGAAACCAAAGTCAGCGAACTGCTCGAGCGCCAGACGCAGCTGAGCCAGCGGCATGGCCGTCTCGGCCCACTGCTCGAACGTGCCGAAGGTGAGGTCGGAACGGTGCCCGCCGAAGATCCGGCCGCGGCCGCCAAGCCGGACAAGGGCGCCGAGGTGACCGGCAGCATCGGCCAGCCAGCGCAGAACTACGCGATTGCCAGCTTGGGCGCAGACCTCGGCACCGCCGACACAAGGCCCTTCTCCTTGTGGTCGACCCGCACCGATCCGCTGCCCAGCGACTCAGCCGCCGATCGCGCCGACAGGCTGTTCGTTTCGATTAACCAGTCGCTGAAATCCATCGAGAATGAACAGCTCAGCCGCATCAACACGCTCGCTGACAATGCCTATAAAAGCGCCGATGCCATCCAGCAGGCGCTGCGGACGGCCGGGCTGCCGGTCGACAGTGATTTCGGCAAGAACGAAAGCGATGTCGGCGGACCGCTGATTCCGCTCGACTCGTCGATGATCTTCGACAGCAAGGTCAAGGAACTGGACGAGGCGCTGGATGCGCTCGATCACCTAAAGAAGGAAGCGCGCCGGTTGCCGCTTGAAAACCCTGCCCCTGGCCACTCCGTCACCAGTCCGTTCGGCGTGCGCACCGATCCCATTCTCGGGACGGCCGCTTTGCATTCGGGCATGGATTTCAGGGCCCCGATCGGCATGGCGGCCAAGGTCACCGCGCCCGGCATCGTCACCAAGGCCGGCTGGAATGGCGGCTATGGCCGCATGGTCGAAATCGACCATGGCAATGGCTTTGCCACGCGCTACGGACATCTCAGCGAGATCGACGTGACGGTGGGCGAGAAGGTGGACGCCGGCGCCGTCATCGGCAAGACCGGCAGCAGCGGGCGCTCGACCGGCCCGCATCTGCACTATGAAGTGCGTCACAATGGCGAGGCGATCGATCCGCTGCGCTTCCTGACTGTCGGCAGGAAAGTCGCCCAGTATCTCTAACAAGATCGACCGCTGGCTTGCTGAATCCGGAGCCGTCGGTGCCGGTCAGGCACACCTCTCCTCGTCATGCGGTATCCCGCACCGCCGTAAACCGCCATATCCGCGGCTCCCCGCGTTCCGAATCATTTTTGAATTCCATTTGACTGAATAAATATTTGATGCGAACCTTACGTCAGGTGGAGGCGCAAGGCATGGCATTGCGGGGGACCAATCAGGAGTTCGGGCGGCCGTACAACCGGCGCATCGTGCTTGAGTCCATCCGCCGTCATGGCCCGATTGCACGTGGCGACATCGCCAGGCACGTCGGGCTCACCGTGCAGACCGTGTCGACCATCGTTCGCGAACTGGAGGAACAGGGCTACATCCTGTCCTTGCGCGAAGAGCCGAAGGGGCGTGGCCTGCCACCGGCGACGCTGCGCATCAACCCGGAAGGCGGCTATGCCGTCGGCATCCACCTGACGCCGCTTGGAATAGACGCCGCGCTGATCAATCTCAGCGGCGACGTCATCGAGAGTTCACGCTGCGAGGCGTCCAACGCGACGCCCGATCACGCGTTCGACCAGATTGGCGCCATGGTCCGCGACCTGACGGGCAAGCGGCCAGGCGGCCGCGTCATCGGCGTCGGCATGGCGCTTCCCGGCCCGTTCGATGTGGACTCCATGAGCTTTGTCGGCCCGACCACGATGACCGGCTGGAAGCATGTGGCGCTGCGTGAGCGGCTGACGGCCGCGACAAGATTGCCGGCGTTCTTCGAGAGCGACATGGCCGCCGCCGCGATGGGCGAGCGGCTTTATGGCATCGGAGCCCGCCATTCCGACTATTACTATCTCTATTTCGGCGTCGGACTTGGCGGCGCGATGATGCATGACGGCAGCGTTCTGCGCGGCGCCTGGGGCAATGCGGGCGAGATCGGCCACATTCCCGTGGTCCCCGATGGCGAGCTTTGCCCCTGCGGCAACCGAGGCTGCCTCGAGCGCTACCTGTCGCTCGAGGCGCGAGGCCGCCGGGCCGGCAACGACGCCGATTGGGTGGCGCAAGTCGGCCCGATCTTCCGCAACACCATCGCCATTATCGAAAACCTCTTCGATCCAGAGACGGTCGTGCTCGGCGGCCTGGCGGCATCGGAACTGCTCGAGCGCCTGGCGGAGGCGGCCGAACCGCTGCACAATTCGGTTTCGGCACGCGCGGACCGCAAGACGCCGCGTGTCGTCGTCGCCGGCGGCGGCCAGCATGCCGTGCTGCGCGGCGCGGCGGCGCTCGCCGTTTCAGGGGTGTTGTCGCCACGCTTCGGCCAGATGTTCGCCGCCGAACGCGAGCGCGGCCGCGACATACTTTCGGCCAGGGAGATTGCCGCATGAGCGAACCTCTGCTGGTGCTCGACAACGTGACCAAGAACTACGGCGCGATCGAAGCGCTGAAGGGGATCAGCTTTTCCATCGGCAAGGGCGAAGTGGTGGCGTTGCTCGGCGACAATGGCGCCGGCAAGTCGACGCTGGTCAAGATCATATCTGGCGGTCTCGAACCGACCTCCGGCCGCATGCTGTTCGAGGGCAAGGAATTCCTGGCCCGGTCGCCGGCGGAAGCCAAGGCGGCGGGCATCGAGACCGTCTACCAGGACCTGTCGCTGTGCACAAATGTCGATGTGGTGGCCAATTTCTTCATGGGCCGCGAGATCACCAGGAAGGTGCTTGGCATTCCGGTGCTCGATGAGCGCGCCATGGAAGCCGTGGTCGGCAAGGCGCTGGCCAGCGCCGGGACCCGCATTCCTTCGCTGCGCACCAATGTCGAGCATCTCTCGGGCGGCCAGCGGCAGGCCATCGAGTTGAACCGCTTCGTGCATTGGGGCGGCAAGCTGGTGCTGCTCGACGAGCCGTTCGCCGCGCTTGGCGTCGAGCAGACGCGGCGCGGTCTCGACATGATCCGCCAGGTGGCGAGCCAGGGCATCGGCGTCGTCATCATCACCCATATCATGCAGCAGGCTTTTCAGGTCGCCGACCGGATCGTGGTCATCCGGCAAGGCGTCGTGGCAGGCGATGTCGCACGCAACAAGACAAGTCCCGATGCGGTGATCAACATGATCACCGGAGAGACGCTTGCCGGTGCCGGACCGGCGGGCCGAGGGACATAGAGGGGTCCGGCTTAACAGGGAGCCAACGACATGAAGCGAATACTTCTTGCTGTCTTCGGTATCGTGGCACTGGCCTTTGCCACGCTCACGCCGGCATTCGCCCAGTCCAAGGGTATTGTCTACTACATGGTGCCGACATTGCTCGACGAGTTCCAGACCGGCTCGGTGAGCGCGCTGGAGCTGTTCCTGAAACAGACCGGCTACGAGATGAAGACGCTGAACGCCGACAACAAGACCGACGCGCAGCAATCGCAGATGAACGACGTCATCGCGCTGCAGCCGGCGGCGATCATCCTGGCCGCCGTCGATTTCAATGCGCTGAAACCATCGATCGAGGCAGCGCGCGCCGCAGGCATTCCAGTGGTCGAGTTCGACCGCCAGATCACGTCGACACCGTCCGACTTCACGTCGGTCGCGGGCACTGTCGAGATCGGCTACGTCGCCGCAGAGCAGGCCGAAAAGCTTCTGAAAGCCAAGAACGGCTCGGTGAAGGGCAAGGTCCTGCAGGTGCTTGGCGATCCCGGCGATCCCTACACGTTGGACATCCAGAAGGGTTTCGAGGAGAAGATGAAGGCGTTCCCGGACGTCAAGATCATCTCGCTGCCGGCCATGCAATGGGAGGCCAGCAACGCCGGCACCATCGTTGCCGACCAGATGCTGGCCAACCCCGACATCGACCTGATCTTCAGCCATGCCGCACACTTGTCGGTCGCCGCCGTCGCCTCGCTCGAGGCCGCCGGCAAGAAGCCTGGCGACGTCATGCTGATGAGCTCGAACGGCGCACCGGTCGGCCTCGACCTGATCCGCAAGGGCTGGCTCAACGTCGAGGTCGAGCAGCCGCTTTACGCACAGGCCGCTGCCGTCGCCATGTTCATGGACAAGGTCGTCAAGAAGGAAGAGATCAAGCCCGGCGAATACGATGTGCTTGGCCTGAAATCGACCCTCACCAAGGAAGCCTGGGGCCCCAACATCAAGATCCCGGGTGCCGCCATCACCAAGGAAAACGTCGACAACCCGGCTTTCTGGGGCAACCAGAAGCCGCCGACGGATACCGTCAAGTCGGTCGAATAGACAGATGGCCCGACCGCTCCGGGCCATACCCGGCCCGGAGCCCTTCCCTGCCCGAATGAAACGAGACGCAGGCAACCTGCCGCGGCCTTGATCCCGCGCGCCAACCGGATCGACACATGAACCCTCGCACACGCCACGCCCTGGAGTTCGTCCTCGACAATCTCGTCTGGTTCATGCTGCTTTTTGTCCTGGTCGTCTTCTCGCTCTTCATCCCGAACTATTTCCAGCTCGGCATCTTCGCCAACATCATCGAAGCGTCGAGCGTGCTCGGCGTCATGTCGATCGGCCTGGCGCTGGTCATCATTGCCGGGCACATGGACCTGTCGGTCGAATCCGTCGCCGCGCTCAGCGCCATGGTGGTGGGCATCCTGTTTTGTTCCTCGGGCATCGGCCTCGGCGTGCGGTTGCACCCGGAATGGCTGATGGTTCCGGTCTCGCTGCTGCTGGCGCTGGCCGTCGGCGGCCTCATCGGCGCCTTCAACGGCTATCTCGTGGTCAAGGTCAAGATGAGCGCCTTCATCATCACGCTCGCCTCCTACATCTGGGTGCGCGGCCTGGTGCTGGTCATTTCGGGCGGCCGCTCGGCGCAGGACCTGGCACCCGCCATCCGCTGGTTCGGCATCCAACGCCTGGTCGGCCTGCCGCTTACCGCCTGGATCGCGGTGGCCTGTTTCGTGGTGTTCTCGCTGATCATGGCCAAGACCCCGTTCGGCAGGCACCTGGTGATGATCGGCGGCAATGAAACCGCGACCTTCCGTGCCGGCATCCGGGTGAACCGCAACCTGATCATCGCCTTCGTGCTCGCCGGCGCCATCGCAGGGCTGGCCGGCTGGCTGCTGGCGATCCGCACCTCGGGCGCCACCGCCAATCTGGGCGTCGGCCTTCTGTTCAACGCCTTCGCGGCCGTGGTTATCGGCGGCGTCAGCCTGAAGGGCGGCGTCGGCACCTTGCCTGGCGTCTATGCCGGAGTGCTCCTGCTCTCGGCCATCAACACGGCGATCAACCTGATGGGCCTGCCCGCCAACTTCACCCAGGTCATCCATGGCCTCTTGGTGCTGGCCGCCGTGCTGCTCGACGCATTCAAGCAAACCATTCGCCAAAGACTGGCGTGACAGGACGGCTCGCATGACCGGACGATTGAACGACAAGGTGGCGCTGATCATCGGCGGCGCGCGCGGCATCGGCAAGGGCATCGCGCTGCGCTTCGTCGAGGAAGGTGCGAGGCTGGTGCTCGCCGACTCCGAGACCGAGGCCGGGCAGGCAAGTGCGGATGAGCTCGGCGTCCCCTTCATCCGCACCGATATCTCGCGAATGAGCGACGCCGAGGCCGCCGTGGCGCTTTCGTTGCAACACCATGGCCGCCTCGACATCATCGTCCAGAATGCCGGCATCTATCCCTGGCAGTTGATCGAGAATACCAGCGCCGACGACTGGGACCGCGTCATGGCGGTCAATTTGCGCGGCACCTTCAACGCCAGCCGCGCGGCCCTGGTGCCGATGAAGGCGCAGCGCTTTGGCCGCATGCTCTACACCTCCTCCATCACCGGCCCGCACGTCACCAGCCCCGGCCACGGCCACTATTCGGCTACGAAAGCAGGCATCAACGGCTTCATTCGGGCGGCAGCGCTTGAATTCTCCGGCTATGGCATAACCGTCAACGGCGTCGAACCCGGCAACATCCTCACCGAAGCCATCCAGGAGCACCGCGGCGCCGCCTATATCAAGAACATGGAGGATTCGATCCCGCTCGGCCGGCTCGGCAGCCCGCGCGACGTGGCCAACGCCTTCCTGTTCCTCGCCTCGGACGACGCCAGCTACATCACCGGGACGACCATCGTGGTCGACGGCGGGCAATTGCTGCCCGAGGGGAAGGATTTCCGTATGGTGCCGCCGTGATACCGCATTCGCCAGCGGCCGGCTCTCAGCTGACTTGAAATGCGGGTTTGAATGGTGGGCGATGACGGGCTCGAACCGCCGACATCTTCGGTGTAAACGGTGGGCTCCCCACTGAAACCCTTGGAAATCCGGGAAAAGAGCACTTCGCAATATGCCGTTTTAGGCATGTTGTTCTGCCTGTGTTCGACTTTTCAGGTTCATTGAACCGAAGAGCACTTCGTAAATGAGGTTAGATATGAGCCGATATTTTAAACAGCGGATGACTGAAATTAGGTCAACGCCAAACCTTATCAAATCGACCAAATCAGCAGTTTTCGATCCGAAGGCTAAGAAACCGGAGCCGGTTGCTGGCACTCGACGCGGGTACATCTATTTTGCGATGTGCGGCAAACTCGTGAAGATCGGCTTCGCCACAGATGTTTATCGCCGGATCGCCGCGCTCAACAGCGGGAACGTCAACAAGCTTTCCGTTCAAGAGGTGTTCCACTCCTATTTCGAAGCCAAAAAAATGGTCCACGACCGCTTTGCCAAGGACCGGGTTCGGGGCAAATGGTTCAGGCTGACGTGGGAGCTTGAGGAACTTTGGCATGACATTTGGGATTTCCAGGGCGGAGGGTCATGGGGCAGCACGGGCAGAGAGCATCTCGACAACATGCCAGATGTATTCTTCGAGCTTGACGATGTAGCTCATCTGCTATCGAACATCAGCTCGTGACCCGTCTCCCGCATTTTGTCGATTTCCGCCCTTCGCAAGCAAGTCACCCAGATCATTCAGAGTGGAAGACAGCATCCTAACGGCAAAGACCTGCCGCCCATCCGCGTCTTCCAAGAGGACGGACGCGCTTTTGAGGCTCTAGACTAGGCCGCCCGGTGCTCGGTACCCAGTCCAAATTGAGAGGTTGCAGATACGCCTCTAGATCGACGGTCTGAATGGCTGGTTGAAGCTCAAGATGGCCCTCGTCGCCGTCGTGTTGCTTGTCGTCGGCCTGAACATGCGGGGGATGGCGCGGCTGAGGCGCGGCGCCGACGACTACATGACGAAGATCACGGCGGTGACGCCCGACAACGCAATGCCGTTCCCTCGGCCGTTCCCTCGCTTTGAGTCATTCCTCAGTCGCGGCTGGCGGGCTATGCATTGACAGGCGTCACCACAGAACACGCCATGGCCTTCTTCTACGGCGCCGGTGCCAACGGCAAGTCGGTTATCCTCGACACGCGGGCGAGTATTCTGCCGACTACCACCCCACCGCACCGTTCGAGACCTTCGCCGCGTCAAAGACCGGAGCGGCATCCTACAGACGTCTCGGGGCTCCAAGGTGCCCGGCTGGTCACCACCGCCGAGCCGAGGGCCGCCACTGGGATGAAACCAAACTGAAGCAGCTGGCGGCGACCGCGTCAAGGCGCGTTTCATGCGGCAGGAAGGCCAAGGCCGACGGCGACGCAGCGCTCCGCGAGGCCGCGCTAGCGCTGCAGGAAATGCTAAAGGAGATACCGGTGGGGCATCGGCAAGGCTACACGTCGCAACACCTCCGAGCCGTCTATCGGTCCTGCGCGGCCGCCGCGAGACTTCGACTGCGAACCGACCTTCCGCAACTTTGATGGGGAGCCAGTCCCGTTCGATGATCCCCTCGCCGACTGGTGACCGGTGACCCGCGGAGGAGTGGCATCACCAACTTTTTCTGACCGCCTCGGCATATGCTGCGAGGCTCGGTGAACGATTAGGCGGAGCGACCCTCCGCCATCGCGCCTTAACTTACCTAGACTAACCGAGGAGTGTTCCAATTTACGTACAAATCAGCGTACATAGTGGGGCGAATTTTTGGGCTAGAACATGCCCGCCGACACTCGCGCCCGCGGCCATCACACATATTTAGTTGTCCAACGGCAGCCCCTTCAAAGGTACCTGTAAGGCACCATGCGTCGTGTCGAAACTTGGTGGTGCCTGCTAGTACAAGCGGGCATACCCTCAGCTCATTACGTTAATTATGATTTTCACGACGGTACGGTCTCGTACAAATGCTAGGCCCGCTCGCCCGGCAAGGTTGCTCCAATGTTGCCGATCGGTGGTGAAATACCAAACCTCTTCATCTTTGGGTGCATTTTCCAGCTTCCGATCAGACTTTCTCAGGACAATCGGAGAACCGATCTCGCGCATAACGCTCGGAACAACTGACATTGATATTCCGGCTTCTGTAGTGGCTCCATTGACCGTGTAGCCGAGGTTTTCTATCTCCTCCAAAAGTGCAAGCTGTCCCAGCGTCCCGAGGCCTTTTCCTATTTCTCGAAATTCGTCAAAGGAAAGAATAGACGGCCCTTGTCGTTTTGCTTCTTGGATGCTTGCCGTGACCGCGTTGGATGGTGGTGGCATAGCCGAAGTGAACATTGTCTGCTTATGCGAAAAATTCACCCGGTTCGACTTCCACGCAGAAGGCACGAAAAACGGCCAAAGCAGGACGATACCCGTTCCCAGCAAAGCTGAAAACGCACGAGGCTGCCATGCCTTCCTCGCGGAGGCCCTTGCCATGGCAGTCTCAATGCGTCGCGATTGGGCGGCCGGTCCGACGAAGACGAAGAACACACCGGCAGTGATGTAGATCAATATGGCTGCGATGCAGGTCAAGCAATGTCTCCGAAGTTGCTGGCGATTAACGGATCTAAAACTCAAGTTATGCTCATGCATCGGTCCAAGCCAGAAGGCAATGCAGGCAAGGACGATCCAGAATATTCAAACACATCAGTACTTTACACTCTGCTTCTTCGCCGCTCCTGACAAGTCACCGTTCAACGGGTAGGTCCATCGCCACAGCCACTGAAGATAGCTTTCACGCCCGCACCTCTTTCGATACTAGGAGGCCGCAGACTGGCTCCTGTTGTGCGTTCGGGTTCTTTCGATTCCCCGCGTCACCCCTTTGATGAATACGTCTCGAAGGTCCGAAGTGATCTGATCTTCCGAAATGCGAAGTTCCTCCATTCCTTCAGTGATCGAGTGTTGCAGATAGCCACGGCGTCTGGCAAATCTGCGGGCTAGTCCCTTCAGATCACGGGGCTCGAAGCCGTCGACCAGAAGGGGTATCAGGCGATTGAAGCGAACAGCTCGCTTCAGACACCGCCGCCCGATCCTGCGCCCCAACGCATAGGCATCGCGTTGAATGCCGTAATATTGGTCTTCAGGGCAAAATGAGGACTCACGAGTTCGATTAATGTGTGGAGGGTTGATTTCCACATCTAGAGATTGCCACTTTGTATGTGCACGATGCCAGGATGGTTTTTTCGGCTCTGCCGTTTGTCCGGCTTCGGAGGCTCGTCGCCTCTCCTCTTTGAGTGTTTTGACGACAGCCTGTACTTCGATAATAAGTTTATCAGCTTCCTGGTGTTGATTTTTCGCTGCCAAGCTGAGCCAATGCAACGCCTGATGAACACCTCGTTCGAGGAAGATGCCGTGCCACTTGAGCATCCCCAAAACAAACTGGGCGTTGGCATCACCCGAATTTGCAGACTTGGTTAGCCACTGCTCGCCCAAAAACGAATTTCTCTTATTGCCAAGTCCGACGAGATAACTGACGCCGATATAGAACTGAGCGACTGGGTCTCCTCTGTGGGCGATCTCATTTAGTTGCCCGATCGCAGTCGAGGAGTTGAGCGTCTCATCTTTTGCTTCCGTACCCGGCTGCTTAGCCACCGCAACCTGAGTTCGCGCGCGCTGCAATTCTGCCTTGAGCCTCTCAACGGTCCCATATGCGCGGCTCAGTTCGTCCTCAAGTTCGTCGACCTGCTGTTCGAGATCGGCAACGTGTTGCGAAGCAGCTTGGAGGTCATCCCCATCGTCTTTGTGGATTTGAGCAATGACGTCCGAGAACGCCGGTTGCGGTGGGACCTCTTGTACTGATGGGTCGGGAGGCATTGGTGCTGGTGCGACTTTCCTGTCCCCGGGCTTGAACCAGTCAAAGAGCTTCATTCGTTGCCTCCCGGATCTAAAAGCGCATACAGCCCGCCACGCACGCCTTAAACAGAGGCTGCGATCGTCCATGTTTGCCTTACCCGTATTGACGGATGATTTCCCGTCGAGAGCGATCATCGACATCGGCACGCGGCAGGAGAACTTGTTATCGGCCCTTCTCCAGTTTTTCGACGACCGCCTTTCGAATACGGCTGCCGAACAACACTTCGAACTCATCGTCGACTTCGCAGCCGATCACCGATTTTGCCAATGGTGCTGAAGCGTTGACGAGCCCCCTCTCGGGGGCGCTCGGCAAAGTCACAATCTTGAATTGAAAGACTTCATCAGCCTTGTCCATGTAGCGAATACGAACTGTGTCGCCCAATTGAGCTCCTGCGCGCGACATGGCGGTACGCGTGGTTTGCGGTTTCTCCAAGGTGGCCACGCTCTGTTCGAAAGGCAGGGTGGTTTGAGCGGCAGTGGAGTTCTGCCTATCGCTGCGTTGATACGGACGAGCGACCGTTGGCTTACGATCAACTGGGGATGCTGTCTGCTTTGGAGGAGCAGGCGTTGGGCTGACTGATTTTTTCTTTAAGCCTTCTTTGAGCACCTTTACTCGCTCGGTGATGGCAGCCCGCAGCTTGTTCGCTTCTTCGCGGGGGTTCGCGAACCAATCCGTCGACCATACACGATAAAGATGCCATCCGAGATTTTCGAGAATTTCTTGTCGATGCCGATCACGGTCGCGAGCAGATCGCGACGAATGATATGTTGCGCCGTCGCATTCTACACCTAGGATGTAGCCATACGGCCAAGCAGGGTGCCGCACCGCAAGATCGATTGAATAGCCATCCACTCCGACCTGGCAATCAACAAGGCAGCCGATCGACCGGATCTGGCCTGCTACATAATCCTCCAGTGGGGAATCGAAGGCATCGTGTGTGCCGCTGTCCGCTACATCCAAGGGCGCACCGGCTGAATACTCCAGCCAGCGCTTCAGCATCCAGGCGCCGGGATTTGAGGTCTGGTCGGCGGTGATATCGGCGCCGGTCATGGAGGTGAAGGTAACGATCTGGTCCCTTGCCCGCGAAAACAGAACATTCAGCCGCCGCTGCCCACCAATCCCATTGATCGGTCCGAACCGTTGGTGCGTCTTTTTGCCAGCTGCTGGAGGTCCGTACACGGTCGAAATGAATATGACATCGCGCTCGTCACCTTGGACGTTCTCAAGGTTCTTTACGAAAAAGGCGTTCAGGCCGACATCGCGTTCCTTCCAATGTTCAACGTATTCAAATGCGGTTTTGTCCCGGGCGATTTGATAGTCGAGCAATTCGCGAATGTGCTCGGCCTGCGATTTGTTCACCGCGACAATCCCGAGCGAACGCTCCGGGCGTCGCCGCATCAACCCTAACGCATGCTCCACGACTTTGTGGGCCTCGATGTCGTTTAAGCCGGCCTTGTAAATTCCATTTGTCTCCACCAGCGAAACGCCGGTGGACTCGTCTTCCTCTTCATTAGGCGACGGAAACACGACAAGATTGTCGTCGTACATGATGCGATTTGAAAAGCGTATCAAAGCCGAATTTCGAGAGCGATAGTGCCATCGCAGCATGCGCTTCGGTCGGAAAGTAGCATTTGCCATTTCGAGAACAGATTCGTCAGTGACCGGATCTGCGTCGTCATCCTCCTCTTGGTCATCGAAAACCTGACGGAAGAAGTTTGTCGGGGGTAGCTGCTTGGTATCGCCGACTACCATCGCCTGGCGGGCACGAAACAGTGCTCCAATAGCATCCTCTGGGGGCATCTGAGATGCTTCGTCAATTATGCAGAGATCGAACTCCACAGTCCCTTTCGGAATATACTGAGCAACTGCCAGCGGTGACATTATCCAGCAGGGTTTTAATTCCAACAGTGCCCGACCAGCCTTACGCATGATCTCGCGAACAGGCTGCCGGATGCGTCGCTTGTCGGCTAGGTGCTCAATCAAGCCCATTTCGGTGAAATCGCCTACGCGCCCGCGACTAGTGCCTGGTGCGGGACGCGATTCGGCGATGATCTCGGCTCGCAGGGCCTTGCGGGATAATGAGCGGACTTCATCATCCGCAGCCTTCAAGGTCTTCCGCAATTCGTCCATGCGGACACCGGAATAATCGTGCAATCCTCGCCCGTAGTAACGGTAGACCCGTTCAGCCGATGCACGGTTGATCAGAGCCTGAAGGGTTGCACCCAGGTTTTCGGCGACTTTTCCGGATTGATTCAGCATATGTACGGTCGTCAGGACACCGGCTCGATCCAGTGACGATGATACTGAGGCAATTTCGATATGGCGGCGTAGCCCTGTTCGGTCTTCCGCAGCGATTTTTAGTACTTTGACGATTTCTGACGGCGTTTTGCCGCGGACCGCCTCAGCAAAATCACCTTCAGCCGTCTCCCCCAACTCCTCCAATTTGCCATTGGCAACGACGAAAAGATCCAGAATCTTGTTCATCTCGTGATGCAAACTAGACAGGCGGTTCTGGCGACACGCTCTTCGCAATCCATCAGCCATTTCGCCAGCAGATGAAATTATTTCGCTCGCAGTGACATAAGGCTCTACATCATCGATTGGTGTTTGCCAGCCAGCAAACATTTTCCCCATCGCACTTTGCATATTTTTGTCATTGTCCAACACGTCAAATTCGATGCAGAACTTCCGGACACTCTTGGCTAAGCCGGGCAACTTCTCCACCGCGATCGACGATGGATTCTTCAAAGCGGCGAGCAAGGGGAGAAGCGAGTTCAAGCCTCCTCTGTAGTCCTCGGATTCCACCTTTCTCGTGTTGTGCAGTTTGGTGACATCACCAGCGCTCCAATCGCCCGATATCTCGGGAAGGATTGGCAACTCAGACAGGACATCAGGTTCCGCGGTCTTTAGAAAGTGGCGTAGCTCTCGCTGTTCCACACGAGGAAATTGCGCGGCCACGGCCTCATAAAAAACTACTAGCTCGGCAAACTGCGAAAAATCGGTTTCCAGCCCGTTAAATTGTACGCCGAAGACACCGGCGTTTCTCGCACGCTCCAGGAACGCGTCCGAATCTTCGGCTAGAGCGACCGCTTTCTCCAAATCAGTGAGAGCCTGGATCCTATCAAATTTACTCCGGCGAGACACGGCTCCATATTGTCGTTTGGCTTCACGGTACGACGCAGCCAGAAAAGATAGCCGTCCGGCACTCCGAATGCGCGCAAGCGCAGACGACATCGCCGAGCCATTGATCTGGTTGACGCGCAATATGTCGGCCAATTCGGACTTTTGCTGTTTCAGAGCGATGCCGCGGCGCACCAGATCCGCAAGGGTCTCGACTGCTGCGACATCTTCGAGCCGAACCGACCGCAAGCGTAAGACCGTTGGACTGGTTGCCGAAACAAGGTTTCTGGACCGAACAATATCCCCAAGGGTCCATCGCTCGGATTCCGGACAGTGCTTGATGAATCGCTGGATAGCCTGCTCGACGCGGGCAATTGTGGCAACTGCTGTATGAAGCGTATCTTGGCCCCGGGTGAGACGATCAACGTCCAGAGTGTCAAAACCGCAGTCTCTGCAAATTTTGTAGATTGACTCGATCACGGCAGCGGTATTTTGCGCTGCGGGCTCGACCAGAATTACAGCCAGTTCCCCAAAGGTGTTTTGGCATTTACTACAAGCTGCCAGGAAACTGCGCAGCGCCCCAACGTCCTTCCAACAAAGCAAAGATGAATGGTCCGCCGCCGTCTCCATCTCAATGATTTCCGCTAGCGATGAGAGGGCCTCAACAAGCTCGTCATGCGTTTCAGCAGTTCCGTAGCCGGCAAGTTTGTAAGGGGATAAAGTCCCTTGCCCTTCCGCGACATCTTCGAACGATTCCGCTACCAGTCTGGCTTGGTCGAGTATTCGATCGACGGCGAAAGGGCTTGGATTGATGCCGCTGGCAATTTGCCAAAAAGAAGGCGCGATTTTTGCCTCCGCGAACAACGTGCCCAAACGTGACGCATCGGTGGCATGATCGGCGATCTTTACGCCTGAAAAGTCCGTCTCAGGCAATTGGTGGTTCAGTATGATTTCTTTGGGAACTGGCTCCAGATCCTTCGCCGTTGCAATGGCGCGGCCCAGAAGCTCGTGAACCGTAATGCCGGTGTGGTTCCATTCTGCTCCCAGCACCTCGACATATTCGGAAAGGCTATCTCGCGTCTCAGAAAAGCGGTCAAGTTGTTGTTCCAACTCTCGTGGCCGTTGCGCACGTAGATCCAGCCTATCTCGAATCGAATCCATAAATTCTTCACGAGACGAGCGTCCAGCCAACAATGGCAGGATAAATTCTCCGAGGCCTACTTCGTCCAGACGATTCTTGACCACTTCCAGCGCTGCTGACTTTTCGGCAACGAACAACACTCGCTTTCCTGCGCCAAGTGCTGCCGCAATTGCGTTGACAATCGTATCGGACTTGCCGGTACCTGGAGGCCCTTCCACTGCAAGATTTTTGCCCTTGGCCAGATCGACAAGGACGCTGAATTGGGAGGAATCGGCCTTCTTTACCACGTAGCGGACGCTCGCCTCCACGTCCCGGTCATCCACCTCATATTCTTCCGCAAGTGCGCCGTCCGCCGGGCGATCTGAACCGACGAGAATATTTTCTAAGGTGTCATTCTCTGCAAAGTCGGTCTCTGACGTATCGAGGTCGGCATACATTGACATGCGTGCGGCTGGGAAAACGCCGAACACGACCTGTCGCCGGACACGCCAAGGCAGCTTTCGATGTTCTGTCTGTCCGAGCACTTCGAAGTAATCCTCGACAGACCCACCGTCGTAGTCGGGGAGTTCGATCGCAAACTCTCGGGAGAGTTTCTCCTTTAAGGCAAGATTGAGGTCCGCCTCGTCGCCAGTGCCTTCCACCCAGTAGACGGGACCGTGCGCAGTGCGCTTCGGGGTGATCTTCACAGGCAGAAGAATGAGCGGCGATAGGAAAGTCCGACCGTCTGCTCGCGCGGGATCCTTCCATTCCAAGAACCCAATTGCGGTTCGCAGAACGCTGATGCCAGTTTCCTGCTCGACAGTCCTGGCCTTTGATATGATCCCGTTTAGCTTTCGTTCGAGATCGGGCGGCAGCAGAAGGGTTTGGATATGATCATCTTCGTGCCGCCCATCGTCATGCCGCTCTTGCGGTTCAGGCAGGTCATAGCTTGCCGATATCCCGTTGTTCTTCGCATGTTGAACAACGGATTCTTCTTTACGCGTGATGCGTACTGGCATTCCGAGTTGCGCGCGCAGGCGATCTTTTAGTTCCCGCTCCAACCTCCGGACATCGTCAACGTAGCCTGGGTCTTCTGGATCGAGCTTTGCCATGGAATCCGTGAAGGGCTCGTCCCGGCGGTAGGCGATCGTATAGGCCTCGACGAAAAACGGCGTTTGCTCATCCTTGCTGTCTTCATCAAAAGGCGGCAACGGTGAAAACACCATTTTCTCGCCGTTTGTCAGCCGGAAATAAAGGGCTTCCGGCAACTCGTCGACCACTCTCACATGGCTAGTGGAGCGCGCATGAAAACCCATAGAGATGAGCGGGTTTCTAGGCGTAAGATCGAGAAGACGCGGACGAAGCTCCTCGATTTTTCGTGCCACCAATTCAGCGAACTGCCCTGGATTTTTGCGACCAGCGTTCTTGGAAGAATGTGCCATTTACTGAAACCCGTCTTGGTCAAATCGCGCAGCCTGAACGCCGTTCGAAATCTTCGATGAACCTATCACAGCTTCTTCTTCGAACACTACGGCCACCGATATCGCCTTGGGATTGTCCACCATTTGGAGAGGTTTACTCCGTCAAACAAGGAATACGCGTTGCAACCAATTGGATTCTCACAATCGAACGGGCAGAAGGCAGCTGTTTCGTAAGTTGTTGAGATGATAGCCGTTTGGCGGAAATTGAACGCAAAAAAATAGGCATAGTGGTGTTTAATAATAATAATTGAATCATAGTATTTATGCTCGTCATTAAGTCGTCATGTGCTAGTTCGGACGCAAGAATTTCTAATAACAGCCAATAGGAAGATCAGATTTTTTAGAGACACGGACAATCCCATCGACGAGTCGCGAAAAGACCCTAGGTTTCACGATTTATGAAGCGGATGTGCAGCAACCGATAATCGGTGCCTCTCATTTGGAAGGGAACCCCCCTCGCACGAGACAGCGTCCACGAGAACGTCACCCCGCAGTGTTTCACCGGTAGATGTCACCGATTAGCAGACACCCTTACAGTTGCCAATGATGGCTTCCGAGCGACGACGAAAGGCCGCTCCCGCAACCTTGCTTGTATCTTGAGCAGCGATCCTAGATAGCCGCTAGTGCTGCGACCGGACTGAATCCCAAAATTACTGCAGGTCCTTCAAGCGAGCCACGAAGCGGAAACGCAGACCAGCAGAGTCAAATTCAACGTCGTCGACGGCGTATTCCGCAATGTACCCAGTTCTGATAAAACCTGTTCCCCGATCAGCCGCGTATGGGTCATCGCTGGTCAGAACTACCCGCTTCTTTTCAAAAATGGCCGCTACCAGTTCATCGGATTTGGGTGATCCGGGCCGAACCTGCGAGTCACTATACCGCTGCCCTACCCACCAGTGCTTGTGCACGCACGGCAGCTTTTCGCCATCCACGAGCGCGAACCAAGATCCATGATGTCCCGTTGCTTTCGACTTTGCCATTCGACCTTCCTCCTTGTGGCACCTGCTGTCTTATCCGCATGACCTAGCGTTTTCCTCCAAGGTCTCTGTTCCGCCGTTTTTGAATTTCGCGCGCCAGCAATTCCTCAAGTTCAGAAATGGTCGTACGGACGGTGCTATAATCTCCCGGAACCACAAACGCGAAGTCTTTGGGAAAGGACTTGCCGCTATCGAAGTATGAATTGAAGACGCTTTCCCTGGTTGCGCCGTCAGAGGCCTGCACATCATAGACCACGCGATACGAGGGATATTTGCCGTTGCCATCGGTCCCAATCCTGACATTCGCGTTTCCCATGCTTTCGAACACAGGATCGAGCGAATTCAGAACCGCCTCAGCATAGGCTTTATTGTCCTTTAGCAGGTTCCAAACGTCCGCGATTGTAACATCGGCAGCTAGCATGTCCTCCACCCCCAATCCATGCTCCTCACCACACCATGCTATCGCTATAGCCAATGGTGACCTATTCCCACAGTCGGGCGACAGAACCTATCACCCGGTCTGAGGTATTACATCATTCCCATAGTCCGGCGACAAAACCTGTCACCAGCTACTGGTCACGCACGTTGCATGATTCGGAAGGATGGATCGCCAGATTATGGAAGCGACGGGAAATCCGATCGCCGATACTCCTGCACCATCTGACGCAGGGCTTGGGGACCTATCACTTCAACCTTGTCGCCCCACATATAAAGATGCCAGCACATCTCGAGGTGCCCCGACGCGGAGAAGCGCACTATGAGTGAGCCGTCAGGTTGGTCCTCCAGCACCTGATCCGGATGAAAAAGAAAACTGCGCGCCTGTGGAGCGGCATCTGAACTGAACCTCCAAACGACCTCGCCAAACTCGCTGTCATTCTGGAAGGCTCCGAATGCCTGGCGGGCATGCCGATTGATATCGAAGCTAGGGTCGCGCTCGAAGATTTCTCCGGTTAGCTCGGCCCTCTCGATCTTTTCAGCAAGATAATGCCGGAAGCTATCACCTGCATCCAATCTAGGTTTTGCCACAAGATAGCGTCTGATTCCGATCAACACACCGTACGGCTCGATAATGCGTTCGGTCGGCACGGCAGCGCTACGAGACTGATAGATGATCCGCAGTCGCTCCGAACCCTTCAAAGCCGTCGCTATGGTGGCGGCGATTTGAGGAGCCAGCCGCGAAACGGGCCCGGGACGGGCGGCTAGACCCTGCGCCTCAAGAAGAGCATCGTGATCTGTTTCCAGGCGAGCAATTCTTTTACGCGGTACCAGGGCAACGATCTTCTCCCTGAGTGACCGCAGCATGTCTGCCTCCACACCTTGGGCGCTGCGTTCTAGTGTCCCAATCGACATGTCCAGCGCAGCCAGTTCGTCTGGAGTGAGTGTGAGGAGATCGCGCAGGGCAGCCGTATCCAGGCGCCATCTCTTTCGGCCCTCGTCGTCGAAATGCGTTTCCGTATCCGGAAATCTAAGTTCGAGCGTATGGAGAATCCGTTGGGCCGTGCGTTTCGAAACGCCGAGACGGTCAATGACGTCGTCGGTGGTTACCCCCATACGACGCGCGGCTACAAAAGTTGCGAGATCGATGAGCTGCTGCGCTTTTTCGAAAGACATAGGCATTTACCGTTTCAGGTGACAGCTATTGTCATCTCCACTGCTTACGGCTTTATTATCATCGGCTGTGGGGAAACTAACATGAAGCTGGAAGGCAAGGACATCTTGCTATCCGCATCGGATTTGATGCGCTTCATGGGGTGCGTGCATGCCACGGCGATGGATCTGCGCAGTTTGCGGGGTGAGCGGCTTACGCCAGCTGAGGACACCGAAGATGCAAAGCTCCTTCAGCAATATGGCGATGCGCACGAAGCAAAATACTTGGCTAAGTTGCGTGCCGAAGGTCGCCGCATAATCGAATTCAGCCGAGACATCGATCTGCGCACCGCAGCGACTGCTACCAGAGAAGCACTCAGCGCAGGCGCGGACATTCTTTTCCAAGGTGCCCTCCTCTCCACCCCGTGGGGTGGTTGGTCAGATTTCCTCATCAAGGTGGACAAGCCGTCGGCTCTGGGTGCCTTTTCCTATGAGGTGATCGACACCAAACTGAAACGGAAACCCGATCCCAAGCACATCCTGCAGCTCGTCCTGTATTCTGATCTTCTGGCACGGATTCAGGGCACTGAACCCGTGCAGGCGCATCTTGAGCTTGGCAGCGGCGAGCGTTTTTCATTTCGTCTGAACGAATACGCCGCGTACGCAAGGAATGCGCGCCAGCGGCTCGAACGGTTTGTCTCCGACCCGCCGGAAACCTCACCCGAGCCGGTCAGAATGTGCAGTCTCTGCCGCTGGCGCGAGCACTGCAAAGCGCAATGGGAGGAGACCGACAGCCTAGCGCTTGTGGCTGGTATCTCCAGCTCCCAACGGGACAAGCTGACGGCCGGAGGCGTGAGCACGATGGCTGCTCTTGGGCGGCTCGACAAACGCGTTCCGAAACTCGGTGACGACACTCTTGCCAGGCTGAAGACACAGGCGCGCCTGCAAACGGATCGGCGTGCGGGTGGCCCGCCCACTTTCGCGCTGAAAGCTTTTGATCCGCAGCGCGGACTGGCGCTTGTTCCCCGGTCCGATCGAGGAGACGTCTTCTATGACATCGAAGGCGATCCATTCTACGAAGACGGACTGGAGTATCTCCACGGCCTCTGGTTCGAGGACGACGGGGTTGGTTTCTTCAAGGATTTCTGGGGCCACGACCGGGCGGAGGAAAAGGAAGCCTTGCGCCAGCTGATGGCATTCTTCGAGGCCCGGCTGCGCCGGCACCCCAACGCGCACATCTACCATTATGCAGACTATGAAGTCGCCGCATTGCGACGCCTGACCAGCATTCATGGGATAGGTGAATCACTGCTTGACCAGATGCTGCGGGAGGACCGTTTCATCGACCTCTATCGGGTGGTTTCCGGGGGCATCATTGTATCGGAGCCGAGATACTCGCTGAAAAACCTTGAGGTTTTCTACATGGAGGAGCGGACAGGAGAGGTAAAGACCGCGGGCGGTAGCGTCGTGGCTTACGAGGAATGGCGACAGAGCGGTGACCAGCACATCCTCGACGAGATCCGCGACTACAATCGGATCGACTGCATCTCGACACAGAAACTCCGGGACTGGCTCATTGCTACGGTGCGTCCTGTTGAAATGCCCTGGCGAGCAGATAAGGTGATTGCCGACGAGAAGATCTTCGATTTTGGAAAAGTCAGTATTGAACAGGCTTTGGCCGACGAGTTGCACAATAAGCTGGCTCCCGTGCGGCAGCGGTTCGGCGACCCCTTTGCCGATCTGCTTTTTGATCTCAGCCATTTCCATTGGCGCGAGAGGAAACCGGCCTGGTGGTCGATTTTCGACAAGATGGGGCGGGATTCAGAAAGGCTCGTTGATGATCTGGATTGCCTTGGCGCGCTGGAAGCCACGTCGCCGGCCAAAAGCGAGGGCAACCGCTGGGCACGCAGCTATCGTTTCCCGGAACAGGAAAGCAAGCTTCAATCGGGAGACTGCCACGTCGAGTTGGATGGAGCCCCCGCGCCGGCTTCTGCAGAGATCGATCTCGCCCAGAACACGGCCGAGCTTCTATTTCCCAAGAAGTGGTTCGATGATGCCCCAGATGTAATCTCGCTTGTCCCTCCAGGTCCGCTGAGAACCGATGCCATCGAGGGGGCTGTGGAACGGGTGGTGGACTCCATCATTTGTGATGACCGGCAATATCCAGCCGTTCTTGACCTGCTGCACCGATCAAAGCCTCGCTTCCGGGCCGGCAATGGGACAGCAAACATAATCAATCCGCACCGGGACCTTATTCAGGAAGCTGTCGCGGCCATTGTTGATATGGATGGAACCACCCTTGTGATCCAGGGGCCGCCAGGGACGGGCAAGACCTATGTGAGCTCGCGCGCCATCCTCGACCTAGTCGGGCGTGGCAAGCGCGTCGCAGTCGCTTCGAACAGCCATAAGGCGATCGACAATCTTCTTTTTGCGGTCGCGGACAGGGCAGCCGAACTCAAGAGACCGGTCAACATCGCCAAGAAGAATAGCCATGCCGGCGATGAAGGCTACAACCGATCCATCTACGTGGCGACGAACAACAATGACCGGCAGCTTTTTTCGGCATCGGTGGTTGGCGGAACAGCCTGGCTTTTCGCCAGACCTGACTTCGAACAGATCTTCGACTATCTGTTTGTCGACGAAGCTGGCCAGGTCTCGCTTGCGAACCTCATCGCCATGGGCACGTGCGCGAAGAACATAGTTCTTGTAGGCGACCCGATGCAGCTGCCGCAACCCGTGCAAGGCGCACATCCGGGCGAGGCCGGCCTCTCCTCGCTCGAATATCGGCTTGCGGGCCATAAAACAGTTCCCCCAGAGGATGGCATTTTCCTGCCCCTCTCGCGCAGGATGCATCCCGATCTCTGCCAGTTCGTTTCCGACATGGTTTATGACGGCAGGCTGAGATCGGACGAGGGCGCAGCAAGGCAAGCCATTCTCGTCGAAGAACCCGCTTCGGGTGTTCGCCTGCGCAAAATCGTGCACTCCGGCAACCGGCAAACCTGTCCAGAAGAGATCGAAGCCATTAACCGCGAGATGTCGCGTCTCTTGGGTAAGACATTTCGCGACCGCGACGGACGGCAACGGCCGATAACACTCGCTGACCTCCTGATCGTGGCGCCCTACAACGCCCAGGTCAACGCGCTTAAAAGGGCTCTCCCTGCGGGCGCGCGCGTCGGAACCGTCGACAAGTTCCAGGGTCAGGAGGCGCCTGTCTGCCTGATCTCCATGACGAGCTCATCCTACGACGAAATTCCGCACGGTGTTGATTTCCTGTTCAGTTTGAACCGGATCAACGTCGCGGTCTCGCGCGCACAAGTGCTGGCGCTGGTTTTTGCGAGCCCGAAGCTCCTCGACATCCCCTGCAGCAACATTCACGAAATGCGGCTTGTGAATACATTGTGCGCATTGAGGCAATATAGCCGCGCTTGAAGCGGGGGCAGATGACGATGGCCTCGCAAACGGCATGACAGGAAATGGCACCCCTACCCTTTACCTTCCGGATGTCGATAGAAGGAGGAAGGACTGATGTTCACCCACCATGCCCAAATTCGTTGCCAACAAAGAGGAATCAGGGGCGAGGTCATAGACGCTATTCTCGCCTACGGATGCCGCCGCCGTCGCCATGGCGCGGATGTCTATTTCATGGACCACAAGGCGAAGGCGCATGCTAAGGCGGAGCTGGGGTGCCAGTACGCGAAGGTCTCAGATCGTCTCGACACGTATCTCGTGATGAGCGACGGCGGGGAAATGATCACTGCCGCAAAAAGGCTCGGGCGACTCAAATTCTAGGCAATTGAAATTCCGGACGGCAGGTCTGTGACTTTGGGGGTCTTACCGTGTACAATATAAATTTTCCTGCAGTTGGGGCTATAGCATCCGCTTTAGCGTGCGTCCTTTCGCTGATTGGCCTCTTCTATCTCAGCACCAGGATCAATCGCCTGAAAAGCTTCGCTCTGGACCCGAGCCAATTTGAGCTAGGAATTCAAAAGCTGGAAGCAGTATTCCGTGAGGACAGCCGCAATGGCCGGGAGGAACTCAACCAGTTCCTGGTTCGGCTGCTCCAGGCAATTGAAAGCCGCCTGGCAACCCTGGGAACCCAGCAAAATGAGCAACTCGGCGCGATGCGAAAGGAAGCGAGCGATGGGCGGGCGGCGTTGGAGACCGGGCTGAAGCATAGCACCGAAGCATTTTCAGACGTGCAGGCGAGGCGCCTCGGCGAGACAAACCAGGCCATGAAAGAACTGGCCGACCGGCTAGAAAAGGCGCACATCGAAGCTCGGAGGGATCAAAAAGATGGCCTGGTGGTAATCGCCACGCAAATCAAGTCGCTCACAGAGTCGAACGAGAAGAAGCAGGACTCAATCCGCGAGGCGCTCAATTTAAACCTGGAGCATTTGCGGAGGGAGAACGAAGCAAAGCTCGAGCAGATGCGTCTAACGGTTGACGAAAAGTTGCAAGGCACACTTGAGAGCCGCCTCGGCGAATCGTTCAAGATCGTCAGCGACCGGCTGGAACTGGTCCATAAAGGCCTGGGGGAAATGCAGAGCCTGGCAACGGGTGTGGGTGATCTGAAGCGGGTCCTCACCAACGTAAAATCCCGTGGCGGATGGGGTGAGATGCAGCTGGAAATGGTCCTGCAGGATCTGTTGACCGTCGATCAGTACGCGAAAAATGTGCGCATCAACCCAGACTCGAACGAAGTTGTCGAATTCGCAATCCGGCTCCCGGGTAAGAACGATGATGTTCCAGTCTTCCTGCCAATCGATGCAAAGTTCCCGCAGGAA
The DNA here is from genome assembly GCF_054059755.1 of Mesorhizobium sp. URHB0026. Lineage (NCBI taxonomy): Bacteria > Pseudomonadati > Pseudomonadota > Alphaproteobacteria > Hyphomicrobiales > Phyllobacteriaceae > Mesorhizobium > Mesorhizobium sp. URHB0026. The sequence continues at coordinate 3,954,263 of NZ_JBSSCN010000001.1, read as the reverse complement.
GATTATGAGCGGCTCCTAATTGCGCAAGATGCAGGATCGTCGGCCGAAATAGAGGCGGCCGGCTTAGGGCTCGAGCGCGCCATTCGACTGCAGGCCAAAACGATTTCGGACAAGTATGTGCATCCGCCGCATTCGACGGATTTCGCAATCATGTATCTTCCAACGGAAGGGCTTTTCGCGGAGGCGATTCGGCGCCCCGGTCTCGGCGGAGACATCCAAAGCAAATACCGCGTGGTTCTAACCGGTCCCACTACATTCGCCGCGCTACTGACCAGCCTGCAAATGGGCTTTCGCACACTGGCAATTGAGAAGCGGTCGAGCGAAGTTTGGCAGGTGCTTAGCGCCGCCAAGGCTGAATTCCGCAAGTACGGCGAAGTCTGGAGCAAGCTTGGGAAACAGCTCGATACTGCCAAGAGGACGGTTGACGACGCCGGCCGTCGCACAAGGGCATTGGAGCGCAAGCTTCGCGATGTCGAGACACTGGAACTGCCCGATTTCAACACAGAGTTTTCTGAGGGGGCAGACGAAGAACAAGAGGAAGAACTGCTAGAAGAAACGGCCTGAGCACCGACCTCTTGCCCGAGATGATCGTCTCTCTTGCCGAGCAGCCGAAGGAGGCGAGTGCGGCGACCGACGCCAACGAAAACTGACCGCCTGGACGACTGTGACAAGGCGCTCATCGGCAAAGAGGCAATAATTCAATGCAAAAATCCAGGATCTCCTGAGATTATGCCGCCATCTATTTTCTGTCGTTTTTTATTACCGCATCGTTGTCGCAATAGAACTTGTACAGGGCAGACGCGACTTCCAGAGCCTCCTTTATTTTTTGTTCATCTAGTTGGGTAAAGGTCGGCCCGGGAGCGGAAATCGGCACCGTAATCACCTTGGTTGCTCCCAACATGACAATAGCTGGTTTTCTCGATGTCGCCTGCGCCAGGGAACCAAGATCCATATTGTCACGGGGCATCGCCGAAGCTCCCGGCCAAAACGACAGATCAACCGTTCCCTTGTTAATCTTCCAATCTATCGTAATTTTCGGCGGCAGATCGGCTTTGAAAATGACCCAGTTCGATCTGGCCCCTTTGGAGCCCGGCGATTTCATAGCCAATTCTGGGTGCTCCTTGCTCGCGGTCTCATAGATGCGTTTCCAGAGCGCGGTCGTGTCGTCCGACAATTGGAGGTCGGTCGAGGAGCCGACCTTCGGCTTGATCCATACGTGAATTACATACCCATCAGGCCCGTCCTGGACAGCCGAGAGAAAACTTGGCTCAGCGAGCGCGTGACCGATACACCCCGGGTCCATCCGCCTCCGATCCCCATTGAAATCGATGAAAACTGGAATCCTTTCAGAACCGAGGTGCCAAGAGATGTTGAAAAGCATTTGCTCAAAGAACTGCTGGCGCTGCGGATCCGGAGTGCGTGTCGTCCTTTCAAAGGAATCCGCTGCAAAGGTGTCGGCGTTTTGAACAAATACATCTGTCCCCTTGGTCCAGGGATCGTAATCCAACGGAAGGAATGTCCATTCCGGCACGTTATCCTCCATGGACGCAATCGAGCCCTATCAGAGAGGGACATAAGTCCTCTTCCAACGAGAGTATGGGGTTCCGTTGGGCACTATGTCATTACGCCACCAAAACCCCCTAGCCTCATCGATCCAGATTGGCTGACCTTCGCTGCGTAGCCGATCTATCGCCGAACGCACTGGCTTTTCGCCAGCGTCGAGCAAAGACATCAACGTCTCTACCGTAACCGGCCCCCGGGCCTTAAGAGATTCCAGTACCCGCGGCTTGAGTTCACTACGATCCTGTTGCCCGGCCACCGTCTCTTGTTGCCGCCGCGCGATAGTAACGTGGCTAACATAACCGTGGGGTCCATCAACCGGCGGAGCGAGTAAAGCGGGCGCCGCAAGTGCATGACCAATACAACCTTTATCCATACGCCTCTTATCACCGTTGAAATCGATGAATACCGGGATGGACTCCGATCCCAAATGCCACGCGATGGTTCGCAGTTTTTCCTCAAAGAACCTTTGGCGACGTTGATCGGCGGCGCGGCTGATTTTCCCAAATGATTTTGCGCTGAAAGTGCTAGCACTTTTCACGAAAACCTCTGTGCCGGTTTCCTGCAAATCCCGATAGAGTGGCTCATAATCCAAAGAGATAAGCGTCCATTCTGGCATTCGCTTCACCGCCAACCACTAAATGATCTCGCGTCCTGTTGGCAAAGACCTAGCTTTCTGCATTAGCCAACCGCCAAGCCGCTCGGATGAACGGCTTGACGTATTCAGCATCTTCCTCGCCAGCGATCCGAAACTCGTCTTTCACTGCCCAACCATAGCTATCGGGGATTCTGTGAATTGCCCCTCGTGGATCCGCCAGTCCCGTGTCTATCAATCGAACCAAAATCGCGCTCCGCTGAACCTTGATCTCTAGGAAGCATCTCCTGGATCCGGGAATCTTGTACGCAAGCCGCTGCGCCGGGGTCACGGCCTCGCTTTCAAGGAGGCGATTATCTATCTCGAGAATATCCTGCCGCAGTGACCGGAGGATTGGTTGCCGTTGCGCGTCTGTATAAGCGACATGATCCTCGAACAAAGCCGACGATTTGCCATCTACCTTCCCGTCCGATGGCATCAGAGGATTGATTGCCACATGGGTCAGGTAACCCTCAGGCCCGTTCCGGAGAGGGATCAAAAATGAAGAGGCAAGCGCATTGCCGATACACTCCCAGTCCATCCGCCTTTTTTCGCCGTTGAAATCCACAAAGACGGGCACATGATCAGTTCCCAAATGCCATGCGATCGCAGCTAGCATCTGTTGAAAGAAGTACCCACGCTGTTGGTCGGACGCGCGGGAGACTTTAATGGAATTTGCGGATACCGTATCGTCGCTCTCGACAAAGACTTCCTTTCCTCTACCCCATCTCTCATAGTCCAGGGCAACGAAGGTCCACAGTGGCATAGGAACACCCCCTCCCCGCCAACGCCGATAAGCCGAGGGAAATCATATCATACTATTGACGTCGAATGGGTCAAATCGGCAACTTCACTTTGTTCTGAAGGGTTATCCCTGTTGGAAGATCAATGACAATGGCCTTGGAGGCCCTGCTCCGAAGGGAGTCCGTGACATCGCTACTTACCAAACGAGGGGCGGTCTTTGATGACCCAAGCCGATGACATTCGGGAATTCGCGCTTCGAGAGTACTTCTCGAAGGCCCGTGCAAACCCCGAACAGACGTTGACAATACGTGCCGGTGATGTCCACCGCGATATGCGCCTCGACAATGCCTATCCTGCAGTATGCAGTGTGCTTGGCGGCAACAAGCTTCTTGACGCATCGGGCTCACAACTTCTCAAAACAGTCGGACCAAGCAACGGATCCACGACGGAATTCTTCTACGAGTTCCTTCCTGTTCGTCTTGACGTTGGTGTAGCAGAGACCGCTCTAAGAGAGCGCTACGGGTCGCCAATACAGGTGACCGACAAAATGGTTGCTTTCTCCTTGCGAGACGGCCGGTCTATCGCCCTGCAGAAGGACATTGAAAAGGTCCAGATCTGGATCGAGCAGAGTGATGGGCAGCTCGACCCTCCAGTCGCCGAGTTGCAAAACTATCCTGCTGAAAAAGGAAGACACTCCAACCTACCTCCCAGGCTGAAGCACAATCCGTCAGATGAGTATCGACGACAGGGTTTTCCGAAGGCAGTTGTTAGCGTCAGAATCAATGACGTCCTACAGCTGCAGCAGTTTCTCGACTGGTATGAGAGCGGCATCGTACCTGTCGATTGGGATGACGGTCAAAAGGGAAAGAATGATGAGACGATGAACGCCGGGGCTCCCACCAATCTTATTCTCTATGGCCCACCAGGGACCGGCAAGACTTTCGAAACGGCAAATGCTGCTGTCAACCTATGCGACGGTACCCTTCCGCAGGGCCGAGATGGCGTCATGAGGAGGTATCGGGAACTTGTCGAGCGAGGTCGCATCGCGTTCGTCACATTTCACCAATCATATTCGTACGAGGATTTTGTCGAAGGGCTTCGTCCTGAAACACCGTCGATTGACGGAGCGGAGGATAGGCCGACGTCGAGTGTTGGTTTTGGACTCAAAGTCCATCCAGGAATCTTCAGGCGCATCGCCGAACTGGCAGGAGAAAACCGCGGTCGGTCCTCTAACCCCCCAACCCTAGATAGCTCCACGAAGGTCTTCAAGATGGCACTTGGCCGAAACTGGAGCGAAGAAGGCGAACTATATCTGCAGGACGGTCTTGATGGCGGCTTTGTCGCACTTGGCTGGGGAGGAGATATCGACTGGGCTGGCCCAGAATATGACTCCTTTGAGGCCATCAAGAATCGGTGGCAACGCGACCATCCGGAAGCAACCGGCAAAGATCCCAACATAGAACAGCTGAACGCTTTGCGCCGATTGATGCGAGAGGGTGATCTAGTCGTCGCCTCCGACGGTGCCAACAAGTTTCGGGCAATCGCACAAGTTACCGGGCCTTACTACTTTGATAAGAACGCTGACTACCATCCACATCGCCGCAAAGTCCGATGGCTGTGGCATGGGTCCGAAAGCCAACAGCGGGATCTGATCTATCGAAAGATGTTTCGACGTCAGTCGCTTTATCAGTTGGACTCAGAGGCGATCCGTTGGCCCGCGCTCGAGCAGCTGGCAGCGAGCAGCGGAGATCGTGTGTCAGTCAACGCACCGGAACCCTACGTCTTGGTGATTGACGAGATTAATCGAGCTAACATCTCGAAGGTTTTCGGCGAGCTAATCACCCTTATTGAACCAGACAAGCGCGTTGGGGCGAATAATGAGCTCAAAGTCACGCTACCCTATTCAGGAAAGAGTTTCGGAGTTCCGATTAATCTGCATATCGTTGGAACCATGAACACTGCAGATCGATCGATCGCCCTGTTGGATACGGCACTGAGGCGGCGTTTCCAATTTCGCGAAATGATGCCTGACCCCAGACTACTGCCCACAAACATCGACGGGATAAACGTCAGTGCCGTCCTGTCCAATTTGAACGAAAGAATTGAGAGCCTTTTTGATCGTGAGCATCAAATCGGACATGCTTATTTCATGGGTTGTCGGTCCAAAGCGGAACTCGATGACGTAATGCGAACCAAAATCATCCCACTATTGAGCGAATATTTCTATGAGGATTGGGAGAAGATCCGTCTCGCCCTGGCTGACACCGCCGATGACGGCGGTTTCATCAGACGCCGAAAACTAGCTCCAATTAGCGGCACCAACGGCGATTTCAGCAATGACCGGTGGCGATACACGCTACAGCCCGCATTTGATTTGGCGGCATACAGACAGCTCGAGGCATGATCAAACGAACCATCCGCGAATGGGGATACCTCCCAATCGACCGACCTGGTGAGGGAGAGTTCACTCGCGCAATTGCCGATCGGCTTTTGGAACTCAGTCGGACTAACCCATTTGGCGGTGAAGATGGCGAATGCATCCTGATTAATCAACCTCACCGGCTGCGAGCGCAACAGGTCGTCGGCGTGTTGGCCGCCCCAGGGGTCGCATTAGAGATTCTCCCCAAGATAGATGGCGCCGACAACGATGGCGCTACGCGTCGCAGCCTCGTTCATATGCTTGCGTCTGTCATCGATCTCGAAATTTCGGACGGCGCCATAACAGATCTTGATTGGCAGAACGACGATTTGCTCGAGATTCTTATCCGCCTCTTCTGCGATCAGCTGTTCAAAGCGCTGCATCGCGGTATGCCTAGACAATATATCGAACACGAAGATGATCTGGCAGCTATTCGTGGTCGGCTCGTCCTCAAGCGGCAGTTCACAACGTTGTCAGTGACTCCACAGAGGCTTGCTTGTCGGTTCGACGAATTGAGTCCCGATATCGCTCTTAACAGGATAATGAAAGCTGCGGTCTCGCGTCTCTTTAGCATCGCGAGATCGCCCCTCAATCAACGGCGATTGGCGGAGCTTGCCTTTGCATTTTCAGAAATCTCTACGGTGGCCGTGGCCCAATTGCCTTGGGATCGTGTGGCGATAGACAGGACAAACCGCGCCTGGGCGCAGCCACTAGAATTAGCCAAGCTGCTCCTTGGTCGACGTTACCAGAATACCAGCAGCGGAGAGGGCCGAGGCTTTTCTCTCCTCTTTGAAATGCATACTCTTTTCGAGGAGTTCGTCGGTCGTAAGATCAGGCAGGCGCTTACAAAAACGAAGTATGCCGTCTATTTGCAAAGCCCAACAGATCACGCGTTGATCGACTACCGCACAGGCAAGCGCTCGTTTTTGACACGCCCTGACATAGTGGTCTCCCGCGACGGTAGCCCCGTGCTTATTATCGACACGAAATGGAAGAGATTGAGCAGCGAGATTGATGATCAGAAGCACGGCGTGAGCCAAGCGGATGTTTATCAGCTGATGGCTTACGCTCATGTCTATCGGTGCGAACGTCTGATGCTGCTTTATCCCCATCACAATATGCTGGGCCGACACGCAGGCTTGATCGCCACACATCGCATAGCTGGTACACTTGATACTCGGCTCGGATTCGCAACGCTCTCTCTATCCCAGCCTCGATCGGCGGCGGAGCAATGTCATCGATTGATCTTTGATGAGGCGGGCGCTGTGAACTTGCCCCATTTCCTTGCTGCATGAGCCCCTGAGCACACCACTCCTTCAGTCGGCGCCAGCCGGAACGATCACCATCCCAGGTACATCCTATGGTCGTCGCATGCCGCGGTTTGCCTCGATCGCTTCTGCCACCTCCCTTCGAAGGTAGAATTCCTGAAGCCTAATGAGCGCCTCTAGAAAATGACGTACGTGGGGTTCGACTTGGTCGAAGTCAGAGGTTGGATCGACATGTGCGACAGGAATTTCAACGCCGGCATAACTCTTCGCAATTGTCGTCCGCCAACCCTGATCGATGAGTTCACGAAGGGCGCTTTCGGCACCAATCGGATTTTTCGTGTCGACCCGCAACTCGGCCGTTCCCATCTTTGCTTTCAGAAGGAGCTTGTCGCCACGTCTGGGCAATGCATGCGGAAGATGAATGATGGAATCGTCGTGCCCCGCCTTGTCGACCCATGCCATCCTTAATCCTGGGAACTCCGAATTTGCGATCTTGTACACGCCTTGGTGGAACGCCGTCATACGCGTGTCGCGCTTCTTCACGTAGCCGGCGTGAGAGTCCGAGATCGCTTCGCGCAATATGTGAATTTTGAACGCGTGCCGATCTCTGTTGTGACCTTCAAGCCAATCGGCAATCCATTCGTATGACAGACACCCGTCTAGAAGCTCCCTTTCCTTTAAGGGCAACAAGTCGATGTATCTTTGAGGTGCCGCGAGAACGACGAGAAATTTGTCCCAGAGGGATTTCGCGATACCCTCTTCACCACGCAGCCGGTATCTTTCAAATTGGCGGATCATCCTGGTCGCGCGGATCTTGTTTTCGATCAGGACCGCCAGGCTCGTACTTTGGTTTGCGAATACGATCTCCACATCCGTTTCTCCGAGAGAGCTTTCATGAACACTTCGCCGTACAGATCGGACTGGATAAGTGACGTTCAACCCGAGATGGTGAGCCAACCCTGCGATGAACTCGGGCTCAGTACCCGCCAGCTCACATAGGACGAGGTCGGTCATAATCTCCTCCACTCGGTTCAATGTTCGACTGCTCACATAAACACTAGGCATGTCCCCTCCCCAGCCTTGGGGGTTGCAGCAAGCCCAATTCGGTCCAAGAAATTCTTCTTTGGCATCGTGCCCCACCCTGTCCCCAACAATTTCACGATAACGGACGGCTACAACATGTCTACAATTGTCCATGTTCCGGGCAGTCATATGATGGCGCCAAATGTCCAAAAGGACATTTGGTTTTTTTGCTTTATTGGTGCAAAACCACAGCGCCCCGACACGGCCTGCGAGCATGGGCCGGTGCATCATGCTCTGGATGGCTTCGTTTGGGGATAGGTTAAATGTTTCAAGCACTTGGGGGTTCGCCCGCCATCATCGAAATCGCCAAAGCGATTTGCCACCAATCCTGGCGGTCGCTCTTGCATGGCTAGTCGGCAATCGCCTCACAGCGAGCTGGAATTTGCGTCAGAAGCAGCGTGAACAGGCACAAGCGCGGACTGACGATTTCTTCCGAATTTATGGCGAGTTTTTTCGACGTGGAAGGCGTGGAATTTCTTACTCAGCAATAAAGGAGAGGACTTCACGTCGCAAAGGCTAGAACTCTTTAAGAAATCCGCTGCATCGGAAGGCGCCATGGAATCGCTCTTCGTTAAGCTATGTGCAGAGCTGGTCTTGAATGAGTCGCAGCTCTCTGGCCTTGGGTGCTTTCGTCAAGCCTATCAAAGTCTCCGACAGGTGGCCTGCTGCCGGTTTCGTGGACACCGAGATAAGGTGTTTAACGGAACTGGAGAGTTGGAATGCAAAGAAGGAAGTTCAGCCGCGAGTTCAAGCTTGAGGCGGTGAGATTGATCAAGGATCGGGGCGTTGCGGTGGCCCAGGCTGCCCGCGACCTCGATCTCCACGAGAATGTGCTGCGCAAATGGGTGCGCGAGCTGTCGACCGATCCGCAGCATGCGTTTCCCGGTCATGGGCAAATGAAGCCGGAGCAGCAGGAGATCGACCGGCTACGCAAGGAAGTGGCGAAGCTGGAGGCGGAGCGCGACATCCTAAAAAACTGTCACGGGCCATGGCCCGCCTGTGCGCGGTAGAAACAGCCCATGCTATTCTCGGACCTCGGAGGGTAGCGGCCGTCAGCTTATTGGAGGCACAGTCCCCGTTAAAAAACGTGGTCCATGGGTGCATGCGAACTTGAGAGTGGTGACGCCGTTCCTGCGGTGATCCCGATTAGGAAGATGAAGATTTAGCATGGCCCAGACCCTCCTGCCGACAATCGTATGGAGGATTTGCTATGCCCAAAAGGAAGACCGGTGACCGCCCGGAATTGAAGCCGGTCAATGCTGGTGCCGCTGGCATCGACATCGGATCAAAAATGCACATGGCAGCGGTCGACCCGGGCTGCACTGATACGCCAGTGCGAGCGTTTGGCACATTCACGCAAGACCTGCATGATCTGGCGGACTGGTTCAAAGCGTGCGGCGTGACCAGTGTCGCGATGGAATCCACCGGGGTCTATTGGATCCCGGCCTATGAGATTCTTGAGCAGCACGGGTTCGAGGTCATTCTGGTCAATGCGCGTTACGCCAAGAATGTGCCTGGGCGCAAAACAGATGTCAGCGATGCCGCGTGGCTCCGCCAGCTCCATTCCTACGGATTGTTACGCGGGAGTTTCCGTCCTGATGCCGAGATCGCAACTCTGCGCGCCTATCTGCGTCAGCGAGAGCGGCTAGTGGAATACGCAGCCGCCCATATCCAGCACATGCAGAAGGCCCTGATGGAGATGAATCTGCAACTTCACCACGTTGTCTCCGACATCACCGGCGCGACCGGTATGCGGATCATCCGGGCGATTGTAGCGGGCGAGCGCAATCCCGATGTATTGGCGACCTACCGCGATGTGCGCTGCCATTCCTCTATCGAGACGATCCGCGCTGCACTGGTGGGCAACGACCGGGACGAACATGTCTTCGCCCTGACCCAGTCGCTGGAGCTTTACGACACCTATCAGGCCAAGATGCTCGACTGCGATCGCAAGCTGGAATCCTTGATAGCGGCGCTGACTGACAAAGGGACCAAGCCGGTCGGCAAGCTCTCCAGGCCGCGGGTGAAGACCAAGCAGGTCAATACACCATCGTTCGATGTGAGGACCGCTCTATACGGCGTGCTTGGCGTTGATCTGACCGAGATCCATGGATTGGGTCCGTCACTCGCGTTGAAGCTTATCGGCGAGTGCGGCACGGATCTGAGAGCTTGGCCGAGCGCCAAGCACTTTACCTCCTGGCTGTGTCTCGCGCCGGGGAACAAAATCTCCGGCGGCAAGGTGCTCTCTTCACGCACGCGGAGATCATCCAGCCGGGCAGCAGCGCTGTTGCGGTTGGCGGCCACGACTATCGGGCGGAGCGATACGGCGCTCGGAGCATTCTATCGTCGGCTGTCCTCTCGTGCGGGCAAGGCGAAGGCCGTGACGGCGACCGCCCGCAAAATTGCGGTCCTGTTCTACAACACCCTCAGGCACGGCATGACCTACAGGGATCCGGGCGCCGATCACTATGAGGAACAATATCGCAGCCGTGTCCTCGCCAATCTGAAGCGGCGCGCCAAATCGCTGGGCTTCGTTTTGCAAGCTGTTCCATGCGACACTGAGGCGGCTGTTTCTTAGGAAGGCCGCAGCCTACTTCGCGAGGGAAGTGACGTGAAGTTCGCTTTCATCGCGAGGCACCGGAACATCTGGCCGGTGGCATGGCTTTGCAGTGCGCTGGATGTGTCCCGCTCAGGCTTCCATGCCTGGCTCGACCGCAGCCCCAGCGCTCGCTCCCGGGATGACGAAATCCTCGTTTCCAGGATCGACCGTAGCTTCAAGAGCAGCGACCGCACCTATGGCGCCCGTCGCGTCTGGCACGACGTGCTGGCTGAGGGGCTGTCCTGCGGCCTGCATCGCATCGAGAGGCTTATGCGGGAGAACGGTCTGCGTGCCAGGCCTCGGCGCCGCGGACTGCCGAAGGATATGGGCGAGCGAGCGGTTGTGTCGGACAACCTCCTTGACCGCGCCTTCGAGGCCTCGGCGCCGAACCAGAAATGGGTCGCCGACTTCACCTATATCTGGACCGCCGAAGGATGGCTCTACGTTGCCGCCGTGGTCGACCTGTTCTCCCGGCGGGTCGTCGGCTGGGCGATGAAGGCCGAGATGACAGCACAGCTCGTCACCGACGCCCTCATGATGGCGATCTGGCGCCGGGGCAAGCCCGACAGCCTGCTGCATCATTCCGACCAGGGATCGCAAGGCGGATTCAAGCGGTCGTCGCAACACCTGAACGAAGGAGGTTGCGATGGGCATTGGAAAGCGACGATCACACCGTTCTGGACGGGCGCCGTTGCCGTCACCGGGACGTCCGCCAGTGGCGGGGCGATCTGAACTCCAGCGATTCTGGTTGGGGATAGCGCAGGGGCTGACCAGCGAAGATGCTGCGTTGGCGGCTGGTATGTCGCAGCCTGTTGGAACCAGATTGTTCCGACAGGCGGGCGGCATGGCACCAGCGATGTTCAGGTCTTCCACCAAACCGACGTCAGAGCGATACCTTGCGTTTGCGGAACGTGAGGAGATCGCACTTCTTCGCGTTCAGGGCCTTTCGAGACGCGAGATCGGACGCCGACTTGGCCGATCCGCCTCGACCATCTCCCGTGAGCTACGACGCAACGCAGCCACCCGCAGCGGCGGGCTGGAGTATCGGGCAACGACTGCCCAATGGCATGCGGATCGATCGGCCCGTCGGCCCAAACCGACCAAGCTTGCGCTCAACACAACCTTGCGCACTTATGTGGAGGAGAGACTTGCCGGCGTCGTCGTGACCCCGAGCGGCGCTCCCGTTCCTGGTCCCGCCGTTCCGTGGAAAGGGCGCCGCCATGGCCCGCGAAAGGATCGGCGATGGGCCAGGGCCTGGAGCCCGGAGCAGATTGCCCGGCGCCTGGCGATCGACTTCCCGGACGACAAGACGATGCGCATCAGCCACGAAACCATCTATCAGGCCCTCTTCGTTCAGGGTCGGGGAGCGCTACGCCGCGAACTGTCGGCCTGCTTGCGAACGGGGCGCGTGCTGCGGGTCCCCAGGGCCCGCGTACGCAGTCGAGGTAAGAGCTTTGTCTTGCCGGAGGTCATGATCAGTCAACGCCCCGCCGAAGCGGCTGATCGCGCGGTGCCGGGTCACTGGGAGGGAGACCTCATCCTTGGTCTTGGCAGCTCGGCGATCGGCACGTTGGTCGAGCGCACGACGCGCTTCACGATGCTACTGCATCTTCCCCGGCTCGTGGGGCATGGCGAAGCTCCGCGCACGAAGAACGGACCTGCGCTCGCGGGACATGGAGCCGAGGCCGTGCGTGACGCGATTACGCGCACCATCATCACCTTGCCCGAAGAACTACGCCGTTCGCTGACCTGGGATCAGGGAGCCGAAATGGCTCAGCACGATCGTCTCAAAGTCGACGCGGGTGTCCAAGTCTACTTCTGCGATCCACAAAGTCCCTGGCAGCGCGGCACCAATGAGAACACCAACGGGCTGCTGCGTCAGTACTTCCCGAAAGGCACCGACCTGAGCATTCACAGCGCCGACGAGATCGCCGCCGTGGCAGCGGCCCTCAATGCGCGGCCGAGAAAGACCCTGGGTTGGAAAACGCCGGCAGAAGCGCTTGACGAGTTGCTGTCGTGAGTGAACACAATCAGTGTTGCGACGACCGGTTGAATCCGCCCAATACACGAGCGAGCAGTTCCAGCGCCTGATGGCCGATCACGGCATTACGTGTTCGATGAGCCGGTCGGGCAACGTATGGGACAATGCTGCGATGGAGAGCTTCTTCTCGTCGCTCAAGACCGAGCGGACAGCCCGCAAGGTCTACAGGACGAGGGATGACGCCAGAGCGGATGTGTTCGATTACATCGAATGCTTCTATAACCCCCGGCGGAGGCACTCGACGCTGGGCTATCTGAGCCCCGTGGAGTTCGAGGAACAAGCTATGTTAGCTTAACCTCGTGTCCGAAAAACCGGCAGCAGGCCACAATTAGCCTTGCAACGCGTGGGGCGGCAATATGACAGCGGTTGGATCAGCAGATCGTATTTGCAGAGGGATAGCTGTGTCGAGCAATTAAACACTCAGCTCATGCTTGGACCCGCCCGACAATATCCATTAGCTCCTCGTAGCTGGTGACGACGTCATATTTGACGCGATCCTCGGTAACGCGTTGGCCGATCTCGTCGAAGAACTTTCGCGCGCATGCGATTTTCGTGTTCTCGATCTCGCGGAGCTTCATCGAAGACATCGTGCCCTTGGTCTCGGCCACAAAATAGATATGCTTGACGCTGCCCTCCTTGAAGGAAATCGCCCAGTCCGGGTTATAGTCGCCGACCGGTGTCGGGATCAGGAAGCCGCGGGGCAGCTTCGCATAGACAATCACCTCGCTGCTTGTATCGAGTTCGCTGGCAAAGCGGCGTTCAATCTCCGAGTCTGTGACGACATAGTCGTAGACGTGGTTTTTCAGCTTCTCGCTCGCCTTGGAGAAGTCCTGCCCGGTCTGATTAGCCGTAAAGATGTCAACATCATACCGTTCGGACAGCTCGTCATAGGAGAGCCGCTCGATGACCATCGCGGCCTTTTGCTCAGAGATGATCCGAGATGCTTCCGCAATGAAGTGCTCTGGGTTCTGCTTAAACTGAGCGAAGATACTGGGCTGGATGTCGGAAAGGATGGTGGCTGTCGTTGCGCGGGTAAGCTGCGTGTTTTCTGCGATCTTGCCGAGCAGATCGTAACGAACAACAGAAGACACACTACCTGCCTGATAAGTGGCTTGCTCGGTTTCTCCGAACCCGGACGCATCCTTCAATTGATCATCGGTCAGAGCATCGCGTTGGACGCCTATCTTCACCGTGTACTGGAGCGGCGTCACCCGCAGCTGGCTGCCGAGAGCGCCCACGCATTTGCGGATGAGCTCATCGGAATCGAACTCGACACGGTAGACGGCCTTCCTGTTAATCCGCGTCCAAAGCTCCTGGAACTCCTTCTTCTTGAAGTTGTCGTTCAGTGGGTTGGTCTTGGGCTTCCGGCCATCCTCCACCTTTGGCAACTGCGCATCGCTGAACACGCTGTCGATCAGCTGGAATATCTGGTCGGCATGCAGCTTCAGCTCGTCGGGGAGCTCCGCCAGCGTCCCGGCTTCCTTGGCCCCGTGATAGGTCGAGGAAATCTGGTCCGCATCGTCAGAGTAATCGTTCTTCACCAGGTAGCGATAAATCTGCTTTGCGACGGCGGGCGTGATCTCGACCGGACCGCTCTCGATCGTGAGGGTCTTGCCCGTGAAATACGCTTCCGTGGCTTTCCGGGGCCTCGAAGACAGGGTGTCGGCGATCTCCTTCTGAAGGCCGCTGACGAAATCCTTGTAGCTCTCGCTGGCGACGACGGTGAGCACGTTGATGTCGTGAACGACGGCGGGGTGATCCATGCGGTCGCCATGCTGATCGACCGACAGCCGGAGCCCGCGGCCTACCTCCTGGCGGCGCGATATGGTGTTGTCGCTGTGCTTGAGCATGCACATGACGAAGACGTTGGGATTGTCCCATCCCTCCCGAAGCGCCGAATGCGAGAAGATGAAGCGGGTCGGCTCTCCAAACGAAAGCAACCGCTCCTTGTCCTTCAAGATCAAGTCGTAGGCGTCCACGTCATCTGAATCGACCGAACGAGCCCCGACGGCAGGGTCCTTCAGGCGGTTGGTCTTCTTGTCGATCGAGAAATAGCCGTTGTGGGTCTTCGTGGCGTCAATGCCCGCGAGGTGCTTCCGATAAGCCTCGTTGTCGATCGCCAACTCCGATAGATATTCCGCCTTGAGAGGCTCGTACTCCTCTTCGAAAACGCGGGCATATTCGCCCTTCTCGTCGGCCTGGTCATAGTCGCGGTACTTAGCCACCTCGTCGATGAAGAAGAGTGACAGCACCTTGATCCCTTGGGTAAAGAGCTGCTTCTCCTTGTCGAGATGCGCCTTGATGGTTTCACGGATCTGGATGCGACGGATGTCACGCTCGGAAACGTCCCCAGTCGCCTCGCCGGCCGGGAGAACCACGCCGTTGGTGAACTCGACGGTGTCGTTGCGGGCGTCTATCTGCGAAATCGTAAAGCCGTCGCGATATTGGTCCATCTCACCGGACTCGGCGAAGAGGTCGTCGCGAAACTCCAGGCGCCTGAGCTGGCGCTTGATGTCGCCGGACTTGAGCTGCACCTCCAGCTCGATCCGTGCCACCGGCGCCTTTTTCGAGATATCGATGCCCTCGAGATACAGATAGGCGTTGGTGCCGGCGAGGCCGCGCGTCTGGATTCCGCGCACGGCGATCTTTTTCACCAGTTTCTGGTTGTAAGCGTCGAGCGCGTCGAGCCGATGGACGCGGTTATGCTGCGTCTTGTGGGTCGCCGAGTAGCGCAGGATCATGAGCGGTTTGAACTTCGGCAGCGCCTCCATCGTGGCCGCGCCTTCCATCTTCTGCGGCTCGTCGAGGATGAGGATCGGCCGATTGCTGGCGATCACGTCGATGGGCTTCCGCGACTGGAAGTCGTCCAGCTCCTCATAGATGCGGCGGTTGTCAGCCCCGCGCGCGGCGAACGCCTGGATGTTGATCACCATCACGTTGATGCCGGCGTCCGACGAAAAGCTCTCCAGCTCGTGCAGGCGCTTGGAGTTGTAGATGAAGAAGCGCGCCTTCCTGCCGTAGCTTTCGGTGAAGTGGTCAGCGGTGATCTGCAGCGACTTGTGAACGCCCTCGCGGATGGCAATCGAAGGCACCATGATGATAAACTTCGACCAGCCGTAGCGCTTGTTCATCTCTAAGATGGTCTTGATGTAGCAGTACGTCTTGCCGGTGCCCGTCTCCATCTCGATGTCGAGGTTGATCCTGCACCCAGCGCTGGCGATCAGCTTGTCTGAGATGGGCAAGTTCTGGCGCCGCTGGACATCCTTGATGTTGGCCAGCACCTGAAGCTCATTGAGCGCCAGATCGGCGTTCTTGAAGCCTTCCTCGAAGGCGCTCGTCTGCGTCTTCCGGCCTGGATCGATCCGGTACGTGATCCCGCTCGACATCGGCTGCCCGGCGAAGCAGTCCACGACCGCATTCACGGCCTGGGTCTGATAGGGCTGGACCTTGAATTTCAGCTTCATGGCCGCCCCCTCAGATCGACTTGACGTCGGTGCCGGGGGACAACTGACGGAAGACCTGCTCGACGTTGATCTTCACCGCGTCGGACACGAAGCCATTGTCGCGGAACACGACACGCAGCGGCTCGCGGCTGGCAAGCTCTTTCACCAGCTTCTCTGTCACGCCGGTCTCGAAGCAGGCGACCAGCGCGTTCCTGTCCACGAAGAACACGGTCTTGCCCTGCACCTTTTCACGCTGGATCGGCAGCGTGAGGTCCACGCCCCAATCAACCAGCACCTGGAACAGCAGATCCTCGGCGGTGCGGTCGGGTTTAACGTTGTCAACAGCGGCCAGCAGGTCCTTCTGGTCGACCTGGTCCGGGCGGTAGAACACGTCCTGCATGTTGGACGTGTCCACCTTCAGCACCCGGAAACCGACATCGCGATTCCAGTCGGGGTGGTGGTCGCCTTCTAGGACTTGCGTTCCAGCGCGCCGGATGCGTTCTTTGGCAATCTCGGCGATTGTAGAGTATCCTGCCTTCTTCGCGTCGCTCTCGTCTGCAACAGGTTCTGCAATCTGAATCATCGCAAACCTCAGATTGGTTCCGCTCTCTGCCGAAAAACGCATGACAGCCTCCGCCGTTGTTGCAGCGCCGGCAAAGAAATCCATAACAATATCACCGGTCTTAAGGTTACATAGTTCGAGGATAAATCTGATTAGTTTCACCGGCTTTGGTGTGTCAAAAACATCTTCCGGAATCAGCTTTACCAGCTCGTATTTAGCCTGACGGTTGTGACCCGTTTTTTCCAGATCGATCCATAGCGTGGAGGGCGGAAGCCCGCCCATATCTGCCAGATACGTTCGACGTCGAATCGACTTTCCGTCATCAGAAAAGCGAATCTCCCCACTGGCAATTCTGTGTTGGATAGTCTCCTTGGACCAACGCCAACCATTCTTCGGTGGCTTGATTACGTATCCAAGTGGTGAGGTTATATCAAAGACAAGATTCTCTCTGTAGGCTGGTGAGTTAAGTGGGTTACCATCAAAATAGGGGCCACGAGGATCATCGTCCGGGTTCTTAAAATGACCCCTCTTTGCTTCATCATTCAGCTTTGCAGGTTCCCAGTTTGCGTTCTTTGAATACACGAGTGTATGATTATGGTCAGTCGAGAATTTCTTGGCGTCATTGTTGCTATTGTCCTTTGATCGCCAAATTGCATTAGCAATGAAGTTATTTTCACCAAATATTTCATCGCAAATTTTCTTTAGATTTGCCTGCTCACCATCGTCGATGCTAATGAATATAACACCATCTTCAGATAATACATTTCTGGCAAGGCGAAGCCTCGCGAACATCATGCTCATCCAGTCAGAATGAAACCGACCATTAGTAGACATATTCGCTACTAGTCTGTTGCCTTCCGCATCTCTTTGCAAGGAAAGCTCTAGGTATTTATCTGACCCTTGCGCGAAGTCATCATCATAGACGAAGTCCTTTCCGGTGTTGTAAGGTGGGTCGATATATATCGCCTTTACGCTACCAAGGTACGTTTCTTGTGTGAGTTTCAGAGCATCGAGATTGTCACCTTCGATGAAGATATTCTGCGTCGAGGCAAAATCTACACTCTCTTGGACGTCAGGGCGAAGCGTCATCGCAATAGGAGCGCTAGCAACTATTAGCGCCTCCCGCTTCCCTGGCCAGTCCAGCCGATACCGCTCCTGCGGCCCATCGACGATGTGATCGCTCAACTCCTGACGAAGCTGATCAAAATCAACCGCCAGACGCAGCTTCCCCGTGGCCTCATCGCGCGCTTCTGTCACGCATCCCGGAAACAGGTCGCGGATCTTCGCGATCTTGTCCTGGCTCAGGTCGGGGCTGTGCATCTTCAGCTTTTCCATGCTTGTCCTCTTACGTATTCGTCACGGCGCCGACGGGTTCGCCCGCAGTCAGCCGCGCCAGTTCCTGCTTCGCCGCGCGCAACTCGGTATTGATCGCCACGCGCTTGTTGAATTGCTTCTCGCGCGCCAGCCGCGCCTTGATCCGTTCTATCTCCCGCGCCTTGGCCCGGATCGCCTCCATCCGGTCCACCCGCGTTTTGATGTCCTCGCTGACTTGAGCGGACGCAGGCATCATGGCGGTCAGAAGGCGGTCATAGAGCGCACCCAGATCGAGCGCGACGGGTAGAGGCTGACGCGGC
This sequence comes from Mesorhizobium sp. URHB0026, assembly GCF_054059755.1. Lineage (NCBI taxonomy): Bacteria > Pseudomonadati > Pseudomonadota > Alphaproteobacteria > Hyphomicrobiales > Phyllobacteriaceae > Mesorhizobium > Mesorhizobium sp. URHB0026. The sequence continues at coordinate 3,936,276 of NZ_JBSSCN010000001.1, read as the reverse complement.
GCATCCTCCGGCGCCCAATCGGTGGCGAAATACTCGCTGATCACCCATTTGGAGCCATCCGCCTCGCTCGGGCGCTTGAAGGCCGCCGTCGCCCTGCGTTTTCCGCGCCAGGTTAGCTCGAAGATCAGGGGAAACGGAATGGCCTTGTCGATCGCGTGCAGGACGGCTTCGTCGAGCTTTCCCGTCTTGAGAGATATACCAAACACCTGGACCTCGGACACGGCAGAGGTGGCGTCGAGGTTGGTCGTCTCGGGAGCCAGCTTGAACCGCCAGACGATCTGATCGACCTCGCGCACGAACAGATCCTTGAGCGCGGTGTTGGCGCCGGCATGCTCGTAGATCTTGTTCTTCGGCACGACGCGCCCGAAGGCGGCGCTTCTGGGATAGTCGAAGAAGGCCGTCATGCGTCGCCCCCCTCGATCACGACAAAGGCGATCAGCTCGAAGTCGTTCAGCCCCGCGATGCTATGCACCAGCGCCGTGGTGCGGCCGCCGCTGAACAGGCTGTCGATATCCTTCTCTTCCTTCACCTCGATCATCGAGCGGATGGCGCTGCTCAGCAGCTCGGAGTAGCGATCCATCTTCCGACCGTCCTGCGTGCGCTCATTGAAGGTGCGGCACACCTCCTGGCTCGGCTCGGGCCGGCCCTTGCAGCTTGAGCGGACGAGGTCGAGCAGGCGCTTCACCTCGGTGTGGTCTGCGACGATCTCGCCGTCGTTGCCGATATAGACCAGATAATAGGGGTGCAGCCGGTTCTGCTGGTTGATGTTGACGCTGTCGTAGATGTTCTTGAGCGCGAAGATCGCGCCGGGCCGAAGCCCCAGTTCGGGCTGTGCGGGAACGACGGCATGCATGCCGTTCGGCAGGTTATCGAGCTCACCGTGCTCCTTGACGTAATTGAGCAGGTCCATCCGGAAATCGTTGAGGCCGAGATCCGTGATCGAGATACCGGTCTTCACGTCCTCCAGCTCGATGACCTCTTCCTGTAGCCGCTTCAGCTGGTCCTTGCGATAGGCGATATCGCTGCTCTTGGCGGTGAGGACATTGTCATCGCCGGTGGCGCTGACGTCGGCGATCACCATGCGATTCTCGACCCGTTCCTTGAGGTTGATATACTCATCGAGCGAGATGTCAGGCCAATAGTTGACCAGCTGGATCTGGGCGTTCTGCGAGCCGATGCGGTCGATCCGGCCGAAGCGCTGGATGATACGCACTGGGTTCCAGTGGATGTCATAATTGACGAGGAAATCGCAGTCCTGAAGGTTCTGGCCTTCGGAGATGCAGTCCGTGCCGATCAGGATATCCAGCTCGCCCGGCTCGTCGGGCAGGACGATCGCCTTCTCCTTGGATCGCGGCGAAAAGAGCGTGAGCACCCCCTGATAATCATAACTCTTCCGCAGCGTGGTTTTCGGCGCACCCGAGCCCGTCACCTTGCCGGTCTGCAACCCCAACTGCTGCGCGAACGGCGCCAGGTTGGCATAGAGATAATTCGCCGTGTCGGCGAAGGCCGTGAAGATCAGGACCTTCCTGTTGCCCGGGTTGAGGGGCTCGCTGACCTTCTGCCGGAGCACCTCCATGAGATGCTGGAGCTTGGCGTCGTCGTCCGGTTCGACCTTGTCCATCGAGGCGGTCAGGTCCTCGATGAGCACGAGATCGGCCTCGAGATCGTGCTTCCACGACTGAAGATCCATGTCGGCAAGGCTGATCTGTACCTTCTTGCCGACGGTGAAGTCGCCCAGTCCGGCCAAATCATCATCTTCATCGTCGAGCAATTCCTCGTCAGCCAGAAAATCGCTCACACTCTGCGTGCCGCCTGACCGCTCGAAATCGCGAATGGCATCCAAGGCCCGCGCGATGTTCCCGCTGAGCGAGCGCAGGGTGAGACGGAACGCTTCGACGGAGCTTTCGAGGCGCTTGAGCAGGTTGGTGGTCATCAGCGCCTGAAGGCTGCGCTCGCGATCGGCCTGCCGAAGCTTGCCCCGGCCACCCTCCACCTGGGTGTCGTAAATCTCCTCGTATCTCCGGAGCCGGCTCGGAAGGATGTAACTGATGGGGGCATAAACCGCGAGCTTCAGCAACGAGAGTTGGGTGAAGATGTCGTTCAGGCCCATAACGTCCACCCGCTGCGTAATCGGGCAATGGAAGGACAGCGGCTTCCGGCGCTGCGGAAACTTGCCGATATCCTTCGTGTCGTAGAAGGTCTCGATGTGCTTTCGCGACCGGGCGATCGTTACGGCGTCGAGAAGCTCGAAGAAATCGAAATCCAGCGCCTTCAGGATCGAGGCTGCGGTTCGCTCGTCCGGCGGCAATAGCGTCCAGGCATTGAAGGCTTTCTGCGCGCGGCGGAAAATTTCCTCGACGCTGGTTTGCGTCTTCAGGTTCTGGCTGAGGGCATCCGACTGCCCTTCATAGGCGAGCGCGAGCTGGTTGCGCAGGTCGGTGAAGCGGTTGTTCACCGGCGTTGCCGAGAGCATCAGAACCTTGGTCTTCACGCCTGCGCGGAGGACCTTGTTCATCAGCTTCTGGTAGCGCGTCTCCCGATCCTTGAAGACATCATTATTCCGAAAATTGTGCGACTCGTCGATGACGACGAGGTCGTAATTCCCCCAGTTTATGCGATTGAGCGGAATGCCGAAGGACTCGCCCGACGTTCGCGACAGGTCGGTGTGGCATAGGACATCGTAGTTGAACCGATCCTTGGCGAAGATGTTGGTCGTCAGGTTGGCGTTGTAGTTCCGCCAGTTGTCCGCGAGCTTTTTCGGGCAGAGCACCAGGACGGCCCGATTGCGCAACTCGTAATATTTGACAACGGCCAACGCAGTAAACGTCTTCCCCAGGCCGACACTGTCGGCGAGGATGCAGCCGTTATAGGTTTCGAGCTTGTTGATGATGCCGGTGGCCGCGTCCTTCTGATAGTTGAAGAGCTTGTTCCAGACGACGCTGTCACGATAGCCGGTGAGGTCGTTCGGCAGGACGTCCTCGTCGATATCCTCAAGGAAGTCCTGGAAGATGTTGTACAGCATCAGGAAGTAGATGCGCTCCGGCGAATTCTCCTGATAGACGGACTCGATGTGGTCGCAGATCGCGGCCGTGACATCGTTCAGCTTCTCCGGGTCGGACCAGATTTGGTCGAACAGCTGGAGGTACATCTGCGTGTGGTTCGGGTCGTCGAACCGCGTCACGAAATTCGAGACGGCATCGCCTTTCTGATAGCCGAGATCGACGGCCGTAAAGCCGCTGATCGGCATGTAGGCAATTCCGCCGTCATCGCCCGCCACATGTAGGAACTGCTGCATCGGGGCTTTCGTGGTGTTCGAACGGAACCTGGCCTTTTTTCGAATCCAGTCGGCGCATTCGCGCGCCACCGCCCTTTGCGTCAGCTTGTTGCGGAGCTGGATTTCAAACTCCGTTCCGTAAAGGCCGCTCTCCCGCCGCGCTTTCGGGATGAAGAACTCTCGCCGTTCCTTGCGCAGGTGGTCGGCCACTTCGGTTGGAACGAAAGTCGGGGCGGTAAAAATGAATTGGAGGCTCTCGATCTTTAAAAGTTCTGACTTCAGAGCCTCAAAAGCGTAAATCGAGAAACATGAAGCTGCGATTTTCAGCCTCGATCCCCGATTAACCGTCCCCTTGAGGTCATCGCCGAACAGGCTGGACGTGTTGTCAATGATTCTCATGCTTTCATCTGTTTGCTGCGCGGCGCTTCGGTGGAAGCTCCGCCTTTAGTCCTAACCATATGACCGCACGCGTATTCCGATACTGTAGCGGCACGGCAGCCATCTATACCGGTCAACATCATCGAAGGGTGCAAAATCGACCACAAATTTTGACCTGCGCCCCGAATGGCGTTGCGGAAGGCCGCATTGGAGGTAACGGAGACCGGCAACAAGCAGCGGGCTGACTTCCGCCCGCGCTTATCCGCGACGATGTTGCGCCCGACCTACTCGGCGGCGTCGGCCTGCTCTTTCGAGGGGACGTCCTCAACCCCTGCGTTTTGGTTGTTCTGCTCGGCCTTTAACGGACCAGACCATATCGCACACGCTGTGTCGAAAAGCGCCGTTCCGCGGTGAGCAATCGTCTTTTCATCCCACCCGTCATACTGATGAAGGTCGCGATTTAGCGCCAGGGCTGTGTGCGCCTTCACGGCAGGCATCTTGGTCGAGAACGACCCGTTTGACACTTGAGCGTTCAGCTTGTGGGTGAGTAGCGTGAGGTTTCCGAGTTTGTTGATGACCTTGTCACGCTCGACTTCTCGCGCCACGTGGTCAATGTCCACTTCCCCCTCCGGGATATGACCGAAACCCGGAACAGGCCAATTCTCGCGCCACTTTTGCGGCATAATGTGTTCGAGCGTCAGATCGCTCCGGATGGTAACCACTTCGCTGTGAGCCGTCCGTTTCTGGTGTTCGAGAGCCTCAAACAAATATCGCAGACGCGGCTGACGGCTCCCTTTGTACTGGTCGCGACCGTGCCATTGCGACTTCCATTCGTTGTCTGTCGGAAATCGCATTGCGTCTGCTTGGCTTGCAGACAGCAACTTATGAACTCGCGCGACCGACACCTGGCCCCCCGTCCGAAGTTTGGCGACCATATCAACAAAGAACCTGTTGTAGTTGGCGGTAGAGAGACCGCAGATATCTCGCCTGATGATGTAGGACTCGATCAGTCGGAGAGCATCGGGCAATTCACCTTCGCTTAAGCCGCTTTCGCTCGCCAAATAGAGGACGAGCGGCATGGCCGTCGACACGTCGAAAGCCTTGGCAAAGCGCCCGAAGCTTCCCAACGGGTCGTCTGTCGATTGATCTGTTAGCCGTCGATGAACCGCCGCGCTGGCGGCGATTGATTCTAACTCGGCTTCTACGGCGGTAAACGGTGTCTGGTCCAAAATCCATCTGCGATAGGACTCGAAGAGGTCGTCGACCGAAACGGTCTCTGCTTTCTTCATGGTAAGGTGGTCGACAAGTAGCCAATCCAGGCGGGACTTTGTCTGGCGGCCGCGCGTATCTCCTTCTTTCCAGAACCACCCATCGAGCGGTCGCCAGTACTTCTGGTATAGGCGATCTACGTTCAGGGAACCCTTGGTCTGCCCCAACCCTTTCGCCCGCTGAAAGATGAAGTTGCGCATCAGATCACCGGCGGTGAGATCGACTCCACGGCTGTTGAGAGTTTCGAAGATCGTCTGAGCGTCATCTCCGCCTTCGAGTTCAATGGATACTGCCGCCAACCCGACACGCAAAGCCTCGAACAGCTTCTCCATGCGGAAGGGTTCGTATTCTCCATCCGGTCGAACGTGTTTCTCGATACGATCTTTGAAGAAGGCATATGCTGCCGCCGACGGGCGAACCACTCCCTGCTCGTCATCCAAACGGAAGGTTGCGGCCTCGGACTTGTCTTGAGGGTCGACCACGCCGATGAACGATGCGCGGTCCGTGAGTGAAGGCCATAGCTTGAAGCGCTCGACTTCCGGCTGCTCCATCACCCCGTCGTTGAATATGTATTTGCCTACCTCGTCGGCATATTCGGGAGAGTGCACGATTGCCACGTCCCTCAGTGCGGTCAGGAGCAACTGGAAGGTCGTGAGGCGCTGCTGGCCATCAATCACTTCAAATGCCTGCACCTGCTTGCCGAACGTTTTTACTTGCGAAATGACGATGGCCCCCATGAAATGGGGGGCGGCTACCATGCCCTGGGCCTCAAGCTTTGCAGCAGCTCGCTGAATGTCGTCCCAAAGCAGCTCCAGTTGCGGTGTGGTCTTCCAAGCATACTGCCTCTGATACAGCGGGATCAGGTAACGTCTCTTCCCATCGAAAAGCTCTATAATCGTTCGCGTAAAAGGTCGCATTTTCCCCCTCTGTGTGAATATTTTTGTGCCGGTGTTCTGAACACCCAGTCCAGATATGGTTGCTCTGAGATCTTCGTCTCGACCCGCAATTTCTTGATTTCTTCCTGCGTTAATCCGAAGTCGACGATCAGCCTAGCCTGGCATCTCCAATTCTGCAGGGCACCGTTTGTTGTTAAGTTTTCAGGCCTGCTCCAGGCGCACTGGCCACGCCGCATGTGCATTGGCTGCCACCAGCGCGCTGGCACCAGCAGCTAGGTCCATGGCTGACAGCCGTAAAATATTTGCAATAATATGTGTGTATAACTCGTCATTTCCCAAGCCCACGATCGTACACCGATTCAAATAATAGTCTGATTCGACTATCGCGACGTCGGCAACCTTAAACCCCTTAGCGCTACTTCGCTAAGCCTTTTGCCACTGTTAGCGATGAAGGTTAAGGAACCTCGTCACTTGCCCCAGCGCGAATAGTTCAGCGAAATGCCCGACCGCTTCGATCGGACTCGGACCGCACCCCCCGTGCATTCCTGACAACCGCTCAGTGTGAAATTGGGTTTTCACACTGTCAGATCAAACGGCCACGAGGAGAGGGAGTTTAGTGTCTGCTTCCGAGATGATAGGGCTAGAAAGCCGACCTTCTATTCAGCGTAGCAACTGCAGGCACGACGAACGGAGCGACGGGCCTTACTTCACCGTGATGGCCATACCGCTGAGATCGGCATTGACTTGCAGGCCTACCTGCTTGCCTGAGTTCGAGTTGGGCGCCCTTGTCATTGGTGATCACGATCACCTGGGGCCTCTTGCCGAGCGGGCCGCCACCGCCCGCCGCACCGTAGAGCCAGTCGCTCCGGCATTCGCGGCGTTGGCTCCTGGCCAATAACCTATTGCTGTTTTGTCGCAAGTTGACGCACCAAGGCCAACGCTTGGCGTTTGCAACCGCTGCTCACCATCCATCCAAGAACTTCCAGCGGATTTTCAAGAACGGCGTTCTTTGGAAACGTTTTAATTTCGATCGACGCCGATGTCTTGTCGGTCTCGACGACAACAGATTTCACCTCGGGAGGAATACGGTCTGGGAGAGAGTAAGTGAGCTTACCGGCGCTCCAGACTATGCCGTTGAGCGGCTCGCCGTCGCCGATGCGTATCGAGAAAACCGCGCTCTGACCTATACCCTCGCGCGCCAGAACCATTTCACCATCGCGGATGCAGCCAGGGGCGGATTCTTCGATGGACACTGCCCAGGGGTCGTCGAGCCCGCTCGGCGTGGAATAGTCGGTAATGGTGCGCGAACCGCCGACGGACTCCGTTCTCTTGCGCTCATTCGCCAAGAGGGCGGCTATGAGGTCAAGTTTTGAAGGCCCTTCCTGCGCGTTGGTAGTTTCCGGCAAACTGCCGGACGTCAATGCATCCTCAGTGACTACGAAGGAACCTGGGCCCGAAAGCGCGTTGACGCTGCCGTCTTCGCCGAGCAAAGTGACGACCGTACCGGCTGGAACGTTGATGACGTCGCTTGGCATATAGAGCTTGCCTGGCGGCAGTTCATCCACCACCGGCTGAGCCGACAGGACCACATACTGGCTGCCGGCTGCCGCGTGTTGCGCCGTCACAAGGACGGTCGCAGCGACGATCAGGGAGGCGATCCGCAAAGTCGAACGCCTGAGGCTCATGTCACGATGCCCTTATTTCCCGACAAGATGAATGTCTGCTCCGAAATCTCCGTTTGCAAGACGGTTATGGTGAAAAGCGATCAGGCCGTCTTGCGGGTAGTTTTTGACCAATAACTTAAATGCCGCTATCGCACGCGTATCACCTGCAGCAAGTAGGGCATACGCGTTCGAATACTCCTCGCATAGTATCGTATTTTCTGGATTACGGGTCATTGCCTCGAAAGCCTCGATGCCTTGGTTCTTGCCCTTAAGGTGTAGAACTCCAGCAGGGCGTAACAGGAAGCGCGTCGTCTGCCTCGCGACTTCTGAGCTGATGCAGTTTTTGGTTCCGAGGTACTTGTTCGCTCCTTCAAACCGGGCTGCGGCATTTACAGTATCTCCAATAGCTGTGTAATTGAAGAACCGATTTCCCCCGAAGTTGCCGACGATTGCCGGCCCGCCATGAATACCTATGCGGGTGGAGCCGAGTGAATGGCCTCGTCCCGCCGATTTCTCTCGCAGCCGCTGCGTGTGGTCCTGCACAGCAAGTGCCAGAGACACCGCCCGCTCCGCTTGGTCATTTTGTTCTGCCGGAGCCCCGAAGAAGCCGACCACCGCATCGCCGATGACCTTGTCGATGGTTGCACCATGCTCGATAAATAACTCGCAGAGCCCGTTCAGATATTCGTTCAATACATCTGCGAGCACCTCTGGCGCGAGTTGCTCGCTGAATGACGTAAATCCCTCGACATCCGTGAATACACAGGTGAGCTCACGCTTCTCGCCACCGAGATGGAGAGCGTTGGGTTCCTTGACAATCGCTGCAACAACGGCCGGACTGACATATTTCGAGAACGCGTTCTGAATGAACTGGCGAGCCTTGGCGTCCCGTCTCCAAGCCAGGAAGCCAACGAACGCCGCCAGGCCGACCACAAGCAATGCAGGGGCGACCATCGGAACGAGGATTGCGAACCGCGCGAACGCCCACGCCTCACTGATCCATACCAGCAGCACCGTACAAGCGACCGCGACAGGTTTGAAGACCACTGGGATCGGCCGCGAAACGATCCATAAGCAGAACAGCCCGACAAGAAGCATTGGCGCATAGCCCACTGCAGGCCAAGGGGCCGTTATTCGATTCCCGGACACGAGCCTGGCTAACGAATGGGCGTGGATCGCGACGCCAGGGAGGACACCGATTTTCGCCCCGCTCAACAACGCGAACGGTGTCGGATGACGGTCTATTTGCTGTAGGTCTACACCGATAAGAACATATTTCCCCTCGAACCAGCTGAGCGGTGCCAGCGGAACGGCCTGTGCCGGATAGGTTGGAAAGCTGAAGGGCAGGCTGTTCGCCGTCCGGTAGTAGACCATTTCCTCAGGCCAGTGGCCGCGATCAACACCCGTAGATGCTGCGATCACAGCAGCGAAGCTTGGCATCCAAGCGCCGTCGCCCTCTCGACCTGGAAAGGCCCCGCGGACTACACCGTCGAGGTTGTCATGCAACAATGCGGCAAGGCCCCGCTTTGCCGACGGAGCGAACGCGTTTAGATAGTCGGATTGTCTTTGGGTAAGGCCGTCAGTCCGCGAAGCCGAGGCGATCACCACAGGCACACGGGCGGTTTCAATGGCAGTTTCGAGGCGGGCATCCTTTTCCGGCTCTGTTGCCTGGTCGAACAGTAGGTCGATGCCGATGGCAAGAGGGCGGGCGGACTCGATCCGGGCCACCATGTCGGCCAAGAAGCCACGGTCCAGTGGCGAGCGGTATGGAAAATTCGCCAGGGTCTGTTCTGTAATTGAGACCACAACGATGTTGGTTGGAGCATGGGTGAACGGCGAGATCGAGACCGTCATGACGTCGTGAAGGATATTCTCCAACGGCGGGGACACGAGAGCAATCGAGAGGCCCAGCAGAACCAGATACGCGAGCGATGCGGCAATGCCCCCTCGCGTCAGGCTGACGATCCGGCCAAGTGTCCGCACGCCGAAATAGACCCCCAAACCAGTGGAAGCGCCGCTCCCCGCCAGCATACCCGTTCGGGCGCATCAAGCAAATTGTCGCCCGTTTGCATGAGAATGCACGGCCGCAGCACCGAAACGGTGTCCGCCAACAACCCTTTCTTCTTCTTAGAAGAAAGGAGAATAATACGATTATAATTATTTATAAATATGTTATTATCTTAGTAATCAAAATCCTCTAGATGTAATATAAACTTGTTATAATCATCACAAATTTTATATTGGATTAAATACATAATATTATAACCTGCGCATATCATCCTTGGTTCCCGTCAGGAGCATCCTCCCCGGCATTCTTTAGATACTTATTATGTAAGATAATGGCGCGCAGTAGGGGATCTGGTTCTAGGGGATCGCAGTACGAGATTTGATATGTATGTTCTGGTGCTGTATTCACACCGGGGCTGACCCCGTCAGATTAAACTGCCTCCCCGACGTCCAACCCTGGCTCACACTGCTTTTCCGGCCCGGGGCGATACAAGGGGGCTATCTTGGATCCAGAGACCCACACGCACATGCGGCGGAGCCAATGGGGCCAATGCTGCATTCGATGCCTGTGTCGATCAGATTGATCAGAGCAAAGAACCAAGGAAGGAAATCGCCTTCCCTGGCTAGGCTTCAACCACCTTCCTCGGAGCAGCACCCGATGATTCTTACAGCCCCATGGTAAGAAGGTGGTTCGAGATCGGCCTGCAAGTGATTGGTCTTCCTCGGTCCCAAGTGGATATTCGAGATAATGATTATCTTGGAAACCCGATCGATTTTCCCGAAAACATTATTGGAACCGATAAGAAAGCGGACCGGCATTGCTTCTAGGGGTCCAACTCGACGTGCGGCCCAAGAAATGCCGGAGCCGGCGGCCATGGCTGCTGAGCCCGCCCGCGAACCAAGGACGAGCAAACCGCCGTAGCCGTCGAGGTGACGCTACCTGCAGCGAGAAGACCGGCGTCGTGGGCACCGCTGAAGAGCCGAGGCTGCGGCCACCGAAGAGCTGATTGCTAGGGATTTATTTTTTGATAATCTCAAATCTATTTTCTTCGTAATCTTAGGTGGAACATCGTTTTCGCTCATGTGATTATCAAGCAAGGTAATCAAGTTAATCGGCCCTTCATCGTTTTGGGGGCTTTTCGTTTTGAGGAACCGGTAAGTGCACACAGTTGCCGGGCGACGCCGAGAAGGATGCCGGTGTCGCCGCTATCTGCATGCCCGGGATCTACCTTCGCGGATCCGGAGAGACGCCACAGACCATCATCACCATAATGCAGCACATTGGCTCTTCCTAGCCTGCGAGGGCTGGGCACCCAGGTGCGGCGGAGCCAATGGCGGCAATGCTGCATTGGCTGCATTCGAGGCGAGTTGTCGATCAGACAGATCAGAACATGTGAACCAAGGAGGAAATCGACCTTCCCCGGCAACGCTTCAACCATTCCGGTTAGGAGCAGCACCCGACGATTCTCGCCGACTCCTCCTGAAGGAGAGAAATTTGAGATCGACACTGTCACCCAAGCGCCACGTCAGCGGGACTCGGGATTCCCTCCGGAGACGCTTGAAGCAAGGAAGGTGATGAACCAGTTCGAAGGCGGGAGCATCCTCCATGGCCCATCATCCTCGACAAAGACGTCAATGAGCCCCACCCCCTATTCGACAGGGTCTCCGGTCCTGGCCAAGCATCCCGACGGCGTTTGGTACGAGGTCGACGTGCCATCATCGTCCTGGGAGCGCTTTCTCTTGCATCAAGTCAAAAAAGAAAGTCATCGGTTCATTATCATTTGACATCACAATAGACCGAACATATATCCACTGCACTTACCCCTCGCCGAACACCGGCCTACCTCTGCCTTTTTCCACACCCTTCTATAAAGTAAATAGAAGTAGGAAGAAGACGGACGGGCGAAGGTATATCCGTGTCCAAGAGGATACAGGATCAAGGGGTAGAGGGAAATCCCATATAATCTTATATAAATATATTAACTGAGTGAATTGATAATCGCTTATGTGATAATGCTCGCGCCATTATATGCGGGATTTAATAGATAATATTATATAGAAAATATTATATATATTTTGGGGATGGGAGATTTTCAATATGTAGGGGTAGGTGCTGTATTCACACTGGCACACTTGCCCAGTGCTAAGTACCCCCCCGGTGTGCTGTCTCTCACACCATCACACCTCCCCCCATATTCTTCCTGGTTCCAGGTTTCGGTTCTCCTCCATGGTTCCGGCGCTTCGCGCTTTCGGGCATCTTGGAGCAAGATGACCACAAACCAATGGAGGCACGATCGTGGCTACAGTTCGGATGTTCGTTATTCGCGTCGAGCCATCCTTCGGCGAGACCGCGAACCACCGAAACAAACGAAACACATCGGCAAGGCATTGCCGCCGACTTTTAGGACACCGTAGAGGGTAGAGAGCTCCCTTCTCGGACTCTATTTTTCGTAGATAGTCCAGCGACGAGAGATCCGCCGAGCATTGTATGCGCTCGATAGAATCGGACACGTCCGCCCGGCCCGGTCCTTCGTCTGTGGGCATTGCACAGGTGCCAAGTAGGACCGACAGGAAGGCTGCTCCCATCGAGGCATAGTCACAGGCGCTCGACCCTCTTGGTTTAGGAACGCATAGCGTATCCGGCCTGCCTCTATGTTTGGTCGTCAACGATGAGGCCTAGAAGCGCGAGCTGTGCCATCAGCTCGCCGCCTTCATCAGCACCACGGCACAAACGTGAGCTATTCTTCGACGGTCCAACTTCGCTAGATTCTTCAAGCCCACTTTGATGCCGAGCACGCGCCCAATTCTTCGCATGATTCTCGTGATCAGATCCAAGCTACAGGGCAGCGTGTTATGCCGAGCGTCATGGGCACCGTAGGAGCGATCCATGCCTAAGACGCTCAGGTCTATGCTCACTCTTGAGCGCTGCCTTCCTAAGCGATCTGGGTCGGCTCTGGCAACCACCCGTCCATGCTCCGGCAGAGATGTGTAACGGAACAGGGTTTGCCCCCCGACCCGATTGCTGAATTTGCTTCCGTGAAGATCCAGAAGGCTAAAACGCCAGTTCAATGCGGCAGAAATCCAGCAGCTAAGCGGCAATCATCCGCCTGATGTCCTTACTCATGCAAGTCAGCTTCTCTGGTTCCCGAAGGATGCGATCGTCATTCTTGCCGAACTGAGTGATGATGACGAATTCTATCCTGTGACCTGCCCTTTCGTGTCCGGCAGCAGATCTCGTGGATATCGTCGACGAGTTGCCCGTTGAGACTTGGCCAGTCTCAAATCGGCCTCGCAGCCCCCCTTAGACGCCGATCATGGGCTGCGCTTCTGGTTCTCAAGCCCCTTCAGGGGGGCTGTACGGTCGAATTCGACCACATTGCCTTCCTGATTGAGCACCAGGAGCAGGTCTTGTCTCGTCTGGCTGGTTGGGAACCAGTCGAGCCATCAAACCGACAACGTTTAGGTTTGTCGATACGGCCGCCATAGCGCCGCCTATCGCATGGCCGGTTTAGGGATGGGTGGAGGAACTGGAGTTGCGGGACCGTCGTTTGACCCCGGCTGACTGAGCAGCGAAGGACATAGTACGCCCGAAAGGCAGAAGCCGGCGAAGAATTAGATTCAGATAAACTCTTATTAATTTCCCCGAGATTATTAAGATAATAGTACGCCTGTTGCGCCTTATATGACACAACGTCGAAGAAATACCCCGAATAAACAAAATAGTTGTAGACAAACACTTGACAGAGGATTACTACTCAAAAACCTCCTCCGTTATTCGTTTTCCCTCCAAGCCCTATATACATCCACCGCCGACCCACGGCGAGCCGGCAACGCCGGGGCGTACCGAGGGAGCGCAGCGACCGAGGTATGACGCCCTACGGCGGCAGTCCGGCGAGCCATAACAAGGCATGGCGTTGATTATTAAGATAATAGAGAGAGAAATTACATATATATTATGTAATACCCTCTTGTTTGAATTAATAATTTAATGGGTAGGTGCATTAGAAATGATACCTGCCCCAATTACCTCTCACGGCGAGCCGGCAACGCCGGGGCGTACCGAGGGAGCGCAGCGACCGAGGTATAACGCCCGCAAGGCGGAAGCTGTGAGCCAAAAGAACCGCGAAGCCTTGAGGCTATAAGCCTGCCCTCCCCGGATTATTGAAGATAATAGGTAGATAATAGAGATAATACCTCACTCTCTCATAGTACCTTCATGGGCTTACACAACCCTGTATCGCCCCGGTGTCCTCCGCCTTACACCCACCCTCACCCAGTTGCTTCGACCGAGTTGAGACGGGCCACACCTCGAGCGACGTTGCCGGGGTAGGTCATTCAGCGGCACGATGGCTAACCTTTGGGGATCGGGTGCCTGACTGGTCACGATCAAATAGCCCGATCCAAAGCTCACTCAACGCCGAGCCAGATCTAAAGCCCCACCGAATTTCCTCTTCACCTAAACTACCGCTTGAGCCTAGCGGATTCCAGTCCTGAGAAACCAAGAGTTGGATTTTGGATCTGTCCTGTTCAACATATGAAGCAATCCAATTTCGATATCGAGAAAATCTAGGATCGAATTATCCTAAAGATTCACGATCACTCGACATTCCGCTTCCTCGTAGTCTCTCCTCGATTGGCCCCGTTCCTCGTGTTCGAGCAGACAATGCCCGATCGACCGCCAGGAACGCTTCGACCCGATCAAAAGCTGATCCATATCGTTTTCTTTGGCTCTTGCAGACAGAGCGCACCCAACAACCATCACCCATGAACGAATCGGAGAACTCTCGCATGAGAATCCTTGGACGCTTCCAATTCTCAAACCCCAAAAACGCCATCCACCAGCCATATGTCCTTCTCTGCAAGCTCAGGGACAGCAACCAACCGCCCGATCGTCATATGGCCCAGCTTTGGCTGAACATCAGCCACGAGACCAATGGTAGCTTCGTCAACCTGCCGATCAGTAGGCCCATCGACACGATAGAGCGCCCGGGAAGTCCGCGGCCAGAACGTCGACAGGATGAATTTGGAGGCGACACGCAACGACCTGGTCAAACTTGCAGGGCCTCGATCCGCAACTTCAGCCGGTCGATGCAATGGATCTACCTATTCCTGCATCAAGCTGCGCCCCGTCAACGAAGACGCCAACGTCCCGCAGGATATCAACGAATTCAGCACAGATCTCGTCATGCTGCTCACTGGTACGTTCGTCAGTCCCTCGTCCGCATCCGAAGGAGCGATTGCAACAGGATCCTGCACACGATCATTTCCGGCAGGCTGAATCGATCCAGAGAAGGGGCAAGGGAACGAAACTCTTGCCCATCTTTGCTCACACGATAGATAAAGCCTAAAAATATATTCAAGATTATCGATTACGAAGTTGGAAAAGTTGGACCTGTTTCCAACCTTGGTTCCAACTTTCTAAATGCTAACCCGACGCTTATCCTACAATCGGCGATAGGGCACCTAAAACCCAATAATGATCATCCGGGCATGCTTTCCCGTCCTGGAATACCCAGCACTATCGACGCATCCTGCGAGCCTTCGCTTACTGCAAACTCGCGAGTGTTCTTTCCTGCACGTAACCGAGTTTCCTTCCGTCTTTGGCGATAAGCGTCCAGCCGTCTTTTGTCTCAATGAGACGCACCTGGGTTCCTGGGTTAAGCCTGACAAGGGCGGCACCCGTGCCGGGGCTGGCGAAGACGTCGGCGGGAGCGACCACGACGTGAGTGGGCGTTACGGGGGTAGTCGAAGACGGTCCTGAAGTCCCGGCGCCGCCAGCGCTGTCCTCATTTGTCAGAACTATCGTGGTATCGGCCAGGGCGAAGCTGGAGCCGACGATCGACATCTGCGGAACCTGGCGCATCTGGAACGCATCCTGGCTGATCAGCGGAACTTGACGGTCGATGTAGCCGGCAAGTTCCGTGACGTCGATCACCCCGTCCTTGTTTGCGTCGGCGGCCCCGAAGCCGTCGAGCAGAGCGTAGGTGAAGACCCCATGACCGCGATAACCCTCCAGCGCCGGAGCATCGTCCGTCGAAGCCGTCAGCGTGGTACGTCCGGTCGCCCAGATGAGGCGCTGCAGGGCCTCGAGCTCGCCAAGTCCTCGTGCCGCTTGGCGAGTTCCGGTCAGCGAACCGCTGTCGCAAGTGTCGTAGAGCAGGATGCTTTTCCTCGCCGGAATCTCCGCGAACCATTGCTGCAGGCGATCCTGGCCGATCCCATCCTTCTCGACCGAATGTTCGTCCCGGTAATGGAAATCCTGCGGCAGGAAATAGTAGCGCCCGTCGATGGTCTTGCCGTGGCCGGCCATGAAGAACACGAAGACGTCCTCCGCACCGATCGTCTTGCCGAGGTCGGCGAAGACCTGATCGAGGTGAGAGGCGGTTACGTCGCCATCGAGCACGGTTGTCACCTCAACCGCACCGAACAAGCCGCCGCTCGCCTTACGGAATGCACCCGCGATCGCTGTCGCGTCCGGCGCGGCGTAGGCCAGCGTCAGGCGGCTGTCCCAGTATGCGTTCACCCCGACAGCGAGGACATGCAGCTTGGGCTTGACGGGGCTTGCCTGCATCGGCTTGGCACGATGGACCGTCACGGCAGCGGGCTCCGAAGCGATCAGATTCCTGGCGTTGAACGCCACCAATTCAATCTTGTTATCTCCCGGTTCGAGCGTGAGGACCCTCTTCAGCGAAAGCGCGCCAACCGTGGGCGTAGGCTCCGCCGCTCCATTCGTTGAGCCGAGCGCTGCCAGGCGATCGAAGCCGCGAGCCTCGATCCCGAGCGTAACGCCATTGACACGCCATTCCACCCGGCCGATGCCGCCGCCCTGGTCAGCGAAATCCGCCTCTACCGTCACCTGTCCGTCATCGCCCACGGTGGCACCATCCACAGGGGCCGTGATCGACACCTTGGGCGCCTGGCCAGTACCGATCACCTTGGTCAAATCGAGCTTGGCCGCCGCGGCAGCGACTGCCCCCTCCGGATCGCTTGCAAGCTTCGCCCGCACCAGATCCGGTCGATAGAGTTCCTGCTTAACCTGGTCAATGGAATACACATCGAGGCCGCGCACAACGTTTAGATCCGAGGCGCCATTGGGAGAAGCCTCGAAAAAACCTTCCGGCGTTATCGTAATCCATGAGCCGCCGGGAAGTTCAAAATGAGACACAAGCCGCTTCCCAGTTGCCGTGTCCCAAATCTGTGGAACGGGCCAAGAGGAAGCCAGGAAATGACCATCCTTTGAAAATGCGAATACCGACGAAGTAATATCGCTTGCCTCAAGCGTCCTGATTTTTGTTCCAGTCCGCAATTCGAACAATGTTGGTGCGCCTTCGCCCCGCGAAGGAGGTACAGCTACCGTGCTGTCATCTGCAGAAATTCCTACGCCTAGAATGCCGGCCCTCTCCACAGCTACAGTCGAGACGAGCTGACCCTTTGAGATGTCCCACACAGACAGCGAATTCTCGCTGAACTTTGAAGACACCAAGAACCTCCCTGTAGGTGAAATTGTAAAGCTATAGGTGCCCTCACTTCCGTCAAATAAACGAATACTGCCATCCGAAATGTTGAAAACCCCAATCTCGCTGTCATTTCCATCAACTATAACGACGTTCCCGTCTGGCGTAAAATCCGCGAACGGACCCAATTTTTTAACGATTTTGTTTTCACTAGTATTCCAAAGTGCATTTTGCCATTTACCATCGGTCGCGATAGCTAGTCTACCATCTCTGCTATAAGATCCTATTCTCAATTGATTATCGGCGAGAAATTTAATCCATGCCGAGTTTAACTTAATTGACTTAGGCTGCTCAAAATTCTGCTCTAAAAATTGACTAAATGCAGAAGAGGCATCTGGTGTCCTGTCACGATCTTGCACCTTGCCCGCTAAAGCCGCTCTCGTGTTTTTTACACTGAAATTGTTCAGGTCTATCGTTTTTATGGATCCATCTTCGCCCGTTACATCGGCAGATACTCCATCTGTTGACACCATCAGTGACTTAGATCCAGCCATATCAAAGTGCTTAACGACGACGCCAGAAAGGTCCCACACATTGACGGACTTCGCCACGCCGGAGAATACAGTATCATCCTTGCCTTCGGAAAGTCCAATAATGAACTTTCCGTGCGAAGCGTAGTCGATCGAATGAACCCTCTCATTGCTTGTAAAATCAGCCACAACGGCACCGGTTGCCGAATTATACGTCCTGATGTGACCGTCGTCGAAGGTCGTCACTACAGCAGAGCCATCAGTCGTAGGAAATATGCGAGACCCACCAATCGTCTTCACAGATAATACCTGCTTTACAGGACGTATATTCCAAATCGTGAAGCCAGTCATTTTTTTCTTTTTAGAAATGTTATACGATACGATACGATCAGCCCCCACGAACTGAGTAGGAATGGACTTATTTAACTGATTCGGGAGCGGTAATTCACTTAAGTCGCTGGAGAGAAAGAGCCTCATCTGGGGCGCTTGCACTGACATCTCGTTGATAACAAAATATCTGCGGTCTGCTGAAATCGCAACAAAGGCAGCTCTTCCAGGTTCTCGGTTACCTGTTGCTAGATCAGCTAGCTTGAGCCCAGAAACGGTATTCCAGACTGTCACAGCGCCGTACATCTCTGACACTAGTACTGTTGTGTCATCGAGAAATATCGCGCGCGCGATGTACTCCGCTGAGGTGTCTAGTCTACGAAGGAGGCGTTTGCTGGCCATATCCCAGATCCCGACACCATCGCCCTCGAGTGTCGCGAAGAGTTGGTGATTTGGCGATGTAACTATGTCCATTGGCTTGGACGAAGACGCATTCACCGTAAATTCCGTAGGCAATTCAGAGGACGCTACTGCGGTCAATGCACCACACGTCCAAAACATCAATGCGCACAACCAGACGCCTATATGACATTGGGATATCCTACTTGCATTGACCGGCCTGATGTTCGCGCTATTAGAAGCTGAGATCCATGTTGCGAAAACGTTCATCTTCCAACCCCACCATCTTCATTCTATTTTCAAATATTTGCGCTTTGGCCTACTGCATTTTTGCAAGATCACTGGTCTTCACATATCCGAGGCGTTGGCCTTGGCGTGCGACTACAGCCCAGCCGCCGCTGCCGCTCTCGATGAGACGCACTTGGGTTCCAGGCGTCAGTTGGGTAACTATTGGAGACGCCTCGTCGCCTAATTCATGCACAGCGGCAACGGCAATTACGACATGTGTCGGGGTATCAGGAATGGGCGCTTCCGATGGAGCCGCAACTGCCGACGGTGGCGGCGTTGCGATTGTCAGCACCGCTACTTCGTTCGTCAGGGCGAAGTCCGAGCCGACGATCGACATCTGGGGGACTTGCCGCAGCTTGAACGCGGCATATGAGATATCGGGAACCATCTTGTCGACCGCGGCGGCAAGCTCTGTAACCTCGATCAGGCCATCCCTGTTGGTGTCGGCGTAGCCTAAGGCATCGAGCACTGCATAGGTGAACACACCGTGATCGCGGTAGCCTTCCAATGCAGGCGCATCGTTGGTGGAGGCCGACAGCACCGTGCGTCCCATCGCCCGCGTCATGCGCGCCAGCGCAGCAACTTGTTCAAGTCCTCGGGCTGCGACGTTCGAAGCGGTCAGCGAGCCGCTGTCGCATGTGTCGTAGAGCAGAACACTCTTGCGCGCCTTTATTTTCGCGAACCATTGCTGAAAGCGGTCCTGATCGATGCCCCCTTTGGCGATCGAGCTCTCATCCTCATAGCGGAAATCCTGAGGCAGGAAATAGTAGCGGCCATCCTGCGTCTTGCCATGACCCGCGAGGAAAAAGACGAATACGTCGCGAGGCTTGACTTTTGTCGCGAGATTGGAAAACACCTGATCGAGATGCGCGACCGTGACATCAGTATCGAGGACGGTTGTCACATCGACACTTTGATAGAGTTCCTTCCCGCTCTTGGCGAAGGCTTCACCGATCGCCCTCGCATCAGACGCCGCATAAGTCAGTTGCAGACGACTATCCCAGTATTCGTTCACGCCCACCGCCAGCACGTACAGTTTTGGCGGAGCCGAGCTGCTAGCTCCGTCCCATTTCACGGTGAGCGCCGCCGGGACGGAGGCGATAAGTCCTTTGGCGTTGTACGCCACTACCTCGATTTGGTTTTCGCCCGGATCGAGCGACAGCGGTTGCCTCACGGTGACTGTTTTGCCACCCCCTACCGTATCACCGCCACCATTCCCTAAATCTCCAGAAGCGGCCAATCGGTCGAAGCCGCGTGCATCGATGCCCAGCGTCACCCCATTTACGCGCCACTCGATCTTGCCGACGCCACCGCCCTGGTCCTTCACTACTGCGTCAACTTCAACTGAATCCGTGTCGACAGCGGTACCTTGTGAAGGCGATGTAATCGCGACCAACGGCGCGGCACCGCTCCCAACTACCTTGGCGAGGTCCAGTTTAGCAGCCGCGTCTTTGACCTTTCCGTCCGGGTCGCCTTTAAGCGCCTCGGCGACCAAATCCGGTCGGTACAAAGCCTGAAAAGCAGCACCGAGAGATGCAGTCTTGAGGCCGCCAAGGCGGATGACGAGACCGTCTGCGCCGTGAGCGGAGGCGACGAAAAAACCTTGCGGTGTAAGTGTTAGCCATTCCCCGTCTTCGAATACCAGAGTCGATGAAAGCAATGTTCCGCCTCCTGCATCGTACACCCTCAAGTAACCGTCGCTTCCCAACACCAAAAGTCTGTTGCCATCCTCAGAGAAACGAATCGCTGCCGCCGATCCATCGGCAGACAAATCGGTAGATAAGTTCGCCAACACGTGCCCTGTCGACGGCTCGATGATCCTGACCGCTCCGAGGTTCGAAATTATTGCCAGATGGAGCATACCCGGATCGACTGCCCAACCCTTGAATTTGTCGATTTCGTAAGCCGCTTGCCATTTTGGGTCGCTCTCGTCGAACATCTCAAGGACGCCGGTATCGACGTTATCGCTAACGGAACCTCCACCATCGAGGAAGACCAGGAATTTGCTGGTGCCCGGAGCCGTAATCACCCGGTCAACAAGCTCATACTCGGGATGCTTGCGGAAAAAGACTAGATCTTCAGCTGAAATCGTGGTCTCACGACCGCCATTCAACTCGGTTCGATAGACCTGTAGACGTTTGCCGGTCGTCGGATCGATCTTCTGGACCGCCTGCTCCGGCCGCCAGGCAATCACGCTCCTGCCGTCCCCAGACACCGCGAGCCCCTCGCTGAAATGTGGCTTGGCGAAGCGGTTGTATTGGAAAAGGAGTGGGGAAACCCGCCACTTGTAATTGGTGGCCTGAGCCACGTCGATATGGCGCAGGGTAGCGCATGTCGAATCCACCACGGCGAAGCCATGCTTCTCCCAGATAAATGTTAAACCAAGGCTATCCGACCAAGCATGGCTCCCGCCCTCGAATCTCTCTGGAACGTGGTCCGCCAGTCCTGCATTTCCATCCCTAGCCCACCAATTCGATCGCTCCTTAGAAGCGCAGATCCGGGCACCGGATTTAGCATCAAAGACGCGAAAGTCTCCAAGCCCCGGCAGTTCGCCCGGCTTGCGGTCGTACACGTGCGGTCCGCCCAACATGGCGTATTTGGTGCCATCGGCCGAGAGGTGCAACTCGCCGTAATTGTCCGATACCGCGTCGGAAGGTTCGCGGGGGAAGCTCGGTCCTGCGATCAACTCGCCCGTCCGCAGTGACAGCGAACGCGCGACCCGCGACGCAGCCTTGTCGCCGCCCAGTTCCACATGCTGGATATAGGAATCCGTGGTCACAGCCCGCGTGGTCGGGTCAAATGGCTGAGACACCCCGTCGCGAACGATAGTCGTGATCGAGGAAGGTGTGTTGCCATTCGCGTCCTGAGGAAAGGATCGTGTCCACACTGATACCCGACCGTCTGCCGAAATCGCGTCATATTGAACATAGGGGTCAGCCTCAACTGGTGTAATGGTCTCGCCGGAATCATCGATGGAGAAGAATCCAAACTCATTGTGCTGCCATCCAGAAAAATAGACCCCATCGAATTTGGGCATAAAGGTGGGAGAACTTCCTATGGCGAGAGGGCTAATCAAACGGCTTTTGAGATCAAGGCGGAACACCCCAGCTTTCTTTCCGAGATGCAATGAACTGCTCTGCGCAAAGACCTCTTTTCCGTCACCCGAAAACGTTAGTTCTGTATAATATGCGCCTGCGTCGCCTGATGCATTGAACAGCAGTTTGCGCTTCTCAAGATCATAGACACGAATTCCGAATTCGCTCCCGCTTGTGGCGAGGTAGCGGCCGTCAGAGGAAATCGCAAGCGCCATAGCCGCCTTGAAAGAAAAACTGGAAATTAGGTTGCCGTCGCGCCACCTGACATTGGCGTAGGTACCGAGAGAAGCAACTGCTTTCCCCGCCGCCCAGTCATAGACGACGACATCTGAGCCGTCGCAGGCAATAAATTCCGTCGAGTTGGGACGCACCGCGATTGTAGAGAGCTGTGCCGCGTTGCCGCTGGCGTTGATCCGGCTCCAGAAGGTGCGCACCCCGCGACCGGTTTCAATATCGACGACGCGGACTGCGGAATTCGCCGTGATCAGGTACTTGCCATCCGACGTCATTCCCCACGAACTTGCATGTGGCGCGGCTATTTCGGGAACCTGGATGGCGCGGACCTGACGTCCATCTGTAAGATCCCACACTCTGACAAGACCGTCGTCGTTCTGCGCCAGCAACCGGGACTGCGAGTCCATGATCGCCCAGCCGGGGATTAAAGGGCCGCCCACAGGAATGAACAATGATTGCTTATCTACA
Organism: Mesorhizobium sp. URHB0026; assembly: GCF_054059755.1. Lineage (NCBI taxonomy): Bacteria > Pseudomonadati > Pseudomonadota > Alphaproteobacteria > Hyphomicrobiales > Phyllobacteriaceae > Mesorhizobium > Mesorhizobium sp. URHB0026. The sequence goes on along the minus strand of NZ_JBSSCN010000001.1, from coordinate 3,913,993 downwards.
TCGGTTTCGGCTGCACCTTTGCGACGCATATAACTCAAGACATTCGAATACTTCTCATCAGGGCTCCCGCTTCCAGAGACGAGATCTCGCTGATTTTCTATTCCGAGGTAGAGCCAAATGGCGTGATCGGTGTCGGCATCCCACACGCCACTGATCGTGCCCGGCACGTATCCGAACTGGGTCAGGAGCTTTTGAATTTCGGCCGCAGTTTCTGCCTTCGGCCCATCTGCCGCCCAAGTTTTCGAAAGGCACAAGAGCATCCCCACCGACATCAACACCGCAAGGGTCGTGCGAATGCGGATCCAATTTTTTGACATGTCCAATTCCTCTTAGGCGGCAAAAATCACGCCACCCTGCATGTTCAGTGATTGAGTGTGTCAAAAACGGTGTCATGTTGATAATCCCGCCGCTTTGACCGTCTGTGCTTATTTGCATTTGTAAATTCTCTCGAGGATCTCTATGTCCACAACTCTGACGATCCAGGCTTCGTTTGCGACCCTTGGGGCGCCGCGATCGTTGTTTGGAGGAACTCAAGCTAAACTGTCCCTCGCGCCTTTCACCAGACAGCGGTAAAGTTCTCGTGCATGTCGGAACTCCGCCTTTCATGGACACGGCTCGGTCGAATAGGGGTTATGGCCGATTCCCGAGGGCCAGAACTCTCCGTTGACGCACATCCCCGGTCTTTGAGGGGTGTGTTGCGAGGCCGGCTTTGAGTTTGCTGACGGCCGCGGCTTTGTCGCCTGGCGTTGTTGTTCACGTATCGGCTTCGGTGCAGGCTTGCGCGTCTTTTGCGATGTGGCGGTTTCCTGCTTCTTCGCTTTCGCTTCCGACGCTCGCTGGGCGCGATAGTTCTTCATGGAGCCATCGGAATCGAGTATCAGGCGAACATACTGCTTGCGAGTAAGGAAGGTGGTCGGGGGCAACCGGTTGTCTTGCTGCCACTCGCCGATGGCCCGGCGCGTCATGGTGCCAAGAGTGCCATCGGGATCATGCAGATCATAGCCGATTGCCAACAGCCTCTCCTGCAAATCGATTTTTTCCTGGCGGTTGAGCCCGATGGCACTTTCCGTCAATTCCGTACCGGCTTCGTTGTCGGGGTCGGCAGTCGCTGCCGGAGTTTCGGCCGCGGTGGCGGATCTCGACGTGTCGTTTTCCACCTCCGCGACAACGGGCGGCGTCTTCTTGATTTGTTTCAGGTTGAGGCGCGCCAGATCAGCGAACGCTCCATTCGGGAACTGCTGCAGATAGGCTTCGTAGTGTGCGACCGTGTTGCGCTTCGATGCTTCATCCCAGACGCGCTGCTCGACTTCCCATCCGCGCGAGGCCACTCCAGCGGCCTGGGTCGGAGGGTTGCTGCCCGGAGCCTGCGCAGCCGGAGCCGCCGCTTCAGGCGTTGCCGGCCCGATGACGATCTCGTGGCCGGCGTCCGGCTTTTGTACTGGCAACATCGACTGGTTTGGGACTGATTGCTCAGACGGCATGACCGGTTCCGGTTTCGCTGCATCGGGCTTGAAATAAAATTCCCCAAGCAACTGGTCGTAGTAGCTCGGGATCTGGCTTTGTCCCGCCCCCGTGAGCGCTGCTTGACGGACCTGGGCGCGCAGTTGCTGTACCATAGAGTGGATTTCCAGCCCTTGCTGTCCCATGAGTGTGAGCAGCTTGCGCGTGAAGAGGCCGTTTGGGTCCGTGTCAGATGGCCCGAGATTGTCGAGCGCCTCCTCGCCAACACCTGCGGAGAATATTACAAACGTCCCGCTCGGAGGGTCCACCCGCCCAAGGCCTCGCGAGGCACCGAGAGACCTTGTACCTGCCGGCGCTCCGGGAACAACGAACGGATTGTCGCGACACGCGTCTAAAATGACGAGCGTCACTCGCGCTGAGCGCGCCTGGAGTCCAATGAGGAGTTCCGACAGGCTTACGCCTTCAGTGCGCAGCAGATATTCCTGATCCGAAGCGAGTTCAGGCACGTCCACGGGGAGCAGATAGTTTGACCCGTCCAGCTCTACCCCGTGTCCGGCGTAGTAGATGAGGATTTCCATACCGGGCTCGACACCGTGCAGGAAAGCGGCAATAGTTTCATTAAAGCTCAGCCGATCGAGATTCTTTGCAAGATGTACTTCGTAGCCAAGGCCCTGCAGCTTTTCCGCTACGGCGGCCGCATCGTTAACTGGATTCTTGAGGAAGGAGACGTTGCGGTACTCGCTGTTGCCGATGACGAGCGCAAGCCGCTTGCCGTCTGAAGGGGAATCCTTTGCCTGAAGGACTGTGACGGTCGCGCTCGCTTCAGCGCGACCCGGCTCTGAAAACAACGCTGCCGCCATTAGACCGATGATCAAGGAAAGCAACGTGGTGATGAGCCGTGTCCCGCCGGGATGCGCAATCCAAAGTCCAGCGTGAAACCTCGCCAGGCACTTCCGCTTTGGCGGCTGCGCATCAAGAGTCATTGCCGTGATCCACAATCTCGACGCTGCGCGGTGATCCGGTCTTCTAAAGCGCCCAAGCGGCCTTTTGACGCCGAGTCACTTGAAAACGAGTCCGGTTTTCGTAGGCTTTGCGAAATCACCCGCATTTTTCTCCAGCCCCTGGTGTCGCTTCCTTGAGTTCTACCCGCCGATTCAGCCGCCTGACTTCCGTTGGCAAGAAACCTTGCCCATCGATAATAAACGGCTCGCTCTTGCCCTTCGGTTCGAGCGCGATCTCGCCGGCAAAGCCGCCATCGACGAGGATCCTTTTCAGTGCATCCAGCCGCCGAGCCGAAAGGGCGAGATTGTAAGTGGCCGAGCCCAGCTGGTCTGTGTGACCTGTCAGCACGATGCGGCTGTAACCTCCGGCCTTGACGCACTCGAGCAGTGCCAGCGCCGCTGCGCGCCCCTCAGGTGTCGGCTCGGTAGCATTCGAAGGAAAGGTGATCGGCAACGGTCGCACTGCTGGGTCGAACCCCGCCACGCCATTGATGAACAGCCATTCGCATGGGGCGCATCTGGTTGTCGCGATCTTGACCGGTCGCGCCAGCAGCAAAGCAGTGGACATGCGCCGATAGATCGAGGCGATGTCGTCCTTGGACGGGCGCGGCGCCTCGCCATAGGCGCCACAAATTGGAGGCTCGCCGAGCGCGATCAGCGCCTCCTGATAGTCGAGCGCTGCCTTACTATACAGAGAGCCATCATGCGCTACCTTTGCACGGGTAAGGAGCAGGTCGCCGCGCGCGGTCCGAAGCTGCCACGGCGAACCGTATGCGAGGCCCTTATCGAGGAGGGGCTCAATCTCCCCGGTACTGGCGCCGGCATCGCCTTTGGTGTAGGCCGCCTCGACATGGCCGAGCGCGATCGATTGGCCGAGACAATAGAGCGCCTCTTCGCTGCATCCTTCCTCGTTCGCCTTGGCGCGAAGCCACAGCGTGGCCAGTTGATCGAGGTTGCCGGCCTTGCGCGCCGCGGTGATCTCGGCGTTGATCTCGGCGTTGATCTCGGTGCAGACGCGGTCCGCGGTCTGCACAATTTGCGTCCCGGCCAATCCCACAGTGAGAGCCAATCCGAAAAGCACCAGTATTTTCATGGCTCCACCACGTAAGGTACGGTCGTGAACGCCCAGCGGCGCGCACGGTTAGGCACATTCGGATTGGGATCGAGCACGGGCTGCTGCAATTGGCTGGCTATGGCGACGAGATTGCGAACCGGCGTGGTCAAGGCGTCCAATGCAGGTGTGCCAGCAAGGATCGCCTCGAAATCGGTTCCCTTTTCAGCCGCCACCACCATTAAGGTTCCCGGCCCCGGATCCGTCGCGGTGAACTCGAACGGATACCTCTCATCCGGTATCGTTAGCGCGACACCCGCGCGGATCTCGCCCTTCCGATTGGCAGCTTGTGAATAGGAGTTGGGGAAGATCATCCGCAACTTGCCGTCAGGTCCGGTGTCCAGGACGAGCAGTTGGCCGGCCTCCGCCGATTTGATCCTGAATTTCACCGACGAGTTTAGTTTTACCCGGTCCGAGGGGACAACTTCGGCCTCGATTTGAAAATCATTGGTATGGGACAGAACGCCTTGTGCCAGGTCGACAAGCTGCGGTCCATCCGGAGGGACTGCCCCGTCGTCCGCAAGCGGCGGCTCTTCCGATGGATAAGGCACCAGCGCCTTGGCTCTGTAGGAATCGGGCGCGATCAGATCCGGGGTGAATTCCGTGCATTCTTTGTTTTTTTCGCAGAATAGCTTCGCCTCGTCGCGGACGTAAGCGAGCAGCGCGCTTGCCGTCACTCTCTTGGAGCCCGTCGTATCAGCCGCGCGACCGCGCAGACCTTCGACGAACGCATTGGTGAATATCCCGCCGGAAGGTGAGTCCCAGGAATATTGCGCGATGGTGGCCGCAGACCATACTGCTAGATTGGGCAACGTTTCCCCGCCTCGGACATTGAAATCGAGCAAACGCACGCCCGTCTTGTTTTCCTGAATAATATCATCGGTAATTTCGCCGGGATCGAGATCGATCGGCCCGTTTGGCGTGATGGTCCGGATGGCGCGATTGCTCACGAGGCCCTTATTAGCATCCTTCGTCAACGATCCGGAATGGCATGCGTCAGCAACGACGGTGATGTCGCGGCCGTCAAGCTTCCTGACGAGACGACCGAGTTGTGAGCCAAGGATAAGACCTCCTGCCCTCGCGGCGCTCGCAGAGACCTCCGAGCGCGCGTCGGCTGGAACGAGCCCGGTCGTCAAATGGGTCTTCCCACCAGACTTTAGCGACACTTCAGCGCCATGGCCCGAGAAGTAGAAAAACACCCGGTCGCCAGGAGCCGTTCCGTCGATCAGCCAAGTCTGAAACGTGTCCAATATCGTCGCGCGCGAGGCTTGCGCGTCGATAAGGATCTTTACGTCCTCCTCCCGGTAGCCGAGATCGCGGACCAGCATCGACGCCACGTTCTGAGCGTCGATAGGCGGACCTGCCAAGTTCACTCCGCCAGCCTGTCCATCGGGGCCCAGTAGCCCAGGGTACTGGCCGACCCCAATCACCATGGCGCGATCATGCGCCTCCGCCATTGCCGTGAAACCAACTAACAACCATAAGAAGACTATGGCGAGGGCAGCATCGAGTCGCATTGTCCGTCGCTCCTGAGATTTTCGCATGAATAGACGCTCTCGATGCCAATGCGGATCTCGGCAGTCGTGCGCGCCGAAAGGAAAGCTCGGTAGAAATCGAGCGGAGCCACCTTGTTGTGGACCTTCTTCAGCATAGCCTGGAGTTCAGAAAGCGGCTCCCGGCTGAGAAGGCTGATCACGAAATCTGCGCCATAAGGGGCTGTGACGGGAGACGTGAAGATTAGAGGGGTGGCAGCCGTCCATTCTTCTTCATCGCCAAGTTCCTTAAGCGGCCATAGGAACTGAACCGTGCCGGTAGCATTGATATTAAGCATGGTAATGAAGCGAAAATCTCCCGGCTCAACGGTAAAATGCACATTCATCCCGCGGGTCACCACGGCCCCCTCACTGAGCGCTCGGTCGGTAACATTGGCTACGCTCGACACCGGTCCGTATTGATGAGCCATCGCGTCGCGGAGGCCGTCCAGGACGCGCTGGGCGTCGACCGAGCCTTGTAGCGCCTCGGGCGCAAGCCCTGATGCGAGAACATCGCCCGCCGAGCCCACAAGTTGACGCTTTTGGCTGTCCCATATGAGTTCCGCTGCCGAGCGGTCGTTCGTGAGATCTGCACCGATCAGCTTCACGTTCTTCTGTGCCGCATCTCCCAGGACAGCCACTTTGATTTGTGGGAGCATCGGGAAATCCTCGGCTGGACCGGTGCGTGCCGGTACAGACAGGAGATCAAGTTCGGGATCCGGCAGCATGAACTGGGGGATTTGCCTGTTTCCCGACAAGACCCGTACGAGCGGCGCCACAAATCCGTGCAGGGACCCGAGGTTGATTTTCCCCGAGGGGCTCGCCGCAGCTCCCTCAAGGCCGCGGGCGACCGCGTAGCTGAGGGCTCCGCGATAGGTGCCTTCGACGAGTATTTCTTGAATGGAGAGACGCTCGTCGGTAGCGGACAGAACGGCAACGGCAGGATTGGGTGGCCGGGCCGTGACTTTTTCTGGTTGTGAAGGGATAATCGGGTCGGCCTGAGTTTGGAACCGCTGAAAGCGGAAGGGCAAGCCGGAGGAACGTGAATCGATGCCTCGCACGGCCGCACCGGCATGGCAGGCATCAGCAACGAAAACGACCTTGACTCCCTTCGCGCTTGCTATGCCGAAAAGATCATAGAGATCTTCGTCTCGAAGAAGTTCGTCGGGTGCTGCAGCCTCGTCGTACGGCTGTAGCAGGAACCCCTTCTCGTAGCCGTCCGGCGTGGGATGTCCCCCAGGTTTTTCCGGCAACCTAATGCCATGCCCCGAAAACGAAAGAAACAGAATGTCGCCGGGCACTGCTCGTTCGACCATCGCCTTCCAGGCAGCGGTGAACGCATTTATCGTCGCGTCGCCGTCCGTGAGCGAGGTCAGATCCGAGATACCGTCCGATTTGAGCACATGAGCGATGTCTACCGCATCATTCACAGATCCGCGCAGTTGCTGCTTTGTGGCGTATTTGTCCACGCCAATAACAAGCGCCCTCACTGCTGCGCCTGCGTCGGAGATTGCCAGAATTGCGATTGTGGCCGCCGCAAACACCGCGATCGTCGGTCGCGAGATCATTTGTCGGTCTCGCGCAGCGCGACCCGCCGGTTGAGTTGGTTAAGCTCGTCTTCGGTATAGGCGGTCGGATCGTCAGGCTGAAACGGCTCGCCCTCGCCCTTCGGTTGGAGTACGAGTTCACCCTTGAAGCCGCCAGCACGAAGATAGGATGCGACCGCGTCTAGCCGCCGTTTGGAAAGCTCCATGTTATAGCTATCGGAGCCAATTGAATCAGTATGCCCGCTTAGAACCACCCGGCGATAATTTTCCTGCTTGAGACAGCTCAATAAAATCGAAGCTGCCCTGTCGCCTTCCGGGGCGAAGTGCGCCTGTGCGAATACGAAATTGATGGGGATAGGACGAAACGTCGGCGTGAAGCCGCGCACGCTTGCCAGAAACACGCCGCCACAATTTCCATCCCGCGTTCTAATCACATCAAACTCAGGGGCGAGCAGCAACGCCTCCGTCATGCGTTTGTGAATGGGTTCGATTTCCGCAGGACCAGGAAGGGATGGTTCGCCAAAATCGGCACATGTGGGATCTTCGCTAATAGCGTTTAAGGCGTCCTGATATTCTGTCGCAGCCCGCTCGAAGGCCGTTGCGTCCTTTAGCTGTCTAGCCTGAGCGAAACTCGTATCCCCGAGTCCTACGAGCAACTGCCATGGAGAACCAAAGCTCCTGCCTTGTTCCAGCACCTTCCGTACCTCGTTGAGGTCCCCTCCTTGGTCAGCCTTCGCGTAACTGGCCTCTACATACGCGCGTGCAACGCTATCGCCTCCGCAATGAACAATGTGCTCGCTGCATGCAGTCGTCTTTTCAATAAGAACAGCATACGCATCTACAATCTTTGCAAGATCGTCAGCTTTGCGCTCAGCAATGAATTTGTCCGTTGCGGCCTGGCAGGACTCCGCTTTTGCCGCTGTCGTTCCAGAAACGGACAGGCTCATGAGCGACAGCAAAGAAAAACAAACAATCCAGAAATACCGCATGGTCTTGGTTCCAGAGACTGTGATCGCGCTCAAATGAGCGGGTATTTTATTCCGATATTTCTATCTTTGCCTCATTCCAGGTAAACTGACTAGGAACCGCCGCCAGTTGATCTAAATCAGTACTCGTGGCTATTAGCGCGCGAGCCAGCGGATCGGACCTGTCAAGATCGCTAAACATGGTCGAGAAATTGGCGCTGCCCTTCCACGGCGAAGTAGAATCGCGACCACAAATGGCGAAGATGGAGTCTTGGCCAGCCGGCGCGGCTGCGAGCACCTTAACCTTTGACTGCCCCCCGGATACCAGGATTGTTTGGGGAGACTGTACGTGATTGTCCTGAACGATCTGGTTGGGAAATAACATTCGGGCCGAGCCATCTGACGATATATCGACGACCCAGAGATAGCAGGCTTCGAGCGTTGTTACTGCCATCGTCACAGTGTCGCCGGTCTTGTATCGCCGTTTATCGACGGCGATCAAAACCGGAGGACGGACATCGGCCTGTGGTTCAGTAGCGAGTGGCAGCGTAGTCGACACTATGTGATCAGCATCCGGCGCACCCGAACCGTCGTGGGAAGCTTCGGAACCTAGTTCGTCAACAGTTTTGATGATTTTGTCATAGAAGGCCATTTCGTTCGATTGGATCAACTGCAGGTCTCGTGCCACAGATCGGGCCCCACCTTCAATTGCCGGGAAAGGTCCGCTTCCCACGTTCCAATCTGCGAGTTTGTCGTTGATTGGGGTCACTGAAGCGACGACCCGAATGAACTCGAACCCCGGCTTGCCGCTCACCACGATCTTGGCGGCAGCTCGTTTTCCTGGAATTTCAAGCGTCTGTCCGGCTAGGATTTTCATGGAAGGCTGGAAAGCGTTGGGATAAAGCAGGACTGCGCTGCCGGAGGGGCCGATTGAAACAACCGTGACGTAAGCATCCTTGTTCGGTTTCACAAAGAGCCGGACTTCTTCGCCTCTCCTATATGTATTAGCCTTGTCATCGACCCAGGCTGTTACCCGAAGTGAACCCGACGCGTGTGGCTGAACCGATGCTACAGAACTCTGTTCCATTGAAAGATCCCGGCGGTCGAAATCCCCCGCTACACTAGTCCTTTCTGCACAAACGACGGAAGCTGCGGCGACTGCGAGAAAAAGAATACGGTTCATGGTTACGGCCTCCACGGGCGCGCTAGTGCGTAAAATTTTCGGCGGCACATAGCATTAAGATGAGCCAACAGATCCAGCGTGCGCGTTATTTGCAACTTTGAAAAGTACCCACTTTGTGGAGGCGTCCAAAATGATTGGAGCCTTGCGGTATGCGCAGGGTGGTGCAGAATATTCGATACTCCAGTATATGGCCAATTTGGGGATATGAATGACGTCAGATGATGCCAGAGTCGATGAGTTGGAACTGGACCTTCGGTTCATGGAAACGCTCCGGATGATGAAGGCGAACTTCGTTGCTGCGGTCGTGAGTGCATCAAAATCGGACGAGCCAAGCGTGCTATTTGCCCTGCGGCAAGAACCGCTTTACCAGCTTGCTGAGTTCCTTTTCGCGATCCGGTCATATGGCGTCGACAGTGCGGATCGAGTGGAGAAGCTGGCCATGCTGCATAACGACTATGTGTTGGCTCTACGGTCAGATCGTGATCGAACGCGCCGTCTTGGCTTAAGGGTCGACCGGTTGGATGAGGCGCTTTTCACGGGAAACAACCTTGGCAAACTGGTCGCCAATTTTACTGGCGATCCACCTGCGTTTGATCAGTCCGATTTGGCTCGCTTACTCGTAGCCGTCATGTCAACCGAGACATGCCGTAAGCTTGCTGTCGCTGGTGAAAAGGCGGGCTTTCTGGAACGGCGACGTCTGCCCTATGGTGCAGTTCTGGTAAGTTCGTGTGGTGCGCTTGAGGACATTTTTGGGGAAGTGCTGCGCGGAGCCCGCAATGCGATCATACAATACTAACAACCAAAAACACGTGAGTAGCTACACCGGCGAATTAGTCGTTGTCCTAGCACTTATTTGCGCAACGCTTGCACCAGCACATGCCGACCTGGTTGGTAGCATGACGTCGCCACCTGCGCTTACCGACGCGGAGCGGGAAACCGTTGCCGCCAATCCAGTTTTGGCACACATGGAAGAGCGGCACCCTTGGTTATTGCGAATGGCACTCAATGAGGTTGCTGACGCCGCAGCGGACAGGCTCTCGTTAAAGGATGCTTCGACTGCCCCGGCTGTGCCTCGTTCCGCCGACGACTATGAAATGCGGATCATACAGAGCAACCCGGGACTAGAATCCATCTGGCGGTCCTCGCCGGAGGCCGCTGTGGATTTGCTCGCCCTGATCCGTGCAGCAGGAGGAAAGAAAGGCCCACGGAATAACTGATTTCTGCTCGGGCAAAGCGTTGCATCCTGACAGCCGATATGAACGAGTTCGACGTCTCATGCAGCGACAACAAGTCTTGCGCTTCGATAGAAGGCGAGTCGCTCAGCTCGCTCGACTCACCAGGGAGCCCAAGTACCGCCTTATGTGATCTTCTCCGAACGCACGCTGATCAATATGGCCGAACGCTGCCTCGCGACCGCGACGCCTTCTCCGAACTCAATGCGTCGGCGCCGCGAAGCTCCTGAAGTTCGGCGCGATATTCCTTGCAGCCATTGCCGCCCACCAATCGAGCGAATCAGGGGTTATCGGAGACATTGGACCAGGCCTGCGGACATTTCTGCGATGCTGGAATCTGGAAGAAGCCTTGCCTGCCGCCACATGTACGGAACTTGGGTTGCCGCGTGACCGGGCTGGGTACGGCCGAATCTGCCGTTGACTCTGCGGCAGGCGGGCGCTTCGGCTTCGCGTGCACAGTTGGCTTGCGTGACTTTTGCGATGTGGTGATTTGCGGCTTCTTCCGCTCAGCGGCCTGCTTCTTGGCTTCAGCCTCCGAAGCTCGCCGCGCGCGATAGCTGTCGACGGCGTCGTTCGTATCGAGCTTCAGGCGAAGGTACTGCTTGCGGGTAAGGAACGTGGCCGGGGGCAACCGGTTGTCTTCCTGCCACTTGCCGATGGCCCGGCGTGTTTTGATGCCGAAGTCGCCGTCGGCCTCGTCTAGGTCGTAACCGATCGCCAGCAGTCTTTCCTGCAGATCGATCTTCTCCTGACGATTGAGCCGGATGGCACTTTCCGTCAATTCGGTGCCTGCGTCGTTTTCCGGATTGGCGGTCGCCGCCGGAGGTTCAACTGGCAACGTCGCCACTTGGTTTGGCGCTAGTTGTGGAGGGGGCGCGACTGTATCCGGCTCCGCTGCGCCAGGCCTGAAATAGAATTCGCCGAGCAACTGGTCATAGTAGCTGGGCGTTTGGCTTTGCCCGCCTGTTAGCGCCGCTTGCCGAACCTGAGCACGGAGCTGCTGCACCATGGAACGAATCTCCAACCCTTGCCTATCCATAAGTGTGAGCAGATTGCGGGTGAAGAGGCCGTTGGGATTCTTGTCGGCCGACCCGAGATTGTCTAGCGCCTGCTCGCCGACGCCTGCCGAGAATATGACGAACGTGCCGCTCGGAGGATCGACGCGTCCGAGACCTCGCAAAGCGCCAAGCGATCGGGTGCCTGCTGGGGCGCCCGCAATCCGGAAAGGATTGTCACGACAGGCGTCCAGGATGACAAGTGTGACTCGTGCCGAGCGGTCCTGGAGTTCGATGAGCAGGTCGGTGAGGTTGATACCTTCTGTGCGCAACAAATATTCCTGTCCCGGGGCGAGCTCGGGCACGTCGACAGGAAGCAGGTAATTCGAACCGCCGAGTTCCACGCCGTGACCGGCATAGTAGACAAGGGTTTCCATCCCGGGCTCGATGTTTTGCAGGAAAGCAGCCACGGCTTCGTTGAAATTTAGGCGATCGAGATCCTCCGCGAGATGCACCCTATAGCCAAGCCCTTGCAGTTTTTCTGCAACTGCCGTGGCGTCGTTGGTCGGGTTCTTCAGAGTAGGGACGTTGCGGTATCCGCTGTTGCCGACGACAAGAGCCAGCCGCTGAGCGCCGTGCAGCGCAACTTTCGGCTGCAGTATCGTGACGTTCGCCGTCGCCTCGGCATGAATCGGTCCCGGCGAACCGAATGCAATGACGAGACCCGCTGCGAAAGCAACGAATGTTGCAGGCCGGACAGGCCATCCAGCAATCGATCGGACCGCCGGTAGCAGCCCATTTTGGCTTTCCTCGGCCAGGTAACAGTCGAAGATGGCAGCTCGGGGGGCGAACTGGAACCAGCCCTCTTTGACATAGGCATCGATGAATTCGTACACAGCAGGCGAGACGGCCAGTTGCAATAATGCGCGTGCCAAGTCACGCCGGTAGAGAAAGTAGCCGCCAAAATTGGTGGCCAGTGCAAACCTTCGAAGTGCACTCGCCCATGTTTGCGGCGCTACGACCGCACCGTACAAGGCGTTCACTGCAGCCTCCAGGAATGACCTTGGCGACAGATTGGCCATGATACGCCCCCAACGAAGGCATCGTGGCACGAACTGAGGTTGAGGAAAAGGACATTATGTCGCGGCTGTGGAGCAGATCATAGCCGGAGCCGGATTTGTAGCATCTGGATCAGCTACCGGAGGCATACCATTCACGAAAGCCCGTTTCGAAAGCTGCTCGGGGATCTCGCGGCTCGATCGCTTACGAAACTCATCTTCGTGACAAGCGGCTAGTTGCCGTAGTGGCGCTCGGCAGCGGCCATGCTGCTACCGTAGGACATGTCATATGGAACCAAGCGGCTAGTGCTCCTCGTAGCAACATCGAATACTATAACGTCTCTATTCCTCAAGAATCCGGCCGTAGCGGAAAAGCTGCAGGGCCTTGGCTACGAAGCCCGATAACGCCCAGCTTACCTCGAACGGTGTGGTTGCTCAGACTAGCGTCCGGACCCATAAGGTGGATGCCGTTGGCAGCGGTTTCGTGATTCACGGTCTCCAAGGAGACCAACGATGAATCGCGTTGGCGGAGGAGCAGTTCGCGCTCTTGGCGCTTCTGCCGACCGATACGCGCGGCAAGCCGCGGGTTGATGATCGCCGGGTCATCAGCGGCATTGTGCATGTCCTGAAGTCCGGGGGGTCGTTGGATCGATGCGCCGGAGACCTACGGACCCGCCCAAGACGGTCTATGACCGATTCGTCCGATGGGCCGCCAAGGGCGTTTGGGTCGACATCTTCCATGTCCTGGCCTCGGCTGGCGGACCGCCGGCGCAGGTGCTCATCGACTCCTCGGCCGTGAAGGCGCATCGCTGCACTTCAGGCGGCAAAAGGGGGGAGCAAATCAGGCGATCGGCCGATCGCGCGGTGGGCGAACCACGAAGATCCACGCCCTGACCGACGGCCAATGCCGTCCGATCGCTTTCTTTCTGAACGGCGGCCAGGTGGCCGATTGCACCGCAGCGGATTTGCTCCTGGAGCAGATACCTAAGTGTCCGATCCTGCATGGCGACAAGGGCTATGACACCAATGCCCCCATAAGGTCGAGGGCAGAGGGACAATGCCGAACATCCCGCCGAAGGCTAACCGGCTCTGGAAAAACTGCTTTTCACCCGTTCCTCTACCGCGATCGCAACGCCATCGAGCGCATGTTCGGACGCCTCAAGGATTTCCGCCGCATCGCCACTCGGTACGATCGATCGGCGACGAACTTCCTTGCCACCGTCTGCCTCGCAGCCACCGTCAGCTACTGGCTATGAGTGCGAGCCCGCCGATCATTCACAAACGCCTTCCTCATCCGCAACAGTGGCACGCCCGCTCCGCCTCTGTTGTCGACGACTTCTTCAACCGCCTCAAAGCCGCAGATCCGATAGAGCGGTTTCCTTGCCCGCCCTTCGAAGCGCGCACGACAGACTGCCCTTAGCAACGCGTCGGGTATTGTCGATTTGGAAGTTGGAATAATTAAGCACGTCTCCACTACTGGCTTCGACCTTCTAAAAGCTATTCCGACTTTCCCGCCGGAACTGGCGATAGGGCGTCTAAAGGGTAACAGCCGCGCATCGACATCGGTGGCTAGGCCGCCGACCAACGAAGCGCGCTCTAGCCAGATGACAAGAAACAGGCGTTGGAGTCGAACAACCCTTGGCGCCACCGCAGCGACGCGCATACATCGAAGACAAAATCTCCACCAATTTTATAATATATTCTGTAATTTTACGACCATTATCTTCTAAAAATGCTGAAGTTAATCGCACGAGCTTCCCACAATATATTGTGACTGCTCCAAAAGAACCTTGCCCGTCAACTATTTCAGGAATACAGTTTTCATGGATCAAGATGGCGCCCAACTGACCTACAGGGTCAGATTCAGATCCGAGGCAAGGGCGACTTGGTTCTGGGGCTATCAAAAAGCTCTACCCACGATTGAAGGAGATCGGACTCGTGTTGGTCAAAATAAGAGGGATCCACAGTGCTAGGCGTCAGTTGGCTGATGGGTCGAAGGAGACCTACTACTATGCCTGGCGTGGCGGACCTCGCATGAAGGAGGAGCCTCACACCGAGGCTTTCTCCCGGGAGCACGCCCGGCTCCGGGAAAACGCCGCGGAAGCCAGCAAGGTAATCCTAACCCTTGATCACCTGATCGAGCACTTCAGTGGCCCCCAGCATGAACGCAATCCCGACTTCCTGGCGCTCGCTGAGAGCACTAGGGTCGATTACCTCTACGCCTTCAAGCTAGTTCGCAAGAACTGGCCTGGATGCCCCGCCGCTTTCACCCAGGCGAAGGGCTTCAACGGCGACGTCCGCAAATGGCACCGCGGCATGCGCGCCAATCCGCGCAAGGCCGACAAGGTGCTGTTGTCGCTCTCGAACGTGTTCTCCTACTCTATCGAGACGGCGTTCGGCGGCATCGAGAAGAACCCCTGTGCGGGCATCGAGCGCCTCTACAAGGGATCCCGAAAGGAATTCCTCTGGAGCCAGGAGCAGATAGCCCTGGTTCGAGCGAAGCTTGCAGCTCACCTGCTGCTGCCGTTCGAGATCGCTCTCGCTACAGGCCAGCGCCAGGGCGACATCCTGTCCCTGAACTGGAAGCAGTGGGACGGCACCTATCTGCTGTTCAACCAGTCGAAGACCAGCAAGAAGCTCAAGGTCAAGGCCAACTTGCGCCTCAAGATGATCTACACCCTGCTGCCGGCCAACAAGGACAAACTGAGGATCTGTCTCAACTCCCGCGGCCGCCCATGGACCAAGGACGGCTTCAAGACGTCATGGGGTAAGGCAATGGGCGCCGACGGCGTAAAGATCGAAGGCGTCACCTATCACGATCTGCGCGGCACGTTCATCTGCGAGCGAGCCAAGGAAGGCTCATCCATTCAGGACATTGCACGCGTCTCCGGACGCTCGATCGCCGCAATTATGTCGGTCCTCGAAAACCAACATCTGGGGACCGATCAAGGGCTCGCTGACGCCGTCATTGACCGGATAGAGATGAAATGAAAGGGCGCCACATGAACTTTCCCAATGTCTATACGCCGGCGATGCTCGCCGATCGGTGGGCGTGTTCGGAGCGCCATGTTCGCAATATGATTGTATCGGGCGAACTGCCTGCCTTTAGGTTGGCCGGGAAGCTATTGCGCATCAGAGGGCAGGACGTGGAGAACTTCGAATGTCAAACGAACCCGAATGGACAATCACCAAGCTCAGAGGAGAGCTTTGCATCTCCTGGTACGAAGGCGACATCCGCCGACGTTATCGACTTGGAACAAACGATCCGAAGGAGGCGGCCCGCCGCGCCCCGGCTCGATATGCGGAACTGACACGTCCGAAAGGCTCCACCGTCAGGGATCTCTGGGCGGCTTACTGCATAGACAAGGCAGGCCGATCAGTCGTCACGACAATGAGCTACACTTGGAAGGCCCTGGCTCCGTTCTTTGCCGACAAGGAAGGCGAGGCGGTGACGCTCGCCGACTGCCGCGCCTATGCCGCGGCACGGCGCAAGAACAACAAGAAGGATGGCTCGATCCATACGGAGCTGGGCCACCTTCGCTCGGTCCTGGTCTGGGCACGTAAGCAGCGGTTGATCCCGTTTGCGCCCGACATCGAGCGTCCGGCCAAGCCCGATCCAAAGGAGGGATACCTTACCCGGCCGGAGATCACCCAGCTCCTTGCCGCCGCAAACTCGGCGCACATCAAGCTGGCTATCTTGCTGATGATCGCCACTGGAGCCAGAGTGGGCGCTGCCCTGCAGCTGACCTGGGATCGTGTCGACTTCGACCGGCGCATGATCCAGCTGCGCAATCCATTCGACAAGGCGCACCGCAAGGGACGCGCCACTGTGCCGGTCAATGATGGCTTGCTCGCTGCCCTGAAAGAGGCACAGGAAGGCGCCCTGACCCCCTACGTTCTGGAGTGGGCCGGCGACAAGATCGTGTCGATCAAGAAGGGCATCAAGACGGCGGGAACCAAGATCGGAAGGCCTGATGCTTCGCCCCACATGCTGAGGCACTCGGCTGCCGTCTGGCTCGTCGAGGATGGCCATTCAATGGAGGCTGTTGCCCAGTTCCTGGGGCACTCCAACACCGCAATGACGTACCGGGTTTATGCCCGCTACAGCCCGGAATACCTGCGAAAATTGACTGCTTCGCTGGAGCTCTAGGTTCAGTGAACCGACAGACCGCTTCGTAAAACAGGGTGCATCGATGAAAATACGAAGGAAATTCAAAAGGTTACTGGTGGGCGATGACGGGCTCGAACCGCCGACATCTTCGGTGTAAACGAAGCGCTCTACCAACTGAGCTAATCGCCCGCTCCGGGCCGGACCTTTAAGCGGTCGGGACTTGCTTCGCAAGGCCAAATGAGTGCGGGATGCCCTGTTCGCAGGCCGGATTTGCGAACAAAATGCCGGCTGTCAAAAAACCTTCTCCTGTTTGGCGTTATGATGGTTTGGTGCGCTTGACACCCGGTAGCGAACCCCTTATCCAGCGCCCCAACGACGAACACGGCTGACACGTGCTCGTCAATGCGCGGGTGTAGCTCAGTTGGTTAGAGTGCCGGCCTGTCACGCCGGAGGTCGCGGGTTCGAGCCCCGTCACTCGCGCCATTTCCCCTGAAGGATGATGATCCTTGGCTCCGGGGAAATGCCGACAAAATTGTCAAAATTCTCTCCAGGAACAGCGTTCCGAAGGCCTTCTTCAGCCTGGTTTTTCTTGGCTCCAAAATCACCCATGCATGAGCGATGCCGTGGAACCCGCGACGCGATTCCTGTGGGTCGACAAGCAACGGACCAAGCGGCCCTGCAGACGCGACCGAATTGCTCGTTGCGAATCTGCTTGCGCAATCGCCCACAAAAGGCTCGATTCATGCCGCAGGCAGCCAGATTGGAGTATGCTGCCGGAATGGCATGGAGGACGTAATGTCAATTGCACCGAACATTTCCACGCGCACGATATTCACGCTGATTTGCCTGGGTGGCGCGACGACGGCCGCATCCGTCCTTTTTCCCGCCGCCGCGTCGGCCGACCGGCTGCAGCGATGCGCTCGCGAGGGGGAGATCTGCCGCCTGCCCTATCCCGCCGAGGTCGTCTACGGTGCCAGGGGCCGCACGACCTCGCGTTACATCGAGCGCAACGCGATACCCTGTTCGAACCGCGTTTTCGGCGATCCCGCGCCAGGCAGGGAAAAGTTCTGCTTCGTTGTGAAGCGCGACCGTGACGAGTCGAACGACGACTACGATCAGCCTCGCCGCGAGCAGTGGGCGGTCTGCGCCGAGGAAGGCGAATTCTGCGACTTCTATGGCCGCAAGGTGGTCAGGTATGGCGCCCGCGGCCGGTTCACGCAGGACGTGTTCCGCAATGGCGTTCAATGCGACAACGATGCATTCGGTGATCCCGCTCCCGACCAGGGAAAGCGCTGCTACGTCATGCAGTAGCTTCTCAATGCCCACTGGCACGGGACCCGGAGGCCAGAACGGTCTGGCTCCGGGGACCCCGCGAGCCCTGAGCAGCCTCAGCGCTTGGCCAGCAACGCCTCGACCTCCTGCAATGTCGGCATCGACGGTGCCGTGCCTGGTCGGGTCACCGAAATGCCAGCGACGGCGCAGGCGAAGCGCACCGCCTCCAGCGGCTCCACGCCTCGTGAGAGTGCTGCGGCCAGTCCGCCATTGAAGGCGTCCCCCGCGCCGGTGGTTTCGACGACAGGGCCGGCACTGATGGCGGAAACATGCTCGGAGCGATCCTTCGTGTGCAGGAGCGCGCCCTTGTCGCCCAGCGTGACGATGACCGTGCCGACGCCCTTTTCGAGCAGCTTGCCGGCGGCGGAGCGGGCCTCGTCGACCGACGAAACTTTCAGCCCGGTCAATTCCTCCGTCTCTGTCTCGTTCGGTGTAAGATAGTCGCACAGTGTGTAGATGCGGTCGGGAAGCTTTGCCGCCGGTGCCGGGTTGAGGATGGTCGTCACCCCGGCCCCGCGCGCGATCTCCAACGCCCGCATCGCGGCATCGATCGGCTGTTCGAGCTGCGTCACGAAAACTCCGGCGCCCCTGATAAGGTCGGCATTGGCTTCGATGTCCTCGGGCGTGATCAGCATGGCAGCGCCGGGGCTGACGATGATGGCATTGTTGCCGCTTCCCTCCTCGACGAAGATATAGGCGGCACCGGTGTAGCTGTCCGGCGTGTCGACGGCGGCGCTCTTCACGCCGGCATCCTTCCAGGTCCGCTTGGCCATGTCGGCGAAGGCATCGACACCGAGGCGGGTCAGGAAAGCGACGCCGGCCCCCAGCTTGCCAGCGGCCACGGCCTGGTTCGACCCCTTGCCGCCTGGCCCCAGCTTGAAGGAATTGCCAAGGATCGTTTCGCCCATGCGCGGCTGGCGCTCGGCCCTGTAGGCAGTGTCGGCGACAAACACACCGAGGATGACGACCGGCTTGCCCGAGGCCATGCCGCTACTCCGCATCCGGCGGCACGACGCCCTTGCGGAAGGCAAAGCAGCCGTAGAAGCGGCGTTCGCCGGTCTGGATGACGCAATAGGCCTGCTTGGCGCGCTCGTAGAAGGCGTAACGCTCGACCGGCACCATCGGCCAGGACTTGCCCTCCGCGGCGTCAATCTCTTTCTGCACTTCCTTCTGCACGGCTGGGATCTCGTCCGGCTTTCCGACGATCTCCATCCGGGCGGCGGAATCATCGACGAAGGTGTCCAGCGGGTAGAGCGACAGAACCGCCTTGACCACTTTCGCCGCCGGCGCATCGATGCGCAGCACCCGACCGAGCCCCGTCTGGCGCGCCACCGAATCGGACGGGAAGTTGGTGTCGGCGATGATCAGGTCGTCGCCATGCCCCATCGCCCGCAATGCCTGGAGCACGTCGGCATTGAGCAACGGATCGATCCCTTTGAGCATGATGGTCCTCGTGAAGTGCGTTTGAGATCAGAGACGCTTGCCGGTCTCGGCGTCGAACAGATGGATATGGTCGAGCCTTGGCCGAAGCTTCAGCGTATCGCCGGGCTTGAAGTCATGACGCTCACGGAACAGCGCCACCATCTCGCCGTCGCCGAAGCGGAGGAACACCAGGGTTTCCGAGCCGGTCGGCTCGACCACGGAAATCTTCGCCGGCACGCCATCGGGATGGATTTCGAGATGTTCGGGGCGCACGCCATAGACGACGGAGCGCCCTTCCTCGACGGTGTTGTTCGGAGCCACCGGGAATAGCGTTCCGGCAATCTCGACGCCGCCCTTGCGCCCGATACCCTTGAGCAGGTTCATCGACGGCGAGCCGATGAAGCCGGCAACGAAAAGGTTCGCCGGCCTGTCGAAAAGCTCCAGCGGCGCGCCGACCTGTTCGATGCGGCCATCGCGCATGACGACGATCTTGTCGGCCATCGTCATGGCTTCGATCTGGTCGTGGGTGACATAGATGGTGGTGGTCTTCAGCCGCTGGTGCAGTTCCTTGATCTCGGTGCGCATCTGCACGCGCAGCTTGGCGTCGAGGTTCGAAAGCGGCTCGTCGAACAGGAATACCTGCGGATTGCGCACGATGGCGCGCCCCATTGCGACGCGCTGACGCTGGCCGCCGGAAAGCTGGCGCGGGTAGCGCTTCAGATAGGGGCTGAGGTCGAGGATGTCGGCGGCGCGCTTGACCCGCTCGGCAACCACGGCCGGATCGGTCTTGCGCAGTTTGAGGGCGAAGGCCATGTTCTGCTCGACCGTCTTGTGAGGGTAGAGCGCATAGTTCTGGAACACCATGGCGATGTCGCGTTTTGCGGGTGGCAGGTGATTGACGACACGGTCACCGATGGCGATCGTGCCGCCGGATACGGTCTCCAGCCCCGCCACCATCCTGAGCAGCGTGGACTTTCCGCAACCGGACGGGCCGACAAGCACGACGAACTGGCCATCGGCGATGTCGACGCTGACTTCGTGCAGAACCTTGACGGTTCCAAACGCCTTGGCCACATTGCTGATCGCGACTTGAGCCATCGTTCCCCCATCGGCTCCACCGGCCGTAGGCGCAGAAGCTAACCAACGCGACCGGTCAGGGCAAGTCGGTCTCTTCTAGATAAAAACCCGTCGTCGTTGACACGGCGTTTGGTTGTGAGAATAGTGGCGAGCGCCAATCCGAACGCCGGTACTCTACCCGAAAAAACGGAACGCGAAGCGACGCAGGTTGGGGTCCTGATTTCGCTTCTAAAAGGCCAGCGCCCGGCACGATTGGCACTTTCGATTCACGACTAACGTTCTGGGAGGAAATAGTCCATGCGAGTAGGTCTTTACGACAAACTGGTACGTGCCGGCGCCACAAGGCGTGACATATTGAAGGGCGCGGCCTCGATGGCCGCGATCGCGGCCGCATCTGGCGCCGGACTTGGCGCGCTGACGCGCCCGGCTTCCGCCGCAAGCGAACTGCGCTCGAAAATCCTGCAGATCCCCGGGGTTGGCAAAGGCCAACCGACAGACGCCGATTTCCAGAAGGTCGGCGAGCTTTGCCTGGAGGCGACCAAGGCCAATGTCAAGGAAGGCGAGTTCGCCGGCGTCGAGCTCACCTTCATGGGCCTCAATAACCAGAACCTGCACAACGTCCTGTTCCGTGGTTTCCTGAAGCCGTGGGAAACCTATACCGGCGCCAAGATCAGCTGGATCGACCTGGCGCAGGCCGACTACAACGCCCGCCTGCAGCAGTCGATCGCCACCGGCACCGTCGACTTCGACATCATCGAGATGGGCGCGCCGTTCGAGGGCGACGTCTGCGGCAAGGGCCTGACTTCGGAGATGCCCGACTGGGTCAAGAAGCAGATCGACTTCGACGATCTCGTCAACTACCTCAAGCCGCCCGTCGGCACCTGGGATGGCAAGCAGTACCGGGTCACCATCGACGGCGACGCGCACAATTTCAACTACCGCACCGACGTGTTTGCCGACGCCGACCTCGCCAAGCAGTGGAAGGATGGCGGGGCGACGAGCGAATGGGGCGTGCCTAAGACCTGGCAAGAGGTTCAGGCAGTGACCAAGTTCCTGAAAGGCAAGAAGTTCAAGGGTCAGGACGTCTACGGCTATCTCGACGCGCCCAAGCCCTGGGGCGGGTTCGGCTTCTACTTCCTTGGCAGCCGTGCCACCGCCTACGCCAAGCACCCCGACGACAAGGCCTGGCTGTTCGACGCCGACACGATGAAGCCACGCGTCAACAATCCGGCCTGGGTACGCGCCATCCAGGACGTCATCGACGCCCTGCCGTCGGAGCCGGCCGACCAGATCAATGCCGACCCGAACACCACCGCCTTCCAGCAGTTCCTGGCCGGCACCGGCTCGATGATCCCCTGGTGGGGTGACGTCGGCTCGAACGTCAAGACCAATGACAGCTCGGTCATCGGCGATGTCACCGGCTTCTCGATCCTGCCGGGCTCCGACGATGTCTACAACTCCAAGACCGGCAAGTGGGAGAAGCTCGCCAGCGGCCCGAACTATGCGCCCAACTGCGCCTATCTCGGCTGGGGCGTCTATGTAATGGCCCGCGTCGATAGCGACGAAAAGAAAAAGAAGGCGGCATGGTCGGCTGCCGCCCATCTCGGCGGCAAGGACCTGTCGATCTGGACGGCGATGTATCCGTCGGGCTTCCAGCCCTATCGCAATTCGCACTTCGACATTCCGGAGTGGGTGGCGGCCGGCTACGACGAGGCGTTCATCACCTCGTATCTGAAGTCGGAAGGCGACAGCTACAA
The DNA here is from genome assembly GCF_054059755.1 of Mesorhizobium sp. URHB0026. NCBI lineage: Bacteria > Pseudomonadati > Pseudomonadota > Alphaproteobacteria > Hyphomicrobiales > Phyllobacteriaceae > Mesorhizobium > Mesorhizobium sp. URHB0026. Next base: position 3,892,209 of record NZ_JBSSCN010000001.1, on the reverse strand, counting down.
CCACCCCAACGCGGCGATCGAGCCGCGCATCCCCGGCATCTTCCAGTATTACAGCGCCGCCGAGGATATCCTGGCCAACACCTTCGCCGGCAAGATGAAGGCGCAGGAAGGCGCCGATGCCATCGCAGCCGCCTGGGAGAAGCTGACCGACCAGATCGGCCGCGACAAGCAGATCAAGCTCTACAAGGCTTCGCTCGGCATGTAGGCTACCCTATGAACCGTGGTCCGGCGGCAACGCCGGGCCACAGCCTTCCCTTCCAACCGGGCGAGATTTGTGGCTGACCAGACTTCGACCGCGACCCGGTGGCCGGCAGACGCCACCCCCTATGATCTGATCCCGCCGGGCCGCAGGCGTCTGGGCTGGGCGCTGATGGCGATTGCCACGCTTGGCCTGCTGGCCACGATCGTGCTGCAGATTCTCTACAAGACCGAGGTCGATCCGATCGGCTTCGAGACATGGCGGCCCGTGGTCTACGCCTATGTGCTGTGGGGTGTGGCGATCGGCATCGGCCAGGTTCTGACACGTGGCGAGGACGGCCAGCGCGCGCTGTTCCTGCTGCCGGCCCTGTTGTTCACCATTGCGATGGTGATCTTCCCGACCCTGTTCGGCTTCTACATCGCGCTTACCGACTGGAATCTCTCCTCCTTCAGCGGCCGCCGGTTCAACGGGCTCGACAATTTCTGGCAGATGCTCGCCGATCCCTACTACCGCAACGCCCTGTTCAACATGGTGCTCTATGTCCTGGCGGTGCTGGTCGAATATGTCATCGCCTTTGGTCTGGCGCTGCTGCTCAACGCGCAGATCCGGGCTCGAAAATTCTTCCGGGTGGTGTTCCTGATGCCGCTCATGCTATCGCCGGTCGCGGTCTCGTGGATGATCGGCAAGTCGCTGATGGAATACCGCTTTGGACCGGCAGCCACGCTGGCGCGCCATCTCGGCTGGGAAGACCCCGCCTTCTTCTCGAACCCGATCACCGCCCGCATCTCGATCATGCTGCTGGACGCCTGGACCTTCATTCCATTCATGATGATCATGCTGCTGGCGGGGCTGCAGGCGATGTCGCGCGAGGTGCTGGAGGCGGCACGTGTCGACGGCGCCACGCCCTGGCAGACCTTCTGGCAGGTCACGTTCCCGCTGATGCTGCCGGTGTCGGTGACGGCGGTGATCCTGCGCATCATCTTCAAGCTGAAGCTTGCCGACATCATCATCACGGTCACCTCGGGCGGTCCGGGCGGCGCCACCGATTCGGTCTCGAGCTTCATCTATCGCGAGTACCGCGACCGCTCGAATGTCGGCTATGGCACCATGCTGGCGATGGCGTATCTCGTCATCATCGTGGTGTTCGTGACCTGGCTGTTGAAGTTCGCCAGCCGTTTCGTCCGCAATGTGAATTAGGTAGAGATGAGCGTTCAGACCACCGACTACGTTGCATCCGAAATCCGCTCGCCGGCGAGCTTCCTCGCCAGCCGCGTCTTCATCTATGGCGCGCTCGCCTGCTGGGGCTTCATCTGCCTGTTTCCAATCTATTGGACCATCACCACATCGTTCAAGACGGCGGTGGATGTCACGCAGGGCCACCTCATCCCGTTCGTCGACTTCCAGCCGGATTGGAAAGGCTGGCGATCGCTTGGCCTGTCGCCGGACTCGATCTTCCAGACATCGACCGTGCGCGACGAGTTCCTCAAGCGCTTCATGAATTCGGTCATCACCTCGGTTGGCGCGTCGAGCCTGGCGATCATCATCGGCAGCCTCGCCGCCTATGGCCTGACCCGCTACCGCTACCATTTCGCCTGGTTCAAGAACGAAGACATCTCCTTCTTCTTCCTGTCGCAGCTCATCCTGCCGCCGGTGGTGCTGGCCCTGCCCTTCCTGGTGCTCTACCGCGAAGTCGGATTGCTCGATACCCGTGTCGGGCTGATCCTGCTCTACACGCTGATGGTGCTGCCGATCGTGATCTGGATCATGCGCGACCAGTTCAATTCCATCCCCGTCGAACTAGAGGAAGCAGCCCTCGTCGACGGCCTGTCGATCTGGGGCGCCTTTTTCCGTATCGTCATGCCGATCGCGCTGCCGGGCATGGTGGCCGCCTTCATCCTGGCGATGGTGCTGTGCTGGAACGAGTACTTCTTCGCCGCTCTTTTGACCTCGACGGACGCCAAGACTATCCCCGTCATGGTTGCCAGCCAGACGGGCTCGCAAGGCATCAACTGGTGGTCGATGGCGGCGCTTGCCACCGCGGCCATCGCGCCGCTTGCCATTATCGGCATCGCGCTGGAGCGCTACCTGATCATGGGCATGACCGCTGGCGCGGTGAAGTGACCGGGCGTCTTCACCCTCCCCTCCCGGGGAGAAGGTCGCGCTAGTCTAGGACTTCAGGATCGCGCGCAGATGATCCATGATCATGGCGACGCCCTTCTGTCCAAGTGCTGCCGAACCCTCCGCCGCAGTCGCCGTATACCAGCTTTTGTTGTCCGCGAAATGCGCGGCGTCCACCGCTTCCGGGCATAGCGCCAGCATCAGCGATGTCTCGCCGATGCCGGCATGGTCGAACGGATATTTGCCGTTCATGGCGGCAGGCATCAGCGGATGCACCTGCACCCAGTTGAAGAAGTTCTCGCCCTCGGCATGTCCGGCATAGTAGTCGGCCATCGTCTCGGAGCCCCACCAGCCCTCGCCACGCTGCTTCTCGAGGAAGCGGAAGATCGCCTGCCTGCCAGCTGTCTTGAAGGCGAGGTCCGTCGGCATGCCGGCGGCGAAATTCTCGGTCTGGTGATGAATGATGGCGTGGATGTTGCGAAACCCAATGCGCAGCAGGCTGTAGAACAGCGCCTCGCCGAATGGCGCCAGTTGATTGCCGCCGACCTGGACGGAGCCGCTGCCTTCCGGCGGTGCCACCGCGTAACTCGCCGCGCCATAGTAGAAGGGCGGCAGGATGACGACATCGCTTTCTTTTTCGAACAACTCTAGCGTCTTGACGACCGCCAGCGTGTCCATGCCGACGGCCATGTGCTCGCCATGGTATTCGAGCACGCCGAGCGGCAGCGCGACTGGCCAATTCTGGGCGATCGCCTTGCGGATCTGGTGCGGCAGCATCAGTTCATAGCGCATGACCTATTCCATGTTGGTGTGGCGGGCGCGCATGGCTTCCGGCAACGCCGCGGTCATGTCCCTGAGTTTCAGCACCATGATCTCGAACAGCAGGAACAACGCGCCCTCGAACACCGAGCCCATCGGCAGCACCGACGTCTTTTGCGGCCCCTGATCGTCGGCCATGGTCTGCGCCGGGATCAGCAGCGTCAAATCGGCCAGCCCTGCGGCGCTGCCGCCTGCCTGGGCGGTCAGGAGCAGGACGGTCGCGCCTGCCTGGCGCGCGATTCGCATCAGGGTGAGTACGGTCGAGGTTTCGCCGGGCCCGGAACTGACAAGCAGGACATCGCCCTGCCCTACAGGCGGGGTGGTCATGTCGCCGACGACCGAAACCGGCAGGCCCAGATGATAAAGCCGCATGGCGAAGCCCTTCACCTGCAAGGCCTCGCGGCCGCAGCCATGGACGACAATTTGTCTGGCACCGACCAGCATCCCACAGGCGGCGTCGATCCGATCGCCATCGACGCGCGCCAGCACCGCGCCAAGCTCGTCGAGCGCGGTCTTGAACATCTCCGAGCTGGAGTTGCTCACGGCCACGCCGCCTGCGCGCCAGCAATCGAATTGGATTGGCAATTCCTGATCACGCTTTTCCCCGGAACAGCTTGATTTCGTTCATGCTAGCAACCGGGAAAATGCGTGTCCAACGCTCAGCGGCGCTTTTGCCAAGCCACGAGCGTGATAGTGTCATGTCAGACAAAGCAATCCGGGAAAATTTCAAGATATGAAGACACGGCATTTCGACCGCATCGGCAATGGCGGCATCACCTTCACGGAGCTGGGTTTCGGTACCGCGCCGCTCGGCAATCTTTACCGCCCCGTCTCGGACGAGGACGCCAATGCGACGCTAGAGGCCGCCTGGGCGACCGGCTGCCGCTACTATGACACCGCGCCCCTCTATGGGCTCGGCCTGTCGGAAACACGTCTCAACCCGTTCCTGCGCTCCAGGAGGCGCGACGACTACGTGCTGTCGAGCAAGGTCGGCCGCATCATGCGCGCCTGCCCGCCAGATGAGCGCACCGGCATCGGCAAGTTCTTCGACACGCCGTCGCGCAAGGAGGTCTACGATTACAGCTATGACGGCGTCATGCGCTCGTTCGAGGCCTCGCTGGAGCGGCTTGGCGTCGACCGCATCGACATCCTGTTCGTGCACGATGTCGATATCTTCACCCACGGCAGCAAGGAGGCGTCCGACCGGCGCGTCGAGGAGTTCATGCGCTCGGGCTATTATGGCCTGCTCGCCTTGCGCGACCAAGGCGTCATCAAGGCGTTCGGCGGCGGCATCAACGAATGGCAGGTGGCCCAGACCCTGGCCGAGCGCGGCGATTTCGACCTATTCCTGCTTGCCGGTCGCTATACGCTATTGGAACAGGAGGCGCTGACATCGTTCCTGCCGCTTTGCCAGAAACGCGGCATCGGCATCGTTCTCGGCGGACCATACAATTCCGGCATCCTGGCCACCGGACCGAAGCCCGGCGCTTACTACAATTATTCCGAGGCGCCGCAGGATGTGCTCGATCGCGTGACGCGCATCGAGGCCGTCTGCAAGCGCCATGGGGTCAGGTTGATCGAAGCCGCCCTGCAGTTCCCGCTGTTGCACCCGTCTGTGGTTTCAGTCATCCCCGGCGGTCAGCGGCCCGAAGAAGTCGAGAGCAATCGCTCGCTGCTGGACGCGAAACTCCCTGCATCGCTCTGGGCCGATCTCAAGAACGAAGGCCTCATGCGCGCCGACGCCCCGGCAGCTTGAGGAGCTACCGTCCGGCCCAATACGGATCCGAAAAAGAAAAGCCGGGCAAGCCCGGCTTTTCTGGTTTTTCAAAAATCAAAACGCGCTTAGTTGACGGCGTCCTTGAGACCTTTGCCGGCCGAGAACTTCGGCACGGTGCGCGCCGGGATCTTCACTTCGGCGCCGGTCTGCGGGTTGCGGCCGGTGGATGCGGCGCGCTTTGACACGGTGAAATTGCCAAAGCCGACAAGCCGGACATCGCCGCCCTTCTTCAGTTCGCCGGAGATGACAGAAAACACTGCATCGACCGCGGACTGCGCGTCACCCTTCGAAATGCTCGCGGCGTCGGCGACAGCGGACACCAGTTCGTTCTTGTTCATAAAAATTCCCTTCCATGAGAACACCGGAACTCACGACTCATCCGGCAGGAAACGGACTTTAGAAAGAAGCGTTCCCGCAACCAAGTCGAAAAGGCAGGAAAAAAGCGGAAAAAGCCCGGAATTCCGGGGTTTTTCACATGAAAAAGCCGGGCGCGAGGCCCGGCTTTCTGTTTGTGCGCTGCAACCTTAGAAAAAACTAATGCGCAAGCGACTTTCCAGCGTCATCGCTCGTGTCCGTGGAAGCCGGCGGATTGACCGGTTCGACCCATTCGATCGGCTCCGGCATCCGCACCAGCGCGTGGCGCAACACCTCACCGACGCGTGAGACCGGAATGATTTCCATGCCGTTCTTCACGTTATCCGGGATCTCCGCCAGATCCTTGGCGTTGTCTTCCGGGATCAGCACCTTCTTGATGCCGCCGCGCAACGCGGCGAGCAGCTTCTCCTTGAGGCCGCCGATCGGCAAGATACGACCGCGAAGCGTTATCTCGCCAGTCATCGCCACATCGGCCCGCACCGGAATGCCCGTCAGCACCGACACGATAGCCGTGGCCATGGCGGCACCGGCGGACGGACCGTCCTTCGGCGTGGCGCCTTCCGGCAAGTGCACGTGGATGTCGCGCTTGTCGAACAGCGGCGGCTCGATGCCGAAATCGATGGCGCGCGAGCGGACATAGGAGGCCGCCGCCGAGATCGATTCCTTCATCACGTCGCGCAGATTGCCGGTCACCGTCATGCGGCCCTTGCCAGGCATCATGACGCCTTCGACCGTCAGCAGCTCGCCGCCGACTTCCGTCCAGGCAAGACCGGTGACGACACCGACCTGATCGTCAGCCTCGACCTGGCCGAAGCGGTAGCGCTGAACACCGAGATAGTCGGCGAGGTTCGCCGCCGTGATGCTCACCGTCTTCTTCTTCGTCTTCAGGATCTCGGTCACCGCCTTGCGCCCGAGCTTCATCAGCTCGCGCTCCAGGCTTCTGACGCCCGCTTCACGGGTGTAGGTCTGGATGATGGCGCGGATCGCGTCCTCACCGACGGAGAACTCCTTTGGCTGCAGCGCGTGATCGCGGATCACCTTCGGCATCAGGTGCCGCTTGGCGATTTCGATCTTCTCGTCCTCGGTGTAGCCGGCGATACGGATGATCTCCATGCGGTCCATCAGGGGCGCAGGGATGTTCAGCGTGTTCGCCGTCGTCACAAACATCACGCTCGACAGGTCGTATTCGACCTCGAGATAGTGGTCCATGAACGTCGAGTTCTGTTCGGGGTCGAGCACCTCGAGCAGCGCGGACGACGGGTCGCCACGGAAGTCCTGGCCCATCTTGTCGATCTCGTCGAGCAGGAACAGCGGGTTGGACTTCTTGGCCTTCTTCATCGACTGGATGACCTTGCCGGGCATCGAGCCGATATAGGTGCGCCGGTGGCCACGGATCTCGGCCTCGTCACGCACGCCGCCAAGCGCCATGCGGATGAATTCGCGACCGGTCGCCTTGGCGATCGACTTGCCGAGCGAGGTCTTGCCGACGCCGGGAGGGCCGACGAGGCACAGGATCGGCCCCTTGAGCTTCTTCTGGCGGCTTTGCACGGCAAGGTACTCGACGATGCGGTCCTTGACCTTGTCGAGGCCGAAGTGATCGGTATCGAGCACGTTCTGCGCATAGGCCAGGTCCTGCTTGACCTTGGAGTTCTTGCCCCACGGGATCGACAGCAGCCAATCGAGATAGTTGCGCACGACAGTCGATTCGGCCGACATCGGCGACATCGTCCTGAGCTTCTTCAATTCGGCGTCCGCCTTTTCGCGGGCCTCCTTGGAGAGCTTGGTCTTCTTGATGCGAGCCTCGATCTCGGCGGCCTCGTCGCGGCCGTCCTCGCCCTCGCCGAGTTCCTTCTGGATCGCCTTCATTTGCTCGTTGAGGTAGTATTCGCGCTGCGTCTTCTCCATCTGGCGCTTGACGCGCGAGCGGATGCGCTTCTCCACCTGCAGGACGGAGATTTCGGCTTCCATGAAGCCCATCGCCTTTTCCAGCCGCTCCTTGACGGAAAGCGTGGCCAGCATTTCCTGCTTTTCAGGGATCTTGATGGCAAGATGCGAGGCAACCGTGTCGGCGAGCTTGGAATAGTCGTCGATCTGGCTGGCGGCACCCACCACTTCGGGCGAGATCTTCTTGTTCAGCTTGACGTAGTTCTCGAAGTCGGTGACGACCGAGCGGGCCAGGGCCTCGACCTCGACCTCTTCCTCTTCCGGTTCGACCAGAGCCGTGGCCTTGGCCTCGTGGAAATCGGGACGGTCGGTGAAGGAGACGATTTTCGCACGCGAAGCGCCTTCGACCAGAACCTTGACGGTGCCGTCGGGCAGCTTCAACAATTGCAGCACATTGGCGAGCGTGCCGATGTCGAAGATCGCATCGGGCTCGGGATCGTCATCGGCGGCATTCATCTGGGTGGCAAGCAGGATCTGCTTTTCCTGACCCATCACCTCTTCCAGCGCCTTGATCGACTTTTCGCGCCCGACGAAGAGCGGAACGATCATATGCGGGAACACCACGATGTCGCGCAGTGGGAGGACCGCGAAGACGCCGTCGCTGGGAGCCTTGGATATTTTGGCCATTGTCCAACCTTTCATGTCGCGGCCACCATCAGGCCAACCGCGAATCTCATATTAACGACCGGGGATCGTTCCGCCTACCACCGTTTATGACGGGAGTTTTACAGCACAGAAATCGGGCACCTCGGCCTTCTCGTGTTAGGTGGAGGCAGGCGGGCCAAAGATCAAGAGTTAACATCGTCCGCAATCCACTCCATCCCGAAGGTTTGCCGGTCCCTCACAGCAAAACGGCGCCGCAGGGGCGCCGTTCCACAAAATATTGGGCCAGGTGCCATATCAGGCGCTGACATTGCCCTTCTTTTCCTTCTGTTCGGAATAGATGTAGAGCGGCCGGGCGCTGCCGGTCACCACCTCTTCCGAAATCACAACCTCGCGCACGCCTTCGAGCGCGGGCAATTCGAACATCGTGTCGAGCAGGATCGCTTCCATGATCGAACGCAGGCCGCGCGCGCCGGTCTTGCGCTCGATGGCGCGCTTGGCGATCGCCGAAAGCGCGTTCTCGTGGAAGGTCAGATCGACATTTTCCATCTCGAACAGGCGCTGGTACTGCTTGACCAGCGCATTCTTCGGCTCGGTCAGGATTTGGATCAGTGCTGGCTCGTCGAGATCCTCCAGCGTCGCCAGGACCGGCAGACGGCCGACGAACTCCGGAATGAGGCCGAATTTCAACAGATCCTCGGGCTCGACGAGGCGGAAAACATCACCCGTGCGGCGATCCTCCGGCGAGGCGACGACAGCTCCGAAGCCGATCGAGGTTTTCCTGCCGCGATCCGAAATGATCTTGTCCAGCCCGGCGAAGGCGCCGCCGCAGATGAACAGGATGTTGGCGGTGTCGACCTGCAGGAACTCCTGCTGTGGGTGCTTGCGGCCGCCCTGCGGCGGCACGGAGGCGACCGTGCCTTCCATGATCTTGAGCAGCGCCTGTTGCACGCCCTCGCCCGACACGTCGCGGGTGATCGAAGGATTGTCGGACTTGCGTGAAATCTTGTCGATCTCGTCGATGTAGACGATGCCGCGCTGGGCGCGCTCGACATTGTAGTCGGCCGACTGCAGCAGCTTCAGGATGATGTTCTCGACGTCTTCGCCGACGTAACCGGCCTCGGTCAGCGTCGTGGCGTCGGCCATGGTGAAGGGTACGTCGATGATACGGGCCAGCGTCTGTGCCAGCAGCGTCTTGCCGCAGCCGGTCGGGCCGATCAGCAGGATGTTGGACTTGGCCAGCTCGACATCGTTGTTCTTGCCGGCATGCGCGAGGCGCTTGTAGTGGTTGTGGACGGCCACCGACAGCACGCGCTTGGCGTAGGGCTGGCCGATGACATAGTCGTCGAGGACCTTGAGGATCTCCTGCGGGGTCGGCACGCCCTCGCGCGACTTCACCATCGAGGTCTTGTTCTCCTCGCGGATGATATCCATGCACAGCTCGACGCACTCGTCGCAGATGAACACCGTCGGGCCGGCGATCAGCTTGCGCACCTCGTGCTGGCTCTTGCCGCAAAACGAGCAATAAAGCGTGTTCTTGGAATCACCGCTGTTGTTGCCGACCTTGCTCATTTTCATGTCCTTTCATGGCCGCCCGCCGATGGTCTGGCTGAAAGGGCGCATACTCTATTTATCGCGGGAATCCGCCGCCGCCAGTCTTCCGGCCCCCGCAACGTATTCCGTACGAAACACAAATCAGAAAACGTGGCAATGATTCGCAGCTTCCCCTCGCAAAGCTAAGCCGTCGAAAATCAACATAGCCTTAACGTAGGCAATCCCGACCTCCGAGGGAACAGCCAATTGTGGCCGAAATGACGCAAGACACGCCAAAAGCGCGTGATGGTGCCATCCAACTGCCAACTAGCCTTTATGCCAACGCCCCCTCGGCCGCCTCGCGCGACGAAATGACCTTGTCGATCAGGCCAAAATCCTTGGCCTCGTCGGCGGTCATGAAATGGTCCCGGTCGAGCGTCTTCTCGATGTCCTCATAGCTCTTGCCGGTGTGCTTGACATAGACCTCGTTGAGGCGACGCTTCAGCTTGATGATGTCCTGGGCGTGACGCTCGATATCGGACGCCTGCCCCTGGAAGCCGCCGGACGGCTGGTGAACCATGATGCGGGCGTTGGGCGTGGCGAAACGCATGTCCTTGTGGCCGGCGGTCAGCAGCAGCGAGCCCATCGAGGCCGCCTGGCCGATGCACAGCGTCGACACGGCCGGCTTGATGAACTGCATGGTGTCGTAGATCGCCATGCCCGAGGTGACGACGCCGCCCGGCGAATTGATGTAGAGGTTGATTTCCTTCTTCGGGTTCTCGGCTTCGAGGAACAGGAGTTGCGCGCAGACCAGCGTCGCCATGCCGTCCTCGACCGGACCGGTGATGAAAATGATGCGCTCCTTGAGGAGGCGCGAGAAAATGTCGTAGGCCCGCTCGCCGCGATTGGTCTGTTCGACCACCATCGGAACGAGGTTCATGTAGGTTTCGACGGGATTCTTCATCAGTTATCTCTTGTCTCGCGGTGGGATTCCGGCGCCGGACAGGCTGGCAGCTCGGGCAGAATCGGTTCTGGATCGTTAAGATGTAAATAGGATGCCGGCTCATCCTTGTGCAAGGCCGACCCGTCCTAGCCACCTGGGTAAGTCGAATCAAGCTTCCGGGCAAGAATTAGCAACAGCTGATGCCACGCCGACCTAAATACCGAGCCGGCTCCGCCAGGGTAGCAGTTTCTTAACCTCGTGGCTTAAGGAAATGCGCCAAAATGCTTTTCTCGGCAACGGCGTCCCCTACAATTCAACGTTGAACTTGTGCCTACAGTTCATACGGGGAGTGCCATGTCCGGGAAAACCGCATGCTTCACCATTGCCGGGCTGACCATGCTCGGCTCGATTTCGCAAACGGCGGCCGGCGGTCGCGCCGTCGAATGCTACGAGCCCGTCCACACACCGGCCGTTTACGACACCGTCTACGAAAACGTCATGGTCAGCCCTCCCGGCCAGCAGATCGTCGACTACGATCCGCCGATCCATGGCACGCGCGAGCGTGTGGTGATGACTGTGCCGGCCCAGGTTCGGTATGAGGTGGTGCCTGCGGTCACCAGGACCGTCTACCATACAGTGAGGGTCGATGGCGGCAGCTATTCCTGGGAATGGCGCGTCATCCATGGCCGCCGCGTGTTGTGCAAGGTTTGGCACAAGGCACGCTATGAACGCGTCGCCGAGACGGCGGTGATCCAGCCCGAGCGCACGCGGCGCGTCGTCATTCCGGCGCAATATGACAGCATCGCCGAGGAGGTGCTGGTGCGGCCCGAGCAAAGGCGCGTCATCGATATTCCCGCCGCCTACCAGACCGTCCCGCGCCGCGTGCTGGTGCGCGAAGGGTCATCCAGCTGGCGGCGGGTGCATATTCCAAGGCACTGCCAGGACTAGACTTAGGCCACCTCGGCCCGCAGCCAGGCCTTAAGACCGGCGACATCGCCATCGCCAATGGCTTTGGCCACGCGACGCCCGACCGCCGCGCCGAACTTGTAGCCATGGCCCGAGCAAGCCGAGACGACCAGGCACTTGCCGGTCTCATGTGCCAGGAATTTCTCGTCCTCGGTGAACGTGTAGGCGCAGGTGACCACTTCGGTCACCTTGTACTCCTCGATGCGGGCGATCGGCGGCGAAAACAGGTTGCGTATCGCCTCGCCCTCGCCGGGCACCGGCTCGCGGTTCCAGTCGGCGTCGCTGGTCGGCACCTTATGCAGGCCCGAGCCGAATTTCATGCCGGCACCCCGCGTAAGCGGGATCATATAGCCGTCGGTCGTGCCGCCGACATCGAGAATGACGGGCGCCGCCTCCCAAGCGGCCCTGAGGTCGGCTGGCGGGTCGACATAGGCGAGCGCGGTGCGAAAGGTTTTCAATTCGCCGCCGAGTTCGGGAAATAGCTTCAGCACCCAAGCGCCAGCGGCAACGACGATGCGGTCGGCCTGCATCGTCTCGCCGGATTCGAGCACGATATGGCCGGCCTCTGCATCGATCTCCGTCACCTTGCTGTGGTCGTAGACGTTGGCTCCATTGGTACGCAGCCATTTAGCCAGCCCAGCCGCTATTTTGCGGCAATGCAGCGCGCCGCCCTCGGGCGAAAAATAGGCGTAGCGGAACGAGCCGGTCTCAAGGAACGGCCAGCGCTCGACGGCTGCGTCCGGTCCCAGCAATTCGTAAGGGAATTTTCCTTCTTCCAGGCCCTCGCGGTATTCCTCGGCCTCGTCGCCGGGCTCGCGCGAAACGCAGACGAAGCCCCGCGCGTCGAGGTGGTTCTCGCCGAGATCAGCCCACATCTCGTCCCAGGCCTCGTAGGCTTCAGTGATCAGCAGCCCATAACCGGTGCCGGCGCGGTAGGCGCGGCGGATGATGCGGTGATGGTCGCCCGACGCCGCCAGCGGATTGGGGATCGGCCCCTGCTCGACGACCGACACGGCGTGGCCGGCCTTGACCAGCGACCACGCCGTGGACAGACCGGCGATACCCGCGCCGACAACGATCACATTCATCCGTTCAGACCTTCCGCAACCCTACTGGCTCAATGCATCGGGCTGTCGGACGCAACATACGGTCTGGAACCGGGCTGGCAAGCCGCGCTATGGGTCTGGCATGACCAAATCGACGCTCTCCTATCTGGCCTTCGATCCAGCCGCTCGCCGGCTCAGACTCGACCCGCGCGAACCGGCTTTCTTCCTGAATCCTTACGAGGCCTACGGCTTTCTGCACGAAGCTTCGAATGCGTTTTTCTGGGAAGAATTCGGCTTCTGGTGCTTTGGCGGCTTCGGCGACGTCAACCGGCTGTTGCGCGACCGCCGTTTCGGCCGCCAGAACCCGGCCGGCATCCCCGACAGCCGCGGTGTCGGCCGACACAGGACCCATCTCGAGGCATTCGACGGCATCGAAGCCAATTCGATGCTGGAGCTGGAGCCGCCGGTGCATACGCGGCTGAGAACACTGGTCAACCGTGCTTTCGTCTCCCGTCAGGTCGAACGGTTGCGGCCGCGCGTCGAGGCGCTTGCCAACGAATTGATCGATCGTTTCGAACCTGGCAAGGCCGTCGACCTCCTGCCGGCCTTCGCGTCCCCGCTGCCAATCACCATCATCGCCGAAATGCTTGGGGTGCCGCTGGAGATGGGGCCGCGACTGCTCGACTGGTCACATCAAATGGTCGCCATGTATATCCATGGCCGCACCCGTGAGACCGAGGAGACGGCCAACCGTGCCGCGGGCGAATTTTCCGATTTCCTGCGCGGCTACGTGACCGAGCGGCGCAAAAAGCCGGGCGATGACCTGCTGTCGCTGCTGATCTCGGCTCAGGAGGACGGCCAGAAACTGTCAGAGGACGAGTTGGTCTCCTCGGCCATCCTGCTGCTCAACGCCGGCCATGAAGCAACCGTGCACCAGACAGGCAATGCCGTCCACTCCATCCTGGCACAAGGCGGCGACCCGCGCCGCTTCTTTACCTCGCCGGAGGCGACGGCAGCCACGGTCGAGGAATGCCTGCGTTTCGACGCGCCGCTGCACATGTTCATGCGCTATGCCTACGAGGAAATCCAAATCGCGCCCGGCATCGTCGTGCGGCCGGGCCAGACGATCGGACTTTTGCTGGGCATGGCCAATCATGATCCGCACGCCTTCGCCGGACCTCGGGCCTTCCGGCCGGAGCGGACCGACCAGAAGAATGTATCATTCGGCGCCGGTATCCATTTCTGCATCGGTGCGCCGCTGGCCCGCCTCGAACTGCAGGTTTCGCTGAGGACCTTGTTCGAGCGGCACCCACAACTGCATCTCGCCGAACAGCCACGCTTCCGCGACACTTACCACTTCCATGGGCTGGAACGACTTGCCGTCGATCTTGGCTAGCGAGTGCCCGGAAATCCGACGGGATTCTCGAATATGTTCAAGCTTCAAAGCTTGATCACATACTGCTTGCGAGTCGTTTCAAGCACTTCCCAGCTGCCCTTGAAGCCTGGCCGCAGCACGAAACTGTCACCGGCTTTGACGGTGCGCGCTTCGGCGCCCTCTTCGGCGATTACCGAAACACCTGAGAGAATGTGGCAGAACTCCCATTCGTCATAGACGATGCGCCACTTGCCGGGGGTCGATTCCCAGATGCCGGCATAGAGGCCGCCGTCGCGCTCCTCGACATTCCAGGTGCGGAATTTCGGATCGCCCGAGATCAGGCGATCCGGCGCCGGCGCACCGGATTCGGGCTCGACGCTTTTGGCGTCGACGGAAAGAAACGCGGTCATATCAGGTCAGACCTTGGCGAGTGCCTGTTCGAGGTCGGCGACAATGTCGGTGACATCCTCGATGCCGATGGACAGCCGCACCGTGTCCGGCCCGGCACCAGCCTTGACCTTCTGTTCGTCGGAAAGCTGCCTATGCGTGGTCGAGGCCGGATGGATGACCAGCGACTTGGTGTCGCCGACATTGGCCAGGTGCGAGAACAGTTCGAGTGCCTCGACGAATTTGATGCCGGCCTCGTAGCCGCCCTTCAGACCGAAGGTGAACACGGCGCCAGAGCCCAGCGGCGAATATTTCTTCTGTAGCGCGTTGTTCTTGTCGCTGGGCAGGCCGGGATAATTCACCCAGGCGACCTTGGGGTGATTGGACAGCCAGCCAGCGACGGTGATCGCATTGTCGCAATGGCGCTGCATGCGCAGCGGCAAGGTCTCGAGGCCGGTAAGGATAAGGAAAGCATTGAACGGCGAGATCGCCGGGCCGAGATCGCGCAGACCGAGCACGCGCGCGGCGATGGCAAAAGCGAAATTGCCGAAGGTCTCGTGCAGCACGAGGCCACCGTATTCGGGGCGCGGTTCCGACAGCATCGGGTATTTGCCCGACTTCGACCAGTCGAAGGTGCCACCGTCGACAATGACGCCGCCAATCGAATTGCCGTGGCCGCCCATGAACTTGGTCAGCGAATGCACGACGATGTCGGCGCCATGCTCGATCGGCCGGATGAGATAGGGGGAGGCCAGCGTGTTGTCGACGATCAGCGGCAATCCGTGCTTGCGGGCGATGTCGCCGATCTTCTCGATATCGACGAAGGTGCCGCCCGGATTGGCCAGGCTCTCGATGAAGATCGCCTTGGTCCTGTCGTCGATCTGGCTCTCGAAGGTCGAGATGTCGTTGGTTTCGGCCCAGCGCACCTCCCAGCCATAATTCTTGAAGGCATGGCCGAACTGGTTGATCGAACCACCGTAAAGCTTGTTGGCGGCGACGAAGTTGTCACCGGGCTGCATCAGATTGTGGAACACGATGACCTGCGCGGCATGGCCGGAAGCGACCGCAAGGGCGGCCGTGCCGCCCTCGAGGGCCGCGACGCGCTCTTCGAGCACTGCCTGGGTCGGGTTCATGATGCGGGTGTAGATGTTGCCGAACGCCTTTAGCCCGAACAGCGAAGCGGCGTGGTCGGCGTCATCAAAAACAAAGGAGGTCGTCTGGTAGATCGGCGTGGCGCGTGCGCCGGTCGCCGGATCGGGCTTGGCGCCGGCATGGACGGCGAGCGTGTTGAAACCGGGCGAACGGGTCACTGAAACCTCCCTTTGAACTTCTTAAATTAGCCATGCATTCTTGGCGAAGGCGGCGTGCGAATGCAAAGAAGAAAATACCTTTCGGCGCCGGTCCTCCGATCACACCGCAAGATAATGCGGCATTCAGCGGAATAATTTTGCGCCTCTGCGCCGCGCCTATTTCTGACGCACGCCGAAACTCTGGAAGCCCTGGCGCATCAGCGGCTTCTTGGACGACAGGACGCCGGAGTTGACGCCGGTCCAGCCGATCTCGCCGGAGAGCTTGCCATACTCGATCTTGGGGCAGCGGTTCATCACCACCTTGATGCCGGCCGCTTCGCCACGGGCGGCTGCCTCGTCATGGCGCACGCCAAGCTGCATCCAGATGACTTTCGGCAAGGGATCGAGTTGCAACACCTCGTCGAGGACGCCAGGGACCGCCGCGGCATTGCGGAAAATATCGACCATGTCGATCGGCTCCGGTATGTCGGCCAGCCTGGCATAGGTCATTCGGCCGAGGATTTCCTTGCCGGCCTGGCCAGGATTGATCGGGAACACCGAAAACCCTTTGGCCAGCAGGTATTTCAGGACGAAATAGCTCGGCCTGACATCATTGGCCGACGCCCCGACCATAGCGATCGTCTTCACCGAATTGAGGATGCCACCGATATAGGCGTTGTCGTAGCTATCGTGATTCATGTCTCGCCCTCATACAACGCCTCGGCGAGAAAACCATCCGGGTCATTGCTGAAATCGCGCAGCATGCGGAAGTGGTCCGTATCACGAAAGTCGGCAGGCTCGAGCCCGAAGCGGCTGATGCGGAACAATTGCGCGCCGGGACAGGCCATCAATAGCGGCGAATGGGTCGCCATGATCACCTGCGCGGTGCCCGATTGGTCCATGCGCCGCAGCATCTTCAGCAATTCGATCTGGCGCGTCGGCGAAAGCGCGCTCTCGGGCTCGTCGAGAATATAGATGCCTTGCCTGCGGCAGCGCTCCTCGAAGAAGTGGATAAAGCCTTCGCCATGCGACCAGGACAGAAAGTCGGGCGGTATTCCGCCGGATTCCCTGGCCGCCTCGTCGAGGTAACGGGCAACGGAATAGAAGGATTCGGCGCGGAAGAACCAACCGGCAGTAACCTTCGGCAGCCAGTGGCAACGAAACGCATCAGCTAGCGCGGCCCCGCTCTTGTCGACAGCGCGGGAGTGGTCGACCGGCCGGTAGCCCTTGCCGCCTCCAGCTTCGTCATAACCGGCCAGCGCGCCGATGGCCTCCAGCAGCGTGGATTTACCGGTGCCGTTCTCGCCGACGATGATGGTGATGGGCGTGGTGAATTCGAGCTCGAACGCGTGGCGGCGAAACAGCGGCAGGTTCCAGGGATATTTTTCCCAGTCAGCCGCCCGCTCGGCATCGAGCAAAATCCGTTTGAGGTACGGTGCCTTGAGCCGTGTCAGTTGCTTGCGGTAGGCCATCAATCAGGCAGCGAAATCGTGCCGTCGTCCGCGATCGGAAAGGCCGGATTGTGCGCCACCTCCCAAACATGCCCGTCGGCATCGGCGAAATAGCCGTACCAGCCGCCCCAGAAGGCGCGGCCAGCCGGCTTGACGATATGGCCGCCAGCCTTCTCGGCCATGGCGAGCACTTCGTCGACCTCGGCGTCGGAGCGGGTGTTGTAGGCGAGATAGACCGCCGAGGGCGCCTGGGCGAAGGTGATGCCGGAGTCCTCCTCGGCGCTGGGGCGCGGGAACAGGCCGAGGATGGCGCCGCCCATCTGGAAGAAGGCAACGCCGTCGGTAATTCCTGCGTGGCGCTTCAGACCCATCGCCTCGTAGAAGCGCACGGCGCGATCCAGATTGTCGGTGGCGATGGTGATGATGGAAATGCGCGGTTCCATGATCCTATTCGTCCGTCCATTCCGCCTTGCGCTTGCCGATGAAGGCGCCGATGCCCTCTTCCGCGTCCCGCGCCAGCATGTTCTCGACCATGACCCGGCCGGTATAGGCATAGGCATCGGCCAAGCCCATCTCGGCCTGCGCGTAAAAAGCTTCCTTGCCGGTCTTGATCACCAAAGAGGATTTGGAAGCAATGGTTTGCGCGTATTTGGTGACTATCTGATTCAGGTACTCGCGTGGCACGACGCGGTTCACGAGGCCGAACTCCTTGGCGGTCGCGGCGTCGATCGTCTCGCCGGTCAAGAGCATTTCCATCGCCTGCTTGCGCGAGACGTTGCGCGACAGCGCCACCATCGGCGTCGAACAGAACAGGCCGATGTTGACGCCCGGCGTGCAGAAGGTCGCCTCGTGCGAGGCGATCGCCAGGTCGCAGCTGGCGACCAATTGCAGGCCGGCGGCTGTCGCCAGACCATCCACCTCGGCGATGACAGGCAAGGGATGGCGCACGATCGTCTGCATCAGCATGGCGCAAGCGGCAAAGGTCTCTTCGAAGAAGGCCTTGCCGCGATCGGCATCGGCACGCCGCGCGGTCATTTCCTTGAGGTCGTGGCCCGCGCAGAACACCTTGCCCGCCGCCGACAGCACAATAACGCGAACCGCCTTGTCCGCCTTGGCGCGTTCCAACTCAGCCACGAGCGCCGCCATCACCGAAAGCGACAGGGCATTGGCGGGCGGATTGGCGAGCGTCAGGCGCAGCACGCCCTTCTCCTGTCTTGTCGTGACCGGGCCCTCGTCGGCGGCAGCAGGCTTGATGGCAAGGATTTCGGCCATGGCTAAGGTCTCCGCGATTCCGGTCGTGCTGGCAGTATCTAATATCGGATCGGGTTTCGTCCAACACCCATCGCTTGCGCCAGGGTGATGTATATGTTGCCAGAAACACCCGGCAGCGCCCATACAGGCTTGGCGCAGAACGAGAGACCGACATGCCCGCCCACACCAACCTCAAGCCGGTGCTGACCGCTGCGCAGATCAATTTGTTGATGGAAACCGTCTTTCCCCAACTCAATGAGAGTGCCGCCGCCTACGAGGCGATCGACGTGTTTCCAGGCGGCTGCATCGTACGGCTCAATGCCGGCGAACGGCATTTGCGTCCCGGCGGCACGGTGTCCGGCCCCGCCCTGTTCACGCTGGCCGACATTGGCGGCTATGTCTGCGTGCTCAGCCATGCCGGGCCGGATGCGCTCTCGGTCACCACCAACCTCAACATCAATTTCGTGCGAAAGGCCGAGGCCGGACCGATCGATGGCCATTGCCGCATCCTGAAGCTCGGCAAGAGCCTGATGGTGTTCGATATTGACATCGTCGCCGGCCCGGAAGGACACACGATCGCGCATGCCACGGGCACCTACTCGATCCCGCCGCGGTGATCGTAACGATTGAACTTCTCGGCGATGTCGCCAAATAAGCTGGCTTGACAGCGCGTTTGGTACGCCGGCAAGCGTGGTAAAATAATACCTTTTATACAAATAGCTGTATTTGCTTAGTTTTCTTGGCTATCTGCTTTTGCTATCGCCTTGACGCGATCCCTCCCCTCGCCTATAAGCCCTCACGAAACAGCGGCCCGCAAAGGCCGCCGTTTTATTATTGGCACCGGGCAAACGCTTTTCGCCAATCCAAGCAACAAGAAACGCCTTCGCTTTGAAGGTCAGAACCGAGAGCAGAAAACATGACAACCTTTTCGCAGAAGCCTGCGGATGTGGTGAAGAAGTGGATCCTGATCGACGCCGAAGGTCTCGTCGTTGGTCGTCTCGCCACTGTCATCGCCAATCATCTTCGCGGCAAGCACAAGCCGACCTTCACCCCGCATGTCGACGACGGCGACAATGTCATCGTCATCAATGCCGACAAGGTGGTGTTCACCGGCAAGAAGTTCACCGACAAGGTCTATTACTGGCACACCGGCCACCCCGGCGGCATCAAGGAGCGCACCGCGCGCCAGCTGCTCGAGGGCCGCTTCCCCGAGCGTGTCGTCGAGAAGGCCGTTGAGCGCATGGTTCCGCGTGGCCCGCTCGGCCGCCGCCAGATGAAGAACCTGCGCGTCTATGCAGGTGCCGAGCATCCGCATGTCGCCCAGCAGCCAGAAGTCCTCGACGTGGCCAAGCTGAATTCCAAGAACAAGAAGGTCGCATAAGATGGCTGAGCTTTCCTCGCTCGCAGAACTGGGCGCCGCCACCGGCAATACCAACACGCAGGCCGCCGCCCCCGTCCACGTCCAGAAGCTCGACAAGTCGGGCCGCGCCTACGCCACCGGCAAGCGCAAGAACGCCATCGCGCGCGTCTGGGTGAAGCCGGGTTCCGGCAAGATCGTCGTCAACGACAAGGAATTCGCGACCTATTTCGCGCGTCCGGTCCTGCAGATGATCCTCAACCAGCCGATCATCGCGTCCAACCGTTCGGGCCAGTACGACATCATCGCCACCGTCGTCGGCGGCGGGCTTTCCGGCCAGGCCGGCGCGGTGCGTCACGGCATCTCGAAGGCGCTGACCTATTACGAGCCGGCGCTGCGCGCCGTGCTCAAGAAGGGCGGCTTCCTGACCCGCGACAGCCGCGTCGTCGAGCGCAAGAAATACGGCAAGGCGAAGGCCCGCCGCTCCTTCCAGTTTTCCAAGCGCTAAGGCGCGCTTGGGGCGAAGTTCTCGAAGCGCTAAGCGTTTCGACGTTCCAGACAATCGAAAAGGCCGCCTCCGGGCGGCCTTTTGCTTGATGCGACGGATCAATTGATGCTGGCGGTCGCGGCCGGCTCGATGCGTTCGCCCGTGCCGGCATAGGGCACCCGATAACCATTCGCCGCAAGCCAGCCGATCGCCGCTTTCGGCTCGTCGGTCTGGATGATGGTGGCGCCACGATCCGCCCAGAAGCCCCAGGTTTCGCGCGGCAAGCTGGCCTGGACCGCCAGTTCGTCGCCAGGGCCGCCGGCGAGGAAGCCGCCTGGTTTGTTGACGATGGCATAGGTGTCGGCCCAGATGTGCCAGTCACCCCTTACCGCCTCGGCGCGCATGCGCGTGCTGAACAGCGGCCCGCCGGTTTCGGTCAACGTCTCGGCGCCCGCCCGCCAGTTGATCAGTTCGATCGCGCGCGGCGCGAAAGCGTGGTCGACCGTCGAGGCGAAGCCGGCATCATGCACCGCGTCGTCGGCGATGATCGGCATGAACTGGAAGCCACCGCCTGCCGCGGCCATGGCCGCCTTCACCGTGCTGATCCTGTTCTGGTTCCAAAGGTTTTCCTTGACGATAACCTGCTCGGCCATGCCGAGGTCGCGCGCCACCGCGATCATGCCCGGGAGGTCGCCGACTTCGAGCTTGTTGTCGAGATTGATGAGAATCCTGTCCCGTGTCGCCATCAGCATCTCGCGCAACGTCGAGACGGTCTCGTTGGTGACGGCATGGGTGCCCTCGATCACCAGCCGGCATCTCTTCAATTCGGCCAGCGTGTAGTTGATGACCTCGCCCTTGCACGTCGTCGTGCGGTCGAGCCAGCTGTCATGCATGACGATGAACGCGCCGTCCTTCGAGCGCCGGATGTCGACTTCGACGATTTCGGCGCCGATCGCGATCGAGCCTTCCACGGCGGCAAGCGAGTTTTCCGCATAGAGCGTCTTGCCGGCCTGCATGCTGCCGGCGCGATGGGCGGCCACCATGATATGGTCGCGCCACTGATTGGCATGTTCGAAACGGTCGAGGATCTGCCTGGCGCGGGTTTCGCCGGCCAAGGCCTGACCGGAGGCTGCAGAAAGTGCCGTGGAAAGCAGAAGGCTCAGCCAGATCGTCCGCATCGAGAATCGCTCCTTGCCGGATCGAGCCGGGGATAGGCGACATCGGTGACATCCCCGTGAACGAAGCCGGCTAAAGCGCGTCGCGTCGAACGGTTTCAGGCGATGCGCTTTACAGCACGTCGCGGCGAATCGGATTGGCCCGACCTGCTGTAAGCTTCTGATTTATGCATGTCGTTGTCCCGGAACCGGGGATACTTCCGGGCAAGATGCATTAGGTCTTGTTTCTATGCCTGCCGTCTTGCCAAAACCGACCTCACTTTTGGGCGACATGCATTGGCGGTCGGCCGGCGACGCGAGTCAGATACGCTTCGACAGCCTGCGGAACCAGGCCATTGCAGGCATTTCGATCAGGCGCCAAGTCACCCACGACACGGCGATGGTGGCGGCGAGCATGACGACGATCGCCACGGTTCCCGTCCAGCCGGCGCCAAAGCCGGTCGCGGGCTCGCCACGCAGTAGGATGTCGCCAACCAGGCCGAGGCCGAGTTTGCGCTCGACCAGCCCGGCGACATTGATCAGGCGCGCCTGAACGAAGATGTGGACCATGTAGATCGAATAGGACAGCGCGCCGAGCGTCAGCATGAACGGCGTCCTCAGCAACGCGCTGATCCAGCCGCCTTCATGGGCGAAGAGAAACAGTGCCAAGGCGAACACCAGGGGCGCGGCAATGCCGGCGTTATTGTCGCCCGCCAGCGAGACAAAGAGAGCGATGACGGCCACCATGACGATTTCGGCAACAGTCCAGCTCATCCGCGGGCGGTTCGCGGCCAGAACCTGTCGCGCCCTTGCAATGGAATCATGCTGAAACCAGGCCAGCAGGGCGCCGAGCGAGAAGCCGTAGAGGCAGCGGATGAAGCCGAAATCATAGGACACATCCATATGATGCGTGGAGAAGCCGAGCAGGAACAGCGGCGCGGTGATGGCGGCGGCGACGAACCATATCCAGGCGCGTGCGCCAGCGACGAAGACCACGCCGGCAAACAGCAGATAGGCAAAGAATTCGGCCGAGATGCTCCAGCTCGGGGCGTTCCAGGTCAACCTATCCTCGAAGCCGACACCTTGCAGCAAAAGGAGATTGGCGGCCAAGCTCTTGAGGTCGAAGCCGCCGGTGAAGGGAGCAGCCCCCGTGCCATGCAGCCGGGGCAGCACCAGCCGCAACAGCTCGAAGGCGGCAAAGGCGGCAAGCATGACCAGATGCAGCGGATAGATGCGGCCGAAACGGACCAGCGCGAAGCGGCAGACCTCCTCCGTCCGGCCGAGCCGATCGGCATAGCTGGAGGCGATGACGAAGCCGGAGAGGACGAAGAAGAAGTCGACGAAGAGATAGGACGAACCGATAAAGCTGCTCTGCGAGACCGTCGAGGCGGTCGGGAAATGAAACAGCGCGACCAGCAACGCGCAGATGCCGCGCCACGAGTCGAGAACTCGAAACCGATCGCTGGCGATCGTACCGGTGTGGGTCGACACCACGGCATCCGACGGATTAAGAAACGCGGTCTGCGTCATGATGATACAAGTCCTGTCTTGCCGTGGCACCCGGGCGGCGCGGTTTCGTCTCCCCAAGCCGTGACTGGCATCTTCCATGCCGGTTCTGTAGTTGTTGCACCCCGATGAAAACGAGGACCCGTAATGGCGACCAACACCATCGACCATGCCTTCACCGCCCGCTCCAAAACGGGTGGCGCCCTCGAGCCGACCTACTCCGGCGCGCTGTCTTTCATGCGGCGCAAATACACCAAGGACGTGAAGGGCGCCGATGCGGTGGTGTGGGGCATTCCGTTTGACGCCGCCGTCACCAACCGGCCTGGCGCCCGGTTCGGACCGCAGGCGATCCGCCGCGCCTCCGCGATCCTCGACAACGACCCGCAATACCCGTTCTCGCGCGATCTGTTCGAACACCTTGCCGTGGTCGATTATGGCGATTGCCTGCTCGATTCGGGCAACCACCAGAAGACGCCAGGCACGATCGAGCGCGAAGCGGCCAAAATCCTGAAATCGGGCGCTTTCCTGCTGACGCTCGGCGGAGACCATTTCATCACTTGGCCGCTGCTCAAGGCGCACGCCGCCATCCACGGACCGCTGGCCCTGGTGCAGTTCGACGCCCATCAGGACACATGGCCCGATGACGGCAAGCGCATCGACCATGGTTCCTTCGTCGGCCGCGCGGTCAAGGAAGGCATCGTCGATCCCGATCGCTCGATCCAGATCGGCATTCGCACCCATGCGCCCGACACGTTCGGCATCAAGATTCTCCATGGCCATGAAATCGAGGAAATGCGCGCCTCCGACATCGCCTACGCCATCGTCGATCGCACCGGTGGCAAGAAGACGTATCTGACCTTCGACATCGACTGCCTCGATCCGGCCTATGCGCCGGGAACCGGCACGCCGGTTTCGGGGGGCCCGTCGTCGGCGAAGATCCTGTCGACGCTGCGCCAGCTCAACCAGGTCGATATCGTCGGGGCCGATGTCGTGGAAGTTGCGCCGGCCTATGATCACGCCGATATAACGGCGATCGCCGGCTCGATGGTGGCCATGCAATATCTTGGCCTGCTAGCCGAGCGAAAGGCCCGGATCGAGGAGCTGAACAACGGCAACCACAATGGCGCCGCGGTCAATCATGGCAACGGCATATAGTTTTGAGATATCAGGGAATTTGATCAGGCAATGAAACCGAAAATCTTCATCGACGGCGAGCACGGCACTACCGGCCTCCAGATCCGGGCGCTGCTTGCCGAGCGCGGCGATCTGGAGATCATTTCCATCCCGGTCGAGCGCCGCAAGGAAACGGCCGCGCGCGCCGAATTCCTCAACGCCGCCGATATCGCGATCCTGTGCCTGCCCGACGACGCGGCCAAGGAAAGCGTCTCGCTGATCGCCAACGAAACCACCAAGGTCATCGATGCGTCGACGGCGCATCGAGTGGCCGAAGGCTGGGAATATGGCTTCGCCGAACTGGACAAGGAGCAGGCGAAAAAGATCGCCACGGCCAAGCGCGTCGCCAATCCCGGCTGCTGGCCGCAGGGGCCGATCGCGACGCTCAGGCCACTGGTCACCGCGGGCCTATTGCCGGCGAGTTTCCCGGTCGCGGTCAACGGCATTACGGGGTATTCGGGCGGCGGGCGCCCGATGATCGAGGACTACGTCGCCAAGGGCGAGGACGCCTCGGAATTCCTGCCCTATGGCCTGACCCTGCAGCACAAGCACGTGCCGGAATTGAAAGCCTATGCGAAGCTATCGCATGATCCGATCATGCAGCCGGCGGTGGGCAATTTCGCGCAAGGCATGATCACGGTGGTGCCGCTGCAGCTCGGTGGCCTCGACCGCGTGCCGACGGGCGCCGAACTTCACACCGCCATTTCGGACCATTTCGCCGCGATCAAGGGCGGTGTGGTCGAGGTGGCGCCCTATGCGCATCTGGAACGCGTGCCTGACATCGATCCGGAGATCTACAACGGCACCAACCGCATGAAGCTCTATGTCTTTGCCAACGACAGCAGAGCCCAGGCGCTGCTGCTGGCGGTCTATGACAATCTCGGCAAGGGCGCTTCGGGTGCGGCCGTCCAGAACATGGACCTGATGCTCGGTCTCTGATGGACGCACCAGCCTTTCCAGCGCGCTGGAAGGTCAGCGAACCGGAACTCGTGGCCGAGACCTTTTCGAGCCGCATCTGGAAGGTGCGGCTTGAGGACGGGTCACCTGCCATCGTGAAGGCACTGAAGCCGTTCGACGACGTTGCAGACGAGTTGCGCGGCGAGCATTTCCTTGCCTGGCGGCGCGGCGAAGGAGCGGTGCGGCTTCTCGGCCGCGACGGGCATTCCATGCTGCTCGAATATGGCGGGGACACACTTCTGTCGCAGGTTCTCGACGAACAGGGCAACAATGCAGCGACCGCCATCGCGGCGGATGTGATGGCGAAATTGTTTTCGCCATCTGATCACCCCTACCCGCCCGAGCTTCAGCCGCTGAGGGAGCGGTTCGCCAGTCTTTTCAAGAAGGCCGCAAGCGATCGTGACCTCGGCGATCACAGCCTCTATGTCGAGGCCGCGGCCATCGCGGATCGACTGCTGGCCAATCCGCATCAGATCAGGCCACTGCATGGCGACCTGCATCACGAGAACATCCTGCGGGGACCGCGCGGCTGGCTGGCGATCGATCCGAAGGGCGTGCTCGGCGATCCCGGCTTCGACGCCGCCAACATGTTTTACAACCCGCTCGATCGCGATGCACTTTGCCTAGCCCCGGCGCGGATCGCGCTTATGGCCGAAATCTTTGCCCGGACGCTGGGGCAATCACCGGCAGCGATACTGGACCACGCCCTCGCCTATGGCTGCCTGTCCGCGGCCTGGCACCATGAGGACGGCAATGCGATCGAGGAGAACCGCGAACTGTCGGTCGCCACGGCGATCCGGACGGTGCGGACCCGTTTCTGAATCACGGAAGACCAGGCGGCCAAGGCCGGCCAGGACAAATCGGCACCATCCGCCGCCGCCCTGCGTCAGGCCGAATTCGACGGCGAGAAGAAGACGAAGTCGAACGAATTCTGGATGTGATCGGCAGCACTCAACGTCCGACGGCAATCTCGTTGGGCAAGGGATATGCGCCCTTGGTGCCGCGCCAATGCGCTGCGGCAAAGCCCAGCACGACGAGCGCAAAAGCCTGATGGGTCAGCGCCATGTGCAAGGGCACCTGCATCAGCAGCGTACCAATACCGATCGAAGCCTGCACCAGCACCAGAACGAACAACAGTGTCGCGCGTCGCGCGTGCGTCGAGCCGGGCAGCCGCCGACGCGTGGCGATCAGGTGCCAGAGCGCGACGGCAAACACCGTATAGGCGCCAAGCCGGTGGATGAACTGCACCGTTTTCGGGCTTTCGAAGAAATTGCGCCACGCCGGCTCGAGAATGAGCAGATCGCCGGGGATGATCCGGCCGTCCATCAGCGGCCACGTGTTGTAGCTCATGCCGGCGTCGAGACCGGCGACCAGACCGCCGATATAGATCTGGACCAGCGCCAAAAGCACGATGAAACCGGCCAGACGCTGCGTCGAGCGATCGGCCGCGGGTTCGGAATGCGGCGCCAGGCCACGCGCGACGACCATGGTCGCGGTGAAGATCAGTGCCGCCAGCGTGAGATGCGTCGCCAGCCTGTACTGGCTCACCGAGACGCGGTCGGCCAGTCCGGATGCCACCATCCACCAGCCGATGGCCCCCTGAAGGCCGCCGAGAAGCAGAATGCCGACCAGTTTCGGCCCAAGGCCGCGCTCGATGCGACGCGTCGCCCAGAAGACCAGCAGCGGCAAGGCAAAGACCAGACCGACGCTGCGCGCCAGCAGGCGATGCGCCCATTCCCACCAGAAGATCGACTTGAACGCCTCGACGCTCATGCCCTTGTTGAGTTCGGTGTATTGCGGGATCTGTTGATAGCGCTGGAATTCCTCCTGCCACTCGGCGTCGTTGAGCGGCGGGATGACGCCGTGGATCGGCTGCCATTCGGTGATCGAAAGGCCGGACTGGGTCAACCGCGTGGCGCCGCCAACCAGCACCAGCGCGAACAGCACTAGGAGCACGACGTAAAGCCAGCCGCGCACGAGTGCCCGGTTGTGCAGATCGCGATCGCGGGCCTGATAGGGCGCGGCGGCAGTGATGGCGGCCATGGATATGTCCCGGCAGGTTGAATGTCGCGGATTGGTGAACCATCGCACTCCGGCTGGCAAGGCCGCGCAGCGCGGCACGCCGTCGCGCCCGGTGTCGTGGGTTGCGCGTGCCCCGCGTTCGGCCTAAGCGGTAGCCATCAACGAGGCCAAGACATGCCCATTCGCCTGAAAAAACTGATCGGAATGTTCCTGCTGTTGGCGCTGGTCATCATCTACGCGCTGGTCGCCTCGATCTTCGCCGTCGCCCGCCTGTCGGAATCGGGCGCGCTGGTGCAATTCCTGTTTTTCCTCGTCAGCGGCCTGCTTTGGGTGCTGCCGGCGATGGGCATCATCAAATGGCTGATGCTGGAGCCGCGGACTAAGCGCTGAGCCCTGCCCGGCCAGGCCGTACGTCAGACGGTAACAAGCATCTTGCCGGCATTGGCGAGCGGGGTCGTCACGCCCGACAGCATAGTGCGGATGTGGGCGAGGCTCTGGTAGCGGCCATTGACCGAAATGCGCGGCAGGGCATGCAGGAAGCCGGCATGTTCGGCGCGCAGCACGCCGTGGCGGGTGGTCACCGCGGAGGCATAGCCGGCGTCGCGCGCAAAGCCCACTTCGCGGCAGCCGACGGCGCTGGCATAGCCATAGGGATAGGCAAAATGGCTCGGCTCCTCGCCAAGCCCGGTCCGCAGCATGTCCTTGACGGCGCCGATCTCGCGCCGCGCATCAGCCTCGGAAAGCCGCTTCAGATTGCTGTGGTTGATCGTGTGGGCGCCTATCGTCACCAGCGGGTGCGCGGCGACGGCGCGGATCTCATCCCAGGTCATCAGCGTGCGCAGGCGCGGGGCGTCGGCGTCGACGCCATGCGACGCGGCGAGACCGCGCAGCACGGTCCGCAGGTCTTCCTCGCGAACCTCGGTGGTGAAATAGGCATGCAGGCGGGCGATGGCCTGATGTTTCCTGGCGGGGGTCGCGCAATCGATCACCGCAGGGCCGTTCGATGTGGCCAAGGTCAGCCGGTCGCATGCCTTGACGATGTCCTCCACCACATCCCACCAAAGGTGGGCGGAGCCATCGATCAGCCCGGGCGCCACATAGATGGTGAGCGGCGCGCCATGTTTTTCCAGCACCGGCAGGGCCTCGGTCATGTTGTCGCGATAGGCATCGTCGGCGGTGATGGTGGCGAACCGGCCGCCCTTGCCGCCCGCCTTGATACGCTGCACCGCTTCATCCATCGAAACGAAGGCATAGCCGCCCGCTTTCATGTCGGCGATCACGGCATCGAGGAAACTGGGCGCGATGTTGAGGTGCCGGTTGACGCTGTCGGGCTTTTCGGGCGTCGCCGTCACGCGATGCAGCATCAGGATGGCGCCGATGCCGCCGACAAACGGCCTGGCCAGCGGTGCGAGGCCGGTATAACGGGCGACGTTGAGCGCCAGTTTCCGGATTGCCTCCCCACCGTCGATCATTCATTCACCTTTTGCGCCTAGGCTAACCAAGCACGGAATACGCCCGAGCGCCTCCCAAATCGGGATCAATACGCCTTAAGGATTGAGGTATGGTTGACGCGACCGCGTCATTTGATGGCAAGCGGCTCGCGTCGAGCCACGCCTCGCCACGCACACTGCCCAGAAATGCCGCGGGGCCGTCGGTTTCCATTGCCGCCGCCGAGGGGCTCGCGGCATATGCGACGTTCTGTCGTTCGGCGCTCTGTGCTCCGGCGCAAACTGGGGCATGGGTGTTGAACTGGGCCGCCGAGGTCAAGCCCGATCTGCTCATTGCCACGCTGGAACTGGAGGGCAAGCCGGCCTTCGCACTGGCGCTGGAGGTGGTCAAGCGCGGCCCGTTGCGGGTCGCCCAGTTCATGGGCGGCCGCCACGCCAATGGCAATTTCTGCGCCGTCGAACCGCAATGGCTGGCCAGCGGCGACCTCACGGCCATCCGATCTATGCTCGCGACGATCGCCAAATTCCGACCCGACATAGATCTCATCGCGCTGGAAAGATTGCTCCCCGATCTTGACGGCATCGCCAATCCGCTGGCATCGCTCGATCACTTCGCCAGCCCCAATCTTTCGCTGGCCGTCGACCTCAGCGGCGGGTTCGATGCGCTGCTGCTGCGCGCCAGCGGCAAGCGCAAACGCAAGAAGCATCGCTCGCAAACGCGCAAGTTCGAGGCTGTCGGTAGCTACCGGCGCATCGAGGCGAGCAGCGCCGACGACGTGGAGAGGCTGCTCGACGCGTTCTTCGAGATGAAGGAACAGCGCTTCCGCAAGATGGGCATCGCCAACGTCTTCGGTGACGACCGGACACGCGCCTTCTTCCAGGGCCTGTTCAAGCAAGCACTTGCCGACGACAAGCCCTGCTTCGTGCTGCACGGGCTGGAAGTCGCCGGCAAGCTGCGCGCCGTCACCGGAGCGAGCCGCTCGGGCAGCAGGCTGATCTGCGAGTTCGGAGCGATCGCCGAGGATGATCTTGCCCACACCAGCCCGGGCGATTTCCTGTTCTTCGACAACATCCAGGATGCCTGCCGGAGCGGGTTCGCGGTTTATGATTTCTCCGTCGGAGACGAACCTTACAAACGGTTATGGTGCGATATCGAAACCCGGCATTTCGAGGTCCTCGTCCCGCTGACGCTCAAGGGCCGTGCGCTGCGACAGGCACTTCGCCAAGGCGCGCGGCTGAAGACCGTCGTCAAGAACAGCCCGACAATCTGGAAGCTCGCCAAGCTTCTGCGTCGCAAGGCAGCCGGCCAGGCGCCACTGGCCGCCGGCGACGACGACAACTAGGCCTGCCGCGGCTTGCAGCCAGGCGTGCCTTTGAACGGGCGGCTCTTTCAGGCAGCCGAACGCCGCCCCGGCACCGGATTGCCTGGCGGCTCGTGGCCGAGCGGCGTTACCAGCGTCAGGTCGGGATAGCCGCTCTCGATCAGTTTGACCGCGGCCTGCGTCACCTCGTCGTCGGCCTCCAGCATGGACAAGAACACCTCGGTGGCCTCGCCGCCCAGACGGCTGATGCCTTGTGCATCGGCCGGCCCGCACTCGACCACCACCAGATCATAGGCTGTTGTCAGCGACTGCATGATGATCGGCAGCCGATCGGCGGCACGCATGGCACGGACCGGGTCGGCGGTGCCGACGGGGATGACATGGCAGTCGGAATAGAGGTCGCCATGGATCACGTCGCTGAACTGCGCCTGCGACGCCAGCAGATTGGTGATACCGGGGAAAAGCCCGCTGTCCAGCATCGGGCGCGAGGCAGCCCCCGAGGCAGTGAGGTCGAGCAGCAGGACGCGCAGTCCGGCGTCGGAAACCTCGCGCGCCACCAGGACCGCCGACGCCGCCGCTTCATCGCCCTCGGGGGAAACGAATAT
Organism: Mesorhizobium sp. URHB0026; assembly: GCF_054059755.1. Classification (NCBI taxonomy): domain Bacteria; kingdom Pseudomonadati; phylum Pseudomonadota; class Alphaproteobacteria; order Hyphomicrobiales; family Phyllobacteriaceae; genus Mesorhizobium; species Mesorhizobium sp. URHB0026. Next base: position 3,862,102 of record NZ_JBSSCN010000001.1, on the reverse strand, counting down.
GGCGCGCGCGGCCCCGCTGGCGATCAGCTTCTCGGCTGCCTTCTCGACATCGATCTCGCCGAGCACGGAGCGCGGCCGCCGAACCTCCACGGGTTCCGGCACAGCCATCGGCTCAGGCTCTGCCACGGGTTCAGATTTGGTCAAGGGTTCAGATTTGGTCAAGGGTTCGGATTTGGCCAAGGGTTCAGGCTCGGCGACAGGCTCCGCTGTGGCGACGGGCTCGACCTCGGCGGCAGGCCGCGGCCGTGCCGGTGTTTCGGTGACCGTTTCGGGCCATGATACGTCGGCGGTGCGATTGGCGCGCTCAGTGGCGGCAGCCGGTTCGAGGCGGGTGGGCGGCTCCTGATAGGCGGCCGGCGGCATTATCACCTCGTCGATCGGTTCAAACCGCGCGCCCCTGGCCGGGCGCATGGCACGGCCCGAGAAAAGCTCCCGCAGCAGCGTGAACACGGCCGCCAGCAGAAGGGAAGCCGCGGCGGCAGCGCCAACGATCGGCCCGACCTTGGGGAAGTACGGCTCGGCGGGGACCGAAGCCGGTGAGGCGATGCGGGCGTCGACCGGGATATAGTTGCGATCCTGACGCGACGCCGCCTCACGATAATTGGTCAGGTAAAGTTCGAGCTGCTGGCGCTTGGCGGCGGCATCGCGCTGCAGCGCGTCGAGACCGACCTGCTGTTCGCCGGCCTGCGCCGAAGCAGCCTTGAGCGTGTTGACGTCGGCGACCAGCTGGCTTTCGCGCGCCTTTGCGGCATCGGCCTGCATCGCCAGGCCCTTCATGATCTTTTGGGCTTCGCTGCGGATCTGCGCATCGAGATCGGCCAGTTGCGATTTGGCCGCGCGAATACGCGGATGATTGTCGAGCAGCGTCGTCGACAGATCGGCGATGTTGGCGCGCAGCTCGACCTGGCGCTCCCGCAAGCGCTGGATCAGATCGGAAGACAGCACTTCCGGCAGCGAATCCAGCGATCCGCCATTCTGCAGCGCCTTGCGCACGCTCTCGGCAGTGCCTTCGGCCGCGGCCCGGTTGGCCCGCACCCGCGACAACTCGGTCGACAGCTCGGCCAATTGCTGGGTGGCCAGGGTGGAATTGTTGCCGCCCATCAGGAGGTCGGACTGGGAGCGGTAAGCCGCGACCTTGGCTTCGGCATCCCTGACCTGCTTGGACAGGTCGGCGATCTCGGGCGCCAGAAAGTCGGCGGCGGCGGTGTTCGATTCGCTCTTGGCCGCGCCCTGCCCCGCAATGTAAGCGGCGGCAATGGCATCGGGGATGGCGGCCGCGAGCTTCGGATCTTCCGAGGAGAACTCGATGGCAATGATGCGAGTCTTTTCAACGCCGTACACGTTGAGCTTCTCGCGCATCTTCTTCAGGACACGTTCATCGGCCGGAACATCCATCGGGTCGTTCTTCAGGCCAAGCAGGATCAGCACGCGGCTCAGCGACGACATGTCGATCGTCTCGTCGAACTCGGGCAGTCGCGACAGGCCGAGCTTCTGGGCGACCTGCTTGAGGATCTCGTTGGACGAAATTATCTGGACCTGGGTGGCAACGCCTTGCTCGTCGAGGATCGGCTTGTCGCTGTCCGGATTGCTGCTGGCGGGCCGCGTGTAGACCGATTCTCGCGGGGCGATCTCCACCTGCGTCTGGGCCTTGTAATGGCGGGTCGCGAACGACGCAGCTACGAATGCAAGCCCCGTCACCACCACAACGAAGACCAGAATCCGCAGCCAGTTGCGTCCCAGGCTGGCGAAGAGCTGCCTAAGATCAACGTCGACGTCTGCGGCCGCGGATTGAACGGACATGCATCCCTACTCCGAAACTGGATCAGGGTGCACCGTAAACAACTATGGTAACCCAGCCGTTAAGATCACGGTAAGCTTCCGTTAGGATTTGCTGGGGCAGACAAAAAAATCGATAAAATAGCGAAACCTTGCCTGCTAAAACGCTATTGAGGCGCTCCTTTACCGGCCATTAACCCTAACAGGATGATAACGGACCCGATCCCAGATGTTTGCTGCGACATCGCAGCGGCCAGTCGAAGGTACCTGTCCGGTCATGAAAAGCACTGCTTCCCTCTTTCGCGCACTGCTTGCCATTTCGATGCTCGCCGGCTGTTCCAGCTACCGGCCGACGCCGGCCGCCTTCCACGAGGTCCTCGAACAGCCGTATCGCCTCGGCGCAGGCGACCGGGTCCGCGTCACAGTGTTCGAACAGGACGGCCTGACCAACAGCTACAGCGTCGACCAGTCCGGTTACATCTCCTTCCCGCTCGTCGGCGCCATACCGGCACGAGGCCATACCGCGCAGCAGATGGAAAAAGAGATCGCCGACAAATTGCGGCAGGGCTATCTGCGCGACCCCGACGTCTCGGTCGAGATCGATCGTTACCGGCCGATCTTCGTCATGGGCGAAGTGGGCGCCGCCGGCCAGTATTCCTACGTGCCCGGCCTGACGGTCCAGAAAGCCATCGCCATTGCCGGGGGCTTCACGCCACGCGCCAACCAGGAGAGCGTCGACATCACCCGCGATATCAACGGCAAGGTGATAACCGGCCGTGTGGTCACCTCCGATCCCCTGCTGCCGGGAGATACCGTCTACGTCCGCGAACGCCTGTTCTGACAGACACCTCGTGGCGGACAAGCTCAGGATCGTCCACTGCTTTCGCTCACCCGTGGGAGGAATTTTCCGGCACGTGCGCGACCTGGCGGAAGCGCAGGTCGCCGCCGGCCACATGGTCGGCATCGTCTGCGACTCGACCACGGGCGGTGAATTCGAGGAGCGTCTTTTCGGGCAGATGAAGGAGATGCTGGCGCTCGGCATCCATCGTACGCCAATGCAGCGCCATGTCGGGCCGGGCGACCTCGCCTCGGCCCGGCGCACCTACAGGATCATCAAGGAATTGCGGCCGGACGTGCTGCATGGGCACGGCGCCAAGGGTGGCGCCTATGCCCGTCTGTTCGGCTCATTGTTGCGGGTATCAAGGTCTCGCGTAGCCCGCCTCTATTCGCCGCATGGCGGCTCTCTCCACTATGACGAGAGCACAGCCACCGGAAAGCTGTTCTTCGCGCTCGAGCATCTCATGGCGCGCTTCACCGATTGCCTGCTGTTCGTCTCCGACTACGAGCGGCGGACCTACCGCAGGAAGGTGGGCGAACCGCCGATTCCGAACACGCTGGTCTACAATGGACTTCGCACCACCGAATTCGAGCCGGTAGCCACCAGGGCCGATGCGGCAGATCTGCTCTATATTGGCATGATGCGGGACCTCAAGGGCCCGGATATCTTCATCGATGCCCTGGCCGCCGCCGCTCCCCGGCTCGGCCGCGCACCGAGTGCCGTAATGGTCGGCGACGGCGACGACCTGCCCCGCTACCATGCGCAGGTGAAACGCCTCGGGCTTCAAGGCAATGTCCGCTTCCTGCCGCCAATGCCGGCCCGGCAGGCATTTGTGCTGGGGGCGGTCGTCGTCGTTCCTTCGCGCGCGGAAGCCATGCCCTATACCGTGCTGGAGGCACTTGCCGCGGCAAGACCTGTCATCGCGACCTCGGTCGGCGGCATACCGGAGATTTTCGGTTCAAGCTCCCCCGCCCTGATTCGCCCGGATCCGGCCGAACTCGCCGACAAAATGAGCCAGGCGCTGGGCGACCTTGCCACCTATCGCCGATTGATGCCGGACGAATCCACGCTCAGGGCGCGCTTCGGCGCCGACGTCATGGCCGCCGAAATCGAGAAGGCCTACTTCGCCGCGCTCGAAAGTTAGCTCGGGCCCTTCCAAAGCCACAGGTTGTTTCAAGGGTTTCTTAGCTCTCTTTTGCTAATCACCCTGGGGAAGCTTGCGGACTGTTCCATGAACGAGATCGACCCCGCGCACCGCTTTTCATCAGAGGCGGTGCGTCACTTCGACGGCCCTGCCGATGGCGACAAGCCCGGCGGCATGAACGACGTTGCCCGGCAGGTCGCGTCGCAATACCGGCGCGATACGATGTCGCCGATCATGGTCAGCGGCGTGCTGCGCATGGTCGAATTCGCGGTGCTGCTGGTCTCGGGGCTCGGCGTCTATTTCTACTATGTCGGGTTCTTCAATTATCTCGCCTGGCAATATCCGCTGACGATCGCCGCCGCATCGTTCCTCGCCGTGGTGCTGCTCGATGTCACCGACTGCTACCAGGTGGTGTCCCTGATGCGGCCGATCGCCAATTTTGGGCGCATCCTGCTGGTCTGGGCCGGCACCTTCGCCCTGATGGCGCTGACGGCATTCGCCATGAAGATGTCGCAAGATTATTCGCGCCTGCTGTTCGGCACCTGGTTCGTCGTCGCCTTCGTCTGCCTCTTCGGCCTCAGGCTGGTGATGTCGAGGCTGATCCGGCGCTGGGCGCGCGATGGCAGCATGGAACGGCGCGCCGTCATCGTTGGCGGCGGCAAGGCGGCGGAAGTGCTCATCCGCTCGGTGGAAAAGCAGCCTTACAACGACATCCGCATCTGCGGTATCTTCGATGATCGCAACGACAAGCGTTCGCCATCCCTCGTCGCCGGCTATCCCAAGCTCGGCACCATTTCGGAACTGATCGAATTCGCCCGCATCGCCCGCATCGACATGCTGATCGTGTCGTTGCCGCTGACCGCCGAATCGCGCGTGCTGCAGTTGCTGAAGAAACTTTGGGTGCTGCCGGTCGACATCCGGCTGTCGGCGCATTCCAATGCGCTGCAATTCCGTCCGCGCGCCTATTCCTACATCGGTTCAGTGCCGATGCTCGACATCTTCGACAAGCCGATCAACGATTGGGATTCGGTCGCCAAGCGCGCCTTCGACATCATCTTCAGCCTCATCGGCATCGTCGTGTTCTCGCCTGTGATGCTGGCCGCGGCGATCGCCATCAAGCTCGACAGCAAGGGACCGGTGCTGTTCAAGCAGAAGCGGCATGGCTTCAACAACGAGATCATCGAGGTCTACAAGTTCCGCTCCATGTACACCGACCGGTCGGATCCGACCGCCAAGCAGACGGTGACCAAGAACGATCCGCGCGTCACCCCTGTCGGCCGCTTCATCCGCAAGACCTCTATCGACGAACTGCCGCAGTTCTTCAACTCGCTGCTGGGCTCGCTGTCGCTCATCGGTCCGCGCCCGCACGCCATTGCCGCCCAGTCGCACAACCTGCTCTACAACGAGGTGGTGGACGGCTATTTCGCGCGCCATAAGGTCAAGCCGGGGGTCACCGGCTGGGCGCAGATCAATGGCTGGCGCGGCGAGATGGACACCAATGAAAAGATCCGCATGCGGACCGAATACGACCTCTACTACATCGAGAACTGGTCGCTGCTTTTCGATCTGCGCATCCTGTTCCTGACGCCGGTCCGGCTCTTGAACACGGAAAACGCCTATTGAGCGCGATCAGCCATGATCTGCCGCGCGCGGCGGTCAACGCCAAGCTGATCACGCTGATCTCCTCGAGCGCGGTCGTGCTCGGCATTCTTTTGTCGGGCTTCGTCATCAGCGAGCCGGCGCCTTACGAAATCTACATGTCCGCGCTGATCGCCATCTGGGCGCTGTTCGGCCTGAGGATATCGCGCGCGGCCGTGCCGCTTCTGGTTCTGCTGGTGACGATGAACATCGGCGGCATGATTTCCATGACGCAGATGGCGGATCTCGCCAACACCCCGCTTTATCTTGCCGTGTCGCTGTTTCTCGCTTTCAGCGCGGTGTTTTTCGCATCTGTTACGGCCATGCAGCCGAACCTCTACCGGTTGATCTTCAATGCCTATGTCCTTTCGGCGGTGGCGACGTCGCTGCTTGGCATAGCGGGCTATTTCCATGCCTTCCCCGATGCCGAAATCTTCACCAAATACGACCGCGCCGCCGGCGCCTTCCAGGACCCGAATGTGTTCGGGCCGTTCCTGGTGCTGCCCGGCATCTATCTGCTCTATTTGCTGCTGACGGGCCCGGTCACACGCATGCCGCTGCTGGCTGTGCCGCTGCTGATCATCAGCGCCGGCATTTTCTTCTCCTTCTCGCGTGGTGCCTGGGGCATGTTCGCGGTCTCGGCCATCCTGCTCACCGGCTGCCTGTTCCTGCAGAGCGCCAGCGGCACGTTCCGGCTCCGCGTGGTGATCATGACGCTCGCCGCGCTGTCGCTGCTGGCCATCGCCGTCATCGTCATCTTGCAACTGCCCGGTGTGTCGGACATGTTCTCCAACCGCGCGCATCTGGAACAGAGCTACGACACCGCACGCCTGGGCCGCTTCGCCCGCTACACGCTCGGTTTCCAGATGGCGATGGAGCACCCGTTCGGCATCGGGCCGCTGGTCTTCGGCACGATCTTCGGCGAGGACACACACGACATCTGGCTGAAGATGCTGATGGACTATGGCTGGCTCGGCTTCGTCTCGTTCCTGACGCTGGTCATCTGGACGATTTCAGCCGGATTCCGCATCCTGCTGCGCGATCGGCCGTGGCAGCCTTACCTCCTATGCGCCTACGTCGCCTTCATCGGCAATGTCGGGCTCGGCACCTTCATCGACATCGACCACTGGCGCCATGTGTATCTGCTGCTCGGCTTGATCTGGGGTGCCATAGCGCTCGAATACCGCCATCAGCGGCTATTGCGGCCGGTATTGCCGGGTCCACCAGCCATCACATCCGCACCGGCGCGATTAGCGCCGAATTTCGGTTGACCCGAGCCGGGTTATCACGATACATCGCGACCGGTCCGGAGTGTAGCGCAGCCCGGTAGCGCACTTGACTGGGGGTCAAGGGGTCGTCGGTTCGAATCCGGCCACTCCGACCATTTCGAAGCAGGACTTGCCCCCAAAAGTCCGCCACCGCATCACCCAATTTTCGAATCGCGCGTTCCTTTGCCCGCCGGCCTGGATCGGATCCGGCACTAGGCTTGGCACACATCGACCCACTCGGCGCCAGTCAAATCAACCATGCGCTGCGGTGGGATGCGCACAGCGGCGTTGGTGGCGCCGGCGGCGGGGACGACCTCGGCGAATTCGCGCAGCGAGACGTCGCAATAGACCGGCAGCGGCGACGGCAGGCCGAATGGGCAGACGCCGCCGACCGGATGGCTGGTGGCAGCGACAACCTCTTGCGCGTCCAGCATGCGCGGCTTGCCGCCGAACCGGTCCTTGAATTTGCGGTTGTCCAGCCTGGCGATGCCGCTGGTCACGACAAGCATGGTGCGGTCACCGACGCGAAGGCAGATCGTCTTGGCGATCTGTGCCGGCAATACACCATGCGCCTCCGCCGCCAGGGCCACCGTCGCCGAACTTGATTGTGTGACGACGACCTCGATATCAGGCGCGCGAGCCGCGAAGAAGGCACTGACGGAACCCAGGCTCATATCGAAAAACTCACGGTTCAGACCCGCTGCACGGCAGATGCGATTTGGCGCGGATTTGGGGGCCGCACGCATAAACGCGTGCGATCTCCAAATCGGCAAGCTCTGCAAATTGGCAAGCCCGGCCTACCGGCGAATGCCATGGTGTCCACAAGAAACCCGCCAAGCGGACCTTGGCGGGTTTTCCGCGCATGCCTGGCGCCGATTCTATGCCTGAGGCCGGCCTTGTGCGGCCGGCGTCGGCACGGCGGAAGCAATCGGAGCGTCGTGAGGCAGACGAAGCGCGGACGCAATGCGACGCAGCTTCGCCGGGTCGGCCGCCCGGCCGCTCTCGATGTCCTCGATCTCTTCGACCGAGAGACCGCAGGTCAGCGAAAGCGCTTCGAGGCTGTATCCGCGCGTTTCCCGCATTGCCCTGAGGGCGTTGTAATCCGGCCCGATCTCGTTGGCTAATGGTTCGGAGGGGGCGTGGCTTTTTGCATTGTTGGGCATTGGCAACTCCGTTGGCTGAAAGCGTTTGATCAAAATGGGATGTTGCCTGAGACGAGCAGGAAGATGCCCTCTCGCCAGCGATTTGCCAAGCGCCAATCTGGCCGTCACGGCATCGTGACCCGGATGCCCATGCGGCTGCCTCGCCCTATCCCGATCAAGTTGTTTTGAACGCGCGAGCGGAGTTTTGCCCGGCAGTTTCGCCCCACCCGTTCGTTATCTCGACGTCGCTGGCGTGAAACCATAGTTCCAGCCAGCCTTTCCCAAAAGGATACTCCAATGAACCTCAAGACACCTCTCCTCGTGCTCGGCACGATTTCCATGCTTTCCGGCACCGGTGTGGCCAGCACGCAGGCGGCGGACACATTGCGCGTGCGCGGCACGGTGGTCAGTTTCGTGCCGTCGTTGCTGACCGTGAAAACCCGTCAAGGCGACACGGCCGCGATCAAGCTGAAAGACGGTTGGAAGCTTTCAGGCGTCGCCAACGCATCGGTGAAAGACATCAAGCAGGGCGATTTCGTCGGCATCGCCTCCGTCTCTAAGGCCGACGGCGGCAGCGGCGCGCTGGAAGTGGTGGTCTTTCCCGCGGCCTTGAAAGGCACTGGAGAGGGTGATCGCCCCTGGGACCTGGAGCCGAACAGTCGCATGACCAACGGCACCGTCGCGGACGTCACCGACATAAACGGGCGTGCCGTGACGCTGACCTACGACAATGGGCAGACGAAGAATATCTCGATCCCCGACGGCACGCCTGTCGTGACTTTTGCGCCGGCCGCCCCGACCGATCTCAAGCCAAGCGCGACGGTCTTCGTTACCGCTCAGCGCGAGACGGACGGCACGCTGAGTTCCAGCCGCGTCGTGGTCGGAAACAATGGTGTGATCCCGCCAATGTAAGCCAAAGCAGCCGGCTTTCGACCCTGGCGATCATGGGGCAGGAAGCCGGTTCCTCGGAAACAATTCAGAAACAAGATTCTACAATCGGGAAATACTGACGAAAAAATTCAGGAGCGTAATTCCGTTCGCGGCGTCGGGGATATCGGCCCGATCGGTACCTGCCCGCGAAAAAAAGGAAACGATCCAATGAAGAAATCCCTCCTCTCGGCCCTCGGGCTTGCAGCTGCAATCGCTTTCGCGGTGCCGGTGGTCGGCGCGACAAGCGCGGACGCGGCCCCTATGGCAAAGCATCATCACCATCGTCACCACCATCATCACCGTCACCATCATCGCCACCACCATCATCATCATCACCACATGAAGAAGATGGGCAACAAGGCCTAAGCATTGCCAACGAGAAGACCGGCCCTGGCTTCTTGTCCAAGGCTGGTTTTCTCCTGGTCACAATCCCAAGGCCGGGACTTCTGGACAAACCCGGCTATCGCCGCGGAAATCGTGCGGCTCGACACGCTTCGGCCAGATTCCGGAGCGGTATCGCAATTCGCTGACATCAATGGGAATGGCGCCCGCGCCTGGAGGGCGAGCCGCCATTTTCTCTCTGGAAATTCTTGTCCTGGGGTAGCAGTCAGCGCCGGCTGAACAGCAGGCTGGCCACCAAACCGAGTACGACAAGGCCGACCGCAGCGGCGGCCGCCGGATGGTCGCGTGCAGATTTCTCGATCACCCTGCCCTGTTTGCGGATTGCCGGCATAGCATCGCGCAGACGCTCCGCAAGATCCGAATAGGTATCAAGAGCAGCATCACGGCCGTCTTCATAGTAAGCGCCACCCCGCTTCGACACTGCCTTGCGCAACGCGGCGAGTTCCCTCGAGAGAGCCGCGACCTGCTTTTCGAGGTCGATGTCCGATAGGGTCGAAAATGATGGCATCATGCGTTTCCTTGTCTTGCAGAAGGAAACGTAACGCCTCACCCCAAAGCGAGTTCCAGTTCCGAGGCTTTAAAGCGCTTGGCGGCGGTCAGCGCACCTGGTCGAGCAGGCGCTTGCATTCCAGGAGGTCAAACAGCGCCTCCTGCAGCAGCGCGCGGTTGTCACGCGAGAGCTTCGACGCGTCCGGCGCTACCGGACCTTCCTCGTCGCCCTTGCCCAGGCCGAAAAAGCGGCGGCTGGGCTTGACCCTTGGCTGGCCAACCAGTTCGTCATCTCCGCCGCGCGGCTGGGCTGCCGGCGTCAGCGGCACCTGATCGGCCTGCTTGCGCTGCGAGATCGCCTCGACGGCAGCCATGTCGCCATTGCCGATGGCGACCAGGAAATGATTGCCGTTTTCGCGCAGCAGCTTTTGCACGCCCTTGATGGTGTAGCCCTGGTCATACAGCATATGGCGGATGCCCTTGATCAGTTCCACATCCTGCGGCCGGTAGTAGCGGCGGCCGCCGCCACGCTTCATCGGCTTGATCTGGTTGAAGCGCGTCTCCCAGAAACGCAGCACATGCTGTGGCAGGTCGAGATCTTCAGCGACCTCGCTGATGGTGCGGAAGGCGTCAGGGCTCTTGTCCATGGGCGAAATCCTCACGCTGGCGTGTAGCCCGGAACGGCGCTCAGACGAGATCCCGCTCAACAATGAGAAGAGCTTGTTCCGCAGGTGCGGAACCGATCATAAGCCAGAACACCCATCCGGCCATGCTGCCGAATCGGGCCTTATTTCAGCGGTTTGTGAAGCAATATTCAAGTCCGCCGTTGTCGCGGAGCCGGTTTTCAACCGTGCAATGGAGGCTATTTGCCGCCCTTGGCCTTGCTGTTCTGGTGAGAACGCAGGATGCGGTTCTTCAGGACGTTGGACGATTTGAAAGTCATCACCCGGCGTGGCAAGATCGGTACTTCTTCGCCGGTCTTGGGATTGCGTCCGATCCGCTCATTCTTGGAACGGACATGGAATGTCGCGAAGGACGACAGCTTCACCGTCTCGCCGCGCACGATCGCTTCGCAGATTTCGTCCAGCACCGCCTCGACGAGTTCGGCGGATTCAGTGCGCGACAGACCGACCTTTCGGTAGACGGCCTCGGCAAGGTCGGCGCGCGTAAGTGTCTTTCCCCCCATGCGACCGCCCCATCCAGCTCAAACATAAAATCGGCACAACAACGGCAGAGCCTAAGTAATTGATCCGGCAAGGTCAAGGACCGAAACCGGACCGTTCTGCACTTACCAGCGAACCAGAATGGCGCCCCAGGTGAACCCGCCGCCCATCGCCTCCAGGAGCACCAGGTCTCCCTTCTTGATGCGGCCGTCGGCGACGGCCACCGACAGCGCCAGCGGTACGGAAGCAGCCGAGGTGTTACCGTGCAAATCGACGGTCACCACCACCTTTTGCTCAGCTATCCCGAGCTTTTTGGCTGAAGCGTCAATAATGCGTTTATTGGCCTGATGAGGCACGAACCAGTCGAGATCGTCGGCGGTAATACCGGCGGCCGAGAAGGTCGCCTCGATGACATCGGTGATCATGCCGACCGCGTGCTTGAAGACCTCGCGGCCTTCCATGCGCAGATGACCGACCGTGCCGGTCGTCGATGGTCCGCCGTCGACGAAAAGCTTTTCCTTGTGCGAGCCGTCGGAACGCAGGCTGGCCGCCAGGACGCCACGGTCGGCGATCGTGCCGGCCCCATCACCCGCTTCCAGAACGACCGCACCGGCGCCATCGCCGAACAGCACGCAAGTCGAGCGATCGCTCCAGTCGAGGATGCGCGAGAACGTCTCCGAGCCGATCACCAGCACGCGCTTTGCAAGGCCACCGCGGATGTAGAGATCGGCTGTCGTCATCGCATAGACGAAGCCCGAGCATACCGCCTGCATGTCGAACGCAAAACCGTGCCGCATGCCGAGCCGGTTCTGGATCTCGACCGCGGTAGCCGGGAACGTGTTGTTGGGCGTCGAGGTCGCCAGCACAACCAGATCGATATCGTCCGGAGTCAATCCGGCATCGGCAAGGGCGGCACGCGCCGCGGCCTCGCCCAGGGAAGCCGTCGTCTCGTCATCAGCCGCGATATGGCGCTGGCGGATGCCGGTGCGCTGAGCGATCCACTCATCGGAGGTCTCGACCATACCTTCAAAATCGGCATTCTTCATGATGCGGCGGGGCAGCGCGGCGCCCGTGCCGCGCACAACTGATCTGATCAAAATTCTTTCCTATTCCTTTGCGTCGGTAACGACGTCGGATTTCCTTGATGTCAGGGCATGCGGGTTGCGCGCATGAAACAGGTCGAGATCGGCCTCGATGAGATCAAGCAGATTGTTGCGCACCATGTCATAGCCGAGTTCGATCGCCGCGGCGAAACCGTCCGAGTCGGCACCGCCATGGCTTTTGACGACGATGCCGTTCAGCCCAAGGAAGACGCCGCCATTGGAGCGGCCGACATCCATCTTTTCGCGCAGGCGGTCGAAGGCGCCCTTGGCGAAGATATAGCCGATCTTGGCCATCAGGGTGCGGCTCATCGCGGCGCGCAGATAGCCAGCTATCTGGCGCGCGGTGCCTTCCGCCGTCTTGAGAGCAATATTGCCGGCAAAGCCTTCCGTCACCACCACGTCGACCGTGCCCTTGCCAATATCGTCGCCTTCGACAAAGCCATGGTAATTCATCGAGGCCATATTGGCTTCGCGCAACATGCGTCCCGCCTCCTTGACCTCTTCCTGGCCCTTGATCTCCTCCACGCCGACGTTGAGCAGGCCTACCGTGGGTCGGGCGATGCCGAATACGGAACGCGCCATACCGGTGCCAAGAATGGCAAAATCGATGAGCTGGTGCGCGTCGGCGCCGATGGTGGCGCCGACGTCCAAAACCACGCTTTCGCCACGCAATGTCGGCCATAAGGCCGCGATCGCCGGGCGATCGATGGTCGCCATGGTGCGCAGGCAGAATTTAGACATCGCCATCAGCGCGCCGGTATTGCCGGCGGAGATGCATGCATCCGCGGCGCCCGACTTCACCGCCTCGACCGCCTTCCACATCGACGATTTCCAGCGGCCATGGCGCAGCGCCTGGCTCGGCTTGTCATCCATCCTGACCGCGATCTCGCAGTGGAAGAACTCGCTGACCTCGGCCAATTTGGGGAATTTGGTGAGTTCCGGGCGCACCAATTCCTCACGTCCGTAGATGACGAAGCGGATGTCGGGACGGCGGGTCGCGACCGTCATGAGCGCCGGAATGACCACGGCTGGTCCGTGATCGCCGCCCATGGCATCGATGGAAATCCTGATCACGCGGTATTAATCTCACGGTTAGGCGGCAAGTCGTTTTAGTGATCGCAAAGGTTCGGCGAAAATAGCGGTTTTAGGCTGTCGCACAACCGACTTTTCCGTCGCGAGCAAGGTTTTCAGGATTTTCGCAGCAAGGATCGCAGTTTTTGCTGAAATTCATTCTCGGCCGGTCCGGTGTCGTCATCGGTGCCAATCGAGGCGCCGGGCTTGCGCGGATAGGGATCGATGGCCAAGCCGAAGAACTGTTCGGCAAGTGCCCCGACATCAATGGTGTCGCCCGAAAATGTCTCGGGACTGTCGGGTCCGTCGGCATCGAGCAGGATTTCGCCGCCGCCTTCGAATCCCTGCCGTCCGAGTTTGGAGTCCTCGGGCAAGAGCAGCGCCTCGAACGGCTCTTCAACATGCGCTTCGATGGGGTCTAGCGTGACGATGCAGGCCTGCGTAATGTCCGCCTCGACACGGCCACTGACCTTCACGCCGTTGCGCTTCCATGACGCAACCAGCAGTTCGGCGCGATAGGCTTCGACCGACAGCAGCCCATGGGCCTCGGCAAGGGCCGCGCGCTGCGCGGCATCGGCCTCGATCACAACCGGCAGCCCTTTGTGCGGCAGACGCGCGACATTGGCGAAAAAGGATACCGGACTTTGCATACCCGCATCTTTCATCGATCAGCCTCCGTTGGCTACAGGAAACGCCACAGTGCCGGCAACGATCGATTCGGTCGGCTGCGCACTCAGTTGCCGGCTGGCCTCGGCGACATACTCGGCCAAACGTGACGCTTCCGGCCAGCCGCCGGCGTCGGGACGGACATTGCGGGCAAGTGCCGCGGTCAGACCGTCATGGTCGCTTCGTTCCAGCGCATCATCATAGGCGGCGGTGCGGCCATAGAACATCTTCGCCAGCTTCTTCATGCGTTTTGGCACACCCACGTCACCAATGCCCAGTTCCCGCAGCGAATGATCGACGTCGAGAAAGAATTCGTCGATCAGCACCTGCGCGATCTCTTGCGCCACGCCGTCCTCGCCGCGCAAGCGGTGCTGGACCAGGAACATGTGCAACGAAAGCATCTCGAAACGGCCAAGCGGCGTGTCCGGCACATTCCAGTGGGAATAAAAAACAGTCTGCCGCGCCGCCGCCACGATTTGTGCGTAAAGCGCGTCGGTGATGGCGCGGTTGGCGTGGCGTTCGCGGCCAAAAAGGCGCTGGAACATGGGGATGGTCTCCGGGGACCGTTTGTTGAATTGGCCTTGTTGCATCGGCAAGCAAGCTGGTTTACCGGTTTTGCGGCCCAGCGCAAGTTGCGGCGATATAATGGAGAATTGTTGTTGCGCGCGCTGAATTTCAAGTCGAGTTTCAATTCCAGGGCTGCCGGCGTGATCTCGCTGCTGGCTATCGTTGCGGCGCTGTCGGCATGCCACACCAACAAGATGATCGGCGACCTCAATCCGAGCGAGACGTTCACGCAGGGCTATGTCCTCGATCAGCAGGCGATCGATTCGGTGCCGGTCGGTTCCAGCCGCGAGCAGGTGCTCCTGGCGCTCGGCACGCCGTCGACCACGGCGACTTTCGACAATGAGGCGTTTTACTATATTTCGCAGACGCGCAAGCGCTATGTCGCATTCGACAAGCCGAGGCTGGTCGACCAGAAAGTGCTGGCGGTCTATTTCGGCCCGGACAGCCGCGTCACCCAGATCGCCAATTACGGTTTGAAGGACGGCAAGATCTTCGACTTCATTTCGCGCACCACGCCGACCGGCGGCAAGGACCAGAACTTCCTCAGCCAGATCATCAACGGCGCCAGCAAGCTGGCGCCCGGCATTCCCGGCGGCGGCACCCCCTGATCGCTAGAATCCTGCTTCCCTGACTTTGGGGAACAGAAATGTCTCAGGCGACCAAAAGCCCGTGGGAGCGATCCCACGGGTTTTTGTTTAACGGGGCCCGGCTTGCCAGTGATGGGGCAAACCCATATCAAACCGCCAGGCTGGGGAACTTGGACATGAGCAGTGACGACCATGCGATGCCGGATGGCTGGATGGCGACCGGGACACCCGACCGGCAGACGGTGACATCAGACTGGCTTGCCATTGATCCGCCGTCGATCGATGGCGTCACAATCAAGGAAATCAGGCCGGTCGCTACATCCAACGGCTATCTGACCGAGGTTTTTCGGGATGAGTGGGGACTTGATCCATCGCCTGTCGGCCAGGTGTTTCAACGCACGATGTATCCAGGCGCGGTAACCGGCTGGCACGCGCACAAGGTGACGCTGGATCGGCTCTTCTGTTGTGCCGGCAGCGTCCGCATATCGCTCTATGACGGCCGAAAGGCTTCGCCCAGTTTCGGCACGGTGTGGCACAAGATACTCGGCGCGTTGCGGCCGGCGATCGTCATAATCCCGCCAGGCGTGTGGCACGGCGTGACGGCGCTCGGGCCGGAGATCGCCCTGCTGCTCAATCTCGTCGACAAGGCCTATGCCTACGACGCGCCCGACCATTGGCGCCTGCCACCGGACACCGAACAAATCCCTTACAAGCTGGTGTAGCGTGGAAGGATCGCGCCGGTCGGATGCAGCAGGGCAGCGCGTGCCGCTCGTCTCGGTGGTGATTGCCACCCACAATCGTCCCGCGGCCTTGCGGCAAACCCTGTTCAGCGTCTTGCGCCAGACGCTGCAGGATTTTGAAATTCTGGTGATCGGCGACGACTGTCGCCCTGAGACACCGGCGATCATCGCCGAATTCGCCGATCCGCGCATCTTCTATATAGACCTGCCCGTCAATTTCGGCGAGCAATCCGGCCCCAACAATATCGGTTTTGCCAGGGCGCGCGGCCGGCTTGTCGCCGTGCTCAATCACGACGACCTTTGGTTTCCGGATCATCTGGCGGCAACCACGGGATGGATCGATGCGACCGGTGCGGATGTCGTCATCGCTCGCGGCGCCATCATCGAACCGGTGCGGACGAGGGGCGATGCTCTCAAGACCTCGATTTACGGAATGGGCAAAGACGGTTTTTACGATCCCGTCGTCACGGCCGGATACGGATCGGCACAGGTGGTCAGGCGGGCGTCGTTGGACTGGCTCGGCCCCTGGCGGCCTGCCGGCAAATGCTCTTGCGAAAGTTCGCAGGACTGGCTCTTCCGGGCTTGGCGAAAGGGAGCCGTGATCGCGACCATGCCGCATCTGACGGTGCTGAGCATCTTCTCCGGCCAGCGCAGCGGCAGTTATCTCGAAGACACGGCGATGGAGCAGGAGGAACTCATCGATCGCATGCGCATACCGGACGACCTGCGTGTCAAGGTTCTTGCCGCGGCGGTGGTGCCGTCTCGCCTGAAGAAATCCAGCTACCTGAAACGCAGGGTTTGGGCTGCGTGCGGCATTCATCCGAGATCCGTCGAGTTTCGCCGCAAATACCAACGCGGTGCTTTTGTCTCCATGCTGCGAAAGGTACGCGGCCTGCCGCCCATGCCTGAACGGGAGCCGAGCGTGGATGATCTGTTGGCTAAGTACCGCAGAGGCAGCAAGCGGGAAGAAACCGGAGAATAGCGGCGTCGCGCACGCGGCGTCCAAATGCCGGACCAAGCGACCAGTCAGCTGACATGAAAAACCCGCGGGGATCGCTCCCCGCGGGTTTTTTTCAACCGCTTCCGCTCAGCCGTGCGCGAGCACGGCCAGCAACAGGAGCGCCACGATGTTGGTGATCTTGATCGCCGGGTTGACCGCCGGGCCGGCGGTGTCCTTGTAGGGATCGCCGACGGTGTCGCCGGTCACCGAAGCCTTGTGTGCTTCGGAGCCCTTGAGGTGCTTGACGCCGTCCTTGTCGGTGAACCCGTCCTCGAACGACTTCTTGGCGTTGTCCCAGGCGCCGCCGCCCGAGGTCATCGAGATGGCGACGAACAGGCCATTGACGATGACGCCGAGCAGCGAGGCGCCGAGCGCCGCGAAGGCGGACGCCTTCGAGCCCGAGATCAGCAGCACGCCGAAATAGACGACGAGCGGCGCCAGCACAGGCAGCAGCGACGGGATGATCATTTCCCGGATCGCCGCCTTGGTCAGAAGGTCGACCGCACGCGCATAGTTCGGCTTCGAGGTGCCGGCCATGATGCCCGGATCCTCGCGGAACTGCTTGCGCACCTCCTCGACGATGGCGCCCGCGGCGCGGCCGACCGCCGTCATGGCGATGCCGCCGAACAGGTACGGGATCAGGCCACCGAAGATCAGGCCCGCGACGACGTAAGGGTTGGAGAGATCGAAGGAGATTTCGCCCATGCCCTGGAAGTAGGGATATTTGTCGCCATTGGCGGCGAAGAACTTCAGGTCGTTCGAGTAGGCCGCGAACAGCACCAGCGCGCCGAGGCCAGCCGAACCGATGGCGTAGCCCTTGGTCACCGCCTTGGTGGTGTTGCCGACCGCGTCGAGCGCGTCGGTGGAGTGGCGCACTTCCTTGGGAAGGCCCGCCATTTCGGCAATGCCGCCGGCATTGTCGGTGACCGGGCCGAAGGCGTCGAGCGCCACGATCATGCCGGCGAGGCCGAGCATGGTGGTGACGGCGATCGCCGTGCCGAACAAGCCGCCGAGCTGGTAGGTGGCGATGATGCCGCCGACGATGACGATTGCCGGCAGTGCCGTCGATTCCAGTGAGACCGCCAGGCCCTGGATGACGTTGGTGCCGTGGCCGGTCACCGACGCCTGGGCGATGGAGTTGACCGGGCGCTTGTTGGTGCCGGTGTAGTACTCGGTTATCACCACGATCAACCCGGTCACCACGAGGCCGATCAGGCCGCAGATGAACAGGTTCTTGCCGGTGATCGTCATGCCGGCGACGGTGCCGACCTCGCCCCAGCCGAGCGTGGCCGAGGTGGCGACGCCGAGGCCGACGATCGACAGCAGGCCGGTCACGATCAGGCCCTTGTAGAGCGCGCCCATGATCGAGCCGTTGGAGCCGAGCTTGACGAAGAAGGTGCCGACGATCGAGGTCAGGATGCAGGCGCCGCAGATGGCGAGCGGGTACAGCATCGCCGCACCGAGGACAGCGGTGCCGCCGAAGAAAATGGCGGCGAGAACCATGGTGGCGACAACCGTCACCGCATAGGTTTCGAACAGGTCGGCGGCCATGCCGGCGCAGTCGCCGACATTATCGCCGACATTGTCGGCGATGGTGGCCGGGTTGCGCGGATCATCCTCCGGGATACCGGCTTCGACCTTGCCGACCAGATCGCCGCCGACATCGGCGCCCTTGGTGAAGATGCCGCCGCCGAGACGGGCGAAGATCGAGATCAGCGAGGCGCCGAAGCCGAGCGAGACCAACGAGTCGATGACGATACGATCGTTGGGCTGAAGACCCATGAAATGGGTCAGGATGAGATAATAGATGGAAACGCCAAGCAAAGCGAGGCCGGCCACCAGCATGCCGGTGATGGCGCCCGACTTGAAAGCGATGTCGAGGCCGGCGGCGAGGCTGTTGGAAGCCGCTTGCGCGGTGCGTACATTGGCCCGCACCGAAACATGCATGCCGATGAAGCCGGCGGCACCCGAGAGAACGGCGCCGATCAGGAAGCCGATGGCGGCGGTGATCGACAGCAGCCACCAGGCGAGCACGAGCACGACCGCTCCGACGATGGCGATGGTGGTGTATTGGCGCGCCAGATAGGCCTGGGCGCCTTCGCGGATGGCGGCGGAGATTTCCTGCATGCGTGCATTGCCCTGATCGGCCGCGAGGACCGAACGTGTCGCCCAGATGGCGTATAGGATTGAAAGCAGGCCGCAGGCGATGACGGCGGAAATAATGGTCATTGCCGAATTTTCCTCGATTGTTGGCCCAAAAGAACCCCTCCCTGGGCCGTTGAGACAAAGAACGGATTCCGCGCGCGGAATCCGCCTCTTCGCATCGGTGTATGCGAAACAGGGCCGCGAACGTCAAGATATTGTTCGGTTTTTGCCCGGCTTTCGCCCAAAAGACAAAAACCGGGACGACAGAGCCGACAAGGCCTTCGATTTAGATCGATTGAATCAGACATCCGGGGCAGACCGCCGGTCTCCCCGAGGGTCATTCCGCTTCGCGGCCCATCCGGCGCGCCGTGTATCGCTCGACCGCCGACAGTCCGTCATAGATCAGCACGGCAAGCGCCGCCACGATCAGGCCCCCCTGCAGGATAAAGGCGAGATTGTTGGATAGCAGGCCGGCGATGATCACTTCGCCGAGCGTCTTGGCGGCCACCGTCGAGCCGATTGTGGCCGTGGCCAGGCTGATCACCACGGAGAGCCTTATGCCGCCAAGGATGATCGGTGCACTGAGCGGCAACTCGACCTTGGTGAGCCTTTGCCAGCCGGTCATGCCGGCGCCACGTGCCGCCTCGACGACATTGGCCGGCAGGGTCGTCAACCCGGTGAGTGCGTTCTCGAAGATTGGCAACAGTCCGTAGAGAAACAGCGCGATCAGCGTCGGCTTCTCGCCGAAGCCGACAGCCGGCACGGCGAGCGCCAGCACCGCCACCGGCGGGAAGGTCTGGCCGATGTTGACCAGGCTGCGCGACAACGGCAGAAATTCGACGCCAGCCGGCCGGGTGACGAGGATGGCGAGCGCCACCGCGACGATGGTGGCGGCGACGGTCGCGATCAACACGGTGCGCAGATGCAGCAGCGTCAGCGTCAGCAGGCTACCCTGGTTGTAGATTACGGGTGCGTTGTTTTCGGTCAGCGGCTTCAACAACGGCTCGAACCAAGCCGGACTGGTGATGAAGGCAACAAGCAACACCACCAAGGCAAGCCTGAGCAGCAGCGGCAGCCAGGCCTTCATGCCGGCCTCGCCGCGCGCTTGACCAGTCCGTCCACGGTGACGCGGCCGATCGGCTTGCCGTCGGCACCCTTCACCGGCAGCGCCGGCTTGCCGGACCAGAGAAGTTCCGCGAGCGCGTCACGCTGGCTGGCGTCGCCGGGGATCGCCTCGCCTTCGGCACCGCCCTGCTCCACCGCATCGCGTACCCGCCCCAGCGACAGCAGCCTGAACGGCCTTTCGCTGGCGCCGACCAGGGTCTCGACAAAGCTGCTAGCCGGGTTCGCCAGGATCTCCGCCGGCCTTGCATATTGCACGAGCTTGCCGGCATCCATCACCGCGATCTTGTCACCCATATGCACGGCCTCCTCCATGTCATGAGTGACGAGGATGATGGTGGTGCCGAAGCGCTTCTGGATTGCCAGCAGATCCTCTTGCGCCTTGGTGCGGATGATCGGGTCGAGTGCGCCGAACGGCTCGTCCATCAACAGCACATTGGGTTCGGCGGCGAGCGCGCGGGCAACGCCGACGCGCTGCTGCTGGCCCCCGGACAGTTCGTGCGGGTAGCGCGGGCCAAATTCCTGCGGGTCGAGCTGGTAGAGCGTCATCAGCTCGTCGACGCGGGACTTGATGCGCGCCTTGTCCCAGCCAAGCAGCACCGGAACGGTGGCGATGTTCTGCGCCACCGTGCGATGCGGAAACAGGCCGTGGCCCTGGATGGCGTAGCCGATGCTGCGGCGCAGTTCGTAACCGGGTACCGATCGATTGTCGGCACCGTCGAGCTTGATGACGCCGGCGGTTGGTTCGACCAGCCGGTTGATCATGCGCAGCAGCGTCGTCTTGCCGGAGCCCGAAGTACCGACAATGACGCAGACCGTGCGCGGCTCGATGACCATCGAGACGTCGTCCACGACAGTGGTCGCGTCATAGCGCTTGGTGATGCCTTCGATTTCGATCATGCCGTTTCAACCCTGCGCTTGGTGGCGGTCATTTCGATCACAGCGTCGAGGATGATGGCGGCGGCAAAAGCGAGTGCCACGGTCGGCACGGCGCCAAGCAGCACCAGGTCCATCGCCGTCTGGCCGACACCCTGGAAGACGAACACGCCGAAACCGCCGCCGCCGATCAGCGCGGCGATGGTGGCAAGACCGATATTCTGCACCAGGACAATGCGAATGCCGGTGAGGATCACCGGAAAGGCCAGCGGAAACTCCACACCGAACAGGCGCTGGCGGTCCGTCATACCCATGCCCCGCGCCGCGTCATTGGCGGCGCGCGGCACGCCGGCAAGGCCGACCACGGTGTTGGCCACCACCGGCAGAAGCGAATAGAGGAACAGGGCGACGAAGGCGGGCGCCGTGCCGATGCCCCTGATGCCTAGCGCGGCGGCCCCCGGGACCTGGGCCGCGACCCAGCCAAGCGGCGCGATGAGCAGCCCGAACAGCGCGATCGAGGGAATGGTCTGGATGATGTTCAAGACGTTGAGGACGCCGGCCCGCAGGCTCTCGACACGGTGGCATAGGATGCCGAGCGGCAGACCGACGATCACGGCGGCAAGCAACGAGCCGAGAGCAAGGGTGACATGCTTGGAGCCTTCTGCCCAAAAGCTGTCGGCGCGGTTGGAGTATTCCTTGAGGATCGAGAGGCTGTCCCAGCGTCCCGAAATCAGCAGCAAGCCGATGGCCAGTGCCGCGACGACAAGCACGCCGACGCGCGCCGAGGGCGACAGGTTGAGCCGGGTCAGCACGTCGGCGAGCAAAAGCGTGAAGGCGAAGATAAGAATCCAGAAGCCGGATGCCGGCGAGACCCGGGCAAAGGTATTGCCGGCCGGAGTGAGAAATGTGCCGGCGACGCCGATGAGCAGCGCCAGCGCGACAAGCGCCACGACGCTCGCTGCAAGGCGCAAGACGAGCGGCGTTTTGAGGAGCGCGATGATTGCCACCACGACAATGATCGCGAGCAGCAACGGCCCTATCGCCTGCGGCAGCGCCTCGAGGATAGAGCGTGCCTGGCCGGGAACGATGCGGTTGGCGCGGAAGGTGGCGAATGGCGCGAGAAACGCGGCGTAAGCCGCGAGTGCAGCGATGACCACGCCGAGCTTATCGAAACGCAGGGTCATAAGGCGCCTCGCACTGACGTCACTTATCGACGCGTAGCTATTTCAAAAACCCGTTCTTCTTCAAAAAGTCCTCGGCGACGCCCTTGACCGGCTCGCCGCCGACCTGCACGCGGCCGTTCAGTTCCTGCAGCGTGACGAGATCGAGCTTGGCGAAGACCGGCTTCAGCAGCGTTTCGATCTCCGGGTGCTCCTTCAGCACGGATTCGCGGATGATCGGCGCCGGCTGATAGACAGGCTGCACGCCCTTGTCGTCAGTCAACACCACGAGGCCCGATGGCGCGATGCCCCCATCGGTGCCGTAGACCATGGCAGCATTGGCGCCGCTGGTCTGGTTGGCGGCGGCCGCGATGGTCGCTGCTGTATCGCCGCCCGATAGCGTGATCAGCTGGTCCGGCTTCAACGTGAAGCCATAGGTAGTCTGGAAGGCCGGAAGGGCTGCCGCCGAATTGACGAACTCGGCGGAGGCCGCCAGGACCACCTTGCCGCCGCCGGCAACATATTTGCCGAAGTCCGACAGCGTGACGAGCTTGTTCTCATCCGTCACTTCCTTGCGCAGGGCGATCGCCCAGGTGTTGTTGGCCGGCGCCGGTGACAGCCAGACGATCTTGTTGGCGTCGTAGTCAAGCTTCTTGGCCGTCTCATAGGCCTTGGCGGCATCCTTCCACACGGGGTCATCGGCCTTTTCGAAAAAGAAGGCGGCGTTGCCGGTGTATTCGGGATAGATGTCGATCTCGCCGGCGGTGATCGCCTTGCGCACCACAGGCGTGCCGCCGAGTTGGATGCGGTCCGTGGTCTTGATGTTGTTGGCGTTGAGGACGAGCTGGATAATGTTGCCGAGCACGCCACCCTCGGTGTCGATCTTCGAGGAGACGACGACCTGAGCGCTAGCGGAAGCCGTTGTGATGGCGAACGCCATCGCCGCGCTGGCCAGAACCTTGACTGAAAACATCGTGAAAACCCCTTGCTATGAACCGTAATGCGGTGGCCGCATATGAGCATGGCTTCAACGGCCAGTCGGGGCACACGGTTTCATATGAAGGGGGACCCGCGCAATATTTTTGTTCCGGACGCGCCGATTTGGGCTTGGCCGCAAGAGCGGGCTGGCGATTGGCCGCTATCGGGTGGATAATGCCGTGCGGGTGGCGGCAAACACGGAGAGCGTGTCATGGCCATACACAAGGTCGGTTATCTCATCGGCAGCCTTGCCCAGGCATCCATCAACCGCAAGCTCGCGAAGGCGCTCGTTCAACTTGCCCCTCCCGAGCTCGAAATGACGGAAATCGGCTTCAAGGATCTGCCTCTCTACAGCTACGACTACGACGCCAATTTCCCGCCGGCCGCCCAGGCTTTCAAAAAGGCGATCGCCTCCGTCCAGGCCGTGCTGTTCGTCACCCCGGAGTATAACCGCTCGATTCCCGGCGGACTTAAGAACGCGATCGACTGGGCCAGCCGCCCCTACGGCAAAAATTCATTCGCGCGCAAACCGTCGGCCGTCATTGGAACATCGCCGGGCGCCATCGCGACCGCTGTCGCCCAACAAAGCCTGCGCAGCGTGCTGAGTTTCTGCAACTCACCGCAGATGAATGCACCCGAAGCCTATATCCAGTTCACGCCGGGACTGATCACGGATGACGGCGAGGTGACGGTTGAATCCACTGAGGATTTCCTGCGCAATTACATGGCTGAGTTCCACATGTTTATAGCGCGGGTGCTTCAGGTTCTGCCGCCGGACGCATAGCTTCAAATTCGCGTCAAGCCGGTCGCAAGCTTGTGATCTTAAGCGCGCCGAGTGCCACGAAGCAAAGTGCGGCGACCGGAAAGATCATCCAGTTGAGCATCATCCAGCCCCAGGCATTATAGACCATGCCCGACATCAGCGACGCACAGGCGACGGAGCCGAACAGGACGAAGTCGTGGAAGCCCTGCACCTTACCTTTTTCGGAAGGGTGGTAGCTGGCCGCCACCATGGCGGTGGCGCCGATGAAGCTGAAATTCCAGCCGAGGCCGAGCAGGATCAGCGCCGTCCAGAACTGCCACAGCGCCAGGCCCGACAAGGCAACGACGGCACAGCCGATCAGCAACAGCAGGCCAATGGCGACAATGCGCTCGGCACCGAAGCGATGGATCAGCGAGCCAGTGAAGAAACTTGGCCCGAACATCGCCATGACGTGCCAGGAGATGCCCAGCGTCGCATCGTTCTCCGACAGGCCGCAGCCCACCATGGCGAGCGGCGCGCCGGTCATGACGAAACTCATCAGCGCGTAGCTGCCGACGGCGCAGAAGAGCGCCGCGACGAAACGCGGCTTGGTGACGATTTCGGAAAGGGGTCGGGCATCGCCGTCGGCAACGTCCACCTTGCTCGCGGTCCTCGACGGCAAACGAAGGAACGACAAGATGACGGCGCCGACAGCCGCCAGCGGCAGGATCGAGGCGAATGAACCGGCAAACATGACGGGTGCGAACAATTCGCGCGTGAAGATGACGATCTGCGGCCCGAGGATGGCGGTGATGATGCCACCGGCGAGCACGAAGGAGATGGCGCGGGCCTTGAACGCCGGCGGCGCGTTGTCGGCCGCGGCAAAACGGAACTGCTGGACGAAGGCCCCGCCGACACCGATGACGAGCAGCGCGAACGCGAACAGCCAGAAGCTGCCGTGGAACAAAGCCAGGGTGGCGACCAGCCCGCCGAGCGCGGTGATCACCGTTCCGGTCATGAAACCGCCACGCTGCCCCAGCCAGCGGATAATGGCGGCCGCGGGCAAGGCGCCGAGCGCCACACCGAGATTGAAGCCGGTGATAGGCGCGGTCGCCAGGGATTTGTCGGCGCCGAGCAGATATTGCCCGGCTAGCGCGCCCATGGAAATCGCGATGGGAGCCGCCGAGCCGATGATCGCCTGCGAGGCGGCGAGGATCAGCGCGGTGCGCCGCGCCTCCTTGCCCGCCTCGACCGTGATGGCGGTCACGAAGCGTCCTTGCCGCGTCCCTCGCCACGCACCCGGCGTGACACGCGGTCGAGCACGGCATTGACCAGCTTCGGCTCGTCTTCCTCGTAGAAGGCCTTGGCGATGTCGACATATTCGGTGACGATGACCGCGACAGGAACGTCCTCGCGCTTCATCAGTTCGTAGACGCCCGCGCGAAGGATGGCACGCAGCGTCGAATCGAGGCGCGACAGCGGCCAGTCGTCGGTCAGCGCCTGGCGAATAATCGGGTCGATGGTCTTCTGGTTCTCGACGACGCCGGTCAGGATGGCGCGAAACCACTGCGCGTCCGCCTCGCGATAGAGCGCGCCATCGACTTCCTTGCCGAGGCGGAACGCCTCGTACTCGGCGGTGATCTCGAACACGCCGCTGCCGGCGACATCCATTTGGTAGAGCGCCTGCACGGCGGCCAGACGGGCAGCGCCGCGCTTGTTGGCGTGGCGCACCGCGGGCTGTCCGGGCGAAGCGGGTTCGCTCACGATTGCGCTCCCAATTGTTCCTTCAGCGCGATCATGGTCAGCGCCGCACGCGCGGCAAAGCCACCCTTGTCGCCTTCGGAGCGCTTGGCCCGCGTCCACGCCTGCGCATCGTTCTCGGTGGTCAGGATACCGTTGCCGATGCAGACCGAGTCCTGCACGGACAGGTCCATGAGCGCACGGCTGGATTCATTAGCGACGATATCGAAATGATAGGTATCGCCACGGATAATCGTGCCGAGGGCGACGAAACCGTCATAGCCCGTCCCGCCTTCAGCCATGCCGTCGAGCGCGAAGGTGATCACCGCGGGAATTTCAAGCGAACCGGGAACAGTGACGACGTCGAAAGTCGCGCCCGCTTCGTCGAGCGCGCTTGTCGCCCCATCGAGCAGTGCGTCGGCGAGATCGTCGTGAAAGCGCGCCTCGATGACGAGAAGGTGAGCCTTCTTCTTGGGACGAATGAACGCCTTGCCGTGTTGGGATGTGCCAGCCATAGATGTCTCCGGGGTCGCCGGTGACTTAGGCCGAAGCCGGTTTGATCGCAAGCGGAAGATTGGCTGGGGGCGAAGTCCGCTTATCGCTCTTCTCGGGTCTGCCACGGACGGAGCAGTGAAATCGTAGTGTTCTCTATCTCGTAGCGGACCTCGCAGTTGCCGACCAAAATGCGGCGGACTTCACGCGGCTCGAACTCTTCCAGCTTCTTCCCGAGACGCGGATCTTCGTTTAGCCGTGCTGCAGCGGCAACCAGCGACCGCACCACACTGGCGGCGGCCTGATTGTTTGCTGATGCAAGAAAGTCATGAAGCCCGACCAGGTCGGCCAAAGCCCTACTGGTCCACTTAGCTCCACCAGCGTGGCGCAGGGAGCGGCTTTTCACTACCAAGGCTCTCTGCCCGGGCCTGAACGGCCTGGTGGTCTATAACCCGACCAGCGTCGACATCGGCCAGCGCTTCAAGCGTGAGCCGTGGACGTTCCTCCTCCAAAACAACCCAAGCGGAAAGTGCCTGTTTAACGATCCACCCGCGCGGACGCTCAGTCGAGCAGCCAGTTGGTCCACTTTCCTCGCAAGCGGCAGTGGAACATGACCAGTGATAACCTTTGTTTCCGTCAGGGCCTCGCAATCAAGTTTAATAATGCCGATTAAGACCGAGGCTATGCCTGTCCCTCTTTCGCCGCCTCCGCCAGCCGGGCGGCGTAGCGGGCCATGGTATCGATCTCAAGATTGACGCGGTCGCCTGCCTTGCGCTCGCCCCAGGTGGTGACGGTCAGCGAATGATGGATCAACAGCACGTCGAAGCGGGTGCCCGTAACGCTGTTGACGGTGAGCGAGGTGCCATCGAGCGCAACGGAGCCTTTCGGCGCAATGAATTTCGCCAGATCGCGCGGCGCTTCCAGTGTGAAGCGCACCGCATCGCCCTCATCCCTGCGTTCAACGATCTCGGCGGTGCCGTCGACATGGCCCGAAACGATGTGGCCGCCAAGCTCGTCGCCGAGCTGCAGCGCCCGTTCCAGATTGATCCTGGTGCCGGCCTTCCAACCCGCCGCCGTGGTCAGCCTGAGCGCCTCCTCCCAGGCCTCGACCTCGAACCAGCGCGCGTTCGAGCCGCTGTCGGGCAAAGCCGTGACCGTTAGGCAGACGCCACCGCAGGAAATCGAGGCGCCGATGGCGATGGTCTCGGGATCATAGGCAGTGTCGATGCGCAGTCCCACCCCTTCCCGCAGCGGCTTGATGGCGGCCACGGTGCCGATATCGGTGACAATCCCGGTAAACATCGATCGCTATCCCTGAAAATCCCTGATCCATTCGGCGTAACCGTCTTCGCCGAACCGCATCTCGCGCAGCTTGCGAAAACCCACCGGGATATGGTCAGCGTCGACAGGCGATGCAATGCCGTCTTGGCCGATCGCTTCCGGTCCCTGGAACAGCACGATGCGGTCGACCAGCCCGTCGGCCAGAAAGGCGCTCGCCACCTTGGCGCCGCCCTCGACCAGCACGCTTGCCATGCCAAGCGCCGCCAAATCCTCGAGCAGCTCCGGCAAGGCGACGCCGCCCTCGTGCGTCTCCGTACCGATGAAGCGCACGCCGGCGCGCTCGAGCGCGGCCCGCCGCCGCGGATCGGCCTCAAGGCAAGCCGCGACATAAAGAGGTACTCGATCGACGCCCGACACCAGCCTCGAGCCCTCCGGCAGCCTGATCTGGCGGTCGAGCACGATGCGTGCCGGCGAGCGGTTCTCCAGTCCGGGCAAACGCACCGTAAGCGCCGGATCATCTTCCAGCACCGTGCCGATGCCGACCAGGATGGCGTCCGCCTCGGCGCGCATGAGGTAGACTTCGCGGCGCGCCATGTCGCCTGTTATCGCGACCTGGCCGGCGCCTTCCCTGCCAATCTTGCCGTCGCTGGAAAGCGCAAGCTTCAGAATTACTTCCGGGCGCTTTCTCAAAGAGCGAATCAAGTAGCCCGCCATCTGTTCGGCAGCTTCCGTGGCGAGGACCTTTTCGACCACTTCGACACCGGCCTCGCGCAGGATGGCGTAACCCTTGCCAGAGACCCGCGGATCGGGATCGCTGGCCGCACCCACGACACGCGCAATGCCGGCACTGACCAGCGCGTTGGCGCAAGGCGGCGTGCGGCCGTGATGGGCGCAAGGCTCCAAAGTGACATAGGCGGTGGCGCCACGCGCGAGTTCGCCGGCCTCGGCAAGCGCCTCGGTCTCGGCGTGCGGCCGGCCGCCGACGGCGGTGACGCCGGTACCGACGATCATCGGCCCGGTCCCACCATCGCGCACGATCAGCGTGCCGACGGACGGGTTGGTCGAGGTGCGTCCGGCATTCTTGCGCGACAGCCGCAAGGCCGCGGCCATGAAACGGCGGTCAAAGGTCGCTTGTTCGGCCTCGCTGCGTTGCGGTGCTGCCATGCTCAGCCGGCGTCCTCTTCGCTCTTTTCCTCGTCCCCCTTCAGTTCGCCGAGCAACTCGTGGAAATCCTTGGCCTCACGGAAATTGCGATAGACCGAGGCGAAGCGCACATAGGCGACATCGTCGAGCGATTTCAGCGCATCCATGACCAGCCGGCCGACCTCGCCCGAGGCCACTTCCGTTTCGCCGGAGCTTTCCAGTTGGCGCACGATCCCAGTCACCGCGCGATCGATGCGCTCGGGATCGACATTGCGCTTGCGCACCGCGATCTCGACCGAGCGCAACAGCTTGTCGCGGTCGAACGGCACTTTTCGTCCCGATTTCTTGACCACGACGAGGTCGCGCAACTGCACGCGCTCGAACGTCGTGAAACGGCCGCCGCAATCGGGGCAGACACGCCGCCGGCGGATCGCCGCGCCATCCTCGGCGGGGCGCGAATCCTTCACCTGCGTATCTTCGGACTGGCAATAGGGACAGCGCATGGAGAGCCTTGGGTTCGCGAATCTGGTGGGGTGAAAGGCTTAGAGCCTTTCCGGTGCGGATAGAAGCAGTTCCGCTTTTTCCACTGCCTGCCGCACCTCAGAGATAGCGAGGCGCGAGGAAGATTGCCAGCGTGGCAAGCTTGCTCCGGCCAGGCCGTTAAGGTGCCACGTCCTTGGTTGGGAAGCCACAAGATGTGCCGAGGGTGCGATAGGCCTTCGTGAAACCGTCCATCGGAATGCTGGCGACAGCCTGCTTGCCGAAGGTGACGTCGAGCGATGTGACTTTTCGCATGGCCCGCAGCAGCGCGAGACTTGTCTTGGCCTGGTTGTCGATCGTCCAGCTCGGACGGCCATTGACGGCATCGCTGGAGTAAACCGTCGCGGAAACCTTGATGCCGGGATCGCCGAAAATGGCAGAGATCTTCTTGTCGGTCGGCAGGGTCCGGTTGTCGATGGTGAGCATGACGGCCGGATAGGCGTCAGGCGGCAGCGCGTCGCCGGTCGAGATCGACAATGTCAGCGTGCCCGAATTGCCACTCGCATCGAAGAACGCCGTCGAGGCCGCGCAGGTCTTGTGTGCGTCCTGGCCGGTGTCGAGCGTATCGACCATGGTCGTCCACCGGCCGAAAGTGCTGGTGGCAGGCATGTCCGCAGCGGGCTGCGTCTGGGCCAAAACGGGGCCGCAGGCGGCCAGCCAACCTAAAGCGCCGAGAGAAGCAAGACAAAAATTTCGCATCATCAATTCTCCGGGTCGATGCGTCACCCAATCAGGGGTGACGCGATTCCGGTGGATAAAAGATGACGCTTCGCGCCCGGTCAACCGCGATAAGGGATCGCCCGAGATAAGGGATCAACCGAGATAAGGATAGAGGGGGAATCGACCGGTCAATGCGACGACCTTGGCCTTGACCGCCGCCTCGACCGCCGCATTGCCTTCGTCGGAATTGGCAACCTTGAGCCCATCCAGCACCTCGGCGATCAGTTTGCCGATCTCGCGGAACTCGGCCTGGCCGAAACCGCGCGTGGTGCCGGCGGGCGTGCCGAGCCGCACGCCAGAGGTAACGAAGGGCTTTTCCGGGTCGAAGGGGATGCCGTTCTTGTTGCAGGTGATGTTGGCGCGGCCAAGGGCCGCCTCGGCGCGCTTGCCGGTGGCGTTCTTGGGCCTGAGGTCAACCAGCATCAGGTGGTTGTCGGTGCCGCCGGAGACGATGTCGAGGCCTGTTTCCTTGAGGCTGGAGGCAAGCGCCTTGGCGTTGGCGGCGACGCTTTCGGCATAGACCTTGAAGCTCGGCTTCAACGCTTCGCCGAAGGCCACCGCCTTGGCGGCGATGACATGCATCAGCGGTCCGCCCTGCAGGCCAGGGAACACCGCCGAGTTCATCTTCTTGGCAATATCCTCGTCATTGCACAGGATCATGCCGCCGCGCGGGCCGCGCAGCGATTTGTGCGTGGTGGTCGTCACCACATGGGCGTGCGGCAAGGGCGAGGGATGCACACCGCCGGCAACGAGGCCCGCGATGTGGGCCATGTCGACCATCAGATAGGCGCCGACGGCGTCGGCGATCTCGCGAAAACGCTTCCAGTCCCAGATACGCGAATAGGCTGTGCCGCCGGCCAGGATCAGCTTCGGCTTGGTCTCGTGCGCGGTCTTCTCGATGGCGTCCATGTCGAGCAGGTGGTCGTCCTTGCGCACGCCGTAGGAGACAACCTTGAACCACTTGCCGCTCATGTTGACCGGCGAGCCATGGGTGAGATGGCCGCCGGAATTGAGGTCGAGCCCCATGAAAGTGTCGCCGGGCTGCAGCAGCGCCAGGAACACCGCCTGGTTCATCTGGCTGCCGGAATTCGGCTGGACGTTGGCGAAGTTGCAGCCGAACAGTTTTTTGGCCCGCTCGATGGCCAGTTCCTCGGCCACGTCGACGAACTGGCAGCCGCCATAGTAGCGCTTGCCCGGATAGCCCTCGGCATATTTGTTCGTCATGATCGACCCCTGGGCCTCGAGCACGGCGCGCGAGACGATGTTTTCGGAGGCGATCAGTTCGATCTCGTGGCGCTGGCGACCGAGCTCGTTGCGGATGGAGCCGAAGATCTCCGGATCGGCATCTTCCAAAGTGGTTTCGAAGAAGGATTCGAATTTGTTGGACGCCGCCGCTGCTGTTGCCATGGCCTGAGTTCCCCTAGGGTTGGAAGGGCAAATTCGTGCACGCCGTCGTCCCGAACCACTCAACGGCCTTGGACGACATGCATTGCGTTCGCCGGGCCATTAACACAGTTGTTTTGGGCTCGCCACGTTTGCAGCGCGAAATTTGCTGGCCGGTTTGCGCCAACGGATCGCGGCCGTTCGCTATTTCCTGTCCCGCCGCTGCTTCAGTAAGGCCTCGGTCAAGGTGATTTCAGAAAACAGCGCGCGCATCGTGTGATCGTTGATCTCCTGGCTGCGGAACATGGCGCGCAGCGCTGCACGCTCCGCCTCGATGCCGGCCGCCCTGAGTTCCAGCTCCAACCTGCCGGCTTCGCGGGCTTCGGCGCGGGCCTCGTCGGCTTCGTCCGAAGCCGCGATGCGTCTACGGTAACCTGCCACGATGCTGTCGGCGACGGCCAGGCGGGCCTGGACCGCCTCGCCCTCGCCCGCCTCGTTGGCGATGCTCTCGATCCTGGCGATCGCCGCATTGGCGGCGCCGACGCGCGCCCGGCGCTCTTCCGCCGCTGCCGGATCCTTGCCCGGCTCGACCAGCCCCCGCGCTATCCTGGGCAAGGCAAGGCTGGCGATCAGAAGCGAGCAGATGATGACGCCAGCGGCAAGGAAGATCACCACATCACGTTCAGGAAAGGGAGAGCCGTCCTGCAAAGCGAGCGGCAATGACAGGATGCCCGCCAATGTGATTGCGCCGCGCACGCCGGCCACGGAGCCGGCAAGCCGGACGCGAAATCCGAACGGCTCGGCCTCGCGTTTGCCGATGCGCGCCGCGATCGCCTGGGCGATGTCCCCGGCCCAGATCCACAGGAAGCGCAGCCCGATCAGGCAGAGCGTCAGGATCAGCACCGTCGCCACCGGCTCGATCAGCCAATGACGGCTGGACAGTTCCGGTGGGACCTTGCGGATGATGTCGGGAAGCTGCAGGCCGAGCAGAATGAACAGAGCGCCATTGAAGACGAAGGTGAGCGTCGCCCAAAGCGACAGGGTCTGCATGCGCGCCGACACGCCAAGGAAGCGGTACATGCCGGAAGCCCCGGTCAGCAGGCCGGCGGTGACGGCCGCCAGGATACCCGAGGCACCGACATGCTCGGCGCCGAGATAGGCGACGAAAGGCAGCAGGATCATGACGAGAACCTGCGCTTCGGCGGGCACGCCGCCGATGCGGTTGAGCAGTTGCAGCGCCTTGGCGGCGATGAACAGCGCCGCGATACCGGCCAGGATGCCAGCGGCGACGGCGTAGAGGAAGCTGAGCGAGGCTCCCGCGAAGGAGAAGCTGCCGGTCAATGCCGCCGCCACCGCAAAGCGGAACATGACCAGGCCCGACGCGTCGTTGAGCAGCGACTCGCCCTCCAATATGTGCATCAACCGGGACGGAACCACATTCCTGTCGACGATGGCGGACACAGCCACGGCGTCGGTCGGCGACAGAACGGCGGCCAGCGCGAATGCGACGACGAGCGGAATGCTCGGCACCAGCCAATGCAAGGCATAGCCGAAGCCGACAATGGTGAAGAAGACCAGTCCGATGGCGAGATCGAGTATGGGTCCGCGCAAAGCGACGAGTTCGCGTTTGGGCGCCGCGAAGGCGTCGCCGAACAGAAGCGGCGGGATGAACACCAGCAGGAAAAGTTCCGGATCTATCTCGACATGGAGGCCCTTGGCGGGCCAAGCAAGGGCCGCGCCGATGGCGATCTGCAGCACCGGCAGCGGCACTCGAACCAGGCGGACGAGCGCGCCCGACAGCGCCACGAAGACCAGCACGACGAGAATGAAGATGGCGACGTCCATGGCACGATCCCGGCTGTTTGCCGACCATCGCCAATCGCCTGAGCTTCGTCCAGCCGGTCGAATGAGTGGATCTGACGACATCCGCAACAAAAAAGCCGCCTGAGAGCGGCTTTTTAAAAAAAATATCAGGTCGTTACAGTGAAGACGTGATCTGCAGCTCGCTGTTGCCGTCGAGCGCATAGACGTCGTCGCGGAACTGGACGACGCCGGGTCCTGTCGACCAGGCAGAGAGATAGAGGAAATGCACCGGCACCGGGTTGGTGACCTGGATCGGCGTGTTCTGGCCGGTCTTGATGGCCGCCTCGAAATGCTGGCGATCCCAGCCGGGCGTGTCGCGCAGGATCCAGGTGACGAGATCGCGCACGTTCTGGACACGCACGCAGCCCGAGGAATCGAAGCGCATCATCTTGCCGAACAGGCTCTGCTGCGGCGTGTCGTGCATGTAGACGCCGTCCGGGCTCGGGAAATTGATTTTGACCGACGCCATGGCGTTTTCCGAACCGGGATCCTGACGAAAACGGTACTTGGCGGCATCGTCGGTCGACCAGTCCACATTCATCGGATCGACTTCGCTGCCATCAGGCGCGAACAGGCGGATATGGCTGTTCTTGAGATAGTCGGGATTCTTCCGCATCAACGGAATGATGTCCTTGCGCACGATCGAGACCGGTGCGTTCCAGTACGGATTGACGATGATCTCGTTGATCTTGGAATTGACGATCGGCGTCTGGCGATCGATCTTGCCGACGATCGCGGTGTGGCGAAGCACGACCCGGTCGTTCTCGACCGCTTCGACCTGCGCCGCCGGAATGTCGACCAGAACATAACGGCTGCCCAACGTACCGGCCTTTTCCTTCAGCCGCTGCAGATTGGTCTGCAACTGGCCGAGCCGGATCTGTGCCGAAACGTTCATCGCGGCATAGGTGTATTTGCCCATCGAGCCGTCAGCCGGCAGGCCGTGGCGCAACTGGAAGCGCTTGACCGCCGAGTCGACATAGGAATCGAAAGCCGTCGAAATGCCGGCGCTCTGCGACAGGTCGCCCGCAACCATCAGGCGCTTGCGCAGCGGCACCACGTCCGGATCGTCGACGCCGAGTTGCAGCCTCTTCGTCGCGGGAACGTCTGTCCAGCCGCCCTGCCCGACAATGTTCTGATACTGCGCGACCGCCTGCTCGGTGAAGGCGACAGTCTGGGGACTGAAGATGGGCAGCGTCGAGGCCACCTTGCCGCCTTCGCTGGCGCGTGCATCGAACTGATCGTCCCAGTTGCCGCGGGCCGAGGATTTCAGGATATCTCCGATCACGTCCTGCGCATTCGCACGCCCAGCCACCACGGCGGCAGCGAGCGCGGAGGCTCCGGAAAGGAAAAAGCGGCGGCTGGTTCTCATGGACGTTCCAGACATTCTTGTAGCGGTTCGATCACTTGCTGCATCGACCATCGCGCGATCTCGCCCGCACTCTAAAATCGGCAATCTTAACAATTAGCCAACCATGGTCCGTATCACATTGGCGACCAAGCCAAGGGGCGCGACACGGTTGCGGGTGGACGCATGGTCTTCACCACAGCATCACTTCCGCTCTCGGTTCCACTGGAATATGGCGGCAACGTGGCCTTGGCCGGTAATTTGCTTCGGCCGGACGCAAGAAAGAAAAGACCGGTGCTTTTCGGCACCGGCCCTGACTGGAGGTCGCTGTTTCGGCCACGCTTCTGCGGCGCGGCTCCGTTTCCTGGATGGTCTTACATCCGGTAGGCAATCGTGTCGTTCCAGAAGCGGTCGAGCCGCTGCAAAGCGCGGTTCATCTGCTTGAACTCGTCGGTGTTGATGCCGCCGACCTGTTCGATCGAGCCGACATGGCGCTCATAGAGACCGGCAACCACGTCCGCCACTTCATTGCCTTTCGGCGTCAGCGAGACACGGACCGAACGGCGGTCGATGCGCGAGCGCTGGTGGTTGATGAAGCCGAGATCGACCAGCTTCTTCAGATTGTAGGAGACGTTCGAGCCGAGATAATAGCCACGCGAGCGCAGTTCGCCGGCGGTCAGCTCGGAATTGCCGATGTTGAAGAGCAGCAGCGCCTGGATGGCGTTGATGTCGGAGCGGCCGTTGCGGTCGAATTCGTCCTTGATGACATCAAGCAGACGGCGGTGCAAACGCTCGACCAGCTGCAGCGATTCCATGTACAGGGAACGGATAGCCTCGCGGCGATCGTCGGAAACGTTGGCGGTCTTCGCCGCCGGACGCGAATTGATCATTGTCTTTGCCTCTCGTTTGTCGCCTTGGTGATTTTTTGTTTTTCACCTTGATCGCGACACTATCGAATACTCATAAAATTCGACTTAAACGCTAGGGCTAACAAGAGCTTACCGGTAAGAGGTTTCGCAAGACGCTTAACGAACGGTCACCCGGGCAAGGATGATTAACCTAAAGATTTAGGCAATGATCGCCGCGCCGGATTCAGGCAGTCGACAGGTCGTCAATGGGTATAAGGCTTACAGCACGTCGCCTCTGATTTTATGCATGTCGTGATCCCGGAACCGAGGACACTTCCGGGCGACATGCATTAGTGCCGTGCCGGCCGTTTCTGCAGGTAGATGACGACGCGAAAGACGATATAGAGCAGCGCCACGCAGGCATGCGAGACGATGATCAGGGGACGATGGCCGAAAAGCTCGGGAAAGCCGGCATACATGACCGTCTCCGTGACCGCGCAGATGAACCAGATCACCGGGCCCCAGGACGCCAGCATCCACAACCCTGCCGCGGCGAAGGGAAAGAACACCGCGAGCATCACCGCCGCGACCTGCCAATGCACCGGCATAAGGTCGAACCGCCACAGCGAGCCCGGATAGAAGCCGATCAGCTTGATCCAGTAGAGGATGCCGAACAGCAGGCAGTAGCCCGCGATAACACGCTGGAACCAGGCGAAGATCACCTCGACGGTCGAGGGCTGCAGGACGACGCGTCTCGATGTCACCTCGCTCACAACTCGAGTTCCCGATCGCCGAGCGAGGCAAAATAGGCCTCGACATCCGCCTCGCCGACCGCATCGATCGCTGCCGGCCGCCATTGCGGCTTCGAGCCCTTGTCGATGATGGCGGCGCGGATGCCTTCGTAGAAATCGTGGCCGGCCAGCATCCGGTTCAGGATGCGGAACTCCATCTTCATGCAGTCGTCCATCGACAAGGTCTGCCCGGCGCTGATCTGTCGCCAGGCGACGCGAAGACTGGTCGGCGAGCGCGTGCGGATCGTTGCCAGCGTCCCGGCGGCGAATTCGTCCTTGCCCGCGCGGTCCAGGGTGTCGATGAGATCCGGCAGCGACGGTTGGGCAAAATGGCGGGAGATCGCCTCCAGGATCGGCCTGTCGGTCTCCCGCTTGGCCGGAACAAAGAAACCGCGCAGCACCGATTCCGGATCGCCCGTCAGCGCCAGCCGATCGAGGAAGCTTAGCTGGTCTTCGGCCTTGATGGTGTGGGTGGCCAGCCCCGACCACAGCGCATCGCCATAACGAATGCGGTTCCCGGTCAGCGCCAGGTACATGCCGAAGGAACCGCCAAGGTCGGGCAGCAGATGACTGGCGCCGACATCCGGGAAAAAGCCGATGCCGACCTCCGGCATGGCGAACTGGGCATTCTCGGTCATCACCCGGTGCGAACCGTGGAAGGAAATGCCGACCCCGCCGCCCATGACGATACCGTCGATGAGCGCCACATAGGGCTTCTTGAAACGCGCGATGTAGGCGTTGAGGCGATACTCGTCTGCGAAAAACTCTACCGGTGGGTTTCCAGCCCGACCGGCTTCGTAGATGTGCAGGATATCGCCCCCGGCCGAAAACGCCCTGCCCTCGGCCTTGACCACGACGACATCCACACCCTCGTCGCGCTCCCAAGACCGCAGGGCCTTGCCTAGCGCCTTGATCATGCGATGGGTGACGGCGTTGAGCGCCTGCGGCCGCGTCAGCGTGACGACCCCCGCCCTGCCCAACCTTTCGAAGCGAATTTCGTCGCCTCCACCAAAATCCATCGCCAGAGAATCCTTGTTCCCACGCCTGCGGGACTGAAGTGCTAAAGGCGGCACATGGGTGCGTCAATGGCTGCAGCCTGGCCGCCTCGATCTTGGCGGCTAGCGGAGGCCGATGCTATTGGTGGACGTTACGAGAGGCCGAGAGCAGGATAGTTAGCCATGCCGCCGTTTTTGCGCCTTGCCTTTGTTCTGAGTTGCCTATCGGTGTTGATGGCAACCAATGTCGCCGCGGGGGCAACCGACCTAGGCGACCTTTACCACTCGCAGACCATTGTCACCGGCCAGGGTGAAGAAAACCGTCAGCTCGGCTTCAGGACTTGCCTCGACAAGGTGCTCGTCCGTGTTTCGGGCGATCAGCGGCTGCTTGCCAGACGCGAAATGGACGCGCTGCGCGACAAGGCCGGCAGCTTTGTCGACTCGTTCCGCTACCATGACCGGATGGAGGGCATTCCGATCCATGACGAGCAAGGCACGCATGACCGGCCGCATGATCTCACCTGCTTCTACAAACCTGATGTGATCGACAG
This sequence comes from Mesorhizobium sp. URHB0026, assembly GCF_054059755.1. Taxonomy (NCBI): domain Bacteria; kingdom Pseudomonadati; phylum Pseudomonadota; class Alphaproteobacteria; order Hyphomicrobiales; family Phyllobacteriaceae; genus Mesorhizobium; species Mesorhizobium sp. URHB0026. Next base: position 3,824,863 of record NZ_JBSSCN010000001.1, on the reverse strand, counting down.
GCTGCTGGCGTCGCTCGGCAGCAGGCCCTGGCTGGGCGAGCGGCCGACACTCACCGTCTTCCTCACGACCGAACAAGGCGCGCGGCATTTCGTTCTGAGCGCCGAGGAAGGGCGCGGCGAGACGATGCGCGAATCCTTCGTCAATGCCACCGGGCCGATGCTGATGCATGTCGCGTTTCCGAAAGCCGCGCAACTTGCCGGCTTGGGTGAAGGAGCGCTACGCGCGACGGACATGGCAAGGCTGGATCGGATGGCCAAGCAAACCGGCGGCGACCGAGCGCTCGCCGGCAGCATCGTATGGAGCGACGAGGAACTGGGCTGGATCGCCGATTGGCGACTGGCCGATCACGGCAAGACCTATCGCTGGCAGGTGCGCGGTGTCAGCTTCGACGAGGCGTTCCGTGTGGCAATAGGAGGCGCGGCACAGGTCCTTTCGGGCAATGGGCAGCCCTGACCCAATAGGCGTGGTGGGACAGCGTTGTGGCAGCTTTCGGCACTGGCACAAACGTGTCGCATTGGTCAGCACCAAGGGCTCGTGGTAAAAGCAGCGGATCCGGAGTTTTGGCCATGAACAAATTCACCCCAGCAAAAGCTGCCGGCGCGCGCAGCGTCGATGACGTCACCGGTAGCCGCCGCCTGCGCCGCATGCGCAAGGCCGACTGGTCGCGCCGGCTCGTGCAGGAGAACAGGCTTTCGGTGGACGACCTGATCTGGCCGATATTCGTTGTCGAGGGCAGGAATGTCCGAGAGCCGATTGCCGCCATGCCCGGCGTCTTCCGGCTTTCGGTCGACCTTGCCGTCAAGGAGGCCGAACGGGCGGCCAAGCTCGGCATCCCGGCTCTTGCCACCTTTCCCAACGTCGATCTCGGCCTGCGAGACCAGACGGGGTCCCACATCCTCGACCCGGAAAACATCATCAACCGCGCCACGCGTGCCATCAAGGACGCGGTACCCGAGATCGGCATCATCACCGACGCCGCACTCGACCCGTTCACCAGCCATGGCCATGACGGCATCCTGCGCGATGGCATCATCGTCAATGACGAGACCGTCGAACAGGTCGCGGCGGCGGCCGTCATCCAGGCGGCGGCCGGCGCCGACATCATCGCGCCGTCCGACATGATGGACGGCCGTATCGGCGGCATCCGCGACGCGCTCGACGCCAACGGTTTCCAGGACGTGGCGATCATGTCCTACGCCACCAAATTCGCCTCGGCCTTCTACGGCCCCTATCGCGAGGCGGTCGGCACCGCCGGCCTGCTCAAGGGCGACAAGAAGACCTATTATATCGACCACGCCAATTCGGACGAGGCGGTGCGCGAGGCCGAGCAGGACATCGCCGAGGGCGCCGACATGCTGATGGTCAAGCCCGGCCTGCCCTATCTCGATATCATTCGCCGGCTGAAGGACGAATTCCAGATGCCGACCTTCGCCTACCAGGTCTCGGGCGAATATTCGATGATCAAGGCGGCTGATTCCAATGGCTGGATCGATGGCGAGAAGGCGATGCTGGAATCGTTGCTCGCCTTCAAGCGCGCCGGCTGTGACGGCATCCTGACCTATTTCGCACCCGAAGTGGCTGTGATGCTGAAGGGGTAGCCCGACTTCCCGGGCAAGGCACTTCAGTAGATGTCACCACTTCCTTCGATTGGTCGGCTGTTCCATCGAAAACCCGCTGACAAAAACTGGCAGCTGCAGCTATGATCGAAGCACGGCCGGAGGCGGCCCGCACCTCGGCCAAGAGGTATGGCGAACGCCTTCTGAGGATGCTTCCTGACCCGTTTCACCGTCGGGCGACGGTGTCGGCAAGGCGGGCACTGACGAAGGCTTCGCCGCAACCCGAGGAAACGGTCATGCTTGCCTATTGCCATGCCAAGACGATGGCGAAAGCCATGCGGCAGGCGCTGGCCGCCCGCGACCTGACGATCAGCCACAGCGAGGACCTTGGAATCGTCGCGCGCCAACTGACCGGGCAATGAGGCGGTGGCCGTAGCTTGGCGGCAAGATTCGGAAACACCTTTTCCGCCTCGAAAAACCGCTTGCAATTCAAAATCAGTTTGCTAGAAAACCGCTTGCAAAATACAACTGGCTCTCAAGAAGAAGGAGGTCCTCATGTCCAAACTTCGCGTCAACGCTTTCAGCCTGTCGCTTGACGGCTATGGCGCCGGTCCCGATCAGAGCCTTGAAAATCCGCTCGGAGTCGGCGGACCGGCCCTGCACAAATGGGCTTTCAGCACCCGCACCTTCCGCAAGATGTTTGGCGAGGAAGGCGGCGAGACAGGCGTCGACGAAGACTTTGCGGCGCGCAGCTTCGAGAATGTCGGCGCCTGGATCCTCGGCCGCAACATGTTCGGGCCGATCCGCGGCGAATGGCCTGACGACAGCTGGAAGGGCTGGTGGGGCGACAACCCGCCCTATCACGTCCCGACCTTCGTGCTGACGCATTACAAGCGCGATCCCATCGTGATGGAAGGCGGCACGACCTTTTATTTCGTAACCTACGGCATTCATTCGGCTCTCGAACAGGCCAAAGCGGCCGCGTCAGGCAAGGACGTGCGAGTCGGCGGCGGCGTCTCCACCGTCCGGCAGTATCTGCAGGAAAAGCTGATCGACGAGATGCACCTGGCGATCTCGCCGGTGCTGCTTGGCAGAGGCGAGAACCTTTTTGCGGGGCTGGATATGGTGAAGCTTGGCTATCAATGCACCGAGCAAGTGGCGACGGCGCTTGCCACGCATGTCGTGATCAAGCGGGCGTAAGGTGGCGAAACCCTCGACGAACGCCCGTTTCTCCCTGTCACTATACGGGGAGAAATGTCCGGCAGGACAATGAGGGGCGGCGCTAGCGCTAGAAGATTGCGCTGTCGAGCATGTCAGATGGCAATGTGTCAGCAGAAGAACATAGCGCGCGCGGGATTTATCCTGGCTCAATTATCAAAGCCAGCGCCGCCCCTCAGCCGCCTGCCGGCACCTTCTCCCCGGATAGTGACGGGGAGACGGACAAAACTCTCGCTCAATACTTCTCCGGCACGTAAAGTTCGCGCGGCAGCACCTGGCGCTCGTATTCCGGGTTGAAGACGCGCTCCGGCAGCGTGATCTCCTCGTGTGGCACCTCTTCATACGGCAGCTGCTTGAGCAGATGGTCGATGCAGTTCAGCCGCGCGCGCTTCTTGTCGTTACCCTCGACGATGAACCAGGGCGCCTCGGGAATGTTGGTGCGGGCGAAGGTCTCCTCCTTGGCCTTGGTGTACTGTTCCCAGCGCACCCGCGACTGCAGGTCCATCGGCGACAGCTTCCACTGTTTCATCGGGTCGTGGATCCGCATCAGGAAGCGCATTTGTTGTTCCTCATCGGTGATCGAGAACCAGTATTTGACCACGGTGATGCCCGAGCGCACCAGCATGCGCTCGAACTCCGGCACGTCATGGAAGAACTCCTCGACCTGCTCGGGATTGGCAAAACCCATTACCCGTTCGACGCCGGAGCGGTTGTACCAGGAGCGGTCGAGCAAAACGATCTCGCCGCCTGCGGGCAAATGCGGGACATAGCGCTGGAAATACCATTGCGACTTCTCGCGTTCGGTCGGAGCCGGAAGCGCCACGACGCGGCAGATACGCGGATTGAGCCGCTGTGTGATGCGCTTGATGACGCCGCCCTTGCCGGCGGAGTCGCGGCCCTCGAATATCACCACCAGTTTCTTCTTGTGGTAGGCGACCCAGGATTGCAGCTTGATCAATTCGGACTGGAGGCTGATCAGGTCGCGAAAATACCGCATGCGATCGATCGAAGGCGGATGCGAGTTCTTGTAGATCTTGGCGATCTCCATAGAGAGGGCCGGCTCCGACATTTCGAGCTCATAGTCCTCGTCGAGCGTGTCGGCGAGCTCGGCCTCAAGCCAGTCCTTGGCAGGGGAATTCTGTTTCAGCTCGGTCATATCAACTGCTCCGCTTGCAAGCCCTCTCGGTTACCACTGGCGCCCCAATTGCTGGCCAGCGGCCTGAATGGAAACACCTGAGCCGACTTCAATATAGGCCGGCGGTGACGGTTTTATTGCAGCCCGAGCGCAATTCCGACGTTGCAAATTCCGCAATGTACGATCGATCGACCGTCGTTGCATGGCGACAAGCAGGCTGAATTGTCCTACAAATGCGGTCGCATTCCAGGCCTGCCTTGGCGGCACGCCTCTTCAACAAATCGTGAGGATCAGACATGGAATACCGCACCCTTGGCCGTTCCGGCCTGAAGGTTTCGACACTGACGCTTGGCACCATGACATTCGGCGGCGCGGGGCCCTTCGCGGCGGTCGGCAACAGCGATCTCGCCGAAGCCAAGCGGATGATCGACATGTGCATCGATGCCGGCATCAACCTCATCGACACCGCCAACGTCTATTCCAACGGGCTCTCCGAAGAGATCATTGGCGAAGCGCTCGGCGGCAAGCGCAAGAACGATGTGCTGATCGCGTCAAAGGCGCGGATGCGGATCGGCAAGGGCCCGAACGACGAGGGCCTGTCGCGCCACCATCTGATCCGTGAATGCGAGAGCAGCCTGAAGCGCTTGAAGACCGATGTCATCGACATCTATTTCGTCCACCAATGGGACGGCCTCACCCCACTCGAGGAGACCGTTGCCGCGCTCGACAGTTTGGTCAGCCAGGGCAAGGTGCGCTACATCGGCTGCTCCAACTATTCCGGCTGGCAGGTGATGAAGGCGCTTTCCATCAGCGACAGCCGTCACCAGCAACGCTTCGTCACCCAGCAGATCCACTATACGCTGGAAGCACGCGAGGCCGAGTACGAGCTCTTGCCGATCTCGGTCGATCAGGGGCTGGGCGTTCTGGTCTGGAGCCCGCTCGCCGGCGGCCTGCTGTCGGGCAAATACCGCCGTGACAGCCCGACCGCTCGCCAGCTTGCCGGCTGGTCCGAGCCGCCGATCCGCGACGAGGACCGGCTGTGGCGGATTGTCGATGTGCTGGTCGACATCGGCAAGGATCGTGGTGTCTCGGCGGCGCAGGTGGCGCTCGCCTGGCTGCTCGGCCGCCCTGCCGTCTCCTCGCTGGTGATCGGCGCCCGCAATGACGCTCAGCTCAAGGACAACCTTGCGGCGGCGGCCCTGAAGCTCGGCACCGAAGAACGCCAGCGCCTCGACGCGGTCAGCCGGCCGCCCCTGCTCTACCCCTACTGGCACCAGCAACTAACAGCGAAGGATCGCTTCGGCCCCGCCGATCTGGTTCTCGACCGCAGCGATATCTGATCGGCATCAGGCCGAGAGCATGAGCTAGCCGCCGATAAACCGCCAGAGTTCGGGATCGGGTTCGATCTGGCCGCCGAGCACGAAATATTTGTAGAGGACGAGCAAGGAGATCGAATGCTCGTCCCGTTCATTGGAGAATTTGCGGCAATAGGCATTGGCTGCGGCTATGATGCGCTCCGCCGCGGCCGGGTGCGCTTCGAAATAGCGCAGTTTTGCGCCGAGATCGGCAAAATCGGGGTCGAGCGGCGCATAGTGGACACCGGCCTCGAGCTGGCTCTCGCCGAACCATGTTTCGTAGGTCGGCGGTGGCATCAGACAGAGCGAGTTGGAATTCATGATCCATTTGAGGTTGGTCGCCACGTCATTGCCCTCCAGCGAGACGATGTAGCGATAGCGCAGGTGCTGGCTGATGCTGAGGAAGGGCTTGCTGTACTTAGCCGGTGCGCTGCGCTTGTGCGAACCGGCATCGCAGAACGGCAGGTCGCGCGCGACATCCAGGAACCGTGTTCTGATCGGATTGTTGAGGTCGCCGCGCCAGACCACGGCAGGGCGCTTGTCGGCGAAGGCGACGGTATCGACGGGCATGTGGAAGTGGCGGAATTTGTTGAACTTCATGACGACGGCATTGCTGTTGTCGGCGCGGATCGGCCGGTCCTTGACGAGGGTCGGCAGCTTGGGCACGCCGATGACATCGCCGAACTTCAGGTCGATGAGCAATGATGGATCGAAATAGCGGGCAAATTCCTTCAGGTCGTAATAGTACATGCTCGGTTCAAACGGTATCTTGTCGATGCGCACCGCATCCGGGCCTGGCGTAAAAGCGTCCTGCAGCTTGTTGTAGTGATTCAGACGCCGGCGCACGGCCTCGTCCGAGAGTCTGGCCTGCTGCAGGCGGCTGGCCAATCGCCGCCGGAAGATCGCCTGCGGCGCGATATCGCGCATGACGTTCCGCGCATAGTAGAAGACCTTTGCCGTCGTTCGTTGGAGGGTGGCCATGGGTTCTTTTGATCAAAGATAAACGCGTTCAAACAAATGACGGTCGGGATGGTTCCCGCAGCATGATTGCCGTATCATCCAGCCACGCATTCCGATAGCACCCCAATGCATGGCTAGCTGCCTCGACCGAGCGCCGCAACTAGCCCGTTATGTAGCGCCACACCTCGGCATCCGGTTTGATCTGGCCCGACAGAACGAAGTATTTGTAGAGCACCAGCAGGGAGATCGCCTGCTCGGTCTGTTCGTCGTCGAATGTCCGGCAATAGGCGTTCGCGGCCGCGATGATGCGCTCCGCCTCCGCCGGTTTCCGCTCGAAATAGGCGACGTGGTCCTCAAGGTTCGAGAAATCCGCCGCGAGCGGCACATAGTGGACGTTGGCTTCGAGCTGCCGCTCCGCAAACCATGTCTCATAGGTCGGCGGCGGCATCATGCAGAGCGACTTCGAATTCATGATCCATTTGAGATTGGTCGCCACGTCGTTGCCCTCGAGCGAGACGATGTAGCGATAGCGCTGGTGCTGGCTGATGCTGAGAAAAGGCCTGGCGTATTCGGGCGGTGCGTTCGGCTTGTGCGAACCGGCATCGCAGAACGGCAAGTCGTGCACGGCGTTCAGAAATCTTGTCCTGATCGGATTGTTGAGATCACCACGCCAGACAACGGACGGCAGCTTGTCGGCGAACGAGATGGCGTCAGCCGGCATCTGGAAATGACGAAACTTGTCGAGTTTCATGATGATCGCGTTCTTGTCGTCAGCACAGATTGGCCTGTCCTTAACGATCGAAGGCACCTTAGGGACATTCCTGACGTCGCCGAATTCCAGGTCGATGAGCAGGCCGGGATCGAAGTAGCGGGCGAATTCCTTCAGGTCGTAATAGTACATGGTTGGCGTGAAGGGCAGTTTGCCGATGCGCACGGCATGGGCGCTTGGCGCGAAACCATCCTGCAACTTGTTGTAGTAATTCAGCCTGCGGCGTGCCGCCTCACCGGAAAGCCTGGCCCTTTCGAGACGGCCAGCCAGCCTGGCACGAAACAGCGCTTGCGGAGCGATATCGCGCGCGACGTTTCTCGAATAATAGAAAACTCTTGCTGCGGTCCGTGAAATTGTGGCCATCGGTCACTTGATCAAAACAAACGGGCTTCTCAATTCATTGGCGCCCGCATGTCCTACATCATTGTGGCGCCGATCTGGCAAGTGCCCGCATCTCTTGGATGCCAGCAGCCACGCATTGTCGCTTCGGCTGTTGTGTTTGACGGCTAATGCTCCTAGGCAGGCTCAGGGCCGCAAGGCAGTCACAAAAGGAGCCGACATGGCGCGAGCACCAAACTACGATCAGGAACGCAAGGAGCGCGACCGCCAGAAAGCGGCCAAGAAGGCTGAAAAGCTGGCGGCCAAGGTTGCCGCGCGCGAACGTACGAAGCCGGAAACCGAGACTGAGACCGAAACGAAGGATTAACGGCATCCGGCCCGCTAATGCGGGCCGAGCCTCAATCCAAATTGTCAGCCCAAACCGCGAGCTAATATCAGGCTGGCGCCTTGTCGCTGATGAAGACATCCACTTCCCGCGCCGCGGCGATGAAAGCGCGCCTGGCATTCATCGCCGGCTTGTCGCCGGCGAGCGCGTCGTGACAGGCCTGCAGCGCCGCACGATGCTTGGGGCTGCGCTTGCCGGGCCAGTTGTTGAGGAGGTAATCGGAAGCCTCCCTTGCCGAACGCAAGAGTTGAGTGCTTCCCGCCGTGACGGATTTGACGGTCACGGGTGTTTCAAACCGGTTGTTTTCCATCGCCGCTCTTACGCCATCGGCTTCCTTGAAGCGAGGCCGAAAGTGCGCTTCACGTCAGACCCGTCTGTTTTTCCGGCCAGTGTGACGCAGCGCATGGACCGCACTAAGCGGCGACAACGGCAAATCCCCTGGCGCGAAGGCCACGTCGGTCGTTCGCAAGCGACCTCACCAGCCGGTCACGGCTGCCGACGATGTGGGCCGACAGCAGCCGCGCGGCTTCATCGGCCTGACCGAGGAGTGTCGCGGCAAGGATGGCGCGATGTTCGACCCAGGCACGGCCAAGGGCCGTTTCGTCACGCACTTCCAGCCAGCGGGCGCGTGACAGGCGCGTCATCGCGTCACGAACCGCCCGGAACAGGAATTCGTTGCCGGAGAGCCGCGCCAGCTCGATGTGAAAATCCATGCCGACACGGTGCCACTCCTCGCGCGGCGTATCTTCGTCGCAGGAATCGAGCATCGCCTCTATGACATCGATGGCGCTCTTGTCGGCTTGCCCGCACGTCAGCCGCAATGCCGCGATCTCGACCGCCTCGCGATAGACCGCGACCTGCTCGAGTTCGGCCAGGTTGATGGGCGAAACGGTCCAGCCGCGCCCGTCCCTGCCGACCAGCCCCTCGGTTTCCAGCCGCAGCAGCGCCGCCCTGACAGGTGTGCGCGAGGCGCCGAATTGGCTTTCGATCCAGCGCTCGGTCAGTCGCTCTCCCGGCCCGATCTCGAGCGCCAGGATCATCTCGCGAAGCTGCCGTTCGACATTCTGCATCTGCGACATCGCGCGTCCTTTCCGAAGCCGCATTGACAGCGGCCGGCGTGAAGTTCATGACGGAGACCAGTTTGGTATCCCAAAATGGTATCCGTAACAAGCGCTGATACCGGGCAGGCAGGGCATGACGCAGGAAGACACGCAGCAAAGCGGCTACAACTTCCACTGGCGGCGAAATCTCGCCGTCTGTTTCGCGGGCTCGTTCAGCACGCTCATCGCCATGACCCTGCTGCTGCCATTCCTGCCGCTTTATGTCGAACAACTTGGCGCACAGGGCCACGCGGCAATCGTGCAGTGGTCCGGCATCGCCTATGGCGCCACCTTCTTCGCCGCGGCCACAGTCGCGCCGCTATGGGGGCGCCTGGGCGACCGCTACGGGCGCAAGGTGATGCTGGTGCGCGCCTCCTTCGGCATGGCGATCTGCATGTCGCTGACGGGCATGGTCGAGACGGTCTGGCAACTGGTTCTGTTGCGCCTGCTGATCGGCTTCGCGGGCGGCTATTCCTCCGGTTCAACCATACTGGTGGCCATGCAGACGCCGAAGGAGCGTTCCGGCTGGGCCCTTGGTGTGCTGTCGGCGGGCATTACAGCGGGCTCGCTGGTCGGTCCCCTGTTGGGCGGCGTGCTGCCGCCGGTGATCGGCATTCGCGCCACCTTCCTCTTGTCAGGCGGCGTGATCTTCCTCGCCTTCCTGGCAACGACCTTCCTCATCAAGGAGAGTCCGCGCCCGAAGCCAGCCAAACCCGCGTCGGCGGCAAAGCCGAAAAGCGGCTGGTCGCAGATCCCGGACAAGCGCCCGGTCGTGGCCATGCTGACCACCGGTATGCTGCTCGCCTTCGCCACAATGTCGATCGAGCCGATCATCACCGTCTATGTGCAACAGCTCGTCGAGGACCAGAGCAGGGTGACGCTCGTCGCCGGCGTTGTGATGTCGGCCGCCGCGCTGGGCACGATCCTCTCGGCGTCCTGGCTCGGCAAGCTCGCGGACCGGATCGGGCACTGGAACGTTGTCGTGGGAGCGCTGGCCGTTTCGGCGCTGCTGCTTATCCCGCAGGCTTTTGTTACCAACAGCTTGCAGCTCATCGGCCTGCGTTTCCTGATGGGCCTGGCGCTGGGCGGGCTCCTGCCCTGCATCACCAGTGTCATCAGGCACAACATCCCCGACGGCGTTGGCGGCAACGTGCTTGGCCTGGCGATCTCGGCGCAGTATGTCGGACAGGTCGCGGGGCCGTTGGCCGGCGGTTTTGTGGGCGGCCATTTCGCCATGCCGGCGGTGTTTTTCGGCACGTCGGTGCTGATGGCGCTCGGGGCCGCCTACAACTGGATCGTCCAGTCGCGGCGGACGCGGCATATGGCGCTGGAAGCGCGCAAGCCCTGACGCTTGCTGAAGAAAGAAGGAGCACGCCGGCCATGAACCGCGATCCAAACGGCAGTCGCCTTCTCGTGCTTGCCGGCGGCCTCGTCGGCGCGGCGGGGGTGGCGCTTTCGGCGGCCGCCGCCCACCGCGGCGGCGCCCTCACCGGCACCGCCGCGTCGTTCCTGCTGATGCATGCGCCGGTCTTCCTCGCCATCGGCCTTATAGGCACAAACCGCTGGCTGCGCATCGCAAGCCTCGTTCTGCTCGCCGGACTGCTCCTCTTCGCGGGCGATCTTCTCGCCCGCGATTTCTGGGGCTCAAGGCTGTTTCCGATGTCGGCGCCGATCGGCGGCACCCTGCTCATCGCAGGCTGGCTGGCGATAGCGATCTCGGCCGTGGCACGTCCACGGCCCTGAAATGATTGCTTGAGGTCAGTCCCGGCGGCGTGCCGGGCGACCCGAAAGGGCACGGCCGTCAACAGCAGGTTTCAGCCGGCGTCGCGCTTCCGGTCGCTCGATGGCCGGTCCGATGCCCCAGTAGTTGCGGTAGATATCTTCGAACAGATGCTTGATGGGATGCATAGCTCATCCTCCTTGTCTTGAATCGATCCAATCGTCGGGCACGAAAAGAGCCGGTTGATCAGCTCCGCCTGCGCAGCACCAAGAAGCGAAGATCGCGAATCCATGGGCCCGTCTCACCACGATGCTTGGCCTTGTTGATGGCTGACCCGATATTCCAGTCGTTGCGATAGATGTCGGCGAACAGGTAGTTAACGGGATGCACGGCGCTCCTCCCTCTTGGCTATTCAGCAGACCCAAGCCGCCACTTGGATCGATTCAAATATAAGATTGAAACCAGCGCAGGTCAAGCAAAAATTGAATCGATCCAACGAAAATACTAGATGCGGCGGAAGAACGTGCTACATGGATGTCAGGAGGCACGCACAAAATGGCGTCACTCACCGCAGGCAATCGACGACCCGTACGGCTGGCCGACATCGCCAAGGCCGCCGGTGTTTCGCACGGCACCGCGTCCAATGTATTCAGCCGCCCCGAGATCGTGCGCGAGGAAGTCCGCGAACGGGTTCGCGCCGCGGCCGAAGCCATGGGTTATGGCGGGCCCGATCCAAAGGGCAGGCTGCTCCGGGCCGGCAAGGTCAACGCCATTGGCGTGGCCACCGCCGAGCCCCTCTCCTATTTCTTCGACGATCCGTTTGCGCGGGTCATGATGGCGGGCATCTCGCAAGCTTGCGATGCGACCGGAGCTGGCATTTCCCTGGTCTCGGCCGCCAACAACGAGCAGCTTGCCTGGAACATCCAGAGTGCGCTGGTCGACGGCTTCATCGTCTTTTGCATCGAAGGTGGCTCGCGCCTGGTGGAGTTGGCACGTGAGCGCAAGCTGCCCTTCGTCGCGCTCGACCTCGACTCCGAGGACGGCTCGGTCGCCGCGATCGGTGTCGACAACATCGCCGGCGCCGGCGTGGCGGCCCGCCATCTCACGGATCTCGGCCATCGCCGCTTCGCCGTCATGGCCCTGCCCTTCGCCGACAACAGGACGGGCCTTGTTTCGGCCGAACAGGTTCGGGCGGCGACCTATGCAGGGACGCGCGACCGCCTCACCGGCTATTTCCGGGAGCTTTCGCGGGTTGGCGTCGATATATCCAAAGTGCCTGTCTACGAGACCGCCAACGACGTGGCGAGCACGAAGGCGGGGCTCGAGATCATCTTCGCCTCCGACACGCCGCCCACCGCCATCCTGGCCATGTCGGACAGAATAGCCCTGGTGGCGCTCGATTGGCTGAGCGCACGCGGGCTGAGCGTGCCTGACGACGTTTCCATCGTCGGGTTCGACGGTGTTCCGGAAGCAGCGGTATCCGAGCCGCCATTGACCACGATCGCCCAGCCGATTGCCGAGATGGGCCGCCTTGCCGTCAGGGCGATCCTGGAAAGCAACGGGCCGGTCAGCCGGCATCAACTGCCGGTCGAACTGATCGTGCGAGCCTCGTCGGCTTCGCCACGCGGCTGAACCGCCTACCGATTGGCTCTTGCCATGGCAGTCCCCAAAGGCGCACGAACCGGCGCGGGAACCGTTTGAGCCGTGCGGGCCTTGCCCGAACCGCCGATGGTCGACAGCCATTCGAGATAGAAGGCGAGCGCGAACTGCATGGCAATGCCGGCCGATATCAGCAGGCTGTCATAGACGAGCCCGCCCGGATTGATCAGCTTCACCACCTGCGCGACCATGGCTATCAGCGTGCCGGCGATGAAGACCGGCAGCGATCTTTTGCCCAGTATGGCCAGCGGATGGTCGGGGCTGGTGCGGAACAGGTTTGACAGCGTCGGCAGGGCGACGACGAGGTAGCTGACCGCCAGGATGTGCAACAGCCGCGGCAACGACAGGAAGGTCTTGTCGAAGCCGCCGATCACCACCGGCAGGTTGAACCACGTTATCTGTCCCCATAGCGGGCTATGCACCCACACCAGCGCGGCCAGCACATACACCGCCGCCGCGCCGACCAGCCAACGGTTGACCGGAATGACGCCGCCGCGCCTGACATGCAGCATGGCGGCAAGGCCGATGTTGAACAGGAACTGCCAGGACAGCGGGTTGAGGAACCAGAAACCCGGCTCCGGATAATTGGGCGGGGCGATCTCCCAAATTCCGGCAACCAGCCACAGCGTGCCGGACGCGACAAGCGCCGCGACGGGCCTGGAGCTGACGAACAGGACGAAGGCCGGCGCCATCAAAAGCAGCGCTGCATAGACCGGCAGGATGTTGTTATAGCCGAGCTGGTGGCCGAGCGTGACGATGCCGATCAGCACCTGCGGCGTGTTCTTCATCAAGGGCTCGATGTTGATGAGCGTCAGCAGTTCCGGCCGCCTGGCAAACACCGCCACGGCGCAGAACAGGGCCATCACCACCATTGTCGTGACGATATGGGCGACGTAGAGCCCGCCCGCCCGCCGCCACATTTTCAAGGTCGCCAGAAGCCGGCCGCCAGGCCGGAACTTGGTGCCGTAGGCGAGCGCGACCGAAATGCCTGATATCAGCACGAACGCCTCGGCCGCATCCGAAAAACCGAAATTCTTGTACGTCAGCGTCTCGAAAGCGGTACCCGGCACATGGTCGACGAAGATGGTGAGCAGTGCCAGCGCGCGCAGTACATCGATACGCGTGTCGCGGACCAAGATGCGCAAATCGCGATCTGGCGAAACAGGGGTAGTCATCGACAAAAGGCCTCAAAGCTGGTTGTTCATGTCCAGCAATGCGACCCCCGACGCACCGCTTCGATTCCTCCCACAAGGAGTGTATCGGCGCAGAAACGGGCCGGAATGAGCCTGGTTCAATCAACTTTCGCGGAGCATGAAAATATTGCGTTTTGAAGCCGGCAAATTGAGTAAAGCCTTATATAATCAACGGGATGCATTATGACTGGCGCCAGTGGCGAAAATGGCCCTCTGATGCTGGATCTAACGTTTCCCTATCGGCTCCTCGGTGCCGGCAAAAACGGCCGTGCATGCCTGTTCCTGCTGCATGGATCGGGTGTCGACGAGACAAGCATGGTGCCGCTGGCGAGGCGCATCGCGCCCGATGCCGCCCTGATCGCGGTACGCGGCCGTATCCCCCAGGAAGACGGTTTTCGCTGGTTCGAGCGAATCACGCCGACGCGCTTCGACCAGCAAAGCATCCGTGTCGAAACCGCTGCCTTCGTGGAATTCGCAAGCGAAGTCGCCACCCGCCATGGGCTTGATCTCGCTCACGCGACATTCCTTGGCTATTCGAATGGCGCTAATCTGGTTTCGAGCCTGATGCTGCTCCATCCCGGCATTGTCCGAAGCGCGGCGCTGCTGAGGCCAATGCCGGTGCTCGACAAGGTGCCTTCAACGGACCTCATGGGCACACGGACGCTGATCATTGCCGGGGCGGAGGACGAGACCTACGGGCCTTTCGCGCCGCCCCTGGTGACATTGCTCAGCCGGCACGGTACCGAGATCGCCGCCCGGATCGTTCCATTAGGCCATGAAATCGGCGACCCGGACGCAGTGATCGTCGAGCGTTGGCTGGCGGAATCGGCGGCGGCGGCGCAGGGAGGCTGACCGCCTTTGCGGACCGCTCGCTGCCCAATCAGCGTTCGGCCACCATTCGAGCTTTGCCCCGGCGATCAGCAGGGCAAGCCCGCTTTCAAACAGCGCCTCGTGTCCGCCGGCACTGTAGTGCACCAAGGCTTCGCGCAAAAGCGGATGATCATGCGCCGCCGCATCCAGTGCTTCGCCACGCCCCGGACCTGACGGATATTCGGCTTGCTCGTGACGCAGCCGACTGTGTAGCGGCCGACCGTCATCAGCAATTCCATGGCTGCCCGCCAGAAATTCCAGCAGCCGCTCGAAGTGGCAACAGAATGAAGGGGAGTGTACGGCTTCCCCGAACTTGCATCAGACAGTGCCTATCCCCGCCCCATCCTGTTCCAGGCGTCGAGGCCGGCGATCTTGTAGGCCTCGGCCAGGGTTGGATAGTTGAAGGTGTTGTTGACGAAGAAGTCGACCGTGCCGCCGAGATTGATCACCGCCTGGCCGATATGAATGAGTTCTGTGGCGCCCTCGCCGACAATGTGCGCGCCGAGCAGGCGCCGCGTCTCGATGGAGAACAACAGCTTCAGGAAGCCGGTGTCGACGCCCATGATGTGGCCGCGCGACGTCTCACGGAAGCGCGCGACGCCAACCTCATAGGCGCCGCCGCTTTGGCGCACCTGCTCCTCGGACTGGCCGACCGTCGAGATCTCCGGCACCGCATAGATGCCGTACGGGAAGGTCTCCGGCGGTGGCGGAAGCGACACGCCAAAGGCATGGCATGCTGCCACCCTGCCCTGCTCCATCGAGGTGGAGGCGAGGCTCGGAAAGCCGATGACATCGCCGGCGGCATAAATATTCGGCACGCTGGTCTGAAACGTCCGCGGATCGACCTTGATGCGGCCCCGCGAGTCGGCTTCGATACCAATCAGGTCGAGGCCGAGGCTGCCGATATTGCCGGTGCGGCCGGCGGCGTAAAGCACGACCTCGGAGCGGATAGTGCGGCCATCGGCCAGTTCCACTTCGGCGGCATCCGGCTTGGAGCGGATTTCCTTGACCGCGCTGCCCAGTCTTATCGTCATGCCGCGGTCGCGCATCTGGTGGATGAAATCGTCGACGATCTCCCGGTCGACGAAATCGAGGATGGAGTTGCGCGGCTCGACCAGCGTCACCGGTACGTCGAGCGCGGAAAAGATCGTGGCGTATTCGACGCCGATCACCCCGGCGCCGATCACCGTCAGCGTGCGTGGCAGGCGGTCGAGTTCAAGCATTTCGTCGCTGTCGAAGACCCGGGTCCTGTCGAAGGGCACGTCGGCCGGCCGATGCGGCCTGGTGCCGACGGCGATCAGTGCATTGGCGAAACCGATTTCGCTGTAGTCGCCGTTGTCCGACGTCAGGCTGACCTTGTTGGGGCCGAGAAATTTCACCGCCGCGCGCGCGCTTTTGACCTTGTTGCGCATGAACTGGTGCTGCAGCACCTCGACCTCGTGATCGAGCGTCTTGTGCAGACGCTCGATCAGGTCGCCGACGGAGATATCCTGCTTGACCCGATAGCCGCGTCCATAGAAGCCGCGCTCGCGCCAGCCGGAGAGATTGAGCACCGTTTCGCGCAACGTTTTCGAGGGGATGGTGCCGGTGTGCACCGAGACGCCGCCAAGACGCCGGCCCCGGTCGACCACCAGCACCGATTTGCCGAGTTTGGCCGATTGCACGGCGGCGCGGCGGCCGGAAGGGCCGCTGCCGATGACCAGCATGTCGTAGTCCATATTGCCCCGTCCCCTCGGCGTCTTGTTGCGCCGCAGCAAACTAACGCCATCCGTGCTACAAATTCAACCGCTTCGGACCCTCACGCCGTCGTGTGCCGCTTGGCGCCGCGACGAAACGGTCCGATCTTGATTCCACCATGAGCCTTCACCATTTCTGGTGCGGTGAGGCTCAGGCTAAGCAGGCCCCTGTTACCAGGAGATGACATGAACGCTCGCGTTTTCGACGGCGAAATCATCAACACCCGGCTCGACGATGCCAGGGCTTATGAAGGCGTGCGCACAAGGCGGATCCTGGCCTTCGTGCTCGACTATCTCATCGTCGGCCTGCTGACCATTCCGTTCGCCATCCTGGTGTTCTTCCTCGGGCTTTTGACCCTCGGCCTGGGCTGGATGCTGTTCGGCGTCCTGGTGCCGGCGGTCGCCATCCTCTACATCTGGAACACGTTGGGCAGCGCCGACCAGGCCACCACGGGTATGAAGATGATGGGCATCCGCCTTGACCGTCTCGACGGCACCCGCATCGACGGGCTGACCGCGGTGGTCCACTCAGTACTGTTTTGGGCCGGCAACGTCATCCTGTCGCCGCTGGTCCTGCTGGTGACCCTGTTCTCGGATCGCAAGCGCACGCTGCACGATCTTTTGCTCGGCACTGTCGTCAGCCGCACCGGCCGCTGATATCGCTCTCAAGCAGAGCCGCAGCCCCCCTTGAGCGCAAATGTGAAGGTGTTGAGTTGCTCGCACCTTCACAATCCTGTTGAATTTTTCGCCGCCGGAGCCAAAGGTAGAGAGATTCGAAGGAGTGTTTCCAAGGCTCGATGACGCAGCACCCGACCCAGTCGCCGCAGTTCTTCCTCACCGCGCCGTCGCCGTGCCCTTATCTCGATGGCCAATTCGAGCGCAAGGTGTTCACGCATCTGGTCGGCGACAAGGCCTCGGAGATGAATGACCTGCTCACGCAAGGCGGCTTCCGGCGCTCGCAGAACATCGCCTACAGGCCAGCCTGCGAGACCTGCCGCGCCTGTGTGTCGGTGCGTATCCTGGCCCATGAGTTTACCCCCAGCCGCAACATGAAGCGCGTGCTGCAGCACAATTTCGACCTCGTCGGCGCCATGCACAATGCCGAGCCCTCGACCGAACAGTATTCGTTGTTTCGCGGCTATCTCGATGCCCGCCACCGCCGCGGCGGCATGTCCGACATGACGGTGCTCGACTACGCCATGATGGTCGAGGATACCCATGTCGACACCAAGGTGATCGAATACCGGCGGCGCGGACCCGACACCTTCATCACCGGCAAAGGCCAGGGTGAACTCATCGCGGTGGCGCTCACCGACAAGATGGCCGACGGCCTGTCGATGGTCTATTCCTATTTCAATCCGGATTTCGAAAGCCGCTCGCTCGGCACGTTCATGATCCTCGACCATATCGCCCGTGCCAAGGCGATGGGGCTGCCCCATGTCTACCTTGGCTACTGGGTCAATGGTTCGCGCAAGATGAATTATAAGATGCGCTTCATGCCGCAGGAGCATCTCGGCCCAAAAGGCTGGGAGCGCTATACCAACGAAGCGGTCTGACGCTGAGTTTTCCCCCGATCCACGCTTAAACTGTTTCAAGGCAGGGGATGCTGGTCTTTCAGCCGCTCGGCTGGAGAGAGTGCGCGCTTTCGCCGATCGGCCGCCTGCAATGCAATTGCGAAAGTTCCTGCATGTCCTCTCACCATGATCACCAGAAGGGCCTTCTGATAACCGCCATCGGCGGACTGATACTGACCGTCGACATACCGTTGATCCGTCTTGCGGATGGCGGCGCGTGGACCATCCTTTTGCTGCGAACCGGAACCACCTTCATCGCCGCGATGATCATCTGGTCGGTCTGGCGCGCGCTGAGCCGGAATGTCCCGCCGCTTATCCCCGGCTGGTCTGGGCTGATCGTGGCGATATGCTATGGGCTGACCTCGATCACCTTCGTTACCGCGGTCTTCCACACCTCGACCGCCGACCTGGTGTTCATCCTAGCCTTCAACACCGTATTCGCCGCACTCTTGTCCTGGATATTCCTACGGGAAAGGCCGGGGGCGGTGACGATCGCGGCCATGCTGGTCATGATCCTCGGCGTGCTGGTCATCGTCGGCGGTTCGGTTGGCAGCGGCAAGCTGTTCGGTGATTTCATGGCACTGTGCTCGGCTTTCTTCATCGCGGTGGCCATCACCATCTCGCGAGCCAGCGGCAAGGATATGGGATTCACCTCGCTGATCGGCGTCCTTCTGCCGCTTGGGCTGGCAGCCTTCATGGTGAGCGGCGAAGGCTTTCACGTGAACGCGCCATGGTGGATCATCTTCAACGGCGCCGTCATCATGCCGATCTCGTTCTTCTGCCTCGCCGCTGGGCCGAAATACATTTCTGGACCGGAAGTGGCGATGTTCTACCTGCTCGAAACCGTGCTGGCGCCGATCTGGGTGTGGATGATCTTTGCCGAGACGCCGACCCGCAACAGCCTGATCGGCGGCGGCATCCTGATCGTCACGCTGGTCGCCCATTCGCTCTGGCAGGTGCATGATGGGCGCAAACGCCGCGGCGACCTCGCGGTGCACCATCCGGCTTAGAGGTCGAGATCAGGCGCTGGCTTTCTTGACCACGCTGGGCTCGGGCAAGACCTCGATTTGTGGACCGGCTTCGATTTCATTCGGCGGCACGATCTCGTCGGCCAGTTCCACCTCGCGCAGCCACTCGCGCCAGATCGCGACCAGCAGCGCCATCAGCACCGGGCCGATGAACAGGCCGAGAAAACCCATGGTCTTGACGCCGCCGATCAGGCCGAAAAAGGTCGGCAGGAAGGGCAGTTTTATCGGGCCGCCGACGAGCTTGGGGCGCAACGTCTTGTCGACGATGAACAACTCGACCGTTCCCCAGATGAACAGCGCCAGGCCGGCCATCGGCGAGCCGCTGGCGGCGAGATAGATCGAGACCAGTGTGAAGGACAATGGCGCACCGCCGGGGATGAGCGCCATCACGCCGGTCAGCGCGCCGAGCGTCACCGGCGACGGCACACCAGCCAGCCAGTACGCGATGCCCAGCACCAGTCCCTCGCCGATGGCGATTACAGTCATGCCGGTCACGGTCGAGGAAATGGTCGCCGGCACGACGCGCGAGATCCGCTCCCAGCGGGTGGGCAGAATGCGCTCGCCGAGGCGATCGATCTGGCCGGCGAAATTCTCGCCGTCGCGATAGGCGAAAAACAGGGCGATCATCATGAACAGCAGCGTTAGAAAGAGGCTGAAAGCGCTGCCGCCGGCGGCGAGCGCGCCTCGGTAAATGCTCCCTATATTGGCGCCGCTGACTAGCTGGATCAGTTCGCCGATCCCGCCGGGATGGCCGAGATTGGTCGTCCACTGCTCGTTCAGCCATTCACCCACCACAGGCAGGGTCGCGATCCAGTGCGGCGTCACCGCACCGTGGCGGTTGGTCTCTATCGCCCAGCCGACCCATTCGCGCACCTCGTTGATGGCATAGGTGCCAGCAAGCGCGATCGGTATGACCAGGAAGGCGAGGATGAACAGGATGGCAAATGTGGCGGCGATGGTTCGATTGCCGCCAACGCCGACCAGCAGTCGTCGGTAAAGCGGCCAGCTGGCAAAGGCGATGACGAGGGCAGCCAGCACCGGGAACAGGAAGCCGTGGAAGAAATAGACGCCGGCGGCAACGATCAGCACCAGCAGCCAGCGCGCCGCCGACAGCGGCGGTATGACGGCCGAACGGAGCGGTGTGGACAGCCCGAAGAGGCGCTGCTGCCGTTCCGGTTTCTGGATCTTTGCTTCCTTCAAACGCCCTGCTCTCCCCGGCTCATCCGGTCAGTTATGCACCGATATAGTGCAGCAATCGTGACGATAGTCCAAATGTGATGGTGGAGCTGCCAATCTCCCCCCTCGTGGGGAATGTCCGGCAGGACAGAGGGGGGCGCGACCTCTGATCTGATCTTAGGGACCGAGAATTGCGAGAGGTGTAGCTAGCTTGATGCGCCGGCGGGATAGCGCGCCCCTCTGGCCTGCCGGCCACCTTCCCCCACGAGGGGGGATCGGCAGCTTCTACCCGAACTTCCCGGTCCTGGGGAATCCCTTGGGCACCATCCGTCCCGCCGACGCCCGGGCGCCGATCCATTCGGCCAATTCCTCGCGCGACCGGGTGAAGGTACGGTCGGCCGAATCCTGCCAGGAGAGACCTGTCTCAAGCGTGAAAGGCTTGAGGTCGAGCAGGCCGCCGTCCTTGTATTTCTGCAGCCGCACGCCCTTGCCGCGACCCATCTCCGGAATTTCCGAGAGCGCGAACACCAGCATCTTGCGGTTCTCGCCGACGATGGCCAGGTGATCGCCGGTGACCGGCACGCAGCGCTTGGCCTCGTCCGGCGCCTTGACGTTCATCACCTGCTTGCCCTTGCGGGTGTTGGCGACCACCTCTTCCTCCGGAACGATGAAGCCGTTGGCGTCGAAAGAGGCGAGCAGCAGCTTGCGCTTGGGATCGTGAACGAAGGCGGTGACGATGTCCTGGTCATTGTCCATGTCGACGATGATGCGGATCGGCTCGCCATGGCCGCGGCCGCCCGGCAGCCGATCGGCGCCGATCGTGTAAAACTTGCCGCCGGTGGTAAAGACCAGAACCTTGTCTGTCGTCTGAGCATGGAAGGCGAGCTTGAGGCTGTCGCCCTCCTTGAAGGTCAGCGTCGAAAAATCGGCCAGATGGCCCTTCATCGCCCGCAGCCAGCCTTTTTCCGAAACCACCACGGTGACCGGCTCGCGCTCGATCATGGCGTGCGCGATATCGGTCAGGTCGTGCTCGGGCGCGTCGGCGAACTGCGTGCGGCGCTTGCCAATCTCGGTCTCCGGACCGAACTTGTCGCGAACCTGAGTGACTTCCCACTTGATGGTCGACCATTGCTTGGCATCGGACGCCAGCAGTGCCTCGATCTGCTTCTTCTCGGCGGTCAGGCCGTCGAATTCCTTGCGGATCTCGAATTCCTCCAGCTTGCGCAAGGCGCGCAGCCGCATGTTGAGGATCGCTTCGGCCTGGGTGTCGGTGAGCGACCAGCGGGCCATCATGACCTGCTTGGGCTCATCCTCCTCGCGGATGATCCTGATCACCTCGTCGATGTTGAGATAGGCGATCAGGTAGCCGGCAAGGATTTCCAGCCGCCTCTCGATCTCGCCGAGGCGAAATTTCGAGCGACGGATGAGGACGTCGCGGCGGTGGTCCAGCCATTCCTGCAGCACGCCCTTCAGCGACAGCACGTTGGGCACCTTGCCTCGCGACAGCACGTTCATGTTGAGGGGGAAACGGCTTTCGAGCTCGGTCAGCTTGAACAGCGATTCCATCAGGATGCCTGGGTCGACCGATCGGCTCTTCGGCACCAGGACGACGCGGATGTCCTCGGCGCTTTCGTCCCTGATATCCTCGAGCAGCGGCAGCTTGCGGGCCATCAACAGCTCGGCGATCTTCTCGATCAGCCGCGCCTTCTGCACCCCATAGGGAATTTCGGTGACGACAATGCTCCAGGTGCCCCTGCCCTGGTCTTCCTGGTTCCATTTCGACCGCACGCGGAACCCGCCGCGGCCGGTCTCATAGGCTTCGAGGATCGAGGCACGGCTGTCGACGATGATGCCGCCGGTCGGAAAATCCGGGCCCTGGACGAACTCCATCAGCTTCGCCACCGGCGCATCGCGATGCTCGATCAGATGCAGCGCCGCGTCGCAGAGCTCGGCGGCATTGTGCGGCGGGATCGAGGTGGCCATGCCAACCGCGATGCCGGACGAGCCGTTGGCCAAGAGATTGGGGAAGGCACCGGGCAGCACGACCGGCTCCTCGTCTTCTTCATTGTAGGTCGGCCGATAGTCGACCGCGTCTTCGGTGATGCCGGCAAGCAGGTCGGTCGCCACGTCGGTCATGCGCGCTTCGGTGTAGCGCATGGCGGCGGCGTTATCGCCGTCGATGTTGCCGAAATTGCCCTGGCCGTCGACCAGGGGATATCGCATCGAAAAATCCTGCGCCAGCCGCACCAGCGCATCATAGATGGACTGGTCGCCATGCGGGTGGAACTTGCCCATCACCTCGCCGACGATACGAGCGCATTTGGCGAACCCCTGGTCCGGGTTGAGGCGCAGCAGGCGCATGGCGTGCATGATGCGGCGATGGACCGGCTTCAGTCCGTCGCGCACATCCGGGAGCGCCCGGTGCATGATGGTCGACAACGCATAGGCGAGATAGCGCTCTTCCAGCGCCTTCTTCAGGTCGACTGGTTCGATATGATCGCCACCGCCATTGTCAGGCGGCAAAAGCCTTTTTCCCATGGGCTGGACCTAGCCGAGCGGGTGATTCGCGGCAAGAGGCGCGCACCGGACCAGTCGATTTGCGCGCAGTTCTGCAACAGAAAACCGCAAGGTCGAGCCTGCCGGCCAACATCAATCTGTTACATGCCGCATCTATTGCGAAGCACGCTGGCGGCCCGACCTTCATGCCAAATTCACTGCGTTCTCCAATAGCGTTCGGATCGGGTTTGCCTTTCAGCGCGATTTTCGACCATTGTGCCGGGACACGCCTTTTTCCCGTCCAGTTCGTCACGGAATGGTGATGGCGCAAAGAATTGAAAAATAATTTCAGGACACTCTCAGGGACCTTGCGATGACAATCAACCGCTCAACTCTCCGGAAATTCGCACTTTCGACCTTCTTGCTCACGCTGCCGCTGAATGCGGCCCTTGCTCAGGACGCGGCGGTCGCGGACCGGCTGAAGGCAGCACTCTCCGCACAGGGCGTCGACATCTCCTGGACCGGCGTGACCGGCGACAACACCAGCATGGTGCTGCAGGGCGTGTCGGTGAAACCGGCCGCGGAAAAGGAAGCGCTGACGATCGGCGACGTCAAGCTCGAGAACATCACCGAGGCCAATGGCGGCTATGATATCGGCACCGTGTCGACCTCGGCCTTCGAACACAGCAAGGACGGCGTCACCCTCGATCTCAGCCCCTTCGTTATCCACGACATGACGGTGCCGGCCGACGGCTCCACCAGCCCGCTTGGCTCGCTGATGATGTACAATTCCGCTGAACTCTCGAACATGACGGTCAAGGTCGCCGACAAGACCGCCTTTTCGATGGATGGGCTCGCCATCCAGATCACGCCGCCCGCCGACGGCAAGGCGATGGAATTCACCGCCAACACGGAGAAGTTCACGGCCGATCTGTCGCTGGTCGAGGATCCCAAATCCAAGGAGGTCATCAACGCGCTCGGCTACCAGAACATCTCGGGCAATCTTGAAATGGCCGGCACCTGGCAGCCGTCGGACGGCAAGATGGAACTGTCGAAATACGACATCTCCGTCGAGAATGCCGGCACGCTCGGCATGACGTTCGACCTCGGCGGCTACACGATCGACTTCATCAAGTCGCTGCAGGAAATGCAGAAGAAGATGGCCGCACAGCCGGAAGGCGCCGACAATTCGGCGCAAGGCATGGCCATGCTCGGCCTGTTGCAGCAGCTTTCGTTCAACAGCGCATCGATCCGCTTCGACGACGATTCGCTGACCGGCAAGGTGCTGGACTATGTCGGCAAGCAGCAGGGCATGTCAGCCAAGGACATCGCCAATCAGGCCAAGGCAATCGTGCCGTTCGGCATGTCGCAGCTCAACAATCCCGAGCTGACGGCTCAGGTTACGGCGGCTGTCAGCAAATATCTCGACGATCCGAAGAGCCTCGAAATCTCGGCCGAGCCGCCGGCATCGGTGCCGTTCGCACTGATCATGGCGGGTGCCATGTCCAATCCGCTCGACCTGCCGAAGACGCTCGGCGTCAGCGTCAAGGCGAACGAGGACTGATCGAAGACAACTCCCTTCTCCCCGTCCCTATACGGGGAGAAGGTGCCGGCAGGCGGATGAGGGGCAGCGCTGACGCCTGCAAGTTTGAAATTGAATGCCGAACCGCCTGCCTGTCAGAAGGCGTCAGTTGTCGCGGCTGGTCGCCAAACGCCTGCATCCGCGCTGCCGCTCATTGTCCTGCCGGACATTTCTCCCCGTAGAGTGACGGGGAGAAAAGGGCAGTTGCGACGCTGCAATCAGTCCTTCTTGGTCGGCGCGACACGCAGCGCCAGTTCGCGAAGCTGCTGCGGCGAGGCTTCCGACGGCGCGTTCATCAGCAGGTCGTAAGCCTGCTGGTTCATGGGGAACATGGTGATTTCGCGCAGGTTCTTGGCGCCGACCAGCAGCATGACGACGCGGTCGACGCCGGCGGCCATGCCGCCATGCGGCGGCGCGCCATACTGGAAGGCACGGTAGAGGCCGCCAAAGCGTTCCTCGACCGTGGAACGGTCGAGCCCAACCGTCTCGAACGCCTTCACCATGGTTTCGGGCAAATGGTTGCGGATACCGCCACTGGCGATCTCGAAACCGTTGCACACCATGTCGTACTGGAAGGCCTTGATGCCGAGCAGATCCTCGCCGTTCAGCCCATCGATGCCACCCTGCGGCATCGAGAACGGGTTGTGGGCGAAGTCGATCTTCTTCTCCTCCTCGTTCCATTCGAAGAACGGGAAGTCGACGATCCAGCACAGTTCGAAGCGTTCGCGGTCGACGAGGTTCAGTTCCTCGCCGGCACGGGTGCGCGCCGCGCCGGCGAACGAAACGAACTTCTTGGGATCACCGGCGACGAAAAAAGCGGCGTCGCCGTCGGCAAGGCCGAGCTGCAGGCGGATCGCCTCGGTGCGCTCCTCGCCGATGTTCTTGGCGAGCGGGCCGGCGCCTTCGAGCTTGTCGCCTTCCTTGCGCCAGAAGATGTAGCCCAGCCCCGGCTGGCCCTCGCCTTGCGCCCAGCTATTCATGCGGTCGCAAAAGGCGCGGCTGCCGCCGGTCTTTGCCGGAATGCCCCAGACCTCGGCCTTCGGATCGTTGGCCAGGATGTTGGCGAACACCTTGAAGCCGGAATCGCGAAAATGGTCGGAGACGGCCTGCATCTCGATCGGGTTGCGCAAGTCCGGCTTGTCGGAGCCGTATTTGCGCATGGCGACATCATAGGGGATACGCTGGAATTTCTGCGTCACCGGCTTGCCGTTGGCGAAGGTCTCGAAGACGCCGCGCATCACCGGTTCCATGGTCGACAGCACGTCGTCCTGCTCGACGAAACTCATTTCGAGGTCGAGCTGGTAGAACTCGCCGGGCAGGCGGTCGGCGCGCGGGTCCTCGTCACGGAAGCAGGGCGCGATCTGGAAATAGCGGTCGAAGCCAGACACCATGATCAGCTGCTTGTATTGCTGCGGCGCCTGCGGCAGCGCGTAGAAGGTGCCGGGATGGATGCGCGACGGCACCAGGAAGTCGCGCGCGCCTTCCGGCGACGAGGCGGTCAGGATCGGCGTCGAGAATTCGGTGAAGCCGACCTCGCCCATGCGCTTGCGCATCTCGGCGATGATTTTCGTGCGCGCCACGATGTTCTTGTGCAGTGTCTCGCGGCGCAGATCCAGGAAGCGGTATTTCAGCCTGATGTCCTCGGGATAATCGGGCTCGCCGAACACCGGCAGCGGCAATTCCTTGGCCGCCGACAACACTTCGATCTCACGAGCGAAGATTTCGATCTCACCGGTCGGCAGGTTGGCGTTGACCGTCTCGGGCAAGCGCGCCTTGACCTCGCCATCGACGCGGATCACCCACTCGCCGCGCAAGGTCTCGGCGACCTTGAAGGCAGGCGAATCGGGATCGGCGACGATCTGGGTCAGGCCGTAATGGTCGCGAAGGTCGATGAACAGTAGGCCGCCATGGTCGCGTACGCGATGCACCCAACCCGACAGGCGAACGGAGTTGCCAACGTCGCTCTTTCGCAACTGGGCACAGGTATGGCTGCGGTAACGGTGCATGGTCATGGATATAAGTCCGGGGTGCTGGATGGTAGGCCGAAGCATTGCGGCCCGGCCTCAAAATTTGCGCGAAAAGCGCATGGGAGGCATGGTTTGTCAAGGCAAAGGGACGGAGGGGCTATCTCTCAGCTTGGAACCTCCGCTTCAATTTATGGCCGGTCATATGGCGGAACGGTGAACCGCCTGTCGCGTTAGCGCATGATGGACTGAGAGGAGGCAAACATGTTTTCCTGGAAGGGCACTTGGCGCAATCAATACGGTTCGGTTGTAATTATCGACGACGATAGTGAGGGTTTGATCCGCGGTGTCTTCAAGACAGCGTTGCCCGACAGCAGCTTTTCCGGAATGGAAGTGCCTCTTCACGGGGCCGCTCATGGAGATGTGATCGGCTTTACTTCCGCAGCGTCAGGAAAGACAGGGCCGGCGGCTGTGAGCTATACCGGCATTTTTCGAGACGGCAAGATCGAGATGTTGTGGCACACGGTGGCTGGACTGGCTCTTTCAGCCGAGGCCGAGGGTGAGCCCGCAAAGCTGACCACGGTTGGAACATGGCGCGCCTTCGGGACCAGCCTAGACACTTTTGAGCGCGTCGATTGATACGCTGATCGATTAACCGGCGCTGGCGGTCGCCATCGACGTCTGTTTCATCCGCCGAGCTGATTCGACCCGAGGCATCGCTGCCTTTTCATTGGCAAATGCCGCTGGCATCGACGGAGACGATGGTCCAAAAAGGATCAACGATGAGCGGCTGTATTTCTTCATGTCCTCCATCCGTCCCCTGATCCCGCTTCTTCTCGCCGCAGGCATCCTCCTCGGCGGCAATGGGCTGCAGAGCACGCTGATCGCGCTGCGTGGCGCGCAGGAAGGGTTTTCGGCTTCCGACATCGGCCTGATGGGCACCTTCTATTTCGCCGGGTTCCTGCTCGGCTGCCTGGCCATCACCCGCATCATGAAGGCGGTCGGCCATATCAGGGCGTTTTCGGCGCTGGCGGCGATCGCCTCCGTCGGCACCTTGCTGCTCGTGCTGGTTCTCGATCCGGTGATGTGGTGCGCGGTGCGCTTTGCCGGCGGCTTCTGTTTCGCCGGATTGTTCACCATCGTCGAAAGCTGGCTGAATTCCGGCGTCACCAACCACGACCGCGCCCGCGTGCTGGCGATCTACCGGATGGTCGATACCGGATCGGTGACATCAGCCCAGTTCCTGATTCCCGTCTTCGGCGCCGGTGGCTTCACCATCTTCGCCATCATGTCGATCATGATCACGCTGTCGTTGGTGCCGGTTTCGCTCGGCGACCGCTCCAACCCGACGCCGCCGGAAGAGGTCAAGCTCGATCTGGCCCGCGTCTGGCGGATTTCGCCGCTGGGCTGCTTTGGCTGCATCGCCGTGGGCGTCACCAACAGTGCCTTTCGCACCTTGTCGCCGGTCTATGCGGAGCAGATCGGCATGTCGGTCGGCGACGTCGTCACCTTCGTCAGCGTCGGCATTTTCGGCGGAGCCATCATCCAGTATCCGCTTGGTTACCTTTCCGACCGCTGGGATCGGCGCCGGGTGCTGTTGATGACGACCTGCTGCGCCATGCTTTCGGCACTGGCGCTGGTGTTCATCGCCGGCAGCAACCCGCTGCTCAACTTCATCATCATCTTTATCTTCGGTTGTTTCGCCATGCCGCTGTATTCGCTGTCGGCGGCACATTCCAACGACCGCGCGGATGCCGGCGGAGTTCGTGCTGATCAACGCCGCCCTGATGTTGTTCTATTCCTTCGGCGCTATTGGGGGCCCTTTCGCGGCGTCGACCGCGATGCAGTATTTCGGGCCAAGCGCGCTGTTCGTCTTCAGCGCCGTGGTCTACGCGATCTTCATTGCCGTCATCCTCTACCGCATGCAGGCACGCTCAGGAGTACCGGCAGGCAAGCGCAGCCGCTTCACGGCGCTGTTGCGCACGTCGACCATTTTCGCGCGGCTGGCGAGGAGAAATAGTGATCAAGACAGTCCGGAAGGGCCGTGACGGGGGCACCACAGCTTGACGAAAGCCTTCCCGGCTGAAATCTAGGAAGACCCTACTCCTGCCAAAAGCGATTTGATGCACGTCATCACCACCCAGAAAGAACTCGAGACCGTTCTCGCCGCTTTCGAAAAGTCGGATTTCGTCACCGTCGACACCGAATTCATCCGCGAAACGACCTTCTGGCCAATCCTGTGCCTGATCCAGATGGCCGCGCCCGGCGTGACCGCGCTGATCGATCCGCTGTCGCCTGACATCGACTTGGCTCCCTTCTTCAGGCTGATGGCCAACGAGGCGGTGGTCAAAGTCTTCCATGCGGCGCGACAGGACATCGAAATCATCGTCCATCTCGGCGACCTCGTTCCGCACCCGGTGTTCGATACCCAGGTGGCGGCGATGGTCTGCGGCTTCGGCGACAGCGTTTCCTACGATCAGCTGGTACAGCGCATCACCGGAGCGCGGCTCGACAAGTCGTCGCGCTTCACTGACTGGCGCCATCGGCCGCTGTCCGACAAGCAGCTTGATTACGCGCTGGCCGACGTCACCCATCTGATCGAGGTCTATCAGCACCTCAACGCCGAGCTGGCGCGGGAAAACCGCGCCCACTGGCTGAATGAGGAGATGGATGTCCTGACCTCGCGCGAGACCTACGATCCGCACCCCGAGGATGCCTGGAAGCGGCTGAAGATGCGGCTTCGCAAGCCCCAGGAGCTGGCGATCGTGCAGGCCGTGGCGGCATGGCGCGAACGCGAGGCGCGCGAGCGCGACGTGCCGCGCGGCCGTGTGCTCAAGGACGACGCAATCTACGAGATCGCACAACAAGGACCGCGCGATGCGCCAGCCCTTGCCAAGTTGCGCACCACGCCAAAAGGCTGGGAACGCTCCTCGACGGCGACGGCATTGCTCGGCGCGGTCAACACCGCGCTCGCCCTGCCCAAGGAGCAGATGCCGAAACTGCCGAAAAACTTCCAGCCGCCCGAGGGCTCGAATGCGGCCGCGGAACTGTTGAAGGTGCTGCTCAGAATCGTCGCCGAAAAACAGGGCGTCGCCTCGAAGGTGCTGGCCTCCAGCGATGACATCGATCGCATCGCGGCCGAGGGCGAGGATGCCGATGTGCCTGCGCTGCAAGGATGGCGGCGCGCCGTGTTCGGCGAACACGCGCTGAAGCTGGTACGCGGCGAGATCGGCATCAAGTTCGACAATCGCAAGATCGCGGTGTTCGATCTATAGGCGCCGGCCTTTCCCTCTTCCCTTTTGGAGAAGGTGATTAGGCGCACCTCATACGATCGCGAGCAAGTGCAGGGCCAGCCAGATCCAACCGAGCGCTAGCACCACCGCGCCCAGCACGAAGGAGCGGTTGCGCACCAGCAGCTTGTTGCTGGTCAGGTGAAACCAGGCGTGAAAATAGCGCGACGCGACAAAAATCCACATCAGTGCGAGGGTGATGTAATTGACGCCGTTGGTCATGGGCAGTGTCAGGCACAGTACGTAGAAAAGCACCGGCAGTTCGAATTGATTGATCAGATTGTTCGCCACGGTGACGGTAGAGGCCGGCTCGGTCGAGCGAACCTTGTACTGGCCGACCTTGGCTTCACCCGACTTGACAGCAAAATAGCGGCGCCGGCCCATGACGATATAGACGATGTAGATCAGCAGCACGTGAGCCAGCACAGGCCAGAAGATCGTGGTCTGGTTCATGAAGTCGCCCCTGCCCTGCTCCGCTTCAATTCCGACGTCTTTGGCCTGCCAGCCAGAAAGCGGCAATGACGATGACCGGGACGGCGAGAAGCGCGAATTTGGTGACGATCAGCGCCGAAGCAAAGGACAGCGAGTCCGGATTGGCGTAGAGGAAATCGGACAGAAGGCGCGCCACGGCGATGTTCTGTGCGTAGTCGGCGAGCATATAGGGCAGCACCAGGACCAGCGCGAAGATCGCCTGCATCTGCGCCGGCAGCACGCGGAAATTCTTCAGGCGCCGGCCAGTTGCCAGGATCAGGCTGACCAGCGTCAGCGACAACAGTGCCGGAAACAGAAGATCGAAGGTCAGGTAGTGCCAGACCAGGATGATCTCGCTGCCGCGCCGGCCAAGCGCCGTCAGCCAGGCCATGCCTTCGTCGGGCGTAAATCCGAAATAACGCATGTCGAGCGAAGCCAGGCCCCCGCTCAGTCGACGGAAATAGAAGAACTCCATCCCCGTCATGGCGACAAAAACCGCCGCCGAGAGGAAGCAGAGCGCCCCGACATGGCGCGACAGGCGCAGCACCATGGCGGTCAAGTTCCCCCAAAGCCCGGAAGAATCAGGCTCCGCCGGGATAGTTGGGGCTTTCGCGGGTAATCGTGACGTCATGGGCGTGGCTTTCACGAAGTCCGGCGTTGGATATGCGCACAAAGGTGGCGCGGTCGCGGAAATCGGCAAGGTCGCGGCCACCAACATAACCCATAGCGGCTTTCAGCCCGCCCGCAAGCTGGTGCAGCACGCCAGACACAGGTCCTTTATAGGGAACCTGCCCTTCAATGCCTTCCGGCACCAGTTTCAGCGTGTCGCGCACCTCGGCCTGGAAGTAGCGATCGGCGGAGCCCCGCGCCATGGCGCCGACCGAGCCCATGCCGCGATAGGCCTTGAAGGAGCGGCCCTGGTGCAAATAGACCTCGCCCGGGCTTTCGTCGGTTCCGGCAAGCAGCGAGCCGATCATGGCGGCGCTGGCGCCGGCGGCGAGTGCCTTGGCGAGATCGCCGGAATATTTGATGCCGCCGTCGGCGATCACCGAGGCGCCTGATTTGTGTGCTGTCTCGACCGCCGACATGATGGCCGAAAGCTGGGGAACGCCGACCCCGGCCACAATGCGGGTGGTGCAGATGGAGCCCGGGCCAATGCCGACCTTGACGGCGTCGGCGCCGGCGTCGATCAGCGCCCGCGTGCCTTCCGCGGTGGCGACGTTGCCGGCCAGGATGCGCACGGAATTGGAAAGCTTCTTCGCCCGCGTCACCGCGTCCAGCACGCGCTGCGAGTGGCCATGCGCTGTGTCGATCACCAAAAGGTCGACGCCGGCCTCGATAAGACGCTCGGCGCGCTCGAAGCCGTCATCACCGACGCTGGTGGCGGCCGCGGCGCGCAGGCGCCCCTGCGCATCCTTGGTGGCGTGCGGGTTGAGCTGCGATTTCTCGATGTCCTTGACGGTGATCAGCCCGACGCAATTGCCCGTTTTGTCGACCACCACCAGCTTCTCGATGCGGTGCTGGTGCAGAAGCCGCTTGGCCTCGTCCTGGTCGACGTTCTCCTTGACCGTGATCAGGTTCTCACGGGTCATCAATTCGTAGACCTTTTGCGCCGGATCGGAAGCGAAGCGCACATCGCGGTTGGTCAGGATGCCGACCAGCCGGCCGGTCTTGTGGCCCCCGGCGCCGCCATTCTCGACCACCGGAATGCCCGAGATCGAATAGGTGCGCATCAGCGACAATGCGTCGGCTAGCGTGGCGTCGGGCCCGATCGTGACCGGGTTGACCACCATGCCTGATTCGAATTTCTTGACCTGCCGCACCTGCTCGGCCTGTTCGGCGGGCGAGAAATTGCGATGGATGACGCCGATGCCGCCGGCCTGCGCCATGGCGATGGCAAGCCTTGCCTCGGTGACCGTGTCCATCGCCGCCGACAGGATCGGCACGTTGAGGTCGATGTCGCCGGCGATGCGGGTGCGGATATCGGTCTGGCCGGGCATCACCTCGGAATGACCGGGCTGCAAAAGCACGTCGTCAAAGGTCAGCGCCAGTGCGCCGGTGGACGTTTCGATGATTTTTGCCATGGCCAGCCCTTTGAATGCGAAAAAGCGCTGGACCGGAATGGACAGCGCCGACTCGTTATTCCCTTTCAGGATTGGCGGTGGCTGGTAACACGTCGCGGGGCGGATGAAAAGCCGATCGTTGCGGCGTTCCGCGTTCTAGTCGCCAGACTTCCCCGCCAGAGCATCAAGCAATGGGTGACGCGGCGCTGCGAAGGGACTGACGACAGTGACCGCGCCCCATGTGAAGCCGTCTTGCAGATCTTCCGAGACCAGCAGCCGACAGCCAGCTTGCGAGGCCGTGGAGAGAACGACCGAGTCCCAAATGCTGAGTCGATGGTCGGTAGCCAGATCAGCGGCCATCATCATCACATCTTGCGTTGTCGCGGCAACGGAAAATGCGTCGCTCCAGCTCAGAAGGGCATCCCGTGCCTCCAGGGGCGGTCTTCCTGCTTTGCGGACCAAAACTTTGAAGAGTTCACCAAGAACCTGAACAGGAATAACCGCGTCATCTTGCCGGAGATCGCGCAGCAATTCGAGAACGATGTCGCGCTTCTCCGCACCGTTTACCCCTTCCGCGTAAGCAAGGATGTTCGTGTCGAGCGCGATCTTCAATGCTCGTCCTCATAAAGCTCATCGCGCGTCCACTGCCCGGCATCCACAACAGGCTGGCGCTCAAGGCGCGACAACAACGCCGCGCGCGATCGGGCAGCCACCCCCTCCTGATGATCTGCGGGCACGATCCGGGCGACCGGACGCCCGTGACTGGTCACCACGTAGCTTTGTCCTTCGCGAACGCCGCGCAGTAGGAGAGAAAACCTGCGATTGGCATCGGTCGCCGAAACACCTTTTTCCAATGACAATGTCCTATAGTAGTTATATTCACTACAATAATGATGTGTGTCGCTCCATGCAAGGTGTCCCTTGCCTGGCAGGGATCTCTGCCAGCATGGGACATGCCAAAGCGAAAGGCCGCATCCTTGCGGTCGCACAAAAGTGACAGCAATTTAACACGACATCACCCTCTGGCCGTGATAACCGCCCTGCGTGCCGGCTTGCCCAGCCGACGACACAGAGAATAAGTCCGGACGCGTCTTGTGAACCGCACCATCCCGCTCATATTGGCGGTCGCTCTCTTCATGGAAAACATGGATTCGACCGTCATCGCGACATCGCTGCCGGCGATCGCCATCGACATCCACACCAGCCCGATCGCGCTCAAACTGGCGCTGACGGCCTATCTGGTGTCGCTGGCGATCTTCATTCCAATCAGCGGCTGGATGGCCGACCGCTTCGGCGCCAAGACTATCTTTCGTGCCGCGATTGCAGTCTTCATTGCCGGTTCGGTGGCGTGCGCCCTCTCCGGTTCGCTGCCCGCCTTCGTGGTTGCGCGTTTCCTGCAAGGCATTGGCGGCGCCATGATGACCCCGGTCGGGCGCCTGGTTCTGGTACGCGCAACGCCCAAGAGCGAACTGGTCGCCGCCATGTCGTGGCTGACCGTTCCCGCACTGGTCGGCCCGTTGGTGGGTCCGCCGATTGGCGGCTTCATCACCACCTTCTTCACCTGGCACTGGATCTTCCTGATCAACGTCCCGATCGGCCTGATCGGCATTTGGCTTGCCACCCGCTTCCTGCCGGAAACCGAGGCAACCGAGACGCCGCCGCTCGATTTGGTCGGCTTCGTGCTGAGCGGGCTGGCCGCTTCCGGCGTCGTCTTTGGCCTGTCGGTGGTTAGCCTGCCTTATCTGCCGCCGGCGACCGGCTTCATCACGATCGCCGTGGGACTGTTGTCGGGCGCGCTCTACCTCGTGCATGCGCGCCGCGCCAAAAATCCGCTGCTGGCGCTCGAACTGTTCCGCAACCAGGTGTTCCGCTCGTCGGTGCTTGGCGGCTCGCTGTTTCGCATCGGCATCGGCGCCGTGCCGTTCCTTTTGCCGCTGATGTTCCAGATCGGTTTCGGGCTGACACCGTTCCAGTCCGGCATGATCACCTTCGTCTCGGCGATCGGCGCCATCGGCATGAAATTCGTCACCGCGCTGATCTTCCGCGTTGTCGGCTTTCGCCGCGTGCTGATCGTCGGCTCGCTGGTCGCTGCCGCATCGATCGCCATCTACGGCCTCTTCACCCCCGAAACACCTTACGCGCTGATGCTGGCCATATTGCTGGTCGGCGGCTTCATCCGCTCGATGTTCTTCACCGGCGTCAACGCGCTCTCCTATGCCGAGGTGTCAGCCGAGGATACCAGCAAGGCAACGCCGATCACGGCGGTGTTCCAGCAGCTCTCGATCGCGCTCGGCGTGGCGCTCGCCGGCGGCATTCTCGAAGTCTCGACCTCGATCCATGGCGGCCCGCTGACGCTGGGCGACTTCCACACCGCCTTCTTCATCGTGGCAGCGGTGTCGGCGGCGGCGTCGCTGTCGTTCATGCGGATGGCGCCCGACGCCGGCAACGCCGTATCCGGCCATGGCCGGCTGACGACGCCGAAGACGCTGGAACCGGTCAGATCGCCGGGAGAGTAAAGCAAAGTCGCAGCAGAGCGATCAGCCGTCGGTGTCCCCCGGCCCTTTCTATGGCTCCGGGCACTCCAGTCCTTCGGAACGTCCACTGGACGTTCCGATCCGCCTGGCGGCGGACCGGCGGAGGGCCGTCCTTTCAGCCGTCGGCGTCCCCCGGCCCTTCGCTATGGCTCCGGGCGCTCCAGTCCTTCGGAACGTCCACTGGACGTTCCGATCCGTCTGGCGGCGGACCGGACTCTCGCCCCTTAAAATCCTTGGCCAATAGATAGAGCTCCACCGATTCATCGCGTGAGGCCGGCGGCTTGACGTGATGGACGGAGCGGAAATTCTTCTTGAGCATCGAGAGCAACTCATTTTCGGCGCCGCCCTGGAAGGTTTTGGCGAGGAAATGGCCGCCCGGCTTGAGGACCGAGAGCGCGAAATCGGCCGCCACCTCGCACAGATGCATGGTGCGGATATGGTCGGTTCGCTTGTGGCCGGTGGTCGGCGCCGCCATGTCGGACAACACGACATCCGGGTCCCCGCCCAGCGCCTCGGCCAGCTTTCGCGGCGCGTCGGCGTCCAGGAAATCCATCAGCAGCACCGGCGCACCGGGCACGGCGTCCATTTCGAGATAGTCGATGCCGATGACATGCGGGTTTTCGGCCGTCGATTTCGTGCGCGCGGCCGCGACCTGGCACCAGCCGCCGGGGGCGGCACCCAGATCGATTACCTTCATGCCGGACTTCAAGAGGTGGTGCTTGTCGTCGATCTCGATCAGCTTGTAGGCCGCGCGCGAGCGATAGCCGTCGGCCTTGGAGCGCTGGACATAGGGATCGTTGATGTGGCGCTGCAGCCAGCGGCGCGACGATTCCTTCAGGCCGCTTTTCTTCTTGATCCGCGTCTTCAGCACGCGAATGCTGGCGGACCCTGGCTTTTCCGGTTTCTTCGTCATTACCTGATTTCTTGTTCGAGCATGATCATGATGCCCTAGCACGCCCGTCATTGCGCCAGACGCCGTCATCGGCCATCAGCTCACTCAATATTCCTTCGCGCAAGCCCCGGTCCGCGACGCGCAGCCGTTCCGACGGCCAGACGGCGCGGATTGCTTCGAGGATGGCGCAACCGGCCAACACGAGATCGGCGCGGTCGGCGCCGATGCAGGGGTTGGCGCAACGCTGCTGGAAGTCCCAGCCGACCAGTTTCTCCACCATACGGTCGACGCTGTCGCGGTCCATCCACAGGCCGTCGACGCGCCGGCGGTCGTAGCGTTCGAGGTCGAGATGGACGCCGGCCAGCGTCGTCACCGTACCCGAAGTGCCCAGCAGATGGAAATTCGGGCTGGCCTTGAGATGGCTCAACCGATCCCGGCCATCGAAAGCGGCCAGCCTGCCGGCAACGTCGTCGACCATGGCGGTGAATATCTCGCGCGTCACGGTGCGGCCGCCAAAGCGTTCCGCCAACGAGACGACGCCGACCGGCAGCGAGGTCCACGAGACGATGTGATTGGCCAGCCGCGGCGAACGGCGGCCGGTGAGATCGATCAGCGCGATCTCGGAAGACCCGCCACCAATGTCGAACAGGACGACGCCCTGCGTGTTGCGCTCGACCAGCGAACCGCAGCCGGAGACCGCAAGGCGGGCTTCGGTCTGGCGGTCGATGATCTCGAGCTTCAGGCCGGCTTCGCGTTCGACGCGATCGAGGAACTCCACGCCGTTTTCGGCTGTTCGGCAGGCTTCGGTGGCGATCAGCCTTGCCTTCCTGATCTTGCGGCCGCGCAATTTATCGCCGCAGACCTTCAGCGCCTCGACCGCGCGGTCCATCGCCGGCTGGCCGAGCCGGCCATTGGCGGTGAGCCCCTCGCCCAGCCTGACGATGCGCGAGAAGGCATCGATGACGCGGAACTGGCCATGACGCGTGGGAACGGCGACCAGCAGCCGGCAATTGTTGGTGCCGAGGTCCAGCGCGGCGAAGATGGGAAGCTCGTGCACCGGCGGCCGGCGGTTGCCTTGCTCGGGCATTGCAACGGCGGGCGAGATTGTGGCGGCGGCAACAGGCTTCAAATCCACCGCCGCGACAGCGGCCTTGCCTTGTACCGGCGATAGATTGGCCTCTGGGCGCGCCTCGTCGCGCGCAAAAACCTTGCGTCCACGCCTTCGCTTGCGTCGTTTCTTGGGCTTGCCCTTCTGGGTCGCGTCGCCAGCCTGCCCATTGACGGAGCGAGGCTCCGTTGCGCGGCGTTGCTGCCAACCGGCTGTCCCCGGGCCTGATGGCCCAAGGGAAGCGCTGGACGCGCCCACCTCCGGCGCGCCTGCGCCGGTGTCGCGGTCTTCCACTGTCGTTCCTTCCGGCGCCGCGCGAACCGGTGACGGACGCAGCAGGCGCTTTGGCATGTTTCAAGTTGCCGCCAGACTAACAGTGCCGTGCTCGATCACCAAGAGCCGCATGCTGAATTTTGCCGCCGGGTGCGCGGGCCTGTTTTTGCACTGGCGTAATGTACCGGCAAGGCTGGGCTGGTAGCGCAACACCGTGGCGGCGCGCGGCAAACAAGGATGGCGTCAGGCGCGACAAGTGTTCGCGGTTGAATAGCCGGCTTCAATGAGGCATTTCTGAAATGAACGGGGAAACCGGGGAGGACGGCCTCTCGACGGAAAGGAAGCGGATACGCAACGCATGGCGGTCGGGCAATGAACTGGAAACGCTATTTCTGGCCGGTCGTCGGCATCGGCGCGGTGATCTTCTCGCTGCTGCTGCTCTGGCATGAATTGCGCGGCATCTCGCTCGACGACGTTTGGGACGGGATGGCGGCTATTCCAACTCGTGGCTGGATCCTGGCAGGCTTGAGCTCGCTCGTCGCCTATGCCGCGCTCGCCGGCTACGATCACATCGCGCTGCTGCATATTGGCAAAAAAGTGTCGTGGCTGTTCGTGACGCTCTGCTCCTTCACCACCTACGCGCTGTCGCACAATATCGGCGGCTCGGTGTTCTCCGGCGCCGTCATTCGCTACCGTGCCTACGGCACAAGGGGGCTGACCGGCCAGGAAGTCGGCGTGCTGGTGGCGATCTGCTGGATAACCTTCGTGCTGTCGACGTTACTCGCCTCCGGCCTTGTGCTGGTGTTCGAGCCGCAGATCATTGATCGCTTTTCCGGCATCGCCCATCACGGCCTGTCGGAGGCGGCAGGCATTGCGATGCTGGTCCTCATCGCAGCCTATGTATTCGGCAGTTGGCTGCACCTGCGCCCGCTGAGGATCGCCGGCTTTCAGTTGCACTATCCCGCGCTGCCGATCGTCGCCAGGCAGTTGCTGATCGGCCCGATCGAACTGCTCGCGGCCGCGGCGATCATCTTTTTCACCCTGCCCGAGGTGCATAATCCCGGCTATTTCGTCGTGCTGGGCGTCTTCTTGGTCTCCTTCTCAGTCGCCCAGATCTCGCACGCGCCAGGCGGACTCGGCGTGTTTGAGGTGGTGTTCCTTGCCGGGCTTTCCGACATGGACCCGGTCGGCGTGGTGGCGGCGCTGCTGGTGTTCCGGCTGTTTTATCTCATCGTCCCGCTGTTTATGGGCCTGGGCATCGTGCTGTTTTTCGAACGCTCGCAGTTCAGCCGCAAGGAGAGCTGAGGCTCGGAGGTTCGCACGCCGCCGGAAAAGCTGGCGTTCGGAACCGGTGATAAAACCTGGCAATTGAACCGCAAAGCAGACTTGACTATTTTCCACTGGCGGCTACAAGGCAGCGCTCAAGCGGCTCAGCCGTTGGGCCCGCGCGATTTTCGCTTTTGTGGCGATAGCACGCCTGCTGGGGAATAGGTTAACGGTAGACCCACGGACTCTGACTCCGTTAGTCCTGGTTCGAATCCAGGTTCCCCAGCCAAGCATTTGTCAATGAAAGTGGTCACTTAGCGAAAATCGGAACCGGAACGCTTTTCTGGTGCATAAATCCGGCACATCGCTGTCGCTACGCTTCGCGAACGAATCCTGCATAAGGCCGCCTGATGGTCACTGACAGCCAGTACATCCTCTCCAGCATCAAGCAGGGATGCGTGATGCTTGCCGATGGCGAGTTCTTTATCGACAGATTGGTGAAGTATGTCGGCAATGGGAGGATCCGCTGGCATGTCGAATTCCGTGGACATCGCATCGAGCTGACGACCGGCCAGCTCAAGAAGCAGCCTACCTTCCGACGGAAGATTCTTGAACAGGCCGGCGTGCTGCCGCCCCAGCGTCCCGGGGCCGACTACAGACGATGGGCTATCGATTTGAGGAAGAACGCCATCGAGCTTCCCTGGCGGGAGAGACCGGTCGATGCCGGTTTCGCCGTAGACAGGCTTGTCGGCCATGGAGGCGACCGCTGGACGGTTGAATACCAGGGCAAGGCAATCAAGTTCACGACGACCAAACTGCGCAGGCAAACCAGCTTCCGCAAGAGGATGCTGCTCAAGGCCAAGGTGCTGCCGCCCCAGATGGATCCGGCTGCCTATCGGAAGTGGGTGGACTGGCTGATTCAAAACGCCACCGAGGCCGCACCACAGGCCGGCGATGCCGTGATGACCGAGAAAAGTTGGCTTGAGGACCTGCCGGAGTTAGGCGGCTGGCAAGGCGAAGTGGCACCCGAAGAGACCGACCAGGACGGCGCGTAGCCGCTCTTCACATCCACCCCAAAACCATGGTGTTTGCCACGGCCACGAATTTCGGAACACATTGACGGCGAAGAATCTGGCCAGGGCTTGGCTCGCGGCGAACCCGACTTGAATGAGACCCCATGGATCGCTTCAATCTCGGCGGCTACCGCCGCCCGATCTCCACCCGCTCTACCGAGACCCAGCGCTGGTTCGATCTCGGTCTGAACTGGTGCTACGGCTTCAACCATGAGGAAGGCATCAAGTGCTTTGAGAAGGCGCTGGAGACCGATCCGGACTGCCCGATGGTTCATTGGGGCATAGCCTATGCAGCCGGGCCTTTCTACAATCTGACATGGAAGGAGCATGGCGAGGCCGAGGCAAACAGCGCGACGAAGCGTTGCTTCGAGCATGTCCAGCTCGCGCGCGCCAGTGCGGCCGCAGCTAGCGAGATGGAAAGACAATTGATCGAGGCGTTGGCTTGCCGCTTCCGGAAACCGCACCGGGTGGCGCCGCCGGAGTTCGAGCAATGGGACAACGCCTATGCCGACGCGATGCGGCGGGTCCATCAGAATTTTCCCGACGATCATGATGTGATGGCGCTTCTCGTCGAGGCGCTGATGATGCGAACGGTACGGCGCCTGTGGGACCTCAAGACAGGTAAACCGGCGCCGAATTCCGCCGTCGTCGAGGCGCTGGAGGTTTGCGAGCGGTCAATCCGGCTCGCAGACGAATCCGGCATCGCGCAGCATCCGGCGATCATCCACCTGCACATTCATCTGCTAGAAATGTCCACCGTCCCGGAACGCGGCATGCGCTCGGCCGATCAGCTCGGCGAGATGTGCCCCGATGCCGGGCACATGAACCACATGCCGGGGCATATCTATGTGCTGTGCGGCGACTATGAGAAGGCGAAGCTCGCCAGCAAAAAGGCGGTTCGGGCCAACGACCTCTATCTCGCCTACGCCGATGAGCCGACCTATTATCTGCTCGGCTGCTGCCACGACCTGCACCTGATGATGTTCACCTGCATGTTGTCGGGCCAGTACCAGCCGGCGCTGTGGGCCGCCGACAAGGTGCGCAGCCGGGTGACGCGTGACGTGGTCGCCATCCAGGATCGGCC
Source organism: Mesorhizobium sp. URHB0026 (assembly GCF_054059755.1). Taxonomy (NCBI): domain Bacteria; kingdom Pseudomonadati; phylum Pseudomonadota; class Alphaproteobacteria; order Hyphomicrobiales; family Phyllobacteriaceae; genus Mesorhizobium; species Mesorhizobium sp. URHB0026. Next base: position 3,784,993 of record NZ_JBSSCN010000001.1, on the reverse strand, counting down.
CAAACTCACCCAGACCGTGGAAGGCTATCATGCGATGAAATCGCACGTGCTGGTGCGCTTCGGTCGCTGGCGGGAAATCATCAAGGAGCCGGCAACCGAAGAGCCCGGCCTCTATGTGCTGACGGCGGCCATGCAGCACTACGCCAAGGGCGTGGCGCATGCGACGCTGAGGCAATTCACCGACGCCGAGCGCGAGCGTGAACGCTTCCACCAGCATCTCGAAGGCATTCCAGCCGAGCGGCGTTTCTTAGCAACCCGGCCCGCGCCTCGCTCGCCGTCGGTGCCGCCTTGCTCGACGGCGAGCTTGCCTATCATCAAGGCCGGCACGAGCAGGCCTACGGCCATCTCAGGCAGGCGGTCGAGCTGGATGACAATCTGTCCTACACCGAGCCGTGGGCGTGGATGCACCCGCCGCGTCATGCGCTGGCGGCGCTGCTTCTCGACCAGGGGCACGCGCAAGAGGCCGAACAGGTCTATCGCCACGATCTCGGCCTGAGCGGCAATGTGCAGCGCTGCGCCCAGCACCCGGACAATGTCTGGGCGCTGCACGGGCTGGTGGAATGTTTGAGGCGGCGCGGCGAGAGCCAAGAGCTGCCTGCACTGCAGGCAAAACTCGCCACGGCGCTGGCCAAGGCCGATGTGCCGATCAGCTCATCGTGCCTGTGCCGGACGGGCGTGCAATCGGCACTCAGCTGTTGTCATTGATGCCCGTCGCGCCCTTCTCGCGCAGTTCAATCATGGAATGCTGAAGGGTACCGATTCAGCAACCGTTCCATCAATGGCCAAATCAACCCGATAGGTGCCCTCCGGCCATCCCGCCGTGGGTTTGCTGAGTTGTGAATCAGCCTGATTGTTGGCTCCTACGTCGAGGTCAACCTTGTCGATGGTATAGTTCTCCGGCGCGGCGCCGTGAGAATCAACCGAGACCCAGGAGAATGTGATTTTCGAGGTCGGCGCGATATCCACGAGGTCAGCCGAGACGTAGATCACCGGTGTCTCGACAGGGAAGTTGCTCTGAGGCATTCTCCCGTCCTTGGTCGCGGAAATGACGATATTGGTGAAGCCCGCCGCCTGGGCCGGCATACCGAAACCGAGCGCCGCCAAGGCGGCAATGGTTAGAACTAGAACTGACTTCAAGACTTATTTCTCCTCGGACTTGGTTGCTCGCCCCGCAAGTCGGGGGCGATGTGGGGTTGAGAACGGACGCCCTCAGCACAGCCATTTGTCATAGTCCGCCACCAATAGATGCAGCGGCGATGTGTCTTCCTCGATATCGGCGAAACGGCCGATCGGCTCGCGAAAGACGTTGTCCGTGCGATCGTCATTGACGGTCGACACCTCGCCGATCAGGACATCCTTGCCCTCGGCCCAGAAGGCGTGCCAAACGCCAGGCAAGAGCGTGACGCTTTGGCCCGGATCAAGCTTCAGCAGCCCGCCCGCCGGCAGCCTGTGGATGGTTCCGTCGACCGGCACCGATACCTCGGCCTTGGGGTCGATGCCGCCGTCGCGATCATGCATGAACAGTTCAAGCACCAGCTTGCCGCCGCCGCGGTTGATGATGTCCTCGGCCTTGATGTTGTGGCGGTGCATCGGCGACATCTGTTCCTTGCGCGAAATCATGATCTTTTCGGCATAGAGCATGCCCATGCCCTTCTTCATGTCCTCATAGCGGCCGTTGCGAACGGTGAACAGAAACAGGCCGAGATCGTCGAACTTGCCCTGGCCGTAGTCGGTGATGTCCCAGCCGAGCCGTGAGGTGAAGATGGCCGAGGAATCGACCTGGCGCGTCTTCATCTCTTCCGGCGACCAGTAGGCGAAAGGCGGCATGATATAGCCGAACGAGCGGATGAAGGCGTCGGCTTCGCGGATGATGTCGTTGATGGCGGAGCGTTTCAAGATGATGACCCTCGTGTCGATTTTTCCGACAATCGCATAGCCGAACGCCGGTGCGGTGTCGATCCATCTTGCCGATTCGAGCCCTGCCTGTTCGAGCCTCGCGCGTGCCACCCATGGCCAACAGATCGCGGCCCGCTGGCCGCGTGACATCGCGTGCTTTGAGGCTCATAAACCCTTGCGAATTGCACAGGGATAGCCGATGCAGACCATCCATGACCTCGATACGCCTTCGATCCTTGTCGACGTCGCACGCGCCGAAGCCAACATTGCTCGTGCACAGGCTCATGCCGACAAGAACGGACTGAAGCTCAGGCCGCACATCAAGACGCACAAGCTGCCTTATTGGGCGAAGAAGCAAATGGCGGCAGGTGCCGTGGGCATCACGTGCCAAAAGATCGGCGAGGCCGAGGTAATGGCCGACGCCGGGCTGACCGATATCTTTCTCCCCTACAACATTCTGGGGCGCGCCAAGCTCGAGCGGCTGAAGGCGCTGCACGGCCGCGTGACCCTGTCGGTGACGGCCGACAGCATGGATACGCTGGAAGGGCTCGCGGCAGCTTTCACCGATGCCGGCCATCCTCTGCCCGTGTTGGTCGAATGCGACACCGGCATGGGTCGCTGCGGCGTGCAGACAGCCAATGAAGCAGTGGCGCTGGCAAGGCTGATCGACAAGGCAGGTGGCCTCACCTTCGGCGGACTGATGACCTATCCGGCCGCCGGCCGCGCGAGTGAAGCTGAAGCCTGGCTTGCCGACGCCAAGCAGGCGCTGGCAGCCTCGGGACTTGCCTGCGAGCGCATCTCCAGCGGCGGCACGCCTGATATGTGGCGCTCCGCCGATGCATGCGTCATCACGGAGTATCGCCCGGGAACCTACATCTATCTCGACCGCTACCAGGTCGCCAAAGGCGTCGGCACCTTGGACGATTGCGCGCTGACGGTGCTCGCAACCGTGGTCAGCCATCCGACAGCGACGCGCGCCATTCTCGATAGCGGCAGCAAGGCCCTGTCCAGCGATACGCTTGGGCTAAAGGATTTTGGAGAGTTGATGGGCGTCCCCGGAGCGCTGGTGACGGGCCTGAGCGAGGAGCACGGCACGGTCACGCTTTCCGGCGACGGCAGGCTCCGCATTGGCGAACGCGTGCGCGTGGTGCCGGACCACTGCTGCGTCGTCACCAACCTGTTCAACGAGGTCAATCTGATAGACGGTGAGAAGGTTCTCGAAACGCTGCCGGTAGCGGCACGCGGGCTGATGACATGAGGTTTTAGACCGGACTCTCCGCCTGCCGTGCCGCCACCCGCCGCATGGCTATCACCCGGCGGCGGCGGATTTCGGTGCGCATTGCCATCAGGTGCAGCGCGAAGAACAGCACGGTAAACCCGACAGCCATCACCAGCAGAGGCCAGAGCAGGCTCGGGTCGATGGTCGGGCCGCCGAGCCTGAACACCGAGGCAGGCTGGTGCAGCGTGTTCCACCAGTCGACCGAGAATTTGATAATCGGGATATTGATGAAGCCGACCAGCGTGATGATGGCGGCGGCCCAGGCGGCGCGGCTGGCATCATCCAACGCGCGGGTCAGCGCGATGATGCCGAGATACATCAGGAACAGCACAAAGACAGAAGTCAGGCGGGCGTCCCATACCCACCAGGTGCCCCACATCGGCTTGCCCCAGATCGAACCGGTGATCAGCGCCAGCGCGGTAAACACCGATCCAATGGGTGCGGCCGACTTGAGCGCGACATCGGCCAGCGGATGGCGCCAGACCAGCGTGCCAAGGGCGGAGACCGCCATCAGCGTGTAGCACATCATGGCGAGCCAGGCGAAGGGCACGTGGATGTACATGATGCGAACGGTGATACCCTGCTGGAAATCCTCGGGCGCGGTGAAGCTCATATAGAGGCCAATCGCGAGGATGAGCGCGGCGAGCGCGGCCAGCCACGGCACAAGCTTATCGGCAAGCCCGACGAACCGCGTCGGATTGGCGAGATCGGTCAAGCCGCTCAAGCGTGAGGTGGTGTCACTCATGCGACTTTACATAGACCGCCGAAGCGTTTGGGGCAATCGAGCGGCGGTGTCGCAGGTTTGGTCTTGCCTCCCCCCATTCGGGAGAAGGCGGAACCGTTAACGGCTCAGGCGGCCTCGCCCTGCACCGACCGGCTGAGGCGCCGGACTTCCTCGTCGTTGAGCAGGCCGCCGGCGCGCAGCAGGCTGGCGAAGCGGCCGTTGCGCAGCGACAGTTCGGCAAAGCCACCCATCTCGACCACCCTGCCCTTGTCCATGAACACGACCAGGTCGGCATCGCGAACGGTGGTCAGGCGGTGGGCGATGATGAAGGTGGTGCGGTCGCGGCGCAATTCGTCGATCGCCTCCTTGACGCGGTCCTCGGTCTCGACGTCGAGCGCGCTGGTCGCCTCGTCGAGCACTAGGATCGGGGCATCCTTCAGCACGGCACGGGCAATGGCGATGCGCTGGCGCTCGCCGCCTGAAAGCTGGCCGCCACGTTCGCCGACCACCGTGTCGTAGCCATTGCTCTTGGCCAGGATGAAATCCTGCGCCGCGGCCGCGGTGGCGGCGGCATGGATCTCGTCGTTGGTCGCATCGGCACGGCCGACCCGGATGTTGTCCTCGATCGAGCGGTTCAAAAGCCCAGCATCCTGGAACACGGTGGCGATCGAATGGCGCAGCGACTTGCGGGTCACCGTGCGAGTATCGATGCCGTCGATCAGGATTCGGCCGCTGGACGGCGAGAAGACGCGCTGCAGCAAGTTGATGAGCGTGGTCTTGCCCGCACCCGTCGGTCCGACGATCGCGACGGTCTGGCCGGCCTGCACCTCGAAGGACACGTCGCTGACGCCCTGCCCCGAATTGGCGAACTCGAAGTTGACATCCTCGAAACGGACATGGCCGGTGACGTTGGCAAGGTCGCGCAAGCCGTCCGGCTCGGCGGTATCGGCGGCCGAGTCCTCGAGCTTGTAGAAATCCTCGAGCTTGGCGCGAGCTTCCGAAATCTGGTTCGCGAACGCCGACATCTGGTCGAGCCGTGAGATCAGCAGCGTGGCGAAGCCGGTGAAGGCGATGACGTCACCGATGCGCAGCTGGCCATGAGTGACCAGATAAGCGCCGATCAGAAGCACCACCATCATCGAGATCGTCGACGACAGCCGATTGAGCGCATTGGCGATAGCCCACCAGTCGAGCACCGGGTTCTGCGCGTCGAGAAGGTTCTTGACGTAGCCGCGCAGCGCCTCGGCCTCATAACCAAGACGGTTGTAGCTTTGCAGCACGGCGACGTTGCTCACCGAGTCGGTCACATGCGCGAACACCTTGTGATAGTGGCGCTCGACCGCGGCCTGGCCTTCCTTGGTGCGCTTCATCACAAGGCGGCCGATGCCGACATAGAGCACGCCAAGCACGAGCAGAACCATCGACATGCGCACATCCATGCTGAGGGCCGTCGGAACCAGCAGAACGAGCGCGACAGCCGTGGACAAATGCTGACGCATGAATTCGAGCCAAAGGCTGAACAGCGTCTCGACGGCGCGCAGCAGCGTGTGGAGGGCATTCGAGGTGCCGCGTTGATGATGCCAGGCGAGCGGCATGGTGATGACGCGCTCGAACGACTGGCAGAGCACTTCGCTGCGCCGGGCGTGCGCGAACCGGTCGGCGCCGCGCGCCACCAGTACGAAAGCCATCACATTGAAGGCGCCGAGGCCGGCCCACACGGCGAGCGTGGAGAAAACGGAACCATGCGCGGAAATAGCGTCGATGACCCGGCCGAACATGATCGGCTCGAGGATCGCGATGGCTGCAAGAGCGACGTTGGCCGAACAGATCAGCGCGACGCGCTTCTTGTCGGCAGCCAGATACCCCAGCGCTCTCCAATAGATCTGCAGAAGTGACACTTCAGCTACTCCGCCAACGTTCTATTGTGCCCAATACCGATATTGTGCACCGCACCATTCCCTGACACGTAACGGTTGATGCGTCGCAAAACAATGCCCGTCTATCTCTTCCGTTCCCATTTAGCGAACAAAAGATGACGACGATACGAAATCTGGCGTGATCACCTAACGGTTTGAGATAAAAGGTGAAATGTCAGCTTGCGGCAAAATCATGGCAGTGGTCGAGCGGTGCCACATTTTTAATCACGGCAGGCCGGCATCACTTTCGTCCGGGCGCCTGGCCAACGTCGTCAGCACCCCGCGCGCAAGTAAAAAATGCACGAGTCGCGCGTCCCCGAAGGACGCGCGATCTGATCACTAGATAGTTGATTTCATGCCGGAATCTTGACCACAACCTCGGTCTGGCCACCAGCTTTTGGTGCGAAGGACGTCGATTTTGTCTTCGAACCATTCACTTCGAGCGAGATCGTCTTGGTCTTTTTGTCGCGAATGACCTGGACCTTGATCTCGGCGCCCAGCATCTTGAGTGAAGCCTGGTAGCCATCCCAGTGGCTGGGCAGCTTCGGCCGGAATGTGATCTGCTTGCCGCGCCGTTCAATGCCTAGGATGCCTTCGACCGCCGCCCGATAAAGCCAGCCCGCCGAGCCGGTGTACCAGGTCCAGCCGCCGCGACCTCCCTTGTCGTCCCCGGCGTAGATATCAGCCGCCACTACGTAGGGCTCGACGCGGTAGTGCTCGGCCGAGGCCTCGTCGGACGCGTGGTTGACCGGGTTCAGCATCGAGAAGCAGCGATAGGCTTCATCGGTCTGCCCCATCTCGGCCAGCGCAATGACGAACCATGTCGCCGCGTGGGTGTACTGGCCGCCATTCTCGCGCACGCCAGGCGGATAGCTCTTGATGTAGCCGGGGTCCTTCTGCGTCTTCGAGAACGGTGGCGTGAACAGTTTGACGATCTTGAGATGATCATCGACGAGCAGCTTCGTCGCCTGCTGCATGGCGGTGGTCGACCGCGCCGGGTCGCCCTCGCCCGACAGCACGCTCCAGGACTGTGCTATGGAGTCGATCTTGCACTCCTGCGATGTGCGCGACCCTAAAGGCGTACCGTCATCGAAACTGCCGCGCCGGTACCATTCGCCGTCCCATGCCGTGCTTTCAAGCGCCCGCTTCAGTGCGTCGGCATGCTTTGCCCAGGCCTGTGCGCGCTTGGTGTCGCCCTCGGTCTTGGCGACCGCGGCGAAGTCGCCCAGGGTCTTCAACAGGAACCACCCCAGCCACACGCTCTCGCCCTTGCCGTGTTCGCCGACACGGTTCATGCCGTCGTTCCAGTCGCCGCCAAGGATCAGCGGCAGGCCGGCTGGACTGCTGCGCTTGATGGCAAGGTCGAGCGCACGCGCGCAGTGGTCGTAGAGCGACACCGTCTTCTTCGAGATTTCAGGGGTGAAGAAGGCGTCGTGCTCGCCTTCACCCAGCTCCTGTCCGTCGAGGAAAGGCAGTTGCTCCTTCAGGATGGCGGCGTCGCCGGTTACCGTGAGATAGCGCGCCGTGGCGTGGGCGAGCCACACCACGTCGTCGGAGATCAAGGTACGCACGCCGGCGCCGGTGCGCGGCAGCCACCAATGCTGCACGTCCCCTTCCGGGAACTGCCGCCGCGCGGCGTTGAGGATCTGGTCGCGCGCCAGCGTCGGGTCATGCGCCAGCAAGGCGAGCGTGTCCTGCAACTGGTCGCGGAAGCCGAAGGCGCCGCTTGCCTGATAGAAGGCCGAGCGGGCGCGGATGCGGCAGGCAAGGCTCTGATAGGGCAGCCAGTGGTTGACCATGGCATCGAGTGCCTTGTCCGGCGTCTCCACCTGGATAGTGTCTAGGAAGGCGCGCCATTCGCGCTCATTGTCGGCAAGGCGCTGGTCGAAGTCCTTGCCACGGTGCGTCTGCACCAACGCGCTCGCCTGCGCCGCGGAATCGGCATCGCCGAGCAGCCAGATAAGCGTGACGTCGGCGCCGGCCGGAATCTCGACGTCGCGAGCGATCGCCGCGCAAGGATCATCTCCGGCCTCGACGCGACCCGACAGGGCCGAACCGCTCAGCACCGCCTGTGGCAGCTCGCTGGACCCGTGCCGGCCGAGGAACTCGGCCCGGTCTGACGTCACCGAGTGGACGCCGGTGTCGGCGGCGAGGAAGGCCACCCGCTCGCTGAAATCGAGCCCGTAGGGATTTTGCGCCAGCAGCGCGCCAGAGGCCCCGTCGCGGGATGGCACTATGGTTGCCGCGGTGCGCGACCGATGCCCGCCAAGCACCCATTCGGCGTAAGCATAGACGCGCAGCCGAGCCGGTACCGGGCCGGAATTCTGGATGCGCAGCCGTGTGATCTTCACCGGATCGATTGGATCGACGACATGGGTCAGGTCCATCGACAACGGTCCGCGCTTCGAGCGGAAGGTCGAGAAGCCTTGGCCATGCCAGGCCTCGTAGGTCATCGCGGGATCGCGCACCATCGCTGCGAGCGGAGAGAACGCCTTGCCGCTGGCCTGGTCGTAAATATAGATGCCCTCGCCCGGTCGGTTGGACACCGGGTCGTTCGACCATGGCGTCAGCTGGTAATCGCGGCTGTTGCGGCTCCAGGTGAAGGCCGCCCCCTCGGCCGAGGTGTGGAAGCCGAACGAGGCGTTGGAGACGACGTTGATCCAGGGTTGCGGCGTCGTGCGCCGGCCGGCCAGGCGCACCACGTAGTGCCGCCCGTCGCCGTCGAAGCCACCGAAACCATTCCACAGGCTGAGGCCGGAGCCATCGGCGCTGACGTCGGCCACAGCCTGCGAGGCAAATGCATGCATCTGCGGTGCGAGCGCCGCGATTTCGCGCGAACTCGGCAATCCTGCCGGCTGCAGGCCATCGCGCGTCTGCAGCGCGGCCGCCTCGGCCCGTTCGATCTGGTCGAAGATGGTGCCATTGCGCGTATGCAGCACAACCCGGGCGACGGCGAGCAGCGTCTTGTAGGTGGTTTCCTCCATCAGGTCGCGACGGACCGCGAAAATGTGCTGGCGGGGTCCGAGTTCCTTGCCGCGCAAGCGGCTGTTTTCGCACAGCGTCTCGACCGCGCGCTGCAGATCCTGGACATAGGAGGAAGCCTGCTCGTTGACGACGACGAAGTCGATCATCATGCCGCGGGTGCGCATATATTCCTGGAAGCGCAACGCCTGGGCTACGATCTCGAGATCGGCAACGTCGCCGATCCTGACCAGGAAGATCGGGTAATCGCCCGAAATACTGGTCGGCCACAGGCTCGACTGCTTGCCCAGCCCGGAAGCGATGGACTCGGCCGGCAACCGGAGGAACGGGTCGGGATAGATCAGATAGCGCGCCAGTTTCTGCACATTGGCCGCGTCGGTCAGACTGAGGCCCATATGGCGGGTCTGCACCTGGCTACGCGTCCAGGCAAGCATCGCCTGCCGGGCAAAACTCTCCTGATGGTCGAGCCGGTTTATCGCCTCCTCCAGCTCAGCACGGTTGGCCCCGACGACGGTCCAGAAGGTCAGAGATACCTTCTTGTTGGCGGGCACGCGCACCTGACGACGCAGCGAGGCGATGGGATCGAGCGTGAAGCCGGAATGGCCGCCAAGCCTGGCGCCTGGATCGAAGGCGGCGGCATCGACGATGGTGCGGCCACGGCCGATGAAGGCGCGCCTGTCGGTCTCGGCCTCGGCATCACGCGCCGGTCCCGACGGATCGGTGACGAAATGCACCAGCGTTACATCGGGCTCGCTGGTTTCACGCTTGCGACGCGTGGCGAAGATCGCGCCGTTGTTGGCGGCGATTTCCGTTTCCACGAACATTTTCGAGAAGGCCGGATGCGCGTTGTCGGAAGCTTCCGAACCCAGGACCAGTTCTGCAAAGGACGTCACCTCGATGTGACGGTCGGATGTGCTCTCGTTGTAGAGCGTGATTCGACGGCCTTCGCCATTGCCCTCGGAGATGACGATGCACTCCACTTCGGAGCGCAGCGTGCCCACCAGCTTCACGAAGCTCGCCTTGTCATCGGAAAACAGGGCCTGCGTCTTTTCCTCGGCCGCGCGCCTCGGTTCCGAAGTCGCGGACCACCAGTCGCCAGTGGCGGCATCGCGCAGGAATATGTAGGAGCCAAGCCGATCCTCGACCGGATCGGGCTGCCAGCGGGTGACGGAAAGATCGCCCCAGCGGCTGTAGCCGGAGCCGGTTGCGGTCACCATCACCGAATAGCGGCCATTCGACATCACATTGGTCGAACGAAGCGCCCGCGCGGGATCGAGCACGATGCGGGTGTCGGGGCTCTCGGTCTCGGTCTCGTCCTTGGAGCGCTCGTCCGCCTCGGTGCGGACGGTGGCGGTCGGAATGTCGCGAGGCGCCCTCTCCTGCAGCAGCAATTCGGCCGATTCAATGACCGGATCGCTATGGAAGCGATCGCGTAGGCGACCTTCGAAGATGGCGTCGGCGACGGCGGCGATCGACATGCCCGAATGGTGGGCATAGTAGTTCAGCACGACTGCGTGGTTGGTGCCTTCCGGTACGCGCTGCGGCGTGAAGTCGACTGCATCATAATAGCCATGACGGCCAAGCGCGCCGATCTCCCGCAGCCGGGCCAGATTCTGCACCGCTTCGCGCGGGTTGAACTGCGCCGCCATGATAGTCGCGTAAGGCGCAATCACCGTGTTCTGGCCGAGGCCGCGCTTTAGTCCCAGTCCGGGCACGCCGAAATTGGTATATTGATAGGTCAGTTCCCGGTCACGGGCGTTGTAGGCCGCTTCCGAAATACCCCACGGCACGTTCTTCTGGCGGCCATACTGCATCTGGCGCTTGATGATCAGCTTGCTGGTCTGGTTGAGGATCGAGCCTTGCGGTTCCTTCATCACCAGCGGCGGCATCAGATATTCGAACATCGAGCCGGACCACGACATCAGCGCGCCCTGGAAGCCGATCTCGACGATCGGGCGGCCAAGCCTGAACCAGTGTTCGGTCGGCAGATCGCCCTTGGCGATGGCGAACAGGCTGGTCAGCCGCGCCTCGGAGGCGAGAAGGTCGTAGCAGCTTTCGTCGAGCTGATGCTCCTCGACCCGGTAGCCGATAGACAAGAGCTTGCGCTCCGGCCGCATCAGGAAGGCGAACTCCATCTCGAAGGCGAAACGACGGGTGCGTTCGCGCAAGGTGAGCAGCTTGGCACGCAGAGCCTCGACGGCGTTCTCGTCGCTATGGGCGTCGTGGACGTGCGCCTCGCAGGTGGTTTCGAGCCTTGCCGTCCAGTCGACGATGACGTCGCTTTGCGGCGATGCGGCTTCGGTGTGAATGGCGGTGGCGAGCTTGCGGATTTCGCCGGCCAGCACCGCCAGGTTGATGGTGCGGATGGAGGCCATTTCCGGCTGCGCCTTGATTGTTTCGACGGCGCGCCGCATGCCGTCGAGGCGATCGACAAGGCGTTGGCGCAACGGCCGCAACTGTCGGCGGTCGTCGGGCAGTTCATCGAGGCTTTCGCTCAGGATGGTCACCGTATCGAGGATGCCTTCGAAATCGCCCTGCAGGTGGACGGAAGGGGCTTCCGCCCATTCGGCGCAGGCAGCCGCCACCGCCACCAGGTGGCCGGCGAGATTGCCGCTGTCGACAGCCGAGATGTAGAGCGGATAGAGCGGCTTTAGCGTCGTGGTGTCGTACCAGTTGAAGAGATGGCCACGATGGCGCGGCATGCTCTCGATGGTGGTCATGGTGGCGTCGATGCGGGTGATGGCATCGGACAGGCTGATCCAGCCGAAATCGCGTGCCGAGACGACCGAGAGCAAGTAAACGCCGATGTTGGTCGGCGAGGTGCGCGGCGCGACGACTGGCGCGGGGCTCTCCTGGAAATTGTCCGGCGGCAGATTGTGATGCTCTGCCGTCACGAAGCTCTCGAAATAGTGCCAGGTACGGCGCGCCACGGTGCGCAGCGTGTGGATGTCGGCTTGCGAGATGCGCAGCCGGTCCTCGGTTTCCGCGGAGCGACTGATCCAACTGGCGATCGCCGGCGAGCCGATCCAGAACAAGGCAAAGAAGAACGCAACGAAGGCACCGGTGGAATCAGCCAGCACGGGAATGGCGAGGCCGACAAAGCCGATGATCACGGCGCCATACATCATGCCGTAATAGGAGCCGACATCGTTGTCGCCGGCTTTGTGCGCCTGCGAGGCGGTGCGCCATTCCAAGAGGTTTTGCCGGCTGACGAACAGCCGGTAGAGCGTGCGCACAATGGCATCGCCCATCATCCAGGCGTTATGTGCCATCAGTACGATCTTCAGCGCCACCATGGCGGTGCCGAAGGCGACGTCGCGCGCCAGCGCCGAGAAGTGGCCGCGCGGCGTCTGGTCGCCGCTTTTGGGCAGGATGGCGTTGACGATGTCGAAGGTCGGCGCCATGAACAGACTGAGGATCAACAATGCCTGCCACTGCGCGGCCTGCGTGAAGGGCAGCAAGGTCCAGCCGGCGATCGCCGCCATCACCCAGAAGATCGGCGTCAGCGAGCGGCGGAGATTGTCGACCATCTTCCAGCGCGACAGCGCCGGCACGCCGGAGCGCGGGTTGAAGATGTATCCCAAAAGCTGCCAGTCGCCGCGCGCCCAGCGATGGTGGCGCGAGGCATCGACCGAGTAGCGGGTCGGGTAATCCTCGACCAACTCGACGTCGGTGACCAGCGCGGCGCGCGCCAGCGCGCCTTCGAGCAGATCGTGGCTGAGAATGGTGTTTTCCTCGATGCGGCCCTGCAAGGCGGCCTCGAAGGCATCGACGTGATAGAGGCCCTTGCCGGTGAAAGACCCGTCGCTGAAGACGTCCTGATAGAGGTCCGAAACAGCGAAGACATAAGGATCAAGGCCGCGATTGGCCGAGAACACGCGCTGGAAGAACGAGGCTTCATCGCCGCTGGTGAGCGAAGCGGTGATGCGCGGCTGCAGGATGGTGTAGCCGGCGGTGACGACGCGCCTGGTGGCGTCGAAATGCGGCCGGTTGAGCGGATGGCATAGCTTGCCGACCAGGCTCGATACGGCATCACGGGTGGTGCGGGTATCGGCGTCGAGCGTCATCACATGGACGACTTTTTCAGGCAGCGGCACTTCGAGCGGCAGGAAGGTGGTATCGCTGTCGCCACGCAGCAACAGGTCGAGTTCGTGCAGTTTGCCGCGCTTGCGCTCCCAACCCATCCAGGACCCTTGAGCGGCATTGTAGAGCCGGCGGCGGTGCAGGATGTAGAAGCGCGGCGCGCCTTCGGAGGGATGGCGCGCATTGAGGCGGGCGATTTCGGCGCGGGCGAAGTCTAATATCTCGGTGTCGGCCGCCTCGATCTCGATCTTGCTGTCGGGCCAGTCCGAAAGCAGCGCGAAATGGATCTCGTCCGCCAGATTGGCAAGGTAATGCACTTCGATGTTGCGGATGTTCTCCTCGACATCGTCACGCGAGCCGATCAGCGACGGCACGACCACCAGGGTGCGCGCCTCGGGCGGCACGCCGTGCCTGTAGTCATAGCCGATCAGGCGTGTCGGCTTGAGGAACAGCGAGACCACGGTGTTGAAGAAAGCGAGCGCGCCTTCGCTGGCCGGCACGGCAAACAGAGCCAGCATCAGCACGATCGACGGCACCGACAGGCCGAGATTGGAAAGGGCGTTGCCCGACAGGACGAGCAGCAGGACGGTCAGGGCGAAGACGGGCAGGACGATGCCAAGCCATCCGGTCTTGGCGAAGGTCCGTTTGACCATCTGGCTGATCGTTGGCCGATAACCGATCGTCTTTTCGAGTTCCAGCCGGCGCGGGCCAACGAGATAGAAACCGACATCGGTGTGGACGGCTGCAGCCTCGGCATCAACCCCTTCGCCGCTCTCCGGGACGGTTTCACTAACAGCATGGCCGGCCAGTTCGATGGCTTTTTCGGCGACACGGTACTCCGACAGATTCGAGCGGCGTGCCAGTTCCTCGATCGCGGTGCGGTATTGATCGCGCGAGAAGAAGTCGAGTGCCGCGAAATCGGTGCGCTCGCGCAGCACGGTATCGATGCGGCTGACGCCTTCGAACCACACCGTCCAGTCGACGTCGTTGATGAGGCGCAGGCCGCGGACGATGTTGCCGGTGGTCACATTGCCGCTGGACAACGTCTGGTGCTCGGAAATGATGATTTCCTCGGCATCCGAGCCGGTCTTCTCAAGTTCGCCTTCCAGCCACTCCAGCGCCTTGCCGGCATTCTGCGATCCGTCACGCAGGCGGTAGAGAAGCTGAGTGGCGAAGGTGGTGTCCTGTGCATGCGCGCTGAAATTGGCAAGGATCGCCTGCCGGTCCGGATTGTCGTCGGTCGCAAGCACCTTGTCGGCCACATCGTTGGCGATCTGGCGCATCTGGCGGGTGCGGTTGACCCTGACCGCCAGGCGGCGGAGGTTCTCGATGAGCACGAAGCGCAAAAGGGACGGCAGGGCCCAGAGTTCGCCGATTTTAAGCGGCTCGACCGACTGAAAACCCTGGACGATGGACTTGAACATGGTCGCCGAGACGGAACTGTCGGAATGCGCGACATAAGTCCAGGCCAGCGCCAATGCGCGCGGCACGGTGCCGCCATCGGGCAGTTTCAGCGTTGGCAACTGCCGGTAGAAGCGGCGCGGCAGGTCGCGTTTGACCTGGAAAATGGTTTCCTCGATCAGATAGTTGTTGTCGAGCAGCCACTGCGCGGCCGGCGTGATGGTTTCGCCCCTCCCCTGCGCGGCATTGGTCGACCGGTAGACTTCGAGGATCTTCTTGGCGCTGTCACGGATGCGGGCCTGGAAGTCGAACGGGATCAGGCCGAACAGATCCGTCAGATCGCCCTTGGCCAGGCTCTCGCCGAGCCGCCGGAGCCGTTCCTCCGGCAGGAATACCGATCGTATCGGCTCTTCCGTGATGGCCGGGAAGCTCGCGCTTGTCTTCTCGATCTGGGCTGGGTTCGTCTGAATATTCATTGAAAATTCCGTAAGCGGGCACTCAGCGGCGTCACCGCCACGGCAATGGCCCTAAAACCGGTTCAAATGCAATCGGTTGCATCAACCCCTATGCCGAAAGTTTGTTTCCGCACCACGACGGAGCGTCATCTTTCGACCGACTCAAAGACGAGCGCCCCTCGCTCCCGTCGGGACCGATCGACGGAGAGGATTCGGGCTTTTTCGTGATGCCACCGTCAGCTTACGCTATATTTCGCCGGCATCGCGATCATGTTTGAAAACAGGCGGTAACCGTTGGCGGTAAACGCGTCAGGCGGCCCCCCTTATGCGGACCACGAAAAGGGTCGCATCCGGGGCGGGCTCTACCCGCAAGACGGAAATATCCGGCCCGAGCAGCAGGGTGTCGAGCGGCCCGAGGCGGAGAGGAGCGGCGCCGGCGAAAATGGCATGGCCTCTGTGGCAAAGGATCAGGGTGGAACAGGCCTCGGTCGAGATTTCCACAGGCGCCGAAACCGGCAGGCGTTCGACTTGATGCAACACGCGGCCGCGGCGGGTCATGACGTTGAGATCGGTGATCGGGCCGGCGATCAGCGCGGCACTTGTCGGCTGGTCGGCTGGAAAGGAAAAAGGCTGGGAAGCCGCTGTCATCCGCTCGGGCGGAAGGCCGGCGACGTCAAGCACGATCCCCTCGCCTTCCAGCACGGACAGGGTGCGGTCGATGCCGGCAAAGCTGGAGAACGGCTCGCTCGTCTCGACCCGGGCCATCGAGACGCGCCATTCGAAATCGTCGAGCCCGGCGCCAGCGGGCGAGACGGCGATCTCGGTCGTCGTACCGCCGCCGTTTTTCCATGGCATGACGCGGTAATCGGTGGTACGCAGAATGTGCATGACGCCAGCGCTAGCCTAGAATGCCGGGTAGGTTGAGCTGGTGCTCCTTGGCGCATTCGATCGCGATGTCATAGCCGGCGTCGGCGTGGCGCATGACACCGGTCGCCGGATCGTTCCACAACACCCGTTCCAGGCGCCTTGCAGCATCCGGCGTGCCGTCGGCGACGATGACCATGCCGGCATGCTGCGAGAAACCCATGCCGACGCCGCCGCCATGATGCAGCGACACCCAGGTGGCGCCCGATGCTGTGTTGAGCAACGCGTTGAGCAGCGGCCAATCGGACACGGCGTCCGAACCGTCCTTCATCGCTTCCGTCTCGCGGTTCGGCGAGGCGACCGAACCGGAATCGAGGTGATCGCGGCCGATGACAACGGGCGCCTTCAGTTCGCCCTTGGCCACCATCTCGTTGAAGGCGAGACCCAGCCTGTGCCGGTCGCCGAGGCCCACCCAGCAGATGCGAGCCGGCAACCCCTGAAAGGAAATCCGCTCGCGGGCCATGTCCAGCCAATTGTGCAGATGGGTGTTGCCGGGGGTGAGCTCGCGGACCTTGGCGTCCGTCTTGTAGATGTCCTCCGGATCGCCGGAGAGAGCTGCCCAGCGGAACGGGCCGATGCCGCGGCAAAAGAGCGGGCGGATATAGGCCGGCACGAAACCGGGGAAGGCAAAGGCGTTTTCAAACCCTTCATCCTTGGCGACCTGGCGAATATTGTTGCCATAGTCGAGCGTCGGCACGCCGGCGTTCCAGAATGCGACCATCGCCTCGACATGTTCGCGCATGGAGGCGCGAGCCGCCTTCTCGACCGCCCTGGGGTCGCTGACACGCTTTTCGCGCCACTCGGCCATCGTCCAGCCCTTCGGCAGATAGCCGTTGATGGGGTCGTGGGCCGAGGTCTGGTCGGTGACCATGTCGGGGCGGATGCCGCGACGGTACATTTCGGGCACGATCTCGGCGGCGTTGCCTAGCAGGCCGACGGACTTCGCCTCCCCGGCCTTGGTCCAGCGCTCGATCATTTCCATGGCTTCGTCGAGCGTCTCGGCTCTCTCGTCGACATAGCGGGTGCGCAGGCGGAAATCGATCGAGTCGGGATTGCATTCGATCGCCAGGCAGCAGGCGCCTGCCATGACGGCGGCCAATGGCTGGGCGCCGCCCATGCCGCCGAGGCCGCCGGTCAGGATCCATTTTCCCTTGAGATTGCCGCCATAATGCTGGCGGCCGGCCTCGACGAAGGTCTCGTAGGTGCCCTGCACGATGCCTTGCGTGCCGATGTAGATCCAGGAGCCGGCCGTCATCTGGCCGTACATCATCAGGCCCTTTCTATCGAGCTCGTTGAATTTCTCCCAGGTCGCCCAGTGCGGCACCAGATTGGAGTTGGCGATGAGCACGCGCGGCGCGTCCGGGTGGGTGCGGAACACGCCGACCGGCTTGCCCGACTGCACCAGCAGCGTCTCGTCCTCGCCAAGCGTCTTCAGCGACGCAACGATTTGGTCGAAATCGTTCCAGGTCCGCGCCGCCCGGCCGATGCCGCCGTAGACGACCAGTTCGTTGGGGTTTTCGGCAACATCAGGGTCGAGGTTATTCATCAGCATGCGCAGCGGCGCTTCGGTGGTCCAATACCTGGCATTGAGCTTGTCGCCGCGCGGCGCGCGCACTTCGCGTATATTGTGACGGGGATTGTTCATCATTGTCCCTTTCGGACGAGGCGGCGCGTCAGCGCCCGGCCCAGTCAATGGCGATTTGAAGAATCCGCGTCAGCGTGGCGCGGATCGGTGCGGCGAACGCGGCGTCGTAGGGCACCGGCCAATTGTCCGGCGTGCCCTTCCCGTCGGGCTCGCGCATATAGCCACGATTGGAGAGTTCCATCTGCAGCGCGTGCACGCCCTGAAGCGGCTGGCCGAAATGGCGCGTGATCCAGCCGCCCTTGAAGCGTCCGTTGACGACAAAAGTCTCGCCGGTTTCGGCCATGATCTGGTTGACCATCGCCTGCAAGGTCGGATCGGCGCTCTTGCCGTCATTCGTGCCGAGATTGAACACCGGCAGCGTGCCTTCGAACAAGCGTGGCAGCACCGAGCGGATCGAATGGCAGTCGTGGAGGACAATCTTGCCATGCAAGGTGCGCAACCTGTCGATCTCGGCCTGCAAGGCGGCGTGATAGGGCGCAAAGAACTTCTGCCGGCGCTCGTCGATCTCCGACGGCCCCGGCTCTTCGCCGTCGCGGTAGAGCGGGTCGCCGTCGAAGGTTTCGGTCGGGCACAGGCCGGTGGTTGCCTGGCCGGGATAGAGCGAGGCGCCGGATGGATCGCGGTTGACGTCGATGACGGTGCGCGAGATCGCGGTGTGCACGACAGTGGCGCCGAGACCGGCGGCGAAATCATAGAGATTGTCGATCCACCAGTCGCAATCACGACGGCCGAGCCAAGGCGAGACCAGCCGGTTTTCGAGGCCGGCGAGGTCGATACCGGTGTGCGGGATCGACACCAGCAGCGGCGCCGTGCCGCGCGTGACCGTGAGCCAGGGGCTGGCCGTCATCACGCCGCTCCGGCGATCGAGGGCAGTGCCACCGCGCTCGCGACTTTCACAGCCGCACCACTGCGCACCATGGCAATCGCCTTTTCCATGTCGGGATGGAAATGCCGGTCGTTATCGAGATGCGGCACCTCGGCGCGCACCAGCTTGCGCACGGCTTCCAGTGCTGCGCTCGACGCCAGCGGCTGATGGAAATCGCAGCCTTGGGCGGCGGCCAGCAATTCGATGCCGATCACCGCGGTTGCATTCTCGACCATGCCGATCAGGCGGCGTGCGCCATGCGCGGCCATCGAGACGTGGTCTTCCTGGTTGGCCGAGGTCGGGATGGAATCGACGCTGGCCGGATAGGCTTTTTGCTTATTTTCCGAGACAAGCGCGGCCGCCGTAACCTGCGGGATCATGAAGCCGGAGTTCAGACCGGGCTTAGGCGTCAGGAAAGCGGGCATGCCTGACAGCGCGGGATCGACCAGCATGGCGATGCGGCGTTCCGACAGCGAGCCGATCTCGCAGACGGCGAGCGCGATCATGTCGGCGGCGAACGCCACCGGCTCGGCGTGGAAATTGCCGCCGGACAGAGCAGTATCGTCTTCTGCGAAGATCAGCGGGTTGTCGGTGACGCCATTGGCCTCGGTTTCAAGCGTATCGGCGGCCTTGCGCAGGACATCGAGTGCGGCGCCCATCACTTGCGGCTGGCAACGCAGGCAATAGGGATCCTGCACGCGCTCATCGCCGACCCGGTGCGACTCGCGGATCGCGCTACCTGCCATCAAATTGCGCAGCGCGTCCGCGGTCTCGATCTGGCCACGGTGCTTTCTCAACAGATGAATGCGCGGGTCGAACGGCGCGTCGGAACCCCTGGCCGCGTCGGTCGAAAGCGCGCCGGCGACAAGCGCCGACTGGTAGAGCACCTCGGCATCGAACAAAGCGGCCAGTGCATAGGCCGTCGAAAACTGCGTGCCGTTGAGCAGCGCCAGACCTTCCTTGGCGCCCAATGTCACGGGCTCCAGCCCATGCGAGACGAACGCGACCTTGGCCGGGAAACGGCCATGCGGAGTAAAGCATTCGCCGACGCCGATCATCACCGCCGTCATGTGCGACAGCGGGGCAAGGTCGCCGGAGGCGCCGACGGACCCTTGCGCCGGCACGACGGGGATGACGTCGTTGACCAGCATCGCTTCAAGCAACTCGATGGTCCGCGAGCGCACGCCGGAGGCGCCCTGCGCGAGGCTCGCAAGTTTCAGCGCCATCATCAGCCGGGCAACGGCAACGGGCATCGGCTCGCCCACGCCCGCGGCATGCGAAAGCACGATGTTGCGCTGCAGCGTCTCGAGATCCTCGGCGGGGATGCGCACGCTGGCCAGCTTGCCGAAACCGGTGTTGATGCCATAGACCGGCTCACCCTTGGCAACGATCCTGGCGACGGCCTCGGCGCTCGCCTTGATTTTCGGACGGCAGGCATCGTCCAGTTTCGGCACGGCGCCACGGTATATGGCGCGCCAGTCGGCCAGCTTCGCATTGCCGGGCTTCAGGGTCAGTTCGGTCATTGTCCTCTCCAGATGCGGGCATGCAGCGGGTTGAAGCCCATGCGGTAGACGAGTTCGGCGGGGCGCTCGATGTCCCAGATCGCCAGATCGGCGGATTTGCCCGATACCAGCGTGCCGGTCTCGCCGAGCAGCCCCAGCGCACGGGCGGCTTCGCGGGTGACGCCGGCAAGACATTCGTCGACCGTCATGCCGAACAGGGTGGCCGCCATGTTCATGGTCAGAAGCAGCGAGGTCAGCGGCGATGTGCCGGGATTGTTGTCGGTGGCAACAGCCATTCTGACGCCATGCTGGCGAAACAGGCCGATCGGCGGCTTCTTGGTCTCGCGGATGAAGTAGTAGGCGCCGGGCAGGATGGTCGCCACGGTCCCCGCCTTGGCCATCGCCACCGCGCCTGCCTCGTCGGTATATTCGAGATGGTCGGCCGACAACGCGCCATAGCGGGCGGCAAGTTCAGCGCCATGCAGATTGGACAGCTGGTCGGCGTGGAGTTTGACGGGCAAGCCAGCCGCCCGGGCCACATCGAAGACGCGCGCCATCTGTTCCGGCGAAAAGGCGATGCCTTCACAGAACCCATCGACGGCATCGGCCAAGCCTTCCTCGACGACGCCGGGAAGGATCGTTTTGGCGACGAGATCGATGAAGGCATCTTTGTCGCCCTTGGCTTCGGGCGGCAGCGCGTGGGCTGCGAGACATGTGGTGCGAACCGTCACCGGGCGTTCATTGCCCAGCTGTCGCGCGGCGCGCAGCGATTTCTTCTCGTTTTCCAGATCGAGGCCATAGCCCGACTTTACTTCCACGGTGGTTACGCCCTCGGCAATCAGCGCGTCGAGGCGCGGCAGCGTCTGGGCAACCAGGTCGCCCTCACTGGCAGCACGCAAGGATTTGACCGACGAGACGATACCGCCGCCGGCCTTGGCGACTTCCTCATAGGTGGCGCCGGCCAGCCGCATCTCGAATTCGTTGGCGCGGTTGCCAGCGTGGATCAGGTGGGTGTGGCAGTCGATCAGGCCGGGCGTAATCCAGCGGCCCTCGCAATCGATGATCTCGCCTTGGGCAAAGGCCGAGGACATCTCGGATTGCGGACCGGCATAAACAATGCGGCCGTCGCGCGCGGCCAGCGCACCATGCTCGACGATACCCAATCCGGCAGAATTTTCAGCCATGGTCGCCAGACGCGCATTGCGCCACAGGCGAAGCCTCCCTGCCCGGTTTTTGCTCTCTACGGCCATGATCTTTTCCATTTCAATCGGTGGCGATTATGTATATACATATTGAAACGCACTGCAAGTGCCATCATCGCATACGAGACCGGAAAGCGGAGAGAAAAAGTGACCGATATCTTTGCGGAACAGGCGCTTCTTCCCGACGGCTGGCACGACAATGTGCGGATCATCTTCGCCAATGGGCGCATTACGGCCGTAGAGCCTGAAGCCGCCGCCTTGCCCGGTGATGAACGCCATTCCATTCTGCTGCCAGGCATGCCCAATCTGCACAGCCACGCCTTCCAGCGCGGCATGGCCGGCCTTGCCGAGTTGCGCGGCCCCTCCGCCGACAGTTTCTGGAGCTGGCGCGAGGTGATGTACCGCTTCGCGCTGTCGATGACTCCCGACCAGGTCGAGGCGGTGGCGGCGCAGCTCTATGTCGAAATGCTGGAGGCCGGTTTTTCCCGCGTCGGCGAATTTCATTATCTGCACCATGACCGCGATGGACAACCCTATGCCAACCCAGCCGAGATGGCCGAGCGCATCGCTGCCGCGGCTGGCGAAACAGGGATCGGCCTGACGCTGCTGCCGGTGTTCTACGCCCACTCCTCTTTCGGCGGCGCGGTTCCAAATGAGGGCCAGCGCCGATTCATCAACGATGTGAATCGGTTCGCCCGGCTCGTGGAGAAAAGCCGTGAATCGGTTCGCGCGCTGAATCAAGCTGTCGTCGGGGTCGCGCCGCACAGTCTGCGCGCCGCGACGCCCGAAGAACTGATCGAAGTCGCCGCCATGGCGCCAAACGGACCGATCCACATCCACGTCGCCGAACAGGTCAGGGAAGTCGAGGACTGCCTTGCCTGGTCAGGCGCGCGTCCGGTCGAATTTCTGCTTGGGGCTGCCGCTGTCGACCAGCGTTGGTGCCTGATTCACGCCACCCATATGACGGATGCCGAGACCATCGGCATGGCGAAGACCGGCGCCATTGCCGGCCTTTGCCCGATCACGGAGGCCAATCTGGGCGACGGCACCTTTGCCGCGCCATTGTTCAGGGAGCATGGCGGCCGCTTCGGCGTCGGCTCCGATTCCAATGTGCTGATCGGCCTGCCCGACGAATTGCGCCAGCTGGAATATTCGCAGCGCCTCGCGCACCGCGCCCGCAATGTGCTTTCGGTAGCCGGCGGCTCAACGGGCCGCGCCCTGTTCGACGCAGCGCTAGACGGCGGCGGCGTCGCCATTGGTGCCGGCGCCTCGCAAATCGCAACTGGGGCATCCGCCGATCTCGTCTCGCTGGACGGCAAAAACCCTTCGCTGGCCGGCAAGACAGGCGACGCGATCCTCGATGCCTGGATCTTTGCCAATGGCAGCAAGGTCGATTGCGTCTGGGTGCATGGCAAAAAACAGGTCAGCGCTGGCAGACACGCCAGGCGCGAGGCGATCGCCGAACGGTTTCGCAGCGTGATGACTGCGCTTTCCGAGGGTTAACCCAGATGAGCATGGCTGAACCGACGGAGATGGACGACAACGAGACGGTCTCGCTGCATCAGCGCATCCTGTCCGGCATCCGGAAAAAAATTCTGTCCGGCACCTGGGCGCCCGGCCACCGTATCCCGTTCGAACATGAGCTGACCGCCGAATACAAATGCTCACGCATGACGGTGAACAAGGCTCTGTCGCAATTGGCCAAGGCAGGTTTGATTGAACGCCGCCGCCGGTCGGGCAGCTTTGTCCGTCAGCCGCAATCGCAAGCGGCGGTGCTGGAGCTTCACGACATCAGGATCGAGGTCGAGGCGCTCGGCCTGCCCTACCGTTACGAACGACTGGAACGCCTGAGGCGGCGCAGCAACGTGGAGGACAGGGCATTGCTCGGACTGTCCGCCGCAGGGTCGGTGCTGGCGGTCGAAGGCCTTCATTTTGCCGGCGAACGGCCATTCGCACTCGAGCAACGTCTGATCAATCTTTCGGCGGTTGCGGAAGCCGGCGACGAAGAGTTTCTGGAAATCGCGGCGGGTCCATGGCTGATCGGCCGCGTGCCGTGGAGCGAGGCCGAACATCGGATACGCGCCATGGCCGCCGATGAGACTATCGGTGACGAGCTCGATATCGATCCTGGCGCGCCCTGCCTGGTCGTGGAGCGTCGCACTTGGAGCGCGGAGCACCCGGTTACCCACGTGCGCTTCATCTATCCGGCGGAAAGCCACACGCTGGTGGCAAGGTTCACGCCGTCGCAGGGGTAAGCCGATCTCCCGCTTGGGGAAGATCGGCACCTGCAGCGGCTTTACAGCGCAGCCGTAATAATAATCTCGACCAGATATTCGGGACCGGCGAGCTTTGCCTCGCCGGTCGCGCGAGCGGGTGTGTGGCCCTGCGGCACCCACTTGTCCCATTCGGAATTCATCTCGGCGAAGGTGCCCATGTCGGCCAGCCAGATGATCGCCTGGACGATCTTGGTCTTGTCGGTGCCGGCCTTGGCCAACAATTCGTCGATGGTCGCGAGGATGTCGCGGGTCTGCGCGGCGACGTTGCCGCCGGGCTCGCCGACCTGGCCGGCCAGATAGACGGTGTTGCCGTGGATGACGATCTGGCTCATGCGCGGGCCAACATCGATGCGACGAATGCTCATTGCGAGGTTCCTTCGTTTGAGGGTTGCGCCTGTTTAGAGTCGGCGCGGGCTTCGGGCAAGGCCGCCGGGGCCAAATCTCCTTGGACCAGCACGGAAGAAACTCACGGCAAATTGAGCCGCCGGGTCGCAAATCCACCGGATTGGCTTGTTGACTAATGTAATAACATCACATATCCAACGGCCACTATCGCGGCCAGGCTCGACTTCCAACGGAACGATATGACCCAGACCTGCCTAACCTTCCGTGACCTGACGCTGGGCTACAACAGCCATCCCGCGATCCATCACCTCGATGGCACGATCCGAAAGGGTTCGCTGACGGCCGTGGTCGGAGCCAACGGCTCCGGAAAATCGACGCTGATGAAGGGTATTGTCGGCGTGCTGAAGCCAATGGCCGGCGAGGTTATCCGCGCGTCGGGCGTGCGGGCAGCTTATCTGCCGCAGCAGTCGGAACTCGATCGCTCCTTTCCCGCCCGCGTCGTCGATCTGGTCTCGCTTGGCCTGTGGCCGAAGCGCGGCATGCTTGGCCGCTATACCAGGGAAGATCGCGAAGCCGTCAGCCAGGCATTGATGGCCGTCGGCCTCGGCGGCTTCGAGAAGCGGCCGATCGACACGCTGTCGGGCGGCCAGCTGCAGCGCACGCTGTTTGCCCGGGTGCTGTTGCAGGATGCCGACCTGATCCTGCTCGACGAGCCCTTCAACGCGGTCGACGCCAAGACGGTCGGTGACCTCATTGCCCTGATCAATCGCTGGCATGGCGAAGAGCGCACTATCATGGTGGTGGTCCATGATCTGGATCTGGTGCGCCAGAATTTTCCCGAAACACTGCTGCTTGCCCGCCAGCCGGTTGCCTGGGGCGATACCCGGGAGACGCTGAAGCCGGAGAACCTACTGCGCGCGCGCCGCTTCCACGAAGCCTGGGAAGAGAACGCCCCCTGGTGCGAGCCTGACGAGCACGCTCATGGCCATGATCATGGCCACGATCACGACCATCACCATGGCGCCGGACCGAGGGCCGCCTGATGTACGCGCTCTACGGTCTTTTCATTGCTCCCTTCGCCGATTTCGGGTTCATGCAGCGGGCGCTGTTCGGCTCGCTGATGCTGTCGCTCGGCGCCTGCCCCATCGGCGTCTTCCTGATGCTACGACGCATGAGCCTGTCGGGTGACGCCATGGCGCATGCCATCCTGCCAGGAGCGGCGGCCGGATTCCTGTTCTATGGCCTTGAGATCCTGCCGATGACCATTGGCGGCCTGATCGCCGGCGTCATCGTCGCGCTCGGCGCTGGCGCTGTCTCGCGCTTCACCATCCAGCGCGAGGACGCCTCGATGGCCGCCTTCTATCTGATTTCGCTCGCCATCGGAGTGCTGATGGTATCGATCCGCGGCTCCAGCGTCGATCTCATGCATGTGCTGTTCGGCACGGTGCTGGCGCTCAACAACGAGGCATTGATGCTGATTGGCGGCATCGTCGCGGTGACGTTGGCCAGCCTGGCCATCTTCTGGCGGGCGCTGGTCGCCGAGTGCCTCGACCCGCTGTTCCTGCGTTCGGTCAGCCGCATGGGCAGCCCGGTGCATTTCATCTTCCTCGGCCTCGTCGTGCTCAACCTCGTCGGCGGCTTCCAGGCGCTCGGCACTTTGCTGTCCGTCGGATTGATGATGCTGCCCGCGGCAGCCGCGCGATTCTGGACCGCACGCGTCGAGCCGATGTGCGGGCTGGCGGTGCTGATCGGCTTTGCCTCCTGCATTGCCGGATTGCTCTTGTCCTATCACGCGTCGTTGCCATCCGGCCCGGCCATCATCCTGTCGGCCGGTGCCATCTATTTCGCCTCGATCCTGTTTGGCACGCGCGGCATTCTGCGCGGTCGCATCATCCATCACCGTCACAGAACGGCCTGATCCGCCTCACCCTCTGGAAGGAACCCCGCTTATGCTGAAAACGGTCCGCGCCGCCCTGACATTGAGCGTTATAACATTAACCGCCTTTGGCGCATCATCGGCCTTCGCGGCGCCGCTGAAGGTGGTCGCCAGCTTTACGGTCATTGCCGACTTTGCCAAAAACGTCGGCGGCGACCGTGTCGCGATCACCACGATCGTCGGGCCGGATGGCGACGCTCATGTCTATGAGCCAAGCCCTGCCGACGCGGTCGCCATGGCCAAGGCCGACATCGTGCTGGTCAACGGCCTGCATTTCGAAGGTTTCCTGCAGCGGCTGGTCGATGCCAGC
Organism: Mesorhizobium sp. URHB0026; assembly: GCF_054059755.1. Taxonomy (NCBI): domain Bacteria; kingdom Pseudomonadati; phylum Pseudomonadota; class Alphaproteobacteria; order Hyphomicrobiales; family Phyllobacteriaceae; genus Mesorhizobium; species Mesorhizobium sp. URHB0026. The sequence goes on along the minus strand of NZ_JBSSCN010000001.1, from coordinate 3,759,252 downwards.
GCCACCAAGGCCTCGATCGTCACGCTGACCAAGGGTGTGACGCCGATCGACTTCAAGGCTGAATTCGCCGATGCCGACGCGGCCGATGGCGCCGGCACCGGCAGCGGCAAGACGGTCACTGACCCGCACGCCTTCCAGTCGATCGCCAATGCCAGGATTTATGTGAAGAACATCGCCGAATCTTTCTGCGCGGCCGACAGCGACGGCTGCGTCAGCTACCAGACCAACGCCGCCGCCTACACCAAGAAGCTTGACGCGCTGGAAGGCGAAGTGAGGACGGCGATCCAGTCGATCCCCGAGGCAAAGCGCGTCGTCATCACCTCGCATGACGCCTTTGGCTATTTCGAGCACGAGTACGGCCTGATCTTCCTCGCCCCGCAAGGTATCTCGACCGATTCCGAGCCGTCGGCCGCCGATGTCGCCAAGTTGGTCGAGCAGGTCAAGCAGGACAGGGCCGCGGCCATCTTCGTCGAGAACATCATCAACCCTCGCCTGATCGAGCAGATTGCCAGCGAGACCGGCATCAAGGTCGGCGGCACGCTTTACTCGGACGCGCTGTCGCAGCCCGACGGCCCCGGCTCGACCTATATCGACATGATGCACAACAACATCCGCCAGATCAAAGGCGCCATTCTCGGCAGCTGAGTTTGATCCGCGGCCAGCCGGGCCGTATCGGCCCGGTTGGATTTTCTGGCGCGCGATGTCTATTTGGCAGAGAATTCCTTCGATGCGGATTGCCGCCCCCCTCCCGGAGTGGCAAGACTGCCGTCAAAGAGATCGCGAGGATACGAGCCATGGAATACCGCCAGATCAGCGAAGACTATTCGGTCTCGGGCCAGATCCAGCCCGAGGACGTTGCCGCCATCAAGGAAGCCGGCTTCAAGAGCGTGATCTGCAACCGGCCTGATGATGAGCAGCCGGGACAGCCTTCGGCGGACACGCTCAAGGCCGCGGTCGAGGCCGCCGGCCTCGCCTTCCGCTACATTCCGGTGATCAGCGGCCAGATCACGCGAGAGAATGTCGACGACCAGGCCGAGGCACTCGACGAGCTCGACGGCCCGGTGTTCGCCTATTGCCGCTCCGGCGCCCGCTGTACCAATCTGTACGGGCTGATCCAGCAGTCGAAGGATTAAATCGGCAGCGCGCCGGTCTCCTTCAGCGTCTCCAGCACGATCGCCGTCTTCACATGCTGCACGGATTCGTGCGGCAGGAGCACGCCGTTGACGAATTCCGACAGCGATTTGAGGTCTGGGGTTACGACCTTCAGGATGTAGTCCATCTCGCCGGTCAGCGCATGGGCCTCCTGCACCTCGGGCAGCCGCGCCACCAATTCCCCGAAGCGGCGCGCATTGTCGCGGTTGTGGGTGGCCAGTGTCACCGAGATGACGTTGACCAGCGAGAAACCGAGCTTGTCGCGGTCGAGCACCGCACGATAGCCCCTGATGTAGCCGTCCTCCTCCAACCGCTGGCGGCGGCGCGAGCATTGCGAGGCAGAGAGGTTTACCCGCTCGGAGAGATCGTTGTTAGTGAGCCGCGCGTCGCCTTGCAAAAGCGCCATTATCTTGCGGTCGAACTGATCAATGCGCGTCTGATCCATGGTTTTATCTCTCGTCATGCACGGTCCGCGCATGAGATCACCATTTCAAGCGTTTGAATGCAAGCACCGTGCGTGGGCTCCGCGCTATTATGATTTAGACGGCCTTTTCAGGCCGAGCAGCATCCGGAGGATATCATGGGTCCTTTCCCGCACGACGCACCGCCCGCCACGATCAGCAAGGACAACCCCGCCGGCACCGACGGTTTCGAGTTCGTCGAATTCGCGCATCCGGAGCCGCAGAAGCTGGCCGAGCTGTTCACCCGCATGGGTTATGTCGCGGTAGCAAGGCATCGCACCAAGGACATCACCGTCTGGCGCCAGGGCGACATCAATTATGTCGTCAATGCCGAGCCCAGCTCGCATGCGATGAAATTCGTCGACAAGCACGGCCCCTGTGCTGCCTCGATGGCCTGGCGGGTGGTCGATGCCAAGCATGCTTTCGAGCATGCCGTCTCGAAGGGCGCCACGCCTTACGAAGGCGGCGACAAGGCGCTCGACGTGCCTGCTATCGTCGGCATCGGCGGCTCGCTGCTTTATTTCATCGATAGCTATGGCAAGAAGGGCTCGGCCTATGACGCCGAATTCGAGTGGCTCGGCGAACGCGACCCCAAGCCGCAAGGCGTCGGCTTCTATTTCCTCGACCACCTGACCCACAACGTCTATCGCGGCCAGATGGACAAATGGTGGGATTTCTACCGCAATCTGTTCGGTTTCAAGCAGATCCATTTCTTCGACATCGACGGCAAGATCACGGGCCTGGTCAGCCGGGCGATCACCTCGCCCTGCGGCAAGATCCGCATTCCGCTCAATGAGTCGAAGGACGAGACCAGCCAGATCGCCGAATATCTGAAGAAGTACAATGGCGAAGGCATCCAGCACATCGCGGTGGGAACCGACGAGATCTACGCCGCCACCGACAAGCTCGCGGAGAACGGGCTGAAATTCATGCCCGGCCCGCCCGAGACCTACTACGACATGTCGTATGACCGCGTGAACGGCCATGAAGAGCCGATCGAGCGGATGAAGAAGCACGGCATCCTGATCGACGGCGAAGGTGTGGTCGACGGCGGCATGACCAAGATTCTATTGCAGATCTTTTCGAAGACCGTGATCGGGCCGATCTTCTTCGAGTTCATCCAGCGCAAGGGCGACGAAGGCTTTGGCGAAGGCAATTTCCGCGCGCTGTTCGAATCGATCGAGCAGGACCAGATCAAGCGCGGCGTGATCAAGGTTCAGGCCGCGGAATAGACAGACCTTCGCCAAGATTTCTTGCAGCCAGGCCCCTTATGACCAAAATCTGGTCATAAGGGGCCTGGCAATGAGCATCCGATGGCGAAAGCACACGCGCGTATCAAAGGCCTGACGTTGGTCGCCGCTGATCGTCTTTTTCAGCCTATGATGTTGCGTTGGTCTGATCGTCCAACCGTAGCCGCTCGACTTCCACTCTCCTCAGCTTCAAATCATAGTCGAGCAGGAACTCGTCGAGTTGCGGTGGCGCCACCGAGGTGCCGGACAGCATCGCATGCACCTGGCCGCGATGGTGGATGTCGTGCAGGAAGACGTGCGCCAAGATATCGCCGATCTTTTCCGGGATCATGCCGTCTTCACGCCGGTCGGTGACGACGCGGCGGTCGAGATCGGCCTCCGACAGGCCATCGCAGAAGGCGATCAGCCGCCGATCGGCCGCAAGCTGAGCCAGGTAAAGCTCCGGCGCGGCATCGAAAGGCACGAAGTCATCGTAGGCAGCCGCACCGACGCCGCCGTCTTCGAGAAAATCGAGATAGAGATGATCGACCGCGAGGACATGGTTGAGCGTTGCCTTGATCGACGGGAAAAAGCTGGTGCGCTCGGCCTCGAATTCACCGGGCTTCAGCGCAAGCACGGCGCGATAGAGCCGGTCGTTCGACCAGAGATTGTTCCCCGCCATGCGACGCAGATGATCCAGCAGGTCCATCACTCAAACCTCTCATTGTGCCTACCGCTGGTATTTCTCGACCTTCTGCTCGATGGCGCCGAAGATCGAATGCCCTGATCTGTCCTTCATCTCGATGCGCACGGTGTCGCCGAAGCGCAAGAAAGGTGTCTTGGGCTCGCCTGACACAATGGTCTCTATTATGCGCAGTTCGGCGATGCAGGAATAACCGGCTCCGCCCGCAGAGACCGGGTTGCCCGGGCCGCCGTCGAGTTTGTTGGACACCGTACCCGAGCCGATGATGGCGCCTGATACCAGCGGCCTTGTGCGGGCGGCGTGAGCAATCAGCGCCGGGAAATCGAAGGTCATGTCGACACCGGCATCGGCGCGGCCGAACGGCTTGCCGTTGATGTCGGCAAGCAGCGGCAGATTGACCTTGCCGCCGTCCCAGGCATCGCCCAGCTCATCCGGCGTCACCGCGACCGGAGAGAAGGCGGAGGACGGTTTCGACTGGAAGAAGCCGAATCCCTTGGCGAGTTCCGGCCCGGTCAGCGCGCGCAGCGTGACATCGTTGACCAGCATCACCAGCCGGATCGCGGCGCGCGCCTCGTCGAGGCTGGCGCCCATCGGCACATCGTCGACGATGACGGCGATCTCGGCTTCCATGTCGATGCCGAAGGCCTCATCCGCTAGACGGATCGGATCGCGCGGGGCAACGAAGGAGTCCGAGCCGCCCTGGTAGATCAGCGGGTCGGTCCAGAAGCTTGCCGGTATCTCGACGCCGCGCGCCTTCCGCACCAGTTCGACATGGTTCACATAGGCCGAGCCGTCGGCCCATTGATAGGCGCGCGGCAGCGGTGAATGCGCGTCATGCTCGTGAAAACGGGCCGCCGGCATCGCATTGTTCTCCAGCGATTCCGCTATGGTCGCGAGATGCGGCGAGATCCTGCGCCAGTCGTCGAGTGCGGCCTGCAGCGTGCGCGCCAGGAACGAGGCGTCGGTGTATTGCGTCAGGTCGCGCGAAACGACGACGAGCTTTCCATCGCGTGTTCCGTCCTTCAGCGTGGCAAGCTTCATGCGGTTCCCTCTCCTGATGCGGCCTTGGCGCCGCTTAACTCCACAACAAGGCCGTCGCGAGCGATCGTCAAGTCGCCGGCCCATGTTTTCCTGACCGCGGCGATCCAGTCGAGCTCGCCGATCTCGGCATCGTCGGCTGGAATGAGGTGGTTGAGCACCAATCTTTTGATGCCGGCATCGCGGGCGATACGGCCTGCCTCCTCGGCAAAGCTGTGACTGGAGAGCAGATGTTCCCTGAGCCGCGCGCCATTGCCGGTCCTGGCAACCAGCCGCTCGATGCCTTCTTCCAGCATGGCTTCGTGGACGAGAATGTCAGCCCCTTCGGCGAAATGCGCCAGCGGCGGAAAGAAGGCCGTATCGGCGGAAAACACCACGCTTTTGCCGCCATGCTCGAAGCGCAGGGCAAAACAGTCGGTCACCGGCGGATGGTCGACGCGCAGCGCCGTGACCGTCAGTCCGCGCTGCTCGACCACATGCCCTTGGCCGAATTCGTCGACAGAGACCAACTCGCGAATATCGGGGCGGCCCTCGTCGGCGATGCGGATCTCGATGTCGAATTCCATGGCCTGACAAAAGCGCCGCCAGTAGTGGCCAACCCCAGGCGGCCCGAACACCGTGACCGGCGTCGCCAATCCGGCCGTCCAGGCGGTGTGGATCAGCGGCCCGAGTTCCAGCACATGGTCGGAATGCAGATGCGTGATGAAGATCAGGTCGAGCACCTTCAGGCTGACCCCGGCATCGACCAGACCGCGCGTCACGCCAAGCCCGCAATCGACGACGACGGCTCGCCCACCAATCTCGAGCAGCGACGAACTCGGCCACGGCCCGCGGGGCCGCAGTGCCGGACCGCCTTTCGACCCGAGCAGCACCAGCCGGTCCGGCATTGGTTTGCCGATCAAGACCAGTCGCCCTCGGGCGTGCCATTGAAGCGCTTCTTCAGGTCGGCCCAGCAATCGATGTAGTTGTCCTGCCGGGTTTCGAGTTCGGCGCCGTAGCGGGTCAGCATCTGCGGAAAACGGGTCTCGAACATGAAGGCCATGGTATTGTCGAGCTTGACCGGTTTCAGCTCCGCGCGCGAGGCCTTTTCGAAGCCAGGCGCATCCGGACCATGGGCCAGCATCAGATTGTGCAGGCTGATGCCGCCGGGGACGAAACCCTCCTCCTTGGCGTCGTACTGGCCGTGGATCAGACCCATGAACTCACTCATGATGTTTCGGTGGTACCAGGGCGGCCGGAACGTATCCTCGGCCACCAGCCAGCGCGGCGGGAAGAGGACGAAGTCGATGTTGGCGGTGCCTTCCTCGCCGCTCGGCGCCGTCAGCACGGTGAAGATCGACGGGTCAGGATGATCGAACAGCAGCGCGCCGACCGGCGAAAAGGTCGCCAGATCATATTTATAGGGCGCGTAGTTGCCGTGCCAGGCAACGACGTCGAGCGGCGAATGGCCGATCTCGGTGACATGGAAATTGCCGCACCATTTCACGATCAGCCGGCACGGCGTTTCCTTCTCCTCGAACCAGGCGCAAGGCGTCTTGAAGTCGCGCGGATTGGCCAGGCAATTGGCGCCGATCGGGCCGCGGTCGGGCAGAGTCAGCTTGGCGCCATAGTGTTCGCAGACATAGCCGCGCACTTCTGCGTCGGCCAGTTCGACCTTGAAGACGAGGCCGCGTGGCAGCACGGCGATCTCGCCGGGCCGAAGCTCGATGACGCCCATCTCGGTGACGAAGCGCAAGCTGCCCACCTGGGGCACGACCAGCAACTCGCCGTCGGCATTGAAGAAATGATCGTCGACCATCGACGTATTGGCGACATAGACATGGGCAGCCATGCCGGTCTGGCCAAGTACGTCGCCGGCCGTGGTGATGCTGCGCATACCCTTGATGAAGTCGGTCGGCTCCTTCGGCATCGGCACCGGATTCCAGCGGTACTGGCCAAGCGCCAGCTCGTGGTCGCCGACATTGGGCGCGGTCTTCCACAGGGGATAACTCGCCGCCTTGAACCTGCCCGTGTGCTTGACGCTCGGCCGGATCCGGTAGAGCCAGGAGCGCTCATTGGTGCCGCGCGGAGCGGTGAAGGGCGAGCCTGAAAGCTGCTCGGCGTAGAGGCCGTAGGCCGGCCGTTGCGGCGAGTTTCGTCCCTGCGGCAGCGAACCGGGCAGGGTCTCGGTTTCGAAGTCGTTGCCGAAACCCGGCATGTAGGAAAAGGCCATTGCTTCCTCCCGGATTGACCAAATTGGTTTCATTTGTAACCATCGAAAATGTAACTATCAACCTTCCGTTTTTCCCGGATGCGGACAATGGACATTCTCGAGCTCGAAAGCTTTCTGCCCTACCGGCTGTATCGTCTTTCAGACGCCGTCAGCCGCGAATTTTCGAAAGTCTATAAGGACCGCCACGGCCTTACCCGGCCCGAATGGCGCACGTTATCGGGGTTGGGACAGCGCGGCACGATGACCGCGACGGAACTTGGCGAGCAGTCGGCCATGCATAAGACCAAGGTCTCGCGCGCCGTGGCCGAGTTAGAACGGCGGCGCTGGCTGGTACGAACACCTGACGAGAACGACCGCCGCGTCGAGCACTTGACGCTTACCAACGCCGGGCTTGCAGCCTATCGCGAGATGGTGCCGCTGGCGCAGAGTTTCGAGCGGGAACTGCTGGCGAAACTTGGCGTGGACGAACGTGCGGCGATTGTGCGTGGGGTGGCGGCGCTTGAGAGGGCATTGGAAGCAAAGTAGCGCCGAAAAAATGGGGATGTGCTGGCGGGACAGCGCCCCCTCTGTCCTGACGCAAAGCTATCCCGTAATTTGATCTCCCCACTTGAGGGGGAGATGTCCGGCAGGACAGAGGGGGCGCCTCGCGCAAACGTTTCACCGGATGGCGCTATACCGCCGTTACCAGTCCATCACCACCTTGCCCGAACTGCCACTGCGCATCGCATCGAACCCAACCTGATAATCGTCGATGCCAATCCGATGCGTGATAAGCCCACTCACATCCAGCGGACCCTGTACCAGCGCGATCATCTTGTACCAGGTCTCGAACATTTCGCGGCCGTAGATGCCCTTGAGATGCAGCATCTTGAAGATGACCTTGTTCCAGTCGATCTCGAAGCCGGTGGGCGCAATGCCCAGAATGGCGATCTTGCCGCCATTGTTCATGGTATCGATCATGTCGCGGAAGGCGGGGGCCGCGCCCGACATTTCGAGGCCGACGTCAAAACCCTCGGTCATGCCGAGCACCGGCATGACATCGCGCAGCTTCTCCTTCGAGGCGTCGACAACATGCTGGACGCCAAGCTTCTTGGCCAGCGCCAGCCGCACCGGGTTGATGTCGGTGATGACCACTTTTCGCGCGCCGACGCATTGCGCCACCAGCGCGCCCATGATGCCGATCGGCCCGGCGCCGGTGACCAGCACATCCTCGCCGACCAGGTCGAAGGACAATGCCGTATGGACCGCATTGCCCAAGGGATCGAATATCGCGGCAATCTCGTCCGGCACGTCGTCGGGGATCGGCACCACATTGTGCTGGGGAATGGCCAGGTACTCGCCGAAGGCGCCGGGACGGTTGACGCCGACGCCGAGCGTGTTGCGGCACAGATGCCCCCTGCCCGCGCGGCAGTTGCGGCAGTGGCCGCAGACGATGTGTCCCTCGCCCGACACGCGCTGGCCGACCTTGTATTCGGTGACCGCGGCACCAAAGTCGGCGACCGTGCCGACGAATTCGTGGCCGGTAACCATCGGCACGGGAACCGTCTTTTGCGCCCACTGGTCCCAGTTGTAGATGTGGACGTCGGTGCCGCAGATCGCGGTCTTCTTGACCTTGATCAGCACATCGTTCGGGCCAATCTCCGGCACCGGAACCTCTTCCATCCAGATGCCCGGTTCGGCCTTGGCCTTCACCAGCGCCTTCATCATGTTCGACATTCTTTTGTCCCTTGAATCTCTTGATCCGGAATCGCTTTTCGCTACCGGCCCTTCAGGAAATCACGCCCAATTCCCTGCCGACCGCGCCGAACGCTTCCACGGCCCGGTCGATGTCGGTGCTGGAGTGCGCCGCCGACATCTGGGTGCGGATGCGCGCCTGGCCCTTCGGCACCACGGGGAATGAGAATCCGATGACGTAGATGCCACGCTTCAGCATGCGCGCCGCCATCTCCTGCGCCAACGTGGCATCGCCCAGCATTACCGGGATGATCGGATGATCGGCCCCAGCCAGCGTGAAGCCAAGCTTGCCCATCTGGGACCTGAACTGGGCCGCATTGGCATATAGGCGTTCGCGCAATCCGTCGCCATTGCGGATCAACTCGAACACCTTGATCGAGGCGCCGGCGATCGCCGGCATCAGCGTGTTGGAAAAGAGATAGGGCCGCGAGCGCTGGCGCAGCCAGTCGACCACCTGCTTCTTGCCCGAGGTGTAGCCGCCCGAAGCGCCGCCGAGCGCCTTGCCGAGCGTGCCGGTGATGATGTCAACCCTGCCCTCGACACCGCAATGCTCGGGCGAACCGCGCCCATTTCCGCCGACGAAGCCGACCGCATGGCTGTCATCCACCATGACCATGGCGTCGTACTTCTCGGCCAGATCGCAGACGCCTGAGAGATTGGCGATGATGCCGTCCATGGAAAACACGCCGTCGGTGGCGATCAGCCGGAAGCGGCAATCCTTGGCTTCCTTCAGGCGTGCCTCGAGATCGGCCATGTCGTTGTTGGCATAGCGGAAGCGTTTGGCCTTCGACAGTCTGACGCCGTCGATGATCGAGGCGTGGTTCAGCGCATCCGAGATGATTGCGTCTTCCTCGCCAAGCAGCGTCTCGAACAGGCCGCCATTGGCGTCGAAGCAAGAGCCGTAGAGGATGGTGTCTTCCAAGCCGAGGAAAGAGGAGATCGTCGTCTCGAGCTGCTTGTGTTCTTCCTGGGTCCCGCAGATGAAGCGTACCGAGGCCATGCCGTAGCCGTAGCGGTCGAGCGCCTGCGTGGCCGCCGCACGCAGTTCCGCGCTGTCGGCAAGGCCGAGATAGTTGTTGGCGCAGAAGTTCAGCACTTTCTCCCCGCCGACCTCGATCTCAGCCGACTGCATCGAGGAAATCACCCGCTCGGACTTGTAGAGCCCGGCGGATTTCAACCCTGCAAGCTCGTTGTCGATATGGGAGAGAAATGCTGCGGTCATGATCGGGCCCCGTTTGACGTCGGCAGACTGTCGTCCCGCCCGCACAAAAAATCCATCGCAAAAGCGACCGGATCAGGTGGCCCGGCAGCATCAGCTGGGACGCCATGGAGATCGTTCAACCGCCACGCAAGAACGCTCGGGCCGACGAATACATAAATGCCGGCCTGCGGCGAAAGGAGGCGATAACCATTTCGCGATCTTTGGCCCTTTCCCCCTTGCGGACCGGTTGTCGATTTCCAGTCCTGTTAACGTTTGCAGTCCAATGGTGCTCGCATAGATCCGTTGGCGAGAGGACCGCCCCCGAACATGTCTCAGCAGCCGGTGCAAACCGTTTCAGGCAGGCTCATACTGCTGATCAAGGCTGGCTACTGGCTGGCGCTGCTGATCATTGCCGCCATGGTCGCGGCCTCCTTCGTTCTGCTGCAGCAGACGATGGCCACGCAGCAGCACAACCACACCTTGCTCGACATCGTCGGCACGCAGAAGACGCTGTCGCAGCGCATCGTTTTCCTTGCCAGCGCGACGGGCGCCGCCTCGCGCGACAAGCAGCCGGCGCTGGTCAGCGCGCTGAAGCAGGCCACGGCGGAGTTCGAGACGAACTACGATCTGCTGCTCAAGCAAACGGGCGCGGATCCGCAATCGCCGGCCAAGCTCGATGCGAAGTCGATCGAGAGCGTGCTTTTCACCAAACCCTTCCATCTCGACTATTTCTCGGTTGGCCTGATCGCCAATGGCGACCGGCTGGTGTCTGCACTGGAATCGCAGCTCAACCTTGGCGACAATGGCGGCTACAAGGGCGGCGCCGAACGCGTCAATCTCGATGCGTCGGTCGCCAATGCCACGCTGTCGGGCTATGCCGCGCTCGGCCAGCGCATCAGCGCCGATGCCGACGAGCGCTCCGAAAAGCTGCTCTCCCTCCACCGCACGCTGTTCTACGCCACACTCGGCGTCATCCTGCTGGTGGCGCTGTTCATCTTCAGGCCGATGTCCAACGCGATCCTGCGCAAGACGCGTGAGTTGGTCGACGCCCGCAATTCAATGGCCTTCATCGCGGTGCATGACGGCCTGACCGGCCTGCACAACCGCACCTTCCTCACCGACCATTTCGAGACGCTGATCAAGGGCGCGCATCGCCGGCGCGAGCGCCTGGCCGTAGTTCAGCTCGACCTCGACCGCTTCAAGCAGATCAACGATACGCTGGGTCACGCCGCCGGCGACTATGTCCTGGTCGTGACGGCACAGCGAATGCGCGATTCCTGCCGCGCTTCGGATCTGTGCGCGCGGCTCGGCGGCGACGAATTCGTGATGATCCTCAACGGAGCCGGCAGCACCGAGGACATCAACATGCTGGCACGGCGCATCCTGGTGCACATCAACGAGCCGATCGTGTTCCAGGGCACCACCATTCTCCCGGGCGCCAGCGGCGGCATCGCGGTCTATCCGATCGATGCCGACAATGCGCAGGACCTGCTCGTCCATGCCGATCTGGCGCTCTACTCCGCCAAGAAAATGGGGGGCGGCAACTTCTCTTTCTTCTCGGAGGAGCTGCGCCGCGAACTCGACTACCGCAAGCAGCTCGAACATGACATCAAGATCGCCATTTCCGAAAGGGCGTTCCAGGTCTATTTCCAGCCGCAGGTCTCGCTGACCGACGGCACCATCAGCGGCATAGAAGCGCTCGTGCGCTGGAACCATCCCGAGCGAGGCATGATCTCGCCGGGCGAATTCATCCCGGTCGCCGAGAAATGCGGCTTCATGCCGGAGATCGGCCGCATCGTGATCGGCAAGGCGATCAACGAGGCCGCCGAGTGGAATCGTGCCGGGATTGCCTTCGGCCGGCTTGCGGTCAATGTCTCGGGCACCGAGTTGCGCGAGCATGATTTCGATGCGTTTCTGTTCGATACGCTGGAGAAAGCCGGACTGCCGCCGCAGAAACTGTCGCTGGAAATCGTCGAATCCGTCATTCTGGACGACGAGAAGACCGGCATCGCGGCGAAGCTGCGTGATATCAGGGCGGCCGGCGTGCATCTGGAGCTCGATGATTTCGGCACCGGCTATGCTTCGCTCAGCCACGTCAATCCCAACGAGATCGACCGGCTCAAGATCGACCGTCGCTTCGTGCAAAACATCCACGAGAATGGCGACAACTCCAAGATCGTGCGCGCCATCACCGAACTTGCCCGGGGGCTGGGCATCTCCATCGTCGCCGAGGGTGCGGAAACCGAAGCGGAACTCGACTCGCTGATGGCGATCGGCTGCGACCAGGTGCAGGGTTATTCCATCGCCTTCCCGATGCCGCATGACAAGGCGCTCGAATGGCTGACCGCCCGCACGCCGAAGAAAGCCAGGCTGACGGTATTGCAGGGAAGCCTGGCGTAACCCGGCCAGCGATGCATGACGAGATGTTCAGGACGGCTTTGACGGCACGACAAAATTGACCAGCCTGATCGCCGCGCTGAAACTACGCCACTATACGTTTGGAACAATCCAGAGCTATGACGACTGAGCCATCAGGCCGGCATTCCTAGCTCTTTACATTCTTCCGCAACGCCGCAAGCACCTGGGCAAATTCCGCCAGACGCTCGTCGGACAGTCCTTTGCGAAGCCGCTTGTCGAAGACGAGTGCCGCTTGCCGCAACGTCTCGAACAGCGCTTCTCCCGTCTCCGTCAATTCGACCAGGTGGACCCGGCGGTTGACGGGATCGCGCCGCCGCGTCAGCAGGCCCTGCGCCTCCATTGCGTTGAGATGATGGGTCAGCGTCGCACCCTGGATGCCGATCATGCCGGCGAGTTCGCGCTGATTGGCAAGCTCGCTCGACTTGACGGACAGCAGTGTGAGCCAGACCGGCAATGTGCCGCCTGCCTCAACCAAGGCAGCGTCGAATGCTTGTGCGACAAGCTTGGCGGTGCGGCCGAGATTCATGCCGACCGGCGGGCGGTCAAATGGTGTCATGATCTGACAGTAGAGCAAGCAGTGGGAATGTGAAACTTGGCTTCATGATTGACATCTAACCGTTAGATATCTAATTTTGCTTTATCCGTGGCATCGCAACATGGTTGCGGCGCGTAGGCGGTGGGCGAATGAGAGGAATGCGGCCATGCAATACGTTTATATCGCTGTCATCGGCCTGCACGTCATGGCCGGCGTCTTCTGGGCCGGCACGACCATCGCGGTTGGCCGCGATCCGGACATCCGGGCAGAGCGGTTCTTCCGGCCGCAAATGGGCGCGGCCGGTTTGGCTTTCCTGACCGGTTTCCTGCTCTGGTATTTCTTTCATGAGGGTGCTTTCGGCTCGATGGAAAAGGTACTGGCGCTCGGAATTTTGACGGCGCTGATCGCCGCCGGCGTGCAAGGCGCGCTCGTGGGCTCCGCCAGCAGGCAGTTTGCCGGCGCCGATGCAGCGACCCAACCGGAGCTGCGCGCGAAAATGACCAGGGGCGAACGCATCGCCGGCGGGCTGCTGGTCATCACCGTGCTTTGCATGGCGACCGCCAAGATGTTTTAGAATCGCACGGCCGGTGAAAGCCGATCATGCGCGGCGCGCAACGGACCAGAGCGGCAGATGGCTCTCCTTGCAAAGGCCGTTGCGCGCCACCTGATCGTGATCAAATCCTGATCCCGAACCTGATCCCGTCATAGATGGCGGCGTGGATGTTGCGCGAGGCAACGGCGTCGCCGATGCGCAAGAGCACGAAGCCGCCATCCACGTTGCGCTTGGGAAAAATGTCGCCGCCATTGACCAGACGCTCATAGTCGACCGCACCACCGTTCTTCGACAGCGGTTTCAGCGAAAGATACAGATCGTCGAGCGGCGCCGTGCCGTGCTCGACCACCACCTGATCGACCCTGCGCTCTCCGCGCCAGCCATCGGCGAAATCCGAAGCGAGTTCCGCGATCAGTTGATTGCCCTCACGCCGCACCGAGCGCAGGCGGGTATTGATGGTGACCGTGACGCCCTTTTCCTGGAAGGCCCTGACATAGGGTACGTGGTTCATGCCGCCCATTTCGGGGGCGAAGAAGCGTTCCGGCGAAACCAGTTCCAGCTTCGAGCCGCTGTTGGCAATCAGTTCGGCCGCGCCCATGCCCTGATGGCCGCCATTGTCGTCGTAGAGCAACACATTCTCGGCCGACTTGACGCTGCCGGCCATGATGTCCCAGCTCGAGGTGACGAGATTGTCGCCGGAGGCCAGCGGCGGGTTCTGCGGCAGGCCACCGGTGGCGATCACCACGACATCGGGCGCCAGCGCCAGAACATCGTTCTGTTCCGCCCAGGTGTCGTAGCGGATCTCGACGCCGAGCCGGGCGAGTTCGGCCAGTCGCCAGTCGATGATGCCGATCAATTCCTTGCGGCGCGGGTTCTGGGTCGCCAGACGCACCTGGCCGCCCGCTTGTGATGATGCCTCGAGGATCGTCACTTGATGACCGCGCTCGGCTGCGACGCGCGCCGCCTCCAGCCCACCAGCGCCGGCGCCGACGACCACCACTTTCCGCTTAGGCCCTTCCGTCTTGACAATGATGTGCGGGATATCCGCCTCGCGGCCGGTCGCCGCATTGTGAACGCACAGCGCCTCGCCGCCTTCATAGATGCGGTCGAGACAATAGGTAGCGCCGACACAGGGACGTATCTCGTGCTCGCGGCCCTCCATCACCTTCTTGATGATGTGCGGATCGGCGATGTGGGCGCGTGTCATGCCGACCATGTCGAGCTTGCCGGTGGCGATCGCATGGCGCGCGGTGGCGACGTCGGAAATGCGCGCCGCGTGGAAGGTCGGGAATTTCGTCGCCGCCCTTACCTCACCGGCGAAATCGAGATGCGGCGAAGACCGCATGCCGGTCACCGGAATGACCTTGGTGAGCGCCGCGTCGGTCTCGATCGAGCCCCGGATGATGTTGAGGAAATCGAGCTTGCCGGAGCCGGCCAGCCGCCTGGCGATCTCGACGCCCTCCTCCTTCGACAGGCCTTTGTCGAAATCTTCGTCGGCGACCATGCGGATGCCGACGACGAATTTGTCGCCGACCGCCGTCCGCACCGCATCGAGCACCATGTTGGTGAAGCGCAGGCGGTTGTCGAGCGGACCGCCATACTCGTCATCGCGATGATTGGTGGCAGGCGACCAGAAGCCGTCCATCAGATGGCCGTAGGATTCGAACTCGATGCCGTCGAGCCCGGCCGCCTGGCAGCGCTGGGCGGCCGATGCATAGTCGGCGACGATGCGCTCGATATCCCACTCCTCGATGGTCTTGGGGAAAGCGCGATGCGCCGGCTCGCGCACCGGCGAAGCCGAGAGCACCGGCAGCCAGTCGGCCTTGTTCCAACCCGTGCGGCGGCCAAGATGGGTGATCTGGATCATCACCTTGCAGTCGTGCTCGTGGCAGGCATCGGTGAGTTCAGCCAGCCACGGCACGATGCGGTCGTCATAGACGTGCAGATTGCCGAAGGCAGCCGGGCTGTCGCGCGAAACGATGGCCGAGCCCGCGGTCATGGTCAGCGCCATGCCGCCCTTGGCCTTTTCGGCATGGTAGAGCCGGTAGCGCTCCTTCGGCATGCCGTCCTCCGAGTAAGCCGGCTCGTGACTGGTCGACATCACCCGGTTCTTCAGCGTCAAATGCTTGAGCTGGTAGGGTTGGAGAAGCGGGTCGTTGCTGGTCATCGTCTTCCTGCCGTTTTAATTTGTGCTAATGAGCGGCAAATCCAAGGGAAACCGCACATGATCGATACCAAAAATCTCACCCAGCTCGGCACGCAGGTCGAGACGCCACAGAGCCCCGAAGCCGCGGTCCTGGAAACCGTGCCGTTTTCGCGCGGCGACGGACCACCGGCGATCGTGCGCTTTACCTGCCCGGAATTCACCTCGCTCTGCCCGGTGACCGGACAGCCGGATTTCGCCCATATCGTCATCGACTACGCACCCGATGCCGCCCTGGTGGAATCGAAGTCGCTCAAGCTGTTCATGACCTCGTTTCGCAACCATGGCGCCTTCCATGAAGACTGCACGGTGGTGATCGGACGTCGCATCGTGGCCGCGACCAAGCCGCTCTGGTTGCGCATAGGCGGCTATTGGTATCCGCGCGGCGGCATTCCGATCGACGTGTTCTGGCAGACCGGCGCTCCGCCCGAAGGCGCCTGGCTGCCGGATACCGGCGTGGCTCCCTATCGCGGGCGCGGCTAGTTCGCCCATCATTCGCACTGGTACTGGCTGAGCGCCCATTCGCCGGTCACCGACAAAAGGTCCGATATCTTCCATTCGCCATCGACCTTCTTGAACTTCCATTCGAGGCGGTGCGGGTTACCGGCGACGACGAAGGCGACGATCACCTTGGCCTGGTCGCCGTTGATCGCTTCGAGCGTCTTCAGGCTCTTGTCGATCTCGGCCTTGTCGTAGTCCGCATTGTCGAGCGCCATGTTGGGATCCAGGCACTCGCCTTGCCCGGATTTGCGCAAGGCGTCGCTTTTGTCGAGCACGGTTTTCGCCGGATCGATGAAATGGCCGCGCTGAGCCGGATCGACCTCCAGGCCGACCTGATCGTAGAACGGCCGCACCACCGCTGTCGGCGACCCCGGCTGGATTGGAGCGGCAGGCTCGCTCGGCGGCCATGCGACGGGTGGCGTCGGCGGCCCCGCGGCGCCGCCAGGCGTGGTTGCCTGCGGCGTCACGCTGTCGGGCGCGGTCCCGGCCGGAGCTTTTGCCGGCGGCGCGCCCAACAGCCCCTGAGCAGCTGCGCCGTTCAAGCCCGCCGCCAGCAGGCACATGGCCGAGAACAAAAGAAGCGTGCGACCGGCCATCCCATCACTCCGGATCTTGGCCCGCCATGCACTCGAGCTGGCTCAGCGTCCAGTCGCTGGTCTTCGATGCAATGTCCGATATCTTCCACTTGCCGTCGACCTTCTTCAGCGACCAGTGCATTTCGCGCTGCGAATCGTCTCCTTCCGGAAAAAGACTGAAACTCGCAATCACCTGCGCCGTGTCGCCCTCCACCGTTTCGGACAGCTTCAATGTCCTGGAAAGGGCCTTCTGGTCGAAATCCTGCGCGTCGAGGCCGGGGTCGAAGTCGATACAGGCGACCTGGTCCGGATTCTTCTTGGTCGCCTGGTCGTTGAGGTCGAACAGTTTCGTCACCGGCTCGGTGAAGCGATCGCGGTATTGCGCGTCGGCCTCGAACTTGACCTGCGGGACATAGAAGAACTTCACGGCGTCGGACGCCGGGCCGGCCAATGCCGCGGCTGGTGCGGCAATCGACAGGATGGCAGCGAGCAGCAGTTTCATGGATTTCCCCGAATGTTTGGCTGCGGAAAGCAATCAATATCACGCATCGTGCATATCGGCTTTTTTGCGGCCCATGAAGCCTCCGGGCGGCGCGTCTGCTTGCATAGATCAAATCCAACGATCCTTAGTCTCCGAAAGTGGCGATCGGCGCGTTGAGTTGGGAGCGCTCAGGCTTGACACCGAGCCCTGGGATCTGCGGGACGCGTATATGCCCGTTCTCGATCACGATCGGGTTTGCGGGATCTGTATGCCCTTCGATGTACTCCTGGGCGATCCAGGCTCCCTCAAAACGTCTCGGCTCGACGGTAGCGGCGAGGTGGACGCATGCCGCGGCGATGACGTCTCCGCCCCAGGCATCGTCGCAGCTGTGCGGAAGAGACCGTATCGCACACAGGTCGCGGACCATGGCCATTTTGGTGAGACCACCAAGACGAGTGACCTTCAATCCGAATCCGTCCGCGATCCCTGACGAAACCGCCCGAAGCACGGCATTCAAATCCTCGGTACTCTCATCGAGATAGATCGGATGCGTAACGCGTCCTTTGAGACCAGCGACTTCCTCCATGGTGTTGCAAGGCTGTTCGAACGCGAACGGGATTGCCTGGCAAAGCCGATCGATGTGCAGCGCCGCGGCAGCGGTCAGGCCGCGATTGGCGTCGACGGCTATCCGAGCCTTGAAGCCAACCGCCTCCCATACTTTGTGCACAGTGGCGACGTCTTGTTCGAGATCCCGCCCGCCGATCTTGATCTGAAGCCGTGGATATCCGGCATTGACCTTGTCGGCGGCAATACGCGCGGTCTCGTCCGGAGCACCGACGGTCGTCGAGTAGTATGACGGCACGCGATCGGTGAGCGCACCGCCGAGAAGTGTTGAAACAGGGACGCCCAGCCGCTGGCCGGCGAGGTCGAGGAGAGCTATGTCCAAGGCCGCCTTGGCATAGTTGTGACCGTTCAGCCGTTCGTCCATTCGTTTGGCGAGGCGGCGCATGGACGCTGTGTCCTCGCCGATGAGTCCCGGCGCTATTTCAGCAATTGCCGCTCTCGCGCCCAGAGCATGCTGAGGTTGATAAACAGGGCCGATCGGGCAAGTCTCACCCCACCCTGACAGTCCATCCTCAGTGGTGACTTCAACCAGCGTGCTGTCCAAATTCTGCACGGTGTCGCTGGCCATCCGGTAGGCACCGCCTTTAACAGGCAGAAGCACCTGATAGACCTTGATCGCCCTGATACGCATTCAGACATTAGCCCCGTTCATGCCTTGCCTGGTATGGCACCTTTCGCGATGGTCAAAGACTAAGCGCCACCTTGCGCCCGTCATGAATGGCAAAGGCCGCCTGTCTGGAGGCGGTGCAATCGCCGATGGAGGTATGCGCAATTCCGCGCCTTTCGAGCTCGATGGAGAGGCTGTCCCGCGCCATGCTAGTCGCGGCGAAGACCAAAGCGTCGGCCTCGACCTGCTGCTCGGTCCCGTCGAGCAGCGAAGCGATCCTGGCCGCCCTGCCGTCCCAATGAACGACGGCGCTCTCGGTCACAAACCGCACCTTCAGCTTGGCGAGTGCCCGTCGCAGCGGCGCATCGACGGCCATTCGCTGAAGCTCTTTGCCGACCAGGGCGTCCGGTGTCACAAGCGTCACATTGTGACCATCCTCGGCGAGTTTCCAGGCGGTGCCGCAGCCCTTCCAATTGCCGCCATCGTCCAGCAAGAGAACATTTTTTCCCGGCCTCGCCTCGCGCGCCATCACCGCTTCGGCCGAGAGCACCGGACCGCCGCCCGGAATGCTCTCCCAGTGCGGCAAGGCCCGCTGGAAAGCGCCGTCCGGCGGCATCGACCCCGTCGCGACGATGACGTGATCGGCGCCTTCGCGCTCGACATCGTCGGCTTCGACATACTGCCCGTAGCGGATGTCGACCTGGAGCTGGCCGAGCTGGCGCTCGTACCAGTCGATCAGGTCCAGAATCTGGGCACGGCGCGGCTGCAGTCCGGCAAGACGGAACTGCCCCCCAAGGCGGTCGGATGCCTCGGCTAGCGTGACGCGATGGCCGCGCTCGGCGGCGGCGCGCGCCGCTTCGAGACCGGCCGGGCCGCCACCGACGACCAGTACGCGCTTCGGCTGGCCGGCCGGAGCAAAGCGGTCGCCGCCCCACTCCCATTCCCGCCCCGCGGAAGGATTGATGACGCAGCTGATCCAGTAGTCACGGCTGCGCCGGCCCCAGCACATCTGGTTGCAGGACAGGCAGCCTCGAATGTCCTGCGGCCGGCCGGCGGCAGCCTTTGCAGCCAGATGCGGATCGGCGATCTGCCCACGCACGATGGAAACGAGATCGGCGTGGCCTTCGCTCAGCACGCTCTCGGCGTTCTCGGGCGTGCGGATATGGCTCTCGGCGGTGATCAAAGCGTGGCGCACGGTGGATTTCAGCACGGACGCCAGGTCGGCACCGAGCTTTTCCGGATAAACAAAGGTCGGCATGATCTTGTAGAAATCGAAGTAGGAACCCGTCCCGCAAGTGACATAGTCCATCAAGGCGTCGCGGTCGTGGAGGTCGATGATCTCGGCCAGCGCTTCGCGCTTCAGCGCCACTTCGACTTCGGGCTCATCATTGATTGCCAGACCGATGATGAAATCATCGCCGCATTCCCGGCGAATCCTGGTCATCACCTCACGGCTCATCCGGGTGCGACTTTCGAGGCTGCCGCCCCATCGGTCGTCCCGGCGGTTCGACCAGGGTGTCCAGAACTGGTCCAGCATCGAATGGTACGCCGCCCAGACCTCGACGCCGTCGAAGCCGGCCTCGTGGCAACGGCGCGCGGCCTGGACAAAGCCGTCGATCGTTTCTTCGATCTCGGCTTCGGACATCCGATGCGAACCGTCGGAATCGTGGTAGCTCGGCAGGCCCGACGGCGACCAACCGGGGTGAAACGAGTTGTCCGCGTCCGCGTGCTGACCGACATGATAGAGCTGCTGGATGGCGACGGCGCCGTTACCGCGGATCGCCTCCGTCACCTTGCGAAAATGCGGGATGACGCGGTCATCGGAAGGGCTGAAATTGCCACGGGTAAGCACGGCGGCCTGATGCACGGGCATCGGCTCGACCACGATCATGCCGGCGCCGCCGATGGCGCGTTCCGCATAGTAGCCGACATGGCGTTCGGTCGGCAGCCCGTTCTCGGCCATGTTCGCCGTATGGGCTCCAAACACGATCCTGTTGCGCAATGTTTTGCCACGCAAGGTGGCCGGCTCGAACAAACGTTTGAAGACCCGGCCGGGCATGCAAATTCTCTCCCCATCGGCGGCATTGCGCCGGCGCAACGGAGCGCCGGCGCTGTGTGGCTGAACCTCTGGCGTCAGGCATCCAGCCAGACGTTCTGGAGGTCCATTTCGAAGGTCTGGTGGACGCCGTAGTTCTTCACCTTCTTGTTCGTGTGACTGTAGAGCTTCTGCCAGAACGGCTGGATGATGACGCCGGAGTCCTGCAGGATCTGCTCGACATCCTTCATCACCTCCTTGCGCTTGGCGACGTCGATCAGCGAGAGCGCCTGCTTGAGCTTGGCGTCGAAATCGGGATTGGAATAGGCCGTTTCGTTCCACGCCTCGCCGGTGCGATATCCCAGCGCCAGCACCTGGACACCGAGCGGGCGCATGTACCAGATGGTCATCGAATAGGGATATTTGGTCCAGTCGTTCCAAAAGGTCGAGCCCGGCAGCACCGTGCGCTTGACCTTGATGCCGGCGTCACGCAGCTGGCCGGCGATCGCGTCGCCGGTGTTCTTCTGCCAGTCGTCCTCGATGGTGATCAGCTCGTGCTCGAAGTCGGCCTGCCCGGCGTCCGCCATCAGCTTCTTGGCGCCGGCGGCGTCGCGCTCCTTCTTGGGCAGGGCATAATATTCGGGATGGATCGGGCTGACATGGTGGTTCTCGCCGACCGTGCCGCGGCCGTTGTAGCCGAGCTGCAGCACCGCGTTGTTGTCGACCGCCATCTGCAGCGCATTGCGAACCCGCTGATCGTCGTAGGGCTTGTGCGTGATGTTGGTGCGGGCAACCAGCGTGGTGGCGGTCGCGACCTCCGACTTCTGCAGCCCCATCTTGTCGAGAATGTCGATGAAGTCGGCGGGCGACTCGAAGTTGAGGTCGATTTCACCGGAATCGAACGCGTTCACAGTGGCGTTGAAATCGGTGCCGTAGTCGATGAATTCGATGCCGTCGAGCGGCGCCTCGCCGCCCCACCATTTGCCGTTCTCGCGGCGCTTGACCACCGCCTTCTGGCCGACGTCGTAAGAGACCAGTTCGAACGCTCCCGTGCCGATCGGCTTCTTGATCGGATCGGCGCCATCGGCGTCGAAATTGCGGTGCACGACGAGCGCCGGATAATCGGTGAAATTGGGAATGAGCGAAATATCGGGCTCGCTGAGCTTCAGCTTGACCGTGTTGTCGTCGACCTTGGTGATGGCGCCGTCCCTGGCCTTGCCGGTCTTGGCATCGATCAGCGCGCCGACGCGGGCCGCCATCGAGTTGCCGGCGACACCCTTCTCGCACCAGCGCGTCACATTGTGGACCACGTCATCGGCGCCGAAGGCATCGCCATTGTTCCAGGTGACGCCCTTGCGCACATGCAGCGTGTATTCGGTGGCGTCGTCGTTGATGTCCCAGCTTTCGAGCAGCACCGGCTCGAAGGTGAATTGCTTGGTGTAGCGCACCAGAGGCTCCAGCCAGCTGCGCGAGATGTTAGCCAGTTCCACCCAGTCGTAAGTGCGCGGATCCTTCTGCGCTTTCACCGCCATCGAGATGTGCAGCGTCCCGCCCTTCTTCGGTTCCTCGGCCACAGCTTGCGCCGGCGCGACGAGGCCGATCATGCCATAGGCAAATGCCGTCGACGCACCAAGCGCGCTGGCCAGCGCCAGGAACTCGCGCCGGTCCATGCGACCCGCCTTCGCTTCCGCTGCCATCGCTTCGATTGCGGGCGGCACACGGTCGCCGTTGCTTCTGAAAATCGTCATGTCATTCTCCCCTTGTTGTTCCCGTGAGGTCTTTGCCTGCTTTTTTCAACTGACGCTGTCAGGCAGTTGTTCCTCGCGCCGCGCGATCAGATCCTTGAGACCGTCGGCGATGCCCTCGTCGAGTTTCGGCTCCTCATAGTCGGCGAGCATGTTGCGCGCCTTCTCGCGGCCGCGCGTGTCATGGTCCTTCGCCCCTTCCGCCTTCCATTGTTCGTAGGAGTTGAAATCCATGATGCTAGGCATGAAGAAAGCCTTCTCGAAATGCTCTAGCGTGTGCTGGGTGCCGAGGAAATGGCCCTGCGGCCCGACCTCGCGGATCGCCGCCATCGCTTCCTTGAAATCGTCGAAAGGCAGGCCGCCGGCATATTTGTACCAGCCGACAAGCTGTTCGCAGTCGGTGGCGAATTTCGAGTAACCGCAGGTGAGACCCGCTTCCAGCCATCCGGCCGAATGCCAGATGTAGTTGGCGCCGGCGAGGATGGCCGCATGCATCAGCATGTTCGCCTCGTAGCCAGCCTGGGCATCGTTGAGCTTCGAGCCGACATGAAAGCCCGACGTGCGCCACGGCAGTTTGTATTTCCGCGCCAGCGCACCCATCAAGTACATCATCTGGGCGGCCTCCGGCGTGCCGCCCATGGGAGCGCCGGTCTTCATGTCGACCGTGACCATGAACTGGCCGTAGATCTGGGGCGAACCGGGACGGATGAGCTGGGTCAGGGCCACGCCCGCGAGCGCCTCGGCATTGACTTGGGCCACCGCGCCGACGGCCGACGCCGCGGTCGAGGCGCCGCAGAGCGCGAACGGCGCCAGGATCAGCGGCTGGTTGTGGCTTGCATAGACCCGCATCGCATCGATCATGGTGGCGTCCCAGACCAGCGGCGAATTGCAGTTGGTGATCGCCACCAGCACCGGGTTCTCACGGACGAACTCCTCGCCGAAGACGATTGCAGCCATCGCCATCGTGTCCTCGGCGCGCTCCTTCGAGGTCACGATGCCCATGAACGGCTTGTCGGAATGTTTCAGCGCCGAATGGATGATGTGCAGATGCCGCTTCGGCACGGCGATTTCCATCGGCTCGCAGATGACCGAACTCGAGGAATGCAGCGCCGGCGCCATATAGGCAAGCTTGTGGAAATTGTTGAGGTCGGCAAGCGTGCCGTAGCGCCTGTTGTTGTCGAGGTCGCGTATGTACGGCGCGCCATACATGGGCACGAAGATCGAATTCTTGCCGCCAACGCGGACCGTGCGCTCGGGATTGCGTGCATTGAGCGTGAATTCCGATGGAACTTTCGAGACGAGCTCCATCAGAAGCGCGCGGTCGATGCGCACGCGCGTTTCCCTGACATCGGCACCAGCCGCCTTCCAGAGCTCGATGGCTCCGTCGTCGCGGAATTCGCAGCCCACTTCTTCGAGTATCTTAAGCGATTCCTCGTGGATCAGTTCCACCGCCTCATCGGGAACGATCTCATAGACCGGAATCTGGCGCACCAGGGTCGGGAACGAGGCAATCGGCGCGCTCCTCATCGCCTTGCGCCCGAGACGGCCACCACCACGGCGATGGGTTTGCTCGGTCAATTCAGCGGCCGGCGCGTTCATGGAGCCTCCATCCCTTCGATCCCAGTCAACTTAGCGAGGTGAAATTCGACTGTGACGCTGGAAAATCCTGATCTCTTGTATAAGCTGAGCTTATGCGAAGCCTGCGCCACCTCTTGCCCTCCGCCGGCAGCCTTGTCGTCTTCGAAGCAGCCGGCCGGTTGTCGAGTTTCACCGCCGCCGGGCGCGAGCTCGGCATGACGCAGGCCGCGGTCTCCTATGCCGTGCGCGGGTTGGAAGAACAGCTTGGCGCCACGCTATTCCAGCGCCGCCACCGCCAGGTCAGCCTGACCGAGGCCGGCGAGCGCTTCCATGCCGACGTCTCGCTCGGCCTTTCCCACATCCGGAAGTCGGCGGAGGACCTGCGTCTGCAGGCGACTGGCGGCCATGTGACGCTCGCCGCCTCGACGGCCTTCGGCTCGTTCTGGATGATGCCGCGCCTGCAGCGGTTCCGCGACGAACTGCCGGGCATCGATCTGCGCATCCAGACCGGCGACCGAGATCTCGACATCATCGCGGAAGGCATTCCGCTCGCCGTGCGCGGAGGCGTGCCACGCGACTGGCCGGACTACCACTCGCTATCGCTCTCCGACGAAGAGATCTTTCCGGTCGCGGGTCCCAGCTATCTGACGAAATTCGGCCAGCCGGAGACCGTGGAGCAGTTGGCGACACACCGCCTCATTCATCTTGAGGAGCCCTATCGCGAGGCCCCGAACTGGGACGAATGGTTCCGGTCGGCCGGAACCAGCCTCCGCAATGCGGAGCGTGGCTTGCGCATCAATGACTATGCGATTGTGATCCAGGCGGTCATGGAAGGGCAAGGCATCGCACTCGGCTGGCGCCACCTTGTCGAACGGCTGCTGTCGACCGGATTGCTGGTGCCAGTGACGGACCACGTCATGAAGACGGGCACCGCTTTCTACGTCGTCTGGCCGAAGAACCGCGAGCTCAGCGACAATGCGCGCAAGGTAAGGGATTGGCTGCTGGCGCAAGCGTAAATGCGTCGGCGCAATCCGGCGCATGACCGGATTGCATTCGCGTGCTGAAAGAGATCAGACCGAGCCGTCGTTCTTCAGCCCGAGCACGTCGATTTTGTCGATAGTCGGGGGTCCGACGAACAGCGCTTCGGCGTTGGCCATCAGTGCCTTGGCAATCTCGCCGGTGAGATGCGCCTGGCGTCCTGTCTCATCATGAAAGGCATCGAAGACGCCAAAGACGCTTGGCGAAAGCCGAAGGGCGAACCAGATCGGCGTCTTCGCCTCCTGGTTGGCCATCCGCAATCCCTCGCTCAGGAATGCGGCGACGTCCTTCTCCTTGCCGGGCTTGGCCTCAAAACGTGCGAACAGCGCGAGCTTGATCATCTCAATCCTCCTGTTGGTATTCGTGCGGCCGAACCGGCCGTCGATTTCAAGCCTCGCAGGAATGGCTTGAAAATCGTATTGGCAAAAATGACATCTTTGATATAATTCTTGCCATGAACATTTCCGTGCTTGTTCTCGATGGCGCCTTTGACACCGGCCTCGCTACGGTGCTCGACGTTTTCGGCACCGCCAACGAACTGGCGGGCCTGCTGCCGGAGCCGCCCGCCCGCTTCAACACAACCATTGTCGGCGTCAGGGACAGGGCGCTGACGGCGCAAGGCCTGCAGGTTCCGGTGTCTGCAATCGGCAGTGAGCCGGCGCCGGACTGGCTTCTCATTCCGGCACTCGGCCAGAAGATGCCTGATCCGCTCGGCAAGGCGCTGCTCAGGCCGGATGTCGCGGAGGCGGTCGTGGCCCTGCGTGACGCGGCCAAAGCCGGCGCGCGCATTGGTGCTGCCTGCATCGGGACGTTTGTGCTGGCAGAGACCGGGCTGCTCGATGGGCGGCCGTCGACCACAACCTGGTGGCTGGCGCCGATGTTCCGGCAACGTTACCAGCAAGTGCGGCTCGATGCTTCGCGAATGCTGATCAATGATGGGCAGCTAGCAACCGCGGGTGCGGCGCTCGGCCATATCGATCTCGCTTTGATGGTGATCCGCCAGACCAGTCCCGAGCTCGCCGCGCTGACTGCGAAATACCTCATCGTCGACAGCCGGCCGTTGCAATCGGCCTATGCAATCTCCGACCACCTCGCCCATTCGAACCCGCTGGTAGAACGTTTCGAGCGCTGGGCGCGCGGCCATCTCGCCGCCGGTTTCAATCTCGACGAAGCAGCGGCGGCGCTGGGTGCCAGCAAGCGGACGCTGTCGCGGCGGGTCAACGACGTACTTGGCAAGACGCCGCTATCCTATTTCCAGGATCTGCGCGTCGAGCAGGCTGTGCATTTGTTGAAGACCACATCCGATAGTGTCGATGAGATTGCCGCCAAGGTCGGCTACGGCGACGGGGTGACGTTGCGCAATCTGTTGCGTCGGCGGCTTCGCAAGGGCGTGCGCGAAATCCGCGCTGCAAACTGATCCACCCTGGCAATTCTCCCCTCCCGCACGAGACGAATCCGCCTATAGTACTCCCATGCCCATCCGCCAGCTTTCCGAAACGATGATCAACCAGATCGCCGCCGGCGAAGTCATCGAGCGTCCGGCAAGCGTGGTCAAGGAACTGGTCGAGAATGCGCTAGATGCCGGGGCCAGCAAGGTAGAAGTCGTCACATCGGGTGGCGGGCTGAACCTGATCCGCGTCACCGATGACGGCTTTGGCATTCCCGAACAGGAACTGGCGCTGGCCATTGCACGTCACTGCACCTCCAAGCTCACCGAGGATATCAACGACATCCGCTCGCTCGGCTTTCGCGGCGAAGCGTTGCCATCGATCGGCTCGGTGTCGCGGCTGTCGATCCGCTCGCGCACGGCCTCGGGCGACAGCGCGGCCGAGATCGGCATCGAGGGCGGCCGCGTCCTGCCCGTCAGGCCGGCGGCGGCCAATCGCGGCACGACCGTCGAGGTGCGCGACCTGTTCTTCGCCACACCGGCACGGCTGAAATTCATGAAGGGCGAACGCGCCGAAAGCTCGGCCATCAGCGACATCGTCAAGCGCATCGCCATCGCCTTTCCCACGGTGCGTTTCACGCTGGCCGGTTCCGACCGCACGACGCTGGAACTGCCGGCCACCGAGGATAGCGCGGACGGCAGCCTGCGCCGGGTCGCGCAGGTGATGGGCGCCGACTTTCCCGACAATTCCATTGCCATCGACGCGATGCGCGAAGGCGTGCACCTGACCGGCCATGTGTCGATCCCCTCCTTCACCCGCGCCAACGCATTGCAGCAATATGCCTATGTCAATGGCCGCCCGGTGCGCGACAAGCTGATCGCCGGAGCGATCCGCGGCGCCTTCGCCGACGTCCTGCCGCGCGACCGCCATGCGGTGACGGTACTGTTTCTTTCGCTCGATCCGGCCATCGTCGACGTCAACGTCCATCCGACCAAGGCCGATGTCCGCTTCCGCGATCCGGGCCTCGTGCGCGGGCTGATCGTCGGCGCGATCCGGCAAGCATTGGCCGATGCCGGCATCCGCTCGGCCACCACCGGTGCCGCTAGGATGATGGCAGCGTTCCGGCCGGGCAGCCCGTCCTATGCGCATCCCGGCCCGGCCAACGGCCATCGCAGCTACGACGCGGCCTATCGCGCTTCAGGCGCCGCCGGCTTCGATCCCAGGCGCTCGCCGCAGCGTCCGCTCGACATGCAATTCGACAGCCCGGGCTTTGAACGCACCGGCGCCAGACAGGGCGGATTTCGCGAAAATGAGCAAGCCGCGTTCGATGCCGGCTCGCTTGCCACCGCCGATGCGCGCGCCGGGCAGAGCGAGGCAGCGGAGACGCTGCTCGGCGCGGTGCTGGGGGCCGCGCGCGCGCAGGTGCATGAGAACTATATCGTCGCCCAGACCAACGATTCGCTCATCATCGTCGACCAGCACGCAGCCCATGAGCGGCTGGTTTATGAGGCGCTGAAGAACGCGCTGCACGCGCGGCCGGTGCCGTCACAGATGCTGCTCCTGCCCGAGATTATCGATCTGCCGGAGGAGGACGCCGAACGGCTGGCCATGCATTCCGAAACGCTCGCCCGCTTCGGCCTCGGCATCGAGCGTTTCGGACCGGGTGCGGTTGCCGTGCGCGAGACGCCGTCGATGCTCGGCGAGACCAACGTCCAGCAATTGGTCCGCGACCTTGCCGACGAGATTGCCGACAACGACACGGTCGAGACACTCAAGCAACGGCTGGACAAGATCGCCGCCACCATGGCCTGCCATGGCTCGGTGCGCTCCGGGCGGCTGCTCAAGGCCGAGGAGATGAACGCGCTGCTGCGCCAGATGGAAGCAACGCCGGGATCCGGCACCTGCAACCATGGCCGCCCAACCTATATCGAGCTCAAGCTGGCGGACATCGAGAGACTGTTCGGGCGCCGGTGAAACGGCTGCCCGGCAGCCAGCCCTCATTTCCTCCGCTGGTATTTCCCTGTCCGTGCATTGAAGACGTAATCGACCGCGGTTCCGGCGCCACCACCTCGAAAATTCACGGAAATGACGTCCTTGCCTCGCTCCACCCATTTCTCTCGACGTTCATGTAGATGGTCGTCATCAGCATGCCGGCGCTGCACACGTCGTCATCGGGGAAGGTAATTTCCTGGACAACCTTGCGGCTGCTCTTTTTGATGACACGCATTTTTTCCATGCAAAGGCCGGCGCTGGTATCTGTGTAAAATCCCGAAAACCTGTCGGTGGCTGTCTGCGCCCAGAAGGAAATCTCGACTGTGCCATCGGTCTTCGCCTCGCCGGTGTCATCCAGGCTCGCTACTTTCGTGAGGGTGACGGGATATCTGTCCGTGCCCTTGCTCCAGCTTCCGGTCACAGCGTTTCCATTGAGGTCGAGGGAGAATGGGCAGCTTGTGGTATCGACAGCGGGTCTCGGCCCCTGCACCATTATCCGATAGAATTCCTTGTCGTCCGAGATCTCGCAAAGCACGAACTTGGTGCCGCTGACTGTGCCATACAGCGCAATCGGGCTTTGCTTCGCGTCGTAGAAGTAGCTTCCATCGACCTTTGGCGCGCTGCCTAAGCTATCATATGTCTGGATGGAGAAATGGATGGGAGACGGCCCGAGGAAACCCTCGTAGTTTTCCACGTGGTACCAACCCGCGACGGCTTTCGCGTTAAGCAGCAACAAGCAAACGACCGTTGAGATAAAACGTCTTCCCATCCCGACCTCGCAGCGCCCCGCGTCGACCATCCGCCAAGACTGCGTGACAGTTGCCTTGCCTTGCGGCAGCCGTCAACTGGCGATGAGATCGGTGGTTCCCGGTACGAGTCAGAGAAAGATCGCAAGCTTTTGAATCAGCGTTTCAAATTCACCACGATGACACCGCCCAGCGCCAGCGCGCCGCCGAGGATGCCGAGCAGCGTCGGCACCTCGCCCAGCCAGAAGAAGCCGATCAGGGCCGACATCGGCGAGACCAGATAGAGGAAGTTCGAGGCGCGCGCCGCCGGCAGGCGCGACAGGGCCGTTGCCCAGGCCGCATAGGCGATCAGGCTCGGCACGATGCCGAGATAGATGACTGCGCCGAGGCCGGCGGTGTCGGCGACAGCGGCCTGCTGGAGAGCGGCGGGCAGGAAGGGCGCCAGGCAGAACGCGCCGAGCACCATGTTGGACGCCGCGATCGTCAGCGGATGATGACGGGCAAACAGCGGCTTCTGGACGATGGTGTTGACGGCCGAGCAGAGGGCCGAGCCAAGCACCAGCAGCGCCCCGGCATTGAAATGAAGGCCGTGCCCGTCGGCGACGGCGATGATGCCGATGCCGGCGAAGGAGATGACCGTACCGATCCAGGCCAGGCCGGAAAAGCGCTCGCCGAGCAGCGCCATTGCCATGATGGCGGTAAAGATGGGACTGACATTGATGATGAAGCCGGCGGCTCCGGCCGAGACGGTCAGTTCGCCGAAATTGAGCATCGCCGTGTAGAGCGCGACGAAAATGGCGCCGCCAAAGGCGAAGCGCCAGAGATCGCCGATCCTGGGCAATGCCTGACGCTTGACGGCTAGGAAGATCGCCGCCGGCACGGCGGCTATGGCAAAGCGCAGGGCGCCAAGCTCCAGCGGCTGAAAGGCGGCGAGCCCGGCCCGGATTGCCGGGAAGGCCGAGGCCCAGCCGATCACCGTCAGCGCCACTGCGATGGCGGCCGTGGTGTCCATCCGCTGTGTCGAATTCAATGTGCCTGTCGTCGTGCTCATCCCAGTGCCTCGGATTCTTCAGGTCTCGGGAGCAGGAAACGCCTTTCCAGGTTAATTGACAAACGACCAAATCGAGGGTCACCTGTGAGCATGGATCACAGCTCGAACAGCATGCTGCCTTTGGAGACGTTGCGCGCTTTCGACGCGGCGGCGCGCACGGGGAGCTTCTCGGCCGCCGCCGAAAAACTCAACCTCACGCATGGCGCGGTCAGCCGGCAGGTCGCCAAACTCGAGGACTGGCTTGGCCTGAAGGTTTTCGAGCGCGGCGCGCGCGGCGTTACGCTGACCAACGAAGGCAATCGCCTGCATCTCAGGACCACCGAAGCCTTCGCGCTGATCTCGGTCAATTCCGACCGGTGGGTGGAGCCGCGCGGCACCGCTGTGGTGCGCCTGGCCTCCATTCCTTCGGTGAGCGGCCTGTGGCTGATGCCGCGCATGGCGGCGCTGGAGAACGACCCCACCCGCCTGCGCATCGTGCTCGATGTCGACAACCGCCAGGCCGATCTGGCCGACGAAGGCATCGACCTGTCGGTGCGCTGCGGTCGCGGCCGCATCCCGGGCCGGGTCTCGGTGCAACTGTTCGAAGAATATCTCTTCCCGATCGCCTCGCCGGGCCTCGCACGGGAGATCGGCAGCGGCGATCCGGCCCGGTTGCTCAAATTCCCGCTGATCAACGATTCCGACGCTTCGGGCTGGCGCGCATGGTTGGCCGCGCAGGACATGGACTACCGGCCGCGCCCGCAAGATCGGCGTTTCGAGGATTACAATCTGGTGCTCGATGCAGCGGCTCATGGCCTCGGCATCGCGCTGGCGCGGCCGCCGCTCACCGAGCACCAGATACAGTCCGGCCGCCTCGTCGCGGTTGACGGTCGCACCGCGCTCAATCCCGTTTCCTACTGGCTGGATCGTCCGATTGGCCGGCCGCGCGCGGCCGCCGCGGATCTCGCCAGGCGCATTGCCGAACAGGCCGGGCTTGCTTCGGCAAGGCTGGAAGCTTTCCTGCAGGATGACGATTAGGCGCTGACGTATCTCGGAGACATGCGTGACGGCCGCTGTCGGATCGTGATGCTCGCCTAGACTAACGGAACAGCAAAAGCACGATCGTGGTGGTTGCGGCGGAGACGATGGCCGTTACGATCGATATCGTCCACAGCGACGAAGGAACTGGCTCGGATCGGGGAGCATGGCCCGCCGGACGGATGGAGGCGCCGCGCGGTTGCGGCGCGTTGGCGTTGGCCGCGACCAACACCGCGGCGGCAGAGACGACCGGCGAGAATGTGGTCGGGGCCGGCGCCGCCGCCAGTTTCGGGGTACTGTCGTTGGCCGTTATCCGCGGCGGGGCCAGGCCGCGCGAAGCCTGATCGGCGTCCGGCCCTGCCCCACCCGTCGAGGCTTGTGCCAATGCATGGTGGGTGGCGTCAGGTTCCATGACGGCCCGGTAGGCATCCTCGATCTCGGGGGAAGACAGGCGTTGCGACGTTTGACCGGCCGACCGCGGTAGCGAGCCTTGCAGCGCCTGGGCGGCGAACTGCGCCGATTGCACGATCGCGGGCGCCTGCGGCTGGACGAGCGCCTTGACCAGAGCCGCGGTCGCGGGATCGGCCTTGGGCGAAGGCACCGGCTCGGGAATGAGCGCTTCTTTCAGCAAAGACGTCATACTGGCATTGGCGATGTCCATGGCGCTTCCTGACAACCATTGTGCCGAACCGCAATAGTATATGAGCATTGCGCCAAGCTTGACCTTGCCCACGATTTATGGCGATTGAATCCCGATGAACTCAAGTGCCGTTGCATGATGAACCGTTTCGAAGGCCCGGGCAGCAAGGAAGCCCGCATCCGCTATCTCGATGGCGATTTCCAGGTCACCAGCCCGGGCTCGTTCGTGCGCTGCGCCGTGACGGGCGAAAGCATCCCGTTGGACGAGCTGAAATACTGGAGCGTCGCCAGGCAGGAGCCCTACGTGAACGCCACCGCATCGCTGCGCCGCGAAATCGAGGTGCATCCGGAGTTGCGCAAACGGAGTTAGAGCGGCTCGGCGTTTGATAGAATTTGACCGCTCTCCTTCTTTGTTTATGCAATTCCGGACGGAAAACCGCTACGCACTCTTCCTGGAATAGCTTTAGTTTCTCAGCTTGCGCTGCCGCCAGGCATCGAGCGTTTCCCCGATGATCCGTTCGGGCATGTGATCAAGCTCGAACACCGTGTCGATTTCCAGCACGTCGAGACGGTCGAGAAAGTCCTGCGGAGCGTTGTGACGCAGCCGGACGGCGTCCTTGGCGGTGGTGATCAGGCCAAGGCCTTCGGCGCGCGCCGTCGCGGCCAGTTCGGTAAGCTCGTCCTCGGCGTAGAAGTGATGGTCCGGAAAGGGCCTGGGCAGCACCACTTCGCCCCCGGCGTCACGCACCGTGTCGAAGAACTTTTCGGGATGCCCGATGCCGGCAAAGGCCAGGAACTGCTTGCCGGCAAGCCCGGCCGTGCTTCTCGGCTCCGTGTGGGCCTCGAAGATCGGCCGGCCGGCACGCGCGGCTCGGCGGACCACGGCGTCGGCGGCCGTGCCCTCGCCCATCTTCAGCAGCCCGCTGGTGAAGACCAACTGGTCGACGATCTTGGCCCTGAGCGGACCGCCCGGGATGACGCGGCCATTGCCGATCCCGTAGCGGGCATCGACCACGACCAGCGCATAATCGATGTGGATGCGCGCGCTCTGGAAGCCGTCGTCCATGATCAGGAAATCGCAACCGTGTTTTTCCAGCAGCAGCCGGGCGCCGGCGGCACGGTTCGGCGTCACCGCCACCGGGGCATGTTCGGCCAGCAGCAGCGGTTCGTCGCCGACATGCCTGGCGCTGTCATGGCTGGCATTGACGACATGCGGCTCGGCGAAGGAACCGCCGTGGCCGCGCGACAGGAACCCGGGCTTCAGATGCATGCGCTTGGCCTGTTGGGCGAGTGCGATCGCCACCGGTGTCTTGCCGGTGCCGCCGACGGTGAAATTGCCGACGCACAGAACCGGCGCCTGGATCTTCTCGCGCCGGGCCCGCCGCATGCCGCGACCGGCGACCAGCGCGTAGACAGCCGATAACGGCGACAGCGCCAGGACCTTCCAGTCCGGCTCTTCCCACCAGAATGGCGGTGCTTCGGAGGCCATTTTAACGCCCGTTGGCGCCCTTTAGGCGCGCCTTGACCACCAGCGGCTGGATATAGGGTTCGAGCGATTTGAGCGTGCGTGCCAGTGCGCCGCGCATCTCATCGACAGTCGCGATCCCCGCCGCCATCATCTCGTGGCGCGCCACTTCGTTGGTCAGGAGGAAATTGACGGCGCCGGCCAGCATGTCGCGGTCGCGCACCAGCTTGGCGCCGCCGCTGTCGAGCAGGCGCTGATAGGCTTCGCGAAAATTCTGCACGTTGCGCCCGGCGAGAACGGCGGTGTCGAGCATGGCCGGCTCAAGCGGATTCTGGCCGCCTTCGGAGGTCAGCGAGCGGCCGACGAAAGCGATTTCGGTCAACCGGAGATACAAGCCCATTTCGCCGATCGTATCGCCAAGCAGGACATCGGTATCGCCTCCGATACGGTCGCCCTTGCTGCGCCGGGCGACTTTAAGGCCCATGCCGGAAATCTGCAGGGCAAGGGCTTCGGCCCGATCGGGATGGCGCGGAACGACGATCGTCAAAAGCCCGTGGTGACGCCTGTGCAGCGTCGCGTGAACTTCCGCGGCGACCACTTCCTCGCCATCATGGGTCGAGATCGCCGCCCAGGTCGGGCGATCGCCGATCTGCCGCTGCAATGTGCCAAGCGCTCGCAAGTCGACCGGCGGCGGGTTGGTGTCGACCTTGAGATTGCCCGACACAGTGACCGGCCGGGCGCCGAGCGCCCGAAAACGCTCGCCATCGACGTCGGACTGGGCAACTACATGGGCCAGATTCTCGAACAGGGCCTCGGCGATGTTGGCCCGCTTCTTCCAAGACGTGAAGGAGCGATCGGAGAGCCGGCCATTGACCAGCACCTGCGGCACGTGGCGGGCACCGAGTTCGAGGATGGTCATCGGCCATATCTCGGATTCGGCGATGATCGCCAGATCGGGTTTCCAGTGATCGAGGAAGCGGCTGACCGCCGGCTTCAGATCGAGTGGCACATATTGGTGGATGATGCGATCGCCGAGCCGCTCGTCGACGACCTGGGCCGAGGTGACCGTACCGGTCGTCAGCACGATGTTGACGCCATAGTCGAGGATGCTTTCGACAAGCGGCACGACGGCCAAGGTCTCGCCGACGCTCGCGGCGTGGATCCAGATCACCGGGCCCTCGGGGCGCGGCCGGCCGGCGACGCCGTAGCGCTCGCGGCGGCGATTGCGGTCTTCCTTGCCGCGCGAGGTGCGCCAGGCGACGTAAGGCCCGACCAGCGGATAGGCGGCAGCGCCGGCAAAGCGGTATGCCGACAACATCGTGCGGGCCCAGCGGCCGCTCATCGCGGACCGTCCACGAGGCGGTAGGCCTCGGCGGTCGCGGCATTGAGGGCCGTGGTGATTTCCTGGCGCTTGCGCTCCATTTCGGCGTCATCGGCATCCGCCGCCACGAAGATCGGCGCACCGATGGTCACGGCGGAGCGGCCGAAGGGCAGGTTGATGGTGGTCTTGTCCCAGCTCTTTTCCAGCACCTTGCGGCGGCTGGTGGCGATGGCGACGGGCAGCAGCGGCCGGCCGGAGAGGCGAGCCAGGAGAACGATACCGAGCCCTGCATCGCGCGGGGTACCATGGGGAATGTCTGCGATCATGGCGACGTTCTTGCCTGATGTGAGCGACTTTTTGAGGGCGATGAGCGCCTTGGCCCCGCCCTTGTCGAGATGCCTGGCATTGTCGCGCCCACCCGAACCGCGCACCGCCTCGATGCCGAATTTCTCCAGCATCAGGGCGTTGAGCTCGGCATCGGCGCTGCGCGACACCATGGCAACCAGCGGCTTGCGCTTGGGATAATAGGCCGGCGTCAAAAGGTGCTGGCCATGCCATAGAGCAATGATCCCCGGCTCGAACTCGGCATAGGCGCCGCCCGAAAAGCGCGCCGATCCGGCGACCAGGGGGCTGGTCAGGCGAACCAGCCGCACGAACTGCGCGAGCAGGCTGGCAATGGCGTTCTTGACGAATCGCGACTGCGCGAGCGGTTCGCGAATCCTGCGCCAGAAGGCCTTGGTCGTGCGGCTGCGGCCCCTGCCCGTGGGCGCGGCCTCGCCGGCTGGCTCTTTCGCCAGATCATGCTCCATCGAAGTCAACCGGCGGCCTTGCTATCGGGATCCAGCAAACGGTGCAGATGAACGACGAAATAACGCATATGGGCATTGTCCACACTGGCCTGCGCCTTGGCTTTCCACGCCGTGTGCGCGGATTCATAATCCGGATAGACGCCGACGATGTCGAGCGCATCGAGATCGCGGAACTCGGTGCCGCCAAGCTTCTTCAGTTCGCCGCCGAACACCAGATGCAAAAGCTGTTTCTTTCCGTCTTCCGCGGCCATGTCGATCCTTCACATATCGTGAGTTTGTGACAGGTCTAGACCAAAGCCGCCGACTTTGAAACCTTCGAAAACGCTTTCAGCCATCCAGCCCGGCAATGACGTCGACCAGCACCGCCAGCAGATCGCCGCTGCCGGCCGCGAGCGCGCCGTGGCGGGTCACCTCGCCGGCATAGAGCGGCGCGTGGCCGTGCGGGTCGAGCAGTTGGCCACCTGCCTCGCGCAGGATGAGGTCGGCGGCGGCAATGTCCCAGTCATGCGCGTTCGGCTTGACGAAGGTGCCGTCGAGCGTGCCGTTGGCGATCATCGCCAGGCGGTAGGCAAGCGAAGGGCTGTAGGGCGCCCGTTGCAGCCGCTCCTGCCAGCCGGCCGGCATCAGGTCGATCAACTGCTTCAGGCCGGAAATCTCGGGCTTGTCGCCTGGCTTGCGCACCGCAATGCGCTTGCCGTTGCGGAATGCGCCCTGGCCTGGCAGCGCGGAATAGGTCTCGTCCATCGCCGGGCATTCGAGCACGCCGGCAAGCGTGCGGCCATTCTCGACGACGGCGACGCTGACGCACCAGGCGCGCTGGCCTTCAAGGAAGCCGCGCGTGCCGTCGATCGGGTCGACAACGAAGGTGCGGCGCGCCGAAAGCCGCGCCGGGTCGTCGGCCGTCTCTTCCGACAGCCAGCCATAATCCGGCCGTGCCGCAAGCAACGTCTGGCGCAGATACGCATCGGCGGCATGATCGGCTTCGCTGACCGGCGAGGTGCCGCCCTTCATCCAGACCTGCGGATTGTTGCCGAAGTAGCGCATCGCGATAAGACCCGCCTCGCGGGCGGCGTCGCGCAGCAGCGGCAGGTCCAGATCGGCACCGGCGGTGGTCAGCTCATGCTCCGGCAAGGGTCATGCCTTCGATCAGGAGCGTCGGGGCGGCGGTGCCGAAATTGCGATCAAGGTCATTCGCGGGCACCATGTTGAGGAACATCGTCTTCAGGTTCGAGGCGATGGTGACTTCGGCGACCGGATAGGCAAGCGCCCCATTTTCGATCCAGAAGCCGGAGGCGCCGCGGCTGTATTCGCCGGTGAGCATGTCGACGCCCTGGCCAAACACTTCGGTGACGTAGAAGCCGCTCTTGAGCGAGCCGATCAGGTCTTCCGGCGACCTTTCGCCTGGCTCGATGGCAAGATTGGTGGAAGACGGCGAGACGGAAGAGCCGCCGCGCGCGCCGCGCCCGTTGGTGACGAGGCCGAGCTCCCGGGCCGCCGATGTCGACAGGAACCAGTGATTCAGGACGCCCTTTTCGATCATCAGGAGCTTCTCGCCCTCGACGCCTTCGCCATCGAATGGGCGCGAGGCCTGGCCACGGCGCCGCAGCGGCTCGTCGGTGACGGTGATGGCGGAAGCCGCCACCTGCTTGCCCATCATGTCGCGCAGGAACGAGGTTTTTCGCGCGACGGAAGCGCCGTTGATGGCTCCGGCGATATGGCCGGCAATGCCGCGCGCGACGCGCGGGTCGAACACCACGTCGACCGATCCGGTCGCCGCCTTGCGCGCGCCAAGGCGACGCACGGCCCGTTCGCCGGCCTGACGGCCGATATCCTCGGCCGCGTCGAGATCGGCAAAATGCTGGCGCGAGGAGAATTCATAGTCGCGTTCCATGCCCGTGCCCTCGCCGGCAATCACGCTGGCCGAGCGCGAAAAGCGCGAGGCGACATACTGGCCGACAAAACCGTGCGAGGTGGCCAGAACCAGCCCGCCCAGGCCGGCGCTGGCATTGCTGCCGGCCGAATTGGTTACGCCCTTGACGGCGAGAGCCGCCGCCTCGGCCGCGAGGGCCGCCTCCTTCAATTGGTCTGCCGACACTTCGGTTGCATCGAACAGGTCCAGATCGCGCGTCTGTCTGGCGAGCAGCGCGGGGTCGGCAAGACCCTGGTAGGGATCCTCGGGAGACACTTTGGCCATGGCGACGGCGCGCTCGGCAAGGGCCTTCGGATCGGACGCGGCGGTGGCCGATACACTGGCCACACGCTGGCCGACGAAGACCCGCAGCGAAACGTCGTCGCCCTCGGACGCCTCTGTGTTTTCGACCTTGCCAAGCCGCACCGAAACACCGGTCGAGCGGCCACGCACCGCGACGGCGTCCGCGGCATCGGCGCCAGCGCGTTTGGCGGCCTCGACCAGGGCCGCGACGCGGTCCGTCAATTTCGCGGCGTCGAGCTTGTCGGTCATGCACTTGATCCTATTTCTTCAGCCTGTCCGGAAGGCAGGTGCTGCCGCACCATCTATTGTTCCACTGCCGCTTGTGCAATGGCAGAAGGCCAATCAGGATGTCGCGACCAAATCGCCATCGAAGCGCCCGCAAAGAGCGGACGTCGCAGTTTTTGCCTATCTGGAGCCTCGCCATGACGCCTTTCCATCTTGCTTTTCCAGTCCGTGATCTCGATCAAACCCGAACTTTCTATGGCGACGTACTGGGCTGTGCGATCGGCCGCTCGTCGGCGACCTGGGTCGATTTCGACCTGTACGGCCACCAGATGTCGGCACATTTGCGGCCGCAGGCCGCGCAAGCTGCAAGCGACGGCAAGGTCGACGGCATTTTGGTGCCGATCCCGCATTTCGGCGCTGTGCTCTTGATGGACGACTGGCAGCGCCTGGCGACGCGGCTGGAAGCGCGCGACGACATAGACTGGCTGGAGCGGCCGATGGTCCGCTTCAAGGGCGAGCCCGGCGAACAAGCGACATTGTTTATCCGCGATCCCTCTGGCAATGCCTTGGAATTCAAGGGTTTTCGCTCTCTTGAGCAGGTTTTCGCGCATTGAGATCAGAGGGGCGGCAGCCCCTCATTCAAGATGCGGCGACCGGAGTCCAGATCACGTCCTCGATCTTCCGCGCGCCGGTCGCCAGCATCACCAGCCGATCGAAGCCGAGCGCGATGCCGCTGGCCTGCGGCATGATGGCCAACGCGGCGAGAAAGTCCTCGTCCAGCGGGTAGCGCTCGCCATAGACGCGCTCTTTCTCGTCCATCTCGATGACGAAGCGCCGGCGCTGCTCGGCCGCGTCGGTCAGTTCGCCAAAGCCGTTGGCGAGCTCGACGCCGCAGCAGTAGAGCTCGAAGCGTTCGGCGACGCGCGGATCCCTCGGGCTCGGCCGCGCCAACGCCGCCTCGACCACCGGGTATTCGCAAAGAATGGTCGCGCGGCCGAGGCCGAGATTGGGCTCGATCTTTTCCACCATCACGCGGCTGAACAAATCCGCCCAGCTGTCGTCAGGCGCGGTGCGCAGGCCGGCCTGGATCAGAGCGGCATGCAGCGCGTCCCGGTCCGTGCCGCCGTCGGGCGCGACCGTTGCCAGCAGACGGATCCCGGCGTGCCGGCTGAAGGCGTCCGCCACGGTCAGCCGTTCCGGTTCGGAAAACGGATCGCACTCCCGGCCCCTGAAAGAGAAGTGCGTGGCCCCTGCCCGTGTCGCGGCCGTCGCCAACAGATCGGCGCAGTCGCGCATCAGGCTCTCATACGTCTCGCCCACCCGATACCATTCGAGCATGGTGAATTCGGGATGATGCAAGGGACCGCGCTCACGGTTGCGGTAAACCGAACCCAGACTGAAAATGCGCCGCTCGCCGGCAGCGAGCAGTTTCTTGCAGGCGAATTCGGGGGAGGTGTGGAGATAAAGCGGCGAGCGG
Source organism: Mesorhizobium sp. URHB0026 (assembly GCF_054059755.1). NCBI lineage: Bacteria > Pseudomonadati > Pseudomonadota > Alphaproteobacteria > Hyphomicrobiales > Phyllobacteriaceae > Mesorhizobium > Mesorhizobium sp. URHB0026. Next base: position 3,720,287 of record NZ_JBSSCN010000001.1, on the reverse strand, counting down.
GCGCCATCCGGCCCGACCGCTTCGGTAGCGAAGGCCGCCAGATGAGCCTCGTTGCCGGGCGAGACCTGCAGCGCCGCCGTTTCCACCTCGATGAAGTCGTGGCGGGCGAACCAGTCGCGAAAGGCAGCCGTCAGCCCATTGCGCAGCATCAGGCGCGGACGGCGGTCGGCATGGACATGCGGCGTCCACCAGGGCGAAGCCGCGGTCATCAGCGCGCTTCGGTTCGCCGAGGGGGCTGGCGGTTCGCGCCAAGATGCGCTAGGCCCCCATCCAGCGCCGCACAAGCCGGCAAACGCCAGTCAACTCTCGCAGGATTTAAAACCGTGGTGAAAGTCATCGCCAGTTCGCTCCGCAAAGGCAATGTCGTCGACAAGGACGGCAAGCTTTATGTGATCCTCTTTGCCGAAAACATCCACCCAGGCAAGGGCACGCCGGTGACGCAGCTCGACATGCGCCGCATCGGCGACGGGGTGAAGGTATCCGAGCGCTATCGCACCACCGAACAGGTGGAGCGCGCCTATGTCGAGGAGCGCGAGCACACCTTCCTTTACGCCGACGGCGAAGGCTATCACTTCATGAACCCGGAAACCTACGACCAGGTGGCGGTGTCGGAAGCCGTGGTCGGCGACGCGGCGCCCTATCTGAAGGAGGGCATGCCGGTGCAGGTGTCACAGTTCAACGGCATCGCGATCGCCCTGGTGCTGCCGCAGCGCGCCACCTTCGAAGTGGTCGAGACCGAGCCGACGACCAAGGGTCAGACGGCATCGTCGTCCTACAAGCCGGCCGTGCTTTCCAATGGCGTGCGCACCACCGTGCCTCCGCACATCGCGCCCGGCACCCGCGTCGTGGTGATGACGGCGGATGGCGCTTATGTGGAGCGGGCGAAGGACTGAGCGAAGCGGGCATTGTTGCCATCTCGGCATTGATGCCCCGCCGACACGGCACAAAGTAAGCTCGCAGTCTCGCTGACCGCGATCACGACTTGGCTGGTGTTTTTGTCCTTTTTGCTTCGACCTTGGCGGAACGCCGTTCAATTGCGACCTCCACCTCCCGCTTCAGCCGATCCTTGATTTCAACTGTCTCGCTCATCAGGGCCTCGATCTTCAGGAAATCGAGGACGCGGTATTTCGACACCGCCGGGCGGACCAGTATGTCGGGCTGGCACTGTTTCAACTTGTTTGCGATGATCGACTGCATCATCAGCTGCGTGGCGCCGAACATCAGGTCGACGGAGGTCGGCTGCTTGCGGTCGGCCTCTTCCGGCGCGCCGACCACGTCGACGCCGATGATGATATCGGCATCCTTCTCGATCAGGTCGAAGGGCACAGGGTTATAGATGCCGCCGTCGATCAGCAGCCTGCCATCGCGCGTCACCGGACGGAAGACGGCAGGAATGGCGGTTGAGGCCGCAAGTGCGGAATGCAGGTCGCCGTCGTCGAACACAGCGAGCTTGTGGCCGAAATAGTCGGTTGCCGTGACCTTCAGCGGGATTTTTAGTTCGGCGAAGCTTTCGGGAATGGCCTCCGGCAGAAACGCCTTCAGGATGCGCTCGACATTGAACTGGCTGACGCGGATGCCATTTTGCATGGCCTCCGCGATCGTGCCAGGCCGCGCCCGCCACATGCGGCTCGCGACCTCGGCGCGGCGGCCGAGGATCGAGCGGGCATAGTCGTGGATATCCTTGCCGCTCATGCCCGAGGCCATGCCGGCGCCCATGATGGCGCCGATCGACGAGCCGGCTATCGCCACCGGCTTGATGCCGAGCTCGTCCAGCGCCTCGATGACATGGATATGCGCCAGACCGCGCGCGCCGCCACCGCCGAACGCTATGCCGAAAGTGGGGCTCATCCCTTGCCGGCTCCCGCCAGCGGCGGCCCGACCACCATGATGGTTGGCTCGGTCGTCAGCAGCTTCTTCGCCGCCGCCTTGACCTGATCGATCGTCACCGCGTTGATATAGCCGGCCCGGCGCTGCATGTAATCGATGCCGAGATCGTCGATCTGCAGCTCGACAAGCGTGGCGGCGATGGAACTCGAGGAATCCAGATTGCTGATCGCATAGGCGCCGATGAGATATTTCTTGGTCGCCGCCAGTTCGGCCTCTGTCGGGCCATCCTCGGCCAGGCGCTTGGCGACGTCGCGCACGATGGCGAGCGTCTCGGCCGCACGGTCCGAGCGCGTCCCAGTGGTGACGATCAGCGCATTGGCATGGTCCTGGTTGACCAGCGAGGAATTGACGCTGTAGGCGAGCCCGCGCTTTTCGCGCACCTCCTGGAACAGGCGCGAGGTGAAAGTTCCACCGCCGAGGATCTCGTTCATCAGCACCGCCGGGAAGAAATCCGTCGCCTTGCGCTTCACGCCCGGCCAGGCGAGCTGCAGCGATGTCTGCGGCAGGTCGTAATTGACCTCGATATGCTGCGCCAGCTTGGGCTCGACATCGGCTACAGGAGCGAGCGTCTGGTCCCGCGGCAAGTCGCCGAACACCATGTCGAGTTTCTTCTTCAGGGTCTCGGGATCGATGGCCCCGACCACGGCGACATGCAAGCCGCCGCGCGCGAACACCGCTTTGTGCAGAGTCTCGAGATCGGCCTGCGTGACGGCGGCGATGCTCTGCCTGGTGCCCTGGTCGGAACGCGAATAAGGGTGGTCGCCATAGACGGCGCGCGCCCACCGGTTCTGCGCCACCGTGTCGGGGTCATTCTCGTTGGCGATGATGCCGGACAGGACCTGCGCGCGGATGCGGTCGATCGGCGCCTGGTCGAAGCGCGGCTCATTGACCGCCAAACGCAACAGGTCGAAGGCTTCGTCGCGCTGTTCCGCCAGCATGCGCATGGAACCGTAGATGCCATCGCGGGCCTCGTCGAAGCTCATTTCGGCGCCGGCGTCGTCAAGCTTGATCTGGAAGGCTTCCGAGTCGAGCGGGCCGGCACCCTCGTCGAACAGGCCGGTCATCAGATTTGCAAGACCCTCCTTCCCCACCGGATCCTGCGTCGAGCCGCCGCCGAAGACGAAGCGGACGGCGACCACCGGTACCGAATAGTCCTCGACCAACCAGGCCGTGACGCCTTTCGAGGAGGTAACGGACTGGATCTCCATCGCGCGGGCGGCAAGCGCCGGCAGAACAAGGAAGAGGACGGAGAGGAAGAAGGTTGCAAGGGCATGGAGGGCCTTCCCTTCTCGCGCGAGGGGAGAAGGGGGAGCCTGGCGGGGAGACGTCAACGCGCCGCTAAACTGGTTCGTCATTATCAATTCCCCGCCTGTTGCTGCGGCAAGAGATAGCCGGTCGTCGAGCGGGCCAATAACAGATAGCGCGCGGCAACGGCCTTGACCTCGTCAGTGGTGACCTTGCGGATGCGGTCCGGCCATTGCTGCACGTCTTGGACGTTGCCGCCGGTGGCGAGCGTCGAGCCATAGATGTTGGCCATGGAATCCTGCTTGTCGCGAGCAAAGATCATCGACCTGACATAGCGGTCCTTGGCTTTCTCGAGCTCATCCGGGGTGACGCCGTCGCTGGCGATGCGCGCCACTTCCGCATCGACCGCGGCTTCGACGTCGGCCAGCTTGGCGTCACCGCGCGGCGCGCCGTAGACAGTGAAATTGGTGTCGTCGAGCATGGTGCCCTGGAAGTACGCACCGGCGCCGGAAGCTATGCCCTGCTTGACGACAAGCGCCTGGTAAAGCCGGCTGCGGTTGCCGCCGCCGAGGATCTCGGCCAGCAAATCGAGCGCTTCGGCCTCGCCGGGCTTCGCAGTGTGATAGGAGGGCACGACCCATTGTGTCGAGAAACTCGGCACGCTGACGCGAGCGTCGGAGAGCGTGACCGTGCGCCTGGTATTCTGCTCCGGCTCGACCGGGCGGACGCGCGGCGGCAGGTCCGGCCCGCGGGCCACCTTGCCATAGGTCTTTTCGGCCAGCGCCTTCACCGTGTCCGGTTCGACATCGCCGGTCACGATCAGCACGACGTTGTTGGGCCGATAGTATTTGTTGTAGAACGCGACCGCGTCAGTGCGGTTCAGTTGCTCCATCTCCTGCATCCAGCCGATGACCGGGATGCGATAGGGCTGGTTCTGCCATAGCGTGGCATCGACCTCTTCGTCGAGCACGGCCTGCGGATTGTTGTCGATGCGCGAGCGGCGCTCCTCCAGGATAACATCGCGTTCGGTCTTGATGACGTCATCGGTGAGGATGAGGTTGCGCATGCGGTCGGCTTCGAAGCTCATCATCAGTTCGAGCGCCGACGGCGCCACCGTCTCATGGAAAGCGGTGTAGTCGTAGGATGTGAAGGCGTTGTTGGAGCCGCCAATGTCGGAGACGGCGCGGTCGAACTCGCCGGCCGCGTGGTGGGCCGTGGCCTTGAACATCAGATGCTCGAAGAAATGGGCGATGCCGGATTTGCCCGGCGGCTCGTCGGCGCTGCCGATCTTGTACCAGACCATGTGGGTGACGATCGGCGCGCGGTGATCGGGAATGACGACCACTTCCATGCCGTTGTCGAGGAGGAAGTCCGTGACCTTGAACTCGGCCGGCAGGGTGCTCGGCAATACGGGGCCGTCCGCCAGGACGGGGTCGGTCATGAACAAAGCCAGCGACGTCGCCAGCAACGTGGCCCGCAGCCATTTAGTCCTGGATGTCATCGATGGCTCCGGTTTCATGCAGCGACGATAGGCAAGGCGCTGGCGACAAGCAAAGTGAATTGTTGGTCATGTTGCCGGCAAAGGCGGCGGCAAAGAGGCCACTGCTGAAAGCAGGCCTGTCAGGCAGCCTCGATGAAGCGGATCACGGTCTCGCCGTAGTTGCGCTCATCAAGGACGGAAAAGCCCGGGCCCGGCTCGAAGGGAACCACCGCCGTCTCCTCGACCACACAGAGTGCGCCTGGCCGCAGCCAGCCGCCGGCCTGGGCCGACCGCAGGGCTTGCTCGCCAAGGCCCCTGCCATAGGGCGGATCGGCAAAGACCAGGCCGAACGGCGCCAGCGTGCCCGCCTCGCCAAGCCCGGTTGCATCACGGCGGAAGATCTTGGTGCGTCCGGTCAGGCCGAAGGCTTCGACATTGTCGCGGATCAGACCACGGCCCTCGGCCGATTCCTCGATAAAGACGCCATAGGATGCCCCGCGCGACAGGGCTTCCAGGCCAAGCGCACCGGTGCCGGCGAACAGGTCGAGCACGCGCGCGCCGTCCAGTTGCCCGGCAAAGCGATGCGCCAGAACGTTGAAGACGGCCTCGCGGGTGCGGTCGGTCGTCGGGCGGATGGCGCTGCCACGGGGCGTCGCCAGCGGCCGCCCGCGAAACTCACCGCCGACGATTCTCATCTTGTCCGGGGGCCCTTGGGGCCGCCGCGCGGCCGCTCGCCGCCACCGGCGCCTCCTGGACGCTCGCCACGCGGCTTGCCGAATGGCTTTGCGCCACCTGGTTTGCCGGCGGGCTTGCCATAAGATGGCTTGAACGACGCCTTGCGTGCCTTGTTCTCGGCCGCCTTGGCCGCATCGGCCTCCGCCCTGCCCTTGCCGATCGGCCGGGCTCCCGGCGCCATCCAGACATTGGCCTTGCGCTGGCCGGGCGGCTCGATCGGCCGTTGCTCGCGTTCGGATTTCTTGCCGCCGCCACGAGGCTTGTCACCGAATCCGCCGCGCGGCTTGTCGCCAAAACTTCCACGCGGCTTATCGCCAAAGCCGCCGCGCTCCGGTCGCGGGCCGCGATCGCCGAAGCTCTTTTCTGGTCTCTCGCCCCTGTCGGGGCTCGTCGACAGTTTGCCGAGCGCCTCGTCGCGGCTGCCTTCCCGGCGTTTGCGGTTCTTGATCAGTCCGCCCTCGCCGATCGGCCGGCGCTCGCCGTCTCGCGTAAACTTCGGCCGTTCGGGCTCGACCTCACGCACTTCGGTACGCCGCACCGGCTGGTTGGAAAACGGTTTTGTTATCTCAGCGTCGAAATTGGCGCCGGATTCCTCGACTAGGCGCTCGCCAAGCTGGTCGCGCAGCACCCGGCCCTTGATCTCCAGAACATGGCCCTCGGCGAGATCCTCGAGCTGGAACGGACCGTAGGAGATGCGGATCAGCCGCGTGACGTCGAGGCCGAGCGCGCCGAGGATGTTCTTGACCTCACGGTTCTTGCCCTCGCGCAGACCGATCGTCAGCCAGGCGTTGGAGCCCTGCTCGCGATCCAAGCTGGCTTCGATGGCGCCGTAGAAAACGCCGTCGACGGCAATTCCTTCGCGCAGGCCGGCGAGCGCGCTTTCCTCGACCTTGCCATGAACGCGCACGCGGTAGCGGCGCAGCCAGCCAGTGGCCGGCAGCTCGAGTACGCGCGACAGGCCGCCATCATTAGTCAGCAGCAGCAGGCCTTCGGTGTTTATATCGAGGCGGCCGATGGTCATCAGCCGCGGCAGTTCGGCCGGCAGCACGTCGAAGACGGTCTTGCGGCCTTCCGGATCGCGGTTGGTGGTGACGACGCCGGCCGGCTTGTGGAACAGGAACAGGCGCGTGCGTTCGATCGGCGGGATTTCCATGCCGTCGAGATGGATGATGTCATTGGGCATGACGTTGAACGCCGGCGAGGCGAGCACCTTGCCATTGACCTTGACGCGGCCGGCGGCGATCAACTCCTCGGCGTCGCGGCGCGAGGCGAGCCCGGCGCGTGCCAGCCGCTTGGCGATGCGCTCGCCGGCTTCTTCCGTTGCTTCGGCAGGCCGAGGGCGCGGCTTGAAGCCGCCGCCAGACGCGCCTTGCGGCCGATCTCCGAAATCACGCTTGGGTCTGTCGCCGCCAAAGTCACGCTTTGGACGGTCAGCGAAATCCCGCTTCGGACGATCTCCGAAATCACGCTTGGGACGGTCGAAGCGCTTTTCACCGCCCTCCGCCGAAGCAGAAACCGGGCGGTCGCCGCGCGGCGCGTAGGGCTTGCGTGGTCCCTCGCGCTTTTCATATGGCTTGCGCTCGCCTTCGGCCGGAATCGGGCGGTCGCCGCGCGGCGCGTAGGGCTTGCGTGGTCCCTCGCGCTTTTCATAAGGCTTGCGCTCGCCTTCGGCCGCCATCGGGCGGTCGCCGCGCGGCGCATATGGCTTGCGCGGGCCTTCGCGCTTTTCATAAGGCTTGCCTTCGGGGCGGGGTCCCTTGCTGAACGGCCTGTCGCCGCCCTTGAAGTCCCGCTTCGGCCGGTCGCCGTCGGCGGCCGTCGGCCGATCGCCACGTGGCGCATAAGGTTTTTTCGCAGCAAAGGAGGGCTTCCCGCCCTTGCCGGCATCGCGGCCACGTGCACCTGCCGATTTCGGGCCACTCCTGCCCGGGCCGGCTTTGCGCGGAGATTTCTTGTCGTTGTCGTCCATGTGGCCTTTGTCCGTTTGCGCTGCTACAGCGTGGCGCATCCGTTCGGCGCGCAACGGACGCTGTAGCACTTTTGATTTGGCGCATGATCATTTCCGAAAATCGAGTCCGATTTTTCGGGTTGATGCGCTCCATAACAGGATCACCGCCGGGTGGCGAGGACATAATGGGAAGACAAACCCCTTGAAGAGGCCGGATTTCATGGCCTTGGCGCTAAAAGAGGCCGAAGCGGCAGCCTTGCGTGGCGAAGTGCCGGTCGGCGCGGTCATCGCCAATGGCGGCGCGGTTATTGCCAGTGCCGGCAACCGCACGCGCGAGCTTGCGGACCCGACAGCCCATGCCGAGATGCTGGTGATCCGTGAAGCCTGCGGCAAACTCTCGAGCGAGCGGCTCACCAGCCATGATCTCTATGTCACGCTGGAGCCCTGCGCCATGTGCGCCGGGGCAATCTCCTTCGCCAGGCTGCGCCGTCTCTATTTCGGTGCGGCCGACGAAAAGGGCGGCGCCGTCGTCAACGGCGTGCGCTTCTTCGCCTCTCCGACCTGCCACCACACGCCCGACATCTATCCGGGCATGGCCGAGACCGAAGCGGGCCTGCTGCTGAAGGATTTTTTCAGGGAACGTCGAGATTGAGCCAAGGACGCTGCAAGATCAGCGGCGCCACTGTTCCTACAGCGACGGCAACCAGTCGAACCAGCCGCCCTTCTTGCCCTCGGCCTTGGCCTTGAGGCGGCGTTCCTTCTTGTACTCGTCTTCGCCGAGTTCGTTCTGCGGCGCGGCACCGGAGGCGGTGCGGTAGGCCAAGGGCGGTTCGCTGAGATATTTGCGCGTGTTCGGGTCGCCCTGTTTGCTGTCGGCAAGGCGGCGCTGGATCTCGGCGGCGCGGCCCTTGTCGGAATCGGCGGGTTTCCACGCCGGCGGGTGGCTGGATCCTGAATCCTCCATCGCCCTTTTCACCGATGCCGGATCCGTCTGCACGTCATCGACGATCTCCGACTGGTAGGCCGGATCATTCTGATGCGCGGTGGCGTCGGCGCGCAGGCGCGCGCGACGCTGCTCGGGCGATTCGGGCCAACCGGCGTTTGCCGTCTGGATGCTTTCCTGCGGGGCAGGCAGCGCTTCCTTCTGGCCAGGTGCCGGCTTCACCAGGGTGGGACGTGGCTTGTAGTCGATCGGGTCCTTGCGCTTCGGCGCGAAGGAAACGGCGCCTGTAAGATCGCCGGCCAACTGTTCGGCGGCCGTCTTGTCGGTGCCATAGGTCGGAGAGCCCATGCAGCCGGACAAAGCAAGGCCCGATGCGACAAGCGGCGCCAGCAGCGCAAGGCGCGCGTTATATCTTTCGGTCATGCCAAAAAGTCCCACTCTAGACAACCTCTCGATCGCACCGGCCTTGTGTCCGGTCCCCATCGTGCAAGCACTTGCGACGGAAATCCGGCGACAATTTGTCTTCCGGAGTTTCGCGTGTTTACCTCAACCGCTCGTTAAGGGCAACGCACCGGCGGGTTTGCACCCGCGCGGCGTGGCGTTTGTGCACTTCTTTGGGCGACAGGCACTAGAGCCTTCCCAGCGCTTTCAGTTCGTGCAGCACCGCGGCATCCCGTGCCGAAACATCCGGGAACTCGGGATCCTGCCCGACATCGGCGGTGTAGCGCCACGAACGCGCGCATTTGACCAGGCCGCGATCCTCCGCTTTCTCGACGACCACGGCAACACCCTTGACATCGTCGAGGGCGAAGGCGGTTCGCGGCGCCTGGCCATGGGCAATGACGAGATCGCTGGTGATCGCCATTTCAGCCATGTCGACGTCCGATATCGCCGCCTCGAGCGTCGCGTCGTTGATCGTGACCACGGGGACGGCCTCCAGCGACGAGCCGATCACCTTCCGGGCACGCGCAATCTCGAGGGCGCCGGTGACGACGCGGCGCACCTGCCTGACGTTGCGCCATTTCTCCGCCAGCGCCTCGTTCCTCCAATCCGCCGGGATTTGCGGGAACTGGTCGAGATGCACCGACATCGCATCGGGATGACGCTCGAGCCACGCCTCCTCTGTGGTGAACGGCAGCATCGGCGCCAGCCATTTCACCAGGCAGTCGAAGAGATGGCGCACCACCTGGACCGAGGCCTTGCGCTTCACGCTCGACGGGCCGTCGCAGTAGAGCGCGTCCTTGCGGATATCGAAATAGAAGGCCGACAGCTCGACCACCATGAAATCGAGCACTGCGCGCGTGATGCGCTTGAACTCGAAGGCGTCGTAGCCCTGGCGCACCACCTCGTCGAGTTCGGCCAGCCGGTGCAGCATCAGCCGCTCAAGCTCCGGCATCGTCTCCAGGGGAACGACCTCACCATCGTCATGGGCGAGCGTGCCCAGCATCCAGCGTATGGTGTTGCGCAGCTTGCGATAGGCGTCGATGTTGGTCTGCAGCACGTTCTTGCCGAGCCGCTGGTCTTCCCAATAGTCGGTCGTCACCACCCAGAGCCGCAGGATATCGGCGCCGGACTGCTTGATCACATCTTGCGGCACGACCGTGTTGCCGAGTGATTTCGACATCTTGCGCCCATCCTCGTCCATGGTGAAGCCATGGGTGACGACGGTGTCGTAAGGCGCCCTGCCCCTGGTGCCGCAACTTTCGAGCAGCGAGGAGTGGAACCACCCGCGATGCTGGTCGGACCCTTCGAGATAGACGTCGGCCGGCCACTTCAGGTCGGGCCGGTCTTCCAGGGTGAAGACATGTGTCGAGCCCGAATCGAACCAGACGTCGAGAATGTCCATCACCTGCTTCCATTTGGAGGCATCGTGATTGCCGAGGAAGCGCTCCTTGGCGCCGGGCGCGAACCAGGCGTCGGCGCCTTCCGCCTCGAAGGCGTCCATGATGCGTCGGTTGACGGCCTCGTCCTTCAGCACATTGCCATCCTCGTCGGCGAAGACGGCGATCGGCACGCCCCAGGCGCGCTGGCGCGACAGCACCCAGTCCGGGCGCTCCTCGATCATGGCGCGGATGCGGTTCTGGCCGGCGGCCGGGACAAAGCGCGTCTCGTCGATCGCCTTCAGCGCGCGGCCGCGCAGCGTGCTGCCGTCGCCGAGGTCCTTGTCCATGTAGACGAACCATTGCGGCGTGTTGCGGAAGATGACCGGCTTCTTCGAACGCCATGAGTGCGGGTAGCTGTGCTTCAGCCGGCCGCGCGCGAACAGCGCATTGCGCTTGATCAGCTCGTCGATGACCGCCTGGTTGGCGTTGCCCTTCTTGCCATTGTCGTCGATGACGCGCGCGGGTCCGCCTTCGCGGTCCGGGCCGAAGCCCGGCGCATCCTTGGTAAAGAAGCCGGCGTCGTCGACGGTGAACGGGATTTCGGTGTCGATCCCACGTTGGCGCAGCGCGGGCGCGGCGTCCATCCAGGCATCAAAATCCTCCCGGCCATGACCGGGAGCGGTGTGCACGAAGCCTGTGCCGGCATCGTCGGTGACGTGGTCGCCGGCAATCATCGCAACCGGGAATTCATAGCCACCACCGAGGCCCTTGAAGGGATGCGAAAGCACAAGATTTCCAAGCTGTTCGGCGCTGATGCCGTGAAGACGCTTCAAGATGACCTTGGCCTTGGTCTGGCTTTCCTCGGCCAGCGCATCGGCAAAGATCAGCTTCTCGCCTGGCTGCGGGCCAAACGCATTCTCGGCCGCCTCCACCTCGTAGAGGCCATAGGACACACGCGGCGAATAGCTGACGGCGCGGTTGCCCGGGACGGTCCAGGGCGTCGTCGTCCAGATGACTACATGAGCATCCAGCAGGTCAAGCGACCGACCACTCAGGTCCGGATCGAGCTCCGCCGGCTGCCCGTCCACGACACTGGCGACGACGAGATTGGCCACCGGAAACTTCGCCCAGATCGTGTCGGACTCGTAGTCCTGGTACTCGATCTCGGCCTCGGCGAGCGCAGTCCGCTCGACGACGCTCCACATCACCGGCTTCGAACCACGGTAGAGCTGGCCGGACATGGCGAATTTCAACAATTCGCCGGCGATGCGCGACTCGGCGTGGAAGGCCATGGTCGTATAAGGGTTCTTGAAATCGCCGACGACGCCGAGACGCTGGAACTCTCCACCCTGCACCGAGATCCAGTGCGCGGCGAATTCACGGCATTCCTGGCGGAATTCGTTGACCGGCACCTCGTCCTTGTTCTTGCCCTTAGCGCGGTATTGTTCCTCGATCTTCCATTCGATCGGCAGGCCGTGACAGTCCCAGCCGGGCACATAGTTCGAGTCATAGCCGCGCATCTGGAATGAGCGGGTGATGACGTCCTTGAGGATCTTGTTCAGCGCGTGGCCGATATGGATGTTGCCGTTGGCATAGGGCGGTCCGTCATGCAACACGTATTTTGTGCGGCCCGCCGCGCTCTCGCGCAGCTTCCGGTAGAGGTCCATGTCCTGCCAGCGCTTGACCAGCACCGGCTCCTTCTCGGGCAAGCCGGCGCGCATCGGAAACTCCGTCCGCGGCAGATAAAGGGTCTTCGAATAGTCGATGGTCGATTGGGTTTCGTCGGTCATTGGTCTGCCATGTGCATGCCGGGCCACGTGGCTTGCGGCGTGAAATTCTATTTTACACGCATGCCGTTCCCAAAAACGGGGCCCACTCGGGGGCGACATGCTTTGATGATCTGGAAAAGCGCGAGAGGCCGCGCGCACTATTCCCGGCGGCTCCTACAGCCTTCAGGCTGCTGGGAACACCGGGCTGGTAATTCGTATCGTCGGCGCGTGAAGGCGCAAAAAGCTCGTCATTGCTGGGCTTTTAGCGGAGAAGAGCGCAGGAATAAAGCGTCTCGTTCGATTCGCTTACATGTTGAAGTCGAAGCGGTAGGTGGTCGACACGCCGACCATGAACTGGTTGCGGTCACCACGCTCCCTGACCAGGCTGGAATCGGCGGCCGGACCCTTGAGGCGCGAATATTCGCCAAACAGGCTGGCGGTCATTGGATCGGTCACCTTCCAGGTCACCGCGCCACCGAGGCCAACGGATTTCAGGCCGCCGCCGGGATTGTACTGGCTCAGGCCCGAGGCCACGGCTTCCTGCGCGTTGACACCGTAATAGGCATCGAAATAGTTCGCCGAGGCAAACGACACGCGCGGGCCACCCGAGATCCTGACGGTTGGCGTCACATCGTAGAAAGCATCGGCGGCGATGTCGGCGACAAAGCCGTTATGGGCTCGGATGCCATGCCGCAACTCGGCACGCGCGCGCATCCAGTCCGTCGGATAAATTTCGAAGAAGCCGCCGACCTCGCCGCCCCAGCGGACCGGGTCGAGCCCCCTGAGTTCGTCGGCATCGCCGTCGTCGCGCGAGAACAGGAACTTGCCGGTCAGACCGGCGCGGACGCCGCCATCGTCGACGAGCGCCAGCGAAATATTGTCGTTGCGCGAGGTGAAGCGAGCAGCAGGGCCGGCCTTGCCAAGCGAAATGATAGGCTGGGCGCTCAGCATGTATTTCTTGCCGCCCTCGAAATTGGGCGCCACCAAGCCGGTCGCGCCGACCGTCAGATACCAGTCGCCGGACAACCAGCCGAAAGCGCCATCACCGGCTTCGGCCGCGCCTGACATAGCGAGCACGACAGTGGCTAGGGCTACAGAAATCTTCCCGACCTGACTCATGGTCACTCCACTAACACGATACAACTGTCCTGCGGCGACAGCTTTGACGAGGCTTTGGTAAAATTTGATTTAAGGGCGAGACATCCGGCGCGTGTTGCCTGCGCCGTCGCGCCCGCCATCGGCTGGACGCGGGTCGGCGCCGAGGGTAACCTCCTGCATGCTGGCGGTCCTCCATGGAGGTGGCGACATGACCTTGCACGGCGATACTCTGAAGAACGCGATCGGCCAGACTCGCGACAAATGGGGCTGGTTCGTCGGTCTGGGCGTGGTGCTGCTGATCCTCGGCGGCATTGCCTTCGGCAATCTGTTCATCGCCACCGTGGCTTCCGTCTACGTTGTCGGATGGCTGATGCTGGTGGCCGGCATCATCGAGATCATGCATGCCTTCGGGGTCAAGACCTGGGGCCGCTTCTTCTACTGGCTGCTCAGCGGACTGCTTTATGCCGTCGCAGGGTTCTTCGCTTTCGACAATCCGCTGCTCGCCTCGGCGGTGCTGACCTTCCTGCTGGCCATCGCGCTCGTCGCTTCCGGCGCGCTGCGGGCCTGGGTCGGCTACAGCCACCGTCCGGAGCGCGGCTGGGGCTGGATTGTCGCGGCAGGCGTCATCAGCGTGCTCGCGGGCCTGATCATCGCCATGGGCTGGCCGGTCAACAGCCTGTGGGTGCTCGGACTGTTCCTGGCGATCGACCTGATCTTCCAGGGCTGGACTTTCATAGCCGTCGGTCTTGCGTTGAGGAAATAGGAACTCGTTTCCCCTTTCGGGATCATGGCTTCAGAACGCCACCGCGGCGTCCAGGCCGGAGAGCGGCTTGGCGCCGCCAAGCAGCGCGCGGGCCTCGGCTTCATCGCGCTTCATCTGCACGACCAGTGCGTCGAGCCCGTCGAACTTGATCTCGCTGCGCAGGAACCCGAAGAACGACACCTCGCAAGTCTCGCCATAGAGATCGCCGGAAAAATCGAAGACGAAGGTTTCCAGGAGCGGCGCGCCATTGTCGTCGACGGTCGGGCGGCGGCCAAAGCTGGCGACGCCGTCGTGCAGCGTACCGTCCGCGCGACGGAAGCGGACGGCGTAGATCCCTTCCTTGAGCGTGGCTTCCGCCGGAAGCCTCATATTGGCTGTGGGAAAGCCAAGCGTTCGCCCGAGCTGCTGGCCGCCGACAACCTCGCTTTCCACCGTGAAGCGATAGCCGAGCAGACCGGCGGCCTCGGCCACCTCGCCCTTGCAAAGCAAGGCACGGATGCGGCTCGACGAAACCACCTCGGCGCCTTCGTCGCGAAAGGCGTCGACGAGGGTAACACCGAAGCCGTGGCGCTCGCCGGCAGCCATCAGATAAGCCGGCCCGCCCTGGCGGTCCTTGCCGAAATGGAAATCGAAACCGGTCACGGCGTGGGTGATGCCCAGCGCCCTCTCCAGCACATCGGTGACGAAGGCTTCCGCCGACAGCGAGGCGAAGTCGCGCGTGAAGGGCTGCTCGACGAGCGCGGCAAAGCCCAGCAGCGACAGGAGGCGCGCCTTCATCGGCGGCTGCGTCAGCACGAAAAGCGGCAGATCAGGCCTGAAAACCGTTCGCGGGTGCGGTTCGAAGGTCAGCACCAGGGCCGGTACGCCACGCCGCACGGCCTCCGCCAATGCCCGTTCGAGCACGGCTTGATGGCCGCGGTGGACGCCATCGAAATTGCCGATCGCGACCACGCCCTCTCGCAGATCTGCGGGTAGCGGCGCGGTTGTCGTAAGATGCTGGAACGCGACCATTGCCACCTACTGCAGTCTTGCGATCACTGCCACCGGACGAAAGCCGTGCCGCTCCAGGAAGAGCCCGAGCTTTGCCGGATCCGGCCGGGATGGATCGCCATAGTCGCGGGCATGAATGCCGCCAGAGACATAGAGGACGTCGAAACCATTGTCGGCAGCGCCCTTGACGTCGGTCATCATGCCGTCGCCGATTGCCAGTATTCGCGAACGCCCAACCGACCGGCCGAGTATCTCGGCCACCTCCTTCATCGCGACCTCGTAAATCGGCGCGTAGGGTTTTCCGGCGATCAGCGTGCGACCGCCGAGCTGCGCGTAGTCGCGCGCGAGCGCGCCGGCGCACCAGATGATCCGTTCGCCGCGTTCCACCATGATATCGGGATTGGCGCAGATGAACGGCAGGTTCCTGGCGCGCAACCGGCGCAGCAGTTCCGTATAGTCGTCGGGTTTTTCGACCTCGTCGTCGAACAGCCCGGTGCACACGACGCCGGTGGCCTCGAACTCCTCGACGAGTTCGACATCGAGGCCGTCATACAGGGTCAGATCGCGGTCGGCGCCGATGTGGAAGACCTTGCGCGGGCCCTCCGCGATCAGATCACGGGTCACGTCGCCCGAGGTCACCACACGGTCATAGGCTGATGGTGGGACGCCGATCACGCTCATCTGCGCCACGACATCGGCGCTGCGGCGCGGCGAATTGGTGATCAGAACGACAGGAGTGCCGTCCGCCCTTGCCGCCGCCAGCGCAGCCGCGGCAGCCGGAAAATGCCATTCGCCATTGTGCACCACGCCCCAGACATCGCAGAGAATTGCCGAATAGGCTTTCGAGACATCTTCGAGCGAGCCGACGATTTCAGGCGAATCCGCCATGCCGTTTCCTTCAGTATGATCGTTGCGGTTACAGCGGCCGACGGTTCTCCGCGGCCGGTTCGAATTATCCGAACCGGCCCATGCTGTCACCAGCTTTCGCCTTGATCGGCGCGAATTGCGGCGCAAGCCGCGGCCTTGATTGGTTAGCGGTTGGTGAAGCGCCGACCAAGCAATAGAGCGGTTTCCCAAACCCGTCTTTCAGCGTTTCGTGGAAAGCTGGCGCCGGCCGAGAATCCGTCGGCGGGGGCCGCTGCAAGCATGTTTGAAATCTGGCGTCAGTTCCGCCGCGACAGGCGCGGCAACTATGCTCTCATGACGGCTGTGGCGATGGTGCCGCTGATGGGCGGCCTGGCGATCGCGGTCGATTTCACGGAAATGAACCGTGAAAAGCAGATGGTGATGAACGCGCTCGACGCCGCCAACTTCGCCACGGCCCGCCGGCTGACGGAAGGCGCCACCGACGACCAGTTGAGAGCCTACGCGCTCGACTTTTTCAACGCCAATTTGAACGACATCGATCCCGCCAGCGCGACGCTCAACGTCACCTTGCCGAGCAACACCAGCGGCGGCGGCCTGCTGACCATGACCGCCCAACTCAATTACAAACCGTATTTCTACCCCGCCTTCGCCCAGTTCGTCGGCAAATCGGCGACCGATGCCAACCAGAGGCTCAGCGTCAACGTTACCTCGCAAGTACGGCTGAAGAACACGCTGGAGGTTGCCCTGGTGCTCGACAATTCCGGATCGATGGTCACGCCCGGCACCGGCTCAGGACAGATGCGCATCGATCTGCTCAAAACAGCGGCCAAGCAACTGGTCGACACGCTTGCCCAGCAGGCCGCGATGATCAAGCAGGTCGACAGGCCGGTGCAATTCGGCCTCGTGCCCTTTGCCGCCTCCGTCAATGTCGGCCCCGGCAACGGCAACGCCTCGTGGATGGACACCGAGGGTCTATCGCCGGTATCGAACGAGAATTTCGACTGGTCGACGCTGAACACGGCCAACAAATACGCCCAGCAGACCAACGGCATCTGGTACAAGCGCGGCACCGGCTGGGGAACCGAGGAAGGCCAGATGCTGACCCGGTTTTCGCTCTACCGCGACATGAAGGTCGTCACCAACCACGAGCGTGTCGTCAATAGCAAGCGCGTGGTCTGCGACGAATACAATTCGAACAACACCTGCAAAAGCAGCCACAACGAATACGACTATGTCGATTCCTACGGACCGTTCGCCAGCTGGCAGGGCTGCGTCGAGGCGCGGCCCTACCCTTACAATATCAACGACGCCACGCCGTCCGGTGGCTCGGCCAATACCGGCATCGCCGTCGGCGATCCGGCAACGATGTTCGTGCCGATGTTCGCCCCCGACGAACCCGGCAATCACTGGAAGCTCACCCAGGACCCCGACGAGGCCGCACCGGTAACTTATGGAGCCATCAACAGCTGGTGGAACGACGATCCATCGAGCAGCAGCGGCCAATCTCGGCTGCGCAACATGGCCAAATATTTCCAACCGCGGCCGATCGATGCGCCGGCGCTGCCCGCCGGCAACGGGCCGAATTACAGCTGCACCACCAACCCGATCACGCCGCTGACCGACGTCAGCGTCGCCGACGGGCTCACCTCGATCAAGGCGGCGATCGACCTGATGCAGCCGAATGGCGGCACCAATGTTCCCGAGGGTATGGCCTGGGGCTGGCGGGTGGTCTCGAGCGGAGAGCCGTTCACGCAAGGGCGCCCGGAAACCGAAAGAGGCAACGACAAGGTGGTGATCGTGCTGACCGACGGCGCCAACACCTATTATACGCCATCCTCGCTGGGCTACTCCGACCCCGCCAATTCGAAATCGACCTACGCGTCCTTCGGCTACCTCAACCCCGGATACAACGGCACCCCAATCGGACGCCTGTTCATGGGCACATCGAGCGCCATCGGTCAGTTCGACTATTCGAACGGCAACTATACCAATGCCCTCAACGAGCAGATGGCCACGCTCTGCAACAACGCCAAGGCAGCCAACATCATGGTGATGACGGTGGCGCTCGACCTGTCGACGACCAAGACCAGCGACAAGCTGGCGATCGATGCGCTGAAATCCTGCTCGTCGAATTCGCGCTTCCGCAAGGATGCGACGGATCCGAGCAAACCGGCGAAGCTGTTCTGGAATGCGACCGGCGCCAGCCTCGCAAACGATTTCAAGGAAATCGGCAACGAGCTGTCCAACCTGCGCGTGGTCGGCTAACCCGAGTTCCTTCCCCTGGCGCAACGCCCGACGCCGTCAAGCCCTTGCGGGCGCCTGCCGTGACAGGCACAGATTGGCCGCTCGCATGGTCTCTCATCATCGCGGCAGGCTGGGGAACGAACAATGCCCGACACCGGCAACCATCTTGCCTTCGCGCTGGTCTGCCTCGGCATGGTGCTGACGCCGGGTCCGAACATGATCTATCTGATCTCGCGCTCACTGTCGCAAGGGCCCAAGGCAGGACTGATCTCGCTTGGCGGGGTTGCGGTCGGTTTCCTGTTCTACGTGCTGTCGGCAGCGTTCGGCATCACGGCGCTGCTGATCGCGGTGCCCTATGCCTATGATGTGCTGCGCTTTGCCGGCGTACTCTACCTCTTGTGGCTGGCTTGGCAGGCCGTGAAACCGGGCGGACGCTCGCCATTCCAAGTGCGCGACCTGCCGAAAGACCGGCCGCGCAAGCTGTTCGCCATGGGATTGATGACCAATCTGCTCAATCCCAAGGTGGCCGTTCTCTATCTGTCGCTGCTGCCGCAGTTCATCAGCCCCGGCAGGGGCCATGTCCTGTCGCAGCTTCTGGTGCTGGGCGCGACGCAGATATCGATCAGCCTCAGCGTCAACGCCGTCATCGCGCTGACGGCCGGCTCGATCGCCACATTCCTCGCCGGACGACCGCTATGGCTGGTCATCCAGCGCTGGTTGATGGGAACCGTGCTGACGGCGCTGGCGCTGAAGATGGCGACCGACGCGCAGCGCTGAAGCGTCACATCGGCCGGCGCGGCGGCCGGATCTGGGCCGGCTCGACCACCTTGCGGTAGAGATGCCAGGTCGCGTGGCCGAGGATCGGCATGACGACGGCCAGACCGGCAAACAGCGGGATCGAGCCGATCACCAGCAGCACCGCGACGATGAGGCCCCATAGCGCCATCTGCAGCGGATTTGCCATGACCGCGCGCGCCGAGGTCTCTATCGCCGAAACGGCGCCGACATCCCGATCGAGCAAGAGCGGGAAGGCAACGACCGTGGTCGCCAGCACGACCACCGCGAAGACCAGGCCGGCCGCGTTGCCGAGAAGGATCAGCCTCCAGCCCTTGCTGGTCGTCAGCACATCGCGCAGGAAGGCCCCGACCGAAGCCGGCGGCTCGCCGCCGAAGAGGCTGGTGTAGATCGACTGCGCCGTGAACAGCCACAACAGGAACAGCGCGAACAGCATGATGCCGATAACCGCTATCGATGGCAGCGCCGATGAATGACGAACATCGAGCGCATGCCGCCAGTTGGTGTTCATGCCGAGCTCGCGCCGGCGGCTGATCTCATAGAGCCCGATCGCGGCGAACGGTCCGACCAGGGCAAAGCCCGACATCAAGGGATAGACGAGCTGGATGGCGTTGGAGCCGGACGTCCACTGCGTCAGGATCAGGCCGGCGACCGGATAGATCAGGCACAGGAACACGTAATGCGAGGGCTTGGCCCAGAAGTCCTCGGCGCCAAGCCTGAGCGCGTCCCAGAGGTCCGCCGTGGAAATTCGGCGGACCGCTGGTTGCACATGCATCCCGTACGCGTCCGCCATGACATGAAAGCCGGCCATAACCTTCCTCCGTTTTTCTCGGGGGGCGGTCACCGCCTAGGGTGGCTGCCCGTAGCTGCCACTTCAAGAACGCTCGCATAATAGCCGATCTTCCCGGGATTGTCGCCGCGCCTCATAAGGTTCACTCGTCTGGCGAACCACTGAGTTCATTTCAGAATCCATGCATTTTAGCTATTGCTTAAATTACTCGTAGAGACCCACAGCGTATCACCTGAGCTTTACAAACGTTGGCGTGGGGCGATGTTCACATTGAAGGGCTTCTGGTCTTGCGAACGCGGCAATTTCGCCATGGCGACCGCCGTAGCCTTGCTGCCGATAATGGCTGTCGTCGCCGGCACCCTCGACCTGACGGGGACGAGCGATGACGCCGCGCAACTGCAGAACTCGCTCGACGCGGCTGGCCTTGCCGTCGGTACCAAATACCTGCCCAGCATGAGCGCGAGCGATGTCCAGGGGCTTGGGCTGACATTCTTCGCGGCCAATGTGAGCATTGCCGACCAGCAGGAATATTCAGACAGCGTTTCCGCCTTTTCGGCCACCGCCAGCGGCGATCCGAGCGCCTATTACATCTCGCTGTCGTCCGGCATCAACCGTCCGAGCTTCATCAATGGCGCTGCCCCCTGGCCAGCTCAACGGTCGGCGACGGTCAAGATGCACCCGGGCGCGCAGGCCTGCGTGCTGGCGCTCGATCCGCATGCGTCGGCGGCGGTGAGCCTGCAAGGCTCGACCGATGTCGCCATGAGCAACTGCGTGATCGCGGCAAACTCGGACGCATCCGATGCCGTCAGCAGGGGCGGTTCCGCGCAGGTTTCGGCGGGCTGCGTATCGGCCGTCGGCGGCACTTCCGGGCTTTCTCCGCCCGCTGCCGATCTCACCTGCGGCGCGCCGCTCGAACATCAATATGCGTCCTTCGATCCCCTGGCCGACATCGTCCCTCCCCCCTACACACTTTGCCTGCCGGTGCCGAACGGCAAAACCTACACGCTGTCGCCCGGCACCTATTGCGACAAGATATTGTCAGGAAACATCACGCTCAACCCGGGCGTCTACATCTTGCGCGGCGTCACCCTGAAGCCGGGCGGGAATGGCAGCCTGACCGGCCAGGGCGTAACCATATTCCTCACGGAAGGGGCACAGATCACCATAAACGCAAATGAAAAGGTGAACCTTTCCCCGCCGACCAGCGGGCCTTACGCTGGCATCACGATCTTCCAGAGCCGCGGGAACATTTCGGCCTTGACCCTGAATGGCGGCGCAAATTCGGTGATCAGCGGATTCGTCTATGCGCCTGACGCGGCCGTTTCGTTTGCCGGCAACTCGGATATGAGTGGTCAAGGGGACTGCCTGAGGCTTGTTGGCTTGACCGTGCAGATGACAGGCAACTCTTCCATCAAGACCGACTGCACGGCGGTGTTCGGAAATCGAGAGATGTACTCCAGCCGCCTCATCACACTTGTGAACTAGCGGCCAATGGCCGCTTCGATCGAGATTTTTCACCGCCTGCCCGGCAAAAGCCATGATCGCGACCGAGTCAGGCACTCATGACCACTTCGAAAATCGATTGCGATCGGATCGCGAACTTGAACAGGCGCACCTGGCTCAAGACGGCTGGGCTCAAGGCGGCTGGGCTCAAGGCGGCTGGGCTCAAGGCGGCTGGGCTGGCGGCCTTGCTTGGGCTTGCCGCCTGCAGCACCGTCTCGCTGCCGACAGGGCAAGGCGCCGGGGTTTCCTCCTCGGCAACCGGCACGCTGGCAAGCCTGCGCGCCACGGCCGGGCGCGGCCCGCTGACCCCGGACGCGCAGTTGGAGCAAGCAGCATTGCAGCAGGCCGGCTACATGGCGAAGCGTGAAAACATGAGCCACACCACCGGCTGGGGCAAGGATTTCGCCTCGCGCATGAGGGACAATGGCGTGCACGGCGCCGCGGCCGAGAACATCGCGGCCGGCCGCTTCGACCAACAGAAGCTGTTCGATATCTGGATGCATTCGCAGGGGCACCGGCGCAACATACTCGATCCGGACTTCAGCCGCTTTGGACTTGCCTATGTTCGTGACGGCCGCGACCCCAACCTGCGCTACTGGTCGCTGGTGCTCGGCAGGTAGCAAAGACATCGCCGGCAGCGGCCATCCACTGACGAACAGCCGCTACATCAGTCCATATGGGCGGCAGGCGCGCCGCCGGCCGGCGCCGTTTTCGGCTTGCGCAGCAGGAAGACGAACGGGATGGCGGCCAGCGTCATGATCATCAGAATTTTGAAGTCGTTGACGTAAGAGATCATCATGGCCTGCAGATTGACCATGCGGTCGACCTGCGACAGTGCCGTCGGATCGCCGCCGGCGGCCGCCGGCGAAACCGCCCAGAGATTGGGATTGAACGGGTTGATGAAGGTTGAAAGCTCGGCATGGTTGATCTGCGTGTTGCGCACCAGCAGCACGGTCACGACCGACACGCCGATCGACGAGCCAAGATTTCGCACTAGGCTGAACAATGAGGTTGCATCGGTGCGGTAGCGGGCGTCGAGCGTGGCGAAGGCAACCGTCGACAGCGGCACGAACACCATGCCCATGCCCAGGCCCTGGATCACGCCGGAGCTGAGGATCAGCCAGTTGTCCATCTGCGGGGCGAAGCTGGCCATGGTGTAGAGCGACTGCGCGGTCAGGAGGAAACCGATGACAACGAGAATCCTGGCATCGACCTTGCCCATGATGCGCCCGACGACGAGCATGGAAATCATGGTGCCGACACCGCGCGGCCCAATGACGATGCCGATGGTGACCGTCGGATAGCCGAAGATGGTCGACAGCATCGGCGGCAGCAGCGACATCGAGGCCAGGATCAGCACGCCCATGACGAAGATGAATGCCAGCCCGGTGACAAAGTTGCGATCGAGGAAAATCTTCGGATCGATGAAGGGATGTTCCGATGTCATCGTGTGGATGATGAACACCCAGAAGCCGGTGAGCGAAAGACCAAGCTCGATCCAGATCTCGACCGAGGAAAACCAGTCGACCTCGCCACCGCGATCGAGCATCAGCTGCAGGGCGCCGACGCCGAGCGATATCATGGCAAAGCCGAAGAAATCGAAGCTGCGCACCCGCCGGGCGACCGCCGGCAGATAGGCCGCCATGCCAAGAAAGGCGACGATGCCGACCGGCAGGTTGATGAAGAACACCCAGCGCCAGTTGAAATTCTCTGTCAGCCAGCCGCCGAGCGTGGGGCCGAGGATCGGTCCCAGCATGATGCCGGCGCCCCATATGGCCATCGCCTGGCCATGGCGCTCCTTGGGGTTGATGTCGAGCAGGAAAGTCTGCGACAGCGGCACGATCGCGGCGCCGAACACACCTTGCATCAGCCGGAAAAGCACGATGGTTTCCAGGCTCCACGCCAGGCCGCACAACATCGAGAAGATGGTGAAGCCGACCACCGCCGTCAGGAACAGTTCCTTGCGGCCGAAACGGTCGGCGAGCCAGCCGGTGACAGGGGTCATGATGGCGGCGGCGACGATGTAGGAGGTCAGCACCCAGTTGATGTTGTCGGGCGAGGCGCCGAGATCGCCGGTCATGGTCGGCAGCGCGACGTTGGCGATGGTGGTGTCAAGCGCCTGCATGATCGTCGCCAGCATGAGCGCGACCGTGATCAAGCCACGATGCGGCACTTCTTTGAATGGTTCGGACGTGCTCATGGGGCAGAACTTCCAGAAGGTAACAGAAACGTGTACAACGGGTTTCCGGGCGGCGAAGCCTTCCGTCGAGAGACCTTCGTCGCGGTGGGACGCGATTGTCGATGTGGGGGTTACATCGACTGAAAGTCTCTGATGAGCGGATGCCTGCCGCCCGGAAACCTGAGGACCGACAGGTCCGTGTCGAAGATTTCAGATTTTGGACGCCTGCCACGCGGCTCGGCCCAAACGCTGATCCTTCCCACCCCTCCCGTCAGACCAATCCTCCAACTCGCTTTAACCCGCCTGGTGCCCGCGGGCTTCCGCCGACTACTTCGCGGGCTCGCCGGCCGTAGCGTGACCGAAGATCGACGGCCAGCCACGCGCGACGCCCGTATCGACCGTAACAGAGGCGCTCATGCCGGTGCGCAGCGCCATCTTGGCGTCGGGGTCGGTCAGTTCCAGGCGCACCGGGATGCGCTGGGTGACCTTGACCCAGTTGCCGGTGGCGTTCTGGGCGGGCAGCAGCGAGAAGTCCGCACCGGTACCGGCACCGATAGCCCTGACCGTCGCCTCGAAGGTCCTGCCCGGATAGGTGTCGACCACAATCTCCGCCTTCTGGCCCGGCTTCATGTTGGTCAGTTGGGTTTCCTTGAAATTGGCGTCGACCCAGGTGTCGCCGGTCTCGACCAGCGCAAACAATGGCGTGCCGGAGCCGACATACTGGCCGACCTTGAAGGACGCGGCTTGATAGACGACACCATCGGCAGGCGCCTTCACCGTCGTTTGCTCCAGATCATAGGCAGCCTTGTCGCGCGCCGCGAGCGCCGACATCACCGTCGGATGCTTGTCGGTTTTGATGTCGGGGTTGCCGCCGAGTGCCGCCTTGGCGCTGACGATGCCTTGCTCGGCAACAGCCAGTTGCTGCCTGGCTTTGTCGAGATCGTTCTTGGCCTGATCCAGCGACGACTTGGCGTTGATGCCCTTCTGGGCAAGATCGGCGGCGCGATCGAATTGCGACTGCGCATAGTCGACCTCGCTGGCAGCGGACTTCTGCTGCGACAGCGCCTGGCTATAGGCCGCGCGCAACTGCTCGACATTGAGGCGCGCGGTAGCGACCGCGGCGTCCGCCTGGGCGAGCGCGATCCGGTAGGGCTCGGGATCGATGGCGAACAGGAGCTCGCCGTGCTTGACCGTCTGGTTGTCCGATATGGCGACCTGGACGATGCGACCGGCCGTATCAGAGGCGATCGACACCTTGGCCTGCTGCAGATTGGCGTTTTCCGTTTCCTGGTAGCGCCCGCCAGTCACCCAGACATAGCCGCCGCCGATGATCAATGCCGCCGGCAAGGCGAACATCAAGAAGAAGCGGCCGATGCGGCGCTTCTTCTTCGGCGCCGGTGCGGGTTGCACGGGAGGAGCGACCGCGACCGGGGTTGGTGCCGGTTGGACCGGCTTTTCCATCTCCACCTTGGGAGCGTTTTCTTCTACCTTGGCTACCGCGTTCATGCTGTCGCACCTTCCGCACTCTTGATCTTTTCAAGCGACGAAGCTTCGCTTTCCGTCAGATTTTGCACGATTACATCCAGCGCCCGGATCAGGACGCGCCGGTCTTCCGGCGAAACGCCGCTCAGCGATTCCTCATAGACCTCGCCGGCAAGGCTCTTGACCTCCGCATAGGCCGCATTCGCCTTCTCGGTCGGGAAGATCATGCGTACGCGCCGGTCGGCCGCGTCGGAGCGGCGCTCGATCCAGCCGCCCTCCTCCATCCGGTCGACCAGGCGTGAAACGCTGATCGGCTCGATTTCGAGCAGTTCGGCGAGCCGCGCCTGTGCAACGCCCGCCTCCTTGGCAACGCGGACCAGAAGCCGCCATTGCGCCGAAGACAGGCCGAGCCCGCTGGCACGCGCCTCAAAGCGCTTGCGCATCAGGCGTTGCACGTCGTGGATCAAAAATCCCAATCTATCGATGCCATCTGAAACCATGAGCGATATATATAATAAGCGTGCTTACTATTCAAGATGCCATTTCGCGATGAAAGCCGGCAAACACGTGTGGCGGACCTGCAACTCGATCCTGGTTGGCGCCGCGTGAACGCCGTACCCGTCCGCGACAACGCCTGAAAGCCACGGAAGATGCCTTTGTCAAAGGCGGTTTCAGACAATCATGATAACGACGAAGAACGCGCCGAACGAGCTGGTGATGATGCCGATCGGCGGTTCCTGCGGCGGCAGCAAGGTCCGAGCCAGAAGATCGCTTGCCAAAAGGAGCACCGCCCCGAACAGCGCGCTGCTTGCGATCAGGCGCAGATGCAAGGGACCGGGCAGCGGCCGCGACAGATGGGGGATCATCGGTCCGACACAGATCGCCAGGATCGTGCGCGGCAGCCGCAGGTCGACGACGATCTTGCCGACGGTCTAACCGCGTTCCCTTTTTGACCCCTCGCCTTTCGGCCTGGGACCATCACGAGCCGCAGCCTAGGCCGCGCGCGGCGGCGAGCCAAGGCGGCGGTCTTTGTCATGTTGTAACAATACAGGCATGTGGTCAGTCACTGTCACGCGCGACCAGTTCCAGCGGCCAGACTTCCCGGATGGTCTGCGGCCCCTCGCTGCCGGCGAAAGCCGGCAACGAGGCGAGCAGGATTTCGCCGAGCCGCCGTCCCATCGGCTCCAATGCCGGACGGAAAGCGGTCAGCGCCGGGGAGAAATAGCGGCAGAGCGGCGTATCGACGATGACGATCACCGCGATGCCCTGGCCGGGCATGATCCCCATCTCGGCAAGCGCCTTGCAGCCGCCGAGCGCCATCGCGTCATTGTTGAAGATGATCGCTGTGGGCGGATCCTTCGAGCGCATGACTTGCGGCGTCACCGCGTACCCGCCGGCTTCGTTGATGAAGCCGTCGGCTATCAGCTCGGGATCGATGTCGATGCCGTGCCGCCGCAGCGCCTTGCGATAGCCATCAAGAAACAGATAGCCGAAGTTTAGGTCGAGCGACGGCCGGATGGCGGCGATGCGGCGGTGGCCGCGTGCAACCAG
This sequence comes from Mesorhizobium sp. URHB0026, assembly GCF_054059755.1. Lineage (NCBI taxonomy): Bacteria > Pseudomonadati > Pseudomonadota > Alphaproteobacteria > Hyphomicrobiales > Phyllobacteriaceae > Mesorhizobium > Mesorhizobium sp. URHB0026. The sequence continues at coordinate 3,694,195 of NZ_JBSSCN010000001.1, read as the reverse complement.
GCGGTCGACTGCGTCGGCGCCCGCCTTCTCGAAATCGAGGTCGAGCGAGGGATAGGTCTCGTCACCCGACTGGCTTCGGCCAAGCGTCGCAAACGGAAAGCCGGCGCTGCTGAGATAGTCGATGCGATCGTCCTCACGCCGGGTCCAGGCCAGCAGCACGGCATCGGCGCGGCGTGTCTCGACGACCCGTCGCAGGCGCTCCTGCTGATAATCGGCGGGCGCGCCCATGACGATGATCAGGTCGAGCCCGTGCTCGGCCAGTGCCGCTTGCAGCCCGCTCAGAAACGGAATGAAAAACGGCTCGCCATATTGCTGATCGCCCGGGTGGGGCTGCAGCATGAAAGCAACGGCATGGGTGGTGCCTCGGCGCAGGTTCCTGCCCGACTGGTTGGGTGAATAGTTGAGTAGGCGCGCCGCATCGAGCACGCGCTGCCGCGTCTCGGCATTGACATCGGCGCGCCCATTGAGCGCGCGGGACACCGTGCCGATCGAAATATTCAAATGACGCGCAAGATCGTGAATGCTGGATGCCAAGACCAATCCCCTTCCGTTCCCGCTAACATTAGCGGACCTTGCGGCCAAGGCCACACAGACGAACGGCCCACAAATCCGGTTGACATTCTACGCCTTCGGGTGTGTCATCGTAAACGTTTACGGAAGGGCCGTGAATGCCAACCGGGAGGGGTTGGCGGAGGAGCGCCGGATGCTGCACGTCGTCCTGGTCGGGTGCGGAGCCATGAGCAAAACGTGGCTCGAGGCCGCCCGTCAGTCCCCTGAAATCAGGATTGCCGGTCTCGTCGACCTCGACGCCGACAGGGCACGCCAGCGAGCCCGCGAATACGAACTTGCAGGGGTCGCGATCGGCACCGATCTCGACGTCATTCTGGATCAGACCAAAGCCGATGCGGTGTTCGACGTGGTCGTTCCGGCCGCCCGCCGCCAGGTGGCCAATTCGGCCTTTGCCCATCACTGTCACCTGCTGACGGAAAAGCCCCTCGCCGACAGTCCGGCCAACGCCCGCGCCATCGTAGACGCCGCGCGGCGCGCCGGCCGCGTCCACGCCGTCGTTCAGAACCGCCGCTATGTCGCCAATGTCCGGCGCATCCGTCGCTTTCTCGATTCCGGCGCCATCGGCGCGCCGACCAGCATCCACGCGGATTTTTTCGTGGCGCCGCATTTTGGCGGCTTTCGCGAAGAGATGCGTCACGTGCTGTTGCTCGACATGGCGATCCACACCTTCGATGCCGCTCGCTACATGGTCAACGGCGAACCGGCCGACGTCTATTGCCAGGAATGGGAGCCGGCCAATTCCTGGTATCGGCAAGGGTCGTCGGCAAGCGCCACTTTCGAGCTTGGCCGAAACAGGATGTTCACCTATCGGGGCAGCTGGTGCGCCGACGGCTTTCGCACCAGTTGGGAGGGCAGCTGGCGTATCGTCGGTGAGCGCGGCAGCCTGATCTGGGACGGCCATGACGAGGTGAAGGCGGAAGTCGTGCTGCCGGAGCGCGAAGGCCTGATCGACAAGGTCGGGCCGGTGACGGTGCCTCCCCTCGATCCGTCCGACCGTATCGGCGGGCATCTCGGGGTCATTGCCGACTTCGTGCAAGCCGTGAAAACCGGCACCGAGCCGGAGACGCGGGGCTCGGACAACATCAAGAGCCTGGCCATGGTCTTCGCGGCGATCGAGAGCGCCGAGACCGGTCGTCGCGTGAACATCGCATCGCAGGAAGGATGACCATGCCGAACCCGCTTCTCGACATCAGGATCGGCACCATGGTGCGGGCCAATCTCGAAGACCCGGCCGCCTATGTCAGGCAAATCCTGCCGCTCGGCTTCGAGAGCATCCAGCCCTTCTTCTGGCAGACGCTCGGCGGCAAGGATCTGGCGCGGCTCGCCGGAGAGATCGAAGAGGCGATCGGCGATGCCGACGTCACCGTCAGTTCGATCGGCATGTTCGGCAATCCGCTCGAGAGCGGCGACACCGACCGCGGCGTGCTCGATGCCTGGAAAACGGTCATCGACAACGCCCATCTGTTCGGCACCACGCTGGTCAGCGGCTTCACCGGCCGCATCCGCGGGAAACCGCTGACCGACAGCCTACCGCGCTATCGCGAGGTATGGGGCGAACTGGCCAGACGCGCCGCCGACAAGGGCGTGCGCATCGCCTTCGAGAATTGCGCCATGGACGGCAATTGGGCCGGCGGAGACTGGAATATCGCCCACAATCCGGATGCCTGGGAGCTGATGTTCAACGAATTGCCCAATGACAATCTCGGTCTCGAATGGGAGCCCTGCCACCAACTCGTCTACCTGATCGATCCGATGCCGCAGATCCGCAAATGGGCGCATCGCATCTTTCATGTCCACGGCAAGGACGCCACGGTGCGCTGGGACGTCATCCGCGAGCACGGCGTGTTCGGCCGCCTGCCCTTCGTGCAGATGCGCACGCCCGGCTTCGGCGACAGCGACTGGACCCGGGTGATCAGTGAACTCAGGCTGGCCGGGTACAAGGGCGCCATCGACATCGAAGGCTGGCACGACCCGGTCTATCGCGGCGACCTCGAGATCACGGGGCAGGCACGCGCCCTGGAGTATCTCAAACTATGCCGGGGAGGTGCGAGCTACCTGCAAAATCCGGCGTGAGGATCGGTCGGCGGGAGGAGCCGGCCGCAAGTGGCATTGCCAAAGCAATCGTTCAAAGGCCCTCGGCTGACGAGGAAAACATGGGAGGAACGTGCATGAGCATCGCGATCAGGACGACACTTCTGCGCACGACCGTCGTGGCAGCAGCCACGGCGCTTACCGCCGCAATCTTCACCTTGCCGGCGCAGGCGCTCGACGCCCAATGGTGCAAGGACGTCCACATCCGCTTCTTCGTCGGCGGCGCCGAGGGCGACGCCTTCGGCACCATCGTCTACAATGGCGCCAAGCAGGCAGCGGCCGATCTCGGGCCCAAGGTCGACTACATCTTCTCCCAGTGGGACGCGGAGAAGATGGTGCAGCAATTGCGCGAAGCGGTCGCGGTCAAGCCCCAGGGCATCGCCATGATGGGCCATCCGGGCGACGCCGCGATCATGCCGCTCGCCGACGAGGCGCATAAGGAGGGCATCAAGATGATGTACCAGAACGTCCCGGTGCCGAAGGTGACGGCGGCATTCGGTGGCGGCTATATCGGCGCGCAGCAGGAACAGCAGGGCCGCGCACTCGGCGCCGAAGCGTTCAAGCTCGGCAAGCTGAAGGCAGGCGACAAGGCGATCATGATCGGCCCGTTCGAGAACGAGAGCCGCGGCGCACGCGAGCGCGGCACGGTGGCGGCCTTGAAGGAGGCGGGCGTCGAAGTCATCCAGCTGTCGTCGCCGCCGAGCGGCGAATGGGCTTCCGACCCCAATCTGGCGATACCGGTGCTTACGGCAGCGCTGCTCAACAATCCTGATGTCAAGGCCGTCGGCTATCCCGGCGGACAGATGCTCGGCAATGTCGCCACCTACATGCAGGCAGCTGGCAGAAAGCCTGGCGACATCTTCAATTTCGGCTTCGACACCAGTCCGCAGATCGTCGAGGGCTTCAAGGGGGGCTGGGTGCAATTGACGGCCGACCAGCAGCCATTCCTGCAGGGCTATCTGCCGATCCTCAGCCTGTGCCAGCAGGTGGTGCTGGGTCTGGCGCCTATGAATGTCGACACCGGCGCCGGTTTCGTCACGCCCGAAAATTACGAGATCGTCGCAGAACTCGCCAAGCAGGCGCTGCGCTGACCTCCCAAGCCGCCGGCCGGGATCAGGCCCGGCCGGCGGGGCCGCTGGCGAGAAGGCTGGTGCCAGACAATCAAGCGAGGATGCGATGGCCGAACGTCTCATAGAACTGCGCGATATCGCCAAGTCCTACGGCCATGTCTACGCACTTGGCGGGGTCAACCTCAGCGTCGATCGCGGCGAGGTGGTCGGCCTCATCGGCGACAACGGCGCCGGCAAGTCGACGCTGATCAAGATCCTCTCCGGTGTGGTCAAGCCGACCAGCGGCGAGATCCTCATCCGCGGCAAGCCGGTGACCGGATGGAATGCGGCACGTTCGCGCGAGGCCGGCATTGAAACGGTGTTCCAGGACCGGGCGCTGGCCGTGCAGCAAACGATCGTCCGCAACATCTTCATGGGCCGCGAACTCACCGGCCCTTTGGGCTGGCTGAAGGTCGGCAAGGAAATCGAGGAAGCGAGCCGGCTGATGCGCGAGATCGGCTTCACCTCGAAAGTGTTCACGCCGCATTCGATCGTCGGCCAGCTTTCGGGCGGTGAACGCCAGGGCGTGGCGATCGCGCGCGCCATCTACAAGCAGGCGGAACTGATCGTCCTCGACGAACCGACGACGGCGCTGTCTCTGACCGAGACCGCCAAGGTCTTCCATTTCGTGCGCCAGGTGCGGGCGAGCGGCCGCTCCATCCTGTTCATCGGCCATAACATCCATCATGTCTTCGACATCGCCGATCGCTTCGTGGTGCTGGATCGCGGCAAGGTCGCGCTCACCGCCGACCGCGGCGAGGTCAAGTCGGCCGAAGACCTCATCAACTTCATGGAAGACGTTGCGCATCCGGGCGGGTTGGCTGGGCTGCACGACACCGGCGACGCGGAGCAGAGAGCACGATGAGCAAGACCATGCAGCCCGATCTGCACGAGCCGTCGGCCGGCATTTCCCGCCAAGGCAGTTCTCAGAACGAGTGGAAGCACCCGTCCGATCACTGGATGCGCGGCTTCATCCTTGACAACCGCGCCTCGCTTGGCACGCTCGGCGTGTTCGTCGTCATGATGGCGGTCTTCATGATCGCCAACCCGACGGTCTTCACAACTTGGTATCTCTACAGCGCCGTGCTCACCACGCTTCCGGTGGCGCTGTTCGTGGTCGTGCCGCTGGTCTTCGTCGTCACCTGCGGCGAGATCGACCTGTCGTTTCCCGCGACGATGGGGTTTGCCTCCTGGGTCTTCGCGCTGGTGGTGCAGGCGGGCTACGATCCGTTCCTCGGCATCGCGGCGGCGCTGGTCACCGGCACGCTGCTCGGCTTCCTCGTCGGGTCGCTGGTGGTCTATGGCGGGCTGTCGTCGCTGATCGCCACGCTCGGCATGAATTTCCTGCTGCGCGGCCTGATTCAGATCATCAATGAGGGCAGATCGACTTCGCTGACCAGCCTTGCCGACAGCTGGGCCTACAGGATCTTCTCCAGCCAGGTCCTGGGCATTCCGGTGCAAATTTTCTGGGCCATCGCCTTCGTCGTCTTTTCGGCGATGCTCTACAACCGCCACCGCTTCGGCGCGCAGGTGAAGGTGGTCGGTGACAATCCCGACAGTGCCCAGCAGATGGGAATCGACGTCAAGCGCGTGCGGGTGAAAGTGTTCGTCTTCGTCGGCATCGGGGCCGCGATCGCCGGCACCTTCTCGGTGATGATCAACTTCACCTGGTGGCCAACCGCCGGCGACGGTTATCTCTTGCCGGTGCTGGCCTCGGTGTTCGTCGGCGGCACGCCGACCTGGGGTGGCATCGGCACCGTGGCCGGCGGCGCGATCGGCGCCGTCACGGTGTCGTTTATCCAAACCGGCGTCGTGGCGGCTGGCCTCAGCGGCTTCTACGTCCAGTTCTTCAACGGGCTGATCATCATCCTCTCCCTGCTTGGCCACAAATGGAACCAGGCGCGCTACCGCTGAACCAGCCGGCTGGCGATCCGAGCCAACGATAGACGACAGGCCGCTCGGACGACACCGCGCGGCCCGATCGCCTATTTGCGCGATGCGCAATTTCGATCAAGCTGGCCGGGCAACGAGGCGCCAGAGTGAGGACGCCACATGCGAGGAACACATGAACCCGACCGAGAAGGCGCTATGGTTTGTGGAAAGCCACCTGCCGGAGGCTGTTACGCTCGACGACGTCGCCCAAAGCAGCGGCGCGTCGCGCTTTCATGTGACGCGCGCCTTCGGCGCCGCCACCGGCCGCTCCGTCATGGGTTACATGCGCTCGCGCCGGCTGACCGAGGCGGCGCGAAGGCTGGCCGGCGGCGCGCCCGACATCCTGTGCGTCGCGCTCGACGCCGGCTACAACTCGCATGAGGCATTCACCCGGGCCTTCCGCGACCAGTTCGGCACCACGCCGGAGTTGGTGCGCGCGCAAGGTTCGACTGAGACCCTCGACCTTGTGGAGCCCATCCTGATGGACAATTCGCTTTTGACCACACTTGAACCACCGCGGTTCGAGACCAGCCGGCCATTCCTCATCGCCGGACTGGGCGAGCGCTACAGTTGTGAGTCCAGCGCCGGCATTCCGATGCAATGGCAGCGCTTCGCTCCCTATATCGGCCACATCCCCGGGCAAGTGGCCGGCGTTTTCTACGGCGTCTGCCTCAACGGCGACGATGCCGGCAATTTCGATTATGTCGTCGGCGTCGAGGTGCGCGACTTCGCCGATCTGCCGAAGGAATTCCAACGGGTGCGGGTGCCGGCGCGGAAATACGCCGCTTTCACGCATCGCGAACACATCTCGACCATCCGGCGCACGATCAACACCATCTGGAACAGCTGGCTGCCCGCATCCGGCCATGAGGTTGCCGATGCGCCGGAATTCGAGCGCTACGGGCCTGAATTCGATGCCCGCACCGGCAATGGCGGGCTGGAGATCTGGGTGCCGGTCAAGGCATGACGCGCCGCTACAGCTCCAGTTCCCAGTTCTGGCCGATCAGATCGTTGCCGAAGGAATGGTGAGGCTCTTCCTCGATCAGCTTGAAACCGGCCGCCTGGTAAATGTGCCGGGCGGCGGTCAGAATGTCGTTGGTCCATAGGGTCAGCGTTCTGTACCCCCTGGCGCGGGCAAAGCCGATGCATTCCTCGACTAGGCGCTTGCCGATGCCGAGACCCCGTGCCGAAGGTTCGACATAGAGCAGCCGCAGCTTGGCCACCTGATCCGACTTGCGCACGACGAAGACCGAGCCGACGACCTCGCCTTCCCGCTCGGCGACCCAGCCGCGCTCCCATTTCGGATCGTAGGATTTTACGAACGCCGCGAGGATTTCGGCGACCAGCGCCTCATAGGTTGCATCCCAGCCATAATCCTGCGCGTAGAGCATGCCTTGCCGGCGGATGATCCAGCCAATGTCGCCGACCTGCAGCGGCCGCAGCAGATAAGGGATTTTGAGCGCGCCATCGACATCCAGCAGACGCTGCACGGTCCGCATAGACTTGACCAGCCGGTCCTGCTCCGACGCAGGCAGACGATCGAGCAGCGCCGCGACCTGATCGTGCGAACCCTTGTTAAGCGGCGCGAAGGCGTTCCTGCCCGCCGGCGTCAGCGCGATCGACGATTGCCGAGCGTCCGAAGCCAGGGTGGCCCTGGAGATGAGGTGAAGGCGCTCGAACTTCTTCAGCAAACGGCTGACATAGCCGGCGTCGAGACCGAGATCGCGCCCGAGATCGGTCGCGGTCAGTCCGTCACGATGCGCCAGTTCGTAGAGCACGCGTGCCTCGGTCAGCGAGAAGGCGCTCTTCAGCAGCCCTTCATCAAGCAGTCCGATCTGGCGGGTGTAGAAGCGGTTGAACGCCCGCACCGCATCGATCAGGTCCTTGTTCGGCGCAGCCTTGTCTGGCTGATGGTGGATTGTCATTCGAGTCATCTCCTGCCGGCACAGGATCGATCATTTACTTGACGGAGTCAACTATCAAGGAAGGTGCCCGAGATGCCTACATCATCGGCAACACCGGCCAGCGGTCGACGATCCTGCCACCGGAAAGCACCGCGATCGGTCCGAACTGCTGCAGCACGGCCTCGCTCTGCGTCGGCCGCAGGAACGCATAGTCGCCGGGGCTGACGACGGCCTGGGCGAGCAGACCCATGAACTGCTGGTTGGAAGATAGGCCAATCAGGCCGTTTGTCCTCATGCCTTCGGGAAACAACGGTTCGGCCATCCACTTGCCGCCATAGACATAGCAGCCCTTGCGCGGAAACCGGCCGAGCGCCTGCAGCAGACGTGAGACCGCCGGCGGGCCAGGCAGCATCGGCTCGACCACTTTCAGGATTGGCGTCGCGATGAAGGCCGCCGGCTGGAAGCCATCAAGGCCGGGCGTGTCGAAATCGACGGGTAGGACGAAGGCCGAGCCCATCGACACTTCATTGGCAATGCCGCCATGATGAAGCAGCGCGGTCTTGCTGCCGCCGATGTTCAGGATATGGCGCTGGTCCGCGCCAAGGCGTGCGACGAAAGCGGCGGCCTGTTCGGAGGCTCGCGCCAACGCCTTGGCCGGTCCACCAAACAGGCCGGGTATGTGCGGCGCATGCGCCTCATAGGCCATGACGCCTTCGCAGCGCAGCGCTTTGTGGGTGGGCAGGGCATTCAGCGCCCGCGACAGGGCCGCCGGTTCGGTAAAGCCGCCGCGATGCAGTCCGACATCGATTTCGAATGCGACGCGCAATTCGACGCCGAGTTCGTCGGCGAGCACGCCATATTCCGCCAGCCTCTCCTGTGTATCGATCAGCCAACAGACCCGCGACCAGGCTAAACCGCCTCTGGAAAGCACCGCCCTTGCCGCGCCAACCGGAATCGGTTTGCCATACAGCAGATCCGCATCCGGGAACGCCCTCAGCACCGCCTCGGTGATCGGCGGATGGAAGGTCATGAGGCGGTGGGTTCCAAGCGCCTTGCCGATATGGGAGAGCAGCGGCAGGCAAGCGAGCGACTTGTCGACCACCCTCACGGCAAGGCTGGGGTCAAGCCTCTGCTTCACCAGGGCAATGTTGCCATCCAGCCGATCGAGGTCGAGCAGCAGGCAGGGTTGGAAAATGCCCGCCTCTTTCAGCGCATCCGAAAGCGTGGCGAAATACGCCTTCATGGCTGGATGCCGAAAGAACTGGGTTCGATGCCGAACAGGTCGGCCATGTAGGGCGAGACGAAGCGGTTCTGCGGATCTATGTCGCGGCGCGCCGCCATCGCATCGTCCCAGCGCGGATAGAGCTTTTTCAGGTCGGCCGCTTTCAGGCTGTGCATCTTGCCCCAATGGGGCCTGCCGCCATATCTGCGGAAGATCGGCTCGGCCGCGCGCATGAACGGCAACGGATCGCTCGCCGCGTCATGGTGGATGGCGATGGAACAGGTGAGCCTTTTGTGGAAAGGCGAGAGCCAGAATTCGTCCGATGCCACCGACCGCACCTCCATCGGGAAATAGACTTCCGGGAAATGCTTCTCGGTCAGTTGGATGATCTCGGCCAGCGCCTTCGGCCCCTCCTCGAACGGAAGGTGATATTCCATCTCGTTGAACCTGGTCTGCCGGTCGCTGGCATAGACGTTGAGCCAGTCCTGCACGTAATCCTCGGCCGGCACCTTGGCGACCGCGCCCAGGATCAGCCCGCGGCGCAGCGACGGCAGCCAGGCAAGCCCGGTGCGCAAGCGGCGCAGCGTGCGCAGGGAGCCCTCGTCATCGTCGGTCGGGCGCGGGGTGGTCGCCTCGGTGCTGAAGTCGCTGGCGATGAACTGCGCGTAGCCTGAAAATGGGATGTAGTAAAATTCGGCCGACCGGTGCTCGTTCATCATCGTTTCGAAATCGCGCAGCATGTCGGCTATCGGCAGCACCCATTTGCGGCGCCGCAGCCGGTAGGTCGCGATGTTGTTCAACGTCACTTCGCTGAGCACACCGAAGGCGCCAAGCGCAACGCCGATCGCATGGATCGTTTCCTGATCCCCTTCCCGCTTGAAGTCGCGGACCTTGCCAAGCCCGTCGACGATCTGCACCGTTTCCAGCTGTGTGTGATAGGCACCCAGCGTCGGGCCCGAGCCATGGGTGGCCGTGCCCAGCGCGCCGCCTATGGCCTGGCGGTCGATGTCGCCCATATTGGGCAGGCCCTGGCCGATGCCTTGCAGCATGTGCATGAGCGGACCAAGCCGCGTCCCGGCCCGCACGCGCGCCTGGTTTTTTTTCGCGTCATGAGCAACCAGCCCTTCAAGCTTCTCCAGGGACAGGATGGTGCCTTGGGACTTCACCAGTGGCGTGAAGGAGTGACCGGCGCCGACGACGCGGACCGGGCCGGGTGCGGTGCGAATGAGATCGCCGAGTTCGCCGGCGTCGGCCGGACTGGCAAGCAGCCGCGGCTCGGCGGTGACAAAGCCGGACCAGTTGCTCCAGCCGTTCGACATGGTGCTCACGCAATCGCGCGGCGACGCCGCGCCACCAGGACAAACAGGCCGAGCAACGCCACGCTGGCGACAGCACTTGCGGCGGCGAACTCGGGCACCGGGCGAAACTCCTTGCCGTCGACGAGCAGCGACGCCGCGACCGGTCCGATCGCCAGGCCGAAAAGCTGGGCAGCCGGCACCAGCAGCACGGCGGTGCGGGTCTCGTCGGCGGTGATCGCCAGGCGGATCTGGTAGGGCACGATGAACAGCAGGATAAAACCCATGACCAGGGCGACGCCCCAGAATGTCGTGAGGCCAGGTCCGCTGGCAAGCACGAGCGAGGCGACAAGCGCGACGATGCCGATCGCCGCGATGGCAAGGCGATAGTCGATCCGCGCCTCGAACACGGTCGCCGTCATGGCGCCTAGGACCTGCGCCGCGAGGCTGGCCGAGACGATCAGCCCCACCGTGCGGCCATCGATGCCGAATTGGACGCCAAGCGGCTCCAGAAAAGCCCATACGGCGCCGAAGAACATGAAGTAGCAGAAGACCGACAACAGCGCGGTGATCGAGGGAACCGTCAGCACATTGGCGAGGTTTTCGTCCTTCGGCAGATCGGCATATTCGGCGGGGACAGCAAAGGCGACCACCAGCGACGCGACGCAGACGACGGCAAGAACGAGGAAGCCGCCCGCCGACCCGGCGGCTGGAATGACATAGAGCGCCAGCACCAGGGCAACAGCGCATTGCGCCAGGGTCTGCATGGTGACGAAATAGCCGCCGATGCGTTCGGCGCGCCGCGAACGGGCAATCAGTTCGGTGGCGACCGCGACAAGGCCGCCTTCGGCAAGGCCGGCCAGCGCGCGGGCCGCCATCAGCGTGTTGGGGCCGGCGGCATAGGCGGTCCACACATTGGCCAGCGCCAAGAGCAGCAGGAGGACGGCACTTTTCCAGCGCATGTTGTGGACGGAAAGCAGCATCGCTACGATCGCCGAACCGATCGCGATGGCGATCATCTCGGCGGTGGCGACCAGCGCCAGTTCGTCGCCGCTGACATGGCCCTCGGTATAGAGGGCGCCGAGCAGGACGGGCTGCAGACCGAGAATGAGCAGGCCGACCGACCCGATCCACAGGGCCGAGGCGAGCTGCCCGCCGCTGGGATTGCCGACCAGCCAGTCGCCTTCGCCCTGAAGACCAGCGCTTGTCGAAGTCAAAGGCGCCTCCCAACGTCCTTGCCGCACGCCAAAAAAGCTGACAGTCTGTCAGCATTCCAGAAACTGATACTTGATCATATTTCTTGTCAACCGGAATTTGGGAACTCGTGCGAAAGATCGGTGCATGAACCAAGCAAGTCGAACGATCACCGAGCCCAGGCGCAGGCCCAAGCAGGAGCGCAGCCGCGAGCGCATCGACGCCATCCTGTCGACCACCATGCGGCTGATCGGCGAGAAGGGCATCGACGCCGTCACCATGAAGGAGGTCGGCATGCATGCGGGCGGGCCGATCGCCACCGTCTACCACTACTTTCCCAACAAGTCGGCGATCCTGGCAATGCTTTATGAGCGGTTTTCCGAAGCCAGCCGCGCGCGATTGACGGCGATCGTCGCCGATGTCCGCGAAGCGCCCGACGTCATCACCGCGTCCGACCGGTTGCTTGACGACTACCTCGGCCGGGTCGCCGGGGATCCGGCCATCCAAGATCTCCAGAACGCCATCCAGGCCGACAAGGCGCTGAAGAATCTCGACATCGCCGAAACCCGGCATCAAGCAAGAATGTTCTGCGACCACGTCATCGCCTTGCTCGAGCCGGAAAAGCACGAGCAATTCGAACGCATGGTTCTGCTGATCTTCCAGCTCGCCGGCGGCGTTGTGCGCCTGGCGCTTGCGCAGGGCGAAGCGGAAGGTCGCCGGACCATCGAGGATTACCGATCGATCATCCACACTCAGTTGCGGCTGTTTCTTTAGCGACCGGCAATTGGGGACCTATCTCGCCCGGCGGATGAGGCCTTCGAAACCATCGGCCAGGTCGGAAGCGCCGGCCGCGAACATCTTCACCAGGTTCTGCGGGCGGCCGGGCGTCTTGTTGGCATCGAGGAGGATGGCCCTGCCCTCATGCATGACGAAATCGAATTTCCCATAGTCGAAGCCGAGTTCACGCCGCCGTTCGCGCAGTTCGTCGGGAACAGCGGCGGGCTCGCGCCGGATCGTTTCCGATGCCTTGACCATGCTGTTTGGCGAGACGTAGCGGGTGCAGCGCTCGCGCTCTCCGCAAAACACCCAGAAGCGCACCGCAAAGCCGTCAGGTTCTTTTTCCGGGATGAACTTTTCCACGACCAGATCATCCCGATCAAGGACGCCATCGGGAACGTCGTCCCGGGATTGGTAGACCTCGTAGGACGGCATGGCCGGCACGTGCGCAAAAGGTGCCGGTTGGCCGGCACGCCTCGACCGCCGATTGAGCCGTGTCTCCGGAATGCCCTGGTTGTTGAGATTGCTTTTGACGATGACCGGGCCCAGCCAGCCGTTGCCCTTGGCCAGAAGCGCTCCGCTTACCCGCCGTTTCGATATGTCGGCGGCCCCGACATTGAGGCATAAGGGAAAACTCCGCGCATAGTCGAGATAATCTGCCGGCGTCGTTGTCGCATCGACGTGCAGAACCGCGACATCGGCGCTGGATTGTCCGGAGAGGCCAGGCTGAATCCGGACTGAATGGCCCCTCCTTTTCAGGTCCTCCAGAACATCGAAAAGCATGTAACGGCTATTCCGGCGCAGCAGAAGGCCGCGGTGACCCAGGAACCGGTCATGCTCATGCGTTATGACAATGATGCGCGCCACCAGCTAGCCCCTTGGCTTCCATCCCCACTTCCATTAAGCGGCTCTAATCAATCAATGCCAGACTTTCCTGGACTCCAACGGGTCTGCATGACGAATCATTGGGATAATTATCATCGACACTGGAAGCTCCTGGACGCCCCCCTCCGGCCGACGCCGGAAACCGTTGGCATATTCGAGCGCGAACTCGATCTCGGAAATGCCGATGTCCTTCTGCTTGGGGTGACACCTGAACTGGCTGTTCTAGGCAGATCGATGTTGGCGATCGATCAATCGGCCACCATGATTTCTGGCCTATGGGCCGGCGACAACACATCGCGAAGGGCGATGGCCGGCAACTGGCTTGACCTCCCGGTCGCGCAGAAAAGTTTCGACGCGGTCATCGGTGACGGCTGCCTGTCGGCGGTCGATACCAAGGCCGCGCGCGGTTCGCTGTTCGGTGAAATCGCAAGGGTAATGAAGCCTGGCGGGCACGCGGCGATCCGCGTGTTCGCTCGGCCGGAAACCGTGGACGGCCTGCGCGGCATCGAAGCTCTGGTCCGAGCCGGCGGAATCGAGAATTTCCACGCGCTCAAATGGCGGATCGCCATGGCGTGCACGACCGTCGATTGCGACAGCAGCGTCGATGTGCAGGCAGTCCGTGCGGCATTCGACAAGCTGTTTCCGGATCGGGAGGCTCTTGCGGCAGACACGGGATGGAGCATGGCATCCATCAACACGATCGATGTCTATGCGGGCTCCGAAACGAGGTACAGCTTCGCGACGCTGGCCATGCTCGTGGACGAGGCGCGAGGGTGGTTCGACCAGGTGCGCGTCGTGCCAAGCGGCAGCTATCCCCTGGCGGAACGTTGCCCGCTCCTGGTGCTCGGTTCTGCCAAGCTTCGATAAGTTCATCGCCATCCTATCAAGAGGCGATTCACGCGCCTTGACTCTGGCAGGCCGGCGGCCTATTTCAGCGCCACGTTAGCACTCGCCTTTGGTGAGTGCTAACCACAGCTCCGGCGCCGCCGGATGTTGTAGGTTGTCCGGCTTCGCCGGACGGAGGAACTGTTTCTCACCGTTCTCATTCGAGGAAGAAAAAATGGCAAAGTCGAAGTTCCGCCCGCTTCATGACCGCGTGGTCGTTCGCCGGGTCGAATCCGAATCCAAGACCGCCGGCGGGATCATCATCCCGGACACGGCGAAGGAAAAGCCGCAGGAAGGCGAGATCATCGCCGTCGGCTCCGGCGCTCGTGACGAAGCTGGCAAGCTGGTCCCGCTGGACGTCAAGGCCGGCGACCGCATCCTGTTCGGCAAGTGGTCGGGCACCGAAGTCAAGCTCAATGGCGAAGACCTTCTGATCATGAAGGAATCCGACATCATGGGCATCATCGGCTGATTATCGGCCTCACCCTCAACTCGAATTTTTCGGGCTCTATCCGAGCCCCTGCCAGGAGCTAAAACATGGCTGCCAAAGACGTAAAATTCTCCCGCGATGCCCGTGAGCGCATGCTGCGCGGCGTCAACATCCTCGCCGACGCGGTGAAGGTCACGCTCGGTCCCAAGGGCCGCAACGTCGTCATCGACAAGTCGTTCGGCGCCCCGCGCATCACCAAGGACGGCGTCACCGTCGCCAAGGAAATCGAACTTGAAGACAAGTTCGAGAACATGGGCGCGCAGATGGTCCGCGAAGTTGCTTCGAAGACCAACGACATCGCCGGCGACGGCACCACGACCGCGACCGTTCTGGCGCAGTCGATCGTCCAGGAAGGCCACAAGTCGGTTGCCGCCGGCATGAACCCGATGGACCTGAAGCGCGGCATCGATCTCGCCGTCACCGAAGTGGTCGCTGCTCTCGGCAAGGCCGCCAAGAAGATCAAGACTTCCGAGGAAGTCGCCCAGGTCGGCACGATCTCGGCCAATGGCGACGAGTCGGTCGGCAAGATGATCGCTGAAGCGATGCAGAAGGTCGGCAACGAAGGGGTCATCACGGTTGAGGAAGCCAAGACCGCCGAGACCGAACTCGAAGTCGTCGAAGGCATGCAGTTCGACCGCGGCTATCTCTCGCCCTACTTCGTGACCAACGCCGACAAGATGGTTGCCGAGCTGGAGGACGTCTACATCCTCCTGCACGAGAAGAAGCTCTCCAACCTGCAGGCGATGCTGCCGGTCCTCGAAGCCGTCGTGCAGACCTCGAAGCCGCTGCTCATCATCTCGGAAGACGTCGAAGGCGAGGCGCTCGCCACGCTGGTCGTCAACAAGCTGCGTGGTGGCCTGAAGATCGCCGCCGTCAAGGCGCCGGGCTTCGGTGATCGCCGCAAGGCCATGCTGGAAGACATCGCCATCCTGACCGGTGGCCAGGTCATTTCGGAAGACCTCGGCATCAAGCTCGAGAATGTCGGCCTCAACATGCTCGGCCGCGCCAAGAAGGTGTCGATCTCCAAGGAGAACACCACCATCGTCGACGGCGCCGGCAAGAAAGCCGAGATCCAGGGCCGCGTCGCCCAGATCAAGCAGCAGATCGAGGAGACCACCTCGGACTACGACAAGGAGAAGCTGCAGGAACGTCTGGCGAAGCTCGCCGGCGGCGTTGCGGTGATCCGCGTCGGCGGTGCGACGGAAGTCGAAGTCAAGGAAAAGAAGGACCGCGTCGATGACGCCCTCAACGCGACCCGCGCGGCCGTGGAAGAAGGCATCGTTGCTGGCGGTGGCGTTGCCCTGCTGCGCGCTTCGGCCAACATCAAGGTGACCGGCGTCAACGCCGACCAGGCCGCCGGCATCAACATCGTGCGTCGTGCGCTGCAGGCTCCGGCCCGCCAGATCGCGGCCAACGCTGGTGCGGAAGCCTCGATCGTTGCCGGCAAGATCCTTGAGAACAAGGGCGCGACCTTCGGCTACAACGCCCAGACCGGCGAATATGGCGACATGATCGTCATGGGTATCGTCGATCCGGTCAAGGTCGTGCGCACGGCCCTCCAGGACGCGGCCTCGGTCGCCGGCCTGCTCGTCACCACCGAGGCCATGATCGCCGAAGCTCCGAAGAAGGACTCTGGCGCCGGCGGCATGCCTGGCGGCATGGGCGGCGGCGGCATGGGCGGCATGGGCGGTATGGACTTCTAAGAAGTCCATAAAGCACGCCCATGAATCCAAGTTGCTCAAGCCCGCAAGCGGGCTTGAGTGGCGGTATGGACTTCTAAGAAGTCCATCCTCGACAATTATTGAAAGGGCGGCCGAGTGGTCGCCCTTTTCTTTGCGTCTTGAGGCTGGTGCTCCACCGCGGTAGTTGGGACTACCGGTCAGACAGCGGCAGTCTCCGCTTGCTTGGGCGCCTTGCCGGCGAGCACGGCCTGCTCGATAAGGACGGCCACCTCATCGGCAACGGCGTTGAGCGATGAGCGGTCGCGGGTGGCGCGGGCAATCACCATCAAGCCTTCCAGCGAAGACTCGACCAGCAGCGCCAGTGCCTGCGCGCGACGCTCGGGCACTCCTGCCCTGACGAAAGCCTCACGCAGCAAGCCGATCCACTGTTCGAATGCAGAGCGGCACAGTTCGACAAGGTCGGGCACATCGCCTGGCGAGTCCAGCACGACCGGCGCGACCGGGCAGCCCAGTGAGAACTCATTGTCTTCCAGCATGCGTCCCACCGATTGATAGATGTGATGGACGGCGACCGCAGGGTCGCGTTCGGCGGCCAAAGCCTCGCCCAGACGCTCGGTTACCTCGGCGACGCTGGCGCGCGTCACCTCGACGACCAGCTGATCCTTGCCACCGGGAAAGTGGAAGTAAAGCGAGCCGCGCGGCGCGCCGCTGGCGCTCAAGATATCGTTGAGCGACGTGCCGTGATAGCCGCGCCGCCGCAACAGCAGTGCCGTCGCCTCGATCATCCGCGTGCGTGTGTCCGTCGCCATGTCAACCTCTGTCAGGAGTGCGCATTATAGGGCTTGCCCGCAATATGACAATCGGTCTACATAATATGTAAATCGGTCTACATATTGGGGCAGAGATAGATGTTTTGGCGGGAAGGGCAAGACGGCGTCCTGGCTCGCGAAGCGGTCGCGGAGCCTTCATTTCATCAAGCAGAGGAGACGTAGCAATGACAATTCGCGAAGCATCGGCCGAATGGCACGGCCCGCTCAAGGAAGGTTCCGGACGGCTCCGGCTGGGCAGCGGCGCGTTCGAGGGTCCCTACTCATTCCCGTCCCGCTTCGAAAACGGGCCCGGCACCAATCCGGAGGAACTGATCGCGGCCGCCCATGCCGGCTGCTTCTCGATGGCGCTCACCGCCATCCTCGGCAGCGAAGGTCACATCGCAAGCGACATCCACACGATCGCCAAGGTGCATCTGGGCGCCACCGCGGCCGGGCCGACCATTACCCGCATTGAATTGGAGACGGAGGCGAACGTCCCCGGGCTCGCCGCCGCCGACGTCGAGCGGCTGGCGCAGTCGGCCAAGGCGCGATGCCTCGTCTCGCGGGCGCTGGCCGGCGTCGCCACGATCACGCTGAAAGCGAAGCTTATAAGTCACTGAACGGAATGAGAAATCGCATGACCCAGGAATTGATCATCGACATCACCACGGCCAACCGCTCGGGCGAAACGGCTGAAATCATGCGGCGCTATAACGATGTGTTCCAGCGTCACGATCCCTCGGCTCTCGACGATCTGGTGGCGCAGGACTGCGTGATCGAGAACACCACGCCGGCACCGGACGGCGCGCACCGCGCCGGCAAGGCAGCATGCGTCGAGCTGTGGTCGGCGATCGCCACCGCACCCGGTACGCGCTTCGACCTCGAAGAGACTTTCGTGGCCGGCGACCGCGCCACGGTCCGCTGGCGCTACTGGATGGCCGACGGCAATTCGCTGCGCGGCGTCAACCTGATGCGCGTCGCGGACGGGCGGATCGTCGAGGCGATGGGTTATGTCAAGGGCTAGACCAAGCGCCTCGATCACCTATCCGCCAGCGCCAGCTTCGCGCCGAGCATGACGAAGGCGCCGGCAAAAGTCCGGCGCATCCAGGTCAGCACCATTGGCCGCGACACGACATGGCTGCGGATCGACGCCGCGAAGATGCCGTAGCCGACAAAAACCACGAAGGTCAAAAACATGAAGACCGAGCTGAGCTCCAGCATCTTCGACAGTGCGTTGGGTTCGGTGGTGCTGACGAATTGCGGCAGGAAGGCGAAGAAGAAGATCGACAGTTTCGGATTGAGCACGTTGACGAGGATGCCGGTGGCGATCACCTTGCCAGCCGAGCGCGGCGCGACATTGTCGTCGACGCTCAGGCCGCCTTTTTCCTTCAGCGTGTTCCAGGCCATGTAGAGCAGATAGGCGACGCCCAGATATTTCAGCGTCTCGAAGGCGACAGCACTGGTGTGCAGCAGCGCCGCCAGGCCGGTGATGGCGGCCGCCATATGCGGGATGATGCCGAGCGTGCAGCCGAAGGCGGCAATGATCGAGGCCCGCGCACCACGCGAAAGCCCGGCGCTCAGCGTATAGAGTACGCCGGTTCCCGGCGAAGCCACGACGATCAGCGACGTCAACAGAAATTCGATGCTCACGATGATTTCCTCCGGCGCCCTACCCTGACGCAGCCTAGCCAGCAAGCGGGGTGTGCACAAGCGACAGTAATTACAGCTTGTCGCGGCGACAGGATTCGCCGACCTGCTGTAAGCTTCCGATTTTCTGCATGTCGTTGTCCCGGAACCGAGGACGCTTCGGGCGACATGCATTCGCCGCCAGGAAGCCGCCGTTAAGAGGCGGAAAATCCGAGCGCCCGGCGCGCCGTCAGGCACTCGTCATCGCCAGGCATACAGGCGCGGCAAACATCCGGGCGAAGGTCATAGATGGTGCAAGCGGTCGACTTGCCGACTTCGCCAGACAGGGCCGAACAGCGCACGCCGTCACAGCGCATGCCCGACAGGTCGGCCGCCACGTATTTTTCCGGAATGCGGTCGAGCTGCGCATCGTCCTCGGTCGAAAAGCGGGGCCAGTCGGCTGAATAGGAACAGCACGCGCCGCAGCTCTGGCAATCGAACATGGGAGCGATGCCTGGTTGAGCCGACGGCAGGCTGGTCGTGGCTGGCTGGGCAATCAGCCCCGGCTTCGCAAGATTGCGATCGGTGTCCCGCGGCAAGGCGCTACTTCTTCTTGCCGGTCTTGCCCTTCGGTGCGTCCGCTGGCGACTTGAAAAGATCGGTCGCTGCCTGGTCGGCCTCGGCGGCCTTCGGCGCGGCAACCGGCTTGGCCGGCTTTGGGGCGGGAGCCGGTGCTGCCGGCTGGTCCTTGGCGGAGAATTTTATGGCCATTTCAATCCTCGTCGGCGAAACGCGATGATGGTGCGCGCGGATTGCGCAAGCGGCCGATCAACGCCGAAACCGCCGTGATATTCATTTCCTCGGGCGACCAATTCCTGGCTTCCGCGATGTGGTGCGCCGCCAGCTCACGATGCGTGCTGCCGCTATAGGCGGCATCCTGATAGGTGACCCGCTCACGGGTCTTGGCGTCTTCGCGGACATACTCGATGAGGTAGTTCGGGCACTCGGCCCGGCCGCGCACGCCGACGCGCACCTGGGCATCGCCATGGGCGCGCTTGCAGCGTTCGAGCTTTTCCAGCACGCGCCGGACATATTCGACCGGCTTGTCCAAGGTCTCGACCATATCGGCGATGGTCACATCGGCCGCGATTGGCGTTTGCGGTACGCGCTTGGTGGCCATCAGCGTTTTCCGGCTCGTTTCGGCAGCGCCGCGAGTGCCGCCGCCGCCGCCATCGCGTCGGCCTCCTTCTCCAGCCGCAACTCGCGCAGGCGCGCGGTCTTGGCTTCCCGCGCTTCGCTGACGGCGTCGCGTTCGGAAATGATGCGGTTAAGCGACATCGACTGGGTTTGCGTTTTGCTGAACAGCGACACGGCCGGATCGACGGCTGTCTTCGAATGGGCGGTCAAAATCTTTCTCCTGTCAGGAGCCTGGTGCCGATAGGACGAGACCGGGTCTTCGGTCCGGACCATGCACAAAGCGATGCGGCAGCGGATTCAAGATGCTGGAGCGTCCCTTAGCACGTTCGGCCCAATGCGCAGCGCATTTTCGGCGGCAACAAGCGTAAAATGAAAAAGGCCAGGCACCGCCTGACCTTCCCTGGGAGCGCCGCGCATCCAACTGGATGCACATGGCTAGCTCCTGATGGGCAGCACAGGCCGTGGAAACTCAGGTTCCCGTGGCCATGCGCCCGAATTCGCCGTTCACCGGTGCCAGTACATCCGTGGTCACCGGGACGGCTGAATTCTTTCTTCAGGCCGCCTTCAACTGGTCGGCGGACATCTTGCCCGACTTGTTGTCGCGGACCATCTCGTAGCCGAGCTTCTGGCCTTCGACGATGTCGCGCATACCGGCGCGTTCCACGGCCGAGATGTGAACAAAAACGTCGGCGGAGCCGTCGTCAGGCTGAATAAAACCAAAACCCTTGGTGGCGTTGAACCACTTAACTGTGCCGGTGCTCATGACGAACCCTTTCCATGGCAAATATTCGTTCGCCGTTATGCGGATGCACAACGTCGTTTGTCTCGATTTTTGATGTGGGAAGTTCGTCAAAGGCGCGCTCGGAAGCGCGGATAACAAAAGTCAGTCAAACAAATATCGACAACTTTCTTCTACGCGTGTTTCAGACGCCTGTCAAATGTTGCGCCATCGATCCGAGAATTCGACGGCTGAAAGCGCGTCATCTGGCCAACATCCATGGTGAACAAGCGCCCGCACCTGAGCGTTGCCGGCGGCCGCTCAGCGTTCCTGGTCGGTCGGTCTGATGACGATCTCGTTGACGTTGACGCGCGCCGGCTGACCGACGGCATAGAGGATGGCGGCGGCGACATCCTCGGCGGTCAGCGCTTCCATCGTGGCGAGGCGCTGGTCCAGCCCCGCCTTCGAGGCAGCGTTGGTGATATGGTCGCCAAGCTCCGTGCGCACGAGGCCGGGCTCGATCACGGTGACGCGAACCTTGTCGGCATAAACTTCGCGCCGCAGTGATTCCGAAAAACCGACGACACCAAATTTCGTCGCCGCGTAACCGCTGGCGCCGGGATTGGCGACGCGGCCGGCGACCGACGAGACATTGACGATATGGCCCTTGGCAGCCTTGAGATGCGGCAGCGCCGCCTTGGTGACGCCCATCAGCGCCAGCAGGTTGAGTTCCACCATATGGCGCCAGTCGTCGAGCGTTGCCTCCGCTGCCGGCGAGAGCAGCATCACGCCGGCATTGTTGACGAGGATGTCTAGCTGACCCCATTCGGCCACGACCCTCCCGACCATGGCCGCGACATCGTCACTGCTGGTGACGTCGGCCTCGATGCGCAAAGCCGTTCCGCCGATTTTTTCGATGCGGGCGGCCAGAGCTTCGAGCCTCTCGACCCGACGGGCGGCGACCGCCACCCTTGCCCCGGCAGCGGCCAATGCCGCAGCCGTCGCCTCGCCAATGCCCGAGGAGGCGCCGGTGACGAGAGCAACCTTGCCGGCAAGCATGGAAGAAACGGTCATTGCAACATCTCCAAAAGGCGCCGCGCCAATGCTCCTAGATAGGCCGTCCCGATAAACGGGGAAGGCGGCTTCGCAGAGAGGTCCTATTCGTCCGGCCCCGGCTCCGGCCACGGCTCCTTCGCCGCTTCCGCATACCACTGGCGCATCGCCGGCAGCGCGAGGATGGCGTCG
Source organism: Mesorhizobium sp. URHB0026 (assembly GCF_054059755.1). Classification (NCBI taxonomy): domain Bacteria; kingdom Pseudomonadati; phylum Pseudomonadota; class Alphaproteobacteria; order Hyphomicrobiales; family Phyllobacteriaceae; genus Mesorhizobium; species Mesorhizobium sp. URHB0026. The sequence goes on along the minus strand of NZ_JBSSCN010000001.1, from coordinate 3,672,564 downwards.
ACATAGGCCCTGGTATCGGGCGCCAGATCCCCGCCATAGGTGTCGAAGCGGGTAACGACAGGCGCATACATGGCATCGGCCGCGGTGAAATGGCCGAACAGAAACGGGCCGCCCTTGCCGTGTTTCTCGCGGCACTCGCGCCACAGCGCTTCGATGCGGGCGCATTGCGCCTCGCCCTCGGCGTCGAGTGGCTTGTGGGCCCTCGGTCGGCGCAAGTTCATCGGCCAGCCATAGCGGACTTCGCGAAAACCGGAATGCATCTCGGTCGCCGCCGAACGCGCCAGCGCCCGGGCGCCGATATCGGCCGGCCAGAGCTTTTTCTCCGGAAAGAGATCGGCGAGGTATTCAAGGATGGCAAGGGTTTCCCAGACCATTCCGCCAGTGTGATTCGAGGACTTGTGAACCAGGACAGGGACCTGACCTGTCGGCGACACTTTCGCCAGGTTGGCGGCGGTCTCGGGGGTGCGCAGCCGCACCAAGACCTCTTCGAACGGTATCTCCAGGTGCCGCATCGCCACCCAGGGCCTGAGCGACCAGGACGAGAAGCACTTGTTGCCGATATAGAGCGTGAATTCCGACATTTGTCCCCCTTGGCGGTTTGCTCCTTGCGGAGTGCGCTGGCCGGCACCCTAGCCTGCCGGCGCGGCGCCCGAAAGACACCCTGTTTCGCCGACATAAGCGGCGGCTGTTGGAACCGAAACCGTGCCGGCTCGTTTGCCAAGGCGAACCAAACCCGGGAGATGAGAAAATGGTGAACAAGGATCAGGTCGCCGGTGCGGCCAAGCAGGTAAAAGGCTCGGTCAAGCAAGCCGCCGGCAAAGTGACCGGCGATAGGCAGACGCAGGCAGAAGGCATGGCAGACAAGGCCACCGGCAAGGTGCAGAAGGCCTATGGCGACGCGAAGGACAAGGTCAAGAAATCGCTTGACCGCTGAGGAAAGGGGCCGCGTCGAGCGGCCCTTTTCACGTCTTCAGCGATTTGCTGAAAGCGTTGGTGAAAATCACGTCGCCATGATCGTCGCCGGCTTCGCCCAGCACGACATCCAGGCTGTTGCCGGTGACACGTGCCAAGGCGAAGCCGCCATATAGGCGGCTTTCGGCTTGAAGAGATCGAGGCCGGCGCGTTGATAGATCATCGGCACCTCGTGCTGGTGACCGCGGAAGACGGCAACGACGTTCTGCCCGTCAGGGCGGCCAGCAAGGCCTGGCGGTCCGCATCGCTGCACACCAGAAAACCACGTCGTGAAAACAATAGGGACGGAAGTCGATTCATCATCGGGGAATTCAGCACAAGCGGCGTCTGTCCGTCCAGTTGGTCGAGACATCGGCCACATAGCCGGGCCCTAGCGATTCACCTGCCTCAAGTAGCGCCGTGCCGGCGCAGCACCCTGCGACGTCGCCTCGCCACCGGCTCGCCCTGCGGTGATGCGGCGAGCGAGGCGCTCCGCTCCAGCGCCGCAAGGCAATCGCGCAAGGAGCCGGCGTCCTGCGCTGTCTTGGCCATCGACATGGCGCCGGAATAGGTGGCGACCGCCAACACCGCAAAATGCTCGGGATCCGTGCCTTGATCCCTGCCCTCCCGCTGGTCGGCCCTGATCTTGTCGGCGATCGCCTGGCGCCAGGCCGAAAAGACGCCGGCAAGGGCATTCCGAAATTCGGGATCGGCGAGCGACAGTTCATGCGCCAGATTGTTGAGAGGGCAACCGCGCACGAAACCTTGCCGTTCCAGTTCCGCCGCCATGGCGTCGAACACTTGACGCACGCCCTCGCGGGCCGAAACCGCCTGCCGCACCGGCGCGATCCACGTCTCCTCGACCGCCGCCGCCACGCGCTCGTCGATGACCGCCAGCGCCAGCGCCTTCTTGGTCGCGAAATGATGATGCAAGGCGCCACCGCTGACGCCTGCCGCCGCCATCAGGTCGCCGAGGCTGGAAGCATGGTAGCCGCGTGCCTGAAATGCCGCCTCGGCGACATCGAGCACTTTGCGGCGCATGCCTTCGGGGTCATTGATGCGTTTACCTCGGACTCGCCGCGGCCGGATGTTGAGCTCTGCTGACATTGTCGAAGGATAGCATGTTGACAAAACAGGGCAACCGGTCTGTTTATAAACAGGATGATCAACCTGTTTTGGAGACTCCGCGGATGAACCCGATCCCGAATGCCACGCCTAAGCCGGCGGTACTCGCCTCGCCGATCGTCGAATTGCGGCAGTACACGTTGAAGCCGGGCCGGCGCGAAACGTTGATCGATATCTTCGACACGCAGTTCATCGAAAGCCAGGAAGACGCGGGGATGACCATCATCGGCCAGTTCCGCGATCTAGACCGCCCCGATATGTTCGTCTGGATGCGCGGTTTCGAGAGCATGGATGCGCGCAAGGACGCTCTGATTGCGTTCTATGACGGCCCGGTATGGGCGGCGCACCGCGACGCCGCAAACGCGACGATGATCGATTCCGACGATGTGCTGCTGCTGCGGCCGGCGTGGCCGGATGCCGGTTTCGTTCTGTCAGGATTGCACCGGCCAACGGCCGACACGGCCAAAAGCACAAGCGAACGGAGCGGGTTGCCCAGCCCGGTTGAGATTTCGATTCATCATTTGCGGTCGGGCATCGGCGCCGACCTCGCCGGGCGCTTCCGGGTGGAGATGGTTGCGCGGCTTGCCCAGACCGGCGTGCGTCTGCTCGGCGCCTTCCTGACGGAGCCGGCCGCAAACACCTTCCCGCGACTTCCCGTGCGCGCCGGCGAAAACGTCTTCATCACCGTTATCGGCTTCCCCGACGGCGATGCCCATGCCAGCCATCGCCTCGCCACTTCGCCGGTGTGGCAGGCGCTTGGCCAGAACATGCAGGCCATCAGCATAAAGCCGGTCGAGACATTGCGGCTGGCGCCCACGGCCCGGTCGCTGTTGCGGTGATCAGCGGCCGGTCAACTGTCCCGTCATCGCCGAGGCGACAAAGGCCGGGTCCTCCCAATGGGGATTGCGACCGCAATTTTGCGCCCAGACGAGACGGGATCCGGTCGGGCGCTTGCGCCGAACGTCGGCCGAAGTTCATACCCTGAGATAGCCTGATGGCTTGACCCCGTCACGGACTTGCGGTGCGATCCCTCTGTTTGAGGGCAAACGCATGGTGAGGTGCGTGATGAGGCTTCGCGGCAAGCGGGCGGTGGTCACCGGCGGATCGGACGGCATCGGCCTGGCGATCGCCGAGGCATTCCTGCACGAGGGCGCCGATGTCCTGATCGTCGGCCGCGACGCGGGCAAACTCGACACCGCTCGCCATAAGCTGACGGCCCTCGGCTCGAATGGCATGGTGGCGATATTGTCGGCCGATCTCGCCACCAGCCCCGGCCTCGCAGCGGTCGTCGAGCAGGTGAAAGAATCCGGCCGGCCACTCGACGTTCTCGTCAACAATGCCGGTGTCGCCTGTCTCGTGCCGTTCGAGAGTGTCAGCGAGGCACAGTTCCAGCACTCTTTCGCGCTCAATGTGACGGCGGCCTTCTTCCTCACCCAGGGGCTGCTGCCGCATCTCGGTGCAGGTGCATCCGTCATCAACATCTCCTCCTATTTCGCCAACAAGATGATCCCGAAGCGGCCATCAAGCCTCTACTCCCTGTCCAAAGGCGCGTTGAACTCGCTGACCAAATCGCTGGCCTTCGAACTCGGCCCGCGCGGCATCCGCGTCAACGCAATCGCACCCGGTACGGTGGACACGGCAATGCGGCGCAAGACTGTCGACAACCTGCCGGCCGAGGCACAGGCGGAACTGAAAGCCTATGTCGAGCGCAGCTATCCCCTCGGCCGCATCGGCCGCCCTGACGACCTCGCCGGGATGGCGGTCCATCTCGCCAGCGATGATGCCGCCTGGACCAGCGGCGGCATCTTTGCGATTGACGGGGGGTATACGGCGGGGTGAGTCATCTCCGCCGCGATAGGGGAGACTGGCTATAGCTTCAACCGATTTGCATCCTTACCGTTCGCATTCTCCGCTTGAAGCCATATGTGCAACGCGATACGCCGTTGCCCAAATCGATAGACCGGAGCCTTGCCGTGAGCACGCAAAAGACGAGAACCGAAACCGATACGTTCGGCCCCATCGAGGTCGCCGCCGACCGTTATTGGGGCGCGCAGGCGCAGCGTTCCCTCGGCAATTTCAAGATCGGTTGGGAGAAGCAGCCGGCTTCGATCGTGCGCGCGCTGGGCATCGTCAAGCGGGCGGCGGCGGAAGCCAACATGGAACTCAAGCGGCTCGATCCGGTCATCGGCAAACCGATCATCGAGGCCGCGCAGGAGGTTATCGACGGCAAGCTCAACGACCACTTTCCGCTGGTGGTTTGGCAGACCGGCTCGGGCACGCAGTCCAACATGAACGCCAACGAGGTGATCTCGAACCGCGCGATCGAGATGCTGGGCGGCGTCATGGGCTCGAAAAAGCCGGTCCACCCCAACGACCATGTCAATATGAGCCAGTCCTCCAACGACACCTATCCGACGGCCATGCACATCGCCTGCGCCGAGCGGATCATACATGACCTGATCCCCGCGCTGCACCACCTGCACAAGGCGCTCGCCGCCAAGAGCCGGGATTTCAACCACATCATCAAGATCGGCCGCACCCACACGCAGGATGCCACGCCGCTGACGCTGGGCCAGGAATTCTCCGGCTATGCGGCGCAGGTCGCCTCCTCGATCAAGCGCATCGAGCAGACGCTGCCCGGCTTGCAGGAACTGGCGCAGGGCGGCACCGCCGTCGGCACCGGCCTCAATGCGCCGGTCGGTTTCGCCGAGCGGGTGGCCGATCGCATCGCCGCCATTACCGGCGTCGCCTTCGTCACCGCGCCGAACAAGTTCGAGGCGCTCGCCGCCCATGATTCCATGGTGTTCTCGCACGGTGCCATCAACGCAGCGGCCGCGGCACTGTTCAAGATCGCCAACGACATCCGTTTCCTCGGCTCCGGCCCGCGCTCGGGCCTCGGCGAATTGTCGCTGCCGGAAAACGAACCGGGCTCCTCGATCATGCCGGGCAAGGTCAATCCTACCCAGTGCGAGGCGATGACGCAGGTCTGCGTGCAGGTGTTCGGCAACAATGCGGCGCTGACCTTCGCCGGCAGCCAGGGCCATTTCGAGCTCAACGTCTACAATCCGCTAATGGCCTATAATTTCCTGCAGTCGGTGCAGTTGCTCGCCGACGCTTCGGTCTCCTTCACCGACAATTGCGTCGTCGGCATCGAGGCGCGAGAGGACAACATCAAGGCGGCACTCGACCGTTCGCTGATGCTGGTGACTGCGCTTGCGCCCACCATCGGCTACGACAACGCCGCCAAGATCGCCAAGACCGCGCACAAGAAAGGCACGACGTTGCGCGAGGAAGCGTTGGCAACCGGACTGGTCAGCGAGGCCGACTATGACCGCCTGGTGCGGCCGCAGGACATGACGCATCCGGGGTGAAGGCATTTTTCGGCGGGAGAATGTCCTCACTCCAGCGCATCGATTGACACGAATTTCCGTTTTTTACCGGCTCACAGAAACGTATGCCCTGTGAACAATGTGTCGCCGGACAGGCGGCTTTGGTGAACAGTCGGCATGGTCTATCTGATGGGGCATCAACCTCTTTCGGAGAGCCACCATGTCCACAAACACCTCCTTCGCCGGCAGCGGCACCGCGTCGAACAGCTCCGTCACCATCCTCATCGGCCGTATCCTGCTCGCGGTCATTTTTCTGCTTTCCGGATTCGGCAAGCTCACAGCCATTTCCGGCACCGCCGCCTATTTCGGCGGCCTCGGCCTGCCGGCACCAACGGCGACGGCCGTCATCGTCGGATTGATCGAGCTGCTTGGCGGCCTTGCCGTCCTCGTCGGTTTCCAGACCAGGGTCGCCGCCTGGGTGCTCGCGATCTTCACGATCGCGACCGGGCTGGTCGCCCACACCGGCTGGGCCGACCAGATGCAGATGATCCAGTTCCTCAAGAATGTCGCCATCACCGGCGGTTTCCTGCTGCTGGCCTCCTCGGGTGCCGGCGCATATTCGATCGACGCCAAGCGCGGCTGAGGTTTTCCTCCAAGGACCTGAAATGAGCGGCGCGGAATTTTCCGCGCCGCTTTTTCGTTATGGGATCACAGGCCTACAGCATGTCGCGGCAATTCGCCCACCCTGCTGTAAGCTTGTGATTTTATGCATGTCATTGTCCCGGAACCGAGGACACTCCCGGGCAACATGCATTAGATTGCAACGGCGCCGGCGACCGTGCCGGCAAGGGAGGGAGCCATGGGTCGCAGTGCATTGCTTCTGGTTTCGCGGCTGTTGTTTGCCGTGCTGTTCGTGCCGTCCGGCTTCCAGGTGCTCGCCAACATTGCCGGCACCACCAGCTATTTCGCCAGTCTCGGCCTGCCGCTGCCGGCGCTCGCCGCCTGGGGCACTGGCCTTTTCGAGTTGATCGCGGGGCTGCTGATCCTCGTTGGTTTGCAGACGCGGATCGTGGCACTCCTGCTTGCCGGCTTCTGCATCGCGGCCGGCTATATCGGCCATTTCGGCCAAGGCGCCGAGGATGCGACGCTCGCCTTCCTGCACCAGCAGATGCTGATGAAGGATATCGCGATATCGGGTGGTTTCCTCGCGCTTGCCATGGCCGGCGCCGGCGCATGGTCGGCCGACAGTCGCGGCTTCGGCATCGGCGCCGACGCGACTTGACTATTTCGCCGACACGCTCTGCCCTCCCTCGACCGCCAGCACCAGACGGCGGTTGGTGATGCGCGCCAGTTGCGCCAGCCGGCCGGCCGGGCGCTCGCCGTACAGGTTGGAGAGCGAAGCCGGTAGTACTAGCGCCAGCGCGCCGTTCGGGCGGCTTTCCCATTTCAGCCTCGGCATGATGCCGGGCATGGCTGCCGTCAGCAGATAGACGACGCGCATCATCGCTGCCAGCACGCGGGCGCGCTCCAGCAGGCGCGGCGGCGCCAGCGCCTTGATTTCGGGCGCCACCAATTCATTGAAGACGCCATCATGACGGTAGGCGTTGGTCAGCGCCAGGTAGGCGCGGCCGGGGTGATCGACACCGATGAACGAGGCATGCGCGATGATGTTGAGCGACTGCTTGCCGCGATATTCCGGATGAGCGCGCCAGCCGATATCGGCGAGCAGGCAGGCGGCATGGCGATAGCGCGCTTCGTCTTCCGTCTCGTCGATGCCGAACGCCTTGAAAGCCTTGCCGGTCCATTCGACCAGGTCATGCGCGTGATGGACCGAACGCGAGCGCAGAAGCGCAAGCTCCTCGGCGGCCGAGATCAGCGGATCGGCCTTCTGCTCGGCCGCATCGAGGAGCGAATAGAGGAAACCCTCACGCACGCCTTGCGCCGAAACGATGATCCTGGACGGCTGCATCGCCGTCATGATCTCCTGCAGCACGAGAGCGCCATAGGGCAGCAGCGAGCGGCGGTTCTTGGAGACACCCTCGATACCCCTCACCTTTTCGACTTCGCCCCTGGTCACCTGCTTGAGGAAGTTCTGAGCGCTCTCGGCCGATATTTCGTAGTGGTGCATGACGCCGAGCGGGTAGTTGTTCATCTCCATATGCAGCCTGGCGAGGTTTCGCCAAGTGCCGCCAACAGCGTAGAAAGTCCTGCCTTGTCCGCCCTTCAAGAGCTTGGCCCGGGCCAGTTCCTGGCGCGCGATCTTCTGTGCCTGGACGAGCGAGTTCTTCGCCATGTCCTGCAGGCGCAGGCCGCCGAGCGGCAGCGTGATACCGTCGCCGATCGCCTCGCCATCAATGTCTATGAGTTCGAGGCTGCCGCCGCCAAGGTCGCCGGCAATGCCGTTGGCCGGGTGGAAGCCGGAGATGACGCCGAGCGCGGAATAATGCGCTTCCTGGCGGCCGGAGAGCACACGGATTTCGGTCTTGAGCACATCCTCGGCGCGATGGATGAAATCAGGACCGTTGATCGCCTCGCGGGCGGCGGCGGTTGCCAGCACGTACATGTGTTCGGCGCCAGCCTGGTCGGAGAGCGCGCGGAAACGGCGAAACTCCTCCATCGAGCGCGCCACCCCCTCCGGGTCTAGCTTCCCCGTCGACACGATGCCGCGGCCGAGGCCGGCCAGCATCTTTTCGTTGAACAGCATGGTCGGCGAGCGCGCCAGCCCCTCATAGACGACGAGACGGATCGAATTGGAGCCGATGTCGATGATGGACAGCGGTCGGCGGTCCTGCAGCCGGCCCTGGGAATTGGACAGCATCAGGTGGTGGCGTTCTTCTTGCGGCGCTTGAACTGGGCTATTCGCTTGGGCGCATGCGATTTCAGCGCGTCACCCCGTCCCGACAGGCTCGGATTGGTCATGAAATATTCCTGCGCGTTGAACTGTTCCTCGCCCTCCTCCAGCACCACGCGCCGGGAGGTTCCATCAGCCAATACGTCGAAACTTTGCTGATTGTCCATGATGTTGCCCAGCATGATCTGGCCCAGAATCTGTTCATGCACAGTTGGATTGGTGATCGGCACCATGGTCTCGACGCGGCGGTCGAGATTGCGCGGCATGAGGTCGGCCGAGGAGATGTAGACGATCGCCTCGTCCGACGGGAGGCCGTGGCCGTTGCCGAAGCAGTAGATGCGGCTGTGCTCGAGGAACCGGCCGACGATCGACTTGACCCTGATGTTTTCCGACAGGCCCGGCACCTGCGGCCGCAGGCAGCAGATGCCGCGCACGACGAGGTCGATCTCCACTCCGGCGCGGCTTGCATCGTAGAGCGCATCGATGATGATGGGATCGACGAGCGCGTTCATCTTCATCCAGATACGCGCCGGCCGTCCCTCCAACGCATGGGTGACCTCGTCCGAAATGTGCTGGAGGATGCGGTTCCTCAGCGTGAACGGCGAGATCGCCAGCCGCATCTCGGCGGTCGGCTCGGCATAGCCGGTGATGAAATTGAACAATTGGGCGACATCGCGGGCGATCGTCGGGTCGGTGGTGAAGAAGGACAGGTCGGTGTAGATGCGCGCGGTGACCGGGTGGTAGTTGCCGGTGCCGAGATGGACGTAATTGCGCAGCTTGCCGTCCTCGCGCCGCACCACCAGCGACATCTTGGCGTGGGTCTTGAGTTCGAGGAACCCGAACACGACCTGGACGCCGGCACGTTCGAGATCGCGCGCCCAGCGGATGTTGGCCTCCTCGTCGAAACGCGCCTTGAGCTCGACCAGCGCCGTCACCGACTTGCCGGCTTCGGCCGCATCAACCAGAGCACGCACGATCGGGCTGTCGTTGGAGGTGCGATAGAGCGTCTGCTTGATCGCCACCACTTCGGGATCGGCCATTGCCTGGCGCAGGAACTGCACCACCACGTCGAACGACTCATAGGGGTGATGGACGACGATGTCCTTCTCGCGAATGGCGGCGAAACAGTCGCCGCCATGCTCGCGGATACGCTCGGGAAAACGTGGGTTGTAGGGGATGAATTTCAGGTCGTCGCGGGGAACGGAGACGATCTCGGAGATCTGGCTGAGCGCCAGCGGCCCGGTGAGCACACTGATGCGGCTCGACGAGACGCCAAGCTCGCCGGCGACAAAATCGCGCAATTCCCCGGGCATCAGCTTGTCGAATTCGATTCGGATGACCGAACCGCGGCGGCGGCGCTTCAGCGCCGTTTCGAACAGACGCACGAGATCTTCCGATTCCTCTTCGACCTCGATGTCGCTGTCACGAATGATGCGGAACGTGCCGGAACCCTTGACCTCGTAGCCGGGGAAGAGCTTGCCGATGTAAAGGCCGACCGCCTCCTCCAGCGGGATGAAGCGGACATGGTGCTTGCGGTCCGGCAGGCGGATGAAGCGCTTCAGCGCCACCGGCAGGCGCAAGAGCGCGCTCATCTCCTCGCCATTCTTGCGATGGCGAAGCTGCAACGCCATCGAGAAGCCGAGATTGGGAATGAACGGGAACGGATGCGCCGGGTCGATCGAGAGCGGGGTCAGCACGGGAAACACCTGCTCCTGGAAATGGTCTTCCAGCCAGACCTTCTCGTCCTTGGTCAGCGCGTCGCGGGTGATGGTTTCGATGCCTTCCTTGTTGAGCAGCACCGTGAGGGCCGACAGGCTCTTCTGCTGGTCCTCCTGCAGCCGCTCGACCTCACGCAGCAATTGTTCGAGCTGCTGTTCGGGAGTGCGTCCGTCCGGGCTCTTCAGCACGATGCCTTCGCGCACCTGGCCGGCAAGGCCGGCGACGCGCACCATGAAGAATTCGTCGAGATTGGCGGCCGAGATCGACAGGAAGCGGACGCGCTCCAGCAGCGGGTGATGGGTGTTCAGCGATTCCTCGAGAACGCGGCGATTGAACTGCAGCCAGGAGAATTCGCGATTGACGAAGCGGTCCGGATTGCCTTCCGGGCTCGCTGCCGCGACATTGTTGAATTCGCTCTGTACCGGCTTCAGTTCGTTCATGATTCCTGCTCTTCCGCCCGCCTCAGCCGGTTAACCGGCTTAACTTATCCTGTGGCAGGCTTTTGCGACAGTTCTCTGACAGGCTTTTGCGACAGTTTGATTTCATCGAACTTGCAAACAGACTTGATATGATCCAGATGCAGAGCGACTGCGTTAAGGAGACGACGATGGCAGGCGGTTCCATTCCCCATTTCCAGAACGATGCGGGCCACCCGGCGATCGACATCGGGGTCAAGGAATTCATGTGCACGGGCGCCAACCCGCCTTTCGACCATCCGCATGTTTTTCTCGACATGGGCGACGACAATGAGAAAGTCTGCCCTTACTGCTCGACCCTCTATCGCTATTCGCCGAAGCTGAAGGCGACCGAAACGCTGCCGGCGGGCTGTCTCTACATCGACCAGGCCGCCTGACCTTCCGATCATGAGCGAGACGCAGTCCCGGCAGGTCGTGATCGCCGGGGCTGGCATCGCCGGGCTGACAGCAGCGATTGCCTTTGCCGAACGCGGCTATTCCGTGAGGGTGTTCGAACAGGCGCAGCGCCTTGAAGCGGCGGGCGCCGGCATCCAGCTCTCTCCTAACGCGACGCGCATACTGCGCCAGCTTGGCGTGCTCGACACGCTTCTTGCCAATGCCGTCCGGCCGGAAGCCGTGGTGCTGAAGGACGCCGCGAGCCTGCGCCAACTGGCACGCGTGCCGCTTGGCGGAGCCGGCGAGGAACGCTGGGGTGCGCCCTATCTCCTGGCGCACCGGGCGGATCTGCAAGACGCCCTGATGGGGCGCGTTGCGCAACTGCCCGACATCCATCTCACCACCGGTGCGCAGGTCAGCAGCGTGGCCTCCGGTTCACTCGTTATCACCAGGACAGACGGGGTCGGCCGCAAGGTCATCGATATCCAAGGATCTCTGCTGGTCGGCGCCGATGGCGTCTGGTCAGCGGTGCGGAGGTTTGCCAGTCCAGGCAGCGGAGCCGGCTTCGCGAACAGCCATTTCTCCGGCGAACTGGCCTGGCGGGCGACGGTGAGCGCGGACAACGAGGCGGGGCGAGCCTTCGCCGCGATCGGCGCCACCGACTGCGTCACCACCTTCCTGCACCCGGGATTCCACATGGTCGCCTACCCCGTCAGCAGGGGTAGCGCCTTCAACCTTGCCGCCTTCACCCGGGGCGAGCGCATCGCCGAGGGGTGGTCACGCAGTGCCGACCCCGCCATCCTTTCGGGCGCCATGCGCCGCACCGCGCCGGCGCTGGCGCAATTAGTGGAATTCGCTGGCCCGTGGACCGCCTTCCCCATCCACACGGTCGAGCAGCGACGCTGGACTGTGCCGGAAGGCATCGCGCTGATCGGCGACGCCGCGCACGCGATGACGCCGTTCGCGGCGCAAGGTGCTGCCATGGCGATCGAGGACGCCGCGACGCTGGCCAACCTCGTCGCCGACATCCCCGGCGACCTGACGCAAAGCCTCATCATCTGGGAGAACCTGCGGCGGTCGCGCATCGCCAAGGTCATCCGTCGCGGCGCGCTCAACCGGCTTGCCTGGCATGCCCATGGCCCGGTGGCGTTGGCCCGCAATCTGTTTCTGGCGGCGCGACCGGGAGAGAAGCTCGCCGCCGATCTGGACTGGCTTTACGGGTGGGAGCAGCAGCGGATCATCCCTCGGTGAAAGGAGCCAGCGGCAAAGCTAATTATACAGCCGCATGGACAGCCCAAGCGAAACCGGCAGCGGGTTCCACCAGCCGGTGCGCAGGCCGGCAGTGCGCAGTGCAGCCGCCGTCCAGGTGTTGCAACCGATCAGCGCGTTGAAATGGCCATTCGCCTCATAAAAGCGGTCGAAATTGGAGTAGCCGGCATTGTCGACGACGATCGGGCCGTTCGGCCCCTGCTGAAAGCTCGCTTCGATGAAATCGAGCAATGCGGCAAAACGGTCTTCGCCCACGTCGAAGCCTGCGACATCGGGGTGCGGCTCGGGAATATTGCCGGCGACGTCGACATGCATCACCGACGCATCGAGCGTCAAAGCCTTGAATGCGGGCAGCGCCTTCAATTGCGACCATGTCAGCGTTTCCAGGTAGAAGGCGCGCCCGCCCCAGCCGAAGACGAGGTAGCGCACATCGGGCGCATCTGAAGGCAGGCCGGCATCGGCCAGAAAATGGAAGCGCCGGCGCACCTCGTCATCCACCGGAATGGCGATGTCGGTGTGGATCGGATTTTTCAGCACCAATATGTGCATGATGCCCTCGCCCGCTGCGGCTGCCGGCCAGAGCGGGCGCGGCACCAGCGTGCCGAGCGACACGGCGAGCACCAGTGCTGCAACCAGCATGGCCAGGAAACGCAGGAGTTTTCTCATCGGCGCGGCTTCGCGTGTCCATTCGCGGCTCAATGAAGAAGATCATTACCCGATCGGCCAGAGGCAAGAAAGCCCGGCCGCGGCGCGACCGGGCTTTCTCGAGTTGGCGTCAGTCCGCTCAGTGCAGGATCTGCGACAGGAACAGCTTCGTGCGTTCGTGGCGCGGATGGTCGAAGAACTCGGCCGGCGTGTTCTGCTCCACGATCTGGCCCTGATCCATGAAGATCACCCGGTTGGCGACTTTCCGCGCAAAGCCCATCTCGTGGGTGACGCACAGCATGGTCATGCCTTCCTCGGCCAGACCCACCATGGTTTCCAGCACTTCCTTGATCATTTCCGGGTCCAGCGCCGAGGTCGGCTCGTCGAACAGCATGATGCGCGGGTTCATGCACAGCGAGCGGGCGATCGCCACGCGTTGCTGCTGGCCGCCGGAAAGCTGACCCGGATATTTGTTGGCCTGCTCGGGGATCTTGACGCGCTTGAGGAAATGCATGGCGATTTCCTCGGCCTGCTTCTTCGGCGTCTTGCGCACCCAGATCGGCGCCAGCGTGCAGTTCTCGAGGATGGTCAGATGCGGGAACAGGTTGAAGTGCTGAAACACCATGCCGACCTCTCGGCGCACCTCGTCGATCTTCTTCAGATCGTTGGTGAGTTCCTTGCCATCGACGATGATCTTGCCCTTCTGGTGCTCTTCCAGCCGGTTGATGCAGCGGATCATGGTCGACTTGCCCGACCCGGACGGTCCGCAAATGACGATACGCTCGCCGCGCATCACCTTCAGATTGATGTCCTTCAGCACATGGAACTCGCCGTACCATTTATGCATGGCGATGATGTCGATGGCGACATCGGTGGTCGAGATATGCATCTTGGCCGCGTTGACCTTGATCTCCTCCGCGCTGACGGCATTTTCGGTGGCCATGGCTGGGGTCCCCTTGTTCTTTTGTTTAGCGTTTGTAGCCGGTGTCGAGCCGGCGTTCCGTGTACATTGAATAGCGCGACATGCCGAAGCAGAACAGCCAGAAGACGAAGGCGGCGAACACAAGACCGGATTTCGCGGTCTGCGCCGTAGCCCAGTTGGCGTCGGAGAAGTTCTGCTTGACGATGCCGAGCAGGTCGAACATCGAGATGATGAGGACCAGGCTGGTGTCCTTGAACATGCCGATGAAGGTGTTGACGATGCCGGGTATGACCAGCTTCAGCGCCTGCGGCAACACGATCAAGCTCATCTTCTGCCAGTAGCCGAGACCGAGCGAATCGGCACCTTCATACTGGCCCTTGGGGATCGCCTGCAGGCCGCCGCGCACCACTTCGGCCATATAGGCCGCGGCAAACAGCGACACGCCGATCAGCGCCCTCAGATACTTATCGAAGCTGACGCCGGCCGGCAGGAACAGCGGCAGCATGACGCTGACGAAAAACAGGACGGTGATCAGCGGTATGCCGCGCACGGCTTCGATGAAGATAATGCACAGCATCTTGACGATCGGCATCTTCGAGCGCCGCCCGAGCGCCAGCACGGTGCCCAGCGGCAGCGATACGGCGATGCCGACGAAGGACAGGCTCAGCGTGATCAGCAGCCCGCCCCAGCGCGAGGTTTCGACATGCGGCAGGCCGAATACGCCGCCGACCAGCAGGAAGAAGGAAACGATCGGCAGCACCAGGAAAAGCTGGATCGCGTTCAGCCCCTTGCGCGGCACACGCGGCATCAGCATCGGCACCAGCAGCGCCACGAACAGGATGGCGACCAGGATTGGCCGCCAGCGCTCCTCGACCGGATAGGTGCCGAACATGAACTGGCCGAACTTGGCGTTGACGAAAGCCCAGCAGGCTCCGCTCCAGCCATCGGGCTGAATGCCGCCTTGCGCGACGGTGGCGCAGACCGTGCGGTCCGGTCCGGTCCACTGTGCGTTGATGAACGCCCAGTTGATGACCTGCGGCAGAACCCAGGCGACGATGACGATGCCGAGGATGGTGAGGATGGTGTCGCCGACCGAGCCGATCAGGTTCTTGCGCACCCAGGCGATGGGGCCGCTGACGCTCGCCGGCGCGGGCTGCGCCAGCGCCATTTCGGTGCGCACCCAGGACAGATCGTGTTCCTGCATGGTCCTACCTCTCCACCAGCGCCATCCTGGCGTTGACCACGTTCATCACGGCCGAGGTCACCAGGCTGAGTATGAGATAGGCGATCATCATGATCAGCACGCCCTCGACCGCTTGTCCGGTCTGGTTCAGAACGGTGCCGGCCGTTGCCGTCAGGTCGGGATAACCGATGGCGATCGCCAGCGAGGAGTTCTTGGTCAGGTTGAGATACTGGCTGGTCAGCGGCGGGATGACGATGCGCATGGCCTGCGGCACCACGACCAGCCGCAGGATCGAACCGGATCGCAGCCCAAGTGCGGCCGCCGCCTCGGTCTGGCCCTTGCTGACGCCCCTGATGCCGGCGCGCACGATTTCGGCGATGAAGGCCGCCGTGTAGCAGGACAGCGCCAGATAGAGCGAAAGGAATTCCGGTTTGACCTGGAAGCCGCCGGTCAGGTTGAAGGTCGATTGTTTGGGCAAATCAAAGCTCAGCGGAAAGCCGCTCAGCACGTAAGCCAGCAGCGGCAGGCCGACGATCAGCGCGGCGGAGGTCCAGAACACCGGAAATTGCTGGCCCGTCGCCATCTGCCGCTGACGCGCCCTGCGAGCGACGAACCACGACATCGCGATGCCCACGACAAGGGCGACCAGGATCAGCCAGGAGCCGTCGCCCCAGACCGGGCGCGGAAAATAGAAGCCGCGCTGGTTGAGGAAGGAGCCCAAGGGCAGATGATAGGAATCGCGCGGCGCCGGCAGCACGGCGAGCACGCCGGAATACCAGAAGAAGATGACCAGCAGCGGCGGGATGTTGCGGAAGATCTCGACATAGACCGTACAGATCTTCTGGACCAGCCAGTTCTGCGACAGCCGGCCGATGCCGATGACGAAGCCGATGATGGTGGCGGTGATGATGCCGGCGACGGCAACGATGATGGTGTTGATCAGGCCGACGACAATTGCGCGGCCATAGGTCGAGTCCGACGTATAGGCGATCGGCGTGTCCGAGATATCGAAGCCGGCGCGCCCCTTGAGGAAGCCGAAGCCGGAGGCGATGTGCAGTCGCTGCAGATTGTCGATGACGTTCTGCACGATCCACCAGATGGAGCCGAACAGAACGATGACGACCAGCGTCTGAAAGAAGAGACCGCGGATTCTCGGGTCATTGACGAAGGAGCCGCGGCTCGGCTCCTCGCGTAGGATTTCCTGCGATGCCATGTCACGTCCCCTGTGAAAGAGAAACCGGAAGGCAGGAGCCTGCCTTCCGGATCACGTTTCGATCAGCGGATCGGCGGCGCGTATTGCAGGCCGCCCTTGGTCCATAGCGCATTGATGCCACGGGCAATCTTGAGCGGGCTGCCCGAGCCGACATTGCGGTCGAACATTTCGCCGTAATTGCCGGTGGCCTTGACGATGTTGACGACCCAGTCGTTGGAGACGCCAAGGTCGGTGCCGATCTTGGTGTCTGCTTCCTGGCCGAGCACACGCTTGATCTCCGGGCTGGCGGAGTTTTTCATCTCGTCGACATTGGCCTTGGTGATGCCGAGCTCCTCGGCGTCGAGCAGAGCGAAATAGGTCCACTTGACGATGTGGTACCACTGGTCGTCGCCCTGGCGAACGGCAGGTCCGAGCGGCTCTTTCGAGATGATCTCGGGCAGCACGACGTGATCGGCCGGCGAGCCGAGCGTCAAGCGAATGCCGTAAAGGCCCGACTGGTCGGTGGTGTAGACGTCGCAGCGGCCGGCATCATAAGCGGCATTGACCTCTTCGAGCTTCTCGAAGACGACCGGATTGTACTCCATCTTGTTCGCCTTGAAGTAGTCGGCGAGGTTGAGCTCGGTGGTCGTGCCGCTCTGCACGCAGACGGCGGCGCCCGAAAGCTGCAGCGCCGAATTGACGCCGGGCAGCTTCTTGGCGTTGATCATGAAGCCCTGACCGTCATAGTAGGTCGTGCCGATGAAATTCAGGCCGAGCGCGGTATCGCGGTTGATCGTCCAAGTGGTGTTGCGCGAGAGGATGTCGACCTCGCCGGACTGCAGCGCGGTGAAGCGTTCCTTGGCGCTGAGCGGCGTGAACTTGACCTTGGTGCCATCACCGAAGACGGCGGCGGCAACCGCGCGACAGAAATCGGCGTCGATGCCCTGCCAGTCACCCTTGTCGTCCGGCGCGGAGAAGCCGGCCAGACCGGTCGAGACGCCGCACTGGATGAAGCCCTTCGCCTTGACGGTGTCAAGCGTGCCCGCCGACGCGGCAGACGCCATCAATCCGAGCGTAGCGGCGCCAAGAATGCCGATAGCAATGTGTTTCATAACCCACAGACCCTTTTCTGTTTTTTCAGGCAAACCCTGATCTTTTTTCCCTTGTGAACGCAGCTCCCATCCCGTCCCATTCCCGAAACCCCGCATCGCAAACCGACGCGCCGCCTTTCCATTCACGAACAGCATCGAAGGCGATAATTCCCGTGAGGTCAAGGAAAATGACCGAATCCGACCGGGTTTGAAAATCGATTGCCTGAAATGGCTAAATTGCAGACAAACGTGCACGCGATCTGGTCAGAAGCGCGACTTGAATCGGCAAAGCTCATTTGACGCAGATGTGAGCCGGCGCTGTAGAATCCGTTCCGGGCAATACCTCGGCGTTACTGCCCCCGGCACGAAATACGTTGACGTAACGGAATACTTTCGGCCGACGATTACCCCATGATTGCCGGTCGATATTGCTTGTGGACAAAGTGGCGCGCGGTCTCAAAGCGCGGGAAGGCCCAGCCAGATGCCGACCGCAACCATCAATGCACCGGAGATGCGCGGGATCAATTGCCCGGCCGGAACCACCTTCTCCACAAGAACAAGGACGGCGATGCCGGCGATCCACAGCACGTTCATGACACCGCCGACGAACAGCAGGGTCATCAGCGCCCAGCAACAGCCGAGACAATAGGCGCCGTGATCCATGCCAAGCCGAAGTGCGCCGGGCGCGGTTGTGCGGAATCCGCCATGGCTCGCCAGGAACGCGACCGGCGCCTGGCATTGGCGCAGGCACACGCCCTTGATCGGCGTCCATTGGTAGAGGCCGGCGGCGATCAGGATGACACCGCCGAGGACCGCGCTGTGCGCCGCCATCAAGGGATCAAGCATCCCGAAACGGACGAGCAGCCATTGCGCACCCGTCGCCACGATGCTGAAGACGACCCAGACGACGAGATAGCCGGTAAAAAACCATGCCGTCGAAGCGATAGGCCGGCTGTCCGCCAGCGCCTTGCGGGCGACGCCGGCATAGAGCAGCAACATCGGCGCGACCGACGGCGTCATCATGCCGACCATCATCACGGCCCACATCGTGAAGGTGAAGACGAAATCGACCGATGCCCACGCCCGGAAACCCGGCGCCACGGCAGCGCCCATATCCATGCTCGCCATGTCCATCCCGGCCATGTCCATCCCGGCCATGTCGCCTGCCTCGCCGCCCGACATGGGGCTACCAGGCATGGCCATGTCGGCGGCGAGCCAAAGAACATAGGCCCAGGCGAACACGGCAATTACGGCGAGCGCGGCCGTCACGACCGCGCGGTCGTGACGCAGCACCGCCTCGAGAGCCGTGTCGCCCATCGGATCAGATCAATGCACGATGCCGCTCTGCGTGAGATGCAGGTTGGCGAAATGGCTATGCGTGTCCGCCACCTCGAATTTGATCGGGCTCGTCGTCTTGGTCCAGCCGCGCCCGACCTCGGCGATGGCGTATTCGAAGCCGTGCGGCAGGTCGATGCGCGCCCGATGCTCGGCGCCGGTGACCGGGTTCTTGATCGGCTCACCGCGGCCGTCGGTTACGCCCTTGACGTGCAGCCGGCCCGTTCGCCCATCGACGTCGACCTCGAAATCGATCGCGGCGAAAATCGGATCGTGGAACTTCTCCAAGGTGGTTGAAAAGACCTGGAATATTGTCGCGCCCGGTTCGGTGTCCTGACCGCCCAGTATGCGGAGAAGGGCTTCACGCTGGGCTTCGCTGGCCCTCTCGTCGATAACCACCGCGGCCTCCCCCCTGCCCTGGTGTATCGCGCCGGGCCAGCTGAAGATGCCGACGAAGCGCAACCCGTCGAGCTTGGTGTCGCCGTGATGGCCGGTCTCGATCTCCATGCCGGCGACGGCTTGGCAGAATCCGTATGTCGGCATGGCATTGAACTGGCATGGGCAGCCATAGGCACAATTGCAGTTGATGAATTCGCGCGCCTTCATCGTCCATTTGACGTCAGGCATGACATTCCTCCCCTTTCCGCTCGCTGGAGCGGGATACCCGGATCGGGACCAGGAGGTAGCCGGCAAGAACCATCCGGCAGCATCTGATCGAAGCATCCGGCGATTATCATTAGAAATTTATCATATACCTTTCACAGCCGGCTACAATAGGTTCACCAGCTGGCGAGCAAGCTTTCGACAGGGCGCCGCCGCGCGTCGCTGGTCCGAATCCGGATCAGATCGCGGGCTGTCTTCGGGACCAGGAATTGGCATATTCGAAGTCCATTCCTGGCGAACGGTGGGCTGTTGCACGGTCCACGACGCCGCATTATGGCTAGCGCCTTGTCAAACAAGGCGACCAAGAATGGCGAAAGACGGCAGCGAGCAGGGTTCCGGCACGATGGGCATCAACACGCGGCTCGCCCATTCGGGTAACAACCCGCATGACTATTTCGGCTTCGTCAACCCGCCGGTCGTGCATGCCTCGACCGTGCTATTCCCAAATGCCTCCGTGATGGCCGCACGCAGCCAGAAGTACACTTACGGCACGCGTGGCACACCGACGACGGACGCTCTTGCGCATGCCATTGACGCGCTGGAAGGCTCGGCCGGCACGATCGCGGTGCCGTCGGGCCTTGCGGCTGTGACCGTGCCGCTGCTGGCCTTCGTATCGGCGGGCGATCATCTGCTGATCGTCGATTCCGTCTATCATCCCACGAGAAACTTCGCCGACACGATGCTGAAACGGCTCGGCGTCGAGGTCGAATATTATGCTCCCAATATCGGCGCCGGCATCGCGACGTTGCTCAAGCCGAACACCAAAGTGGTGTTCACCGAATCGCCGGCCTCCAACACGTTCGAGGTGCAGGACATCCCGGCGATCGCCAAGGCGGCGCATGCGGCCGGCGCCATCGTGATGATGGACAATACATGGGCGACGCCGCTCTATTTCCGGCCGCTAGACCATGGCGTGGACATCTCGATCCATGCGGCGACGAAATATCCTGCAGGCCATTCGGACGTGCTGCTCGGCACGGTCTCGGCCAATGAGGCCTGCTGGGGGCAACTCTACGAGAGCTTTTGCACGCTTGGCTGCTGTGCTGGACCCGACGACGTATACCAAGTGCTGCGCGGCCTGCGCACGATGGGTGTTCGGCTCGACCGTCACCAGCGCAGCGCGCTAGCCATCGCCTCGTGGCTCGAAGGCGAAGAAGGCGTGGCGCGCGTGCTCCACCCTGCCCTTCCAAGCCATCCGGACCACGATCTTTGGAAGCGCGACTTCCGCGGTTCGAGCGGCATCTTTTCCATCGTGCTGGCCGGTGGGGGCCAGCACGAGCAGCACGCTTTCCTCGACGCACTGCGGATCTTCGGTCTCGGCTACTCCTGGGGAGGCTATGAGAGCCTCGCGGTGCCGGTCTGGCTTGGCGACCGCGTCGTTGCGAAAGGCCCTTATGAAGGTCCACTCATACGACTGCAGATCGGCCTAGAGGATGTCGACGACTTGAAAGCCGACATTCGGAGCGGGCTTGCGGCAGCGGCGCGCGCGGGCTGACCTCAAACAAAGTCAGCAAAGGGGCCGCAAGCCCTTGTCGCTGATGACAAAACGCGAGGCGCTGCCAGCACTCCGGCGAAGGCCGGTGCGCAATATTATTCTCTTACATCATGACTTTACGGATTTGTTTGACTTTCAAATCGGCGAATTCGCCTGCATGCGTGCCGCTCATCTCGACAGATCCAGTCCTCGCAAAGTTCTCCAATGGCCTTTCGTCTTTTTGTCCCCATCCTCGCCGGCGCCACGCTGCGTGAACGCATCCTGGCGTGTATCGGCGCTACGATCGGCATCGCGCTGACGGGCGCGATCAGCGGGCTGGCGATGGGCGGCGGCCCGCATGTGGCCCTGCTGGTGGCGCCGATGGGCGCATCCGCAGTGCTTCTGTTCGCCGTACCGGCCAGCCCGTTGGCGCAACCCTGGTCCATCATCGGCGGCAATTCCATATCGGCGCTGGTCGGGGTGACCGTGGCACATTTCATCCATGATCCGGTGATGGCCTCGGGGCTCGCGGTGGCGCTCGCCATCGCCGCGATGTCGTTCACGCGCTGCCTGCATCCGCCAGGCGGTGCCGCCGCGCTGACGGCGGTGCTCGGCGGCCCGGCCGTCATCAGCGCGGGCTTCCTGTTCCCGTTCGTGCCGGTGGCCTTGAATTCGACCATCCTGGTGGCGCTGGGCTTCCTTTTCCACAAGCTGGCGCGGCGCAATTACCCGCATGTCGCGACACCAGCCGCCAACAGCCACGGCACTGCCGATGCGCCGGCTCAGCAGCGCGTCGGCTTCCGGCCCGAGGATATCGACGCGGCGCTGACCACACTTGACGAGACCTTCGACATCGACCGCGACGACCTCGAACGGTTGCTGAGACAAGTCGAACTGCAGGCCATGGTGCGCTCACACCGCACGCTGCTGTGCGAGGACATCATGTCGCGCGACGTGGTTTCGGTGTCCGAGCAAGCCACCGCCGACGAGGCGCGCCAGCAACTGCTCGATCATAATATCCGTACCTTGCCCGTGGTCGACGCGGATGCCCGGCTGGTTGGCGCCGTTGGCCTGCGCGAGCTGACGAAAGCCACCGACACAGTGAAGAGCGTCATGGCAAAAGCCGGCACCGCCTGGCCCGAGACACCGGCGATGAGCTTGCTCCCGGTGCTGACCGACGGGCGCAGCCATGCCGTGGTCATCGTCGACGGCGAGCGGCATATTCTCGGCCTGATCACGCAGACCGACCTCTTGGCGGCGGCCGCACGCGTGCAGAGGGCAGACAAGGGATTGGCGGCAGCCTAGAATACCGAACCCGGATCCCTCTGGTCCGGGAACCTTTTGCCGGCAGGCGCATCCAATGCGCAGCATTTGCACGAGGAGATCCGGTCGCGATGAGCAAGCAGCCAATGCCCGCCACGGTGCCGGCGATTGCCGAAAGCCCTTCCGGCGACATGCTGCTTGTCCACCGCGCGCTGGCGCGCGAGCCGGATGCTTTTCGCGCCATCATGAAGGTACACAACCAGCGGCTCTACCGCATCGCGCGCGGCATTCTGCGCAACGACGCCGAAGCCGAGGACGTCGTCCAGGAGGCCTATGTTAACGCCTTCGCCAGCCTGGCGGCGTTTCGCGGCCAATCCACGCTCGCCACCTGGCTGTCGCGCATCGTCATCAACGAAGCGCTCGGCCGCCTGCGCAAGAGACGTCGCACGGTGGAGATGCCTGCCGATCCGGAAGCGCGGATAATCAGGTTTCCCCTCAAATCCAACGACGATCCGGAGCGGACGATGGCGCAGCGGCAGATTCTCGCACTTGTCGAACGGGCGACCGACAGCCTGCCCGACATCTACCGCATGGTCTTCGTCGCCCGCGTCATCGAGGGCCTAAGCATGGAGGAAACCGCCGATTTGCTCGGCCTGCGGCCAGAAACCGTCAAGACGAGACTGCATCGGGCGCGCGCCCTGTTGCGCAAGGCGCTGGACGATGAAATCGGCCCTGTGCTGCTGGATGCCTTCCCCTTCGCGGGTCGGCGCTGCGATCGACTGACCCAGGCGGTGATGGGACGGCTGGGTTTTGAATGATGCCGTCCCGATTTTCCGGGAACGTTTCTCTCCGCCCCGCATCCAATGAGCGTCAACTGCAAATTCGAGCCCGGCGCCTCCGCGAGGCCGGGCCAAGGAGGATGCCATGTTCACCCGATATACCGTTGCCCTTGCAGCCCTGCTTCTCGTCGGCGCTGCCCCGGTCTCGAAAGCCGCCGACAAGCCGACCGACCCGCAGATCGCCCATATCGCCTATACGGCAGGCGTCCTCGACATCGAGGCGGCCAAGCAGGCGATCAAGAAGTCAAAAAGCAAGGAGGTCGTCGATTTCGCCAAGGACATGGAGCGCGACCATGAAGCGGTGAACAAGCAGGCGCTCGATCTCGTCAAGAAGCTCAAGGTGAAGCCCGAGGACAACGCCACCAGCCAGGCGCTGACGAAGGCGGCGAAGGAGGAACGTGCCAAGCTCGCCAAGCTGAAAGGCGCTGCCTTCGACAAGGCCTATATCGAAAACGAGGTCGCCTATCACAAACAGGTCAATGGCGCGCTCGAAACCCTGCTCATTCCCTCGGCCAGCAATGCCGAGCTGAAGAGCCTGCTCGAGACCGGTCTTAAGATCTTCCAAGGCCATGAGCAGCATGCCGAACACGTCGCCGGCATGCTGAAATGAAAGCGGGCGCCTTGGATCATCTGGCGCGGCTGGTCGTGCTGGCGTTGGTATCCACAGCGCCGGCAGCGGCGGCAACCATCCAGGTCACCGTCGACAAACTCGTCTTTTCACCGGCTAGCGTCGATGCCAAGGTCGGCGACACGATCGAGTGGGTGAACAAGGACGTGATCGCCCACACGGCCACCGTGAAGGGCGGCTGGGAGGTGGTAATCCCGCCGAAGAAGTCGGCAAGCATGACGCTGAAGACGTCGCAAACGGTCGACTATTTCTGCCGCTTCCATCCCAACATGAAGGGACGCTTGCTGGTGGCGCCGTGATCCAAGGCCGAGGAGGCCCGTCTTGCCTCATCGGGTCTCGCGACATGCGTCCACGATCCGTCGTGTCCGGGCCTGTGCCTGCTGATCCAGGCATCTAGCGCCTCGCGCAAATCGGCTGACGGGGCCATACGGGCGAACTGCTCGGCCTCGGCCAGCAAGCCTTCGGCGATGCTCAGATTGAGCCCTCTCGTCACCGCCGTAAGGATGCCCGCGACCGCCAGTCCGGAGTGCCGAAGGATACGCCTGGCCAGATGGAACGCAGCCGGCATCAGATCGTCGTGCGGAACCACCTGATTGACGAGGCCAAGGTCAAGAGCCCGCTGTGGCGGGAACCAGTCGCCGGTCAAAAGCAGTTCGAGCGCGCGCTTGCGGCCTGCGAGCCTGGGCAGGCGCTGCGTTCCGCCGAAAGTCGGCGGCATTGCCAGAGTGATCTCCGGCTTGGCGAACAGCGCGCGGTCGCTGGCAATTGCAAGCGGCACGGCTTCCGTGATTTCGCAGCCGCCGCCGAAGGCGAGGCCGTTGACGGCTGCGATGACAGGCTTGCGAAAGGCTTCTAGCCTCGCCGTCAGCCGCTGTCCCCGCATGACGAAGTCTCGCAGCGCTATCTCGGCGCCCAGCGCCACGCTTGCCGAGAACTCCTCTATGTCGGCGCCCGCCGAGAAGGCCCGCTCGCCGGCCCCGGTCAGAATGACCGCGCGGATGCGGTCGTCGACTTCAATGTCGTCGAGTGTCGCGAGCAGGCGATCGATCAGCGCATAGTTCAACGCGTTCAGCTTTTCCGGGCGGTTGAGAGAAAGGACGGCAATGCCTTCCCTGTTTTCGTTCAGGACAAGATCGGTCATGGCTTCCTCCAGCATGGTGACGAGATGGGAGGTTACGCCATTCGCGGCTTGTGTATATTCACTAGTCGGTATACTTAGACCCATGCCCGAAGCACAAAGTCCTACCCGCAAGCGCATTGTCGACGCAGCAACCAGATTGTTTTACGCGGAGGGGATCGGCCGTGTCAGCGTCGATGCCGTCGCCGAGGAAGCGGGTCTTACGAAGCGGACGCTCTATTACCACTTCAAGAGCAAGGACGACCTCATCGCAGCCTATCTCGACGGCCGCGATCAGCCCAATCTGAAACGGATGGCAGGCTGGTTCGAGGCTGAACAAGGGGGCGTGGACAGCAAGGTCGAAGCCATCTTCGCCAACCTGGCCCGGGCCACGCGCCATCCGAAATGGAAGGGATGCGGCTTCCTGCGCACCGCTGCGGAGCTTGCCTCGATGCCAGGGCACCCGGCGGTCAAGGTCGGGGCGCGGCACAAAAGCAATTTCGAGACATGGCTGGCGGCAGAATTGTCCGGCCACCATATCGAGGGGCCGCAGGCGCTGGCGCGCGAGATCGTGCTGCTGATGGATGGCTGCTTTTCGATCATGCTCATCCATCGCAACCCCGACTACGTCGACGCAGCCGGACGAGCCGCGGCCACGCTGGTCAGGGCGCGAATGTCGGGCAGCCAGGCCTAGGGCTATCCGCCGAACGCCAGCCACCCCGTACCGGCCAACAGCGTGATCAACGTCAGCGGCAGGCCGACCTTGAAGAAGGCGCCAAAAGACAACGGCGTGCCTGCGGCCTTGGACTGCTCGGCGACGATCAGATTGGCGACCGAGCCGAGCAGCGTGAAATTACCGGCGAGCGTCGAGCTCATGGCCACGACCAGCCAGGCGCGCTCGGGGTTTTCCAGGCCGGGTATGAAAGGCCTGAGCGCCAGCACGGCCGGAACATTGCTCATGATGTTGGACAACACGGCGGTGAAACCCGACAGCCGCCAGACATCGTCGAGCCCGATGTTCTTGGCCGAGGCGATCATGTCAGGTGTCAGCAGCGTCTTTTCCGCGCCGGCAACCACCACGAACAGGCCCGCGAACATGAACAGCAGCGGTCCGTCGATCTCGCGGTAGATGCGCGATGGCTTGATGGCGCGGGTCAGCAGCAGAATGGCGCCGCCGATGAGCGCCGCCTTGGCTACGGGAACACCGGCGAAGAAGGCGATCGCCAGCCCGATGCAGACTACCACCGCCTTCAGCACCTGGCCGCGATGCATGCGGCCGCGCGAAATGTGTGGCGTCAGTTCGCCGTTGCGGGTGAATTCGGCGCGGTAGACGATGCGCACGATGACGATCACCGCGACAAGGCCGAACAAGGCGACCGGGGCGAGCGCCGCCGAAAAGGCGGGATAGGAAATGCCCGACAGCGCGCCGATGACCATGTTCTGCGGATTGCCCGTGATGGTGGCGACGCTGCCGCAGTTCGAAGCGGTGGCGGTGGCGATCAGATAAGGGATCGGATTGCGGTTGATAACGCGGGTAACGTGGACGACGATCGGGGCCATGACCAGGCAGATGGCATCGTTGACCAGGAAGGCCGACAGCACGCCGGTGAGGAGCGTCACCATCACCAGCAGCATGAACGGTGCATGTGCGTGCTCGATGGCGATGGCGCCAAGACCGCGAAAGGCACCCGACACCTTCAGATGCGCCACGACTATCATCATGCCGAGCAGAAGCGTGATGGTGTCGAAATTTATGGCCCGGTAGGCATCCTCCATGCTGAGCGCGCCGATGGCGATCATCGCCGCGCCGCCAAGCAGCGCGATACCTGCCCGGTCGAGCCGCAAGCCAGGTATGCGGCCGATTGCGACGCCGGCATAAGTCAAGATCAGGATCAGCAGTGCCGCGGCGCCGGTCAATGTCATCGGTAGAAGCCCTGCTCGATCTGTCCGCGCGCCAATGCCGGCCGCCCCGCGATTCACGTGATGCCAGCTTTAGCGCGATGTCGGCATCGATGCCAAACGGGGTACGTGGATTGCTGGCCGAGGGTGTTTGGAAAGCCGGACGGCGTGGCGCCGCTAACGCCGATAGAAGTCCAACCGCCGTTGCACCGCCTGTGGCGAAAACAGCTGCTCGACGGTTTGCCGCGCCTTCTGACCCACGGCCGACCGCAGTGCCGGGTCGGCTTTAAGCTCGGCCAGGATCCGTGCCGCCTGTTGCGTCGTTTCGAACAGGAAACCGTTTTCGCCATGCCTGATATGATCGGCGTAGCCGCCATGCGAATGGCAAACGACCGGCAGGCCGCAGGCCATCGCCTCGAAGACCACACGGCCGAACGTCTCCACATGCGAGCCGGTGCGATAATAGAAGACGTCGAGCGTCGGCAAAAACTGTTCGGCGGCAAATTCACCCTGCGGCAGGAGCTCGAGTTGCGTATGCGGCGCGAGCCTGTCCTTGAGCGGCATGCCGCCCTGAATCCGCACCGCATCGCCGTCGGCCAGCAATGCCTCATAGAGCGCCACATCGTCAGGATGATGCTTGTCCGCCGTATCGCGGCTCAGCCGCCCCACCGTGAACGGACGGTTTGGCCTTGCCTGCCGTGGCGAGAAGCGCTCGATATCGATGGGTGACGGATGCACGACGCCCTCAACCCGCAGCATGCGCTTCTGAAAGTCGGAGATCAGCACCAGTTCGGCACCGGGCCAACCCAGCAGGCGCGGTCTGCGTGTCGTCAGCGCGATGATCTTGGGATGAAAGGTGTTGAAGACATAGATCAGCCGGCGCGGTCGCGGGATCAGATAAGGCCACGTCTTGTTGCGCCAGTGCGCACCGAGAAAGACATAGGTGCCGCCAGCCGGCACATTGCGTGTTGCCGGCGAGACGCGGCGTATCGGAAATTCCTGCATCAGGTCTTCGGATACGCGCGACGAGGTTGCCCAGAGGCGCACCTGCGAGTCGGCGCTCAACAGCCGATACAACTCCAGGGTTTCGCGCTCACTGCCGCCAAACGGGTTCTGAAAGCCGTTGAATAAGTGGATCATGATCGCGGTGCTTATCGGGCCCGGGCGTTTGGCCATTCAATTCCCTGCATCCGGGGGCCGTGCCGTGCCCGCGGACCGCACGATCGAGGGACTCGAGAAAGCAGGACTGTTTCTGGCGATGCTCCATACATCACTTGCGCGGAGGAAGCACACAGACAGGTATGCGTCAAGGAAGCGGTCGGTGCCAGCCCGGCTGCGAGGCTGCTTTCAATGAACGGTGGCGGCGCTGAGCGGAGACGCTAGAGCGGCTTCCGCCGGATCGAAGCTGACCTGATCGCGTCCATTCGACTTGGCGGCATAAAGCCGTCTGTCGGCGGCGGAGAATATTGCCTCGTAGGTCGTCGGCCCGCTGAAGCTGGTGCCGCCGATGCTGACGGAAAGCGGACAGGACCGGCCATCGGGCGAAAAGTCCATTTCGCGTATCCGTCGGCGGATGCCTTCGGCAACCAGCCAGGATTGCGAGGGGTCGACGCCGGGAAGGAACACGCCGAACTCCTCGCCGCCGATCCGGCCGACGATATCGGTGCCACGCAGTTGGCCCTTGATCGCCTGCGCGATCAGTTTGAGCGCCTGGTCGCCACAATCATGGCCGAGGCGGTCGTTGATCGACTTGAAGTGGTCGGCATCGATGATCAGCAGCGCGCCGGTACGGGTCTCTTCCTGCTTGCGGGTTTGTTCGAGATAGGCCTCGACCAGCATCGAGAAGGCGCCGCGGTTCAGCACCGCCGTCAGGCTGTCCGTCGCGGCAATGACGCTGAGGTCGCGCTGGGCTATCGCCAGTTGGCGGATCTTCCACATCAGGAAAAACAGAAACGAGCCGCCGAGCACCAAGGGCAGCAGGAGGTCGGTCAGCTTGGCGCGCCAGACAGACTCGGGCGAAAGATAGGGGAAATTGAACGAATCGACGAAAAACGCCACGGCAATGAAGAATGCCGTGCCGGCGGCGGTGACGGCCATCACCCTGCCCCAGCTGGTGGGCGACAGGTCCAGCTTCATCCCTTTTCACTCCGTTAGCCGTCCCTACTATGACGTGCCAACGCAAACAAAATGATAAGACTTTCCTTTCAATTCGAGTTCAGGTGGCGACGAGACGAGATCAGGGGGCCGGGAGATGGAGCACGATCGCCAACAGGCGGCCGTGCCCCGATGGTTGGACGCAACTTGCTCACCGGATTTCGGACATGGAAATTCCGAAGTCAGCGGCTAGGCGCCGGCCCGACCGCCTCGGCGACGAAGGATGCCGCGATCAGGTCGTCGGCATCCAGTTGCAAGGAACCGTCGCCAGATCCCATGATGGCGGCGACTTTGTGAAAGGTTTGCATTTCATGGCCGGATATTTCGGCGTCTTGCATTCGGGCCCTGAGATCGGCGATACGCCGCCCCAAGGCTGGGGACGTTCCAATTTCACGTTTCGACATAGCCTTGTTTCTCCTCCACCAACCCGCGCTTGTTTTGCCCCACCCGTTCGTTTGCCCGCATGCTGCCTTTATGAGGCTCCACGAATACAAGGCCCCGAACGCGTAGTTTTGGCCAAGGTTCCAACAGGGTCGGATCACGAAATAATTCCAGAGCCCTGCGCGGACCGGACCTCTGTTCACCTTCCGGTAAACGGCGTGGCAGCACTGGCAGGGGTAGGGTCAAGTGACCGCGTGAGGTCATGCAATATAAGCCATTGAAATTATGGCGATCCCGACAGGATTCGAACCTGTGACCATCGGCTTAGAAGGCCGGTGCTCTATCCAGCTGAGCTACGGGACCGTCGGCCGGCCACGGCCGGCTGGATGCTTGGCGCCTGCGCCCTTCAGTGCGTCCAGGGCGTCCTGCGGTCATAGCGGAAATTCTCCGCATAGGAAATCTGGCGGCGCTTGGTCTCTTTCGGTTCCTCGACACGGAAGGCAAGCCCTTCCTTTTCGGCGTAGGCGACCGCTTCTTCGCGCGTGTCGAAGGTGAGCCGGATCTGGCTTCTCATGTCACCCGACGTGGTGTAGCCCATCAGGGGATCGATCTTCTTGCGCATCTCGGGGTCGAACTCCAGCACCCAATGGCCGGTCTTGGCCTTGCCGGACTGCATCGCGGTTTTGGCTGGGCTGAAAATGCGCGCGGACATGGCCACCTCTTTGTTGGCAAGGCGGCATCGCCGCCCTCTTCGCCGTCATTACTGCGCATTGGCAGCGGCGGCAAGGTTTTTGCACTTGCCATGTACGACCGAAATGAATAGGCAACAGACCGTTCGGAGTGTAGCGCAGCCTGGTAGCGCATCTGGTTTGGGACCAGAGGGTCGGGAGTTCGAATCTCTCCACTCCGACCATTTCTCTTTAAAATGCGACACCGATGGCACCGAAGGGGTTTTGGCCCCTATCCGCGTGTCGCTATTTCATGCTCGCTTCCATCGCCATTGCAGGCTTAAGCTGCGGCAAACGGGGGTTTGCGGTGCTTGGGATCGATGCTTGGGTCTCGCTGTTCGGGCCGGCCTATTTTGCCTATGCGGGCGTGACGGTTCCGTTCATGGTGGCATGGGCGATCGCCTGTGCGGCCTTGGCGATGTGGAACAATCGCGAGAGCCGCAGGCTTGGCAGGCTCGCACCTGGCGTCGTCGCCTCCCGTTCGTGGGCAGCCAGCATCAGAATTTTTGTGCTGGTCGCCGCCTGCTATATCGCCGTGCACTCAGCCGTCTATCTGTTGGTCCGGTATTTCGTCAGAATGTGGCTGTGATTGGCCGCAAGCTCACCGCCAACAGTGCTACGTTGAGAGCACACCCTCGATATCGGTTTTCGAAAAATCGGCTCCGCCTCCGCGCGGCGCACCAGTTCGGTCAGTTGTCCCTTGGCATCGGTAACGGATACCTGCATCGATTACTGCGCATGGACCAGTCTCTGGTCCAAGTTTCAATCGAGAAATAGACCGTCGAGTGGTCCGCTTGAAGAGTTTCGACGATGCTGGGCGGTCACTGTCGTCGGGGTGAATGTCCGCTGCGGCGCAACCGCTCGACGCATTTTGAACGCAAGCTCGCCGGGCGAGAACCCCAACCGCCTCATTCCCGGCGAGCCTACAACCTGATTTGGAACGCAATCAGGACCGGGGTCAGCCGGCAAGCTCACGCAGCAAGATGAGTGCCAGTTTTGTTTCCCAAAATGGGACTCTGGTCGAGACGGAGACCTCTGGAAACCTGAAGTCATCAAATCGCGAACTCGCCCTGCCCCTCGTCCATGGCATTGACGGTTTCGGCGGCCAATGCCCTGGTGATCGGCATCTTGCGCTCCAGCGCGGTACGATCCAGGCGCTCCACCACACGCATCGCGGTTGCCAGAGAACGCTCGATGCGCCGCACCAAATACTGCACGACATGCGGCTCGACCTCGACCTGGCGGTCGGCGAACAGCTTGGTGATGACGCCGGCGAGCAGGAGATCATCGGGCTCATGGATCTCGACTGTCGCCGCCGCCTTGAGCCGCGATGCAAGATCGGGCAGCGATACACCCCAGGCCGAGGGAAAGCGGCGTGCGGTCAAAAGCAGCGTCGAGCCGGCGCCACGCACCGCATTGATGAGATGGAACAGGCCCAGTTCGTCGACCGCGCGTGCGTCGACGTCATCGATCAGGGCCGGGCGGGCACCGAGATTTGCGATGCTGTCGCCAATGCGCCTGGCGTCGACAGTCACCGCCTTGGCGCGCGCACCCCAGATCGAGGCCAGATGCGTCTTGCCGGAGCCAGCTGGGCCTGCCAGCACCACCACCGGTGCTGGCCAATCCGGCCAGCGGTCGACCAGTGCGGCCGCCTGGTTGTTGGTGCCGGAGACGACCAGCTCATCACGCGAGTAACCGGTGCCATGGCCGAGATCGAGCGGCAACTGGCGTGGCGGGTCGGTTCGCTGCGCGGTCACTTCAGCGACGCGGTTGCGAGCGGTGGCCGCCGCCGCGATCGGCTGGCAGTGGCGGCGCGGGTTCTGTGGCATGGCCTTTGTAGAGCGGCGACTCAAGATAACGGGCGATGGCAAATCGCACCAGCACCGCAACCGCCGCTGAAGCCGGCACGGCAATCAAAAGGCCGACGAAGCCGAACAGCGCGCCGAAGGCGAACAGCGCGAACATCAGCCATACAGGATGCAGGCCGACGCTTTTGCCGACCAGCCTTGGCTGCAGGATGTTGCCTTCGATGAACTGGCCGATGAAGAAGACCACCGCAACCGCGACGATCATCGTCCAGTCCGGCCAGAACTGGACGAAGGCGACGCCGACGGCCAGCACCAGCCCGGTCAATGAGCCGACATAGGGAATGAAGGAGATCAGCCCGGCGAACAGGCCGATGAGGATGGCGAAGTTCAGCCCGGTCAGCGTCAGGCCGGTGGCGTACATGGCGCCCAGCACCAGGCAGAGCGTGCCCTGCCCGCGCACGAAGCCGGCTGTGGCGGTGTTGACGTCGCGCGCGATGGCGCGGACCGTGGCGACGTTGTCGCGCGGCACCCAGCTGTCGATGACCGCCACCATGCGGTCCCAGTCGAGCAGCATGTAGAAGGCCACGACCGGCGTCACCACGAACAGGCTGACCACCGAGACCAGGGCCACGCCCGAACTCCAGATCGAAGTGAAAACCGTGGTGAGCAGGCCGAAACCGGAGGTCAGCAGCGAGTTCAACCCATCGCGCAAGCCGTTGGCGTTGACGCCGAATTTCTGTTCAAGCCACTTCGGATCAAAGGAGGTGATCAGGCTCTGCAGCCGGGTCAGGTATTCCGGCAGCTTGCTGGCGAAATCGGCCATCTGCGTCGCCAGCACCGGGATGAGGATGACGAAGGCCAGCACCAGCACGATCAGGAAGGTGATGAGGATGACCACGGTCGCCATGAAGCGGCTGAGGCCGAGCCGCTGCAGACGGTCGGCGACCGGATCGAGGAAATAGGCAAGCACCATGCCGGCGACGAAGGGCAGCAGGATGTCGCTGAAGACATAAAGGAAGAGCGCCAGGATCGCGGCCCCCGCCAGCCAGAAGAATATCTGGCGGCGGAACGCGGAAGACGCCTCTGCCTCTGCCGCCGTCTCGCCTTCCGGCACGACCACAACCATCTGGCCGTCGTCGGCCTTGCCCAGCGCCGCCGCCTTGCGGGCGGCCGGCTTGCGGGCAGGCTTGCCGTCGATGGGCTTGTCAGCCTGATTTACCGCCTTCGCCATAGCCGCTCATATGCCTCAGCCAAGCCACGAGATAGGCCGCGGCCGAAGCCACGGTCAAGACCCCGGACAGCAATATGAGGCCTGGCCGCACAGGGTCGAAGTGCACGGCAAAGGCGAGTTCGCCCAGCACAACCGCCGCCAGCACGATCTGGACGGCGGTATTCGCCTTCGACACCAAAAGCGGTTTCATCTCGACCGGATGGGCCATCGCCGTGGACAACAGGACCGCGCAGACGATCAACGCGTCGCGCGACACCATGGTGACGACCAGCCAGAGCGGCAACTGCCCGATGATGCCCATGACGACGAACACCGAAACCAGCAGCAGCTTGTCCGCGATCGGATCGAGATAGGCGCCGAACCTGGACTGCTGGTTGAACCGGCGGGCTATGAAGCCGTCGACGCCGTCGGAAATGCCGGCAACGACGAAGCCGGCAAAGGCCCAGTCCCAACGAGCCTGCAGCATGGCCATCACCACGGCAGGCACCAGGACAACGCGCAGCATGGTGATCAGGTTGGGGATGGTCAACGCATTGTCCCGCCGTATTATGCGTTGAGATAGATGAGGGCGATGGAGGGCCGAGGCAAGGGAGAGCCGGCTGGGCCAGCCGCAAGCACTGAGTGCGATGCCCCGGCTATCCACGCTTTTGTCGGGCCAAACGGAACCCGGTTCGGCCGTTATCCTTGCCCCCCGAAACCATTCATGCGAAGAGCCCGCAAACGAGCAGGGAAAATGCGATGAGCAAGCGCGACGCATCAAAGCGCGGAAACGGGCTCACCTATGCGCAGGCCGGTGTCGACATCGATGCCGGCAATCTCATGGTGGAGAAGATCAAGCCGCTGGTGCGCGCCACGCGCCGGCCGGGTGCGGATGGCGAGATCGGCGGCTTCGGCGGCCTGTTCGACCTGAAGGCGGCCGGTTTCACCGATCCGGTGCTGGTAGCAGCCAATGACGGCGTCGGCACCAAGCTCAAGATTGCCATCGAGTCGGGGAAACACGACACGATCGGCATCGACCTTGTCGCCATGTGCGTCAACGACATCGTCGTGCAGGGCGCCGAACCGCTGTTCTTCCTCGACTATTTCGCCACCGGCAAACTCGATCCCGATCAGGGTGCCGCGATCGTCGGCGGCATCGCGCAAGGCTGCCGCCAGGCCGGCTGCGCGCTGATCGGCGGCGAGACGGCGGAAATGCCGGGCATGTATCACGGCAAGGATTATGACCTTGCTGGCTTTGCCGTGGGCGCGGCCGAACGTGGCCAACTCCTGCCCACCGACGACATCGTCGAGGGCGACGTGCTGCTCGGGCTGGCCTCTTCCGGCTTGCATTCGAATGGTTTCTCGCTGGTGCGCCGCATCGTCGCCGCCAGCGGTCTGGCGTGGAACGATCCGGCACCGTTCAACGACGAGGCGACGCTTGCCGAGGCACTGCTCGAACCCACCCGCATCTACGTCAAGTCGATCCTCAAGGCGATCCGCAACACGCATGGCATCAAGGCGCTGGCGCACATCACCGGCGGCGGCTTTCCGGAAAACATTCCGCGCGTGCTGCCCAAGGATTTCTCGGCCGAGCTCGATCTCGAAGCCATCGACGTGCCGCCGGTGTTTTCCTGGCTGGCCAAGACAGGCGGCGTGGCGCCGGAGGAGATGATGCGCACCTTCAATTGCGGCATCGGCATGATTTTGGCTGTCGCTTCCGGTCAGGCGGCGCAGGTCGCGGCCGTGTTGCAGGAAGCCGGCGAGACGGTGACGCCGATCGGCCGCATCGTGCCGCGGCGCGACGCCGGCGTCATCTATCGGGGTTCGATCGGCCTATGAGCACGCAGAGAAAAAGCACTGTTGTCCTGATTTCGGGGCGCGGCTCCAACATGACCGCGCTGATCGCGGCAGCCAACGATCCGGCCTTCCCGGCCGAGATTGCCGGCGTCATTTCCGACAAGGCGGACGCCGCCGGCCTCGGCATCGCCAAGGCACGCGGCATCGCCACCCAGGTCATTTCCCGCGCCGACCATGCCAGCAAGCAGGCGCATGACGCGGCGATCGACGCGGCACTTGCGGCCTTCAACGCCGACATCGTGGCGCTGGCCGGCTATATGCGCATCCTGACTCCCGGCTTTGTCCAGAAATGGCAGGGCCGCATGATCAACATCCACCCTGCCCTGCTGCCGGCCTTCAAGGGGCTCGACACCCATGCGCGCGCATTGGCCGCCGGCATCCGCATCCATGGCTGCACGGTGCATTTCGTCACATCCGAGATGGATGATGGCCCGATCATCGCGCAAGCGGCCGTGCCGGTGATGGTCGGAGACAATGCCGATACGCTGGCCGCCCGCGTGCTCAAGGCTGAGCACCGGCTCTACCCTCTGGCGCTTGGCCTGGTCGCCGATGGCAAGGCACGCATGGAGGCCGGGCATACGGTTCTTGCCCACTTCGCCGACGATGCCGACAACGGCACCTCGGTGGTGATGGCGCCCGATCCGCTGCGCGAGGAAGCCGACCTCGAGCATCTGGCGCGGATCACGCCCTGAGCGAAGAGCGCAGCGATGAAACAGCTGCTCCTGCTGCGTCACGCCAAATCGAGTTGGGACGACCCTGACCTCGACGATTTCGACCGACCGCTGGCGGAACGCGGGTTGAAGGCGGCCCGGCTGATCGGCCGCGAGCTTGCCGCGCGCGACTGGCTGCCGGATCAGGTGCTGGTCTCGCCGGCGCTGCGCACCCGCGATACCTGGCGGCTGGTGGCGGCGGAACTGCCAGTGCATCCCCGGGTCGCGTTTGCCGAGGCGCTCTACGATGCTGCAGCGGCGGATATTCTGAGTCAGCTACGCAAAGCGGACCCGTCGAGCGGCTGCCTGCTGGTTCTCGGCCACAATCCAGGCCTTGAGGAGCTGGCAAAACGGCTTGCCGGATCGGGATCGGAGGCGAAGGCGCGCAAGAGGCTCGAGAAAAAGTTTCCGACAGCAGCCCTCGCGCGCTTCGTCCTTGAAGACGATTGGTCCGGTCTGTCGGCCGCCAGGCTGACACATAGCCTGCGGCCGAAGGATCTGAGCTAGAAGTCTGATGTCGCGGGTGCGGAAGATCAGACCCGCCGCACCCGCGACATCAGTTACCCCAGATGCCCTGGCCAGGCTCAGGCCAGTCGGTGGCGGGCTTGTCGGCGGTCTCGTGTTTAACTTTCAAAACAGGGGCATCTAGCCCGCGAAAAACATCGCCGGCCGCAGCCAAGCCGCATTTGCCTTGCGTTGCGATCGATACTATCGATCATCCGGGTCCGATTGCCGAATGGGATCGTCGATCGAGCCTTGGTGGCCGTTGAGACCGAAAGTGGGCGATGCTGGAACGGCAATAGACATGCGATTGCTGCTTGTGGAGGACAATCGCGAACTGGCGGACTGGCTGGGCAAGACCTTGCGCCAGGCGAACTATGTCGTCGACGTCGTCCATGACGGCGAGGATGTCGAGCACGCGCTTGCCGCCGGCGACCACGCGCTTGTCATTCTCGACCTCGCGTTGCCCCGCATGGGCGGACTGGAAGTGCTGCGCATGCTGCGAGCCCGCGGCAACCGGGTGCCGGTGATCATACTGACCGCCAATGCCAGTCTCGATGGCCGGGTCAAAGGCCTCAACGAAGGCGCCGACGACTATCTGCCGAAGCCCTTCCAGGTAGAGGAGCTCGAAGCGCGCATCCGCGTGCAACTGCGCCGCGCCAATGACCGGACGGCACCTGTCGTTGCCTGCGGAGACCTCGTCTTCGACACCAACACCAGGCTGTTCTCGCTCGGTGGCGAAACACTGGCCCTGACACCACGCGAACATGCCGTGCTTGAACAATTGATGATCAAGGCGGGACGCACGGTGAGCAAAGCAGCACTATCGGCGGCGATCTACGATTTCGAGACCGACGCCGATCCAAGCGCCATCGAGATCTATGTGCACCGTGTGCGCAAGAAGCTCGAAGGGTCGCGGGTCCAGATCACCACGTTACGCGGCCTCGGCTATCTCTTGCGCCATGACGACCGCGTGCCATGAGAACGCGCAGCCTGCGCCTGCAATTGCTGGCCTGGGTCGTGCTCCCTCTCGCCGGGCTTGCGGCCATCAATCTGTGGACCAGCCAGCGCAACGCATTGGCGACCGCCGATCTGATCACCGATCGCATGTTGGTCGGATCGGCACGAATGATTGCCGAGCAGGTCGCAATGACCGACGGGGTGATCAACGCCACGGTGCCGCCGGCAGCGCTCGAGATGTTCGACACGGGCGACCGCGACAGGGTCTACTACGGTGTCGAGGCAGCTGGAGGGCGGCTGTTGACAGGCTATCCCGGGCTGCCCAGGACACCCGGACGCCCCAGCATGGAAGCGACCTATCGCGACCAGACGCTGCGGCTGCTGACAATTACGCATGCGGTGGTCGGCGCCGGCGAAGACTCGCCGATATCCGTCACCGTCGGGGTCACGCTTTTCGGGCACGACGCGATGGTGCGGCATCTCTGGTTCAGCGCCTTCACCCAGCAACTGGCGCTGGTGGCGATAGCCGGCGTCTTCGTGCTGCTCGGCCTGCGGCGAGGGTTGACGCCGCTCATCCGGCTGCGCGATGCGGTGCGCTCACCGAAACGCAGCGAACTCGACCCCATCGAAGTCGCCGGTGCGCAGAGCGAAATCCGGCCGCTGGTCGATGCGCTCAACGCCTATATGGAACGGGTGCGGGCGCAGATGGCGGCGCAGCGCCGTTTCATCGCCAATGCCGCGCATCAATTGCGCACGCCGCTGGCGCTGTTGTCGACGCAAGCGAGCTACGCGCTGCGCGAAAACGCTGTCGATGCGCGCCGGGAAGCGCTCATCGCCCTGCAGGCAAGCTCCGCCCGGTTGGCGAGGCTGGCCGAACAGCTCTTGACCTTGTCCCGCGCCGAACCGGGCAGCCGGCGACCGCGCGCCGATCGCATCGACCTGACGCAAGCCGCGCGCCAAGTGCTGGAAACGCATGCGCCGAGGGCCATTGATCGCAACGTCGATCTAGGTCTCGATGAGACTGGCGCCGTACCGGTCATCGGGGACGGCACTATGCTGCGGGAGATGATCGTCAATCTCGTCGACAACGCCCTGCGCTACACACCGGCAGGCGGCACCGTCACCGTCAAGCTCGCCGCCGCCGGCGGCGAGGCCGTGCTGACCGTTACCGACGACGGGCCCGGCATACCTGCCGACGAGCGCGACCATGTCTTCGAGCGCTTCTATCGGCTGACCGGCGAGACCGACGAAGGCAGCGGCCTCGGGCTCGCCATCGTGCGCGAGGTGGTCGAAAATGCGAGCGGTCGCATCACCCTAGCGGATGGCGCGACCGGCGGCCTGGTGGTCGAGGTGCGCCTGCCGTTGGCCAGCGGCTAGGCTGCCCACTCGGATCTGCTTACTGCGTCTCGTGCAGCGGCTGCGGACGCCATTTCGCCAGCCGGTTCTCGACCATCGTCATCAGATATTCCGCGCCCAGCGCCACTACCATGATGATGACGATCGCGGCGTACATGCCCGCGGCATCGAAGGAACCCTTGGCGATGTTGATCAAGAGCCCGATACCGTAGCGTGAGCCGACGAACTCGCCGACGATGGCGCCGATGATGGCGAAGCCGAAGCTGACATGCAGGCTGGCGAAGATCCAGCTCATCGCCGACGGCACGATCACCGAGCGGGTCAGCTGCCAGTCGGAGGCGCCGAGGATGCGGGCATTGGCGATCATCGCCCGGTCGGCCTCGCGCACGCCCTGGAAGGCGTTGTGGAAGACGACGAAGAACACCATGATGAAGGCCAGCGCCACTTTCGAAGCAAGGCCAAGGCCGAGGATCATGATGAAGATCGGCGCCAGCACCACGCGAGGGATGGAGTTGATAACCTTGATGTAGATGGAAAAAATGTCGGCGGCCATGCGGTTGCGGCCAAGCGCGACGCCGATGATGATGCCGGCAACCGAGCCCGTGACGAAGCCGAGGACGGACTCCTCCATCGTCACATACAGATGGTACCAGAGCGGCCCTTCGGACGTACCTTCCGTCATCCACTCATAGAGCCTCTGCGCGATCGCACTTGGCGTGGCGTAGAAGAACGGATCGATCCAGGCCTTGCGCCCGGCGATTTCCCAGGCGGCGAGGAAGACGATGAGGATGGCATACCGCCAGAAGATCACCGTGCGGCGGCGATGCTGCGCGGCCTTGGCGGCGGCGGCTTCTATTTCGGCGTCCGAGGTTCCCGGCCTGAAACTTCCTGCCCTGATGTCGATGGTGGCATCGGTCATTGTGTCCTCCCTCACGCGGCAGCGCGGGCGTAGCTGGTCTCGACCTCTTCCTTGAGATCGGCCCAGATGGTTCGCGAATAGTCGATGAAGCTTTGCTCGTAACGGATGTCGGCGACGACGCGCGGGCGCGGCAGGTCGATGGTGTAGACCGATTTCACCGTCGCCGGCCCGGCGGTCAGCACGTAGACTTTGTCGGCCAGCGCTATTGCTTCCTCCAGATCATGTGTGACGAAGACGACCGAGGCCCTGGCTTCGGACCACAGACGGAGCAGTTCCTCGTGCATGAGAACACGTGTCTGCACGTCGAGGGCGGAAAACGGCTCGTCCATCAGCAGAATCTCGGGGCCGTTGATGAAGGTCTGCGCCAAGGCGACTCGCTTGCGCATGCCGCCGGAGAGTTGGTGCGGATAGTGATGCTCGAAGCGCGCCAAGCCGACGCGCGCCAGCCAGTCGCGCGCCGCGGCGGTCGCTTCTGACTTGGCCCTGCCACGGAAGAGCGGCCCGGCCATGACGTTCTCGATCACCGTGCGCCATGGAAACAGCGCATCACTTTGAAAGACGAAACCGATGCGGGGATCGATGCCCTTGACGGGTGCACCCATGACCCGGACCTCGCCCGCGCTTGGGCTCGCCAATCCGGTGACGAGGTTGAGGGTGGTGGACTTTCCGCAGCCGGTCGGGCCGACGACGGCGACGAATTCGCCGCGCTCGACGGTCATGGTGAAATCACGGATCGCGGTCAGCGACTTGCCGGTGGGGGACAGGAAGCGGCGGCTGACATTGATCAGCTCAATTGCCGGTGCGCTGTTTTCTTGTGTCATGCTGGGCTAACTCCCGGTTCGAACGAAGGACCGCCGTCGGCCAAGGCCTCCGGGCGTGAAAACCAGACGATGCCGGCGCGAGGCGGTGCATCGCGCCGGCAGACGGGTCACTTCGCGTTTTTGACGAATTCCGTCGTGTAGGTCTTCGACAGGTCGATCTGCTTGCCTTGCAGTTCCTTCTTGAAGGCGGACAGCACAGTCAGCACCGTCTCGGGGCCGCCCTCGGGCATTATACCGTCGGCGGTAAACATCGCCTTGCCGTCATCAAGAGCCTTCACATAGCCTGCCTTGTCACCGACATAGTAGTCCTTCGGCATCTTGTCGGCGATTTCAGCGCCGCTATGGGTATTGATGAATTTCTGCGTCTTGACGAAAGCAT
This sequence comes from Mesorhizobium sp. URHB0026, assembly GCF_054059755.1. Taxonomy (NCBI): domain Bacteria; kingdom Pseudomonadati; phylum Pseudomonadota; class Alphaproteobacteria; order Hyphomicrobiales; family Phyllobacteriaceae; genus Mesorhizobium; species Mesorhizobium sp. URHB0026. Next base: position 3,632,434 of record NZ_JBSSCN010000001.1, on the reverse strand, counting down.
TGGTCAGCTTCTGCACCACATCCTTGTGGGCCTCGACCCAGTCCGTCTGCATGTAAAGAGAGGCGGCCGGGTATGTGCCGCCGAGCGCGGCTTTGGTGCCTTCTATCGTACGCATGTCGACAAGGATTTTCGCTTCACCCGTCTTGAGGAGCCGGGTGATGGTCGGTTCAGTCGTCATACCTGCCTGGATCTTGTCCTGCTGCATCGCGGCGATGAACGTATCGCCGGCGCCGACGGGGATTGAGGTGAATTCACCTAGCTTCAAGCCGTTCTTCACGGCGAGGTATTCAGTCAGGAAGTTCGTCGAGGAGCCGAGGCCGGTGACACCAAGGCTCATGCCCTTGAAATCGGCCGGTGACTTGATTTCGGGATGCTTCGTCGAAACCAGTTCGACCTCGCCGGGTGCCTGGCTGAACTGGACAATGGACTCGACGAATTTGCCCTTGGCCTGGAGGTCGATGCAATGGTCGTAGAAGCCGACAACGCCTTGCACGGCGCCGGCCAGCATCTCGTTTTCGGCATCGACGCCGGCCGGTTCGTTCAGCAACTCGACGTCGAGACCCTCGTCCTTGAAATAGCCCAGGGCCTCGGTGAGCTTGGCGGGCAGATAGATCTGCTTTTCGTAGCCACCCACCATGATGGAAATCTTTTCGTCGGCCGCCGATGCCACTGTGGCGCCGGTGGCGGTGATGGCAAGCGTCAAGGCAGCGGTGCGCAAGGCACGCTTCGAGATGAAACCGGTCACAAAACTTCCTCCATTTGGGCGGCGGGCTGTGAAGCCGCGCCGCATTCCTCCCTCGCCGACCGTCGCGGGTCGGACATGCGGTGACACCGCAAAACCGTCATGACATGCCCAAGCTTTCAGCTGGCTTTCAGCCGCGAGGCAAAAACGTTCGCAGCGTCACGCCCGAGCGCTCTGCCCCAGCATGTCGCGCATGTCGTATTCGCCGGGAGCACGGCCCGCCACCCAGAGTGCCGCGGCGATGGCGCCGCGTGCAAACATGATGCGGTCGCCAGCCGAATGCGACACGGTGACGGTCTCGCCCTCGGCGCGGAAGCTGACGCTGTGCTCACCGACGATGCTGCCGCCGCGCGCCACCGCGAAGCCTATCTCGCCCGCCGGCCGCGCGCCGGTGACATCATCGCGGACGCGCCTCGCAACCGTGTCCAGCCGGACGTCGCGTCCGCCGGCAACCGCCTGCCCCAGCATCAGCGCCGTGCCCGAAGGCGCGTCGATCTTGTGGCGATGATGCGCCTCGAAAATCTCCGCATCCCAGTCGTCGGGGTCGAGCGCCCGCGCCGCCTGTTCGACCAATCCGACCAGCATGTTGAGCCCGAGCGAGAAGCTACCGGAGCGCACGATGGCAATGGCTTTCGCGGCATCGGCGATGGTGGCTATCTCGGCGGCCTCGAAACCCGTCGAGCCAATCACCAAGGCTGGCCCGCCCCTTTCGGCACACAATCTGGCCAGTTCCGCGGAGGCGGCCGGCGTGGTGAAGTCGACGACCACGTCGGCCATGGCAATTGCCTCGTCGCGGCTCACCAGCCCATCGCCGACACTGCCCGGACGGTGAAAGCAGCCGGCGAGCGCCAGACGCGCATCGGCCCGCACCGCATCCGCCATCTGGCGACCCATGCGGCCGAGAGCGCCAGAAATGGCGATCCTGATCGGCGGCTGCGGCATCGGCTCCTGCTATTTCCACATGCCGCGCATGCGCGCGCCGATGTCGACGCGCACCTCCGGCCGAGGCGCCCTGCCCTGCGCCGCTTGCGCGGCCGGCCACGAAAGCTGCTGGAACGCGGCGAGGATGGAGGCCGGAATGAAACGGGTGCGCGAGGCGTAGACATGGCGGTCGCCGCGTGCCGCCTGGCCATGCGGAAAGAAGCGCTGTGGCATGACGAGGTTGAGACTGTCCTTGGCCCGTGTCATCGCCACGTAGAGCAGCCGTCGCTCCTCCTCGATATCTTCCTTGGTCCCGACACCGAGATCGGCCGGAATGCAGCCGTCGACCGTGTTCAGCACGAAGACGTTCTTCCACTCCTGGCCTTTGGCCGAGTGGATGGTCGACAGGATCAAATAGTCCTCGTCGCGGTGCGGAGGGCCGGCCTGGTCGCTGGTTGCATCCGGCGGATCGAGCGTCAGCTCGGTCAGGAAGCGTTCGCGCGAAGCATAGCCCGAGCCGATTTGCTCGAGTTGCAGCAGGTCGGCGCGGCGCGTGATCGCGTCCTCGTGGATGCGCTCCAGATGCGGTTCGTACCACAGCCTGATCTGTTCGAGATCGGCCGGCCATTTGGCGCCGGCGCGCAAGCCGGAATAGAGCGAGACGAAGCCGGGCCAATCGTCCGCGGCACGCTGCGGCGGACGCCAGCCGGCCAGGCCCATCGCCTCGTCCAGCGCCGACGTCATGGCCTCGACGATCTGCGCGGCGGCGGAAGGGCCGATGCCGGGAAGAAGCTGCAGCACGCGAAAGCCGGCGACACGATCGCGCGGATTTTCGGCAAAACGCAGCACCGCCAGCACGTCCTTGACATGCGCGGCATCGAGGAATTTCAGGCCGCCGAACTTGACGAAGGGAATGTTGCGCCGCGTCAGCTCGATCTCCAGCGGCCCGCTGTGGTGCGAGGCGCGAAACAGCACCGCCTGTGACTTCAGCGCGGTACCGACCTCGCGCTCGGCAAGGATGGTGTCGCAGACGAAGTTCGCTTGCTCGACCTCGTCGCGCACGGTCACTAGTCTTGGCTTATCGGCGGATTTGCGTTCCGACCACAGGTTCTTGGTGAAGCGCTCCGAGGCTTCGCCGATGACCGCATTGGCAGCCGCCAGAATGGTCTCGGTCGAGCGATAGTTGCGCTCCAGCATCACCACATCGGCGGTCTGCGCGAACTGTCTGGGGAAGTCGAGAATGTTGCGCACTTCGGCGGCCCGGAACGAATAGATCGACTGCGCGTCGTCACCGACGACCGTCAGCCCGGCACCGTCGGGCTTCAGCGCCATCAGGATCGAGGCCTGCAGCCGGTTGGTGTCCTGATACTCGTCGACCAGCACATGGTCGAACCGTCCGCCCAGATGCGTGGCGATTTCAGGCTCGGCCGTCATCTGCGCCCAGTAGAGCAGCAAATCGTCGTAATCGAGCACATTCTGCGCCTGCTTGGCGTCGACGTAACCGGCAAACAATTGCTTGAGCTGCTCGGCCCAGCCGGCGCACCAGGGGAAGGCAGACCCCAGTACCTCACCCAGCGGCGCCTGCGCGTTGACGGCGCGCGAATAGATGGCAAGGCAGGTGCCCTTGGTCGGAAAGCGCGCTTCCGTCCTGGAGAAACCGAGTTCGTGGCGCACGAGATTCATCAGATCGGCGGAATCCTCGCGATCATGGATGGTGAAGGCCGGATCGAGGCCGATCTCCAGCGCATAATCCCGCAGCAGCCGCGCGCCGATGCCATGAAAAGTGCCGGCCCAGGTCAGCGCGTCCGTGATTACCGCGGCGTCGCGGCCGAGCACTTCGCCGGCGATGCGCTCGACACGTCGCGCCATTTCGGAAGCGGCGCGCCGCGAAAACGTCATCAGCAGGATGCGGCGCGGGTCGGCTCCCTTGACGATCAGATGGGCGACACGGTGCGCCAGCGTGTTGGTCTTGCCGGAGCCGGCGCCGGCGATAACCAGCAGCGGGCCGGCAATCTTGCCGTCGCCATGTTCGACCGCCTGCCGTTGGGCGTCGTTCAGCCGGGCAAGATAAGCCGGCTGGACGGTCTGTTCCAAAAACGTCGAATCATGGGCGGCGAGGTTCATCGCCCATCAAGCATCGTTTCCGCTTTGTTCGCAACAGAGAAGCAACTCCGCCGATATAGCGGGAGCAATCAGCGCTTCGGGTCAACGCCCATCGACGCCGACTGCCGGCGCAGCGCCTCGCGGTCGTTTGCGGGCGCCGGCAGCAAGAGCGGATCGACACTGTCGGGAACCTCGTCGATCATCTTGCGGGCGAGACGGTAAGTGACAAAGGCCAGCGTGCCAACCAGAAGCAAACGGATCATGCGGCGGTCCTCCTTCGCTGGGTCAACCTGAGGCGGGGGATTTTGTTCCCTCGGCGCAATCGTGCAACCAAACCGACACCACCTCGTTCCGCGGGTGGAGGAAGGAGCCATGAAAAAGCTGGGACTGATCCTCGCGCTGGTGACTTTGGCTTTCTCGGCCTGCGACAACAAATTGCCGCCGACAAAGGCAACTGGGGCCGATCAAGATCTCGCCATTCCTGTCGTGAACAATGCCATTGCCAGCCAGTGAATCTTGCGCAAAAAACGATTGCGGGATCTTCAACGCATTGCCGCGATGCATTCATCGATACGCTCGAGGCGGAACTTGGCATTGCGCAACTCGGGGCCTGCGTCCTGGCGCAGCTGTCGTGTCCGCGCCGAGGCGGCGGTCAAATCTTGTTCGAGTTGAGAGATGCGGGCGCGCTCCCGCCGCGCTTGATCCTCACGCACCGCCTTTATCCAGCTCCGCCCGCGCATCCATGAAGCCGCAGCACCCCAAAGCGTGCCACAGCCATGACAGCAAAACCCTAACTTCCGCCAAGCGCGAGCGCTCTAACTTTAAAATCTAATTTAGCGCAGAGGGGAGAAGGCCGGCGCCGCTTGGGAGGTAATCTGATAGCGCCGGCCAGGCGGATATCAGGTCCGCCGCGTGAGCGAGGCTAGCTGAGTCTTGCCGCAGCGTCATGCGAGATCAAGTATTTCGGCCTTCCCGGGCGTTTTTCCCCCGGTAAATGCCGCGAAAAGCGCCCGCGGATTTCAAGTCGCAAGCCGCTGCCTGGCGATGGCGACATGGAAATTGGCGCCGAACAACAGCCCGTCATCGTTGAAGTCGTAGCTGGAATTGTGAAGCGGTGCCGAGGCCTCGCCGTTGCCGAGGAAGACGAAGCAGCCCGGCACGTGGTCGAGGAAGCGGGCGAAATCCTCCGACGCCGTCATCGGCTCGCGGGCGACCGCGATATTGCCGCGTTCGAAAACAGTCCCGGCCGCGGCAAAGGCCGCGTCGACCAGCTCGGCATCGTTGCGCAAAGGCACGAATTCCCTGGTGTAGTTGACCTCGGCGGCAACATTGTAGGCGGTAGCGATGCCTTCGGCGATGATGCGCATCTGGCATTCGATCTCGGCGCTGACCTCGGAGCGGAAGCTGCGCGCGTCGCCAAGGATGCGGGCAAGGCCCGGCAGTGCGTTGCGGGTGCCGTCGGTGATCAGTTCGGTCACCGAAACCACTGAAATGTCGGCCGGACTCAGCCGGCGCGAGACGATGGTCTGCAGGTTGGTAACCAGCGCACAGGCGGCGACCAGCGTTTCCTGACCCGAATGCGGCCGCGCAGCGTGGCCGCCCAATCCCCTGAGCACGATCTCGAAGATGTCTTCGGCCGACATGACCGGGCCGACGCGGGTCTCGAAATGTCCGATCGGCAAGCCCGGCATGTTGTGCAGGCCAAAGATCTCGTCGAAGGGAAAGCGCTGCATCAGGCCGTCGTCGAGCATCGCTAACGCGCCCTTTCCCCATTCCTCCGCCGGCTGGAAGATGAAGCGCACGATGCCGTCGAAACCGCCCTCCTCGGCCAGGAGCTTGGCCGCACCGAGCAGCATCGCCGTGTGGCCGTCATGGCCGCAGGCATGCATGATTCCGGGATTGCCGGAGCGGTATGGCGCGGCCGATTGCTCTGATATGCGCAGAGCATCCATGTCGGCCCGCAACGCGATCGCGCGGTTGCCGCTGCCGCGCTTCAAAGTCCCGACGACGCCGGTGCCGCCGACACCCTCGGCGACATCGTCCAGGCCGAATTCGCGCAGCTTGGCGGCAACGAAGGCCGCGGTGCGCTCCACCTCGAAGCCAAATTCAGGGTGCGCGTGCAGATCATGCCGCCACCCTGTCATCTCCAGCTTCAGCACATCACGATCGATTTCAGCCATTGCCTGATACCTCCGGATCCGCAAGGTGGGCGACGATATCAAGCAGGATGTTGGCGCCGGCGACAAGCTCGGCATCGGCGGTATGTTCGCGCGGATTGTGGCTGATGCCGCCGGCGCTCGGCACGAAAATCATCGCCGCGGGCGCGAGCCGCGCCATCATCTGCGCATCGTGGCCGGCGCCTGAGGTCATGCGCTTCGATGCGTACCCGCGCTTTTTCGCGGCAGTCTCGATCAATTCGACAATGCTGACATCGAAGATCACCGGCTCGAAGCGGGCCAGCCGCTCGATCGAGATAGTGACGCCATCGTCGGCCGCGAGGTCCTCAAGAAACGCCGCGAGTGCGGCTTCCTCGGCTTGCAGGCGATGCTCGAAAGGGTCGCGCAGGTCGACGGTGAAGACGGCGCGGGAGGGAATGACATTGATGGCGTTTGGCTCGAAACGCATCGTGCCGACCGTTGCAACGGTCGGTGTGTTCGAGGCCTTGGCGCGGTCGTGCAGGAACGTGACGACACGCGCAGCCGCATGCCCGGCGTCATTGCGCATCGACATCGGCGTGGTGCCGGCGTGGTTGGCGACGCCGTCTATGGTGATGCGCTGCCAGGAGATGCCTTGCAGGTTTTCCACAGCACCGATCGGCACGCCTTCGCGTTCCAGAACCGGGCCCTGCTCGATATGCAATTCGAGATAGACATGCGGCTTGAGGAAGCCCGGCTCCTCGTCGCCGGCATAGCCGATGCGGGCCAGTTCCTCTCCCAGCACGCTGCCGTCGGTGCCGACGGCCGCCAGCGCCTCGTCGATACCGACGCCGCCGGCATGGACCAGTGAACCCATCATGTCGGGGGAAAAGCGAACCCCTTCCTCGTTGGTGAAGGCGGCGACCGCGAGCGGGCGCGACGGGACAAGAGCCGACGCCTTCAGAGTCTCGATCACCTCCAGCCCGGCGAGCACGCCGTAGGAGCCGTCATAGATGCCGGCATCGATGACGGTATCGATATGCGAGCCGATGAGGATCGGCGCATGGCCGGCATTCTCCGGCACCTGCCAGACGCCGAAGATATTTCCCATGCGATCGATGGCGATTTCGAGACCGGCCTCGCGCAGCCAGCCGACGAAGCGGTCGCGACCCAGCCTGTCGGCGTCGGAGGCGGCCAGCCGCACCAATCGGCCCTCGCCATCACGACCGATGCCGCCGAGCTCGAGGATGCGGCCAAGCAGCCTTTGTGCGTCGATCGAGGTCATTGCATCGATCAAGGTCATTGGATCGATCAAGGTCATGGCGTCGCTCCAGAAAGCACATTACCGGCAAGCACATCCGCCGGACTCGTGCCGACGAGTTCGGCATAGCGGTGGGGATCTGTCGCGCCTTCGGTGTTGACGACCAGCACGCGCGAAGTGGCGTCGAGGCCAAGCTCGGCCTTATGATCGGCCATCGCCCGGATCAGCCCGGCAAGGCCGACGCCGCCGCTTTCACCGGCGACGATGGCCGGATCGTTGCCGGCCGGGCGTGCCAGCCGCCGCATCACGGCGATGGCTTCGTCCTCGTCGACGGTCATGAAGGCATCGGCGACGCGTGCCAGCACGCGCCAGGCGACCGGCGACGCCTCGTAGCATTCGAGCATCGCCATGACTGTCGCCTCGCCATGCGTGATCTTGATCGGATGCCCGGCCTTGGCGGCGCCGAAAACGCAGGCGGCACGTGCGGGTTCCACCACCGTGAAAACCGGCCTGGCTTCGCCAAGCACTATGGCGAGATGGCCGCCGACCGCCGCCGCGATGCCGCCGACGCCGGCTTGCACGAAGACATGGGTCGGCGGTTCGGAGATCTGGCCCAGCGCCTCGCGCACGATCGCCGTGTAGCCCTGCATGACGAGGCCCGGAATGCGTTCGTAGCCCGGCCATGACGTGTCGGAAACCACCGTCCAGCCTTTCTCCGCGGCAACGCGCGCCGCCTGCCTGACCGAATCGTCGTAATTGCCGTCGACGCGGATCATCTCCGCCCCATAGCAGGCGATGGCAGCGACGCGCCCGTCGCTGACACCGGCATGGACAAAGATCGCTGCCTTTGCGCCGACAAGCTCGGCGCCTTGCGCGACGGAGCGGCCATGATTGCCGTCGGTAGCGCAAGCAACCGTCATGGTCGCCGCGACCGACCGGACCTCGGGCCGATCGAGATCGCCGACATCGACGGATCGGCCGAGCCGCTTGCTTGCCTCCTCCAGGACCAGACGGAAGACCGCATAGGCGCCGCCCAGCGCCTTGAAGCTGCCTAGGCCGAGGCGAAAGCCCTCATCCTTGACATGCAAGGTGCCGAGACCGAGTTCACCAGCCAATGCCGGCAGGGCGTGCAGCGGCGTCGTCAGGTGATTGTCACGGCAGGCAAGGAAACGCTCGACAGTATCCGCCCCGGCGATGCCGACGGTTTCGGCATCGGCCTCGTCCAGCGGCTGGCGATGCAAGGCATGGCGATTGGGCAGGAACATTGGCGGCTCTCCTTGGCGTCGTCCAAGAGAAGATATTGCAAACCTTGCGCAAAAAGCGCCGTATTTTGGCTCTCGAAATGCAAGTTTGTTTCGTTAGGATAACAATGTCTCGGTGGCCAGCCTCACTCGACAGCTTCGATCTGGCCATCCTTGCCATCCTGCAGCGGGACAACACGACGCCGCAACGGCTGATCGGCGAGGCGGTGAACCTGTCGGCGCCGGCGGTGCAGCGCCGCATCAACCGCATGGAGCAGACCGGCGTCATTGCCGGCAATGTCGCCATTGTCGAGCCGGCGGCCGTCGGCCAGCCAATCACTATCTTCGTCGAGGTGGAGCTCGAGAGCGAACGCACCGAACTGATCGACGAGGCCAAGCGGCAATTCTCGGCGGAGCCGCAAGTTCAGCAATGCTATTATGTCACCGGCGAGGCCGACTTCATCCTCGTCATCACCGTGGCCGACATGGGTGCCTACGAGGCGCTGACGCGAAAACTGTTCTTCGGCAGCAACAATGTGCGGAAGTTCCGCACCTTCGTCGCCATGGACCGCGCCAAGGTCGGGTTGACGGTGCCCCTGCCTGGATGAGCCGGTGGCACCCTTGCCACGTTTCTGACATTCTGGATCGCCATTGGAGGGAGGCGCGCATGGACGAAACCACGAAAGTCGCGATCATCGGTGCCGGGCCGGCGGGCCTGGCGGTTGCCGCGTGTCTTCGCCAGGCCGGGCAGGATTTCGTCATGCTCGAAAAGGAGCAGCAGGCCGCGCCAGCCTGGCGGCGTCACTATGACCGCGTGCATCTGCATACGACCAAGCGTTACTCATCGCTGCCCTTCGTTCCCTTCCCAAGGGATTATCCGCGCTATGTGCCGCGCCACCTCGTGGTCGAATATCTCGACGCCTATGCAAAACGCTTCGACCTGGAGCCCCGTTTCGGCGAAACGGTGCGGGCGGTCGCCCGGGAGGGCCGCGGTTGGCGGGTGGAATCGACCTCCGGCGCCTTACGCGCTTCGCATGTGGTGATCGCGTGCGGCTACAATGCCGAACCCTTGCTGCCCAGATTTGCCGGTATCGACGCCTTCAAGGGCAAGACGCTGCACAGCGCCGACTATCGCAACGCCGCGCCTTTTGCCGGCCAGCAGGTGCTGGTGGTCGGCATGGGCAATACCGGCGCGGAGATTGCGCTCGATCTGGTGGAAGGCGGCGCCCGACCGACGATCTCGGTGCGCGGCGGCGTTCACATCGTGCCGCGCGAACTGTTCGGCGTGCCGATCCAGATGGTCGGTATGGCGACGCGGCTCGGGCCGCGGCGCATCAACGACGCGCTGTTCCCCGTCATCCTCGATCTGGTGCTGGGAAGGCTGGAAAAGTTTGGGCTCAGACGGCCGAAGCAGGGATTGCTGCAGCAGATCGCCCTTGCGTCGCGCATTCCGGTGATCGATGTCGGCACCATCGGCAAGATCCGGGAAGGTGCGATCAAGGTGGCGCCCGACATCGCCGAAATCTCGGAAAGCGGTGCGCGTTTTGCGGACGGCAAGCACGGCGAATTCGACGCCATCCTCTTCGCCACCGGCTACCGGCCAGGCTATGCCAGGTTCCTCGAACCCGGCGTGGAGCCCGCCCCCAGCGGCGTCAATGCCCGAGCTTCGGATCTCGGCCTCTATCTGGTCGGCTTTCACAATGCGGTCACCGGGCTGTTGCGCGAAATCGGCATCGAAGCCCAGGCGGTCGCCGACGACATCCGCCAGCGGCAAAACAGGAAAAAGGTGGCCGAAACCCTGCCGGTGTGATCCCAGACCGCGCCCTCAATCCACCGCGGGCGATGTCCTGAGCATCATGCCGGCGATCTCCTTCGTCAGTTTGGCGGCGACAAGCGCCGTCATGTTGGAGAGGTCTTGGCTCGGATTGTATTCAACGATATCAGCGGCAACGATCGGCTGGTTGATGCCTTGAATCAGGTTGATAACCTGCCGCGTCGACAGGCCGCCAGGCTCGCGGTGGGAGACGCCGGGCGCAAAGGCTGGATCGAGCCCGTCGAGATCCATCGAGATATAAACCGGCGTCTTGAGATCAAGCGACGGGCTTTCGCCGAAATGAGCGGCCTCCACGGCCTCGACGCCAAAGCGCTTGAACTGATCACGGTGATGGTCGTTCACGGTGCGCAGGCCGATCTGGATCAGTCGGTCGGCTAGCCGTTCCTCCATGATGCGCGCGAATGGCGAGGTGTGCGAACGCGGATTGTCACCGTAGGCATGATAAATGTCGGGGTGAGCATCGATATGCACGATCGTCAGGCTCGGGTGGCGACGGCGCACCGCGCGCAGCACCGGCCAGGAGATCGCATGGTCGCCCCCAAGGCTGATCAGCGGGTGGCCAGCGTCCAGGGCGCGACCGACTTCGCTTTCGATGCGCTGCCAGGGATCGCCAGGTTTGTCGAAGCCGATGTCGCCATGATCGACGAAGCGGCCGGTCAGGTCGAAGCCGGTCTCGCTCCATGAGGAGTAAGCATCGCTGGCGAGTTCGCGCCTGATGAGCGGCGGCGCCTTGGCCGCACCCTGGAGGTAGGACGAATTCTCGTCATGCGGTATTCCCAGAAGCGAAATCGCGCCTGCCATCGACACTCTCCCATTACGACGGACAAATTGACATCAGGCGCAATCGATAATCGCGGTCGCTATGGACTCAGCTCTTGCGCCCGGCGCAGCCAGACCTTGTTGTCGTGAAAGGCAGCACCGCCGTAGGGTGCCGGGGCGTCGGCGCCGGTCAGCACATTGATGCCCTCGCCGCGCTCATGCGCGCTGTTCGGCCAGATACCTTCGGCGATCACGACACCGCGCTTGACGCCGCCGAACAATCTGGCGTGCAGCACCACCTCGCCGCGCGTGTTGCCGATTTCGACACGGTCGCCCTCGGCCAGCCCTAGAGCCGCCGCGTCATCGGGATGCAGCAGGACTTCCGGGCGGCCCTCCTTGGCCTTCGACACCGGTGTTTCGGAAAAGGTCGAGTTGAGGAAGTTGCGCGCCGGCGAGGTCGTCAGCCGGAACGGATGGGCTTCGTCAGCCACCTCGATCAGGTCGACATGATCGGGAAATTCGGGCAATCGCACCACCGGGCCGAACAGGCCCATGCTCTTCGGCGGCCGGTTGGGGGCCGCCTGGCCGGTCCAGTCGGCGCGAAAACGGAATTTGCCATCCGCATGGCCAAAGCCCCGGATGAAATGGGCCGTGTCGAAATCCGGCTGCAGATCAATCCACTTCTGCTCTTCCAAGCTGGCGAAGCTGCCCAAGCCGCGCTTGCCGAGGATGATGTCGATATGCTGCTGCTCGGTCAGCCCGAAGCCCGGCCTGTCGGCGACACCAAGGCGCCCGGCCAGTTGCTCGATGACGAAATGGTTGGTGCGCGGCCCTTCCGGCGGTTCGATCAGCTTGGGGCCGAGGGTGATGTGCTGGTTGCCGCCACCCTTGTAGATATCGTCATGCTCGACAAACATCGTCGCCGGCAGCACGACGTCGGCCAGCTTGGCCGTGTCGGTCATGAACTGCTCGTGCACGCAGGTGAACAAATCGTCTCGCAGGAAGCCCTGCTTCACCAGCCGCTGCTCGGGCGCGACATTCGCCGGATTGGTGTTCTGGATCAGCATCGCCGTCACCGGCGGTCCGCCATAGAGCGCGTCACTGGCGCCGGTCAGCACCGGGCCGATGCGGGAATGGTCGAGATAGCGGATCGAGGGATCGCGCATGCGCGTGCCCTCCAGCACCTCCTGGTTGAGCTTGAAGATGCCGGAATTGGAATGGAAGGCGCCGCCACCCTCATACTGCCAGGCGCCGGTGACGGCGGCGATGCAGGACGCGGCATGCATGTTGACGGCGCCGTTGCGCTGGCGGGCAAAGCCGTAGCCGAGGCGAAAATAGGTCTTTTTCGTCGTGCCGACGAGGCGCGCGAAGGTCTCGATCTCGGCGACCGTCAAACCAGTGATATCAGCCGCCCATTCCGGCGTGCGGGTAACGAGATGCGCCTCCAGGCCCTTCGGATCGTCCGTGTATTTCTGCAGATAGGCGCGGTCGGCCAGGCCTTCGCGAAACAGGACATGCATGACGGCACAAGCGAGCGCGCCGTCGGTGCCGGGCTTCAGGACCAGACCGATGTCGGCCTGCTTCATCGTCGCATTCTCATAAACGTCGATGACCACGATCTTCGCGCCGCGTTCCTTGCGCGCCTTGATGGCGTGGGTCATCACATTGACCTGCGTGACCACGGCGTTGGTGCCCCAGATCACCACGCAATCGGATTTCGCCATCTCGCGCGGGTCCGGTCCTCGCAGCGCGCCTGCCCCCATCATCCAGCCGGTCCAGGCGAGATTGGTGCAGATCGAGCCGAAGAAGCCCGAGTACTTTTTCGCGTGGCGCAACCTCTCGATGCCGTCGCGCTGCACCAGCCCCATCGTGCCGGCATAGTAATAGGGCCAGACCGTCTCCGAGCCGTACTTCGCTTCGGCCGCGTCGAATTTCTCGGCGATGAGGTCGAGAGCGGCCTCCCAGCTCGCTTCCTGCCAGACGCCCTCGCCCTTGGCGCCCTTGCGCACCAGCGGCTTCAGCAGCCGATCGGGATGATGGACGCGGTCGGCATAGCGGGCGACCTTGGCGCAGACGACGCCCGACGTGTAGCTGTTGGCCTTCGCGCCATGGACCCGGCCGATGCGGTTGCCGTCGAGCAGTTCGACCTCGAGAGCACAGGTCGACGGGCAATCATGCGGACAGGCCGAATGGCCGATGCGGAGGTTGGCGTGCTGGTTCATGGGAGCAAACTACCCGTTTATGACGGTCAGGTGTAGGGCCAGATAGCACCTTCCCTCCTCCCCTTGCGGAGAAGGTGGATCGGCGTGATAGCGTCGAGATGTTGAGGGCGTCTTAGCGGATGAGACGCTGGCGGTTCCCTGGCATACCCTTCATCCGACCTCGCTTCGCGAGGCCACCTTCTCCCCCAACGGGAGAAGGAGAAGCGCTCATCCTACTCCGCCGTGCCTTGCTCATATTCGGCCGACATGGTCAGCCATTTTTCCTCGTGGCCTGCCAGCGTCTGCGCAAGCTGCGAGCGCTCCTTGGCGAGCCGCGTCGCGGTCGAGGGATCCTTTTCGTAGACCGCCGGATTGGACAGCTCGTCCTCGATGCCATCGATGCGTTTGCGGATGCGTTCCATCAGCGCTTCGGTGGCGCGGATTTCCTTGGCCAGCGGCTCAAAGGCGGCGCGGCGTGCGGCCGCGTCGCGGCGTCGGTCGGCTTTTGACGCCTTGTCCGCTTCGCGCTTGCCACGGCGGTCGCCGGAGACGCCGGTGACCAGCGTCTTGTAGTCCTCCAGGTCGCCGTCATAGGGATTGACCGCACCGTCCTTGACCAGCCACAGCCTGTCGGCGGTCGCTTCCAGCAGATGGCGGTCGTGCGAGATCAGGATAACGGCGCCGGGGAATTCGTTCAGCGCATGGATCAGCGATTCGCGGCTATCGATGTCGAGATGGTTGGTCGGCTCGTCGAGGATGAACAGGTTCGGCCCCTCGAAGGCAGACAAGCCCATCAGAAGGCGCGCCTTCTCGCCACCGGACAGATCCTTGGCGGGCGTATTCATTTTCTCGGTCGTGAGACCGAACTGGGCGACGCGGCCGCGCACTTTCGATTCGGGCGCCTCCGGCATCAGCCGGCGGACGTGCTCATAGGCATTTTCCTCAGGACGCAGATCGTCGAGCTGGTGCTGGGCGAAGATCGCCACCTTCAAACCCGGCGCCACCGTCATGGTGCCGGTCTCCTGCTTCAGACGACCCGACAGAAGTTTGGCGAAGGTCGACTTGCCGTTGCCATTGGCGCCGAGCAGCGCGATGCGGTCGTCGGCATCGATGCGCAACGTCATCTTCTTCAGGATAGGCTGACCCTCGGTATAGCCGACATTGACGTTGTTCAGCGCCACGATCGGCGAGGCCACGGTCTTCACAGGCTCGGGGAAAGAGAATGGCCGTACCGTGTCGTTGACGATGGCCGAGATCGGCTTCATCTTTTCCAGCGCCTTGATGCGCGACTGTGCCTGCCTTGCCTTGGATGCCTTTGCGCGAAAACGCTCGACGAAGGATTCCATGTGCTTGCGGGCGGCTTCCTGCTTGACCCGGCCCTTTTCCTGCAATTCCTTCTGCTCGGTATACTGGCGTTCGAACTGGTCGTAGCCGCCGCGCCAGAACGTTAGCTTCTTCTGGTCGAGATGAACGATCGAATTGACGGCACGGTTGAGCAAATCTCGGTCGTGCGAAATCAGAAGCACCGTGTGCGGATACTTTGAAACATAGTTCTCAAGCCACAACGTCCCTTCAAGGTCGAGATAGTTGGTCGGTTCGTCGAGCAGCAGAAGGTCGGGCTCTGAAAACAGCACTGCGGCCAATGCAACGCGCATGCGCCAGCCGCCGGAGAAGGACGAGGCCGGACGGCGCTGCGCGGCGTCGTCGAAGCCTAGGCCGGCCAGGATGGTGGCCGCGCGAGACTCGGCTGAATGGGCGTCGATATCGGCCAGCCGCATGTGGATGTCGGCGATGCGGTGCGGATCGGTGGCGGTCTTTTCCTCGTCGAGGAGCGCGGAACGTTCGAGGTCGGCCTTGAGCACGATCTCGATCAGCGGGTCCTCGGTGCCGGGCGCTTCCTGCGCCACCTGACCGATCCGCGTATTCTTCGGCAGGCTGATCGAACCCGTCTCGGAGGGGAAATCGCCTGTTATGGCCCTGAACAGCGTCGTCTTGCCGGTCCCGTTGCGGCCGACAAGACCGGCCTTGGTGCCGGCCGGCAGGGTGAGCGAGGCGTGGTCGAGTAGCAGGCGCCCCGCCATGCGGAGCGAGAGGTCGTTGATGATAAGCATGGCCGCGCTTTTGCACTGGACATCAACGCTTCGCAAGACCTTGCGGGCCAGTTGGCCGCACAAGGCCTGGAAACGGCGCCCACAACCGCGCCGTCAGAGCCGCGACAGCGGCCTGCCGTGCCAGCCGACAAGGCTTCAGGCAGCAGCCTTGCCGCGCTTTGTCGCCTTGGCCACGACTGCCGGCGCAGCGGCCGGCTTGCGGCCAAGTCCCGTCGACTTCGCCAAGGCCGACCGGGTCGCGGAGTAATTCGGCGCGACCATCGGGTAGTCCGGCGGCAAGCCCCATTTGGCGCGATAGTCGTCAGGGCTCAAACCGTAGTCCGTCCTGAGGTGTCGCTTGAGCGACTTGAACTTCTTTCCGTCCTCCAGGCAGATGATGTAGTCGGGAAACACCGACCTTTTCGGATTTACGGCCGGAACAAGGCTCGGGCTTTCCACGACAGCCGCACCAGCCAGCTTTCGGACCGAGGCGCTGACGCTGGCAATCAAGTCAGGGAGGCCCGAAGCCGGTAGCGGATTGTTGCCTACATAAGCCGAGACAATATCGGCGGTTAGCTCGATAACGATCTTATCCTCGATATTTGACAATTCTTTCACCCTATTTGCGACAAAGTCGTCTACCCAGTGAAGACTTTTGTCGATGTATCTCTTTAACCGCGCCCCCAACGGGCCCGCCAAGTCCCAAAACGAATCAAGACTTGGCGTCAACTACTTTTATGCGAAATCGACGTCGTGCAAATTAGAAAATCTAATACTTGTATACGGCAGACTTGGTTGAACGGCTGTCAGCCAATATCTCAAGAATACGCTTCCAGCGGGCACAACGCCCGAAATCCTTCTGCTCGATCGCCTTTTCGGCCCTCATCGCGGCGTAAAGTGGTGCCTCGGCGCCAAATTCCTCGATGAGCCAATGCGCTTCCTGCCTGGCGAGACGTTCATTGTCGTCAAACATAATTTTCCGCCTCCGAACGCTCCAGTCCAACAGCGATGCAACTGCCGACGACAAGGACGGCTCCGGCAATGGCTGTCGTCGTCAGCCGTTCGCCGGACAAGGTCAGCAGCAGTGTCGAAGCGATCGGCGTGAGATAGGCGATGACAGCCACCTTCGCGCTGCCTCCAAGTTTCAGGGCCCGCGACCAGAAGTAATAACCAAGCCCCATAGGGCCGGCACCGAGATAGAGCCCGAGGGCCAGATCCACTCCGGTGGGCCAGGCGATGCCTTCGCGAGCGGACCATATAAGCGTCAACGCGACGCCAACCAGCGACGATGGCAGCAACAGGCGGTCCGGCGAAGTGGCGAGCCGTCCCACCATCACCGAATAGAAAGCCATGCACAGCGCGGACCCGAATGCGCATAAATAGCCGGCGAGATCACCCTGAAACCAGGTGCGGTCGCGGCCTCCCGAAATCACCAGTGCGACGCCGACGAACCCAAGGGCCGCTGCAAGGCCCAGCAAAGCCGGACGCCGGGGATTTTCGAAGGCGATCACTGCCGCGGCAACCATCAAGGGCCAGGTGTAGGCCACGAGATTGGCTTCGATCACCGGCATCGAGGCGAAGGCGATATATTGCAGCACCATGGTGCCGACCAGACCGATGAAGCCGACCGCGAGCGGCACCAGCGCGGTGCTCGCCGTGATTGCCGTGGCTTTCTCCCGGCTCATCAACCGGATGGCCGCGAAGACCAGTGCGGCCCCAACAAATTGCAGGAACTGCACCTGCGACACCGGGTGACTGGCCAGCAGGGATTTGCCGACCAGCGCATTTGTCGACCACAACGCTACCGCGCCGGTGGCGAAGACCAGCGCGGACATCGAGCCTGATCCATGCCGAAAAAAGCGCCATGGGGCTCTATCTCTGCGCTCGGCCATGATCCTTTCCGAAAACCGGCTCCCTTTTTTCCGGATCATGGACTGTCACCATGATTCCCTAGCCCCACCCGGAACCGGTCCTTCGGCTGGGGCCGGCGTCGGATGTTCCGCCTCGAACCGGCGATAGGCCGGCAGCTGATTGGTCCACACGTCCTCGGCCAGCTCATTGACCCATTCGCGGTCGTGATCGTTGTCGGCGGCAAGGTAAAACATCCTGTTGTCGTCGACATAGGGCTTGGCCACGGAGCGCTGGTTGAGCACCAGGGTGACGCGTTCGCCGAACTGGATCGGCGCCGTGCGGTGCAGGACGCCGAGGAACTGCCCGAGCGTCGCATATCTCATCTTGTGATCGATGCGCATGATGCGGTTGCGCGGAATCTCGCGGCCGGATTCGAGAATGGCGCGGCCGGTCTCGGAATCGTCGCAATAGATTTCGAGATGGCCGCCGACCAGCGGATCGCTGATCGACAGCGGAATGAGTTCGGTGACCGGAACGCCGTCGCAATGCCATTCGACGGCGCCATCCCTGGGATTCATGAAGGTGACGGTCGAACCCACGATCGACAGCGGATAGGGTTCCAGCTTCGTGCCCATCATGTCGGACAGGCTCTCCAAGCGCAACTTGTCGTTCAGCAACTCCTTGATTTCAGGTATGAAACGGTCGGCGCCGGTGATGAAGGTCAGATCGAGGTGCTTGTGCACGGCATGGCTGGCCTTGAGCTTCAGGGCGGCCTCCTCGATCGCGGCAAGCAGTGCCGGATCATAGCCGTGCAGATACTGCGCAACGCCGAAGCTCGACACCTTCCAGGCGGTTTCGTGGCCGATAATGGCCTCGCGGCTCATCGCATAGCGCAATTCGGGTATCGTATGGGCGTTCATTGTACTTCTCCAAGTGGGGGCAAACACTTGGTTAACAGTCAATTAAATTAGCACCCCCTGTAAAATTAGGAATGCTAGTGCTACCGTAAGCCAAGCTTAAGGTCGAAACCGTGCGTCTGCTCAGTCAGGTCAACCTCAATTCGTTGAAAATCGTGGAGAGTGCTGCGAGGCACGGCAATTTCACGCGTGCCGGAGAAGAACAGTTCATCACCGCTTCGGCGGTCAGCCAGCGCGTCAAGAGCCTGGAGGACCAGCTGCGTTTCAAGATTTTCCAGCGAGGCGGCAATGCGGTGTCGCTGACGCCGGAGGGCGAGACCTATGTCTCGCGCGTTCGCGAGGCGCTGGAGCGTATCGTCGCCGCCAGCATGGAAGCGACCGGGCAATCACAGGAACATGTGCTGAAAATATCCGTGCTGCCGACATTTGCCGCGCGCTGGCTGTTTCAGCGCCTGCCGCTGTTCCAGCAGCAACATCCCGATATCGTGATGCGGGTTTCGACCTCGTACGCGACGCATGAGTTCACGACTTCCGAATTCGATCTGGAAATCCGCTATGGCGACGGCCATTTCAACGGACTGCCGTCCGACCTGCTGTTTCGGGAAGACCTGACCCCGGTGTGCAGCCGCAAATTGTTCCATGAGGTTCTCGGCGACAAGCCGGTGTCGAAGGTGACGCCGGACGACCTCAAGCACTTCACGCTGCTGCATTCCGACACCTGCACCCAGAACTGGCAATCCTGGCTTGGTTTCGCCGGGGCCAGTTTTGTGCTCAGCGAGACCAAAAGCATCTATTTCGACTCGTGCATGATGTCCTACGAGGCGGCCAATGCCGGAATGGGTTTTGCCATCGCCAACCGTGCCTATATGGCCAGCGACATCCGCGCCGAGAGGCTGGTCGCGCCCTTTGCGGTCCATCATCCGAACACGGCCGGCTGGTATTTCGTCTCGCCCCACAAGAGCCTTGCCACGCGCAAGGTGCTGCGGTTCAAGCAATGGGTGATGGCGGAAGCGGCTCAGACACAGAGCCAATTGGATGGCGAAGTCTCCGGCCTGGCTTCGGCGGCTGTCTGAAAATGCTGCGATAGTCCGCTCCAACCGTTCGCTGTCGAATTTAGAACGAAACCATCTGGATCAGGCGAAAGCCCTGCCCTCTTCGGTGCGCTGGAAATGCGCCAGATCGAGCGGCACTGAGGGGCGGCCCAGGACCGTCAGGATCATATGCGCCTGGCCGCGGTGATGGGTCTGGTGATTGAAGACATGAGCCAGCGCGGGCGCCAGGCGTTGCGAGACGGTGCGCATGTCCGATACGGTCATATAGGTGAAACGACCCGACAGCGCCTTGTCGCCCAACCCGCCGAGCCAGTCGATAATCCGCCGGTCCTCGGCCTCGCGCGCTGTCCTCAGGACAGGCAAGGCCCGGAACAATACAGCGTCCAATGTCGTCGGCGCGGCGCCTTCGCCGGTGAAGCGCTTCATCCAGATGCGATCGGCGGCGAGCAGGTGGTTGAGCGTGCCCATCAGCGAGCCGAAGAAGGCGCCGACGTCGCGATTGAACTCCTCGTCGTTGAGATCGTCGGCGGCATCGTAGATGCGGCCGTTGGCCCATTGATTGTATGCCGCAAACATCGTGAAGTGCTGTTTCATTTTTTCCCGCCGGGCCTGTTTCGGGTGTCGGGAGCGATACCTAGACTGCAAAGGAACCCGCGCCAATGACCATTCTGCTTTATGATCTCGTCGGGCGTGACGAGGGCCGTCCGTTCAGTCCGCACTGCTGGAAGGCAACAATGGCGCTGGCCCACAAGGGGCTCGATATCTCGACCGCGCCGACGCGTTTTCTCGAAGTGCCCGCCGTCGAGGGCGGCGTTTCGAAAACCGTTCCGGTGATCCGCGACGGCGACAAGGTCGTCACCGATTCCTTTGCCATCGCGCTCTATCTCGAAGAGGCCTATCCCGATCGGCCTAGCCTGTTTGGCGGCGAAGGCGGCAAGGCGATGGCGCGCTTCATCGAGCGCTGGTCGCAATCGAACATCCACCCTTACGTCACCACAGCGGCGCTCGTCGACCTTCATGCCATGCAAGACGAACAGAATGGCTCGTATTTCCGCAAGAGCCGGGAGCAGCGCTTCCGCAAGCGGCTGGAGGACGTCGTCGCCGCACGCGACGCCGGCCTGGCAACCTTCCGGGCGGTGCTGGAGCCGCTGCGCTCCATGTTGAGCTACCAGCCGTTCATCGGCGGCGCCTCGCCGCTGTTCGCCGACTATATCGTCTTCGGCGCACTGCAATGGGCGCGCATCGCATCGCCTTACAAGTTGCTCGAAGACAGCGACGTGGTGGCGCAGTGGTTCACCCGCTGCCTCGACCTGCATGGCGGGGTTGGACGAAAGGTTTCGGCGGCGGCGTGACGCCGCAACGGCCTTCTATCCGCAGGGCAGCTCGAGCACCGTCAACCTGTTGCGAAATCAGGGGCCGAACAGCTGACCTTACTTCGCAGCCTACTTTGGCTTGCTGGCTTTCGGCTTGCTGGCTTTGGCGATGAGCTTTTCTTGCTTGGGCGGGGCTTTTGCCTTGCCGGCGCCAGATGCCTTCTTGGCCGGCTTCTTGCCCACCGTCGGCTTCCCCGCGTCCTCCCGGTCGACGTCGGCTGCCGCCTGGTGCCAATGGCGTTCGTGCTGACCGGGCGGGTGCCCTTCTTCCTGCCAGATCTGATGTGCACGGTTGCGAATGCGCTCCTGACGATCGTCTGTCATGGTCATGTTGTCTCCATTCGGGCCGACTTCAGCGCGGCGCCGACCTGGCGACTATAGCAAGCAAACTGTTGCTGTGCAGCCGTCTGATCCCACCGGCCGACGGGATCAGCCACGGAAGCACCGACCATTCCGGCGCTGCGCTGTCGCTCCGGGCGTTTGTCGTCCGGTAAGCCAAGCAATTGGCTTTCCGGATGCCTGCCGGACCACTCCTCACCCCCGCTCCTCACCCCTCTTGGCAATCAGCCGGGCGGCTTGTATAGAGCCCGCCACTCTCAATTCGAATTCAGACAAGGACGACCCATGGCGCTCGAACGCACTTTTTCCATGATCAAGCCGGATGCAACGCGGCGCAATCTCACCGGCGCCATCACCAGGATGCTGGAAGAGGCCGGCCTACGCGTTATCGCCTCGCGCCGGGTGTGGATGAGCCGCCGAGAGGCGGAGGGCTTCTACGCCGTCCACAAGGAGCGCCCGTTCTTCGGCGAGCTGGTGGACTCCATGTCCTCGGGCCCGACCATCGTGCAGGTGCTGGAAGGTGAGAACGCCATCGCCAGGAACCGCGAAGTGATGGGCGCCACCAATCCGGCCAGTGCCGCCGAAGACACCATCCGCAAGGTGCATGCACTCTCGATCGGTGAGAACTCGGTGCACGGCTCGGATGCGCCGGAAACGGCCGCGCAGGAGATTAAGTACTGGTTCTCCGATACCGAGATCGTCGGCTGAGCCGACACTGCACGTTGCATGCGAGAAGGCCGGTGTTTCGCCGGCCTTTTTCTTTGCTGGCGGTCAATTCTCGCGCACGAATCGCAGCATATCGGCATGCAGCCGATCCATATGCGTGGACATGAGGCCATGCGGCGGCCTCATGAACGAGGAACGGCAGTCCGGAATGAGCCGGGCCGACGGAATGCCCGTCAATTCGATGGGCGCCGAGCGATCGCGGTTGCCATGGACCAACAAGGTCGGGCACCAAGCCGAAGACGAAGAAGTCGGCGATCCTGTCCAGCATGACCGTTTCCCTTGCCCAGATCAGTCACGTGGCCAGTTGGGGGAAGGATTGCTGTCGTACCGTGACGCCAGCACGGTATTATTCGGATGGCGGCCGCTTCCAGCGCCGGGCTGCCTGCGTATCGGTTTCCTTGGCCTCGACCCAGCCGCCTTCGGAGCCGTCGGTGCGATGTTCCTTCTTCCAGAAGGGTGCACGCGACTTGAGGTAGTCCATAAGGAAGTCCGCCGCCTCGAACGCCGCCTGGCGGTGCGCCGAAGCGGCCACCACCAGCACGATGTTCTCCCCCGGCGCGATCTTGCCATGGCGATGGATGACGGTGAGGCCTTGCAGCGGCCAGCGTTCGCCAGCTTCGGTCGCGATGCGGCCGATCTCGGCTTCAGCCATGCCCGGATAGTGCTCAAGTTCAAGTGCCGAGAGCGCGCCCTGCTCGTCGCGGCACAGGCCTGAGAAGGTGACCACCGCGCCAATGTCGACGCGCCCTTGGGTCAGTGCGGCGATCTCGGCGGCGACGTCGAAATCCTGGCGCTGAATGCGCACGGTCGCTACCAGGACGGCCGACATGAGTGTCAGCCCCCGGTCATCGGCGGGAACAGCGCGATTTCGCGCGCGCCCGATATCTTCTCGCGGTGGTCGACATGTTCCTGGTTGATGGCAACGCGGATCACGTCGGGATATTGCAGTGCGTGTTCGTAGCCTTCGCCGCGCGACCGCAGCCAGCGCAAGAGGTCGGCGACCGTCTCTATGCCGGCCGGCAGTTCAACATCTTCTTCCGGCATGCCGATCCGTTCGCGAACCCAGGCAAAGTAGATGAGACGGGTCGTCATCTCACTCGTCCATGATGTGCTTGAGGCCGGCGCGGAAATAGTCGTAGCCGGTGTAGAGCGTCACGAGGGCCGCGATCCACAGCAGCACGAGACCGGTCTGCGTTGTCAGCGGGAAGACCTTGTCGCCCGCCGGCCCCGCCAGCAGGAAAGCGATTGCGACCATCTGAATGGTGGTCTTCCACTTGGCGAGCTGCGTCACCGGCACCGAGACCTTGAGTGCCGCCAGATATTCGCGCAGGCCAGAAACCAGGATTTCGCGGCACAGGATGATGATGGCCGCCCACAACGACCAGCCGGCGATGCCGGCATGGCGGTCGGTGTCGGCCGCAAGCAGCAAGAGGCACGTGGCGACCAGCAGCTTGTCGGCGATCGGGTCGAGCATCTTGCCGATGTTGGAGGTCTGCTGCCAGGCACGCGCAAAATAGCCGTCGAAATAATCGGTAACGGACGCCAGCAGGAAAATGACCAGCGCCGACCAGCGAGCGAAGTCGCTCGATTTCAGATGGCCTTCGAGAAAAAAGCACAACACGACCAGCGGCACCGCGACGATACGGGCGTAGGTCAGTATATTAGGCAGGTTGAACGCGCGCTGGGCCATGTCTGGTGGACTCTTTCTGCCTGCGTACTCAAATCAGAAGCTGTTGTAGGGGGTCAACAGGCCAGATTCGACTGGCCAGCTGAAAGTGGCGAATTTTTTCAACTATCGTGGAAATGATTGTAGACCAATTTGGCAACCTGCTCGGAAATGCCGTCGACTTTCCTTAGATCCTCGATGGCGGCGCGGCTGACCGCCTTGGCGGTTCCGAATGCCAGCAGCAGGGCACGCTTGCGGCCGGGACCGATGCCGGCGATTTCATCGAGCGGGCTCTTGACCATCTCCTTCTTGCGGCGGGCCCGGTGCGAGCCGATGGCGAAGCGGTGGACTTCGTCGCGCAACCGCTGGACGAAATAGAGCACGGGGTCGCGCACCGGCAATGAAAACGAGTCCCTGCCCCTGACGAAGAAACGCTCGCGGCCGGCGTCGCGGTCCTGGCCCTTGGCGATGCCGATGGCGACGACCCGGTCCTCGATGCCGAGATCCGACAGGATCTTGCGCACCGCCGTCATCTGGCCCTGACCGCCATCGATCAGGATGACGTCCGGCCATGCCGGGAAGCTGCCGGAAATGTCGTCCTCGATATCGTCGCCCGCCTCGGCCGCCCTCGCTTCACCCGCTGCCGCATCCTCAGCCATGGCGACATCGCCATGCTCCTTGAGCAGCCGCGAAAAACGCCGCTCCATCACTTCGCGCATCATGCCGAAATCATCGCCCGGCGTGATCTCGGTCGAGCGGATGTTGAATTTTCTGTACTGGTTTTTCACAAAGCCTTCCGGCCCGGCGACGACCATGGCGCCGACGGCGTTGGTGCCCATGATGTGCGAATTGTCGTAAACCTCGATGCGCACCGGCGGCTTGGCGAGGCCAAAGGTCTCGGCGAAACCGGCAAGCAACCGCGCTTGCGTCGAGGTTTCGGCCAGCCGACGGCCGAGGGCCTCACGCGCATTCTGCAGGGCGTTGTCGGTCAGGTCCTTCTTCTCGCCGCGCTGTGGTACGGAAATCCCCACCTTGCGGCCGGCGCGGGTCGAGAGCGCCTCGGCCAGCAGGTCCTGGTCATCGACGGGCCGCGACAAGAGAATGGCACGTGGTGTCGGCTTGTCGTCATAAAACTGCGCCAGGAACGAGCCCAGCACTTCCGATCCCTCCAGCGCCGGATCGGCCTTCGGGAAATAGGCGCGGTTGCCCCAGTTCTGGCCAGTGCGGAAGAAAAACACCTGGATGCAGACCTGGCCGCCTTCCTGGTGGATGGCGAACACATCGGCCTCGTCGACGGTCGCCGGGTTGATGCCCTGATGGCTCTGGACGTGCGACAGGGCCGCCAGACGGTCGCGATAGATGGCGGCGCGCTCGAAATCGAGGTCTTGCGAAGCCTGCTGCATGGCAGCCGAAATCTCGGTCTTCACCTTCTGGCTGCGGCCGGACAAAAAGTCCTTCGCTTCGGCGACCAACTCGGCATAGCCCTCATGCGAAATTTCGCCGGTGCACGGACCCGCGCAGCGCTTGATCTGGTAGAGCAAGCATGGCCGCGTGCGGTTCTCGTAGAAAGAATTGGTGCAGCTTCTGAGCAGGAAGGCGCGCTGCAGGGAATTGATGGTGCGGCCGACGGCACCGGCCGAGGCAAAGGGGCCGAAATAGTCGCCCTTGCGCGACCGCGCGCCGCGATGCTTGTAAATGCCGGGCGAGACATGGTCGCCGGTCAAAAGGATATACGGGAACGACTTGTCGTCCCGCATCAGCACATTGAATCGCGGCCGCAAACGCTTGATGAGATTGGCTTCGAGCAGCAGCGCCTCGATCTCGGTGCGGGTGACGACGAACTCCATCGTCGACGTCTCGCGCACCATGCGGCCGATGCGGCTGGTGTGGAATCTGCCTTGTGCGTAGTTGGTGACACGCTTCTTCAGGCTGCGCGCCTTGCCGACGTAGAGCACGTCGCCGGCGGCGTTCATCATCCGGTAGACGCCGGGCGCATTGGGCAGCCGCTTGACCAGCGTCTGGATCACCTCGGCGCCGACCATGCCTTCGGCGTCGCCTGCATGCGGCGTCCAGTCGATGGCCGTGAAGGCGACATCCGGGCCAACCGGTTCGACGATCTCCTCCAGCGCCTCGTCCTCAAGGTCGATTTCGGGTGGAAGATCATCGGCGCCGCCGCGCGCCTTGTTCTTGTGATCCAAATGACTCATTCCGCCATGCCTGTCACATCGGGCGTCTGCCATGCAAGATGCTGGCCGCCGTCGAGCGCGATCATCTGACCGGTGACCGAGCGCGCCTGCCAGAGATAGCGGATGGTGGCGCCGAATTCAGGCAATTCCGGGCCGCGCCTCAGAATGAGGCCAGCGACCTGCGCGTCAAAATCCGAATCGTCCTGGCGCACGTTCTTCAGCGTCGGGCCTGGCCCAATCGCATTGACGCGGATGCGCGGCCCGAGCGCCTGGGCCAACATCTGCGTCTGCGTCCACAATGCCGATTTCGATAGCGCATAGGAAAAATAGCGCGGCGTCGGCCGCCAGACGCGCTGGTCGATGATGTTGACGATCATCCCCTCCTGCCCTTCCGGCAAGGAGCGGGCGAAGTTCTGGGCCAACAGCGCCGGGCTTTTCAGGTGAATGGCAAAATGGCGGTCCCAGGCGCGCCAGTCGAAATCCTCGACGGAATCATCGACGAAGAGCGAAGCATTGTTGACCAGCAGCGAGATTGGGCCCAGAGCGGCCTCCGCCTGGCCGACGAGGTCGCCGACGGCATCCATGTCGGTCAGGTCGGCCGCAACCACGGCGGCGCGGCCGCCCGACCGGTTGATCCCCGCCGCCAGCGCATCCGCCGCATCGTGCGAGCGATTGGAATGGACGGCGACCGCAAAGCCATGGCTGGCGAGGTCCTCGACAATCGCCTTGCCGATCCGTTTCGCCCCACCGGTCACCAGCGCCACGGCAGTGGCTTTGCTCATATGTGTCAATCCTCAATTTCGGCCGAAAACGCGACGCCGACGAAATATGGCCCGCCATGCGTTAAACGGCGTTCGCACCTGGGGCAACATTGTGGCGAAGTGCCTAGTTCGAGGTGCCGGGTCGTCTTGGACTCGGAACCGCAGGACCGCAATATAGGTCGCTGGAGTCCTTGCACCAAGCCGCGTGCAGCGCAGCACGAACTTGCTGCTGACATTTCGCTGTTGCGAAGATGCAACGTCAAGGTTCTGCCTCATTCGCGCCGGGGAATGACCCAAGTTCAGGTTCGGTTCAGCCGCATTTTGACACGACATTTGGAACCGACGAACGCCAGATCCGTTTCACCCCCCGGACGGGTCGATGGCGATCGTGAGAAACAAGCCTGTGTCCTGTGGCTTAAGGAGTAAAGAACAATGCAAGCCAATCTCAAATTCGCACGGCCGCTGGCTGTTGCGCTTGGGCTCTTCGCCCTCGGTGGTACCGCTTATGCTGCGGACGTCGTTTCGGAAGAGCCGCCGGCACCCGCTCCGGTTGTCGAACTTCCGGTCGCCTCGTGGGCCGGTCCCTATGCCGGTATCAACCTTGGCTACGGCTTCGGCGGCAAGACCAAGGAAAAGGATTTCGGCGTTTCGACCGA
The DNA here is from genome assembly GCF_054059755.1 of Mesorhizobium sp. URHB0026. NCBI lineage: Bacteria > Pseudomonadati > Pseudomonadota > Alphaproteobacteria > Hyphomicrobiales > Phyllobacteriaceae > Mesorhizobium > Mesorhizobium sp. URHB0026. The sequence goes on along the minus strand of NZ_JBSSCN010000001.1, from coordinate 3,605,620 downwards.
TACCAAGGGTTTTGTCGGCAGTGTCTTCGGCGGCTATCAGTGGCAGCAGGAGAACTTCGTGTACGGCGGTGAAGCCGAACTCGGCTACAACGGCGTCAAGGGTGACGATAACGGCATCCACTCCAAGGGCGGCATCGAAGGCTCGCTGCGTGCCCGTCTCGGCTACGCCGTGACCCCGGAAATCCTGCTCTACGGCACCGGCGGTCTCGCCGGCAGAAGCCTGAAGGTGGAAGACTCGGTCATTCCTGCCAGCGACACCGCCACCATGCTCGGCTGGACCGCTGGCATCGGCACCGACATCAAGCTGACCGACAATGTCTTCGGCCGCGTCGAGTATCGCTACACCGACTTCGGCAGCAAGAGCTTCGACGGTATCGGCAAGGTCAAGGCGACGGACAACCGCGTCACCTTCGGCCTCGGTATGAAGTTCTAAGTCGTTCAAGCCACGACACGAAAAGCCGGGCTTCGCGCCCGGCTTTTTTATGCCGGTCGTTCAGGCCGGAACGGCGGACTTCAGCTCCGGGAATTTTTCGTCGAAACGCGCCGCCCAGCGGGTTAACCGGCCGCGCCCCTTCTCCCACCGACCGCCAAAGCGCAGCGAGAGATAGCCGAGGCAGGCACGCAATGCCAACTGACCGGCCGTGATCTTCTTCGGCAGCTTTGGCGGATTGGCATTGAGCAGATCGAGTGCTGCCGTGATCTTCGCCCACTGGCGATCGAGCCAGGGCTGATAGACCATCTCTTCAGGCCGGGTGCGGCGTTCGTAGACCATCGACAGCGCGCAATCGCAGATACCGTCGGCCAGCGCCTCCAGCACTTCCGCTTCCAGACGCTTGTCGGGATTGCGCGGAAACAACGCGTTCTTCGAAAGCCGGTTGAGGTGCTGGGTGATGGCGCGGCTGTCGTGAACCGAACGGCCATCGTCGAGCACCAGCACCGGGATCTTGCCGAGCGGATTGGCGCCGATCAGTTCGGCCGGCCTGTCCTCGGTCTTGACCGGCACCTCATCGAGGGTGATCCCGGCATAGGCCGCGGCCATCCTTACCTTGGAGCTGTAGGGAGAGCTGGACGCGTAGAGCAGCTTCGGCATGATCCGTTTCCTGTTTGCAAGCATACAGTGTTGACCGCAGGACTGTCGCGATCAATTGCCAGACTGCAAAAAAACAGCGGCCAGAAACCGGCTGCGGTTTCCGCCGTGGCATCACGACAAGCTTGATACCGGTACTGTGGAAAGTATCAGCAGGCCACGACAACAAGCCGCCGATTCGAACGTGCGCCCACACTGCCCTGGCACCCATGCTTCGCAGGCGCTAAGCGTCACGCCGATACCTTCGCCAACCGCCGCGAGGAGCGAAAGAGTTGGGCGAGCGAGGCAGCCAACCGGCGCCTCGCTTTGCTTGCCCCTCGGCCCCTTCCCGACGCTCAGCCCAGAGGGCTGAACCCGTTGCCGAACATACTGAGCGTCAGAGCGTCCTTGCCGGATCCCGAAGGACACGCGACGCCCCAACGATCCGTCTACTTCTTGGTCGGAGCCTTCGCCTTCGCAGGCGCTGCCTTTGCCTTCGGCGCCGCGGCTTTCTTCACCGCCGGCTTGGTCGCGGCGGCGGCTGCTTTCGCAGCTGGCTTGGCCGCCGGCTTCTTGGCCGGTGCCGCTTTTGCTGCCGGCCTCGCCGAAGTTTTCGCGGGAGCCGCCTTCTTGGCAGCGGGTTTGGCTGCGGGTTTGGCCGCCGCCTTGGCTGCAGGCTTCTTGGCCGGCGCCGGCTTCGCCGCGGCTTTCGCTGGCGCTGCCTTCTTCACTGCCGGCTTCGCGACAGCCTTGGCTGCCGCCGGCTTCTTAGCCGGTGCTGCCTTCGCTGCCGGCTTTGCCGGCGCCTTGGCAGGCGCTGCTTTCTTCACTGCAGCTGCGGCCTTCGCCGCGACCGCTTTTGCGGGTGCTTTCTTTGCCGGTGCCTTGGATGCCGGCGCTTTAGATGACTGCTTAGCCATGTCATGCCCCTTCACGTTATGCCGATGGCCGTGAATGACCCCGGCGCGCAATGCATATCTGACTCGCGTCTCGCTAGCCAGCGAAGCAATGGTATGATTTTCTCAACTTAAATTTTGGTTGCGATCCATACACAATCACACTCATCATCGCAAAATCCGCTGCTGATCTTCCGACGTCGCCAGCAAATCGATGCCGGCGTTCCCGATGCGATCTCGCCATCAAGATCCGAAGATTAGCGAGCCGCTTCACGCATGATCTTTGGGGGTGAACATCATGACCCGCCGCGTCATCGAGGTGATCATCTTTTGCAGGTGCGCGGTTCGCGCGGATCACGAGCGCGATGCGACGCTCGACCTGAAGATCACCTTGTCAAGCATGTTCCGAGCATCGGCTTTCCGACTGACAGAATACTCTGTGGTACAGAATATTCTGTCAACGAGATATGATCGCCTTCGGTTTCGGCCATACAGAAGCAAGTGACACAGCAAAGTCGCCAAGCCATATTGCCACAACCGAAGGCTTTGCCGCATTGGAGCCTATTGATGAGCGCCGACGACATTATCCACCAGAGTACACGGCTCAGGATCATGGCCGTCCTGAACACGCTGGAAAGGCGCGAGGCCCTGGAGTTCATCCAGTTGAAAGCCATGATCGAAGTCACCGACGGCAATCTCGGAGCACATCTCGATACGCTGGCCAGGGCTGGCTATGTCGATATTGAAAAGCTTTTCGTCGGACGTCGACCGCAGACACGGATCAAGGCCACGACGGCCGGGCGGCGGGCCTTTCGCGGTCACATTGCCTATCTTCGCAAGATCATCGATCAGGCAGAGGCAACGCGTCGTAGAAAATAACAAGCGACGAGCCTTGGCTCACCGCCTCACGATACGGTGAGCCGCCCGTGCGCGGATCGCGGCGATCGGACCGGCAGGCCCGAGCGCGAAGGCGGCCACCACGACGCCATACGCCAGAAGCGCAAACAGGCCGCCGCCCAGCGCCTTCCAGGTTTCCGGTGCCCGAGCATCGACAACAAGGTTGCAGCGAAAGGCGATGAAGATCGCCGGCAGCAATGCGCCATAGCCAGCAGGACCCAGGCGGTATAGGCGCCGACATTGCCCGCCGCACGAACGCCGATCGCGACGGCGGTCGATTGCCCGAACGTGAAATCTGGTTGACGATACATCCCGACCTTCGCCACCTCGCACGCGACGCGACGGTGATCGACTGGATCGAACGCACCATCACGAAACTGGGACGGATGTCCATTCCGGTTTAGCTGGATCAGGTTGAGAGAACCCTCAGCGCAGGACGCGGCAAAGGCCGTTATAGACCATCCAGCGGTCGAAGCCAGAGACGCAGAACTCGACATTGTCGCCGATCGAGGCAAAGCCCTGGCCTTCCTCGATCAGATAGAAGATCGACCGGTCCCGGCCATCCGACAGGCTGACGGTTGCCCGGCAATAGTGACGGCCGATCGGCCATTCCTCGCTCGCCTGCTGATAGCGGTGCTGGCGAATGTCGCGAAAATCGGTGATGGCGACGTCAGGCAGATGAGGCACGTGATGCACCTGGTAGGAGAACCGATGCGTGATCTTGCTCAGCACCCATGTGTCGCCACAGACGCTGCCATCGTCCTCAGTATAGACGCCGAGGTCGGCCGCCTGGACCACCCGGGTGATACCGAGAGGCGCGGCAAGGGGCGTGCAGAGCGAAATCAGGGCAGCAAGTGCGGATTTGGCGAAGCGAGTCATGGCAGCCTCTCGATGTCGATTGCGTGCACTGTGCGGATTCGCTCGGCGGCGGTCAAGCGGTTGCCGAAACAATGGTTTCCAGAAACCGGCGCCGGGCAGTTGCTGTAAGCAGCAACCCGCAGGTAACGGCTAGGTTCCCCGCGGACTGATCGTGCGGTCGGATGGAACGCGGCGATGGAAACTGACTATCCCGGCGGGACCTGCTCGCCGGCCAACCATTCCAGCGACCAATGGGCCGGCTTGCCCACGGCGAGCAATTTGTGCAGTGCCGGCAGTATGGTTTGCAGTTCGCCTTCCAGCGTGAAGGGCGGATTGACCACCACCATGCCGGTTCCATCGAGGCTGGGATCGGAAGAAGCCGGCCTGATCTCGAATTCTATGTCGAGGATTTTCGAGATGCCGGATTGCTTCAGCGCTTTCCTGAAGGCGATCACCGCCTTGCGGTCCTTGATTGGATACCACAGCGCGTAGATGCCGCTGGGCCAGCGCCTGTGCGCCTTCACCAGCCCGTCGACGATGCGGCCGAACTCACCCTCTTCCTCGAAGGGCGGATCGATGAGCACCAGACCGCGCTTTTCTTTCGGCGGCAGGTGCGCTCCGAGCGCAAGCCAGCCGTCCAGCTCCATCACCTTTGTCTGGAAATCGCCGGCGAACTCCGTCTTCAGCCTGGCGGCGTCTTTCGGGTGCAGTTCGATCGCCGACAACCGGTCCTGTTTGCGCAGGAGATTGCGCGCGAGCAGCGGCGAGCCCGGATATTTCCTCACGCCGCCCTCGGGATTGAGCGAGCGCACCGCCGCCAGATAAGGCGCCAGCAACGCCGCCGCCTTCGCGTCGAAAGAGGCATCGACCAGCCTGCCTATGCCACCCTGCCACTCGCCGGTCTTGTGCGCTTCGAGTGACGACAGATCGTAGCGGCCAATTCCGGCATGCGTGTCGATGACGCGAAACGCCTTGTCCTTCTGCTTCAGGTAGTCGAGCAGGCGCGTCAGCACGACATGCTTGACGACATCGGCAAAATTGCCGGCGTGGTAGGCGTGGCGGTAGTTCACGTGGGCCCCCTGCCCCAACGTGGCGGCGGCGGCTGCGAATTCGGATTTTCCGGTCGCCCGCCAGCAGAACGCAAGGACAGCAAGAAACCGATCAGGCCGACCGCCATCAGCGAGAAGCCTATCGGCCGCGCGCGGCCGTCGATTTCCCCGGCACCGGAGCGCAAGACAAGGTCGACCGCTCGCATCGGTATGTCCTCCGCATCGCCTGGGCCGACCGTGAAGACGTAAGCGCCAGGGCTGACGGTGGCGATCAGGCCAGCCTCGTCGCGGAAGATCTTGTCGGGCAGTTGCGGGCTGGCCTGACGCGGATTGTCCACGTGGTTGAACTGCAGCGTCGACGCAAGCACCGTGTGGCCATTGGTGGCCGCGGTCAGCGTCAACACCGTGCGCTGCTGCGAAACGATGCGTTCGGCCCTCGCGGTCAGGTCCACCAGCACCCGCACCGGCGCATCGCGACCCCTAAGCGATACGGTCAGCGGCTTGAATCGGCCCTGCCCGTAGACCCGCCAGGTGCCGATTTCCCGGCCGGAAAAATTTGCCATTGCCCAGGGATACATGAGACCGATGCCGGTGCCGGCCAACAGGATCAGGACGAAGAGAAAGCGCATTCAGGCGGTCACCTTGCAATCAAACCTTGCCGGACGGTCGGCTTATATCGGCACCGTCGCGCAGGCGTTCCATTTCGTCCAGCAGCATGTCGAGGCCGAGTTCGAAGGTCTTGTCGAATTCGGCGGCGCCAAAAAAACGCCCGGCCTCCACGACGTTTGGATAGTCCCTGGCAAGTTGATCGTCGCTGACCGTGTTCACCGCGGACGGGCCTCTGGAATAGCCCGCGTTCTCGTCCAGCACCGCGCCCATCAGATAATAACCCACGGCGCGGAAGAGCCGCGCACCGCGTTCCGCATCGAAGCCGCCATCCTTGAACAAGCCGATAATGCCGTTCAACCAGGCAAGGCAAGTCGGGGAATTCATCCGGTAGGTAACAATGAAAGTGGAATAGGCGGGATGCTCGCGGCCGATGCGGCGGAAATCGTCGGCGGCAACACGCATTCTTTGCCGCCAGGGAAGGCTGGCGTCGGGCACTTCAAGGGCGCCAATCAGCCGGTCGATCAGCGCCTCGTGCAGATGCGCCACCGAGGGGAAGTGATGGTAGATGCTCATGGCCTCGCAGCCGAGCGCGGCGGCGAGCTTGCGCATCGAAAAGCCGGAAAGGCCCTCCCTCTCGATCACCTCGAAGGCCGCGTCCTCGATCATTTCGCGCGACAGACGCCCGCGCGCTCTCTGTTTCGTGATTGATTGATCCATAGCGCCGCTTGACAACTTACAGTGTAAGGTTCATTTTCGCCGTCACCTTACATCGTAAGGCTAACAAAGACCAGAGGAGAAAACCATGTCGTACCATCGCATCGTCAAATCCGTGCAGTCTTCGTCCCAGCATGTGTTCCTGTCCGCCGCCGCGGCCTGTGTCCTGTCGCTTGGCTCCGCGCCTGCCCATGCCGACGACTATGATGCAACCCTCAAGGACATACAGTCGACCATGGGCGGCGTACCAAGCTTTGTAAAACAGTTTCCCAAAACCGGTCTGCCCGGTGCCTGGGCCGAGGTCAAGGCCATCGAGCTCAGCGACAAGACGGCGCTGCCGCCCAAGGTCAAATCGTTGATCTCCTTGGCCGTGGCGGCGCAGATTCCTTGCACCTACTGCATCTGGTCGGACACACAGGACGCCAAGCGCGCCGGCGCTACCAACGAGGAGATCCAGGAAGCCGTGGCGATGGCGGCGCTGACTCGCCACTGGAGCACTATCTTCAACGGCATGCAGGTCGATTTCGACACATTCAAGAAGGAAATGGGCCGGCAGTAAGCCGCTTACGGTCCCGAACGAGCGACCGTCTTGTCATTGTCCTGCCAGGGACCGCCGGCAGCCGCGAGCCGTCCCCTGGCACCAGCCATTTTACCCCGGCCACTCTGGCGGCTGCTCGTCGAGCACCATGATGGGGTCAAGCTTGTGGATTCGGATGATTTGCTGATCTATAGGATCACCCACCGAGAGATCCGCGACTGTCTCAGGCCGGCGGGTCCTGGACAGGTGGCGCCAACGGTCGACGGCCGCATTCGCCCGACGGCAAGGCAGCGGGCCGCATGACGCCGTGAATACTCGCGCACCACGCGGACGCTGCCGCGGAACGCGGCGGTGAAAGCCAACGGAGAATTGGTTGAAAAGAGTGATCTCCATAGTCGTGACACTGGCGCTGCTGGCCTGGCTCGTCAGCGACTCCCGCTGGAAGATGGTCGGCGATGCCTTCAGCAGCATCACGCCTGGTTCGTTCGTGACTGTCACGCTCGCTCTGTTCGTTACCTATGTCTTGCGGGCGCTGCGCGTCTGCGATGAATTCCGCGACGAGGTGAATGGCCGTTTCGGAGCCTGCCTGCGCGTCATTCTGATCCACAATGCGATGATCAACGTCGTACCCTTCCGGGGCGGCGAGACGGCCTTTCCCTTGCTCCTGCGCCAGGTCTTCGGCGTGCCGATCATGCGCGCCAGCGCCTCGCTGCTGTGGTTCAGGCTGCAGGACGCTTTCGTCGTCGGCGTGCTGGCCCTGGCGGTGTGGCCGGGCCTGCATGCGGCGATAAGGATCGCTGGAATCGCCACCTTGATCGCTGCCGCTTGGTACCTGCCGCGCTGGGCGCGCGCGCCGCACGACTGGGCCGGGCGCGGCAGGATCGTGTCGAAGCTAGGCCTGCTTCGCGACACCTTCACCGAGGCGACCGGGCGCTCGCGTTACGGCTGGTGGTGGACGATCGCCAACTGGTCGCTAAAGCTCGCCGTGCAGGGATGGCTGCTGGCCCTGATACTGGGAACATCCTTCACGACGGCCTTTCCAGGCGTCGTCGGGGCCGAAGGCGCCGCGATATTGCCGGTGCAAGGCGTCGCCGGCTTCGGCACTTATGAAGCGGGAGCGGCGGCAGCGCTGCTCACGTCCGGAATCGCGATGAAGAGTGGTCTGCAGGCGGCACTGGCGCTGCACCTGTTCATCTTCTGCTCGGCTATCGCTACCGGCGCTATAGCCTGGCTGTTTCCCTCGAAATCGACGCTGTCAGGGACTCCGGCCGTCGGACCTGCAAGGAAGCCATCCCAATGAACATATTGCCCATCCCTGCTTCGGGGCTGCCGGACGGCGCGGTGATGCCGGACCATACGCTGTCCATCGTCGTGCCCATGTACAACGAGGCCGAAAACGTCGAGCCGCTGCTGACACGGATACACCAAGCGATGGAACGCTACGAGCAGCCGTGGGAGGTCGTGCTGGTCGATGACGGCAGCACAGACGCGACGGTGAGCGAGATCAGGCGCCTGGCTGCGCATTACGGCCCCCATGTGCATGCGGTCGAACTCGTGCGCAATTACAGGCAGACCGCCGCGATGCAGGCCGGCATCGACGCGGCGCGCGGCGATGTCATCGCCACCATCGACGGCGACCTGCAAAATGATCCCTTCGACATCCCGCGCATGGTCTACCGCCTGCTGAGCGAGGATCTCGATTTGGTGGTCGGCTGGCGCAAGGACCGCCAGGAGGGGCTTTTGATGCGCAGACTCCCTTCACGTATCGCCAATGCGCTGATTGCGCGCGTCACCGGCGTGCGCCTCAAGGACTATGGCTGCAGCCTCAAGGTCTATCGCGGCAGCGTCATCCGCAGCGTCAAGCTCTATGGCGAGATGCACCGCTTCATCCCGGCATGGCTCGCTACCGTGACCACCCCCAGACGCATCGCGCAGGAGGTTGTGACGCATCATGCCCGCATCCACGGCCAGTCCAAATACGGCATTTCGCGCACCTTCAGGGTCGTGCTCGATCTGGTGTTCATGTATTTCTTCATGCGCTATCGCACAAGGCCCGGACATTTCTTCGGCGGCATCGGCATCGCGCTCGGCGCGCTGGGTTCGCTCATACTTGCCTATCTGCTTTGCCTGAAGCTGTTTTTCGCGCAAGACATCGGAACACGGCCGATGCTGTTCACTGGCTTCTTTCTGCTGATAGCTGGAGTGCAGATGGTGACGTCGGGCGTGCTGGCGGAAATGCTGGCCCGCGTCTATCACGAGGCCAACGGATCATCGGCCTATGTCGCGCGTCCACGGCCGACGCCCGGCGACGATGACGGCTGGCTCCGCCCGGGCCGACCTTCATGAGGAGATCGGAACGCCATGGATATTCCATAGCCCCGAGCCCATGGCGGTCGAAGGGCAAGAGATAGGGCGCAACTCTGCGCCCACCTTCGACGCTGCCTCTGCCTATGCCCAGCAGCGCGGGCGCTCGCTGTTAATCACGATCGAGCCGTGGACCAGGTCGAAGGACTGGCGCATCACCCCGCCCCGAGCTGGGTGCAGGAAATGGTAGACAAGAGCGGTGGCTTCACCTGGGCCAACTGGGCACCCAAGGACTGGATTTCGCTTACGAGCGCGAAGTCGATGTCAGCCGCAAGGCTGGTTGCCCCTTCGCCTGCTCCGTTCTTGTTTTTGCATCGCCCAGACCGGCAAGGCGATCCACAAGCGCAAGTCGCCCGATGGCGAGTGGCACGTTTTCAGGAGCTCGCATCGGAACCGGTCGGACGAGTCCATGAAGTTGAATACGGCGACTACGTCACCCGGAAACAGAACCGGATCAGGGCAAGGCTTTAGAACTGTCATGCGAAAGCCGCCGGGCTGGAGCTGTTCATCGTTTCTCGCTTCGTTCTTGTGCAATTCGCCACGCGAAGCGCTGCGCGCTTTTCCCGGGATAGGTCCACACTTTCCGTGGGTTGCCCTACGCCTTGCGCTCCCAGCGGCGGTCCGCGGTTTGCTGCCAGTAGGTCACGGCGTGGCCCGCGTCCTTCATCGTCTTCCAATGCGCCCGGGCCATCTCGACCTGGGCCGCGTCATGGCCGTCGAACAGGAACACCGCACGCTCATAGCCGCCGAGGTCGGGCGGCGCCGCGCCGTCTATGAGGAACCTGATCTTGGCTTGGTTGGGATTGCCGTCGCCGGTGGTCAACAGGATTGGCTGTTCACCGGGGTAAGCTTCGCGATCGGTCGCGTGCGCCAGGAAGGAATCGTCGCGGAAAGTCCACAGATGCTGGTCGAGCGCGTCGCGCCGCTCCTCGGTGCCGGTCTGCACCACGGCGCGCCAGCCGCGATCGACACTGCGCTCGAGCAGGCCCGGCAGCGCATCCTCCAACGTCGATTCGGTCAGATGGTAGAACAGCACATCGGCCATGGATGAACGTCAGCTCTCGTAGTGATCACGCACCAGCCGGTCCAGCAGCCGAACACCGAAACCCGAACCCCAGGACTGATTGATCTCGTTCAACGGCGAGCCCATCGCGGTCCCGGCAATATCGAGATGCGCCCAGGGCGTGTCCTTGACAAAGCGCTGCAGGAACTGCGCGGCAATGATCGCGCCGCCGTAGCGGCCGCCGATGTTCTTCATGTCGGCGTTCTTGGAATCGATCAGCTTGTCATATTCGGCGCCGAGCGGCATGCGCCACAGCCGTTCCTGCGTTGAGTGTCCGGCCGCGGTCAGCCTTTGCGCCAGTTCGTCGTCATTGGAGAACAGGCCGGCATAATGCAGGCCGAGCGCAACCATGATGGCGCCGGTCAGCGTTGCCAGGTTGACCATGAATTTTGGCTGGAAGCGGTCGTTGCAGTACCACAGCGCGTCGGCCAGAACGAGGCGCCCCTCGGCGTCGGTGTTGAGCACCTCGATGGTCTGTCCCGACATGGAGGTGACGATATCGCCGGGGCGCTGGGCATGACCGTCGACGGCGTTTTCGACAAGACCGATGATGCCGACGACATTGGCCTTGGCCTTGCGCGCGGCGAGCGCATGCATCAACCCGGTCACGGCGGCAGCCCCGCCCATGTCGCCCTTCATATCCTCCATGCCCGATGCCGGCTTGATCGAATTGCCTCCGGTGTCGAATGTGACACCCTTCCCGACGAAGGCGACAGGCCTGTCCTTGGGCTTGCCACCGTTCCACTGCATGACAGCCATGCGGGCGCCTCGGGGCGAGCCTTGCGCGACGCCCAGCAGCGAGCCCATGCCGAGCTTCTTCATCTCCTTCTCGGTCAGGATCTCGACCTTGACGCCGAGCGCCTCGAGTTCCTTGGCGCGGGCGGCGAACTCGACAGGTCCCAGCACGTTTGCCGGTTCGTTGACGAGATCGCGCGCCAGAAGCACACCGTCGATCACCGCCTCGGCATCGGCGAAAGCTTTCTTGGCGCCTGCAGGATCGGCGGTATGAATGGTCACCTTGACGGGCCTTTTCGGGTCGGCCTTACCGCTCCCTTGGCCGCTCCCTTGGCCGCTCCCTTGGCCGCTCCCTTGACCGCCCCCCTGTCCGTCGTCCTTATCCTTCCTGGTCTTGTACTTGTCGAAGGAATAGCTGCGCAAAAGAATGCCCGCCGCGAGGTTCGCGGCGTCCTTGCCATCGGGCGAGGCGCCGGCAAGGTCGAGCACCACGGCCACGTCGGTTGCCTTGCGCAGCGATGCCGCAACGGTGCCGCCGAGCTTCAGCCAGGCATATTCGTCGAGCCCAGCGACCTTGCCGGCGCCGATCGCGACCAACCTGTCGAGCGACGTTGTTTGCGGCGCCAGGATTTCGACGATGCCGGCGAGCTTGCCGGTAAACTCCGCGATCGGGAAAGCCCGATCCAGCGTCTTGCCCGGGTCGTAAGCCCTGGCCGCATCGCTCAGGCCGCCATTATCCGCCGACAGCACGAAGACCGTGCCCTTCCTGCTCGCCGCCGCCTGGGGCGCGGCGAATTTCGCAAAGGCGATCGACGGTCTCGGGTTCATCATGTCCTGCTTTCGGGGATTGGGCGATTTTGCGCGAAGCGGTTTGAAGCGATCCGCGACATTTGGTCGTTTTCCTGCATTTGGCAAGACTTTGCCAAAATGGCTACCCATATGTGACGTGGAATCGAAGGCGATTCGTCGCGGCACGGCCCCGCTTCATGCCGCAACCTGTTGTTAACCATCGATGTTCGTCCTTTCTTATCCATTGCCGCCGACACTCCGACCCGCTGCGGCACGCGACGTGGGACGGGAACCGGATCGCCTGCCTGATGCAGCCCAACGGAGCCAGTTGTGCGGGCGTGGCCGGACAGCTACCCTTAGCGTGGTGGCATGATGCCGTTCGAGAAAATCGAGTAAAGCCTTCATGAAGGTCATTGAACGCTACATCATGCGCCGCACTTTCGTTGTCTTCATCGCAGCGCTGGTCTGGACGCTGGCCATCGTGTGGACGACGCAGGTGCTGGCCAAGATCAATCTGGTCACCGACAGCGGCCAGTCGGCTTTGACTTTCTTCGAGGTCGCGTCTCTCATTCTCCCGTCCATCGTTCCGATCGTCGTACCTTTCGCGCTCGTGGTGGCGGTCGCGCAGACACTCAGCGTGATGAATTCGGATTCGGAACTCGCGGTGGTCAATGCATCGGGTGCCTCGCGCTGGACCATCGTGCGGCCGATCATGCTGCTGGCGCTGGCCGCGAGCGTCTTTTCGTTCGCCGTGGACAACGGCATCGACCCCTATGCACGACAAAAGAACCGCGCCCTGGTGGCGGAGTCGCGCGCCGACCTTTTGTCGCTGATCATTCAGGAAGGCACCTTCCGCAAGATCGAGGAAGGACTGTTCCTGCAGATTGGCGAGCGGCTTCCCGACAACCGGCTGGGTGGCATCTTCGTCGCCGATTCCCGTGAGGAAGGCGTCAATCTCGTCTATTATGCCAAGACCGGCAGCATCATCGAGCGGGGCGGCGAAAAGGTGTTGATGATGAATGACGGCGTCATCCATCGCAAGACGCTGACAGGCGACCTCAGTGTCATCCGGTTCACGTCCTATGCCTTCGACATGTCGGCCTTTATGTCGGCGGCCAACCAGGTAACGCTCCTGCCAAAGGACCAGACCACCCAGTACCTGCTCAATCCAAGCCCCAACGACAAGAACTACCAGCAAAGTCCGCAGGAGTACCGGGCGGAGGTCGACCAGCGGTTTTCGGAATGGACATACTCCATGGTTTTCGCACTGATCGCGCTCGCGGTCGCGGGAGACGCGCGCTCGCATCGCGAGGCGCGCGTCAATCCGCTGATCACCGCCATCGCGATATCGCTGTTCGTACGCTGGCTGGGATTCTTCGCCGCGAGCAAGGCCGACGAGGTGCCGCAATATTCCTATGTGGTCTATGGCATACCGATCGCGGCTTCCGCGGTGGCGATCTGGTTCATCGTGTCGAACAGGACCATGGAACTGCCGGTTGCCTGGGCGGACTGGATGACAAACCTGGCCGGCCGCATCGGTGAAGGGTGGAATGCCCTCAAGGCGCGTTTGTCCAGGCGCGACACCTCGGGCCAGGGAGTCGGCTGATGGGCTGGACGCTGGGCCGTTACTTCTTCTTCCGTTACGTGGCGATCACGATCTGGTTCTTCATCGGCCTTCTGGCGCTGGTATTCCTGATCGATTTCACGGAATTGTCGGGCCGCACCACTGGCCTGCCGGGCTTCACCTATGGGACGGCGATGGCCATTTCAGGCCTTCGAATGCCCATGATCATGCTGCAGACGGTGCCGTTTGTTGGCTTGTTCTCGGCGATGGCGACGCTGGTTTCGCTCAACCGACGTTACGAACTCGTCATCGCGCGGTCCGCGGGCGTTTCCGCCTGGCAGTTCCTTTTGCCGTGCTGCATCGGCGCATTGCTGTTCGGCGTCGTGTCGGTCGGGATCATCAACCCGCTTGCCGCCCACGCTTTCTCCTTGTCCGAACAGATCGAGACCGAGCTGCGCTCCGGCAAGTCCAATACCGTTTCAGCCGATGCCGCGCCCTGGATTCGCCAGAAAACCAGTTCCGGCGACACGATCATCGGCGCGCGGGCCATCCTCGACCAGGGCCTGGAGATGGCCGATGCCGTGTTTTTCATCCTCGACCAGCAAGGCAACATCGTCGAGCGCAAGGACGCCGCACGGGCCTACCTGCGCGACGGCTATTGGGAATTGCAGGATGTAAAGACCTTCAGGAACGGCACCATCCAGCCCGTCGCGAGCGATCGTGTGCCGACCAATCTGAAGCCGGAATTCGTGCAGGAGCGGCTGGCGCGCCCGGAGACAATTCCCTTCTATGACCTGCCCGGAAAAATCGAGGTTGCCCGTTCCTTCGGCCTCAAGGCAAATGCCTTTGCCATGCAGTTTGATTCGCTGGTGGCGTTGCCGTTCCTGCTCGTCGCCATGACGCTGATTGCTGCAACAGTTTCAATGCGGTTTGCGAGGATGGGACAATCGGCAACGATGATTCTGGGTGGCGTCGTTGCCGGGTTTCTGCTTTATGTCGTTTCGGTGCTGGTGAAGGCGTTCGGCGTGGCGGGGTTCGTGCCGACAGCCATAGCCGCCTGGGTGCCGGTCGTGGTAGCTATGTTCTTCGGGGTGACTTTCCTGCTATACAAGGAAGACGGCTAGTGAGGGAGGCGTTTTTGCCCAGCGACAGGCAGGCCCATTTGGCGCGCCTTTATGCGGCGAGCGCCTTGGCGTGCCTGCTTGCCTGCGGCGTCCCGCTGCCGGCCTTCGCGCAGGAGGTCGGCAACTTGGCGACCACCGTTCCATCCGGTTCGCAGATGCTGCTGGCCGCTGACACGCTGGAATACAACAACGACAACCAGACCGTGACCGCCGTCGGCGGCGTGCAGATCGACTATGGCGGCAACCGTCTCGTCGCCCAGAAGGTCGTCTACAACCGCAACACCAAGCGGATGGTTGCCAGCGGCAATGTCGAGATCGTCAACAGCGACGGCACCAAGATCAATTCGCAGCACATCGACATCACCGACGATTTCGCCGACGGTTTCGTCAACGCGCTGCGCGTTGAAACGGTCGACAAGGCCTATTTCGCCGCCGAAAGCGCCGAACGCATGGGCGGTGTGCTGACCACCTTCCACAATGGCGTCTACACCGCCTGCGAACCTTGCGAGGACAAGCCCGACAAGGCGCCGACATGGCGCGTCAAAGCCAGGAAGATCATCTGGAACGGTGAGAAGAAGACTGTTCGCTTCGAGAACGCGAATTTCGAGTTCTTCGGCTTTCCACTGGCCTACCTGCCGGCGTTCGAGATCGCCGATCCCACAGTGAAGCGCAAGAGCGGCTTCCTGATCCCCAGCATCGGCTACAACAGCCATCTGGGGTACAGCGTCAAGGTTCCCTATTATTTCGCCCTTTCGCCGACATATGATCTGACTGTGACCGGAAGCGGTTACACCAAGCAGGGCTTCCTTGGCGAAGCCGAATGGCGCCAGCGCTTCAACAACGGCGAATACACATTTAAGGTCGCCGGGATCCAGCAGCAGAATCCGGACGACTTCCTCGACGGCGCCGCGTTCCCCTCGACCGCTGGCCACAATATCGATTCCGGTGCGGTGGGCGATCCGAACAAGTTCCGCGGCATGATGGGCACGCAAGGGCAGTTCGCCATCAACGAACGCTGGAATTTCGGCTGGGACGTGTTGCTGCAGACCGACAAGAACTTCTCGAATACCTACAACATCGCCAAGTACAATTCGTACGTCCATCAGTCCTCGGTCTACCTCACGGGCCTCAATGATCGAAATTATTTCGACGTGCGCGCCATGCATTTCGAGGTCCAGGAAGATACGCCCAACGACAATCCCGCCGCGCGAAGCGGTCAGCAGCCCTGGGTGCTGCCCTCGCTCGACTATGCCTATATCCCCGACACATCGGTCGCCGGCGGCCAGTTGTCGCTCAACGTCAATACGCGCGTCATCCGCCGCGAAGATCTCGACGAGGCTTTCAACACGCCATACGACTCTTCTACGTTTGCGCAGCGCGTGCGCGGTATCGAAGGCGAGTCCGGCCGCCTCACCGCTGAGGCGGAGTGGAAACGGAGCTTCGTCACCGATGACGGGCTGGTGTTGACACCGCTGCTGGCATTCCAGGGCGACGTTGACTACGTCCGAGCTTCATCAGCTTCGCTCGCGGCCATTCAGGAGATGGCCGCCAACCCTGTGATAAATACCAGCGAAGACATGCGCTCGTCCTTTGCCCGCTACATGGCGACTGCCGGGCTCGAGATGAGCTGGCCCCTGTTGTTCTCGCTGGCCAGCGGGTCGAGCCACGTTGTCGAGCCGATGGCGCAGGTGTTCCTGCGTCCGAACGAACAGTATGTCGGCGGCCTCTCCGTTCCGAACGAAGACGCGCAGAGCATGGTTTTCGATGCGACCACGCTGTTCGAGCGCGACAAGTTCTCCGGTTATGACCGTATCGAGGGTGGCTCGCGTGCCAATGTCGGGCTGCGCTATTCCGGCTCCTACATCAATGGCTGGGGCACCAATGCCATCTTCGGCCAATCCTATCAGATTGGCGGCGAGAACTCCTTCGCGGCACCCGACCTCGTCAATGTCGGAGCAAATTCAGGCCTTGAGACCACCAAGTCCGACTATGTCGGCCTGTTTGGCATAACCAGCCCCAATGGATTCGCGGCATCGGTGAGCGGCCGGTTCGACGAACAGAGCTTCGAGATCCGCCGCGCCGAGCTGAAAGCGGCCTATTCCGGCCTGCCGGTGTCGTTGAGCGCCAAGTATGCCTTCATCCAGGCCCAGCCGCTCTACGGTTTCACCAGCGACCGTCACGAGGTCACGCTCGGCGCATCCACGCATCTTGCCGAGAACTGGCGCGTGTTCGGGACAGGAACCTACGATTTGCAGGAGGGCCTGCTGGTCAAGGACGGGGTGGGCTTCGCCTACAACGATTCCTGCTTCACCTATCTGATGACGTACGCGCAGTCGCGTGACCTGAACACCAGGGAAGTGACGCAGAGCATCGGATTCAACCTCTCGTTCCGTACCCTCGGCGACTTCGGCTCGTCGAGCAACGGAGTCGACACCATCCAATAGGCGGCGACATCGTTTCGCCGCATAGGGCTGGCACGGATTCGCGCATCCGGAAGGGGACGGAACGGGCGGAGCCGGGAATAGAATTGGGATGCCAAGGATGAGGAAATACCTCTTTTCAGCAGGGTTCGCGTTGCTTGTGGCGGCGACATCCGTGTCGATGACCGTCATGACGCCGCCGGCTTTCGCCAGCGAGATCAAATACGTCGTCAACGACATACCGATCACTACCGGTGATATCGCCCATCGTGCCGCCTTCCTGAAGCTGCAGCGCAAAAAGGGTGATGCTGGCCAGGAAATGATCGACCAAACGCTGCGCCTCGCCGAGGCCAGGCGGCTTGGCATCCGCATCAACGATGCCCAGGTCGAGGCCGCTTATCAGCGCTTTGCCACCAACAACAAAATGCAGCTCGGCCAACTCGACGGCGTCATGGAAAAATCCGGTGTCGGCAAGGATCATTTCAAGGAGTTCATCCGCGCCCAGATGGCCTGGAATCAGGCCCTGAGCGCGCGCTACCGTTCCGGCGAAGGCGGCAGCGTGACCGAACAGGACGCGGTGCGACGCATGCTCGACAAGGGCGGCGCCAAGCCGAGCGCCATGGAATACATGCTGCAGCAGGTCATCTTCGTCGTGCCCGCGGCCGAACGCAGCGCGACGCTGGCCAAGCGCAAGCGCGAGGCCGACGCCATGCGCGCTCGCTTCAACGGCTGCAACACGACGCGCGAGTTCGCCAAGGGCCTTATCGACGTCACGGTTCGTGATCTCGGCCGGATTCTGGCACCGCAACTGCCGCCAGACTGGGCCGAGCAGATCAAAGCGACCAAGGTCGGCGGCGCCACCGTTACGCGCGAGACCGAACGCGGCGTCGAATTCATCGGCATTTGCTCTTCGCGCGAAGTGTCCGACGACAAGACCGCCCAGATGGTGTTCCAGAGCGAAGGTTCCAACGACAAGGCCGCAGACGATCTCAGCAAGAAATATGTCGACGAGCTGAAGGCCAAAGCCCGCATCGTCAAGCGCTGACGTGGGTAGCGCGATGACCGCGCTGGCGTTGAGTGTCGGCGACCCATCCGGTATCGGCCCTGAAATAGCCATCGCCGCCTTCCTTGCGCGTGACGATGTCGGCTTGCCCCCCTTCTATCTGCTGGCCGACCCGGCTGCGGTCGCCACACGCGCGCGCCACCTCGGCGTTTTGCTGCCCGTCGAGGAGGTGACGCCGGTGCAGGCGACCGAGGTCTTTGGCCACGCCTTGCCGATCGTCCCGCTGACGGCCCGCTTCATCGACAGCCCCGGCCGGCCGGACCCGGCCAATGCGGCCGGCATCGTCGAAGCGATCGACCGAGCGGTCGCCGCCTGCCTTGCCGGTGAGGCCGCCGCCGTCGTGACCTGCCCGATTGCCAAGAAGCCGCTCTACGATGCGGGCTTCCTTTTTCCCGGCCACACCGAATATCTGGCGCATCTCGCGGCTCGGCACAGCGGCGTCGAGGCGATGCCGGTTATGATGCTGGCAGGCCCGGACCTGCGCACGGTTCCCGTCACCATCCACATCGCCCTGGCCGAGGTGCCGAAGGCCCTGAGCACCGAATTGATCGTCGCTACCGCGCGCATCACCGCGGCCGGCCTTGCCAGCCGCTTCGGTATCGCCAAGCCGAGGCTCGCCATTGCCGGCCTCAATCCGCATGCCGGCGAAGGCGGCTCCATGGGCACGGAAGACGAGCATGTCGTGCGCCCGGCGGTCGACATCCTGCGCGCCGAAGGCATCGATGCTTTCGGCCCCCTGCCCGCCGACACGCTGTTCCATGCCCGGGCGCGAGCAGGCTACGACGCGGCACTTTGCATGTATCACGATCAGGCCTTGATCCCGGCCAAGGCGCTGGCCTTCGACGACGCGGTCAACGTCACGCTGGGGCTGCCCTTCATCCGCACCTCGCCCGACCACGGCACCGCCTTCGAAATCGCCGGCAAGGGCATTGCGCGGCCCGACAGCCTGATCGCGGCGCTGAAGCTCGCCAGAAAACTCGCCGACACCGACGCGAAGGCCGGGGCCTGATGAGCATCGATGGGCTGCCGCCGCTGCGCGACGTCATCGAGCGTCATGGACTGCAGGCGAAAAAGGCGCTTGGGCAGAACTTCCTGCTCGACCTCAATTTGACAGGCAAGATCGCGCGCAGCGCCGGCGACCTGACAAATGCCACGGTGATCGAGGTCGGGCCTGGGCCCGGAGGACTGACGAGGGCGGTGCTTTCCAACGGCGCCCGCCGGGTCGTCGCCATAGAACGCGACGAACGCTGCCTGGCAGCGCTTGCCGAAATCTCGGCTCATTACCCCGGCCGGCTGGAGGTGATTTCGGGCGACGCGCTGAAGACCGACTTCGCCGCTCTCGTCGCGGCGGCGGCTGGAGATAGTGGGCAGGTGCGGATCGTGGCCAATCTGCCGTACAACATCGGCACGGAACTGTTGGTTCGATGGCTGACGGTCACGGACTGGCCGCCCTTCTACGCCTCGATGACTTTGATGTTCCAGCGCGAGGTCGCCCAGCGCATCGTCGCAGCGCCCGACAGCGACGCCTATGGCAGGCTGAGTGTGCTCGCCGGCTGGCGCACGCAGGCCAGGATCGCCTTCGACGTGCCGCCTCAGGCCTTCACGCCACCGCCCAAGGTCACCTCTTCGGTGGTGCATCTCGAACCCCGCGCGACACCCCTGCCCGGCGATGTGAAGAAACTCGGTCGGGTCACGGAAGCCGCCTTCGGCCAACGCCGAAAGATGTTGCGGCAAAGCGTGAAAAGCCTTGGCGGCGAGGCCTTGCTCGAACGAGTGGGGATAGACCCGACACGACGCGCCGAAACGCTTAGCGTCGAGGAGTTCGTGCGGTTGACCAATGCGGTCTAGCTCTCTCCTCCCCGCTCACGCAGGGCTGTCTGGAGAGAAGGAAAAAGCGGTCAATCCGTCTTCTCGTCGAGCAAGCCCGATACGAAATCGAAAAGACCCGGCCGGCGGTCGCGGCGCAGCCGCTCGGCCACGACGATGCCGCGCACTTCAGCGAAAGCACGGTCTAGATCGTCGTTGACGATGACGAAGTCATATTCCTTCCAGTGCTCGATCTCGTTGCGGGCGTTCTTGAGCCGCGTCTCGATCACTGCTTCCTGATCCTCGGCGCGGCGCTTCAGCCGAGCCTTCAATTCCTTCATCGACGGAGGCAGGATGAAGATCGAGACGATGTCGGCGCGCATCTTCTCCTTGAGCTGCTGGGCGCCCTGCCAGTCGATGTCGAACAGCATGTCGCGTCCCTGCGCCAGCGCCAGTTCGGCAGGCTCGCGCGGCGTCGCATAGCAATTCCCATGCACCTCGGCCCACTCGAGCAGCGCGTCGGAATCACGCAGCCGCTCGAATTCGCGCATCGTGCGGAAATGGTAGTGAACGCCCTCGATTTCCGAGCCGCGGCGAGGCCTTGTGGTGACCGAGACCGACAGTTCGAGGCTGGAATCGCTCTCCAGAAGGTTGCGCGCGATCGTCGACTTGCCGGCACCCGATGGTGACGACAGGACGAGCATCAAGCCCCGGCGGCGGATGCGGGATCCCAAATCCCTGGCAACCATCGGTTCCTTGGCAACCATCGGCTACTCCAGATTCTGGACCTGTTCACGAAACTGGTCGACGACCGCCTTCAGTTCCAGCCCGATCGCGGTGACGGCGGCGGCATTCGACTTCGAACACAGCGTATTCGATTCACGGTTAAATTCTTGTGCCAGAAAATCGAGCTTGCGGCCAACGGCGCCGCCGCCCTCGAGCAAGGCCCGGCCAGACGCGACGTGCGTTTTCAGCCGGTCGATTTCTTCGCGAATATCGGCCTTGGTGGCAAGAAACGCCGCCTCCATGTGCAATCGGCTTGCATCCAGATTGGCGGATGCGTCCATCAACAGCCTGACCTGCTCGGCGATGCGTTCGCGGATCGCCACCGTCTCGCGCGACGGGTCCGCTTCCGCGCGCAGCGTCAGTGTCTCGATGGTGTCGATATGACCTGACAACAGCAGGGCCAGTGCGGCACCTTCGCCCTGCCGGGCCTGTTCCAGGCCGTTCAGCGCCACGTCGAGCGCGGCCATGATGGCGGTGTCGAGCGCGGCCCGCGCCTCGTCGGTTTCGATGGTTTCGGGAACGTCGAGCACACCACGCAGCGACAGCAATCCGTCAGCCGTCGCGGGCGCAACGCCGAACTGTTCCTGCAATCGCTTGGCCAGGCCGGCGAGATCTTTCAGAAACACCTCGTTGACGACTGGTTGCGTCTGGGCGCCGGCGGCACGGCCGATGGTCAGCGTCGCCTGGAAGTTGCCGCGCGCGAAACGCTTCTGCAGCGTTTGCCGAAGCACAGGCTCCAACCGCTCGAACCCCTGAGGCAGCCGCAACCGCACCTCAACGCTCTTGCCGTTGACGGATTTGACTTCCCAGGCAATGGAGGTGCCGTCATGCTCGGCGACGGCGCGCGCAAAACCGGTCATGCTCTGCAAATTCATGTCGCCTGCACATCCCTGGCGCCTCACCCCGAAACCGGTTTTCCGGAGGGACAAGTGCGGCTTAAAATGATCACTCCGCGAATACGTCGAAATCGGACGCCTGGCGTTCCTTCAAATGTCAGGCCGCCGCCTTCCAGGCAACGCTTTTCTTAGCCTTACTGGGCCGCGCCCGCATCACCGCCCGCATCGCCATTGTCGCCATCGGTGCCGCTGTCAATGGCAGGCCTGTCGTCAGCAGGCTTGTCGTCAGCAGGCTTGTCGTCAGCAGGCTTGTCGGCACTGCCGCCGGTACCGGCGGCAGCAGCAGCCTTGGCTGCCTCATCGGCCTGCTTCTTCTGCAGCGCGCGATAGCGGGCGACGTTTTCATTATGCTCGTTCAGTGTCGAGGCAAAGACGTGACCGCCCGTGCCGTCGGCGACAAAATAGAGATCTTCGGTCTTCGACGGATTGGCCACGGCCTCAAGGGCCGCGCGGCCCGGATTGGCGATCGGTGTCGGCGGCAAGCCGCTGATCACATAGGTGTTGTAAGGCGTCTGCTTCTGGATGTCGGACTGATAGATCGGGCGATCCGCCGGCTTGCCCTTGCCGCCAAACAGACCGTAGATGATGGTCGGATCGGACTGTAGACGCATGCCCTTGGCCAACCGGTTCAGGAAGACGGCGGCCACGCGTGAGCGTTCATCGCCCTTGCCGGTTTCCTTCTCGACGATCGAGGCCAGGGTGACAAAGTCCTCGACACTGGCCAGGGGCAGATCCGGCGCGCGCCGCTGCCACACCTCATCGACCAGTTTCTTCTGATCGGCGAGCAGCTTGTCGACCATCTGCTGACGCGTTGCGCCACGCGTGAAGCGTAGCGTGTCGGTGGCAAGGCTGCCCTCGGGGGGCGTCTTCGCCGGCATATCGCCGCTCAAAGCGGGTTCGTCGGCGATGCGCTGCAAGGCCTGCTCGACCGTCAGCCCCTCGGGAATAGTCAGCGAATACATCACCGACTTGCCGCTCTTCAGCAGTTCCATGATGTCGCGCATGGATGCCCTGGGCTTGATCTCGTACTCACCGGCCTTGAGCGCGGAATCGTTGCCGAAGGCACGCACGCCGAGGCGGAACACGCGGGCGTCGCTGATCAGTCCGCGGCGCTCGAGCTGGTCGGCAATGTCCTGGACCCCGGTGCTGGGCTTGACAAGGAAAGTGTCGCCATTAGCGGATGGGCCGGGTTCGGTAAATTCCTGCTTGCCGAAATAGAGGGCCACGCCCGCCGCCAGAACCATCAGCATCACCGCGGAGAGGACGAAGTTCATGAACACGACGACCTGGCTGCGCGAAGCGCGCGAGCGTTTCGGCGGCGGTGTTCCGGCTTCCGGCCGCAAGGCTTCGCTGGCCGTCTTCGGCACGATTGGCCCGGTGTTCGCCGGCCTTTGCCCGAATTCTCCGTTGCCCGACGGATTAGTGTTCATGTCGCCCTACCGTTCGATCTCTCAACGAATCCCCTGCGGCAGAGTAGGGGTGAATATGGCAAAATTCACGACACGCCAAAGCATTGTCCGGCAACCGGACCGTCAGCCATTATACCGCTGGAAGACGAGCGAGGCGTTGGTGCCGCCAAAGCCGAAGGAATTGGACAGTGCCACGTCGATCTGGCGGGCGCGTGGCTTGTTCGGCACCAGGTCGATCGCGGTTTCGCGTTCTGGATTGTCGAGGTTGATGGTCGCCGGTGCGATATTGTCGCGGATGGCGAGGATCGAAAAGATCGCCTCGGCCGCGCCTGCCGCTCCCAGCAAATGGCCGATCGACGATTTGGTCGACGACATCGAGATCTTCGACGCCGCATCGCCGACCAGCCGCTCGACAGCGCCGAGTTCGATCGTATCGGCCATGGTCGAGGTGCCGTGCGCATTGATGTAGTCGACATCGGCCGGCGTAAGCTTTGCCCGGTTCAACGCCGCCGTCATGCAACGGAAAGCGCCGTCGCCATCTTCAGCCGGTGCGGTGATGTGATAGGCGTCGCCGGTCAGACCGTAGCCGGTCACCTCGGCATAGATCTTGGCGCCACGCGCCTTGGCATGCTCGAGCTCCTCCAGCACGAGTACGCCGGCGCCCTCGCCCATGACGAAGCCGTCACGGTCGCGGTCATAGGGCCGAGAGGCCGTTTGCGGGGTATCGTTGCGCTCGGTCGACAGCGCCCGGCACGCGGCGAAGCCGGCGAGCGACAGCCGGGTCACCGGCGATTCGGCGCCGCCAGCCAGCATGATGTCGGCATCGCCGAAGATGATCAGCCGGGCGGCGTCTCCAATGGCGTGCGCACCGGTCGAGCAAGCGGTGACGACAGCGTGGTTGGGGCCTTTCAACCCGTGCCGGATCGAAACCTGGCCCGAAACGAGATTGATGATGTTTCCGGGAATGAAGAACGGGCTGATGCGGCGCGGGCCGCGTTCCTTGAGGATGATCGCGTTCTCGGCGATGCCCTCAAGACCGCCGATACCGGAGCCGATCAGCACACCGGTGGCGCAACGCTCCTCCTCGGTTGAAGGTTGCCAGCCCGAATCCTTCAGCGCCTCATCGGCGGCCGCGATCCCGTACAGGATGAAGTCGCCGATCTTGCGAAGTTCCTTCGGCTCAAGAATGGCTTCGGGATTGAGCGTGCCGTTGGAGCCGTCGCCGCGCGGAATGACGTGGGCGATCTTGCAGGCAAGATCGTCCACCTCGAACTCGGTGACGCGCTTGGCAGCGCTGCGGCCGGTCAGCAGTTCCTTCCAGCCGTGCTCGAAGCCCATACCGAACGGCGAAACCAGGCCAAGGCCCGTGACGACGACACGCCTCATCGCAGGTCCTCCCCGGTGACGACTGCGAAAAGCGTCAGGCCGAAGCCTTGTCGATGTACTTCACCGCATCGCCGACCGTCAGGATGGTCTCGGCCGCGTCATCGGGGATCTCGACGCCGAATTCTTCTTCGAACGCCATGACGAGTTCAACTGTGTCGAGGCTGTCAGCGCCCAGATCATCGATGAAGCTCGCCTGCTCCGTCACTTTGTCGGCATCGACGCCAAGGTGCTCGATGACGATCTTCTTGACGCGCTCTGCGGTGTCACTCATTTGGGGCATCCTCGTCTTTTGTTTGTCTGTCTTCGTTAGCGGGCGGAATGCCGCTAATCAAGCTGAAAGATGGTCCTGCCGGAAACGCAACGGCCACGGACCGGTTTTGCCCGAACCGCCGGGTTGCGGGCCGCATTACACGAAAAATAGCCGAGGTCCAAGCCGAAATGGTGGGTTTTCACAGCCCGTCGGTGTTGCTCTCGGACCTCGCTCAGATCATCGCCATACCGCCATTCACATGAATGGTCTGCCCGGTTACGTAGGCTGCCTCATTCGAAGCCAGATAGGCAACGGCGGATGCCACTTCGGCACTGGTGCCCATGCGCCTGGTGGGGATCGCCGCCATGATCGCCTCTTTCTGCTTGTCATTGAGCTTGTCGGTCATTGCCGATTCGATGAAGCCCGGCGCGACGCAGTTGACGGTGATGTTGCGGGTGGCGATCTCCTGCGCCAGCGATTTGGACAAGCCGATCATGCCGGCCTTGGAGGCGCAGTAATTCGCCTGGCCGGGATTGCCGGTCACCCCGACCACCGAAGTGATGTTGATGATGCGGCCATGGCGGCGGCGCATCATCGGGTGAGTGAGTTCACGGGTCAGCCGGAAAACGGCGGTGAGATTGACCTCCAGCACCGTATCCCAGTCGGCGTCCGACATGCGCACGAACAGGCCGTCCTTGGTGATGCCGGCATTGTTGACCAGGATGTCGACGCCCTCCAGATCGGCCTCCGCCTTCTGGCCGAGTGCCTTGACCTCGTCGCGGTTCGACAGGTTGGCCGGGAACAGCTTGACCCGGTCGCCCAGTTCGGAGGCCAGCGTCTCCAGTTTCTCGACACGCGTGCCGTGCAGGCCGACGGTCGCGCCTTGCGCATGCAACACCCTGGCGATCGCCTCGCCGATGCCCCCCGATGCGCCGGTGACAAGCGCCTTGCGGCCGGTCAGTTCGAACATCTCTTGTCCTCTTCTCAAATCGTACGGACGGTTATCGATAAACATCACCCCGATGGCCAATCGTTACCACCAGAATGACCAGCCGCCTGTCCTGTACATCGCAGATTACGCGGTAATCCCCAATCCGATATCTCCAAAAAGTCGTCAAAGAAGATGTCGGCGGCGAAGAATTCAAGTCACAGCGCAGCCACAGCCGCCTCCACCTCGGCTGCGGAACCCACGGAGGCGGTGGCGATGTCGCGGTTGATGCGACGAGCCAATCCTGAAAGCACCTTGCCGGCACCGATCTCGTAAAGCGTGGTGACGCCGTTGGCGCCGAACCATTCCACCGTTTCGCGCCAGCGGACGCGACCGGTCACCTGCTCGACCAGGCGCCCGGCGATCCCGTCAGGATCGGTGGACGGCTGCACCGATACGTTGGACACCACGGGAACGATGGGCGCGGTCGTTGTCACGCCGGCAAGTGCCTCACGCATGACATTGGCCGCCGGCGTCATCAGCGCGGAATGGAAGGGCGCCGAAACCTGCAGCATCAGCGCCCGTTTGGCGCCTTTTGCGGTGCACAGTTTCGCTGCCAGTTCAACCGCCGCCTTCGCCCCCGATATGACCAGTTGGCCGCCGCCATTGTCGTTCGCCACCTGGCAGACGGCCCCCTTGCCAGCCCCCAGGGCGGCCTCAACGCAGGCGGCTTCGACATCGGCCTGCTCCAACCCGATGATCGCCGCCATGGCGCCCTCGCCGGCCGGCACCGCTGCCTGCATGGCGTTGCCGCGGATGCGCAGCAGACGGGCGGCATCGGCAACGGAAACGAAGCCGGCGGCGGCGAGTGCCGAATATTCGCCCAGCGAATGGCCGGCGACATAAGCGATCTTGTCCTTCAGCGAGAAACCGCGCGTTTCCAGCGCCCTGATCGCCGCCAGCGACACCGCCATCAGCGCCGGCTGCGCATTGGCCGTCAGCGTCAACGTCTCTTCGGGACCCTCCCAGATCAGCTTCGACAGGTTTTCGCCGAGCGCGTCATCGACTTCCTGGAAAATCCTGCGTGCCTCCGGAAAGGCATCGGCAAGATCCTTGCCCATGCCGACAGCCTGGCTACCCTGTCCCGGAAAGGTGAATGCAACGGCCATGCGAGGGCTCCCCTGACTGGTTTTGCTTGCCTGATACTACGAATTTTTCCTGCCTGTGACGCAAGGCAGGCCGCCAAGTCAAGCCACTTCAGCCCATGCCAATGGGCCTATCCATGTGTGAGTGCCTGTTCCGAAAGGCTTTTTGGCGATCACACCTGATGAAAACCGCTCACGAATCGTTCGCTGGCTCTTCTTATTTCCGCCACAGGCGCTAGCTTTGCGTGACAATTATATGACAATCGAATGACGTGGGTTGTCTTCGGGCGGGAAGTTAAAGTGGCAAAGAGTTTCAAACGTGCCGGCAACGCGGCGCCGCAGTTCCTGGAAGACGATCCGTCCACCGGCTATCTGCCGGGTCGTAGATGGCCTGTTGTCCGCTACGGGCTGATCAGCCTAGTGATCTCGGCCGTCCTAGTGTTCGCCATCGAATTGATCGTGCGCGGTGATATCGCCGGCACCGTTTCCTTCTTCCTGCAGCCGTTCAAGCCGGGCTGGACAACCATCGTCGTCTTCGCGCTGGTCCTGATCGGTCTCGACGCGGTGCTCGGCCGCAGTCATCAGAGCCTGATGATCGTTGCGCCGCTGACCCTGTCGCTGGCCTTTGTCGGCCACCAGAAGTCGCATTATCTCGGCGATCCGCTCTACCCGACGGATTTCCTCTACGCCCGCCAGATCTTCGCCCTGTTGCCGCTCTTGGTGCGTGAGCGGCCAATGACGGCGCTGGCCATGGTCGCGGGCATCGTCGCCGGCCTGTCCCTGCTCGTCTATGGCTGGCGGCTATGGCGCCGCAAGATTCCGGCCCTCAGCCGCAAGGGCCGCCTTGCCCGGCTGACGTTGGCGGTGCCGCTGCTCGCCTTCTTCGTCTCGATCATGGATTACGCCACCTTCTCGTGGACCAGGGACCGGCTGCAGATCATCCCGATCATGTGGGACCAGAAGGAAAACTACGCCTCCAACGGCTTCGCGCTCGCCTTCGCGCTCAACGTGCCGATGGCGCATGTCTCGGCACCGCCGGGCTATTCCGACAAGGCGATCGCGGCGATCGAGCGGCCCGAGGTGACCGCCTCGGTGCCGGCCCAGAAGCCGGACATCATCATCGTCATGAGCGAATCCTTCTGGGATCCAACCAAGCTGCCCGGAGTCACCATTAACCCCGATCCGATGCCCAATGTGCGGGCGCTCCGCTCGGGCTCGATGTTCTCGCCCGAATTCGGCGGCATGACCGCCAACATCGAATTCGAAGCGCTGACCGGCTTTTCCAATGCTTTCCTGCCGGCCGGCAGCATCCCCTACCAGCAATATGTCCGCACCCCGACGCCGTCGATGGCGACCTTCTTGAAGAGCGAAGGCTATAGGGCACGCGCCATCCATCCAGGCACGAACTGGTTCTGGAACCGCGGGGCGGTCTATGCCGATTTCGGTTTCAACGACTTCAAATCGGAAGAGACGCTGCCGCCCATGGAAAAGCGCGGACCGCTGGCATCCGACGCGGCGATGACCGACGAGATCATACGCGGAGCGGACGCCAGCGAGGACCCGGTGTTCTTCTTCGCCGTTAGCCTGCAGAACCACGGCCCCTATGAACCGAACCGTTATTCGAACCCGACCCATTCGGTGCAAGCGCCGATCAGCCAGTGGGCGCGCGACTCGCTGCTCTCTTACGCCGAAGGTTCAGCCGACGCGGACCGCGGCCTTGAACGGCTGATCGAATGGGCCAAGACGCGCGAGCGGCCGACGATTGTCGCGTTTTTCGGTGACCACCTGCCGCCGCTCGGACCGGTCTATGTCGAGACCGGCTTCCTGAAGGACAACGTCGCACCGCGCAAGGAACCGACGCCGGAAGCCGCCCTCGAACATCACGCGACACCGCTGATCATCTGGTCGAACCGCTCGGGCCCGGTCGAGAACCTGGGCACGGTCAGCCCCGCGTTCCTGCCCTATCATATCCTCACCGCCGCCGGCATCACCCATCCTTACTACACCGGCTTCCTGGGCGAGATGCGGGAGCGCTATCGCGTTGTCGACCGCAACCTGCTGCTCACCCCGGCCGGCGCGGCCACGCCCGACTGGTCGCGTCAGAAGGAGATCGACCCGGCGATCCGCGATTTCCAGCTGATCCAGTATGACATGATGTTCGGCAAGCGCCATGCCGCGCCCGACTTCTTCCCCGAAACGGTCGACAAGGTCGTCGCCCATACGAGTTGAACCGATCGGCGCGCAATTGATTTCCCTGCCGCCCGCCTTCGGATCAGCCAACTCAGTTCGTCAGTTGCAGCTTCGAAAATTTGTTGGCGATCTGCAGAAACACGTTCGGCAGCTTGGCCGGATCGTTGACGGCATAATAGTCGCTGGGGGTCGAGGCGCAGGCGCTGTAAAGGGTGCGGTTGGCGGCGGTGTCGGATTGTAGCACCATGGTGTAGATTTGCACGCCCTCATCCTTCAATTGAGTGCAGACGCTCTTGGTCCACCCGTCGACGTTGCGCGCCGCTGCCGTCTGGTTGTCCGATCCGAAACGGCCACCCGCGAGATAGCCATAAGATGTGTAGTCGGATTTGGTTGGCTGTTCGCTGGCGCCATAAACGACATTCTCGCCGTCGGTGAGCAGCAGCACGATCTTGCTAACGCCTGGTGTTTTCCACGGCGCGCCGTCGGTGTACGGCGCGCCAGGCGAGAGCACGCGCATGCCCCATGACAGGCCTTCGGAAACATTGGTCCCCGAGCCGTTCCACTCAGTCATCTGACTGGCTGCCTTGCGCAGTTTGTCGAAATCGCCGGTCAGGGGAACCACCGGTGTCGGACACGCACGGTTCGGGCCTACGGTGATGGCGGAGCCGGTCTCGGTGATGAGTTCCCTGGCGGGCGCGACATATTTGGCGATCTTTTCCTTGGCGGAATTTCCAGGCGCCAACACATCGCCAAGAAGATCACTGAAATCGATACGCAGGAGGTTGCCTTTCTGCTTGGCGAGCTTGGCCTTGTCGCTGACGTCGTCCAGATAGGAGTTATTGTAATATTTAGCCGAATTGCCATAGGACGCTGACGGCATCTGGGCATCTTCCGGGTCGTCCGGTGCAAAATACGGAACGAACAGAGAGTCGGGTTTGGCCGGATCGGGTGGGGTGTCCGAAATATTGTAAGCGCCCGGTCGCGCCTCGACGCAGCCCTTCCATCCTGTGCCGTTCCATCCGGGCTCGGTCCATCCATTCTCCTTGAGCTGCTTGAACAGCGCCATATGATTGGGCCGCTTGCCATCTACGACTGGGAAATTGACGCCATTGGTTGAGGATTTACCGTCCATGTCGACCCATGACGGATCGAATTCGTCGCCATTGACGTTGACGGCCGTGACGAAAGGAACCAGCGAGGCGCGGACCTCGCGCGTCGGCGACTTTGTCGCTTCAAGCGTGTCCAGCAACGATTTCGTCGCTGTTCTCAGCGCGGCAATGCGGACGCCTGCCATAGAACCGGTATTGTCCAGCACCAGCACGACTTCGAGCTGATTGTTCGATTCGACCGCCGAGGCATCGACCACGATGTGCTTGCTCTGACCAAACAGGAAAGCGAAATTCAAGCCGACGTCGGCCGAGGCCACCGCCTTGGTCTTGATGAAATTGACGCCCCGGTCGACGGCCAGGGTCGCCTTGGCGTTGACGAGTTCACCATGCCCGGCGATGTTGGCCTGGAAATAGCGGTCGAAAGCATCGGTGCGGGTAATGTCCAGATCGCCAAGATGGGAAGAGGCAAGATTTGCCGCATCGAGTGCATTCTGCAGGTTGCTCTTTGCCCGCATCATGGTCGAGACGTCGGTCGCGAAGGCCACGGCCGACAGAATGGCCGGCAGCCCCAATCCCATCAGAAGCGCGAAATTGCCGCTCTTCGAGCGCCAGAATCTGTTGAGAAGCATCCTTACCCCGCAAATGCTTGCCGCTCGATATGCGCGGTTATCGGGCTTTTGCGCCTTGCATGATGAATCGACCGTTGACGGCGTGGCTCAACCCTGCACAACCTGACATTGTGGTTAAGGGCCGGTTGCCGGGAAATCGCCAGGCCTTGCCGGCGCTGCCACCTCGTCCTTGCGGCCTGCGACATCAGGGAATGGCGCTTGGCCTTGCTTTATCAGCGGATTGCTTTATAGACGCCGCCAATCTGCCGGTCCCAGCTGGGGGCTGAACGGAGGGCCGGAGGTTTTTTGAAAACCTTCGTGTGAAGCCAGAAGCGCTTCCGCCTCCCGTGTCTCCGCTCTCGACCGTCTCGTCATGCTCCTTTCTTCCCCGCGCCTTTGAGGCACATGCGGGTCAGAGAAGTTGCAGAGGCTTTTGCCGCCGGGAACCGGGAGAGAAACGAAGAAAGGCACTGAACCATAATGGCTCTTTACGAACATGTGTTTCTTGCCCGGCAGGACCTCTCGCAGCAGCAGGTCGATGCGCTTGTCGAACAGTACAAGGGTGTCATCTCAGCGAATGGCGGGTCCGTCGGCCGGGTCGAGAACTGGGGACTGAAGTCCCTCACCTACCGGGTCAACAAGAACCGGAAGGCATACTACACGCTGATGGACCTCACCTGCCCGCCGGCAGCGCTCAACGAGATGGAGCGCCAGATGGGCCTGTCCGAGGACGTGCTGCGTTTCCTGACCATCAAGGTCGAGGCGCATGAGGAAGGCCCTTCGGCCATGATGCAGAAGCGCGAAGAGCGCTCCGAGCGCGGTGGCTTCGGCGATCGCGACCGTGGCGATCGGCCGGCCCGCAGCTTCGGCGACCGCGGCGATCGTGGCCCGCGTTCGTTCGGCGATCGCGAAGGCGGCGACCGTGGTCCGCGCCGTCCGCGCGAAGGTTTTGAAGGGGGTGCAGAATAATGGTCGACATCAACCAGATCCCGACCCGGCGCCCTTTCCATCGCCGCCGCAAGACCTGCCCGTTCTCCGGCGCCAATGCCCCGAAGATCGACTACAAGGACGTGCGTCTTTTGCAGCGCTACATTTCCGAGCGCGGCAAGATCGTGCCGTCGCGCATCACCGCCGTCAGCCAGAAGAAGCAGCGCGAGCTCGCCAAGGCGATCAAGCGCGCCCGTTTCCTCGGCCTGCTGCCCTACGTGGTTCGCTAAGTCTTCCGAACGGGCGGTTCGCCGCCCGTTCCTGTCACCGGCCATGACGGGCATGACCGGTTAGCATCAAATCCCGAGTTGGGGTCAAAACCTCTAACTGCCGCGACAGGCAGGACAGCGACACCGGCGGCAACGCCCTTTTGCTTCCTGACCTGTTCCAGAGAATTCGGCGTTGGCCTTGTGGGCGGACGCCCAACCAAAAGGAACATAATCATGGACGTCATCCTTCTCGAACGCGTCTCCCGCCTCGGCCAGATGGGCGATACCGTCAAGGTCAAGGACGGTTTTGCCCGCAACTTCCTGCTGCCGCAGGGCAAGGCGTTGCGCGCCAACGAAGCCAACAAAAAGAAGTTCGAAGGCCAGCGCGCCCAGCTCGAAGCCCGCAACCTCGAGCGCAAGTCGGAAGCCGCAGAGGTTGCCGAAAAGCTCGACGGCAAGAGCTTCATCGCCGTTCGCTCGGCTGGTGAAACCGGTCAGCTCTACGGTTCGGTGTCGACGCGCGACATCGCCGACCTGCTGATCGCGGAAGGCTTCACGGTCAACCGCAACCAGATCCAGCTCAACCAGCCAATCAAGACCATCGGTGTCACCAATGTGGCGATCGCGCTGCATCCGGAAGTCGAAGTCACCATCACCCTCAACATCGCCCGCACGGCTGACGAAGCCGAGCGCCAGTCCAAGGGCGAGACGCTGACCACCGCCGAAGCCATTTATGGCGACGACATCAACGACAATGCGCGGCCGGAAAACTTCTTCGATCCGAATGCCGAGTTCGAAGGCGGCGAAGAAAACGCCTGATCACATGCGCTCCGAGCGCCGGACCGGCGCTCCGATCATGCTGTCGATTTCCAGTCATTTCTGGACCAATGCCCGGGCCTCTCGCCCGGGCATTTTTGTGCCAAAAGGAACTTTTCGAAACCCTATATATTGATGCAGAGTAGGACAGCCTGTCTGACCGTGAGGGGACACCGGACCATGAATATTCTGTTGAAGCGCGTTCTCGACCGCCTTGTGCGCACGGGCAGTCTCAAGGTAACCGGGCCGAAAGGCACGACATTCATCTTCGGCGACGGCAGCGGCGAGTTGGTGCACATGCACATCAAGACCCGCCATGCCGAGCGCGCCATCACCTTCGATCCGATGCTGGCGGTGCCTGAATCCTACATGGACGGCGAGCTGGACATTCTGGAAGGCGGCGTGCTCGGACTGATGCGCATTGCCTTCCAGAACATGGGCAGCGGCGGCATCGACGCGACATGGTCGAAAGCCATTGAGGGCCTTCGCCACGCCTTCCGCCGCCTACAGCAGATCAACACCGCCGCGCGCTCGCGCCGCAACGTGCAACGCCACTACGATCTGTCGGGCGAGCTTTACCGGCTCTTCCTCGATGAGGACATGCAGTATTCCTGTGCCTATTTCGAGCAGCCGGACATGACGCTCGACGAGGCGCAGGCCGCAAAGAAACGTCATATCGCCGCCAAGCTCAGGCTGAAGGCCGGCCAGACGGTGCTCGACATCGGCTCTGGCTGGGGCGGGCTCGGCCTCTATCTGGCCAAGGCCTTCGATGTCGACGTGCAGGGCGTGACGCTGTCGACGGAACAGCATGGCGTCGCCACCGACCGGGCCCATGCGCAAGGGCTGGAAAACCACGTCCATTTCGAATTGAAGGACTATCGCGAGCTCAACGAACGCTTCGACCGCATTGTCTCGGTCGGCATGTTCGAGCATGTCGGGGTCAACCATTACCGCACCTTCTTCGACAAGGCGGCAACATTGCTGAAGCCTGATGGCGTCATGCTTTTGCACACGATCGGCCGCTCCGGCGTGCCTTGGGCGACCAGCGCCTTCATCCGCAAGTATATTTTCCCGGGCGGTTACATCCCGGCAATGTCCGAGGTGCTGCCGGCGATCGAAAAGTCCGGCCTCGTGGTCACCGACGTCGAGATTCTGCGGCTTCATTATGCCGACACGCTGAAGCATTGGGGCCAGCGCTTCGCCGCCAACCGGGACAAGGCAAAGGCGATCTATGACGAACGTTTCTGCCGCATGTGGGAGTTCTATCTGGCCGCCTCGGAAGCTGCCTTCCGTTGGCAGGACTTGGTGATTTTCCAGTTCCAGATCACCAAGAAGAACGACACGCTGCCTATGACGCGCGACTATATGGGCAAATGCGAGAAGGCGCTGGAGTTGCGTGACATGGGCCGCCGCGAGGCGGCTCCTGTCGAGAAGTCCGCCAAGCCCGCCCGCCGACGCAAGGTGGCGGAATAGGGGCAGCGCTGACGGGACGCATTATTGGCGCTTGCCATTGCAGGCTCCTGCCCCGAAAAAGGCCTCGTGATCGTCGCGAGGCCTTTTTCATGACCTATCTCCTCTACACAGCCGCGGCGCTTGCCGAGATCGCCGGCTGCTTTTCGGTGTGGGCGTGGTGGCGGCTGGAGAAGTCGCCGCTCTGGCTGCTGCCTGGCTTTGCCTCTCTGATTGTGTTCGCCTGGCTTCTGGCGTTGGTCGGCACCAATGCGGCCGGCCGCGCCTTTGCCGCGTATGGCGGTATCTACATCGCTGCCTCGCTCGCCTGGTTGTGGCTGGCCGAGGGCGTGCGGCCCGATCGCTGGGACCTTGCCGGCGCGGCGCTCTGCATGGCTGGCGCCTCGATCATCCTGCTTGCACCGAGAGGGGCATAGCCGTGGAGCTGCCGGCCGCTCTTCGGCAGGCTGTCGATCGCCTTTTGGAAAAGGTGCCGCTGCCGGACCTGAAACAGGCGGCGAAAACCCTGTCCGACCGCTACCGCGCCGAATTGCGCGACGGTCGGCTGCATATGGCGCAGGACATGGCGGTCAAGGCCTATCTGGCGACGCGGATGCCGGCGACCTACGCCGCGGTCCGCGCCAGCCTCGATGCGCTCGCCGAAGCCCGGCCGGATTTCGCACCCGCGACCTTGCTCGACGTCGGCGCCGGCCCCGGCACCGTGCTTTGGGCCACCAGTGATCTCTGGCCTGAACTGGAACTGGCCACGCTGCTTGAGGCGAGTGCCGCGGTACGCAAGGTCGGTGAGACGCTTGCCGCCGATGCGATTACGGCGCGGACCGTCTGGCGGGCCGGCGATGTCACGACGGACATTGCCGACCTCCAGTCCGCCGACCTCGTCACATGCGCCTATGTGCTGGACGAGATCGCGCCGGCGTCCCTGCCCAAAATGGTCGACCGGCTATGGCAACTCACCAGGGACACGCTGTTGATCGTCGAGCCGGGCACGCCGGCGGGCTGGCTGCGCATTCTAGCTGTACGCGCACAATTGATCGCGGCCGGCGCGCATGTGCTGGCGCCCTGTCCGCACGAGGCGCCCTGCCCGCTCAAACCGCCGGACTGGTGCCACTTTTCCCGCCGCGTCGCCCGCTCGCGCCTGCACCGCCTGGCCAAAGAGGCGGAAGTACCGTGGGAAGATGAGAAATTCATCTATGTCGCCGCTTCGCGCCAGCCGGCTGCCTTCCGCGCCGCGCGGGTCGTCGCGCCGCCGAAATCCGGTTCCGGCAAGGTCGTGCTCAAGCTTTGCGAGGCAAACGGCAGCGCCAGCGAAAGGCTCTTCACCAAGCGCGACGGTGACGCGTTCAAGGTGGCGCGGCGGGCGGATTGGGGCGATGCAATGGCATGAGGATGAAAGAGACGCGACAGCCTTGCAATGCGGTGTCAGCAGCGCTCACTTTCCTGTTTTGTTCTCCTGCGAAAAACGCTAAGCTCGCAACTCTCGATTCGAGTCAATTGCGATTCTTTCCACCGAAAAATTTTGGCTGTGAATCGCGCGTACCAAAGCCGCTTCTTCACGGGCTGTTGCAGATAAGTCAGCACTGACTTGTCCAGTTCTGATATCGACAGACGGGGATTGAAATCGGGGACATCATGGCAGAGGCAGCACGAAAATTCAGCGTGGCGGAGCAACCGCTCTATCGCGAATCGCCCAACAACATCGAGGCCGAGCAGGCGCTGCTTGGCGCTATACTCGTCAACAACGACGCCTTCTACCGGGTGTCCGACTTCCTGAAGTCCGGCCATTTCTACGAACCCCTGCACCGCAAGATCTTCGATGTCGCGGCCGAGCTGATCCGGATGGGCAAGGCGGCGACGCCGATCACGCTCAAGACCTTCCTGCCCGCCGACGAAAAGGTCGGCGACATGACGGTGGCGCAGTATGTGGTGCGGCTGGCGGTGGAAGCCGTCACCGTCGTCAACGCCACCGACTACGGCCGCGCCATTTATGATCTGGCGACGCGCCGGGCGCTGATCACCGTCGGCGAGGACATGGTCAACATCGCTTATGACGCCCCTGTCGACATGTCGCCTTCCGAACAGATCGAGGACGCGGAGCGCCGCCTGTTCGAGCTGGCCGAGACCGGGCGCTATGACGGCGGCTTCGAGAGCTTCACCGACGCGGTCAAGACCGCGGTCGACATGGCCAACGCCGCCTATATGCGTGACGGCGGTCTATCGGGCCTCGCCACCGGCATGCGCGATCTCGACCGCCGCATGGGCGGCCTGCAGTCGTCCGATCTGATCATCATCGCCGGCCGTCCAGGCATGGGCAAGACATCACTCGCCACCAACATCGCCTTCAACATCGCCGAGATGTATGAGCCGGCGCAGCAGGCCGATGGCTCATTCAAGGCGGCCAATGGCGGCGTGGTCGGTTTTTTCTCGCTCGAAATGTCGTCCGAACAGCTCGCAACCCGCATCATTTCCGAACAGACGGAAATCTCGTCCTCCAAGATCCGCCGCGGCGAAATCAGCGAAATGGACTTCGAAAAGCTGGTCGCCTGTTCTCAGACCATGCAGAAGATCCCGCTGTTCATCGACCAGACCGGCGGTATTTCCATTGCCCAGTTGTCTGCCCGTGCGCGTCGTCTGAAGCGCCAGCGCGGCCTAGACCTGATCGTCATCGACTATATTCAGCTGATGCAGGGTTCATCCGCCAAGTCTTCGCAGAACCGCGTGCAGGAAATCACCGAGATCACCACGGGCCTGAAGGCTCTGGCCAAGGAGCTGGCCGTGCCGATCATCGCGCTGTCGCAGCTCTCGCGTCAGGTCGAAAGCCGCGACGACAAGCGCCCGCAGCTCTCCGACCTGCGCGAATCCGGTTCGATCGAGCAGGACGCCGACGTCGTCATGTTCGTCTATCGCGAGGAATATTACCTCAAGAACCGCGAGCCGAAGCTCGGCACCGAGGAATACGTCAAATGGGAAAACGACATGAACGAGATGCGCGGCAAGGCCGAGGTGATCGTGGCCAAGCAGCGCCATGGGCCGACTGGCTCTGTCACGCTCGCCTTCCACGGCGAATTCACCCGCTTCTCCGATCTCGCGGAAGAGCACCATATCGCTGAAAGGTTTGAGTAGCCTCTTGCCAGCGACCTCGCCAATAGCAACGGCTCTCGACGCTCTGCGCCGCCCTCTGTCCTGCCGGACATCTCCTCTACACGGGGGGAGATTGGCTGTCGCGCGCGGCGCCCGCCGGCGGGCGGGAAGGTAAAGCGTGGTCAAATCCCGCGTCCAGTTCATCTGCCAGAATTGCGGTTCGGTGCATCAGCGCTGGGCCGGCAAATGCGATGCCTGCGGCGAGTGGAACACGCTGGTCGAGGAAGGCACATCTGGCGGCATCGGCTCGGGCCCTGCCAACTCGCGCAACGCCCGCAAGGGCCGCGCGGTGGTGCTGACAACGCTTTCGGGCGATATCGAGGACGCGCCGCGTATCATCTCAGGCATCGGTGAACTCGACCGCGCCACTGGTGGCGGTTTCGTTCGGGGCTCGGCACTTCTGGTCGGCGGCGATCCCGGTATCGGCAAATCGACGCTGCTCACCCAGGCCGCGGCCGCCCTTGCCTCCAAGGGCCATCGCATCGTCTATGTCTCGGGCGAAGAGGCAGTTGCCCAGATCAGGCTGCGTGCGCAGAGGCTCGGCGTCGCCTCGGCCCCGGTCGAACTCGCGGCCGAGACCAATGTCGAGGATATCCTTGCCACGATCGCCGACGGCAAGCGGCCCGATCTGGTCATCCTCGATTCGATCCAGACGCTGTGGACCGACTTGGCCGATTCGGCGCCAGGCACCGTGACACAGGTGCGCGCCGCCGCCCAGGCGATGATCCGCTACGCGAAATCCACGGGTGCCGCCATCGTGCTGGTCGGCCATGTCACCAAGGAAGGCCAGATCGCGGGTCCGCGCGTGGTCGAGCACATGGTTGACGGCGTGCTCTATTTCGAGGGCGAAGGCGGCCACCACTTCCGCATCCTGCGCACGGTGAAGAACCGCTTCGGACCGACCGACGAGATCGGGGTCTTCGAAATGTCGGACAAAGGTCTGCGCGAGGTTTCCAATCCATCCGAGCTTTTCCTTGGCGAACGGCACGCGAAATCGCCGGGAGCAGCGGTTTTCGCCGGCATGGAAGGCACCAGGCCGGTTCTGGTCGAAATCCAGGCACTGGTCGCGGCCTCCTCGCTTGGCACGCCGCGCCGGGCGGTGGTCGGCTGGGACGGCGCGCGGCTGTCGATGATCCTGGCAGTGCTGGAAGCGCATTGCGGTGTCCGTTTCGGGCAGCATGACGTCTACCTCAACGTCGCCGGCGGCTACCGCATCAGCGAGCCGGCAGCCGATCTCGCGGTCGCAGCCGCACTGGTTTCCTCGCTCACTGGTCTTGCCCTCCCCGCCGATTGCGTCTATTTCGGCGAAATCAGCCTTTCGGGCGCGGTGAGGCCGGTGGCGCATGCGCAGCAGCGTCTCAAGGAAGCCGAAAAGCTGGGTTTTGGTAGCGCGGTTCTGCCCTTGGGCAGCGAGGAACTTGCTGGGGGGATCGGGGCCGGCGCTTTCCAACCGACCGAGCTTGCCGACCTCGTGGCGCGCATAGCCGGCTCACGGCGGGGCCGTGCCGACGATGAAGAATGACGCGGCTCGTCGAGTCGTGAACAAGAGATCGGAGTGGGGCCAAAGACATGCCGATTACGCTGCTTGACGGAATTCTCGTCGGCTTCACCCTGGTCTCGGCGATGCTCGCCATGGTTCGCGGCTTTTCGCGCGAGGTGCTTTCGGTCGTCTCCTGGGCGGCGGCGGCGGCGGCGGCCTTCTTCTTCTACAAACCGGTCCTGCCCTACCTGAAGCCCTATGTCGACAATGAGAAGATCGCCATGGCGGCGGCCGCAGGCGTGGTCTTCATCATCGCGCTGATCGTGGTTTCGGTCATCACCATGAAGCTTGCCGACTGGATCATCGATTCGCGCATCGGCGCCCTCGACCGCACGCTCGGCTTCCTCTACGGCGCCGCGCGCGGCGTCCTGGTCGTCGCGGTGGCGTTGCTGTTCTTCAACTGGCTGGCCGGCGCCAAGGCCCCGGCCTGGGTCACGGAAGCCAAGTCGCGGCCGCTGCTGGAACAGATCGGCGCCAAGCTCGAGAGCCTGCTGCCAGAGGACCCGGAAAACGCCATCCTCAAGAAGCTCAATCCGAATCAGCCGGCCGTCGAGACGCCCGTCGCGCCCGACGCACCGGCGGCGGATGCACCAGCCGGCGGCGACGACGCCAATGCGCCAGCGCCCGATGACAACGACGCCGGTCCTGCCGACAACACCGCCAAGCCGGCGCCAGCGCCCGCCAACTGAGGTCCGAACGCGGCGTCTGACGATCGATCCATGTGAACGATCGCATGCAGTGCGTTGCTTTCGACGCGCGACCGCCTTATATGGCGATTTTAGCGGAGCTTAAGATGGCAGACGCAGACGACGTGCTTTCCGCCGAGGCTGACGATCATTTCCATGACGAGTGCGGCGTGTTCGGCATCTTTGGCCGGCAGGACGCGGCGGCCATCGTCACACTCGGCCTGCATGCGCTGCAGCATCGAGGTCAGGAAGCGGCCGGCATCGTCTCCTATGACGGCACCCAATTCCATGTCGAACGCCATGTCGGCCTGATCGGCGACACCTTCACCAAGCAGCGCGTCATCGACAGCCTGCAAGGCAACCGCGCCATCGGCCATACGCGCTACGCGACCACCGGCGGCGCCGGCATGCGCAACATCCAACCCTTCTTCGCCGAATTGGCCGATGGCGGCTTTGCCGTCGCCCATAACGGCAACCTCACCAACGCCATGACGGTACAGCGCGCGCTGCAGAAACAAGGCGCGATCTTCTCCTCCACCTCCGACACCGAGACGCTTTTGCATCTGGTCGCGACCAGCAAGGAGCGCGACCTCAACTCGCGCTTCATCGACGCGGTGCGCCAGGTCGAGGGCGCCTTCTCGCTGGTGGCGATGACGGCCAAGAAGATGATCGGCTGCCGCGATCCGCTCGGCATCCGCCCGCTGGTGCTGGGCGATCTCGACGGCGCCTGGATCCTGGCCTCCGAGACCTGTGCGCTCGACATTATCGGCGCGCGTTTCGTGCGCGACCTGAAGCCCGGCGAGATGGTCGTCGTCACCTCCAAGGGCATTGAGAGCCTGTTCCCGTTCGAACCGCAGAAGACTCGCTTCTGCATCTTCGAATATGTCTATTTCGCCCGACCCGACTCCTCGGTCGAGGGCCGCAATGTCTATGAGGTGCGCAAGCGCATCGGCGCGGAACTGGCGCAGGAAAATCCGGTCGACGCCGATATCGTCGTACCGGTGCCGGACTCGGGCACGCCGGCGGCAATCGGATTCAGCCAGGCGGCGGGCATTCCCTTCGAACTCGGCATCATCCGCAACCACTATGTCGGCCGCACCTTCATCCAGCCCGGCGATTCGATCCGCCATATGGGCGTCAAGCTCAAGCACAACGCCAATCGCCGCATGATCGAGGGCAAGCGCGTGGTGCTGGTCGACGACAGCATCGTGCGCGGCACCACCAGCCAGAAGATCGTGCAGATGGTGCGGGACGCCGGCGCCAAGGAAGTGCACATGCGCATCGCCTCGCCGCCGACCAGCGCATCATGCTTCTATGGCGTCGACACGCCGGAGAAGTCGAAGCTGCTGGCTTCGCGCATGTCGGTGGAAGAGATGGCCGAGTTCATTCGGGTCGATTCGCTCGGTTTCCTGTCGATCAACGGGCTCTACCGCGCCGTCGGCGAGGCGAGCCGCGACGATGAGCAGCCGCAGTTCTGCGACGCGTGCTTCACCGGCCAGTATCCGACCCGCCTGCTCGACTTCGAAGGCCACGACAATGTGCGCACGCTGTCGCTGCTGGCGACAAGCGGGGCGTAGAATTGCCGGACTGTCATCAGCCTTAGCCAGAGTTCCGGAAGCCATCGCATGACCCTCGACCTTACCGGCCGCGTTGCGGTCGTCACCGGCGCCTCGCGCGGCATTGGCTATTTCATCGCCAGGGAATTGGCTGCCGCCGGCGCGCATGTCATCGCGGTTGCCCGCACCGTCGGCGGGCTGGAAGAACTCGACGACCAGATCAAGACGGCCGGCGGCCAGGCGACATTGGTACCGCTTGATCTCGCCGACATGGCCGGCATCGACCGGCTGGGCGGCGCCATCCACGAGCGCTGGGGCAAGCTCGACATCCTCGTCGCCAATGCCGGCGTGCTTGGCGTCATCTCGCCGATCGGCCATGTCGAGGCCAAGATCTTCGAAAAGGTGATGACCATCAACGTCACCTCGACCTGGCGGCTGATCCGCTCGGTCGACCCGCTGCTCCGGCTTTCGGATGCCGGCCGGGCGATTATCCTGTCGTCCAACGTGGCGCATTCGGCGCGCGCCTTCTGGGCGCCTTACGCGGCATCCAAGGCGGCGGTGGAGACCATGATGCGCTCCTGGGCGCATGAGACGCAAAGCCTGCCGCTGCGCGTCAATGCAGCCGATCCCGGCCCCACCCGCACCGCGATGCGCGCGCAAGCCGTGCCCGGTGAGGATCCCGAGACATTGCCGCACCCCTCCGAGATCGCCAAACGCATCGTGCCGCTGGCCAGCCCGGACCTCAAAGAGACCGGGCTGATCTTCCAGGCCAAGCACAACCGCTTCGTCGCCTACCGGCAACCGGAATAAAAGCCGGTTCGAAACGGATTAAAACAGCCTTCGGCTACGTTCTTCCGACGTAGGACATTCGAAACCGGAGGACCGACATGCCAAGACTCGCCATCGTTGCCGCCACCGCCCTTACCACCGCTCTTGGAGCTACGGTCGGTGTGGCCGTTTCCCAAGATGCCAAGATGAGTTTCTTCGTCACCAGCGTCGGCTCCGGCAAGGGGGCCGATCTCGGCGGGCTGAAGGGCGCGGATGCCCATTGCGCGTCGCTGGCGGAAGCCGCCGGCGTCACCGGCAAGACATGGCACGCCTATCTCTCGACCAGCGCGGAGGATGCGCGCGATCGCATCGGCAAGGGTCCCTGGTTCAACGCCAAGGGCACCAAGATCGCCGATGATGTCGCCTCGCTGCACGGCGACGCCAACGGCATCACCAAGCAGACCGCGCTGAACGAGAAGGGTGAAACGGTCAACGGCCGCGGCGATACGCCCAACCGGCACGACATGCTGACCGGCTCCAAGCCCGACGGCACCAGGATCGCCGACCAGACCTGCGGCGACTGGACGATGAGCGGCTCCGATGGGGCGGCGATGATGGGCCATCACGACCGCACCGGTCTCGATGATTCGGCGGCGGCGAAGTCGTGGAATTCCTCGCATGCCTCGCGTGGCGGCTGCAGCCAGGAGGCGCTGAAAGGCACAGGCGGCGACGGCCTGTTCTATTGTTTTGCGACCAACTGAACCATAGTGGAGGGCAACACGCCGGCTAGAAAACCCGACGGATCATCACGCGGCTGTGATCTGGGGGAGAAGGCCGCTGGGCGGTCATGCTTTCGTCATTTCCGAGGAGTTGTTAGGATCGAACGACTCCCGCAACGAGAGCCCGAGCTGGGCAGAACAAGGAAAACTCCATGGCTACGACCGCAGCATTGGTCTGGTATCTGGTAATCGCCGGCCCGCAGGGCGGCATGGTCGTGCTGCCCAGCACCTTCGACAAGCGCGAACAGTGCACCGCCGCCATCACCGAGTATCAGAAGCAGCCGACACCCGCCGGCTGGTCCGTGCAGTGCGTGCCGAGCGCCTCGCCCTTCACCGACGAAGGCGACGCCGAAGAGCCGGCAGCTCAGTAAGCATCAGGTATCACAAGGCCCGCGACCGCTGCCGCGGGCCTTGTGATTCATCACCGCGCGCTCACCGTCAGTTCCGGCTTCTGGTTGATGGTCTGGAACACCACGCAATAGCGCTCGGTCAGCTTCAGCAGCGAATCGATGCGCTCCCGTGGCTCCGCCGTGTCGAGATTGAAATTGAGCCGAATGGCGCGAAAGCCAACCGGCGCATCCTTGGCGACACCAAGCGTGCCGCGAAAATCAAGGTCGCCTTCGGCTTCAAGGGTAGCGGCGCCGAGCTTGAATTCGAGCGCCGTCGCCACCGCCTTCAGCGTCACCCCGGCGCACGCCACCAGCGCCTCGAGCAGCATGTCACCGGAGCACAGTTCGAGCCCCGAGCCGCCTGTTGCCGGATGAAGGCCGGCGATTGCCAACGCCCTGCCCGTCTCCACCTTGCAGGCCACCGACTGTTCGTCGATCGAGCCCTTTGCCCTTAGCGTGATCAGTGCTTGCGTGGCGTCGTCGCGGTAGGCCTGCTTCAGCGGCGCCTGCATGGCCTTGAGCTCGGTTGCGTCCATTTTCGTTCCTCCGAGAACGGCTTTCTGCTGTGATAGCATGGTCCTGCGAGACGTGTGAGGCAATCCGAACATGACGACCCAGGCTGTCAGGAACTGGTTTTGGCGGAACAGCACTGGGCGCGTCATCGTCTGTTCCCTTTGACTTCATTCGCCTCGGCCATAGCTATGCGGGAGTCCCTTCCGCGGAGGTCTCATGCGTTCCAAGCTGAAACTCGTCTCCCTTGTCCTCTTCATGCTTGCCGGCTTCGCGCGGCCTCTCCTGGCCGAAACGACGGAGCGGCCGGCACCCGCGGGCGGCGTGCTTTCACTGCTGCCGTCACCTGAGATCACCGACCATTCGATCACGATTGGCGGACGCAGCCTGCAGTATCAAGCAAAGGCCGGCACGCTTCCGCTGCTCTCCGGCAAGGGCGAGGTTACGGCGGAGATCTTCTATGTTGCCTATACGCTGAAGCCGCGGGAGAGCGTGGCGACGGAAGCACCGCGGCCAATCACCTTCGTGTTCAACGGCGGCCCGGGCGCCGCTTCAGCCTATCTGCATCTCGGCGCGCTCGGACCGCGCATCGTGGCGACCGGAGCCGGCGGGGAATTCCTCCCCGCGCCGCAAAAACTCATCGACAATCCCGACAGTTGGCTCGACATGACCGACCTCGTCTTCGTCGACCCGGTGGGAACCGGCTACAGCCGCGAGGCGCCCGGCCAGGATACGCACGACTTCTGGGGCGTCAGCCAGGACGCCAGTTCGATCGGCGCCTTCATCAGGCTCTATCTCGCCCAAAACGGCCGCATGGGATCTCCGCTGTTCCTCGCCGGTGAGAGCTATGGCGGATTCCGGGCGGCACTGCTTGCCAGGACGCTGCAGGAAGACATCGGCATCAGCCCGAGCGGCATCGTGCTGATCTCGCCAGCGCTGGAATTCACCCTGGTGCAGCCCGACGAATTCGAGCCGCTGCATTGGGCTCTCGAACTACCCTCCCTCGCCGCGGTTCGCCTGCGCAGTGAAGGCGTCAACGGCGACACATTGCGGAAAAAGCTCGCCGAGGTCGAGCATTATGCACTTGGCGAGTACCTCAGTGCGCTCACCAGTGGGCTGGAGCAAGGCGGACGGCTGGCGGGCGATCGCGTGGCCGAGATCACCGGCCTGCCTCTCGACCTCGTTCACCGCAACTTCGCCCGCGTTCCGACCTCGCTCTTCGCACGGGAGTTTGGCCGTGCCACGGGCAAGGTGCTCAGCCCTTATGACGGCATGATCGCGACGGCGGACATCGCTCCCCAGAGCGCCCGTATCGCTGGCCCCGACCCGGTGCTGGACCGTAGTGTGCCGGCGCTGACCTCGGCCTTTGTCGCTTACGCGCGCGACCAGCTGAACTTTCGCACCGATGCCAGCTACCGCTTGCTGAACGGCGACATCAGCCACAACTGGGACTATGGGACGAGCGCCTCGCGCCAGGGCTATGCCGGCGTGATGGATGATCTGCAACGGGCGCGGTCCTTGAATCCCGCGCTGGGCGTCGTCATCGTCAACGGCTACACCGATCTCGTCACTCCCTATCTGGCATCGCGTTATCTGGTCAGCCAGATCCCGTCGCTCGCTGGCGCCAGGCCGATCCGCCTCGACGTCGTCGAAGGTGGGCACAT
The DNA here is from genome assembly GCF_054059755.1 of Mesorhizobium sp. URHB0026. NCBI lineage: Bacteria > Pseudomonadati > Pseudomonadota > Alphaproteobacteria > Hyphomicrobiales > Phyllobacteriaceae > Mesorhizobium > Mesorhizobium sp. URHB0026. The sequence continues at coordinate 3,560,846 of NZ_JBSSCN010000001.1, read as the reverse complement.
GATGTATCTCGAACCCGACGGACGGCGCGCGCTGAAGCAGGCCGCTTCGGAGCTTTACCAGGCAACCCAGTAAGCGACATGACATCGAGCCTCCGGCAACCAGGGCCTGGCGCCGGTGCAGGCCCGGTGGCGGGCGCGGTGATCAAGCTGTCCCAAATGGGACATTGACGGACAAGGCCCCAAAACCGTCTGATCGGGCAAGGCTTCGTCATTCCATTTCCGGCGGTCCACAATGTCACATACGCTCTCGACCACACCGAGGCAGGATGGGTTTCGCGCGCCTGGCGAATTCGAGCCCAAATCGGCCTGTTGGCTGATCTGGCCTGAACGACCGGACACCTGGCGGCTGGGCGCCAAGCCCGCGCAGAAGCTGTTCGCCAATGTCGCTGCGGCGATCGCGCAAAGCGAGCCGGTGACGGTGGCGGCGTCCAGCCGCCAGTGGCAAAACGCAAGAGCGCGGTTGCCCAGCCAGGTGCGCGTGGTGGAAATGTCCACCAATGATTCCTGGCTGCGCGACAGTGGCCCTAATTTCGTCGTCAGTGATCGAGGCGAAGTGCGCGGCGTCGATTGGATCTTCAACGCCTATGGCGGTTTCGACGGCGGCCTCTACTCGCCTTGGGATCTCGACGACCTCGTGGCGCGAAAGATCCTCGATATCGAGAGGATGGACCGTTATCGCGCACCGCTGATCGCCGAAGGCGGCGGACTGCAATGCGATGGCCAAGGTACGCTCATCACGACCGAGCAGTGCCTGCTCAATCGCAATCGTAATGGCCATCTCGGAAAGGCGAAGGTGGAAGAACAGCTGGGCGAGTATCTCGGCGTCGACAAAATCATCTGGCTGCCGCGCGGTTTTGCTTTCGACGAGACGGATGGCCATGTCGACGACCTCTGCTGCTTCGTTCGTCCGGGCGTTGTGGCGCTGAGCTGGACCGACGAGCGGGATGATCCGCAATATGAGATAGTACGCGAAGCCGAAGAGGTGCTCCGTTCGACCCGTGACGCGCGTGGCAGTCGCCTTGAGGTTCATCGGCTGCACCATCCCCTGCCGATCGAGATGACGATGGAAGAAAGCGAGAGCGTGGACCGGGTCGATTCGACCTGGGCGCGGCCGACCGGCAACCGGATCGCGGCGAGTTACATCAACTATTATCCGGGCAACAGCGTCGTGGTCGTGCCAGAATTCGGCTGCGATCTCGACCGGAAGGCAAAGCAACAGCTCGCCACGCTGTTTCCCGACCACAAGATCGTCGGCATCGAGAACTCCCGCGAAATTCTGCTCGGAGGCGGCAATGTCGCCTGTATCACCTTACCCGTTTATGCGCCGCAACGGCGTTGAGCGGCAAGGGTGCCGAAGCGAAATCAGAACGGTGCGCCGCATTGGCCCGCCCGGCAAAAGGAGATACCCATGCGCGCTCTGCTCTTCCCAATCGTGACCGCCGCGCTTGCCTGCGTTATCTGCTTCGGCGTCGCCCGGGCGGACGATGAGAAGGTGGTCAACGTCTACAACTGGTCCGACTACATCGCGCCGGACACGGCTGAGAAATTCGAGAAGGAGACAGGTATCAAGGTCCGCTACGATGTCTATGACGGCAACGAGGTCCTTGAGACGAAACTGCTCACCGGCGGCTCGGGATATGACGTGGTCTATCCCTCGGCCTTTCCGTTCCTGAAGAACCAGGTGAAGGCAGGCGCTTTCCTGAGGCTCGACAGATCGAAGCTTTCAAACCACTCGAAAATCGATCCGCAAGCCTTGTCGCTGATCGCGGGCGCGGATCCGCAGAACCTGTACGCCGTGCCTTACATGGCCGTCACAGATGGGATCGGCTACAATGTCGCTGCCGTCAAACAACGCATGCCGGATGCGCCGACAGGATCCTTCGCCATGGTCTTCGACGTCGACGTCGTCAAGAAATTCTCCGATTGCGGCGTCGCCATGATCGATGCTCCGGCGGAGATCATTCCTATGGCTATGAACTATCTCCACATCGATCCCAGGTCGAGCAGTCCGGACGACCTCGCCAAGGTCGAAGAGCTGATGGGCAAGGTGCGGCCCTATATCCGTTACTTCCACTCGTCGAAATACATCAACGACCTGGCGAATGGCGACATCTGTGTCGTGCTGGGCTGGTCGGGCGACATATTGCAGGCCAAGACCCGTGCGGCGGAATCCGCGAAGAAGCTGGAGATTGCATATTCCATTCCAAGGGAAGGCACGCTGATAAACTTCGATACGATGGCCGTGCCGAAGGATGCGCCGCATCCGGAGAATGCCCAGGCCTGGATCGATTTCAACTTGCGGCCCGATATCGCAGCGGCCAATTCCAGTTATGTTTCCTATGCCAATGCCATCCCGGAATCCCTGCCGCTGATGGATCAGGCCGTCGCAAAGGATCCCGGCGTTTTCCCGTCCGATGATGTAAAGGCCAAGCTGTTCGTGGTCGAGAACAACGACGCAAAGCTGCTGCGACTGCAAAACCGTATGTGGACACGCGTCGTGACGGGACAGTGAGGCTGGCGAACCGTCAGTTGGCCTTCCAGCCGGCGGCCAGCAACTCGACTTGGGAGTGCACACCGAGCTTGCGGTAGACCTGCTTGATGTGGTTGCGCACGGTGCCGGGTGAAATCGACAGGTTTCGCGAAATCGTCTTGGCGCTGCCACCCTCGATCAGGAGCCGCGCGATCTGCCTTTCCCGGGCGCTGAGTTGCGACCCCGCGGCTTCGATTGCGGAAGCCTTGTCCCGAAGACGGCACAAATGAAGCAGCCTTTGCAGAATGAGCTTTGTCGCGCTGCAAGCAGCGCCGGCCACAGCCAGATCATGCTCGCCAAAACGCGGCGCGCCGTCGCGGCGCAAAAAGGTCACATAGCCGGCGGTCAGTCCGTCGAGGTTGAACACACCGGTTATTTCATCGAAGCTGCCGGAGGGCCCGTAGAATTCGCGATAATACGGCGTGCGCTCGAAATCGCCTTGGCTGAGAGCCGACAACGGCAGCAGGAAATCCCGTCTGGTGCTGGCGAACCTCTGAAAGAACGGATCCTGGCGATAGACGCGCGCATCATAGTCGCGGTTCCAGCGATCGGGTCCGGCATCGTCGATGGTCAGGGATGTTATGTCGCGACGATAGAAGCCAACATAGACACGATCCGAGCCAAGCAGCACCCTTGCCGCCGCGCTGAAGCGGGCCGACAAGTCTTCGGGCGTTGCCGCCAGGGCCGCGGCGGCCACGCCACCACTCCAGCGTTCAAGCCGGTCGAGAGAAAAATTCGACTGCATCCGCGTCCAGACTAACGCAAGCCCCGCCAACTTCAAGCTGGCGGGGAACCGCGACGTCGCCGGTGAGATCAGTCCCGCGGCCGCTTCCGCAGCTCATCGCCCCATCGACTGGCTGAACTCACGCCTTAGCCTGCGATCTCACATGGGCGATGTAGCCGCGCACGTCGCCGGCCGGACCAGCATAGGCCTTGCCGAGCTTCTTCTCCATCGCCGCCACGTATTCCTTCGCCCATTTGGGCAGGGCGTAGTCGATGACAGCGAGGAATTCGAGCGTCGCCGCAAGACGGATGTCGGCGATCGACGGGTTCTTGCCGCCGATGAACGGCTTGCCGTCGCGGAAGAAGGAGTGGAAGACCTCGAGCGGTTCGGCAATGGCGGCGACCGCGGCCCTCTGCGCTTCCGATTTCCTGTCGGGGTGGGCGTCGCTATGACCGACTTCGCCGGCATATTGCGGGAAGCCGAGCGCGGGATAGGTGGCGCGCGCGACATAGGGATAGAGCGTGCCGATCAGATAGAACATGGCGCTGTCTATCATCGCCCGCTTGGCTGGCGCCTTGGGGTAGAATTTCTCCAGCCCATGCTTGTTGGATAGATATTGCATGATGGCGCAGCTCTCCCACAGCACGCCGCGCGGCAGGCCCTTGTCCTCGATCATCGGCGTCAGGTGGGCCGGATTGCGCGCCATGTATTCGGGCGAGCGCGTGTGCCCCCACGCATCGGTCTCCGCATGGTCGAGTCCGGCGGCGCGGGCAAAGACGCGAACGGTCATGTTGTTGACGCTCGGCTTCAGCATGCTGATGGTCAGCGCCGATTTCCTTGCCGGTTTCGCCTTGGCCTTGGCCGCGGCCTTGCCGGCGGCTGGCTTTGACGCCATCTTGGTCGCCGGTTTTGCGGTCGCTTTTGCCGCTGGTTTGGCGGCCGGTTTCCCTGCGCTCTTCGTCACTGCTTTTGCCACGTGTTCCTCCCTTGCCTGTTCAGCCTTCAGTATGGATTTTTGGGCGCCCGGTCCGCCGACAATGTCGCGCGCGCGCGTTCCACCAGCGCCTGGATCGCATCAGCCAGGTGCACCTCGGCGATGTTGTAGTCGCCACGCGTGACGCGAAGCTTATGCGCCTCCATCAGAACATCGGCATGGGTGAACCCTGCAGGCGGCTCGAAACGATAAGAGGCAAGCTCGATCAGAAGGCCGAGCGGATCCTCGAAATAGATTGAATCCATGAAGCCGCGATCCTTGACGCCACTGTGCTTGATGGCGCGCTCGTCGAGCCGGGCGACAGCCTGCAGGAAAGTGACGCGGGACACCGCAAAGGCGATGTGATGCACGCAGCCCGGGTCGGTCGGGGTTCGGCGCTGCACGGCCGTGCGGGTCTCGTCGGTGAAGATGGTGATCAGCCGGCCGTCGCCCGGATCGAAATAAAGATGGCTTTCGCTCGGCTTGTCGAGATTGGGCTGCTCGAAGATGAAAGGCATGCCCAGCACACCTTCCCAGAAATCGATCGAGGTCTGGCGACCGGCACCCACCAGCGTGATGTGATGGACGCCTTGCGACTGCAGTTTCTGCATCAGCCTTCTCCCCGCAATATCCGCTCTGGCAGAGGCGGCCGTCAAGCCGCGCCTGTACATGCTACATCTGGCATGAGCTGAGCGCCAATTCGCTGTCCGTCCCCCGGCGTTCTGCGCGCCTGCCTTCGTCTCCGGCTTTATGAGATGATGCTAAACCAATCGGCCGTGCCGCGCCAGAAGCCGCATCCGGGACAAGCTGCATTTCGCGCCACTGCCGCCTGCCCCAAAAGCAACGCGGTGCTGGAGCAGCGCCATGCGGGATTTCGCCCGTATAGCTGGCAGGTGCGGAGCCGACAGGGGCTGGGGCCGCCTTCACTCAAGCAGGCGCACGCCTATGGCCGATATCGCCATTCTCGATACACGCGAAAGGGTCTTCGCCGGAATCCTGCTGACGGGCGCCGCCTATTTGCTGTTTTCGACACAGGACGCCTCGATCAAACTGCTGGTCACCAGCATGACCGTCTGGCAGATCATGTTCTTCCGCAGCATCACCATTCTTGGCGCCTGCGCGGTGATCGGCGGGCGGCCGCTGTTCGCCGACACGGTGCGTTCGCCGATCGTGCGGCCGATGCTGGTGCGCAGCGCCTTCACGCTCGCCGCTTGGCTCTGTTACTACAATGCCGCCCGCAGCTTGCAACTCGCCGAACTGACCACCGTCTATTACGCGGCTCCGATCATAGTCACTGTGCTATCGGTGGTCCTGCTCGGCGAAAAGGTGCCCCTTCTGCGCTGGCTGGCCGTTCTGATCGGCTTTGCCGGCGTCTTTGTCGCCTGCGATCCCGCCCATCTTGGCCTGTCCGTGCCCGTGTTGCTGGTACTGACGGCGGCTTTCCTGTGGGGCATCGCCATCGTGCTTCTGCGCAAGACGGCGCTTGCCGAGCGCTCAACGATCCAGCTCCTCCTCAACAATTTCTATTTCCTGGTTTTTTCGGCGGTGCCGGCGCTGTTGTGGTGGCATACGCCGGACCCGGCTCAATTGCTGCTTCTTGCCAGCGTCGGTGCGCTCGGCGGCCTCGCGCAATACCTTCTCTTCGAGGGCATGAAGCGCACGCCGGCATCGATCCTGGCGCCACTCGAATACACCTCACTATTGTGGGCGTTCGCGCTCGGCTTCGCGATCTGGGGCGACGTGCCGCGCCGCGAGGTCTTTCTGGGTGCCGCGCTTATTGTCGCCGCTGGCCTGCTGATCGTCGGCGGTGAACATTTCCGCAAGCGGCTTTGACGTGGATGGCCATTACTCACGACACCACGATGTCAGGACGAGGCAAGGTAGGCTGCCAACATGACTGAGATCACGGCCAGCGCGGAAACCACCGAACGCACGCTGGGTATCCTGCTGGTCTCATCCTCGGCAGCTGTATTCGGGCTGACCGGCGTGCTGACCAAGTCGATCCATGCCGATCCGCTGACGATCACCTGCTGGCGTGGCTTTGTCGGCGCGATCCTGATCAGCCTCTACGTATTGTGGCGCCGCCGCCGTGCCGGCAACCGTGAACCGCTGCGGCTTGGCTGGCGCGGCTGGCTGCTGGCCGTCGAAGGCGCACTGGCCAGCATCGCCTTCATTTCCGCTTTCAAGTTCACTTTTGTCGCCAATGTCGCGGTCATCTACGCGACGTCGCCCTTCATTGCCGCCGTACTGGCCTGGATGCTGGTGCGCGAGCCGTTCCGGCTGCAGACGATGGTGGCGGCGGCGGTGTCGCTGTGCGGGGTCGCCATCATGGTGTGGTCGGGTTTTGCCACTGGCAATTTGTTCGGCGACGGGCTGGCGCTGCTGATGACGGCCGGCAGCGCGCTGTACATGATCATGGTTCGCGCATTCCGTGACACGCCCGTGGTGTGGGCCGGCGCGGTTTCGGCGTTCCTGCTGTTTATACTCGGATGGTTCGTCACCGATCCCCTGGCGGTCTCATCAAGGGACGCTATCCTGCTTGCCACCTTCGGCGCGTCCTTCGCGCTGGCTTCCATCCTGTGGACGGAAGGCTCGCGGCTGATCCCGGCGCCTGAATCCGGCCTGCTCGGTTCGGCCGAAGTGCCGTTCGCGATCCTGTTTGCATTTCTGTTCCTGGCCGAAATCCCGCCTATGGCCAGCATGGTCGGCGGTGCCATCGTGCTCGGCGCCGTCTTTGCCCATGCCGGCCGCGACTGGCTGAAGGCACGCTCCCGGCAAGCGTCTTCAAATAGTTCGTAAAAAATTTTCCAAGTCACGGAACCATCATCCTGCTCAGACATTGTTGATGCGACGGGCCACCCCCCCAAGTCCCCCAAACCCCTCGGCCCGTCCTACTCCAAGCCGACCGCAAGGTCGGCTTTTTCTTTGCAACGGCTTTTTGTTCGCATAGACCGGCCGACCGCAAGTCGGTTTCCATGCCCTAGACCGGCGGCGGAGCTTCACGCCTCGTCAATTAACCAAGCGGTCCGGACAAAGCGAGGCTTCCGCCGAGCAATGTCGCCAGATCGCCCGCGGACGCATCGGCACCGGCGCGCAGCCGGATCGCGAACTCAGCCGTCGGAGCCGGCGGCAAGCCAAGTTCGCGGGGCGCTTCGACGATGCCGGAATGGGCAAAGCGCGGGGTTCGCAAGGTCAGCGCAACACCGGCATTTACCGCGGTGCGCAGCCCGGCCAGGCTGGCGCTGCCGGCAGCGATGCGATAGGGGCGGCCGGCGGCGTCGAGCGCGGCGAGCGCCGCCTCGCGAAACCCGCAATAGGGGTCGAGCAGCGCCAGCGGCACTTCTTCCTGCCGCGAGGCCAGTCCCTTGTTGGAACACAGCCATATCATCGGCTCGCGCAACACGCCGACCTCGTCCGGCACGGCAGCCTGGCGCATGACGATCGCCAGATCGAGGCTGCCAGCTTGTAACGCCTGCGCCAGTTCGGCGGAGCGGCCGACACGCAGTTCCATCCTGACGCGGGGATGGCTGGAGGCGAAGGCACGCAGCAGGTCCGGCAGGCCGCTATCGGCGAAATCCTGTGTCGTGCCGATGGCGACGCGCCCGGCAGCCCGTGCTCCCTTCAGCACCAGCCAAGCCTCGCGATGCACGGCAAGAATACGCCTGGCGTGCCCGACAAGATCCTCGCCCGCCGGCGTCAGGCCGCGCCCCCTGCCCCGCAGCGCCAGAAGTGGCTCACCGACCACCTCTTCCAAGCGCTGCATCTGCGCCGTCACCGCCGAGGGTGAGCGGCCGACATTGGCCGCCGCCTGCGCCAGCGAACCGCTGTCGACGAAAGCAAGGAAGGTTCTAAGCAGGTCGGGATCGAGCGTTTCCATAATTCGACTTTATCGAATTATCAGTTGAAAACAATTCAGTTTTTTTGATCAACAGATGGTGGCATGGTCTTTTCAACGGCGACGACGCCGCTACAAACCAAGGAGAAGAAGATGCCAATCATCAATGTCAGGGTCACCGGCAAGCCTGACGCCACCTTGTCAGCCAGCATCGCTAGGGAAATAACCGAGATCACCGCCACGCAGTTGCGCAAGGATCCCACGATCACAGCCGTTGCGGTGTCCTATCTCGATCCGCAGCACTGGTTCGCCGGCGGCAAGTCGCTCGCCGAGCACGGCACCAACACGTTCTGGCTCGATATCAAGGTGGTCGACGGCACTAACACAAAGCTCGAACTGGAGGCCTATCTCAAGGCGATCTTCGACGCCTTTGGCCGCCTGCTAGGCGGCGTGCACGAGGAGAGCTATACTTTCGTCCATGAGGTTCCGGCAGCGGCCTATGGCTACGGCGGCAAGACGCAGGAGTTCCGTTTCATCAGCGGGCGGCTGAACGCGGCGTAAGGGCGCCCCTTCCGCATTGACCTTGCCTCGACTTCCGCTAGGCTCTGCCCCGAAGCGGTCGCACAAGAGCCGCAATGACAAAATCGTTGGGAGAGACGCGGCATGATCCTGACACTGGCGCTGCTTGCGGGTCTGGTTGTGGCCTGGTTGCTGATCGGCGTGATAGAAAAATTCCGCCTGGGCCTGCGCTTCACCCAGGCGCTGCTCTACGCACCGTTCAAGCTCGCCTACCGGATCAGCGACAATCGCATCAAAATCGCTCGCAAGGCGCAGGTGCCGGTCATCTATGTCATCTCGCACCAGTCGCGCTTCGAGCCGGCGATGATGCTGTCGCTGCTGCCCGACGACACGCTGCATATACTCGACGGGGTCTCGGCCCGTTCGCCTTGGCTCGAACCCTGGCGCGAACTCGGCCGCACCATTGCCTTCAACGCCGAACATGTCTTCGTCAGCCGCCGACTGGTGCGCGTGCTGAAGGGCAAGGGCCGGCTGGCCGTTTATCTGCCGGACGCGGTCGAGCCCGACGTCAAGACGTTTCGGCTGTTTCGCGCGGTCACCCGCATCGCCATGCAGGCCGACGCCCGCATCGTGCCGATCTTCGTCGCCGGCGCCCGCAACCTGCCGGTGTCGCTGACGCCGGCGGACAAGGCACCGCGTCACTGGTTTCCACGGCTGTCGGTCAGTGTCCTGGAGCCGATGACGATCGCCGAACTGGTGGCGCGCAATCCGGACCAGGCTTCCAACACCAATGCGCTGTTCGACCGCGTCGCGGAGGCCCGCCTTTTTGGCACCGACCTCGACCGCGGCCTGTTCCTGGCCATGCGTGACGCCGCAACCAGAGTCGGCGCTTCGCATCCGATCATCGAGGACGTCATTTCCGGGGCGCTGAGCTACCGCAAGATGTTCATCGGCGCGCGGGTGCTGGGCAGGCGCTTCGAGGCGGTGACGGCGCCGGGCGAAGCTGTGGGGGTGATGCTGCCCAACGCCAACGGCGTCGTGCTGTCGCTCGTCGGCCTGCTCTCGGCGGGCCGTGTGGCGGCGATGATCAACTACACGGCCGGGCCGGCAAGCGTCACCGCGGCTGTCCGCACCGCTGTCATCCGCACCGTTGTCTCTTCACGTGCCTTCGTCGAGAAGGCCGATCTCGCCGATATCGTCGCTGCGGTCGAAAAGGGCGGCGCCAGGCTGCTGTGGCTGGAAGATGTACGCGAAAGCGTCACCACGCTGGACAAGCTTGCAGCCGCCTTGCTGTGGCGCCTGGCGCTGCAGCGGCAGGACGCGGCCAAGCCCGGCGTGATCCTGTTCACCTCCGGCTCCGAAGGTACGCCGAAGGCCGTTGTTCTGTCTCAAAAGAACCTCCTCGCCAATGCCATGCAGGCCGAGGCGCGGATCACCATTTCGCCGGCGGACATCCTGCTCAACGTGCTGCCAGTGTTCCATTCGTTCGGCCTGACAGGCGGCACCATCCTGCCGCTTGTCACCGGGGTAAAGCTGTTCCTCTATCCCTCGCCTCTCCACTACAAGCTCATACCCGAGATCGCGCGCAAGGTGAAACCGACCATCATGTTCGGCACCGACACGTTCCTCGCCAACTATGCGCGCACCGCCAAGGACGGGGATTTCTCCAGTCTGCGCTTCGTCGTCGCCGGCGCCGAGGCGGTGAAGCCGGATACTCGCCGCGTCTATCGCGAACGCTTCCAGGCCGAGATCATCGAGGGCTTCGGACTGACCGAGGCGGCGCCCGTGGTTGCCGTCAACACCGCGATCCACGGCCGCGACGGCACGGTCGGCCGGCTTCTGCCGGCCATTCGCATGAAACTGGAGCCGGTCGAAGGGATCAACGATGCCGGCCAGTTGTGGCTCGACGGGCCTAACATGATGATGGGCTACATGACCGCGGACCGCCCCGGCGAGCTACAGCCGCTGACCGGCTGGCACGACACCGGCGATATCGTCGCCGTCGACCGCGAAGGCTTCATCAGCATTCGCGGTCGCGCCAAGCGCTTCGCCAAGATCGCTGGCGAGATGGTGTCGCTGGGCGCGGTCGAGATGCTGGTGCAGTCGCTTTGGCCGGAAGAACGCCATGCGGCGGTGGCGGTGCCGGACAAGAGGCGGGGCGAGCGCATCGTGCTGGTCACCACCGCCGACGATGCCAGTGCCGAGGAGTTGCGACAGTTCGGCAAAAAGGCTGGCGCGGCCGAACTGATGGTGCCCAACGACATCGTAAAGGTCGAGGAGATCCCGGTACTCGGCTCCGGCAAGACCGACTATGTCTCGACGCGCAAGCTGGCGATCGACCGGCTTGGGCTTGGCGTGGCTGCCTAAGTCGGATCAGGGACTTCGGCCGACTTTCTAACCTATGTCCGAAGGCGGCACCTTCTCGCCTTCCAGTTTGGCACGCTTGGAGTAGGCGCGCACGCTGAATGGGAGAAAGACCAGGTAGCCCGCGACCGATGCCGTCAGCGTGTACCAGGGATAGGTCATCAGCAAGAGAATGTAGAGGACGACGGCGAGGATGATCGGCAGCACCCTGTCCCCGGGAATCTTGACGCTCTTGCCTGAATAGACCGGCAAGCGGCTTACCAGCAGGAAGGCCACCAGGATGGTGAAGCCGGTTGCGACGAAGGCGGCCGGACGGCTAGGCTCCAGCCCAAGCCGCAGGAAATAGAGATAAAGCGGCAGCATGACCAGCACGGCGCCTGCAGGCGCCGGCACACCGACGAAATATTCACTCTGCCATATGGGACGTTCGGCCTTCTCGTCGTCGAGCACGTTGAAGCGGGCAAGCCTGAGCCCGCAAGCGATGGCGAACAGAAGCGCCGCGATCCAGCCCGGCGAGCCGGCTCTATCGAGCAGGAAGGCATAGAGCACCAATGCCGGCGCGACGCCGAAATTGACGATGTCGGCCAGCGAATCCATCTGCGCGCCGAATTTGGACGTCGCCTTCAGCATGCGCGCAAGGCGCCCGTCTATTCCGTCGAGGAAGGCGGCGAGCAGCACCATCACCACCGCGGTCTCAAAACGGTTTTCGAAGGCGAAGCGGATGCCGGACAGGCCGGCGCAGATGGCAAGCACGGTGACCAGGTTGGGCAGCACCATGCGCATCGGTATCTCGCGGATACGCGGACCGCCGCTGGCATGGGCCTCGAATTTTTTATACTGCGTGCCCACCGTCAGGAAATCCGCACGAGGGGCGTGCCGGCGACACCGCCGAATTCGGCGAGCACGGTTTCGCCGCCGACCGCCGTCTGGCCAACGGCAACGCGCGGCGTGGCTGTCAAGGGCAGGAACACGTCGACGCGCGAGCCGAAACGGATCAGGCCGAAACGCTCGCCGGTGCCGATCGAAGCGCCGGCCTCGGTCCAGCAGACAATGCGGCGCGCCACCAGGCCGGCGATCTGGACTGCGGCCACCGTGCCGTTGGGGCTCTCTATGACAAGGCCGTTGCGCTCGTTTTCCGTGCTCGCCTTGTCCAGTTCGGCATTGAGAAATTTTCCCGGCCGATGTTCGATCCTGGCGATGCGGCCGCGCACCGGAGAGCGGTTCACGTGGCAGGAAAAGACGTTCATGAACACGGAGATGCGGGTCATCTCGACATTGCCGAGGCCAAGCTCGCGCGGTGGCACGGCAGGTCCCACCGCCGAGACGATGCCATCGGCGGGGCTTACCACCAGGCGGTCGTCAACAGGCGTGACGCGCTCGGGGTCACGGAAGAAATAAACGCACCAGGCGGTCAGGATCAGGCCGATCCAGAACAGGATCGAGGAGAAATAGCCGAGGAAAAGCGTCGCCGCGCCAAACGCCGCGATGAAGGGGTAGCCTTCGCGATGGATCGGTACGAATGCGTTCTTGACCGTGTCGACAAGGCTCATGGGCTGGGGGCGGTCCCTGTTTCAGGTCCGGCCTCAATAGCCGAAACACCCCCTGCCCGCAACGCGACAATCGCCGGCGCGGATGAACAGGCACGGATCGCCTATGACCGGGGATGGCCCTATGCTCGGTGTTCGTGAAGTCGAGACGAATTGCATGCCTGTGCCATAGCTGCCGAAGCTGTCCTTTGACTGCGCCGAGCCGCCAGAAAGGCCGAGAAACCTATCTGCGCCGACGCCGCCCTCGCGCAGACCGGCACCTTCGGCGTCAACGTGAGCCGATGGAGTGCTCTTCCCGCACGAAAATACACCGGCCCGCTGTCGGGAGACTTTCATCTCGCCCGTCCTTGGGGAGAAGCGCCTCATCGCCAAGGGCCGATGACGCGCGCAACGGAGGCTCCTGATCATGCGAACACCATCCGCCAACAAACCGCATATCGTCACGGAAGGCCTCGCCTTCGGCGAATCGCCGCGCTGGCATGACGGGCGCCTGTGGGTCTGCAATTGGGGAACCGGCGAGATTATTGCCGTCAATGCGCACGGGGGCAGCGAGGTCATGCTCACGGTTTCGGCTGTCCTGCCCTACTCCATCGACTGGCTACCGGATGGTCGTCTGCTGGTTGTCTCAGGCCGCGAGGGCTTGCTGTTGCGGCAGGATGGCGATGGCTCGCTGGTCACCCACGCCGATCTGCGTGGCTTGTCGAAAAGCCCATGGAACGAGATCGTCGTCGATGGGCGCGGCAACATCTACGTCAATGGCGGCGGGCCGGCGCCGGCGGCCGGCCAGCATTTCGGTCCCGGCACCATCGTGCTGGTCACACCGGATGGCGCGATCAGGCAAGTGGCGGACACTATCGCCTTCGCCAACGGCATGGCGTTGACCCCGGACAACGAGACGCTGATCATTGCCGAATCCCATGCCAGCCGGCTGACCGCGTTTGACGTTGCCGCCGACGGTTCCTTGTCCAACAGACGCATTTGGGCCGAGCTCGACGGATATCCCGACGGCATCTGCCTCGATGCCGACGGGGCGGTCTGGTATGCCGATGTTCCCAACAAGCACTGCGTGCGGGTGCGCGAAGGCGGTGACGTCTTGCAGACCGTCACCGCCGATCGCGGCTGCTTTGCCTGCATGCTGGGCGGTGCGAACAGGAAAACGCTGTTCATCACCGCCGCCGAGTGGCGCGGCTTCGAGCATATGACAAGCGACGCCCGCACCGGCCAGGTGCTCGGCGTCGAAGCGCCGGCGCCGGGCGTGGGCTGGCCTGGCTAGAGTCCGGCCACGCGCTGATAATTGGCGATATCAGCTCGCACTCCGAGCCGGGCGATCGTCTCCTGCGGGTTGAAGGCCATGCGCTCGTGCGCCGCCCTGACGATCGGCACCACATTGTCGACGGCAGCCTGGCTTTCCCATTCGACGATCGTGACGAGGTTGAACTCGCCCGGTCCTGAGAATTGCTCGAGCAGAAAGTCTTGGACGAAGCCTTGCTGCAGACGCAGCAACTCATGCGTCATCTTCACCTTTGCGAGGATCTCGTCGCGGGCATTGGCGGGCACCACGAACTTGTCGACCCTGAACACGCTGCCGCCGCTAACATCCTGATTCGTAGTGCTCATATCCATTTGATTCCGTCCTCGACGATGCTGTTTTGCGACTCTCGGGCGACGGTCTACAATCTCAACCCAAGTTGAGGTCAAGAGGTTTCTTGAGCTACGACATCTCCGATGTGCGCCGGCGCACGACGACACCCAGTTCGTCGCTTTCGCGGGCAATGCGCAGCCGCTCCTCGGCTTCGGTCGCCTCGCGCTGGCGGTCCCACATCGAGGCATAGAGGCCGTGCTTTCGCATCAGGTCGACATGGGTGCCGCGCTCGGCTATCTGACCGTCCTTCAGCACGATGATTTCGTCGGCGGCAATCACCGTCGACAGGCGGTGAGCGATGACGATGGTGGTGCGGCCCTTGCTGACGAGGTCGAGCGCGGCCTGGATCTCCTGCTCTGTATGACTGTCCAGTGCGGAAGTCGCTTCGTCGAGCATCAGGATCGGCGGTGCCTTCAGGATGGTGCGGGCGATCGCCACGCGCTGCTTCTCGCCGCCGGAAAGTTTCAGCCCGCGCTCGCCGACCATCGACTTGTAGCCGTCGGGCAGCTTCTCGATAAACGGCCCGATCTGGGCGAGTTCGGCGGCCTTGCGCACCTCTTCCTCGCCCGCGCCGACACGGCCGTAGCGGATGTTGTAGGCGATGGTGTCGTTGAACAGCACCGTGTCCTGCGGCACCATGCCGAGCACCGCGCGCAGGCTGTCCTGCGTCACGTCCCTCACGTCCTGGCCGTCGATCAGAACCTGGCCACCCTGCACGTCGTAGAAGCGGAACAGCAACCGCGAGATGGTCGACTTGCCCGCACCCGACGGCCCGACAATGGCAACGGTCTTGCCGGCCGGCACCTCGAAGGAGACGCCCTTCAGGATCTTGCGGTTCGGATCATAGGAAAAGTGGACGTCGCGGAACTCGACCTTGCCGGCGCTGACGGCCAGCGGCTTGGCGTTGGGCTTGTCGACGATCTCCTGCGGCACGTCGAGGAGGTCGAACATGTGCTCGATGTCGGTGAGGCCCTGGCGGATTTCGCGATAGATAAAGCCGATGAAATTGAGCGGCACGGAAAGCTGTACCAGCATGGCATTGATGAAAACGAAATCGCCGACGCTCTGGGTGCCGGCCTGCACCTCCAGCGCCGACATGCACATGACGACGACCGTGCCGACGCCGAAGATGAAGCCCTGGCCGAAGTTCAGCCAGCCGAGCGAGGTCCAGGTTTTGGTTGCGGCGACCTCGTAACGCGCCATCGAACGGTCGAAGCGCTCGGCCTCCATGCGCTCATTGGTGAAATACTTGACCGTTTCGAAGTTGAGCAGCGAGTCGATCGCCTTGGTATTGGCGTCGGTGTCGCTGTCATTCATGTCGCGGCGGATCGAGATGCGCCAATCGCTGGCCTTTACCGTGAACCAGACGTAGAGGCAGACGGTGACCGCCACCACGGCCACATATTTCCAGCCATAGGTGAAGCCGAATATGCCGGCGGTCAGCCCGAATTCGAGGATCGTCGGCGCGGTGTTGAGCATGATGAAGCGGACGATCGTCTCGATGCCCTTGGTGCCGCGCTCGATGATGCGCGACAGGCCGCCGGTGCGGCGCTCCAGGTGGAAGCGTAGCGACAGCTGATGCATGTGCACGAAGGTGCGGAAGGCAAGCTGGCGAACCGCATGCTGGCCGACCCGGGCAAACAGCGCATCGCGGAGCTGGTTGAAGCCGAGCTGGACGAGCCTCAGCACATTATAGGCAATGACCAGCATCACCGGGGCAAGCATGAACGATGGCAGCGGCGGTGGCGTTTTGAAGCCGCCCGCCAGCGCATCGGTCGCCCATTTGAAGAAATAGGGACCGGCGACCAGCGTCACCTTGGCGACGACAAGCAGCAGCGTCGCCCACGTCACCCGTGCCCTGAGATCGGCGCGGTCGGCCGGCCACATATAGGGCCAGAGATTGCGCAGTGTCGTGAGTGTGGATGTGTCGGCGGAGACGGTTTTTTCGGCCACTTTTCTTGCCTTTAGGTGAGAGGGTCAGCGGCCGGAGCAGCAGGAATTGATGAGCGCGGCCAGCGATGCCGACACGTCGGCCAGTGCCGCGCGATCGACCGCATAGCGCGATCGCTGACGGGCGGGCTCGAACCGGACAAGGCCCGCCTCGACCAGTATTTTCAGATGCTGGGAGATCGTCGACTGGGCCAGAGCGAAACGGTCGACGACCTCACGGCAGCAGCAGGAATTGCTGGCCGACAGATGCCTCAGTATCTCGATCCGCGCCGGATGCGAAAGTGCAGCGAACCGCGCCGCGACAGCACGGCTGTCCGGCATGCAGCCAGGCAGTGCCGAGGCGGCATGGTCTGGTAAGGGAACGCATTCTGTCATCGTTCATCGGCGATAGACGATGAACGATGACAGGGCAAGCTAGGCCGATGGGTAGATTGCCGGAATTGCCGGTCTATCCCTATTCCGTCTTCATCGGCGCGGTCGTCGCCTGCTCGCCCATGGCCTTGAGGTCGGCGGCTTCGCCTTCCTTCGACTTTTCCGGAACCTTGAACACCTGCCCCGGCCAGATGCGGTTCGGATTCCTGATCTGGTCCTGGTTGGCGAGGTATATGGTGGAGTAGCGCATGCCGTGACCATAGACGCGCCGCGAGATCCGCCACAGTGTATCGTTGCGCCGAATGATGACCGCGCTGTCGGCATGTTCGAGCTTGGGCGACACGATTTCGGGCACGTCGCTCGGCGGCGTGGCTGCCGCGACCTTAGCCGGGGCCTCGGTGGCTGGCGCGGCGGGAGCCGGCGCGGTCTCGCCCGGAGCAGCGGCGGCAACAGCGGGCGCCGCGGCCTTGGCCTCGGCGGGCTTGGTCTCGGCGGGGGCAACGGCGGCGACCGCCTCGCCCGGCTCGCGCTCGAAGGGCACTGCGGCGCGGGCCACCACCTTCACGCCGTCGGCGTCGAGGCCGTCAACATGGATGGTATAGCTGCCGACCGGAATATCGCGCGTCGCCTCGACCAGGAAATGGCCGTCCGACGAGGTCTGCGCGTCGCCGAGCAGGATGTCGTTGGCGTAGGCGCGCACCTTGCGGCCTGGATCTGCGAGGCCGGCGACAAAGATCTTGTTGCCGTCGATCTCGACTGCCTCGACCACGATCTTTGGTTCGGCCACGGCTGCCGCGGGCGCGGCCGGTGCCGCCGGAGCAGGTTTTGCTGCAGCCACGGCTGGCGTGGCCGTCGCCGGCGCGGCGGGCGCTTCAGCAGCAGGAGCGGCAGCCTGGTCGCCGGTTGCCGGGGCTGGCTTTGGCTCAGATGCCGGAACGGTGAGCAGTTCGGCCGGCTTGCCCGGCTCCTCGACCATGGCCAGCACCTGGCCAGCCGCATTCGCCGGCACCGAGACGACTGCGGTCTGCGCCGAGGCGGTCACCACCGCGCCGACCGTCGAACGCAGGGCGATTGTATAGTCGCCGGGCTTCAGCGGATCTTCGAGCACGATGACAAAGGCACCATCGGGACCAGCAACCGTGGAGCCGATCACCGTCGCGCCGTTGAGAATTTCGACCTTCGAGTTGGGCGCCGCGTTGCCGGCAACGACGATCGAGCCGTTGCTCTCGACCCGCACGACATCGAAAGTCGGCGCGATCGGACCCGCCGTCGCGGGCGCCGCAGGCGCCGCCGCATCGGTTGCGGGCGGAGCCGCAGCGTCCGTTGCAGGTGCTGCCGGGGCCGTCGCCTGAGGTGCCGCGCCCGGCGCGGCCGGCACCGCCTGAGCCGGCAGGCGCCCTTCCGTGCCAGGATCGGCCGGCTTCGGCGCCGCGGGCGGCGTCAACGCCGCGACTTCCGCCGGCGGTGTGCGATGAAGATACGGGTCGAGTGCGCCCGATACATAGGCGGTTCCCGCGGCCGCGACGGTCCCACCCGCCGCGAACAAGAACGCCTTCAATGGATTGATTGCCATGTATTTCCCTGCCCCTTAGCCACCTAACGCCGGTCTAGCGTGTTTTGCCATGACCGACAAGAAAAAGCCCGGCCTTCTCAACCCTAGGGCTTGACCGCGCTTTCAGACCCAATCACCAATCATCGGCATGAACACGATTCGATCCGTTTGCGTCTATTGCGGCTCATCTCCGGGCCGCGATGAAATCTATGTCAAGGCCGGCCATCTGCTTGGACGCTCAATTGCAAGGGCAGGCCTGCGGCTGGTCTATGGCGGCGGCACCAAAGGCGTTATGGGCGCCGTCGCCGAAGGCGCGCTCAAGGCCGGCGGCAAGGTGACGGGCATCATTCCGCGCTTCCTCATCAACAAGGAAGCAACCGAAACCGCGCTTGACCGGCTCGACGAGTTGTCGATCACCGACAACATGCACGAGCGCAAACACAAGATGTTCGAGAAATCCGACGCCTTTGTGGCGCTGCCTGGTGGCATCGGCACAGTCGAGGAGATCGTGGAGATCATGACCTGGGCGCAGCTTGGCCATCACCGCAAACCGATCGTCTTCGGCAATGTCAACGGATTCTGGGATCCGATGACTGCGCTACTAGATCACATGGCGGCGGAAGGCTTCATTCATACCGCGCAGCGTGTGAAGCCGCTGGTCGTCAACGACCCCGAGGCAATCGTCGCCGCCATCATGGTCGCCGGCTCCTCGGTCGACGCGCCGACCGAGGGCGTCCAGTCGGTGATCGACAAGATGTAAAGTACGGGAATAGAGTAGTAGGTTGCAGTGTCGGAGCGTACACTTTCCCCTACTCCCTCCGAGCAGCCTGCCGCAGATCGGCGATCACCGCACGCTGGTCCTGCCGCCGCCAGGCGAGGTGGATGGAAACCATGCGGCCGAACCATGGCATGTCGCGGAACACGATGGAGGGCGGCGCGGCCGTGCGCAGGCTCGCCTGCACGGTGGCGAGACCAAGGCCGGCGCCGACAAGCCCGAGCGAGGTCAGCGGGTCCGCTGTTTCATAGGCAATGTCGGGCACGAAGCCAGCCTCGGCGCAAGCGGCGAGGAACTGGCCACGATTGGTGTCGTCGGGCTGCCGCACGACGGTGATCCAGACGCGGCCGTCGAGATGGCGCGGCTGGATATCAGCCACATCGGCGAGCGGATCGTCCTCAGGAATGGCAAGCACCAGCGGCTCGTGGCGCAGCGGCACGCTGACGATATCGGGATCGTCGGCCGCTGCCGGGGCATACGTCAAACCAAGATCGAGCGACCGTTGCCGAAGTCCCTCCATCTGCGCCGCCGAGCGAAGGCTTCTCAACTGCAGATGAAAATCCGGCCGGTCGCGGCGGAACTGACGCAGCATGCCGGCGACAAGCCCAGCATGGACCGCACCCTCGACATAGCCGATGGCAAGGCGCCCGACAGAACCGCTGGCCAGGTTGCGGCCAAGCTCCTCCAGCCGCCGCGCGTTCGACAGCAACGCACGGGCTTCGGTCAGGAAGGCGCGGCCCTCGGCATTGAGATGAACCCGTTGCTTTGCCCGCTCGAACAGAGTGACGCCAAGCTGTTGTTCCAGCTGCATGATCTGCCGACTGAGCGGCGATTGCGAAATATGCAGCAGCTCGGCGGCTCGACCCACATTGCCGGTTTCGGCGACGGTGACGAAATATCTGATCTGGCGCAGGTCGAACATTTTTGCCTCCGACGTTAAGCCCTTTTGGGTCTCAACTTTAGCCTAATCAGTCTTGGACAGTCTGACTATCCGGCGCGATATCTCCTGTGGTCAACCGCCGACAAACAGGAGATCGAAATGCAATTCCTTGCCCTTCTCACCCGCAACACCGAAAAGTTCACCGATGCCGATTTCGCACCCCTTCTGCCTGGCGAGGCCGAGCAGCGTCGCACCCTCTATGCCGAAGGCGCGGTGCGCCAGATCTGGAACCGCGGCGACATTCCCGGCAGCGGCATCATGTTCGAAGTCGGCAGCGATGCCGATGTGCGCGGCCATCTCGCCACCTTGCCCCTGGTCAAGGCCGGCATGATGGACATTGCCGCGATCGTACCACTCAATCCCTATCCGGGGTTTGGGCCGAAGCGCTGAGGCCGACGACCGCGACAATCGTGGTCGTCAGCCAGACCGCCAGGCCGACAAGCGCCTTCCATCTCATCAAGCCACGCGGCACGCTGGCGCTGCCGCTTGCCAAGGGCCGAACGAGCCTTCGACTGACGGCGATAAATCGCAATCGATGAAGGTGCAAATTGCATTCGACCGACTATCTCGGCCAACTGTTCGGCCTCGAAGGCAAGCATGCCTTCATCACCGGCGCCAGCCGTGGCCTGGGCCTCGCCTTCGCGGAGGCGCTTGCGAGCGCCGGCGCGCGCGTCACGATCGGCGGCCGCAAGGCCGACGATCTGAAAGCGGCCGCGGACAAGCTGCGCGCCGCGGGCCACTCGATCACGGAAGCGGTGATCGACGTGACCGACACGCAGTCGGTCGACTTGGCGATCGCAGCGGCGGAAACCGGCACCGCACCGATCGACATCCTGGTCAACAATGCCGGCATCCAGCGACGGGCGCCGTTGGAGACCTTCAGCGACGCCGACTGGGACGCGCTGATGGCACCAACCTGGACGGCGCGTTCAAGGTGAGCAGGGCCGTCGTAAAGGGCATGATCGCGCGCCAAAGGGGGTCGATCATCAATGTCTCCTCGGTGCAGAGCGTGCTCGCACGCCCCTCGATCGCGCCCTACGCGGCGAGCAAGGGCGCCATCACCATGCTGACCAAGTCGATGGCCGGCGAATGGGGCCAGTACGGCGTGCGCGTCAACGCCATCGCGCCGGGCTATTTCAAGACCGAGCTCAACGCCGCGCTGGTCGCCGACGAGACATTCTCCGCCTGGCTGACCGGCCGCACGCCGATGCGGCGCTGGGGCGAAGTGAGGGAACTCGCGGGCGCTGCCGTGTTCCTGGCGTCCGACGCCGCCAGTTTCGTGAGCGGACAGACGCTGCTGGTGGATGGCGGGATCACCTGCGTCCTTTAGGGCACGCCGTCACGAAACAGTCACACTAAATCCGGGATGCCATGCTAGAAATCGCGCTTGACCACCCCCGCGACCCCGACCGCATCAGAGACCGGCGAAGCCGCCATGAACATCGCCATCCCCTCCGAAGGCATTGACCTGTCGCCTTACCTGCCCGATGAGCACGGGCTGTTCTTCATCTACCACTTTACCACCGAAGGGGTTCGCACCAGGGATGCCGCCGCCGCGCATTGGACATGGCGCAGCTACCAGCTGTCCGACATGCGCGCCCGCCGCGAGATCGGCGCCGATCAGGCATTGCCGGCGCCGGTGCGCGAAGCTTTCCTGACCGCCAGCCATGGCTGCCACATCGACCTCGAGGATGACTGGCTCTATGGCGATCTGCCGGACCTGCGCCATGACTATTCGGCGGAAGCCGGCGGGCTTGGTCATTTCCGCTTCGCCCTCAACGACACGATGCTTGTCGGCGCCCGCAAGCAACCGCTGCAATCGGTCGACAACATCCGCAAGGCGATCGAAAACGGATCGCGCAAGTTCCGCTCGCCGGCCGAGTTGATCGAGGCTGTCGTCGGCCAGTCGTTCGACGGAATGGCGGCGGAACTCGCGGCACTCAGCGACAGTCTCGATGGCATCGAGGACCGTATCGTCTGCGACGCATGGCACAATGAGCGGCAGGCGTTGGTCGATGCACGACGGCACTTGGTGGTCATCCACCGACAGATGGCGACGCTGACCAATCTGTTTCGCCATCTCGACCATTCGCACCGCAACGACCTGCCGGATTCGATCAACGACATGGCGGCCCGGCTTTCGCATCGCGCCCAGACGCTGCACTATGACGGCGAGCAGTTGCAGGCGCGCACGCGGCTGCTGCAGGACGAACTGATGGCCAAGCTGACGACGCAGTCTAACAGGCTGCTTTATGTGCTCTCGGTGATGACGGCGGTGCTGTTGCCGATGACCATCATCTCAGGCCTGTTCGGCATGAATGTCGGTGGTTTGCCGCTGGTCAACACCCCATTGGGTTTTTGGGTGGTCACGGCCGTGTCGCTGCTGATCGCGGGCGTGACCTATCTTTTCGTCAGGCGGCTCGGACAGATGTAGCCCGGCGCGCCGTCGCCAGCATGGACCAGGAATAGACCGCAAGGGCCGCCCAGATAAGGGCAAAGGCGACGGCCTGCGTAGTGCCGAACGGCTCGTCGAAGATCAGCACGGCAATCAGAAACACCATGGTCGGCGCTATGTACTGCATGATGCCGATGGTCGAGAGGCGCAGCAGCTTGGCGCCGAAGGCGAACAGCAGCAGCGGCACGGCCGTCACCGGCCCGCAGCCGATGAGCAGCGCGGTGTCGGTGCCATTGCTGGAGACGAAATGGTCCTGTCCGGTGGCGATCAGGAAGACGATATAGCCCAGCGCCGGTACCGACAGCAAAAGCACTTCGAGCAGGAAACCCTGGCTGGGGCCGATCGGCAACGTCTTGCGGAAGAAGCCGTAGGCGGCGAAGGAAAACGCCAATGCCAGCGACACCCAGGGCAGCTTGCCGCCGTCGACGGTCAGCACGGCGACGGCGACCGCGGCAAGCACCACCGCCGCGATCTGCAACCGGTCGAGCCGCTCGCCGAGCAGCAGCGCGCCGACCACGACGTTTACCAGTGGGTTGATATAATAGCCGAGCGCTGTCTCGACGGTGCGGTCGACGGCGATCGCCCAGACATAGATGCCCCAGTTGACCGAGATCAGTGCCGCCGTCAGCGCCGCCATGGCGATGGTGCGGGGCGAGCGGATCGCCACCTTGAAGTCGGCCGTGCGGCCGGTCCAGACCAGGACCGCCGCGGCAATCGGCACCGACCAGACGATGCGGTGTGCAATCACTTCGGCAAGCGGCAGATGCGCCACTGCCTTCATGTAGAAGGGCAGCAACCCCCACAAGAGATAAGCACCAAGCGCCAGGAGGAAGCCGCGGCGGGCCTTTCCATCTGCATCGGGGGTAATTGCTTCAGTGGCCATGGCCCAACGCTATGACCCAGTAATCTTGGCAAGACCATCGCAAAGTTCTGATGGATCAATGGACTTTCGCTGATGGTTCAAACTTACTCGGCCGCCACCAACCCCGCCATCTCGCGATTCTTCATCAGCTTGTAGACGATCGAATCCATTAGCGCCTGAAACGAGGCATCGATGATGTTTTCCGAGACCCCGACGGTCCACCAGCGCGCGCCGGTCGAGTCATGCGATTCGATGAGCACGCGGGTAATGGCCTCGGTGCCGCCATTGAGGATGCGCACCTTAAAGTCGGCAAGTTCGAGATCCGCGATCTCGTTCTGGTATCTGCCGAGATCCTTGCGGAGCGCAATGTCGAGCGCGTTGACGGGACCATGGCCCTCGGCCACCGACATCTTCTCCTCGCCCTCGACCAGCACCTTGACCACCGCTTCCGACACCGTCTTCAACTGCCCATTGGCATCGAAGCGGCGTTCGATCATGCAGCGGAACGAGGTGACGTGGAAGAATTCCGGCAGGCCGTGCAGCATCTTGCGCGCCAGGAGTTCGAAGGAGGCGTCGGCGCCCTCGTACGCATAGCCCGAGGCCTCGCGCTCCTTGACCACCGATATCAGGGCGTCGAGCCGATGGTCCTCCTTCGGCACATCGATGCCGCGCCGCTTCAACTCGGCGAGGAAATTGGCCTTGCCGCCCTGGTCGGAGACCATGACGCGGCGGCGGTTGCCCACGGCTTGCGGTTCCACATGCTCATAGGTCGCCGGCTCCTTGGCCAGCGCCGAAGCGTGGATACCCGCCTTGGTGGCAAAGGCGGACGAGCCGACATAGGGCGCCTGCGCTTCCGGGGCGCGGTTCAACAATTCGTCGAAGGCGCGCGACAGGCGCGAAATTCCGGTCAGTGCTTCGGGTGAAATTCCCGTCTCGAAGCGGTCGGCGAAAGCCGGCTTCAGCGCCAGTGTGGGTACGATCGAGATCAGATTGGCGTTGCCGCAACGTTCGCCGATGCCATTCAGCGTGCCCTGGATCTGGCGCACGCCGGCCTCGACTGCGGCAAGGGAATTGGCCACCGCCTGGCCGGTGTCGTCATGGGCATGAATGCCGAGATGCTTGCCCAGAATGCCCGCGGCGATGACCTTCTTGACGATTGCCCGGACTTCCGAGGGCTGCGTGCCGCCATTCGTGTCGCAAAGCACCACCCAGCGCGCGCCGGCATCGTAGGCCGTTTTCGCACAAGCGAGCGCATAGTCCGGATTGGCCTTGAAGCCGTCGAAGAAATGCTCGCAATCGACCATCGCTTCCTTGTCCGAAGCGACCGACGCCTCGACGGAAACTTTTATGGAGTCGAGGTTCTCCTCGTTGGTGCAACCGAGCGCCACGCGAACATGGTAGTCCCAGCTCTTGGCGACGAAGCAGATGGCGTCCGATTTCGATTGGACAAGCGCCGCCAGCCCCGGATCGTTAGAGGCTGAGACCCCAGCCCGCTTGGTCATGCCGAACGCAACGAATTTTGCGCGTGCCGTGCGCTTCTGCTGGAAGAATGCAGTGTCGGTCGGATTGGCGCCGGGATAACCACCTTCGACATAGTCGAAGCCGAACTCGTCGAGCAGTTTGGCAATCGCGATCTTGTCCTCGACCGAAAAGTCGATGCCCGGCGTCTGCTGGCCGTCGCGGAGCGTGGTGTCGAAGAGATAGAGGCGCTCGCGGTTCATCGTCATTTGCCCGCAAACTTGTCCGTCGCGCGGATCAGCCGGTCGAGAATGCCGGGCTCCGAATAGGCATGACCGGCGCCTTCGATCAGATGAAAGTCCGCCTTCGGCCACGCCTTGTGCAGCGCCCAGGCGTAGCGCGCCGGGCACGGCATGTCGTAGCGGCCGTGGACGATGGTGCCGGGGATGTCCTTGAGCTTCCCGGCATCGCGCAGCAACTGTCCCTCCTCGAGCCAGCCGGCATGGACGAAGTAGTGGTTTTCGATGCGGGCGAAGGCTACCGCATAGTCGTCCTCGCCAAACGGACCGCTCGTTTCGGGTTCAGGAAGCAGGGTGATCGTCTCGCCTTCCCACAGGCTCCACGCGCGGGCGGCCTCGATCCGCGCCTTTCGGTCGGACCCGACCAGCCGCTTGCGGTAGGCGGCCATCATGTCGCCGCGCTCGGCCTGCGGGATCGGTGCCAGGAAACGCTCCCATTTGTCGGGGAACATCTCCGAGACGCCGAATTGATAATACCATTCGAGCTCGGCGCGGGTCAGCGTGTAGATGCCGCGCACCACCAGTTCGCTGGCTCGATCAGGGTGTGTCTCTGCATAGGCGAGCGCCAGCGTCGAGCCCCAGGAACCGCCGAACACCAGCCAATCTTCGAAGCCGGCCATTTCGCGCAGTCGCTCGATGTCGGCAACGAGATGCCATGTCGTGTTGGCCTCCAGCGAAGCGTTCGGCGTCGATTTTCCGCAGCCGCGCTGATCGAACAGGATGACATCGTAAAGGTTGGGGTCAAACAGGCGCCGGTGTTTTGGCGAGATGGTGCCGCCCGGTCCACCATGCAGGAACACGGCCGGCTTGGCGCCCTTGGTGCCCGACCGCTCCCAATAGACCATATGGCCGTCGCCGACATCGAGCATCCCCGAGTCGAACGGTTCGATTTCCGGGTAGAGGGTGCGCAAGCTCATATTTTCAGACCCTGTTGCGGCCAGTTGGCCGTGTTCGTGATCGGGGTGTTGGAAGGAGATGATCTGCTCCTGCCGCGCGTAATAATCGGGATCCTGGTGGACAGGTTGGTCGAAGATCGTCTCGACCCAAGGCAGCCGTGCCGCATAGTTGACCTGGATCCTCGGCGCCAGATCCGAGCGGTCGTCGAAGGCGCCGATGGCGATCTCGAGCCCGCCTGGCTGCCGATAGGTCAGCGGCGTGCCGCAACGGGCGCAGAAGCCGCGATCGATGTTGACCGAAGATTGGAAATAACTTGGTTCTTCATGGGTCCATTCGACGCCATCCTTGGGTACCGTCACAAGCGCGCCGAAGAAGGAGCCGAACTGTTTCTGGCACATGCGACAATGGCAGATGGATGCGCGTCCCAGCACCCCCTTGATGCGGAAGCGCACGGCGCCGCATTGGCAGCCGCCGGTTCGGACAGTTTCGGTCATGGTCTTTCCTCCGGCGGCCATTGGTCGGTGTCGTGGTCGGGATGCTGATAGGAGATGAGTTCGGCGAGATAAGGAGCGGAGCCGATATCCGCCATCGTGTCCTCGCCCGGCAATCGCGGAATGGAATCCACATAGGGCAGTTTCGCTTCCGTGCCCCACTGGATGGTCGGCGCGATGCCAGCCGGATCATCGAAGGCGGCGATCGCCAGAGCCATGCCGTCGGGCGCCTCGAAGGTCAGCGGCGTGCCGCATTCGGCGCAGAAGCCGCGCCATACGGCATTGGAGGAACGGAACCGCTTCGGTTCGCCGCGCGTCCAGTTGACCTTGGCGCCGCGCACCGAAACCAGCGGCAGGTAGAAATTGCCGCTGGCCTTCTGGCACATGCGGCAGTGGCAGACCGAGGCGTCGCCGAGCGCACCTTCGAGGCGGAAGCGCACCGCACCGCACTGGCAGCCGCCTGTGTAGACCGGCCGGTTGTCGAGGCTCATCGGTTTTCACTCCGGATCATGGCAGACCGCCTCGACATTGTTGCCGTCGGGGTCGAGGACGAAAGCGCCGTAATAGTTGGGGTGATAGTGCGGGCGCAGGCCCGGTCCGCCATTGTCCTTGCCGCCGGCTGCAAGGGCGGCGGCATGGAAGGCGTCGACCTCGGCGCGGTTGCGCGCGGTGAAGGCGACGTGCTGATGATCTCGGGGCTTTTCCCCGGCCGCGCTCAACCAGAACACCGGCCGGTCGCGGCCATAGCCGCCGACCTTGGCGCCGCCGGTGTATTCCTGCGGCACCATATAAAGCAACGAGCCACCCAGCGGCGCCATCGCCCTGTCATAGAAGGCCTTGGAGGCATCGAAATCGGAAACCGTGATGCCGAGATGGTCGATCATGGAACGAGCTCCTCCGTTGCTGGTTCCGGCACGTTGGCCATGCCGGCCGAGTTGACGATGTGCTGGCAGACATTGTCGATATCGCGGATCACGTCGTCGTTCCAGAAGCGCAGAATGGTCCAGCCGAGTGCTTCGAGCCTCGCTGTTCTTGCAGCATCCGATTCCGAGACTGAGACTTGGGCATGCTGAGAACCGTCCAATTCGACCACCAGCTTTTTGTTCGGAAAGGCGAAATCGACGATGCAGCCGGCGATTGGCATCTGACGTCTGAAAGCCAATCCCATGAGACGAAGGGCCCTGATCTCTTTCAAGAGCTTTAGCTCGGCTTCGGTCATTGACTTGCGCATCTTGCGCGTGTTGCCGCGATTGAAGGGAGATACCCGATGATGGGTCATCGCGAGCCCCCTCTCTGCCCTGCCGGGCATCTCCCCCTCATGGGGTAGATCAGCAGCTTTGCCGGTCGCGCACAATCTGTGACATTGGCGATTGGCGAAAGCCCAAATGCCGGCCAATCTCCCCCCATGAGGGGGAGATGCCCGGCAGGGCAGAGGGGGGGTGCCTGGCGCCACCCTCACCGCTTTACCTCCCACGTCGTCACGCGTTCTCCGGTGGCCGGATCCTTGCCGTCTTTCAACTGCACGCCTTGCGACAGGAGTTCGTCGCGGATGCGGTCGGCCTCGGCCCAGTTCTTGGCGGCGATGAACTGCAGGCGCCTGGCGATGGTTCCCGCAATCGCGGCCTCGTCGACCTTGGCCGCGCCGACGTCGAAACCGAGGAATGCGAGCGAGGTTTTCAAGGAAGCCGCAGCGCCATTCTCGCCAGCGCCGCTGAAGTCGGTCGCCTCGCCGGCAAGCTCGGTCAGTTGCTGGAAGGCCGCGTATGTCGCAAGATCATCCGACAGCGCCTCCACGACCTCCGCCGGCACCTGGCCTCCCGCAGCCGGCGCCAGGTCCGACGCCCGTTTCCATTTGCGAAGCGTATTCTCCGCCTCCTCAAGCTTGCGCACGGAAAAATCGATCGGCTCGCGGTAGTGCGTCATCAGCATAGCCAACCGCAGCACCTCGCCAGGCCATTTGCGGCCGCCGAAGGTCTCGGTCTCGAGCAACTCATGGATCGAATAGAAATTGCCGAGGCTCTTCGACATTTTCTGGCCCTCGACCTGCAGGAAGCCATTGTGCATCCACACATTGGCCATGACATCGGTCCCGTGGGCGCAGCGCGACTGGGCGATCTCGTTCTCATGGTGCGGGAAGATCAGATCGAGGCCGCCGCCATGGATGTCGAAGACCTCGCCGAGATAGGCGGCCGACATGGCCGAGCATTCGATATGCCAGCCGGGGCGGCCCCTGCCCCATGGACTTTGCCAACCGGGCTCTTCCGGCGATGACAGTTTCCACAGCACGAAATCGCCGGGGTTCTTCTTGTGGGCGTCGACGGCGATGCGGGCACCGGCCTGCTGCTCGTCGAGATTGCGCCTCGACAATTGACCATAGTCCGGCATCGACGCCGTATCGAACAGAACTTCGCCTGCCGCGACATAGGCATGGCCGCGTCCGATCAGGCTTTTGATCAAGGTGATCATATCAGCCTTGCCGTCGGCGCGGGGTTCGACGAATTCGGTGGCGCGCGGTTCGACCGTCGGCTCAATGCAGCCAAGCGTGGCGACATCCCTGTGGAACTGGCCGGCCGTTTTTTCGGTCACCCGTCGGATCGCTTCATTGAGCGAAAGGGTTCCCGAAGCGATCTCGCCGCCGAAATCGCGGAGCGCCCGCGCGTTAATCTTGTCGTCGACGTCGGTGATGTTGCGCACATAGGTGACGTGCGTCTCGCCGTAGAGATGGCGCAGTAAGCGAAACAGCACGTCGAACACGATCACCGGCCTGGCGTTGCCGATATGGGCGAAGTCGTAAACGGTCGGGCCGCAGACATACATGCGCACGTCAAGCGGATCGATCGGCACGAAACCCTCTTTCATGCGCGTCAGCGTGTTGTAGAGGCGCAGGCCCTTTGATGCGTCAGACATTCCATGCTTCCCGTTCAGAACTTCTTGTCTGGATGGAGCCAGCCCAGCGCCGAGGCGCCAATCAGGTTCCAGCCTGCTGGCCGGGGCGTTTGTCCAATCTGGGGAAGATGAGGCGAAAACGTCCGGACCAGCGCGAGGCTAGCCAATAATGCAAATGCCACAAATGGCGATAGACGTTTTCATCGGCGGCTTTATCGCCCTGAGCAGTGTTGCCGTCA
This sequence comes from Mesorhizobium sp. URHB0026, assembly GCF_054059755.1. NCBI lineage: Bacteria > Pseudomonadati > Pseudomonadota > Alphaproteobacteria > Hyphomicrobiales > Phyllobacteriaceae > Mesorhizobium > Mesorhizobium sp. URHB0026. The sequence goes on along the minus strand of NZ_JBSSCN010000001.1, from coordinate 3,531,536 downwards.
AGTCGCTGATCCCGGGAAAAAGGTAGCGAGGGCTAGCAAAAGCATCGCCCGATCAGACGGAATCAGTCAGTGAAACATTTTATTAAACATGTCGGCACAGTCATGAAACATTCGCCGGCTAGATCACCACGCGTCACGATTTGGTCGGAATCAACCAGCAAACGCAGACACGGAAACGTTACCAGGGAAGAGAAACATGCCTCGAAGCAAGCAGGAAGCCAACCGCGCCAAGCAACCGGCGCTGGCCAACCACTATCGCGCGATCGGCCCGGCCGCCATCGTCGCCGCCCTTCTCCACACCGCGAAGAAGAACAAGCCGGCGCAGAAGATCGTATCGCCCCGCGCCGCCTGAAATGACGCGGCTGGCGCAATCGCCGGCGATGGGCGCGCGAACAGGCGTCCTGAACATAGACCTAGATAGGTTTCGCTAGAGCAGCGTCATCTGACTGTCGTCCGCGCCAGGTTTCTGGCGCCTCACCTTCTCGAGTTCCGGCCCGATTTCGCCCCTCTCTTGAATCTCTGGTCCGGTGTTGGCAACCTTGTTGACGAGGTCGGAGACAGGAATCGCCTCGAAGAAATCGGACCGCGCCGGCCGCAGCAAATTGACGACATCGCGCGGTTCGAGCGTGCGGCAATCCAGCCAACGGGCAAAGTCAGAAATATCGACCACCACCGGCATGCGGTCATGGACATGGGCGATATCGGCGTTGGCGTTGACGGTCAGGATAACGCCGGTATCCATCTCCGAGCCACCGGGCTCGGAATAGGTTTCGATAAGGCCTGCAAAGGCGATCAACCCGCCATGCCTGGGCCGGATCCAATAGGGTTGTCCCTTCTTGCCTCCGGTCTGCCGCCATTCGTAAAAACCGGATGCCGGCACCAGCGCGCGGCGATGGCGCATGGCGGCCTTGAACGAGGCCTTCTCGATCGCACCCTCGGAGCGCGCGTTGAACAGCAGCGGAAACTCCCTGGTGTCCTTCACCCAAGCTGGAATCAGGCCCCAGCGCACCAGCATCGGTTGCCTGTCCGGCAGATTGGAGCCGGGGGCTCGAGGCACGCCAGCGGTCACCATCAGGACCGGCTGTGTCGGTGCGATGTTGTAGCGTGCCGGGAAATCCTCCAGTTCCGCAAGGCCCAGCGAGGCAGCGGTCTGCTCCGGCGTGGCGGTCAAGGCAAAACGTCCGCACATGATCGATTGTGTCTTTCGAATAGCTCGGTGTTGAAAGTGGCGATCGAACCGGCGTTGCGCAACCGCTAAAGCTTGCCCATGCTGTCGATCCACAAAAGACCTGTCTCGAATGAGTTGATCAGGGATCGATGAACACAGCACGCAAGGTACTTCCGGCCGTCTCGGTAGCCGTCGTGCGCGGCGACACCGTACTCTTGGTCAAGCGGGCGCGTCCGCCCTCGCAAGGGCTCTACGCCTTTCCCGGTGGTAAGGTCGAAGCCGGTGAGACGCTGGAGGACGCGGCACGGCGTGAACTGATGGAAGAGACCGGTTTGCTCGCCGACGGCTTTCGCCCGCTTCGGGAAATCCACATCGACGGCAGGCTAGACAGCCACCCGGTCGATTATCTCCTCACGGTCTTCGGCGCCGCCTATGCCGGTGGCGAGGCCGAGGCCAGCGACGACGCCGAGACAGCCGCCTTCTATACACTCAAGGAGATGACGCTGCTGCCGCTCGCCGGCTCGGTGTTCGCGGTGGCCGAGGAACTCCTCGGTCCCGTTCAAGCCCGCTGACGCAGCACTGAAAAACCGCCTTGCAGGCGACAAATTGTTTCGTCACAAGGTTTATGTTGTCTCGCCAGCCACGACGTCTCAGGCCATCAGGCAGACCACAAGGCCTAAGCCGTCGGGTAGAGAAGGTTTATGAACCGTCCGTCAATGCTCCTTGCCATTTGCCTTGCCGTCAGCGCGGTCGTCCCGGCGCGGACTGCCTTCAGCGCCGAGTCGCCGTTCGAGCCGGGGCTGATGCGATTGGCGGAAGTTCTTGGGTCGCTGCATTTCCTGCGCAATCTGTGCGGGGAGAAGGGCGACCAGTGGCGTGGTGAGATGGAAAAACTGCTCGATTCGGAAAACCCGGACCCAGAGCGCCGCGCCCGCTTCATCGCCAGCTTCAATCGCGGCTACCGTTCTTTCGGCGGCACTTACACCCAGTGCACCGCTTCGGCCACTGAAGCCATCAGCCGTTACATGAAAGAAGGCGAGACGCTGTCGCGCGATATCGCCTCGCGGTATGGCAACTGAGCATTCATCAACAGATATCAGGCCCGTCGCCAGGGATCTCGATATATCCGGCTTGTGCCCGCCTTACCTTGGTGCAATTCTGATGTTGCACTTTTGCAACAGCGTTAATCAAACGTTATCGCGCGAATGCGCAATTAACTCAAACTGAAGGTTTTCGCCCCGCAGGCCAGCCTAATCGGCTAAGTTCGATCCGGGTTGAAACGCAGCTTCGCCAAATACAGTTGGTCCCTGTAAATAGTGATCAAAAAAATGTCGTATTTACAGTTACTTACTTGCAGCTGCGTATGAATGGAACAGATCAAGCCTGATCCACACTGATGGGTTGCCGCTTGGAAGGGTGGACATCGCTTATGGAACATGCTGCCAACGACATCGACGCGCTGGTCAGGGAAGAGAAGCGCCTGACGGCGGTTGAGAGCCACAGCGAAGCCTGGGCGGAAGGCCTCTCGGCCGGCATCGAGCCTGAAATTATCGCCGAGGCGGCCCTTGAGACGGCATTCGGTGAAATGTTGCGCGCCAACGGCGAAACCTCGGCCCTTGCCCTGCTCGACCGCATGCGCGAGAAGGTGATCGCAGGCGCCTTCGAACCTGAGCGGCTGCGGCACTGAACCGATATCAGGTTCTCTGACGATCGAATGCCGTTCGGGCGTCATGCCCGGAAGTAGGGAGATACGGGCAGTGAATTTTCCGGTGTCAGGCAAGCCGAAGGGCTTGGTCCTCTACATCCGCCTCGCTGCTTGCTGTGCCGCGGTTGCCTTCACGACTTGCCTGGCTAGCAGTCCGGCCCATGCACTGAGCGAGATTAAACGCGAAGAGCTCCCCGCGCCAGCCACACCGTCGGACGACGATGTTTCGCCGCCCGGAAGCGCGATTCCCATGCCTGACCCGGTGGGAACGCCGCCTTCGGCCAGCCAGCCGGCCGGTCCCGACGCCGCTGAGCCGGACAGCCCATCGGATGGCGGCAGTAACAGGCCGCGCGTCGATCCCGAGGCGCCTCCGCCGGAAGTCGTCTATGATCTTGGCAAGCTGCCCGAGCCCGTGCGGCGCATGCATGACCTGATCATCGAGGCCTGCAAGAGCGGCGACATCGAGAAGCTCAGGCCCTTGATCGGCAAGGGCGATAGCATGACCCAGCTGTCGCTGGCCGACATCGAAGGCGACGCCATCACCTTCCTCAAGGGGATGTCCGGCGACCCTGACGGTCAGGAGATCCTGGCCATTCTGGAGGAGGTGCTTTCCGCAGGCTACGTCCATGTGGATGCGGGCACGCCACAGGACCTCTATGTCTGGCCGTATTTCTTCGCGCTGCCGCTGGACAAACTCGACTCCAAGCAACGGGTCGAGCTGTTCAAGATCGTCACCGCCGGCGATTTCGACGACATGAAGCAGTTCGGAGCCTACATCTTCTATCGCGTCGGCATCACGCCAGCCGGGCAGTGGACCTTTTTCGTCGCCGGCGACTGAAGGTGCCCTGCCTGGTTTGCGCCAGGATGCGAACAGCATCGTAGACGATGTTGCTATTTGAGCGGGTCGGCAGGTTTTGTACTGATGGCGGCATCCGGCCAAATGCGAATGCTTTCGTTTCGAAGAATCGAAATAGCACCGCTAGCCTTATCAGCGTCCATCTGCAGAATCTCGGCTGCGTAACTCAACTCTTCTCCATCCCGAAGCTTGTTGACCACCCACGCAACCTTGCGTTGGATATCCTGTCCATATGCAGTCTGGGCTTTCGCTAAGGCGTCACTCGGGATCTGCCCATAGGCACCGACCAACATTCCGAGATCAATAGCGTCGCGATAGCCGACAGCACGGTCTTGGCATCGGTCGGCATTCGCCAATAACTTCTCGGCGAACATGTCCGAGAGAAGCAAAGAAGGTACATTTAGATCGTCATCGAAATGACCTTGCAACGAGATGCGGGCTTCACGAACAATTTCGAACTTGATCAATTGCCCCTTCAACCGCACCACGGTCCTCAAGCCATACTGATCAATACGAAAATCTCGCATGGCCTCAACTGGTTCAGGAAAGAATGCCCTCACCCCGCGTTCGACTGCTGACGTTCGCAATTGCCGATACCCGTCGGCATCCGCGCATAGGAAATCGACATCCAACGACCGACGATACTCGCCCAGTTTCAACACTATCGCTGTCCCGCCACCGAACCAGCATTGGGCCGCGGTCAGGAAATCGCGGTCCATAAGCGCGAGGGCTTCAGAGATAATCCTGTGCTCAGGCTTTCTGACTTCCTTCATGGCCTTCGCTCGCGACGTGTCCGGTTTAATGTTGCAGATACGAGGCGAAAAACAGCACGGGAGGACAATTCAGCCGGCAGTCAGAAGGATACCGTGACCGAATTCCCTGGCGAGATTCTGGATAAGCAATTTCTCGCGCGTCGTAAGCCGTGTCTGATCGACAAAGCGCCAATTGCGCTCGTACAACGCAAATGCTTCGTTGGCCGGGATCAGTCGCGCGACATCGCGATTCCACAAGAGCGCTTGCAGCTCTGGAAACTCGGCGGGGTCAATCATAGGTGCGACATGTGTCTGCATTATGCCTTGAACATAGTGCGGAACGCTTAAAAATCAAAGACGTGACGCACAGCCACAGGTGGCTAACCCGGCAACGCCTCGGAAAACTCCACCGCCGTGCCCTGGCCTGGCGTCGCGATTTCACCGTCCCACATAATGCGCTGACCGCGAATGACCGTGCCGACCGGCCAGCCAGTGACCTGCTTGCCGTCATAGGGGGTCCAACCGGCTTTCGAGCCGGCTTGCGCGTTGGTGATGATCTCGCGCCGCTTCATGTCGACAATGGTGAAGTCGGCGTCATAGCCGGCGGCGATGCGGCCTTTTCTGGCCATGCCGAAGATGCGCTGCGGGCCATGGCTGGAGAGATCGACGAAGCGCTGCAGGGTCAGCCGGCCGGCGTTGACATGGTCGAGCATGATCGGCACCAGCGTCTGCACGCCGGTCATGCCCGAGGGCGAGGCCGGATAGGGTTTTGCCTTCTCGGCCAGCGTGTGCGGCGCGTGGTCGGAGCCGAGCACGTCGACGATGCCTTGCGCCATGCCATGCCAGACGACGTCGCGATGGCGTTTGTCCCGCACCGGCGGGTTCATCTGGATCAGCGTGCCAAGCCGCGCATAGTCGTCGGCGCTCAGCGTCAGATGGTGCGGCGTGACTTCACAGGTCGCAACATCCTTGTGCTGTTCGAGGAACAAGATCTCCTCGGCGGTCGAGATGTGCAGGACATGGATGCGGGCACGAACGTCGCGCGCGATGCGCACCAGCCGCTCGGTGCAGCGCAAAGCCGCGATCTCATCACGCCAGACCGGATGCGATGACGGATCGCCCTCGATGCGCTCGCCAACGCGCTCGCGCAGCCGGAACTCGTCTTCCGAATGAAAAGCGGCGCGGCGGCGCGTGTTTCGCAGGATGGAGGCGACGCCTTCATCATCCTCGACCAACAGGTCACCGGTGGACGACCCCATGAAGACCTTTATTCCCGCGGCCCCCGGCAAACGTTCGAGCTCGCCGACGTCCCTGGCGTTGTCGCGGGTACCGCCAACCCAGAAGGCGAAGTCGCAATGCATGCGGCCGCTGCCGCGCCGGACCTTGTCGGCAAGCGTTGCCTCGCTGGTAGTCAGCGGATTGGTGTTGGGCATTTCGAACACGGCGGTGACACCGCCCAGCACCGCGGCCCGCGATCCCGTTTCCAGGTCTTCCTTGTGTTCCAGTCCCGGCTCACGGAAATGCACCTGGCTGTCGACGACACCGGGCAGGATATGCAGGCCCCGGCAGTCGATCGTCTCGCCAGCCGATGCTTGGCGCAGATCGCCGATCGCGGCGATGCGCCCGCCCCTCACACCAATGTCGCGCAGTCCTTCGCCGTCATGATTGACCACTGTGCCGCCTGTCAGGATGAGGTCGTAGGTCATGGTGATGCTCTCTTGCGGGGGGAGTGTCAGCGGCTTACGTAATGGCCAACCGTTTTGCAAGATCAGGCTTTTAATCCGCCCCATGCCCTTTGCCCTGCTGAAAGATCGCGCGCTCATCACCGTCTCCGGCCCGGATGCCGAGCATTTTCTGCAGAACATCCTGACTACCGATCTCGATACGCTTGGCAATGGCGAGGCAAAGCCGGGCGCGCTTTTGACGCCGCAAGGCAAGATCCTGTTCGACTTCCTGATCTCGCGGGCAGGCGAAAACGCCTTTCGCATCGAATGCCGTGCCGACATTTCAGACGATTTCATTCGCCGGCTGATGCTCTACAAACTTCGCGCCAAGGTTGAGATTGCCAAGTTGGGGCAGGCAGTTGTCACAGTTGCCTGGGGAAAAGAGTCAATCGCCTCAGAAAGCGATTCAACCGCGCTTGCCGACAGGCGCTTTGGCGACGAAGGCGTCACGCGCTTCGATGCCGGCGCCCCAGACGCTGGCGACATTGGCGCGTGGCAGGCCTTCCGCATTGGCCACGGCGTCGCCGAGAGCGGGGCGGATTATGCACTTGGCGATGCGTTCCCGCATGACGTTCTGCTCGACGAAATGGGCGGTGTCGGTTTCAAGAAGGGCTGCTATGTCGGCCAAGAGGTCGTCTCGCGCATGCAGCATCGAGGCACCGCCCGGCGGCGCGTGCTGATTGTCGAGGCTGGGCTTCCCCTGCCCGCTGCGGGTGCCGAGCTAACTGTCGGTGGGCGGCCGGTCGGCACGCTCGGCTCGAGTGCTACCGTGACAGGGCTCGCCATCGCCCGCATCGACAGGGTGAAGGCGGCGCTTGATGCCGGCCAGCCGATCCTGGCGGGTGACATACCGGTGACGCTCACCATCCCCAGTTGGGCCAAATTCGGCTTTCCGCAAGAAACGCCCGGCGTGGAGGAAGCCTAATGGCGGCGGACCGCGCCGGTGCGCCGCCACGGGCCTGGCAGCGTATGCTGTCCGGCCGCCGGCTCGACCTGCTCGACCCTTCGCCGCTCGATATCGAGATCTCGGACATCGCCCATGGGCTTGCCCGCGTCGCCCGCTGGAACGGCCAGACCAGCGGCGAGCACGCTTTTTCGGTTGCCCAGCATTCACTGCTGGTCGAGGCACTGTTCAACGAGCTGGCGCCCCGGGCTTCGGCCGACGACCAATTGGCTGCGCTGCTGCACGATGCGCCCGAATATGTCATCGGCGACATGATCTCGCCATTCAAGTCGGTGATGGGCGGCAGCTACAGGGACTGCGAAGTGCGCCTGCAGCGCGCCATCCATCTGCGCTTCTCGCTGCCGCCGGAACCGGCTGCCATCCTGCGCAAGGAGATCAAGCGCGCCGACCAGATCGCCGCCTATTTCGAGGCGACGCTGCTTGCCGGGTTTTCGACCGCCGAGGCGACCGAGTTCTTCGGCCGGCCGCGCGGTTTTTCCGCCGAGCGCTTCGACTTCGCGCCACGCTCGGTGACCTCAGCGCAGAATGCGTTCCTGAAGCGGTTTTCGGAGATCGAGAAGTCGCGGCATCACGTTCCGACATCCGCGCTTGGGTAGAAAACGCTAAATTAACCGGAAGCGTCAACAGTGTGGTGTTCGATCAAGCATCGCAGGGGCGCCTCATGCCCGTCTTGGATGTCAAAGGTGGTTCGGTCGTCCCGGAACGGGCGGCCGGAGGCATGGAACATCAGCGCCGCATGCAAGATGAGCTGCGCGAGCAGAACGAACGCTTTTCAGCTGCTGTCGAAAACATGTCGCATGGCCTGTGCATGTTCGATGCCGACGAACGCATGATCATCTGCAACGGCAACTATCTCAACATCTTCCGCCTCGACGCCAAAGTGGTACGGCCGGGCATCTGCTTCGTCGACATCCTGCGGCACAGCGTCGATATCGGCGTTGCCTCGCAAAGCGCCGAAGAACTCTACGCCATCCGCAAGCCCTATATCGACCAGGCAAAACCTTCGACTTATGAAGAGACTCTGTCGGATGGCCGCATCATCAACATCTCGCACCGTCCGTTGGCCCTGGGTGGATGGGTCTCGATCTACGAGGACATAACCGAACAACGGCGCGCCGAGCAGGATCTCAAGGAGCAGCATCGCCGTTTCGACGCGGCACTCGCCAACATGTCGCAAGGCCTGCTGATGTACGACGCCGACGGCAAGATGATTGTGCGCAACAGACGTTTTCTGGAGCTCTATAACGTCTCCGCGGAGGACTTCCCGCTTGGAACGACGCACCGCAACGCGCTCGAACGATTGCTGGAACTCGGCATCTACATGAAGATCGACGTCGACAGCGAAGTCGCCAAAACCGAAGCCTGTCTGGCGGCGGCAAAGACGCATTCGGCCTACCGGCATCTGACCGACGGCAGGACGGTTCTGGTCACACGCAGGCCGATGAGCGGCGGCGGCTGGGTGGTGACTTTCGACGACGTGACCGAGCGCCGCCGGACCGAAGAGCGCATGACCCATCTTGCGCATCACGACACGCTGACCGGACTGCCCAACCGCTCGATGTTTCGCGAACGGCTGGATCTTGCGCTGGAGGACGCGGCAGCCAAGCCGTTGGCGATCTTCTCGCTCGATCTCGACCGCTTCAAGGCGGTCAACGACACCTGGGGACACCCCGCGGGCGACTGGCTGCTGAGAAGCGTCGCCGAGAGGCTGCGGCATTGCGTCCGCAACGAAACAGACATCGTCGCCCGCTTCGGCGGCGACGAATTCGTCGTCATGCAGTTCCATTTCAAGGGCATTGGCGATACCGAAAAACTGGCGAAGCGCATCGTCGACGCAATCGCAAAACCATTTAGAGACAAGAGCCGGGACATGCATGTCGGCATTAGCATGGGCATTGCCGTTTTCCCCGGCGACGGCAAGGACGCCGACACGCTGCTGAAAAACGCGGATACGGCGCTCTACCGGGCGAAGAGCGAAGGACGCAACCTCTATCGCTTCTTCGAGCCCGGAATGGATGCTGTCGTGCAGGCCCGCAGGGCGCTTGAAGTAGACCTCGAGGCAGCACTGCCGCGCCAGGAGTTCGATCTGCATTTCCAGCCCATCATGAACATCGCTTCCGGCGAGATCACCGGCGCGGAAGCCTTGATGCGCTGGCATTCGCCAGGGCGTGGCACTGTCGCGCCGGACGATTTCATTCCGGTCGCCGAAGAGACCGGGCTGATCGTGCCGCTCGGCGAGTGGGCGCTGAGGAAAGCCTGCGCAGAGGCCGCAAGCTGGCCACCCGGCTTGCGTATTGCGGTCAATGTCTCGGCCGTGCAGCTCAAAAGCAACGGGTTTGCCCGCGGCGTGATCTCGGCGCTGGCATTTTCCGGCGTTCCGGCTGGACGGCTGGAGCTGGAGATCACCGAAACCGTGCTGATGGACGAAAGCAGGGCCGTGCTGAAAACGCTGCGCCAGTTGCGTGAGCTCGGCATCCGCATCGCCCTGGACGATTTCGGCACCGGCTATTCCTCGCTCGGCTACCTCAGGCGTTTTCCGGTCGACAAGATCAAGATCGACCGATCATTCATTCGCGACATGGGCAACCGCGACACGGCGGCGATCGTTCGGACCATCATCGGGTTGGGTGCCGAGCTTGGCATCGTCGTCACGGCCGAAGGCGTCGAGACCGAGGCGCAACTCGACATGCTGCGCGACAATGGCTGTATCGAGGCGCAAGGCTATTTGATCGGCGTGCCGTCGAAGCCGGCCGACATCCAGCGCCTGCTGAAGTCGCGTGCGACACGCAGTCAGACCGGCTGATGGCGTCAGCGCAAGGTCAGCGCAGCGTTTCCAGGTATTTCTCATGGAAGCTGACATAGCCGGGCTCGACCACCTTGAGATGCCGCTCGATCAGCGCATGAAACAGCGGCAATTGGTGAAACGGAATGCCGGGATAGGCATGATGCTCGGCATGGAACGGCATGTTCCAGGCTAGCTTGCGCACCGCCCAGCTGGTCAGCGTCGTCCTGGTGTTTTCCAGCATGTTGGCCACGAACGGACAACGGCCGTGCTCGGCCAGCAGATAGAGGCGCAGGAATGGCTGTCCGAGCAGAGCGGGAACGATCCAGACATAGAAAAGCACGGTGAGCCGGAAATACACGGCGAGCAGAATGAGGACAGCGTAGAAGGCAATCATGGCGCGCGCCTCGGTCCGCACCTTGCGTCGGCCTTTCGGCGGTACATAGTTCTCCTGACTACCGCCAATCGCATTGGCGTAGAGTGTCTTGAGATGGCCCCACCACACCGGAAGCCCCGAGACGTGGACAATGTATTGCCGCAGGGTCTCGGGCTTCGGGAAGGCAAGCTCGGGGTCGTTTTCGGGATCCTGCGTGTACCGGTGGTGGGCGAAATGGAAGTAGCGGAACCAATCGGCCGGCAGCGCGATCGCCAGGCTGCACAGCCGCGCCACGCCGTCGTTCAGCCACTGTGTTTCGAAAGCCGTCCGGTGCGCCGTCTCGTGCAGCAGCGTGAACAGGAAGACGATCAGGATGCCTTGCGGCAGCATCAGCAACGGCCAGAATGGGACCTCGGCCGCGATCAACGATCCAATGAAGATAATCGCACCCAAGTGAGCGCAAAGCTGGACCATGCCCGCAACATCGGACTTGGCCGTCAGGCGGTTGCGCTCTTCCGGTGTTAATGACGCAATGATGTCGCGATGGTCCATTGGCTTCGATCCAGGCTGAAGATTGATGAAGCCATTCTAGTCGACGAAAAAGCTTTCCAGAAACGACGATTCCTGCGATTTGGATAAGCTTACCTTAGCTATCAGCGATCATGGTCACATCCCCATCCCTGAAAGGACTTCAGGCTTTCGAGGCCGCGGCGCGCACCGGCAGCTTTGCCGCGGCGGCGGAAGAGCTTTCGGTTTCGGCCGCCGCCGTCAGCCAGCTTATCCGCACCGTGGAGGAGCAGATGGGGCGCAAGCTGTTTCATCGGGTCAACCGCCGCGTTGTCCTCACCGAGGCCGGCGTGGAAATGCTGCCTCGGCTGACGGTGGCCTTCCAGGAGATCGGCAGTGTCTCGCGCGAACTGGGCGCCGATGCATTCCGCCCGCGCCTGGTGGTGTCGGTGCCGCCATCCATGGCCATGGGCTGGCTCTCGCGCCGCCTCGCCGGCTTTGTCGCAAGCCACGGCGCCGCTGACATATCGCTCCGGGGCGATGACGACCCGGTGTCGTTCGACCGCGAGTTGATCGACATCAGGCTTTCCTATGGTCCGCATTATCGCGAGCACCCGACCGAGGAGATCGCCCGGGACGCCGTCTATCCCGTCTGCGCGCCAGGGCTTGCCGGCATCACCAAGGCGGGTGGCGAGCCGCTCGCCGGGCTGCCGCTCATCCACACCGACTGGGGGCCGACAGGCGCATCGTTTCCGTCCTGGCCCAACTGGTTCGAGGCCGCGGGTGCTCACCCTGGCCGAGCGGCACGGCGCGGCCTTTCGGCCAATTCGTCGCGCGCGGCCCTAGACCTCGCCATTTCGGGGTTGGGCGTGGCGCTGGCGCAAGGGATTTATTGTGCCGAAGCGGTGGAGGATGGCAGGCTGGTCCGGCCGGCCGTCGGCGCGATTGCATTGCGTCAGCCCTATTGCCTGACGGTTCCAGAGCGAAGCGCAAGGCGCGATGTCGTGGCCGCGTTCCGCGATTGGCTGGTCAACGAATGCCAGCACGCGGTTGGCTCGCCGGCGCTGCGCTAAACCGGGAGGGTGATGGTCAGAGGTGCCCGCTCAAGGCCGCCACCATATCCTTGCTAGTCGCCACGGGCACGATCTCGAACTCGACCAGATCAGCCCATTCGATGACCCAGCGCTGCAGCGACGTAACGTCATCGCTCTCCACCAGCAGGAAACAGCGGCTCATATCAGCCGCGATCCAGCTGTGATGCACGACAAGCTCCTCCGGCTTCAGCCGGCCGCGGTCGCGGAACCGGCGGTAGATTTCCTTGCGGTCGCTGCCGGTGAAATCCTCGATGACGATGAACTGCATATTCCCCTCGGATGAATTACCGCCCAGGCCTGTCGAGCCGCTCCAGGAACCACTGCGTCAGCCGCACCCAGACCTCGTCCTTCTCGCCGGAATCCTCCCAGCCGTGATCGAGGTTTGGATTGTCGTTGACCTCGATGACGAAGACACCGTCCTTGGTCTCCTTGAGGTCGACGCCGTAGAGGCCGTCGCCGATGCAACGCGCCGCCTTGACGGCGGTCTCGACGACATGGGCCGGCGTCTCCTTCAGCGTGAAGGTCTTGATGCCGCCCTGGTCGGGCTTGCCATTGGCCTTGTGGTTGACGATCTGCCAATGTTTCTTGGCCATCAGATAGTGCACGGCAAACAGCGGCTGGCCACCGAGCACGCCGACACGCCAGTCATATTCGGTCGGGATGAATTTCTGCGCGATGAGAAGGTCGGATTCCTCCAGCCATTCGGTCGCGAGCCGCGTCAGCTCCTCCAGGTTCTCGCATTTCTTGACGCCGCGAGAAAAGGACGAATCCGGGATCTTCAACACGAGAGGAAAACCCAGCGTCTGTGCGGCCAGTTCGAGGTCAGAGGTGCCGGCGATCATCACCGTCGGCGGCACCGGCACCTTGTTGGAGGCCATCAGTTCGTTGAGATAGACCTTGTTGGTGCAGCGGATCATGGACAGCGGGTCGTCGATGACCGGCATGCCTTCCTGCTGGGCGCGGCGAGCGAAGCGGTAAGTGTGGTTGGAGATCGAGGTGGTCTCGCGGATGAACAGTGCATCGTAATTCGCGAGCTTGGCCAGATCCTTTCTGGTGATCGGCTCGATTTCGACCCCCATCTTTTCGGCGATCTTGGCCCAGTAGCGCAGCGAAGAGATTTCCGAGGGCGGCAATTCCTCATGCGGATCGACCAACGTGGCGAAGGTGTAACGCGCCGGCGTGCGGCCCTTGGTGTCGCGCCACTCGCGGTTGGTGTAGGTCTCCAGGCACTGGATGAAGCTTTTTTCCTCGTCCTCCGTCATCCGAGCCAGGGGGTGGAAGCCGATCTTGCGGATCGAAGCCCATTCGGCGCTGTCCTTGATATGGACTTCGAGCGCCGGCGCCCGGAACCAGTCGAACAACAGCTTGGCGAAACGGTCCCAGACCTTGGACGGGCCGATGCCGAAGAAGATGCAGACCTTCGCCGGAAATACGCCGCCGAGATCCTTGCGGCATTTGTTGAGCGCCAGTTCCAGTTCCGGCAAGGCGTGCTCGTAGAGCTTGCGCTCCGACAGGTCGATCATCGTCTCGACCGTCGGGATGACCTTGTGGCCGCGCGAACTCGCCAGCAGCGAGGCATAGTAGCCACGGCTCTGATAGCCGTAGTTGTTCGACAGGTTGATGACCTTAGGCCGTTGACCGCGAAACAGCGAGGGATGCGCGAGATAGTCGCGATTGGTGATGATCTTGTGCGGCGTCGCCACCTGGTCGAGATCGCCCTGCCTGCCGGTAAGAATGACCCAGGTCATTATCTCTTTCCCAAAGTGATGGCGGCACGCAGTCCGTCGCGGCCGAACTGCGCCATGTTCATGAAGATGCCGTAAGGCACGGGAATGTTGGCGGCATCAAGGATGGTTTCCTGCCTTTCATCCTCGACCCACGGATCGTGGATCAGAATATGATCGCCATCATCGCCGATGGCCAGCACCCAGTGCGGCACCTTCTTGCCGAACATCAGGAAGCCGCTGATCAGCACCAGCACCAGTTTGCCCCCGGCGAGAGCCGCCCTGATATCGTCGATGGTGAATGGACGGTAATTCACCGGGATGCCGTAAAGTTCCGCGCGGCGGCGAAAGTCGACCTGTGCCAGTTCCATGACCCGGCGCTTGTCCTCGCTGCGCACCGACTGCAGGAACAATGCGCCGTAGAACGAAACGTAAATCTCCGCCGCAAGCCCGCTTTCGTAGCCCGAGACAGCCAGGCCGAATGGTTCGCAGCCGCCCGGTCCTGACATCATGAAGACGGTCGTCGCCTCGCGCCAGAGTCGGATTTCCATCACGGGGTCGGGCACGAAGCCACGATCGAAATTGGCCATGGCCATCATCAGGCAGCATGGGCCGCAGGTGAACTCGCAGGTCTGCTGATAGAATGGCACCCTGGTGGCGACCGGAAGGTCGCCGCGCAGGGTTTTTTCATAGCGCAGTGCCGTCGCGCCGTCCTCGTAGTACCCGGGCTCGCGGCCAATCTTGCGGTAGCCGGCCTGTTCATAGATGCTGATGGCACGGCCATTGTCCTCGCGCACTTCGAGACGCAGCATCATGCGGTCGTGTTCGAAGGCTGTCTCTTCGGCCGCAGCCAGCAATTGACGACCTATGCCGAGCCCGCCGAAAAACGGTCCAACGGCGATCGAATAGAGCCGTGCCACCCCACTGCCCTTGCGAAACAGCACGATCGCATAACCGCCGACGCGGCCATCGATTTCGGCGACCAGCGTCTCGGCGGTCTCGCGCTCGATGAACAGGCGGAAGGAGCGGCGGGAAATGCGGTCGCTCGAGAATACAGCTTTCTCGATGGCGGCGAGGTCATCGACGTCAGACGCGCGGGCCGTGCGGATCTCGGCAGGCATGCGGCTTGAGAAAACCTCGATTGCGTTGCGGCAACGGCCCCGGTCGAAAAGCGTCGCAGACACCGGCCGAAGCGCCGGTATTCACCAAGCGCTATCGCTCCTTGATTAGGGCCGAATTGTGACAGCTTCCGCGACGGCAGGGAAGCCGGCAAGCTTTGAACGGAACCGCTGTTTTCATGCCAGCCGACCGCGCAAGATCGCAGCCGGCTCAGCTGGACAGACCGGCCAGAAGCTGGCCATACGCGCTCTTGGCCACGGCCGCCAACTGCTCGCGCGGCAGCGAACCAACGACGGCACAGCCATAGCCCTTATCTAGCCAGTAGACGGCCTGCGGACCGTCCTGCGCCGAAGCATAGGTGCCCTTGGCATTCTCGGTCGATTCCGCCGTCACGAAGAGGGATATGCGCTCGCCCTTATCGTCTTCGTAGAGCAGCATCGCGGCCTTGCTTTCCCCCGCCGGCAACAACCGGCCGCCAACCAGCTGAAAGCCGTTCGCGCTCAGGTCCGGTGCCACCAGTTTCAGGCCGACCCGGTTGGAGAGCCAAGTCTGCAGATGATCCTTGTCGCTGGCCGGCACTTCCACCGCGTGCCGCTTCTCGGCGGCATAGATGACATGGGCGGCGATCGCCTGTTCGGCGAGCTGATCCTCCGCCGGATCCTCCTGCCCGATCCCTCCGATACCCGCAAAGTAGCCGCCAAATCCGCCCGTGGCGAGAAGGACGGCCGCGGCGGCGGCAAGCCACCAGCGTGAGCGTGGCGCAGCAAGCTTAACAGGCGCTTCACCGAGGACCACCTTGCGCAAGCGCACTGGCACCACCTCGTCCAGCACGCCGGCAAAGGCCGAGCGCAACGCCTCCCGGTCGGCGGTGAAGCGGGCGCTCCTGGCCTTCATCTCGGGATTGGCGTCGAGCCAGGCATCGTAGGCGGCGCGCTCATCGGCCGGCAGTTCGCCGTCGAGCGCCATATGGATGTCCCGTTCGGAAAAATCGCGGCGGATCATTTCTCGACGATCCTTATGGCGCGGCGGCGCGCTGTGTCTTCCAGCAGCCCGCGCAATTCCTCACGCCCCCGCGCGATGCGCGACATCAGCGTGCCGGCGGGAACGCCCAGAATGTTGGCAGCCTCGGCATAGGAAAAGCCTTCTATGGCAACCATGACAATGGCCGCGCGGCGATCGGGGCTGAGCGCCTGCAACGCGTCCATGATCTCGCGCGAAGCGATGCCATCCAACTGTTCGGGCGGCTGGGCAACCGCCTCGCCCGCCTCCAGCGGCAGCATCGCCGCTTCGCCGCGGCGGTTCACCTTGCGCATCTGGTCGATGAACAAATGATGCATGATCGTAAACAGCCACCTCCTGGGGCTTTCTCCCGTCTGCCAGTTGTCGAGCCGCAACAGCGCACGCTCGAGGCAGTCCTGAACGAGGTCGTCGGCAGCATCACGGCCGCGCAGAAGCGAGCGTGCGTAGCGGCGCAGGCGCGGTATTTCGCCAAGGATTGCTGCCTTTTTTTCGTCCATGACCGCTGGTTCTGAGGTCGCCCTTGTTGATCCCGATAGAACGCGCCTTCCCGGCACGGCGCAAGCAGCCAGCGCGAAGCGGTCCACCGCTCCGGTCACCCAAGCACTGAGATAACGCCGGCGGATGGCGGTTTATTCCCGCACAGCGTTGAATTCCGGCTATTATTGTTCGCCGGCCAGCAATTTCTCCTTTGCCGCCCGCGTCAGCAGCCGCTGGTAGAACAGACCGATGCCGATCAGAACGGCGCCGAGCCCGATGAAGGAAAGCGCCCTGAGCACCCCTTCCAGTTCCGACATGTCGAACAGGAAGACCTTCAGGACGGCCACCGCGATCAGCGCGGCGGAGGCGATGCGCAGCACCTGCGATTTCAGCCAGACGCCAGCCGTGAGCAGCGCCACGCCGATAACCAGCCAGAGCGCCGAATAGGTATAGGTCTCCAACTGCCCAAGGCCGCTCCACATGCCGATGAACTCGCCCTTGAACAGGCGCCTGACCGAAAGCGTGGCATAGGCGAAGGCAAGCAGCGCCGCCATCAGCGCCAGCATGGCCGAATACCATTTCGGCCGCTTGCCCCTGCTATAGAGCGCCAGACCACCGGCGGCGACGGCCGGCAGGAGATAGGCGAGGAACAAGAGGTTGAAGACCGGGATCCGGCCGGTCGATTCGTCAGTGAACAACGGATTGAGCACCAGGAAATGCTGGATGACGATGAAGGCGGCCGAAAGCACGCCCACCGCCATCGAACCATAACGCAGCACCGAGCTTGGCGAGCGCCTGTCGATGGCGATCAGGATGGCGCCGGCACCGATGGCGATCAGCGTGTAGATCGCCTGTTCGGCGAGCGTCGGCGCATCGCTGTTGATGGCGCCGCCATGCATTGCGTGACGCACCAGCATGGCGAGCGTCAGCAGCGCAAACAGTGCCGCCGCCGCTTCCATGGCCAGGCGTGGACGGCCATCGGTGGTTCGGGCGAGTTGCCAGGCCGCGAAGCCGAAGGCGAGCGCCGGCACGCCGTAGCCCGGCAGCAACCAGTTGAAGACCGGTGTCGTCGACAGGAATTCGGCGCCGACGATCGTCGGATCGAAGGCGGCGCGGCCAAGCACCACGATGACAGCGGCGACCGAAATCCAGCCGAGCACAGGATAGAAGCGCCAGCGCGTGGCGAGCGCCGGCACGATCGCGGCGGCACCAAGCAGGCTGGTGGTCCAACCGGAATCAAAAGCCATATGCAGCATCAGGAGGCCGGCGACTGCCGCGCCGCCCAAAACAAACGACACTGCGGCTCCGCCCTTGAGCGACGGTTCCTCAGCCCGCGCGATCCACTCGCCGCCGGCGGCGAAGGCCAGGACCAGCAGGGCCGCGACGGCGGCATAGACAAAGTCGCGGTCGAGATTGCCGAAGGTGAACCAGAGCGCCAGCAGGATGACCAGCGGCACGATGACACCCCATGCAGCCCAAGAGGCTGCTCGGATCTGCGCCGTGGCGACGAAGCGGCGCGCGGCCCACAAACCAGCGGCGACGAAAACCAGACCGAGGCCAATACCGATACGCAAGCTTAGCGCGTTGGCGCTGGCCACGGGGGCTCCATCAACACCCAAAGCGCCGCCCGAAAAGTCGGAAGCGATAGACGTTGGCGGGATGATGCCGAGATAGATAAGCACCGTCACCAGTCCAGCGGCGTAAAGTAGTGGCAGCGCCAGTGGGCGGTAGAGGGCGACCGCTACCATCACGATAAGCAGCACCGCGCCCGGCAAAGCATCACCGGCAGCGGCGAAGACCGGGTCAACCGAGAGGCCAAGCGCCGAGAAGGCGACGAACAGTCCAGGCACGATGGAGGGCCAGTCGAAAGTCCCTGCTTGTCCGGTCTGGCCGCCACGACTGCTCAGCCAGACAAGGGCGAGCACAGCCAGCGTCACGGCGTCGATGAGCAAGATGGCGGAGAGGTTCGCGCCCGGTGCGTCGGTCATGTAGAGGATGGTCCAGACGCCTGTGCCGAAAAAAGCGGCCGCCATCAGCGCATTCCAGTCGCGCATGCGGGCGATTACGCCAGTGGCGGCGAGCACGATGGCGAGATAGCCGAACAACGCCCACGGATTGGGCGCCTGCGAAGCGATCAGCACCGGCGTCACCATGGCGCCGACGAGACCGATGCCGGCCAGCGCCTGGCCATGGACGAGAGCGGCGGCGATGGTGGCAATGCCGATCGCACCGAGCAGCGTAAAGGCAAGCGCCGGGCCGATAAAACCGTAAACGCCATGGGCGGCATAGACGGTGCCGAACAGGATGAAGGCGCCGGCCGCGGTCAGGATCGCCGGAATATAGGCGCCCGCAATACCTTGCACCGGTACCTTGAAGCCGGTGCGGCGAATGAACTCGCCGCCGGCGACCAGCACCAACCCGAGCACCGCCGCCATGGTGAGCCGCACGCCGGGCCCGAAAATGCCGGCCTCGATGGTGTAGCGGATCAGAAACAAGCCGCCCAGAGCCAGCGCAATGCCGCCGACCCAGACCGCCCAACGCGTGCCGAGCGCGGTCTCGACGTCGGACTGGCGAGCGGCTTTGGCGACCGCGGCCGGCGCGACCTCTGGCGTTTTCGGTGTGATCTCGGGCGCGCTCCAAGGGCCGGGCACACTCTCTCCTGCCGGAATTTCCGACTCCGTGGCCTGTAGTGCGGGTGCCGGCTCGCCGATTGCTGCCGGGGCGATGTCGGCAGGCGCGGCCACCGGAGCCGTGTCGGCCGTGCCCTGCGCCACTTCCAGTTCCGATGGCTTGACCGTGGGCGATACCGCGCCCGAAAGCACGAGGCTGCGCAGTGCGCCAAGCTCGCGCTCGATCAGGCCGATGCGGCCCTGCTGACGCGAAATGATGACGAACAAGGCAATGATGGCGACGAGGCCGATCAGGCTCTCAAACATGGCGGTTCCCCCAAACCAGGCCAGTTTTCACTGACGCTTCATCTCACTGACATTCAATTACGGCGGCTAAACGGCTGAAAATTCAACGTGCCGCCAGATTGGCGGCTGGAAATATCGAACATGTCTCGGTACCGAAAGCCAGCAGCTTGCCGTCGGCATCCTTCAGCGTCGCTTCCGAAACGGCAAGCGTGCGGCCTTTGTGAACCACCTTGCCTTCGCAGACAACCTCACCGGTCCTGGGCGTGATCGGCCGCGTTAAGTCACCTTGAACTCTGCAGTCGTGTAAGCCTCGCCGTTCTCTAGCAGGGTCCGCACCCCGCAAGCCAACGCTGAATCGAGCAGCGTCGCCGCCCAGCCGCCGTGAACGCCGCCCAGCGGGTTGAGGTGGCGTTCATTCGGCCGCCGCGGAACACGGCGCGACCTTCCGATACCTCGGTCAACGCGAGCTGAGCCGGAGGGAGATCGGGGGGCCGGGTATTTGCCGTCGACGATTCGCTGCGGCAATTCCAGGCCGGGGTATTTCAGGACGTCGGCATGAGGAATGGTGCCGAGGCCGAGCGGCGGCCCGGATAGAGTTCGACTTCGCTCACCGGATGATTTCCCTGGCCGCGCTCTCTCCGGCGATGGGCCTCTGCGTTGCGTGGTGCTTGCGCAGTGCGGCCAGAAAGCCGGCGCGCGCGTCGGGCTGATCGATGCCGCGCGGCTCGTAGACGTGGCGGGTGAAGAAGAAGCCGGTCAGGCGGAAGGCGTCCGCGATCGCCGCCTGATTGGCGCGCTGGCCGGAGCCACGCTGCAGGAAGGCGGGCAGCACCAGCATCTTGTCGTGCCATGGCGCCCCGGCTTCACGCGACACCGCGCGCCCGGACTTAGGCGAGACATAGGCCAGATCCTGCCTTGTGCCGGTGGCGGCGCATTGGCTGAGATCGAGGCCAAAGCCGAGTTCATCGAGAATCAGAAGCTCGAAACGCGCCACCAGTTCGCCGGCGGCATCCGCGTCGTCGAGGTGCACGATCATCACCGAAAGCGCCTCGTAGAGGCCGCCATGGGCATCGCGCTCGGGCAGCAGGCGCAGATGCGCCGCCATCGTCTGCAGGCCGTAGACGGCAATGGCACTGTC
Organism: Mesorhizobium sp. URHB0026; assembly: GCF_054059755.1. NCBI lineage: Bacteria > Pseudomonadati > Pseudomonadota > Alphaproteobacteria > Hyphomicrobiales > Phyllobacteriaceae > Mesorhizobium > Mesorhizobium sp. URHB0026. The sequence goes on along the minus strand of NZ_JBSSCN010000001.1, from coordinate 3,511,215 downwards.
CATCAGCCGGGCGGCGTTCATCTCGATCGCTTCGGCCTGGAAGGTGCCCAGGTGCTCGTCAAGGCGCGCGCGCCACAAGAGATCGACACGATTGCCTGGCTGGAGAACGGGCTGCTGCTTGCGGGAGCGGCCGCCGCGCACGAGGCCGAGATGGCGGCCATGGGCGCGCGTCATCACCTCGAGAATGGCGCTGGTTTCGCCATGCCTGCGGGTGCCGAGAATGATTCCCTCGTCGCGCCATTCCATACTAGAAGCTTTTCACCGAACGGGTGGCGAAATCAAGGTATGGGTCTGGCGCCTGTGCCGGCTCTCGCAACGAGGCAAAAAAGCCGCCCGCAGCGATGTGCCGCGGGCGGTTGCCGAGGTCAGTCCAAGCCTTAGAAGGAGCGCTGGAAGCGGAGGATGCCGCCAACGTTGCTTTTCTTAGTCGCGCCAGCCCAAACGGAGTTGGCCGGGGTGTCATTGCCGACGTTCTGGTAATCGACTTCGGCCGTGACCGTGAATCCGGGCACAACAGTATAAGCGATGTTGGCGGCGATGCCGAGGTTCTTCCAGTCGTCATAAGAGACCTGGGCGTTGAACGAAGTCTTGGCGTTGAACTTGTAGGTGCCGCCGCCCCAGACTGCCCAGTTGCCGCCCCACTGCTTGTAGAAGCCGCGACCTTTGGCGTTGATGAAGTTGGTTGGATCGGTGAGGTTGTCATCGGTGCCGTAGCCGCCCATGACGAACAGCGACAGTTCCTTGGTGACGTTGACGTCCAGACGAACCTTGCCGGCCACTTCCTCATAATTGCTGTCATAGGCGACAACACCGGTGATCGCGCCCCAGTCGGCCTTGTACTTCAAGCCGCCGACGACATGCGGGACATAGCTGTCGATGGTGCCGGTTTTGCCAGCGCCTTCTTCGAGCGACACCAGCCCCGAGAAGCCGTTGCCCGCGTCGAAGTAGTATTGAACGACATTGCTCTCCTGTCCGCCATAGGGGACGATCGTATCTTGGATGACGTTGCCGGCATAGCCGATGAACGTATCGAAAGCCGTATCGTCCTTACCGACGCGCAGACCGCCGAGCTGAATCCAGGCGAAGCGCAGCGAGAGAGACTTGTTACGGCCCTGCCAATCGTCGGCGTTGGAGGCGCCTTGATTAATGTAGTCGCCGGAGCTGTTGCCGTAGTTGAAGCGGGTCTCCGTGTAGGTTTTCAGGGTACCGAGTTCGGTTTCCTGCCCCGTCCAGGTCTTCAGTGTGAAGCGGGTGTTCTTGTAGTAGGTCGAATGTGTACTGCCGTCCTGGTGATCCGGAACGTGGTTGACGCCATCGAACGAACCGGCATCGCCGACGCCGATGTCGTAACGGACATACCCGCCGATGCGCAGGCAGGTCTCGGTGCCCGGGATGTAGAAGTAGCCGGCGCCGTAGACGTCGCAGATCTTGACGTATTCGGCCGGTTCCGGTTCGGCGACGACAACCGCGTCCGCGGCGCGCGCGCCGGACACCGCGATCAAAGCCGCGGCTGAGCCGAGAAGGAGGCTCTTGATGTTCATTTTCTGACCTCTCCAGTCAAGTTTGAAAAATGGCTTCTGAATTGTGGCTGGCGGATATGTTTTCCCGCCTCACCCCCACAATGAAAAAGGCCCGCACCGCGTCCCCTTTTCGCGGCGAACATACCCACCAATCGTCCACCTTCAATGACAATTCCATAAATGCGCTGGATTCTCGCCACAGATTAAATCCGTGTTGCACAAATAACACTAGGCGATGCTGGCTTGAGTTTTTTAAATGGCACAAATGGAACTTCGTCATATTTTTGTAATAATTAGATTTATCCTTCTACATTTGCCGGTCAATTCGGTGCATTACGGTCTTTAAAAATATAAATCTAAGATAGCTCGATAAATCTACGATTTCTGTCCTCGTATCGCTGTCGGCGCGAAAACAACACCATCAGCGGCTCCAGATCACCGCGCTGAAAGCCGGCCTCATGGCGCGTCGCCGCTTCGTTGGCGGCTTGCCAAGAATCTGAGTTGGTCTCGCGCCATGGCGGGCCGCGTGGAGGAACCGGCGCTTCGCCTTAGCTGCTTTCCGGCACCCGGGGAGCGGTTCCCGTAAAGCCGCGGCGTGCTCTACAGCTCGTAGCGGCGAATCGGATTCGCCGACCTGCTGTAAGCTTCCGATTTTATGCATGTCGTTGTCCCGGAACCGAGGACACTTCCGGGCGACATGCGTTGGCCTCACGCCCAATGCTTGTGGTCGGCCAGCACCGCGCCGATGACGTGCCAGGATTTTTCGGCCTAGCGGGGGAACTCCAGCCCCATCTCGCGGTAGCGCTCGGGGTCATCGCCCCAGTTCTCGCGCACTTTCACGAACAGGAACAGGTGGACCTTCTGTTCCAGTATGCCTGATATTTCCATCCGCGCGGCCTGGCCGATGGCGCGGATGGTCTCGCCCTTGTGGCCAAGCACGATCTTCTTCTGGCTGTCGCGCTCGACAAAGATGGTCTGGTCGATGCGCACCGAGCCGTCCTGTTTCTCTTCCCATTTCTCGGTTTCGATGTGCGAGGAATAGGGCAGTTCCTGATGCAGCCTGAGATAGAGTTTTTCGCGGGTGATCTCGGCTGCCAGCTGGCGCATCGGCAGGTCCGAAATCTGGTCTTCCGGATAGTACCAGGGACCGGCCGGCAGCGCCTGCGCCAGATAGTCGAGGAGGTCCTTGCAGCCGGAACCGGTCAGCGCGGAGACCATGAAGGTGCGCTGGAACGGCACTTTCTCGTTCGCTGCCGCGGACAGGGCCAGCAGCGCCTCGTGCTTGACCCGATCGACCTTGTTGAGAATCAGCACCATCGGTTGGCGCACGTCCTTCAGCCGTTCGAGGATGGCGTCTGCATCGCCCCTGATGCCGCGCTCGGCGTCGATCAGCAGCAGCACGATGTCGGCGTCCTTGGCGCCGCCCCACGCGGTGGTCACCATCGCGGTGTCGAGCCGCCGCTTGGGTTTGAAGATGCCCGGTGTGTCGACAAAGACGATCTGCGCGTTGTCGTGCGTGGCGATGCCGCGCACGATGGCACGTGTCGTCTGCACCTTATGGGTGACGATCGAGACCTTGGCGCCGACCAGCTGGTTGACCAGCGTCGACTTGCCCGCATTGGGCGCGCCGATCAGCGCAACGAAGCCGGAGTGCGTGACGGGAGCGGCTGCAGTATCTTCTGCGGTCATGCCGCGCTCCCTTTATTGGCCCACACGCCTTCGCGCACGAGAAATGCCGAAGCCGCCGCTTCTTCGGCCGCTCTGCGGGAGCCGCCGGTACCGATGGAAGGTGCAAAGCCGCTAACCTGCAAAGAAATAGTGAAGACCGGCTGATGGTCGGGCCCTTCGCGTTTTTCGATCACATATTCGGGTCGCGCGTCACTCGACTTGGCAATCCATTCCTGCAAATCGGATTTCGGATTAAGTGGCTTCGTCACAACCGTGCTCGAACGTGGCTCCCAATAACGCAGAACGAACCGCCGCGCGGCGTCGATACCACCATCGATGTAAACTGCCGCGATTAGGGCTTCGACGGCATCAGCCAGATAGTTTCCGCCGTAGCCGCGCGATCGCGTCTTCAAGGCGGCGTCGGCCCGAACCAGATTCTCCAGCTGCATCTCGATGCCGACTTCCGAGCATGTTTTTGCATCGACCAGCGCATTGAAACGGGGCGCGATTTCGCCTTCCGGTGCATCGGGGAATTTCTCGAAAAGCATATCGGCGACGACAAGACCAAGCACGCGGTCGCCTAGGAATTCAAGACGCTGATTGTTGCTTGCCGCCTTGACCGCGCTGGAATGCGTCAAGGCCGTCTCAAGTAAGCGGATATCCCTGAAAACATGCCCGGTCTTGGCCATCACCAAACCGGCCAGAGTCTCGCCTGTCGGGCGCTTCAACGCCATCAGTTGACGAAGTGGAACAGGCGCGAAGCGCGCATCAGCGACGGCCATTTCCAGATTTCGAGCGGGCTTGCCTTGCCGGCGATCGAGAAGAAGACAAGGTTGGCGCGGCCGACCAGGTTCTCGGCTGGAACATAACCGACGGTGAAGCGGCTGTCGGCGGAATTGTCCCTGTTGTCGCCCATCATGAAATAGTGGCCGGGGGGCACGTCGAATTCGCGGGTGTTGTCACCAATCGAGTTCGGCGACAGGTCGAGCGTGTCGTAGCTGACACCATCGGGCAGCGTCTCGCGATAGACGTCGATCGGATAATCCTTTTCCGTGATGTCGGGATTGTCGATCTGGCCGGTCTTGACGCGCGGCACGCCGACGCCATTGATGAAGACTTGGCCATCCTTCATCTGGATCTTGTCGCCGGGCAGGCCGATGACGCGCTTGATATAGTCGACGGATGGATCCGGTGGGAACTTGAACACCACCACGTCGCCACGCTTGGGCACTGAGCCCCAGATGCGGCCCGAGAAAATGTCCGGTCCAAAAGGCAGCGAATAGCGTGAATAGCCGTAGGACCATTTGGTCACGAACAGATAGTCGCCTTCCAGAAGCGTCGGCCGCATCGAGCCCGACGGGATCGAGAACGGCTGGAACAGCAGCGTGCGAATGACCAGGGCGAGCAAAAGCGCCTGGACGATGACGCTGACGGTTTCGCCAAGCCCGCCGGATTTCTTCTGAGATTTTTCAGCCACGCTCATGTCGTCCTCGATTGTGCGTTGGATGGTATAGAGTCTCGGCGCGCGCTGGGCAACGTCCATGCCGGTCGTCAGATGCAATCAATGTGGCGCTTCTTCGACCGGTAGCGCCTCTATGATCACAAAGGCTTGAGCGAGCGGGAAATCATCCGTGATGGTGAGGTGGATCGCTGCCCGATGGCCTCGAGGCACGATCTCTTCCAGCCGCGCCAGCGCCCCGCCGGTCAGCGCCATCGTCGGCGCACCGCTTGGCAGGTTGACGACACCCATGTCACGCCAGAAGACCCCTTGTGCCAGACCAGTGCCCAGTGCCTTGGCGCATGCCTCCTTGGCGGCAAAGCGCTTGGCGTAGGAAGCCGCGCGGGCGCGCCGGTTCTCCGAACGCGCCTGTTCCACCTCGGTGTAGATCCTCTGGATGAAGCGCTGGCCGTGACGCTCAAGCGATTTCTCGATGCGTGTGATGTCGATCAGGTCGCTGCCAATGCCGATGATCATTGGGCGGCAGAACCGACGCTTCCGCCGGAATGAGGCGAATGCTCACGGCGTCTCGCGCGCTCGGCCAGCCGCTTGCGCCTCTGTTCGCGGAAGACATTCATGCCCCAGCGCGTGATGCCGTAGAACACCAGGCCGAACACCAGCCCGAGCGGCACCGCGCCGATCAGCATCGGCTCCAGTACGGGATGCCATAGTTTGGCGAAGGAAAGCGTGTGCAGCATCTCGCCCAGATGCGCCGGCGGACCGTGTGTCGGCAAGCGATCGTGCAGGATGAGCTTGCCGGTTTCCCAGGATGCGCCCCACAAGAGCGGAAAAGTAAGCGGATTGCCGAAGAATACGGCTCCGAGAGCGGCGGCCACCAGATTGCCGGCGATCACCCAACACAGAACGGCGGCAATGATGAAGTGGAAACCGACGGGGAAGAACGAAGCAAAGACACCCGCCGCGACACCCGCGGCCACCGCATGCGGGGTGGCCTTCAGCCGCAGAATGCGCTTGGAGAAATATTGAAGCGAGCGCGAAAACGAACGGCGCGGCCACAGATAGGTACGCACCCGCTCGAAAAGGCCATCAGGCTTGCGGCGACGAAAAAGCACTCTATTCCTATTCCAGACAATTCACAGCTTACACGCCGGCTGTTTCCAGCCAGGTTTCGACTGCCACATCTTGCGCTTTACGGTCGCCAGAAGGCAATCGCGACTTTGATATAGCCATCCGCAAGCCCAACGACAACCGAAGGCCTTACGCTCAGCGTCCGCAGCGCCAGGTTTTTGCTCGGATCCATCTCCTCCACATCGGATAATCGCGGCGAATTTGAGAAGTGGTTTCGGCTAATTGTCGCAGCCGGATGACCGATATGCGCCAGGGGTTCCAGCCGACTTCGACAAGGTCGCCATCCGGGGTCGAGACGATATCCTTCCGGCGCGGCGCCTACTTCAGATATTCGCTGACCTCGACCAGATTGTCGTCGGGATCGCGGAAATAGACCGACATCATAGCTCCTTGCGCGCCGACGCGCTCGACCGGACCGACTTCGATGGCAACGCCTTCGGCCGCGAGGCCGGCCTGGATTTCGGCGAGAGGCACCGCCGACACGAGGCAGAAATCGCCAGAACCCGGCGTCGGCGTCCTTGCCTTTGGCTCGAAAGTGCGGCCGACTTCGTGCAGGTTGATCTTCTGCGAACCGAACAAAAGCGCTGTCGGCCGGTTCGGCTGATCCAGGCGCCGCATGCCAAGCACGCTCCGGTAGAAGTCGCAGGTCGCTTCAACCGAGCGGACCGTCAGCACGAAATGGTCGATGCCGGCGATCATTTCGATCTCCTCGTCAGATGTTGCGGCTGCCCGGCTTGATGGCCGGGATGGCGGCAAGCTCCGGCGGCAACCTGTCCGGCGGATAGGCTGGAACTTCATATTCGGCAAGCGCGATCAACGGCACGCCGACATGGGTCTTGCCGGCCGAACGGTCGATGATGCAGGCGGCCGCGAACACCTCTGCGCCAACGTCGCGCAGGCAATCGATGGTTTCGCGGATCGACAGACCGGTGGTGACGATGTCCTCGACGATGACGACGCGGGCGCCTCGATCGATCTCGAAGCGGCGCAGGCGGAACTCGCCCCCCTCCCGCTCCACCCAGATCGCTGGCACGCCAAGGTGGCGCGAGGTTTCGTAGGCAGGGATCAGGCCGCCGATCGCCGGCCCGACGACATAGTCGATCTTGCCTGGCACGGCGGCGCGAATCTTCTTGGCCAGCGCCTTGCAAAGCCGCTCGGTCTTGTCGGCATGCATGAAGACGCGTGCCTTCTGCAGGAAGACTGGACTGCGCAGGCCCGACGTCAGGATAAAATGACCCTCCAGAACAGCGCCAGCCTCACGGAATATGTCCAGCACTTCGTCGGTATTCATCTCGTCCCCCATGGTCGGCTATCGCTAGCCATTGACGCGCCGCGCATCGCTGACGCTCGAATTGTCCTTGAGCTGCGACAGCAGCCGGTTGAGATGCTTCAGGTCCCAGACTTCGAGATCGATCAGCATTTCGGTGAAATCGGGCGCGGTGCGCACCATCGACAGCGTATGGATGTTGGCGTCGTTGGAGGCGACGACCTGGGCGATATCGGCAAGCGAACCCGGCGCGTTGATGGCGGTGACCGAGACGCGCGCGGGGAACCGCTCCTTGGTGCGCTCGTCGATGTCCCAGCGCACGTCGATCCAGCGCTCCGGTTGATCGTCGAAGGCCTGCAGCGCCGGAGACTGGATCGGGTAGATGGTGATGCCGGTGCCCGGCTGGACGATGCCGACGATACGATCGCCAGGGACCGCGCCTTCCGGCGCGAAGCGCACCGGCAGGTCCCCGCGCACGCCGCGGATCGGCACGGCGCCGGCGCCTGGTTGGTCCTTGTCCTTGCGCGCGGCCCGGCCAGGTATCTGGAACAGCATGCCTGCGGCATTGCGGATCTTCGACCAGCCTTCCTCGCGCTGCTTGGGCGCCGCCGGCGTGACGCGCTCGTCCTTGTAGTCGGGGAACACGGCCTTCATGACATCGGTCGAGGCCAGTTCGCCGCGGCCCACGGATGCCAGCACATCCTCGATGTCCTTGCGTGCGAGCCTGTGCAGCACGGGCTTGAGGCTTTCCCTGGTGAAGGTCTTGCCGGCTCGTTCGAAGGCACGCTCCAGAATACGCGCGCCAAGGCCAGAATACTGCTTGCGGATCGCATTCTTGGTGGCGCGGCGGATGGCGGCGCGCGCCTTGCCGGTGACGACGACCGATTCCCATGCGGCTGGCGGCACCTGCGCCTTGGAGCGGATGATCTCGACCTCGTCGCCATTCTTCAGTTCCGTCATCAGCGGCATGATGCGGCCATTGACCTTGGCGCCGACGCAGGTGTCGCCGACATCGGTGTGGACCGCATAGGCGAAATCGATCGGCGTGGCGCCCCGCGGCAAGGCAATCAGCATGCCTTTCGGCGTGAAGCAGAACACCTGGTCCTGGAACAGCTCAAGCTTGGTGTTCTCGAGAAAATCCTCGGGATTGTCGCCCTCGGCCAACTGCTCGATGGTACGACGCAGCCAAGCGTAGGCGTTGGTCTCCTTCGAGATCGCATGGCCGGCGCCGTTCGTCTTGCCGCCGGTGTCCTTGTAGATCGAATGGGCGGCGACGCCGTATTCGGCGATCTTGTTCATCTCGCGGGTGCGGATCTGCAGCTCGACGCGCTGGCGCGAAGGGCCGACGATGGTGGTGTGGATCGAACGGTAGTCGTTCTGCTTTGGGGTCGAGATGTAATCCTTGAAACGGCCGGGCACCATTGACCAAGTGGTGTGGATGGCACCCAGCGCGCGATAGCAGTCCTCGACGCTGTCGACGACAACACGGAAGCCGAAAATGTCGGACAGTTGCTCGAAGGACAGCGCCTTGGCCTCCATCTTGCGGAACACCGACCATGGCTTCTTCTGCCGGCTCTTCACGCCGGCGTTGATGGCGTGCTTCTCGAACAAGGCCGACAGTGCCTTTTCAATGTCGGTCAGCACGCCCTTGTTGCGCTCGAATATCTCGGCGAGCCGGGCGGTGACGGCCCGGTAGGCTTCCGGATTGATGAAGCGGAAGGCGATCTCTTCCAGCTCCTCGCGCATGCCTTGCATGCCCATGCGCCCGGCCAGCGGCGCGTAGATATCCATCGTCTCCTCGGCGATGCGCAGGCGTTTGGCCTCGGGCATGTGATCAAGGGTGCGCATGTTGTGCAAACGGTCGGCGAGCTTGACCAGCAGCACGCGAACATCTTCCGAGATCGCCAGCAAAAGCTTGCGCAGGTTCTCCGCCTGCTCGGCTTTCTTCGAGACGAGGTCGAGCTTCTTGAGCTTGGTCAGGCCCTCGACCAGCTTGCCCATTTCGGGACCGAACAGATCGTCGATCTCGGCCCGCGTCGCCGTCGTGTCCTCGATGGTGTCGTGCAGCAGGGCGACGGCGATGGTCGCCTCGTCCATGTGCATCTCGGTGAGGATGGCGGCGACTTCGAGCGGATGCGAGAAATAGGGATCGCCGGAAGCGCGCTTCTGGTGGCCATGCTTCTGCATGGCGTAGACATAGGCCTTGTTGAGCAACGCCTCGTTGACGTCAGGCTTGTAGCGCTGGACGCGCTCGACAAGCTCATACTGACGCATCATGGGCTAAATCTCTCGGCGATGAAATGAATCATGCGCCGCACTGTTGTACGGCGCATGTCATAGATAGCCACGAAACCGCCGGGACGGAAGTGCCGGAAGATTCAGCGACCGCCGGAACGGACGGCCGACTTAGTAGTCGTCGCTCTTTTCCGGGGGCACCAGGCCTTCGATGCCAGCCAGGAGATCTTCCTCGGTCATCCGGTCGAAGGTGACGTTCTCCTCGGCGTCGTCGGTTTCGGCGGCCGCAACGGCGCCGCCGGTCTGATCGGCGATCACTTCGCCATCGACTTCAGGCTCGTCGACCTCGACATGCTTCTGCAGCGAATGGATCAGATCTTCCTTGAGATCGTCGGGCGACAGCGTCTCGTCGGCGATCTCGCGCAGTGCGATGACCGGGTTCTTGTCGTTGTCGCGCGGGACGGTGATCTGCGCGCCCTGGCTGATCTGACGGGCGCGGTGGCCGGCCAGAAGCACCAGCTCGAAGCGGTTATCGACCTTGTCGATGCAATCTTCAACGGTTACGCGGGCCATGGACTGCCCCTTTCATGCCTGGATTTGATGGAAAACAGGCGCGGTCCTTAACCCGAACGCGGCCAAAATACAAGCATCATGGCGATGCGGGCCCACAGGGCACTCAATCTCAACATCGAACTCCCGATCTGGCAAAGCCAGCCGGGTCCAGGGTTCGGCGCCACGATCACAATTGCTTGCAGTGCGCCACATGCCCTTGGATTGCCACCAAACTGGCGTTATCTCGGTGGGTCCAAGGTCGGCCGGTTTATTATGAGCCTGACCGAAAGTCGCTACCGCATTTCGTTTAGACGGCCGTTTTTTCGAAAAGGACTATTTCCATGTTCGACCCTCGTGAAAAAATCGCCCTGTTCATCGACGGCGCCAATCTCTACGCCACATCGCGCGCGCTCGGGTTCGACATCGACTATCGCAAGCTCCTGGCGAGCTTCCACAAGCGCGGTTACCTGTTGCGCGCCTATTATTACACCGCGCTGGTCGAGGACCAGGAATACTCCTCGATCCGGCCGCTGATCGACTGGCTCGACTATAACGGCTTCAAGGTGGTCACCAAGCCCGCCAAGGAATTCACCGACTCGACCGGCCGCCGCAAGATCAAGGGCAACATGGACATCGAGCTCACCGTCGATGCGCTGGAACTCGCCGATGTCGTCGACCACTATGTCATATTCTCCGGAGACGGCGATTTCCGAACGCTGGTCGAAGCGCTGCAACGGCGTGGCCGCAAGGTGTCGATCGTCTCGACCATGTCCTCTCAACCTCCGATGATCTCAGACGACCTGCGCCGGCAGGCCGACCATTTCATCGACCTGGCGTCGCTGAAGAACGAAGTTGGCCGCGACCCCTCCGAACGGCCGGCACGGCGGCCCGAACCGGCTGAAGTCGACGAGGACGACTACTGAGGCCGGTCGACTTGACCGCCCTCTCGCTTTCCGAACCCAGCCGCGATTGCCCGCTCTGCCCGCGGCTGCATGATTTCATCGCCGAATGGCGGCAGCGCGAGCCGTCATGGTTCAACGCCCCGGTGCCGACCTTCCTGCCACTGGGCGGCGAAGATACCGTCCAGCTTCTGATCGTCGGTCTGGCGCCTGGCCTGCGGGGCGCCAACCGCACCGGGCGCCCCTTCACCGGCGACTATGCCGGCGACCTGCTCTATTCGACACTGATTGCCCACGACTTCGCACGCGGCGAGTTCAAGGCGCGGCCCGATGACGGGCTGGAGCTCGTCGGCACGGCGATCACCAACGCGGTGCGCTGCGTGCCGCCGGAGAACAAGCCGGTCGGTGCCGAGATCGCCACCTGCCGGACATTCCTGGTGCCGACCATCGCTCGCTTTCCCAACCTGCGCGCCGTGCTGGCGCTGGGATCGATCGCGCACCAGTCGACCGTGCGGGCACTGGGCGGGCGCGTCGCCGCCTATCCGTTCAAACATGGCGGCCAGTTGGAAGCCGGCGGCATCATGCTGTTTTCGAGCTACCATTGCTCGCGTTACAACACCAATACGGGTGTGTTGACCGAAGACATGTTCGTCAGGGTGTTTGGCGAGATCGCGGCATTCCTGAAGAACTGAGCTCTCGGATACCGTGCGGTCCGCGGTGCCTGCTCACACCGGCAGCAAGGCATCCGGCTTCACGTCGCCGATCGAGGCATAGGTATGTGTCTCCTTCACCCCCGGCAGCGGCAGGATGACGCGTTTGAGAAAGTCCTGATAGTCGGCCATCTCGGCAATGCGGGCCTTCACGAGATAGTCGAAGCCGCCGACGACCATGTGGCATTCCAGTACCTCGGGCGCCTTTGCCACCGCCTCGGCGAAGCGGTCAAAGATATGCGGCGCCGCGTGATCGAGCCGCACCTCGATGAAGACAAGCATGCCGCGGCCAATCTTTGCCGGATTGAGCACCGCCCTGACGGCGGTGATGAAGCCGTCGCGAAACAGGCGTTTCACGCGCTGGCTGGCACCGGTCGGTGACAGGCCGACGCGCGCTGCCAGGTCGAGCGTGGTGCGGCGTCCATCTTCCTGCAACAGTCGCAGAAGACCGCGGTCGACGGCGTCTAGGTCGACTGATTCAGGATTCACGTTCAAGTCATCCTATTTGCGTGAATTACACTTCAAATTGTGAAAAACAGCGTATTTTGTCGCGGCCCTTTCGACAATAGGCTCCGCTTCATCGCAAGGTCGGGGCTGTCTCGTCCTGGCGGCATGAACATGCGGCGGAACTGACATGGCCGACGGACGAGACATCGGAGACACAAGACTGGCGGTGATCGCCGGTCTTGTCATGATCGCCATCTATGCAGCGCAGTTCGTCGCCGCCCGCTTCAGCCTCAGGGAGCATCTGACGGCCACCGACATGGCCGGCCTGCGCTTTGCCGGTGCCGGCGCGGTGTTCCTGCCGATCGTCTGGAGGCGCGGCCTGGCGACCATGAAGGCGCTGGGCTGGCGGCGTGGACTGACGTTGGCGGCACTGGCCGGATTGCCCTATCCGCTGATCATCAACTGGGGCCTGACCCACGCGCCCGCCGCCCATGCCGCGGCGCTCTGCCCGGCCTCGATCGTGTTCTTTTCGTTCCTATTGTCGCTGTTCAGGGAAAGCGCGTCGCGTCGGCGAATCATTGGTGTCGTCACGATCATCGCCGGCTTGTTGCTGTTCATAGCGCCGGCGCGCACCGGCGCCAGCGATGTCCTGTTCGGGGACCTGCTGTTTATCGGATCGGGCGCGATGTTTTCCACATACGCCGTCCTTGTGCAGCGATGGCGTGTCGACCCGGTCACGGCGACCGCGAGCGTCGTGCTTTTGTCCTGCCTACCGCTGCCACTTCTCTATGTCTTTGCGCCAAGCGGCCTCCATGCCGCCGCAGGCGCCGAAATCGCCAGCCAGATCTTCATTCAAGGTCTTCTCGCGGGCGCTGCCGCAATGTTCCTCTACACTTACATTGTCGACCGATTGGGCTCACAAGCCGCATCGCTATTCCTCCCAGGTGTGCCGGTGGCCACCGTGATGGTCGGCATGGTCGTGCTTGGCGAGACCCCGCTGGCTATCCAATGCGTGGCCATCGCCATCATGGCCGCCGGGATGGGCTATTCGGCGATGGGTCGACACCGGGAAAATCTGGCTGTCTCGACCTTAGCTGGATCGTGAATGGTTTCAGGGGCATGGCAGGCTGCCGAAGAACCGGACCGGCATCAGATCGGGCCTGTTCATTAAGGTGTGGAGGCGAGCAGCGCCGCCAACTTCTCCGGCCCGCCCTGCAAAACGTTCAGATCGACGTCCCCCTCGATGCCGTTCACGCGCCCCCTGTTGTGGTACTGCCAGTAGATCCAGTCACGACGGTCCGGTTCCATGAGCAGTGAGCGTAGCCAGAGTGGGCGAGCGGCGATTTGCCCGCCATAAGCGGCCTCGGCTTCATCCGTCAGATAGACGATCACCGGCTTGCCGAATGCCGCCTCGACAGGTCCGAGGAAGGCCTGAAGTTCGGCATTCAACTGTTTGGGCGACGGTCGCCGCGGACAGTTGCCGCCGAACTCGATGTCGACCACGGGCGGCAGCAGCGGCTGATCGTGCGGCACCACCGAGATGAAATTCCTCGCCTGGTCGGCGCCCGGCCGGCAGAAGGTGAAGAAATGATAGGCGCCGACGGCGAGGCCGGCGGCGCGGGCCTCGCGCAGATTGCCGCCGAAGGCGTCGTCGACATGGTCGCCGCCTTCAGTCGCCTTGATGACGACGAAAGCCACATCATCCGCGGCAACGCGCCGCCAGTCGATCCGGCCTTGATGATGGGAGACGTCGATGCCTCTGAGCGGATATCGGTCGCGGTCGGGAGAGTAGGTGCGGAAATAGGCCACTCCCCCCAAAGCAATGACACATCCCAGGGCAAGAGTGGCCACGCCCCAGAGAACAATCCGCTTCTTCAAGACCATCCCCTGTTGGACTTGCCGGTGTTCGAGGTTGAAAACCCGACCGTTGGCTTTCCGGGCTATCTCCCGATCACCCGCGTTCCTTCAGCAGCCGGCCTTTTTCGCGCGACCAGTCGCGTTGCTTTTCGGTCTCACGCTTGTCGTGCAGTTTCTTGCCGCGGCCGACGGCAAGCAGCAGCTTGGCGCGTCCCTGATCGTTGAAATAGATTTTCAGCGGCACCAGCGTCATGCCTTCGCGGTCCACGCTCTGCGACAGCTTGGCCATTTCGCGCTTGTTGAGCAGCAGTTTGCGGCGGCGGCGCGGCTCGTGGTTGAAACGGTTGGCCTGCAGATATTCCGGCAGATAGGAATTGATCAGCCAGATCTCGCCGCCTTCGACCGAGGCATAGCTGTCCTGGATGTTGGCCTGGCCCTGACGCAGCGACTTGACCTCGGTTCCGGTCAGCACAAGGCCGGCCTCGATCGTGTCGAGCACCTCATACGAAAACCGCGCCTTGCGGTTTTCGGCAACGGTCTTGTTGTTGGGATCGGCTTTTCTGACTTGGTTCATGAGGTCTAGAGTCCGTTTCGAAACTCGCTCCCGCGAGCCAGATGATGGCGCTACCGAGAACCGGAGCGGAGCGTACATATAGTACGGGAGCACCGGAAGCGCAGGTGGCGCCTTCAGATCACCGTGGGAGCAGACTTCCCAAACGGGCTCGCTAATTGATCAAGCCGGCGTGCTTCATGGCCGCATCGATCCTCTCGGCCGTTGCCGGCTCGACAGTCACCAGCGGCGAACGCAGCACGTTCTCGACCTTGCCAAGCTTCGACAGTGCATATTTCGCACCGGATACACCGGGCTCGATGAAGATTGCCTTGTGCAGCGGCAATAGACGGTCCTGCAGCTCCAACGCCTTCGCACTGTCGCCCGAAAGCGTTGCTGCCTGGAATTCGGCGCAGAGCCGTGGCGCGACGTTCGAGGTCACCGAGATGCAGCCGACGCCACCATGCGCGTTGAAACCCAGCGCGGAAGCGTCCTCGCCCGAAAGCTGGATAAAATCCTTGCCGCAGGTCATCCGTTGCTCGGACACTCGCTCGACCTTGCCGGTAGCGTCCTTGACGCCGACGATGTTCTTGAAGTCGTGTACCAGCCGGCCCATCGTCTCCGGCGTCATGTCGATGACCGAGCGCGGCGGGATGTTGTAGATGATGATCGGCAGCTTGGTCGCCCTGGCGACGGCGGCGAAATGCTCGTAGAGGCCGCGCTGTGTCGGCTTGTTGTAATAGGGCGTGACGACCAGGGCGGCATCGGCGCCGGCCTTTTCGGCATACTGCACGAGCCCGACGGCTTCCTCGGTGTTGTTGGAACCGGCGCCGGCAACAACCGGGGCGCGGCCCTTGGCCACCTCGACGCAGACCTTGACGACATGGCGGTGCTCGTCATGCGACAGCGTCGGGGATTCGCCGGTCGTGCCGACAGGAACCAAGCCCGTCGTGCCCTCGCCAAGCTGCCAGTCGACGAACACGCGAAAGGCTTTCTCGTCGAAACGCCCGCTCTTCTCGAACGGTGTCACGAGCGCGGTAAGCGAGCCTCTCAGCATGTCGTCCAACTCCTTGGGACTTCTTGGTTCACGCATGTCGTTACCCCAAAACCGGTATCCACTTTTGGGCGCCATGCACTTTGTTGGTTATGCATGTCGTTACCCCAAAACCGGTATCCACTTTTGGGCGCCATGCATCGGCGTTTCGTGGTGCGCGCCTTCTAACCGAAAGCGAAGCCGCGCACCATAGTCTCGACATTGTTGCGCGGCAAGCATTGCCATGGTGCCAGCAAGCGTAATTCCAACGGCCTCGATAACCCTTTGTTTACGAGCCCTTCACGACCTAAGTTTAGGCTTCAAGGCTTCTTCGCCGCCGGTAAAATGCTGGATTAAGGAAAGACACGTCATCATGCCGACCAGTCGGCCTCATCTCTTCGCGCTGCTTGGCGCCGTCGCCGCGCTGATGCCCGGCGTGGCGATCAGCGGCAGCGTCGATGTGCGGGTCACCTCGGCCATCCCGGTGCCTGGTGTACAGGACAAGGCGCGACAGGCACCCTCACCCAGCGTCGCGCTGTTGAAAAGTGGGCTGGATGCGCTGGCGGCCGCCGATATTTCCGGCGCGCGCGGCGTGCGTGATGCACTGCCCGCACAATCGCTCGACCAGCACATATTGGCCTGGGCGATCGCGCTTTACGGCGGAGACAAGGTTCCGAGCGGCGACATCGCGGCGGCCGCGAAGATGCTGCCCAACTGGCCTGGCACCGTTGCCTTGCGCAAGAACAGCGAGCGCGCGCTCTACCGCGAAAACCCGGCGGCCGACGTCGTCGTCAAGGCATTCGACGGCAGCCAGCCGCAGACATTCGAAGGCGTGATGGTTCTCGCGCGCGCCTATGTGTCGTCCGGCAACGCCAAGGCGGCGCGATCGGTGCTGTCGCCGTTCTGGCGCACCGCGATCCTGGAAGCCAAGGACGAGACGGCTCTGATCAAGGAGTTCGGCAGCGTTGTTCCTGCCGCCGATCACCGTTTTCGCATGGAGCGCATGTTCTATGCCGACCGGGTGAATTCCGCCTTGCGTGTCGCCGGCCTCGCCGGCGCCCAGCAGCTTGCCGACGCCTGGGCGGCGGCCGACAGGGGCGACAAGAATGCCGCCAAACTGCTGAAGGCCGTGCCGGCCGCGCAGCATTCGGCCGGCTATTTCTTCGCGCAGGCCGAGTATCTGCGCAAGCAGCAGGATTTTGCGGGCGCCGCGGCGGTTGTCATGAAGGCGCCGGCGGACCGTGACTCCCTGGTCGATCCGGATGCCTGGTGGGTCGAACGCCGGGTGCTCTCGCGCGAACTGGTCGACCAGGGCGATATGAAGACGGCATACAAGATAGTCGCCACGCATGCCGCCGAAAGCGCGGCCAATGCCGCGGAAGCCGAGTTCCATGCCGGCTGGTACGCGCTGCGCGGCCTGAACGATCCCAAGCTCGCGGCGATGCATTTCACGCGCATCGCCGACCTTGCCCAGGGACCGATGACCCTGTCGCGCGCCTACTACTGGCTCGGCCGCGCCGCGGAAGTCGGGGGCCCCGGCTATGCCAAGGACTATTTTGGACGTGCGGCGACCTACGGCACCACGTTTTACGGCCAGCTCGCCGCCGAACGTGTCGGCCGGCAGGCACTCAACATCTTCTATCCCCAGCCAAGTGCCGCCGACCGGCAGAGCTTTGCCGGCCACGAAGCCGTCTCCGCCATCAAGCGCCTGCAGGAGGCGGGCTACGACCGCTATGCCGAAACGCTCTACCGCGACCTTGCCGGGCAGTTGACCAGCCCGGGTGAACTGGCACTGCTCGCCGTCCTGGCGGAAAAGCAGGACAACCATTTCATGGCGCTGAAGATCGGCAAGATCGCCGGCGCGCGGGGCATCGACGTCGGAGCGCTGTCGCATCCGCTCGGTGTCATCCCTGATTCGGCCAATATTTCCGGTTCCGGCAAGGCGCTGGCCTACGCGATCGCCCGCCAGGAAAGCGAATTCAATATTGGCGCCATATCCAGTGCCGGCGCGCGCGGGCTGCTGCAGCTGATGCCGGCAACCGCCAGGCAATTGGCGAAGAAGGCTGGATTGCAGTTTTCGCAGAACAGGCTGACAACCGACGCCGCCTATAATGCAACGCTTGGTTCGGCCTTCCTCGGCGAACAGCTTGATCGCTTCAACGGCTCGTACGTATTGACCTTCGCGGGCTACAATGCCGGCCCGAGCCGGGCCGGCCAGTGGGTGGCGAAATATGGTGACCCGCGCGGCAAGGACATCGATGCGGTGGTGGACTGGATCGAACGGATTCCCTACACGGAAACAAGAAGTTACGTGCAGCGCGTAATGGAGAACTACGAGGTCTACAAGATGCGTATCTCCGGCAAGTACGACATCGTCGGCGATCTCGTGAACGGGCGCAGCTGAGGCTCTTGCTCTTCCTCGTGACGACAAGGAGGAGCCTTTCCCATTTGACCCTCCTGCGCTCCGCCTATAGCAGACGTGGACGATCCTTCGGCTAAGGAGTCCGTCCCGTGTCGAGCGACCCAGGTTTCTCCGACTTCTTCTATGCCGCGCCAGATGGGCTGAGACTTCACGCGCGCGTCTATGGCGAAGCGAATTCCGCTCATTGGCCGGTCGTCTGCTTGCCTGGCCTGACACGTAATGCGCGGGATTTTCACGGGCTGGCGCTCTATCTCTCAACGCGATCCGCCCTAGCACGCAAGGTCATCGCCTTCGACTACCGCGGACGCGGGCAGTCGGCCTACGATCCCGATGTCAGTCACTATAATGTCGGCGTCGAGGCGGGGGACATCCTTGCCGGGCTGACGGCGCTCGGCATCCAACAGGCGGACTTCATCGGCACCTCGCGCGGCGGGCTGATCATCCATGTGCTTGGCGCGATGCAGCCGGCGGCGCTGAAAGCCATCGTGCTCAACGACATTGGGCCAGTGATCGAACCCGCCGGCCTTGCCCACATCCGCACCTATCTCGATCCCGCGCCAAAACCGAAGAGTCGTGCCGAGACTGTCAACGCCCAGCGCGACACCCATGGCGGCGACTTTCCCGCCCTCGCTTCGGCGGATTGGGAGCGGATGGCGTCAGCGCTCTATCGCGAGACGGATCAGGGGCTGATGCCGGATTTCGACCCGAGGCTGGTTGAAACGCTGGCCGTCCTCGACCTCAGCAAGAAACTGCCGGATCTGTGGAGGCAGTTCGAGGCGCTGGCCGCCATGCCTATGCTTGTCATACGCGGCGCCAACTCCAGACTTTTGTCCGTCGAGACGCTTGAAGAAATGAAGAAGCGCCACCCCAACCTCGAAGCGATCACGGTCGAGGGCCAAGGCCACGCGCCTTTCCTCGAGACCGGCAGCCTGCCCAGCACCGTTGCTGCTTTTCTCGATCGCGCCGAGAGGCAATAAGCCCCAAGACCAGATCAGATCCCGGGGCTGTTACGGCAGCAAAGGCAAACTGTCGGAACTACTTGGCCTTAGAGCTTTTGCGGGTCGCTTTTGGCGACGCCTTCGCCGAAGCGCCCACATCCGTCTGCTCCGCTTCGCCGACGGCGTCGTCACCGGCGACGAAAACAGCGAGCTTTCCGCGCTGCCGGCCGCTTGCTCGCCGCGAGGCTTCTCCAGCACGACAACGCAGCCATCGAGATCATTGGTGGCCGAATGCGCGTAGCGCATGGTCATCGACAAGGGCTGGTGCCCAAGCCACATCTGCACGCTGCGGATGTCGATGCCGCCCTGGACAAGACGCGAAGCGCAGGTGTGGCCCAGGATGTGCGGCACGACCTGGTCGTCGGCACCTTCTGGCGGCGAAACTCGGGCAGGCTGTGGAATATCTCCCATCTTGTAAGCCTTGCGCAGCAGTTTGCTGAGAGCGGCCATCTTTCGATTGATGGTCGCGTTGCGTCGGGCGCGCACCGGAAACCGCGATCAGGGCCGCAGCGGAGCCGAGAAGAAGGCTCTTGATGTTCATCTTCTGACCTCCAGTCAGAATCGTGAGCGAAGGCCGACGAAAAGCAGCCAGACGAGCCGTTTTCTTTTTTATTCCGGACAGATGATCTGGGGGCCGGTTAGCGAGGCTCGGTCTGCAGAACTCCGCAGGGCGTAGGGTGGCGGAGAGGATGGGATTCGAACCCACGAGAAGCTTTTGACCTCTACTCCCTTAGCAGGGGAGCGCCTTCGACCACTCGGCCACCTCTCCGTTGCGCCGCTGGATAAAGAAAAGCGCCGGCACAATCAACAAGCCTGCGCCATTATATGGAAAAATAACAGCGCGCCGGCCCAGAGGCGTCCCCTATGCGGCGGTTATGCGGCAAATCGCTGGCGACTGACTGGCGACCTTCTCTTGATTCCGCGGGCCGGTCGTCGGATTCGGTTGGAAAGCCGGTTGCGGCGGGTCCGATGGTTAACGAGAGCTTTCTGAGTGAGGCCGAATTGGTGTCATTTGCGCAACAACGCTGGGGGATAGTAGCCTGACAGCGCTTTCGCCGGTACCATCGTGGTTGAACGCCACCGGCTCATGACGTGGTCCCCGGCTTTACGGTCACGGCCGAGATCGACTATCAGATCGTCGTTAGCGATGATCTGACGCGGGCCTGGGACGGCGCCGAGAAGAAGAGCAATATCGGCGGCATTCTCCGCTTCCAGTGCTCGTTCTAAGACATTTCGGCTTGTTGAAATCGAAACCCGGCGGGCAACCGCCGGGCTTTTTGTATTTATAGCGATGCTCTATCGCGCAGCTTGCACCGACCGGTGGCGCACGTTAGCAAGAAGCCCCCTTCCAAGCGAGCTTCCGGACATGCCTCAACGCCCTGCCCTCTCACCACTCATCGCCGCGCTTCCGTCGACCGTGCCGTTTGTCGGTCCCGAAGCGCAGGAGCGTGAGCGCCGGCGCGCTTTCCGTGCCCGCATCGGCGCCAATGAGAGCAGTTTTGGTCCTTCGCCGCGCGTCATCGCCCGCATGGAGAGTGTCGCGCGCGACCAGTGGATGTATTGCGACCCGGACAATTACGATCTGAAGGTCGCGGTCGCCGAGCATCACTATGTGGCTGTCGAGAACGTGGTGGTCGGCGAAGGCATTGACGGTCTGCTCAGCCTGGTGGCGCGCATGTACGTGGCGCCCGGCGATGCGGTGATCACCTCGCTCGGCGCCTATCCAACCTTCAACTTCCACATTGCCGGTGTCGGCGGCCGGCTGGTGACCGTCCCTTACGAGAATGACAGGGAAAGCCTGGACAGTCTGCTCGCGGCAGTCGTCAGGGAGAAGGCGCCGCTGGTCTATCTGTCCAACCCGGACAATCCGATGGGCAGTTGGTGGGAAGCCGACGAGGTCATCCGCTTCATCGAAGCCTTGCCGGAAACCACCATGCTGGTGCTCGACGAGGCTTATGGCGAATTGGGACCAGCCTCGGCCCTGCCGCCGATCGACATCTCGCGGCCGAACGTCATCCGCATGCGAACCTTTTCGAAGGCCTATGGACTTGCCGGCATACGCTGCGGCTATGCCGTCGCGGAGACGCAAGTGATCAGCGACTTCGAGAAGATCCGCAACCACTATGGTGTCAGCCGCATGGCGCAGATCGCCGGCGTCGAGGCTCTCGCCGACCAAGCCTATCTCGAGACGGTGGTGGCCCGGGTCGCCGCCGGACGTCGGCGCATTGCTGATATCGCCGAACAGAACGGATTGAAGCCGCTGGCCTCGGCGACCAATTTCGTCACCATCGACTGCGGCCATGACGGTGCTTTCGCCCTGAAAGTGCTGCAGGGGCTGTTGTCGCGCGACGTCTTCATCCGCAAGCCGATGGCGCCACGGCTCGACCGCTGCATCCGGGTCAGTGTCGGTCTCGTCCACGAACTGGACATCTTCGCCGAGGAATTGCCTGGCGCCTTGGCAGCGGCGCGCGGAAACTAGGGCACTCCGCGGCGCTCGGGAGCCATCGCGGCGCCGAGCAGATGCGCGGCACGCGCCAGCACATCCGAAAATTCCGCGGCTTCCCTGTCATTCAAGCCAGCGGTCAGGCGGGCGAGATCACGATCCGTGGCCGCATCAAGTGCCGCAAGCGCGGCCTGGCCGCGCGCGGTGAGCGAAAGAACGCGCGGCCGGAGTGGCGCGGGACCGGTGCACATCTCGGTCAGGCCGGCGGCAGAAAATGTGCGGATGATTCTCGCAACATAGGCGGCTTCCACCTGGAGGTCCCGGGCGATTGGCGCCATGGCGGGAGCGACGGCCGAGCTTGAACAGCACCCGCGCCTCGACCAAAAATAGACAGAAGCCGGTCGATTTCATCGCGGTCACTCTGTCAAGCCGTTGCCTTCGTTCGATGCCGCGCCAGACTCAATGCAACGGAGCGAGCCATGAATGACCGGAAAAGGGCAGTGCAGGCGCACATATTCGGCACGGTCCAAGGGGTCGGCTACAGGGCGTGGGCACGCGGTGAAGCGACAAGGCTCGGGCTATTGGGCTGGGTGCGCAACGAAAGAGACGGCTCGGTGACGGCATGGCTCACCGGCGGCGACGCGGCGATTGCGGCCATGATTGAACGGCTGCGGCAAGGCCCGCCGTGCGCATCTGTCTCGCGGATCGATGTGGACGAATTGGAGACCTGGACCACCCCTGGAGACTTCAGAATCATAGCACAGACCGATTTCCGCCACTTGAATTAATTGAACGTTCGTTTTATTACGTTGCCAGTGAGGTGACAATGGCACGCACCACGGGATCAGACGGCGGCCGAACCGAGGCGGCTATCCGCGAAGCGGCGGTCACCCTGATTGCGCGTTACGGCTATGATGCAATGTCGATGCGCCAGCTGGCCGCCGAGGTCGGCGTGCAGGCCGCCGCGCTCTACCGCTATTTCCCGACCAAGGAAGGCCTGCTGTTCACGCTGATGCGCGAACATATGCAAGGGCTTCGCGAAGCCTGGGAGCACTCCAGGCCGGCTGGCGCGGATCCGGCGCGGCAGCTTGCCGCCTATGTGCGCAACCACATCGCCTTTCATATCGAGCGCCGCCATGCCACGCATGTGTCGAACATGGAATTGCGCAGCCTGTCGCCCGACAGGCTGACACAGATCCTGCGCATGCGCACGGCCTACGAAAAGGAACTTCGTTCGATCCTGCGCGATGGCGCCGAGGCGGGTATTTTCAGCATCGAGGACACCGGCCTGACGGCCATGGCTCTGATCCAGATGATGACCGGCGTCATCGTCTGGTTCCGGCCGGGCGAGCGATTGTCGATCGCCGAGGTCACGCAGACATACCTTTCGATGACAATGCGCCTGGTCGGCGCGAAGATGGCTACCGATACTACAGCGTCGCGCGTCCCTTCGGATGTGCAAAGGATGCTGTAGCATTTTGATTTCGCGCGGGATCCTTTCCGAAAATCGAAGTCGGCTTTCGAGAGGCATGCGGCAGGAGGAACGACATGTACACGAACACGCTCAGCTTCGGGCATGACGAGGACATCGAGGCGCTGCGCGACCTTGTGCGGCGCTTCGCCCAGGACAGAATCGCGCCGATAGCCGCCGACATCGATCGCGAGAACGAATTCCCGGCGCATCTATGGGGAGAACTCGGCGCTCTTGGCCTGCTCGGCA
Source organism: Mesorhizobium sp. URHB0026 (assembly GCF_054059755.1). NCBI lineage: Bacteria > Pseudomonadati > Pseudomonadota > Alphaproteobacteria > Hyphomicrobiales > Phyllobacteriaceae > Mesorhizobium > Mesorhizobium sp. URHB0026. The sequence goes on along the minus strand of NZ_JBSSCN010000001.1, from coordinate 3,488,307 downwards.
TAACCGCCGATCCCGATTTCGGCGGCAGCGGCATGGGCTATCTCGCCCACGTGATCGCGGTCGAGGAGATTTCGCGTGCCTCGGCATCGGTCGGCCTTTCCTACGGCGCCCACTCGAATCTCTGCGTCAACCAGATCAACCGCTGGGCAACGCCGGCACAGAAGGAAAAATACCTGCCGCCGCTATGTTCAGGCGAGCACGTCGGCGCGCTGGCCATGTCGGAACCCGGCGCCGGCTCCGACGTGGTGTCACTCAAGTTGAGCGCCGAAAAGCGCAATGACCGCTACGTGCTCAACGGCACCAAGATGTGGATCACCAACGGCCCGGATGCCGAAACGCTGGTCGTCTACGCCAAAACCGACCCGGACCGGAAATCGCGCGGCATCACCGCCTTCATCGTCGAAAAGGCGATGCCGGGGTTTTCGGTGGCGCAGAAACTCGACAAGCTCGGCATGCGGGGGTCCAACACCGGCGAACTGGTCTTTTCGGACGTCGAGGTGCCGTTCGACAATGTGCTGCACGAGGAAGGACGCGGCGTCGAGGTGCTGATGTCCGGCCTCGACTATGAGCGCACCGTGCTTGCCGGCGGCCCGATCGGTCTGATGGCGGCCTGCCTCGACGTAGCGATCCCCTATGTTCACGAGCGCAAGCAGTTCGGACAGCCGATCGGGGAATTCCAGCTGGTGCAAGGCAAGCTTGCCGATATGTATACGGCGATGAACGCCGCGCGTGCCTACGTATACGCCGTCGCCGCCGCCTGCGACCGCGGCCAGACCAGCCGCAAGGATGCAGCCGGCTGCGTGCTGTTCGCCGCCGAGAAAGCGACGCAGATGGCACTCGACGCCATCCAGCTGCTTGGCGGCAACGGCTATATTAACGACTATCCGACCGGCCGGCTTTTGCGCGACGCAAAGCTCTACGAGATCGGCGCCGGCACCAGCGAGATCCGTCGCTGGCTGATCGGGCGCGAGATCATGGCGGAGGGGGTGTAGCATGGCCGTCCTCCAAACCCAGATCTCGCCCTCCTCCGATACCTTCCGCGCCAATGCCGAACGCATGCGGGCTCTGGTCGCCGACATCGCCGAAAAGGCCACGACCGTCGAGCGCGGCGGTTCGGAAGAGGCGCGCGAGCGCCATGTTTCGCGTGGCAAGCTGCTGCCGCGCGAACGCCTGGCGCAATTGCTGGACACCGGCTCGCCCTTCCTCGAGATCGGCCAGTTCGCGGCCTGGTCCATGTATGGCGAGGAGATTGCGTCGGCCGGCCTGATCGCCGGCATCGGCCGCGTCGAGGGCACCGAGGTGATGGTCGTTGTCAACGACGCCACGGTGAAGGGCGGCACCTATTATCCGCTGACGGTGAAGAAGCATTTGCGCGCGCAGGAGATCGCGCTGCAGAACAATTTGCCATGCGTCTATCTGGTCGACAGCGGCGGCGCCAATCTGCCCAACCAGGACGAGGTCTTTCCCGATCGCGAGCATTTCGGCCGCATCTTCTACAACCAGGCCAACATGTCGGCTGGCGGCGTTCCGCAGATCGCCTGCGTCATGGGCTCCTGCACCGCTGGCGGCGCCTATGTGCCGGCGATGTCGGACGAGACGATCATGGTGCGCAACCAGGCGACCATCTTCCTCGGCGGACCGCCGCTGGTGAAGGCGGCCACCGGCGAAGACGTCAGCGCCGAGGAATTGGGCGGCGCGGATGTACACACCAGGCTTTCCGGCGTCGCCGATCACTACGCGCTGGACGACGAGCATGCGCTCGCCATTTGCCGGCGCATCGTCAGGAACCTGAATCGGAACAAGGCTGTAAGCCTCAATTTGCAGAAACCGATTCCGCCGCTTCATCCAGCGGACGAACTCTACGGCATTGTTCCGACCGACTTGCGCCAGCCCTATGACGTGCGCGAGGTGATCGCGCGCATCGTCGACGGCTCCGAATTCGATGAGTTCAAGCAGAACTACGGCGCCACTCTGATCACCGGTTTCGCCCACCTGCATGGCATGCCGGTCGGCGTCATAGCCAACAATGGAGTGCTGTTTTCCGAAAGCGCGCTGAAGGGCGCGCACTTCATCGAATTGTGCTGTCAGCGCAAGATTCCGCTGGTTTTCCTGCAGAACATCACCGGCTTCATGGTCGGCCGGAGATACGAGGCGGGCGGCATCGCCAAGGACGGCGCCAAGCTGGTGATGGCAGTGGCGACCGCCAAGGTGCCAAAGGTGACCGTCATCATCGGCGGTTCGTTCGGCGCCGGCAATTACGGCATGTGCGGCCGCGCCTACTCACCGCGCTTCCTGTGGATGTGGCCGAACGCGCGCATCTCGGTGATGGGCGGCGAGCAGGCGGCGACGGTGCTGGCCATGGTCAAGCGGGAAGGCATCGAGCGCAAGGGCGGGGAATGGAGCGCCGAGGAGGAGGCGAAATTCAAGAAGCCGATCCTGATGAAGTACGAGCATGAAGGCCATCCGCTCTATTCCTCGGCAAGGCTCTGGGATGACGGCATCATCGATCCGGCCAGGACACGCGAGGTGCTGGCGCTCAGCCTGTCCGCCGCGCTCAACGCCGAGATCGAGGAGACACGCTTCGGCGTGTTCAGGATGTGAGATGAGCAAGGCCCAAGACAGGATCCAAGTCCACACCGGGGACATCACGAAGCTCGATGTAGACGCCATCGTCAATGCCGCGAACACTTCGCTTCTTGGTGGCGGCGGCGTCGACGGCGCCATTCATCGCGCGGCAGGCCGCGAGCTTGAATTCGAATGCCGGATGCTGAATGGCTGCAAAGTCGGCGATGCCAAGATAACCAAGGGTTACAAGCTGCCGGCTCGACATGTCATCCATACTGTCGGGCCCGTCTGGCAGGGCGGTGGCAAGGGCGAAGCCGAGCTGCTGGCGTCCTGTTACCGGCGTTCGCTTGAACTAGCCGTCGCCAATGATTGCCGCTCGGTTGCGTTCCCAGCTATCTCGACCGGTGTATACCGCTATCCGAAAGATGACGCGGCCAAAGTCGCCGTTTATGAGGTCAATGACTTCATCAAGCACAACATGCTTCCCGAAATCGTTGTGCTCTGCTGCTTCGACGAAGCCATGGCAAAACTATACCGACGGCATCTTGCGATATTGGGTGAATATTGAATTTTATAGACCAGGCCCCTCGTTCGCTCACGAAATCGCGAGCTCATCCCGCGGCTCTGGCGGCGCCGGAGAATATTCGCTATCGCTCCTCCTGCACTTTGCAGTTGGGATGGGGTGAGAATGAAACAGAAATATTCACGGAATGTGTCTACTTTAACACTTTCGGCATTGCTGCTAGCCGCCTCGTACGGTTTGGGCGTGGCCGGATCGCTGACGGGAAGCGAGGGAGACAAACGTTTCCCGCCCTATTTGCCACGAAACTCGAAAGATCCATGTACCAAGGCCTACAAGGCGTATGTGGCGGCTGGCGGCCATTCGGCCTACGCCACCACGCCCTATGCCCGGATCATGTCATCATACATAATCTGCGGCGGGCATCTGAACGCGCCGTCACAGAAGGCAGCGGAAGAACTGGCTATGAAATCCTGTCTGGCCACGCGCACGCACTACAAGGTAACCACCGGCGGCGCCTGCGAGATCGCCGCTTCGAAATAGGCCGGTGCCTGCCAAAACGGCGCCGCCCGATACTGACCCGGGAGGCTCCATGTTCACGAAAATCCTGATCGCCAATCGGGGCGAGATCGCTTGCCGCGTCATCCGCACGGCTCGCAAGCTCGGCGTGCACACTGTCGCCGTCTATTCGGATGCCGACGCGAGATCCCTGCATGTCGAGATGGCCGACGAGGCGGTCCATATCGGTCCTTCGCCTGTCGGCGAGAGCTATCTGCGTGGTGACAGGATTGTCGCCGCGGCCCTGGCCACGGGTGCCCAGGCTATCCATCCCGGTTACGGCTTCCTGTCGGAAAACCCCGATTTCGTCGACCAGGTGGTGGCGGCCGGCCTCGTTTTCATCGGCCCGTCGGCGGCCTCGATCCGCGCCATGGGGTTGAAGGACGCCGCCAAGCGGCTGATGGAAAAAGCCGGCGTTCCGGTCGTTCCCGGCTATCATGGCGAGGCGCAGGAAATCGTGCTGCTTGCGTCAAAGGCCCGCGAGATCGGCTATCCCGTCCTGATCAAGGCGCGCGCTGGCGGCGGCGGCAAGGGCATGCGCCGCGTCGAGCACCCCGATGACTTTTCCGAGGCACTCTCCAGCGCCCGGCGCGAAGCAAAGGCCGCTTTCGGCGACGACCGCGTGCTGGTCGAGAAATATGTCGACAAGCCGCGGCATATCGAGGTGCAGGTGTTCGGCGACAATTTCGGCAATGCGGTGCATCTCTACGAGCGCGACTGTTCGGCGCAACGCCGCCACCAGAAGGTAATCGAGGAGGCCCCCGCCCCCGGTATGACGCCGGCTTTGCGCAAGACAATGACCGAGGCGGCGGTAAAAGCCGCCAAGTCAATCAACTATTCCGGCGCCGGCACCATCGAGTTCATCGTCGACGCCTCGCAAGGCCTCGATGCCGACCGCTTCTGGTTCATGGAAATGAACACCCGGCTGCAGGTCGAGCATCCGGTCACCGAGATGGTCACCGGCACCGATCTCGTCGAGTGGCAGTTACGGGTCGCCTGCGGCGAGAAACTGCCGAAGACACAGAGCGAGATCACGCTTTCCGGCCATGCTTTCGAGGCGCGCATCTATGCCGAGGATGCGGCCAAGGGGTTTCTGCCGGCGACAGGCACGCTGCACCACCTTAAATTTCCGGGCGTTGCCCCCGAAGGCGCCGCTATGCGCATCGAGACCGGCGTGCGGGCTGGCGATGCCATCTCGCCCTATTACGACCCGATGATCGCGAAGCTGGTCGTCCATGCCGGAGACAGACTGGCGGGGCTGGAAGCGCTCCGCACCGCGCTCGCGCAAACCGAGACTGCCGGCTCCACCGCCAACACCGCTTTTCTTGCCGCTCTTGCCGCCGATCCGGATTTTATGGCTGAAGACATCGATACCGGCCTGATCGGCAGACACCAGGAGGCGCTGACGGCGGTCGCGCCGCCGACCGGCGAAATCATCTCGGCTGCCGCCGTGGCGGCCTCGGGTGCCGGAGCGTTGCCGTCGTCGAACGACCCATGGTCGTCACTCGCCGGCTATGCGCATTTCCACTGCGTGGCGCGGCGCATGCGGCTGAAGTTCGGTGACGAAGCCATTCAGGCAAGGATTTCAGTGCGATCGGACGGGCGCTTCCAGGTGGCGCTCGATGCGCCTTATGACAGCACCAATTCGCATGATCTTCGCGCCGTTCCCCGCCTCGCCCGCTGGCCTGGCCACATCACGGTGTTCGAAGGCGCCGTCGGCTATACTTTCGCGGTGCCGGATCCCTTGGCCAGGAGCGATGAAGCGGCCGCCGCCACCGGCAGCCTGCGCGCGCCGATGCCAGGTCTGGTCAAGCTTGTGCGCGTGGCGAAAGGCGACGCTGTGATCAAAGGGCAACCTCTGCTGATCCTCGAGGCGATGAAGATGGAGCACATCATCGCCGCCCCGCATGATGGGGTGATCGCCGAGATCGCCGGTGAAGGAGCGCAGGTCACCGACGGCACGGTGCTGGTGCGGTTCGTCGAGGACCAGAGCGCATCCACCGCGGCTGCCGGCGGATAGAAGGAGCGCACCGCGTATCGCAAAAGGAAATGGCCGGGACGAACCCGGCCATTCCGTTTACTCGACTGCCAGGGCGATTACTGCGCGATCGGCGCGTACTTGCCGTCATGCCACTGGTTGATGTCGTAGCTGGCATTCTTGAGGTCGCCCTTCTCGTCGAAGGTGACGTCGCCGACAACCGTGCTGATCGCCGTGCCATTCTTCAGCGCCTCGGCAACCTTGGCCGGATCGTCGCTGCCGGCACGCTTGATGCCTTCGGCGAATGCCTGGACCACCGCATAGGAGAACAGCGTGAAGCCTTCCGGCACGAAGCCGCCGGCCTTGATCTTCTCGACGGCTGCCTTGGCTTCCGGCTTTGCCTGAGGATCCGACGGGAACACGAACATCGTGCCCTCGCCGGCCGGGCCGGCAACCTGCCAGAACTCCGGCGAGGCGATGGAATCCGGCATGATCAGCTGGAACTTGAAATTCTGTTCGGCCGACTGGCGCAGGATCAGACCCGCCTCAGGGTGGTAGCCGCCGAAATAGACGACGTCGGCCTTGAGACCCTTCAGCTTGGTGACAAGCGCCGAATAGTCCTTCTCGCCCGGGTTGATGGCGTCATAATAGACCTCCTTGAGGCCACCGGTATTCATGGTTGCCTTGACGGCATCAGCCACGCCCTGACCGTAAGCGCTCTTGTCGTGCAGGATGACGACGTTCTTGCCGGCGTATTTCTTGGCGATCCACGGGCCGATGAACGCGCCCTGTGCGTCGTCACGCGTATAGAGACGCATGATCGTGGACCAGCCGGACTTGGCGGCCGCATCGGTCAGCACCGGGTTCGAGGAAGCCGGGCTCATCATCAGCGCGCCGGCCTCAGCATAGACCGCCGAGGCCGGAATGCTCGAACCCGAGCAGGCATGCCCGTCGATGAACTTGACGCTGTTGGCGACGATGCGATTGGCGACCGACACCGCCTGCTTGGGATCGCATTGGTCGTCCTCGATGTCGAGCTTGATCTGGGAACCGTTGACGCCGCCAGCCGCGTTGATGGCGGCGGCGGCGGCCTGTGCGCCCTGCTTGAACTGATCGCCGATGGTGGCGAGCTGTCCCGTCATCGGGCCGACCACCGAGATGGTGATGGCATCGGCGAACGCGACCGGCGCGCTCATCATCAGGCCGAAAATGGCCGCGCTCAAAACACTCATTTTTTTCATGATGATAGAACTCCTCCACTCACGCGCGGCCGCCCGGCCGCGCTTCTTCCAGAGAGGCGGGACAATTTCATCCTTCATCGGACCTGTCTAGGCGCATTGGCGCCACTCGATTGGGCCTGCGTGGCCTCATCCACGCAAAAAAGCCACGCCAGCCTTGTTTCGGCTGGTCATGGCTTTTTTGCCTGTCAGGCTTTTTCCCCAGCGCCCCCGCGCTGTGAACCCAACCCACCTTCCCTGTCTTCCTGTTGACCATGATCGTTGCGAAACCGGAGTGTTCGGGCTCATGGTTCGTTGCGCGGCTTGGACCTGTCGGCGTGCCGCGTTCTCGTTGTCGATGGCCGTGGCCTGGCTGTCTGCGCAGCCTTGTCCCTGTTGGCCCGACCGTCTTCTGCGGTCTTGGCCGGAGCGTCCCCGTCTGGCGGAACTCAGTGCATGGTCATCCATTCGCGGGCTTCGCGCAGCGCCTTGGCGATCTCGACCTTCGACATGGCCGCCGAGAGTTCCGAGCGCAGTTCGGCGGCGCGGGCCGAACCCTTGATGGCGGCGATGTTGAACCATTTGTGGGCGGCAACGACGTCGGTTTCGCAATCGCGGCCGGTCGCATACATCATGCCCAGTTCGAAGAGAATGTCGGCCTGGGCAGTTGCCCCCATGGCGCCGAAGCCTGCTTCAAGCATTTCAAAACGTGCCATTTTTAGTCCCCTGTCTGGCTCCCGAGAGCTGCCTCCGTTCGTCTTGTCCGGGCCGCTCTTTCGATGCTTTCGAGAATGCCGCTCAGGCTTGAATCCGTCGTTAAATGGCGTGCTTAATTTGAGGAAAACAAAGGTAAAACAAGAGGTAAACGCGTAAATTCGTTAAGGATACGAAGCCAGCAATTCAGCTGTTTTTCGCCAAATTTGAGGAAAATTTTCGAGCGCGCGGTCAACACTCTGCTAACCCTAGAAAACAAACACGAGGCGCCGGTCGTTTTCATTTCCGGGCCAACAGGGCGAATTCAGGCGCTTCGAAATGCCAAAGCCTTCCGTCGCGGCACTGCTTTCGTTTTGACGGAAGCTGGATTAGCTTACGTTTGCGTAAGCGGCAGACCGGCGAGGCGGAGCATCCGGCTGGCTATCCAAAGGGAGTAAGACATGTTTCGAAAAGTGAGCCTGGCCCTAGCGGCCGCTTTGATCCTGAGCGGAGGGGCGTGGGCCGATCCAATCGAGGGCAACTGGAAAACGCAAGCCGGCGACACCGCTGCCATTTCCGGCAGCAGCTCGTTCTCCATCACGCTCAAGTCAGGCAAATATGCCGGCAAGACCATTGGCTCGCTCAAGGCGGCCGGGGACAACAAATACACCGGCAACATCACCGATCCGGCAAATGACAAGACCTATTCGGGCAAGGCAACCTTGTCGGGCGCGTCGCTCAAGATGAGCGGTTGCGTGCTCGGCGGATTGATCTGCAAGAGCCAGACCTGGCACAAGCTCTAAGCGACCATTTCCTTGTGATCTCCAACGGGGCCCGGCGGGCCCCGTTTTCGTTTTGTCGACGAGCAGGCAGCGCTCGGTCGGCATTCTGGTTGCCCGCAACCCAGTCAACATCTCTTCAATCAATTTGAACGGCAGATGAACGCCGGCATCAGAGCCGGTTCAGAGGCGTCAGGGCATTCTCATACGTGTTGAAGGAGACACGGACCCAATGCTTGCTCGCCGCTTCACCATTGTCTGCCTGCTGATGAGCCTGTTTGGAATGTTCTTCGCCATCCTCGTCGCCGAAGCGGGCCGTTCCCCGCGCTCCTGGGACGAAGCCAACAGAATGTGCCACCTCGCCTGCCCGACCGATTTTCGTCACTGAAACAGAGAACCCGGACCTCGAAAAGAAAAGCACAGAGATCATGAACCGCATCGCCGCCAACCTCTCCAAGACCCTCCGGCTCCTGCCGCGGGCGGCGCTCATCCTGATACTGCTGGCCGCCCCGGTCCTGGCGGTGCCGATGATGCGCGCCGATAGCGGCTCGACGATCGAGGCGCCGGCGCTCAGAAAGTCCGGCGTCGGGTTCGTACTGCTGGTCAGCCTGCAGCGGGGTTGAAGAAAAAAGGGCGCTTTGAGCGCCTTCGGCGGCGAGCCCCCTCCCAACCGCCCGTCCAAGTCTCTATATTGAGCCATGGAAAAGCGAATCTATCCCCAGGCCATCGAATCTGTCGTCATGCCCGAGCCTTTTGGCCGGCAAAGCTTCGATAACGCCGAGAAGGCCGTTGCCGCGCTGCAGGTGCTCTACGAACGCAATACCAAGTTTCTGCGCGATTCCTTCGCGGCCCTAGCCGCCGGCGGCGACAGCAGCAAGCGCTACCGGGCCTTCTACCCCGAGATCGGCGTCACCACGAGTTCGTTCACCCAGGTCGACTCGCGCCAGGCCTATGGCCACATGCCAACACCAGGGCATTTCGCCACCACGGTTACCCAGCCGGACCTGTTCGAGACCTACCTCATCGAGCAGCTTCGGCTGATCATGCGCAATCATGGCGTGTCGGTAACCGTCTCGGAATCGACCACGCCGATCCCGCTGCATTTCGCTTTTCTGGAAGGCACCTATGTCGACGGCGCCGCCGCCGAACGCATCAAGCGGCCGATCCGCGACCTGTTCGATGTGCCGGATCTCGACGGCACCGACGATCAGATCGCCAATGGCACGTTCGAAGTGGCCTTCGGCGAGCCCCGGCCACTGGCGCCTTTCACGGCGCAGCGCATCGATTATTCACTGCACCGCATGACGCACTACACCGCAACCAGCCCGCAGCATTTCCAAAACTTCGTGCTGTTCACCAACTATCAGTTCTATATCGACGAGTTCGTCGCCCGCGCCCGCGACCTGATGGAAAAGGGTGGTGACGGCTACACGGAATTTGTCGAACCTGGCAACGTTATCACCCGGGCCGGACAGAGCGCGCCTAGCGAAGGCGTAGCGCCACAGCGCCTGCCGCAGATGCCGGCCTATCATATGAAGAAGCCGAACCATGGCGGCATCACCATGGTCAACATCGGCGTGGGTCCTTCCAACGCCAAGACCATCACCGACCATATCGCAGTGCTTCGGCCACATGCCTGGGTGATGCTTGGTCACTGCGCCGGGCTGCGCAACACCCAGGCGCTGGGTGATTATGTGCTGGCGCATGCCTATGTGCGCGAGGACCACGTGCTGGACGACGATCTTCCGGTCTGGGTGCCGATCCCGCCGCTGGCCGAGATCCAGGTCGCGCTGCAGGAAGCCGTCGCCGAGGTCACCGGCCTGTCGGGCTATGATTTGAAGCGCATCATGCGTACCGGCACCGTCGCCACCATCGACAACCGCAACTGGGAACTGCGCGACCAGCGCGGACCGGTGCAGCGCCTGTCGCAGTCGCGCGCCATCGCACTCGATATGGAATCGGCGACTATCGCCGCCAATGGCTTCCGCTTCCGCGTCCCTTACGGCACGCTGCTGTGCGTTTCCGACAAGCCGCTGCATGGCGAGTTGAAGTTGCCTGGGATGGCGACCGAGTTCTACAAGCGGCAGGTGGCGCAGCACCTGACTATCGGTATCAGGGCGATGGAGAAGCTGGCGGAGATGCCGATGGAGCGGCTGCATTCGCGCAAGCTCCGGAGCTTTTCGGAAACGGCATTCCAGTAGGCGACCGCGAAGCCTCGGCGAGGCAATTCGTCGTCTTGCTCAGGCCGCAATTTGGCCGATATCAGATCGAACGGACCGACAGGCGACATTCAGCGGATACGACCTCGCAGACACGACCTCAATGACAACAGGCGCGCGCTTGAATATGACGGCTGGGCTGGCATTCCTGGCGATGACGGCATTGTCCGCCGCTTTGTTGGCCGGATTTTTCGGCGCGCTGCACCCGGCGTTCGATTCCTTCTCGCATTTCCGTATTCATCTCAGCGTGCTGATGGCACTTCTGGCGCTGCCGCTGCTCGCCAGCCCGTTTCGGCTGCAAGCGGCGGCCGGGCTGCTTTTTGCCATTTCCTGCCTGGCCACAACGACGGGTGCGCTGCCCAAAGGGTGGCGACAACAGGCGGCCGCCAAGCCGACCGGCCAGATCGTTTACAGCCTGCTGCAGATGAATCTTCGCTTCAACAATCCGACACCGAAGAAAGTGCTCTCACTGATCGGCCGCACCAATCCGGACGTGATCACGCTCGACGAGGTGTCGCAGATGTGGACGACCGAGCTTGGCTACATCGCCACCGCCTACCCCTACCGAATCCTCTGCCCCTACCCAAACGGCATGTTCGGCGTGGCGCTGCTGTCGCGCCGGCCCTTTGCCGCCGACGCCGCGCCGCGCTGCGAGCCGCGCGGCGCGATGGCTATCGCCACGGTCGACTTCGGCGGCACCGATGTCGATGTCGCCGCGATCCATTTGAGCTGGCCCTGGCCGAAGGAGCAATACTGGCAGATCGGCGAACTGGCGCAGCCACTCGCCGCGCTCGCCGAGACCGCGATCATGGCGGGCGATTGCAACGCCGTGCCGTGGAGTGCCGCGGTGCGGCGGGTCGCGGCTCTCGGCGGTCTGACACTCATGCCTTCCGCCGGCCCGACCTGGATCCACCGGACACTGCCGGACTTCCTGCGCCGCTATGCAGGCCTGCCGATCGACCAGGTGTTCAGCAAAGGCGGCGTGACGATCCTGTCTTCGACGCGGCTGGAAGATACCGGCTCCGACCACCTGCCGGTGCTGGTCGAATTTTCGGTCCGGTCCGATGAGAAGCAGCCTGACGATGGGCACGCCACTGCGCTCGCGGCGCACGATTTGCCTGCTGAGCCGCACAGCTGACGCGTCAACGAATGGAGCACCCGCGCCGCGGCGAAGCGTTGAGATGGCGAACGGATCACTCGTTCAAGGTTTCCCGATCAAGGCAGCGATCAAATGTTCGACATGGCCGCCATCGCTATGCTCGCGCCGATCGAAGGCGTTTTGTCTCGCCTCATATTCTGCATAAACGGTCTTGATGCGAAGCCGAGCCTCGCGGCGCGCCTTGTTGCATGATGGGTCGTTGGCGACCCGCAGGCCAGTTATCGACCTTTCTGTCACGCGCATCATCTCCCTGGCGATGCGCCCATGTGTTTCCTCATGGGCGCGAACACCCGCGGAAAATCTGTTCCAACGCCTCTTCAACGTCGGCGCCATGGGCGAGCCTACGCGAGGGAAGGTGTAGAACAGATTGAGCGTGCCGTTGACCCGCCGCAGCCGGCAGACGCCGTTCTCCTGGCCTCCGCCGAGATCCCAGTCGACCGTATAGGCGGTTGTGGCGATGGCATGCGTCATGAAGCCATGCTTGGGGCCCTTGCTGTCCATCGCGTCGATGAAGGCCGTACCCGAGCTTCCCGTGATGTCGTAGGTCCGCGTCTGGACGATTGCCCTGGTGCCGGCCAGGGCCTCCGGCGCGCACAGTGTCCCGATGACGATGAGGCATGTCAGAACTGTCCGGCGCATCGGCCTTCTCCTTGTCCCCGGAGAAGGGAACCATAAGCCGGTGATAGTTTCAACGGTTCTGCTGTGCTGCATGCTCTTGCAGTCAGAACTCCGCTGCAATTTTGCTGCCGCGCCCTGGCCGGCCCGGCGGCGCAGGGGTCACATACCCTGGTAGACCGGTCCTTCACCGCCTTGCGGCGGCACCCAGTTGATGTTCTGGTTCGGGTCCTTGATGTCGCAGGTCTTGCAGTGGACGCAGTTCTGCGCGTTGATGACGAAGCGCACGTCCTTCGCCCGCGGATCGGCGGCGGCGTTGCCGTCCTTGTCGACCCATTCGTAGACGCCGGCCGGGCAATAGCGTGTGGAAGGTCCGGCAAAGACATCATGTTCCGAGCGTTTCTGCAGGTCCATGTCGCCGACCAGCAAATGGACCGGCTCGTTTTCCTCGTGATTGGTGTTGGACAGGAACACCGAGGAGAGGCGGTCGAAGGTCAGCACGCCATCAGGCTTTGGATAGACGATCTTCTTGTGCTGGGCGGCAGGCTCGAGCGTCGCGTAGTCGGCCTTTCCGTGCTTTAGCGTGCCGAAGGGCGAGACGCCGAACAGCGTGTTCAGCCACATGTCGAGGCCGCCCAGGCTGACGCCGATGATGGTGCCGAACCGCGACCAGAGCGGCTTGACGTTGCGCACCTTCTTCAGGTCCTTGCCGATGTCGGTCGCCCGCCATGCATCCTCATAGGCTGAAAGCTCGTCATTGGCACGGCCGGCGCCGATCGCCTTGGCGACATGCTCGGCCGCCAGCATCCCCGACAGCACCGCATTGTGCGAGCCCTTGATGCGCGGCACGTTGACAAAGCCCGCCGCGCACCCCATCAGCGCACCGCCCGGGAACGACAATTTCGGCACCGACTGCCAGCCGCCCTCGGTTATGGCGCGCGCGCCGTAGCCCAGGCGCTTGGCGCCCTCGAACGTGCCCGCGATCGCCGGATGGGTCTTGAAGCGCTGGAATTCCTCGAAAGGCGACAGATAGGGATTCTTATAATTGAGGTGAAGGACGAAGCCGACCGCCACCTGGTTGTCCTCCAGATGATAGAGGAACGAACCGCCGCCAGTCTTCATGTCCAGCGGCCAGCCGAAGGAATGCTGCACCAGACCCGGTCGATGGTTCTCCGGCTTGACCTGCCAGAGTTCCTTGAGGCCGATGCCGTATTTGCCGGGCTCGCGGCCATCGGAGAGTTTATATCTAGCGATCAACTGCTTGGCCAGCGAACCGCGCGCGCCTTCGCCGATCAGCACATATTTGCCCATCAACGCCATGCCCGGCGCGAAGCCCGGACCGTGCGTGCCGTCCTTCTCGACGCCCATGTCTCCGGTGACGACGCCGGTGACGGCGCCTTCTTCATTGTAGAGCAGGCCGGCCGCGGCAAAGCCCGGGTAGATCTCGACGCCGAGCGCCTCGGCCTTGCCAGCCAGCCAGCGGCAGACATTGCCGAGCGAGACGATATAGTTGCCGTGGTTGTTCATCAGCGGCGGCATGAAGATGTTGGGCAGGCGGAACGAACCGGCGGGGCCGAGCACCAGGAAATGGTCCGCCGTGACCGGCGTCTTGAAGGGATGACCATCCTCCTCGCGCCAGCCAGGCAGCAACCGGTCGATGCCGATCGGATCGACGACGGCACCCGACAGGATGTGGGCGCCGACTTCGCCGCCCTTTTCCAGCACGACGACGGAGAGCTCGGGATTGACCTGCTTGAGGCGGATGGCCGCGGCGAGGCCGGCCGGTCCGGCGCCGACGATGACCACGTCGAATTCCATGCTCTCGCGTTCGATATCGCTCATCAACCCCTCCGCACTGGCTTGCCGCCGTTGGCGTATCTTGCTGGCTCCTGCGCTGCATAGCGCATCAATTGGCGACAGGAAACCGGCGCATACGTGACAATGCCGAATTGGCCAAAAAGTCGCGCTTTGCGCGGCAGAGAAGCCATTTCCGCGCGGCGCGACCCGCCAGGCTTGCGTTTTTTATTGTTCGACGGCTTGCTTATCGGCCATACTTCCCGCCATGCGCATTCCCGGGCCAGGCGGCTTCTCTTCGACGCGCTTTCCATCAACGCCCGGCCGGGCCTGCCGGGCGCTTATTTTGGCCCTTCTGGCGTTGAGCCCGGATCATGCCGTCGCGGATGAAGTGAAGGTCTGGGCGACAGGCGCGTACTCGTTCTCCGACGAGCTTGGCGGTTTCCGCATCACCGGAGCCTCCGGCATCGGAACCAAGGACGATCCGCTGGTCATCACCGAAGAGCTGAATTCGGCGACACCCGTGACGCTGACCATCCGCACCACAAAGCCGATCCAGGCATTCGGCAGAGCAGGCGAGTTCGCCAACGGCATCATGTATATGCGCATTGACGTCCTCAACAACAGCGGCCAGGCTTGGATCGAGTTCCAGTTCGAGCTTCAGGAAATACTGGACCAGCCAAGCGTGTTCGGAGACGGGCTTTCGTTCGACCAGCGCAACAAGACGCCCGACAATATCTGGTCGAGCAATTTCGCCGATTTCGACCGCGATTTCGAGCCCTATGACCGGTTGCTGTTCAAAAACGGCAAGGTGGACCCGCTGAAGACCGCCAGCTTCGAATTCCTGATGACCGACTACACGCCGCGATGGACCTTCTATCTGGTGCAGGATCCACGCATACCCACTGGCTAGACCGCGACCTCGCCTTGGCAAGCGGGATTGGCTGCCGCCACCGACTTAGCCGAGGTTGCAAATTGATCCGGCCCGGACGATGGTGCGGCCAT
Organism: Mesorhizobium sp. URHB0026; assembly: GCF_054059755.1. NCBI lineage: Bacteria > Pseudomonadati > Pseudomonadota > Alphaproteobacteria > Hyphomicrobiales > Phyllobacteriaceae > Mesorhizobium > Mesorhizobium sp. URHB0026. The sequence goes on along the minus strand of NZ_JBSSCN010000001.1, from coordinate 3,473,205 downwards.
GACTGCCGCCTCTCCCAACAATCCGGTCGATTTGGCCGATCTGCTCGCCTTCTACGCTAGCGCGGGTGTAGACGAGGCTTTGGAGGATGTGCCGGTCAATCGGTTCGCTGAGGCCGTGCCGAAGCCGGCGGAGCGCATGCCGACGGCGCCACGCGAAAGCAGCGCACCGGAGCCGCGCACGGCTCCGCCCCGCCTCGATGGGCGCGCCGTGCCAGATGCTCCGGCCCCGCGCCCGCCCACCTCGGCCGTGCCCGACGAAGCGCAGGCGGCACTGGCGCGCCAGCTGGCAAACGCGGCAATGTCGCTGGACGAATTACGCCAGCACATGGCCGCTTTCGAGGGCTGCAATCTCAAGGCCACCGCCAAGAACCTCGTTTTCGCCGACGGCAACCCGCAAGCCGCTGTCATGCTGGTCGGTGAAGCCCCCGGCCGCGACGAGGACATTGAAGGACTGCCCTTCGTCGGCCGCTCGGGCCGCCTGCTCGACCGGATGCTGGCCGCGATCGGCCTCGACCGCAGCTCGGTCTACATCGCCAATGTCATTCCCTGGCGCCCACCCGGCAACCGCACGCCGACGCCGCACGAGACCGAGATCTGCCGGCCGTTCATCGAGCGCCAGATCGAACTGGTCAATCCCAAGGTGCTGATCAATCTCGGCGGCCCGTCGGCCAAGACCTTGCTCAACACCTCGGAAGGAATCCTGCGGCTGCGCGGCAACTGGCGCGTCCACACAACGGGTTCCGGCGTTGCCATCCCGGCCATGCCGACATTGCACCCGGCCTATCTCTTGCGCACGCCCGCGCACAAGAAGCTGGCATGGCGGGATTTTCTCGAAGTGAAGGCGAAGCTGCGGGAAGTGAGCTAGCGATGACCTCGCGGGTAATTGAAATGCATTCAGCGTCAGCCTAGTCGTCCTGCATGACAACGCCCCAAGCCTCCGCCGGTAGCTTGATCCGCGAATGGCGCACGCGCCGCCGCATGAGCCAGCTCGACCTCGCCATGGAAGCGGAGATTTCGCAACGGCATCTCTCCTTCGTCGAAAGCGGGCGTGCCGCGCCCTCGCGCGACATGGTGCTGCATCTGGCCGAGCAGCTTGCGATCCCGCTGCGGCAGCGCAATCAATTGCTGCTGGCCGCGGGCTTCGCGCCGAGCTTCAGCGAACGGCCGCTCACCGATACGACGCTGGCACCGGCAATGGCGGCGGTCGAGATGGTGCTCAAGGGGCATGAGCCGTTTCCGGCATTGGCGGTGGACCGGCACTGGAACCTGGTTGCGGCGAACACGGCGATCGGGCCATTCCTGGCCGATGTTTCCGAACCCTCGCTGCTCCAGCCACCCGTCAATGTGCTGCGGCTCAGCCTGCACCCAGGTGGTGTCGCGCCGCGCATCGTGAACCTTCAGGAATGGCGCACCCACCTGCTCGAACGGCTGAAACATCAGAACGATGCCGCCGGTGACCCGGTGCTGGTGGCATTGGAGCAAGAGCTTCGCGGTTATCCCTCTGGCCTGCAGAGCAGCCGGCCGAAGCCGGTCGAGCCGAATGCGATCGTGCATCCGCTGCGGCTTGCCCATGGGGATACGGTGCTTTCCTTCATCAGCACCATTACCGTGTTTGGCACGCCACTGGATGTCACTCTTTCGGAACTGGCGATCGAATCCTTTTTCCCGGCCGATGAGCAGACACGGGTGGTGCTGGTACGCTTGGCAAACGAGCGGTCGGAACGGTCCTGATCACCCTTGCGGCAGCGCAGCCTTGCGGGTGCGCGTTCGTTCCAGACCCAGCTGCCGTTCGCGCCAGATGATGAAGATGCCGGCGGCGACCACGATCACGCCACCGACCAGCGTGCCGGGTGAGGTCACGTCACCGAAAACGAAATAGCCGACGACGACGCCGAGGATCATCGAGGTGTATTCGAAAGGCGCCACGACCGAGGCTTCGGCATGACGATAGGCCGCGGTCATCAAAATCTGGCCGAGGCCGCCACAAAAGCCGGCGAGGATGAGCAACGTGGCTTGTATCGGCGTCAGCGACTGCCAGCCGAAGGGCAGCGTCAGCAATGAGAGCACGCTTGCCGTCGACGAGAACCACAGCACGATGGTCGCCGTCTTCTCCGTCTGCACCAGATTGCGCACGAGCAGCATGGCGACAGCCGAGATTGCCGCGGCCGCCAGCGCGGCCATGACGCCCAGGACCTCCTGGTCGTCGAGACCTTCATCCGAATTGAGCAGCGTCAGTTCCGGCCAGGAAATGACGAGCACGCCGATGAGGCCGATGGCGACAGCGCTCCAGCGATAGACGCGGATGGTCTCGCCAAGGAAGACCGAGGAGAACACCACGACCAACAGCGGCTGTGCATAGTTCAGGGTGATCGCCTCGGGAAGAGGCAGCCTGGTGAGCGCGAAAAAGCCGAGCCCCATGGCACCGACGCCGACGACGCCACGCGCGACGTGGTTGAAGGGGCGTTTCGTGACGAACGCCGTGGCCAGATGTCCCTTCAACGTCAGGAAGACAATGATCGGTAAGATGGCGAAGAAGGAACGGAAGAAGACGATCTGCCCGGCAGGCACATCGCCTGCCGCCTTGATACAGGTTTGCATGCCGACAAAAACCGCAACGGAGACGATCTTCAGCACGATGCCTCTCAGCGTACCGTGGCCGCGCGTCGTCTCTGCTTGCGCCCCCGCTCCTGATGTCACTTTGGCAATGCGTCTCTGCCCGCGGTCGAGGGCACGTTGCGGCTCTCGGAACGGCAGAACGGGAAATTGTCGGCGCGCCGAACGAAAGCGCCCATCCCGAATTTCGGTGTGACGGCCGTCATGACTGCCTCGCGACAAGGAAAGGATGACCTGAATTAGGCCCTGCCGCAGTTTTGTCGAGGGAGTGTTTCGTGTAAAGAGCGCGGACTTCGAATTTTTGGACCAGTCAGATCATGTCCGGTCCCCGGACAAGACAGGAAAAGCCAGGGAATGCGCACCGATACCGGCCAAGTCTTCAAACTCGAGGACTATCGCCCCAGCGACTACCTCATTCCGGAAACCCACCTTGAATTCCGTCTTTCGCCGCAGGCAACGGTCGTCACCGCGATACTGATCGTCGAACGCCGCGAGGACATATCCACGTCGGCTCCGCTGGTGCTCGACGGCGATGGTTTGACGCTCAAACGCATCGAGGTCGACGGCAAGATGGTGAGACCGGCGGATCTGCTGGCGAGCCCCGACCAACTTACCCTGCTCAAACCGCCGGCGGCACCTCGTTTCCAACTGCTGATCGAAACCGAGCTGGCCCCAGCCGGCAACGAGGCCCTGATGGGCCTTTACCGCTCGAATAACGTGTACTGCACGCAATGCGAGGCGGAGGGTTTTCGCCGCATCACCTATTTCCTCGACCGCCCCGATATCCTGTCGGTCTACACGGTGCGCATCGAGGCGCGACGCGACGAGGCGCCGCTGCTCCTGTCGAACGGCAATCCGGTCGAGAGCGGCGATCTCGCCGAAGGCTGGCACTACGCCAAATGGCACGACCCCTTCCCCAAACCGTCCTATTTGTTCGCCCTGGTGGCCGGCAATCTCGGCCAGGTCGCCGACAATTTCGTCACTATGTCCGGCCGCAAGGTCGAGCTCGGCATCTATGTCGAGCTCGGCAAGGAGGCGCTCGCCGGCTACGCGATGGACGCGCTGAAGCGGTCGATGCAATGGGACGAGGAGGCGTTTGGCCGCGAGTACGACCTCGACGTCTTCAACATCGTCGCCGTGTCGGACTTCAACATGGGCGCGATGGAGAACAAGGGCCTCAACATCTTCAACGACAAATACGTGCTGGCCGACCAGGAGACGGCGACGGACGTCGATTTCGCCAATATCGAGGCGATCATCGCGCATGAATATTTCCACAATTGGACAGGCAACAGAATCACTTGCCGCGACTGGTTCCAGCTTTGCCTGAAGGAAGGGCTAACGGTCTTCCGCGATCATGAGTTCTCCGCCGACCAGCGCTCGCGCGCGGTCAAGCGCATCGCCGAGGTGCGCACGCTGCGGGCCCACCAGTTTCCCGAGGACCAAGGCCCGCTGGCGCATCCGGTGCGGCCGCGCCGCTACCGCGAGATCAACAATTTCTATACGGCGACGGTCTACGAGAAAGGCTCCGAAGTGGTGCGCATGATCCGCACCATTCTCGGACCCGAAGTCTTTCGCGCCGGCATGGACCTCTATTTCGAACGCCACGACGGCGAGGCCGCGACCATCGAGGACTTCATCAAGGTGTTCGAGGACGCGTCCGGCCGCGACCTGTCACAATTCGCGCTCTGGTATCATCAGGCTGGCACACCCAACCTTACGGTCAGTTCGACGCACAATCCGGCCGCACAGGAATTCACGCTCGAGATCGAGCAGTCGGTGCCGCCGACACCCTCCGAAAGCCGCAAGCGGCTGATGCATATCCCGCTCGCCTTCGGCCTGATCGGCGCCGGCGGCAAACCTGTCGCATATAGCGACGTCGAGGGCGCCAGCGTCGAGGACGGCGTCATCCACGTCCGCAAGCGTCGCCATGTGGTGCGTTTCTCGGGCGTGGCCGAGCGCCCGGCGGTATCGCTCAACCGTGGCTTTTCGGCGCCGGTGACGCTGTCGGTCGAGCAGAAGGCGGCCGACCAGTACTTCCTCGCCCGCCATGACAGCGACGCCTTCTCGCGCTGGCAGGCCTTCAACACGTTGCTGACCGATGCGCTGATCGCTGCCTTCCGCCAGATCCTCGGCGGCAAACAGCCGGACTTCGCCCCACGGCTGACCGAGCTTGCCGGCAGCATCGCCAGCGACGAGACGCTGGAGCCAGCCTACCGGGCCCTGGCGCTGGCGCTGCCGGGGGATGCCGACATCGCCCGCGACATCGGCAAGAACATCGATCCCGATGCCATCCATGCGGCCCGACAGGCGCTTGCGCGGGCGATCGGCATGGCCAATGGCGACGCCTTTTCCGGCCTCTACGACAGCCTTGCCGACGAGAGCGCTTTCAGCCCGGATGCGGCGAGTGCGGGACGGCGCGCCTTGCGCAACATTCTGCTGGATTATCTCTCGCTGCTGCCGGGTGGAGCAGCATTGGCTGCCGGGCATTTCCACTCCGCGACCAACATGACCGACCGGGCAGCCGCATTGGCCGTGCTTGCGCATCGTCACCACGGATCGCCGGAGGCAGGCGAGGCGCTGGTGGCTTTCGAACAGACATATGCGTCGGACCCGCTGGTGATGGACAAATGGTTCCAGATCCAGGCCAGCGTGCCTGGGCCGCAGGCGGTGGACACGGTTCGCGCCCTGACCGCTCATGCCGGCTTCTCAATGGGCAATCCGAACCGGGTGCGCTCGTTGATCGGCACATTCTCCAGCGCCAACCAGACCGGCTTTCACCGCGCCGACGGCGAAGGCTACCGCTTCTTCGCACGAACGGTGCTTGAGGTTGAAAAGCGCAATCCGCAAGTGGCGGCAAGGCTGGCGACGGCGCTCAGGTCATGGCGCTCGCTCGAACCGGGCCGGCAAGCCAAGGCCCGAGAAGTGCTGGTTTCGATCGCCAATGCCGAAAACCTGTCGGCGGATCTGCGCGACATCGTCGAGCGCACGCTGGCTTAGGCGCTCCCGCCTTCTTCCCCGCGGGAGAAGGCCGGGTTCAAAAGCCCACTATTTTAGTCGATTTTTAATCTTTTTTCGCCGGACCACTGGACAAGGCGAATCACCTTTGATTCTTTAATGGCGATTCGGAAGTGCGGTGTTGCCGGATCACCAGCACATAGAAATGCGGCATACTGAAATCGGGGAGTGCCATTTATGGCAAAGGCGGACGCGTGGGGCGCGCCCGGCGGGATGGTTTTTGCGCGTCGCGAGACGCGCGGCGACGGCCTTGCCGGGAATACGCGGCTCATTGCCGAACCGGCCTACAAGCGGCTTCTGGCGGCCGAACCGCTGCTGCGCCGGTCGATACCGGCCCTCATCGTCATCTTCCTGCTCGTCATTGCGGCGCTGCGTGTAATCTCGCTGATGAACGAGCGCGACGATGTGGAGCGCGATGCCAAGGCTATCCTGACGCTGGCGGCCGCGCAGCTCGCCAGTTCGCTCGCCACCACATCAGACACGCTGCCGGGCGCCACGCAGGACCTGCTGGAGACCACCAGCCGCCAGGGCGCCATGGGCCGCAGCCATGTGCTGGTCGTCACCGACAGCGCTTTCAGGATCACCGCGGTGACGCCGCGTTCGGTGCCCTGGCAAGGCCATTCGCTCGACGGCCTCGTCCAGGGCGGCCAACCTCTGTTCATGTTCGGCGACCGGGCTGGCGTCATGGAGGTCAACATTGGCGGGCAGGACTGGTACGCGGCGGTCAGCCTGAGCAAGGACAGGAAGGGAGCCGCGGCGGCGCTCGTCCCCCAAGAGGCGGTCTTCGACACGTGGCGCAAGACCGTCTCGCTCAACGTCACCCTGTTCGTGCTGACGGCCGGCGTGCTGATCATCATTCTCTATGCCTATTTCGGTCAGGCGGCGCGCGCGCAAGCAGCCGACCGCATCTATGTCGAAGCGCATCAGCGTATCGACATGGCGCTGGTTCGCGGCCGGTGCGGCCTGTGGGATTGGGACATGGTGCGCGGCAAGATGTACTGGTCACGCTCGATGTACGACATGCTGGGCTATGAGCCCTGCGAGGCGATGCTGTCCTTCGGCGAGGTCGACGAGATTATCCATCCCGAGGACGGTGACCTGTTCGAACTCGCCAACAGGATCGTCGCGCGCGAGATCGACCACATCGACCAGGTGTTCCGGATGCGGCATGCCGATGGCCAGTGGGTGTGGATGCGCGCCCGCGCCCAGGTCATGGACCCGGAAGCGCCGGAGATCCAGCTCATCGGCATCGCCGTCGACGTCACCGAGCAGCGCCATCTGGCGCTGCGCTCCGAAGCGGCCGATCTTCGCCTCAGGACCGCGATCGAGAACATCAATGAATCCTTCGTGCTGTGGGATTCGGCTCAGAACCTGATCATGTGCAATTCCAAATACCAGCAGGACAACGGGCTCTCGGACCGCGACGTGATGCCGGGTGTGACGCGCGCTTCCCTGGAAGAGCGGATGCTGGCCTTCGCTTCGGAACGCCGGCTGGCCAATACCAACGGTCCGCAGGGCGGCGCCACGTTCGAGCGCCAGCTTTCCGACGGCCGCTGGCTGCAGGTCAACGAGCTCAGGACCAGGGACGGTGGCATCGTCTCGGTCGGGTCCGATATCACCCAGATCAAACTGCACCAGGAGAAACTCGTCGACAGCGAACGCCGGCTGATGGCGACGATCCATGATCTCAGCCTCGCCCGCCGGGCCGAAGAGGAACGGGCGCGCGAACTGGTCGACCTCAACCGCAAATACATGAAGGAAACCGAGCGCGCCGAAGCGGCGAACCGCGCCAAATCCGAATTCCTGGCCAACATGTCGCATGAGCTGCGCACACCGCTCAACGCCATCATCGGGTTCTCCGAGCTGATGGAACAGGGGCTGTTCGGTCCGTTAGGCTCGGAGCGCTACGAGGAGTACGCCACCGACATCAACAGCAGCGGCAAATATCTGCTCGGCGTCATCAACGACATTCTCGACATGTCCAAGATCGAAGCCGGCCAGTTCTCACTGGACCAGGAACAGATCGACCTCGGTCCGCTGATCAGCGAGACGGTGCGTGTCGTCTCGCTGCAGGCGGCGCAGAAGGCGATCACCGTGGAAACGCGCATTGCCGACGCCTTGACTTTGTTTGCCGATCGCCGGGCGATCAAGCAGATCGTCATCAATCTCCTGTCCAACGCGGTGAAATTCACCGGCCAGGGCGGCCACATATCGGTCAGGGCCCGCAACACATCAGGCGCGCTGGTGCTGACGATCGAGGACAATGGCTGCGGTATCCCGAAGGAAGCCCTCGGCAAACTGGGGCGCCCCTTCGAGCAGGTGCAGAACCAGTTTTCCAAGAACCATGCCGGCTCCGGCCTTGGCCTTGCCATTTCGCGCTCGCTGGCCGAGTTGCAAGGCGGTGCACTGAAGATCCGCTCGACCGAAAGTGTCGGCACGATCGTATCGGTGCGCATTCCCGTGAAGAAGGCGCCAACGGCGGTCAAGGCCGCGGCCTGAGCGACAGGCTCCGGTCGACGACTCGGAGCCCGCCTCAACCAAATCTTACTGCACGCCCCCGTCGTTGCCTTCGTCATCCCATTGACGGTCATGGCGCCCGTCCTTCGGCAGTTCGCCCTTCTCGATCTTGCCGTCATTGTTCTTGTCGAGCATCGCGAAAAGCTTCTTTTCGCGGCCGGTGATGTCATCCGATGTCAGCGTGCCGTCGCCCTTGCTGTCGTAACGGGCGATGATGCGTCTGGCCATGCGTTCGAAGCGCGCCTTCTCCAGCGCGTCGGCGAGTTGAGCGACAGTCAGCTTGCCGCCATTGTCAGTGACAAGCTTCTTGAGCCGCGCGTCCATGACATCGGAGAACTGCTCGAAGGTGATTTTGCCGTCATTGTCCTTCATTGCCTTGTCGAGCCGCATCATGGTGCGCTCACGCACGTTGGCGCTGTCGAGGTTCTCGCCATAGGCCGCGCCGCCGACGGCTCCGGCCAGGGCGATGTAGGCAAGTGCAAGCTTGGTTGTCTTTCTCATGGTTTTCTCCTGTTGCATCGTCACCCCCGATGCGGCCGAACGGTCGTTGGTCACGACCCTCCGGTACGAAGCAGAAGGTCGAAATCCTTCCTGACCTTTTGCGACGTCTCCTTGAGATGTGCTTCCAGCACACCGAAATCCGGCAGGTCGGCGACCGCCAGAAGCAGATCCGAAAGCCCCGGCGGAACGTCGTCACGTTCGAACGGTCCGGTGAGGCACAGCCGCATCATCTGGGTCAGTGCCAGATAAAGGGTGTAAGCCTCGCCGAGGTCCTGACTGATCACGGCATTGGCGAAACGGGGCGTCAGACGAGACAGGATCTCGGCCGTACCGGTGGCGCGTGGCCCGGCCTCGACCTGCCCAATGATGACAGCCACCTGGGCGATGAATTCGAGATCGATCAGACCGCCCGGGATCAGCTTGATGTCCCACAGGTCGCGGGGCGGTTTTTCCTGCTCGATCATGGCCCGCATGTCGGAAGCTTCGGTTTTCACCTTCGCCGCGTCGCGTGGCTGGCCGAGCAGCGCGGCGACTTCCGCTTCAACCTCGGCGCAGAGGCCCGCGTCGCCAGCAATCGGGCGCGCCCGCGACAGCGCCATGTGTTCCCAGGTCCAGGCTTCCTTGCGCTGGTATTTCTTGAAGGCATCGATATGGGTGGCGACCGGTCCCTTGTTGCCGGACGGCCGCAAACGCAGGTCGAGCTCGTAAAGCACCCCTTCCGCCGTCGGTGCCGATACCGCGGATATCAGCCGCTGCGTCAAGCGGGTGTAGTAATGCGACGGCGCCAGCGGTTTTTCACCATCAGAGTCCTCGGCGTCCGCGTCGTGATCGTAAAGCAGGATGAGATCGACATCCGATCCGGCCGTCAATTCGCGGCTGCCAAGCTTGCCCATCCCAAGCAGCGAAACCACGCCACCGGCGATCGTGCCGTGGCGCACCGCGAATTCGGCCATCACCGCTTGCAAGGCCGCCGCAATGGTCAGGTCAGCAAGATCTGAAAAAGCACGGCCGGCGCGGGCCGGATCGATCGAGCCCGCGAGCAGCCGCACACCGATCAGGAATTTCTGCTCGGAAGCAAATATGCGTAAGCGGTCGAGCACGTCCTCATAGGCCCTGTCGCCCTCAAGCAAGGCGGAAAGCCGCCCCGAGAGATAGGCGCGGTCTGGCAGCTCGGTCAGCAACGCCGGGTCGAGCAAGCCGTCGAACACATGCGGCCGGCGAGTGATGATGGCCGCCAGCCTTGGTGCCGCGCCCATGATCGTCGCCATCAGCTTGAGCAGTGCGGGATTCGACTGCAGCAGCGAAAACAGCTGGATGCCGGCCGGCAGGCCAGCGAGGAACTCGTCGAAACGGACCAGCGCCTCGTCGGCCCGGCGCGTCTGGCCAAAGGCCTTGAGCAGTGCCGGCGTCAGTTCCGTCAGCCGCTCGCGCGCCTCCGCCGACTGGGTGACGCGATAGCGGCCGAAATGCCAGCCGCGGATGACGCGGCAGATATCGCTCGGCCGCTGAAAGCCGAGGCCGTGCAGGGTCCGCAGCGTGTCCGGGTCGTCGACGTCACCGGTGAAGACCAGGTTGCCGATGCCGGCCGAAAGCTCGGGCGCGGTTTCGAACAGCGCCGCATAGTGGCGCTCGACCTGCTGCAGCGAGGCACGGAAGGCCCCGGCGAACTCGGCGGCACCGGCAAAGCCCAGCATGCGGGCGATGCGCTCCAACCCTTCATCGTCTTCCGGCAGCGTGTGCGTCTGCTCGTCGGCCACCATCTGAATGGCGTGTTCGACCCGGCGCAGGAACCAGTACTGGAGGGCGAGTGCGTCTCGTGCGTCCGATGTGATCCAGCCTCGGGCCGCGAGCTGACCGAGCATCGGCACGGTTTCGCGGCCGCGCAGCTCCGGAAAGCGGCCGCCGGCGATGAGCTGCTGGGTCTGGACGAAGAACTCGATCTCGCGGATGCCGCCGCGCCCAAGCTTGACGTTGTGCCCTTTCACGGCGATCTCGCCATGGCCCTTGTGGGCATGAATCTGGCGCTTGATCGAATGGACGTCGGCAATCGCCGCGTAGTCCATGTATTTGCGCCAGATATAGGGCTGGAGTTCCTTGAGGAATGCATCGCCCGCGGCGAGATCACCGGCCACCGGGCGCGCCTTGATCATCGCGGCGCGTTCCCAGTTCTGGCCACGCGCTTCGTAATAGCGAAGCGCGGCTTCAACCGGGATGGCCAGCGGGGTGGAGCCGGGATCGGGACGCAACCGCAGATCGGTACGGAAGACATAGCCGTGCTCGGTGCGGTCCTGCAGGATGCGAACCAGCCGGCGCGTCAGGCGTGAGAACAGGTCGGTGACGTCGAGAGGATCGACCACGGCGGGTGCCTCCGGATCGAAGAACACGACGAGGTCGATGTCGGACGAGAAATTCAGCTCATGCGCGCCGAGCTTGCCCATGCCGAGCAGGATCCAGCCCGATCGATGCGAGGGGTTGTCGAGGTCGGGCAGCTTGAGCTTGCCCAGGCCATGCGCGTCACGCAGCAGGAAATCGACTGCCGCGCGGGTGCAGGCGTCGGCGAGATCGCTCAACCGCCTTACGGTCAGCGAAGTTTCGGCCTCGCCCGAAAGATCGGCGAGCGCGATCAGGAAATGTGCCTCGGCCTTATGCCGGCGCAGCTCCATCATCAGGCCGGATTCCGAGACTGTTTCGGCCAACGGCGCCTTGTCGATCGCGGCGGTGATCGCCTTCAGACGGGCCTCTATCGGCAGGTCGAACAGCCCGTCCAGGATTTGGGGCCGGCGGCGCGCCGTACCGCGCAGGAATGGCGAAAGGTCGAAGACAGCGGCGAGGAGATCCTGCGCCTTGCCTTTGCCGGCCAGGAATTTGGCCACCCGTGTCAGCCCCTCTTCGCGCGCTGCGTCCGCGATTTCGGTGAGCTCCTGTCGTGCCCGGGCCTCGTCGAGCGGGACAAGCGGGGTTTCCAGGCTGAGCAGCCAGTCTGTCTTGCTCCGCTTGGCAACGGCCGCCATCAGTGATCCTCGCGTGCCGGGAAACTCATGATCACGGATAGTCCAGGATTGCCAGGCAGCAGGTCAAGCCGGCCGTAATGGAATGTCATGACCGCCTTGGCGAGACTGAGGCCAAGGCCAGAACCAGGCTGCGAACGGCTCTTCTCCAGCCGCACGAAGCGCTCCGTCGCCCGGGCGCGATCGGCGTCGTCTGGAATGCCCTGGCCATTGTCCGTGACGGAAAGCCTGATCTCGCCGTGCGTGCGTTCGAGCTTTACACGGACCGCCGGCTTGGACGTCGAATCGGTCGAGTACTTGATCGCATTGTCGACGATGTTGGAGAGCGCCTGGCCGATCAGCTCGCGGTTGCCGTCGACGACAAAAACACCATTCACGTCGCTGTCCAGCGAAACGCCAGCCTCCTCGGCCACCGGCTCATAGAGTTCGACGACATCACGTACGGCCGCCGCCAGATCGACGCGGTGGGTGTGCTCGGAAGAATAGCCCGCCTCCAGCCGGGAGATCATCAGGATGGCGTTGAAGGTCTTTATCAGCTGGTCGGACTCGGCGATGGTGCCTTCCAGCGCCTGCCTATAGTCCGATGTCTTCTGCTTGCCGGAAAGCGTCGCTTCGGCCCGGTTGCGCAGCCGGGTCAGCGGCGTCTTAAGGTCATGCGCGATGTTGTCGGAAACCTGCTTGAGGCCTTCGTTGAGCGTGGCGATCCTGGCCAGCATGGCGTTGAGGTTTTCCGAAAGCCGGTCGAACTCGTCGCCTGTGCCGGTCACCGGCAGCCGGCCGGAGAGATCCCCGCCCATGATGCGCCGGCTTGCCTCCGATACGCCATCGATACGCTTCAGCGCCGCGCGGCCGACAAAGAACCAGATCAGGATGCCACCCAGGGCCATCATGCCGAGCGCCAGCATCAGCGAACGGCGGATGACGGCACGGAACCGCTCTGGTTCCCCCAGATCGCGGCCGACCAGCATGATCATCTGGTTCGGCAGCCGCAGCACCAGGGCAATGGCGTTGTGGCCCTTCTCGCCCTGCGCTTGCGTGTCGCTCTGGTCGGGCTGTGCGGTCCCCTTGTCGGCAGGCAAGTTGCGTAGACGATCGAGTTCTCCCTCGCCAAAGCGCTGATAGGAAAATGGGCTGGTGGTCCAGCCTTCGTTTTCGAGAACGCCCGGCTCGAGGCTCTGCACGTTACCGGTCAGGATCTGGCCGTTGGCATCGGCGATCAGATAGAGATTGGCGCCGGGCTGCCGCGAGCGGGCCTCGACCACGCGGACCAATACCGGAAGGCCACCGCGCTGATAGGCGCGGGCAAGGCCGAGCACCTCGTCGTTGATGGTCTCCTGCGTCTGCCCGGTCAGCATGCGCGCCGAAAGCGAAGTCATATAGAGGACGAGCAGCACGGCGCAGAGCGCGAAGAGCAAGAGATATAGCGCCGAAAGCCGCGCGGCCGTCGTCTTCATGATGGCGGGCACGGAAAGCGCCATGCCGCCGCCTAGCCGCCCTTCAGCATGTAGCCGGCGCCGCGAACGGTATGCAGGATCGGCTTGTCGAAGCCCTTTTCGATCTTGCCGCGCAGCCGGGAGACGTGGACATCGATGACGTTGGTCTGCGGATCGAAATGATAATCCCAGACATTTTCGAGCAGCATCGTGCGCGTCACAACCTGGCCGGCATGGCGCATAAGATATTCGAGCAGGCGGAATTCGCGTGGTTGGAGCGTGATCTCACGCGCCGCCCGGCGGACAGAATGCGAGAGCCTGTCGAGTTCAAGATCGCCAACCCGGTAGACGGTCTCGGCCTCCTTGGCGCTGGCGCGTCGGTTGAGCACCTCGACACGAGCCAGAAGTTCGGAAAAGGCATAGGGCTTGGTCAGATAATCGTCGCCGCCGGCGCGCAGGCCGGTGACCCGGTCATCGACTTCGCCCAGCGCCGAAAGGATGAGCACCGGCGTCGTGTTGCCCCTGGAGCGGAGAGCGGCAATGACCGACAGGCCGTCGCGGCGCGGCATCATCCGATCGATGACCATCACATCGTAGTCACCCGCATCGGCAAGCGCGAAGCCGGTCTCGCCATCACCCGCAACATGCGCGGTATGACCGGCTTCGGTGAAGGCTTTCTGCAGATAATCCGCAGCCTCGCGATCGTCTTCTATGACGAGAATCTTCATAGGGCCGTTATACGCGATTTCGCTTGAAGGTTGAGTAGCCGGCATCTGCATTTTAGCCTTAGCCAAAGCGCATCGCGATCAAGACGATCGAGAGCGTACGCGATAAAATCTTTGTTCCGTGGCGTCGTTAGGCCGAACATGCCAGTTTCCGGTCATGTCGTTACCTGCAACCCGGGACCAACCGGCATCGGGCACGAGGCCTGAGTGGGCACCCACATGCGGGCGCGGCAACGGGCGATGGGAAGCCCGCTGCCGCTGAAGAAGAGCACGATGACTGACTAACGGGCTCTCCTTTCTACTTTCCCATGCGGCGACTCGGGGGTGTTGAAACCGCCGCATTGGAAAAGTCGTCTCAGCCCTTGGCCACCGGCACCGCGACGAAGCGGTTGTTGTCGTCACGGGTGATCTGCATCAGCACCGCCTTGCGTCCGGATTTGACCGCATCGGCCATGGCCTTGGTGACGTCTTCGGTGCCGTTGACCTCCGCCGAGTTGACCGCGGTGATGACATCGCCCGGCTGGATGCCGCGATCGGCGGCGGCGCTGTCGGGGTCGACGTCCGTCACCACCAGACCCTTGCCGTTTTCAGACTTGGTGACGGTGAGGCCAAGATCGGCCAGCGTGTCAGGCTTTGCCGGAGCGGCAGGCTGCTGTTGCTGGTCGTTCGAGGCCTGCTTGTCGCTCGCCGGCAGTTTGCCGAGATCGACCTTGACCGTTTGACTCTTGCCGTCGCGCCAGACCGTCACATCAACCGACTTGCCCGGCGAATAGGCGCCGATCAGGCGGGCGAGTTCCTTCGGGGACGTAACGTCCTTGCCGTCGACCTGGGTGATCACGTCGCCGGCTGATATGCCGGCCTTCTTGCCGGGGCCGTCGTCCTGGGCGCTGGACACCAACGCGCCATTGTTGGACTTCAGGCCGAGCGATTCGGCTATGTCGGAGGTGACCGGCTGGATTTCGACGCCGAGCCAGCCACGCTGCACCGCACCGCTCTTCATCAGGTCGCCCACGACCTGCTTGGCGGTCGAGGCCGGAATGTCGAAGGCGATGCCGACACTGCCGCCCGAAGGCGAGAAGATGGCGGTGTTGATGCCGACCACCTGGCCGTTGAGATTGAAGGTCGGGCCGCCTGAATTGCCGCGGTTGACCGAGGCGTCGATCTGGAGGAAATCGTCATAGGGGCCGGCGCCGATATCGCGGCCGCGCGCCGAGACGATGCCGGCGGTGACGGTGCCACCGAGACCGAACGGATTGCCGACAGCCACGACCCAGTCGCCGACACGAACCTTGGAATCGTCGGCGAAGTCGACATAGGTGAACTTGCCGCCACCATCGACCTTGAGCACGGCGAGATCGGTGCGCGGATCGGTGCCGACCAGCTTGGCGTCGAGTTCCTTGCCGTCATTGGTCACAACGGTGAAGGCGGTGCCCTCTTCGACGACGTGGTTGTTGGTGACGAGGTAACCGTCTTCGGAGATGAAGAAGCCGGAGCCCTGCGCTACCGGGCGCGGCTCGCCGTTGTTGCGATCGCGATGACCGAAGCGACGATGACCTTCGTCGTTCTGGCCGCCCTGGTCGCCAAAGCCACGGAATTCCTTAAAGAAACGACGCAGCTGCGGATTGTTGGGAAGATTGTCGAGGCCGTCCTGATCGTCGGAGCCATCATCGGCGGTCGGCTGAATCTTGGCCTTGACCTTGACGCTGACCACGGCCGGCGACACACGCTCCACGACATCGGCGAAGCTCGGAACCTGCGGGGCCTCGACGCGCACGGCGTCAGCGAGAACGGGGCTGGTTCCGCTGGTCAACGCGCCAACGCCGATCGCACCGGCGACCGCGACAGACGCGGCAGCAGCCAGAAGACGCTTGCGGGTGCGGAAATATGAATCGGGGGCAATATTCATGGATCTCTTATCCTCTTTCAAACGGACGCGCCTTGATCGGCATCCTCAAGGAACAACAATTAGGGAAGCGCACATTACGACGCCATTTCCGGCACATGAAACTTTGGTAATGTTGGCGGACGACGGCAACCGTCAGTCGCGGCGGAGGATCGCATCCAATGCCGCCTGCTCTTCGACCGAAAGCGCTGCCGTTGCTGGAAGCCGGCGTGACCGTGCACTGAGCACTATGAACACGCCGCCGGCCAAAAGCAGGAGAACCGGCGTGCCCCACAGCATCGCGTTGCGCAGATCGAAGCGTGGCTTCAGCAGCACGAACTCGCCATAACGCGAAACCACATAATCCATCACCTGGCGGTCGGTATCGCCCGCGACAAGGCGTTGTCGCACCAAGATACGCAGGTCCCTGGCAAGGTCGGCATCGGATTCGTCGATCGACTGGTTCTGGCAGACCATGCAGCGCAGGCCCTCCGACAGCGCCCGCGCCCGCGCCTCGAGTGCCGGGTCGGCCAGCATCTCGTCGGGCTTCACCGCCATTGCCGTTCCGGCGAAGAACAACGCCAGCAACAGGACTATCGACGTCAACGAAAGCCTTGCCCTCATGGCAGGCCTGCAGGCGCCACCGCCTGCTTGCGACGGCGCGATGGCGCGCCGACCCGCAGGCGCCTGTCCATCAGCGACATCGCCGCACCCGCCATCATCACCAGGCCGCCACCCCAGATCAGTGTCACCAGCGGCTTCCACCACAGACGCACCACGACCGAGCCGTCCTTGCCCTCGTCGCCGAGCGAAATGTAGAGCTGAGAAAGGCCAATGGTCTTGATGCCGGACTCCGTCGTCGTCATCTGCCGCACCGGATAGAAACGCTTGGCGGAGCTGACTTCGCTGACAGGGCTGCCGCTGACGCCGATCAGCTCGAAACGCCCGCGATCCTCGTTGTAGTTCGGTCCCTGCGCAGGATAGAGCCCGACGAACCGCACCATGCGGCCGGAGATTTCGACGGTTTCGCCGGCATGCATGGACAGGATCTTCTCCGTGCCGAAGCAGAGCGTGCCAACGATGCCGAGCACGGCCAGGCCGAGGCCAAGATGCGCCAAAGCGGTCCCGAAAACCGAGCGTGGCAAACCAACCAGACGCCTGACCATTGTCGGCGTTGCGACACTGCCAATCCCCGCCTTGATAGCAAGGTCGGTCAGCGCGCCGAGGATCAGCCAGACGCCGAGGCCGACGCCAACCGCGGCAAGCACCGAAGCGCCGTCGATGAACAGGACCGTAACCAGCGTCGCAAGAAGCGCGGCCGCGAACGCGGCCATCAGACGCTGCGCGACGCCGAAGACATCGCCGCGCTTCCAGGCCAGCAGCGGCCCAAAGGGAACCATCACCAGCAGCGGCACCATCAGCGGGGCGAAGGTGAGGTTGAAGAACGGCGCTCCGACCGAAATCTTGTCGGCCGAAAAAGCCTCGATCGCCAGCGGATAGAGCGTGCCGACGAGCACCGTGGCGGTCGCCGTGGTCAGGAACAGATTGTTGAGGACGAGCGCGCCTTCGCGCGAAACCGGGTGAAACAGGCCGCCTGCCGTCAGCTTCGAGGCGCGCAGCGCAAACAGCGCCAGCGAGCCGCCGATGAACAGCGTCAGGATGCACAGGATAAAGACGCCGCGCGTCGGATCGGTCGCAAAGGCGTGGACGGAAGTCAGGACGCCCGAACGCACCAGGAAGGTGCCGAGCAGCGACAGCGAGAAGGTGAGAATGGCGAGCAGCAGCGTCCAGATCTTCAACGCCGAGCGCTTTTCCATGACGATGGCCGAATGCAGCAGCGCGGTGCCCGCCAGCCACGGCATGAAGGAAGCGTTCTCGACCGGATCCCAGAACCAGAAACCGCCCCAGCCGAGTTCGTAATAGGCCCAGTACGATCCCATGGCGATGCCGCCGGTCAAGAACATCCAGGCGACCAGCGTCCATGGCCGCACCCAGCGCGCCCAGGAGGCATCGATGCGACCCTCGATGAGGGCGGCGACCGAGAAGGAAAAGCAGATCGAGAAGCCGACATAACCGAGATAGAGCATCGGTGGATGAATGGCGAGGCCAAGATCCTGCAGGATCGGGTTGAGATCGCGGCCTTCGATGGGCGCCGGATTGAGCCGGATGAACGGATTGGAGGTCACCAGGATGAACAGGAAGAAGGCAGCGCCAATAGCGCCCTGCACGGCGAGCACATTGGCGCGCAGCGTCGCCGGCAAGTTGGAGCCGAAAGCGGCGACAAGCGCGCCGAAGAAGGTCAGGATCAGCACCCAGAGCAGCATCGAGCCTTCGTGATTGCCCCAGGTTCCGGTGATCTTGTAGATCAGCGGCTGCAGCGAATGCGAATTCTCCCAGACGTTCGCCAGGGAAAAATCAGAGCTTGCATAGGCGCTCGCAAGGGCCGCGAAGGACAACGCCGTCAACGCGAAACCGGTGACCGCGACCGGACCGCCAACCGCCATCAGGCGCTGGTTGTTCAGCCGCGCGCCAAACAGCGGCACGATCGTCTGCACCAGTGAAAGCGCGAACGCCAGAACCAGGGCGAAATGTCCGGTTTCAACCATTCGCGCGGCTCACGCTTGCTGTTCTGCCAGAGTTATTCACTCTTGCTCTCCTGCCAGACGCCCTTGGCCTTCAGGCCGTCGGCTACTTCCTTGGGCATATAGCGCTCGTCGTGCTTGGCCAGAACGCTGTCGGCGACAAAGACGCCGTCAGGGCCGAAGGTACCCTCGGTGATGACACCCTGCTCCTCGCGGAAAAGGTCGGGCAAGATGCCGGTATAGGTCACCTTGACCGATTTGTGGGTGTCGGTGACCGAAAAGGCAACCGTTGCGCCCTGGCCGCGCTGGATGGTGCCTTTTTCGACCAAACCGCCGAGCCTGATGCGCTGGCCCGGCTGAACGCTCGCCGTGGTCAGATCGGCCGGCATGTAGAAATAGGACGCCTTCTGGCCAAGCGCATAGAAGGTCAGCCCGGTGGCTGCACCCAGAAAAACCAATCCGCCCGCGATCACCGACAATCGTTTCTGCTTGCGCGTCATACCCAATTCTACTCCGTCGCCGTCAAGCCGAGCGAGGCGGCAAAGGCGGTGAATTTCTTGGCTTCGTCACTATCGGCCCCAAAGACCGCAATGGCGCGGCCCAGCGCATCGCGCGCCTGATCGGCCTTACCCAGCACGACATAGGAACGAACCAGCCGCATCCATCCTTCCGGGTCGCGCGGATTTTGACGAAGTTTGTCGTCCAGGCCGGCGACCATGGTGTTGATCATGGCTTCCCTGTCCTGCTGCGACATGGAGGACGCCGCGTCGACATCGGCGGCATCGGGGCCTTTCGCGGCCGTGCCGGAGGCGACTTCCCGGCCGCCGGATTTGGCCAGCGCCTGTTCGACAGCGCCGCGCCATGGCGAATCCGGCGGCAGCGTACCAAGCATTGCCTGCCAGGCCGCCGCCGCTTCCTTGCCACGGCCCTCCTGCGCCAGTGCCATGGCCAGGTAGAAGCCGGCTTTCGCATTGGCCGGGTCAAGCTTCAAGGCCGCCTCGAAGGCATCCTGGGCATCGGCCGAAACAATGCCGCCCGCCGCACCGGCGATCGCCTCGCCGAGACCGGCCTGACGGACAGCGCTGTCGCCGTCGAGGCGAATGGCGTTGCGGTAGGCCGCCGCGGCGTCGGCAAAGCGCTGCATACGCAGATAGACCGGCGCCAACACGTCCCAGCCCCTGCCGTCGGAAGGATTGGCGGCAAGATGGGCCTCGGCTCGCGCCACCAGCTCATCGACCGAACTGTCGGCGGGGTTCTTGGCCAACCGCTCGCTGAGCGGCTGCGATGGCAGGTCAGGCGAGCCGATCTGACTGTAGAGCCCCCAACTGACCAACGGAACCGCCAGCACCGCAACGGTCGCGACAAGCCGCACGGTGCCCGATGGCCTGCCGGACGTCTTGGCCGCCATGTCCGCGTTGCCCAGGCGAAGGATGCGGCGCGCGATCTCGGCGCGCGCCTCCGCGGCTTCGGCGGGCCCTATCAAGCCACGCGCGGCATCGCGGTCGAGTTCGGACAGTTGATCGCGATACACTTCCAGATCGTGATCGCCGCTCGATGATGCGCCCTCGGAGGCACCGGCCAACGGCAAAAGCACCGCCAGGCTGGCGCCCAGCGTGAGAATTGCGGCTATGACCCAGAACAGCATGGTTCTTCCAATAACGGCAGAGCCCTGCCCTGCCAACACAGGCATCCTGCGACGCTTTGACGGCACGCGCGCCGAATGTCGCGATCGAAATCAACCGGCCGGATCGCAACGGGACCCGGTTGGCTAGGTCAATGGCGTCCAACTGCCGTCGGCATTGCGACAGGCTGTTCCGTGCGCCGTGACGCTGGCGCCGGCCGCGAACACCGTCTGCGTGTATTGGCGGCAATCCTGCGAACCGACGCGGTAAGGCTGGGCTGGGACCACCTCTCCATAGCGCGAGGCCTGATCGCCCTTCCAGGTCACCTTCTGGCCGCTGGTGTTGTATTCCAGCGCCTTGTATTCGGCCTCGAGCGCGCTGCGCTTCTCCGTGTCGCTCAGACCGTTGCCGATCGACCCGCCAATGAGGCCGCCGCCCATGGCGGAAATGATCGACTTGGTGACGACCTTGCCGCCGGCCGGAGGCGTCGAGGCCGGTGTCGCCGCCACGGTCGGGCCCTTGCCGCTGAAGGTGGTGCAGCCCGAGACGGCCAGCAATGCGGAAACAAGCGCGACGCGAATCTTCATGCCAACAACCGGTTTTCTTGAGTTGGAGCCTGCCATGGATGCGCCGGGGGCCGCGTCATCGGAGAAGTAGGCGTGGCGATAGTGTTGATATTTGTCGGAAATTTGGCCGCTGGCGGCTGCTCCGGGGTCAATCGATATGCCGCCACAACATGCGCCTTCCATTGCTGCCGATTGGCTTGGGTAGCATTACTGCAGGCTCCGCAATCGCACCGCCGCCTTCAGTCCGCCCATGCCGGACCGATCGAGCGCCAGGGCGCCTCCATACTCGTTGACGAGATCGGCGACAATGGCAAGGCCCAGGCCTGTCCCAGGCTTGGTCTCATCGAGGCGCCGCCCCCGCTTCAGCGCTTCACGGGCCTTGTCCTCGGGAATACCCGGTCCGTCATCCTCGATGCTGATCTCGAACAGGCTCTCATCCTTGCCGGCCAAGGGCACGACCGAGACCGCGACAGCACTCCTTGCCCATTTCACCGCATTTTCGAGAAGATTGCCAAGCAGTTCCTCGAGGTCCTCGCGTTCGCCGGCAAAGACTATCTCGGTGGCCGGCAGCGACAGCGAAAGGCTGGTCTGCGGGTTCAGCTTCTGCAAAACGCGCACCATGCGCTGCACCAGCGGTGCCACCGGCGTGCGATAGACGACGCTGTCGCGCTGCGCCGCGACGCGGGCACGCTGCAGGTAATGGTCGATCTGTTTTTGCATGGAGGCGGCCTGCTCGGCGATCAACTGTCCCTTGGCGCCGCCAAGCGCCCGGCCCTCGTTGAGCAGAACGGCGAGCGGTGTCTTCAGGGAATGGGCGAGGTTGCCGACCTGGGTCCGAGAGCGCTCCACGATGCGTTTGTTGTTTTCAATCAGCGCGTTGGTTTCGTTGGCTAGCGGTTCGATCTCGGCCGGGAAGCGGCCGTCGAGCTTCTGTGCGGTGCCCTCCCGCACCATGGCAAGCGCGTTCCGGACCCGGCGCAGCGGCTGCAGCCCGAGCAGGATGGCAATGGCGTTGATGGCGATCATGCCGATGCCGAACAGGCTGAGATAGGTCAGCAAGCGGCGTTGGAACGTTCCTATTTCCTGCTCCAACTCGGTCTTGTTGCCCATGACGCGGAAGCGCGCGGCGCGGTTCTTCGCGTCGAGAACGAATTCGCTTTCGAATACCACCAGTTCCTCGCCATTGATGCCTTGCGCGGCATAGCTGCGCTGGAAATTGGCGTTGAACGGAACATCCGCCACGTCCGGCGACGGGATGGTCCGGGTCATCGACGACGAGTGAAGATCGCCGTGAACGCCTTCCGAGGCGGGCTCGACGGACCAGTACCAGCCCGAATTCGGTTCCGAGAAACGGAGATCGCCAAGATCGGGGGAGCCCGTCAACGCGCCGCTGTCGGAGATGCCGATGGAGCCGATCAGGTTGAACAGATGCGCCGACAACAGGCTGTCGAAGCCCCGCTCGCTGGCCTGCCGGTAGAGGGTGGTGATCAGGGTGAAGATAACGACCAGGGTCAGGATCGCCCACACCGTGGAGAAGGCGATGACGCGGAACGTCAGCGAGCGCGGCCACGCGCGCAGCGAGAGCCGTCCGTCCACGGTCGGGTTGGTGGGGAGCGGTTCCGCCTTACGCCTCCGGCTCACGCATGCGGTAGCCCATGCCGCGTACCGTTTCGATCATGTCGATGTCCATCTTCTTGCGCAACCGCCCGACAAAGACCTCGATGGTGTTGGAATCACGGTCGAAGTCCTGGTCGTAGAGATGCTCGACCAGTTCGGTGCGCGAAACGACCTCGCCCATGTGGTGCATCAGATAGGCAAGCAGCCGGAATTCGTGCGACGTCAATTTCAGCGGCACGCCGTTGACATCGGCCTTCGAAGCCTTCGTGTCGAGACGCAGCGGCCCGCAGGTCAGTTCCGACGAGGCGTGGCCGGCCGCGCGGCGGATCAGGGCCCTGACGCGCGCCAGCACCTCCTCGATGTGGAACGGCTTGGTGACGTAGTCGTCGGCGCCCGCGTCGATGCCGGAGACCTTGTCGCTCCAGCGGTCACGAGCGGTCAGGATCAGCACCGGCATTTTGCGGCCGCCGCGACGCCAGCGCTCGACCACGCTGATGCCGTCCATCTGCGGCAGGCCGATGTCGAGCACAACGGCATCGTAAGGCTCTGTGTCGCCGAGGAAATGGCCCTCCTCGCCATCGAAGGCACGATCGACGACATAGCCGGCATCGACCAGCGCATCCGAGATCTGCCGGTTGAGATCCTTGTCATCCTCGACGACGAGTACGCGCATACGGGGACCAATGCCTGTTGATTGAAGATTTCAGGTATAGGCCGATTCCGCCGGCCTGGGAAACGGAGGGAGACCGGTCAGTTCTGTGGAACGACGATTTCGGAGCGGCGCGGACGTTGTCCGTCCTTGCCGGGCACGAGAACGACGATGACGCAGACCGGCTGACCGCCACGCGTCGATGCCGAGGCCTTGGCGAGCGTTCCGCCATTCTGCTGAGCCACCTGCTGACCGATCGCATAGCAGTCGGATGCAGCCAGGACGATCGGGCTGGCCTGATCGGGCTCGATGACCGGTATCGCCATTGCCTGCGACGCAAACAGCCCGGCGGCACTAAGCGCCAGGGTCGCGGTTCGGAAATGGAAGCGAAGCGTTTTCATGACCCGCGTTGTAACGCATCTGTGCTGAACGTGAAATGAACAGTGAACCGCGCTGAAACCATGCTCGCCACCCCCTGCAACGCGAGACAGACACCTTGGATTTCACCGCCCCGCCAGTGAGACCCGCGAAAGCTCAATCTAGACTCCGTTTCGGTGATATTGAAAGTGCGTCACGCGTTTTCCTGCGTCAGCGCACGGAATCGCAGCAGCCCATGGTGGACAAGGAGTTCCTCATCATAGCGCGCCTCGCTGAATTCCAGCGACAGCCGCGTCTGGCCACGCGGGCCTATAACCAACACCGCTCCGGCAAGCCGCGCCTTGATGGCATCCATGATCGCCCGCGTCTCGGCCTCGCCATGCGCCTTCGACCAGACATGCAGCGTGATCAGCTGGTCGTCGTTGTTCTCGGCGCCGGTGTCCCATTCGAAGGCAGACGTCTGGCCTGAAGTCACATAAGGAAAGGCTACGTTGTCGGTTGCCCGCTCGAGCAGTCCGGCGCCGCCCAGCAGCGCCGATAGCGACGCATCGCTTTTCAGTCTCAGAAACAGGGCCTGCTGCAAATCGCCGGGCGCGGTCATCGTCCATTTCCTTAAGCCGTTGCGCCATCGACAATGCTTGTCGTAAAGCCTGCCCATGTTCGCATCCCTTCTCAGATATAGCGGTTCGCCACGCGAAGACGATGGCGATTCGTCATCGGAATTATGAACGCCGATGATCTCGAAAATACGACTTGCCGACAATCTCGTCAGCCGGCGCGGTAGAGCCTGGCAGATTGACCATGAGCTTGCCTCCGATTGTCTGGTCACGCGATCTTGTCCCATATAGGCTGGTCCATGCGACGGAATGTTCCTTGCCGGCTTGGCCGGACAGAAGGCATGTTCCCGGTTTCCGGAGCTGACCATGCTCGATACAGAAAAGGCCAGGGCCGCGTCACGTCTGCTGGTAGGCCATTGGGACAACGGCACCCATCTCAACGCCATACCCGAGGAACAGCGGCCGAAAACACGCACCGAAGGTTACGCCATCCAGTCGCATGTCATGGAGCGTTCGGCGGCCCCGCTTTTCGGCTGGAAGATCGCGGCAACCAGCCTGGCCGGTCAAAGGCATATCAATGTCGACGGCCCGATGGCCGGGCGTCTGCTTGCAGAAAAAGCGGTCGAGATCGGCGGGATCGTCTCGCTCGCGACCAGCAAGATGCGGGTCGCCGAGGTCGAATTCGCGTTCCGTTTCAGCCGCCAGATCCCACCTCGCGCGGCACCTTATGAAATCGCTCAAGTCATGGACGCCGTGGCGACCTTGCATCCGGCGATCGAAATACCGGACTCACGATATGATGATTTCCGCGCTGTCGGCGCGCCGCAGCTGATCGCCGACAATGCCTGCGCCAATCTGTTTGTCATCGGCCAGCCCGCGGAAGGTGATTGGCGCGACGTGAACCTCGCGGAGCACCCCGTGACCGGTCTCGTCTCGGGTAAGTCGCGGCACGATGGAACGGGCGCGGCTGTATTGGGAGACCCGCGTATCGCGCTCACATGGATCGCCAATGAGCTGTCGGGGCTTGGCATAGCGCTCCAGCCGGGACAGGTGGTGATCACCGGAACTTGCGTGACACCGATCAGCGTCGCCGCCGGTGACGAAGTCATTGGCGATTTGGGCAGGTTTGGCAAAGTCTCGGTGCGGTTCGTCTAGAGCGGCTTGCTCCCCCGGTTCAGCCTGACCACGACGCTCCTCACCGCCAGAACCAGCACGGTGATGATGATCAAAATCACGGAAAGTGCGGCGATCGCCGGGTCGATGTTGTCGCGTAGTCCCATCCACATCAGGCGCGGCAGCGTGATGGCGTTGACCGAGGTGATGAACAAGGTGACGCCGATCTCTTCCCAGGACAGCACGAAAGACAGCAGTGCCGCGGTGACGATGCCGAACTTGATGTTGGGCATGATGACGCGCGTGGCGCGCTCCCAGACACTTGCGCCAAGCCCCCGCGCGGCAAGGTCGATGCGTCGGTCTAGCTGGCTAAGCGAGACCAGGATCAGCACCGTCGCGAACGGCACCGTCATCACCGAATGCGCCATCGCAACGCCAAGCCAGGTGTCGTAGCCAAAGAAGGAACTGACGCCCGAGATCGAGGTGAGCAGGAAATACAGCGTGACCGCCGAAACCACCGGCGGCACCACCATCGGCAACAGCACGAAGCCGACCAGGGTCGCGGTGAAGCGCGGCTGGAACATCCAGACGCCGAGGCTGAAGCAGAGCGCCAGCACAGTTGAAATGGCGCTGCTGACGATGCCGATCCGGATCGAAAGCAGGATCGACTGGAGCCAGCGCGGATCCTCGATCAGCGATCGGTAGTGGCGCAACGACAATTCCCCGGTCGGCATAGCCAGCATGCGGCTCGGCGTTAGCGACACGGGAATGACGGCAAGCAGCGGCAACAGCAGGAACAGCGCCACCAGGGCGGCGATAACCAGCGAGACAGGACCGGGGCGATAAGTCGGCATCAGATCAGCTGCTTCGGTCTGACATAACGGAACAAGAGCGCCATCAGCGCGCCGACGAACAATACCAGCACGACGCTGATCGCAGCCCCCCAGCCCCCAGTCCGGGCTCTGGAAGATCCTGAGATAGATCAGTTCGGCGATCATCACGCTGCGCCCGCCACCGAGAATCGCCGGCGTGACGAAGAAACCGAGCGAGAAGACGAACACGATCATCGCGGAGCCGATAATGCCGGAGCGCGTCATCGGCACGAACACCGTCCAGAAGGTGCGCATGCGGCTGGAGCCGAGGCCGCGCGCGGCGAGCAGCACACGGTCGTCAAGGCTGCGCATGGCCGAAGCCAGCGGAAAGACGGCGAAAGGAATGAGGAAATGCGTCATGCCGACAATGACGCCGAATTCGTTGCGCACCAAAGTCAGCGGTTCGGAGATAAAACCGATCGACTGCAGCCAGGTGTTGATCAGGCCGCGATTGGACAGAAGCGCCACCCAGCCGAAGGCGCGTGTCAGCACCGAGATCCAGAACGGCACCAGGATGCAGAATTCGGCCATGAGACGCTGCGCCGGGCTGCCGCGAACCCAGACGAGCGTGATGGCATAGGCGGCGGCGACCGACACAATAGTGACAATCGCGGCGATGCGTAGCGTGCGGATGAACACCGACTGGACCAGATCGTCGGTGAGCAATGCCTGGTACTGGCCAAGCCCGGGCGTCGGCAAGGTGAAACTCCATTTCACCACGCCGAGAAATGGCCAGGCATAGGCAAGGCCGAGAAAAAGGAGCAGCGGCGCCATCAACAGCGCCGCGCCCATCCTGTCGGAGAGAACGCCTCTCATGTCAGATCAGCATCGCCGCCGCTCAGGCGGAGATGATCTTGGTGTATTCGTCGAGCGCCGGCCCATAGTTCTTGGCGTACCAGTCCATGTCGAGCGCGATCTGCTTCTTCATGTTCTCGGGATCGACGGGGTTGATGCGCTTCTTGTCGGCGGGGATCAGCGCGTCAGTCGCCGGATTGGCCGGGCCCTGGCCGAGCTTGTCGAACATGACGAGCTGCTTTTCCGGATCCTGGGCGCTGGCGATGAACTTCATCGCCGCATCCTTGCCGCCTGGGTTGTTCTTGAGCACGGCCAGCGCGCCGGGCGAGATCAGGCCTTGGTCCCAGATGAACTTTATCTTGCCGCCGGAATCCTGCTCGATCAGCGAGGCGCGCGTCGACCAGACGATCGCCATCGAGGCTTCGCCATTGAGCAGCACGCTCTGGCTCTCAGCGCCGCCGCCCCAATAGGCGACGACGTTTTCCTTGAAGGCCGATATCTTGTCATGCGCACGTTTTAGGTCGAGCGGGTAGAGCGAAGCCGGCGCGATGCCGTCGGCCAAAAGGGCCGCTTCCCAGCTCGACACGCCCCATTTGTAGAGCGAACGCTTGCCCGGGAATTTCTTCACATCGAAGAAATCGGCCATGCCGGTCGGTGCATCCTTGCCGTATTTCTCGGAAT
The DNA here is from genome assembly GCF_054059755.1 of Mesorhizobium sp. URHB0026. NCBI lineage: Bacteria > Pseudomonadati > Pseudomonadota > Alphaproteobacteria > Hyphomicrobiales > Phyllobacteriaceae > Mesorhizobium > Mesorhizobium sp. URHB0026. Next base: position 3,446,076 of record NZ_JBSSCN010000001.1, on the reverse strand, counting down.
CGTAGGCGATGACATAGGAGAAGAAATAGGTCGAGGCGGCATAGTCCCAGCCGAAGCCCGGCCGCATCTTCTTCTTGTCGACTATGTTGTAGTCGATCGGCTCGAGCATGCCTTGGGCGCCGAGCGTAATGGCCGAGAACGGGTCGACGTCGACCAGGTCCCAGGTCGGGGCGCCGCTCTTGGATTGCGCGGCGATAGCGCCTTCGGTAGGGCCCGAGCCGTCCATCTTGACGGTGATGCCGGTGTCCTTGGTGAAGGCCTGGCCATAGGCCGCGTCGTAGGCCGTGATGGCATCGCCGCCCCAGTTGACCAGCACAAGTTCCTTCGCTGCGGCAAAGGCGCCGGTCGAGCGCAGCAGCATCGGCGTGCCGGCGAGCACGAGGGCAGCGAGTTGCGTGAATTGACGACGCGAGATCTCGCCGCGCCTCGTCCTTTCGGACAGCGTTTCGATGGCCTGTTTCTTGGTGTCGTTCATGTCAGTTCCCCTTTGTTTTCGTTGATTTTAATTCCGGAAGCCGGTGCGGCGGATCAGGCCGCGCCGGCGCTCATTGTCCTCCGTCCGGAAGGAGGAAACCCTTTTCCGCCGGCCATGTCAGCCACACGGAGTTGCCCTTGCTGAGCGCCGCCGCCGCGACCTCGTTGGGCACCGAGACGGTGACTTTGGCACCCTGGCGCGTGGTGAGGTCGAGCTTGGTCGCCGCCCCCAGGTAGGTCGAGGCGATTGCCGTCGCGGCAATGCCGTTCTCTCCGGCGGCGGCCTCGCGCGCTATCGACATGTGTTCGGGCCGGATCGCCAGGATGGCGTCGCCACGGACCTTCTCAGCCTTGCAGTGCATGCTGACCGCGCGGTCCTCACAGAGGCCGGTCGAGCCGTTGTCGAGGGGCTTAACCCCTTTCAGCGGCAGCATGTTGATCTCGCCGAGGAACTCGGCGACGAAGCGATTGTCCGGCCGGTCGTAGACCTCGTCCGGCGCGCCGACCTGCAGCAGTTTGCCATGATTGAAGATGGCGACGCGCGAAGACAGCGCCAGCGCCTCGCTCTGGTCGTGGGTAACGAAGACGAAGGTGGTGCCAGTCTCCTGGTGCAGGCGCTTCATCTCTGCCTGCATCTGGCCGCGCAGGCTCTTGTCCAGCGCCGAAAACGGCTCGTCGAGCAGGAGCACGCCCGGCTCGAACACTAGCGCCCGGGCCAGCGCGACGCGCTGCTGCTGGCCACCGGAAAGCTGCGAGGGCAATTTCTTCTCGTGGCCCACCAGACCGACGCGCTCGATCATCTCGCCGACACGCTTTTTGATCTCGGCGGCCGATTTCTTGCGGACCTTGAGCGGGAAGGCGATGTTGGCCTCGACGCTCATATGCGGAAAGAGCGCATAGCCCTGGAACACCATGCCGGCGGCACGCTGCTCGGCCGGGCGGCCGGTGATATCGGCGCCGTCGCTGAAAAGCCTGCCCTCGGTCGGCTGCACGAAGCCGGCCAGGATCATCAGGAAGGTGGTCTTGCCGGAGCCGGAGGGCCCAAGCAGCGTCAGGAATTCGCCGCGGCCTATGTCGAGCGTTAGATTGTCCAGCGCACGGAACGAGCCGAAGCTCTTGCCGATCCCGATTGCCTTGATCTCTGCGGCCCGGCCGGGTTGCTGCATCCTGCCTCTATCCTTACCGTTGAGCCAAATCGTAGGCAGGGCCGAAGCTCACCGCAACCAAATAGTTTTCGCCTGATCGGCAAATTTCATTCATCTATGGCGGGCTGGCGCCACCCTGCCTCTCAATAAGGCTGAATGCGGTTCTCGGAGAGAGTCGACCTCAGCCATCCCGCGAACGCTTGCAGGACCGGGTGCGAGGCCTTGGCGTGTTCGGAGACCAGAAAATAGGAGCGCGGCGAATTGATCGCGATGTCGAAAGGCCTGACCAGACGGCCTTCGCTCAGCGCACGGCGGCTGGTCAGTTCGTCACCCATGGCGATCCCCTGCCCGGCAATCGCCGCCGAGAAGACGAGGTTCATGTCGGAAAAGAAGATGCCGCCTTCGGTGTCCGGGTTCTCGACCTTGGACAGCGCCAGCCAGCGTGCCCAATCCTCGGTGTCGTCGAGATGGAGCAGATTGGCGCGCAGCACGTCCGCCGGCCGGGAAAAGCCGCCGACCTTGTTGAGCAGCGTCGGGCTGCAGAGCGGGGTGAACGAGATTTCGCACAACAGCTCGGCCATACGGTTCGGCCAATTGCCCACGCCAAATGCGATGAAGGCGTCTGCCTCGGCATTGCTGACATCGTCGAGCCGCCGGGGCGTCAGGATGCGCAGCGCGACATCGGGGTACATCTGCCGGAACTCGCCGATATGGGTGCACAGGAACAGCGAGGCGAAGCCCGGTGTACAAGAGACGGCGAACGAGCCGCCGACGCCAGTGCCGGCATCGCGCGTCACCGCGTCACCCAGCACGGTCAGCGCCTTGCGCACGTCGCTGGCATAGCGCTGCCCACGCGGGGTGAGCGCCACCCCCTTGCCGATGCGCTCCAGCAGATCGAAGCCGAGATCGCGCTCGAGCAGCCGCAATTGGTGGCTCACCGCGCTGCGGGTCAGGTGCAGTTCGTCGGCGGCGCGCCAGACGCTGCCATGCCTGGCAAAACTGTCGAGCGCGCGTAGCGCCTGTGTCGATGGAATTCTCAAGAGGTGAACCGAATTTGCATGAACCAGGAAAACATATCACTTTTTGGCGAGCCGCTTCACTGCTTTCTTCTAGAGCATGGACAAACCGGTGACGACATCGGCGCAAGAGACCGCGCTTGCCTGCCTCGACGGCATCCAGCCCCTGCTGTCGGCATGGACACGCACCATCTTCGATTTCGGCGAGACCGCCTGGCGCGAGTACCAGTCGGCCGCCTGGTATGTCGATCGGCTCAAGCGCGAGGGATTTTCGGTCGAGGAAGGCTCGGGCGGCATGCCGACCGCCTTTTGCGCCCATTGGACGAACGGTGCCGGACCGACGGTGGGCATGTATGCCGAATATGATGCCGTGCCCGGCAATTGCCAGGACGCCGTGACTGTGAGGCAGCCGCGACCTGGCCTTGGCGCCGAGGCCGGCGGCCATACCGACCCGCATTCGGGGCTCGGCATAGCAAGTCTCGGCGGCCTGCTCGCCACCAAAGCCGCCATGCAGCGCCACGACATTCAAGGCACGCTGCGCTTTACCGGCGAGCCGGCTGAGAAAGTGCGCGGTTCGAAGCCGATCCATGCGGCAAAAGGCTACTATGACGGCCTTGCCGGCATGATCTCCTTCCATCCCTTCTACATGCTGCCGCTCTGCAATACCGCGCGCTGGGACACGCATTGCGGCGCGGCCTACGCGATGATCTATCGATTCGTCTGCGACGAACCCGAAAATTGGGTTCGCGCAAGCGACGGCGCACCGATCCCGCAGGCGCATTCGGCCGTCAGGGCACCGGGCGCCAACGACGCACTGATGACCATGTACATGGCCTCCAAGGCGTTGCGCGATTCCATGCTGCCGCACCAGGGCGGCTGGTCGATCAGCGAGGCGATCCTGACGGCCGGCCAGGCCACGGCCGACAATCTGCCGGCGGGACTGGCGGAGATCCAGTACATGATCCGCGTGCCCACCATCGGCATGGCCGAGCAGGTAACGGCGGTGCTCGACCGCAATGCCGCGGCCGCGGCCGCGATCAGCGGCTGCCGCTACGAGCGGCACTGGGTGTCGAAGTCGCGGCCTGGGCTCGCGAACCACGCCATGGCCGGGATTGCCTATGAAGCCCTGTCGACTGTCGGGCCGCCACGCTGGGACCAAGTCGCCAGAACGATCGCGCGGGAAATCCAGGTCAATGCCGGCGGCACTGCTACCGAAAACCCCTTTATCGAGGAGCTTGAGCGGCTGATTTCGCCACAAGAGGCCGAGGCAGTCCTGCGCCGCGACCTGCCGCCCTCTCAGGTGAACTCGACCTCCGACGACTACACCGACATGAGCTGGCACGCGCCGACCGCCCGCTTCTATGTCGCCCGCCCAGCGCTCCGGTCCGCGAATGGCAGCGCATATCCCTCTTGGGTGATGAATGCGCTGGGTGGCATTCCCGCGACGATCGACCCGATGGTCATCTGCGCCGCCAAGACGGTCGCGCTGACGGCGCTGCGCCTGCTCGAGGACCAGACCGTCCGCGACGCGGCAAAGGACGAGTTCACCACCCGTACCGGCGGTGGCGTCGGCGGCTCCAACTGGATCGCGCCACTCTGCGACTACGACCCGCCCATCAACTTCCGCTGGCCGGAATATGTCACCACCGCGCGCGGCCGCGACTGGTGGATCCCAAACAACGCATGACCTGAGCAACCCTTTAGAACGAGCCCACGAGGAGAACCCGCATGACCGTCCATGACCGCATCATCGCCGAGCCGTTTTCGCTTCAACGTCGCAACCCGGCCGGCGGCACCAAGCCGCTGACCGTCTGGGGCTTCGCCAACGAAACCGATGTGTTGACCGACGTGCTGCTCGGATCGCCGAATTTCCTGCGCCACCTGTCGACCAGCTCGCTGTCGCGCAAGCACCTGCGCGAAGCCCCCTGCAACGTCCAGATCGCGCAGGCGCAGCACAAGGATCTTGTCGCGGCCTACGAGCATTTCGGCGTCAACATCCACTGGCACGAGCCGACGCCGGAATTGCCGATGCAGGTCTATTCCCGCGATTCCAGCGTCATGACGCCTTATGGCGCGATCATCACCGCCATGGCCAACTGGTGGCGGCGCGGCGAGAACTACGCCGCCATCCGCACCTATGAAAAGCTCGGCATCCCGATCTATGACATGGTGACGGCCGGCACTTTCGAGGGCGGCGACTTCAATGTCATCGAGGACGGCGTGGTGCTGATCGGCTGCGGCGGCGCCCGCACGCAGGAGGAAGGCGCCCGCCAGGTGCAGGCCTGGTTCGAGAAGGAAGGCTGGGAGACACGCATTGCCTTCATCGACGAATATTACGTCCATATCGACCTGATGGTGGTGCCGATCGCCGAAAAGCTCACCGCCGTCTGCCTCGCCTGCACCGAGCCCGGCATCGTCGACTGGCTGAAGGGCAAGGGTCACGAGATCATCGACGTTCCCTTCCAGGACACGATGGCGCTCGGCTGCAACTTCATGTCGCTGGGCAAGGACCGGGTGATCGCGCCGACGTCCAGCAAGACGCTGATCGAAAAACTCAAGGCGCGCGGCTTCGAGGTCGCGGCAGTCGACATGAGCGAAATCTCCAAGACCGGCGGCGGTATCCATTGCATGGCACAGGCGCTGAAACGTGAGGCGGCATAGAGGACCGCCGCTCTCACGAGCATTGGAGAGGCGCGCGGCGGCGGCCCTGGATTGGTCTTTGACCTTATCCGACGACGCGCTGTCCGTTTTTCGCAGGATGGACAACGACCGGGATCGGTTTTACGAGTCAGCGCTACCAGCGGAGATGTTCGCGCACCCCAATGAACAAGATCGATACCCATAACAGCAAGCACGGCGACGAGCGCTCGACCGCGACCAGCCTCTTGCGGCTCGGCACACGCTTGAAACTCTCCCGGCAGACGCACGGCCTGACCCTGAAGGCGCTGGCTGCCGCCGCCAACTGCTCCGAGAGCCTGCTTTCCAAGGTCGAAAACGGCAAGGTCTCGCCCTCACTGCCCATGCTTCACCGGCTGGTCGAGGTGCTCGGCACCAATATCGGCTGGATGTTCGAGGAGTCCGACGGCGAGGAAGGCATCGTCTTTCGGGCCGGGTCGCGACCGCTGATCGCTCTCGATCCGCTGCGGCGCGGCGAAGGCATTTCGCTCGAGCGCGTCATTCCCTATTCGCCCGGGCATCTCCTGCAGTGCAATATCCACCATATCGAAGCAGGCGGTGAAAGTGCCGGCCCCATCCAGCATGCCGGCGAGGAAGTCGGCTATCTCCTGGAGGGCGCGATCGAACTGATGGTCGGCGAAAAGACGTTTCGCCTGACGGCCGGAGATTCCTTCGTTTTCAACTCCGAACTGCCGCACTGGTATCGCAATGTCGGCGATGAACGCGCCAGCATTTTCTGGGTCAACACGCCGGCGACATTCTGATCCCCATTTCTTTCGTTCAAGCTGCTAATTCAAGTGACTTGACAAGAAATCAAGTATCTTGAATTATCCCTTTGCGCTCAGTGCCAAGTGAGCCCGATCAAGGGCCTTTTTGCAACATCAAGGGGAACCGAAATGCGTCTTACCAAGATTCTTTCAGGCTGCGCCGCAGCCATCGCCATGACCCTCGCCCTCGGCTCTGCTTCCGCCATGGCCGAGACCTATGCGCTCGTCACCATCAACCAGCAGGCCCTGTTCTTCAACCAGATCAATGACGGCGCTACGGCCGCGGCAAAGGCCGCCGGCGTCGACCTCGTCATTTTCAACGCCAACAATGTGCCGAGCGCGCAGAACGACGCGATCGAGAACTACATCACCCAGAAGGTCGACGGCATTATCCTCGTCGCCATCGATGTCAACGGCGTGAAGCCGGCGATCACAGCGGCAAAAGCCGCCGGCATTCCGGTCATCGCCATCGACGCGCAGATCCCGAACGGCGACAACGTCGCCTTCGTCGGCGTCGACAACACCAAGGCCGGCGAAGATATCGGGAAATTCTATGCCGACTACGTCAAGACCAAGCTGAACGGCACCGCCAAGATCGGCGTCGTCGGCGCGCTCAATTCGTTCATCCAGAACCAGCGCCTCGACGGCTTCAAGAAGGCCGTCACCGATAGCGGCCAGAAAGTCACCTTCCTAGATACGGTCGATGGCCAGAACGTACAGGACGTGGCGCTGTCAGCCTCCGAGAACCTAATGACGGCCAATGCCGACATGACGACCCTTTATGCGACTGGCGAGCCGGCCTTGCTCGGCGCGGTTTCCGCCGTAACCAGCCAGGGCCGTACAGGCGACGTAAAGGTATTCGGCTGGGATCTGACCAAGTCGGCGGTACAGGGTCTAGAAGAGGGCTGGGTCATCGCCGTCGTCCAGCAGGATCCGGCCGGCGAAGGCAAGGCTGCCATCGAGGCCTTCGGCAAGCTCAAGAAGGGCGAGAAGATCGATCCGATCATCAATGTTCCGGTCACCATCGTGACCAAGGAAAATGTCAGCCAGTTCAAGGGCATGTTCAAGTAGTATCCCAAGACCGCCGGGCCGCGCATCGACCTGACGGTTGCTTGCGCAGCCCGGCGACCGATTGAACATGTCGCGCTTTAAGAACTGGAACCATGATGAGCGATGGCGAGACCTACCGCGTCAGGATGACCGGTATTTCCAAACGATACGGCCCCATCCAGACGCTGGACGATGTTTCGCTGCAGCTGAAGCCCGGCGAGGTGCTCGGCCTGGTCGGCGACAATGGCGCGGGCAAATCGACCCTAAGCAAAGTCCTGTCCGGCGCCGTCATTCCGGATTCCGGGTCCATCGAGATCGACGGCAAAGCTGTCTCTTTCTCGTCGCCGGCGGATGCCCGCGCCTCACGGGTGGAGATGGTCTACCAGGACCTTTCGCTCTGCGACACCGTGGATGTGGCGGGCAATCTCTTTCTCGGCCGCGAACCGCGCCGCCACGTCCTCGGCGTCCCGTTTCTCGACAACAGGCGCATGCATGACCAAACGCGCACCATGCTCGACCGGCTCGGCATCGTCATCGCGGACACAAGGCTCAAGGTCGAGAACCTCTCCGGTGGGCAGCGCCAGTCGATCGCCATCGGCCGCGCCGCCTCCTTCGATCCGTCGGTGCTGATCATGGACGAACCGACCGCGGCTCTTGCCGTGGCGGAAGTCGAAGCGGTGCTGGAGCTTATCCGCACGGTCAGCGCTCGCGGCGTCAGTGTCATCCTGATTACCCATCGGCTTCAGGATTTGTTCCTGGTCTGCGACCGTATCCAGGTCATGTATGAGGGCCGCAACGTCGCCGAACGAAAAATCGGCGACACCAGCATCGAGGAGGTCGTCAACCTGATCGTCGGCCGGAAATTCAACGCGCGTTCGGCGCGCGCCAGCCGTGATGAGGCGGTACAGCCATGAACGCCACCTCCCCGTCGGCCGATATTGCGGCCCCGTCGTCCAAACGCGTCCGCAAGAACGGCTGGAAGGATATCGCGCTGGCCAATGGCAGTGTCGTCTCCATCGCGCTGTTCTTCATCGTAGTGTGCGTGGTGTTTTCGATGATCACCGGCACCTTCCTGACGACGCCCAATCTGCTCAACATCGTCCGCCAGTCGGCCCCGCTGTTGATCGTCGCGGCAGCCATGACCTTTGTTATCACCACCGGCGGCATCGATCTGTCGGTCGGCTCCGTGCTGGCGCTCGCGGCGACGCTGTCAGCCGTCCTGCTGCACGCTGGCCTGCCGTGGCCGCTCGTCGTCGTCGCCATGCTGGCGCTGGGCGCGGCGATCGGCGCCTTGCAGGGCTTCTTCATCGCCTATGAGCGCATTCCGGCCTTCATCGTCACTCTGGCCGGTCTTTCCGTCATCCGCGGCGTGGCGCTGCTGATCACGGGTGGCTATTCGATCCCGGTCGAGCCGACGAGCTTTTTCGTCAGCATCGGCCGGGCGTGGTTCCTCGGAGTGCCGGTGCCGGCGCTGCTCGCCCTTGTCGTGCTGATTGTCGCCTACCTCGCCTTCAACCAGACGCCGTTCGGCCGCTATGTGACCGGTATCGGAGCCAACACAGAGGCGGTGCGCCGCGCCGGTGTCGACACGCGCGTCATTACGCTGTTCGTCTATGTACTGTCGGGCATGGCGGCAGCGTCGGCCGGCATCATTCTCGCGGCCCGGCTCGGTTCGGGCTCATCGAACTCCGGCCAGGGCTTCGAACTCGACGTCATCGCCGCCGTGGTGCTTGGCGGCACCAGCCTGTTCGGCGGGCGCGGCACGATCATCGGCACCGTACTCGGGGCACTGACCGTCGCGGTCATCGGCAACGGCCTAATCCTGGCGCATATGTCGCCGTTCCTCACCCCGATCGTCACCGGTACGATCATCCTCATTGCCATTTGGCTGAATTTCCGCCTGTTCAAGGGCGCGGTGCGGAGCCGCTGACATGGATCACCTTTTCGACGACAAGCCGAGGGAACGGGCGCCGATCGGGGTCCATTCCGGCACGGTGATGACCGTTACCGGCCCGGTCGCGATCGCCGATATGGGCGTGACGCTGATGCATGAGCATATCCTGCTCGACGGCGCTACATCCTGGAAATGCCCCTGCCATCCCGACGAGAAGAAGATCGCCGAGCAGCCGGTCAGCATGGAGATCATCGGCGAACTGCGGATGAACCCCTACATGAACCGCGACAACGTCTCGCTCGACGACAGCGACCTGGCCCTGTCGGAACTGGCGAAATACCGTGCGCTCGGCGGCCACACCGTGGTCGATGCCACCAATATCGGCATTGGCCGCGATGCGGTGAAGCTGGCGCGCATCGCCCGCTCTTCCGGCTTGCGTATTGTCATGGGAACAGGCTTCTACCTGCAGCACACCCACCCCGATTGGCTGAAGGCGATGGACGTCGACGACGTCACCGAATTTCTGGTCAACGATGTCGGCGGCGCGAAGACGCAGCCCGAAATCATGGCCGGCATCATCGGCGAGGTCGGCGTCAGCAAGGATTTTACCGACGAGGAGCGCAAGTCGCTGCGGGCTTCGGCGCGCGCGGCCAGGATCACCGGCGTGCCGCTGACGATCCATCTGCCCGGCTGGGAGCGGCTAGCGCATGACGTGCTCGATATCATCGAGGCGGAAGGCGCGAATCTCCGGCATACGGTGCTTTGCCATATGAACCCGAGCCACAACGATCTCGCCTACCAGAAAAGCCTGGCCGCGCGTGGTGCCTTCCTGGAATACGATATGATCGGCATGGATTTCTATTATGCCGACCAGAACGCGCAATCGCCGTCCGACGAGCAGAATGCGCAGGCGATCCGCTCGCTGATCGACATGGGGCTGGTCGACCGTATCCTGCTGTCACAGGACGTTTTCCTGAAGATCATGCTGACCCGCTTCGGCGGCTTCGGCTACGGTTTCATCCTCAAGCATTTTGTGCCGAGGCTGAAACGCCATGGCGTCGAGCAGACGGAGATCGACCGCATGCTCATCGACAATCCAAAGACCGTGTTCGCCGCGAGCCTCTGAGCCACGGCCCTAAGCAATAAAGGAGTATGCATGTCCAGGAAGAAGGTTCTTCTCGCAGGCGAGTCCTGGGTTTCGACCGCGACCCACATCAAGGGCTTCGATCAGTTTCCAACCGTGACCTATCACACAGGCGCCGACGAATTGTTGGCCGCATTGAAGGACGGTCCATTCGACGTCACCTTCATGCCAGCGCATGAGGCGCAGCGGAATTTTCCCCAGACCATGGAGACGCTTTCGGCCTACGACGCGGTCGTGCTTTCCGATATTGGCGCCAACACGCTTCTGCTTCATCCCGACACCTGGGTCCACTCCAAGCCGACGCCGAACCGGCTGCGCCTGCTACGTGACTATGTCGGCAATGGCGGCGGACTCTTGATGTTCGGCGGCTATTACAGCTTCCAGGGTATCAATGGCGGCGCGCGCTATCACAAGACCCCTGTGGAGGATGTTCTGCCGGTCACCTGCCTACCGGTGGACGACCGCATCGAGGTTCCGGAGGGCTATGCGCCGGTCGTTGTCGGCCCGCAGAGCCATCCGATCCTCCAAGGTCTGGGCAAGGATTGGCCGATCCTGCTCGGCTTCAATGAGGTCACGGTCAAAGACGATGCTGAAGTTCTGGCCACCGTTTCTTCCGACTACCGTTCGCTGCCGCTGCTGGTGACCGGCAAATTCGGCAAGGGCCGTACGTTGGCCTGGACGTCGGATGTCGGCCCGCACTGGCTGCCGCCGGGCTTCATCGCCTGGAACGGCTACAAGACGCTGTTCGAACAGATGCTCGGCTGGGCGACATCCAGGGATTAGGCTATGCACCTCCATATCGTCGGCAATGTCTGCGTCGACACGACGTTTCGGTTGGACCGGTTTCCGCAGCCTGGCGAAACGTTGAACGCTGCCGAACACGCTGACGGACTTGGCGGCAAGGGAGCGAACCAAGCGGTGGCCACCGCCCGCACCGGTGCCGATGTCCGCTTCCATGCGGCGATCGGCAACGATGCCGCCGGAGCATGGATAAGAGAACAACTCAGCCGAGAGCTCGACGTCAGCCATCTGACGATGCTGCCACTGCCCAGCGACAGATCGACTGTCATGGTCGATGGGCGTGGCGAGAACCTCATCGTTACCGGCGCCAGTTGCGCAAAGGCTTTCGATCCGCTGGCAAATAGCGATCTCCTGCAATCGATCGAACGCGGTGACATCGTGGTGATGCAAGGCAATTTGGATCCGGATGTAACGGTCGCTTGCCTGCGGACCACGCGCGCCGCGGGAGCCATGACGATCTTCAATCCAAGCCCACTGGCGGCCGGTCATCCACCGGATTTGTGTAACGTCGGCCTGGTCATCGCCAACGCCGGCGAGGCAGCAGTTTTGACCGAAGCCGCGGAGCCTGCCGAGGCGGCCCGCGTTTTGATCCAACAAGGGGCTGGTGCTGCGATCGTGACCCTTGGCGCGCAGGGCTGCATGGTGGCCTACGGTAGCGGACAAATCCAACGGATCGCGGCGCCCAAAGTGGCCGTGATAGACACCAGCGGCGCCGGCGACGTCTTTTGCGGCTGCCTCGCCGGTTGTCTTGCGGCAGGCATCGACCTCGCCAAAGCGGCGCGGATCGCGGTACGCGCCGCGGCCATCTCGGTCGGACGCGCCGGCACTCTCCAATCCTGCCCCGACAGGCGGGAGATGAAAACGCTCATGGAAACGACGGAAGCGGAAACCGCATGATAAAATCCCCCAAAGCCATCGGATCCAAACAAGTCACGGACGACGCGCTGCGGTCGATCTTCGGCAGGAGCAAGGTGGTGATCGGCGTCGTTCACCTCGCCCCCCTGCCGGGCGCGCCGCGCTACGATGGCGAGGCGGTGGAGGCCATCTACCAGCGCGGCCTGGACGACGCCAAAGCTTATCTCGATGGCGGCTGCGATGGCGTGATTGTTGAAAACCACGGCGACGTGCCGTTTGCCAAACCGGATGACATCGGGCCGGAAACTTCCGCCTATATGTCCGTCGTGTCCGACCGTATTCGCGGGGAATTGGGCCGGCCGATTGGCATCAACGTGCTCGCCAATGCTTCCATTCCAGCGCTGTCGATCGCCAGCGCCTCGGGCGCGGCCTTCGTGCGCGTCAATCAATGGGCCAACGCCTATGTCGCCAATGAGGGGTTCATCGAAGGCGAAGCGGCGCGCGCCATGCGCTTTCGCGCCAAGCTTCGGGCCAATGGCATCCGCATCTTCGCCGATGCCCATGTCAAGCATGGCGCCCATGCCATCGTTGGCGACCGGCCGGTCGAGGAACAGGTCAAGGATCTGGTGTTCTTCGATGCCGATGCTGTGATCGCCACCGGCCAGCGCACCGGCCACGCCGCTGACCTCGGCTATATCAGGATGATCAAGGAAGCGGCCGGATTGCCGACGCTGGTTGGCAGCGGAGTCACGCCTGAAAATGCCAACGACATCCTCGACATCGTCGATGGCGTCATCGTCGCCAGTTCCCTGAAATATGACGGAGTCTGGTGGAATGAGGTCGATCCGCAACGGGTGAAAGCCTTCATAGGCGGCCTCAAGCGGTGACTTTGGTGCCGGAGATCAATGGCGAGCGGCTGCTCGAACGGCTCGACGCCTTCGCCCGCATCGGCGCGACACCGGCCGGAGGTGTCAACCGGCAGGCGTTCAGCATTGAGGATCGCAGCGCCCGGCGCCTGCTTGCGCAACTGGCACTGATGCGCGGCTTCACGATATTTCAGGACGGCATCGCGAACCTCTTCATCCGCCGCGAAGGTTCGGATGCCGCGCTGCCGCCCCTCATGATCGGCAGCCATCTCGACAGCCAGCCGACCGGCGGGCGCTTCGACGGCGCGCTCGGCACGCTTTGCGCCTTCGAGGTGCTTGAAGCGTTGGAGGACGCGATGATTGAAGCCAGGCGGCCGATCGAGGTGGTCGCATGGGCCAATGAAGAAGGCAGCCGCTTCGCGCCGGGCGTCATGGGCTCCATGGCCTTCACCGGTACCGATACGGCTGCATGGAAATCGATCGTCGGTGTCGACGGAGCGTCCCTCGCAACGGAACTCGAAGCGACGATCGCGGCCTTGCCGGAAGCGAGGCTGCGCCCGACCGGCATGCCTGTATCCGGCTATATCGAATTGCACATCGAACAGGGGCCGTCGCTCGAAAAAGAGCTGACGCCGATCGGTGTCGTCACCGCCGTTCAGGGCACGCGCTGGCTGGAAGTTTGCATCGAGGGCAGTGCCGGTCACGCCGGCACGACTGGCCTTTCCTATCGCAGAGACCCCATGGTCGCCGCGATTGCCGCGATACACAGGCTGCAGACGACGATCATGCCGCTCGACGCGAGCGCACGACTGACGGTCGGCCGGATATCGGCACAGCCGGGATCGATCAATGCCATACCGCAGTCCGTGACCTTCACAGTGGATCTGCGGCATCCACAGCTGGAGCGGCTCGATGCTATCGAGGCTGAGGTGCGCGCGGTCTGCGCCGCGGAGGTGGACGGCCAGCATTGCTCCGCAACGATCAGGCGGTCGTTCGACATGCCGGGTGCAGCGTTCTGTCCCGATATGATCAAAATCATAGAGGATGCCGCCGAGTCCCTGGAATTAACCTACAAACGGATGATATCGGGCGCGTTCCACGACGCGTTGTTCATCGCCCGTGTGGCGCCTACGGCGATGATCTTCGTGCCGTGCCGTGACGGGCTGAGCCACAATGAGGCGGAATATGTGGAGCCGGCGGACGCGATCATCGGCGCACGGGTCCTGCTGCAGGCAACAATCGCAGCCGCCTCGCGCCCCACCCGGACAAGGTGATCTCGGCGACCTGAAACCGGCCAGGCGCATTGTTTTAGAAGTCGCGGCGGCCTCCCCTGCCCCTTCGCATCAACAAACCGTGCCCCTGTGTCCTCGCCGCCCTTGTGAGTGTCCGTAAATGGATGAATAGTCGGACAGGGTGCCGCCCTGAAATTGCCCGCTTGCGGTTTTCAGGTCGCGCCAGAACCGAGCCGGGTTTTTGAATGGTCAGCCCTGAACCACGCAGAAGAAGAGGTCCGATCGCCGCCTGGTTGCTGGCGCTGGACGCGTGGCTCGATTCCTCGCTCTATGAAATCGGGTTCAAGGCGCGCCAGTTCTGGGAGGCCGCGACGATCTTCTCGCGGCGCTTCCGTCTCAAGGGCTGGCGCCGCGGCTTCATCGAACTTTTGAGCGAAGGTTTTACACTCGGCGCCGGCGGCATGGTGGTGATGCTGGCGCTGGCAATACCCGCTTTCCAGGATACCACCGGCGACTGGCGCGCCCAGGGCGACTTCGCCGTCACCTTCCTGGACCGCTATGGCAACGAGATCGGCCAGCGCGGCATCATCCAGCGCGATTCCGTGCCGGTCGACGAGATGCCGGACCATGTCATCAAGGCGGTGCTCGCCACCGAGGACCGCCGGTTTTTCGACCATTACGGTATCGACGTGCTCGGCCTGTCGCGCGCGATCTTCGAGAACGTGCGGGCGAATTCGGTCGTCCAGGGTGGCTCGAGCATCACCCAGCAGCTGGCCAAGAACCTGTTCCTGACCAATGAGCGCACGTTCGAGCGCAAGATCAAGGAGGCGTTCCTGTCGCTGTGGCTGGAGGCCAATCTGTCGAAGAAGGAAATCCTGCAGCTCTATCTCGACCGCGCCTATATGGGCGGTGGCACGTTCGGCATAGAGGCGGCGGCGGACTTCTATTTCGGCAAGAGCGTCAAGGACCTGAACCTTGCCGAGGCGGCGATGCTGGCCGGCCTGTTCAAGGCCCCGACCAAATACGCGCCGCATATCAACCTGCCGGCGGCGCGCGCGCGCGCCAACGTAGTGCTGTCCAACCTCGTCGATTCCGGCTTCATGACCGAAGGCCAGGTGCTGCAGGCCAGACTGCACCCGGCCGACGTCGTCGACCGCGGCGAACAGAAGAGCCCCGACTACTACCTCGATTGGGCCTTCGACGAGGTCAAGAAGATCGCCAAGCCCGGCCAGCACTCGCTGGTTGCCCACACCACCTTCGACGCCAACATCCAGAAGGCGGCGGAGGAGTCCGTCGAGTTCCACCTGCGCCAGTTCGGCAAGGAGTACAACGTCACCGAAGGGGCCGTGGTGGTCATCGAGACCAATGGCGCGGTGCGGGCCATCGTCGGCGGCCGCGATTACGGCGCCAGCCAGTTCAACCGCGCCACCAAGGCACTGCGCCAGACCGGCTCGTCGTTCAAGCCCTATGTCTATGCCACGGCGATGGAACACGGCTTCACGCCGAACTCGATCATTTCTGGCGGGCCGATCAGCTGGGGCAACTGGTCGCCGCACAATTACAGCGGCGAGTCGGCGGGCAACATCACGCTGATCATGGCGATGGCCAAGTCGATCAACACCGTGCCTGTGCGGCTGGCCAAGGACCATCTCGGCATCGCGCCGATCAAGGCATTGGCGGAATCGTTTGGGGTGGAATCGCCGCTCGAAGGGCACAAGACGATGGTGCTCGGCACCTCGGGCATGACGGTGATGGACCAAGCGACGGGCTACAGCGTGTTCGCTCAGAACGGCTTCGTCGGTTCCCGGCACGGCATCACCCAGCTCGTAACCCGCACCGGCGACGTGGTGTATGACTGGACCAAGGACGCGCCGCCGCCGCATCGCGTCCTGTCCGAGCAGGCCCTGAAGTCGATGAACACCATGCTGGCGGCCGTGCCGGTGATGGGCACGGCGCGGCGGGCGCAAATTCCCAACATCGTCGTTGCCGGCAAGACCGGCACCACGCAATCCTACCGCGATGCCTGGTTCGTCGGCTTCACCGGCAACTACACGGCGGCCGTGTGGCTGGGCAATGACGATTTCACCCCGACCAAGAACATGACCGGGGGCTCGCTGCCGGCGATGGTGTGGCAGCGGTTGATGGTCTACGCGCACCAGAACATCGACCTGAAGCCGATCCCGGGGATCGACAAGCCCTTCGTCGACGAGGAGGTCGCGGCCAAGGCCGCCGAGGCACAGAAGAAGAGCGAGGAGCAGGCAGCGGCCGATGCCGCCGCCGAGCGGCCGCCGGTGCTGTCCAGTCGGACCACACAGACGTTGCGGGACATGAGCCAGATGTTCCAGGCGGCCCCCAAACTCGACGCCCCCGCTCCACCCGAAACGTTGTCGGCGCTGTGATATCCGCCCGCTGAGACAAGACCGACAGGCAAATCCATCACGCCTGCTTGCCACAAGGCCCCGCACCGCGATATCCCCGAACGGCAATTCCGCGCGCACCTGGCCCTTCATGCTCAAGAACGCCTTCCTGATGCTGATTTCGCTTGCCATAGCCATTGGCGGGGGCGGCGCCAGCGTCTGGTATGCGCTGAAGATCCAGGACGGTGTCGGCGCGATCAGGATCGGCCAGTGGACTGCCTTCCCCGACATCGGCACACCGGCCGCGGACCCCTATTCCAAGGCCCGCGTGGCCCGTGAGGGCGTGCTGGCGCTCGGTCGCGCCGAGGGCCTGTCCTTCGTGGCTGAAAAGGATGCCGCCGGCGACCAGCTCAAGCGGGAATGCGCCTACAGGATCGAGGGCGGGTTTCCGACAGCGCGGTTCTGGACGCTTTATGCCGCCGATCAATCGCTCGGCGTCGTCGAGACCGGCAAATCGCGGCTTGCGGCTCTTCAGTCCTACGAGGTGCTGCGCCAACCGGACAATTCCGTGATTATTTCCGTAGGCCATCAACCCATGCCGGGCAACTGGCTGCTGACCGACAGTTCTGGACGGATGTATTTCGTCCTGACCCTCTACGACACGCCGATCGCCAGCAGCACCGGCCTGTCAGACGTTTCGCTGCCCAGGATCGTCAAGGCGGGCTGCGATGCGTAGATTGCGTTCCGCGTTGCGCAGGCTTCTGCACGCCATCCTGCTCGGCCTCGTCGGCGCCGGCATCGTCCACATTGTCGTCCTGCTTCTGGTGCCGGAATTTTCGGAACGCGACGCCTGGTCGCGTCTCTCCATGGCTTCGGATCTCTACAAGATGAACCGGCTCGATGCCGAAGCGGGCGGCGCACCGGTGGTGAAATCGGTCGACCCGCTGTTCTACGCAACGGCCTGCCGCTTCGACCTCGAGGAAGGAATGGTCCGGATCAAGGCGCCGGGAGACGTCCCGTTCTGGTCGGTGTCGGTCTATGACCGCAGCGGTCACAACATCTATTCCTTCAACGACCACACGGCGGCGGGCGGCAAGCTGGATGCCGTCGTGCTGACGCCGGCGCAGATGATCGACGTGCGCAAGGACCTGCCCGAGGATCTTCAGGGAGCGATCTTCGTCGAGGCGCCCGTCGATGAAGGCATCTTCGTCATCCGCAGCTTCGTACCCGACGAGAGCTGGAAGCCGATCGTGTCGCGCTTTCTCGATCAGAGTTCCTGCGAGTTGCAGGATTTCTAAGCCGCGATCCTCGATCGCGGATCCGGAGCAGAGGGCCTGACGGACCGCACCATGGCTTCAGCAAAGCTCAGTGGGGGCTGCTCAGTGATGGGGGACTGGCGTCCGTGGCGACCCCGGCTTGTCTGGCCCTGCAAGCCGGGCTTCGCCGGTGCTGGACCGCTCATAACGGATGCCGGGAAATATGATCACAGCCGCCGGTATTTCGGTGGTTTGCTTGGCTCGATTGGCCGGTGCCGCACGCGGCACGAAAGACAGTACCATGCCCATGATTCGCGCATTCCTCTCGGTTTCCCCGGAGCACAACGCCACGCCTCCAAATATCATTAAGGCCGGCAGAGGGTTAACGGAGCGCTAACGGATCGCCGCTAAATTGATCTTTGTTCCCGGGGTCAGAGAGTTCTGACCGAGGCAATCGCGAAACCGGCATAGTCCCGGTGCCGCGAGGTCGAGTGTGTATCTGGTGTCAGGCGTATCCTTCGTGTCATCTTCGGATTTCAGGCAAATCGCGATAAGGACGCAATTCGGGAAAAGCCGAAAGGCTGTTCCGCGCCGCCGTTTCCGCGTTCTGCTCGCTGACGCGACCGTCGCGCCGGGAGATCGGCCAGCTCGAAGACCTGACGCTGCCTCTGTTCGACGATGTATCCGTCGAATCGCGGCGCTACGTGGCAGCCGCCCTTTCCGAATGCGAATACGCACCCGCGGCCCTGGTGCGGCGCCTCTGCGAGGAACCGGTCGACATTGCCGCTCCACTGCTCATCCGCTCGCGCGCCATCAGCGATATCGACCTGATCGCGCTGATTGGCCGGCATGGGTTGCCGCATGCGCGCGCCATAGCGCGGCGCAAGGACCTGAACCCGACCATCGCCGATCTGATCAGAGCGCTCGAAAGGCCGACCCTGGTGCGGAGGCGGGATCCGGACGCAGCCCCGGCGCAGAGCCTTGTCGTGCAGGCGCAAGCGACACCGGACAGCGCGACAAGCCAGCAAACGCCCCGCCAGCAAACGCCCGGCCAGCAAACGCCCGGCGTTGCCGCCGAGAGCGCGCGGCGCAAGCTGCGCTCCATGATGCGCACTGGCGACCAGGCCTTGGCGGCGAAGGTCGAGGCGTTTCCCGGTGCGGACACCTTTGTCAAACTGCGCGAGACGGCACTGACGGGAAACGCCGCGTTGTTCCACACCGCGCTAGCGGACGCTCTCGACATCGATTTTGCGATCGCGCAATCGCTGACCGCCCACCAGAATTATGCGCCGCTGCTTGCGGCGCTGCGCTCGCTCGACTTCAGCGAGGACCGGGCATTCCTGGTCACGGTCGCCGTCTATCCCGGCCTGTTCCCGCATCCCCAGGCCATCCGCACCTATCTCGACCGCTACCGCCTGCTGCATCGCGACGCTGCCCTGGATAAAGTGCGGGAGTGGAAGGCCGCAACCCTGTCCAAGGCGGTTCGCGGCAAACCACCGGCAAACGGCGACAGCCGCAAGGCCTCCAACAGCGACGAAGCCGACGCTCCCGACCTCAGGGCGTCTTCACGGAAATAAGCTGCTCGACGGGAACGCTCCCGGCCTCGATCTCGACCACCCAGATGTCGGGATCGAATTTTTTCTCGCGTTCCAGTCTCGCATCGAGTACGGCGGCATCCTCGCTGGCGGCGAGAAGGCTGAAAAAACGGTCTTCGGGCTTGGCCGAATCGTAGCTTGTCTGCGGTGCCGGCCCGTAGAGAGCCGTTTCACCCAGCCTGCCCCGCGCCAGGATGAACACGGCCCCGGCCTCCGTCGCACCGCGATTGACCACGGCAGCAAATCCGCCTGCGCTGAAAACCCGGCGCAACAGGGCCGAGACCCACAGATCAGCGGTTACACGCATGGAGGACTCCCGAGGACATGCGGGCTCTCTACCGAAATTTCCCGTGGAGGGCGAGGCGTCGTTTTCGGCCGTCAGTTGGTGAGGCCGATCTCGCGCATCTTGACATAGACGATCTCGTCGGGCTCGCCGGTCTGCGGCAAGCCGAACAGCGACTGGAACTCCTTGATCGCCGCCTTGGTGCGTGCGCCGACGACGCCATCCAGTTGCATGTCGTCATTGCCGAAGGCCTTCAGCCCGGCC
This sequence comes from Mesorhizobium sp. URHB0026, assembly GCF_054059755.1. Lineage (NCBI taxonomy): Bacteria > Pseudomonadati > Pseudomonadota > Alphaproteobacteria > Hyphomicrobiales > Phyllobacteriaceae > Mesorhizobium > Mesorhizobium sp. URHB0026. Next base: position 3,426,401 of record NZ_JBSSCN010000001.1, on the reverse strand, counting down.
TGGATCTTGACGATGCGGGGGTCAGGCCCCTGCAAAGCGGCATTCGCCTGTGCCTCGTTGGTCTGCAGGGACACGGGAACGGCGGCTGGCGGCATGTCAGGACGGGGTTGCGGTTTCGGCACGGCAGCCGTCTTCGGCGTTGCACCCAGTTGATCCAGGAGCAGCGCGTCGATCTCGCCCGATGCGTTCAGTCCGACCTTCTGTTGATAGGCCTGTATGGCCTTGCGCGTGTTCGGGCCGGAGATGCCGTCGACGGTGCCGGAGTAGAAATCAAGGTCCTTCAATATGCCTTGCACCTGCTCGACCACCGGGTCGCCCTTTATCGGGGCGGGCGCGGCATTGGACCTCACGATGTTGATTGTCGTCTCGGGCTCGTCCGCGCCAGCGTGCGGAAAGCCCTGGAAATTGCGTGTGGCGAAAAACGCCCCGGCGTGCGGGAAAGGCTGATACCATAGCGCATTCGCCGAGACGTAGAACAGCGTCACCAGGAATGCGGTCGATCCTCCCACCAGGACAGGATTGCGCGAAATCATGCCGCCGACGGCGATGGCGCCGTCTTGAAAGGCATTGCCGCGGCGTTTGACCGCCTTAGCCTGTTTTGCGGAGCGAGCCATTTCCGTCCCCTTTCGCTCTCGTCACCGGCATTGTCAGCACTCCGGTCGGGTTGGCGGGGCGCCCCTTCGGCCCGCCGACCGGCAGGCTAATGGTCACCGTGGTGCCCTCGCCCGGCATGCTTTCGATCGACATGGTCCCTTCATGCAAGGCCACCAGCCCCTTCACCAGGGAAAGGCCAAGACCCGTGCCCTCGAAACGGCGGGTATAATCGTTCTGGATCTGCGTGAAGGGTTTGCCGAGATTGGCGAAATCCTCCTCGGCAATGCCGATACCGGTGTCCCTCACCCAGAAATGCAGACGTGAGCCGATCCGCTTGGCGCCGACGACGACATCGCCACCGTCAGGGGTGAACTTGATCGCGTTGGAAACGAGGTTGATGAGCATCTGCTGTACGGCACGGCGATCGGCATTGATATCGCCGGCGTCAGGGGAGATCTGCGTCTGCAGGTCGATATTCTTGGCCTGAGCCTGCAGCCGCATCATCGACTGGCACATGTCCACGGCTTCCACGAAACGGAACGGCTCCGGCTCGGTGGCGTAGACGCCCGATTCGATCCTCGATACGTCGAGTATGGATGTCACGACTGCCAGCAGATGCTGGCCCGAATCCCGCACCAGACCGACATATTCCTTCTGGCGCGGATCCTTGAAGGCGCCGAACATCTCGTGCAGCAGCATGTCGGAGAAGCCGATGATGGCGTTCAACGGCGTGCGCAGTTCATGGCTCACGACTGCCAGGAACCGGCCCTTGGCCACTTCGGCGGCGGCCGCCGTCTCATTGGCTTGCGCCAGTTCTTCGCGCAGTCGCGCCATCTCGTCATTCTGGCGCAGGACAAGCGTGAAGACGTCGCCTTGTTTCTCGCCACGCACCAGTTCGAGCGCGAATGGCTGGTAATTGTCGGCCACAAAGCCGTTTCCGTTGTGGGCGCCGTTGCCACTCTGGGGCAGCCTGATGCGCAATTCGAGGCGGCGCGACCGTGCACCGTCACGCATGTCGGCCAGGGCGCTGAGATAGGAGACACGGTCCGACAGGTGGACCCGGTCGAAGAGGCCCGTTCCAGATAACAGCTCAGGCGGCAATTTCAGAAGCGTACGCGACTTGGCGGATGCATCCACGACTTCGCCGTGGCGGGCGACCCGCAAGACCACCGCGTCGATGATGTCTTCCAGTCGGTCACCCGAATGGAGCGTAGCGGCCGCGCCGGAAGTGCCGCGAAAAGCCGATGCGCGCGGGATGAGGGCCAGCGCCCAGGCCAATGGCACCAGCCAGTGCCAGGCGGCGATGTGCGCGTCCGCGAATGGAAGGAAGGCAGCCGACAACGACGGAAGGGCGATGGCGATGACGGCTGTTGCGCCCCCCCATAATGCCGAACGCCGTGACGCGCCGATCCACCAGGCTTCGAATGGCAGCGCCAGGGCAAGCATGGCGACAGGTGAACTCAATCCGCCGGCGGCACCGATGAGACCGGCAAGGGCAATCGCCGCCATCGCCAGGGCGACCGGCCCCGCGGCAGCCATCTTGCCGGTCGCGGCTACCAGCAGGGCGACGAACCAGCACAGGCCGAAGGCCGCGAAAATGGCGGCCATGGTAACCGCGGCGCCCATCCCCGATGTAACCAGCGTGACCGCGGCACCCGCGGCAAAGAACGGGGCGGCCAGCATTACCCCGATGAAACGGCGCTGGCGCTCGCGGTCGCTCCGTTCGAGAACGCTGGGATGAACCATGCGCTCACAACCGGCCGCCATTGCACCAGGCAATTCAGCGTATCTGGCCTCGATCGGCATCAATTCAACGCACTCGCACTCGTCGTGAACAGCTCTGCTTTTGCAGATTGTCTTGATTGGCTTTGAAACTCGCATCCAGCGTTTAAGGAATGGATAAGGCAGGGCCGACCAAGGCCCGCCCTGCGGCAAATATCGGGATGGCGCCGGCCGAAAACCCGGTCAAATGCAGCCATAGTAAACGGAGGGTTATCCCGGCAGGCCTGTCATCGGACCGGCGGCCAAGTCGGCGAAGCCGCTTTGTTTCATCAAAGACACAATTCATTCAACGGGATAGATGGTTATCGAATGGTGAGGAGAATCGTCCCGATATGAAACAAATCCGCAGCAAAACGTTTCGTTTCGAATTTGCCTAAAATTTGAGGAAAATTCTCGGCGATCATGCAAGCCGTCCTTCGTGCCTCTCTGCCAACATCCTGCCCATAAAAGAGGTCATGCCATATGATGCATGATCCGGTCACGACGAGAGGCAAGGCATGTTCTTCCTGATAAGAATGGCTTTCTGGTTTTCACTGGTGTTGCTGGCGCTGCCGCTGGGTGTCGGGTCCGATGAAACGGGCCAGGAAAGCGTCGGGCCGATCCAGGCTCTGTTCGCGGCGCGAGACGCAGTCGGCGACATCGCCGGTATCTGCGAACGCAAGCCCGATGTCTGCGAGACGGGTAAGTCGGCGATGCACACCATCACCGCACGCGCCAAGGAAACCGCCAAGATCGCGGCTGCCATGCTGGACGACAAATCCGCCGGTCCCGACACCTCGACAATGACGGGCAGCGTACCGGAAGTGGTCCTGCCTGAAACGGTCAACCTGCGGATAGACAATTAAGCCGTCTCGACGGCGCACCGCGGGCAGTCTGCCCTCTCGACGCCCGCGGTGTCCTTGTTTTTTCCGTGACGTGGCGCCGCCGCGTGACTATATCCGGGTCATGACGACCACGATCCAGACCATCCGCGACGACTTCTCGTTCCTTGACGAATGGGAGGATCGTTATCGTTACGTCATCGAACTCGGCGAAGCGCTGCCGCCCCTTTCCCGATGCGGAGCGCAACGCCGCTAACAAGGTGCCAGGTTGCGTCAGCCAGGTCTGGTTGACCACCGAACGGGGTCCGGGCCCCGACCCCGTCATCACCTTTACCGGCGATTCGGACGCCCATATCGTGCGCGGATTGGTTGCGATCATGCTGGCGCTGTTTTCTGGAAAGACGGCCAGCGAAATCCAGAAAACCGATGCGGAAGCGACGCTGAAGGCACTCGGCCTCGACGAGCACTTGTCGCCCCAGCGTGCCAACGGCCTTCGCTCGATGGTCAAGCGCATCAAACGCGATGCCGAGATGGCGCTCGCCCAGACTGCCTGACCGACCGGTCGATCTTCCACCCACCCCCTGAAATCAAACGGCGCCCGAAGGCGCCGTTTGATTTCAATCCAATCTGGCAAGCAGCGACTACCGCGCCGCCTTGCGCTTGCGGCCGAGACCCATCTTCTTGGCAAGCTGCGAGCGGGCCGCCGCGTAGTTCGGGGCAACCATCGGATAGCTTGGGTCCAGGTTCCACTTTTCACGATACTGATCGGGCGTCAGATCGTAGTGGGTCATCAGGTGACGCTTGAGCGACTTGAACTTCTTGCCGTCTTCAAGACAGACAATGTAATCGTCATGAACCGAACGCTTCGGGTTGACAGCCGGCTTCTGCTTGTCCGCAGGCGCCTGTTCGACGGTTCCGCCCACACGCCCGAGGGCGGCATGGACATCGGATATCAGGTTCGGCAGTTCGCCGACCGGCACGGGATTATTGCTGACATAGGCTGCCACCACATCGGCGGTGAGCTCGATCAGCGCGTCATTGTTTCTGGAAGGTGTTTCGACAATATCCATGGTCTTCAGGCCCCAACAAGAGTTACGTCGGTCTGTGCCCCTTTTTACAGGCAGGGCATCGCACGAATTTGCGCACATAGAGCTGCTGCGATTCGTGTTACGGGGACATCAATGCGGCCGCAGGTCAAGTAAGTCAATTCGCTGTGTGCATTATATTTGTGAATGTTGGTCAACTATTACGCGATCAGCTTCAATCTTTCGTGCATCATGTAATTTTTCGATATTTCGCCCGCCAAACCGACAAAGCCTGACGTAACGTCAGCCCACCATTACATTCGCGATAACTCACAAATCAGGTTTCAATGCTCTCGTTTGCTTTGCCGTCGCTTCGGCAAACTTGGTTGTTCTCATCTGTCCTCAAAACCACAGGTTGCCGCTCATCTCTGTCGGGCGGGCAACCAGGCGACATGCCCGCCGGCCGAACCCGTCGAGGCCAAAATCGATGGTGTTCAATACGGGATAATGTATCTGCCATAGGCCCAGGCGGTCACGAAGGTGCCGTTCTTGGCCGGCTCATGCCAGATTTCGCACCAGCGATAGCGAACCGTCTGCTGCTGTTTCCATGCCGGTTGATTGGCGATATCGAGCAGGTTTACGCCGCCGGTGCATCGCCCGGTCATCTGCAGGACGGTCCCGTTCGGATAGGCGGCCTGCTTCTGGGATGTTCCCGACGGATATTTGCGCACATTGAGCGTGTCGCCGAACGGCACATTGGCCACTTGCCAAGCCGAAAATACGGTCGCATGAGACTGGCCGGCAAAGGCCAGACCTAGCAAAGCGACGGCGAAAACCGCAGCAATACGAGACCGAATAGTCATCTTCTCTCCTCCCGGCCGTCACATGGGCCGACACCACCTCTACGCCACGGCTCTTGAACCTGCCCTGATCGGCGTGTTCATTCGTCATTCAAGATATTTCCAGAGCGAGACGCAATGACCAGGACTTCCCGATTTCCAATCGCCAGCGCCCCTGCCCCCGAGAAAAGGCCCGTCTCGGACACGCATCACGGCATAACGCGAACCGATGAATATGCCTGGCTGCGAGCGGATAACTGGCAAGAAATGTTCAGGGATCCTTCCTTGCTCGATCCTCGGATCCGCGCCGAACTCGAAGCCGAGAATACCTATCAGTCGACGCTGATGGCCGACACGTCAGATCTGCAAAAGCAGCTTTTCAAGGAGATGAAGGGCCGCATCAAGGAAGATGATTCTTCCGTTCCCATGAAGGACGGGCCTTATGCCTACGGCTCTTCCTTCAAGCTCGGCGGCGAGCAGCCGCGCTATTTTCGAACGCCGCGCGGCGGCGGACCCGAGCAGATCCTGCTTGACGGCGACGCCGAGGCCGAGGGCAAGGCCTATTTCCGGCTTGGCGGCGTCGATCATTCGGCCGATCATAGCAAGCTCCTGTGGGCCTTCGACGACAAGGGTTCGGAATTCTACACGCTGCGTGTGCGCGACCTTGCCGACGGCAAGGAACTGGCGGACCAGATAAAGGCCACCGGCGGTTCGGGGGTCTGGGACGCGGGCAATGACGGGTTCTTCTACACGCGTCTCGACCCCAACCACCGGCCGTCGAAGGTGCTGTTCCACGCACTGGGGCAGACCCCTGAAAACGACCGGCTGATCTATGAGGAAACCGACCCCGGCTTCTTCATGAACGTCGACGGGACCCGCAACAATCAATGGATCATGATCGGCATCAACGATCACGAGACTTCGGAATACCGCCTGTTGAGCGCCAGCGATCCATTTGCCGAGCCGAAGCTGGTTTCGGCGCGCGAGACCGGCCTTCAATATGAACTTGAGGAAGGCGGCGACATTTTCTTCGTGCTGACGAACGCGGACGGTGCCAAGGACTTCAAGATCATGACGGCGCCGGCGAGCGACCCGGTCCGCGCCAACTGGCAGGAACTGGTGCCGCATGAACCGGGCCGGCTGATCCTGTCGGTGATCGGCTTCAAGGACCACATGGTCCGGCTCGACCGCAAGGAAGGCCTGCCACGCATCGTCGTGCGGGATCGGGCCAGCGGCGAAGAGCATCTGATTTCCTTCGATGAGGAAGCCTTCTCGCTCGGCCTTTCAGGGTCGCTGGAATACGACACCGAGATGATGCGTTTTTCCTACTCGTCGATGACGACACCGTCGCAGATGTTCGACTACAATATGCGCACTCGTGAGCGTGTGCTGCTCAAGACCCAGGAAGTGCCGTCCGGCCACGACCCGCATCTCTACGTCACGAGGCGGCTGATGGCGCCAGCGGCCGACGGCGAACTGGTGCCGATCTCGCTTCTGCATCACCGCGACACGCCGCTGGATGGCTCCGCGCCATGCCTGCTCTACGGTTACGGCTCCTACGGTATCACCGTGCCGGCGGCCTTCAACACCAACTGGTTCTCGCTGGTGGACCGCGGGTTCGTCTTTGCCATTGCCCACGTGCGCGGCGGCAAGGACAAGGGATATGGCTGGTACGACGACGGCAAGCGGGCGCGCAAGATGAACACCTTCACCGATTTCATCGCCTGCGCCCGTCACCTCGTTGCCGAGCGCTATACCGTGCATGACCGGATCGTCGCGCAAGGCGGCTCGGCCGGCGGTATGCTGATGGGCGCCATCGCCAACATGGCGCCGGATTGCTTCGGCGGCATCGTAGCCGAGGTTCCCTTCGTCGATGTACTCACCACCATGCTCGACGCAACCCTGCCGCTGACCCCGCCGGAATGGCCGGAATGGGGCAATCCAATCGCGTCGGCCGACGATTACCTTACGATCGCCGCCTATTCGCCATACGACAATGTCGCCGCGCTCGACTATCCCCCGATCCTGGCGCTCGCCGGTCTCACCGATCCGCGCGTCACCTATTGGGAGCCGGCCAAATGGGTTGTGCGGCTGCGCGACCGCAAGATCGGCGACAATCCGGTACTGTTCAAGATCAACATGGATTCCGGCCATGCTGGTGCCTCCGGCCGGTTTTCACGCCTGGAGGAGATCGCCTATACTTATGCCTTCACGCTGAAGGTTACGGACAAGGCATAGCTCACGGAGGAACGCCGCGATGATCGATCTGTCCACAGCGATAGCCTACATGGCGGTTGTGTTCGGCTTTGTCTTCGTTCCGGGCCCGGCCACGCTGTTGACGATCGCCCGCGCAACGAGTTCGGGGACGAGGGTCGGGATAGCCACCGGCGGTGGGATCGCGGCCGGCGATGTGTTTCATACCGTCATGGCGATGGTCGGGATCTCGGCGATCATCGCCACATCGGCGACGCTGTTCAGCATCGTAAAGTATATCGGCGCGGCCTACCTCGTTTACCTCGGCATTCGGGCCATCATCGAGAAAGTGCCAACCGATCCGACCGCCGGCGCGCTTGCAACCTCCGCCGGCAAGGCGTTTCGAAAGGCTGTCCTGACCGAGGTGCTCAACCCCAAGACCGCGCTTTTCTTCCTGGCGTTCCTGCCTCAGTTCGTGCGGCCCGAAAACGGATCAGTGATGGTTCAATTGGCCGTATTGGGGATCATCTTCGTCATGCTGGGGCTTTTCAGCACGGTCGTGTTTGCCGTGAGCGCAGGGCGGCTCGGCGGTTTCCTGCGCCGAAATCCGACAGTGCTGAAATGGCAAGGCAAGGTTGTCGGCGGCATCTACTGCGCCCTGGGTGTCCGCCTCGCCTTGCAACAGCGCTGAGGTCAGGCGACCCACGTCGGCATGATCATCACTTTTTGAATTCCGCGCGGCTCATTTCCGCTCGCAATTGCGACGGTCGCGCGCTACCCAAAGCACGATTTTCCCGGGCACGACGCCCGCACTTGCACAAGGGTCCACTATGCTGCTCGTCGACGTCTATCTCGACAAATCGCCGATCCAGGGCATCGGTGTGTTTGCCAAGAACCATATTGCCAAGGGCACGCTGGTGTGGAAGCTCGACCCCCGGTTCGATCGGATCATCGACGTCGAGACCTATGAGGGCGAAACCGGGCCGGTGAAGAACTATCTCGACCGCTATTCCTACCCCGACCGTCGCGATCCGGCCTATATCGTCTTCGAAGCCGACGACGCCCGCTACATGAACCATGACGACGAGCCGAATTGCGATGTCTCGTCGCCCGAGGAGACCTACGCCTTGCGCGACATCGCGCCTGGCGAGGAGATGACCTGCAACTACAACCTTTTCTTCGAAACGGGCTTCGATTTCCTCGGCGATCGCCACCTGGAGTCCGAGGATTAGTTCGTACTTTTCTTGCGCGCCGGATAGCCGTTGGGATGCGGCGGCACCGCCTTGAGATAGGCAGCAATCGCCGCACGGTCCTCCGCCGTCAGCTCGGCCATGTTGCGCTGAACGTCCACCATGGCGCCGCCGACGGAATCGAAATCCGGCGTGAATCCGGTTTCGAGGTAATTTGCGATGTCGGACGCGGACCAGCTGCCGATACCTCCCTCGCCCGAAGTGATGTTCGGCACGACGCCCGAGCCCTCGGCGGCCACCGCACCGGCCAGCCATTCGCTTTTCCTGGTGCCGCCAGCCAAGTCGCGCGGCGTATGGCATTCGCCGCAATGACCAGGCCCTTCGACCAGGTAGCGGCCTGACATCACAGGGTCTGACGCGCCATCAGGCAGGGGCACGACAGGCTTGTCACTGAGATAGAGCCGCTTCCACAGACCAATGCCGCGCCGGATGCTGAACGGGAACGCCAGCGAATTGCCTGGCGCCTTGCCGGCGACGGCGGGAAGCGTCTTCAAGAAAGCATAGAGGTCGGCGACATCTGACGGTTTCACGCGAGCATAGGAGGCATAGGGGAATGCCGGATAGAAATGCTCGCCCGAAGGCGACACACCTTTCAGCAGGGCGTTAGCGAGATCCCCGACCGACCATGCGCCGATGCCGTCGTTGGGATCTTGCGAAATATTGGGCGGAACAAAGGTGCCGAATGGCGTCTTGAGTTCAAGCCCGCCTACGAGCTGAAGGCGTGCGTCGCCCTGCGACCCGGGCTTGGCATGGCAGGAGGTGCAGCCGCCGGCATAGAAGATACGCTTGCCCCGGGCAACATCGCCTGGGCCGAGTTGCGCCAGGGTCGCCGCATCGAGCGTGACCGGTGCCGACAGCAGCCACCCCGCCGACGCGCCGGCGACGCCCAGGACGAGGGCCGCGCCGACGAGTTTCTTCAGCCATGCCATGGCTGGCGATCAGCCCTTTTTGACCCTGTAGCCCTGGTGGCAGGTACCACAATCCGAGCCGATGGTGCCGATCTGCGTCTTCAGTGCATCGACGTCGGCCGGAGCCGCCGCGACCGCAGCCTTGACATCGGCGAGATACTTATCCTCGGCCGCCTTGAAGCCAGCCACGTCTTCCCAGATTTTTGGCGCCGCCGTGGTGTCGCCGCTGTCGGTGCCCTTCGGGAACAAGGCCTCTACATCGAACTTCTCGGCATTTGCCTGCAGTGCCTGCAACTGGGTCAGCACCGCGGCGGCATCAAAGGGCTCCTCGCCCTTGACCACTTTCGACAGGCCGCCGACGATCTTTCCGCGTTCCTTCATCAGAGCCTGCCGGTCGAGGATCGGATCGGCAAAGGCCGCCGATGCGGCGAGTGCGAGCATGGAGATGGCGATGACAAGCTTTCTCATTCATTTGGCTCCGTGGTGAGGCATTTCAGGACACGACGTTAACGGATGCGGAGGTGGAATATTCCCATTCTCCCGCATGAAATTGCACGACCCTTGCCGTGGGGTTCGAAACGAAAAGAAAAGGCCCGGGGGTGCCGGGCCTTTCGGAAGACTGATCAGGCATTCGCCTTTTCGTAGAGTTCGAGCACGTGATCCCAGTTGATCAGGCTATCTACGAAGGCCTCGAGGTATTTCGGCCGGGCGTTGCGATAATCGATGTAGTAGGAGTGCTCCCAGACGTCGACGCCGAGGATCGGCGATGCGCCATGAACCAGCGGGTTCTCGCCGTTCGGTGTCTTCGAGATCGCCAGCTTTCCGTCCTTGGCCGAAACCCAGGCCCAGCCCGAACCGAACTGCGTGGTGCCGGCGGCAATGAAATCAGCCTTGAACTTGTCGTAGCCGCCGAGATCGCTGTCGAAAGCCTTCTGCAGCGCGCCAGGGAGCTTGTTGCCGCCGCCGCCCTTCTTCATCCATTTCCAGAAATGGATGTGATTGTAGTGCTGGGCGGCGTTGTTGAAGAGACCGGCATTCTTGCCGAACGATTGCTTCACCACCTCTTCGACCGAAAGATCCCCAAGGCCGGCTTCGGCGGCGAGCTTGTTGCCGTTGTCGACATAGGCCTTGTGATGCTTGTCGTGGTGATACTCCAGCGTCTCTTTGGACATATAGGGCTGCAGGGCCTCATAGTCGTAGGGCAGAGCGGGCAATTCGAAAGCCATGGGTAGTACTCCCTCGTGGAAAATCCGGTGTGGATACCGGAGTAAGATAGGTCGGGATTGAGCTGGAGCAACTCCGGAAGTGAAGCGCCGGTTCCCTTTCTAAGCGGGTTCCCCGGAACTGTCACACGCTTTTCCTGCGACCAGCCGCGCGGCGACAAAAAGGCCGGCTATCTCAGCCAGCCGAGGTCGAATGCGCCCACTCCCAATAGAGTTCACGTGCTTTCTTGGCCACCGGGCCGGGTTGCAGATCGCGGCTCTCCATGCGGGTGACCGGCACCACCTTGGAGTGGTTGCCGGTCGAGAAGATTTCGTCCGCTTCGAGGAAATCCCGCACCGACAGCGTCTTTTCAGTCGTCGTGAACCCATAGTCGCCGAGCAGCGTCATCGTGCGCGCGCGGGTAATGCCGGACAGGAAGGTTCCGTTCGGCGCCGGCGTCAGCACATGGCCGTCCTTGACCAGGAAGATGTTCGAGCTTCCCGTCTCCGCGACATTGCCCAGCATGTCGAGCACAAGCGCGTTGTCGAAGCCGCGCGCCTTGGCCTCTAGGATGGCGCGACCGTTGTTGGGATAGAGGCAGCCGGCCTTGGCGTTGGTCGGCATGGTTTCGATGGTCGGGCGCCGGAATGGCGACACGGTCACCGAAAAGCCGGTCGGCGAGATCATCGGCGATTCATAGAGGCAAAGGCAGAAACGGGTCGAGGCGGGATCGGCCGGCACGCCCATGTAGCCGCCATGCTCGGCCCAGTACATCGGCCTGATGTAGACCGCCGTCTTGCCATCGAATCTCTTCAACCCGTCCCAGGTCAGCCCGACGATCTGCTCGGGCGTCATGTTCGGCGCCAGCCCAAGCGCGATCGCCGAGGCATTGACGCGTGCGGCATGAAGTTCGAGATCGGGCGCCACGCCTTCGAACCAGCGCGCCCCGTCGAACACGCTGGTGCCGAGCCACATGGCATGGCTGCGCGGCCCGAGAATGGCGACATTGCCTTCGGACCAATCGCCATCGACGAAAGTCCATGTCGCGGATTGCGCCGCCGCCGCCAGTGTCATCGCGTTTTCCCGTTCCGGTCAATCTTGTGTGACAACATTGGATGATGCTTTGACCGCCGCCGTCAACCAGCATTGGGGAGTTTTGTTGAGGCCAGCGACGGGTGCGCTGCAATCAAGGCTTGCACCTTGTCCCGCCTCGCCTCAAAACTGTTGCCATGCAATACGCCGCCTACGTGTTCGATGCCTATGGCACGCTGTTCGACGTGCACGCCGCCGTGCGCCGCCATGCGGACGCGATCGGCCCGGACGGCCAACTCCTGTCCGAAATCTGGCGCGCCAAACAGCTCGAGTATTCCTGGGTTCGCACGCTGATGGGCGCCTATGTCGATTTCTGGCAGCTGACCGAACAGGCGCTGGATTTCGCCTTGCGCAAGGTTCCTTCGGCCGATCCGAGCCTCAAGGCGAAACTGCTGGAAGCCTATTGGCGACTGGACTGTTATCCCGAAGTGCCCGCCGTCCTGAAAGCGCTCAAGGCTTCGGGCGCCAGGCTGGCGATCCTCTCCAACGGTTCGCCCGAAATGCTGGAGGCAGCGGTCAAGTCGGCGGCACTCGACCAGGTCCTGGACGACATCTATTCGGTCGATGCGGTGCGTCGCTTCAAGACCGATCCTGTTGTCTACGACATGGTCGCCACCGGATGGCGCCTCTACCCCGGCGCGGTCTCCTTCCAGTCCTCCAACCGCTGGGACATTGCGGGCGCCACCAAATTCGGCTTCCGCACGGTCTGGATCAACCGCTCCAACCAGCCGGAGGAATACCAGGACTTGCCACCGGCCCTGATCCTGCCATCGCTGGAGGCCCTCGTATCGGGCGCCTAGCTGGCCTGTGGCCCCAGCGCCACAGTGGCGGCGCAGTCACAGCTTCGCCTTTGTTTGTCCACGTTCGGGCCAGAATCGGAACCGCCTATCGCCTCAGGTGTTGTCAGGCACCCGCAGCGAACGTCGGCGTGTTGACGCTTTGTTGCTATTTGAGTCTTAAAGAAGGCAGCCATGTCCATAACCGAAATCGAATCCTATCGCCTGAGCCGTCGCGGCTTCCTCAACGCCGCAGCCCTGGGCGCCGCCTCGATCGCGGTTTCCGCATGCGCCACTACCGGACCGGGGCCAGCCGAGCCGCCGCCACCAACCTATGTCGAGCCTCCGCTCGCCGACTATGCGTCGATGTACGCGGCGGTCAACGATGGCGGCTTCGATCTGCCGGCCATCCCCGTCGACAGAATCGATCCGCAGTTCCTGCGCCAGATCGTCCCCGACCCGACCGGGCAGAAGCCGGGGACCATCGTCGTCGATACGACAGGCCACTTCCTCTATCTGGTTCGCCCGGGCGGCCAGGCCATTCGCTATGGGGTCGGCCTTGGTCGCGCCGGCTTCGAATGGTCGGGCGACGCCGTCGTCCAGTGGAAGCAGAAATGGCCGAAATGGACGCCGCCGGATGAGATGATCGCCCGCCAGCCGGAATTGAAGCAGTACAGCGCCGACAATGGCGGCATGCCTGGCGGCTTGAAGAACCCGCTCGGCGCACGTGCGCTCTATCTCTTCCAGGGCAATGTGGACACGCTCTATCGCCTGCACGGCTCGCCGGAATGGCGCTCGATCGGCAAATCGGTGTCGTCGGGCTGCGTGCGCCTGATGAACCAGGACATTATCGACCTTTATGACCGCGTGCCCTCGAAAACGCCGGTCATCGTGACCAGCGACGCTCGCCAGCCGATGGTGGCGACGGCCAACCACAAGGCGATCCCGATCGATGCCGGCGTGCCGGATGGATCGGTGCTGCTCGGCCCAGTCAAAGCGGTCACGAACGCGATCTTCTGAGTTTCAGGGGACAGCGGCGTTGCCGCTGCCCCGATCTACCGCCCCCGCGACAGGCTGCCCAATATTCCGCGCACAATGGCACGTCCGACCGACGAGCCGACCGAGCGAACCACCGACTTGATCGCGGCCTCGGCCACCGTCTGGCGATTGGAGGGGCGCGGCGCCGGCGCGCGCCGGCCACCGGACCGCGGCGCGGGATCGTCATTGCCGAAGCCTGGAATGGTCCAGCGCGAGCCGCCGGTGCCGGTCTGCTGCGCCTGCGCCTCGGCGTCCTGCGCCTGCTTGGCCTTCTTCTGCAGCATTTCGAAAGCCGATTCGCGGTCGATAACCTGGTCATACTGGCCGGTGACCGGGCTTTCCCCGATCAGCTTCTGCCGCTCGGCCGGGGTGATGGGTCCAAGCCGCGATGACGGCGGGCGGATCAGCGTGCGCTGGACCATGGACGGAATGCCCTTGGCCTCCAGGGTCGACACCAGCGCTTCGCCGGTGGCGAGTTGGGTGATGGCGGTGCCGCAGTCGAAATCGGGATTGGGCCGGAAAGTTTCGGCCGCCGTCCTCACCGCCTGCTGCTCGCGGGGCGTGTAGGCGCGCAACGCGTGCTGCACGCGGTTGCCGAGCTGGGCCAGGACCTTTTCGGGGATATCCAAGGGGTTCTGCGTCACGAAATAGACGCCGACGCCTTTCGAGCGGATCAGGCGGACCACCTGCTCGACCCGGTCGATCAGCACCTTCGGCGCCTCGTCGAACAAGAGGTGCGCCTCGTCGAAGAAGAACACCAGCTTCGGCTTGTCGGGGTCGCCAACCTCGGGCAGTTCCTCGAACAGCTCCGACATCAGCCAGAGCAAGAACGTCGCGTAGAGGCGCGGATTCATCATCAGCTTGTCGGCGGCCAGCACGCTGATGGCGCCGCGCCCGTCCCGGGTGGTGCGCATGATGTCGGCAATGCGCAAAGCCGGCTCGCCGAAAAAGTTCGCCGCGCCCTGCTGCTCAAGGACCAGAAGCGTGCGCTGAATCGCCCCCACCGACGGCTTGGTGACGTTGCCATAACGGGCGCTGATTTCTTCGGCTCGCTCCGCGATGTTGGCGAGCAGCGCCTGCAGGTCCTTGAGGTCGAGGAGAAGAAGGCCCTCTTCATCGGTAATGCGGAAGGCAATGTTCATGATGCCTTCTTGCGCGTCGGTCAGGTTCATCAGCCGCGACAGAAGCAGCGGTCCCATTTCCGAAATGGTCGCGCGGATGGGGTGGCCCTGCTCGCCGAACAGGTCCCAGAAGATGACGGGAAATTCCTGGAAGTCGTACGGGTCGAGCTTGACCTGTTCTGCCCGCTTGACCAGGAAATCCTGGGCGGTGCCCATCATGGCGATGCCGGAAAGGTCGCCCTTGATGTCGGCGCAGAAGACCGGCACGCCGGCGTTGGAAAATCCCTCCGCCAGGATCTGCAAGGTGACGGTCTTGCCGGTACCGGTGGCGCCGGTCACCAGGCCGTGGCGATTTCCGTATTGCAGCAGCAGGTTTTCGGCGCGCTGATAGCTGTCGTCGGGTTTGCGGCTGGCGCCGATGAAAATACTAATGTCGTCAGCCATAGGTCGGGTCTCCGCAAAACTGATGTGGTCCAAAGCCAGCCTTTGCCCGAAGGTATAGTGAGGCCGCCGCACAGCGACAATGACAATTGTCCAAGGCGGGGCCAATCAGCCAATCAGGGCTATCGTCCAAATCGGACCAGTCGACAAAATCGGATTTTGGAACTTGCGGATTTCGATGGTGTTTGGCAATCGTTCATGGTCCGTCCAGGCAAGCGACCTATATCAGGTGGATCGAATATCAGGTGGGTCGAATTCAAGCCCTGGGCGTGCATTGCGATATCTTGCCGGGAACCGTAGATTGAGCTGCCCGGGCTGGTGCGGCCATATAGAACGAGGACGATGAATGGGCGCCGGAGCCTTGACCAGGGATGTTGAGCCAACGAATGCGGAGCGTCAGCGATGGCTGACCCTGGCGGAAAAAGCATTGGCCGGCGCAACCTTCGAGGAAAAGCTGGTCTCGCATACCGACGACAGTATCCGCGTCGAGCCGCTCTATGAACGCGCGACCGGAACGGAACCGATCGTGCGCGCCAATCCTCAATTGCCGTGGATCGTCAGCCAGCGCGTCGACGACCCCGATGTCGAACGCGCCAAGAGCCAGGTCCTGGAAGATATCGCTCAGGGCGCGACGGGATTGTCGCTCGTCTTCGAGGGTGCCCCGAACGCGTTCGGCTACGGCCTGCCGAGGACGGCGCAGGCGCTCGAGACGGTGCTGGAGGGCGTGCCACTCAACCGGGTCCAGATCCGTATCGACACCCACCCCTGGAGCCGCCCCATGGCCGACTGGCTGGTGGCGTTCCTGAGCAAGCGCCGTTCGGATCCGGCAAAGCTCAACCTGTCCTTCGGCATCGATCCGGCTGCTATCCTCGCCGGCACCGGCCGGCTGCGCATGTCGATCGAGGCGCTGCAGGAATCCATGCCGCAATCGCTGGCGCATTTCTTCGCGATGGGCGTTCCGGGTGTGCTTCTGGAGGCGGACGGTCGCGTCTTCCACAATGCCGGCGCCACGGAATCGCAGGAACTCGGCATTATGCTGGCCTCGGCGGTCTCGTATCTGAGAATGTTCGAGAAGGCACGGCAACCGCTCGTCTATGCCGCGCCTCATATCGGTTTCGCGCTCAGCGTCGACCAGGACCAGTTCCTGTCGATGGCCAAGGTGCGAGCCCTGCGCAGGCTGTGGGCACGCGTGCAGGAGGCCTGCTCGATCCCTAATTCCACGGCCAACATCCATGCCGAGACATCTTTTCGCATGATGACGGCATTGGATCCCGAAACCAACATCCTGCGCACGACGATCGGCTGCTTCGCCGCGGCGGCGGGAGGCGCCGATTCAATCTCAATCCTGCCGCATACGATCGCGCACGGCCTGCCGGCGGCGTTTGCCCGCCGCGTCGCGCGCAACGCGCAGTTGATCATGGCCAATGAAAGCCATGTCGATCATGTTGCCGATCCCGCCCATGGCTCCGGCGCCGTCGAAGCGCTCACCTCAGACCTTTGCGAAGCCGCGTGGGCCGAATTAGAGGCCATCGAGGCTGAAGGTGGCGTGCTGTCCAGCCTTCGGGACGGACATATCCAGCAGCGCGTCCGCAACGCCGCCGCCCATCGCGCCATAGCCTTCAAGTCAGGCGAGCGGGCCATTGTCGGCTCCACGCTTTATCCGTTGAAAAGCGAGCGGCCGGTCGAGACGCTGGACGCAGAGAAGCGGCCTGCCTTCACCGAGGGCGTCGTCCTGTGCGAAGCGTTGTCTCCGGTCCGCATCGATCAATCCATCGGGGCTGCTTCTTGATTCCGGATTTCAGGCAGATCGGCTGGGTGCCGCCGCGCCGCGCGCCTGTCGAGGTCAAGGGACAGCGAACAACGCCGGAAGGCCTTGTTGTCAAGCAGCTGTACAGTCAGGGCGACCTCAAGGGATTGTCGCATCTCGACACCTATCCGGGCCTGCCGCCCTTCGTGCGCGGCCCCTACCCGACCATGTATGTCCAGCAGCCCTGGACCATCCGGCAATATGCCGGCTTTTCGACCGCCGAAGAATCCAACGCCTTCTACCGGCGCAACCTTGCCGCCGGCCAGAAGGGCTTGTCGGTTGCCTTCGATCTCGCCACGCACCGCGGCTATGACTCAGACCATCCGCGCGTCGCCGGCGATGTCGGCATGGCCGGCGTGGCCATCGATTCCATCCTCGACATGCGGCAATTGTTCGACGGCATTCCGCTCGGCGAGATGACCGTGTCGATGACGATGAACGGCGCGGTGCTGCCGATCATGGCGCTCTACATCGTGGCGGCGGAAGAGCAAGGCGTCGCGCAGAAGGATTTGGCCGGGACCATTCAGAACGATATTCTGAAGGAATTCATGGTCCGCAACACCTACATCTATCCGCCGAAGCCCTCGATGCGGATCGTCTCGGACATCTTCTCCTACACCTCGAAGAACATGCCGAAGTTCAATTCAATTTCGATCTCCGGCTATCACATGCAGGAGGCCGGCGCGACCGCCGACCTGGAGCTCGCCTATACGATCGCCGACGGCATCGAATATGCCCGCGCCGGCGTCGCGGCGGGGCTCGACATCGACCGTTTCGCGCCGCGCCTGTCGTTCTTCTGGGCGATCGGCATGAACTTCTTCATGGAAGTGGCCAAGCTCAGGGCCGCACGCCTGTTGTGGGCAACGCTGATGAAAAAGAACTTCGCGCCAAAGGACGAGCGGTCGCTGTCCCTGCGCACCCATTGCCAGACCTCCGGCTGGTCGCTGACGGCGCAGGATCCCTACAACAACATCATCCGCACCATGATCGAGGCGATGGCCGCGACCCAAGGGCATACCCAGTCGCTGCACACCAACTCCTTCGATGAAGCAATGGCGCTGCCGACCGACCATTCGGCGCGCATCGCCCGCAACACGCAACTCATCTTGCAGAAGGAATCCGGCACCACACGCATCATCGATCCTTGGGGCGGTTCGGCCTATCTCGAGCGGCTGACACACGATCTGGCGGCGCGTGCGCTCGCCCATATCGAGGAGGTGGAGGCTCTCGGCGGCATGGCGGCGGCCATCGAAAAGGGCATACCCAAGCTGCGCATCGAGGAAGCCGCGGCCCGCACGCAGGCGCGCATCGATTCAGGCGAGCAGATGCTGGTCGGCGTCAATGCGCATCGCCCCGGGACCGATATCGCGGTCGACGTGCTGAAGATCGACAATGCCGAGGTCAGGGCCCGGCAACTCTCGAAGCTGCAACGGCTGAAAGGCACGCGTGAGGTCGCCGCAGTGGAAAGCGCGCTCGACGCACTGACTCGTGCCGCACAGAGCGAGGACAACCTCCTGGAGTTCGCAATCCGCGCCGCGCGCGCCAATGCCACTGTCGGCGAAATCTCGTTCGCCCTGGAAAGAGCCTATGGCCGCCATGTGGCCACGGTGCAGACCATTTCCGGTGTCTACGGTAAAGCGCTTGGCGACAATCCGGTGGTCGACCGCCTGCAGGACAAGCTTGATGCGTTCGAAAAGAAAAACGGTGGCAAGCCGCGCATCCTGGTGGCCAAGATGGGACAGGACGGCCACGACCGCGGGCAGAAGGTGATCGCCACGGCCTTCGCCGATCTCGGCTTCGACGTTACCGTCGGCGCCATGTTCCAGACGCCGGAAGAGATCGCGAAACTGGCTGTCCAGAACGACGTCCACATCATCGGCGCCTCATCGCTGGCAGCGGGTCACCTGACGCTGATCCCCGAATTGCGCGACACGCTGAAGAAGCTCGGCCGCGGCGACATGCTGATCGTGGCCGGCGGCGTCATCCCGCCGCAGGATTACGATGCGGTGCTGCAAGCAGGCGCAGCGGAAATCTTCCCGCCGGGCACGGTCATTCCGGAAGCGGCTGAGCGGCTGCTGGATCGGCTGCTATCGTCTTGACGAAACTGTTATAATATCTGTTGCAACATCCAGCGCACTGAAGACCGGTGATCAACTCCAGATCGTCGAAACGGATAAGGGCATTGCCCTTGAGCCGGTGGATGACAGTGTCGAACGGCAGATGGAAGCTGCTCGCAAGGTCGTGGACAAGTACAAGGTCGCGCTTCGGAAGCTCGCCGAATGAGTTGGGAGTTCCTGACCCGGCGCACAGTCGAAGCGATGCATGCAGAGCAATTGCGCAGGCACGGCGGAGCACAAGGTCTGAGAGATGAAAATGCTCTTGAACCGGCGCTTCCCCGCGCCGAAAACAAGGCAAACTACGGGGAGCCTTCGGTCGAGGACCTTGCAGCCGCCTATGTCTTCGGCATTGCCAGGAACCATGCCTTAGTCGACGGCAACAAACGGACATCGATCGTCGCCGCCGGCGCATTTTTGATCGTGAACGGCCATGTCCTGGTGGCCGACAACGGCACGCTCTACGAATTCGTCATGGCCGTCGCTGCCGGCGAGATCGACGAAGCGGGTGCGGCCGCGCTTTTCCGCGACCATGTCGTCAGCTTGAAGACTAGCTCTCCGAGAGCTTGACGATCTCCCACTCCTTGCCGTTGACATTGGCCACGTCGCCAACCTTCTTGCCGAATAGCGCAACCGCCATTGGCGAGACATGCGAAATGCTGCCCTTGGCCGGGTCGGCTTCGTCCTCGCCGACGATCTTCCAGTGCACCTTCTTGCCGTCGTCACTTTGCAGCGTGACACCCATGCCGAAGCGGACGACATCGCTGCCGGGCTCCGGCACGGAAAGCTCGGCACTCTCGCGCCGCGCGGTCCAGTAGCGCAGGTCGCGCGATACGACCGCAATGCGCTCGCGGTCGGCTTTCCGCTCCGCTTTCGCCATGATATCGCGCAGATCGGCCAGATTGTCCTCGATCTGCGCCATGCCGCGCTCCGTCACTAGGTTGCGGTGCGTGCTGATCGGCCGCTCGCCAACACCGGCGATGGCGTTTTCGCTGTCTTCTTCGCGGGTGAAAGCTCGGCTCATCCCCTGAACTTAGGCGCCGAGTGGCTGCCCGACAAGTCATTGCCGCCGAGAAGAGGCGCGTTGAACGTCTGGCATGATTCCTGCGGCGCCGGGGCTAAACACTGGGATTCTGTGCCGATGTTGAACAGACGAACGCTGCTGAAGCAGACCGCCGGCTTTGCGGTCATGGGCCTCGCGCTCGGCAAGGCGGCGGCCGCCAGCCTGACCGGTATCGAGAAAGCCTCGATGCGCGGCTCGATCAACGCCACCGAACTTGGAGTCCAGCCCGGCACGTTTGACGACCAGAGCAAGGCTTTCGCCAAGCTGCTGCGCGACGCGAATGGCCGTGACATGCCGGTCTTCCTGCCGCCCGGCACCTATGTGGTGTCCAATCTCTCGCTGCCTGAGCGCGTGCGTCTTTCCGGTGTGCCGGGCGCGACGCGGATCGTCTATGGTGGCGACGGCCATTTGTTTATGGCCGAACAGGCCGACCATATCGAACTCAGCGGACTGGTTTTCGACGGCGCGAACCGCTCTATGGGCAACTATGCGCAAGGGCTGCTCGATCTGCGCCGGGTGGCGCATCTCGTGGTGGACAACTGCCAGATCACAGGCAGCGGCAAGAACGGGCTGGCGCTGGAACATGCCGCGGGCCGGATCGAGCGTTCGGACATATCCGGGGCGGCGGACGCCGGCATCTATTCGGTGGAGGCCGCAGGGCTGGCAATCACCGGCAATACCGTCTCCGATTGCGCCAATGGCGGCATTCTGGTGCACCGTTGGCAAGCGGCGGAAGATGACACCATGGTCACCGGCAACCGCGTCGAACGCATTGGCGCGCGCAGCGGCGGTACAGGCCAGAACGGCAACGGCATCAATGCCTTCCGCGCCGGCAATGTCGTCATCTCGGGCAATGTGGTTTCGGACTGTGCCTTCTCGGCGATCCGGGCCAACAGTTCCAGCAATTTGCAGATATCGGGCAATACCTGCTCGCGCTCGGGCGAGACCGCGGTCTATTCCGAGTTCTCGTTCGAGGGTGCCGTCATCTCCAACAACATCGTCGACGGCGCTGCCAACGGCATCTCGATCGTCAACTTCAACGAAGGCGGCCGCATGGGTGTCTGCTCCAGCAACATGGTGCGCAATCTGTCGATATCAGGCCCCTATACCGCGGATCCACCCGGTTTCGGCGTTGGGATCGCCGTCGAGGCCGACACCGTCGCTTCCAACAACGTCATCGAGAACGCGCCGCTCTACGGCATGTCGATCGGCTGGGGGCCGTATCTGCGCAACGTCGTGGCCACCGGCAACATCATTCGCAAGGCAGGCACCGGCATCGTCGTCAGCGTAGTCGAAGGTGCCGGCACGGCCGTCATCTCCGACAACGTCATCGACGGCGCGTCGAACGGAGCGGTTGTCGGCCAGCGCTGGGCCGAGCCGGTGACATCAGACCTCACCCAGACCAGCAGCAGCGGCTATGCGCACCTGATCGTCGAGCGCAACCGCGTCAGCTGATTGTTGCTTTCAGTTCAAGGCCGGCGTCGGCGTCAGCGCCCCGACCTTGGCGCCAATCCGGCTTTCGATGGGCGGATTCGCCAATTCGAGCAGTCTCGCGGACAGGCCCTCGTCCGCATGCAACAACCTGGCAAGCACGGCGGCGGCGATTGCATCGCCGGCGCGCCCGGCACCGTCATCGCATTTGACGGCGATGCCGAGGCCGAGTTCGGGAATTGCGGCACAGTGGACGCCCTCGGCCCCGCCTTTGGCGAAAATTCGTCCGGGAGCGGCTTGCATCAGCAACAGATCGGCGCGGCCGGTGCCGGCAACGAAGAACGGCTCCGCCATGCAGGCCGAAAGCAGCCGCTTCGCGGCCTTCGCCCGCTCCGGGCCAAAGCCGTGGGCCGCGGCCATGCGGGCAAAGCCGAGCGCGAAACTCCTGAGCGGCACCGCATAGGTCGGGATCGAGCAACCGTCGGTCGCGCGTTCCTCGGGGCCGTGCACAGCGCCGGTGACTGCCTCCATGGCGTCGCGCACCATTTCCTGCATGGCGTGATCCGGTCTGACATAGCCGCGATGCGCGATGCCCGAATGGACGCAGGTACAGAGGAAACCGGAGTGCTTGCCGGAACAGTTGTTGTGCAACGCATTCGGTAAACCACCGGCACGCGCGAGCGCAATCTCGGCGTCATGGTTCGAGGGCCAGTGGACCCCGCATTCGAGCGCCGACCCGTTCAGCCCGGCCCTGGCCAGCATGGACCGCGCCAGTTCGGCATGCGCCGGTTCGCCGGAGTGGGAGGCGCAGGCCAGCGCCAGTTCGCGATTGCCGAAGTCATAGGCATCCGCGGCACCCGTTTCGACAAGCGGCAGGGCCTGGATCGCCTTTACGGCGGAACGCGGAAAGACCGGCTTGGACGTATCGCCGATCTCCAGCACCGGCTTGCCGTCGGCATCGAAGACGGCAACGGCGCCGCGATGGGCGCTCTCGACAATGGCGCCGCGCAAAACTTCGATCAGAACCGGATTTGCCATGCTACCTCCCACGAATGCCGGGGCGGTTTACCTGATCCGGTCGAGAATGGAAACGTAGTTGGCGACCGCCGCACCGCCCATATTGAAGATGCCGCCGAGTTTCGCGCCCGGCACCTGGATGCCGCCGGCTTCGCCGACAAGCTGCATGGCGGTCAAAACATGCATGGAGACGCCGGTGGCGCCGATTGGATGGCCCTTGGCCTTCAGCCCGCCGGAGGGATTGACCGGCAGGCGGCCGTTTTTTGCCGTTGTGCCATCCAGCGCCAGTTTTGCGCCCTCACCGGGCTTGGCCAGTCCCATCGCTTCATACTCGATCAACTCGGCGATGGTGAAGCAGTCATGCGTCTCGACGAAGGAGAGATCGTCGAGCGTTACGCCGGCATTCTTCAAAGCGCGGGTCCAGGCCTGCTCGCAGCCCTCGAACGTCAGGATGTCGCGCTTCGACATCGGCAGGAAATCCTGCACATGCTCGTTAGCGCGGAAGGCGACCGCGCGGCGCATCTTCAGCGCCGTTGCCGTGTCGGCAAGGACAAGGGCAGCGGCGCCGTCGGAGACTAGCGAGCAGTCGGTGCGTTTGAGAGGACCGGCGACGAACGGGTTTTTCTCGCTTTCCTGCCGGCAGAAGTCATAGCCGAAATCCTTGCGCATCTGCGCATAGGGATTGTCGACGCCATTCTTGTGGTTCTTGGCAGCGATCATGGCTAGCGCATCCGACTGGTCGCCATAGCGCTGGAAATAGGCCTGCGCGATCTTGCCGAAGACGCCGGCGAAGCCGGCTGGCGTCTCGCCGTCCTCGGGCAGATAGGAAGCCTTAAGCAAATTCTTGCCGATTTCGGGCCCGGGCGTCGTCGTCATCTGCTCGGCGCCAACCACCAGCACGATTCGGGCGGCGTTCGCATCAATGGCGCGGACACCTTGCCTGACGGCGGCCGAACCGGTGGCGCAAGCATTCTCGACGCGTGTCGCCGGCTTGAAGCGCAATCGGTCGTCCGCCTGGAGAACCAGACTTGCCGTGAAATCCTGCGCCGAAAAGCCGGCATTGAAATGGCCAAGCACGATCTCGTCGACCTCGTCCGGGCCGATGCCGGCATGGTCGAGCGCGTCCGTCGCGACCTTGACGATCAGGTTTTCGAGCGTCTCGCCCTCAAGCTTGCCAAAGCGCGAATGCGCCCAGCCAACGATGCATGCGGTCATGGCGGTCTCCATCTTGGCGCCACCGCCCATTGCTCGTGACGCACTTCGCCTTTATTGTTCAAATATAAACATTCTCACCGGAGCCGTGAAGGGCCGCAACGCGACAATCGCTTGGTACAGGTCGCGTCGAGGTCGATTTTTTATTGATTGACGCGTCAATAAAAAATAATCTCCCGCAAAAATCGGGAACGGCATGCCAAAAGTCGGAATGGAGCCATTGCGCCGCAGGGCGCTCATCGACGCGACGATCTCGGCGATCGGCGAGCGTGGCTCGCTTGACGTGACCATGTCGGAGATCGCCGGACGCGCCGGTGTGTCTTCTGCGCTTGCCCACCACTATTTCGGCGCCAAGGACGAGCTGCTGTTCGCGACGATGCGGCACATCTTGGCCGAACTGACCATCGATATGCGCCGCGCCCTGCAGTGCGCCGGCACCGCGCGCGAGCGCGTCTCGGTCGTGGTCGCCGTCAACTTCTCCGATGTCCAGTTCCGGGCCGAAACCATCGCCGCATGGCTCGCTTTTTATGTCGAGGCGCAGCAATCGTCTTCGCTGCGCCGGCTGCTCAGAATCTATGCCCGGCGGCTGCATTCCAACCTGATGAGTGGATTGACCGGTATCCTGCCGAGGACAGAAGCCGACCGCGCCGCTGAAGCGACGGCGGCGATGATCGACGGGCTCTACATCAGGCGCGCGCTGAAGGATGGCGTGCCTGACGCCGCGACCGCGATCGCGCTGGTCGAGGATTATCTCGAAATCAAACTTGGCGGACGGCACAAGCAGTGACAGCGAAGCGACCCAATTTCCTGATCGTCATGGTCGACCAGCTCAATGGCACATTGTTCCCGGATGGGCCGGCGGAATTTCTGCACACGCCGCATCTGAAGGGGCTGGCCGCGCGTTCGGCGCGCTTTGCCAACAACTACACCGCCTCGCCACTCTGCGCGCCGGGCCGCGCCTCCTTCATGAGCGGCCAGTTGCCGTCGCGCACCGGTGTCTATGACAATGCCGCCGAGTTCGCCTCGTCGATCCCGACCTTTGCCCATCATTTGCGTGCGGCCGGCTACTACACCTGCCTGTCGGGCAAGATGCATTTCGTCGGACCGGATCAGCTGCACGGCTTCGAGGAACGGCTGACCACCGACATCTATCCGGCGGATTTCGGCTGGACGCCGGACTACCGCAAACCCGGCGAGCGCATTGAGTGGTGGTATCATAATCTGGGTTCGGTGACCGGCGCCGGCGTTGCGGAAACAACCAACCAGATGGAGTATGACGACGAGGTCGTGTTCCTCGCGTCTCAGAAGCTCTATCAGCTTTCGCGCGAACAGGACGATGCGAGCCATCGGCCCTGGTGCCTGACCGTCTCGCTCTCGCACCCACACGATCCCTATGTCGCGCGCAAGCAGTACTGGGATCTCTATGAGCATTGCCAGGTGCTGGATCCGGAAACCGGGTACATCGCTGAAGACGAGCAGGATCCGCATTCTCGGCGACTGTACCATGCCAGCGACTATCCCTCTTTCGAGATCACGCCCGAAGAGGTGCGTCGTTCGCGGCGCGGCTATTTCGCCAACATCTCCTATGTCGACGACAAGGTCGG
Source organism: Mesorhizobium sp. URHB0026 (assembly GCF_054059755.1). Classification (NCBI taxonomy): domain Bacteria; kingdom Pseudomonadati; phylum Pseudomonadota; class Alphaproteobacteria; order Hyphomicrobiales; family Phyllobacteriaceae; genus Mesorhizobium; species Mesorhizobium sp. URHB0026. Next base: position 3,401,070 of record NZ_JBSSCN010000001.1, on the reverse strand, counting down.
CGAGCTCCTCGACGTTCTCACGCGGACGCGTATGTCCGACGACACGATCATCCTGTTCTGTTCGGATCACGGCGACATGCTCGGCGAGCGAGGCCTGTGGTTCAAAATGAGCTTCTTCGAAGGCTCGGCGCGGGTGCCGTTGATGATCGCCGGCAAGGGCATTCGTGCCGGGGTGATCGAGGCGCCGGTCTCCAATCTCGACGTGGCACCAACACTTTGCGACCTTGCCGGCATCGACATCGGGGCGATCGCGCCGTGGACCGACGGCCAGTCGCTGCTGCCGCTCACCAAGGACGGGCAGCGCACGGCACCGGTGCTGATCGAGTACGCGGCGGAGGGGTCCTATGCGCCCTTGGTGGCAATCCGCGAAGGCAGATACAAATTCGTCCATTGCGAACTCGATCCGCCGCAATTGTTCGATCTCGAAGCCGATCCGCTCGAGCGGGACAACCTGGCCGACGACCCCGCCAATGCGGGTCTTGTGGCGGCATTCCTGGAAAAGGTCCGGGCGCGTTGGGACATGGCCGGCTTCGATGCCGCCGTGCGCGAAAACCAGGCACGCCGCTGGGTCGTCTATCCGGCGCTGCGCAACGGCGCCTACTACCCCTGGGATTTCCAGCCCTTGCAGAAGGCGTCAGAGCGGTACATGCGCAATCACATGAACCTGGACAATCTCGAAGAGAGCAAAAGGTATCCGCGAGGCGAATGATGGCAGACCTTCTCGTTCCCACTCTCGACCATCTCAGGCAGGCCTATGCGGTAACGTCACGGGCGACACAGGTCACGCCGCTGCTGGAATCGGCGGCGCTCGCCAGGGAGACCGGCGCGTCTCGCGTTTTCATCAAGCCGGAATCGCTGCAATGGGCCGGATCCTTCAAGGTCCGCGGCGCTTATTGGCGGCTGAAGCGGCTTTCGCCCGACGAGGCGAAGAAGGGCGTCGTCGCCTATTCCTCCGGCAATTTCGCGCAAGGGCTGGCTGCGGCCGGCCAGGCGCTTGGCATTCCGGTGACCATCGTCATGCCGATCGACGCGCCGGCCGCCAAGCGCGATGCTACCGCAGGCTACGGCGCGCGCGTTGTGCTGACCGACCATGGCGATCGCGCGCGTGAAGAGGTCGCGGCGGCCAAGGCGCGCGAAATCGCTGAAACAGAAGGGCTAGCGCTCCTGCATCCATTCGACGATCCCGAGATCGTCGCGGGTCAGGCAGGTGCCGGCCTCGAGGCGCTCGACCAGCTGTCGGCTAGGGATGCCAGTGCCGATCTCCTGTTCTGCTCGGTCGGTGGCGGTGGGCTGATCGGCGGCGTTTCGCTCGCCTTCCACTATCTGTCGCCGGCGACCGAGATCGTCGGCGTCGAGCCCGAAGGGTTCGACGGCATGGGCTCGTCGCTGGCCCGTGGCAGCATCGAGACCATGCCGATCGGTCCTAAATCGATCTGCGACGGACTGATGTCGCGCCGGCCCGGCGACGCGCCGTTCGCCGCGGTCAAGACCGCTGGCGTGCGCGGCATCACGGTCGACGATCAGTCGGTGCGGCGCGCGATGCGGATCGCTTTCGAGCGTATGAAGCTGGTGCTCGAACCGTCAGGTGCGGCGTCGCTGGCGGCATTGCTCGGTGGCAAGGTGGATGTGGCGGAAAAGACCGTCCTGGTGGTGGCTACCGGCGGCAACGTTTCGCTCGCCGATTTTATGGCGCATATGAACCATGCTTGAAGCGGATTTCGTCATCATCGGCTCCGGGTCCGCCGGTTCGGCCATGGCCTACCGCCTGTCGGAAGACGGCAAGCATTCGGTCATCGTCATCGAATTCGGCGGCACCGATATCGGGCCGTTGATCCAGATGCCTTCGGCGCTGTCGATACCGCTCAACATGAGCCTCTACGACTGGGGCTTCGCCAGTGAACCGGAACCGCATCTGGGTGGCCGCGTGCTGGCGACACCGCGCGGCAAGGTGATCGGCGGCTCGTCCTCGATCAACGGCATGGTCTATGTGCGCGGCCACGCCCGCGACTTCGACCATTGGGCCGAACAGGGCGCGACCGGCTGGGGCTTCGCCGACGTGCTGCCCTACTTCAAGCGCATGGAGGATTCAGACGGCGGCGAGGACGGCTGGCGCGGGCACGGCGGCCCGCTGCATGTGCAGCGCGGCTCGCGGCGCAATCCGCTCTATGGCGCCTTCGTCGAAGCGGGCCGTCAGGCAGGGTTTGAACTGACCGACGACTACAATGGCGCCAAGCAGGAAGGCTTCGGCCCGATGGAGCAGACCATTCTGGGCGGCCGCCGCTGGTCGGCGGCATCAGCCTATATGAAGCCGGCGCTCCGGCGCAAAAACGTCAGACTGGTCAAAGGCTTCGCGCGCCGAGTGATCATCGAGAATCAACGCGCCATCGGCGTCGAGATCGAAGCTCACAAGCAGATTCAAGTCGTTAAGGCGCGACGTGAAGTGATCGTCGCGGCGTCCTCGATCAACTCGCCAAAAATCCTGATGCTGTCCGGTATCGGCCCGGCCGGGCATTTGCGCGAAAACGGCATTGCCGTCGTGGCCGACCGGCCTGGCGTCGGCGGCAACCTGCAGGACCATCTGGAGCTCTACATCCAGCAGGAATCGACCAAACCGATCACGCTGAATTCAGTGCTGAACCCGTTCTCCAAGGCGATGATCGGGGCGCGGTGGCTGTTCTTCAAATCGGGCCTTGGCGCCACCAATCATTTCGAGGCGGCCGCCTTCGTGCGCTCGCAGGCAGGCGTCGACTATCCCGACATCCAGTACCACTTTATCCCGGCGGCGGTGCGTTATGACGGCAAGGCGGCGGCGAAGTCGCACGGCTTCCAGGCGCATGTCGGACCGATGCGCTCGAAGTCGCGCGGCTCGGTGACGCTACGCTCGCCGGATCCGAAAGCGAAGCCGGTCATCCGCTTCAACTACATGTCGCATCCAGACGACTGGGCGGAGTTCCGCCACTGCATCCGCCTGACCCGCGAAATCTTCGGCCAGTCGGCCTTCGATGCCTATCGCGGACAGGAACTCTCTCCGGGCAGCCATGTCCAGTCGGACGACGATCTCGACGTGTTCATTCGCGATCATGCCGAAAGCGCCTACCACCCCTGCGGCACCTGCCGAATGGGCCACGTCGATGATAAATCGAGCGTGGTCGATCCGGAATGCCGGGTTATCGGCGTCGACGGATTGCGGGTCGCCGACTCCTCGATCTTCCCGCGGGTCACTAACGGCAACCTCAACGCGCCATCGATCATGACCGGCGAAAAAGCGTCCGATCACATCCTTGGCCGCACACCGCTCGCGCCGTCCAACCAGGAACCATGGATCAATCCGCGCTGGCAGGCGTCCGACAGATAGGCCATGATCCGCCGATAGAGTGAGCCGCCCGACAGGCGCCCGCCCAATAGCCGTCGCTTGGGCCAAAACGATTTGGAGACTTCCCATGCGCGCCCAGCCCACGGCTTCGCACTATGTCAACGGACGCTATATCGAGGACGAAGGCGGCGCGCCGCTGCCGGTGATCTATCCGGCTACGGGTGAGACCATCGCCATGCTGCGTTCGGCGACGCCGAACGTGCTGGAACTGGCGGTCGAGGCCGCCCGCGCCGCACAGCCGGCCTGGGCGCGCCTCAAGCCGGTCGAGCGCGGCCGCATCCTGCGCCGCGCCGCCGACATTTTGCGCGCCCGCAACGCCGATCTTGCCCGCATCGAGACGCTCGACACCGGGAAGGCGATCCAGGAGACGCTGGTGGCGGATGCACCTTCCGCCGCGGACTGCCTTGAATATTTCGCCGGCGCGGTCGCTGTCTTCAACGGCGAAGCGGTCGACCTCGGCGGGCCATTCGCCTATACGCGCCGCGAGGCGCTCGGCGTCTGCGTCGGCATCGGCGCCTGGAATTATCCGATCCAGATCGCCGGCTGGAAATCCGCACCCGCACTCGCCATGGGCAACGCCATGGTGTTCAAGCCATCGGAAAACACGCCGCTTTCGGCGCTGGCGCTGGCCGAGATCTACTCGGAAGCCGGCCTGCCCGACGGGCTGTTCAACGTCGTGCAAGGCTATGGCGACGTCGGCGCCGGCCTTGTTGGCCATGATGTCGTCGCCAAGGTCTCGGTGACCGGCTCGGTGCCGACCGGGCGCAAGGTGCTGTCGCTGGCGGGCTCCAGGATGAAGCACGCGACGATGGAACTCGGCGGCAAGTCGCCGTTGATCGTCTTCGACGATGCCGATCTAGAAAATGCCATTGGCGGCGCCATGCTCGGCAACTTCTATTCGACCGGCCAGATCTGTTCCAACGGCACGCGCGTCTTCGTCCAGAGCGGTATTCACGACCGCTTTGTCGAGCGGCTGGTCGAGCGGACCAAGAAAATCCGCATCGGCGATCCGCTCGACCCGGAAACGCAGATGGGCCCGCTGGTCTCCAAGGCACAGCAAGACAAGGTCGTCGGCTATATCGAGGCCGGCAAGTTGGATGGGGGGACGCTGGCCTGCGGCGGCAATGTGCCGTCGCTGCAGGGCTTCCAGGGCGGCTTCTTCGTCGAGCCGACTGTGTTCACCGGCGTCACCGACGCGATGCGGATCGCCCGCGAGGAGATTTTCGGCCCGCTCATGAGCGTGCTGAAATTCGACAGCGAGGATGAGGTGATCGACCGCGCCAACGACACCGAGTTCGGTCTAGCCGCCGGCGTTTTCACACGCGACCTGCCGCGCGCCCATCGCGTCATCGCCGAGTTGCAGGCCGGAACCTGCTGGATCAACGCCTACAATCTGACGCCGGTGGAAATCCCCTTCGGCGGCGTCAAGCAATCCGGCATCGGGCGCGAGAATTCGCTGGCGGCGCTGGCGCTCTATTCGCAGCTGAAGTCGATCTATGTGGAAACCGGGGACGTCGCCAGTCCGTACTGATCCCGCCTACTTCTCCGCCGTTCCATCCAGATACTGCGTCAGCGCACAGACCAGATGGTAGAAGATGCTCGCCGGCACGTCGGTTGCCAGCGAGCGGCCGCGTTCGTCGATGCGATCGATCCACAGGCCGAGCGGCGCCGGGTCGACGTGCCAGCGGAACAGCCGGCCGACCCTCGCCTCGATCTCCGGCTTCAGATCGGGACCGCCCGAGCCATCCAGCGCGATCGCCGCCTTGAGCGCCTCGGCCTGCGGCCAGCTGCGCGAGATCAGGTCGAGCGGCAGTCCTTGCCGCGAGACTGCGCCATAGGCAAGGCCAGTGGCCCGATTGAGGCCATTGGCGACTGCCGAGGCGTAGAGTTTTCGGGCAAAGACGCTCAGTTCGGCCTGGCCGCTGCGGCCGGCGAAATCGACCAGCAGCGATGCCCATTCGAAGTGATGGCCAGGTTCGGTCCAGGTCCCCTTCTCTCCCGGTACCGGTTTCCATTCTGCATCGAAATACTCGCCGAGTGTCCAGCTCTCAGCGTCGAAGAAATGGCTGCGGAAGAGCTCGATGATGCGCGCCGCGCGACGCAGATGCGCACGCTCACCGGTTGCCTGGTGCCAGGCCAGGAAAGCTTCGAGCAGATGCATGTGCGGGTTGGAGCGTCGCTCGCCCGCTCCGTCCGAGGTGTCGAGGAAGCCGGTCATGCGGCTGTCCTCCAGATGCGCGTCAAGGAAGGCGAAGGTCTCTTCGCCGAGCCGCAAGGCATCGGCATTGCCCGACATATGCGCATGCGCCAACGCCAGCAGAATGCAGGAATGATCGTAGGCGTCCTCGACCGGATCGGCGACGGAGCCATCGACATTCAGCGTGCGCACCCAACCGCCTCGTTCGGTGCGGCCCTGCCCCGCCATGAAGTCGATGCCATGCGCGATCAGCCGGTCGGCCGGCCCGGTCCAACCGCGCTCCTTGGCAACCGCGAAGGCATAGACCTGCCTGGCCTGGGTACGCATGCGCTTGGGCTTGACAAGCGGGTTGGTGTCGAAACCCAGCGCCTCGTGAAAGCCACCGTGCCGCTCGTCGACTCCTGATGTCGACCACAACGGCAAGGTCTCCTGGAAGAGCCAGTGATGCACGCGCCGCCGCCAGGCGCCACTTTCGATGACGCGGTCATGCGCCGGCGTGAATCTGGTTTCCAGTCGTCCCGATTTTTCCAGTTGTTCGACGATCTTCTTGACGTGCTGGCTGTGGCTCACCGGGGCAACGAAAGTGGCATCCGCCGTCGAGACGATGGCAACGTCCTTCATGCCGATCGCCGACAGCAGGCGGCCATCGCTGCGGATATAGGAATTCTCGCAATCGATGGCGACGACATCGCCGACAACGACGTTGCCCCGGTCGTCGGCGGGACCGACATCGAGGAGCGATTGCCAGGAGCCGAGATCGTTCCAGCGGAAGCCGGCCGGCACCATGGCTATGTCTTTTGCCCGCTCCATGATGGCATAGTCGATCGAGTTCGACGGGATCGCCGCGTAAAGTTCCAGCGGCATATAGAGGCCGGACAGGTCCGTTGTGGCCGCCTCGTAAGCCGCTTCGGTAGCGTGCCAGATGTCGGGCTGGAATGTCTTGAAGGCGTCGCGCATGGCACCGGCCCGAAACAGGAAGATGCCGGTGTTCCAGTAGAAATTTCCCGCCTTGAGATAGTCGTTGGCCGTCGCAAGGTCGGGCTTCTCGACGAAACGCGAAACCTCGAACACCCCGCCCCTCTCGGCCGATACCTCGATATAGCCGTAGCCGGTTTCCGGCTGGGTCGGTTTGATGCCGAACACCACCAGACGGCCGGCGCGCGCCGCCTGCGATCCCGCCTCGATACTTTGCCAGAATTGCCCTGCTGTCGCTATTTCATGATCCGAGGGCACCACCAGAACCAGACTGTCGCCGAATTCCGACAGAGTGCGCAGGGTGGCCAGTGCGACGGCGGCGGCCGTGTTGCGTCCCGCCGGCTCGAACAGGGGGCCGCCGCCGGCAAGATCGAGACCGGCCAAGTCGGCATGGACACGATCGGCATGACGCTCCGAAGCGATCAGGAAGATCGGCGTCTCGCCAGCCGGTCTCGCCGTCAGGCGGCGCAAGGTCTTGGCCAGCATGGAACCGTCGCCCGACAGATCGTGGAACTGCTTGGGATTGTCTTCGCGTGACAGCGGCCATAACCGAGAGCCGACGCCGCCGCTCATGACAAAACTGACGATGCGCTGGCCCATGGATGCCCTGTCAAAAAGTCTGGTTGTAAGCGCCGACTTCCGGACTGCGGCGCAAAACGGCGTCGACGGCATCGAACATCTGCCGGCGACGCTCGGACGAGACCGGACTTTCGACGACCACGACCAGTTCCGGCTTGTTCGACGAAGCGCGCACCAGACCCCAGGTGCCGTCCTCGGCGACGACGCGCACGCCGTTGACGGTGATCAGGTCCGATATCTTCTGGCCGGCGAAGGTGGCGCCGTCGCGCATCATGGCCTGAAAGTCGGAGACCACCCGCTCGACCACGCCATACTTCACTTCGTCCGCGCAGTGCGGGGACATTGTGGGGGTGCCGAAGGTCAGCGGCAGGCCCCGGTAGAGATCGGCCATCGAGCTGGCCGGGTTACGCTCCAGCATCTGACAGATGGCGATTGCCGTGACCAGTCCGTCGTCATAGCCGCGCCCGATCGGAGGGTTGAAGAAGAAGTGGCCTGATTTTTCGAAGCCGGCGACCGCGCCGAGTTCGGCAACCCGGCGCTTGATGTAGGAATGGCCGGTCTTCCAATAGTCGGTGACAGCGCCGTTGGCGCGCAGCACCGCGTCGGTGTTGAACAGTCCGGTCGACTTGACGTCGACGACGAAGGTCGAACCGGGATGGAGCCGCGAGATATCCCGCGCCAGCATGACGCCGACCTTGTCGGCAAAGATCTCGTTGCCTTCATTGTCGACGACACCGCAGCGGTCGCCGTCGCCATCGAATCCCAACCCGACATCGGCGCCGGTCTTAAGCACCTTGTCCCTGATGGCATGCAGCATCTGCATGTCTTCCGGATTGGGATTGTAGTTTGGAAACGTATGATCAAGCTCGACATCGAGCGGGATCACTTCGCAGCCGATCCGTTCCAGCGCTTCAGGTGCAAAGGCGCCAGCAGTGCCATTGCCGCAGGCGGCAACCACTTTGAGCTTTCGTGTGATGCGCCTGTCTCGGGTCAGATCGTCGAGATACGTCTCTCGAAAGTCGGAAACGAAATCATAGGAACCGCCGCCAACAAGGTCGAAATCGCCGGCCAGCACGATCGCCTTCAGCGCGCTCATCTCCTCGGGGCCGAAGGTCAGCGGCCGCGCCGCTCCCATCTTGACGCCGGTCCAGCCATTTTCGTTGTGCGAGGCCGTGACCATGGCCACCGACGGCGTATCGAGCGCGAACTGCGCGAAATAGGCCATCGGCGACAGCGCCAGACCGATATCCTTCACCCGCGCGCCGGCCGCCATCAGCCCCGAAACCAACGCCAGCTTGATGCCAAGCGAATAGGAACGGAAATCATGCCCGGTGACGATGTCGGGCCCGACGCCGAGACGCCGGATCATCGTGCCGAGCCCCATGCCAAGCGCCTGGACGCCGATCAGATTGAGTTCTGGCGGCACTGTCGAACCGGGATGGCCGAACCACCAGCGCGCGTCATATTCACGAAAACCGGATGCCTTGATCAGCGCCGCGGTTTCGAATTCGAAGCTGTTTGGCCAAGCTTCGCCGACGATTTTTAGGGGCAAGACGGCAGGGCTCCAAGCGGCAGAAATACGATGCATCAATGCAGCGGCTTAGCACACAAGGCTTTAAACCGCGTTTATCCCGACCGAAATTCGGGCCATCCGGCAATGCCCGCGGAAAGCGTACGAAATGCGACAGAAGGGCTGCCATTGCCGCTTGCAGGAACGAAGTGTGGCGGCTATAAGCCCGCGATCTGGTCACGGAGTGTAGCGCAGCCTGGTAGCGCACCTCGTTCGGGACGAGGGGGTCGCAGGTTCAAATCCTGCCACTCCGACCAGAAATTCAGTATGTTAGCGCATCCCGACCTTGGCGCCCCACCCGAGATTCACCAGAGATAGAGCCTTGCCCAAGATCATGCCTGTTCCTTGGGAACGGACGCGAGATTCGTTCCTCTTAGGGGCATGGGCCACGAAGTCCCTGCCACCGTGTGCAGGCGTCTAGCGGAGGCCGAAAAAGCTCAATACCGCTATGACGACGACCACCGCTCCCACCAGCCAAATAATGTTGTTCATAATCTCACTCCTGTTGCCCGGTGAAGCCCGCGCCTCTGGCGGAGGACGCGGGCCGATCAGCCTTTGCCTGCTGATCTTCAGCGGACACCAAACCGTGATGTCTGCTGCGGGAAGAACTGTTAGGCCGGCCTAATGTTCCGTCGCCTGACGGGATCTGGCGCCAGGTGGGCGAATTGTCTTCACATTTGCGGCAGAGCGTTCCTCCCTAGCAGTGACAGAACGCGAGTGGTGTTTGCCACCGCCGGCGCAGATGGCCGGAAGCAAGCCCCTCTTTTTCAAATCGTGGCGACGCGATAGCCAGCCCTTCGATGCTGCGTCCGGCTGTCCCGGGGAACCGGAACCAAAGGGATCAACAGCAGTTGTATCCAACGAAGGGCTAATCAAAGCAGTTGGAGAACTTGCAATGAAAACAATGATCATGTGCGCTTTGGCGCTTTCGATGGGATTGCCCGCTTTGGCTTCGGCAGCCGAGGCTGACGTCGTCATCAGGACCCACCATCGGCACCACCACAACGTCAGGATCATCAACGAGGAAGGCCAGCGCCTGCATTACCGACACTACGGGAGGGTAGCGTTCTATGACCATGGCCGTCGCCATTGGCATCACCATCGGAATACAGTCGTCGTCACCGGCTCCGTCTCCACCCACCACCGTCACCATCATCCGGTGGTGATGGAAAACGGCGGTTACTGATGCCTGACTGGTGGCCCGGCTCTCGCGAGCCCGGCCACCAGGTGACTTTGCCCAGCACGCTGCGCGGCGCGTTTCATGCAAATGGCTTCGAGTTCTCGCCTGAAATACAGCCATGCGAAGCGGATCGTTTCAACCCCGAATATCTCACACCACTCGGAAGCAAGTCGCGAGAATTCTGCTCGGTGAAGTGAACTGGCCACCAAGACTTGAGGGTTCGGCGAATCCATGCTCGCTTGCACTTGCATGCGACGGACGAAGCCTATCGACCTACGAAGGAACTTGGCTGAGCCAATGTGCTAAGGGATTAGCTGAGGACTATTCCAGCCACCATGAAGGTGATGGCCACCGCGAAAATCGGTGCGAGCAACCAGCGCGCCTGACCAACACTCTTTTCCATCAAACTTCTCCCGTAATTTGCAATCAGACAACGGTGATAAAGAGCGGCTGTTCCGGCCGGCAGGCTTGGCAAGACCAATGCGTTCTAGGCTCAGACTTAGGTCCGACATCCACCCGACCGAAGCCCTGCGCCGGGAACGTTTCCACTTGGCCCAAGTTCGAGTTCGGGCGCGGAAAACCAAGTTCGAGTTCGGGCGCGGAAAACCAAGCGAAGCGGGAACGGATGAGCACCACAATGTCGAACCATGAGACTGTAACATCCCATGTATTGGGGATGCGCATAGATAGCCTCAAAACCAGAATGCAACACGCTCAGATCACCGAGGGTGAAATGAAGACCTTCCAAAAAGTAGCGGCCGTGATCGAAGGCGGCCGAGGCCGCATCGACGGCGACGATCTGATCGCCGCATCGTTCGTTACCGACACGCTGACGGACGCAACGTCCGAGTGACCATGCCAACAATCAGTAAGCTTTTCGAATCCCATGCCGAAGCGGCGCGGATCGCCGGGGACCTGTTGGCGGCCGGGGTCCCGCGCGTACAGATCGCCATTATCGGGCCCTATCGTGACGAAATCGATGTCCTGAGGTCCCCGGGTGTCATGCTGGCCGCTGCCGCCGGGCTGTTGGCGTGCCTCGGCGCCGTCGCTGTTTACGACATCAACCTTTTCTCGACCGGCCTGTCGGCAATAGCCCTGGTCAGCGTGTTCTGCGGCGGCCTCGGCGGATTACTCGGAGCCATGGTCGCGGCCACCAGAACACCCGAGCGGCTAAGTATCGGCGAGGGGATTGTGCTGGTGACGGCGCATGTAGACGACAATGCGGCCGACATTGCCCAGATTGTGCTCGGCGGTGGTTGCTCCATGACCGAATTGGCCGCCCAAGCAGCGTAAAAATTCCGACAGCGATAAGCGGGCCGATAGCCAAGTGCAGAACGCGAGCACTGGCCGGCCGGTGAAACTTTGACGAAATGGGTATCAGCGCTAGGTTGATCGATGAAGATCAGGGAGGCGGCAAAAACGGCCGGGCCGGACGCGCGCATGAGTTTGATTTCAAGGACAAGGTCGGCACCCGCTCTTCTGGCTGTGGCCTTCCTGGCTGCCGGATGCTCATCGATCGGCAGGACGGCCGATCCGGCCAAATACGAGAGCCTAAGCTGTAGCGAGCTGAACAGTGCGCTGGGAAGTAGCGCGCGCGACATCTCGCAGACGGCGATCACCCGAGGCAAGGTCGCCAACACCAGCGTGCCGCGCTGGCTGCTGGGCGGATCGCGCGTCAAGACCGCGGTCGCCAACCGTGAAACGGCCAGGATCGACCGGCTGAAGCAACAGCAGGATGCCATTGTCGCTGTGCGCGCACGCAAGTGCGCGAGCTGAGCGACAGAAGACGCCGCGATAATTGCCCCTACCGGCGCTTTACGCGCTCAGTCGAAACCGAGTGACGTCGATCGCGGCGTTCATCAGCGTCTGCGTATAAGGCGCCCGTGGATTGCTGAATATCTCTTCCGTCGGCCCCTCTTCGACGATCTTGCCTTGCTTCATCACGATGATGTAGTCGGCCAAGGCGCGCACGACCGACAGATCGTGGCTGATGAAGAGATAGGACAGTTCGTGGTCGGCCTGCAGCTTGCGCAGCAGTTCGACGATCTGTTTCTGCACCGAGCGGTCAAGCGCCGATGTCGGCTCGTCCAGCACGACCATCTTCGGCTTCAGAATCATGGCGCGGGCAATGGCGATGCGCTGCCTTTGTCCGCCGGAAAATTCGTGCGGGTACCGGTTGCGTGCATTGGGGTCGAGGCCGACCTCGCGCAGGGCCTCGACCGCGCGCTGGTCGCGCTGCTTTCCTGAAAGGTTGGGCTCATGCACCAGCAGCCCTTCGGTGACGACCTGACCGACGGTCATGCGCGGCGACAGCGAGCCGAACGGGTCCTGGAAGACGAGTTGCATCTGGCGCCGCAGCGGCCGCATCTGCCGCCGGTCGGCAGTGGAGATATCGCGATCGCCGAACCGAATGAGCCCATCGCTTGGCAGCAACCGCAGCAAGGCGCGGCCGAGCGTCGACTTGCCCGAGCCGGATTCGCCGACAATGCCGATGGTCTGGTTGCGCTGCAGCCGGATCGAGATGTGATCGACGGCCCGCAGCATCAGCGGTTCGCCGGCCAGAAACCCACCGCCGATCCTGAATGTGACTTCGACATTCCTACCTTCGAGCACCACCGGCGCATCGGCTGGCGGCGGCGACTTGGTTCCTGTCGGCTCAGCCGCCAGCAGCATTTTGGTATAGGCGTGCCGTGGATTGGCAAAAATGGCTTCCGCCTCGCCTTCCTCGACCACCTCGCCCTGGCGCATGACATAGACACGGTCGGCAAAGCGCCGGACGATACCGAGGTCATGGGTGATGAAGACGATCGCCATGCCGAGCTTGCGCTGCAGTTCGGCCAAAAGCATCAGGATCTGCGCCTGGATGGTCACGTCAAGCGCCGTCGTCGGCTCGTCGGCGATCAGGATGTCGGGGTCATTGGCGAGCGCCATCGCGATCATCACGCGCTGGCGCTGGCCGCCGGACATTTCGTGCGGATAGGATTTCATCCGCCGTTCCGGATCGGGAATATGCACGAGCCGCAGCAGCTTGAGCGCCTCTTCATGCGCTGCGGCGGCACGCAGGCCGCGATGCCGCCGGATCGGCTCGATCAGCTGGTTGCCGATCGAATAGAGCGGATCGAGCGAAGTCATCGGCTCCTGGAAGATCATGCTGATCTTGCGGCCGCGGACCTTGTTCAGCTCGGACTTGCTCAGGGTCAGCAGGTTGCGGCCGCGATAGTCGACATGGCCTGACGCTTCGCCATTGGAGGCCAGCAGGCTCATCGCCGCCATCATCGTCTGGCTCTTGCCGGAGCCGGACTCGCCGACCACGGCAACCGTTTCGCCCGCGTTGACGTGGATGTTGATGCCCTTGACCGCTTCGACCGCACCGTCGAGCGTGCGGAAGCGGACGCGCAGGTCCTTGACGCTGAGGATCGTTTCGGAAGCAGCCATTTCAGCGGTCCCCATCTTTATCGATCCCCATCTTTATCGATCCCCATCTTTATCGATCCCTTGGGTCGAGCGCGTCGCGCAGGCCATCGCCGACGAAATTCAAGGCGAACAGCGTCGAGACCAGAAAGAAGGCGGGAAACAGGAGCAGCCAGTTGGCGGTGCCGATGTTCTTGGCGCCGACCGAGATCAGCACGCCCCAGCTGGTCATCGGCTCCTGGATGCCGAGCCCGAGGAACGACAGGAAGCTCTCCAGGATGATGACCTGCGGCACCAGCAGCGTCATGTAGATCACCACCGGGCCAAGCAGGTTCGGGATGACATGGCGGATCAGGATGCCACCCTGGCCAATGCCCATGGCTTCCGCCGCCTGGACATATTCCTGCCGGCGAATCGACAGCGCCTGGCCGCGCACGATGCGCGCCATGTCGAGCCACAGCACGGCACCGACCGCCAGGAACATCAGCACGAAGTTGCGGCCGAAGAACACCACCAGCATGATGACGAAGAAGATGAACGGCAAGGAATAGAGCACGTCGACGATGCGCATCATCACTTCATCGACCTTGCCGCCGGAAAAGCCGGCGGCGGCGCCGTAGATCACGCCGATCACCACCGCCACGACACCGGCAAGCAGACCGATGGCCAGCGATATGCGCCCCGCCATCAGCGTGCGGGAGAGAAGATCGCGGCCGGTATTGTCGGTGCCGAACAGGAAATACTGCTGCTTGACCGACGCGCTCATCGTCACTTCGAGGCCGTCGGACGACTTGTTTTCGATCTTGGTGTCGTCGAAGGCATCGGAGCGATCGAGGTAGCGGATGTTGCGGTCGTCGATCGGCTTGGTCGACTTGACCGTGACGAAGACCTGGCTCCGCTCCTGGTGCCAGTCCTTGATCTCGACCCGCATGCGTTTGATCGCTTCGGTAAGTGCCGTCTCGATCATATCGGGTTTCGGATAGGCCGAGAGGCTTGGCGGCATGCGCACATAATCGGCGTAGATGGTCGTGTATTGATGCGGCACGAACCACGGGCCAAAGACGCTGATGACCCCAATTAGGGCGAGGTAGTAGAGGCTGAACATGGCGGCGCGGTTTGCCTTGAGGCGCGCCCAGGCATCGCCCCAAAGCGAGCGACCAACGATTGCGGGGCCCGTGGCTGCGATGTCAGTCATAGCGCACCCTCGGGTCGACGACCGCGTACATGACGTCGACGATCAGGTTGAAGACGATGGTAAAAATGGCGATCACCACCACCGTTCCCATCACCAGCGTATAATCGCGGTTGAGCGCGGCATCGACGAAATAGCGGCCGACGCCGGGAATAGAGAAGATCGTCTCGACGATGACCGAGCCGGTCAGCAGTGCCGCCGCCGCCGGGCCGGTGAAGGAGACGATCGGCAGGATAGCGCCGCGCAGCGCGTGCTTGACCACCACCGACCAGTCGGAAAGGCCGAGCGCGCGCGCCGTTCGGATATGATGGGATCGCAGCGATTCGATCATCGAGCCGCGCATCAGCCGGGCAACGATGGCGATTTGCGGCAAGGCAAGTGTCAGCACCGGGCCGACCTTGTTGATGAAGGCGCCATCGCCCCAGCCGCCGATCGGCAACAGCCTCCAGGTCAGCCCGAAGACAAGCTGGATCACCGGCGCGATGACGAAGGTCGGGATGGTGCTGCCGGCTGTCGCCAAGGCGATCACGGTATAGTCGCCAAGCTTGTTCTGGTTGAGCGCGGCAATGGTGCCGAGCACGCTGCCGAGCAGCAGCGCCAGGATCAGCGCCGAGGCGCCGAGCTGAACGGAAATGGGCAGGCCCTTGGCAAACAGTTCGGTGACTGTGAAATCCGGCATGTTGTAGCTCGGGCCGAAATTGCCACGCAGCAGATTGCCGAGATAATGGACATATTGCAGCCAGAGCGGGTCGTTGAGGCCGAACTGGGCTTCCAAGTTGGCCTTGATCTCAGGGCTCAGCCCCCGCTCCTGGTTGAATGGACCGCCTGGCGCGACGCGCATCAGGAAGAACGCCATCGTCACGATGACGAACAGCGTCGGGATGGCGGTCAAAAGCCGCCGGAATACGTATCGCAGCATCGGTGCCCCGCTTGATCCGGAGCATGCCCGTCCACTCGGGCGATTGCGCTCCAGCCTTCGAATCTTCGCACCGGATGTTCTGAAAATCGATTTCCGCTTCCCGGGCCGATGCGATGGCAAACCAGCGCCGCCGCGCATCAGTTGCGCGGCGGCTTGGCCAGGGATCAGTCCTTGCTGACGAAGCGCGACGGATGCACGTCCATCACATTGTCGACGAAGCCATGCAGCTTCGAGGAAACGATGTCGTGGTAGCTGTAGTAGAGAAGCGGGATCTGGCCGACATCGTCGATGAGGATGCGCTCGGCCGCTGAGAGGTCCTTCATGCGCTCTTCGGGCTTGCCGCCGGCGGCCGCGGCCTTGTCCATTGCCGCTTCGTATTGCGGGCTGTTGTAGTTGGAATAGTTGTTGCCGCTGGCCTTGCGTGTGATGCCGAGGAAGGTCTCTGGATCCTTGTAGTCGGCAATCCAGGCGGCACGCGCCACGTCATAGTCGCCCTTCTGCTCGAGGAAGGAGTAGTGGGTCTTGGTGTCGGTGTTGAGCAGCGTGACGTCGACGCCAAGCGGCTTCAATTGTTCCTGGATCGCCACTGCCGTGTTCTTGTGGTTTTCCGAGGTGTTGTAGCGGATTTCCATCTTCAGCGGATGTTCGGGGGTGTAGCCAAGCTTCTCGAGGATCTTCTTGGCCGCGTCCTCGCGGTCGATCTGCGGCATGTCGGCATATTTGGCCATTGCGGGCGTGTAGCCCTCGATGCCGGGGGGCACCATCGAATAGCCGGGCAGCATCGAATTCTGCCAGACCTTTTCGGCGATGAAATCACGGTCGATCGCCATCGAGATGGCATTGCGCAGTTCAGGGTTGTTCCAGGGCGCCTTGTCGGTCTTGATGGCATAATAGTAGGTGCCGAGATACGGCCCGACATGGATCTGGTCGCCGAACTTGGTCTTGAGGTCGGCGAGCTGTTCGGTCGGCAGATCGTCATAGCTGTCGAGTTCGCCGGCCTCGAAGCGCTTCATCGCCGATGAACGATCCTCGGTCGGAATGTAGTTGACGACGTCGAACTTGACGGACCCGGCGTCCCAGAATTTGGGATTCTTGACCAGTTTCATGTGGTCGTTGGGAACCCATTCGGCCAGCGTATAGGCGCCGTTCGAAACCAGATTGCCCGGCTTGATCCAGTCGGCGCCAAGCTTTTCAATCGAGGCCTTGCTCACCGGATAGGTCGCCTGATGGGTCAGCATCTCCAGGAAGTAGGGCGTCGGCGCCTTCAGCGTCACCTCCAGGGTGCCGGCGTCGATCGCCTTGACACCCATGTCCTCGGGCTTGCCCTTCTTGGTGTTGACGTCCTCCGCGCCCTTCACCGGATACAGCATCGAGGCGTATTCGGCCCCGGTCGCCGGATCTTCCAGCCTGTGGAAGGCATAGACGAAGTCGTCCGCCGTCACCGGGCTGCCGTCCGACCACATGCCGTCCTTGCGCAGCTTGAAGGTGTAGACGGTGCCGTCATCCGATACCGTCCAGCTTTCGGCGGCGCCCGGAATAAGCTTCGCCTTCTCGTCCTGCATGACCAATCCCTGGAACAGATCACGCAGCACATTGGCTTCGTAGACCGTAGAGGTCTTGTGCGGATCGACCGATTCCGATTCAGCGGCGGTGCCCCTGTTATAGACGGTCTCCGCGAAAGCCGGCGTGTAGAATGCGCCGGCGGTTACAGCCATGGTGGTGGCGAATACCGTCGCCTTCAGCATATTTTTCAGCATGAAGTTCTCCCTGTCGGCGCTGCCATCGGCGCGCCTTTACGTGTTGACGCCCCGGAGCCGATGTCTGGCTCCTTCGGGCGTGCCGTCGGTTCCCTCCGGCGGCTGGTGGCAGGAGACTAGACAGGAGGTAAGCTCTTTTCAACCGAGTACTGATTGACCCTAAGTCAATCCCATTGCCGAGAAAGCAACGGCTAAATTAGAGATTCGTTTTCAATCGACCGCACCCTTTGGTTGTGCCCAGAGTTTTCGCTTTCTGCATGCGAACTTGGGCATGCTGGTGCTATGGTCCACAACCTCATTTCCAAGGCTCGAAGGCGCCAGTTCCGATCAGACAATTCGGCAACATCAGCGGTCGAGTTCGCCTTGCTGTCACCGCTTTTCGTCCTTCTTCTGCTCGGAATGGTTGCATACGGCATCTATTTTGGCGCCGCCAATTCGATCCAGCAAATTGCAGCCGACGCTGCCCGGACGGCCATCGCCGGGGTGAACCAGACCGAGCGGCGGACGCTCGTGGCCAGCTATCTCACCAACAATGCCGGCGGCTACCCCTTCGTGGACGCCAGCAAACTGACCTACCAGGCCAATGACAGCGTCGCCGACGGGAGCCAGTTCGTGGTGTCCATCTCCTACGATGCCCGCAACCTGCCGATCTGGAATCTGTTCCCTGGCATAGCGATGCCAGGGACGACCATCAAGCGTCAGTCGACGATCAGGGTCGGGGGTATCTGAATGCTGCGGCGGGCGGGCAAGGGTATCGGTCGGCTTGCACGGTCGATGATGGGAGACAGGAAGGCGAACTTCGCCGTCATGACCGCATTGAGCGCGCCGGTTGCATTGGCGCTGGCAGCGGTGGCCATTGACGAAGCGTCCATCTACAACGAGCGCCGGGAAGCCCAGGCGATGGTCGATCTGGCGGCGATTACCGCCGCCTCGAACATCAACAACGTCAACACCGCGGTCGTCACCACGCTAACCGACAACGGCATGCCGGGCGTCGTCGTTCAAGCTTCGGGCCAGACCATTGCCCCGGCCGCCGGCAAAACGGTGGTGACGGTCACGCAGGGCCGATATGCCTCATCGACCACCAATGTCACCCAGCGCTTCCAGGCGGGTGTGACGCCTTACAACGCCGTCCGCGTCACTTTGGCAAAGATTCCGAACCGCTATTTCGCAAGTTCGTTGATCCCCACTCCCGTCATCGGCACCCAGGCCACGGCCAGCATGACGCCGCTGGCGACGTTCTCGGTCGGATCGCGGTTGCTCAGCGTCAACGGCGGCATCCTCAACGCACTTTTGAGCGGACTTCTCGGCGGCAACATCTCGCTCAGCGTCATGGATTACAACGGGCTGGTCTCGGCGGATGTGAGCGTGCTTTCCTTCATCAGTGCGCTCGCCACGCAACTGAACATCACGGCCGGAACCTATTCCGACGTTCTGGCATCGAAGGCGACGGTCGGCCAGATCGCTACCGCCATGGCCAATGTTCCCGGCCTCGGCAATACGGCCAAGGTCGCCCTGCAGACCATCGCCTCCAAATCGACCAGCACCGCCAAGATCCCGCTCAGCAGCCTTGTCGACCTTGGTTCGGTCGGCAGCCTGGGCCTCGGGCAACAGCCGTCCGGGCTCGGGGTAGACGCAAGCGCCATGGGCATGCTGACGGCAGCCGCCGTGCTCGCCAACGGTACCAACCAGGCCGCGATCGATCTCGGCGCCACCATCCCGGGGCTGCTCTCCACCAAACTCAGCATCGCCATCGGCGAGCCGATGCAGTCCTCGCCCTGGCTGGCGATCGATGGTATCGGCACCGTCGTGCGGACCGCTCAGACGCGCATCAAACTGACGGCCTCCGTCGGTATCGGCACGCCGGGCCTCGCCGGCGGCATCAGCCTGCTCGCTGTTAACCTGCCGCTCAATGTGGAAGTCGCCTATGCCGAGGCCAAACTGACCGACATAACCTGTCCGACAGGGCCTTCCAGCATCAGCGTTTCCATCGCCGCGCATCCGGGCGTTGCCCAGCTTAACCTGGCCAACAGCAACAATTCCTCCGGCTTCGCCGACTTCAGCCAGCCGCAGACCTTCACGGATGCAGACATCGCCGATGTGAGCCTCAGGCTCCTGCTGATCAATATCCCGTTGATCCAGGTGATGGGTTCGGCCGCGACGGCAATCACCAACAACAGTCCGCAGACCCTGACCTTCAACGCGACCGACATCGCCAACAAGACGGTGAAGACGGTTTCGACACGAAACATCTCGCAGTCGCTCACCACGTCACTGGTCAACAATCTGTCGCTTTCGGCCAATCTGCTTGGCCTTGGGATCGATGTGACCGCCCTGCTCGGAACTGTCAAACCAGCAGTGGTGGCACTGCTCAACACTGTAACCGCGCCCGTCGACGACCTGCTCTACAATGTGCTGTCGGCCTTGGGCGTGGGCGTCGGCCAGGCCGACGTGCGCGTCACCGGCGCGACCTGCGGCCGAGCGGTGCTCGTTCAGTAGGACGGCCTAGCCACGACCGAAGTGCCAATCAGTCGAGCCGACCGAGAAAGCAGCCGAGAGTTGGCAGCGAGAGGGTGTTTCCCTCGATAGAAGCGGTCCCGCCGAAGACAGCCGTGACGGGTCCGATATCAACCACCAACGGCCAGGTCGCCGGCTCCTCAGCGAAATTGAAGACACAGAGCAACCGCTCCTCGCCACCTTCGCGAATGAAGGCGAGCACGTCGCCCTCGGTATCGAGAAAGCGGATCGAGCCGCCGACCAGCGCCGGATGCTGTTTGCGCAAGGCAAGCGCCGAGCGGTAGGCCGACAGCACAGATTGCTCTTCGCCGTTCTGCATATCGACCGCGCGGGCGCGATGGCTTGCCGGCACAGGCAGCCAGGGTTTTGCTATGGAGAAGCCCGCATTGTCGGCCTCGGTCTCCCAGACCATCGGCGTGCGGCAACCATCCCTGCCCTTCACGCCTGGCCAGAAGCGGATGCCGACCGGATCGCGCAGATCCTCGTAGGCAAGCTCCGCCTCTTCAAGGCCGAGTTCCTCGCCCTGATAGAGGCAGATCGAGCCGCGGAGGCAGGCGAGCAGCATGATCGAGAATTTGGCCACAAGATCGGGATCGCCACCAGGCCGCATCCAGCGGCTGACATGGCGCACCACGTCATGGTTGGAAAACGCCCAGCAAACCCAGCCGTCGGCCACCGCGCTTTCGAAGGCCTTGACGCAGCCGCGCACATGCGCCGCCGAAAACTGCGAACCCAGCAGGTCGAAAGTGTAGCTCATCTGAAGCTTGTCGCCGCCGGAGGTGTAGGCGGCAAGCGTCTGCAGCGAGCGACCCTCGTCGCCGATTTCGCCGACGGCGGCGCGGTCGCTATATTCGTCGAGCAACGCGCGGAAGCGCCGTAGGAACGCCAGGTTTTCGGGCTGCGTCTTGTCGAACAGATGCTCCTGATAGAGGTATGTGTTGGTCTCTGTGTTGGTGCCGGCGACGCTCGACGCCAAGGGCGGATTGCCGCGCAGCCAGCGGTCGTGGACATAGTAATTGACCGTGTCGAGCCGGAAGCCGTCGACACCGCGATCGAGCCAGAACCGCACTGTGTCCAGCAACGCATCCTGGACTTCCGGGTTGTGGAAATTGAGGTCTGGCTGCGAGGCGAGGAAATTGTGCATGTAATATTGGCGGCGGGTCGCGTCCCATTCCCAGGACGGTCCCCCGAAGACCGATAGCCAATTGTTGGGCGCGCCGCCGTCGGGCTTCGCATCGGCCCAGACGTACCAGTCGGCCTTGGCATTATCGCGGCTGGCGCGGCTTTCGATGAACCATTCATGCTTGTCGGATGAATGCGACAGCACCTGGTCGATGATGATTTTCAGGCCGAGCCGGTGGGCTTCGGCCATCAGCGCATCAAAATCGGCCAATGTTCCAAACATCGGGTCGACGTCGCGATAATCCGACACATCATAGCCCATGTCGGCCATCGGCGACTTGAAAAAGGGCGACAGCCAGACAGCGTCGACGCCGAGCGAGGCGATATAAGCGAGCCTCGACGTAATGCCGCCGAGATCGCCGCTTCCATCACCGGTAGTATCCTGAAAAGAGCGCGGATAGACCTGATAGATGACGCAGCCGCGCCACCATTCGGCTCCCTGTCCCAAACTCTCGCCGGTCATCGCGAACCCTTCCTGGCACCACCGTCTCCGGCTCGGCTCTCGATCATGAAATTGACGCTGCGCCCCGGCAGTGGGCGCGCAAGGTCGGTTGCCTGCGTTTCGATCGCCGGATGCCATCGAAAACCTTCCCGCGCCGGTAAGGTGAAGACGCATTGGCGACGGTCGCCATTGATCAGAACGGCAAGCCGGTTGTCCTCGCCGCCAAACAGCATGACGAGGCGATGCCGGCTCGTGTCGTTCCAATCGGTCGCGTCGAGCAGCTCACCGGTCTCGGTCAGCCAAGCGACGTCGGGAACGCCTGAAGCCTCAATCGGTTCTCCGGTCAGGAAACGCGTGTCCGACAATGCGGGCACCGCCTGGCGAAGGGCTCCGAGCGCCCATGCGTAACGCTCCAGCGCCTGATCGCGGCCTGTCCAATCAAGCCAGGTAGTGGGGTTGTCTTGTGCGTAGGCATTGTTGTTGCCCTTCTGGGTGCGACCGAATTCATCGCCTGCGGTCAGCATGATGGTGCCGTGCGAGGCGAACAACGTGGCGAGCAGAGCGCGCTGGTCTTCGAAACGGGCCGTGACGATCGCCGCGTCGTCCGTCTCGCCTTCGACGCCGTTGTTCCAGGACAGGTTCTCGTTATGGCCGTCGCGGTCCTGCTCGCCATTGGCCGCGTTGTGCTTGCGCTCATAAGCGACGATGTCAGCTAGCGTCATGCCGTCATGGGCTGCGATAAAATTCACGCCGCGGCTTGCCGGCTCCCCTGCCCTGTTGAACACGTCGGACGAACCGGCAAGGCGCGTTGCGAGAGCACCGACCATGCCGGCATCGCCGCGCCAGAAGCGTCTGACGTCGTCGCGATAGCGGTCGTTCCACTCAAGGAATGGCGGCCGGAAATTGCCGAGTTGATAGCCGTTTGCCCCGATGTCCCAAGGCTCGGCGATCAGCACGCGGTCGTAAAGCACCGGATCATGGGTGATGGCCTGGAGCAGCGGCGCTTCCGGATCGAAGGCACCGTCGACCCGACCCAACACCGGAGCCAGATCGAAACGGAAGCCATCGACGCCGGCCTGGCGAACGAAGTGACGAAGTGTGTCGAGCACCATTTCCCGCATCGCCGGATGGTCGCAAGCGATCGTATTGCCGGTGCCCGTGTCATTGACCAGTCCGCCATCCGGCCGGTGCCGATAGTAGGCGTTATTGTCGAGGCCGCGCAGCGAGAGCGTCGGCCCCAGCCTGTCGCTTTCGCCGGTGTGGTTGAAGACGAGGTCGAGAATGGTGCCGATGCCGGCCCGGCGCAACGCGGCGACAGTGCCCTGCAATTCCGTCAGGCCGCCGGGCGCGAGGCGCGGGTCGAGCGCCATGAAGGTCACGGGATTATAGCCCCAGGCGTTGCTCAGCCCGAGCGGCGGCAGATGCCGCTCGTCGATGGAGGCCGTGATCGGCATCAGTTCCACGGCGGAGACGCCGAGCCTTTGCAGATGCTCGATGATGGCTGGATGGGCAAGAGCAGCGATCGTACCGCGCTTTTCTTGCGGTACATCCGGATGCAGCTTGGTGAAGGCGCGGACGTTCAGTTCGTAGATCAGGCCGCCCGGGCGAAACAGCGGCGGCAGGGTCGGTGGAGCCGTGGGCAAGGCCCTGGTCACGGTCTTGGGCATCAGAGACGCGGTGTCGGCGCCCTCATTGCGCCGCGCGGCGAGCCGCCAGTGATAGGCGTAGGCCCGGTCGATTTCGACGGCGTAGGGATCGGTGAGCAACTTGTCGGGGTCGAACCACAGCCCCCGCTCGGGCGCATAGTCGCCATCGGCGCGCAGGCCATAGCGCGCGCCCGCGGCCAAGCCGGAGACAAAGAGTGAATGCACGCCGTTGCCGTCCCACGCCAGCTCGAGACGATCGAGTTCGCGGTTTCCCTGCTCGTCAAAGATCGAAACCCAGAGCCGTCTCGCCGACGAGGACCATGCGGCGAAGCGGATGCCTTCGCTGGTGATGGTGGCGCCGAGCTGGGTCAAGAGCGCTCCATCGCCCTCAAGTAATGACGCTCGGCTTGTTGCGCCCGGTGTGGCTCTTGATCCCGGCAATGTCGTCGGCCGCCGAAATCAGGTCGGCGAGCGCCTCCTGCGTGTCGAGGTCGTGCCTGGACTTGTCGGGCTCGTAGCGCTCGATATAGACGCGCAAGGTCGCGCCAGACGTACCGGTGCCCGAAAGCCGAAAGACCACGCGCGAGCCGCCTTCGAACAGCACCCTTATGCCCTGGTGCTCGCTGGTCGAGCCGTCAACCGGGTCGTGATAGGCGAAATCATCGGCATTGGCGATCTTCAGGCCGCGCACGCTGGTGCCCGGCAGCGAGCCGAGCTTGGCCCTGAGTTCGTCGACCAGCGCATTGGCCCGGTCGCTCTCAACCTCCTCATAATCGTGGCGCGAGTAGTAGTTGCGGCCATAGGTCTCCCAATGCTCGGTGACGATCTGCTTGCAGCTTTCGCCGCGCGCGGCGAGGATGTTGAGCCACAAGAGCACCGCCCACAGACCGTCCTTTTCGCGGACATGGTTTGAGCCGGTGCCGGCACTTTCCTCACCGCAGATCGTCGCCATGCCGGCGTCGAGCAGATTGCCGAAGAACTTCCAGCCGGTCGGCGTCTCGTAAATCCCGGCACCTAGCTTGTGAGCGACGCGGTCGGCCGCGCCACTGGTCGGCATCGAACGGGCGATGCCTTTCAGCCCATCCTTGTAGCCCGGCGCCAGGCGGGCATTGGCGGAGAGCATGGCGACCGAATCCGAAGGGGTGACGAAAATGCCCTTGCCGATGATCAGGTTGCGGTCGCCGTCGCCATCGGAGGCGGCGCCGAAATCCGGCGCGTCCGGACCCATCATCTCGTCATAAAGGTGCTTGGCATGGACCAGGTTGGGGTCCGGGTGATGACCTCCGAAATCGGGCAGCGGCTTGAAATTGCGGCAGGTGCCGTTCGGTGCGCCGAGGCGGTGTTCGAGGATTTCCTTGGCGTAAGGCCCGGTCACCGCATGCATGGCGTCGAAGCGCATCCGGAAGCCCGACTTGAACAGTTTGCGCAGCGCGTCGAAATCGAACAGGCTCTCCATCAACTCGGCATAGTCGGTAACCGGATCGATGATCTCGACGGTCATGCCGGCAGCCTCGACTGCTCCGACCGTATCGATGTCGATCGGGTCGATGTCGGCGATCTTGAAGCTCGAAATCGTCTTGGTCTTGGCAAAGATGGCGTCGGTCAGCTTTTCCGGCGCCGGGCCGCCATTGCCGGCATTGTACTTGATGCCGAAGTCCTCGTGCGGGCCGCCGGGATTGTGGCTGGCCGAGAGGATGATGCCGCCGAAGGTCTTGTATTTGCGGATGACATGCGAGGCCGCCGGCGTCGACAGGATGCCGCCCTGCCCGACCATCACCTTGCCGAAGCCATTGGCGGCCGCCATGGCGATGGCCTTCTGAATGACCTCCCGGTTATAGAAACGGCCGTCGCCGCCGATCACCAGGGTCTTGCCCTTGAACCCGTCGAGCGCATCAAAAATCGACTGGATGAAGTTCTCGGCATAGTGCTCCTGCTGGAACACGGGCACCTTCTTGCGCAGGCCCGACGTGCCGGGCTTCTGGTCGGAATAGGGCTTGGTGGGAACGGTGCGTGTCATGGTTCAGGCAACCCTTTTCGAAAGCAGCAGGCGATAGAGTTCGACGTATTTTTCGGCGCTTCGATCCCACGACACATCGGTCTTCATGCCCTGGCGCTGGATGGTTTCGAAGATTGCGGGACTGGCGTGGGCGTCGGCCAGGCGTCGGATCGCGTGCAGCAGCGCGCCGCCATTGCTGGGGGCAAACTGAAAGCCGGTCGCCACGCCGGCGGCAAACGCTGCTTCATTGGCGTCAATGATGGTGTCGGCCAGGCCGCCGGTGCGGGCGACGATCGGCACGCAGCCATAGCGCAGGCCGTAAAGCTGCGTCAGCCCGCAAGGCTCGAAGCGCGACGGGATGACGATGGCGTCGCAGCCGCCCTGCATGGTGTGCGACAGCCCCTCGTCATAGCCGACGACCACGCCGATGCGGCCACGATGGCGTGCGGCCGCGGCCAGCAGCGCGCCTTCGAGGCCGGCGTCGCCCGAGCCAAGGATGGCCAGCCTTGCGCCTGTCGCGACGATGCCGTCGACCACCGTCGCCAATATGTCCATGCCCTTCTGCCAGGTCAGCCGGCTGACGACGCAGACAATGGGACTGCCGTCACGGTCTAGGCCGAAACGGTCCTCGACGGCGGCCCTGTTCGGCGCGCGGGCCTTCAACGTTTCTGCCGTATAGGTCGATACCAGATGCTTGTCGGTTGCCGGATCCCAGATGGAGGTGTCGATGCCGTTGACGATGCCGTGGAGATCGCTGGAACGCATGTTGATGAGACCGTCGAGCCCCATGCCGAATTCCGGTGAACGGATCTCCTGCGCATAGGTCGGGCTCACCGTGGTGATCGCCCATGCGGCCTGCAGGCCAGCCTTGAGGAAGCCGACGCCGCCATAATATTCGACCCCGTCAAGCGCCATCGCCGCGGCCGGCAGGCCGAGCTCGCCGAAGATGCCAGCCCCGAACTGGCCCTGGAAGGCGAGATTGTGGACGGTCATCATCGATGGTGTGCCGACCGCCTTGCCATAGCGCATATAGGCTAGCGTCATCGCCGACTGCCAGTCATGGGCGTGCACGATGTCTGGCAGGTAGCCTGAGATGGCGCCCCCGGCGATATCGGCACCGGCCTGGCTCAGCGCCGCGAAGCGCCGCCAATTGTCCGGCCAGTCCGCGCCCGAGGCGTTGCCATAGGGGCCGCCGGGGCGGTCAAACAGATGCGGTGCGTCGAGCACGAACAAATCGAGCCCGGCGACCTGGACAGCATGGACCGCGGCCTTGCCGCCCTGCAGCAAGGGATACTGATAGACGGCCTTCTTTTTCTTGAAGGCGCCCATCACCACGGGAAAGCCAGGAACGAGCGTGCGCATGGTGACGCCCTTGGCCGCGAGCGCAATGGGCAGCGCGCCGGCCACGTCGGCAAGCCCGCCTGTCTTGATCAGCGGGAAGATTTCGGGCGTGACCGACAGAACCTGCATGCGCTTAACGATCCGCTTCCCATCCATGCCGCCCAAACCGTGTGCGGTTTGGACCACGACATGCACAACACCCTAAAGTGACAGCTTTTTGATCAACCTGTTCAGGTTGACAACTTGTTGATCATGTCCTGTGTGATCAGGCAGATACCCTTTTCCGAAACCCGGAAGCGCTTGGCATCGAGGACGGGATCCTCGCCGACCACCAGCCCTTCGGGTATCCTTACACCGTGGTCGATGACGACGCGCTTCAACTTTGCGTTCCGGCCGACATGAACGTCGGGCAGCATGACAACCTCTTCCAGCGTCGAATAGGAATTGATGCGCGCGCCGGTGAAGATCAGGCTTTTCTTCAGCGAAGCGCCCGAGACGATGCAATCGCCCGACACCAGCGACGAGATCGCGGAACCGCGCCTGCCGTCCTCGTCATGCACGAACTTTGCCGGCGGCTTCAGTTCGGCATAGGTCCAGATCGGCCAGTCGCGGTCGTAGAGGTCGAGTTCAGGCGTCACGTCGGTCAGGTCGATGTTGGCCTCCCAATAAGCGTCGACCGTGCCGACATCGCGCCAGTAGGCCTCGTTCTCAGCGGTCGAACGCACGCAGGACTTGGTGAAGCGGTGCGCGATCGCCTTACCGTGCGTGACGATATAGGGGATGATGTCCTTGCCGAAGTCGCGGCTGGAGCCCGGCTCGGCGGCGTCGCGGCGCAGTTGTTCCATCAGGAACTTGGTCTTGAAAACGTAGATGCCCATCGAGGCCAGGGCCAATTCCGGGTTACCCGGAATGCCGGGCGGGTCGGCGGGCTTTTCGACAAAGGCGATGATGTTGTCCTTGGCATCGACATGCATGACGCCGAAGCCGGTCGCCTCCATGCGCGGCACTTCGAGGCAGCCAACCGTGACATCGGCGCCGGCATCGACATGCTGGCGCAGCATCAACTCGTAATCCATCTTGTAGATGTGATCGCCGGCCAGAATAACCATGTATTCCGGGCCATAGGCCTCGATGATATCGATGTTCTGGTAGACGGCGTCCGCCGTCCCCTCATACCACTGCGTTTCCGACACACGCTGGCTGGCCGGCAGGATGTCGAAACTCTCGTTTCGTTCGGGCCGCAGGAAGTTCCAGCCCCGCTGCAGGTGGCGGATCAGCGAATGCGCCTTGTATTGGGTGGCGACGCCGAGGCGGCGGATGCCGGAGTTGAGCGCATTGGAGAGCGCGAAATCAATGATGCGCGTTTTGCCTCCGAAATAGACCGCAGGCTTGGCCCGTCGGTCGGTCAGTTCCTTGAGGCGGCTGCCGCGCCCGCCGGCCAACACGTAGGCCATGGCGTCGCGGGCCAGCGGCTGGGTTCTTTTCAAGTCTGCCATTTATACCCTCCCAAGTTACTCGTATCGATGCGCTAACCAGCCTTAACGAGTTCAGTCGGCAGCGAGTTCAAGCATGATCGTCGACAGCGGAGGCAAAAGCATTGTTGCCGAGATGCTCTTGCCCTCCGCCCTTGCCTCGACCATCCCGCCATTGCCCATGCCGGAGCCGCCATATTCGGAAGCGTCGGTGTTGATGATCTCGCGCCACTTGCCGACCTTCGGCAGCGGCACACGATAATTGTCGCGCGGCACCGGTGTGAAATTGGAGATGACGGCGACGGGATTGCCGCCGGGAGCGCTGCGCACCCAGGCGAAAACCGAATTCTGGCTGTCGTCGACGATCAGCCAGGAAAACCCTTCCGGCTCGCAGTCGCGGCCATGCAGGGCCGGGCGTGAACGATAGAGATAATTGAGGTCGCGCACCGTCTGCCAGACGCCGCGATGCGTGCGGAAATCGAGCAGGTCCCAATCAAGCGCGCGCGCTTCGCTCCATTCGCGACGCTGCGCGAATTCCTGGCCCATGAACAGCAGCTTCTTGCCGGGATAACCCCACATGAAGCCGTAATAGGCACGCAAGGTCGCGAATTTCTGCCAGTCGTCGCCGGCCATCTTGCCCAGCAGCGTGCCTTTGCCGTGCACGACCTCGTCATGCGAGAGCGGCAGTACGAAATTCTCCGAGAAGGCGTAGGTCAGGCCGAAGGTCAGCTCGTTGTGGTGATGCTTGCGGAAAATCGGCTCCTTGGAAAAATACTCCAGCGTGTCGTGCATGAAGCCCATGTTCCATTTGAAGCCGAAGCCCAGCCCGCCTTCATGGACAGGCGCCGAGACCTTTGGCCATGACGTCGATTCCTCGGCGATGGTCATGACGCCCGGATGGTGGCCGTACACCTCCTTGTTCATCTTCTGCAGGAAGCTGACCGCCTCGAGGTTTTCGCGCCCACCCTTCTCATTGGGGATCCATTCGCCGGCCCTGCGCGAATAGTCGAGGTAGAGCATCGAGGCGACCGCGTCGACGCGAAGACCGTCGACATGGTATTTTTCGGCCCAGAACAGCGCGTTGTTGACCAGGAACGACACCACCTCGCGGCGGCCGAAATTGTAGATCGCGGTGTTCCAGTCCGGATGGAAGCCCTTGCGCGGGTCGGCATGCTCGTAGAGCGCGGTGCCGTCGAAATGGACCAGACCGTGCTCGTCGACAGGAAAATGCGCCGGCACCCAGTCGAGGATGACGCCGACGCCGGCACGGTGGGCGCCGTCGACAAAGCGGGCAAAGCCGTCCGGATCGCCGAAGCGCGCCGACGGCGCGTAGAGCCCGGTTGTCTGATAACCCCAGGACGGGTCATAGGGATGCTCGGAGATCGGCAGGAATTCGATATGGGTAAACCCGGTCTCGATTACATAGGGGATCAGCCGGTCGGCCAGCTCATCCCATGACAGGAAGGTGCCGTCATCGCCAAGCTGCCAGGACCCGGCGTGCACCTCGTAGATCGAGATGGCCTCGCGGCGAGGGTCGGCGTTGCGCCAGAAACTGCGATGAGCCTCGTCACCCCATGCATGCGCCGGCGGCACCGCGGTCACCGAGGCGGTTGCCGGGCGCAGCTCTGATTTGAAGGCGAACGGATCGGCCTTCAGCGGCAACCTCACGCCATCGGGACCGATAATTTCATATTTATAGGGCCGGCCGGCACCGATATCGGGAATGAACAGCTCCCAGATGCCGGTGTCGCGACGGTCGCGCATCGTGTGCTGGCGGCCGTCCCAGTCGTTGAAGTCACCGACCACCGAAACGCGCCTGGCATTCGGGGCCCACACAGCGAAATGCACGCCGGAAGCGCCTTCGTGTTCGATGACATGCGCGCCGAGCTTGTCGAACAGCCTGAGATGCGAACCCTCGGCGATGTAATAATCGTCCATCGGCCCGAGTACCGGACCGAACGAATAGGGATCGGTCAGCCACCAGTCGCCGCCGGCATTGCGGGCGTGGTAGCGCAGCGGCTGGCGCTTCTTGATCGACAGCTTGCCTTCGAAGAAACCGGCCTCGTCGCGCCTGGTCAATTCGCCGGCCTCGATGCCACTCAGAGTATAGGCGGTAACAGACTGCGCGTGCGGAACGAAGCAGCGTGCGAACAGGCTCTTGCCGGCCTCCTGGACACCGAGAACCGCAAAGGGGTTGCCGTGCGTACCGGCGACAATCGCCTCGACATCGCTGGCTGGCGCCAGTCCGTCCGGCCCGCTTGTCGCAGCGGTCGCGCGCGGCTTCCTCATCAGGCGGTCGCCCTCCCCGGGCACCAAGTGTTTGTTTTTGCGGCCATCGTTCGTGGCCTTATGCAATCATATCAGACGGGTACGTTCCAGATTTCTTTCGCATATTGGCGGATCGTGCGATCGGAGGAGAACCAGCCGACCCGCGCGACGTTGCGGATGGCGCGCGCGTACCATTCGGGGCTGTTGCGCCAGACGGCGTCCACCTCGCGCTGGCAGGCGGCATAGGCGTCGAAATCCGCCGCGACCATGAACCAGTCGCTGTCATAGAGGCCATTGATGAGGTCGCGGTAGCGATTGGGATCATCGGGCGAGAAGACGCCCGATGAAACGGCCGCAACCGCCTGCGCCAGTTCGGGGGATGCCTCGATGACGCCGCGCGGATTGTAGCCATTGTTGCGCCGCTCGGCGACTTCTTCGGTGGTGAGGCCGAAGATGAAGATGTTGTCGTCGCCAACATGCTCCTTGATCTCGACATTGGCGCCGTCGAGCGTGCCGATGGTCAGCGCGCCGTTCAGCGCGAACTTCATGTTGCCCGTGCCAGAGGCTTCCATGCCGGCGGTCGAGATTTGCTCCGAAAGATCGGCGGCTGGCATCAGTACCTCGGCCAGGCTGACATTGTAATTCGGCACGAACACGACCTTCAGCAGCCCACGCACCGAAGGGTCGCTGTTGATCACTTTGGCGACGTCGTTGGCCAGTTTGATGATCAGCTTGGCGTTGTGGTAGCTGGGCGCGGCCTTGCCGCCGAAGAATTTCACGCGTGGCATCCAGTCGCGTTCGGGATGCGAACGGATCTGGTCATAGAGCGCGATCGCTTCGAGGATATTGAGCAGCTGGCGTTTGTATTCGTGGATACGCTTGACCTGAATGTCGAAGAGCGCCGAAGGATCGAGCTTGATGCCGAGGCGATCGGCGACCAGATTGGCAAGCCTCACCTTGTTCTGGCGTTTCACGGCGGCGAATTTTTCGCGAAAGGCGGTGTCGTCGGCGAGAGGATCGAGCCCCTTGATCGCTTCGATGTCATCCATGAAGCGGTCGCCGATCGCCTCGCGGGCAAGCGCGGTGAGGCCTGGATTGCACTGGATGAGCCAGCGCCGCGGCGTGATGCCGTTGGTCTTGTTGTTGATGCGATCGGGATAAAGTTTGTGGAGGTCGGCGAAGACCGTCTCCTTCATCAACTCGGTGTGCAGCGCCGACACGCCGTTGATCGAATGCGAGCCGACGAAGGCCAAATTGCCCATGCGCACCCGGCGGTCGCCATTCTCCTGGATAAGCGAGATACGGCTGATCTGCTCGTCCGAGAACTGATCGGTGGCGCGGGCTTCGAGCAGCACCTGCGCGTTGATGGCGTAGACGATCTGCATGTGGCGCGGCAAAAGCCGCTCGAACAGCGGCACCGGCCAGCTTTCCAGTGCCTCTGGCAACAGCGTGTGGTTGGTGTAGCCGAAGGTGCGCTTGGTGACATCCCAGGCGAGATCGAAATCCATGCCATGGACATCCATCAAGAGCCGCATCAGCTCGGGCACGGCGATTGCCGGATGGGTGTCGTTGAGGTGGATCGCCGCCTTGTCCGGCAGAGACTTGAGATCGCCATATTGGCTGAGATGGCGCTGCAGGATGTCCTGCAGCGAAGCGGTGGAGAAGAAGTATTCCTGGCGAAGCCTGAGCTCCTGCCCGGCCATGTGGGAATCGGCTGGATAGAGCACCCGCGACAGCGCATCGGCCTTGTTGCTTTCGGCCAGCGCCCCTATGTGGTCGCCGGCGTTGAACTTGTCGAGCCGGATCGGGTCGATCGGCATGCCGGACCACAGGCGCAGCGTGTTGACGCGCTTGGCCCGCCAGCCAGCCACGGGCGTGTCATAGGCGACCGCAAGCACATGCTCCCTCGGCTTCCAGACATGGCGTTCGAGGCGGCCGTCCTTCGAGGTGATCGATTCGACCGAACCACCGAAACCGACTTCGAAGGAGCGCTCGCGCCGCTCGAATTCCCAGGGGTTGCCGTGGTCAAGCCAGGTCTCGGGTAACTCGACCTGCCAGCCATCGTGGATTTCCTGGCGGAACATGCCGTTGGCATAGCGGATGCCGTAGCCATGCGCGGGGATGTCGACGGTGGCCATGCTTTCCATGAAGCAGGCGGCGAGCCGGCCAAGGCCGCCATTGCCGAGGGCTGCGTCCGGTTCCAGCGCCGCGATCAGGTCGAGATCGACGCCGAGCGACGACAGCGCCTCACGCATGTTCTCCATCAGGCCGAGATTGGAAAAGGCGTCGCGCATCAGACGCCCAATCAGGAATTCGAGCGACAGGTAGTAAACGCGCTTTTCCTGTTGGTCGTAAGCTTCCTTGGTCGCCTGCATCCAATGGTCGACGACGCGGTCGCGCACGACCTTGATCGTGGCGGTCAGCCAGTCGTACTGGGTCGCGACGGTGGTGTCCTTGCCGACCCGGTACTTGAGCGACATCAAGACTTCTTCAGCAAGCGTCTTGGGATCGGGATTGTCGAGAGCGGGGGCTTCGATCGTCATGGCGGATGTCATATCGCCTCTCGTTCGGTTTGGCCTGATCATACCGGCTTTCGCCGTTTCTCCCAGCCCATCCTAGTGCATTGCAACATGTTTTCAATCGATTTAGAGAACGCCCCCGTCTGCTTACCCCGCGGCAAGTTGGCAGTCAGGCCGCCAAAGCCGCCTCCGGGGGTGCTTTTGCCCCGGTCATGAAGGCAACGGCGTCGGACATGGTATATTGCTTGGGGTCGATGACGCACAGTCGACGGCCCAGACGGTGGATGTGGATGCGGTCCGCCACCTCGAAGACGTGCGGCATGTTGTGCGAGATAAGCACGATCGGCAGGCCGCGCTTCTTCACGTCGAGGATCAGTTCGAGCACGCGGCGGCTCTCCTTGACACCGAGCGCCGCCGTCGGCTCGTCCATGATAACCATCTTCGACCCGAAGGCGGCGGCGCGGGCCACCGCCACGCCCTGGCGTTGGCCGCCCGACAGGGTCTCCACCGCCTGGCTGATATTCTGGATGGTCATCAAGCCGAGTTCGGTGAGCTTGTCGCGGGCACGCTTTTCCATTGCCGGACGGTCCAGCATGCGAAGCCACTGGCCGACGAAGCCGGGTTTGCGGATCTCGCGGCCAAGGAACATGTTGTCGGCGATCGACAGCGCCGGCGACAAGGCCAGGTTCTGGTATACGGTTTCGATGCCGGCTTCGCGAGCTTCCATCGGCGACTTGAAGGACACGGGTTTGCCTTCAAGCCGGATTTCGCCTTCGTCCGGCACGGCCGCGCCGGAAATCGCCTTGATGAGCGACGACTTGCCGGCGCCGTTGTCGCCGATGACGGCGAGGATTTCGCCGGGGTAAAGGTCGAAATCGGCATTGTCGAGAGCGGTGACGCGGCCATAGCGCTTGACCAGACCGCGTGCGGTGAGGATGGGTTCCTGGGTCATGCCGAAACCTTTCTGATCCATTGGTCGATGGCGACGGCGCCGATGATCAGCACGCCGGTGAGCAGTACTTTCCATTGCGGATCGGCGCCCAGCATATTGAGCCCCATCGAGACGACGCCGACGATCATCGCGCCGAACAGCGTGCCGAGGATGGAGCCGCGGCCGCCGAAGAGAGAAATACCGCCGATCACCGTCGCGGTGATCGCCTGCAGATTGTAGTCGGTCACAGCGGCGGACGGCGAGATCGAGCCGTTGCGGCCGATGGAGACCCACGCCGCGAAAGCGGCGATCAGCCCGGCAAGGGTGTAGACCGTCATCAGCACCTTCTTGGTCTGGATACCCGACAGCTTCGCCGCCTCCTGGTCGTCGCCGACGGCGTAGACATGACGGCCCCATGCCGTATGGTTGAGCACGTACCAAAGAACCATCACGAGCACGACCGTGGCGATGACGCCGAGCGTCAGCACCGCCGTGCCGACCTTGAAGCTCAGGGCAAACAGGTGCAGCAGCGGTGCCTGGTTGTCGACGTCGGTGTCGCGGATCGTCTCATTGGCCGAATAGATGAAGTTCGTGGCCATGACGATGTTCCAGGTGCCAAGCGTCACGATGAAGGGCGGCAGCTTCATATAGGCGACCAGCAGCCCGTTCAGCAGCCCGCAAGCCGCACCGGCGGCAAGCCCGATCGCCACGGCGAGCACGCTCGGCATGCCGTAGCTGACCGCGCAATTGCCCATGATCACCGCCGAAATCACCATGATCACCCCTATCGAAAGGTCGATGCCGGCGGTCAGGATGACCAGTGTCTGCGCGGCCCCGAGAATGCCGACGATGGCAATCTGCTGCAGGATCAGCGTCAGCGTGTAGGACGAGAAGAACCGCCCTCCGATAGTGATGCCGAAGATGACGATCGACAGAAGCAGCACGATCAGCGGCACCGCCGCGGGCGTCGAATGCAGAAAATGCTGGATGCGCTTGACGGCTGATTTGTGCTCGTCAAAAGCGGCTACACTTGTATCACTGGCCGAGAGAACCTTCTCGAATTCCTGAGCTTGAGCCATGTTTCCTCCCCGTAGGGCTTCAGCCACGCGCTGACGCCGTCCACGCCTCCGGTCTGTCGCCGGGATTATCTGCGTTTACAGTGATGCATCGTCCACCCGATGCGGCCGGGGATCAAGTCCCCCGGCCGCGTCGGTTCCGTTGCCGGTCAGGCCAGTATCAGCCCCAGCACTTGGCGAGGCCTTCCTTGGTGTCGATGGACTTGACGCCCGTCGCCGGCTTGTCGGTGACGAGGTTGACGCCGGTGTCGAAGAAGTTCTTGCCCTCGGTCGGCTTCGGCTTGGTGCCGTCCTTGGCGAAAGCGGCGATCGCCTCGATGCCGAGTGCGGCCATCTGCAGCGGATATTGCTGCGAGGTGGCGCCGATCACGCCTTCGGCGACCGACTTCACACCGGGGCAACCACCGTCGACCGAGACGATCAGCACCTGGCTTTCGAGGCCGACAGCCTTGAGCGCCTGATAGGCGCCTACCGCGGCCGGCTCGTTGATAGTGTGGATGACGGTAATGGTGTTGTCCTTTTGCAGAAGGTTTTCCATCGCCTTGCGGCCGCCTTCCTCGTTACCGTTCGTCACATCATGGCCGACGATGCGCGGATCGGTCTCATCGCCGATCTTGTTGGGGTCCTTCACGTCGATGCCGTAGCCCATCATGAAGCCCTGGTCGCGCAGAACGTCCACCGTCGGCTGCGAGGGTGTCAGGTCGAGGAAGCCGATCTTGGCGTCCTTTGCCTTGTCGCCTAGCGTGGCGGCCGCCCAGGCGCCGATCAGCTTGCCGGCCTCCAGATTGTCGGTGGCGAAGGTCGCGTCGGCGGCGTCGATCGGATCGAGCGGCGTGTCCAGCGCAATCACCAGGAGGCCCGCATCGCGCGCCTTCTTCACCGTCGGCACGATGCCCTTGGTGTCGGACGCGGTTATCAAAATGCCCTTGGCGCCGTCGGCGATGCAGCTTTCGATCGCCGCCACCTGGCTCTCGCTGTCACCGTCGATCTTGCCCGCATAGGTCTTGAGATCGACTCCAAGTTCCTTGGCCTTGGCGGTCGCGCCCTCCTTCATCTTGACGAAGAATGGATTGGTGTCGGTCTTGGTGATCAGGCAGGCGCCGACGCCCGCGGCGGACGCAGACGAAGCGAACGCCATCAGACCCAGCGCGGCCGCCGCGAAAACGGTGGACTTCAACAGTTGTGTATTGGTCACGATTTCCTCCCAGTGGAACATTTTCGAATGCCGGCCAACCGGCACCCGCACGGCATCCAGGCGACTTCTCCCAGCGCGCGGATGCCCCCTCAAAGAACACCACACCAGGGCATCTGTCAATAATTAAATCACTCTTATTTATTATTGACAGCCTTGCGTCGTTCACTCATTCTGACCCAAAAGCATTGTGGGGAAACGACGGGAGGAACAGGGTGGAGACGGCCACTGCGAGGCATGGTTCGCCCGAAGCGAACGAGAGCCTCATTCACCGCGGCACCAACCAGAGCGGCATGCGCGACCACAACGAGCGCCTGGTGCTTTCGCTGGTGCGCCAGCACGGCAGTCTGGCGAAGTCCGACATTGCCCGCATGACCGGACTTTCGGCGCAGACGGTCTCGGTCATCATGCGCGAGTTGGAGGAAGAAAGCCTGCTCGTGCGCCAAGCGCCGTTGCGCGGCAAGATCGGCCAGCCCTCGATCCCCATGGCGCTCAACCCCGAAGGCGCCTTCTTCATCGGCCTCAAGATCGGCCGCCGCAGCGCCGAACTCGTGCTGATCGATTTCCTCGGACAGGTGCGCGCGATGCTGCAGCATTCCTACCGCTACCCTGCCCCACGCGAGACGGTCGAGTTCGTCACTTCAGGCATGAAGACGATGCGTGGCGAGCTGACGCCTGCACAGGACAAGCGCATCGCCGGACTTGGCATCGCCATGCCGTTCGAGCTCTGGAACTGGGCCGACACCGCCGGCGCCCCGCGCGACGTGATGGACGAATGGCGCCATCGAGACATCAGGACCGACATCCAGGCGCAGTGCGACTTTCCGGTCTATCTGCAGAACGATGCCACCTCTGCCTGCGGCGCCGAACTGGTCTTTGGCCAGACGGGCGCGGCGCGGGATTTCGTCTATTTCTACATCGGCGCCTTTGCCGGCGGCGGCATCGTGCTCAACGGCCGGCTGTTTGGCGGGCCGACCGGCAATGCCGGCGCACTCGGCTCCATGCCTGTGCCGGGGCCGGATGGAAAACCGACCCAGCTGATCGACGTGGCCTCGATCGCCATGCTCGAAAAAAAACTCAATGCGCGTGGCGTCGAGGCATCCTATCTGTGGACCTCACCCGAGGATTGGGGGGAGATCGGCGCCGCGCTCGACGAGTGGATCGCCAGCGCCTCGCAGGCGCTCGCTTACGCCATCGTGGCAGCGTCCTCGGTCATCGATTTCGAAGCCGCGGTGATCGACGGCTGGATGCCGAAGGCCGTGCGCCAGAGGCTGGTCGAGGCGGTCGTGACGGCAATCGGCGCGATCGACGGCGAAGGGCTGAAACTCCCGGCCGTCCGCGAGGGAAGCGTGGGTATCCATGCCCGGGCGCTCGGGGGCGCCAGCCTGCCGCTTTCCGAACGCTTCCTGATCGGTTCGACGACGATCTCCAGGGGCGCTTGAAATGCTGATCGGGATTCCGGCGCTGCTTGGTCCGGAGCTTCTGGCGACGTTGCGCGCCATGGGCCATGGTGACGAGATTGCCCTGGTCGACGGGAACTATCCGGCACAGGAGCAGGCAAGGCGCCTCATCAGGACCGATGGCCATGCCCTCATGCCCGTACTCGACGCGATACTGACGCTGCTTCCGGTCGACGATGTCGTGCCGGAGGCGCTGTTTCGCGCCTCGGTGAAAGGCGATCCGTCGCTTGCCGACCCTGTCCATCGTGAAATGGAAGCGATCTGCGCCAAACGCGCGCCGGGCCGTAAGGTGGTTGCGCTGGCCGGCGCCGACTTCTATGCACGGGTCAAATCGGCGCATGCCATCGTCGCGACAAGCGAGCCGCGGCTTTACGCCAACATCATCATCCGCAAGGGCGTGATCTATCCGCCGGAGACCGAGAAGCCATGATCCTCTGCTGCGGTGAAGCCTTGATCGACATGCTGCCGCGCACCACCACGGAGAATGAGCCGGCTTTTGCCCCCTATGTCGGCGGCGCTGTCTTCAACACAGCGATAGCGCTCGGCCGCTTGGGCGCGCCGGCCGGCTTCTTCTCGGGCCTGTCGTCGGACCTGTTCGGCGGTCAATTCAGGGACGCGTTGGGGGCGAGCAAGGTCAGTTCCACCTACGCACACACCTCGCCCCGACCGACGACCCTGGCGTTCGTGCGGCTGAACAATGGCCAGGCGACCTACACCTTCTATGACGAGAACACGGCCGGGCGCATGCTGACCATCGAAGACCTGCCGCAACTCGGCAGCGAGATCGAGGCGATGCTGTTCGGCGCCATCAGCCTGATCTCGGAGCCGGCTGGGTCGGCCTATGAGG
This sequence comes from Mesorhizobium sp. URHB0026, assembly GCF_054059755.1. Classification (NCBI taxonomy): domain Bacteria; kingdom Pseudomonadati; phylum Pseudomonadota; class Alphaproteobacteria; order Hyphomicrobiales; family Phyllobacteriaceae; genus Mesorhizobium; species Mesorhizobium sp. URHB0026. The sequence continues at coordinate 3,363,028 of NZ_JBSSCN010000001.1, read as the reverse complement.
AATTCATGCAGCGCGAGCATGGGGCCCGCGTGATGATGCTCGATCCCAACATCCGGCCGAACTTCATTCCCGACAAGGCCAAACACCTCAGGCGCATCCGGGAGATGATGGCGATGGCCGACATCGTCAAACTGTCGGACGAAGACCTCGACTGGTTCGGCGAAGCCGGCTCGCACGAGGATGTCGTGCGCAATTGGCTCGACCGCGGCCCGAAGCTGATCGTCGTCACGCATGGCAGCGAGGGTGCCGTTGGCTACAGCAAACAGCATCGTGTCACCGTCATGCCAGACACAGTGAAGGTGGTGGACACCGTCGGCGCCGGAGACACGTTCAACGCCGGCATCCTTGCCTCCCTGCATGAGCAAGGCCTGTTGACGAAGGCAGCGATTTCCAGCCTGTCCGAAGACGCTATTCGCAAAGCATTGGCGCTCGGCGCCAAGGCGGCGGCAGTGACGGTATCACGAGCCGGCGCCAATCCCCCCTGGCGGCACGAGATCGGCTGATCGGCTCTCCAGCGCGATCACTTTATGTTTCCAGGCGCCGGAAAACCTCGATAAGAATGAGCTGAATTGTACCGCCAACCCCGGATTCCCGGCTTTGTGGGACAATATGCCGGCAAAATGTGGTAACGGGCTGCGACACTTGCACCAAGTCCCCGAATCCGCAGCCGGCTTTTTCAGCCGCGCCAAGTCTGGTACCAGCGGGCCGGTTATTGGCAGGTATTGAGGCCGACATGCAATTTATCGATCTTGGCGCGCAGCGCGAACGAATCCGCGACCGGCTGAAAGCCGCGATCGATCACGTGGTCGAGGATGGCCGCTACATCCTTGGTCCCCAGGTCGCTGAATTCGAGAAGAAGCTCGCCGCCTATGTCGGGGTAAAGCACGTGATTGCCTGCGCCAACGGCACCGACGCACTGCTTTTGCCGCTGTTCGCCGCTGGCATCGGCCCGGGTGACGCGGTGTTCGTGCCGAGCTTCACCTTCGCCGCCACGGCGGAAGTGGTGGCGCTGGCCAAGGCCGAGCCGGTTTTCGTCGATGTCGATCCGACAACCTACAACATCGACATAGCCAGCCTCGAGGCGGCGATCGCGGCCATCAAGAAGGAAGGTCGATTGAAGCCGAAGGCGATCATCCCTGTCGACCTGTTCGGTCTTGCCGCCGACTATGAGGCGCTCATGACTATTGCCAATCGCGAAGACTTATTGGTGATCGAGGACGCAGCCCAGTCCATGGGTGGCTCGCTGGAAGGCAGGATGTGCGGCGCGTTCGGCCATGTCGGCTCGACCAGCTTCTATCCGGCCAAGCCGCTCGGCTGCTATGGCGACGGCGGCGCGATGTTCACCAATGATGACGCTCTGGCCGACGCGCTCAGATCGTTCGCCTTCCACGGCAAGGGCGAGACGCAGTACGACAACATCCGCGTCGGCATCAATTCACGGCTCGATACGCTGCAGGCGGCGATCCTGCTCGAGAAGCTCGCCATCCTCGAGGAAGAGATGGTGGCGCGGCAGGTGGTGGCCCAACGCTACGCTGAAGGTCTCGGCGACATCGTCACCGCAGCCCGCAACCTGGATGGCAGCCGCTCGGCCTGGGCGCAATACGCGATCGAGACGCCGAAACGCGACGGGCTTAAAGCGCATTTGAGCGAAAAGGGCATTCCGTCCGTCATCTACTACGTCAAGCCGCTGCATGAGCAGATCGCCTATCGCGACTACCCGCGCACGCCGACTGGTCTTGCCGTTTCGGAGGACCTGCCGAAACGCATCCTGTGCCTGCCGATGCACCCCTATCTCGGCGAGGCCGACCAGGACCGGATCATCGAAACGATCCGCAATTATATCGGCTCGAACTCGGCGCAGGCCGCGGCCGAATAGGCGTCGGGCACGGGATAGCTGACCAACACCTCCTTGGCATAGGGCGCCGACGGCCGCAGGCGGTTCGCTTCGCCCGTTAGACTAGCTTGAGAAGGCCGCCGCGTGTCTTGTGATCCGGTCCTTCATTTCCGATCGGGTCACGGAACGGCACTGCACTATGCAGATGCCCGCCGCGAAGACCAAAGTGCCCAACACCCATGACAACCAGATCCGATGGTCTACCGAGAGTTCGACGACAGCTATCATCAGGTAGCAGCTGGCTATGAAATGGCTGGGGCCGCTCAAACCGCCGATCATTCTTATGATCGCCGCCAGGAGCACCCCATACACGATGATGCCCAGCGCTCCCAGTTCGTACCACAAATCGAATACGATATTATGTGCGCTTGGGAGATCCGCCTGCGCATAATATGTGGGACTCACGACAACTCCGGCCGCGTTTCTCATCGTATTGGCGCCATGGCCGAGGATCGGCTGCTCCGCGATGTGGGGCGAAATCATCTGCCATAGATCAAGCCGCGCTGCGAAGGTTCCTGGATAAAAAACCAGCCAACTCGTTGTTTTGAGGTAGGCGAACAGCGGCGCGACGACGAAGGGGGCGATCAGGGCAAGAGACAAATAGACGGCGAAAAATCCAACCAAAACGTGTTGGCGGTATTTCGCGGGCATGACAAACATCACCGCCACGAAGACAATCGCCAGATTGACGCCGGTCGATTGGCCGTGGAGCAATGTCAGCACGGCGAAGAGAGCCGCAAGCCCTTTCCAGACCAGCCTCGGCTGGGCGAGAAATATGACGGCAAAAAAAACCCCGTAAACCGTGATCTTGTGGAGGGTGAAAACGTTCTCCACAAAGCGTGGATCTTCGGTCAAAAACGCGAAATACAGTTCCCAGCCCATCACCGATACGACGCCGATCAACATGCCGGCCAATGACACCCGCGCGAGCCGCTCGCGTTGAGCGCTCGCAAGCGCGAGGATGCCCTGAGACAGCATGACAGCGGCGATCGAGTAGCCAAACACGTCCCTCGCCGCCACGAGAGAGCGGCTCACATCGACCGACCACAGGGCGCTCGAAAGGACAAAGCCTGACAAGAGAGCGAGAGCAATTGCGAGGCCTGTCGTGCCTCTGCCAAAACGCGCACGCTTCGTCAAAAGGGCGAGAGCGCCCATGAGTGCCCCCACAAGCGCCAAGACCGTTGGAGACATTTCGACGAAGGCGAAAAGGGCGGGAGAGAGGGCGTAGAGGCCCAGCAACATCCTGAAGACTATTTCATCACGATTGCTGGTCCATGCGGGAAAACCGCCCAAAATGACGGCATGGCATTTCTGAAACAACGACATTCACTTACCGACTCAGGGGACGTCGGTAAAGGATAAGCCATCGACGAGGATTTTTCACCTCAACAATCGATGCGTCCTCGGGTTGCAGCCTTGCCGCTGGCGATGAAATGGGGGTTGGCGAAATCCGCGTCATCGGCCTGGTTGCGCTTGCCATAGGTCAAGGGCTTGCCGTCCAGCGTCCGCGTCGTGCCGCCGGCGGCACGTAGCACCGCGTCACCCGCCGCGGTGTCCCATTCCATGGTGCGACCAAAGCGCGGATAAACATCCGCCTCGGCATTGGCGAGGAGGCAGAATTTCAGTGACGAACCTACCGAGACGATCTCGGCGGCACCAAGCTCGCGAATATAGGCTTCGGTTTCCGGCGTGTTGTGCGAGCGGCTGGCAACCACGGCCAGCGGCGTCGCGGCCGTTCTCACCGAAATCAGCCGGCGGGAAACGATCCGGTAGTCGTCATCGACTTCGAGTGCTTCCGCCCTGCCCGGCCGGCCGGAAAAAAACCGGCCGCTGCAGGGCGCGAAGACCACGCCGACTTCCGGCACGCCATGGCGGACAAGCGCGATGTTGACGGTAAAGTCGGTGCGCCGGTTGACGAATTCCTTGGTGCCATCAAGCGGATCAACGAGGAAGAAGGTCTCGCCAAGTTCGCCCGGCATGATGCCGGCCGCCGCTTCCTCCTCGGCCACGCACGGAATATCCGGGAATGCGGCGCGCAGGCCTGCAAGAATGATCTTCTCGCTCTCGCGGTCCGCCTCGGTCACCGGCGAGGCGTCCGACTTGCGGTCGACCGCGCAGCCAGCGTGGAATACGCGCATCACCTCGCGCCCGGCCGCCAGCGCTAGCCGCTCGAAGATTTCAAGCATCGACGTGTCGTCAGATGCCGCCGCCATTGTCATATTGGTCTTCGGCAATGTCACGCTCGTTCAGCCAGTGTTCCAAGGCATCTACCATCTCTTCAGCCGATCTGCCGAGCGTCTTCAGATGGATCTCCGGTTTCTCCGGTGCTTCGTACGGCGAATCGACACCGGTGAAATTCTTGATCTCGCCATTCAGCGCGCGGGCATAGAGGCCCTTCGGATCGCGCCTTGCGCATTCCTCGAAAGGCGTATCGACAAACACCTCGATGAACTCGCCATCGGCCATCAATTCCCTGGCCATCCGCCGCTCGGCACTGAACGGGGAAATGAAGGAGACAATGACGATCAGCCCGGCGTCGGCCATCAGCTTGGCCACTTCGGCGACGCGGCGAATGTTCTCGACGCGATCGGCATCGGTGAATCCGAGATCCCGGTTGAGACCGTGGCGGACATTGTCGCCATCGAGAATGTAGGTATGACGCCCGGTGGCGAAAAGCTTCTTCTCGAACAGGTTGGCGATGGTCGACTTGCCGGAGCCCGAAAGCCCCGTGAACCAGAACACGGCGGGCCGCTGGTTCTTCATGTCGGCACGCACGCGCTTGCCGACGTCGAGCGATTGCCAATGGATGTTTTCGGCGCGGCGCAGCGAGTGTACGATCATGCCTGCGCCAACCGTGGCGTTACTGATGCGATCGATCAGAATAAAGGCGCCAGTGGTCCGGTTCTCGCCAAACGGATCGAAGGCGATCGGCGCCCGGGTCGAAATGTTACAGATACCGACCTCGTTCATTTCAAGCGACTTGGCCGCCTCATGGGCAAAGTCGTTGACATTGATGCGGTACTTCAGGTCGGTGACGGTGGCGCTGGTCTGATCGGTCTCGGTGCGCAGGATATAGGAACGGCCCGGCAGCAGCGCATGCTCGTCGAACCAGACGATGTTGGCGGCGAACTGGTCGGCGACCTGCGGCCGTGCGGACGGGGAAACCAGCATGTTGCCCCTGGAAACCTCGACCTCGTCGTCGAGAACGAGCGTTATGGCCTGGCCGGCCACCGCCTGTTCGAGATCGCCGCCATGGGCGACGATGCGTTTGACATGCGAGGACTTGCCCGATTTGGCGACCACGACCTCGTCGCCTTGCGCAATAATACCGGACGCAATGGTGCCGGCAAAACCGCGAAAATCGAGATTGGGGCGATTAACGTACTGAACCGGAAAGCGGAATGGCAGCTCGGCCGTGGCTTCCTCGACGGCGACGGTTTCGAGATGCTCGATCAATGTCGGGCCGGAATACCAATGCGTGTTTTCGGAGCGGCCGCTGACATTGTCGCCGTAGCGGGCTGACATCGGAATCGGCGCGATGGTCTGGAAGCCGAGGTCGCGTGAGAACTGCCGGTAGTCCTCGACGATCCTGTTGAAGACCGCCTGGTCAAAACCGACGAGATCGATCTTGTTGACCGCCAGCACGATGTGGCGGATGCCGAGCAGCGAGGCGATGATCGAATGGCGCCGCGTCTGGCGCAACACCCCCTGCCGGGCATCGATCAGCACGATCGCCAGGTCGGCCGTCGAAGCACCTGTCGCCATGTTGCGGGTATATTGCTCGTGGCCGGGCGTGTCGGCGACGATGAACTTGCGCTTGGGCGTGGCAAAGAAGCGGTAGGCGACGTCGATGGTGATGCCTTGCTCGCGCTCCGCCTCGAGGCCGTCGACCAACAGCGCGAAGTCGACGTCGTCGCCCGTCGTGCCGTGCTTGCGCGAATCGCGTTCGAGCGCGGCGAGCTGGTCCTCGAAAATCTGCTTGGTGTCGGAGAGCAGGCGTCCGATCAACGTCGACTTGCCATCATCCACCGAACCGCAGGTCAGGAAGCGCAGCAGCGACTTCTTCTCCTGCGCGGCCAGATAATCGCGAACGCCGTCGGTTGGAGCCAGGCTCTTTGCCATGATGTGGCGCATGGTCAGAAATACCCCTCGCGCTTCTTCTTTTCCATCGAACCGGCTTCATCGCGGTCGATCAACCGACCCTGCCGTTCGGAGGTGCGTGCCGTCAGCATCTCGCCAACGATGGCTTCGAGTGTGTCGGCGTCGGATTCGATGGCGCCGGTCAGCGGATAGCAGCCGAGCGTACGGAATCGCACCAACCTGTCCTGCACGACCTCGCCGGGCAGTAGCTTCATGCGATCATCGTCCTTGAGAATCAGCATGCCATCGCGTTCGACAACCGGGCGCCGCTTGGCGAAATAGAGCGGCACGATCGGGATGTTTTCCTGCAGAATGTACTGCCAGATGTCGAGCTCGGTCCAGTTCGACAACGGGAAGACTCGTATCGATTCACCCTGCGCGATACGTGTGTTGAAGATCTTCCACATTTCAGGCCGCTGGTTCTTCGGATCCCACACATGCTGGGCATTGCGGAAAGAGAAGATGCGCTCCTTGGCGCGCGACTTTTCCTCGTCGCGACGGGCGCCACCAAAGGCAGCGTCGAAGCCGTATTTGTCGAGCGCCTGGCGCAGCGCCACGGTCTTCATCACATGGGTGTGGGTGTTCGAGCCGTGATCGAACGGATTGATGTTGTCGCGTACCCCGTCTTCGTTGACATGAACCAGAAGGTCGAAACCCAGCTTCTGCGCCATCTGATCGCGAAATGCGATCATCTCGCGAAATTTCCAGGTGGTGTCGACGTGAAGAAACGGGAATGGCGGCTTGGCCGGATAGAACGCCTTCATCGCCAGATGCATCAGCACCGACGAATCCTTGCCGACGGAATAGAGCATGACCGGCTTGGTGAAGGCTGCCGCGACCTCGCGGAATATGTGGATGGACTCGGCTTCAAGCCGCTGCAGATGCGTAAGAGCTGGTATCATGGTCCGTGGGCGTTCTCTCATGCCTTGCAACAGAAGATCCTGCGTCAAATCTCGAGCCTTTTGCGCCCGGTTCAAAGCTTCGCTTCTGGACAAGTGTTTCGTGCGGGCGTTCTAGCAGATCGTCGCGGCCCAGAACAATGCAAGACGAGCCGGTCAGCCATTCGTTCGGGAATGAATTTTCCACGCTTGCGCCAACACCCGGAAATTTCTGCTCGGAAAGCCTCCAGCCGGGAAAGGGCTGGAAAAATATTGCCCGAGAGAGCGCCTGGGATGCTGCAGGGTCAACCGGTGCCGACCGCGCGTTTAAGCGGCAATCGATCAGGGCGCACTATCGAAACAGCGGCCCAGCCGCTATACGCTTTGTGAGAGCGGGCAAGTGCATGATGAAGCATGGGCGGTTTCGAGGCGAGCGCATTCGGTTTGACTAAATGTGCCGCATAAAGTTTCTCGAGAATAGCGGGTCCGAAAATTGAACCGGCTTTCATTCATAAGGCAGCAAATCACGCCTTCGCGGATCAATGTCTATTTCTCCATTCTCTGCTTCTTTTGTCCACCGATCCTCGGATCGGCGGTCAGCTTCGTGTTCAATGGCGGCGGACTATGGTCCGTCCTGTTGATCGCCTTGAAGAGAAGGCACTTCAATGTCGACCGCGCGATGATGGCGCTGACGATCGCGATCTACGCCTATTGCGCGAGCAATGTCCTGGCGTCCATCGTCAACCACGCGATCGTCAAGGACGCACGGCATCTTGTCCCGCTGATCACCTTTCTGTTTTTTCCCATCTCTTATTCGACCTGGAGCACTACGCAAAAAACAACGCTCGTCCGCATCATTGTGTTGGCCAGCATGGCGGCTTGTTTCGGAGCGTTGCTGCTGGCGGTCTATCAGCAATATCGACTTGGTATGCGCGCCGAGGGGGGGGCGGGGAATGCGATCGTTTTTGCTGAGGTCCTCTGCCTTGCCGTGGTGATCTGCGTGGCCGCTGCCCTATCCGGTATAGAGAAATACAGGATCGCCCTCGCCTGCGCCGCACTCGGCGGAACGATCGCCGTTATCTACTCCGGTACGCGCATCGTCTGGCTGGCATTGCTGATTGCCGGCGTCGCCGTTCTGTTGATCAACCAGCAGAAGCTAAGAGGGAGAGATGCCGTTCGCGTGCTTTTGCTGCTGGCCGCGATTGCGGTCGCGATCGCGTTTTTCGGGTTCCAGACGATAGCGGGGCGTGTCGCATTTCTGCACTCCGACTGGGATGCGCTGGCGGCCCATGGTGACCACACGACTGCTTTGGGACTACGTGTCGCGCTTTGGGATATTGGCCTGAAGGCGTTTCATGAGATGCCATTGTTTGGACATGGGGTGGGTGCCACCAGGCTCTTGATCAAGCAGGGCTTTCAGGATCAGTTCGGGATGGATGCAGGTTTCAGTCACTTCCACAACGGCTTCCTGACCGCCTTGGTGCAAGCGGGAATCCTGGGTGCGGTGACGCTGGCGGCGATCTTTGTGGCTGCCGCCAGAAATGCAGCCCTGGTCCTTCGCGACAGCAACGATCCGATCGAACGGTTCGGCGCCACCATGATCGTCGCGGTCGTGATCACCTATTTGTCTGCCGGCATGACAGGCATCCTGATCGGCCATGACATTCTGGACTCGGTCTTTTTGGTCTTCCTGGTGTCGGGAACATATCTTGCTTGTGGGCGCCAGGCCGCGTTGGTGGAAAGGCAGGCCCTTCCGCCAGTGGTGGGAGCCCAGGCGATGTCACTACCGAAAAGCCAAGCCGCTCCACTGGTGACGGAAGCCACTCCATCAGACCTGGCACCTCCGCCGGCCGCCCGATAGCCGGTCCGGGCAAGACAATGAAAATCCTGGTTACGGGCGCGACGGGTTTCATTGGCCGCCAGGTGGTCCATCTGCTTCGTGAGGCCGGTGTCGAACTTCGCCTTGCCTCCCGCCAGCCGGAGAGACTTGATACGGGGCCTGACACGATGCGGATGCCGGGGTACGATGCACATGCCGAGGCTTTCCTGGCGCTGACCAGGGATGTTACGGATGTCGTCCATTGCGCGGGTCTGAACAATGATCAGGGCAATGCCGCCGAAGCCGATTTTCGGGCAGCCAATGCGCAATTGAGCGCACGTCTGGCGCATGCCGCCGCCACGCAGGCAAGCGGACGGTTCATCCATCTTTCCTCGATCCGGGCCGTGATCGGCGCGCGTGCCAGCGCAACGATCGACGAAAACACGATCCCCGACCCACAAGACGCCTACGGGCGCTCGAAACGCGAAGCAGAAATTGCCGTGTTGGGCGCCTATGCCTCGCATGGCCGTGCCGACGCGGCCATATTGCGGCTGCCGCCAGTCTACGGGATCGGCATGAAAGGAAACCTGGCGACGCTGATGCGGCTCGCCGATACGGCTCTGCCGATGCCGACAGGCGCATTGACGGCGAACCGTTCGCTGCTGTCATCGCAATCCGCCGCACGGGCGGTGTGGCATCTGCTTTGCCATTCCCAGCCACTTCGTCCGATCTATCTCGCCAGCGACGAGCCGCCGGTGTCCGTCGCTGCCGTCATCGGTGCCTTTCGCCGTGGCTTGGGGAGGCCAACGCGCCTGATGACCGTGCCGGCTGGCCCAATGCGGACGGTCGCCACACTGCTTGGCAAGCGGATGTTCTGGGACAGCCTAACGGCGACGCAAATATGCGACCCTTCGCTGCTTGCCTCGGAAGGCTGGGCGCCGGAAACCAGCACGCTGGAGCGGCTGACCGAGATAGCGCGGCTCCGAGACCCCCGACGCCCTGTTTGATCCCTGCCAAAGACAGTTTCCGCTTCTGGAGCGGGGCTGCTCAGCCGCGATAAAGTGTTCCAAACAGGATCCGAAGGTCGAGCCAGAACGACGCGGTCCTGAGATAGGTGGCATCGGTTTCGGCCAGAAGTTGCGGGTTCGACATGTCAATGCCCCGGATCTGGGCCAAGCCTGTCATCCCGGGCAAAGCCTTCAAAACGCCCAGCTGCCTGCGGCATTCGATCAATTCCGTCTGGCTCGGCAGGCAAGGACGCGGCCCGACCAGGCTCATTTCGCCACGCAGGACATTCCACAGCTGCGGCAACTCGTCGAGCTTGAATTTCCGCAAGCCCCTTCCAACCGATGTCACGGCGCTCACCGGGGTCTCATGCGAGGGCAAGGATGGCGTTCCCTGGTACATCGTCCGCAACTTGTGGCAGCGAAAAAGCACACCTTCGCGGCCAATCCGCGTTTGTGAAAAAATCACCGGACCGGGCGAGGATACCCGGACGGCAACAATGGCCAGCAATAGAATGGGAGAGGTTGCCACCAGCAGCACAGCCGCACCGGCGAGATCGAAGATCTTCTTGGCTGTCTTCATGTGGCCGATAGGACTCCCTGCCAGGCTCTACGCGATAACCGCGAGCGAGGCCCGTCAATCCGGCCGGCGTAGCATGAGGTCGCCTTCCCAACCAAGCGCGCCGCGCGGTTCGCCATTTTCAGATACGACCCAGGACAAAGGCGAGATAGAGCCCAAGGGTGCCGGCAAAAGTCTGTCGATAGACGCCGCTTTTGCGCAGGGCGCCCAGGCGTTGGAAAAGGGAACCTCGCCGACCGTTCGCGAACAGGTCGAGGCACGCCACCGCATCCTTCGTAAGGAGATCGCGATTGACGGCAAGGCCGGCAAGATTGAGATCGGTCCAGTCCGCGAACTGACCCTTGAAGAGGCGGCCCAGCCGCGAGATCCGCGCCTGCCACGATGCATTGGCGCCGACCAGATTTGCCGCATGCTGGCGGTAGCGTACCAATGGCCGCGGATCGTAGCGGACGACCCCGCCGGCACCGGTGACGATCAAATAGGCCCACCAATCGTGGCTGACGAAACCGGTGCGCGCGGAGGCCTTGGCCAACAGATCGCGCGCCGCGCGGTTGAGCAGCATGGTATTGCCGCCGGCGATACTCTGCACCAGCGCATTGCGGAACGACGGCGGACGGCTAAACAGCGGCGAATGGCCGACCAGGCGTCCAGTTTCGGTCATGGTCGCGGTTCGCGAGCAGCACATCAGCGGGATCCCCGCATCAAATGCCTGCATCCAGCCAAGGGCGCTTTCAAGCCTGTCGGGCTCCCAGACATCGTCCTGATCGCAGAAGGCGTAACAATCCGCGTCGATGCCCGAGTCCAGGATCATCGACCGGAAATTGGCGGCAAAGCCTTGCCGCGGCCCTTCCAGCAAAGTTATCCGACCTTTTGTCCAGCGGGGCTTCCAGGCTTCTATGACGGCAACCGTGCCATCGGCGGAGCCGTCGTCGGATATCCAAAGGTCGATCAGGAGATGGGACTGCGCGAGCAGCGACTGGATCTGCTCGTCGACAAAGGCGGCGCCATCCTTCGTGCCCATCAGGACCGCAATGCGCAGATCTGTCTTACCCACTGATGTCAAACGCCTTGCCGCGCGAGGAAAACCGCTGTGCACTTTTCCTGGAATTGCTCATCTTTGCCTTCACGCAATTCCGGACGGAAAACCGCTGTGCACTTTTCCTGGAATTGCTCATCTTTGCCTTCACGCAATTCCGGACGGAAAACCGCTGTGCACTTTTCCTGGAATTGCTCAACTTTGCCTTCACGCAATTCCGGACGGAAAACCGCTGCGCACTTTTCCTGGAATTGCTCAACTTTGCCTTCACGCAATTCCGGACGGAAAACCGCTGCGCACTTTTCCTGGAATTGCTCAACTTTGCCTTCACGCAATTCCGGACGGAAAACCGCTGCGCACTTTTCCTGGAATTGCTTTAGCTCGCCTGCCCGGCCGTTTTCGGGACCGCGCCCTGCCGCGCGTTCGCCCTTGTCTTCGTCGCGCGGTCGAGATCGGCCAGGATGGTGAGCGAGGCTGCCTTGTCTTCTGCCTTCATGGATTGCTGCAGCGCCGCAAGTGCTGCCTGGACATCCGCCCACTGCGCGACATCGGTGCTCAGCCCGAATATCTTGGCAATGCTGAGTTCCACCAGTTCCTCGTCTTCGCCGTGCAGGGTCTCGTGGAGCTTTTCGCCCGGGCGGATGCCTGTGAAGCGGATTGGAATGTCCGTATAGGGGATTTTTCCCGCCATGCGGATCATCGTTTCGGCCACTTCGACGATCGGCACGGGCTTGCCCATGTCGAGCATGTAGACGGCGTAGTCCTGGCCGGCCGGCCGCGAGGCGGCATCGGCCGCCGACATGATGACGAGATCGACGGCTTCGGCGACAGTCATGAAATAGCGCGTCATGCGCCGGTCGGTTATGGTCACCGGCCCGCCGGCCTCGATCTGCGCCTGGAATATGGTCGCCACCGAGCCATTGCTGCCGAAGACGTTGCCGAAGCGCACCGCGATGAACTTGGTGGCGGCGCGGCGGCGGCCCGGTTCCCCGGCCGGCGTGCCGTGCAAGGCGCTGACGATCTGTTCGGCGGCCCGCTTGGTCATGCCGAGCACGGAGGTCGGATCGACGGCCTTGTCGCTCGAGACCATTACGAATTGCGCCACCCCGCATTTGGCGGCGACCTCGGCGCAGACAAGCGTGCCGAAGACATTGGTCTGGATGGCCGATTCCCAGTTCTCCTCCAGCAGCGGAACGTGCTTCAGCGCCGCGGCATGGTATATTATGTCGGGCTTGAACTCGGTGACGACGCGCGTCATCTGGCGCCGGTCCGCGACATCGACGATGCGGACCTTGAGGCGCTCATGGTGCTTCTCGTCGACATACTGGCTCAACTGGAAGATGCCGAATTCGGAATTGTCGGCGACCAGCACGGCCTCGGCTCCAAGCTCCAGCGACCGTTTGACCAGCGTTCGCCCGATGGAGCCGGCGCCTCCCGTGACAAGGACGCGCTTGCCACCGACGAAGGCGCCGATGCGCTCGATGTCGGACGGCACAGTCGGGCGGCGCAGGATGGTTTCCATCTCGACGGCATCGAGAACGAGCTTTCCTTCCTGGCCCAGCTGCGAAAGGCCAGCGAACTGCACGACCGCAATGTCGCCGTGACGCGCGACGCGGACCAGCTCCGAATATTCCTCGATCTCATGCTCGGCGCCGCTGCCGAAGATCAGGAGATCGAGGCTCTTGGTGCCGGTCGCATAGTCTTCCAGGACATCGGTCAGACGCGGCCGGGTCGCCACCACCGGAACTCCTTGAATGCGCGTGCCCAGCGGTGCGCCATGCTCGGTAGCCATGATGCCGGCGATGGTATGGTCGGCGGGTTGCGCCGTGCGCGTGAACCGAATGATCAGGTCGGCCTCGCCGAGCCGGCCGACGAACAGGGCCTGCTTGGTGCGCGCCGTGTCGGCCTTTCCGCTGAGAACACCCCAGCTCGCCCCGTCACGCAGGAAGCGGTAGAACAGCCGGGGCGCCGAGATGATGGTGAAGGAGACGAGCAGGAAGACGATGAACTGGCGCTCGTTGAGCCCCGCGACAGGCTGAAAGGACCGTACGACCAGCGAAACGGCGTAGAGCACGAACGTCAGGATCGCGCAGCTCTTCAGAATGTTGAAGAAATCAGGCGTCGAGGCGAAGCGCCAGACCGTGGTGTAGAGGCCGCAATATCTGAACAGCAGATGGCTGATGACCACGATGCCGGCCCAGGTGACAAGGCCCTGCCTGGAGAACGCCCCGAACGAAAGATCCGACCGCGACAGGACGAGGCTGAGCGCAACGGCGACCAGGACCATGACCACGTCCTGGACCATGATGAAGGCGCGCCGAATCTGTGGCCTGAGCCCGAACACAGCTTCCTGGGAAGTATTCATTAGGCAGTACTTAACTCCAGGCTGTCGAAGATGGCAAAGGCAAAGTACGAACACGAGATCACTCGTGGCCGACCGCTCCGTCAAATCACCATTTCCGGCCCCCGCCGCGCTGTATCGCATACTGCGGGTTGAGAGGCATAGCTAGCGGTTTTTTGGATGGCATTCCCACGCAAGTCATTGTCTGTCTATTGCCTATCGGATCGCAGGGAATGAGGAACGTGCACTACGCGGGTGGGGTTGAGGACTGGGATGCACGCTGCTAAGGCAGGCCAAAGCCGCGTGTCGCAAACGGGATGAACGATGCCACCTAAAATTATCTGGATGCTGTGGCTGCAAGGCATCGAAACAGCGCCGCGGATCGTGAAAGCATGTGTGAACTCCTGGCAGCGAATGAATCCCGGCTGGACGATCCAAATCCTGGCCAAAGGGAATTTGGCCGACTTTCTGCCCGATGTTAGCGATCCAAATTCGATCCTCTCCAGATCGCTTTCAGACGCGACCTATAGTGATATCGTGCGTATCGAGCTTCTGTGCAGATATGGCGGAGTGTGGGTCGACGCTACCTGCTATTGTCTGCAGCCTCTCGATGAGTGGCTTGATAGCGCCATGTCAGAAGATTTCTTTGCCTTCGAGCGGCCCGCCCCTTCCCGAATGCTATCTTCATGGTTCTTGGCTGCCAGCCAGTCCTCCTACCTAATTTATGAGTGGCGCCGGTTGGTCCATCAACACTGGCTGAACCGAGCAGATGACCCGGACTATTTCTGGTTCCATCACCTATTTGGCCAAGCTTATCAAAATAGCAGAAAATTTCGCGTGTTGTGGGACCGAGTGCCAAAAATATCAGCGAACGACCCACATATATTCGCACCTTATGAGACGCGGTTGCTTGGCGCGATTTCAGAAGAAGACAGAGAGATCATATCTCTTGCCAAGATTCCGATCTTGAAGCTTACGCACAAAGTTGACCACAGTGCCGCTCGCGAAGGAAGCATCTACCAATTTCTTTGCGACTTCGGTCAGCACCCATCCGGCTGTGACATCCCACATCCGAGCGGCCGATATGCCACAGTCGCCGACACGGCGGCCAAAGTGCCGCCCATCCTTTTGTGCTGGTATGGATCGCTAAAAGACAATGGAACTATCGGAGATTTATTCGCAGTGCAGAGTGTTGCTGCCCGTATGAAAGCGTTGGGGTTGAATTTCAGGCACCTGACAGCAAATACCGCGTTTGAAATTTGCGGCGAAAGGGTAGCGCTAGACGAAATCGCCGAGGGTGACTACGCCATGTTAGTTTTTGTTTGCGGTCCAGTCATCAGAGATCATCCGATTGTAGAGACGATAATTCGTCGATTTCCCTCGATTAGAAAAATCGGGATCAGCATAAGCCTCTTTAGCCGAGACCATATCAACTACGTGCAGCCGTTTGACGTTGCGTTGGCTCGAGAAGGAGGGACGCAGCGCTTTGAGGACGTCGCCATTCTTGCGCCTTCGCGGGTCACTCCAAAGCGAGCGCGTGAACTGAATGAACCGCTTGTTATCGGATTGGTGCTCCGCGGCGAGCAAGGTGAGTATGGACCTCAGAGTTCACTTCACGATCGAACTAGTGCTCTTACGGCGCATGTGCTCGACAGCTTGGCCACAAAATATCAAGTGAGATCGCTTGAGATAGAACACCATTTGACCCGTTCTGGTCGCCCACCTGTCGAAATTGAGGCTCTATACGCGTCTTGTGATCTCGTGCTCACATCTCGTTTTCATGGCGCAGTTCTGGCGATGCGCAATGAGGTTCCCTTCATCGCTATCGATCAGATTCGCGGCGGTGGGAAGCTGACAAATCTCCTTTCCAACTCTGGATGGCCGTTTGTTTATCGGATTGAGCACGCGAAGGAGGATGAGGTCACGGGCGCTGCCTTGAACCTCATCGAGGGGGACAAACGCGACCTGCTGCTGGATGTTATCGAAAACACCAAATCCAGGGCTGTCGAGACACTCAACGCCCTGGAAGTTCTGCTGACGACAACGCCACCTGCGGCGTTACGTCCAAGTTGGCGTAGCCGATTGCAGCAAGGTCTGGCTCGCTGGCTACACGGATGAGAATGCCTTCGATAATTTTGTGAAGCATACGCAACTCGTCGTTGACCAAACCTCGCACACCGGCACTTGCCAGATATACTCCCGGCAACATGATACAGTTAAAGGCAAAACTTATTGTCATTTCAGAACCAGACCTGACGAATCTGGTTCTTTCTCCTTTTACCCTGTGCGTGTCCGAGCCCGCCAACACTAAGCCTGTCACGTTTTTGAACAGGAACTCAAAGCCGACCTCACTTGCATCGGCAGAAAAATCCACGGTATATTCGAAGACATACCGCTTTCCCATTTGCAGTACATTCACGCCCTCACCACTGAGAGTCAGAACGCGAAGGTCTCGAATTCGGGCACCGCGTTCTTCGAGATAAACAGCGGACTTCGACGTGAGGCTGGGATCATGATAATCCGCATACTGGCTTACAGTGTCGGCCTCGATCGGTACAGCGACGATTGCATCTGAGGCTTCTCCGGTAGGCGAAGCGGCGGGCCTTTTAGGATCGGGGGCGGAAGGCTTGTTTTCGAAATTGTCAGCAACTGCTGCCCTGGCAGTTGGCGAAACGGCACGGAGCGCCTTAATCCTGGTGCGAATTTCTGTCGCCACCTCCGTGCTGGCGCTGACCAACCGCTGATATTGCGCCACCACTGCTTTTGGCCGACCTTCTAGGATAAATTCGCCTCCATCTACAAGCATCGCCCGCGTACACAACTGAACGATAGTCGACGCACCGTGGCTGACAAAAAGAATGGTGCCGCCCTTGTCCTTGATTTGCTCAATGCGGGCGAAACATTTGCGCTGAAATGCCTCGTCGCCCACAGCGAGCGCCTCATCCACCACCAAAATGTCTGGATCAACATTGATAGCCGTTGCAAAGGCCAGCCGCACATACATGCCCGACGAATAGGTCTTCACCGGCTGATCGAGAAACGGACCAATATCGGCGAAACGGGCGATGTCGTCGAAACGCCATTCCATCTCCTTGCGCGGCACGCCAAGGATTGAGGCGTTTAGGAAGACATTTTCGCGGCCGGTGAACTCCGGGTTGAATCCAGCACCAAGCTCGAGCAGCGCGGCGATGCGGCCGTTGACCTCGACCGAGCCGCTGGTTGGCTGCAGCGTGCCGCAGATGATCTGCAGCAGCGTCGATTTGCCAGAGCCGTTGCGGCCGATGATGCCGACAGTTTCGCCGCGACCAACCTCGAACGAAACTCCCGACAGAGCTGCGAAGTCGCGAAAATAGCGACGGGGCGGACGGCCGATCAGCCGTTCCAGCCGCGGCACGAGCATCTGCTTGAAGCGATCCTCGGGGCGGTTGAACATGACGTAGTGTTTAGACACATCGCGCACGCGAATGGCAAAATGCGGATGCTCCCCCGCGTCGGCAGCGAAGACTTCAGAGGACATCGGCAAAGCCCCTACGGGTCTTCTGGAAAAATCGATAGCCGAGACAGGCGACCACTAAAGCCGCGCAGGAATAGTAACCAAGCGACCTCCAGTCAGGCAGCACGCCGAAAATGACTACATCGCGGAAATTCTCGACTGGAATGGCGAGCGGGTTCAGCGAAAGCCAAGGCTGCAGCCACGCCGGCAGCACGGTTCTCTGGAAAAAAACCGGCGACAAGAACAAGATCGCGGACACCAGCGGCGCCACGATCTGGCTCATGTCCCGAAAATAGACACCGATCGACGCCAGAACCCAAGCGATGCCAAGCACAAGGATCATCAGCGGCGCGAACACCAGAGGAGCCAGAACCACCGTCAGCGGAATGGTTCCAAAGACGACATAGGCGAAGACCAGCAGCACCAATAGGCTTACGGCCGCATGAAACAATGCTGCACCGACTGAAACCACCGGTAATATCTGGATCGGAAAGACTATTCTCTTGACGTAGTTGACGTTTGCCACAATCAAGCTGGGTGAGAGCGAAACGACCTCCGCGAAGAACTGAAAGACGATCAACCCGCAAAACAGGATGACTGCAAATTCTCCCGTTGAATGCGTGGCGCTCTGTTGGTCCGGTATCGTCCAGCGCGATTTCATCACAACGCCAAAAACGAAAGTATACACCGCTAGCATGAAAAGCGGATTGAGGAGCGACCATAACAATCCGAAGGCAGAGCCACGGTAGCGCCCCGCAACTTCACGACGAATCAGATCGAAAATAATATGCAAATTCATCATATTGCCGGTACTCATTGGTTCCGCTGAGGGACCAGGCATTCCTTCGCAGCATCTAGCGCACGTCGAAGCTCGGCCATATCCACTGAGAAATCAAAGTCCGCATGAGGATGCTCTTTCCCCCCAGCCTTGAGCCCATATCGAGAAGCCTCTGGCACCTTGCAGAAAATGACCTTCCAATCGTGGCCTAGAAAATAACAGGTCGATCGAATCCATTGGTCGAAATAGCATTCCGGCATGATTTCCACCACTTGGCACCCCGGCGGGCAAAACCCGATGTTGGCGAGCGCAGCCCCGGTCTGAGCCACAACGATCTGTGCATTGGAAAAAAGCCCGATTTGCTGCCGGACGTCGAAAAGCTCCGGCCTGACCAACAAAAACCCTTGAGATTTCAGCAAATCCTCAACGTCTTCCTGATTCCTCATCGCCCGTGTGCTACCAGGTGGCCTTTGAACATAAAGCCTTTTGGGCGAGCCTTCTCGATACGCCACGTTCGCACGCAGCACATCAAAAAGCGGCCGGCAAAACCGAGTTGTATAAGAAATATGCATTGATGCTAGGGTTGTTCCCAGTATTGACCTAAACCGGGTTGGCCGATCTATCTCGACAACTCGTTTCTCGAGCCCGAGAATTGAAAAGAACTCCCTTTGCCATGAGTTTAGGGTCTGCGTGGCGATATGTACGTTCGATCTTGTAGAAAGTATATTGTATATTATATACGCCGCTTGCAATCCGTCAAAAATAAAATGCCCATAATTCGAGCTTCCTACTCCAAAACTTGCAATCGCGTCGACGTCTAGTTCCTTCAAATCTCTCTGGTAAGAAGACAGTAAGCCCTCGCCGTTGCGAGATAGATACGGCTCAACAAACTCGACGCCGCCAAAATAATGCGCATTCTCGACAGTGGACTCGATCAATTTGCTATCGCGAGTGATCACCGCGCCGGTAGTGGGAAGCAGAGTCGCACGATTGCAAGCAAATGAGGCGACTGACTTCATGCGAGTCTCGCTCTTTGCCGTGGACATCATGGGAGCGGCATACCCATCGCCGAAAACATTCATTCCTGTGCGAAGGCCGTGCGGCGTCGCGCCTACCCAGCGCTCAGGCTCTTGAATGATGACCCTGTCTGAGAACCGAATTGATCGATCCAGTAACTGAAATAGATCATCGACTTGGTAGAACGTTCGGCAATCTACCGGAGATATTTCGACCAAAGCAGGCAAGAGAGCTTCTCTGGCGCGGCTAACAAGTCTCAGGATGTTATGCATACGGGTAATTTCTTATTTGACTGGGCCCCTCACTCCTGAAATCAAAGTCCTTGTCAACATAAGATTCCTCAAGCTTCATGCCTAGCGAATAGACGCTCAACGCAAAGCCTCGCTCCAAGACATGAGCAAACGTTCCATCCACTTGACCGGCTTCTTCGTCAAACAAATCGTCGGTCACGAACGGCAGGAGTTGCGCGATACTCGAAGTGCGGACGACAAACATCGTCCCCGCGAAGAAGCCCTCATCCAAAACGCGCCCTTCGGCTAGTCCCAATCTTTCCGCTAACCACACCAGCCTGGAATGGTTCGAGCCGAGATATGTCGTCATAGAAACGAAATGTCCCGCAGGTCCGATCATTCCTAACGACGGGTCGGTTTCGAACCTCTCCAAGGAACGAGCAAGAGCCTCGTAAGACAGAACCTTTCTCACCATATCCTGCCGCCAGAAGTCCCCATCAGAGCGATGCAGAGACCTCTTCGTGTGCACCTTCGCGATATAGGGAATCTCCTCCCGCAGCACTTCTGGAAGAACCTTAAAGAAGGGCAGGATATCACGCCCACGGTTCTCAACGACCTGCAGGAAGAAGGGTATGCTATATTGTTCAAGACATTCCCTTACCTGTTCCTCTCTTTCCTTGACCGTCGTGACAAAAACCTTAATCGGGAACGGATTCTCGGAGGCAATATTCAAAATTTCCGGCAACAATTCTGGATAGTAAGCATGAACGACCAGTGCAATGCGAGGAAAAAGCTTCAGCGCTGGCAACGAGTTCACGACAGAATCGGAAAGGTGCTCCAAACGGTGACCTTGAAACACCGAATTTCTTACCGCCCTAAGGTAAGCGAGCTCATCTCTATTGTCGGGCTCAAGATAGGCACCTTCAGCCCACTCATTCCAAGCGTTAATGAATACCAGCCTCTCGTCAGGGTCTTCAAATCTTGTCCAGGTATCATCTATCGCATTTTTCAGCCACTCTTCGAATAAGCGCGGACTGTTATTGACAAATATGTTGCCTTTGTTTCTGCGTCGCGCCGTATTGTCCCATGCGGGACAGACTCCTCTAAATGTCACATAGTCTGGTTTTGTGTAATTCCTGCTGCGTCTCAACAGGACGGTCCAATCGTACACGCGACCACCAAATTTAGGCACAAGGCCCTCAACCCGGTCGGTAATGTCGGGAGGGGCTGAATTGTTGGGAGGAAACTCGACTGCTGCGTCGAACCCATAGTCGGCGGGATTTGCCTGCTCGAACGACTGAGTGCAGGCAAGAAAAATTTCGCCGATACCATTCTCTCGGCACCATGCACGCCAGCGCAGGGCCGTGTCTCGAGCCGAAGGAAGCAAACTAGGGCGGTAAACCAAAAGTAGCGGCTTGCCTCCAACCCGAATATACCTGCCGTCACGCATGAAGCGAGCGATCTCACGAATGAAGGCGATATCATCGTCGGGCGAATGGTCCTGGCCAATCAAAACTTCGCTGTCGAGCCCGTCCCATCGCCTGCTCCAGTTCTCATTCGCCCAGCATAAACAGAATGGGAAATCGAGAGTCTTGTCGGAAAGGTAATTGTCGATGGGCTTTTCCAACAATCGCTTGCCGCCGAACCAGTAGAAATAGAAACAGAAGCCCTCAATTCCAGCAGAGGATGCCATCTCTATCTGCCGTTTCTGGATATCCTCCTGAAGAAGATTGTAATAACCAAGGTCAGCTGGAATCCTTGGCTGATTGTGCCCTTTAAATTGGGCGCGAGCCGGCGTCACATTAGACCATTCAGTAAAGCCACTACCCCACCATTTGTCATTCTCTGGAATTTCATGAAACTGCGGCAAATAGAAACAAATAACTCGAGCTAACTTCTGACCAGCTTGGGCGGAAATTAATACTTTTTCTTTCGATTTTATTTCTTGGCTGACACTGTAGGCATCCGAAACCCACTGCCTGTAAGCAGCAGACCCTTTGAAAAACCTGGGGAGTCGCCTAAACAAGAAGGCTTTAAGTCTTGCCTTATTGTGGACATCGACAGGAGCACTGCGCCAGATTTCCATGGGCGCTCGCCTGGCCGCAGAGATCACTTTTGACGCAAACTCTATCTGAGCGCGCCTAATCGACCGCAAGCTCGCTGTCGCGCGCCACGAGGTGCTGTTCTGCATGGCCGAGATCACCTCCGACTTGCGCTCGGCATCCAGGCGCCAGCCCCCGATCTCTTGCTGCAGTTGACTAATTCTTTGCTGCAAAACCTCTATATAATTATGTTTTTCCTTAACCTCGCTGAGGTATTTTTTCTCATTTTCCTCAAGAGCGAAAGCAAAAGCGCCTGCCCTCTCTCTTTGTTCACCAAGTTCTTTCTTTGCAACAACATTAATGTTTCTGGATATGTCCTCTCTAAGTGATTTTTCGGACGCAGCTTGTTCTTTCAATCTATAAACCTCGCGCTTGAGTCGATCGCGATGCTTAATCCATTTATCTTTTTCTGATCCAAAATGGAGTAAAGATTGCTCCTTAACGTCTTCTATTTCTTGATTCATCTTCCTCAGAGAACTATTAAGATCCTCTTCGATAACCTGAAATCTATCGTTTTGCCTTTTTAATTCTGGGAAAACGGCTTCGCCAAAAACAAGTGTCGCCGCGTCGAACTCACTTTTGACGCCATCGAGGGTAGCCATCGCTTTGGCATCATCCGGGTCCGTTTCCAGTACCCGAAGAGCAGAATAGGCATTCTTAACCCAAGCGAGAATCCGTTCGTCGGCAGAAAGCCGTTCATCACTGATCGCGTGATGTCTGTGGTCCGAAGACAAATAAGCATCAATCTCCCGTTCCACTTCCCCGAAGGGCATGGGCCAGCCTAACGACAGTGTGGTGACGATATTCGTCAGCTCCGCGCGCCAATCGATCATCATGGCATCATATGAGGCGAATGCGCGAGACATACCTCGAGTTGCGCTCTCAGATTCAAGCGTGTATCGCAGCCAAAGCAGAGAACCTGTTACAAAAGTCGAGCCGTCTCGCTCGCTAAGGGACGCGATGACCTCCAGCGGATTGCGGTTAGCTAATACGCAGTGCAGTTCAAAATTTGCCGATCTGAGAATGTCAGCATAAAATCCTACGAAACGAGAGATTCGTGGTTCTTTTAGAACTATCACCGAGGCGTCTTTGTACTCCTCGTCAATAATTCGAGAAATTTCCGTTCTGTAGAACAGAGCGCGTGGTGGTGCCAGGTTGCTGGGGTCGAATAGGCGCCAGTCATCCCAGCGACTGCCAGCCTCCGCGAGCAACTTCTCATTGAGAGTATTGAGACTCGTCGGCTCCCAATAGCCACTGGCATTGTTTTCGTCTGGGGCAATAACTTGATCCGGGAGCGTTGCCCCCAAAAGATTGAGTACCCTCGTCAGCGCGCTGGTGCCCGAACGGTGCATGCCGAGCACCATGATGCATGTGCGCTTCGTCGCTGGCTCCTTTGCAGCCGCCGGCTTCGCCTTGGTACGGGCTTTTGTCGGCCGTCGGTCGGTCGGGTGCGGATCAGGCGTCGCGCCTTGCAGATTTTCAGGGGATGGATGCTTGTTCATGCGCTCAATATCTGTCTCGTCTCTTCAACCAGCCGCTGCACCACCTCCCCCGCTGACATCCGCCAGTCCGGCGCCGTCCATCCGTACGCGTCCGCGAATTTCGCGCTTGATAGTCTTGAATTGGCGGGGCGGCGCGCTTTGGTTGGGTAGTCCATCGTTGTGATATCCCGTACCCGCGCCCAGGGACCACCAAACTTCAGGCTTGTGTCGAGGATATGGCGGGCAAAGCCGCTCCAGCTGGTCTCGCCGCTGCCGGCCAGATGATAAGTGCCGAACCGGGCGAAGCTCTTGTCGCCATGCAGCACCGCAGCCGCATGCAGGATCGCCTCGGCGATATCAAGTGCCGATGTCGGGTTTCCCCTTTGATCCGATACCACCGATATCTCGTCGCGGTCGGCGGCCAGCCGCAGCATGGTCTTGACGAAATTCTTGCCGAACGGACTGTAGACCCAGGCGGTGCGCAGGATCAGGTGGCGCGGATTGGCGGCGGCCACCGCCTGCTCGCCGGCAAGCTTGGAGGCGCCATAGACGCCGAGCGGCGCCGTCGGATCCGTCTCGACATAGGCGCCGGCCTTACTGCCGTCGAAGACATAGTCGGTCGAAAGATGGATGACGGGAACGCCGAGCCGCGCCGCGGTCTCCGCCACCTTGCCGGCCCCGGTCGCGTTGACCGTAAAGGCCAGATCGGGCTCGTCCTCGGCCTGGTCGACGGCCGTGTAGGCGGCGGCCGACACGACGATATCTGGCTTGGCACCCGCGATGACGTCGATGATGGTGTCGGGCCGTGCCAGGTCAAGCTCCGGGCGGCCGATGGCGGCGACCTCCACGCCCGCGCGCGCCTGGCCGGCCGCGAGCAAGCTTGCCGCGACCTGGCCGTCGCGTCCGGTGACGAGGAGCCTCACGCGCCCACCTTGCGGGCTTCGCCCAGTCTCTCGCCGGCATAGCGCTGTTCGCGGATCGGCCCCCACCACCATTCGTTGTCGAGGAACCAGTCCACGGTGCGTGCCAGGCCGCTGTCGAAATTCTCCCTGGGCGTCCAGCCGAGCTCGCGGCTTATCTTGGCGGCATCGATGGCGTAGCGGCGGTCGTGGCCGGGACGGTCGGTCACGAAGGAGATCAGCTCGCGATAGCGCCTGCCGCCGGCGCGCGGACGCCTGGCGTCAAGCAGATCGCAGATCGTCTCGACGACGGCAAGGTTCGTACGTTCCGAATTGCCGCCGACATTGTAGCTCTCGCCCGGATGCCCTTTCGTGGCGACGAGCTCCAGGGCGCGCGCGTGATCCTCGACGAACAGCCAGTCGCGCACATTGGCGCCGGCGCCATAGACCGGCAGCGGCTTTTCGTCGAGCGCGTTGAGGATGACGAGCGGGATCAGCTTCTCGGGAAAATGATAGGGACCGTAATTGTTCGAACAGTTGGAAAGCACGACAGGCAGGCCGTAGGTCTCGTGCCAGGCGCGCACCAGATGGTCCGAGGCCGCCTTCGAGGCGGAATAGGGCGAAGACGGCGCGTAGGGCGTCTCCTCGACGAACATGCCGCCGTCGAAAGGCAGGTCGCCGAACACCTCGTCGGTGGAGACGTGATGGAAGCGGAAGCGGCTTTTCCTGTCGTCGGACAGGCCACGCCAGTATTCCAGCGCGGCGTTGAGTATCTTGTAGGTGCCGACGATGTTGGTCTCGATGAAGGCGCCCGGTCCGTCAATCGAGCGGTCGACATGGCTTTCGGCGGCCAGGTTCATGACGATATCGATGTCGTGCCGGCGCAGAAGGTCGAGCACCGCCCTCTCGTCACAGATGTCGGCCTGAGCGAAGCTGTAATTATGGGCGTTCTCGATCGGCCGCAGCGACGCCAGATTGCCCGCATAGGTCAGCTTGTCGAGATTGGTAACCCGGTATGCCGGGTTGGCGCACAAATGCCTGCATACCGCCGAGCCGATGAAGCCGGCACCGCCCGTCACCAGAAAATTCATACCGCGGTCCTCACGCAAACATCCATCAGGCGAATACCTCGGCGACGGCGAGCAGCGGCGCCTTGAGGTCCTTGTCAGAAAGCTGGAAGCCGCCGGTCAGCGACGGCCACTCGATGCCGATGGCTGGATCGTCGAAACGGATCGACCGATCGTGCTCGGGCGAATAGGTGTCGGTCACCTTGTACAGCACCTCGGTGTCGGGCACGAGCGTGACGAAGCCGTGCGCGAAGCCCTTTGGCACCAGGATCTGGTTGCCTTTTTGCGCCGACACTTCGAGGGCGACCCATTTTCCGAAGGTTTTCGAGGTGCGGCGGATATCGACCGCGACATCGAGAATGCTGCCGCGGATCACCCGCAGCAGCTTGTCCTGGGCACGCGGCGCTAGCTGGTAATGGAGCCCGCGTAGCACGCCCGCGGCGGCGGAATAGGAGTGGTTGTCCTGCACGAAAACCAGGTCGATGCCGGCCTGCGAAAAGCGCTCGGCATTGTAGGTTTCCATGAAGAAACCGCGCGCGTCGCCATGTCGCTTCGGCACGATCTCCAGCACGCCGTCGAGGCCAAGCGGTCTCACCTCGAGCATCTACCCCTCCAACAGGTCGGCGACTCGCCGGCGCAGATAGCTGGCATACTCGTTCTTTCCCAGGCGAGTTGCACGATCCAGCACCATGTCCGCCGTCAGCCAGCCCTGCTCAAAGGCGATTTCCTCCGGACAAGCGACCTTGATGCCCTGGCGGTGTTCGATCGTGCGCACGAAGGAAGAGGCTTCATGCAGGCTGTCATGCGTGCCGGTGTCGAGCCAGGCATAGCCGCGTCCCAATCGGTGAACATGAAGCTGGCCGCGCTCGAGATAGACATTGTTGACCGCCGTGATCTCGATCTCGCCCCGCACCGAAGGTCGGATGGTCGGGGCGATGTCGACGACGTCATTGTCGTAGAAATAGAGACCCGTGACGGCCCAGTTGGACTTCGGGCTTTGTGGCTTTTCCTCGATCGTCAGCGCGGTCCCGGTCGCCTTGTCGAAGGACACCACGCCATAGCGTTCGGGATCCTCGACATGGTAGGCGAACACCGAAGCGCCTGTCTGGCGCGATGCAGCGGCGCGGCAAAGCTGCGATAGCCCGTCACCAAAATAGATGTTGTCGCCCAGGATCATCGACACGCTGTCCTTGCCGATGAAATCGCGGCCGATGATGAAGGCTTCGGCAAGGCCATTGGGCTGAGGCTGCTCAGCGTAAGACAGCGCCAGCCCGAAGTCCGATCCGTCGCCGAGCAAGCCACGGAAAGCCGGCAGATCACGCGGCGTCGAAATGATCAAAATCTCTCTTATTCCCGCGAGCATCAAAACGCTCAGCGGATAATAGATCATCGGCTTGTCGTAAATGGGAAGAATTTGCTTAGAGACTGCTAATGTTAGTGGATAAAGACGCGTTCCACTGCCTCCAGCAAGGATAATTCCTTTCAAGAAGCTCTCCTCGACATGCCAAAGCCCCCCGGCCCTGAGTGCCTGTGCTTAGGTTTCATGCATTGGCTTGTCAATGCGGCACACAACAAACGCATTGGCCACGCACGGGCAATCGGCTGGCGCCTCCCGCTTCGGCCGAACCTACCTGGTCCTACGTGGCCGATGCCCTGACCGGGACAAGCAGATTGTCCTCGTCACGGCTGCTGGCCTTACCCTGTTCATCCCTCAGGTTGAGCCGATCGGCAAAACCGCGGTGAAAGACGATACCGTTCAAACAGGCAAACGTCATCGCAAGGGCGGCGGTTCGCAGGGGATAATCGACGAGGGAATGAACGAGCAGAAAAGCTAGCGACAGAAAAGCCGCCTTCTGCAACGGCTCTCCGCGAATTACGGCGGACGATGCGGACAGCAGCACTGCATAGGCAACCATCAGTAAGATAACTGGCAAACCGCCCTCCAACGCCAATTCCAGATAATCGTTGTGCGCATGATTGACATAAGACTTGAAGATCATGTTGCCTTTTTCATGGATCTGGTAAACCTTCTGAAAAGCACCAAATCCGACACCCGGTGGTCCAATTCTGTTCAATTCCCTCAATCGTGGTCCGTGCGAATTCGGCTCGTCCGAAGGCCGGGTCGACCACTTTGGCATCGATCTTTGCCCACGCGCCGATCGTGTAGATCGAAAGACCGATGAAAACCGCGAGGATGCCATAACCACCAATCCTCGAACGCGCGGACAGGAAGACAACGGAGATGGCGGTGATCACCAGCCCGATCAAAATGCCAGCCCGCGAACCGGCGGCGAGAAGAAGCAGCAGGAGGATTACCAGGCCGAGCGCTCCTGAAAGAAGATGGCCGCGGAACAAGCCATAATAAACCACGAACGGGATCGAGACGAAGAGCAAGGCCGAGAAATGGTTCTGGTTGGCAAAGAGACCCGCGTTGATGGTAAACGGCAGCAGTCCCTCAATGGCAACGGTATCGGAGAGCGAATACTGGATCGCCGCCGCCAGGCTGTTGCAGATCACCCCCATGAAAAAGAACGGCAGAAGACCGTAGACCTGCTCGGCGCGCAGGCGCAGGACGGCGAGGAAGAATACCGCGGCCGCGACAAAATAGAGCATGCACTCGACAGTGCGCCCCACTCCGACGCTGACGAAGCGCAGCCGGCTTCCGCCATCCAGCCATGGGTCCGCAAGCAGCACCCCGGGCCGCACCCCTTCGAGCAGGGTCGCTGGCAGCGGCACGACCTGAAAACAGAACACCGCAACCACGAGAGCAAGCAACCACAAGACGACGCGGGGAATTGCCTGTTGCGACGGCCTCGAGAGGATCGCCGCGGCGGAGATGAGCGCCGCAATCTCGATCAGCGTCTCGGTGTACAGACCGCTCGCGGTGCCGCCACCAATCAGCAGGGATAGAAAGAGCACCGAGCCAAGCAGATATTTGTCCCAGTGCGTGGGCTGTCGCGACCGTTCTCTCACGACGATACTCTTTCGATGCTCAATTTGTGCATGACCAACGTCCCGACATACCGAAACCGCCAACTCTGTGCGATCGCGTCCGTTTCCAGTCTCAGCAACTGCATCGGGCACGCCGCCGGCTCAACCGTGAAGTCCAGGGTCTGCCTTCGCCTGTTGTAGGTGCCTTCCGGTATGTTGAAGCGCGCTATCTCGCGTGAGGGAGCGACGCACCTGAGAGACCAGAACAAATCCCTCGGCAGTTTGAGAGTCGTGGCCGAAGCGTTCAGGGAAATCCTGTAGGAGCCAGGAGGAAGTTTGATAAATTGCTGAAGCGCCGCGTTCTTGACCGGCGTGTTCAGAAATCGAATCGTCGCTCCGCGGTCGCTTTCACCTGCATCCCGCGACCCGGCGAAGGTGATCTCCATACCCGACCGGTCGTGTATCACCCAGTCGAATGGTTTGCCGCTCTGGACCGGTTCGAAGCCGCCGTTGAAAATGTAGCCGCCCAGTTTCCGTTCCTCGTCGGACAGGCTGAAGAGAAAGAGCCGATAGGCCGGGTCATATTGCCTTTGCTTGATGTGGCCATCGATCACGGCCGACAATTCGTTGGACGTTGGAGGCGTCGAGGACCCCGCGAGATCGAGCAGCAGTTGGTTTGCGGCCGCCAAGCCCTGGTGGTTCTGGCCAAGGGTCGAAAGAAGCTTGCCCCGCCATGGCGCCTGCGCCCGGATGGCGGCGAGCACGGCCCCGTACCCGTCGGGATTGGCGAGAATGGCCGGCCAACCGGCGGCCACGGTTGAAAATTGATCAGGCCACCGACGCAGCAAGATATCGATTTCGGCTACAGCCCTTACCAGGTTGCCCGTCTCGACGGAGCGATCGATGGATCTCTGCAATGCGTGTATTTCGGTCTTGGACAGCATTCGAGCCCGATCAAAGAGTTCGAACGCCTGGTCCTTCTCGCCCTGGCGATACTTGATCTCACCGATCAGGCTATAGAGGCGTGCATCCGCGACATTGAAACGAAGCGCATTTCGAGCCTTTATGGCTAATCCATCGAGGTCGGCACCGTCGTTCGTCTGGTTCAGTTTGCCGGCGATCTCGCCTATCAAAGCATCTACGTTCAACGGATCCAGCGCGAGAGAGACGCTTGGCGTTCCAGTTTCAATAAGACGACTTAGCCCGATCGACGAAGCTATCAACACCAGAACGAAGGCGACGAACCAAACGCCTGAACGCAGGAGACTTAGCATGCGCGGGCTGGTCTGCTCCACCATCGACTCTGCCCTCGATTTTCGGGGTTTTCGTGCCGTATTCGTAATACTGATAGTTCATATATTTGTAGGCGTAGTTGTAGTCGAACTTGTTCACCTGGAATTTCGACATCGCTGCCCCGATGACATTCGCTCCGGCTGCTCGTAGACGCTTCAGAGCCTTTTTGGCGGATTTGCGGGTTACCTGGTTGGTGGAAATCACCATCAGCGTGCCTTCGGCAAGCCGGCCGAGGATCGGCGCATCCGAAAGGCCAACGACCGGCGGCGCATCGATGATGACCAGATCGAAGCGCTTGCCGAGATTGGTGATGATCAGCGCCATCTTGGGCGAAGAGAGCAGGTCAGCCGGGTTCGGCGGTATTGTCCCCGATGTCAGAACAGTCACATTGGGATATTTCGTCGCTCTGAAGATGCCGGCTAGATCTTCCTTGCGAACGGTGTTTGTCAGGAGATTGCTCAAGCCGATCGCGTTGTCGAGGCCGAACAGTCGATGCAAATTGGGTTTGCGCAAATCACCGTCGACAAGTAGAATTTTTGCGCCGAGAGCGGCAAAATCCTGGCTAAGCTTGACCGATGTGGTCGATTTACCCTCCGACGGTTCGGAGCTGGTCACCAGCAGCGAACGCGGCGCCCCTTGCGCTCCTGAGAATTGCAGCGACGTCCGCAACGAACGATAGGCCTCCGAAAGCCCCGATTTCTGATCGGCTATGCTGGCTATGAGTTCCCGGTCGTCGACGAGCGGCAAGATGCCGAGCATGGTCAATCCGAGCTCTTTTTCGATCTGCTCCGGATTTGTGAAGGTGTTGTTGAGCAATTCGACGATGTAGATGATCGACGCACTCAAGGCCATGAAGAGCGCCAGGGATATTGCAAGATTGATGCTGAGGCGAGGAGAATAAGGGCTCAAGGGCCGGGTCGCGAAATCGACAATGGCAGCGCTTTGCGTCTTGAGTTCAGAACTCACGCCGACTTCGTTCAGCTTGGCGATCAGGCCGTCATACTGCGACCGGTTGGAATCGACCTCCCGCTTGAGGATGGTGTATTTGATGTTCTTGTCGTTGAAGACGATCTGCTGCTTTTCCAGTTCCGTAAGCTTGGCCTTGAGGTCGGCTTCCTTGTTCTGCGCTTCCTGAAATTTCAATCTTAGCGAGTCGGTTATCGCCAGCACGCCATTGTTGTAGAGCCGCTGCAGCTCCTTGATCTGCGACTGCAACTGCTGCATCTCCGGAAAGCCAGGTTTCAGGACGCCTAATTTCTGCTGGTATTGACTTGTGAGGTCCGCGAGCTTTTCACTGAGCTTCTGCAGGCCTTCGCTTTCCAGAACCGGACCGAGACTGGCGCCACGCCCCTTGTCTATCTGGCCCACCATCCGCCCGGCATCGAGACGCTCCTGGATTGCGGTCGCGAGTGCCGTGTTGAGGGCCTCGATGTTTGACCCGATCAGCGATTTGTCGCCGCCGGTGACGGTTATGCCGGCATCCTTGGCATAGGCGACCAGTTCCTCCTCGGACTTCTGCAGCTTCTGTTTGACCTGCAGGACCTGCTCCTGAATGAACTGCCTTGCCAGATCCGACGTCTCGCTGGTCTGGTCGAGACGCTGATCGATGAAGCTCTGGGCGACCTGATTGGCGACATCGCTCGCATATTTCGGCTTTTGGTCGACAAAGGTGATCGACAACAGGCTGGTGTTCGTCACCAGATTGACCGTGAGGTCATCGAGGACGCGCTTGATCGCCATGCCTTCCCGCTCTTCGGGGGTCTTTTCCTGGATCGAGGGCGATTTGGAAATTCCGAAGGCGCGGTAGAAGATGTTGCCGATTGAAAAACTCGGAGTCGGAAACAGGAAGTCCGGCTTTTCGGCTAGGCCCAATTGAAAGACCACGCGCTGCGCCAAGGCCCTGCTCTTCAATTTCTCCCGGGCGGTTAGAAAAGCCCGGACGTCACTGTTTTCTGAAACCACTTCAATGTCCTGGAAGACCTTTGCCGAAGGGACCAGAACCTCCAACTGCGTCGTCGCTTGATATTTGGGTGTCTGCATCATCGTCACAATGACACCGGCGACGAGGCCCGCCACTGCCGTCATGACGATCAGCCAGCGATACTGGATGACATAGAACAGCAAACGGAGCGGATTGAAGCCCTCGTGCTGGGCGGCATAGTCGCGACCATACGGGCTATAATTTTGCGCCGCATCGTAATAAAGATCCGCGGACAGGCCTTGGCCATGTCCGGAGCCGGCAATTTGGGGCTGCCTGTTGCGATCGAGCATGGCGCAAAGTCATCCTGGTTTGTCCGTGGCCGGCCTTGCCTGTCTTATGGAATGACCGCGATGCGGGCCGCGCTCGAGGCGAGACCCAAGGCGTCCTTGAGATTGTTCATCGCGATTTTCGACTTCGAAGCGAAAACGACGATCACGTCGCCGCCGTAGATGCGCGGGTTGCGATTCTTGCCTGCGCGAATTGCCTCGACATTGTAGTTGGCGACCAGCCTGCTCTGGCCAAAATTGCGATAGACGAACACCTTGCCGCCGTCGCCGACAGCATTGAATCCTCCGGCGAGCGCGATCGCATCCAGCAAGGAAGCCCTGCTGGACACCGGATAGATACCTGCCCTGTTGACTTCGCCGTCGACCGTAATGCGCTGGCCTACCGATTCCTTCACGAAAATCGTCACGTCAGGCGATTGCAGATATTTTGCGCCGTACGCGATCTCGATTTCCTTCTCGAGCTGACGAACGGTCTTGCCGGCGGCGATTATCGCGCCAATGAGCGGAAGGGAAATCTGGCCGCTGGCATCGACCTGAACGGTCCTGTTCAAATTATCGACCTGGAAGACGCTGACTTCGAGCACGTCGTTGGCTGACAGCGGCTGCTCGCTGCCATTTTGCGTGTTTTGCGGCGCCGGCAGGTCTTTCACCACCTGCAGCGCACCACCGCCGGCAAGGGCCCTCAAAGACGATGTCGGTTGCAACGCTTCGACCGAGGCCGTCGATGATGTTGAAGAAGAGCTCGCGCAAGCAGAGAGTGCAAGCAACGCGGCCAGCGTCGGCATACCTGCATTGTTTCTGGCAAGATCGAAAATGTTCATCCCAGAGACCCGCTCTTGAACAGCCGACCCAATCCGCCGAAACGGCCCGCGCTGCCGGCATATAATTTCTTGGTGCTCACTTTTCCAATGGGCGCGAGCAGCCGATTCTGCAATATCGCGACCGGCCGTTTTACCGCCATATTGTAGGCTTCATCTTCGCCGCACCGATTTGCTATGGCGACCACGGCCTGGGAAAGCCCCGGCCGACGCCTCGACAGGCCATGCGCATCGGATGCGATGATGTCCACCCTGCCCTCGTCGAGCAGCTTTTCCGAGTAGTAGAGAGCGGTCCGGCCAAAGGCTCCCACGACCGAATCCGCCGTGAGCTGGATAAGGCAGCCCAATGCGTTCAATCGCTCAAATAGCGCGACCCGTTCAACGTCGGCACTTTGCCGAGCTTTAGCCGGTCGGGAAGATCAGGCGAAACATGAACGTCGGCGCCGACGTAGAGGACAAGCGGGATGCCGGCGCGAGCAAGTTCCCTGACCAGCGCCTCGACTGCCTGGGCAATGTTTGTCGTGCCGTTCTCATGGAGGCCAGGCATGACGTGCGGGGTGCACACCATATGCGTTGTCCCATCAGCCACTGCCAGCCGCGCCATTTCGAGCGATTCAGCCAGACTGGAAGAGCCATCGTCGAGACCAGGCAGAATATGGGAATGCAGGTCGATCATTGGCGTTTCTGTCTGCATGGAGGCAAAGCGACGCCACAGCCTCGACAAAATACAAACGCATCACCCGCATGGCGGCGAATGACGCATTCACAAGCTTACTCAGAACAGGACCGCTGAGGGCCGACTAGCGGCTGACGGCGTCATCGTCATCCTGCAGGCCGAGAATAAGGGCCGCACCACCGCCAGTCGCACCGGCACCGAGGAGAACCGGCAAAACGCCGGGCTCGGAACCGGCCGGCTCGACAGCGGCTTGCGGTGCATCGAACGACACGCACATACCGCCCTCGACAGGGTCGATCTGGACGGTCACATTCGCCGGAACGTTGAACGCGCAATTGGTGCCCACAACCAGGGAAGCCGAAGCCTGCGCCCCTGTCATGATGCGTGCGCCCGAATAGACCGACGCCTCGCCATTCACACCGGCATAACCGCCAGCCTGTGACATCCGCACGTCACCTTGGACATTGGTCAACTGGCCGACCACACTTCCCGAAACCGGTATGGCTGCAAGGCAGGAACACTGCGCTGCCTGTGCGAAAGCCGCGGACCCGGCAAACAAGGCATTTCCCGCTGCGAGCGCTACAAAAGCAATAACAACTCCAACTCGACCCGTCATTTCCGCCCCACCGAAACAGCTATTCCCTGCCAGGAATCGCCCACACTATTTCAACAAGTACTAATGCAATATGGTTTAACGAACCCGTCTAAAGACACTATCGGCGCGCCGCGGCCAATCACGGCAGTGGGCCACAGCCTTCAACAACTGACAGCGCTGTCGTCGTCCTGCGTGGCCGCAAGCACGCCGGTCGCAAGAAGCCCACCAGCAAAAATTCCCTCGGGCGGACCGAAGCCGCCGACCGCTCCGCCAGACTGCTGGATGGCGGCGGTCTGCTCGGAGCCAATCAGCTTGAGCCAGATGTTGCCCTCGACACGAGAGATATCCAGGCTCGAATTCGCCGGCACATCCAGGTTGCAGCCGCCCAGGGCCACGGACGCCGACCCCTTGGCGCCGACCACCACACGACCGCCGGAATCAAGCGTATTTCCTGCCTTGGCCGGGCTGTAGCCGGCGGCCTGCGACACCATCACATCGCCCTTGGCGGAAACAATGGATCCAACCGGATTTGACGCACCATGATAGGCAGTCGCGCAACTGCAAGATGCTTTCTGAGCAGACGCGGAAACGGAACCGACTGAAACAACAAATCCAACCACCACAGTTCTGACGATGAGATTCATTCGTTTTCCCCTTCTCTCGAAGCCGCTCCTTGGAATTTGCCAAATCAAAATTTCAGGACATCAGCGCGTAACAGTTTCTTGCCACGATTCCAACCTGTTTCGCGCTGGCGCTAGAATTTTGACTTGCTCGTGCCTTTGGGATCTCACCACTTTAGCAATTGCGCATGAACAGTTCTGACTATCGCCGACGAATTTCAGATTACCCGACAAACAATTGAGGTTTCATTTTCCCCGTAACTGCGCGCGAGCGCTCCTGATCAGACTTGGCGGACGGGGACGGTGGTTCACCATCACCGATGAAGCCACGGCAGCTTGCGCCTGGTCGGACAATCGTGGACTGGCAGGGGCTCAATGAAGCCCCGGCGATCGGCCGCTAAGACGGAACAGATCCGGTGTCGGCCGGATCACTGCCGAGAAGCGGAAGGCGATAGCCGCTCATCACGTGGCGGCAGCCGTGAGCTTCTCTATCTGATGCATGTAACTCTCGACGACGATCGTTTCCGAAAACTGCCGTTCAACCTTTTTCCGGCTCTCGTTCCCCATCGCGTCCCTGGAGTGACCGTCCATCGTCACGAAATCGATCATCCGTGCCGACAGGTCGCTGGCATCCCTGACCTTGCAAAGGAAACCGTTGACGGCATGGTCCACCACCTCCTTGCAGCCGGGCACGTCCGCGGCGATCAGAGGTTTGCCCATCGCGGCCGCCTCGAGCAGCGAGCGCGGCGTGCCCTCCCTGTAGGAAGGCAGGACGACGCAATCGGCGGCACCCAGGAAAGGGCGAACGTCGTCGGTGGCACCGAGATACTCGACCAAACCCTCGTCGACCCATTGCTCGATTTCAGCGCGGCTGATCGCGGTTCGGTTCTCGACATCGAGAAAGCCAAGGAGTTGGAAGCGCACCGCAGGCGCTTGGCGACGGACGAGGCGGGCAGCTTCGATGAACTCACCGACACCCTTGTCCCATAGTAGCCTGGCCACCAGCAGAAATACGACGGCATCGGACGGCGCGCGCTGGCGCGGCGACGGCGAGAAGCGCGCGAGATCGACGCCTGAGCCGGGCAGCATCGCGGTCCGTTCCTTGCGCACGATGCGCGCGCCGACGAACAGCATCCGGTCGTCGCCGTTCTGAAAGAAGACCACCTTCGAACGGGCCAGCGCCAGGCGATAAAGGGCTTTGGCGATTCCCTGGAGAAGGCCGCCCTGGACGAAGACAGTGCCGAGCCCCGAAATATTGTTTATGACCGGAATGCCATTCAGGTTTGCAGCCATAGAGCCGAACACGTTGGGCTTGATGGTGAAGCCTACGAACGCCAGCGGCTTCTCGCGGCGCAGGATAAGCCAGTAGCGCCACAGAAGCGCAAGGTCGCGAAAAGGCGAGGTGCCGGAATTGTCGATTTCGATGTCGACGTGGCGGCAACCCATCCCTGGGATCAAGGATGAATACTCGTCCCTCGGCGCGACGATGACGACATCATAGCCGCGCCGCCGCAACCCCTCGATCAGGCCCTTGCGGAAATTGACGACGTTCCAGGACGTGTTGATCGAGATGACAATCTTCCTTCCCACTTCGGACCCCACTCC
Organism: Mesorhizobium sp. URHB0026; assembly: GCF_054059755.1. NCBI lineage: Bacteria > Pseudomonadati > Pseudomonadota > Alphaproteobacteria > Hyphomicrobiales > Phyllobacteriaceae > Mesorhizobium > Mesorhizobium sp. URHB0026. Next base: position 3,327,463 of record NZ_JBSSCN010000001.1, on the reverse strand, counting down.
CCGCCCCTCCGGATATGCATCAGCCCATCGTCTCGCACAGCCGCACGGCGTGCGGCCGCAAAGTCTCCAACAGCCGCAAGATCACATCGTCATCGGCAACTGAAGAAATGCGCGTGAAGCATGCGTCTCTTGCAAGCCTGAGGTCCTCGGGCCGGGCAATAAGCCCGGCAACCGCGCGGGCGATGTCTTGCGGGTCGTCTGGATCGAAGTCGAACCCGGAACCCGGAGGGAGGTACTGCCTCGTGCCGCTGTCACGCGACATCAATACGGCACATCCCGCCCAGGCGGCCTCGACGGGAGATACCGCGGCAGGCTCGGTACGCGACGGCAATATCAAGAGATCATGGCTGGCATAGATCGAGATCATCCTGTCATGAGCTACGTTGTTTTGAAATCGAAGTCTGTCCGCAAGTCCAAGCGCTCGGGCCTCTTGCCGCAAGGCCTCACAAAAAGCCGTATCGGAATGCGTCGCCTCCTCGCCGCACAACGTTATGGAGAATGGTGTGGACGCCGAGATCACCGCCAGTGCCCTCAGAAGCAAACTGTGCCCCTTTCGCTCCCTGTATTTTGCCACCATCAGGATTCGGGGCGGCGAATGCAACGGCCTGCCTCGCAGCCCTCCGATCTGGATCGGCTCGAAGGGATTTCCGAATGGCAGGGGCATGGCGCCTCCCGCACCGATAGGGCCAGGATTGGACGGAAGCCGTGACGTGAAGTGCGCAATCCCGAGTTGCCGAAAGACAGCTCTGCGTAACCATGTGCCGCTCCATGCCTGAGGCCTGACATCCTCCTGATCGTAGATAACCAGCTTGCGGCCTTGCAAAATCGCGCACAACGCGGCGATCCTGCAGAACCATCGCGTCACGCCGCGCACGATCACCACATCGGGATTCTCGACCCGAAGATGTCTCCAGTAGGAACCAAGACCAGGAAAGGAAAAGGGCGAGTTTGGGATACCGCTCGGACCCATGTGCATAACTCTTCGTGACAGCGCCGATGGTGCCACCACATTGGGAGAAACAAGCATGTGGTTCTCCGTCGCCCCTGTTTCGACGACGTCGACTGCAACATGATGCCCGGCCGAGGTCAGTATGCGCACCCAAGGCACAACATTGGTGTGATATCTTGGTAGGCAAAACAAGTATCTCAAACTGTCAGACCTGGGATATTTTCCGTGATTCGGATCTGCTTTTTCAGCAACAATTGCGAAACCAGCATCATTGCCGTGTAGACCAGCGCCGATGCGATCAGACCTGCCCATGCGATACCCGGAATTCCGATCCAGCCCGACAGGACGAACGAAAGCGGCAGGTAGACGATGAATGACGACGCCATGATCTTGAGAAGCGGTTTTGTTCCGGCCAGAACCTGGATCAAAGGATTGAAATGCATTCCGGCCAGGCCGAGGCACTCGGCCGCGAACAAGATAGCGAAAAGCAGCGAGGCATCGGCATAGGCCGAGCCGGCGGCCAGAACCACGATGAATTTTTGCAGCACGATACCGCCAGCCGCCATGCCCGCGGCGACACATGCCGAAATCATCGTGATGCGAGCGTTCAACCTGTTTAGGCGGGAAGGAGATTCTTCGTTGGACACTTTCGCCATTTCGGGAAAGATCACCTGGTTCAAGGGGCCGGTCAGCCGGGACATCATCGTCGCCAGACGCGACGCTACGGAATAGGCGCCGGCGGCAACATCTCCTAAAAGACCGGCGACAAGGAACAAGGCTACATGTCGTCTAGCACTCACCAGTGTCGACAGCACACCGGTCCCAGTAGCCATGACAAGGAATGTCCAAAAGAAACGCCGCCTGGAACGGGAACGAAGCGGATTGAATAGTTTAATGTTCTCGCGTCGGGCATAGACAAGCAGCCGGACGAACAGCGTCAGATTGTAGAGCGCACCGATCGCCGCCAACACAGCCACATAGGCGATCAGAGGCGCTTCGATGGCCCAGAGGACGAGCGCGGCAACAACCACGGCAGCCCCCTGGGCGAGTTGATTGCCGGCAATGACGTCGTACCGCCCATTCAGGCGAAGCACCCCCTTGGGTGTGCCCGCGAGGCTGGCCAGCAAGGTGAGACTATAGATCAGCGCCAGAAGCCGATCCTGGTGGGACACGCCGATCGACTCTCCAAACAGCAGGACCCCGCCGGCCGCCACCGCAGTGGCGACAACGGCCGCCGAAACGTCGAGCGCGATCCCGCATGATGCTGCCCGGCCAAGACGCGAGCGCGACCTGGCGGACAGCCTGATGACAGGCTGCCAACTCTCGAACGTAGCCAGGCCGGAGATGAACGTGACATAGGCCTGGATTACGGCGAGGGTGCCAAAATCTCCGGGGCCGAGCGAGCGTGCATTGAGCGCCAACGCGATGATGGAACACAAAGCCGCCACCCCACTTGAGGATGTGGTCACGGTGACGTCCCGGGCGACCCTGCGTGCGCGTATCCATCCAGAAGGTTTGGCTATCGCCGTCATGTCGTCAGCCATGGTCCCGGCGCAGGCCCCGCACTCCCGCTTCCATCGCAGGCGCTTGCGGGAAGCACTTTCGATGGAGATACACCAGCCCCAATACGAAAACCGACACAAGGATGATCCGCTTGGCGGAGATGAACGCGGCGAGCAGTTCCTTGCGCTGGATGTAGAAGGTAAGGTGGATGATCGCCACGATCAGACCAGACTTGAGCGTCGCGCTGCGCACGTTGCGGATTATTGCTTCGATGGCGACACAGACCAGGGAAAGAATAATGACGAGCAGCGGAAATCCGGCGTATCCGAAATTTGCATAGAACTCCGCCCAGATATTTGCTGCCACACCGCCACTGTAGCCTGGAAAGAGCAGCGGCTGGACCTGCTCGTTGTAAGTGCAGCCATCCTTGCCCAAGACCGCATCCGAGAATGGAATGAAAGAAAGCGGCACCAACCAGAGATTGGAACAAGGCAATGTGTAGTTATATTTTACGATGAGATCCAAATGAGCCAATGTCACGAACTGCTCCAACCCGACAAGGGTGGAATCTGACAGCTGGTCGAATTTCATTTTCTGGCCGACAAGCTCGAAATTCCCCGCCTTCACCGCAGAGTAGACAGACTTGTACATCGCCAGAAAAAAGAATGCTGAAAGCCCGCCGATTGCATTCCGTTTGCTTATCATTATCAACGGAACATTCCTGTATCTTATATACAGTATAGATACAATAGCTATCGCAACTGGGGATCGATGCCCAATATAGAGCGTCAAGATTAGCCCAAGGCAGCTCAGGGCAATAACAAGCTTGGATTTCCTCCACCCCGCCAGAGCCCCAAAGACCACGCCGATGATACAAGCATTGTAAAATATATACTGTAATCGACCAGTTGACGATAAAACATCAACCTTAGAAGCGGAGAAAAGTGCCGGGTTCGCAATTGAAATTCCGCCGAAAATAATGATCATCGCGATTATTACCAACGACTCTCCTTGGCTATCTCCCTCAATTTCGAAACTCTGGCGTCTCGGAACGAAGCCAACCATCGCCGCGACGATGCAAGCCATGGAAACGGCGATGGCATACCCCGTGCCCAAATCATATGTGAAATCATACTTCCTTCCGCCAACGTCAACATACTGAAAGCCGCCGGCAAGAAATGGAAAGAAATAAAGCAGGCTCGATATAAGCAAAAGCATTTGCGGCGTAAGCACAAAGGGCGAGACCAGGTAATCTCTTCTGACGTCCCGCACCATCACCCTCGTGCCTAGCTCCCAATATCCTCGCGCCCTGCGGCTCACAAATCCGGCTGGTGTGGCGCTGCGAATGCCATGCAAGTGCGGTACGGCGGGCAACATGTCGTGCGGAACGGGCCCGCCGACACCTAGACCTCGGCCATGATTACATGGGCCTGAATTTTGGCGGCGACTTCGCCGCCGCCGTGTCTTTCTGCGATGGCGAATGCCGCGTAATCGGTTGCGGCGTCCAGTTTTCCAGCGCCCCTGGCCTCGATTTCGGTGCGAAGAACAGTGCCTTGACAGTAGGCAACGGCCGGAAGACGTGCCGAGGATGCGCGGCTCTGTTCGGCTCTCGTCTCGATCACAACACGGGAGAAACCTGCATCCTCCAGGTCGCGACGGATCAGCACCTTGTCGTGATAGCCGTGCGGCGTGCGTGCCAGGAAGCGCGGGGGATCGTCGGGAAAGATCCGTGCGAGAGCGTTGGTCACGTCATCGGCGAACACATTCTCCTCGATGCGATCCCACACGTTGAACAAAAACCGTCCGCCGGGCTTCAGGACCCGCCTGGCTTCGCGATAGGCAGACGTGCGGTTCGGAAAGAACATCGCACCGAATTGACAACAGACAAGATCGAAGGCTCCATCTTCAAATGGCAGCGCCATGGCATCCGCTTGGCGCCACTCGATGCGGCTGTCAGGAGTTTGTCGCGAAGCCGCGTAGTCGAGCATCGGCTGGTTTAGGTCGGTCACGACATAGCTTGCGTCGGGCGACAGTCTTGGCGCCAATACGCGGGTGACGACCCCGGTGCCCGCGGCGATTTCCAGGACCGCAGCGGGCGATAGAGCCGCGGCTCGTCGTGCGATATCCGCGGCGAACGGCTCAAAGATCAAAGGCACCATGTAGCGGTCGTAGTTTTCCGGAATCGAGCCTGCGAACAGCTTGTCGGTTTCCAACACGGCAATCCCCACCGTCTGCCTGATGACTCGCGAGGTTACCATATAATTGTCCGTTCCTGGTCGTTTTCCGTGCGCAAGTCCTTGGCGGACAATCTCTCCCATAGCGCGCTGTATGCCCTTGCCATCCGCTCAAGTGAAAAATCGGAGGCGACGCGGTTGCGGCATGCCTGCTGTCTGGTCTCCCAGGATGGCGAGTTGCGGTTTTCCAGAGCCATGTTTGTAATGGCGCGAGAAAGCGCGTCGGGATCCTGGCTCGGAACAACACATCCAGTGTTGCCGACAATCACGCCGATATCGCCGACGTCCGTCGCCACGCAAGGCGTACCGCACGCCATGGCTTCGGCGACCACGTTAGGGAATGCCTCGCGCCTCGAGGCAAGCACATGGATGTCGAACGCACTCATGAGAGCGGCGACACCGTCGCTCGGACCAAGCAGCATCACCTTGTCGCGAACGCCGTAACGGTCCAGCAGTCCGGCAAGGTCGTTATTTTCAGGAGAGATTCCGGGGCCGGCGAGAATACATTGAAAGGGAACTCGGCGCGCGCCGACAGCTTGGCCAAGGCAGCGGCGAGATTCCTGTGATCCTTGTCGGGATGCCAGCGGGCGACGCTTCCGATGACGAATTGGCCTTCATCTATCGACCAAGCCCGACGCAGCCGACTGCGCGCCCTCGCATCCGGCTCGAAGACAGCCAGATCATAACCGTTCGGAATTATCGTCCAGTTCGAAGCCGAGTAACCCGCACTGATATGGCGCCGTGACGCTTGTTGCGAACAGCTCACGATCTGGGTCGGGACCACCCGGGACATGAGCGCGCAGGCCCGGTCCGCCATCCGCGTGGCCAAGGGGGCGACAAGCGGATCCAGACCGGAATTGTGCATTCCCCAAACCACCAGCCGGATACCCGCAAGCCGCGACAGGACGCCACCAACCAGATTTGCATGGTACATCCAGCACTGGACTATATCAGGCCGATGGGCTGACAAGACACGCCGAAATGCCGCGAGCCCGCCGAGGCTTAGCCTTCCCTTCGGCATCGACAGACAGGCCAGGGGCACCCCCGCCTCCCGAAGCAGCGGGCCATATTTTCCTTCGTCGGAAAGCGAGACCACTGCGTGCGAATGAGTGTGCTCGGCCATGCACAGACGGAACAATGCCGCCTCAGCACCGCCATTGTGCAGCCCGGTGATGACATGCAGGACTTTAATCCTGGAACTCCTTTCGGGTGGCGCTCGCCAGGCCCATACCCATCGCGAGCAGATACGCGTCAGCCACTATTTCGACACTGAAATCCTGGGCCCGACGTCTGACATCGGGTGGGTTGGCATCATCCAGCCCGGCCAATATCGCGGCCGCGAAGGCTTGCACGTCGCCCACCGCGACAAGCCGCCCCCACTTGCCGTCCTCCAGGATTTCCGCTGGGCCGCTTTCGCAATTCGTGCTCACCACCCTAGCTCCGCAGGCCATCGCTTCGATAATCGTATTGGGAAAGCCCTCCCTTCGCGACGAATGGAGAAACAGCGCGGCGCGGCGCATCCACGGATACGGATTTTTCGAAAAGCCGATCAGGGCGACCGAGGAACGCAACTCGAGTTCATCGATCATCGTCTGCAGCGACGCCCGCAGCGGCCCTTCCCCAACAATCGCCAGTTTGACCGGTCGTTTCCTTACGACCCGTGAAAAGCTGCTAATCAGAGTGGCATGGTCCTTTGCGAAATCGAGGCGACCGACGGCGACCAGCAGGGACCTGCCGTCCTCGTCCGCGAACGGATGATCAATGGGCGCGCTGGCCTGTGCCCGAATGTGTTCGACATCCAATGGGTTGTGGATTGCTTCGACAGAATTCGGGTCGAGCCCGATGCCCCTGATCAGATCGTCCGCAACGCCATGTGAGACGGCTATTATCCTGTCGGCGTAACCATATGTCATTCGCATGAGGAACGGCAGAAATCTCTCACGGACCAATTTCGTATCCGCAAGGGTCCTGGACAGGTTGCTTCTCTCGGATATGACCGTACGCACCCCTTGCCGTGACAGGAAGGACGACACTATTGCCAGGATGTTCGCGTGAGGCAGCGCCGACAGCATCACCCGCGGCTGCTCCGCCTTGACGTAGCGAATCAGGCCGAACAGGGAAAACAGCATGCGAGACGCTTGCAGATCCACTATCCTTATACTGTCTGGAACCAGTGGAAGATATTCCCCTGTCGCACATCCAAGTACGAGATCCGTCACCAACCCGCGCCGGTCGAATTCCCGGGCCAGGGTAAGCATCGCGCGCTCGGTGCCACCTGCCCGCAGCGAGGGGATGAAGACGGCGATCCGGGCATCCGGATCGCCCGACGACTTTCCATCTTTCCCCGTTCGCTTCATCCGATTCGCAGTCCGGCCGCCGCCATACCGCCTCGTTCGGCTCTTGCTCCCCCGTTGGAGAGCAGGCGCAACCGGAAACGGGCCAGCACCGGCGGAGAATATCTTCGACGGATCACTGTTTTCGCCGAAAGACATAGGCATAGGTCTCCGCCGCATCCTTGCCGAGCAAGAGAGCGGTGATGCCAAGCCAGAGGCGCCAGGCGACGAAAGCCGGCACGAAGGAATAGAAGTATGAACTTCTCCAGAACAGGCGTCGCTGGACAAGCTCCAACCCATTTTGCGCCGCGATCCTTTCCACCTCGCTTGGCAGGCATTTGTCGTAGAAAACCGGAAATCCGTCGTGACCCCTGCCTTTGTCGGGATAGATGGCAAACAGCAGCCGCCGCTTGATCCTCTCAGGCAAAAGGTTCAACCTGGCGAAAACGGCATTGCGTGATGGCGAGAAAATGGCAACCAAACCGCCCGGCTTGACGCAACTGGCGATGCCGCGAAGCGCGCCCTCTCCATCGCGAACATGTTCCAGGGTCGCCTGGCATATGACCAGATCAGCATCCTGCCTTCCCTTGAACACGGTAAGGTCTGCCTCGATCTGCTCGTCATAGAGTCCATCGGGAGCCTTGGACAGTTCCTCGGCGGCGAGATCAAGCCCTACCAGGACGAGCCCGAGGCGCCGCTTCTGCGGCAGGCTGACGAGCGGTCTTGCGCCTCCACCCAGATCGTAGACCAATGCGTCCGGAGACAGCAGCGCCGGCGCGATTTCGGTTGCGAACGTGTGATTGCCGTCCGCGCGAAGGCGTGGCGGCAAGGCCCTGTCAAGATATTCAGAGACCGCCACGTTCGCGCGTACAAACACCCTCAGCAACGACACTGCCTCCCTTATCGCTTCGCGCTATCCCCGCCCAAAATAATCCTGGTACCACTCGACGAACCGCCCTACCCCGTCGGTGACGGAGGTGCGGGGGCGATAGCCGACGGCCGCCTGCAGCGCCGAAGTGTCGGCGAAGGTGTCGGGCACGTCGCCGGCCTGCAGCGGCAGCAGCTCGATCACGGCCTTGCGGCCGAGCGCGTTTTCCAGTGCCTCGACATAGGCGGTCAGCTTCACCGGATTGTTGTTGCCGATGTTGAAGATGCGCCAGGGCGCGCTGCTGGTCGCCGGATCCGGGCGGCCGGAATCCCAGGCCGGGTTGGCCGCGGCGGGGCTGTCGCTGGCACGGATCACGCCCTCGGCGATGTCCTCGACATAGGTGAAGTCGCGCGTGTGGTTGCCGTTGTTGAACAGCTTGATCGGCTCACCGGCCAGGATGCTCCTGGTGAACAGGAACAGCGCCATGTCAGGGCGTCCCCAGGGGCCGTACACGGTGAAGAAGCGCAGCCCCGTGGTCGGCAGGCCGAACAGGTGGCTGTAGCTGTGCGCCATCAGTTCGTTGGCGCGCTTGGTGGCGGCGTAGAACTGCAGCGGATGGTCGGCCGGCCGATGCTCGGAAAACGGCATGTCGGTGTTGGCGCCGTAGACGCTCGAGGTGCTGGCATAGGTCAGGTGCCCGACACGGCTGCCGCGGCAGGCCTCGAGCATGTTGGTATAGGCGACAATGTTGCTCTCGACATAGGCGCGCGGGTTTTCCAGGCTGTAGCGCACGCCGGCCTGGGCGGCGAGATGGATCACCCGGTCGAAGGCATGGTCGGTAAAGCAGCCGTCGACCACGCCCCTGTCGGCGAGATCGCCGTGGATGAAATGATAGCCGGCATTGGTCTTGCGGCTCGCCTCGTCCAGGAGCCGCAGCCGCGCCCGCTTGATTTGCGGGTCGTAGTAATCGTTGATGCTGTCGATGCCGACAACCTCGTCACCGCGCTCCAGGAGCCGCCTGGCGACATGATAGCCTATGAAGCCGGCAGCGCCGGTGACCAATACCTTCATCAGAAGCGCCCGTCCGTAACGTCCCTCGGGAACAGCCCCTTGATGTCGTAGATTACGCTGGGGTCCTTGCAAAGTGCCTTCAGGCCCGCAACGCCCAAGCCGCGGAACTGCGCGTGTCCGACAGCGACGATGACGCCGTCATAGCGCTCCGCGGGCTTTTCCTTCACGCTGGCTACGCCAAAGGCGCGCGCGCACTCTTGCGCGCCAACCCAAGGATCCCAGATGTCGATGCTGGCATTGTACTGCCGGAGCTGTGCAACGATGTCGGCCACCTTGGAATTCCTCAGATCGGGACAGTTCTCCTTGAAGGCGGCACCCATGACCAGGATTCGGCTGCCCACGACAGGTATGCCCTTGCGCATCATCAGGCGGGCCGTCTGGTCCGCCGCGTGCTGGCCCATGCTGTCGTTGATACGGCGGCCGGCAAGAATCACCTCGGGATAATAGCCGAGTTCCTGGGCTTTGTGAGTGAGATAATAAGGGTCGACGCCGATGCAGTGCCCGCCGACGAGACCGGGTGTGAAGCGCAGGAAATTCCGTTTCGTGCCGGCTGCCTCCAGCACTTCCGATGTGTCGATGCCCAGCTTGCCGAAGATCAGCGACAGCTCGTTCATCAGGGCGATGTTCAAGTCGCGCTGCGTGTTCTCGATGACCTTGGCGGCCTCGGCCACGGCAATGCTGGAGGCACGATGCGTACCCGCCGGCACGATCGAGGCATAGAGCGCGTCGATGGCCTCCGCCGCCTCCGGCGTGGAACCGCTGGTGACCTTCACGATCGTCTGCAACCGGTGCTCGCGATCGCCGGGGTTGATGCGCTCGGGACTGTAGCCGAGGAAGAAATCGCTGTTGTAGCGCAGCCCGGAATGTTTCTCGATCAGCGGTGCGCAGACTTCCTGCGTGCAGCCGGGATAGACGGTGGATTCAAAGATCACCACCGCGCCCGGGGATATGACCTCGCCGACCGTTGTCGACCCCATGACGAGAGGTTTCAGGTCCGGCCTGTTGGCCCGGTCGATCGGCGTGGGCACGGTAACGATGAAAATTCCGCAGTCGCGCAGATCGGCCTTCTCGCTGGTGAACTTCAGCCCTCTGGCGGCGGCGATTTCCTCCTCGCTGGCTTCTAACGTGTGGTCCTCGCCGCGCTTCAGCGCCTCCACGCGCGACGGGTTGATGTCGAAACCGATCACATTCCTGGTCGCCCCGAAGGCAACGGCCAGCGGCAGACCGACATAGCCAAGTCCGATCACAGCTATTTTCCTTGAGGCGAGATCCATTGCTTCCTGCACGTATGATCGCTATCGCGCACCAAAACCGGTGAACATCGTTTTTATGGTCCTGAGAACGATCAGCACGTCCAACCAAGGTGAGAAGTTCTTTATGTAGTAAAAATCATAGTGCAATTTTTCCATGACATCACCGACCGCCCCGACATGGCCCTGATTTACTTGTGCCCACCCGCTCACGCCCGGCCTGACGATGTGCCGGTACCGGTAGAACGGCAGTTCCGCCTCGTACCATTGCGACAGCACGACGGCTTCCGGCCGTGGCCCGATCCAGCTCATCTCACCGCGCAGGATGTTGATGGCCTGCGGCAGCTCGTCGATCCTGAACTTGCGCAGGAAGCTCCCGACCCGCGTGATGCGATCGTCATCCGGTTTCGTGATCGCCTTGTCCTTGTCGCTGCCGGAGCCGACCTGCTGCCTCATCGAACGAAATTTGTAGACGGTGCAGATCCTGCCCCGGTAGCCCATGCGGGGTTGGCGAAACAGCACGGGACCTTCCGAGTCCAGCCGGATCGACAGGGCGACCAGCAGCAGAACGGGACAAAGAATCACGACGAGGACAAGCGCGGAGGTCCAGTCGATGGCTTGCTTGATCTTGAGATAAGCCTGGTTCGGATTGAGCGAGCCGAGCGTGTTCTCCGACAGATGTTCGATCTCGACGCGACCCGTCAGCGATTCGCTGACCTGCTTGACGTGATAGACGGGCGTGCCCGACAGCGCCCGGTCGGCGATGTAGCGTTCCCATTCGGCGCCGAGGTCCGCACGCAAATCGACGACCACACCGTTAACCCTTTCGATAACGATGCCGGGCGACTTTAGCCAGAACCAGTGCACGCCCGGCAACGCCCTGAGGCGCTCGACGTTGCCGCCGGGAATGACGGCCAGCCGGTACGGCTCAAGACGCCGGGTCATGAGGCTCAGGCCGAAATACCAGAGCGTGGACTGCGTGAAGCTGGCGGCGGCCTGAAACCGGCTATACTCGAAGCGGAAAAAGAAAATCGTCAGGAAAACTAGACCGTAGGACAGGAGGAATGTCGGCAGGATGTAGCTGGCCGCGGCCACGCCCGGAAAATTGCCAATGCGGCGATAGGCAAGAAAGCCGGTAACATGCGCAATGATGGCAGCCGCGACCGTTATCTGCAGATTGGCCGAATAGATCGCATCCGGATAGGATGCTATCCGGATCAGTGCTGGAGCGATGATCGCGAATGTCAGTCCGCCGACGAGTTGGAAACGAATTCTGAACAGGAAGTGCCGGCTTCCGACAATCGTTGATGTTGCGACATTCAACTTCTTCCCCTTTCCTTCCCCCGAAAGGTGCCCGTGTCGGCGATCGCCACTACACTTGGCAGGCTGTTCGTTCGCAAATCGAACCGGACCGCTCACCATTGGCGATTCGACTCAGTCCAAGATCAAGAGCTACGCCAGTGCGACCTCACCAGCAAGCATCTATTTAACGGGACTAGTCGGCAGAAGTTATGATCGGCAGCATTGCTGCATCGTAATTTAAAAGCTGCGGCTAATGTTCCGGATTATTCTCCACTCGTTAAGAAAACGGGCGAACCCCGAGCCGATATAAAGGCGATATCTTTGGTGCCGACCAATTGCCCCTGCCAATTCGGCCAACCGCCTGGCCAGACCACCATCGACGGCCGGTCCGGGCCCGATGCAGCCGAGCGAAATCAAAAAGCCGTCCGGATTCAACCGTTTGCCAATACAGGTCGAACTCCGACTTTCGTCCGCTGCGCTTGTGGACGCTGGACAATTCCCCGGTTCGCTTCACAATGCGATCAAAAGCGCACCGCCAAAAGCGTGAGGGAGGAACCCGGCATGCTGGGACTGATGCAGGAATGGCCGCTGCTGTGCCACAAGCTGATCGACAACGCTGAACGGCAACATGGCGTGCGCGAGATCGTGTCGCGCTCGATCGAGGGGCCGATCGTACGCACGACCTATGCCGACATCCACCGCCGTTCTCTCAAGGTCGCCCAGCGGCTGGAGCGAGACGGCTATGGGTTGGGCGACCGCATCGCCACGCTGGCCTGGAACACCGCGCGCCATATCGAGGCGTGGTACGGCATCATGGGCATCGGCGCGATCTATCACACGCTCAATCCGCGCCTGTTTCCCGAGCAGATCGTCTGGATCATGAACCATGCCGAAGACAAGGCCGTCTTCGTCGACCTGACCTTTATACCTTTGCTGGAAAAAATCGCCGGTGCCGTCAAATCGCTGAAAAAGGGTGATCGTGCTCACCGACAAGGCACACATGCCGCAGACGACCTTGCCCAATGCCGTCGCCTATGAGGACTGGCTTGATGAGGTCGATGGCGATTTCGCCTGGAAGACCTTCGACGAAGGCACCGCCGCCGGCATGTGTTACACATCGGGCACGACAGGCGATCCCAAGGGCGTCGTCTACAGTCATCGCTCGAACGTGCTGCACGCCATGATCGCGTCCATGCCCGACGCGATGGGGCTGTCGTCACGCGACACGATCCTGCCGGTGGTGCCGATGTTCCACGCCAATGCCTGGGGCCTTGGCCAGAGCGGCCCGATGATCGGCGCCAAGCTGGTCATGCCCGGCTGCAAAATGGACGGCGCCTCGATCTATGAATTGCTCGATCAGGAAAAGGTGACATTCAGCGCCGCCGTGCCGACCGTGTGGATGATGCTGCTGCAATATCTGGAGGAGACTGGCAAGACGCTTCCCCATCTGGGCAAGGTCGTAATCGGCGGCTCGTCGTGCCCGCGTGCGATCATGACGAAATTCCAGGACAGCTACGGTGTGCAGGTCATCCATGCCTGGGGCATGACCGAAATGTCGCCGCTCGGCACGCTGTGCACCTTGAAGCCGGACTATGCCGGCCTCGAGGGCGAGGCTCGGCTCGACGTCCAAAGCAAGCAGGGTTACCCGCCCTTCGGCGTCGAAATGAAGGTAACCGACGACGAGAACAATCCGCAGCCATGGGACGGCAAAACGTTCGGCCGGCTGAAGGTGCGCGGCCCCGCCGTCGCCCGCGCCTATTATGGCGGTGCGGGCGCGGAGCAATTCGACGTGGACGGCTGGTTCGACACTGGAGACGTCGCCCATATCGATGCCGGCGGCTACATGCAGATCACCGACCGTGCCAAGGATGTCATCAAGTCCGGCGGCGAATGGATATCGACCATCGACTTGGAGAATCTGGCCGTCGGCCACCCCGATGTAGCGGAAGCGGCGGCCATCGGCGTCAAGCATTCGAAATGGGGCGAGCGGCCCCTGCTGGTCGTCGTTGCCAAGCCGGGCAAGGAACCCACCAAGGCCGGGATTCTCGATTTCATGGATGGCAAGGTGGCCAAATGGTGGATGCCGGACGACGTCGCTTTCGTCGGCGAGATACCGCACACCGCCACAGGCAAGATCCAGAAGATCACCTTGCGTCAGCAGTTCAGGGACTATCGCTTGCCGACGGATTGAGAGGATGTTGCGTGTTTCCGCAAAAAGGCACTAAACCTCATCCGGGTTGGGGCAGCGCAGAGAATAATGGTTAGCATTCCCGAACGGCAAACGTCGAAGGCTGCCGGCTGGTCGCGGCGCACGGGCGCCTTTTCGGCGGTGCTTTTGCTGACGAACTTTGTCGGCCATCGCTTCGGCCTCATCCAAACGCCGGTCTTCCTGTGGGTGCTGGGCATTGCCGCCCTGCTGGCGGCGCTGGCGCTGCTGTTTGCCGGCCTGGCCTTTGCGAGGCTGTGGAATTTTGGTGACCGTGGTGGCCGTGATCTCACCGTCGGCGCCTTGCTGGCGCTGCTGGTGCTCACCCCCTACGGCGTTGCCGCCTACTGGGCGACGATCTATCCGCCGCTGCGGGACATTTCGACCGATTTCGATGAACCGCCCCTGCTCGATGTCAGCGACCGGACCAAGGACATGAACGCAATGTCCCCATCAACGCCAGGTGAGCAGACGTTGCAGACGGACAGCTATCCATTGGTCACCGCACGCAGCTACGACCTGCCGTTCGAGACCGTCGTCAACGCCGTTGAAACGGTGCTCGACCGGCGCGGCTGGGACCTTTCGGAGCCTTATCCCGAACTCGCCGGACAGACGGAGGTGACCATCACCGCCGTCGCCTCGAGTTTCGCTCTTGGCCTTCCCGCGGACGTCGCCATTCGCGTCACGGATGACGGCGACACGGTCATCGTCGACATGCGCTCCGCCTCGCGTTACGGCCGCCACGACCTTGGCGACAATGCCGCGCGCATCACTGAATTCCTCGCGGAACTGGATCAGGAAGTCGCCGGCCAGATCGGCGCGGCGCCGGCACAATAGCATTTTTCGGGCAAATCGCGCGCCCCGCGACCGTGGTTGGGTGAACGGGTGGGTGGCGGCAGGGCTATCGGCCTGGCGTGAAAATGCCATCTATTGCGGGAGCGACGTCCGTCGCCACCACGCCGCGCGCCACCAGGTCCTCCAGATGGGCAAGCACCGACAGGCCGGCAGCGCCGTGCAGCCGGGGATCGGTATCCCTGTAGATCGCCTTGACCATGTCGGGGATTGTCCTGTCGCCGGCCCTGATCCGTTCCAATATGGCTCGTTCGCGCATTTTGCGATGGGTCTTCAGCCCGCGCATGAAAGCGCGCGGCGCCGTCACCGGTCCCCCATGGCCAGGCAGCAGCAGCCGGTCGCCGCGCTCGATCAGGCGGTCCAGCGATGCCATGTAGTCGGCCATTGCCCCGTCCGGCGGCGCGACGATCGAGGTTGCCCAGCCCATGACGTGATCGGCTGAAAACAGGATGCCGGTGCCTTCCAGCGCGAATGCCGCATGGTTGGCGGTATGGCCGGGCGTCAGCACGGTCCGGATCGCCCAGCCGTCGCCGCTGACCAGTTCGCCGTCCGGCAAGGCGATATCGGGAACGAAGGCGGTGTCGGCGCTGGCGTCGAGCGCATTGGTTTCGCCAATGTGCAAGGGCCTCGCCGGCCGGTGCCGTCCCTCCGCCAGCACTTGGGCGCCGGTGCGCTCCTTCAACCGGGCCGCCAGCGGAGAATGGTCGCGATGCGTGTGGCTGACGAAAATGTGGCTCACCGGCCGGCCCGCTATCAGGTCGAGCAAGGTCTGAAGATGCGCCTCGTCATCGGGCCCCGGATCGATCACCGCCAGCGTATCGTGGCCCACGACGTAGCTGTTGGTGCCGTGGAAAGTGAAGGGACTGGGATTAGAGGCCGTGAGGCGTTGCACGTCGGGGGCCACGCTTACACCTCGGCCGTAAGCGGGGTCGAAGCTGGTATCGAATTTGAGAGCCATGTCGGCGCTTTGTTCCCGGAACGGCAAAACAGATTGCCGCATAGCACGCAAGCCAATATAGGAAAATGCAAGACCGCGATTTCTGGTTCGCGGCAAGATTGGATTGGGGAAGACCATGACAACCGCAACGACGACGCGCCCGCTTGTTTTCCTGGCCTTGCCGCAGGAAGGTGCCGCGCGACTTGCAACGCAGTTTTTGCTGGCGATCGCCGGGACGCTGCTCCTAACTCTTTCGGCCAAGACCAAGGTGATGCTCGGGCCTGTCGACATCTCGATGCAGACGCTTGCCGTCCTGCTGATCGCCGCCGCCTTCGGCATGCGGCTCGGCGTCGCCACCCTGCTGCTCTACATGGCGGAAGGGGCTATGGGCTTCCCGGTCTTCCAGGGCACGCCGGAAAAAGGCATCGGCATTGCCTACATGCTTGGCTCGACCGGCGGCTATCTCGCCGGCTTCGTGGTCATGGCGGCGATTGTCGGCTGGGCCGCCGACCGTGGCTGGGACCGTCATCCAATCAAGCTTTTCAACGCCATGCTGGTTGCCGAAGTGGTGATGATGGTGATGGGTTTCGCCTGGCTGGCGCTGCTCATCGGTCCGGAAAAATCCTGGCAGTTCGGCGTCGTGCCGTTCATCGTCGGCGATCTCATCAAAGTCGCGCTCGCGGCCAGCCTCGTGCCGGCCGTCTGGTCGCTGCTGAAGCGCTCCTGAAATTTGGCCGCCCGCCGGTCGAATTGCAGGAGCTTAAAATAGATTCCATCGGCGCAAACTCCTCGTGGTCGGACCAACCGCAGAAAGTGCCATAATCCGGCCATCGTCGGTGTTAAGCTTCGTTAACGGGCAAAGGGGTGCGATTGGCGACTGAAAGAGGTTCGCATGGACGCGCTCGACGATAAGGTTCTCGAGAGTACGCTTGCCGAAAGCCTGGCCGATCTGGTGCCGGACGAAAAGACTGTTTCCGAAGACGAGTTCGTCGAAGTTGTCGGGGGCGCCCTCGAAGCGGTCGGCGGCACACTGCTGTTCAAGATGTGCGTCCAGAACGAAGGCGAAGGCCAGCACGTCGCGGCGGCATCCGTCGGCGATGGCGGCAATCGCCAGTTCCTGCTTCTCACCTTGCCAACCGTCGGAGGGTCGCTGAAAGTCGAGACCATCTCGAGAAGCAGCAACCCGGTGGCGGGCATCGCGGCCGCCTATGCCGGGCTGATGGACGCCTTCAAAACCGCTGCCTGATTTTCCGCTGCCACGCGAAGGTCAGTCTTGCGCCACGCACGGGGGCTTGGCGTCTGTTTGTTTGTTACCGGGGGCCTTGTTCTATCCGGCCGCCCACCACACCTAAGGTCGGGGCAAGGAGAACCAGCATGGACAAGATCGCCAACCCGGCACCCGGCTTCCAGCGCAATCCCGACAAGATCATCACGATAGAGCCCTATTCCGGGACCGTCACAATCCGCGCCGGCAGTACGGTCATTGCTTCTTCCGCCAAGGCGAAGGTGCTGACGGAGGCCCCCTACCCAGCCGCCTTCTATATTCCGTTCGCCGACATCGATTTCGACAAGCTCAGCCGAACGGATCACGCGACGCACTGCCCCTACAAGGGTGATGCCAGCTATTGGAGCGTGCTGCCGGCGGGCGAAGCGGGCAAGGACGCGATGTGGGCCTATCGGCAGCCCTTCGACGAGATGACCGCCATCCGCGACCACGGCGCGTTCTACGCCAGCAAGGTCAGCATCGAGGCCAAGCCGGACTGAACGCTTCGGCTTGAAGACACTCAGGGGGCATCGATATTCAGGTGATGCCGGCCCCTAGTCGGTGGTGCCGTGGTTGCCAGTTCCGTCGGCATCGTCGAGGCGCACGAAGGTCATGCCCTTGTCCTTGAGCGCCAGCAGGCCTTGAACCACGCCCTCGCCGGCGGCATGGGTCGGCTGATTGATGTGGGAGATGATGACATCACCGTCCTTGGCGGCGGCAATGCGCCTGGCCGTCTCCTTGGCGCCGAGCAGCGAGCCGCCGTCGCCATTGATCGAGAAGCCGGCAATCTTGAAGCCGAGCTTGCGGATCATCGCAATCGCCGAGGGACTGTATTCGGCTGTTGCGCCACGGAACCATTTCGGCGCCGGTTCGCCGGTCGTGGCCAGAGCCGCGGCCCCCGACTCGACTTCGGCAAGGACTGCTTCCGGGCTGCCGGCACTGCGTATGCCATAAATCTTCCGGGGCGTGTCGACAGCCGGAATATGACGGCCACCGTGATTTTCCAGTTCGAACAGGTCGGGATGAGCCCGCATGATCGCCACGGCCTCGGCGTTGCGCTTCAGCCAGACGCCGGTGACGAAAATGGTGGCCGGTATCTTGTTGTCCACCAACGCCGAGAGAATGCGCGTGTCGGTTCTGCCGCCGCAGGCATCGAGCGTGAGCGCAACGCGACCGGTTCCGCTTTCAGCCGGCTTGATGTGCAGCGTGGGTTCGACCAGCGGCGCGCCATGAGCGCTGGATATCAGCGCCACCGACATGGCAATCACGCAGAGATGTTTTTGCGGCAAATGCATCGAACCAAGTTCCCGACCGGCGGTTTCAAGCCGATATCCCAAGACCCGCATGAAGGCGGAAATCGGACGGGGGATAGCAGAAAAACGCCTGGCGCGGCAATTTGACCTCCCACTTGGTCGACGAGCCGTTCAGCGACAGTCTTGCCGTTCCATCGCCCTCAGCCAGAGCGTTCATTTTTCAGCTCAGTGCGCGCGAGAATTTCGCGCGCCGCTTCGACAACCGGCTTCACCTCCAGGCGCCAAACGCAGCACGCCTTGCTGGGATCGGTTCGGCGACACAAATCCTTGGCCACGCAGTCACATGGCATTGACGGCCGAAGCGCGATGCTGGGCACGCCGACAGGTCCCCAGCGCGACGGATGCGTCAGGCCGAAAAGGCCGACAACCGGGGTGCCGGCGGCAGCGGCCATATGCATCGGCCCGCTTTCATTGCCCAGAAACAGCCGAGCCTGTTCCAGAACGGCCAGCAGGGTCTCGAGCGACAGCGCTCCGACCAGGTCGACCACCGGCGTTGCCGTCTGGGCAACGATCCGCGCGGCGGTTTCACCTTCGCCCGGCCCTCCCACCAGGACGATGCCCAGTCCGGTTTCGGCCGCAATCTGGTCAATGGCCTCGGCAAACCGTTCCGGCTGCCACTGCCGGCCCTTGAAACTCGCGCCTGCGTGGACAGCGACGAAGGCGTTCGGACGGATGTGGTGCGTGCCCAGAAGCGCCAAGGCTTTCGCGGCCTCGATTGGCGGCGGCTGGAGGCTCGGTACCGTCACCCGCAGATCGATGCCGAGCGCTTCAAGAGGGGAGAGATAGCGATAAACAAAATGCTGGCCGCCAAACCCGAATGGTTTGGCGAACACATTGGCCGGCTGCCGCTCCAGCAGCTTCAGCGGCCTTTCCGGGGGATTGTAGCCGACTCGCGTCTTTGCGTTGACCAAGCCGCTGAGAAGCCGAGAGGTCTTTGAATCGGTCAAGTCGATCGTCAAATCGAAGCGGAAGCCGCGCAGTGCCTTCACCGTTGCGTAGAGCTCTTTTCCGCGCTCCAGCGGGGTGCCCCGCGCGCGAGCCCGCCTGAACGGAACCACCTCGGAAGCGAGGCCATGCGCAACCACGAAGCTCTCCAAGTGCGCTTCGCAGAGGAACGCAATGCTGGCACCGGGGAATTCGAGCCGAAGGTTCCTAGCGAGCGTCGAGGCGAGGACGATATCGCCTATAAACTTCGTTTGAATGATCAGGATCGAGCGGAACGGAGCGGGTGAAATCTGCAACATATGTTTCCGGAGACGTTTGGCGATCATCACGAAATTGGTCAGAAACAATGGCGAGATTGCGCGATACCTCTAGCACGTTCGCGTGAGTTTTCATACAAAACCGTAAGCTCGGACCGGTCTATCCACGAGCCGTCGTCGTTGTCTGCACCGCGGCCTGCGCCGCTGCCAGCCTGGCGATCGGCACGCGGTAAGGCGAGCAGGAGACGTAGTCGAGCCCGACCTCCTCGCAGAAGCGGATCGACGAGGGATCGCCGCCATGTTCGCCGCAGATGCCAAGCTTGATGTCGGGTCGCGTCGCCCTGCCCTTCCGCGCCGCCATGCGCACCAGTTCGCCGACGCCCTCAATGTCGAGCGAGACGAACGGATCCTGCTCGATAATGCCCTTCTGGCGATACGTCTCCAGGAAGGAGGCGGCATCGTCGCGCGAGATGCCGAAGGTGGTCTGGGTGAGATCGTTGGTGCCGAAGGAGAAGAATTCGGCCGACTCGGCAATGACATGGGCGCGGATCGCCGCGCGGGGGAGTTCAATCATGGTCCCAGTCAAGTAATCGATGTTGACGCCGCTCTCGTCCATGACGCTCTTGGCGACGGCGTCGATGCGCGCCTTCACAAAATCGAGTTCCTTCGCCAGACCGACCAGCGGGACCATGATCTCGGGGACGACCAGCGCGCCGGCTTTCTTGCCCGCCTCGACCGCCGCCTCGAAAATGGCGCGCGCCTGCATCTCGGCGATTTCGGGGTAGGAGACGGCGAGCCGGCAGCCGCGATGGCCTAGCATCGGGTTGAATTCGTGCAAGGCCTCGGTGCGCTGCCTGAGCTTGTCTGCCGACACGTTCATGGCGGCCGCGACTTCGGCGACTTCCGCTTCGGTCTTGGGCAGGAATTCATGCAGCGGCGGATCGAGCAGGCGGATCGTCACCGGCAGGCCGGCCATGATCTCGAACAATTCCAGGAAATCCGAGCGCTGCATGGGCAGAAGCTTGGCCAGCGCCGCGCGGCGGTCCTTCTCGCTGTCGGCCAGGATCATCTCGCGCATCGCGACGATGCGGGCGCCGTCGAAGAACATGTGCTCGGTGCGGCATAGCCCAATGCCCTCGGCGCCGAAGGAGCGCGCCATGCGGGCATCGAGCGGCGTTTCGGCATTGGTGCGCACCTTCATGCGGCGCACCGCGTCCGCCCATTCCATGATGGCGGCGAAATCGCCGGACAATTCCGGCTGCAGCATCGCCACGGCGCCCTTGAGCACCTGGCCGTTGCCGCCGTCGATGGTGATGATGTCACCTTTGCGGAAGGTCTGCCCCATCGAGATCAGTGTGCCTGCCTTGTAGTCGACGCGCAGCGAGCCGGCTCCGGACACGCAAGGCTTGCCCATGCCGCGCGCGACGACCGCGGCGTGGCTGGTCATGCCGCCGCGCGTGGTCAGGATGCCTTCGGCCGCATGCATGCCATGGATATCTTCCGGACTGGTCTCGATACGCACCAGGATCGCCTTGCGCCCCTGTGTCTTCAGATCCTCGGCATCGCCGGAGGAAAAGACGATCTCGCCGGTGGCAGCCCCCGGAGACGCCGGCAGCCCGACGCCGATGACGTCTCGCGCGACCTTCGGGTCGATGGTCGGGTGGAGCAATTGGTCAAGAGATGCCGGATCGATGCGTGCGACGGCTTCTTGCTTCGTGATCAGGCTGTCCCTTGCCATTTCAACCGCGATCCTGAGCGCCGCCTTGGCGGTCCGCTTGCCGGACCGGGTCTGCAGCATCCACAACTTGCCGCGCTCGATGGTGAATTCGAGATCCTGCATGTCGCGGTAGTGCTTTTCCAGGCTGTCGGAGATGGTGACGAAGGACTGGAAGGCATCCGGCATCAGCTTCTGCAGCGACGGCTTGTCGGAACCGGCCGCGATGCGCGCAGCCTCGGTGATGTTCTGCGGCGTGCGGATGCCGGCGACGACATCCTCGCCCTGCGCATTCACCAGGAACTCGCCATAAAGCATTTTTTCACCGGTCGAGGGGTTGCGGGTGAAGGCAACGCCGGTGGCCGAGGTCTCGCCCATATTGCCAAACACCATGGCCTGGACATTGACCGCCGTGCCCCAGCTTTCTGGGATATCGTGCAGACGCCGGTAGGTGATGGCCCGGTTGTTCATCCAGCTTGAAAACACCGCGCCGATCGCTCCCCAGAGTTGCTCGTGCGGATCCTGCGGGAACGGCCTGCCGAGTTCCTCCTCGACCTTGGCCTTGTAGAGCGCGATGACGCCTTGCCATTCGGTCGCCGTCAGTTCGGTGTCGAGCTCGTGGCCGAGGCTGGCTTTCTGGTCTTCCAGGATTTCCTCGAACACCTCGTGATCGAGGCCCATGACGACGTCGGAATACATCTGGATGAAACGGCGGTAGCTGTCATAGGCAAAGCGCGCATCGCCGGAATCGGCGGCCAGCGCCTCGACTGTCTCGTCGTTCAATCCGAGATTGAGCACGGTATCCATCATGCCGGGCATCGACGCCCGGGCGCCGGAACGCACCGAAACCAGGAGCAGTTTCGACGGGTCGCCGAACCGGCGACCGGTCAGCCGGCCGATATGGTCGAGGGCGACCGCGACATCAGCCTCCAATCCCGCCGGGTGGGTGCGACCGTTGGCATAATAGGCATTGCAGACCTCGGTGGTGATCGTAAAGCCCGGCGGCACTGGCAGCCCCAGGCTGCACATCTCGGCCAGGTTGGCGCCCTTCCCGCCCAGCAGATTCTTGTCGCTGGCACGGCCTTCCGCCGCACCATCGCCAAAGGTGAAAACCCATTTGGTCATGCTTGCTCTCCGGTTGCAGGAGATTGGAAAGATTGGCGAAACGCAAAGTTCCATCGTGCCCGACTTTGGAGCGATATGATGCTGCAGTGCGAAAGGCAAGGCGTCGGCAAGCCGTTCGGCCGCTACAATCGATTAAGAAAAAACTCCCCCTGGGCCTGTGGCAAAAAGACTTGCCACCTCACGGCGCGACGTCTAGAACATAAAGGGAACAAGAGGTGCGCCATGAAACAGCCTGGAAAACTCGACTATCTGGAGATGCCGGCGACCGCCGGCACACTGGATCGGTTGAAGGCCTTCTACAGCGCCGCCTTCGCCTGGTCCTTCACGGATTATGGGCCGACCTATTCGGCCTTCGCCGAGGGCCTGGATGGCGGTTTTCAGGCCGATGCCGCGGAAGCACCGGCCAAGCCGTTGCCCGTGCTTTACAGCGACAATCTGGAGGAAACCCTTCGCGCCGTCGAAAGTGCCGGCGGAACGATCGTCAGGCCGATATTCTCATTCCCTGGCGGCCGACGCTTCCACTTCGTCGATCCAGCCGGCAACGAGCTGGCTGTGTGGTCCCACTAGTCCGTTTGTGGATCACCTGGCGCCGATTGCATCGCTGGTCAGCCGAGCGTCTTCGCAGTCATTCATAGCATTGTGCTTTTCGGCTGCTCTGCTAATAACGCGCCGCACAGCGACTCTGACGGCTATTGGGGCGTCGCCAAGTGGTAAGGCATCGGTTTTTGGTACCGACATTCCCAGGTTCGAATCCTGGCGCCCCAGCCAAACGCAGACTCCATCCGAGACCGAAGCACGCGCCGAACAGGCCCTGCTCCCAATACCCTGAGCCCAGACTTGACCAAGAAGTGTCACGCTCGGCCGTGCCTCGGCGATGCACCAACCACACCGGGTGAAAGCGCGACCAGAACATGTTGTCAATCTGGGTGGGGCCGGACCAAATCCTCCTGCCCCGAACCGTTGAAGGCGCCTTGTTGCCTCCGCAAGAGCAACTTTGTTTGCGGACATGCGTACTCGTCGGCATATGCGAGAACAAGCTTGCTGTTGTCCATCTTCCATATCTTGTCTCGGGCTTCAGCTACGATACCGGCACTTGGTCCCGCCAGCGTCTCAAATGTGTGCTATTTTTGCTACATTTTTTGGCCGTCTGCTTAGATTCTATGATTAAGTCACAGCTTAATAATGAAACGCGGACATTAATTTGCAAGATAGTGGCAAGGCCAGGCGCCAAGCCCGGCTGGGGCGCTCTTAAAAAGCGCGGGGAAACGTGGGTGGGAAAATGAAGACGACAGGTCTGTCGACCAAGGTCATGGGCGTTGGTCTCTTGATGACGGCTACCATGCTGAGCTGCTGGGGGGCGCATGCACTGACACTCAAGGAAGCCATGGCGGTCGCGGTGGAATCCAACCCGGAAATCGGCCAAGCCATCGAAAACCGCGAGGCCATCGAGTTCGAACTGCGGCAAGCAAAAGGGCTCTATCTTCCAAGCGTCGACCTGGAGGCATCCGCTGGTGCTCGCCGTCTGGACAACTCCTCCCGCCGCGCGCTCTCCATCGAGCACGATGCGCTTTATCCCGCGGAGACCGATCTGACGGTTTCGCAAACGCTTTATGATAGTGGCGCAAGGCGAGCCGAACTCAACCGTCAAGCCTCGCGAGTCGATGGCGCCTCATTCCGCGTGCTGGAGCGATCCGAGTTCATCGGGCTGTCTGTCGTCCAGGATTACCTGGAATACATGCTTCAGGCCTCGATCGTGACCGAGGCAAAGAAGAATCTGGGCTTCCACCAAGCGATTCTCCACGACATCAGGGAAGGCATAGCAGGCGGCGGGTTGAACGAAGCAGACCGGCAACAGGCCGAGGAGCGCTTGTTTGCGGCCAAGGCCCGCATGCAGGAGGCTTCCGAGGAACTCGAGGCCTCGAGGATACGCTTCTTCAAGACCGTCGGGAAACCTCTGACCAATGCATCGCGGCCAAGCGATGTTTCCTCTGCGCTGCCAAGGTCCCTGGACGACGCGCTGGGCATTGCGCGGGAGAACAACCCGCGCGTCCACATGGCCAATAGCGATATCGCCGCCGCGGGCTCGCAGGTTGACGCCGCTCGGGCGAAATACGGCCCGTCGGTCGTCGCCGAAGGCGTTGCCCGCGCCGGATACGACATTGACGGCGACAATGGAGACACGTCCGATCTGCAGGCACGGGTGGTGCTGCGGTGGAACCTGTATCGGGGCGGCATCGACAAAGCGAATGAACAGGAGCAGATCCGCCGCGCCAGCGAACAGCGGCTTGGGCTGCATCAGGTTCTGCGGGAGATCGAAGAAGCCGTTCGCACGTCTTGGGATCGCCGCTTCCGGCAAGCCGACCTGGCAAAGACCCTGAAGCTGCAAGCCGCTTCCAACGAGAAGCTGGTTGCCTCTTATCGCGAGCAGTTCAAGGTCGGACAGCGCTCGCTGCTCGATGTGCTGGATGCGCAGAATACGCGGTTCAACACAGCAACGCTGGCGGACACCGCGTCCTACGCATCCCTCTTTGCCCAATACCGGCTTCTGGCGGCAACCGGGCAGTTGCTGAAAACGATGGACATCCAGCCGCCGAAGCAGGCCGCGGCCTATGCCAAGGAGGAATTCGCGGTTCCGGAGATCCCGGACACCGAAACCTATGCACGGACTCCGTCGGAACAGAAGAACGATCTGCCCTTCGACATCCTCGCCCCTGTCAGGAAGAAGTGAGCCGTAAGGGGTGTTAGGGGTTCTGGCGGGCGGGTCGTGAATCAGCAGCCACATATTCTGTCGCCCAAGGAGGCGTTCAAGGCCTGCTTTTCGGCGGTGGCCGCCTATCTCGGCAGGCCGAGCGCCGAGACCGTGCTGTTTGCCGGAGTGCCGATTTCGGACACGCGCATCGAGGTCACCGAGATCCGACATCTTGCCGAGCGTATCGGTCTCGAGACCCAGGAATTCAACCATCGCGACTTCCTGCGCGGTCGCGTGGATCTTCCGGCAATTCTCTTCCGCGTCAGTCAGTTGCCGATCGCCCTGCTGGCGGAAACCGACGGCGACGGGTATCTCACGGCCCCGCAGGAAGACGGGCGCACGACTGTCGGCAAATCCGAGCTGGCCGCAAGTTACATCAGTGGCGGTGTATCCTTCTCCATCACCTATGCCAACGCCACCGAGGGCATGAAGGTCGGCTCGGCGCAGCAGATCGAGCGGCGCCATTGGCTGACGGGGACAATGGGCGCTTTCTGGCGCACCTATTCCAAGGTCGTGCTGTCGGCGATCTTCATCAACCTTTTGGCCATCGCCTCGCCGATCTTCACCATGAATGTCTATGACCGCATATTGCCGAACAAGGCGATATCGACGCTTTGGGTGCTGGCGATCGGCATCGGCGCCGTCATTCTCTTCGATCTGCTTTTGAAAACGGCCCGAGCTTCGCTCATCGACTATGCCGGGCGCAAGGCGGATTTGCGGATATCGTATCTGCTGTTCGAGAAGGTGCTGAATTCATCCCTATCCGCGCGCCCGGGCTCGACAGGCGAATATGCCAACCGCATCACCCAATATGAGTTCGTCAGGGAATTTTTCACCTCCAACACGATCAGCGTGTTCATCGATACGGCTTTCGTCTTCATCTTCCTGCTCGTCATCTACGCGATCGGCGGCTGGCTGGTCGTCATCCCGGCCCTCGCATTCGTGGCGTCGGTAGTCGTTGGCCTGGTCACGCAACGCCGTATCGGCAAACGGGTCGCCGCCTCCATGAATGAAGCCTCCCAGCGCCAGGCTCTGCTGGTCGAGTCCATCTCCACGCTGGAAACGATCAAGTCGCTGCGCGCCGAAGCCTATTTGCTGAGGAAGTGGGGCGAGCATTCGAAGAATGCGGCCAACACCTCCGAGAAGATCAAGCAGCTCTCGGCGGCGGCCGGCAACATCACCCAGGCCATCCAGCAGCTTGTGACGGTCGCCCTGGTCGTGGCTGGAGCCTACGCCTTTTCGGAAGGGCATGTTTCGACAGGAGCCATCATCGGAACGGTGATGCTGGCGAGCCGGGCCGTGGCTCCGCTCGGCCAGATCGCGATCACCCTGTCGAGATTTCGCCAGGCCATGCTCTCCTTGAGAATGGTGAATTCCATCATGGCCCAGCCGGAGGACCGGCCGGATACGGTGGGCTTCGTCAATCGCCCGATTCGCAATGGAGCGATGACGTTCAAGAATGTCGGCTTCGTCTACCCCGGATCGGAAAACGAGGTTCTGTCTGGCCTGAACTTTTCGGTGAAGCCGGGAGAGCGCATCGGCATCATCGGCCGCATCGGGTCGGGCAAGACGACGATGGGACGCCTGATCGGCAGGCTTTTTCTGCCAAGCTCCGGCGAATTGCTGGTGGATGGCATCGACATCCGCCAGTATCACCCGTCAGAGGTGCGCGCCGCCGTCGGCATCGTCGCGCAAGCCGGCGATCTGTTTTCGGGCACCATCAAGGAGAACCTGCTGATGGCGTCTCCGGAGGCGACCGACGAGCAAATCATCGAAGCCGCGAAAGCCGCCGGCGTCGATGAGTTCGTGTCTCGCCACCCGCGTGGCTACGACATGAATGTCGGTGAGCGGGGCACCAATCTTTCCGGTGGGCAGAGACAGACGGTGGCGATCGCCCGGCTGCTTTTGACCAAGCCGAAGATCGTCTTTCTGGATGAACCGTCCGGCTCGATGGATCTGGCGTCGGAACGGCAACTGATAAAGCAACTCAAGACCGCTTTCGACCACAACACGACGCTGATCGTCTCGACGCATCGCTTCAGCATGCTCGAATTGGCTGATCGCCTTATTGTTGTCGAACAAGGAAAGATTGTTGCTGACGGGCCAAAAGAACAAGTCATTCAGGCGCTGCAGAGAACGAATTCCTGAATGAACAAATTATATCGGGCTGAAACCGATATAATAACGGGACGTGGGAAATGCTTGCCAGGGAAGACCGCCCGCCGCTTTTTGCGACGGCGTCCATATTCATCATAGGGGCGCTCTTCGTCGCCTTTGTCGCTTGGTCGTCCTTCGCCGAGGTCGACGAGATCGCGCGTGGCGACGGCAAGGTCATACCGGCCTCCAAGACCCAGGTCATTCAAGCCAGCGAGCCGGGGGTCGTTCAGGAAATCGCCGTGAAGGTGGGGCAGGTCGTCAGGAAGAACGACCTCATTATCCGTCTCGACAATACCTTGAACACGTCCAGCCTCGGCGAACAGCAAGCCAAGGCGCGGGCCCTGCAAACACGCATTGCCAGGCTCAAATACGAACAGAGCGGCAGCATCACCGGATCGTTTCCCTGTCCGCAGGACATCCAATCCGTGGCGCCGGAAATCTGTGACAACGAGCAAAATCTCCTCGTTGCCCGGCGCGAAAACTTCGACAACAAGCTGTCGGTGCTCAAGTCGCGACTCGACCAGCGCGAAAAGGAACTGGACGAGGCGGACGCCAATCTCGACCGCCTGACAAAAAACCTGGCGGTGAGCGACCAGCAAGCGAAGCTGGTCGAGGGGATGGTCAAGAAAGGTCTGATGGCAAGGACCGAGCAGCTTAAGGTCGAGCAGGAACAGACCGAACTCAACGGCCAATTGAACCTGGCCGGCGAGACGATAAAGAAGGGCAAGTCGGCGATCACCGAGGCGCAGCTCCAGGTCGAGGAACTCGGGCTGCAGTTGAAGCAGGAAGCGCTCGATGACCTGACGCAGGCCCTGGCCGATCTTTCAGTGGTGGACGAAACCATTCGCGGCGCGACCGACAAGGTCGCGCGAACGGATATCCGCTCGCCGGTGGACGGTATCGTCAACACGATGGAACTGAACACCGTCGGCGCCTTCGTCCAGCCGGGTACTGTCGTGGCCGGCATCGTGCCCACTTCCGAGACATTGCTGGTCGAAGCGCGTGTTTCGCCCCGCGATGTCGCCTTTATCCGCCCAGACCAGGATGCCTTGATCAAAGTCACGGCTTACGATTTCTCGATCTTTGGCGGCATCGAAGGCAAGGTTTCAAACATAACCGCCGACAGCCTGGTCGATCAGAAGACGGGCGAGCCCTACTATCAGGTGCGTGTTTCAACCGATAGATCGACACTGGAGCGAGACGGAAAGGCATATTCGATCATCCCCGGCATGATCTGTTCCGTGGATATCAAGACCGGTCGCAAGACGATCCTGAGCTACCTGCTGAAGCCGATCAACAAAGCCCGCCAGGAGGCAATGAGTGAGCGCTAGCGCCACCTCTCCCGCGACCGGTAGCGACCTCTTGCTTCTGCCCCTCCCGACAGAAGATTTCGAACTCGAGTTCCGCGTCGTGGCGCGCGGCGGTATCAGGCGCGGCATTCGGCTGGAACGGGCTTTCTGGGTTTCGCTGAAACAGATGGCTGAGAGCCGCAAATGCACGATCGGCATGCTGGTCGACGAGATCGCCGAAGGTCACGCGGAGAAAGGAAACCTGACCTCGGCAATCCGGGTGGCCTGCATACGCGAGTTGGGGCGTGAGAATCTGAATTTGCGCAGGCTTGCATCGATCAGGACGATAAACGCCATTCTACTTGCCTGCCCGTCGCCGGCCTTCGCCTTGGCCTCGACGAAGAAGATCGTGACGTTCAATGCGCCGTTCCAGCAATTGGTCAAACGACAATTGCCGGCGGCATTCGACGAAGACACGCGCCAGGACCTGAAGCTGGCGCTGGATCTCAACGTGGCCGATATATTCGCCCGCCTCGACACCAATGGCGACGTTGCCGTTGCGAGCGGATTTGTGATCGGAGCCGGCGAACGCCGTTATCGGGGCCAGCTGAACGTGGTGCGTGCGCCAGTGCTGGATCTCGAATTGCTGATGGCCTTTGTCTTCAACGGCTAGCGCCATTCATCGGTTCGCGCAAACGCCGAACGGCCCTATGTGCTTGACGCAATTCCGCCGGAAAACCACCAAGGGACCTTTCCCGCAATTCTTCCGCCATTCAACCAGCACAAGAAAGCCGGTGCGCGGGCCCCTTACTTGACTTCCGTCTGGACGCCTTCCCCAGGGGCGACGGTTGCGAAACCGCCCTTGACATCGGCCATCTGGGCGTCCCCCGACTTGGAGCCGTGAATCCAGGCCCGGTCGGTGCTGAACGAGTACAGTGGCTGATAATTCGGAAGGGCGCTGTCCTTGAGCACCGTATCGTTGAGACTGTCGAGAATGTAAGCGCCGCTTGCGGTGCTGACCGAAAGCACGGCGTGGAAGAAGCCTCGCTTGCGGTCCTGCAGAACGACGAGCGACATGCTGCGTGCCGGAATGCCGGCCCTCAGCAACGCCGTCATCTTGAGGATGGCGAAGTCCTCGCAGTCGCCGGCACGATTGGCGAGGATCTCCGAAGGCTTCGCCCAGTAGTCGAGCTTGCCGTAAACGACGCTGTCCTTCTTATAGGCGATCAGGTGGTTGATGCCGCTGTCGATGAACGATAGTTTTTCGACGAACCCCTTGCCTTGGGCAGCCGAGACCATGGCCGCGAAGGCCGGGCTCTCGTGGTCACAGGGGCTGCCCGCGGTGCAAGCGGTTATGGCTCGGTAAACCGGTGCCCAACGCGCCGAAACGGGAAAATTGCGCATGGACAGCGCAACCGACCCGAAAACGCCCGGAATGATCGACGCAGTCTTAATCGGGTCGATACCCCCGCCTTCGTGAGCCATCGAGGTGCTGGACCCGTCTTGCGCGAAAACGGGACTGTAGCCATTGAGGACAAGGCTGATCCGGTGGGGGGTGGCCGGCTGCCAGGGCTGGTATCTTTGCAGCGAAATGCCGCCGAGACCAAGCGGCGCCTGGACCACTCCAAGCAGTGCTGTTTCGGGCATGAAATTCCTGATGACGGGCCCGGCAAGGGCTGGCTGCGCCGAGCCGGCTACCCCCACCGCCAGCAGAAGCAGCTTGAGCTTGCTCTTCCCCGGAGCATTCTTTTGTTTTTTCATGACGCCCACCTTTGACTGTGGACGCTACCAATTTTGTCTCAAATTACTGGAAAGGAAGATGGATAAGTTTCCCACGAATTCACGTTGCTTATTCTAGTAAAATTTTACGTGTATTTATACTTCTATTTACCAAGTTTTCTGCGCCGCCGGTGGCGAAGCGTTATGCTTACCAGATAACATATAACTGATTATATGTTCACAGTTTACCAAGCGTAAAAAAAGTCATCGAAGGCATATCCAAATATATAGAATGGATTGGCGGACCGTTGCAAAGTCACGCCGCCGCCTGTCTCTATGCGGGAAATGCCGGAGGGGTTTAAGCTATGACGAACAGTATTGAATTGGACAACCTTTCGAACTCGTGGGACGAGCATTCCGTCTCCAACGATCATCACGACCTGACAGCGCTGACCCAGGTGGTGGCGCAAGCCGCGCCCGCCGAGCAAGCGGCGGCACCGGCTCAAACAGCGCCGGCCGCGGCCGAGCCTGTGCCGGTCGATGTCGGTGGCGGCGCGCCAGCGGCAGCTCCGCCAGCGGCAAACGCCCCGCACGAATATGTCGCGGACGCAAGCAACGTCGTCAAACTTCCCGCCAATGTCTCGATCGACAACATCAAGGTCGACGGCCACAACCTCGTGCTCGAGCAGGCGGACGGCTCGGTCATCGTCATCAAGGACGGTGCCCTGCATGTGCCGACCTTCATCATAGGCGAAGTCGAAGTGCCGCGCGTGGCCCTGATCGCAGCGCTGGAAGCGAGCCATGTCGATGTCGCCTTCGGCGCGGACGGCTCGATATCGGCCGGCGGCAGCACGACCTCGAGCGCCGGCGGGAATTTCGAACAGCCTGCCGGCGGGATCGGCGACGGCTTCGGACTGTCGGCGCTTCTGCCGCCGACGGACCTGCAGTTTGGGCAGCCGGATCATCGCGAGTTGTTCCCGAGCCTCCTGCCCGACTCGACGCCGTCGATCATCGACCTGACGCCTTCCGTCGATGGCGGCGACACCATCGTCAACGAAAAAGGCCTGCCGGAAATCCCTGGACCCGAGGGATCGGGCGAAGCGACGGCGCCGGGCGTCGATGGCGATCCGTCGGAGCACAACACCGGCACCTTTACCATTACCTCCCCCGACGGTGTGGGCTCACTGACGATCGCCGGCCAGGTGATTTCGGGTGCCGCGCTTGCCAACAGCGGCGCCACGCCCATCGACATCACGACGGCTCTCGGCAACACGCTGACGATCAACGGCTACGACGCCAGCACCGGCCAGGTGAGCTACACTTACACGCTGGTCCACAGCGCGGTTCACCCCGACGCGGGAACCGATTACATCTTCGACAACATGACAGTTACGGTAACCGACTCTGACGGTGATACCTCGGCTCCCGGGACGCTGTCGGTCAACATCGTCGACGACGTGCCGACGGCAACCCTGGACACAAACAGCATTGCGTCGGGCCAATTCGGCCCGGTCACCGGCCAGGTGCTGACCAACGACGTGTTCGGTGCCGACGGCCCAACCACGACCGCCCCGACAGTCGGCGTTGTTGGCGTGACGATCGGCACGACCGCCGGCGGCGAAGACGCCAATGTCGGCACCCAGATCCAGGGCCTCTACGGCAAGCTGACGCTGCAGGCCGATGGCTCCTACTCCTATACCCGCGACCCAGGCTCGCAGGGCGGCCACAGCGACGTGTTCACCTACACCATCAAGGACGGCGACGGCGATCTCTCCCACACCACGCTGACCATCGCCATTGGCGATGCGACGCCCACCATCTCTAACCTGACGCCGTCCGACAACGGCGGCGACACCACCGTGAACGAGAAGGGACTGCCGGCAAGCTCCGGCTCGGAAGGCTCGGGCGAACTCGCCGCACCTGGCACCGATGGCGATCCGTCGGAACACAACACCGGCACCTTCACCATCACCTCGCCCGACGGCATCGGCTCGATCTCCGTCAACGGCGTCACGATCTCGGCCGCCGCACTCGCCAACAGCGGCACAACGCCCATCGACATCACCACCCCGCTCGGCAACACGCTCACCATCACCGGCTTCAATGCCGGGCAGGTCAGCTACACCTACACGCTCCTCGACAACGAGACACATCCCGCCACCGGCAAAGATTCCATCTTCGACAACATGACCGTCACCGTCACCGACACCGATGGCGACACCTCGGCTCCCGGCACCCTCTCGGTCAACATCGTCGACGACGTGCCGACGGCAACCCTGGACACAAACAGCATTGCGTCGGGCCAATTCGGCCCGGTCACCGGCCAGGTGCTGACCAACGACGTGTTCGGTGCCGACGGCCCAACCACGACCGCCCCGACAGGCGGCGTTGTTGGCGTGACGATCGGCACGACCGCCGGCGGCGAAGACGCCAATGTCGGCACCCAGATCCAGGGCCTCTACGGCAAGCTGACGCTGCAGGCCGATGGCTCCTACTCCTATACCCGCGACCCAGGCTCGCAGGGCGGCCACAGCGACGTGTTCACCTACACCATCAAGGACGGCGACGGCGATCTCTCCCACACCACGCTGACCATCGCCATTGGCGATGCGACGCCCACCATCTCTAACCTGACGCCGTCCGACAACGGCGGCGACACCACCGTGAACGAGAAGGGACTGCCGGCAAGCTCCGGCTCGGAAGGCTCGGGCGAACTCGCCGCACCTGGCACCGATGGCGATCCGTCGGAACACAACACCGGCACCTTCACCATCACCTCGCCCGACGGCATCGGCTCGATCTCCGTCAACGGCGTCACGATCTCGGCCGCCGCACTCGCCAACAGCGGCACAACGCCCATCGACATCACCACCCCGCTCGGCAACACGCTCACCATCACCGGCTTCAATGCCGGGCAGGTCAGCTACACCTACACGCTCCTCGACAACGAGACACATCCCGCCACCGGCAAAGATTCCATCTTCGACAACATGACCGTCACCGTCACCGACACCGATGGCGACACCTCGGCTCCCGGCACCCTCTCGGTCAACATCGTCGACGACGTGCCGACGGCGGTCGCCAACAGCGGCAATGTCGCCGAAGGCGCCCTGCTCACCGTAACGGCGGCGGCCGGCGTTCTGGCCAATGACGTGGCCGGCGCCGACGGCTTTGCCGCCGGTGGCGGCGTTGTGGGCGCACGTGCCGCTGGCGGCGACACCACCACGGCGGTGACGACGGGGACCGGCACCGACATTGCCGGCCTGCACGGCACCCTGCATCTCAACGCCGACGGCTCCTACACCTACCAGTCGACGGCCAACAACATCACCTCGAACGCCACCGACGTGTTCGTCTACACGATCAAGGACGGCGACGGCGACCTGTCGACCACGACGCTCACCATCAATGTCGCGGACGCCACCATTGTGGCCCCGGCCGACAACGACGTGACGGTCTACGAATCCGCGCTCGACCTCAACAAGGACGGCGCCGACCTGGCGGCAGGCACGGTCACCGGCTCGCTGCCGAACACGACTGCCGAGACCGACACCAGCAACCAGCTCAACGGTTCGGGTGGCGTCGGCACGCTGCACTACCAGTTGGTCAGCGGCGGCAACGCGGCGACCGCCGGCACCTATGGCACCATCCAGGTCAATGACGACGGCAGCTATGTCTACACGCTGACAAAGCCGTTCGACACCTCGCCCGATGCCAACAACGGCAACAACACCGAAACGGCCGAGAGCTTCACCTACAAGGTGACCGACGCCAACGGCAACACCAGCACCGGAACCATCACCGTCAACATCGTCGACGACGTGCCGACGGCGGTCGCCAACAGCGGCAATGTCGCCGAAGGCGCCCTGCTCACCGTAACGGCGGCGGCCGGCGTTCTGGCCAATGACGTGGCCGGCGCCGACGGCTTTGCCGCCGGTGGCGGCGTTGTGGGCGCACGTGCCGCTGGCGGCGACACCACCACGGCGGTGACGACGGGGACCGGCACCGACATTGCCGGCCTGCACGGCACCCTGCATCTCAACGCCGACGGCTCCTACACCTACCAGTCGACGGCCAACAACATCACCTCGAACGCCACCGACGTGTTCGTCTACACGATCAAGGACGGCGACGGCGACCTGTCGACCACGACGCTCACCATCAATGTCGCGGACGCCACCATTGTGGCCCCGGCCGACAACGACGTGACGGTCTACGAATCCGCGCTCGACCTCAACAAGGACGGCGCCGACCTGGCGGCAGGCACGGTCACCGGCTCGCTGCCGAACACGACTGCCGAGACCGACACCAGCAACCAGCTCAACGGTTCGGGTGGCGTCGGCACGCTGCACTACCAGTTGGTCAGCGGCGGCAACGCGGCGACCGCCGGCACCTATGGCACCATCCAGGTCAATGACGACGGCAGCTATGTCTACACGCTGACAAAGCCGTTCGACACCTCGCCCGATGCCAACAACGGCAACAACACCGAAACGGCCGAGAGCTTCACCTACAAGGTGACCGACGCCAACGGCAACACCAGCACCGGAACCATCACCGTCAACATCGTCGACGACGTGCCGACGGCGGTCGCCAACAGCGGCAATGTCGCCGAAGGCGCCCTGCTCACCGTAACGGCGGCGGCCGGCGTTCTGGCCAATGACGTGGCCGGCGCCGACGGCTTTGCCGCCGGTGGCGGCGTTGTGGGCGCACGTGCCGCTGGCGGCGACACCACCACGGCGGTGACGACGGGGACCGGCACCGACATTGCCGGCCTGCACGGCACCCTGCATCTCAACGCCGACGGCTCCTACACCTACCAGTCGACGGCCAACAACATCACCTCGAACGCCACCGACGTGTTCGTCTACACGATCAAGGACGGCGACGGCGACCTGTCGACCACGACGCTCACCATCAATGTCGCGGACGCCACCATTGTGGCCCCGGCCGACAACGACGTGACGGTCTACGAATCCGCGCTCGACCTCAACAAGGACGGCGCCGACCTGGCGGCAGGCACGGTCACCGGCTCGCTGCCGAACACGACTGCCGAGACCGACACCAGCAACCAGCTCAACGGTTCGGGTGGCGTCGGCACGCTGCACTACCAGTTGGTCAGCGGCGGCAACGCGGCGACCGCCGGCACCTATGGCACCATCCAGGTCAATGACGACGGCAGCTATGTCTACACGCTGACAAAGCCGTTCGACACCTCGCCCGATGCCAACAACGGCAACAACACCGAAACGGCCGAGAGCTTCACCTACAAGGTGACCGACGCCAACGGCAACACCAGCACCGGAACCATCACCGTCAACATCGTCGACGACGTGCCGACGGCGGTCGCCAACAGCGGCAATGTCGCCGAAGGCGCCCTGCTCACCGTAACGGCGGCGGCCGGCGTTCTGGCCAATGACGTGGCCGGCGCCGACGGCTTTGCCGCCGGTGGCGGCGTTGTGGGCGCACGTGCCGCTGGCGGCGACACCACCACGGCGGTGACGACGGGGACCGGCACCGACATTGCCGGCCTGCACGGCACCCTGCATCTCAACGCCGACGGCTCCTACACCTACCAGTCGACGGCCAACAACATCACCTCGAACGCCACCGACGTGTTCGTCTACACGATCAAGGACGGCGACGGCGACCTGTCGACCACGACGCTCACCATCAATGTCGCGGACGCCACCATTGTGGCCCCGGCCGACAACGACGTGACGGTCTACGAATCCGCGCTCGACCTCAACAAGGACGGCGCCGACCTGGCGGCAGGCACGGTCACCGGCTCGCTGCCGAACACGACTGCCGAGACCGACACCAGCAACCAGCTCAACGGTTCGGGTGGCGTCGGCACGCTGCACTACCAGTTGGTCAGCGGCGGCAACGCGGCGACCGCCGGCACCTATGGCACCATCCAGGTCAATGACGACGGCAGCTATGTCTACACGCTGACAAAGCCGTTCGACACCTCGCCCGATGCCAACAACGGCAACAACACCGAAACGGCCGAGAGCTTCACCTACAAGGTGACCGACGCCAACGGCAACACCAGCACCGGAACCATCACCGTCAACATCGTCGACGACGTGCCGACGGCGGTCGCCAACAGCGGCAATGTCGCCGAAGGCGCCCTGCTCACCGTAACGGCGGCGGCCGGCGTTCTGGCCAATGACGTGGCCGGCGCCGACGGCTTTGCCGCCGGTGGCGGCGTTGTGGGCGCACGTGCCGCTGGCGGCGACACCACCACGGCGGTGACGACGGGGACCGGCACCGACATTGCCGGCCTGCACGGCACCCTGCATCTCAACGCCGACGGCTCCTACACCTACCAGTCGACGGCCAACAACATCACCTCGAACGCCACCGACGTGTTCGTCTACACGATCAAGGACGGCGACGGCGACCTGTCGACCACGACGCTCACCATCAATGTCGCGGACGCCACCATTGTGGCCCCGGCCGACAACGACGTGACGGTCTACGAATCCGCGCTCGACCTCAACAAGGACGGCGCCGACCTGGCGGCAGGCACGGTCACCGGCTCGCTGCCGAACACGACTGCCGAGACCGACACCAGCAACCAGCTCAACGGTTCGGGTGGCGTCGGCACGCTGCACTACCAGTTGGTCAGCGGCGGCAACGCGGCGACCGCCGGCACCTATGGCACCATCCAGGTCAATGACGACGGCAGCTATGTCTACACGCTGACAAAGCCGTTCGACACCTCGCCCGATGCCAACAACGGCAACAACACCGAAACGGCCGAGAGCTTCACCTACAAGGTGACCGACGCCAACGGCAACACCAGCACCGGAACCATCACCGTCAACATCGTCGACGACGTGCCGACGGCGGTCGCCAACAGCGGCAATGTCGCCGAAGGCGCCCTGCTCACCGTAACGGCGGCGGCCGGCGTTCTGGCCAATGACGTGGCCGGCGCCGACGGCTTTGCCGCCGGTGGCGGCGTTGTGGGCGCACGTGCCGCTGGCGGCGACACCACCACGGCGGTGACGACGGGGACCGGCACCGACATTGCCGGCCTGCACGGCACCCTGCATCTCAACGCCGACGGCTCCTACACCTACCAGTCGACGGCCAACAACATCACCTCGAACGCCACCGACGTGTTCGTCTACACGATCAAGGACGGCGACGGCGACCTGTCGACCACGACGCTCACCATCAATGTCGCGGACGCCACCATTGTGGCCCCGGCCGACAACGACGTGACGGTCTACGAATCCGCGCTCGACCTCAACAAGGACGGCGCCGACCTGGCGGCAGGCACGGTCACCGGCTCGCTGCCGAACACGACTGCCGAGACCGACACCAGCAACCAGCTCAACGGTTCGGGTGGCGTCGGCACGCTGCACTACCAGTTGGTCAGCGGCGGCAACGCGGCGACCGCCGGCACCTATGGCACCATCCAGGTCAATGACGACGGCAGCTATGTCTACACGCTGACAAAGCCGTTCGACACCTCGCCCGATGCCAACAACGGCAACAACACCGAAACGGCCGAGAGCTTCACCTACAAGGTGACCGACGCCAACGGCAACACCAGCACCGGAACCATCACCGTCAACATCGTCGACGACGTGCCGACGGCGGTCGCCAACAGCGGCAATGTCGCCGAAGGCGCCCTGCTCACCGTAACGGCGGCGGCCGGCGTTCTGGCCAATGACGTGGCCGGCGCCGACGGCTTTGCCGCCGGTGGCGGCGTTGTGGGCGCACGTGCCGCTGGCGGCGACACCACCACGGCGGTGACGACGGGGACCGGCACCGACATTGCCGGCCTGCACGGCACCCTGCATCTCAACGCCGACGGCTCCTACACCTACCAGTCGACGGCCAACAACATCACCTCGAACGCCACCGACGTGTTCGTCTACACGATCAAGGACGGCGACGGCGACCTGTCGACCACGACGCTCACCATCAATGTCGCGGACGCCACCATTGTGGCCCCGGCCGACAACGACGTGACGGTCTACGAATCCGCGCTCGACCTCAACAAGGACGGCGCCGACCTGGCGGCAGGCACGGTCACCGGCTCGCTGCCGAACACGACTGCCGAGACCGACACCAGCAACCAGCTCAACGGTTCGGGTGGCGTCGGCACGCTGCACTACCAGTTGGTCAGCGGCGGCAACGCGGCGACCGCCGGCACCTATGGCACCATCCAGGTCAATGACGACGGCAGCTATGTCTACACGCTGACAAAGCCGTTCGACACCTCGCCCGATGCCAACAACGGCAACAACACCGAAACGGCCGAGAGCTTCACCTACAAGGTGACCGACGCCAACGGCAACACCAGCACCGGAACCATCACCGTCAACATCGTCGACGACGTGCCGACGGCGGTCGCCAACAGCGGCAATGTCGCCGAAGGCGCCCTGCTCACCGTAACGGCGGCGGCCGGCGTTCTGGCCAATGACGTGGCCGGCGCCGACGGCTTTGCCGCCGGTGGCGGCGTTGTGGGCGCACGTGCCGCTGGCGGCGACACCACCACGGCGGTGACGACGGGGACCGGCACCGACATTGCCGGCCTGCACGGCACCCTGCATCTCAACGCCGACGGCTCCTACACCTACCAGTCGACGGCCAACAACATCACCTCGAACGCCACCGACGTGTTCGTCTACACGATCAAGGACGGCGACGGCGACCTGTCGACCACGACGCTCACCATCAATGTCGCGGACGCCACCATTGTGGCCCCGGCCGACAACGACGTGACGGTCTACGAATCCGCGCTCGACCTCAACAAGGACGGCGCCGACCTGGCGGCAGGCACGGTCACCGGCTCGCTGCCGAACACGACTGCCGAGACCGACACCAGCAACCAGCTCAACGGTTCGGGTGGCGTCGGCACGCTGCACTACCAGTTGGTCAGCGGCGGCAACGCGGCGACCGCCGGCACCTATGGCACCATCCAGGTCAATGACGACGGCAGCTATGTCTACACGCTGACAAAGCCGTTCGACACCTCGCCCGATGCCAACAACGGCAACAACACCGAAACGGCCGAGAGCTTCACCTACAAGGTGACCGACGCCAACGGCAACACCAGCACCGGAACCATCACCGTCAACATCGTCGACGACGTGCCGACGGCGGTCGCCAACAGCGGCAATGTCGCCGAAGGCGCCCTGCTCACCGTAACGGCGGCGGCCGGCGTTCTGGCCAATGACGTGGCCGGCGCCGACGGCTTTGCCGCCGGTGGCGGCGTTGTGGGCGCACGCGCCGCTGCCGGCGACACCACCACGGCGGTGACGACGGGGACCGGCACCGACATTGCCGGCCTGCACGGCACCCTGCATCTCAACGCCGACGGCTCCTACACCTACCAGTCGACGGCTCACAGCATCACTTCGAACACGACGGACGTGTTCGTCTACACCATCAAGGATGGCGACGGCGACCTGTCGACGACGACGCTCACCATCAATTTGACCGACGTCAACGATGCACCGGTCGTCGCCAACACCCAGAACTGGATGTCGAGCGACCCAGGGCAGCAGTTCCTTGGCACGCCGAGCTATCCCAACGGATATCCCCTGCTGGTCACCATCCCGACGGATGCCGATGGCGACAACCTGATCGTCACCGCGACGGGGACGATCCCTACCGGCACGTTCTATTTCAACGGGGTGAGCTATGTCGCCCTGACCACTGGCACCGTGCTCTACAATCCGTCCGCCGGCATCAACCTGCTGGACGACCTGATCTACAAGCCGACTGCAACGGTGACCGATACGGTCAACAAAAGCTTGTCGCTGGACGTCTACGACGGCACAGTCCATGTCACGCAGACGGTTGGCATTAACGAAGTGCCGCCGACCAGCGTGCCCAGCGACACGTCACAGATCGGCAAAGGCAACAGCCCGCTTACATCGGGAAATGACCAGGTCACGACGCTGACCTTGTCTCAGGCCACAGTAAACGCCATCGTTGCTGATCCTCACAGCGCTACGGTGGTCGTTTATACCGACTTCCAAGAGTCGCCCTTCGTAACGCCGATACCTGTATCGGAGCAAAATCCCGGCGTGTTTGGGGATAGCAGTGCCGGATCGCATCGCGAGCAGGAGGTCCAGGTCGAAATCGTCATAGGCACCAACCACTTCGCGGTTGTCGAAGACGATCTGACTGCCGGAACATTCGAGCAGACCTGGTTCTTCGATCCAACCGCCGGCCTGATGAAGGCGACTGTCGACTACGACCATATTTTCCTGCTCGACGGCAGCGGCAACGCCACCAGCACGACACTCGCCGCCTATTTGATCGCGCACCCCCCGACAGCCGGCGACTCATGGACCTTGTCTTATTTCGACAACAATGGAGGCAACTACCAGGCTCGCAGTGTCAGCTTCTCCTTCTTCTCGCATGATCCGGGCGATCCCGGGATCACCGTGAATGGCGACGCTACATTGGCCGACCAGATCTACGGAACGTCCGGCATCGACCATCTGTCCGGTGGCGGTGGCAACGACATTATCGTCGGGCGGGGCGGCAGCGATTTCCTGACCGGCGGCGGCGGCAACGACACCTTCTTGATCGGCACTGGCGACTCGACGCCCGTCATAGGCGGATCGGGCAACGCCGGCACGATCTCAGGCTATGACATCATCACTGACTTCGTCGCAGGCACCGATAAGTTGAGCCTGCCAGGCACGCTGGTGGCTGCCACCGCCGGCCTCGTCGATGGCGCGGGAGATTCCGTCCTGACGATCGGCGGGGACACGGTCGAGTCCCATTCGGTCACGAACGGCATCGCCAGTTTCTTCGGGACCGATGCCGGCGCCTCGCCCCTGGCGATCACCACCACGGCGGGCGTAGCCGCGGCTGTCCAGTATCTCACGGGCACGGACATCGGCAACGCCGGCGCGACGCTCGCATTCACGGCAACGATCTCCGGGGTGAATCACACCTACGTCTATACCCAGACAACGACGAATGCCGGCGTCGGAGCGCTGGTCGATCTGCAGAACGTCACGGTGGCGAACCTCAACACCCTGATCGGAGGATCGGTCGATCCCGTCATCCTCGATCTGAACCACAACGGCTTTGCCTTCTCCGATGTCGGCCACGGTGTTCAGTTCGATATGAACGGCGACGGCACCAAGGAACAACTCGCCTGGAACACATCGAATGATGGCATGCTGGCGGTCGACCTCAATCATGACGGCAAGATCGACGATGGCACGGAACTGTTCACGCCGAACTTCGACGGCGGCCACT
Organism: Mesorhizobium sp. URHB0026; assembly: GCF_054059755.1. Classification (NCBI taxonomy): domain Bacteria; kingdom Pseudomonadati; phylum Pseudomonadota; class Alphaproteobacteria; order Hyphomicrobiales; family Phyllobacteriaceae; genus Mesorhizobium; species Mesorhizobium sp. URHB0026. Next base: position 3,286,179 of record NZ_JBSSCN010000001.1, on the reverse strand, counting down.
TCGCCAGCGGCGCGGCCGCTTTGGCATCGCTCGACAGCAATCATGACGGCGTCATCGATCACAACGACGCGGCGTTCAGCAGCCTGCTGATCTGGAAGGACGCCAATGCCAATGGCACCAGCGACGCCGGGGAATTGTCGCATCTCGCCGACAGCGGTATTGTCTCCATCAGCACGGCAGCGCAGCCGGCTGTCGGCGAAATCGACGGGCAGACAGTGACCGGCAACGGCACTTTCCAGATGGCCGACGGCACGAGCGGCAACTATGTCGAGGTGGAACTTGATACTTCGCTGGTTGCCCCGGCGCAGCAGTCGATGGCCATCGCCGGCACTTCGGGGGCCGATACGTTCAAGATCGACAATCTGAACATCAAGGATCTGATCGCCGACTACCATGGCACCGAGGGCGACAAGATCGACCTGACGGCGCTGTTCGATAAGGCACCGGCCGGCAATATCGCCGACTACGTGCATTACAACAGCGCGACCAGCACAGTAAGCGTCGACACCAGCGGCTCAGGCAACGCGGCGAACTTCGTGGATGTGGCTGTACTGCAGAACGCGCCCGCTGCCGGCACCATCAACATCCTCTATGACGACGCAACACACACGCAGCAGCATGTCACGATTTAACGCTTCTGCGCGCTCGTGCTCCCATGCTATGCATTAGCGAAACATAAAACTGTAATTTGGAGAGGGGCTTACATGAAGATTGGTTCAAGATTGCTGATTTCGGCCACGGCGCTGCTGTTGGCTGGATCGACCGGCTTTGCCGCCGACATCATCGAGGGACCCGTGGCCGACTATTGTCGCACCGTTGGAACCTCCAACCTCGTGCTGACCGACAACACGGTCGATCTCACGAGACAGGTCGTCAAGCTGATGGACGAGTCGGTCGCCGTCGCCAACAGCCCGGAATGGATCCATTCATCCCGGCCGGTCTTCGTCTGGGCATCGGAAGCCAAGGTCGCCTGTGGCATGGCTTACGGCTACCTGAAGACGAACTACAAGGACGAAGACACGCTCAACAAGTGCGAGTGTTTTCATGACCGTATGGTCGAGTACATGAACTGACCGCAGGAGCGAAAGCGCGCAGGCAGAAAATGGAATCTGACCGACAGGTTCGCCGCCCGCGGACATGGGTGGTCGCTTCCGCACTGGCGCTATCGTTGCTCGGCTGCCAATCCAAAGGCTCGGTGTCGGACGCGCTCGACCCCGCTGCCATCCAGGTCGCCGACCAGCCGGCTGCTGTCGTTGCCGTGGCAAACGCAAGCCAGGCGACGCAGTCCCTCGGCACTGGACCCACGAAAGTCGCCATGCTGCTGCCGCTGTCCGCTTCCGGATCCGCGGGCGAAAACGGCAGAAAGATGCTCGACGCCGCCAAGCTCGCCATGACGGACCTCGGTAACCCGCTGCTGACGCTTACCGTCGAGGACACAAGGGGAGACGCGGCTTACTCCCAGCAACTGGCGGTAAAGGCCATAACTTCGGGAGCGAAAGTGGTCATCGGTCCGACCGAACTGCCAGCGGCGCAGCATGTCGCGAAACTGTCGGGATCAAACCGGCCGGTGGTTCTGGCTCTCGCGGACAATTTTGCCGGCGGCCCCGGCGTCTATGCGGTATGCCTTGGCGAGGCGGACAGCGCCGCGGCAGGCGCCGGCGCAATCGCGGCCAAGGGCGGCAAGAAATTCGTCCTGCTGGTGCCGGCGGGCGCGGGTGCCGATATCGTCGAAAAACGGGTCGCCAACAGCCTCAGCGTGTACGGCGCCGCACTTGCGATCACCATCCCCTATACCAGCGCCGACGGCGCGGCAAAGGCGGTCGCGGACATGGGGTCGCTCGTGGACGCCCCCGACACCGTGATCGTCGCCAGTGGCGACAGCAATCCATCGCCAATCCTGATCGCCCTGAAGGCAAAGGGCATTCCTGGAAAATCAACCTCCGTGGTTGGCACGAACCGCTGGCTGGAGCACCCGACCAGTCCGCTTTTCGAAGGCGCCTATATCGCGACGATCGACCAACATGAAACAGGCCCCATTTCGGAACGTTTCAAGGCAAGCTTCAACTACCAGGCCGACGTCAATGTCGCTTATGCCTATGATATGGTCGCGCTGACCGCGGGCATCGCAAGCGCTGCCGGACCCAACGGTTTCAACAGGCAGGTCTTCGAGAACCCGAATGGCTTTCGCGGATCGACCGGCTTGTTCAGGTTCCGCGCGGATGGATCCAGCGAACGCTCGATGCCGTTTTACCGGATTGAAAAAGGTGCGCTCAAACTGGTTGCCAAATCGACGTCCAGCTTCTAGCGCATTGGGCGCGGGCGGCCCGACGGGTCATCGGGGGCGCGTGCGCATGGTGATCGGGCTCGCTGGCCTCGAACTTCTCGTCGGCATCCTGCTGCTGGTCAAGGCAGCGACCCTGTTCCCCGTCGACCGAAGCCTCACCGACCCAGCCCCTGATGTCGGCGATGACGTCGCGCGACGTCCGGCTCGAACGATCGTCAACTCAGCCCGCAAGATTGCCGAGGATCTCATCGCACCTCCGCAGATCGAGGGATCTGAGATGGAGCGGGTGGAACCTCGTTTGCCGCTTGGCGATCTCGGCCTCGCAACGCGCCCCAAGTCATCGATGCCCAGGGACTGGCGGGAAACACTGCTGTACCATCCAGTGGCTACGTCGTCGGCTGGTTTCGACTCCATGGGGCGTAAACTGTTCATCAGCGGAACCCGGGGCGTCCAGACCGACAGGGTCTGCCTATTTCACGAGAGCGCGTGGCCTTGCGGACAGCGGGCCTACGCGGCTTTCAGCAACTGGATGCGCGGGCGAGCGCTGAACTGTTTCGTGCCTCCGGTGGTCGACCGCTTCCCTGTCGCGGCGACATGCAAGCTGGGCAAACAGGATGTCGGCGCCTGGCTGGTATCGAATGGCTGGGCGTTGGCCTTGCCGAACGGCATCTATGGCAAGGCCGAAGCAACAGCGAGGGCGGCAGAGATGGGAATCTTCGGCCCACCATAGGCGACAGCACCGGATAATTCGCCGCAAGGGGGCCGCATCCTCCGTTCAGAACCTTGGCTATCTACCCGACGTGTCAAATTGTATTGTTCTTCGAAACCGAAATCGTAACTTGCCGGTCTTATGCTTCGCGCTCGAACGGAGATCGACGATGAGCAATGCAGCAGCTGATGTCCCGGCCCATCACGAATGGAAGACCATTGCCTGGCTGGCATTTCTTGGAACCGTCGGCAGCCTGTGCGTGTCCCTGATCCTGAACTATCTGCTGTTGTTCAGCGAGACGCTGACGCCTTTCGGGCGCGGCATGATCACCGCAACCCTTTTGCCTGTGGTGATCTGCCTGCCGCTGTTTGTGTTCATAGGCCTGAAACTGGCCGAGATCCGTCGCTATCGGCGGGAACTCAACCGGGCCGCGACCTTCGACACGCTGACCGGTTGCCTGAATGGGAGGGTCTTCACGTCGCTGATCGAGAGACGGGCGATCAGGTCTTCCCCACAAGGCGAGAGATCGGGCGCCTTCCTGGTCATTCATCCTGAACACCTGAACGCCATCAACTTGCGCTTCGGCCTGAACTGGGGCGACGAGGCCTTGCGTCTGATCGCTTCAACCATCCGGTCTTGCGTGCGCTCGCAAGACGTCGTCGGCCGCATAGGCGCCTCCATGTTCGGTGTGTTCCTTCCCGGAACGGATGAGGCCGACGCCAGGACGGTGGGCGAGCGTATCCGTGCCACTGTCTCGCAGGTTTATTTCGCCCCTCAGGGAGCCGAGGAGATTCTGGCCGTGTCCGTCGGGGGCGTGGTTTTCGAGCAGGACCTGGACTTCGAGGATATGTTCCGGCCGGCCGAAGAGAGCTTGTCGGGCAAAGGCGGTTTTGGACTGTCGCGTATCCAACGCGCTTCAATGTGACGACCCCGCACCATTCCATCCCAATAGGCGGAAAGGGCGTGCCCTGCCCGGCAAACGGGCGGGCACGCCTTGGGAGTCCTCGTGATCGCGAGACGGGCTCGTTGCTTTTCAAAGCCGGCTTATGCAATCGTGGCCATGGACGCCAGCCTGCCACTGACACCCGACATTGGCACCTGACCAATATCTCCGGACCCGACCTCGATGGCTGGTGTATCGACGGAACACTGTTGGAGCAGAATGAAATTTTACTCGGCCGCCGAGCGCATTGCCTTTATCGCCACGCTCATTGCGGTCTTGGTGCTCGCGTTGCTGCCGATATCTCGCCTCGACGAATTCGGCATCGACATCGGCTTCCACTACGACAAGGCCAACCACGCGAGCGCCTTCGCGATCCTGGCATTTCTGGGAAGTCTGGGCTGGCCCGGCCGCAAGACGAGGCTGATCATCTTCCTCGCCCTGGTTGGAGCCGCGATCGAAATCCTCCAGGGCACGTCGCTGATAGAGCGTGATTTCGACGTGTTCGACTGGATCGCCGACTGCGTCGGCGTGGCTTGCGGACTGCTGGCGGCGATCTGCGCGAACTGGATTACGCGACGCATGTATTAGCAAATCAACAAGTTGGCGCTGAAGGTGAAGGTCTAGCGCGAACTGCATGATGGCGAGCGGGATTGTCGCGTGCCTGTGCTGAAGATGAGTCTGCTCTATTTCGTCTGGGCCTCGGCCAAACACCATTCCCACAGACGCGATCAGAAAACAAAGCGGTCCGCCGATGACGGCCGGAAGCTTCAACTCGCGATAGCGGTCGGACGCGTCAACTCGCCTCGCGCATCGCCTCTGCCGCCTGCAAATCGACAGAGACAAGCTGGCTGACGCCCTGCTCGGCCATGGTCACGCCGAACAGCCGGTCCATGCGGGCCATGGTGATGGGATTGTGGGTGATGATGACGAAACGCGTCTCGGTGGTCTTGGCCATCTCGTCCATGAGGTTGCAGAAGCGCTCGACATTGTGATCATCGAGCGGCGCATCTACTTCGTCGAGCACGCAGATCGGTGCCGGGTTGGTCAGGAAGACGGCGAAGATCAGCGACATCGCCGTCAGCGCCTGCTCTCCGCCCGACAGCAGCGTCATTGTCTGCGGCTTCTTGCCGGGCGGTCGGGCAAGAATCTCCAAGCCCGCCTCCAGCGGATCCTCGGATTCGATCAGCTGCAATTCCGCCGTGCCGCCACCGAACAGATGCGAGAACAGTCGCTGAAAGTGGCCGTTGACGACATCGAAGGCGGCCAGCAGCCGTTCGCGGCCCTCACGATTGAGGCTCTGGATCGCTTGCCTGAGTTTGCGGATCGCTTCGATAATGTCCTCGCGCTCGGAAACGATCGCCTCCAGGCGCTCGGAAAGCTCCCTCTGCTCTTCCTCGGCGCGCAGATTGACGGCGCCGAGCCGCTCGCGCTCGACCTTCAGCCGATCCAACTGGCGCTCGATCTCGGGCATTTCGGGCATCGGATCGTCGGCTTCCAGGCCGGTGTGGCGGATGACCAGATGCGGCGGCGTGTTCAACGTTTCCTGGATGCGCGCCTCGATCTCCAGCCGGCGTTCGTCGGCCGCCGTCAGCCGTTCCTCGGCGCGGGCGCGGGTTTCGCGCGCTTCGGCCAGCGACTGGATGGCTGATGTGGCCGCCTTGTCCAGTTCGGCCTGCCTGTTCTCCGCCTCCTGCAACCGGTCCGCTGCCGCCTTGCGCAAGGTTTCGGCCTCGGTGAGCTGCGACAGCAGCGCACGCCGCTTGGCGTCGATCTCGTCAGGCGCATCGGCCAGCCGTTCGCGCTCGGCCTCGGCCTCTGCCTTGCGTTCGGCGAGCGATGCGATCTGCGTCGAGGCGTTTTCGGCGCGCACCAGCCAGTTGCTGCGTTCGGCACCTATGGCATCAAGCCGGCGTGTGCGTGCCTCGGCTTCTCGCCGCAAGCCCTCATGGACGGCGCGCGCATCGGCAAGCGCGGCGCGGTCGCGCGAGACATTGGCCGAGGACTGTTCGAGCTGGAATTGCAGGTCGCCGAGATCGGGCGCGTCCTGCAGCAGCATCTTAGCCTCGACGAAAGCCGCTGACGTCTCCTCATGGCTGTCGACGATGCGGGCGCGCGCCTCGTCCAGCGCGGCACGCCGACTCGATAGTTCACCGCCGGCCCTTTCGGCGTCGGCCAGCACATTGCGAGCGGCGTCCAGCCGATGCTGGGCCTCACGTCCCGCCTGGCGCGTGTTCCGTTCGGCTTCGCTTGCCTGGCGGAGCGCCTGCTCGGCTTGCGCTAGCGCTTCCTCGGCTTGGCGCAGCACAAGCGTCGCCTGCACCGCTTCGGCATCGAGTTCGGCAAGCCGGTTCTTCTGTGCCAGCCTTTGTGCCGCGGCGGTCGGTGCATCGGCGCTGGCGGTCAGACCGTCCCAGCGCCACAGCGCACCCTGGCGGCTGACCAGGCGCTGGCCTGGAGCCAGAAGCCCCTGCAACCGGCGACCGTCAGTGGCCTCGACGATGCCAATCTGCGCAAGACGTCGGGCTAGTTGCGCCGGCGCGCTAACCACGCTGGCAAGGCTCTTGATCCCTTCCGGAAGCGCGGCATCGCCGGGCTGGATTTCGCTTTCGCCCCAATGCGCCGGTGCGCTGCGGTCGAGCGGCACGTCAAGGTCTTCACCAAGGGCGGCCCCCAGCGCCGTCTCGAAGCCACGCTCGACGCTGATCTGCTCCAGCACCGAAGGGAAGAGGTCGCCACTGGCCGCGTTCAGGATCTTGGCCAGCGTGCGCGCTTCGGTCTCGATCCGCGCGAGCTCGGCCTTGGCGTCCTGAAGCGGCGGGCGGGCAGCGCTTTCAGCGCCACGGCCGTCGGTGACCGACTGTTCAGCCTGCTCCACCGCTGCCTCGGACTCCTCCAGCAACGCCATCGCCTGCTCGACCAGAACCTGCTTCTCGGCCGGATCCGGTAAGCCGGCGACCTTGGAGAGGATGTCCGATAATTCGCGGTCGACGTCACCGAGTTGGCGGGAGAACCGGTCACGCCGCTCCGCGGTTTCGCGCAAAGTCCGTTCGATCTGGTGGCGCGAGGCGGCGGCCTCGGCGCGCTCGGCGGTCAGCGCGGCAAGTTTGGCCTCGCTTTGAGCAAGCGTCGAGGCGGCCTGTTCGAACACCGCGCGGGTGGTGGCCTCGCGCTCGGCGGCGCCGGCGTTTTCGGAATTCAGCGCGGCCTCTTCCGCACGCAGGCGCTCGAGAACGTCGGCATTGTCGCGCACCATCCGTTCTTCGCGGGCAATGTCGCCGTCGAGCTGCTGCAGCCGGCGTTCGAGTTCGGCCTGCCGGTTGCGGATACGGCCAGCTTCTTCCTCGATCTGCGACCTGGCGATCGACAGGCGCTGGAAAGCCGCGGCAGCCGCGGCTTCCGCGTCGCGCAGGTCAGGCAAGCGATGGGCGGAGATGCCTTGCTCCTTGGCCGCGTTCATCTGCGTGGCGGCGCGCTCGCCGACGAGCGCCGTGGCCGTAGCCAGCGCCGAACGCGCCTCGCCTTCCTGTGTCTTGGCCAGCGTCCAGCGCAGGTGCAAGAGCGTTGCTTCCGCCTTGCGGATGTCGGCCGACAGGTTCTTGAAGCGCGACGCCTGGCGCGCCTGGCGCTTGAGGCTTTCGATCTGGCTTTCCAGCTCGCCTACGACATCGTCCAGCCGTTCGAGGTTCTGCTCGGCCGCCTTAAGCCGCAGTTCCGCCTCGTGGCGACGGGTGTGCAGGCCGGAAATACCGGCGGCTTCTTCGAGCAAGGCGCGACGGGCCTGCGGCTTGGCCTGAATCAGCTCGCCGATACGGCCTTGCCCGACCATCGAGGGCGAGCGCGCGCCGGTCGACTGGTCGGCGAACAGAAGCTGCACGTCCTTGGCGCGCGCTTCCTTGCCGTTGATGCGGTAGAGCGAGCCCGCCTCGCGCTCGATGCGGCGCGACACCTGCAGTTCGTCGGCATCGTTGAAGGCGGATGGAGCCGAGCGGTCGCTGTTGTCAAGGAAAAGCGTGACTTCGGCGGTGTTGCGGGCGGGACGGGTTCCCGAGCCGGAAAAGATGACGTCGTCCATGCCGGACGCGCGCATGTTCTTGTAGGAGCTTTCGCCCATCACCCAGCGTAGCGCCTCGACCAGGTTCGACTTGCCGCAGCCGTTCGGCCCGACAATGCCGGTCAGGCCGCGTTCGATGACGAACTCGCCGGGTTCGACGAAGGACTTGAAACCAAGGAGGCGGAGGCGCGAAAACTTCATTCGCGCGCCTCATACACCGGTTCGGCAAGAGTGTACCGAGGTTTTGCGATACGGCGCGGAGCGTGCGAACGGATAAAGAGGCAAGCAGCGCCGGAGCGCTGCCGCTTCAGCACTGAGCCGATGTCAGAGCAGAGGGTCGATGATGGCCGACATTTCCTCAATCGACATCGCCCCTTTGTAGGTCTTACCGTTGATGAAGAAGGTCGGCGTCGAGTCGACCTTGAATTCATTGGCGCCACGCTTCTGGACCGATCTCACATCGTCCAGAAGTTTCTGGTCCGTCAAGCAGGCCTCGAAGGACTCCTGTGTAAAACCGGCAAGCTTGGACATTTGCAGCAGCGCTTCCTTGGTGTTCGACACGCCGACCCAGTTCGCCTGCTGCCTGAACAGCACGTCGACCATCGGGAAATAATTATCCTTGGCGCAACGCGCCAGCATGAAACCGGCTTCGGCGCTCGGATCGAATGGGAATTCGCGCAGGATGTAGCGCGCCTTGCCGGTATCGATGTACTTAGTCTTCAAATCCGGAAAGGTGGTCTCGGCGAAATGCGCGCAGTGCGGGCAAGTCATCGAGGCGTATTCGACGATGGTGACCTTGGCGTCATCCTTGCCGAGCTGCTTGTCGGGCAGCGCGCCCGGCTTCATCAGTTCGGTCATGTCGACGTTGCCCTGCTCTTCCGGCACCTGGACCGCGGCGGGCGTGGCCGGCTTTGCGGGCGTTGCGGGGTTCGCGGGTTTGACGTCCGCAGCCTTCGCCTCTTCGCCGGAATCACTGCAGGCGGCGAGCAGGGCCACCGCCGGGATCGCGGCCAGCGATGTCAGGACGTTTCTGCGAGAGAAGCTTTGGCCAAACGGGGGACGGCTCATACGAATCACCTGATTAGGGTTGGATTTTGCAATGCAAAGGCACGAAAAGGCGAGAGTTGGCGCGAATTAAGGCATACCTGTCCCCAATCCAATCGCGAAACCTGACAAGCGCGATCACGAATGCGCGAGATTAACGACAAACCTATGACCGTTTCCAGTTAGAACCAAGGGTTGTCTCCATTTGGGCCGACCGGGGCGGCTGTAACCGTTCCACTTCGCCCTTGGCCAGACGGCCCCGGGATCGTCCCCAGTGTCATTGCAGCCGTCTAGGCTTTCCTTGCGCCCAGAATAGTCGCGCCCAGCCGTTCCAACGAGGCGCGCAGCCCGTCATCCTCGATCAGCCCGACAGTATCGGACAATTTCGCCTTTTCGGCCGCGCTTAACGCCCTGAGGGCGGGTTTGGGCCGGGCTCTTCCCGAGCTTATCGGCTTCTGCACGATCCTGATGCGACCTATCGCCCTGAAACCCAGGAAGGCGTTCACCCGGTTTATGATCTCGCCGGTCTCGTGCTGCAGATGAAGCGCGGCCATGCCTTCGCAGGCGATGACCAGTACGGCCGGCTCGAACGGATCATCCTCGTGCAGGCGGCGCGGCCACTGGATTTTTTCGGGCCGCGAGTGGATGGCCAGGCGCGGTCCGGCAATCTCTTCCCATGACTGGACCAGACCGATCGAGATGCCTGCCCGCTTGCGCAGCACCGGGTCGAGGATGTCGGTGGCGAGATCGCTCACCGGAACGGGATTGCCGAAGCGCCTTTTCCCTGCCATGTGCGTTCTCCAGCACGACCCAGCAGATACCGCCAGGCCAACGCAAAGATCAATGGCACCAGCAGACCAGACCCGCAAGGCCCACACCAGCAAGGCCCAGACCAGCAAGGCCATCTCGGATGATACGGCGTTGCGCCTGCTCGCCTGGTATGACGCGCATCATCGCGACTTGCCGTGGCGCGTGACACCGCGCGAGCATGCGCGCGGTGTGCGGCCCGACCCCTACCGTATCTGGTTGTCCGAGGTGATGCTGCAGCAGACCACCGTCGAGGCGGTGAAATCGTATTTCCTCGCCTTTATCGAGAAATGGCCCGATGTCGAAGCGCTGGCCGCGGCGCCGACGGAGGATGTAATGAAAGCCTGGGCGGGGCTCGGCTACTACTCCCGCGCCCGCAACCTCAAGGCCTGCGCCGATCTGGTGGCGGCGCGCGGCGGCCGGTTTCCAGACACCGAAACCGGACTTCGAGAATTGCCGGGGATCGGCGCCTATACATCGGCGGCAATAACGGCCATCGCCTTCGACCGCCACGCCGCCGTTGTCGACGGCAATGTCGAACGCGTAATCTCACGGCTGTTTTCGATCACGACGCCGCTCAGCGAAGCCAAGGCCGAGATACGGGTTCATGTCGAGCGCATGGTGCCGGCGACAAGGCCCGGCGACTTCGCCCAGGCCATGATGGATCTCGGCGCCACGATCTGCACGCCGCGCCGGCCGCGCTGCATGCTGTGCCCGTTGCGCGAGGACTGCAGCGCCGTTGTTTCAGGAGATCCCGAGAATTTCCCTGTGCGGCCGCCAAAGGCCGAAAAGCCGTTGCGGCGCGGCGCTGCTTTCGTTGCCATGGGTGACGACGGTGCCATTCTTTTGCGCAAGCGGCCTGAGAAAGGGCTGCTCGGCGGCATGACGGAAGTGCCGACCACCGCCTGGACAGCTCGGGTGGACGGAGCGACCACAGAGGCGGCAGCGCCCTTTCCCGGCGACTGGCGGCGCGCCGGGACAGTCGCGCATGTGTTCACCCATTTCACGCTCGAACTCGAAGTCTTTCGCGCTCACATCGAAGGTGATGCCCCGGCAGGACATTTCTGGTCGCCCGCCCATGAGATTTCAGGCGAGGCGCTGCCCACCGTCATGAAAAAGGCAATCGAGGCTGCGATACCCGGCGCGACGAAAAAACCGTCGCCATTGAGTGCGAAGAGGCCCCATGACTGAAATCCGCCACATCGTGTTCGACATCGGCAAGGTGCTGATCCATTACGATCCGAACATTCCGTTCAGCCGCCTCATTCCCGACGACGAAGAGAGAAAGTGGTTCTTCGACAATATCTGCACGCATGACTGGAACATAGAGCAGGATCGCGGCCGGACGTGGGAAGAGGCCGAAGCGCTGTTGATCGCTGCGCACCCCGAGCACGCCGAAAACATCCGCAATTTCCGCCGCCACTGGCACGAGATGGTTCCGCATGCTTATGACGACAGTGTCGCCATCATGCTTGGCCTGATCGACAGCGGCCACGATGTGACGATGCTGACCAACTTTGCTTCCGACACGCTGGCCGAAGCGCGCGAACGTTTCGATTTTCTCGACCGTCCGCGCGGCGTCACCATCTCGGGCGAGATCGGCAAGATCAAACCGGATCGTGGCATCTACGATCACCACGTGGCCGCGTTCGGCCTCGACCCGTCGGCGACGCTGTTCATCGACGACAGCCAGAAAAATGTCGACGGCGCCAAGGCCGCGGGCTGGCAAGCGGTGCTGTTCACCGATGCCAGCACGCTTAAAGCAGACCTTGAGCGATTGGGGATCAGGGCGTGATCTCCATCGCTTGCGGCGACCCGTTGAGACTTTGAACCAGCAAATATGAGGCAGGTTGCAGGGCTCAGCCACCTGCCCGTTCCATGCCAAGCCGGGCGATGCGGCGCAGTTCGTCGATGGGGGTAAGCCCGCCGCTGCGCTCATAATGCCAGAAGGTCCATCCGTTGCAGGCGTCCAGTCCCTGCACCTCGGCGCCGATCTTGTGGATCGAGCCGGCGCTGTCGCCGATCGCGACGGTCCCATCGGCGCGAACCCTGGCGGCCCAGCGCTTCTTGGCGTCATAGAGCGTGGCGCCGGGCGTCATCAGCCCGGTGTCGATCAGGCTGACGAACGCGACGCGCGGCTCGGCGCGCTTGCCGGTAAGCACGGTGAGATCCGCTTCGTCGAGTGGCCGCACGGCATCGATGCGCTCATTGGCGGCGTCGATATAGGCCTGCTCGCGCTCGATGCCGACGAAGTGACGACCGAGGCGCTTGGCAACCGCGCCTGTCGTGCCGGAGCCGAAGAACGGGTCGAGCACGACGTCCCCCGGCTTGGTCGAGGCCATCATGATGCGGGCAAGCAGCGCCTCGGGCTTTTGGGTCGGATGCAGCTTGTCGCCATTCTCGTTCTTCAGGCGCTCGCCGCCGGTGCAGATCGGGAACAGCCAGTCGGAGCGCATCTGGATGTCATCGTTCGACGCCTTCAGCGCTTCGTAGTTGAAGGTATAGCCCTTGCCCTTCTGGTCACGCGAAGCCCAGATCATCGTCTCATGCGCGTTCTGGAAGCGGCGGCCACGAAAATTCGGCATCGGATTGGTCTTGCGCCAGACCACGTCGTTGAGAATCCAGAAGCCGAGATCCTGCATCTTGGCGCCGACGCGGAAGATGTTGTGATAGGAGCCAATGACCCAGATGGTGCCGTGGGGCTTCAGCACGCGGCGTGCCGCCAGCAGCCAGGCGCGGGTGAAGGCGTCATAGGCTTCGAAGCTCTCGAACTGGTCCCAGTCGTCGTCGACCGCATCGACCTTGGACTGGTCGGGACGGTGCAGGTCGCCGTCGAGCTGCAGATTGTAGGGCGGATCGGCGAAGATAGTGTCGATCGACTTTTCCGGCAGGCGGTCGAGCGCCGCGACGCAGTCGCCTTTCAGGATCGTGTCCAGCCATTCGGATTGCTGGGGAGCGTGGGAGAGCTCGTCGAGAAGACGCACGGCTGACATTTTGTACACCCAAGGCACGCGTTACTGTTTACTGCCCGTTATGGTTACCGATCAGCGTAAATATTCGGTGAAGCTTTATCGATGCCGTGGAGGAGTTTGCGAAGCCGTGTCCATTGGTGTATGCCGCGCCGCTTGGGCCCTGAGCGGCCATTCCTCCACCCTCCCTCGTCCGGATCACCATGCCCCAGCCAGACCTTGTCATCTTCGATTGCGACGGCGTGCTCGTCGATTCCGAAATCATCGCCGCGCGGGTCGAAGCGGAACTGATAACCCTGGCCGGATACGAAATCTCGGCGGAGGAGATTGCCGAGACCTATGCCGGCCTGACCTTCAAGGACATACTGATACGAATCGAGGAGAAGTCCAAAATCCCGTTCCAGGTGTCGCTGATCGATCGCGCCGAGGAACTGGTCGACCGCAAACTGCGCAGCGACGTGCGCGCCATCGAAGGCGTTCGCGAAGCGGTCGCCTCGGTCACGTCGCAACGCTGCATCTGCTCCAACTCACGTTCGGAGCGGATCGAGTTCATGCTAGAGAAAGTGCATCTGTTGCCGTTCTTCGCCGGCCGCATCTTCTCGGCGATGGAAACGCCGACCGGAAAGACCAAGCCGTCTCCAGACGTGTTCCTACATGCCGCCGAAAAGCTCGACGCCAACCCAGCGAACACCTTCGTCATCGAGGATTCCGTGCACGGCGTCACCGGCGCCAAGGCCGCCGGCATGCGCGTGATCGGTTTTACGGGCGCCAGCCACAGCTATCCCGGCCATGCCGATGCCTTGACAGAGGCCGGCGCCGAGACGGTGATCCGCCGCTGGGCGGAACTGAAGAGCGTCATTGCCGCTCTATCGGAGTGGTCGGCGGATGCCTGAGATGCATGCGTCCGACCGGACGCACGCTAGGTCGACAGCCGCCTAGTTCGTCGCGACCGTCTTCTTCCTGTGGGTCTTCTTCCTCGGCTTGTCGGTCGTGGCCTTCGGCGCGGTTTCGTCGTAACCGGCATAGGCCTGGTAGTCGGCCGCCGTCGGCGCCGGGACGACGACATTGGTATCGGTGAAGACAAACTGGGTCGCGACCGAGGGATCGGTTACCTGAACCTGATACTGGTGGATCTGCGAATAAAGCACGTCGGTGCCGTGCATGACCGCGGTGCGGATCGGCATGGTGATGGTGCCGGGCGTGAACTTCGGTCCTGGGACGATCTTGCCGGCCACCGCGATCTTCATCGTCAGTTGTCCGTCGGCACGGCTGCAATCGCGGGTCACGTCGCTGATCGACGCCTGATAAATGATCCTCGCCGAATCGTCGGGCGGCGTAGCAGCAGCAGCTTCGGCGGCGGCCTGAGCCGCGGCATCCGCAGCGGCATCGCCGGTCTTCTTAAGCTTCGGCTTGGGCTTCTTGACCTCGTTGACATAGGTATTGAAGAAGGCCGTGCCGTCGCGCACCGTCACCCTTGGGCAATAGGCGTTCAGCTGGCTGGCCAACACCTTGGGGTCCTGGGGCGGCGGTGGCGCCGTCGGATCCTTCTTGCCGAAACCGAGGTTCAGGATGCCATTGTCGCCTGATTGGCAGCCCGCGGCGGCAAGCATAAAGCCCGTGAGCGCAAGACCCGCCAAAAAGCGACCACTTGATATACGAAACGCCATGAAACCGCACTTCCCTCTCGCAAAGCTGGTGACGTATATCAACCGCGCGGCAAAAATGCGACTAGAGCCGGTGCAGAAATTAACCACCTTGTGGTGAACGGACAAACAGGCGGCAAACGGATCTGTGACATGCATTATGTGAGTACCCGCGGCGAAGCGCCCGCGCTTGGATTTTCCGACGCCGTCCTGGCCGGCCTGGCGCGCGATGGCGGGCTCTATGTACCGCGCGAATGGCCGCATTTCTCTCCATCCGAGATTCGAGCCATGCGCGGCCTAGCGTATCCAGACCTCGCAATGCGCGTGCTGACGCCGTTCCTCGGCGGCGAGATCGCCGCGCCGGTCTTCGAGCGCCTGGTCCGCGAAGCCTATGCCACCTTCCGCCATGAGGCCGTCTGCCCGCTGGTGCAGACCGGTGCCAACACTTTTGTCCTCGAACTCTTTCACGGACCGACATTGGCGTTCAAGGACGTGGCGATGCAGTTGCTTGCCCGGCTGATGGACCATGTGCTTGCCGAACGCGACCAGCACGCCACCATCGTCGGCGCCACCTCGGGCGATACCGGTGGCGCGGCCATAGACGCCTTTGCCAGGCGCAGCCGCACCGACATCTTCATCCTTTTTCCGCATGGCCGCGTCTCGCCGGTGCAGCAGCGGCAGATGACGACGTCGAAGGCTGAAAATGTCCATGCGCTGGCGATCGAAGGCAATTTCGACGACTGTCAGGGCCTGCTGAAGGACATGTTCAACGATCACGGCTTCCGCGACCAGGTGTCGCTATCGGGGGTCAATTCGATCAACTGGGCGCGCATCATGGCCCAGATCGTCTATTATTTCTCCTCGGCATTGTCGCTCGGCGCACCGGACAGGCCGGTGTCCTTCACCGTGCCGACCGGCAATTTCGGCGATATCTTCGCCGGCTACGCCGCCAAGAAGATGGGCCTGCCGATCGACCGGCTGGTCATCGCCACCAACGATAACGACATATTGGCACGCACCTTCGCGACCGGCGAATACCGGACCAAAGGGGTCTTTGCGACCACCTCGCCGTCGATGGACATCCAGGTTTCGTCGAACTTCGAACGCCTGCTTTTCGAGGCGTCAAACCGCGACGCCGCAACGGTGCGGCGCTACATGGCCGGCCTCAAACAATCGGGCGCCTTCACCATCGAAGCCGCGGAAATCGCCGGTATGCGAACCGAATTCGACGCCGGCCGCGCCGATATGGACGAGGTCGCCGCCACCATCCGCTCGACGCTGGCAAACAGCAACTACCTGCTCGATCCACATACGGCGGCAGCCATGCATGTGGCGACGGCCAGGGCTGCCGGCGCCGTGCCGATGGTGGTGCTCGGCACCGCCCATCCGGCGAAATTCCCGGCCGCAGTGGAAGCCGCCAGCGGTGTCTCGCCCGCCCTGCCCGCATGGTTAGGGGGATTGATGACATTCGAGGAAAAATACACGGTACTTCCATCCGACCTCAAAATGGTGGAAGATTACGTCAGTCGCCGCGCGCGGGCGGCGCGTTAGGGAGTACGAGCCATATGGG
Organism: Mesorhizobium sp. URHB0026; assembly: GCF_054059755.1. Lineage (NCBI taxonomy): Bacteria > Pseudomonadati > Pseudomonadota > Alphaproteobacteria > Hyphomicrobiales > Phyllobacteriaceae > Mesorhizobium > Mesorhizobium sp. URHB0026. Next base: position 3,270,159 of record NZ_JBSSCN010000001.1, on the reverse strand, counting down.
TGTTGAGGTAAGCCGTCTGTCGAACGGCCTGACAGTCGCCACCGAAACCCTTCCAAGTATCGAATCGGTTGCCTTGGGTGCCTGGGTCAAATCGGGTGCCCGCAATGAACGCGAAGACGAGCACGGCATGGCCCATCTGCTCGAGCACATGGCGTTCAAGGGGACGAAGCGGCGAAGCGCCTTCGAGATCGCCTCGGAAATCGAGGACGTCGGCGGCGAGATCAATGCGGCCACCAGCGTCGAGACCACATCCTACTACGCCAGGGTGCTCTCCGACGATATGCCGCTGGCCGTCGATATCCTGTCCGACATCCTGCAGGAGTCCGAATTCGACCCGCAGGAACTTGAGCGCGAGCAGCACGTCATCTTGCAGGAGATCGGCGCCGCGCACGACACGCCCGACGACATCGTCTTCGACCGTTTCACCGAGACGGCCTTTCGCCACCAGACCATCGGCCGCTCGATCCTGGGTACGCCCGAAACGGTAAAATCCTTCACCTCCAAGCAGTTGCACAATTTCATCGAACGCCAGTATGGCGCCGAACGGATGGTGATCGTGGCCGCAGGCGACGTCAAGCACGACAAGTTCGTGCGCGAGGTCGAAAACCGGCTCGGCGGTTTCCGCAGCAAGGCCGACAGCACCATTCCACAATACGCGCAATATGTCGGCGGCGACTTCCGCGAGGACCGCGACCTGATGGATGCGCAGATCGTGCTGGGCTTCGAGGGCCGCGCCTACCATGTGCGCGATTTCTACGCCTCGCAGGTGCTGTCTATGATCCTCGGCGGCGGCATGTCATCGCGTCTGTTCCAGGAGGTCCGCGAAAAACGCGGCCTCTGCTACTCGGTTTATGCCTTCCACTGGGGCTTTTCCGATACGGGCATATTCGGCGTTCATGCCGCGACGGGCCAAAGCGATATCGCCAAGCTGGTGCCTGTCATCATCGACGAGTTGCAGAAGGCCGGCGAGAGCATCCTGCAGGAAGAACTCGACCGCGCGCGCGCACAATATCGCGCCGGGCTGATCATGTCGGCCGAGAGCCCGGCCAGCCGCGCCTCGCAGATCGCGCGGCAGCTACTCCTTTTCGGCAGGCCGATCGCGAAGGAAGAGCTGATGGAGCGCCTGGCGGCGCTGACGATCGAGCGCCTGACCGACCTGTCGTCGCGGATGTTCTCGACCAAGCCGACGCTTACCGCTGTCGGGCCCGTGGGTACGCTGGCACCATACGAGGCGATCCTCGATTCGCTTCCGGGCACGCAGACCACGGCCCGCAGGCTCGCCGTCTAAGTCCCAAGCGCCGTGTTCGCGCTCCCTTTCTTTCGCCGTGACCTGCCGGCACTGAAGGGCAACCTCGTCACGCTGCGCGTGCCGCTCACCAATGACTACCGCGAGTGGTCGGCGGTGCGCGGCGAAAGCCGGGCGTTCCTGGAACCGTGGGAGCCGCGCTGGACCCCCGACGAACTCGACCGCACGGCATGGCGCCTGCGCATCAGCCGCTATCGCGAGGACTACGCACAGGGAAGCGCGATCGCCTTCTTCATCTTCGAGAAATCGAGCGGCAAGCTCGCGGGCGGCATCACGCTCGGCAACATACGCCACGGCGTCTCGCAAAGCGGCCATGTCGGCTACTGGATCGGCGAGCGCTTCGGCGGCCGCGGCCTGATGACAGACGCGGTCAAGGTGGTGGCCCGCTTCGCCTTCGATACACTGAGGTTGCACCGGATCGAAGCCGCCTGTATCCCCGACAATATCAGGTCGATCCGCGTGCTTGAAAAAGCCGGATTCCGGCGCGAAGGACTTCTGCGATCCTATCTCAGGATCAACGGCATCTGGCAGGACCACTACCTCTACGCCCGGATCGCCGACGATCCGCCGGGCGCTGGAACGAAGGACTGATTTTTGACGAATTCCCTGCGAAACGGGCCGCTGTTCGCCTTTCTGCTGGCGACGATGCTGACGCTGTGCGCGGCTTCGTCGGCCTTTGCCGTGGAACCCATCAAGATCGCCCGCGACGATGTCGCGCTCGATCTTTCGCGCGCCGTCGAAATCTACCGCAACCAGGGTGAGAACTTCCAGGTGTCGACCGCGCCCGGGCCGGACGGCATCGTGCGGCGGATCGAGGTCGAAGCCAACGATGCCCGCTCGACCGGCGACTGGGCTGTCTTCGCGCTCGCCAACACCACCGACCAGCAACTCGATCGGCTGATCGTGGCGCCGCACTTCCGGCTGGTCAATTCCGGCATCTTCTGGCCGGATCTGGGTTCTACGCGCATCGCCGCCATCACGCCCAGCGAAGGCTTCGCGCTCGACCGCCAGACCAGCCCCGACGCCGACGTGTTCCGGGTGACGCTGAACCCCGGCACGGTGATCACCTTCATTGCCGAACTCGCCTCGCCGAAGCTGCCGCAGGTCTACCTCTGGGATCCTGAATCCTACAAGGATTCGGTCAATTCCTACACGCTGTTTCGCGGCATCGTCATCGGTATCGCCGGCCTTTTGGCGCTGTTCCTGACCATCCTGTTCGTGGTCAAAGGGACGTCGATGTTCCCGGCGACGGCGGCCCTCGCCTGGGCGGTGCTTGCCTATATCTGTGTCGATTTCGGCTTCCTCAACAAGGTCATCGAGATCTCGCCCGGCAACGAGCAGATGTGGCGAGCCGGCACCGAGGTGGCGCTGGCGGCGACTTTCGTGGTGTTCCTGTTTGCCTATCTCAACCTCAACCGATGGCACGGCCATTTCAGCTATGGCGCCCTGGTCTGGATTCTGGGGCTGCTCTTGATCGCCGGTGTCGCCATCGTCGATCCGGCGGTCGCCGCCGGCATCGCCCGCATCTCGTTCGCCGCGACCGCACTGACCGGGCTGGGCTTGATCATCTTCCTCGGTATTCGGGGTTATGACCGAGCGATCATGCTGGTGCCCAGCTGGGTCATGGTGCTGTTATGGCTATGCGGATCGTGGATGGCGATCACCGGCATGCTCGACAACGACATCGCCCAGCCGGCACTTGGCGGCGGCTTGATCCTGATCATCCTGTTGATCGGCTTCACCGTCATGCAGCACGCCTTTGCTGGCGGTGCGCTGCATCAGGGGCTGTTCTCCGACCTCGAGCGGCAGGCGCTGGCCGTCGCGGGATCGGGCGATACGGTGTGGGACTGGGACGTGCTGCGCGACCGCGTTGTGACCAAACCCGACGTCAGCATCCAGCTCGGCCTCGCCCCCAACAGCCTGGGCGGTGCCGCGCGCAACTGGCTGCCGGTGTTGCATGCCGACGACCGCGACACATTCCGCACGACGCTCGACGTGGTTCTCGAACACCGTCGTGGCCGGGTAGCACAGAATTTCCGCCTGCGCGGCGCCGACGGGCACTATCACTGGTTTGCCCTGCGCGCGCGACCTGTCATCGGTTCGGACGGCGAGGTGATCCGCTGCGTTGGCACCATGGTCGATGTCACCGAACAGAAGAAATCCGAGGAACGGCTGCTGCACGACGCCGTGCACGACAATCTGACCGGCCTGCCGAACCGCGAATTGTTCATGAACCGGCTGGAGGCAATCATTTCGATCGCTCGCACCGAAGAGAAGGTGCGGCCGACCGTCTTCGTCATCGATATCGACCGCTTCAAGCAGGTCAATGACGGGCTCGGCATTTCAGCCGGCGACACCATCCTGCTCACTATAGCGCGCCGCCTGCATCGGCTGTTGAAGCCGAAGGATTCGCTGTCGCGCTTCGCCGGCGACCAGTTTGCCCTGATGCTGCTGTCCGAGCAGGACCCTGCCCGCATCGCCGGGGTGGCCGATGCGATCAAGCATGCGATCAACAATCCGATCACCTTTGCCAAGCGCGAAATCGTGCTGACCGCCTCGATCGGCTTGATTACCTGGACCTCGGCGCAGACCTCGGCCGAGGACATGGTCAAGGACGCCGAGCTCGCCATGCACCAGGCCAAGCGCTTCGGCGGCGACAGGATCGAGCCGTTCCGCCCGGCGTTCCGCACAGTCGGCACCGATCGCCTGCAGTTCGAATCCGATCTGCGGCGCGCCATTGAGCGGCGCGAATTCACCCTGGCCTACCAGCCGATCGTGCGGCTCGAGGATGGCAGCGTCGCCGGCTTCGAGGCCCTGCTGCGCTGGGACCATCCGCGCCGCGGCATGATCCCGCCGGCCGATTTCATCCCGGTCGCGGAAAGCTGCGGGCTGATCGTGCAGCTTGGGCTGTTTGCCATGCAGCAGGCGGCCGAGGATCTGGCAGGATGGCAAAAGCAGATCGGCGACGCGCCGCTGTCGGTGTCGGTCAACCTGTCAAGCCGCCAGCTCATCCGCCGCGACCTGGTCAGCGACGTGCGTTCCGTGATCGCGCGCGCCAATCTGAAGCCCCGCTGCTTCCGGCTCGAACTGACCGAGTCGCTGGTCATGGACAATCCCGAGCAGACGGCCCATGTGCTGACCAAGCTCAAGCAGCTCGGCATCGGCCTGTCGCTGGACGATTTCGGCACCGGCTATTCATCGCTCGCCTATCTGACGCGGTTCCCGTTCGATACCATCAAGATCGACAAGAGCTTCGTCGACGACAGCACGCCAAAACGCACGGTGCTGCTCAAATCCATGGTCAACATGGCGCATGAGCTCGGCCTTTCGGTAGTCGCCGAGGGCATATCAGACGAGCGCGATGCGCTGGAGCTGCGCCAGATGGGATGCGAATATGTCCAGAGCTTCATGTTCGGCGCGCCGATGCCGGGCGACCAGGTGCTGAAGACGCTGAAGGAGCAGTATCCGCTCACGCAAGCCTAATGCATGTCGCCCGGAAGTGTCCTCGGTTCCGGACCAATGACATGCGTAAACCAGAAGCTTGCAGCAGGTCGGGCCAATCCTATTGGCCGCGACATGCTGTAGATGCCCGTCGCGTCGTGGCCGGCCGCTTCCACGCAAGCGATGGAGGGTCTCGACACCTAACGCGTGCGACTATTGTTACGAGAGTCGCAGCGCATTGACCAATGCTGACAGCGCCGCTGGCTGAAGCCGACGACTGGGATAATACAGGAAAAAGCCTGCGATTGACGGCGTCCATTCCTCCAGGACACGGACAAGCCGTCGCTCCGCGATATACTCCGCGACTTGCTCATCATAGGCGAGACCGAGACCAACGCCGGCCAGCGCCGCCTCAATCACCAGGTGAGTATCGTCGATTATGAGCGAGCCGCTGGCGTTGATCGTGACCGACTTTCTCGCACACTCGAATTCCCACCGAGATGGACCGCCTGGAAGACGCAGGGCTATGCACTGGTGATCCTTGAGATCCCTCGATCAACGGATCGCACGTGCGACACGCCGGAAGGTTTTCCGCGACGCGGCCGAGGCTGGAACATGGATCGCTGGAGCGCACCTTGGCTGGCCGGCCGTCGGCCGCGTGATGCGTGAGGACAACGACGGCTATGAGCCGGCATAGCGGATAACAAGCCGGACACGCGGTTTCGCCTGTTTGCGCAATTCCAAGCCTGAACAGTTCTCGCGCACCGCCATGGGATGAGATTGCGCTAACGCCGCAGCGTTCCGGCTACGCCTAACCTAGCGAAGGAGTCCTGGCCGGCAAAGACGAGGCTCAAGCGTGTCCGGCGGCGAGGCTGAGATGAGCGAGATCGATGCCGATCGAGGCGAGAATCCGGTCGTATTTGCGTTCGATGTCGGCGTCGAACAGCAATTCCGGCGTCGCCGGGCAGGTCAGCCAGCCATTCTCGGCGATCTCGGTTTCCAACTGACCGGCGCCCCAGCCGGAATAACCGAGCGCCATGAGCGCGCGCCGCGGCCCACGCCCTGACGATATCGCCCGCAGTATGTCGACGGTCGCGGTGAGGCAGATGTCGTCGGAAACGGTGAGCGAGGAATCCACACGGTAGTCGCCCGAATGCAGGACGAAGCCACGGCTGCGGTCGACAGGCCCGCCATTGCGCACGACGAAATCGCGCGCCTGTGCCGGCAGGCGGATCGCCTCCTGCTCGTTCATGATGCCAAGTTGTACCAGAAGGTCCGGGAACAGCATCTGCTGCGTCTGGTTGATGATCAGGCCCATCGCGCCTTCATCGCTATGGGCGCAGATGTAGATGACCGAGCGCGTGAAACGGTCGTCCTTCATACCAGGCATGGCAATCAGGAACTGATCGTCGAGAAAGCCGCGGCCGGCGGCTGTCTTTTTGTGGCGCAACAAATCCATGCCAGGGAAGGTAACGCGTTTCCCCGGCGCCGAAAAGATGCGCCGTAGCGGATTCGACCAAAGCTCATATTGCGGGTCCGGCCTTGGCTTGCCCGCAAAGGTCACGCAAATATGATATCAGCACGGCCATGAAATCATTGCGCGGCCACGAAGGGACGATCAAATCACCGCCATGCAAAGCTTAAAGATCCTGTTGCTCGGCGCCGCCATTGGATTGGCGGCCGCCCTCCCTGCCAGCGCCTCCTCATCCGCCTGGTACAACAGCGAAGGCGGCAAGGTGCGGCTGGTGACATCAGGCAAGCCGGACGACGCCGGCCGCATCCAGGGTGTTCTCGATATCGCGCTCAAACCCGGCTGGAAGACTTATTGGCGCGACCCGGGCGACGCAGGTGTGCCGCCGCAGCTCGACGTTTCGGCCAGCACCAATATAGCCGATGCGACGCTGTCTTTTCCAGCGCCGCAGCGTCATGACGATGGCTATGGCAAATGGGCCGGTTACAATTATCCGGTTTCCCTGCCGGTGACTTTCACGCTGGCGACGCCGAACCAGCCGGCGGTCATCGATGCCGACGTCTTTCTCGGCATTTGTGAATCCATCTGCATTCCCGTGCAGACACGGCTGAGCGTCGACCCCGCTTCCGATCCCGATAATGCTGACGACGCGGCGTTGGTGAAGGCTGGTTTCACCGCACTACCGGCGGCTGCAAAGCCTGACTTCGGCATCAAGGTGCTGTCCGGCGATCACGAGACGCTGGTTGTCGAGGCGAGTTTTCCTGGCGATCCGCAGGCAGCGGATTTCTTCGTTGCCGGCGAGCGCGACTATATGTTCGGAACACCTTCCCGCTCGGAAAAGGACGGCAAGCTGATCTTCACTGTGCCGATCCTCGATCGCCCCTCGACGACGCCGACCGACGGCGGGCTTCACTACACGTTGACGAGTTCGGCGGGCGCGGTCGAAGGGTTGCTGCCTTTCCCTTGAAGCGCGTCGTATTGAAAACGAATCCCATACGATGCGCTGCAAGGTCATCTTCTTGTACGTGTCGTTATCCCAAAACCGCGGCATGTAGTGATGCCGCTGCCGCGATAGTTGCAGGAAGCCGCCGAGTTCGCTACGCAAGCACGCGTCTTCCCCCATCCCGAGCGAGGAACTCATGACCATCTCCGTTGGCGACAAGCTGCCCGAGGCGACCTTCAAGACAATGACCGCCGACGGCGCCAAGCCGATCACGTCGGCCGAGATTTTTCCGGGCAAGAAAGTGGTGCTGTTCGGCGTTCCCGGCGCCTTCACGCCGACCTGCAGCAACAACCATCTGCCCGGCTATCTCGAGAACCACGACGCGATCCTGGCGCGCGGCGTCGACACCATCGCCGTCGTTTCGGTCAACGACGTCCACGTCATGGGCGCCTGGGCCCGCTTCACCGGCGGCGAAGGCAAGATCCTGTTCCTCGCCGACGGCAATGGCGATTTCGCCAAGGCGGTCGGTCTTGACGCGGACTACTCCGGTGGCGGCATGGGCCTGCGTTCGAAGCGGTTTTCGATGATCATCGACGACGGCAAGGTCACCGCCCTCAATGTCGAGACCAAACCCGGCGTCGACGAGTCCGGCGCGGCTCATATTCTCGGTCAGCTCTGAACTTCGACGGCCAATCACGCGAGGCCGCAATGGCCTCGCCTGACAAATGGCGGCGCTCCAGAATTGCCGGCTTTCGGGGGGATTCAACGATGTTTGACGTATTCTGGCGCGCTATCGCGATCGGCGTCGGTGCGACCCTCCTGATGGATGTCTGGGCCTTTTTCCTGCACAAGGCATTCGGCCAGCCACGCCCGAACTGGGGCCCGGTCGGGCGCTGGGTCTGGCACCTCCGCGACCAGGTGTTTCACGACAATATCGGCGATGCGGCGCCCTACGCGTATGAACAGACGCTGGGCTGGGCTTTCCATTACTTCGTCGGTATCGTCTACGGCATCATCCTGGTCGTGCTGGCGGGTGCGGGCTGGCTGGTCGCGCCGACCTTCCTGCCGGCTTTCATCCTCGGCATCGTCACGGTCGGCGCCGGCTGGTTCCTGCTGGCGCCAGGCATGGGCGCCGGCTGGGCCGCCTCGAAGCGGCCCAATCCGATGCGGGTCCGGGCGCTCAATCTGGTCTCGCACACGGTGTTCGCGCTCGGGCTTTGGGGCACGGCGCTGCTGATCCGCTGAGCCTCTACGGCTGCCTGTCTATCGGTCCGCACGCCGCTACATCTTGGGCGAAATAGTTGCCGCCGCCTGCTGGCTGATCCGCTTCGCGACTGACGTCTCATTGATGAAGTAAGATTGTAGACAACCGGTGACCGCCACCGTATCGCAAAGGGCACTAGACCTTGCTCAAATCGATTGGAATACCCTGCGCGTTTATTTCTTTCGCCAATGTCAAAGCCGCTTCTTTCACATCATCCTTAAACGCAATGTAGATCAGACCTTGAATATCAGATGGACGTTCCATCTCTACGCCTGTCTTTAAAAGGACTGCCACTTTCTTCCTTCCGAGGACGGAAAGTACCATTCCTAGTTCAAGCACAACGTTCTGCCTCGCCCTGAACGCCTTTTCCTCAGGATGATCCTTTCGATGGCCCTCATCGTCCGGCGTGGCCAACACCACGGCGAAACTCGCCTCTCGACGAACGCTTTCCAACTTTTCAATAATAGTTTGGCCGCCAGATGCCAACTGGTCCAGAATCAGTGGCTCCAGTGCCCACCGGCGCAACATAGCCTCAAGTTCAGTACGGGCTTTGTCATCGTGTCCGTAGACGACGAACACCTTGCGCGAGACAGCAGCCCCGGTAAAGCCCTTCTGTGCAGGGGCTTCAAAAGGCGTTCCCAAGATTTCTGCAATTTGTTTTTCTCGCGCCTCTTTGGGTTCTGACTTCCCATCGCACCAAAGGGTTCCCTTCGTTTGGGACCAATTGATTCCTACTCCATCTGCGCACTTCATCTGGAAAATGCTATTCGGCTTTTCTGTCCACTCGCCGACTATCCCGCCAGTTGCGAGACGATTTGTGAGGTCATCCAATGAACCTTGAAATTTGCTGGCCATGATCGGAATATGCCAACCTAAGTGGATTGTCGCAACCGCATTCGTGCGGTCGATCACTTACATATACGCTGTTCCCCTGGAACTCTAACTGTCGACGGAGTGTGGCAAGGCGACAGTCTGGACTTGATCCTTTCAGAGCCTCAGTAACTCTGGGTCGAGCGTCGGACGACCTTTGGCGAGCGCTCCTTCGCCCTGGTATCTTCGTTCGGCGCCATCACAACCGACGAAGACCTTGCCGGCTTTTTCTTGAAGGGCTCCATCGCAAGCCGTGCCAGTTCGTCGGCCCGCTCGTTTTCGGGATGGCCGGCATGGCCCTTGACCCAATTCCAGATGACCTTGTGGCGCCTGTTGGCCTCGTCCAGCGCCTGCCAGAGTTCGCCGTTCTTGACCGCCTTCTTGTCGGCGGTCTTCCAGCCGTTCTTCTTCCAGCCATGGATCCACTTGGAAATACCATCCATGACGTATTTGCTGTCGGTGTGAAGCTCGACGGTGCAAGGCTCCTTCAACGCATTCAGCGCCGAAATGGCCGCCAGCAATTCCATGCGGTTGTTGGTGGTCTCGGCCTCGCCGCCAGACAGTTCCTTGACGGTGCCCTTGAAGCGTAGGATGGCGCCCCAGCCACCAGGACCGGGATTGCCCGAGCAGGCACCGTCGGTGAAGATTTCAACCTGTTTGCTCATAATGTCCCATATTCGGCCAATCCATATTCCGAAGCAGATTTGATCGCCCGATGGAATCGGATCCGTCTGATGTATTCGGTCGGATCGCGCTTCATGACCAGGCCACCATCGGGAACGGTGAGCCAGTCGTAGAGCCGGGTCAACATGAAACGCAGGGCCGAGCCCCGGGCCAGCATCGGCAATGCCGCCTTCTCGTCATGGCTCAGGGGGCGCACGCTTTGATAACCGGCAAGCAGTGCCTTGCCCTTGGTAAGGTTGAAGGAAAAATCCTTCTCGAAACACCAGGCGTTGAGGCAGGTGGCGACATCATAGGCATAGAGATCGTCACAGGCAAAATAGAAATCGATCAGCCCCGAAAGCTTCTCGCCCAGGAAAAAGACATTGTCCGGGAAAAGGTCGGCATGGATGATGCCCTTGGGGAGGCCTTTGGGCCAGTTCTGCTCGAAATCGGCAAAGTCGGCATCGACCTCGGCCGCAAGGCCCGGCTCGACCTCGTCGGCGCGGCCGCGAGATGCATCCCAAAGCTTGCGCCAGCCGTCGAGGGCGAGCGCGTTCGGACGCGTCATCGAAAAATCGGCGCCGGCCAGGTGCAGCGCCGCCAGCGCCTTGCCGACCTCGGCGCAATGCGTTGCGGCCGGTCGCCGCAGCGAAAGTCCTTCGAGGAAGGTGATGATGACGGCCGGCCGGCCGGCCAGCGTGCCGATGACGCTGCCGTCATGCGCGGTCACCGGCAGCGGGCAGGACACGCCCTTGCTGGCGAGATGGCCCATCAGCCCGAGGAAGAACGGCAAATCCGCCTTCTCGACTCGCTTTTCATAGAGCGTCAGGATGTAGGAGCCGCTCGATGTGTGCAGCAGGAAGTTCGAATTCTCGGTGCCTTCGGCGATGCCCTTGTAGGATAGGAGATCGCCGACCGGATAGTGCTTCAGGAAAGCGCCGAGTTCGCCCTCCGCAACGTCGGTGTAGACCGCCATGGCCGTTCACGCGGTCCCGTTGACAAAGGCCATGTCGGCCGGCGTCAGTTCGACATCGCGCAATACCCGCATGACCGGAAAATCCTCTGTTTCGGTGGCCGTGACGGCCAGGTCGATGGTGACGTCGAAACGCTGGCGGAACGCGTCGATGATCTCATCGACGATGATCTCCGGCGCCGATGCTCCCGCCGACAGGCCGAGCGTCGAAATGGTGCCGATGTCATTCCACGGAATTTCGGCGGCGCGCTGCACGAGAAGCGACATCGAGGCACCTGCCCGTTCCGCAACTTCGACAAGGCGGCGCGAATTCGAGGAATTGGGGGCGCCGACGATCAGATAGAGATCAGCACCGGGCGCCGTGTCCTTGACCGCTTCCTGGCGGTTGGTGGTGGCGTAACAAATCGATTCCGCCGCCGGCGCCTGCAGGTCCGGAAAGCGCTCCTGCAATGCGCGGATGATGCCGGCGGTATCCTCGACCGAGAGCGTGGTCTGGGTGACGAAACCAAGTGCTTTTGGATCGGCGGGCACAAGCCGGGCGGCGTCGGCCTCGGTCTCGATCAGCGTTACCGCGCCTTCCGGTAACTGCCCCATGGTGCCGATCACCTCGGGGTGCCCGGCATGACCGATCAACAGCACATGGCGGCCAAGCCGCTGGTGACGCATCGCCTGCTTGTGGACCTTGGAGACCAGCGGACAGGTTGCGTCGAGATAGAACAGGTTGCGCGCCTGCGCGTCCGCCGGCACGGACTTGGGCACACCGTGCGCGGAGAAGACGACCGGCGACTGCCGATGTTCGGCCGGGATTTCGGAAAGTTCCTCTATGAAAACGGCTCCAAGGCTCTGCAGCCCCTCGACGACATAGCGGTTGTGGACGATCTCGTGGCGGACATAGACCGGGGCGCCATATTTCTTCAGCGCCAGCACGACGATCTGGATGGCACGGTCCACGCCCGCGCAAAAACCGCGCGGCTGGCAGAGCCGGATCGTCAGAGGAGGCTTGGCGATTGTGTGAAGCATCAAATCCTGCCGGTTGGTCAGCGCCGAAATGAGGTGCCTACCCCTGCCCTGTCAAGGGTATCGGTGGAAAGGGAGCGTAGCTTGCGTTCATTCCTCTTTCGCGGGCCGGCGAAGCCGGAGGACAAGCACCGCGGCGAGTGCCGCGGCAAGCCCGTACCAGGTGACGGCATATTGCAGATGGCTGTTCGGCAGGTCGATGATGGTGACGCCCCCGATCGGAAGGCCGCCGGGATTTGGCGTCTTGTCGGCATCGATGAAGACCGGCACCAAGTTGAACCCAGCCGGCAGGCCGGCGCTCGCGGCCATGACGTCGCGGTCCTTCCAGTAGAAGATGTTCTTCCCCACATCATTGTCGGGAAGCATCATGGAGGGCTTTGTCGGCAGCGGGTTGCGGGCCAGCCCGGTGACCGTGACCCTGCCTGTTACCTGTCCCTTGGCGCGTTTCGTCGCGTCCTTGAGGTCGTAGGGAACAAAGCCGCGGTTAATCAGGACGAAACGGCCGTCGTCGAGGACCAGCGGCGTATACACATTGAAGCCGGCATCCCCTTCCCAGGTCGCGTAGAAATGCCGCTCGCCGGAATGCAGGAAAGTGCCGGTGACCGTGACCGGGGTGTAGTCGACGTCACCGGTCGAGGCGAATTCCTTCTCGACCTCGGAAAGCGGTCGTGGCGCCGAATGGGTGCGATGGTCGATGGTCTGCAGCAGGCCTTCCTTCCAGTGCAGGCGCTGGACCTGCCAGGTGCCCAGCGCCAGCAGAATCAAGAACAGCACAAGGCCAAGGACGAACAACAGTGCCGATTGTGGCCGCGAATGGCCGCGATCTTTGAAGGATGCTTCGCTCATTCGCCGCGATCCAGCCGCCCCTCGGCTGCTTTGTTGCTGTATTGCAGGGTGAGCAGCACGCCCTTGATCAACCGAAGTGCCGTCAGACACAGCACCAGTGCCAGTGGGATCCATATCAGCAGATGCAGCCAAAGCGACGGGCTCAGCGTCACTTCCACCCAGAGCGCCAGACCGACGATGATGAAGCCGATGATCAGGATGACGAACACCGCCGGTCCATCGCCGGCATCGGCGTAGGAATAGTCGAGGCCGCAATTGACGCAGCGCTTGCCGACGGCGAGAAAGCCGGAAAACAGCCGCCCCTCGCCGCAACGCGGGCAGCGGCCGTGCAGGCCGGCCGAAATCGGATCGATCGGAGGCCAGATCGCCTTGTCCTCACTCATGCGTAGCGCCGTCATTCATGGCTATTGCTCGATCTCGATCGGCGCCCCATCGGCCGCCATCGCCCAGACTTGGTCCATGTCGGACTCCGTAAGCCCAATGCAGCCATCGGTCCAGTCGACCAATTGAAGCAGCCAGCCCGACCAGCCGAAGCCGCTTCGCCCGGTCGACGCGCACCAGACCTTCTCAGCGGCAAGAGCCGGAATGCCAATGCGCAAATGGAAGTCAGCCGCATCTTTCATTGATCGGCTGTCCTTGCGCCGAAAAGAAGAAAGGCGGCCACGTCGCCGCGACCGCCTTCCCGAAATCGACATCCAAAAAACTGGATCAGTGGCCTTCGATCACCGCGCCGACCGATCCCCAGACGTAGATCGAGGCGAACAGGAACAGCCAGACCACGTCAACGAAGTGCCAATACCAGGCGGCCGCCTCGAAGCCGAAATGCTGCTTGGGGGTGAAGTCGCCCTTCATCGCCCTGATCAGGCAGACCAGCAGGAAGATGGTGCCGATGATGACATGGAAGCCATGGAAGCCGGTTGCCATGAAGAAGGTGGCGCCGTAGATGGAATCCTTGAAGCCGAACGGCGCGTGCATGTACTCGTAAGCCTGCACCATGGTGAACAGCATGCCGAGCCCGACGGTCAGCACCAGGCCGTTGATCAGGCCCTTGCGGTCGCCATGGATGAGCGAGTGGTGCGCCCAGGTAACCGTGGTGCCCGACAGCAGCAGGATGATGGTGTTGTAGAGCGGCAAATGGAAGGGATCGAGAACCTCCATGCCCTTCGGCGGCCAGACACCACCGGTAAACGTGTGACGCGCGTAGTTTTGCACCTCACCGGCAAAAAGACTGGCATCGAAATAGGCCCAGAACCAGGCAACGAAGAACATCACCTCCGAGGCGATGAACATGATCATGCCATAGCGCAGGTGCAGCGACACGACGCGCGTATGGTGGCCCTCATGCGCTTCCTTGATCGTGTCCGACCACCAGGCGAACATGGTGTACAGCACGATCACAATGCCGATGAAGAACAGCCACGGATTGGCGATGTTGACGCCGAAGATCGGGAAGGAGCCGCCTTTCAGGTATTCCATGAGGCAGACACCGCCAAAAGCGGTGACAAGCGCCCCGACCGATCCCAGGAAGGGCCACGGGCTCGGGTCGACGAGATGGTAGTCATGGTGTGGTTTTGCGTGCGCGTCTGCCATATCAACCCCCGAGATTTCCTTCGGTATCTGAAACTGTCTTGCTATTGCCCTGGGCCGGCCCGGACGACGCCACCGGCTTGGTCTTCTCGACCGGGAACATCGTATAGGACAGGGTGATCGTCTTCACGTCCTTCAGTTCCGGCACATTCACGATGTCGGGGTCCACATAGAACAGGACCGGCATGTCCAGCGTCTCGCCCGGTTTCAGCGTCGTATCGGTGAAGCAGAAGCATTCGACCTTGTTGAAATACGGGCCCGCCAGTTCCGGCTGCACATTGAAGGTCGCGCGGCCGGTGACGGGGCGATCGAACTTGTTGGTCGCCTGATAATGCGCCTGCACGGTCTGCCCGATCTTCATGGTCATCGAGCGTTGGACCGGCTGGAACTCCCATGGCACGCCGGCGATGTTTGCGTCGAAGCGGACGGTGATCTCGCGGTCGAGCACGCGGCCGGCATATTGCTTCTCGACACGTTGCGTCGTGCCGCCATAGCCGGTCGCCTGGCAAAACATCTTGTAGAGCGGCACGGCGGCATAGGCCATGCCGATCATGCCGGTGAAGAAGGCAAGGCAGACAGCCGCGACAACGCGGTTGCCGGTCTTGCCTACCGTCTTCTTGGACGTCTCGGCGCTCATCACATCGAGCCCGACAAATTGTGGCCGAACTTCACGATTGTCGCGATGTAGAAGATCACGACCAGCACCGCCAGCGCCACGCCGATGGCGATAGAACGGCTGCGCTGGGCCTTCTTCTGGCGATCGGTCAAGGTGACCGTTTCGAGTTCTTTCTCGACCATGGTCATGCCCCACCCATGGCAAGCGCGCGTTCGACGACACTGTCAGCCAGATAGACAGCGAAGATCGCGAAGAGATAGAGCAGCGAATAGGCGAACAGGGCCTTGGCCGGCTTCATGGCGCGGTCATCGTCGGCCATGCCAAGCACTTTCCAGGCATACCAGACGAAACCAGCCCCCAGCAGCAAGGCGGCCACGCCATAGAACGGCGTCGTGTAGCCGAGCAGCCAGGGCAGCACGCCGACCGGAGCCAGCACCAGTGCGTAGGCGAAAATCTGACGGCGGGTCGATGCATGGCCAGCGACGTTGGGCATCATCGGGATGCCGGCGCGGCCATAGTCCTCGGACTTGAACAGCGCGAGCGCCCAGAAATGCGGCGGCGTCCACAGGAAAATGATCAGGAACAGGATGATGCTTTCGAGGCTGACCGACCCGGTCACCGCGGCCCAGCCGATAATCGGTGGGATGGCGCCCGCTGCACCGCCAATGACGATATTCTGCGGGGTCGAGCGTTTCAGCCACATCGTGTAGACCACGGCATAGAAGAAGATGGTGAAGGCCAGCAGCGTCGCCGACAACCAGTTGACCAACACGCCGAGCGTCATCACCGACAGCACCGACAACACCAAGCCGAAGCTCAGCGCCTCGTGCGGCTGGATCCGGCCGGAAGGCACCGGGCGGCTGGCGGTCCTGGTCATCACCGCGTCGATGTCGGCGTCGTACCACATGTTGAGCGCGCCAGAGGCGCCGGCCCCAATCGCAATGGCCAGGATGGCGATCACCGCCAGCAGCGGATTGATGGTCGCCGGTGCCGCGACCAGTCCGACAAAGGCGGTGAACACCACCAGCGACATGACGCGCGGCTTCAACAGGGCGAAGAAATCGCCCGCCGTGGCTTCCGACATACGGAAGCCCGCTTCGTCAATGCTGGTTTTGTCGACTAGGGCCATGCGTACTCAAGTCCATCATTCCGTTGGCCAAAACCGCCGGCGGGCCGGCGGTTTCGTATTCGAGCGGGGAGCCGCCTTCACTTGATCTTCGGCAGCTGCTCCCACTGGTGGAACGGCGGCGGCGAAGGCAGCTGCCATTCGAGTGTGGTAGCACCCTCACCCCACGGGTTGGCGCCGGCGATACGCTTTTTCTGGAAGGCTTCGAACACGCCATAGAGGAAGATCACCACACCGACGGCCGAAATATACGAGCCATAGGACGAAACCATGTTCCAGCCCGCAAACGCGTCAGGATAGTCGATGGTGCGGCGCGGCATGCCGGCGAGGCCGAGGAAGTGCTGCGGGAAAAAGACCAGGTTCACGCCGACGAACATGACCCAAAAATGGGTGTTGGCGATGACGGGCGAGTACATGTAGCCGGTCATCTTCGGGAACCAGTAGTACCAGCCGGCGAAGATGGCGAACACCGCGCCCAACGACAGCACGTAGTGGAAGTGGGCAATGACGAAATAGGTGTCATGCAGCGACCGGTCGAGGCCGGCATTGGCCAGCTGGACACCGGTGACTCCACCGATGGTGAACAGGAAGATGAAGCCCAGCGCCCACAGCATCGGCGGTTTGAACGAGATCGATCCGCCCCACATGGTTGCGATCCAGGAGAAGATCTTCACGCCTGTCGGCACCGCGATGACCATGGTGGCGAAGACGAAGTAGCGCTGCGTGTCGAGCGACAGGCCGGTCGTATACATATGGTGCGCCCAGACGATGAAGCCGACCGCGCCGATCGCAACCATGGCGTAGGCCATGCCGAGATAGCCGAATACGGGCTTTCTCGAGAAGGTCGAGACAATATGGCTGATGATGCCGAACCCCGGCAAGATCAGGATGTAGACTTCCGGGTGACCGAAGAACCAGAACAGGTGCTGGAAGAGGATCGGGTCACCACCACCGTCAGGCGCGAAGAACGTCGTGCCGAAATTGCGGTCGGTGAGCAGCATGGTGATGCCGCCGGCCAGAACCGGCAGCGACAGCAAGAGCAGGAAGGCGGTGACCAGCACCGACCATGCAAACAGCGGCATCTTGTGCAGGGTCATGCCTGGCGCGCGCATGTTGAAGATGGTGGTGATGAAGTTGATGGCACCGAGAATCGAGGACGCGCCGGCGATGTGGATCGACAGGATCGCCAGATCCATGGCCGGTCCGGGCTGGCCCGAAGTCGAAAGCGGCGGATAGAGCGTCCAGCCGCCGCCCACGCCAAAGGCTCCGGGCGCACTCGGCACGAACATCGAGGTGAGCAACAGGATGAAGGCCGGCGGCAGCAGCCAGAACGAGATGTTGTTCATGCGCGGGAATGCCATGTCGGGAGCACCGATCATGATCGGCACCATCCAGTTGGCGAAACCGCCGATCAGGGCCGGCATGACCATGAAGAAGATCATAATCAGCGCGTGCGCGGTGGCAAACGCATTGTACATGCTCTTGCCACCGTCGATCGCGGCGTCGCCGTTCATGCCATAGACCATCTGCGCAAGACCGCTGAAGATCTGGATGCCAGGCTCCTGCAGCTCCATGCGGATGGCGACCGAAAGCGCGCCGCCGATAATGCCGGCCATGATCGCGAAGATCAGGTAGAGCGTACCGATATCCTTGTGGTTGGTCGAATAAACCCAGCGCACCCAGCCATGATACGGCTTGTGATCGTGCCCGTCGTGAGCTGCAGCGTCTGCCATGTTCCGCTCCGTTCCCTAAATCTTGCTAACCCGCGGCATCAGTTGCCGGCGGCCGCTACCTTGTTCTGGCCATCGACCTCGGCCATGAGCGTCTTGTTGGCACCAGGCAGGTCGGTCTTGGCCGCGGCCAGCCAGGTCTTGAACTGCGTGTCCGACACAACACGAATGGCGATCGGCATGAAGGCGTGGTCCTTACCGCAGAGCTGCGAGCACTGGCCGTAATAGAGGCCTTCTTTATCCGCCTTGAACCAGGTCTCGTTGGTGCGGCCGGGAATGGCGTCGATCTTGATGCCGAAGGACGGCATGGCAAAGGAATGGATCACGTCGGTCGCGGTGACAAGCACGCGGGTCATCGTGTTGACCGGCACGACCAGTTCGTTGTCGACGGCGAGCAGGCGCGGATAGACGGCGCGATCCTCCTTGCCGGCCTTGGCGCGATCGCCATCCTGAAGGATGGCCGAATTGAAGGCGAGCGTGTTGTCGGTCTGGTATTCGTAATCCCAGTTCCACTGGTTGCCGGTCGCCTTAACGGTCAGCTTGGCCTCTTCCGGTGGCGTATACTGGGCGGTCAGGAGCGTGAACGAGGGGATGGCGAGGCAAAGCAGGATAACGACAGGACCGACAGTCCAGATCACCTCGATCAGCGTGTTGTGGCTGGTCTTGGACGGGGTCGGGTTGGCGCTCGCGCGGAATTTGATGATGCAGTAGATCAGCAGAAACAGCACCAGGACCGTGACCGGGATGATAAACCACATCGTGTAGTTTCCGAACCACTCGATCTGCCGCATCATGTCGGTCGCGGGCGCCTGGAAGCCGGTCTCCCACGGCCTGGGCTGGTCCGCATAAGCGGATCCGCAGGCGAGGAACGTGGCAGCAGCACCGGTGCTCGCTAGGAATTTTCTCATCGCCCTCTTCGTCTCCCAGTCTCTCACCGGCTGTGCCCGCGAGAATAACGAACAATGCCGGGACGGGAATCCCGGACAGTTTCAAGCTGGTTCAAACCATACTCTTTTTCCCTCCGCAAGAAAGGAGCGGTCGAAACCGTGCGGCATTTTTGCGCGCAAGCCGACGTGGCTCTTCCGGGGCAATGGCCGTAATGGCGAATCGCGTATGTTCGGCGGGGTGCACGCCTTGTGCCGGCGGCACCCGCAAAGCGTCGTAATTCAGGCGAATTTGGCAAGGAAAAGCGCCGCATTGCCTTTTTAGGGACAGTCCGGCCACGGTCTCGTCCTTTACTTGGCATTGGCGCGGCTTAAAGTGCCGTGATTCGCAATGGAGCAGTCATGAACTCTTGGCTTTCGAGACTGAGGCATACGCGACTAGGCCTTTCGAGAACCCTGGCAAACGCAGTGTTTCTAGGGGTCCTTTGCGCGGCCGGTCTGTTCGTCGCCGGCAAGGCCAATGCTGCCCAGCCAAGCGGCACGGTGCGCTCGACGCATGGCGCATGGTCGATCATCTGCGACACGCCGGCCGGCGCCACCTCGGAACAATGCGTGATGATGCAGAACGTCGTCGCCGAGGATCGTCCGGAAATGGGGCTCTCGGTCGTCGTGCTGCGCACCGCCGACAACAAGGCCGAGATCCTGCGCGTGCTGGCGCCGCTCGGCGTGCTGTTGCCGAACGGCCTCGGCCTCAACGTCGACGGCAAGGACATTGGCCGCGCCTACTTCGTGCGCTGCTTCCAGGACGGCTGTTATGCCGAGGTCATTCTCGAAAAGCCGCTGCTCGACACACTGAAGACCGGCACATCGGCGACATTCATCGTTTTCCAGACCCCGGAAGAGGGTATCGGCATTCCCGTCGAGCTCAAGGGTTTCGCCGAAGGCTTCGCCGCTCTGCCCTGATCGCGGCTTCGCGCTGAACCAGGCATGGACGCGGCTTTTGCCGACCCCAGACGCATGCCCTGCAGCGAACGAAGTCATTCGTCGGCGCCGATTCCTCATTGCCGATTGTGCGGGCGCGGCTTCACGCCTACATCGGGGGAAAGCAATCATCCCACGGACGGACGCGCCATGAACAGCCTGATCGGCCAATTCGACATTTCAGACGACCGCATCAAGCAGATCGTCGCTGACACCATCAAGGGCGCCGATGACGGCGAGCTTTTCCTCGAATACAGCGAGAGCGAAGCGCTGATGTTCGACAATGGCAAGCTGAAGACCGCCAATTTCAACACCGACCAGGGGTTTGGCCTGCGGGCCGTCGCCGGCGAGGCCAGCGGCTACGCTCATTCCAGCGACCTGTCCGAGGCGTCGCTGCTGCGCGCGGCCGAAGCTGTCTCGACCGTCAAGGGTGGCTATTCAGGCACGCTTGCCGCAGCCCCCGCCCGTACCAACCGCCATCTCTACGGCGACGAGAACCCGATCCCCTCTCCTTCCTTCGAGGCCAAGGCGAAGCTGCTGCAAGAAATCGATGCCTGGCTGCGCGCCGAGGATCCACGCGTGCGCCAGGTGACGGCCTCGATCGCCGCGTCCTGGCAGCATGTCGAGATCGTTCGTGCCGACGGCCAGATAGTGCGCGATATCAGGCCGATGGTCCGCGTCAACGTCTCGGTCGTCGTCGGCGACGGCGACCGCCAGGAAAGCGGCTCCTACGGCATGGGCGGGCGCAAGGCATTCGGCGAATTCCTGATCGAGGATAGTTGGAGGCACGCCGCCAGGGAGGCGCTCCGGCAAGCGGTGGTCAACCTGGAGGCAATCCCGGCCCCGGCAGGCACTTTCGACATCGTGCTATCCAATGGCTGGCCGGGCGTGATGCTGCACGAAGCCGTCGGCCATGGTCTTGAAGGCGATTTCAACCGCAAGAAAACGTCGGCGTTCGCCGGCCTGATGGGGCAGCAGGTGGCCGCCAAGGGGGTGACGGTCGTCGACGACGGCACCATCCCAGAGCGGCGCGGCTCACTCACCGTCGACGACGAAGGCACGCCTTCGGCCCGCAACGTCTTGATCGACGACGGCAAACTGGTCGGCTACATGCAGGACCGGCAGAATGCCCGGCTGATGGGCATGAAAGCCACCGGCAATGGCCGGCGAGAAGGCTATGCGCACCAGCCGATGCCGCGCATGACCAACACTTACATGACGTCAGGCGACATGGAGCCGGACGAAATCATCGCCTCCGTCAAGAACGGCATCTACGCCGTCTCCTTCGGCGGTGGCCAGGTCGACATAACGTCGGGCAAATTCGTGTTCGGCTGCACCGAGGCCTACATGATCGAGAACGGCAAGGTGACGCAGCCGATCAAAGGCGCAATGCTGATCGGCAACGGGCCTGATGCCATGCACCGCGTATCGATGGTCGGCAACGACATGAAGCTCGACAATGGCATCGGCATGTGCGGCAAGGCCGGCCAGGGCGTACCCGTCGGCGTCGGCCAGCCGCATCTCAGGATGAACCAGATGACGGTCGGCGGCACGCGGGTTTGAATGACAACCTGATCGAGGCGGCCGGTTACGTCTTGCTGGTGGACCGCCTCGACGTCGAATAGAGGATTAGGAAGCCGACGACACCACCAATCGCATATTTGATCCAGGCATTCAGATAATCGACTGCGCCGTTCTGGCTGGAGACGTACAGCGCCGCGCCGACAAAGGTCATGACCGAGATGCCAAGAGCATAGGACGGCACCAATCCTATGCGGGCGATCTTTCTCAAAAGCCAAGCGACCAGCGCTCCGGTGAGCGCCATAATCAAAGCCGCACCCAATATCTCGGCCACAAACCCCGGTGAAATCATCTTTTTCACTCCCTTTTCCCGCCGCGGAATGTGCCTGTTTCGCAAAGCGAATTCAATGGCGCCGATTGGACATCGTTTGCAGCCTTCGAACGCACGGTTTCAGACACGGGCCGACACCTAGCGGCTTGAATTTTGCTGGCCGCTCCAATATCTTACCTTTGTCTTACGAAGGGAGTATCCTATGGCCGCTTCTGAAAAGCTCATAACCACCGTCTCGACCAAGGGACAGGTCATCCTGCCCAGCGCGATCCGGAAACGCAGGGAATGGGTAGCCGGCACACGCCTTGTGGTCGAGGAGACCGCTGAGGGTGTCCTTCTAAAGCGGACGCCGGTTTTCACCGAGACGCGGCCTGAGGACGTGTTTGCGTCCTTGCCGTACAGCGGCAAGCCGAAGACGCTGGAAGAAATGGATGCAGGCGTGCTCGCCGAGGCACGGCGACGCCATGCTCGCGATTGATACTAATCTTGTCGTTCGTTATCTAACGGGCGACCATCCCGAGCAATCCTCGCGCGCCCGACGGCTGATCGATGGGGGAAGGGTTTTCGTCGCCACCACCGTGATTTTGGAGGTCGAGTGGGTGCTGCGCAGTGCCTACGGCTATATGCCTCCCGAAATCGCCCGGACACTAAGGGCGTTCGGCGGGCTTACCACGGTAGAAATCGAGGATGCGGTGATCGTTGCGGCGGCACTCGATCTGGCTGAAAGGGGAATGGATTTCGCCGACGCGCTGCATCTGGGAAAGTCCACCCACTGCGACGGCTTCGTGACCTTCGACCGAAAGCTCATCCAGGTCGCGCAAACCGCTGGACATGACAACGTCCTAGAGGCCTGACGGTGGTACGCTGCCCGCCATAGGCTCGATTCCTCTTGCAGATGCCGTTCGTACGAATCCTTGCCGTCGGAGATACGCTGAACGCCAGGCGCCCTACCGCTTTCTCCTCGGCTTCTCCAGCAAGGCGACCGCTTCGACATGTGGCGACCACAGGAACTGATCGATTGGCGTCACGCTGTTCAGGGTATAGCCGCCGTCGATGAGAATGCGCAGGTCGCGGGCCAGCGTCACCGGGTTGCAAGACACCGCGGCAATGTACGGAACGTCCGAGCGGGCGATCTGCTTCGACTGGTCTTCGGCGCCGGCGCGCGGCGGATCGAAGACAAGGCCGTCGAAGGCGTTCAACTCCTTAAAGGTCAGTGGCCGGCGAAACAGGTCGCGTCGTTCGCCCGTCACCCGCTTGAGGCCGGTCGCGAAACGTGATCCCCGGTCGAGCGCCGAAAGCGCGGCCGCATCGCCTTCGACCGCATGGACTTCCGATCTCGCCGCCAACCGCAAGGCAAAGCTGCCGCAACCGGCAAAGAGATCGGCGACCTTTTTTGCACGCTTTAGATGTCCGCCGACAATCTCGGCCATGGTCCGTTCCGCGGCCTCCGTCGCCTGCAGAAAGGCGCCGGGCGGCACGGCGACCGCAACACTGCCGAACATGACCACGGGCTTCCTTGGCTCGATGACGATCTCGTCATCGATGGACAGCCTGGCAAAGCCTTGCGCAATGACGAAGTTGGAGGCGATATGGCGTTGGTGTTCGCCGAGCTTGCCTGACTCGTGCACCGCGATGTCTAGGCCGGAACCCGTAACGGTGACCGCCATCCGGAACGATTTGGTGGTGGCGCATATCAATTCGGCCAGCGCCCTCAGCTGGCCGAGTGCCGCGACGATCTCGGGCAGTGAGATCGGGCATTCGGATATGGAGATGATCTCGGGCGACAGATGGCGATTGAAGCCGAGCAGCATGCCTGTGTCCGTGCGCCGGGCGGCAAGCACGACGCGGCGGCGCGACTGCGGCGCGCAGGTGACCAGTTCGCCGGTCTCGCACTCGATGCCCTTGCCCTTCAATGCATGCACCACCTTTTCGCGTTTCCATCGGCGATAGGCTCCGATCTCGAAATGCTGGAGGGCACAGCCGCCGCATTCGGTGAAATGGCGGCAGGCGGGTTCGACGCGCAGCGGAGAGGCTTCCAGCACCGCCATCAGCGTGGCGCGATCCCGCTCGCGCGCGGCGGTGACGATCTCGCCCGGCAGCGTGAAGGGAATGAACAGATCGCCGCTCTCGGTTTCGGCGATGCCGTCGCCCTGCGATCCGAGCTTTCGTATTGTGAAGCGTACGCTCATCGATCCTTGATCCCACCGAGCAGGAATTCGCGATTGCCGTCGCCACCTTCGATCGGCGACAGATGCAGGCCAAGCGAGCGCCAGCCGGGAACGGCATCCAGCCAATCCTGCAGCAAGCCCGCGACACGGGCGGCATCGAAGGGATCCTTCAACAAACCGCCCTTGCCGATCGCCTCGCGACCGGCCTCGAATTGCGGCTTGACCAGAAAGATCGCACCGGCGCCGGGCTTGGCAATGGCGAGTGCCGGGGGCAGCGCCAGTTTCAATGAGATGAAACTGACGTCGGAAACGATGAAATCCGGACTGCGGCCGGCAAGATCGGCAGCGGTGAGATCGCGCGCGTTCAGGCCCTCGATCACTGTCACGCGCGGATCACCACCGACATCAGGATGCATCTGGCCATGCCCGACATCGATTGCCGTGACATGGGACGCGCCGCGTTCGAGCAGCACCTGGGTGAAACCGCCGGTCGAGGCGCCGATGTCGAGGGCCTCGCGACCGGCCGGGTCGAGGCTGAAATGGTCGAGTCCGGCGATCAGCTTGAGCGCTCCACGCGAGACATAGGCTTGCGCCGGATCGTCGATGGCAACAACGCATTGCGGCGAAACGTTCTGGCCGGCCTTGCGGGCCATGGCGCCGTCGACCATCACCGTGCCGCGCTCCACCGCGTCGCGAGCGCGCGAGCGGCTGGCAAACAGCCCGCGCTGTACGAGCAGGTCGTCGAGCCGCTGGCGTGTGCTGGCTGGCAGAGGCGAGTTCATCGGCCTTCTCTGACGAAAGCCCGCGGTGAAGGCAAGGACATTAGATGGACCGAAGTGCTCCTACGGGAGCGGCTGGTGCATCGAACCAGGCCGCGGCTTGCGCCCATCATGCCGGGTCCGGCAGAATATTGGTCACAAAGAGTCCACTGTTTGTCGCAACTCGAAGGAGAACGAATGCTGACGGGAACCTGCCACTGTGGCGCCGCCCACTGGACGCTGGAGGGCGACCCCGGCCCGGTGACGGCCTGCAACTGCACGCTTTGCCGCCGCTATGGCACGCTCTGGGCCTATGATTATGTCGACGAACGCATTCGCGTTTCGGGGCCGACGGCTAGCTATACACGCGCCGGAAAGGAAGACCCGTCGCTCGAGATCCTGTTCTGCCCGCGTTGCGCCTGCGTGCTCGGCTGGCGCGGACTGCGCGCCAGCGCCTCGGGTCGAAGACGCATGGCCGTCAATGTCCGGCTGGCGCCCCCCGAGGCCGTCGCCGATCTGCCGATCGACCATTTCGATGGCCTCGACACGTACGATGATCTGCCGCGCGACGGCCGCTGCGTACGCGACATGTGGTTTTAGAAGATGGTTCGGGGTGCCTGGCGCTCGATGGCTGGAGACAATCCGTCGTCTCGACCCCCTGAAGCCTGCTCAGGCGCTTGCTCTGTCGCAACAGGCGAAGGATCCGGCGGCACCACAAGCTGCGGAATTTGCTTGTAGGCAAAGGCACCGCGGATATCGCCCATCTTGCTGGCGACAATGCCTACCGCCGCCTTTTCGAGATTGCGGTCGTAGGGCGTTTCGGCGGCAGCCGGTACGACCATCACCGCCAAGGCCGCGCCGCACAGAAGCATCTTCATTCTCGCTGTCTCCCTGCCTGCCTGTGATCTAGCAGGGCGGCGTTGAAAAACGGCCAAGGGACAGGGTAAGCAAAACGCCAAACGGCAGCGTTAACAACGCATTACGAAATCGAACCGGCAAACTGATTCAAGCTGTTGAGGTTTTGATTCAAGCGCGCTGGGCACGGACCGTATGACCGAGCGCGGTGAACACGGTGCGCACGATTCCTGCGACGTCGAGACCAGCATCGGCATACATCTTTTCTGGCTTGGCGTGGTCGGTGAAGGCATCCGGCAGCACCAGGGGGCGTACCTTCAGGCCGCTTTCGAGCAGTCCTTCATGGGCGAGGAATTGCAGCACATGGCTGGCGAAGCCGCCAATGGCGCCCTCCTCCACCGTTACCAGAACCTCATGGGAGCGGGCCAGCCGCCGGATCAGATCCTGGTCGAGCGGCTTGGCGAAACGGGCATCGGCGACCGTGGTGGAAAGCCCGGCTGCGCCGAGTTCCTCGGCTGCGGCAACGCAATCCTGCAGCCTTGTGCCGAAGGACAGGAGGGCAACCTTGCTGCCTTCCCGGACGATGCGGCCTTTGCCGATCTCCAGAACCGAGCCGCGCTCGGGCATTTCGACGCCGACGCCGTTGCCGCGCGGATAGCGGAAGGCGATCGGCCCGTCGTCGTAGCTGGCGGCGGTGCGAACCATGTGACGCAATTCCGCCTCGTCGGCCGCGGCCATTACGACAAAGCCCGGCAGGCTTGCCAGGAAGGTGGTATCGAACGCGCCGCAATGGGTGGCACCGTCGGCGCCGACAAAGCCAGCGCGATCGATGGGGAAACGCACCGGCAGTTTCTGGATCGCGACGTCATGGACGACCTGATCATAGGCACGCTGCAGGAAGGTCGAATAGATCGCCGCGAAGGGCTTGTAGCCTTCCGTCGCCAGGCCGGCGGCGAAGGTCACCGCATGCTGTTCGGCAATGCCGACGTCGAAAATCCTTGACGGAAACACCTCGCCGAACAGGTCGAGGCCGGTGCCGCTCGGCATGGCGGCGGTGACGGCGACGATGCGGTCGTCCTCGCGGCCCTCCTGGATCAGGCTTTCGGCAAACACCTTGGTGTAGGCCGGTGCATTGGCCGGCGCCTTGGCCTGTGCGCCGGTGATGACGTCGAATTTGTTGACGCCATGATACTTGTCGGCGGCCGCTTCCGCCGGCGCGTAGCCCTTGCCCTTCTGGGTGACGACATGGATCAGCACCGGACCCTTGCCGTTGTCACGGACATTTTTCAGGACCGGGATGAGATGCTCCAGATTGTGACCGTCAATCGGGCCGATGTGATAGAAGCCGAGTTCCTCGAACAAGGTGCCGCCGGTGACGTAACCGCGCGCATGCTCGACCGCGCGGGTGATGGCTCGATTGGCCCGCTTGCCGAGATAGGAGGTCAGCTTCTTGCCGAAGTCGCGCAGGCCGACATAGGCCTTGCCGGAAGCCAGGCGCGCCAGATAGGCGCTCATGGCGCCGGTTGGCGGGGCGATCGACATATCATTGTCGTTGAGGATGACGATGAGGCGCGCATCGAGCGCGCCGGCATTGTTCATCGCCTCATAAGCCATGCCAGCCGACATAGCGCCGTCGCCGATGACGGAAATGACATTGTTGCGGCCGCCTGAGAGGTCGCGGGCGGCGGCCATACCGAGGCCGGCCGATATCGATGTCGAGGAATGGGCGGCGCCGAACGGGTCATATTCGCTCTCGGCTCGGCGGGTGAAGCCCGACAAACCGCCTTCCTGGCGCAAGGTGCGGATGCGGTCGCGACGGCCGGTCAGGATCTTGTGCGGATAGGCCTGGTGGCCGACATCCCAGATCAGCCGGTCATCGGGTGTGTTGAAGACATAATGCAGTGCCACCGTCAGTTCGACCACGCCAAGGCCGGCACCGAGATGGCCGCCGGTGCGGGAAACGGCATCGACCAGTTCGGCGCGAAGCTCAAATGCCAGTTGTGGCAAGTCGCTCTCGGCCAGCCTGCGCAGATCGGCCGGGACGCGAACCCTATCGAGAAGCGGCGTATGCGGCGTTGCGTTCACGTTGGGCCCAGACTTTCTGTTCATCTGCGGGATAGGCCGCCGGCAGGCGAAAGTAAATGCGTGTCGCTGACGCGGACGCTCAACCCTTCGATCCGCTCAACCTTCCGGCAGCGGGATGAATTCTTTCTCATCACCAGGAACGATATCGAAGCGGCCGGTCTTCCATTCCTGCTTGGCCTGCTCGATGCGCTCCTTGGACGAGGAAACGAAATTCCACCAGATGTAGCGCTTTGAGCCAAGCGAGGCGCCGCCGAACAGCATGAAATGCGCCCCGGTCGATGACGATATGACGATCTCGTCGCCGGGCCGGAACACCAGCAGCCGTTCCGCCGGAAAGACATCACTCGAAATCGAGACCTCGCCCTCCAGCGTGTAGATGGCGCGCTCCTCGGCATCGGCCGGGATTTTGACGCTGGCGCCGGGCGCCACCCGCAAATCTGCATAGAGTGTTTCGGTATCGGCCCGCACCGGAGACCGCAAGCCCTGGAACTCACCGATGACGACGCGGCCGCTGACGCCTTCGGCGTCGATTTCGGGAAGCCGCAGCGCCGCGGTGTTCTCGAACACCGGTGCCACCTCTTCCTTGCCGTCCGGCAGAGCCAACCAGGTCTGCAGGCCGGAGATCGACATCGGCGCGCCGCGCAATTCCTGCGGCGTGCGCTCGGAGTGGACGATGCCGCGACCAGCCGTCATCAGGTTCACGTCGCCGGGCTCGATGACCATCTCGGTGCCCAGCGAATCGCGATGCCTGATCTTGCCGTCGAACAGATAGGTCACGGTCGACAGGCCGATATGCGGGTGCGGACGGACATCGAGCGCCTGGCCGGCGCGCATGATCGCGGGACCCATTCGATCGAAGAAGATGAACGGCCCGACCAGGCGCCTCTTAGCGGTCGGCAAGGCGCGACGCACTTCGAAACCGCCAATGTCCTTGGCGTTGGGGATGACCATCAGCTCGATCTGGTCGCTGGCGAAGGCATCGCCGGCCTCAGGGTCTTTGCCGGGGAAGAAGCTCATGAACTCTCCTCGTCAGCGGTCAGCGGGCGCGTGGGCATATCAGGCGAACCGGATCGCCGCTTTTGCTTTTAATTTGGCCGCCACCTCTTCGCGATTGCGCGGATGCTGGTGGGTTTCGAGGGAATCGAGCAATTCGCGTGCGGATGCGGCGATGGCTTCGACCGCATGATCGAACGCATGCTGGTTCTTGGCAGAAGGCCGCGTCGTGCCGCTCAGCTTGCGGACAAACTGCAGTGCCGCGTCACGGACTTCGTCGTTAGTTGCCGGCGGATCAAAATTGAACAGGGTCTTGATGTTTCTGCACATCGCTTCCGTATCTCCTCTTGTCCGTTTCAATCGGGACGAACTGTATCCTCAATGATGATCGTGTCCAAAAATCGGTAAGGCTGCTCCGGACTCAGTCCGCGTCGAGCGGCTCGGTTCCAACCGGCTTGCCGTCGCGCGACAGCCTGATCTTCTCGACCTTGTCCTCGGCGGCCTTCAGCAGCCGGTCGCAATGGACCTTCAGCGCCTCGCCCCGCTCGTAAATCCGGATAGACTGGTCGAGCGGCACGTCGCCCCGCTCCAGATCATCGACGATCTTCTCCAGTGCGTCGAGTGCCTGTTCAAAGCTCATCGCCTTGACGTCTTCGTTGATCTCACCGGTCATCATTCATCCTTTCATCAGTCGCCCGACATGGGCGGCGACCGAAAATGCCAATCCCTGCAGATCGTAGCCGCCCTCGAGCAGGCTGACGAGCCGGTTGCCGCCGTGGATTGCGGCGCGCTGCATCAGCTGGCCGGTCGCCCAGTCGAAATCGTCCTCGGTCAGATTGATTTCCGCCAGCGGGTCGCGATGGTGCGCGTCGAAGCCGGCCGAAATGACAATCAGATCCGGCGCGAAATTGTCGAGTGCCGGCAGCACGCGCGACAGGAACGCATCACGAAACACCTCGCTGCCGGTCCGAGGCGCCAGCGGCGCATTGACGATGTTGCCGGCGCCGGTCTCGCTCTTCGCGCCCGTGCCGGGATAAAGCGGCATCTGGTGCGTCGAGCAATAAAGCACCGAGGGATCGTCCCAAAAAATATCCTGCGTGCCATTGCCGTGATGCACGTCCCAGTCGACGACGGCGACGCGCTCGGCGCCGTGCTTCTTCTGCGCGTAGCGGGCCGCGATTGCCGCCGTGTTGAAGAAGCAGAAGCCCATGGCAGTGGTCTTTTCGGCATGGTGGCCGGGCGGACGGGCGGCGACAAAGACGTTGTCGGCGCGGCCCGCAAAGACGTCGTCGACGGCGGCATTGGCGGCACCGATCGCCGTAATCACCGCCTGCCAGCTTTTCGGGCTGGCGGTGGTGTCTGCGTCGATGCGGGCAATGCCTTCGTCGGGGATGGCGGCGCGGACACGCGCGACGAAATCGGCGGGATGCGCGTAGAGGATGGTCGCTTCGTCGCCCTGCGGTGCCTCGACGCGGTCAAGCGCGGCAAAAGCTTCGTCGTCGAGCACGCGCTCGATGGCGCGCAGGCGGTCGGGCCGCTCGGGGTGACCGGGCGGGGTGATGTGTTCGAGAAAGATCGGGTGCGTGTAAAGACGGGTGGCCATGCCCCCTATCTAGTGCCCCGGCGCCGTGATGGCCATGCGTTGCGGCTTGATCGCTGGGGAAAATCGAACCTGCGTCCATTCATGTCGCTGCGGGCATTGGCGTCGTCGGCCCTTCGGAGTAAGACTGCCGCTACTGCCTGGTGCCTGCCGGTCTGTTTGTTTTAGCCGCATTCCGCGACGCCAAGTGTTTCCACTTGGCTACAAATGCCCTGGCAGGAGAATCGGGAACACGGTTGAACTCCGTGGCGTGCCCAACGCTGTGAGGGGGACCGCGCCGGTAGATGCCACTGTCGATGACGGGAAGGCACCGGACGCGGGTTGATCCCGAGCCAGAAGACCGGCCTGGCAGGCATCGTCATCCGCATGGTCAGGCGGATGGCATCGATTGCAATCGCAAGGGGACAAGCGATGCGGGAAGCCATGACCGCTCAAATGGGCGATGGATTTGACCAGAGTGCGCGCGACGCGGTTTACCGTGCCATGTTTACGCGGCGCGACGTCCGCAGCCATTTTACATCGGAGGCGATCGACGACGAGGTGCTGGCGCGGCTGCTGCTTGCCGCCCACCACGCGCCATCGGTCGGCTTCATGCAACCCTGGAACTTCATCGTCATCCGCGATGCCGCGCGGCGGGCGGAGGTGCGCGACCTGTTCCTGGCCGCGCGAGAACGGGAACTGCCTGAAATCGAGGCAGAACGGCAGGCGCTCTACCGCAAGCTCAAGCTCGAAGGCATTTGCGAAAGCGCGCTAAACATCTGCATCACCTGCGACCGCGAGCGCTCGAAAGGCTCGCCGTTGGGGCGGTGGCACAATCCGGAGATGGATCTCTACAGCACGGTCTGCGCGGTGCAGAATTTCTGGCTGGCCGCGCGTGCCGAGGGCGTTGGGGTCGGCTGGGTCAGCATCATCGAGGCGCAAGCGCTGAAAAGCCTGCTGGCGATTCCCGATCACGTGACGCCGATCGCCTATCTCTGCGTCGGCCGCGTTTCCGAGTTCGCACCGAAGCCGGACCTCGAAACGCATGGCTGGGGCCGGCGGCTGCCGCTGCCCGAGCTGATCATGAGCGAGACTTTTCGCGGGCAAGGCGAAGCGCCGCTCAAATCAGCAGTGGCGCGCCTCGGCACCGTCGCCGGTGCGCCCGCGAGCCCGGCCGATCAGCTCGTCGCGCCGGCCGTGCCCCAGCGCGAACCGCCGAAAGTGGAGAGCGCCTTGTCCTTGAGTTCCCTGAACTTCGACGAAGCTTCGGCCAGCCTGGCGTCCCAGGCGGCATCGGGGACCTGACCCTCGATGGTCTTGAAATAGACCTGCATCAGGCAGGCAATGGCGAAGGGCTCGATGAAGGCCGCCTTGAAAGCCCAGGCAAAGACGATTGCCAGCACGAAAGCCCAGCCGGCGAGCTGCCCGGGCATGATGTAAAGAATAGCGGCTGCCGGAGCGAGCATCAGCAGGAAAATCACGAACGACACGGCCCACATGATGACCGCCAGCCAGACGGCGTTCTTGACCATGGTCTTACCGTTCTGGGCGTAGAGCACGACGCCTTGGCGCGCGGTTTCGAACGGCGAGGACGAATTGATGCGGATGTTGTAGCCAAGAATGATCTCGTCGACATAGGTCAGCGACAGGCGAATCACAGTGTTGAGGAACGGAAACCAGTCCGCTCAGGCCAGGAATAGGCAGGAAGGCCGCGATGCCGCCGAGCAGGCCGGTGATGGCGCGGATGGCGCCCTTGACCAATTGGTCGACAACGAAAAGGATGTTGGCCTCGGCAAAACGCTCGGTCACGATCTCTTTTGCGTAGGCGATCTGGTTCTGGCCGTCGGGAACATCATGGCCGTCGATCAGATGCACCATGACGGCTATATGGCCCGCTTTGACGACGTAGAGGATGTATTCGCGGATCCAGTAGACGGCGATCGAGACGATGCCGAAACCGACCACGCCGCCCCACATCGCAAAAGACAATGGTCCGTCGGGATCGGTGGAAATATGGCCGACGCCATAGCCGACGGATGCGCCGGTGCCGGTTGCCATGATGTAGGCCAGCGTGATGCCGAAATAGACGATCATGCGAAAGACAATGAAAGGCCAGGTCCGCATCATGATGGACACCGACCTGCCGATATCGAAATCCCACATGCCCGAATCTCCCCTCAGAGATGGCTGCCGAGGATGCGCTCAAACCGGCTATTGTCAATTGCAGGTGGTGGCGGGACTGCCATGGAGGTTCATCTTGAAAGCGCTTCCGGTTTTTTCAGCAGGCCTTCGAGCAATTGCTTGAACGCGGCCACCACCATTTTCGAGGTCCCTTCGGGATCTGGCGAATTGGCGATCCGCTGCGCAGCCTGGCTGCTCGCCCCATTGATCAGCCGCGCTGCCGACTCCGGATCGACGCCGGGGACGACCACCCCCTCCCCTTGCAGCGCGGTCAGATGATCGGTCATTGAACCGACGCAGGCGTTGGCATTCGACCACTGTGCCGGATCGCCCAGCACAGCCGGACCATCCCGGAACATGATGCGCTGGATTTCCGGCTCCAGCGCCATTTCGATATAGGTGGTGCATTCGTCGACGAAATGCTGCCAGCGGGTCGGCGCCCGCGACGCGACCTCATTCACCCGGGCCGCCATCTCCGCGTCGATTTCGGCCATAACCGCCTCAAGCAGCCCCTTCTTGTCGCCGAAGTGATGATAGAGGGCGCCGCGCGTCAGCCCGGCCGACGCGGTGAAATCATCCATCGACGCTTCGGCATAGCCGATGGTGCCGAAAGCCTGGCGCGCCGCGGCAATCAGCTTGGCGCGTGTCTCGGCAATCATCTCCTTGCGCGGTCGATGCATGCTTCTGGCCTTATCTACATACGCGTCGTATGCCAATTGACATACGCGGCGTATGCTCTATTTAACACTTATACGTCTCGTATGTAATTGTGGAATCGCCCCTTGTCGAGGAACAGAGCCATGCAAAACCCCTATTCGGAAATCTTTCGCGCTCCCGCAGCCAGGGGCTTTGCCGCCGCCGGCTTCATGGCGCGCCTGCCGATCGCCATGGCGCCAATCGGCATCGTGGCGATGCTGTCGCAGACGCGTGGCGAATACTGGCTGGCGGGCGCGGTTTCGGCGACTTTCGCCTTGGCCAATGCCTTCCTGGCGCCGCAAATATCGAGGTTGGTCGACCGCCTCGGCCAGACACGGGTTGTCGTACCCACCACCATTATCTCCGTGCTCGCTTTCGCGGCCCTGATCGCATCGGCCAATCAGGACTGGCCGGTATGGACGCTGTTCGCGTCGGCGCTGCTGGCCGCGGCAATGCCAAGCATGCCGGCCATGGTGCGGGCGCGCTGGACCGAGATTTTCCGGGGCCGGCCCGAGATGAACACCGCCTTCGCCTTCGAGTCGGCGGCGGACGAACTGGTCTATATCGCCGGCGCATCGCTGTCGGTGGGCCTCAGCGCCGCGCTGTTCCCGGAAGCGGGCGTGCTCGTCAGCACGCTGTTCCTCGCCTTGGGCTCGACAGCTTTCATCCTGCAGCGTTCGACCGAGCCGCAAGTGCGGCCGGTGGACCATGGCTCCAGCGGCTCGGCAATCCGTCTGGGGCCGGTTCAAATCATCACCTTCGCCATGATCTTCATCGGCGCGACCTTCGCGACGACGGAGGTGAGCACGGTGGCGATCACCAAGGAACTCGGCCAGCCGGGCACTGCCAGTCTCGTCATCGGCGTCTATGCGCTGGGCTCCTTCGTGCTCGGCATCATCATCGGCGCGCTCAACCTGAAAGCACCGCTGCAGCGCCAGCTCGCCATGGCGGTTGCCTTGGTAGGGCTCGGCACACTGCTGCCGCTTACCGCCAGCACCGTGCCAGCGCTCGCGCTGACTGTCTTCATCAGCGGCGTGGCGATCTCGCCGACCTTCATCACCGCCTTCGGCCTGATCGAACGGCATGTTCCTGAAACGATGCTGACCGAAGGCATCACCTGGGTGACGACAGGCATCGGCATCGGCATGGCGCTGGGTTCGTTCGCCGCCGGCGCGGTGGTGGATGCATTCGGCGCCCAGAACGGGTTCTGGGTTTCGGTGACGTCAGGTGCTATCGCACTGATCACTGTGCTGCTCGGCCAGCGCAGCCTCGCCACCCACGAATGCGAGTTGGAAGGATGCGAGGCGGCAATCCCGGCCGAATGACAGGGCAGGGTTTGTCGAGCTCAGATGATCTCGGTCTTGGCGATGTGAATGCCAAAACCCTCGAGGCCGACATAGTGGCGTTCGCGTGAGGCAATCAGATTGATCGAGGAAATGCCGAGGTCCTTCAGGATCTGGGCCCCGAGACCGATCTCGCGCCATTCGCTCTCGCGCCGGCGCGCCTCTTCATGGTCCTCGCGGTCGCCTGGCGCCGGCCGGTTGCGCTCCTGATGGGCGACGCCGACCGAGCCTTCCCTGAGATAAACGATGACGCCGCGCTTGCGTTCACCCATCGCCTTCATGATGCCGTCGAGCCGGTGGCTGGTGCCGAACACGTCGGTCACCACATCCTCCGAATGCAGCCGCACCGGCACCTCCTCGCCGTCGCGGATGTCGCCGAAGACGATGGCGACGTGATGCATCGTGTCCCAGGGCAGCGTGTAGGTGAAGACCTGCGCCTTGCCACCCAGCGTCTCGATGTCGGAGCAGGCGACGCGCTCGACCAGCGTTTCCTTGCGTTGCCGGTAAGCGATGAGGTCGGCGACCGATACCTGCTTGAGGCCATGCTCCTCGGCGAAGGCCGCGACCTGCGGGCCGCGCTTGACGGTGCCATCATCGTTGACCAGTTCCGAGATCACGCCGATCGGCGGCAGGCCGGCGAGCTTGCACAAATCGACCGCCGCCTCGGTATGACCCGAGCGCATCAAGACGCCGCCCTCGCGCGCGATGAGCGGGAAGATGTGGCCAGGGCGGACAAAATCGGAGGCGCCGACATTGCCGTTGGCGAGGTTGCGCACGGTCAGCGTGCGGTCGTCGGCCGAAATGCCTGTCGTCGTGCCATGCTTGAAGTCGACGCTGACTGTAAAGGCGGTGGTGTGGGCCGAATCATTGTCGGCCACCATCGGCGCGAGGTTCAGCCGCTTGGCCTCCTCGCGCGGCATCGGCGTGCAGACGATGCCCGACGTGTTGCGGACGATGAAGGCCATCTTCTCCGGCGTGCAATGGACGGCCGCGACGATCAGGTCGCCCTCGTTCTCGCGCCCGTCATCGTCCATGACGACGACGATCTCGCCACGTTCGAAGGCCCGAATGGCTTCCACGATCTTCTTCTGGTCGTAAGGCATAAAGCGCTCGTTTCACTCGATGGAACAGGGAGTAAGGGAGTAAGGGAGTAAGGGAGTAAGGCAGTAAGGCAGTAGGGGAATAGCGAAAAGAAAAAAAACGACGCGTCGGCGGACCGGGCAGCTTACTCCCTACTCACCTACCTGTCTGTCCTCGATGCCGCAGATAGTGGTCGGCAATGGCACAGACGACCATGGCCTCGCCGATCGGCACGGCTCGGATGCCGACGCAGGGGTCATGGCGACCCTTCGTCATCACTTCGACATCCCTGCCGTCCTTGTCGATCGATTTGCGCGGCGTCAGGATCGACGAAGTCGGCTTCACGGCAAAACGGGTGACGATCGCCTGGCCGGTCGAGATGCCGCCCAGGATGCCGCCGGCCTTGTTGGACAGGAACACCGGCTTGCCGTCATTGCCCATGCGCATCTCGTCTGCATTCTGTTCGCCGGTGATGCGGGCGGCCTCGAAACCATTGCCGATCTCGACACCCTTGACGGCGTTGATCGACATCAGGCCGGAGGCGATGTCCTGGTCGAGCTTGGCGTAGATCGGCGCGCCGAGGCCGGCAGGCACACCGTCGGCGACGATCTCGATGACCGCGCCGACCGAGGAACCGGCCTTGCGGATGCCGTCGAGATACTGCGTAAAAACAGGAACCGAAGCCGGGTCAGGCGTGAAGAACGGGTTCTCGGCATCGCCGATGAAATTCCAGTTCCAGTTCGCGCGATCGATTGACTTTTCGCCCATCGACACGAGCGCGCCGCGCACCACCATGCCCGGCACCACTTTGCGGGCGAGCGCGCCGGCAGCGACCCTGGCAGCGGTCTCGCGCGCCGAGGAGCGGCCGCCGCCGCGATAGTCGCGTATGCCGTATTTGACGTCGTAGGTGTAGTCGGCATGGCCCGGCCGGAACTGGCGGGCGATCTCTCCATAGTCCTTCGAGCGTTGATCGACATTCTCGATCAGCATCGACACGGGCGTGCCGGTGGTGATCATCGTCGCGCCGTCCTCGTCGAGAACGAAGCCTGAGAGGATCTTCACTTCGTCCGGCTCGCGACGCTGCGTGACGAAGCGCGACTGGCCCGGGCGGCGCTTGTCGAGTTCGGCCTGGATTTCATCGCGCGTGAAACGGATGCCCGGCGGACAACCATCGACCACGCAGCCGAGCGCCGCGCCATGGCTCTCGCCCCAGGTGGTGACGCGAAAAAGATGGCCGAACGTGTTGTGAGACATGGAAAGTGCCCTGCCCGGCATCGAAACCGGCTGAAGCCAGCCTTCTATTGGCGTTTTCCACGGTGGTCAAACTGTGATCCGACGGATTTAGTTTTGACACATTCGGTTGGTTTCTGCTCTCCTCCATTCGCCGTTGAGGATCCGCCGCCACCCAGGCCGGCGCAATGACCAAAGAGGACGATGATGCGTACCCTGATTGGCGCTGTTGCCGCCACGCTGCTGCTCTCCACCGCCGCCTTTGCCGGGCAGACCGAAGGCCTGATCAAGAAGGTCGACAAGGACGCGCTGACGCTGACGCTGGACGACGGCAAATCCTACAAGCTGAACGCCGAAACCGATCTCGATGCGCTGAAGCCGGGGATGGACATCGTCATTGCTTATGATGTGACCGATGGCGAAAACGTCGTCACCGACATGCAGTTGCCGGGTGACAGCGACACGAACTAGGAGTTGGCGTCACCGGGGCGTCCTAAAGCCACTCCAGGCTTCTGCCCTCAAGCTTTAGCACGCGATCCTGCGGGTATCTCCAGGTTCGCGGCCTCGTCCTCGGCCATATCAAGCACGAAGCGAAACAGCGTGCGCATGACACCCCCGTGCGTCACGCAAATCGTCTGCCCCCGAAGCTCATCGAACCATGGCTTCACCCGTTCGAGCAGCATCTGGTAACTCTCCGCGCCTTCACCTGGCGGCTGAAAATTCCACTTGTCCAGTGCGCGGGATCGGCTCGCTCCGGGCGACTGCCTCTCAAGCGCTCGGCGAAGGTAAAACTCTGCCAATCGCCGAAATTGACTTCAATCAGTCTGATATCGGTTCGATAGGCGAGCGGATCGAGCCTCATGGCGGCGCGGATGCGTTCCATTGTTTCGCGCGTGCGTCTCATCGGACTGGCGACGAAGTCGAATTCCTGGGGAGCACCGACGAGTGCGGCCAGCCGACGCCCATTTGCGCTCGCCTGCTCGAGGCCAAGAGCATTGAGATCGGTATCGGCCTGGCCTTGAAGCCGGAACTCGGCGTTCCACGCGGTCTGGCCGTGGCGCACGATATAAACCAGCGGGTACATCAGCTCTTCCGGAGATCGGGCCAGTGCCTGGACGGAGGAAAGGCGGGGAGACCTAATCCTTGACTGTCGAAATATCCGGCGCGTCGACCGCTTTCATGCCGACGACGTGGTAGCCGGAATCGACATGGTGCACTTCGCCGGTGACGCCACGCGACAGGTCGGACAGGAAATAGACGCCGGAATCGCCGACCTCTTCCTGCGTGACCGTCTGCTTCAGTGGCGAATTGTATTCGTTCCACTTCAGGATGTAGCGGAAGTCGCCGATGCCGGAGGCGGCAAGCGTCTTGATCGGGCCGGCCGAAATGGCGTTGACACGGATCTTCTTGGCGCCAAGGTCGACGGCGAGATAACGCACGCTGGCCTCCAGTGCCGCCTTGGCGACGCCCATGACGTTATAGTGCGGCATGACCTTCTCGGCGCCGTAATAGGTCAGCGTCAGCAGCGAACCGCCCTCGGTCATCAGCGCTTCGGCGCGCTTGGCGATGGTGGTGAAGGAATAGACCGAAATGTCCATGGTGCGCAGGAAATTGTCGCGCGTCGTCTCGACATAGCGGCCGGTCAGCTCGTCCTTATCGGAAAAGGCGATGGCGTGCACGAGGAAGTCGAGCTTGCCCCAATGACTGGCGACATTGGCGAAGACCTGGTCCAGGCTCGCCGGATCGGTTACGTCGCAATGGCCGGCGACAAAGGCGCCCAGTTCCGCCGCCAGCGGCTCGACGCGCTTCTTGAAGGCTTCGCCCTGATAGGTCAGTGCTATCTCGGCGCCGTGATCGACGCAGGCTTTGGCAATGCCATAAGCGATCGACCTGTTGTTGGCGACGCCAAGAATCAGGCCGCGCTTGCCGGCCATCAGGCCCTGTCCACCCGCCATAAGCGTGTTCTCCGCAAGATATCTGCTTTGTGGAGTGCCTATCGCACAGGCACACAGGCCCTTCAAGCGTTCAAACCGGACAGTTCGGGGGACAAAAGCTCTCGATCAGCCTTTTTGGCCGCGCAACAGCGATTCCAGCGCGCTATCGCCGCCTTCCGGCAGCATGATGCGCACATGGGCATAGAGATCGCCATGGCCGCCGGCTTTCTCCGGCAAGCCCCTGCCCTTGAGCCGCAGGACCTTGTCCGAGCTCGACCAGGCGGGAACGTTGACCGCGAGCCTGCCGGTCGGCGTCTCGACCGGCACCTTGGCGCCCAGCACCGCATCGACCAGCGAAACGGGCAGGTCGGCGTGCAGGTCACGGCCTTCAATGCGGTAACGAGGATGGCGGCGGATATGGATCTTGACCAGTGCGTCGCCGGGTTGGCCCGGGCCCTGCTCGCCCTGACCTTTCAGCCGGATGGTCTGGCCATCCTCGACATAGGCCGGCAGCTTGACCGCAACCTTGCGGCCATCCGGGAACATCGCCGTCACCTTCTCGGCATTGGCCGCTTCCTCGATGGTGACGTCGAGCGTGACGTTCAGGTCGGCTGCTGTCGCCGCCTGGCGGCGGTCGCCCGCGCCTGGCCCGCGCGCGCCTGAAAAGGCATCGCCGAAGATCTGGCTGAAGATATCGCTGTTGCCGTCGAACGGATCGCCGCCCGGACGGCCCGAGCGGAACTCGAATCGCGAGCCTCCTGCGCCCTGTTGCTGGCGGCGGAACCCGGCAAAGGGGTCGCCACCGCCCGCGGCACCTTCAAAACCCTGGAAACGCGGCTTGCCGTCGGCGTCGATCTCGCCGCGATCGAAAGCCGCACGGTTCTTCTCGTCGCCGATGACCTCATAGGCCTGATTGGCCGCCGCAAAACGGTCCTTCGCCTTGGGATCATTCGGATTTTGGTCCGGATGATGCTTCTTGGCGAGTTTCCGGTACGCCGATTTTATGTCCTTGGCCGATGCGTTCTTTGCAACGCCCAGCACCTCATAGGGGTCGCGCATGCTTCCTGCCCTGGAAATGAGTTGAATCCATACTTGCCCCCTATATGCGCTCGCATAGGAAGAAATTCCAGTAGCGGACCTTCATATCGACGGCGGAAAATCAGAGTGCCTTGAAGCCCTGCATGCGCCAGCCGCCGGCACTGGCAAGACAGAGTTCACCCTGGAACATGGCAACGCCGTCAAAGCTTTCCCGCGAAGCCTTGAAGCGGCGGCAGGTCTGGCCCCCGTCCTTCAATTCCGCCAGTTCTGTGATGGAGCCGCGCGAGCCGGTGCCGGTGTTCGCCCACGGCACCGCCTGGCCGCCGAGTTGCTCGATATCGGCGGACGATACCGCATTGCCGATCGTCGTCTGGTCGGAGTCGCGATCCGAGTCAGCCGGCTTGAGCGAAGCCGATGTGCTGCTGGTCAGGATCGAGCGGTCGACTTCGGCCTTCTGCAGGCTGAAGCCACCTGCCCCGCAGGCCGCGAGCGGCAGGGCGACTGCCACGATCGCCACTTTCGTGCTGGCTGAAGCGATAACGCCCCATTGCCTGCTGTCAAAAGCTTGCGCGATACGCGACAATCGGCAACCTC
The DNA here is from genome assembly GCF_054059755.1 of Mesorhizobium sp. URHB0026. Classification (NCBI taxonomy): domain Bacteria; kingdom Pseudomonadati; phylum Pseudomonadota; class Alphaproteobacteria; order Hyphomicrobiales; family Phyllobacteriaceae; genus Mesorhizobium; species Mesorhizobium sp. URHB0026. The sequence goes on along the minus strand of NZ_JBSSCN010000001.1, from coordinate 3,230,055 downwards.
CCTGGTCTCGTGACAATTTGAGAAAAACTATGAGTGACACAGAGTTAACAAGCAGTGACTTTACCGAGGCGGCCGAGCCGTTTCGCCTCTTTGCCGCATGGTTGGACGACGCTGTCAAAAGCGAAATCAACGATGCCAACGGCGTGGCATTGGCGACCGTCGATGCCGAGGGCATGCCGGACGTAAGGATGGTGCTGCTCAAGGGGTTCGATGAAAGCGGCTTTGTGTTCTACACGAATTTCGAGAGCGCCAAGGGCCAGGAGATTCTTGGCAGCATGAAGGCGGCGATGTGTTTCCATTGGAAATCGCTGCGCCGCCAGGTGCGCATTCGCGGTCCGGTGGAGCTCGTTAGCGATGCCGAGGCCGACAGCTATTACGCGACGCGGCCACGCGGCAGCCGCATCGGCGCCTGGGCATCGAAGCAATCGCGGCCGTTGGAAAGCCGCTTCGCGCTGGAAAAGGCGGTCGCCGAATACACGGCGCGTTATGCCATCGGCGACATCCCGCGACCGAAACATTGGTCGGGCTTCCGGATCGTGCCGAAGACGATCGAATTCTGGCACGACCGGCCGTTCCGGCTGCATGACCGCGTCGTCTTTTCACGAAACGCGGCAGGCGGTTGGGACAAGGCCAGGCTCTATCCCTGAAAAAACCTTCAGCCTTTTTTCCTGGTCATGAATGCCGTCAGGGCCGCGCGCGCCTCGTCGGATTTCAGCCGCTCGCGAAAATGCTCGCTCTCTATCTCGATGCGGGCAACCAGGTCGTCGCGTGAGCCACGCATCAGGTCGCGCGCGATCTTGAGCGCTTCCGGTGGCTTGGCCGCGATCTGGCCAGCCGCTGCAAGCACCGAAGCCTCCAGCCCACCTTCCTCGACCACCTCGTAGATCAGCCCGGCGGCCTTCGCGCGCTCGGCCGAAAAGCCCTCACCGAGACCGAGCAGGGCGAAAGCACCTTGCTGGCCCAGGATGCGGGGTGCCAAAAGGCTCGATCCTGCCTCGGGCACGAGGCCGAGATCGACGAAGGGGGTCCGAAACACGGTGCGCGGCGTGGCGAAAGTCAGGTCGCAGTGGAGGTTGATCGTGGTGCCGATGCCGACCGCGATGCCGTCGACGCCGGAGACGATGGGCTTTTCGACCCCGGCCAGGGCGATCAGGAAATCCCAGACTTCGGTGCCGCCATCGCCACCGGTGGCCACGACCATGAAATCGGCAAGGTCGTTGCCGGAGGAAAAGGCGCCCGGCACGCCGAGAAAGACATGAACGCGGACCGCCGGATCGGTGTCGCCTTCGGCAAGGGCCGCCGACATTTTCGCATACATGGCACGCGTCAGCGCGTTCTTCTTGTCCGGCCGGTTCATGCGGATTATCTGGATGGCGCCCTGGCGCTCGACGAGGATGTGGTCTGTCACGGTGTTTTCCTTGTGAAGGTCAGGCGGAAATCAGTGCCTCGGCGGCAGCAGCCAGGCTGCCGGCGCCATCGATGACGCGCCCCTTCAAAGCACTGGCTTCGCCAAGCAGGTTCTCGGCGAAGAAGCGGCAAAGCGCGATGCGGCCCTGGTCGGCAAGAGCGGCCCGCGCCAGATAGGCGCCGCCGGCGGCAAGCGAGATCAGCCGGAGATACGGCGTCGCACCGGCCAGCGCCTCCTCCGTCCGGCCCTCGGCCGACAATTTCAGCAGGAAACGCGTCGCTTGCGTCAAATCGGAGAGCGCCTGATCGAGAGCGTCGGCGGCGCGGCCAAAACCGTCGAGGGTCGACGTTCGCACAGCATTGGCGATACCAGCCAGTTCGTCGATGTAGCCATGCACATGCTCACCGCCACCGAGCGGCAGTTTTCGGGTCACCAGATCGATCGCCTGGATGCCGTTGGTGCCCTCATAGATCGGCGCGATGCGCGCGTCGCGATAGTACGCGGCCGCACCCGTTTCCTCGATGAAGCCCATGCCGCCATGCACCTGGACGCCAAGCGAGGCGACTTCCACGCCGACATCGGTCGAAAACGCCTTGGCGAGCGGAGTCAGCAAATTAGCACGGTCGCGCCAATGCGCCGCCTGGTCGCCAGACGACGCACGCGCCATGTCGATAGCGTGGGCACAGGAATAGCTGATCGCCCGCGCGATCTGGGTCAGCGCTTTCATGGTCAGGAGATTGCGCTGCACGTCAGGGTGATGGACGATCGGCGCCATGCCGGCGCCAAAATAATCGCTCGCCTTGCCCTGGCGGCGCTCATTGGCATAGGCAATCGACTTCTGGGTCGCGGCTTCCGCGACCGCCACGCCCTGCATCCCAACGGCGAGGCGGGCATTGTTCATCATGGTGAACATGCAGGCGAGGCCTTTGTTCTCCTCGCCGATCAACCAGCCGATGGCGCCAGGCCTGGTGCCTTGAAAACCGTCGCCATAGATCATGGTGCAGGTCGGCGAGGCATGGATGCCGAGCTTGTGCTCGAGGGCGGAACAGAAGACGTCGTTGCGCGCGCCGAGCGAGCCATCGTCGCCGACCAGGAATTTCGGCACCAGGAACAGCGAGATGCCACGCGTTCCAGCCGGCGCATCGGGAAGCCGCGCCAGCACCAGATGAATGATGTTGTCGGTGAAATCGTGCTCGCCGTAGGTGATGAATATCTTCTGGCCGAAGAGGCGGTAGGTGCCGTCGCCGGCGGGCTCGGCACGGGCGCGCAGGGCGGCAAGGTCCGATCCGGCCTGCGGCTCGGTCAGGTTCATCGTGCCCATCCATTCGCCGGAGACGAGCTTTGCCAGATATGTCGCCTTGAGCTCCTCGGAGGCGTGCTTGTCGAGCGCTTCGACCGCGCCCATGGTCAGCGTCGGGCCGATGCCGAAGGCCATGGCGGCGGAGTTCCACATTTCGAGTGCGGCGACGCCAAGCATGGTCGGTAGCGCCTGGCCGCCATACTCTTCCGGCCCGGAGAGCGCATTCCAGCCGCCGTCGATCCAGCGGCGATAGAGCTCCTTCCAGCCTGGCGGGGTGGTGACCGCGGCATCCCTGAGCACGGCGCCATGCTCGTCGCCGATTTTATAAAGGGGGGCCACCTCCTCGGAGGCGAAACGGCCTGCCTCGCCAAGGACGGCGTCGACCAGATCCTCGCTGAGGTCTCCGAACGCTCCCGTGTCGATGGCGGATTTCATGCCGGCCACATGCTTCAGCGTAAACGCGATATCCTCGACCGGTGCCCGATACATGCCGCTCGATCCTCCCTTAATGCATCGGCCTCGCCGACCCTAGAGCCAGCGCCGCCGCAAAACCACCCGCCTTTGGCGGTCTCCCATCGTCTTTTTACGTAAACGTCAAACTTTGTCACGCTGATTTTGCAATCAGCGAGGCTGTATTAAATTCGACAGATGCCGGACAAATCGACCGGCGACCGAAAACCAGCGACCGGAACAATCCCATCCTTGCCAGACCTGACGCCTATCGCTGCATCGAATGCGGCTTGCCCTATCGGGCAACGGGGTTTTCCTATTATCACGACGACCTGGGAAACGGTGCTGCCTACTGGTCGGATCGTGGCATATTGTGTTCGCCGCAATGTTCGCTCGCCCACCACCGCAAGCGCGCCGCCGAAGGCACGCTGCGGCAAGAGCCCGCGCCGGATCCGTTCGAATTTCAACCATTCAGCCAGCGCTGACTTCACCGCGGCCTCAGCATCGGGAAGCATTTCTTAACCATACCGGCTCACCATCGGTGTTTGGTCAGCGGGGATTCCCTGTTTGAAAACGCCGGCGCATCCTCTTCGCCGCTCAGCGATCGCTCTTGCGGCGATGATGGTGCTGATATCAGCGGCAAAGGCCTCGGATTTTTCCGAGCCGTGGAAGAACGCCGACCGCGCGCTGGTGGTCGACGCCTACGAATACAATTCCATCGACTGGGCGCGGCTTGCCACCGACAAGCGCATCACCGCCTTCATCAACAAGGCGTCCGACGGCATGCCGCCGCCTTATTTCTGCTTCGGCGGCGACACCGAGGTGAAGCTCTGCAAGGCATTGTGGAAGCGCCATGCGGTGACGCGCGAACTGTTTCAGACGCGCCGGGTCGTGGCCAAAGCACTCGGCATGAAATGGGGTGCCTATCATCTCGCCCGCCCCGGCAATCCGGTCGAGCAGGCTAATAATTTCCTCGATTTCGCCGATCCCGCGCCGGACGATCTGATGGCTCTCGATATCGAGGGCACCGATGCGTCGCAATGGATGTCGCTCGACGATGCCGAGGAGTTCGTGCGCCAGGTGCATCGGCGCATCGGTCGTTTCCCGGTGCTCTACACCAACGGCAAGACGGCGCAATACATCGCCGACAACCGCTACAAGTATCGGCTGCTGTCGCGGCTGCCGCTTTGGTACGCACGCTACAAGCCTGATATCGACGTGCATTTTCCGATGGGTAACTGGCAGGGCTATGCGCTCTGGCAATTCTCGGCACAAGCCAATTGCGGCCGCTTCCGTTGCCCCTACAGGGTGGCCGGCACGCCTGACAATATCGACGTCAACGTCGCGCCGACGGATGCCACCACGCTGCGCCAGCAATGGCCCTTTGGCGGGCTGATCGACGTGCCATCCGACTATCTTGCCAGCGTACCGGTGCCGCTCTCGCGCGAAGCCGCGCTCGCCGGCAAGGCCACCCTCATCTATGCGGATGTGGCAACACCGCCGACATTCGAGGAAATGGTCGCGGTGCTTGGTTCGCGTTGGTCAAAATTTCGTGACGGGTTCCGCATGCCAGTCGTGAAGACGGTACCGCGACGGCCGGAGTTCGGCATTGTGCAATATGTCGCCTGGAAGCGAACCGAACAGCGCTCCCCAGAACAACTCGACGCCGCCTTTGCCGCGGCCGACCCGGTCAGCACCGCTTCGACAACCCTCGACCGAGGTCAGCGCTAGCCGCCATCCGGTCAGAGCTTCAGCCGGCCTGTTCGTGCGCCAGGGCCTGCCAGCCTATGTCGCGGCGGCAGAACCCGTCCGGCCAGTCGATGCGGTCGAGCGCGGCATAGGCCCGCGTCTGCGCCTCGCCGACCGTGGCACCGGTCGCGGTGACATTGAGGACGCGTCCGCCATTGGCGACCAGCGCGCCGCCATTGATGGCGGTACCGGCGTGGAATATCTGGACGCCTTCACCGGCGGCGTCCTCGACGCCGCGGATGACCGATCCTTTTTCCGGCATGCCGGGATAGCCCCGCGCCGCCATCACCACGGTCAGCGCCGCCTCGTCGCGCCAGCGTACCGACATATGCGCGAGCTGGCCATCGGTCGCGGCATTGAGCAGCACCAGCAGATCATCCCTGAGCCGCATCACCAGCACCTGGCATTCGGGATCGCCGAAGCGGGTGTTGTATTCGATCAGCTTCGGCCCGCTTTCCGTAATCATCAGTCCGGCGAACAGAATGCCGGCGAAAGGCGCGCCAAGCTCGGCCATGCCGCGCATCGTCGGCTCGATGATCTCGCGCATGGTGCGCTCGATCATGTCAGGCGTCATTACCGGGGCCGGCGAATAGGCGCCCATGCCGCCGGTGTTGGGACCGACGTCGCCGTCACCGACGCGCTTGTGGTCCTGCGCGGTGCCGAAGGGAAGCGCCGTGGTGCCGTCGCAGAGACAGAAGAAACTCGCCTCCTCGCCGGTCATGAATTCCTCGATCACCACCTCCGCGCCGGCGGCGCCGAAGGACCCGTCGAAGCAGGACGCGAGGGCCGCCTGTGCCTCCTCCATCGTCATGGCGACGGTGACACCCTTGCCGGCTGCGAGCCCGTCGGCCTTGATGACGATCGGCGCGCCTGTCTTCTCGACATAGGCCTTAGCCGAGGCCAGGTCGCCGAACCGGCCATAGGCGGCGGTCGGAATGTTGTACCGGGCGCAGAGGTCCTTGGTGAAGCCCTTCGAGCCTTCGAGCCGCGCGGCGGCCTTCGAAGGCCCGAAGACGCGGATGTTTTCGGCGCGCAGATCATCGGTGATGCCGGCGACGAGCGGGCCTTCCGGGCCGACCACGACGAGATCGATTTTTTTCTCCCGGCAGAAGGCAACGACCGCGGCGTGGTCGGTGATATCAAGCTTAATCAGTTCGGCCTCGCTGCCGATGCCCGGATTGCCGGGGGTCGCGTAGAGCTTGGTCAGCAGCGGCGAAGCGGCGATCTTCCAGGCCAGCGCATGTTCGCGGCCGCCGGAGCCGAGAAGAAGAACGTTCATGGCCACCTCTTGATGCCGCCTATCCCATAGAGAGAACAACCCGCTATTGCTCTCTGGGCGACGGGTCAAGGCATCAAGGTGGATTGCGCACGGGAACGTTATCCCTGTCGAATAGGGGCGCCGGCCACCGCCGCCCCTATTCCGGCGCTGGTTCAGCCCTGAAAGACCACCGGAAACCAATCCTCGCGCAACTTCTGTCCCGGCTGCATGCCATGGCCGGGATAGGGCGGCGAGGTGCGGCCCGGTCGCTCGACATAATGGGCATCATCGCCGACCCAGCGCAGCGACAACGCCCGGCGCCGGGCCGCGGTCATGTTGCCGCGCGCGCCGTGTGCCGTCCTGAAGTCGAACAGGATGGCGTCGCCCGGCTCCATCTCCCATTCGATGACTTTCATCGACGGATCAGTGTCGGGATCGGGCACCGGGCGGTAATCGCCCTCGGCGGCGTAAAAATCGCCATCGTCCAGCCAGCGTACCGGCAGGATCATCTTGTCCCATTTGTGCGAGCCGGCGATCAGGCGCAGCGTCGCTTCCTTCACCGGATCGATGGGGATCCAGAAGCTCACCGTCTGCTGGCCGTCGACGAAATAATAGGGGATGTCCTGGTGCCACGGCGTCGGCTTCTGCGTACCGGGCTCCTTTACCAGGACATGGTCGTGGAAGAACTGCGCGGTGCGCGACTGCATCACCGCGGCCGCCAGTCGCGCCGCCGGAGAATTGCGCACGACATCGACGAATTCAGGGATGCGTTCCCAGTTGCAGTAGTCGTCGAAGAAGCTGCCCTTGCCGCCAGCGATGTCGGACGCGGTGGCGCTGCGGCTCCGCATGTTGCGCTCGATGCCGGCGGCAATTGCGTCGACCCAGCCCTTGAAGGCTCCGCGGATGCAGACCGCGCCGTCACGCTGATAGTCGGCAATTGTCCGCGCATCGACGATTTCGGAGTCGATTGGCTGTGCGGCGGTTTGGGGAGCCATGGTGTCCTCCTCTCAGGATCGAGGGCACTATCGCAATGCCCTCTCATTCAGTAAAATAATAACTTCTCATCTGACACATAGGTTCTGGCTATGAGCCTTACCCTCACGCAACTCCGCTATCTCATCGCCGTCGCACGCCATGGCAGCGTCACCGGCGCGGCGCGGGCGATCAACATTTCACAGCCGTCGATTTCAGTGGCCATCGACGCCATCGAAAGGGATTTCGGCCAGAAGCTGTTCGTACGCCAGCGGGGAAGCGGCGTCTCGCTGACCTCCTTTGGCCGTGTCGCGGTAGCGAAGGCAAAGCAGGTTCTTGCCGAGACCGACGAACTGATGAGCCTGGGTTCGGGCAATTCAGCCATCGGTGGCGAGCTGGTGCTCGGCTGCTTCGAGGATCTGGCGCCCTATTTCGCGCCGGGCCTCATCCGCGCCTTCTCCGAACGCCATCCAGCGGTCGCGGTCGTCGTCCGTGACGAGACGTTCGAGACGCTCGGGCGACGCCTGGCGGACGCCGCCGTCGATCTCGGCCTCAGCTACGATCTCGGCCTGCCGTCGCATTTCGCCCGCATCCTGTTGCACGAGCTTCGGCCGCATGCGCTGCTGCCGGCGGGCCATGCACTGGCGGGCCGCCCCGAGGTCAGCCTGGCGGATCTGGCCGGCTATCCGCTGATCACGACCGACCAGCCGCATAGCTGGCAGCATATGCTCGACCTGTTCCGCGGCCGTGGCCTGTCGCCGGTGGCCGACATGCGCACAAGTTCGTTCGAACTCCAGCGCAGCATGGTGGCCAACGGCTTCGGCGTCGCGGTCAGCTATACCCGCCCGCATGGCGACTACAGCTATGACGGCTTGCGCCTCGTCTGCAAACCGCTGTCGGATCCGCTGCCCATGCAGCGCATCATTCTCACCCACGACACGCATCAGCGCGTGTCGAATGCGGCGCTGGCTTTCATCGCGGTGGCGAAAGTCTGGTTTTCCACACGCGACATCTTCGTGTCGTGACCGTTGGCCGCCGCCGCTCCTCCGCTTGCCGCTCCTCCGCTTGCCGCTTGCCGCTTGACGGTTTCCGCCGCTGCTGCCACTCCATGCGAATGGAACCTGTCCAGTCGAAAGCGGCCCAGGGTCGCGTCGCCGATGCGCCGACCCGCCATTGGGTCTATCGCGTGCTGCCGCGCGCCATCTGGCCCTATGCGCAGCTGGCGCGGTGGGACAGGCCGATCGGCTGGCAGTTGCTTTTGTGGCCATGCTGGTGGTCGGCCGCACTGGCGGCGAGCGCCTATCCGCGCCCAGGCGACCGGCTGCTCTCGCTACTGCCGGCGCCCTTGTACCTTGTGCTCTTCCTGATTGGAGCCATCGCCATGCGTGGCGCCGGGTGCACCTATAACGACATTGTCGACCAAGACATCGATAGCCAGGTCGAACGCACCCGCTCACGCCCGCTGCCGTCCGGCCAGACCACGCGCCGGCGGGCCTGGCTGTTTCTTGTCCTGCAGGCCCTGGTCGGTCTGGCGGTTCTCTTACAGTTCAACAGCTTTGCCATTCTGCTCGGCGTCTGTTCGCTGGGGATCGTCGCCGTCTATCCATTCATGAAGCGGATAAGCAACTGGCCGCAACTGTTTCTAGGCCTCGCCTTTTCCTGGGGCGCGCTGATGGGGTGGGCGGTCGAGTTCGGTGATCTCGATGGACCCGCCATCATGCTCTATATCGGTTCGATCCTGTGGGTGATCGGCTACGACACGATCTATGCCCACCAGGACAAGGAAGACGACGCCATTGTCGGCGTGCGTTCGACCGCGCGGCTGTTCGGCGACAACACCAAGACATGGCTCGCAGGCCTTTATGGCGGTACGCTGATCTGCTTCGCCATCGCCTTCGCCTCGGCGCAGGCGCCGGTGGTGGCACTGGCGGGATTGATCGCCGCCGGCGCCCACATGGCCCGGCAGATCGCGGTTCTGGATATCGACGATCCAGACCAGTGCCTGCGGCTGTTTCGGTCGAATAACCAGGTCGGCTGGCTAATCTTCCTCGGCCTGATCGGCGGCGCATTGTGGGTGGCCCTGAAGCCGCTGGTGTAGTCTTCCTTCTCCCCGTCTCTATACGGGGAGAAGAAGGCTAGTCTCTGGAAATGATCTCCTCGCCGCCGATCACCAGCCTGAGACCGAGGTCACCGGCTCTGCGGCGGGCAAGGAAACGGGGGCGGCGCATATTGGAAACGCGGCCCTTGCGGCGCCCCTGCGGCGGCAGCGTCTTGATCGCGGCGCCCAGCGATTCTTCCAGGGTGCGGGCGACGCCATCGGATTCGATGAGCAGCATCGGCAGACGGTAGGCGTCGGCCCAGGCGCGCCAGTCGGCGGCGACGTCTTCGAGATCGTCGGCCACCAGCAGCGGCACCGACAGCATCGGATCGTTGTGCAGGAGTTCCAGGGTCACCGTGACATTGCCTTCCGGATCCTCCATCGCACGGGCGGCGACGCCGCGAAATGCATTGGCGGGCAGCACGATGATCGCCGGCAGCCCGCTCATCTCGAGCAGGCGGCGGATCACGGCGCCGCGCTGGTCGATCGTGAAGGTTACGTCGCCATAATCGTCGCGTGTGGCATAGCTCACCACCTGCGGCAGGCGGAATGGGTCGAGACGCATGTTGCGTCCCGCCCAGACTGGCTTCAGTCCAGTGTTCACGTTCATAGAGCGCCTTCCTGTCTGTCTCCTGAGAGCCGGTGTCCGGTTCTCTCCGGGCCAGTTTTCCCGGCCTCGTTATGGGGAAACAGTAGCGCCGGCTCCTTACCGCCGCGCTTAAGAAAGTCGGTTAAATTTTGCTGATCTCAGGGATGGTTATCGGAATGCCACCAGCAACAAGATGCTGAAAGGATCAGATAACCTTACCAGGATTCATGATGCCGGCCGGATCGAAGGCAGCCTTGACCCGGCGCATCAGATCGATGGCCATGGGCGGCGCGGTGGCGATCAGTTCGTCGCGCTTCAACTGACCGATGCCGTGCTCGGCCGAGATCGAACCGTGCAGGCTGCGCACCACGTCATGCACGGCCTTGTTCATGGCATGGTAGAGCGCCAGGAACGCTTCGTCGTCGCCGTCGACGGGCCGTGAAATGTTATAATGGAGATTGCCGTCTCCCATATGGCCGAAGCAGACCACGCGGGCACCGGCGCTCACTGACGCCACCGCGCCGGCGGCCTCCACGATGAAGCGCGGTATCGATGCGATCGGCACTGAAATGTCGTGCTTGATCGAAGCGCCTTCCGGCTTCTGTGCCTCGGGCAACAGCTCGCGAAAATCCCAGAAGGCATCGCCCTGCCCGAGGCTGGCGGCGATGACCGCATCGCCGACGAATTCCTGCTCGAGACCCGCCGAAAGCACATCCTCGATCAGCGCCCGAGAATCCTCCGCTGAGCGGCCGGACGATATCTGCATCAGCACGTACCAGGGCCAGTCTCCGGCCAGCGGCCGCACGACGCCCTGGGCGTGCGCAAGGGTAAAGTCATACGGGCGGTTGCCGATCAGTTCGAAGGCCGTGAGCGCGGCTCCGGCGCGGTCCATGGCCAGGCTGAACAGGGAAAGGGCGGCGTCCGGCGACGACAGGCCGACGAAGGCGACATCCCTTCCCTTCGGCTTCGGGAACAGTTTGAGCACGGCGGCGGTGATGACACCGAGCGTGCCTTCGGCGCCGACGAACAGGTTCTTCAGGTCGTAGCCGGTGTTGTCCTTCTTCAGTTTGCGCAAATCATCGAACACCTCGCCGGTCGGCAGCACCACCTCGACGCCGAAGCACAGTTCGCGCGCATTGCCATAGGCCAGCACGCCGGTGCCGCCGGCATTGGACGACAGGTTGCCGCCGATCTGGCAGGAGCCTTGCGCGGCGAGCGACAGCGGAAACAGCCGGTCGGCGGCATCGGCCGCTTCCTGCAAGGTCTGCAGGATGACACCGGCCTCGACCGTGACCGTATTGGACAGTACATCGATCTCGCGGATGCGGTTCAGTCGCGACAGCGACAGGACGATCTCGCGGCCGGATCTGTCCGGCACCTGCGCGCCGACCAGCCCGGTGTTGCCACTTTGCGGCACGATCGGCGTTCCGGTCTCTGTCGCCAGCCGCATGATCCGGCTGACCTCGTCGACGCTGCCCGGCCGCAGCACCAGGGACGTCGCGCCATGCCAGAGGCCGCGCCGCTCGATCAGATAAGGCGCGATATCCTGCTGGTCGCGCAGCGCATATTTGTCGCCGACGATCGCCGCGAAACGATCGACGAGAGCGGGATCGAGTGTCTTTGCGGTTTCGGTCATCTGGGAAAACTACGTTGTGGGCCGCGCGTTGTCACGAGGAGCGGCGGCACGGGAGAGCCGGTCGTTGATGGCCTCGCCGAGCCCGTCAAAGGGAATTGGCTCGACGGCGATAATCCGCGCGCCGCTGCGATCGAGATCCTGCATGTAGGCAAAGAGATTGCTTGCCGCTTCACGCAGGTCAGCTGACAGGGAGAGGTTGAGGAAAGCGGTTGCGCCGCGCCAGCCTTCCGCGCGCTGGTCGCCGAAGGCAAGCAACGCTTCTCCTTCACCAACCGTGCCGGCATTGAGCCGAACAGCCGCGCCCGGTGCGTAGTGGGAGGCAAGCATGCCCGGCGCCTCGATGCCGGCAATGCCGCCGCGCTGCAGCTCCATGCGGATGGCCGCCTCGATCTCGTCGGCGGCAATGCCGCCGGGCCGAAGCAGGCGCAATCTTTTGCCTTCGGCCTTGACGATGGTCGATTCCAGGCCGACCGGCGTGGCGCCGCCATCGACCACCAGTTTGATGCGCGCGCCTAAATCCGCAGCCACCGCTTGCGCTGTCGTCGCGCTGATCTTGCCGGATGAGTTGGCGCTGGGCGCGGCAAGCGGTCGGCCAAGCCTGGCGATCAGGTCGCCGCCAAAACCCCTCGGCATGCGCACGGCGATCGTGTCGAGCCCGGCCGTGACCAGCGGATGAATGCCATTGCCGGGGCGCTGCGGCAGCACCAGCGTCAGCGGACCCGGCCAGAAGGCAAGCGCGAGCTTCCTAGACAGCGGATCGAACGAGGCGATGCGCTCGGCCATCGCCATGTCGGCGACATGGGCGATCAGCGGATTGAAACGCGGCCGCCCCTTGGCTTCGAAAATGCGCGCCACGCCAATGCCGTTGGTGGCATCGCCGGCCAGCCCGTAGACGGTTTCCGTCGGGATGGCGACGACATCGCCGCCCAGGAGCAGCGCCAACGCCGGTTCCATCGCTTCGCCGACGGCAAGTATCTCAGCCACTCTCGTCACCTCGCGGATGCCGGCTGCGTAATACGACGGGGCCGCCGGGGCAAGCGGGCATCGGCAATTCATCAATCCCTAAAATGCTATCTTTCCACGAAAGCCGGCATCAATCGCCAAGTACTATCATGCGGCTTCTGGGCAATGGGGAGCTATGTCGGTGTCTGTTCGTATTTGGGGAGCGCTTGCCATCATTTTGGCCTCAATGGGTGGCGAGGCTCAGGCCTCGTCGCTGGTCTTTCCCGGTGCACCGGCCGCGACACCCTCCATCCTTGCGCTGAAGGCGGCCGACGGCAAGGCGAGCGACGTTGTGTCCGTCATTGCGCTTGGCGAGCCTGACGTCACCTACGAGAAAGTCGCGGCAATCCCGGACAAGACCGAGGCGACGCACTCCTTCGCGCAGAGCCCGATGATCATCAGGGGTGGCGTCGTCGGCGGCGCTTTCTCGACACCCGTGCAGGCCAAAGCGCCGGCCGCGGCAACGGCCCCAGCCACCCCAACCGCCCCTGCGACGGCGACAGCCTCGGCAGCCCCCGCGCCGGCAGCGCACGGGAAAGCAGCGGCACCGGCGGCAGCCGTGCAGCCACCGCCAGCCCACCAGCCTGCTTCGGGAGCCGGCAAGGTCAAATAGCGATCTCGCCAACCGGGCGGGCAAAATGCTCGGCGGCTTGACGGCGGTCTGGCGCCCTGCGCACGATTGTCCGGCGAATTTCGTCTAGAGTATCTCGCTGGCGGCTCTGCGCCTCAATTTCACCAAGCGGCTCCGGCGGACGCAATTGCATTGTTCAAGGCAAAGGGGGTTGCTCATGAAAAATTCGAAGACCGTTACGGTGGCTGGGTTTCTGCTGGCGTCATTGCTTGGGGGCGTGGCCCAAGCGGAGGACATGCTGGGATCCTATGTCGCGCGCATTTCCGATCGCGATCACCAGGCGAGCGACGGCTATGCGCTAAATGGCGCCGCGCAGATGGTGCGGCAAGACCGCGCCAACTGGCACAAATTCCATCGCCGCGACGGCGACGACGAGAGCGACGCCTGGTTCAGGACCAACGACCAGCGCGCCGACCTGCAGCGCATGTTGGAGCGCCCCGGCGCGATGAGTTCCTCGACCAAGCGCGCCATCGTCAATGGCGAGCCGCTGATCCAGGTCGACGTTTATGAAAACAGCGTGCGCGTCAGCATTCTGGAAAACTGATCAAATCAATTTGGGAAGACGGCGGAAGGGCGGCGCGAAAGCGCCGCCCTTGAGAACCTGTCACCCGAAAAATCAGGCTGCTTCTTCCTTGTCGTCGTCGTCTTCGTCAGACTCTTCGCCGTCTTCGTCGTCGCCTTCTTCGTTATCGCCATCTTCGTCAGACAGATCAGCGGCCTCGACCGTGGTGGCAGCAGCGGCATGATCGAGGGCGGTTTCGGAAGCGAATTCAAGCGGCTCGGCAGGAGCCGAGGTTTTTTCTGTCACTTCGATTTCGTGATCGGAATTCATGGAAGCCCTGTGTTGGAGTAGGGAACACGCCCCTTTTGCCACGGAGAGATCATCGTCATATGACTGTAAGCCGGCTCGAGGGGCCGGCCGGAACATATTTTTCCAGCGGCCCGCGGCCCCTTTATCCCGGCATGATCTTGTCCGAAAATCGGTGCCGACTTTTCGGCAAAGTGCTTCTTAACCAGCGATTTTCGAGAAATCCGCGACCTGACCGGTAGCCGTGCGAATGCGCGCGAGCAGCGCCAGTCGGTTGGCACGCACGGACAGGTCCTCATCATTCACGAGAACATGCTCAAAGAATGAATCAACGGGTTCACGCAACACGCTAAGCGCCAGCATGGCAGCCGAAAAGTCTTGGTTTTGAATCGCTTCGCCGGCTTGCTTCTCGGCCTGATTCACCGCGGCAAACAGCGACTTCTCCGCATCTTGCCGGAACAACGCCGGCTCAACGGCTTCGGCGACCGCCGTTTTCTTCTTCTCCTCGGCCGCCAGAATGTTGGCAGCACGCTTGGTGCCGGCGAGCAGGTTTTTGCCGTCCTCGGTGTCAAGGAAAGAGCCAAGCGCCTCGACGCGGCGCACGATCTGCAGGAGGTCGTCGGACTGAGGCGTGATCACCGCGTCGATGAGGTCATGGCGCGCGCCCTGGTCGCGGAGGTAGACTTTCAGGCGGTCGTGGAAGAAGGCGAGGAGGTCTCGATCCACGGACTTCCCGTCGCCGACTTGCCCGCCCCCGTGCGCATGGTCGCCGCCTGACTCGGCTTGCTCCCTGGCTTGCCTTTTATCAATCTGGTCAACAGTGGTCTTTCGATGGTTGGCCATGGTGGAAAGAAGCGATAGCCGCGTTCCATTCTCCAGAGCCAGCCTCACCATCCCAAGCGCGGCTCTGCGCAATGCGTAGGGGTCCTTCGACCCAGTCGGCTTTTCATCGATGATCCAGAAACCAACCAGCGTATCAAGCTTGTCGGCGAGCGCCACGGCGACCGACACTGGATCGCTCGGCACATAATCGGACGGCCCTTGCGGCTTGTAGTGCTCCTCGACGGCCGCGGCCACGGATGGATGCTCGCGCTGCAGCAGCGCATATTTGCGGCCCATCGCGCCCTGCAATTCGGGAAACTCGCCGACGACTTCAGTGGTGAGATCGGCCTTGGCGAGAACCGCCGCACGGCCCGCGAGCGTGGGGTCTGCGCCAACGACCGCCGCCAATTCCTCCGCCAATCGCTTGATGCGCTCCACCCGCTCGCCCTGCGTGCCAAGCTTGGCGTGGAAGGTCACATTGAGATGGTCGAGGCGGGCCATGCGCTGGTCTAGCGGCTTCTTCAGATCGAGGCCGAATTTTTCGGCGGATGCCCGGAGCTGGTCGAGATCGGGCAGGTCGCCCTGGTCGGTCGTCCAGAAATAAAGCGCGTCGGACAGGCGGGCGCGCACCACTTTGCCGTTGCCGTGGGCGATCTCCTTGCCGCCGTCCTTCGCCTCGATGTTGGCGGTGAGGATGAAGCGGTTGGAGAGCGCCTCGCTTTCCCCCTGCGGCCGCGTGACAAAGCATTTCTGGTTGGCGCGGATCGTCAGGCGGATCACCTCGGCTGGAATGGCAAGGAATGCCTCTTCGAACTCGCCCATCAGCACGACGGGCCATTCGACCAGTCCCGACACTTCCTCAAGCAAGCCCTCGTCCTCGACCAG
Source organism: Mesorhizobium sp. URHB0026 (assembly GCF_054059755.1). Lineage (NCBI taxonomy): Bacteria > Pseudomonadati > Pseudomonadota > Alphaproteobacteria > Hyphomicrobiales > Phyllobacteriaceae > Mesorhizobium > Mesorhizobium sp. URHB0026. The sequence goes on along the minus strand of NZ_JBSSCN010000001.1, from coordinate 3,214,447 downwards.
GTCGAGCCCGTTGGCGAAGGCGAGGTTGCGGGCGTCGGCGAGGATGATCTCCTTGCGACGGTCGGCGTCGAGCACGACCTTGCCCGCCTCGAGCTTGCCCACATAATCGTCGAAGCGGCGCACGGTGATTTCGCCGGGCGCGAGGAAACGGTGGCCGTAGGTGATGTTGCCCGAACGGATGCCGTCGATCTCGAAATCGACCACCACCGGCTCCTCGGTCTCGGGGCCGAAGGTGCATAGAATCGATTGCAGCGGCCGCACCCAGCGCAGCGAGCCCGGCTTGGCCGAAGCTGGTCCCCAGCGCATCGACTTCGGCCACGGAAAATTCCGAATGATGTCAGGCACCAGTCCGGCGATGATCTCTTCGGCCGCCCTGCCCGGCTTGGAAATATGGGCGACGTAGAAGTCGCCTTTCTTCGGGTCGGAATGGACGTGCGCCTCGGCGATCGAAGACAGGCCGGCCTTGCGCAGGAAGCCTTGGACGGCCTGTTCTGGCGCCGATGTCGACGGCCCCTTGATATCCTCGTGAATGTCTTTCGAGCGTGCGGTGAGCCCGCGTATATCCAGCGTCAGGCGCCGCGGCGTCCAATACTCACGCGCGGCCTCATAGGTGAGACCCGCCTCGACCAGACCGTCGGTCAGCATCTTCTTCAAATCGCCCGCCGCCTTGCGCTGCATGCGGGCAGGAATTTCCTCGGAACGAAGTTCAAGAAGCAGGTCAGGCATCGGGGTCAGCTCATGCGGGAGAGTGGTCCGCGCGGGGCATAGCAACTCGGCTGGCCGCTGTCACCCTTTCCATAAATTTCAATAGGCCTGTCGGGACGAGCCGAACCCGCCCGTCCTTGGATCAAAGATTTCCATGAACCGAAGGCTGCGCTGAAGCGACCCACGCTCAGGCAGGGGACTATTGGCTGAACGACGATGAAAACGGCATCCAGACTTCTTCAGATCCTTGCGCTCAGCGCCTGCTTCACCGCGCAGGCCCACGGCGCCTTCTCGATGCCGGGCGTGCGGCAGGCGCTAAGGACAATGGCTGGTCCGAGCGGCCAGATCCTGCCGCCGATCAGTGCTTCCCTCGAAATGATCGAGGACGCTTGAGGCTCAGGCCGCCAACCCACCCGCCGGCGTCTTCAAGAACGCCTCGCCGCAGGCCTTCGCCAAATTGCGCACCCGCAGGATGTAGCTCTGGCGCTCGGTGACGGAGATCACGCCACGCGCGTCCAGCAAATTGAAGACATGGCTGGCCTTGATGCACTGGTCATAGGCCGGGAAGACCATCTTGTGCATCGGCAGATTGTCGTTCGACGCCGGCGCGCCGGCCTCGAGCAGCGCCTTGCACTCGGCCTCGGCGTCCTCGAAATGCCTGAGCAGCATCGCCGTGTTGGCGTATTCGAAATTGTGGCGCGAATATTCCTGCTCGGCCTGCAGGAAAACATCGCCATAGGTTACCTTGTCGGCGCCCTCGCGGCCGTTGAAGTTGAGTTCGTAGACATTGTCGACGCCCTGCACATACATGGCCAAGCGCTCCAGGCCGTAGGTGAGTTCACCCGCCACCGGCGCGCATTCGATGCCGCAGACCTGTTGGAAATAGGTAAACTGCGAGACTTCCATGCCGTCGCACCAGCATTCCCAGCCAAGGCCCCAGGCGCCCAACGTCGGGCTTTCCCAGTCGTCCTCGACGAAGCGTATGTCGTGCAACAGAGGATCGACGCCGATCGCCGCAAGCGAGCCGAGGTAAAGCTCCTGCAGGTTCGATGGATTGGGCTTCAGGATCACCTGGTACTGGTAGTAATGCTGCAGCCGGTTGGGATTCTCGCCATAGCGGCCGTCCTTGGGACGGCGCGAAGGCTGGACGTAGGCGGCGTTCCAGCCTTTGGGCCCTAGCGCGCGCAACGTCGTTGCCGGGTGAAAGGTGCCGGCGCCGACCTCCATGTCATAAGGCTGGAGAATGACGCAGCCATATGCCGCCCAGTAATTGTGCAAAGTGAGGATCAGCCCCTGGAACGAGCGGCTGGGATGCATATGGGCTGGGATTTCAATCGTCACGGTGGCCTCGGCGACACAGGCTAGCTTGTGGCCACGTCCTAGAGACACGGTGGCGAAGCGTCAAGCAAGCGCGTCCTATGCGGCCCGCCGTGAGCATGCCGGGCGATGTTGAGGATTTTGCGAGCGACTGGCCCATTGCCCGCCGCCACGGTCCGCGATCCAATTCGACGAAGCGTCCCTTCCAAGCACAGCAGGTTCAGCCATGTCCAGCCCGATCAGCATCCGCCCCCTCACGCCCCTGGATTTCGACCGATGGCTGCCGCTGGACGGCTACAACGCGTTCTACGGCCGTTCGGGCGAGACGGCGCTGGCAAGCGAGATCACCGCAATGACGTGGTCGCGCTTCTTCGACGCCTACGAGCCTGTCCATGCGCTGGTCGCGGAAAACGAAGGCGAGTTGCTTGGCCTCGTCCACTACCTGTTCCACCGCAGCACGACGGCGATCGCCCCGAACTGCTATCTGCAGGATCTTTTCACCAACGAATCGTCGCGCGGCAAAGGCGTCGGCCGTGCGCTGATCGAAGGCGTCTACGAGCGCGCCCAGGCGGCCGGTTCCGGCCGAGTATACTGGCTGACGCATGAAACCAATCACACGGCGATGAAGCTTTATGACAAGGTCGGCGAACGCTCTGGCTTCGTCGTCTATCGAAAGATGTTCTGAGCGCGTCGGCAGGCGTTTTAAGCGGACGGATATCAAACGAAAACGGGGCTCCGAGAGCCCCGTTCGCATTCCAAAAAGGCGGTTTCACCCCTTCGGGGCGGGAACCGGCTCCGGCTTGACCTTTGGGGTTTCCTGCGCCGTGTTGGACTCGATCGGCGGCAGGCCCTTCATCAGCTTCTGCTGCAGGGTGGCCAGCACATCCGGATCAGGCTTCAAGTCGCGGGCCTGGTTCCACTGGAAGGTGGCTTCCAGCTTGCGACCGACGCGCCAGTAGGCGTCGCCGAGATGGTCGTTCAGAACCGGATCTTCCGGCTTCAGCGAGACAGCGCGTTCCATCTCGCGCACCGCGTCATCGAACCGGCCGAGGCGGAAATAAGCCCAACCCAGGGAATCGACGATATAGCCGTCGCTCGGCCTGAGATCGACGGCCTTCTGGATCATCTCCAGGCCTTCCTTCAGGTTGGTGTTCATGTCGACCCAGGAATAGCCGAGATAGTTCAGCACCTGCGGCTGGTCTGGCTGCAATTCCAGCGCCTTGCGGAAATTCGGCTCGGCCTTCGGCCATTCCTTCAGCCGTTCATAGGCGATGCCGCGCTGATAGAAGATGTTCCAGTTGGCGGCGGTCGGTGTCTTCAGCACCTCGACGGCCTTGTCGTAGAGATTGGCGGCGGAGCGGAAATCGTCCTTCGAGGAGTAGACACCGCCGAGCGCCAGATAGGCGCGCATGTCGTTGGGATGAGCTTCGACAAAGGCCTTCAGATGCGTGATCGCCTCGTCATGGCGGTCGAGATCGGCAAGGTTGAGGCCAAGCTGCAGCTCCGAAATCTCCTTCAGCGGCGAAGAGTCGGGGATGCGCCGATAGAGCGCGATGGCGCCTTCGCCGTTCTTCAGCTGTTCGGCTACGGCGGCGAGTTGCACGAGGGCAGCGTCGCTGTCGGGCTTCAGGGCCAAGGCATATTGCAAATAGAGGCGCACGAATGGCTCGCCGCCGCCACGGTTGAGCGCGGTGGCAAGATCGAGCAGGATCTCGGAAGCACCGTCGGACGGACCGGACACGAAGGGCGCGATCTTGTCGCCCTTGCTGATCCTGTCGCGCAAGGCGACGATTTCCAGCTTGCCCGGCGAGAACGCCTCGGCCTGGTCGAGAACCGACATCGCTTTGGCCTTGTCGCCCTTGCGGGCCAGAAACGAGGCATAGGCCTGCGCATTGCGCATCCAGGTTTCAGGCGCCGCACCGCCGGCGGTGGTGTCCTGCATCGTCGCCGCATAAATAGCCTCGGCCTTTTCAGGCATACCAGACGCATCGGCGATCAAGGCGCGGTGGAAGGATTTGAACAGGCCGAACCAGTCCGGCCCCTGCAGCTTGTCGATCGAAGCCATCGCTTCGCTGGCCTGGCCGGCACCTTGTTCGGCCCAGCCGGACATGACGCCGGAGATCAGCCGGTCGAGATCGGATTCCAGCGACAGCTTGAGCCAGTACTGCGCCTTGGTGAAATCCTTCTTGTGGAAGGTATCGACCGCCAGCGCCAAGCGCGAGAAGCGCTCGACATCCGGCACTTCCTTGAGCTTGTCGGCATAGACCAGCGATTCATCGAAGCGGCCTTGAGCGATCAGCGACAGCATCAAGCTCTGCTGCAGGGCTGTGTCACCAGGATTGAAGGCCAAGGCCTGCTTGTAATAGGCGATGGCGCTGTCGAGGTCGTTGTCGCCCTCGGCGATCCTGGCAGCCAGATAGGCGCCCGAAAATGACGAGATCTTGACCGGTTCGGTGGATTGCTTGGCATAGGCCGGCAATGCGGAAATCGCCACGCCCGTCACAATTGCCAGCCTTGTCAGCCAGCGCACACGTCCTTGCTGCATCATATCCCTTTCAGCCAGGCGCCATCTCCGCGTCAGCGGATCGACCCAGACTCGATCTTTCCGGGCAAAGCATGGCCTTTTTGGGGTCGCGCTTCAATCCGCCTGAAATTCACAATCGGGTCACCCGATTAACAAACCATGGCTAAATGGGACGGTTTTGCGCGTCAACAGGCCGCTGCAGCCGCGTATCGCGATAGCCGCTGCTTGCCACCGCGCCGCACAGCACGCTCCAGTCGCAGCCGCCGCAGGCCTTGCGCACGTGGCCGGCCGAAAACGCCTGCCGCAGCCGCATCAGGATGGGCGCATCGAGATCGAGGCGTGCGCCGTCCCGGATGGGCCGAGCCAGCAGCGCTTCCACGTCTTCCGCGGCCTGCCGGTCCCGCTCGGCCGCGCCCTCTCGCAGGCAGTGCGGTTCCGGCTCATAAAGCAACGGTGCGCAGATGTCGTCCGGGCCGGAGACGAGGACGATGTCCTCGCCCCGGCTCAGACGCTCCGCGATCCCGTCATAATTGGCGGTGAAAACGGGGCTGTAGCCCTTGCCCACATAGGTGAGCAGGCAAAGGAGATGGTGGGCGCGCAACCTGATCGTCACGGCTTGGGCAAGTTCATCTTGCCGCGCGGCAGCGCCATCAGCGTCGCGGCGCCAAGCGCCGATTTCAGCAACCCGCCGACGATGAACGGCACGAAGCCGAAGGTGATGGCCTTTTCGGCGCCGATCATGACGGCAAGCCAGGCTGTGCCGAGCGCTAGACAGGCAAGATTGCCGAGCAGCATGGCGGCGAAGGCAAGCAAAACCCTGTTGCCGTTCCAGCCGCGCTCGGCCATCCAGCCGACCAGCGCGCCGGTGACAGGAAAGGCGAAGAGATAGCCACCCGTCGGGCCGACGAAATGCTGAATGCCGGCAGCACCGCCGGCCAGGACCGGAAAGCCGACAGCACCTTCGACCAGCCATGCGGCGATCGTCACCGCGCCAAGCCGCCAGCCATAGAGCGCACCGATCATCGTCACGGCGAAGGTCTGCATGGTCACCGGAACCGGCACCATCGGCACCTTGATGTAGGAGCACAGCGCCAGGAACAGCGTGCCGAGCACGACGGCGCCGGCCTGCCAGCCGAGCGATCGCTGCTGCAGGCGCAACGGGCTGAAGGACGGTCTGGCGGACGAGAATGCGAGGTTGGTCATAAGCTTCCCTTCGGTCGATCCAAATTATAGATAATTTTTGCTTTCGATCTATTATCGAATCCACATTTCTTGGGTGATAGCAAGCCCGGGCTTGGAAAAAGGCACCTTAACCCACGATGGCGAAAGCTTCGCGCGTGGCGCCGGAGGCTGTCCTGACCGGCTTGCGGCCAATCCATTGGACATGCCGTCCCAATGTTGCCGCGGCCGATTCGGTATTTCCCTGCCGCAAGGCGGTGAGGATCGCCCGGTGGTCCTGGTCGGTGCGCGTCTCCCACTCCGAGCGCCAGGCCGCGAACAGGAAGCGCGCGCTTGCCGCGTGCAGGTCGTCTATGGTGGCAAGCAGGCGCGGCATGCCGCAGGGCGCCAGGATCAGCCGGTGAAAGGCGCGATTGGCCTCCTCCCACGACCTGGCGTCACGGGATTTGTCGCCGGCCTTTGTCGCCTCCTCGGCCTGGTCCAGAATGGCCGAGGTCAGATGCGGCGCGGCGTGGCGCAGTGCCAGCACTTCGAGCGCGGCCCGCATTTCGGCGACCTCCTTGACCTCGCCCAGATCGAAGGCCGCGACACGCACGCCACGGCGCGGCTCGCTGACGGCGAGGCCCTGCGCCTCGAGGCGGCGAAAGGCCTCGCGCACGGGAACGTGGCTGGTGTTGAATTCCTCGGCGACATGATCCTGCCGCAACCTCGCCCCCGGCTCGATCGCGCCGGAGATGATGCGGTCCGCCAACGCCTTGCCGATGCGCACCGCTATGGTGTCGTCCGTGCCTTTTGCCATGATTTATAGATAATTTGCGGTGGTGCGGCTTGTCGAGACGGCAGGGCGGATTCACAGGCGTCTTTTTACTGACGGCCCCTTAGGAACCTTCAGGCGCTCAGTTCACCCGGCTGATGCAGAAATCGATGACGTCGATCAGCGCCGATTTCTGCGACGTCTCTTCAAGCGGCGCCAAGGCGTCGCGGGCGATTTCGCCGAAATGGCGGGCGCGCCCTATCGTATCGGCAATGGCGCCGTGGCGGGTCATGAGGCCGATCGCCTTTTCCAGCCCGGCGTCGTCGGTGACATTGTCCTCGATGGCGCGCTTCCAGAAGGTGCGTTCGGCCTTGCTGCCGCGCCGGTAGGCGAGGATGACCGGCAAGGTCACCTTGCCCTCGCGGAAATCGTCGCCGACATTCTTGCCGAGATCCTTGCTGGTGCCGCCATAGTCCAGCGCATCATCGATCAGCTGGAAGGCAAGCCCGAGATTCATGCCGTAGGAACGCAGCGCCGCACGGTCGTTGCGGGTCGCCTGGGCGATGACCGGGCCAACCTCGGCGGCGGCCGAAAACAGCGCGGCGGTCTTGGCCTTGATGACGGCAAAATGCTCGTCCTCGGTGGTTTCGAGGTTCTTGGCGGCGGCCAGCTGCATGACTTCGCCCTCGGCGATGATCGAGGCTGCACTAGACAGGATGTCGAGCGCTTCGAGCGAGCCGACATCGACCATCATGCGGAAGGCCTGGCCAAGCAGGAAGTCGCCGACCAGCACGCTGGCCTGGTTGCCCCAGATCATGCGGGCGGTCTTCTTGCCGCGCCGCATGCCGCTTTCATCGACCACGTCGTCATGCAGAAGCGTGGCCGTATGCATGAATTCGACCGAAGTGGCGAGCTTGACGTGGCCCTCGCCGGCATAGCCGAACATCTGCGCCGCAGCTAGCGTCAGCATTGGCCTGAGCCGCTTGCCGCCGGACGAGATCAGGTGGTTGGCGACCTCGGGGATCATCTCGACGTCGGAGCCGGCCTTGGACAGGATCAGCTCGTTGACACGTCCCATATCGGCAGCAGTCAGATCGATGAGATCCTTGATGGAGGCGGGCTCCCGCTTCCCGTTTTCGATGTTGAGAACGACACCCACGACAATCACTCCCGTCTTGGTATAACGCGTGCGACGGCACCCTTAGTCCCGACAAGACTCTAGGGCCGCTGGCACGGCCACGGCAAGTGGCGAATTGGCGCGGCGGCGACAGCGTGTCAACGCCGGGAAATGCGGGAATGCGGCCGCACGTTTACATGCACGCCGCAACCTGCGAGTTTCTTGCGATGATAGAGCTCATCCGCACCAACGACGCCGTCATCATCTCCTTTGTCGAATCGCTGATGCGCGATGCCGGGATCGGCTGCTTCGTCGCCGACCAGAACATGAGCGTGCTCGACGGCTCGCTTGGTATCCTGCCGCGACGCGTCATGGTCGATGCCGACCAGGCCGACGCCGCGCGCCGCATCCTGACCGATGCCGGCATCGCCAACGAGATCCGGGGGAAATAATGTCGGCCGCGCCAGCCGCCCTTGTCCCGGATACGCCGGCTCATACGGTCGATGCGTTCCACCGCGGCCGGTTCTGGCTCGTGCAGCCCAAGCATGGCGGCCATCGCGCCGGGATGGATGCAATGATGCTGGCCGCATCCGTACCATCCTCGTTTGGCGGACGGCTCGCCGATTTCGGGGCCGGCGCCGGTGCTGCCGGTCTTGCGGTGCTGTCGCGCTGTCCGGGTGCCCAGGCTGTGCTGGTCGAACGCGCGCCTGAGATGGCGTCTTTCGCGGCAGCCACGCTTGCCCATCCGGGCAATGCGCACCTCAGCGATCGCGCTGCCGTGCTCGTCGCCGATGTCACCGTGTCGGGCCGCGCACGGGCCGCCACCGGCCTTGCCGACAATGATTTCGACTTCGTCATCATGAACCCGCCTTTCAACGCCGCACGGGACCGCGCCACTCCCGAGCCGCTAAGAAAGGAAGCGCACGTCATGGAGGATGGGCTGTTCGAAAGCTGGATCCGCAGTGCGGCGGCGGTTGTCAGGCCGCGCGGCGGGCTTGCCGTCATCGCCCGGCCCGAACAGCTCGGCGCCATTCTCGACGCGATTTCAGGCCGCTTCGGCGAAGCCGAGATGCTCGCCGTGCACCCTCGCCCGGACGCGGCCGCAATCCGCATTATCGTGCGGGCGGCCCTTGGGGCACGAGGAAAGCTCGCCATCCGTCCGCCCCTGATGCTTCACGCGCGATCGGGCAACGGCCCCGACGAGCGCAGCGAAATGATCACCAACGGGCTCGCCTCGCTGTTCGGAGACTGAACTGTTGCCTGGCCCGCACATTGCCGTTGGCCGGGAACTCCCTACATGCCTGCAACCATCGCCGGAGACCACGCCATCGTGAAACGTCTTTTCAACCGCCTGCTGCCGAAGTCCTGGCGCTCCACCGTCGTTACGGTTCCGGTCATCCGACTGCACGGCACCATCATGGCCGGCGGGGGGCAGTTCCGGCCGAGCCTGTCGCTTGCTTCCACCGCCGGACTGATCGAAAAAGCGTTTTCCTTCGAGGCGCCGGCGGTCGCGATCTCGATCAATTCGCCGGGCGGCTCGCCGGTGCAGTCGCGGCTGATTTTCAAGCGCATCCGCGACCTTGCGGTCGAGAAGAATAAAAAGGTCCTGGTCTTCGTCGAGGATGTCGCGGCGTCCGGCGGCTACATGATCGCGGTCGCAGGCGATGAGATCTTCGCCGATCCCTCCTCGATCGTCGGCTCAATCGGCGTGGTATCGGCTTCCTTCGGCTTCCCGGAACTGATGAAGAAGATCGGCGTTGAGCGCCGTGTCCACACCGCCGGCCAGAACAAGGCGGTGCTCGATCCATTCAAGCCCGAGAAGAAGGAAGACGTCGAGCGGCTCAAGGTGCTGCAGCTCGAAGTGCACGAGACCTTCATCGATCTGGTCAAGCAGCGCCGCGGTACGAAGCTGGCGGACGATCCGGATCTGTTCACCGGGCTGTTCTGGACCGGCAAGCGAGGCCTGGAGCTCGGCCTCGTCGATGCGCTGGGCGACATGCGCACAGTGCTGAAGACCCGCTTCGGGCCGAAGACCCAGCTCAGGCTGGTGGCGGCGCCGCGCGGTTTGTTCGGCCGCTTCGGCCTGTTCGGCTCGAGCAAGGGCTTTTCGGCGCCCGATATCGCCGCGGCTGCCGCCAGCGGCGTCATCGATGCGGCGGAAGAGCGCGCATCGTGGGCGCGCTTCGGGCTTTGAAAAAGCCATGAAAGCGTCTAGCATGGTTGCCCGAAAGACCCGACCGGCCGGTTTTACCGGCCCAGCGTGGTAGGAGCTTGACATGCCGCAGATCATTTTCTTCGCCGTCGTCGGCGTCGCCGCCTATTTCGGCTACCGCACCTTCGTGCGCGAGGCTGAACGCGTGACGGCCAAGGTGCGGCGTACCGAAAAACAGGCGGCCAACGGCGCGATGGGAACGCTGGTCAAGGATCCGCGGACCGGCGAATACCGGCTGGCCAAGGACTGACCCTCATTTTACTCGCAATCGAGACCGCGGAATCCGGTCAGCGTGTCCGGACATGGGCCGCACCCGCCAAGATAAACCTAGCTTTGCACGTCACCGGCAGGCGCGCCGATGGCTATCATCTCATCGACAGCCTGGCTGTGTTCACGCGCTTTGGCGACAGGATCGAGATCGCGCCGGCCGACGCCGATGAGTTCAGCGTGTCCGGCCGCTTTGCGGCGGACGTGCCGCTCGATGGCGGCAATCTGGTGCTGAAGGCTCGCGACGCCTTGCGGCAGGCCGCCGGCGTTCGGAGCACGCCCCCCGTATACATCAGGCTCGAAAAGAACCTTCCGGTCGCATCCGGCGTGGGCGGAGGTTCGAGCGATGCGGCAGCCGTGCTGCGCGGGCTGACCGAGAGCTGGGGGCTAGAGCTCGATAGCGTTGAGCTGGCGCGGATCGGTCTTTCGCTCGGCGCCGATGTGCCGATGTGCCTGGCGGCAAAGCCGCTGATCGCGCGCGGCATCGGCGAGGAACTGTCGATAGTGCCGGATTTTTCGGCACTGGGTCTCGTGCTGGTCAATCCGGGCGTTCCGGTCTCGACATCGGAAATCTTCGCCGCGCTTTCCCATCGCGATAGTGAGCCGCTGCCGCCGCCGCCGCGCAGTATCGATTTTCACAGCCTGCGCAACTGGCTGGAAATCACCCGCAACGATCTCGAGCAGCCAGCCCTTGCGATGCAGCCCGCCATAGGCAGGGCGCTTTCATGGCTTGATAAGGCCGGATCGGGCTTTTCACGAATGTCCGGATCGGGTGCGACGTGCTTCGGCCTGTTCGAGACCGGCAATGTCGCCAAGCGCGCGGCGGCCGAGATCCGCAGCCGCCAGCCCGACTGGTTCGTCGCGGCAACGCGCAGCATGGCGTCGGAGGCTGGGCGAGATGGCCAGAATTGACGAGAGCCGTGCCTTCATTCCGGTGCGCATCGCGGTGCTGACTGTTTCCGACACACGCAGCCTTGCCGACGACAAATCCGGCCAGACACTGGCCGATCGCATCACCAAGGCCGGCCACATCCTGGCCACCCGCGATATCGTCACCGACGACCGCGAAAGAATCCGCGACACCGTTCTGGCATGGTCGCGGGACAAGGCCATCGACGTCGTGATCACCACTGGCGGAACCGGTTTTACCGGACGCGATGTGACGCCCGAGGCGCTGGAGCCGATCTTCGAAAAGCGCATGGACGGCTTTTCGGAAGTGTTCCACCGCATTTCCTATGACAAGATCGGCACCTCGACGATCCAGAGCCGGGCGACCGGCGGTGTCGTCAACGCCACCTTCGTCTTTGTGCTGCCGGGCTCGCCCGGCGCCTGCAAGGACGCCTGGGACGGCATCCTCAAGCCACAGCTCGATTACCGGCACATGCCCTGTAACTTCGTCGAGATCATGCCGCGCCTGGACGAACATCTGCGGCGCGGCAAATCGGCCCCGTAAAGGCCTCCAGCACCTCCTGCATCACCGCGCGGATCACTTCGTGCAGCCCATCGGGGTTCGAAAGCAGAATGTCTATGACGGCAGCGATGGCGGATTTATCTTCGGTCTTGGTCATGGTGGCGTTCCTTCGCGGGAATCAGGTGAGGTTGAACATCACCAGCCTGCCATGAACGCCCTCTCTCAGCGAATTTGCAGAACTCTCAGCACACTACCGGCGGCGCTTGTACCTGGGCGGCGCCGCCCAGATCTCGGCGTCGAGTTTCTTTGTCGCCAGACCTCGTGCCAACGCCTCGGCGCTGCCGGCATTCTTGGACAGAGATGCCGCCTGTCGCTTGCTGATTACCAGTCCGTCGGCGAGCGCGCGGTTCGCGGAAAAGACCCGGGCCAGGAACGGTGGACGGCTGCCCCGCGCCCGCGAGAACCGGGCCGCCATTGTCTGCCTAGCCGTATGGGCGAGGACGGCGTCGATCCAGCCCTCCACCAGCCTCGCACCCGGTTCGAGAAACAGCAGCCAGTCACCCTTTGCCTGGCGGATGCCGGCGGCGATGCCGCCGCTCACCACATAGTGGCAGCCGGCATGCTCGGCGACGCGATGCGTCTGGTCGCTGGAGCCGGTGTCGCAGACGACGACCTCGCGCACCACGCCCTCGACCGCGCCGCCAATCAGCGTCGACAGCGTACGGGCGAGCCCCTCCTCGTCATTGTGCGTTTCAATCAGAACACTGAGCATGATTAGCCGAATACCGGAAAGAGTCGATCGGCGCCAGTTTTCGCGGCGCACCATAGAAAGTTCTTGATTTGTTCTCATCGACGAAATAGGAATAATTTCATGAGCAGAGCGATTCGACACAACATGAACAGTCCTTGGGAGCGGGCGAAGATGGAACCGATCATGCGCGCCGACATTGCAGCCTTCGGAGCAGGACGAGCCGAAATGGCCAATGCAATGATCGAGCAGAGCGGCATGCGGGTCCGTCCGGACCGCAACCGCGGCCGGTCGGCAGGCATCAATCCGTCCGGCCGGTTCGAACCTGTCAGCCGGCATGTCTTCGACGACGGCTGGAGTTCGCTGGAGGAACTTCCTCCCTTCAAGACCGAGGTGCAGGTGGAAAAGCCGCGCACCATCATCACCCGCAACGAATCGCCCGACATCTCCTTCGACCGGTCGATCAATCCCTATCGCGGCTGCGAACACGGTTGCGTCTATTGCTTCGCGCGGCCGACGCACTCGTTCATGGGCCTGTCGCCGGGCCTGGACTTCGAATCCAAGTTGTTCGCCAAGCCCGACGCGGCACGCCTGCTCGACAAGGAATTGTCAAAGGATGGCTACCAGCCGCGCACCATTGCCATCGGCACCAACACCGATCCCTACCAGCCGATCGAGAAGCAGTACCGGATCATGCGCGAAATCCTCGAAGTGCTGGAGGCGCGCGGCCACCCGGTCGGCATCGTCACCAAGTCAGCCCTGGTCGTGCGGGACATCGACATTCTGTCGCGCATGGCGGAGCGGGGCTTGGCCAAAGTGGCGCTGTCGGTGACGACGCTTGACCGCATGCTGGCCAGGACGATGGAGCCTCGCGCATCGACGCCGACCAAGCGGCTGGAGGCGATCAGGCAGCTTTCGGATGCCGGTATCCCGGCCTCGGTGATGGTGGCGCCGATCATTCCGGGCCTGACCGACCAGGAGATGGAACGCATACTCGATTCGGCGCACCATGCCGGGGCGCGCGAGGCTGGCTATGTGGTGCTGCGCCTACCGCTGGAGGTCAGCCCGATCTTCAAGGACTGGCTGCTGCGCCACTATCCCGACCGCTACCGCCACGTCATGTCGCTGATCCGTTCGATGCGCGACGGCAAGGACTACGATTCGGAATGGGGCAAGCGCATGAAGGGCGCCGGACCCTATGCCTGGCAGATCGGCCGGCGCTTCGAAATCACCGCCAAGCGGCTCGGCCTCAATGCCGAGCGGCGTACGCTGCGGACCGACCAGTTCGTCGCGGCCGGCAAGGACCAGGAGCAGTTGATGCTGCTCTGAACCGAAAATCGCCTCGGCTGTTCATTGCCGCCGTGGCAAAGAAATCCCGTCCGGCCTGCCCCGGCCTGCAGACGGTGCCCTCCCGGTCCGGCGCCCCACCCGACCCGGAGGGACTTGCGGAGAATCGGAGCCGATGCGAACCTCGCCGCAACATGGCTCGCGCGCGTTCTGATTCTCCGCCTCTCTTCGAAATCGTCGAGAAACCCGATTTCTCCTTCGAGACGAAGGCGATGGCCGATGGTTTGTGGCCGGTCGCGGGGATGGACGAAGCCGGCCGCGGCCCGCTCGCGGGTCCCGTGGTCGCGGCGGCAGTGGTGCTCGACCCCGCCAATATTCCCGAGGGTCTCGACGATTCCAAGCGGCTTAGCCACTTGCAGCGCGAAGCGCTGTTCCTGCACATCATCGGCTCCGCTCTCGGCGTCTCGATGGCGTCGATCAGCGCCGAGGGCATCGATGGCAGCAACATCCTCAGGGCGAGCCTCGAAGCGATGCGCCGCGCACTGGTCGGGCTGCCGGTGCAGGCTAAGCTCGCGCTCGCGGATGGGCGCGACGTGCCGCCGGGGTTGCCCTGCGAGGGGCGCGCGCTGATCAAGGGCGACCAGCGCTCCCAGTCGATCGCCGCGGCCTCGATCGTCGCCAAGGTCATGCGCGACCGCATGATGCGCGGCTGCGGCAATCATCACGACCGCTACGGCTTCGAAGTCCATATGGGCTACGCCACGGTCCGGCACCGCACGGCGATCGAGGCGCATGGGCCAGTGGCTCGACTGCATCGCTCGTCGTTTGCGCCGTTCCGGCTGAGCGGGACGGATGTGGTTGAGGAAGAGAGCTTGGCCGGGCTGGAGTAAAGCGACGGCAGTGGTAATGCCGATCTTGCCCACGAGGGCGGAGATTGGCCGCTTTGACGCGCCGCTTTCTCCCAACAAAAAAAGCCGCCAGGTTGCCCGGGCGGCTTCATGTCAGCGACTGAAGAACGCTCAGTTCAGCTTGGCCTTCACGTCCTGCAGCGCGGACCTGAACAGGTCGGCTCCGGCCTTGGCGTCAACCTTGGCGGCGAGCAATGCGCGCGCCGCCTCGACGGCTATGTCGACGGCGCTGGCGCGCACTTCGGCAACCGCGTCACGCTCGGCTTGGCCGATCTTCTGCTCGGCAAGCGCGGTGCGCCTGGCAACGTAATCCTCGGTCTTCTTGTGGGCGTCAGCGGCCAGCAATTCGGCCTCGCGCTTGGCGGCCGCTACAATGTCGGCGGCCTCCTGCTCGGCTTCCTTGCGCTTCTTCTTGTATTGGCCGAGCAGTTGCTGGGCTTCGTCGCGCAGCTTGCGGGCCTCGTCGAGCTCACTGCTGATCCTGGCGGCGCGGGCGTCGAGCGCCTTGGCGATCATGCCGGGCACCTTGATGTAGACGGCGATGGCCAGGAAGATGATCAGGGCAATCGTGGCCCAGAGCGTTGCGAGAGATGTAGCGTCCATGATGCGCTCCTCACCGGGCCACGGATTTGACTGCGGCCGCGATCTCGGCCTTGCTGGCCTTGCCGCCAACGAGTGCCTCGACGATCGCCGAAGCGATATCCTCGGCGATGCTGCCGACTTCCTTCATGGCATTGGCCTTGATGGAAGAAATGCGTGCCTCGGCCTCGCCAAGCTTCTCATCGAGCGCGGCCTCGATTTTCTTGCGCGCGGTGTCGGCTTCCGCCTTGGCCGAATCGTTGGCCTGCTGGCCGATCGAGTTCGCGTTCTTCTTGGCTTCCGCCAGTTCCTGCTCGTAAGCGGCAACGGCGGCGTCGGCCTCGCCCTTCAACTTGGCTGCCTGGTCGAGATCCTGGCTGATGCGGTCGTTGCGGACATCGATGATGCCCCCGACGCGCGGCATCACGACGCGCTTCAGGAAGAGGTAGAACAGCCCGAACGTGATCGCCAGCCACAGAAGCTGCGACGGAAACGTCTCCGGATTGAATGGCGGAAACGTGCCGTGCGCTTCGGCAGGCACGGTGGTACCGGAATGCGTGTCGCCTCCGGTCGCAGCGTGGCTGGTGTCGGCTGATGGCGCGGACTCTTGCGCGAAGGCAGATGTCACGAACATGGACTATCCCCAGATATCAGGCCCGCCGCTTGCGCGGCCGGCCTGTCCAATCTTCTCAGTACTCAGCCGAACAGGGCCAGAAGTGCGATGAGAAGCGAGAAGATGCCCAGAGCTTCGGTCACGGCGAAGCCGAAGATCAGGCGGCCGAACTGGCCGTCGGCAGCCGACGGATTGCGCAGCGCGCCCGAGAGGTAGCTGCCGAAGATGTTGCCCAGGCCAATGCCCGCGCCACCCATGCCCAGGCAAGCGATGCCGGCGCCGATGTACTTTGCTGCTTCTGCGTCCATTTGTTCAACTCCTTTGGATCTGAAATTCCGTTGCGATTTCCATCCGGCGCCAGTGTTGGAAACCCTTGGGCCGGAAACTCATGGGGCCTTAGTGCCCGGGATGCAGGGCGTCGTTGAGATACATGCAGGTCAATACCGCGAAGACGTAGGCCTGCAGGAAGGCGACCAGCAATTCAAGCGCCGTCAGCGCCACCGCCATGGCCAGCGGCAGGACCGAGCCCGCGACGCCGACCGCGCCGAGTGCGGAGAGGCTGACGACGAAGCCGGAGAACACCTTGAGCGTGATGTGGCCCGCCAACATATTGGCGAACAGACGAACCGAGAGGCTGACCGGGCGCGACACGAAGGAAATGACTTCGATCAACACAACCAGCGGCAGCAGGAACACCGGCACGCCATGCGGCACGAACAGTTTCAGGAAACCGAAACCATGCTTCATGAACCCGTAGACCACCACGGTTCCGATCACCAATGCGGCGAGACCGAAAGTGACGATGATGTGGCTGGTGACGGTGAAGAAATAGGGGAACAGGCCGAGCAGATTGGCGACCAGCACGAACATGAACAGCGAGAACACGAAGGGGAAGAACTTCATGCCCTGCGTGCCGGCGGCGTCGCGCAGCATGTTGCCGACGAACTCATAGGCCATCTCGGAGACCGACTGCAGCCGGCCGGGGACCAGGCTGCGGCTCGACGTCGTCAGCAGCAGGAAGGCCGCCGCAACGACCACGGTCGCGACCATGAACAGTGCGGAATTCGTGAAAGACAGGTCGTAGCCGCCGATATTAATCGGAACCAGCTTGATGATATGGAACTGGTGGATCGGATCGACCTTGTCAGCTGCCACGTTCTAACCCCGTCAATGCCGCGTACGGCCAAATTTATCATTGCCGCGCGAGAGCGGCTATTTGCTGTTGTCCCGGTCAGGGCGCGATTTGTTGCCCTGTCCGAATTCCGCCACAACGCCAGCTGAACGCATGACATTGAGCACGCCGGCGCCAAAGCCAAGCAGCAGGAAAACGATCAGACCCCACGGCGATGTCCCCGCCATACGGTCGATGATCCAGCCGATGCCGGCGCCTACCACCACCCCGGCGATAAACTCGCTGGATAGTTTGATCGCCTGACCGTATCCGGTCACTGGTCTCGCGTCGTCTTTCCCCTCGAGCCGGTTCGGCAGCCTTGTCGCAAGCGATGCTCCAAGTTCACGCCGACGTCGCTCAAGATCGTCGTCGCGGATTTCGGGGTCATGCTGCTTGCCGCGGCCGGTTTCTCCGGTTCCGTCTGGCCTGTTTTTCTCGGCCATCGCAACCCCCCTGCCCGGGCAGACCGTCACCGTCCGTCCGTTTCTAAAGTCGCCGGCAACATAGTTAGAGGGTTTGCGCCCGTCAAGCCACGGAGGGAAGTTCCGCGCTGTGTATTTTACCTAGTAAAATCAAATAATTAGAAAGGTGCGACATCGTGCCCTTTGCGATCGGCGGGATGCGCCGCGCGAATCCCCCCGACAATGGCTCTCCGATCGACCGTGCGACCGCGCGAAAACACGGGCGGCGGCGGACCGCTCAGCTCCAGCCACCACCATAGGTCCGGTAGAAGATATGCAGGCCGATCTTGGTCATCTTCTGCATCGTGCGCGCCCAGCCAGGATGGACGTAATTGGCATAGTAGTGGGTCGACGATCCCACTTCCGGAATGAAGATCTTGCCGGCGGTGACGGCCATGCCGACATCCTGAGCGGTCTTGTAGGCGACCGGATTGTCGATGCGCTTCTTCCTGCCGTCGCAGGCGAAGGAGAACTGGCAGCGGTTGAACCAGCTGTCGTTCTGGTAGACGACGCCGCAGATCGAATTGGGATAGGCAGGATTGCGGACCCGGTTGAGGATCACCTGGGCAACGGCGGCCTGACCGCGCACGGCTTCGCCGCGGGCCTCGAAATAGATGCCGTTGGCCAGGCACTTCTGCTCCGGCTTGGAGAAGACGCTGGCCGGAAGCGGATTCTGGATCCAGGCGTGGTCGCCCTTGGCCATCGGCGGAATGAAGCGGCCGCTGTTGGGCTCTTCATCCTGAAGCAGGGCCTCAAAGGGTGAGGCCTTGGCATAGTCCGGGGCGGATTGCGCATAGGCGGTCGCCAGCACATCGGGATGGTCGTTGTTGACCAGGGCGGCAAGCATGGCCGGCACGCCTGGATCCGGCTTCTTGTCCTCACGCGCATGAAAATGCCGCGGCGATCTGGATTTCCTTGCCTTTGATCCGCGGTTTGGCGAAGGCCATTTTCAGGTCGCCGTCCATGCTCGGCCGCATCAGCGAGGAGGTCCGCTGGAAGATCGAGCCGGCATTGAAGTTCTTCGGTGGTGCCACGGGAGAGACCTGGACGATGCGGCCCTTCTTGTCGGCGCGCACGACGCGATCCTCGTCGGGCGACCCGCTGACCTTGCCGCCCTTGCCGCGAAACGAGACCGCGCCGACACCGGGAAGGCGAACGCCGGAACCCGAGATCGAACTGGTGACGTCGGAATCGACGAACGGCATCTCGGCGGCATGGACCGAACCGGCGACGGATTTCTCGACATAGGAATTCCAGCGCGTGGTCGGCGATTCAAGGCCGGAAACGAGGCTGGTCATGTCCTGGTAGGCAGCGACGGTCGGAAAGCCGATCCAGATACCGAGACCGATGATGAACGGAGACACAAGGCTGCGTTTCTCACCGGCGGCGGCCATCAGCCGCTTCAAGACACGTCGATGCACGGAACTCTCTCCAGGAACGCAACTGACCCCACTGGAGAGCAAAATGATGCATTAACCTTGATGGGACGTTAACGAGGTCGGTCAGGTTTTCTCGGTCGGCTGGAGGTCGTGGTTCCGAAGTCTGGCGATTTTGCGGCGGGAGGCTCAGTCCGCGGCAGGAAGATCGGCCAAGCGACCAGGGCGCAGGCGGCTGCCGACAGCCACACGCCAGGCCATGACCAGAGGTGCAGCAGCCCTGGAATGGCCACTGGGACCAGGAAGAAGCCGACGAAGACAAAGCTGTTGGCAAGGCTGAGCGCGGTTCCGACATGGCCGGCACCGGCAAGCGTGGCAAGCTCGGTATAGGCAACGCCGTGCCAGGCCGAGACCGAGATGCCGGCAACGACAAGCACCAGGGGCAGGACAGCGATCAGGAAGGATTGGCTGGCAGGCATTGCGGGAGCGGCCAGAACCAGCAACCAGAGCACCACGAAGGCCAGCGCGCTCTGCGCACTGCACAAGCGGAGAAATTGACGACGGTTACCGTGGCGGTCGGTAAAGCAGCCACTCCAGACGCGCATGACCATGGCGCCGACCTGTACAGCGGCGAGGCTGGCGCTGATCGCCGTCGTGCCAAGCCCGGCGAAGTCGTGCAGGAACACCGACGCGAAAGTGAGGACCGCCACCTGCGGAAAGCAGAGCAGGCCGATGGCGGTCGAGATGCGCCAGACCTCGATGTTGCGCAACGGCGCCGGGCCTGCCGCTTCAGATGAAGCGGCGTGGCCGCCACCCGCCATCGGCGGTTCGTGCAGCCAACGCCAGGCGAACAGGGCGGAGAGAGCGGATGCCGCCGCCAAAAGCCCGAACACCGCGGCGAACCCGAAAGCCAGGGCAAGGGAAGGCAGGACGAGTGCGCCGAGGCCGCCGCCAAGCGGCACCGCGGTCTGCCTGATGCTCATGGCAAAACCGCGCTCATTCTCCCGGAACCAGGCCATGATGGCGCGGCCGCTCGAGCCATTGACACTTCCGCCGAGCAATCCCGTGACGAGCAGGCTTGCCCCCAGCAACGTGACATCGGGAATGCTTGACCTTGTCGGCACGACGAGCATCGCCATCGCCAGCAGCCAGGCCGCCGTTGCACCGAGGCCGATCAGAAGCACGCGGCGATCCCCCCAGCCGGTCGGTGAGCAGGCCCCATGGCAGTTCACTGAGCGCAACCCCCAGTCCAAGAAGACCGAGCACCAGGCCAAGCTCGGCATTGCTCAAGTGATAGCCCTGACGAAGCACGACCGCCGTTGCCGGTATGCCGGAGAAAGTAGCCGAGAAACCGGCATTCGCGGCAACTCCGATGCCCAAGACCTTCCAGCGGTGGTTGGGGCCGAAGGTCCGGCCGGCCGCGGTCGTGATGGTACCTCGCCCGGATAGCTGGCAATCGTTGCGAATGACGGTGGCAGACATGATTCCATTCCCGTGACGCCGGTCGAGCGGCCTTGACGGGAGGCATGTAGCGCCATAGCTTCGTCCATAAAATCAGGAATATTTTGATCGATAATCCTGAAAATAAGGATGATCTCATGCGCCGCGTCACATTCGATCTCGACGTGCTCAGGACTTTCGTCACCGGCATGGAACTGGGAAGTTTTGCCAGGGCAGCTGAGCGGCTTGGCCGCTCGACCTCCGCCGTCAGCGCGCAGCTGAAGAAACTGGAAGAGCAGGCCGATACACCGATCTTCCGTAAGGCGGGGCGCGGCCTGTCACTGACCGAAGCCGGCGAGACGATGCTCGGCTATGCGCGGCGCCTGATCGAGCTCAATGACGAGGCAGCCCTGGCGATCCGCGAGGTCGAACTAGAGGGCTGGGTGCGGCTCGGCTTGCAGGAGGATTTCGGCGAGGCCGTGTTGCCGGAGGTGCTCGGTCGCTTCGCTCGCGCCCACCCCAAGGTTCGGATCGAAGCACGGATTGGACGCAGCCACGAATTGGCCGAGCGTGTCCTTTCCGGCAACCTCGACATTGCGCTCGCCTGGCATGATGGCACGACGCTGCCGTATAGCCGGCATGTCGCCGACGTGCAGGCGCGCTGGATCGGGCCGGCGAAACCGATGGAGGCAGGCCCCCACAATGGCGAGGCGCTGCAACTGGTTGTGTTCGAGGCGCCTTGCCTGCTGCGCACCGTGGCGACCGAGACGCTGGATCGTGCCGGGCGGCCCTGGCGGATGGCGTTCTCCAGCCCCAGCCTTGGCGGCATATGGGCGGCGGTGGCGGCTGGCCTCGGGCTGACGATCCGCACCGACATCGGCCTGCCCGCGAATGTCCGGGCGCTCGCGCCCGGAATGCTCGGGCTGCCGTCGCTGCCGAAGATGGCGCTGCACCTGCATCAGAAGGACGCCGAGCTCGAGCCGGTCGCGGCGCGGCTGGCCGACATCCTGCTCCAATCGGCGTTCGAGGCGTTGCCCGAGGGCGCCGAGATGAAAGAGACCCTGCTAAAAGTCGCTTAGTGCAGCTCCCGACGGAGGGGGGTTGCCACCCGCATCCTCAACGCTTCTTCGCGCGGCCGGCGAACGGATTGTCCGAAGTGCGCAGCGCGATGCGGATCGGCACGCCCGGCATGTCGAAGGCTTCGCGCAGGCTGTTGGAGAGATAGCGGACATAGCTTTGCGGCATCGCGTCCGGCCGCGAACACTGGACCACGAAGCCCGGCGGCCGGGTCTTGGCCTGGGTGACGTATTTGACCTTCAGCCGGCGCCCGGCAACGGCGGGCGGCGGGTGATGCGTCAGGATGGCTTCAAGCCAGCGGTTGAGCTTGCCGGTCGAAACACGGCTGTTCCAGACCTTGTGCGTCCTCAACACCGCATCCATCAGCTTGTCGAGGCCGCGTCCGGTCTCGGCCGAGACCGGCACAGCCTGGATGCCGCGCGCCTGAGGCAACAGCCGCTCGGTCTTCTCGCGCAATTCGGCCAACAGTTCCTGCGGGTTGTCGATCAGGTCCCATTTGTTGAACGCGATCACCGGTGCCCGGCCCTCGCGGATGATCAGATCGGCGATCTGCAGGTCCTGCTTCTCGAAGGGAATGGTGGCGTCGAGTACGATGATGACGATCTCGGCGAAACGGATGGCGCGCAGGCCATCCTGCACCGACATTACTTCCAGCTTTTCGTGGATCCTGGCCTTGCGGCGCATGCCGGCGGTGTCGAACAGTTTGATACGGCGGCCGCGCCAGTCCCAGTCGACCGAAATGGAATCGCGGGTGATGCCGGCTTCCGGTCCGGTCAGCAGCCGCTCCTCGCCGATCAGCGCGTTGATCAGCGTCGATTTGCCGGCGTTCGGCCGCCCGACGACGGCGATGCGCATCGGCTTGGTGTCGTCATAGGATGGCTCGGCGTCCGGATCGGCGATGTCCTCGCCGATCAGCACCTCACTGGCGGCGGCCTCTTCGTCGTCTGTATCCTGGTCTTCACCGAAGGCGCGCGCCTCGCCGAGCGCTTCGATCACGGCGTCGCGCAGGTCGGGCATGCCCTGGCCGTGCTCGGCAGAAACCGGGATCGGTTCGCCAAGGCCAAGTTCCCAGGCCTCCAGCATGCCGCCCTGGGCACCCTTCGCCTCGGCCTTGTTGGCGACCAGCACGACCGGCTTGCCGGATTTTCGCACGATCTCGGCAAAGGTCCTGTCATCCGGCAGCAGGCCGGACTTGGCGTCGATGGTGAAAAAGATCAGATCCGCCTCGCGGATGGCGATTTCGGTCTGCGCGCGCATGCGGCCCGGCAAGGTCAAAGCTCCGGCGTCCTCGAAGCCCGCGGTATCGATGACATCGAAATGCAGATCGTAAAGCTTGGCGGCGTGGACGCGGCGGTCGCGGGTAACGCCCGGCGTGTCGTCGACGAGCGCCAGCTTTCTTCCCACCAGCCGATTGAAAAGCGTCGATTTGCCGACGTTAGGTCTGCCGATGATGGCGACTTTGAATGTCATCCGACCCTACATCTTCCATGCATGTCGTGGTCCCAAACCGCCGCGCGCCTTGGGCAAGAGGTCACGATGCACTGCCCGACCCGCGGATCAGCTCGGACATCAAGGTCGCCCGCTCGCGCGTGTTGCGTGGGGCGCCATCATCGGAGGCGATCTGATCGAACAGTTTCAGCGCATCCTGGGTCTTGCCTTCCTTCCAGGCGGCAAGGCCAAGCGCCTCGCGCGCGCTGTGGCGCAGGGTGTTAGTGTCCGATGTCAGCGCCTCGACGCGGCTCGACACGTCGGCGAAGGAGCCATGATCGACGAGCAGGAGCGCCGCCCTCAGCCGCGCCATGTCGCGCAGGCCCTGGGGAATGGCGGTGTCGGCGGCGACATCGTCGAAGTCCTTGACGGCGGCATCGACGTCGCCCTTGTTGGCCTTGACGGTCGCGGCGCGCATGCGGGCGAGTAGCGGATAGGCGCCGTAACCATCCTTTTCCAGCTGATCGAGCGCGGCCAGCGCGTCATCGTTCTTCCCATCATTGGCAAGCTTCAGCGCCTGCGAGAAGGCATCGCCGGAGCGATTGGCGCGCGTCTCGTCCCAATAGCGATAGCCGACGAAGGCCGCGGTGCCGAGCACCACAAGCACCGCAATGACAAGCAAAGCCGGGCCAAAACGGTCCCACAGCTTCTGCGCCTGCTCGCGACGCATCTCATCATTGACTTCGCGAATAAAACTGTCGTCGGACATCAATCAAACCATTCCTGCCCCGGGCCGGGGCGGTTCATGAGCCCGCGTTTTAGCGAAATTTTGTCGGCATGGAAGGGGTTCGGCCGGAAAATCGGCTATTCCCGGGGCAAACCAATGTTTGTCCCCGGGGCAAACCAATGTTTGTCCCTGGGCAAACCCACGAAAACCCAATCGCACCGGCGCCACATTTGGGCGATAGCCGGCTTGCCGACCACCCGGAGCCCGTGAATTTGCCAGTGCCTTGTTTGTCCCGCGTTCTTTTGTTCTCGCTTGCCTCACTCGCCACCGCCGGCGCGGCCCTGGCCGATCCGCCCGCGCCACCAGCACCGGCAAGGCCGAAGCAGATCGTGATCATCTCCTTCGACAGCGCGCGCGACATCTCGCAGTGGAAGCGCAGCCGGGCGCTGGCCCAGCGCACCGGCGCGCATTTCACCTATTTCCTGTCCTGTGTCTTCCTGTTGTCGCCCGAGACACGCGGCCAATACACCGCGCCTGGCAAGACGGCGGGCAAATCCAACATCGGCTTTGCCGCATCAAGGCAGGACGTGGCCGAGCGGCTGGAACAGATCGGCCTCGCCGCCCATGAGGGTCACGACATTGCCAGCCACGCCTGCGGCCATTTCGACGGCAAGGATTGGAGCAAGGCCGACTGGCTGAAAGAGTTCGCCTCCTTCGAGCACATTTTCGAGAACGCCTATGCCATCAACGGCATTGCGCCCGAACCCGAGGGCTGGCGGGAATTCGCGCGGCATGCGGTGGCCGGTTTCCGGGCGCCGTATCTGTCGACCGGCAAAGCGCTTTACGAGGCACTCCCGGCAGCCGGCTATCGGTTCGACGCCAGCGGCGTTTCAATGGGGCCTGCCCTGCCGCCGACCGTTGGCGGCATCACCAACTTTTCCCTGCCGCGGATTCCGGAAGGGCCAAAATCACGGCCGGTGATCGCCATGGACTACAATCTGTACGTCCGCCATTCCGGCGGCTTCGAGCGGCCGAGCAACGCCGGCGAGTTCGCGGACCGGACCTACCATGCTTTTCACGCCGCCTTCGACGCGCAATATCGGGGCAAGCGCATTCCGCTGGAACTCGGCTTCCACTTCACGCTGATGAATGACGGCGCTTACTGGAACGCGCTGGAACGTTTTGCGGGCGAGGTCTGCGTCAAATCAGATGTCGAGTGCATTAGTTTTCACGATTACGTCTCGCGGCAGGATGGCGGCCAGAAGCAGGCGACAGTCGGCGGCTGAGCCGCCAACCGGCGTTTCATTCAGAGCATTCCTATGCCGGATCCCCGGCGCCCTGCCTTGCCAGATAGCGCTGGTCGATATCGGGCAACGGCTCGCCTTGCAGCGTCGCCTCGAAGGCGCGCAGGCGTTTGTGCACCGATTGCAGCTCGACGATGGTCGACCACGAGGTAAGCAGGAACTGCAGCGAACCCGTCACCTTGCCGAACGCGTTCGATATCTGGTTCAGCGCGCCAAACGTTATCTTGTGCGCGACCAGCGACGGACCCAGGATCAGCAGCGAGAAAATGTTGTCGGCCTGCAGGTAGGTGTACCGGACGACGTTGAAATAGATGTAGTGGAAATAGAGCCGGAAATAATTGTGCCGGACATTGGCGAACAGCTCGGCGGTGGTGGCGGGTTGCGCCCTGTCCGCATGATCCTCGCCATAGACCAGCTCCTTGCGGTAAGCGGCTTCGACGCGCTGGTTGCGGAACTGCAGGCCGGGAAGCTTCATGCCGGCAATCATCACCGAGATCGTGCCGAACAGACACCAGGCAAGTGCCGCGACCACCAATGGTTGCGGGATCGCGCCGATGATCGGCAGTTCGCTGATATGGGCCTGCAGCTGGATCATCACCGGCAGGAAGGCGATCAGGGTCATGATCGACTGGACAAAGCTGGAACCGAGATCCTCCATGATCTGCGAGAACCGCATCGTATCTTCCTGGATGCGCTGCGAAGCGCCCTCGATATGGCGCAGCCTGCTCCAGTTCTCGATAAAATAATTGTTCATGGCTGTGCGCCAGCGGAAGATCCAATGGCTGACGACGAAGGCGTTGACCACTTGCACGTTCATGCCGACCAGGGCCAGCCATGAGAAGTCGGCCAATCCGGTATAGAACTCGGCGTTCGTCGACTTTCCGGTGCCCGACATCAGCCCCTGTACATAGTCGAAGAACGGGCCGTACCAGGCGTTGACGGCGACACTGACCTGCACGTTGAAATAGATGAAGAACAGGATGACCGCCGTCATCAGGATCGACCAGCGCTGCCATGGGTGCGGCGAATACCAGCTCCAGAACGCATAGAAGATGGCCACGCACAGCACGAAGTAGATGTAGAACCAGAGGAATGGCTTCGATACCAGAATGGCGATGCCAATGATGGGTGGCGCGCCGGGAGCAGCGGGAGGCATGCCGAAAACCGCCCCCAATTGCTCTCCGCCGAAAAACCAGAACAGGATTGCCGCAAGGCTCCAGATGGCGGCCGAAGAGAAGAACAGCTTCGGCTGCGGGAAGAAGGATACGAACACTGTGGCGAATTCCTCGATCTATGCGCAAATCAGGTGGGTTCGGCGGGCATAAGGTCACACATTAGGAGGAAAGAAAATGCCTGCCCGATGCCGGTGCAGAGCAAGACCACAAATCATGGCGATTTTGGCGCAGCCGACCATG
This sequence comes from Mesorhizobium sp. URHB0026, assembly GCF_054059755.1. Lineage (NCBI taxonomy): Bacteria > Pseudomonadati > Pseudomonadota > Alphaproteobacteria > Hyphomicrobiales > Phyllobacteriaceae > Mesorhizobium > Mesorhizobium sp. URHB0026. The sequence goes on along the minus strand of NZ_JBSSCN010000001.1, from coordinate 3,188,427 downwards.
TGACGGCGCCGGAGACGACCAGGACGGCCGCGGCGACGATCGAGGCGAGGAAGAAATCGCCCGACGCCTGGGCCAATAATCCGGCCGCGATCGGGCCGATGATCTGGCCAAGACCGAACGAGGCGGTCATTAGGGCAAAGATACGCCGGGGCGACGCTGGGGCCTGCTGCCTGGCGGCCTGCAGGCCAAGTGCGGTGATGGCTATGAACGTGCCGCCGAGCAGCACGCCGCCAAGCAGCGGCCCCACGCGCCCGCCGGCGGCGACGCTCGCGGTCACGCCGACAACTTCGACGAAGCATCCCAAGGCATAGGCGGCATAAAGGCCGATCCGCGCCGCTATCTTCTGCCACAACCAGACCGAAGGGAAACCGGCAAGACCGGCAACCATCCACACCACGGCCTCGAAGACGCGGCTGCCGCCGGCTTGGCGGACGATGGCGACGAGGAAGGTTGCCGTCACCACATAGCCGAAACCGAACAGGCCATAGGCGACGATCACCTTCATCAGCGACCGATCTTTCGGCAGCGCCGGTTCACGTCGGACCTCCCCGTTGGTGAGCGGACCCTGGTTCACCAGCAGCGCCACGGCGACGAAGCCGCAAGCCGAAATCGCCCCCGACCACAGCCAGCCCTGCGCCCAGCCGGCATGCTCGGTGACCAGCACCGCCATCATCGCCGCCGATATCGCTATGCCTAGGCCGACACCGCCGAAATGCCAGGCCTGCAGGTCGCCGCGCCCCACCGCCGCGATATGGCTGAAAACGATGCTGGCCATGAACACCATGACGAAAGCGCTCGCTAGACCGGCCAGAAAACGGATGGCGACGAAGGCGGCCATGGCGTCGGTCAGCCCCATCGAGGCGGCCAGCACGGCGCTAGCGCCGAGGGCGCCCAGCATCAGCAAACGCTCGCGTCGATGCGCCCAGCTGCCCGCCGCCACCAACGCGCCAACGAGATAGCCCAGATAATTTGCCGAGGCGATCCAGCCGGCATCGGCCGGCGACAGATGCAGTTCCTCCATCATGCCAGGCAGGATTGGCGTGTAGACGAAGCGGCCTATGCCCATGGCGACGGCCATGGCGATCATGCCGGCGATGGCGTAACGCAGCGCTGTCGATTGGGGCGAAGTCATTGCAGTGCACAATAGATGTGCGAGCGGGTGAAACAATCCGCCTCACGTTGGGCCAGGGCCTTGTTCGTGATCGCGCGCTCAGCAGCGCTCGCCGAAACCGGCGCTCGGTGAAACAGTCTCATGCACGGTCCGGCGCGCTGTCAGCCGGAACGGCACATCACCGAGTTCGCGCTCCGACATCACATCCAGCGCGGGATGGGCAAGCGGATCGGTGAGCCAGCTCAGCGTATCGAAGTCGCAGCGCGTGTCACCCGGCGAATTGGCCGCGACCAGGGCCTTCAGCAACATGCTCAGCATTCCGGCTCCGTGTGCCTGTTTCGACCCGTAAAGTCTGCCGTTTCGATATCTCTTTCAATTGAGATTTCGGCCGGATCGGTTTAGAAAATCTCAAATGGCCATGCTCAACCGCGTTCATCTCAACGGCCTTCGCGCCGTGGAAACCGTCGCCCGTCTCGGTTCGCTCGCGACCGCCGCCGGCGAACTCAATGTTTCCGTCAGCGCCGTAAGCCAGCAGATCAGCCGCACCGAAAAACAGCTCGGCCAGGCACTCTTCGAGCGCACGACAAGCGGCCTCGTGCTGACCGAATTCGGCGCCGTCTTCGCGGCCCGCCTTGGCGCCGGATTTCGCGAGCTTGCCCAGGCCGTGGCACTGGCCGACGAAGCCAGCCAATGCACATTGGTTGTTTCGGCGGCACCGGCCTTTGCCTCCAAATGGCTACTGCCACGGCTGTCGCGGCACTTCGACAGGCATCCCAACGTGCTGCTGCGTATCGACGCTTCGGTGCGGCTGGCCAATCTCGATCACTCGGACGTCGACATTGCCATCCGGCTTGGCGACGGCAAATGGCCGGGTGGAAGGGCGGAGTTGCTCTTGGCGCAGGAAGTCTTCCCGGTCTGCGCGCCCGGGATTGCCAGAAAACTGACGTCGATCGGTGACCTCGCCCAGACCTGCGCCATCACGGACGAGCGGGCGATGATCAACTGGGAAAGCTGGTTCGCGGCCGCCGGGGTTGAACCAGTCACCTTCCAGAAAGGCGCCCGCTTCACCGATCCGATGCTGTGCCTGGAATCGGCGATCGCCGGCCATGGCGTGATGCTAGGCTGGCAATTGCTTGCGGCCGATGCGCTGGCCGACGGGCGCCTGGTGGCGCCGTTCGGAATCCGCGCCCAGAGCGGCCTCGGCTACTGGCTGGTGACCTCCACCACAAAGGCCGAAAGCCGCAAGGTCCGGGACTTCAAGGCCTGGATCAAGGAGGAGATCGCGGCGACGATGGCGCGGTTCGGATCGTCGGTCGCCGAGCCCAGCGGCACGATCGCGGTGGAAAGCACCGCGGCACCGGTCTATGTTCAATCAGACATCCCAAGACGACAGGCAGGATCATGACCACACATTCGCGCGGCGTTTCCGCAACGATCGACCCGGTGAAGCTCGACAGGCTGGCGGAAGTCGCCATCAAGGTGGGGCTGCAATTGCAGCCCGGACAGGACCTGGTGCTGACATCGTCGATGGCGGCCCTGCCGCTGACCAGGCGCATCGTCGAACACGCTTACAGGGCCGGTGCCGGGCTGGTGACGCCGATCTTCAACGATGACGAGATGACGCTGGCGCGCTACCGCTTCGGCGCCGATGCTGGCTTCGACCACGCCGCCGGCTGGCTCTACGAAGGCATGGCGAAGGCCTTCTCCAACAACGCAGCCCGGCTTGCCGTGCGCGGCGAGGATCCGTCGCTCCTGTCGGCGCAGGATCCGGCGAAGGTGGCGCGCGCCAACAAGGCCAATTCGATGGCCTACCAGCCGGCGCTGGAGAAGATCACCGGCTTCGACATCAACTGGAACATCGTCGCCTATCCTGATCTCGCTTGGGCAAGGCAGGTTTTCCCCGGCGATGCCGACGACGTGGCGGTTGCGAAGCTCGCCGACGCCATCTTCGCCGCCTCGCGGGTGGATGTGGAAGACCCGATCGGCAACTGGACGGCGCACAATGCGGCGCTGCGCGGCCGCACCGAATGGCTCAACGGCCATAATTTTCATGCCCTGCATTTCACCGGACCGGGCACCAACCTGACGGTCGGGCTGGCGGACGGCCATGAGTGGATGGGCGGCGCCTCGACCGCCAAGAACGGCATCACCTGCAATCCCAACATCCCGACCGAGGAAGTTTTCACCACCCCCCATGCGCGGCGCGTCGAGGGCCATGTCTCCTCGACCAAGCCGCTGTCCTACCAGGGCACGCTGATCAATGACATCTCGGTGCGCTTCGAGGGCGGCAGGATCGTCGAGGCCAAGGCGTCGAAAGGTGAGGACGTCCTGAGGAAGGTGCTCGACACCGACGAGGGCGCGCGCCGCCTGGGCGAAGTGGCGCTGGTGCCGCATTCCTCCCCGATCTCGGCCAGCGGCCTGCTGTTTTTCAACACGCTGTTCGACGAAAACGCCGCATGCCACATCGCGCTCGGCCAATGCTATTCGAAATGCTTTGTCGAGGGCGCCTCGCTCAGCCAGGACGAAATCGCGGCGCGCGGCGGCAACAAGAGCTTCATCCATATCGACTGGATGATCGGGTCGGACAAGATCGACATTGACGGCGTCGCCAAGGATGGCGGCCGCGTGCCGGTGATGCGCAAGGGCGAGTGGGCCCAACGGGTCTAGCCAGCGGAGGTGTGATGGCCTTCGATATCGCAGTCAAGCGCGTCTACGAGACACCCGGGCAGGCCGATGGCCAGCGGGTGCTGGTGGATCGAATATGGCCGCGCGGCGTCGCCAAGAAGGATGCCGCGTTGACCCTGTGGCTGAAGGAGATCGCGCCGAGCGACGCGTTGCGCAAATGGTTCGGCCACGAGCCGGCGCGCTGGGCGGAGTTTCAGAAGCGGTACCGTGGCGAGTTGGATGCGAATGAAAAGACGGTGGCGCAACTGCGCGCGATGCTCGGCCACGGCAAGGTGACGCTGCTCTATGGCGCCCATGACGAAGCGCATAACAACGCCGTCGCTTTGGCGGGGTATTTGCGAGCCCACACGTAATATCGCGACACCGGCGGGACAGCGGGGGGCGCGAAGGAGCGCGGTGAGAGTCGGTTCTATTTCCCGCCCACCGCCCCTTCATAAACATCCGGCTTGAAACCGACCAGAATTGTGTCGCCGACCTCCAGCACCGGCCGCTTGATCATTGTCGGCTTGGCCAGCATCAGCGCCTTCGCCTTCTTCTCGTCGAGGCCTTGCTTGTCCGCCTCCGGCAGTTCGCGAAACGTCGTGCTGCCCTTGTTGAGCAGCTTTTCCCAGCCGACCTTGCCGACCCAGCCATCCAGCTTGCCCGCCTCGATCCCTTCGGCCCGATAGTCGTGGAAACGATAGGGAACCCCATGGCTCTCCAGCCAGACGCGCGCCTTCTTGATCGTGTCGCAATTCGTGATGCCGTACATGGTGGTCGTCAAGACGCGCTTTCCCTAGGCTGACAGTCGAATCTTTTTCGCAGCCTAAAACCGCTCTTTCCGCTTGGCCAGCAGCTTGGCCAGCATTACCGGAAACACTAAGGAAATTACCTAAGTGTCGCTAACGGCTTTTTGACGACCCGGGACTTTCGATGACCCGCCTCCACCCGCGACAACCATGAAAAATGGGTTCTTCGACGGCTGGGGCACCGTGGCGATGAACTTGCGCAGTATGTGAAAGACAATTTGAGCGCCCCCAGCGGCCAGAGGATCGCTCTGGCCGCCGTGCTCATTTTCAACCTTGCCGCAAAGAGAGCAAGTTAGGTAGGCCTGTTCCGGCCTCAGTAATAAAAGCGCTCTTCGGTGATCTTGCCGTTCTTGACCGTGTACAGGCCAACCTCATCCATGGTGACACGCTCGCCCGTGGCTTTGGGCGTTATGTCAAAGGTGAAGCGCACCGCGAACTGGTCGCCATTGACATAAGGGCCCTCTACCGAGCCGCCATGCACTTCGTGGTTCTCTTGCCACCACTGGCTTTTCTGCCTGAGGGCCTCCTTGCCATGGCTGACGGCCATCGGCCCCTCCATGGCTTCATAGCTGGCGATATCGTCGGCGTTGTATTTTTCGGCAGCACCATTGTTGTCTCCCTGCTTGAGGAGCTCGGTGAAATCCTTGGCAATTTCCGTAATGGTCATGGGTGTTCCTCCTGTTCAGACGCATTCGAAGTAGGGAAGCACTTGCTGGCCTGCCACCCCTGCCCGCACGACAGCTGACAAGGCGTGTCAGCACGATAGATATAGCGCGGCTATGTGACGACGATTTGAGGATCGGCGCATCAAATCGCACTCAGCGGCCGACATCCCGGGAAAACGTACCTCCTCAGTCCGCGCAAATTGTGCACAAGAACGAACTGCCGGGCGACAAAGCTGATTGGGCCGATAGGCCGTTGCGGAATAAGTTTCTGGTCATAGCCAGCGTCAAATGTGGAACGAAACCGTCTGAAGCTTTGAGGCCCTCGCGCAACATTTCAGCGCCGGGTTTCCTGCTCAATTCACAAACCGGTCCGTCATCGGCGAGAAGCACGAAAGGATGCTTGGCCAAGGGCCCCTCGTTGCCGGGCAACCGGGAAAGCTCCCGAATGACGAAAGGGTGACCTCAAACTCAGACATCGCGATGCGCCGCCCCCGATCGGGCGGCAGCAAAGATGATTCCGAAATCGAACTCGCCTTGGTACATCCGCATACCCCACGCGCCGTAGCGATGATGCCCGTGACCTTCAGAAAATCGTAAGATCGCCCCAGTCGGCATATTCGCGGCCGTTGCCGACTGCTTGTAGCCGCCGAACTATGCGGAGAGCATCGGGCAGTTGGCACCACGGCGCAGGCTGATATGCGCCACGTCGCCGACGTTGAATTGAAAGCCTTCGGCCTGGCGCGGGGCATCGATGACGACGGAGGTTCCCTGCCCGATCTGGGCATGAAGGCGCAACGTGCGACCGTGGAAGACAACCCCGCTCACCCGCGCCGGCGCGGTGCCGTCGGCTGCTTCGGCGGCCGCCAGCAAATCCTCCGGGCGCACGCCGATGGTACGTGTATCGCCCGCGGCCGGCGTCTCGCCATTGTCGGAGGTAGCCTCCAGCGGCAGGTCACCGGCGGCAAAGCGCAAACGCTCGCCATCTCGGCCGAGAAAGCGCGACTGCAGGAGATTCATCGTGCCGATGAAGCTGGCAACGAACTTGGTCGCGGGCCGGTCATAGAGTGTTGCCGGCGGCGCGATCTGCTCGATGCGGCCCTTGTTCATGACGACGATGCGGTCGGAAATCGATAGCGCCTCGGTCTGGTCGTGGGTGACCATGACGAAGGTGGTGCCTAGCCGCGACTGCAGCCGCTTCAGCTCAATCTGCATCTGTTCGCGCAAATGCGCGTCGAGCGCCGACAGCGGCTCATCGAGCAGCAGCACGCGCGGTTCGCAGACGATGGCGCGGGCGAGCGCGACGCGCTGGCGCTGGCCGCCCGAGAGTTCCAAAACGCGGGCGCGAAGCTTGTCGCCGAGACCGACCATGTCGAGGGCTTCACCGACGCGGTTTGCCTGCTCGGCACTGGTGAGCTTTCGCAGGGACAAGCCGAAGCCAACATTTTCGGCGACGTTCATATGCGGAAACAGCGCGTAGTCCTGAAACACGGTGTTGACCGGCCGGTCGAACGGCCTAAGGGCCGTGATGTCTCGGCCGTCGAGCAAGACTTTGCCGCTCGACGGGCTTTCGAAGCCGGCGATGACGCGCAGGCTGGTGGTCTTGCCGCAGCCCGACGGCCCGAGCAGCGTGATGAATTCGCCGCTGATAATGTCGAGGTCGACAGCATCGAGCCCGACGATGCCGCCGGGGAAAACCTTCGAGACGGCTTCAAGCCTGACGAGTGGATCAGGCGCCATCGCGAACCTCGGAGGGCTTCGTGGTGTTGACCCAGAGGATCTGGCATTGCTCGGCGCCGGGATTGCGGAAAGCGTGCAACAGCGTGCTCTTGAAGGCAAAACTGTCGCCGGTCTTCAGCCCGTATGTCGTCGAATCCACCACCAGTTCGACCTCGCCCGAAAGCACATAGCCGAATTCATGGCCGGCATGGGCGTAGGCTTCCGCCGTGCCGCCGCCGGCTTCCACGGTCACCAGCATGCCGGTGAGCGTCGCACCGGGCGGCGACAGCAGCGCCTTGGCGATGCCTTCCGATTTTACGGGAATCGCGCGGCGGCTGTTGGCGCGGACGCAATAGAGATCGTTGACGGCATCGTTGCCGTCGCCGATCAACGCCGACGGCTCGATATCGAGTGCGGCGGCCAGCGGCCAGATCACCTTGACCCGCAGCGAGGACATGCCGCGCTCGATCTGGCTCAGCGCACCGATTGATACGCCGGCTTTTGCCGCCAGTTCGGCCAGCGACAGGCGGCGCTCAAGCCGCAGCGCCCGCACGCGCCGGCCGACGCGAACGTCGGCATCGTCCTTGGGTTTCTCGGCGGCTTCGTCGACTATATCCATCCGTTGGTCCTTCGATTGCAGTCATCTGCGCCGACGGCTGACAAGGCCGGCATCAGAGTAGGATCGTATCTTGCCGGAAGCCGGCGCCGCCCCTCATCGCCCTGCCGGGCACTTCTCCCCGTATAGTGACGGGGAGAAGTGGCTGCCCCCGCGTCGTCTTTCTTCCTGCAACGCTGGCGATTGGCGAAATCTGCGATGACAGCGCCCCTCTCCCCGTCGCTATACGGGGAGAGGATGCCGGTAGGCAGGTGAGGGGCAGCACCAGCATCGGCGATTGGCCCTCAGCCCCCCGCTTTCACCTTCTCGAACATCTTCGCCATATCGTCATTCTGTTTCATCGGTCCGGTGAAGATCGTGCTCTTCAGCATGACATCCGGGTCGGCCGGCAGCTGCAGCTTCTCCAGTTCCTCCTTCGACACGCCGGCGAAAGCAGTGCTCAGCGAACTGCCATAGCCGTAGGACTGGATCAGGAACTTGCCCGAATCGGCGTCGAGCCGGCTGTTGATGAAGTCATAGGCGAGATCGACCTTCTTGGCGTCCTTCAGCATGACGAAGCCGCAGGCCCAGGTCAGCATGCCTTCTTTCGGCTTCATGAATTCGACCGGCACGCCCTGTTTCTTCAGCGAGGTGGCCGACGCGTTCCAGGTCATGGCGGCGACCAGCTGGCCGCTGGCCAGCGCCTGCTCGACCGACGTCATGTCGGTGGTGTAGTTGGAGAGCAGCGGACGCTGTTCGCGCAGTTTTGCCGCGACCTTGTCCATCTGAGCAGGCGTCATGTCGAACGGATTGACGCCAGCCAGAAGCGCGGCAACGATCGGCGTATCGTGCACGGCGTCGATGGTCGCCATGCGGCCGGCATATTGCTTGTCCCACAGAAGGTTCCAGCTGGCCTCGGGGTTCTTCACCAGATCGGTGCGGTAGAGGATCGAGGTGTTGCCCCAGTCCCATGGCACCATCCACACCTTGCCGTGGCCCGCCTGCAGATCAGGCAGGTTCTTGAATACCGGGAAGATCGAATCCCAGTTTTTGATGCGCTTGGTGTCGATCGGCTGCAGCAGGCCTTCCTTGTTCCAGCGCGCCACCTTGTCGTAGCAGGGATGGGCAATGTCGGGACGGAAGCCGGCCTTGACCTTGGTGAAGGCGTCGTCGTCGTCACCGAAGATAGAGGCCTCGACGCCGTCCGGGTGGGCGGCAAGAAAACTCTTGTTGAAATCGGGCAGTTCGTAGCCCGACCAGGTGAAATATTGCAGCTTTTCGGCGGCCAGCGCCACGGTTGACGACAGTGCGAGCGCCAGTGCGGCAAGGCCGGCCCGGGCCTTGTGCCCTGATATGGATTTCAGGTGGGATGCCATTTTCGTTCTCCTCTCATTGTTGTGGTCAGGCTGGATTGCGGCGCGCGGCTCCGAGCCCGCGATGGCGCAGGATCTCGGCGGTGCCGGCGATGATGAAGGATACGGCCAGAATCACCGTTCCGAGCGCCATGACGGTCGGCAGCGAGCGGGGGAAGCGTAGCTGGCTCCAGATATAGAGCGGCAGGGTCGGCTCGGTGCCGGCAAGGAAGAAGACGACGATGAATTCGTCGAAGGAGATCAGGAAGGCGAGCATGAAGGCCGACAGCACGGCAGGCAGGCTGAGCGGCAGCATCACCCGCCGGAACGTCGTCCAGTCGGTGGCGCCGAGGTCGAGCGCCGCCTCGCGAATGGTTTTCGGGATGGCGGCGAAACGGCTGCGCATGATCACCACCGTGGTCGGCAGGGCCACGAGGATATGGCCGAGGACGATGGCGACGCGTGATGGCCCGAGGCCGATGAGGTTGACCAGGATCAGCAGCGATATGCCGACGATGACGCCGGGGATGAGGATCGGCAGCCGGGCGATGGCGCTGATGGTGGTTGCCAATGGCGAGCGGCCGTAGAGGTCCATGTAGGAAACGGTGACGCCGCACAGCGTGGCGCCGGAAGCCGCGATGACGCCGATGACGAGGCTGTTCAACAGCGCGCCCGACAGCGCCGGGTTCCCATAAAGCGTCTCGTACCATTGCAGCGTAAACCCCTGCAGCGGGAACGCCGCCTGGATGGAATCGTTCAAGGAAAACAGCGGGATCAGCAGGACCGGCAGATAGAGGAAGACGAGATAGGCAAGGACGTAGAGGGCGAGCCAGCGGCCATCCCGTTTCGTACCTGCGCGTTCGGCTTTCATGTGCGGCTGCCAAATCTGCGGTCGGCGCCGCGTGCGACCAGCACCACGACCAGGATGACCAGCATGACGCAGACCGAAAGCGCCGCGCCGAACGGCCAGTCATTGGCCTTGCCGAACTGCGACTGGATCAGCGTGCCGATCATGGTGCTGGCCGGGCCGCCGACCATAGCGGGAGTGACATAGTCGCCGACCGTCGGTACGAAGACGACGAGCGCCGCAGCCAGCACGCCTGGCATTGAATTGGGCAGCACGACGCGGCGGAAAGCGGTGAATGGCCGCGCGCCGAGGTCGGAAGCGGCTTCGAGCAGCGATTTCGGGATGGTGTCCAGCGCCACATAGATCGGCAGGATGGCGAAAGGCGCATAAGCATGGGCGAGCGTGACGACCACAGCCGCCGGCGTATTCAGAAAGGCCAATGTCGGCTGGGACCAGATGCCGCTTTCTATCAGCGCCGAGTTCAGCACGCCATTATAGGCAAGCACGATCTTCCAGGCGAAGACGCGCAGCAGGTAGCTGGTCCAGAACGGCAGCGTCACCAGGAACAAGAGCAGGCCGCGCCGCCGCCCGGCGTGGAAAGCGAGATAGTATGCGACGGGATAGGCCGTGACGACTGTTGCCAGCGTCACCAGGCTGGCGATGACCAGCGAGCGCAGCGTCACCGTCCAGTAAAGCGGATCGGTGGCCACGGCGACGAAGTTTGCGGTGGTCAACCCAACGCCGAGCAGCGAGCCGTCATTGCCGCGGAAGGCGAGAAACAGCACCAGGCCAAGCGCAAACAGGATCAGCAGGAAAGTGACCAACGCGCCCGGCAGCAGCATGGCGAGCCGGAAGCCCGATGAAGAGCGAGCCTCCTGCGCTTGTGTTGCAACGACGGTCGACATCGACCTGCTCACCGAGATTTGAAATTGTCCAAGAGTTTTTCATATTCATGAAATCTGTCAAGCGGAATCCCGATGACGGGATGGTTGTGCTCAACGTCTCACCGAGGCCATCGCGACAGAGGTTGAATGCACCGCAAGCAAATCCATCGAGGTTTCATGCTCTTGAAAAATCCCGCCACTTCTCTCCTGCACATGACAGACCGGTCGCCGCGAATCCGGGATTTCGCAACCAAAAACACAGCACCTTTGATCACCATCGATGGGATAGACCTTTGCAAGGATTCCGGTGAAAGTGCCGCGCCGACCCGGCACGGCCGTATCTTTCGATGATCAAAGGAGCGCACACATGACCAACCCGACACATCTGCCCGCTGAAGGCCTTTTTGTCGGCCGCGCCAAAAGCGCCTCGCACCCCATGGTGGTCACCGTGCGCGACGGCACCGTCTTCGACATCACGTCGAGCGCGGCGCCCACCGTGCGCGACGTCTGCGAACTGGCCGACCCGGCCGGCCACGTGCGCTCAGCCAGGGGCAAGCCGATCGGCTCGCTCGACGACATCGCGGCCAACAGTTTTGCGGCCAAACGCGATCCGGCAAAACCCTATCTCCTCTCCCCGGTCGACCTGCAGGCGGTCAAGGCATCGGGCGTGACGTTCGTCGTCAGCCTGCTCGAGCGGGTGATCGAGGAACAGGCGCGCGGTTCGGCTGACAAGGCGGACGCCATCCGCGCCGACATTGCCGGGCTGATCGGCCACGACCTGTCGAAGCTCAAGCCCGGTTCGCCCGAAGCGATGGAGATCAAGGCCAAGCTGATTTCGCGCGGCGCCTGGTCGCAATATCTGGAAGTGGGCATCGGCCCGGATGCCGAGATCTTCACCAAGTGCCAGCCGATGGCCTCGGTCGGCTTCGGCGCCGATGTCGGCCTCCACCCGGTGTCGACCTGGAACAATCCGGAGCCGGAGATCGCCATGATCGCCGCCGCGAGCGGCAGGATCGTCGGCGCCACCATCGGCAACGACGTCAATCTGCGCGACGTCGAGGGGCGTTCGGCGCTGCTGCTCGGCAAGGCCAAGGACAACAACGCCTCGGCCTCGCTTGGCCCCTTCATCCGGCTGTTCGACGACACGTTCTCTATCGCCGACGTGAAGCAGGCCGTCGTGCGCCTCAAGGTGGAGGGTGAGGACGGGTTTTCGCTGGAGGGGGCAAGCTCGATGGCCGAGATCAGCCGCTCGCCGGAGGAGCTTGTTGCCGCGGCGATGGGGCCGCACCACCAGTATCCCGACGGGTTGGCGCTCTATCTCGGCACGATGTTCGTGCCGTCGAAGGATCGCGGCGAAAAGGGCAAGGGTTTTACGCACAAGGTCGGCGACATCGTTACCATCTCGTCGGAAAAATTCGGCGCGCTGGTTAACCGCGTGCGGCTGTCGCCCGATTGTCCGCAATGGATCTATGGCGCCAGCCATTTGATGCGCGACCTGGCCAAGGCCGGCCTGCTCTAGGCGGCTCTTGGGGTTCTCGCCCCAAGTGACCGCCCAGACATGATCGGGACAGTCCGCCCGGTTGAGCTCTCGGCGACAATCATCCGACTGCCCGGGAAAAATCATCCCGACTGATGCGATCTGATGGGGTCGCTGATGGCGCCGCGTCAGGCGCCAACTACATCTGCAGATGGAGGCTTGCCATTCGCCGAAAAAGGGAATGCTCTTAGGCATCCGAGCGGCGCTGGCAAAAAGACGCAATCCGGCTGAAGCCGGAACAAGGGACGGATCATCTTCAACCGGGAGGAAATCAAATGCTGACGAGACTAAGACTTGTGCTCTACGGCCTGCTGATCGCGCTGACGGTCATTCCGGCAGCCGCGCAGGCCAAGACGTTCTACTGGATTTCACATGGCGGGCCGGCCGACCCGGTCTGGACCTACTTCCTCGCAGGCGCCAAGCAATGGGCCAAGGACACCGGCAACACCGTCAACACCTCGTTCCACAATGGCGACGTCGCCTCGCAGCAGGAGGCGGTCCGCGCCGCCCTCTCGGCCAAGGCCGACGGCATCGTCACCACCAGCCCCGATCCGGGCAGCCTGGTCGAGATCGTCAAGGAAGCGCGCGCGGCCAACGTCCCGATCATCAACTTCAACACGCCCGATCCCAAGGCCAATTTCAACGCCTATGTCGGCGGCGACAACGTCACTTTCGGCAAGCACTGGGCGCAGTATCTGGTCGACAAGGGCCTTGTGAAGAAGGGCGACTTCGTCTGGATGCCGGTCGAGATCCCCGGCGCCACCTACGGCGTGCAGGAAGAGGAAGGCATCAAGAGCGTCTTCGGCCCACTCGGCATCACCTATGAAGTGACCGAAGCGACGCTCGACCAGGCCGAGGTGATCAACCGCATGGTCGACTACCTCACCGCCCACAAGGGCAAGGTCAAAGCCATCATCGGCCTGGGCGACCTCGTAACCGGTTCGATCAAGCGCGTGTTCGACCAGGTCGGCGTCAAGCCGGGCGAAATCCCGGTGGTCGGCTGGGGCAACTCGCTCGACACCACCCAGGAAGTGCTGAACGGCTATGTCAATGCCGGCCAGTGGCAGGATCCGCAGGCGACCAGCTATGTGGCGCTGTCGCTCGCCAACATGGCGGCCAGCGGCATTCCTCCGGGCTTCAACGTCATCACCGGCGCGCTCTATGAGAAGGACACCGCGGCGGTCTACGACAAGATCCTGTCCGGCAAATAATCCGCGATCCCCTGGCGCCGCGCGTTTTCGCACGGCGCCAGATATCTTCCTGCGCCGTGGCTCATCCACCCGATGCGGTGGAGCCCGCGGCCCGTCCCAACCATGTCGCGGGTTCCCAGTGGAAAATCATTCGCTCATCCAACGCCTGATCGCGCGGCCGGAATTCGGACCCTTCATTCTGCTCATCGTGGAGATTGCCGTTTTCTGGGGTTTCAACCACGACTTCCTGTCGCCGCAGAACATTTCCAATACGCTGGCCTTCACGGTCGAGCTCGGCCTGATCGCGCTGGCGATGACGCTGCTGATGACGTCGGGCGAATTCGACCTTTCCGTCGGGTCCCTGTTCGGCTTCTCGCCGGTGCTGATGTGGACGCTGTTCAATGCCGGCGTCACCTCGCTGGAAATAGGCTTCCTTGTCGCGCTGGTGGTTGCCGCCTTGATCGGCCTGGTCAATGGCTGGTTCGTCACGCAGCTCAAGATCCCGTCCTTCCTGGTGACGCTCGGCATGCTGCTCGTGGTGCGCGGCAGCGCGCTTTTCATCACCGACGGGTTTCCGCAGCGCACCTGGAGTGCCGAAGGCAGCTGGCTGGCGGAGGCTCTGGTCGGCGACTTCTTCATCGGGCCGTTCCGCATCTACATGTCGCTGTTCTGGTTCATCGCCGCGGCGATCGCGCTCGGCTATGTCCTGACGCAAAGCCGGACCGGCAACTGGATCCAGGCGGCGGGCGGCAATCCCAACGCGGCGCGTGCCCGCGGCGTCAATGTCAATCGTGTCAAGGTCGGCCTGTTCGTCCTGTCGTCGGTCATGGCCTCGCTTGCCGGCGTCATCTCCTCGCTGCGCACATCCGCCGCCAACCCCAACAGCGGTACCGGCTACGAGCTCGAGGTAATCGCCATGGTGGTGATCGGCGGCACCGCACTCACCGGCGGGCGCGGCACCATCATCGGCACCGTGCTCGGTATCCTGATCCTGCGCGTGATGCGCAACGGCATCGTGCTGGTCGGCGTGCCCGGCCTTGCCTACAACATCTTCATCGGCGCGATCATCCTTGGCATGATGGCGTTGCACTCATGGCTGGAACGCCGGCACCAGGCGGGGACTTGAATCATGGCCGAGCCATTGATCCGCATGCACAACATCCGCAAGTCCTACGGCCGCGTCCAGGCGCTGGTGGACGCCAATTTCCATGTCAACGAGCGTGAGATCGTCGGCCTGCTCGGCGACAATGGCGCCGGCAAATCGACGCTGATCAAGGTTCTCTCCGGCGCGGTGCCGCTGACCAGCGGCGATATCTTCATCCGCGGCAAGAAGGTCACCTTGCGCGATACCAGCGACGCCATCGCCCACGGCATCGAGACCATCTACCAGGACTCCGCCCTGGTCACGCAACTGTCGATCGCGCGCAACCTGTTCCTGGGTCGAGAACCGATCAAACCGCCGCGCTTCCTCAACCGCATGGACCAGGACGCCATGAACACGGTAGCCCGCGATCTGCTCAAACAGGTCGGCATCTCCAAGAACATCCCGCCAACGACGCCGATCGGTTCGCTCTCCGGCGGCGAGCGGCAGGCGGTGGCGATCGCGCGCGCCATGCATTTCGACAGCGACCTGATCATCCTCGACGAACCGACCAACAATCTCGGCGTGGCCGAGACCCAAGGCGTGCTCAGCTTCGTGCGCAACGCCCGCGATTCCGGCCACTCCTGCATCTTCATCGCGCACAATATCCACCATGTCTTCCAGGTGGTCGACCGCATCGTCGTCATGCGCAGGGGCAAGGTTGTCGCCGACGACATCGATCCGAAGACGACAACCGTGACTGAAGTCGAGCGCATCATCACCGGCATGTCGGACAAGGACATCCGCGACGCCCTCGCCGACGGCAAGCCGGCGCACTGAGGACGTACGGATCGACGTGTAGGGCTGCGGCATGAAGGCTACCGTCTCCGACATCGCCAGGAACTGCGGGCTGTCGACCGCCACGGTCGACAGGGTGCTCAACAATCGGCCCGGAGCGAGTGCCGCCAACCGGCAACGCGTCATGGAGGCCGCCAAGCAGCTCGGCTATCTGCCGGTCGCCGACCAGGTGACGCTTCCCTCGAAGCCGGCAAACCTCGAATTCTTCCTGCCGATCGGCTCGAACGACTTCATGCACGACCTGGCAAAGCACATCGAGGACTACGCCTCGCGCTTGCCATTGGTGGCGTCCTGCCGGATTCACAATCTCGCCGGTATCTCGCCCAATGCCTTGCAGAACGCGGTCGAAAAGCTGTCGCTGCGCGCCAACGGCGTCGGTGTCATCGCGGTCGATCATCCCAGGACACGCAACATCCTGCGCGACATGGTGGAGGCCGGCATCCGCCTGGTGACGCTGGTGTCCGATATTCCGGCCGCACCTCGCTCGGCCTATGTCGGCATCGACAACCGCGTGGCGGGACGGACCGCGGCACTTTTGATGGGACGCTTCCTCGGCGGCCGCGAGGGGCAGCTGGCGATGGTCGTCGGCTCGCGTTCCTATCGCGGCCACGAAGAGCGCGAGATGGGCTTCCGCTCCGTGCTTGGCGAGGAGTTTCCCAACCTCACCGTCAGCAGCGCCGTCGAGATCAATGACGAGCCCGATGCCAGCTATGCGGCAACCATGAAAGCGTTGCGCAACGAGCCGGAACTGCTCGGCATCTATTGCGTCGGCGCCGGGCGCTCCGGCATTGCCAAGGCGATCCGGGAAACCAGGCCCAACCGCAAGCCGGTGTTCATCTGCCACGACCTGACAAGGGAGACACGCGGCTACCTCGTCGACGACCTCGCCGACGTCGTCATCGACCAGAACGCCAGGCTGATCGCGGAGCAGTCGGTCATCCAACTGCTCGGCTCGATCGCATCATCGGCGCCCTATCTCACCCGCAAATTCATCGAGCCGCGACTGATCTTCCGGGAAAACGTGCCCGTGCAGTGATATCCCGCATCTCCCGGTGAACCTGACCGCCCCGGCAAATCTGCACAGCAGCTATGCACAATTCATTGTTGCCGAATCATTGGGCAACTCGTAGGTTCTGGTTGTCGGCCATCTACTCCTCCCAGATGCGATGCCGACGCTGAATGGGGTGCACCTCCTCCCGCGCCACATTCGAAATCGAGCCCGCTGCCACCTCCTCCCGGCAGCGGGCTTTTTTCGTCGGTCAATGGGAGATACGTGCGGTCTGGTGAGATACCGTGCAGCCTGCAGGGCAGCCAAGCATCGTCGGTCACGCGACCGCAAATCACCAGCCACGGCAATACTTAACCGGCGGCAGTGCCCCGGAAGGAAACGATCAGTCCTTCAGCCATCCGCACGAACTGCGTGCTCGGCCCCTCGGCACCGACGGTCTGCACGCTGACCCGCGCGCCTTCAAACAGCAACGACAGCGTATCGGCGAGAAGCTCGGCCTGGCCGATGCCGGCATCCCGGCAGAGCCCGACCAGGCGTTCGCGCTGGGCTTCCTTGAGTTCCTTGATGACGCGCCTTGCCGGATGATCGGGTTCGGTCAGCTCGGCGGCGGCGTTGGCCATGTCGCAGCCACGGCCGTCGGTGTTGAGCATGGCGGCGGCCTTGCGAACCCAGGCATGAAGTTGAGCGAGTTTGTCGCCCGGATGCTCGGCCTCGAACGTTTCCCACATCGCGCCGGCTTTCAGTGCGTTGGCGCGCAGGCATTCGACGATCAGTTCGTCCTTGGATTTGAAGTGACGATAGAGCGTCATCTTGTTCGTGCCGGCAGCCTCGGTGATGGCGTCGACGCCGACGCCCTTGATGCCGTGCTTGTGGAACATGTCACGCGCCGTCTCCAGAATCCGATCCCGAGGACGAGAGCGCTCCACGACGCCATCTGTCATCATGATCTCCTTTCGTTTCCAAAAAACCCTCGGCCACCTCTTGACTAGGGTGTTACCGGTCTGTAACTTCCAGAATGTTACTTACTGGTAACACCTATGGCGTCCGTCGTCAATAACAAGGTCGTGAACTGGTCCTACCAGATCAGATGGACAAAAAGATTGCCAATCATGCGGCCTCGGCCGGTGAAGAGATGAAAAAACGGTTCGCGAGCATGGGCTGCGAATCGACAGACAAGGAGCCGGCCAATGCCACAGCGCCGCGATCTTACCATAGATGAGGCCGTCCGGGATCCGATGATCCGGCTGGTCATGAAAGCAGATGGGGTCGACCCCCGCGCGTTCGAGAACATGTTGCGCTCGCTTGCCGATGGGCAGCGTCGCGAGGTGCCGTTGCTGCGTTCACGGGAAGGGTCCCGGGACGGGCGCGGCCAGTTATCCAGGGTCGCCAGCGCCTTCGGGCGGGCAAGAGCGGCCGGAGAGGCGTGCGTGTCGTGGTAAACTTTTTCATCCATCGTCCGATCTTCGCCTCGGCGATCGCCATCATCATGGTGCTCGCCGGCACGATTTGTTATTTCCTGCTGCCCGTCTCGCAGTTCCCCGACATCACACCGCCGCAAGTCGTGGTCAGCGCCCACTATCCGGGCGCCAGCGCGCAAGTGGTGGCAGACACGGTGACGACGCCGCTGGAGCAGCAGATCAACGGCGTGCAAGGCATGACCTACATGTCCTCGACGAGCTCCAATGACGGCTCGTCGACCATCACCATCACCTTCGATGTCGGCTATTCCCTGAGCACGGCCGCCGTCGACGTCCAGAACCGCGTCTCGCAGGCGGCCTCGTCGCTGCCGGCGATCGTCAACCAGGGCGGCGTGACGATCAAGAAGCAGAACCCGAACTTCGTGCTCATCGTCAACCTGACCTCGCCCGACCATTCGGTCGATCCGGTGGCGCTCTCCAACCTTGCCTATCTGCAGGTGGTGGACCCGCTGAAGCGGCTGCCTGGTGTCGGCGACGTGCAGATTTTCGGCGAACGGCGCTATTCGATGCGCGTCTGGCTCGATCCGGACAAGCTCGCCAATCTCGGCATCACCGCCGTCGATGTGCAAAATGCCATCGCCGAACAGAACGTCCAGGTGGCGGCCGGCAAGATCGGCCAGTCGCCGGCGCCCGCCGGCACCGCATTCGAGATGCAGGTCAACGCCGTCGGCCGGTTGAGCGACCCGAAGGAATTCGGCGACATCGTCGTGCGTGCCAACACTGATACCGGTTCGCTGGTGCGGCTGCGCGACGTCGCCCGTATCGAGCTTGGCGCGCTGCAATATTCGTCCTCGGCCTTTTTCGGCAAGGACCCGACCGTGGTGCTCGCCGTCTATCAGATGCCCGGCTCCAACGCGCTCGATCTGCAGCAGCGCGTCAAGGACAAGATGCAGGAACTTTCGGCCCGTTTTCCCAAGGGCGTCGACTATGCGATGCACTACGATACGACGCGCTTCGTCTCGGCCTCGATGCATGACGTGCTGATCACGCTCGGCGAAGCCCTGGTGCTCGTCGTCGCCGTGGTGTTCATCTTCCTGCAGAGCTGGCGAACGACCATCATTCCGACCATTGCCATTCCGGTGTCGCTGGTGGCGACGCTTGTCATCATGGAGATGATGGGTTTCTCGCTCAACATGCTCTCGCTGCTCGGCATGGTGCTGGCGATCGGCCTTGTCGTCGACGATGC
Source organism: Mesorhizobium sp. URHB0026 (assembly GCF_054059755.1). Lineage (NCBI taxonomy): Bacteria > Pseudomonadati > Pseudomonadota > Alphaproteobacteria > Hyphomicrobiales > Phyllobacteriaceae > Mesorhizobium > Mesorhizobium sp. URHB0026. Next base: position 3,169,445 of record NZ_JBSSCN010000001.1, on the reverse strand, counting down.
CATCGTCGTGGTCGAGAATGTCGAACGACAGCTCGAGGCCGGACTGAAACCACTGGCGGCGACAAAGGCCGCCATGGCCGAGGTCACCGGCCCGATCATTGCGACCACCGCCGTGCTGATGGCGGTGTTCGTGCCGGTTGCCTTCATTCCCGGTGTTTCCGGCAAGCTATACAACCAGTTCGCGCTGACGGTGGCGATCTCTGTCGGCATCTCCGCCTTCAACTCGCTGACGCTTAGCCCGGCGCTCAGTGCAGCCTTCCTGCGCCATCGCGGCGAAACGCAATTCTTCCTGTTCCGCTGGTTCAATACGGGCTTCGACAGACTGTCGCATGCGTATGCCCATGGCGTGCGCATCCTTATCCGGCTGCGCTGGATCATGCTTGGCCTGTTCGCGGCCGGCCTGGTCGCCACCTACTTCGTCTGGCAAAAGCTGCCCTCGACCTTCCTTCCGGTTGAGGACCAGGGTTATTTCTTCGTCGTCATCCAGCTGCCCGACGGCGCTTCGCTGGAGCGTACCGATGCGGTTGCCCAGAAGGCGCGCGACATCCTGCAGGCGACGCCAGGCGTCGACATCGTCGGCTCGATCAGCGGCCTGAACTTCCTCACCAGCGCGGCGCAGTCGAACTCGGCGGTCGAGTTCGCCATCCTCAAGCCGTGGGAGGAGCGTGGCCCCGACCAGAGCGCCTCGAAGCTCGTCGGCGACGTGCGTGGCAAGCTGATGCAGATTCCGGAAGCTTTCGCGCTCTCCTTCGATCCGCCCTCGATCCCCGGCATCGGCACGACGGGCGGCTTCGAATTCGTCGTCGAGGACCTCACCGGCCGCGGCAGCACGGCCCTCAACGACGCCACGCAAGCGGTGATCGCCGAGGCCCGCAAGCAGCCTGAAATCAATCCGCAGCAACTGTTTTCGCCGTTCTCGACCTCGACGCCACAGTTCAACTACGATCTCGACCGCGCCAAGGCGAAGCTGCTCGGTCTCAACCTGCCCGACGTCTTCAACACGCTGCAGATCTATCTCGGCTCGCTCTACGTGAACGACTTCAACCTGTTTGGCCGCACCTTCCGGGTGACCATCCAGGCCGACAAGGATTCACGTGCCGGTGCAGCCGACATTTCACGGCTCTATGTGCGCAATGCTTCCGGCGGCATGGTGCCGCTCAGCACGCTGGGAAAGCTGGTGCCGTTCGTCGGCCCGGAAACCGTGCCGCATTACAACAACAACGCCTCGGCCACCATCAATGGCGGCGCCGCTCCCGGCTTCTCGTCGGGCCAGGCGGTCGCCGCCATGGAACGGGCCGCGGCAACCGCGCTGCCAAGGGATTTCGGTTTCGAATGGACCGGAATCACTTTCCAGGAGCTCAAGGCGGGGTCGATCGCGTCGGTGGTCTTTGCCCTCGCCATCGTCTTCGTCTTCCTGATCCTGGCGGCGCAGTACGAGAGCTGGGCAATGCCGTTCATGGTGCTGCTGGCGGTGCCGCTCGCCCTGTTCGGCGCGTTCGCCGCACTTTGGGTGCGCGGCATGCAGATCGACGTCTATTCGCAGATCGGCTTCGTCATGCTGATCGGCCTTGCGGCCAAGAATGCGATCCTGATCGTCGAGTTCGCAAGACGGCGGCGCGAGGAAGGCCTCAGCATCGTCGAGGCTTCAATGGAGGCCGCCCGGCTGAGACTGCGGCCGATCCTGATGACCGCGTTTGCCTTCATCCTAGGCGTGGTGCCGCTGATGATCGCCACCGGTGCGGGTGCCGCCAGCCGCCAGTCAATCGGCACCACCGTGTTCGGCGGCATGGTCGCCGCGACCATCCTGTCGCTGGTGTTCGTGCCGGTCTTCTACGCGGTCATCGAACAGCTGCGCGAACGGCGCGGCGGCGACGAGCCCGCTTCTCAACACACTGAACCAACGGCCAAACCCGCCTTCCCCCCCTTGGCGGAAGCGGCCGAATAATATTGGAGAATCATTATGCGTAAATGGAAAATCGCGTTGGGAACGGCTGTCGCGCTGGGTGCGATCTCGGTGGCGAGTGTCCACCTGCTGGACATGGGCAATCTCAGCCTGAATGCCGGCACGGCCGGAGCCGCGCCGGCTCCAGCAGCGTTCGTCATGCCGGTGCCGGTAGCGAACGTGGTCAAGAAGACGATCCCGATCTATCTTGACTATGCCGCGCGGACCGAGCCGATCCGCAGCATCACGCTGCAGGCACGCGTGCCCGGCTATTTGCAGGAACAGACGGCGCAAGACGGCGCCGACGTGCGGCAGGGCGACCTGCTCTACAGGATCTCGCCCGATGACTTCCAGGCCTCGCTCGACCAGGCGAAGGCACAGGTTGAGCGTGACACGGCGACCCTCGATTATGCACGTTCCAATCTCGGCCGCGGTACCGAGCTGGCCAAGAGCGGCTACCTGGACAAGGACAGCTTCGACCAGCGCACCAGCACCTTGCGCGAGGCGCAGGCGTCGCTGGCGCTGAACCAGGCGGCTGTGCGCACGGCCGAGCTCAATTTGAGCTACGCTGAAATCCACGCACCGTTCGCTGGACGTCTGGGCCGCAACCAGGCTTCCGTGGGAACGCTGGTCAGCGTTGCCGGCACCGTTCTCAACACGCTGGTGCAGCTCGATCCGATCTACGTCACCTTCAATCCGAGCGAGACGGATCTGGCGCAGATCGAGGAAGCGCGTGCCGCCGGCCCGATCGAGGTCGAGGTCCTGCTTCCCGGTGAGACGGAGGCCCACCAGAAGGGCGAGCTCACCTTTATCGACAACACGATCGATCACTCGACCGGCACGATCACCGCACGCGCCACCATCGGCAACGCCAAGTTCACACTCTTGCCTGGCCAGTATGTTCGCGTGCGGCTGCACGTCAAGCAACAGCCCGATGCGCTGATGGTGCCGCAGGTCGCATTGGGATCAAGCCAGCTCGGCAAGTATCTCTATGTCGTCGGCAAGGGCAATACGGTCGACCAGCGGCTGGTTTCGCTGGGGCCGACCAGCGGCGACATGATCGCCATCCTCAGCGGCGTCGCTGAAGGCGACCAGGTGATCACAGGCAATCTGCAGAAGATCGGCCCCGGAATGCCGATTTCGCCCCTGCCACAGAAACCGGCTACCTGAATCCCCCGCAGGCCCGGTTTCCGCGCGGCGCCCCCGACCTTTTCTCCGGTCGCGGGCGCCGTTTTCACGAGCAGACCGACCAGAGCGGCGACGTCGGCGCTGGGAAGTGGAAAACCCTGGTTGTTGGCTCTTGTCAGATTGTCGACAATCTGATTGTCTCTCCTTCTGTTCTCGCGGGAGTGGGCCGGATGGTGACGACGGAATTCAGTCCGATTGCCGACACGACACGCCGTGCCGAGATCGTGGCACTGCTCAGACGCGCGATCCTGACCGGTCAGCTCGAGCCGGGCCAGAAGCTCAACGAGCTCAGGATTTCCGAACAGATGCGGGTCAGCCGCGCGCCGTTGCGCGAAGCGATGCGCGAGCTGGTCCAGGAAGGCATCCTGACCAGCATTCCCTATGCCGGCACCTTCGTCATCAATGTCACCGCCAAGGACATCCACGACGCCTATTCACTCAACAAGGTGCTCGACGAATTCGCCATCGAGCGGACGTGGGAACTGCGCGACCAGCGCTTTTTCGATGAGCTCGACGGGCGCCACGAGGCGGTGAAGCAGGCGACGCGGGACCGCGACACCACAAGGCAGATCGAGACCGCGCTGCAACTTCATGGCCTGATCCATGAATGGGCCGACAATTCAGTGCTCTTGGAAACCTGGCAAAGGCTGACCAGCCGTTTGCAGATGTACTTCGCCCTGCACCAGCAGGCGCGCAAGGAAGCCGTGCCCGCCGAAGACGTTCATGAAACCTATGTGGCGCTGCTCAAGGGCGACGACATGCGTGCCGCCCAGCGCCACGCACGAGAGCATATCGACCACGATTTCGAAGAGCTTCTTGCCTATGCGCGCGGCCTCGAAAAGCGTTCGTCGAAAGGCGCCTGACCCTCCCCCTCATCGCGGATAATGGATACCCCACGTGCAGATCGAAACCATCAAAGCCTATCACGTCGTGCAGCCTTTCGTGGACGGCCCCTATCGTATGTCCAAGGGGCGTATGGCCGACTGCTTCGACGCTGTGATCGTCTCCATCACCTCCGACAGCGGCATCACCGGCTGGGGTGAGATGGCGCCGCTCGGCAATTTCTACTCGGCCGCCTTCCCGGCCGGCACCCGGGCCGGCGTGCCGGAGATCGCACCGCATCTTATCGGCCGGGACCCGCGCGGGCTGGCCAGCATCGGCCGACTGATGGACACGGTATTCAAGGACCATCCCTATATCAAATCGGCGCTCGACATGGCCTGCTGGGATCTGGCGGCGCGTGCCGCCGGCGTGCCGCTGGTGACGCTGCTCGGCGGCAGGGAAAGCGACACGGCCGAACTCTACAAAGTCGTCACCCATGGCACGGTCGATCAAATGGCCGCACTTGCCAAGCGCATCGTCGAGGACGGTTTCCGCCGGCTTCAGGTCAAGGTCGGCGGCAATGTCCATGACGACGTCGAGCGCGTCACGGCGGTCGCCGCCTCGGTGCCGAAAGGCACTGTCATTTTCTGCGACGCCAATGCCGGGTGGACGCCATACCAGGCGCGGCAGTTCGCCGATGCGACGCGGGCGATCGACTATACGTTCGAGCAGCCCTGCACGACGATCGACGAAAACATGTCGGTGCGGCGCATGCTCGACAAGCCGATGGTGCTCGACGAATCCGTCACCTCGCTGGAGGCTATGCTGGAAATCCATCGCCTCGGCGCGGCGGACGGGCTGACATTGAAGATCTCGCGGCTCGGCGGCGTCACCAAAACCCGGCTGATCCGTGACGTCGCCGTCGATCTCGGCTTCATGATCACGGTCGAGGACACCGGCGGCGCCGAGATCGACACATCCGCCATGGCGCATCTGTCGCTTTCGACGCCGGAGGAGCGCCGGCTGCACGCGATCGCCTTCCATGAATGGGTGACGGTGCGCACCGCGTCGAACGCACCGCTGGTCACCGGCAGCCGCATGGGTATTCCCGCCGGTCCAGGCCTTGGCATCGACGTCGTTCCCGACCTGCTCGGCAAACCCTTCTTCGAAGTTGGACGCTGAGATGAAGATCCGCGGCATCAAGGCCACGCCGATCAATCTTCGCCTCGAAGCGCCCTATGCCTGGGTGTTCGGCGAACTCGACGGTTTTTCCCCTGTTATCGTCGAAGTCGAGACCGAGGAAGGCCTTGTCGGGCTGGGCGAAGCGCCAACGCCGGCAGCGGCCGCCATCATCAATGATGTTCTTGCCCAGCGGCTGGTCGGCCGCGATGCCTTCGACATTGCCGGCGCCGAACATGTCTGCCTGCCGTTTTGGACCGGCGTGCAGTCGATCAACGACCGCACCCGCATCATGGCCTTCGGCGCCATCGAGATGGCGCTTTGGGACCTGCGCGGCAAGGCCTGGAACCAGCCGCTCTATCAGTTGCTCGGCGGGGCCGTGCGCAAGGACATCCCGTTCACCGACTATTTCTCGCTGCGCGGCGATGGGGATGGTGTCAAGGGCGAGACGACGCCGGAAGAAGTCGCCGACTATTGCGTGGAACTGCACGAGACACATGGCACGACCTTCTTCGAAGGTAAGTTCTCGACCGACGACCCAAAAATCTCGCTGAGAATGGTCGAATTGATCCGCGAACAACTCGGCGACGATGCGATGATACGCATCGATTCCAACCAGGCCTATTCGCTCAGCACGGCGCGGCGGCTGGCGCGGCCGCTGGAAGAGCTCGGCGTGCGCAACTGGGAGGATCCGGTGGCCACGATCGAGGAGATGCGGCAGTTGCGAAAGCATTGCTCGATCCCTTTCTCGACCCACAATATCGACATCGCGCGCGCCATGGACCTCAAGGTGCCGGATGCATTCGTCGGCAATCCCACCGCGCATGGCGGCATCGGCCGGATGCTGCGCTTTGTCGGCGCCTGCGAGCACGCGGGCATCGATTTCTGGTGCTACAGCGGCGACAGCGGCATCGGCAGCGCGGCCTACCTGCATCTGTGCGCGGCCCTGGGCTGGATCCGGGAGCCGAACCAGTCGCTGTTTCGTATGCAACCCATGGACATCACCGAGGAGGGGCCGTTTTGCCCCAGGAACAATACGGTGCGTGTCCCGGAAGGTCCCGGTCTTGGTGTCACCTTGTCGCGGAAAAATCTCGCGGCCTGCCATCGCGACTTTGCCGAGAACGGCCCTTGCAACAAATATCACGACCCGGCCAAGCCCGGGACATATCGCCGTTTGCCGCTGAACTAGGAGAACGACACGGGAAAGGAAACATATTTCAAGAACAAGAGTCCGCCGCGGCGATCGATGGCGACGGCAGGACCGGACGGGTGGAAGCATTGCTCAAGAAAATCTGACCCCCGCGCCGCAGGGATCGGATGGACCAGGGAAAACCGCATGCTACAGTCCCGGTCGACTGACATCGTTGATAGCCGGGGACAGGAGAATTCCACGGACTTCGTCAACTGAGAGACGCGTTAATCAAACCATAAGAAACAGGGGAAGGGTTAAACCCATGATCAAGAACTACCGCATTCTCGACCTGATCCGGCGCAATCGCTCGCCGCTTGAAAATCACCTGATCGACGGTCTCGTCGACGGCCGTGTCAGCCGACGCGATTTTATCCGCCATGGCAGCCTGCTTGGCCTGTCGCTGCCGCTGCTTGGAGGCATCACCACGGCTGCCGGCCTTGGCGGCATGCCGTCTCTGGCCCGCGCCCAGGGCGCGCCCGGCGCCACCATCCGTGTCGCCAGCAGCGTGCCGGCGGCAGCCATCGATCCCGTCACGATCGCCGACGCCGGCGGCCTGCTGATCATGCAGCAGGTTGCGGAATTCCTCTGCGTCGACGGCCCCGACCTGGTGCTGCAGCCTGCATTGGCCGAGAGCTGGAAGCCGAACGACAACGGCTCGGTTTGGACCTTCAAATTGCGCAAGGGCGTGAAATTCCACAGCGGCGGCGAGATGAAGGCCGAGGACGTGGTGGCGAGCATCGACCGCCTGGCCGATCCGGCAAACTCGTCCAACGCGCTGTCAGTGTTCACCGGTATCCTGTCGAAAGGAGCCAGCAAGAAGGTCGACGACTACACGGTGGAATTCCACCTCGACGCGCCGAACGGCAATTTTCCCTACATGGTCTCGTCGGACAATTACAACGCCGTCATCATCCCGGCGGACTACAAGGGCGACTACGAGAAGAGCTTCGATGGCACCGGCCCGTTCAAGGTGGAGAAATACACAGCGAAGGTCGGCGCTTCCTTCGTCCGCAACGAGAACTACTGGGGAGCGAAGGCGCTGCCTGACCGTACCGAGTTCACCTTCTTTACCGACGTGCAGCCGATGATCCTGGCGCTGCAGGGTGGGCAGGTCGACGTCATCAACCAGATGCCGGTGCTGGCCGGCGTGGCCCTGCTCAACGATCCGGGCTTCGAAATCATCAGCCTGAAGTCGTCGGCTCACCAGCAACTGCATCTGCGCTGCGACGACGGTCCGCTGAAGGATGCACGTGTGCGCCGCGCCATCGCGCTCTGCCTCGATCGCGACAAGCTCGCCGCCGGTCTGATGAAGGGACGCTCGTCGCTGGGCAATGACAGCCCATTCGCCGCGGTCTACCCCTCGACCGATACGAGCATACCGCAGCGCAAGCAGGACATCGCGCAGGCCAAGCAGCTCATGGAAGCAGCTGGTGCCGGCAAGGGCTTCAAGATCACGCTGACCACCGAGCGCTATCTCGAAATCCCCGAATATGCCCAGCTCATCCAGAACTGGGTCAAGGAGATCGGCATCGAGCTCGAACTCAACATCCTCGACCAGAGCGCCTATTATGGCGACGCGGTGTTCGGCAAATCGAACTGGCTGGATTCGGTGATGGGCATCACCGACTACGGCCATCGCGGCGTGCCGAATGTCTATCTTGCCGCTCCCCTGAAGAGCGACGGCACCTGGAATGCCGCGCACTTCAAGAACAAGGATTACGATGCGTTGGCGACCAGCTATATCGCGGCGCTCGACCTCGAGGCACAGAAGGCCGACGCCGGGAAGATCCAGAAGCTTCTGCTCGAGGAAACGCCTGTCATCTTCGGCTATTTCTACGACTACCTGACGGCGACGGCGAAAGGCGTGGCCGGCGTGCAACCGACAGCCATGTCGCAGCTGTTCCTCGAAAAGGCATCGAAGGCGTAAGCGAAAAGGGGGCTGGCTTTGCAAGGAGTCTTAGCCATTCTCTCCTTCTTTGCGCGGCGTGTGTCCCTGTCGCTGGTGACGCTGTTCCTGCTCAGCATCATGGTGTTCCTGGGTGGCCAGGTCCTGCCTGGCAATGTCGGGCGCGCGATCCTCGGCCCGTTCGCCGACCAACGCGCGGTCGACGCGCTCAATCACACGCTCGGCGTCGATCGCCCGCTGCTCATCCAGTACTGGAGCTGGATCTCGAACTTCGTCCAGGGCGACATGGGCACCTCCTACATATTCCGCTCGCCGGTAGCGCCCTTCGTCATCGGCGCGCTTGGCAATTCGATGAAACTAGCGGCGGTCGCCTTCGTGCTGGTGGTGCCGATCGGCATCCTCGGCGGCGTCATTGCCGCACTCAACCTCAACCGCCCGCTTGATCGTATCATCAGCCTCGGCGGCCTGTCGGTGACCGTGCTGCCGGAATTCGTCACCGGCATCATCCTGATCCTGATCTTCGGCGTGTGGCTGCGCTGGCTGCCGATCTCTGCCGCATGGCCCAGGGATGCCGGCGTCTTCACCCAACTCTATTACCTGATCCTGCCATCGCTGCCACTATTCCTGGTGCTGTTCGGCTATATCGCGCGCATGGCGCGTTCCGGCATGATCGAGGCGCTCGATTCCGACTATACGCGAACGGCGGTGCTCAAGGGCCTGCCGTGGCGCACGGTGATCTGGCGCCACGTGCTGCGCAATGCGCTGCTGCCGACCATCACGGTGGTTGCCACCCAGACCGGCTATCTCATCGGAGGCCTGGTCGTGATCGAGACGCTGTTCCGCTACCAGGGCATCGGCTCGCTGATCTTCACCGCCGCGCGCGGCAAGGATTTTCCGATGCTGGAATCCGGCATCCTCACCATCGGCATCGTCTATGCGGTGGCCACATTGATCGCCGACTTCCTCTACTCCGTGCTCAATCCGCGCATCCGCCTGGGGTCAGACCAATGAGCGCCGTCCAGACCCCCTCCCCCGCACAGGACGACATGCGGCGCCGCGGCCCGCTGGCCGAAGTCTTCTTCTCCCTGCTGCGCTCGCGAACGTTCCTGGTCGGCATCGCCATCGTGCTGTTCTGGGTTGCCTGCGCGCTGTTTGGCGAACATTTTGTCCCCTACGATCCGCTCGCCGACGACATCATCAACGCCCTGGCGCCGCCTTCGCGCGAACACTGGTTCGGCACCGACCAGATCGGCCGCGACGTGTTCTCGCGCGTCATCGCCGGCTCGCGCGATATCCTGACGGTCGCGCCGCTGGCGACCTTGCTGGCGACGGTCGCCGGCACCGCGCTCGGCCTGCTCACCGGCTACTTCCGCGGCATCGTCGACGACGTCGTCAGCCGCATCCTTGAAGCCTTCATGGCGGTCCCCGTGGTGATCGTGGCGCTGCTTGCGATCGTCGCGCTGGGCACGTCCAAGACCACCGTCATCATCGTCATCGGCCTGAGCTTCGCGCCGATCATCGCGCGCACCGTGCGTTCGGCGGTGCTGGCCGAGCGCGAGCTCGACTATGTCGCCGCCGCACAGCTCAGGCATGAGAGCGCTCTGCATACGATGTTCATCGAGATCCTGCCCAACGTCATCCCGCCGATCCTGGTCGAGACCACGGTGCGGTTGGGCTACGCCATCTTCGCGGTCGCTACCCTCTCCTTCATGGGCTTTGGCATTCAGCCGCCGTCACCCGACTGGGGGCTCTCCATCTCCAGTAATTACGGCATGATCGGCGGCGGCTTCTGGTGGACGGTGCTGTTCGACGCGCTCGCCATCGCCTCGCTGGTGATCGGCGTCAACCTGGCCGCCGACGGCGTGCATGGGGCCTTCAATGACTGAACCCGCCAATACATCGACCGGGAAGGCAAAGGACGCGCTCGCTATCAAGGACCTGTCGGTCGCCTACCGGGTCGCCGGCCGCAATCGCGCGGTGCTGCGCGATCTCAGCCTCACCATCGGCCAGGGCGAGGCCTATGGGCTGGTCGGCGAATCCGGCTGCGGCAAGTCGACGGTAGCCCTCACCGTGGTGCGCTATCTCCCGCGCAACGGCTCGATATCGGGTGGCGCCATCTCACTCGACGGCCAGGACGTGATGAAGCTCGACGCGGAGGCGCTTCGGCGCGCGCGTGCCGAAAGCGTCTCCATGGTTTATCAGGATCCGGGAAAGGCGCTAAACCCGTCGATCCGCATCGGCCGGCAATTGACCGAGATTTTCGAGCTTGGCGGCATCACGGGCCAAGCGGCCACCGATCGGGCCATTGCCATGCTGAACCGCGTGCGCATCTCCGATCCGCCAAGCGTCATGCAGCGCTATCCGCACCAGCTGTCGGGCGGCATGCAGCAGCGTGTGGCGATCGCCATGGCGCTGGCCAACGATCCCTCGATGCTGATCCTCGACGAGCCGACCACCGGGCTCGATGCGACGGTCGAGGCCGAGGTGCTCGACCTCATCGCGCAGCTCAGGCAGGAGCTGTCGGCCTCGATCCTGTTCATCAGCCACAACCTCGCCGTCGTCTCCAACATGTGCGACCGGGTCGGCGTGCTCTATGCCGGCATGCTGGTGGAGGAAGGACCGACCGATGTCGTCTTCAACGATCCGCGCCACCCCTACACGGTGGCGCTGCTGCGCTGCCTGCCGCGCGGCGGCCAGCGCAAGGACCAGGGCCGGCTCGACACCATCCCCGGCTTCCTGCCCGGCATCGGCGCCGACATCAAGGGCTGCGCCTTCGCCGACCGCTGCGCGCTGGCCATCGACCGCTGCCGCACCGAATTGCCGCCGCTCTATGATCTGACCGACGAGCGCGGGAGGCGGCTGTCGCGCTGCCACTACCGCGACCAGGCGCAGGCCCTGCCACGCGCCACGCCCGCCAACGTGGTGCCCGCACCGAAACCCACAACGGCGCCGGTGCTGCGCGTCGCCGGGCTGAACAAGACCTACGCCAGCCACGGCCATGCACTGCGCGCCGTCAAGGACGTTTCGCTCGATCTCAGGCCCGGTGAGACGCTCGGGCTGGTCGGCGAATCCGGCTCGGGCAAGACCACCTTCGCCAGGCTGCTGCTCGGGCTGGTGCCTCCCGATGAGGGCGGCACCATCGAGCTCGAGGGCAAGGCGCTGGCGCCGAAGCTGGAGAACCGCGGCGACGACTAGGTCAAGGCGATGCAGATCGTCTTCCAGAACCCGGACTCCGCCCTCAACCGCTCGCATTCGATCCGCCATCTGATCGGCCGTGCGCTGAAGCGGCTGGCGGGCTTGAGGGGTGCCGCACTGGAGGCACGCCTCAACGATCTCCTCCGCTCGGTGCGGCTCACCGACCGGCATCTGGCGGCCAAGCCGCGCCAGCTTTCGGGCGGGCTGAAGCAGCGCGTCGCCATTGCGCGTGCCTTCGCCGGCGATCCGCGCATCGTCGTCTGCGACGAGCCGACCTCGGCGCTCGACGTTTCCGTCCAGGCGGCGATCCTCAACCTGCTCGCCGACCTGCAGGCAAAGGAGGACGTCAGCTACATCTTTATTTCGCATGACCTTGGCGTGGTGCGTTATCTATCCGACAAGATCGCCGTGCTCTATCTCGGCCGCATCCTGGAGATCGGGCCATCGGAAGACGTTTTTCCGGACCGCATCACCCCTACACCGAGGCGCTGCTATCGGCCGTACCCAAGCTCGATCAGGCCGAGACAGCGCGCATCCGGCTCGATGGCGAAATCCCCAGCGCCAGCAACCCGCCATCTGGCTGCGTCTTCCACACGCGCTGCCCACGCAAGATCGGGCCGATCTGCGAACAACAGGAGCCGCCGCTCGCCGAGGCCCAGCCGGGGCATTCGATCCGTTGCCACGTTCCCTATGCCGAGTTGAGGCGGCTGCAGAAACCGGCGGCGGTCGCGGCCCTGCCGGCGTAGCGGCCCGTATCCATTAGGCCTGGCCGCTCATGCTGAAGGAGCGGTCGCCCTCGGCAAAGCCCTGCTCACCGGTCCAGTCCCTTGCCAGCGTCCGCAATCCGGTCAATGCGACGTCGAGCACATCCGACGATGCGGGATTGCTGGGATAGGCGAGATAGATCGGCCGCTGAAACACAGGCGCATCCTCGATGCGTTTCATCTCACCGTTCTCGATGTAGCCGCTGACGGCACTGAGCGGCAGATAGGCCGCGGCTTTTTGCGACAGCACGTGCTGCAGGCCGATGAAGACCAGCCCGGCCGAGATTGCCGGCTGCACCATCCCGGCGAAGGCACGATCGTGCTCGATGCGGAATTCGAGCCCCCAATCCATCAGGATATAGTTCTGCGTCCACGGTCCTGCCTGCGCGGAATGCTGGACGAGCACGACCTGATCGACGGCCAGCGTCTCGTAGACGATGCCGGGATGCGGTCGCGGCAGATAGAGAATGCAGATGTCGAGCAGCCCTTGGGCCAATTGGTCGATCGCCAGGTCGGGAAAGCTTCCTTCGAGCCGCAGCGCCACGTTCGGCCGCTGGGCTCGCATCCATGCGATCCATGGCGAGGTGACGCGATCCCAGAGATAGGCGGGCGCGGTGAAGCGCAACAGCGACTCGTAGCCGTCGGGAACGGCGATGTCCTGCCGCGATTGCTCCCAAGTGCGGGTGATTGAGGAGGCGTGCGGGAGGAACTGCCGGCCAGCCGGCGTCAGCGTGACGCCGTCGCGGTCACGGACAAAGAGCCGGCGCCCCAACTGCTCCTCCAGCCCCCTTATCCGGGCGCTGACGGTTGACTGCGCGAGATTGAGCCGGCTGGCCGCGACGGTGAAACTGCCATGCTCGGCGACCTCCAGGAAGCTGCGCAGGTTTTCGGTATCCATGCCATCTCTCCAGCATCGAAAATTTCGATGGGGCCCATCAAAAAATATCGCTTTCCGGTCGCGGTCAACAATGACCTAAATGGCCACTCTCCCGAGGGCAAGCGAGGAATGCAGCCATGCCAAGGCATTTCATGACGATCGACGCCGCCCGCAAAAGCCTCACGGAAATCGAAAATTCCGCTGTCGACGAGTTCATGGCAGGCAGGCTCGACCGGCGTGATTTTCTCCGCCACGGCAGCATGCTTGGCCTATCGCTGCCGTTGCTTGGCGGCATTTTGGGAGCGGCCGGTTTCGGCACGCGGAAGGCCCGCGCCGAGGGCAAGCCGGGCGGCACGGTGCGCGCCGGCGTGGCCACGCCCGGCGGTGCCATCGATCCTGTTACCTTCTATGACAGCGGCAGCTATCAGCTGGTTTTCCAGACCGCCGAATTCCTTGCATCACCCAGCCGGATCTGACCTTGAAGCCGGTTCTGGCGGAAAGCTGGTCGCCCAATGCCGACGGCAGCGTCTGGACCTTCAAGCTGCGCAAGGGCGTGAAATTCCACAATGGTGAGGAGTTCAAAGCCGACGACGTCGTCGCAACGTTCGATCGGCTGGCCGATCCGAACGGCGCCTCCAACGCGCTGTCGGTGTTCAAGGGCCTGTTGTCGAAGGGTGGAACCCGGAAGGTCGACGATCACACCGTCGCCTTCCATCTCGATGCGCCGAACGGCAGCTTTCCCTATTCGGTGTCGATCGACAATTACAACGCCGTCATCCTGCCGGCGAGCTACAAAGGCGATTATGAAAAGGCCTTTGAGGGCACCGGGCCGTTCCGGATGGAGACCTACACGCGAAGGTCGGCGCGACCTTCGTGCGCAATCCCGACTATTGGGGCGAGAAGGCGTTGCCCGACCGGCTCGAATTCAAGTTCTACAACGACGTGCAGCCGCGCATCCTGGCGCTGCAGGCCGACGAGGTCGACATTCTTGACGCGGTTCCGCTCGACGTCAGCCAGGTGGTGCTGAACAGCCCCGACATCACGGTGCTGCGCGTCGCCTCGACCGCGCATCGCCAGTTGCACATGCGCTGCGACATGGCGCCCTTCACCGACAAGCGCGTGCGCCAGGCGCTGGCGCTCAGCATCGATCGGTCCAAGCTGGTCGACGGACTGTGCCGCGGCATGGCGGCGACCGGCAATGACAGCCCGTTCGCGCCGGCCTTCCCGGCCACCGACAAATCGGTGCCGCAACGCACGCAGGATATCGCCAAGGCCAAGCAACTCATGGAGGCGGCGGGGCTTGCCGGTGGTTTCGACATCACACTGACAACGTTGCGCTACTCCGATATCCCCGGCTACGCGCAGTTGTTCCAGAACTTCGCCAAGGAGATCGGCGCCCGCATCTCGCTCAACATCGAAGATCAGGACAAATATTACGGCAAGGCTGTATTCGGCCAATCAGACTGGCTGGACAGCCCGCTCGGCATCACCGACTACGCTCATCGCAGCGTGCCGAATGTGTTCCTCAAGAGCCCGCTGGTCAGCGACGGTCCGTGGAACGCGGCGCATTTCAAGAACCCTGCCTATGACGACACGGTCACCAGCTATCTCAAGGCGCTGGATATCGGCGCGCAGCGCGCGGCAGCCTCCGACATCCAGAAACTGCTGCTCGACGAGACACCCGTCATCTTCAGCTACTTCCCCGATCTCCTGGTGCCGGTGCGCAAGAATGTCAGCGGCTTGCCGCCGATCGCCGCCGGGCTGCTGCTCGATCGGGTGTCGCTGGGATAGAGGCTGCCGCGCCAACGTTCGGCCACGACAGAAACGGGAGACTACCATTCGCAAGCCTCATCTGCGCGGTCGCGGACCGCATTTCCCCGTGCTCGACACTATCGAGCAGTACGAGTTCGAGCCGGGCTATGTCGCCTTCACAATGCCGTCGCTGAAGCGGCTGCGGGTCCAGGTCGGTTCGATGACCGTTGCCGACACCACCAGGGCATTGGTTTTGTACGAATCCGACCATCTGCCGGTCTACTATTTCCCGATCGAGGACGTGCGCGAGGAATTCCTGCTGCCCTCAAAGACGACGACGGAAGATCCGTACAAGGGCGTCGCCACGCACTACTCGCTCAATACAGGCATCACCTTGGTCGAAGATGGTGCATGGCGCTATCTCGATCCCGTCAAGGGTTGTCCGCCGATCTCGGGCTACATGTCGTTCGTGTGGGGCAAGATGGGCCACTGGTTCGAGGAAGACGAGGAGATCTTCGTGCATGCCCGCGACCCGTTCCGCCGCGTCGACTGCCTGCCGTCGTCGCGGCGCGTCCAGGTCATCCTCGATGGCGAGCAAGTCGCCGATTCACGGCGCGGCGTGTTCCTGTTCGAAACCGGCCACCCGGTGCGCCACTATCTGCCGATCTCCGACACGCGGCTCGATATGTTCGCGCCCAGCCGTTACATATCACGCTGCCCCTATAAGGGCATTTCCAACTATTATCACGTGACCACGCCCAAGAAACGGCACGAGAACATGGTCTGGTATTATCCGGAGCCGGTGCACGAGGCAGAACGCATCAAGGGACTGGTCTGCTTCCACCACGAACTGGTCGACAAGATCCTGGTCGATGGCGTCGAAATCTCGAAGGAAGCCACGGCCGCGTCCGACGGATATTTCTAGGCACGCCGCAGCCCGCTGAGGCTTGATCGAGATATAGGTCAGCGCATACCTTCCTTGAGCAGGGAGGGCTATCGATGGATCTTTTCAAACTGGACGGCGACGTTGCGCTGGTCACCGGCGCTGGCAGCGGCATTGGCCAGGCAATCGCGATCGGACTCGCCGAGGCAGGCGCCGATGTCGCTTGTTTTGGCCATGCGTCGAAGGGTGGGCTGGACGAAACCGCTCACCGGATCACGGCACTCGGCCGCAGGGCGCTGGTGCTGACGGGCACGGTGACGTCGGAGCGCGACCTGGCCACGGCCATGGATCGCGTCGAAGCCGAACTCGGCCCGTTGACGGTCGCCGTCAACAATGCCGGCATTGCCGGTTCCGAACCAGCGGAGACACTGGCGCTGGATAAATGGCGAAAGGTGCACGAGGTCAATGTCGCCGGCGTGTTCCTGTCCTGCCAGGCAGAAGCGCGCAAGATGCTGGCGCGAGGCAAGGGCTCGATCATCAACATCGCCTCGATGTCGGGCACCATCGTCAATCGCGGATTGACGCAGGCGCATTACAATTCCTCGAAGGCCGCCGTCATCCACATGTCGAAGAGCCTCGCCATGGAGTGGGCCGATCGTGGGCTGCGTGTCAACGTCGTCAGCCCAGGCTATACGCTGACGCCGATGAACAAAAGGCCGGAGGTGGCCGAAGAGGTGAAGATCTTCAAACGCGATACGCCGATGGGACGCATGGCGACGCCGGAGGAAATGGTCGGGCCGACGGTTTTCCTGGCCAGCCGCGCGTCGAGCTTCGTCACCGGGCTCGACCTGATCGTCGATGGCGGCTACGTCTGCTGGTAAACACGGCGTGGACCCGTGTCCCGCCGGCTGCGCATGCAGTCCGGAATTCTGCTTCTTCGCGGCGTTAATCGTTGCGCTGCATGAACGTTGGTATATATATTTTCATCCTATGAAACCGCGCTGGCGAGATGGGACTTGCCAGGCGATAGCCGAGAGCAAATCCGCCGGAAATGCTCGGGATCATGGACCTTGATGGCTCGCACCCTGCAGGGCGCCGCAGGACTGGCAGTTGATCGGCGGATGATCGCTATTGATCCGCGGATGATCGCTCTCGCGGCGATCGATCGGCCATGATACTGGCTGTCTCGGCAGCGTCCGTCATCACCGAAATCGAGCATCATCGCGCCTGTGCCGGCTTTGGCTCCGGCATGGCGAGAACGGTCTTGCGCAACAGCCTGCCTTTCCAACACAATCAAGAAAAGACGCAACAAGGGAACGACCAATAACCGTCACAGCTTGAAGGAGAACCAAGCATGCCATTTCGCAGTGTGATATCGAAATTCTCAATGGGAGCTTTTGCACTTGCCGCGGCAAGTGTCCTGACGCCGACAGCGCAGGCAGCGGCGCCGGAATCGAACGACCCGATCAAGATCGCGCTGTTCGACTGGACCAGCGTCAATCTCAACGCCAAGATCCTCGGCGGCATCCTGGAAAAGCTCGGCTATGCCGTCGAATACCCGACCGCCGATTATCTCTCCAGCCTGACAACCGGCCTCACCAATGGCGATATCGATGTCGGCCTGGAATTCTGGGATACGACGGCTGGCGAAGCGATGAAGGCCTCGGACGCCACCGGCCAGACCGAAAGGCTCGGCAAGCTCGGCCCGAAGGCCAAGGAAGAGTGGTGGTTTCCCGAATACATGAAGGAGAAATGTCCCTCCTTGCCGGACTGGCACGCTCTGCTCGACGCCACCTGCGCGGCATCGTTCTCGACCGCCGAGACGGTGCCAAAGGGGCGCTATCTCGGCGGCCCGGTGACCTGGGAAGGCTTTGACGACGAGCGTGTCGCGGCGCTGAAGCTGCCCTTCACCGTGATCCATGCCGGCACTGATGCCGCGATGTTCGCCGAGTTGGACTCCGCCTATCAGCGCAAGGCGCCGATCATGCTGTGGATCTATTCGCCGCATTGGGCGCCTGCAAAATACAAGGGCGAATGGGTGCAGTTTCCCGAATACACGCCCGAATGCTACAGCGACCCGAAATGGGGTGTGAACCCGGACGCCAAATACGACTGCGGCAAGCCGCATGGCGAGATCTGGAAGTACTCCTGGAACGGCATGAAAGACAAATGGCCGGTCGCCTACAAAGTGGCCAAGGCCTACACGATCGACACCGACGAGTTGAACAAGATGAGCGGCGAGATCGATCTTGACGGCAAGACGCCGGAAGACGTCGCCGCCGCCTGGGTCGCGGCTCACGAGGCGGACTGGAAAGCCTGGGCGCAGTGACCTCCGACTGGAAAGGGAGGCCCGGCTGTTGACCGGCCGGGCCTCAATTCCTGATGTTCCAGAAGGACGACTGAATGACGGAAGCGATTGAACAGGCATCCGACGCGACGGATGCCCGCCCGATAAAACTTGCTTGCCGCAACGTCTGGAAACTGTTCGGCTCGAACGCCGCCAATTTCATTCGCGAGCGTGACGGCAAGGCCAGCATGGCGGAGGTCTCGGCGGCAGGCCTTGTGGGTGCGGTGCGCGCCGTCGACCTCGAAATCCGCCAGGGCGAGATCTTCATCATCATGGGCCTGTCCGGCTCCGGCAAGTCGACGCTGGTGCGCTGCATGTCGCGGCTGGTCGAGCCGACACACGGCAAGGTCGAATTCGAAGGCAAGGACCTGCTCAAGATTTCCGATGCCGCCCTGATCGAACTCAGGCGCCATCGCATGGGCATGGTGTTCCAGAATTTCGCGCTGTTGCCGCATCTCAACGTGCTCGACAACATCGCCTTTCCTCTGAGTATCCAGGGACAGGATCGGCCGACGCGCGAGGCGCGCGCCCGGGAAGTCATCGAACTTGTCGGTCTGCGCGGCCGCGAGCATTTCTATCCGCGCGAACTGTCGGGCGGCCAGCAGCAGCGCGTCGGCATCGCCCGCAGCCTCGCCACCAAGCCGGAGATCTGGTTTCTCGACGAGCCGTTCTCGGCGCTCGATCCGCTGATCCGCCGCGAGATGCAGGACGAGTTGATGCGGCTGCAGACCATGCTGCACAAGACCATTGTCTTCATCACCCATGATTTCGACGAGGCCATCAGGCTGGCCGACCGCATCGCCATCATGAAGGACGGCCAAGTCATCCAGATCGGCACGCCGGAGGAACTGGTGGTCAATCCGGCGACCGACTATGTCGCCGAGTTCACCCGCGACGTCGACCGCGCCAAGGTGATCTCAGCGCGCAGCCTGATGCGTACCTGCGCTAGCGCCGAGCACGGCGGCACGGTGGCGCCCGAGGCCAAGATATCGAGTTTTTCGGCCAGCATCGTTGCCGCCGGCAAACCCTTCGCCGTGATCAACGGCACCGGCACGCCCATCGGCGAAGTGACGCCGCAAGCGGTGATCGATCTTCTGGCCGGCATCGAGCGAGGCGGCGCATGACGGTAACGGCAAACGCCAGCCGGACAAGGCCGCCGATCCAACGGTGGCTGGTGATCTGGGTGCTCGCGCTTGCCGCCGTGCTGGTGATGTTCCTGCTGCAGGACAGGCTGCCATGGGCCGTCAACTACCCGGTCGAGGCGGTCGTCCCCGTCGCCGACTGGGTCAGCGCGCTGATGGGCTGGATCAAGTCGAACCTGTCTTGGCTGACACGCTCGGTCACCGCGGTGCTCGGCGTGCCGCTCGACTTCGCGCTCAATCTCTTGGCCAAGAATTTCAAGTTCGGCCATGGCGCCGACGCTTTCGTGCTGCCGCGTTTGTCCTGGGTTGGCGTCTGCGCAGTCGCCTTCCTCGCCGGCCATGTGGCAGGAGGCAGGAAGCTCAGCCTGCTGGTTGGCGGATGTTTCCTCTACATCGCGCTGTTTGGCCAATGGACGAGCGCCATGCTGACCCTGGCGCTGATCTCGATCGCGGTGCCGTTCTGCATTCTCACCGGACTGTTCGCCGGCATCTGGGCTTGGCGCACGCCGTGGGCCGAGCGACTTGTGGTCTCCCCGGCACTTGACCTGATGCAGACGATCCCCACCTTCGCCTATCTCATCCCGATGCTGCTGCTGTTCGGCAACAGCCCGGTCTCGGCGATGATCGCCACCGCCATCTTCGCCACGCCGCCAATGGTGCGGGCGACGATGCTGGGCCTGTCTCGGGTGCCGTCCGAGATCGACGATTTCAGCGAGATGGCAGGCTGCACGGCGCGGCAGAAATTGTGGCGCGTGCTGCTGCCATCGGCGCGGCCGACGCTGATGGTCGGCGTCAACCAGGTGATCATGCTGGCACTTAACATGGTGATCATCGCCTCGATGATCGGCGCCGGCGGCCTAGGCTACGACGTGCTTTTGGCGCTTCGCGCGCTCAAGGTCGGCGAGGCCATGGAAGCCGGGCTTGCCATCGTGGCACTGGCCATCGCGCTCGACCGGCTGAGCCAGGCCATCGCCCGCAAGCAGGCGAAGGGCAATGTCCACCGGTCCGGCAGCCCGGGTTTCTGGCGCCGCCATCCCAATCTGACGCTCGCCATCGCCATCCTTGCCGTCACCACTCTGCTCGGCCTGTTCGTTCCCGCCCTCGCGACCGTGCCGAAGGCGATCACCTTCACCACCGCGCCACTGTGGAAAGCGGCGGTGAACTGGGTGACGATAAACTTCTTCGATGTCATCGAAGCCTTCCGCGTGGCGCTGATCCTCAATGTGCTCAATCCGGTGCGCGCCTTCTGCGAAGGCTTCCCTTGGCTGGGCGCGGCGTTCCTGCTCGGTCTTGCCGGCTACCAGCTTTCCGGCCCGCGGCTGGCCGTCCTGGTGGCAATGCTGACCGCTTTCTGCGCGGTCACCGGCCTGTGGGAAAAGACCATGGCGACGGTCTATCTCTGCGGCATCTCCGCCTTCCTCGCCTGCCTGATCGGCATTCCCGTCGGCCTGATGGCTGCCCGTAGCGACCGCTTCGAAAAGATCGTCACACCCGTCATCGACACCCTGCAGGTGCTGCCGTCCTTCTGTTTCATAATCCCGGTCGTGATGCTGTTCAGGGTCGGCGACGTGACGGCGATGATTGCAACGATAGCCTTCGCCGTGGTGCCGGCGATCCGTTACACCAATCACGGCATAAGGCAGGTGCCGTCGGCACTGATCGAGGCAGCGAAAGTGTCGGGCTGCACCCCGCGCCAGACCTTCTTTCGTGTGCAACTGCCGCTGGCGTTGCCGGAAATCATGCTGGGCGTCAACCAGACCATCCTGATGGCGTTGGCGATGATCATCATCTGCGCCATGGTCGGCACGCGCGATCTCGGCCAGGAAGTGTTCATCGCGCTGTCGAAGGCCGATTCCGGCCGCGGCATCGTCGCCGGCCTCGCCATCGCCTTCATCGGCATCGTCGCCGACCGGCTGTTCAATGCTTGGACGGCCAAGGCGCGGGCGAGGCTTGGATAGCGGCGGCGGCCTACTCGGCCGCCACTCCTTTCACCTCGAGATAGCTTTCCATGGAATCGTCCAGTGCCTGCAGCCACGGCGTGTGATGCAGCGGAGCCATGGTGCCGGTCATCAGTGAGCGGTAGGAATGGTCACGGAAGCTCATAATGTCTTCGGCCTTGTGGTGCTCCCACGCCATGAAGGTCTGGTTGACCGCCTCGACGTCGAAGCCGGGATAGTCGGTCTGGTCCATGAGTTCCTTGGTGTAGTCGCCCTGGAACCAAATCATCTGCTCGGCATCCTCCAGCGTCTCCTCGCGGGCGCGCCATTTGGCACCATGCGCCGCCATCGCCTCGGCGGACGGCAGCTTGATGCGGCCCATGATGACGTCGCGGGCGTACCAGGCCTGCGCGTCGAACATGTTGAAGGTGTAGAACTGGTCCTGCATGCCGATATAGGACAGCTTCGGGTTCTTCTCCCAGACCACGCCCTCATAGAGGTCCAACGGCCACATGCGGTTGGCGGTCTTGAGCTTGAGATCGTCGGTCAGGAACGGGAAGGAATGGAGATAGCCGGTGCACAGGATGATGGCGTCGACATCCTTGGTCGTGCCGTCCTTGAAATGGGCGGTCTTGCCGACGACCTTTTGCAGCAGCGGCACTTCCTTCCAATTCTCGGGCCATTTGAAGCCCATCGGTTTGGAACGATAGCTGGAGGTGATCGACTTGGCGCCATATTTGTAGCACTGCGAACCGATGTCCTCGGCCGAGTAGGAGCGGCCGATAATCAGGATGTCCTTGCCCTTGAACTCCATCGCGTCGCGGAAATCGTGGCTGTGCAGGATGCGGCCGTTGAAGGTCGAGAAGCCCTCGAAATAGGGAACGTTGGGCACAGAAAAATGCCCGGAGGCGACGACGACATTGTCGAACTCCTCGGAGTAAGTCACGTCGTTGGTGCGGTCATGCGCGGTGACGGTGAATTTCTTCGTCTCGTCCGAGAAGGTGACCATCCGCACCGGGCTGTTGAAGCGCACCCATTTGCGCAGACCCGACTTCTCGACGCG
The DNA here is from genome assembly GCF_054059755.1 of Mesorhizobium sp. URHB0026. Taxonomy (NCBI): domain Bacteria; kingdom Pseudomonadati; phylum Pseudomonadota; class Alphaproteobacteria; order Hyphomicrobiales; family Phyllobacteriaceae; genus Mesorhizobium; species Mesorhizobium sp. URHB0026. The sequence goes on along the minus strand of NZ_JBSSCN010000001.1, from coordinate 3,147,256 downwards.
GCCCTTGATGTAGTCCCACAGCACCGCACGCGGCGGGTAGGAGCCGATCGGCCGACCGAAATGCTCCTCGAATGTGTAGTCGGCGAATTCCAGGCATTCCTTCGGCCCGTTCGACCAGAGATAGCGGTACATCGAGCCGTGCACGGGATCGCCATGTTCGTCGAGGCCGGTACGCCAGGTGTAGTTCCACAGACCACCCCAGTCGGACTGCTTTTCGAAGCAGACGATCTCGGGAATCTCGGCGCCCTTGTCGGCCGCCGACTTGAAAGCCCTGAGTTGAGCCAGACCGGACGGTCCGGCTCCGATGACGGCAACGCGAGTGTTCATTCCGGGCCTCCTTTTTTGATTTCCCCAGCGAAACAAATTTCACTGGCAGTGACAGTAATTGGCCTCTTGGTGCTGTCAACAGACATCTGCTGGAACGGGGTTTGCGCGCAGAGGATTCCTGGCGGAGAACCCACCGGCGCCGCGATGGTCGCACTGCCGCGCGCGACATAAGATGGCTTGCCGTTGCGGTTGCGCTCCTGTATCGGCACCTGACATGTTCACCTTGAGTGAAATAAATCCCGACGATTGAGGGGCGACATGGCAAAGGCGAATTCGGATTCCAAGGCTCCCGCGAGCGCAAAGGCAAAGCCGTCGCCGAAAGTGTCGGCGGACGGCAGGACCATACGCGCGCCGCTGACACAAAACCCCCACGCCATTCGCGATACCCGCGAAAAAGTGCTTGAGGTCGCGATCGGCCGCGAGGTGCGGGCCTTCCGCAAGAAGCTCGGCATCACCGTGGCGGATCTCGCGGTCGCCACCGATATTTCGCTGGGGATGCTGTCGAAGATCGAGAACGGCATCACCTCGCCGTCGCTGACCACCTTGCAGGCACTGTCGCGGGCGCTCGGCGTTCCCGTCACCGCCTTCTTCCGCCGCTTCGAGGAAGAACGCAGCGCCGTGTTCGTCAAGGCGGGCCAAGGCCTCGACGTCGAGCGCCGCGGCACGCGCGCCGGTCACCAGTACAATCTGCTTGGCCATATCGGTTCGAACACCAGTGGTGTCGTCGTCGAGCCCTATCTGATCACGCTGACCGAGGATTCCGACGTGTTCCCGACCTTCCAGCACGAAGGCATGGAGTTTCTCTACATGCTCGAGGGCGAGGTCGTTTACCGGCACGGCAGCAATCTCTATCCGATGAAGCCCGGCGACAGCCTGTTCTTCGACGCCGACGCACCGCATGGACCGGAGCGACTGACGAAACTGCCGATGCGGTATTTGTCGATTATCTGCTACCCGCAGGGCAGTGCTGGGTAGGCGGGACGCCGCAGCCCCCTCACCTGGATTGCCCTCAGGGGAGAGGAGCCTGGCGCCAGTCTTCGCTATCTCTTCTCCCCTCGGGGAGAAAGTGGCCGCGAAGCGGCCGGATGATGTGGGAGGCCTTTCAATCCGGCCCGAACCCCGGGCTCGTCGGGCTCCCATCGTCCAGCTTCGACAGCCACTCGACCAGTGTCGGGCGAAAGCGCGTGAGGCCTTTGTAGCTGGCGAGTTCCTCGGGCAGGTCGCGGATGACGCGGTGCAGGCGCCGTGCCCATTTCGGCTGCGTCACCAGTTCGTCCATCTTGATCAGGTAGCAGCGGATCGGAAAGACGATGCCATTGGAGCGCGGCAGCCGCCAGAAACTCTGCAGTTCGACACGCAGATGCACCTTGTCGCCGACATTCTCCGACGTGACCGTCGCGCGGTCCGGACCCCATTTGTGATAATTCTCAGGGCTGGTGTCCAGCCGCGGATTGATGGTCATCGTCCAGTTCAGGCGCCGTGCCGGCTTGCCCTGCTGGATGTTGGTGAGGAACTTCAGGGCGCGCGTGAAAATACCCTTCTCATGCGCCAGCGGCACAGGCGCGTGCCATTCGAAGAAATTCATGCCGATGTCGAAATCGAGCGACCAGTCGGCCTGGGTGGTGACCATGCCGGCGTCCATCCACAGATTGCCGTCGCGCTGGTCGAGGATGCAGAAGTCGCCCTGGCTCTGGCGGGTGATGTATTCCATCGGCCCGTAAGGCAAAGTCGAGGTGTCGCCGAACGTGAAGGTGTCGTCGATGCCGAGCGGCCGGTTGATCCAGCGCCAGCGGTCGCCGTCCCGGGTCAGCGTGAAATGCTCGGGATAGCCCAGCGCCTGCTGCTCCATCAGAAGCTCCAGCAGGTCCCAGCCGGCGAGCGTCATGTGCGGCAGCGACTGGCAGCGCAGGGGATCCTCGGCCAGCACCATCGCGCGGTCCTGCATCTCGGCGACATAGTGCTCGTCGACGTCGATCAGGTTTTCCAGCACCGAGCCCTTGGGCCCGACGACATGCGGCTCGATGTTGACCGCATACATGTAGGCATCCTCGTGGAAGGGGAACGGAAACCGCCTGATATGCTCCGGGCTGTTCTTGAAGGTGAAGTCGTCGCGGAACGTTTCCTTGCGAAAGGTGATGCCCATTCTCGCCTCCTATCTTTCCAGGACCAGCGACCTGCCCTCGAAGCGCGACACGCACGGCATGATCTTATTGCCCGAACAGTGCTCTTCCTCGCTCAACCAATGGTCGTTGTGGATGAATTTGCCGTCACACGAGATGACGTTGGTCTCGCACTGGCCGCAGACGCCGCCACGGCAGAGATAGGGCGGATCGACGCCGGCGGCTTCGATGGCTTCCAGCAGGCTCTGCTGCTCGCCGACGCGGATGGTCTTGCCGCTGATGGCAAGCGTCACGTCGAATGGCAGGCCGGGCTGCGGCGCCGCGAAATGCTCGTAGTGGACGGTCTCCGGCGGCCAGCCCAGGCTAGCTGCGCGGTCGCGCACCCAGTTGATCATGCCTGCGGGGCCGCAGACATAGAGGTGCGTCCCGAGCGGCTGCGTGGATAGCAACCGGTCGAGCTCGATCCGCTCCTCAAGGTCATCGTGATAGAGCCGGACGCGACGGCCGTAGCGTTCCCGCAGCACATCGGCATAGGTGCCAAGCGAGGCGGTGCGACAGGTGTAGTGCAGTTCGAAATTGCCGCCCTCCCCCGCCAGTTGGGCGGTCTGGGCCATGAACGGCGTAATGCCGATGCCGCCGGCCAGCATCAGGTGTTTTTTGGCGCGCAGATCGAGCGAAAAAAGATTGACCGGATAGCTGATCACCATCTCCAGGCCCGGCTTGACCGACCTGTGCATGAACAGCGAGCCGCCGCGACCGACATCATCGCGGCGCACCGAGATGGTGTATTCGCGCGTGTCTAGCGGCGAGCCCATCAGTGAATAGGGATTGAGCCTTGTGCGCTCGCCATCGCGCATCTCGACCACGACATGGGCGCCGCCGGAAAAGGTCGGCAACAGCTCGCCATCACGTCGGCGAAAATGGAACCGGGTGACCAACTCATTGACCGGGACGACGTCGCTGACGACGACGTCGAGCTTGGTGGTGCCGGTGCTCATCGAAATATCTCCTCCATCGGAGGAATTTCACTGCGATCTTCGGCATTGATGCAGACGCCCTGGAAAGCGGCAAGGCGTCGGGAATAGTGATCGCGCACGAGAAGCAGCAGGCCACAATGCGAGCAGGTCGCCGGCTGTGTCGTCACATTCTCGGTGATGCCCTTGCAGTGGACACATTGCATGCGGCGCGCCAGCGAGCCGCGATGCTCGGTCTGCATGGAGGTGTGGTCGACGCCGGCTTCGAGCGCCACCTGCATGGCCTGGCCGATCAGGCCTTCGGTGCCGGCGAGATAAAGGCGCAGACCCATATGAGCGTTGGTCAGCGTCTGCTTCAGACGCGGCAGCAGGCTGGCGAAGGACGGCGCCAGATGAAGCCGCGCCGGCTTCAATGCTTCGAGAGCGGCAACATATTTGCCGTCAGGACCGGGAATGAAGACGATTTCGGCTGCATCGAAGAACCTGGCCGGAGCCCTGGCGGCCATGTCTCTTATCGCGAGCGCGCCTTCCGCATCCGCCACGAAAAGATGATGCTTGCCGGGTTGCGGAGACAGGGTCCCGTAGATGGGCCGGCTGATGATGGTCTTGACTGCCATTTAAGTCTTCGTGCCTCGAAACCCCTCGCTGTCGATTATACCTCAGCCTTTCGCCGTGCGCTTGGTCTTCTTGGGATCGTCGAACGGCAAGGGCTGCGCCGTCGCCTGGATCGATCCGCTCTTGTTGCGGATTTCGAGCGTGGTGTCCTTGACCGCGCAGTCGACGTCGAGCCGGGCGATGCCCATCGATTTCTCGACCAGCGGCGAATACATGGCGCAGGTGACAACGCCGACCTTTTTGCCGTCGCGATAGACCGGAGCGCCCTCGTCCGCCGGCTCTCTGCCGTCGAGCAGGACGCCATAGATCTTGAAGCGCTCCTTGCCTTTCAGGCGATAGTGCTCCTCGGCACCGCGAAAGCCGGTCTTGCCGGGACTGACGGTGAAGTCGAGGCCGAGCTCCCAAAGCGTATCGCCGGGTCCTTCATTCTCGAACGGATACTTTTGGGAATTGTCGTAGGGGTAGAACAGCAGGTAGCTTTCGACCCGCAGCATGTCGAGCGTGGTGAAGCGGCACGGAATGATGCCGGCGCTCTTGCCCTCGTCGAGAATCCTGTCCCAGATCGTGCCCGCATCCTGGCCACGGCAGAAGATTTCGTAGCCGCGTTCGCCGGTATAGCCGGTGCGCGAGATCATGACGGGGAAGCCGAACAGTTGCGTCTGCATGTGATGGAAGTAGTTGAGGTCGCGGATGCCGGGCACGTGCTTGGCCAGATAGTCGACCGCTGTTGGCCCCTGCAGCGACAAATCGTGCAGATTGTCGTCGAAGCGCAACGACACGTCCCGTCCCATCGCCGCCCGCTGCAGTTCCTCATGGCCGGTGCCCGAGCCGTGCACCACCATCCAGGAATTCGGTCCCGTGCGGTAGAGGATGCAGTCGTCGGCGAATTTGCCCGCTTCGTTCAGCATGCAGGCATAGGCCGACTTGCCGGGATAGATCTTTTCGACGTCACGCGTGGTGGCGAGGTCGATCAGATGCGAGGCGTGTGGCCCTGTGATGTGAACCTTCTTCAGGCCGGAAACATCCATAAGCCCGGCCTTGGTGCGGATGGCGATATATTCCTCGTCGGCATCCTTGTCGTAGGTCCAGGCGGTACCCATACCGCTCCAGTCTTCGAGTTTCGAACCCAGCGCACGATGGCGATCCGCCAGGGTCGAAAATCTCCAGGATGCCGTCATCCGCTCGTCTCCATCGAAAATGCTGCTGTTCCCTGCTCCCGTGCGCAAGGCCGGGAGCTTGGTCGAATATTGATCGCAAACGCGAGAGGCCCGCAATCCCCCTAAAGCAAATAATTTCATTGTCAGGCAAAATCGGCAGGTCGAAGCAAGCGGTTAACTCAGCGTAAATTCATCTTGACAATTGCGGAATTCGGCCTGAATTTATGAAAAAAATTTCACTCTCTTGAAAGAGAGCGGCGGGCGGTGGATTCGGAACCGGGCGTCGGCAAAAAAGGGGAAAAACCGATGGCAGACCTGCAGCAGCGCATCGAGGCGCTGTACCGCTCCGACTTGCGCGGATCCGCGATCCTGATCATCTGCCTGTGGGCGACGATCCTCTTCGTCCTCTTCATGACATGGCCATACATTCCTCAGGGCAGCATCAAGGCCGTCGTCGCCATTGCCGCCGCCGCCGTGCTCATCTTCAACACGGCAGCCATCCTGGCGATGGTCAAACACTACAAGGAAGACAAAGAGTTCATCTACGGGCTCGACATCAAGAACGCCGACGCATCCCGCAACCGCAAGTCCTGAGGGGAGAAACAATGTCCCGCTATACGCCGCCGGAGCAGAGCAAGGCCGGGCAAGTCTTCGACATCGCCGTTGTCGTGGTCGCCATCTTCGTGGCGCTGTGGCTGCCGCTGAAGCTTGGTCTTGCCGGTGCCGCAAAATCAATCGACGCGCTCGATGCCAAGACCTGGGAAGCGCTCGGGCAGAATCCGACCATGGCTTCGATCTGGGAAAAGCTCGGCTATACACCCGAGACCGCGCACGACGTCATCCAGAACCGGTTCCACTACATCATCGACTGGCCGACGCTGATCATCATGGCGGCCGTCCTGATCGGTTATTTCGTGTTCCTGTTCCGGGCATCCGACCGCGAATATCGCGATGTCATCAACGAGAAGTTCGACGATAAGTAAAGTTTGACGACGAAGATTTTGGGGACACGATCATGTGGGTGGCACTCTCTTACGCATGCTGGGGCATCTCGATCGTGCTCGCGCTGTGGATGCTCTACGACTGGTTCAAGGTCGATACGAACTACTCCGAGGACGTTTTGACCTCGTCGCGTGAAGGCGAGCTTGAAGCCGCTTCCGAAAAACACCGGATCTGAGTGGGGATTGATCGATGACGGTCGCGATTGAAAACACTACCACCACAATTCACGGCGACCGGGTGTCGCTGCTTCGGGTGCTTGGCCCGGCCCATGTCTGGGCACTCGGCGTCGGCATAGTTCTGGTCGGCGAGTTCACCGGCTGGAATTTCTCGGCCGACAAGGGCGGCGCGCTGGCTGCCCTGATCGTGTGCTGGGTCGTCGGGCTGCTCTACACCTCGGTGGCCATGATCGATTCCGAGGTAACGTCGACAGTGGCCGCCGCCGGCGGCCAGTATGCGCAGGCCAAGCACATTGTCGGGCCGCTGATGGCGTTCAACGTCGCGCTGTTCCTGGTCTTTGCCTATACGATGCTGGAAGTGTCCGACGCTATCCTGCTCGGCGACACCATCGTCGCCAAGGCAGGTGTAGAAGGGCTAACCCACAATTCCTTCATCGCCGCCACCATCGTGGTGCTGGCCTGGCTCAACTATCGCGGCGTGCTGATGACGCTCAACGTCAACTTCGTCATCACGGCCATCGCCTATGTCTCGATCGTCGTCCTGTTCTTCTCGGTCAGCCCGTGGACGCAAGGCGCGGTGCTGAAGCTCAACGAACTGGTCACCCCAGGCAACGCGCTGCCCTATGGCTGGATCGGCGTCATCGCCGCCTTCCAGTTCGGCATCTGGTATTATCTCGGCATCGAAGGAACCACCCAGGCCGCCGAGGAAGTGCGCTCGCCGGCACGCTCCCTGCCCTACGGCACCATGGCCGGCATGATCACGCTTCTGATCGCCGCCGCCATGACCTGGTATGTCTGCGCCTCGCTTATGCCTTGGGAATATCTCGGCATCACCTCTTATCCGCTGTGGGACGCCGGCAAACTGACCGGCAGCCCGCTGCTCGAGAACCTCCTGTTCATAGCGACGCTGCTCGCCGCGCTTGCCTCGGCCAATGGTTGCATCAACGACGCGGCGCGCGCCTGGTTCTCGCTCGGCCGCGACCGCTATCTGCCGAGCTGGTTTTCGGCGGTGCATCCGAAATACCGCACGCCCTATCGCTCGATCCTGTTCCTGCTGCCGATCGCGCTGGCCTTCGCCTTCATCGCCGATCTCAACCAGGCGATCACCTTCTCTATCCTGTCGGGCGTGCTGCAATACACCTTCATGAGCATCAACATCATGATGTTCAGGAAGAAGTGGCCGCTGGGCTCGATCCGCCGCGGCTACACGCATCCCTTCCATCCGCTGCCGGCAATCGTCCTGTTCTGCCTGTGCGTGGTGACCTTCTTCGCCATCTTCCTCGGCTTCGGCTCTCAGTTGATCGCCATGGTCGCCTTCTATTTCCTGATTTCGCTGTGGTTCCATTTCTATCGCTACAAATTCGTGCGGCGTGGGGACCAGTTCACCATGCCGTGGCCGAAACCGCAGGGCTATTGATGGGAGTAGGCCCGTCCTGGATCTGGACGGGCCTTGCACGATAAAATGTCCGACGTGACATCAGCACTGCTTGCCGGGGCAATTGTCCTGGCTCTCGTCCTTCACCTTGCGTGGCAGGCACGCCGCAGCCGCGACAGGGCCTCGGCATCGCTCGCGGCCGACGAGGCGGGCATTCGCGCGATTGTCGCGGATGCAGAGAATGTCTCGGACGGCACCGCCGGCGTCATCACCTGGGAAGGATCGTGGAACGGCCAACGTGTGCAGGTGCGCACCATCGTCGACACGCTGGCGACGCGGAAACTGCCGGCGCGCTGGCTTAGCGTATCGATCACCGAGAAGGTCTCGGTACCCGCCATCTTCGATATGATGATGCGGCCGGGCTCGCCGACCACGTTCTCCAATTTCGACCATCTCCAGCATACGTTGCCGAAGGCGCCCGGTTTTCCGGCCGAGGCGGTGCTGCGGACAGACCGCAGGGGCACACGGTTCCCGCAGAGCATCATCGCCGACCATATGGAGCCGTTTTCAGAAGGCCGCGCCAAGGAGTTGCTGATCACGCCGAACGGAGTGCGCATCGTGTGGCTGCTGGCCGAGGCCGAGCGGGCACGCTACGGTGTCTTCCGGCAAGCCGCGTTCGGAGACACACGGATCGATTCTGCGCTGATCGAGCGGTTGCTCGTATCACTCTCGGATCTGCGCGACGCCATCAACGGAAGCGAACGGCAGGCCGCATGAGCACTTCAAACACTTCGCCGCCGCCGGTGAGCCCCTATCTCGTCCTCGGCGCCGCAATCGTGCTGCCGGCAAGCGGTCATGTCATTCTGGGCGTCCCTGTGCGCGGACTGCAATTTCTTTTCTTCATGGTCATCCTGGCCTGGGTGACCGCCAAGATTTCGCCGCCGGACGCCAGCTTCGTCGGCCGTCACGCCGGCGGCTTCCTGATCTATGCGCTGTCGATCCTCGACGCCTACAAGATCGCCCGCATCCGTACCGCCAAATGGGCTCACAATGCCCGGCCGGAAGGAAACGATACACAGAGCGGCATTGAGCCGCATACGTAACCAGAGGAAAATTTCTTTCATGCCATTGAATTCGAGGATTTCATTCGATACATCATCTTAGTCACAAACGTCGGGAGGCTGACATGTGCGGAATCGTTGGACTTTTCCTGAAGGACAAGGCGCTGGAGCCGAAGCTCGGCGCGATGCTGTCGGAGATGCTGGTATCGCTCAGCGATCGCGGCCCTGACAGTGCCGGCATCGCCATCTATGGCGCGACATCCGGCAACGAGGCCAAGATCACCATCCAGTCGCCGAAGCCGGAACGCGATTTCCGCGGCCTGGACGCCGAACTCGCGAAGGCCGTCGGAGCGCCGGTGAGCATTGCGGTGAAATCGACCCACGCAGTGGTCAGGACCACGCCGGACAAGGTCGACGCGGCGCGTGAAGCCCTCCAGTCGCTCAGGCCCGACATCCGCATCATGGGCGCCGGCGAAGCGGTGGAAATCTACAAGGAAGTCGGCCTGCCCGAAGCCGTCGTCGATCGCTTCGACGTGCGCAAGATGACCGGCACGCATGGCATCGGTCATACCCGCATGGCGACGGAATCGGCAGTGACGACGATGGGTGCGCATCCTTTCTCGACCGGTGCCGACCAATGTCTTGTGCACAATGGTTCATTGTCGAACCACAACAATGTCCGCCGCGAATTGATCCGCGAAGGCATGAAATTCGAGACCGAGAACGATACCGAAGTGGCGGCCGCTTACCTTTCCTCGCAAATGGCGCATGGCAAGAACCTCGGCGAGGCACTGGAAGGCACGCTGTCCGACCTCGACGGCTTCTTCACCTTCGTCGTCGGCACCAAGAATGGTTTTGGCGTGGTGCGCGATCCGATCGCCTGCAAGCCTGCCGTGATGGCCGAGACCGACCAGTATGTCGCCTTCGGCTCGGAATATCGCGCGCTGACCAAACTGCCCGGTATAGACAATGCGAGGGTCTGGGAACCGGAGCCCGCAACCGTGTATTTCTGGGAGCATTGAGTTCATGCCGGCAACCTCCAAGGCAACGCGCGACAGCCATGCGCGCGTCTTCGACCTCGACATCCTGTCGCTGCGCGAACTCAATCAAGCGCTCCACAATCTGGCTCCGGGTTCGAACGAGACGGCGTGGGAAGTGCTCAACCCGAAAGGGAGCCATTCGGTCGCCGTCGGTGTCGACCATCCTGTCAGCATCGATGTGCGCGGCAGCGTCGGCTATTACTGCGGCGGCATGAACTCCGGCAGCGCCATCACCGTGCACGGCTCGGCCGGCCCGGGCGTTGGCGAGAACATGATGTCGGGTTCCATCGTCATCAAGGGCGATGCCAGCCAGTATGCAGGCGCCACCGGCAAGGGCGGCCTGCTGGTCATCGAAGGCAACGCCTCGTCGCGCTGCGGCATCTCGATGAAGGGCATCGACATCGTCGTGCATGGCAATATCGGCCATATGTCGGCCTTCATGGCGCAATCCGGCAACCTCGTTGTTCTGGGCGATGCCGGCGATGCACTGGGCGATTCCATCTACGAGGCGCGGCTCTTCGTGCGCGGCAAGGTCGATAGTCTTGGTGCAGACTGCATCGCCAAGGAGATGCGGCCCGAGCATCTGGAACTGCTGCAGGATCTGCTCGACCGCGCCGGCGTGACCGGCGTCAAGCCGTCGGAGTTCAAGCGCTACGGCTCGGCGCGCACGCTCTACAATTTCAATATCGACAACGCCGACGCGTATTGAGGCAGCATGACCTATCGCAACCCGCCGACGACGCCGCGCAAATCCGCGACCTTCGACGACTACACGCTCTCCGAAATCCGCCGCGCCGCAGCGACCGGCATCTACGACATCAGAGGTGCCGGCGCCAAGCGCAAGCTGCCGCATTTCGATGACCTTCTGTTCCTCGGCGCTTCGATCTCGCGCTACCCGCTGGAAGGCTACCGCGAGCGCTGCGACACATCCGTGGTGCTCGGTTCGCGCCACGCCAAGAAGCCTATCGAACTGAAGATCCCGATCACCATTGCCGGCATGAGCTTCGGCTCGCTGTCCGGTCCCGCCAAGGAAGCGCTCGGGCGCGGCGCGACGCTGTCGGGCACCTCGACCACGACCGGCGATGGCGGCATGACAGAGGAAGAGCGCGGCCATTCCAAGCAACTGGTCTATCAGTACCTGCCCTCGCGTTACGGCATGAACCTGCGCGACCTGCGCCGCGCCGATGCGATCGAAGTGGTCGTCGGCCAGGGCGCCAAGCCCGGCGGTGGCGGCATGCTGCTCGGCCAGAAGATTTCCGACCGTGTCGCCGAAATGCGCACGCTGCCCAAAGGCATCGACCAGCGCTCGGCCTCGCGCCACCCCGACTGGACCGGTCCGGACGATCTCGAGATCAAGATCCTCGAACTGCGCGAAATCACCGACTGGGAAAAACCGATCTACGTCAAGGTCGGCGGCGCCCGGCCCTACTACGACACAGCGCTTGCGGTGAAGGCCGGCGCCGACGTCGTCGTGGTCGACGGCATGCAGGGCGGAACGGCGGCGACGCAGGAAGTGTTCATCGAGAATGTCGGCCAGCCGACGCTCGCCTGCATCAGGCCGGCGGTGCAGGCGCTGCAGGATCTCGGCATGCACCGCAAGGTGCAGCTCATCGTCTCAGGCGGCATCCGCAACGGCGCCGATGTGGCCAAGGCGCTGGCGCTCGGCGTCGACGCCGTGTCGATCGGCACCGCGGCACTCGTGGCGCTCGGTGACAACGATCCCCGCTGGGAGGCGGAGTACAACGAACTCGGCACCACATCGGGCGCCTATGACGACTGGCATGAGGGCAAGGACCCTGCCGGCATCACCACGCAGGACCCCGAACTGATGAAGCGGGTCGACCCCGTGGCCGCCGGGCGCCGGTTGGCGAACTACTTGAAGGTGATGACGCTGGAGGCGCAGACCATCGCCCGCGCCTGCGGCAAGAACAGCCTGCACAATCTCGAACCCGAGGACCTCGTCGCATTGACGATCGAGGCTGCCGCCATGGCCGGCGTGCCGCTGGCCGGCACCAACTGGATACCGGGGAAGAACGGCTTCTAGAACACATCCAAAGACATAAGCGAGGAAATATAATGGGGAACGATCTCGCCGATTTCGCCAAGAAGAACGGCGTCAAATATTTCATGATTTCCTACACTGACCTGTTCAGTGGCCAGCGTGCCAAGCTGGTACCGGCGCAAGCCATCGCCGACATGCAGAAGGACGGTGCCGGCTTTGCCGGGTTCGCCACCTGGCTCGATCTCACGCCGGCGCATCCCGACATGCTGGCGGTGCCGGATCCGGACTCGGTCATCCAGTTGCCATGGAAACCGGAAGTCGCCTGGGTCGCCGCCAACTGCATCATGGACGACAAGGAGGTCGACCAGGCGCCGCGCAACACACTGAAGCGGCTGATCGCGGAGGCAGCCGCCGACGGCATGCACGTCAAGACCGGCGTCGAGGCCGAGTTCTTCCTGATCTCGCCGGACGGCAAGACGATCTCCGATGAATACGACACGGCATCGAAGCCTTGCTACGACCAGCAGGCGGTGATGCGCCGTTACGACGTCATCGCCGAGATCTGCGACCACATGCTGGCGCTCGGCTGGGGCGCTTACCAGAACGACCACGAGGACGCCAACGGCCAATTCGAGATGAACTGGGCGTTCGACGATGCGTTGCCGACCGCGGACAAGCATTCCTTCTTCAAGTTCATGGTCAAGTCGATCGCGGAAAAACATGGGCTGCGCGCCACCTTCATGCCCAAACCGTTCCAGGGCCTGACCGGCAATGGCTGCCATGCCCACATCTCTGTCTGGGACAAGTCGGGCAAGACCAATGTCTTCGCCGACAATTCGATGGAACTCGGTCTTTCCGCCAAAGGCAAGAACTTCCTTGGCGGCATCATGAAGCACGCTTCGGCGCTCGCCGCGATCACCAACCCGACGGTCAATTCCTATAAGCGCATCAACGCGCCGCGCACCATTTCGGGCGCGACCTGGGCGCCGAACACGGTGACCTGGACCGGCAACAACCGCACCCACATGGTGCGCGTGCCCGGCCCCGGCCGCTTCGAATTGCGCCTGCCGGATGGCGCCGCCAACCCCTATCTCCTGCAGGCGGTCATCATCGCCGCCGGCCTCGACGGCATCCGTTCGAAGGCCGATCCGGGCAAGCGCTACGACATCGACATGTACCAGCACGGCCACACGGTGAAGGGCGCGCCTAAGCTGCCGCTCAACCTGCTCGATGCGTTGCGCGAGTTCGACAAGGACAAATCGCTCAAGGCGGCGCTGGGTGAGGAATTCTCGTCGGCTTATCTAAAGCTGAAGCACCAGGAATGGAATTCCTATGCTTCCCACTTCACGCAATGGGAGCGCGACCACACGCTGGACATCTGAGCACCAGCAGTGCGAGCGACCTCGGAATGACCTGATGAAATATTCGATCTTCTCGCTCGCACGTGCCGCTCTATCCGGCCACAAGAACTGGCAGCGCACCTGGCGCGACGCCAGCCCGAAAGACCACTACGACGTGGTGATCATCGGCGGCGGCGGCCATGGGCTTGCCACCGCCTGGTTTCTTGCCAGCGAGTACGGCGTCAGAAACGTCGCCGTGCTGGAAAAGGGCTGGATCGGCTCCGGCAATGCCGGCCGCAACACCACCATCATCCGATCCAATTACGGCCTGCCCGGCAATACGGGCTTCTACGAATTGTCGATGAAGCTTTGGGAACGGATGGAGCAGGACCTCAACTACAACGCCATGGTCAGCCAGCGCGGCGTTCTCAATCTCTATCATTCCGACGCGCAGCGCGACGCCTATGCGCGGCGCGGCAACACCATGCGCATCAACGGCATCGATGCCGAACTGCTCGACCAGGCAGCACTGAAGAAGATGCTGCCGTTCCTGAATTTCGACCATGCGCGTTTCCCGGTGCAAGGCGGGCTCTTGCAGCGGCGCGGCGGCACGGCGCGGCACGACGCGGTGGTTTGGGGCTACGCCCACGCTGCCAGCGAACTCGGCGTCGACATCATCCAGAATTGCGAAGTCACGGGCTTTGTCAGGGACACCAACGGCAAGGTGACTGGCGTCGAGACCTCGCGCGGCAGGATCGGCGCCGGCAAGGTCGGCATGGCGGTGGCCGGATCCTCATCGCGCGTCGCGGCGATGGCTGGCCTGCGGCTACCGATCGAAAGTCATGTGCTGCAGGCCTTCGTCTCGGAGGCGATCAAGCCGCTCATTCCCGGCGTCATGACGTTTGGCGCCGGCCATTTCTATGTCAGCCAGTCCGACAAGGGCGGGCTGGTCTTCGGCGGCGACATCGACGGTTACAATTCCTATGCCCAGCGCGGCAACATGCCTGTCATGGAAGATGTCTGCGAAGGCGGCATGGCGCTGATGCCGATGATAGGTCGCGTGCGCCTGTTGCGCCAATGGGGCGGCATCATGGATATGTCGATGGACGGCTCGCCGATCATCGACAAGACACCGGTCGACGGGCTCTACCTCAATGCCGGCTGGTGCTATGGCGGCTTCAAGGCGACACCCGGCTCAGGCTTCGTCTTCGCCCATCTGCTTGCTCGGGACGAATCGCATGCCGAGGCCGCCCGCTTCCGGCTCGACCGGTTCCGGTCTGGTGCTGTCATCGACGAGAAGGGCCAGGGCGCCCAACCGAACCTGCACTGAGGACAGTCGAAAAACATGCGTATTGTCTGTCCCTTCTGCGGTGAACGCGAGCTCGGCGAGTTCACCTATCTCGGCGACGCCAGGCCGGTGCGGCCAGCACCTGGGGCATCGGAAGACGAGGTCTACGATTACGTCTATCTGCGCGACAACATCGCCGGCGTAATGGATGAGAACTGGTATCATGGCGGCGGCTGTCGGGCCTGGCTGAAGGTCACCCGCAACACGCTGACGCACGAGATTTCGGCGGTTGAACCGGCGGCGGGTGCCGGCGCGAGGCAGGTTGTGAAATGAATTATTTTCGCCAGGTCAGCGCCGCCCCTCACCTGCCTGCCGGCATCCTCTCCCCGTGTAGAGAAGGGGAGAGGGGGGCTGGCCGCGACCTCCGCGCCCTTTTGGCAACGTCGATGATCGGCGAAATCTTCGACGACAGCTTCCTTCTCCCCGTCACTATACGGGGAGAAGTGCCCGGCAGGGCGATGAGGGGCGGCGCGACGCTCCCGCATGAGGGTCAAGCATCGTGACTTCCTTCCAATCCCATCGCCTGACATCAGGCGGCCTGATCGACCGCTCGGCGCCGCTCGGCTTCCGCTTCGACGGCAAGACTTTCTCAGGCTTCCAGGGCGACACGCTTGCCTCGGCACTGGTTGCCAACGGCGTCAAGCTGGTTGGCCGCTCGTTCAAGTACCATCGCCCGCGCGGCATCCTGACCGCGGGATCGGAAGAACCTAACGCGCTGGTGGAACTGCGCAGCGGTGCACGGCGCGAGCCGAACACCAAGGCGACGACAGCGGAGCTCTATGAAGGGCTCGACGCCGCCAGCCAGAACCGCTGGCCGTCGCTCGCCTTCGACGTGATGTCGGTCAACCAGCTGTTCGCGCCGATCTTCGTCGCCGGCTTCTACTACAAGACCTTCATGTGGCCGGCGAAGTTCTGGGAAGCGATCTATGAGCCGGCGATCCGCCGCGCCGCGGGGCTCGGCCGTGCAGCCGGCATTGCCGACCCGGATCATTACGACAAGGCCTGGGCGCATTGCGACGTGCTGATCGCCGGGTCTGGCCCGACGGGCCTCGCCGCCGCCCTCGCGGCAGGCCGCGGCGGCGCTCGCGTCATCCTGTGCGAAGAGGATTTTGTTCCCGGCGGGCGCCTGCTTGCCGATGGCGGCACGATCGACGGCATGGCTGCCGACGAATGGATCGCGCGCACGCTCAGTGAGCTTGCCGCCATGCCTGATGTCCGCATCATGACGCGCACGACGCTGTTCGGCGTCTATGATGGCGGCACCTATGGTGCGATCGAGCGCGTCAGCGACCATCTACCCTCGCCGCCGGAGCACCAGGTGCGCCAGCGACTATGGCGGATCGTGGCCAAGCGCTGCGTCGTCGCGGCAGGCGCGCTCGAACGGCCAATCGTCTTTGCCGGCAACGACACGCCGGGCGTGATGATGGCGTCCGCCATGCGCAGCTATATCGCACGTTATGCCGCGGCACCGGCCAGGCGCATCGCGCTGTTCACCAACAATGAGGACGGCTGGCGCACCGTCGAGGCAGCGCTCGGGGCCGGACTGCAGGTCGCCGCCGTGATCGACGCGCGCGCGGAAATCTCGTCCGAGCACCGCTCGCTTGCCAGCAAGGGCGGCTTTGCGGTTCTGCATGGCTCCGTCAGCGGCATCGATGGCGGCAAGAAGGGCGTGCGCAAGATTTCCGTCTCACTCACCGGCGGCGCGCGGGCCGAAGTGGAAGCCGACGGGCTTGCCGTTTCTGGTGGCTGGAACCCGGCGGTCGGGCTCACCTCCTATCATCGCGGCCGGCCGAAATGGCGCGACAATATCGCCGCCTTCGTGCCCGACGGCGCGCCTCCGGGAATGGTCGCGGCTGGTGCCGCCAACGGCGCCTTCGGGCTTGGCGCCTGCTTGCGCGAAGGATTTGCGGCGGGCGAGGCCGCGGCACGTGATGCTGGACACGGCAATGGTTCAGGCTCCACGCCGGTGGCCGACGACGAAGCCTTTTCGCTGACGCCGCTTTGGCACATTGCCGGCAAGGGCAAGGCTTTCGTCGACCAGCAGCATGATGTCACCGCATCGGATATCGAGCTGGCACAGCGCGAAGGTTTCGAATCGGTCGAGCACCTAAAACGCTACACCACGCTCGGCATGGCGACCGACCAGGGCAAGACCTCGAACGTCGCCGGCCTCGCCATCATGGCGGCGGTCACGGGCAAATCCATTCCCGAGACCGGCACGACAATCTACCGGCCTCCCTATGTGCCGGTCGCCATCGGCGCCTTCGCCGGCCATCATCGTGACGAGAATTTTCACGCCACGCGGCTGACGCCGTCGCATCACTGGGCCGCCGAACAGGGCGCGATCTTCGTCGACACCGGCCTGTGGAAGCGCGCGCAATGGTATCCGCGCGCCGGCGAGAAGGACTGGCTGGAATCGGTGACCCGCGAGGTCAAGGCGGTGCGCTCAGGCGTCGGCTTCTGCGATGTCTCGACGCTGGGCAAGATCGACGTGCATGGCGCGGACGCCGGCACTTTCCTCGACCGCGTCTACATCAACACCTTCTCCACTCTTGCGGTGGGAAAAGCGCGCTACGGGCTGATGCTGCGCGAGGACGGCATCGTCTATGACGACGGCACCACGTCGCGGCTGGCCGAGGACCACTATTTCCTCACCACCACCACGGCCAAGGCCGGCCTGGTGATGCAGCATCTCGAATTCTGCCGGCAGGTGCTGTTTCCGGAACTCGATGTGCAGTTAACCTCGGTCTCCGACCAGTGGGCGCAATTTTCGATTGCCGGCCCCAAAACCCGCGACCTGTTGAAAGAGATCGTCGATCCTTCGGAAGACCTTTCCAACGAAGGGTTTCCCTTCATGGGCGCGCGCGAAGTCGCGTTGCGCGGCAGCGTCAGGGCGCGGCTGTTCCGCATTTCGTTCTCGGGCGAAATGGCGTTCGAGATTTCGGTGCCGGCGCGCTACGGCGAGGCGATGGCGCGCAATCTGATGATTGCGGGCAAGCCGTTCGGCGTGACGCCTTACGGCACCGAGGCACTCGGCGTCATGCGCATCGAAAAGGGTCACGTCGCGGGTCCGGAACTCAGCGGCACGACCACCGCGGCCGACCTCGGCCTCGGCAAGATGATGTCGACCAAGAAGGATTTCATCGGCCGCGTCATGGCCGGACGCGAGGCGCTGATCGCAGCGGATCGTCAGGTCGTCGTCGGCATCAAGCCGACCGACAAGGCCCGGCGCCTGCGTTCCGGCGCGCACATCATTCCGAAGGGGCAGACACCCGGGCCCGACAACGACCAGGGCTACGTCACCTCGGTCTGCTTCTCGCCGACATCAGACCAATGGATCGGGCTTGCACTTGTCGAACGCGGCCGCGAGCGGTTCGGCGAGATCGTGCATGCGCACGATCCTCTACGCGGCGAGGATTACGATTTGGAACTGTGCAACCCCGTCTTCTATGACCCGGATGGAGGGCGCCAGCGTGGCTGAGTTTGCCTGGGAAACCCGCAGCCCTCTCCACCGCGCACTCGTCGCCGGTCCACATGGCGCGCGGGGCGACGCCGGCGTGACCCTGAGCGAGATCCGCAATTTCGACCTCGTCCAGGTGATGGCGCGGCGCGGCAAGACGGCCGAGATGGCGAGCGCCGCGAACGCGCATTTCGGCGTGGCGGTCCCGGAAACGCCGAAGACGGCTGCAGCAGTCGAAGCCACGCTCATCTGGTCGGGACCGGATCAGTTCTTCGTGCTGTCGAAGGGCAGGCACACAGTGGAGTCGCTGGCCCTGGTTTTCGCGACCTCGGCTTCGCTATCGGACCAGTCACATGCGCGGGTGTTGATCAGCATTTCCGGCAACAAGGCGCGCGCCCTGCTCGCCAAGCTGTCGTCGATCGATCTGTATCCGGCGGCGTTCCCGGTCGGAGCCGCGGCAACCACCTCGATGGATCACACCAGCGTCACGCTGTGGCGCGGCAATGATGCGCCGGACGGACAGGCTGTTTTCACCGCTCTGGTGTTTTCGACCTTCGCCGAAAGCCTGTGGCACACGATGCTGGACTCGGCTGCCGAGTATGGTGTCGAGATCGGGCATTCGGAGGACTTGGCGTAGCACTGCGCTTCTTCCCCGCCTTGCCAAACTCCGCTCCGCTGCTATTCTTGCTGCTAAAATAATTTCACGCACAGGCAAACTTGTTTCTCGAACCGCAAGGCTGAGATGAGCCAGTCGCCCTACCCCACCGTGACAGCCGGACCGCCCAGGCCAAGCCTGATCCTGCGGCCCGGCCAGATCTCGCTGCCGGCCGGCATGGAGCGCTATACCGTACAGGGGAACGGCGCGGTGCTGATCGAGGTCGAGGCCGGCGATACGATCACCGTTCGCAACGCCGAGGGTGGCCAGGCCTGCGAGTTGCTGGCCTGGGACAGGTCAGGCGCCAGTGATCCCGGCATTCTCGGTGAAAAATCCAACAGCAATGCCGCCGGCATCAAGGCGCTGCTCACCGAGGGCGACGACAGTCTCTCGGCTGTGCGCCGCGGCCTCGAACGTCGCCAGGTTCAGCTTGGGCAGGCCGAGGCGGTGCGCGTGTTTGGCGGCACCACACCAGCCGGTACCGAGCAGGCATTCACCGTCGCGCGCGACGGTGCGATGCTGATCGCCGCACCCGGCGGTCCGATGCTGGTCGATGGGCACGACACAGCGACGCCGCTCAGCGTCGTCGTGCGGCGCAACACGATCCGCCTGAAAACAAAGTCCCGGCTTGCCGATCCATTGGCCGATCCGGTGCTCGACCTGCGCGTCCATTCGGCGACGGCGGGATCGTATTTCGTCAAGGCGGGCGACTATCTGCAGATCATCGATGTCGACGGGCGCCAGTGCACCGACTTCCAGTGTTTCTCGGCGCGCAAGCTTGACAAGGGGCTCGACCATCCGCTCGACGTCACGACGACACGCACGCTGATGGGCGCGAGCTATCCGATGCCTGGCCTGCATTCGAAATATTACGATCAGGACATGGAACCGCTGGTTGAGGTGGTGCAGGACACATGCGGCCGGCACGATGCCTTCGCGCTCGCCTGCGCGGCGAAATATTACGACGACATCGGCTATCCCGGCCACATCAACTGCTCGGAGAACTTTAATCGCGCGCTGGACGGCAAGGGCGTCAATCCCCGCGCCGGCTGGATGGCGATCAACTTCTTCTTCAACACGGCGATCGACGCCCATGGTGTCATGGTGTCGGACGAGCCATGGTCGCGGGCCGGCGACTATGTTCTGCTCAGAGCGCTGACCGACATCGTCTGCGTCTCGTCCGCCTGCCCCGACGACACGACGCCGGCCAATGGCTGGGACCTGACCGACATCCACGTGCGGACCTATTCCGGCCAGCACAAATTCTCGCGAGCGATCGCCAGACGCATGACGCCCGATTCGGAACCGAAAATGACCCGCGAGACAGCTTTCCATTCGAGCTTTGCCAAACACACGCGCGACTTCGTCGAGTACAGGGGCTATTGGCTGGCCAATTCGTTCGCCCGGGGAGGCGCCATCGCCGAATACTGGGCCTGCCGGCAGGATGCCGTGATCATGGACCTGTCGCCGCTGCGCAAGTTCGAAGTGACCGGCCCGGATGCCGAAGCGCTGCTGCAATATACGCTGACGCGTGACGTCAAGAAGCTCGGCGTCGGCCAGGTCGTCTACTCCGCCATGTGCTACGAGCATGGCGGCATGATCGACGACGGCACGCTTCTGCGGCTCGGCAAGGACAATTTCCGCTGGATTGGCGGCGACGATCTGTCCGGCGAATGGCTGCGCGAGACGGCGACAAAGCTCGGCCTCAATGTGCTGGTGCGCTCGTCCACCGATCAGATGCACAACATCGCCGTGCAAGGGCCAAAGAGCCGCGCCATCCTGAAGGAGGTGATCTGGACCTCGCCGCTGCAGCCGTCGATGGAGGAACTCGAATGGTTTCGCTTCGCCGTCGCCAGGATCGGCGGCGGCAACGGCATCCCCGTCGTCGTTTCACGCACCGGCTATACCGGCGAACTCGGCTACGAGATCTGGTGCCATCCGCGCGACGCGCAAAAGGTTTTCGACGCGATCTGGGAGGCCGGACAGCCGCATGGGCTGAAGCCGATGGGCCTGCAGGCGCTCGACATGGTGCGCATCGAGGCGGGACTGATCTTCGCCGGTTACGAATTTTCCGACCAGACCGACCCCTTCGAGGCCGGTATCGGCTTCACCGTGCCGCTGAAGAGCAAGACCGACGATTTCATCGGCCGCGAGGCGCTGATCCGGCGCAAGGATCATCCGCAGACGAAACTGGTCGGCCTCGACGTCGACAGCAATGTCGCCGTCGGCCACGGCGACTGCATCCATGTCGGCCGCGCCCAGATCGGCGTCGTCACGTCGGGCATGCGTTCGCCGGTGCTGAGCAAGAACATCGCGCTGGCGCGGCTCGACCTCACTCATGCCGCTATCGGCACGGAGGTCGAGATCGGCAAACTCGACGGCCAAGCCAAGCGGCTGCCGGCTCGGGTCGTGGCCCTTGCCCACTACGATCCGCAAAAGACCAAACCGCGTTCCTGACCTGCCCTTTTGGGCCGCAAAGCGCCCGCCGGCCGCACCTCCGGACGCTTTGCCGTTCCCGCGCGCAAGCGTGATGTGCATGGTTTCACAAATCGCTTGACGTGACAGCGCGCCGGATCAATCTTCACTCTTAAGAAAAAAATACGACTGAGTGGAAACACCGCGGCCGGAACGATCTTTTGCCGGGGAGTAAGTTTCGCGTAGCCGAGGCACCACTGGCGGGGAACATCGAAAAAGGGGAACTTATCCACATGAGCACAATAAGTACGGTCCTGGACCAGCCTGCCGAAAGCAAGCTGCTCAGGCATATCGACTGGCGCGGCGCCTTCTGGGTGGCGAGTGGCGTTCCGGCGCTGGTCCTGTTCTCGATCGGCGGCATTGCCGGCACGACGGGAAAGCTGGCGTTCCTGATCTGGACGGTGTCCATGATCATGGGCTTCCTGCAATCCTTCACCTATGCCGAGATCGCCGGCCTGTTCCCGAACAAGTCCGGCGGTGCCTCGATCTACGGCGCCACCGCCTGGCTGCGCTACTCCAAGTTCATCGCGCCGCTGTCGGTGTGGTGCAACTGGTTCGCCTGGTCGCCGGTGCTGTCGCTGGGCTGCTCGATCGCCGCCGCCTATATCCTCAATGCGCTGGCGCCGGTGCCGCTGTTCACCGAGGCCTCGCCCGATGTCGTCGCCTACATCGCCGCGCATGCCGGAACGGCGCCTGCCGACGCCATTACCGCGGTGACAGCCGCCGCGACGCCGGCGATCCGCAACTGGACGCTGTGGAGCCACACGCTAGGCCCGGTGTCATTCACGCTCAATGCCACCTTCTTCATCGGCGCGGTGCTGATGCTGATCATCTTCTCGATCCAGCATCGCGGCATCCTGGGCACTGCCAGCGTGCAGAAATATATCGGCCTGCTGGTCATCATCCCGATGCTGATCGTCGGCGTGGTGCCGATCTTCACCGGCCAGATCGACTGGTCGAACTTTTCGCCGCTGGTGCCGCTCGCCGCCGCCTATGCACCTGAGCCCGGCTCCTGGAACATCGCTGGCTGGACATTGGCGCTCGGCGGCATGTTCATCGCCGCATGGTCGACCTATGGGTTCGAAACCGCCGTCTGCTACACGTCGGAGTTCAAGAACCCGGGTACCGACACGTTCAAGGCCATCTTCTATTCCGGCCTGCTCTGCATGCTTTTGTTCATCCTGGTGCCCTTCACCTTCCAGGGCGTGCTGGGCTTGAACGGCATGTTGGCAACACCGATCGTCGACGGCTCCGGCGTGGCCGATGCGCTGGCCGGCATGGTCGGCGGCGGCAGGCTTATCCACAGCCTGCTGGTGATGCTGATGATCCTGGCGCTGGTGCTGTGCATCATGACGGCGATGGCCGGCTCGTCGCGCACGCTCTACCAGGGCTCGGTCGACGGCTGGCTGCCCCGTTATCTCAGCCACGTCAACGAGCACGGCGCGCCGACGCGGGCCATGTGGACCGATCTGTGCTTCAATCTGGTCGTGCTGGCGATCGCCTCGGCCGACGCGACGAGCTTCTTCTTCATCCTCGCCGTGTCGAACTGCGGTTACATCATCTTCAACTTCCTCAACCTCAATGCCGGCTGGATCCACCGCATCGACAACGGCCATATCGCACGGCCATGGAAAGCACCGAGCTGGCTCTTGGGGATCGGAGCGATCTTCGCCTACGTCAACGCGATCTTCATGGGCGCAGGCGCCAAGGTGTGGAACCCGATGGCGCTGTGGGCCGGACTGATCACGGCGGCGTTGATCATCCCGGTGTTCTGCTTCCGCCACTACATCCAGGATGGCGGAAAGTTCCCCGACCATATGCTGGCCGATCTCGGCATGACGGGAGCCGACCTTTCGGTCAAGAAGGCGGGCATGCTGCCCTATCTGACGCTGGTTGCCGGCGTGGCGGTCATGCTCATCGCCAATTGGGTGTTCGTTATCTGATGGTCTGACCGCGGCCCAAGCCACTGCATCAAGGAAAACCGGCCGGTCGCAAATCGACCGGCCGGTTTTTTATTCCGCCGCCAACGGCAGTTGCGGCCGTCCGATGCGTTCGATCTCTCCTTGCTCCGGCGCCTGCTCGTCGGTCTTCGCCATCTTCGGCTCGCGGCCGAAGAAGAGCGCATAGCCCGCCGGCAGCACCAGGATGGTGAGCACGGTGGCGACCAGAATGCCGCCCATCATGGCATAGGCGAGCGGTCCCCAGAACACGCCGCGCGAGATCGGGATCAGTGCCAGCACCGCCGTCATCGCCGTCAGCACGATCGGCCTGAAGCGTCGCACGGCCGAGCCGACGATCGCTTCGGAACGGTCCATGCCCTTGGCAATGTCCTGGTCGATCTGGTCGACCAAAATGATCGAGTTACGCATGATGATGCCAAGCAGGGCGATGACACCGAGGATGGCGACGAAGCCGAACGGTGCACCGCTGATCAGCAGAGCCGCGGCCGCGCCGATGATGCCAAGCGGGCCGGTGGCCAGCACCAGCATCGCCTTGCCGAAGTTCTGCAACTGGATCATCAGGAGCACGACGATGACGGCCAGCATGATCGGCGCCTTGGCGGCGATCGAAGCCTGGCTTTCGGCCGAATCCTCGGCCCCGCCCTGGATCTCGATCTTGTACCCGGGCGCCAGGCCGTCACGCAGGCCCTGCATGTCCTTGTACATCTTGGTGACGACATCGTTTGACTGCACGCCGTCTGGCAAGGTGGCGCGCACGCTGATCGTCGGCAGGCGGTCGCGGCGCCACTCGATGCCTTGCTCCAGCACAGGCACCACCTTGGCCACCTGCGACAGCGGCACGAAGCCGCCGAAATCGGTCGGGATATAGACCGAGTCCACCGAGGACAGCAGGCTGCGGCTGGCATCCGGCTCGCGGGCGACGATCGACACAGTCTCCTCGCCGTCGCGGAAATCGTCGAGCGGCGCGCCGGACATCGTCGCCTGCAGCATCTGGCGGATGCGCTGCGAGGTGACGCCGAGCGCACGGGCGCGGTCCTGATCGATGACCAGCTTCATCGCCGGAACGGGCTCCAGCCAGTCGTCATGGACGGCGCCGAGCAGGGGATCCTGCCGGAACTTCGCCTTCACTTGGTCGGCGATGCGGCGCACCTCCTGGCGGTCCGGACCCATGACGCGCATCTGCACGGGCCAGCCGGTCGGCGGTCCGAGGAACAGGCGGTCGACCTTGGCACGGATCGAGGGGAAGTCCTGAGCCAGAACCGTGCGCAGCTTGACGATCAGCCGCTCGCGCGCCGGCTCGTCATTGGCCATGACTAGCATCTGGGCGAAGTTCGGGTTGCGCAGTTGCTGGTCGAGCGGCAGGAAGAAGCGCGGGGCGCCCTCGCCGATATAGGTGGCGATGAAACGCTTGTCCTTGTCGTCCATCATCTTGGCTTCCAGGGCCTTGGTCTGCGCCTCGACCTCCTTGATGCTGGTGCCTTCCGGCAGCCAGAGGTCGACGAGAATTTCGGGCCGCGACGATTGCGGGAAGAAATTCTGCGGGATGAACTGGAACGCCCAAAGGCTGGTGCCGAAGGTCGCCAGCGTCATCACCAAAACGATGATGCGATGGCGCACGGCCCAGCTGACCGTGGCGCGCAGCCGACGATAGAAGCCTGTATCGAAGGCGTCGTGATGGCTGCCGGCATGCTTGCGCTGCTTCAGGATCATATAGCCGAGCCAGGGCGTGAAATAGACCGCCACGAACCACGACACGATCAGCGCGATGCCGACGACATAGAACAAGGTGCGCACATATTCGCCAGCCGTCGAAGCAGCGAACCCGACCGGTATGAAGCCGGCGGTGGTGATCAGTGTGCCGGTCAACATCGGGAAGGCGGTCGATGAATAGGCGAAGCTCGCCGCCTCGATCTTGACCAGCCCCTCCTCGAGCTTGCGCTCCATCATCTCGACGACGATCATGGCATCGTCGACAAGCAGGCCGAGCGCGATGATCAGAGCGCCCAGCGAAATGCGCTGCAGGTCGATGCCGATCTCGTACATGATGGCGAAGGTGGCGGCGAGCACCAGCGGTATGGCGATGGCGATGACCAGCCCCGAGCGCCAGCCGATCGACAGGAACGAGACGACGAGCACGATCAGCAGCGCTTCGCCGAGCGCATGCATGAATTCGCTGACGGCGTCCGTGACGACGCCCGGCTGGTCGGAAATCTGGTCGACCAAAACGCCATAGGGCAGCGCCTCCTCGAAGCGCTTGTAGGTCGCCTCGACATCCTTGCCGACATCGGTGACTTTAAAACCCTTGGCCATGACCACGCCAAGCTGCACGCTGTCGTGGCCATTGAAGCGGTATTTGCGCTGGAAGGGGTCCTCCAGGCCCGAGGTGACGGTGGCGATGTCGCCCAGCCGGGTAACCTGGCCGCCGGCGCGCAGGCGCAGTTCGCGGATGTCGGCCGCCTTGGCGACGTCGCCTTCGACCGAGATGCGCACCGAATTGACGCCGGTATCGACGGAACCCGCGGCGTCGACATTGTTCTGGCCCTTGATCGCGTTCTGCAGGTCGGTCAGCGTCAGGCCGCGTTCGGCCAGCGCCTTGGACGAGACATCGATATAGAGCTTTTCCGGTTGGTCGCCGATGATGACGGCCTTTTCGACGCCGGGCGTCGTCAAAAGCATATCGCGCGCCTGGATGGCGAACTTCTTCAATTCGGGAAAGGAGAAGCCGTCCCCGCTGATCGAATGCAGGGTGATAAACGTGTCGCCGAACTCGTCGTTGAAATACGGGCCGAGCAGGCCCTGCGGCAGATCGCCCTGGATATCGCCGACCTTCTTGCGCACCTGGTAGAAAGCATCCGTCACTTCGGCGGCGTTGGTGTCACCCTTGATCTGGACGGTGATGATGGCGCTGCCGGCGCGGGTGAAGGAACGCACGAAATCGAGATGCGGCGTCTCCTGCAATTTGCGCTCGATCTTGTTGACGACCTGGTCCTCCATCTCCTGGATCGAGGAGCCCGGCCAGATCGCCTGCACGACCATGACGCGGAAGGTGAAGTCGGGATCCTCCTTCTGGCCCATGCGCATCAAGCCGAGCGCGCCGGCGATGATGATCAGCCCAAACAGGAACCGTGCGATCGAGGGATGGCCGATGGCCCAACGCGACAGGTTGAAGGGCCGCTTTTCTTCAGTGGGGGTCGTCATCGGTGGTGGTCCACTTTGCTTGGGTGCCGGCGCTTCGAAAAGGGGCTTCTAGGAAGCGCGGCGCACGGAACGAAATCATCTGCGTTCGATACTGGCTTCCGGGCGGCGTTGCTCTCGAGCGGAGAGACACTCATCGCGGTGGGACGCGAGGATCGATGCGGGGGTACATCGGCCTTGACGTCTCGACCTTCGGGCACGCCGCCCGGAAACCCGCGGCCGCGGGAACGCGCGGCCGACCTGTCTGTCGTCAGCGCAACTGGCTGGCTTCGTCGCCCTCGGCCGAGGCGGACTGCTGTGCGGTGCCGCCAGGGAGTTTCACCTTCAGGTTCTCGGTCATGAACTGCGTACCGGCGGCGACCACGACGTCACCCGGTTTCAATCCCTCCGCGACACGCACGCCGTCGGGGGCGAACTCTGCGACCTTGACCGAACGGGCATGCACGGTGTCGGCGTCGCGATCGACCGTCCAGACGATTGACTGGCTGTCTTTCTCGGCCAGCGCACTGAGCGGGATGGACACGAGCTGCTTTTCGTTAGCCGCCGACGCTTCGATATTGGCGGTCATGCCGAGCAGCACGCGTGGGTCGTTGGGCAGGCTGACGCGGACGGCAAAGGTGCGCGACTGCGGATCGGCGCTGCCGGCGACCTCACGAACCTTGCCACCGAGCTTCAGCCGATCGTCCGACCAGAAGCCCGCCTTGACGTCCTTGCCCGGCTTGAACTCGGCGATCTCCATTTCCGGAACCGCGATCAGCACTTCCTTTTCACCGTCGACCGCGACGGTGACCACGGGCGTGCCCGAGCCGACCACCTGGCCGACATCGGCGTTTACCGCCGTGACGATGCCATCCCTGTCGGCCTTGAGGTCGGTATAGCCGACCTGGTTCCTGGCCTGGGCAAGCGTCGAGCGGGCGGAGTCGCGCGTGGCGACTGCCTGGTCGTAGGTCAGTGTCGCCTGTTCGAGCTGCGATTTCGGCGCGAAGTTCTTGGGCGAAAAGCTGTTCGGCGCGCTTGCGGGCGAGTTCGACCGTCTCGACCTGCCGTTCGGAGGCATCGAGTGCTGCCTGCGCGCTCTTGACCGACAGGTCATAGTCGGAGGGATCGATGCGGGCGAGCACGTCGCCAGGCGCCACGTGCTGGCCGATGTCGACGAGACGCTCGGTGATCTTGCCATTGACCCGGAAACCCAGCGTGCTCTCGGTGCGGGCGCGCACCGATCCGGAATAGGACAGCGTGCGGGTGTCATGCGCCTGGGCGATCTCGACGACCTTGACCGGGCGGACGATGTCCTTCACCTCGGCTTTTTCCTGCGAGCAGGCGGCGAGCGCAAGCGACGCGACGATCAGGCCGGCAGCCGGCAGCTTGCGAAAGATGGAACTGGGCAAAAACATCTTGGTACTCCCGACTGGAGACGGACTGTCGACACCGGCACCGGCTGGCGGCGGCTATTTCAAGGCTCTGATGGCGTAATCGATGAGGTCGTCGGGCATTGCCCGATTGGTCTTGGCGAGGCACTGCGCCACCATCTGCGGATGGCACAGGATGACGGTGGCGGCACCGAAGCACCGCGATGCGGTAACCGGGTCCTGCTTTCTGAAGTCGCCGGCCTCGATGCCCTCGCCGATCACCTCGGCGAAGAGATCGTGAATGCTGTCGACATGCTTGTCGATCACGCCCCAGTCCCGCTCGAGCGCGACGATGACCATCTCGTGGACCTTCTGGTCGTCGAGCATGACCTCCATCGTCAGCTTGTACTGTGCATGCACATAACGACGCAGCCGCTCCTCGGCGCTGATCGGCAGGTGCATGATCTCGTACGCCATCTTGTAGCTGGCGCCGAGCATCCGGCCACATACGGCCTGGTGGATTTCGACCTTGGAAGCGAAGAACCTATAGATGTTCGCCGGCGACATGCCGAGTTCACGGGCGATGTCGGCGACATTGGTCTTGCCGTAGCCATAGTGCCGGAACAGGCGCTCGGCGCAATCGAGAATGCGCGTTACATTTTCCTGTCGGGCGACGTCGGCGACGATGTTGGCGGCTTCGGACATTAGCTCTCTGTCAAATAACGAGTGACGAATTTCGATTTTCATCACTCGTAAATCCAAATGAGCAGGGTGTCAACACCGATTCGATGTACGCGTACGATAGGTGACAAATGGTGACATCTAGTAGATGTCACAAGGCGCGCTCAGGATGCGGGCCATTGAAAATATTCTCTCGAAGACCGCCGGGGGGCTTCAGCCGACCTTGGCCATTTCCCGCAGCCGGAACTTCTGGATCTTGCCGGTCGAGGTCTTCGGTATCTCGGCGAAGATCACCGCTTTCGGCACTTTGAAGCGGGCGAGCAGCGTCCGGCAGTGCTCGATGATCTCGGCCTCGCTCGCCTCCTTGCCCGGCTTCAGTTCCACATACGCGACAGGCACCTCGCCCCATTTGTCGTCACGGCGCGCCACGACGCCGCAGGAGGCGACGGCAGGATGCTTGTAGAGCGCTTCCTCGACCTCGATCGAGGAAATGTTCTCGCCCCCGGAGATGATGATGTCCTTGGAGCGGTCCTTGAGCTGGATATAGCCATCCGGGTGCATGACGCCGAGATCGCCAGAGTGGAACCAGCCGCCGCCGAAAGCCTCGTCAGTCGCCCTGCGGTTCTTCAGATAACCCTTCATGACGATGTTGCCACGAAACATCACCTCGCCCATGGTCTTGCCATCGGCGGGCGTCTCGGCCATGGTCTCCGGATCCATTACCGTCAGGCCTTCGAGCGCGGCATAGCGCACGCCCTGTCGTGCCTTCTTGCCCGCCCTCGCCCCTTTGTCGAGTGCGTCCCAGCCATTATGCCATTCGTTGACGACTGCGGGACCATACGTCTCTGTCAGGCCGTAGAGATGAGTGACGGCAAAGCCGGCATCGGCCATGCCCGACAGCACGGCTTCGGGCGGCGGGGCGGCGGCCGTGTTGAAGGTTACGGTTTGCGCAAACGCGCGCTTGTCCTCGTCCCTGGCGTTGACCAGCACCGACATGACCACCGGCGCCCCGCACAGATGGGTGACGCCATGATCGGCGATAGCGTCAAAGATGGGCTTCGGTCGCACCCAGCGCAGGCAGACATGGGTGCCGGCCTGGACGGCGAGCGTCCAGGGAAAACACCAACCATTGCAGTGGAACATCGGCAGGGTCCAGAGATAGACCGCGTGCTTGGCCATGCCGGCATGGATGGTGTTGGTGTAGGCCATCAACGCAGCACCTCGGTGATGGTAGACGACGCCCTTGGGATTGCCTGTGGTGCCCGACGTATAATTGAGCGAGATCGCATCCCATTCGTCGTCGGGCATCGACCAGGCGAACGCCTCGTCGCCATTGGCGACAAAGGCCTCATAGTCCACCGTGCCGACCCGCTCGCCTTTCGGATAGGGCGCGTCGGTGGCGTATTCGGGATCGTCGTAGTCGATGACCAGCGGTTTGACCCCGGCCAGACCGAGCGCTTCCCGCACCACGCTGGAAAACTCGCGATCGACGATCAGCACTTTGGTCTCGGCATGGTCGAGCTGGAAGGCGATGACGGCGGCGTCGAGACGCGTGTTGAGCGAGTGCAGCACCGCCTTGGTCATCGGCACGCCGAAATGCGCCTCCAGCATCGGCGGCGTGTTCGACAGCATGACCGTCACCGTGTCGCCCTTGCCGATGCCATGCTTGTGCAGGGCCGAGGCGAGCTTCAACGAACGGCGCCAGAAACCGCGGTAACTGATGCGCTGGCTGCCATGGATGATGGCGACATGATCAGGATAGGTTCTTGCCGCTCGCTCCAGATAGGTGAGCGGCGTCAGTGGCTGGTGGTTGGCGGCGTTCCTGTCGAGATCCTGTTCGTAGGGATTGGCCATCCCATTCTCCCCAAACTCTTTTCGAGCTTTCTAACCTTACGCTCGTCGTCACGCTATCCCCCTTGAAGGGCTGAGAATGCTATCCTGCACCGACTTGCTAGAATGGGAATCTCGATTGTGCCGCGCCAGCATGAGATCTCTTCATGTTTGTCCAAATTTGACTTTTGTCGAGAGCCGTGACTAATGTCAGCCAAGGAGGCGGCATGGCGATCCGACCGGCAGAACAGCTCATCCACAAGGCGGCCTGGCTTTACTATGCCCATGGGCTTCGCCAGGACGAAGTGGCCAATCAACTCAACATTTCGCGCGCTTCCGTCGCCATGTATCTGCGCAAGGCGCGTGAGACAGGCATCGTCAACATCTCGACCTCGACGCAACTCTTCACGGACGACGTCATGGCGCGCAGGCTGGAAGACGCCCTGAAGCTCGACGCCGTCTGGATCGCGCCTGAGAACGCCTATCTCGCCGACCCCTCGACCGATATCGCGGTGCTGGCGGCAAGCGTTTTCCTGGAACTCGTCGGGAAAGGCGACCGCATCGGCGTCGCCTGGGGCCGCACCGTCTACACCATCGCCGACATCATGTCCTATGCCGACCTGCAGGACGTCACCGTGGTGCAGCTCTGCGGCAATCTCGGCGCGCCGTATTCCTACCGTCCCGATCAATGCACGATGGAAATCGCGCGACGGCTCAATGCCAAGGGCCTCAACTTCTACGCGCCCCTGGTGCTGTCGACCGAGGAACTGGCGCAAGGCCTGCGCGCCGAACCTGTGATCCGCGACCAGCTTGCCGGGATCAGCGACTGCGATCTTGCGCTCTACTCCATCGGCGCGGTCGATGCCGACAGCCACCTGGTGAAGTGCGGCGCGCTGACGGCGGCCGAGATGGCGGCGCTGCGCAGGGAAGGTGCCGCGGGTGTTATTGCCGGGCAGATCATCGATGCCGGTGGCGAGTTGCTCGACTGCAGCTACAACCGGCGGGTCATCTCGGCGGGGCTTGCTTCACTGCGCGTGATCGGGAAGCGGCTGATGGTCGTGCAGGAAGACAGCAAGTTCGAGCCGCTGCTCGCGGCGATCGCCGGCGGCCTCTGCACGCATCTGGTGGTCGGCGCGCATATGGCGCAGCGGCTGCTCGATCATGCCGGAATGTCAGCAGAAAAGGCATCCTGAAAACCAACGCTTTGCCGACGCATTTGTCATCAAGGCGTCGCGGCATTCCTGTTCACCATCAAAGATAGCAACTGGACGAAACGAACATGAAGAATCTGTGGAACGACGACGCGGCCGAAAAACTCGTTGCCGACTATGCGAAGAAGGGCGTCGGCCGCGACCTCGCCTTGCGCGTCTACACGACGCGGCTTCTGGGCGGTGTGCCACAACTGGTCCTGCATGGCGGCGGCAACACCTCCTGCAAAATCAAGGCGACCGACCTCGTCGGCGACGAATGGGACGTGCTGTGCGTCAAGGGCAGCGGCTGGGACATGGCCGTCATCGAGCCGCAGGGCCTGCCCGCCGTCAGGATGGGCGCCCTGCTCAAGGCGCGCAAGCTGGACAGGCTTTCCGACGAGGACATGGTCGCGTTGCAGCGGGCCAACCTGATCGACCCCGCCTCGCCCAACCCTTCGGTCGAGACCCTGCTACATGCCTTCCTGCCGCATAAATTCGTCGACCACACCCACTCCACCGCCATCCTGGCCATCGTCGACCAGGAAGACAGCAAGCCGCTGGTGGCAAAGGTGTTCGGAGCACAAATGGGCTATGTGCCCTACATCATGCCAGGCTTCGATCTCGCCAAGGCGGCCGCCGATGTGTTCGACGCCGACCCGACGGTAGAAGGCCTGATCCTCGACAAGCACGGCATCTTCACTTTCGGCGAGGATGCCAGGCAGGCCTATGATCGGATGATCCACTATGTGAACGTAGCCGAGGCTTATGTGGCCGAGCATGCCAAGCCGAAGGCTGCAAAGGCGGCATTGCCGGCAAGGCTAGCGTCACCGGCGGCGATCGCGCCCATGCTGCGCGGCGCTGTAGCGGCGCCATGCGGCGAAGGTCGCTTCGACCGCATGATCTCTGACTTCCGCACCTCGGACGCGATCGTCGATTTCATCAGTTCTGCAGAGATCGCCGACTATGCAGGACGCGGCGTGTCGACGCCGGATCTGTCGATCCGCATCAAGACCGGGCCGATGGCCGTGCCAGCGCC
The DNA here is from genome assembly GCF_054059755.1 of Mesorhizobium sp. URHB0026. NCBI lineage: Bacteria > Pseudomonadati > Pseudomonadota > Alphaproteobacteria > Hyphomicrobiales > Phyllobacteriaceae > Mesorhizobium > Mesorhizobium sp. URHB0026. The sequence goes on along the minus strand of NZ_JBSSCN010000001.1, from coordinate 3,114,887 downwards.
CGACGCCGACAAGATCGGCGACTACAGGGCCGTAATCCAGAACCATGTCGACGCTTTCGCCAAGGATTACCGCGCCTATTTCGAGACCATTGACGCGCTCGACGACGTCAAGCGCACCATGCTCGATCCGATGCCCCGGCTGACGCTGGTGCCGGGGCTCGGCATGTTCGGCCACGGCCGCACGCTGAAGGACGCAAGGATCGCCTCGGACGTTGGCGAGATGTGGATCGAGGCCGTGCGCGGCGCCGAGGCCGTCGGCCGTTTCCACCCGCTATCCAAGGCCGACCTGTTCCCGCTCGAATACTGGTCGCTGGAACAGGCCAAGCTTGCCTCCAACAAGCCGAAGCCGCTGACCGGCCAAGTGATGCTGATCACCGGCGGCGCCGGTGCAATTGGTGCGGCGACCGCAAAACTGTTCGCCGACAATGGCGCTCATGCCGTCGTCGTCGATCTCGACGCCGAAAAGGCCGCTGATGCCGCCAAGAAAGCCGGCAACAATTCGATTGGCGTCGGCGCCGACATCACCGACCCGGACCAGATGCGTGCCGCCTTCGACAAGGCGGTCGCCGTCTTCGGCGGCGTCGACATATTGGTGTCCAATGCGGGTGCTGCCTGGGAAGGCCGCATCGGCGAGCTTGACGATACGCTGCTGCGCAAGAGCTTCGAGCTCAATTTCTTCGCCCACCAGTCGGCAGCGCAGAACGCCGTGCGGATCATGCTGGAACAGGGCACCGGAGGCGCACTCCTGTTCAACACCTCCAAGCAGGCGGTCAATCCGGGTCCAAAATTCGGCGCCTATGGCGTGCCGAAAGCGGCGACGCTGTTCCTGTCAAGGCAATACGCGCTCGACTACGGCGCCCATGGCATCCGCTCCAACGCCGTCAACGCCGACCGCATCCGCTCGGGCCTGTTGACCGACGCCATGATCGCCAGCCGCTCCGGCGCGCGCGGCGTGTCGGAGAAGGAATACATGTCCGGCAATCTGCTCGGCCAGGAAGTAACGGCGCAGGATGTGGCGCAGGCCTTCCTGCACCATGCATTGGCCGACCGGACGACCGCTGATGTGACGACGGTCGACGGCGGCAACATAGCGGCGGCGCTACGGTAGGTTTGCAAGAACCGCGTTGTCGGCGACGAATTGCAGCTTGCTGGTACCGGTTCGCATTCCGACCTGTTCCGTGAGTGAAGACAGTCTTCGATAGAAAAGCCGCCTGCAACAATTGCTGCAGGCGGCTCTCAGTTGTTAGCCTTATCGCTTGCAGCGAAACCTACTTCGCGTTCGGGTTCGGCATCCAGGCCGGCATGGCGACGTCGGCATGGGCGAACTGCGGCAGCTTGGCCGACAAGTCTTCCATGTTCTTGATGTCCTTGTCGATCAGCTCCTGTTGGGTGATCAGCGTCGGCGGCACGATCACGTTGTGGCCGGGATCTTCGCCGGCGAGCAGTTGCGCCAGGGCGCGCACCGAGACCTGGCCGACGACGGCCGGGTTGGTGGCGGCGGTTGCCGCCCAGGCACTGTCGGGCTCGCGCATCGCCGCGATGTCGGACGTCGAAATGTCGGCCGAATAGATCTTGATCTTTTTGTTCAGGCCGGCTTCGTCGACGGCGATCTTCACGCCCTTGGCGAACTCGTCATAGGGCGCGAACACCACGTTGATGTCGGGGTGTGCCGACAGGACCGAGCGCGCCTGGTTGGCGACGGAGTTGGCGATCGGATTGTCGAGCGTGCCGAACATGGCGGCTTCCTTGATGCCGGCATGCTTTTTCTTGACGTCTACCCAGGTCTCGTTGCGGCGGTCGAGCGGCGCGATGCCGGCGACATAGACATAGCCGGCATTCCAGCTCTCGCCATTGTCCTTGACTGCCTGTTCAAGCGCCAGCCGTGCCAGGTCTTTGTCCGACTGTTCGATTTGCGGGATCTTGGGGTTTTCGACATTGACGTCGAATGCCACCACCTTGATGCCCGCGTCGACGGCGCGCTGGGCGGCGTCCTTCATAGATTCCGTCAGGCCGTGCTGGATGATGATGCCCTGCACGCCGAGCGCGATGGCCTGGTCGACCATGTCGGACTGAAGGGCGGCGTCCTGGCGGCTGTCGAGCACGCGCAGGTCGATACCGAGCGCCTTCGACTGCGCCTCGACGCCCGACAGATAGGCCTGGAAGAAGTCGCCGGTCGAGAGATAGCGGACCAGCGCGATCTTCACGCCAGGTTTGTCGAACGGCGCCGGCTTGTCGGCGGCAAATGCCCCCTGCATCAGCATGGTTGCGCCGGTGAGCCCGAGCGCCACTTTCCCCAGAAGTCTTCTTGTGATGTTCACCTTGTTTTCCTCCACTTTTTGTTGAACCCAAAATCCTATCCGGCCGAATGCTAGTTCCTGCCCCTGCCCGAAAGGGCAAAGGTGAAGACAAGGGCGACGACCAGAACCACGCCCTTGACGAAATCCTGCGTGTAGTAGGGCGCGTTCATCATTGTCAGGCCTTGCAGCAAGATGCCGACGAACAGCGCGCCGATGGCGGTGCCGAAAGCGTTTGGCTTGGCGGCGCCGAGCACCGCGTAGCCGATCAGCGCCGCGGCAACCGCATCGAGCAGCAGATTATTACCCGAGGCGATGTCGCCACGTCCAAGCCGGGCGGCGAGCAAAATGCCACCGATCGAGGCAAAAACGCCTGAAATAACATAGGCCCAGATCTTGTATGCCTTGACAGGCGCGCCGGCGAGTTCGGCGGCGCGCTCATTGCTGCCGACCGCATACATCATGCGGCCGAAGCGGGTGTATTCGAGGAAGAACCAGATGAGCACGGCCAGCACCAGAAGCACGACGACCGAGACCGGGATGAGGTTGGGGATGAAGAAGTCGAAGCGGTGGCGGCCAAGCGCCAGGAAGGCATCGGAGAACTTGCCCCCGGCGACCGAGCCATCGGGCATGGTCATGCCGGTAGCGATGGAGCGGCCTTCCGTTGGGATGCGCTGCAGACCGACCAGCAGGAACATCATGCCGAGCGTCGCCAGGAGATCGGGTACGCGCATGTAGACGATCAGCCAGCCATTGATCAGGCCGACAATGGCGCCGATCGACAGGCAGACGATGACCGCCACGAATGCATTCTGCTCCAGCACCACCATCACGTAGGCCGCCGCCATCATGGCCGAGGTTGCGACCGAACCGATCGACAGGTCGAAGCCGCCGACGACAAGCGTGGCGGTGACACCGAGCGCCAGCACGCCGGTGATGGCGACAGACTGGAAGATGAAGACGGCACTTTGCGGCGAGACGAACCCGTCGGCGGCGATCGCGAAATAGGCAACCAATCCGAACAGCAGCACGATGAACCCATAGCGGATGGCGTAGTCGCGCAGCGTCATTCGGCGCACCCCGGCGCCGCTGCCGTTTTTACCCAACTCGAAGCCATGGTCTCTCCATTCCAATTCCATCGGCCGCCACGCTCAGGCAGCGCTGTGCAGCGGTCCACCGGCAACCTCGGCCAACAGGCGGTCGAGGTCGACATCGGCATTGCGGTGTTCGCCGACGATCGTGTGCTCCGACATCACCAGGATGCGGTCGGCCGTCTCCAGCGCTTCGTCGAGTTCGGTGACGAACAGAAGCGTGGCGCGGCCATTGGCGCTTGCCCTTAGCTTGGCGGCGATATCGCGCCGGGCCGAAATGTCGACGCCCTGGAACGGCTCGTCGAGGATGAACAGCGCGGCATTCTGCGCCATCCAGCGGGCGACCATCACCTTCTGCTGGTTGCCGCCCGACAGCGCCGACATCTCGTCCTTCTCGGAGCGGCAGACGATGCCTAGTTGCTCGATCTGCCTGCGTGCGGTGGCGCGTTCGAGGCGGCGCCTGAGCACGCTCAGACTGGACATGCGCTTCAGAAAGGGCAGGCTGACATTGCGCTCGATGTTGAAGCCGTCGACGATGCCGCTGGTCGCACGATCCTTGGCGACGAGGAACACGCCGGCTGCGATCGCGTCGCCAGCCGAGCGCGGCGCGTAAGGCTTGCCGTTCATCGTCATGGTGCCGGCGAGCGGCCGGCGCACACCGAACAGCGTTTCGGCAAGAGCGGTCTTGCCGACGCCGACGAGGCCGGTGATGGCGACGACCTCGCCATCGCCGAGTGTCAGCGACATCGGCTTGGCGCCCTGCGCGATGCGCAGGCCTTCGACGCTCAGGACCGCCCTGGCGGAACTCCTGGCCACGATCCGGTCGAGATGGATCTTGCGACCGAGCATGGCGTTGACCGCGCCTTCATAGTCGAGCGGCTTGGTATCGAAGGCGCCGGAGACGACGCCGTCGCGCATCGAGACGATGCGATCCGCGAGCCGCCTGATGTCCGACATGCGGTGCGAGATGTAGAGGATCGCCACGCCCTGCTCGCGCAGCCGGTCGACCAGCGCGAACAGCCTGGCGGCCTCGGCAGTGGAGAGCGACGAGGTCGGCTCATCGAGGATCAGCACTTTCGGCTGGTGCGCCAGCGCCCGGGCAATCGCCACCATCTGGCGGTCGGCCAGCGAAAGATCGCTGACGCGCGCCTTCAAATCGATGGCCAGCCCCATGCGGTCGGCGACCGCCCTGGCCTCACGGCGCACGCGAGCGGGATTGAACAGGGTCGGCGCGCCCCGGCCGCTCAGCCTGTCGAGCGTGAGATTGGTGGCGACATCAAGGTCGGCGACGACGCCGTCATTGATGTTCTGGTGCACGGTGACGACGCCGGCGCGGATAGCTTCCGCCGGAGTGTTCGGTGCGAAGTCCTGCCCGGCGAGCGTCATGGCGCCGCCGCCACGCTCGTAAACGCCGCTGACGATCTTGACGAGGGTGGATTTGCCGGCGCCGTTGGCGCCCATCAGCACGGTCACTTCACCGGCATGGAGGTCCAGCGCGATGCCGCCAAGCACCTCGTTACGGCCAAAGGATTTCCTCAGTCCCTCTACGCGGAACACGGCATTGCCGACCATGCGTTCCTCCCTGGTGATGACGCTATGGTCAATGTCGGCAATTGTCAACACGATTGACAATTGCCAGACAGCTTCCTAGCTTGGCCCCACCGCTAGGGCTCCCTATGATCGGAGCACATAGGCGGGAGGGACAAGAATGACTGGGAACTTGCCGTTCGAAGCATTGTCGGTGGAGACGCTCGCAACACGTCTGGGCGCGAACGAGGCCTTGTGTGCCAGGATCGGGAAGGACACCAGCGCCTGGAAAGTTCGCGAGGTCGGCGACGGCAATCTCAACCTGGTGTTCATCGTCGAAGGCGCCAGTGGCGGCGCCATCGTCAAGCAGGCCCTGCCCTATGTCCGCCTCGTCGGCGACAGCTGGCCGCTGCCGCTCAAACGTTCTTTCTTCGAATACCACGCACTGACCCGGCAAGAGGCGCGCGCGCCGGGCTCGGTGCCGGCGATCTACTACTTCGACGAGGTCCAGGCGCTGATCATCATGGAGTATCTGGCGCCGCCACACATCATTCTCAGGCGCGCCCTGATCGACGGGCGCCAGTTGCCGAACATTGCCAGGGATATCGGTCTGTTCATGGCCCGCACGCTGTTTCGCGGTTCCGACCTGTCGATGGTGACCAAGGACCGCAAGGCGGATTTGGCGCTGTTCGCCGACAATGTCGAGCTTTGCGACATCACCGAGAACCTGGTGTTTTCCGACCCCTATTTCGACGCCAAGATGAACCGCCACACCAGTCCGCAGCTCGACGGGCTGGTCGCCGAACTGCGCGCCGACCGCGACCTCAAGGTGGAGGCGCAGCGGCTGAAACATATGTTCGCCGCCAATGCCGAGACGCTGCTGCATGGCGACCTGCATTCCGGCTCGATCATGGTCACCGATCAGGAAACGCGGATGATCGATCCGGAGTTCGCCTTCTACGGTCCGATGGCCTTCGATATCGGCATGCTGCTCGCCAATTTCTGGATGTCGTTCTTCTCGCAGCGCGGGCATGAGCAGAACGGGAAGCGCGACGCCATGCGCGCCTATCTGCTCGGCGTCACGGCTGAAACCTGGGCGGTGTTCCGCGCCGAGTTCTCGCTGTTATGGCACACCGAGCGCACCGGCATGCTCTATCAAAAAAGCCTGTTCGAGGATCAGGGCGACCGGCTGGGCGCCGAGCAGGCGCTCGACAACGTCCTGCACCAGATCTGGGACGATCTGCTCGGTTTTGCCGGCATCGAGGTGCACAGGCGCATCCTTGGCCTCGCCCACAATGCCGACTTCGAGACCATTGCCGATGAAGATCTGCGCGCCAGTTGTGAGGCGAAGGCACTGAAATTCGGCCGCCACATCGCCGTCAACCGGCGCCAGATCCACAGCATCGACGAGGTCAATAATCTGGCCGCGCTGATCGAACAGGAGAACAGCATTTGAACGTCGGCGACCGCCACTACCGGACCATCTGGCTCAGCGAGGACGGCCGCTCGGTGGAGATCATCGACCAACGCTGGCTGCCACATGAATTCCGCATCGAGAAGCTCGTCACTGTCGCCGGCATCGCCACCGCGATCCGCGACATGTGGGTGCGTGGCGCACCTCTGATCGGGGTCACCGCGGCCTATGGCGTCGCCATGCAGATGACGGATGATGCATCCGACGAAGCGCTCGACACTGTGTGGGAGGTACTGCACGATACCAGGCCAACGGCAATCAACCTGCGCTGGGCGCTCGACGAGATGCGCCGTTTCCTGCGGCCGTTGCCGCTTGGTGAACGCGCCGCGGCCGCCTACCGGCGTGCCAACGAGATCGCCGACGAGGATGTCGGGCTCAACCGCGCCATCGGCGAGAACGGTCTCGCCATCATCAAGGATATCGCGGCGCGCAAGCAGCCGGGCGAGACGGTCAATATCCTCACCCACTGCAATGCCGGCTGGCTGGCGACGGTCGACTACGGGACAGCCACTTCACCGATCTACCTCGCTGTCGAAGCCGGCATTCCGGTCCATGTCTATGTCGATGAAACACGCCCACGCAACCAGGGCGCCCAGCTCACCGCCTGGGAGATGGCCGGCCACGGCGTGCCGCACACGCTGATCGTCGACAATGCCGGCGGCCATCTGATGCAACGCGGCGCAATCGACATGGTCATCGTCGGCACCGACCGCACCACCGCCGACGGCGACGTCTGCAACAAGATCGGCACCTATCTGAAGGCACTCGCCGCCGCGGACAACGACGTGCCGTTCTACGTCGCGCTGCCTTCGCCGACCATCGACTGGACGGTGGGCGACGGACTTGCCGAAATCCCGATCGAGGAACGCTCCGGCGACGAGGTTTCGCTGGTGTGGGGCAAGACAGCGAGCGGCGAGATCGCCCAGGTACGCGTCTCGCCCGAAGCAACGCCTGCGGCAAACCCCGCCTTCGACGTGACGCCGGCGCGGCTGGTCACCGGGTTGATCACCGAACGCGGCGTCGCCAAGGCGTCGCGCGAAGGGCTGAAGGCGATGTTCCCCGAGCGGGGGTAGTCGGGCCGCGCTCAGAACTCGGCGTTGTCCAGCGCGTTCACGAATTCCAGCGAGCGCCGCAAGGCGCCGCGAATGGTGCCGATATCCACCGGCGTGCTTCGCCGCTGGGGATCACTGCGCCGCGGGCGCTGCAGCCGCAACGGCAGTTCGATGCTGACTGGCAGCGTGGCGGGCAACACGGCCCAGTAGGATGCATAGTCGACAGAGCCGTCGCCGATGGCGCAGAACGCCCACCCCGCCCCGGTGCTGACGACATCCTTCAGATGAGCATGTCCAACCGAATCGATGGCATCAGCGATATCTTGAGCCGGCTGCATCGTCTCGCCGCTGTAGGTGAAGACGTTGCCGGCATCGTGGTTCAGGCGGACGTACGGCGATCCGATATCGCGGACGAAGCTTGCCCCTGATTGAGCGCTGCCGAGCAGATCGCCGCTTCCATGCCCGGGGTTCTCGAGCGCCATAACAACATCAGCCTGTTCCAGCCGCGGCAGAACGGCATCGATCGTCGCGCGGATAGCCGCGCTGTTTCTCGCCGAACCGGTATTGGTGATCAGGAACGAAGCGCCAAGACCGGCGGCAAAGCCGATCCGCCGGGACAACGCTTCGATCGCATCGGGCCCCGACAGGTCGAGATGAGCCGACACGGCGTTGATGCCAAGCCCGGCATTTTGCGCCGTCCGGCGCAGCTTCAATGCCTGCGCCTCGGCAAACATATCCTCGTCGAAATCGACATAGCCGCTGATAAAGGCCGGCTCGACATGGGCACCCACAGCGGCAATCTCCTCGATGGCGAACTCGATGGAATAGCCGTCGAAGAGAGCGGTCGATACCGATACGATCCGCGAAGGCAGGGCTCAGGCTCCCTTGCCGTAGACGATCAGTTCCGAGGCTTCCTTTACCTTGGCCGGCGAGAGTGCCTCGCGCCAATCGTCACGGACCACGACGCCCTTGGCGAAGCGCATCAGGCGCAGAGCGGCGTCGGACGGCACTTTCGGCGAGAAGCCGAACCACATGGCGATCTCGACATTCAGATGACCGATCAGGAAGTCGAGCGCGGCCTGCCTTGGAATACCGTATTTGCGCTCGCACTCCTCGACGGCCTCGACCATCGTGTCGACGAAAGGCATAGCGACCATTTCGGACAGGCCGGGCTCCAGGATTGCCAGCTGTTCGACCGTCACCCGGTGGCTGTCGATGATCGGCGACCACATTGCCTTGCACACCTCCTCGCCAAGCGCGTAGTCCTCTTCCGGTCCCTGCATCAGGGCGCAGACGATCGACTGCCTGGCGATGCCGCCATGATAGTCGCGACGCGCGGCCCACTCCGTCTCGTCGCCGAACAAGGGCGGATGGCAGGGATGACCGACGAAATAGGTGAGATCCGGTCGATCGCCGGGCAGGTCGCCGGCATAGGGCGCCGCGGCATCGAGAACGAGGATCATGGTGCCCTTGGCAAGCATCGGCGAGACCTGCCGCGTCACCTGGCCGATGATGTTGTCCGGCAGGGCCATGACCACCACTTTGGCTCCGGGAATGCCTTCCTCCATGGCGACGGCGGCGATATCAGCTTCTCCCAGCCGCTTGCGGCCGGCCTCTCCGATCTCCACGGCGCGGACATCGTAGCCCGCTTCGATCAGCTTACGCGTCACGCGGAAGCCCATCTTCCCGCCTGCTCCAAGCACCGCTACGGATATCCTCATATCTCTTCTCCCATTTTATCTTGATGGCGCCGATGACGCAGATTCAGCCGAACGCTTGCAGCGCGGCCTCGAGCTCCGGACGCGTGGCGGCGTAGTCGCGCGCGGGAATGCCTGCCGCCGCGGCTTCGAAAGCATCGTGCAGGCTTTGAACACCGGCGGCCGGACCGCCTGGATGCGCCATGATCCCGCCGCCGCAGCAATAGATGAAATCGTTCGAGCCGAGCCTTTCATAGGTCTCGCCCGCCTGCACCGCGGTCTGTCCAGACGAAAACACCGGCATCACCGTATCGGGACGGTCGGCCCGGCCGAACATCGGAGTGAGGCAGGCGTGGGCGGATGCCATCACCGAACCGTCGAGCTCGCAGAATTTGTTGGACAACCCGTTGACGTGCATGTGGTCGATGCCGGCCAGGCGCCAGAATTTCTGGTAGGCGAGATAGCTCATGCCGAGATCAGGAGAACGGCTGAAGAGGCCCCAGCCCGCCCGATGGCCGTGAAGCGCAACGGCGGAATGCCGGCGCATCTCGACGACACCCGACAGGCCGACGGAATTCAGGACCAGCATGGCGCAGGTGCCGCCACGGCGCTCGATCAGATCAAGCTGGCGGCGCATGGCGTCGATGTCCCCGGAAATGTTGGCCGCGTACATGACCTTGCGCCCGGTCCTGTCGGCGTGCCGGTCGATGACAGCCATGACCGCCTCGAACCGCTGTTCGAACGGCGAATGCGGGGGATCTCCCATCAGTTCGTCGTCCTTGATGAAGTCGAGGCCAGATGAGATCAGCGTATCGGCCAGGGTCGCGGTCTCCGCTGGCGTAAGACCGACGCTCGGTTTGACGATGGTGCCGACCAGCGGCCGTCCCGCGACGCCGGTCAGACGACGCGTGCCTTCGACAGCGAAAGCCGGCCCCGGATAGGCATTAGCGAAGACATCGGGAAAGCTGACGTCGAGCAGACGCATGGCCGAGAAATGATGCAGCTCGAACAGATTGCCGAGAACCGTCGACCAGACCGAAGCCAGCACGGTGCCCATGTTCTCGACGTTCCAGGAAAGACCCACTTTGGCCCGGCGCGGCCTGACGGCCGCCGTATCTCGGGGCGCGCGCGAAAACGGCAACGCCTCGCCATCGACCTCGCCAAGATCCTCGATGAGTTCGACGCGCGCGCCGAATCTGAGCAGCAGTTCCGGCGTCTCCCCAGGGATGGGACGGAATGTCCCGCTCGATTGCTCACCCGCCATCGCGGCCGCGGCGACCTCCATGGGATAGCGGGTTTGGATCAGGTAGGTGGCGTTAAGGCGACCGGTCAATGCAGGCTTCCCGGCTGGAATGAACTTCATGGCGGGAGCGATAGCATCAAAAAGATATCATGTCATCACATGAGTTTTCTCGATCAAAAAATTTTGCGACTGTCAGCTCCCGCCGTCGCTGCCGGCCAGTTTCGAATAGAGTTCATTGGCGCGGCCTATATGGTCCGCCATGGCGGCGCTGGCGCCTTCGGCGTCGCCGCCGGCGATCGCCTTGTAGATGCGTTCGTGCTCCTCAACCGTCAGACGCTCGGCGCCTTTCACCGCCACGAGATCGCGCTTGAAGCGCGACAGCCATTCGAGCATGCCCTTGGCCACGGCCGCGATCATCGAATTGCCGCTCATTTCAGCGATGACGGCGTGGAATTCCATGTCGGCGGTTACAAACCGAGCCTGGTCGCCCTTTGCCTCGCGCAGATGGCGCAAGGTCTCGGCAAGCCGTTCCAGGCTCTTGGCCGTTGCATGTCGGGTGGCGATCCGGACCAGGCCAGTTTCCAGCAAGAGCCTGACTTCCTTTAGGTCTTCAAGCCCGCGAGAGTTCGTCGCCAGCATCATGACCATAGCCGCTGAGACCTGATCGACGATCACCTCCGGCGTCGGGTTGATGACGCGCGCGCGTTCGCCGTGCGAAATCCTGATGAGCCCCATCTGTTGCAGCGTCAGCATCGCCTCCCGGATCGACGGCCGTCCGACGCCGATCATCGTCATCAATTCCTTTTCCGACGGCAATTGGGAACCAGGCGGAAATTCGGACGTCGAGATTGCCGCCATCAGCCGATCGAGAACCTCGACATACAATTTCTTCTTCTGGACCGGTTCCATCCGCATCTCTCCTGATCGTTTCTCGAGGCAATCGACCCCGAGTCGCACGGACAGGCAAGGTCCCCGCTGTGATTTGACATTACATATATGATGACCTAGCGTCCAGTGTGGCCAGTCTCAACGCGGCGCATGACGGCAACATGGTCGCCCCGACCGGCTGCCAGGGACGAGAGAGAAAACCCGGCGGGCGCGTTGCCCTGTCGACGCAATCAAATGAAGTTCCGAGCGGCTTGCCTATTTGGTATGCTGGTATAACATGTAGCTGGTATGGTGTCTTTCGGAAGAGACAGCATTACGGAGTGACAGACGAGCCGATCCAGGTCGGCCGGTTTTTGGGAGGAGAAATCATGAAGTTTTCAATTGTGGCGGCGCTTGTCGGCGCCGCGCTGGCCAGTGTTTCTGTTTTACCGGCGATGGCATCGTCGGACAAACCGGTGATCGCGCTCGCCAACGCCTATTACGGCAACACCTGGCGCCACCAGATGGTGGAGGCGTTCGAGGCCTCGGCCAAGGAAGCCAAGGCGGGTGGCCAAATCGCCGATTACATCATCATGAACGGTGACGGCTCGGTGGCGCAGCAGAACAGCCAGATCGCCGAGCTGATCCTCAAGAAGGTCGATGTACTCGCCGTCGACGCCGCCTCGGAGACCGCGGTCAACGGCATCATCGAAAAGGCCTGCAAGGCCGGCATCATCGTCGTTTCCTTCGATTCAGTTGCTTCGGCGCCCTGCAACTACCAGCTCAACTTCGACTTCAAGGGCTACAAAGCGGCCCAGGCCGAAGCCGTCTTCAAGATGATCGGCGGCAAGGGCAACGTCATCCAGGTGCGCGGCGTGAAGGGCTCTGCGCCCGACAACGACATGTTCAACGCGCAGCAGTCGGTGCTGGCGAACTATCCCGACGTCAAGGTTGTCGCGACCGTCTACGGCCAGGCGACCGCCTCGGTCGCGCAGGCGGCGATCGCCAACGTCCTGCCCTCGCTGCCACATGTCGACGCAGTGCTCGCTCAAGGCGGCAGCGACGATGTCGGCATCGCCCAGGCCTTCGTCCAGTATGGCGGCGATTATGCGGGCAAGATGCCCGTCATCGAAGGGGGCGGCGGCACCGACTTCGTAAAATGGTGGGCCGAGGAGAACGCCAAGAACGGTTACCAGACGGTCTCGATGAACACCACGCCCGGTATCGGCGGCGCCGCCTTCTGGCTCGGCCTGTCGCTGCTCAAGGGCGCCAAGGCGCCGAAGATGATGATCATGCCGGTGGCTACCGTCGATGCCGGCAACCTCAAGGAATATGCCAAGCTGCCGGGCGGCCAGATCATCAGCCCCAGCTATTCGCTCGACTGGGTCAAGCAGAACCTGCTCAGCAAGTAAGATCGCCATTGCCAGGGACCGGGCGCGCGCCAGACGGCCGCGCCCGGTCCCTGCCCGTAAGAATCGGAGGACGAATGTCCCATCTTGCCGTGACCGATCCGGAGGGCGCAGCCGCTACGGTGCCCGACACCAGGCCAAACGTCGTCTCGCTGTCGCGGATCACCAAGAGCTTCGGCCCGACGCTGGCGAATGCGCAGATCGACCTCGCCGTCTCGGCCGGCGAAATCATCGGCCTGGTCGGTGGCAACGGCGCCGGCAAATCGACGCTGATGCGTATCTTGTGCGGGGCGACGTCACCGACCCTCGGCTCGATTTCATTCACCGGCCAGGATGTGGGCTTCGCCGACTACGACACGGCGGCGGCGCAAAGGCGCGGCATCCGCATGGTGCACCAGGAACTGTCGCTGTGCGCCAACCTTTCCGTCGCCGAGAACTTCTTCCTGGAGACGCCAGGCGAAGCGGCCAACCGGCCGGGATGGCGAGCGCTCTATCGAGCCCGCGCCCGGGCGGCGCTGGACGCCGTCTTTCCCGCCAACGGCATCGATGTGAACGCCGAAGTCGGCCATCTCTCCATCGCCGAGCGGCAGATGGTCGAGATCGCGCGCGCCGCCGCCACGCCCGGCGTCAAGCTGATCGTGCTCGACGAGCCGACCTCGTCGCTCGACCTCGACCGCTCGAGGCAGTTGCGGGCCTTTATCCGCGAACGAGCCAAATCCGGCCTTGCCTTCATCTTCATCAGCCACAAGCTGCAGGAAATCATCGACATCGCCACGCAGGTGATGGTGCTGCGCAACGGGCGCACCGCCTGGCGCGGCGATGTCGCCGGCACTTCGATCGGCCAACTTGTGCAGCTCATGGGCGGCGACGCCAATTCGATCCACCAGCACAGCGCCGCCGCAGCCAGCAGCGGCGAGGCGCTGGTCAAATTGTCCGGCTTCCTGACCGCCGGGCTCGGCCGCGACATCGAGATCGGCCGCGGCGAGATCATCGGACTGGCAGGGCTCGAGGGCAGCGGCCAGAAGGAGTTGCTGCACGCCATTTTCGAGCCGGATTCCACCAGGGAGGCCGCGGTGACCAGGAGCGGCGATGCCGGTTTCATTGCCGGCGACCGCCAGAAGGAAGGCGTGTTCCCGCTGTGGAGCGTGCTTGGAAACATCAGCATCGGCAGCCTCGCCCGCCGTCCGGCACTGGGGCTGGTTTCGGAGCGTGCCAACCGCGAGGCGGCGGCCGAAGCGGCCGGCCGGCTGCAGCTCGACGACAAGCGCTTCGCCTCCAACATCCTGGAACTCAGCGGCGGCAACCAGCAGAAGGCGCTGGTTGCGCGCGCGCTCGTCGCCGACACTCCGATCCTGCTGCTCGATGATCCGACTCGCGGCGTCGACATCGCCACCAAGCAGGACTTCTACAGGCTCTGCAACGAGATCGCGCGCAGCGGGCGCACGCTGGTCTGGCACACGACCGAAGATGCCGAGCTTTTGGCCTGCGACCGCGTGCTGGTGTTTTCGGGTGGGCGCATCGTCAAGGAATTGAGCGGAGAGGCGATCACGGAATCGGCCGTCGTCGGCGCATCCTTCGCCCAGCAGGCGGACACGCGCCCGCGCCCGCGACACAGCACCGCAAGCGCCGGGCTTGCCCGCCGGCTGGTGAACGCGGCTCCCTTCATCGGCCTCGCCGCCGTGCTGGCGGTGATGATCTCGGCCAACCCGGCGGTCGCTTCGATCTTCGGGCTCGACCTGCTCCTGATGCCGGCGCTGTCGCTGGTGCTGGTGACGGCGGCGCAGATGTTCATCGTCGGCGGCAGCGAGATCGATCTCGGCGTCGGTGCCTTTGCCGGCCTGGTCAGCGTGCTTTCCGCCACGCTGCTCTACGATCAGCCATGGCTCGGAGCGCTGGCGCTGGTGGCGGCGGTCGCCGCCTATGCCGGGCTTGGCGGCCTGATCCAGGCACGTAAGATCCCGGCCATCGTCGTCACGCTTGGCGCCTCCTTCATCTGGATGGGACTAGGCTACGCGCTGCAGCCGACGCCGGGCGGCGCCAGCCCCGAATGGCTGTCGGCGATGTTCAGCTGGTCTCTGGGTTTCCTGCCCACCTCCATCATCCTCATCGCCGCGGTCGCGCTTGTGGTGCTGTTGATCGACCGGCTGCCGCTCGGTGTGGTGCTGCGCGGCTTCGGCAATAATCCAACCGCCATGGTCCGCTCCGGCTGGTCGCCGACGCGCTACGCGCTGGTGCGCTACCTCGTCGCCGGACTGTTCGCGGCTGCCGCCGGCCTGTCGCTGACCGCGATCAACACGGCAAGCGACATTAATTCCGGCAATTCGTTCACGCTGCTCAGCGTCGCCGCCGTGGTGATGGGCGGCTGCTCGCTGTTGGGCGGCGTCATCTCGCCAGTCGGCGCGGTCGCCGGCGCGGTCACGCTGGCCTTGATCGGCGCCTTGCTCGGCACGCTGAACGTGAGCAGCGACTTCAACGCGGCAACGCAGGGGCTGATCCTCATCGCCCTGCTGACGCTGCGCAGCCTGACCGCCGATCGCAGGAGCGAACAATGAACGGCCTCGCCGCCTTTAGCCTCTGGGCGCAGAAAAACCGCTGGGTCTGGTCGGCGATCGGCGTGCTCGTGCTTTGGCTGGTGCTGTCCATCGTCACCAACCGGTTCAGCCTCTCCAGCTTGTCGGGCATCATTCTATCGGCGTCGTTCCTGACCGTGGTTGGCATTGGCCAGATGTTCGTCGTCACCACCGGGCGCGGCAATATCGACCTTTCGGTGGCCTCGGTGATCACGCTCAGCGCCTTCGTGGCGCTGCTCACCATCAAGGGCCAGGATGCTAACCTCGCCATCGGCGTGGGTGCGGCGATCCTGCTCGGCCTCGCGGTCGGCGGCTTGAATTCGCTGCTCGTCGTCGGGCTGAACATACCAGCTATCATCGCCACGCTGGCGACAGGTTATGTGCTGGCGACGGCAACGCTGCTGTCGAACCGTGCCATATCGGGTTTCGCCGTCAGCCCGCTCTTGAAGACGCTGGCGACGGGCCGCGTCTCCGGCGTGCCGATCATGGCCGTCATCGCCATTATCGGCGTCGCCGCGACCGCGTTCGTGCTGCGCTACACGGTGTTCGGACAGTTGCTGTCGGCGGTCGGCCAGAATCGCACCGCCGCGCGATTGGCGGCGATCCGCAACAACCGGATCATCGCGGCGGCGTTCATCATCTCGTCGGTGCTGGCTTCGCTCAACGGGCTGCTGCTCGGCGCCTATATAGGCGGCGCTTTCCTGGAGATGGGCCAGCCCTATCTCCTGCAGTCGATCGCCGCGGTGGTTCTGGGCGGGACGCTGATCTTCGGCGGCTCGGCCAGCGCCGTCGGCACGCTGTTCGCCAGCATCCTTTTGATCCTCATCGTCACCACCATGCAGATCGTCGGCTTGCCGCCAGGTGCACAGGACATCGTGCAAGGCATCGTCGTGATCTTCGTTCTGGCGCTGGCCGGCCGGCAGGTGCTGTCGCGGCGAGTCGCCGTCGACCGCGCAGGCGACGAGGACACGCTGAAATCCGAGTCAGGTGCGGCGGCGATCCGGCCGGAATAACACTCGGGATGATGATTTCTCTTGCCAAGCTGTGGTAGAGTGATCATACCAGTAGGCAAGATGACGATCGGCAATGCCGGCGTCCGCGACTAGGGAGCAAGGGCTAGATGACGACGATTGCGCTGTTCGGTGCCGGCGGCAAAATGGGCTACCGCCTTTCGACCAATTTCCGCGGTTCGCCCTATACGATCCGCCATGTCGAGGTCAGCGAGGCCGGGCGCGAGCGGCTGAAGAACGGACTGGGCTTCGACACGGTCAGCGCCGAGGAGGCGCTGGAAGGCGTCGACGTGGTGATCCTGGCCGTGCCGGACACCCATATCGGCAAGGTCGCGGCCGGCATCGAGAGCAAGCTTGCGCCGGGCACGATGGTCATCGTGCTGGATGCCGCCGCACCGTTTGCCGGCCATCTGCCTAATCGTCCCGACCTGACCTACTTCGTCACCCATCCCTGTCATCCCCCGATCTTCAACGACGAAACCGACATGGCGGCCAAGAAAGACTATTTCGGCGGCGTCAAGGCCAAGCAGCACATGGTCAGCGCGCTGATGCAGGGACCAGAAGCGGATTACGCCAAAGGCGAGGCCATCGCCAAGATCATCTGGGCGCCGGTAATGCGCTCGCACCGCGTTTCCGTCGAACAGATGGCGCTGCTTGAGCCAGGCCTTTCGGAAACGGTGTGCGCCTCGCTGCTGGTGGTCATGAAGGAAGCCGTCGACGAGGTGGTGGCGCGCGGCGTCGACCAGCAGGCGGCGCTCGACTTCCTGCTTGGCCACATGAACGTGCTCGGCGCAGTCATCTTCGGCGAAACCAAGGGCGTGTTCTCGGATGCCTGCAACAAGGCGATCGAGTTTGGCAAGCCGGTGCTGATGCGCGACGACTGGAAGCGCGTCTTCGAGCCCGAAGAGATCGCGGCCAGCATCCAGCGGATCACTTGAGAGCCTTCGGTACAGATCTGCCTTAGGTACAGATCACCTGAATTAGTGGTTGACTCATCATACCA
Organism: Mesorhizobium sp. URHB0026; assembly: GCF_054059755.1. Lineage (NCBI taxonomy): Bacteria > Pseudomonadati > Pseudomonadota > Alphaproteobacteria > Hyphomicrobiales > Phyllobacteriaceae > Mesorhizobium > Mesorhizobium sp. URHB0026. Next base: position 3,097,650 of record NZ_JBSSCN010000001.1, on the reverse strand, counting down.
GTTAGCTAAGCTAATGTTCGCTCGGATCATGCTTCGCCGGGAGTTCGATGCTGAGACGAATAGAGGATGGGGACGGGAACTTGCCTTGGCGGAGCCGGCGGCTTGAGCCCAGGCGGTCCGCACCCTTCACACGCTGACGAATTCAAACGCAGACAAGTGCCTCGAACGATCGAGACACAGGCTTTTCAAACGGGAGGACTTCATGAAACTAACACGCAGAATGACGCTTGCCGCCTTCGCCGGCGTGCTGGCGCTCGGCACGGCGATGCCCGCCTACGCGGCGGACCTCATCGCCATCATCACTCCATCGCACGACAATCCGTTCTTCAAGGCGGAAGCCGTCGGCGCCGAAGCCAAGGCCAAGGAACTCGGCTACGAGGCGCTGGTGCTGGTGCATGACGACGACGCCAACAAGCAATCCGAGCTGATCGATACCGCGATCGGCCGCGGCGCCAAGGCGATCATCCTCGACAATGCCGGCGCCGACGCGACCGTCGCCGCCGTGCAGAAGGCTAAGGACGCCGGCATTCCCTCCTTCCTGATCGACCGCGAGATCAACGCCACAGGCGTTGCGGTGGCGCAGATCGTCTCCAACAACTACCAGGGCGCCCAGCTCGGCGCGCAGGAGTTCGTCAAGCTGATGGGCGAGAAGGGCAATTTCGTCGAACTGGTCGGCAAGGAATCCGACACCAATGCCGGCATCCGCTCGAAGGGCTATCATGACGTCATCGACGATTACCCCGACCTGAAGATGGTCGCGCAGCAGTCGGCCAACTGGAGCCAGACCGAGGCCTATTCCAAGATGGAATCGATCCTGCAGGCCAACCCCGACATCAAGGGCGTCATCTCCGGCAACGACACGATGGCGATGGGCGCCTATGCGGCGCTCGCGGCGGCTAACCGCAAGGATGTCATCGTCGTCGGCTTCGACGGTTCGAACGACGTGCGTGATTCCATCACCTCGGGCGGCATCAAGGCGACGGTGCTGCAGCCGGCCTACGCCCAGGCGCAGATGGCGGTCGAACAGGCCAACGACTTCATCAAGAACAAGAAGTCGCCCGAGAAGGAAAAGCAGCTGATGGACTGCGTGCTCATCAATGGCGAAAATGCCGCCAAGCTGGAAACCTTCGCGCTGAAGAACTGAGCCGGCGCGATATAATTGCGAGGGGCGGACACGCGTTCGCCCCTCAGTGCTTTATTTTGATGCAATTCCGGACGGGAAACCGTTTCACAGTTTTCCTGGAATTGCTCTAATTTCACGTTCCGGGTGCTTTTGACCGCCATGCCGAAGACATTGACCTGGCTAACCCCTTTTAGTTGGCTGACGCTTGTCGCGCTCGCGGGCCTTGGCCTCGGCGGTTGCAAAATCCTGCCGACGCCGGTGGCGCGGAGTGAAAACAGCGCGTCTGCCTTTAATCCGGACAAGATGGTCGAGGACATCTGGGCCTCGAAGGTCATCCCCTACCTCAGGCAGAAGGCTGGGCCGTTCGCCGAGGTCCATGCCTTGGCGAAAACCGATCCGGCGGCGGCCGGCACCAAATACGGCAATCCAAGGAAGCAGGCGAATTCGCCATGGACCTTCGCGGTCCGCGTCGAGGGCAAGATCGTCGCCGCCAACACGCAGTCGCGCGCGGGCACGATGGACATCGACGTGGACGGCGACGGCAAGGCCGATGCGCGCGTCCAGATCGGGCCGGCGATGCGCGGCACTGCACTTAGAGACAGCCTCGATTTCGTCCAGTTCAACGACTTCACCAACCAGATCGACTTCGCCCAGTTCGGCAAGGCCTTCAACGCCTATGCCGGCAAGACCGTGCTGTCCAAGCTGCCGCGCGAGGCCCTTGAAGGCCGCACCGCCAAGGTGCTCGGCGCCTATACGATCGAAGGCGGCCAGGACCTGCCGCTGGTGACCCCGGCGGAGGCCGAGATCGGGCCGAAGCCATGAGCCCCGCTCACGAGGTCATCCTCAAGCTGGAGGACGTCTCGAAGGTCTATGCAGGCACGGTCGCGGTCAAGCAGGCGAACTTCGAGGTGCGCAAGGGGGCCGTCAACGTGCTGGTCGGTGAAAACGGCGCCGGCAAGTCGACGCTGATGAAGATCATCGCCGGCGTCGAGCAGCCGACCCTCGGCCGTATCCTGCTCGAAGGCGAAGAGGTTTCCTTCTCCTCGTCGGGAGACGCGGTGGCGCGCGGCATCGGCATGGTGTTCCAGGAGCTGAACCTGTTCGGCAACATGACCGTCGCCGAGAACATCTTCGCCACACGCGAGATCACAAACCGCCTGGGTAAGATCGATCGCAAGGCACAGGAAAAGCGGGCGGGCGAATTCCTCGACCGGCTAGAAGCCGGCATCCGACCCGACATGCTGGTCGAGGATTTACGCATCGGCCAGCAGCAGCTGGTCGAGATCGCCAAGGCGGTTTCGCTCGACGCCAAGATCCTGATCATGGATGAGCCGACCTCGGCGCTGAGTGCTACGGAAGTCGAAATCCTGTTCAAGGTGATCGCCGACCTCAAAGCGCGCGGCGTCGCCATCGTCTACATCTCGCACCGGCTTGAGGAACTGATCCGTATCGGCGACACGGTCACCGTGCTGCGCGACGGCCGCATCACCGGCCAGGAGGAAATGAAGAACGTCGACACGCAGTGGATCGTGCGGCAGATGATCGGCTCGGATGCCAAGGATTTCGCCAAGGCCGACGGTCACCAGCCAGGCGAGGAAATCTTCCGCGCCGAGGAGATCTGCCTGCCGCGCGTCACCGGCGGACTGGCGGTCGACCATGTCTCGCTGTCGCTGCGCGCCGGCGAAATCCTCGGCATATACGGGCTGATGGGCGCCGGGCGCAGCGAATTGTTCGACTGCATCATGGGCCGTCACGGCCATGCCAGCGGCAAGATCTTCATCGCCGGCAGGCAAGTGAAGGAGCGCGACACGACGCGCCGTATCCAGCGCGGGCTTGCACTTATCCCCGAGGATCGCCAGCGCGAAGGCCTGGTGTCGATCCTCTCGGTGGCCAGCAACCTGACGCTGGCGAGCCTGTCGCGTTTCGTGCGCCTGTTCCATATCCGAGGCGGCGCCGAGCGGCAGGCCGTGATGCAGATGGTGGGGGAACTGGCGATCAAGGTCGCCGACCCGGCGCAGGAAGTCTCGTCGCTGTCAGGCGGCAACCAGCAGAAGGTGGTGATCGGCAAGGCGCTGCTCACCGGTCCGAAAGTGCTCCTGATGGACGAGCCCAGCCGCGGCATCGATGTCGGCGCCAAGGCCGATGTCTTCCGCACCATGCGCAAGCTTTCGCGCGACGGGCTGGGAATCCTGTTCGCCACCTCAGACCTCGACGAGGTGATGGCGCTGTCCGACCGCATCGCGGTGATGAGCAATGGCAGACTGACCGGCATGTTCGACCGCGCCGAAGCGACGGAGGCGGCGATCGTCGCCGCGTCGGCGCTGGGCCACGGACCGGCCGCACATGGGGAGCAACGCTGATGACTGACATTCCGGCCAAGGCGGCCGCTCCTTCCGCCTCCGGCGGCTCCGCGCTGCTGACGCTGATGAAGCTCAGGACCTTTATCGCGTTGATCGCGGTGCTGGTGTTCTTCTCGATCGCGGCGCCGAACTTCCTGTCGGCGGCGAACCTCATCCTGATGGCCAAGCACGTGGCGCTCAACGCCTTCCTGGCCATGGGGATGACCTTCGTCATCATCACCGGCGGCATCGACCTCTCGGTCGGATCGATCGTCGGCCTGTGCGGCATGGTGGCCGGCTATCTCGTGCTCAACGGCATCGACCTGCAGATCGGCTACACCATTTATTTCGACGTCGTCGAGATCGCCCTGATCACGCTTCTGGTCGGCATCGCGATTGGCGCCGTCAACGGGCTGCTGATCACCAGGCTCAACGTCGCGCCCTTCATCGCCACGCTCGGCGTGCTCTACGTCGCGCGCGGTTTCGCGCTGCTGTCGTCCGACGGCCGCACCTTCCCCAACCTGGTCGGCAAGCCGGAACTTGGCACCACCGGCTTCGGCTTCCTCGGTGCCGGCCGGCTGCTCGGCCTGCCGGTGTCGATCTGGATTCTGGTCGTGGTGGCGCTGGGGGCTGCCTATCTCGCCCGCTACACCCCGCTCGGCCGCCACATCTTCGCCGTCGGCGGCAATGAGCGCGCCGCGCGCATCTCGGGCGTGCGCGTCAACATGGTCAAGATGTTCGTCTACATGTTCTCCGGCTTCTGCGCAGCGATCGTCGGGCTGATCATCTCGTCGGAGCTGATGGCCTCGCATCCGGCGACAGGCGAGAGCTTCGAATTAAACGCCATCGCCGCGGCGGTGCTCGGTGGCACCTCGATGTCGGGCGGGCGCGGCACGATCGGCGGCACCATCGTCGGCGCCTTCGTCATCGGCATCCTGTCGGACGGGCTGGTGATGATGGGCGTGAGTTCGTTCTGGCAGATGGTGATCAAGGGGCTGGTCATCATCGTCGCCGTCGTGGTGGACCAGGCGCAGCGCCGGCTCCAGCAGCGCGTTACCCTGATGCAGATGGCCAAGGCGGGTTGAGCATGGCGGGTTTAAGTGGAGCGCTTATCGGCTGCGGCTTCTTCGCCGTCAACCAGATGCATGCCTGGCGTGACATCGAAGGCGTCTCGATCGTCGCCATCTGCGACCGGGACCCGGAGCGGCTCAGGCTCGTCGGCGACCAGTTCGGCGTGGCCCGGCGCTACACGGACGCGGCAGCGATGTTTGCAGCGGAGAAACTCGACTTCGTCGACGTCGCCACGACGGTCGGCAGCCATCGGGCGCTGGTCGAGATGGCTGCGGAGAACCGCGTTCCGGTGATTTGCCAGAAACCGTTCGCGCCAACGCTGGCCGACGCCAAGGCGATGGTGAAGGCTTGCGCGGATGCCGGCGTCCCGCTGATGGTCCACGAAAACTTTCGCTGGCAGTCGCCGATCCAGGCGGTGCGCGCCGTGCTCGACAGCGGCGAGATCGGCACGCCTTTCTTCGGCCGCATCTCCTTCCGCTCCGGCTACGACGTGTTCTCCGGCCAGCCCTATCTCGCGACGGGCAAGCGCTTCATCATCGAGGACCTCGGCATCCATATCCTCGATATCGCCCGCTTCCTGCTCGGCGACGTGTCGAGCCTGACCGCGCGGACCAAACGCATCAACCCGGCCATCGCCGGCGAGGATGTCGCCACGATCCTCATGGACCACGCTGGCGGCGCCACCTCGGTGGTCGATTGCAGTTATGCGACCAAGCTTGCCGCGGAGCCGTTCCCGGAGACGCTCATCGAACTCGACGGCAGCGACGGCACGATCCGGCTGGCGCAAGGCTACCGGCTGACCGTCACCGGCAAGAGCGGAACCAAGGTGAGCGACGTCTCGCCGCCGCTGCTGCCCTGGGCCTCGCGGCCTTGGCACAATATCCAGGAAAGCGTCGCCGCCATCCAGCAGCACTGGGTCGACTGCCTTGCATCAGGCCAGGAACCGGCGACTTCAGGCGCGGACAATCTCAAGACATTCGCCCTGGTCGAGGCCGCCTATGCCGGTGCCGCCAGTCGAGAACCGGTGCAGATCGACGCGCTGCTCAGATGAAGGCGGACGCTTTCCAGCTTTACGGCACGCGCGCGGCCGAGCCCAAGCCGGTCACCCTGCGTGCGGGTGCATTGAGCGCGGAACTGGACAACGGCAATTTGCGCACCATCCGCCACGGCGGCACCGAAGTACTGCGTGCCATAGCTTACATCGTGCGCGACCGCGACTGGGGCACCTATGAGCCTGACCTGACGGACGTTACCATCGACCAGAAGGGCGACCGCTTCTCCGTCACCTACGCGGCAAGCTGCCTTGGTCCGGACGGCAGCCGGCTCGGCTTCCACGCCACGATCGAAGGCTCCGCCGACGGCAGGCTGGTTTTCGATGTGACCGCATTGCCGGAGAGGGATTTCGAAACCAATCGCTGCGGCTTCTGCATCCTGCACCCGATCGCCGGCCTCGCCGGCAGCCCGGTGACGGTCGAGCACATCGACGGCAGCGTGGTCGAGACGGAACTCCCCGATCTGATCGACCCCTGGCAGCCGTTCAAGGATTTGCGCGCCATCACGCATCAGGTACGGCCCGGCGTTTTCGCCGAATGCCGGATGAAAGGCGACACATTCGAGATGGAAGACCAGCGCAACTGGTCGGATGCTTCCTACAAAACCTATGTGCGGCCGCTGGCGCTGCCATGGCCCTATGTGCTGCCGGCAAGGCAGGCGTTGCGCCAGACGATCAGCCTGCGCATCACCGGCGATGCCAGTGTGCCTGCCTCGGCGGCGCCGGCCGAACCGGTCCGCGTCGAGCTTGGGCAAGCCGGCGCGCAGCTGCCTGATATCGGCATCATGGTCTATCCCGAGGATGTCGAGGCCACACTTGCCGATCTGCCGTTGCTGCGAGGGTTCGGTCCCCGGCAACTGCTTTTCCACTTCGACCCGACGCACGGCCACGGCATCGATGCGCTACGCGCCCACGCCCGACTCGCCGCCGCTTATCCTGTTTCGACGACGCTGGAATGCGTGGTCGCTTGCGCAGGCGATCTGGACGCTGAACTTTCCGAGGTCGCCGACATGGTGCGCCTGGCAGGCCTGCGGCTCGACGCCATCGCGGTGTCGCCTGCCGTCGACCGCCAGTCGACGCCGCCCGGCAGTGCCTGGCCGGCATGCCCACCGCTCGAGGACGTCTACGCGGCCGCCCGCCGCGCCTTTCCCGGCCTCCGCCTCGGCGGCGGCATGTTCAGCTATTTCACCGAACTCAACCGCAAGCGCGTTCCAACCGGCCAGCTCGATTTCATCACCCACTGCACCAACCCGATCGTGCACGCCGCCGACGATCTCAGCGTGATGCAGTCTCTGGAGGCGTTGCCCTTTATCACCCGGTCCACGCGGGCGATCTTCGGGACAAAGCCGTACCGGATCGGCCCATCGACGATTGCCATGCGCCAGAACCCGTATGGCGGCGCGACCAAGGACAATCCTCAGGGGCAGCGCATCGCCATGGCGAACCGCGACCCGCGCCACGCTGCGCAGTTCGCCGCCGCATGGACGATCGGCTATGCCGCGCGCGTCGCGCCGGCGGTACTGGAGATGCTGACACTGTCCAGTTTCGCCGGACCGTTCGGCGTGGTCGCGGGATCGGGCGAACCCGTCGCAGAGGGATCGCCGCGGCCGATTTTCCAGGCCGTCAAAGGGCTTTGTGAGTTGGCCGGGCTGACGCATGTTTCCGCCACGACGAGCGACGAGACGCGGGTCCTGGCGCTGGCCGGCCGCTCGGCGTCGGGCGAGACCATCGTCTGGCTGGCGAACCTGACACCGAACGACATGCGGGTCGACGCTTCCGCGCTTGGCCAAGGCGATCTCGTAATGCCGCCCTATGCGATCACCAGGATCGGTTACTTCTCGGAATTCATCACATAGAGCGCACGCGAGCGCTCGAGGTGCTTGATCATCGCCTTCTCGGCGCCGTCGGCATCCCCGTGCTCGATGCGGTCGATGATCTCTTCGTGCTCGGTCAGCGTGTATTTTTCCTTGCCGGTCCAGATCAGCATTTCGGTATGGTATTCCTTCAGCCACCCCAGCGTGGCTTCGCTGACGGCGACATAGATCGGATTGCCTGAAATGGACGCGATCTGGGTATGGAATTTCATGTCGGCGGAGATGAAGGCTTCGGAATCGCCGCGCGCGGCGCGCTGCTCGGCCACGGTCGCCTTCAGCAATTGCACATCCTCTGATTTGGCCTTTTCCGCGGCTTCCCTGACCATGCCGCGCTCGAAGAAGATGCGCGCGGTCTTCAGGTGCTCCAGCGTGTCCCTGGACGAGGACAGGATGATCTTGGCCGCGCCGTCGACCTGCTTGATGATCGACTTGGCGGTGAGTTGCAGCACCTTGGCGCGCTCGCCATGCGAGATGGCGACGAGCCCCATGTTGCTCAGCGCCTGCATGGCCTCGCGGATCGCCGGCCGGCCGACCTCGAAGCGCTCCATCAACTCGCGCTCGGACGGCATGTCGTTGCCCGGCTGCAGTTCGCCGCTGGTGATCAGCCGCTTCAGTCTTGCAAAGACTTCGTCGGAAAGTTTGCGCCGGACGATCGGCTCCGAACGGTTCATCGTGACGAATCACTCCCTGGCCCGGTTCCTGTTTAGCATTCCCGGCAGGATTACCGGAATGCCCGCGCCGGAGCGGTTCGCTCCAGCTTTGCCGCAGCCCACCAGTCCTGCCGAGCTCGGATATTTCTTGCAAAGCTTATGTACTCATTATACCAGACTTCTTGCGCGACGAAACTTTTTTCGAACCTTTTCGAGCGGCCGACCGACCATGATCACGCTTACCTATCGCATCGAAACCCCTGGCAGCATCGAGGCGCTAGCCGCCAAGATCGCCAGCGACCAGTCGACCGGCACCTTCGTCGCGCTGCCGGGCGAGACCGAGGAGCTGAAGGCGCGCGTGGCGGCGCGCGTTCTGGCGATCCGGCACCTGCCGGATGCCGCGCAACCCTCTCTCCCGGGATCCGGCAGCGGCCCTTTCCGGCGCGCCGATGTCGATATCGGCTTCCCCTTTGACGCCATCGGCACCGACCTGTCGGCACTGATGACCATCGCCATCGGCGGCACCTTTTCGATCAGGGGCCTGTCCGGCATCCGCGTCATCGACATGAAGCTGCCGGAACAGTATCGGGGCGCCCATCCGGGTCCACAATTCGGCGTTGCGGGCAGCCGCGGGCTAACCGGTGTCGAGGGCCGCCCGATCATCGGCACCATCGTCAAACCGGCGCTGGGTCTCAGGCCACACGAGACAGCAGCTATGGTGGGAGAACTGATCGAGGCCGGCGTCGATTTCATCAAGGACGACGAGAAGCTGATGAGCCCGGCCTACTCGCCGCTGGCGGAGCGGGTGAACGCGATCATGCCAAGAATTCTCGACAATGAGCAGAAGACCGGCAAGAAGGTGATGTATGCCTTCGGCATCTCGCATGCCGATCCCGACGAGATGATGCGCAACCACGATCTCGTGCTCGAAGCCGGCGGCAATTGCGCGGTCGTCAACATCAACTCCATTGGCTTCGGCGGCATGGCTTATCTGAGGAAGCGCTCCGGCCTGGTGCTGCATGCCCACCGCAATGGCTGGGACATCCTCACTCGCCACCCCGGCCTCGGCATGGACTTCAAGGTCTGGCAGCAATTCTGGCGGCTGCTGGGCGTCGACCAGTTCCAGATCAACGGCATCGGCTCGAAATATTGGGAGCCGGACGATTCTTTCATCCGCTCTTTCGAGGCGGTGACCACGCCGCTGTTTTCACCAGACGATTGCGCGCTGCCCGTGGCCTGCTCCGGCCAATGGGGCGGCCAGGCACCCGAAACCTATGAGCGAACCGGCCGCACGGTCGACCTCCTCTACCTCTGCGGCGGCGGCATCGTCAGCCATCCGGACGGGCCCGGCGCCGGCGTGCGGGCCGTGCTGCAAGCCTGGCAGGCCGCGGTCGAGGGCATTGCGCTGGCGGATTATGCCCGCGATCACATCGAACTGGCCCGATCGATCGAAAAGTTCGGCGACGGCAAGACAGCATGAGCATGGCCGTGCAAAACCTGCTCCTCAGTTATTATGGCGACGACCTCACCGGTTCAACTGATGTCATGGAGGCGCTTGAGCTCGGCGGCGTGCCGACGGTGCTGTTCATGCGCCAGCCCGACCCGTCCTTGCTGGCGCGATTTTCGCATTGCCGCGCGGTTGGATTAGCGGGCACCAGCCGAAGCGAAACGCCGCAATGGATGGAGGAAAACCTGACGCCGGCCTTCGAATGGCTCAAAGCCCTCGGGGCGGCGATCTGCCACTACAAGATCTGCTCTACCTTCGATTCCAGCCCGGCGGTCGGCAGCATCGGCCGCGCCACCGAGATCGGCAGGCGCATTTTCGGCGAGGCGAGCGTGCCGATGGTGGTCGGGGCGCCGCAGCTCAAGCGCTACACGGCCTTCGGCAATCTCTTCGCGGCATTCCGCGGCGCGTTTTTCCGCATCGACCGGCATCCGGTGATGAGCAGGCATCCGGTGACGCCGATGGACGAGGCCGACCTGCTCGTCCACCTTTCGCGCCAGACCAGCCTCGGTTCCGGCTTGGTCAACCTGGCGACGTTGCAGGCGGACAATCTCTCGCAAACGGTCGATCAGATCCTGCGAGACAAGGACATCGTGCTGTTCGACGTCGACAGCCTCCGGACTCAGCAGCGAGTCGGCGAGCAACTCTGGCGCATCCATGAAAAGGGCCATGGTTTTGTCGTCGGATCATCCGGCGCCGAATATGCCTTGCTTGCCGCGTGGGCCGCCAAAGGCATCGTGTCGGGGCATGCGGCATTCCCATCGCCCGGTCCGGTGGATCGGCTCGCCGTTGTGTCGGGCAGCGTCTCCCCAACCACGGAAAAGCAAATCCGCCACGCACTCGCCCACGGGTTCGAGGGTATTGAGATGGATGCGATGCGACTGGTCCGCGAAGGCGCCGGCGAAGCGATCGAGCAGGCGGTCGCGGCCGGGCTGGCCAGCCTTGCCAAGGGCCACAGCGTCGTCCTCTACACCGCGCTTGGTCCGCAGGCCGATCGCGGCGCCGAGATCGACCGAATCGAGGGCGCCCGGAACACGCTCGGGCGGGCGCTGGGGACCATCCTGCGCCGTCTGATCGCCGAGCAGAAACTCAAGCGCGCGGTGATCGCCGGTGGCGATACGTCCAGCCACGCACTCGGACAATTGGCCATCGACGCGCTGACCGTGCGCATGCCGCTGCCGCAATCGCCGGGATCACCGCTCTGTGTGGCCCATGGCGGCGGTGAAATCGACGGTCTTGAGATCGCGCTGAAAGGCGGCCAGGTTGGCACCGACGCCTATTTCGAGACGATCCGGCTGGGAAGCTAGGCGACGACCCAGGCCGTTCAATAAAGCGGCTTGCCCATGTGCTTCGGCGTCGGCCACTGCGCCGTGATGCCGGGTTGCACCGGCCGTTCGAGATAGGTCGCCAGAACCACGTAGCTGCGCGTCGAGGTGACGCCGGGTGTCTCGTAGAGACGCAACAACAGGCCTTCGAGCGCCTTGGTGTCCTCGGTGCGCACCTTGAGCAATACGCATGTATCGCCGGCGACGGTGTGGATCTCCTCGACTTCGGGATATTCCGAGATCGCCATCAGTTCAGGGGTCTTGCCCCAGCCGCTGGTGTCGATGTGGACGAAGGTGAGTAGAGGCTTTCGCACCGCGTTGGGATCGATGATGGCGGCCGTGTTGCGAATGGCGCCGCTGCGCCGAAGCCGCTTGACGCGCTCATGCGCGGCCGGCGGCGACAGGCCGACGCGATCGCCGAGCTCGGCATAGCTGACGGTCGCGTCGTCGACCAGAACGCCTAATATTTTTCGGTCGGTCGCGTCGACATCCCGGGCCGCCGGCCTGTTCCGCGGAATGCCATCTGTTTCTTCATCCATAGCGGTATTCCCGATTGTCACGGAATTTAATACGGCCATTATGATGATATGTCGAACAACGATCAAGCTACAGCCTTGGGCGCGGACACCAGGCCGCCCATCCCGGCCCTCGCCTATCTCTTGACCGGGTGCATCGCCGTGATCGGCTCGAATTCGCTGGTGCTGGGCCCGATCGCTCCGGCAGTTGCCGTGTCGTTCTCGACCAGCGTTCCCATGGTGATGATGGCGGCGGCCGCGTTCGGCCTCGGCACATCGGCGAGCGCCCTGTTCCTGGCACGCCATATCGACCGGCTCGGCGCGCGGCGGATGTTGCAGGCGGCCTTGCTGCTGCTGGTATTGGCCTTGGTCGCCAGCGCGGCCGCGCCGACGGTGAGCGCGCTGGTTGCCGCGCAGCTTGTCGCTGGGATCGCCGCCGGCGTCGCCATGCCGGCAATCTATGCCAGTGCCGCGGCCATCGCCCCGCCCGGGCGGGAAAGCGGCACGATCGGCGTGGTGCTGACCGGATGGACGCTCAGCATGGTGGCCGGCGTTTCGCTGTCGGCGGTGCTCGCCGATCTCGTGCACTGGCGCGCCGTCTTTGTCGCCGTGGCCGTGCTGGCCGCCCTGGCGCTCGGCGGCTTGAGCGCATCGTCGCTCCCGGATGTCAGGAAGGCCGGACCGGCACCCGCCCCGCTGGCCGCGTTGAACATTCCCGGCATTGTGCCCCTCCTGGTTGCCTGCGGCGCTTTCATGACCGCCTTTTACGGCGTCTATGGCTATCTCGGCGATCACCTTCACAGCGGGCTGGGGCAGCCGGTCAGCGCCAATGGCCTGGCCGCCCTCGCCTATGGCGCGGGATTTGGCACCGCGGCGCTCTTCGACGGCATCATCGACCGGCTGGGCGCCCGGCGCGTCATGCCCTTCGCTTATCTTCTCGTCGCCATGATCTACGTGGCGATCGCCTCGACCAGCGACAGCTATGGCTTGACGCTCGCCATGGTCGCGGCCTGGGGACTTGCCAATCATTTCGGGCTGAACGTGCTGGTGATGCGCCTGTCGGCGCTCGATCCGTCGCGGCGGGGCACGATCATGGGGCTGAACAGCGCGGTGACCTACCTCGCGGTGTTCGTCGGCACCACCGGCTTCGGGCCGCTCTATTCCGGCTTCGGCTTCGCCACATGCGCGGCGGTCGCGGCCTTGCTGATGCTGATTGCCGCTGGCGCGGCGGCATGGCGCACCCGATAGAACCTTCCTCCTGGCATTGCTCCAGCCGGTACAACGTGATTGGCCAGCGGACTTTCGCGTAGTTGACACCGGCACCCCTGCCTTCCATACAAAGCGCGTCAATGTTCTCAGGGCGGGGTGAAAGTCCCCACCGGCGGTAACGGTCTCGGCCGAAGCCCGCGAGCGCTTTCCGGTATCGGAGAGGTCAGCAGATCCGGTGTGATTCCGGAGCCGACGGTTAGAGTCCGGATGAAAGAGAACGAAACGGGAGACGGACCGCCCCGGCGGGCCGGATTTCGTATCGTGCGTCCTGATTCTGGTTCGAAACGGAAGGATGGACCCATGAATCAGCATTCCCACAAAGACTATGAAACAACCCGCATTGCCGTCATCAGGGCGCGCTGGCATGCCGACATCGTCGACCAGTGTGTGCAAGCCTTTGGGGCGGAACTGGCCGAGATTGGCGGCGGACGCTTTGCCGTCGACATCTTCGACGTGCCTGGCGCCTACGAGATTCCGCTCCATGCCAAGACGCTCGCCGGCACCGGCCGCTACGCCGCGATCCTCGGCACGGCATTCGTCGTCAATGGCGGCATCTACCGGCACGACTTCGTCGCCAACGCCGTTATCGACGGCATAATGAACGTGCAGCTCTCGACCGGCGTGCCCGTGCTTTCGGCGGTGCTGACGCCGCACAATTTTCACGACAGCGCCGAGCATCATCGCTTCTTCTTCGAGCATTTCACGGTCAAGGGCAAGGAAGCGGCCAACGCCTGTGTGCAGATACTCGCCGCGCGGGAAAAGATCGCGGCCTGAAGCGCCGCTGCCGGGGTGGAAATCCCGGTAACGGGCTGTAGTATCCCGGAAAATACCGAGTTCGGGAGGATGCCGGTGCAGACCAAGAAGATCATCAATGACGGCAACCGTGCCGTCGACGAAATGCTCGAAGGGATCCTCGCCGCGCATCCTCGCCATCTCACAAGCGTGGACGGCAGCCCGCGCTCGATCATCGCCCGCGACGGACCACGGCCCGGCAAGGTCGGGCTGGTGATCGGCGGCGGCTCCGGCCACGAGCCGACCTTTCTCGGCTTTGTAGGCAAGGGGCTGGCGGACGCGGCGGCTGTCGGCAACGTCTTTGCCTCGCCGCCGCCCGATCCGATCCTGGCATGCGCCAAGGCGGTCAGCGGCGGCGCCGGCGTGCTCTTCATGTACGGCAACTATGCCGGCGACGTGATGAATTTCGACATGGCCGCCGAAATGGCCGCCATGGACGACATCGAGGTGCGCACGGTGCTGACCACCGACGACGTCGCCTCCGCGCCGCGTGACGAGCGGCCGAAGCGCCGTGGAGTCGCCGGTAATTTCTTCATCTTCAAGGCGGCCGGTGCCGCCTGCGACCTGATGCTCTCCCTCGACGAGGTCGAGCGCGTCGCGCGCAAGGCCAACGACCACACCTTCACCATGGGCGTGGCGCTGTCGCCCTGCTCGCTGCCGCAGACCCGGCGGCCGAATTTCGAGATCGGCGCCGACGAGATGGAAATCGGCATGGGCATTCATGGCGAACCCGGCATCGCCCGCGGCAAGCTCGGGACCGCCGACGAAATCACCGACGAGATGCTCGACAAGATTTTCGCCGAGATGGCGCCGAAGCGCGGCGACAAGGTCGCGGTGCTGATCAATTCGCTGGGATCGACGCCGCTGATGGAACTCTACATCATGAACCGCCGGGTCATGCAGAGGCTCGACGCCATCGGCGTTTCCGTCCACGCAACCTGGGTCGGCAATTACTGCACGTCGCTGGAAATGGCCGGCGCTTCGGTGACGCTTTTCCATCTGGACGAAGAATTGCAGGCGATGCTCGACCACCCCTGCGACTGCGCCATGTTCCGTGCCGGCTGAGGAGCGCTCCATGACCATCGCTGCGTTCGACCTGAAAAGAATGTTCGATGCGATCGCGGTGGCGATGGAGGCCGACAGGGACCGGCTTTGCCAGCTCGACGGCGTCATCGGCGACGCCGACCATGGCATTGCCATGGCGCTTGGGTTCAACGCCGTGCGCGATGCGCTGGCGTCGCTCGACCTTGCGGCGGCCGAGCCGACCGCGCTCCTCAACACCGCGGCGAAATCATTCCTCAATGCGGTCGGCGCGTCCTGCGGCCCGCTCTATGCCACCGCCTTCATGCGCGCCGCCGCCGCCGTCAAGGGCAAGGCGACGCTGGCGGATGCCGATGTCGTCGCGCTGCTGCAGGCCATGGCGCAAGGCATCAAGGATCGCGGCAAGGCCGAAACCGGCGAAAAGACAATGGTCGACGCCTGGCAACCGGCGGCGGAAGCAGCCGGCGCCAGCAATGCAGCAGGAAAGAACCTTGCCGAAAGCCTCCAGGCAGCTTTTGCCGCCGCCGAGCGCGGCGCGGAATCGACCAAGGACATGATTGCCGCCAAGGGCCGCTCGTCGCGGCTCGGCGAGCGCTCGCTCGGCCATATCGATCCCGGTGCGGCTTCGGCCGTCACCGTCATCGGCGCGATGCGCGACAGTCTCGCTTAGCTCTTCGCCGTGTCGAGCTTGTTGATCGCCTCAACGTTGCCGGCCGACGGTCCCTTCTCGTCGAACTCCGAGGCCAGCCAAGTATCGACAATGGCCTTGGCCAGTTCCGGGCCGATGACGCGGGCGCCCATGGTGATAATCTGGGCATTATTGGATTTCGCCGCGCGTTCGGCCGAATAGGTGTCGTGGGTGAGTGCGGCGCGGATGCCCGGCACCTTGTTGGCCGAGATCGAGACGCCGATGCCGGTGCCGCAGAACAGGATGCCACGATCGTTCTCGCCGTCGACGATCGTCTGGGCAAGTTTCCGTGACAGGTCGGCATAAAAGCCGGCCTGGCTGAGGTCGCTGACGGTGAGCCCCGGCTTGGTCGCCAGATGCGCTGATATGACGTCGAGCAGCGGCTTGCCAGCGCTGTCGGCTCCAATGGCTATTTTCATTTTTTGTCCTTTCCGGTTCGATGATTCAGATGGCGGCCGACGCGCGGCGCAGGATGTCGATGTAGCCTTCGGCCTGCCAGGCCGAGCGGCCGATGAACAGGCCGTCGATGTTGGGCTGGGCGATCAGTTCCGCGGCATTGCCCGGATTGACGCTCCCGCCATAGAGCACCGGCGGCACGGTCGGCAGCAGACCGCCGGCGACCTTCTTGATCAGCGCCTGCTGCTTGTCGGCATAGTCGGAACTGGCCGGAATGCCCTTGTCGCCGATCGCCCAGACCGGCTCGTAGGCGAACAGGATTTTTGCTTCCCTGGCCCCGCCCTCGATGAATCGCAGTGCGCCCTCGACCTGGCTGGTCAGTACCTCATCGGCCTTGCCGCTTTCGCGCTCGGCCAGCGTCTCGCCGACGCAGATCAGCGGTATCAGTCCGTGCTTGACCGCTGCCGCCGTCTTCAGCCCGACCGTGCGGTCGGTCTCGCCGAAGTGCTCGCGCCTTTCGCTGTGGCCGAGTTCGACCAGGTCTAGGCCGCAATCGTTCAGCATCACCGGCGAGATCTCGCCGGTCCAGGCGCCGGCGTCGGCCCAATGCATGTTCTGCGCGCCGACCTTGATGCGCGTCGCCGACAGCGCCTGCCCGACCTCGCGTACCGCCGTGAAAGGCGGGACGACGAAAGGCTGGATGCGATCGTCGAAACCCGCCACGAAGCCGGCCAGTGCGCCCGCAAAATCAAGCGCCTCGGCGAGCGTCTTGTTCATCTTCCAGCTTGTACCGACCCAGTAAACCACGCGTACACTCCTTGATCCTCAATCCTTGTCGGCGACCACCGTGAGCGAGACGCCGGCCGCATCCAGTGTGTCTTGCATTCCGGGCCCCGGCTCGCGCCCGGTGAAGACGGCGTCGAATGCCTTGAGATCGGTCAGGAAATGCAGAGCGCTGCGGCCAAACTTGCCGTGATCGACAAGCAGATATT
The DNA here is from genome assembly GCF_054059755.1 of Mesorhizobium sp. URHB0026. NCBI lineage: Bacteria > Pseudomonadati > Pseudomonadota > Alphaproteobacteria > Hyphomicrobiales > Phyllobacteriaceae > Mesorhizobium > Mesorhizobium sp. URHB0026. The sequence goes on along the minus strand of NZ_JBSSCN010000001.1, from coordinate 3,081,020 downwards.
TGCGTGTCGCGGCGGCCATCATCAGTCGCTTGGCCTGCACCACTTCCTGGTCCTGATGGAAGGCGGAGGCGCCATGGATGGCGGACGACGACAGGAAGGCGACGTCGGCGCGCAGCGACCGCAGCGAAGCCTCGGCGAGCAGCCCGAAGAAGCCGTGGAATTTCTTCGAGTACTGGCCGCCCAGCGCGATCATGTTGATGCCTGCGGCACCGGCCAGATCTTGGATGACGGCGAGGTTGTTGGTGATCACCGTCAGTGGCCTGAAATCGGCGAGATACCGCGCGATACCGCCCGCGGTCGAGCCGTCGTCGATGATGACCGTCTGGCCGGGTTCGATCATGGTCACGGCCGCCGCCGCAAGGCGCTGTTTTTCCCCGATCGCCTGCTTCTGCCGGTAGCGAAAATCGCTTTCAAACAGACTGCTCGGCTGAATCGACGCGCCGCCGCGCACCTTGCGCAGCAAACCGCTCTCCTCGAGCTCGTCGAGGTCGCGATGCACGGTCATCCTGGATACGCCAAAGCGGGAGGCAAGATCGTCGACGCTCGCCGCGCCGGCGTCCACCAGGAAGTCCATGATCCCTTGGCGTCTGTTGTCGCTCTTCATTCTCGCCGACCCGCCAACGCAGAACCCCTGGCTCCTTGATCGAGCGAAGATATAACAGATATGATCGCGTAAGTATCATAGTTTTTGTGATAATGAGATATTTCCGTGGGATATTTCGCCGGCTTTTATCACGCCGCTGTAACAAGAATTGCTGCCGGGACGGTCTGTCACGGTTGCGGTTGCGCAGGATTCCGGCCAGAAGCATCGGTGGGCTGAACGATGCGCGGGCGGCCCGCAACCACAGGTTCGAAACCAGATACGGGAGACTAATCGTTGGCTCGCATCACACTGAGACAATTGCTCGATCACGCCGCCGAATACGGCTATGGCGTGCCGGCCTTCAACATGAACAACATGGAACAGGGCCTCGCCATCATGGAGGCTGCCGAGGAGACTAAGTCCCCGGTCATCCTGCAGGCGAGCCGCGGCGCCCGTGCCTATGCCAATGACGTGGTGCTGGCCAAGCTGATCGACGCGCTGGTCGAGATCCATCCCGACATCCCGGTCTGCATGCATCTCGACCATGGCAACAACGAAGCCACCTGCGTCACCGCGATCCAGCACGGCTTTACCTCGGTGATGATGGACGGCTCGCTCAAGGAAGACGGCAAGTCGCCGGCCGACTATGCCTATAATTCCGGCATCACACGGCGCGTCGTCGACATGGCGCATTGGGGCGGCGTGTCGGTGGAAGGCGAGATCGGCGTGCTGGGCTCGCTCGAGAGCGGCGGCGGCGAGCAGGAAGACGGCCACGGCGTCGAAGGCGCGATCAGCCACGACCAGCTCCTGACCGATCCGGTGCAGGCCGAACAGTTCGTGCGCGACACCCATGTCGATGCGCTGGCGGTGGCCATGGGCACCAGCCACGGCGCCTATAAATTCTCGCGCAAGCCCGACGGCGCGGTGCTGGCGATGAACGTGATCGAGGAGATCCATCGCCGCTTGCCGAACATGCATCTGGTCATGCACGGCTCATCCTCGGTGCCGGAGGATCTGCAGGAGATCATCAACAAATATGGCGGCCAGATGAAGCCGACCTGGGGTGTCCCGGTGGAGGAGATCCAGCGCGGCATCAAGCATGGCGTGCGCAAGATCAACATCGACACCGACAACCGCATGGCGCTGACCGGCGCGATCCGCAAGGTGCTGACCGAAAATCCCAGCGAGTTCGATCCGCGCAAATATCTGACGCCGGCGATGGCGGCGATGAGGAAGCTCTGCAAGGAGCGCTTCGAGCAGTTCGGCACCGCCGGCAATGCGCCGAAGATCAAGCCGCTGCCGGTTTCGGACATGGCCAAGCGCTACAAGTCGGGCAGCCTCGATCCAAAATTCGCCTGAGTTCGATCGGGTTGCATTTCATGGACAGGAGCCACGTGGGCTCCTGTCCGATCTCTATCCGGCTTTCGGCAGCAGGCCAGGCCTGCCGGTCTCGATGAACGGTGCCCAGAAGTCGACCGACTCGCGGATCATGGCGACCACCTGATGGTCGACCGGCTCGCGCTCGCGGAAGGATAGTTCGAGGCAGATTTCGTTGTCGGTGCCGCCGCCGCGTCGCACCGTCTCCAGCAGCTTCTCAGGCGTGATGCGGCCGTCCTTGTTGTAGGCCGCGGTGAATGGCCAATGGCCGCCCTTGTTCATCGACGATTGCTTGATGTGGATGATCGGCGACTTCAGAGGGAAAGCTTCGGCCCAGGCATAGGGATCGATGTCGGCCGGATTGGAGGAAGTGACGTCGCCATGGTCGATGTCGACCATCATCTCCAGCGGAATGGCCATGCCGGCCGCGTCGATCGCCTCCTGCAGCATCCGGCAATTCTCGATGGTGTGGCCGAATTCGCGACCGACCGACATCGGCTCCCAGAATAGATAAGTCAGGCCTGCCGCCCGGGCGTGCTCGGCGACCTCGCGCCAGCAGTCCAGCGCGATGTCGAACAGCCTGGCGCGACGGGCGGGGTCGTCATAGTCCCGATGCGTGAAGATGGCGAACTGCGTGCCCATGCCGTCGGCGCCAAGCTCGGCCGAGATATCGGCGAACGTCTTGAACCAGTCGACATAGTAGCGGCGCACATCGGCATCCGGATGGCCGAAATGGTTCAGCCGGCCATAGGGGCCGGTCATGCCGGAGGTGACGCGCACGCCAGTGCGATTCAAGGCATTGCGGTACAGGCGGACGAACTTGACGATCGTCGCCGCCGGCCAGCCTGGGTTGACGAATTCATGCGTGAGCTGAACGTCGCGAATGCCGATCTCATAGGCGACGGTATCGATCAGATCGTCCGGCTCGGCGAAGCGGTTGACCAGCGGATTGGTGTTGAGGGAGAGCGTGAAAGGCAAGGTCGCGAATCCCTTCAACGCTGGCGCGCAACAGGGGCAATGAGCGCCATCAGCCTGCCCTCGCCTGCCGGCTCGCGCACCAATGCTCGAAGGCCGCCTTCTCCTCGGCGGACAAATGCAGGCCATGCTTGGTGCGCCGTTCGAGAATGTCGGCCGCGTCTTCAGCCCATTCCTGTTCGAAGAGGTAGTTCGCCTCGCGCTCGAAGAAATCCTTGCCGAAGCACCGCCCAAGTGCGGCGAGCGATCGGGCGCCGCCGACCACGGACCGCGTCCTGGTGCCGTAGAGCCGGCCGTAATGCTTGAGCAGCGATGCCGGCATCCATGGATACTCGTTTGCGAGGCTGCCAAGAAACTGTTCGAAGTCGGCATTGGCGATGTCGCCGCCCGGCAGACGCGCCTTCGCGGTCCAGGCTTTGCCCATGCGGGGAAAGAACGGTGCGATCCTGTCCAGCGCATGCTCGGCGAGTTTGCGGAAGGTGGTGATCTTGCCGCCGAAGACGGAGAGCAGCGGCGCCTGCGCGTCCGGCGCGTCAAGTTCGAAAATATAGTCGCGCGTCACCGCGCTCGGATTGTCGGCGTTGTCGTCATAGAGCGGCCGGACACCGGAGAACGAATGGACCACGTCGCCTCGCGCAAGGCCGCGCTTGAAATAGCGGTTGACCACTTTGATGAGGTAATCGATCTCGCTCTCATCCGCTCTCACATCCTCGGGCCGGCCCTCGTAGGGGATATCGGTGGTTCCGATCAAGGCCAGATCGTTCTGGTACGGATTGATGAAAATGACGCGCTTGTCGTTGTTCTGGACAAGATAAGCCTGCCTTCCCTCCCAAAATTTGGGTACGACGATATGGCTGCCCTTGACGAGGCGGACATTGCGCCTGGAGTTCTGGCCGGCAACGCGGTTGACGATGTCGTTGACCCAAGGGCCGGCGGCATTGATCAGCGCGCGGGCCCGTACACTGGTTTTGATGCCGGTCCTGACGTCGCGCATCTCGACAACCCAGAGGCCGCCCTCGCGGCGGGCCGCGGTGCAGGCGGTGCGGGTGAGGACCTTCGCTCCCCGTTCGGCGGCGTCGAGCGCATTGATGACGACGAGGCGGGCATCGTCGACCCAGCAGTCCGAATATTCAAAACCGCGCTTGAAGCCGTCCTTGATCGGCGCCCCCTCGGGCGCTGTGCGCAGATCGAGCGTCCGGGTGGCGGGCAGCCGCTTGCGGCCGCCGAGATGGTCGTAGAGGAAGAGGCCGAGCCGCACCAGCCATGCCGGCCGGTCGTCCGGGCTGTGCGGCAGCACGAAGCGCATGGGCCAGATGATGTGCGGCGCCGATTCCAGCAGCACCTCGCGCTCGATCAGCGCCTCGCGCACCAGGCGGAATTCGTAATATTCGAGGTAGCGCAGACCGCCATGGACGAGCTTGCCCGAGCGCGAGCTGGTGCCTTCGGCGAGATCGTCCTTTTCGCACAGGATGACGGAAAGCCCGCGGCCGGCGGCGTCGCGCGCGATGCCGGCGCCGTTGACGCCGCCGCCGATGACGAAGAGGTCGACGATGTCAGGGCCGACGCTCATCTTGCCGTCACCCCGCTGCCGAATTCTCGCATCATGGCCATCGCTCTCAGCACGGATTGACCGGAGGCAGGCCGGCCAGGTAGCGGCGCACTTCCTCGGCGGCCTGCTCGGCGGCATAGGTCACGGTGCGCACCGAAGCGCCGGCGATATGCGGCGTCAGCGTTACGTTTGACAGCTGCAGCAAGGGCCAGTCCGAGGGCACCGGTTCGACCGCGAAGGTTTCCAGCATGGCGCTGGCGATCTGCCCTGAAACCAGCGCCTCGTAAAGTGCGTCGTAGTCGACCAGCGGGCCACGCGCCGTATTGACGAAGATCACGCCCGGCTTCATACGCGCGATGGTGTGCTTGCCGATCAGACCGCGTGTCTCCTGCGTCACCCGTGAATGCAGCGTGACCACATCGGAGCGCGACAGGAGGTCGTCGAGCCCAACCAGTTCGACGCCAGCGTTGCGATCCTCGGCGCTCAGTTGCACATAGGGATCGCTGACCAGGACGTGGCAGCCGAAGGCGCGCAGCAGGCGCACCACCTTCGTGCCGATATTGCCGTAGCCGACCACGCCGACGGTCATTTCGCCGAGTTCGCGGCCGGTGCGGTCGGCGCGGTAGAGATCGCCGCGCCATTCCCCCTTGCGCAAGGCCTCGTGGCCGACCCGGATCAGCCGCGTCTCGGCAAGGATGGCGCCGATAGTGAACTCGGCCACGGCGGTGGCGTTGCGGCCGGGCACATTGACCACGGTGATGCCATGCGCCCTAGCCGCTTCCATGTCGATGTTGATCGGGCCGCCACGCGACACCGCGACCAGCTTGAGCCCCGGCAGACGCCGCATCATGCCTTCCGACAGGGGCGCTAGCTGCGTGACGAGGATTTCGGCATCGCCGATGAAATCGACGACCTCGTCGGGCTGGCCAAAATATTCCTTGACCTTGTCGAGGCCGAGCGCGGCGTTGCCGAACTCCATCGGCTCGTCGGGCCAGGCCGTCTGCAATGTCCTGATATCGAGGTCGCCACCGGCGACCTTCTCGACTTTGGCGCGAAACACCTCCGGCAGCATGAAGTTGTCGCCAATGATCGCTATTTTCCTCAGCATACTCGACTTCTCAATTTTCCTGCGATGTCGCCATGGAACGCCAGACCGGCCGCAGGGCCTGGTGCGCCAGCATGTAGGACGGGGTCATCCTGTCGTAGATCGCGGCGAGGCCCGGGTCGCTTGGCTCGGCCTCGCCGAGCAGCGGCGTCACCCATTCGCCGACGCATTCGTCCATGGAGGCGTATTGACCGACGCAGACGGCGGCGATCATTGCGGCACCCGCCGCACCGGCCTCCTCTCGCGCGCTGGTGCGCGTGTCGGCACCAATGGCGGCCCCCAGGATCCTGCGCAGCGCCGGGCTTTTGGCGGCGCCGCCGGTCAGGCGAATTTCGCGAGGCAGCGGGCCCATGGCGGCGTAGCAGTCGCGCGCAGCGAAGGCCAAGCCTTCGAAGACGGCGCGCACCAGATCGGCGTAGCCGTGGCGCGACGAAATGCCGACGAAGCCTGCCCTGGCGTTGGCATCGACGAACGGTCCCCGCTCGCCGGCTTCCGACACGTAGGGCTGGTAGAGCAGCGAAGCTGGCCGCGTGGCCGCGATCCAGGCATCGACCAGCGCGATCATCTCGCCATTGCTGCGGGTTATGCCTTGCGAGGCGAGGATGCCCGAAGCGAGGCCAAGCACCCAGTCGATGTTGAGCGTCGCCGCCATGTTGGACTGCATCTGCGCGAAGACGCCCGGCGCCGGCATCGCCATCGTGTAACCGGTCGCCGCTTCGTTGAGCTGCACATCATCCGGGGTCTCGGCCAGCCGCATGTGCATGCCGGTGGAACCGATGATCGAGCAGCCGGGCTTGCGTTCACGGTCGAGGAGGCCGGCGCCGAGCGCGGTGCAGACGACGTCGACATAACCGAGCACGACGGGTGTGCCGGCAAACATGCCGGTGACGTCGGCGGCGGCCGGCGACAGTCCGGCGCTGTGCCTCGTGCCGTCGATGATCGGCGGCAGCAGGTGCCTGAGATCGGCGACGCCGAGGACGTCGAGCACCTCCCCACTGTAGTCACGGGTGCGGAAGTCGCCGAAAGTGAAGGTCCCTTCGGACGGATCGGTGGCGCGTTCGCCGGTCAGCTTGAAATAAAGCCAGTCCTTGCAATGGAACGCGGTCGCCGCCTTGCCGAGCATATCGGGCATGGTGCGCTTCATGAAGGCGAACTGCGAGCCTTGCTGGCAGGCGGCAAGACCGCTGCCGGTCTTTTCGAAGCGCAGCCGGTCATCGGGCCGCGCACGGATTTCTTCGACGATGCCGGCGGCGCGCGCGTCGAGCCAGAGCCAACCCTTGGCCACCGGCTCGCCCTTGCCGTCGATCAGCCAGGTCCCGTCGCCCTGCCCGGTCACCGCGATGGCGACGGTCCGGCTGGCGAGATCGGGCACCTTGTCGGCAAGCTGGCGCAGGGTCGTGGCGGCATCGGCCCATGTGCGGGACAGATCCTGTTCGGCGCCGCCGCCCGGCAGCGTCTCATAGTGGTTCGGCGTTGCCGCGGCCGCGATCTGGCGGCCCTTCGTATCGAAAGCGATGGACTTGATGACAGAGGTGCCGGCATCTATGCCGATCAGTACGTCGCGCATCACGCGAGCTCCATGCCGTGCGAGATCGCAATGCCGCTCGCTTGGTCGAAGACGTGCAGGTTTTTGGGATCTATGCTGACATTGATCGGCGCGCCGAGGTCGAGCCGGGTGCGGTCATGCTCCACCAGTACCAGCGAGCCGCCGGCGAAGTCGGCGGCGATGTGGGTCTGGTCGCCGAGCCATTGGTTGGCCGAGACCCTGGCCGGAACACCCTCCTTCGAGCGCCGGACCGCGTAGGGCCTGATGCCGATAACCACCCGCTCACGGCTGAGCAGCTGGTCGCGAACCGGAGCGCTGAAGGCGTCCTTGTCGTAGTCGAGCGACAGCCCGTCGGGCAGCCTGAGATTGATGCGGCCGGCGGCCGTGCCGACAAAGGCCTCGAAGACGTTCATCGGTGGCTCGCCGACGAAGGTGCCGGTGAACAGGTTCGCCGGGCGCTCCTTGATCCGGTCCGGCGTGTCGAACTGCTGCAGCACGCCACCCTCCATCACCGCGATGCGGTCGGCCAGCGCATTGGCCTCGGTCTGGTCGTGGGTGACCAGGATCGCGGTCAGGCCACGCTCCTTGATGAAGTGCTTGATGCGGCCGCGCAGCACGGCGCGAAGCTGCGGTTCGAGCTGGCCCATCGGCTCGTCGAGCAGATGCAGGTCGGCCTCGCGGATCAGCGCCCGGCCGAGGCTGGCGCGCTGCTGCTGGCCGCCGGAAATGGAGCTGGGATAGCGCTCCAATATGTCCTCGATCTCCAGCAGCTTGGCGATGCTGGCGACCTTGGCGTCGACCTCGCTCCTGGGCAGCCGGGCGGCCTTGAGCGCGAAGGCCATGTTCTCGCGCACGGTGAGCGGCGGATAGAGCGAATAGCCCTCGAAGGCCATCGCCACATTGCGTTTGACCGGCGGCAAGGTGTGTACCTTGCGGCCCGCGACCGCGATCGCGCCGCGCGACACCTCCTCGAAGCCGGCAATCATGCGCAAGGTCGAGGTCTTGCCGCAGCCCGAAGAGCCGAGCAGCGCCACGATCTCGCCCTTGCCGATCTCCATCGTCAGGTTCTTGACGGCGTGAACGCCCCTGTCGATCGGGCCATAGAATTTGTCGACGCCTGATATGGTGAGCGCGCTCGGGCTCATGCCGCTTCTCCGTTGCGCAGTTTGACGACATTCCTGGCGCCGATGCGCTCGCCGCTCGCCCGATCGAACAGCAGGGCGCTCCTGCCGTCGACGGCGATATGCGCCTTGCCTTCGCTGCGCCCCGGCGTTCCGGCCGGGCGCGAGACCAAAATTTCACGGCCGCGCACGGTGCGCACCAGCGTGACGATCTTTTCGTTGAGCGGCGTCTCCGCCTCGACGGTCACCGGAATGGCGCCGGGTTCGTTCTCGCCAACGAAATGCAGGGCCTCGGGTCTCAGCCCGATGATGCAGTCGCGGCCGATGGCGGCCTCCGGAGCATCGGTGAGATGGACCTGTACATTGGACAGGCCGACATAGACCCCCCGGGCATCGCGCGCGGGCTTGACGTCGAGCAGATTGATGGTCGGATCGCCGAACAGCCGCGCGATCTCGACGTTGGCCGGCTCACGATAGATCTGCTCGGGCGTACCAAGCTGCCTGATGACGCCTTGCGACATCACCGCGATGCGGTCGCCGAGCGCCATGGCTTCCTTGTAGTCCTGAGTAACGTAAACGACGGTGGCGCCGCGATCGGCGAGCAGCCGCGGCAGTTCGAGCCGCATCTCGAAACGCAGCTTGGCGTCGACATTGCGCAAGGGATCGTCGAGCAGAAGGAGCGGCGGCGAACCGACCAAAGCGCGGGCAAGGGCCGTGCGCTGCTTCTGGCCATTGGAGAGAGCGCGCGGCTTGTGGCTCAGCACATGGCCGATCTTCAACAATTTGGCGACGCTCTCGACCCCGGCCTTGATCGCGCTCTGCGACGAGCGCTTGGCCGCCAGCGGCGTCGCGATATTGTCGAAAGCGCTCATATGCGGAAAGAGCGCGAAATTCTGGAACGCCATGCCGACGCCGCGGAATTCCGCGTCGACATCGGTCATGTCCTCGCCGCCGATAAGGATCTTGCCTTCGTCCGGATCGATGACGCCGGCGACCAGCCGCAAAAGCACCGTCTTGCCGGCGCCCGAGGGACCAAACAGCACTAGCGTCTCGCCATCGGCGACCGTCAGCGACAGATTGTCGAGGACGGTCTGGCTCTTGTAGCGCTTGACGACGTTTCTGAGTTCGAGGCTGGCCATTTCTATCCTTTCACCGCGCCGAGCGACAAGCCCTCGACCAGATAGCGCTGTGCGTAAAGGGCGAGCGCCAGCGTCGGCGTGATCGACAAGACGATGGCCGCCGAAATTTGGCCGTACTGGATGCCCGATGAAGTGATGAAGGCCAGCGCGCCGACCGTCACCGGCTGCTTGTCGGCCGAAGCCAACACCAGCGCGAAGACGAAATTGTTCCAGGCGAAGATGAAGGCGAGCAGGCCGGCCGCCGCGATGCCTGGGCCGGCGAGCGGCAGCGCGATCTTGCGGAAGGTGGCGAACCAGGAATGGCCGCCGATGCGGTAGGCATATTCGATGTCGGCCGGAATGTCCTCGAAATAGCCGCGCACGATCCAAAGGATCAGCGGCAGGCATATCAACTGGTAGACCCAGATCAGGCCGATATAGGTGTTGGCAAGGCCGAGCTTCTGGAAATAGAGGGTCAGCGGCAGCAGGACCAGAAGTGCCGGCGCGAACTTGAACGACAGCAGCGTGAAGGCGATGTCCTCCGAACCGCGGAATTTGTGACGAGCGAAGGCGTAAGCCGCCGGCACGCCGAGCAGCAGCGAAACGGCGACCGAGGTCACCGACAGGAACACCGAATTCCAGAGGTTGCGCATGAAGGCGATATCGAGCGTGCCGGCGGCGGTCATCAGCTTGCCGGTGATCAACGCCGTGTAGTTGGCGAGCGTCGGATTGAAGATGAGCTGCGGCGGGATGCGCAGAATGGTTTCGTTGGTCTGGAACGACATCATGAAGATCCACAGGATCGGGAACATGAAGAAGATCACGACCAGCGTCAGTGCCGCGCCGCGCAGGATGCGTTCGAGAAGCGAGGTATGTTCCATCGCCGCCTCCTATGCCTGGCCGCGGGCGCGTTCGCGCAGCCTGAGCCAGTTCTTGATGAAGATGTTGGAGAGGAAATAGGTGATCGCCCACAGGATGATCATGAGCGCCGCCGAGCGGCCGACATTGGTCGACTGGAAGAAGTTGAGATAGGCCTCGACCTGGAACACGGTCAGCGTGTCGCCCGGCCCGCCTTGGGTCATCGCGTAGATGATGTCGAACTGCTGAATGGAATCGAGCAGCCGGAACAGCGTCGCTGTCAGGATGTAGGGCGTCAGCATCGGCAGCGTGATGCGGAAGAAGACGAAGCTCCTCGGCACGCCGTCAAGCGCGGCGGCCTCGAAGGGCTGCGTCGGCAGGCTGCGCAGGCCGGCGAGCAGCAGGATCATGATGAATGGCGTGTAGACCCAGATGTCGACCAGCACGACGGTGAACAGCGCCGTCGACGGCGACGACGCCCAGCGAAAATCCTGCAGCCCGATGAGGCTGGCGAGATAGCTCAGCACGCCGAAGCCCGGATTGGTCATCAGCTTCCACATCAGTGCCGCCAGCGCGGGCGCCGTCATCAGCGGCATCAACAGCATGATCGAGATGAAGTTGTTGAGTGTCGAGCGCTTCTGCAGCAGCAGCGCGATGGCGAGACCGAGAAGCAGTTCCAGCACGACCGTGGTGCCGGCATAGAGCAGCGACACTTTCAACGTGTTCCAGAACTTCGGATCGGTGAAGAAGGAGATATAGTTGTCGCCCCAGTTGAACTGGCGCGCCCAGGGCTGGCTCAGACGGTAGCGTTGGAACGAATAGACCACCGAGGTCAGGAACGGGATCAGGATGCCTATGCAGACCAGCAAGGCCGGCAGGCTGAGAACATAGGGCAGCACCCGCTTGCTGATCCTGAAGCCGGATGGCTTGAGCCTTTGCGATACCACCGCAGTCATCGAGCTGCTCCGTTGTTGCTGTCGCTTCGCCCTGCCGGCCGCCCAAGGGAGCAAGGCGGCCGGTGGGGCGAAATGGCACCTTTCGGCACCGCATCGCAAACATGAAAGATGTGGCGAGGGCCGAACCGCCAAGCAGGCCGGCCCTCGTTGCGACTTAACCGAGGCCGGCTTCCTTGAGCTGGCCGTTGATGCTCTCGGCGAGCTTGTCGAGGCCCTCGTCGACCGGCACTTCCTTGGACACCATCTTCTGCAGCGTCGCCGCCCATTCGGTGGTGAGATCGAAGAAAAGCGGCTGCGCCGTGAACTTGATCGAGGCGCCGGGTGCCGAGGCGTCGAACATCTCGACATAGCCCGGATAGCTCTTGTTCAGCTTCTCGCGGAAGACCTCATCCTTCCAGACCGACTGGCGGACTGGGTTGACGAAATCCATCTTGGTGGCGCCGAACAGCGCATGCTCGGGTCCGGAGGCCCATTGCATGAAGTACCATGTGGCGTCCTTGTCCTTGGAGAAGTTGGACATCGACAGCGACCAGATCCAGATGTTCGGCGTTGGTGCCTTGGCCTCCGGATTCGCCTTGAAGGCGGCGAAGGCAAGCTTGCCGGCCATCTTGTTGTCGCCGCCATTCATGAAGTAGCCGAGGATATCGGCGTCGAAGATCATCGCCGAGGCGCCGGCGCCGAGATCGGTGCCGACCTGGTACCACGTATAGGTCGACCAGTCCTTCGGGCCGCTCTGCTGGATCATCTGCACCCACTGCTTGTGGAAAGCCTTGGATTGGGCGGTGTTCATGGCGGCCGACAATTTGCCGTCGGCCGACACATTCAGGTCCTTCTGGTCGAAATTGGCGTAGGCCGACAGGAACCCCGGGTGAATGGTCGCCCAGGAGCGTGAGCCGCGCACACCAATGCCGTAGACGCCGCCACCGACATCCTTGGTGAGCTTGGCCGCAGCGGCCACCATCTCGTCCATGTTGCCGGGAACCTTGACGCCCGCCTTGTCGAACATCGCCTTGTTGTAGGTGATGTTGTTCTGCTCGAACCCCCACGGAATGCACCACTGCTTGGCGTCTTCCGATCCCAAAGCTCCGCCCGGCTTGCCGTTCCATGCGCAGGAATTCTTAACGCCTGGCAGGAAGTCGTCCCAAGCATAGTTCGGGTTGGTCTTGGCCGGATCCTTGATCCATTCGTTGAGGTCGGTGATCCAGCCGGCTGGGCCATAGGTCCAGGTCATGTAAGCGCCGGTCATGAAGGCGTCGTATTCGGGCGAGCTCGCCGACAATGCGGCCGTCACCTTGTCGAAATAGACGTCTTCGGGGAATACGTCGTAGACGACGTTCATGCCGGTCAGCTTCTTGAAGTTCTCAAGATTGGCGATCATGGCGTCGGCATATGGATGCTTGTTGAGCAAGAGCTTGATGGTCTTGCCCTTATGCGCCTGCCAGTCGAAGTCCGCGGCGAGCGCGCGGGTCTGGCCCAGGTTGAGCAGCGTGCCGGCGGTGCCGGCGGCGAGGCCCATGGCACCCAGGCCCTTGATCAGTCCACGACGGTCGACTTGTCCGCGCAGGAAGGCGTCTATCAGGTCTTTCTCTTTCTCATGCATTTCGTCTTCTCCTCCACAGGGTAGTTTCAACTGGACTGTTGCCGGCTACCCGACCGGCGTCTCTTCCACGAGCGATCGCGCCGTGCGCTCGTCCGTTATCAGGCCCTCGAGATAGCGCCCCTCCAGCACCGACTTGATGGCGCGAACCTTGATCCTGCCGCCGGCGACGGCGACAATCCGGCGGCTGGCGATATCCTCGCGCGCCAGTGCCAGCGCCCGGTTGGAAACGGTCGTCGCCACTGCCTTGCCGGCGTCGTCGAAGAAATGGCCGAGCAATTCGCCGACACCGCCATTGCGACGGATCTCCTCCATCTCGCCCTTCTCGATCATGCCGGTGGCGACAAGCGAAGCCTCGCGTTCGGCGGTGCCGATCCCAGCAAACAGCAGGTCGGCCGATCTGGCGAGATCGAAGACCTCGCTGATCCCCTTCTGGCCCAGCAGCACGATGCGGTCCTCCGCCGTGTTGGCGAACATCGGCACCGGCATCACATAGGCTTCGGCACCGGTGCGTTCGGCGAGACGGTGGATGACATCGTGCGGGTTGGCCGAGAATTTCCGGGTCAGGCCACCAAGCAGCGACACGAAACGGATGCGGTCGGTGGTGGTGCGCGGCAGATATTCCACGCAGGCCGCGAGCGTGCGGCCATGGCCGACGCCGATCAGCGCCTGCTCGCCGCGCTCGATCTCGCGCTTGAGGAACTGCGCGCCGGCGATGCCGAGCGCCTTGAGCGGCAGATCCTCGGAATCGAAATCCGGGACCACCTCGCAATAGTCGAGGCCGTAGCGGCGGGACAATTCGTCCTCGAGCTCGACGCATTCCGACACTTCGCCGTCGATATAGACCTTCACCAGACCTTCCTGGTTGGCCTTGGTGATGAGGCGGTGCGCCTTGAGACTGGTCAGCCCCAGCCGCTTGGCAACCTCGGACTGGGTCAGGCCGCCGGCGTAATGAAGCCACGCGGCCCGCGCCGCCATGCTGGCATCGTCGTCCCGAAAAAGGCCGTTTCCAAAACCAACCACGTTTCCGTCCCGATGATATTTTTATCAGTTGCTGCAAAATTTTTCACATGGCTTGGCCGAAGTCAAGCGGTCAGTAGCGTCAGCACGGTTGCAATTGCCGCAAGACCAAACTGGCCCCGCCAAAGGCAAGTCCGATCATCGTCATGATCCACATGGTGGCCGCGGTGGTGATCCCAGTCAGAGATCGCCGCGCCGAAGGATGGCGCGCCACCTTCAAATGGCGTCGCGTCTGGTCGGCTGCCGCGCGACGGTTCGGCCGGGCCACCTCAGGAGGGCAAGAGGTTCTTACTTCTTCGCCAGCGTGGACGTGCTTCGTCTGCCGCTTGGCGTGCTGACCGGCGTCGGCTTCATCGGCGGCGACGGCAAGGTCGAGAATCACTCCAGCCGCGACCGCTTCGTGTACTCGTTCAATCTCGAATGGAGACAGCCCGATGCGACCCGAACCCTAGACGGCAATCCTGGCACTGGTCGCCCGCGAATGCGAGATCGAGCGATTCGAGCTCATCGGCGAGAAGGCGTCCTGAAGAGCACCGTTTCCGGCCCTGGCACGCGACAGATACCGCGGGTCGCCTGCCCGGGAGTGTCAATTCGAACGGAAGGCTACTGCAAGGTCCGTGCGGCGGACGGCATGGAATGGCCATGTGCCATGCCGGCATCGGCATCACCCTCGCCAAGCGAACGATCGAGGCCCGTCGCCACCACCGAGACCCTGAAGCGGCCTTCCATGCTCTTGTCGAAGATGGCGCCGACGATGATGTCGGCGTCCTCATAGACCTCTTCACGGATGCGCGTGGCCGCCTCGTCGACCTCGAACAGGGTCATGTCCCGGCCGCCCGAAATCGACACCAGCACGCCCTTGGCGCCCTTCATCGACATTTCGTCGAGCAGCGGATTGGCGATCGCGGCTTCCGCCGCCTTCATCGCCCGGCCGTCGCCGGAGGCCTCGCCCGTTCCCATCATGGCGCGGCCCATGCCGCGCATCACCGATTTGACGTCGGCGAAGTCGAGATTGATCAGGCCTTCCTTGACGATGAGGTCGGTGATGCAGCTGACGCCGGAATAAAGCACCCTGTCGGCGATGACGAATGCATCGGCAAAGGTGGTCTTGGCATCGGCGATGCGGAACAGGTTCTGGTTGGGGATGACGATGACGGTGTCGGCGGCTTCGCGCAGCCGCTCGATGCCTTCTTCCGCCATCTGCATGCGGCGCCTGCCCTCGAAGGTAAACGGTTTGGTGACGACGCCGACCGTCAGGATGCCGGCCTTGCGCGCCGCCTGGGCGATGATCGGGGCCGCACCGGTTCCGGTGCCGCCGCCCATGCCGGCAGTGACGAAACACATGTGGGTGCCGGCCAGATGATCCATGATCTCGTCTAGCGATTCTTCGGCCGCGGCACGGCCGATCTCGGGCAACGAGCCGGCGCCAAGGCCTTCCGTGACGTGGGCGCCAAGCTGGATCAGCCGCGTCGCCTTCGACATGGTAAGCGCCTGGGCATCGGTGTTGGCGGCAATGAACTCGGTTCCCTGAAGCTGTTCCACGATCATGTTGTTGATCGCGTTGCCGCCGCCGCCGCCGACGCCGATCACGGTGATCTTGGGTCTCATCTCGGAGATTTCCGGCTTCTTGAACTCGGCCATGCCTGCTTCTCCTTCGCCAATTGCGTGCGCTTCACGACCCACGAGCAGACTGCCTACAAGACATTGCAATCGAGCGGCATGACGCGAATCAGTCCGTTCGGATGGGTGCCCCAAAAAGCCAGAGAGCGGCCGGACGTGCAAGTGCGTGAAGGTCAAGTTTTGTGATGAAGAGGCCGAGCTGCGAGAACGACTGTCCGGTTTCGCACGATCGCGATAATGTCGTCGTCGATCAGGCACCAAGCGGATGCCTGCGATGGATGCGTAGAACTCGCATTGCCGATGGCCATCGATGGCTGAGCGAGATTCCTACGGACTTCGTCAGCAATCAAGGCCGTGGGGTATATACGACCTCCAGACCCAAAGGTTTGAAAGCATTGTCCAGTTTGCCATCGATTAGATTGCGACAGCCGGGATCGCGACGCGGATTTTCGCGGCGATGAAGCGCCCCGTCGACCACGGCGCCATGGCCGTCTCAGGCTATACCGTTCCCTGGCATACAGCGGCCGGAACACCGGTCGCCCTTCATGTCTCGGCGTCGCGGCAGGTATGCCACGTGCACGTCGTGCGGCTCGACACGCCCGCGGCCGAGCCGATGGGCTGGCGCGTCGAGCCGACGGGAAATGCCGTGTCTCACCGCGATTTCGATCACGGATCCTTCCTGAAGATCGCGGCGGCGGAACTTGCCAAGGCCACCGAGATCGAAGGCGTCGCCTTCGAAGTATACTTGACCCGCAACGATGGCGCCCGCGTGCTGTTCGAAAGCGGGAACCTGCGCCTCGGCTTGCAGGACGGGCGGCTGATGTCAGCCGCCGACGGCAACTCGCTCGATAGCGGCGTGGTCTTGCCGGCAAACACCTGGCTCAAGGTCGAGATTTCGTCGAACGACGGCGCGACCGTGCTGCGGATCGACTCGGACGATCTCCTGTCGCCGTTTCGCGTGGATCATCGATTCGACCTGCCGTGGCGGCCCCTGACCGGTGACATGGTCTTCGGCACCAGCACGGCAAACGATGTAAGGTCGCTGAACGCCAAGTTCTCGGCGATCTCGCTGCGAACCGCGGCCGGTCGTATCGCCTGGATTTTTCCGACCCTGCTGCCGAGCGGCCCGCTCGCCTCGACAGGCACCGATCGCGTCCTCTTGCTGGAGACGATCAACCAGCCCGCCTTCTGCATGACCTCACGCCGTTGGGATGGGTCGAGCTTTGATCCCCGCTTGGTGCCATCGCATTACGACGCCGTGCATTGCCATGACGACGACATGGGCGCGTTGGGCTGGCCCCCCTCTTATCATCTGCAGATCCCTGCCGATGCCTCTGCCGGCGTCTATGCCTTCGAAGTCAGCCATGACGGTGGATCGGAGCGCATCGTCTTCTTCATCACCTCGACGGCACGCCGGGCACCGCTGCTGTTCCTGGTGCCGACGGCCACCTATCTCGCCTATGCCGATGAATTCCTGCCGGCGCATCTCTACGAATGGATGTGCGAGGATCGCGGCCATCGCTTCGCGATCGATAACAATCTGAAGTCGCTCTACGACTATCACAGCGATCTCAGCGGCGTGTCGATCTGTTCCACCAGGAAGCCCAAGGCGACGCTGCGCGACGACTACAATTATCCGCTCTGCGGCTGCCCGCACAACCTGCCCGTCGACCTGCATTTTCTGCGCTTCTGCCACAAGAATGATATCGGCTTCGATCTCATCACCGACCGCGACCTGCACGAACTGGGTCTTGCCTGCCTGCAGGGCTACCAGGCGGTCATCACCGGCAGCCATCCCGAATACATGTCGGTCGAGATGGAGCATGCGCTGCGCCAATTCGCGGCGGCGGGTGGCAGCATCGCCTATCTCGGCGGCAATGGTTTTGCCGCCAAGGTGGCGTTCCAGGACGATCTGATGGAATTGCGCCGCTCGCCGCTCGAGGCGGGCCGGACCTGGGACGGCTCTATCGCCGAACAGTCACTGTCGATTACCAACCAGCCGGGAGGGTACCTGCGCGCCAGCGGGCGCGGCGAGTTCTCACTGACCGGCGTCGCCATCTCGCTGATGGGTTTCGATCGCGCTCGGCCTTTCACGCGTACGCCGGAAAGCCGTCAGCCCTCGGCCGCGTGGTTGTTCGATGGCGTCACCAGCGAGACCTTCGGCGACGAGGGCATCGTGCTTGGAGGAGCCGCCGGCTACGAGGTGGATGCCACCGACCCGCATCTGGGCACATCCCCCGACACCATGGTCATTGCGCGCGCGACCGGGTTCCCGGACAGCTTCATCCATGACGCCACGCGATGGTACGAAGGAGGTGACAGAGAGCGCGACGGGCGCCGTTGCGCGGAGATGACACTGCGCCATCTGCCCTCGGGCGGCCTGATCTTCTGCGCGAGTTCGGTCGCTTGGTGCGGCGCCTTGCCTGTCAGCGATGCCATGAACGACGTCGGCCGGATCACCAGGAATTTGCTGACGCATATGGCATTGGAGAAGAGCGGGCCGGTTCCGGATCGATAGGCGGAAGGGAAGGCAGCCCGCCGCACCGAGCCGGCTCCTGAGGTTGGCTTGCCGCGCAACGATCGAAGCGTCTATCATGCTCGATCAATCGGCGGCTTGGGTGTTCCCGCCGTGCCAGGCCTAAGCTTTGTCCGCGGCGCGTGTCGTCAGGTCATTTTCAGAACGGATGAAGGTGCGCCCCGCCAATGGCCGGCAGAACACATTTCGGTTTGACCGCCGTAGACACCGTGCCCTTGCACGAGAAGGTCTATCTGGAGCTTGTGCGAGCCCTGATGTCGGGCCAATTCCTGCCCGGCCAGAAGCTGACCTCGCGCAAACTCGCCAAGGAACTCGGCACCAGCGACATGCCGGTGCGCAGTGCCTTCATGCGGCTGCAGGCATTGCGGGCACTGAGCCCGATGCCGAATGGCAGCGTCGAGGTGCCGGTGATCTCGGCCGAGCGGTTCTCGCAATTGACCGCCGTGCGCACACTGCTCGAAGGCCCGGCAACCGAACTTGCGACGAAACTGATCAACGGCAACAATCTGCGGACGATCCGACGCCATTGCACAGAACTGACCCTGACGGCCAGCAAAGGCGATATTGGCGACTATCTCAGGAAGAACCACGATTTTAAATTCTCGATCTATCGCCATTGCGGCAACGAGCAGATGATCTTCCTGATCGAGACGGTGTGGATGCAGGTCGGCCCGTTTCTCAGAAACCTCGCCATGGGATTCGAGGACGACCTCTCCTCCATTCTGGATATCGACTATCACGAGGAAGTCGTTGCCGCGATCGAGGCGCAGGACGGTGGGCGAGCGCGGGCGGCCATCGTTCGCGACATCGACGAGGGTGCTGCCCACATCCTGCGGCAGGTCAGATTCCCGGAAGCGAGGAGCTAGGCCGATGTCTCCTGCACCCCAGACCACTTGGCTTTCCCTTGCCTTGTCGCTATGTTGCGATCGCAGATCGCGCAATTGGTTCCTGAAATGCCTCCCGACATACCGGCTAATGACTTGAAAAGATGAAGGAAAATTTCCGACCTATGTCGGAGATGCCTTCATGAACTCGTCAGCTGCTTTGTCGTAGAAAATAGGGTGCTCGCCTCAGACGCGACACCGCAGGGAACCAGAGGTTTGAAATTGAGCGATGCAATTACGGACGTTTTGAACTGGCTTGAAAGCCGAAGCGACATCCTGAGCCTGAGGGCCGCGGTGTGCGACCTCAACGGCATCATGCGGGGAAAACGCATCCCCGTCGAGCAGGCCCGCAAGGCGCTGGAGGGCAAGCTGCGCATGCCCTACTCGCTGATCGGGCTCGATGTCTGGGGCGAGGACATCGAAGGCAACAGCCTGGTCTTCTCGACCGGCGATGCCGACGGTCTTTGCCAATGGACGGGTCGCGGCATTCTGCCGGTGGAATGGACGGCGCATCCGACGGCGCTCGTCCCGCTCTGGCTAGCCGATGAGAGCGGAGCGCCCTATCTCGGCGACCCCCGGCGGGCACTCGCCCGCATCCTCGATCGCTACAAGGCGCTCGGCCTCACTCCTGTCGCGGCAACCGAACTGGAATTCTACCTGGTCGATCCGCAATCACAGCGGCCGGTCGGGCCCGTGTCCCCGGTCACCGGGCGGCGTCTCGATTCCGACGCGGCGCTGTCGATCGACGAAATCGACGATTTCGAAGCCTTCATCCACGACATCTATGAAGCCTGCCGCGCGCAAGGCATTCCCGTCGATACGGCCATCGCCGAAAACGGCGTCGGCCAGTTCGAGATCAACCTGAACCATGTCGCCGACGCGTTGCGGGCGGCCGACGATGCGGTGTTGTTCAAGCGCACGGTGAAGGGCATTGCCCGCAAGCACGGCTTTGCCGCCTGCTTCATGGCCAAGCCCTATGGCGACCGCGCCGGCAACGGCTTCCATGTCCATTTCAGCCTGGTCGATGCCGATGGGCGCAACGTGTTCGACGACGGCACCGACCAGGGTTCCGACACCATGCGACACGCGGTCGGCGGGCTGCTGGCGGCGATGGCCGAAAGCACGCTGGTGTTCGCGCCGCATTTCAATTCCTACCGAAGGCTGCGCCCGAGATCCTACGCGCCGACCGCGGTCGCCTGGGGTTACGAGAACCGCATGGTCGCGATCCGCATCCCCGGCGGCCCGACCGGCGCGCGCCGCATCGAACATCGCGTCTCGGGAGCCGACGCCAACCCCTATCTCGTGCTTGCCGCCATACTGGGTGCCGCGCTGATCGGCATCGAGAAGCAGATGTCGCCAGGCGACCCGGCGGGGAATGACGGGCAAGGCGTCGCCCCGGCCAAACTGCCGCCGGACTGGGCGTCCGCGATCGCAACCTTTGAAGGCGGGACGCATGTGGCGGAGATCTTCCCGGCGATCCTGCGCGACTCCTTCGTCGCCTGCAAGCGCCAGGAATTGAATACGTTTGCCCTCAACGTGAGCGATTTCGAGATCGAGACCTATCTCGAAAGCGTCTGAGGCCTCTACGACGAGCGCTCGGCCTTCAGCACCGTGACCGCGGCCTCGCTGTTGTGAACGTAGTCGTTGGCGTCGGGCTGCTTCTGAACCAGCAAGATGAACAGAAGGTCGGTCAGCGTCAGCTGGGCGTCGCGCGCGGTGATGGAGGAAGAGCGCGCACGTTCCTCGTCAGCGACGGTGTAGAGGCGGATGTCGGCGACGCGGCTCAGCGGATTGTCGTGCAGGCCGGTGACGGCGATCACCGTCGTGCCACGCTTGCTGGCAAGTTCGGCGATGCGCAAGGTTTCGATACTGGCGCCGGAATAGGACAGCGCGAACAGCACATCGTCAGGCCCGAGCGTCGAGGCGTTGGCCATCTGGATGTGGCTGTCGCTGTCATGCAGCACATTGCGGCCGAGCTTCATCAGCTTGTAGGAAAAATCACGTGCCACTAGCGAGGAAGCGCCGACGCCGACCAGATGGATGCGCCGCGCGCCATCCAGCAGGTCCAGCGTCCGGGAGAGAATGCGCTCGCTGTTGGCGGCGACGGTCTGCTGCATCGACAGCAGCTTGCTGCCGATCAGCTTCTTCAGGATGACCGGAAAACCGTCACCCACCTCGATCGAGCCGTGGATGACGCCGGCCGGCACCTGCCAATCCTGCGCCTTGGCCTCGCTGACGGCGAGCTTGAGCTCCTGGTAGCTGCCATAGCCGAGCTTCTGGCTGAACTTGACGACGCTAGACTGGCTGCGGCCGATCTCGGCCGCGAGTGCGGCCGTCGACAGCCGCAGCATCTGGTCGGGATTGCCGATAATATAACGGCCTATCTCGCGTTCGCCGGGCGCCATGCCGTCGAGCTCGGCACTGATCCTGCTTAAGACGGACACGGAAATCCCTCGCTCTTCCTTGCAAGAAGAGGAATAAATTATTCCAATTTTGATTGACAGCCAAGAACGCAGAATTAATTCTCGACTTGGCCCGGGGTCGTCGCTCGGGATTCCCGGGCAGGTCACCGGATGTGGCCGTCAAGGTTCCAGCCATGGACAGATTGCGGATCGTCGGCGGACAGAGACTGCAGGGCGCGGTCACCATTTCGGGCGCCAAGAATGCCGCTTTGCCGCAGATCGCGGCTGCGCTGCTCAGCCCCTATCCGCTGGAATTGACCAATCTGCCCGATGTGACCGACGTCGAAAACATGCTTGGCGTGGTGCGACTTCACGGCGCCGAAATCACCCGGGCCGCCCATGCCGCCACCATCGACACAAGTACCGCCGTTTCCAAGGAGACGTCCTACGACACGGTTCGGAAAATGCGGGCGACGGTGCTTGTCCTGGCGCCGTTGCTGGCGCGGTTCGGCCATGCCCGGGTTTCGCTGCCGGGCGGCTGCGCGATCGGCGCGCGGCCGGTCGACATGCATGTCGCCGCACTCGCCGCGCTCGGCGCCAGGATCGCCGTCGAGAACGGCCTGATCGTCGCCGCGGCCCCGAACGGGCTGACCGGCACGCGCATCGTGCTCCCCTCGCCATCGGTCGGGGCGACGGAAACCGCGATGATGGCGGCGACCGCGGCCAAGGGCGAAATCGAGATCCTGAACGCGGCGCGCGAGCCGGAAGTAGCCGATCTCGCCGCTTGCCTCGTTGCCATGGGCGCGCGCATCGAGGGCGCCGGCACGCACCGTATCCTGATCGCGGGCGACACCAGCTGGCATGCCGCCAGGCATGACATCATCCCCGACCGCATCGAGGCCGGCACCTATGCCATCGCGGCCGCAATCACCGGCGGCCAGCTCGAACTGACGCATGCCCGGCTCGAGCACATGGCCTCTGTCGTGCAATTGCTGGAGGCTACCGGCGTCAGCGTCTGGCCAGGCGATCGCGGTCTGATCGTCTCGCGCGACCGACCGTTCAAGGCCGCGGATCTGACGACGGAACCTTATCCGGGCTTTCCGACCGACCTGCAGGCGCAGTTCATGGCGCTGATGTGCTGCGCGCAGGGTGCGTCGCTGCTGCGCGAAACCATCTTCGAGAACCGCTTCATGCATGTGCCCGAACTGATGCGGCTCGGCGCCAACATCAAGCTGCAAGGCACCATGGCGCTGGTGCGCGGCGGCGAGAAATTGCACGGCGCGCAGGTGATGGCCACCGATCTGCGCGCTTCGGTGTCTCTGGTGCTGGCCGCGCTGGTCTGTGAAGGCGAGACGACAATCAACCGTGTCTATCACCTCGACCGCGGCTACGAGCAACTGGACCGCAAGCTGCGCCTGTGCGGCGCCGACATCGAGCGGCTGGGCGCATGAATACCGAAGCGGATTATTTTCTCGGCGTCGATGGCGGCGGCACCGGTTGCCGCGCCCGTGTCGAGGACGCGCAAGGCAAGGTGCTGGGACAGGGCCTGTCGGGGCCGGCGACGACGCGGCTCGGGGTCGAGGCAGCCTGGGCCTCCATCGCCAAAGCTTTCGGCGCGGCGATCGAGGAGGCAGGTTTCGCGCCAGCCGAAACCGCCAAGATCCATGCCGGCGTCGGCCTTGCCGGCATCGGCCGCAAAGGCGCGCTTGAGGCGTTGCGGGCAATCGCGCACCCCTTTGCCGGCATCGACTTCGTCAGCGACGGCATCGGTGCCTGCCTAGGCGCGCATTCCGGCCAGGACGGCGCCATCGTCATCGCCGGGACCGGCTCGATCGGCCTCGGCTTCGTCGAGGGCCGCGACCTGCGCGCCGGCGGCTACGGGTTTCCGATCTCCGACGAAGGCAGCGGCGCCGACCTTGGATTGAAAGCCGTGCAACTGGCATGGCGCGCCCATGACGGCCGCCACGAGCGCACGGCGCTGCTGGCGGAGGTCATGCAGCGCTTCGCGGGCGACCCAATGGAGGCCGTCGCCTGGATGGACCGCGCCAGCGCCACGGACTATGCCGCGCTTGCACCCATGGTGATGCGCCATGCCGACCAGGGCGATCCCGTTGGGCGCCGCATCGTGCAAGGTGCCGCCGAACAGATCGACACGCTGGTGCGAGTGCTGTTCGAGAAGGGCGCGCCGCGCGTGACGTTGCTGGGCGGCCTCGCCAGCCCGCTCGAACCATGGCTTTCTCCCGATGTGCGCCGCCGCCTGAAGCCCGCCGACGGCGACGCCGTATCCGGCGCGATCATTCTTGCCAAGCGGTCGGTTTGCAAGGGATAGCCACATGGGTAGGAATAAAATATTCCAAATCTCTGTTGACGATGTGAATATCAAATTCTAAAAAGTTAACAAAGAAAAACTGCGATGACGGACCAAGGACCGTCCGCACTGGTTGCCAGACGAGTGTTGCCGGGCGCCGTGCGGCAGAATTTTTGAAAGCGCTGGGATGACCGAGCAAGGGTTGATGTCCGAGCTGGATCGCTTGGTTTCCGAGGGTCGGAACCCAAGGACCGTCGACATCGATCTGCTGCCGACCATCGACGTGCTGCGCAGGATCAATGACGAGGACAAGATCGTCCCTGCGGCCGTCGAAAAGGTGCTGCCCGAAATTGCCGCCGCGGTGGATCGGATCGTGCTTGCCTTCCAGAGGGGCGCGCGCCTCATCTACATGGGCGCCGGCACCAGCGGCCGGCTTGGCGTGCTCGACGCTTCGGAATGCCCGCCGACATTCGGCGTGCCCGAACGCATGGTGGTCGGCCTGATTGCCGGCGGGCCCGACGCGCTGGTGCGCTCGCTCGAAGGCGCCGAGGATGACCCGAAGATGGCCACCAAGGCCTTGCAAGGGATCGGACTCACACCCGACGACGTGGTGGTCGGCATCGCGGTCAGCGGACGCACGCCCTACGTCATCGGCGGGCTGAACTATGCCAAGCGGGTGGGCGCGACAACGGTCGCCCTCTCCTGCAATCCGGCATCGGCCATTGCCGGCATCGCCGACATCGCCATCTCGCCCGTCGTCGGCCCCGAAGTGCTGACCGGCTCGACGCGGCTGAAATCGGGAACCGCGCAGAAGCTGGTGCTCAACATGCTGACCACGGCCTCGATGATCCGGATCGGCAAGAGCCACCAGAATCTGATGGTCGACCTGAACCCGTCGAACAGAAAGCTGGTCGCCCGGGCGATCAGGATCATCATGCAGACCACCGGCTGTACTCCGCAACAGGCACGAGAGTCGCTCGACCGGACCGGCAATGACGTCAAGCTGGCGATCCTGGTGACCATCACCGGCCTCGACGTGGACGCGGCGCGGGCCGCTTTGACCAGGGCCGGAGGGTTCCTGCGAAAGGCGATCGGCGACGAAGCGACCTGAAGCCGCTTTAGACAAGACGGCGTCAAGCCGCATAGACTGGGCCGACACTCCATAGCATGTGTGCCTTGGAAGCGGTCCTCGGAAACTGCAAGGCATCGAGTTCAATAATGGGAGACGAGAATGGTTCATCTTACAAGAAGGCTGCTTTCGGGCATCACCCTTGCCGCGATGCTCGGCATCGCGACGGTTTCGGCGCAGGCGGCGACGCTGCATATGGCCTGGTCCCAAGACGCCACCGGGCTTGATCCGCACAAGCAGACGGCCTTTTCGTCGCTGCGGCTCTTGGAGCTGATCTACGAGCCGCTGGTGCGCGTCGACGCCAGCCTGCGGATAATCCCCGCCATCGCCTCCTCCTGGGAGTTTTCGAAGGACGGCAAGGAGCTGACCTTCAAGCTCGATCCCAAGGCGAAATTCCAGGACGGCACGGCCGTGACCCCGGCCGACGTCAAGGCGTCGTTCGAGCGCATTCTCGACGAGAAGACCGGCGCCGCCGCCCGCGCCAACTTCCTGTCCATCGCCAGCATCGATACACCCGATCCGGCGACCGTCGTGTTCCACCTGTCGCAACCCGACGTGCCGATCCTGACGGCGATGAGCGACGTCAACGCGGCCATCGTTCCGGCGTCCGAGATCAAGGCCGGCTCGATCGGCACCAAGACGGTCGGTTCGGGCCCGTTCAAGCTCGACAAATGGGATCCCAATGCCAAGGAAGTCTTGAGCGCTAACAAGAACTGGGCCGGCGGCGCGACCGGCGTCGACGGCATCGAGATCAGCGTGCTGCCGGATGAGGCGGCGATCCTCGCCGCCATGCGCACCAAGCAGATCGATTTCGCGCTGCTGAATGACCCGCTCGTCGCCACGCTGGTGCCGAAGGAAGCCAGCCTGCAACTCAACCGCGTGCCGGTCCTGGCCTATCACGTGCTGCAGCTCAACCCGTCGTGGAAGCCAATGACCGAGCTCAAGGTGCGCCAGGCGATCTCCTGCGCCATCGACCGGCAGGAGGTGCTGGACACCGCTTCGCTCGGCGAAGGCAAGGTCACCGGACCGCTGACCATCCCGGCGCTGGCCACCGATCCGAACCAGTTGTTCTGCTACAAGCGCGATGTCGAAAAGGCCAAGAAGCTGATGGCCGAGGCCGGCTTTGCCGGCGGGTTTTCGGCGACCGTGATCGGCGCCACAGGCGAGCCGCCGACGGCAGCGGCCGAAGCGCAGGTCATCCAGTCGCAGCTCGCCGAAATCGGCGTCAAACTCGATATCAAGATGATGGAGCTCAACGTCTATGTCGACGCCTGGCTGAAGGGCGATTTCGACATGGCGATCGCGCTCAATGGCGGCCGGGCCGACCCCTATACCATGTACAACCGTTACTGGACCAAATCAGGCAATCTGCAGAAGGTGGCGAACTACATCGACGATACGCTCGACAGCCTGATGCAGCAGGGCCGTGCAGAAACCGATCCGGCCAAACGCAAAGCGATCTTCGCCGAATTCGAGAAGCATCTCGCCGAAATGTCGCCGTGGATCTGGCTCTACACCTCGTACAGCTACACGGCCCAGCAGAAGAACATATCCGGATTCGTGCCGACGCCGACCGGCACGCTGTTCAGCCTGAGCAAGGTGACGATCCAGTAGCTTCGGCAACGGGACGAGAGGTCTTCCTGGCGTGAACTATCTCCTGCGACGGCTGGCGACGTTTCCTCTCGTCCTGCTTGGCGTGTCCATCCTGGTCTTCGTGGCGATCCGGATGGTGCCTGGCGATTCGATCACGGCAATGCTGGGCACCGAGGCCGGCCTGCTGACGCCGGCGCAACGGGATTCGCTCGCCGCCTATTTCGGCATCGACCAGCCCTGGTTCGTCCAGTACTGGCACTGGATCGGCGGCATCCTGCACGGCAATTTCGGCATATCCGTCACCTATGGCAGGCCGGTTCTCGACGTCATCCTCGAGCGCTTTCCGCTGACGCTGGAACTGGCCGTGCTGTCAATGATCATCGCGCTCCTGGTCGGTATGCCGGCCGGCATCCACGCCGCCACGCACAATGAGAAGCTGTCGGATCTCGGTGTACGCGTCGCCGCCATGATCGGCCAATCGACGCCGAGCTTCGTGCTTGGCTTGTTGATCATCTACACGCTGTCGGCGGGCTTCGGCGTGCTGCCGGCGATGGGCGAATTCGTGCCGTTCTGGCAGGATCCCTTGCGCAATCTCAGCCAGTTGATCCTGCCAGCCATCACGCTCGGCTTCGCCTTCGCGGCATCGGTCACCCGCATTGCGCGATCGGCAATGCTCGACGTGTTGAGCGACGATTATGTGCGCACCGCGCGCAGCAAGGGCGCTTCGGCGCGCAGCGTCATCTGGCGGCACGCGCTTCCCAATGCGCTGATTCCGGTGGTGACGCTGAGCGGCATGGAATTCGGCTATCTCCTGGGCGGCGCCGTCATCGTCGAGCAGATCTACGCCCTGCCCGGCCTCGGACGCATGGTGCTCGACGCCATCCTGCAGCGCGATTACGCGCTGGTGCAGGGCAGCGTGCTGTTCATCGCCTTCAACTTCATGATCGTCAATCTCCTGGTCGACCTCGCCTATGTCGCGCTCGATCCGCGCATCCGACTGGGGGAACAGTGATGCGCATCCTGCGTGCCATCTTCGGCCATGGCAGCGGCCGCATCGGTGGCGTCATCGTGTGCGTCTATCTGCTGCTTGCCATCCTCGGCCTGCTCGGGTTGACGCCGCACAATCCGATCACGCAGTACCGTATCGACCGGCTGCATGCGCCCAGCGCCGCCTACTGGATGGGCACCGACCTGTTCGGCCGCGACGTCGCCAGCCGCCTGATGGCGGGCATCGGCCAGTCTTTTACCGTCGCCTTCTTCTCAGTGGCCTTCGCGGCGCTTGCCGGAACGATCCTGGGGTTGGCCGCCGCCTGGCTCGGGCGCCGCTGGGACAGCGTCGTTATGCGGATCATGGACGTGCTGCTGGCCTTCCCGGCGATCCTTCTGGCACTGCTCATCGTCACCGTCGCCGGACCCGGCACCTGGACCAGCGTCGTTGCCATCGGCATCGTCTACACGCCGATCTTCACCCGCGTGGTGCGCGGCCCCGCGCTGTCGCTGAAGACACGCGAATTCGTCGATGCCGCGCGTACCTTCGGCAGCAGTTCAAGCTACATTGTCACGCGCCACCTGCTGCTCAACCTGGTGGCGCCGCTGACCGTGCAAGTGACCCTGGCACTCGCCTGGGCGCTGCTGACCGAAGCCGGCTTGAGTTTTCTCGGCCTCGGCACGCAGCCGCCCGCCGCGTCGCTCGGACTTATGCTGAGCGACAGCCGCAATCTGATGGAGACGGCACCCTGGCTGATGATCTTCCCGGGCCTGGCGATCATGATCAGCATCCTCGGCTTCAACCTTCTGGGCGACGCCTTGCGCGACATACTCGACCCGAGGACGCGGAGCGCGTTCGCATGACCCCGCTCTTGTCAGTCTCGGACCTGCGCGTCGGCTTCAGCCGCGATCCCTGGGCCAATGAGGTGGTGCGCGGCGTCAGTTTCGATATCGCCGACGGCGAGACGCTGGCCATTGTGGGCGAAAGCGGCTCGGGCAAGTCGGTGACGGCGCTGTCGATCAACCGGCTCGTCGATTTCGGTGGCGGCCGCATCACTGGTGGCTCGATGAAGCTCAAGCGGGCCGATGGGACCATCTTCGAGTTGACGACCGCGACCGAACCGCAACTGACCGGCATTCGCGGCGCCGAGATCGGCATGATCTTTCAGGAACCGATGACCTCGCTCAACCCTGTGCTGACCATCGGCACCCAGATCGAGGAATCGTTCCGCCTGCATCGCGGCTTGACCGGCCGGCAGGCCACGGCGGCAGCGAGGGACGCGCTCGACCGCGTGCGCATTCCCGATGCCGCGCGCCGGCTGAAATACACGCCCAACCAGCTGTCCGGCGGCATGCTGCAGCGGGTGATGATCGCCATTGCCCTCGCCTGCAACCCGCGCCTGCTGATCGCCGACGAGCCGACGACGGCGCTCGATGTTACCGTGCAGGCACAGATCATGGCGCTGCTTGCCGAGCTGAAGCGCGAAAGCGGCATGTCCGTTATCTTCATCACCCACGATATCGGCCTTGTTGCCGGCATCGCCGACAAGGTGATGGTGATGCAGAACGGGCAGGCCGTCGAACAGGGTGAGCTCAACCGTGTCCTCGACAGCCCCCAGCATCCCTACACCCAGCATCTGCTGCATGCCGTGCCACATTTCGCCAGCGGTCGCGCGACGCGCTCGGATGGGCAACGTGACGACGGCGCGAGCGCCGAACCGGCCTTGAAGGTCGATGGCCTGGTGGTGCGGTTTCCCCTCAGAAGCAGTTTCTTCACCCGCGCCACCGGCGCGGTGCATGCCGTCGATGGCGTCGATTTCGACCTGATGCACGGCGAGACGCTGGCCATAGTCGGCGAGAGCGGTTCGGGCAAATCCACTGCGGCCAAGGCGATGCTAGGGCTTGTGCGGTCGACGCGCGGCAGCTTCTCGGTCAGCGCCCGAGCGGCCTCGCCGAGGCGCAGCGCCAAGCCCATTCAGATGGTGTTCCAGAACCCTTACGCCTCTCTCAATCCGAGGCTGACGATCGAGAGCATTCTGGCGGAACCCGTGATCGCCACCGGCGGCCGGGTGGATGCCGAAACGCGGGCCAGAATGGCGTGCCTGCTGGAACGCGTCGGCCTGCCCAAGAACAGCCTTGAGCGCTATCCGCATGAATTCTCCGGCGGCCAACGACAAAGGCTGTGCATCGCCCGAGCGCTGATGCTCAACCCGTCCGTCGTGGTCCTCGATGAAGCAGTGTCGGCGCTCGATGTGTCGGTGCAGGCCAAGGTGTTGGAGCTGCTGGTCGACCTGCAGCGCGAGTTTGGGCTGGCCTATCTGTTCATCTCGCATGACATGGCGGTGGTCGAGCGGATAGCGCACCGCATCGCGGTCATCTATGCCGGCCAGATCGTCGAGATCGGCGACGCACAATCCGTGCTGTCGAAGCCGAGGCATTCCTATACGAAGAAGCTGATATCAGCCGTTCCGGCCATCGACCGTCGGCGCGAGCATTTCGAGATCGACACGCGCCAGGTGCCCTCGCTGGTGCGCCCGCCAGGATTCGAGCCGGCGCCGGCGAAATGGGAGCGGTTTGGGGTGGATCATGTGGCGAGGGCGGAGACTTAGAGATGTTTGCGGGACAGCGCCATCTCTCCAAGGGTGGCCGGCATTGAGCGACCTCCCCGAGATTTTCGATAGCGCATTCCAGCCCCTCGCAATGGCAGTAACCGCCAAGCGAATCCCCGGCGGCGTGCTCGGAATTGTCGACAAAAACGGCGAACGTATCATCCGCGCGACCGGCTCAGCGCAGCTCGTGCCGAAGCCGCGCCCGATGCGGGAAAACACCTGGTTCGACCTGGCGTCGCTGACCAAGGTGATCTTTGCCACGCCGCGTATCCTGGCGCTGGCGCAGGACGGTATCATCGATCTCGACGCGCCGCTGATCTCCCTGCTTCCCGACCTTCGCCAGTATGACGCGAACGCATGGGAGCGGAAGGTGACCTTTCGCCAGTGCCTTGGCCACCAGACGCCGTTCCCCGCCGTCGAGCCGATCTACACTTATGGGCGCGACCCCGAACTACTCCGCGCCTTCATCCTGCAGCGGGAATGGCGGGCGCGTGACCCTGTCTATTCCGACATCAATT
Organism: Mesorhizobium sp. URHB0026; assembly: GCF_054059755.1. Taxonomy (NCBI): domain Bacteria; kingdom Pseudomonadati; phylum Pseudomonadota; class Alphaproteobacteria; order Hyphomicrobiales; family Phyllobacteriaceae; genus Mesorhizobium; species Mesorhizobium sp. URHB0026. The sequence goes on along the minus strand of NZ_JBSSCN010000001.1, from coordinate 3,050,629 downwards.
TCATCCTGCTCGGCTTCGCGATGGAGCGGCTGTCGGGCAAGAGCATCCGCGCCATGGAGCCCGGCCCAGGCTTTGCCTGGTTCGCGGAACCCGATACCGCCGCGGCGACCGAGGACTGCACCTGGCGCCATCGCGTGCTGTCCGGCGAGGTTCACGACGACAATTGCTCGGCGCTGCATGGTGCCGGCCATGCCGGCCTGTTCGGCACGGCTGCTTCGGTGCTCGATTTCGCCCGGGGATTGCTGGACGGAACGGGCGCATCCGAACAATCGATCGCGCTGATGCGCGAGCCCCTGTCGGCCACCCGCACCCATGGCTGGGAGCGCCCTTACGAAGGCTGGTCCGGCGGTGCGGTGTGCAGTCCGGGAACGATCGGCCACACCGGCTTTACCGGCACCGGGCTGTGGATCGACTTCGATCGGGGCAAGGCTTGGACCTTGCTCACCAACCGGATCCATCCGACACGTCATTTCGACAGCGGGATCGTTCAGCTTCGGCAAGCGGTCGGCGACCTAATCAATGGAGCTCAATGATGGAACCTATCTGGGCCGTCGGCCTGATGACCGGCACGGTGCTTGACGGCAACATCGATGTCGCCCTGATCAAGACCGATGGCGAGCGGATAGACCATTTCGGCACTTACCGGCTGATGCCTTATCCCGCGTCGATCCGTTCGCTGCTGGAAGAGACGCTGACAGCGGCGCGAGCCTGGAATTTCACCGGGCCGGAACCCGCGATTTTCCGCAGGGCCGAAGAGGCGCTGACGCGCGCCCAGTCGGCGGCGGTGAAGGAACTCGTGGAAGGTTACGGCATGACGATGGCCGAGATCGGGGTCGTCGGCTTTCACGGCCAGACCGTGCTACATCGCGCGCCGCGGATCGGACGGCTCGGCCAGACCCGGCAGCTCGGCGACGGCGAGCTGATGCATGCCATCCTCGGCACCAAGATCGCCTATGATTTCCGCTCGGCCGACATGCGCGCCGGCGGACAAGGCGCGCCTTTGGCCGCTGCCTATCACACCGCGCTGATGCGCAACGCTGGCGCCGGTGGCGAGGTGGCCGTGCTCAATCTCGGCGGCGTCGCCAACATCACCTGGTGGGACGGCGCCGACAATGTCATCGCCTTCGACACCGGCCCCGCCAATGCGCCGCTCAACGATTTCATCAAGTCGAAAGGGCTGGGCGATATGGACCGCGACGGCGCGCTTGGCCGCGCGGGAAAGGTGGACGAAGCCCGGCTCGCCAAGCTGTTGCAGCATCCCTATCTGACCAAGCCGTACCCAAAGTCACTCGACCGTTTCGACTTCGGCGCGGCCATGGCCGATGGCCTGAGCGCCGAGGATGGCGCGGCCCTGCTCACCGCCTTCACCGCGTCGGCTGTCGGCAAGGCGCTCGACCTTCTGCCAAGCCGGCCGAAGAAGCTGGTGGTCAGCGGGGGCGGCCGCCACAACCCGACGATGATGGCGATGCTCGCCAGCCGCGCCGGCGTCGAGGTGATGCTGGCCGAAAGCCTCGGCTGGAGCGGCGACGCTGTGGAGGCGGAGTGTTTTGCCTTCCTCGCGGTTCGCGTGCTGCGCGGCCTGCCGATCAGTTTCCCGAGCACGACGGGCGCGCCGCAGCCGATGCGTGGCGGAAAGCTGGCTGGCTGATCAGTCGACCAGTTTCTTCCGCAGGAAGATTCGGCTGCGGCCGACAGGGAAATCGGCCAGCGTCCCGAAAGGCTGGTAGCCTTGCCTCTGATAGACCTTGGCGGCATTCGGATTGAATGTATCGATCCAGGCGTTTTGGCAGCCGCGCGCCACGGCTTCGCTTTCGGCCGCGTCGAGCATCCGGCCTGCCATGTGCTGGCCGCGCAGCCTTTCGTCGACCCACAGCCACTGTACGTAGAGCCAACCCCAGGCGGTGTAGCCTGAAATGCCGGCGACGATCGCCCCGATCTCGTCGCGCACGAACACGGCCAGCGCCTTCCTTTCGGACGCGCCGACATCGCCGTCGTTGAACGCCGTCAGCCGTTCACTGAGAAAAGCGAGTTCTTCCGGCAGGGGATCGGCGGTCGTTTCAAATGTCGTGTTCATGGCTTTTCCGGATACTCGCTTGGAAACGTCAAGAGGGACGAAAATCAGATGCGGCGATGCCATAGCGCTTGAGCTTGTCGTAGAACGTCTTGCGCGGCACGCCGAGCGCGTCGATGGCGCCGCGCACGTCGCCGGCATGGTCGCGCAACGCGTCACGGATGAGTTGTGCCTCGTAATGCCCGACCCGCTCCGGCAGTGCGGCTGCAGGCGCTGGCGATCGTGGGGGCGAGGACCTGGTTTCCTCATCGGGACCAAGACCGAGCGCGACGCGATCGGCGAAATGGGCGAGCTCGCGCACATTGCCCGGCCAGTCGTGCGACTGGAGATGATGGCTCACGGCGGCGTTCACCTTGGCGATAGGCCGGCTAAACCGTTCCGCCGCTTTACCGAGGAAATGGCCGAACAGCATCTCGATATCGCCGCGCCGCTCGCGCAGCGGCGGAATGCGCAGCGTCACCACGTTGAGGCGGAAATAGAGATCCTCGCGAAAATCGCCGCGCTGGTCCTGGCGGCCGAGATCGACCTTGGTCGCCGCGACGACCCGGAGATCGAGGCGCCTTGTTTCGTTCGAGCCGAGCGGGGTGAGGCTGCGCGTCTCCAGCACCCGCAACAACTTGACCTGCAGGGCCGGCGGCATGGATTCGATCTCGTCGAGGAACAGCGTGCCGCCGCTGGAATGCTCGATGCTGCCGATCCGCCGTCGCTGCGCCCCGGTAAACGCGCCGGCCTCGTGGCCGAACAGCTCGCTTTCGATGACGGTCTCGGGCAGAGCGCCGCAGTTCAGTGCGACGAACGGCTTTGCACGCCGTCGGCCCCACCGGTGCAGGAGGTCGGCCACCACCTCCTTGCCGGTTCCGGTCTCGCCTTCCACCAGCACGTCGACGTCCATGTCGGCAATCTGGCGCAAGGTCTCGCGCAACCGCCTTATGGCGAGCGCTTCGCCGATCAACGGCATGCCGTCCGCGGCAAGTGCGGCGGCTTCGCGCAGCCGCCGGTTTTCCATCACCAGGCGCCGCTTCTCCGATGCACGCTTCAGCGCCTCCACCAGACGCTCCCCCGCATATGGTTTCGGGATGAAATCATAGACGCCATCCTTGAGCGCGGCGACCGCAAGATCGACATCGCCATGCCCGGTGACCAGGATCACCGGCAAGTCGGGATCAACAGCCTTGACGCGGTCGAAGAGTTGCAGCCCATTCATGCCGGGCATGCGGATGTCGCTGACGACCACACCCTCGAAGTTCCGGTCGACGACACCAAGCGCTGCCTCGGCGTTGTCGAACCCGATCACCGTGAAGCCGGCAAGTTCGAGCAGTTGCGTGGTGGCATGCAGCAGATCCGCATCGTCGTCGACAAGCGCGACCAGCCCTGATCCCTGCGTCATTCGATCCGCCTCAAGTCGATGGTGAAGGATGCACCGCTGGCCGTGCCGGGGTCGAGCCGCAGCGTGCCGCCCAATTCCTGGGCGATCTCCTGCGAGATCACCAGGCCGAGGCCAAGCCCCTTCTCCTTGGTGGTCTGGAACGGCATGAACAGATTGGCGGCCGCGTCCGGGCCGAGGCCGGGACCGTTGTCGCGCACGGAAATCAGCACGCGGTCGCCGCGTTCGGCGAGGTTGATCTCAATGCGGGGATCGGGCCGGTCCTTCATGGCGTCCAGCGCGTTCTGCAACAGGTTCACGAGGATCTGCTCCAGCCGGATGCGGCTGGCCATGACCACGGGCGATGTGGTGCCGCGCGGCTTGACGATGGTGACGCCGGAATCGCGGATGCGGCCGGATAGAAGCGACAGCGCGCCGTCGATCGCCTCGCCTACCGGCAACGGCGAGGCAGCGACGCCAGGTCGTCGCGCAAAGGTGCGCAGCGTGCTGGTGATCGCGCCGATGCGTTCAGTCATCGACACGATCGAGGTCAGATTGCCGTTCGCCGGTTCGGTCCTGCCGGCCTCGAGAAAACGGCCGGCATTCTCGGCATAAGTGCGGATCGCGGCGACCGGCTGGTTGATCTCATGCGCCACGCCGGCGGCGATCTGCCCGAGGATGGAGAGCCGGTTGGCCTGAGCGAGATCGTCGCGCAGCCGGCGGACCTTGGCCTCGGCGTTTTCGCGCTCGGCGATTTCGCCGGCAAGAGCCGTGTTCGAGCGCGTCAACTCGGCGGTCCGCGTGCTGACCCGGCTTTCGAGTTCGGCATTCATGCGCCCCAGCGCCTCCTGGCGCAGCCGGCGTGTGCGCCGGCGCCGGGTGAACACATAGGCAAGCAACCCCATCAGCAGCAGCCCGAGCAGTGTCGTCAGGCGCGCCGTGTTGGCGGCGGCGGCCAAGGTGGTATCGGCGGGCGTCAGCAACCACAGGCGCCAGCCGGGGACGGCACCGGGCAAGTCCTGCACCACTTCGACGAACCGGCGCGATTTTCCGGCTTCGTCTATTGTCGCCAGACCGTCACCGGCGCCACGCCGGATCGGCAGCGGGTCGAAGGCGGCTTCGACCAGTTGAAGCTGGTCATGCGCCGCGGCGGCATCCGCCGCGGAGAGCGGCGCCAGCGCATGGAACCGCCAGTCGGGCTGGCTGGTGGCCAGAACGACGCCGCGCTCGTCGGTGACGAAAACGAGAAAGCCGCTCGCCCGCCAATTGGCTTCGACGCCGCCGAGTTCGACCTTCAGAACCGCGACGCCAAGCGGTTTGCCACCATCGTCGACACGGCCGGCAAGGTAGAGTCCCGGCTTGCCGCTGATCGTGCCGAGGCCATATTGACTGGCTGCGCCCTTGGCCATCGCATCGGTGAAATAGTGGCGAAAATTATAATCGCTGCCGACAAAGCTGTCCGGCTGGCCGGCATTGCTGGCCGATATCGCCATGCCCGCCGTATCGATGACATAGATGGCCGAGGCCGACGCATCGCCGGCTATGGCCTTCAGCTTGGCGTCGAGCGCTGTTTCCTCGACTTTCCCGGCGCGGCGCAGCGCATCACGCACCGCATCGTCGCGCGCCAGCACCAGCGGCACGAGACGTTGCTTTTCGATTTCGCCGGTCAAGGTTCCGGCCGCCAGCGGCAAGGCGGCCAATGCCCCATTGCGCAGGTCATCGGCGGCCTGACCCTCGGCGATGCGCCCGGCGGTGGCAACCGCGCCGGCAAGCACAGCGAGCGCTATTGCCGCAAACAGCCAACGGCGGCGCAGGCGCGCTACCGCTTCGCGCAGCAGGTCGCGGCCTGCAGACCCCGGAGATCCGCTATCGATGCGCTGTCGTGGCGTCGGCTCTCTCCCTTTGCTCCCCGGCTTTGCTCCAGTCTAATGCGAAATTCCGCCCGGGCAAACAAGACCTGTGCGGAAATCCGCACAACTCCCCTTCGCAGGCAAGGCAGAAACGGCTGAACCCAGGGATTCCGTCCTATCCGGCATCTGGCACAGCACTTGCAAAGTTCTTGCAGCGGCGGGCGACCGGAACGCCGCGATGGGAGAAGTCACGCAGGGCGGGTTCCGCCTATCCGGCCAGGGAGAGAGTTCGATGCATATCGCAGACCAATCCGCCGCGCCCGCCGCGCAGCGCAAGCCCCTCTATGCCCAGCTCTACGTGCAGGTGCTGGCGGCGATCACCGTCGGCATCCTGCTCGGCCATTACTATCCATCGATCGGCGAGAGCATGAAGCCGTTGGGCGACGCCTTCATCAAGCTGGTCAAGATGATCATCGCCCCGGTCATCTTCCTGACGGTCGCAACCGGCATCGCCGGCATGAGCGACCTGCAGAAGGTCGGCCGCGTCGCCGGCAAGGCGATGCTCTACTTCCTCACCTTCTCGACGCTGGCGCTGATCATCGGCCTTGTCGTGGCCAATGTCGTGCAGCCGGGCGCCGGCTTCAACATCGACCCGGCGACGCTCGACGCCTCGACCGTGAACACTTACGCTGCCAAGGCACATGACCAGTCGGTCACCGGCTTCCTGATGAACATCATTCCCGGCACGATCGTCGGCGCCTTCGCCGACGGCGACATCCTGCAGGTGCTGTTCTTCTCGGTGCTGTTCGGCATCGCGCTGGCGCTGGTCGGCGACAAGGGCACGCCGGTGCTCAATTTCCTGCAGGCGCTGATGGCGCCGATGTTCAAGCTGGTCAGCGTGCTGATGAAGGCAGCCCCGATCGGTGCGTTCGGTGCGATGGCCTTCACCATCGGCAAATACGGCATCGGCTCGGTCATAAACCTCGCCATGCTGGTCGGAACCTTCTACGCGACCTCGTTCCTGTTCGTGTTCGTCGTGCTCGGTGCCGTCTGCCGCTACAACGGCTTCTCGATCCTGTCCCTGATCCGCTACATCAAGGAAGAGCTGCTGCTGGTGCTGGGCACCTCTTCGTCGGAGGCGGCATTGCCCTCGCTGATGGAGAAAATGGAGAAGGCCGGCGCCAAGCGCTCGGTGGTCGGATTGGTCATCCCGACCGGCTATTCCTTCAATCTCGACGGCACCAACATCTACATGACGCTTGCCGCCCTGTTCATTGCCCAGGCGACGAACATCCATCTGTCGATATCAGACCAGATCCTGCTGCTGCTGGTGGCGATGCTGTCGTCGAAGGGTGCCGCTGGCATCACCGGGGCAGGCTTCATCACCTTGGCCGCCACGCTTTCGGTGGTTCCCTCGGTGCCGGTCGCCGGCATGGCGCTGATCCTCGGCGTCGACCGCTTCATGTCGGAATGCCGGGCGCTGACCAACTTCGTCGGCAATGCGGTGGCGACGCTGGTCGTGGCGCGCTGGGAAGGCGAACTCGACGAAGCCAAGCTGGCGAGAGCGCTGGCTGGGAGCGCCGACGACAGCCTCCCGGCGGACATCGTTCCCGCCGAGTGATCCACGGCTTCATGCCACGGACCATGGCCGCAAGCACGCCGCTTGCGGCCATGGTCATGTGTCATCGCTATCAGGCGGCTTTGCGCAGCGGCGGCAGGGCCTTGCCATCGGCCGCGAAGAGATGGCAGAGACAGGGCCGCGCAAGCTTGAGCTCAGCCCTTGAAGTCCCTCCTCGTGTCCAGACATGTGCTTGGGCCGACAGGCATGGGAGCCGCCAACGTGCCCAAGTCATCGAACAGGACGAGGCTGGCCGCGCCGACCAGCCCGGCATGGCGGCCGAGCTGGGCTTGGACGACCGGCACGTCGCGATAGGCGCGCATGGCGCGCTGGCGGATGGTCGCGCCGATGACGGGCGCCATCAGGTCGAGGCCATTGGCGATGCCGCCGCCAACGACCAGCACGTCGGGCGAATAGAGGTGCAAAAGGTTGGTGAAGCCAAGGCCCAGCCACCGCGCCTCCTCCTCGAGCAGAGCCAGAGCGAGGTCGTCCTGCAGCCGCGCGGCTTCGACCACGTGGCGACCCGTGACCTCGGCGTTGGCCGAGAGGCGGCGCAGCGTCGAACCGTCCAGAGGAGACGTTGCGGCATTGGCGCGGCGGCCGAGCGCGGTTCCCGAAGCGATGGCCTCGAAGCAGCCGACGACGCCGCACACGCAGCGCTCGCCTTCATTGGTGATGGTCATGTGGCCGATCTCGGCGGCAAGGCCGCGGCGGCCGTGCAGGATGCGTCCGTCGGCAACCACACCGCCGCCGATCCCGGTCGAGACGGTGACGAAGACCAGGGAACGCACACCGTGTCCGGCGCCGAAGCGCCATTCGCCGAGCGCTGCCGCATTGGCGTCGTTCTCCAGCCGCACCGGCAGGCCGAGCCGCCGCCCGAGGATGTCGGCCAGCGGCACATCGTGCCAGCCGGCCAGCGTCGGCGGTCCGACGGCGATGCCGGCCAGCGGATCGAGCGGCCCCGGCGCGCCGATGCCGACGCCGAGGATCGACAGCCCCGGCGCTTCGGCATGAACGGTCGCGGCCAGCGCCTCGATCTGGCCGATCACCACTTCGGGGCCGGCCTGCGCCTGCGTCGGCACAGCAGCGAAGGCCAGGATCTTGCCGTCACGGTCGACCAGGGCGGCACGAAGCTCGGTGCCGCCAAGATCAATCGCGAGGGCGACTTCAATGCTCATCAGGCCGCGACCTTCAAACCATGCAGCCAGCCGATGCGGCCGGCGAGATCCTTGTCGCCGAAAGCGAGCGAACCGAGCACCACGGTCTCGGCGCCGGCGGCGCGCAGCAACGGCACGGTTTCCTGGCGGATGCCGCCATCGGCGGCGAGCACCACGGCCGACTCGCGACTGGCGTTCCTCAGGACGGCGCGGGCTTCGCCCAGCCTGTCACAGGCCTTCTCCGACAGGCCTTGGCCCTTGACGCCGATCGCGGTTCCAAGAAGCGTGACGAACGCCACTTCTTGGACGAAGGGCTTCACCGCCTCTACCGGGGTCTCCAGCCTCAGCACGACGCCGGCCTCGGCGCCGAGTTCATGCGCCAGCCGCACCGCGCGCAGACCCGCTTCGCCGTTCTCGGCATGGACGCTGACCATGTCGGCGCCGGCCTCGATGAACTGGCGCGTCTGTTCTTCGACGATTGCTTGGTCGACCATCAGATGGACGTGGATCGGCCTGGCCGTCAGCTTGGCGATACGGGCGACGAGATCGGGGAAGAACAGGAAGGACGGCGCGAAATGGCCGTCCGCGACGTCGATGTGGTGCATATCGACATAGGGTTCGATGCGCTGCAAGTCGCTCTCGAAATTGGCGAGATTGGCCGACCACGATGAGAATTCGGCGATCAGACGGTCGCGCGGCAATGCGGCGATGGCGGCCGGGCCTGACAAAGGTTTCGAGATCATGATTGGTCCTGGTTGTTGAAATTTCTATCGAGAAAGCCGCCGATGGCAGCGCGGATTTCGGTGAAATGGCGATCCTTGTCGACGGCTTTCGGCGTCACCTCGGCGAAGACGGCGCCGGGGATGGTCTCAGCCAGTTCGCGGGCGGTCGCCAAGGGATGGATGAGGTCGATGCCGCTGCCGATGACGAGCGTCGGGATTGCGAGGCCGGTCGCCGTGGCCCGCGTCACGCTAGGCCCATCATTTGCGATCGCTTGCATCACCTCGGCAAAAACGGTCGCGTTGTCACGCGCGAAGAAGCCGAGCAACGAGGCGAGATTGTCCGGCGCCTCGCTGCGAAAGCGGGTTGCAGTCGCGGAGGAAGCGAAGGCGTCGCGCGCCTCGTCCAGCGGCAGCCGGCTGATGAGTTCCGCCACTTCGACGTAAGGGCGCATGTTTCGCGGCGCCGCACCGAAGGTCCAGGCCGGGCGCACCAGCACAAGACCTGTGACGCGATCCGGGTGGTGGGCCGCCAGGTGCAGTGCAATGGCGGCGCCCATCGAGATACCGCCGGCGACGAAGCGCTCCATTCCAGCCGCAGCGGCGGCGGCCAGCACGTCGTCGGCGAACATCGCGATCGAGAAGGGACGCTTGCCGCCGGCGCTCGAACCGCCCTGCGCGCGGCATTCAATGGTCAGCCGGCGGCGCGACGGACTGTCGGGAAAGTTCAGCGCCACCTGCGCGGCATCGCCGCCGAGACCATGCTGGAAGACGATGGGAAGCCCCTGCCCTGCGTCGAAGACGTGGAGCGCAGCGTCGTCGCGCAGCATGATCGTCGGCGCGGCACGCATCAGAGCAGCCCTCGCAGGAAGATAGCGACGCCAGGGGCTTCGTCGGCGGGCAAGCCGTGCGTGACCAGCGCGCCATCGAAACCCACCCCCTTCAGCCGCGCGACGAAATCCGGGAAGTCGACGACGCCCTGGCCTGATGTGGCGAAGCGGCCGTCGGCAAAACGATCCTTGGCGTGCGCCATGGCGATGTGGCCAGCGGCCACATCGATCGCGGCGGCGACGATGGCTCTCGCTTCATCGGGCTTTGCATGCTCGAACAGGTTGGCGGGGTCGAGCACGATCTTCAGATGCTTCGAACCCATCTCGGCGATCAGCCGGGTCGCATCCATGGCCGAGGTCACGACGTTGGCCTGCTCGGGCTCGATGCCGAGATCGACGCCGGCCTCCTCGGCCAGCGCCAGTGCCTTGGCCATTTCGACGGCCATGTCGGACCAGGCGGACGGATCAGAATTGTCGGGATGGTATGCCCATTGGTCGGCTGCGTTGCGCGAGCCGGTGCAGAGCGTCACCAGTGGGATGTCGAGTGTGGCCGCAGTGTCGATGACCACCGCCAGGCGCCTCAGCCCGTCGTCGCGCGCAGCCTTGTCGGGATGCGCCATGTTGTAGGTGCCCGACAACGCGGCCAGCGAAATGCCTGACGATCGCGCGGCGGCACCAATGGCGGCGACGGCATTCGCCGGCACCGCATCCGGCATCGACGGCAGGCCGGCGCAGGCGAGATTGAACTGCGTCGTCTCATAGCCGGCCTGCTTCACGGCAGCCAGCACGGCGGCCGGGTCGGTACCCGCAAATGTCTTGGCGAAGATGCCGAGGCGCATCAGACCGCACCCGAAACCGAGGCAAGCTCGATCCGCTCGCCAGTCTCGACAGAGCGCGCAATCGCCACCATGGCGCGGATCGACGCGACGCCGTCCCCGACATTGGCGCCGCGCATCGGCGAGCCGGTGAGCACGGTATCGGCAAGGCCCTCGAGCTGGCGGCGGAAGAAGTGGCCGTCGGCGCCAAGCGGTTTTCGCGAGGTCGCGTCCTTCTCATGGAAGATGTCGACCTCGCTGGCGCGGAAGTACCAGGGATTGAAGGTCTTGGCGATGACGGAACCGTTCTCGCCGTAGAGCTGAAACCCTTCGTGCCAGTCCATGCGCACGGCGACGGTGAGGTCGAGATGGCCAAGCGCGCCGCTGGCGAATTCGGTTTCAACGAACCAGCAATAGGCGCCGAAGCGCTCGTTGAGGCGGGCGCGCACGGCAACGATGTCGCCACAGAGGAAGCGGGCGGTGTCAACCAGATGCGATCCGTGCGCCAGCATGAAATATTGCCTGAGATCAGCCTTGGGATTCCCGCCGGGCTTTTTCGCGAGCTTACTGGTGACGGGCAGCGGCTGCACGGCATCGGTGTTGGTGTAGCGGTGGGTGGAATCGCAATACCAGGCCTTCAGTGCCAGAACCTCGCCCATCTCGTCGCGGACGAAGTCGCGGGCGGCCTCCAGCGCCGGATCGAAGCGCTTCATGTGGCCGACCTGCAGCACCTTGCCGGAGCGTTTCACCGCCTCGGCCAGCGCTTCGCCTTCCTCGACCGAGGTACCGATCGGCTTTTCGCAGAGAACATGCTTGCCGGCATCGAGCGCCTTGATCGACATCGGCACGTGATAGGCATCCGACGTGGCGACGATGACTGCTTCGAGCTCGGGATCGGCGAGCATGGCATCATAGTCGGCATACATCTTCCGAGGTTCATAGGAGGCGCCCATGCGGGCGAGCAAATCGGGTGCCGCATCGCAAATGGCGTAGAGGTCGGCATTGCCGGCCTTGACGCAGGATTCCAGATGCGCGAACTGGGCGATCGGGCCGCAGCCGAGCACACCGACCCTGAGGCGTCTGTCCTGTTTCTTGATCATCGTCTCAGGCCCCGTAGCCGCGCATGGTCTGGCGGTTGGTCTTGACCGCGCCGGCCGGATCGGCGGCGGCCGTGTCGGATTCTTCTTCCAGCACCAGCCAGCCGTTGAAGTTCGGCGCGGTGCTGGCGATTTCGATGACCGCGGGCGTGTCGCAGACGCCTTGGCCCAGCATCGCCCAGGTGCCGTTGGCGTCGACGTCCTTGAGGTGGATGTAGCGGATGCGGTCACGGTAGGTGGTGAGCGTGTCGGCCATGTCCCTGTGGCCGCGCAGGATGTGGCCGGTGTCCGGCACCCAGCCGACCAGACCGGGATCGAGCAAGGCGAACATCGCGTCATAGTCGGCACGGTCGAACAGCAGCGTGTTGTGGTGCGAACTCGGATGCACCGCCACCTGGACACCCGCCTTGCGGCCGATCTCGCCGGCCTTGTTGTAGACCTCCGCGGCGATGGCGAACTTGCCGTCGCGCGGCCCGTCGGAGACGACGGTGGCCGAGCCCATCGACACCAGTGCGCCCGGAAAGGCGGCGGCGAAATCGATCCAGCGCCTGGCGGTTTCGAGATCGGTGCCGATCCCGTCCTTGAGCGTGAAGCCGCTCCTGGAGCCGAAGGCGAACGATACGAGCGCCAGACCGGACGACTTCAGCGCGGCGGCGAACTCGATGGGTTTGCCGCCATAGTGGCCGATCATGGTGTCGGTGATCTCGATGCCGGCATAGCCGCCATCGCCGATCGCCTTCAACAGGTCGTCGGGGCCGCCGGTGAACCGGTCTCCGAGCATTTCCCAGGTGAAGGTCTGGCAGCCGACTTTGAGGTCTTTCACGTTCATCCTTTCATTCCTTGATACCGATCTGTTCCATCAGTTGTCCGTGCGACATCCTACTTGACCGAACCCGCGGTCATGCCGGCGAGGAAGTACCTCTGGGCAACGAGGTAGATGAGCAACAAGGGTAGCGAGCCGAGCACGCTCATTGCCATCATCTGGTTCCATTCGAAGGCGTGCTGCCCCATCAGCAGCTGGATGCCGATCGGCACGGTGCGCATGGACGTCGACTTGGTCAGCGTCAGCGCAAAAAGAAATTCGTTCCAGCACAACAGGAATGTGTAGACCGATGTCGCCACGATACCAGGCAGTGAGATCGGGACGATGACCCGCCAAAGCGCTGTCCAACTGGTGCCGCCATCGACAGCCACCGCTTCATCGAGATCGCGGGGCAAGGTGTTCAGATATCCCGTCATCAGCAGGATCGCGTAGGGCAGCGTAAACACCAGGTAAGTCAGGATCAATGCGACATAGGTGTCGAAGATACCGTATGAGACGACAAGCCCGAAGAAGGGGATCAGCAGCGTGATCGGCGGTATCGTCTGCGTGCTGATGATGAGCGTGTTCAGGCTGCCCTTGCCACGGAAATTGAAGCGGCTGAACCCATAGGCGGCCAGCAAGGCGATCAGCACCGTGAGCACGGTCACCGCTCCCGCGACGAAGTAGCTGTTGAAGAAGAAGCGCAGCTTTACCGGGTCGCCAAGGATGGCCGCGTAGGCTTCCAGGGTGAAGGCCTTCGGCAGGATGGTTGGCGGCAAAGCGAAGATTTCGGTATTCGACTTGAATGAGCTGCTGAGCATCCAATAGATCGGGAAGGCCGCGAAGAACAGCCCTGCCGCAAGAGCAATATGCAGCGCGACGGTGATCAGCTTGTCTTTGCCGGTGTTTCGTCTTCTCATGGCGTCCTACCTAGCCCGCTGATAGCGAATATAGAACAGCGTCAGGCCCAGAGAGATCAACAGGATGACCACGGCACTCGCCGACGCTTGAGACAGGTTGTAGCTCGAAAACGCCAGCTTGTAGGTGTAGGTGCTGAGCACCTCGGTCGAGTAGATCGGACCACCGCCCGTCGTTATCCAGATCAACGGGAAGACCTGCATGGTCCAGATGAAGTCGAGCAGCGAGATGCTGATGATGATCGGCATCAGCTGCGGAATGGTGATGAAGATCAGCTTCTGGTAGGCCTTCGCCCCGTCGATATCGGCGGCCTCGTAGAAATCCTTGGGAATGCCCTGCAAGCCTGCGAGCAGGCTGACCATGAAAAGCGGATAGCCCGCCCAGATATTGGCGAAAGTGACGGCGTGCAGCGCGGTCTGCGGCGAGGAAAACCACTCGACCTTGGAACCAATGAAGCCCAACTGCATGAGAATGCTGTTCACGACACCATTCGGCTCGAGCAGCAGGCGCCAGATCACCGCGATGATCACCGCCGTGAACAGCCAGGGCAGAATGTAGAGCACGCGCAAGACATTGCGCAACGTCGGATTGATGCGGTCGCTGTTCAGCATGAGCGCGAAGACCATGCCGATGGTCATGTGGAAAACGACACTCATGCAGGTGAAGTAGAGCGTGTGCCACAGCGAGGCCCAAAACACAGGATCGTCGAAGATCGCCTGGTAGTGTTTCAGTCCGGCAAAGGATGGGTCACGACGCAGCACCGCGCTGTTCTGGAACGAGTAGGCAATCACCGTCGCCATGGGCAACAGCATCAGAAGGCCGATTATGAGCAGCGAGGGCGACAGGTAGAGATAGGGCGCCACAGCTCGTTTGAGCTTGTGATGGGAGCGCTTCCGCTGGGTCATGGTGCCAACCTCGCGACAAGAGAAATGAGCTTCAAATACCATTCAGAGTCGTCATTTGCCGGCTGGCCCGCCTAATGGCAGGCCAACCGATAAATGGGCCGCAAGAGCGGAGGACGACGATCAGAATTTCGCCATCCAGCCCTTTTGCGCGGCAGCGGCCGCTTCTTCCGGCGTTTGCTCGCCGGCAAGCATCTTTTGGGCCTGCACGTCGAACTGGGTCATCAGGTCTTCAGCCACCGGCAGGCCGGTGAACTCGTTGGCGAGGTAGCCGGTCTTGAAGATCTCGAAAGCCTTGCCGAAAGCCTTGTCTGATGTCACGAAGTCGGGTTTGGCGTTGACGTTGCCCGGGAAGGCGTTGGCAAGCGAAACGAGCTTGGCGTTGACCTTTTCGCTCATCAAATACTGGACGAGTTTCCAGGCCTCCTCCTGATGTTTCGAGGCCGCCGAGATGCCGATACCCCAGGAGGCATAGGGAAGGCCGCGCTTTCCGGTATAGTTCTCCACAACCGGGACCGGGATTAGGTCGAAGTTCAGCTTGGGATTACGCTTGCGGATGAGGTTCACATGGGCGAGCGAGTCGATCATCATCCCGACGCGGTCGTTGACGAATTCCTCGACCTTTTCCTGTTCGGTCTTGGTGGCAATGCCGGGCGAGATGGTGCCGGCGTCGTTGAGCGATTTGACGAAGGTGAGCATATCCACCACCGGTTTGCCCTCGAGGTCGGGCTTGCCGTTCGCCATCATCGATTGGCCCGAAGCCCAGACCCACGACATCATGTCGTTCTGGACACCGGACGGCGTTTGCAGCGACAGAGGCAGCACCCAGCCATACTGGTTCTTGTCGGCGTGCGTCATCTTCTTGGCGGCTTCGAGAAATTCCGCGCGCGTCGACGGCAGCTTGGTCAAGCCTGCCTGGGCGGCGAGGTCCAAATTCACGAAGACCGGATAGACGAACGAAGCGACCGGGAACATCACCGCCTTGCCGTCCACCTTGATGATATCCGCGACCTGGGCTTTGTCGAACTTGCTCGCATCCATCAGCGGGTTCATGTCGGCCAGCGCACCCTGCGCATTCAGATTGTTCACCCAGGCGCCGTCAAGACCGACGACGTCGCTCAGCGTTCCGGTTGCGGCACCAACCGAGATCTGGTCTCGCGTCGTCGCATAGGGGCCGCTGACCAGTGTCACCTTGATGCCGGGGTTTGCGGCCTCGAAGTCATTCATGATTGCCCTGAGCGAGCCGGCCGGCAGTTCGGGCTCCCACCATTGGGTGAATTCCAGCGTCGTGTCGGCCATGGCGCCGGTCGCACCAAGCAACCATGCGGCCGCGGCCATCTTCAGCATCGCGGGTTTTATACGAAACATCATTTTCTCCTCCTTCTCTGGGATCGACCGCACAATGCTGCCGATCGTCTGGTTATTCAGAAGTCTTCTTACGCAGGCGCCTCGCCCTCGCCTGCGGGCCTTGCCGGGGTTCTTCAGATCGCCAGATGCGTCTCGGGATCGAAGAAATGGAACTTGGCATCATCCACGGCCAACCGGATTTCCGAGCCTGAGCGGACGGCGCTGATTGGCTCGAACCTCGCCACCGCGTTCGATGCCAGGCCAAAATCGTCCACCGCGTCCGGATCGCCGGAGTCCACCCGGACCGCGTCGATGTTCAGGTGGACAATCTGTTCGGAGCCGAGTTCCTCGATCGAGGTCACCTTTGCCGGTATCGTCTGATACTTGCGCCCGGAGTCGAGGCTGCTGTCATAGAGATCCTCCGGCCGGATCCCGAACACGACCTTGCGCCCGGCATAAGACCGCAAGCCCGGCCTGCGCACGAAGGCTGCCTCCTGCAGCCGGATGGCGAAGGCGGCGGACGTCAGTTCGTCGCCCTTCAGCGTCGCCTCGAAAAGGTTCATCGAAGGAGAGCCGATGAAGCCGGCAACGAAGGCGTTCACCGGTGATTCATAGAGCCTCTTGGGTGTGTCGACCTGCTGCAGCACACCGCCTTTCAACACCGCGACCCTGTCCCCCATCGTCATCGCTTCGATTTGGTCGTGGGTCACATATATGGTCGTGACGCCGAGCTGCTTTTGCAGGCTGGTGATTTCGGCGCGCATTTGAACACGCAGCTTCGCGTCCAGATTGGAAAGCGGCTCGTCCATGAGAAAGGCCGCCGGCTCGCGCACCATGGCACGGCCCATGGCAACCCTTTGACGCTGTCCGCCTGAAAGGTTCGCGGGTTTGCTGTCCAGCAGCGACGTTAGCTGAAGGGTTTTGGCGATCTCGTCGACGCGCTTCTTGCGCTCGGCCTTCGGCTTGCCTGCCAGCCGCATCGAAAAGGCGATGTTTTCAAATACCGTCATATGCGGGTAGAGCGCGTAGCTCTGGAAGACCATCGCGATGTCGCGGTCCTTTGGCGGCATATCGACGACGTCGACGCCGCCGATCCGCAGGCTGCCGCTGGTGATGTCCTCCAATCCCGCGATCATTCGCAACGCGGTGGATTTGCCGCAGCCCGACGGCCCGACGAGAATCAAGAACTCGCCGTCCTCGACCGCCAGGTTCAATTGATCAATCGCTCGAAAATTGTTCCCGTAGGTCTTGCAGATATTCTCAAGAACGACTTCTGCCATCTTCCTCCCTCCACAAGTCCAAGCCACTGATTTTTGATTATTCGTGGCCATTTTTTGCCTGCGAAACGTCTCCTCGGACCTTTCCAGCCTATGTTCCGGTCTCGAGCCGCGCATATTTCAGCCCGACCGCCGACGGAGCGTTCGCCGATGCCAATAATTCCGTGACCTGGGCGTCGGTCGGAAGCGCCTCGCGCCCGCCACGACCCGTTATCGACAGCGCCGCCGCCGCGGCCGCGAACGCGACCCGGCCCGCGGTGTCGGCTCCGCGCGCCAGTGCATGCGCATAGGCGCCATGAAAGCAGTCGCCGGCGCCGGTCGAATCGACGACGGCAACCCGGTGCGGAGGCAAGTGCCAAAGCCCTGCCTCGTCGCGTCCGCGGTAGTAGACGCCCCTGCCGCCATCCGTCAGAACCACGGCGGACCGCGACGGCAACCACAATGCATCGAGCATCTCGGCCGGCGATCTGCAGCCCGTAGCGGTCTGTGCAAAGCCCAGGGGAAGAATGAGATGGTCGCAGAGCGCGATCAGCCTCTCGGTGGCCGGGCCGCCGCTCCATTCGATATCACCGAGGATCGCAAGGCCGAGATCGCGAGCCCGTGCCACGACATCCAGCGACCGGATCGCGTAACTATCGATGATCAGGACTGTCGCGCGGCTGAGGACCTCGTCCGGAAAGTCCGGAGCGGTGCCCAGCATCGCTTCGTCGTCATAGGCGATGAACCGCTCGCCATCCGAGCCGACGGTGATCCGCGAGCGCACCGGGCGGGCGTGCGGGTGGCGCGGCGCGAATGCAGTTTCAACGCCGCTCGCTACGAGATCGCACAGCACGGCATCGTCCGCGGCACTGCCCAGCCATCCGACGAACCCGGCGGTGCCGCCGAGCCGCGCGACGGCGGCAAGGGCCGTCGCGACATTTCCGCCGAAAGCCCGGGCGCTTTGCAGAACCTTCCCCTTGCCCGCCGACAACGGCTGATCGACATAGACGATGTCGTCGATCGCAATAGCTCCGAAGCCGAGGATTGAAGGGACGGCGGGCATCGTTCAGGCACCCGCCCTTGCCAGGGCGTCTTGCGCCGAAAGGCCGTCATGGATGACGCCCCGAAAGGCAATCGCTGCCTTCTCCGGATCGCCATGCCCCCAGAGATTGCGGCCCACCACGGCACCGCGCGCACCGGCACGGATGGCGTCCGCCGTCTGCTGGAGGGCGCCGAGCAGCGTATCTGTCTTCGGGCCACCCGCGATCACAACCGGCACCGGGCAGGTCCGAACGGTCTCTCGGAACGATTCGAAATCGCCCGTGTAACCGATCTTGATCACGTCGACGCCGGACTCGTAGCCGATGCGCGCCGCATAGGCGATCTCGTCGGGGGTGAAGACGATTTTTGCCCCGTCGGTGAAATCGCGAGGGTAGATATGCGCGACTACCGGCATGCCGTAGCGGGCCGCTGCGTTCACCGAATCGGTCAGCCAGCGTATGTATTTGCCCTCGGTCGCGCCGCGTACCGGAATGGCCACGGCCAAGGCATCGGCGCCGGCGCGCACGGCATCCTCGGGCGTTGCGATCAGCTCACTGATGCGATCGTCCGGGGTGAAGCAGCCGGCCTGGATCACCAGGCAGGCCTTGCCCGCGTATTGCGGCCATAGATGGCGCGCTGTGCCAGGCTGGATGCTGACATAGTCGGGTTTGCCCACCATGACGCGAGCGAGGGCGCCCGGCAGATCGGCAAGACCTCCTTTGCGCACGTCGCCATAGCCGACAAAGTGGTCGACCGCGCCGCCGAAAAGATTGCCCGATGGATGCGAGAAGAGGCGCGCAAGGCGCACCTGGGTTCCGAGGCTCATGAGTGCAAAATTCTCCAGTCGATTGATTTCCAAATGCTGGATCCAGTTTTTTCGAAAGAAAGAATAAATGCAATCTTTCGAAGTCTTTCGAATTCGCGTATTTTCGGTAGAGTGAGCCGAGGCCAGGGCGGTTGCTTGGCAGATGGAGGCAAGGACAAGGCAATGTTGTCAGAGCAGAGACGCCAATCGATCCTGAGTGAGGTGCAACGCAGCGGACAGGTTCGCATCAAGGACCTGTCAGACGATTTTGGCGTGTCGGAAGTCACGGTGCGCTCCGACCTCGAGATACTGGACCGCAAGGGACTGCTGACCAAGACCCGTGGAGGGGCGGTGACCCGGACCACGGATTCGACCACGGCCGCGTTCGCCCGCCGGATGCAAACCAACCTCGATGCGAAGAAACGCATCGCCCGGGCAGCGGTAGAGCTGTTCCAGGACAACCAGTCGGTCATCTTCGACGGCGGCTCGACATTGATGCAGGTTGCCATGCAGTTACCGCCGCTCAACAACGTCGTGGTCGCGGCCACGGCGATGAATATCGTTCAGCATCTGATGCATCGGCCTGGGCTCGACGTTCACATGATCGGTGGCCGGGTCTATCCAGACACGGTGAGCACGCTGATTACCGATGCCGACACGGCTCTCGGCGGCTTGGTAGCGCATCAGGTCTTTGTCGGAGCGCATGCGATCGACTCGTCACTGGATGTGGTCGACGTGAACGAAGACATGGCGCGAACGAAGCGAATCCTGGTGCGCATGGCCCGGCGCGTCGTCCTCCTGGCGGATTCGAGCAAATTTGGCGTCAGCGGGACCTCCAAGGCCTTTTCGCTGTCGGGCGTCGATGTGGTGATCACTGACGATGGCCTGCCCGGTACAATACGCAGCGAGCTTGATAGGATCGGGGCCACGGTGATCTATGCCTGAACCCGTCGCGGTAGCTGGGCGCCCTCGAAATATCCGACTCGCGGATGACCCACCGGCTTTGGCGCCCGCGATCGGCCGTTTTTCATGTCCGTCATTTTCTCCTCCCAAGGCCAGCAGCCTCCCGATGCCCCGGCAGCATTTACGCATGTTCCATAAAAATTTTACGCGCGTCAATATTTAAAATGTTGTATAGCCATTTCGAGCGCGATCCGGCACCGTCGCGAGAGATCAGGCAGATGATCGCATTGGGAGGTAAGACGGAAAATGCAGGCAAAATCAGAAGCCAAACTGGGCATCGGTGTCATCGGATGCGGCAACATCTCGATGACCTACCTGCGCAATGCCGCGCTTTTCGGCGGCATCGAATTGCGCGCCTGCGCCGATATTTCAGCCGAGATGGCGGCGCTGCGGGCCAAGGAATACGGCATCCGGCCCCTTGGCGTCGATGCGCTGCTGGCCGATCCACAGATCGACCTCGTCCTCAACCTGACCATTCCGGCGGCGCATTTCGACATTTCATTCTCCGCCCTTTCGGCGGGAAAGCATGTCTTCACTGAAAAACCGCTCGCAACCTCGGCCAGCGATGGCCGCCGTCTGGTGGCGGAGGCGGCCAAACGCGGCCTGCTGCTCGGCTCGGCTCCGGACACTTTCCTTGGCGCAGCCGGCCGCAAAGCGCGCCGCCTGATGGATGAGGGCGCCATCGGCAGCCCTGTCACCGGCACCGCCTTCATGATGGGGCGCGGCATGGAACACTGGCATCCCAATCCGCAATTCTACTACCAGCCGGGCGGCGGCCCGGTGTTCGACATGGGTCCCTACTATCTGACGATGCTGGTCAACCTGCTCGGCCCGGTCGCGCGCGTCATGGCGATGGCGACGAGGGGCCAGGAGGAACGGCTGATATCGGCCGAAGGGCCGTTCAAGAACACCACGTTCAAGGTCGGCACGCCGACCAATGTGCTGTCGCTGCTCGAGTTCCGTTCCGGCGCGACCGTCACTTTCGGCGCGTCATGGGATGTCTTCAGGCATTCCAACCATCCGATCGAACTGCACGGTACGGAAGGCTCGCTGCGGTTGCCCGACCCGGATACGTTCGGCGGCACGGTGTCGCTGTCGGAACGCGGCGCCGACTGGAAGGATTTCGCCAGCGAAGGCGAACTCTACGGCGCCCGCAACTGGCCTTACGCGGCGCCCGACCGCGCCAACTACCGCATGCTCGGCGTCGCCGACCTGGTGCGTTCGCTACGGACAGGCGCGACGCCCCGCGCTTCCGGCAATCTGGCGCTGCATGTGCTGGAGATCATGGAAGCGATCCTGCATTCGGGCGAGACGAAAAGTTCGGTCGCCATAACAGGTGACGTCGTCCAGCCGGCCCTGCTCGGCGAAGACGAAGCGCGCGGCCTGCTCGCCTAAGCGTTCCATGTTTTCACGCAATTCCGGACGGAAAACCGCTGCACACTTTTCCTGGAATTGCTTTGACGGAGATAACGATGACGCTCGACCCAGATGCGCTGCGTGCCCTGGAAATCGGCCGTGCCGCCGGCGGCGAACCCTTCGAGAACGGCAGTGTCGCGGCGGCGCGGGCCACGTACAACGCTTCGTTCCCGACGCTGCAGGGCGAGCACGAGCCAGTCGCGGCAACCGAGCGGCGGCAGATCGACGGGCCGAACGGCCCGGTGACGATCCGCATCCATCGCGGTATCGGCACGCTGCGGACCGGGGCGCGCGCGGTGCTCTATCTGCACGGTGGCGGCTGGGTGATCGGCAATCTCTCCTCGCATGACGAGATCTGCCGCTGGCTGGCCAATCTCGGCAACGCCGTCGTCATCTGCCCGGACTACAGGCTGGCGCCGGAGCACAAGTTTCCCGCCGGGCTAGACGATTGCGCGACAGCGCTGCGCTTCACGGCTGCTGGAGGACTCGGAATCGACCCGACCCGCATTGCCGTCGCCGGCGACAGTGCCGGCGGCAACGTTGCCGCCGTGCTGGCATTGCTTGCCCGCGACAGGCTGGCGCCGCCGCTCGCCGCCCAGATCCTGATCTATCCCAACACCGATGCCCGCCAGACGGCGGACAGCTACCGGCGTTTCGGCGACGGCTTCGGACTCACCGCCGCCACCATGGCCTGGTTCCGCGATCATTATGTGCGAACGCCCGAGGATATCGCGGACTGGCGCGTATCGCCGCTGCTGGCCTCCAGCCTCGCCGGTGCACCGCCGGCCTTCGTCGTGATCGCCGGCCACGACATCCTTGCCGACGAAGGCACGGCCTATGCCGAGCGCCTGCGCGCCGACGGAGTGCCGCTGGTGTTGCGACACTGGCCGGGTCAGATCCACGGCTTCGTCTCGATGGGCCGCCACATCCTGGCCGCGCGGCAAACGGCAAGCGAGGCGGCGGCCTGGCTCCGCCTGCAGACGCCGGAGCCGACCACTCAGGCCGACTGACGCATCACAAGGGTCGCGCCAAGCTTGACGTTGCGCGCCAGATCATGGCCGGGTGGATCGGCCTCGTCCAGCAACGCCAGCAGGATCTCGACGCTGCGGCCGGCCATGGCGGCGAAGTCCTGTGCCATGGTGGTCAGCGCGGGACAGGTGTAGCGGCTCAGCGGATGATCGTCGTGGGCGGCGACCCGAAAATCGCAATCGGCACGGCGGCCGATCTTCAGCCCGCGCGAAAAGGCGGCCGCCATCACACCGAAGGCGAGACGGTCATTGGCGCAGAGCAGCGTGCGGGCCGGCAGACCGCCTTTCTCGAGCGTCCTGTCCATCCATTCGTGGCCGATGCGCTCGAAGTCCCAGCTATAGTCGCCCGCCGCCTTGAGAACGGTGGGCTCCAGGCCCGCGGCCTGCATCGTGTCGATATAGCTCTGCAGGCGTTCGCCCGAATTGTGATTGACGTGCGGGATGTCGACATAGACAGGCGGTTCGCCGGACCGGCAGAGATAATCGACGATGGTCGAGGTGCTCTGGTGGTTGTCATTGCCGACGAATGGTGTGTCGCCTTCGATATAGGTGTCGAAATAGACGATCGGGATGTCCTCGCTCATTCGTTCGAAGACGCCGGGTTCGGAGACTAAGCCCAAGGGCGCGACGATAGCGCCGGCTACTTTCAGCGACATCAGCGTCCTGACCGATTCCGCCTCCAGCTTCGGCGAACCGTGCGAGGAGATGACGATCGGCCAAAACCCTTCGTCGCGACAGCGCCGTTCGATGCGGCTGACCATCTCGGCGTAGAAGGGATCGGTGATCGCCGGTACGACGATGCCGACATTACGGGTGCGCTTGCGGTTGAGGTTCCGGGCAAAAACATTCGGCTGATAGTCGGACGAACTAAGCGCCGCCTCGATGCGCGCCCGTGTCGCCGGCTTCACGCTGGCCGGATCGTCGAAATACTTCGACAGGGTCGGTCGCGAAACGCCGGACGCCCTGGCGAAATCATCCATCGTCCGGTGGGTCTTTTCCGCCATCTATGTTTCAGGCCCCCTTATCCTCGATGCCAGCCTTAACGCTCTGGCCAGAATCAGTCTTGCGATCGTCGCGGTGAGGCAGCATTGCTTGAGCGAACTTATTCAGTCAAATTTTCATGTTTCCAGTACAACGCAGAAGCATTGCGCACGTCAAATTATTTATTGACGCTCCGAAAACGACAATTTAGGTTTTGAACATGCACGGGCAAAGAAAGTTCTGGCCAAAGGGGAGGCCGTCCGTCCGGCAGATGGTGAGGACATGAAGAAACTGGTTTGTGCCGGCGAGATCCTGGTCGAGATCATGGCCGAGCGGATCGGCCAGAGTTTTCGCGCTCCCGGCCCGCTGGTCGGCCCGTTTCCGTCAGGCGCTCCCGCCATATTCATCGATCAGGCGGCGCGGCTCGGCCAGCCGGCGGGGCTGATCGCGGCAGTGGGCGACGACGATTTCGGCAATCTGAACATCGAGCGCCTGCGTGCCGACGGCGCCGACATCTCGGCCATCACCGTCCATCAGGGCGCCGCGACCGGAACCGCCTTCGTCACCTATGAGAGCGATGGCAGCCGACACTTCGTCTACAACATCAAGCAGAGTGCCGCCGGCCTGATCGAGATGGGCGCGGAGGCGCGCGTGCTGCTGGCCGGCGCCGACCATTTTCACGTCATGGGTACATCGCTGTTCTCGCCCGAGGTGATCGAAATTGCCCGCAACGGCATCGAAGCCGTCAAAACGCGCGGCGGCACCGTCTCTTTCGACCCCAACATCCGCAAGGAGATGCTCGATCTACCGGGCATGCGCGACGCCTTGCACTTCGTGTTGTCAAAGACCGACGTGTTCCTGCCGAGCGGGGCGGAACTCTTCACCTTCGCCGAGGCAACCGACGAGGAAAGCGCGGTACGCGAAATGCTGGACCGCGGCATCTCCACTATCGTCGTCAAGAAGGGCGCGCAGGGCGCCGTTCACTACGACCAGTCGGGGCGCACGGCTTTACCCGGCTTCGTCGTCGAGGAAATCGATCCGACCGGCGCCGGAGACTGCTTTGCCGCAGCCTTCGTCTCCTTCTGGCTGCGTGGAGAGGCGCCGGAGAAGGCGCTGCGAATAGCCAATGGCTGCGGCGCGCTGGCGGTGACGAAGAAGGGACCAATGGGAAGGCATCGCCTCGCTCGCCACCGTCGAGGCGTTCATCGAGACCGCCCGGACCGGAGCATTGGCATGAGCCAGGCGACCGGTCGACTGGCTAGCATCGCCACGCGCCGTGCGGCCGGCGAACGCTGTGGCATCGCCTCGATCTGCTCGGCCCATCCGCTGGTCGTCGAAGCGGCGCTGCGCCACGGCAAGGCGCGCGACGCCGACGTGCTGATCGAGGCCACCTGCAACCAGGTCAACCACGAGGGCGGCTATACCGGCATGACACCGGGCGAGTTCCGCCGCTTCGTCGAGACGATCGCCGGCAAGGCCGGCTTTCCCCTGGACAGGCTGGTGCTCGGCGGCGACCATCTGGGCCCCAATCCCTGGAAGCACCTGCCGGCGCCGGAGGCGATGGAAAAGGCCGCATGCATGGTGGATGCCTATGCCGAGGCCGGCTTCACCAAGATCCACCTGGACGCCAGCATGGGCTGCGCCGGCGAAGGGGCGGCACCGCCCGACGCCACCATCGCCACGCGCGCCGCCGAACTGGCCGAGGTGGCGGAGGCCGCGGTTGAACGAACAGGCGGCACCAGGCCTGTCTATGTCATCGGCACGGAAGTGCCGGTGCCGGGCGGCGCACGGGAGGCGATGGACCATCTGGCGGTGACGACACCGGAGGCCGCGGGTGAGACGGTTCGCATCCACCGCGATGCCTTCAGCCGGCGCCGCCTCGACCAAGCCTTCTCGCGGGCGATCGGCGTCGTCGTGCAGCCGGGCGTCGAATTCGGCAATGCCGAGGTCATCGCCTACCGGCCGGAACGCGCCCGGGCGCTTGCTGGCACGCTGCGAGACCTGCCGCAATTCGTCTTCGAGGCCCACTCGACCGACTACCAGCCCTCTGCGGCGTTGAGCGCACTGGTCGACGACGGTTTTGCCATACTCAAGGTCGGGCCATGGCTGACCTTCGCGCTGCGCGAAGCCCTCTACGGCTTGGGCCACATCGCCGACATTCTGGTTCCCGACCCATCGCGGGAAAGCCTGCCGGCGGCCATGGAGCGCGTCATGCTGGCGGCGCCCGGCAATTGGAAGAGTTACTATCACGGCGCCGAGGCCGAGCAGCGGATCGAGCGGCATTTTTCCTACAGCGACCGCATCCGCTATTACTGGCCCGCGTCGGCGGCGCGGCAGGCCGTGAACGCGCTGATGCAGGCGCTGGGCGAGCGTGACATCCCCTCACCCCTGATCAGCCAGTATCTCGGCCGCCTCGATAGCGCGGTGGCGAGCGGGTCCGTCACGCCAAAGGCCAGGGAACTCCTCATCGCAGGCGTGACGGACGTTCTCGACATCTATGCCAGCGCAACCGGCTGATCCCCGTCATGGCTGCGGCACCAGGAGCAGGGCGCCCGTTGGTGCGGCGCAACTCCAGACCGCGCTGCGCGTCAGCGGCGGCGTCAATGGCTCCGGCTCGGCGGCAAGGCCCGATCGCCGAATGCACCGATTTGCGCTGGGTGACGATTGAGGCCTCGCTCGCGGAAGATCAAACAGCCAGCGACGGTATGAAGCGGACGCTGGCGGATTGTTTCTGGCCAGGGGCCAGCACAATGCAGCCGGTGTCGATCTCCTTGTCGCCCATCCGGTTGAAAGCATCGGTGATGTTGCTGACCGGCTCGGCGCAAAAGAACGGTTCGCCCGGCGGCGTGTAGAGGACGAGGAAGTCCATCGGCGCCTCGGCCTCGATGTCCAGCTGCCGTCCGTGTTCGGGCCACGTAATCCGGGCGCGGCGCGTCCATCCGGTGAAGACCGTATCGAAGTCCACTTCCGATACGTCAAAGCCGATGGATGGATGGGCCCCCACGGGCGGCGGGACATGGCGGATGGGCAGCACCTCCGCATCGTTTTCCCACATGCCTGATACCCCTGCCTGGACATGCGTCCACTGTGTCGACGGGAAATAAGGATGGAAACCGAGGCCAACCGGCATCGGTGCGTCCGACAGGTTGCGCACGGCAATGGTCAAGCAAAGCCTGCCGTCGGCCAGGGAGATCGCTTGCTCTGCCTCATAGCTCCACGGCCAGGAATCGGCGGCGTGGCGATAGCGCAGGACGATCATGCTCGCTTCATGGCTCACGACCGTCCATGGGTGACGCCAGCCATGGCCGTGCTCATGGTGTGGATCGTCCGAGGCCGTCGGCAATTGAATGGGGCGTCCCGCGAAATCGAAGCGGCCATTCCTTATGCGGTTGGAATAGGGCACGAGCGGAAAGCAGGCCATGGCGCCGGGATCGCGGCGACCGATCGCCGTTGGCTCGGCCGGACGCAGCCAATCCACGGCGGAACCATCCCGCCACCATCGATACGAAGCCAGCGCTCCACCAGCGGCGGAAGCAACTTCAACGGTCGCGATGCCATCACTGATCGAGACCAGTTCCGTGTGCGGAGCGACGGCCACAAAGGAATTATCTGTCATCGGCACTCCCCAATCCCTTGACTCCAATCGCCACGGTTATAAGACATATCATATGAATAGTATGAAGAATAGAAAATCGTTCATCACGGTCCGCACGTCACGGGTCGCGGTCGCGGTTTCCAGCGGTTCCACCGCGCTGCACGCCACCGTCGTCGAGCAGATCGGGCTGCGCATCGTGCAGGGCGACTTCCAGCCCGGCGAGGCGCTGCCCAATGCCGACGATTCCAGCGAGATGCTGGGGGTCAGCCGCACAGTGCTGCGCGAGGCGATCAAGGTGCTGGCGGGCAAGGGGCTGGTCGAATCGCGGCCGAAGACCGGCACGCGGGTGCGTCCTCGCGCCGACTGGAATTTCCTCGACCCCGACGTCCTGTCCTGGCGCTATGCCGGCGGGGTCAGTGCCGAGGATGTGCGGGCGCTGTTTGAACTGCGCCGCGCCATCGAGCCGATGGCGGCGGCCCTTGCCGCGCAGCGCGCGACGCCGGCGCAGATCGCCGAGATCCACGCAGCGCTGGCCGAAATGGAAGCACTGAGCGACGACGGCGACCGCTTCGCCAAGCCCGATCTGGTGTTCCACCAGACCATATTGCGCATGACCGGCAACGAGCTGATCGGCTCGCTGGCCGCACTGGTCGAGACCGCGTTGGTAATGAGCTTTCGCCTCTCCAACGACAATCCGGAAGGGCAGCGCCATTCCTTGCCGCTGCACCGGGAAGTCGCCGAGAAGATCGCCGCCGGCGACGCCGCCGGCGCGCAAAAGGCATTGCTGGTGCTCATCGACAATGCCGAGGATGACGTGCGCCGCAGCGTCGAGAACCGCAACAAACGCCGCAACGAGCGGGGCCTGCAATCGTGACCGAGACCAAACGCAAATTGCGGTCCGAAGCCTGGTTCGGCGGTGAAGGCAAGAACGCCTTCATGCACCGCAGCTGGATGAAAAACCAGGGCATTCCCGCCGACGCTTTCGACGGCCGGCCGGTGATCGGCATCTGCAACACCTGGTCGGAACTGACGCCGTGCAATGCGCATCTGCGGGCGCTGGCCGATCACGTCAAGCGCGGCGTCTACGAGGCTGGCGGCCTGCCGCTGGAATTCCCTGTCATGTCGCTGGGCGAGAGCAACATGCGCCCCACCGCCATGCTGTTTCGCAACCTGGCCAGCATGGATGTCGAGGAATCCATCCGCGGCAATCCGATCGACGGCGTCATCCTGCTTGTTGGCTGCGACAAGACCACGCCGGCGCTCTTGATGGGGGCTGCCTCGTGCAACCTGCCAACCATCGCCGTCTCCGGTGGACCGATGCTGAACGGCAAGTTCCGCGGACAGGATATCGGCTCGGGCACGCATGTCTGGAAATTCGCCGAGGAGGTCAAGGCCGGCCGCATGCTGGTCGCCGACTTCCTCGCCGCCGAACAGGGCCAGAGCCGGTCGGCCGGCAGCTGCATGACGATGGGCACCGCCTCGACCATGGCCAGCATGGTGGAAGCGCTCGGCATCGGCATGCCGGACAACGCCGCGATCCCGGCGGTGGATTCGCGCCGAGGCGTGCTTGCCCAGTTGGCCGGACGGCAGATCGTCGATCTTGTCCACCGCGACGTGACGATTGCAAGGATCCTTACCAGGCAAGCCTTCGAGAATGCCATTCGCGTCAATGGCGCGATCGGCGGCTCGACCAACGCGGTGCTGCATCTGATCGCCATCGCCAACCGGGTCGGTGTCGATCTCGGCCTCGATGACTGGGACCGCCTTGGCCGCGGCGTGCCAACCATTGTCGACCTGATGCCGTCGGGCCGGTTCCTGATGGAAGATTTCTACTATGCCGGGGGGCTAGCTGCGGTCATGGCGGCGCTTGATGAAGCGGGGCTTCTTCATCGCGACGCCATGACCGTCAGCGCCAAGACCATCGGTGAACTGATCGACGGCGCGCCCAACTACAACCGTGAGGTCATTCGGCCGCTGCGCGAGCCGCTCACCAAGGAGGGCGGCATCTCGATCCTGCGTGGCAACCTGGCTCCCAACGGCGCGGTCATCAAGCCGTCCGCGGCAACGCCCGAACTGATGCAGCATCGCGGCAAGGCCGTCGTCTTCGAGAACATCGAGCATTACCATGCCCGCATCGACGATCCGGAGCTGGATATCGACGCCTCCTCGGTGATGGTGCTGAAGAATTGCGGACCGCGCGGTTATCCCGGGATGGCAGAGGTCGGCAACATGCCGCTGCCGGCCAAGCTGCTCAGAGAAGGCGTCTCCGACATGGTGCGCATTTCGGACGCGCGCATGAGCGGTACCGCCTACGGCACGGTGGTGCTGCATGTTGCGCCGGAGGCTGCGGCCGGTGGTGTGCTGGCCCTGGTGCGCGACGGCGATCTCATCGAGCTCGACGTCGCCGGCCGCCGTCTCGAGCTTTTGGTTTCGGATGAAGAACTGGCGATCCGCCGCCGTGACTGGAAGCCGCCGGAGCCGCCGCAGGGTGGCTACCAGAGCCTCTATGTCGAGCGCGTGCTGCAGGCCGACAAGGGCTGCGACTTCGACTTTCTCGTCGGCCGGCGCGATGCCGGCATACCCCGGCATTCCCACTAGAGAGGCGCGCGATGACTGATCAGATCGGCAGCTACGCGACCTACCCCAGCCTCAAGGGCCGCAGCGTGTTCATAACCGGTGGCGGCAGCGGCATCGGCGAAAGCCTGGTGCGCCATTTCTGCGCGCAAGGCAGCCGCGTCGCCTTCGTCGATCTGGCCGAGGAGCCTTCACGGCGCCTGGTCGATGCGATCGCGGCCGAAGGGCATGCCGCGCCGCTGTTCATTCCCTGCGACCTGCGCAATGTAGAGCAGCTGCAGACGGCGACCGTCGAGGCGATGCGGCACAACGGCCCGATCCAGGCGCTGTGCAACAATGCCGGCAATGACGACCGCCACCAGACCACAGACGTCACGGTGGCCTATTGGGACGACCGCATGGCGGTCAATCTGCGCCACCAGTTCTTCGCCGCCCAGGCGGTGCGCCCGCAAATGGGCTCGCATGGTGGCGGCTCGATCATCAATTTCGGCTCCATCACCTGGATGGTCGGCGATCCCGACTGCCCTGCCTATGTGACCGCAAAGGCGGCGGTGTATGGCATGACGCGGGCGCTGGCCCGCGAACTCGGCCCCGAGCGCATCCGCGTCAACTGCATGGTGCCGGGCTGGGTGATGACCGAGCGCCAGATGCGGCTGTGGCTGAACCCCGCTGGCGAACGCCAGATCGCGGAGCGGCAGTGCCTGCCCGACCGGCTGCAGCCATCCGACATTGCGCGCATGGCGCTGTTCCTCGCCGCCGACGACAGCCTGATGTGCACGAGCCAGCAGTTCATCGTTGACGCCGGCTGGGTGTGACCCCGTACGGCCTCTAGGGAAGAAGGGTATTTCATGCGTCTTGTTCAGTACATAACGATCGACGGCGGCAGGCGGGTCGGCCTCGTTTCCGATGACGGCGATCGCCTGCATCCACTCGACAAGACAAGCACCGTGCTCGAGCTCGCCGAAGCGGCGATCGCGCAGGGTGCGTCGATCGCGGCGCTGGTCGAGAAGCGGACGGGCGCGGCCACGATCGACTATGGCGAACTGCTGCGCGATGGCCGCGTGCTCGCTCCCGTCGACCATCCGGAACCGGCGCGGTTCCTGGTCACCGGCACCGGCCTCACTCACACCGGAAGTGCCGCCGCGCGCGACAAGATGCATGTGCTGACCCATGGCGAGGACGCCGAGGAGTCGGATTCGCTGAAGATCTTCCGCATGGGCCTGGAAGGCGGCAAGCCCGGTGCCGGCAAGATCGGCATTCAACCAGAATGGTTCTTCAAGGGCGTCGGCACCTGTGTCGTGCCGCCTGGCGCCGATCTGCCGATGCCTGCATTCGCGAAAGCCGGCGCGGAAGAGGCCGAGATCGTCGGCCTTTACCTCAATGGGCCGGATGGCCGCCCCTATCGCATCGGCTATGCGTTGGGCAACGAATATTCCGACCATGTGACGGAGGCCGAGAACTACCTCTATCTCGCCCACTCGAAACTCCGCTCCTGCTCGATCGGACCGGAGCTTCTGATCGGAGGCCTGCCCGAAGAAGTGCGTGGCCATTCCCGCATTCTGCGCGACGGCACTGTTGTCTGGGAACAGGAATTCCTGTCGGGCGAAGCGCACATGTCGCACTCGATCGCCAATCTCGAACACTTCCATTTCCGCTACCCGATGCACCGCAGGGCGGGCGACCTGCACGCCTATTTCTTCGGAGCGGCGGTGATGAGCTACGCCTCCGGCGTCAAGACGGCTTCCGGGGACGAGTATGAAATCCAGGCACAGACATTCGGCAAGCCGCTGCGCAACCGGATGGTGTCGGTGCCGGACGAGGGACTGGTCGCCGTCACCCAGCTGTGACGGCGATAGCCCCGGAAATTACGGTCCACCAGAACGACAATGGGAGATTAAAAATGGGACTGAAGAAAGCGTTTCTGAGACTAGCGACCATCGGGCTCGGCATCGGCCTGATGACGTCGGCGGCGCTGGCCGCGAACCTTCGCGTGCTGGCCTGGGACGGTTATGCCGACCCGGATTGGGTGAAGGACTTCACCGCCGCCACCGGCATCGGTGTCGATGTAGTCTTCATCGGCAGCGATGACGAAATCTGGGCCAAGATCAAGGGCAGCGAAGGGCAGGACTTCGACGTCTTCGCGGTCAATACCGCCCAGTTGCAGCGCTACATCAAGGCCGATCTGGTGTCGCCGATCGACATCACCAAGCTGCCGAACCAGAAGGACGTGCTGCCGCGCTTCCGTGATCTGTCTCAGGTCAGCGGCGACACCAAGGACGGCAAGGTCTACGGTATTCCGTTCTGCTTCGATTCCATCGGGCTGATCTACGACACCGACAAGGTCAAGCCGGCGCCGACCTCGATGTCCGTCCTGTGGGATCCGGCTTACAAGGGCAAGATCCTCGCCTACGACAATGGCGAGCACAATTTCTCGTTCACCGCGCTGACGCTCGGCTACAAGGATCCGTTCAACCTCGACGAAAAACAAATGGCGGCGGTCAAGGCCAAGCTGGTCGAGCTCAAGCGCAATGTGCTGAGCTTCTACACCACCGCCGACGAGGCGCAGCAGATCTACCAGAACAATGACGTTGCGCTGATCTGGGCCAATTATGGCCAGCAGCAGGTCAAGGCACTGCAGAAGATCGGCGCCCATGTCGCCTACGTCAATCCGAGCGAAGGCGCGCTTGCCTGGCTCGACAACTGGGTCATTTCCAAGGGCGTCCGCGACAATGCCGCGGCCGAGAAGTGGATCGACTTCATGCTGACGAAGAAGGTCAGCGGCGCGCTTTCCGAGCGCACCGGATTCGGCAACACGGTGGTCGAGTCGAGCAGCGCCGGCGGCAACGACAAGCTGGTCTGGCTCAACAATGTCGAGGATCCGCTCAAGCGTTCGGACTTGTGGAACGAGGTCAAGGCGACGCCCTGATCCTTTCCACGCCTGACTTCGAAGGACCCGGCGGTCCGGACGTTCCGGACCGCCGAACCGTATGCGAGAATATCCCATGAGCCAGAACACCGACCTCTTGACGCTGCGGTCCGTCTCGAAATCCTACGGCACGGTTCCCGTGCTGCACGACATCGACCTGTCGATCCGGGACGGTGAGTTCCTGACCGTTCTTGGGCCATCAGGCTCGGGCAAGACCACGGTCCTGCGCCTGATCGGCGGGCTTGAGCCACTGACGTCAGGCGAGATCCGGCTCGACGGCCAGGACATCAGCCGCATGCCGATCAACAAGCGGCCGTTCAACACGGTGTTCCAGGATTATGCGCTGTTCCCGCATATGACCGTCTCCGGCAATGTCGGCTATGGGCTCTCGGTGCGCCATATCAAGCGCAAGGAGATCGCCAGCCGCGTGGCGCAAGCCCTCGATCTGGTCCAGCTCGGACGTTTCGCCGAGCGCTTTCCGGCACAGCTTTCCGGCGGCCAGCGCCAGCGTGTCGCGCTCGCCCGGGCGCTGATCTGCCAGCCGCGCCTGATCTTGCTCGACGAGCCGCTGGGCGGCACTCGATCTCGAATTGCGCCGGCAGATGCAGGAGTTCCTGAAATCCATCCAGCGCGAAATCAAGACCACCTTCCTGTTCGTCACCCACGACCAGGAAGAAGCGATCGGCATGGCCGACAGGATCTGCGTCATGCAGGCCGGACATATCCGCCAGCTCGGCACGCCGCATGAGCTCTACTACAAGCCGAATTGCGAATTCGTGGCGCGCTTCTTCGGCGAGAACAATCTGGTGGCTGGAAAACTCGGTCCGGTGCAAGGCGAGCAACGACCGATCGAGACGGCACTCGGACGGCTGGTCTGCTCGATCAGCGACCAGCCGCATCTGAAGATCGCGCCGGATGGCGCCGAGGCTTTCGCGGCGTTCCGCCCCGAAGCCTTGCATCTCGCGGACACCAAGGACGGCGGCAACCGCTTTTCCGGCACCATCGCCGATCTGGCCTTTGCCGGTTCATCGACCGTCGCCACGATCACGGCAGGTGCGGACAATGCCGCGCTGCGCCTGCGCCTGCGGCTGCGCATGCCGAGCCGGATCGACGGCAGTGCTCTCAAGTCAGGCGAAACGGTCTCGCTTTGCTTTGCACCGCATGAAGGCCATCTGGTGCTGGCATGAGCGCGGCTGGCTCGACATCTTCCGAGGAGCGGCGCTTGTCGCAGCTGGTCACGGCGCTGGCATTCGCCTTGCCGGTTATCTTCGTCCTCGTGCCACTGGCGATCTTCCTGGTCTACAGTTTCTTCAGCGTCGACCAGGGTACGATCGTCCATGCACCGACCCTCGGCAACTATATCAGGTTCTTCACCGATCCGATCTTTCTGCCGGTGTTCTGGAACACCATCGTGCTGTGCGTATCGGTGGCCGTCATCTGTATCCTTCTCGCCTATCCAGCTGCCTATTTCCTGACGACGCTGAAAGGGCGGTGGCGCTACGCCCTGCTGATGTTGCTGCTGGTGCCGCTGCTGATGAGCTACGTCATCAAGATCTACGCGATCCGCAGCATCCTCGGACTCAACGGCTTCCTCAACAAGGCGCTGGTGGCGCTCGGCATCCTGGATCAGCCATCGACGCTTTTCGTCTTCAACATGAACGCCATCCTTTTGACGCTGAGCCTGCTTTTGATCCCGTTCGCCATCCTGCCGATCTTCCTGTCGCTGGAGCGGATTCCGCAAACCTTGCTGCGCGCCTCGGATGACCTGGGCGCCAGCAGCCTGCAGACATTCCTGCGCATCACCTTGCCGCTCAGCCTGCCCGGCGTCGCCTCGGCGGCGAGCTTCGTCTTCGTACTGGCGATCGGCGATTTCCTGACGCCCCAGATGGTCGGCGGGATCAGCGGCTTCACCTTCGGCCGCATCCTCTACAGCCAGTTCGGCACGGCCTATAACTGGCCGTTCGGCGCCGCGCTATCGGTGGCGCTTGCGATCGTGGTGATCGCCGCCATTCTCATTGGCGAACGGTTCGGGCGCAGCCGGGGGACGTCGGTATGAGCGCGCTGCCCCGGCCTTCCACCATCTTCCTGGCCTCGATTACGACGCTGGTCGCTGTGCTGCTTTACAGCCCACTGTTCGTGCCGATCGTGTCGTCGTTCTTCACCATTTCACATGGCAATGTCGACTGGTCGTCGCCGACCCTTTCGACCTATGTGGCGCTGGCTGGAAACCATGAGATTCTGGCCGCGCTGCGCACCACGCTGATCGTCGGCGTCTGTACCGTAATCCTGTCGGTGGTCAGCGGGACTCTGCTGGCGCTCTACTATCACAGCCGCCGCTCAGGACGTTCGGTTCTGCAGTTCATCATTTTCCTGCCATTCCTGATGCCGCCTATCATAAGCGGCCTGGCGCTGTTGATCTTCTTCCGCGAGATCGGCCTCGAACGCTCGCTGCTGACGGTCGTCATCGGCCACACCGTGTTCGTGCTGGCGATCGTCTACCGCACCGTGCTGATGCGGCTGCAGTCGATGAGCCGCACGCTGGTCGAAGCCTCCTACGATCTCGGCGCCAGCGGCTGGCAGACCTTCTGGCGCATCATACTGCCGAACCTGTCGAGCGCCATGGTCGGCGGCGCCATCCTGGCCTTCGCCCTGTCGTTCGACGAGACGATGATCACCATCCTGGTCACCGGCACGCAAAGCACGCTGCCGGTCAGGCTGTGGGCGATGATGCGGCTTGGCTTCTCGCCCGACATCAATGCGCTGGTGGCGTTGATCCTGATGTTCACCGTCCTGCTCTGCGTGCTCGCCGCCCGTTTTCTCATTCCCAGGCAAATGGCGACGGAACGTAGCTGAGTTTCAGGCGGTTGGATAAAGGTCGAAGACTCATCCGGGATTGAGGATGTTCTTCGGATCGAGCGCCGTTTTCAGCCGCCGCATCGTGGCGACCTCGGCGCCGCTGCGCACCAGATTCAGCCACTGCTTCTTGTCGAGGCCGATGCCGTGCTCCGCCGACACGCCGCCTCCGGCGGCCGCCACGCCGCGATAGATGATACCGTAGGCCGCCGCCGGATCCACCGTCAGCACCTGATAGTGCAGGTTGCCGTCGCCGAGATGGCCGAAGACATAGATATCGGCTCCGGGATCGACCGCGCGGATGGCGGCATCCGCTTCTTGCAGGAACGCCCCCATTCGCGCCAACGGGATGCTGATGTCGACGCCGATCAGGCCTTTCATCGAAAACAGAACGCGGTTGGCGTCCTCCCGCACATCCCACAGCGCGCGGAATTCGCGCGGCGATTGGGAGACGACAACATCGTCGACGATGCCGTCCTCGACCGCCTGCATCAAGACCTCGGCGAATCGCT
The DNA here is from genome assembly GCF_054059755.1 of Mesorhizobium sp. URHB0026. Taxonomy (NCBI): domain Bacteria; kingdom Pseudomonadati; phylum Pseudomonadota; class Alphaproteobacteria; order Hyphomicrobiales; family Phyllobacteriaceae; genus Mesorhizobium; species Mesorhizobium sp. URHB0026. The sequence continues at coordinate 3,015,190 of NZ_JBSSCN010000001.1, read as the reverse complement.
CGCCGTCGCGTTCTGGCTCGCTGCCCTGGATTTCGGCCAGCACGTAGACGGGTGAGCCAGCCGGAAGCGGCGCCGGCATGGCCATGCTGGCGACCATGACGTCATAGAGCGGCGCGATATTGACCTCATAGGCGGACAAAAGCGGGCCGAGCTTTTGCCGCAGCAGCCCGAGCAGGACGATCGCGGCATCGAGCGAAGGCAGCGCGCAGAAGGCGTTCACCTCCGATGCGGGCTTGTGATGCAGCCGGAGCGCGGCGCGGGTGACGACGCCAAGCGTCCCTTCCGCGCCTATGAAGAGTTGGCCGAGGTCGTAGCCGGAATTGTCCTTGGGCAGGCCTTTGAGCGACGTCAGCACCGTGCCATCGGCAAGTACCGCCTCCAGCCCCAGCACCTGTGCCCGGTACATGCCGTAACGCAGCACGCGGATGCCGCCGGCATTGGTGGCGATGTTGCCGCCGACCGTGGCGGAGCCGCGCGCGCCGATATCGACGCCGAACATCAGCCCGGCGCCGTCTGCCGCTTCCTGCACCGATTGCAGCGTCGCGCCAGCTTCGGCGACGATGGTGGCGGCTTGACGGTCCGGGGCGGCAAGGCCGGTCATGCGCTCCAGCGACAGCACGATCTCGCCCGGCTGGACGCGCGCGCCACCGGCCAGCCCGGTGCGACCGCCCTGGACGACGACCGGCTGGCCAAGAGCGTTGCATATGGCGAGTGCCGCCGCGACACCCTCGGTATCGGGCGGGCGCAGCACTGCTTCGGGAAGCGCGCCGAGCTTGCCGTCGGGATCATCGCGGTAGCGCTGGTCCACGTCGGAGCCGGCGAGCATGCCGCCCGAGCCCAGCCTGTTGCCAAGCGCGGACAGCAGCCGTTGTGTTTCAGGCGACATCCGGATCAGCCGCCTGCGTGACAAGGCGCATCGTCAGCGTCCAACAACCGGATGGCCCGATGAGTATCCTTGTCCAGCACGCTCGCCATCCCTTGAATTGCAGCCGGCCGATCCTATTCGCGCCCGCTTGTCGTGCAAGCGATATCGACCCGCCTCAGGTGACGCCGGCATCGATCGCGATGGGCGAGATCGATGCCGGAAGTACAGCGCCGGCTTACTGAAGCTTGGCCTGCAGCGCGTTGACGTCGTCGGTGGTCATTTCACCATCGGTCGTCACCTTGCCGTCGGCGATCTTCCACAGCCGGAACGGGCCGGTGATGTCGCCAAACTTGTCGAAGGCGACGGGACCGATGACACCTTCATAGCGGATCGGCTTGCCGTCCTTGATCAGGCCGAGCGCCTTGGCGAATTCTTCCTTGCCCGCATAAATCGGCGTGCCGGCGGGATCGACCGCCTTGTACATGGCGTCCTTGATCTTGGCCGGGTCCTCGGAGCCGGCAATCGCGATGGCGAGCCCGACAATGGCTCCGGCATCATAGGAGCGGTCTGCCGCGGGATTTGACGGTTCGATACCGGAAAACGCCTTGTAGTTCTTGGTGAAATACTCCGTCGAGGCGGTCGGGCTAGTGCCTGAAGACGTGCCATAGGCGTCCTTCAGATAATCAGCCCCGACGGACTCTATGAAGTCTGGGCTGTTCATGCCGTCATTGAGCAGGAATTTCTGCACGCCGCCCTGCGAGATCCAGGTGCGGGCGATGGTGGCGCCGTCGACGGGCGTGCTGACCAGGTAAAGTCCATCCGGTTCGCCACCCATCGCCGCGGTGACTTCCGAAGCGTAGCTCGACTGCTTCTCGTTGTAGGGCGTGTCGGAGACGATGGTGCCGCCGAGCGCTTTGTAGGCACGCGAGAATTCGGCCACCATGTTGACGCCGAAGTCGTTGTTGACGTGGATGATCGCCAGCTTCTTGAAACCCTTGTCGACCGCATATTTGGCGGCGGCCACGCCCTGCAGCGCGTCCGAGGTAATGGTGCGGAAGAAGATGCCGTTGGTCTTGCCGTCGCGGCCGAGTGTCGTCAGCGTCGGCGAGGACGACGCCGGCGAGACCTGGACGATCTTGGCCGGCGCGGTAACCGAGGTCAGGATCGGGATCGACACCGAGGAAATGATGCCGCCGATGATCACAGGCACTTTCTTGACCTGAACCAGCTGGGTGGCGGCATCGACCGCGATGTTGCCCTGGCTTTGGCTGTCGCGAGTATCGGTGACGAGATCGCAGCCGCGCACGCCGCCGGCTTCGTTGATGTCGCGGAAGGCCATTTCGACCGATTTGGCGCCGGCCTGCCCGTATTCACCGGCCGGACCGGTCAGTTCCATGACGAGACCGACGGTGATCTTGCAGTCGGCGGCCTGGGCGGCACCCGCCATCGTCACGAGAGCAAGTGCCGTGGTGAGCTGGAGTATCGTCTTTCTCATTGTTGTTCCCCTTGAGTTACACGAACTGATTTGACGTCTGGAAAGTCTCAGTGTTCCGGCACCTGCAGCCAGGTTTCATGCAGATGCCGCCATTGGACGCCGTTGGGCGCCGATGAACTGGTGGTGAAGACCGCGCTCGACCGGCGGCGGCTGTGCTTGCCCGCGCGCAGCTGCGCCTCGACATAGAGGACGACGATGGTATCGCCATCCTGCCAGCCGGGCTTGATGTCCTCGATCGAAATGGCAAAGCCGTCGTCGCAAGTGGCGCGGCTGGAGCGCACATGCTCGATCACGGCATCGCGGTCGAGGATCTGGCCGCCTGGTGCGATCATGGTCAGGCCTTCGCCCATGACGGCTTCGAAGCGGCCGAAATCCACCTTGTCGGCGCGCGAGGCGACGAACCAGTCGACGAAAAAGCGATGCAGGGCGACGACTTCGGTGCTGGCCTGCGAAAACAACCTATCGTCCATGGTTTTCATATCCGGCCCGCGTTAAGATTGTAGTGCATGATCGAGCCGTGGCGGCCGTGGCGGTCACGCTCCAGCGTGTAGACGTCTCCCTCAAGGCCGCTGCCTCTCGCTATCACGGCTGCAATCCGCGCACGGTCATCGGCGTCGAGTACGACATCCATGATTTTGGCGTTGGCCAGCGCGTGCGCCTGGTTGCGGGCACCGACGATGACCGCGGCCACTCGCGGCTGCTCCAGCACCCAGGCGCTGGCGATGGTGGCGATGTCGACGGCGTGGCGGTCGCCCACCGCCTTCAGTGCGCGAAGCAGTTGCTGGAACAGGTCCCAGCCGCCGAAATCGTCGATGATCAGCTTATATTTGACCAGCGAGCGGTTTTCGAGCGGCGTGCCGGGTTCGGCGACATCAAGCCATTTGTCGCTGAGAAAGCCGCCGGCCACAGAACCGTAGCAGAGGAAGCTGACGCCGTTTTCCTCCGCAAGCGCGGCGAGGCTGTTCGCCGGACGCTGGTCGAGCACCGAATATTGCAGCTGCTGGCTGACCAGTGGGATGCCAGCTGACAGGATTTCGGCAAGCCGGGGCGTATCGAAATTGGTGGTGCCGAGATTGCGCAGCTTGCCCTCGCGCCGAAGCTCGTTGAGCCAACCCATCGCCTCGACATAGCGCGGCTGCGCATAATCCCACCAGTGAAACTGCACGAGGTCGAGCCGCTCGGTCTTAAGCCTGCGCAGCGACTGGTCGACGATGCCCCTGATATAGTCGCGGCTGATCGTAGCGAGCCGTTCAAGGTCGGGCACGAGCTTGGTGTGCACCTTCATTTTGGCCGCTGCAGCGAGACCGCGCTCATTGGCCAGCCGCAAGCGCGCGGCGCCGATCAATTCCTCGACGCCGGTGTAGATATCGGCGCAGTCATAAGTCCAGATGCCGGCATCGAAAGTGACGATCAGGTCGCTCACGGCCTGGCTGCGATCGATAGCGCCATGGCCGCCGGCCAGTTGCCAGCCACCGCGTATGACGCGCGAAATCGCGTAGCCCGGACTGAGCTCGAATGTCTTGGCGGTCATGTCAGGTCATTCCCCTTCGGCAGCGGCACGGCCGTGGTTTCGGCATGGCTGAACCGCCGCTTGGCCAGCCTGACGATCCTTAGCCGACTGGCGCAGTTGGGATCGGGACAGGCGATCTCGGCGTCGGAGGTCATCCAGTCATTCGGGTGGGTCGGACGCTGCTTCGCCGCCAGCAGCGGCAGCACCGCCGAGATCGAATAGATCGAAAAGCCCTGCCCCGCCGGCATCGACAGCATCTCGCCCTTGAGTTCGAAATAGTCGCCGGCCCTGGCGCCGCAATAGATCGGCTTGCCCTGCGGAATGACCGCCTCGACGCGGAGATCGAAGAGTTCGAAACTGTCGTCAGCCATTTCAGGCCTCCACCAGGCTGAAGGTGATGTCGCAGGCGCCGTTGCGGCGGATAATGGCGCAGGCAGCCGCGAATTGATCGCGCTGATCGGCGCGCACCTGCGCGACGACGCTGCCGGCCAGCCAGCCGATCGGGAACAGCAGACGCGCGCCCTGCCCGTAGAACAGGCCGATGTCGAAGATCGCGTTGGGATTGCCGCCCCACATGCGCGGCGGCACGTAAGACAACACGATGTCGCCCGGCTGCGGCGTCAGGGTCGCGTTCTCCGCCGGCAGCGGCCGGGCATAGGCCTGCCCCTCGAGATCGGCTGATGGAACCGGACAGGAGATCTCAGGTCCCGTCCACATGGCGTGAATGGCGGGGACGACACGTGGCGTGGCGAGATAGGCTGTGAGAAAGGCCGCGTTCTCCGGCGCCCTTTCCGGCAGCAGCAGCGCAGTGACGGAAAGCTTGGAGCGCGGCTCGCTGATCCTGATGGAGGTCATATCTGGCCTTTCGCGGCGGCGGATTGCAGCTTGCTGCGCAGGAAGGTGAAGGGCCGGCTGATGTCGGCGACCAGCGCTTCGCGCGCCGCCCGAGCATCCTGCTTGGCCAGCGCCTCGACAATGCGGCGGTGATACTGGGCGGTGTCGACCTCGCCGGCTTCCGAGAAGGCGTAGATGGCGACGCGGATGCATGGACCTGATTGCAGCCACAGGCTCTCGATCATCGGGATCAAAACGGCCGAGCCGCAGGAGCGATAGATCTCGAAGTGAAAGCTCTGGTTGAGCGTCACTTCGCGGTCGACATCCTTCTTGTGTTTCAGCGCCCGCATCTCGTCCCATTCGCCGAGAATGGTTTCGATGGTGGTGATCTGGCGCGGCCCCATGCGGACGGCGGCCAGCGCGATCGCCTCGCCCTCGATCAGGATACGGGCTCGCAAGAGATCGTCGAGGCGCTCCAGCGTGATTGGCGGCACCCGCACCGAACGGTTGGGCAGCGCCTCCAGCGCCTTTTCCGTGATCAGCCGGCCAAGCGCCTCACGCACCGGCATGGTCGAAGTGACCAGCGCATCGGCCAGACCGCGGATGGTCAGCACCTGGCTTGGCTCGAACAGGCCGCCGATCAAGGCCCGACGCAGCTCGGAATAGACGCGATCCTGCACCGTCTCGCGGCCCACCGGAGCCAGTTGGGCCGCGATCGCCTCGTTGTTTTTTTCGATGGCAGCCTTTTGCATGGAATTCCGTACTCGGCGGGTTTTCGGCTTGCGGATGAAATTAAAGCCGAATAGCGTGATCAAAGCAAGTGTGATCACAAATCATAATCAGAAGACGGCAACGACCGTCTTCGGCCAGAGGGTTTGATGAGCGAGGCAGCGGAAAGGCAGGGGAAGGAGACCCGTGTCCCGGTTCTGACGGCAAGCAACGTCGTCAGGCGGTTCGGCGGCCTTGTCGCCGTCAACGATGTCTCGTTTCATGTCAAACCGGGCGAAATCCTTGGCCTGATCGGACCCAACGGCGCGGGCAAGACGACCATGTTCGACCTGCTGGCTGGCAGCATCCTGCCCACCAGCGGCGACATCCTTCTCAACGGCACGCGCGTCTCCGGCGAAGCCGCTCACCTGCGCATCGGCCGTGGCCTTGGCCGCACCTTTCAGATCCCGCGCCCGCTGCCCAATCTGACGCTGATCGAAAACATCATGCTCGCGGCACAGGGCCAGGCCGGCGAAAAGCTGCTGGCTAACTTCCTCACGCCGTGGCGAGTGGCCGCACAGGAAAAAGCCGCCCGGACGAAAGCCCTCGACCTGCTGGAACTCGTCACCCTCAGCGATCTCGCCCATGAGCCGGCGCGCGTGCTGTCCGGCGGCCAGCGCAAGCTGCTCGAACTCGCCCGGGTCATGATGGCCGACCCGGCGATCATCCTGCTTGACGAACCTGCCGCCGGCGTCAACGCGACGCTGCTCGAAGTCATCATCGACCGCATCCGCGACATCAACGTGCGCGGCATCACCTTCCTGCTGATCGAGCACAACATCGACATGGTGACGCGGCTCTGTCACCGCGTCCTTGTCATGGCGAGCGGCCAACTGCTGAGCGAAGGCACGGCAGAAGAGGTCGCGCGCGACCCGCGCGTCATCGATGCCTATCTCGGAGGCACCGCATGAGCGAGACCGTCCTCGATGTACGCGACCTCGAAGCCGGCTATGAGCCCGGCGTGCCGATCGTGCGCGGCGCCTCGATCACCGTCGACAGAGGCGAGATCGTCGTCGTACTCGGCCCCAACGGCGCTGGCAAGTCGAGCCTGATCAAGGCGATCGCCGGCCTCGTGCCGATCACCGGCGGCACGGTGCTGCTGGACGGCAGGGACATCACCGCCGCGCCGGCCCACACCATGGTGCGGCTTGGCCTCGCCTTCGTCCCGCAGACCGAGAACATCTTTCCGCTGATGTCGGTGGAGGACAATCTCAAGGTGTCCTGCGGCATCCTCGAGCGGCGCGACATCCCGGCCCGCATCGAGGAAATGTATGCCGCCTTCCCCGACCTTGTCCGCCAGCGCCGCACCGCCGCCGGCAATCTGTCGGGAGGCCAGCGGCAGATGCTTGCCGTGGCGCGGGCGTTGATCGTCCATCCCAAGGTGCTGGTGCTGGACGAGCCGTCCGCCGGCCTGTCGCCGAAGTTCGTCGCGATGGTATTCGAGATGCTGGCCGGCATCCGCAAGTCCGGAGTCACCATCCTTTTGGTTGAGCAGAACGCCAAGGCAGCGCTTGCCATCGGCGACCGCGCCTATGTGCTGGCTGAAGGCAAGGACCGGCACGAGGGCATAGCCTCCGAATTGTGGAACGACCCTGTCGTCGCCGAACTCTATCTTGGCCAGCGCCCTTCTCACACAGGCAAGGGAGGCGCGGGATGAGCCTGCAATTCATCGTCGACGGATTGCTGACGGGCTCGATGATCGGCCTCGGCGCCATCGGCGTGACGCTCACCTATTCGATCCTGCGCTTCTCCAACTTCGCCCATGGCGACTTCATGGCCTGGGGCACCTATGCGACGCTGGCCGTGGTCAGTGCCATCGGTGCGATGTTCGGCAAGGTGGCGCCGATCGGACCGCTGTCCTTCGGCTGGCCGCTTCTAGTCGCCCTGATCGTCGGCATGGCATTCACCGCCTTGCTCGCACTGTTGCTCGACAAGATCCTGTTTTCGCGGCTGCGCTCGCAAGGCCAGGCGATCATCGTGGTGATGGCGAGCTTCGGCGCCTCGATGGCGCTACGCAGCCTGCTCGAATTCACCTTCACCTCACGGCCGACCTACTTCAGCCGGGCGATCCAGATCGCCATGCCGGTCGGCTTCGGCATCCGCATCACGCCCGACCAGATCGCGTTGCTCGTGTTGACCGCCATACTCGTGCTCGGCGTGCATCTGTTGATGACGCGCACGCAGACTGGCCGCGCAATGCAGGCCTTGAGCCAGAACGCGGCACTGGCCCGCGTCGTTGGGATCGACGTCGCCAGCGTGGTGCGGGTGACGTGGATCATCGGCGGCGCGCTCGCCTGCGTGGCTGGCGTGATGATCGGCATCCTGGTGCAGATCCGCCCGTTCATGGGCTTCGACATGCTGCTGCCGATGTTCGCCGCCGCCATCCTCGGCGGCATCGGCAGCATCCCGGGCGCGGTGCTCGGCGGCCTGATCATCGGTCTCGCCGAAGCCGGCGCGGTGCAGTTGATCGGCGCCGAATGGCGCGCCGCCGTGTCCTTCGTCATCCTGATGGCTGTGCTGTTCGTGCGGCCGATCGGCCTTTTCGGAGTTCGGGAAAGATGATCGATCTGGTTGGCTACGGCGCCTTCTTCCTGACCACGGCGCTGATCTTCTCACTGGTCACGCTGGGGCTCAACCTGCAATGGGGCCTGACCGGCCTGTTCAATGTCGGCCTGGCGGGCTTCGTCGCCATCGGCGCCTACACCTCGGCGCTGCTGACGACACCGGACGATCCCGCGCGGCTCGGCGGCTTCGGCCTGCCTATCCTCGCCGGCTGGGTGGGTGCCATGGTCGTTGGCGGCATTGCGGCCGCGCTTACCGGCATGGCGACATTGCGTCTTAGATCCGACTATCTGGCGATCACCACCTTCGGCGTGGCCGTCGTCGTGCAATTGGTCGCACTCAACGCGCAGAAACTGACCGGCGGCCCCTTCGGCATCGGCTTCATCCCGCGCCCCTTCGGCGGCCTTGCGGAGACGCCGCTGCTGTTCAACCTGTCGAACCTTGCGGTCGTCTGCGCTGTGACGCTGATTGCCTATCTCGCCTTGGAGCACCTGTCGCGCAGTCCGTGGGGCCGTGTGCTGAAAGCGCTGCGGGAGGACGAGCGGGCCGCGATTTCTCTCGGCAAGAGCGCGCGCTTCTACCGCGTCCAGGCGTTTGCCGTCGGCGGCGCCATCATGGCGCTGGCCGGCGCGCTGCAAGCGCATTTCACCGGCTTCATCGCGCCGGACAATTACCTGCCGATCCTCACCTTTCAGGTCTGGGTGATGCTGATCGTCGGGGGCTCGGGCAGCAATCTCGGCGCGGTCATCGGCAGTGTCCTGGTCTGGGGGATTTGGGCCGGATCGGGCACGCTGACCAGCGTGTTCTTCCCGCCCGAGCAGCAGGCGCGCGCCGCCTCGCTGCAGATCGTCGCCATCGGCGTGATGCTCTGCGTGATCCTGCTGATGCGGCCGAACGGATTGTTCGGCGACAGGCCCCCGCGGACGCGCTTTGGCAAGCGCAGGCGGATCGCCACGGACAAGAGCAGTTCCGGTTCATGAATGCCTCGGTCCGGCAGGGTGCGAACGGCATTTCGCTCTGGCATGCCATCAGCCGCGAGCGCCGCAAGCGGCCGGTGCTGCAAGGCAGGCTCGACGTCGACCTCGCCATTGTGGGCGGTGGATTTTCCGGTCTGTCGACCGCGCTGCACGCCGCCGAAAAAGGCATCTCGGTCGCTGTGCTCGAAGCCGAGATCATCGCCTGGGGCGCGACCGGCAGGAATGCCGGTTTCGTGGTGCCGAACTTCGCCAGGATGGATCCAGACAGCATCCTCGCGCATCTCGGCGCCGAGCGCGGCGAACGCCTCATCGATTTTGCCGCCGGCAGTGCCGATCACGTCTTCGACTTGATCCGGCGGCACGGCATCGACTGCGACGCGGTGCAGAACGGATGGATCCAGCCGGCGCACTCGCCGGCGGCCCTGGAGAAGGTCAGATCCCGCGCGGACCAATGGGCGCGGCGCGGCCGGCCTGTCGTCACCCTGGATCGGCAAGAAGTCGAAGCGCTGACCGGCGCGCGCGGCTATGTCGGTGGCTGGACGGATCGTTCCGGCGGCGTCCTCAATCCAGTCGCCTATGCGCTGGGGCTGGCCGATGGGGCGGAGAAGGCCGGCGCGAAGATTTTCGAGCACACGCCGGTCGCCTCGATCGATCGCGTCGCCGATGGTTGGGCACTTCAAACACGGTTGGGCTTGGTACGCGCGGCCAAGGTGCTGGTCGCTACCAACGCCTATGGCGGCTCCCTCGATCCGTTGCTGGGGCGAACTTATATTCCCCTGAAGGTCTTCCAGATCGCGACCGCGCCCCTGCCGCATGAAATCCGCACGCGTCTGCTGCCTGGGGGACAAGGCGTCGGCGACACCAGGCGCAATCTCTTCACCTTCCGCTTCGACGCCGACAACCGGCTGATCAGCGGCGGCATGCATATTCTTGGCGCCGGCGCCGATACGCGCGTGCCCCAAACAATCTGGCGACGGCTCGGCCGGCACCTCGACCTGCCTGATCTGCCCCCCCTTGCCTATGGCTGGTCGGGGATGGCGGCGGTCGAATCGGATTTCCTGCCGCATCTCCTGGACCTCGGACCGGGGCTGATCGCCGGTCGCGCCTGCAATGGACGCGGCATTGCCATGACCACGGCGATGGGCAAGGTGCTGGCCGACTGGGCCGCTGGAGCCGAAGCGCGTGATTTGCCGGTGCCCTTCGCACCGCCGGCGCCAATTCCGTTCCATGCCCTGCTGCGGCACGCGCCCAACATGCTGCTCGGCTGGAGCATCCTGCGCGACCGGATGGACGAGACGGCATAGGCCGACCGAGCCTGCCCTGCGATCAGTGCGCCATGTGAAGATTGTCGGAGAGGACCGCGGCCGCCACGGAGATATCCTCTTCAAGGGAAGCCCGAACGGCCGGACCGTTGCCCTGTTCCAATGCGGCGACGATCCTGCCGTGTGCGTCATTGGACTGCGGAATGTAGCGATCGGCCCGCATCAGGAGCTTGAGATAGGGTCCGACGCGCCCCCAGAGATCGCGGATCATGTTCAAGAGGATCGGCGCGCCGGCGTGCTCGTAAATAGCAAAATGGAAGGCTTCGTTCAGGGAAAGATAGGCCGTGGGGTCCTGCGTCTCGATGGTCCGCTGCATGCCGGCGAGCGCGGCTTGGATGTCGACCAGCCCGCTTTCAGTCATCCGTGACGTGGCCATCTCGCCCGCCAGTCCCTCGACGGCGATGCGGATGCGCGTCAGTTCCGCGAAAGCGGGCGCGGATAGCAAGGGCACGATGATCGAGCGGTTGTTCTGCATTTCCAGAAGCCGCTCGGCGACCAGTCTTTGCAGCGCCTCGCGGATCGGTGTGGTCGAAATGCCAAAAGTTTCGGCGAGCTTGCGAATGACCAGCGTCTGGCCCGGGCTGAAGCCGCCCGAGATCAATTCCTGCTTGAGCGCACCGTAGGCGCGGTCATTGAGGGTTTGATGCTCGAGCTTCAGCATGCGTGTCTGCTCGGCTCACCAGGTCGACAGTGCGCGATCGAGCGCCTCGGCCAGCTGCTCGGCATTGTCCCTGGCAAAGGGCAGCGGCGGCCTGATCTTCAGCACATTGCCGCGCGGACCGCACGACGAGATCAGCACGCCGTCCTCGCGCATGGCTTCAACGACCGATGAAGTCTTGGCAGCAGCAGTGGCCTCATCCTCCGTCAGTTCGACGCCGAAATAGAGGCCGTTCTGCCTGACATCGGCGACCATGCCGTGCCGGCCTTGCAAGGCGCGCAGCAATTCCCCGGTGTAGGCGCCAACCGTCCGCGCGTTCTCGATCAGCCCCTCGCCCTCGATCACATCGAGCACGGCGATGCCGACGGCGGCCGCCACTGGATTGCCGCCGAAAGTGTTGAAGTAGCCGGTGTTCGAACCGAACGAGCTCACCAGTTGCGGCCGCACGATCACCGCGCCCATCGGATGCCCGTCGCCGATCGGCTTGCCCATGGTGACGATGTCAGGCGCGAGGCCATAGTTGGCGAAGCCCCACATGCCCTGGCCAAGCCGGCCGAAGCCGGACTGGACCTCATCGGCGATGACGATGCCGCCTGCTTTCCTGACGTGATCGGCGGCCTCGCGCATGACGGACGCGTTGGGAAAGAAAATGCCGTCGCTGGAAAAGGCGGAATCGAGCAGCAACGCCGCCGGGCGGATGTTTTGCGCGCGCATATCCTCGATAGCGGAGGCGACATTTCTGGCGAAATCATACGCGGCGCGGCCGCCGTCGCGGAACGTGTCCGGCGCCGCCACGGCTCGATGCCGCGCGGGCACGCCCGCTGCCCCGACCGCCGCCGGCGACAGCTGTGCTGTCGCGATGGTGGCGCCGTGATAGGCGAAGTCGGTGATGATAACGCCGGTGTTGCCCGTCGAGTGCTGGGCGATGCGGATGGCGAGATCGTTGGCCTCGCTGCCGGTGCAGGTGAACATGGCATGGCCGAGATGGGAAGGAAGCGTGCCGAGCAGCCTTTCCGCGTAGTCGAGGATGATCTCGCTGAGATAGCGCGTGTGCGTGTTGAGCGTGGCGGCCTGCCCAGACAGCGCCTCTACGACGCGCGGGTGGCAGTGTCCGACGGAGGCGACGTTGTTATAGGCGTCGAGGTATTTTCGGCCTTGGGCATCGTAGAGCCAGACACCGCTGCCACGCACCAAATGGATGGGGCTGCGGTAGAAGGCGCGATAGGTCGGCCCGAGCAATCTGGCACGGCGTTCGAGCAGCGCTTGCTCGGATGCCGCCGAATCGACATTTGCAGGATATGGCGAGAACAGGGACACGGGCATCTACTCCGGCTTGGAATGGTCGAGAAAATAGCGGCGGGCGTCCGCGGACGACAGTCCGTCCAGCCGCTCAAGCGAGGCCCAGACCTCGGTGATGAGGCGCAGGACATAGTCGCGTTTGGCCGGAAAACGCTCGGCCTGCCAGCTGGCGATGTTGGCGATGAGTGCGAGGCGGGCACGAATGAGGTGAAAGAGGATGCCAAGTTCTTCGATCTCGAGCGGCTGCACGGACTGATAGCCGGCGACGAAGCGCGCGGCGGGCGCCAGCGGATGACCTTCGGCCGGCCAGCGATAGACGGCCCCGATGGCGAGATCGCAGATCAGCGGCGAATGGATCATGTCGCCGAAATCGAGGATGCCGTTGACCATTTCGGGTCGCGAAGCGTCCATCACCACATTGTAGGAGTTCATGTCGTTGTGGACGATCTGGGCGCGCAGCCCCGGAATAACCGGTGCCGCGTGCTCCTCGTAGGCGTCGATGACGCGCTCGACCATGGCGCGATGGCCGGCATCGACGATATGCGCCAGCATGGGCCGCGTCTTGGCGACCTTGCGGATGTCCCACAAAAGGTCGCTGCCGGCGGCCGGATGGAAGAACCCGCGCAGCGCCCGGCCAAGCCTGGCGAGGAAGATGCCGAGATTGCGATCCTGTGCCGATGAGGTGGGCGAGCGCGAAAGCAGCTGTCCCGGCAGATAGGTCACGAGCCGCACGATGCGCGGCGCCGATCCGCCGATGCCGACCATGAACTGCGCTTCGCCTTCGAGGCTCTTGCGCACCGAAGGAACCGGCAAAGCCGGGTCGACCGTCAGTATGTGGTCGAGCGCCTTGTTCTGGAAATCGGTGAAATCAGCCTCTTCCGCCGGATGCGAGATCTTCAGGACAAATTCGCCCTCGCCTTCCGAATGGACGTGAAAATTGTGGTCGCGTTCGCCTGGCAGCGTGCGCGCGCTGCCAGTGAGCCCATAGTGCCGGCGCAACAGGGCAAGCGCCTCGGCGATCGAGACATCGGGCGCATCGTCCGCGAGCGTCTCGCCGAAAGCATCCGATATGGCCGCGTTCATGGCCTGACCTCGGGATCGATCGGCTCGAGGCCGCACCAGTCGGCGATGAACAACGCGATGGTCTGGGTGACCTTGCGCACCGAGTCGAGATCGACGGCTTCGTCATAGCCATGCGGCATGCGGCAGATCGGGCCGTAGACGATTGCCGGCGTGTCGGCATAGAGGCCGAAGAAGCGCGCATCGGTGGTGGCCGAGGTGACATGTTCCGTCAACGGCTCACCCCACACGGCGGTATGGCTGCGGCGCAGCACGGCTTCCATCTCGTCAGCGCCTTCCAGCACATAGCCCTCGGCCATGAAGCCGTTATAGGTCATCCTGGGCGGGCGATTGGCGAGGAACGGATCGGCGCGGGCGGCATCGGCGATGCAGGCCTCCAGTTCGGCCCTGGCGTCCTCGAGCTTCTGGCCGGGATAGGTCGCGACCCGCATCTCGAAGACACAGCGCGCGGGAACGCTCGATGTCCATTCGCCGCCTTCGATCTTGCCGAGGTTGAATCGGATCGGGTGCGGGTGACTACAAAAATGCCTGTCGTCAACCTTTCTGGCATTCCAGACGATTTCGAGTTTCTTCAGCGCCTGGATGATGAGGAAGGCCTTTTCGATGGCATTGGCGCCGGCGGAAAAGGCGCCCGACGCGTGCTGCGGATCGCCGTCGACCTCGACCCTGAACCAGATCGGCCCAACCTGGGCCCGCATCAGTCTTGGTTCCAGCGGTTCGGGAATGAAGGCGGCGTCGGCGCGATAACCGCGCTGCAGGCAAGCGAGTGCGCCATTGCCGGTGCACTCCTCCTCGACCACCGACTGCAGGAACACGTTCGCCGCCGGCTGATAGCCGAGGCCGCGCAAGGCGGCGAGCGCAAAGAGACAGGCCGACAGGCCGCCCTTCATGTCGCCGGCGCCACGGCCGTGCATCCAGCCATCCTCGATCGCCGGATCGTAGGGATCGCGCACCCAGCGGTCGAGCGGTCCGGTCGGCACCACATCGATATGGCCGTTTAGGATCAGCGAGCGACCGGTGACGTTTTTCGGCGTGTGGGTGGCGACGACGTTGAACGCGTCATCGTACGAAACGGCTACGGGCGAGAATCCGGGCAGGTCGCGGATCGCATTGACGTCGACACGCCACATATCGACCGCATAGCCATTGGCTTCATAGGCAGCCGCCATGAAGGATTGCGCGGCGTGTTCCTCACCACGCTGCGAGGGAAAGCGTACGAGGTCCGCCAGGAAGGCAAGCTGGCGGTCGAAGCCATCGTCGACCGCCCGCAAGATGGCCTCGTCCGCAATTCGCTCAGGCATGATATTCCGCTTCTCCATGGATGGTGTATCATATCTCATATGCCATTCTCCGAAAAGGCAAGGCGACAGGTGGGCCAAAATGATGGCCCACCTCTGGAGCCACTTGGCAGGCGGTCGCAGAGTTGGCATCAGCTTCTTGACATGCCGCCAAGGCTGCGCGGCGGAAGACCGAGGACAGATGCAAGTCACTGAAGGCTCATTGCCGGATGAAACCACCGATCTCGCGCCGGGCTACCGGCGCGTGCCGGCAGGCAAAATCATCAATGCGGTGACGTGGATGGAGGCGCGTGCCCCGGTGCCCGGTCTCGTGCATCCGCTGACGATGAGCCGCGTCACCAAGCCCGATCCCGCCGTCTACCGCGCAGTCTTCCTCGAGATCGGCGCTCCCTGGCTCTGGGACCGCGCCGCCGAAATGTCGGACGCCGACATCGCGGCGCATTTCGCCGACCCACGTCAGCATCTCTACTACGGCCATGATGAGAGTGGGGGCCAGGTCGGCATGGTCGAATTCTCTCTCGCCGACAGCAACGAGATCGAGATCACCTATTTCGGCCTGTTTCCCTCCTTGACTGGCCAAGGCTTCGGCAAACGGCTGATGGCGGGCGCGCTCGACCAGGCATGGCGCCTAGGTCCCATCCGCATCTGGCTGCACACCAGCAGCTTCGATCATCACAGCGTCATCGGTTTTTACAGGGCTTGCGGATTTGAACCCTATGCAACCGGTTTCGAAATCACCGATGATCCCAGGATCAAGGGAACCCTGCCGCGCGATTGCGCGCCGCAAATTCCGCTGATCGAAACGGAATGGGTGCCCGGCGCCAGATGAGACCATCGTCGCAACCCACCAGCCTGGCATCGCCTCACCACCGCCGGTGGGTACGGCGCGAGAGCATCTTGTCGAGGCTGGAGCGGAATGTCGACACGCGCATCGTGCTGTTCGCCGCGCCCGCCGGCTTCGGCAAATCGACGACGATGGCGCAATGGGCGGCCGAGGTCGCGCGCCACGGCCGGCTGACGGCCTGGCTGTCCTGCGAGGCGACGGACAATGACGAAGGCGCCTTCCTGTCGCATCTGGTGGGGGCGTTGCGCCATCTCGTCCAGAACCCGGCCGAGCTCGACCTCGCCTTCCAGTCGAGCCCCATCCCGCAGCTCGACGTGGTGCTTGCGGCACTCGTGTCGGGTTTCGCGGCACGCCACGCCGACATCACCCTGTTCTTCGACGACTATCACGCCATCGATGCACCGGCGGTGAAGCGGTTCATGGAACGGCTGACCCGGCAGGCACCAACCAACGTCGTCTTCGTCATCGGTTCGCGCAACCTGCCCGAGCTGCAGCTCGGCAAGCTCAGGGTGCTCGGCGATATCTTTGAAATCGGCCCGGACGATCTGCGTTTCGCCTCGTCGGAAGCCGAAGCCTTCTTCAACGACAAGCTGGGCCTCTCTGTCAGCAGCGGCACGGTGGAAACACTGTGCTCGCGCACCGAAGGCTGGGCCGCCGGCCTGCAGCTCGCCTCGCTGTCGCTCGGTGCGGCCCATGCGCCCGAAACCGTCATCGGCAATTTCACCGGCGCCAACCGCAACGTCGCCGACTTCCTGATGGGAGAAGTGTTCCTGGAACTGCCGCCGGTGCTGGCAAAGTTCCTGCTCTATTCCTCGATTTTCGAGCGCTTCAGCGCCGAGGCCTGCCGGGCGGTGATTCGGGAGGCGGACGCCGAGGTTGCCATCACCGAGATCGAAACCCGCAACCTGTTCCTGGTGCCGCTCGACGAGGAACGGCGCTGGTTCCGCTATCATCACCTTTTCCACGACTTCCTCAGCCGTGAAATGGAACGGCGGGAGCCGGAGATGATCGCACCGCTGCACTTGGCGGCTTCGGAATGGTTCGGCGAACGCAAGATGCTGACCGAGGCCATCGGCCATGCGCTTGCCGCCGGCGACGAAGCCCGCGCCGCGGTGTTCATCGAGAACAACGCGCTAGAACTCATCGCTCAATGCCAGCTTCTCTATGTGCGCCAACTGCTGGCGCTGCTGCCAAAGAAACTGATCGACCAGCGCATCCGGCTGCAACTCGTCGTGCTATGGCTTGCGGTGCACAGCAGCCAGCCCGAGATTGCCCAGCAGACCCTCGCCAACGCGCGCCAGCTCGTCGAAACCGGGCCGACCGATAGAAAGGACCCGGGCACGCTGACCGGCACGACCATCGAGGCTGAACTCGAGGTCCTTGCAGCGGCCGTGCACAGCACGCTGGAACAGTTCGAGGACGCGCGCGACACCGCACTGGCGGCCCTGCGCATCATCGCCCCCGAAGCGTGGTTCATGGAAGGCGCGACCGCAAACGTCATCGGCTACAATCTCTACGCGCTTGGCGACCTTGAGGGCGCACGCGCTGCCGTGGACGCGGCGCGCAAGGCCCATGAGCGAAGCGGCAGCCTGCTCGGCGTCACCATCGCCAACTGCTACATGGCCGTCATCGAGCGCTCGGCCGGCCGCCTGCCCGCGGCCGAACGGCTGCTGCGCAACGCGATCATCGAGGCCAGGACGCGGATCGGCGCCAACTCCTATGCCGAGGCCCTCGCCGGAACGCTGCTTGCCGAACTCGCCTATGAGACCAACGCATCCGGCGAGGCACTGGCGCTGGTGGAGAATCTCGGGCCGCTGATCGAGGGCGCCGCGGTCATTGTCTATCCCCTGGCCAGCGTGCCGACCTATGCCCGGGTGCTGCAGCTGACCGGTCGCGGCCAAGCCGCCCTCGACATGCTGGAGCGCGTCTACCAGCGCGCGCGCGGCTCCGTCTACCGCCGCCTCGCTTCGGTGCTGGTGCACGATCGCATCCGGCTGCTTCTTGACCAGAACCGCATCCCCGAAGCCCGCGTGTTGCTCGACGAGCATCGCCGCGAAAGCGCTGAAACCGCCTCTACCGTCGCCAACGAATTCGAGTTCTTCGCCGAAGGCCGGCTGCTTACGGCGGAAAAATCCTACGCGGCGGCGGCGGCAATTTTCGACGCGCTGCTGGAGCGAACGAAAAGCAGCGGGCGCATGCGCCGGCACATACTGGCGCTGATCCTGCGCGCCAAGAGCGCCGGCCATGACCAGCGGGAGGCAGACCGCCATCTGCACGAAGCATTGCGCCTTGCGCAACCCTCGGGCTTCATCCGCTCCTTCGTCGACGAGGGCAGGTCTGTCGTCGAAGGTTTGATGCGACTGCGGGCGGCCCAGGCAAAGGCCGACCCGTCACTGTCGGCCTATGCGACGCGCATCATCGATGCAGCGCAGACGATGCCCGTGACGACGCGCAAACCAGCCGCCCCGACGGTCGAGAAAGAACAGCTCACCCAGCGCGAGTCCGAGTTGCTGCACTTTCTTTCGGAAGGCATGTCCAATCGCGATATCGCCGTTGCACTGTCGGTAAGCGAAACGACGGTGAAGTGGCATTTGAAAAACATCTTCGGCAAGCTCTCGGTATCGAACCGCGTCCAGGCGGTGCGCGCGGCGCAGGTCGCCGCAAACCTCCGTACCCTCCGAAAGGAGGGGCATAGATAACAGACGTGGCCCCTCTTTAGGGTCGGGCCGGGCGATTGTTAGCCTGCTAGCGTCTGGTTTTTAGAGGATGCCGCGGATGGCGACAGGCTACGTTTTTCACGAACAGCTGATGTGGCATGATACCGGCTCCAGCGCCGACATGATGCCTCCCGGCCGTTTCGTGGAACCCGGACGCCACCTGGAATCGCCTGGATCGAAGCGACGGCTCAACAATCTCATCCAGGTCAGCGGCCTGGCACGCCATCTGGTTCCGATCATTGCCGACCCGGTAACGGTGGAAGACCTGCTGCGCGTCCACACGCAGCGCCACGTCGATGATATCAGGATGCTGAGCGAAGGCGGATCCGGTTTCGCCGGGCCTCAGGCACCGATCGGCCTCAACAGTTTCGACATCGCGCTGTTGTCCGCCGGCACCACCTATGCCGCGATGCGTGCGGTGCTGACCGGCCGCGTCGACAACGCCTATGCGCTGGCGCGGCCGCCCGGGCACCATGCCGAACCCGACCAGGCCATGGGCAATTGCCTGTTTTCCAACATCGGCGTCGCCGTGCGGCGGCTGCAGCACGAGGGCCTGCTCGGCCGTGCCGCCGTGGTGGACTGGGACGTGCATCACGGCAATGGCACAGAGACGGTGTTTTATTCCGATCCGTCGGTGCTGACGATTTCGCTCCACCAGGACAATCTCTACCCGACCGGACGCGGCGCGCTGGCCGACAATGGCAAGGGCGAAGGCGAAGGCTACAACATCAACATCCCACTGCCGGCCGGCAGCGGCACAGGCGCCTATGAAGCCACGTTCGACCGCGTCATCGGCCCTGCCTTGCGCGCGTTCAAGCCCGACCTCGTCATCGTCGCTTCCGGTTTCGACGCGTCCGGCTTCGATCCGCTCGGCCGCATGATGCTCAACAGCGAATGTTTTCGCCGCCTTGCCGCGCGCATGGTGGCGCTCGCGGCCGAAGTCTCGAACGGACGGCTGATGATGAGCCATGAAGGCGGCTATTCCGAGGGCTATGTGCCATTTTGCGGCCACGCCGTCATCGAGACGCTAGCCAATCACCGCACCGAGGTGGTCGACCCGCTGTCGGACCATATCGACGAGTGGGCGGGGCAGGACCTGCAGCCGCATCAGGCGGCGGTGATCGATGCCGCTGAAGGCCTGCTCGCGGGCTTGCGCCAACGCCTCGCCAGCGCGGCCTGAAGCGATGGATTTCGCCATCACGACATTGCTCAATGCGCTGACGCTGATCAGCATCCTGATGCTGGTCGGGCTCGGGCTGGCGATCAGCTTCGGCCTGATGAACGTGACCAATCTGGCGCATGGCGAGTTCGTCACCGTCGGCGCCTTCGCGGTATACTTCATCCAGAGCATGGGCGGCTCGTTCTGGCTGGGCCTGGCGGCGGCGCCGATCGCCGGCGCCGTGGTCGGCTGCATCTTGGAGTTCGCCATCATTCGCCACCTCTATTCGCGGCCGGTGTCGACGGTGCTTGCCACCTGGGGCGTCAGCCTCATCCTCCAGCAGGGGCTGGAACTGACCTTTGGGCTCGGCGCCAAGCCGGTGACGCCGCCGATCGAGGGCACGCTCGACCTCTTCTTCACCGTCTATCCGGCCTATCGGCTGATCCTGATCGGCATCGCCATGGCGACCTTGCTCGGCGTCATCCTGCTGATCAGCCGCACATCTTTCGGCCTCGACATCCGCACCGTCATCCAGAACCGCGAAATGGCGGAGGGCGTCGGTATCAACACGCGCCGCACCTACGCCATCGCCTTCACCTTCGGCGCGGCCATCGCGGGCCTTGCGGGTGGGCTGGTCGCGCCGCTGGCGATCGTGCTGCCGCAGATGGGGGTGAACTATCTCGCCAACGCCTTCTTCGTCGTGATCGTCGGCGGGGTCGGCTCGATTGCCGGCCTCGTCGCCGGCAGCGTCTTCGTCGGCGGGCTGACAAGCATCCTCAACTACCAGATCTCGCCATCGCTGGCGCAGGCGATCGTGCTGCTGGCGGCCATCGTCGCCGTGCGGCTGCGGCCTAACGGCCTGTTCAACGGGGCTTCGCGATGATTGCCCGCGACCGCAACTGGCTGCTGATCTTCGTCGTCTGCGTGGCGCTCGCGATCCTATATCCCTTCCTCGCCGACGGCTACCAACTGACGGTGATCCGCGACGCGCTGATCTTCGGCCTGTTCGCGGCGAGCCTCGACTTCTTCTGGGGCCGCACCGGCATATTGTGCTTCGGCCACGCCGCGTTCTTCGGTATAGGCGGCTACGTCATGGCGTTGGTCACCCTCAACGACGCCAATCCTTTCGGCGGCTTGCTCGGCATCGTGGGCGCCATTGCGGGTGCTGCCTTCGTCGCCGCCATCATCGGTTACTTCCTGTTCTTCGGCGGCATACGCGGCAGCTACTTCACCATTGTCACGCTCGCCATGGGCGTCATCTGCCAGCAGGCCGCGGTCTCGTGGAGTTCGGTCACCGGTGGCGACAGCGGCCTGATCGGCATTCCGCCGATCGAGTTCGATGTTGGTGGCCGGAATGTCGACCTCAGCCAGGACCTGCCGAGCTATATCTTCGTCTCGGCTATCGTCGCCGTGGTCGTGCTGGCGCTGTGGTCGATCAGCCGCGGCCGCTGGGGCACGGTGCTGACCGCCATTCAGGACAATGAGGTCCGGGCGGCGGCACTCGGCCATAATGCGCCGTTACGGCTGCTCGTCACCTTCATCCTTTCGGCAGCCATCGCCGGGCTTGCCGGCGCGCTCTATGTCTGCATGGCCGGGCTGGTTGCCCCCGATCTGTCCGGACTGCTTCTGTCGACGGAGGTCATTGTCTGGGTGGCGGTCGGCGGGCGCGGCACGCTGCTTGGCCCAGTGCTGGGCGCAATCTTCATCCAGCGCGCGCAGCAGACGATCAGCAGCTTCAATCCGAGCCTGTGGCCGCTGCTGCTGGGCTGCGTCTTCGTCATCATCGTCTTTGTCCTGCCGGACGGCATCCTGTCGATCTATGCGCGGCTGAGGAGCCTGTTCAAAGGCAGGAGGCAGGCCTGATGAGCGACGTCCTGCTCCAGGCCGAAAATGTCGGCATCCGCTTCGGAGGGCTGCAGGCCCTCGAAGGATTGAACCTGACGGTCCGCGACAAGGAGCTCTGCTGCATCATCGGGCCGAACGGCGCCGGCAAGAGCACGTTCCTCAACGTTCTGACCGGCACGCTGCGCCCGACCAGCGGCAGCGTCCATTTCCTCGGCCGAGACATTGCCGGCCTGCCGCTGCATCGCATCGCCCGGCTCGGCATTGCCCGCAAGTTCCAGATCCCGTCCGTCTTCCCGAGCCTCTCGGTTGAGGACAACCTCAAGGTCGCACGATGGGGTGCCCCCTCCCCGGCCCGGACAATCGGTGAATTGATGGAACTGGTCGCGCTGACCAATCGTGCCGCCACATTAGCCGGCGAACTGGCGCACGGCCAGAAGCAATGGCTGGAGATCGGTATGGCGCTGGCCATCGAGCCACGGCTGCTTTTGCTCGACGAGCCAACCGCCGGCATGACGCCGCAGGAGACGCTGGCGACGGCCGAAATGCTGCTGCGGCTGAAGGGCGAGTTCTCGATTGTCGCGGTCGAGCATGACATACGCTTCGTGCGGGCGCTGAATTGCGAGACGCTGGTGCTGCACCAGGGGCGCCTGCTTCGCAGCGGTCCCTTCCACGACATCGAGGCCGACGAGATGGTCCGCGACGTCTACCTAGGGAGGCGCTGAGCGTGCTGCGGACACTTGCCGTTTCGGCCGGCTACGGCCTGCTCCCGGTGCTGAACGGCATCGACCTCGGCGTCGCGGCGGGCGAAGTGGTCGGCCTGCTCGGCCGCAACGGTGCCGGCAAAACAACGCTGCTGCGCGTCATCGCTGGCGGCCTGAAGGCGAGCGGCGGCGCGGTGGTTCTCGGCGACCAGGATCTCACCAACGCGCCGGCCTTCCGCCGCGCACGCGCAGGCATCGCCCATGTGCCGCAGGGCCGCGGCATCTTCAATCAGCTGACCGTGCGACAGAATCTGGAAGTCGGCACGCGCGCCGCCAAGGATCGTGGCGACGGCGACATTCCAGCCGATATTTTTGGCTATTTTCCCATCCTTCGCGAGCGCGAGGCGCAGATCGCCGGTACGCTCTCGGGGGGCCAGCAGCAGATGCTGGCGATAGGCCGCGCGCTGTGCGGCCTGCCGTCGGTGCTGCTGCTCGACGAGCCTTCGGAAGGCATCCAGCCGAACGTCGTGCAATCGATTGCCGAGCTGGTGCCGCGCATCGCGCGTGAGCGTAGCATCGCCATCGTTCTGGTCGAGCAGAATCTCGATCTCGTTCTCAAGGCGGCGGATCGCTGCCTGGTGATGGAGAAGGGCAGGATCGTGCATGAGGGCACGCCGGAAGCATTCGCCGACGAGACCCTACTGAAGGACCTGTTGGCCCTATAGGCGCGCCTGAAGCGCCTGGGAGCTTGTTGACTTGTAAGGCGTGCATGGGGCGCGCCTGGACTGGAAGGGAACACAACAATGATAAACAGAAGAACTGTTCTGAAATCCGGCGGCGCCGCGGCCGCCTTCGCAATGGTCGGCGCGCCTGGAATCCTGCGCGCTGCAGATACGGTCAAGGTCGGGCTGTCGATTCCGATCACGGGGCTGCAGGCGATCCTCGGCGAGACGCTGCTCAATTGCTACAAGCTCGCCGCCGCCGAGCTCAACGCCGCCAATGGCATTGGCGGGCGCCAGGTCGAGCTCTTCATCGAGGACAACCAGACCACGACCAAGGGGTCCATCGACAAGGCCCGCAAGCTCCTCAACGAGGACAAGGTCGACGTGATCATGGGAACGATCATTTCGCCCGAGCGCAGCGCCACGCTTTCCGTCACCTCGAAGGCCAAGAAGCTGTTCTTCTACCCGACCAATTTCGAGGGCGGCGAATGCAATCGCTACTTCGTCGCCACCGGACCTATCCCGATGCAGCAGGTAGACCCGATGATGCCGTGGGTGGCCGAAAACCTCGGCAAGACCATCTACATCATGGCGTCCGACTATGCCTGGCCGCAGAAGATGACCGAGGCGATCACAGCCGCCTATGAAAAGGCCGGCGGCAAGATCGTCGGCGCCGACTATTATCCGTTCGGCACCACGGATTTCGGCCCGGCCTTCCAGAAGATCAAGTCGTTGAAGCCTGATGTCGTGTGGTCGATGGTGGTCGGCAACGACGCCGTCACGCAGCTCAAGCAGTATCGTAGCTTCGACATCAAGCAGCCTCTGATCGCACCGCTCGACGAGGTCTTCAACAAGGACGCGCTGCCGCCTGGCGTCGCCGCCGGCACCTACGCGCCGCAGCCCTACTGGATGGCGCTCGACAACCCGGTCAACAAGAAGTTCATCGCGAACTTCCGCGAGAAATTCGGCCAGGAGAAGATGGTCAATGGCATCGGCGAGGCCGGCTATAACGGCCTGCATCTCTACGCGCTGGCGGCCGAGAAGGCCGGCTCGCTGAAGGATGACGATGTACTCAAGGCGCTGCCGACGATCGAGTTCGATGCGCCACAAGGCAAGATCCGGGTCGATGCCAGCAACAACCACACGCTCTGCCATTCCTATGTCGGCAAGGCGGCGGCGGACGGCATCGGCTACGAGATCGTCAAGGATTTCGGAACGATCGCACCGGTAACGCCTTACTGCAAGCTGTAGGCATCAACCGATCCTGACGGCGGCTTTGCCGCTGCCGTCAGGGTGCCTTTGGCGCGGGCAAGCGCTCGCGCAATTCGTCGACAAGCACCCTGGTGTTTTCGGAATAGTCCATGGGCACGACGACGAGATGCACGCCGCCGCCGGCGAAGGCCTGTTCCAGCGCCGGCCGCAGCTCGGCAACTTCGCCAACCCTGGTCCCCTTGGCGCCATAGGCTTCGGCGTATTTGACGAAGTCGGGATTGCCGAAGGTCATGCCGAAATCCGGGAATTCGTCGACAGCCTGCTTCCAGCGGATCATGCCATAGGCATGGTCTTCCAGTAGCAGGATGACGAGGTTGAGCTTGAGCCGGACAGCAGTCTCCAGTTCCTGGCTGTTCATCATGAAGCCACCGTCGCCGCAAATGGCCATGACGCGACGCTGGGGATAGAGCAGTGCCGCCATCATCGCCGACGGCAGGCCGGCGCCCATGGTCGCCAGCGCATTGTCGAGCAGCAGCGTGTTGGCCATGCGCGTGCGGTAGTTGCGCGCGAACCAGATCTTGTACATGCCGTTGTCCAGCGCGAGGATCCCGTCCGCCGGCATCACGGCGCGCACGTCATGCACGATGCGTTGCGGCGTGAAACGGTCTTCGGTGGCGCGCGCGGCGATGCGGCTCAAAATGCCTTCGCGCAGCGGCAGCAGGGCCCGCGCGTTGGGAATCTTGCCCTCAATGCGGTCCGCCAGCAGCGCCAGCGATGGGCCGAGGTCGCCAACGATCTCGGCTTGCGGGAAATAGACCTGCTCGACATCAGCCGTCTGGTAGCCGACATGAATAACCTTCGGCCCCTTCGCCCCCATGATGAAGGGCGGCTTCTCGACCGTGTCGTGGCCGATGGTGACGATCAGATCGGCCTGTTCGATGGCCTCGTGCACGTAGTCGCGTTCCGAAAGGGCCGCCGTTCCCATATAGAGTTCGGTACCGCCGGGCACCGTGCCCTTGCCCATCTGCGTGGTGAAATAGGGAATTTGCGTGCGCAGCACGAACTGGGCGACATCGGGAGTGACGCGCGGGCGCGACGCCGCGGCCCCGAACATCAGCAGCGGACGCTTGGCCTCGATGATCATGCGGGCGGCGCGATCGAGCGCGCCAGCGCTGGCCAGGGGCAATTCGACCGGATGCGTCGGCACCAGGGCGATCGGCTCGCATTCCGCCGCCGCTATGTCTTCCGGCAGTTCGAGATGCACGGGGCCGGGGCGCTCTTCCTGGGCGACGCGGAAGGCCTCGCGCACCAGCGACGGGATCATCCTGGGCGAGACGATCTGGCGTGACAGCTTGGTCAGCGGCTTCATCGCCGCGACAATGTCGACGATCTGGAAGCGCGCCTGCCGGGACGACAGGATGCCCTTCTGGCCAGTGATCATGATCATCGGCATCGCGCCAAGCAGCGCATAGGCAGAGCCGGTCGTCAGATTGAGGGCGCCGGGGCCAAGCGTTGTGATGCACACACCCGGCTTGCCGGTGAGCCTGCCATAGGTGGCGGCCATGAAGGCCGCCGCCTGCTCGTGGCGCGTCAGGATCAGCTGGATCGACGAGCGGCGGATGGATTCGACGATGTCGAGATTTTCTTCGCCCGGAATGCCGAAAATTCGTTCGACCCCTTCATTTTCGAGGGCCGCCACGAACAGATCCGAACCCTTGGTCATGAACCGTCTCTCCTGCGATGCGCGCATTCCATAAGCCACCTTCATATGGCACCCGAACGCCACGCCTCAAAGAGCGCAAGTCGTCAGTTGGCGATCACGCCATCATTTTCGGTAAGGCGGCCGCCAATGCGTCGACGGCCAGCCTGACCTTGAGCGACAGATGCGGCGTCCGCAGCCAGAGCGCATGACAATCGTAGGGATATCGTGGCTGGTCCGGCAACAACTCGACCAGCGTGCCGGCCTGAATGCGCTCACGAGCCAGCCAGTAAGGCAACCACGCCAGCCCCATGCCGTCGACGGCGGCATCGGCGATAGCATCAAGATCGTCGAGCCGCAGCCGGCCGTTTGGGATAAGCTCGAGCGCAGTCTGCCCCTCGCGCGGAAATAGCCACGGCTGAACGATCATGCCGGGCCGGCGGTAGACAATCGCCTGGTGATCGGCGAGGTCGTCGATCCGCCGCGGCTCGCCATGAATTTCCAGATAGGAAGGCGCGGCACAGACGACCATGTCCTGGCGTGCAACGCGACGGGCGATCACACCGGCCTTGTCGTCCAGACCGCCGGTTCGGATGGCGAGGTCAAAACCGTCCTCGGCGAGATCGGCGAAACGGTCGCTCAGCGACAGGTCGAGTTCCAGCATCGGATATTGCCCTGCCAGCTTCAGCAGCACGGGGGTGACGCAGTGGCGCCCGAAATGCGCCGGCATGGTGACGCGCAGTTTTCCGCGCGGCTCCGAGAGCTGGTCGGCGGCGAGCGCATCGGCCGCTTCGGCCTCGGCCAGCACTAGGCGGCACCGCTCATAATAGGCGCGGCCGAAATCGGTCAGGCTCTGGCGGCGCGTGGTCCGGTTGATGAGACGCATGCCAAGCCGCTCCTCGAGAAACCGGACATGCTTGCCGACCATCGGTGCGGATAGATCGAGCGCAGTGGCCGCTGCCGCGAACGAGCCGAGATCGACCGCCCTGACGAACACAGCCATGCTCTCGAGCCTATCCATATTCGAAACTCCTGGTTTCTACTGCATAATCCGAACAGCCGTTTATCGCACAAAGCTTTCGCGTCATAGCTCATTAGGTGTCAGATAATTTGGAGTGAACCGAATGGCCCGTATCATTCGCTTCCACCAGCATGGTGGTCCCGAGGTCCTGCGCATCGAGGAGGTCGACCTAGCGCCACCGGGCCCGGGCGAGGTTCAAATCCGCGTCAAGGCGCTCGGCCTCAACCGCGCCGAGGCGCTGCTGCGCGCGGGCAGCTATATCGAGACGCCTGGGCTCCCCTCCGGGCTCGGGCTGGAAGCGGCGGGCGTCATCGAGGCAATCGGCGAAGGCGTGACGAGGCTGGCGGCTGGGGACGCCGTCAGTGTCATCCCACCGCAATCGATGGTTCGCTGGCCGGCTTACGGTGAGCTTGTCACCTTTCCCGCGGGGCTCATCATCAAGCATCCGGCGTCCCTCGACTGGCAAACCGCGGCGGCGGTCTGGATGCCGTACCTCACCGCCTACGGCGCCCTGATCGACATCGCTAGGCTGCGCCCCGGAGAAGGCGTCGTCATCACTGCGGCTTCGAGCAGCGTCGGGCTTGCGGCGATCCAGATCGCCAACAGCGTTCGTGCGATAGCGATCGCGGTGACGCGGACATCGGTGAAGAAGCAGGCTCTGCTCGACGCCGGCGCAGCGCATGTCGTGGTCCTCGAGGAAGAGGAACTTGCGGAAAGACTGAGCCAGATCGCCGGACCGCAAGGCGTGCGTGTGGTGCTGGACGCGATCGGCGGGCCGATCTTCGAGCCGTTGACGGCGGCGATGTCGCGAGGCGGCATTCTGATCGAGTATGGCGGCCTCAGCAGCGAGCCGACCCCTTTCCCCTTACCTGCGATACTGGGCAAGACGCTGACATTGCGCGGCTATCTCGTGCACGAGATCACCGGCAACCCGGAGAAGTTGGAGGCGGCCAAGGCATTCATCCTCGAAGGCCTGGCGGACGGCACGCTCAGGCCGATCATCGACAGGATCTTTCCCTTCGACCTGATCGTCGAGGCGCATCGCTATCTCGAATCGAACGAGCAGTTCGGCAAGATCGTGGTGACGGTTTAAGCAGCAAATCGCTCTCGCCGGCAACATTGCCCCTTGAAGGCTTCGCCCCGCATTCCTAACTCCCGTGTGCGGGCCGGGCCCCTCTGACTGTCGCTTTGGCGACCGTGATGTCGGACCGCTTCAACGGGCCCGTTTCCATTCCTTTCGGTTAAGCGGGCTCATTCCTTTCTGGTTAGGAGCCCCACATGACATCTTCCCTCCTTGGCATGGTTTGCCCCTCCTGCCGTGTCGCCCTCGTGATGAGCGAACGCCAGGGGATCGAGATCGACTACTGTCCGCAGTGCCGCGGCGTCTGGCTTGATCGTGGCGAACTCGACAAGATCATCGAACCGTCCGGCAGGGACACATCGCCCGCGCCGCAGCCACAGCCGGCAGCGTTCTCCCCGCCGCCCCGTGGCCGGGACCGCGATGACGACTATTCCCGCTCGCATGGCCACCGCTATCCGAAGCGGAAGAAATCATTTTTCGAAGAGCTGTTCGATTGAGGCCGGTCTTTCCAAGGCCGGCCCTTTGCCGAAAACGCCCCAAACCACAGCGATAAAGGTCACCCGATGATTTCCCGCACAAGCCGATTCGCCACACTCTTTGCCGGCCTGTTCCTTGCATTCTCCATGGTTGCGATCGATCATGCCGAGGCGCGGCGCGGCGGCAGTTTCGGCAGTCGCGGCACGCGCACGTTCCAATCGGCCCCGCCGACCCGGACCGCGCCGGCGCCGACCGCGCCGGTCGAGCGTTCGATGACACCCAATACCGGCGTGAACAATGCTGCCCGGCAGCCGCCGGCCGGACTGCAGAGGCCCGGCTTCATGAGCGGCTTCGGTGAAACGATGATGCGCGGCCTGCTGATCGGCGGCCTGATCGGACTGCTCCTTGGCCAAGGTTTCGGCGGCCTTGCCGGCATGTTCGGATTCCTGCTCCAAGCCCTGCTCATCGGTGGCGCGATCATGCTGGCCATCAGGTTCTTCCGATCGCAATCCGCGCGTGGCCCCGCGCCCGCGCTCGCCGGCATAGGCAATACCCAGGCTTCACGGTTCGAGAACCGCGCACAACAGGAGACGGGAAGCGCTGGCTCCTTCACAATTCCGGGGTTTGGCGGCGGATCGGGCGGAGGCTACGAGACCACCCGATCCGAAGAGATCACGCTGGCCCAGGCCGACCTCGACGCGTTCCAGCAGTTGCTGACCGAGATTCAGGAAGCATTCGGCCGCGAAGACCATGCGGCATTGCGCCGGTCGGTGACGCCCGAGATGGTGTCCTATCTGTCGGAAGAGCTGGCAGACAATGCCCAGAAAGGTCTCAGGAACGAAGTATCCGACGTCACGCTGCTGCAGGCCGACATCGCGGAAAGCTGGCGCGAGGATGACCGCGACTACGCCACGGCGGCGTTGCGCTACGAGTCCCGTGACGTGATGCGCGAACGGGCGAGCGGCAAGGTCGTCGAGGGCGATGAGGAGCAGCCGACCGAGACGACCGAGTTGTGGACGTTCACGCGCCAGAATGGCTCGAGCTGGAAACTCTCGGCCATCCAAGAGGCTTGAGCCCGGCTAGTCTGCTGGCCGGTGGTCATGCGACGATCTTGACACACATCGGCGTGCCGATCTCGATGCCGCGCCCGGTATCGGTCAGCATGCCCTTGCGGGCGTCGCGGACGAAAATCGAAATGCGGTCGGCATTCTGGTTGGCGGAGAACAGATGGCCGCCCGAAGGCGTCAGCGCCAGATTGCGCGGCGTGGCGCCTCCGCAAGGTAGATAGCCGACAAGACTTAAGCTGCCGGTCTCCTGGTCGACCGCCATGATGACGACGCTGTCGTGGCCACGGTTGCCGCCATAGACGAAACGGCCGTCCGGCGAGATCCGGATATCGGCGCAGTGATTGCTGTCGCGGGCCTCGGCCGGCACCGCCGGCTTCCTGTCGATGATCGATAGCCTGCCAGTCGCATTGTCGAGCGCCATCGACGCGACAGTCGAATCCAGCTCGTTCATGACAAAGACAAAGCGGCGCGTGGGACCGCCAAAATTTCGCTTGTCCTCGCTTGCAACGCAAACCCATATGTGAAAATAGTATTTACAAAAGAAGATTGATGGGAGGAGGACGTCGTGCACTCAGGCGCTTTGAAGCGTGCTCGAATGGCTGGATGGGCGCTTTCTCGAGCCCGCTGGACTACGCCATGAGCGATTTCGCGCCAACCGTTGGAGTTGTCTCGACGCACCCTAGGAATATGCCCGCCGATCATGCCGCCCTGCCGGTGTGGAACGCCGAGAACTGGTTCTATGAGGACTGGCCGGTCAGCCAAAAGATCCGCTCGCTGCGCCGCACCATGGCCGAGGGCGACAGCCACCTTTTCAACACGCTGG
Organism: Mesorhizobium sp. URHB0026; assembly: GCF_054059755.1. NCBI lineage: Bacteria > Pseudomonadati > Pseudomonadota > Alphaproteobacteria > Hyphomicrobiales > Phyllobacteriaceae > Mesorhizobium > Mesorhizobium sp. URHB0026. Next base: position 2,985,154 of record NZ_JBSSCN010000001.1, on the reverse strand, counting down.
TGCTCGACATCCATCCTTACGTGCAGGACCAGATGTTTGCCGAGAGCGACGGCATTTTCGGCAAGCGGCTGATTGCCGGCGCGTTCGTCTTCTCGGCCGGCCTCGGGCTGGTCGCCACCAACTGCGTCAACGCTTTTTCCTATGGCTATGACAAGCTACGGTTCATAAAGCCTGTCTTCATCGGGGATACGATCTATTCGATCCGTTCCAACCTCGACAAGAAGCCCCGCTACAAGGAGATGGGCCTGATCCGCGCCAGCTACGAGGTGTTCAAGGGCGAAGGCGAGCTCGTTCTTTATTGCGAGCATCTGCAGACGGTGAAGTACCGCAACCCGGCCGACTTCTTCGGCAAGACGGAGAAATAGAGATGCCGGCAGCAGCCGAATTGCCGCTTGCCGGTCTCATCGTCGTCGACATGAGCCAGTTCCTGTCCGGGCCCTACTGCTCGCTTAGGCTGCTCGATCTCGGCGCCCGCGTCATCAAGATAGAGCGTCCTGACGGCGGCGACCTGTCGCGCCGGCTCTATCTCAGCGACACCGAGATCGGCGGCGATTCCACCATCTTCCATGCCATCAACCGGGCCAAGGAAAGCCTCGCCATCGATCTGAAGAACGAGGCGGATCTCAATACATTGCGCGGGCTGCTGGCCAAGGCCGATGTGCTGATCCAGAATTTCCGGCCGGGTGTCATCGAGCGCCTTGGCCTCGACTACGAGGCCGTCCGCCAGATCAATCCGCGCCTGGTCTATGCCTCGATCAGCGGTTATGGCGAGGACGGCCCATGGGTCAAGCGGCCCGGCCAGGATCTGTTGGCGCAGGCGCGCTCCGGGGTGATGTGGCTGAACGGCGACGAAGACCAGGGGCCGGTGCCGTTCGGCCTCGCCATCGGCGACATGCTGGCGGGTGCGGCCTGCGCGCAAGGCATTCTCGCAGCACTTGTGCGGCGCGGCATCACCGGCCAGGGCAGCCATATCGAGACCAGCCTGTTGGAAGCGCTGGTCGACTTCCAGTTCGAGGTGCTGACCACGCATCTCAATGACGGGCGCCGCCTGCCCAGGCGCTCGAGGTTCCGCAGCGCGCATGCCTATCTCTCGGCGCCTTACGGAGTCTATCCGGCCAGGGACGGCTATCTCGCCATCGCCATGACGCCGATCCCCAAGTTGGCCGACCTTTTGTCGCTCGATGAACTGGCTCCCTATCGTGACAGGCCGGCATCCTGGTTCATCGCGCGCGACGATATCAAGGCGATCATCGCCCAGAGGATCGCGACCAAGACCATCGACGACTGGCTGGCGATTCTCGAGCCTGCCGACATCTGGTGCGCCAAGGTGCTGACCTGGCCGGAGATGCTGGCAAGCGGGGGCTTCCAATCGCTCGGCATGCTGCAGACGGTGACGCGCGAGGACGATGTCTCGATCCTCACCACCAGTTCACCGCTGCGGGTCGATGGCGTCAGGGCCAAGGTCGACCGGGCAGCACCGCGGATTGGCGAGCATAGCGCCGCAATCCGCGAGGAGTTCGGCCTGTGACCACGCGCTCCCTCAAGCCCACGCTCAGGGGCATGACCTGGAACCATCCGCGCGGCTTCGATCCGATGGTCGCCTGCTCGTCGGTGTGGAAGCAGAAGACGGGCATTGCCGTCGAATGGGACAAGCGATCGCTGCAGGATTTCGAATCCTTCCCGGTCGAGGAGCTGGCGCGCGCCTATGACCTGATCGTCATCGATCATCCGCATGTCGGCCAGATTACCGCGGAGCGCTGCCTTGAGCCGCTTGATCTCGTCGGCCGCGAGGCGGAACGCGTCGCCCTCGCCTCAGGCAGCGTCGGCCAGTCCTATCCGAGTTACACATGGCAAGGACGGCAGTGGGCGTTTCCCATCGATGCGGCAACGCAGGTTCAGGCCTGGCGACCCGATGCGCTCGACCAACCGCCATCGCGATGGAGCGAAGTGCTCGATCTCGCTCGGCAGGGCCGCGTGCTTCTGCCGTTGCGGCCGCCGCATTGCCTGATGACCTTCTACACGCTGGCCGGTAATCTCGGGCATCCCTGCGCGACCGATCCGTCGGGCGATCTCATCGATGTCGAGACGGGCTGTGAAGTCTTCGAGATGATGCGTGAGATCGCGGTGGTGGTCGACCCGACCTGCTTCGACATGGACCCGATCGCCGTTTCGGAACGCATGGCCGAGGCTGGTTCCCGCATCGTCTGCGCGCCGCTGATCTATGGCTACGTCTCTTATGCGGCGTCGGGTTTTCGCGCCACCAGGTTGGCTTTCGCCGACATGCCGGTCGTCGGTTCCAATGGTCCGACCGGCTCGGCGCTCGGCGGCACAGGCATAGCCGTATCAGCCTTCTCCAAGGCCAAAGAGGCAGCGATCGATTTTGCCTATTGGGTCGCCAGCGGCGATGTCCAGCGTGGCATCTATGCCGCCGCCGGCGGCCAGCCGGGCCATGCGGCTGCCTGGGAAGACCAGACTATCAATGAACTGGCCGGCAACTTCTATCGGGGCACGCGCGCGACGCTGGAGAGCGCCTGGGTGCGGCCGCGCCATGACGGCTACATGGCGTTCCAGCAGGCGGCGTCCGACCGCATCGATTCCGGCCTGACCTCCGGCCATCGTGCCAGCCAGGTCGTCGCCGATCTCATTGGCCTGTTCCGGGCCAGTTCCCCCTCGCTTGGCGAGAGCTGAGCGAGGTGCTATTTCAACCGCCATAGCCTGCGGGCATTATCCGACAACAGCCCGTCACGCTCCGAAACGCTGCAACCCGAAAGCAGCGCATGGGTCGCCGCCACCCAGGTCGAGAGACCGCCACCAAGTGTGCAGACCGGCCAGTCGCTGCCCCAGACGACACGGTCCCAGCCGAATGAATTGATGGTGTGTTCGACGTAAGGCCGCAGCGTATCGACCGTCCAATTGGCGGGGTCGGCATAGGCGACCACGCCGGAAATCTTGGCCATCACGTTCGGGCGCCGTGCGATCTCGCTCATGTGTTCGCGCCAGGGATGCTCGGCTCCGCCCTTGATGTCGGGAACGCCGCAGTGGTCGAGGACGAACTGGACGTCGGGCGCAAGGTCGGCGAGCGCGATCGCTTTCGGAATCTGGTGCGGCAGCACCACGAGATCGAAGGTCAGGCCGGTGCCACCAAGCCGCTTGATGTTGTCACGGAACAGTGCGCCTTCGGATAGCTCGTCCGGGACGACGTGAAGGACGCGGCGGAACCCTTTGACGAAGGGGTTTGTCCGCTGGCGTGCGAGATAAGCGGCAAAGTCAGCGCCTTCGGGACGGCAGGATGCTATCGCCCCAGAGAGCATGCTGCCCGCTTGCCGCGACAGGCCCTCGATACGGGCGGTTTCCGCCTCGATGTCGGCCGGGTCGACATCGACCTCCATGTGCAGCACGCGTTCGATACCGGCGCGCTTTGCCTCCGTGGCGTATTCCTCATAGGAGAAATCGCGGTTCAGTGCCGGTACGCCGGCAAGCCAGGGGTAGCGAAGCGCCGAGCGATCGATGAGATGCAAATGGGTGTCGATGATCATGGCGGGCTCCTCCTCCAGCTTTTTTCGATCCTCTCACGGAGGAATTCTTCATTCAAATAAGAATTTATGCCGATGATCCGACGGCCGACCCAGCCAGGTGAGACAGCTTCTCGCAGGTTGCCAGCAGCAACTCAATGGTCCGTGTGATGTCGGGTGCCGAGGGCGCGTTGACGACGGTTATGTAGGGGATCGACAGCGCCGCTATGGCCTTGCCGTCGGACCCGCGCACCGGAGCGGAAAGGTTGAAGACACCCGCGGTCTGCATGGAAGCCATCATCTCGTAGCCGCGGTCGCGGATCTGGTCGAGACGGGCGAAGAACTCGGCCGGCTGCGCGGTCTTGTCGGTGCTGCGGACGTGCTCCGAGATCATCATCTGCCGCTCTTCCGGTGAACGGAAGGCGAGCAGGACATGGCCTGAACCGGTGTCGAACAGGCTGATGTGGGAGCCGACCCGGATCGAAATCCCCCAGTAGTTCGGCGCCTCCTGCTGGCCTATCACCACGGCGGAACCACGATCAAAAACAACCAGTTGGTTGGCCTGCTGCGAGGTCTCGGCCAGCTCCCGCATCAGCGGCGTCGCATAGGAAACCAGCCGCCGCACAGGCGCGTGCAATTGTGCCAGGCCAAACAACTTGAGCGTCAGCGAATAGCGGTCGCCATCGAGCCGCGTGACGTAGCCACGCCGCACCAGCCGGTCGAGCATGCGGTAGAATTCATTGGGGCTGCGGTCGAGCTTCTTGGCGATTTCCGCCTGGGTCAGGCCACCGTCCACGCCCGCTAGAAGCTCAAGGATGTCGAGCCCCTTGTCGAGCGCCGGCGCTCGATAACGCTCATCTTCACTGTCGTCCATGGCTCGTCCCTCCAGTGAATTCGTCTCTTCATATACGCAGGAACACAGCTTATGGAAATAAATTTCGCCTTGACGTACGGGTGAATGTTTTGTTTGTATATGAATGTAGCACTTCTTGTCACGTGACGAGTTGCGGGCGCACCCAAGGGAGGATACCAATGAACAGACTGCTTTCCGGCGTATGCGCCGGCGCATTGATGCTTGCGTCAGGCGCAGGCACCGCCCTTGCCGGCGACCTGCCCGGCAAGTTCGACGGCGTGACCGTCGACGTGAAGCTGATCGGCGGCCAGCAATATGAAAAGCTCTACGAGCGCATTCCCGAATGGGAGAAGGCGACAGGCGCCAAGGTCAACATCCTGACCAAGAAGAACGGCTTCGACATCGACAAGGAATTGAAGTCCGACATCGCCTCGGGCAGCACCAACTGGTGCGTCGGCTGGAATCATTCCTCCTTCGCGCCGCAATACACCGGCCTCTACACCGACCTCAGCAAGCTCCTGCCGAAGTCGGAGATCGACGCCTTCGTGCCGTCGACGATCAAGGCGGCAACCATCGACGGCAAGCTGGAAATGCTGCCGCGTGCGCAGTTCGACGTCTCGGCGCTTTACTACCAGAAGAGCCTGTACGAGAACGCCGACAACAAGACCAAGTTCAAGGCCAAATACGGCTATGATCTGGTGCCGCCGGACACCTGGAAGGAAGTCACCGACCAGGCTGAGTTCTTCGCCAACCCGCCGAATTTCTACGGCACGCAGTTTGCCGGCAAGGAAGAGGCGATCAACGGCCGCTTCTACGAAATGGTCGTCGCCGAGGGCGGCGAATATCTCGACAAGGACGGCAAGCCGGTCTTCAATTCCGAAGCCGGCATCCGGGCGCTCGACTGGTTCGTCAACCTCTACAAGGCCAAGGCCGTGCCGGCCGGAACCACCAACTACCTCTGGGACGATCTCGGCCAAGGCTTTGCCTCGGGCACCGTCGCCATCAATCTGGACTGGCCGGGCTGGGCCGGCTTCTTCAACGATCCGAAATCGTCCAAGGTCGCGGGCAATGTCGGCGTCAAGGTCGCGCCGAAAGGCTCCGCCGGAGTGCGCACCGGCTGGTCGGGATTCCATGGCTTCTCGGTGACCGAGAACTGCCCGAACAAGGAGGCAGCGGCATCGCTCGTATGGTGGCTGACCAACGAGGACAGCCAGAAGCTCGAGGCCACCGCCGGGCCGCTGCCAACGCGCACCGCGGTCTGGGATTGGGACCTGCAGCAAGCCGCCAACGACCCTTACAAGAAGGAGGTTCTGTCGGCTTTCCAGGAAGAAGCCAAGCACGCCTTTGCCGTGCCGCAGACGCCTGAGTGGATCGAGATCTCGAACGCCGTCTATCCCGAGTTGCAGGCCGCGATCCTCGGCGACAAGACCTCCAAGCAGGCACTGGACGAAGCCGCCGCCAAGGCGAAGCAGATCCTGCAGGACGCCGGCAAACTGTAAGCATTGCTCACAAGATTGCCTCCCCCATCGTGAAATGAGGGAGGCGATCGCCTTTTGCCGGCGTTGCCCGTTTCATCATGTCGGGCCTCGGCCCAAAATCTGAATGCCAGATACCAGAGGAGCCCGATGAAGGGCCGCAAGCCATCCGCGCCGTTACTGCTGCTGCTTCCGGCCATCGTCGTTCTGGCGGCGGTCGTCGTGGTGCCACTGCTTCTGTCGCTCTATTCAAGCTTCACCCCGTTCCGCCTGACCAAGCCCGAGACGTTCTTCGTCTTCATCGGCCTCAGGAATTACCTGTCGATCCTGGCCAACACCGATTTCTGGTGGGCATTCGGCCGTACCGTTCTGTTGCTGACGATCGCGCTCAATCTTGAAATGCTGCTTGGCCTTGGTCTCGCCATGCTGGTTGAGAAGGCGACGCGCGGCCAGCGCATCCTGCGCACGCTGATGATGTTTCCGATGATGTTCTCGCCGATCCTCGTCGGCTTCCAGTTCAAGTTCATGTTCAACGACAATATCGGCCTGGTGAACAATGCGCTGCAGTCGCTTGGCATCACCAGCGACGCCATCCCGTGGCTGATCGAGGGCCACCTCGCCTTCATCGCCATCTCGATTGCCGAGATCTGGTCGTCGACGGCGATCTTCGCCATCCTGATCCTCGCCGGGCTGCTCGCCATGCCCAAGGAGCCGATCGAGGCGGCGCGCGTCGATGGCTGCACGCCGTGGCAGACATTCCGCTATGTGACCTGGCCGTTCGTCATGCCCTTCGCCTACATCGCCATGACCATCCGCTCGCTCGACGTGGCGCGTGCCTATGACATCGTCAAGATCATGACCGATGGCGGGCCGGCCGGCCGCACCGAGCTTTTGTGGACTCTGGTGGCCCGCACCGCCTACAGCGACGGGCGCATGGGCATGGCCAACGCCATGGCCTACTTCTCGATCCTGCTGTCGATCGCCTTCACCGTCTATTTCTTTAACAAGCTCGCGGCGGCGCGCACGCAAATCGGCGCGGAGTGGTGAAGATGGACGAGAATTCTTCCGCCCGCCTAAAGCGCAGGCTGCTTGATATCGTCTATCGCATCGGCCTGCTCCTGGCGATGCTGACCATCTGCCTGCCGGGCCTGTGGATCGTGCTATCGTCGCTGCGGCCGACGGTCGAGATCATGGCCAAGCCGCCGGTGTGGATCCCGCAGGACATTTCGTTCGACGCCTATGTCGCGATGTTCTCAGGCATCGGCAAGGGCGGCATCCCTGTCATCGAATATTTCCGCAACTCGCTGATCATCTCTGTGACTTCGACGGTTATCGCGGTCGCCATCGGCATGGCGGGCGGCTATGCCTTCGCGCGCTACCGTTTTCGCGGCAAGTCGAGCGTCTTCCTCGGCCTGATGCTGACGCGCACGGTGCCTGGCATCGCGCTGTCGCTGCCACTGTTCTTCCTCTATGTGCGGCTCGGCATAATCGACACGCATTTCGGGCTCATCCTCGCCTATGTCGCGCTCAACGTGCCGTTCACCATCTGGCTGATCGACGGCTTCTTCCGCCAGGTGCCGAAGGATCTCGCGGAGGCGGCACAAATCGACGGCTGCACGCGCTGGCAGGCCTTTTGGCAGGTCGAGTTCCCGCTCGCCGGACCAGGTATCGCATCGGCCGCGATCTTCGCCTTCCTGACTTGCTGGAACGAGTTCGCGCTGGCCTCCCAACTGACCCGCTCGGTCAGCGCCAAGACGCTGCCGGTCGGCCTGCTCGACTACACGGCCGAGTTCACCATCGACTGGCGCGGCATGTGCGCGCTCGCCGTGGTGATGATCATTCCGGCGCTCACCCTCACTTTCATCGTCCAGAAGCACCTTGTCGGCGGCCTGACCTCCGGCGCGGTGAAAGGCTGATCTCATGGCAACGGTTTCCCTCAAAGAGCTGACCAAGCGCTACGGCAATATGGAGATCGTGCATGGCATCGACCTCGATATCACCGACCGCGAATTCATCGCGCTGGTCGGCCCTTCCGGCTGCGGCAAGTCGACAACCCTGCGCATGATCGCCGGGCTGGAAGAGATCAGCGCCGGTTCGATCGAGATTGGCGGGCGCGTCGTCAACGATTTGCCGCCGCGTTCGCGCAACATCTCGATGGTGTTCCAGTCCTACGCGCTCTACCCGCATATGACCGTGCGCGAAAATCTTGGCTTCTCCTTGAAGATCGCCGGCGCCGCCAAGGACGACATGGATCGCCGCGTCGCCGAGGCCTCGGCCATCCTCGGGCTGGATGCTTTGCTCGACCGTCGGCCATCGCAACTGTCCGGCGGCCAGCGCCAACGCGTCGCCATGGGTCGTGCCATCGTGCGCGACCCCGATGTCTTCCTGTTCGACGAGCCGCTCTCCAACCTCGATGCCAAGTTGCGCACGCAGATGCGCACCGAGATCAAGAAGCTGCATGCCAAGGTGCAATCGACGGTGATCTACGTCACCCACGATCAGGTCGAGGCGATGACGCTTGCCGACCGTATCGTCATCATGCGCGACGGCCATATCGAACAGGTTGGCACCCCAGATGAAGTGTTCCGCCGGCCGGCGACGCGCTTCGTTGCCGGCTTCATCGGCTCACCGCCGATGAATTTGCACGAGGCGACGGTCGACGACGGCCAGCTGGTTTTCGCCAGCGGCGCCAAGCTGCCCCTGCCCGGTCAGTTCAAGGCCAATGTCGCTGTCGGCGACAAGGTCGCGTTCGGGCTGCGGCCAGACGACATCTATCCGACCGGCCATGGTATCAGTTCCGGCGGCGCGGCCGACGTGCATCAGATCGAACTGCCGATCACCGTCACCGAACCGCTCGGCAACGAGACGTTGGTGTTCGTCGAGTTCAACGGTAGTGACTGGGTGTCTCGCATGCTGAACCCCAGGTCGCTGAAGCCAGGCGAGCGCGTCGCCATGAGCCTCGACCTGTCGCAGGCACATTTGTTTGCCGCTGAGACCGGAAAGACATTGCGGAGCTGACCGACATGGCCAAGATCGAAAAGATAGAATTGCGCATGGTCGACCTTGTGCCCAAGGTCAAGCGCACCGACGCGATCCAGAGCTTCGTCAGCCAAGAGACGCCAATCGTCACCATCACCGATTCCGACGGCGCGGTCGGAACCGGTTACAGCTACACGATCGGCACCGGCGGCTCGTCGGTGATGCGGCTCCTGTCCGACCATCTGGCACCGCGCCTGATCAGCCGGGATCCTGATATGATCGAGGCGATCTGGCACGATCTCGAATTCGCCTCCCACGCCACCACTATCGGCGCCATCACGGCAATCGCCATCGCGGCGATCGACACTGCGCTCTGGGACCTCAGGGCGAAGAAACAGAACCTGCCGCTATGGAAGCTCGCCGGCGGCGCCAAGGACCGCTGCCCGCTCTACACGACCGAAGGCGGCTGGCTGCACATCGAGACGCAGGCGCTGGTCGACGATGCGGTGGCCGCCAAGGCCAAGGGGTTTCGCGGCTCGAAGGTGAAGATCGGCAGGCCGCATGGCTCTGAGGACCTCGCGCGGCTCTCGGCGGTGCGCAAGGCAGTGGGCGACGGCTACGAGATCATGACTGACGCCAATCAGGGTTTCTCCGTCGACGAGGCGATCCGGCGTGCGGCGAGGCTTCGAGAACTCGATCTCGCCTGGATCGAGGAGCCGCTGCCGGCCGACGACATGGACGGGCATGTCAGGCTGTCGAATTCGACGCCGACGCCGATCGCCATCGGCGAGTCGCTCTATTCCGTCAGGCACTTTCGCGAATACATGCAGAAAGGGGGCTGCTCGATCGTGCAGGTCGATGTCGGCCGCATCGGCGGCATCACGCCCTGGCTCAAGATCGCCCATGCGGCGGAGGCCTTCGACATTCCGGTCTGCCCGCATTTCCTGATGGAATTGCATGTCAGCCTGACCTGCGCTGTTCAGAACGGCAGGTATGTCGAGTACATTCCGCAACTCGACCAATTGACCGGCAAGCGCATGCGCATCGAGGATGGGCATGCGCTGGCGCCCGACGAGCCCGGTATCGGCATCGATTGGGACTGGGACGCGGTCAAGGCCATGAGCATCGCCGAATTCACCACGGCGATCACGACATAAGGAGCTGATATGCAGCGGATGGGATTTGTACTCGGGCTGAAGCCGGAGAAGGTCGAGGACTATGTTCGTCTCCATGCCGCCGTCTGGCCTGACGTGCTGACCATGATTTCGGCATGCAACATCAAGAACTATTCCATTTACCTGAAGCGGCCGGAAAACCTGCTGTTCAGCACCTTCGAATACCACGGCGCCGACTACGAGGCTGACATGGCCAAGATGGCGGCCGATCCGAGGACGCAGGAATGGTGGGCCGTCTGCATACCTTGCCAGGAGCCGCTGGCGACCCGCAAAGAGGGTGAATGGTGGGCTTCGATGGACGAGGTCTTCCACCATGACTGATGCCGGTTTCGACCCTGCCTCACTCGTCCAGGCCTGGGCCAAACCCTCACAACCCCGACCGATCGTCACTTTCGGTGCAGGGTCGATTGTCGGCGACGCGCATTTCCCCGCCTACCGAAAAGCGGGGTTTCCGATCGCCGGTCTTTACGATCCGCACCAGGCCAAGGCGCAGGCCCTGGCCGATAAATGGGACGTGACGGCGTTCCGCTCGATGGAAGAAGCCGCTGGAATTAAGGACGCGATCTTCGATCTGGCAACGCCACCGGGGCGGCACGCCGATATCCTGAAGGCTCTGCCCGACGATGCGGTCGCCCTGATCCAGAAGCCAATGGGCAACTATCTCGGCGAGGCAAGCGAAATCCTCGGAATCTGCCGCGCCAAGAAGCTCAAGGCGGCGGTGAATTTCCAGCTCCGTTTCGCGCCGATGATGCTGGCGCTGAAGGACGCCATCGCCAAGGGCTGGCTCGGCGAGGTCGTCGACTTCGATGCCTGGCTGGCGCTGGCGACGCCTTGGCAGTTGTGGGAATTCCTGCTCAAGGCGCCGCGTGTCGAGATCGCCATGCACTCGATCCACTATCTCGACCTGATCCGGCAGTTGCTCGGCGACCCCAAGGGCGTGCATGCCAAGACGCTCGGCCATCCCAGTCATTCCGTGGCGCAGACGCGCACCAGCGCCATTCTCGACTATGGCGACACGGTGCGGTGCGCCCTGTCGATCAACCACGACCACAAGTTCGGGCGCCGGCATCAGGCCTGCGAGTTCCGCATCTGCGGCACCGAGGGCGCCGCCTATCTCAAGCTCGGTCTCAATCTCGATTATCCCCGGGGCGAGGCGGACATTCTGGAAATCTATCCGAAAGGCGGGTCGGACTGGATCGCGGTGCCCTTGACCGGCGAGTGGTTTCCCGACGCCTTTGTCGGGCGCATGGCAAATGTCCAGCGCTTTGCATCCGGCGAAGACGCCGAACTGATCAGTTCGGTCGAGGACGCATGGAACACAATGGCGCTGGTGGAAGCCGCCTATCGTTCGAGTGCGGCGCCGGCGACGCCGATCGCGGAAAGGCCCTGATGGAACAGATCAAGTATTTCGAGGACTACGAGATCGGCTCGACGCGGCTGACCAGCGGCCGCACGATTACCGAGACCGACTTCATCGTCCATGCCGGTCACACCGGCGATTTCTTCCCGCACCACATGGACGCCGAGTTCATGAAGACAACACCGTTCGGCCAGCGCATCGCGCATGGCACGCTGGTGTTCTCGGTCGGCATCGGGCTGACGGCAACGGTCATCAATCCCGTCGCTTTTTCCTATGGCTACGACCGGCTGCGGTTTATCAAGCCCGTGTTCATCGGCGACACGATCCGCACACGCACAACCATCGCGGCCAAGGAGGACGACCCCAAGCGACCGGGTTCCGGACGCGTGATCGAGCGCTGCGAAGTGATCAACCAGCGCGGCGAGGTGGTGCTGGCGGCCGACCACATCTACATCGTCGAACGCCAGCCGGCCTGACGCAATGTCCGCCATGCGCCGGTAGCGCGCTTGGTGATGCGCTCCAGACCGAGCAGCAGGACCAGCATTGCCGCCACCAGGATCATGGTGAGTGCCGCCCCGGCAAAGATGTCGCCGCGATCGGTCAGCGAGAAAATCGACACCGGCAGCGCCTGCTCGGCCTCTTTAAGCTTGCCACTGGACAGTGCGGGAACAGACCGCCGGAGGGCCTCGCATTCAAGCAGTTCGCGGACCGCGTAGATTTCGGCGATTTCGGCGCCGTCCATCCCAGCAACATGCGCGACCTTCGTGGGATAAATGGAAACAATGCCTTCCACCTACAATTGGCGAAGCGCGTCCCGGATGGGCATGCGGCTGAAACCAAACTGCCCGGCCGGGTCATCCTGGCGCAATGTGGTGCCGGCCGCCCTCAGCGATCCGCTGGCAATGGGCTCTCGCAGGACATTGGCGACCTGTCCGCCACAGCATGCGGTTTCTCGATCAGGCCTTCCGTGAATCCGCGCAATCGAAGCTCCTGTATCGGTGAGCCTCGGCCTAATGGAAAACCATCGAGGATATAAGTATCCCGTGTGCGAGAACGGTTTGATCTCGAGCAGAAGAGTGGGCCCCGCCCGGCATGGTCCCGGGCAGGAAATCATATTAGTCAATCGACCTTCACGGCGACCACAGCGGCGCAGTCGCCAGCCTTGACCAAGCCTGGAAAATGCCGCGCCGCCAGCATCCCCGACATTTTGGCCCGGATTTCCCGCGGCGCAACGCCGGTGCGGCCGGTGGAATGGATGCGGGCCAGCACCGCGCCTTCTTCGACAGGTTCGCCGAGATCGACCATGGTTTCGATCATGCCGTCGTCCTCGGCGAAGGAGAAGCAATCGCCCGACGGCATGTCGAGCCACTGTGTTCTGCCCGTCTCGACCGCACCATCGACAATGCCGGCATGACGCAGGACATTGAGGATGCCGCGCCGTGCGATCCGCACGGTTTGCGCCCGCGAGGTGCCGCCGCCGCCCAGTTCCGTGCTGACGAAGACCTTGCCCATTTCCTCGGCCGCCGTGTCGTACATGCCGACCGAGTCGATCTCGATCATGCGCATCGAGAATGGTGCCGAGAATGCCGCCACCGCATCGAAGGCTTTCTGTTCCAGCGCCTTGTCGAGCAAGGTGTGTGCGGCGCAGAACGGCACGAAGTCGAGCGTCCTGCCACCGGAATGGAAGTCGAAGACGATGTCGGCGCGGGGGAGCAGTTCGCGCTGGAAATAATCGGCGATCTTCTGCGTCACCGTGCCGTCGGGCAAGCCAGGAAAGCTGCGGTTCATGTTGCCCTTGTCGATCGGCGAGGTGCGCGTGCCGGCTCGAAAAGCGGGATAGTTCATCGCCGGCACGATGATCACGGTGCCGCTGACCTGGCTGGGATCGAGCGTGCGGGCGAGTTCGTAGAGCGCCAGCGGCCCTTCATACTCGTCGCCATGATTGCCGCCGGTCAGCAGCGCCGCCGGCCCTGTGCCGTTGCGGATGACACAGATTGGGATCATCACCGAGCCCCAGGCCGAATCGTCGCGGCTGTAGGGCAAGCGCAGGAAACCATGCTGGACGCCGTCACGATCGAAATCGACGGTCGGCGCGACCGGCGACGGGCGAAGACTTGACATCGGGCTCAATCCTTCACCACCAGCTTGCGCGGCACATTGGCCAGGCACTCCACACCGGTTTCGGTGATCAGGATGGATTCGGTGATCTCCAGCCCCATCGTCTCCAGCCAAAGGCCGGTCATGAAATGGAAGGTCATGCCGGGCTTGAGTTCGGTGCGATCGCCGGGGCGCAGGCTCATCGTGCGCTCGCCCCAGTCCGGCGGATAGGAAAGCCCGATCGAATAGCCGGTGCGGTTGTCCTTGACGATCCCGTATTTCTTCAACACGGCGAAGAAGGCATTGGCGATGTCCTCGCAGGCGTTACCCGGCTTTGCGGCGGCAAGGCCGGCTTCCATGCCTTCCAGCGTTGCGTTCTCGGCATCGAGGAATTCCTGCGTCGGCTTGCCGAGGAAGACGGTGCGCGACAATGGGCAATGGTACCTGTTGTAGCAGCCGGCGATCTCGAAGAAAGTGCCCTCGCCCGACTTCATCGGTTTATCGTCCCAGGTCAGGTGCGGCGCGGAGGCGTCGGCGCCCGAGGGCAGCAGGGGCACGATCGCGGGGTAGTCACCGCCAATGCCGTCGACGCCGCGCGTACCGGCATCGTAGATCTCGGCGACGAGATCGTTCTTGCGCATGCCAACTTCGATCTTGTCGACGATGCGCTGGTGCATCGCCTCGACGATGCGAGCGGCCTTGCGCATGTAGTCGATCTCGGTTGGGCTCTTCACCGCGCGCTGCCAGTTGACCAGCGCGGTGGCATCGACAAAGCGGGCGTTGGGCAGATGCTTCTGCAGCGAGGCGAAGGCGGCGGCGGAGAACCAGTAATTGTCCATCTCGACGCCGACGGTGAGCTTGCCCCAGCCGCGATCGGTCAGCACACTCGACAGGAAATCCATCGGGTGGCGCTCGGTCGACTGCACATAGTGGTCGGCATAGCCGACGATGTTGCCATCGGCGAGGTAGGCGGTGCGCTTGGCGCCGTTGGCGTCCTGTCCACGGCCATACCAGACCGGCTCGCCCGATGGCGGCACGATGACCGCCTGGTGGACGTAGAAGGACCAGCCGTCATAGCCGGTCAGCCAGGCCATGTTGGAGGGATCGCTGACGATCAAAAGATCGACGCCTTTTGCCTCCATGGCTTTCCGCGTCTTGGCGAGGCGTTCCGCATATTCGCTTCGCGAGAATTTCAGGTTCGGCTGCATTTTGTTGGTCCTCGTTTGTTGGGGCTGGAGCCCGTTTCAACTCCGTTGAATCTGGCTCCAAGGAATTTTGTTGATTGAGCATGATCTGCGGGGGAAAACCGGTTGCCATTTTCCGGATCATGCTCCTGCGGCCGGCGTCAGCTTTCGAAGATCGTTCCGGCTTTCGCGGCCAGTGCACGGTCGCGGGCGAGCGTGGCGATCGCTGTATCCTGCACGCCCGTGCCGGTCAGATCGGCAATGGTAATGTCGCCGGCCGAGCGCCGGCCGTGCCTCGCGCCGGCGATGATCTGGCCGAGCTCGGTCACCTCCACGTCTCCAGCCATCACGCCCGCCGCGATGGCATGGTGCAATTCGCCCAGGCGCCGCGTCTGTCTCGCGCTATCGGCGACATAGAGATCGGCCATGCGTAGTATCGCCGGCGCTATCTCGTTCTTGTGCTCGGCGTCCGAACCCATGGCGGTGATGTGCTGGCCGGCCGAGACAAACCCTGCCTTGATCAGCGGTTCGGTCGACGGGGTGGTCGTGACGATGATGTCGGCACCGGCAACAGCGTCGGCTGCGTCAGTCTCGGCGCGTACGTCGATGCCAAGCCTTTCGCGTAAGGCGACCGCGGTCACTTCGGCCTTGGCGCCATCGCGCGCCCAGATGCGGGCCTGCGTGATCGGCCGCACCAGCATCAGCGCTTGCAGTTGCAGCCCGGCCTGGACGCCGGCGCCGAAGATCGAGGCGACCGACGAGTCCGGCCGCGACAGATGCTTGGCCGCGACGGCTCCCGCAGCAGCGGTGCGAACATCGGTGAGATAGCCGTTGTCGAGCAGCAAGGCCTCGACCAACCCTGTCTTCGACGACAGCAGCACCATCATCCCGTTGACGCTGGGCAGGCCAAGTTTGGGATTGTCGAAGAAGCCGGGGCTGATCTTGATGGCGAAGCCATCGATACCAGGCACATAGGCGGTCTTGACATCAACCTCGCCGCGATGCTGCGGGATATCGAGCCGCAGGATCGGCGGCATCGCCACCGGCAGCGTGGCGAGCGCGCGAAAAGCGTTCTCGATGCAGGCGACGGCGTCGAGATCGAGCGTCACGATTGTGCGCAGTTGAGCTTCGGTGAGGATGGTCATCCTGCTCATGCGGCGCGCTCCGAAATCGCTGGCATTTCCCCGCAGACGATTTTCCTGTGCAGTTGCATGTCGATGTTGCGGCCGGAAAGCACAACCACTACCGGCCCCTCCGCCTTGACCTTGCCGGCGAGCAGCGCCGCGATGCCTACCGCACCGGCCCCCTCGACGATCTCGCGTTCCTGTTCATAGGCGTGGCGAATGCCGGCAGCGATTTCGTCCTCGCTGAGCAGGACGACATCGTCGAGCAGGTTACGGCACATGGCGAAAGTCAGCCGGTTGTCGAGGCCGATGCCGCCGCCGAGCGAATCCGCCAGCGTCGGCAGTTCCTCGACCAGCACGGGGCGGCCCGCATCGAGGCTGGCCTTCATTGCCGCCCCGCGCGCCATCGACACGCCGACGACTCTTGTTCCGGGACGGATGCCCTTGACGGCGGCCGCCACACCCGAGGCCAACCCACCTCCGGACAGTTGCACCAGCACCAGAGCGGCATCCAGGACCTGCTCCATCACCTCCAGCCCGAGCGTGCCTTGACCGGCAATGATGGCCGGATGATCGAAGGGTGGCAGCATGACAAGCCCCTCCTCCGTCACCAGCCGCTCGACCTCCTGCTGGGCATCGTCCTGGCTGTTGCCGACGATACGGATTTCCGCGCCGAGGCGACGGATTTCGTCCAGCTTATTCTTGGGTACCAGTCGAGACATGCAGATCACAGCACGCATGCCCTCGAGCTTTGCCGCATGCGCAAGCGCACGGCCATGATTGCCGGTCGATGCCGCGACGACGCCGCGCGCCTTCTCCTCGGCATCAAGCGAAGCGACGGCGTTGGAAGCGCCGCGCAGCTTGAAGCTGCCGGTGGTCTGGCGGTGCTCGAGCTTGAGCTGAACCGGAACGCCCAGCCCTTCGGAGAGACTTGCAGAAAGCACGATCGAGGTGCGCTCGATCTTGCCGGCAATTCGCTCGCGCGCGGCACGGATATCGCCAAGGGTCACGGTCGCCATGGTCGTCAACCGCGCGGCAAGGGCAGCGTCATCAGACGGCCGAATTCGGGATGGGCTGTCTCATCACCGGAAAGGCGCAGACAGTTCCAGGCGGTCGCCTGGTTGCTAGTTACCACCGGGCGGCCGATCGCCTGTTCCATGCCGGTGACCGCGAGCGCGCCGCGCAGCGCCGTGCACGACACGAACAGCGCGTCGGCTTGCGGATGCGTCGCCTGACGCGCGAGATCGACGAGGGCTGCCGGGGAAATGCGCGCCATTTCGCGGTCGTCCTCGAAGCCGAGACAGGTGAAGCTTAGGACTTCGAAGCCACGTTCGGCGAAATAGGTCGCCATCGGCCTGGAGGTTTCGACGGTATAGGGCGTGAGGATGCTGATCCGGCGCACGCCGAAGGCGTTCAGCCCGCGCATGCCAGCCATCGGAGGAGTGACAACGGGTATACCGGGTTTGGCGGCCTGGATCGCCGTCTCGATCTCGGCATCGCCAATCACCACCGAGGCCGACGTGCAGGAGTAGCAGATGGCGTCGAGCGGCTCGTCTGGCAGGATCAAGGCAGCGCCCGCCGTCAGCGCCGGCTGCATCTTGCGCAGGTTCTCAGGCGTCGTCGGGTTGGCGTAGGGAATGCGCGCGACATAGACGCCGATGCGTTCGCTCGCCACCATGCGGCGAAAATCCGGCTCGGTCGTGTGGTCGGTGGCCAGGATGATCAGCCCGACACGCCGCTCCAGCGGACGCTCATCGAGCGCTGGCCGGCCGGGCACAAGCTTGATCTCGGACAAGGGCTTCATCTTTTATCTTTCGATCTTGCCGTAGCGGCGTTCCAGCCAGCGCAGCAGCACGACCGAAATCAGGCTGATGGCGAGGAAGAAGGCGCCGACCAGCGTGATCGGCTCAAGGTAGCGATAGTAGGTGTTGGCGACGCTTTTCGCCTGGTTCATCAGTTCCAGCACTGTGATCGCCGAGAGCAGCGGCGTCTCCTTGAACATGGCGATGAAGTAGTTGGCCAGCGCCGGGATCATCGGCGGAATAGCCTGCGGGATGATGATGTGGGACCAGGTCTGCCGCGCGCTGAGGTTGCACGCCTTGGCGGCCTCCCACTGACCACGCGGCACATTGTCGATGCCGGCGCGGTAGACCTCCGCGGTGTAGGTGCCGTAGTGCAGGCCAAGTCCGATGACGCCAGCGACCAGGGGCGGCAATAGAATGCCGATGTCGGGCAAGACGTAGAAGATGAAATAGAGCTGCACCAGGAGCGGTGTGCCGCGGATGAATTCGGCCACCCAACCGACGGTGCGGGACAGCGCCTTGTTGGGCGAGCGGCGCGCCAGCGCGATGCCCAGACCGACGATCGCGGCCAGCACCGAGCCGAGCAGCGTCGCCAGGATGGTGATCTTCACCCCCTGGATCAGCGTCGGCAGGATCTGCCGGACAAAGTCCCAGTCCCAATCCATCAGCGGACCCAATTCATCAGGAATGCTCTGGCCATCAGACGCGCACTCCGTCGAGGCCGCGGGCCATGCGGCGTTCCAGCGAGCGGACACCCCATGAGATGAGCAGCGCCAGGATGAAATAGAGGATGAGAATCGTGGTGAACGGCACCATGGTGTTGCCGGTCTGGGCACGCACCACCTGCGCCTGGAACGTCAGGTCGGCGAGCGAGATCAGCGAGACCACCGATGTCGCCTTGAGCAGCTCGATGGCATTGTTGCCGAAGGTCGGCAGCATCACCAGAAACGCCTGCGGCAGGATGACGTGGCGCATGCCTTGCCAACGGCCGAGATTGAGCGCGATGCAGGCCTCATGCTGTTCGCGGCCGATCGACTGCACGGCGCCGCGCACCACCTCGGCTGCATAGGCGCCCACATTCAAGCCCAGCGCCAACACGCCGGCCTGCAGTGGGGTCAGTTCGAAGCCCACCAGCGGCAACACGAAATAGGCGAAGAACAGCTGCACGAAGATCGAGGTGCCGCGGAAAAACTCGATATAGGCCGTGGCCAGGGCCCGTAGCACGAAGAAGCGCGACAGGCGCCCCATGCCGGCGAGAAAGGCCATGATCAGGGCGAGCACCGACCCCATCAGCGTCAGCTCGATGGTGACAAGCGCTCCCTGCAATATCAGGCCGAAATAGCCGGACCACTGGGTCATGGATTAGAAGTTTCCCTGCATTGATCGCCAGGCGGACGAGGGGCGGAGCCAATTCTCGGCGCAGCCCCTCCTAGTGCCATGACGACAGCCCTTCGCTGTCGCTTCGGGCGTTCGTTATTCGAAAAAGCCAAGCAATTGGCTTTTCGTCCGCTGAGCGGACCACGCCTCACCCTCGTGAACGGGGAGGAGGAAAAGAGAGCCCCTATTTCGCAGCGCAGAGCTTGTCGCGCGTGGTCGACATAGCCGCCGCCGCCGAGAAGCCGTAGGGCTCGATGATCTTTGCGAACTCACCCGACTTCTTCATCTTGGCGAGTTCGACGTCGAAGGCGTCACGCAGCGCCTCGTCGCCCTTCTTGAAGGCGGCGCCGTCACAATAGACCGGCGCGCCCTGCACCGGGGCGATGACTTCGAGGTTTGGATCGGCGGCCTTCTTCATCAGGTCGTTGATCGAAAGCACAGGCAGCGAATAGGCGTCGATGCGGCCGTCCTGCACCATCTTCAGGCCGCTCTGGCCGTCCGGCACGACGATGACGCGTTCGCGTGGCACGCCGGCATTGAGCGCAAGCTTCTCCTCGGTGCCGCCGCCCGGCGCGCCGATGGTGGCGGACGTGTCCTTGGCGACATCCTCGTAGCTCTTGAAGCCTTTCGGATTGCCCTTCTTCACCAGCATCGCCTCGGCGTCGCACAGAACCGGCTCGGAATAGGCAACCGCAGCGCAACGCTCCGGCTTCATGAACAGGCCCGCGGTGACGACGTCGAAGCGGCCGGCCTGCAGGCCGGGAATCATGGCGCCATATTCCGAGATCGAGGCAGCGACATCGGCAACGCCCAGCCGCTTGAATATCTCGCGCGCGACGTCGGGCGCGGCACCCGAAACCTTGCCGTCGGCGGCGACAGCCGTATAGGGCGGCTCATTGGCGATCGCCAAGCGTGCGAAGCCTTGCGACTTCAGCTGTTCGAGCTTGCTGTCGTCGGCCGAACCCGGGATCGAGGCGGCCAGAACCGCCGAAAGCGCGAGACCGGCAACGCCCGCCAGAGTGCCAAGTTTCTTCATTGTTCCCAACTCCTTGTTCTTGTCTTGGTTTGCGTGATCTTAGGACGGCTCAACCGCCCATGGGGACGGCATTGCGGCCTTTAGCATGCGGTCAGACACGGTGTCCGGCCGCGATGATCTTCTTCAGGAACCCTTGCGTGCGCTCCTGCTTGGGATTGCGGAAAATCTCGTCGGGTTTGCCTTCCTCGACTATTCTGCCGCGATCGAAGAACAGCACCCGGTCGGCGAAGTCGTGGGCGAAACCCATCTCATGGGTGACGAGCAGCATGGTCATGTCGGTCTCGGCGCAGAGCCGCCACAAAACGTTGAGCACCTCCTCGACCAGTTCCGGGTCGAGCGCGGACGTCACCTCGTCGAACAGCATGATCTTCGGCTGCAAAGCGAGCGCACGGGCGATCGCCACGCGCTGCTTCTGACCGCCTGACAGTTGCGCCGGCATCGCCTTCGCCTTGTCGGCCATGCCGACCATCTCGAGCAGTTCCATCGCCCGCTTCTGCGCGGCGGCGCGCGGGGTGCCCTTGGTCAGCATCGGCGCCAGGGTCACATTGTCGATGACGCTCTTGTGCGGAAACAGGTTGAACAGCTGGAAGACCATGCCGGTCTTCTGGCGCATCCGCGCCAGATGGCGCTCGTCGGCCGGCAGCAGCTGACCGTTGCGCTCCATGTGGTAGAGTTGCTCGCCGTCGATCTGGATGTGACCGCCGTCGATGCGCTCCAGCGTCATCAGGATGCGCAGGATCGTCGTCTTGCCCGAGCCGGAGGGGCCGATCAGCGCCAGCTTCTCACGCGGCATGACCTGCATCGACAGGCCGTCCAAAACCTTGAAGCTGCCAAAGCTCTTCGAGATGCTGTCGACTTTGATGATGGGCGCGGTTGCGGACAAATGAATTTCCCCGTGCTGGAGAAGCCTGGTGCCCCTAACGATGCGGAACGCGTCAAATCATGTCAATTGAGAAAATAATATCATGACAATTATTCTGATTGCGCACATTTCCGGTCAATCACAGCCCGCTTATTAGACATGCCTTTGTCTTAGGATGCCTTGGTGTAGTTGAGCGGCATGCTCAGATTGCAAGCAGCAGATGCTCCGGATCGCCAAGCAAGAGCTTGGTGACAACGCCGAGACCTGCGCGCAGTTCCCCCT
Source organism: Mesorhizobium sp. URHB0026 (assembly GCF_054059755.1). Taxonomy (NCBI): domain Bacteria; kingdom Pseudomonadati; phylum Pseudomonadota; class Alphaproteobacteria; order Hyphomicrobiales; family Phyllobacteriaceae; genus Mesorhizobium; species Mesorhizobium sp. URHB0026. Next base: position 2,964,036 of record NZ_JBSSCN010000001.1, on the reverse strand, counting down.
CGGTGGTCGAACCCAGCGAGATGCGCACCGCCGGATGCCAGGGCGTGTCCGAAATACGGAAGGAGGTGCCCGGTGCAATGGCCACGCCCTGCAGCCGGGCCTGGGCGACAAAGCTTTCCTCGGAACGGTCGGCCGGCAGTTGCAGCCAGATATGCAACCCGTCGCGACGGGCACGGTAGTCGACGCCGGCCAGCACCTCGCCAGCGATGTCCTGCCGCCGCCGCAACGCCGCGCGCTGCCAGCGCACCAGCTCCATCGCGGTGCCGTCGGTCACCCATTTGGTGGCGATCTCGGCCACCAGCGGTGTCGCCATCCAGTTCGAGACGAGATGCCGGTTGGCGACGGCGGCAACGTAGCGATCGGGCGCGGCGAGATAGCCGATGCGCAGGCCGGGCACGGTGATCTTGGTGAAGGAGGTGACGTAAAGCGTCCGTTCCGGCGCGAAAGCGGCGACCGGCGGCGGCCGATCCTCGACCAACGGACCCAGCACGTCGTTCTCGATGATGGCGATGTCGTGCTTGCGCGCCACCGCCGCGATCTGCTCGCGGCGCGCCGCATCCATGAGCGTTGCCGTGGGATTGATTACCGAAGGCTGCACGAAGACGGCGCGGATGTCGGACAGCCGGCAGGCTTCGTCCAGAGCCTCCGGGATCAGGCCATTGCCGTCGATCGGCAGGCCTTGAAGGTTGAAACCGAGATAGCGCGCCAGCGGCACCAGCGTGTGATGGCCGATCGCCTCGGTGGCAACGGTGGAGCCGGGCGGCGCCACGCTCATCAGCGCCACCGTCATGCCGGCGGTGGCGCCATTGGTGAGGCTGATGTTCTGCGCGGAGGCGTCCAGCCCGCACAGCTTCAGCCATTCGACAGCCACGGCACGGTGGCGCGGGAACACCATGTTTGGCCGGAACGACAGTGCCGAACTCGACGGCAGGTTTTCGGCGAGCCAGCCCAGCGCCTGCTTCATCCGTTCCAGGTGCATCGGCTCGCAGACCGGCTTCAGGATCGACAGGTCGATGACTTCGCCCAGGCGCTCCGGCAGATAAGGCGGCTCCGGTTCGCGGCGCTGCGTCTGCACAAAGCTGCCGCGGCCGATCTCGCCCGAAATCAAGCCGCGCCGGATCAGTTCCTCATAGGCACGGCTTACCGTCTGCACTGAAAGCTTGAGGTCGTCGGCCAAGCGGCGATGGGTTGGCAGCCGCGCGCCGTTGGCGAGGCGGCCGTCGTGGATAGCGCGCGCGAACTGGTCGGCCAACGATTGATAGGCCGGCCGCCGGATGAGCGCGGGATCGGGTTGCCACAATGTCATGACTTATTAGAGATCGAAATCAGTGCAATTGACAATCGAAATAATGGGTAATCATGGTAGTCTGTACGAAAAAGTGGATACCGATGACTGCCGCGAAACTCGACACGATCGACCTCAAAATCCTCGACGCGATTCAGCGTGATGGACGCATCACCAAGTTGGCGTTGGCCGAGCAGGTCGGGCTGTCGCCAACGCCGTGCTGGATGCGGCTGCGCAAGCTGGAAAAGGCCGGCATTGTCTCGGGCTATCATGCCCGGATCGCCATGCGCGTTGTGGCGCCAGTCGCCACCGTGCTGATGGAGGTGACGCTGGCCAGTCACCGCCAGGCCGATTTCGACCGCTTCGAGCGCGTCGTCCGCGATGTTCCCGAAATCGTCGCGTGCTGGTCGGTGGGCGGCGGCGTCGACTATGTGCTGAAGGTGATGGCGCGCGACATCGACGCCTATCAGCGGCTGGTCGACGGCTTGCTCGATCGCGAGATCGGCATCGACCGCTACTTCACCTACATCGTCATCAAGACGGTGAAGGATGATATCGCGCTGCCGATAGCGGACCTGCTGCCGGCGTCGACGTAGGCCGGAGAGATCGACTGCCCCCTCGTCGCAATAGAGAGACTCTCTCTACGGCCAAGCGTCCAAACAGCCTCTCTGTCTGCCGGTAATAGGTAGTCTCCCCGCATCAAACCGAACCGGGAGGCTTCGACCATGTCCGCGCATTTCGCCCGCTCGCATCGCCACGAAGCGCTCGACCGGCTGGCCGACCGCCGGCTGCTGCGCGAGCTTGCCTATGTCGACGGCCATTGGACGGCAAGCGAGGCAGCCGAGAGTTTCGAGGTCACCGATCCGGCGACCGGCACCACGGTGGCCTTCGTCGCAGCGCTCGATGCCGGCCAGACGGCAAAAGCCATCGACGCCGCGACGCGCGCCTTTCCGGGCTGGCGGGCGCTGCTGCCGCAGGAGCGCTCGAAAATCCTGCGAAAATGGTTCGAGCTGATCATCGCAGCGAAAAACGACCTCGCTCTGCTGATGACGCTCGAGCAGGGCAAGCCGCTCAAGGAGTCGCTCGGCGAAATCGACTATGCCGCCTCTTTCGTGGAGTGGTATGCCGAGGAAGCAAAACGCCTGAACGCTGAGAACGTCACCAGCCATCTGCCGAACGCGGAAATGATGGTGCGGCGCGAACCAATCGGCGTCCTCGGCGTGGTCACGCCGTGGAATTTTCCTTCGGCGATGCTGACCCGCAAGGCAGCCGCCGCGCTTGCCGCCGGCTGCACCATCGTTGCGCATCCGTCTTCTGAGACGCCACTTTCGGCGCTGGCGCTGGCCGAACTCGGCGAACGCGCCGGACTGCCGGCAGGCGTTTTCAACATCGTCACCGGCAAGGCCGCGACGATCGTTGGACGCATTTGCGAAGATGCGCGCGTGCGCGCCCTGAGTTTTACCGGCTCCACCGAGATCGGCCGGCTGATCGCCGCCCAAAGTGCGCCGACGATGAAGCGGCTGGTGATGGAGCTTGGTGGTCACGCGCCGCTGATCGTCTTTGCCGATGCAGATCTCGACAAAGCGGTGACCATCGCCATCGACGCCAAATTCGCCACATCAGGCCAGGACTGCCTTGCGGCCAACCGCATTTATGTCCAGCGTCCGCTCTATGACCGCTTCTGCGCCGCTTTCGCCAAGCGCATCGAGGCGCTGCGGGCCGGCAATGGCCTCGATGACGTCGACATCGGGCCGCTGATGCATGAGCGCGCCGTCAAGAAGGTCGAGGAACAGGTCGCCGACGCCGTGGCCCTCGGCGCGCGTTGCCTCGCCGGCGGCAAGCGCCATCAGGCCGGACCGCTCTTCTACCAGCCGACGCTGCTGGCCGATGTCGCCGAGGACGCGCTGATCATGCGCGAAGAGACCTTTGGTCCGGTCGCCGCCGTCACGCCTTTCGACAGCGAGGACGAAGTGATCGCACGCGCCAATGCGACCGAATATGGCCTGGTCGCCTATCTGGTGACCGAGAACGGCGCGCGCCAGCAGCGCATGGGCCGCGCGCTCGACTACGGCATGGTCGCCATCAACCGTGTGAAGATCACCGGCGCGCCGATCCCATTCGGTGGCGTCAAGCAGTCCGGCATCGGCCGCGAAGGTTCGCGCCACGGGCTGGAAGCTTTCACCGACCTCAAATACCTCTGCCTCGATGTGGCGTAGGCTCGCACCCGGATCTCTTTCAAGGAGTTAAAAAATGCTCGACCAATCCAACGAACTCGCCGCATGGGATCGCGACCATTTCTTTCATCCCTCAACGCATATGGGCACCCACGCACGCGGAGAATCGCCGACGCGGATCATGGCCGGCGGTGAAGGCGTCACCGTCTGGGACAACAATGGCAGGAAGAGCATCGATGCGTTCGCCGGCCTCTATTGCGTCAATGTTGGCTATGGCCGCCAGAAGATATCAGATGCCATCGCGACCCAGGCGAAGAACCTCGCCTATTACCACGCCTATGTCGGGCACGGCACCGAGGCCTCGATCACGCTCGCCAAGATGATCATCGACCGCGCGCCGAAGGGCATGTCGAGGGTCTATTTCGGCCTCTCCGGTTCGGATGCCAACGAAACCAACATCAAGCTGATCTGGTACTATAACAATGTGCTGGGGCGGCCGGAGAAGAAGAAGATCATCTCACGCTGGCGCGGCTATCACGGCTCGGGTGTGATGACGGGCTCGCTGACCGGGCTGGACCTGTTTCACAATGCCTTCGACCTGCCGCGCGCGCCGATCCTGCACACCGAGGCGCCCTACTATTTCCGTCGCGCCGACCGCTCGATGAGCGAGGAGCAGTTCTCGCGGCATTGCGCCGACAAGCTCGAGGAGATGATCCTCGCCGAAGGAGCTGAAACCGTGGCCGCCTTCATCGGCGAGCCGATCCTCGGCACCGGCGGCATCGTGCCGCCCCCCGCAGGCTACTGGGAAAAGATCCAGGCGGTGCTGAAGAAGTACGACGTGCTCCTGGTCGCCGACGAGGTGGTGACCGGCTTCGGCCGACTGGGCACCATGTTCGGCTCCGACCATTATGGCATCAAGCCCGACCTGATCACCATCGCCAAGGGCCTGACCTCGGCCTATGCGCCGCTGTCGGGCGTCATCGTCGCCGACAAGATGTGGCAGGTGCTGGTGCAAGGCTCCGACAAGCTCGGCTCGCTCGGCCATGGCTGGACCTATTCGGCGCATCCGATCTGCGTTGCCGCCGGCGTCGCCAATCTTGAACTGATCGATGAGATGGACCTGGTGCGGAATGCCGGCGAGACCGGCGCTTATTTCCGTGCCGAACTGGCCAAGGCCGTTGGAGGTCACAAACATGTCGGCGAGGTGCGTGGCGACGGCATGCTGGCGGCGGTGGAATTCGTCAAAGACCGCGACGACCGCGTCTTCTTCGATGCTTCGCTGAAGATCGGACCGCAAATTGCCACGGCCCTTGCCGCGAGCGGCGTCATCGGCCGCGCCATGCCGCAGGGCGACATCCTCGGCTTTGCGCCGCCGCTGTGCCTGACCCGCGACGAAGCCGACATCGTGGTGGCCAAGACCGCCGATGCCGTGAACAGCGTATTTGCCAATCTCTGAGACCGACCCATGAATGCCATGACCAAAACCCTCCCCGCCACCATGGCCGCCGTGCTGCTCACCGGGCACGGCGGACCGGAAAAGCTCGTCTACCGAACCGACGTGAAAGTGCCTGCGCCCGCGCCAGGTGAAGTGCTGGTGAAAGTCACCGCTTGCGGCATGAATAATACCGATGTCTGGGTGCGCCAGGGCGCCTATGGCACGGAAGAGGACGCGGCCGCCGTTTCGACATGGCGCCGCCAGGGCAACACGCTGACCTTCCCGCGCATCCAGGGCACCGACACTGTCGGCACCATCGTTGCCGTCGGCGAAGGCGTTTCGCCCGATCGAATCGGGGAACGGGTGATGGTCGATTTCTCCATCTACAACCGCGACGACGATTCACTGGCCGACATCGACTATATGGGCCATGGCCGCGACGGTGGTTATGCCGAGTATCAGACCGTGCCGGCCGACAACGCCCATGTTGTCGACACCATTTTGAGCGACGTCGAACTCGCCACCTTCTGCTGCGCCTATCTCACCGGCGAACAGATGCTGGAGCGGGCCAACCTCAAGGCGGGCGAGCGCGTGCTGGTCACCGGCGCGTCGGGCGGCGTCGGCTCCGGCATCGTGCAACTGGCGCGGGCGCGTGGAGCCATTCCTTTTGCTGTCGTGGGCAAAGGCAAGGAAAGGGCGGTGCGCGACATCGGCGCAGAGGCGGTCATCACCCGTGGTGTCGCTGACCTGCCGCAAGCCGTGACCGAGGCGACCGGCGGCCAGCCGATCGATGTGGTCGCCGACCTCGTTGGCGGCACCATCTTCAACGATCTGCTGCGCATCCTGAGGCCCGAGGGCCGCTACACCACGGCCGGCGCGATCGCAGGTCCGGTCGTCCAGCTCGATCTCAGGACCATGTATCTGAAACAGTTGCAGCTGCACGGCTCGAGCCAGGGCACGCGCGCCGATTTCCGCCGTATCGTTCGCTACATCGAAGAGGGCAAGATCCGGCCGCTTGTCGGCGGCGTCTACAAACTCTCCGATTTCCACCGCGCGCAAGCCGATTTCATCGCCAAGGATTTCGTCGGCAAGCTGGTGGTGGTGCCCGACGCCGTCGCGAGGTGACCTGCCGAAACCAGCATTTCGCCTGAAGCACCCCTCGCCTGCTGCTGTCACAACCGCAATGGCTTGCGGACCAGCCGGTAAGCCGCCACAAACGGTGACGCCCGTCGCGCCGTCGGCCCGGGCATACGGTCACGGGATACAGGCGAGACATGACAGCCCGAATGATACTGCTCGACGCCAAGCCGCTTGGCGTCGAGGATGTCGCCGAGATCGCGCGGCGCAATGCGCGGCTGATGTTGGGCGAGCAGGCGATGCGCCGCATCCGGGCGAGCCGCGCGCTCATCGAGCAGCTGACGCAACTCGGCAAGCCGATGTACGGCGTCACCACGGGCCTTGGCGCCTGTGTCGACACCCCGCTCGCGCAGGCCGATCTGATCGCCTTCCAGCACAGCGTGCCGCTCAGCCACAGCATGGGCATCGGCCCGGCCCTTCCGACCGAGGCGGTCCGCGCGCTGATGGCCGCGCGCATTTCGGGCATGGCCGCCGGCGGCACCGGCACTTCCGAACGCGTGGTGATAGGCCTTGTGGCGGCACTCAACGCCGGCGTTCATCCGGTGATCCCGACCTGGGGATCGATCGGAGCTGCGGACCTCGCCCATCTCGGCCACATGGCGCGAGCGCTGCGCGGCGACGGCGAGACGGAGTTCCAGGGCAGGATCATGCCGTCGGCCCAGGCGCTCGCGCTGGCCGGGCTCGAACCGCTCGACCTGCGCGAGAAGGACGGCCATGCCATCATCGTTGCCAACAGCCTGTCGACCGGCACGGCGTGCCTCTGCCTGGAGGATGTCGCCCACCTCATCGACTGGTCGCTGGCCGCGGTGGCGCTCAACCACGAAGCGTTCCGCTCGTCACTCACCGCCATCGATGAAGCTGCGCTGTCGGCGCGACCAGCGTTCGGCCAGCGGGAGATCGGGGCACGGCTGCGGGCGGAACTCGCAGGAAGCGGGCTGTGGAAGGAGAACGCCGCGCGGCGGCTTCAGGATCCGCTCAGCTATCGCTGCGTGCCGCAGGTATGGGGCGGCCTGTTGCATGCGTTCGAACAGGCAAAGCTGGCAACGGAGATCGAACTGACCCATTCCGGCGACAACCCGGTGATCCTACCTGAGGACGGACGCGTCGTCTCGAACGGCAATTTCGACCTCACCGCGATGACGCTGGCCTGGGAGCAACTCGGCCAGGCGCTTGCGCATTGCGCCGTGGGCACGGCCAATCGCTGCATGAAGCTGATGTCGCCGACCGTGGCGGAACTGCCGCGCTTCCTGTCGGCCAGGGGCGGCAGCCGCCAGGGCTACGCCGAATTACAGAAACCGCTTGCCGCGCTGGAAGCCGAGATCCGGCATCTGGCCAATCCGATTTCGCTCAGCCCGCTTGCCGTATCGGATGGGATCGAGGATCAGTCGTCGATGGCACCACGGGTGGTGGCCAAGACAGCCGAGATTGTCGAACGCCTGCGCTATCTCGTGGCGATGGAGCTGATCTTCGCGGCGACGGGCGTGGAGTTGCGCGGCGTCGTCGCCAGCATGGGCGAAGGACCACGGCGCACCTATGCCGCCGTGCGTGCGCTCGTCAGCCCGCTCGACGACGACCGCGACATGAGCGCGGACATGACGCGGGTCGCCCGGATGGTGGCGGGTCCCCGAGACTGAGTTCCGGCTTATCGCTGGAAAGGTCCTCTGAGGTTGAGGTTCTCGGCCAGAAGACAGGAGCGGTCGATCAACCGGACAAGGTCTTCGCCCTGCTCGGCGACAACGGCGCCTCGCTCGGCAGGCGAGGTATCGGAGAGAGCCTTCCACAACCGGCCTTGGCGATCGCAGAGATCCGCCAGCTCGGAACATTCGCTAGCGGTCAGTTTCAAGAGCTGGCCGGAGGTCACCGGTCCAATGCCTGGAGGCGTGGTTACTCCAAGGGAAAGGTAGGCCGGCGGCACGCTGCCTTTTGCGTTCGTCACTGACTTTCGGCTGATGACATCGAAGATCTGGTCGACGGCCTGCTTGGCGCCGGCGACGCGCGAGGGATGATCCGTATCGGCTGCCGCATGCGGGAGGAGCTCAAGCCTGGCGCCATGCTTCTCGACGAGGCCGAGATAGGGCAGCATCGGCCCGGAAAGGCGTCCGGTCGCGGCATCCTTGAACAGGTCGGCATCGATGGCGGCATGACGCACCCTGCCCGAGGACAAGGCTTCGCCGAGGGCCGCAACGTCGACAAGCTCGCCGCGATCGTAGTTGATCAGCACCGCGCCTCTGTTCATGCGCGACAGGACATCCGCGCCGATGAGCCCGGCATTGGCGTAGCGGCCGGTCTGTGCATCCTGCTTACCCAGGCCGACATGAACACTCAACACATCGGCACCATCAGCCGCATCGACGAGGTCCGCCACATAGACAAAGCCTTCGGCCTCAATCCAGTCCCGATGCCGGGGCCGTGCGTGGATCACCACGCGCATACCGAAGGCCCGGGCCAGTTTGGCGACCTCGCGGCCGATATTGCCGTAGCCGACGATCGCGATCGTCTTGCCTTCGAGCTTTTCAGTCGGGAAATCGCGCAGCTCCCTGCCGGTGTCGAAGGCGCCGTGCGCCACCCGGTTGTGAAGCAAGTCCACCGGGAGATCCGGCAGCACTTTCAGGATCGCCTTCATCACCATCTGCGCCGTGGCGCGGCTGTTGATGCCGGGCGTATTCATCAGCACGGCCGTACCGCCCTCGCCGCTGCCGCCGCCCCAGGAATGCGAGCCCATATTGCCGGTGCCGGCGCCGATGCGCACGCCGGCGAGCGGAAAGACGGTTTCGGCGGGCAGGAAGGTCGCGGCGGCGATGACGGCATCATAGCGTCCATCGCCGGCGACTTCGATCAGCTCTTCGCGGGTACTGAGGTCCGGCTGATAGAAGAAATGCACGCGGCCACGCTCAAGCCCTGCTTTGTCGCCAAGCACAGCCGCATGAAAGCGGCCGCCCTTGGCTTCGATATGCGCACGCACCTCCGAAGGGTCGGGCTTTCCGTCGGCATCGAAACGCAGCCCGATCAGATCGCAGACCAGCACGGCGTAGGCGCGTTGGGGATCGACCGGTTCAACGGCGCGGGTGTCGGTATTTGCGATCACGTCGGTTTCCCTCATGCGAGAACGGAGTCCTGCTGGTCCGGCAGGCTTTGAACAATCAGAACCTATCCGCCCGGAACGGCGCGAGATCGATCACCGGCGGCAGACCAGCGGCGAGTTGCGACACGATCTCGCCGTTCAGGTACAGTGCGATGCCGCCATTGGCCCTTGAACGGGCAGGTCGGACGCGCGTAAAATCGCGCTATCTGATTGAGTCTGCTACATTCGTTCGGGCTAATGCCCGGATCGGTCTGGGTATTTCCTTGCACACGGATGCGACCAGCGCGGCCAGGCGCGGCAAATCATTTGCCCATGTGGCGGAAGCCTCCTGGGGCAAGGGCCTCAGCACCTTGCTGCGCATCGTGCGCATGACGCTGCGCCATCCCTGGCAGGTTGCCATCACCCTCATCTCGACCTTTATCGCGGCGACGCTGCAGCTCTTCATTCCGCGTCTCCTGGGGCGCGCCATAGACCAGGCGCAAGGAGTGATGGCGGCCGGTGCCGGCACCGCGGCCGAGCAGGCGCTGTGGAATACGGCGCTGACGCTGTTGGTCGTCAGCATCCTGCGCGGCCTCTTCACCATGGCGCAGAATTACTATGGCGAGGCCGTCGGCCACCGGACAGGCTATGAGCTGCGGCTCGCTTTCTACGAGAAGATCCAGCGGCTGAGCTTTTCCTTCCACGACAAGGTCCATACCGGCGATCTCATCACCCTCGGGCTGCTCGACCTCGACGGCGTGCGCATGTTCTTTTCGACCGGTATCCTGCGCGTGGTGCTGCTTGGCGTGCTGATCGGTGTCGGCGCCTATCTGTTGATCAGCACCGATCTCGTGCTCGGGTTGTTGAGCCTCAGCTTCGTGCCGTTTGTTGCCTGGCGCTCATCGGTGACGCAGCTCCGACTGCGCAGCACCTGGCTGACGCTGCAGGAGCGGCTGTCGGTGCTGAGCCGAGTGATGGACGAGAATCTCGGCGGCATCCGTGTCGTGCGCGCCTTCGCGGCTCAAAGGCATGAACTGGCAAAGTTCGACCGTGCCAAACGGGACGCACTGGACCTCGCCAATGAGCGCGTCGAGATCCGCGTCTCGAACACCAGCGCCATGAATTTTTCCTTCCTTGCCGCCATGGGCCTGTTGCTGTGGTTCGGCGGCCAGAAGGTGATCGCGGGTCAGATCAGCGTCGGCACGCTGGCCCAGTTCCTCACCTTCATGACGATATTGCAGATGCCGGTGCGCCAGCTCGGCCTGATGGTCAACTCCTTCGCGCGCGCCTCGACCTGCGGCACGCGGCTGTTCGAACTGCTCGACGCGGAGCTCGACATCGAGGACGCGCCCGACGCAAGGGAGCTCGTCATCACCGAGGGCGTGCTGCGCTTCGACAATGTCGGTTTCCGCTATGAGGGCGCGGGCGAGCGTCCGACGCTTTCCGGCGTTTCCTTCGAAGCCAGGCCCGGCGAAACCGTCGGCATCGTCGGGCCGCCAGGCAGCGGCAAATCGACCATCGCGCATCTGATCCCGCGCTTCTACGACGTGACCTCAGGCGCGATCACCATCGACGGACAAGACATCCGCAAGGTCACGCTGCAATCGCTGCGCAAGGCGGTCGGCGTTGTGCAGCAGGATGCGTTCCTGTTTACCACCTCGATCGAGAACAACATCGCCTACGGCAATCCCTGGGCGCGCGAGACCCGCATCGGCCAGGCCGCCGAATATGCCCAGCTGCACAATTACATCATCGGGCTTCCGGCCGGCTACACCACGGTCGTAGGCGAACGCGGCGCCTCGCTTTCCGGCGGCCAGCGGCAGCGCCTGACCATCGCGCGCAGCCTGATGCTAAGACCATCGGTGCTGGTCTTCGACGATTCCACGGCCGCGGTCGACGCCGGCACCGAGCAGCGGATCCGGGTGGCGATGAAGCGCTTCGCCAGGGATCGCGTGACGCTCATCATTTCGCATCGGCTGAGTTCGCTGATGCATGCCGACCAGATCCTGTTCGTCGAGGGCGGCCGGATCGCGGAACGCGGCACGCATGAGCAATTGCTGGCGCTCGACGGTCGTTACCGCGCGCTTTACGACCTGCAGTTGCGGCCGGACGACGATCGGCTCGAGGGAGCCGCCTGATGTCGACACAGGACGACGAGAAGGAAGACACAAGCCGACGCCCGACCAAGGCCGTCGTCGGCTCGCACCGCGATGAGGAAGAGGTCTTCGGCAAGGCCTACGATCCGCGCATCGTCAGGCGCATCTGGAGCTTCGTCAGACCATATGGGGGCCGGATCTTCATCTCGGTCGCGGCGGTGCTGGTGTTCACGCTGACGCAGTTGGCGATTCCGCTGGTCATCCGCTACGCCATCGATCACGGCATGGCGCCAGGCAGGCTCGACCGTTCAGTGATGATCACCGCGATCGCCGTTTTTGCCGCGATCATCCTCATCAACTATGCCGCCAGCCATGTCCAGGAGAGCGTCGTCGGCAAGGTGGCGGAGAACGTGCTGTCCGACCTGCGCCGCGCCATGTTCAGCCACCTGCAGCGGGTCTCTCTGGGCTTCATGGACAAGACCGAGGTCGGCCGGCTGATGTCGCGCCTGCAGGGCGACGTCAATTCGATGCAGGAATTCCTCGAGACGTCCGTGATGTCGGTTGGCGACATCGTGCTTCTTTTCGGCATCGTCACCGTCCTGTTGTGGCTCGACTTCCGGCTCGGGCTGCTGACGCTGTCGACCATGCCGGCGCTGTTCATCGTGCGCCTGTTCTGGCTGCCGCGCGCCAAGGTCGCCTTCATGGCCGCGCACGAGACCAACTCCATCGCCAACGGGGCGCTGGCCGAAGGCATCCACGGCGTGCGTACGGTGCAGAGCCTGGAGCGCCAGCACGTCAATTTCGATCTCTATGACGAGAAGGTGCTGGCCAATCTCAACGCCCATCTGCGGTCGGCGCGATACGCGCAGGTGATGGTGCCGATCGTAGACACACTGACCGGCATCGCCATGGCGACCGTGATCGTCGTCGGCGGGTCGATGGTGCTGTCGCACAGTCTCGACATCGGCGTGATGGTGGCGTTCCTGTTCTACATCCAGCGCTTCTTCGACCCGATCCGCTCGCTCACCATGCAATACAGCGTCATGCAGCGCGCCATGGCGTCGGGCCAGCGCATCTCAGAAGTGCTCGACGTGCCCGTGGATGTCAGCGACAAGGAAGATGCGGTGGCGCTGTCGCGCGACATGGACGGTTCGGTCGAGTTCCGGAATGTCACCTTCGGCTACCGGCCTAACCAGCCGGTGCTGAAGAACATCTCCTTCCGCGTCAGTCCAGGCGAGACGGTCGCGCTTGTCGGACCGACCGGATCAGGCAAGTCGAGTTCGATGGCGCTGGTGCACCGCTTCTACGATGTCTGGTCGGGTGAGGTCCTGGTCGGCGGCCATGACGTGCGCGACCTGACGCAGGATTCGCTCGGCGATCAGGTTGCCATGGTGCTGCAGGAGCCGTTCCTGTTCTCCGGCACGGTGCTGGAGAACATCCGCTATCACAAGACCGGCGCCAGCCGCGAAGAGGTGGTGCGCGCCGCACAGGCCGTCGGCGCGCATGACTTCATCGAGCAACTGCCTGACGGCTACGACACCGAACTCGAGCAGCGCGGCGGCAATCTCTCGCTCGGCCAGCGCCAACTGATCAGCTTCGCACGGGCGCTGGTGGCCGACGCCAAGATCCTGGTGCTCGACGAAGCCACCGCCAGCATCGATTCCTACACCGAGATGCTGATCCAGAAGGCATTGATCAAGCTGCTCGAAGGGCGCACAGGGTTGGTCATCGCGCACCGGCTGGCGACCATACGGGGCGCCGACCGCATCATCGTGCTGCAGAATGGCGAGATCGTCGAAAGCGGCAACCATGAACAGTTGATGAAGAGAAAAGGTCTTTACGCCCGCCTCTACAACATGAACTACGCTTCCTTCGACGACATTTCCGAGGAAGAAATGGGAACGGACGCTTCGGTCGGCAAAGCGACGTGACCGGTGCCGGCAGGGTGCGAGCCGACGGATTGCCTGATGCCTCCGACAAGACCTATTTGCGAGATCCCAGGACGTGGCCGCCAACGAGTTCCTGCGTCAGGACGTGGCTTTGCCGCTATCAGGCCCAGCAGCATCGCGGCGATCAACACGCCGAGCGACCCGCTGCGCTGTTGCAGCACGCCGCCAAGGCTGGCGCGGGGCCGACGAAGGTTGCTGGCGTCACGCCATTTCGGGACGTCTCGACGCCTCGCGGATCGCCTTGTGCACGCCGCGTTGCAAATCCATGAAGGCCGGGGCCTCCATGACCTCTTCCCGGCGCGGGCGTTCGATGTCGACGTTGAAGGTCTGCATGATGCGTCCCGGGCCGATCCCCATGACGACGATGCGGTCCGACAGATAAACGGCCTCCTCCACGTCATGCGTGACGAACAGCACCGTGAGCCGGTGCTCCTCCCAGATCTGGGTCAGCAGTTCCTGCATCTGGTGTCGGGTCAAGGCATCGAGCGCGCCGAAGGGCTCGTCCATCAGCAGCATTTTGGGGCGATAGGAGAGAGCGCGGGCGATAGCGACGCGCTGCTTCATGCCGCCCGACAGTTCGGACGGGAAGCGATCGGCGCTTTGCGTGAGCTTGACGAGGTCGAGATGCTCGAGCGCGATCTCGCGGCAGGCGGCGCGATCATAGCCGGCGGCCTTCAGGGCAAACTCGATATTCTGCCGCGCCGTCAGCCAGGGGAGCAACGTATAGGACTGGAAGACAACACCACGGTCGAGGCCCGGCTGCAGGATCGGCGCGCCATCGATGCTGAGATCGCCGGCGTCGAAATCCTGCAGTCCCGCGACGATCGACAGCAGCGTGCTCTTGCCGCAGCCCGACGTGCCGACGAGGGAGACGAACTCGTTGTCGGCGAGGTCGAGATTGATGTCCCGCAGCACTTGCGTGCGCCGCTCTCCGGTGCCGAAGCTCTTGTTGAGACCGGCGATGCGCAATTTGGGAACAGTCACCGGCGGTTCCTCATTGCGGGTGGCCTTCCTGTCGGAACAGCACCTTCTCCAGGGCCTTCATGGCTTGGTCGGTGATGAGGCCGAGCACGCCAAGCAGCAGGATGTAACCGATGATGGTGTTTGTCTGGAAATAGCGCTGCGACACGGTAATGCGATAGCCAAGGCCGGATGTCGCCGCGACGAGTTCGGCCAGCACCAGCCAGGTCCATGCCCAGCCGAGGCTGATGCGCAGCGTGTCCCAGATGCCCGGCAAGGCGCTGGGAACGACGATGCGCGTCAGGATCTTGCGGTCCGGCAGCCCGAGCGTGCGCCCAAGGCCGATGAAGTCGGTGGGAACCCGTTTCACATTGTCCATGATCATCAGCACCTGCTGGAAAAAAGTGCCGATGAAGATGATCAGGAATTTCTGGGTATCGCCGGTACCAGCCCACAGGATGGAGAGCGGCACGAAGGCGACAACCGGCATGTAGCGGATGAAATCCACCAGCGGCTCGATGGCCGCCTCCCAGGAGCGGAAACTGCCGATCAGCACGCCGATCGGTATGGACAGTGCCGAGGCGAGGAGGAAGCCGATGGAAATGCGGTACATCGAGGCCCTGAGGTCGAGCCACAAGGTGCCGTCGGCGGCGAGCTTGGCGATCTGGGTCGCAACGCTGCCCGGCGACGGCAGGAAGATGGGTTTCACCCATCCCAGCCCGGTCGCCGCCCACCAGGCGAGGCCAAGGCCGACAAAGACGGCCACCGCTATCGCCAGGAAACGCGACCGGGCGATGGGCACGCCGATCCCGGAGGACCGGCGTCGCCTTGCCTGTTTTGCGGCGGGCGCTCGTGCCGGGCGGGCCAAGCCGGTTTTCGCGGGAGGCTCTCCGGACATCCGCGTTACCACCGCGATCCGGATCTCGTCACCGCGCCGCCTTGACGAAGGACGGATCGATCATCTGCTCCGGCGTCACATCGGCCTGCAGAAGCTTGGCGTTCTTGGCGGCCGCTTCGACATCGGCGAATGTCTTGGTGGTAAACTCTCCGGTGAGCGCCGTCTTGTTTTCGGCGAGCGAATAGTAGCGCACCCCGTCGAAAGCGGTGTTGAGGTCCTTGACGTCGGAACCGACCGCCTTGGCGATGATGGCGCGGCTGCCGGGGGTGTCGGCGTTATAGTCCTTGAGCGCGGCGTCCCAGCTCTTGATCATGGCCAGCACCTGGCCGGGTCGCGATTTAATCACCTCATCGCGCACCACCAGCACGTCGCTGATCAGGCCGGGATCCTCGCCGGCGGTGAACAGCAGCTTGACGTCCTTGTTCTGCGCCATGGCGACAGTGAGGTACGGCTCGTAGGTGACCGCGACCGGCACCTGGCCCGCGATCAGGGCGCCGCCGGCGTCGGCGGCCGGCATCGGAACCGGCTGGATATCGGCGACCGACATGCCGTTCCTGGCCAGCGCGTATTTGAGCAGGATGTCGCTCGTCGTGCCTTCCTCGAAAGCGACCTGCTTGCCCTTGAGATCGGCGATGGAGGTGACATCCTTGCCAGCGACGATGGCGTCGGCGGTCATGGAGACATCGAGCAGCAGCACGATCTTCACCGGCAGACCGGCCGCAACCATGCCCATCGCCGTGTGGGTGGCGATGTTGGCTGCGTCGAGCTGGCCGCTTGCGAGCGCCGCGTTGATATCCTTGTCCTCGGCAAAATTGACGATCTGGACGTCCGACAGACCGTTTGTCTTGAACAGTCCCTTGGCCTCGGCGACGTGCCACTGGCCATATCCAAGCCACGGCTCGATGCCTATCTTGAACGATCCAGCTTCAGGTGTCGTCGGGATGGCAGCATCGGCTGCGTGGGCCACCGGGGCGGTGGCGAGCCCGATCGCGGCGGCCATCACGAGCGCGCGAAATTGTCCTGCTAGGTTAAGCGTCATCTTTCGTTCCCCTTGATGATCAGACCGCTTTTTACCCAGGCATCCGGTCTGGTGAGACTGCGGGGTTCTGCTCTTGCGGCACTGTGCCTCGGCGTCTTGCCCGCCACTTCATGGTTGAAGCGCTAACATATTTCAGCGGCAGCGGCAGCGGATGTCAAGGCTGAAATACATACATGCATATACAAGTTGGAGGGACTCAAATTCAGGTTGATCCAGCTCGGCGGCTTGCATTGGCTCGTCGCCTTCAGCTCGCTTTGGAAGGCGAGTAGCGGCTGCCGAGCGAGTAGCGGCTGCCGGCATAGGTCAGCTTGCTGATCGTGGCCACGACTGCCCCCGTCCATGTCCTGCGATGCAGGAGAAGGCAGCAACTGCCGACATCGATGCCGAGATGCTGTGCCGTCTCCTTGTCAGCCGGGATCGCGGAGATGATATGCTCGACCTCGGTCACCGGCGTCTTCTGCATCAGGTAGTCATAGGTCGCCGTCTTGGTGAAGTCCTGCTTGTCGTAGTCGGGGATCAGGTCCGGATTGACGAAACGCTCTTCCAGTTGCACCGGCAAGTCGTTCTCGAAATTGACAACGACGGAGTGATAGATCGAAACCCGCTTCGCAAACTCGAACGACAGTGCCAGTTCCTTGGTCGGCATCATCGCTTCGAGAACGAGAACTTCGGAACGATGGCTGTTGCCGCGCTCGACGATCTCCGCCGCGATATTGTTGATCTCGATCAGCGTCGACTGCGGCCGGGGCGGCGCGATGAATGTTCCCACACCTTGCAGCCGGATCAGGAATCCCGCCGAGGTCAGCTCCCGCAGGGCCCGGTGAACCGTCATCCGTGACACGCCCAGTGAGGCCACCAGCTCATTCTCGGACGGCAGCTTGCGGTCCTTGCCCCACCGGCCCGTCCCGATGTTGGTCAGGATGTAGTCCTTCACCTTCTCGTAGAGGGGGCTTGCCGTGTCGGGCAAATCGATCATTTCAAAAACCCTTTCCGGCAGGTTGCCGCATGCGGATGATTGTTTTCAAGCCATCGCTGCTTCCCGCCAACAGCCGCTCATAGGCGGCTGGAATGTCGTCCAGACCGATCTCGCAATCGACAAGGGCCAGCAGCGGTTCACTCAGTTCACCCAGCATCCGCACAGCGTCGGGCAATTCGTCCGCGAAAGCATGGCAGCCGAGCAACGCGATCTCGCGTTCGACAAGAACATTGGGGTCGATGTCGAGGCGGCCATGGAAGATGCCGACCATCGCTATCGCGCCACCAGGATCGAGAACGCCGAGTAGCTGGCCGAACGCCGCGACGCTGCCGGTCGCCTCGACGGCCGCCAGCAGCGGGACGCTGGCGGTAGCGGCTGCAACGGCATCGCGGTCGAGACCGACAATCGTGGCGCCCGTCACCCGCGCCACGCGGGCGCAGCGCGCCTGGTTGCGGTCGGCGACAAGCACCGTGCCGGCGAAGGTTCGCGAAAGCAACAGCGCGGCAAGACCGCCGATCGGCCCGCAGCCGACGACCAGAACCGAACCTGCCGTCTTCGGCAGACGCCGCACCGCGTGCAGCGCGACGGCAAGCGGCTCGGCCATCGCCGCGACACGCTCGTCAAGGCTGGCGTCGATTACATGCAGCAGACGTGCGGGCAATACCGCCTGTTCGGCAAAACCCCCGTCGCAGATTTCACCAACGAAGCCCAGCGTGACGCAGAGTTGCCGCTTGCCGGCACGGCATTGCGCGCAGTCTCCGCACCAGAAACGGGAATCGGCGACGACCCTGTCGCCGACGGCGATGGTATCGACCCCCTCGCCCAGGGCGATCACCGTGCCGGTCAACTCATGGCCGGCCGTCGAGGGCGACCGGCTTATCCATTGACCGGTGCGGAAATTGTGCAGGTCCGAACCGCAGATGCCGGCGGCATCGACCCTGAGCTTTACCCAGCCGCCATCGGGAATGCCTGGCGCGGCGATGTCCTCGACGCGCAGATCGCCCTGTCCATAAAGTCGTGCCGCCTTCATCGCGATCGTCTCCGCTCAACCGGCGAGATAGCGGTCGCGGATCTCCGAGACCGCGTTTTCGTGCGAGCTGAACCCCTCGTAGCGGGCGAGCCGGCGAGCATGCTGCGCCAGTTCCGGATAGGCGGCCGAGGTGACATAGCCGACCGAGGAGCGCTTGACGAAATCCGTCACCGAAAGCGGCCCATAGGTTCGCGCCCAGCGGCTGGTCGGCAGCACCGCATTCGGCCCCAGGACGAAGTTGGCAAGAGTGACCGGCGTATGCGGGCCCATGAGGATTTCGGCCGCCTCGGTGATGGGGCCGAGATGCGCGAACGGCTCCTTCGACAGGATTTCCAGATGTTCGGGCGCGTAGTCGTTGATGAAGCGATAGCTTTCCTGCAGCGACGCCGTCAGCACGATGCCGCCGCGCTTTCCGGTCAGCACCGCCCGCGAGAATTCCACACGCTGTTCGGTCATCCGCGACCAGTGGTCGGGAAGTGCAGCAAGTGCTGCCTCGGCGACCTTGCGGCTGTGCGTCACCAGATAGGCTGAAGAATCCGGCCCGTGCTCGGCTTCGATCAGCAGATCGAGCGCGGCAAGGCCTCCGTCGACACTGTCGTCGGCAAAGATGATGGCTTCCGACGGTCCGGCAGGCAGGCCCGTATTGATGATCGAGGACAGCACGCTCTTGGCCGCCACCACCCAGGGGCTGCCCGGGCCGACGATCTTGAGTGCCGGCTTGACCGTCTCGGTGCCGTAGGCGACGGCGGCAACGGCTTGAGCGCCGCCGCACTTGTAGACGGTCCCGACGCCGGCAAGGCGAGCGGCGACCAGTGTGGCCGCGTCCACCGACCCATCCGGGGTTGGCGGCGTCACGATCGCGATCCGCGGCACGCCGGCAATCACAGCCGGAACCGACGTCATCATCGTCACCGACGGAAAGGCGCCCTTGCCGCGCGGCACGTAGAGCGCGACCGATGCGATCGGCGTGTACCTGTCGCCGGCATAGGCGCCTGGCCGGATCTCCTTGAGCCACATGGTTTCCGGCTTCTGCTCCTCATGAAAATGCCTGATATTCTCGATGCCGAACCTGATGCTCTCCACGACATCCTTCTCGACCTTGTCGAAGGCCGCGTCGAACTCCGCTTCCGACACTTTCAGTCCGCCTTCCGCCACATTGGCCTTGTCGAACTCCCTGGCGAAGCGGATCAGGGCGGCGTCACCCTCTTCCCTGACGGCCTGGATGATCGGGCGGACCTTTTCGACGAAGGCCGACAGATCGCCCTCGGCGCGTTTCAGCAGACCGGCCCGTTGCGCGGTATCTAGGGATGACAGATCGTGGAAGCTGATGTCGGACATGGGGTGCTCCTTCTGTTCAGAGCAATGCGCCGGCCGGTCACATTGCGGAAGACTTTGTTCCCGAACTGGGCGAGCCGCCTCAGATCGATGCGAGGAAACCGCCATCCACCGGAATGGACTGGCCGGTAATGTAGGCTGAGGCGTCCGAAGCAAGGAACACGGCGACGCCGTGCAAGTCGCGCAGATCGCCGAAACGATGCTGCGGGATCTTGCCGAGCATGGATTGCCGCCACGCCTCGTTGGCGTAGAACACCTCTGTCATCGCTGTCCTGAAATAACCTGGGGCGATGGCGTTGACCCTGATGCCAAGCTGCGCCCATTCCGCTGCCAGCGCCCGGGTCATGCCGAGCAGGCCCGACTTGGACGAGCCGTATGGCACCGCCGTCGGAATGCCGACTTCTGAAGTCAACGAGCAGAGATTGATGATGGCGCCGGGCCGCCCGGCGTCCCGCATCTGCCGTGCCGCCGCCTGAGCGCAGAAGAACGCGCCTTTGAGATTGGTGTCGACGATCCGGTCCCACAGCGGCTCGTCAACGTCGAGCGAGGGCCGGACCTCTTCCAGTCCGGCATTGTTGACGAGAATGTCGAGGCCGCCAAGCAGGCGATCTGCCTCGGCAGCAGCCGTTCGGCACTGGCCGACATCGGTTACGTCAAGCGCAATGGCGTGCGCAACCCCGCCGGCCGCGCGGATGGCCGCCGTCGTCTCGTCAAGCGAGTCCAGGCTACGGGCCGTGACCGCGACGTCGGCGCCGGCCGCGCTCAGCGCCTCGGCGATGCTGCGGCCAATGCCACGGCTGGCGCCGGTGATAAGCGCCTTCCTGCCGGAGAGGTCGAAAAGAGAAGCGTTGCGCATGTGATCCTCCTTGGCCGCTCCTTGGCGCAGAGACTATCAGATCGATTTACATGTACAAGCATGTACAAACAACTTGATTGCGATAGCAGGACGTCATCCGTCGCACGCGCGATCACATAATTGGCTCCTCATACGACATGCCACGGGCGGCAGGCCTGTCGTAAATGTCGTGACCTCCCGAAAACATGCAGGATTGCTGGCGTATCCAACACGAGAGTCTGGGTCTGCCGCGCATGCAGGATATCGGCCATTGAGAGCTATCGTGCCCTCAAGCCGGCCGCCTTGTCGTGAAAGCCTCCGTCCATGAACGAAAGCAGCCCGCCCCCGGAGCCTCTATCGCGATACGGCTGGCAGCATCGGCAATTACCCCTCCCTTGCCGGCGCGCGGCGGGCGAGGGTCGCCATCGTCGGTGCTGGCTTCACCGGCCTGTCGACCGCCCTGCATCTGGCGGAAGCCGGCGACGACGTCTGCGTGCTCGATGCCTATCAGCCGGGATGGGGAGCGTCGGGCCGGAATGGCGGTCAGGTCAATCCGGGCCTCAAATACGATCCCGACACGATTGAAGCGATGTTCGGCCCCGAGCTCGGGGCGCGGATGATCGACTTCTCCTACGGTGCTCCGGATTTCACCTTCAACCTAATCAAGCGCCTGTCGATCGATTGCGAGGTCCGGCAGAACGGCACCATACGCGCGGCCATCCGGCCGAAGCCGGCAGCCGCGGTGCGGGCCACGGCCAATCAATGCGAGCGGCGGGGGATGCCGGTCGGCTTGCTTGACGCAAAGGCGATGGCGGCGCGAACCGGCACGGACAGATACATGTTCGGCATGTTCGATGCTCGGGGCGGCGACCTCCATCCCTTGAAATACGCGCTTGGCCTGGCGGCCGCCACGCGGAAGGCCGGCGCGCGGATATTTGGCGGCAGCGAGGTTCTCTCGCTGAGCAGGCAGGCCGGGCGCTGGGTGCTCGAGACCGCAAACGGATCCGTCAGCGCCGAGAAGGTCCTTGTCGCGACAAACGGCTATACGGGAAACTTGTGGCCGGGCCTAGAGCAGTCGCTGGTTCCAGTGTTCAGCGCCATCGCGGCGACCGAACCGCTGTCGCCCACGGTCGCGGATGCAATTCTTCCCGAAAGACCGGTCGTCTACGAAGCCGGCAACATCACCGTCTACTACCGCATCAACGCCCAGAACCGGCTCCTCATGGGCGGACGGGGACCGATGAGGCCCATCGGCGATGCTTCCGCCATCCGCTATCTCACCGATTATGCGCTACGGCTCTGGCCGGCGCTTGCTGGAACGGGGTGGACACATGGCTGGAACGGCCGGGTTGCGATCACTAAAGACCATCTTCTGCACGTTCACGAGCCGGAAGACGGCGTGCTGATCTGCCTTGGCTACAATGGCCGCGGTGTTGCCATGGCCTCGGCGATGGGCAATGCGCTGGCAAACCGCCTGCGCGGCGACGAGACCACTCCCTTCCCGATGCCGATATCGGGACTGAAGCCAATCCGGCTCCACCGCTTCTGGCCGCTTGGCGTAAGGGCGGCGATCATTTCGGGCCGGGTGAAGGACCGGTTCGGCCTCTGACGGAAGAGCACGCCGCTATGCTCCGGTCTTAGCAGCGGATAATCTTCGGGCGTGGTCGTCCGTGCATGCGGAGCATCAGCGTCCGCTGATTGCGACCGGGCGGCCAGGCGGTGCAATGGAAGTCACCCTGCGGCGCACAGGCGCGTTCAACGGCGGGGCTTCAGACAAGCGCTCCAGCGCGCGCCAGGGTCGGAGCGGGATATGTTCCGAGCACGCTACTCGGCGGCTATCCTGGCGTGCTGCCGGCCAAACAGCGCTACACCGACATCGTCCACGGCGAGGCCAATGCGGGCCCGGATCGCTTCGGATGCCAGCACGCCATCAGCGAAATCCTTCTCCGAGGCGTATACGGCCGTCGGCAGCGCAAAGGCTTCGAAAAAGCCGAACAGCGGCCGCAGCTGATGCTCGACGATCAATGCATGGCGATCGCCGCCGCCGGTCGCCGCCAACAGCACCGGCTTGCCCCTGAGGGCCGCCGGATCGACGAGATCGAAGAAATGCTTGAACAGACCGGTATAGCTGCCCTTGTAGGTAGGCGAGCCGACCACCAGGACGTCGGCGGCCAGGATCCGCTCGAGGATGGCGCGAGCCTGTACGTCCAAGTCCCGCGTGGCTTTGGCATTGCCAAGGCTGGGACCGAGATCGACGATGTCGTGGGTACTGGCGGCGAGGCCGTATCGTCGGGCGATCTCCGTTACGATATGGTCCACGAAGCCGCGGGTCTTGGAGGGCCGCGTGAAGTTGCCGGAGAAGCCGACAATGGCCGGATTGGTCATGATGGATGCCCTGTGATCTTTTCGAACCAGTTCGCCAATGTCCATAGTTTTTATAGACATTGCTGCCGAACAAAAGGAATTCACGGTCGCCGTGTGCCGAAATCGGGAAAGATTTTTCTCCCGCGGAGCCGCCTTTGAAATAGCCGCGAGATTGGCAGCGCGCAAACGTCGTTCGCGATCGCCCCCCTGCATGCCGGATGATGACGTCACCCGATCCAAATGTACTTGGCAACTGTCGCACGCGAAGGGCGATGCGACCGTTGGCGAAAAGGGGTGACCATCACCGTTTGTTCGGAACCTGATCGCCCGGCGGCTGTTTTCCGTTCAGTCAAACATGGAGGACGCCATGGCACGCGACAGAACCGAATATGAAACCGGCGCACGGAAGTATCCCGCTAGGACCGGCCCGGATCCGAACGATGATTTCTCGTCTGACGCAGCGGGCAACAAGCCACCGGCGGGTGGTATGGGGCTTACGCGACCGGCGGATCAGACAAATGAAGAGACACATCAGTCAGAAGGACAGAACCCGCCTCGCAAGGCGACGCCCAGCCCCGCGACACAGAAGACATCCGGCGCGGGTCCGGCGATCTCCGAGCACTCGAAGGACGCGAAGGCTCCAAGGTCGGGCCGCCAACCCGGCGCCTACGTCAAGGACTGACACGGACGGGCGACGATACCTTCTGACAAGCCTATGCGTCGCGCAGACCCGCCGGTCTGCCGCGCGTTGAACTTTCTTCAGCCGAGGAGACGATCATGCAGACGAAGTCACAAACGGCCGGTGAAGCCGCCAAGCAGCGCCATATCCAGCGCGGCATCGATGCCAAGGACAAATCGAAGCGCAACGGAAAGGCGGAGCACGCCATGCAGGCAGGCGCCCGGACCTATCCCGAGCCGCCCTTCCCCAAGCAACATCAGGCGAAACCCGGGCATGAAGCGGCGATCGAGCCCGCTCCGCTCTACGATGCACCCTACTATGTCGGATCAAAGAAACTCGAAGGGAAGGTGGCTCTCATCACTGGTGGCGACTCGGGCATCGGACGCGCGGTGGCGGTGTTGTTCGCCCGCGAAGGCGCCGACATCGCGGTCGTCTACCTGGCCGAGGACAGAGACGCCGAAGACACAAAATCCGCTGTTGAAAAAGAAGGCCGGCGCTGCATCCTGTTGAAGGCCGACGTCAGTGAACGCCAGGACTGCCACGATGCCGTGGCGACCACGGTCGAAGCATTCGGCCGCATCGACGTGCTGGTCAACAACGCCGCCTTCCAGATCCATTCCAGCGACTTCAGCGACCTGACCGAAGAACATTTCGACACGACGCTGAAGACCAATCTCTACGGCTATTTCCATATGGCGCAGGAAGCCGTGCCGCATATGAAGCCGGGCTCGGCGATCGTCAACACTGGTTCGGTAACCGGCATAGAAGGCTCGAAGCAGCTGGTCGACTATTCGATGACCAAGGGCGGCATCCATGCCTTCACGCGAGCGCTTTCGGGCAACCTCATCGCCAAGGGCATCAGGGTGAACGCGGTCGCGCCTGGCCCGGTGTGGACGCCGCTCAATCCGTCCGACAAGGAAGCCGACGACGTCTCGAAATTTGGCGCCGACACGCCGATGAAACGGCCGGCCCAACCGGAGGAACTGGCTCCAGCCTATGTGTTCCTCGCCTCCCCGCACTGCTCAAGTTACATCACCGGCGAGATCCTGCCGATCGTCGGCGGCTACTGAGGTCATCGCAATGTATTTCATTGCCTTGGCGACCGACTATGATGGGACCCTCGCACATGACGGGACGGTCTCCAACAAGACGCTCGCCGCGCTGGAGCGGTTCAAGAAAAGTGGCCGCAAACTGCTTCTGGTCACCGGCCGCGAGTTGCCCGACCTTAAGCGCGTGTTTCCCGATGTCGGCCTGTTCGACAAGGTCGTCGCCGAAAACGGCGCCCTGATCTACACACCGGCCAGCGAGGAAGAGCGGGCGATCTCACCATCGCCGGAGCCCGAATTCGTCGCCAGGCTGAAAAAGCAGGGGGTGAAGCCGCTTTCGGTGGGACGGTCAATCGTCGCCACCTGGGAACCGCATCAGGCGACCGTGCTCGAGGTCATCAAGCAGATGGGGCTCGAACTCGAGATCATCTTCAACAAGGGCGCGGTAATGATCCTGCCGAGCGGCGTCAACAAGGCCACCGGGCTGGCGGCAGCACTCGAGGACCTTCGCCTGTCGCCGCACAATGTTGTGGGTATCGGCGACGCCGAGAACGATCACGCCTTCCTGAAAGCCTGCGGCTGCAGCGTTGCGGTAGACAATGCCATTCCCGCGGTCAAAAGCACCGCGGACCTGGTCACGCGCGGTGCACGCGGCAAAGGCGTCGAGGAACTGA
Source organism: Mesorhizobium sp. URHB0026 (assembly GCF_054059755.1). Lineage (NCBI taxonomy): Bacteria > Pseudomonadati > Pseudomonadota > Alphaproteobacteria > Hyphomicrobiales > Phyllobacteriaceae > Mesorhizobium > Mesorhizobium sp. URHB0026. The sequence continues at coordinate 2,939,063 of NZ_JBSSCN010000001.1, read as the reverse complement.
TCGTCAAGCTGATCAAAGCGACCACGGGATCGTGCCGAAACGTCACGACGGGATTGTCCTGGGATCGTCCGGTGGCGACGACATCTATCTGTCGCCGACCGAAAGCGTGCTCATCGCCGGCAGTTCGGGCATCGGCAAATCCACTTTGGCCACCGCGCTGACAGAACGCTTCGTCGACAGCCGATTTCAGTTTTGCGTCTTCGACCCGGAGGGTGACTATGACGGCCTCGAGGGCGCCGTTCGGCTGGGGGATGCATCGAGCGCGCCGACAAAGGCACAGGTGCTCGACCTGATCGCCAAGGCCGACAGCAATGTCGTCGTCAACGGGCTGGCGCTGCGTGTCAACGAACGGCCTGACTTCTTTGCCGACCTGCTGCCTGGCCTTAGCAGTTTCCGTCGCCGCACCGCAAGGCCGCATTGGCTGGTCATCGACGAAGCGCACCATCTTCTTCCGAAGCGGCGCGACGACACCCGCGCCGTGCTCTCCCTGGAATTGCCGGGCACGATCCTGATCACCGTCCATCCCGAGGCGATTTCGACCGACGCCCTGCGTCTGATGACGGCCGTCATCGCCCTTGGCCCGAAGGCTAAGGACGTGGTGAAGACCTTCTGCCATGAGACCGGCATCGAGCCGCCGAAGGACATTCCCACGCCCAAGGGCGATCGGGTTCTGTTCTGGCGGCCGGGGGCGCGCAAAAAAATCACGACGATCAAGGTCATAGAACCTCGCCAGTCTCTCAAGCGCCACAGCCGCAAATACGCCGAGGGTCAACTCGATGAGACCGGCAGCTTCTATTTCCGCGGTCCCGACGATGCGATGAACCTCAGGGCCCATAATCTGATGATCTTTGCTCAGATGGCCGAAGGCATAGACGACAAGACCTGGGAGTTCCAATTGCGCGCGGGCGACTATTCGAAATGGTTCCGCCACCAGATCAGGGACAAGGACCTCGCCCGCGAAACCGCCGAGGCGGAAAAGGACAGCAAGCTTTCGGCGGACGAGAGCCGCAAATGGGTGCTCGATGCCGTTCGGCGGCGCTACACGGCACCCGCGACTGCGCCCGAGGCGTAACAGCCCGACAGGAGGCGGTCATGAGCGATGACCGGCATGGCAAAGACGATAAAGACGGACGCGGCGAAAATGGACTGTCTTCCCAGCGCGCCAAGGCGAGATCATCCTGCGAACCCGCACGCGCCGGATCATCTTCGTGGCAGGACTGGTCGGCATCCTGACCCTGGCGGCGGTGGTCAGGTTCGCGATCGGTTGAACCTACCTGGCTGCAACAGCCGCCGCGATAGGGCGTATCGGGCAAGGCTGACCGCGCTTGGAACCCGGGCGCCGGCTTGGCGTTCAACCTCCATCGAGAAGGAGAAACGATCATGCCCCGAGGCGAGAAATCCAAATACACCGACAAGCAGGAACGCAAGGCCGATCATATTGCCGAAGGCTACGAGAAGCGTGGCGTCTCCGACAAGGAAGCCGAGCGACGCGCATGGGCGACGGTCAACAAGGACGATGGTGGCGGCAAGAAGGAAGGCGGCTCCGGGCGGGGCAAGCACACGGGGCACCCAGCGGCGCACAAGGGCGGCAAAAGCGGCGGAAAGGCGTCCGCTTCCCGATCGGCCGCCAACCGGTCCGAATCGGCAAAGAAGGCGGCGGCGACCCGCAAGAGGAACGCCGAACACCACGCCCACTGACCGACCGCGAGGATTGGAACGCCGGCATGAAATCGCGACTCGTCAACGAGGCCAATGGCCAACGGACATTTGTCGTGGTGCTCGACCCCGGCGAGGAAGCGTTCGCGGCGCTGACCAGCTTCGCGGTCGAGCAGAAGATCGGTAGCGCCTCCCTGACGGCGATCGGCGCGTTTCAACGGGCCACCGTCGGTTGGTTCGACCTGGAGGCGAAGACCTATCGAAAAATCCCGGTCGACGAACAATGCGAGGTCCTGAGCGCGATCGGTGATGTCGCGACGGGCGATGATGGCAAGCCAAGCCTTCATGTCCACGCGGTGCTTGGTTTGAGCGACGGCACGACCAAAGGCGGCCATCTGCTCGAAGGCACCGTTCGGCCGACATTGGAAATCACCGTGGTGGAAGCGCCGGGTCACCTGCGCCGCCGCAAGCGAGCTGAATTCGGTGTGGCTTTGATCGATCTCGGTGCCTGAAGCTCCTGCGGCTGGCGGGCTTCGCCGCTGGCGCCGTGCCCCAGAAAGTAAAGGCAATGACGGACAGGTTTGCCCTACCCCTGGACACGCCCCCCATGGAGGCCAAGGCAGCCGACATCCTGCCGGATGGGGAAGGCCTTTGGCAATACGAGCCCAAATGGGACGGGTTTCGCTGCCTCGCCTTCAAAGGCGACACGGATGTCTACTTGCGCGCCAAATCCGGCAAACCTCTCGGCCGTTACTTCCCGGAGCTCGTCGCCATGCTGCGGCAGGTCGAGGCCCGCAATTTCGTCGTCGATGGCGAGATCGTCATCGAGCTCGAAGGCCAGCTTTCTTTCGACGCGCTACAGATGCGGCTTCACCCAGCCGAAAGCCGCATCCGCAAGCTGAGCGCGCAAACGCCTGCCCGGCTGATCCTGTTCGACATGCCGGTCGCGCCAGGCGACACGATCCTGCTCGGCGAGCCGTTGACGCAACGACGCCTGGCAGTCGAGGGCTTTGTTCAGGACTGCGCCGAGCCTGGGTTGCGGCTCTCGCCCAGCACGACCGATCCGGCGATCGCCAGACGCTGGCTTGAGGAAGCCGGCCATGGTTCCACCGACGGCGTGGTCGCCAAATTGCTGGCCGACCCCTACCGGCCGGGGGAACGCGCGATGGTCAAGGTCAAACGGCTGCGTACGGCCGACTGCGTGGTTGGAGGATTCCGCTATCTGACCGGCGGCAAGGAGGTCGGCTCGCTCCTGCTCGGCCTTTATGATGAGAGCGGCAAACTCGACCATGTCGGTTTTACCTCGACCATTGGCAGGGATGACCGGGCTGGCGTCACCCGAAAGCTGGAAAAGCTGCGTGGCGGGCCCGGCTTCACCGGCAAGGCGCCGGGTGGGCCTAGCCGCTGGAGCACGCAGCGCAGCGGCGAATGGGAGCCCCTGCGGCCGGAACTGGTGGTGGAGGTCCGCTTCGACCATGTCACCGGCGACAGGTTCCGGCATGGCACCAAACTGTTGCGCTGGCGGCCGGACAAGGCGCCGCGTCAATGCACCATGCAACAGATCCAGTGACGGAGTTCGCGCCGCGGACACGCTTGCGCGTCATTGCGAGATGGCTGGAACAACCGTCCTCACAGCAAGTTGTGCTCCAGCTACACCGCTGGTGGGCTTCACGACAATTGGAGATAAAAATCATGGCGACTGCGAAGAAAGCGGCAACGAAAGGCCTTGAAGCCCTGTTCCTCGACGGGCTGAAGGACATCTACTACGCCGAGAAGAAAATCCTGAAGGCACTGCCGAAAATGGCAAAAGGCGCCGAATCCGAAGATGTTTCGGCAGCATTCGAGAAACACCTGCAGGAAACCGAGGGCCAGGTCGACCGCCTCGAACAAATCTTCGAACTCCTCGACAAGCCGGCCCGGGGCAAAACCTGTCCGGCCATCGACGGCATCATCGAGGAGGGTTCGGAAATCCTCCAGGAATATAAGGGCGACCCGGCGCTGGATGCTGGGCTGGTCGGGGCGGCGCAGGCCGTCGAACACTACGAGATCGCGCGCTACGGGACGCTGATCGCCTGGGCCGAACAGCTCGGCAAGAGCGACGTGGTCAAACTCCTTAACGAGACCCTCGAGGAGGAGACGGCGACCGACGAGGCACTTTCCAGCCTTGGCGAGGGCGGTGTCAACGAACGTGCCCTGGAACAGGCCGCCTAGCTGGCGAGCTGTTGCCCCGGGCGCTTCAGGCGATCCGGGGCAAACTCCCCGGATTTCGGAGAACGACGATGGACCCCCGCAAAAGTGAGCAACCCACAGTTCAGAACGAAGACCCGACGGAGACTGAAGGTCCCACGGTAGAGCAGCAGGATTGGGACGCGCTCGCAGGCGCGAGAATCCTTCCGGATGACGTCGAGGTGGAAGACGAGGCCGACGGCGAATTGCCCGAGGAAGATGACGACAACCCCTACCAGGAAAGCGACGAGGCATTGCCCGACGATGTCGAGGAAGCGGTGCTGTCACGCGATCCTTCAAGGGAAGGCGGCCGCTTCGACGAGGAGTGACCAAACAGAGGGCGGATTCCGCTCAGCCGACCGCATGCATCGGGGGCTCTTCGTTCTCGTCAGGATTGGGCAACGGCGCCTCATCGGGCAATCCTTCCGGCTCCGGTTCGCCCATCGGCTTGGGCTTCCAATTGGGAGCCGGCATGGGTACGTCGCGGTTAGGGTCGGGTTCTCTCGGATCGGGCATCAAATCTGTCTCTCTTTCGGCTTAAGCATGCGGCGTCGACTCTGGCGCAGCACTATCACTCCGGAGCCCGTCCCCAGCGCTCGCGACGGGCACGGAGCCACACAGGTTTGCTAGCGATTCTCTGGCTTTGCTCGCCAGCTCTCACATGCTGTTCATGGGTTCCGCCACGCGTCGTGCCGACGCTGTCGCCGCCTTGTTGGCGCTGGACGCTGTCGTCGCCTTGTTGGCGCTGATTGTCACCGGCTTCCTGCCGCTGACGTCGGTTCTTATCGTCCATGTTCTTATGGCTTTGCTGGCCTGCTTTCACGTGTTGTTCGTGGCTACCGCCTTGATTGGGCATCTTCATCTCCTTTGAGTTGTGCGAGACGACCACCGCCTACGGGACGAAAGACGCTGGCGGCCCGGACGTTCCCTCACGTAATAATTCGTGGATCAGACCGCCCATGGGTAAGCCCGATCAGGCGATAAGCTGCTCGATCCTGATGGGAAGATCGCGGATTCGTTTGCCAGTCGCATGGTATACCGCGCTCGCAACGGCGGCCGCCGTGCCGACATTGCCCAGTTCTCCGAGGCCCTTCACGCCTGCCGGATTGACCTCTCGGTCAATCTCCGGAACCAGGATCACTTGGAGATCCTTGATGTCGGCGTTGACCGGCACGAGGTAGTCCTGCAGATCTCGATTGACGTATCGCGCATAGCGGCTGTCTACCTCGGTCGCCTCATGCAGCGCCTGGCCGATGCCCCAGATCATTCCGCCCATCAGTTGGCTGCGCGCCGTGCGCGTGTTCATGATGCGGCCGGCGGCAAAGGCCCCGACAATGCGCGGCACGCGGATTTCCCTGGTAAGGCGATTGATGCGAACTTCGACGAATTCCGCGCCGAATGCATATTTCACCGAATCCTCGTCCTGCTCGCCGCCGTGAAACTCCGGCTGGCCGGCATAGAGCTTCTTGAGCGCTTCGGGGCTCGCCCCCTTGGGCGCATACTCGGCATACTCCTCGATCGCCCCCACCCGCATGGTTTTCAAGACGTCCTCGACCTTTGCCGAAGCGCCGCCCTTGGCAATGATTTTGCCATCGAGGATATCCAGTTCCTCACTGTGGGCGCCGGCAAGCGGACCACCTTCGCCGATCGCCGCGGCAAACAGCTTCGTCCTGATCGCGTCGCAGGCCTTGAGTACCGCCGAACAGACGCTTGCGGTGGAGATAGACCCTCCCGACACGGGCGCCGGAGGCAAGGTGCTGTCGCCCATCTCGACGCTGACCCTGTCCATGGCGACACCGAGGCGCTCTGCTGCCATCTGGCCGGCGACCGTGCGCACCCCGGTGCCGATTTCATGCGAGCCGCTCTGGACACGTACATCGCCGTCGACGGTCAGCCACACGCGCGCAGCGCAGGGAGCCGATGAGGTCGGATAGATCGCCGTCGCGCAACCCATGCCGATCAACCAGTCGCCGTCGTGCATCGATCCGACCTTGGCGTCCCGCTTCGCCCAGCCGAATGCGTCCGCCGCCTGGTCGTAGCATTGCATCAGCGAGCGGCTCGAGAACGGCTTTCTCCCGATCGGTTCGGCTTTTGGCTCGTTCACCCTTCGGAACTCCACCGGGTCCATGGCCAGCGCCACCGCCATTTCGTCCATGGCATTCTCCAGCGCATAGACGTAAGGCGTTTCGGGAGGCGAACGCATGTAGCCGGGCGTGTTGCGGTCCGCCTGGACCAGCGACACCTGCGTAAGCACCGCGCCGTAATCATACATACGGCCGGTCGCCGACGTTCCCCCGACCACGTAGGGATCGGGTCGCGATGTCACCTCCCAGCCCTCATGCGCGAAAGCTGTTATGCGGCCGTCCTTGTCGGCGCCCATTCGGATCCGGTGTCTGGTCTCGGCGCGATAGGTCTGGGTACCAAACGCCTGCATGCGGCTGACCACGCAACGCACCGGCCGGCCGAGACGCCTTGCAGCGACCGCGACGATCGCCGTGCGGGCCGTCATCGGCCCCTTCGAGCCGAATGCGCCGCCGATGTATGGGCTGACGATGCGCACCTTTGCCGGATCGATCTTCAACTGCCTGGCAAGTTCGGCCTTCCAGCCGGTGACGTTCTGGGAAGGCTCATGGATGGTGAGTTGATCGCCCTGCCACATTGCCGTCGTCGAAAACAGTTCGATCGGGTTGTGGTGCTGCGTCGGTGTCGAATAGCGTGCATCGATCCTGACCGGAGCAGCGGCATAGGCGGCGTCGAAATCGCCAGACTTGACGTCTTCCTTGAACATCGGGCTTTTGCCCGCGGCGGCAACGGTCGTTGCTCCAGGGCTGTCGAAGCCCGCACTCGGTTTCTCCTCGGCGTAGTCGGCGCGGATCAGCAGCGCAGCTTCCTCCGCCGCCTCGAAGGTCTCGGCGACCACCAAGGCAATGATCTGCCCGTCGTGAAAGACCTTCCGGTCATGCAGGGGCGCGATCGAGGCGGCGGCGATGTTGCCGAATTTCGGCTTGTCCACCGCGTCCATGTCGCCATAGGTCACGATGTCGAGCACGCCCGGCACCGCTCGGGCATTGTCCAGGTGAAGTGCCGTCACCTTGCCCCTGGCGATACTGCTGGTGGCCAGCGCGCCATAGGCGACGTTGGCCGCCGGGAGGTCCGCCGGATAAGTCGCCTGACCGGTCACCTTCAGCCGCCCCTCGATGCGCGGCAGCGGGGCACCCATGTTCTCCTTGGGCTGCGGAGCGGCTGCCTTCATGATCACACCTTCATCTCACGGGTTTCGAGGAGCGCCCGCACCAGCGTCCTTTTGCCAAGCTCGATCTTGAACGCGTTGTGGTCGCGCGGCCTGGCATCGGCGAAAGCCGTCTCCGCGGCCGCCCGCGCCGTTGCCTCATCCAGTATCTTGCCGTGCAGGACCGCTTCCGCTTCCCTCGCCCGCCACGGCACCGTGGCGACGCCGCCAAGTGCTATGCGTGCCTCGCGAACGTTGTTGCCGTCGAGGTCGAGAGCGACCGCCGCGGAAGCCAGAGCGAAGGCATAGGATTCGCGGTCACGGACCTTAAGGTAGCGGGAACGCCGGGTCCAAGGACCCGCGGGCACGTCGATGGCAGTGATGATCTCGTCAGCAGCGAGACCGGTCTCGACATGAGGGGTATCGCCGGGCAAGCGATGCAGGTCGGCGAACCGGATTTCGCGCGCGCCACGCGAACCCTCGACATGGAGGTTGGCGTCAAGGGCAATCAGTGCCTGGGCGAAATCACCATGATAGGTGGCGATGCAGGCGTCACTGACGCCCAGCACCGCGTGTTGCCTATTGAAACCGTCCATTGCCGCGCAGCCCGAACCCGGCTGGCGCTTGTTGCAGGCCCATGAGATCTCCCTGAAATACTCGCACCGCGTCCGTTGCAGCACGTTGCCGGCAAGGCTGGCCATGTTGCGGAGTTGACCGCTGGCTGCCAGCCTGAGGCTGTCGGCAATGACCGGATAATGAAGCCTGACGTCTTTATCGTCAGCCGCCTCGCCCATCCGCACCAGCGCCCCGAAACGAACCCCTTCGGCGGTGACGCGGATTTGCCGAAGCGCCGGCTCGGAGAGACGATTGAGATCGAGGAGGCGGCTCGGTTGGGCAACGTCGAGCTTCATGTAGTCGGCTAGATTGGTGCCGCCAGCGATGAATTGCATGTCTGACTGGGTCGGCGGCCGATCCGGCGCGGCAAAATTCGAAGCGAGGGCGACAGCCGCCGGGATGTTGGCCGGTTGCTCGAGAACGAAAGGACGCATGTCAGGCTCTCCCGGTTTCGTCGCGAGCCTGCACGATCGCCGCCACGATGTTGGGGTATGCGGCGCACCGGCAGATGTTGCCGCTCATATATTCCCGGATATCGGCCTCGGAACCGGCGTGGCCTTCGTTGACGCAGCCTATGGCCGACAGAATCTGGCCCGGCGTGCAATAGCCGCACTGGAAGGCGTCATGGTCGATAAAGGCCTGCTGCATCGGATGCAGGGCGCCGTCGCGCGAGGCGAGCCCCTCCACGGTCGTCACATCCTTGCCCTGCATCATCACCGCGAAGCTCAGGCAGGAGAGGACCCGTTTTCCGTCGACGAGCACGGTGCATGCGCCGCATTGCCCATGGTCGCAGCCTTTTTTCGTCCCGGTCAGCCCAACGTGGTCACGCAAGGCGTCGAGCAGGCTGGTCCTAGTGTCGAGCGAAAGCTCGTAAGCCTGCCTGTTGATACGAAGCGAGGTGACGACCGGCTCCCGGAGCTTGGAACGGGGCGCGGCCACTTCATCCGCCTTGGCCTTAGGAGGCAGGAGCGGTGCGACCGCAGCGGCCGAAACCGTGCCCGTCATGAAACGTCTCCGGCTGAGGCCAATTGGCTTTGAGACGAGGGTTTCGGACATGGCTCCGCTCCTGACTGGTTTCGCCGCTAACCTTTTACTCCGGGCATTGTTCCGAATGCAGCGCGACAAAACCCTGCCTGATCGCGAAAGGGTGATTTGCTCCCGCAGGTCGGTGAGGCGCGGCTAAAACCGATCGAAGCGGCCGCAACGAGGCTTCTAGAGAGTGGATCGATGTGGGGAAGGCTCGGACTCGCACCGCTGCCGCTGATCCCGGCGGCGGCGACTTGCCGGCATGGCGACAAGCAAGAAGAACGAAGGTCGAGGCGGCATCCTACTCCATGACATGTGGAGTGTGCCGCTTGTCCTCCTTGGGATCGACGTCAATACGTGCCTTTTTCGGATCGAAGGCGCCATGACGCGCGATGGCCAGGGCTGCGGTGTCCGGCGTCTCATATGCCCACATGAAGTCATCGGCCGAGCCGCCGACAGCATGAACGCGCCAATAGCTCGCTGTTCCCTTCAACGGGCATTCGCTGGTGGTGTTGGTCTTCTCGAAGAGGTCGAAATAGATATCCTCGAACGGGATATAGAATACCGGCTCATGGCCCTCCTCCCGAAGAATTTTCGCACGGTCGCTTGCGGCGACTATCGCGTCGGAGAAACGGACCGTCACCGTGCCGAGGAATGGTTCTATGCTCATGCCGCCGATAGGGCGCCTGGAAATCGCTTCTGAACCTTGCATCTGAATTCTCCTTGGCCAGCGTCTTGATGGTTGGATGACATTTGTCTTCCAAGCGTGAAGTCGAAATGCGCAGCAGTGGATTGAGGTTCCGGTCCCTCCGTAAATCCTGGCTTGTGCAGTCATCAGCCTAGCCGCGCCGGGGAAATGACCGGAGCCTCATCGTTCAGGCCAGCCACGCACGTAGCAGCGGCGTATCGCAATAGGAAATCGGGTTCATTTGGTCGCCGGGGCAGTTGGCTGATCGCCACCGGTCGTCGACTGCGGTCTGGCGTCCTGGTCGACCGGCGGGTTCTTGGTGACGGTGTCGGTGTTGGCCTTCGTCGGCTCGGTGCTGTTGTCACATGCGGTGAGCGCAAGACCCGTTGCCAGGACCAGAAAGGACAGGAACCTCGTCATCGCCATCTCCTCGGGCTGACACTCGACAAACGAGGTTCCGCGATTCTGGTTGCCACCGTGGCCACGCCTTCCAAGGGGGAGCCGTTCCCTTCATCGATCGTTTCCGCGATGTATTCAGTAAGATCGCCCACCTCATCCTGGATGTCCTGCGCCGCGATCCCCTCGTCTTGCGCATCCGCCACGCACTGACTTGCGAGTTCCTCCGCGACATCGATGCCGGACATAGGGATAGACTTGTCAACCACATGTTCTTCGATCCAATCCCCAATGAAGTGGGCTGTTCGATTGACGATCAGGTCGGCGTCCTCGGACAACGCCGCTTCGCGCCTGAGCTTATCCCTGGTTGTCGTTCTCATCGGACACACCCGTTCACTTGACCGATTTCAAACGCCGCTCGGCCGCAAAAGATGCAGGTAAGGAGGAAAATCGTGATCGGCCGCACGGCGGGAACGGGTGTCTTTGTCCCGCGTTGTCAGCCACGCTTTGGACATCCTCGAACCCGGTAATGGCTTTGAAACCACAACGAGGTTCTCCGCCGAACGACAAGCAGCCCTCGCTGATCGATGAGGAAGCAGCCAGCCGCGCGGCCTCGACAACCAAGGACGGCAATGCCCCAGCAGGGCGGGAGCCAGGAAGCCGGGGGCGCGACGCCACATGGCCATCTCAAATCACTGGGCTGGGGTGGAAGGACATCTTCTGGCGACTTTGGGAAGAGTTCAACAAGGACCGGGTTCTGCTGGTGGCTGCCGGCGCGACCTTCTATCTCCTGCTCGCCTTGTTTCCCGCCCTGGCGGCCTTCATCTCGATCTATGGCTTCGTCGCGGACCCGGTCACGGTCGCCGACGATGTCGCTTACCTCCAGGGATTGTTACCGCAGGGTGGGCTCGATCTCATCCGCGATCAGCTGCAGGCCTTGGCCCGCCAGAAAGCAGGCGCTCTCGGCACAGGCTTTTTCATCGGGCTGACAATCGCCCTCTGGAGCGCCAACAGCGGCATGAAGGCACTCTTCGACGCGATGAACATCGCCTACGAAGAGCGTGAGAAACGCTCGTTCCTTGTCCTCAATCTGATGTCGATCCTGTTCACGGCCGGAGCCCTGCTCATCGGCATCGTGCTGCTGCTTACGGTGGGTGTTGTTCCGTCGCTGTTGCGCTTTTTCTACCTTGATGCCTGGACAGAAACCGTGGTTGCGGTATCCCGATGGCCCATCCTGGTGGTGTCGATCCTGACCGGCATTTCCTTGCTCTACCGTTTCGGGCCAAGTCGGGAACATGCGAAATGGCGATGGTTGAGCTGGGGAGCGCTTGCGGCAACCGCGGCATGGATCATCGCGTCGTGGCTGTTCTCGTTCTATCTCCAGCATTTTGCCAACTATAACGCGACATACGGCTCGCTCGGTGCCGTGGTCGGCCTGATGATGTGGACATGGATTTCAGTCATCATCCTGATCGCCGGCGCCGCCATCAACGCGGAAATGGAACATCAGACAGCCTGTGACTCGACCACAGGCCCTGCGGTTCCCATGGGTGAGCGCGGCGCGGTCGTCGCCGACACTTTGGGCAAGACTGCGGACTGACGGAACTTTCAGGTAGATTGCGCCATCGCCACCCGCACGAGCGCCAAGGCTCTCCCGCTCAGTCGAGCCTCAAATATTGGCCCGTTGTGTCGGCATGGGAACGGCCCAGATCCGTGGGCGTTGCAAGGCCATGATCTAGACTATTCGCGCGGGCTCTCCAGCCGATGGCTCGACCCTGATCCGCCACTATAGAGCACTCTGGGAAAGCCATGGTGTCGATGCGGCCAATATCAAAGGCGACGCCGAGGCGGTGACCGCGGATTTCATAAAATCGGGCCGCCGAAACAACGAACTGGCGACCTTCCTTGCCGAAGCCGATGGAATTTCCCTCGGCTCGCTGGCTTGCCAGATCCAATATCTTCCCTACCCCGATGTCGCATCGTCCAGCCAAGATACCTGATCATGGCGGTGGTGGCGATCGGCCTGTGGCAATAGCGGGGCGTCTGGACCCCCTGGGTGACGGGAACCGATCGCCGGTCAGCGCCGCGATCCAAGCGGAACGGATCGTCTCCTTGCCGGTTGTGGAGGAAAGGAGATTTCCAATGTCTGACGGTATCATGTGGCTAATCGTCGTCGCCGGCGGGCCAGCGCTGCTGATCATACTGATCGCCTATGTCCTGGTAACCCGCCGTAACCGTGGTCCGGTTGAACGCAGGGAAAGCGACCGCGCTACCGACCAGCTCTACCGCGAGGACGATCGGCGATAGCTTGCGCATTGGGCGGTGTAGGAGGTCGTCGCGGACATGCAACGACCTCCCGCTGGTCTCACCGCATCAAGCACCGCCTCAAGAATGCAAAGAGCCTGTTCCCGCTGATCGTTGCACGGACCCGAGCCGCGGCCCATCGTGCTTTCATGGTGGCACCGACGTGGCAATCACAGACAATGTCGTGGAGTTGCCAGTCGCTCAATTCGAAGAAGCGCTTTGCCTCGCCATATGTGTCGTCACCCAGACCCGATGCACGCAAGATCGGGTCTTCGAAGGCAACCGCGAGTGCCGATCCTTCCCCACGTGCGATGGCGCGTGCTTCAGGACGCAAATGTTCCGTGCCGGTTAGCGCACCGAGGCATCGTTCGGGATTTTCCTCGAGAAGTTCAGCCCAACGCGCGATGCGTTCATTACGTGTCATTACCGAAAACGGCGCCAGCGGCTCAATCCTGGCGACGGTTTGGAGCTGGTCGAGTGTCTGATGTTTCATGGTCGGCTCCTGTCTGAGAGGGAGAAGCACCCACGCCTTCTGAAGAATTATCGCCCGGCGGGGCTTCGACAAGACGGAGGTTTGACGAATTCGCCACTGGCGACGAACTCCAAAATGATATCACCGGGAAACAACCGTGGTCAGCTCGCACTACTGCGCCGCCACTTCCTGGCGGAGCCTTCAAACTGAATGCTCGCACGATGCCGTGGCGTCAGAGTTCCAGCAAGGCATAGGGGCGGCCGTTCGGTTTGGCCACGTGCATGGCGACGTTGTAGACCTTGGCGCCCCCAGGCGTTTGGCCTTCGTAGGAGCCGCGATGCGCGTGACCGTGCACGACCGCGCTGACCTTGAACCGATCGATCGTCTCGGCAAGGCGTGATGAGCCAAGAAACGGAAATATCTCCAGCGGTTCACCCTCGACGGTCTCAGCGATCGGCGCGTAGTGGAGGACCACGAGCGTCCGCTTCGCCCGCACCTGGCGCATCGCGTTTTCGAGCCGCATCGCCTCGTTGACACTTTCCGAGACCATCGCCTTGATCGTGGGTTCGCCGAAGGAGCCGAGCATGCGCGATCCGAAGCCGCCGACGAACCCTTTCACGCCGACGAAGCCGACCTCCTCGATTTCGACCGCATGGCCGTCGAGAAGGTGAACATGCGCCTGGCGCAGGATGTTTGCGACGTCGTCCACCGCGCCGGATTCGTAGTCGTGATTGCCGAGCACCGCCACTACCGGGATCGAGCAGTTACGCAGGTCCTCGGCGAGCATCTCCGCCTCACGAGGCTTGCCGAGATTGGTGAGATCTCCCGTCAGGACGAGAATCTCGGCTTCCCTGGATATCTCGCCGAAGAGATCGCGATACGAGGTTCGGGGATCTTCCCTGACATGCAGATCCCCCATGGCGGCAACTTTAAGTGTCCGTGCGCTATCCTTCGGCGCGACGTTCTCCAGGCGCTCAGGCATCACGAAAATCCCCCACACCTCCGACGCCGGCGAAGCCCCATTCCTTGACATCAATCTCGTAGTCGGATTGCGACAGCAGCCGCCCGCGGCAGATCTTCATCCTGGGGGACGGCAATTGCCGTTGCTTTGCGAGGCGGTCGAGCAGTTCATCGAGGAGCCATGCCGGGATGTGATCGCGCTCGCTTGGGTAAATCCATCTGAAGTTGATGAGCTGCATCAGCAGGACCTCCCAATGAACCTCCAGATAGGAAAGCAGCCGGTGCCAATCTATCTGGTCGTGTGCCTTGAGGATCGTGTGGGCGATATCGGCGCCGTCGTGCCGGCCCCTGTCTTGAATGAAGCATTTGGACCAGATGAGTTCGGTCGGTCCGATGATCCGCACACGGCTGCCCAGCAACTCGATCTGTCGGGCATGTTCCAGCCATCGATCGCCGACAGGCATCATGCCGTTGGCCGATCCGAAGATGACGTCGAAGAAATGCCTGCCCTTGAACACCTTGCCAAGCCACCGGTCGTCCTCGATTTCGACGGCATATCCAAGCTCCTTGAAATGGGCGAGGATCCGCGCGTAGTCACCGGCCTTGCAGAAGATATCGAGATCCTTGGTCTGGCGAGTGACGCCGGTATAGGCGCTTACCGCATAGGTTCCAGCAACCAGAAAGGGAATGTCCGTGGCGGTGAGTTCGCGGATCGCTTCCATGTAGAAAACTTCCGCCCCGGCGTGCTTAAGGGTCGGCGCCGCCTTTGCATTGATCAACGGGAGCGAAACCAGAACGTTTTCGCGTGATCGATCCGTGGTCATCAATGATTGCTCCTAGCCCGCCAACCGACAAGTCGGCCGCTGGGACAACAACGTCGACCCCTCCATGGTTCCGCCTTGCGGGCGGGGTGTCCGGTTGGTCACGGAGCGATCCGTTCTGAGCGGCGGAGATTCCGCAGGGAATATGGCCTCAAATGCGATCGAACCCAACCCGATACCCTCGAGATGGGTTCGATGGTGCTTAAACGCCGCAAAGCGCCCCGGCATAGCGCGGCAAGATCGATTTCCGCGATCTCGTCGCTGCGTGCCAGTCAGAGGAACGTGAGCGCTTTCAGGGTCGATTGATTGCGCGTCCGCCGTCGCGATCGATCTCGCCCGGCACGTATTCGCCAGCATTGGCATCGAAGCCGGTCCAGCCATCGGCCTCGTACGATCTGCGGCGTTCGGCCAGGTCCACCGATCGGGATTGCCCCAAAATCTCCTCGGCATTCGGCACAAGTTGGTCCTCAACCCTAGCCGTCACCAAGGTACCGCCGCGGCGTACACCTTCCGCATAGACGTGTGCATCGCGCTCGGGCACACCCGACTCCGTCAGACCGCCGATGATGCCGCCGGCCGCTCCACCAGCCACGGCACCGGCAACCGCGCCGGCGGCGGTGGCGGCGAGCCATCCGGCCGCGACCACCGGGCCAACACCCGGAATGGCCATGACGCCCAATCCCGTGAGCAAGCCCCCGGCGCCGCCGATCACGGCTCCGATTCCGGCACCGCTGCCAGCGTCTTCAGCGGCCTCCGAACGATTTGTGTCGTACCAGTCATCCGAGTTGTTGGCGACGATGCTGATATTGGAATGTGGGACTCCCGTCGCCTCAAGCTCGCCGACCGCATCGGCCGCGTCGTCATAATTGTCGAACAGTCCAGTTACCGTCTTCATGTGATTTCTCCTGATCCACGCTCACTTGCTTGCGGCAACGATGTTGCCCTGGTAGTCGAGCCCGACGTTTAGGTTCTCGCCTCCCTTGGCCGCTTGGCCACGCCAGATGCCCTGATCGTCCTTGGTCAGCTTCGATACGTTCGAATATCCCGCATTCTCGATCCGGCTCTTGGCCTGGGATTCGGTGAAGCTGTTTGCGCCGGGGACAAGAGCGGCGGCGTTGGCAGTGTTGTCGGTCTTCACCGCCGGCGTTGTCGCTCCCGTAATGGAATCTTGCCCGGCGGCGATCTTTTCGATCGCCTGCTGGTGCATCTTCAGCGTGCCGACCGTTTGCTGGGCAAAAGTCTTGAGCGCGGCGTTGTCACCCCCGCTTGCATAATCCTCGAACAGCTTGACGGCTTCGTCATGCGCCTTGCGCTGCGCGTCGACATAGGCCGGATCAATCGGCCCCTGCCCGTTCTTGAGCTTATCCAGATCGCCCTGATGCTGAGCATCGAGCGCTGAGGGCACCTTCAGTTTTTGTTCACCGGCGACCGCTTGCAGCTTGGCGTTGGCGGCGCCGTGGTCCCGGATCATCATCTGGGCAAAATCCTTGACGCGCTGGTCCTGGGCCTTGCCCAAGGCAATCTGACTCGAGTCCACTTCAAACTTGCCGCCGACGGCAGCCTTGTCGACAAAATCCTGGGCGCTGTCGGCCGCGAAGGCAGGCATTGCGAGAACCGTGGAAGCAACCGCGAGGGATGCGAGAAGGTGTCGTGTTTTCATTGGCTTTGTCCTTGTCAGTGAGCGAATTTGCGCTGCGTCCTAACAAGCCAAGATGCGCTTTGTTCCGCTCTCCAAGCCCCATGCACCAGACCCCGGCAGAGCCAGAAAACCATGGTGGAGACGAGTGGCTCAGGCGTCGTTATTCCAAATTCCAACGCCAGGTGCACAGGAACAAATCGACCGTCGCGGCGTTAGAGGCCGTCCGCGGAAGGGCTTCGTGGAGCAACAGGGGAAGGTCTTGGAGGGGCGGGTGCGCACAGGCCATTTCAGAAAGCCGATCGTCATTCAGCCTGGCCGCATAGACCGCGACAGGGTTGTGGTCTCTGTGTCCGATGCCGCCGAAGTGCTGCTGCGGGACTGGCCGAAGCCGACCTCGGAAAGGCGTCTTGCGGCCATCAAGGCCTGCCTTGCGGTCATGCGTGGCGAAAAGCCTCCAAGGGTTGCACGGCAGGCGTTCATCGTCGCGGCCAAGGACGCCAGGATTCTGCTCGGCGATCAAATTTAGCCCTTGGGCCCATGTGCACCGCAGCCGCTGATTTGGTAGAGCCTGGTTCGAACGAGAGGTCAGTGCCAAGATGTCAATTCCTACACCGGTCTCTGCCAGAGGCGAGATCCAGTCGGGAGAGACGCAGGACAAAACGCCCGGCTTCGATCCTGCCGTTGCTCCGATGGAGACCGATGCCGAGGCGGCGGACACACAAAATCCGCCCCCAACAGAGCCGCCACGTTCCCGCCGGCCGAAATTCGAAAATGAAGCCAGCTTCGCCAACGCGATGCGGCCGGTCGAAGGCGAGCCGGAACCGCGGCCTCGCAGCAACTGGCCGCTGTTGGTCGTTGCAGCCGTCGTTTTGGTAGCGGCCGCGGTTTTCCTGGCGGCGAGCATGCTACGGTGACGGTGACAAGGTCTGCGAGGAAGCGCGGCGACGGCCTATTCGGGAAGATCGGGTGCGCTCTTCATACCGGGAAGTTCGGTCATCGGGCACAGCAGGCGCGGCCGCGCAGGGTTAGAGATGTCGAGCTTGTCCCAGGGGATGCGGTATAGGCCACCGCGACGGCGGAGCCTAAAAAGATCGAGCACGGCCACGCCTATGGCCGAGGCCGAAAGACGCTCGAAAGCAGCGTAGACGCCGACATGGAATTCGGTAACGACGAAATCGTCGCCATCCGGTTCGGCGCGGATTTCCTCGATATAGCCGATGCTCTTGCCCCGCTGCGAAAGCACGCGTCGCCCAGCCAGATGTTCGAGATTGACGATGGTCATCATCAAGCTCCCGGAATGCGTCCGATGACATGATCGCGCAACCAGTCCTGCCAGGCGAAGATCGTCGTCCGACGCACATCGATATCGAACTCGATGTCGACGCCGATATCCTTCACCTTGTGCCAGGCGATCCGATGCGGCTCGCCATGGCGCTTACCACCCAGCTTTGCCGCGAGTTGCGCCATCCATCGTCCCGGCCATGTGCCAAGGCGACGCGCCAAAGTGATGGAGCCGAGTTCGATCGCGACGATTCTTGGGGGCTTGCCCTGGCGCAATTCGGCCACCAACCCGTCGACCTTGCCGATTTTGACCTGGCGGCGGTCGACCACCTGCTTGTCCAGGAGATCACGCAGCAACTCCATCAGGTGCCTCCGAATATCTGCAGCGGGATCGTCACCACGGCCAGCACAAAGCCGAGCGCGATGATGAAGATGACCGCGGCATTCGAGAGAATGCCGTTGCGATGCTCGCCGACGTAGCGTTCGTCGTTCAGCAGAAACAGGAATGGAACCACCGTCAACGGCAGGCTGGCAGCCGTCAGCGCCATGGAAAATATGGTGAGCCTCAACGGATCGACACCAAGCATGATCGGGAGGGCCGCAAGCAACAGCGATACCGTATACACGGCGCTGAAGCCTGGATCGTCGCGCGGCTTGCGGTCCTCGCCCCAGGTCCAGCCGAAACCTTGCGCCACGAGGTAACCCTGTTGCAGCGCGACTTCGAGTGCAGCGCCAAAGCAGGCAATGGCGAGAGAGGCTACGAACAGGATGAAACCCCAGAAGCCGAATACCGGGATCAGCATCAACGGCATTTGGTGATAGTCGTCGACTTGGTTGATGCCGTGCGTCGCCAGCACGAGAGCGGCCACGATCAACACGCCGATCGAAATGGTGCCGCCGAAGGTCATCCCCAGTCCCGCTATGGCCCGATTGGCGCCGAGATAGCTCTTGTCCCACTGGTCCTCGATAGCCCCCGAGGAATAGAACATGAACAGGTAGGGCGATATCGAGGCGCCGAGAATGCTGACCGCCATGAACCAGTAATTGGCGGTATCGTGGGCTGGCAGCGAAGGCACCGCGCCAGCCGCGACCGCCGTCCAATCGGGTTTCAGCATCACGGCCGCGACCACGAAACACAACGTCACCAGGCCCAGCATCGACACGCCTTTCTCGATGAAACCGAACGTGCCTTTCCAGAGCAGCAGCCATGCCAGAAAAGCCACCGGCAGAGCCCACCACTGGAAGCCTATGCCCGAGGCAAGTTCGAGTGCGATGGCAACGCCGCCGATCTCGGCGGAGAGCACCATGAGACTGAGCAGCAAGGTGGCAAGCAACGGCCACACAAAGACGTTGAAACCAAATCTCTCGCGAATGCCGTCGCAGATCGTGTGATGGCTCACCGCGGCGAACCGGCCGGCCATTTCCACCAGAAAGATGATGCAGATGGTGCCGAGGACCACGGCCCAGATCAACTGGAAACCGAAGGTTGCGCCCGCTTGGGCCGCCGTCGCCATCGATCCGACTTCGAGGAAGCCGCCAACGCTGGTAACCACGCCGAGCGATATTTCCACGAGCTTCTTCATGGCTTCGGCGCGAAATATCTGGCATAGGCGGTGGCAAGCGTGCGCGAGCCCTGCAGAAGATCCTGCCTTGCGTTTTGGACCTCCGCTCGACTGTCCGCCTGCAATCCCGCCTCGGCGCGAGCCACCGCGGCCGACAGATCCTTGACCGCTGCCGCCAAAGCAGATTGCTCGGCGGGTTCGGCCGTCCCGGCCGATCGGATTTGTGCCTCGGCGTCGGCCAGGGTCTTGCCGGTCGACCGCAGCGTGCCGGATGTGTATGCGAACGGCGCCGCCCCATCCATCCAGGCATCGAGCACCATCGATACGGTCTGTGCCGCGGAGGCCACCGTTTGTGATTGCTGCTTGATCTGGTCGGAAGACGAGCATCCCGCCAAGACGCCCGTGAGCAACAGCACGCACAAACAACTCAGCCTGGGATAAGGGCCACTAAAGGTCAAAGCCCGCGTTTGATGCGCCACGAGACTGGTCTCCCCGAGCCGATGGAAGTCGCGGTCGGCGTGAATTGATCTAGAGCGCCCGGTTTGCCCGTCAATCAAACGCCACCGCTCGGACAGGCGCCGACCGCGGGACATGAGGACCAGCGACAGTGGCCCGCAGGCCACGACAGAACCAATTCAAGCGGAACAAAGCATCGATTGTGGGATTGGAACAGGGGGAAAGTGGCGACCCGTCCTGATCGTCGACGTGATGGGCTGCTGGCACAGAGGATTCCGCAATGCCTCGTCTGATAGTCTGGATAGCCATCGTGGCAGTCGTCGTCATTGCGGCTTGGTTGTGGTTCGGCAGCCATAGACCGAGCAACGATGGCGGCAGCCAGCCCGCGCCCCACGCGATCGACCAGAACGGCTAGTTCAATCCTGCTCTGTTGGGTCTGTAGGGTTCTCGATCCTGTATTCGTGGACCAGGCCAAGAACCTGTTTTCTCACTGTCTCGCGCGCTTCGGGCTGAATGAAAACCATCAGCTGGTCGACGGTTTCAACGACGGGCCGCGGCAGGTCCGCAACTGCGTCGGTGAGCTCGCTGCCATGTTCATACATGTTGTCCGTCAGCTTCTTGTCCAGATCGGAAAGTATACCCATCACCAAGCTCCATAGCTTTTGCTCTCCATCCTGATAAAGGTCAGTCCAGCGGAGATGTTCCGAGAAGCACGCAATCTCCTGTCGTCGGTCCGATATGCGAAGCGCGAGCCAGAGCCAGTGGGAAAAACCAGCGGCCAACCAGACCGGGAGCAGAAGAAGCGTCAGGCACAACACGGTGGATGACAGACAACGCCCTCGGCTGTGATATGAAGGACGGCGGGACTGTTGACCAAGTTGCGGCTGTTGGCGAGCGGTGAATCACTGCTGCCCCGGCATCTCGGTATTTTCCTTGGGGTCTTTCTTGACTCCCGCGGCCGGTGAGGTGTCGGCCGGAGCGTTGCCGCCCTGGTTCTGTTCAGGCGCTCGTTTCAGGGGCGAGGTGCGCCACCCCATATCGACGTAGAGAAAGCCGATCAGGAAACCGACAATTATGACCCCGGCTATCACCAGCGAGAGTAGTGCGTTGCGTCGTTCCATCCTGCGGCTCCCTTAGCCTGCCGAACAGCCAATGACGAAAATAGTTCCACAGCCAGGTGGCACCGAGGCCGGGCACCGGCCGTCGCCCCAGCAGCGTGGCAACTTAAGGGATCGAGCGCGGCCGGGTCGCGCCAGCGCCGCGCGCTTCGCGAGCTCCGGAAGGTCAAGGAGGCGCGAGGTTTGAAATTCGCATTCGCAAGAGCGTCATGAAATCTGCCGTTGCCGATCTGTCGAAACCAGACGCGGCGTCGCTTTGCTGTCGGCTCATGCGCGACTTACGACTCTCGCCGGCGTTACAACCCGACAAGCAACAACGCTGCCCCTAACCACCAGACGGCTTCGGTAATGCCGGTTGCCTCGGCTGCGTGCCTTGCTGGTCCCCGCCGGTACTGGACTGCGGTGTCGGATTGGTATCCGTGGTTGGATTCTTGTCGACCGGCTGGCTGTTCATCGTATCCGTCTTGGATTTGACGGGGTCGGCATTGTTGTTGCACGCCGCCAAAACGAGCGACGCCGACGCCGACCAAATCAACCACATCGCTTTCATACTGACTTTTCCTGGATGAGTTCGGGTGAAGCAGCCTGCAAGGATCCTATCCGGTCGAACCGGATGGAAAGCCCTTGTTTGACGGCACTTTTAGCCAGCAAATGATCCAGCTCGCTATCGTCGATGGGGCTGCGAACCACCTGACGAATGGCCTTGCACGCCAGCTCGGTCGAGACGAAATCATATCTCCTGCTTCTGGCGGATACATATTGTTCGACCAGCATCTTCACGCGCCTGAGCGCGATTTCATCGGCATATCGCATTTCGTTTCTCCTGCGGCCGAACTGCCGAGTGTGTGGGTTGTTCCCAGATGAACTCAAGACATGACCGCCAAGCTCGTGAGAAAGCCCGCGCCTCCCGGCAGGGGAGCGCGCGGGCTGATCAGGCTGAGGGGAACCCGATCGCGCGGCGTCAAACAAGGGGAGCGACGACGCCGCACGACACCGAACATGGATCGACCTCAGTTGTTCCACTTCGCCGTCCCCGAGTCGTTCGCGCCTGAACGCGCCAAGGGAGTCGACTGGCATGGTCCTCCGGCAGCCAGCATTTCGATCTGGTCCACGCGGAACAATCAGGGACCCCGCTGGTTCGGCCAGAACGGTTTTCGGAGGACATGATGACCAATGCAAAGCTGGCCGTGGTGACGGGCGCATCGAGCGGCATCGGCAAGGAACTTGCCAAACTATGCGCCAAGGACGGCTATAACCTTATCATAGCCGCCGACGAGCCCGCGGTCCAACAGGCGGCCGAGGCTCTGGCTTCGCATAATGTGACTGTTGAAGCCATCGAGGCAGATCTGGCATCCGTCGAGGGCGTCGATCAACTCATCATGCAGATCGGCGATCGCGACGTCGACCTTCTGTTCCTGAACGCCGGACGCGGACTCGGCGACGGCTTTCTCGACCAGGATTGGCAGAAAGTTCGCCGGGTCATCGACACCAACATTACCGGCACGGTCTACCTCGCGCATGAACTCGGCGCCAGGATGGCTCGCCGCGGCCGTGGCCGAATTCTGTTCACCGGATCGATTGCCGGCTTCATGCCCGGCACTTTCCAGGCGGTCTACAACGGCACCAAGGCGTTCATCGATTCCTTCTCGATCGCACTGCGCCATGAGATGCAGGACACCGGCGTCACAGTCACGGTGCTGATGCCCGGGGCGACGCAGACGCGGTTCTTCGAACGCGCCGAAATGATGGATACAAAGGTCGGCACCGATGAGAAGGACAATCCGGCCGACGTCGCCAAAACCGGCTATGAGGCGATGATGGCGGGAGAGGAACAAGTGATCAGCGGCTGGAAGAACAAGTTGCAGGTCGCCGCCGCGCATATCACCCCGGCAGGCACGCTGGCCGAACAGCACCGCAAAATGGCCGAGCCGGGTTCGGCGTCCAGAGACTGATCTCTTCCTGTCCGCGAACGCAGGCCCTTTGTGAGTATCGCAAGATAATCGTCGGTGGCAGCCCACTTCGGCTGAACGATGAATTTGCCGACACCTCAAAATAGTCAACGCAGGAGCAACACGATGAAAGCCCTCACATGGCACGGCAAAGGCGATATACGCTGCGATCAGGTGCAGGATCCGTCCATCGAGGATGACCGTGACGTCATCATCAAGGTCACCTGCTGCGCCATTTGCGGCTCGGACCTGCATCTGATGGACGGCTACATGCCGACCATGGAATCGGGCGACGTGCTTGGACACGAGACCATGGGAGAGGTCGTGGAGGTCGGCCGTGGCCATTCCAAGTTCAAGAAGGGCGACCGCATCGTGGTGCCGTTCAACATTTCGTGCGGCGAGTGCTGGTTTTGCCAGAAGGGGCTGTTCTCGCTTTGCGATCGGTCCAATCCCAATGCCAAGCAAGCGGCGGAGGTGATGGGACAATCGCCGGCCGGCCTGTTCGGCTATTCGCATCTGGTCGGCGGCTATTGGGGCGGCCAGGCCGAATATCTGCGCGTTCCATTCGCCGATGTCGGCCCGATCAAGGTGCCGGAAGGCATGGATGACGAGCAGGTGCTGTTTCTTTCCGACATCTTTCCGACCGGCTACATGGCAGCGGAGAACGCCGGCATCGAGCCCGGCGACACGGTCGCGATCTGGGGCTGCGGTCCGGTCGGCCAGTTCGCCATCCAGAGCGCATGGATGCTCGGCGCCGGTCGCGTAATCGCGATCGACAAGGTTCCGGAACGATTGGCCATGGCTCGCGAGCATGGCAAGGCCGAGACACTCGATTTCAGCAATTCAAATATCTACGACGCCCTGATGGCGATGACCGATGGCCGCGGGCCGGATCGCTGTATCGATTGCGTGGGCACCGAAGCCGACGCCGGCGCCAGTGCCGACTCCATGCTCGACAAGGTCAAGGCGGCTGCCTTCCTCGGCACCGACAGGCCACATGTGCTGCGCGAAGCAATCTACTGTTGCCGCAAGGGCGGCACCATTTCGATCCCCGGCGTGTATATCGGCCTCGTCGATCATATCCCCTTTGGCGCCGCGATGAACAAAGGCCTGACGTTCCGTATGGGCCAGACCCATACGCAACGGTATCTCGAACCGCTTTTGGCCAAGGTCCAGACCGGCGAGATCGACCCGTCCTTCGTGATCACGCACAGGGCCGGCCTCGAAGCCGGGCCTGATCTCTACAAGACGTTTCGCGACAAGCAGGACGGCTGCATCAAGGTGGTCATGCGGCCGCATGGGTGAGCCGTTCATCGGCACGAGAACCGTTTCGTCTTCGCTCGTGCCCTCCCGTTGACGGCGTCGGTGCCGTCGCGGTCGCGGAACTTTCAATCTTGCCGATGATTGAGATCGTTTCGTGCAAGGAAAGGAACCATCATGGCCAAGGAAGATTCTGCCTCGAAACCCGCCGTCCGGTCACCGAACGCCGAGGGCCTGCCGCACCCAAGGAGGGATGCCAGCGACACGGATGCCGGTGCAAAACCGCTGACGCCAAAGACCTCGGGCGCGTCGCGTCCGTCGAGCGTTCCATTGGACAATCCGGTCGCCAACCGAAATGCCGGTCGGCCGCGCCAGGCGAGCACCACGCCCCGGCCCACCGACAAGCCGCTGGATTGATCGCGACGGGCTGGCTCTTTAGATCATGACGACTTCTTGGCGCGAAGCGACGCCAGGTCGGCCACGGCAGTGAGGATAGCCGCTTCGCTTGCGGGTTTTGCCACGAATTTGCAGTTTCGGAACCGGGCGGGAAGATCGCCCTGCCCATATCCCGTTACGAACGCGAAAGGAGTGCCGCGAGCCAGCAATATCTCCGCGATCGGCAGGCTCGTTTCGGCGTTAAGTTGAACGTCCAGCAATGCCATGTCGACCTTGTCGGCCTCGACCAGCCGAAGTGCGGCGGCAACGGACGAAACAGGCCCGACCACAGGATAGCCCGCTGCACGCAAGTCAGACGCGACGTCCTCCGCGATCAGCCACTCGTCCTCCACCACAAGAACGCGAGGTCTGTCGCTCACGGCGCGTCCTTGTGGTTTGCCGAAAAAGCGATCTGGACATCGAGGCCGTCCTTGCGGAAGGAGGTGTCGACCTGGCCGCCGAGCCTGTAGCCGATTTCCCCCTTCAACAGGTTCAGGCCGAAGCCGTTGTTCAACGGCTCCTTGACTGGAGGGCCGTCCTTTTCGCGCCAGCCAAGCGTGAAATTATCGCCATCCATCGCCCATCTGACGCCGATCCTGCCTCGAGGCTTGGACAGGGCGCCATACTTGGCCGCATTGGTTGCCAGTTCATGGATGGCCATGCTGAGGGAAAGTCCCTGTTGCGGGCCGAGTCTTACGTCGTCGCCATCGAGTTCGATCCGTTCGATGCCGAACGGCTCGAGTTCCTGGTGGAGCAGTTCCTTGACCGAAGCTTCTTTCCACCTCTCGCGGGTCAGCAGTCCGTAGGCCCGGGACATGGCATGCAGCCGGCCGATCAAGGCCTCCGCGAACTCTTCCTTTGTATCCGAACTGTCCCGCGTCCGGTTGGCGATGCTGGCGATCACCGCCAGCATGTTCTTGACGCGATGGTTGAGCTCCGAGATGAGCACCTGCTGATGCTCTTCCGCCCGCGCCAGGGTGGTAACGTCGACAAGTGTCACCACGACGCCCTGTATCCTGTTGCCCTTGTCCCGATAGGGATTGATTCGGACCATGTGAAACAGACCCCTGGAATCGCGCGCAAGATGGTGGTTCAGGATCTCGCCTGTCTCGAAAACCTTGTCGATGTGCTGCTTCAACTCAGGATAGTCGAGTTGGCTCGACAGATCCGTCAGCGGCCGGCCGACGTCGGAGGGGCGCAGACTGAAGAAGGATGAGGCCGCCGGCGTGAAGGTCCGCACCACAAGACTGCGATCGAGAAAAATGGTCGCGATGTCGGTGCTTTCGAACAGATTGCGCAGATCGCTGTTGGCGTGATCGAGCTCTTCTATCTTGCTGGTCAACTCCGCGTTGATCGTGTTGAGTTCTTCGTTCAGCGACTGCATCTCTTCCTTGGACGCTTCAAGCTCCTCGTTGGTGGATTGCGCCTCTTCGTTGACGGAGACGAGTTCCTCGTTCGACGATTTCACCTCTTCGAGGGCCGTCTCGTATTCCTCTATGGTGGATTGAAGACGCTCTCTTGTGTCTCGCAGTTCCCGCTCGAGATCGGCGGTGCTGTCGCTGTCACGGCTGCCATCGTCCTCATCGGACCGGGCCATGGTCGGGCCAGACGGCTCGAAGAGGACAAGGTAAAGCGGCTCACCATTGCCCCTCTCGGCGAGCGGTTCGATCGTCAGCCTGATCGGTTGGACGCGTTCGTCGTCTTCCTCGACGGCGAGGTTGTCCCGCACAACAGTGCGGCGTGTCGTCGTCGCCTCCCTCAATGCGGCGCGCAGGTCCAACCGAAGCCCGCGGCGCGCCATCGTCAGCAACTGCCGGCTGGGGATGCCTTGCGGCGCTTCGAGGTATCTGCCGGTCCTCGCCGAATAGTAGACGACGTCGCCTTCGGCGTTGACGAGGACATGCGGCGGCGCGAACCGCTCCAGCACCTGCGCCTCGACAGCTTGGCGCAGCGGATATCCGATCGTGCCCTTCTTCAAGCCAGCGGTTTCGGCGGGAAAGACGCCGGAAGGGACATCCCCAATAAGGGCCGGCAGCCTGATATGTGGCGAGGCATGCTCCCGTGCCTGGAAGAGGCGATGTTTCTTGTCGACGGTGGCAAACAGATTTTCGTGCTGCCCGACGCTTTCGGACGTGCCGAGGAAAAGATAGCCACCCGGCTTCAGCGAATAGTGGAAGACAGGAAGAACGCGGCTTTGAATGGCCGGGCCGAAATAGATCAGCAGGTTGCGGCACGAAACCAGATCCATGCGCGAAAAGGGCGGATCGCGGATGACGCTATGCGGCGAGAAGATGCACAGTTCCCGGATCTCGTTGCTGATGACGTAGCTCTCGCCATCGCCGTTGAAAAACCGCTGTTTGCGCTCCGGGGAAAGACCCTGCATCAAGGCTTCGGGATAGCGTGCCGCGCGCGCCACCGCCAGGGCCGGCTCGTCTATGTCGGTGGCGAATATCTGGACGCGCGGAACGGCAGAAAGCGTTTCCATGTGTTCACGCAGCAGGATGCCGATGGAGAACACCTCCTCGCCGGTGGCGCAGCCGGGAACCCAGACCCTAACCGTGTCGGTCGCGGTCTTGCCCTCGAACAGCCTCGGGATAATCTTTCGTTCCAGCAATTCGAAGGCATCGGGATCGCGAAAGAAGTTAGTGACATTGATCAGCAGATCGCGAAACAGGTTCATCACCTCGCGAGGGTCCTTCTTCAGCCAGTCGATATAGGCGCTGATGGACTGAATCTGGGCGATCTGCATGCGCCGCTTGATCCGGCGTAGGAACGTCTTGGTTTTATAGCCTGAAAAGTCGTGGCCGGAGTGGCTGCGTAGAATGCCGTATATCTGTTCGCGGACTTTATCTATGTCGGCCGTATGGTCGTCTTCTTCGTTCGTCAGGCCGTCCAGCGTGTCGAAGCCGCGGGCGTAAGCCTCGAGCTTCGCCCCAATCTCCTCGGCGGGCACGGCAACATCGATGAGCCCGCTGGCAATAGCGCTCTGCGGCATGTCGGGATTGCGCGGACCGTAGCCGTCCGGCGCTTGCGCCACGGTGAGCCCGCCCCGCTCCTTGATGGCCTTTGCACCCAAGGTTCCATCGGAATCACCTCCCGACAGTACGACGCCGACCGCGTATTCACCCTGGTCTTCGGCGAGTGCGCTGAAGAAGATGTCGATGGGTTTGCGCTCCTGGGTAAGCCCATTGGGCCGCCGCAGGTGCAGCACGCCATTCTCGATGACCAGAGTGACGTTTTCCGGCATCACATAGACATGGTCGGGTTCAACAGCCACGCCGTCCTCGACCACCACGACAGGCATCTCGGTGTAGCGGTCGATGACCTCGTGCAGCAGGCTGTTGCGCTTGGGACTGAGATGCGTGATGATCACGAACGCCATGCCGGGCCGATCGGTGATGCCCTTGAAAAACCCTTCCATTGCGGGAATGCCACCCGCGGACGCACCAATGCCGACGATGGGGAACTTGATTGATCGGGTTGTCACGGCATGTCCCCCCTTTCGCCCGACCGACATGAAGTCTCTCAAGGTCGGATCGGACAGGACACAACCATATAGCGCGCAGGGAGGATGGAACAAGTCAGCATGCATGACGTTGAACCCGATATCCATGGTGGTTCAATGACAAAACGCTCTGCTGGCCTGAAACTCCTGGCGCCAATGGTGCCGGGGGCGCCTGAATTAATCGAAGGTCTCGATGGGCCCGTCCCGGATCGCATGCTGGCGCTTGCGAAACGATTGCAGGCGGCGCTGGATGACAGGAAAGCGGAAGTGGCTTCTTTGCATCCTAAACTCCGTTCGAAGAAAGGATGACGACGTGCGCGATCTGCGGGGGTTGCATATTCTGATTGTTGAAGACGAATGGTCGATGGCGGGAGATCTTGCGAGGTTTTTCAGCAACATGGGTGCTATCATCCTCGGGCCCGCGGCTACCGTCGAGCAGGCGTCTGAACATACCGATCAAGCCGAAGCTGCGATCCTGGACGTCAATCTTAACGGCCGACGCGTGTTTCCGATCGCCGACAAGTTGATGCGCCGCGGTATCCCGTTCGTATTCTTCAGCGGCGACAACGACATCGCCATCCCCGAGCATCTCCGTTACGCCAGCAATTTGCGGAAATCCTCGGGCAGCAAGGCTGTGTTCAATGCCCTTTTTCCGCCGCAGGGGTCCGAACAAGCGGACATTTCCGTGCCCTCCCCGCCAGACGACGTTTTCACTCTTTTGCCCAAACTGCGCCTCGCGGCGCGTCTTCTGCTGGGGGACGTCAACGCATCGGACCGGCTGGTCGAGAGGACACTCGAGCAAGCGATCCGGGACGTGGACCACCGGCAGCTTGGCCAGTCCACCGAAAACTGGCTCAACGACGTCATGCGAGAAGTGGCAAAAGCCCGCGGCGCAAAGCTGATGCATTGAATTCTCCTGGGCCGAAGCCAAGGCGCTTCCCTGGGGGATTGCTGGATCGCTTTTCTGGCTCAGGGCCCGAAGCAATGGGGCCGTCGATTGTTCCAGCGAATTTCGAGATTTTCTGGGGCCCGCGGCACCGGCCGTAGGGCAGCCTTTCTCAACTCTTGCGATCACGCTCGACGAATTTGTTGAAACGGCTGGATTTTCCGTCGCTGGTCTTGGCCTGATAGAGGAAGGCCAGATCATTCTCGTCGAATATCCGGAAGAACTCGTCCCAATCGATAGGGTCGAATGCTTCCTCGGGCTCGCCAAAGTCGATCCGCAAGATGCCGCCCTCCCCCTTGGTGCGGACCACCGCCGGACGACCTTGTCGCTCCTCGGCCCATTTGCGAATTTCGTCGTGATTGGTGGTCGTCTGGGACTGCGACATTGAAATCTCCCTTGATCATCGGCTTCGCCTTTCGGCGTCACGGCGGCTGTCGAGCGCCCTAACAGCATACCGGCGGCAATGTTCCCGCATTGCGGCCCGATGGCGTTGCGCTTGCTTTCAGACGAAGCCCGCGAAGGGAACTTTGTTGAAGCACAGGGAACAAACCTTTTGCCGAAAAGTTCGGGGCGCCGAGGTCACTTGTCCGAGGAGTCGTCGTGAAACGCATATTGGTTACAGGAGGCTGCGGCTTCATCGGCCGCCACGTCACACAAGAACTCATCGCTCAGGATTATTCAGTTCGTATTCTCGACGCCCTGCTGGAGCAGGTGCATGCAGGCGAAGCAGTCGCGCTTCCCGCCGGTGCCGAACTGATCAAGGGCGACATTCGCGACCGCGAGGCCGTTGCCGAGGCGCTGGAAGGCGTTGACGCTGTCATTCATCTGGCGTCGGAAGTCGGCGTCGGACAATCAATGTACGAGATCGCGCGCTATGTCGGCACCAACGATTTGGGCACGGCGACACTGCTTGAAGCGCTGATCAAGCATCCGGTCGAAAGGATTGTCGTCGCCTCCTCGATGAGCGTCTATGGCGAGGGCCTCTATGCCACGCCCGAGGGCCAGCGCATCGACAACGCAAGGCGCAAGACGAGCGACATCAAAAGCGGACAGTGGAATCCGCTGTCGCCGGAAGGCGAACCCCTTTCGCCGCTGCCTACGGATGAAGAAAAACCGGTCGATCTCGCCTCGATCTACGCGCTGACGAAATACGCCCAGGAACGCGCCGTGCTGATCTTCGGCGAAGCCTACGGCATCGATGCGGTCGCGTTGCGCCTGTTCAATGTCTTCGGTGCCGGCCAGGCGCTATCAAATCCCTATACCGGCGTGCTGGCCAATTTCGCTTCACGTCTCGCCAATGGCCAACGGCCGATGATCTTCGAGGATGGCGAACAGAAGCGCGATTTCGTGCATGTGCATGACGTCGCCCGCGCCTTTCGCCTTGCCCTGCAGCAACGTCAGGCAAAGGGCCACGTCATCAACATCGGCAGCGGCCGCGCCTATGCGATCAGCGAAGTCGCGCGATTACTGGCGGAAGCCATGGGAGCCCCGAACCGTTCGCCCGACCTGCTCGGCAAGGCGCGCTCCGGCGACATTCGCAACTGCTTCGCCGATATCTCCAAGGCACGTGAGTTGCTCGGTTTCGAACCCGGCCTGCGATTGGAGAACTCTCTCGGGGATTTCGTTTCCTGGGTGCGCAACACGGCCGCCGTCGACCGCGGCGCCGAAATGAAGCGCGAACTCGAAGAGCGCGGGTTGGTGTCATGAGCCCGGGCGCACGCAACCGACGCGAAGCGCCGGTCGCCATCATCGGCGGCAGCGGCTTCATTGGATCAAACCTGGCCGACAGCCTGTTGTCGGATGGCGAGCCGGTGCTGGTGGTCGATAATCTCAGCCGTCCCGGCGTCGAACAGAACCTGCAATGGCTTGCCCAGAAACACGGTGGCCGTTTAACAGTCGAGACCACCGATGTGCGGGACGCCAATGCCCTGGCGCCAGTTCTGATGAGATCCAAGGCGATTTTCCATCTGGCCGCGCAGACAGCCGTCACCACGAGCCTGGTCCGGCCGGACGAGGATTTCGACATCAACCTTCGCGGCACGTTCAACGTGCTGGAAGCGGCGCGGCTGAGCGGCGAGCGCATCCCGGTGATTTTCGCCAGCACCAACAAGGTTTACGGCAGCCTCCCCGACATCGCGGTTCGCGCGGACGACGACCGCTACATACCTTGCGATAGCGCGATCCAGGCCGGCGGGATCAATGAGGCCCGCGGTCTGGATTTCTGCACACCCTATGGCTGCTCCAAGGGCGCGGCGGACCAGTATGTGCTCGACTACGCCAAATCCTACGGCATGCCCACGGCGGTGCTGCGGATGAGCTGCATCTACGGACCGCGCCAGTTTGGAACCGAGGACCAGGGTTGGGTAGCGCACTTTCTGCTCAGCGCCCTGACGGGACGGGAAATCACCATCTATGGCGATGGCAGGCAGGTGCGCGACATCCTGCACGTTTCCGATGCGGTCGCCGCCTACAAGGCCGTGCTGGACCGGATCGAGATCACCACGGGCCAGGCATTCAATCTTGGCGGCGGACCAGAAAATGCGCTCAGCCTGCGTATGCTGTTGAGCGAGATCGGCAGCCTGACCGGCCGCGAACTCTCGGTCCGCCACGATGGGGAACGGACCGGCGACCAGCCCTTCTTCGTCGCCGATACCCGCAAGATCGAGACCGCGCTTGGATGGAAGGCCCAGGTTGCGTGGCGCGAGGGCATTCGCGATCTCGCCGACTGGCTGCAGCGCCACCGGCTCGAGCCCCGCCCCGAAGCCGTGAGGTACGTCGCATGAGAATAGCCCTGGTCAACCCGTCCTGGACATATGACGACAGCATCTATTTCGGCTGCCGCCAACCGCATCTGCCGCTGGAACTCGGCTATTCGAAAGCCCTGCTCGAAGCGGCCGGCCATGAGGTGCTGATGCTGGATGGGCAATTGCAGAAGCTCGATAATTCCGGGCTCTGCGAACGCGTGGTTGATTTCGCACCGGCAATGACGGTCGTCAGCACCGCGCCGACCTATCTGTTCTGGCGCTGCGCACCGCCCGAATTGCGGGTGCCGGCCGACTTCCTCAATCGTTTGGCCGGGCGTGGCGGACGCACGGTCGCGGTCGGCCCACATGGTTCGGCGACGCCGGCGCCGACCTTGCGCAAGCTGGGCGTCGACATTGTCGTGCGGGGCGAATGCGAGGAAGTCGTCGCGGAACTTGCACGACGCGACGATTGGAGCGCGGTACCCTCGACCGCCTATCTGCGGGACGCCAAGCTGGTGTCCAACGGCGGCGTCCATGCCAGTTCTTTTGTCGATCACCCGCCGCTGGAATGGCCATCCGACTGGATTGCGGCCCATTCACACCACCATCACCGGTTCGATAACCAACAGCTTGGATTCGGCGCCGAGGTCGAGGCCTCGCGCGGCTGTCCCTACAATTGCAGCTTCTGCGCCAAGATCGATTTCCGCGATGCCTATCGCCGCCGCAACCACGAAGCGGTGGTAACTGAAATCGATCGGCTGATCGCCCAAGGTGTCGGCTACATCTACTTCATCGACGAAATCTTCCTTCCGCAAAAAGCGTTGCTGGAGGCGTTGGTCGGCCGCGATGTGAAATTCGGCGTCCAGACCCGCATCGATCTGTGGAAACCCGAGCTGCTGGAACTGCTGGGCGCGGCAGGCTGCGTGTCCATCGAAGCCGGCCTCGAAAGCCTGACGGTGGAAGGGCGGGCCATGCTGGCGAAGCGTTGCCGGCTGGGCACCGAGGAGCTTGCCGCGCTACTGGTCAAGGCCAGACGCCACGTTCCCTTCGTCCAGGCCAATCTGATCGGCGTCGTCGAGGACGATCCTGCCCTTGTCGATCACTGGCGCGCCCACCTGATCGACAATGGCGTGTGGGCCAATGAACCCGTACCGCTTTATCCATATCCGAGTTCGCCCAGCTATCGCGAGCTTTGGGGCGAACCCGACGACCTTGCCTGGGAGCGCGCCCATGACCATTACCTCGCATCGTTCCAGAAGTTCAGCGACATCCAGGAAAAGCGCCCGCGCCCGCTGGCGGAACTGGAGGCGGCATGTTGCGGACACTGACGCCACGCAAGCGCCGCATCCTGATGACCGTCGACGCCATGGGCGGAGTATGGCGCTACGCGCTTGATCTCGGCCGGGAACTGGTCAATGGCGGCGACAGCGTTGTGTTCGCCGGTCTGGGGCCGCAACCATCCAAGCAACAGGCCGAAGAGGCACGGTCTTTCGCGACGCTCATCTGGCTGAATACGCCTCTGGACTGGATGACCCGCAGCGCCGGCGACCTCGACGGTCTGCCGCTGGAATTGCGTGCGCCCATACGCGACTACGCCATAGACCTTGTCCATCTCAACGGACCGACGCAGGCCGTGGGGTTGGACGCGCCTTGCCCAGTTATAGCGGTCTCGCATTCATGCGTGACGACATGGTTCCATTCCGTCAAGGGCCAGGCGTTGGATGGCGCATGGAGCTGGCAGAAAGAGCGCAACAGGCACGGCTTCGACAGGGCAGACGCAGTCATCGCCCCAAGCCGCAGCCATGCCGAGCTGCTCGAGACCTGCTATGGCCCGATCGCACGCCTTCACGTCGTCGGAAATGCCGCACACCCGGTCCCGACAGCAGAAGCCCGCCAGCCGCTCGTCTTCGCCGCCGCCCGCTGGTGGGACGAGGGAAAGAATGTGGCGGTGGTCGACCAGGCCGCCTCGTTGACGCAATGGCCACTCTTTACAGCCGGTTCGCTTCACGGCCCGAACGGCGAGCGCGCCATCGTCAAGCATGCCGTTCCTCTCGGAGCACTGCCGCATGACGAGGTGCGCTCCTTGATGGCCCGCGCCGGTATTTTCGTGTCTCCGTCGCTCTACGAACCGTTCGGTCTGGCGGCGCTGGAAGCGGCCATGTCGGCAACGCCCCTGGTGCTCTCGGACATCCAGACCTATCGCGAGTTATGGGATGGGGCCGCGATGTTCTTTGACGGGCGCGACCCGCATGATCTCGCTGCCTGCATCAATCGTCTTTCCAGCGATGCCGGGCATAGGCGAGAGCTCGGCCACGCCGCCCTCCGCCGAAGCCGCGGGTACACGCTGGCGAGGCAGGCAGCGGCCATGCGCGATGTCTACGAAAAGGCGGCGCTGGCCGTTGCGGAGCGCTGATCATGCGCTTCTTGTTCTACACCCACTCGCTCGTCTCCGACTGGAACCACGGCAATGCCCATTTCCTTCGAGGCGTCATGCGCGAACTGGTGGCGCGCCGGCATCAGGCCATCGCTCTGGAGCCGGCGGACGGCTGGAGCCGATCGAACCTGCTGGCCGAGAAGGGATCCTTCGCGATCGAACGTTTTCGCAAGGATTTCCCCGAACTGATGCCGGTGACCTATGATGCCGGGTTCGACCATGAAGCCTGGATCGCCGAGGCCGACGTGGTGATCGTCCACGAATGGACCGACCCGAAGCTTGTCGCTCGCATCGGCCGTGCCCGGGCCGATGGCGGCGAATTCACCTTGCTGTTTCACGACACCCATCACCGCGCCGTGTCGGCCACCGAGGCAATCTCGGCGCTCCGCCTGGAACATTATGATGGCGTTCTCGCGTTTGGCGAAGCGCTGCGGGAGAGCTATCTGCGCGCCGGCTGGGGCAAGCGTGTCTTCACCTGGCATGAAGCGGCGGACGATCGCCTATTCAAGCCGCACCCCGAAATCCACGCGACGTCCGACCTGGTCTGGATCGGAAACTGGGGCGACGACGAGCGGACGGCCGAGATCCAGGAGTTCCTGATCGAACCAGTGCGCGATCTCGGTCTTCGGGCCACTGTTCACGGTGTCCGCTATCCCGAGCCGGCACTTGCCGATCTGGCCGCCGCCGGTCTGCGTTACGAAGGGTGGATCGCCAATGCCGACGTGCCGAAGGCGTTCGCCGCGCATCGTGTCACCGTGCACATCCCGCGGCGTCCTTATCGTGAAGGCTTGCCTGGAATTCCGACAATCCGCATGTTCGAGGCACTTGCCTGCGGCATCCCGCTGATTTCAGCGCCTTGGTCCGATGTCGAGCAGCTTTTCAGGCCCGGCGTCGACTTCCTGTTTGCCGAGGATGGATCGCAAATGCGGCAACACCTCCAGGCGGTGTTGGCCGATCCGGATTTTGCGGCCTCCCTGGTGACCTCGGGTCTTGAGACCATCCGCTCACGGCACACCTGCCGCCACCGCGTCGACGAGTTGGTCGACGTGCTCAGGCAATGCACGACCCTGCACACCGCCGAGCTGACCTCCGCAAAGGAAGCCGCAGCATGAAGATCGCATTCTATGGATCGAGCCTTTTGTCGTCCTACTGGAACGGCGCCGCGACCTATTACCGAGGTTTGCTGAAGGCGCTTTCGCAACTGGGCTACGAAATCACCTTCTATGAGCCTGACGTATATGACCGGCAAAAGAACCGCGACATCGAGGCGCCTGACTGGTGCTCGGTCGTCGTCTACGAGGCAACCCACCATGCCCTGATGCAGGTGGCGGCGCGTGCCGCCGAGGCCGATATCGTCGTCAAGGCGAGTGGCGTCGGCTTCGAGGACGAGGCGCTGCTGCGCGCCGTGCTCGACCACGCCCGCAGCGACGCGCTCATCGTATTCTGGGACGTCGACGCGCCGGCGACGCTCGCCCAGCTGCGCGACGAGCCGGACCACCCGCTGCATCGTGCGCTGCAAGAAATCGACCTTGTGTTGACCTATGGCGGTGGCGATCCCGTGGTCTGGGCCTACCGTGCCATGGGCGCGAATGAGTGCGTGCCCATCTACAATGCGCTCGATCCCGAAACGCACCACCCGGTCGCCAGCAATGCGCGTTTTGCCTGCGATCTGGCGTTCCTCGGAAACAGGCTGCCGGACCGTGAAGCGCGTGTGGGATCGTTCTTCCTCGATCCTGCAGGCCAGCTGCCGCAACAACGGTTTCTGCTCGGCGGATCTGGGTGGGGCGACAAGCCGCTCCCCGCCAATGTCGGCTGGCTCGGCCATGTCGGGACCCGCGATCACAACGCCTTCAATGTCACGCCAAAGGCGGTGCTGAACATCAGCCGCGACAGCATGGCCGCGAACGGTTTTTCACCCGCCACGCGTGTCTTCGAGGCGGCTGGCGCCGGCGCTTGCCTGATCACCGATGCTTGGCTCGGCGTCGAGCTGTTCCTGAAACCCGACGAGGAGATCCTTGTGGCGCGCGACGGCGGCGATGTCGCCGAAATCATGGAGGCGCTGACCCCCGCCCGGGCAAAGGCGATCGGCCAGGCCGCACTTCGGCGCGTTCTCGCCGATCATACCTACGCATTGCGGGCGGCCGTGGCTGATGCGGTCTTCAAACGGCATTTGACTCAGGGGACCGTGGAGGCGGCCGAATGACCAGGCAGTTGGACATCGTCTTTCTCGGCCTGTCGCTTTCCTCGTCCTGGGGAAACGGCCATGCCACCACTTTTCGAGGTCTGCTGAAAGGCCTCCACCAACTCGGCCATCGCGTGACTTTTCTGGAGCGCGATGTGCCGTGGTACGCCAATCACCGCGATTTGCGCGATCCGGATTTCTGCGCCTTGCGCTACTATGAAACCGTCCCCGAACTGCAAAGCGACTACGCACGGTGTCTGCACCAGGCCGATGTCGTGGTGATCGGCTCCTTCGTGCCGGAAGGGCGCGCGGTGATCGACACCGTCGCTTCTCTTAGCAAAGGACAACTCTGCTTTTACGACATCGACACTCCGGTGACCCTGGCGAAGCTGTCGGCGGACGATTGCGACTATCTGAGCTGGCGCCAGATCCCCTACTTCGACATCTATTTCTCTTTTGCCGGCGGGCCGATGCTTGCCGATCTGACACAGACCTTCGGCGCACGCCGCGCCGAGCCGCTCTACTGTTCGGTCGACCCGGAACGACATCACCGCACCGCCGATCCGATCGGCTGGGACCTCGGTTATCTCGGCACCTACAGCGCCGACCGGCAAGCCACGCTCAATGCGCTTCTGCTGGAGCCTGCACGGCGCATGCCGGATCGGCGTTTCGTCGTGGCCGGCTCGCAATATCCGTCCGATATCGACTGGCCCGACAACGTCGAGCGCATCGAACACTTGCCGCCGGCCGATCATGCCGCATTCTACAGCCGTCAGCGCTACACGCTGAACGTCACACGCAGTTCCATGATTGCCGCGGGATGGTCGCCCAGCGTGCGGCTTTTCGAAGCCGCTGCTTGCGGCACGCCGATCATCAGCGACCGCTGGCCAGGCCTCGACAGCTTCTTCCCCGCATCGACGATCCACACAGCCAAGAAGGCGGACGAGATCGTCGCGATCCTGTCCCGGGAATCGACTCGTACACGTCTCGCCATGGCCGACCGGGCACGCGAACTCGTTCTTGCCTCCCACACCGGTGTGGCCAGGGCTCGCGAATTCCTCACGGCGCTTACGCAAAAGGGGGCGGTGGTCCTCGATCTCGATATCGGAAGTGCAGCATGACTGGCAGACAGGAGAAAATCGCGATGCGACAAACAAAAAAAGCGCAAAGGGCAAAGACGGTGCTCGTCGCCGGTGGCGCGGGCTTCCTCGGTTCGCATCTTTGCGAAGCATTGTTACGCGATGGCTGGCGTGTGATCTGCGCCGACAATTTTCTTACCGGTCGCATGGAGAACATCAACGCGATCATGGACCAGCCGGGTTTCCGGTTGATCGAGCAGGATATCTGCCGTCCATTGGACCTTGGCGAGCCGGTGGATCGCATTTTCAACCTGGCATGCGCCGCCTCACCGCCGCGTTACCAGGCCGATCCGATCCACACCACGCGAACCTGTGTCATCGGAACGTTGAACCTGCTCGAACTCGCGGCCCGCAACGACGCGCGATTGCTGCAGGCCTCCACCAGTGAAGTGTATGGCGATCCGGAGCAACATCCGCAGAGGGAGGATTATGTCGGCCATGTGAACTGCACCGGCCCACGCGCCTGTTACGACGAGGGTAAGCGCACGGCCGAGACACTTTGCTTCGATTATCTGCGAGCCGGCAAGGCCGATGTTCGTGTCGCGCGTATCTTCAACACCTACGGGCCGAGAATGGATCCGGCGGACGGCCGCATCGTCTCGAACCTGATCATGCAGGCGCTCGAGAAGCGCCCGTTGACGATTTTCGGCGACGGCATGCAGACGCGATCTTTCTGCTACGTCTCCGATCTGATCGACGGGTTGATGGGTCTTATGGATATCAATCCTAATCCGGGCAAGCCGGTCAATTTGGGCAATCCCGGCGAATTCACCATTGTGCGACTGGCGGCAATGATCAAGGCTATGACCGGCACCAAATCGGATATGACGTTCCTGCCGCTGCCGCAGGATGATCCTCGACGCCGGCAGCCCGACATCTCGCGCGCAAAAGCGCTGCTCGGCTGGACGCCAAGAGTGCCTCTCAACGAGGGGCTCGCCCGAACGATCAGCTATTTCGTCGCGCTTGAAGGCGGCTCGATCGGGGATCAAATGGCAGAACGCTCCACAAGAGCGAGACCCACGTCAGGTGGGCTGCAGAACCTCCCTGCCTGATGCCGGACCGCAGCCACATCTTCGCACGGATTCGCGCGGAACATCGGCGCAAGCTTGTGGTTTGACGAGAAGACCAGATATGGAGGACCTCCTCATGCACCCCAAGCGATCTCGGACCGATATCGACAAGATGGCGGAACGAGAGACGGCCGCGTATTTGCGGCGAGCCTCTATCACCTATCTGGAATGCTGTGTCAGCCTGATGATGACGCATCTGCAGCGGGAGGAGGTGGCTAGTATTCTCGAGCAGGAAGCAGACATGTTGCGAAGGCTGGACTGACGGCGGCTATCCCCCCCTGGCCTTGCCCAGGAACCGTGTCAGCCCTGCCGCATATCGGTTTGCCGTCTCCTCGAGCCTTGCTTTTTCCCGGCCATTCTCGGATTGAGCGGCCATGCTCCACAGCCCGAGCTGAAACGCCAAATAGCAAGGTTTGAAATAATCGATGAGCCCGGTCTCGATGCGGCTATCCATGCCGCCGATCAACGTCGCCGCCTCGGCTTCGGACAAGTCATATTCTACGCAGGCGCCTGCAATATCCCATTCTATCGGTTGGCAGCCGATCAGATCGTGTCCTCGGCAATGGTCGACAGCATCCGTCTTGATCAGCGTGCCATCGGAACCGACCAGAAACTCCCAGGGATGCAGCCTGCCGTCGATCTCGGCCCGTTCCAACACCTCTGTGGGCGTGTGCTTCGAGAACCAGGTCCGCAGTCTCGCCGCCCGGCTTTCGCCCAAAGCTTCGGAAGCATTGTGAACGGCCATTTCCGCGAGGGCGAGCAATGATGCACCGGCTTCGCAGGTTCGCAGATTGGTCGCGCGCCAGACCAGATAGCGTGTGAACGCCGTGATAAGTCCCTGCCTGGACAGCGGTAGCTGATCCATCGTCGTGCCATCGGCCCACCGTTCGACCAGAAAACCGTGGCAGAACCCGATGACGTGCGGCCCGAATCCGGCTTGATGCAACATCTTGGCGGCTTGTGTCTTGCGCAGCCCGGTTTCGCCGAGGCCGACAAATTTGACAAGCCAGCGATCTTGACCCGCGGAGGCCAGGAACTTTCGCCGTTCGGTGCCACGTGTGCTCGGTGGCCAGCGCTTTTCGTCGGTATAGTGAAGGGGTCGCCACGCGCCGCCGGATATTTCGGTCAAGCGCAATTTCGGACTGCCGACCGCCTCGGCTACCCAATCGCGCAGTGTTGGACTTTGCGAGCTTTCGGGAAAGGTGCGTTCGAACGTCATCGCCACATGCTTGCGGCAGCGCACCCATGTCTCCCGAACCTCCGGCGACGCTTCGGCGCCCGGATCGCCCGAATGGCTGGGGAACAGGTGAATGCGGTCCGTACCGATGCCCTGTCTTCTCAGCCACGCGACGACGGCATGGACCGAACTTCCCGACAGGCCAGGACCTTCGTCGACGACGGCGAAGCGAGCCGACGGCTCGTTCCTCCAGGCCGCGACCAAACGCGGATCGGCATTGAGGCACCGATCGAAAGGATGCCCAATCGGGCGCACGCTAATGGGCGCCGGCGCACCGATCGCGGCCGCCACCACGGCCGCGAGCCCCAGGCCGATGCTGCGGATGCCGATCACGCATGTGTTCGCATCGAGACCTGATATCCGCGCCGCGCCGAGATAACTCTCTGGATAAAGCGCATAGTGCGCGTAGCCCTCGGCCGAACCGGTCAAAACCTCTGCCTTGCAATCGAGCCCGGCCAGCATTTGGAGAAGTCGCGGGTCGATGCCACCATCCACGGCGAACCCGTTTCGCCACGACCTCGCCACCTCCGCCGCAAGCCCGACCAGTAGCCTGGCGCCTTGCTGTTGCGAAGGCGAATTGGTGTCGACACCCCGGGCCTTGAAGTCGACATCGGCGAGCCCCTGGACCAGTTCCGACACGCTGACGAACAGCCCGACCAATGCGGCATGGCGCCGGATGCCGCAAGGCAAGCGATCGAGGCCTTGCGCCATTTCGATCGCCGCCTCCTGAAGCTGTCGTGCGTTCTTGGGGCGCTTGTGGTCGCCGTAGACGATCATTGGTCGATTTCCGATGCTTGCCGTGCGGGCAACGCGGCGCGTGCAGCTTCGATCCATGCTGCTTCGCGCAATTTTTGACCAAGCCAAGGAACATTCCGGCACGGTGGCGGTTCGGCGCAAGGAACTTACCTTTGAACAGCATAGGGCGGCAGTTTCGTGGGATCGAAAAAAGTTCGTGTTGGTATCGTTGGAGTGGGTAATTGCGCATCCTCCCTGGTGCAGGGCCTTTCCTATTATCGTCATGCTAAAAGCAACGAACCGATCCCGGGGCTGATGCATGCCGATCTCGGTGGCTATCACGTCGACGACATCGAAATTGTCTGTGCGTTCGATGTCGCAAGAAGCAAGGTCGGCCGTGACGTCGCGGATGCGATCTACGCTCCCCCCAACAACACGTTCCGCTTTGCCGACGCGCCAACGACCGGCGTTCGCGTCGAACGCGGGCCGACGCTTGGACGGGATCGGCAAATATCTGCGCGACGAAATCGAAGAAGCGTCCGAACCGGTTGCCAATGTCAGCGAGATCCTGCGCGACAGCGGAGCCGATGTGCTGGTCTCCTACCTGCCGGTGGGTTCGGAGGAGGCGACGCACTTCTATGCTGAATGCGCGCTCGAGGCCGGCTGTGCCTTCGTCAATTGCATACCGGTTTTCATCGCCTCGCGTCCGGAATGGCGCCGGCGCTTCGAGCAGCGCGGGCTGCCGCTGGTCGGCGACGACATCAAGAGCCAGGTCGGCGCCACCATCGTGCACCGGTTGCTGGCCAATCTCTTTCGCGAGCGCGGCGTGCGCATCGATCGCACCTATCAGCTGAATTTCGGCGGCAACACCGATTTTCTCAACATGCTCGAACGCGAGCGGCTGGAATCGAAGAAGATCTCCAAGACGCAATCGGTAACCAGCCAGCTGGATGTTCCCCTGGAACCGGGCAACATCCATGTCGGACCCAGCGATCATGTGCCTTGGCTCACCGATCGCAAATGGGCCTACATCCGCGTCGAAGGGACAACCTTCGGCGGCGTGCCGCTGAATGCCGAGCTCAAGCTGGAGGTGTGGGATTCGCCCAATTCAGCCGGCGTGGTGATCGATGCGGTGCGCTGCGCCAAGCTTGCGCTCGATCGCGGCATTGCCGGGGCGCTGACGGGTCCTTGCAGCTATTTCATGAAATCGCCTCCCGAACAGTTCACCGACGCCGAAGCGCGCCAGCGCACGCTCGCTTTCATCGCTGGCAAGGACGAGCCATTGCTGGATGCCGCGGAATGACGACGACCTTCTTCTTGATCCGCCATGCGGCGCACGACAATGTCGGCTCCTACCTCGCGGGGCGCATGGCCGGCGTATGTCTCGGCGAGGCCGGCAAGGCTCAAGCCGAGCAGCTTGGCGGCCGCATGGCCCGTGAGACCATTGCAGCCATTCTATGCAGCCCGCGCGAGCGCACGCAGGAGACGGCGGTGCCGATCGCTCTCGCTTGCGGTGTCGGCGAAATTGCGATCTGCGCCGAACTCGATGAGATCGACTTCGGCGACTGGTCGGGGAAGACTTTCGACGAATTGAACGGCGATGCCAGTTGGCGCGCGTGGAACGATCAGCGGCAAGAGGCCAGGACTCCGAGCGGCGAAACCATGCTGGATGTCCAGCAGCGCATCGTCTCGCTGATGAACGGCGTCCGCGAGCTGCATCAGAACCAATGTGTCGCCCTGATCAGCCACGCCGATGTGATCAAGGCCGCCGTCTGCAAGGTGCTTGGCTTGCCGGTGGGCGACTGCTTTCGCTTCGACATCGATCCCGCCTCGATCACGACGATCGTATCGGGCGACTGGGGCTCGAAGCTTCTGCGATTGAACGAAGCTGCCTGACGAGGAAATTCCCGATGCGGATGGTCATTTTCGGTCTCACCGTCACGTCTTCATGGGGAAACGGCCATGCCACGTTGTGGCGTGGGCTGATCCGCGCCCTCGCCCGGCTGGGCTGGTCGATCACCTTTTTCGAACGCGACACTCCTTATTATGCCGGGACCCGCGATCTGGATCAGCTCGACGGAGGCAACGTCGTCATCTATCCGGACTGGGAGGACATCCGCCGCGTCGCGGAACGGGCGATGAAGCAAGCGGATGTCATGGTCGTCACCTCTTACTGTCCCGACGCCGTCGAGGCTTCGCGCCTCGCGCAGCAGGCAAGCCGCGGACTGCGTGTCTTTTACGATCTCGATACTCCAGTCACGCTTGCCCGCGTCGAACAAGGTGAGCGTCCGCCCTATTTCGGACCTGAAGGCCTTGCCGACTACGACCTCGTCCTGAGCTACACCGGCGGCCCGGCGATCGAGGCGCTGAAGACGGTGCTGGGCGCGCGCCGCGTGATGCCGCTCTACGGGCATGTCGATCCGGACCAGCACCGGCCGGCAGAGAAGCGGGCCGAATTCGCCGGTGATCTGTCCTATCTCGGGACCTACGCGGCGGATCGCCAGGCCGGCGTCGAAATGCTTCTGGTCCGCCCGGCCGCGCGCCTGCCCGACCAGCGCTTCATCATCGGCGGCGCCCAATATCCGCAGGAATTCCCATGGAGCGACAACATCTTCTTTGTCAGACATCTGCCGCCCGCCGACCATCCGGCGTTCTTCTCCTCGTCGCGACTGACACTGAACGTCACCCGCGAAGCGATGGCGCAAAAGGGCTGGTGCCCGTCGGGACGGCTCTTCGAAGCGGCCGCGTGCGGAGCTGCCATCATCACCGACGCATGGCCAGGGCTTGTGGAATTCTTCGAACCCGGCCGCGAAGTGCTGTTGGCGCGCGACACGGATGATGTTGTCGCGGCACTGCAATTGCCGGAGTTCGAACTCGACGGCATTCGAAGGCGAGCCCGCGAGCGGGTCTTGGGAGAGCACACTTCCGCCAAGCGCGCAGCGGAACTGGACAAAATCCTGGCCGATGCCTTGCGAAACCCAGTCGGCGAACCGATGAAGGAAGCAGTCTGATGTTGGGCATCGTGCCCGCTGCCGGACGCGGCAGCCGCATTCAACCGCTCGGCTTCTCGAAGGAGTTGCTGCCGGTCGGCAGCCGGATCGACGGACAGACCGAACGCCCCTGCGCCGTGAGCGAGTATCTGGTACGACGCATGGTCCAGGCAGGCGTCGACAAGATTTGCTTCATCATCGGATCGGGCAAATCCGACATCCTCGAATATTATGCCGCCGGCTACGGTGAGGCGGCAGCGCTCTTCGTGGTGCAGCCCCAACCCGTTGGTCTCTGCGATGCGATTTTCCGGGCAGCGCCCCTCGTCGCGCCCGACGAGGTCGTCCTCGTCGGGCTTCCAGATACGATCTGGTTTCCCGAGGACGGTTTCTGTCACTTGCCTGACGATCAGCTTTCATTTTTGCTCTTCCCGGTGGATAGCCCGGAATTCTTCGACGCCGTCGTTACCGATGATGACGAGCGGGTGATCGAAGTCCAGGTCAAGCGGCAGGACGCCGCCACGAACTGGGTGTGGGGCGCGTTCAAGATGCCCGGCCATATCCTGCATCGGCTTGCGGCACTCTGGCGCGAGCGGGATGGTCGTGACGAATATATCGGCACGTTGATCAACGCCTACCTTGCGGGCGGAGGTGTGGCCTATGGTGTCAAGGCAGGGTCCGCTTATGTCGATGTCGGTACCTTCAATGGTTATCGCACAGCTCTGCGGTTGCTTGAAAGCGGTGTCCCGTCAGCTCATCACCAGCCCGCAACGATCATGCCCGGCGCGCATTCGCATGTGCCTGTCGTTCCGGGCGAAGGAGCCTGACCATGTTGCATTCCCATGCCGAAATTCGCCGGCGCATCGACGCGCTAGGCCCGTGGTTCCACAATATGGAACTCGCCGGCGTCGAAACCGCGCCCGACCACTTTCTCGGCAACTACCCGCTGATCAAATGGCGCAAATTCGCCGATGCCATACCCGCTGATCTGACCGGCAAGACCGTGCTGGATATTGGCTGCAATGCCGGCTTCTACTCGATCGAGATGAAACGGCGAGGCGCCGCCCGTGTCCTCGGGATCGATTTCGACGAGGCCTATCTGGCGCAGGCCCGCTTTGCCGCCGAGATCGCGGACTGTGATATCGAATTCCAGAAGCTGTCGGTCTACGACGTCGGTGCCCTGCGCGAGACATTCGATGTCGTGCTCTTCATGGGAGTGCTTTACCATCTGCGCCACCCCTTGCTCGCGCTCGACCTGATCCGTGAGCACGTCGCCGGCGACCTGATGATCTTTCAGTCCATGCAGCGCGGCAGCAAGGACCTGCCCGAGTTGGAAGAGAACTATCATTTCTGGACGCATGAGTTGTTCGACCAGCCTCAATTTCCCAAGCTGCATTTCATCGAACACCGCTATGCCGACGATCCGACCAACTGGTGGATACCGAACCGGGCCTGCACCGAAGCGATGCTGCGCAGCGCCGGTTTCGAAATCGTTCTGCATCCCGAGCAGGAGGTCTATTTCTGCCGCGCTGCCGGCGAACCGGCCGGCGGCGGCGCGATATATCCGTCGAAAGGAAAGCTCCATGATTGAAGCCGCGATGATCTGGAACGAGCCCAACAACAAATCGCATTGGGACCCCGAGCTCGACCCCGATTGGAGCCGCTTTGCCAGGATGGCAGTCCTGTCGGCGGACGCGATCGCGTCCGAGAACCCTGCTTTGACAAAAGTGCTTGGCGGCATCTCGCCGATAGACCCCGGCTTTATCACGCGCATGAAGGAATTCGGCGTGCTGGACCATGTCGACGCCGT
The DNA here is from genome assembly GCF_054059755.1 of Mesorhizobium sp. URHB0026. NCBI lineage: Bacteria > Pseudomonadati > Pseudomonadota > Alphaproteobacteria > Hyphomicrobiales > Phyllobacteriaceae > Mesorhizobium > Mesorhizobium sp. URHB0026. The sequence goes on along the minus strand of NZ_JBSSCN010000001.1, from coordinate 2,894,181 downwards.
CGCGGTTCACGGCTTTCCCCTCGACTGGAACCTGTGGCAAATTCAGGAATGGCCGCAGAAGATCGGTGAGATCGCGACCGTCACCGACCTCCCTATCTGGGTCAGCGAAGTCGGCGTGTCGACCTTCGGAGCCGAGGAAATACAGGTCTGGGGGCTCAAGCGCACCGCCGAATTGCTGCTCGGCAACGCACCGCGGATCCAGTGGTACAGCCTCTATGACCTTCCGCGTGAATGGGAAGCAACGACGCGGCATCGCGAAGCGGAGGGATCCTCCTACTACCGTCATTTCCACATGGGGCTGCTGCGCCAGGACGGTACGCCGAAGCCGGCGCTGGAAGAGTTCCTGCGCTACACACCCGCAATGGGCCTGGTGCAGTGGTTTCATTTCGAGGACCCGCGGCTGGACGATGCCGTCGCCTGGATGAAGCGGCTCGGCGTGACCAATATGCGCACGGGGCTTTCCTGGGCCGACAGCTTCAGGCCGAATGCGTTGGACTGGTTCGACCGACAGATGGAAGCACTCGCCGCTTTCGACGTCACGGTCACCTTCTGCTTCACGCCGGAGCATCGCGGAATGATGCCTCACCACACCAGCCCCCCGCTGGTACCTGAGGAATTCGCCGAGTTCTGCGCGACGATGATCCGCCGCTACGCGCCCGGCATGACGTCCGCCTCGCTCCCGACGCAGCGGGCCTCGGCTGCGTGAGGCGCTCATGCGACCCGATCCGCGATCGTTGCATATCCTGACCGAAGTCGAGGCCGCCTGCTCCGCCGCCAATTCGCTGCCTCCGGCACAACGGCCGGGCCGGCCATGACGCTCACCGTCCTCAATGTCGCCTATCCCCTCGCGCCTGTCGGACCGGATGCGGTCGGGGGTGCCGAACAGGTCCTGACGATGCTCGATCGTGCACTGGTTGGCGCGGGTCATCGGTCCATCGTCGTCGGCTGCCGGGGCTCCAGCGCGAGCGGCACGCTTGTGGAAACTCCGGCGGAAGGCGGCGTGCTCGACGAGGCGGCAAAGAGCCGCGCGCAGCAGGCTCATCGAACCGCGATCGCCGCTGCCCGCGCCAGGTGGCCAATCGATGTGGTCCATCTGCATGGCATCGATTTCGATGCCTATCTGCCCGACGATGGCCCGACCTTAGTGACCCTTCACCTGCCGCTGGACTGGTATCCGGCCGGGGTACTGCGCCCGACGCGCGACGACCTGTGGCTTCATGCAGTCTCGGCCGCTCAGCAGAAAACCGCGCCACCCGGCGCCAGACTGGCGCCGCCAATTCCGAATGGAGTAGACATAGAGGCGCTCGGCCTGCTGCAGCCTAAGCGCGACTTCGCACTGGTTCTGAGCCGTATCTGCCCGGAAAAGGGCATCCACCTGGCGCTGGACGCGGCCAAGCAAGCAGGTGTGCCGCTGGTTGTTGGCGGCAAGGTCTATCCCTATGAAACGCACACGCGGTACTTTCGCGACGAGGTCCAAGCTCGCCTCGATGGCCGCCGCCGCTTTCTTGGTCCGCTCGGTTTCACCGCCAAGCGGCGCTTTCTCAACGCAGCTCGCTGTCTGGTCATACCGAGCCTCGCCGCCGAGACCAGCTCCCTCGTCGCCATGGAGGCGCTGGCCTGCGGCACACCGGTGATCGCCTTTCCGAATGGTGCGCTTCCGGACGTGATCGAGCACGGCAAGACCGGCTTTCTCGTCAATACGGTCGACGAGATGGCACAAGCCATCGTTGCGACGTCAAGCCTGGACGCCGGGACATGCCGGGCCGAGGCGCGACGGCGGTTCTCGCTGGAGGGAATGATCTCGTCTTACATGGATGCCTATCAAGCGCTGGCAGGACTTGGCACCGATGCCGGGCGCCTCGCCGTCACGCCGTGAGCAAGCCTGTGTTGCGCGGCGAGATCATCGATGATCCGGCGCAACTCGATACGCTTGCGCCGGATTGGTGGGGATTGTGGGAGCAGAGTTCCTCGGCGACGCCGTTTCAATCTCCCGCGTGGCTGGTGCCATGGTGGCGCACATTCGGGCCCGGCGACCTGGCGACGGTCGCGGTCTGGCGCGGAGGCGACCTGATAGGTCTGGCGCCCCTTTATCTAGAGCACGGAACCGCCGGCTCGAAACTTCTTCCGGTCGGCATTTCGCTCAGCGACTATCTGGATATCCTGTGTGTTCCCGGCATCGAGAACCAGGTCGCGGCCATTGTTGCCGAAAAGATCCTCTCGGTCGGCTGGTCGCAGTGGATCCTGTCGGATTTACCGGAGGGCAGCGCCGCTCTTGCGATTGCGCATCCCGATCTGAAGGCGGGGCGGCCAGCCACCCATGGTGCTTGCCCCGTGCTGGCCATCTCCGGAGACGATACCCTTGCAGGCTGCGTACCCTCCCGACGCCGGCGCCAGTTGCGACGGGCGCAACAGGCCGCATCCAGACGCGGCCGGATCGCGTTGTCGTCGGCACGAGGCGATCCTCAAACCTTCCTCGATCAGTTGATCCGCCTGCACGACGCGCGCTGGGCCGGACACGGAGGTGGCGTGTTGGCCGACGCGGCTGTAGAGGAATTCCACAGGCGCTCACTTCCCTTGCTCGACGCTCGCGGCCTGGTCCGATGCTGGCTTTTGGCAATCGATGGCAGGACGGTCGGGGCCTATTACGGCTTCCACCATCGCGGTCGTGCCTATGCCTATCTCGGGGGCTTCGACCCCGTCTATGCCGAAGAGAGCCCAGGGGCGATCCTGATCGGCCACGCGATCGCGGAATCGATCCGCGAAGGTGCGCGCGAGTTCGATTTCCTGCGCGGCCAGGAAGCCTACAAATATGGCTGGGGCGCCATCGACAGGTGGACGATGCGCCGGGTCTGGACGCGGAGTTGATACCATGCCTGCGACCAAGCCAAAATCCGCTCCGCGCCGCACAACGATCAGATCGGCTGTTGAAGACTGCATGGCGGATGGTGTCTGCGCCGAAGCAGTCGTCGCCAGGCTGGCGCTTCACCTGCAGACGGGGATCAGAGCGGCGGAACTGGCAAAGATCGTGCTGGAAATCATCCCGGCGAATGCGCGAGACGCGGAACGGCTGCAAGAGATAGCCGGGTTGCTTCGCCGCAAGCCAGATGTCTTTGCCACATTGCGAGCGACGGGAGCTGCTGTTCGGCACACACGCGACGAGGGGGAGACCGGTGCCGCCGTCGTCACGCGGCTGGCCTCGAGCTTCGATGCGGCGGCAGCGATTTCGGAGACAGCAAGTGTCCAGCTCGCATCCCTAGGGGATGAGGAAAGGCTCTCAGCCACGACCGACGAAGTCGTCGCCTGGCTCAAGCAGCAGGACTTCTCCGGAACCCACCGGGATATTCTGGACATTGGTTGTGGCATCGGCCGTTTCGAGCATGCGCTTTCCAACTCCTTCAACCGCATGATCGGCATCGACATATCCTCGCGGATGATCTCCATCGCCTCCGAGCGGTGCGCCGCGCTGGGCAATGTCGAGTTGCGACAAACCTCCGGTCTCGATTTGAGCGAATTCGACGACGGCAGTTTCGATTGCGTGCTCGCGGTTGACAGCTTTCCTTATCTGGTTCTGGCCGGCATGGCTGAGGGGCATTTCGATGAGATCGCACGCGTTCTGAAACGGCCTGGCTGGCTCGCCTTGCTGAACTATTCCTATCGCGGATCGCTTTCGTGGGACCGCGCCGACATCGGCCGCCTGGCGCGAAGCTCACCAAATGCGGGTCGTCATCAATGGCGAGAAGCCGTTTCGGTCATGGGATGGCGAGGTTTTCCTACTTGCTCGAGGCGGCGGAACATTACTGCGCGCCGCCAGTTCGGACGTCGAACCAGAGGCGCCGAAGAGCGGCACCGACCCGAAGGAGGAAAGCATGGCACCCGGCGGCAAGAAACATCGGCCGCGGGAAGCAGCATGGCGATGACCGCGGGCTGGACGGCGATCGCATCAAGTCCGATCAATATCAGGATCACGCCACCGACCAGGCGCCGAAGGACTGAACGCGGTCGCTCCATGTGCTTGGCCTGCAGTACGGAGGGCCAAGGAAATAAAGCTGTGCAAGGATGGCCGGCAACCCTGCCGGCGGCGGACATCGCCTTGTAATGTCCGGCATTTGTCACCACACTAAAGTCAGGGACTGCTGGTTATCAAGAGAATATGGATGTCTCATTCGAGCGACGATACCGCGGACCCGCAATTCGGTCTGGCCATGGATCAGGAGATCACTTCTCTCCTGGACGCCATAGAGCAGGAAAAAATCCCGGATCGTCTGACCAGGCTGGCCATGGAGTTGCAAAACGCGCTGGTCGAGAAACGTCGACGTGAGGTGCAGAACTGACTATCTGCGGCTGTCACCCTCCATATCGAGTTGACCATCCGATAGATGATTTCGTCTCTCAATCAATGTCTGCAACGAAGTCTCCCCAAGCAATTCGAGAATATTGGCGCGGGCACGGTTCAGCCGACTTTTTACCGTCCCCACCGCGCAGCCGCATATCTCGGCCGTTTCTTCATAACTCACTCCCAGAACGCCAATCAGCATCAGGACCTCGCGTTGGTGTTCCGGTAGCCTTTGAATGGCGGCGTGGACTTCCTTGCTCTGAACGCTCCATTCCTGGGTGGCTTCCGAAATCGGTCGCGACGACGCGCAGTCGAGCAGGCCTGGCGCTTCCCGGGCAGCGATCTTGACCCGGGTGTAGTAGGTGTTGCGCATGATGGTGAAGAGCCACGACTTCATGCGTGTGCCGGGTTCGAACTTGTCGATGTTGGCGAGACCCTTGGTCAGTGTCTCCTGTACCAGATCGTCGGCATCGTCGGGGACGCGGCAGAAGGTTCGCGCGAAAGCCCGCATGGCGGGTATGAGCTCAACGATGGAAACTTCATTGGTTTCTTGGTCGGCCAAAATGTAGCCTCCGGATGACAATGGTCCAGCTCCCAGAAGAAGAGTGTATGAACGCAGCCCCTGCTAAATGCATGGAAGTTTGGTTCGTTCCTCGCGCTGAAGACAACTCTTCAGAAATTCGGCGCAGCGCGACATCTCACCCAATCGGTCTATGCCGTCGCCGAGATAAGGATGCCGCCTTGGCGATGCACGCGAGGCGCACCGGTTCTTCACGGGAACAAAGCCGCGCACCGGCAGTTTGACGTCCTGAGTACTTCCACCCCCTCCGGCATCAAACGAGGTATGTCATGGCCAAATCCGCCCGTCGTTCCGCTCGCCAATCGGCAAGTGGACAGGAACCGGATAGCGCGCGCGGAAACGGCGGGGAATTGCACCAGATCGCCGGGGGTGAGACGCCCACTCTGACCACGGCGCTGGGAACACCCGTCTGCGACGATCAAAACACATTGCGGATCGGCGAACGCGGACCAGCGCTGATCGAGGACTCTCATTTTCGGGAGAAGATTTTCCACTTCGACCACGAACGCATTCCCGAAAGGGTCGTTCATGCTCGCGGCTACGGCGCGCATGGTTACTTCGAAACCTACGAGTCTCTGGCCAAATACACACGTGCCGATATTTTCCAGAGGGCCGGCGAAAAGACACCGGCCTTCGTGCGCTTCTCGACGGTTGCCGGCAACAAAGGCTCGTTCGATCTCGCCCGCGACGTCCGCGGCTTCGCGGTCAAGCTATACACCAGGGAAGGCAATTGGGATCTGGTCGGCAACAATATCCCGGTCTTCTTCATCCAGGACGCGATTAAGTTTCCCGATCTGATCCATGCCGCCAAACAAGAGCCGGACCGGGCCTTTCCTCAAGCCCAGACCGCTCACGATAATTTCTGGGACTTCATCAGCCTGATGCCGGAATCGATGCACATGGTGATGTGGATCATGTCGGATCGCGCGATCCCGCGCTCCTTCCGCTTCATGCAGGGCTTTGGCGTGCACACGTTCCGCTTGCTCAACGCGAAAGACGAGTCCACCTTCGTCAAATTCATCTGGAAGCCAAAGCTCGGCATGCAATCGGTGGTCTGGAATGAGGCGGTCAAGATCAATGGCGCCGATCCAGACTTTCACCGTCGCGATCTATGGGAGGCCATCCAGTCCGGCAATTTCCCGGAATGGGAGTTGACGGTGCAATTGTTCGATCAGGCGTTTGCCGACAGCTTCGACTTCGACATTCTGGACGCAACCAAAATTATTCCTGAAGAGGTGCTCGAACCGATCCCGGTCGGGCGGCTGGTGCTTGACCGGATGCCGGATAATTTCTTCGCGGAGACCGAGCAGGTTGCCTTCATGACGCAGAATGTGCCGCCCGGAATTGACTTCTCCAACGATCCGCTTCTGCAGGGCCGCAACTTCTCCTATCTCGATACCCAGTTGAAACGGCTGGGCAGCCCGAACTTTACCCATCTCCCGATCAATGCGCCGAAATGCCCGTTCGTCCATTTCCAACAGGACGGACACATGGCTATGCGCAATCCGGTCGGTCGCGCCAACTATGAACCGAATTCATGGGGGCTGGGACCGCGCGAGGATCCGCAACGCGGCTTTCGTTCCTTCGCCGATGCCGAGGAAGGGCAGAAGGTGCGTCTGCGCGCGGAAAGCTTCGCCGATCACTACAGCCAGGCCCGGCAATTCTTCAACAGCCAGACACCGCCGGAGCAGCGCCACATCGCCATGGCGCTGACCTTCGAATTGAGCAAGGTCCAGGCACCGGCGATCCGCGAACGCATGGTTTCGCATCTGCTCAACATTGACGAAACCCTGGCGACCACCGTCGCCGACAAGCTCGGCATTCGGAATATGCCCGACCCTGCGGAGGCAGCCGTTCCGACGCGCGACGACCTGCCGCCTTCGCCGGCGCTCAGCATCATCGAGAACGGGCCTGACAGTTTCAAGGGCCGCAAAGTCGGCGTCTTGCTTAGCAATGGAACCGACACCGGGCTGTTCGAAGAGCTCCGTTCCGCCATCGAAACGGAAGGCGCGGTGATGGAGGTGATCGCGCCCAAGGTAGGCGGCGTCGACGCGGCTGACGGCAGCCACATCGAGGCTAGGCACATGATCGACGGCGGCCCGTCCGTGTTGTTCGACGCCGTGGTACTGCTTCTCTCCGAGGAGGGTGCCGAGATGCTGCTCGACGAGGCGGCCGCGAGGGACTTCGTGTCAGATGCGTTCGCCCATTGCAAATTCATCGGCTTCACAGCGGCAGCCCAACCTCTCCTGGCAAAGGCGGGCGTAGCTCCCGATGCCGATGAGGGGCTGATCGACCTTGATACCGCAGGTTCCGTGAAGACGTTTATAGAGGCGTGCCGCAAACTGCGGCTGTGGGCACGGGAGACCGCCGTCAAGCTTTGATGCGCAGAGCTATGCGTTGTCACACCGGCGCATGGCTGCAAGGCCCGGTATGCAGCCATGCCCAGGCCCTACGGTTGGCGGGCCTCTCTGGCGGCCTGTTCTCGCTGCCGTTTCAGGACCTCGTCGGTCCCGACCAGCTTCTTTGCTCCGCCTGGAATTGCCGTGGACACCACCGCGGGCGGGTCGCTTGCCGGAAAAGAATCCTCCAACCCTGCCTGCAGTTGATCCTCGAGCGTCTGTGGTTCTTCGGAGCGGCCGGGCGTCCTGCGTGTATCTATCTTCTCCAGCGACTGTTTCTTCTTTGGCGACTCATTGGCTTCCCGGATCAAGGCATAAAGCTGCTCGATCGCGAATTCCTTGATCGTTTCGAAATCGGACCGATCGTCCTGCGTCGCCTCTATCTGGTCGACCATGGCCTTCTCGAACCGCCCAAGGCTTTCACCGCCGCAGGCGTGGGAAAGGCGCAGCAATGCCTCGTGCAGCATCATCGGGGTGAAGTAAGCCGACGCTTCAAGCCTGAGTTGTCGCAGACGATCCGGAGTGGCAGCCTGGAATTTTGACATGGACGGTGTCCTTTCTCTCACGAGCGTGTCAACGACAGTTGATCGCCGATGTTCCACCACGCCTGAACATACTTGATGTCCAGCGACCTACCGGAACCAGCTTGCCGCCCTCTGGAGCAGTCCATTATCTGCGTGACTGGTCATGAGAAGCCGGTTCTCCTGCAAGGGGCCCGACGACGCTTCCAACATGTCACGATTTCTTGTGATGAAGGAACCAACTCGGGATTGACCGGTTCGGACCTCATCCACCGGAGCAATCCTGACATGGCAAATGCAGCAGAAATTCTCGTCGATACACTCATCGCCTGGAACGTCGAGGTGGTGTTCGGCTTGCCGGGAGACGGCATAAACGGCGTCATGGAGGCACTGCGCACCCGGCAGGACAAGATAGCCTTCGTGCAGGTCCGGCACGAAGAGTCGGCCGCCTTCATGGCATGCGCCTATGCCAAATGGACGGGAAAGCTAGGCGTCTGCCTAGCCACATCAGGGCCGGGCGGAACGCATCTTCTGACCGGCCTTTATGACGCCAAGCTCGATCAGGCTCCGGTGCTCGCGATCACAGGCATGCAGTTCCACGACCTGATCGAGACGTTCACCCAGCAGGATGTCGATCTGACGCGCGTGTTCAACGATGTCTCCGTCTATAATGCCCAAGTCGCCGATGCCGCGCATATGGAAAACGTTGCTAGCCTCGCCTGCCGAACCGCGCTGGCGCGCAAAGGCGTCGCCCATCTATCAATTGCCAGCGACATCCAGGAGCAAGAGGCCGACCCCGCCAAGCGCAGCAAGCGCAATCGTCCGGCGCACACGCCGCAGCAAATGTTTTCCGGCCACAGCATGCCGCTGGACGCCGAACTCGACAAAGCTGCCGCCATTCTGAACGAAGCCACGCGGGTGACGATCCTGGCCGGGCGCGGCGCGCTCGGCGCGGCCGCGGAACTTGAACATACCGCGCATCTGCTGCAGGCGCCTGTCGCGAAGGCCTTATTGGGCAAGGCGGTCCTTCCGGACAACCATCCTCACACGACCGGCGGGATCGGCATCCTGGGAACCCTGGCTTCGCAGGAGGCGATGGAAACCTGCGACGCGGTGCTGATCGTCGGCTCGAGCTTCCCCTACATCGAATATTATCCGAAGCCCGGGCACGCCCGTGGTGTCCAGATCGACTGCGACGCGCAGCGGATTGGCCTGCGCTTTCCGGTCGAGGCCGGTCTTGTCGGAGACGCCGCCGAGACATTGCGCGCGCTCAATCAACGTCTGACGCAGAAGCCTTCCGGTGAATTCCTGCAGCGCTCCCAGGAAACCATGAGAAGATGGCGCGAGATGATGAGGCAGTCGGAGGACGCGCAGGCGCAACCGTTGAAGCCGCAAACCATTGCCCGTGCGTTCGGACAAAGACTGGCCGACGACACGGTGTTGGCCACCGACTCCGGTCAGAACACGGAGCTTGCCGCCCGCCATGTCGATCTGCGGAGCGGCCAGGCGTTTGGCGTGTCCGGAGCGCTGGCATCCATGGCCAGCGGCCTTGCCTACGCCATCGCCGCCGGCATAGCATTTCCCGGTCGACCGATCGCAGCTATCGTGGGCGATGGTGGTTTTGCCATGCAACTCGGCGAATTCTCGACGGCTGTGCGCTACAAAATTCCGCTGAAGACGCTAGTCATCAAGAACAACATGCTCAATCAGATCGCCTGGGAGCAGATGATGTTTCTGGGTAACCCGCAATTCGGTTGCGAACTGCAGCCGATCGATTTTGCCATGGCCGCGGAAGCGATGGGCGCGAGCGGTTTTCGCATCGAGCGGGCCGATCAGATCGAAACCGTTCTCGACGAGGCCTTCGCGGCCGAAGGTCCGGTTGTGATCGAAGCACTGGTCGATGCCTATGAGCCACTGATGCCGCCCAAGATGCCGTCGGACTACGCCAAGAACTTCCGCCAGGCCTTGCCACAGACGCCGGGGCACGAACGCATCGAAGAAAATATCGCCCGGGAGCCGGCGAAGTCGATGATGGAGGCCTAGAGCAATTCCAGTGAAAGTGCGAAGCAGTCTTGCGTTCAACTTGCAGCCCCGCTGATGTGAATCCGGCCGGCCTGATCTATGGCCGAGCCGCACTGCTCCTGGCCGCGTTCTGGATCAGAACAAGCGGGCGGCGGCGGGCTTCGCACCTGCCCATCGGCTAGGCCCCGCTCCCGTGGGTGTGCTGAAGAATGGCCGTCCCACATCTTCCAGTTCGCCTTTCTCGGGTGCAGCAGTGTTGCCAAGCATCCTTTTGCAACCAACCGCGTTGTGGCCTTGGCAACGATGGTGGATCCTTCATGGCAGGTTGCGCGCGTCCGTTTACCCGCCTTCGTAAGCGGAAACGACCGCTGATGCCGCTCCCCTTCCCACGGCCGAAACAGTTGGCCGGGACGGCGCCCATGCTGGTCCTGGGCGGATGCAGCGACTGGCAGTCCACGCTCCATCCGCAGGGTGCGAATGCCCGAAGGATATTCGACCTGATCTGGTCCTTCAGTGCCGTTGCGGCGGGCACATGGCTGCTTGTCATGCTGGCCTTGGCGGCAGCGCTTCTGCGTCGCCGACTGGTCGAGACGACGCGCTTGCCATTTGAGATCGATTCCCGACAGGAACGTCGGTTTACGGGCGTTGTCGCAAGCGCCATCGCGTTGACCGTTCTGGTGCTCGCCATACTGACGACAATGAGCTTTTTCGCGGGCAAATCCATTGCGTCGCTCAGCGGAACGGAAACGCTTACCGTTCGGGTCACCGGGCATCAATGGTGGTGGGAGGTCCGTTACCCCCAGGATGAACCGTGGCAAGCGATCGTCACGGCAAACGAAATCCACATCCCGGTTGGAGAGCCGGTCAAGGTCGAGCTCGATTCGCTCGATGTCATTCATAGCTTCTGGGTGCCAAGCCTTGCCGGCAAACGGGATCTCATCCCGGGCCGGCCAAGCGAGCTCACGCTTATTGCCGATAAACCCGGACTCTATCGCGGCCAATGCGCCGAGTTCTGTGGCTACCAGCACGCCCATATGGCCATCACGGTCGTCGCCGAAAGCCGCAAAGCGTTCGATGCGTGGCGATCCGGGCAAGGGGCCGCCGCGCCGGCGCCCGCCGGTGACGAAGAACACCGCGGCCAACGGGCTTTTCTTTCCACCGGCTGCGCCCTCTGTCACACGATAAGAGGCACACCGGCCAGCGGAACGCTCGGACCTGATCTTACCCATCTTGCAAGCCGACACGCTCTGGCCGCGGATACTCTGGCCATGACCCCCGGGGCGCTTGCTGCCTGGATAGCCGATCCACAGTCCATGAAGCCGGGGGCCAAGATGCCGCGCATTGCCCTCAGCGCCGATGATCTCAATGCCGTCGTCACCTATCTTGGAACCCTGGAATGAGCGGCATTGCGGGAAACCCGGCCGAGCATAAACAGCAGGCCGTGAAAGGCGTACGGGACACCGGCCTGGAAGAGGCGAGGCTGCGCGCCTTTCTGGCGCATGCCTGGAGAACGCCGGGAGGCCTCCACGGCTGGCTGGTCACCGTCGACCACAAGCTGATTGCCCGACGCTATATCGTGACGGCTTTCTTCTTCCTCATCCTTGCAGGTCTGTCCGCCCTTGCGATGCGGTTCCAGCTTGCCCAACCCGAGGCCGGCTACATCGGTCCCGATCTCTACAACCAGCTGTTCACCATGCATGGCACGACGATGATGTTTCTGTTCGCCGTGCCGGTGATGGAGGCGTTCGCCATCTATCTGGTGCCGTTGATGATCGGCACCCGCAATGTCGCCTTCCCGCGCCTCAATGCCTTCAGCTACTGGGTTTATCTTTCCGGCGGGCTGATGATCTGGATCGCTTTTGCCTTCGAAACCGGCGCCGACGCCGGCTGGTTCTCCTACGTTCCGCTCGCCGGGCCTGAATACGGCATCGGCAAGCGCCCCGATTTCTGGGCGCAGATGGTCGCTTATACGGAAGTATCCGCGCTCGCGATCGCCATCGAGATCATTGCGACAGTGTTCAAACAACGCGCGCCGGGCATGTCGCTGGACCGCATTCCGCTCTATGTCTGGTCGGTCCTCGTCACCGCTTTCGTCATTCTGTTCGCCATGCCCGCGGTGATGGTGTCGAGCACGATGCTGATCCTCGACCGGTTGGTCGGCACGAAGTTCTTCGACCCCGCCGCAGGGGGCGATGCACTTCTGTGGCAGCATCTGTTCTGGTTCTTCGGCCATCCCGAGGTCTACATCATCTTCATTCCGGCGACAGGTTTTGTCTCCGCGATCCTGCCGACCTTCGTCCGGCGCCCGGTGTTCGGCTATCTTGGGATCGTGCTGTCGCTGGTCGCGATAGGCTTCCTCTCCTTTGGCCTGTGGGTACACCACATGTTCGCCACCGGTCTGCCGCAGCTCGGCGAGAGTTTCTTCACCGCGTCCTCGATGATGATCGCCATTCCGAGCGGTATTCAGATCTTCTGCTGGATTGCGACGATCTGGGGCGGCCGGCCAATCTTGGCCACGCCCATGCTCTTCGTGCTCGGCTTCATCTTCACTTTCGTGATCGGCGGCCTGACCGGGGTCATGGTCGCCTCGGTGCCGCTCGACCTGCAGGTGCACGATACCTATTTCGTGGTTGCCCATTTCCACTACGTGCTGGTCGGCGGCGCCGTCTTTCCCCTGCTCGGCGCCGTCTATTACTGGTTTCCCAAGATCACCGGCCGCATGCTGTCCGAGAGGCTCGGCCGCTGGAATTTCTGGCTGGTCTTCCTCGGCTTCAATCTCACCTTCTTCCCCATGCACATTCTGGGTCTGCAAGGCATGCCGCGCCGCGTCTACACCTATCCGCCGGCGAGCGGCTGGGGCGGGATGAACCTGTTCATCAGCCTCTCGTCGCTGGTGGCGTTCGCCGGCTTTGCTCTTTTCTTCCTGAACATCCTGCTCAGCCTTCGCAACGGCCGCATTGCCGGAGACAATCCCTGGCAAGCGAGCACGCTCGAATGGGCGACGACCTCGCCGCCGCCTTCCTACGACTTTTCGCGGCTGCCGGTGGTAACCCATCGCGAACCGCTCTGGGCGGAGCCCGACACCCTCCCCGTCGTCGAAGGCTTGCGCGTCGATGCCCGCGAGGTGCTGGCCAGCACGGTCGCCGACGCGGTGCCGCAGCTGAGGGTGCCATCGGCCGACAATTCGATTTGGCCGTTGCTGTCGGCCATCGCGGTTGGCGGCGCATTTCTGGCCTCGATCTTCACGCCATGGGCGGTGGTCTGGGGGACGATACCAGCTTCGGTCGGCTTCATCTGTTGGTTCTGGCCGAAAGGCGAACCGGAGGACGAGGAATGAGGCATCGTTCTGTCGCCGATGTCAGCCACCTGCCCACATATGATTTCGGGGTGGCGAGCCCTATGTGGTGGGGAACCCTTGCCTTCGTCGCCCTCGAGGCGACAGGTTTTGTGCTGGCGATCGGCTCTTATTTCTATCTGGCCGTGCTGGCCCCGCACTGGCCGATCGGGGCGCCAGCGCCGGATCTGCTGCCGGGCTCGGCAGTATTGGCTATTCTGCTCGCGAGCATCGTACCCAACCATATGGTCGACCTTTGGGCGCGCCGTCAGGACGTCGCGAAGGTTCGCCTTGGCATGGTCGTCATGTCGATCGTCGGAATTCTTCCGCTGATCGTTCGCATTTGGGAATTTCCGGCGCTGCGGATTTCCTGGGATCAGAACGCTTACGGGTCGATCGTCTGGTTCCTGCTCGGGCTGCATACGACGCATCTTCTCACCGATGTCGGGGACACGATCGTCCTTGCGGTTCTCATGTTCACGCCAAAAGGCAAGGCGGGCCGCCGCTTCAGCGACGTCTCGGACAACGCCTTCTACTGGGACTTCGTGGTTGTCTCATGGGTTGTGCTCTATCTCGTCATCTACTGGGTTCCGAGGATGTGACATGCAGGCGACCCGCACCGGCGTTTCCTGGGCAGGCCTGGTCAGCGGACCAGCCGCGTGGGCGATAACGCTGCAGCTCGATTATTCCATTGCATTCTGGCAATGCCACGCCGAATTTCCTCCCACTGCCTTGTTCTCGCTGACGGGTGCCGCTGTCGCCGTGGCAGGCGCGGTGCTGTCGTGGCGCGCCGTTCGCGACCGAAGCCATGGCACGAGCCCGCCCTCGAAGGCGCGCACGCGCGCGTTCCTGGCCAGGACTTCGGTTGGCGTTGGCGCGCTGTTCACCCTGGTCCTGCTGGCACAGACGTTGGCCGGGCTGACGTTCAGCGGGTGCGAGCTGTGAGGATGCTGCGGAGCCTGCGATCGGCTATGCGCCGTAGCAGGCGTGCGCTCTGGCTTGCGGCGGTTGCTCCAGCCCCGGCCGTCATCTCCCGGTCGATCGCGGCCTTGCTGGCATCGTTGGCGCTTTGCACGCAACCGCGGGCGGACGAAATCCGGAAGGGTGAATATCTTGCCCGGGCGGCCGACTGCATCGGCTGCCACACATCCAACCCGAGCCGCCCGTTCGCCGGAGGCTATCGCGTGCCGACGCCGTTTGGCGACGTCTATTCCACCAACATCACACCGGATCTCGACACCGGCATCGGGCGTTATTCCGCGGACGAGTTCGTGCGGGCCGTGCAGAAAGGGGTGAGGCGCGATGGAGCCAATCTTTATCCCGCCATGCCTTATGACAGCTTCGCCGCCATGAGCCGCGAGGACGTGCTGGCGATTCGGGCCTATCTTCTGGCGCAGCCACCGATCTTCCAGCCGCGCCCGGCAAACATCCTGCCTTTTCCGTTCAACCAGCGCTGGACACTGGTGCTGTGGAAGCTCGCGAACTTGCACAGCGGCGGCTTCGCACCGGATCGGAGCCGAACCGCGGCATGGACCAGAGGGGCCTATCTCGTCGAGGTGCTCGGCCACTGCGGTGCCTGCCACACGCCGCGAAATGCGACATTCGGCATGGATGAAAATCGCAAATTTGCCGGCGGCAATGCCGGCATCTGGCAAGCCTTCAACATCACCAGCGACAAGATCGCAGGCGTGGGCGGCTGGAGCGATGAAGAGCTGTTTCGCTTTCTCAAGACCGGCGCGGTGCCAGGAAAGGCGTATGCAAGCGGTCCGATGGCGGAAACGGTCATGAACAGCCTGCAGCATCTTTCGGATGACGACATCCATGCCATGGCCGCCTATCTCAGGGACGTTCCTGCCCAATCCGGAGACGAAAAGCAGCCGCGCTTTTCGTGGGGCAATACGCCGGGGGTCGCGGACAATGCTGGAAGCAACGGGGCGGCGCACGGCAGCGGGGCGGCGGCCGGCGGCGATCTCTATCGGTCGCTCTGTTCGGGATGCCACGGGGCGAATGGAGGCGGATCAGCGGACGGCTCCGCTCCATCACTGACCCACAACACCTCCCCGGGCGCTGCCATGCCCGACAATGTCGTCATGACGATCCTTGAAGGCGTCAAGGCTGGTGACGTCGCGGGACGCAAATCGATGGCGGCTTTCGGCGGCTGGCTGGACGATGGCCAGGTGGCGATACTTGCAAATCATGTGACCGCGCATTTCGGAAATCCAGACGCGCGCGTTACGGCGGCCGACGTGCGCCAGATGCGGGCAGGCACGTCGGCACGGCGGACGGTCATGATCCTGGCGGGACAGGCGCTGGCGGCCAGTGGCGCCGTATTGCTGCTTGGTCTGCTTACTTTGCTGGCAAAGCGCCTGCGCTCAGCTCATGTGCGCCCATAGAGATAGGCGGTGATGTCGCGCGTATACTCTGTCGGCGATGTCGGCTCGTCGACCCCTTGCAGCAAGAACACCGCCCGATAAGTCGCCCCAGGGAGAAGAGCGACTTCGGGCGGCGCTCCGAGCCTCTGGCTCATTTGTTGCAGTTCTGCACATTCGACGTCGTGTTGCCGGTGGCGGTGTTGTTGTCGATGTCGTTGCCCGCCGCATCCTTGCAGCGGTCGGCCATGCCGTTCGACTTGGTTGTCGAGTTTGTCGAATTTGTCGTGCTCGGGTCGGCGGGCGTGGTCGTCGCACCGGAGCCTGTGCCGACGCCGGTGCCGGTCGTAATCCCATTGCCGCCACTGGTGGCGCCGGAGGTCGAGCCTGAACCATTGCTGGATCCGGTGCCGTTCGACTGTGCCATTGCCGACGTGGCCAGAGCGACCGTAAGCACGGTTGCGGAGAGAAGTTTGGTGATCATTGGAGCATCTCCTTTGGTTGTGTACTGCCTTCACCAAACCTGTCTTTCCCGGATATGTTCCGAATGAAACGCTCTTCAGCGAAATTCTTGCCGGCTGGGATTGTGGTGCCGATGCGGACGCTTTCGACGCGCCTGGGCTTGCTTCCGGGGGTCGGCGATAGCCACTTGATCGCCTCGCGGATCAAGCGCCTGATTGCGCCTTAATGCGCTATTCCGCTCCGTTCAGGAGGACCGAACATCACTGGCCGGGCGCAGGTGCCGCTCGACGGAAACGCGGGAGCAGCATTGGGACGCGTTGGGCATATGCCTCATATTCGGGGAAGGTCTGTCGAAGGATACCTTCCTCGTTCCGTGCACGTCGATACTGAAGAAGAAACTGAAGCGCACCCAGGGCCACCATCAGCAATGAAAAATGCGAAAGGATCATCCCGGCAACGAACACCGCCTCGCAGATGTACAATGGATGCCGGACGATTGAGTACGGGCCAGTGGTAACAAGGCGACGAGCTGTCGCCATGAGAGAGAAAGAACGACCCAGCCAGTAAAGACACAAGGTCGAACTGGCCGTACCGATCAAGACCAAGCAGAGAGCCGTGACTTGAGCCGCCTCATTTTGCAACGCCGGCGTCAGGCTCAATGCGAGCAGGATCATGAATGTTCCAGCTACCGAAGTTACTCTCGGCTCAATTCCTTGCGCAGTTCCCTTAGGCGGAAGGCGGGCGACTGTCATCACAAGTTGCAACAACAGAAACACTGTCGATGCCAGCTGAGTGACGACTGCGAGCGAACTTGCTGAGGTATCCTGACGGAAATAGAGGAACAGAGGTATCGCGCCGGACGTCGCCAAAACCGTCATTGCAAAGACGATGGCAATACGGCCAATAAAATCCTCATTGAACATTTCGTTCCCTCCTAAGGATTCATTGAAACATCACTTCCGCTCCCCGACAAGAAGATGGTTTCCAAAGAGTTAACGCCATGGGTCCTCAACTTTTGATTAATCTGTCCGATTTATCGTGACGAAATGCCAAACCTTCTTTCCGTGCTTCGTTTCCTGGCGCCGATCTCAATTCTGATTGGACCCATAGCGATGATCGCGCTCAATCCACACAGCGCAACGTTTGCGTTTTGGTTGGCGTTGCCTGTGAATGCGGCTGGATGGTCGGCGCCTCACACAGCGGAGCGGACAGCCTCAGTTCAATTGACCTGATTCAGGATTCCCGAACTGGTCGCAATCACCACGGTTTTGTAGATTTCGAAGATTATCGTGCATATCGTCGCCAAAGAAATGGGCACCCCAAACGGCACAACCCCCTTGCGATCCAGATATTGAACATACAGACGGAAAGCGCCCTGCGGCAGCATGAATGGAATTTTCACGACTGCGGCCGTGGCGACAGCAAAAACCAGCAGCAGAACGGAAAACAGGATGAGGCCCTGCCCGCCGATCAGAAGAGGCACGACCGCCATCAGCTTGACATCGCCGGCGCCGATCTTGCGCAGAGTCCAGAACGGGAATAGAGCGACAAACAACAGAAGCCCCGCCACAGCGCTCAGCCCCATATCCCACCACGATCCGGACTGGAGCGACAGCAGCAACAGCGGTCCCCCTCCCAAGCACAGGAGCAACAGCACATCGCGATTGGCTATCTTCTGGGTGGTAAAATCGAGCCACGCAATCCTGGCGAGTAGAGGGATGGCGAGGGCCTTCAACAACAGTGCTTCGACAAGCAGCATGCTAGCGCTCGATGTTCTGCACGCTAGACGACAGCAGTTTCAGATTATTGGCCACCGTCGGATCGTTGGGCGCCAGTTCATAGGCCTTGAGAAAATTGCCGCGTGCGTCCTGCAGCTTGCCCCGCAGCAGATAGGAGTAGCCGACATTGTTGTAATATTGGGGCGACGGCCCCATCAGCTTGAAAGCGCGGCCATAGGCGCGGTCGGCAAGGTCAAAGCGGTGGATGCGGTCGCAGGAAGCGGCCAAGCCCATCCAGGCGCCGCCGTCATTGGGCGCCAACTGCGTCGCCTTGAAGAACAAGGCGCCGGAGTTGCCGTAATTTTCCGCGCGGAACTGATTCTTGGCTTCCGCCACGGCCTGGTCCGAGGCGTAATATTCGACGTCGCTGACGGTCTTCAGCCCGTCAAAGGCGTCGCCAAAGGACGTGACGTCGCCTTTCGAGGATTCGTTGGTGCGCACGACACCGCCAGTGGTGTCCACACCGTTTGTCTGGCAGCCGGCAAGCGCCGCCATCAGCATACTGGCAGCGACGACGGTTGCGAGGCGCATTGGCCCTGTCATTTTATCCCCCAGGAGTCCTGCGACTCTATTTTAGGATCAAAGCATATACCTATTTAGAAGAAAACGCCTTTCATGCGAATGATCACTGGCAACATGATGACCATGAGCACAACGGGAAAGATGCACAGCCCCAATGGAACCATCATTTTGACTGGCAGAGCATTTGCTCGCTCCTCGGCGTGCAGGATCCTCTGGCTGCGCATTTCGTCGCTATAGACACGCAGCGCTTCCGTCAGGCTGGTGCCAAGTTCTTCCGATTGACGGAATAGCACCGCCAAGGCCCTCGCCTCCTCAAGTCCGACGCGGTCAGCGAGTTCGCGTAACGCCTCCCGTAGCGGCTTGCCTGCGCGCAATTGGAGACTCATGATCGCAAGCTGGATACCGAGCCATTTGTGGGTACCAGCCATTTCGGCGCTGACTCGCTCGACTGCTGCCTCTAGGCTCATGCCGGCATCAGCGCAAGTGATCATCATATCCATGAAATCTGGGAAACTGCGACGATAGATATGTTTCTGAGCATTCTCGAATCGATCGAGCATGACGCTCGGCACGACTAGGCACGCTAGCCCGAACAAGGCAGCTGCGGCAAGTGCGACAAAGCCAGGCAAGTACGGGGGCAGTATGCGCGACAGGAGCGCATAGAGGCCTAAAAAGCCAATTCCGACAGCGCCGATGCGTGACAAGGTGTAAATAAGAGGGGCACTTGACTGATAGAAACCGGCACGAAAGAGTTTGGCCTCGAGCGCATTTGGCTCCCCCCGCTCCTTCTCGACCGTTCGGAAATAGGCGTCAACCGGCCGCTGTGCCGATATCCGGGCGAGCTGTTCCTGACCGGCAAGCGAACGACGGTCGGCGATTCCTTCTACCATCAGGCTCTGGGTGACCAGCCTTCGAGTCTGCAATACCGGTAACAGGATAAGGGCCCCAAAAAGGAAAAGCGCCACCGCCGCAAGAAAAACGGCAATCGAGATCAGAAGGCTTACGTCCTGGATGTTCGAAAGCAGATTGATGGCTCGCCCCCGTCAAAAGTCGAAATTGACCATTCGATACATGATGAAGTCGCCCAAGAGCGCCCATATCCCGAAACCCACAAAAGCTGGAAAAACGGCGGGATCTTTCGAGATGCCGCCGTAATAAGCCGGGGCAAGGATCTGAAGAATTAGGAACATCACGACCGGAAACAGCGAAATGATCCACGCCGATACACGGCCCTCGGCTGAAAGCGCCCGGATCTTCATCCGCAACTTCTGTCTTTCGCGCAAAACCGACGACAAGTTGTGCAGAATTTCGGTCAAGTTTCCGCCTGTCTTGGCCTGAATCGAGAGTGACACTGAAAGCAGATGCAGGCCTTCGAAGCCTACGCGCTGCGAGAGTTTCCGAACTGCATTTTCAAGACTGAGGCCGAAAGTGATTTCGTCGGAGACTATCCCGAATTCTGTGCCGAGCGGATCGGGCATTTCCCGGGCGACAAGGGCAATTGCCACCGATGTCGGGTGTCCGGCACGCAATGAACGCACGATCATGTCGAGTGCGTCCGGCAGTTGCTTGGCGAATTTCTGAATGCGCTTATTACGGGCACGCCGGAGAACGAGCAATGGCAGCACCAAGGCGATGACGAAAAAGATGATCAACGCGATGACGATGGAGAGATCCAACAACAACGACGATGCCAAGGCCAAAACGAGGCCGGCCAGAGCGAACATGCCGGCAAACGCTATCGGACTGCCAGTGATACCCGATTGTGTATAGAGCCGGTTTAACCCGATCGCGCGAAAAATAAAGTCGCCGGTGTCCGTCAATCCACGTTCCCGCAACAGGCCCTGCAGACTCTTTTCCGCCGGCGCCTCCTCGCCCAGTCGTTTGAGCCGCCGATTGATCGTGCCCGCTCTGAGCCGCCGCCCAGCGTAGGACATATAGAGCGATTCGGCGGCGAGGATCACTGATGCCGCTGCCAGTACATAGATGAAGTAGAGGAGCGTCTGACCGGTGGGCATTAAAGTGGCGCCTGAGGATTGAAGGCATCTTTGGAAAAGTGGAAGCCAAGCGTCGCCACTTCCTGGGCAAAACGTGGGCGGATGCCGGTGGCACGGAATTCTCCCACGATCTTGCCTTCCGGCGTCACCTCGCGCCGAACGAAGTGATAAATTTCCTGGAGTTGGACGACATTGCCTTCCATGCCGGTCAATTCCGATATTGAAATAACCCGCCTGCCGCCGTCGGAAAGACGCTGCGTCTGTACAATGATGTCGATGGCCGATGCTATCTGCGCTCGGATCGAGTCATTGGTCATCGGCATCCCCGCCATGCCGACCATCTGCTCCAGACGCGATATGGCGTCCCGCGGCGTGTTGGCATGGATGGTGGTCATCGAGCCTTCATGGCCGGTGTTCATTGCTTGCAACATGTCAAAGGCTTCCTCGCCGCGAACCTCGCCGACGATGATGCGGTCGGGCCGCATGCGCAGCGCATTCTTCAGCAGTTCGCGCTGACGAACCTCTCCCTTGCCCTCGACATTTGGCGGGCGGGTCTCGAGCCGGCCGACATGAGGCTGCTGCAGTTGCAGTTCCGCCGCATCCTCGATGGTGATCAGGCGCTCGGTGGCTGGAATGTAGCTCGACAACGCGTTGAGCAGCGTGGTCTTGCCGCTGCCGGTGCCGCCCGAAACGAGGATCGATTTGCGCGCCTGCACCGCGATGCGCAGCAGATCGACCATCGGCTGGCGGATCGAATTGAAAGCCATCAGCCGTTCGAGCGAATAGGGATTCTTGGAGAATTTGCGGATCGACACTAGCGGGCCGTCCACGGAGATCGGTCGCACCGCGATATTCACGCGCGAGCCATCCGCGAGGCGGGCATCGGCCATCGGCGCCGATTCGTCGACACGTCGGCCGATAGCGGAAACGATTTTGTTGATGATACGCAGCAGGTGCGCCTCGTCACGGAAGCGTATCGAGGTTTCCTCGATCACACCGCGGCGCTCGATGAAGACGCGCTTGTGCGTGTTGATCAAGATGTCGGCGATCGAATCGTCCTTGAGCAGCGGCTCGATCGGCCCGAGCCCGAGCATCTCGTCGGCGGTATCGCTGGTTAGCTGGTCTAGCTCGCGCGCGTTCAGGGGCACATTGTGGCTGCGCACGAATTCCCGAACGATCGGGCGAATCTCGTTCAGTATCTCGTCCTTGGATGCGGTTTCCAGCGCAGTCAGGTTGAAACGGTCAATGAGATGGCGATGAAGCTCGACTTTCAGCGTGAGGAAGTCCTCGCCATGGGGTTCAACATCAGCAGCTGGAGAAACGGCCGGAACAACGGGCAGCACAGTCAGCGCCTCGGCCTTTGTCGCGGCCTGCTGCTCGCTTGTTCCCTTAATAAACCGCCCCAGCATAATCGGTTATACCCCTCTAGCGCATATTAGTGGAAACTAAACGTTAACCAAGCGACGCACAAGCGCCGGGGCGCGTAACGTACGGACATTACTTTCAACATAGTTAAGGAGCGCGCCTGAAAATATCGTTTTTATTTTAGGCCCCGTCGCCAAACACGGGTGAGTGAGTAAGCTTTAGAACGCGCTGCGCGCGCCTCGTGTACCGCCACATCGGATTCCGCTCCATATCTGGCTATAACCCCTTAGATATAAAGGGATATGCCATATCGCTAAAGTAGCTTCTACTTCATTAGTCGTTGGACATAATTGTGAACGAATGGTTAAGGACGCTTGAAAAATTAGACGAATCAAGCTCTTGCTGAAATTTAAAGCCACACTCCACTCCGAATTTGGTGTATTGGGAAGTTAAGGAACCGTTAATCCCGTTTGACTCCGCAATTTCTCGGGACCTAGGATCGAGATGACGGGGGATGCTTGGGTATGGAGTTCATCCTTGGCTCTGTCTCGTCGGGTTCAACCTCCAAAGGGAGAAATTGACATGAAGAAGCTCATGACGATGACCCGGCAGTTCCGCGACGACGAAAACGGCGCTGCTATGGTCGAATATTCCATCCTCATCGGCATTATCGCCGCTGCGTCGATCCTGATCATCATTGGAATTGGCATATGGGTAACCGGTCAGTTCACCGGCCTTTGTACTGCGCTCAATGGCCACGGTGCTGCTGGCAACACAGCCTGCGCCGCCGCCGCCGCCGGTTAACTTGTGAATCTCAGGCCCGGGTCGTTCGAACCGGGCCTGAGATCAGCGTTAGCGGGTAAACTCCCGCATTATGATTTGGGGCTTGGGTCCATGCGCGCCAACACGCTTATTATGATCGTCCTCGCCGGCGTGTTCGGCGTGCTGGCGGTGGTGCTTGCCAACATATGGTTGGCCGGCCAACGCAGCGCAATGGCGGAAGCAAATGGTACCCAGCGCGACACTGTGGTGGTTGCAGCCGTGCCGCTGAAATTCGGTGACGCGCTTTCGGCAGACAAGCTGCGCGAAATCGCATGGCCGGCAGGCGCGATTCCAACAGGCGCCTTCAAGACAACGAAGGAAGCACTGGCTGGCGAAGGTGCAAGACAGGCCCTCCAAACAATCGGCGTCAACGAACCGATACTCGCCACCAAGATCACAGGTCCCGGTCAGCGCGCCACGCTTTCGGCGGTAATCGGCGAAGGCATGAAAGCTGTTTCCATACGGGTCAACGATGTGCTCGGCGTCGCCGGCTTCGTCTTCCCGGGCGACCGCGTCGATGTTTTGCTGACTCGCACGGTGCGGGACACTGATGGTGGCGACAAGAGCTTTGTCGATGTGCTGTTGCAGAGCATGAAGGTGCTTGCCGTCGACCAGGTCGCCGATGAAAGCAAAGACAGTCCGACTGTGGTGAAGGCGGTAACGCTCGAGGCCAGCACCAAGGATGCCCAGAAGCTCACGCTCGCCGCCGGCGCCGGCCAGCTCTCGCTGGCGCTTCGCCAAGCCGCCGCCAGCAAAGGCGAGACGACCGAACGGGTGACGCTGTCGGATTTGACTGGTGAAACGCCCGAAGACGTTGCCAAGCGACAGGCCGAACTCGACAAGAAAGCGGCGGCGGACGCCATGGCGGAAGCTGAGCGCAAGCGTGCCGACGACAAGATTGCGGGGCTCGCCCAGGCCGTGGAGCGCGTTGGAAGCCGGCTTGACGAGTTGGGCAAGGCTAAGCCGGTTCCTGTGGCTGCCCCTGCGCCCGCGGCCAAGGAAGTCGTCAAGGAAGTGATCAAATATGTGCAGCCGGAGCCACCGGCACGCGCCACCGTCGGAGTTTTCCGGGGCGTGAAGCTCGAAACCTATGACGTGCCGCGACAGCCATAGCAAAAGTGCGCGAGTGAATTCGGGTTGCCACCGGCAGCATTTGGGGAGACGGGAATGAGGGGGTTTTGGTTAGGGATGGCGACGGCCGCGTTGGCGGCGCTGCTGTCGAGCGTTGCGGCCGATGCCGCCGACCGCTTCATCGACGTGTCGAACCCCAGCGTCCATCGCGTTTTCCTGCCGATGTCGCAATCGGTGACGCTCCAGGTGAATGCCAATCTCGGCGATATCGTCGTCGGCGACGAGAAGATCGCCGATGCGCAGCCAATGACCGACCGCACGCTCTACGTCATCGGCAAGGGCGCCGGCACCACCACGGTCAATCTGTTCTCACCCGACAAGCGATCGCTCGGCGTCATCCAGATCGAGGTCGGCGTCGATGTCAGCGACATGGCGGCGGCGATCCGCCAGGTTTCGCCAAGGTCGCGTATCGAGATCGGCTCGGTGAATGGCAGGGTGCGGCTTGGCGGTCATGTTAAGGATGGCGCCACGCTGGCGGCCATCATGGAAGTGGCGCAGCAATATGGTCCCGATGCCATCATCAATGCCGTCACCGTCGACGACAGCCAGCAGGTCAATCTTGAAGTGCGCGTGCTGGAAGCCAAGCGCAACGCGGGGCGCGACCTCGGTGTGTCGATCGCCAGCACCAACAGCAGAGGCACGACGCTCACCGGAACCGGCATCGCCGCCGTCGACAAAGACGGCGAGGTGCTGGGGGCGGCTGGCGTGCTCAGTGGCCTCCTGTCCAAATCCACTCCGTTCGGCGCACTCCTCACTCGCGTCATTGACAGCAACATCAAGGTCGATCTGTACATCGAAGCCCTGGAGGCCAAGGGCGTGGTGCGCACGCTTGCCGAGCCCAACCTCACCACGCTTTCCGGCGAACCCGCCAGTTTCAACGCCGGCGGGCAGGTGCCTATCCGCAGCGTCGACAAGAATGGGCTGGTCCAGATCGAGTACAAGCAATTCGGCGTCAATCTTCTGTTCACGCCGGTGGTGCTCGCCGACGACAAGATCCACATCCAGCTGGCGCCGGAGGTCAGCGACCTGACCGGCTTCACGACAGCCGGCGACCCGATCTTCACCAACCGCAAGCTGGAAACCGTCGTTGAACTGCGCGACGGCCAGAGCTTCGCGGTCGGTGGGCTCCTGTCCAGCAAGACCACCAAGCTGCAGAACCAGGTGCCGTGGCTCGGCCAGGTGCCGGTCATCGGCACGCTGTTTCGCAATTCGAGCAGCCAGAAGGAAGAAACCGAACTCGTCGTCATCGTCACGCCGCATATCGTGCGGCCGGTGAAACCCGGCGAACAGCTGGCAACCCCCCTCGATAAGACGCGGCCCGCGAACGACCCGGAGTTCTTCGTGCTCGGGCAGCTCGAAGTGAACAAGGACATGATCCGCAAATATGAAACAGGCGACGGCGTCACCGGCCCCTATGGCCACATGCTGGACTTCAAATCGAAGGACAAGATGCTCTATGTCAAGAAATAGCGCCTTGCTCCTCATTCTGTGCGCCGGATCGCTTTCGGGCTGTGCCGCAGACTATTTGAACCACTACGACACGGTGACCTTGGCCGCCGGCGACACGCAGAAATACAATTCGCTGCTGCAGACGGTCGACCCGCTCAATCCGGCCTCGAGGAATACGCATATCGAAGGCGACGGTACGCGCGCCGCGCTTGTTGCGCATAACTACAAATTTCCACCGCCGCCGCCGCCGCCGCCGGCGATCACGGTCAATGTCGGCGGGTCGGGTGTGAGCACACCGTCGAATTGAATGGAAGGATGCGACTTCAGCGCTAAGCAACACGAGGATCTTGGCGCCAGGGGAAGTAAAGGGTAGGGCCATGTTGCGGATTGTTCGCGCGTTCTGGCACGATCAGAGGGGAATAGCGCTGATTTTGTTCAGCGTCATGCTGCCGGCGATCATCGGCTTTTCCCTGCTGGCGATTGACATGAGCCGGATCAACAACCTGCACAATGATATACAAAAGGGCACTGACGCGTTGGCGCTTGCCGCCGCGGCCGAGTTGAACGGCAGAACCGATGCATGGACTCGCGCCGAGAACGCCCTCGGAAATCTGATTTCGAACGACACCACATTCTCGGACGCAGGAATTGTCACCCTGCCTGGCAGCGGAACGACCACTGTCGACGCGACGTACTCGGCCTGCCGCTCGAGAGGCCAAATATCGTGGTGTTTCCTAGCGAGCATCCCTGCAAACGATTCCGACCTGATTACCTCGGCGAACTATGCAGCCTCGGCATCCGTGACTCGCTTCATCATGGTGGGATCCCAGCCCGAAACCTTAACAACCATCTTCCCGATCTCTTTTATTGCGGGGAACACGGCTGCCAATGGCTTCACTTTCGGAGCTGTTTCGGTAGCGGGCTTCACATCCGGCGTCTGCAATTACACACCAGTCTTCATGTGCAACCCATACGAGATGGTAAACGGCACCAATTCGGCGGGTGGCGTGACGCTCGAACAGGCAGTGACGGATCCAGCGATCCATCGCCGGCTAATCGAACTTCGGCTGGTGGGCAACAATGCCGCCTACGGGCCTGGCAATTTCGGCTTCCTGCAACCGCCGGATGATGTCGGCAACGGCGCGCAGGCGCTTGCGCAAACGATAGCCACGTCGACCCCTCGCGGCTGCTACTCGGCGCAGGGCGTAAGCACGAAGACCGGCCAGAACAACGGTCCGGTACAGGACGCATTTAACGTCCGCTTTGGCATCCAGGCCAGCGGGAATGCCTTTAACAGTGCCGAATATGGTCCGGCGTCGAATGTCCGAAAGGGAGCTATCGCAGGGGGCAACGGCAACGGCAATGGCAATAGCAACCAGTGCCCTTCCTATAACCAACTGACGTTCGGCGCGCCCAACATGGGCCTGCCCCGCGATGCGACTACACCGTATATGGGCGGCCGGATGGGTGACGGAAATTGGAATTTATCTAGTTATTGGAGTGCCAATTTCGGTGCGGCCGGCTATCCAGCTTCCTGGAACACCACCAAGCCGACCCGCTATCAGGTCTATAAATACGAAAACGCGAACAATCTGGTCGGAACAGCTTCCGTGGGCGGCGAGGTGGGGACACCTCCCAACGCATGCCAGCCGCCGGTCACCTCAGTGGATCGCCGGTTGCTTTATGGAGCGATCCTCAACTGCAATGCGCTGCAGGCTGCCGGCAACAACCTAAGCGGGAATAGCACCAACCTTCCGGTCGAAGCCTTTGCAAGTTTCTTCATGACAGAGCCGGTTCCGGGCGCGGCAAGCGGAGGATCGGTCTTTGTAGAGCTCGTCGACATCACAGGCCGTGGCGGGCAAAGCACGCTGGACAATTTCCTGCGCGACGAAGCGCAGCTGTACCGGTGATGGCAATGAAAAGGCTTTCCCGCTATCTAAGACGATTTTGCCTGGAACAGCGCGGCACCGTGCTGATCGAGATGGCTCTCGTCGCCCCGCTAATGGTGCTGCTCTCGGCGGGCGTGTTCGAATTCGGCCGGTTCATCCATGACAAATTTCTCGTGGAGGCCGGTCTCACTGACGCAGCCCGCTTCGCCGCCCGCTGCAACAGTCAGTTGTATACCGATGCGGGCCTGGCGGCGATCGACTGCGCCGATATTGCAGCAAGCATAGCTGTATATGGCAAGATAAACGGGCAACCAACTGATCTCGGGCGAGTCGACGGCTGGCGGAAGTCCGATGTGACGGTAAACATCGCTGATCCCGCTATGTGCCAGAATACGATCGCCGCCAACGGCACTGTTCTATATCTTTCCACTACGTCGCAGGTATGCATCGTCACGGCGTCCACAAGCTTCCATTACAGCGACTTAGGCATGCTGTCGCTCGTCGGCGTCGGATCAATCACGATCGGCGGCAGTCATCAGGAGCGGTTGATCCGATTTTGATGATGTTTAGACGGTTCATAATATCAGAGGACGGCACGACGATGGTCGAGATGGCCATCGCAATGACGCTGCTCCTTACTCTCACCCTCGGCTTCGTCGATTTCGGTTTCGCGCTTTACCAGTGGAACGGCGCGACCAAGGCAGTGCAGGCGGGAGCACGGTTAGCTTCCATTTCCGACCCGGTCGCGCCGCAGATTTCGACGGCTGGTGCAACCACGACGCCAGGGGCTCCTGTGGTGGCCAATTCGTTTGACTATATCTGCAACGGCGCTAATTCGACTTGCAGCTGCAGCGGAGCGAATTGTGTTGCTGGCGTCTGGACGGCAGCGAATTTCAATCGAATTTTTCGAGGTGATGCGACCGGCGCGGGTACCTGTCCTGGTCTTGCCGCGGGACAACGGCCGGGCATGTGCCATTTCTTCCCATTTTTGCTGCCCGCGAACGTCGTCATCCGATACACCGCCACCGGCCTTGGATATCAGACCCGTTTGGGAGGCCCGGTGCCGACCATCTCCGTCAGCCTGCAGAACGTGAATTACCACTTTTTTTTCCTGGGCGGACTGATCGGGCTAGACAATATGGCCATGCCCTCCATGCTCAGCACGGTTACGGGCGAAGATTTGAAGAGTACATCGCCATGAACGCCATCAGCACCAAGGTTACCCCCACCAAGCGGAAGCAGGTCGCGCTGTTTTCCTCCGATCCGAATTTCAAGCGCGATGTGGCGACGCGGCTCGATGCGCTGGCGATCTATGATGTGCGGGTTGCCGAGACCGGCGACTTCCTCAAAGGTCCGCCGGCCGACACGCGCCCGGGCATCGTCATCCTCGATCTCGGCAATGGCGAATTGCTTGGCAATCCAGGCATCGTTGAGGCGCGCGCGCTGTGGGCAAGTGTGCCGCTGATCGCGGTTTCCGACGAGTTGACGTCGGAGCAGACGCGCGTCCTGGTGCGCATGAATGCCTCGGACTGGCTGCACAAGCCGCTCGACGGCAAGGAACTGCTCAACGCCGTCACCTTCCACGACAGCGGCAACCAGGGCGCCAAGAGCCGCATCATCACCTTCATCAGCGCCAGCGGCGGCGCCGGCGCCACGACGCTGGCGCTGTCGGCGGCTGAATTCCTGGCCTCGAAATCGACCGAGCGCGCGGCCTCGACCTGCCTGGTCGACCTCGACTTCCAGAGCGCCAATTGCGGCGCCTATCTCAACCTGTTCAACCAGTTCGACCTTGCCGGCATCATCGGCCAGCCGGAACGGCTCGATGTCGAACTGATGGATGTCATCAAGCTGTCGCGGCCTTCCGGCCTGACGCTCTACGCCTTCGAGCGGCCGCAGCTGCCGTTCGAGCCGCAGGGCGCCGATTTCGTCTTCCGGCTGCTCGACCTCGTCGCCTACCGGTTCGACGACATCGTCATTGATTTGCCCAACATCGAAACGCCCTGGCACAATTCCGTGCTGTCGACGAGCGACGAGATCTTCATCGTCTTCGAGCTCAATGTGGCATCGCTGCGGCAAGGCAAACGGCTCTACAAGAAGATCCGCGAGCTGCGCGGCAATGCCGTCTCAATCACGCTGGTCGCCAACAAGCACAAGCGCAAATGGTTCGGCAACCACTTCTCGCGCAGCGAGCTGGAGAAGATCTTCAAGGCGCCGCACATCAAGTCGGTCGGGCTCGACAATGCCCTGCTGGCCGACGCGCTGAACCGCGCCATGCTGCCTTCCGAAGTGGATGGGCGGGCGCGCTTCAGCAAGGATCTGAAGAAGATGTTCCGCGAGCGGCTCAACGATGCGGGCCGCTAGCGGCCATCGCTTGCGGCTGACAGCCGCCTGCCTCCTCGGCCTGGCGCTGGCGCCCGCGGCCGGGCAGACCGCGTGGGCGGACAGCCGCCCGCCTCTGCCGGCCATGGGCCCCAGCCTGCGCAAGACGGTGGCGTTTTCCACCGCCGAGAAGGCTGGAACCATCATCATCCGCAAGCAGGAAAAAGCGCTCTATCTGGTGACCGGCAATGGCGAGGCCCTGCGCTACCGGATCAGTGTCGGACGCGATGGATTTGGCTGGACGGGTACGGTCCAGGTCGGAGCCAAGACCGAGTGGCCGGCGTGGCGACCGCCCAGGGAAATGCGCGCCCGCCAGCCGGAATTGCCCGACATGGTGCCCTCGGGGCCGTACAATCCGCTCGGCGCAAGGGCGCTCTATCTGCTTCGGGATGGCCGCGACACGCTCTATCGCATCCATGGCACCAACGACCCTTCGGGCGTGGGTTTCGACGGCACGTCGGGCTGTTTTCGCCTGACCAATACCGATGTCATCGATCTTTTCAGGCGCGTGCCTGTCGGCACCAAGGTGGTGGTCCAATGACGACGATCAGCGATCCCGACGACCTTGTGATAGCGGTCGAACCACTGTTGATCGACAGGGAGAAGAGCCGGTCCAGGCTCGCCATTGCCGTCTCAGTCGGCCTGGCGCTGTTTGCCCTCCTGAACGCCACCGCGGCCGTCTATCTCTACCACGGCATCAACGATCTGCGCGCGATCGAGGCGCGGCTGGAGGACCTCGGCCAGTTCGAGCAGCGGATGAGCGCGCGGCTCGACACCGTCAACAATGGATTTCAAAGCCGGTTCGAGGCGCTGGACGACCGGCTGCGGGCGAGCTTCGGCGAGGTCAACGCCAACATCGCCCGGCAGCCACCGGAGATGTCGGGAAATCACGGTGGCGACGAGCCGCGCGTCGTCGAACTGGCCTCACCCGCCGAAGATACGGCGGCGGTCGCCAGCGCCGCCGACGCGGAGCCCGCGATCGAGGAAATGCCGCGGGTAACGCGACGGCGATCGGCTCCGGCGGCGCCTCCCGCGCCGAGCTCCAACTACCAGCGGAGCGTGTCACCGGAAGGCAAGGTCACCTATCACAAGATAAACTAGGTCGGGATAAACTAGGTCGGACTTGGGCATGGCCGCGTAGCTGCGCTAGAAATCCCGCTGCAGTGCCATGATCCGGACGCGCCGCGATTCAACGCGCATGCCGAGTTCACGGACATAGGCAAGGTGGCAATAGGCGCAGGCGGTGACCCCGATGACCGCCAGCAGGCAGTTCAGCCAGGTGAAGTCCATCATCAGCGAGAACCGAAAGCCACTCGGTGCCGTGAACGCGGCGATGGTGCTGGCGGTCTGCGAGCGGCCGCCGATGAAGATCATCGACGCCGCCAGGATCAAGATGCCATGGTTGGCGAGAAAGAAAGCGGCCGACCTTCTGGCCCGGCTTGCCATCCAGCAGATCCCCAGGGCCGCGCCCAACAAGGCGAGATCCAGGACCATCGACCCTCCCAGATAGACATCGACCTGCTGCCAGACCATGCCCGACGAGGGATGCAAGGCGAGCCAGATCTTCCACATATCGGGGCTTGCGGGGTAGGTTCCGAGCAGGAGCGTCGCCATTCGCTCGGTCGCGAGGATCAGCAGGACACAGGCAGGAAAGGCGAAAAGCACTAGTGGTTGGCGCTTCATGGTACCTCGCAATCTGGCGGACAGATTACGCGCCATGAGTTGCGCAAGGCTTAACGGGAAAGGTTAGGCTGAGACAGGACCGATCAAGCGGCTCGGATCAGGTCGTACAGCCAAGTGCCCCCTTTTGTGTGCCCGACACCCAAATCCCGGACGCTGTCCATGTGATTGCGTCCCTCGACGATGCTGCTCGAAGCCGTCAGGCCCTGCTCCGTCAGGCGATCGGCAAACAATTTGGCCTGCAGGTGAAACGGTTCCGTCTCCCGCTCGCCGACCAGCAGCGTGACCTTTGTCCGCGACGAGTGGGATTTGCTCATCGGCGAATACGCCTCAACTTCCGTGTCGGTCAGGCCTATCAAAGGCTCCAGGAAGGATTGCTGGAGGGGCTTCAAATCGTAGAGCCCGCCGAGCAGAAGTGCCGCCGACGGGGGATGTGCCGACCCCTCGTCGAACAAAAAGGTCGCCAAATGCGCCCCGGCGGAATGACCGCTGACGCTTAGCCGACCGGCATCGCCGCCATGGCTGGCGATATGATCCAGCACCCATTGCCTCGCGCGCCGGACCTGGTCGACGATTGTCGCCATCCTGACGGCAGGCATCAGCGCATAGTCGATCACGACCGCGATTGCCCCGGCGCTCGTCACCGTCTCGGCGATGTAGGAATAGTCGCTTTTGGCGAACATGCGCCAATAGCCGCCATGGATGAAGATGTGCACCGGGACATCCCTGCGCGCTCCGTCCGGAAAGAACAGGTCGAGGCGTTCGGCCTCTTGCGGACCATAGGCGATGTCCGCCAGCATCGGCAGCGAAGCCCGCGTGACGGCGCTGCGGGCGACGATGTCGGCCACGATGTCATCGAAATCGGCAACGTGGTCGCGGGTGCGAAAAGGGTCCTTCGACATGGAGCCGGCTCAGAAGGTCACAGCGATGTATTTGGCCTCCATGAACTCGGCGATGCCGTGATGCTGGCCCCCTTCCCGCCCGAGGCCACTCTGTTTGACTCCGCCGAAGGGCGCGGCGGGATCCGACATCAGGCCGCGGTTGAGGCCGATCATGCCGGCCTCGATCTCGGCGGCCACCCGCATGCCGCGCGCCACATCGCGGGTGTAGAGATAGGCGGCGAGGCCGTATTCGGTGTTGTTGGCGTGGAAGATGGCCTGCGCCTCGCTCTCGAAGCGGGTGATGGGCGCCACTGGGCCGAAGATCTCCTTATGCGCCATATCGGCGTCCGGCGAGACTTCGGACAAGACGGTCGGCGGATAGAAAAAGCCATCACCTTCAGGCACCGAGCCGCCGCACAGCGCCTTGGCACCACGGTTGACCGCGTCCTTGACCAGCCGGTCGATCTTGTCGACCGCCTTCTTGGTGATCATGGGTCCACATTCGGTGTCCGCCTTGGTGCCGGCGCCGATCTTGAGCGCAGCCATGCGCTGTGCAAGGCCGTCGGCGAACGCATCGTGGATACCTGACTGGACGTAGATGCGGTTGGCCGCCGTACAGGCTTCGCCGGCATTGCGCATTTTGGCGATCATGGCGCCGTCGATGGCCGCATCGAGATCGGCATCGTCGAAGACGATGAAGGGTGCATTGCCACCAAGCTCCATGGAACAGGAAGTCACATGTTTGGCGGCCTCGGCGAGCAAGGCCCGGCCGATCCCGGTCGAACCGGTGAAGGAGAGCTTCCTGACGCGCGGATCGGCCAGCATGGCCGACGTCAGGGGGCCGGGTGTCGACGTCGTCAGCACGTTCACGACACCGTCCGGTACGCCGGCTTCGCTGTAGAGCGCGGCCAGCGCATAGGCGGTCAGCGGCGTCTCGCTGGCCGGTTTCAGAATGACCGTGCAGCCTGCCGCCAGTGCCGGTGCGATCTTGCGCGTCGCCATCGCGGCGGGGAAATTCCACGGCGTGATGAGAATGCAGATGCCGATCGGCTGGTAGTCGACGACGATCCGGTTGGCGCCAGACGGGGCGGTGCCGAACTCGCCGGTGATACGAACCGCCTCCTCGGCGTTCCAGCGGAAGAATTCGGCTGCATAGGCGACCTCGCCGCGCGCGTCGCGCAGGGCCTTGCCGTTCTCCAGCGAGATCAGCATGGCAAGCGTCTCCGACCGCTCGACCATCAGCTCGAAACAGCGCCTGAGAATCTCCGAGCGCTTGCGCGGCGCTGTCTGGCGCCACCCCTTGGCGGCCTTGGCCGCTGCCTCGACCGCTGCGGCGGCATCCTCCAGGGTCGCATCGGGGACCGCCGCGATCACCGCGCCGGAGGATGGATCGGTGACCTCAATGAGCCCGCCGTCGGACGACGGCCGCCATTTTCCGCCAATGTAGAGCCGGTGCGGAAAGCCCCGAACGTCGTACGGATCCTGATCGAGAGGGAAGGCATTGTAGGGAAGGTTCATCGTCTTGTTCCTGACGTTCACATGGCGCAGGCGGTGAGATCGCCGTCATAGGCCGCCTGGACAAGGCGGCGCATGGCGGCAAGGTCGAATGGGCGCGGGTTGTTCTTGATCAGGCGATCGATGCCGAGCGCCTGCTCGGCGGTCCAGTCGAGCTTGTCGGCCGGGAGTCCCAAACCGGCCAGCGTCGGGGTGATGCCGATCGCCGCAAACAAGCGCCTGATCTCCTCGATGGTCGCGCCCGCCATTTCGTCGACGCCACGACCATTCGGCTCGAGGCCAAGAGCAATCCCTATCTCGGCGATCTCACCCGCGGCCACACGGCTGTTGTAGCTCATGACATAAGGCATCATTGTCGCCACCCCCAGCCCATGCGGCGTGTGGGTGAGCGCGCCGGCCGGGTATTGCACCGCGTGCGCCGCCGCCGTGCCGGCGGTGCCGAACGCGCAACCCGCAGCCAGCGCTCCCATCATCACGTCGGAGCGCGCCTCGGCGTCGCCGCCGTCGATGCACGCCTTCTCCAAGCTGCGGCCGAGAAGTTTGACGGCCAGCAGCGCGAAATGGTCGGTCAGCGGCGTCTTGCCGATGAACACGTGGCGCTGCGGCAGGCTGAAGTCCCCGTCCCGGCGCATGGCCGTGAAGGCCTCGATCGCATGAGTGAGCGCGTCGGCACCGGCAACCGCGGTCAGGCCAGGCGGACAAGTCATTGTCAGTTCGGGGTCGCAGACGGCAACGGCAGCGATAAGATAGGGGCTCGATATGCCGACTTTGAGCGTCCGGTCCGGATCCGATATCACGGCGACAGGCGTCACCTCTGATCCTGTACCAGCCGTGGTCGGCACGGCGATCATCGGCAGGGTCGGCCCCGGGACCTTGAACTCGCCGTAGTAGTGCCGCAGCTCGCCGCCGTGGCTGATCAGCAAGGCGGCACATTTGGCGAAATCGAGACAGCTGCCGCCGCCGATGCCGATCACCATGTCTGGCCGGAAGCCCCTCGCTTCCTTGACGCAGACCGGCACCGAATCGCGCGGCACGTCCGGGAGGACACCGTCGTGAACCAGCACGTCGATTGACGCCGACCGCAGGGATTTCATCATTTCGGCGAACACGCTGGTGCCGGCCAAACGCTGGTCGGTGCAGACCAGGGCGCGGCGGCCGTGGCGGCCGGCCACGGCTGGCAGGGCATGACGTTGTCCCGTTCCGAATAGAATTTCACGTGGGAGCCGGAGGGCTGTGAGAAGGCTCATGACAGGCTGCATCCTTGAGGGTGTCGGAGAAACTCGCATTGCAATCCGCACCGAAGGATCCTGAACTGAACGGCGCCGATAAAATCGTATAGGATATAGTATTGCATCGGTCAAACCCTCGTGTTAGCAATCTCCTGTCGAGAGGCGAAAGAATGCAACCTGTCAGCTTGAGCAATAATGGTGAAACGCCCACGGGAGCGGGCCGCATTCAGCGTGCCGGCAGCCTAGCCGAGGACGTCTACGAGGCCATCTTCGCGCAGCTGATGTCGCTGAAGATCGCGCCCGGTTCGCGCATCACCGTCGACAATCTGGTCAAGGAATTCGACGTTTCCCATACCCCGATCCGCGAGGCGCTGGGCCGTCTCGAAGGCGAAGGACTGGTTCTGAAGACGCACCTGATCGGATACCGCGCCGCGCCGCAGATCACGCGGCGCCGTTTCGACGAATTGTACGAAATGCGTCTCCTGCTCGAACCCCACGGCGCGGCGAAAGCCGCTGCCACGATGGATGAGGCCAAACTCGGCACGCTGCTGGTGGCTGCAGGCGTGATGTCGCGCCGCGAGGGCAAGGACGAGCGCCTGCGCTATTCGAACTTCGCCAGGCAGGACGCGATCTTCCACGACAAGATCATGGAATACGCCGAAAACGAGCTCATCCGCGAGACGCTGGGTTATCAACACACCCACTTCCACATTTTCCGCCTGATGTACCATTCCCGCGTGACCGAGGAGGCGCTGGACGAGCATGAGGCGATCCTCGCCGCGTTCGGCTCTGCCGATCCGGATGCCGCCGCGAAAGCAATGCGCGCCCACATCGAGCACTCGCGCGATCGCCTGCTGCCGGCCTTCGATTGAGGCCTGAACGAATGTCCGTTACCGCCAATATTGCCGGAGAGGGAGGAAGTGCGCTGCCTGGCGGCAATGCGCCAGGGGTCCTGGAGCCGGTGCTGCGCGCTCAGGGTCTCTCGAAGCAATATGGGCCGGTGACCGTGCTCTCCGACGTCACGCTCGACATCCTGCCGGGCGAAATCCACGCCATCATCGGCGAGAACGGTGCCGGAAAATCCACTTTGATGCGGCTGCTTTCCGGCTATGCCGAGCCGACCCGCGGCACCTTGTCCATGGCTGGTCGGCCGGTGACGTTCGCCAAGCCCGACCAGGCCCAAAAAGCCGGCATTGCCCTCGTCCACCAGGAGATCCTGCTCGCCGAAGCGCTTACGGTGACGGACAATCTATTTCTCGGCCGCGAGCTTTCGCGCCGCCATGTGATGGACGACCGCGCCATGCGGCGCCTGGCAGCCGAAAAGCTGGCACGGATCGGCTGCGCGGTCTCGCCGACCGCGCTGGTGCGCGACATCTCGCTGGCCGACCGCCAGCTGGTCCAGATCGCCCGCGCGCTGCTCGACGACTACAAGGTCGTGATCTTCGACGAGCCGACCGCCGTGCTGACCGGCGAGGAAGTGGATCGCCTCCTCGAAATCGTCCGGCAGCTAAAGGCCAACGGCACGGCCGTCCTCTATATCAGCCATCGGCTGGATGAGGTGCAGCAGCTTGCCGACAAGGTGACCGTGCTGCGCGACGGCAGGATGGTCGGCACCTGTCCGGGCACGGCCCTGACCCAGATGGACATGGCACGCCTGATGGTCGGCCGCGAGCTTGCAACGCTCTACCCGCAGAAGAGCGCACCGTCCGATGAGCCGATGCTGAGCGTGAAAAACGCCACCGTCCCGGGCTACGCCGAAGACGTCTCTTTCACCGTCCACAGGGGCGAAATTCTTGGCTTTGCCGGCATGATCGGCGCGGGCCGCACGGAATTGTTCGAAGGGCTGGTGGGCCTGCGTTCGGCCGACGCCGTGATTGAACTCCAAGGTCGGCCCGTCCGGATCCGCTCGCAACGCGAAGCGATCGATGCAGGCATCGGCTACCTGACCGAGGACCGAAAGAGCAAGGGCCTGCTCCTCGAGGAACGACTGGCGCCCAACCTCACGCTTTCCGCACTTGAACGGTTCCACCCCGCACTGGCTCTCAGCAGACGCCGCGAGTCGGTCGCGCTGACAGAGGCCGTCCGGAGCTACGATATCCGGCTCAAGAGCCCTGGCGTGAAGGCGGGACAGCTTTCCGGCGGCAATCAGCAGAAGCTGCTGCTCGCCAAGGTGCTGCTCACCGACCCCTCTGTGGTCATCATCGATGAACCGACCCGCGGCATAGATATCGCCAACAAGGCTCAGATCTACGCCTTCATCCACGCCATCGTCGGCAGCGGCAAAGCCTGCATCGTCATCTCGTCGGAAATGCAGGAGCTGATCGGCATCTGCGACCGCATCCTCGTCATGCGGGAAGGCCGCCTGACGGGCGAGGTCCAAGGCGCCGAGATGACCGAAAGCAATGTGGCGCTGCTGGCGACAAGCGGCCCGAAACCGAGGCCGAAGGCCGAGGGAGGAACAGAATGGCTGTCATGACCGGATCCCCATCCACGCATCGCGTCGGTGATTTGAACATCTCCTGGACCGACGTGGGTCCCTTCCTGGCATTGGCCGCCCTGCTGGTGGTCGGCTTTCTCATCAATCCAGACTTCCTCTCCGCGACCAACCTTGCCAACGTCATCACCCGCAGCGCCTTCATCGCCATCATCGCGGTCGGCGCGACGTTCGTTATCTCGTCGGGAGGGCTCGATCTTTCCGTCGGCTCGATGGCCGCCTTCGTCACCGGCATCACCATCATGTTCATGAATGCCGTGGCGCCACACGCCGGCCTGTGGGCGATCCCGGCTGGAATGCTCGTGGCGATCCTGGTCGGTCTTCTGTGTGGCCTCGCCAATGGCCTGATCGTCACCATAGGCCGGATCGAACCGTTCATTGCGACGCTCGGTACAATGGGCATTTTCCGCGCGTTGATCACCTATCTGACCGACGGCGGCACGATACCGATAGACCGATCGCTGCGCGAAGCCTATCGGCCGGTCTATTTCGGCACCGTCGGTGGTGTCCCTATCCCGATCCTCATATCGGTCGCCGTCGCCGCGATCGCATCGTTCGTCCTCTACAAGATGAAGTATGGGCGCAAATGTGCGGCGGTCGGCGCAAACGAGGACGTCGCGCGCTATTCCGGCATCTCCGTCATCAAGACGCGCACCATTGCTTACATCGTCCAAGGCGTCTGCGTGGCCGTCGCCGCGATCTGCTACGTACCGCGACTGGGTGCCGCAACGCCGACCACCGGGCAGCTTTGGGAACTGCAGGTGATCACCGCCGTGGTGATCGGCGGCACGGCGCTGCGTGGCGGCAAAGGTCATGTCTGGGGAACCGTCGCCGGCGCCGTCATTCTGGAGCTGATCGCCAATCTCATGGTGCTGTCGGACTTCGTCTCCGAGTACCTGGTCGCCGCGGTTCAGGGCGTCATCATCATCATCGCGATGCTCATTCAGAGGTTCTCGAATTCGAAATAGCCCCGCGTCCGGACCACACGGGTGCGTCTTTGCAGGTCCAATCTGGGAGAAGAAAATGTTCAGTAAAAAATGGATGGCTGCGGCCGCGCTCGGCTCGCTGCTGCTGACGGGCCATGCCATGGCCGAGGACAAGAAAGTCATCGCCGTTTCGATACCGGCCGCCGACCACGGCTGGACCGCCGGCGTCGTCTATCACGCGCAGACGGCGGCCAAGGAAATCAACGCGGCTTTCCCCGGTGTCGAGGTCATCGTAAAGACGTCGCCGTCGGCGGCCGATCAGGTGTCGGCGATCGAGGATCTCTCCGCCTCACGCAAGATCGATGCGCTGGTGATCCTTCCTTACTCCTCGGAAGAATTGACCGAGCCGGTCAAGGCCATCAAGGAGAAGGGCACCTTCATCACGGTCGTCGACCGCGGCCTGACCGACCCCACCATCCAGGGCCTCTACGTCGCCGGCGACAACATCGCCGTCGGGCGCAACACCGCGAAATACATGATCGACAAGCTTGGCGGAAAGGGTGACCTGGTTGTCCTGCGCGGCATCCCGACCGTGATCGACGACGAGCGCATCAAGGGCTTCCAGGACGCCATCGCCGGGACCGGCCTCAAGGTTCTCGACATTCAGTACGCTCATTGGAACAGCGACGAAGCTTTCAAGCTGATGCAGGACTACCTCGCCAAATATCCGCATATCGACGCGGTTTGGGCGAACGACGACGACATGCTGCTGGGGGTGATCGAGGCGGTCAAGCAGTCGGGCCGCACCGACATCAAGCTGGCGCTTGGCGGCAACGGCATGAAGGACATCGTCAAGAAGGTCATCGACGGCGACAGCATGACCCCCGTCGAAACTCCCTACCCTCCGTCCATGATCAAGACGGCCATATACATGACCATGGCCAATTTGGTTGGCCAGGCCCCGGTTCGCGGCGCCGTCAAGCTGGACGCGCCGCTGATCACCAAGGACAACGCCAAGGAATACTTCTTCCCCGACTCTCCGTTCTGAAGAACGCAATCAATGCGGGGCGCAGCATGACTCGCCCCGCCCCTTTCACACGACAAGAGGACATGATCATGTCAGGCAAGAAAATATTGATGCTCACCGGCGAGTTCACCGAGGAGTACGAGATCTTCGTCTACCAGCAAGCAATGGAAGCGGTTGGTCACACGGTCCACGTGGTCTGCCCGGACAAGAAGGCCGGAGACCTCATCAAGACCTCCCTGCACGACTTCGAGGGCGACCAGACCTACACCGAAAAGCTCGGCCATTTTCAGGTGATCAACAAGACGTTTGCTGAAGCGGAAAAGCAGCTCGATCAATACCACGCCGTATATTGCGCCGGCGGCCGCGGCCCGGAATACATCCGCACCGACAAACGGGTGCAAGCCATGGTGCGCCACTTCCACGATACCCAGAAGCCGATCTTCACGATCTGCCATGGGGTCCAGATTCTGATTGCCGTGGACGGTGTCGTCCGCGGCAAGAAGGTCGGCGCGCTCGCCGCTTGCGAACCGGAAGTGACGCTGGCCGGCGGCACCTACATCGACCTCTCGCCGACGGAGGCCTATGTCGACGGAACCATGGTGTCGGCCAAGGGATGGACAGCCCTCGCTGCCTTCATCCGCGAATGCCTGAAGGTGCTCGGGACCGAGATTCGCCATAATTAAACAAGATCGGCGCACGTCAACAATGCGCCGGCTTCTGTTGTGATGAGACGTGCAACCACGAGTCTTTGAAGTAGGCCCTCGGTCGATGAGATCGAGGGCCACCGTCGCCGGTCAATCGAAGAATCCGGCATCCTCCGCTAGCAAATACTTCCTGGCGCCTTCGGCGTCGATATCGAGGCCTAGCCCCGGTGCTTCCAGCAGATCCACCATGCTGTCCTTCACGATCTGCTTGGGCAGGCCGATGACGATGTCGTTCCACCACGGGTCCGAGGCACTGGGGTATTCGAACGCCACGTAATTGGCGGGCAAGGTGGCGCAGACGTTGATCAGCGCGCCGAGCCCCAGCAGGCCATTCGCCGTGCCATGCGGCGCCATCAGGATCGAGTGCATATAGGCGTGCTCGGCGACCCATTTGAGCTCGGCAATGCCGCCGATGTCGGCAGGATCGGGGCCGATGACGCGCACCGCCTGCGTCTCGATCAGTTCCTTGAAATTGTGCCTGAGGTAAATCTGCTCGCCGGTATGGATCGGCGTCGAGGTGGAGGTGGTCAGTTCCCGGTAGGCCTGCGGATTGACCCACGGTACATAGTCGCCGGTCAGCATGTCCTCCAGCCACATCAGATTGTACCTCTCGACCGCGCGGGCGAACCTGATCGCATCGGGCAGCATCCAGCCCGGGCCGCAGTCGAGTGCCAGGCTGACCTTGTCGCCCAGCACTTCCTTCATCGCGATCACGCAGTCGAGCATGTGGTTGAAACCGCGTTCGCTGATCACGCCCTGATCCATGGCACCGTGATAGCCGGCCTTCTTCTGCGTCACACCATAATGGAAGCCCTCGATAGTGTCCTTCATGTTGGAGTGGAACGAGATTCCTTGCTTAACCATGAAGAAGTTCTGCGGCTGCTCCATCATCCATTTGACGTCCGCGGCGTAGTCCTCCGGCCGGTCGCCTGTGCGCTTCTGGCGGATCGAGCCGTTATAGACGCGCACCTTGTCGCGCACCTTGCCGCCGAGCAGCTTGTAGGCCGGCACGCCCGCGGCCTTGCCGGCTATGTCCCAAAGCGCATGTTCGATAGCGCTGACCGCCGCGCCATAAGGCTTGAAAGAACCGCGTTGGCGGATCTTCAACATGACCCGCTCGACATCGGTCGGATCCTCGCCGATCAGCGCCTCGCGGAAATGCAGCACAAAGGGCTTGAGATAGGTCTTTGTGAACTCGACTTCGCCCAGACCGTAGAGGCCCTCGTCAGTGACGACGCGAACGATGGGATGCCGCCCGATGACGGCGCAGCGCAGGTCGGTGATTTTCATGGCGCAGCCCTATCTCACGGACGAGAAAGCTGTCGGCGTGAGCAACTGGCTGCTGATATTGGCAACGATCTGCCCGTCGCGCTCGGACTCGTCCCGAGCCCTGTGCCATGCCGGATCGGTGACGAAAGCCGTCCATTTCGCCTCACGCTCGGCCAGTGATTGCCAGGCTAGAAAATAGGTGAGGCGATTGCTGTTTTCGCCGATCGCCGTGGTGAAAAACCCAGCCTGTCGGATGCCATGCCTCTCCCAGATGGCCAGCGTTTGGTCTGAAAAGCGCTTGAGCAAAGCCGGCAGCCTCCCCGGCAGGCAGTCATAGACACGCAGTTCGTAGATCATGGTTTCGTCCGTTTCTTTCTACGCCTCTCCCTTGGGAGAGGTCGACACGAATGGTCGGTCGTTGGCCCTGTGAGCCTGGCGGGAATGATGGCAGGGGATCTGGGCTAACTCCAGGTCCGGTCCCAGCTAGATTCATTGTCCCAATGCTCGGTGGATTGCCATATTCCCGTGACACCGGGCTGCAGGTGCTGGCTGATCACCTCGTCGACCACATCGTCTATGCCCAGCCCCGGCTTGTCGGGCACG
This sequence comes from Mesorhizobium sp. URHB0026, assembly GCF_054059755.1. NCBI lineage: Bacteria > Pseudomonadati > Pseudomonadota > Alphaproteobacteria > Hyphomicrobiales > Phyllobacteriaceae > Mesorhizobium > Mesorhizobium sp. URHB0026. The sequence continues at coordinate 2,852,504 of NZ_JBSSCN010000001.1, read as the reverse complement.
GCGACGAAGCCGTCCTTGACGAGCGGCTTGGGCAGGCCAGTGACGATATCGTCCCACCAGTCGACATCGGCGGAGTGGTATTCGAGCGCCATGAAGTTCTCGGTCGCGGTGGCGACATGCGCGGCGGCCATCGCGGCGATCGGGCTTTCGGCCATATGGATGGCCATGGCGACACCGTGATCCTGCGCCATGTCGCCGATCTTCTTGGTCTCGAGAATACCCCCACTGGTGAGCAGGTCCGGGTGGATGACGGAGAGGCCGCCGCTCTTGAGCAGCGGCTCGAAGCCTTCCCTGAGGTAGATGTCTTCGCCGGTGCACATCGGCACCGTGGTGGCCCCCTGCAATTGCCGGTACTGCTCGGTGTGTTGCCAGGGGATCACATCCTCCAGCCAGGCCGGGGCGTATTTCTCGATGCGACGCGACAGGCGTATGCCGTCCTGCAGCGAGATGTGGCCGACATGGTCGATGGCGAGCGGGATCTCGTATCCAATCACCTCGCGAACCTCGTGGATGTACTGCTCGAGCAGGTCGATCCCCTTTTCGGTGAAATGCAGGCCGGTGAACGGGTGCTGCACGTTCTGCGCGTCGTAGGCGAGATTGCGGGCCTTGCGCTCCTCAAGCGTGCCGCCACGGCCGCGCGGATTGGCATGAAACCCTTCGAGCGCGCCGGCGGGCGCGGACACGGCGCCCGGGACATGGGCGATCTGCATCAAGCCCAGGTCCATCTTGAGGAAGGTGAAACCGCGGTCCATGCGCTGCTTGAGGCGCTTTCCGGTTTCGGTGCCGCTCGGTTGCTCGGCATCGGTATCGCAATAGACGCGCACCTGATCGCGGAACTTGCCGCCGAGCATCTGGTAGATGGGAACGCCATAGGCCTTGCCGGCGAGATCCCAGAGCGCGATCTCGACCGCCGAGACGCCGCCGCCCTGCCGACCGTGCCCGCCGAATTGCTTGATGCGGCGAAACAGGCGATCGATGTCGCAGGGATTCTCGCCAAGCAGCCGGCTCTTCAGCATCAGCGCGTAGGTGGCGCTGGCGCCGTCGCGCACCTCGCCAAGCCCGACGATGCCTTGGTTGGTATAGATCTTGAGCAGCGCCGAGGTGAACGGCGCACCGACGATCTCGGCCACCCGCATGTCGGTGATGCGAAGCTCGGACGGCTTCGAGTTGGTGTTGACCCGGTTGAGGGCCTCGTCGGCTCCATCCGTCTTTGGCATGACTTATCCTCGTTCTGATTTGCGGGTTGTCGCCCGCATGCCGCCGATAACGCTGCTAGCCCAGTTCGATCTCATGGGCTTGCAGGTAATCGCGGTTCATCTCGATGCCGAGACCCGGCCTCAACGAGAGCTTGAGGCTACCGTTCGAAACATCGAGCGGCTTGTCGATAAGATGATCGTACTTGCCCAAATTCCACTCCGACGTTTCGAGCTTGTAGAAGTTCGGAACGGTCATCATCACCTGCGCTCCCGCAACCACGTTGATCGGTCCCGCGGCGTCATGGGGCGAGACTGGGATGTAGTAGGCTTCGCACAGAGCGGAAATCTTCTTGAGTTCGGTAATTCCACCGGTCCAGGTGACGTCAGGCATGATGTAGTCGGCGAGCTTGTTCTCGAGAACCGGCACGAAATCCCACTTTGTGTGGCCACGCTCGCCCCAAGAGATAGCGGCACTGACCTTCTCGCGAACCTGCTTGAGGGCGTTAAGGCTCTCGGGCGGGCATGGCTCCTCGAACCAGTCGATCTGGCCGGCTTCCTCGAGGCTGCGACAGAGGCGAATGGCGGTCGGAACATCGAAGCGGCCATGCGCATCTATGAGGATGTCGATGTCTGGACCCGCCGTTTCGCGGATCAGAGCCGTGAGTTCGGCAGCCTCGCGTTCGTCCTTGCGGGTCATGCCGCCGTCGAGATAGCCGTCCCGCTGTTCGCGCGACACACCGTCGGCATCGCGACCCTGGTGGGGGAAGGGGTCGAACTTGAGAGCAGTATGTCCAGACTCGACGATGTCAAGGATTTCGCGCACCACAGCGTCCTTGCTGGTGAATTTGGCCTGGTTGGGGTGGGTGTAGAGCGCGATCTCATCGCGGACCGGCCCGCCCAACAGTTCGTAGACCGGCTTGCCGAGGACTTTACCCCTGATGTCCCAGAGGGCTATGTCGATCGCGCTCACGCATTCGACCGCGGCGCCGCGGCTACCCATATAGGTGAAGCCGCGGAAGATCTTGTGCCAGAGGCATTCGATACGCGCCGGATCTTCGCCTGTCACGGCGGCTCCGATCTGTCGAAGGATCGTGCAGAGGGCGCGGTTGGCGAGTTTCGTGGTGGTGGTGATCTCTCCCCAGCCGCTCACTCCCTCGTCTGTCGTCACCTCGACGAACAGGAATTCCCCCCAATAGGAAGCACCAGACTTGATCAGCCACGGTCGAACGCTCGTGATTTTCATTTCAACTGCCTTTTCAGTAATGGTCAACCACGCTGTTCCAGACTCGACCCCTCGTCCTATCCGGCCCGAGCGGCGTTGCGTGCACGCATCTGTTCGAGAACATGCCGGCCGGAACCCTCGACATGGCGGGAGATGAGTTCGGCCGCCTTGTCGGCCTCCCCCGCCTTGATGAGCGCAATGAGTTCGCGATGCTCACGAATGATCGCGGCACGCCGCGCGAGCGTGAAATTGAAACGCCGGCTCACCGCTCGCAGCACTTCGCGATGCTTCCACCAGAGCTCGGCGGCATGGCGGTTATAGTGCCGCTGGTACATCACCGTGTGAAATGCGGTATCCAGTTCACTGTGCCTGAACGTGTCGGCGAAATTGTTCTCTTCGATCAGGCCTTGGATACGTTCGAGTTCGGCGATGTCCTCACCGGTGGCCATACCTACAAACCATCGCGTCAAGGCTGGCTCGATCAGAACTCCGATCTCGTAGATATCGCGGACGAAATCCTGATCGATGGGCCTTACACGCGCCCCGCGGTTGGGAGAAAAGATGACGAACCCCTCGCCCCGCAACAGTTGCAGGGCCTCGCGCACGGGATTGGTCGACGTGCCGTGGCGGCGGGCGAGATCGGTGACAACAAGCCGTTCGTTGGCGGCGAGCCGTCCCTCGATGATGTCTTCCCTGATCAGTTCGTAAAGCGAGGCACCCTCGTTGGAGGCTCCGATGGCGTCGATCCCCGGAGGTGGCTTTGCTTTGAAATCGTCTGTTTCGGCCAAGGGCCGACTCCCCAAATTAATACACAGTCTGTCCGATATCACGCACGGTTCCCACAAACAATGTACGATCTGGTGCGTTGACAGGCAATCCAGGTTCTGAAAACGTACTAAGCGGTCGAGAGGATACACCGTACTGCAAGAACCATCCTCGCGATCGCAGGGCGGAGAACCAGGGAGGATACCTATGACGAGAATCATGCTCGGCAGTGCGGTCCTGCGCGGCACTGTCGTCCGTATTTTGACGGCATCACTTATGTCCACATCGGCGATGGCTGCGCCACCGGTCGACATCAGCAAATGGTCGCCCGAATATGTGCGCTCCATCGCGGGAACACAGGATTTCGACACGGCCGCCGATTGCGCCAAGGTCACCCCGCTGGACTACAAGGGGCGACTGACTTTCTGGTATCAGGGCGTGTTCGAGGGCGATCCCGACCTGCTGCGCCAGTACTACAAGGATTTCTTCGAGACTTTCCGCAAGACCTATCCGAACATCAAGCTCGAGGAACAGGCCCTCACCTATAATGACCTTCTCGACAAATTCCGCACCGCGCTCCTGGGCAATGCCGCGCCGATGGCGGTGCGCCTGCAAATCCTGGGCGGTACCGAATTCGCCTCGAAAGGCTATCTGCAGCCGCTCAAGCCGGAGGATGTGGGCTATTCGACCGAGGATTTCTGGCCCGGCGCCATGAAGGCCGTGACCTGGGATGGGGTCACATACGGCGTTCCAACCAACAACGAGACGATGGCGTTCATCTGGAATGCCGACATCTTCAAGCGTGCGGGTCTCGATCCGGACAAGGCTCCCGCAACCTGGGACGACGTCGTCAAATATTCCAAGCAGATCCACGACAAGCTCGGCATTGCCGGTTACGGCCTCGTGGCTCGCAAGAATGCCGGCAATACACCCTATCGCTTCATGCCGCAGCTGTGGGCCTATGGCGGCGGCGTCTTCGACGAAGCCACCGCGAACCCGACTTACAAGGAGGTGGAGCTCGACAGCCCGCAGAGCAAGGCGGCGCTGGAAGCCTCATACGACATGTATGTCCGAGACAAGTCGGTTCCGGTTTCGGCACTTACCAACCAGCAGGCCGATAACCAGCCTCTGTTCGTCGCCGGCCAGCTAGGCATGATGATCTCGCACCCGTCCGACTACAACGTCATGCTTGACCTGCAGAAGAAGGCGACGGGCACCGACAAGGAAAAGGCGCAGACCGTCATCGACAACATGCGCTACGGCCTGATTCCGACTGGCCCCGACGGCAAGCGCGCCGTCGTGTTCGGCGGCTCGAACATCCACATCCTGAAGCCCGAATATGTCGAGGGCGGCAAGGTGGACGAGCCGGCCGCCAAGGCGATGATCTGCATGTGGACGAGCCCTGAATGGTCGTTGAAGATGGCCTATGCCGGCTCGAACCCGGGCAATCTCAATGGCTTCAAGACCAAATGGATGAAGGAACGTCTGGACCATATCAAGTTCCTCGATGTCACGACCTCGATGCTGCCCTATGGCATACCCTTCCCGGCGCTGCCGGAATCCCCGGAAATTATGAACATCATCGTCCCGGACATGCTGCAGAATGCCCTGACCGGCGCGATGACCGTCGACCAGGCAGCGGACGACGCGGCCAAGAAGGTGAAAGACCTGATGGGCGGGCTCTAGTCCCAATCTGACCTGCGACCCACCGGCTGCGCCGAGAGCGCGGCCGGTTCGTTCCGAAAAAAAGGGCACGCCACAGTGTCGATCGTGACCGGCAAGGCCGAGGCTCGCCGAAAATCGCAACCCGGCAGGTCCGGCGCGCTGCGGAACATCTGGACCCATCGCGCCGACTACGCATACGTGCTCCCGGCGATCGCCGTGATGCTCGTCGTCATCGCCTATCCAATCTACTACACGATCGAGCTGTCGTTCTATAAGACGCCGCCTGGCCTGCAGCTCCGCGACAAGACCTTCATCGGCTTCGACAATTACACCACCATCCTCACCAGCGATGTGTTCTGGAAAGTAACCTGGAACACCCTGATCTGGACATTCGGATCCACTTTCATCTCCTTTGTCCTGGGGTTTGCCACGGCGCTGGCGCTGCACCGAGACTTTGTCGGCCGCGGCGTCCTGCGCGCCATCCTGATCATCCCCTGGGTGATCAGCGCCGTTGCCGCCTCCTATATCTGGAAGTGGATCTACCATTCGGATTTCGGCATCATCGGCGCTGTGCTGGTCGGCCTCGGATTGACCGACCGGCCACCCAATTTCATCGACAACGTCAGCACGGTGCTGCCCTCCCTGATCGTCGTCAATATCTGGCGCGAGTTTCCGTTCGCCATGATCATGATGATGGCCGGCCTGCAGACGGTCCCCGAGCAATTGTTGCGCGCCGCCAAGGTCGACGGGGCCAGTGCATGGCAGCGCTTCTGGCACGTCACTTTCCCGCACTTGCGCAACGTTTCGGTGGTGACGATCCTGCTGCTCGCGGTGGCCAACTTCAATTCCTTCATCATCCCCTGGATCATGACCGCAGGCGGACCATCGAACGCATCGCATATCTGGATAACCCATATTTACGAGCTCGCCTTCGGCCGCCAGCGCTGGGGCGTGGCATCGGCCTATTCGGTGCTCCTGTTCCTCATCCTGATGACGCTGGGCTATTTCTATGTCCGGGCGCTAAGCGGCAATGAGCGGAAAGAGGGGAGCACATGAGCAGGCTTGCGGAGACAACCTCCCGAGGCAGGCCCCATCGCCGCATGCGCGTCGACGGATGGCGCTGGGCCGGGCGCATCTTCCTCTTGTTCATGCTGATTTACACTGCGGTGCCGATGATCTGGATGCTGATCACCTCGATCAAGTCCGGCTTCGCGGCGACGCAATTCCCGCCGCAGTGGTGGCCAAACGAGCCTACGCTTGCCAGCTACAAGAAGCTGCTCGATCCACAGAACAGCGTCGGCCAGGACTTCCTGCGCTTCTTCTGGAACAGCCTGTTCGTGTCGACCGTCACGACAATCCTTTCGGTGATCGTTGCCGTCCCCGCGGCCTATGCGTTTTCGCGCTTCACCTTCCCTGGCCGGAACTTCCTGTTCTTCGCCGTGCTGCTGCGCAACATGTTCCCGGCGGTGATCTTTCTCGTGCCGCTCTTCATCCTGATGCGCGCGATCGGGCTGGTGAACACGCATGGCTCGCTGATCTTGACCTATCTCACGTTCGGCCTGCCCCTGGCGATCTGGCTGCTCAAGGGTTTTTACGACAACATCCCGGTGCAGCTCGAGCAGGCGGCGCGTATCGATGGGGCAACACGGTTCCAGGCCTTCATCATGATCGTGATGCCGCTCTCGACCCCGGGGATTATCGCCACCGCGATCTATTCCTTCATCGGCGCGTGGAACGAGTACATTTACGCTTACACGTTCCTCTCCAAAAATGAACAGTTGACCCTGCCGGTCGGCATCCAGCGCTTCTTCTCGGAAAACACCACGGACTTTCCGGGCCTGATGGCGGCGAGCTTCATGATGAGTGTGCCTGTCGTGGTGCTGTTCCTCGTCCTGCAGCGATACTTCGTACGCGCCCTGACAGAAGGCGCGGTCAAGCATTAGGGAGTTGCCGATGGCCCACGTGGTCCTCAAAGATCTCGTCAAGACCTATGGCGGCTTCAGGGCGGTCAACGATGTTTCACTGACGGTCAACGACGGCGAGTTCGTTGCGCTTGTCGGCCCTTCAGGCTGCGGCAAGACGACCACGCTCAACCTCGTTGCCGGGCTGACCCCGATCACATCGGGCGACATCCTCATTGGCGACCAGGTGGTCAACGACCTCGACCCCAAGGACCGGGACATCGCAATGGTGTTCCAGAACTACGCGCTTTATCCGCAAAAGTCGGTCTACATGAACCTCGCGTTCCCGCTACAGATGCGCAAACTGCCCAGGGACGAGATCGACAAGAAGGTCAAGGAAGCGGCGCGCGTGCTCGACATGACGCACCTGCTCGAGCGCAAGCCGCGCGAACTTTCGGGCGGGCAGCAGCAGCGTGTGGCGCTGGGCCGTGCGCTCGTGCGCGATCCCGCCGTGTTTCTCATGGACGAGCCGCTCTCGAACCTCGACGCGAAACTGCGCGTACAGATGCGGTCCGAGATCAAGCGCTTCCACCAGGACCTCAAGGCGACGATCATCTATGTGACGCACGACCAGCTCGAAGCCGTCACCATGGCCGACAAGATGGCTGTGATGAACGGTGGCTTCCTGCAGCAATACGATTCACCGGCGCAGGTCTTTGCCCATCCGGTGAACATGTTCGTCGCCAGCTTCATCGGCAGCCCGGCAATGAGCCTCATTCCGCTCGAGACATCGACGGCAAACGGCAACACCGTGTTGACCAGCGCGGAGGGCTGGAGCCTCGGACTCTCGCCGCGCAACGTCCAGAAGGTCACGAGGGCAACGACCAAGAAAATCGTGCTCGGCGCACGCCACTCGACGATCAAGCTCCACAAGAGCTCGGTGCAAGGCAGCATCCGGGCCAAGGTCTACACGGTGGAACCAACCGGAGACGTCACCTTCGTGCAGGCGTTCCTGTCCGGTGCCATCGTCAACGTCAGCGTGCCGCCCAACGTTGCCGTCGCGCCCGACGAGCGGATCTGGCTCGAGTTCGACCAGGAGCGGATGCATCTGTTCGACGGTGAGACCGAAATGGCTCTCGAGGCCGACTGAGACAGGGCGGATGCGTGTGGGACGCGGGCGTGGATGACTACGAAACTTAAGATCACGGCGATCAAACCCTATCCGGCGTGGGTGGGAACGCGCAATCAGATGCTGGTGAAGGTCGAGACCGACCAGGGCATTTTCGGCTGGGGCGAGAGCGGCCTGAGCGGCCGCGAGAAGGCCGTGGCCGGCGCGATCGAGCACTATCGCGAGTTTCTCGTCGGCCGCGATCCCATGCAGATCGGGCGGATCTGGCAGGAGATTTATCGCAGCCAGTATTTCGAAGGTGGGCGGGTTCTGCAGGCTGCCATTTCGGCCATCGATATCGCCCTTCACGATATCAAGGGCAAGGCGCTGGGCGTGCCGGTCCATGAGCTGCTGGGCGGCAAACAGCGCGACCGGATCCCCACCTTCGCCTCGACCGGAGACGAGGCCGAGGGCGATGTTGCCATCGAGCGGGCCCGCGAATTGCGCGCACAAGGCTGGCAGGCGATCCGCTTCTTTCCCGTGGGGCAAAACAGCAGGGACGTGTTCGAGCCACGCGAGTCGATCGGCGCTACCGCGACCATGCTGAACAAGGCGCGCCGGGCGCTGGGTAACGATGTCGTCCTCGGCATCGACTATCATCATCGGCTGTCGGTGGCGGAGGCGGCGAGCTTCTGCAACAAACTCGACCGCGGCGTGCTCGATTTTCTCGAGGAGCCGATACGCGACGAGACGCCGGAAGCCTACGAATCCCTGCGCACGATGACCGACATCCCCTTTGCCATTGGCGAGGAATTTGCCAGCAAGTGGCAGTTCCTGCCCTACATCGAGCGCGGCATCCACCAGTTCAACCGGCTCGATATCTGCAATGTCGGCGGGTTCACCGAGGCGATGAAAATCGCCGGCTGGAGCGAGGCGCACTATGTGGACCTGATGCCGCACAATCCGCTTGGTCCAGTATGCACGGCCGCGACGGTGCATCTGGCCGCCGCTGTCCCCAACTTCGCGTGGCTCGAGACCAGGGCTCCCGAAGCAAGGCTTGGCTTCGACAATTCCGAATTTTTCCCGGTGCAACCACGGCTCGACGGCCCCGACTACCCGGTGGGCGATCTGCCGGGGCTCGGCGTCGAGGTCAACGAAGAGGCCGTCCAGGCGCAGAGCTTCCATTTCTGGGAAGCGCCCCACCTCAAGCGCCGCGATGGTTCTGTCACGAACTGGTAGTTCCCTTTCAATCGGAGTCCACGATGACGCATACTTCCGACATCACGCGGCCGCCGAAGGATCTGATCGACGCCCTAAAGGAGATCGGCGCCGCGACGGTTGCCGGCACGCTTGGCCATATGGGCTTCCGCAATCCGCATATGGTCGGCCCGGTGGCGCAGAACCACGGCAGATCGATCGTCGGGCCGGCACTGACGCTGCAGTTCCTGCCGCAACGGCCCGATCTTTTCAACGAGGGAGAATATGCCGATCCGGAAACACAGCTGCACCGGCATGTGCTGTACCACGCACATGAGGGGGATGTGGTCGTGGTCGATGCGCGCGGCGACATGAGTTCGGGCGTCTTCGGCGATATGATGTCGACGTATTTCAAGGGCAGAGGCGGCGCGGGTATCGTCATCGACGGCTGCATGCGCGACCGGCCCAATGTCGAAAAGCTCGATCTGGCCTTATGGCTGCGCGGCTGGACGCCCAACTACCATGTTCAAACCAGCATCTATCCCAATGCCGTCAACGTTCCGATTGCCTGCGGCGGTGTCACTGTGATCCCCGGCGACATCATCGTCGCCGACGATGATGGGGTGGTGGTGCTGCCCCTTGCGATGGCCGCGAAGGTGATCGAAGAATCCAAGAAGCATCACGATTGGGAGGAGTTCTCACGCATGAAGCTCATGGAGGGCGGCTCGTTGCAACGCTATTATCCGCTGCACCCAAGTGCGACCGAAGAGTACGAGGCCTGGCGGGCAAGCAACCCAAAATTTTGATGGACGATCGAGACCCCGAAATTTCTCGTGGAGGGCAAGCGAACCGCCGGGTCTCGGACGGGCGTTAGTCACGCGTTACGGACAGTCCCGCGATGAGCGGAGCGTAGGCGGCGAGCCTGCGCGATACGAACTCCGTGAAAAGCCGAACGCGCTTCGTCTTGCGTGTCTCCCCCTGCGTGAGAACCCAGAGTGTCCCATGCATGGGCAGGTTGGCGCCCGGCACCCTCACCAGCAGGGGGTCGATATCTCCGACAAAGCACGGCAGTTTCGTCATCCCGATCCCTTGCTGCGCCGCGATGATCTGCGTCTCGGCATCCGGAGTCCTGAACGGAGCTCCAGTGGTGTGAACTTCTCCCTCGCGCGCCCAGTCCGGAATTCCATGATCGTCTATTACGATCCACCGGAGGGGATCAGGCGTGCCCGCACGCAAGGCGGCCAGTCGATTGCGAGACATGTAGACGCCGCTGAACACCTCCGGTCCCTTCAGGCCGTGAAGATTGAGCGGCAGGGTCTTGCGGTCGGCGACAATGCGGATCGCGACGTCGGCCTCTCGGTTAGTCAGATTCGCCACCTCGCCAGTGGTCAAGATTTCCATCTCGATGTCCGGATGCATACGCGCGAAGTCGGCGAGATCCGGCATGAGCAGGTGTGTGGCGAGGAACGGTGGAACTGTCACCCGCAAAAGCCCGCGCGCGCTCTGGTCGCGACCGAAGACGCGCGTCTCCAGCTGGTGCGACGACGCTTCCATCTGGTTCGCGAGTTCGAGGACCTCCTCGCCCGCAGCCGTCAGGCGGTAGCCCGAAGGCAGCTTTTCGAACATTTGCGCCCCGAGGCGTTCCTCGAGTTGAGCGATGCGTCGCAGCACGGTCGAGTGATACACCCCGAGGCGCTCGGCGGCGGCCCGTACTGAGCCTCCGCGCGCGGCGGCAAGAAAGTAGCGAACGTCATCCCAGTCAATCATGGTGCATTCCCGCGCCGCCAGCTGCGCCTTCCGAAGCCCATTCTAGCACGCTGAGCTGTCATGCGCGCGGCCGGTGCGGCGTTCAATCTTCTGGCTGGATCGTTTTCGCACCACCGATATGCACGATTCCGCACTCACCGCCCGACTTCGGCGATCCCATCTTCAGGCTCTCGGGTTGACCTACCGCACAGCCAAAGACCCAAGATGGCGAAACGAAGGACGCACGACATGAACAGACTGAATGGAAAGACTGCAGTGATCACCGGCGGCGCCACCGGCATCGGCCGCGCCGCTGCAAAGCGCTTCGTCGAGGAGGGCGCCTTCGTCTTCATCTTCGGCCGCCGGCAGCAAGCGCTCGATGGCGCTGTGGCCGACCTCGGACCCAATGCCCGTGCGGTGAAAGGCTCGGTCTCGGATGAGGCCGACCTCGACCGGCTCTACGCTACGGTCAAGGCCGAGCGCGGGAGCCTCGACATCGTCTTCGCCAATGCCGGGGCTGGAGCCCCGCTTCCGCTCGGCCAGATCACCGCCGAGCACATTGACGAAACCTTCGACACCAATGTGAAGGGTACGATCTTCACGGTCCAGAAGGCGTTGCCGCTGATGGGCCCGGGTGGTTCGATCATCCTGACCGGGTCGAGCGCCGGCACCACGGGCGCCCCGGGGTTCACTGCCTACAGCGCGAGCAAGGCGGCAGTGCGCAACCTCGCGCGGAGCTGGGCGGAAGACCTGAAGGGCACCGGCATCCGCGTAAACGTGCTGTCGCCCGGGGCGACGGCGACCGAACTCGCGAAGGAAGCGCTGGGCGAGGAAGGACAGAAGGCCTTCGCCTCGATGACTCCGCTGCAGCGCATGGCCGATCCGGCGGAAATCGGGGCGGTGGCTGCCTTTCTCGCGTCGTCGGACAGCAGCTTCATGACCGCCAGCGAGGTCGCCGTCGACGGCGGCCTGGCGCAACTCTGACGCCGGCGCGTTCCCGCGCCTGGCCCACACAACGAAGGATAAAAGATCATGAAAAAGCTACAAGATAAGGTCGCTGTCATCACCGGCGGAAGCAGCGGGATCGGGTTGGCGACAGCCAAGCGCTTCGTTGAAGAAGGCGCGCACGTCGTGATCACCGGACGACGAGAGACAGAGCTGAAGGAGGCCGCAGCCTTCATCGAGAGAAACGTTACGCCGGTCGCAGGCGACGTGTCGCGCTTGGAGGATCTGGACCGGGTCTACGCGGTCGTGAAAGAGGAACACGGCCACATCGACATTCTCTTCGCGAACGCGGGAGCGGGGACAATCGCACCGCTCGCCGCAGCGACAGAGGCCCATTTTGACCAGACCTTCGATGTCAATGTGAAGGGGCTGTTTTTCACGGTACAGAAGGCGCTTCCACTATTCAGTGACGGCGGTTCGATCATTCTGACCTCTTCGGTCTCCAACGTGTTGGGGCTGCCAGGGTTCAGCACCTACGCTGCGAGTAAAGCGGCGGTGCGAAACTTCGCGCGCGCTTGGACACTGGAGCTGAAAGATCGCAAAATTCGCGTGAATTCAATGAGTCCCGGACCAATCGAGACCCCGGCATTGGCGACAACGACGGGCCTTACCCCCGAGCAAGCCGAGCAAGCGGCCGCCCAGTTTGCTTCACAGGTCCCAATGGGTCGCAGGGGCAAGCCAGAGGAAATCGCGGCTGCCGTCACGTTCCTTGCCTCTGACGAAAGCTCTTACATCACCGGCGTGGATTTCGCCGTCGATGGAGGCATGGCCCAGGTCTGACCTCGGCACCACACAAGATCGGAGAAACATCATGAGCTACGCAATTATCGGCTTCGGCAATATCGGCCGAGCCCTCGCCAAGGCTTTTGCTCGCAAGGGTATCGAGGTAGCCGTCGCAACCACGCGCGACCCGGAAAGCTTTGCGGGCGACGCGGCCGCGATCGGGCCTACGATCGTCCCCAAAAAGCTGGCGGACGCGGTCAAGGCGGACATCATCTTTTTGGCAGTCCGTTTCGAGTCGCATCCGGATGTCGCGAAGGCGCTGTCCACCTGGAAGGGGAAGACCATCGTCGATGTGACCAATGCCTACGGCGTGCCCCCCGAGGACCTGGGAGGACAGCCTTCTTCCAAGTTCATCGCGCAGGCTTTCGCCGGTGGACGACTGGTCAAGGGCTTCAACCATTTGATCGCTGCCTCCCTTGACCAAGATCCAGCAGTGCATGGTGGCAAGAGAGTCGTGTTCCTGGCGAGCGACGATAACGCTGCCGCAGCGGAGATTGGTACGCTCGCGGAAAATCTCGGCTTCTCGCCGATCAAACTTGGCGGGCTTTCGGAAGGTGGGCTGCTGGTCCAGGCGCGCGGAAATAGTTGGGGTCATCTGTTCTTTAAGGACCTGGTCAAGTTCGACTGACGAACACGACGTGCCCACCGGCAGGGTCACGTGATCCGGTCCGAGCGAAATAGGGAAATTCCCATGACTATCGAGAAGACCATCCAGACCGTGAAGGACTTCTTCGCCGCGATCGGCCGCGGCGACAGGAAGTCTCTGCTGGCGCTGGTCGCCGAAGACATCGAGTGGATCATTCCGGGCGAGGACTGGCCGCTGGCCGGAACGTACCGCGGACACGCGGGGCTGGCGAATTTGCTTGAGACGGCATCCAAGTCGATAGAAACGTCCACTGAACCCCGGGAGTTCATAGCGCTAGGAGACCGGGTTTTGGTCGTCGGCTCCGCGAGGGGAAGGATCAAAGCCACGAACAAGACGTTCGAGGACGACTGGATCTTCGCCATCACGGTCCGGGACGGCAGATTGACCAATATCCGGGAATACGTCGACACACAAGCACTGGCACGTGCCTCGCAGATGGACGCGTCCGGACCGGCGTAGCGCTGGCCATCCGCGGCCATCGGAATGGGGTAGACGGCGGATCAGCGGCGGATCGCCCCCTCGAATGCTCAATCGAAAGGAGATCTCTATGTACGACCAATCCAAGCTATCCGAGTTGATCCGGTTCGCACGCGCAGATGCGGGCTTCACCGTCATCGACGTCTACCCGGGCGGCGGCGACTGGACCCGCGTCTTCTCAGACATCGTGGGACCCCAAGGACGTGTCTACAGCTTCGTGCCGGCCGAAGTCGCTAATTTCAAGGACGATCCGGTCGGCCGCATGCGGACGCTCGCGAAGGAGCCGGGCCGAGAGAATGTCGAAGCCGTCTCAACGGACCTTGTGGCGATGCCGGAGGTCACGCAGCCAGCTGACGTTATATGGCTGCATCTGTTCTATCACGATCTCCACACCGCTCTGATTCAGGCCAGGGGCGCGACGGCGGCCGACTTTAATCGAGCCGTCTACGAGCGGCTGAAGCCCGGTGGTTCCTACGTCATCGTGGACCACGCCGCCGCCGTTGGGGCCGGCACGAGCGAGGCACAGTCGCTGCATCGGATCGAGCCTGCATCCGTTCGCGAGGAGGTGGAGGCGGCCGGTTTCGTCCTGGACGCGGAAAGCACCATGCTGGCGAACAAGGACGATCCGCACTCGATCAAGGTGTTCGATCCTTCGATCAAGGGCAAGACCGATCGCTTCGCCTATCGGTTCCTGAGGCCCTGACAGTGAGTGATCCGCCCCGCGCTGGGCTCAGCTCCCGCAACCGTGAAAGCGTTGCCGCTTCCACACGGAGGGGCCTTGGCCGTCCGTTCTCTTGAGCAAAGGTGCGGGCGTAGCGCAGCCCTCTTGAACACGGATCGGAGAGGATTGTGAGGTATCTCACTGCCTATCCGGCGTGATACGCGACACGCGATGCCAAATGCGCTCACGCCCACTCTTTTGTTGCACCAAGCCGGCTACGCGAACGTCTATCAAGGACCGCTCTTTCGCCCGCTTTGAGGTCTCGTTGTCCCCGAGGTAGACTGCTCGCATGACCTTCAGGCTTATCTTCCTCGGGACCTCGGCCAGCGTGCCCTCGGCCGAGCGTAATCACCCGGCGCTGCTCGTTGAAGCCGGCAGTCAACGGGTGCTGGTCGATTGCGGGGAAGGCACCCAGCGTCAGCTTCAGCGCAGCGGCGCCGGATTCAGGCGACTTGATCGCCTGCTCCTCACCCACGCGCATTTCGACCATGTGCTCGGGATTCCAGGTTTGTTCTCGACGCTTCGGCTTCGGCAGAGCGAGAACCATGTGTCCATTCATGGCAGCGCGGACACTCTTGACGTCGTCGCCCGCATGCTCGCTGGCCTTTGGGGTGAGGGACGCGCGCCGATCCCGCTGCAACTCGTGCCGCTTGTCCCCGGACGCGTGTTCGAGGTGGATGAGTTCACCGTCGATTGCTTTCAAGCTGCCATCGCGACTCCGACAGCTATGGCTTCGTCTTCGAGACGCCGGCGCGTCGTCACCTCCGTTCGGAGCGCTTGGTAGCTCTCGGTGTGCCAGACGGTCCGATCCGGAAGGATTTAGCCGAAGGCCGCTCAATTTCTCTCCCCGACGGCCGAACGATTGCTCCCGAAGCAGTCCTCGGAACACCCGAGGCTGGCAAGAAGCTGGTCATTGTAGGCGACACCGAAACCACTGATGGAATGGCCGACAAGGTGAGCGGCGCCGACCTGCTTGTCATCGAAGCCACATTCCTGCAACGAGATGCAACGATGGCGCGCGACTACGGACATCTGACAGCTGCGGAGGCAGCATCGCTGGCAGCGGCCAGCGATGTAAAACAGCTCGTTCTTACGCACATCTCCGGCCGCTATCGCGACGAAGAAATTCTCGCGGAAGCCGTTCAGGCGTTTGCGAACAGCCTTGTCGCAACGGATTTCACCACCCTCACCGTCTAAGTGGCAGAGCCATGACATTCAGAATTGGCGTCATCTCGGACACGCACGGCTTGCTGAGGCCGGAGGCGGCGCGTTGCCTGGCCGGGGTCGACCACATCATTCATGGAGGAGACATCGGTCGCCCCGAGATCATCACGGCGCTTCGCTTTATCGCGCCGGTTACCGCGATCAGAGGAAACGTGGACACCGGTGGCTGGGCGCTGCCATACGCGGAAACCGAGCTCGTACGTCTTGCCGGGCGAGCAATCTACGTGCTTCATGATCTCAAGACGCTGCAGATCGACCCGGTTGCCCAGGGCATCGATTTGATCGTGTCCGGTCACTCGCATGTGCCGAGGATGGAGACAGTGGATGGCGTGCTTTATTTGAATCCGGGCAGCGCTGGCCCACGACGGTTTAAGCTGCCTGTCACCCTTGCGACGGCCGACATTACTCGAGACAGCATAGAGCCTTCGATATTGAGCTTGGCAAGCGGCTGAACCAATTCAGCGCCGACACCACGCCCGCGACTCCGACTGTCTCCTCGATTTTCACAACCACTTGAAATCGCTGTTAAATATTACTAATCGCCGCGCAAATACCGACACCGGATCCGTCAGAAAATTGCGCTTTTGATTTGAAGGAAAATCGCCACAAAAAAAATTTTGAGGTTTTCACCAACTATCGAGACCAATCGGACGATTCTTTGCACAATGCGATGATCGACAGCGCGTCCCAACCGCGTAGAAAAGTACCGATCAATGCTCCAACGGCGGTGCCATCTCGGGGCTCAGGCAACAGAAGGCAGCATAAGGATCGGCACCATCGCCTTCAAATAACGTTCTCAAGCGGCCAGGTGTCGGGAACCCGATTGCCCGTTGGAAACGGATCGGTTGGGTCGAGCATGTCCTGGTGGATACCTGGTATCCACGCGCTTTCTGAAATGACCGGGACGATTCCGGCTCTGCCCCCAACATCGACCTCCGACTCGATCTGACAATCAATTCGGAGCCGATTATCAGCCTGCCTACATCGCTGTTGAATAGGAGATATGCGTACGAAGGCAGGTGCATTTGACCTGGGCCGTGGTCTGCCCCGATAGGGGACGGGTGCCTTGCCCTTCCCGGAGCCGCGTCAAGCGCTGCGCGAAATGGAAGCCTTACGCGATTGTCCGCACGACACCGCCGTCGACACGCAAGGACGTGCCTGTTGTCCCCGACGCCTGTTCCGAGCAGACATAGACGACCAGGTTCGCGACCTCTTCAGTTGTCGTGAAGCGATTGAGGAGTGTTGTCGGGCGCAACGTCTTCAGGAACTGCTGCTCGGCTTCCTCTTGCGTAATGCCCTGCGCCTCCGCGGCCGCCTTCATCCAACCGCTCATGATCTCCGAATTCGTTGGACCAGGGAGAACCGAATTGACGGTGACGCCCGTTCCGCCGACCTCCTCGGCCAGTCCCCTCGCGATGGCGAGCTGAGCGGTCTTGGTCATGGCGTAATCGATCATGTCCTTGGGGATTGCGAGCGCAGACTCGCTGCTGATGAAGACGACACGCCCCCAGCCGCGCTTCGCCATGCCCGACGCATAGTGGCGGGAAGCGCGGACGCCGCTCATGACGTTGAGCTCGAAGAGGCCAATCCACTCCTTGTCGGCAATATCGAAGAACGGCTTCGGGCGCCCCGTGCCCACATTGTTGACGAGGATATCCGCATCCGGCACCCGCGCGAACAACTCGGCCGCGCCTTCCGGGGTGGCAAGATCGGCGACGACACCGACGAATTCGCCTTTCGGGAAAAGCGCGTGCAACTCGCGAAGCGTTGCGGCGACCCTGTCCTCGCGGCGACCGTTGATGACGACCGAGGCGCCCGCACGCGCCAACCCTTCGGCAATGGCTCGGCCAATGCCCGCCGTAGACCCAGTAACAACCGCCTTGCGTCCGGTACTATCGATTTCCATGGCACATTTCCTTTCAAGGGTTGGTAGACGCTTCATTTAAGTCATGTGAAAAACATTGATAATAACGCTGATTTCCATAGGACTGATGCCTTGGGAGAATATGATGGACCGATTTCACGAGTTGAATGCCTTTATCGCGGTGGTCGAATCGGGCGGCTTTTCGGCTGCTGCGCGTCGGACCGGCGAGTCACAGCCCGCAGTCAGCAAGGCAATCGCGGCACTCGAGAAACGCCTCGGCGTGGCGCTGTTCAATCGGAGCACCCGCAGCGTGACCCTGACGGACCAGGGGCAGCGATACTATGACCGGACGAAGCCGCTCGTTGATGAAATCGACGATGCCGATAGCGAACTCACGAGCAGCACGCAGACTGTTTCGGGCCTGATCAGGATCAGCGCGGCCTCCACATTTGGCCGCCTACATATCCTGCCGCTGATACCCGAGTTGTTGTCGCTTTATCCCGGCCTTCAGGTGGATCTCGTTCTTTCGGATTTCGTGCGAGACATGGTGGAAGATCGGATCGACCTGGCGATCAGGGTGGGGCCTGTCGAAGACTCAGACGCGGTTGTCCGCCGGGTGGCGGTCACGCCCCTCGTTTGCGTCGGATCCAGTCGCTATTTCGAGAAGCATGGGATGCCGAAGTCCCCCGCAGACCTGAGTGGGCACAATTGCCTTCTATACGGTGGCCTGACGGAATTGGCGAAATGGCCGTTTACAGGCCAACACGGACGGTTCAGCGTGACCGTTCGCGGCAACTTATCGTCCAACAGCGTCGAAAC
Organism: Mesorhizobium sp. URHB0026; assembly: GCF_054059755.1. Taxonomy (NCBI): domain Bacteria; kingdom Pseudomonadati; phylum Pseudomonadota; class Alphaproteobacteria; order Hyphomicrobiales; family Phyllobacteriaceae; genus Mesorhizobium; species Mesorhizobium sp. URHB0026. The sequence goes on along the minus strand of NZ_JBSSCN010000001.1, from coordinate 2,834,165 downwards.
GATCCGGGCTGGAGTTCTAGCCGGAGTCGGAATCGGCCTCTTCGCCAAGGTCTCGCTCGCCGATGAGCTCAATCATCCTGACGTGATCACGATACTCGACGACTTTCTCGACGACGTCAGAGACATCAGCCTCGTCTGGCCGAAGCGTCGGTTCGTGCCGGCACGCGTACGCCGCGCGACCGACTTCTTTGCAGCAGCCGTCCCGCAGCGTCTCTAGCCTAGGCCGAAGTAACGCCTATCGTCATCGGTGGGGAGGCTTCGCCTGCAGCGCGAACAGTGCAAAGCTGTTGACTGACGCGTTCCAAGCAGCCTTCACACCAGCACCTAGCCAGCACTCGACACGCTATGACCGTTGCTCAAGCTTTCTTCAGCAACGGGCCAAATTCGACGACTTCATTGAGTGCTTCAACAATGAGCGGCGGCACCAGGCGCTCGACATGCACTGCCCGGCCGGGCGCTACACGCCGTCACCACGCCGCTACACTGGCCTGCCTGACCTCGATTACCCGTTTCACGACAAGGCCGTCACCGTCACCACTACGGCCGCATCTGTTTCGACCGAAAGAAGATCAATCTCAGCCTTCTTTGCCGGCCAGACCGTCGGCATCAAACAGGTCGAGGACCATATCTGGCCGGCTTCCTTCATGGATTATGATCTGGAATACTTCGACGATGAGGCATGCAGGCTCGAACCACTCCAAAACCCCTTCGGGCCAAAGTGTTGCCCATGTCTCCGGTATAAACCGTAACCCATGTGTCCGGAACGGACCCGGGGTATCTGACGCATCCGACGGGATTCGAACCTGTGACCTGTGCCTTCGGAGGCAAGGTTCACTCTGTCACAAATTGGAAAATCTTCGACTAAGGTTGTGTCTCCGATAGCAGAAGAACGCCTCTTCGATAGTGGGTCTCGGGATGCAGCGCTCTACCGCTACCAATCCCCGACCGGCGATGGCCCCCCTTTCAATACATCACGAACGAGGCAGTCGATCTTTTATTTCAGTCGAACCATCGGCGTAGGTGGACCTGTCCCTTTCACAGTCGAAACCGCCTTTTGCACGACGTCCGAGCTGAGGCTCTTTTCGCATCGCATACAATCGCCTTTAATTTCGGCTCACAGCTGAGGAGTACGAGATGACAAGGTCGAATGAAGAAGCACTGAAGCGTACAAACCGGAGACACCAGCTTCGCGAAATGGTGCCGTTTGCAGACAGTACGATCTACGAAATGGAACAGCGCGGCGAATTTCCGCGACGCCTCGCTCTAAGCCCGAGATGCGTGGTCTCGCGGCGTCCGTTCAGCGTTTGGGTAGGCCTGAATCACTCCCACTCGATTGTGCCAGGCGGCTTCGACGTGACGTCATACACAACGCGGTTGATGCCGCGGACTTCATTGATGATACGCGTGGCGGCGGCGCCCAGGAAGGCCATGTCGTAGTGGTAGAAGTCAGCCGTCATGCCGTCGACGGAGGTCACGGCGCGTAGCGCACAGACGAATTCGTAGGTCCGGCCGTCGCCCATGACGCCGACAGTCTGCACCGGCAGCAGCACGGCGAAGGCCTGCCAGATAGCGTCATAGAGGCCGGCCTTGCGGATTTCGTCGAGATAGATTGCGTCGGCCTCGCGCAGGATCTCCAGCTTTTCCCGCGTGATGCCGCCCGGGCAGCGGATGGCGAGGCCGGGGCCTGGGAACGGATGGCGTCCGATGAAGCTTTCGGGCAGGCCGAGTTCCTTGCCCAGCGCCCTCACCTCGTCCTTGAACAGTTCGCGCAACGGCTCGACCAGTTGCATGTTCATGCGCTCGGGCAGGCCGCCGACATTGTGGTGCGACTTTATGGTGACCGAGGGGCCGCCGGTGAAGGAGACGCTTTCAATGACGTCGGGATAGAGGGTGCCTTGCGCCAGGAAATCGGCGCCGCCGAGCTTCTTGGCCTCATCCTCGAACACTTCGATGAACAACCGGCCAATGGTCTTGCGCTTCGTTTCCGGGTCGGACTCGCCTTCCAGCTGCGAGATGAACTTGTCCGAGGCATCGACCAGGATCAAAGGCAGATTGTAGTGCTGGCGGAACATCGCCACCACACCAGCGGCCTCGTCCTTGCGCATCAGGCCATGGTCGACGAGGATGCAGGTCAGCTGGTCGCCGACCGCCTCGTGGATCAGAAGGGCAGCCACCGAGGAATCCACGCCGCCCGACAGCGCGCAGATGACCTTGCCTTTGCCGACCTGCTCGCGGATCGCCTCGACCGCGTGCTCGCGATAGGCGCGCATCGTCCAGTCGCCTTCGATGCCGGCGATGTTGTGGACGAAGTTCCTGAGCAGCCTCGCACCATCCGGCGTATGCACCACCTCGGGGTGGAACATGATGCCGTACATCCTGCGCTCGACATTGCCGAAGATGGCGAAGGGCGAGCTTTCCGATTTGCCGAACACCTCGAAGCCCGGCGGCAGGGCGATGACGCGATCGCCATGGCTCATCCACACCTGATGGCGCTGGCCAGTGGCCCAGAGGCCCTCGAACAGCGGACTGTCCTTCTCGATTTCGACAAAGGCGCGACCGAATTCGCGATGGTTGGAGCTTTCAGCGACACCACCCATCTGCACGCACATGGCCATCTGGCCATAGCAGATGCCAAGCACCGGCACGCCGGCATCGAAGACGACCTGTGGCGCGCGCGGGCTGCCGATATCGGAGGTCGAAGCCGGGCCGCCGGACAGGATCACCGCTTTTGGGCTGATGCGCTTGAATGCCGCCTCGGCCGACTGGAACGGCACGATCTCGGAAAACACGCCGGCCTCGCGGATGCGGCGGGCGATGAGCTGCGTAAACTGGCTGCCGAAATCGACAATCAGGACGGTGTCGGTGTGATTGGCTGTCGTCATGGCGAGCCTTTAGAGAAAGAAACGAGTCAGTGCAATGGGTTGCGTCGCCTGACTCTCAGAGCGGTGTCGCCTCGTCACGAGGTGAATCCTGCCGGAGCAAGCCCGAACCGATCGCCTGTTCGAGCCGCATGACGGCGTCGGCCAGTTTTTCATCGATGACGTGCAGATATTCGGTCCAGTCGCCGACGTGCCTGAGATCAGCCGCGCCGTCGGAAATGCCGCGGAGCCCGATGAGCGGGATGTCGAAAAGCTGACAGGCGCGCAAGCAGGCGAAGGTCTCCATGTCGACCATGTCGGCGGCGATCGGGTCATACGCCGCGCCGGTAATGACGGCGCCGCCGGTCGACAGTGTCGCCTCCCTGATTTCGGGAATACGCAACGGCAACGGTACGATCACCGGGAGGTCGAGAAACGGCGTCGCGCCTTTTTCGAAGCCCAGCGGCGAGGCATCGATGTCGCGATAGCTCACCGAGACGGCCTGGTAGATTTCGGTCTGTTCCAGGGTCCGGCTACCAGCGGAGCCGAGCGATACCACCAGATCGGGCAATGCCTTGTCCGATTTCAACCAGGAGAGTTCGGCGCCCAGCCGCACGCCGGCCTCGACCGGGCCCACGCCCGTCATCAGCGGCGTGAACAGCCGCTGCAGGTGCGGGCCATACTCGGCCTGCGCCGCCATGACGAAGAGGACATCCTTGCCGCCGATGCGCACGACGTTGCCAGTCATGGCGATCCTCCTGCTTGCGTTAGATTATGACCAACGGCCTGGCCTCTGCCCGCGGCAGCCCCGTGCGACCGCCACGATGAATTCGCCTGCGGCGAACCGGCCACTCACCCAGCGATACCATCGCGGCCTAGCACCGTCATCATCGTCCCGGTCATGGTGGCGATCAGCTTAGCCTCGCCGTCTGCGGCGAAGGCATAGGCCTGGCCGTCGGCAACGATGATGGTGCGGCCCGGTTTGGTCACCGAACCGCGGAACAGAAAACGCTCACCCCGGCCCGGCGCCAGAAGGTTGACCTTGAATTCGATGGTCAGCACGCCGGAATTCTCCGGCATGAGCGAGAACGCCGCATAGCCGCAAGCCGAGTCCAGCGCCGTCGAAATGACGCCGGCATGTAGGAACCCATGCTGCTGGGTCAGCGCCGCCGAATAGGGCATCTCGATCTCGATGATGCCGGGGGTCACCAATGTCAGTTCGGCGCCGATCGTCGCCATCGCCTGCTGGCGTGCGAAGGACGCCCTGACGCGATCCTCATAGTCCGGAGCCGGTACGATCTTTGCTGCCATCGCCGTTGCCTTCACGTTTGCCGGGAAAGCTTATCGCAGAGGCATGAGCGGCAGGCAAATGCTTTTGCTGCACTGCAGCAAACCGCACACCAGCTAGTTCAACCAAAGAAGCGAGGCGTTGAGCAAGGTGGCGAACGCCACCCATGCCGCGTAGGGCACGAAAAGCCAGCAGGCGAGCCGATCGCGGGTCCAGACGCTGGCGATAAACAACACGATGACGGCTAAAAGAAGCATGATGATGACCAGAGCAGTCCCCATCATTTTTGCGCCGAAGAAGGTTGGCGACCACAGGAAATTCAGGACGAGCTGAGCGCCCCAGATCTTCATCCCGGTGCCGGCCGGGTCCCGCGACCATGTTCGCCAGCCGGCCACGGCGATCAGCACATAGAGCAGTGTCCAGGCAGGCGCGAAAACCCAGTTGGGCGGATTGAACGAAGGCTTGGCTAGCGATGCATACCAGGCACCTGGCAAGGTGGCGAAACCGATCAGCAGGCCTCCGCCCAGCACCAGGACGAGGAACAGCAGAAGCGACAGATATCTTTGCAAACATTCACCCTGTGGCGGCGCAACGCCGCTCATCCGCATTTGGGGGCGCTGCGGGCAGCTGTCAACGGCAGCGTCAGTTGGCCCGGCGCATGGCGCAAAAATAGAATCCGTCTGTGCCGCTCAGCGCCGGCGAGAGCGAAATGCCGCCCCGGGCCCCGATTCGCATCGCGGCGGTGTGGCCCGGAAAACGGCTGTCCCAGAGCTGGCGATGATCGACCGAGGCAAAGCCGCCGTGTCGCTTTAGAAACGCGGCGACCTGTTCGCCGTTCTCCTCGTCGAACACGGAGCAGGTTACGTAGACCAGCAGGCCACCGGGTTTGACGTAGGTTCTGGCGGCATCGAGGATCGTCGCCTGCTCGCCCTTGCGGGCGTCAAGCTGTCTCTGCGTCAGCCGCCATTTGGCGTCGGGACGCCGCCGCCAGGTGCCGCTGCCGGTGCAGGGCGCGTCGACCAACACGATGTCCATATGGCCGGCCAGCGGGGCAAGCTCGGCCGGCTTGGTGGCGACCTGCACATTGCGGTTTTCCGAGCGGCGAATGCGGTCGAAGATTGGCGCCAGGCGCGCCTTTTCGGCATCGTGAGCGAAGATCTGACCGTGATTGTCCATCGCCGCCGACAGCGCCAGCGTCTTGCCTCCGGCGCCGGCGCAGAAATCGAGCACCTGCATGCCTGCCGTCGCGCCGGCAAGCGCCGCCGCAATTTGCGACCCCTCGTCCTGGACCTCGAACCAGCCCTTCTGAAAGGCCGGCTCGGCTTGCACATTCGGGTGCCGGCCGTCGCCGTCGATCGGCGGGATGCGGATGCCGTTGGGTGCCATTCGCGCGGCACTGGCACCGGTCTGCGCGAGTTCGGCCAACACTTTGGCGCGATCGGCCTGCAGCGTGTTGACCCGGATGTCTAGCGGCGGACGTGTGGCGAGCGCCGCGCCCTCCTCGACCCATGTGTCGCCAAAGGCCCGCTGGAAAAGCGGTTCGCACCAATCTTGTATGTCGGCGCGAACAGCGGGCGGCGCGTCGGCAAGCCGGCGCTCCGCGATTGCCTTGAGTTCCGTGGCGTCCAGTAGCGGCGGCGCGAACTTGTCACCTTCGAGCGCTGCGTTGAGCGACTGCGCCGTCTGGCTCCATTCGAGCAGCAGCGCCCCGAAGCCGATGGAACGCGGCGTGTCTTCGCCCAGCAACCAACCGGCGGAGCGCTTGTGGCGCAGGGCGTCGTAGACGATGTTGCCGATCGCGGCGCGATCCCCACCGCCGGCGAAGCGATGGGACAGGCCCCAATCCTTCAGCGCGTCGGCCACCGGCCGGTGACGCCGACCAATGTCCTCCAGCACTTCAATGGCCGCAGCCAGCCGTCCGCCCAGTCGCATTCGTCATTCCATCAATCGATCACATTATCCCGATCTGCTCTTAGAGCCTTTCACGTCCGGATTGAACCCCGCCCGGTCTCGCCGCCAGCGCAAGCTGGCAGTGGTCGGCGAAACCTGTCCGACGGTAAATCTTCGCGGCGGTTAGCAGCAGTTAGACTAGTAGATGAAAGATCTCTAATGTTCTCAACCGACGGCCGCAAGGATGGCGAGTGGCGCCAGAGCTCTGCTTTCCAAGTTTTTCGGTTGGGAATACTCTTCCCGCCATGATTCGCGGCGCGGAAAACGTGGACCGGCGGATCGTCACGAGGAGAGGGCAATGAAGACTTATCTGGCGGAAGTTCTAGGCACATTTCTGTTGGTGTTCATCGGTACGGCGTCCGTGGTGACGGGCGGCTTCGGCGGCGCGCTGCCGCTTGGCCAGGAAGGCATCGGTCTGGCATTCGGCATTGGCCTCATCGCGGCGGCCTATGCGATCGGCCCGATTTCCGGCGCGCATCTCAATCCGGCGGTGACGCTCGGCGTGTTTCCTCGCCGGCCGGCTGCCGGCCAAGGATGTCATCCCCTATTAGATCGCGCAGATCATCGGCGCCATCATCGCCTCGCTGGCGTTGTGGATCATCGTTTCCGGCCAAACCGGCGGCCATACCGGCGGCTTCGGCGCCAATGGCTGGGACGAGACGAAATGGGGGATGAGCTCGGCGTTCCTATGGGAACTGATCGGCACCTTCACCTCCGTCACGGTGATCCTTGGCGTTACCGCTGAAAGCACTCGACGGCGTTTGCCGGCTTGGTCATCGGCCTGACGCTAGCGGGCATTCACTTCGCCATGATCCCGGTCACCGGTACCTCGGTCAATCCAGCGCGCTCGATCGGCCCGGCGCTGTTTACCGGCGGTGCCGCACTCAGCCAACTCTGGTTGTTCATCGTGGCACCGCTGATCGGGGGCGCCATTGCCGGCGTCATCGCCAAGGCGCGCGTGTTCGAGAAGGATTGATTCCAAGGCCTGAATGCAAAAGGCGCAGGCCACGGCCCGCGCCTTTTTCGTAGGTTCTGAAGCTCGGGTTAGGCCGCGATATCAAACCTGTCGGCGTTCATCACCTTGGTCCATGCCGCAACGAAGTCCCGGGCGAATTTCTGCCCGGCGTCCGCCGATCCGTAGACCTCGGCCAATGCCCGCAGCTGCGCATGCGAACCGAAGATAAGGTCGGCACGGGTGCCGGTCCACCTGACTGCCTTGGTTTTGCGGTCGCGCGCTTCGTACACTTCTTCCGAACCCGGCTCGGACCCGGCGGCCGGATCCCAGACCGTGCTCATGCTGAGCAGGTTGGCGAAGAAGTCGTTGGTCAGCGTACCCGGCCTGTCGGTGAACACGCCGTGCCTTGAGTGCCCGGTGTTGGCGCCAAGCACCCGCAGGCCGCCGACAAGCACGGTCAGTTCCGGCGCCGTCAGGCCCAGCAACTGCGCGCGGTCCACCAGCATGGCTTCAACCGACATGGGCTGCTTGCCCCCGACATAGTTGCGGAAGCCGTCGACTTTCGGCTCGAGCGCGGCAAAGGAGTGGACGTCCGTCTGCTCCTGCGATGCATCCATGCGGCCGGGCGTGAACGGCACCTTCACGACGTTGCCGCCATCCTTCGCGGCCTTCTCGACCGCGGCGACACCGCCGAGCACGATCAGGTCGGCCAACGAGACCTTCTTGTCGCCGGTTTGCGCGGTGTTGAACTCCGTCTGGATGCCTTCGAGCCTTGCAAGCACCTTCGACAGTTCGGCCGGCTGGTTGACTTCCCAGTCCTTCTGCGGCGCCAACCGGATGCGTGCGCCATTGGCGCCGCCGCGCTTGTCGGAGTTGCGGAATGTCGAAGCCGAGGCCCAGGCGGTCGAGACCAGTTCGGAAACCGACAGGCCGGAGGCCAGGATCTTGGCCTTCAGCGATGCGATGTCCTGCTCGCTGACCAGTTCATGGTCGAGCGCCGGGATCGGGTCCTGCCAGATCAGCTCTTCCTTGGGCACCAACGGGCCGAGATAGCGCACCACCGGACCCATGTCGCGATGGGTCAGCTTGAACCAGGCGCGGGCGAAGGCATCGGCGAACTGATCCGGATGTTCATGGAAACGCCGCGAGACCTTCTCATAGGCGGGGTCGGCCCGCAGCGCGAGGTCGGTGGTCAGCATGGCCGGCGCGTGATGCTTCGAGGGGTCGTGCGCATCCGGCACCGTGCCGGCACCAGCACCACCCTTCGGCGTCCACTGATGGGCGCCCGCGGGGCTCTTCGTCAGCTCCCATTCGAAATTGAACAGATTGTCGAAGAAGTTGTTGCTCCACTTGGTCGGCGTCGTGGTCCACGTGACTTCGAGACCCGAGGTGATGGCGTCGCCGGCAATGCCTGACGCATGTTTGCTCGACCAGCCGAGGCCCTGCGCCTCGATGCCGGCACCTTCCGGCTCCGCGCCCACCAGCGAGGCATCGCCGGCGCCATGGGTCTTGCCGAAAGTGTGGCCGCCGGCGATCAGCGCGACGGTTTCTTCGTCGTTCATCGCCATGCGCGCGAAGGTTTCCCGGATATCACGGGCCGAGGCCAGCGGATCGGGCTTGCCGTTCGGCCCTTCCGGATTGACATATATCAGGCCCATCTGCACGGCGCCGAGATGGCCGCGAAGCTCACGGTCGCCCGAGTAGCGCTCGTCGCCGAGCCACTTGGTTTCCGAACCCCAGTCCACGTCCTGCTCGGGCTCCCAGACGTCGGCGCGGCCGCCGGCGAAGCCGAAGGTCTTGAAGCCCATCGATTCCAGCGCGACGTTGCCGGTGAGGATCAACAGGTCGGCCCAGGAAATCTTGCGGCCATATTTCTGCTTGACCGGCCAGAGCAGGCGGCGCGCCTTGTCGAGATTGGCGTTGTCAGGCCAGCTGTTGAGCGGCGCGAAACGCTGCTGGCCCGCTCCGGCACCGCCGCGGCCGTCGCCGATGCGGTAGGTGCCGGCGCTGTGCCATGCCATGCGGATGAACAGCGGCCCGTAATGGCCGAAGTCGGCGGGCCACCAATCCTGCGAATCCGTCATCACTTGGTGCAGGTGCTTGATGACCGCATCGAGATCGAGGCTGGCGAATTCCTTGGCATAGTCGAAGTCCTCGCCCATCGGGTCCGACAGGTTCGACTGCTGATGGAGAACGCCGAGGTCAAGCTGGTTCGGCCACCAGTCACGGTTGGTCCGGCCGGCGGATTCATGCGCGACAGGGCATTTGCCCGCGCTGCTGTCGTCGGTTTTCGCGTCCATCTCTCACTCCAATTTTGCCGAGGTTTTATTGCCGAGTTTGATTTTTTGCCGAGATTTTGGGGGCGGCCAGCGGCCCGCGCCAATCTGGAGCCATTCCAGCCTAGGCCACGACGATGATAAAAACAAATTGTCTTTCCTGTTTATTTCGATAGGATTTTCTTATCATGGTCTTGACCTTATGATCGGATTGACAGTTCGCCAGATGCATTATTTCGACGCGCTGGCGCAGACGCTGCATTTCGGGCGTGCGGCGAAACTTGCCGGCGTCAGCCAGCCGGCGCTTTCCTCCCAGATCGCCGAAATGGAGCAACGGCTGAACTGCCGGCTGTTCGAACGCGGCGGCAAGTCGGTGCGCATGACGGACGAAGCGATCGCCCTGTTGCCGCGTATCGAGCGCATCCTGGCTGACATACGTGACGTGGAAACGACGGCCAGGCGCGGCCGCACGGCCATGGAGGGACGCTTCCGGCTGGGCATCATCCCGACTATCGCGCCCTATCTTCTGCCGCGCGCCTTGCCCGAACTGAAGAAGCATTTCCCGGCCTTACTGCTCGAGCTGCGCGAGGCGGTAACCACCTCCCTGGTCGAGGACACCGCATCGCGAAAACTCGACGCCTTCATCGCCGCGCTTCCGCTCGACCATCCAGGACTGATCACCGAGGCGCTCTTTCCCGACCGGTTCTTCCTGGCCGTGCCGTCGGACGATCCGGCCTTTGCCTCGCCGCCGGTTCCACCCGAGAGCCCAGCGCTGGAAAGACTGATGCTGCTGGAAGAAGGCCATTGCCTGCGCGAACAGGCGCTGGCCGTCTGCGGCAATGTGCGGCCGGTGGCGATGGCAAGCTATGGCGCCACCAGCCTGACCACGCTCCTGCAGATGGTGGCGCACGGGCTCGGCGTCACGCTCATCCCCGAAATGGCGACTGGCCCCGCCGGCACCATCCCCGACCTCAAAATCGTGCCGTTCCAGGAGCCGATGCCGCAGCGCATGATCTGCCTAGCCTGGCGAAGCAACAATGCGCGGCACGGCGAATGCGTCGAGCTAGCCAAGATTATTCGGGGACTAGGCCCGGTGCTGTTGCCGGCCTGAGAGGTTGCCCTAACGCTCGTTACAGCACCCGCGACAGGAACTCGCGGGTGCGCGGCGACGCCGGGTTGGCGATCATCTCGCGCGGCGCGCCGCCTTCGACGATCACGCCGCCGTCCATGAACGCGAGTTGGTCCGATTTCGCGGGCAAAGCCGACCTCGTGGGTAACGACAACCATCGTCATGCCGCTCACGGCAAGGTCGCGCATGACCTGCAGGACTCGGCCGACCAGTTCCGGATCGAGCGCCGAAGTCGGCTCGTCGAAGAGCAGCACCTTGGGCATCATCGCCATGGCGCGCGCGATCGCGACACGCTGCTGCTGGCCCCGAACAATTCGCGGGGATAGCGGTCGACCTTGTCGGCCAAGCCGACACGCCGTTCAGTCCCCTGCTCGACCTCGCCGTGCGCGACTGGTCACGAACTTCGAAAAAGCTGGCGCGGGAGGTCAACCTGCACATCGAACTCCTGATCCGCTCCTTCCGCGCCATGGGTTATCCGGAGGACGAAAGCCTGGTCAGGGCCCGCATCACCTATTTCCACCAGATCGGGCTATGTGCGCTGTCCTTCAAGGAGGACCCGGCGGTGCGCCGCAGCTACCAGCCACTGTTCGGCGAGGTGCTGCTGGGGCCGCTGGTGCAGGAGCCGGGTTCGGCGCCACGGCCGGCGGAAATTCGGCGCGGACGGCGTTAGCGGACGACCTGTCCAGTCAACCCGCTAGGGGTATCGCAATGCCGGCATGGTGACTTCCCAACTGCCAGAAGGGTAGCTGGAACCGCTCGCGCTGCGCTTCGACGGTTTGAAAGCCCGCCGTCCGGATCAGGTGCAATGGATCGCGATTGAGGTGGCAACCCCCGGCGAGCCGGCCCCATATCAGGTTCAGACGCTCTTGCCACCGGCGGCAACGCGGCCCTTCGGCCTGGCCGTGTTCGATGAAGATCAGCCGGCCCGTGGGCTTGAGGATGCGCCGGATCTCGGTCAGCGCCGCCTCGGGGTCCGGAATGGTGCAGAAGGCATAGGTGACGACCACCGTGTCGGCGAAGCTGTCGGCCAAGGGCAGCCTTTCACCACTGGCCCGGATGCAGTCGACATCGAATGGCATGGAACGGCTCTTCGGTTCGGCAAGGCCCAGCATCGTGCCATCGGGATCGACGCCGACCAGCCGCTTCACCCTGGCGGCGTCGTAATAGGGAAGGTTCAGGCCGGAGCCGAAACCGACTTCGACGACGACGCCCCCCGCCCGCGGGATCAGACGCCTTCGCATGTCCGTGAAAGCGTGGGCCGAACAGCCGGCGTGGACGAGGTAGGGAGCAATGCAGCGCGCGTACCAGGAGAGACAGGATTGGCACATGTCTCAGCCTCCTTGCCGTGTGTTGGCGGTACCGACAGGGCGGGTGAGAGTATTGACCAGTGACATTTCTCGCTCCAAGGGAGTCTCATGATCGGGCCCGATCGGCCCGATGCCGTGGGAATGGATAGAAGGCCGGCGTCCCCTCAACGTCCCTGCATGGCCGTGGTCGGATCGATGGAGCGATTGGAATTCCGATTTCTGGGTTTTCCGGAGTTCCGCTTGAACGGCCGGCGGGTGGAACTCGCCCTGCGCAAGGCGGCAGCCCTCCTCATCTATCTCGCCGAGGCCAGCGGGCCGGTGGCGCGCGAGGTCGCCGCCACGTTATTATGGCCAGAAGCCGACGAGCAGGCCACACGCGCCCGCCTTCGACGTACGCTGTACAAAATCCGCATCGCGTTCGGCAGCGAGATCATCGTCGCCACAGGCGTCTCGCTAAGCCTGCACCCGGCGTTGTCCGCCGAGATCGACACCAGGATTTTCGAGCAGGCCTGCAACTCCGGCGCACTCGACAAGGCAGCCGAGATCCACAAAGACGATTATCTCGCCGGCTTCTCGCTGCCGGACTGTCCGCAATTCGAGGAATGGGTCTTCTTTCGGCGAGAGACGTTGCGCGGCCGCCTGGTGCAGGCGCTGGAGCGGCTGGTCGACGCCAAGATGGCCAACGGCCAGCCTCGCGGCGCGGTCGTTCACGCGACACGGCTGGCAGCACTCGACCCCTTGAGCGAAAGCGCGCACCGACATCTGACCCGTGCCCATCTGGCGGCCGGGGACAGGGCGGCGGCCGAGCGGCAGATCGGCACGTGCATCCGGCTCTTGCGGGACGAACTCGGTGTAGCGCCGGACCCCGCCACGCTTGCCATGCTGAGCCGGCCAACTCAGGACGCCGCCCTGGATGTGCCCAGGACGCGCTATGTCGCGGTGGGCGGCATCCACATCGCGTACCAGGTCCTTGGCAGCGGCCCGACGGACATCGTGCTTGTTCCCGGCTTCATTTCGCATGTCGAGCGTATCTGGGAAGACCCGGGTTGCCGCGCCTGGCTGACCGCGGTTTCGCGCCTGGGTCGCCTGATCCTCTTCGACCGGCGCGGCATGGGGCTTTCCGACCGAGCCGGTGCCCGCCCCACGGTCGAGGCGACGGCGCAGGATATTCTGGCGGTCATGAACGCGGCCGGCAGCCGCCGGGCCTTGCTGGTCGGCGCGTCGGAGGGTGGGCCAGGCTGTATCCGTTTTGCGGTCCAGCATCCCGATCGGCTGACGGGCCTTGTCTTGTGGGGCTCGCTCGCGAAGGGCAGCCGCGCACCTGACTATCCCCACGCCTTGACCGTCGCGCAGTATGATCTGTGGAAGCAACGCCTGCTGGCGGGCTGGGGTGGCCCGGCGGAAATCGAAACCTTCGCCCCGAGCCTCGCTGGCGACCGTCAGGCGAGGACCTGGTGGGCCGGATTGCTCAGGGCAGCCTCCAGTCCCGGCGCGCTCGCGGGGCTGCTCGAGGCGTTGCGGGACGCCGATGTCCGTCACCTCCTGGAAAAAGTCTCCGCCCCGACGATGATCCTCCACCGTTCCGGCGACCGCGCCGTGCGCATCGAGGCCGGGCGGTTCCTCGCGTCCAGGATTCCGGGCGCGCGGTTCATCGAGGTCGACGGCGACGACCACTGGTTCTGGGCCGGCGACCGACAGGCGCTGCTCGACGCTATCGGCGAGCTTGTGCGACACGGTTGATCCGGCCTCACGCCGTCTTCTGCGCCACCAGCCCGAGTTCCTCGACCATCGCCTGACGCATCAGGAATTTCTGCGGTTTGCCGGTCACCGTCATCGGCAATTCCGTGCGGAAGCGAATGTGGCGCGGGACCTTGTAATGGGCGATCTGGCCTGCGCAGAAGGCCTTGATCTCCTGCTCGGTGGCGATCTGGCTCGGCTTCAAGACGATCCAGGCGCACAGCTCCTCCCCATATTTGGCGTCCGGGATGCCGAAGACCTGCACTTCCCGCACCTTGGGATGGCGGTAGAGGAATTCCTCGACCTCTCTGGGATAGACGTTCTCACCGCCGCGAATGACCATGTCCTTGACGCGGCCGACAATGTTGCAATAGCCCTCGGCATCGATGGTGGCGAGGTCGCCGGTGTGCATCCAGCCATCGCTATCGATCGCCTCGCGGGTCTTTTCGTCGTCGTCCCAATAGCCCTTCATCACCGAATAGCCGCGCGTACAAAGCTCGCCCGGCGCGCCGACCGCAACGGTGGCGCCGCCGGCGTCGATCGCCTTGACCTCGACATGCGGGTGGATGCGCCCGACAGTCGAGACACGCTTTTCCAGCGGATCGTCGGTGCTGCTCTGGAACGAGACCGGACTGGTCTCGGTCATGCCGTAGGCGATGGTCACTTCAGCCATGTGCATGAGCGACACCACCTTCTTCATCACCTCGACAGGGCATGGCGAACCGGCCATGATGCCCGTGCGTAGGCTGGAGAGATCGAAGGTCGGGAAATCCGGATGGTCGAGCATGCCGACGAACATGGTCGGCACGCCGTAGAGGCCGGTGCAGCGCTCCCGCGCGATCGCCTTCAGCGTCAGGCCCGAATCGAACCCCTCGCAGGGGAAAACCATGGTCGCACCCTTCGACACACAGCCCATCGTGCCCATCGACATGCCGAAGCAGTGATAGAGCGGCACCGGGATGCAGAGCCGGTCGTCAACAGTGAGCTTGATGGCCGAGGTGACGAAATTGCCGTTGTTGACGATGTTGAGATGGGTGAGCGTCGCGCCCTTGGGTGCGCCTGTCGTGCCTGAGGTGAACTGGATGTTGATTGCATCGCCCGGCTTCAGCCCTTCCGAGATGCGGTCGAGGCTATCATGCTCGTCGCGACCGGCCATGGCCAGCACGTCGCCGAAATTGAACATGCCTGGCGAGTTCTCTTCGCCCATACGGATGACGATCCTGAGCGCCGGCAATTTCACGGCCTTCAGCTTGCCGGGTGTCGCCGTGGCGATCTCCGGCGCCAGAGTCTCGATCATGCCGAGATAGTCCGATGTCTTGAAGCTCGCCGCCGTCACCAGTGCCTTGCAGCCAACCTTGTTCAGGGCATATTCCAGCTCGGTCAGCCGGTAGGCCGGATTGATGTTGACCAGGATCAGGCCAATGCGGGCGGTGGCGAACTGCGTCACCAGCCATTCCCAGCGGTTGGGCGCCCAGATGCCGATCCGGTCACTCTTCTGGAGGCCGAGCGCCAAGAAGCCGGCGGCCAGCGCATCCACCGTGTCCGACAATTCGCTCCACGTGAAGCGCTTGTCCTGGCCCACGAACACAGCGGCATCGAGCGTGCCGTATTTGCTGACGGTGTCGGAGAAATGCTCAGGAATGGTCTTGTCGAGCAACGGCACTTTGCGATCGCCCGAGACATGCGCCCTGCCATCGACCGGTGCAATAAAAACGCTGCCGGCGCGCGCGCCGCGTCCGCGCAGATTGGTGGCATTCTTGAGTTCGTCGAGATTGACCGGCATCGCTGGCTCCTCCGAAGACTGGCCGAACCTATCAGCCTGCCGGGATGCTGGAAATCCCATCGATGGTCCTGGAGCCCCTTCCCTGAGGATCGCTATGCGACCGCTGCCGCCATTTTCGCGACGATGTCGCGCAAAACGCCGTCGTCGGCAGCTGCACGTATCTTCCTTGACGCGACCAGACAGGCCTGCGATTTCAGGACCACGCCGTCGCCCAGCACCTTGAGATGGTTGGCGCGCAGCGTCGAGCCCGTGCTGGTGATGTCGACGATGACGTCGGCAAGGCCGGCCGCCGGCGCGCCCTCCGTGGCGCCGAGGCTCTCGACGATGCGATAGACCTGAATACCGTGCTTTTGGGAGAAGAACTGCTGCGTCAGCCGCCAATATTTGGTCGCAATCCGCAGCCTGCGGCCATGGCGCTGCCGGAAGTCGGCGGCGACATCGTCGAGATCGGCCATGGTGTCGACATCGAGCCAGATCTCGGGCACCGCGACCACGACATCGGCATGGCCGAAGCCGAGGCGGGCGACGATCTCGGCCCGCGCTTCCCAGTCGGCGAGACTTTCCCGCACCAGGTCCTCGCCGGTGATGCCGAGATCGACCGCGCCCTGGCCTATTTCGCCCGATATTTCGGAGGCCGACAGGAAGAGCACTTCGACATTGTCCAGGCCCTCGACGCGGGCGTGATACTTTCGCTCGTCGCCGGGCAGGCTGACGGCGAGGCCGGCCTTGGCCAACACCTCCAGCGCCTGCTCCTTGAGCCTACCCTTCGAGGGAACGGCGAGCGTGATCATGATGCCACCCCCCGCAACGCCTCGATGCGGTCGAGCCACACCGAAAAGCCGACGCCGGGGATCGCGGTCTTGGCGCCGAGCAGCGTCAGCAACCGGTCGTAGCGCCCGCCACCGGCCAGGGCGCGCTCGCCGTTGGCGGCCGCGATTTCGAAGACGACACCGGTGTAGTAGTCGAGCGGACGGCCGAAAGCGGCGTCGTAGCGGATTTTTTCGGAAGGCAAGCCATGCGCCTCCATCGCCTTGGCGCGGGCCGAGAATTTTTCCAGCGCCGCACCCAGCGAAAGTCCGGCGCCGGTCGCGAAGGTTTCCAACACCTGGGCCGCGCCATCGAGCGGCACGTCGATCGCCAGAAAACCTTTCAGCGCCGCGAAAGCCTCGTTCGACAGCCGCACGCTGCGCAACTCGGCCTTCTCGATCAGCCGCCGCGCGATATCCGACGGCGCGCGCCCGGCCGATTCCGACAAGCCGGCTTCCTCCATGCCGCCGGCAATATGCTGGGAAAGACGCTCCAGATCGCCATCGAGGACAAGCGCCGCGACCGGCCCGGAGAGCTGGCTGTTGCGCGGCGGGTTGGCGAGATCGGCGAGTGCTGCCTCCAGCATAGGCGCCGAGCCGAAGGCGCGGGCCAGCCGCATGCGCCAGCCGCGCGGCAGGCCGAGCGCCGCCAGCACGGCCTCGAAAATAGCCTGGTCGCCAAGCGTGACCGCCAGCGACTGGCCAGGCAGCACTAGCGACAGCAACGCATGGGCGTCGGCGACCGAGCGTGCATCGGCTTCGGCCGTGTCGCGGTCGCCGAGATCCTCGATGCCGGCCTGGAAGAACTCATTGCCGCCCTCGCGGCGCTGGCGAAACACCTCGCCCAGATAGGAATAGCGGCGCGGCGTGCCGGCTTGGCTGGCTATGTGGTCGAGGCAGACGGGGATGGTGAATTCGGGCCGCAGGCAGAGCGTCTGCCCGGTTTCGCTTTCGGTCAGGAAAATGCGGCGGCGCAGATCCTCGCCGGCCATGTCGAGGAAGGGATCGGCCGGCTGCAGCACCGCGACTTCCACCGCATGCGTGTCGCGCGCGGCGAAGAGGGTGATGATGTCGGCTGATATTGCGGGGTAGCGGGTGGTCATGGACTGGATGGGCGCGACGCGCCACCCTTCACACGATCGGCAGCCTGCGCAGCCAAAATCTTCTTCACCTCGGCGACCAGTTCGCCTTCCGCCACCGTCACCTGCGCCGGGCGCGAGGCACGCCATTCCGCATTATCGGTGATCTCCGCCGACATGCGCGCACCTTCGATCAGGTCCTTGATCTGCAATTCGCCCTTGGCCCGCTCGTCGCCGCCCTGAATGACGGCGATGGGACAACCGCGCCGGTCGGCATATTTGAGCTGCGCCTTCATGCCGGCGCCTCCGAGATACATTTCGGAGCGAATGCCGGCGGCGCGCAATTCGCCAACCATCTTCTGGTAGCGGCCGAGGCTTTCGGTGTCCTTGTCCATGACCAGCACGACAACCGGCGCGATCACGTCGGCGCTGTCGAGCTTGCCGAGATTTTTCAGCGCCGTCATCAGCCTGCTGACGCCGATGGAAAAACCGGTCGCCGGCACCGGTTCGCCACGGAAGCGCGAGACCAGACCGTCATAGCGGCCGCCGCCGCCGACCGAGCCGAACCGCACGAACTGGCCGTCCTCGTTGGGGATTTCGGCCAGAAGCTCGGCCTCGAAGACTGGGCCGGTATAATATTCGAGGCCGCGCACGACTGAACGATCCATGGCGATGCGGTCCTCGGCATATCCGGCAGCCCTGACCAGCGCTTCGATGGTCGCGAGTTCGCCAACGCCCCCCTGGTAGACCGCGTTCCCGCTGACGCTGGCATCCTGGCCCGCCTGCACATTTCGCGCTGTCGCCATAAGAACAGCCTGCGCTTGGGTGTCATTCAGCCCGGCGCCCTTGGCGAAGTCGCCCTCGCCTTCCTTGCCGCCGTCCCAACGCCCCGGGCCAAGCAGAAGCCGGACGCCGTTCGGACCGAGCTTGTCGAGCTTGTCGATGGCGCGCAGCACCGTCAGCCTTCGTCCGGCATTTTCCTCGCCGCCAAGACCGATCGCCTCGAGCACACCGTCCAGCACCTTGCGGTTGTTGACGCGGATGACGTAGTCGCCGCGCTTGATGCCGAGCGCTTCCATCACGTCGGCCATCATCATCGCCATCTCGGCGTCGGCCGCGACGCCCGGCGTACCGATCGTGTCGGCGTCGAACTGCATGAACTGGCGGAAGCGGCCGGGCCCGGGCTTTTCGTTGCGGAACACCCAGCCGGAACGGTAGCTGCGGTAGGGTTTTGGCAGGCGTTCGAAATTCTCGGCGACGAAGCGCGCGGTCGGCGCGGTCAGGTCGTAGCGCAGCGACAGCCATTGGTCGTCGTCGTCCTGGAAAGAGAATACGCCTTCGTTCGGCCGGTCCTGATCGGGCAGGAATTTGCCCAACGCATCGGTATATTCGATCAGCGGCTGGTCGGCCGGTTCGAAGCCATAGAGCTCATAAACCGAGCGGATCGTCGCCATCATCTTCTCGACGGCGCGGATATCCTCGGCGCTACGGTCGGCAAACCCGCGCGGCAGCCGCGCTTTCGTCTTTTCCGATTTGTCGGCCATGGGATTTCGCTCGGTGTTTTCGTGGAGTGTCTAGAGGTCAACGATGTTGCGATTTTCGCAACGGGCGTGTCCTAACCGAAGAGGCCCGGAGCAGCAAGGGTCGGCACCCGGCGCCATCTCCGACGAGCGCGGCAACAGTCGAACCCCTTTGAAACAAAACCGCACCACAAATGAAACAATGCGGCCACGAGCGCGGCATCGTGCCGACACAATCGCGGCCGATATAGCGCACCGAAACGAAGGGGTTCGGGACATGACCAGCGCAACGGAATTTGATGCCCACAGCGAGGCCGGCGAAGTGCCGACGCGCCTGCGCCCGGCGGGCACCCATGCACCGAAGATAGATGGCCAGGCAGCCGGGCCGTTCGATGTGCCGGCAGGCACCAGCAACGAGCCTTCCCTGCGCGACACCTTGGTGACCGGTCTGCTGGTGATCTATCCGACGGTCGCCACGGTGGCGGCAATCGTCGCCGGGCTGTTCCTCGCCAGCGCCAACGGCACCTGAGCCGTCCGCGGCTATTTCGGCCGCTGGAAAGCCTTCCGTTCCTTCTCGACCCCCTTGCGGCAGACGCAGCCTTCGAGGTGATCGTTGACGAGGCCCATCGCCTGCATGAAGGCGTAGACCGTGGTCGGGCCAACGAAGCTCCAGCCGCGCTTCTTCAGCTCCTTCGATATGCGCACCGAGACCGCGGTGGTCGGGTTGGCGCGCAGATGGGCGAGGTCGACGTTCTTGGGCCGCTCCTCCTTGCCGGGTTCGAACTTCCAGAACCAGGCGGCCAGCGAGCCGAACTCATCCACCATCTCGCGGGCGCGTTTGGCGTTGTTGATGGTCGAGACGATCTTGCCGCGATGGCGGATAATGCCGGCGTTGCCGAGCAGGCGCTCGACATCCCGTTCGTTGAAGGCGGCGACCTTGTCGAAGTCGAAGCCAGCGAAGGCCTCGCGAAAATTCTCCCGCTTCCGCAAAATGGTCAGCCACGACAGACCCGACTGAAACCCTTCCAAGCAGATCTTCTCGAACAGCCTGCGGTCGTCGGCCACTGGCCGGCCCCATTCATGGTCATGATAATGCAGGTAATCGGGCAGATTGCCATGCCAGAAGCACCGGACGACACCGTCAGGACCGGCAAGCAGGCCGGTGTTTTCATTGCTCATCCAAGAAGTCCATCCGTTAACGCGCTTGCGCGCTGTCTTTACCGTGGCTTTACCAGATTCCTGAACCGGGCGGTAACCACACCCAAAGAGTTTACTGGCAGAACGGCATTTTACGCATTCCGATTCATGTTTCGGTTGCTGCTCGCCGCCAATGATCGCGCAAGCCGGGAGTGTTCTTGCCCGGCGTATTAGACGATCAAGGTGCCTTCCCGATGAAGAGAATTCTGTTTCCCTTGCTCGGCGCCGTGGCTGTGTTTGCCGCCGGCGTCACGCCCTCAACCGCCAATGACCGTTATGCCGACAGGCCACCGGTGATGGTGAGCCCCGACCTTTCCGCGCCTTGGGTGCTGCAGCTCGGCCATGCACCGGGAATCGTGCGGCAGAACCGACAGGCCGTGCAGCAGCCGCGCCAACGCACCCTGCAGCCGGCACAGCCCGACAGCGTACAGACGGCCGCCGTGCAGGCGCCGGCCAAACGCATGGTCATGCGCCGGCAGATCAACCCCGTCTACCTGCCGCAGGAAGTCGCCTATGACGGCGCCCAGAAGCCGGGCACCATCGTCATCGATACCACGCAGAATTTCCTCTACCTAGTCGAGAAAAACGGCAAGGCGCGGCGCTACGGCGTCGGCACCGGCAAGCCCGGCTTCGAATGGTCGGGCACGCACAAGATCACCAACAAGCGCGTCTGGCCGGACTGGCGTCCGCCGGCCGAGATGATCAAGCGCGAAGCGGCCAAGGGCCGCTACCTGCCGACCTATCTGGCCGGCGGCATGGAAAACCCGCTCGGCGCGCGCGCGCTCTATCTCGGCACGACCGAGTACCGAATTCATGGCACCAACCAGCCCTGGACGATCGGCGGCGCTGTATCATCGGGTTGCATCCGGATGCGCAACGAGGACGTGGTCGACCTTTACGAGCGGGTCAATGTCGGAACCACCGTCGAGGTGATATAGTGGCATCGAATCAGCCGGTTAAGCAGTACTGAGCAGGTTTTGGCGCACTGTTGCCCTCAAGCCATAGCGCAGTTTTGCAAGACGTGCTTAGACTGGCAACGACTTAGCGGGGGACGGGCCGTGTGGGGATACGGCCAGTCACGAGAGGGCAGCACGGGTAACCGGGCTGCCCTTTTCGTTCACGGTGCGACAGGTCGCCCCGGAGGCACGGTGTTTCGTTTTCAGGGCTGATTTCCGGGCCATGCTCTGCTATCGCAGTGCACAATTTCCCACCAAAGGTTCGAACCATGTCCCTGTCCGACGACAGCCGTTATCTCAGGGGCGGCCCCGTTGCCCAGCGCATCATCGCCGCCGTGCGCGAGGACGCGACCATTGCCAAGGCCGAGGGCTTTCCGCCCAAACTGATCTCGATCACCGTCGGCGATACCGACGCCGTCGAGGTCTATGTGCGCAACCAGCGTGCCAAGGCTCAACTTGCCGGCATCGATTTCGAGGAACGGCGCTTTCCCGCCACAATCACCTCAGGTGAACTCGAAGCAGCCATCCATGGGCTGAATGCCGATCCGCGTGTCACCGGCATCATCATCCAGCGGCCGGTTCCCGCGCATATCCCGATCAAGATGCTGCAGGCGGCCGTGCATCCGCTGAAGGACGTCGAGGGGATGCATCCGGCCTCCATCGGCAACATCGTCTACAACCAGCTCGATCTAGCGCCTTGCACGGCGGCCGCCTCGGTCGAACTGCTCAAGGAAACCGGCCTCAATCTCAAGGGGCTGGAAGTGGTCATCGTCGGCCATTCGGAAATCGTCGGCAAGCCGATCGCCTTCCTGCTGATGAGCGAGGGCGCGACGGTGACGGTCTGCCATCATATGACACGGTCGGTCGCCGCCCATGCGCGGCGCGCGGACGCGCTGTTCGTCGCCGTCGGCAAGCCGCGGCTGATCAAGGCCGATATGGTCAAGCCAGGTGCCGCCGTCATCGACATCGGCATCAATTCGGAGATCGGAGCGGACGGCACGAGCCGCATCGTCGGCGACGTCGACACCGACAGCGTCAAGGAAGTGGCCTCGTGGATCACGCCGGTGCCGGGAGGCGTCGGTCCGCTGACGGTGGCGATCCTGCTGCGAAATACCATGGTCGCGCTCAGCCGCCAGCGCGCGCTCTATCAGGCGACATACGGTGTGGCGGACAGGCTAGCTGCGGAGTAGCGCCCGGCCTACTCCGCCGCGACCAGGCTCTCATCCAAAATGCCATCCGGCCTCGGCCCGCCATAGGCCCAGTCGAGCAGTTTGATCGTGTGCACCACCGGCATGCTGGCGGCGGATGCGATCTGCGTGATGCAGCCGATATTGCCGGTGGCGACGATCGAAGCGCCAGTCGCCTCGATATTTTTCACCTTACGATCGCGCAGCCTAGCCGAAATCTCGGATTGCAGGATATTGTAGGTGCCGGCCGAGCCGCAGCAGAGATGGCCTTCGCGCGGCTCGCGCACAATGAAACCGGCCTTGGCGAGCAGCTCCTTCGGCTCGCGGGTGATCTTCTGGCCGTGCTGCATCGAGCAGGCCGAATGATACGCGACCACCGTGCCCGGCTTGCGCACCGGTTCAGGGAGCTCGAGACTTGCCAGATATTCGGTGATGTCCTTGGCCAGCGCCGACACGCGCGCGGCCTTGTCGGCATAGGCCGGATCGAGCCGCAGCATGAAGCCGTAGTCCTTGATCGTCGTGCCGCAGCCCGATGCGGTGATGACGATGGCGTCGAGCCCGCCCCGCTCAATGGAACGCGTCCAGGCATCGACATTCCGCCTAGCCGAGGCAAGGGCGGCTTCCTCCCGCCCCATGTGATGGACCAGCGCGCCGCAGCAGCCCTCGCCCGGCGGCACCACAACCTCGACACCGAGCCGTGTCAGCAGCGAGATGGTGGTGTCGTTGATGGCGGGGTCGAGCACCGATTGCGCGCAGCCGGTCAGGATGGCGACGCGGCCCTTTTTCGCCCCCGGCCCGGCATGGACACCCGGCAAGGCCATCGGCGAGGCCGCGGGGATCGATGCAGGCGCGAGCTTGAGCATCGCGGCGAGCGGCTTCAGCGCCGGGGCTTTTTCGAACAGGCCGATAAACGGCTTGCCCAGCCTCGCAAGCTTGAGCGCGGCGCGGAAGCGCTGGGGATAGGGCAGCACGAAGGCCAGCATGGCGCGGGTCAGCCGGTCGAGCAGCGGCCGCTTGTAAGTTTCCTGGATATGGGCCCGCGCATGGTCGACCAGATGCATGTAGTTGACGCCCGAAGGACAGGTGGTCATGCAGGCCAGGCAGGACAGGCAGCGGTCGATATGGGTGACGATTTCCTTGTCGGCGGGACGGCCGTTTTCCAGCATGTCCTTGATCAGGTAGATGCGCCCGCGCGGTGAATCGAGCTCGTTGCCAAGCGTTACGTAAGTTGGGCAGGTGGCGGTGCAGAAACCGCAATGCACGCATTTGCGCAGGATCTTTTCGGACTCGGCGACGTCAGGGTCGGCAAGCTGGGCGGGCGAAAAATTGGTCTGCATCTCTGATGTCCTAGGCCATGCGGCCGGGATTGAGGATGTTCTTCGGGTCGAATTCCTGTTTCAGGCGATGGCTGAGCGCTGCAAGCGCCGGCGCCTGCGGCTCGAACACCGGCAGGGCGGAACGATGGGCGGGGGCGGCGCGCACCAACGTCGCGTGGCCGCCGCCATGTTCCCGCAACAGTCCGCGAAGCAGGGTGGCTTCGGGATCACCCTCCTCCATGCGCAGCCACACCAACCCGCCCTGCCAGTCGTAGAAGGCACTGACGGCGGCCTGCATGCGTAGAGTCAGAACCATCAGGTGCCCGCGGGCGGGCGTCATCGAGACCCGCCAGACCGGCTTCTCGCTGCCATCAACGAAGGGCCTGATATCGCGCACGTCGCGCCAGATTGCCTTGGAGGTCTCACCGGAAATCTCCTCCAGCGGCCCGGCCTTGCCGAGCAGGGTCTTCAGCGCGGTGATGCGATAGGCAACGGAGGGGCCAAAGCCCTCGACGCGCAGCAGCGTGGCGGCTTCACTGCCGAGCATCCCGCCGGCAACGCGGGCGGCGATGCGCTCCGGCAGATGGGCAGCGCTCGACACTTCCGCGCTGGAACCAAGGGCCAAGGCCATGGCGGCGCAGGCTCCATCATCGAGCAGGCCACGGACAGCGAGCGTGACTTCGGTCTCGGCCGCAGGCAGCACCTTGAAAGTGACGTCGGTAAAGACGGATAGCGTGCCCCAGCTGTTGGCCATCAGCTTCGACATGTCGTAGCCGGTGACATTCTTGACCACGCGGCCGCCCGATTTGAAGGTTTCGCCCCGGCCGGAGACGACATTGATGCCAAGGATATGATCGCGCGCGGCGCCCGCCTTCAGCCGGCGCGGACCGGACAGGTTGGCGCCGAGCACGCCGCCGATGGTACCTTTGCCCGGCTCGCCGCCGAGCAGCGGGCCGTAGTCCATCGGCTCGAAGGCGAGTTGCTGGCCGTTTTCAACCAGCAGCCTTTCGATCTCGGCCAGCGGCGTGCCTGACTTGGCCGACAGCACCAATTCCGCGGGTTCATAGAGGGTCACGCCCGAGAGTTTCGACAGGTCGAGCGTGTGCTCGGTCTGCAACGGATGGCCGATGCCGCGCTTGGAGCCGTGGCCGAGAATTTCGAGCGACGTCTCCTCCGCCGCCGCCCAGGCAACGGTGGAGAGGACTTCGGCTGAGGTGGCGGGGGTGAAGATGGTCATAGTCGCACCTGGTTCCGAGGCCCAATCAGCTCAAAACCTCGGAATGTCGGGAAACGCCACCAGCCCGCGATGCACATGCATGCGCCCCAGTTCGGCGCAGCGGCGCAGTTGCGGGAACACCTTTCCGGGATTGAGCAGATGGTTGGGATCGAAGGCGCACTTGACGCGCATTTGCTGGTCGAGATCGACCTGGGTGAACATTTCCGGCATCAGGTCGCGCTTCTCGACCCCGACGCCATGTTCGCCGGTGAGCACGCCACCGACCTTGACACAAAGCCTCAGAATGTCAGCGCCAAAGCTTTCGGCTTTGTCGAGTTCACCAGGCACGTTGGCGTCATAAAGAATCAGGGGATGCAGATTGCCGTCGCCGGCGTGAAAGACATTGGCGACTCCGAGCCCATATTTTTGCGACAGCTGGCGCATGCCGGCCAGCACGCGCGGCAACTCCTTGCGTGGGATCGTGCCGTCCATGCAGTAGTAGTCGGGCGAGATGCGGCCCACGGCGGGGAAGGCCGCCTTGCGGCCGGCCCAAAAACTCAGCCGCTCCTGCTCGGACTGCGAGATGCGGCAGGTGGTCGAGCCGTTGCGAATGGCGATCGCCTCGACCGCCGTAATGACATGATCGACCTCGACGCCCGGCCCGTCGAGTTCGACGATCAGCAGCGCCTCGACATCGAGGGGATAACCGGCATGGACGAAATCTTCCGCGGCATGGATCGCCGGCCGGTCCATCATTTCCATGCCGCCCGGGATGATGCCGGCGCCGATGATGTCGGCAACGCACTGGCCGCCCTGCTCGCTGGTCGGAAAGCCGATCAGCAGCGCCCGCGCCGTCTCCGGCTTTTTCAGGATGCGCACGGTGACCTCGGTGACGACGCCCAGCAGACCTTCCGAACCGGTCATGACGCCGAGCAGGTCATAGCCTTCCGCATCGAGGTGGCCGCCGCCGAGCCGCACCACCTCGCCGCTCATCAGCACCATCTCGATGCCAAGCACATTGTTGGCGGTGAGGCCGTATTTCAGGCAGTGCACGCCGCCGGAATTCTCCGCGACGTTGCCGCCGATCGAGCAGGCGATCTGGGAGGATGGATCGGGGGCGTAGTAAAAGCCCTCCTGCTCGACGGCTGACGTGATGCCGAGATTGGTGACGCCGGGCTGGGCGACAACGATGCGGTTGGGAAAATCGATCTTGAGGATGCGATTGAACCGGCTCATGACGAGCAGAACCGCGTCTTCCAGCGGCAGCGCGCCGCCCGACAGCGAGGTGCCGGATCCCCGCGGCACGACGCGGATGTTGCGGTCGTTGCAGTATCTCAGCAGACGGGAAACCTGCGCCACCGTCTCGGGCAGGACCACCACCAGCGGCACTTGCCGGTAGGCGGTCAGGCCATCACTTTCGAAGGCCCGCATTTCATTGGCCGCGTCGACCACGCCCTCGCCCGGCACAATGATGCGCATGTCGGCGACGATTTCGCTTCGCCGGCGCAGAGTCTCGGCGTTTGGCTTGGGCATGGCAAGGCCGGACATCGGCGCTTCCTCCACTCAACTGGTAAAAATGATTTACCAGCTAGCGACATTTGTTGCAAACCTTGCTTTGATGGCATCCGGGGGCGGATGCAAGCAAGGCTTCCGCAGCGGCAATCTGCCGCTGCACATCTATCGCGCTTCGAAGCTTGGCGCGGTCTATTCGGCCGGATGCTTCGCCGGCTCGGAATGCATCTGTCGGACCCTGCGCACGCCCCACCAGACGAGCAGGATGGCGACCGGCACCGATGCGGCGGTAACGACCTCCGGCGCGAAGGCGTGGCCAAAGACCGACGCGCCCTTGGCGACATAGCCGATGAGGCCCACCACATAGTAGGAGACGGCGGCGACCGAGAGCCCTTCGACGGTCTGCTGCAGGCGCAGTTGCAGCCGGGCGCGGTTGTTCATCGAGGCGAGCAGGTCGCGGTTCTGCTTCTCGACCTCGACATCGACCCAGGTGCGCAACAGCGTGGTGGCACGGGTCAGCTTTCGCGACAGGTTGGCCTGGCGCTCCTCGACCGAGCGGCAGGTGCGCATGGCTGGCGCCATGCGCCGCAGCAGAAAGCCCGCCCAGGTGTCGTAGCCCTGCACTGGCTCCTCATCCAGTGCCTCGAGCCTTTCAGTAACGATGCCGTCATAGGCGCGACTGGCGCCGAAGCGGTAAAGGCTGGAAGCGGCATCAGCCTCCAGTTCGGCGGCAAGCTCCGTCAGGTCGGCGAGCAGCGTCTGGCTGTCGCGGGTCTCGGCCACCTTCATTTCCAGGGTCGTCTGTGCCAAGCGGTCCTCGATGCGGCGGGCGCGGCTGGACAAGGTGAGCGCCAGCGGCAAACCGAGCATGGCAAGCGTGCGGTAGGTCTCGATGTCGATCAGCCGCTGCGACAGCGCGCCGGTGCTGGCCGGGGTCAGACCCCGATCGAGGACCAGCATGCGGGTCATGCCATCGCCGTCTTGGCGGAAGTCGGTGACAATAGCCGCGCTGCCGCGCTCGACGAGCGAGTGACAGAGGCTGGTCGGGTCGAAGCCGGCGATCAGCCTCTCGTTCGCCTGCGTCCACTTGCGGATCTCGAGCCGGATGCCCGAGATGACGGTTCCCGGCGGCGAAAAGCCATTGCCGAACGGCGAATCCTCTTGCCCCCGGCCATTCTCGGCCAGCGGCCCTTCCCAGAGATAGGTCGAGAACTCCGTATGCCGCTCCCAGCGCAGCGTGCCCTTGCCCCATTTCATGGCGTGGTGGCGGGCATGACGCTCGGGGGCCGCGATGCCGAGGCGGCGCGACAGTTCCGAAAGCACGGCATGGTCGACCGCGGAGCCTCCCTCGGTCATGAAGGAGAGTTGGACGAGGACGCGCGGCTTCTCGACGAGCGGATGCGGACGGGCATGAACCTCGCCGAGCGCGCCGGGCCGGCCTTCATGCGCCGGAAAACCCAGGACGCTGCCTTGGCTGCGCGGCTGGAATTCAAGATTGGACGTCTCGTCCGACACGTCTGGTCCCCCTGGTTTCGACCCTTCGTGCAATGGTGCCGTCTTGCGGCAATCGACAAGGCACGTAAACAGCAAAGTTTAGCGCGAGGCGATATGCCGGCGCGATGCGAAAATCGACCGAACCAGACGAATTGGATAAATAATTTGACCAGTTGGCGACAGACGCTTTAATCTGCGCGACATTCATTCCGTTCCCCAGGCGCTGCCTTTGAGCGATATTTTCTCCAGGATCGAGCATTCGCGCACCGCCGACGAAGTCGTGCAGCAGATCGAAAGCCTCATCCTCGAAGGCGTGCTGCGCACCGGCGACCGGCTGCCGGGCGAGCGCGAACTGGCGCGCCAGTTCGATGTATCGCGGCCCATCCTGCGCGATGCGCTGAAGGCGCTCGAAGGACGTGGGTTGCTGACGACCAAGGCCGGCGGCGGCACGCATGTCGCCGACATTATCGGCCAGTTGTTTACCAAGCCGGTGGCGGATCTGATCTCGACGCATCGCAAGGCGGTGACGGACTATTTGGAGTATCGCCGCGAGGTCGAGGGCATAGCCGCCGAATACGCGGCGCGGCGCGCCACACCCGAAGACCTTGCCCTGCTCGACCGCATCATGGCGCGCATGGATGAGGCGCATCGCACCGGCGACTTCGACGACGAGGCAGAAATCGACGTAGAATTCCACCATGCGATCTGCGAATGCGCGCACAACATCCTGCTCTTGCACACGCTGCGCTCCTGCTACCGCCTCTTATCGGAAGGCGTGTTCCAGAACCGGCTGCTGGTGTTCACCGTGCCGGGCGCGCGAGAGGCGCTGCTGGCGCAGCACCGGGCGATTCACACCGCGGTCAGGGCTGGTGATCCGGCCGCCGCCCGCCAGGCGGCGATGGACCACATGACCTATGTCGAGCGCTCGATGGCGGAAGCCGAGCGCAGCGGCGACTGGCAACGCGTGTCGCGGCTGAGGCTAAGGCAGCGCTCGGAAACCGGCGGCAGCGAACCAGCGCGCAGCCGCTCCTAATCAATTCGATCAAGCGGGGACCATCATGAGCGACATTCTGACCATCGCAGACCTCAAGGATCTCGCGCGCCGTCGCGTGCCCAAGATGTTCTTCGACTATGCCGACTCCGGCGCCTGGACCGAGAGCACCTACCGGGCAAACGAGGAAGACTTCCAGAAGATCAAATTCCGCCAGCGCGTGCTGGTCGACATGAGCAACCGCTCGCTGGAATCGACCATGATCGGCCAGAAAGTGTCGATGCCGGTGGCGCTGGCGCCGACAGGCCTGACCGGCATGCAGCACGCCGACGGCGAGATGCTGGCAGCGCAGGCGGCAGAGGAATTCGGCGTGCCGTTCACGCTTTCGACAATGAGCATCTGCTCGATCGAGGATGTCGCCTCGGTGACGAAGAAACCGTTCTGGTTCCAGCTCTATGTGCTGCGCGACAAGGACTTCGTCCTCAATTTGATCGACCGGGCGAAGGCGGCGAAGTGCTCGGCGCTGGTGCTGACGCTCGACCTGCAGGTCCTCGGCCAGCGCCACAAGGATGTCCGCAACGGGCTTTCGGCGCCGCCCAAGATGACGCTCGCCAACATCGCCAACATCGCTGTGCGGCCTGGCTGGTGGATGGGCATGGCTGGCACGAAGCGCCGTACCTTCCGCAACATCGTCGGCCATGCTAAGGGCGTCGGCGACGTGGCTTCGTTGTCGTCCTGGACGACCGAGCAGTTCGATCCGCACCTGTCGTGGAAGGACGTCGCCTGGATCAAGGAGCGCTGGGGTGGCAAACTGATCCTCAAGGGCATCCTCGACAAGGAGGACGCGCTGCTGGCGGCCAACACCGGCGCCGATGCCATCATCGTTTCCAATCATGGCGGGCGCCAGCTCGACGGTGCATCGTCCTCCATCATGGCGCTGGAAGAGATCGCCGATGCGGTCGGCGACAGAATAGAAGTGCATATGGACGGCGGCATCCGCTCCGGCCAGGATGTGTTGAAAGCACTCTGCCTGGGCGCCAAGGGCACCTATATCGGCCGGCCATTTCTTTACGGCCTGGGCGCGCTCGGCAAGGAAGGGGTTACCAAGGCGCTGGAAATCATCCGCAAGGAGATGGACATTACGCTGGCGCTGTGCGGAAAGCGTCTGGTCACCGACATGGGCAGGGATCAGCTTCGGCGCTAAGTCCGTGACATCTGATCGCGGAGAGACCAGAACCTTGGCGGAACCCGGCATCCATTTCCTCGACGCACGCGGGCCGGACGGCGTGCGTCTCTACGCGATCGGCGACGTGCATGGCCGGCTCGACCTGCTGGCCGCCATGCACGGACAGATCGAGGCCGAGATCGCCAGGGACCTAGTCGCGGACTGGCGCATCATCCATCTCGGCGACTATGTCGACCGAGGACCGGACTCCAAGGGCGTCATCGACTTCCTGATCGAGGCACGCCAACGCGATCAGCGAAACCTGATGCTGGCCGGCAATCACGACATTGGTTTTCTCGACTTTCTCCAGACACCCGACCCCGAAGGGCTCTTCATCCGTTTTGGCGGCATCCAGACCGCGCAATCCTATGGGGTGACGATCAACAACGGCAGCGGCATTTGGTTCGGCAAGGCCGAGTCAGCCACGCGCAAGGGCCATCAAGCCCTGCTCGCGGCCGTGCCGCGAAGCCATATCGACTTCCTGCGGTCGCTGCCGTTCTCGGTGACGTCAGGCGACTTCTTCTTCTGCCATGCCGGCATAAGGCCAGGCATTGTGTTGGAGAAACAGAATCCGCAGGACCTGATCTGGATCCGTGACGTCTTCCACGATCACACCGCTCTCCTTCCGAAGATCGTGGTGCATGGCCACACGCCGGTTCCCGAGGCGGAAGTGATGGCCAACCGCGTCAATGTCGACACGCTTGCCTGGCAGTCAGGCATGCTTACCGCGCTCGTCGTGGACGGCCCGCACAAACGCATCCTCGAAATGTCGATAAAGGAACCTTGAGACCCGGCGCCCCAGAGCGCGAGCGATCCTGGCGCGAGGAATACTGGCGCGAGGGATCCTGGCGCGAGGGATGCCTGGGCTTTAGCGTAGGGAGGCGGTGACGCCGTAGCCGTCGACCGCATTGTGGTTGTTGGCTGCATCGGCGGCATAGATGCCAAGGCCGCAAAGCACGATGGCGGACAGCATGGCAAAGGACAGAAGAGCTGCTTTCACGGAGGTCATCTCTTGTTGAGCTTTCTGCATCTGTGCACGAGGCGGTTACCAATGCGTTGAAACGGAAAAATCGCTTCAAAGTTTCGACGATTTCGCGCTTCTAGGCGTGTTCTGTATCGATGGTGTGTCGCACGGGTCACACAAAAGGTTCATCCCCGTTGCACAGCCGATATAGCGCGCGCCTTCTAGGATAGCGTGCGGACACAAGCCAAGGATGAAAGGGTTTTCCCCAGACGGATTCCGGCCCCCGTGCCAATTATGTCACGCGGTAGGACGCGGAAGCGAATGCTTAGATCGTCGCCACCCAGGCACGGGCGATGGCGAGGCCGGCAGCATCGGCGTCAGGGCCGTTGCGAGCCATTTCGCTCTCGAGCTCGCCGGCCCAGTCGGGATGGAGCGCGGCAATGGTCGGCGCGAAGGAGGAACTCCAGTCCTTCACCAGCGGTCGGTCGGCCTCGAAATGGAACTGGAAGCCGTAAACGGCGCGGCCGACCCGAAACGCCTGGTTTTCGGCGACATCGTTGCCGGCGAGCCGCACGGCGTCATCCGGCAGCTCGAATGTATCGTCATGCCACTGGAAGATCGGGAACGTTTCCGGCAGTGCAGACAGCACCGGGTCGGCCTTGGCGTCCGGGGTCAACGACACGCCGCGCCAGCCGAATTCATTGGCACCGCCGATGCGGTTCACGCCGCCAAAAGCACGGGCGACGAGTTGACCGCCGAGACAGATGCCGAGCACCGCGCGGTCCTTGCCGGCAAAATCGCGGGTCAGTTCCAACAGCGCCGGGAAATAGGGATATTCTTCGTCGTCCAGCGCATTCTGGCCACCGCCGAGCACCACCATGGCATCATGGCCGGTTGCGTCCCCTGGCAGCGCGTCACCCTTGTAGGGAAGGCGCACGTCGAGATCGGCACCCGCTTCCGCGAGCGCCGCGCCAACCTGGCCAAGACCGGTATTGTCGAAGTTCTGGACCACCAGCACCCGCATGGCACACCCTGCTGACATGAAAACGAGGAACCAGCGATATCATGTCGCCAGTATTGCAGCCAAGATGCGTGTCCCAGGAGAAAACCATGCCACTGCAGAACCGGGTCGATCCGTTCGGCGCCATTCATGCCGTGCCGGAGCGCGGCCTGTTCACTGGCAATCGCGGCATCATCCACGACCCCGAGACAAAGACGCTCCTGAAAAAGCGCTGGGCGCTTCAGGCCTGGATCATCTGCATGTGCCAATTCCGCAATGCGCGGCGCGAGCCGATGGGCCGCAACCGGGCCGGCGGCAAGGCCGGCTGGACCGAATTGTTCTTCCTCGACGAGGTGACGGCGCTCGCCGCCGGGCATCGTCCCTGCTTCTTTTGCCAGCGCGAACGAGCCAGGGATTTTGTCAGCCGCTTCGGCCAAGCCTTCGTCATGGCCGAGCCGCGCGCGCCGCAGGTGGACCAACGGCTGCACAAGGAGCGGTTGGCGTCGGGCGGCAAACGGCCTGCCGTCGCGATGGGCGCGCTTGCCCGCCTGCCCGACGGCGCGATGATCGCAACCGGCGGCGGGACCTACGCCTTGTCCCAGGGCAAGGCGTTGCCATGGTCTTTTGCCGGATACGGCCCGCCAACCAGCCTGGATCGGTTCGAGGACGAGACGCTGGTGCTGTTGACCCCGGAAACGACGGTTGCCATCCTGCGTCGTGGTTTTCAGCCTTTGTGGCATCCTTCCGCCAAGGCTTGACGCCGGCGGCCGCCTCGCCCATTCCTCGGCCATGCGCGCCAAC
This sequence comes from Mesorhizobium sp. URHB0026, assembly GCF_054059755.1. Lineage (NCBI taxonomy): Bacteria > Pseudomonadati > Pseudomonadota > Alphaproteobacteria > Hyphomicrobiales > Phyllobacteriaceae > Mesorhizobium > Mesorhizobium sp. URHB0026. The sequence goes on along the minus strand of NZ_JBSSCN010000001.1, from coordinate 2,801,618 downwards.
TACAAGATGCAACGTCTGTTCGTGCCCGACGACCTCGGACCGGACATCGAATTCGAACCCGGCCAGCAGCAGAGCCATTATCTCCTGCATGTGCTGCGGCTCGCCGAAGGCGCCGAGATCCTTGTCTTCAACGGCCGCGACGGCGAGTGGTCGGCCGCGATATCAGCGAAATCGAAGCGGTCGGTGCGGCTGAAAGTACTGGGGCTGCAAAGGCCGCAGCCGCCTTTGCCTGACCTGATCTATTGCTTCGCACCGCTGAAGCAGGGCCGGCTGGATTATCTCGTGCAGAAGGCGGTCGAGATGGGCGCCGGCGTCCTGCAGCCGGTCATCACCCAGCATACCCAGGTGGCCAAGCCGTCGATCGATCGCCTGCGCGCCAATGTCGTCGAGGCCGCCGAACAATGCGGCATCCTCGCGGTGCCGGACGTTCGCGAGGCGGAAAAATTCGAGCGCCTGCTGACCGGCTGGGACAAGGAACGCCGGTTGATCTTCTGCGACGAGGACGCCTCGACCAACAACCCACTGCCTGCCTTGCAGACGGTGAAGGAGAAGAAGCTCGCCCTACTGGTCGGGCCCGAGGGCGGCTTTTCCGACGAGGAGCGTAAGATGCTGCGCGCGCTCCCCTTCGTGACCGCCATTCCGCTCGGGCCGCGTATCCTGCGTGCCGACACGGCGGCCGTGGCAGCGCTTGCGGTTATGCAGGCAACAATTGGCGACTGGTAGTGCTCCGCCTCTTGCAAGAGGTGCTTGCAGGGCGTGGCCTTCAATTCCTCTTGACCTGTGGCTCAGGATTTTTCGCTTGATCGGCTACTGACATTTCGTCCATTTAGCGCCGGCGGTGGTTCAACCGCCTTTGAGGGCTTGAGAATGGCGCGCGACACAACCGATTTCCGGCCCATCGAAGGCATAGACGAGCTTGTCGAACACCTGGCCGAAGGCAACAAGCCGCGCGAAAAATGGCGCATCGGCACCGAGCACGAGAAATTCCCCTTCTATGTCGATGGCAACGCACCGGTCCCCTATGGTGGTGAGCGCGGCATCCGCGCCATCCTTGAAGGCATGCAGACCAAGCTTGGCTGGGATCCGATCATGGATGACGGCCGCATCATCGGCTTGGTCGAACCGACGGGCCAGGGGGCAATTTCGCTCGAGCCAGGCGGCCAGTTCGAGCTTTCCGGCGCGCCCTTGGAGACGATCCACCAGACCTGCCGCGAGGGCAACGCCCATCTGGCGCAGGTGCGCGAGATCGCCGAGCCGATGGGCATCCGCTTCCTCGGCCTTGGCGGGAGCCCGAAATGGTCGCTGGCCGAGACCCCGAAAATGCCGAAGTCGCGCTATGAGATCATGACGCGCTACATGCCCAAGGTCGGCACCAAGGGCCTCGACATGATGTACCGCACCTGCACGATCCAGGTGAACCTCGACTTCGAGAGCGAGGCCGACATGCGCCGCAAGATGCAGGTGTCGCTGAAGCTGCAGCCGCTGTCGACCGCACTGTTTGCCAACTCGCCCTTCACCGACAGCCGGCCGAACGGGCTGCAGAGCTGGCGCGGCGACATCTGGCGCGACACCGACAACCAGCGCTCGGGCCTGCTCGAATTCTGCTTCTCGCCCGATTTTGGTTTCGCCGACTATGTCGAATGGGCACTCGACGTGCCGATGTATTTCGTCATTCGCGATGGCCGTTATCATGACATGACGCATATCACCTTCCGCCAGTTCATGGCCGGGGCCGCGCGCAATGAAGTGCCGGACGGGCTGCCGACGATGGGCGACTGGGCGAACCATCTGTCGACGCTGTTCCCGGACGTGCGGCTCAAGCGTTTCCTTGAAATGCGCGGCGCCGATGGCGGTCCCTGGCGGCGCATCTGCGCGCTGCCGGCCTTTTGGGTCGGGCTGCTCTACGACGAGGCGGCACTCGACGCGGCCGAGGCGTTGACGTCGAGCTGGACCTACAAGGAAGTGCTGGCCATGCGCAACGCCGTGCCGGAGCTCGGCATTGCCGCACCCTTCCGCAACACGACGTTGCGCGAGGTCGCCCGCGATGTCATGGCCATTTCGCGCACGGGGTTGAAGAACCGCGGCAAGAAGAACCGTGACGGCTACGACGAAACCTCGTTCCTCAACACACTCGACGAGGTCGTGGCGCGCGGCACAACCAGTGCGGAGGAGATGCTGTCGGCCTACCACACGCGCTGGGGCGGCTCGATAGAGCCGGTGTTCATGGAGTATGCCTATTAACCGCGAGCCATGGCCGGCGGCAAAAGTAGCTTCAATCGGGCGTTGAAACGAATTAGGCTCTCGTTCGAGGATTTCCCGGAGGAGAAGCCTATGCCTACCTTGTTCGACATGCTGGCGCAGGCCCAGAACGGCAACGGCATGCAGGCGCTTGCCCAGCAATACGGGCTTTCGCTGCAGCAGACGCAGGCGGCGGTCGCCGCACTGCTGCCAGCTTTTTCACAAGGGTTGCAACGCAACACCGCCGATCCCTATGGGCTCGGCGCCTTCATGACGGCGATGGCAAGCGGCCAGCACGCCAAGTATTTCGAGGACGCCACGCGCGCCTTCTCGCCGCAAGGCGTCGATGAGGGCAACGGCATTCTGGGACATCTGTTCGGTTCGAAAGACCTGTCGCGCGCCGTGGCCAGCCAGGCGGCGCAGGCGAGCGGCGTCAGCCAGCAGATCCTTCAGCAGATGCTGCCCGCGATCGCCTCGATGGTGATGGGCGGACTGTTCAAGCAGACGACAAACCAGATGCAGGCAGCGGCTGGCCTTGGTGGCGTCGGCAACAATCCACTGGGCGAAATAATCGAGCAGATGATGCGGCAAGGCGGCATGCAGGCACCGGCGCCGCAACAGCGCCCGGCGCCCCACAACCCCATGGACAACCCGTTCGGCAAGGTCTTGCAGGACATGTTCGGCGGCGGCTCGCCGCGGCCGCAAAGCCAGCCGCGGCCGGCACCCAACCCCTATGGCGACAATCCGCTCGGCAAGGTGCTGCAGGACATGTTCGGTGGCGCCGCGCCGCAGCAACCACAAAGTCGGCCCGAGCCTCAGCCGACACAGAGCCCCTACGGCGACAACCCGCTGGGGAAAATCTTCGAGGAGATGCTGCGGCAAGGCGGTGGCGGCGGCCTCGGGATGCCCGGCGGGCAGCCGGCGCCGGAACCTCAAGCGCAGCCGCAGCAGCGCCAGGCACCACAGCCCCAAGCCAATCCGAGCGGACGGCCAAGGAACCCGTTCGACGACATTTTCGGCAAGATGTTCCAGACCGGGGCCCAGCAGCGCGACGAATACCAGAAGGGCGTGGAAACGATCTTCGACCAGTTCAAGCGGGACATGGACCGGCGGTAGTCGCCCGGCCTTCGGCAAACCTAAAGGAAAAGCCCGGTCCTTGGGAGGACCGGGCAGCGTGCAGGCAGGCCGGCGGGGAACCGGCAGGGAGTGGGGAGCCTGCAGAACCTTGGTCGCGCTGCACCGTGAAAGGATTCAACGGAACCGAAGCTGAACCAATCAGGCCACCTTGCGGGCGATTTCCTCGATGGTTTCCACGCGATCGCTGGCGATCTCACGCAGGATTGCTGTCGGGTCACGGCCAAACGGCACGTCGATTGCAACATGCAGGTCGGCGCGCGTCAGGCCGATATCGGCGAGTTCTGCGTCCGACATCTCGCCAAGGCGGTAGAAGGCGCGGCGGTTTTTCCAGGCGCGGTAGGCATTGGAGACAATGTTTGCCACGCGCGTTGCAACGGCCGGACGCGAGGTGATGCGCGAGGTCTCGGTGGCGAAATCGATCGTGGTCATGTCGGTCTCCTTCAGACTCGAACGGACGAAACCCGACGATCGGCGCTGGCGACAGCGACCGTTCCGGTCTCAAATACAATTTTAGAGATGCATGTCGTCGTCCCAAAACCGGTGTCCACTTTTGGGCTACATGCATGGCTTTCATTTGGACAATGCCAATTTGCCATCGACCGATTGATTAATCCAACGAATGTTTCTAATCTTTAGTATCAACAGCAGTGATGGATTGAACCGATGAAAGCGCCGCTCGATCTCGATCAATTGCAGACCTTCATCTCGATTGCCGATACCGGCAGCTTCACCCGCGCGGCGGAAGAAGTGCACCGCACCCAGTCGGCGGTGTCGATGCAGATGCGCCGTCTGGAAGAGCGGATCGGCAAGCCGTTGTTCGAGAAGGAGGGGCGCTCGAACAGGCTGACGGAGGAAGGCGACAAACTGCTCTCCTACGCAAGGCGGCTGCTCTATCTCAACCGCGAAACGCTCGCCGCCTTCGACGACCAACGGCTCGAAGGCACGATCCGCATCGGCACGCCTGACGATTATGCGGACCGTTTCCTGCCCGAGATCATGGCACGGTTCACGCGCTCCAATCCGCGCGTCGAACTGACCGTCATCTGCGAACCGACGCCGGGGCTGGTCGAGCACATCAAGCGCGGCAATCTCGATCTGGCGCTGGTGACGCACAATGATGTGCGCGGCCAGTCGGAGGTGGTGCGGCGTGAACCGCTGCTCTGGGTCTCCTCGGCCAACCATGCGACACATGAACAGGAGACGCTGCCGATGGCCTTCGGCCGGCCAAACTGCATCTGGCGGCGCGCCGCGGTGGACGTATTGGACCTGCAGAACCGCGACTACCGCATCCTGTTCACCAGCTTCTCGGCGACCGTGATCACCGCCGCCGTGCTTTCGGGGCTGGCGATCTCGGTGCTGCCGGAATGCGCGCTCAGGCCCGGCATGCGGGTTCTGGGCGAGGCCGACGGCTTCGGCGCCCTGCCCGACTGCCGCATCGGCATCATGCGCGGCCAGACCTCGCGGCCGGAGATCGTCGATGCGCTTGCCCGCCACATCTCCGAAAGTCTGGACAACATTTCCGTGCCGCTTGGCGAGGAGACCGGGACGTTCGATTTCGCGGCGCTCGCCTTTGCCAAGATGAAGCGGAGCAAGCCGAACCAGATCCTGCCGGGCTGGTAAAAACCGGGTCATGAATATCGGGCCTGACACGGCCGCCTTGACGTCGGCGTCCAACCGGCCCCCAATCGACCGATGAGCGAAGCAGCATCCGAATCACGCACCAACGCCACCGAATACACGGTGAGCGAAATATCAGGCGCGCTAAAGCGCACGGTCGAGGACGTCTTCGGCAATGTGCGGGTGCGCGGCGAAATCTCAGGCTATCGTGGGCCGCATTCCTCCGGCCATGCTTATTTCGCGCTGAAGGACGACCGTGCGCGGCTCGACGCCGTGGTCTGGAAAGGCACGATGAGCCGGCTGAAATTCCGTCCCGAGGAAGGGATGGAGGTGATCGCCACCGGCAAGCTCACCACCTATCCCGGCAAGTCCAACTACCAGATCGTCATCGACAATCTCGAGCCGGCCGGCGCCGGGGCGCTAATGGCGCTGCTGGAGGAGCGCAAACGCCGGCTGCAGGCGGAGGGGCTTTTCGATGCGGTGCGCAAACGCCGGCTGCCGTTCATGCCACGCGTCATCGGCGTGGTCACCTCGCCGACCGGCTCGGTCATCCGCGACATCATCCACCGCATCAAGGACCGCTTTCCGCTGCATGTGCTGGTCTGGCCCGTGCGGGTTCAAGGTGACACGGCGAGTGCGGAAGTGACTAATGCCGTCACCGGTTTCAACGCGCTGGCATGGGACAGCCCCATTCAGCGCCCCGATCTGCTGATCGTGGCGCGCGGCGGCGGCAGCCTGGAAGATCTATGGGGCTTCAACGACGAGGCACTCGCCCGCGCGGTCGCCGCCTCGGGCATTCCGGTGATTTCGGCTGTCGGCCACGAAACCGACTGGACGCTGATCGACCTTGTCGCGGATGTGCGGGCGCCGACACCGACGGGCGCGGCCGAAATCGCCGTGCCGGTGAAGGCTGACCTCGAAGCGACGCTGGCCAGCCTCGGCGCGCGGCTCAAGGCCGCCGTCTTGCGCAATTTCGAACGCAAGCGGCAGGCAACCCGTGCGGCGGCGCGTGCGCTGCCCTCGCCCGACCAATTGCTGGCGCTGCCGCGCCGGCGCCTAGACGAGGCGACATCGAGGCTCGGTCGTGGCCTGATGGTTTCCACCGAGCGCAAGCGGGCGCGATTCTTCGCTGTAAAACTGACGCCGGCAATGCTGTCGCAGCGGATTGCCGAGGCGCGGCGCGCCAACGACCGTAACCTTTTGCGGGCGCAAGGGGCGCTGCGCACTCTGGCCAGAAGCCGGCGCGCGGAGCTCAATCGTGCCGCGGATCAGTTGCCAAAATGCGCCAAGGCATCGCTGCGGCGGCACAGGCAGCAATTGGCTTTGCTCCAGGGTCGAATCACCATCGAGCCGACAGCCCGGCGCCAACGTGTGCAGAGGGACCTTCTGACGGCTTTGACGAGACGCGGCGGCCAGGCGATGCTGGTCAGGCTGGAGCGGTTGCGCGGCCGCATCGTCCAGGCCGACCGGCTGATGGCGACGCTTTCGCACAAGGCCGTCCTGGCGCGCGGCTTCGCGCTGGTGAAGGATACCGACGGCGCGGTCATCAAGCAGGCCGCCGACGTGGCGTCGGGGATGGCGCTGTCGCTGGAGTTCGCCGATGGCACGGCGGATGCGGTGGCAACCAGTGGCGCGGCGCGGCCAAAGCCCGTGGCCAGACCGTCGGCAAAGGCAAAGGAACCCGGCAATCAGGGATCCCTGTTCTAAGAGCATGATCGACAATCCGCACCATCTGGCAACGCCGTCCGGCAAGCCGCGCGCGCGAAGCTTCACCATCGGCTTCCACGGAACACCCGGGCCGTTCAACGCGATCACCGACGTGCCCGGCGTCTCTGTCGGCTATGCGACGCTGATAACGGGCGATGGTCCGCTTATCGTCGGCAAGGGGCCGGTACGCACCGGCGTGACCGCAATCCTGCCGAGGCCCCGCGCCGAATTGGCCACGCCGGTCTTCGCGGGCGTTTTCAGCCAGAACAGCAATGGCGAGATGACCGGCTCGCACATCATCGAGGAAACCGGCGCCTTCAACTTCCCGATCACCATCACCAACACGCATTCCTGTGGTGTTGCGCGTGACGGCACGCTGCGCTGGATGAACCGGGTGCTGCCGGCCGCGATCGACAGCGCCTGGGGGCTCCCGGTGGCGGCGGAGACTTATGACGGGTTTCTCAACGACATCAACGGCCACCATCTAACATCGGAGCACGTCGCCGAAGCCCTTGACGGGGCTGCTGGCGGACCGGTCGAGGAAGGCAGCGTCGGCGGCGGCACCGGCATGATCACCTTCGGCTTCAAGGCAGGGTCCGGCACGGCCTCGCGCATCGTCGCATGGCAAGGGCGAACCTACACGGTCGGCGCCTTCGTGCAGTCGAATTTCGGCAAGCGGCATAATTTCACCATTCGTGGCCTGCGCGCCGAACTCACCGAGCCGGCGATCCGCGAAGCCACGTCGCGCGCGGAAAAGGGCTCAATCATCGCGATCATCGCGACCGACGCGCCTTTCCTGCCGCATCAAATGAAGCGATTGGCGCGCCGTGTGCCGCTCGGCGTCGCCTTGACGGGCGGCTTCGGCTATCACAGTTCGGGCGATATCTTCCTCGCCTTCTCGACGGCCAACCCCGCCGCGGCGCTGGGGCTGTCCGGCCGCATCGCCAGCGCCGATTTCATTCCCGATGCAGACATCGACGCGTTCTTCGATGCGGTGGTTCAGACGGTGGAGGAATCGATCCTCAACGCTCTTATCGCCAATGACGACATGACCGGGCGCGACGGCAATTTCGTGCCGGCGCTGCCAAAGGCGTGGCTGGAAGAAAAGTTTGGGTGAGAGGGATGGCTGAGACGAAAACGCGGGCCGAAGCCCGCGCGTCTCGAACAGGTTTGACCCCGTAGTTATTCCGCGGCTTTGCTGGAAGCCTGCTGGTTTTCGTCGGCCTCGGCCGCTTCCTCGAGCCGCGAAGCAATCAATTCCTGGATGTCGCCGACTTCCTCCTGGATGTCCTCCAGCGGTATGCCGACCTCGGCAGCCTTGGCGGCGCATTCGCGGGCCAACGTCTCGGCCTGCTTCTCGATCCTGGCGTGGGACTGGCAATGGACCTTTTCGCCGATCCATCCCCGCAAGAACTCGATCGCGTGTTCACTCATACTGCTGTTCCCTGGCGGCAAAGCCGGTTGGTAATCATAAGCGTCGGCATCCCGTGAAGGATGCATGTTCCCATTCGAGCCGAGTCGCGGCCAGCCGGCAAGCCGAAGCCGTCCAGGGTCCACAGAGCCGAAGGAAATCGAGGGGTGAAGAACATTTTCTGATTCTGAAGGACTGTACCGTTGGCGGGATCTTCCCGCTCCGAGCAATTGCTTCTACCTTTTACGGCTTCCAGTCCGTTTCTTAATCTCAATGGCTGTCGCTACAGCCGCCTTATGACGTTGCGCTTGAAGGCGTGAGCCCGCGAAGCCGCCGCTATATAGTGACATCCTCGTCCGATGTCGACTCTCCTCAAGGCTCGTGCAGACGAGCCATGCAAAAGTCGCATGGATCGCTGATCCAGTCAGAAATTTTCGACCCACGGCCTGAGCTCCATTTCCCACGTCCAGGCGCTGCGGTGCTGGCGATGGATGGCGAGATAGGCCTCTGCGATCGCATCCGGAGACAGCCGGCGATCCTGCGGCCCGGGCTCCTGTCCGGAAGCGGCCGAAGCAATGGCGCCGTCGATGATGAAATGCGCGACGTGGATGTTCTTGGGCGCCAGTTCACGGGCCATTGATTGCGCCAGCCCGCGCAATCCAAATTTCGGCATCGCAAAGCCCGCGGAGCCGGCGAACCCCTTCACACTTGCTGTCGCTCCGGTGAAGAGGATCGAGCCCGCCCCTTGAGCGATCAGCCGGCGGGCCGCCTGCTGAGCTACCAGGAACCCGCCATAGGCCCCGACCAGCAAAGCCTGTCGGACAGCCTCGGGATCGAGTTCGGCTATTGGACCGCGAGCGCGGCCGCCGGCGTTGAAAATCACCAGGGAAAGCGGGCCAGCCTTGTCCGCGATATCGAACAGATGCTCGACCGATGCTGGATCCGAGACATCCGTCGCCACGGCTTGCGCGCCGGGTTGCGCTTGCAACGCATCGAGCTTCTCGATGTTTCGGGCGGCCAGGACGACATGGAACCCTTCCCTGGCGAGAAGACGCGCGAGCGAGGCGCTCAATCCGGAGCCCGCCCCTGCTATGACGGTAACGTTGGATGTCATGAGACCCTCTCCTTCTTCCACTGATTTGAACCGCCGACGCATGTTGAACTCTGCCGGATCAGCGCCGCACCGGCAACACGCAGTGCGGAAAGAAAAATGGCCGGGCGCGAAACGGCCCGGCCAAAAAAGAAGGTCGTAACCTTCAGAGGGGAACACCGCTCAATGAAATGGGAGGAAAACACCGAACGGATCTTTCCTTTTTGAGCCGATTCTTCGCCGGATACGACGAATGATTTTCCAAGAATCGGTCGGGATGGCAAAAATCCCGTTCTTTCTTATCCAAGACTCAGACGGCCGGGCTTTCCGGCTCAAGCAGATCCGCATAATGGCGCCGAGCGACATCGGGATGCGAGCGCAGCCGGCTTTTCAGCACATTGGTTCCGACATCGCGAAACAGCGGATTGTCCGGATCGCTGGCCGGCCCGCGCGCCCGAGCCGCCAGGTCCTCGGAAAGGCTAAGCAGCGGTATCGTTGCATCGAGCCTGGCGCTGAAGAAGAACGGCACCGAAATGCGTTCAATGCCTGCCGCCGGCGTCACGACACGATGCACGGTCGCACGCAAATAGCCGTTTGAGGCCAGTTCGAGCAATTCGCCGATGTTGACGACGAGCGTACCGGGAATGGGGTCCACATCCACCCAGCTTCCGTCATAGTCGACCTGAAGCCCCTTATTGTCATCCTGAAGCAACAACGTCAGGAAACCGCCATCCTTGTGCGCGCCGACACCCTGGTCATCGCCGGTCGCCTCTCGGCCGGGATAGCGCACGATTTTCATGCGGTGGTTTGGCTGCTCGCGGTAGATCGGGTCGAAGGCGTCCTCGGCTTGATCGAGCGACAGCGCGAAGGCTTTCAACAGCCTGATGGCCACTGCTGTTGCCTTGGCCTGCCATGCCAGCAGGGCGGGTTTGAGTTCCGGCAACGCAGCGGGCCACTGGTTCGGGCCCTGCAGCCGCGTCCATGCGGGAATTCCTGGCCCTTGCGCTATGGGCTGACGCTCGACGCCGATGTCGAGCTGCTCGCGCCAATCGGCCTTGCCCTTGGTCAGCTCGCCGCCGGCGCGGGTATAGCCGCGAAACTGCGAGGATTTGACCATTTCGATCGCGAGCTTGTCGGCCTCGGCCAAGGCAAAGAAGCGGCGCGTCGCGGTGAGCACCTCACTGATTTCCGCCCACGAGATGCCATGTCCGGCCAGGTAGAAAAAGCCGATGTCGCGCGAAGCGGAACGCAGATCCGCCAGAAAAGTCCGGCGTTCCGACGCGCCTTGTTCAAAGCGGCTCAAGTCGAGCACGGGTACTATTCTGGGCATATGAGGCTCCTTTCCCGGCTTTGTGCGGATGTTATCGTCCGCGAACCAGGACTGTTGGACAGGCGTGCACTTTTCGGCGGTCACAACCGCCAGCAATGCCTGCAAGTGTCATCGACGCCAGATTGCCAAGAAAGAAACGATCGGCCCTTCGAGGCCGCCGCGATGAACAATTTTTGCGCGCGCGCCGGCAAGCTGACAATGACAGCGATCATCCGCGCAGATACGGACCGCCAGCAGGCGCGCGACCTCCACGCTATTGGGCTGCCCTGAGCAGCATGCCGAACAGGTCGCGTGGCTCGTCAGGGTCGGCGAGCTGTCGAGCTCCTGGTAGAGGCCGGTCGTCCGCCTTCATGCCCGGCAGCACGCCGGTCTCCAGCAGTGCCTCGATGAAGCCCTCCGACACCATCCGCAGCGCCTTTGCCCGCGCCACGTCGCCGGCACGAATGGCCTGGTCGACCGCCACATAGAGCCTGCCAAGCAGATTGTAGGTCGTACCGATGCCGCCTTCGAACTCGCCGGCATCGCTCAGTCCGGTCATGGCGTGAATCCCGACAAGCCAGGCACCTGCATCAGGTCGCCCGACCTGACCTGCCGCCGCAACCGGCGTCAGGGCAATCTCGCCTAAAGCGATGGTCCCATCCGGATAGGGCTGCCGTCGCTGAACCGGGATTGACGGAACCTGTGAAGGTTGTGTCCAGCCTCGTTGCCCTGGATCAAGTCGGACAGGACGCGGCCCATGCCGGGCCCTATGCCGAAGCCATGGCCGCTCATCCCGGTCGCAATGACGAGGCCATCGACCGCTGCGGCACGATCGACCACCGGCACCACATCCGGCATCGCATCGATCATGCCGGCCCAGCTTGCCCTGAGCGGCACCGCCTCGAATTGCGGAAAAAGCTCCTTGAACCCATGATCGATGGCGCGAAGGGCCCTGGGCTCCGGGGCAGGATTGAGAACACGCATCCTTTCGAACGGGCTTTCCTTGTCGGCATCCCATTTGCGCGGGGTGAACCAGCTGTCCGGATATGCACGCGGCGCCGCCGGCAGGTAGCGCGTGCCGAAAGGATTTGCCTTCAGGGCGGGCAGGTATTTCGGTGCGTGACGCAATGCATCCGGCCCGACATAGAGCAGGTGGCTGCCTCCCGCCGCGAGCGTGTATCCGCCGTCCTTCCTACGCCGGAAGGCGATGCGTTCGTCCGCGGCAGCGCCGGCATGGATTTCCGGCATAGGCGCGGTCGCCGCGACGGTCGTGCGGACACTGAGCTGCGGGATCGAGATGCCATGCGCGCGCAGGAACAGCGACGTCCAGGCGCCGCTGGCGACAAGCACGTTCGAGGTGGCGATGCGCCCTCGTTCGGTCCAGACACCGCTGATCCGCCCTGCGGAGATGTCGAGCATCCGTGCCGCACAGTTCTCGATGATTGTGACACCCTGGCGAGCGGCCAGGCGGGCAAGCGCCGGCACGGCGACCCAGGGCTCGGCACGCATGTCCGACGGCGTGGTCATGGCGCCCCTGAAGAGGCGTGACATGGCCGGGATCAGCTTGGCGGTCTCGCCCTGGTCGAGGAGGCGCGTGTCGACGCCATGGGCCTCGGCGATCTTCAGGAACTTGGCGAAACCGGCCATCTCCTTGTCGGTCCGCGCAAGATAGGTCACGCCCGTCTGCGTCAAGCCTATATCCTCGCCGCACTCCTCCGCCAGTTGGCGCCAGAGACGCAGCGCTTCGATGACGATGGGCAATTCGTCCGCGTCGCGGCCCTGCTGGCGAATCCAGCCCCAATTGCGCGAGGACTGCTCCGCGGCGATGCGTCCCTTCTCCAGCAAGGTCACCGGTATGTTGTGACGGGCCAAGAACAGGGCCGCGGTCACGCCGATGATGCCACCGCCGACAATGACCACATCCGACGTCTTCGGCAGCGGCGCCTGGAACTGGATCGGACTGGCTTCGGTAAAAGGGAAGATCGTCAAAGGACTGTCCTTTTTTCATAAGCGTGCCCCACGCCGATGGCTGGTCCCAGTGGCGCGAAAGTCGCCCGCTTTCGGACACTGGCCAAGCAGGAAGTACGCCGACGAGCACTACACGACCGACCTCGAAAATTTGCGTGCCAGCTCGATAAAATTGTTGACCACCCGTCGAAGCCGCTTCTCGTCGCAGGGCAGCCCTCGGCTTCGTCGACAATCGGGTGGTTAGGGCATGCGAATGCCGGACGAAGCGAAGCGCTCGCTCATACCTGTCGCGACATTCCGGCGGAGGATCGCGAACGTTAGCTTGCCGTCCGATGACTTCAGGCCAGCCCGAACCGCTCAACCGCACGCATGATGCCGCGCAGCTCCGCGAGGCCTTTCAGCCGGCCGATGAGCGAATAGCCGGGGTTGATCTTCTTCTTGCCGATGTCGTCGGCAAGCAGATGGCCATGATCGGGCCGCATCGGAATTTGCCAGTCGGCTCGGCCTTCTCCGCGACGGCGCTTCTCTTCCTGCATCAAAGCGAGGATGACATGCGCCATGTCAGTGCCGCCCTCGAGATGCTCGGCCTCGTAGAACGAACCGTCCTCCTCGATGGTGATGTTGCGCAGGTGGACGAAATGGATGCGGTCGGCGAATTCCTTGACCATGGCGACAATGTCGTTGTCGGCGCGCGTACCGTAGGAGCCGGTGCAGAACGTCAAACCATTTGCCGGGCTGTCGACCGTCTTGAGAATGAAACGCGCATCCTCGGCCGTCGAAACGACGCGCGGCAGGCCATAAAGCGAGAACGGCGGATCATCGGGGTGGATGCACATGCGCACACCCGCCTCTTCGGCCGCCGGGATGATCTCGCGCAGGAACCAGGCAAGGTTGTCGCGCAGTTCCTTAGGCCCAATCGCGTCGTATTCCGCCAGCGCCTCGCGGAAACTGTCCCTGTTATAGCTACGCTCCGTCGCCGGCAGGCCGGCGATCAGATTGCGCTCGATCTGGTCGATCTGCTCCGCTGTCAGCGCCTCAAGGCGCTTCTCGGCCTGGGCGATACGTGACGGCGTATAGCTTGCCGCGCCGTTCTTGCGCTGCAGGACAAACAGATCATAGGCAGCGAAATCGATGGCATCGAAGCGCAAGGCATAACCGGTCGTCGGCAGCCGGTAGGCCAGGTCGGTGCGAGTCCAGTCGACCACAGGCATGAAATTGTAGCAGATCGTCTGGATGCCGGCCTTCGCGAGCGCGCGGATGCTGTCGCGATAATAGCCGGCATAGCGCTCGCGCTCCGGCGCGCCGATCTTGAAGGAATTGTGAACCGGAATGCTCTCGACAACCGACCAGGTCAGCCCAGCCGCCTCGATGACGCGCTTGCGTTCGAGCACATCGGCTTCAGGCCAGGCCCTGCCGTCATAGATCTGGTGAAGCGCTGAAACCACGCCGGTGGCGCCGGCCTGTTTGACATGTTCAAGCGTCACAGGATCATCGGGACCGTACCAGCGCCAGCATTGTTCCATTGCCACTTCCTTTTCCGCGAGAGACCGGCAACCTATTGTTTGACCACGACGAGTGTCAAACTAAGAGCGGCCGGTTTCGATAGCGAATGAAGGAGCTTCCGCGATGACTGATTTTGACGGCAAGGTGGCATTTGTGACAGGAACGACCGGCATCGGTCTGGCAACCGCCAAACGCCTGGCGGCTGGGGGCGCCGCGATCGTCGCCTGCGGGATCGACAGCGCGGCCAATGCCGCCCTGCAGGAAAGCCTCGCCAGATCCGGAGCCGATGCGCTGGTGCAAACGGTTGACGTCTCCGTTTCCGAGCAGGTTCGCGACGCGGTCGCGGCCGGCGTGGCGAAATTCGGCGGCATAGACGTCATCGTCAATTCGGCGGCGGTGCATCCCTACGGAACGGCGACGACAACCGACTGGGAGACCTGGAACCGGGCTATGACGGTCAATGTCGGCTCGATCTATCTGACCGCCCATTTCGGCATCCCGGAAATGATCAAGCGTGGCGGCGGCGCCATCGTCAACGTCGCTTCGGTGCAGGGCTTCGCCTGCCAGCAGAACGTTGCCGCCTATGCCACGACCAAGGGCGCCATCCATACGCTGACACGTTCGCTGGCACTCGACTATGCCGCATCCGGCATAAGGGTCAATTCGGTCAGCCCGGGCTCGATCCGCACACCGATCCTCGAAAAGGCCGCGCGTGGCGACGGCGGCAGCGATGCCGACGTGGAAGAGGCCTACAGGCGCTTCGGCGCGGCCCATCCGCTCGGCCGCATCGGCGAGCCGGAGGAAGTGGCGGAACTCATCGCTTTCCTGTGCTCGTCGAAGGCCGGCTTCTGCACAGGCGCCGACTACAAGATAGATGGCGGCCTCACCGCCGGCATCGGCGTGAAGTAAGACCGTGAAGATCGATCTCGGAACCATCGGGAGCGGTGCATTAACGCAGCCAGTTCGGAACAATCTTTTTTGGTCGAAGTTTTACTCCTTGAAGGGACGAACTCTCCGAAGGAGATTTCCTATGAAACATGTTCTCATTACCAGCATGCTTGCGATCGGGCTCGGCTGCGGGACGGCGATGGCTCAGACGCAGCAGCCGGCCGACAGCCAATCAGGAGCTGACACAAATTGCGCTTCCGGCACGACCAACTGCCAGAAGGGCTCCAAGATGAAGGAGCAGGCGCAGGGCACCAAGTCCCAGACTGATCAGCAGGCTCAGGACAAGACCAAGGCCAAGACAGAGGAGCAGGCACAGGGCAAGACCAAGGCCAAGACGGACGAACAGGCCCAGGGCAAGGCCGGCACCAAGACTGACCAACAAGCCCAGGACAAAACCAAGGTCCAGACCGACCAGCAGGCACAGGGCAAGGCCGGCACCAAGACTGACCAGCAGGCCCAGGACAAGACAAAGGTCCAGACCGACCAGCAGGCACAGGGCAAGGCCGGCACCACGACGGATCAGCAGGCTCAGGGCAAGACAAAGGTCCAGACTGACCAGCAGGCACAGGGCAAGGCTGGCACCACCACGGATCAGCAAGCTCAGGACAAGACAAAGGTCCAGACCGATCAACAGGCCCAGGGCAAGGCCTCCACGGAGGACAAGACCTCGACCGCTTCCATCAACAATGTGACGGTTGAACAGAAGACCCAGATCACTCATGTGATCAGGGAAACCAAGGTCGAGCCGATCGCCAACGTCGATTTCGACGTCTCCGTCGGCATCGAAGTTCCGCGGCACAAGGTCAGGCTGCATCGCTTGCCGGCTCGCATCGTGAAGCTCGTCCCAGCCTACGAGGCGTACGAATATTTCGTTCTCGCCGACGGCCGGATCGTCATCGTCGATCCGGATACATACAAGATCGTGCTGGTATTGACCTAGGCAATTCCAAGGAAAAGTGCGTAGCGGTTTCCGTTCGGAATTGCGTAAAAACAGAGAGTTAGAGCACAAGATCGTTCAACCCGCCCCGCTGCACGCGGGTCGGGTTGAGCACTAATGGCGAGATGAATACGGAAAGCTTTCGGTGCAAACCTCAGCGCATGTTCAGGGATTGCGAGGCCGCAATGTCCGCAAGGTGATCGAGTAGCGGTGCTCCGCAAGCGGCGGGATGCTGTGCTCCCATTGCGTTCGCGACGGCCCTGTCATGAGATAGGCCGATCTCGGCTCGACGGTGATGGTTCGACGCTCCCATTTAGACCCATTCTTGCGCCGAAGGCGAAAATCGCAGGGCGCCAGCAGCGAAACGCCCGCGACCTCCTCGAAGTGCGGCTTGTCGCGGTGCCAACCGATACCGGCGCCGGGCCGGTATTCGTTGATCAAGACCTGCGCGAAGGTTTCGGCCGGCCGGCGCGCAAAAGCCGCGACCCTTTCGCGCAAGGGCAATAGAAAATCAGGTATCGGCGGTGCCTCGACCACCTCGCGCCGGTCATAATCGTAGCGAAGGCCAAAACCGACGACACGCCGGTTTGCCAGATGACCATGGAAGTCGAAGGCCTTGAAGGGCAGTGCCTCTAGATGACGGACGAGTTCGACTTCGTCTTGTGGCGTGATCAGTCCGGTCCGGTAGGCGAAACCCTCCGGCAGACCATGCTGAGCGGCACCGAAGAGATCATGCTGGGCCACACGGCCGCTGTTTTCGATTTGAGCGGCGACATTTTGCCTAGATGGTGAAGGCCGGACAACAAGGCAATATGGGGACCGCGCTCGCCTGCCCTGGACACGTCAAACGGAACCGCGGGGGCAGCGTGAAAGTTTAGGAATGCCGGTTCCGTCGGAGGCGCCGGATATGTTCCAGCCGTGGAGTGCCGGATGCCGCGCGTTGAAACCGGGGCCTGCTTTTGCGGGGCGATTGCCGCCACCATGGACGGTGAGCCTTTCTGGATATGCTACGATCACGATGACGATTGCCGACGGGCCATCGGCAGTCCACTCACCGTCTGGGTCGGGTATCGGCCGAGCCAGTTCAACCTTTCGCGGGGGACGCCAAAGGCCTTTTCCAAGACGCCGGGTGTTATCCGCACTTTCTGTCCCGACTGCGGGAGTTCGATAGGCTATAGCGACGAAGGGCTGCCGGACGAGCTTTATCTGACGATCGGGTTCTTCGACAAACCCGAAGGGCTGCGGCCACAGGCTCATGCCTATTGGGACCTCAGGCTGCCTTGGGTCGACTTTGCCGACAAGCTGGCGCGCATCGAGCGCTATTCGAGGAAACGCGACGCGAAGTTCGGCAACCCACGCGACCGGTAGCGAGGTCGGGTAGCGGCACGGAACCGCACCACGCCTGGCAGGTTTATTTGGCTGAGCCGTCAGGTGACAGCATGCCGTCAACCGTCATTCGAAACACGCAATACGATCCCGCGACCAGGATCCTCTCTGTCTGGTTCGTGCCGCATGGCAACCGCTATGACTATGAGGACGTCGCCTCGGCTACCTATGCCGCGTTCATGCGCGCTCCTTCGAAAGGCCGCTTCTTCAATAAATTCATCAAGGACCACCACAGATATCGTCGCGTGGCGTGATGCCCGTCACGCCTTCCTGTTCTCGTCGGCGCTCACCTCATCCGGCGCCGGTTCCCAACCAAAGACACTGCGGCCGCCAAGCAGATGCGACTGGTCGAATTCGCCGGCGACAATTTCCTTGAGGCTGGGACCCGTGACGTATCGCTCGACCTGCCGCGACTGGTCGTCGAGCCGCCTCAAGGCGCCGATTTCCTCTTCGCGACCGAGCCTGGCCTTTTGCACGGCTGACTTCAGGACGCCGATCGTCTCGTCATAAACCTTGAGCGGTACAGGGAACGGATGCCTGTCCTTGCCACCATGCGCCAGCGAAAAACGACC
The DNA here is from genome assembly GCF_054059755.1 of Mesorhizobium sp. URHB0026. NCBI lineage: Bacteria > Pseudomonadati > Pseudomonadota > Alphaproteobacteria > Hyphomicrobiales > Phyllobacteriaceae > Mesorhizobium > Mesorhizobium sp. URHB0026. The sequence goes on along the minus strand of NZ_JBSSCN010000001.1, from coordinate 2,783,795 downwards.
CGGATCCGAAAACCGGCACGGCGCGCCATGCACCACTTCGGCAACGAGGGCGAGTGCCCGCACGGTGCGGGCGCCTACGCCCGGAACCAGGAGAAGCTCGGCAAAATCAGCTGGACCTCGCTCGGCGGCAGCGGCCATGTTGCCGTGAAGGCGATGCATCACGACGTCGCTTTCGCGAACGTCATGATGAGCCGGCATGACCAGATGCGGCAGCAGGGGCTGCACCGGAGCCGGTGCAGTACCGGGCTCCAGCGCGGCGAACTCCCGAAGGATGCGGTCCGGCCCAAGATCCTGGAGCAGGTCAAGCTGTCCCTTGGCGCGAGGCTTCGGCGCGGCGGTCGGTCAGGTTGACGATCTCGCCCTTGTTGGCGCCTTCTATGGCGGCATGCGGCTGGTCGACGAAACTCGTCAAACCTTCGGACAGCCAATGATAGCGGCGCGCCACCTTGCTGTCGCCGTTCATGCCTTGCTGCACCACCACCCAGTCGCCCTCGTCGGTAACGATGAAGCCATGCAGATAGAGGTCGAAGCCGTCCTGAACGGCGGCGCTGTCCACCTTGGCGACAAGCCGGCTGGCGGTCGCAAGGCGGGCTCCGTCGAAGCCGATACGCTCACCGATGGCGGCAAGCTCGTGGGGGGTTTTGCGCGAATGCGCGCCACGGCCGCCGCAGACGTGGATGCCGAGTTCGCCCGACAACGGCGTGAGGCCGCGCTTCAAGGCGCCGACGACGCTGGTGGTGATGCCGGACGAATGCCAATCCATGCCCATGACCGCGCCGAAGGACTGGAACCAGAACGGATGCGCCAGGCGCCGCAGCAATTCGTTGCGGCCATAGTGATGGATGATCGCCTCGCACATGACGGCACCGAGACGCGTCATGCGGTCGCCCAGCCATTTCGGCACGCGTCCACCGTGAAGATGGAGATCCGCACTGCCCGATCGTTGCGCCACGTCTTTGCCTGCTCCAGTGTCCGCGATGGGACAGATAAGCACTACAGACCCCGCAGGGAAGGCCGATGCTACAGTGGCGTCAAGTCCAGTTCGAGAGAACCGTTTCCATCTCGACTGTCTCGACCTGCTGCGCGAAGCGCTGGTGATAGACGGTAAGCAGCGCGTCATGCGTTGCGTCGGAAGAACTGCACAATGCGTCGGTGACGAGCACCACGCGATAGCCGAAATCGATAGCCCCGAGAACGGTGGCCAGGACGCATACGTCGGTTTCGCCTCCCGTGACGACCAGCGTGTCGATCTCGCGTTCCATCAGAAAGGCCCTGAGGCGCCCTTCGAACCATGGGGAATAGATGTGCTTGTCGATGACTGCCGCCGGCGGACAGTAAGCTGCCAACGCCGGCAACAATTCGATCATCTCCGGTCCGATATTGTCGATCGCCATCGAGGCCCAGCGTTCATAATAGCGCTTCCATGTACCAGCGCCTTGTCCCGGCCTTTGCGCAGGCAGGAAGCGCGTGAAGACCGTCTGTTCCGCACGCCTTTCGACCAGCCTCTCAATTTGAGGCATGACACGGGTTATCCAGGGCGTCGCCCACGGCGACGGTTCGGCAAACAGCTTCTGCATATCCACGCAGACATGCATGCACCGGTCGCCCAATGGGCCATAAGCCAAGCCTGGCATCGACATCAACGCATCTCCGACCGGCGGTGTTCTCATGACTTCCGGCACTGCCATCCGGATACGCAACGCCGCATGCGAGAACTCGTTCCTGTCGAGCTGGACGAAGGCCAGACCTGCCTCGTCATCCACAATCAAGGACCGCGCCCGAGACCAGCGCCAAGGTCGGCCTGCGGGCCGAACCCGGCATCTGCATTTCTCGACCAGGAAGGGCGGGCGATCTGATCTGCAGCTTTCCGGCGTTCTATTCCGCCGCCAGTGCGGCGACTTCCCGCCGAAACGGCAATGCGTCGCCGATGTCAGGTTCGTCCAGCTCTCGGGCGAAGCGGTGGCCAGCATAGGTTGCCCAGGCGATCGGCCCCGGTGCTTCGGCGTCGCCGATGACCTTGATCGAACGAATGCCGCTGTCGGCCCACTCGTTTTCCCGCGACTTGAGCTCGCGCCAAACGGCGTCATCCTGATTGCGTGACGTGACCAGGACGGCGGCATCGGCCGCCAGATCCTGTTTCGCGCCCGTATAGGCGCAGGACGTCACGACGCCACCTGAAGCGACACTCGTGACGGTCCGGTTGAGCACGATATCGACGCCGAGTTCCACCAGGCGGCGGTGAATGGCTCCTTGCTCCAGCGTGTTGCGTGTCCAGTCCGAGACATAGGCCGACGGCGTCACCAGGGTCACCTTCGTTCCCTGACGCGCCATCAGCTCGGCGAGAACGCCGCCCATGTAATAGTGGTCGTCGTCGAACAGCACGACCTTGCCAGCCGGAACCTTGCCGGCCATCAGATCGTCGGGTGAGTAGACCGGCATCGCGGCGTCGATCGGCATCGGCACGACATGGGCACGCGCGACGCCGTCGCGGCGCCAGGTCGATCCGGTGGCAATGGCGACGTTCTGGAAGCCGAACGAGAGGATGTCACCGGCCGACAGCCGGCTTTCGAAATAGATGTCGACATCGGGCATCTGGCTGAGCTGATACTGCCGATAGTCGCGCACCCTGCCCCAGGCCGACAGGCCTGGAAGTTTGCTTTCGCGCGCCACGCGCCCGCCAAGCTCGGTGCCCGCTTCCGCGATGGCAACTTTATAGCCGCGCATGCCTAGCGCACGCGCGGCCTCCAGTCCGGCAGGCCCGGCGCCGACGATCAGCACGCTGTGGCTGTCGCCTTTTGCCTGCATGCGCTCAGGATGCCAGCCTTTGCGCCATTCCTCCATGAAGGTCGGGTTCTGCGTGCAGCGCGAGATCGACATGGTCATGTCGCCGGTGATGCAGATGTTGCAGCCAATGCATTCGCGGATGTCCTCGATACGCCCCTCCTCGACCTTCCTCGGCAGGAAGGGATCGGCGATCGACGGGCGCGCGCAGCCGATGAAGTCGAGCGTGCCCGACCTGATCATCCTGACCATCACGTCGGGCGAGGTGAAGCGGCCGACGCCGACGACCGGCTTCGAGGTCAGCTTCTTGATGCCCGATATCAGGCTTTCCTGCGCCGCCTCGTCCTTGAAGCGTGACGGACCCGAGCAATCCTCCCAGGCGCCGTGCGCGAGATCCCAAAGATCGGGCAGTTCGGCATGCATCTCGATCATGTCGCGGACTTCCGAATTGGCGAAGCCGAGTTCACCGATCATCTCGTCCAACGACAGCCTGAGCGTCAGGCCGCATGTGTCCCCGATCGCGTCGCGCCCTTCCTCGATCAGCTCGCGCATCAACCGCGAACGGTTTTCCAGCGAGCCGCCATATTCGTCGCCGCGCTGGTTCGTGGCCGTCGACAGGAAATGCTGGATGATGCCGAAGCCGTGCGCGCCATAGAGGCAGACAAGGTCGAAACCCGCCTGCTTGGCGCGTTTGAAGGCATTGCGGTGCCAGCGGCGCAGGTCGCGTATGTCCTCTCTGTCCATGGCGCGCGCCTGCACCGGATCGTTGGTGAAGGTGCGGATCGGCAGGGCCGATGGCCCGCGCGGCACCTCCTTGGTGTAGAGATTGGGGCCGTTGATGCCGGAATAGGCGAGCTGGATGCCGGCCAGCGCCCCGTGCTCGTGCATGGCCTCGGCCATCTTGGCCAAGGCCGGAATGTCGGCGTCGTCCCATAGCCGCAGTTCGATGAAAGGCGTGATCTCGGAGGTATGGTGCATCTCCGTCTGCTCGGTGAAGATGACGCCCCAGCCGCCTTCCGACTTGATGCGGCGCATCTCTGCCGCCGCCGATGGATCGCGATAGCCACCGCCATTGCAGTGCGGAACCTGATAGAAGCGGTTCTTGGCCGTCACCGGACCTATCTTCATCGGCTCGAACAGGATGTCGTAGCGTGGGTCGCGCATGTAGCTTCCTCCCTGCCGGCTCGGCACCGCCGGTGCTGCCGAGACTACTCATAAGTTGGAGCCGGCGCGGGAAAACTACGGATTTCTTCTGTGCCGATTAGGACACGCCTAATCGCGCGCGCCGGCGCGAATTAGTCTGCGTTGAACCGGGGCTGAGCGAAATGCGACTTCAGAGCATCGGCGGCATGATGCTAGACAGCCAGAACCCGGCCGAGAGACAGAAAATGGACAGCATCAGAATTCTCGAACGGCTGATCGCATTCCCCACGGTGAGCCGCGACTCGAACCTCGACCTGATCGGTTATACGGCCGACTTGCTCGAAGCAAGCGGCGTTGCCTGCCAGATCGTCCACAGCGCCGACAGGCACAAGGCCAATCTCTTTGCCACCATTGGCCCGGCAGGCAGACCCGGTGTCATGCTGTCCGGCCACACCGACGTGGTTCCCGTGGACGGCCAAGACTGGACGCTGCCTCCATTCGAAATGACCGAGCGCGACGGCAAGCTTTATGGGCGCGGCGCGGCGGATATGAAGGGTTTTGTGGCCTCTGCGCTCGCGACCTGCATCAAGGCCTCCAGGATGGCGCTTCGGACGCCGTTGCATCTGGCGCTCTCATGTGACGAGGAAGTCGGCTGCCTGGGCGTGCGCGACCTGATCGAAATGCTGAGTGCGGCGCCGCAGCGCCCGCTGCTGTGCATCGTCGGGGAGCCGACCAACATGCAGGTGGCGACCGGGCACAAGGGCAAGCTTGCCGCTCGCGCCGTCTGCAGGGGACGCGAAGGCCATTCGGCGCTCGCCCCGCTGGCGCTCAATGCAATCCACCTCGGGTGCGATTTCGTGCGCGCCTTGCGTGACGAACAGGAACGGCTGGCCCGCGACGGCGCCCGCGACGGCGACTACGACATTCCCTACACGACGGTTCATGTCGGCAAGATCAATGCCGGCGTCGCGCTCAACATAGTGCCCAACCTCTGCCACGTCGATTTCGAGATCCGCAACATTGCCGCCGACGACGCCGCCAGCATTCTCGACAGGCTGCGCGCCGCGGCGGTGCGCATTGCCGAGGACGCCGCTTCGACCGCGGCAGAGGCAGCAATCGACATCGAGATCACCAACACCTATCCGGGCCTCGACACGCCGGCCGCATCGGAGGCGGTGGCTTTCGTCAAGTCGCTGACCGGTGCCAACGACACGATGAAAGTCGCGTTCGGCACGGAGGGCGGATTGTTCAGCCGCGATCTCGGCACGCCCGCAGTCGTTTGCGGGCCGGGCTCCATGGCGCAGGGACACAAGCCCGACGAATTTGTCAGCGTCGAACAGCTGCGGCGTTGCGACGCGATGCTGGACAGATTGCTGGAACGGCTCACGGACGGCTGGCCGTGAGCCGCATGGCAGGCCTCACTTCACGATGCGCTCGGTACCGAAGACGCCCTGCTCGACGACGAAGCGGCGACAGTGGTCGATGAAGGCCTGCACCGTCAGCGTGCGATGCTCGGCGTTCGGCAGCGCAATTCCTATGGTCAGCGGCCTGAGGTCGCCCAACAATGGCACAAAGACCAGTAATTTGCCGTCCGGCGACATGGTGTTGAGCGGCCGCATATTGGCGATGCCGTAGCCGAAGCCGTTGGCGACCATCGAGCGCATCACGGCGATGTCGCCGGTGCGCTCGACGATCTTGGGCCGCAGGCCCCTAGGCTGGAAAGCCGACAGGAAATATTCCCTGCTGTAGGGCAGGTCAAGCAGCACCATCGGCTCATCGACCAGCTCCTCGGGCGTGATACCTGCCTTCGCCGCCAGCCGATGCGCGGCCGGCAGCATGACATAGGCCGGCAACTGCATCAGCGGCTCGAAAGTCATGTCTTGCGACAGCTCCAGATCGTAGGTCAGCGCGGCGTCTATCTCGCCACGTTGGAGCATCTCGAACAGTTGCCCCTGGTTGCGCTCGAATTGCCTGACCCGCACATCGGGATAGGCGTCCTCGAATTTCTTGCGCAGCGCCGGCAACACGATCTGAGCGAAAGTGAGTAGGCAGCCGATCGCCAGTGGTCCGCGTACCTTTTCGGCGATATCCCCGGCAATGTCGTGCAGCGCGTCCGCGTCGTTGAGCAGACGCGCGGCTTCCTTGAGGAAGAGGCGCCCGCCCGCCGTCAGCGCCAGCGCATGCGAATGCTTGCGCACGAAAAGCTGCACGCCGAACTCGGCTTCGAGCTGAGCGATCGACGCCGAGATCGATGGCGGCGAGACATTCACCTGCTCGGCCGCCTTGGCGATCGAACCCGCTTCGCCAACGGCGACGAAATATTCGAGTTGTCTCAGGGTGAAGCGAAGCGGCATGGTGGCTATGTTGCCGGTTTGCGGCCGGCGATCAAGTCGCGGCCGCTTCTCAATATTTGATCCAGGTTGTCTTCAGCGCGGTGTACTTGTCGAGCGCGTGCAGCGACAGGTCGCGCCCGAAGCCGGACTGCTTGAAACCGCCGAAGGGAGTCATCGGGCTCAGCGCATCGACGGTGTTCACGGAAACCGTGCCCGCGCGCAGCCTTTCCGCCAGACGATGCGCCCGCGACAGGCTGTCGGTCCACAGCGATGCGGCCAGGCCATAGACGCTGTCGTTGGCGATGCGAAGCGCCTCGTCTTCGGTGTCGAAGGCGATCACCGACAGGACCGGACCGAATATCTCGTCGCGCGCAAGCGGGTCGTCGGGCGAGACGTCGTCGAAGATCGTGGGCTGCACAAAACTGCCGCGCCCGCCGACGGTAACCCGGTCGCCGCCGGTCACCAGCCGTGCCGACTTCTTGCCGCCATCGACGAAACGCATGACGGTCGCGGCGTGGCGCGCGTCCACCATCGCACCCATCCTGGATGCAGGGTCGAGCGGATCGCCGGGCTGGGTCGCCGTCGCGCGCTGCGCCAGTTTCTCGAGCAGCGCATCCTTGATGCCGCGCTCCACCAGAAGCCGGGAGTTGGCCGAGCATACCTGTCCCTGGTTGAAGAAGATGCTGAAGGCGGCCATGTCAGCTGCCGCGTCCAGATCACCGCAATCGGCGAACACCAGATTGGGGCTCTTGCCACCGGTCTCCAGCCAGACCTGCTTCATGTTCGACTGGCCGGAATATTGTAGGAACATCTTGCCGACAGCGGTCGATCCGGTGAAGGCAAGGCAATCCACGTCCATATGGCGGCCAAGCGCCTGTCCGGCCGTCTCGCCGAGGCCGGGCACCACATTGAGCACGCCGGCGGGCAGGCCTGCTTCCATGGCAAGCTCGGCCAGCCTGAGCGCCGAGAAAGGCGACTGCTCGGCGGGTTTGAGCACCACCGAATTGCCGGCAGCCAGCGCGGGCGCGCATTTCCAGGTTGCCATGTCGAGCGGAAAGTTCCACGGCACGACGGCGCCCACGACCCCAAGCGGCTCCCGCCGTACCAAAGCAAGGTCACCTCGGGCCGTGGGCGCCACCTCGTCATAGACCTTGTCTATCGCTTCGCCGTACCACTGGAAGATCGCCGCCGACCCCGGCACGTCGACGGTCGCTGCGTCCTTGACCAGTTTGCCCATATCAAGAGATTCCAGCAGCGCGAGCTCCTGCAGGTTCTCACGCAGCAATTCCGCCAGCCGCAGCAGCACCTGCTTGCGATGCCGAGGGCTCGCTCTCGACCAGACGCCGGCCTCAAAACTGCGACGTGCCGCGGCGACGGCAAGGTCGATGTCCTCTTCGCCGCAGGAAGCCACCTCGGCGAGCGTTGCTCCCGTGGCAGGATTGATGCTGGTGAATGTTCTGCCGGAACACGCGGGCAATGCCTTGCCGTCGATGAACGCCCTGTCGCGAAAACGGATAGCCGAGGCTTTGCCGATCCAATCCTTATGACTGAGTTCGTGCATGCCGGCTCCAGATTGTCGAACTACTCATCACCGGGAACGCCGTAGCTTGGCGCACCGGACGGGTTGAGGGCGCGCGTGACATAAGCATCGAGCTGGGGCTTGTAGATGTCCCACAGCATTGCCAGCTGCTCGATCGGACACCCTTCGGTCCAGTCGCAACGCAGGTCGGCGACGGGCCATGACACATCGCGTACCAGTTTCATGCCGGCGGAGCGGACAGGCCCCGCCTCGCCGCCGGCCTCGAGTGCGGCTCGCATGGTGACGATCAGCCGGTCGCCGAGATCGCCTTCGGAGGCGAGAAAGGCGTCCACCATGGTTTGCGGAACCCTATCGCTGGCAAGCAGGTTGCCGCCGCAGGCGACGTCCTCGCCGCGTGCCTCGCTCCAGATGCCAAGCGCTTTCGGTCCCGAATGGATCGCGCTGCCGCCCGCCTTGTCGACCGCCAGGACCTGCCGGTATTCGCTGAAAGCGGCCGTACGCTTCAGGATCGCGACGGCTTCGGCGGCGGAGGCGCCTCGCGCCATCAGTTCCAGCGCCCGTGGCCCGAGCGTCGGGTCCGTGACATTCTGGCTGGCAACGGCGCCGACGCCTGCCTGTGCATAGGCGCAGCGGGCCGCGACCGCGGGAGATGATGAGGATATCGCTACCCCGAACATACCGGTGCGCCGGCACCGTGCGACGATGGAGAAGGTCATGGCGCTCAGTCCGGAATTACGGCCGTGCCGTCGATTTCGACCAGCCATTCCGGCCGCGCCAGGGCCGACACGACAAGGCCGGTCGAAACCGGATAGACGCCCTTGATGTATTCGCCCATCGTCCGGTAGACGGCTTCGCGATGGCGCACATCAGTCAGGTAAATCACCACCTTCACCAGATGCTCCATGGTGCCGCCGCATTCCTCAATGAGCTGCTTGATGTTCTGCATCACCTTGTGCGTCTGCTCGACCGGATCGTGGCTGGCGATATTCGTGGCGGTATCGAGATCCTGCGGGCACTGCCCGCGCAGATAGATCGTCCGGCCACCCCGTGTGACGACCGCCTGACACAGATCGTTGTCGAGCTTCTGCTCGGGATAGGTGTCCTTCGTATTGAAGGTACGAATTCGGGTATGCTTCATCTTGATCTCCATCAGGTCGGGCTCGCGGCAGCCGTCGGCGGCGGTCAGGCGTCCACGGTTTCGCGCTTAGCGGCGGCGTGATAAGCGAGATATTTGCGCTGCGTCGAAATACGGTCGGCCACGTGCTTGGCATCGTGCCACACGCCCCAGATGAAGCTCGATCCCCTGCGTGACTGCCAGGGCAGTCCCAGGAAATAGATCCCCGGCTCGGTCGAGACGCCGCGCTGGTGCCTTGGCCGGCCCTGCTCGTCAAAGGCATCGACCTTGAGCCAGCTGTAATCGGCGGCAAAGCCTGTCGCCCAGATGATCGAACTTATCCCGGCTTCGGCCAGATCGAGCTCGAGGATCGGATTGGTCACGCAGTCCGGGTCAGGGCCGATCCGGCGGGCAGCGGGTTCTTCGGGAAGGTGGAGACCGTTGCGCGCGACATAGGCGTCGGCCTCGTCCAGCAATGCCATCAGATTGGCATCACCGCGGGCGATGTTTTTGGCAAGATCGGGCGCGAAGGTCATGGCACCGTCCTGGTACGCCCTCGTCATGCCGACGAGCGTAAGCCCCTGCCCCGCCAGACGGCGAAAATCGATCGTTTCTCCGCCCCGCGCGCCGCTCACCGCGATCGTGACATGCTCCGTGCCGGGTCCGGGAGTTTCGAGGTCCCATTTGCCGAGAACGCCCAGCCACCAACAGAAGTCGCGGCCGCGATAGGCGCGCGGCGGGCGGTCGTGCGCGCCGACCGAGAGATGGACGCGTTTGCCAGCACGCTGGAGTTCGTCCGCAATCTGGACGCCCGAGGAGCCCGCGCCGACCACCAGCACCGCGCCTTTCGGCAACTGCGCGGGATTGCGGTAGGCGCTGGAGTGGATTTGCAGGATGCCGGCATCGGCAGGAACGACGGGCGGGATGACCGGGACCTGGAAAGGGCCAGTCGCCGCGACAACGCTGTTGGCCTCGATCATGCCATCGGACGTCTCGACTCGGAATCCGGGCCGGCCGACATTTCTTTGCACGGACCTGACCTCGACGCCGCAGCGGACCGGCGCATTGATCTGCTTTGCGTAAGCGACAAAATAGTCGGCGACCTCTTCCTTGGAGGGGAAGCCATCGGGGCCTGTCACAGGAAATTCCATGCCCGGAAAGCGGTCGTGCCAGGCCGGGCCATTGGCAACCAGGGAGTCCCACCGCTGCGAGCGCCAGCGCTCGGCGATGCGACCGCGTTCGAGAACGAGATGCGGCACCCCGCATTTGCTCAGGTGCTCGCTCATGGCCACCCCAGCCTGGCCGCCACCAACGACAAGCGTGTCTATCGTCTCAACCGACATGCCCAGTCCTTTTCTGACCATCCGACAGCTCCCGCCGCACGTGATGAAACCGATTTCCGGCGGCCGGCAAACGCAGCCCCGGGAGATCCATTTCTCCGTGTTCCGAACAAGCCGTGCGCCATCCGGTCGCCTCCCTATTGGCGCTCACAAGTAGCAGCACGTGCCGGTGGGCGCCCATAACGAATCTCCGAAGTCACGCGTAACCATTTCCGAATTTCTCATGCCGGTGGTCGCATCTACAGTTTCAGCGGCCGGATCCGCAGCGCCGAATGAGCTGGCGGCGAAGCCGGGCACGTGTCGGCACGGAATCGTTGCGGAACAGGAGCAGCCTCGCAGCGGCCCGTTCGGCAATGCCACGAGCCGGCATTCTCGAGGGGCTGGCATGAAGACTGAGAGCTATGACTATATTGTCGTCGGCGCGGGTTCGGCCGGGTGCGTGGTGGCCAATCGGCTGAGCGCCGATCCGGCGGTCAGGGTGTGCCTGGTAGAGGCAGGCGGCAGCGACAACAGCCCGCGGGTAAGGATTCCGGCGGGCATTCTGTCGCTCTATGGCAACCCGAACTACGACTATTGTTTCGTCGGCGTGCCGCAACCCCATCTCAACAACCGCAGCATTCCGGTCAACCGGGGCAAGGCGCTGGGCGGATCGAGTTCGATCAACTCGATGGTCTATATTCGCGGCGCGGCGCAGGACTATGACGAGTGGGCCGGGCTCGGCTGCGCCGGCTGGGCTTACAACGACGTGCTACCAGTGTTCAGGAAGCTGGAGCGCAACCTGATCGCCCAGGACCCGCGCTATCACGGCGCGGACGGCGAGCTCATGGTCGACAATCCGCGCGATCCGAACGTGCTTTCCGCCATGTTCGTCCTGGCCGGCGAACGTGCCGGCCTGCCCGCCAACGAAGACTTCAATGCAGAGAGCCAGTTCGGCGTCGGGATCTACAACGTCACCCAGAACCGGGGCCAGCGCTTCAGCAGCTTCACCGCCTTCATGCGTCCGGTGCTCCATCGCGGGAACCTGACGCTGCTCAGTGCATGCGAGGTGGTCGACCTTGTCATTGCCGAAGGGCGCGCCACCGGCCTGCGGGTGCGTCACGACGGCGAGCAAAAAAATACTCGCGGCCAGCCGCGAGATCGTGCTCTGTGCCGGGGCCATCAACTCGCCCAAGATCCTGATGGCATCCGGCATCGGCCCCGCGGACGAGCTGCGGCAGATCGGCATCACGCCGATTCTCGATCTGCCCGGTGTCGGCAAGAACCTGCAGGACCATGTCGACGGCATGATCACCGTGCGCTCCAGGAGCACCAGGACGCTCGGCCTGTCGTTTGCCAACCTGCCCCGCATCGCGGCAGCGCCTTTCCAGTATTTCGCGCGCCGCAAGGGAATCCTCACGACCAACTATGTCGAGGCCGGCGGCTTTGCGAAGACTCGGCATGCGAACGGCCTGCCCGACATTCAGTTCCACTTCGTGCCGGGCTATCGCAGCCATCGCGGCAGGCTCATCGAATATGGCCACGGCTACGCCATTCACACCTGCGTTCTCAGGCCGAAAAGCGTGGGCGAGATCAGATTGTCACAGGACAGTTCTCGCCGCGACGTTCTCATCGATCACCGCTTCTTCGCGAACGAGGACGACGCCATGGTGCTTGTCGAAGGCATCAAGATCGCGCGCAATATCCTCGCCGCATCCGAGTTCGATGCGGTGCGTGGCAAGGAAATGCTTCCGGGCAAGGATGTCGGTAGCGACGACGACATCCTAGCCTATCTGCGCGCCGAAGCGCTGACCGTCTACCACCCTGTCGGAACCTGCAAGATGGGGACGGACGCGATGGCGGTCGTTGATCCGGCGACGCTGAAAGTGCGAGGCATGGACGGGCTCCGGGTCGCCGATGCGTCAGTCATGCCGAAGCTGATCGGCGGCAACACGAACGCGCCAAGCATGATGATCGGACAGAAGTGCTCGGAGATGATCCTGGGCTCGGCGCGTCGCGGCGAAAGATAACGATCCGCCCAGCCTTTCAACATCGTAGGGAGTTCAGCATTGGCAACGCCGAGCTGCCTACGACCGTTTGTGTTTCCTCGAGATTGCTCTCAAAGATCCTCATCGATCTCGTCATGCAAGAGGCCGAGGATGCGGCGCTTGAGAGCGATGAACTCGGGTTCGAGGATCACATCCATCGAACGCGGCCTTGGGATGTCGACCTTGATCTCGGCCTTGATCTTGCCGGGCCGGGCCGTCATCACCAGGACGCGATCGCCCAGGACCAGTGCCTCGTCTATATCGTGAGTAACGAACAGCACCGTCTTTTGCTGCCGCTCCCAGACGCGCAACAGCAGTTTTTGCATGGTGCCGCGCGTCTGACTGTCGAGGGCGCCGAAGGGTTCGTCCATCAACAGAACGGCCGGATCGTTGGCAAGGGCGCGCGCGATCGCCACACGCTGCTTCATGCCGCCGGAAAGCTGGGCGGGGTAGTGGTCGGCAAAGGGCGCGAGGCCGACTTCGTCGAGATACTGGTCGACGATCTGCTTGCGCCGCCCCGCCGGCAGGCCCTTGCGCTTGGGTCCATACTCGATGTTGGCGCGCACGGTGAGCCAGGGGAACAAAGTGTAGCTCTGGAACACCATGCCTCTGTCGGGGCCCGGTTCGATCACTTCCCTGCCATCGACCTTGATGCTGCCCGAAGTCGCGTCATTGAGGCCGGCCGCAAGGTAGAGCAGGCTCGATTTGCCACATCCCGAAGGGCCGACGATGACGCAGAATTCGTTCTTGGCCACGTTCAGCGACACATCGTCCAACGCCAGCACGCCGTTGGCGTCGCCGTAACGCAATGTCACGTCCTCAACGGCCATCGTCGTGCCGGTCGAGCGCGGATCGCCGGTCGTCGCGGCCGTGCCGGCCAGATCGTTCGCCTTGATGGTCTCGCTCATTGCTACCCTTGATCCGACTGCGGTTTGCGAGCTTGCGTTCAAAATCAGGATGCCCATGGCGCGACCCTGGCCCTGATAACACGGAACGCCGTATCGGTGATAAGGCCCAGAAGCCCGATCGCGGCGATTGCCATGAAGATCACATCGACCTGGAAGCCTCGCATCGCCTTCAGGCTGATATAGCCGAGGCCGCTCGACGCGGCGACGAGTTCGGCCACGACCAGATAGGTCCAGGCCCAGCCGATGGTGACGCGAAGCGTGTCGAGGATGGCTGGAAGCGCGGCCGGGAAAATGACGTGCCACACCGCTTCGCTGCGCTTGGTGCCCAGAGTGTAGGAGGCGTTGACCAGGTCCCTGGAGACGCTGCGCGCACAGTCGGAAATCATCACGAGCTGCTGGAAGAAGGTGCCGAAGAAGATGACCGCTATGCGCTGTTCGATACCGATGCCGATCCAAAGGATGAACAGGGGCACGAAGGAGGTCACAGGCAGGTAGCGGATGAAGTTGACCAAGGGCTCCAGCGGCGCCTGCACCACCCGGTAGGTCCCCATCCACAGCCCCAGCGGCACCGAGATCAGCGAGGAGACGATGAAGCCCAGGATCACCACCTTGGCGCTGGTCAAAGTGTGGTAGAAAAGGCTGCCGTCCAGGGACATGCGATAGGTCGTCTGCAGCACGGTTCCCGGCGTCGGCAGGAACATGTTCGGCACCACGCGGCCATAGGACAGCAGCGCCCAGCCGCCGATCACGACCACCCACATCGCCAGCGCGAGTGTCGTTGCCGTGCTGGCGGGAATGTTGGCGAATGGGGTCGTCAGGCGTGTCCACGCCGTCCGCCTCTGTGCCATGGCATGGCCTCCGTTGATTTTCTGAAGCGCGAAGCTCTGGCCTTTTGGGAAACCGGGTTCGGCCAGGCGGACCGACCCCGGCTATCCCGGAGGCTCACTGTTCCCTGATGAAATCGGTGTCGAGGATGGTTTTCGCGTCGATCGTCATCTTGAGCTTGCCGGCCTTGCCCCAGATGTCCTGCGCGAAATTCACCAGCTCGGACGCCTCGCTCTTTTCCGGCGTGCCGAAGAATTCCAGGTTGCGATCACGATCGTAATAGCGCACGCCCTTGGCGCCGGCGGCGAAATCCTCGGGCTTTTCGAGATAGCCGCCAATGCCCTTGGCCATGATCTCATAGGCCTTTTCCGGATTGGTCTTGATGTATTCAACCGCTTTGTAATAGCCCTTGACGAGGGCCTTTACGTCCTCGGGATGCTTTTCGATCAGATCGCATTTGAGGGCGATCACATCCACGATTAAGCCAGGGGTGGTCGTGGAATCGATCAACACCTTTCCCTTGCCGCCCTTGCGGACTTCGGTAAGGTGCGGCTCCCACGTCACGGCGGCGGGAACCTGGCCGGCGATGAAGGCGGTCGCCGCGTCGTCGGCGGTCATGTTGGTAATGGTAACGTCGTCCTCGGTCATGCCTTCCTTTTTCAGGAGCACGTTGAACCAGAATTCGGAAACGGAGCCCTCGTTCAAGGCCACCTGCTGGCCCTTCAAATCCTTGAGCGACTTGATCTCGGGCTGCGTGACGACGCCATCACCGCCGTGGCTGTCGTCGAGCGCAAGAACGTATTTGAAGCAGAGATCGTCCGAGCGGTACTTCATCAGCTCGTCGACGGTGGAGGCGGCGCCATCGAGATCGCCGCCGGCGACCGCAGCCATGTAAAGCGCTGATTCTTCTATGACCTTCAGGTCGACGTCGACGCCGGCCTCCTTGAAGTAACCAAGGTCGCGGGCAAGAAACAGCGGCCCGTAACCTACCCAGGTCGTCATGCCGAGACGGATGGCGCCCGCATCGGCGGGAGCTGCAAGTCCCAGGCCCAGCAGGCCTGCGCCGACCGCGCCCATCAGGCAGTTTCGAAATGTCTTCATTGCCGTGGTTCCCCTATGGCTGTTGCCGGCATCGGCCTCATTCTCGCGGCCTATGCCGGTTGCGTTTCGGCAGCCGCTCTTGTTTGGGCGTCGCCTCCCAGCGAGCCTTGCGTGTTCTAAGGTTCGCAACAGAGCATCCGGGCCGGATCGCAAAAAGAAGTCTTTTTCTGCCCATTGCTTCGTCGAAACCGAAGCGGCTCGATAGCCGATCGGCGGCCTGGCTCTGGATCCTGGCTGGCCCATTTTCCGCAAGGTCGCCGACCGAAGCGGCCTTGATGGCACGGCGCTGGAAAAGACAAGCGCCTCGTGCGCGAACTCGCTCCTGCGGGGCACAGGAACCGACGAGGGCGGCCGACGTTTTCGCCAGATGAACGAAGCTGCCCGCACGGGATTGGAGAGCCTGCCAAAACGCAGGCCCATCGGACTGGAGCCAAGGTGGAACTGAACGGCGGATGTCTTTGCGGCCGGATTCGCTTCAACGTCACAAGCGAACCGAGAGTGCACTATTGCCATTGCGATATGTGCCGGCGCGCGACCGGCAGTGCATTCGCGGTCCTGGCGTGGGTTCCTACGCCAGACCTGACCTGGATCGACGCCACTCCCTCCTATCGCCGATCTTCACCAATCGCCCAAAGGGGGTTCTGTCCTGCCTGCGGATCGCCGCTCAGCCTTGCCTATGACGTTTCGCCCGGGGAAATAGCGCTGCATGTCGGCACATTCGACGACCCAGCGCGGTTGGAGCCTCGCTACAATTACGGATCAGGGCAGCGGCTAGGCTGGGTCTGCTGCGGCTTGGACTTGCCGCACCGCGAAACCGAGGAACGCTGGTAGCTCTGAAGACAACGCGGATCGCTGGCCGAAAGGGTGGAGATGGATGCGATGAGTATTTTTTATCGGGCGGCCAAGATTGCGGAGCAGGCGCATGCATCGCAGCACGACAAGACAGGAGGACCCTATATCGACCATTGCCGTCGAGTGGTAGACGCCGTCGAAACCATAGACGAGAAAGTTGTCGCCTACCTGCACGACGTCCTGGAAAAAAGCGAAGGCTGGAGCCGGGCCAAGCTCGAGGAGGCGGGCTTTGGACCGACGATCGCCGCTGCGGTCGATGCCATGACACGCAGAGAAGGCGAGGACTATTTCGCATTCGTACGCCGGGCCGCATCGAACCCATTGGCGCTGCCGGTAAAACGGGCGGATCTCACCGACAATATCTGGCAATCACGGCAGATCGGAGCATCCACGGCCAAGTATGAAGAAGCATTGCGCATTCTTGACGACGAGTTCAGCAAGTGAATGCCGGAATACTGGCGGCAATCGCGTCATGGCATCCGACAGGCGCCACTGGTCGATGCCCTGTAGTCGCGCGATGCTAAGATGCATGGGTTACGGAAACCAACTCGTTTGGTAATTTTCGTACCAACGTTTTTTCGTGACACGCTGGATGGGTGGTTTTATGAATCGACGACCGATCCGCGTCCGGCATGCCTTCTGGTGCGCAATGACTGGCCGCCTTCGGATCGCTTCCAAGGTGACGCCCATGCGGGAATTGCCGAAAGACATTGACGCCGATGTGGTGATCGAAATCAGCAGATTGCTGGACGACAGCGCGCTTTTCGCGCCTGTCCGCGTTCATGAACTCACAGCAAGGGTAAGGCAGAAAGTGAAGACGGGGTTGCCGGATCGTTCGATCGAAGAGTTGATCGTGGAAATGGCTTCCTTGCGTCGATTGGCCATGGCCTTTGAACTGCCCGGATCGGAAAATGTGGTCCAAATTCCACAGCGGCTCCCACGCTGACCCGCATCAAGGTCACGCGCTGCACCCGGCGGTCAGAAAAAGCGATGCCTCGAACACCTGGGCGCCCGCCTCATTGCGCACCTTGCCGGTATCTTGACCAGTTCGCGATCCAGCAGTTCATCGCGAGCGACTTCCTGCGAAATGCGAATGGCTTCCGCCCTCGCCTGTTCTCGCGATTCAAACGGCTGGCCATCGTCGTCGGGTACGAGGCCGTCACCGTTATAGAGATAGAAATGACACCGTTTCATTTTCGGGGCAGCCTTGGACACCTGTAGCGTGCTAATACCTGGCGACACTGGTGGTTCCCGCTCCGGCGCTTGCGCCAGAATACGCGCAGGCTGCCGATGATAGGGTCCGCCATCTTCCGAAGGCCTAAGGTCCGGCTGCTATCCTTGCGTCCAGGACATCTGGCGATCGGCGTTTCAACCCCGATCGCCTCGAGGCTATGATGTTAGAGTCTCTCTATCTGCAACTCGGCCAACACGACACTTTGTCGGACGTCGAGAAGGTCTTGTTGGCCGAAACGGTTGTTTTCGGACGCGAGTTCGAAAAGGGGCAAGATGTGGTCAAAGCGGGGTCCCGGCCAACCTATAGCACCATGCTGCTGGATGGCCTGGCGGCACGCTACAAGGTGCTCGAGGGCGGCGGTCGGCAGTTCACGTCCTTGCAGGTGCCCGGCGACTTCGTCGATCTCCACGCCTTTTTGCTCAAGACCATGGATCACGGCATCATCGCGCTGTCGCCTTGCCGGGTGATGTACGCGGATCACAACAAGCTGAAAGCTATTACGGAACAGGCCCCTCATCTGACCCGGCTGTTGTGGCTCGATACGCTGGTCGATGGCGCCATACATCGCGAATGGATCGTGGCAATGGGCCGCCGCTCTAGGACCTCGCATCTGGCCCATCTCATCTGCGAACTGTTCGTACGCCTGCAGGCGGTGAAACGCACCAACGGAATGAGCTTCCACCTACCGCTGTCACAGACTGAAATGGCCGACGTGCTTGGGTTGTCGGTCGTGCACATGAACCGGGTGATCGGCGGCTTGAAAAAGATCAAGGTAGTTAACTGGACGAACCATATGGTCACCATTCTGGACTGGGACCAGCTTGCCAGGCTTGCCGAGTTCGATCCTACCTATCTGAGCATCAACAACGAACCGAGATGAGCAGCCTTAAACTCAGTTACGAGGCGGATTGCTCCACCAACTCAAGCGGCCCGGGTTACGAGCGGGCCTTGTCCTTCCCTACGGGTGGATAGCGCCTGATTTGGCGGCAAGCCGGTCCAGCAGCTTGCGCGCTTCATCGATACGCGCGCCGCATGTCTTCAATATCCGAGCGAAGATCGGCAATCTGTGCCGCCGCCCTCCGTTGATATAGGCGCGCACTTTCATTGAGGAAGTGGTCAGGTTCCCACGGGTCCATCGCTATCAGATCCGTTGCGCACCAGTTCGAACGTCACCTTTACCGTAACGAGGGGTTTGCTAGCACCAGCTCGGACATGCAAGCCAACTTCTCGGAAATTGCCGTCAGGCATCTGGTCCTTTACTATTTCGAGCAACGCCTTTGCCGCCTCATCCTCAGCTGCCTCCAAGCTCGGAAGCTCGGTTCCTTCAGTGTCCGGGAAGGAGGTTCCATTGTCGACTAGATCAAAATAATAGCGCGCCATCATTGCCGAACAAGGCGGCGCGACCTTTGTTCCCCTCGACCTAGCCGTATCGCGCGTGCCGGTTAACGCATACTTTTGAATCTTCAGTAGAGGTTACGCCGCCGGTAACAGCGTGAGGGTCAACTGGCCAGCGTCTCACGTACCGGCTTCCTGCGTATACAATCCGATAGCTACCGAGATGCGGTCACGCGCCAGACCGTGTTTCCGACATCGTCCGCAATCAACAGCGCGCCCGCCTTGTCGACAGCAACGCCCACGGGTCGCCCATGTGCCTTGTTGTCACTGTCCAGGAAACCGGTGATGACGTCCTGAGGCTTGCCGTTGGGATGACCTCCATTGAACGGTATGAAAACGACCTTATAGCCGTTGAAGCGCTTACGGTTCCAACTGCCATGTTCGCCGACAAAGGCGCCATTGCGATAGGATTCGGGCAGATTCGTGCCGGTGTAAAATGCCAGGCCCAGGGGCGCGACATGGGAGCTCAGTGCATAGTCCGGAGCGATCGCCTTGGCGACCAGGTCCGGCCGCTGCGGCATCACCCGCGGATCGACATGCTGGCCATAGTAGCTGTAGGGCCAGCCATAAAACGCGCCGTCCTTGACCGAAGTCATGTAGTCGGGAACCAGATTGGGGCCGAGTTCGTCGCGCTCGTTGATGACGGCCCACAGCGCTCCGCTCTGCGGCTCCCAACTCAAACCGTTGGGATTGCGCAGCCCGCTTGCGAAAATGCGCGAACGGCCTGTCGCCCTGTCGACCTCCCAGATCGCGGCGCGATCCTTTTCCGCCTGGATGCCGTTCTCGGTGATGTTGCTGTTGGAGCCGACGCCGACATAAAGCAGCGATCCGTCCGGACTGGCGACGAGAGACTTGGTCCAATGATGATCGATCGGGCCGCCGGGCAGAGGCGTCAGCACGGTGCCTGGCGCGGTGATCTTGGTATCGCCGGATATGTAGGGATAACGCACGATCGCATCCGTGTTGGCGACGTAGAGATCGCTGCCGACCAGAGCCACGCCGAAGGGCGAATTGAGATGATCGAGGAATACATCCTGCACGTCGGGCACGCCGTCGCCATTCGAATCACGCAACAGCGTGATACGGTTGCTTCCCTCGGTACCGCCGCCCGACGTCGCCATGGACTCGATCCAGCCCATGATCAGGTCCTTCGGACGCTTGATCGCGGCGCCGGGCGGCGCCACGGACTCGACCACGAGAATGTCACCGTTCGGCAAGGTGTAGAGCGAGCGTGGATGCTTCAATCCCTTGGCGAATGCCTGGATCTGCAAACCCTTCGCGACCGTTGGTTTCTCGTCCTGTTTCCAGCCGACGACCGAAGCGACATGCATGGGCGGGACAAGATATTGCGCTGGTTCAGGCAGTGTCGGACTTGGGCCGACCTGGCCGCTCGGGTCTGGGTCGTCGTTGCTGCAGGCTGGCAATGCCAAAAGCGATCCGCACAACAGACCGAACCCAAGGGCACGCCGGACGTGAGTGTTCGAAACCTGCAGGGCGTTCATTCGACCACCTCCACGCGAGTGCGGCCGGTGCTCCATCCCAACAACCACACGAGAACCAAGACGATCACGGCCGCCGCGGAGAGGATGAGCCCTGTCGGCACGACCGACGTCCACGCGTCACGGCTGTGCACCAGCGCGTTGAAGAACGACAGCACAAGCACCACCAGGCTGCCGAGCAGATAGGCTCCGTGCGTACGGAGAATTCGACGGGTGAAGAGATCGAAAAGCGCCGCAAGCACCGCAAGAGCGCCCATCACGAGGCCGGCGAACAGCAGCCATGCGGAAAAATCGGCCCACATCATCTCCGCGGTTCGCCAATAGGTGAGGTCAGTCAGCAGCGCACCGATGAAACAAGCATTGGCGACCGCCATCGGTGTCCGATGGATCGGGCGGCCGACGACCACCGGTATCGATCGCGAATTGACCATGGACCTTCTCGCCCCTGCTCCGGATGGCATCTGGGCTTCAAACAAACCTGGAGTTGAGATGTTCCGGGAACAGTTTGCGTTCAAGGACTTGTGATTGCCCTGACCAAGGGCGATCGCCGTCGGCGGTGAATGGCGCGAAGCGCGCCGGCATCGTCAGCGCGAGATTAAATTCGTACGTTTCTTACCAAACCTTGGCCCTTTATTGTCAGTCATTGGCAGAGGACTAGATTGACCAGGCGGCATCCCCAAATCATGCCGCAGTGGCCGATGCGGGCTTAGGCAATGTGCCGTCACTGGCATTGTCGCGTCGGCCACTCCCGCAATGCATGCAATACCCGCCCTGCAATGCCGACATGATGGCGGTCAGGTGGGCGGACGGTCCTGCCTCGAAGGGTTCTTTGAACCGAGGTCCCCGACCAGCCGACGGTATTGCAGTTCGGGAGGGCCGTAAGATTCTCGTGCCAGCGCCACGAGACCTTTCCGATCCCGGATGGTAATTTCGCCGCGGCGGGCACGGATGTAGCCATGGCTTTCTATTGTCTGAAGCCCCACGGTAACTCCGGGGCGCCTGACGCCCAGCATGACGGAAAGGAATTCGTGGGTTATCATAATCCTGTCGCCGACGGTCCGGTCACTGCACATCAGAAGCCATCTCGCCAGCCGGACCTCCAGGCTGTGTCGTGCGTTGATCGATGCCGTGTAGCTCGTCTGGACGTGGAGATACTGGACGTAGCGCAACAGGAACGGCCGCAAGGTCGGGCTCTCTTCCAAGGCTTCGACAAACGGCGAGGCGCTCATCCGTATCGCTTCGCTCGTCGACTGGATGTAACAATCGAAGCTTGCCAGGTCGTCGCCCATGATCAGCGCCGAACCGGTCATGCCTTCGAAGCCGATTATTCCCACCTCTGATTCCGCCGTTCCCGAAGTCTTGGCGACGACCGATGCGATGCCACTCTCCAGGAAATAGACAGCTTCGATCTTTTTGCCTTCGATCTCCAACGGCGAGCGCAATTCCAGAAAAACACTTTCGAGATGAGGCCGCAGCCGCTCGAAATCGGCCGCGCTCATTCGGCGCAACAACTCGCTCTTGGCCTGCAGAATCTTGTGATCCACGAGACGCTCTCCACTTGGGCAAGAGCGCTGGGATCTCTCGGCCGGCCGCGCCCCTCGAACGAGCGGACGATGGCAAAACATAAACCGTCCCACCCGGCCAGCACTAGGCAGGCGGCCGCGTCGGTATGAAACCGACAGTAGCTGCTGTGGACAAACCGCAGGTTTTGTCGGCTATCCATCCTTGGCGAGAAGACGAGCTTCCCTGAGGATCGAGGAGCGGTCGAACCCCACCAGCAACACTATGTCTCGTATCTGCTGTTCCGTAGCGCCCGATTCTCGGGCAAGTGTACGCACGGCTTCGGCCGCTAGACCGGGGCGCTCGGGGTCTTTCGCCATGACATCCTAGCCTCACGCTGGGGCAGGAGTGCGATGGTCGCTCCCAAGCGTCAACGCCCGTATCGTGCTGCTGACGACCTCTTTGTGTACGCCTTCGTACCGAACTTGGCGAATCAATTCGCAATCTGGCGGTCGATTGGTTCAAGGCCAGACAAGCAATCGAGCGCGCAAAGCGCATGAATGAGCGGGGCAAACGACGCCGCGTCCTGATCGTGAACGGATCGCCGCGCAGCGAGCACACCTGCCCCGGCGAGATGTCCAAATCCTATCGTTTGGTCGAAATCGCCCGGAAGATTTTCAACGCCGGCGGCGCGGAAATCGAGATCCTGGATTTGTCCCGGCTGGCCGCCGAATACGGCCGCAAAATCTACCCCTGCAAGGCCTGCTTCTCCACTGCTGCCGCGCTTTGTCACTGGCCCTGTTCCTGCTATCCAAATCATTCGCTCGGCCAGACGCAGGACTGGATGAACGATATCTATCCGATGTGGGTTGCTGCCCATGCGGTGATGATCATAACGCCTGTCCACTGGTATCAGGCCACCTCGCCGCTGAAGCTGATGATGGACCGTCTGGTATGCGCCGATGGCGGCAATCCCGATCCTAGTTCCACGCACGGCAAGGAGGCGCGGGAGGCGAAGGCGCTGGAACTCGAGGGATGGGACTATCCCCGGCACCTTGCCGGCCGGCTCTTTTCGGTAATCGTGCATGGCGATACCGAGGGAGCCGAAAACGTCCGGCGCTCTTTATCGGATTGGCTGAAATCGATCGAAATGGTCCCGGCGGGGCCGAAGGCCGAACTCGACCGTTACACCGGTTATTGGAAGCCGTACGCGACCAGCCACGACGACCTCGACGATGACAAGGACCTGCAGGAGGAAGTCCGAAACGCGGCGCGTACGCTTCTGGCCGCGGCGGTCGCTCGGAAGGAGGGCACTTTCGTCACCGCTGGACAGTCGCTGACCGACCCTCGGCAAAAATGATGTTCGACGGCTTTGCCCTGGAGATCGTCAAGCTTGCGGATGCGATGTTGCGCGTGCGCCATGGTGGGGCTGGCCCGCCACTGTTGCTCCTGCATGGGCACCCGCGAACCCACACCACATGGCATCGCGTCGCGCCGATACTGGCAAGACGTCACACCGTCATTTGCCCGGACCTGCCGGGTTTTGGGCAATCATCCGTCCCGGCCGATGCCTGGGAAAGCGCGGGATCTTCAAAGCGGCAAAGGCCGGCATTTGCGTGGCTCTCATGCACAGGCTTGGTTTTGATCGTTTCGCCGTCGCCGGGCATGACCGTGGCGCCCTTACCGCATTCAGGATGGCGATGGATCATCCCGCCAGTATTTCGCACCTTGTCGAAATCGATGGCATCCCGGTCCTCGAGCATCTGGAGCGTTGTGACAGCCGCTTTGCGACAGAGTGGTGGCATTGGTTCTTCTTTGCCCAGCCAGACAAGCCCGAGCGCGCCATCAATGTCGATCCGCAGGCGTGGTATGGCGGATCGGCCGAAGCGATGGGCAAAGAAAACTTCGAGGACTACCAGACGGCGATCAACAGTCCGCACGTCGTGCATGGGATGCTCGAGGACTACCGGGCCGCCCTAACGATCGATCGGCGGCACGATGCGGAGGATCGCGCCCAAGGGCTACGGGTCGAATGTCCAACGCTTGTCCTGTGGTCGCTGCGCGACGATCTTGAACGGCTCTATGGTGATGTGCTGGCGATCTGGCGCCCGTGGGCCCGGCACCTGCAAGGCCAAGGCATCGACAGCGGTCACCATGTCGCCGAAGAAGCACCGGACCTGTTGGCGAAGGCCATCCTGGACTTCCTTGCTTGACGGCCCACTGGTTTTGATCTGGCGAAGATGGGACGGGCAGCACAATGGTCGGGCCACGTGCTGCCGGATGACACGCAGCGTTCGTTCCCCGGGAACAAATCTTCCTTTGGAAAATTGTGACGCCGAGGAGAATATCGGAAGCTCCGGGCCGGAAATATCGCGTTGCGACGGAGTTCTCAGCGAGCAGGTATATTGAGAACATTTTGTGACCGAGTGGGGCTCCATGCGGTTCGACAAGGCCGGCTAGACGGCCCCAGGAGTGATCGCGCCAAGGCAAAAATGTCGCCGCTTGCCGGGACAGGGGGGCCGGCATTGAACGCGCCAAATAGGCTTGGGCCAGGGAGGTGTAAGATCGATCCCAATCTGTGGTTCGCCTTTCTCGGCACCGTGATCCTGTTGCAGATGCCACCCGGCCCCGACAGCATGCTGGTCATGGCACGTGGCATCGGGCAAGGCCGTGGCGTGGCGTTGTTCACGGTCGTGGGAATGACATTGGGCGCAGGCACGGTGCAACTGCCGCTGATCGCCCTGGGTGTCTCCTCGCTCCTGCGTGCATCGCCATTGGCATTCGACGCGCTTCGTTGGGCTGGGGCAGCCTATCTGGTCTGGTTGGGTATAAGTTTGCTCTCGGGCACGAAAAGCGATCTGGATGTCGAGTGCGTCAAGCGCGTCGGTCCGCTCGCAGCGATGCGGGAAGGTATGATAGCCAACCTCATCAATCCCTGGCCCATGACCTTCATGATCGCGTTCCTGCCTCAGTTCGTCGATCCGAACCGTGGCTCTGTCTGGTTCCAGATGCTGATGCTCGGCGCGACCCAGAAATTGACTGGCGTCTTGGTCCTGGGAACCTATGCGGTTGCTTCTGGTGTGCTCGGCGAATGGGTCATGCGTCGACCCCGCGTGAGACTTTGGCAACAACGGATAGCGGGCTGCTTCATTGTCGGCCTTGGCATTCGAATGGCCGTGGGCGGCGGGGCCGGCAAGTGAAGCGAAAGTCTCCTTCGCAGATCCAACGATGACAAGATCGAAGCAGGTTTCAGACTGGGCATGTTCAGCGAGCGGCGCAGCACGGAAGCCGGATCTCCTGATCGAGTTGGTTGAAACCGGCGGGGATGCCAAGGCAGAAGCGGGCGCTGCTCTCTATCGCTACAATGTGGCCAAGTCCGGCGTCGCGGATCGAATGCCGATCGGCGCCATAGTGCGCGACGCCTCGGGAAAGGTCGTTGGGGGTCTGTGGGGCAGGACTGAGCTTGGACTGTTGTTCCTGGACATGTTTTTCGTGACTGAGGATGTTCGAGGAAAGTCGTATGGCAGCCGGCTTCTGTCAGCCGTGGAAACAGAGGCAAGAAAGCGTGGCTGCGCGCGCGCCGTGGTCGAGACCAGCAGCTTCCAGGCACCTGGCTTCTATGTTCGCCACGGATACGAGGAATTTGGCAGGGTTGAATTTGGCATTCCGGGCACCGCGCGCATCTTCCTGCGAAAAGAGCTCTGAAGACTAGATCGACATCCCTTTCGCGAGTTGCCTGCGCCGCCGCCAGTCGCATGAGGATGACGGCGGCTCCAGCATCCTCGGCTAGGATTTTTGTTCCGATGGGAGAGAGACCCGTTCCCGTACGGACTGCTCCGTCGTGTCGGCCGCGGACTTGACGATTTCACCAATCTGGTCGGCCACCGTGCCTGCTTGTGTGTCCTGCCGTCCAGCTTCCTGCTTGATCGTCTCATAGGCGTCCGCGGCAACCTGCTTGGCCTGGTCGAGGCCTTGCTCGAGCATGGTCTCCGAGGTGTTGCGAAGCTTCTCGCCATAGGCCCCCAGTTGCTCATCCTCCACTGCGGTATGGGGCAACATGGCGCCTATCGCGGCGCCGATGGCGAGACCGACCGCCGCGACCGCGAGGGGCTGATCGTTCAACAGCTCCTGTGCCGAGCGACTGGCTTTTGCAGCCATGTCGCCAGCCGTCGATCCTGCGCTGGCGGCGTTGCTCGTCAATCCTTCGGCGGCGCCGCTCGCTGCGCCCGTTATGGCCGCGCCCAAGCTACTTGCAGCTGACGAGAGCGATTCAGCGGTTCCGGAGAGCGTGCTGCCCAAGCCGCCGCCCTCCGCCTCGTCACGCCCGCTGGGCGGAGTAGGCGCCGTATAGCCGGCCCGGCGACGACTGCCGTTCGACGGACCGCTGCCCAGCATCAGCCAAGCCAGACCTGCGCCCACCATGGTCACGGGCAAGGGATTGTCCCTGACCTGCGTTCTCAGATTGTTGAGCATTGCCGAACTCTCTCCTCCGGAGAAGATGCCGGTGAATTCATCCAGCAATTGTCCCGGGGACATCTTGCCTCGAATGGATTCGGCGGTCTCCACCACCCTGGCGCGCGCGGCCTCCGCCTCGCGTTCGAGTTCGGCTGCGGATTTCTCGGTCATCTCACTTGTTCCTTGATCACAGTCGCGTCGCGCCTGAGCTGTTCTTGGGTTCGGTCGGGAGTAAGTTCGGAAGGCGCCATGCTTGCCATGCCGGTGCGCAGCAGAATGACGCCAAGAATTGCCACCACAACGCCGACCAACAGGGAGGACCACCCGGCCCCCAGCCCTGCCCGCGTCAATGCGATGACCAGGGCCTGAAGCAGCACGAGCAGAGCCGCGACCAGGCAGATGGCCCCGCCCAGCACCTCGGCGGCGCCAGCTCCCGTCTTGGTAAACTTTTCAGAGAGCTCCGCCCGCAGAAGCCTGGCTTCGGTTTGCACCAGCGTGGTGACGTTTTGGGCCAAGTCGGTCACCAGGGTCGCGAGGCTGGGATTGTCTTGAGTGTTCATCTGTCTTGCTCCCCATACGGCGTGGCCAGATCGTCAACGCCGCCGCCGAATCCTTGCACACCGTCGGCTGACCAGCCGGCAGCTTCGCCGGTCTGCGAGTTAACACCACCCGAGGCACTTCGAGATGCTTCGGGGCTTCTCGATGGGGAAGCCTTGATGAATCGACCCAGCGCCAATCCGGCCAATACGGACCCGGCAAGCAGGACACCGGGGTTTTGCCGGCCGAAGGACTGCACATCCTCAAGCACCTGGCCAAACGGCTTTTCTTTCAACGAGGAGGAAAGCCGCTCCAGCCCGCCGGCGGCGTCCAGGGCAAATTTCGACGCGGTCCTTTCATCATTGTTGGCCAGATGCTCGCTGGCAGCGCGCAGCGCGCCGCCCAACGCCGTCAAGCTCGATCCGATGTCGCGCTGCGTCTCCTCCGCCTTGTCCGAAATAACCTGCGTGGCTTCTGTCGCGTAGTCGCCAGCCTTGCGGGCCAGTCCGTCGCGAGCATCGTGAAGCAACTCGCTCGCGCGCTGTTTTTCCCGGCCGAGCCTGTCGGAAACGTCGCTTGTCGCCTTGTCGAAATCAGTGGGTTTACGGCCCTGGCCGTCATTGCGTTGCATGGGTCACCTAGTGAAAACCGAGGAAGGAAAGGATCGCGAGCACGACAACGACGAGGCCGATAAGATAGATGACACCGTTCATGGGCACGTTCCTCCTTGGCAGCCCAACTTCATAGAACCTGCGATGTTCCGTCGGCGAAGAGCTTTTTGCGATCCAAGAGCAATGCAGGAAGAACCGGTCGGGAGCGCCGCCAGTCCGTCATCGAGACGAGCTACCTCGGTCGAGAGTTGCTTCCAAGTCGATTCCACTGAGTCACCGCCGAAGTGCGCTTGAGAGAAATCGCTGGACCAGGATAGGGTCCACCGTTCCCACCCGAATGGCAGGACGGCAATGACCCGCAATCCTATCGAGACACTATCCAGTCGTGCGCGGCGCTGGGCAGTCGGTTTGACCGAGCAGAAGAGCGTCACCGGCACGGACGGCGAGGCTGCCTTCGGCCCTTGGTTGGCGGCGGAACTCCGAAAGGAGACGGCATTTCAGAACGCGGAGGTCTGGACGATCGAGGTCGGACCTCAGGACGGCCGTCACTGCGTGGCGATGCTCCTGCGCGGCACTGGTCGCCCGACCGTGCTCTTGACCGGTCACTACGACACCGTCGGGACAAGCGATTACGGACAGTTGGAGCCTCTGGCCACTCGGCCCGACGCGCTGACAAAGGCGTTGCACGGTTCCCTCGTCGCCGCGAACGCTCCAGCCGCCATCCTGGCGCACCATGATTTCGCGGGCGGCGAATTCCTTGCCGGACGCGGCCTTCTCGACATGAAGGCGGGCCTTGCAGCGGGGCTGGCCGTATGCGCCGAATTTGCCGAAAGCGCAAAGCCGGCTGGAAATCTGCTTTTCATCGCCGTGCCGGACGAGGAGAACAATTCCGCCGGCGCCCGCAAGGCGGCACAAATGCTGCCTGGACTCTGTAAAGAGCGCGACCTCGATTTGCTCGCGGTGATCAATCTCGATGCGATCGCGGATGATGGCGACGGCAGCAAGGGTCGCGTCATCGCTCTGGGAACCGTCGGCAAGCTGCTTCCAGCCGCCTGCGTGGTTGGTGTTCCCACACATAGCGGCTTTCCCTTGAATGGCCTCAATGCCGGCGCTATCGCCGCGGCAATCGCCACGCGGATCGAATGGGCGCCCGAGCTCACCGACATGTGCGGCACCGGACCCGGCACCCCGCCCAGCCTGCTCGGGATTCGGGACGGAAAGACCGGATATGATGTCACGACACCGCGGACCGCCAATGCCACCTTCAATGTGCTGAGTTATCGCCGAGCGCCCAGTGAGGTGCTCGACCGGTTCGACAGCCTATGCGCCGAAGCGGCCTCGCTTCTTTTGCAGGAGCTCCGGCGCCGCGTCTCTGCTCAGCACGAAACAGGTCTGCTTGAGGTGGTGCAATCTATTCCCGTCCATCGGTATGAGACTCTGCTGGCGCGTCTCGAAGAACCGGAGCGGCTGCGGCTCGAAGCTGTTTCTGCTTCGATCGCCGCCGGCGAACAGCCCCTGCCCGAGAAGTGCCGATTGATAACCGAGCAGGCTTGGGAACTCAGCCGCTTGGCCGGGCCAGCCATCCTGACGGGCTTCGGATCGATACCCTATCTGCCGACGAACCTTTCCGCGCAGCCGGCAGCCGCCAGGCTGCGAGCCGCTGCCGTCGAGGTGGCCGACGAGGCAGGGGCTCGCCATGGCAGCGTGGTCACGTGCGCGGACTATTTCGCCGGGATTTCGGACATGAGCTTCTTTGGCGAAGCGGCCGAATCCTCCCTCGACGTCGTCGCCCGCAACACGCCAGCCTGGAAAGACAGCGTGCGCTGGCCTCTCACGCGAGCCCTGGCCAACATGCCGACGATCAACATCGGTCCGTGGGGACGCGATTATCACACGCCGCTGGAGCGATTGCATGTCGGCTATGCGTTCGACGTCCTGCCGCAGCTCATTCGCGATGTCTGCGCCAGGCTCCTTCGGCCCGACGCGTCCTGACAGGCACGAACGGCACAAGCGGATGCGGCCGCATTTGGCCGCCGCCTTCTGCCTGTGACGATGACTATTCGGCTGCCTTCCTGTCGAACATCTGCTCACTCTGCGCACCAGAGCTTGGCCGTGGCGGCGAGAGCATTGGCTCCTCGCCCATCGGTGCACCGGGCAACAGGGAGAACTCGCCCTTGCCGTCCATCGACGGGCCTTCGCTCCAGCGTCCCTGCGCCGGTGCGACACCTTCGACGAAACAGTTGATGAACGCATAGGATACGTCTTGATGCTCTTTCTCCCGCGGGAAGGAATTGGGCACCGGCAGAGACGCGGTCAGGCCGCCCATGTCCTCGATCGCCGCCAGCCACTGCTGCTGATGCATGGTGTCGCGCGCGATGAGGAATGACAGCATGTCCTTCATTCCGGCATCGTTGGTCATGTTGTAGAGGCGGGTCGCAAGCACGCGCCCGCTTCCTTCCGCGGTGACGTTGGCGACCATATCGGCGGCAAGATTGCCGCTGGCATAAACATGCGAAGCATTGAAGGGAACACCGTTGGAGTTTTCCGGCAGGGCGGCGAGCCCAGTCGACAAGATATGGCGGAAATTCATCCCGTTGAGGACAGAGCCTCCGACCGCATCGGATGACACGTCCTCCTGCAGTGAAAGCGGTGCCCCTTCGAGATTGAGCGCGACCGCGGTCGCCAGCATCTCGATATGGGCGAGCTCCTCGGTGGCTGTGTTCAACAGCAGGTCGCGGTACTTGGCCGGTCCACGGCACCCCCAGGCTTGAAAGAAATACTGCAAGGCGACACGAATTTCGCCTTCCACTCCGCCTATGGCCTGCTGTAAGGCGCGAGCAAAGATTGGGTTCGGCGTCTCGACTTGAACGGGGAACTGCAATTTCTTGTCGGTGTAATACATGGCTGACTCTCCGTTTGAAGTCAGTCGAACCTCAGCCCGGAAGCATTGTTCCGCCCGAGCAGGCGTTTAATTTGGGAAGAACTGGCAGCGGATCGTCTAGGGTCAGCGGAAACTCAATTGCACGACGAAGACGACCGGTCGAACACGGTCGTGCGTGCCGGCAGGCAGGCAGGGATCATGCAACCTTGGAAAACAGAGCCACGTCACATCGGGCCAAGCCGTAGCGCCACCGGTGGTCGGTCGCGGCAACCCGGCTTTGGTAAAACAGTGAAAGCTGGCTGCCTTCGATCATCACCGTTGAATGACCGTTCTCGCCCGGCTGGCCTGGCTCGAGCACCGGCCCTATCGACACGTAAGGTCCGGCAACCTCGTCAGCGATGGCGAAAAACACGCGCTGACGATTCCCACGAAGGCCATTTGGAAGAAAACAAGTGGCGTTCAGGAGCACTCGGCCATCCGGCAACTCGACCAGTTGGGCACCTTCTATGCCCCATTCATAGTCGGGATCCTCTCTCGTATTGTGATGAGGGACATCAGCGTGATCGAGGATCTTGCCGATCCGCTTCCACGGACCGAACCACGAATCGGACTGGCTGCGAGCGAGATAGATGTCGGGCTGCGGCACTCTGTTGAATTTCGGCATGGCAGAGTAAACGAGATAGCGCTTGCCCCCAATGACCGCCGGGTGCGGATCGTAAATGCCATCCTCCTCCGTGTCGGGGATGGCGAGAATGGCCGGGCTGAGAACCACCCAATGGAAGCCGTCGTTGGAAACCGCATGCTCGCAGCGGCCACCGGATTTCATGAACTCGGTCTGGATGAACATATGGAAGACGCCACTTTCGTGGATGACGCCCGGAGCCGCGACCCCCGTCCCGTTGATGGGAAGCTCGATCGCCTCGTGCTCGATCCAAGGCCCATAGAGGTCGGGCGCCGTCGCGTGCAGGATTCTCCACGTCTCGGTCGTCACCGTCCCGCTAGAACCGAAGACATGCCACAGCCTGCCATCGAAGACGGGGCATGGGTCCTTGAGGTCATCCACGCTTTGCGGATGGAACAGCGGAAACACGTTGGTGTCGAAATCGATCTTCATCTTAGCCCCGGAATTTGCCCTTGCCCCGGACGCGCCCAATGCCGCGGGCGAATCAAGTTGATGTCCGGGATATTTTATAGCCAGCAAGTGCAACGCAAATACGGCAAAGGCGGTTCTCCACCAGCAAACCTCGTCGGGGGCAGTTCGATGACCCGCCATTTGAGACAGCCAGTCTGCCTCCGCGCGGCCGGCGCTTTGCATTCGTCCAATCCGAAGCGGCGACCGAGCTCTCGTTTCACCTTGGAACAACTCACCTACCCGAAAGTTAGGAGCTGAAACTGAAGTCTAGTTGTCCCCTCATCCACGATTAACAAATGTTAGTCGCAACATAAACGACCGTCTATAAAAGGAATATCTCAATGGAAGCAGCCTTTGGCAGGGTAATGGTCAGTAAACAAGCTGACAGGCAAAATCTACTGGTTTGCTTCTCCCATTTAAGGTGGAATTTCGTTCATCAACGCCCGCAGCATATCCTCACTCTCGCATCCATGCAGCAGAGAGTTGTCTACTTTGAAGAACCTGTTTTCGAAGAACTGGCGCAGCCGCTATTGCGGACGAGCGAGGCCTCGCCAAACATTCTGATTGCGACACCAGTGCTCCCGGTCGGCACGTCGGCCGCGAAAGCAGACGCCGCGCAGCGGAGATTTGTTCAGCAGACAATCGCTTCTATGCCGCACAGCCGGCTGATCGCATGGTATTACACGCCAATGGCTCTTCGTTTCACGGAGTACCTCCAGCCGGACATATGCGTCTATGATTGCATGGACGAACTCTCGGCGTTCAAGAATGCGCCGCCCGAACTGAGGCAGATGGAGAAGGCGCTTCTGAACCGCGCCGATCTTGTTTTCACCGGCGGCCTGAGCCTGTTCGAGACCAAGCGCCACCTGCATCACGCGATCTATCCCTTTCCGAGCAGCATCGATGTGAACCACTTTCACAAGGCCAGGAAGCCGGGAAAGGACCCAGCCGATCAGGCCGGCATTCCTCACCCGAGGGTCGGCTATTTCGGCGTCATCGACGAGCGGCTGGACGTCGACCTCGTGGCCCAGGCGGCGGAGATCATGCCGGACGTGCATTTCGTCATGCTTGGCCCGGTGGTCAAGATCGATCCTACAAGCCTGCCGCAAGCCGAGAATCTTCACTGGCTGGGCGGGAAAGCCTACCGCGATCTGCCCGACTACCTGCGCCACTGGGATGCCGGCTGGATGCCGTTCGCCCTCAATGAAGCGACCCGCTTCATCAGCCCGACCAAGACGCCGGAGTTCCTCGCGGCCGGGCTGCCGGTGGTCTCGACGGCGATAGTCGACGTGGTGCGCAGCTACGGCGCTGCCGGACTGGTGGAAATCGCCGACAGCGACGATCTGGAAACCAAGCTCCGCTCGGCTCTTTCGCGACCGCGCCAGATGCTCCGGCGACAAGTCGACGCCTACCTTGCGGATACCTCCTGGGAGCGAACATGGAATGCCATGGCAGCTCACATCGAGCGCGCCCATGAACGCAAGAAAATCGTCCCTCTTCGCAGGAGCGCTTAGCCATGTTCGACTGGCTGGTCGTCGGGGCGGGTTTTGCCGGCAGCGTGCTTGCCGAAAGGATAGCCTCGCAGCGTCACGAAAGCGTCCTGCTGGTCGATCGTCGCGGCCACGTGGGGGGCAATGCGTATGATTGCTATAATGAAGCCGGCATCCTGATCCACCGCTACGGTCCGCATATCTTCCACACCAACAGCCAGGCGATCGTGGACTACCTGTCGCGGTTCACCGAGTGGCGGTCATACGAACACAGGGTGTTGGCGGCGGTGGACGGGAAACTCGTTCCCATCCCGATTAATCTCGACACGATCAACAGCCTTTATGGGCTGGACCTGACCTCGGCCCAGTTGGAGGAATTCTTTGCGTCGCGACGCGAGACGGTAGAGGACGTTCGCACGGCCGAGGATGTCGTTGTCAGCACGGTGGGCCGCGAGCTCTACGAAAAATTCTTCCGTGGCTACACTCGGAAGCAATGGGGCGTCGATCCCAGTCAACTGAGCAAATCGGTGACGGCACGAGTGCCGACCAGGACCAACCGTGACGACCGCTATTTCAGCGATAGCTTCCAGAAAATGCCGGCCGGCGGATACACCAGGATGTTTGAACGCATGCTCGACCATCCGAACATCAAGATCATGCTGCAGACCGATTTCCGCGAAATCCGTGAGAAGATCCCGTTCAGGCGGATGATCTATACCGGTCCAATCGACGAATATTTCGGGTGGCAGCTTGGGCATCTTCCCTATCGCTCGCTGCGTTTCGAGCACGTCACCCTGGACCGCGAGCAGTTTCAGCCGGTTGCGGTCGTCAATTATCCGCAGACGCAAGATTACACCCGCATCACGGAGTACAAACATTTGACCGGCCAGCAGAACGCGCGGACCAGCCTGACTTACGAATATCCGACGGATATCGGGGACCCGTACTACCCGGTGCCGCGAGCCGAAAACGAAGCGCTCTACAAGCGCTATGAAGCGCTCTCCGCAACCTGTCCCGACGTGTGGTTTGTCGGCCGCCTGGCAACATACCGCTACTACAACATGGACCAGGTGGTCGGACAGGCCCTGGCTACTTTCGCTCGCATCCAGAAAAGTCTGCCGGAATGGGCGGGCACCGGAAGGACGCCCCTAGGCGGACTGGCGGTGAGTTCTCCCGCACATGGGAGCTGAATTGGCGCCGGCAAATCAGAAGGAGAATTGTGATGGATACAAACTTCACCACGGAGAGCCGTTCGATCTTTATTGTTGGCTTGCGCAACGCCCATGCCATGGAGAACCAAGCGCTGTCGATCATGAAACCACAGGTCGAGCGTATCGAGAATTATCCTGTGGTGGTTGATCGCTTGCGCCGGCACATTCAGGAGACCGAGGGCCAGATCACCCGGATCGAGGCGGTCCTGGAGGGCCTCGATGAAGAGCACTCCACGCTCAAGGACACGGCCCTATCGATGGTTGGCAGCATGGCGGCCATGGGACATTCGATGGCAGGCGACGAGATCATCAAGAACAGCTTGGCGAATTTCGCCTTCGAGAACTACGAGATCGCTGCCTACAATTCGCTCCTGGTGCTCGCCGATGCCGGCGGCTTCCAGCATGCAGAAACGGCCCTCAGGCAGAATCTGAGCGAAGAGGAAGCCATGGCCGATTGGCTGAAGGAAAATCTGAGCGACGTGACCCTGCGGTACGCCAGGTTGCGCGAGGCGGGGGAGACCGCAAAAAGCTGATCCAACGGCGCGGGACGGCATCCACAACCCGCCCACCTTGTTGCCGGCCGCTCCTTCAGCGCGTCCGGTTCGGTGCGAACAGACCTTGCTGCCGAACCAGTTCGTCGGCGACGGGCTGGCGGAGGCGTCGCGTACCATCCGCCTGGATGACCGAAAACAACCCCACCTCCGCATGTCGGGAATTATCCCACCCAGGGTAAGCGGTTATCGGATACAGGCAAATACCCTCGATCGGCGCGTCGAGGCTCATCGCCGCACGCACCTCGTCGCAGACATAGTGGAGCCAAGCAGCCCCGCCCGATCCCTCCGAGCCGGTTTCGGCGATGAACATCGGCTTGCCATATCGATGAGCGACCTCGATCAGCATTTCCGACAGAGCACGGTACTCGTGGTGTCCCATCGGAATGGTCGGCCCATTTATGTACCATTGATTGTGCGGATAGAAGTTCAGGCCCACGGCATCGACAACATCCTCGCTGCCGCCCAACTCGGGTTCGACGCGGCCCAGCAACATGTCGTAGGCCTCGAACTGTCCCAGTCGGG
Source organism: Mesorhizobium sp. URHB0026 (assembly GCF_054059755.1). NCBI lineage: Bacteria > Pseudomonadati > Pseudomonadota > Alphaproteobacteria > Hyphomicrobiales > Phyllobacteriaceae > Mesorhizobium > Mesorhizobium sp. URHB0026. The sequence goes on along the minus strand of NZ_JBSSCN010000001.1, from coordinate 2,748,813 downwards.
CGTTTTCGGCGCGGCGCCGTTCGCCGCGGGTCCAGTCGCGAGGCGCGATGTGGATGAGCGGCTCGGCCCAGACAAATCTGCATGCCGGATCGACCTCGCGCATTGCACGAACACCGGCGATGGCAGCCTTGACGAGATGCCGCTTGAACCATCCCCGCTTGTTCAGCCCTACGCGCGGGAAATAGCCGACCTCGACGGCCCAGGCGAAGAAGGAGATTTCGTTGATCGGACATAACAGAGGCGATGTGCCGGTAATCGAGCGGTGCACCCTCACGGCTTCCGCCGCGAACGAGGCATAGGCATCGATGAAATGGATGGACCCCTGATCGACATGGTCCGGGGATCCATAGTGGAAGATATCCCAGATGACCTGGACACCTGCCGATCGGGCTGCCTCGACCATAGGCATCCAACTTGACCAGTCATAGGTTCCGGGAGCGGTTTCGATCAGGTGCCAGCGTAGCCCATCGCGATTGGTGCGCAGGCCGAGGTCGGCGCAGGCCCGGTAGTCGCCGAGGGCATGCAAATTGTGCGAGGTCGCACGAATAAGGTCGAGGCGGACGCCGTCCTTGCGCCGGTGCGAGGAGCACTCAAAGCCCGCCATGAAAAAACTGGCGAAGCGCGAAGCTCCCGGAGCCGGCTCACCCACTTCGTGCCCGTCCGTGAGTCCCACTTCGTCCATTCGGAGTCTCCTTTGGGCAGTTTCAAACTCGGCCGCCCTGTTCGGACCGCGAATTGCCTTTGGCGAAACGCCGGATCCGACCGGGCAAGCCGCATCCCTTTGCTCAGCTCAGCAGATCCTTCGTCCTGCCTGACCGGGTAGTGCCGAACCGACGGGCCGAGCCTTTGTTCCGGTGGTCGACCGCCTGGGAGCTGGGTGGCGATTGGCGACGTCAGGAACAAGGAGGCTTGAGCCAAGTTCGGGGCAATGTAGCACCGGCGTGGCTTAACTCGACCGGCTGCTCGGCAAACAACAGAGGCACGGGATCATATGACCGTTCAAATTCGACTTTCAGATATCGACCATGCCAGGCGCGAGGATCGTGGCGACGGTGCTTGGAGCATTGCACCGGATCTTGGCTATTTGCGGTTTGCAATCGTCAATGTCGTGTTGTTCGGCGCACCGGGCAGCGGAGACCGGAAATGGGTGCTGATCGATACCGGTTTGCCGACGTCCCGGAGCAGCATCCTTGCTGTGGCGGAAAAGCGCTTCGGGACTGACGCGCGGCCGGCTGCGATCATCTTGACGCACGGCCATTTCGACCATGTGGGAACGGTTCTGGACCTCGCGAATACGTGGGACGTGCCCGTCTTCGCACACCCGCTCGAGCGCCCCTATTTGGACGGGACCACATCCTATCCGCCGCCGGACCCCTGGGTTGGAGGTGGACTGATGGCGCTGCTTTCGCCGCTCTTTCCACGCGGGCCGATCGATCTTGGCAACCGCCTGGAACCCTTGCCGAGCGACGGATCGATCCCCGGAATGCCCGGATGGCAATGGCTGCACACACCGGGACACGCCCCGGGGCATATCTCGCTCTGGCGCGAGGAGGACCGCTCGCTGATCGTAGGGGACGCCTTCATCACCACAGGGCAGGAGTCGGTCTATGAGGTCGCCGTTCAGGATCTCGAGATGCACGGTCCGCCACGCTATTTCACGCCGGACTGGGATGCGGCGGAAAGATCTGTGAAGCGCTTGGCCGCGCTGAAGCCCCAGATGATCATCAGTGGACATGGGGCGGCGGCGGCTGGCGTGGGCATGCGTCAAGCTCTTGACAGCCTGGCTGATCGGTTCACGGAGTTTGCCGTGCCGCCGAAAATGAAATTCGTGCGCGAGCCGGCGACGGTTCCAAATAGCTGAGCCTGTCCGAGCGCAGCGCTCTGCCGCGGTTCTCAAGATCTGTCAAAAACGGGCCAGCTTTGCCGCTCGGTTGCCCAAGACGGGCGGCGGCGGAACAAACGTCACAGGCGCCAGTTAGGGCGTTCGTTGGGCGGCAGGCGACACCGGGCGTATCTCGAATTCTGCGTCAGGGAAGACTTAGATGGAAAACGCGAAGAACGCGTGCCCTCACGACGCGTCCTCCCAGAGATGCGTGGCGCAGCCGCTGTTTTTGCCACCCACCTTCAAGCCGGCGCACTCGCTGCTCTGGATACCCGCGGCCGCATTCTTGCCCGGCTGCGCGGGAGGCGTGCTCGACCCGCAAGGGCCAATTGGCGCGGGCAATCGCACGATCCTTTTGAACTCGCTGGCGGTGATGCTGGTGATCGTCATTCCGACGCTGATCGCACTGCTGGCCTTCGCTTGGAAATTCCGCGCCTCCAACAGCAGTGCCCGTTACGACCCGGAATTCACCTATTCAGGTCGGATCGAGTTGATCGTCTGGTCGATCCCGACGCTCACCATCCTCTTCCTTGGCGGACTGATCTACTACGGTTCCTATCACCTCGATCCGCGCAAACCGATCGCCTCGGCGCAGCCACCGCTCGACATCCAAGTGGTGGCGCTCGATTGGAAATGGCTGTTCCTCTATCCCGAGCAGGGAATTGGAGCGGTCAACCAGCTGGTCATCCCGGCCGGCGTTCCCGTGCATTTCAAGCTGACCTCGGCCAGCGTGATGAACACGTTCTTCGTGCCTCAGCTTGGCAGCATGGTCTATGTCATGAACGGCATGCAGACCGAGTTGCATCTGCAGGCCGACCGCGAGGGCAGCTATTTCGGTCAGTCGGCGCATTTCAGCGGCGACGGCTTCTCGGACATGAACTTCAGCGTGACCGCGGTTTCGGCCGATGCGTTCACCCGCTGGGCGTCATCGTTGCGTGGCGGCGGCGGCGTGCTCAACGCCGACGGGTACCGCGAACTCGCCCGGCAAAGCACAAACCTGCCACCGGCTTCGTTCGGCCATGTGCAGCCCGGGCTGTTCGAAGCGGTTGTCCAGCAGACGCTGCCGCCCGGCCCCGGCCCCGCTGAAAGTACCGGTAGCGGCGAGCCACAGGTCAGTCCGAAGGCGTTACGAGCGGCGGCCATGGCGCACCACCAGCAGGCAGAAGGGGGAGAATGACGATGCTCGGCAAGCTGGATTGGTCGGCGATTCCGTTCGACCAACCTATCCCCCTCGGTGCGGCCTTCGCGGTGTTCCTCGCCGCGGCAGCGGTGCTCTGCTGGATAAGTCTCAAGGGATATTGGCCCTATCTGTGGAGCGAGTGGATAACTTCGGTCGACCACAAACGCATCGGCGTGATGTACATCGTGCTCGCGATGCTCATGCTTTTGCGTGGCTTCGTCGATGCCATCATGATGCGCACGCAACAGGTTCTGGCCATCCACGGTCCAGGCTATCTTCCGCCCGAGCATTACGACCAGATCTTTTCGGCGCACGGCACGATCATGATCTTCTTCGCGGCAATGCCTTTCATTATCGGCCTGATGAATTTCGTCGTGCCGCTGCAGCTTGGCGTCCGCGATGTCGCCTTTCCGACGCTCAACTCAGTCAGCTTCTGGTTGACGGCCACCGGAGCCCTGCTGGTCAACATCTCGCTTGTCATCGGCGAGTTCGCGCGCACCGGCTGGTTGCCCTATGCGCCCTTGTCGGAAACCACCTACTCGCCGGGCGTCGGTGTCGACTACTATCTGTGGTCGATCCAGATCTCCGGCGTCGGCACTCTGCTGACCGGGGTGAACCTGGTGACGACGATCCTCAAGATGCGTGCGCCGGGAATGGGGTATCTGCGCATGCCGATGTTCTGCTGGACATCGCTGGCCTCCAACCTGCTCATCGTCGCGGCCTTCCCGATCCTCACCGCCACGCTCGCGATGCTGACGCTGGACCGCTATCTCGGCTTCCATTTCTTCACCAACGAAGCCGGCGGAAATCAGATGATGTTCGTCAACCTGATCTGGGCCTGGGGCCATCCCGAGGTTTACATCCTGGTGCTTCCAGCCTTCGGGATTTTTTCCGAGATCTTCTCGACCTTCTCGTCAAAACCGCTGTTCGGATATCGTTCGATGGTCGCGGCGACGATGTTCATCTGCATCGTCTCGTTCATGGTCTGGCTGCACCATTTCTTCACCATGGGCGCCGGTGCCGACGTCAATGCCGCGTTTGGGATCGCCACCTCGGTCATCGCCGTCGGCACCGGCGTAAAAATCTACAATTGGCTCTTCACCATGTATGGCGGGCGCGTTCGTTTCGACACGCCCATGCTTTGGGCGCTGGCTTTCGTCACCACCTTCACCGTCGGCGGCATGACCGGCGTCCTGCTTGCCGTCCCGCCCGCCGACTTCGTGCTGCACAACTCGCTTTTCCTCGTGGCACATTTCCACAACGTCATCATCTCGGGCGTGCTGTTCGGCGCCTTCGCCGGCTTCACCTACTGGTTCCCCAAGGCATTCGGCTTCCGGTTGCACGAAGGTTGGGGGAAGGCGGCATTTTGGGTCACCTTGGTCGGCTACATGCTGGTCTTCGTGCCACTCTATATCGTCGGCCTGCTTGGCATGACGCGGCGCCTTCAGCACATCGACATGGATCTCTGGGCGCCGTGGCTGGTGGTGGCCGCGTTCGGCGTGCTGGTGATGATCATCGGCGCCGCACTGCAGATCATGCAGCTGGTGGTTTCGATCCGGCATCGCGACAGGCTTCGCGACGAGACCGGCGACCCGTGGGACGGCCGTTCGCTGGAATGGTCGACATCCTCCCCTCCGCCCGCCTTCAACTTTGCGCGGCTGCCACACGTCGAGAACGAAGAACCCTACTGGAGCATCAAGCAACGGGGGATCGAGGAGCAGAGCGCGGAGACGGAGGCCACGTACGAGCCTATCGAGATGCCGCGCAACAGCCCGACAGGCTTCGTCACTGCTTTTTTCAGCACGCTGATCGGCTTCGCGCTGATCTGGCACATCTGGTGGCTGGCGATCGTCGGCTTCATCGGCGCCTACGCCACCTTCGTCGTCTTCGCCTGGCGCGATCATGGCGACTACGAGATTCCCGCCGATGAGGTCGCGCGAATAGACCGAAACGGCCGAGCCGCGCAGCTTGCCTTCCTGCGCAGCTGGGAGCGTCCGGTATGAGCGATCACGCCTTCACCAGCGACATCAGCGCCGACCGCCAGACACGCAACCCATACCGGCTCAATCGCACCGGCAGCCATGGTGCAAGATCCGCGACGGGCCACGGACAGGGCGGTCCAGCGTCGAAGTTCGTCACCGTTGCCTACGGGTTCTGGATCTTTCTGCTGTCCGACATCATCATGTTCTCGGCTTTCTTCGCCGCTTATGCCGTGCTCGCCAAGGCAACCGCCGGCGGGCCGACCGGCAAGGATCTGTTCGAACCCACGCGCGTTGCGGTGCAAACGGGCCTTCTGCTCAGTTCGAGCTTCACCGGCGGCTTGGCAACGCTCGCGAGCCACCGCAGATCGATGGCTGCCACCCAGTTCTGGCTGCTGATTACGGGCCTGCTCGGGGCAGCCTTCCTGCTCCTGGAGGTGCAGGAGTTCGCGGCGATGGCCGGCGAGCAGGCAGGCCCGTCTCGAAGTGCATTTCTTTCAGCCTTTTTCGCACTCGTTGGTTGCCACGGGACCCACGTCGCACTCGGCCTGCTCTGGCTAGGCACCATGATGGCGCAGCTGTGGGTCAAGGGTTTTCGACCCGATATTTTGCGGCGGCTCCACTGCTTCGGGCTCTTCTGGCACGCGCTCGACATCATCTGGGTTGCCATCTTCACGCTGGTTTATCTGTTGGGAGCATCGCCATGACCGAGATCGGGGGCGGGAGCGGGACCGGCGAGACGCCAGACCGCCGCGATTCAGCGCCGGGCGAGGAACGCATAACCGAGCACGAAATGGCGGGGGGCCTCTCTGGCTACCTGCTCGGCTTCGGCTTGGCCATCCTGCTGACGATTGCTTCGTTCCTGGCGGCTCAGACCAACCTGATCTACCAGCCGGCGGTGATTTCGGCCCTGGTGGTGCTCGCTGTCGCGCAGATGGGCGTGCATCTTGTCTTCTTTCTCCACCTGACGACCGGACGGGACAACACCAATAACGTTCTGGCCCTGGCCTTCGGCGTGCTGATCGTGGCGCTGGTGGTTCTGGGCTCAGTCTGGATCATGGCCCATCTGGATCAGAACATGGCTGCCATGACGGCCCATCAAGCCGGAGTGATGCCTTGAGCGAAGCGCGCGCCGGGCACGGTGTTAGCGGACTTTCATTCGCCTCGTCACGCGTTTCAGGCGGAACTTTGGTTCGGGCAGCAAGTTCGGACGCCATCGGAGACAACAGGCTCGCGGTAGATGGGCGCCCAGATCAATCACTTCGTCAAGGATATCCTCGTTGAGGTCGCTGAAATGTTTCCGGCGGTGACTCAGAGGGAAAGAACGCCGGCTGACGAACTGCCCATCGAAGCGCCGAACTTTCCCCACGATCTGGAACCGGTGATCCGAGCGAACCCATCATGGGCGGCGCCGGGCCAACCGGCCCGCACGCAAGGCAGCGAGCACCGAGCGGACGGCATCGATATCTGAGCCGCGAGACTGGATCGAGGGCCTGAAAATAAGCCGACCGTTGCGGAACTCGAAGCCCTGTGCGTTTTTAAAGCGCCATTTTGATGCCACCGGTTTCTTGCGGAAGGTGATCGCGATCCCTTCTGGTCCCACATCGACTTTGCTGATGTCCAGGTCCGCCGCGGCTATGCGCAACCTGGTCAGTTCCAGTAAATCCGCCACTTCGCCGGGCATGTCTCCAAAGCGGTCCTCAAGCTCTTCGCCGAATGCATCGAGGTCCGTCTCGGCAGCCATACGAGACAGCCTCGCATAGAGGCTGACGCGCACCGTCGGCTCGTTGACGTAACTATCGGGAAAGGCCCCGTTTCCGGCGCCGTTAATGTCGGCAAGCTGCTTGTCGGTATCGGCTCCTCCCGCAGCCAGCGAAACCGCCCGCTGCAGAAAATGTTGGTAAAGGCCTGCTCCGATCAGCTTCATGTGCCCGGCTTGATCTTCGCCGAAAAGGTCTCCTGCCCCGCGCAGGTCGAGGTCCCTTTGGCTGATCGCAAGGCCGGAGCCAAGCCGATCGAGCGCAATCACGGTCGACAGTCGGGCTCTTGTGCCTTCGGCCAGTTCGACGCCAGGTTCGGTCAGAAGAAGGGCAATAGCCTGCACCGCTCCCCTTCCCACCCGGCCGCGAAGCTGGTGCAGCTGTGCCAGACCGAACCTGTCCGCTCGCCAGATCAGTATGGTGTTGGCCCGCGGCACGTCGAGGCCGCTCTCGATGATGTCAGTGCTCAACAGGACGTCGCCGTCACCGTCAGCGAACCCGACCATGATCTCGTCCAGTTGTCTCCCTTTCATTTCGCCATGAGCCGTCTTGACCGCGAGTTCCGGCACCATTCTGTTTAGCTGCAGGCGAACCGGGTCGATGTCTTCAATGCGCGGAACCACCAGGAAGCTCTGTCCGCCCCGGCGAAATTCGCGCAAAAGGGCGGCTCTTGCCGAAGCTGGATCGAAGGACGCCAGAATGGTACGAACGGGACGTCTTTTGGCCGGCGGAGAGTTGAGTACGCTGACCTCCTGGATGCCCGACATTGCCGATTGCAGCGTCCGCGGTATCGGCGTGGCGCTCATGGTCAGCGTATGAAGGCGGGGCGCCATGTTTCGCAACGCCTGCTTCAGCTTGACACCGAACCGGTGCTCCTCGTCGATCACCAGCAGTCCGAGATTGGCGAAGCTGACGCTCTTGGCCGCCAGGGCCTGGGTACCCACAATCACCGCGACCTGACCGCTCCGCAGCCGCTCCTTCACCGCTCTCGCCTCCGCCGCTCCGACCATTCTCGAGAGGTGGGCGACCTCGAGGCCGGTTCCCGCGAATCTTCGGCTGAACGTCTCATAGTGCTGGCGTGCCAACACCGTCGTCGGCGCTATCACCGCCACCTGCTTCCCGCAGAGGGCCGCGGCGGCGCAGGCCCGCAGGGCCACCTCTGTCTTGCCGAAGCCGACGTCGCCGCAGACAAGGCGATTCATTGTTCTCCCCGACGACAGGTCGTCAAGCACGTCGCGGATGGCGGCAGCCTGGTCGGGCGTCTCCGTATAGGGAAACCGCGCCGCGAACCGGGCAAGGTCGGCGCGAGAGGGTTTTATGATGGCGGCAGGCTGGCTGGACCTGGCATTGGCAAGGTCCCTCAAGCGTTTGGCCAGCCTGTCGATATCGCGCAGCGCAGCCTTGCGTCGGTTGAGCCACCCATCGCTGTTCAAGCGATCGAGCGGCACCGCACCGGGTTCCGAGCCGTAGCGCCATATCCGCCCAAACTCATCGACCGGAACCAGCAAGGAAGCTCCGTCCCGATATTCCAGCCTGACGACATCCTGCTGCTGACCGGCCAACTCGACCTGTTCGACCGCCACCAGCATGGCCAGGCCATGGTCCTCATGGACGACGACGTCGCCAATGCGCAACTCGGGTTCGAGTATGCTGGTGGCCGCACCGCCATTTGCTTTCAAGGCGTGGCCAAACAGGTCGGCCGCGGCCACCACCGCGATGCCTGATTGCTCGTCGACAAAGCCTTCGTCGAGAACGATCTCGACCCTGAGAAGAGAGCCCCTTGGGGCCGAACGGATCCGCGGCCAGTCAGCCACCTCCCTCATTCGCCGACCAAGCTTCCGATCGAGCAGACGATCGGCTCGCTGCAGTGCGGAGGCCTCGCCCGCGAATGCCACGGTGACACCCGACCTTGTCTGCCTTTCCACAAATTCGGCGAACTGATGCCCGGATCGCGCGCGCTGGAAGAATTTGGGAACTCGCGCGGCAGAAACGGCGAGACTCGTTCCGTGGCGATTACGGACTGCGAAGTCCCATTCTTGACGCGATAGGTAAAACTGTTCCGGCAAGGGTTTGGCGGCCGCGGCAACCTCCTGCCTCGCACCACGAGCATCTTCGATCAGGTCCAGGAAGCGGTCGAGCGGCGCGCCTTCGAGACCTTCCGCGATGGAGACACAGGCGCTGGATGCCACATCGAAGACCGACGGCATGCTGCCGTACAACGCGACGAGCCGTTCTTCCATCGACGTCGCGCGCATGGCTGCCAACTCGGGATGATCCCCAGTTGCGAAAATCAGCTCGGATGCCGGCCCAACCGTGACCGACTCTCGCGACTGTTCGCTAAGCTGGCTGATGGGGTCATAGATCTTGAGTTCCCGGATGCAGCTATCTGGACCGATGACGATACGAACCGGGTGATCGGCGCCAGCGGGGAATATGTCCATGAGGTCGCCCCGAAAAGCTATCTCGCCCGGTTCGTCGACTCTTTCGTCGACACCGTATCCAATCGACTCGGCTCTCGTTCGGAAACCATCCGGGTCGAACCTTTGTCCGAGTTCCAGAGTTGTGAAACCGCCAGCAATGACTGGCGCAGGAGGCACCCGCTGGAGAGTGGTCTCGATCGACACAACCACGATGCGCGGACGTTTGGGCTCGCTTGCGATCTCACGCAGAGCGCTAAGCCTCCGCCCCATATTGGCGCGTGTCGGCCATACCCTGTCGTAAGGCAGGCAATCCCAGGACGGCAGCAAGATGACGTCCACGTTCGGCAGAAACCGACGCAAAGCCGCAGCGGTCTCTTCGGCACCGCGTTCCGAGGCGGCTATATGGACAATATGCTTGTTTGGACCGCTCTCCAGCGAGTCGGCCAGCGCCGCCGCGATTGCGGCGGAAGGCAAGACTTCTCTCGCGAGGTCCCCGTCATTCGACGAGTGATCGACTTCTTCGATGATTTCCGTCCGCGAAATGGGTCTGTTCACTGAGGTCTCACCTTGCCACCGTCGGAGAACGTCAGTGGGACCACCCCGTTCCTGAGGCGCGGATTAAAGTGTTGCGGGCAGTGGCAGCGCGTGCGGTCTTGCGTTCCTATGGAGCAACGCACCAACGATGCGGCTCTCGATGAGCCGCTTCTGTTGGCAGCGGTGCCGCCGCGGACGATGGCCGTTTACCCGGCCATGCTCCAGATCTCCCCTATGGCTTGAAGGAACTCGTAATAGCGCGGGCGCTACGTGTCAGCCTTGCCGACCAGCGGGCTAGAATGGCCGCCTTGCTCGGAGACCTGGCTGGAACCTGTATGGAAGTCAGAGACGCCGCTGCCGTCCGGGCTCACATAAGAAGTACCGTGGGTGTGTGGCTTCAGGAGCTTCGCTTCCCGGACCAAGGACGGCCAATTGAGCCCTAGGAGCGCTACCAGTTCGCGGGCGTCTTTTTCGCTGATGCTGGTCTCCTTGATCAGGCGATCAATGAAAGCTGCCTTAGGCTCATCCATAGCGAACTCCCCGAAGAGTCCGACGTAACCGCGAATGCCTGCCCTACGTTCCGGCGGAGCGGCGTTAGGTATGAAAACGTACAAAGCCGTGGGTGCGTTTGCTCCATAGACCGCGGTTTTGATCGCGTCTTTGGCAAACCAGGCCTGCTTACTCGGATTTCACCGCCATCCGGAACTTTTAGCTGGGATAAAAGTTCGGTGGGCAAAATCAGCTAGGTAGCCATTTTGTCCCCCTCTTCATCCTCGGATATACTTATCCGCAAGCTTCAGACCATCTCGGACATTCGAGAAGCTGAAATCGCGGTTTTGAAAAGCATACCCATTCAGGAGAAAGATTTTTCGGCCAACCACGACCTGGTGCGTGAGGGTGACCATCCTGTTTACTCGTTTGTCGTCCTGGATGGTTTGATCGGCTCCACCAAATACACAAGCGAAGGAAAGCGACAGATCACGTCTTTCTTCGTGGGCGGAGACATCCCCGATCTGCACGGGCTACATCTGTCGGTCATGGACTGTAATTTCTCGACCCTGACGCCGGCCCGAGTGGGTTTCATGCGACACGACGTTCTACGCAGCATTTGTGACCAGCACCCTCGCATCGCCACCGCTTTCTGGCGGTCGACGCTGATCGACGCCGCGATGTACAGGGAGTGGGTCACCAACGTTGGAAGACGTGAGGCTTACACCCGCATGGCTCACATTTTGTGCGAACTCATATTTCGCTTGCGAGCGGTGGGACGCATTCAGGATCACATTGCTGATATTCCCATAACCCAAGCCGCACTTGGCGATGCATTGGGTTTGTCGACGGTCCACGTCAACCGAATGCTTCAGGAACTACGACGTGAAGGCCTAATCGCCACCACGGGGTCGAGAATGCATGCAATCGACTGGCCCGGCCTCACTCACGCAGGGGATTTCGACACGACTTACCTGCATCAAAAGAACCCGGCAGATTAGTGGTGACGGAAGCTCTCCCATGGCACGATTTTTCTTTGACACCGGCGATCGCGATTTGGTCTTGCAGGATGAGATAGGTGTCGAATGCGCTGGCCTAGAAGAGGTGCGCCGAGTCGGATTCGAAGGCCTCATCGACCTCACGAGAGACGCACTGAAAGGCGTTGACGGGCAGAAATTGTTTGTCGAGGTGCGTGATGAAAATGGGGACAAAGTTCTGCGGCTGAGCCTCTCGCTTCAGATCAAATTGATGAGATGAATCCGGCCGATTTTCGCGCCAGTACTGGATCAGCCCCACCCAACCAGCTTCAACATGCCCATCGGACGGCATTGAGCCAGAAGACGTATCTCGAAAGCCCCGGGCCATAGGATCACTCGGTGCTCGGTCATGGAGTAGATCAATCGGTGCAAGTGGCGGGCGCTTTAATCTATGTAAGTGCGCCTAGTCGGCGACCGGATTAATTGGGTCTGTGCGTGCCGGGGACAATGCATCCTTGCTCGCACGCGACCCTGCAGACGACGGGTCCGAGTGTCAGCCTGGAGCAAAACATGACAATTGTCGCTTCTTGGACCCTTCACCCCACCAGATCAGACCGACACGAAAGAGGTCCCATGTCCCTGGAGGATCGGTGTGATGGCTGAACACCGTCGCAAGCTCACCGCGTCCGATCCGGCGCTTGCGGAGCAGACACAGCCCATTACCTACCCAGGAGGCTCGTCCTTACCAAGTTCTGGCGAACAGACGAACCTAGTCGACCTTGTTCCCGCATTGCGGGCATTCGCACGTTCGCTTTGCGGCAGCATCGACGAAGCTGACAATCTTGTCCGAGAAACACTGGTCAAAGGCATTGCAGATCTCGATGGTCTTGACGGAAGCCGGGTAAAGCCCTGGATCTTCGCCACCATGCGCAGGGCTTCCTTGGCCAGGCTTGAAGGCGCAGCCCCCCAGCCTCGAGGACCGGCGAGTTGCTTGTCGGAGCCTTTTGCCACCGACACACAGGAACAGATGGAAACCGGCCCAAGGATAGCGCGTGCCATTGACCTCCTGGCGGATCCGGAGCGGCAGGCCATCGTTCTGGTTTGCATGCTCGGACTATCCTACGAAGACGCCGCCGACATCTGCGATTGCGACACAGCCACCATCAAGGGTCGGATACAGAATGCAAGGACAAGAATGGCTGTCCTGTCGGGTGTCCCGACGGAAGCCACGCCTGAAAAATCGAATTGATGGTGAGCGCGGCAGTGTTCAAAGCAAAAATTCGCGATGCCTGTCAGGCAGCCACGCATCGCTTGCCCTAAAGTAGCCCAAGCTCAACCGCAGGTTTGTTATGCATGACAGGGAACCATGAGGGGATCCGCCGAGTTCGACCTCGGACAAGCTCGGGTTCCCAACATGGAAGAAATCGGCAAGGCGCAACAGAAGGCCATAGCCCGTCTCATTCGTCAGTGGATTGCATCGGACGCCAGCCGTCGCCAGCTTCGCCAGTTGCTGGACCTACCGACTGACACGGAGGTGCCACGCCAGCATCGGTCGTTGCTCGACGAACTCGACCGAAAGCTCGACGAATAAGTGCATGCTTGCTTGGGACAAATCCCACAGGTATCCGATAGCGGCGAAGTTTATTCCCCGAAAGGCCATGAAACCGCAGCTTCTCAGAAACCTCCCAACACGGAAGATCAGTCGTCATCTTCCCAGCGGCTGCCGGGATAACTGTTCAAGCTCGTTCTCGTCCGTGATCCCGGCCTGGTAGTAAGCAAGAATGCGCGAGGCGCGCCGTTCTCTCTCGGCTTCAGTCTCGTTCTTGAGATTGCTGCGTGCAAGGACACGGCTCAATATGGCAAGTTCCGATGGGGTATAGGCATCTCTATGCATTTTATCCCGCCCATGCGCTGCAAGAAACCTACAATAAGGATTCCCCGGCACGGCCTAACGCCGGTCGGGACTGAATGTTCCATGGGTTTTCGTGGAGGGAGAAAAAGCTCATCAGCGCTAGATGTGAGTTTCTGGGGCTTGCTGTGCGTTTAAAAGCTGCGAAACGGCGGTTATGATTTGCGGCAGAAAGAAGGGCTTGGTGATGATGATGCTGTTGGGTACTCCTTCCGCTCCCCAGTGTACCGCGCTGTCGCCGCTCATATAGACAACTGGGATGGTCGAGTTGGACCTACGCAAATGCCGGGCGATCTCCCACCCGGATTGTCCCGGCCCCAAACGGATGTCGGTGAGCACGGCCTTGAACCTGGTGGGATCGCGGTCGAAGGCGGCCAGCGCCTCGGCAGCATTTCGAACGCCGACGACCTGGAAGCCAGCCTCCTCCAAAGCTGACTCGAGGTCGAGCAGTATCATCGTCTCGTCTTCGACGATCAGAACAACGCCATCGCTCATCCGGGATATCCCCAAGTCGCCACCGCCACTACGATCTCGGCGTCAACTTGGTTCCATATGACACGCATCGGCCTGTTGTCGGCTGAGTCCCGCCGCGACCTCGCGGCGGAGTCATGAGAAGCCCGCCTCGGAAAGCCGAGACGGGCTGAAGCTGCTTCGACAGCCTCGAAGGCCAAGACAGGGGAGGATTGTAGGCCCGCGACCGAACCTTGAAGTGCAGCGAATGTTCCTCCGGATGTAGGCTCTTATTGGATTAGCCTCTGCGGCAGCCCGCCTCCAATGCGGTCATTTTCGTTTTTGCTCAAGGTTTCTACTGATCTCCAGACGCTTGCTGGATTTCCGTCATCACCTGCCGGGGATCGACATTCTCGGCCAGTTGCGGCAACTCCTCATCGGCCGGTGTCGAGACATTGAGGCGTGCCGTCAAAGCAGCCACCATTTCGATGAGCCGCGTGGTTTCGTGTTCGTTGAGAAGGCTGATCTGCAGATCCAGCTCCGCTCTGCGCTCGCTGTGTTCGGCCATTCTGTTTTGGTTGATCAGTACGAAAGTGGACAGGAAGATCGCCTCGACAGAGGCCACCATGGCCAGGATCACAAAAGTTGGGTCCCAAGCCGGGACGGCCGGTATCAGGCCAAGGTTCGCAAGGATCCAGGCGACCAGAATTGCGAGATGCAAATAGACAAAGGGCATGCTTCCCGCGAAGCGCGAAACGGCGCCGGCAATTCGCACCTGAACGCCTTGGTGCTCCTCCTGTTGTCGCCTGTGGTCGACGAGAGCCTGTATGTTCTGCTGAAGGAGCGACTGCATGTCGGCGGGATGCTGATCGTTCATACTTGAAAGCCCGGTTTGGCGGCCAATGTTACGAGCGTTGCTCATCGCCCGCCTGGGACGTCCGGCGAGGCTGCACCGCCTGAACTAGCCGGCTCATAGCCGCCGGTCTCTTTAGACGAGGAGTGCCGTCCTGCAATCGCGTCCACCATGGCGATCACCGCCTCAGGGGCGCTCTGATGAACCATATGGCCGGCGCCCTCAACGACATCGAGGAGGGACCCACCGACCTCCGCATGCAGGCGTCGTGCCTCCCCCTCGGCGTCGAACAGCCGGTCTCCAGAACCTGCCAGGATCCCGGTCGGGACGGCAATGTCCGTGTAGCTGGCCTTCGTCAGCAGGGCCGCCGTCAGCATCGATGCGGATTCCAAACACACCGCCCGCAGTTGGGAAGGGCGGCTGGCGACATCTTTTGCGAGAACGGCGAAGTCGACAGCGACATCCGCTGGGTGGAAGATCTTCTGCATCGTCCAAGGCCAGGCAAGCCTCACAAGCAACGGCAGCAAGGTGTGGCGAAAAGCGGTGCCGACGACTGGCAGAGCCGGGAGGGCGGCCAGCGCAAGATCAAGCCGCGGCGGCGGATAGTAATAGCCGGAGACCAGCACGACGCCGGCAACCCAAGGAGAATGCCTGCGCGCCAATTCGAGGGCTACCCAAGCGCCCCACGAATGTCCAAGCACGATGTAGTTCTCGATACCCAGCCTGCCGGCGGCGGCATGTATGAGATCGGCTTGGTCGCGGGCAGACCACCGCCGGCCGCGCGACCGCGTACTTCGCCCGAAGCCCGGCCGATCGAATGCGAGTACCCGGTAGGTTTTTGCCGCCTGATCGAAGATGCCGCTCGACTTGAAATCCTGCGCCATGGATCCGTTTCCATGCAGCAGAATGAGCGGCATGCCGGTGCCGGCTTCGATAAAATGCAGGCGAAGACCGTCAACCTCCATGACATGGCCGTGCGCCCGGCCAGCAAGCGCACGTTTGGCGCGGGCGTGATTGTACCCGGCAAGTGCCGGCAATGCGGCGACGAACAGCACGGTCGATAGCTTCGGTCCATCCCTGTCGAACGCCATGCCAATGCCTGCCAGCAACTGTCCTGCCCGGTGCCCTCCGTGCCAAACCTTCGGAGTGGCGGCTTGTTCCGCTGGACAACGACGTTGCTTTGTAGCCGGCTCAAACAGCCTAGGCGGTAAGCTCTCTATGGGCATGGGATGCGGCGATGGCAGCTTGTCCAAACGCGACCGCTATCTGATTTAGCGCTTTCACAACGTCACCGATGGCGTACATGCCGTCGACGGAAGTCTGCTGGTGCTCATCGACCGTGATGTAGCCCTCCGCGCAACATCTCGCGCCGACGGCCAGGGCGAGTTGCGAGCTCACCTTGCATCCCAGGGCCGCGTAGACTGCATCGAAGCGGCAGGTCGCTCCATCTTGCAAAATCGCCGCACAACCGTCAGCAGCCGGGCTGAGCCTGTCGAGAGTGTGACGGATGGCTATCCCTCTTTCGCCGGCCGCGCGACGCGTGCTGGTTGGAAAGTCCGATGCGTGGGTGCCCAGCATCGTTACATGCGGTGTGAATCGACTGAGGAAAATGGCCTCGTGCAAGGCTCTGTCACCCTGGCCCACGACCGCTATCTTCCGGTCGATCACCTCATACCCGTCGCACACCGGACAAAGCCGAACGACACCTGCCGCAATCGCCTCCGCCAAGCGAGGCAATTCGGGTGTCGTGTCGACAATCCCGGTCGACAGGAAGACCTTACGCGCGCGGATGGCGCCGATCGAGGTCTCAGCATCAAAGCCTCCCTCGCCAGCGGCCAGCGAAAACACTTGCCCCCGTATCAAGGTTGCTCCGTACAAGCTCGCGTGACGTCGAAGCCGATCGAGAAGGTCAGGGCCACTTATTCCTTCGGGAAAGCCCGGACAGTTATGGCTTTTCGGGATCAGAGCGGCACGGGGATGGCCGGCATCGACCACCAGCACGCGATGGCGAAAGCGGGCGAGATACTGGGCCGCGGTCAGCCCCGCTGGCCCGCCACCGACGATCAGCACATCTTCGGCGTCGGCGAGCGGGTGGCCGGCATGGCTTTCATCGAAGATTTGCTCCATCAGCGGCGAACTATCTGGTTCGTTCGATGTTCCAGCACGACACGCCGAGAGACCGCATTAGCCCGCCGGCATCAGCCGCAACCAGAGAGCTTCGATCTCGTTCTCACACCGCTTCCTACTCGGGGTCGAAACCTTCTTGCCGCTTCGCGGTTAATCCTAACGGACAAGGTGAGCACCTGCGAAACACAACCGATGACTCATCCTCGAACGACGTCGGGCGGCTGGCAGGCGATAAATGATATGAGTGAAGAGCTGAGGCGGCCGACAAAAGGCACTGCCGAACTCGCTCAAACGGGGAGCGCCATTTTATGAATGGATGCCTCAAGGCTTCAGATGATCCGGGTCGCTACCTTTAACGTAAACGGCGTCAACGGTCGATTGCCGGTTCTGCTCAAATGGCTGGGTGAGACGCACTACGACATCGTTTGTCTCCAGGAATTGAAGACATCGGACGAAAAGTTTCCTGCCGATGCCATCAGCAACGCCGGCTACGGGGCGATATGGCACGGACAGAAGTCGTACAACGGCGTAGCCATTCTCGCTCGAGGCAAGCAGCCGCACGAGCGTCGGCGCGGGTTGCCCGGTGACGCCGATGACACGCATAGCCGTTACATCGAGGCGGAGATCGACGGTCTCGTTGTTGGTTGCCTATACCTGCCCAACGGCAACCCGGCGCCTGGTCCGAAGTTCGACTATAAGCTCCGCTGGTTCAAGCGGCTGATCGACTACGGACGGCTCCTGATCAAGGACGCGCCCGCCAGCCTGCTTTGCGGCGACTACAACGTGGTGCCGGCGCCGATCGACGCCGCGGTTCCGGCACGATGGCTGGGCGACGCCGTCTACTTCCCGGAGAGCCGACAGGCTTACGCCGACCTGCTTGCCGATGGCTGGACCGACGCCGTCAGGCTGATCCGTCCCGAGAGAGGCGTCTATACCTACTGGAATTTTTCCTACCGGGGCGGTTACGACCGCAGCTCCGGCCTCCGCATGGACCATCTTCTCGTGAGCCCCTCGCTCACGGACAGGCTGGGCGGCGCGGGCGTGGATGAGTCCGTACGAGGATGGGACAAGCCAAGCGATCACGCGCCGGCCTGGATCGAACTCGACTGGCCCCGGTGAACTGAGAAATCGGGCTTCAGCCGGACCGCATGACGCCAGGTTCGTCCGCCTCTTTTAATCGCTGCGAATCCTCGGGGGCGGCGACCAGATCCTGGAATCCAAGTGTGACGACGAGATAACCCGCCTCGTCGTAGACTTTCGTCACCCAACTGGTCGGGTCCGCGCCATCGATAATTCCGTCAAGCATGGCCTCCTTGGCTGCGCGCTTCGCCTCTTTGATAGCCTCATCCCGATCAGCCATGTCGGCGAAGATTGCAGGCTGGGACATGCCCTCGATAAACTCGAAACGAAATTTCGGCATCGATCCCTCCTGTCGGTGGTGATAACGGATCGGCCATTGCTGGCAGGGTGACGGTCAACGCCACCGTTTCGAAAAGGATGCACCGATTGTGCGCGCCTGCACCGGTCAGGCAGCGTTGCTGGCTTCCTTTTGCCAGTCGTCCTGCCAACGCGCGCGCACGGCAATCATCAGCATGGCCGATTCCGTGATCCCGGTCTGGAAAAGCCTGATCAGCTCTCTCGCGATGGAGTGAGCCGCCGCGGTGTCCGGCAAAATGGCAAACTCCTGGCACATCGCGTCGAAGACCGCGCGAAGCGTGTCCAGGTCATTCGGGTAGAGGGTATCCGTGCGAATGGGTCGGTCAAGCATCAAGCGTCTCCAAACGAGCGAGAGTGCGATGGTCTCCCAAGCAGCGGAGCGCGTTACATGCCCGCTGACCCTCTCGCTTATGCGGCACAGCGCACGACGTGTCGCTAACCTATGATGGACCGAGGCAAGTTCGCGCACAAAGATCCAATTGCGTATAGCGACGCGGCTAGCGCTACGCGTCCATGGTCCGCCGGAGCGCCCAACGGAACCCGCACGACCGTCGAACCGCGTCTCGTCGTGTATCACCCAAGGTGTTCGCGCGAACCGCCGACCTGCCCGTCAAAGAAGCGTCCTGCCCGCAATGGAACTCTTGGCCGTCAATCGCATTATCCAGTCCGGGCAAAACGGGGGCGATATGGGGGTCACTGCAGGCGATCGTCAATCTGAACTGCAACGCTTCGAGCTGTTGGCGGCGCTGGGCGACCGGATTCGCGAGATTACTGATCCTGCCGAATTGGCCCACGCAGCCGCGGAACTGGTAGGGAGACATTTCGATGTCAGCCGAGCCGGATACGGCACGATCGATCTTGAGAAAGAAACCATCACGATCGAGAGGGACTGGAACGCGCCAGGCATCAAAAGCCTGGCTGGGACCCTGAATTTCAGGAACTACGGCTCGTATATCGAGGACTTGAAGCGGGGCGACACCGTTGTCTTCGAAAATGCCGAGACAGACCCGCGAACGAGGGATCATGCAGAGGCTCTCAAAGCCATCAGCGCCCAATCCGTCATCAACATGCCGGTTACCGAGCATGGCGGTTTGGTGGCGCTGCTGTACCTGAACCACTCCGCGCCCAGACGCTGGGCCAAGGAGGAGGTGGCGCTTATTTCGGAAGTGGCGGATCGGACGCGTACCGCCATAGAGCGGCTTCGCGCTGAGCGAGCGCTGCGTGAGAACGCCGAACGCCTGGCTTTTCTCGACCGTCTTGGAAGGGAGATTGCGCTCGCGGCCGACGCAGACGCCGTCATGGCGATCACCACTCGTCTGTTGGGCGAACATCTTGGCGTCTCGATTTGCGCCTACGCCGACATGGAGCAGGACCAGGACCATTTCACCATCCGTGGCGACTGGAGCGCACCCGGCTCGCCCAGCATCAGAGGGTATTACAGTCTTGCCGATTTTGGCCGCCTGGCGGTCACCAATCTCAGCGCCAATCGGCCGCTCATCATCAACAACAACCTCGAGGAAATTGCGCCCGAGGAGGCAAAGACCTTTCAGAACATCGGCATAACGGCAACCATCTGCATGCCCTTGGTAAAACAGGGGCGTCTGACCGCCCTGATGGCCATTCACGACAAGCAGCCCCGCGTCTGGTCACAGCGCGAACTGTCCTTGCTGACGGAGGTGACGGAGCGGTCCTGGGCTCACATCGAGCGCGTTCGCTCGGAACAGGCGGCCCGGGCCAGTGAGGAGCGCCTCCGGCTAGCCACCGACGCAGCCGCTATCGGGACCTGGGACTACGATCCCGTCACCAAGGCTCTGCGGTGGGATGACCGGTGCAAAGCCCTTTTCGGCCTCCCGCCAGATGCGGAGGTAACATATGAAAGCGCGTTCCTGGCGGGTATTCATCCAGAAGATCGGGCCCGCGCCGACGAGGCCGTACGCCAGGCGCTCGCGCCGGGCACGACTTCCCGCTACGACATCGAATATCGGACGGTCGGCTTGCACGACGGCAAGGAACGCTGGATTGCGGCAGCGGGCGAGTCGCTTTTCCAGTCAGGGCGCGCGGTCCGCTTCATCGGTACCGTCATGGATATCACCGCGCGAAAGCGGGTGGAGCATCAGCTTCAGATGATGAACGTCACCGCTGCCGCGGTAGCGGCCGAGCTCGACGTGGAGCGGATTGTTCAGACGGTAACTGACGCCGGCGTAGCGCTGTCGGGCGCACAATTCGGAGCTTTCTTCTACAATGTAATCGACGACAAGGGCGACAGCTACATGCTCTACGCCCTGTC
Source organism: Mesorhizobium sp. URHB0026 (assembly GCF_054059755.1). NCBI lineage: Bacteria > Pseudomonadati > Pseudomonadota > Alphaproteobacteria > Hyphomicrobiales > Phyllobacteriaceae > Mesorhizobium > Mesorhizobium sp. URHB0026. The sequence continues at coordinate 2,728,529 of NZ_JBSSCN010000001.1, read as the reverse complement.
GGGCGCACCTCGCTCCGCGTTCGAAAATTTTCCAATGCCTCGCAACACGGCGGTGTCGACCCCACTTTCCGCGGGACAAGCGTGATTCGCTCCGACGACATCCTCGCCGACCCGCGCTACGGCAAGAACTGGCCCCGCAAGGGAATGCCGGAGGGCCATCTGCCAGTACGTTCCTATCTTGCGGTACCGGTTGTCTCGCGTTCGGGCGAGGTGCTGGGCGGCCTCTTCTTTGGTCATGCAGAGATCGGCGTCTTCGCCGAACAGCAAGAGAAGGCCTTGCTGGGGCTTGCGGGCCATGCCGCGACGGCAATCGACAATTCTCGACTATTCAAGGCGCTGCAGACGCTCAATGGCACCCTTGAACAACGTGTCATGGACGAAGTCGCCGAACGCACCAGAGCAGAAGAGCACCTGCGGCAGGCCCAGAAGATGGAAGCTGTCGGACAGCTGACCGGTGGCATCGCGCACGACTTCAACAATATGCTGGCTGTCATCATCGGCGGGCTGAACCTTGTGCAGCGCAAGCTCAGAAACGGCGATACCAACGTCCACCAGTTCGTGACCGGCGCGATCGATGGAGCCCAACGTGCTGCGGAACTTACCAAGCGGCTGCTTGCCTTCTCCCGCCAGCAACCCCTGGCGCCCAAGCGCCTGAATCCAAATCGCCTCGTCTCGGATATGAGTGAATTGCTGAGCCGGACGCTTGGGGAGCCCATCCAAATCGAGACCGTGCTCGCCGCGGGACTATGGCATGTGGAAGTCGACGCAGGGCAGTTGGAAAGCGCGTTGCTCAACCTTTGCGTCAACGCGCGGGATGCCATGCCCGCTGGCGGAAGGCTGACCATCGAGACATCCAATGCCCATGTCGACGACCGGTATGCGAGAGAAAACGCAATACCCTCCGGCCAGTATGTGATGATAGCTGTCACGGACACCGGAACCGGAATGACTGCCGACGTGTTGGCCAGAGCCTTCGATCCGTTCTTCACCACAAAGGGGGTTGGCAAAGGCACCGGGCTGGGGCTCAGCCAGGTTTATGGATTTGTTCGCCAGTCCGGCGGCAGCGTCAAGATCTATTCCGAGCAAGGTATCGGAACCACTTTGAAAATCTACCTGCCGCGCTCGCACGGCGACGTGGTCGACAGCCAGGCCGAGTCCGTCGCGGGCGAGCACCCCGGCAGTGAGGACGAGATCATCATGGTTGTCGAGGATGAAGATCGCGTCCGGCTGATGGCTGCGGAGGCGCTGCGGGAACTGGGCTATTCCGTGTTGGAAATGCAAGGGCCGCGAGACGCGCTGGCGGCCGTCGCCAGCGGGCAAGTGCCGTCGCTTCTGTTCACTGACGTGGTCATGCCGGAGATGTCAGGGCGGGAACTGGTCGATCATGTCAAGAGCATGCACCCGTTGCTAAAAGTGCTCTACACCACCGGCTACACGCGAAACGCGATTGTTCACAACGGCACGCTTGATTTTGGAACGGAGCTTTTGACCAAGCCCTACACGATTGACGAATTGGCGGAAAAGATCCGTAAAGTGCTGGATCGCAAGTGAACGCTCACGGCCCGAGGCACACCTATCCCTCTCCGCTTCAGTTGCTTTACGGAACGCCGCGCTTGGCGGAATTGGCGCATTCGCCAAGACAACTGCCGTACCGCGGACGCTATCGGGGCTTCATGCACCCATCAGTGAAACCTTTTCCCCACTCGCAGCTTGTTCGCGACACCGGAGGAATCGATCGTGTCAAGGCGAGATGGAGAGATGGGGGATCAACCGACCAAGAGGCGTCGTACACGTCCCTTGAAAGGCGAGGACGCGGAGGTCCGGCATGTCGTCGAAACGCACGACCTGTCGCCCGCTCAGGCAAGAGAGCTGGTACGTCGCCACGGCAACGATTGGCGCAAGATCGATGAGGCGGCGAAGTCATACAAGGACAGCGCCTGACGGGAGCCTCCAAGTCTCCCGGGAAGACGCTAAATCCTGAAAAGCCTATTTACAGCACGGCTGGTCTCGCCTGACAGGCTTGTTCGCGAGAGGCCGCGATTTCCAAGTGAAAACAAGAAAGCCCGCTGCCTCGGGGAGTGCAGCGGGCTATCGGCTAGGAGTTGAGGGGACATCTCCACGCTGGGGAAACAACAGTTCAACAGCGGATTGGTTCCAACCATGCTCTCTGTTCATTCGCTTCGCAATACGCGCCCGTGGCAAGGGAAGCCGACGCCTAATCTCTTTCCGTGCCTTGTTCATCATCAGAATGATCGATGAATTCCCCCTCTTGCAAGCTCATAACCGGGCATCAACCGCAAACTCAGGCAAGCCATGCTCCCGGCGTATTTGAATGCACCAGCAGCGGATCAGGACCATCACCAGGATTCTCGGCCCTCCCGCAGATGGATAGACGTCCCGGCCTACGCCCTGGATCAAGGTGGCCCGGCGCTGCGCCTTCATCAAAAGTTGAGTCCGGCATTTGCGGATGTCGGGATTGCCGATCAGCTGAAGAAAGTCGCGGCCCAATATTCCGAAAAAGCCGCCGTGCATGACGGCGTGAACCAACTGTCGTACTTCGAGCTTGCAACTGCCGTCGAAGTCCTGTCCCGCCGGATCGCTGCCGTCGTTCCCGAAGGGCAGCCGATCGGAATTTATCAACCAAACTCCGTCTGGTACATCGTTGCTGTCCTGGCGAGCATGGCGGCGGGAAGGATTTCGGTCCCGCTCAACGCCCGGGACCCAATCGCCCGTGTCAACGAGATCGTGGGCGTCGCGCGGCTCCGCGCCATTGTTGGCGTTGGAAACCGGCATGCGGGTTTACCCGAGGACATCCGGTGGATTGATGTGACTGTCAGCCCCGCGTCGACGGAGCGGCTGTCGTCAACGCAATTGCCTGCCGTATCGGTCGACGCACCGGCGATGGTTCTTTACACGTCTGGCAGCACCGGATCTCCGAAGGGCATAGTCAACAGCCAGCGCAGCCTGCTCTGGCGGGTGCACCAATATGCCGATGCGTGTCACATCAATTCCGACGATGTCTTCCTCCCCTTGACAGGGCCCGCCACCATAGCCGGATGTCGAGAAATCCTGACTTCGGTCCTGTGCGGCGCCACTTTGCATATGGTCGACGTGGAAGCGATCGGTCTGCGTGCGGTTCGCGAGCGAATGCAGCAGGTTGGCGCGACGCTTACTTACCTCGTGCCCGCGCTGCTTCGCGCCCTCATGGCCAATGCTCCCGCCGATGCGTTCGGATCACTCAGGGTGGTCCGCGTCGGCGGCGAGAAAGTGCTTTGGACCGACATTGCCCTTTTGCGAAAGGCGATTCCTGCTCATTGCCTCGTACAGATCGGCTACTCGTCAACCGAGACGACCGGGTCACAATGGTTTCTGCCTCGCGTTCAACCAAAGCACCAAACGTCCGTGCCGGTCGGCCGGCTCTTGCCAGGAATAGCGTTTGCGGTCGTCAACGAGGACGGTGACAGCGTACCGCGGGGTGGAAGCGGGGAACTCGTCATCAAGAGCCCCTACGTCTTGCTCGGCCACTGGGAAAACGGCACCGTCATCCCTGCCGAGGCGGATCCCGATGATCCACGTCAACGGATATTCGCTACCGGCGATCTCGTCCAATTGGACAATCGGGGCCTGCTGAGGATCGTCGGCCGCAAGGGGCGGCAGATAAAGATCAACGGTCGGCGCATCGAGCCGGCCGAAGTCGAAAGGATCCTGCGCTCCGCCTCGTCGGTCGAGGATGCGGTGACGATCGTGACCGAGGCCAACGAACTGGTCGCTTTCGCGATCCCCAGGAATTCCGCCGGTCCGGCCTTCGCCGACGACCTTCGCCAGCTGCTTGCAAAGACGCTACCGCCGCCACTGCGCCCGCTTCGGCTCCACAGGGTAGAGGATATTCCGCGCCTGGCGGGCGGAAAAATAGATGTGGCGAAACTCGGGAAAATGGATCTTCTGGCCAAGAAGCCTACCCAAGTTGCCGATCTACCGATTTCAGGCAGCGATCTCAAAGCCCATCAAGCAGTACAGAATGCCTGGACCAGGGTCCTCAACACGCGGGCAGCCGTCGGGCGATGGGATGAAGCGGGAGGGGACTCGCTGAAGCTGCTCCACTGCGTCATGGAGATCGAGAACGAAATCGGCCAGGAACTGGATCTTGAGGCATTTACCGTCGGGATGAGTGCCGAGGCGATGGTCAACGCGGTCGCGTCCGCACAAGGCGGCAATGCGCCCGGTCATGTGCTGGAGCATGATCGGCCTTTTCTCTTTCTGTTTCCGGGCTCCGTGGGCTATGGGCCTAGTCTTGCAGCCTTCGCCTCAGCCATGGGTAAAGTCGCGACGGTCCGGCCGATAAGATATCCCAGCCTCGCGACCATTCTCAGCGGCCAGAACGATCTTGCCGCCATGGTGGACGCCGCGCTTGAACAGATCAGCCGCATCCAGCCGTCGGGGCATGTACGGCTTCTCGGCCACTCGCTCGGCGGAGCCGTCGCGTTCGAAGTTGCCGTGCGCCTGCTGAAAGAGGGAAGGTCCGTGAAGTTTGTCGGCATCCTCGACACCAGCCTGGCTGGCGAGCGGAGCCGTCCCTGGGAGACAATCACCCGCACCTTGCGTCGGGTCCGGTCCAACCGCATGTCACCCTATAGAATGGCTTGCCGTCTTTTGGCGAAGCTCACGGTCAAGGTCGGCCAGGAAGCTCGTCTTGCCCACGCCATCGACCACTTTTCCCGGGGACAATTCAACGCAACCAGCTTTCGCATCAAGCTGGAGTTGCAGGAAGTCTTGCGTGCGCAGGCCTTCTTCCGTTGGTTGGAGCAGCCAAGAACGGTGCTCCCGATCACCGGAACGCTGTTCCGTTGCGCGCGACCGGGAATGCCTCTTGCCATCGGGTGGGATCGGGTGTTCGCGGACCTGCAGGTCATCCCGATTGCTGGCAACCACATTGATCTGGTCGTCGAGCCTCACATCGGCGTCAATCGTCCGCTGATCGAGGAGGCGGTCGCTCGCACTTATTCGCCGGCCGAGTCTTCGACCATGAAAGGCAGCTTCGCGTGACTTCGCGGTTCGGCAAGGATGTTCTGGCACTGGATGCGGCCGCGGAGGTCGACCGCATCGTAGCATCCGTGCGCGAGCAGGTATTGGTCACGCTCCGCCGGCGTGGAGTGGTGGTCGGGCTCTCAGGCGGCATCGACAGTTCGGTGGTCGCATCCTTGTGCGTGGCTGCCTTCGGCAAGGACAGAGTGTTCGGGATCTTCATGCCGGAGCGTGACTCGTCCGGGGACTCGCTGAGGCTGGGGCGCGTTATCGCCGGTCAGCTGGGCATCGACACCATCGCCGAGGACATTGCGCCGGCGCTCGACGCCATCGGTGCCTACAGCCGGCAGATGGAGGCCATTCGCACCGTTGTTCCGGACTACGGCGAGGGGTGGAAATGCAAGCTGGTGCTGACCTCGGTGCTGGAGAGCAAAGGCCTCAATATCACCCGTCTCACCGTTCAGGATCCCGAGGGGAAGATCGATACCGTGCGCCTGTCAGGAGCGGCCTATCTGCAGATAGTGGCCGCGACCAATTACAAGCAGCGCATTCGCAAGATGACTGAGTACTATCACGCGGACCGTCTCGGCTATGCGGTGGCGGGCACGCCTAACCGGCTCGAATATGATCAGGGTTTTTTCGTCAAGCAAGGCGACGGAATCGCTGACCTGATGCCGATCGTCCACCTCTACAAGACGCAGGTCTATCAACTGGCGGAATATCTCGGTGTGGACGGGGAGATCCGGCGCAGGCCGCCGACGACCGACACCTTCTCCATGGCGCAGAGCCAGGAGGAGTTCTATTTCGCCCTGCCCTATCATCAGACGGACCTATGCCTCTACGGCGTGAACCATGGCATCTGCGCTGATGATGTCGCGGATGTTGCCGGGCTGTCACCAGATGAGGTCCAGAAGGTCTTCAAGGATATCGAAGCCAAGCGTCGAGCGGCACGCTATCTGCACGCCCTGCCTTTGCCTTCGGTGCCAATGACGGTGGACTGACGGATGTGCGGGATCGCCGGAATTGTCGCGATGAGCGCCACTGCCCCACCTCCTTCGCGGGAAGCGCTGTTGCGTATGGTAGGCGCGCTCGCGCACCGCGGACCCGACGAGCGGGGGCTGTACCGCGACCGACGCGCGGGTTTGGCGCATGCCCGCCTGTCCGTCGTCGACCTGCTGCACGGCCAGCAGCCACTCGCCGACGTCAGCGGCCTGACATGGATCGTCTTCAACGGCGAAATCTTCAACTACGTCGAATTGCGCGACAAGTTGATCGCGCTTGGTCACCGCTTCCGTACGCGTAGCGACACGGAAGTCGTGCTCCATGCTTACCAGGCCTGGGGCGAGGCCGCCTTTGAGCGGATGAATGGTCAATGGGCAGTCGCGATATGGGACTCTGCTGCCGGCCGACTGATGCTGTCGCGTGACCGCTACGGGATCTGCCCGCTGTATTATTGCGAGCACGCCGGCTGCGTCTTCTTTGCAAGCGAAGTCAAAGCCATTTTCGCCGCGGAAACAGCGATACCTCGCGCCTTTGATCCGGCAGGGATCGATCAGACGTTCACATTCTGGACGGTAATCCCGCCCCAGAGCGTCTTCGAAGGCGTCAAGGAACTGCAGCCTGGACATATCCGGCTCTATGAGGGTGGCGTGGCGCGGGAGACGGCCTTCTGGGAGCCGCATTATCCGCGGATTTCCGGTTCGGACCCTGAGTGGTTCACCGGCTCGTGCGACGATGCCGTCGAGGCGGTCCGCGGTGCGCTCGAAGCCGCGACGGCGCTGCGGATGGTGCAGGCCGACGTGCCGGTGGGCTGCTATTTGTCCGGTGGGCTCGACAGCTCACTTGTCGCGGCGCTTGGGAGACGTTTCGCGGGGGAGCGCTTCCAGACATTCTCCTTGCGTTTTGCCGACGCCGAATACGACGAGACCTATTTCCAGCGCCTGGTCGCCGCCGCGACTGCGAGCGAGCACCACGAGGTGGTGATTTCCCGCCGCGACATTGCAGCGGTTTTTCCCGAGGTCGTCTACCACGCCGAGCGGCCAATCCTGAGGACGGCCCCGGCACCGCTCTTCCTCCTGTCCAAGTTGGTCCGCGAGCGCGGCATCAAGGTTGTGCTGACAGGGGAAGGCGCCGACGAGATGTTCGCCGGCTACGACCTTTTCCGCGAAGGCAAGGTTCGCCGCTTCTGGGGGCGCCAACCTGCTTCGAGCCGGCGTGCGCGACTGCTCGAGCGACTCTACCCCTATCTGTCGCGCTCACCGGTGCACCAACAGGCCATGGCGCGACAGTTCTTCGGACGCGATCTTCATGCCTGCGACATGCCCGGCTTTGCACACGACACGCGCTGGCGCACCACGAGCGCCATTAAGCGCCTATTCTGCCCCGACATGCGCGGCGCCTCGCAGCACCGCAATGCGGTCTCCGAACTGCTCACCCCCCTCCCCGCCGAATTTTCGCGATGGAGCTTCCTTGCCCAGGACCAATATCTCGAAATCCGAACGCTGATGTCGGGCTACCTGCTCTCCTCGCAGGGCGACAGGATGCTGATGGCACACTCGGTCGAGGGGCGCTTCCCCTATCTCGACGACGATGTCGTGGCGCTCGCGAATTCGCTTCCTGACGCATACAAGCTGCGTGTCCTCGATGAAAAGCACGTGCTCAAGCGAGCGGCACAGCCGATCGTACCACCGCAGGTCGTTGCCCGCACGAAGCAGCCCTACAGGGCGCCAAACGCGCTTAGCTTCGTTGACCATGATGCACCAGATTACATTCGCGAGGCACTGTCGGACACGGCATTGCGCGCGGCAAATGTCTTCGATCCGAAATCGGTGGCTATCCTGCTCGGCAAGTGCCGGTCCAATGCCGGCGACGGCGATCTCTCCAACTCCGACAACATGGCACTGGTCGGCGTGCTGTCGACCCAGATTCTGCATCAGCAGTTCATCGCAAGCCGCCCGGGCGGAGCGGACAAAGCCAAGCTCAGGATCGACGTCGATCACGAGCGGCGGGAAAGGGTCCTGGCATGATCCACGGCGCCATACCACTTCTGCAGGACTACCTCATCCATTCCGCTGGCCGGCTTGGCGGCAAGATCGCGCTGGTGGCCGGCAAGCAACGCGTCACCTACGCGGAGATCGATGAGCGCTCCGACAGGATCGCGCATTTCCTGGCTGCGGCGGGCGTCGAGCGTGGTGACCGCGTCATGATCTTCGCCGACAACACGGTCGAAACCGTCGTCAGCTTCTGGGCGGTGCTCAAGGCGAGCGCCGTGGTCTGCATCGTCAACCCGCTTACGAAAAGCGAGAAGCTTCATTACCTGCTCAACGATTGCCTGCCAACGGCGCTGATCACGGACAGCCATCTGCACTCGATATTCTGCCAACCGTCGCGCGACTGTCACTCGCTGCGGGCGGTGATTGTTTCTGGGCCGATCGACGAGGCCGAGTTCAACCGATTGCCGCACGCCGTGCGCTGGGACACGATCGTCGAAAGACCTTCTGTTGCGCCGCCGCGCAAATCGATCGACATCGATCTCGCCGCCATCGTCTACACCTCCGGATCCACCGGCGAACCCAAGGGGGTCATGTTGACGCACGGCAACATGACTGCCGCGTGCACATCGATTGCCTCTTATCTGGAGCTGCGTGAAGATGAGGTGATCCTGAATGTCCTGCCCCTCGCCTTCGACTACGGGCTCTATCAGATGATCATGGCCTTTCGCACCGGCGCACGGCTCGTCCTCGAACGCTCCTTCGCTTTTCCCGCGCAGATCCTTCAGGTCATCAAGGACGAGCAGATCACAGGTTTTCCCGGCGTGCCCACAATCTTCGCGGCGCTTGCGGAGCTCAGATCGCTGAAGAGCACCGATTTCTCGAGCATTCGGTATGTCACCAATACGGCGGCCGCCCTGCCGCTCAAGCAGATTGCCATGCTCAGGGAGCTGTTTTCGGGCGCACGCATCTATTCCATGTACGGTCTCACCGAATGCAAACGCTGCAGCTATCTGCCGCCCGACGATCTCGGGCGAAAGCCCCTGAGCGTAGGCATTGCCATTCCCAATACAGAAGTGTGGATCGTCGACGAGGGTGGCAGGCGGGTCGGTCCGGGCGTCGTTGGCCAACTGGTAGTTCGCGGCGCAACGGTGATGAAAGGCTATTGGGGCAAGCCCGAGGCAACTGCAAGGAAGCTGAAGCCGGGGCCGCTGCCGGGCGAGCAGGTCCTCTACACGGGCGACTACTGCCGGATGGATGCGGAAGGCTATTTGTACTTCGTCGGCCGTGGTGACGAGATCATAAAATCACGAGGCGAAAAGGTCGCTCCCAAAGAGGTGGAAAGCGTGCTGATGGACGTCCCTGGGGTGAAGGAAGCCGCGGTCATCGGTGTCCCCGACGACCTCCTCGGGCAAGCGGTCAAGGCATTCGTGGTCATCGAGCAGGGAAGAATTGTCGGCGAAAGGCAGCTCCTGATGGAGTGCCGGAAACGGCTGGAGAATTTCATGGTGCCAAAGACCATCGTAATCGTGCCCAGCCTGCCGATGACCGATACCGGAAAACTCAAGAAAGCGGCCCTGTCGTAGATTGTTTCAGATGCGCGATCGCAAGTCGCCTTTGCAATGGAGGATGGATTAGATGGATTCCATGATATCGGCCGCGGAAAGCGACGACATCCATATCAACCAGATCCGCAGCTTCCTGGCCTCGAATTTCTACATCGCGGACGTCAAGGCGCTATCCCTCACCGCATCATTGCTCGATCAGGGGATCGTCGACTCGACCGGAGTGCTCGAGGTGATCGGGTTCATCGAAGAGACTTTCGGCATCACGGTGGAAGACAGTGAACTCCTGCCGGAAAACCTCGATTCAATTCAAGGAATCGCGCGGTTCATCGTTCGCAAGAAGAAATGATCTGGCGCAAGAAGAAATGATCTGGCGCAACAAGCAATGATCTGGACGGTCGGCCCGGTAACGGCCGAATGCAATCATGCCTGCCGCCTGGCCTCTGCCAGGACCACCCGCACTTCACCGGCTTGGTTGGCGAAAGTGCGTATCTGCGCGTAGCCCTTGCTGCGCTCCAGAAGACTTATGACTTGGCGGTCCTGACCAAGCCCCACCTCGAACAGCAGGACGCCGCCTGGTCGGAGGTAGCGCAGCGCGTCCTTGACGACCCGCATATGAATGCTGAGCCCATAGGGACCGGCCGCGAATGCCTCTCGCGGCTCGAGCACAACCAGATGGCGGCGGTCACCCTCGAGGCGCTTCTCCGAAATGTAGGGCGGATTGCAGACGATGGCATGAAGCGTGCCGTCGAGCTCCAGTCTGGACACCCCTTCGAACAAATCACCCTGATGCACTGAAATCCGGTCGGTCAGGCCATGATGAAGGACATTTCGCCGCGCCGCGTCGATACAGCCGTCGGTAAGGTCGCAGGCCCAAACTCGCGCGGATGGGATATGGCTAGCGATCGCGCAGGCCAGGTTGCCGGCGCCGCAGCACATATCGACCACACGCGGCGCCGGCAGGTCCATTGCGCGCAGAACATCTACTGCAATGGAGCCGAGCAGCTCTGTTTCCGGCCGCGGCACCAGCGCACCGGGCGCAACCAGGATCTCCATTCCCATGAAGATAATGCTGCCTTTGTTGTAAGCGCCGGCGACGCTGATCTCTTCGCTCACGACCGTTCTCGCAACGACATCGAAGATATTGCCGCTGCCGGCGGCGCCGGCAGGGATTGTTTATTGCACCGCCGCGCTTTCGAGCGCGCTGCTGAACTTGACCTCGATCGTATCACCCGGCGCCACCGCGGTATCCAGGTCGGCCGGCTGCTTGCGCCATTGCGCATCGACGGAGCGGATGATCGTCACCTGGGCCCGCACGGTTTCGCCGCCGATCGGCTGCGGCAACGCGGATGCTCCCTGCGGCTGCAATTTCTGGCTGACCGCGTGCAGCCTTGCAGTGATGTCGGCTAAGCGCGCGTGTGTATCCCGCAACTCGTTCAACAAACCGGCACGCCTCTGGTTGTCATTGCGCTCGATCTGCCTTGCAAGATCATCCTGCTGGCGCCGAGCCCTCATGAGTTCGACCGATGTTTCAAGCGCACGGCTCGAGGACAGAAGCACCGCGCGCCGGACATCGGCGAGCCGGTTGTTGGTCAGGTTGCCAGCCTTGAAGAGCTTGGTCACCTGCGCCAAATCCTCTTCATCGGCCTTGACTCCATCGGCTTCGTCCTGCTCGCGCTGGAGCAACGCCTGGACCTGGGTCGCTGCATCCTTGGCGCCCTTCTCCAGAAAGCTCTGCTCCTGCTCGAAATTGTCCAGCGAGAGCTTCAGCCCTTCTGCCTCCGCCTGCGCAATTTCGGTTGCAAGGGAAGAAGAGAGCGGAAAGCCCTGGGGGGCCTTCATGTCGAAATCGGGCTGTTTTTGAAGTTCGGCACGTATGCGCGCACTGTGGAAATAGTCCTTGATGTATTCTCCCCAGATCGTCTCATAATCGCGCTGCAAGTCTGTTGGGTCCGGCCCAGCCTGGTTCGCCCGTGCGCGCAAGAGGCTGAAGCCGCCGGCGACGGCTATCGCCTGCCGAACCGTCATGAGCGGACGAAAGGCTTGCTGCCCAGGAGCGAGCACTTCGCCAGTCACGTAGATTGGACGGTATTCAGCGACGATCGCCGTCACGTCGCCGGGTCTGACGACCGCCACCTGCTCACGGCCGTCCGGCATGCGTATGTGGTAGATCTTGGTCGGCAGGATCGCCTGCAAGCGCGTCTGAAGTTCGGACGGGGTCAGGCCGGCGACAGGCACCGTGCCCGCCTCGGCGAGAACGATGGTGCCGTCCATCTGCACCACCGCACGTTGCGTCCGCTCGGGAAGCGAGGTGATTGCGATCTCGATGGTGTCTCCGGGCGAAATTCGATAGATCGTCGCATCGGCTGCCGCAGCCATCGGCAGGGCGCAAAGCATCGCAAGTGTCGCAAGGAAGAATCGGCTAAGGTTGACCATTCGCGACTATCTCCTTCTTATTCTGGTTTTCGGGCCAGTCGACGCGGGTGACGAAGTCGTAAACCGGTCCACCGGCCACGCCCCAATTGCTGGACCAGATCACCTGTGTGCCGTCCGGCGAAGGTGACGCGTGCGTTTCGCTCCAGTAGTCGGAGGGCGCGTTGCGTGTCTGCACGATGCGCCGAACTTCGCCGCTGCCGTCGATGCGCAAGGCGATGACTTCCCGTGCATATGGTGCCCAGCCTGGGTTGGCCGATATCTCCTCAGGGTTGCCGCCATAGGTCAGGAAGACCCAGCCGGGCCGCTTCAGAGCACGCGACGATGCATGCTCTGCTTCGCCGTATCCGGTCAGGGAGGTCACCTTCCCATCGGACAGTCTTCGCTTGATTACGTGATACTTGTCGGGGCCGGATTTGCTGATGCCAACATAGACCTCGCTGCCGTCGTCATCGAGCGTAAGGTCTCCGTGGCCGGGGCGGTGATGGTCCGTCCACCTCTGTCGCAAGGTGCCATCGACACTAAGAATGGCCCTCTGCTCCGTGCCATCTGCTAGGTTTTGAAAGCAAAGGATGTTCGTGCCGAGCGGGGAGATAGTGCAGGAGCTGGTGGTTCCAGGAACCTGAGCGAGATCGATGTCCGGGAATTTGAATCGATCCGCGAGATCGAAGGCGAACACCACCGCTTTTCCATCGGCGCGGACAGCGCGGACGGCTATACGTTTGCCGTCACGGCTTGGATTGCCCTTCGACGGCCCGAATTGCAGATCGTGGTATTGAGCCGTGACGAAGACAACGTCTTCGTGGTCTGTCCTTGGCGCCCATATCGAGATCTTTCGATCCTCCACGCAGATCATCACGTCTGCGTCTCGAGGATGCCATTCGCATTCACCGCCTTTGTCGCGGTGGAATAGCGGAGCATATGTCTTGCCGTCGAGGAAGCACAGCCCGTTGCAGCCATTGGCCAGCACGAGCAGGCTCTGGTCCGCATTCCAGGCTTGAGCGCTCGAATAGCGATGGCTGCAATATTTCGTCCCACACACGACACCTCCCCCAAGTGCGCCTGGTTTGGTGATGCGCATGAAATTCGTGCCGAATGCCGGGTCTGTCGCGGGACGCAGATAATCTGGGAGATCCATCGGCATTGGGGCGACGAACGTCGTGGACATGCTGTTTCCTTGGCTGTCGGCCGCCCGCAGCAGGACAGCAAAGGCGATCAGGAGCAGCGCCAATGGAAACGGGTAAAACCTCATGTCATGTAGCTCATTTCGCGGCGTACCCGACCTTCGCCGAGGCGCGCCCGCCACCAATCGATGGTTCTGGCCAAGCCGTGGCGCAAACTCGTTTGCGCAGTCCATCCGGTTTCACGTTCGAGCCGTGATGAATCGGCCAGCAGAGCGCGAACCTCGGAGTTTTGCGGCCGCAATCGACTCTCGTCGCGGTGGACGGGCTTCTTACAGTCGCTCAGCTCGAGCACGAGATCGAGCACGTCCGATATGGTCACGGCACGCTGGCTTCCAGCATTGTAGGCATGGCCGAATTCGAGTGTGGCTGAACCCGCCCTCAGGAAGGCAGCCGCTGTGTCCTCGACGAAGGTCAGGTCGCGGACCGGGCTGGTATCTCCCACCATGATCGAAACACATTTTGGATCGAGCGCCTGCCGGATGATTGTCGGTATTATGGCTCGTTCGCTTTGCCGCGGCCCGAATGTATTGAACGGCCGGAGGATCACGACGGGCAGGTCGAAGGATTTGGCATAGGACTGCGCCATCATGTCGGCGCCGATCTTGGACGCCGAATATGGCGATTGCCCCTGAAGAGGATGGGACTCGCTGATCGGCATGCTGAGCGCCGTGCCGTAAACCTCACTGGTCGAAGTGTGAATGATCCGTTCCGTCTCCCACTGGCGGGCCGCTTCAAGGACATTCAGCGTCCCCATGATATTGGTTTCCACATAGGACTGGGCGGCCGCGTATGAGTACGGGATCGCGATAAGCGCAGCGAGATGAAACACGACGGCTTGGCCGCGCACGATGCGGTTCAGGAATGCACCGTCGCGTACATCGCCTCGAACGAGTTTCAAATGACCCCGGATGTCGTCTGGCAGATCATCCAGCCACCCATGGCTGTCGAACGAATTATAGAGGGCCAATGCGGTCACCTCGGCACCGTTGCGGACGAGTGCCTCGGTCAGATGCGATCCTATGAATCCATCCGCGCCAGTGACCAGAACTCTCTTGCCATTGTAACTCATAACCAGGTGTTCCTTCTTTCACCTGAAGCGCTCCGGTTGCCGAGCGCGCAAACAGAAACAGCCTTCAACGCCTGAGCAGCCCGACAGGCATCCAGCCGATTACCGCCAGAAAGCCGAGGATCATCCACACAACATCCGAAGCGATGGTTCGTCGGGGATAATAGGAAAGATCGAACTTGGCTTTGATCGGAAACAGCGCTTCCCTGTAGAAGGACGACAGGTCTCCTGAGGCAGGGTAGAGAGAGGCTTCGTGACGGAAAAGAACTTGCGTCGGGCCGACCAAGCCGGGTTTATATCTTAGGACCGCCTCGAAGCCGCCATGGAAGCAGTCAGCAAAGGCGAGGCTTTCCGGTCGTGGCCCGACGATGGCCATGTCGCCTCTGAGCACATTCCAGAGTTGCGGCAACTCATCCAGTTTGGTGCTGGCCAAAATGCGCCCGATCTTCGTCAGCCGACGGTCGCCTATGCTGGTCAACGCAGGGCCCTGAGGATCACACAGAACCTCGAATTTGCGGAATTTATAGATATGAAACATGCGGCCCCCTGCACCGAGGCGAGGCTGCCGGAAAAGCACGGGGCGTCCGCCCTCGAGAAATAGCCCAAATGCAATCAGCAACATCAGCGGCGCGAAAACCATCGCGGCCAAGGATGCGGCCACTACATCCATCGCGCGTCTGCCAAAACCATGGCTCACGCCTGACACGACGGGCGGGTGGATGGATAGATCAAACGCGTTCATGCGGCGGTTCCCGCGTGGATGCCGCTGTTGAGCGCGGTCGCCAGTACGTCCACCACGGCTTCAACCGCGGGCGCGGTAATCTGAGGATGCAGCGGAATGGTCAACTCTCGTTCCGCGAAATCCTCGGTGCGCGGCAGATGGGTACCCGGGTAAAGCTCACGGTAGAGGGTCATCTGATGAACGGGCGGGTAATGGACCGTGGTTTGTATGTCCTGCGCCCGCAGTTCATCGACGACATGCTGCCTGTTGACGTAGCGCGGCAAGAGGATCGGCATGATGTGGTAAGCCGAGGCTCGCGGTTCTTCGAACGGTATTGTGATTGCCGGACAACGCAACGCGATGAGGCGCCGGTACAACACGACAAGAATGCGCCGTATCTCATTCCACTCCTGCAGGTTCTGGAGCTGAACCAAACCGATCGCGGCCCGCATTTCGTCCATTCGGTAGTTGAAGCCGAGCATGGTCACATCGTAATGGGCGGTGCGGCTGTTTAGTCGCTGGCGTGTTCCGGTGGTCATGCCGTGCGCGCGAGCCTGGCGAATCCTGTCCAGCAGTTGGGGATCCCGGGCAATTACGGCCCCACCCTCCGCCGTCGTCATGTTCTTGTTGCCATAGAAGCTGAAGGCGGCGCCCGCTCCAAAGGTGCCAACCGCTTTTAGGCCGGGAGCATGTGCCGCATCCTCGATGATCGAGAGCCCGCGTGCGCTGGCGAATGCTTGCCAAGCCTCCTTGTCGGCGAGATAGCCGGCGAAATGGACCAGGATCACGGCCCTGGTGCGAGGGCTGCAACGTGCTTCTGCTTCTTTGAGCGACATCAGAGGGACGTCTGCCGACTCTATGTCGACAAAGACAGGAGTGGCGCCGACATAGAGCACTGCGTTCGCGGTAGCCACGAAGGTCAGCGAAGGAACCAGGACCTCGTCCCCCGGACCGATCCCCAATCCGTGAAGGATAAGATGAAGGGCCGCGGTGCAGGAACTAACCGCTACGCAGTCCTCTGCCTCGTGCATCAAGGCAAACGCCTCTTCGAAGGCCCGGACCCGTTCACCCATCGTCAGCCAACAGCTGTCGATCACTTTCGCCAAAGCCGCTTTTTCTGGCACTCCCAGGACCGGGGAACTTACCAAGAGCATCGTCACCTCCTCGATGATCCTCGCGCCTGGCCGTTACGCTGCCGCGGCGGCGACTTCGATGGACGCCGACCGCTCTTCCCAAGAAACTGTCTGCGCGTTCTGGAAGTCCTCGACGCGTCCGATGTCGAGCCAAAGACCTTCGTGTTTGTAGACATGCACGACGCGTCCAGCCTGAAGCATCTGCAGCATGAGGTCATCGAACCCAAACGGTATACCGGATGGGATGAAGTCGAGGACGTCCGGGTTCATGCAGTAGATGCCCATGCTTACCAAGTGCGACAGTGCAGGCTTCTCGCGGAAGACCTGGACGGTGTTGTCAACCTCGTCGATGACGCCGAAATCCATCTTGGTAAGCCGCAGCGAAGTCGCTATCGTGACGGAGTCCTTGTGCAGGCGGTGCGCCGCGGTAAACCGGCTGATGCTCAGGTCGGTCAGCACATCGCCGTTCAGGACGATAAAGGGCTCATTCAATTCGTCTCTGATCAAGGAAAGCGGCCCGATCGTTCCGAGCGGTTCCATTTCCTGCGTGTAGCGGATCCTCAGATTCCACTGCGAGCCGTCGCCGCACACGCTCCGGATCAGGTGCCCGAGATAGCCGGTGGTGACGTAGACGTCTTCGATTCCGCTACGCCGCAGCCATTTCAACAGCAACTCGAGGACCGGCCGCGCGCCAATTGGCATCAGCGGCTTGGGCAAAACCGATGTAAATGGCCGAAGGCGCGTTCCCATGCCACCGCATTGAATTACCGCTTTCATTCGATCCTCCCTACGCACATGGCCAGAGTTGGCCTTGACGGCTGAAACCGCATCCGGAGCCAAGAGGCGAACCGCCTCATGCCAGCAGGGTTTCAGTTGTCCGAACCTGCGAGAGATTAGGGAGCCAACCGGGATATTGTCGTCGTGCGTTTGAATGGCACGGGCGAATTTCTCTGATCCCTGAACCGTAGGGACGAAACATTTCCGGCGGATCTGACGGGAGTGGTCGAGACGCACAACAGACCAAGGTCCCACTTGAATTGCGATTGAAGGTAAACATTTTCCTAAGACCGAGCTATATTAGCCTACGGTAATCAGCAGGACGGGGTTGTAGGACGTCAGAGTCCACCTTTCTGGACATACTGGCGCTCCTGCAAGACTGGCCAGGTAGTGCGGGTTGTTAGTGCGTGGGGATGTTTATGTACAAGATCGTCATAGCCGATGATCATGGCCTTTATCGACGTGGCTTGCGTATGGCGCTGACGGCCGGAATCCCTGGCGCCGAAATAATCGAGGCGACCTGTTTTGATGCCGTGGTTGGGCTCCTGGCCGAACATGAAACAATTGATCTTGCGATCCTGGACCTGAACATGCCCGGGCTGCTCAGCCAGGAAGTGCTCGGCGATGTTCTCGCCGCCTATCCCAAAAGCAGGTTTGCGATTGTGTCAGGAAACGATTCACGATCGGAAATTTTGTTGGCCCTTTCGGTTGGCCTCCACGGCTACATCGTAAAATCGCAGCCGGATGAGGAGGTGGTGCTGGCCGTCAAAGAAATCTTGTCAGGTCGCATCTATGTACCAGCCCTCCTGTCGCGAAGCTCTGGCGCAGCCGCGCCTCAGACGCATCGACCTCCCGTGGAGGCTTCACACCAGGCCTTGGCCAACCCAGGTTCACTGGGAAGGCTCACGTCAAGGCAAAAGGAGGTGCTCAAGCTTATGGCCGAAGGTTACTCGAACAAGGAGATCGCCCGCGATCTCGACATCGCCGAGGCCACAACGAAGATCCATGCCGCCGCTATCTTGCGCGAACTGGGAGTCCGAAACCGCACCGAGGTCGCCGTTTTGATGAGGACTTGGCTTGGAACGATCTGAGTTAAGGCTGAATCTCGCTCTGGGATAGGCGTAGCTGGTATCGCAATCCGCCAGCCGACATTTCCAGTTTGGAAGAATGACCGACCAAGGGCGTTCCATCAGCGCCAAGGACGATCGACCCAAAACCTTTCCGCAGAACAGGCTTGGCATCTCGGCCGCCTCGTTCGATCCAGTCGAACACGATGTCGCCGTCCGAGCTCTCGGGTGCAACGCCCCACCTTACCTCCACCTGGCCTCGGGAGTTCCCGAGCACCCCGTGCTTGACCGAATTTGTCGTGAGTTCGTGGACGATCATCGCGAAACTTTCCGCGGCGCCCCCGACGATTCTGACGTGGGGCCCTGTGATCGTTGCTCTGTGTGCCTCGGCGTAGGGGCGAAGCGCATGTGCGACAATATCGCGGATCGAAGATGATAACTCTGCATTGTTGATCAACAGCAGGTGCGTGGATTCGAGCGCCCGAATTCGCTCTAAAAGGTCTCCTCTGTACTTGGAAATATCCTGGTCTGAAGCAGGGATCATTTTCACGACAGCCGTGATCACGGCAAACAAGTTACTGAGCCGGTGCCGCTGTTCAAGTATAAGCCGCTCCTGTCTTCTCACCGCGACCCGCAACAGTGTCGTCTGCCGCCGCTCGGTAAGGTCAGCCGCGATCCCGAACCGCTGATGATAGCGATCGCGGATATCCTCACGGCCGCGCAAGGCAATCCAGCGGAACTGTCCGTCCGACCGCCGAACCCGAACCTCGGCGTCGTAGTTGGCGGTTGCCGCGATCGATTCTGAAGGGACCCCGAGTTTTGGCCAGTCCGCCGTATGAACGATCGCCGACAGCTCGTCCAGGGGACGGGAAGCGGCTGGCGGCAAACCAAGAATTTCCCAAAATTGATCTGAACCGGAGACAATTCTCTCCTTGTAGTCCACGCGCCATGTGCCAAGCCTTCCGGCGAGCAGCGCAAGGTCCAGCCATTCCTTTTGGCCCAAGAGGGCTTCGCTTGCAGCCCTGCGTTCAGTGATATCCTCGAAGACGACAAATATGCCCATCGGCAGTTGTTTCTCCGGACCGGACCAGGAGAGGGTCACGCGAGCCCAGAAAACAGTGCCATCCTTCTTTCTCAAACGCATTTCCAAGCCAAACGACGGCGCCTCGGCGCTTAGACCACGTCCAAGCCTGGCGAACAGATCGCGTTCGCCAGGATGAACGAGTGTTTCGATATGCTGGCCGACGAGCTCTTCCTGTGCGTAGCCGGACATACTGCACATACACATGTTGACCTGCAGCAGCTCACCACGGTCATTTGCGGTCGCAAACCCCAAGGCGGCCCGCTCGAAAGCCCTGCGATATCGCGCTTCGGTCGTCTCGATGGCAGCAAGCCTGTTCTCGGCGACATCGAGCGCGCCCCTCAACTCCTGCCTTGAACGGTGGAAAAGAAAGGCGATCATCCCGCCGGACAGGGCGAGGAGAATGGCCCCGGAAAGATCATCCCCGACCAACTGACCGTTCGCCCCAAGGCGAACTGCCAAGCCGACAGCCACCATGGCAAACGTGGCAGCCATCGCAGGCCAGCGGTCCTCCAGGAAGGCGATGATCACAATCGCCGGGACACATTCCAGAAAGGCCGCACTGCCGCCACCTGTCAGCAACGACTTCATCTCGAGCGAAAGGGTAGCCAGCAGGACGGCCGACGAAACCAGATGTTGTCGTAGCCTGTCCGACAGTACGGGACCGCCTATCCGCAATCTCATCCTGATTACCTACAACTTTTGGCTTAGCCAATGCGGCTTAGAGCCTTTGGTTATCGGACCTAGTGCTGCTGCTCGCTTTCGCGCGCCAAAATGTCAGTCTATCAGAATCATCAGAAGAAAGTTCCAACACTTAGCCCATGCGCTGGCGCCTATCTGGCAGCAAACCGGAAAGTGGTGACGACAATGAACCTGGTCGAACGGCCGAGAAGTACTGTTTTCCAAGCGCAACGTGCGATGGCAGCCATGGGGCCTGGCAGCAGGCCGTCTCCCCTGCGCCATGCCCAAAGCCCGGACCGGCAAGTTGAAAGGCCTGCTGCCGCCGCCGAGGGTGACCAGCCGCCGCTGCATTCTTTCCCGGGTATGCTTGATCGCCTTGGCTACGGATGTCTCGTGCTGAGCGAAACCAAGAAAGTCCTGAAGTGGAACGCCACCGCGCGCGTCATTCTCAGCGGGTACGGCAGTCAGGTGAACAACGCGGACGGCCTTTCGGGAGCGCTCAGAAGCCTGATCGCGAACGTGCCGTGCCACCTCAATCCCGGATCGTTTGCATGGATTGTGGTCCGCAGCAGCGGAGATCGTCCCGTTGTCATCAACGAGCGTGGCCTCTTCGCAGCCGACAACACGATCGTCGTCGCCCTGTTGGACCGCGAGACGAAATCGGCGCCCAACCCTCAAACCCTGCAGCGAATGTTCGGTTTGACCGGAGCCGAGACACATCTCGCGGTGCGGTTGGCAAAGGGCTACACCCCGTTGGAAATCGCTGAAAGCTGTGCGCTCAGCCGGACGACCATCCGAACCCAGCTCGCATCACTGTTCGCCAAAACTGAAACCAGGCGTCAGGCAGAATTGGTCACGCTTCTCGCACGCGTCTCGGTGTTGCCCTAGTTCCCTGAACATTCGGGGATGATCGTGTCCAGCCTTGCGGCCACCGCAGGGGCGGCTGCCGTGAATCCGTATTCCATAAATCGGTTCGGCGCGTGCCGCGTCCCGTGCGCGGCCTTGAAGCATGCGCGAACGGTGCCCAACAGGCCAGCTCCATCACTGTCTTCGGGTATACCAAGGCCCTAGTACCGGGCGGATCCTGAACAGGTATTCCACGAGGTACTGGCTTGCGATCTTCATCACTGATGGGCGAAGAATTTGCAGCGTATCGCGGATAGTCACGGGCAAGGACTGGTGATGAAATCTGGCGGGTACGCGTGCAACCCGCAATGCTCGCAAGAGGCTCTCGGGGTCAGGAAGATTCCTTCTGTTTTCGAGCAGCTGCCAATTAAGCTGCTTAACGGCAAGCGTAACTTCGTCCACTTCCGTGTAGCTCTTCGATGTGGTGATGCTCGGATGGTTCGTCGCGTCGTAAAAAATCAGACCCTCATTGATCGCAACCATGTCTCCGTGACCGGCCAAGTCCACGAAGAACAGTTGGTCAACGCCGGCGGGGATCGATTTGTGTGCACGCATTCGGCATCCAGCCTGAAGAACCTTGCTGTTGATCAACAGTGTCGAGGGAATGATGCCGAGGCTCCTCGTCGTCCGGACAAGGTAAAGATCCCTGAGGCATTGCTGGCTCGAATAGACTGAAACGCGGTTTTGCTCCGATGGCGTCGAGCGGAGCATGATCCTGCCGTCTTCCACGATATTGGCTGCACAGGTCATGAATGCGGCCGAGGGATGCTCCTTGGAGACCTCGGCAAATCGCTTGAGCGCGCTGGGCGCGAGCCAGTCGTCGTCATGCAGCAACTTGATCCAGGTGCCGGTGCAAGCCAGCATGGCATTGTTGGTATTCTCGACTTGGCCTCGCCCCCTGCCGTTCTCGACAATCCGGATGCGACCGTCGGCACGCGCATATTCGTCGACGATCCTCCAGGACAGCCCTCCTTGCCCCTCGTCGTCGCTAACCACCAGTTCCCAATTCGCAAAATCCTGCTGGAGGATACTGTCGATTGTCCTTCGAATGGTATCTGGCCTGCGAAAGGTCGGGATGGCCACTGAAATGAACGGCCGGAGTGTCACCAACTCCGCCGACCCCTCATCTTGCGAAGGTCCGACCCCTATTGACAAGGCTGCGGAAGGAAGCGCGTCGCGACTGTCGATCTGCGTCATGTTATCTTTCCTCCAAGGCGATGCACCGGCCGCGAGGCGACGACTCGTCCGGTTGAACACTTCGCTTCAACAGATAGAGAGAGGCTGCTGTCTTGATGAAGAAGCCCCCGGCGCCGCCGGCAGCCATGAGATAGATGACCGTGAGAGGTTCCCAGCCAGCCCTGGCGCCGGCTAGAAGCGGACCAAACACGAGCACCGTCCTTACGGCATCGACAACCAGGCGCACCTCCTGCCGTCGTAGCAGAGCCGGCACATCCTGAAGCGGCGTCGACAAAGCTTGCACCGCGCCCATGAACGCCAGCGCCGTCATGATTTCGGCGGCGGGCAGCCATGGCCGTCCCAGGAGGGGCACGACGAGCTGCGGTGCGGCGAGGCCAAGAGCCAGAATGGGCAGCGAAGTGAGCCCGCCGGCAAGGATCAGCAGGCCTCGTGCGAGGCCGAGCAGGTGCCCGCGGCCGCCGCCCTTATTGGCTTCGGCGACAAAGACATTGCTGAGCGGCGTCGCTATGAGCGTGACGGGGCCGGTGACGAGCCGCGACGCGACGCCCAGATAGCCCGCATAGGCGGTCCCGAACATCGAGCCGACGAGTATCGCCGGAAGGTTGTTGATGGCGAAACTTGCGACGGTTGCCGGGATATCGAACAGTGGAAATTTGTATTCGCGCCTAGCCTTTTCAAAGACCGTTTGCCACGGCGCGCGGGCGACACCGCACACGTCCTCCCAACTGAAAATCCTAACGCCAAGGAACCCAATGAAGATGAACTGGCTAAGAATGTGAGCGTGCACCATCGCCTCTCCTCCGAGATGGACAATGCCGAACATCAGCTGCAACAACGCCATCGTCGCAGGCAAGATCAAGCGGCCGAGCGCGAAGTCGCGTAGCAGGCCGGCACGCAGACTCCAGCAATTCATGGTCTCCACAAGACCTGCGCCTGCCATGCCGATCGGAACCAGCCACACAAGGTCAACAGCTCGGACCGGAACGGTGCTCGACAACACCATCCCCGCCGTCAAGGCAATAACGCCGGTTGCCGACACGGCCAAAAGAATGAGCTTAACCGTGACGTATGCCTGCGCATTGCTCTTGACGCCATACAGCGAGGCCTCAAAGCGCAGTGCCGCGACCGCTCCCAGTATGTTCACGGTCGAAAGATAGATCGTGAACAAGCCGAAATCGGCAGGAGAATAGAGCCTGGCCAACACCGGAATGGTCGCGACAAGAATGAGCTGACCGGCAATCGCCATGGCCGACACACCACCGGCCGCTCGAAGGACCTTGCCGATCGGGCTTTGAGGAAGTCGGATCATGGCGAGCCTTGCTCACGGCGGATGCCGGTCGAATTCATGAGATCCTCTCGCGCAAAAGATCGGCACTGTCGCCAAACCGATACCTGCCGTACCGGGTGAGGTTCACGCGGGTGAGGACGCTCGCCACCGGCACCGACAGCGTTCCGTCGCTCAGGAGCTGCTCCACCACCCCGCGCGCGACATGCCGCGAGGTTCTTGCCCAGCGAACCGTAACGAGAACCGCGTCCGCCCAGCTCTTGAGGAACATGGCTTCTGGCCCAGCCAGCCCCGATGGCCCATTTATGATGACGAGGTTGTACGCCGAGTGCAGATCTTCCCTGCACTTGGCGGTGTCGACACGCGCCAAGAGAGCCAGAAGATCTTCCGCAGGTGCCATGGTCGTCAAATCGATACCAATTTCGGGAATGCTGGCGACCGCGTCATCCAAGGCACAACGACTGCTGACGTAATCCGCGAAGGAATGACGAGCCTTGGGTCCGTTGAACTGGCGCAGAAACTCGGCCGTAAGTTGGGAGCCCGCCCGCTGAAGGTCGACCAGAAGAACACGATTGCCCAGGCGGGTGGCCGCCAAGGCCAAGCCCCATGCAAGCTCGGTCGCTCCGTCAGCCCGGACGCTTGGCGTGAGCAGGATCGTGTGCGGACCACGACCTCTTGCCTGATTTGGCGCGGCCGCGACCAGCAGCGACGTCACCGCACGGCTGTAGGCCGACCTGGGCTGGCCCAGAACCAGGTCGCGCAGCTGTTTGGCGTGCATCCTGCCCGGTTCGGGCACAAGTCCCACGCACGGTATCCTGAGCACGGCTTCCGCCTCCGTTTCACCGCGCAAGGTGCGATCGAAGCGATTTCGCATGAGGACCAAAACGGCGCCAAGGAGGCCAAACGCAATCATTCCCGGTGGAACCAAAAAAACCGGTGGCAATGTCTGCGGAATCGTCGGCGGCCATGCAACGGAAAGAACCGAGACTCCGGCGGACGGAGCTCCGATGCGCCGCTTCAGGTCCTGCTGGCGGCCGAGAAGTTCGTTGTAGCGTTGTGTCAGGAGGCTGACTTGAGGCTCGAGTGCCCGCAAACCGGCGAGCCGGCTGGCCGTGTCGGCCGCGACCGCATCGAGCACACGCATTCGATTTCCCAGAGCCTCGACCTGGGCACGATAGATATCCGCTTCAGCGACGATATCAGCGATTGCCTTTTCGACCGCGACGGAAAAGGCATTGGCCAGATCCTTGTCCGCTGGCGCCCCGGCCACGCGAGCCGAAAGGTCGGCCAACTCCTGCGTGCCGGCGGCCTCGGCCAGGGTCGCGGCCGCCGCGCCCTGCTTTCGAAGCTCCTGGATACGCTGGAGCCGGGACTCCAGCGCCGCCAGATCCGCTTTGGACATCGATATCTGCTGGCTGAGATCCGCCCTCTCCCCGGCCACCTTGTCAGCCGAGCCTTGATCGACCGCGCCATGGCTCAGCCGATACTCCTCGAGCCGATTGGATGCATCCACCAGTTCATTCTGCAGTTTGGGCAAACTGGCGACGACGGCGTCGAGCTCCTGCATGTCCGACGCCTGACTTTTCTGCGCGAGGTCGTCGACATAGGTCTTGGTGAATGTATTGGCCACCAGCGCCGCGCGCGCCGGGTCGTCGTCTGAGAAGCCAACGGAAATGACCCGGGACCGGAGCTCTTGTCCAACCCTTACCCCTTTGCGCAGCGCTTTCACTTCGGCGGCCTCTGCCGCTTGCGGCGCATTCGTTGATACAACATCCCGGGGCCAAAGCCGCTTCAGCAAATCGCCAGCGAAGGAGTGCAATGTCGGCGGATCGGCGAGCGCAGGCCCATGGCTGGAGCTTCCCTTCCCGGCTTGCGTTTGTGCGGTCGCGCTGGCCGGGCTCGGTTGACGCAGCGCTGCAGCGACCCGACGAAGGTGGCTCTCCGACGACAGCATCGTGATGTGATCGTCAATGCTTGAATCGATCATGTCCTGCGCCGAGCCCGGGCTGGCGGGAAGGGCCGCCCTGGCAGGAGCGTCTATGATCAGCTGACTGCTGGCTTCGTACATGATAGGGCGGGTTATTCCCGCCAACGCCGCCAAGATGCCGCCGACAACCGCGAAGAGCAGAATGATCCATTTGCTGCTCGCCAATGTCACCAGCAGTTGGCGAGACGGGGTTGCTGAATTCGGGGCGCTTCTGGGAGGCCGTACGCGGGCCCTGCTTTCAGGAACCGGGGCAGCCACCGGGGTGGCTCGTGGCACTTCAATTCGGCTGATTGCGGAACCCGCCATTTCATACTCCTGCCAGATCGAGTTCACGGGATGAGTTCGACGCCGACGCCTGCCGCTTGGCCTCGTTGCACCAGGCCTGAAACATCAGCACCGACCACAGTTCACGGGAGCGGTCCTGTCCTGCAACGTGATCGCGCCAGCAGGCGTCCACCCTTGTGCTGTCCAGCAAGCCTTCGCCCTGGTTGCGAACATCGGACAGAATATCGGTGGCCCAGCTGCGCAACGGGCCCCGCAGCCAAGCCGCGATCGGCACGTCGAAGCCCTGCTTCGGCCGGTCGATCAGCCGTTGCGGAAGATAACGACGCAGCACATTTCGGAGGATCCACTTGCCTCCGCCGTTGCGAACCTTCATGTCAGCCCGAAGGCGCCAAGCAAATTCGACGACGCGGTGGTCCAAGAGGGGACAACGAGCCTCGAGGCTGTTGGCCATGCTGGCTCGATCCAGTTTGACGAGAATGTCACCAGCGAGGTAGCCGGACATGTCGTCGTACAAAAGGCGAGACAGCAGCCCGTCGAGCCGCGGTGCGGAGACTATGGATGCAGGAGTTCCGTGTCGGGTGAGGTTTTCGGCCGATGATCCCGTCAGCCGCCAGTGCAGTTCGTCTTCATCCTTGGCGGCGAGAAGCCAGGCAAAGCGAGTGAGCCGATCGCTGCGCAACGCATGCCGCACATGCGACGGAAGTGGCAGGTTGCCAATGAAATCGTGACGAGCCGCCCTGGACAGCATCCCTGCGCCGGCCGCCAGGGACCTCCGTGCGGTTGCGGGTAGTCCTTGGTACCGTTTCAGCCGGTCCGCCATGAAGTGGCGGCCATAGCCTGCAAAGCACTCGTCTCCGCCGTCCCCCGACAGTGCCACGGTCACGTGCTGGCGGGCCAGCCGCGCCACCAGCAGAGTTGGTATCTGCGATTCGTCGGCAAATGGCTCGTCCCACACCTTTGGCAGTTCGGGGATCACGTCACGCGCGGCGGCGGGCGAAAGGTGTAGCTCCGTGTGGTCGGTGCCCAGATGACGCGCTACCTCGGCGGCGTAAGGGGCC
The DNA here is from genome assembly GCF_054059755.1 of Mesorhizobium sp. URHB0026. Classification (NCBI taxonomy): domain Bacteria; kingdom Pseudomonadati; phylum Pseudomonadota; class Alphaproteobacteria; order Hyphomicrobiales; family Phyllobacteriaceae; genus Mesorhizobium; species Mesorhizobium sp. URHB0026. The sequence goes on along the minus strand of NZ_JBSSCN010000001.1, from coordinate 2,702,091 downwards.
TCGTCAAAGCCGCTCTCCGCGAAGGCGATGGTGAAAGTGCGCACGGGATTTGGAGATTGAGCCTGCATCAAGGCTGCAACGGTAGAGCTGTCGACGCCTCCCGACAGGAAACCACCCAACGGAACGTCGGCGATCATGCGCTCGCGGACGGCAAGCCGGAGCAGATCATCCAGTTCATTGGTCAGATCGTCGTCACTGCCGGCGATCTGTTGTTCTCGCCCGTTCTTGGCGACTTCGGCCAGCGACCACCAGCGACTTGCGTCCTGCGAAAGGGAAGCGGCCCCGCGCCCCTCCGCCACAGTCGCGGCCGTGAGGGTCAGGACCGAGCCGGGTGGCAGCTTGAAGACACCTCGCCAGATGCAACTCTGATCCGGGACCCACCCCTTGGAAAGCATTGCGGTGGCGGCATCCAGGTCGATCTCCGGGGAGTAGCCTGAAAAGCGGCTGATTGCTTTCAGTTCGGAAGCAAAGACCAGCGCATGCCTGGCTGAAGCGATGTAGAGGGGCTTCTTGCCCAACCGATCCCGCGCGAGATGGAGGGTCCTCGTCTTCAGGTCCCACAAGGCGAATGCGAACATGCCAGCAAAGCGCTGGAGTGCGGCCTCGAGGCCCCAGCTCTCGATCGCACACAACATGACTTCGGTGTCGCTGGTGCCGCGGAAATGGTGCCCGGCGCCTTCAAGCTCGAGACGCAGGTCACGGAAATTATATATCTCGCCGTTGAAGGTGATCGCATACCGACCGCTTGTGGACAGCATGGGCTGTTGCCCCGTTTCCGACAAATCGACGATGGCCAGCCGCCTGTGGCCCAAGGCGATGCCTGCTTCGCGGTCCGTCCAGAGTCCTTCGCCATCCGGACCGCGGTGACGAAGCGCCATCATCATTTGCCCTATCTGATCGAGCGAATTGGGATCGGCAGCATTGGACGCGAGAAGTATCCCGGCTATCCCGCACATCACATCACCTCTGAAGGCTCAAGCTCGCGCCGGAAAACGCTTGGCGTTCCCGCGACGAGGCAGAAAGTCAATGCAAACCACACGATCGGATGACGGATGATGAGGTGCGGTATGCTGAACACGGCCGCGGACGCCACGAGCACCAAAAGCGCGTCGTAGCGGGCACGCCAGGCGGACATGGCCGCCGATCCAACGATCCACAGCAAGGCGATGACCGCGACCAGCCCGCCCTGTAGATAGAGATCGAGAATTGTATTGTGCGCTTCGAATGGCCGCTCCAGAAACTGCATGTCGGCGGTCGGCGGGCGCTCTAGGTGAGGGCCAGGACCGAGGCCGAGCGATGCCGATTGCAGCCCCTTCTGGAGCGCCTCATCCCACAGATAAACCCGAAGTTCGAATGTCTCAGCCGTGGCCTCGCCGCCTCCGTCCTTGGTGAGGCTCTTGGCAAAATTGGCCGCAAAGCTTTCCTCGCTGAGAAGATAGGGGGTCATCGCTATCACCAGGGGGACAGCGCCGACCATCAGCAGAAGTGCGATCTGCCTGGGCAGGCTGGTTCGATTGCCATCGGATGCCAACCACGCCTTCAACCGCAATCCGAGGAAGGCGACGCCACTTACAATCGTGGTGTAGAGATAAGCGTCGCTCCTCGTCAGGCGGCCGACAAAAAAGATGAACACAAGGCTTGAGAGCGCAAGGACCTGACCCCATCGATTGTGAGTCGTGGTTGCAAGGTGCAGCGCCAGCGGACCAAGAAGCGCGCAATAGAGCGCGAGCTGGTTCGGGTTTTCAGACCAGCCGCGGAAGCGGTCCCAATACCAGGGATCGACGCCGGGCTGATGGAGCCAGCCCCACGCGATGGCGAGTTGGATAGCAAATATTGCGTCGGCCAATGCGATTGCCCACCAACCACTGCGTCGAAGACGACGCCCCGCGTCGGGCTCAACACTGGCCAGGCAAGTGATGCTGGCCAACAGCACGTAGGCCAATGTGTCGTGCAGCAACCCTGTCGGGTAGAGCAGGGTGGTCAAGTAGCCGATGATCGTGCCGATCCCCAATGCGATAGAAAGGAGCAGCCAAAAAGTCGCGAGTTGCGCAAAGGCCGGTGTCGCTTCGACGCGTCCGCCGACCAATATTCGTCCGGCCGACAGCAGGATCCAAAGCGCCAGGAGCAGTTCGCCATAGCCGAATGGCATGCCGGGGACGGAGAGCTGCGACGCGGCTGACAGGATGACACCGCCGGCAAGCAACGCGTCGCGCATCATTGCCGCGCCCCGTCCAACCGGCGGTTCGCAATGCCGCTCTCCAGAGGCGATGGAGCAAGCAAGCCGCGAGATTTGGCCCTGAGATTGCTCTTATAGACATCGCAGTACTGGTCGACGATGCCCGGCAGGGCAAAACGCTCCCTGATAAGCGAGGCGGAGCGCTGCCCCATGGCCGCTCCCAAGGTGCGGTCCGACAGTATGTCGACTATCCGGTCCGCAAGCGCCCGAGCATCGCGCGGCGCGACCAGATAACCGTTCCATCCATCTTCGACGACGTCGCTGCAACCGGGCATTCGCGATGCAACTATCGGCAATCCAGCCAGTCCGGCTTCCAGCAAGACGCGCGGAACGCCCTCGCGATATTGCGTTGGGAAGGCGAACAGATCAGCCATGCCAAGCAGACTGGGGACATCATGCCGTTTGCCTAGCAGGGTCACATGAGAAGCAAATCGTTGGATTTCGGATTTTTCGACGGCGAATGGTCCTTCCGATTCCCGTGGGCCAACGAGCACGAAACGCGCATGAGGTCTTTTGGAGAGAATGTGCGGAATCGCCTCAAGAAGGGTCGGAACGCCCTTAAGGCGGGTGAGCCGGCCGACAAAAATGACGATCTCGGCCGATTCCAGTCCGAATTCTCGCCGCATTGTCGCTGGTGGCGAGGCAAGACGTCTTGCCACCGCGAATGCATTGACGTCGATGCCAGACCCCTGAATTAGGCGTCCGCTGCCGCGTGGGATCAGCCGATACCGCTCGAAAAAGGCTTGATCGTCGCGGTTTTGGAAGACCGTGGCAGCGGTCCAGAAGGAAGCAATCCATTGCAGACCGCAGAAGGCGGGCCGCATAGCCAAGGCTCGCGCCTCCAGCGATGAGAAGGTCCAGCCCAAGCCGTTGATCGTGCGCACCACCGGGACTTCTCCCCGCACCGCCAGCGGGGTCAGCAAATTGGGTTTCGTATCGAAGCTTTGAACGATGTCGGGGCGAAGTTCCCGCACCAACCTTCGCAATGTTCTGATGGTCCCGGCTTTGCCGCTGCCATTGGCAAAGCGATTGAACTCGTAGCGGCGGTGCGGAATGCCATGCCGTAAAAACAGAGCTTCATCGCCCGTCGAGACCGCGGTGACCCGAAAACCCCGCTCGCGGAGTTCCATCAGAAACGAGATCCTCAGGGCGTGATCCTCGCCGCCGATGCAAACCAGGTGCGGGTTCATACTGCCGCTCCCGAAACCCAGCGGGCCTTCGGCTCCCATAAACGGCTCGAACTTGGATCGTTTCCCATGGCCCGATTTCGTTGCGATTTACACCAGCAATTCAGGCTACGGGCAGGGCTGGCCGTTGTCCTCGTCCGTTCGAATGACGCAACTAGGACCGCGCTTGCGCGCTAACGGCGCAAGGATCAGACCGCGGGCTGTACTGTTTGGATCGAGACGCCGTGCGCTATGGGATTAGCCGCGCGAATGCGCTTCATCGCGAACGGGTGATCGGACTATCAAGACTGCTCATTGGGGCGGGTTGAGGTCGATCCGAGAACGTATATTCATAGGCTCGGCGGCGGCCGTCTTGCTCGAATACCCGGATCCAGCGGACCTCGGAAGCACGAAGCGTGATTTCCCGGTTTGTCGCGAGCTTGGCTGCTCGAAACGGAGTTGGTGCGACTACCTTGTGGGTCACCACGACTTGGCCGGCAAAAATCTCCTCGACTTCGTAGCTTGGCACGTCATCCATCCCCTGCGCGATGGCACCAAACCACGATCAAGGCAGAATGTTCCCGCGATGTCTCGGACGGCGGCCGTTTTCAGCCAAAAAGCGGCGTGCGCGCTCACCTCGGCGGAAAACAGATGCGACCTGTGCTGAATAGACGCCGGACGGAGAAGCCAAACCGGCAGGAGCGCTCAGCTCCTGCCGGAACCACAATTGCGTGCGTCAAACCACGAAAAAGGAGCTCGCGCCAAGGGAGAGATGCGGAGCAACCGTCGCAAACTGCGTCTGAGCATGGCCGCCGATTCCGTCACTGTCGAAAGAGAGCGCCCCGGTCGAACTGTTATAGATGACGTGGTCGCTTCCATCATGCGCACCTTTGCCGATGTGGAAGTTCGCGGCCGAAAGGGCGCCCTGCTGAAGTCCGGTGAATACGCTGTGATCAAGTTGGATTTTGTCCTGGGAAACCTTGAAGTCGGTTATCTTGTCGACATTTCCAGAGCCAAGCGCGGTGTTGAACACGAAGACGTCCTTACCGCCAAAGCCCGTCAGCGTATCGGAACCACCCCCGCCATTGATCTTGTTGGCGCCGGCATTTCCTTGGATCGTTTGGCCAAACTCGTTGCCAGTCAGGTTGATTTGCCCCGTTCCCGAAGCCTGCGTGGTCGCAAGTTTCTCGACGGATGAGCCCGCCGAGAGAGCATAACTCACCGAAGCGAACACCGCGTCCTTGCCGTTGCCTAGCTGCTCCACCACCTTGTCATGCACGTTATCGACAAAATAGGTGTCGTTGCCGCCATAGCCTTTCATTGTATCGGCGCCGCCTCGACCATCGATCTTGTTGGCGCCGTAATTGCCATTGATCGCCTGGTCGAACTCGTTGCCCGTCAAGTTGATCGCATGTGTGCCGCCCGTCTTGTCGGTCGAGAGTTGCTCGGCATGCGAACCAGCTGACAATGCGTAGCTGACCGAGGCAACCACTTTGTCGAAGCCGCCGCCTGATGCCTCCATCACCTTATCATGTGCATTGTTGACATAGTAAACGTCGTTCCCGCTGGTCGAATGAAATACGTCCGCGCCAGGGCCGCCATGGAAGATGTGATGGGTCGACTGCGTGGGATCCGGGACAGTGGGCGTGGTGGGCGTAGGCGTTGTCGGCTCGGAACTCGGAGGCGGTGTCGAAGGACTAGGGCTGGCGACGTTGTGCTGACGAAAAACGGCCTGCAACTCAGGGGAGTTCTCCAGGGCGGTGTCGCCATTCTGCGAACCCCAGGCATACGCATAGTCGAAGGCTGGGGACGGAACCAGCTTTGCCCAGTGATCGATCATCGTTTGCATTTGAGTCGACGTCGGCATGACGTGCTTGCCGCCGGTGTCCGTCTGCCAACCGCCGCCGCCAAATGTCTGATATACAGGAACGATCTTGTCAGCCGGAATGCCTGATTTCACGGCCGCGGCCACGGCTCTGTCGATCATGTTGTAGTCGACGCTGCTTATCCCCGTACGAACCGGGTATGGGTCCAGTCCATAATAATCGATCCCGGTGTTGGCGGGGTTATAGGTGTTGGAAAAGTCGGGATTGGTGGACGACCCCATATTCATCATGGTGATGAAGGTCTTGGCGCCCGGAAAATGGGAGTGGATCCAGTCGGATTCAGCCTTCAGATTTGCCGCACTGGCGTAGGTGCCCCATCTGCCGGTAGGGTCCGGCTCGTCCATCAGGAAAAATCCAAACACTTTTGAATTGTTGAGGAAGGGCGTGACTTTTTCGATGAACGAAGAGGTCACCCCGTCATGAGCGCTTAGATAGACAAGCCCCTTCATTCCGCTGGGCAGCTCATTGACCTGGGAAAGATACTGAACGTCCGCCAGGTTAAATCCGGCGCCCGCAACTTCGGCAGCTGAACCGCCTGATGCATAATGGAGAGTCGCCATGCGTTTTCCTTCTTGTTTGGCAACACCCCGCCCTGGATGGGGGGTTAGACCGAAAGCTACGTTAGATGAAAATCACATACCAACATCTTTGAACGAAGTTGTTGATCGCTGTGGAGATGGCCACATTGGCGGGTAGATGCAATTCACTGTAAAGTCAGTGACTTGCAGCAAGATTTGTGCGTTTTCCACTGGCGGCCGCCTGCACAGTTCTCCACTGTTTTCACAGGCACCCCTCTCCCCACCGCGACTCCCGGCCACGATTTCGCTTCATTTTGCATAAAGTTCGCCCTATGTTAGCTAGCCATCATGTCGGGGGGCGCATGTGATATGGTGGAATCAGAGAAGGTTACCCCATCGGATGAACAAAGCAAGACACGCGACAACGTCGCGTCATAGCAATAAGCTATGAATAAAGAAGCACAAAGCGCCTCACCGCTACGCCCCGCAATACTGGACTGTCTGCCTGGAATAGCTGGCATCGGACTCTTTTCCGCAATGATAAACATCCTTGCGTTGACCGGATCCGTTTACATGCTACAGGTCTATGATCGCGTCCTGCCGTCGCAAAGCGTTCCGACCTTGGTCGGGTTTACCATCGGAATGCTAGGCCTCTACGCGGCCTACGGTCTGCTTGATTTCGTGCGGCTTCGTCTGCTGGTCCGAATCGCCAGTCGATTCTACTGCGGTTTGCAGCAGAGAGCGTTCGCGATTTCGTTGCTTCTTCCGCTCAGGGCCGGTCGAGATGCGGACCGGGTACTTCCGTTGCGGGACCTCGATCAGTTGCGCGGATTCCTTTCGGGAACGGGGCCGACCGTTCTTTTCGACGCGCCGTGGATCCCGTTTTATCTGCTCATTATCTACATGTTGCATCCGTCGCTCGGCGTGCTTGCGACCCTCGGTTCCGTTGCCGTCGTCGTGCTGACCATCGTGGCTGAGATCATCAGCCGCCGCCCTGCGGCGCTGGCGTCTGAAGCGATCCTGACACAGCGCGGGCTTGCTGATTCCGGCCGTCGGAACGCCGAGGTGGTCCACGCGATGGGCCTCTCAGAACGGCTGGCGGGGCGCTGGGGGGAAGTCACTCATGCTTATCTCTCCTATCAGGAGCGGCTCTCCGACATCGTGGGCGGAATCAGCTCGCTGTCGAAGGCGCTTAGGATGGTGCTGCAATCTTCGGTGCTAGGGCTCGGCGCGTATCTCGTCATCGGAGGCGAAGCATCTCCTGGCGTGATCATCGCGTCGTCGATATTGCTGGGTCGCGCGCTAGCCCCGGTCGATGCGGCGATCGCGAACTGGCGGGGTTTCCTTTCCACCCGGCAGAGCTATTCCCAGTTGAAGGCGGCGCTCCGTGCGTTCGAGAGTCCAATCGAATCCATGAAGTTGCCGCCGCCAGAGGCCCGCCTGGCGGTCGATAGTTTGGCGGTAGCGCCTCCGGGTATACCAAGACCGACGCTCATCGATGTAAGCTTCCAGCTTTCGAGCGGCGCGGGAATGGCGGTTATCGGCCCAAGCGGCTCGGGAAAGACCACATTGGTGCGCGCGCTGGTGGGAGTTTGGAGCCCTCTGCACGGCACGGTACGGCTGGACGGGGCCTCTCTCGACCAATGGGACGCGCAACGGCTCGGCGCCCACATTGGCTATCTGCCGCAGGATGTTGAACTGTTCGACGGGACGGTGGCGGACAATATTTCGAGATTTGGCGGCAAGAGCGACCCCCAGGGCGTGCTGGCCGCGGCGAAAGCCGCGGGCGTCCACTCGATGATCATGCATCTGCCGGCAGGCTTCCAGACGCGCATCGGCGAGGCAGGAAGAGCGCTGTCGGCAGGGCAGAGGCAGCTTATCGGCCTTGCCCGGGCGCTCTACGGCAACCCGTTCCTGGTCGTGCTGGACGAGCCAAACTCAAATCTCGACGTTGAAGGTGACGCCGCCCTGGCCGGAGCCATCATGGCTGTCCGGAAGCGTGGGGGTATCGTGATCGTTGTTGCACATAGGCCGTCTGCCCTCACCAACATCGATCAGGTCATGGTCCTGGCGGATGGCAGGCTGCGCACCTTCGGCTCGCGCGAGGAAGTGCTTGCCGGCATGCGGCGGCCGCCCTCGCCTGCCGCGCAACGTCCATCTTCGATCGCGCCGATCCACTCGGGAGTGACCGGACATGCGTGACGTCTTGCCCCGCGTACTTGCGTTCATGCCGACACTTGCCCGGTTCGGAACTCGAGACCAGCCTGTCGAAACCGACTTGCCCAAGGCGCCAGGCAGCATCCCCGCGCCAGGGACCCTTTGGCCAAGCATGACGCTGGGGCTCGTTGTGACCGGCCTGCTGGTGGTCGGCGGCGGAGCATGGCTTGGCTTGACCAAGATAGCTGGCGCCGTGATCGCGCCCGCCACGGTGGTGGTCGAAAGCAACATCAAGAAGGTCCAACACCAGACCGGCGGCACGATCGGGGGCATCTTTGCGCAAGACGGCGACCACGTTCGGGCCGGTGACATATTGGTCCGGTTGGACGGCACGCTTCCACGGGCCAATCTGCAGATCATCAGCGAAGATCTTGACCGCACCACGGTGCGGCTTGCGCGACTGGAGGCCGAACGCGGCGGTTTGCGTGAAATGCAGCTTCCAGCCGGTCTTGAGGCCGGGATGCGAAAGCCGGAGCTGGCTGCCCTTGTCAGCGGCGAGCGCGCGCTGTTCGAAACCCGTGCCTCGGCATTGGCCGGGCAGAAGGCGCTCCTGTCGAGCCAAACAAAGCAACTCGAGCGTCAGATCGATGGCCTGAAGGCCCAGCAGGTCGCAGCCGATGAATCAGTGGCGCTGCTGAGCACTGACCTTACGGATGTCGATGCCCTCTATTCGAAGAAACTGGTGTCCAAAGAGAGGATTAGCAACGTCAGGCTGGATGCGACGCGAGCCAAGGGCGAGTCGGGGCGACTGGCAGCCGCGGTAGCAGAGGCACAGGCCAAGATCAGCGAGATCGAGTTGCAGATCCTGCAGCTCGACGAGCAACGCCGAAGCGATGTGACCGGTGAACTGCGCGAGACTGAAGCCAAGCGCACCGAACTCAACGAACGCAGGATCGTAGCGCGAGACGAACTGACCAAAACCGAGATCCGCGCTCCGCAATCCGGCACAGTTCAGCAGTCCTCCGTTCACACTGTCGGCGGCGTGGTCGCCCCGGGCGAACTGCTGATGACGATCATTCCCGAGGCCGACAACCTTGTCGTGGACGCGTTGATCCCTCCTTCCCGCATAGACGACGTCAACCCGGGACAGAGCGTTTCTATCCGGTTTCCAGCTTTCGATGCTGGGACTACCCCTGTTTGCAACGGCTCGGTCAAGTACATCTCGGCGGACCTGATCAAAGATCCGCAACGCCAGCTTTCGTACTTTTCGGCCCGTATCAAGGTCGACAGTCAGTCGGAGTGCTTGAAGGAAGCCAGGCAACTCAGACCGGGCATGCCCGCGGAAGTTCACATCCGCACGGATGAACGCAATGTCTGGTCGTACATGCTGAAACCTCTCACGGACCAGATTTCCAGGGCTTTCCGCTAAGCAGGCCTGGAATTCGCATGCCGGCGGTCCAGCCCGAGAGCCATGGGCTGGACATATCATGCGTCCGCAGGATGCCGGCTTCACAGCGCAACCTATAATGCCTTCTGATGAAGGTATTGGTCACCGGCGCTGCCGGCTTCATAGGCTATCATGTCGCCAGGCGGCTCCTGGAGCGCGGTGACGAGGTTGTCGGCATCGACAGCATCAACGATTACTACGACCCGCAAATCAAGCGGGCGCGGCTGCGGCTCCTGGACGAGGCGAGCCGCAAGACCAATGCCGGCTATCATTTCATCCACGGCGATCTCGCCGACAGGGGCGTGGTCGACGGCTGCTTTACCGACCATGCCTTCGACCGGGTGATCCATCTCGCCGCCCAGGCCGGCGTGCGCTACAGCCTGGAAAACCCGCGCGCCTATGTCGAGAGCAACATTGTCGCCTATACCAACATGCTCGAGGCCTGCCGCGGCAGCCGTGTCGGGCACCTGACCTATGCCAGCACCTCGAGCGTCTACGGCGCCAACACCGACATGCCGTTTTCCGAGCATCGGCCGGCCGACCATCCGCTGCAGTTCTACGCCGCCACCAAGCGCGCCAACGAACTGATGGCGCACAGCTACAGCCACCTGTTCGGCCTGCCGACCACGGGGCTGCGCTTCTTCACCGTGTACGGCCCCTGGGGACGCCCTGACATGGCGCTGTTCCTGTTCACCAGGAGCATCCTGGCCGGTGAGCCGATCAAGCTGTTCAACAACGGCAACCACACGCGCGACTTCACCTATGTCGAGGACATCGCCGAGGGCGTGATCCGTGCCAGCGACAGCCCCGCCGCGGCCAACCCGGCCTGGGATTCCGGCCGCCCGGATCCGGCGACCAGCAGCGCGCCCTGGCGCATCTTCAACATCGGCAACAACAATCCGGTGAAGCTGACCGCCTATGTCGAGGCACTGGAAAACGCGCTCGGCCGCAAGGCGGTGATCGAGCTGCTGCCGCTGCAGGCCGGCGACGTGCCCGACACCTTCGCCGACACTTCGGCGCTGCAGGCGGCCGTCGGCTATCGCCCCCGCACCTCCGTCACCGACGGGGTAGGGCGGTTCGTCGAGTGGTACCAGGATTTCTACAGCTGACGAGTCGGGGCTGCTCGGTCCGGGCCGCGGCCGACGATTTGAGAGCGGAGCGTAACCAAAGCCACGCGCGGATCAGGTGTCGTGGCAGGTAAGGATACCGTCATTCTTCTAACCGATTGCGTCATACGAATTCACCGCCACCGGCCGCTCACGGGCTAGTCGGCTCAGCTTGCCTACGCACGAAGAAGCCGAAACAAATCGTCATCAACATTCCTTACTCGAAGGAATAGGTGAAGCCCTCCTTGGAGGCGCCGACGGTTACCTTTGTCATTTTTTCGCCATCGAGCGAGCGGTTCAGCACGTTGCGGCTCAATTCCGGCAGCAGCGTGTTTGTCAGGATGGCATCGATCATCCGCCCGCCGGATTCGATCTCGGTGCAACGGGCCTTGACCAAATCCATGACACCATCGCCGATCACCAATTCCGCATCGTTGGTTGCCCGCAGCCGGCGAGCGATCTTGGCGAACTGGTGACGGGTGATCGATTCGATCATCGAATCCGAGAGCGGGTAATAAGGAATGGTCACCACCCGGCCGAGGAAGGCTGCAGGGAAGACTTTCAACAGCGGACCGCGCAAGGCGATGTCGAGGTCGTCAAGCCCGGCCCGTAGTGTGCCATTCCTTGTCCGATCCATGATGACTTCGGAGCCGACATTCGAGGTGAGCAGGATCAGCGTGTTCTTGAAATCGATCCGCCGGCCCTCGCTGTCATCCATCATCCCCTTGTCGAAAACCTGGAAGAAGATTTCGTGCACGTCGGGATGCGCCTTCTCGACCTCGTCGAGAAGGATCACCGAATAGGGTTTTCTGCGCACGGCCTCGGTCAGGATGCCGCCCTTGCCGTAACCGACATAGCCGGGCGGCGCGCCTTTGAGCGTCGAGACGGTATGCGCCTCCTGGAACTCGGACATGTTGATCGAGATCAGGTTCTGCTCGCCGCCATAGAGCGTCTCGGCCAGTGCCAGCGCGGTCTCGGTCTTGCCGACGCCCGAGGGGCCGCAGAGCAGGAAGACGCCGACCGGCTTTTCCGGCGCGCCGAGCCCGGCGCGGCTGGTCTGCACGCGTTTGGCGATCATCTCCATGGCGTGATCCTGGCCGACGACCCGCTCCGAAAGCGTGGTGGCGAGCTTGAGCGCCTTTTCGGTCTGGCTGGACAGCATCCGTCCCGTCGGGATACCAGTCCAGTCCTGGACCACGGCCGCCACCGCATTACGATCGACGGACGGCAGGATCAGCGGTGTCTCGCCCTGAGCGGCGGCAAGCTCAGGCATGAGTTCGCGCAGACGCGCCAGGTCGGCCGCCGGATCCGACGGCGCAGGACCGGCAACCACTGGCACCTCGACCTTGGCTTTGGCCGCCTTGGTCTTCGTCGTTTCGGGCTTGGGCTCAGTCTTGGGTGGCTCAGTCTTGGGTGGCTCGGCCTTGGGTGGCTCGGCCTTGGGTACCTTGGTCTTTTCTGCGTCCGCCGCTGCCGTTTCGGTATCGGCCTCCGCGGCCGTCGCCGCATCGAGCGGCACGCCCTCGCCGCGCAGCCTGGCGCGCAATTCGAGGATCTCGGCAACCAGTGCCTTTTCACGATCCCAACGTTGATGCGCCGCGGCCAGAATGACCGCGCTTTCGGCAAGCCCGGTCTCGACGCGCGCCTGCCGATCGGTCACCTCAATGCCGATCGCGGCCTCGCGGCCGATGATGCCGCGCTCGACCTCCAGCGCCTGACGGCGGCGCATGATGTCCTCGACCTCGGCCGGCGTGGCGTGCTGCGAAATGGCGACACGGGCGCAAGCGGTGTCGAGAAGGCTCACCGCCTTGTCGGGCAGTTGGCGCGCCGGGATGTAGCGATGCGACAAGCCGACCGCCGCCTCGACCGCCTCATCCAGTATCTGCACCTTGTGGTGCTGCTCCAGAACGCCGGCGACGCCGCGCAACATGAGAACGGCCACCGCCTCCGAAGGCTCGTCGATCTTGACCACCTGGAAACGGCGGGTCAGGGCTGGGTCTTTCTCGATGTGCTGCTTGTATTCAGCCCAGGTCGTTGCGGCGATCGTACGCAGTTCGCCGCGCGCCAGCGCAGGCTTCAAGAGATTGGCCGCGTCGCCGGTTCCAGCAGCGCCGCCTGCGCCGATCAAGGTGTGGGCCTCATCGATGAACAGGATGACCGGGGTTTCGGAAGACTGTACCTCATCGATGACGGCCTTCAGCCGCTTTTCGAACTCGCCCTTCACGCTTGCACCCGCCTGCATCAATCCGACATCGAGCATGCGCACACTGACGCCTTGCAGTGTGGGCGGCACGTCGTCCGCTGCAATACGCAAGGCAAAGCCCTCGACGACCGCGGTCTTGCCAACCCCGGCCTCACCGGTCAGGATCGGGTTGTTCTGCCGGCGTCGCATCAGGATATCGACGATTTGCCGGATCTCCGGATCGCGGCCGACGACCGGATCGATCTTGCCGTCGCGGGCGCGTTGGGTCAGGTCGGTGGCGTATTTGGCCAGCGCGGAATCCCGGCCCGGACCGCGCTTCATCGGCGTCTCAGTGGCGGGAGCGGCCGGCGGGGCACCGGATTCAAGCGAACCTTCGGTGACGTCGGCGAAGCGGGAAACCACGCCATCGGCATCGATCTTGTCAAACTCGGCGCTGATCTTGGACACCAGGCCTTCCAGCACTGGCGTCTTCAGGCAGGCAAGCAGGACATGAGCGCTGCGCACCTCCTCGACGCTGAATTCCAGCGTCGCGAGGTTCCAACCTTCCTGAATGGCATGAAAGATATGGTCTGAGAATTCCTCGATCGATGTCGCGCCATAGGGCAGCTTGTCGACTGCGCGGGTCAGGTCGGCCGTTATGCGGCTGGCATCCACCCCGGCGTCGGCGATTATCATCTGCACGTCCGAGCGTTCGGACAGCACCAGCTGTTCGATGAAATGAACGAGCTCAACATAGGGATTGCCGCGCAGCTTGGCCGCATCGGCTGCCGCCTTGAAGGCTCGCTGACAGAGAGAATCCAGCTTGCCGACCAGTTCCTTGCGCTTGAAGCTCTGCGATGACCGGCGCTGTTCCATCGAACCTGCTCTCAAGATCTGCGGCCATACCCTGCCATATAAGGCGCCACTTGACAAAGCGTGTGACGGATAAGGCGCTTGGATATGTGCCGGCGGCACCTCCCGGTTACAAAAGTCTTGCATACCGGTGCAACAAACACCGGATTGCCACCCGGGCTATGCGACGCATTTCACATTGCGGGTCCGGCAACCGCGCCATGGGTGCAGGCGGAGAAGAACGTTCGGGTTCACCTTCCGTTAGTTTTGAGCCAGGTGCTCAATTGTGATAGAGTAAGACCGTGTGATAACGTAGCGTAACATGGCGATCTCAGGGCCGCTTGCTGGGGGTAAGGGTGATTGATCTCGCACTCTGGCTGAATCCTATCGACGGTGAAAATCCGTCAGGGGAGGATTTGCGCAACGACCCGGCTTTTCATGAGCTAGAGCGCCTGACCGAGCCCGAGGTCAAGGTCGTCCACGACGGCAACAACAAGCCCACGTCGCAAAGCACGATTCCGGTCGACTGGTCCGCGGTGCTGGCTAAGGCGGCGGACTTACGCGCGCATGGCCGGGACCTGCGACTGCTCGTCATCGTCACACGTGCGCTAGCCAATGAAGGCGGCCTGGCCGGACTCGCGCAGGGTCTGACGCTCATCGCCCAGACCTTCGATCAGCATTGGGAAACCATGCATCCGGCACTGCGGCCAAACGCTCCGCCCCGCGATGCCGCCTTGCGCCGCATCAACGCGCTGCTCGACCTGCAGAATGGCCAGGACGGGTTGTTAGCGAACCTGCGCCAGATGATTTTCTTTACGCCACGCTCGATCGGGTCGATCAGCGGACGCGACCTGGAACAAAGCGCGCTCGACGACCGTGTCATGCTCCAGGAAGCCGCCTCGGGCTTGAACACGGCGGAAAAGGCCGCGCTGGTCAGTGCGCACGGACAATTGTTGAACCGGGTACGCGCCGGATGTGCTGCACAGATTGACCAGGCCGGTGCGGAGATGATCTCGCTCGTCGCCGCCGCCCGGGCGGCGATCGCGGCCCTTGACGCGGTCGAAACCGCCCTCAACGCCCGCCTCGAAGGCGGCGGCGCTCCGGTTCCGGACTTAAAGCGGTTTCTGCAGCGTTTGCTGACGACCCTCGAACGGAATTCGGCAGCGGGTGCGGTGGCGAATGGCGCGGCCAAGCCGCCCATTCCGGCAGAACCAGCGACGCCTGCTCGAAACGGTCATGGAGCCGAGACTATGGCAAGTGCGGCAAGCTACACGGACTCGAGCACAGGGCTTCCCGACCGGATCTCCTCGCGCGACGACGTGGTGAAGTGCCTCGACCTGGTCGTCGCCTTCTATGACCGCACCGAACCGTCGAGCCCTATACCGCATCTGGCGCGGCGCGTGCGCCGCATGGTGCATATGGATTTCGTTGAACTGATGGAAGATCTCGCCCCGTCTGGGCTGAAGGAATTCCGGCTCCTTGCCGGCGTTCCCGATGTCAAGAAGGCGGCTCAGAAAGATGAAAGGTAACAGCACATGCCAGCCGAAAGCAAAGCGAAGGTCATCGAACGAAATCGCGCGCCGCGGGTGCAGATCGCCTACGACGTGGAAACCTACGGTAGCCCGACGACGATCGAATTGCCGTTTGTCATGGCCGTGATGGCCGACCTTTCCGGCGCTTCGCAAACCAAGGAAGCGTCAAAATCGGTGCTGGACCGATCCTTCGTCGAGACCGACGCCAACCGCTTCCCCAAATTCATGGAGGCGCTCGGGCCGCGCGTCAAAGCCCGGGTGAAGAACACGCTGCCGCAAGCCGAAGGCCAGGAGCGCGACGAGGAACTGGCGCTCGATCTGACCTTCACCAAGATGGGCGATTTCGCGCCCGACAGGGTTGCCGAGCAGGTGCCGCAACTGGCCGAGATCCTCAAGATGCGCCGCCAGCTCGAGGAACTGCTTGGCTTCATGGACGGCCGCGCCGACGCCGAAAAACGCATCGCGCAGCTTCTGAACAACGAGCCGCTGCTTGGCAAAATCGCCAGCCAGGCACTGGCCGACGACGACAAGGCAGGGGAGTAAACCATGGCCGAACAGCAAAAGACCGCCGCCGTCGCCGCCGAGGCCGAAGCCATTAACCTCGACGAATTCAGCGGGCTCCTCGAGAAGGACTTCAAGGTCAAGAAGGACGACAGCGAGAAGCTGCAGCAACTCGTGCGAAATCTCGCGCTCGCGGCGCAATCGCGTTCCGATACCACGAGCATCTCATCCAATGCGATCAAGTCAATCAAGTCGCTGATCGCGGGCATCGACAAGATGCTGACGACGCAGGTCAACGAGATCCTGCACGCGCCGGAAGTGCGTGAGATGGAAGGCACATGGCGTGGCCTCTGGTACCTCGTCAACAACACCGAGACGGATCAGAAGCTGAAGATCCGGGTGATGAACATCTCCAAGGAGCAGCTGGCCGACACGCTCGAAGACTATGAAGGCCAGATGTGGGACCAGAGCCCGATCTTCAAGAAAGTCTATACGGATGAGTATTCGATGCTGGGCGGCGAGCCGATCGGCTGTGTGATCGGCGCCTACGAATTCTCCAACCACCCGCGCGATGTCGGTCTGCTGCGCAACATCTCCGGCATCTGCGCCTCAGCGCACACGCCGTTTATCGCAGCGGCCTCGCCGCGCCTGTTCCGCATGGACAGCTGGCAGGAATTGCCCAACCCGCAAGACCTGCAGCAGATCGTCTCCAACCCGGCCTATGCCTCATGGCAGTCGCTGCGCGAGAGCGAGGACGCCCGCTATATCGGTCTGACCATGCCGCGCGTCCTGGCGCGGCTGCCCTATGGCACCGACACCGTTCCGGTGAAGGGCTTCACTTTCGAGGAAGAGGTGGAGGGCGATCACAACAAATATGTCTGGATGAATGCCGCCTTTCCGATGGGCGTCAACATCAACCGCAGCCACAAGCTGTTCGGCTGGGGCACGCAGATCCGCGGCGTCGAGAATGGTGGCACCGTGCTCAATTTGCCGGTCCACAGCTTCCCGACCGATGATGGCTCGATCGCGATGAAATGCCCGACCGAAGTCGCCATCGACGATCGCCGCGAGGCCGAACTGGCTAAGCTCGGCCTGATGCCGATCCTGCACCGGAAGAACACCGATCTGGCGGCCTTCATCGGCGCCCATTCGCTGCAGGACGACGAAACGCGCGCAGGCCGGCTGGTCGACCCCGACGCGCAGTCGAACGAAAGGCTGAGTGCCAACCTGCCCTATCTCTTCCCGGTGTCGCGCTTTGCGCACTACCTCAAGGCCATTGCGCGCGACAAGGTCGGCTCGTTCAAGGAGCGCTCCGACATGCAGATCTGGCTGACCGAGTGGATCAACCGCTATGTGCTGGCCAACCCGGCCTTCGCCGACGACAAGGCGCGCGCCAAGCGCCCGCTTGCCGCGGCCGAAGTCCAGGTCGACAGCGTGGAAGGCCGGCCGGGCTACTACAACGCCCGCTTCTACCTGCGCCCGCATTACCAATTGGAAGGGATCAACGCCTCGCTGCGGCTGGTCTCGGAACTGCCGTCCGTGAAGACCTGATTTGCAGCAACCAGACCTTGTTTTGTTTGAAAGCGGTGGAGAAAGACAATGCCAGTCAAGATTGATGGTTTTCTGAAGGTTCCCGACATCAAAGGGCCCAGCACCCGCGACGGCCACGATGACGAGATCGAAATCCATGGCGTCGACTACAAGATGGTCGCACCTTATGATCCGAATTCGCTGTCACGCCGTGGCCGCGTCTCCATGGGCATGATCAAGTTCATCAAGCACTACGACAAATCCTCGCCCTACCTGAAAAAGGCTTTGTTCGAGAACAAGGCCTTGGATGAAGTGGTGTTCTCGGCTCGCCGGACCATCGATGGCGAGACCAAGGATTACCTGGTCGTCACGCTCACCGACGCCTCGATCATGGAATATGACATGTCGCAGGCCGAGGACGAGGCCGATCTGATCCAGGAAGAGGTCAGCTTCGCCTACAAAAAGATAAAATTCGTCTATGACGGCAATGATGAAGCCGAAATGGATGTCTATGTCGGCAAGTGAGATTGGGCGGCCCGGCGCGGGCAAGCAACAGATCGCCGGTGGCTTGCGGGCGAAAAGCGAGGCCGTCCAGCCGTCGCTTTGGGATCGTCTCGTCAATGACCTGCCGGGCCTGACCTCGGAGATAGAGGGGCTGCGCCATGTCCTGCTGGACGAGCTTGGCGCGGACCGTCTCGAAACCCTCGTTGCCGGCAATGCGCGGACCATCGATGCCGATGCGGAGCTGACGCCCGATCAGAAACGGCGTCTGCATCGCCTGGCCTTCCAGACCCAGCACCGCGTCGAGATCGAAAGCCGTGGCGTGGTGGTGTCGGCCCGCGTGCTCCGGGAAGCAGTGCGGCGCGACATCGAGGCGCTGTTCAACACCGAGCGCTTCGAGGCCACGCCGCTGCTTTCCGACCTGGAAAACGAGCAGATGGCGGACAATCCGCCGTCGCTCGCCGATTTTCCGGAGGTGCGTCGAAGCGTGGTCAATTACGGCGTGCCTTCCTTCTCGGGCAGGTCGTCCCGCGACTTCGACCGTGACGTGCTGGCGCGCGAAATCCGCTCGGTGCTCGCCACCTTCGAGCCCCGGCTCAAGGAAAGCGCGACGAAAGTTAGCGTCACCCTGGGCGACAAGACCGTGGGCCTGAAGATCGAGATAGACGCCGTGCTGATCATGACGCCCACACCGGAACGCATGCGCCTGCGCACCACGATCAATCTCGACAACGGCTTGGCGCGGACCGAAATTAGGGACGCCTGAGATGGACCGGGTCTTCGTCGAATATTACGAGGAGGAACTGACCCATATCCGCGGCCTTGCGGCGGAATTCGCCGACATGCATCCGGCGGTGGCGCGCAACCTCTCCCTCGATACGGTGCCCTGCCCGGATCCTTATGTCGAACGGCTGCTGGACGGTGTCGCCTTCCTCGCCGCGCGTACCCGACTAAAGGTCGACGCCGAGCGCTCGCGATTTTCGCGCAGCGTGCTCGATGTCCTCTATCCCGATCTCGTCACGCCGGCGCCGGCAACGGCAATGGCGGTGCTGAAACCCGGACAGCAGGTGCAGACCATGCCGACCGGCCACGTTGTCAAGCGCAACACGCGGCTGGTCTCCAGCCTGCAACCCGGCCTGTCAACGCGCTGCACGTTCTCGACCGCACAGGACATGACCTTATGGCCAATAGCGATCACTTCGGTCAGCTATTTTCAGGATCGCAGCGCGCTGGCGGCGGCCGGCATCGGACCGATCGGCGGCATCGCCGGCGAGGCGGCGCTGCGCCTCGCGCTGACGCGGACCGGAAAAGGCAAACTCGACGAATTGGCGCTCGACCGGCTCGACCTCTATTTTGCTGGACGCACCAAGGCGCCGCTTCTGTTCGACGCCATTTTCGGCTCTTGCGTGGCCATTGGCGCACGACCGGAAGGCAAGACCAACCGGCTGTCGCCCTTGCCGGCACCCGAAATGGTCGGCATTAGCGACGACGAGGCCTTGATGCCGCGCACCCGCCCGACATTCGAAGGTTACCGCCTGCTGCGCGAATACTTCATCATGCCGGAGCGCTTTCACTATGCGCGGGTCATGGGACTGCAACAGGTGGTGCGCAAATGCGAGGCCGGACTGGAGATCATCTTCCTGTTCCGCCGCCGGGTGCCTGAACTCGCCGACCTGACGCCGGCGGATTTCGAGCTTTTCGCGACGCCGATCATCAATCTGTTCGAGCGTGAGTGCAACGTCGTCGAGCTCGATCAGCGCAAGACGCGGCAGGTGCTGCACGCCGACCGCACGCGGGCGCGCGACTTTGAGATCTATCGGGTCCTGCGCGTCGAGGATGCCGACAATGAAGGCAGCGACGCCGAGATACCGGAGCTGTTCAGCCTCGGGCAGAACCGCGGCAGTGGCTGGGTATATTCGACGGAGCGGCGCCCACGCCGGGCAACGGAGGATGAACGGCGTGACGGCCTGACCCGCACATCATACACCGGGGACGACGTTTTCCTGGCCGTATCGCGGCCGCTTGGAAACCCCGCGAACCGGCCGTTGAAGCGTCTCGACATCATGGCGCTTTGCACCAACCGCGACCTGCCGATCCTCGACGACAATCCGACCTTGACGCTGGAGGCCGGTGATCCGGTCGAATCCGTCCGACTGCTCGGCGCGTTGCGTCCACCGCAGCCGGCCATCCCCGCGGCACTGCCCGCCGGAGCCGATGGTGAATCCCGAGCCGACGATCTTGCCTGGCGACTGGTGGCGCAGCTGGCGCTCAATTTCTTGAGCCTTGCCAAGGATGGCCGGGGCGTTGATCCGCTGCATGCGCTGCTCGATCTTTATGCCGATCGGGGCGATCCAAGCCTTGCCCGCAACGTGCATTCGATCGTGCGCATCGACTCGCGGTCGGTCATCGAGCGACTGCAGATCGACGGGCCGATGTGCTTCGGACGTGGCACTGAAGTGACGCTGCATGTCGATCAGTCGGTGCTGGCCGGGCAAAGCACCTTGCTGCTGTCGGCCTTGCTGGCGCGGCTGTTTGCCCGTCATGCCGGAATAAACGGCTTCGTGCGAACCCGCACGCGGCTGCTGCAGAAGCAGGAGGATGTGCCATGGCCGATGACGCCCGGCAATCGCTACCTGATCTAGACAAGACGCCTGATCTAGACAAGGCCGGCCCGGACCGGGCCGAAGGTCTGTCTGAAGGATTCGACTTTTTTGAACTGCTGCGCCGTCTCGAGCAGCGGAGCGGCCTGTTCGGCCATTCCGGACGCCCCGACCGCGAGCCGGCAAGGCTCGGCCAGCATGTGCGGTTGGCCTTTTCCGCGCGGGACCTGGTGCAATTTCGCGAGGCCAGCGACAAGGCACCGGCCCGGGTCACGGTTGCAAATCTCGGTCTGTTGGGACCTGAGGGCCCAATGCCGCTGCATCTGACGCGCTGGGTGCTCGACCGCCTGTCGCAGCGCTGGTTCGGCGGCGCCGATTCACAGCAGACCAGCGACACGACCTTCGTGGACTTCGTCAACATCCTTCAGCACCGCATGATCGCCCTCTACTACCGCGCCTGGGCGGATGCGCATCCGGCGGTCCAGGTCGAGCGCGCGGTCGGCGGCCGCGTTCGCGCCATGCTTGAAGCGATGGCGGGGATCGGGCTTCCCGGAACCCAGAACCCTGATCTCGACACCGTCAGGCTTCGGCAAGCCGCTTCGCTCGCCAGTCAGATCGATGGTCCGGAACGGCTGACGTTGTTCCTGGCGGAAGCCTTCAGGGTGCCGGTTCAAATCAAGGAATTCATCGCCGCCTGGATAACCATTCCGACCGGGCTGCAGACGCGCCTCGCGAAAGCCTATGCGGGGCTTGGCCGGGGAGCGACGATCGGCCCGCGCGTTTTCAACCGCCAAAGCAGGATCGAACTGCGCGTCGGCCCTCTCGGCTTCGACGAGTTCAAGGCGTTCCTGCCGGGAGGCTCGCGCCACAAACTGTTCAAGCAGGCCGTTCGCGACATGGTCGGGGAGACGCTCGATGTCGACCTGCGCATCGTGCTGGCGCGCGAAGCCGTGCCGCCGCCGCGTATCGGCGCGGTCCAGCTCGGCCGGACCGCCTGGCTTGCGCGCCCCGCCGAAAGGGGCGATGCTGACGATCTGCGGCTGCGGACAATTGTCGGATGGCGGCCGGAAATGGCGGGGGTCGCGGCATGAGCCTGCTGCTGACGCTGGAGCAAGGGCCACGCACCCAGGCGGTACGGCAGACCCGGCTGGACCAAGGCGAACTGGTGATCGGCCGCAGCGCCGACGCAGGCTGGCAGATCAACGATCCCGACATGTTCGTTTCCCGCGCCCATTGCAGGATCACGGGCGGGCGAGACGGCTATTTCGTCACCGACACGTCGAGCAGCGGACTGTACATAAACGACTCCGACAGCCCGCTCGGTGCCGGTCAGTCGACGCGCCTTCAAAGCGGCATGCGGTTGAGGCTTGGCGACTATGTCGTCCATGTCGACCTGCAGACGCCAACCGCCCAGGCACCGGCAGCAGCCAGCCAGCCGGTTCCCGAACGCCTGCCGCAGGCATCGCGGGGGCCCATAAGCATCGGCGGTGACGACTTCTTTTCCGCCAAGGTCGAGGAAGAGCCGCGACGGCCACGACCGGCCGATCTGCCCAACCCGTTCGAGCAGCCGGTTGCTGGCGCATTCGAGCGTGCCGCTTCCAGTCAGCGCAGCTCGCCTGCTTTCGATGACCCGTTCAGCCTCGATCCGGTTTCGACGCCTGGGTCGACGGGCGTTGATCCTCATCCCGAAACCGGCAGTGCGGCAAGCTTCGCGGATCCGTTCAGCATCGATCCGGTGCCTTCTCTTAACCGCCCAACTGAAGCCGCCGCCGGAAAGCCGTTCGAATTCAATGATGACTTTGGTTTCGGACCAGCGGCCGCTCCAAGTTCGGCAAACGGCGTCGGCTCGAACGGACAGCGTGAGCGCATCGCCTCACGGCCGCAATCCGCCAATCCCTGGGATCTGCCTGTGCAGGCAGCAGACGCCCCAGCGCGGACGGGCGCTGCCGCAAAACCTGCCCGCCTGCCGGCAGAGGCGCAACTGGGGGACACGGCGCTTCGCTCCGCATTTTTGCGCGGCATGGGTGTCGAGGAAGCCGATTTCCCCGGACGCGACAGCGTCGCGGAAATGGAGAAGTTCGGCCGCGAATACCGGCTGATGATGGAAGGCCTGATGCAGCTTCTTCGCAAGCGGGCCGAGGAAAAGGGCAACGCCCGCGTCGCCCAGACCATGGTCGGGGCATCCGAAGTCAATCCGCTCAAGTTCCTGCCGACAGTCGACGACGCCATCGTCACGCTTATCGCCGAGCGCAGCCCCGGATTTCTCGCCGGCGAAGCGGCAATCGCCGACGCGGTTCGCGATCTCGCGCAACACCACGTGCGCGCCTGGCGCGGCGTGCAGGCCGCTTTGCGACGTATGGTCGACCGTTTTGAGCCGGCGGCGATCGAGCAGGAGCTGAAGTCGAATTCGGCGCTCGGCAACCTGCTTGCGGGCGGGCGCAGCGCCAAGCTGTGGGAGCTTTACCAGAAACGCCATCGTGAAATCGCCGAGAGCGCCGAGAAAAGCTTCCTTGGCGAAATCGGCGCTGATTTTCGGGATGCATATGAGGAGGAGTGAGACATGATCGATCGACGTCAATTCGTTGTTACCCTTGGCGCGACTGGACTGCTTGCGGCTTGCCAGAGCGGTCCGCCGAAACCTTCGGTGATCACCGTCAACGTGTCCGGCGGGGCCGGCATGAACCCGGGACCAGGCGGCGGCGACCGGCCGGTGACAGTTCTCGTCATGCGGCTCCGCAGCACCGGCAAATTCAATTCCGCCGACTACTTTGCCCTGCAGGGCGATGCCGGCTCGGCGCTGGCAGGCGATCTCATCGGATCCGACCAGATCGCCGTCGGGCCGGGGAAATCGGCGTCCAAGACCATCACCGTCGAACCGGACGCGGCGGCGCTGGGCTTCGTTGCGCTGATCCGTGAGCCGACCGGCAGAAACTGGCGCACGACCAAGTCGGTGTCGTCGGGATCAAAATTCACGATCAATGTCACACTTGGCAGCGGCGGTATTTCCGCCTAGCGGCCAGGGCAAGGGGAAGCTCGATGCGGAGAGTAGCGGCATGAGCGATGCAAATAGGGTGCTGTGGTCCGAAGGGCTTTTCCTGCGGACCCAGCATTTCCAGCAGCAGGATCGCTTTTTCGAGGCGACGGTGCGCGGCGCGTTGCAAGCCGGACAGTTGCATACGTTCGGCTTTCAACAACTGACGCTGGACCAGGCGTTGCTCGATGCCGGCCAGGTCGCCATCCTGTCGGCTCGCGGCATCTTCCCGGATGGGACACCCTTCGCCATTCCAGAGATGATGGACGCACCGCGACCGTTGCCGGTCACTCCGGACACAGGCGCCGGATCGGTGCTGGTCGCTTTGCCGCTCGAGCCGCCCGGCGGTATCGGTTTCGATCCCGCACACGCCGCCGCCTCGGGCGCGCGCTACCATGGGCGGATCGTTTCGGTGCGCGACGCCGTCCAGGGCGGTTCGGATCCTGAAGAAATCGAAATCGCCCGTCCGCAGGCGCTGCTGCTGGCACCCGGCAAATCGGTTGGCGGCTACACCGCCTTGCCGATCGCCGACCTGAAGGGGGTTCGAGCCGATGGCGGCGTCTCGCTGGACGAGACCTTCCTGCCGCCGACGCTGGTGACAGGCGCGGTCGCCTGGTATCGGCAATTGCTGCAGGAAGTCGTCACGGGACTAGACCAGATCGCCGAGGCGCATGGCAAGATGGTGATGGGCGGACCGGGGCGCAGCGTCGAAGACCTGCTGATGCTCAACCTCGCCAATGCCGCACGGCCGCGGCTAGTCCACATGCTGGCGCAGGACGTCTTCCATCCGGCCGAGCTCTACCTGGAACTTGCCGGGCTAGCCGGTTCGATGGCGACCTATGGCTCGAGCGCGCGGCGGCTGGGTGAGTTGCCCGCGTATGATCACATGGCCCCAGGCCCAGCCTACATGGCGCTGGCGGATGCGCTGCGCTCGCTCATCCTCAGCCTGCGCTACATCGAGCCGAAATCACGGGCGCTGCCGGTCATGCGGCATTCGACCAATGTCTGGAAAATTCGCATCGACAACCCGAAGCTGCTGGTCGCCAGCCGCATCGTCATCCGGGTTGGTTCGGAGCTGTCGGAAGACGCGCTGCGCAAGATATTCGTCAACCAGGCGACTGTCGGCTCGGCCGACCAGTTCGAGGGGCTGTGGAAATCGCGTTTGCCCGGCATTCCGCTGAAACCGCTTCATTCCCAGCCGCGCGAGATCCCTTACGACGGCGATCGGCTATGCCTTGAGCTGGACCAGAAAAGCGAGCACTGGGCGTCGCTGCTCGATGCCCCCGGCTTCGTCATCGGCGTTTCGGGCGTGTTGCCGAGCGAACCGCAGGTGGACTGCTATTCGGTGAACAGGTGAGATGATGAGCCGCGATGATCCTTTCGGACTGTCGGAGGATCGCGAACGCACCCGCATAAGGCTGACCGGCGCGCCGATGCCGCGGCCGATGGCGCCGCTATTGCCGGGCGCGGCGGTCAAGCGGTCTCGAACCCACCCGAACGCGCTCGTCAACGCATTCGCGCCCTTGCTCGAATTCGCGCCCGAGCTTGAAAGTGCGCTGGCGCCGGAGAACCCGGAGGCGTTGCGCACCCGATTGCTCGAAGAACTGGTTCGGGCACGCGACATGGCAATGGCGGCGGGGTCCTCGCTGGAGCGGGCCGACCAGGCGGCCTGGGTGGTGGCGGCGTTGCTCGACGATCTCGCTTTGAACACGCCATGGGGCGGCGCCAGCGCCTGGCCGAGGCAGCCGCTCGTGGTCATGCTGCGCGGCGACGTCGATGCCGGCACGCAGTTCTTCACGCGTCTCGACGAACTCGAGCGCCACCCCAACCGTGACCGCGAATTGCTGGAGCTGCAGTATAATTGCATGGCGCTCGGCTTTCGCGGCAAATATCGCGTGCCCGGCCGCTCAGGCGACCGCTCGCTCAATGCGGTTCGCGTGGCGGCGGCACGCTTTCTGCGCGACGCCGACGCCGAAGGCGCGCCGCTGTCGCCAAACTGGAAGGGCGTGATCGCATCCGACGAGCCGCGACGCTTCATCGTACCGATCTGGGTCATGGCGGTCGGCGCGGCGGTCGTCGCCACGGCCATCCATATCGGGCTGTCGATGGGACTGAGCAGCCAGGCGGTCGAACTATCAGCCCTTGTGCGCGCATTGCCGCCGCCTGAACGGGGGAGCATCACCCGGACCTCGCCCAAGGTCGACGCCCCGCCGCCGGAGAAAGTGGATTTTGCCCTGTTGCCGGAATTCCAGGCTGGAGCGCCTGCCGACCTCAAATCCGCCCTCAGCGGCACCGAGAGCGTTTCGCTAGCCAAGCTGATCATCCAGGCCTCCAACCCCGAACTGTTCCAGTCGTCGCGGCCGCAACTGAGCGACGGCTTCGAGCCGCTGATCGGTTCGATCGCCAAGGTGATCCTCGCCAATCAGGAGTTGATCGGGAACATCACGGTGATCGGTCATACGGACGGCGTACCCTTGCAAAAGACCAATCCGCTGTCGACCAACCAGCGCCTGTCGGAGGCGCGTGCCCAGACGATCGCCGACATGCTGGTCCAAAACGGGGTGCCGCAGGACCGCGTTCATTCCGAGGGCCGCGCCGCCACGGACCCGGTTGCCAGCGACAGCACGCGCGAGGGGCGAGCCTTGAACCGCCGCGTCGAGGTGCTCGTCGAAAAGAGGCTGTGAGATGTTCATCCTGCGCTTCCTCTGGGCGGTCCTGACGTCGCGCTGGCTGTGGACGCTGATCGGCATCACGCTGCTTTCCTTGGTCATCTGGGTGTTCGGTCCGATCGTCAGGGTCGGTCCATACGAACCCTTCGCTTCCGAAAATGTGCGCATCGTCATCATCGCGCTGCTGGTCATCTTCTGGCTGGTCTGGCTGATCGTCGCCCAGCGCCGGGCGATCCGCGCCAACCGCATGTTCGTCGCCGAGATCGCAGCACCCGTGGCGGAAAAGCCGCTCAGCCCCGGCGAAGAGAACGTCGCCGCCGTGGGTGCCAAATTCGCCGAGGTGATGGCCGAACTGAAGCGCCGCAAGCTCGGCGGACGCAAGTTCCTGCGCGAGATGCCATGGTACGTGATCGTCGGGCCGCCGGCCACCGGCAAGACCACGGCCTTGCGGCAGTCCGGACTGAATTTTCCGATCGACCTCACCGACGATCTGCAAGGGGTCGGCGGCACGCGCAACTGCGACTGGTTCTTTTCCGAGAACGCGGTTCTGATCGACACCGCCGGCCGCTATGTCCAGCAGGAGAGCCAGCCCGATGTCGACGCGGCGGAATGGCTGGGCTTCCTCGACCTTCTTAAGAAGCATCGCGGCCGCCGCGCGCTCAACGGCGTGATCGTCGCGCTTTCGATCGACGTACTTTCGGAGGGCGACGAAGCCATCAAGGCACACGGCCGCAAGATCCGCCGCCGGCTGGCCGAACTCAACGACCGGCTCGAAATCCGCCTTCCGGTCTATTTGATGCTGACCAAGGCCGACCTGATCAGGGGTTTCGAGGCTTTCTTCGGCGGCCTGTCCACCGCCTCGCGCGAACAGGTCTGGGGAACGACCTTCGCGCTGGATGCGCGTGTCGATGCCAAGACCATCGAACGCGAAATTTCAACGCTGGCGACGGAACTCGAGCGGCGGCTGGTGCCGCGCCTGGAAGACGAAGACAAGCTGGCCGCCCGCGCCGAGATCTTCCGGTTTCCCGCTCAGCTCTCCAGCCTGTCCGAACCGATCCAGGTGCTGGTCGAGACGATGTTCGGCGAAAGCCGGTATGAAGAGGCCGCCTGGCTGCGCGGCCTCTATTTCACATCGGCAACGCAGGAAGGCGCGCCCATCGATCGGCTGACCGCGGCGCTGTCATCGTCCTTCGGCCTGCCGCCACGGCGGGCCCTGCCCGCGCCGAGGGTCGAGAAACGCAGCTTCTTCCTGAAGAACCTGCTCACCGACGTCATATTCAGGGAAGCCGGCCTCGGCACGTTCGACCCGCTGGCGCAACGCCGTCGCGCCTGGATGTGGCGCGGCGCGGCGACCGCATGTGCCGCGGCGGCCTTGCTGGCCGGAGGGCTGTTCACCTGGTCCTATTTCGACAACCGCAACGCGATCACGGCCCAGGCAAGCCAGTTCGAGGCACTGCAAACGCCGCTGACCGCAACTGCAGCAAGCCCGGCATCGGTGCAGCAGCCCGCCATGGACGGAGCGCTCGAAGCGATGGACGCGGTCACAAGCGCCCGGACGGCACCACCGGGCGCGCCCCAGGATCTGCTGGGGCCATCGGCCTCGGCGGAACTGGTGCGGGCTCAGACCGACACTTACGACCACGCCCTGCGCAACGTGCTCGAGCCGCGAATGGTCGCGCTGCTCGAGGCGACCATGTGGCGGCAGATCCGCGATCCGGATTTCATGCTCGGCGCGCTGAAGACCTATCGCATGATGACGGGGTTATCGCAGATGGACCCCGATTTCGCTGAGAATTGGTGGGTGAACAGCCTGCCGGAATTCGCGGCCGCGGCACCATTTCCAACCGCCGATGCCGAAGAGCATCAGCTTGCCGCCATCCGCCGCATGGCGGTCGACGAAAGCTATGTCGCACCCGACCAGGCGCTGGTCGCCGAAGCGTTGAAAACGGTGTGCACGATTTCGTTGCCGGCGCGTGCCTACAAGCAGTTGCTGGCCGATCCGGCTGTGTCCGGGCTCAAGGAGTGGATCCCGGCCAATTTCGCCGGCCCCAATGGGGGCAAGGTGTTTGCGCGGCGTTCCGACAAAACGCTTCGCGTCGGGATTGCCGGAGCCTTCACCTATGCCGGCTTCCACGACGCCATTCTCGACCGAATCGACGATGTCGCCGCCCAGGCGGCGCTCGATCGTGCGGTTTTCGCCGGCGGCTGCTCGGAGAATTCCGAGACCTCGGTCTCGGCGCTGTCCGAGGATATTCTGAAGCTCTACTATGACGACTACATCGCGCAATGGGACAGCTTCCTGCGCGACATGCGGCTCGCGCCATTGACCGACCTCAATGTCGCCAGTGAAAATCTGAAGGATCTCTCGAGCGCCGATTCAGCGCTGAAGCGGCTGCTGACCGCGGTCGTCCAGGAGACCGAACTGACGCGCTCCGACGACGCCCCCGCCGACAACAAGGCTGCGGCCAAGGGCGCCTCGAAACTGCTCGGCAAGCTTGGCAAGCTCGGCAAGCTGGCGACATCAGGTGCGAAACTGCTGCCCCGGGCCGGGTCAGCCGGCGAGGTGGACCTGACCGGCAATCTGGTGGCCGAACATTTCAAACCGCTGAAGAGCACCATTGCCGAGGTCGACGGCCAGCCGCCGGCGCTGGATGCCGCCGTTGTCGCGCTGACCGCGCTGTCGAACGTCCTGCAGACGGTCACCGCGAACCCCAATCCGCAGGATGCCATCAAGAAGCAGGGCGGCCTTGCCGAGCTGACGGGTGCGGTCGCCAGGCAAGCACAGATCCTGCCCGACCCGATCAACGCCTGGCTCGGCGGCATTGCCGGGGATACCAGCAATTTGACGCAAAAGGCGGTCACTTCGGAACTCAACGCCATCTGGCGGGCGGACATATTGCCTTTCTGCCAGGCGGCGCTCAACGACCGCTATCCGTTCAGCCCCGACAGCGCGGTGGACGTCAATGTGCGTGATTTCGCCCGTTTGTTCGGACCGGCCGGACTGATCGACGGTTTCATCAACGACCACCTGATCAACTATGTCGACACCACCAGCCAGCCGTGGAAATGGCGCGCCGATTTCGGCCTCGATCCTTCGGCGCTGGCGGCGTTCGAGCAGGCCAGGCATATCCGCGACGATCTCTTTCCGGGTGGCACCGGGCCGGTGATGAGCTTCACGCTCGAACCGAAAGACCTGTCTCCCAACGTCACGCGCGTGACGCTCAATCTCGATGGCCAGACCCTCGTCTATTTCAACAATGCGACGCGGCCACAACCGATGACGTGGCCCGGCAAGGACGGCACCGGGGTCATCTCGCTCGCCTTCCAGCCGATCGACGGATCGCCCGAAATCATGCTCAACGAGACCGGGAGCTGGGCGTGGCTGCGGATGCTGCGCGCCGGTCGTTTCGCCGCCACGTCGTTGTCCGATGTCTACAGCCTGCGCCTAGGCACGAAGGGAATGTGGGCTGATTTCGAACTCAAGGCCGCCAGCGTCGAAAATCCCTACAATCTGCAAATGTTCAAGAAATTCTCATGTCCACCGCAGATATGATCGTTGGCTTCTTCGGCAAAATTCCGGCGACCGGAGACTTCGTCGCCGCGAACCTGCCGCGGACTTTCATCGACCGCTGGGACCGCTGGATGTCGCTGGAATTGCTGGCGCGGCCGGACGAAGGTGACCTCGATCCGCGTGCCTGGCGCTTCATTGTGCAGCCCGGTGTTTTCGGCGACCAGCCCTGCGCCGGCGTGTGGCGGATGAGTGAGGATCGGGTCGGCCGGCGCTATCCGTTCGCGATCGTGCGGCTTGGCCCGCCGCCCGAGCCCGGCGATCCGTGGTTCGATGCGATAGCCGGTTTTATCAAGGGCACTATCGAAGACCATTGGATGACGGTAAAACTGAGTGAAAAGCTTGCAGCACTTGCCCCGCCGGCAACACAAGGCGATGCGTCGGCAATCGCTTTCTGGTCGGATGATTGGCAAGTAAACGAATTTGGCTTCGCCGACATCCACGATCTCGCAGCGCACGGCCTCCCGGCCATGCGAAGCGCGCGGCTTGAAAAAGAGGGCCTGTAAGACATGGGTCTCACCGTCTACGCGGAGGGCATGGGCTTCTTCCACAAGGGAAGCGACGGCAAAGGCATTGCGCCCGGCGATGTCTGCCTCAGTCCGCCGCCTCCGCCCACCGGACCGGTGCCTGTCCCTTATGTAAATATGCTCTCTTCGAGCGATCTTTCCAAAGGCAGCAAGAGCGTCAAGTTCGATGGGGGCAACCCGACAGCGCTCGAGGATGCGTCCGAGATTTCCACGAGCACGGGCAACGAAGCGGGCACACAGGGCGGCGGTGTCATTACCCACAAGACGAAGGGCAAAGGCGTCTTCCAGCTCTGGTCGTTCGTCGTCAAGGTGGAAGGCAAGGGTGTCGGCCGTCATGGCGACATGATGGGTCAGAACGAGGCGAGCAATCCGCTAAACTGCATCGATACGGCTGCGTTCAACAAATTCCTCAAGAAGCTCACTGCCGCCGAGAAGAGCGTAAAATGCGACCCGCCCTATTCCGAAGCGTGCCGGCCCTCCCGAAAGGCGGAGCAGCGCGACGCGGTCAACGGCAAGCCGTGTTGGCAATGCAGGCCCAAGGCAACGCAATGGGCGCCGGGCAAGGCCAAGAGGCAAAAGACCTTCAATCCGGACGGCACGTCGGAAATGAAGAATTACATGACCCACGACCATCAGCCACCGCTCGCGGTTGCGTGGGAGATGGGCGGATGCAACATGCAGCCGAGCCCGGGCGCTTTCAAGGAGCATTTCAGTACAGCTGAATCCGTCAAGCCGCATTGCCGAAGCTGCTACCAGGCTCAGGGCTCGCCCGCGGCAAAATATGCGAAGAACTTCATCGATACCGTACCTGGCCCGATCTGAGGACGTCGCCGATGCCAACCACCAGCGAGATTCGCGAACAGTATGTCGAGGAACTCCGAAGCATACTTCCAACCGTGGAAGCATGGTGGGACGGCGTTCAGGCCGAACTCACCCCAGAGATAGCATGGAAACGCTGGCCAACCGGTCCGGGCGCGCATCCTCGTGTGCTTGCGGTTTTCCGGAAATACTATCTGCGGATCGAAGCAGCCAATGACGAAGTCCTGGAAAATCCATCCGAACAGGAAGCGTCGGAACGCTGGGGAGTCGACGATCACGGAGAAGAGGAAGACATCCAGAGTCCCGCCGATTGGCTGCTTTTCGATATCGCCGCCGTCGCACCGGACTTGAAGGAACTCACCGACGGGATTTGTTTCATTCCCGTCGGCCTGAACGACGAGGAAGAAGTGGTCTGATGCCGCTCATAACTCTCTACAGCACCGACCTCGGCATCAGGCGTCTGATGGCGCAGGTCAAGAACTATTATCCCGCTGGCCGATATGGTGATCCCATAGGCATCGAGCAGTCCGGGCGCGCTCATGCTGAGCTGTTCCAACAATACCGCGGCTATCTGCAACGCGCTTTCGATATCGCGGTTCCGTGGTGGGAGGCCATCATCGAAAATCGCTCGGCGCTAGGCGGAGGCCGCCAAGATGCGATAGAAGACGCCTTCAACAAGCAGGTAGCCGGCGCCGCATCCAGCCCATACGTGGTTTGGGTCATACGCAAATTCTGGCTCTCATCCGAAATCATCAACGAAACTCTGCCGCCTAGCCAGCGCGTCGCACCGGACAAGTTCCTGCTGCAATGGCTGATCGATTCGAATGACACAGAGCTGGTCCGTCTGGTCGCCTGCATGCCTTACTGGCCGATTGGCCTCGATGAGAATGGCCATTGGTGCTGAACGATGGTCTTTGCTGTATGGGTCGAGAATCGAACACCCTTCGCCGCCGCCACCCATGTGCAGCCGAACGCGGATGGTCAGGAGATTCTGGTCGCTATGTTCTCCGCAAGCTTCGAAGCGCCGGAACAAGCAGCGTCCCTAAGGCCAGCTGACGAGCAACTGCCAGTCTTTTTTGGCGACGAGCCCTTTGGCGAGCCCGGTCTTTCATCGATCCGCCACGAGGCCGACATTGCGCCGGTGAAGCCGAATGCGGAAGTGATCGTTAACGGAACTGCCCACGCCCCGAGCGACAAGCCGGTACGCGAAATGCAGATTGGCTTGAGGGTCGGCGGTATCCGAAAAGTGCTCAACGTCGTCGGCGATCGAATCTATGACGCGGGCAGCTACAGTGCGCCAAACCCGTTCAGGACGATGCCGATCGTTTACGAACGTGCTTACGGCGGCAGTACGTCCGACGGCAGGATGGATCCTCGCAATCCTGTTGGCGTCGGCTTCCATCACGCCATTTCGGCGGATTCAGCGGTGAGGACCCAGGCCCCCAACATTACCTATCCCGGCGAGCCTTTTCTCAATCCATCCGACAGACCGAAACCAGCGGGCTTCAGCGCGATCGCCCGTGGCTGGCAGCCGCGCCTCGGCTTCGCCGGGACTTACGATCAGAATTGGATAGACACTCAATGGCCGTTGCCGCCAAAAGATTTTGATCCGAGGCATCATTTGTGCGCGCCGGCGGATCAGCGGTTACCACAAGTAGCGGCCGGTGAAGATGTAACATTGCTTGGACTTACGCCAAATGGACGCTGGGATTTTCGCTTGCCAAGTGTCGTGGCGCCCATCAGGCTTCTTTTCGACGACCGGATGGAAGAGCGTGCTTTTCAAGCCGACACGATTGTCATCGAACCCGATCTGCGACGGGTAACGTTGAAGGCCAGACTATCCTTCGTGACCCGCCGTAATGGCCCTGCGTTGCGCGAAATCGTCTTCGGACATGTGACCCCTGCATTCCTTGTCGCACGTCGCAAGCGCAAGGCCTACCTGTCTCCTCGTGGCGGCGATGGGTCGTTGCGCGGCAAGCCGGTTTGGCAGCCGTGAAGCGCCCGCTTTACGTGGCCGGCGCCGGCGCGGTTACCCCCGGCGGTCTGAATGCGCCGCAAACCATGGCGGCGATCCGCGCCAGCCTCTCCGCCTTCCAGGAGAAAACGCTTTTGGAGCCACTTGGTGCCGTCCAAATCGTTTCCCGAATCCCTTCCCATTACCAGTTGCGTCCTACCGACGGCGCATGGCTCGTCAACATGGCGTCGCGCGCCATTGTCGAGGCGTTGCGAAAGAGTGTGGCCGGCCCGGCGGCTACGGCGATCCTGCTTGCCCCGCCCGAAAGCTTCCGCAATCATCCGGCATACAATGATATCCCGCCATCCGGCTTTCTTGCGGCCGTGATCAAGGCAACGGGCAATCGCTTCCACGCCGGCTCGCGTGCGATCGATGGTGGCGCGGCGGCAAGCGTCGGCCTTCTCGATCGAGCGGTGGAACTGCTGGAGCAGCCAGACGTCGGACAGGTCCTGCTTGGCGGAGTCGACAGCCTCGTCAACGAGACCGATCTTTCCCGACTTGGCAAAGCCGGTCGCCTCAAAGGTGCGGAAAACGCGCAAGGCCTCGTGCCTGGCGAGGCCGCCGCTTTCGTTCGGCTGACGCGGGAGCCGGAAGGAAAGGCCGCGGTGGTGGCTGCCATTCATGGCGTCGGTACAGCCCAGGAGACTGACAGGGTGCTTTCGGACCGCTATAGCCAGGGCCGCGCCATGCTCAGCGCCTTGCGCGATGCGGTGAGCGGATCGGGACCATCGGAACCAGATATCAATTTCGTCGTTAGCAACGGCAATGGCGAGCGGTACAGCGGCTGGGAAATGCTGATCGCCCGTCCCCGCTTCTATCGCACCCGCCGTGAAATCCTGCCCACTGCCTATCCGGCGATGACGATCGGCGATATCGGCGCTGCCGGAGGGGCGATGGCCCTGATGCTGGCGGCTGACAGTTTTGTGAACGACTATGCGCCGGGGCCGACCGCCATCTGCGAGGTGGCTTCCGAAGGCGGCCTGCGTGCCGCCGCGGTGATGGCCGGTATGACCCGCCGCTGAACTCAAAACGCCGTTCGTTCACATCCAGGCCGGGAACCGGCGCGTCCTGCGCCAATCGGTCAGCGGCGCATCCGGTTTGGCGAGTGCGGCGCGTATTTCATCCAGCCGAAGCCTGCGCATCGAATGGAAGGTCTCGTGATTGCCCCCGCCGCGCCCCTCGTCCCACCATGCCGTCACGCGATCGGCGACCGGAAGCGGGCTGGCGGTCAGGGATTCAAATTCCTTGCCGAGCACGGCCGGGTCTGTCGTGAACAGGTCGGTATCATTGAGATCCACCTCGAACAGATCGCGCAAGGCCAGCCCGGCGGCGAAGACAAGCTCTGGCTCACGCATCTTGGCGATCAGCCAGGGCATGACCGACCGGTCGCCAAAGAGGCCGATTGCCGCTGTCGCGGCGGCGCGCAAGGCAGGCTGCTTCAGACGGTCCTGCAACCAGCCCTTGCCGGTCTTTAGGGGCGTCGTCAAAAGGCGCATCTCGATCGCAGGCGGCGCGAGCCCCGGCTCTGCCAGCACGATCCGGTCAAGCACCGGGTGAGCCGAGCGCGCTTCACCAAGAAGGCAAGCCGCAAGGGCGGCCGTCAGGCGTTCCTTCGGCGAGTCGCCGTCAAGTCCGTCCAGCACCGCCGGAAGCAGATCGCGCCGTTTGAGCCCGCCGGCAAGCCGAAACGCACGCCTGCGAACATCCGGGTCCGGATCGCTCAGCAAACCGCCGAGGCGTGCACCGGGATCGACGCGATGATGCCAGAGTGCCGCGAGGCCGAGGCCGCGCAGCCGCGCATCGCGCGCGTCCAGCCATTCCGCCACGAACGGACTCAGATTTTCGCGCGGCGTGCGCGCGATCGCGCCGGACAGGCCCGACACACCAACCTCGCCCAGCGTCGCCGCGGCGTCGACCACCGAGGCAACGGCTTCGGCCTCGCCCCAGCGCAACGCCAGCACGCCGAGCACGAAAAGCTCGCCGGGCTCGGCATAATCGGCGAAATGCGCCTGGGCAGCCTCCCAGCCGGCCTTTCCGGAAGCCATCAGCCCTTCGAGATTTGCATTAAGGCGCTGGTCGATGCGGCCGATATCGGTCTCGCCCAGGATCGGACCATCGATCTCAAGGCGGCGCCGGAACCAGAGGAAGGCCGCGTCGCTGGCGTGCTGGTCCACGATGGCGGCGATAGACGCGATCCGCAGCATCATGAACGCCTCAGTTGAGATGGATGGCTCCGCCACGGATGCGGTTGGTGCCGCTGGCGTGGCTCGTTACCTGGTTGCCGCGAATTGTGATGCGCCCATCCTTCTCCAGGATGATCGACGCCAGGCCGCAGCGCAGTTCCACGCGTTCTTCGCCGCTGATGACGACACGGTCGCCGTCGCGGACAACTGACAGTTTCCTGACCTTGTGAGCGGGGTCGACGATGCGTCCGACGACCAGCGGCCGTGCCGGATCACCATCCTCGAACAGGAGGGCCAGTTCCGAACCGATCGCCGAAACGTCCAGTTCGGTCAGGCTGCGCGCTGCAGTCGCAGTTTCGCGTGGATTGCCTACAAACACCACAAGCGGCGCCCCGTCTTCGAAACCGATGAGCAGGCCGATCACGACGCCGTCGATACGATCCAGCACTTCCATGATGACGCCCTCAATTGTTGTTGATGGTGCTTCCCTTGACGATGACGTCGCCGTCGGCCTTGACGGTGATCTTGCCGCTGCCCTTGATCGTAATGTCCTTGCCGTCCGCGACAATGGTGCCGTCCTTTTTCATCGTGATCGACGCATCGCCGCATTTGAGCGTGATGGAGTCGCCGGCTTCGATCACAAGTTTCTTGCCGACCTTGATCGAGCTGTCTTCGGCGACCTGAATGCCGCTGCCCTTGCCGACCTTGAGCGCATGCGCTCCACCAACGTCGGTGGCGTCATCCGCGCCGATCTTGGCGGTTCGTGCCTTGCCTATCTCGGACGACTGCGCCCCGCCGACGGCGAAACTCTGATCGGCGCCGACTTTGACGCTCTGCGCCGCCGCTATCGTCCAGCTGTCCGCGGCCCCGATGTCGTGGCTCTGCGCCGCGCCGACGGTGACCGACCGTCTCGCGCCGATCGTATTCGCCTGCAGGCCCCCCACGGTTCGGGTCTCCGATGCGCCGACGGAATCGACACGCGCCGCGCCAACGCTCACTGTCTGGACGATCGCGACGGTCTGGGTGTGGTTGGCGCCGATCGTCTCGGTGGAGTTTGAACCGATGCCGATCGTCTCATTCGATCCGACCGTCAGCGAGCGATTGACGCCCACCGTCTCGGTGTCGTTGTTGCCGATATTCGTGGTCTGGTCGACGCCGACCTTGACCGTCTTGTTGTTGCCGACGTCCTCATCGAGGTTGTGGCCGACGGAGTGCTTGGCGTCGTGGTCGATGCGGTCGGACTGGTCGTGCTGGACGAGCTTGGTGCGGTCGTGCTTGATCAGAAGGTGGTGGTCCTTCTGCGCCTGGAAATTGACCAGTTCGGAGCCGGCCTTGTCCTCGAACATCAGCTCGTTGTAACCGCCGCCGCCTTTCGAAGAGTTGGATTTCCAGCCCGATTGCGTTGCGTTGCCGGGCAAGCCGTAGGGCGGCATCTGCGAGGCGTTGTAGACCCTGCCGGTGATTATCGGCAGATCAGGGTCGCCTTCGAGGAAGTCGACGATCACCTCCTGGCCGATGCGCGGTATCTGGATGAAGCCCCAGCCGCTGCCGGCCCAGGTCTGCGAAACACGGACGAAGCAGGAACTGTTTTCGTTCTTCTTGCCCAGGCGGTCCCAGTGGAACTGCACCTTCACCCGGGCATATTTGTCGGTGAATATCTCCTCGCCGGAAGGGCCGACCACCGTCGCCGTCTGCGGCCCGCGCATGATCGGCCGCGGCGTGATCCGCGGCGCGCGATAGGGCAAGGCAGTCGGTGCGACACCCAGCACGAGTTTGAAATTCTCGCTGTGGGCCTCGTTCTGGGTTCTGTAGCCCGGGTCGAACAACCTGTATTCGGCGCTGACCACCAGATATTCCTGGTTCTGGTCATCGCGCGGAAAACTTTCCAGCTTGAACGTACAGCCGGAATGGAGGCCGCGCACGGTTCCGACCGCCGTGATGCGCTGGTGCACGGCCTGGAGTTCCTCGCGCCGGATACCGGCCAGGGTGTCGCCGCGCCCCACATCGAGATGGGCGCCGGGCTGGCGATAATTCTCGCCGGAGGCTTCCTTGTGGCTGAACGGCTGAGCGGACTTCGCCATCAGATCGGCGCCGGGCTTCTGGAAATCATAGTCGGTATGGGCATAGGCCCCCGGCCGCACCGAACTGCCCGGAATCCATTCGGTGATGTATTCGACATCGCGCCGAGAGGCATGTCCCTCGAAATTGTAAGGTATCTTCTCGTAGCCCGGCGCCGGCTTCAGCTTGCTCATCGCGTCGCACAGCACGAGCGTGTGCTTGCCCTCGTCATGCTCGAAGAAATAGAAGATGCCTTCGTGCTCGAGCAGGCGCTGCACGAAATCCAGATCGCTCTCGTCGTACTGCACGCAGTATTCGCGCGAGGGGTACGACCCTTGCAGCCGCTTCTCGAACTTCGCCGTGCCGTATTTCGAGAAGATCTTTTCGACGATCTCGACAGCGGTCATGTTCTGAAATATCCGGCAATCGGTCGCATTTCCCAGAAACCAGAGCCACGGCCTGACGACCGTTTCGTAGTAGGCCAACCGGTCCTCGATGCGGGTCAGGCGAAATTCCGACACCAGGCCGCTGAACCAACGCTTCGGATCGGATTCACCTTCGACCGAAACCATACCGCCCAGCATCTTCAGCGGATCGATATCGTGATCCGTGCTCACGAACCCGACCGTGTAAGCAAAACAGCGGCTGATCTCATCGCGTCCGACAAGATGGGTGAAGGTCAACAGTTCAGAGCCAACCGGTGTCTGGACAACGGTGGCACGTTCGTTCGGCATGGGTCGTGCCCCTCCTGGACGCGGCCGCCGGCACGGTGGATTTGAAGTTCCCGGTATCTCTCCGGAAACTTTTCGGACCCGCCGCACCAGGCCATTTTGAGCGTACCACATGTTGTCCCGCCGACCCAAGAGGGCGACAGTGATTGGAGCTTGCCCCGTCGATGCATCGGCTCGAAACGCCGCTGTCCTGTTTTGCGCGCAAGCTGCTAGGATGTTGGAGTGTCGATCAGTCGTTCGATGGCGATCCTGGATGTACATTAGTCTGCAAGTCAATAATGTCGACGCGCTGCCAGCTGGCATTTCGACCGGCTACGCGGCGCGGGATCGCAGCTTCGAAATCGGACGCGAGGCTTGTGACTGGACCTTGCCGGATCCCGACAAGTTCATCTCGGGCCGACATTGCGAGGTTCGATACGAGGCAGGCGCGTTCTGGCTCCACGATGTCTCGCGCAATGGAACCTACATCAACGGATCAAACCAACGCATGACCGGCCCGCATCAACTGGGCCATGGCGACCGGATGCTGATCGGCCGTTATGTCATCTTCGTGTCGATCGACGAGGAGCGCGCCGCGACAGGTCACCCCAGTCGCGGCGCGACTCAGCGAGAAATGCCGGCCGCGACAGGCCGGCCGCTCGCCGCCGAGCCGTTCTTCGCTCCGGTGGAGCGACAGTCCGGGCAGCGGGTTCCTGCTCCGGCGTTCTCGTCGCAACCCGCGCCTCTCCCCTCGACCAAGGACGAAGTGCTGCGGGAGATCGCGATCGGAGCCGGCATTTCACCGGAATTGCTTCAATCGCGCGATCCGCATGAAGTTGCCGCCGAAATCGGCGCGGTGCTGCGCACGGTGGTCGAGGAACTGACCTTGCTGCTGAAAGCGCGCGCGGCGGCGAAAATGCTGGCCAAGAGCACGCAGCGAACGATGATCAGCGCCGCCGACAACAACCCGCTGAAATTCGTTCCGGGAACCGACGATATCCTCGAAATCATGTTCGCACGGCGCCGTGCCGGCTATCTCGATGCCAGGCGCAGCATCGAAGATGCCTTCCGCGATCTCAAGACGCACGAATTCGCCACCTATGCCGCCATGCAGGCGGCGCTGTCGCGGCTGCTTGACGACCTGTCTCCCCAAGCGATCGGAAGAAAGCTTCCGCCGACGTCGTTCTCGTCGAAAAAGAGCCAGGCCTGGGATGCTTTTGTCGCGACCTGGCGAACCATGGAGGAAGCCCACGAGAACGGCATGCTGGATATATTCCTGGCCTATTTCAGCGAAGCCTATGCCAAGGCCGACAAGCAGAAATAGGCGCTTCGGGGAAGCGTTGCAGCCGACGAAGATACCTCTTCGGCGCGCGGTATCCAGTTCCAATCAAGAGTTTCCGGGATTACGATCGCATACGACAATTGGCCAAGCGGGTAAGGCTGATCGACCTGGGGGTCTGGGGCAAATGTCATCTTACGGCGGGATAGTAACGAGTAGCCGACCGTCTTCAAGACACTGCCCTGACCGGCAGGGCCTGCCCCTGCTTTACCTGACCGCGAACCGCTCTGCGCCTGTCCGGCGAGATCGCGGGCGCCACGCGCGGACGGACGACCGACGATGAGCTCGAAGGACGATCCTTTCGGCCCGGCGGGCAAGACCGTCATTCGCGCCACGCCACGGCGTGAGCGAAAGCCGGCGCCCGTCTCCGAGGAGCCCGTCACGGATGGTGGACAACCCTCGCCGATCAAGGAATCGACCGTGTTCGATCCCGGCGTCGGCCGGCATACACCGCCGGGTTGGACATCCGGGACCGTGCTTTATCAGGGAACTCCCGCGGCGGCGCCGACGTCGGCTGTGCGGCAGGAGGTTCTGCTCAATGTCACCGACAGTGTCCGATATTCCGCGGCAAACCCGATCCTTGCCGCGGCCGCACCGTTGCTGATGCTGTTCGGCCAGTTCAGGCTTGTCCCTGTCGAGAGACAGGCGAGGCCGCTGGCCGAACATGTCACTGAGGCGATCGACACGTTTGACAGGGCACTGGAGAGAGCAGGTGTTGCCGAAGAGGATGCGCGGATTGCGAAATTTGTCCTCTGCGAAACAGCCGACGATCTCATCGGTAACTTGCCCTGGCCAACCAAAGACGCCTGGGTGCAGCACAGCATGTTGTCGCAGTTCTTCCACGTCGAGCCCAACGGCACGGGCTTTTTCGAAGTGCTGAACAAGATCCTGGCCAGCCCGGAGGCGCACTACGATCTGCTCGAATTGATGTATGTTTGCCTGTCGCTGGGGTATGAGGGCCAATATCGAGGCCTGACGCGCGAAGACACCAATCTCGAACGCGTTCGGCGCGACGTCTACGAAACGCTTCGCTATTTCAAACCTCGCGCCGACGAGGACATTTCGCCCCGCTGGCAGGGCTTGGCGGCGACGATGACGCAGTCTTCGACACGCCTGCCGCTCTGGGCCGTCGCGGCAGCGGCGTCGGCACTGCTGACGGCGGCGTTCTTCACGTTACGGGTCTTCATCACCAATGAAGGCGATGCCACCGCTGGCGAGTTGCTGGCCCTCAACCCATCGACTCCGATCGCCATCGAGCGCGCCAGCGTGGCGCCGTTGGCGGAAACGGTGAAGGTCACCCCTCCCGCCGCCACAACCACGCAGATCGACCGCATCCGCTCGGCACTGGCCAAGGACGTCGAAGCCGGCGGGCTGACCGTCGGCACGAAGGGCAACTTCATCGTCGTTGAAATCAACAATCTCGTGCTGTTCCAGTCCGGCCGGGCCGATGCGAAGCCAGAGTTCCAGCCCATAGCCGCTGATATCGCAGCGGCCCTGGAACCCGAGCGCGGACCGATCAGGATCGTCGGCCATACGGACAACGTGAAGCCGCGAAAATCGAGCCCGTTCAAGTCCAACTTCGACCTGTCCGTCGCAAGGGCGAAGGCCGTCGAAACGATGATGGCTCCGAAATTCCGCGATCCCTCGCGACTGATCGTCGACGGCAAGGGCGAGGACGAGCCGATCGCCGACAATGCGACGCCGGAAGGCCGCGCCAGGAACCGCCGTGTCGATGTGATGATCGCCAAGGAGGAAACATTGTGAGCAAGGTCGGTTGGAAGCGCCGATGACGCGTTGGCTGCCGCGGATATTCAGCATGATCGCGCTGGCCGGTTTTTCGGCGGCAGTGTGGTTTGCCGGACCTTTGGTCCGCTTCGCCGACAGCCGTCCTCTCGGGCCTGCGTGGCTGCGCGCGACAATCATCGGCGTGATCGTGGCGGCCCTGGCGCTCTTCTATGGATTGCGTTTCTGGCGGATGCGCAAGGCGCAAAAGGCGCTCGAGACGGCCGTTGCCCGCAACGACGACAGGGATGACGATTCGCGGTTGCTCGAGACGCGAATGAACGAGGCGATCACCGCGCTCAAACGGTCGAGCGGCAAGCGCAACTTCCTCCATGAAATCCCTTGGTACATCATCATCGGTCCGCCCGGCGCAGGCAAGACAACGGCACTGGTCAATTCGGGCCTGAATTTTCCGCTGGCCGGTTCGGGTGACACCCAGCCGGTCGCTGGCGTTGGCGGAACACGCGCCTGCGACTGGTGGTTTACCGACCGGGCCGTGCTGATCGACACCGCCGGACGCTACACGACGCAGGATTCCAATGCCAAGAGCGACAGCAAGAGCTGGCTCGCCTTCCTGTCGCTGCTGAAGAAATACCGCACACGCCAACCGATAAACGGCGTCATCTTGGCGATCAGCCTTGCCGATCTCATTGGCCTCGACGACCAGCAGCTTGACGCCCACGTCGTCGAGATACGGAGCCGTCTGCGGGAAATCCATGAGACGCTGAAAATCCAGTTTCCGGTGTATCTGCTTTTCACCAAGGCTGATCTTGTTGTCGGGTTCATGGACTATTTCGGCGGTTTCGACGAGCCACGCCGGCGCAAGGTCTGGGGAGCGACATTCCAGACCGCCGATCGCACCAAGAACATGGCCGCCGAGATCCCGGCCGAATTCGATGCGCTGGCAAAACGCTTGGTCGATGAGATGCCCGACCGCCTTCAGGAAGAGGCTGATCCAGTCGCGCGCATCTCGGTCTTTGGCTTTCCGGCGCAGTTTGGCGCGCTGAAGGGCCGAATTGCGAGTTTTATCGAGAGCCTGTTCGATCCGACCCGCAGCCAGGTGAATGTCAGCCTGCGTGGGCTATATTTCTCGTCAGGCACGCAAGAGGGAACGCCCATCGATCAGGTGTTGGGTGCGATCGGCCGCAGCTTCGGCAGCAATTCCCGCGCCCATCTGTCGGGAAGCGGCAAAAGCTTCTTTTTGCATGATCTGCTGACGGGCGTCATTTTTGCCGAATCCGGATGGGTTTCGTACGACAAATTGGCGGTAAGGCGTGTGGCGATCGCCCGGTTTGCCGGACTTGGCGTCATCGCGTTGATCGCCGCGGCGGCTCTCGGAACGCTCGCCCTGAGCTTCACCGCCAACCGGTCGCTGATCGCCTCCACCACGCAGGCCATGGGCCAGTATCGTACGACGGCGGACACACTGCTCAAAAGCACGGAGGTGACCGATGTCGATCTCGAAAACGTCATTGGCCCGCTCGATCAGCTGCGCGATCTTCCGGCCGGGTTCGAAACTGGCGACGCGCCGACACCGATCGAGGAGACACTCGGCCTCAGCCAGCGGGAGCGACTGCTTTCGGCATCGAAGACAGCCTACCGGCAAGCCCTGGAACGCATGTTGCGATCACGCCTGCTGATCCAGGCCGAGCGGACGATCCAGGCCAAGATGGCCGATCCCGCCACGCTCTACGAGCCGTTGAAAATCTATCTGATGCTTGGCGGCAAGGCACCGAAGGTCGACGACGCGTTGATCGTTTCGTGGATGAAGCAGGATTGGGAACAAAACCGCTATCCAGGCGAAAACAACCGAGAAGGACGCGAGCAGCTCGAAAAGCATTTGCGGGCCATGCTTGCTCTTGACGACGCCTATGATCCGGTTTTCGAACTCAACCAGCCGCTCATCGAAGCCGCTCACCGCTCGCTCGGGCGCATGAGCCTTACCGACCGCGCCTCCGCATTGATCAAGTCCGCGGTTTATTCGGCAGCGCTGGATGATTTTTCCGTTTCCGTCAAAGGCGGCCCGGAAGCGCGGCTGCTGTTCGAGCGTGTCGATGGCGGCGATCTGTCGGGCCTGCGTGTTCCCGGCCTCTATAGCTGGAACGGCTTCAACCATTTTTATCTCGGACAGCTCTCACACATTGCGCAGATGCTCGTCGACGACCAATGGGTGCTTGGCGGCGGCGGTGAGCAAGGCGGCATCGATCAGGAGTTGCTCAAGCTCGGCCCCGAACTTCTCGATCGTTACGGCAAGGAGTTCGCACTAGCGTGGAACAGCGTTCTCGACGGGTTGAAATTCAAAGCGATGCTGAAGGACAAGCCGCACTATGTCGTGCTTTCCGCCGTCGCCTCGCCCACCTCGCCGATCGAACAGCTGTTTACGGCGATCGCCGACGAAACAGCGCTGACGCGCGACGCTGCTTCCGGACAAGACACGAGCACCGGGGTTGAAGGAGGCACGGTTCAGGGCCAGTCTCCAGACGCAGCAAGGATGGCCAAGGGTCTGGCTCGCATCGGCATACAAATCACCACCGGAAAATCGCAAAGCCGTGCCGGCACGGGATCGGCAGCAGCGCAAAACCAGAGCCCCGGGGCCAACATCGAAGCGCAGTTCAGGTCGTTCCTGGCCCTGGTGAGCGGCCCTGCCGGACGCCGCCCGATCGATGCCTTGACCCAGAATTTCCGCGACATCTACCAGAGCCTGCAACTGGCTGCCGACGTGCCTTCGCAGACGGAACGCGTCAACGCCAATCTGCAGCTGCAGATCGCCACCCTTCGTGCCAATTCCTCGCGACTGCCCAAACCACTCGCCAGAATGGTCAATGCGACGGCGGACGAGTTCGAAGGCAACGTCGCCGAGACGTCGGTGGCCAATTTGAACCAGATGCTCGACCAGACGGTCACGGCTCCGTGCGAGGCCGTCGTCAACGGCCGCTATCCGTTCTCCGGTAATGGCGCCGAGGACATGGCGATGGCGGATTTCGCGAAATTGTTCGCTCCGGGCGGGCTGATGGACCGGTTCTTCGCGCAAAATCTCGCATCGCTGATCGACATGAGCAGTCAGGACTGGAGCTGGAAGCAGGATGCGCGCTTCGGCCGCGACCTGTCGAAATCGACGCTGAAAAGCTTCCAGCAGGCGGCCGAAATCCGCAGCGCGTTCTTTCCCCAGGGCGGTTCGACGCCCGCGATCAGCATCACCTTCACGCCGTTCTCACTGCATGGCGATGCCGATGCGGCAGTGCTCGACGTCGATGGTCAGACCGTCCAGAGCAGCCAAGCGGGCAACGCCCCAAGCACCGTGACCTGGCCGAGCGGCACGGCCTCAGGGTCCGCCAGCTTGAGCCTGACGCCGGAAATGCCGGGCCGCGATTCCGCCATCAAGTTCGAGGGGCCGTGGGCGCTGAAGCGGCTGCTGGACAAGGCAACCGTCACCGGCAACGACAGCAATGTCGAAGCACGCTT
Source organism: Mesorhizobium sp. URHB0026 (assembly GCF_054059755.1). NCBI lineage: Bacteria > Pseudomonadati > Pseudomonadota > Alphaproteobacteria > Hyphomicrobiales > Phyllobacteriaceae > Mesorhizobium > Mesorhizobium sp. URHB0026. The sequence goes on along the minus strand of NZ_JBSSCN010000001.1, from coordinate 2,657,715 downwards.
CGTAATCGGCGGGCGGGACGTCGCCTATACGATCCAGACTGGTTCCGGCCCCAACCCCTTCTTGCTTGCCGCACTTTCCGGATTCAGCTGTCCGAAGGCATTTTGAGATGGGCTTCGAACTCTTCAGCGCGGTGACACCCTTTATGAGCCGCGGGCGCCCAGACCTTAATTTCGATACTCTAATGGCCGAGCCTGTGGCAAAGTGGCGCGAGCGAGTGCCTGGGAGCGCGCCGCAGAGGACGCCTAAGAAGCGCTTGGTGGCAAGTTGAGCGATGTCGCCCTTCCCTTTGAGAGTTTCGGTGTGAGCCACAAAGGCTGTGTGCGCGAGCACAATGAGGACAGCTATCTGCTTGAGCCACGTACCGGCCTTTGGGTGGTGGCCGACGGAATGGGAGGGCATGAGGCCGGAGAGGTCGCCTCAGCCAGCATTGTCGACCATCTAGCCACGATCGGCATCGCAAGCTCGGCTCCGGACCTTCGGGCGCGTTTCGAGGACAGGCTGAGCCGGGCAAATGCCGAAATCCGCAGCATATCGGAATCGCGCGGCATAACCATCGGCTCGACGGTCGCCGCCCTGCTGGCGATGGACGGACGGTTTGCCTGCCTGTGGGCGGGCGACAGCCGGGTTTATCTGATCCGCAACGCCGCGATCTCACAGATTTCGAAGGACCACACCGAAGTGCAGGAACTCTTGGATCGAGGCATGATCAGCGCGGCCGAGGCGCTCACCTGGCCACGCCGCAATGTCATCACGCATGCGGTCGGCGTCAGTGACGACTTCGTCATCGATTTCCAGCAGGGCGAACTGAAGCCGGGAGACATTTTCGTGCTGGCCACCGATGGGCTGACGGCACATGTCACCGACGCCGAGATCGAGGCCGCTGTGGTGTCGGCAACACCTCAGGCGGCCGGAGAAAACCTGCTGGAAACGGTTCTGGCGCGAGGCGGAACGGACAATGTCACCATTGTGCTGGTAAAGATCGGAAACGGGCGCAATGGACAATCGATCCACCCTGATCTGTCCAGAGCGGAGGGCCGAGGCTGATGAGCGCCGACGACAAGACGCGAATATCGCCGCAGGTGGCCAACACCGCCGTCGGTACACAGCTCAGCGGCATCTACGAACTTGACGAGCGGATCGCATTCGGCGGCATGGGCGAGGTCTATCGCGGCCACAACATCCAGACCGGCGACCATGTCGCGATCAAGATCGTCCTGCCCGAGTTTGCCCGTGACCAGACGATCTTGTCCTTGTTCCGCAAGGAGGCCTCGATCCTCAACCATTTGTCGCATGACGCGGTGGTGCGATACCACGTCTTCACCATCGATCCCGGAATCGGCCGTCCCTACCTTGCCATGGAATTCGTTGACGGCGAGTCGCTGTACGACATCATGCGGCGTGGGCCGATGCCGACGGAAGAGGTGCGCAAGCTCTGCCATCGCCTCGCATCCGGTCTGAGCGCCGTGCATCAAGCGGGAGCAATCCATCGCGACCTCTCGCCCGACAATATTATCCTTCCTGGGGGCCGGGTCGACCGCGCAAAGATCATCGATTTCGGTATAGCGCGATCTGCGACCGTAGGCGGGGAGACGCTGATCGGCGGAAAGTTCGCCGGAAAATACAACTATGTTTCGCCCGAACAGCTCGGGCTGTACAGCGGCGACGTCAGTGAACAGTCCGACATCTACAGCCTTGGGCTGGTGCTGGCTGCCGCTCTGCGCGGAAAGCCGATCGACATGAGCGGATCGCAGTACGAGATCATCGAAAAGCGCCGCACCGTTCCTGATCTCTCAGACATCGACGACGATTTTCGCGACACTGTCGAAGCCATGCTGCAGCCGGATCCGCAAGACCGGCCGGTCAGCATGGCTGATATCGCCAGGATGACGCGCGACGAAGACGAAGCAACAACGCCGCCGCCATCCAGGATACCTCGCGACCGGCCGGCTTTGCCAGCGGCGGGACATACCCTTGTTCCTGATCCCCGGGCACAGCCCCAGCCATTCAATGTCGCCGGACAGAGCGCGCCTGTGGCAACGGGCCCGGGCGAGCAACGCTTCGTCCCGCATGTCCGGCCCGCGCATTTGTCCGAACCGCAGCCTTCGCCGGTCGCCCAGCCGTCGCGTGCGCGCGTCGCGGCGGATCTACCTGGAAAATCCATGAAGGCCCGAACCATCGCGATCGCTGTCTTGGCGGCGTTGGCTGTCGCCTCAGGTGCGGGCCTTTATCTGAACGGCTTCATGACGCCGGCGACGCCGTCCGCCGGCAAGACATCGCCTTCACCCGAACCACCAAAGCCTGCAGCGGAAACGTCAAAGCCTATCGCGGCGGACAAAGTCGCGAACGACCTGCAGCCGGCAAGGCCGGTTCCGCCAGAGCAGCCGGAAGCCAACGTAGCGCCGGCCGAAAATCAACCAGCAGCAGAGGCAGCTCAAAAGCCGCAGCCGGCCAAGCCCGCCGAAGCCCCCTCGCCGGCCTCGGAACCCCCGAAGCCGCCGGCAATGGAAGCGCAACGGCAAACAGAGGGGAGCGCGCCGCCGGCTGAAAGCCAGGCAGATGCAAAGCCGGTACGAGCGCCCGAGCCAGCGAAGCCCATTGCTCCTTCGCAAACCCAGGCCCCCCTGAAGCCTTCCGCGACGGACGCGCAGCCTTCGGAAAGGACAGCGCCGGCGACCCAGCCGGATACGATGACCAGCAACAATCAAACGTTGGCTCCGGCACCTGAGGCGACAGCTCCGACCCCGCCAGCCGAGAAGGTCTCAACGCCACCGCCGACCCAGCCGAAGACTGTGGAGGCCCTAAAGCCCGAGCCGCAGATCAACCAGCCGGCGGTGCCCAAGGCGGTCGTACCAACGCCCTCTGCGAGCCAGGCAGATGCCGCGAACGCCGAAGGCCAAAACGCCTCGTCACCGCCGGCCAAACAGCCGGACCAGGCGGTCGTCGCCTTGAACGTGCCCAAACCGGCGATACCCCCGGTCGTCGACGACATCGCGCAACGTGTCTCCTGGGTTCGCGACTTCGGCGGCGGCGACTGTTTCTACGCCAACATGACGTCGTCAACCGACAAGGCCGCCGCGATCGAAGGTTTTGGTCCGGCGGTCCAACCATTCGAGCGGATGCTGGGTGATTTCCAGGCTAAATTCCATTTCGAACCGGACATCAGCGTCCGCCTCATCGAGCCGAGCCAATGCGAAGTCACTAACTTTCTGCGCTTTCTGGGGCAGACCGCGGCCGACAAGCCGCAGCTTGTTCTCGACCGGACATCGGTGCCCGATGGTACGCCGATCAGCGGCACGCTGGTGACGCGTGGCGGGCTGATTTCCAGCGTGCTGCTGATCGATCACAAGGGCATGGTATTCAATCTCGACGACCGCATCGTCGCACAATCCGACAAGGCTACCTTCAGCATCCCGGTTGGCCTCGGCGCCGCCGACAAGGTCGCCGGGAAGGCCGTGCCGCAGATCATCATGGTGATCACGGGGCCACAGGATATCCAGGCGGCAGCGTTCTCGACGCCGACGCCGGCTGCGGTGCTGCTGCCCAAAATTCTCGAAGAGATCGAAACCGACGGATCGCAATTTTCAGCCACTGCCAAGTACTTTCGGCTCGGCGGATAGCATGAGCGCCCGATGGAACTCCGCCACGCGCGTTTGCCTCACTCGTCTGCCGACCTGCCCGTAAGGCAGCGCGATCCAGCTCGAGCCCTGCTCGCCCTGACAGGCCGGATGAAGCTTGCCGTCATAGCGGGAGCGGCATTGCTGGCCGTGCTGGCGTCCAGCGAAGCACACGCCGAATTCACGGTCTGCAACCAGACACTCGATGTCGTCAATCTCACCGTCGGCCAGAAGGTCGACAATGCCGACCAGACCGACGGCTGGTGGACTATCGGCGCAAATCAATGCGTAAACGTCATCCGCGAGGAACTGACAAACCGCTACATCTACATCTACGCGACGGACGTCTTTGGCCATGCGATCCTCACCGGGTCGACCGAGATGTGCATCGAGCGGCGGCGTTTTTCGATCCGCGGCATCGACGAATGCTGGCAGCGCGGCCATATCGCGGCGCAATTTCTCGAAGTCGATACGCTTGAACAGGTGCGGTGGACCTTCTTCCTGACCGGAAGCAATCCGTGACGCACAGTATCGACACCAGCTTCAGAGAGAAAAAGCAGGCGCGCGCCGCGCTGCGCAGGCGCACGCTTTGGCGCAGGCTCATTGCCGGTTTCGCTGTCATTGTCCTGCTTTCGATCGCCGCCGGTTTCTACCTCACGGCGGACTATTGGTCGTTCGGCGACGAAGACGAGGAGTTGCACGCGGTCGAAGGCGCGGACGACGTGCCGGCCGATGCATCCGTCTATGTGCCGGCCATTATCGATCTGGCGGGAGACCCGATGTGGATCACGCTTGCGCCCGATGCCGACACGGCAAGCAAGGGCCATGCAGTAGTGCGCCCGGCCGAGCTCGACAGTTCCGGCGCCTCGCCGCAGATCGAGATCCTCTCCGACGTGATGCTGAGTGCCAGCGAAAAGTTCATGACGACGATCCCGTCGACGCAGGAGGACTTCGCGTTCTTTCAGGCACAGCGGCGCACCGCTCCGACATCTCCGGCGGCCGCCGCACCCACTGAGCAGACCGCTCCGCCTGCCCCGGCGGCGGCACCGGACGACCAGCAGGGCGACCTGGATAATGACCTGGCGGCACCCGATGCGAGCGAAGCCCCGGCCGGTTCGATGCCCAAGCCGGATGCCGACGACCCGGAGGCAGGATGGGGAGAGACCATCGATCAGGGCGAGGCAGCGCTGCCCGCCTTCAAGAAGACCCAGATAGAGGACAATACAACCGTCACGACCGAGACCAGCGAGTACCAGCGCTTCGAGGCGACCGAAGACACATTCGTGAAGATCCTCAACGACCGCAGCCTGGACAGCGTCGCCCTCGACGCGCATTTCTCCGCCGACGACGCCAAGCTGGCCGGTGAAGCGCTGAAGACGCTCTTCAACCGGGACGGTCTGGAACCGGGTTATGTCATTGCCATGCGCGGATTCCGGCCGAACCGCGAGACGACGACGATGTCGCTCATGCAGGTGTCGATCTACGCCAAGAACGTCTTTGTCGGCACGCTGACGCGCAACGCCGCGGGCGCGTTCGTGTCGGGTGTCGATCCCTGGGTTCGCGAGGACCTGTTCAACTATTCCGGCACCGATCAAGGCGGGCCCAAGCGGCAATACCGCCTGCTCGACGCGATCTATTCGACGGCTGCGCGCAACAAGGTTCCAACCGGCGTCATCGGCGAGGCGATCATGAACCTATCGCGAGGACAGGACCTCGACGCTTTCGCCAGCGAGGACCAGCGCCTGGTGCTGATCTACTCGCAGACGCCACGCGGCAAGGACGAGACGGCCGGGCGGGTCCTTTATGTTGCCGTCCAGGGCGGTGAGAAGACCATCGACTGTTTCGTCTTCCAGCAGAGCGACGGCCAGTTCGCCTGCGTCACCGGCAATGACGAGGTGCGTTCGCTGACTGTCGCCAACGGCATGGTCACGCCGGTGAACGGGGTCATGACCTCGACCTTCGGCCCACGCAAGCACCCGATCCTCGGCGTCGTTCGTATCCACAAGGGTGTCGACTGGGCAGCCCCTGTCGGCACGCCGATCATGGCGGCCTTCGACGGCGAGATCAGCTTCCAAGGCGATGGCGGCAGCTATGGCAATCTGGTGAAGATTTCGCATGCGAACGGGCGCGAGACGCGCTACGCGCATATGCAAAAATTCTCCATCGCGAGCGGCGTCGGCACCAAGGTGAGGGCCGGCGACGTCATCGGTTATATCGGCACCACCGGGCTTTCGACCGGCCCACACCTGCATTTCGAACTCTACCAGAACGGCGAGGCGATCGATCCGCTGGGGACGGTCACCACGGTCGCCACCTATGATACTGGCAATTCTGGCGATTCCGGCGATGTTGCCGTCGAAACGCTGACTGAGCGTATCGTTCATGTCGAAAGTGGCGGCAGCGCCCGCGCCAAGAACCCGAACTCTTCAGCGACCGGCGCTGGCCAGTTCATAACCAAGACCTGGATCCGGATGATGAATACCTACCGTCCGGAGCTTGCGCGCACACTGTCGACCGCCGACCTCTTGGCTTTGCGCTACGACGCCACGATCTCGCGTGAGATGGTGCGCAATCTGGCGCGCGAAGGCGAAGCCTATCTGCGGGCGCGCGGTCACCAGATCACTGCCGGCCGGCTCTATCTCTGCCATTTCCTGGGCATGGAAGGCGCGCATCAGGTGCTGTCGGCGTCGGGTTCGGCGCAACTAAGCGCCGTGCTGGGGTCGGCCGTCATCCAGGCCAACCCGTTTCTCACCGGCAAGACAGCCAGTTATGTGGTGGACTGGGCCGAAAGGAAGATGGGCCAGAAGCTGAGCCGTGTGGCCACCGACGCCACCCCGCCACCACCGACCACGGAGATCCGTCAGACATCGGCGGAGTTCCAGAAATACAAGCAGGCCGTCACCGCCCTCATCAGCTCGATTCAGACCACGCTTTGAACCTGCCCGTCACGACATCAGTCTGTCAGCCACTTTTGGTGTTGCCTATGCCAGCTTTTTTGGGGACTTTTGTGAACCAAAACCGCGGTCAAGATCACATACGCTCAGGAGCTAATTTTGGCACAGGCGACGCAGTCGCTGACGAAACCTAGCTGCGCAGACATCAGCACTGCACCCTGGCGGATAGAGGGCTGGTCCATGAAAGCGTTCGCGGTTTTTCTGAGCGGGATTATCCTGTTCTTCCTTGCCGCCTTCGGCGCCGAGGCCGCCGCGCCTGACGCCAAGCGCGTCGCGCTGGTGATCGGCAACAGCAAATATATCAATGCGGTTGCCTGCCCAATGCCGCCAACGATGCCCACCTCATCGCATCGACGCTGCACAATGCCGGGTTCGAGGTGATCGAAGGGGTCGACCAGGACAATGCTGGAATGCACAGCCTCATCAGCCGGTTTACCGAGCAAGCCTACGATGCGGACCTCGCGGTCATTTTCTATGCTGGTCATGGCATGCAGGTCGACGGCAAGAACTACCTGATACCGATCGACGCCGATTTGACGTCGCCGGCCTATCTCAAGACCCGGACCATCCAGATCGACGATTTCATGGCTGCGTTACCGCCCGACCCGGCGATTGGCGTCATCATCCTCGATGCCTGCCGCGACAATCCGCTGGCAAGGACGCTGGCGGCCTCGCTGCCGAAAAGCCGCTCCACCTCACTAGGCGCCGGCCTGGCGCCGGTCGAAGCAAAATCGGACGGCGTCGGTACGGGCGGCCTGCTGATTGCCTATGCTACGGATCCGGGCGCCATCGCCTTCGACGGCGAGGCCCCCAGACCCGTCAGGCGATCGGTATCTGGCAAGCCAAGAGCGGTCTGCCGCAAACCACCTATCTGACGCGCGAGCAGTTGGCGTTCCTCGTGATCCAGACAGATCCGATTATGGAGCGCGTGCGTGCCAGATATGCTGCCGATCAAGCCCGGGCGGCGCAGCCAAAACAGCAGGTGGTGCAGAAGGTCCGCTCGCTGGGGCCGGTGGCACGGAACCCGGCAAACAGCGGCAGATCGCCCACAAGTGGCGCGACCGCGAGATCATAGTGCAGCAGGATGATCGACCGCCGCCGCGCGACGACAACAGCTTCCTCGCCAAGGCGCTAATCTTCGGCGCCGGTGTGGCCGTGGGTAGCGTACTCAAGCAGTGAGAGCCCCGCGCTACTGCGTCTTTATCCGCATTTCCACGCGGCGGTTAAGCGGATCGTACGGGTTGGGGCTGCGCGGATTCTTTTCGCCCATGCCGATCGCGTTGATGCGGGAAGCCTCTACGCCGCTGGCCGTCAGGAAGGCTGCCACCGATTGCGCTCGCCGTTGCGACAGGCCTTCGTTGTAATGCACCGTGCCGGTGGCGTCGGTGTAGCCTTCCACGACGAAGCTGAATGTGCTCAGCCGGCTGTCCTTCAGCGCCTTGGCGAACTCGTCGAGTTCAGCGCGTGCGGTGGTGTCGAGTGCAGCCGAATCCAGACCGAAATTGATCAGCATATCGAGGCTGGATTTTTCTCCCGGCGCGTCATTTGCCTTGGTCTTGCTCTTGCACTCCTCCTCGGTGCCGACACAAATTCCTCGCGACTTGCCGAGATCGGCCGCGCCGGCAAAAAACTTCACGATGTCTTCTGATTTCTGAACGGGGTCGGCGGAAGCGTGGGTCGAGAAAAACACGACCGCCAACACAAAGGCTGAACTGCCCCACTGCATAGCGGTTACTCCCTTTTGAGCATCCAATTCCAATGACATTGTCATACCAAATTCCAAGGCAGTTGTCTGTCGATAAACGCTGGGGCACGATAGTGCCGCCCGTTGTTGCCGCGTCACCGGTTGAGACTTGACCCACGCCGCGCCCGAGGCTTGAGTGGCCTGAGCTTCTCGATGAAAGCGTGGCGGTCATGGCCAATGGGCTCCGATTCAAAACGGCACGGGATCTTTTCACGGCTTGTCCCGCTATTGCCCGGGACATGGGAACCCTTCCAACCGAACAAAACTCGATCGCGTTTTGCCGCGTCCTCCTCGCTGGGCGCGTTCCCGAGGAAGCGATTACCTTCTGTGCCTACCTGCTTCCCGAGCGGGCCGGGGTCTGGTGGGCCCATGAATGCCTCAGCCATCTGACCGACCTGTTCGATGGAACCGATCAAGAACTGCTTGCGCATGTTCGCGACTGGGTTGGTGAGCCGGACAATCCCCGCCATCGGGCAGTCCTAAGCACAGCTGCTGCGACACCATCGCCGGTCGGCTGGATTGCGCTGGCTGCGGTATGGCCAGACGATGGTTCGGCCACGGCCACGATGATGGCACCGGCCTTGCAACCATTTCCTGCTGCACATGCGGTCAATGCCGGGATTCTGGCCGGACTGGCCCGTGTCGCTCTCGCGGACCGGTTTGCCGTTCTTTCGGCGTTTGTCGAAATGGGCATCCAGATGGCCGAGATCGAGGCGCTGCGGCAATCGGCGGATGCATATTAGGGCCGCTTACTTGCAGCCGCCTTGCGCCCATCTGGCAAGCGCCACCTTGAAGCGTGTTCCCAGGGGATGTTGCAGGCGCAAAACAGAGACATCATTGGCGGCGAAATTCTTCGCCTGATCGCACAGCCGGCCCTCGTTCCATTCATGGCAGCCGTCGCAATGCTTGCCCTCCCAGATCGACTTGTCCAATCCCTCCACCGGACTGAACAGGGGCTTGCCCTTGATCAGCTCTGCGATGCTCTTGCCGTCGATTGCCGCATCGCCGAAATCGATGGGATGGTCAAAAAGGATCGGGGCGTCCGACGCCAGCTTGGGGATTTTCTGGCGCAGCACATCGAGCGCAAGCTGGTCGCCACCTTGGCCTGATGCACTTGCCGCGCCGGTGTTGCGGGCATCGGAGCCGCCTTCGGTCTGAGGTTTGCTTGCCTCGCCCACGATCAACGGCGCATTGAGATCGACCTTGTGCAGAACGACTTCCGTGGTCAGCGAAACGTTGATCCAGGGGCGCTGCTTGCCGGCGGTTGCCTTGAAGACGTCGCCGGTCACCCGGTTCATCGCCTCGCTGATGGAGATGTTGGATTCGCCGATGTGCTGAAGCAGTGCGGCGGTGAAAGGCGAATGTTCACTCGACCCGTCATAGGCGAGTTGATTGGGACTGGCGGCGAATGCGACGAGCGTGCCGGCGCCACCATTCTCGATCGTGATCTCAGCCAGGCCACTGCTCGCGCCCTGGACGCCCGCGGTCTTGGCCAGCACCTCGGCAAGGGGATTGTCGCGGCAAGCATCGAGAAACACCAGCCTGATGCTGGTCTCCCGTGACATCTGGCGCAGAACGAAATCAACCGACACGGCCTCGAAGTCGAGGGAGGTCTCGTCCTCCAGCGCGGCGTCTACCGGAAGCAGATAGTTCTTGCCCGAGACCTGCAAGCCGTGGCCGGCGTAGAAGAACAGCGCGATATCGGCACCGCGCACCTGTTTTGCGAACTGGGCGATCGTCGCCTGCGTCTGCGGCTTGGTCAGGTCGAAGCCGGAAACTACCTCGAAGTCGAGCTTCTTTAGGCGTTCGGCCATGGCCTGGGCGTCGCGCACCGGATTGGTGAGCGGCGCCGCGTGCTGGTACTGCGCGTTGCCTAGGACAAGTGCGACGCGGCGCTCGGCGCTGGCGGCGGTCAAAGTCAACAGCAGGGCGAGCGCCGCGAGCCCGGCGGCGCGAAAGAGGCCACCGCAACGGGCGATCAGGTCGGGACTCACCGCAACCTCAGAGCTTGGTGGCGGAAAACTCGATCCGCCGATTGAGAGCCTTGTTCTTGGGCGTATCGTTGGCGGCAACCGGCCGTTCCTCGCCATAGCCGGTCGCCGTGATCTGCGTGCGAGGGATGCCCGCGGCGACAACGGCGTCAGCAACAGCCTGGGCCCGCCGCTCCGACAGCTGTTTGTTTGCGTCCGGCGAGCCGTCGGAATCGGTATAACCGGAGACCTCGACTTTCAGGCTTGGGCATTTTCCGACGACACCTTCGACCTCGGTCAGCAAGGGACGGCTTTTCGCATCGAGCCGCGCGCTGGCCGGCCGGAAGTAGATGGCGCCGGTGCGCGAAAGCACGGCGAACCTGTTCAGGCATTCCTCGTCGCTGAAGTTCGCCTTGGCGGCATCCGTAGCAACCGGACCTACATCGGCCGAACTCGCGGCGGCGGCCTGGGTGGCGGCCGGCTGGCTGCCGTCGGCGGTGAAGACGAAATCGAACGACACCGACGCGGTGGGCACGATGTTAGTGACATTGGCGGCCTGCTGCAGCTTGTCGACGTTCGGCAGCAGGCCAAAATCCTCGACATGGACAGCGACCGGAGCCTCCGAAGCGACCGACACCATAGCGTCGCTAATCATGGTGACGACGACGCTGGCCTCGAGGTCCTTGTCGACGCCGTGCAGATTGAGGCGGAACGGCAAGGTTGCCTTCACCCTGCGCTTTGTCGCGAGATCGGCGAATGCGGCGGGATCCACTTTCGCCGTCAGCTCGGCGGTCGGGTACTTGAATGTCTCGAAGAACAGGAAGCGCATGCGCACATTGCGCAGGTCGACGCCGGTATCGACCGAATTGAGGTCGAACTTGACCTTGGCATCGCCCGCCGCGCTAAGCGTGCCGGTGATGTTCCTGATCTTGTTGGTTTCGACAATCGTGTTCTTCTTGACCGACTGATAAGTGATCACCGAAGCGGCGGGATCGAGCGTCCAGTTCGGCGCGGCGCTGGCAACTTGCGATCCGAGCAATAGGCTGGATAGCGCGACGATCACGCCAAGAGCGTTTGTGGTTTTCCACCAGAATGCGACGACTTTGAACATGGAACGCCCCTGCCCAGACCACCGTATCTACACGACACTAAGCGGGAGCATAGAGCACTTGCGACTGCTTGGCGACAGCTTCGTGGCGGGTCTGGATGAATTGCTGTCGGCCCGGATCTCGAAGCCGACCTCGGCCGGCTGGGCGGCACCGATCTGGGGTTCGTAGCGCAGCTGGTCGACCTCATCCGCCATCAGGCTCGACTCCGGCGACAGGGCACGATCCGGCAGGGACAGGGTTCCCGTCGCTGGATAGCTCGCGAGTTTCAGGCTGACCGCAAGGGTCCCAATTGCGATACCTATTGTAATACAAATCCTGCCGCCAACGGTAGGTTTCACAACAAATTCAACAGCTTAATGGAACACCGGTGGTACCGTTGGCTGGGATCGAACCAGCGACCTCCGGATCCACAATCCGGCGCTCTAACCATCTGAGCTACAACGGCACATCTTAACGTTAGTAGCAGGACCGGGGTGGAAGGTTCACTCTCCGCGATCCGCTCTTTCGTTCGGCGATGCGTCCTTACGGGCTTATGAATTCTAATTCAAGGCTTTTGCAAAGCAAAGGCCACTTCCCTACAGCGGCGCACCTTTCGCCGGGCAAAGAAAAAGGCCGGCGGGAGGAGGTGCCGGCCTTTTCCTGTTACGAGCCAGCGGGAGGAGGTGCTGGCTGGTCACCCCGAAGAGCAGAGGGAGGAGGTTCCACTCGCCGGGTATTCTCGCTTGATCGCCACTATCTCACGTCTATTTGTCCGACAAAATGCGACCTTTTGTTGCATCCGCGGACGGTGCGCTATTAGGCGGCCTTGATTTCCTTGATCGCCTTCTCGAAGGCGGTCTTGATCGGCTTCGAGACGTCCTCGGCCGCCTTCGAGGCAACGGCCTGGAAGTCCTTGGCCTGCTCGACGGTCAGTTCGACGCGCTTACGCAGGAACGCGGTCTGGAGCTCGACGATTTCCGACAGCGACTTCGCGCCGATCAGGGCTTCGAGATGCGAGAAGCCGGCCTCGGCATTGGCGCGCAGCGCGGTGATGGTCTTGAGCGACAGGTCGCTGGAAACAGCCTTGGCGGTTTCATAGGTCGACTCCAGGGCCTTCTGGGTCTCCTCGGCACCGGTCTTGAGCTTGGCGTAGGCTTCCTTCGACTGCTCAACGCCCTTTTCGGCGAAAGCGCGCATCTGGTCGGTGGCCTTGGAAGCGTCGAAGCTCGGGAATTCAACGTTTTCGATCGTCTCGGCGGTCTTGGTCCTGGACATTTTCCATCCTTTGGCAGCGGCTTTGACAGAAAGCCGTCTCGTTCATGTATGATGTCAATATAAAGGCAAATCTTGTGCATTGCAATATCTTTGTTGCAGTGCACAAAAAATGTTTTCGGACGTTAACCAAACGGCCAAAATTCAGCCGTTGCACGTTCTGGCTTGTGGACCTTCGTGGCTGCGGCTTTTATTAACAAAGCGTTAACTGCAAATTCGCCGCTCCGTGAGGGTTCGCCAAGCGCATGCCGTCCGAATATTCCTTCCTCGACGTCGCCGTGCTCGACGCGGTCCGCCTGCGGTTTGCCGCCGGTGACGCGATCGCGATCCTGTCGGTGGACCTCGAGCAGGTGATCTGGGCCAACGGGCCAGGCGCCGCCATGTTTGGCTATCCCGATATCGAAGCGATCATCGGGGCCTCGGCGCGGCTGCCGCTGATCGCACGCCGCCAGATCATGGCGACCAGCGGTTTTCCCAAGATCGGCGTCGATCGATCGATCACCGTGCGCCTTGCGACCGGCATGACCAGTCGCGCCGTCGGCTTTCTCGCCAGTGCCGTGACGCTGCCCGATGGCGAGAATGCCATCATGCTGGCGGTACCGGTCGCGCGGACCGGCTCGCGCAGTGCCGCCGAGATCGCCGGCCGGGCAATCAGCGGCTTTACCGAAGACGGCCATTTCATCGCCTTCATTGATGGCAAGGGCAATGTCGAGGCCGCCTCGGAGGGGTTTTCGGCGCTCGACATCCAGCCCGCGACATTGGCGGCCCTGGTGGCCGACGTCGCGGCCGAGGGCGAGCGCATCGTCAAGCGCCTCGTTCCGGGCGGCATGACCTCCTACCCCGCCGGCCTCGCCCGGCTGACGCCGGAGCGGCATCTGCTGGTGGTGATCGACGAGGACCAACTCGAGGACAGCGCGGCTCCGGCAGACGGCTCGCCGGCGACAACGGAAAGCCGCGCCGAGGAGATTGGCGTTCGGATGGCGGGAACCGCCGCGACAGGATCCGATCCTCGGCAGGACAATGGGGCGACAGCCGATGTTACGCGGACAGAGGCGAGCGAGCGGTTGCCCGCCGCTGCCGCGACCGAGCACGAACACGTCCCTTCCGAGCCAATGGCTGGCGATATGCCGGAACCGACAGCGCAGGGGATCGAGGAGCCGGCCGGGCCTACACCCGTTGCCGCCGACAATGATCAGTCGGTTGCGGGCACGCCGGGCCAGCACGATCATTGGTATTTCAATGCCGGAGAAGACGACGCGCCAGCCTTGCCGGAACCGAAACGGGTGACAGAGGCGGTCGGCACCGAAGCTGCGGCGCACAGCGTAAAGCAGGCCGAGGCCACCTCGCCCGTAGTGCCGACCGCGACCATGGCCACCCGGACCATAGACCGTTCGGCCGCACCGATGCGTTTTGTCTGGCGGACCGACGCCGAGGGCAAGTTTAGCGCCCTGTCTCCAGAATTCGCCGATCTCGTCGGCCATCCAGCCGCCGACGTGATCGGCCGGCGCTTCCGGGATGTGGCGGCGGCCTTCGGCCTTGATGCATCCGGTGAGATCGCCGGCCTGCTGGAGCGGCGCGACACCTGGTCCGGCCGCTCGGTGCTGTGGCCGGTCGTCGGTACCGACCTGAAGATCCCTGTCGACCTCGCGGCATTGCCTGTCTATGGCCGCGGCCGCGCCTTCGAAGGCTTCCGCGGCTTCGGCGTCGCGCGAACCGGGGATGCGGTCGTCGATCCGGAGGCGATCGGCATGGCATTGGTGCCGAATGGCGAAATGCCGGCGGCACCCAAGCCGGAAGCCATGGAGACAGTGCCGAAAAACTCGAAGGCCGAAGAGCCAAAGGCATCGGATCCGTTCAAGGGCGAAGTGCCGGCGCTGACCATCGTCCCGAAGCCGGAGCGGCGCTTTGCCGACAAGGTCATCCGGTTGGCCGAACACCGGCAGCCTGCCAACGACAAGGGGCTGTCCTCGCTGGAACGCAGCGCATTCCGCGAGATCGGCGAGCGGCTGAAGAAAGACAGTTCCACGGCGGAGCCGCCGGCAGCAGCCGAGCCGGCAAGGCAGGCGGAACAAGGTGCCGGAACAGGGTCTTTGCCCGGGCCGCACGACGCGGCCAAGCCGGAGACCGATGCGAAGCCGCGGGCGGATATCGCCAAACCGAATGCCGGGCCAGCAGATTCGAACCAGGAACCGGCGAGCGACCCGGCGCATGAGATGTCGGCGCCCGATGCGGAAGACGAGCCGGATGCGGGCGAATTTTCCCCAAGCGACGCCGAGGATCGGAGGGATCTGGCGCGGCTCGACGGTGCGCAACCGGACCAGGCAGAACAACAGGCGCCTGCCTCCGGATCCCCGCCGCCACAGGCCTCGGGCTCCCTGCTGGACTATGCCGCCGACGACAGCGACAAAGAGGCGACGACGACCGAGAATGGCGAGGCGGTGGCGCAGGCAGAACCTGCCCAGGCACCGGCGGATGACGACAGCATGACGTCAGACGATTTTCGCGACGCTGAGGATGACGAGGATTGGAGCGGCGACGCAGCAACTGCATCCGCCGATCATGCTGTTGCTGCCACCGAGAGAACGCATCATGCGGCCGAGACGCCCATCCAGCAGCCGCGCCTGCACGTACCGCCGCTCAAGACCGAAGGGTTCATGCCATCGGCTTTTTCCGTCGGCACAGAAAACAAGACGCCCGACACATCGCTGCTTGGCAAGCTGCCGGTGCCGCTGATCATCCATTCGGGCGACCAGTTGCACTATGCCAACGAGGAATTCCTCGACCTGACCGGGTACGCGACGCTGGAGGACCTGGAGGATGCGGGCGGCCTCGGCGCCTTGTTTGCCGATCCCTATGCCGATGACGGCGCCTCCGACGGCAGCGACCGGGCGCTGCGGCTGAAGACGCGCGACGGACAGGAGTTCCCGATCGACGCCATCCTGCGCTCCGTGCCCTGGCGCGACGGCAAGGCCCTGATGCTGGTCGTTCGCCGTTCCGGCGAGGATGATGCGCCGGCGGCGGCGCACGCGATCGGCGAGGAGCCGACGAAGCCCGACATTTCCGAACTCAAGGCACGCATCGCCGAGATGCGCACCATCATCGACACCGCCACCGACGGGGTCGTGCTGATCGGCAGCGACGGCACCATCCGTTCGATCAGCCGCCCGGCCGAGGCGCTGTTCGGTTTCGACAGCGACGAGGTGACCGGCAAGCCGTTCGCCTCGCTGTTTGCCATCGAGAGCCAGCGCGCGGCGCGCGACTATCTCACCGGCCTGTCGGAGCCTGGTGTGGCGAGCGTCTTGAATGACGGCCGCGAGGTGATCGGCCGCGAAGCACAGGGACGCTTCATCCCGCTGTTCATGACCATCGGCCGATTGCCCAATGACAGCGGCTTCTGTGCCGTGGTGCGCGACATAACGCAGTGGAAACGGGCCGAAGAGGATCTCACCCAGGCGCGTGCGGTGGCCGAACGCGCCTCCTCGCAGAAGACAGATTTCCTCGCCCGCATCAGCCACGAGATCCGCACGCCGCTCAACGCCATCATCGGCTTTTCCGAACTGATGGTGGACGAGAAGTTCGGGCCGGTGGCCAATGACCGCTATCGCGATTATCTGCGCGATATCAACCGCTCGGGCAACCACGTGCTCGATCTGGTCAACGACCTCCTGGATATCTCGAAGATCGAGGCCGGCCAGCAGGAAATGGCTTATGAGGCGGTGTCGCTCAACGATACCCTGGCCGAAACCGTGGCGATGATGCAGCCCCAGGCCAACCGCGAACGCGTCATCATCCGCTCCAGCTTCGCCTCGCGGCTGCCGGAAGTGGTGGCCGACCTGCGCAGCGTGCGCCAGATCGCGCTCAACATCCTGTCCAACGCCGTGCGCTATACCCAGGCTGGCGGTCAGGTGATCGTCTCGACCGCCTACGAGACCTCGGGCGACGTCGTCATGCGGGTGCGCGACACCGGCATCGGCATGAGTCAGGCCGAGATCGAGCAGGCGCTGAAGCCGTTCAAGCAGATCAACGCGCTGAAGCGCGGGCGCGGCGACGGCACCGGCCTTGGCCTGCCGCTGACCAAGGCGATGGTGGAGGCCAACCGCGCCCGCTTCACCATCAATTCGACGCCCGGCGAAGGCACGCTGGTGGAGGTTGCGTTCCCCTCGACCCGGGTGCTGGCGGAATAGCAAGCCAAGAAAAAAGGCGTCCAATAGGACGCCTTAGGAAATGAGATTGCTGTCACAACGGGGGCTTGAGCTGAATTCAGATCCTCGGGGCTGAGGAACGGGATTTCTCCCTCAAGTTACGTGCGACTATCGACGCCGGGCCTTAACAAGTCCTTACCGGGTCGGCAAAAAATTTACGAATGTGTACCACTCATGAAATCTAGGTAAATTCGTGCGGCATATTTCGTTAACCATGCCGGTCGCGTTCATTGCGCGAGTTGCGGCAAGTCGCGGAACAGCTCCAGCGCTTCCGGGTTGGCCAGGGCTTCCTTGTTCTTGATGGCGCGGCCGTGCACGACATCGCGCACCGCAAGCTCGGTGATCTTGCCCGACTTGGTGCGGGGGATGTCGGAGACGGCGACGATCCTGGCCGGAACATGGCGTGGGCTGGCGCCGCCGCGGATCTTGGCCCGGATGCGCTTTTCGAGATCGTCGTCGAGCTTGACACCGGCGGCAAGCCGCACGAACAGCACGACGCGCACATCATTGTTGAAATCCTGGCCGATGCACAGCGCCTCCAGGATTTCCGGCATCTGCTCGACCTGGTTGTAGATCTCGGCGGTGCCGATGCGTACACCGCCGGGGTTGAGCGTCGCGTCGGAGCGGCCATGGATGACCATGCCGCCA
This sequence comes from Mesorhizobium sp. URHB0026, assembly GCF_054059755.1. Classification (NCBI taxonomy): domain Bacteria; kingdom Pseudomonadati; phylum Pseudomonadota; class Alphaproteobacteria; order Hyphomicrobiales; family Phyllobacteriaceae; genus Mesorhizobium; species Mesorhizobium sp. URHB0026. The sequence goes on along the minus strand of NZ_JBSSCN010000001.1, from coordinate 2,640,222 downwards.
TGATCGGTCCATTCGGCGAAATCGCCATGGCACCAGACATTGTCGAAACGCTCGAAATAGGCCGCCTGGTATTTCTTGCCGTCGGGATCGTTCCAGAAGCCGATCGGCATGGACGGAAACGCCCTGGTGCATACCAGTTCCCCCTTCTCTTGCCGGACCGGCTTGCCGTCATCGTCCCAGACGTCTACGGCGAGGCCTAGGCCCGGCCCCTGGATCTCCCCGGTCCAGACCGGCTGGGTCGGCACGCCGAGCACGAAGCACGAGACGATATCGGTGCCGCCGGACACCGAGGCCAGGTGCACGTCCTTCTTGATGCCATCATAGACGAAGCGGAAATCCTCGGGGGAAAGCGGCGATCCGGTGGAGGATATGGCCCGTATCGTCGACAGATCATGGCTGCGGATCGGCTTGAGACCGGCCTTGCGCACGGAATCGATGAACTTGGCCGAGGTACCGAGAAAGGTCATCTTCTCGGCATCGGCGAAATCGAACAGCACATTGCCGTCAGGATAGAAGGGAGAACCGTCGTAGAGCAGCAACGTGGCGCCGGACGCGAGGCCCGAAACCAGCCAGTTCCACATCATCCAGCCGCAGGTGGTGAAATAGAAGAATCGATCGCCATCGCCGAGGCCGGCATGCAACCGATGTTCCTTGACATGCTGAATGAGCGTGCCGCCGGCGGAATGGACGATGCATTTGGGAACGCCGGTGGTACCGGACGAAAACAGGATGTAGAGCGGATGCGAAAACGGCAGCCGCTCGAAGGTGACGGGCCTGGCGGCAAAGGGCGACAGGGCCTCTTCCATCGCCACCGCCTTGTCGATGGTATCAGCCACGTCGGCGGAGGTGCCGAGATAGTCGACGAGCAGGACTTTGCGGACGCCGCCGAGCCTGGCCGCGACCGCCTTGACCTTGTCGGCGACCTCGATCGCCTTGCCATTGTACCAATAGCCGTCCGGCGCGATGAAGATGACGGGCTCGATCTGGCCGAACCGATCGAGCACGCCCTGCTCGCCGAAATCGGGAGAACAGGATGACCACACCGCCCCGATCGAGGCCGCGGCCAGCATGGCGGCGACGGCCTCGGGCATGTTGGGCATCATCGCCGCTATACGGTCACCCTTCTTCACCTTGAGCGACAGGAAAAGCTGCTGCAGGCGCGAGACCAGGCCATGCAGTTCATTCCACGACAGCCGCCTCTCGACCTTGTCCTCGCCGCGAAAGACGATAGCCTCGCCGGCGCCGGTCTTTTTCAGAAGGTTTTCGGCGAAATTCAACGACGCGTCCGGAAAGAAGGAAGCGCCGGGCATCTTCTCGCCGTCGAGCAGCAGTCGTTCACCCTTGTCGCCTTCAAGACCGCAGAAATCCCAGACGAGATCCCAGAACGCCTCCCGGTTCTCGACCGACCAGCGGTGGAGGTCGGCATAGGACGAGAATGGACTGCCGGTACTCGCTGCCGCGGCCTTCATGAAAGCGGTCAACGGCGAGGCATCAATCTGGTCTTGTGTCGGGGTCCAGAGCGGTACTTCGCCAGCCATGATCGATCCTCCCACGGTCGCCATCGCTTATGCATATCGCGGCGCAGCAGAGCAAGATTTTGTTGGGCCGATGCGGTCAGGTGTGCGCAAATGCCATCGCCGGGCCATAATGACTTGAAATGCGTCGGCCCTAAGTCGTAGTGACGGCAGGGGGTTACACCCGTCGGACGCTCGTTTTGTCGGAATGGAAGCATACGGGGCTATATGCCATCATCCTTGATCCGCCGCGGAGTATGGGCGATCGGCGCTGCCGCGATCGTCATCGCTCTGGTGATCGCGGCGCTGCCGCTGATCGCTTCGACGCGGATCGTGCGTGACCGCATCGCGTGGGAATTGAGCGCCTGGAGCGGCTTTCGGGTTGCCATCGCGGGATCGCCACGCATCGAGGTCTGGCCAAAATTCCGCGCGATCCTGACCGATGTGACGCTGTCGAAGTGGACCGAAGGCGATGCGCCGCCGGTCGTCGAAGCCGAACGGGTCGAGGTCGACCTCTCGGCCATGGCGGCATTGCAGGGTGACGTGGTGTTTTCGACGGCACGGCTGGTGCGGCCGACGATCCGGGTCCAGCGCACGGCGGACGGTCTGTTCCTGCCCACGGCGCCGACCGGCGGGCGCATCGCGCGCTCCATCGACGCGGCTCGCGGCCTGGTCAACGCCGACCCCGCCAAGCCCGACCTCGACAAGCTGCCGGCCGACACTTTCGGCACCGTGGAGTTCAGGGACGGTCGCATGGTGGCGTCCGTCAACGGCAAGGATGAAGAGATCCTGAGCAGTCTTAGCGGCCAGGCCACCTGGGCGGCGATGAACAGCAATGCGACACTGTCCGCGACCGGGATCTGGCGTGGCGAAAGCGTGACCGTGGACGCCGCCTCGCCGAGGCCGCTGGTCCTGTTTGCCGGGGGCATGGCGCCGCTGACCCTGTCCTTCAAGGCGGCGCCGGCCACCTTCTCCTTCGACGGCACGGCCAGCATGTCCGAAAACGCCTATTTCGACGGCCAGGTAAAATTCGCGGCTCCTTCGCTGCGCCGCGTACTGGAATGGTCGCAGGCCGGCATCGCGCCGAGCGCCGCGATCGGCTCGGTCAGCATCTCGAGCAAGGTCACGGCATCGGCCGGACGCGTCAAGTTCGAGAACACGGCGCTGGCGCTAGACAACAATCCGGGCATGGGTGCGCTGGACGTGTCGCTTGGCGAGGCACAGCCCGTGATCTCGGGCACGCTGGCCTTCGACACGCTCGACCTCAGGTCGTTTCTATCCGCCTTCACGTCGCTGGGACCGGCGAACAGCGGCGAGCCAGGTCAGATCGACACAAGTTTCGCCGACCGGGTCAACCTCGATCTCAGGCTGTCGGCAGCGCATGCCACGGCAGGGAGCATCCAGCTTGCCGATGTCGCGGCCACCGCGCAGGTCAAGGACGGCCTTTCCGTCTTCGACATCTCCGACGCCTCCGCCTTCGGCGGCAACATCCAGACCAGCCTTCGCTTCGACCGCAAGCCAGAGGGCACCCAGGTCGAGATCAGGCTGCTGGCCTCCGATGTCGATGGCGGCGCGTTCGGCACCGCGGCCGGGATGACCCGGCTGGTGCCGGTCGGCACGGGCACCGTTTCGGTCATCCTCAAGGGACCAGGAAGGACTTGGGATTCGGTTTTTGAGAATGCCGACGGCTCGGTCTCGGCGACCTTTGGCCCTGGCGCGCTCAGCAAAGTCAACCTGCCGGCCTTTCTCAAGCATACCGAACAAGGCGGCTTCTTCGCGCTCGACGATGTCTCGGACGGGACGCTGCCCATCGATGGCGCCGAAGTGAAGGCAACCATTTCGCGAGGCGTGGCCAGACTGGACAAGGCCGAGGCCAATTCGGCGAAATACAAGATCTGGCTTTCCGGCATCGCATCCTACGCAGGACGCGGACTGGCGCTGTCGGGCGGTGTTATCCAGCCGGATCAGCCAGCAACCCAGAAGAGCGGCCAGCAGGGACCCAACCAGTCGTCGTTTTTCGTCGGCGGCACGTGGAGCACGCCGTTCATTTCACCCATCAGCCGCGGCGTTTCGGGCGAATAAGGCCTGGCCGCTCAGTTGAAACGCTCTAACCGCGCTGCGCGGCCCGCTCGTCAAGCTGCCGCTGCACCTCGCGCCGCTTATTGGCGACCGAAGCGATGATGACGCCAATCGTGACGATCGCGATCAGGAGGGTGCAGGCGGCATTGATCTCCGGCGTCACACCGAGGCGGACCTGGCTGTAGATCTTCATCGGCAGCGTGGTGGCGCCGGGGCCCGAAGCAAAGCTGGCGATGACAAGGTCGTCCAGCGACAGCGTGAAGGCCAGCATCCAGCCGGACACGATCGCCGGCAGAATGACTGGCAGGGTGATCTGGAAAAAGGTCTTCACGGGCGGCGCGCCAAGATCCATGGCGGCTTCTTCCAGCGAGCGATCGAAGCTGACAAGCCGCGACTGCACGACAACAGCGACAAAGCACATCGTGAAGGTGATATGCGCGAGGATCACGGTCGTCATGCCGCGATCCATGCCGATGGCGACAAACAGCAGGAGCAGCGACAGGCCGGTAATGACGTCAGGCATGACCAATGGTGCGAAGATCATGCCGGAGAACAGGACCCTGCCCCGGAAGCGTGTGTAGCGGGTCAGCGCCAAGGCCCCCATTGTGCCGAGAACGGTGGCCACGGTCGCTGAAATCAGACCGACGCGGATGGTCACCCATGCGGCGTCCATCAGGCCCTGATTGTGGAACAGCGATACGTACCATTTCGTGGAAAAGCCGCCCCAGACGGTGACGAGCTTGGACTCGTTGAAGGAGAAGACGACGAGCAGCACGATCGGCAAATAGAGAAAGGCAAAACCGAGCGTGATCGAGGTGATGTTGAAGCGGCTCCAGGTGGTATTCACTTGTCCTGCTCCTGCGCGCGGGCCTGGGCATGCTGGAACAACACGATCGGTACGATCAGCAGCAGCAGCAGGATGACGGCGACGGCCGACGACACCGGCCAGTCACGATTGGCGAAAAACTCGTTCCACAGTGTCTTGCCGATCATCAGCGTCTGCGAGCCGCCGAGCAAATCGGGGATGACGAACTCGCCGACGGCAGGGATGAACACCAGCAGGCAGCCGGCTATGACGCCGGGCAGCGACAGCGGAAAAGTGATCTTCCAGAAGGCTGACGTCGGCGGGCAGCCGAGGTCCTTGGCTGCCTCGATCAGCGAATAGTCCATTTTTTCCAGCGACGAGTAAAGCGGCAGCACCATAAACGGCAGGTAGGAATAGACGATGCCGATGAAGATGGCCGTGTAGGTGTTGAGGATCACCAGCGGCTGATTGATGATGTGCAACGACAAGAGCAACTGGTTGAGCAGTCCCTCGGGCTTGAGGATGCCGATCCAGGCATAGACGCGGATCAGGAACGACGTCCAGAACGGCAGGATGACCAGCATCAGCAATGTCGGGCGGATTGTCGCCGGAGCGCGGGCCATGCCATAGGCGATGGGATAGCCAACCAGCAGGGTCAGCACCGTCGAGATGGCTGCGATGACGACGCTGGTGAGATAGGCCTTGAAATAGAGCGCGTCCTGCGTCAGCCAGACATAATTGTCGAAGTTGAGGTCGCGAAAACCGGCGAAGAAACCGGAAACGCCGTCCCTGAAATCGAGCACCGGCGTATAGGGCGGCATGGCGATAGCGGTCTGCGACAGCGAGATCTTGAAGACGATGACGAAGGGAACAAGAAAGAAGAACAGCAGCCAGAGATAGGGAACGATGATGACGAGCCGGCTGACGAAGCCGGCACCGAGCCGCGTCAGGAACGGATTGGCGGCAGTGGGTGGCGCGGCGGCATCGGTAACGGCGATGTTGGACATGGCCGTCCCCTACCGTGCCAGCACGACGCCGGCGTCGGGCCGGAAAGACACCCAGGCGCGGTCGTTCCAGGTCAGTGGATCCTCGGTCACACGGGCCGCGTTCAAGGCGCTTGCCCGCACGATCTGCCCGTCGTCCAGCCTGACGTGATAGACAGTCATGTCGCCGAGATAGGCTATGTCGTAAACCTCACCCTCCAGCGCGTTGACGGCATCGGCCGGCTTCTTAGACGAGACCCTGATCTTCTCCGGCCTGACGGCGAACACGATATCCGCATTGGCCTTTGCAGCCGCGCCGCCATTCTCGACGACGATCTGAGCTCCGCTTGGACCTGTAATACGCGTCGTGTTGGCTGCCTGTTCGGCAACCTTGCCCTCGAACATGTTCACGTTGCCGACGAAATGAGCGACGAAGCGCGACGTCGGGGCCTCATAGACTTCCGGCGGCGTCGCCACCTGCATGACCTCGCCCTTGTCCATGATGGCGATGCGGTCGGCCATCGTCATCGCCTCTTCCTGATCATGGGTGACGACGACGAAGGTGAGACCAAGCTCCTGCTGCAGATCCATCAGTTCGAACTGAGTTTCCTCGCGCAATTTCTTGTCGAGCGCGCCGAGCGGCTCGTCGAGCAGCAGCACCTTCGGTCGCTTGGCGACCGAGCGGGCAAGCGCGACGCGCTGGCGCTGACCGCCGGAGAGCTGATGCGGCTTGCGCTTGGCGAACTGCTCGAGCTTGACCAGCTTCAGCATGTCGGCGACGCGCTTTTCGATATCGGGCTTCGGCATGCCTTCCTGCTTGAGGCCGAAGGCGATGTTCTTCTCGACCGTCATATGCGGGAACAGGGCATAGGACTGGAACATCATGTTGACCGGCCGGCGATAGGGTGGAATGCCGCGCAGATCCTGGCCGTCGAGCAGGATGCGTCCGGCCGTCGGCTCCTCGAAGCCGGCAAGCATCCTGAGCAGCGTCGACTTTCCGCAACCCGATGCGCCAAGCAAAGCGAAGAATTCACGCTCGAAAATGGTCAGCGACAGATTGTTGACGGCGGTAAAGTCACCGAATTTCTTGGTGACTTTGTCGAACTGGATATATGGCTTGGCGTTCGGGTCGTTCCATGGCGCGAAGTCCCTGCGGATGCTGCCAAGCGATTTCATATCCCCACTCCGTGCTTTTTTATTCCCCAAAAGAATCAACCCCGGCAGTTGGCTGCCGGGGCCGCGTCGGATTGCCTACTGGCCGGTGACGATCTTGGTCCAGCTGCGCGTGACGATGCGCTGGGTCTTGGGATCGTAAGGCCGGGTGGTATAGAGCTTCTGCAAGGTCGCGGCGTCCGGATAGACCGAGGGGTCGTCGAGCAGCGCCTTGTCCACGAATTGCTGCGATGCCTTGTTGCCGTTGGCATAAAGGACATAGTTCGACGACTTGGCGATCACTTCCGGCGTCATCATGTAGTTGATGAATTCAAGCGCCTCGGCGACGTGTGGCGCGTCGGCGGGGATTGCCATCTGATCGAACCACATCTGGGCGCCTTCCTTCGGCACGGAATAGCCGATTTCCACGCCTTGCTTGGCCTCGACCGCGCGGTTGCGAGCCTGGAACACGTCACCCGACCAGCCGACCGCCAGGCAGATGTCGCCATTGGCAAGTGCGTTGATGTATTCGGACGAGTGGAACTTCCTGATATAGGGACGGACCTTGAGAAGAGCTTCCTCGGCCTTGGCAATGTCGTCGGGCGAGGTGCTGTTGGGGTCGAGACCGAGGTACTTCAACGCCGCCGGCAGGATGTCGGATGGAGAATCCAGCACATAGACGCCGCAATCCTTCAATTTGGCCAGGCTATCGGGGTTGAAGAACGTATCCCAGCTGTCGATCTTGTCGGTGCCGAGCGCTGCCTGCACTTTCTTGGTATTGTAGCCGATGCCGACCGTGCCCCACATGTAATTGACCGAGTATTCGTTGCCGGGATCGTATTTGGCGGTGCGCTCGGTAACCGTGTTCCACATGTTGGAGAGGTTCGGCAGCTTCGACTTGTCGAGCTTCTGGAACACACCGGCCTGGATCTGGCGGGCCAGGAAATTGCCGCTCGGCACCACGACGTCGTAGCCGCTGCCGCCGGCGAGCAGCTTGGTTTCGAGGATCTCGTTGGAATCGAACGTATCGTAAACGACCTTGATGCCAGTTTTCTTGGTGAAATCATCGATGATCGAACTGTCGATGTAATCCGACCAGTTGAAGACGTTGACGACGCGGTCCGCGGCGTGACCGGCGGGCGTCAAAAGCGCCAGAAATACCGAGGTTGCCGAAAGCCAGAGCGCTTTGCGGATCATGCTATTCTCCTTTGGTGAGTGTTCCATTGCCGGCGCGTCGCGACATGCTCGCGCGGCCGGGCATTTGGTTTAGACTGTTGAGCTTTCCAGAGGTCGACGGCCGCCATTCGGCATACCACCGAAGGCCACCCACTCGGTCGGGGCGGGAAGGAATTGCGATGCCGTCAGAAGCTTTCGCCACCGTGCGGTCAGGGATACTAGAATGTGGTCCGGTCTCGATCGGGCCGCCGGGGAGACTTGGCAAGATACGCCTGTCTTGTTGTTGCCGTGGTCCCAGCCTGCCCGGGCGGCAGCGACATTGTCAATGGGCAAAGCTTCGGCGCCCGCATCAATTAGGCGAAGGCACTCCGGTGACCCCAGCCCGCTGCGGCCGCGCCTGGCGCTTGAATTCGAGCCCGATATGGACAAGCAGCGCCGTAACCACCACCGCGCCGCCGACGATGGTGCGCCCGGACGGCACCTCGGAATGGATGAGCCAGACCCATATCGGCCCCAGGATCGGCTCGAACGTGCCGAGCAACGCCGCGATCGCCGCCGGGATCAAGCGCGCGCCTGTCGCGAAGAAAGCAAGGCCGAGGCCGAGATTGACCACGCCGAAGACGAAGAGGAAGCCCATGTCGCCGGCCGATACCGCGAAGGTCGAAGCCTGCGAGGCGGCGAAGCCCGCCGCCAGGATCGTGCCGAGACAGGTCGCCGGCGTCATGCGCACGCTGGAGAAGCGCCGGGTGATGACGGTGGCGATCGAGAACATGAACGCGATCAGCAGCGCCAGTCCATCGCCTATGGGCGAGACGGCGCCGTCAAGGGATTCAGACACCATGATGGCGACGCCGGCGATGACGGCGGCGATCGCTATCCAGGTCGCGACGGTTACCTTTTCGCGGAACAGCGCCCAGGCAAACAGAGCCGCCAGAAGCGGCACGCCGGCTTGCATCAAAAGGATATTGGCGACGGTCGTATAAGCAAGCGCCACCACGAACGAGGTCGACGCAATGGCGAAGCAGAACCCCACCGCGATGCCCGGCAGGCCCATTTCCCGGAATGACTTCACCATGCCGCGCCAGCCGTCACGCCAGACCATGTAGCAGAGCAGGAAGGCGGCAGCCCAGGCAGAGCGCCAGAAAATGACCGTCCAGCTGTCACCGACGCTGATGAAGCGGGCGATGGTGCCGCCGAAACTCCACATCAGCGCCGACAGGAAGACCAGGAGCATGCCGACGCGTTCCTCGCGCGGCGAGACTGTCGAGGTAGCGAGGCCGGTCGACGCAACAAGGCCCGGCGATGATGCTGTGGCTGTCATGGGCGCGGCTGTCGAGCTTTTGTTGACGGGACGATGCGCAAGAGACGACAAAAAACTGCTGTGTTCGCGTAACGCAAAGACTTAAGACGTGGGTGATCCAGAGACCGGCGACGATTGTGGCACCTTTGCTGCGGCGTTACTGGAAGTCGAAGGCACTCAAGCCGGTCACCATCTCGTCGAGGCCGAGCGGTCGCGTCACCGGCGGCTCGGCGCGCGCTAGGCAGCCAACGCGCTCGCAAAGCCGGCAGGCGGGGCCGACAGGCGTCGCCACGACGGTGCCCGCCCCCATCTTCGCGCCGGCCGCCGAGCCAGGCAGCACCGTGCCATAGACGATGTCGTCGCGTAAGCCGATGTCGCAGCCGAGCAGCAGTGCCGTGCGGCGCGGTCGTTCGGAGAATGCGCCTTGCGGCCCCTCCAGCGTGCGGGCGATGCACAGGAATTCGGCGCCGTCGGGCATTTCCACCGCCTCGACGAATATCTGGCCCGGCTGGGTGAAGGTGACATGCACGGGAAGCTTGGGACAGCCACCGCCAAAGCGGCTTTGCGGAAAGCCCTGGCTGCCGGCCTTGCGGAAGCGGTTTCCCGCATTGTCGATCTCCAGCATGAAGAAGGGCACGCCGGAAGCACCTGGCCGCTGCAGCATGGTCAGCCGGTTTGCCGCCTGCTCGAAGGAGACGCCGAAGCGCGAGCGCAGGACATCGATGTCGTAGCGTGAGCGAACGGCCGCCGCGTGAAAGGGCTGATAGGGCATCATCAGCGCATGGGCGGCGTAGCGGCCGAGTTCGAAGCGGGCAAGGCGGCGCGCCTCATCCGTGGTCAGCCTCAGCGCCTCGATCTCGCCGGCGACCGCAACCGTCATACGGATCAGGCAGGCCTCCATTGCGACTTCACGCAACTGGTCGAACGGCGACAGACGCTCGGATAGGAACAGGCGCTGCGAGTGGCGGTCGTAGCGGCGGCGCCAGTTCGGCATGGTGGCGACCGGCAGAACCTTCACCACGATGCCGTATTCGCGCTTCAGCCATGCCTTCAAGGCGCCAAACAAGTCGTCGCCGGGATCGAGCACCGACGTGAACGCCTCGGCCTCTTCCTCGAGCGAGGCGAAATGGTTCGGGCGCCGCTCGAAAATCTCGTGCACCTCGTCGATCGGCAGGCGGGCGCCGGAGAGGGCGGTCGCCCGGCCCTCGCGGGCCAGAAGCTGGTTGAGATCGGATAGCCGCTCGGCTTGCTCGCGATAGGCTCGGAACAGTTTTATCACCGCGGCGGAGGCATTGGGCGCCGCCTCGGCAAACTCGATCAGTTCCTGATCTCCCGGCAGTTCGCCGACCAGCAGCGGATCGGTAAACACCTCCTTGAGGGCAGCGACCGATCCCCTTGCCTCGCCCTGAAGCTCATGCGGATCGACCTTGTAGACCGAGGCGAGCTTCAGGATCAGTTGCACCGTCAGCGGTCGCTGGTTGCGCTCGATCAGGTTGAGGTAGGACGGCGAGATGCCGAGCCCCTCGGCCATCGCCGTCTGGGTCAGGCCCTTGGCGCCGCGGATGCGGCGGATGCGCGGCCCAGCGAAAATCTTCTGGTCAGCCATCGCCGATCCTTGACAGAAATTTACAAACCGTTCGCTGCATCCCCGCCCCTCTTCGCTTGACAGGATTGACAACTTTACAGTGCCCTTCTGTCAAACACAACACAGGTTTTCTCTTATATGCGTCCAGTTTTCCTAATTGTTCTGGCTCATGCTGCGGCATCATGTAAATTCAGTCACATAGAAGCGGCCCGGAGAATTGGCTGTACAGAAACCTTCGGAGTGACTAATGACTGATTTTTACAACCTCGTCCCCTCGGCGCCTGACGGTCGCTTCGGCGGCATTGAGCGTCCCTATTCGCCGGAGGACGTGAAGCGGCTGCGCGGTTCGGTGCAGATTCGTCAGAGCCTTGCCGAAATGGGTGCCAACCGGCTGTGGAAGCTCATCCACGAGGAGGACTTCGTCAACGCGCTCGGCGCTATGTCCGGCAACCAGGCGATGCAGCAGGTGCGCGCCGGGCTGAAGGCGATCTACCTGTCGGGCTGGCAGGTTGCCGCCGACGCAAACACCGCCTCGGCGATGTATCCGGACCAGTCGCTCTATCCGGCCAACGCGGCGCCCGAACTGGTCAAGCGCATCAACCGCACGCTGCAGCGCGCCGACCAGATCGAAACCTCCGAAGGCAAAGGGCTTTCTGTCGAGACATGGTTCGCGCCGATCGTTGCCGACGCGGAAGCCGGCTTCGGCGGTCCGCTCAACGCCTTCGAGATCATGAAGGCGTTCATCGAAGCCGGTGCCGCTGGCGTCCACTATGAGGACCAGTTGGCGTCGGAGAAGAAGTGCGGCCATCTCGGCGGCAAGGTCCTGATCCCGACCGCGGCGCATATCCGCAACCTCAACGCGGCGAGGCTCGCGGCCGACGTGATGGCCACGCCAACCTTGGTGGTGGCACGCACGGACGCGGAAGCTGCAAAGCTGCTGACCTCCGATATCGATGAGCGCGACCAGCCCTTCGTCGACTATGATGCCGGCCGCACGGTGGAAGGCTTCTACCAGGTCCGGAACGGCATCGAGCCTTGCATCGCGCGGGCCATTGCCTATGCGCCGCACGCCGACCTGATCTGGTGCGAGACCTCGAAGCCCGACCTGGCGCAGGCCAAGAAATTCGCCGAGGGGGTGCGCAGGCACCATCCGGGCAAGCTGCTCGCCTACAATTGCTCGCCGTCGTTCAACTGGAAGAAGAATCTCGACGACGCGACGATCGCCAAGTTCCAGAGGGAACTGGGCGCCATGGGCTACAAGTTCCAATTCATCACGCTGGCCGGCTTCCACCAGCTCAACTACGGCATGTTCGAACTCGCCCGCGGCTACAAGGCGCGGCAGATGGCGGCTTATTCCGAGCTGCAGGAAGCGGAATTCGCGGCGGAAGCCAATGGCTATACCGCGACCAAGCACCAACGTGAGGTCGGCACCGGCTATTTCGACGCAGTCTCGATGGCGATTACCGGCGGCCGGTCGTCGACCACGGCCATGCATGAATCAACCGAGCACGCGCAGTTCAAGCCGGCCGCGGAATAGCGACCAGGGGAATACCGAAGAAACGCCCAACAGGGCCTCAGACATAGGAGAAGACCAATGGCATCGATAAGTCGCGTCAAGGAACGGGCCGAAGAGCAATCGACCACGATGAGCGTCGACCAGCAGGCGACGATCCGCATGCTGGCCAACGACCTGCACAGGCTCAACCAGTCGGTGATGAAGGCGGTCGAGGCGGGCGTCTCGGTGGAGCTCGTGCGCTCCGCGAGGCACCATGGCGGCGACGGCAATTGGGGCGACCTGCTGATCCCGGTGATCGTTACGCAACAAAGCCATGGCTGACCCGGAAGCGCTACAACCGGCCATTTGCCCGCGCCGCGCATGCGCAGGTGAATTTTATTTTTATGTAACCAAGCTATGTACAGGGCAGTACAGTGCTGTTGCTTGAACCCACTGTGTAGGACATGCTTTCAGAAGTCCTTTATTTCAACTTGACATAGGGCGCGATCTCACGCCAATTGCCCCCAGATTCAACTCTGCATTGAAATAGGGGCGAGATTCTTGGCCGACTTGGGTGCCCAGTGAGTGACAAGGGGAAGAGTACAACACATCTGAATCTGGCGACTCGGGGGTCAAACATTGAGACGATCCGAGATTCCTCGCGGGTGCTTGTTGTCGGGAAGTCGCCGATCAATCGCGTCGTGGTGTCTAAAATCGTTGAGCGTTCCGGGCTCAAGCCACTCTCGGAATCGCCTGAAATGGCGGTGAAGACCTTGCGTTCGCTTATCCCCGGGGCGGTTGTCCTCGATGGTGGCCCCGACAACAAAGACTGCGACACGCTGATGTCCAGCATCGACACGTTGCGGCGAGCCACGGGCAAGGCACTTCCTCCCGTGATCCTGCTTTCAACCAAGAATGACACGCCGGAGAGCCTGGGCCTGGCGCATGTCGTCGACGTCGTGGTGGCCAAGCCGATCACGCCCGAACGGTTGCAACCGGTCATCGATCGCCTGACCGGCCGCTAAAACGATTCCAAAAAGGCGAGAACCGTTTTTCCATCCAGAACTGCGCGAAAAATCAGCCGGAGGTCAACGATCAAACTCTGTTTTTGATGCTTTCGACCAACGCGGGCAATTGGCTGAGATCCGATATCTGGCGGAAACGCGGCTCGGCAACCGGCGCCTCGACATGTTCGAGCACCCAAGTCAATTCGTGTGGCACATGGACACCCCAGCCGCCAGCCTCGATGGCGGGCACCACATCCGACTTCAGCGAATTGCCGACCATCATGCCCCTTGCCGGGCCATCGCCATGGCGGTTGAACAGGCGCGCATAGGTCGCGGCGGTCTTGTCGCTGACGATCTCGACTGCATCGAACAACTCGCCCAGCCCGGAGCCGGCCAGCTTGCGCTCCTGATCGAACAGATCGCCCTTGGTGATCAGCACGAGGCGGAAAGTGCCGGCGAGCTTCTCGACCGTCTCGCGTGCATGCGGCAAGGGCTCGATCGGATGGCCCAGCATCTCGCGGCCGGCGTCGAGAATCTCCGATATGACGGAAGCCGGCACGCGCCCGTCGGTAACTTCTATCGCCGTCTCGATCATCGAGAGCGTAAATCCCTTGATGCCGAAGCCGTAGATCGCGAGATTGCGCCTCTCGGCTTCCAACAGTCGAGCCGAGATCTGCTCGCCCTCGCCATGATCGGCCAGCATGGCGGCAAAGCGCCTTTCCGTCATTCGGAAGAACCGTTCGTTCTGCCAAAGCGTGTCGTCGGCATCGAAGCCGATCGTGGTCAGTTCGCTGCTGGGTCTCATCGCCGGCTTCTCGAGTGCGGAAAGACGCCAAACCTATGCCGACCGGCAAGCGGTTTTCAACCCGAGACGGCAAATGCCAGCGGCGGCTCCCCTTCCCTTCCATCGCACGGCACGGCTATACTTGAAAATCCGCAACCCAAACTGGTGAATGATGCCGCCTGCAAAAAAGGAAGTCCGTCCGTCGAGCCGCGGAGGACGAACGCGCACACCTGCCTTCGTGAAAAACCTGCGAGGTGTGAAGAACTGGAAGGAGGTCAGCGATTGGCTGGAATGGCGCGGCATCGAGGATATCGAATGCATCACGCCTGATCAGGCTGGGGTGGCGCGCGGCAAGAATGATGCCTTCGAAGAAATTCACTTCCAACACCTCACTGGCGCTGCCTTCGGCCGTCTTCATGACGACGATTTCCGGCGGCTATCCGGAGGACGGCAACGGCTTTCACTATCCGGAAGACGACGGCGACCTCAAGCTGATGCCGGACCTGTCGACATTGACCGTGGTGCCCTGGGAAGAAGACCCGACGGCCGCCGTCATCTGCGACCTCGTCCACCAGGACGGCCGCTCGGTCGAGTTCACGCCGCGCAATGTGCTGAAGCGCGTGCTGGCGGCCTATGACAAGCTTGGGCTGAAGCCGGTCGTGGCACCCGAAATCGAGTTCTACCTCGTGCGCAAGAATCCAGACCCGGACTATCCCCTGACCCCGCCTGTCGGCCGCTCGGGGCGCGCGATCGGCGGCGGCGCCGGCTATTCGATCGCCGGCGTCAACGAGTTCGACGAACTGATCGACGACATCTACCATTTCTCCGAAAGCCAGGGCCTGGAGATCGACACGCTCATCCACGAAGAGGGCGCCGGCCAGCTCGAGATCAATCTGCGCCACGGCGACCCGATCGAGCTCGCCGACCAGGTATTCATGTTCAAGCGCACCATTCGTGAAGCCGCGCTCAAGCATGAGATCTACGCGACCTTCATGGCCAAGCCGATTCAGGGCCAGCCGGGCTCCGCCATGCATATCCATCAGTCGATCGTCGACAAGAAGACGGGCAGGAACATCTTTTCGGCCGAGGATGGTTCGGAGACCGAGGACTTCTTCCATTTCATCGGCGGCATGCAGAAGCACGTGCCGAATGCGCTGGTTATGTTCGCGCCCTACGTCAATTCCTACCGGCGGCTGACGCAGGCGGCCTCAGCCCCGGTCAACAACAAATGGGGCTACGATAACCGCACCACGGCGTTCCGCGTGCCGCGTTCCGACCCTGCGGCGCGGCGCGTTGAAAACCGCATCCCGTCCTCCGATGCCAATCCCTATCTGGCGCTGGCGGCTTCGCTTGCCTGCGGGCTGATCGGCATCACCGGGAAGATCAAGGCCGAGCCTCCCGTGCTGACCACTGCCAACGCACACGAGATCGACCTGCCGCGCAGCCTGCTCGAAGCCGTCGACCTGTTCGAGGGCGACGAGGAACTCTGCGCATTGCTGGGCAAGTCCTTCGCCGCCACCTATGCGGCGATCAAGCGGGCGGAATTCGAAACGTTCATGGAAGTGATCAGTCCGTGGGAGCGGGAATATCTGCTGCTCAACGTCTGACCAATCATGAACTACCAATCGCCCATTTCCCCCGGCCGATCCTGGTATGAGGACACGGCTGGGCCGCGGCCCGAATATCCAACGCTCGACGGTGATCGGACCTGCGACGTCGTTATTATCGGCGGCGGGTTTACCGGCCTGTCGGCAGCGACGCATTTGGCCAAGGCCGGTAGCAACGTTGTCCTGATCGAAGCATATCGTTTTGGCGACGGCGCTTCGGGGCGCAATGGCGGCCAGCTCGGCACCGGGCAGCGTGCCTGGGCCGAGGACCTAGAGGCCGAATACGGTCTGTCCCGCGCCAGGGCACTGTTCGATCTCGCCGAAGAGGCGAAGGCGCATCTCATCGACTTCGCCGCCATAAACCAGATCGATATCGACTATATGCCGGGCCAGCTCTCGGTCGCGCACAAGCCGCGCTATGTCGACGACTACAAGGCGCATGCCGAAATCATGGCCCGCCGCTTCTCGTACCCGCACATCTCCTTCATGGATGCGAAGGAGACGGCGGATCGGTTGGGCTCGAGCGCTTATTTCGGCGGCACGCGCGATATCGGGACCGGCCATATCCATCCGATGAAGCTGGTGATCGGCACGGCGCGGGTGGCGGCACAAGCCGGCGCCCACTTGTTCGAAGGGACGCCATCGACCGGCATCGTCTCGGCGGGCGGCAAGGTCAGGGTCTCCACGCCAAGAGGGACGATCTCGGCGCAAAAATGCCTGATCGCGGTCAACGCCTATGGCGGCACGCTCGAGCCGGTGAGTGCCGCGCACATCATGCCGATTGGATCCTTCATCGGCGCGACCGTGCCGCTGGGGCCGGATTCGAACGTCTTGCCGGGGAGCGAATCGGTCGACGATTCCCGCTTCGTCGTGCGCTATTTCCGCAAATCCAGGGATGGCCGGCTGCTGTTCGGCGGACGCGAGGTCTACGGCGTCAACGATCCCAAAGATATCCACATCCACATTCGCCGTCAGATCGCGGAGCTCTATCCGGCATTGAAGGATGTCGAGATCACGCATGGCTGGGGCGGCTATGTCGGCATCACGGTGCCGCGCAAACCGTTCGTGCGCGAAGTGATGCCGAATGTGATCTCGGCCGGCGGCTATTCCGGCCATGGCGTCATGCTGTCGAACTTCTTCGGCAAGCTCTATGCCGAAACGATTGCCGGCAATCGCGACCGGCTGAAGCTGATCGAGGACCTGAAAATTCCGCCATTTCCCGGCGGCCGCCGTTTCCGCGCGCCGCTGCTTTTCCTGGCGCTCAACTGGTTCGCACTGCGCGACAGAATCTAGACGACATCGGATCGCCACGGTCCCAAACCGTCACGACCTGATGTGATATTGTATATTCATTGTAACATTTGTTGCCTCAGCGGCACATTGCGGAAATGCCGGCAAAGGCGCAGAACCCTTGGTAATGGCGTACTGACGCCACAATCGCGGGCGAAAGGTCCGCATCTGGGCGATTGTTCGGAGATGTTGCGGGCCCGCCCGCGTTTTGGAACCGATGCTGATCGAACGCGTGACTTGCGATATTTGATCGAAAGAACACCGGCCCGCTTATGGAGGTGGCAAGAGTGATAGAGCCCTTCAGTTTCGGTGCTCCGGAACGTCGGCGCTTCGCCATGCAGTTCGGCTATGACATGCGCCCGTCATTCTGGCAGGGCGTCCGTTCGAACTCGCACCTGGTTATTGCGGCAATAGGCACCGCGGCACTGCTTGGCGTTGCCGCAGTGGCGCTCTGGCTGGCGTTGCCGACCGGCGAGAGGCAAGCAGCCGCCAGTCCCGAGCAGAGCATTCCGACCATTCCGGTGAAAACGACGAAAGTTCCCTCCTCGGGGACGACGGTGACGGCGGCTGCCGTGACGCCTCAGGCGGAGCGCAAGTCCAGCCAGGTGTCACCGACCACGGCAGCGGCGGCGGTGAACATACCAGCGCTTGCGGCCAATGATCCGCGCTGGACAGGGGCGCAGCCGAAGGCTGCGGCAACTGATCCCGATCAAACCGCGGCTCCCAGCCAGGTAGCCAAGCAGCCTGAGCCGGCGCCAAACAAAACAGCGGCGGCATTCGCCCAATCGTCTACCGATACCGATGCCACCGACGAGCTTGCCAAGGTCGCCGCGCCGAGCCCGCCTGCCGATAGCAGCAATCCCGATGGCGCGCAGACCGCCGCCATTCCGGAGACGCAGCCGCAAGCACCGGAACAGCAGCTGGCGGCGACCGATGACGATGGCGGCAAGGCCAAGGCCAATCCGCGCAAGGTGACAGCGGCCGGCAACGGACGCATCCTGAGAGCGGTGACCATGCGCAGTGCTCCAAAGAAGGGTGCCACCCCCATCGGTACGGTCCCTGCCCGGACCTCGGTGCAACTGATGGGCTGCAAGAAGTGGTGCGAGATCGTCTACAACGGCAAGCACGGCTGGGTGTACAAGAGCTACGTCAAGCCCGGCACGTAATGTGAGGGCGCGTTTGGACCGGCTTGGGTGCCGGGCCCAGCCTTATGACGACCTGCCTCTGAACATGCCGCGGAACTGCCGCCACATTCTGGTGCGCCTGCGGAGCATGACGTGGGCGCGATGCTGTTCGTAGGGCAATTCATACATACCACAGGTTTGGCAGCCTTCCTTCTTGCCACAGATTGGGATCCAGCATTTGACGTCATGCGTCCAGGCGAGCGCGATGCGCTCCAGGTGAAGGTTGGATGAGCTTTTGACGAGGATCAGTTCGCCGGGCACCGCCGTCCGTTTGATATGGTCGGAGACTTCCTTCACCGTCCGAAGCTCGACAAACTGGCCGTTGTCGCGATCGCTCTGACTGGCACGCGAGCGATGTGCGTTGTCTCCGGTATAGATCACCTGATCGGCGATTTCCCGCGCGGTTTGGTAGGCGTGAGCGTATTTCCTGGACGAGCCTGTGTAGTCCGAAATCTGGCCAATTACGATGCGCTTGCGGCTGGCAGTAGCCTTGGCCATCATGTCCAGGGCAAGATTGATCGAGTGCCAGGGCGCCTTGGCGGCATCGACGATGAATTGCGGACCGCCTTCGGTGATCAGCACGGCACAGCGATTCACGACTGGCTGGAACGTTGCCACCTGGGCCACAACCTTGTGTGGAGGAACACCGAGTTCGAGCGCCGTAGCGACGGCGGCAACGGTGGGTAGCCAGAAATATTCGGCGGGAAAAGACGTCTGGATTTGCAGCAGCCCTCCTCGCCAATGGATCGAAAAGGTTAGCCGGTCCGGATAGGCGGCGTGGATGTCGGTCACACGATAGTCGGCCGTCCGTGCCGCGCCGAAGGTGACGACGCGGCATCCGGCGCCGGTAGCCATGTCAGCGACATAGGGATCGTCGGCATTAAGGACTGCAAGGCCCCCCGGACGCAATGCCGCGACCAATGCACGCTTTTCGATGGCGACGTTTTCCAGTGTCCTGAAACTGGCAACGTGCTCCAGACGAATCATGGTGACGACAGCCACATGCGGCTGCAGCATTTCCGCCATTGGTCGGATCGTGTCGACGCCGTACGCCCCGGTTTCCATTACGACATAGTCGGCCTGTTCCACATGCTTCATGCGCCTGTAGAGCGTGCTGACGACCGAATGGATGGTGTTGGCCAGAACCTGCGTGTAGACTGGTCGATGAGCGGCCAATATGTGCCCAAGCAGTGCCGTGACGGTCGATTTTCCCGAGCTGCCGGTGACGCCGATGAAAGTCGCCTTGCTTTTCGCGCGGGCACGCTTCGCCCTGTAGACACTGACGCGCCACCGCAGATCTTTGAAAGCTTTGCGTAATTTCGACTTCATCGCGCCAACAATCCCGTTCCCCGGAAAGAACTTGAGGCCCCATAACTTCAAGTCAAGTCGATGCCCGAGTCGCGGTCAAGTCGGCGATTGCCTCAGATGCAGCGCCCGCCATCGACCTCCAACGCGACCCCGGTGATGAAAGCGGCCTCGTCCGAGGCCAGCCATAAAGCCGCGTTGGCGATATCGAGCGGGGTCGACAGCCGCCCGAGCGGGATCGAGGCGCGGAACGCCTCGCGGATCTCGGGCGTGTCGGCGCCCATGAATTTCTCCAGCATGCCGGTTTCGCCGGCGACCGGGCAGAGGCAGTTGACGCGGATGTTTTTCGGCGCGAGCTCCACCGCCATCGACTTGGTGGCGGTGATCGCCCAGCCTTTCGAGGCATTGTACCAGGTAAGGCCGGGTCGTGGCCTCAGCCCGGCAGTCGAGGCCGTGGTCAGGATGACGCCACCGCCTTGCCGCTCCATGATCGGCACCACGGCAAGGGCGGCATGATAGATCGCCTTCATGTTGACGGCGGTGATCAAATCGAAGGTCTCCTCATCGACCTCGAGCATGTCACCGTTGCGATGGGTGTAACCGGCGTTGTTGACCATGATGTCGATGTGCCCGAAGGCGCTTTTTGCGGCATAGACCATTTCGTCGAATTCGGAGCGCAACGAAACGTCGGTCTGCGTCCAGATCGCCGCCTCGCCGATCTCATCGGCGACGCGTTTCGCACCCTTGGCGTTGAGATCGGCGATAACGACCCTGGCGCCCTCTTGCGCGAAGCGCTTGGCCATGCCTTCGCCGAAGCCCGATGCCGCCCCGGTGATAATGGCGACCTTGTTTTCCAGACGCATGCTTTCCCCGCTCATCGATATCTTCCCGCGACCAACAAGGCTGCCGACGGCCGTGGCCCACGCCGCGACAGACAAGCGCCCATTTCTCCCTTAGCTTTCGTCACATTCACGTTCTATGCTGCAACTGCGAAAGCTTCCGGAGTCTTCGTTCATCGACAAGCCTCCGGCTGGCGCCAGTGTCAAGCGCACAGGTGGACTCAATCAATATCCAGCGATTGGTCCTCGATGTGACACCATGGCACTGGAAAATTTAAATCGATTAGAATATATCAGCCGCGTACTTGCGACCGGCGTCAAAGCGGACAGACCATGACCAGCCAGATCATTCCCGTCGATCCTTTCGACTTCATCATTTTCGGCGGTACCGGCGACCTGTCGGAACGCAAGCTGCTGCCGTCGCTCTACTATCGCCAGCGCGACCATCAATTCTCCGAGCCGACGCGCATCATCGGGACGTCGCGCTCGAAAATGAGCGACGAGGAGTTCCAAGCCTTCGCCAAGCAGGCGATTTCGGACCATGTCAAGCCGGCCGATATCGATGCCAAGGAGTTGAAGACCTTCCTCGCCCGGCTTTCCTACGTCCCGGCCGATGCAACGAGCGGCGCCGGTTTCGACAAGCTGAAAAAGGCGATCAGCGAAAGCGACCACATCCGCGCCTTCTACCTTGCCGTGGCGCCGGCGCTGTTCGGCGACATCTCGCACAAGCTCAAAGAGCATAACCTGATCACGGCGAATTCGCGCATCGTGCTGGAGAAGCCGATCGGCCGCGATCTTGCCTCGGCGCGGGCGCTCAACGACTTGGTCGGCGACGACTTCCACGAAAGCCAGATTTTCCGCATCGACCATTATCTCGGCAAGGAGACGGTGCAGAACCTGATGGCGCTGCGCTTTGCCAATGCGCTCTACGAGCCGCTGTGGAATTCCGCCCACATCGACCATGTGCAAATCACGGTCGCCGAGACCGTCGGCCTGGAAGACCGCGTCACCTATTATGACAAGGCCGGCGCACTGCGCGACATGGTGCAGAACCACATGCTGCAGCTGCTTTGCCTCGTCGCCATGGAAGCGCCCTCGTCGATGGACGCCGACGCGGTGCGCGACGAGAAGCTCAAGGTGCTGCGGGCGCTGAAGCGCATCAACGGCAACGAGGCGCCGAAGCACACCGTGCGCGGCCAGTACCGCGCCGGCGCCTCGGCCGGGGGACCGGTGAAAGGGTATGTCGAGGAACTCGGCAAGGACAGCAACACCGAAACCTTCGTCGCCATCAAGGCCGAGATCGGCACCTGGCGCTGGGCGGGCGTGCCGTTCTACCTCAGGACCGGCAAGCGGCTGGCGACCCGGGTTTCGGAAATCGTCATCGAGTTCAAGCCGATCCCGCATTCGATCTTCGGCGACAGCGCCGGGCCGATCTTCGCCAACCAACTTGTCATCCGGCTGCAGCCGGATGAAGGCGTCAAGCAGTTCATCATGATCAAGGACCCAGGCCCGGGCGGCATGCGGCTGCGCCAGATCTCGCTCGACATGAGTTTCGCGCAATCGTTCGACGGCCGCGCGCCCGACGCCTACGAACGGCTGATCATGGATGTCATCCGCGGTAACCAGACGCTGTTCATGCGCCGCGACGAGGTGGAAGCCGCCTGGAAATGGATCGACCCGATCCAGAATGCCTGGGAAGGCGCCAAGCAGGAAGCGCAGGGCTATACGGCAGGCACCTGGGGGCCGTCGGCCTCGATAGCGCTGATCGAACGTGACGGGCGGACATGGCACGAGAGCAATTGAACAGCGCCAGCTACAACTGGAACGCTTTTCCCGACCGTTCGCAACTGGCCTCGGCGCTGGCTGGCCGCGTCGCCGATGCCCTGACCAAGGCGATCACCGGGCGCGGCACGGCACTGCTGGCGGTCTCCGGCGGCACGACACCGGCAAAATTCTTTGCCGCGCTCTCCGCGGCGCCGATCGCCTGGGACAAGGTGATCGTGACACTGGTCGACGAACGTTTCGTACCGGCCTCCTCGCCGCGATCCAATGCCGGGCTGGTTGCCGCCAACCTGCTGCAGAACGCGGCCAAGGCGGCCCGCTTCGTTCCGCTCTACCACGAGGCGGTCGGCATCGAGGATGCCGCGGCATCCGATGATGCGGCCCTGCGATCCCTGCCCTGGCCGCTTGATGTCGTGATCCTCGGCATGGGGCCTGACGGCCATACCGCCTCCTTCTTTCCCGATGCCGACGATCTGCCGAAGCTGCTCGATCCCGCCTCTGACAGGATCATCCTGCCGGTTCATGCTGCAAGTGCGGGTGAGCCTCGGCTGACCCTGACCCTGGCGCGGATCATCGACGCCGGCTTCATCGCGCTTCACATCGAGGGCGAGGACAAGCGAACCGCCTTCGACGGTGCGGCCGCGCCAGGGCCGCGAAAGCCGATCCGTGCCGTGCTCGACGCATCGCCCAAGCCCGTGGAGGTTTTCTGGGCGCCCTGATTGCAAGTTTACAAGTGGTCCCGGCAACGGCGGGAGGATGTTTCCGGGACCTCGCCTGAAAGGACCTGATCCCATGACCGCAAAACGCGATATCGAAGCCATCACCGAACGGATACGCCAGCGCTCCAAACCGGGCCGGGAGCGCTACCTCAGCCGTATCGCCGAAGCGTCGAACCAGACCGCCAACCGGTCGGTGCTGTCCTGCGGCAACCTTGCCCATGGCTTTGCGGTCTGCAGCCCCTCGGAAAAGCTGGCGCTCGGCGCCGACAAAGTGCCCAATCTCGGCATCATCACCTCTTACAACGACATGCTGTCGGCGCATCAGCCCTTCGAAACCTTCCCTGCCCTGATCAAGGAGGCCGCGCGCGAGGCGGGCGGCATCGCCCAGGTGGCCGGAGGAGTGCCGGCGATGTGCGACGGCGTGACCCAAGGCCAGCCCGGCATGGAGCTGTCGCTGTTTTCG
This sequence comes from Mesorhizobium sp. URHB0026, assembly GCF_054059755.1. Lineage (NCBI taxonomy): Bacteria > Pseudomonadati > Pseudomonadota > Alphaproteobacteria > Hyphomicrobiales > Phyllobacteriaceae > Mesorhizobium > Mesorhizobium sp. URHB0026. Next base: position 2,617,153 of record NZ_JBSSCN010000001.1, on the reverse strand, counting down.
CGCGACGTGATCGCCATGGCAGCCGCGATCGGCCTGTCGCACAACATGTTCGACGCCGCCGTCTATCTCGGCGTCTGCGACAAGATCGTCCCGGGGCTGGTGATCGCCGCACTGACCTTCGGCCATCTGCCGGCGGTGTTCATTCCTGCCGGCCCGATGACGACAGGCCTGCCCAACGATGAGAAGGCCAAGGTCCGCCAGCTCTATGCCGAGGGCAAGGCAGGACGCGCCGAGCTCTTGGAAGCCGAGTCCAAGTCGTATCACGGGCCGGGCACCTGCACCTTCTACGGGACGGCGAACTCCAATCAGATGCTGATGGAGATCATGGGCCTGCACACGCCGGGCGCGTCCTTCGTCAATCCCGGCACGCCGCTACGCGACGCCTTGACCCGCGAAGCGACGAAACGGGCGTTGGCGATCACCGCGCTCGGCAACGCCTATACGCCGGTCGGGCGGATGATCGACGAACGTTCGTTCGTCAACGGCGTCGTCGGCCTGCATGCCACCGGCGGCTCGACCAACCACACCATCCACCTGATCGCCATGGCGGCCGCCGCCGGCATCGCGCTGACCTGGCAGGATATTTCCGACCTCTCGGAAGCGGTGCCTCTGTTGGCACGGGTCTATCCGAACGGACTTGCCGACGTGAACCATTTCCATGCCGCCGGCGGCCTCGGCTTCCTAATCCGCGAACTGCTCGACGAAGGGGTGCTGCACGAGGATGTGCGGACGGTGTGGGGCGAAGGCCTGCGGCCCTATGCGGTCGAGGCAAAGCTCGGCGCCGATGGCGGTGTGCTGCGCGAGGCTTCGCCGCGCGCAAGCGGCGACGAAAAGGTGCTGGCGCCGTTCAACAAGGCTTTCCAGGCGACGGGCGGCCTGAAGGTGCTGGCGGGCAATCTCGGCCACGCCGTCATCAAGACATCAGCCGTCAAACCGGAGCGGCGTGTCATCGAAGCGCCGGCCAAGGTGTTCGACAGCCAGCAGGGGCTGAACGACGCCTTCAAGGCGGGCACACTCACCGGCGACTTCATCGCCGTCATCCGTTTCCAGGGTCCGAGGGCCAACGGCATGCCGGAACTGCACAAGCTGACCACCGTGCTCGGCATCCTGCAGGATCGCGGCCAGCGCGTGGCGCTGGTCACCGACGGGCGCATGTCGGGCGCCTCCGGCAAGGTGCCGGCGGCAATCCATGTGACGCCGGAAGCGGTCGAGGACGGGCCGATCGCGCGGATCCATGACGGCGACATCATCCGCCTCGACGCCGATGCCGGCACGCTGGAAGTGCTGGTGCCAGGCACCGAATTCGCGCTGCGCCGCACGGCCGAAGTCGATCTAATCGGCAATGAATTCGGCTTCGGACGCGAGTTGTTCGCCGGCTTCCGTCAATTGGTGGGCCGCGCCGATCACGGTGCCAGCGCGTTCGGCACTGCCTGACGCATTCTGTCCGGCATAAAAAAGGGCGGCACGCGGCCGCCCTTTTTGCCGGTCGAAATCGCAATCCTTATTGCAACGTCAGTTCAACCCGCTCTCCGGCCTTCACGGTCACGGCGCCTTCCTTCTTGCTGTTGTCCGACTTCTCCGAAACCACCGCGTAATCGCCCGCCGTTATCGCGGCCTCATACTTCTCGTCATAGGCATAGCCGATCGACTTGCGATTGCCATTGATGTCCTTCTTCGTCTCGAAGATCTCGATCTTGGAGGTGCCGGGCGCCGTGATTGCCAGCACGCCGGCATTCATGGCGACCTTGAGGTCCTGGAATTCGCCGACCTTGACGCTGAAAGGCTGTTCCACGACGGCGAGATCGACCGTCGCGATCAGCACATAGTCATCGGGCGGCAGATCGAACTTGCTGTCGGGGCCATAGGCATAGGTGACCTCGTCGCGGGTCCCATCGATCTTCTTCTTGGCTTTGAGCACCTTGAAGCCGGTGCCTGAACCGTCAGCCTTGTCGCCGCCGGCCACATAGTATGCGTTGGCAACGACATGGCCCACGCCCACGATGATGTCCTTGTCGATCACCCTGCCTGCGGCGAGCGGGATCGTTTCGGTGACCACGCCCTGCCCGATCGTGACGGTCACTTTCTCGTCGCCGGCCGGCAACACGACTTTCGTGTCTCCATAATAGGTCGGAGGGTTGTCGACGCCCGCATAGGCGACCACGACAGAAGCCCCGCTGGCCACATCGGCACCTTGGCTCGGTCGCGGATGCAGGATGAGCGTGCCGGCATTCAAGGTGAACAGCGGCTTGTAGACCTGGCCTGCCTCGATCTTGATCTTCTGCTCCGTCTTGGCCTCGCCGTCGCGCGCGACGACGACGTAGTCGCCCGGTTCCAGATTGGCTTTGTAGTCCCCGTATTCGGTGGTGACGTTGTCGCCGCGCGTGCCGTCTGATTTGGCCTTGTAGACTTCCCAGGCATTGCCTTCGATGACAGCATCGCCGCCCTCGGCCAGCACCACGGTCGGCATGAAATTGAACTCGGACTTGGCCGGCTCGGGCGCTGGCGCGGGAGCGGGGGCTGGTGCTGGCTCGGGCGCCGGTGCCGCGACGGTCTCGACCAGCGCTTCCTGCAGCGCCTTCTCATCGGAAGCCTGGATGTATTTGCCGCCGGTGTTGTCGGCGAGGCAGGCAATCTGCTTGCCTTCGTCGGCGGTCAGGCCGAAGCCGACGACGTCGGCGGTGAAATCGACGCCGGAGGCTTCGAGTTCCTTGCCAAGCGCACAAGGATCGCCGCCGCAGGTTTCGAGCCCATCGGTGATAAGAACGACAGTTGCCTTGTCCTCGGTGTATTTCAGCGCTTCGGCCGCCTGCTTGACGGCTGCCGTCAGCGGCGTCTTGCCGAGAAACTTCATGCTGTCGGCGGCTGCCGAGATGGCGCTTGCCGAGCCAGCCTGGGGCGGCACGATCAGCTGAATGTCGTCGCAGCTGCCTTTTTCGCGATGGCCATAGGCCATGAAGCCGATCTCGTCGTCGGCGGGAACCGATTGAAGCACGGTCCTCAGCGATTCACGGGCAATTTCCAGCTTGGGCTTGCCGTCGATCTGCGCCCACATCGATCCCGACGCGTCGAGGATAATGATGACCTTGTTGGCGGCAAAGCCGAATGTCGTGGCCGACAAAAGGAGGATCGCCGCAGCGACGCTCCGCGCAAGTATCGCCATCGAAATCTCCTGAGTTAGCCACCCCGTCCGCTGGCCGAAGCTATTTGAGCGCGTGCCGGGACACAAGCCACCGCTATCAACGATAGCCCGCTAGGGCCCGTGCGTACCCAATTCAGTATGTCGTGCGGCGCTCTTCCGAGGGCGGGCGGCCAAATTGCAGCCGATAGCTCTGGGCAAAATAGGAATGCGAGGTGAAGCCGGTAGCGATCGCCACGTCGAGGATCGGCATGTTGGTCTGGCGCAGCAATTCGCGTGCCCGCTCCAGCCGCAGCCGCATATAGTAGCGTCCGGGCGTGACGTTGAGATGGCGCAGGAACAACCGCTCCACCTGGCGCACCGAGAGGCCCGCCGACTTGGCGAGTTGTACCGCCGAAAGCGGTTCGTCGAGATGGTCGGCCATCAGTTCTACGATGCGTCGCAACTTCTCCGACTTGCCCGTCAGGTCACGCTCCGGCCCGACGCGCTGGCGGTCTCCAGCGGAGCGGATGCGCTCGTGCTGGAACTGGTTGGCGACGCCATTGGCGAGGTTGGAGCCGAAATCGCCACGCACGATCTCCAGCATCAGATCGATCGAGGTGGTGCCGCCGGCGCAGGTGTAGCGTTTGCGGTCGATCTCGAAGACGTTGCCAGTGCAGTTGATGTCAGGAAAGCGCTCGACGAAGCCGGCGCGGTTTTCCCAATGAATGGTGCAGCGATAGCCTTCGAGCTGGCCGGCCTCGGCCAGCAGGTAGGATCCGACCGACAAGGCACCAAGCGCGTTGCCGCGCCGGCCCCAGCTGCGCAAGGCCGCCAGAACCTTGCTCTTGCCCGGAAATTCCGTCGTCAAGCCGACCGAGACAAAGAGAATATCGACCGGCGGCAGGTCTGCGACGGCGTAGTCGATCTTGAGCGGCAGGCCGTTGGAAGCCATCACCGGATCACCATCGGCCGACACAGTGGTCCAGCCGTAGAAATCGCGGCCGAGCAGGCGGTTCGCCGACCGGAACGTATCGATCGCGGCGGCCAGCGAGAACATGGAAAACTTGTCGACCAGCAGGAAAGCGAACTGCCTGCCGCCTTGAACGGGATCATTCGTGACCGGCCGTTCCGGGGAAATGGTGGGGTTCGGCAAAGTTGCGGCTTTCAGGGTCAACCCGGGCTCAGAAGGAAGGCCGCTTCAATCCGGCCGCAAGGTAGGCCGAAGCTAACGTATTGGCCATCAACATGGCAATGGTCATCGGCCCGACACCGCCGGGCACCGGGGTGATCGCGCCGGCCGCCTTTGCCGCTTCGGCATAGGCGACATCGCCGACGAGACGCGACTTGCCCTCGCCTTTCTCGGGCGCCGGAATGCGGTTGATGCCGACATCGATGACGGTGGCGCCAGGCTTGACCCAGTCACCCCTGATCATCTCGGGCCTGCCGACGGCGGCGACAAGAATGTCGGCCGTGCGGGCAAGCGCAGGCAGGTCCTTGGTGCGGCTATGCGCGATGGTGACGGTGCAGTTGGCGGCAAGCAGCAGATTGGCCATCGGCTTGCCGACGATGTTGGAGCGGCCGACGACGACGGCGTTGAGGCCGGACAGATCCTTGCCGCGCACGCGCTCGATCAAAAGCATCGAGCCGGCGGGCGTGCAGGGAACAAAGGCGGTATCGAGTTCACCGGTGCCGAGCTTGCCGACATTGATGAAATGGAACCCATCGACGTCCTTTTGCGGCGCGATGGCCTGGATGATCTTGCCGGCATCGACATGGGCGGGCAGCGGAAGCTGGACCAGGATGCCGTTGATTTCGGGATCGGCGTTGAGTTCGGCGATGAGCTTGAGCAGCGCCTCTTGGGACGTTTCCGCCGGCAGCGTATGCTGAAGCGAATGAAAGCCGCATTCCTTGGCGGTGCGGGATTTGGAGGCGACATAGACCTGGCTCGCAGGATCCTCCCCGACGATGACCACGGCCAGGCCTGGCTTGGCCTTGCCCTTGGCGACCAGCTCGGCGGTCAGCGCCTTGACTATCCGCACCACGTCTTCGGCAACGCTTTTTCCGTCAATCACTTCGGCCATGCCACCCTCAACATCGTTCCGCCCCACGCCGCTTCGAGAACATAATGCCGCGGCACAGGCAATCTGCAGCGCGGCATTGTCACGAAAATACAAGCTCGCAATCCCGTCAAAGCGCCTTCCCATGCCGTTTACGCGAAACCGGCACGGTTTTGTTCGGCCTCCGCCCCCTATCTGGTGGCTCAGAAGTAGCGGCGACGGGTGCGGTTTTCCGTGAGTTCACGGACCGCTTCGCGGAATTCACGCAGGCTGGCGCGAATCTCTTCGACCGATGCTTGTTCGCCACCCTCCTCGACTTGGATCGGCCCCGCGGGCGGAGCGTCCGAGGGCTGCGTCGGAGCGGGGGGCGGCGGATACGGCATCTGGGCCGCATAGGGTCCCGCCGCCGCTGGAATGGAGGGATGCCCCGCCGGCGACCAGGGCTGCGCCTGAAGATAGCCCAACGGCTGTGCATAGGGAGAGGACGGCGACGGCGGAGCCGGGTACGTTGCCTGTTGCGACATCAGGGGCGAGCGCGAAGGCAAGGTCATCCGCTGCCCATACCCGGCGTCGGCGCCCGGCTGGAAGGGTGACTGCGAATAATCCAGGCCGGCCGCCTGCCGAGGCCCGAAACCGGACTCCGGATGGCCAGGAAATAGCGGAGCGTTGACAGGCCGTCCGTTGTCGGCGAAGGCGGGTAGGCCTAACCCGCGGGAGATGTCGTCGTCGGCTTCGGCCGACGGCTTGCGGGACATGACCTTGCGCAGTCTCGACATGAGTGCGCCGATCCTGCCGGAGCTTTCGGCGCGAGCGGCCTCGGTCCGCGTGACCGGCGGCGGTGGCGCGGGCGGCGGCGGCACAGGCGCTGCCGGCATGGGTGGCTCTGGCGGAGGCTCCGCCCGGAATGGCTGCTCCTCGCGAGGCGCTCTCTGGTCACCCAACTTGCGTTCGTCCACCTTGCGCTCGCGGCGTGAGCGCGAGCTTGCCGTCTCGCGCAGGCTATCATAGGTACCGCGCAGAGCGCCGAGGCCAACGCCGGCGGCAAGGCCAAGCAGCAGGCCGGCGAGCGCCACCAAGGCCCGTGAGGGTCCATTTGGCTCGAGGGGGGCCTGGGCGGGAGTGATCACATTGATGTTGGTCGTGTTGATGCCCGTCTGTTCACCAGTCTCCTTGGCGCGCAAGAGATATTGTTCGTAGACGGAACGCTTGGCGGTGGCCTCACGCTCCAGTTCCCGCAGGGCCACCAGGTCGCTGTTGACGTCGCCGCTTTGGACCTTTGCCTGGGCCAGCCGGGAAGCGAGGTCCTGTTCAAGCTGAACCGCGCGCTTCAAGTCGACCTGCAGCGAAGAGGCGATGCGGCGCAGTTCAGCCGCGATGCGCTCGCGCGCGCCCGCGATCTGGGCGTCGAGGGCCTGGAGTTCTGGATGACGCGGTCCCAGCCGGACCGCGGCACGATCGGCCTCCTGCTTCAGCGTTGCATATTGCGAGCGCAGATCGCTCATGGTGTTGGAGTTGATCTCTTCCGGCAACGTGCCGGTCAGAACGGAATTGACGTCCAGCGAACGCGCCGACGCCGCCCGGGCATTGAGTTCCAGCGTGCGGGCGCGGGCGACCGAGAGCTGCTCGTTGAGCTTCAGCATTTGATCGTCGCTGATCAAATGGCCTTGCGCGTCGACCAGACCATGCGTGGCCCTGAAATCCTCGACCTTGCGCTCGGCCGCCTCGACCCCCTTGCGCAGATCATCGAGCTTGGACGTCAATTCGTTCGTCGCGCGTCCGGCCATGTCGGATTGGTACTTGGCGGCTTCCTGCTGGAAGACGGTCCTCGTCGTGTTGGCAATGAGCGCCGACTTGTCGCCATTCTGGGTTACGGCGCTGACGGAAATGACAAAAGTCTTGCCGCTGCGTTCGACCGACAGGCTCTTGGCCAGATTGCCGACAGCCAGCGCCTGGCGGCGAACCTCATCGACGCCGCCCGGCCCATCGTTGCGTGACACGATCGAGCGGATGAGCGACATGACGCCGAGGCCGCCGGAGCCTTGCCCATTGAATTCCGGATCGTTGACGAGGTTGAGATTCTTGACGACCTGATCGAGAACGGTGCCCGAGGTGAGCATCTTGATCCGGGTTTCGACGACGGCCAGCGCGGCATCGGGCTGGCCTACCGGTTGGGTGAGATCGCGATCGGAGAGCTTCAGGTCACCCGGCTCGATGATCAGTTCGGTCGTGGCTTCGTATTTCTTCGGCATCGACAAGGCGATGGCGACGCCAAGTCCAGCGCCCAGTATCGTGGTCGCAACGATCAGCAGCTTCGACCTGGCAACGCCGCGAACGACCAGCATCGGATCGATCAGCGGCTTCCATTGCTGACTGTCGGTCCCGCCATTGGAGGACGGGTCAGCTCCGCCCGTAGCGCGGGACCCGATTGCCTCATGGGCGCCACCCGTGCCCGAAGATTCCTCCGGGGCGGGCGTTGCTGGCGGCATGTCGGGTTGCAAATCGCCGGTGCCGGTTTCCCCCCGCGAAAGCCAGGCGCCCTCGGATACAAACGGCTGCTCATCGTCCAGGCGAGACCGTTCGGCGTTATCGGCTGCCGACCGAGGCGGGCTCGCCTTCGTCTCGCGACGGGAACGGGCCAGGCGATGGCGCGTGGCGGCATCCTCGCGCCATGAGGGGTCCGCGCGGTCTCCTATCGATACCAGCGAAGCATCCTCCTCGCCACGCACGGCTTCGCCAAGCGCCAGCAAGGAGCGCTCGCGCTTCCAGTCTTCACGGTTTTCCCTGTCGACCATTGTCGTGGAGCTTTACTCTTGGCCGCTTGGCAGCGGCGGTCGGCCATTCGTTAAGCCACGCTAAACAGGCATAGGAAACAAAAGGTTAATTTCCGGGAGACGATCGCGGTAATTCACGTTATGGTTGCAACAATTCTCAACACAGCTGAAAGCTTCAGAACGGCGCGTTAAACTTTCCACCCTATGCATTTTCCTCGACGTATGACTGAGGCCAGCGACATACCGCAAAGGCGGACCTTCGCGCGGATCGGCACCTTCATGGCCGAACGGCGGGGGCTGGCGCGCGACTATTTTTCGGCGATCAGCGGCGCCGGCGGGCGATTGGTGTTTTCACTCGCCTATTTCATCGCGCTCGCCAATACGCTGTCGATCGCAGAGTTCGGCATGTTCGCCACCGCCTCGGCGGCCGGCGTCATGCTGTCGAGACTTCTCGCCTTCGGTTTCATTTCGGCACTCTACCGCACCGCCACCATCCGCCCCAATCTGATCGGCACGTTCACTGCGGGTTTCCTGCTGCTCGGCGCCGCCTCGCTGCCGCTTTTGGGCGTGGCCTCGTTCGGCGTCTACCTGATCTTCTTTGCCGGCACCGTGCCGCTGTCGGTATTCACGGCGATCGTTTTTGCCGAGGCGCTGCTGTGGCGGCCGGTGGAAGTGGCGCTGATCGTCAACAACGGGCTGGGCAAATTCGGCCGTGCAGCCGTACTGGCGATCTTGGCCACCGCACTGCGGGCGCTTGGCGCGGTGTTGTTCATGGTCTCGCCACAGCATGGCATTTGGATGTGGTCGTGGTTCTACATAGGGGCCAACGCCGCCTCGCTGCTTTTGGCTTTCGGCTGGTTCTATCCACGCCAGCGGCTGCGGATGCGCATCGAACTCTATCTGCGGCGCCTCGCCGATTCCATCTATGTGGCCGGCGCGGAGGTGTTGTTCTACCTGCAATCGGAATTCGACAAGCTTCTGGTGCTGGCGATCGGCGGCCCACATCTGGCCGGCATCTATGCCATCATCATGCGGCTCGTCGACCTGACGGCGATCCCCATCCGCACCTTCTCGATGATGCTCGTGCAGCGCATGATGCGTGCGCCGGAGCTGCTGTCGCGCCTTGCGGTAAAGAGCGGCATCGAGGGCGGCGTGTTCCTCGTTTCAACGCTGGCGCTGGCAGCGCTTGGCATCGTGCTGCATTTCTTTCCCAACGCGCTTGGCAGGAATGTTTCCGAGGCCGCACCCCTGGTGGCGTTGGCGATCTGCGTGCCTGGACTGCGCAACCTAGTCGAATACCAGGCCGAGCTTCTTTTCGCGCGCGGCCAGACGCTGGTGCGGGCGCTCAATCTCGGCCTGCTCGCCGCCCTCAAGGCGCTGCTGCTGACCTATGTGCTGACCACCATTTCCGAAACATCTGATCTGGTGCTGTCGCTCAACATCGTCTTCCTGCTCCTCTATCTCGCGTCCATGCTGCTGACCTATTCGGCGCTGCGCAGACCGGCCAAGGCAATCTAGGACAATCAGCGATCAACCCCGATCAGGCGTCGGATCCGGCCGACATCGGTACCGATGAATGACTGCATGCCGATCGCCACCTGCTCTGGCGCCATGCTGGCAACGAAGCGGCGGAACTCGTCGTCCGACAGCGCCTCGCCCGTCCAGTGGACGCGGCAGAATTCTTCCGAACCCTGAACGTGGCCGGCTCCGTCCAGCAGATCGTCGACATAGCGTCCGTAGATCATGCATTCGGAGAATTTGCGGGCCGAGCCGATGACCTCGGCCCAGTCGCGGCCATGGACCTTTTCGATCCGGCCGCACATGGCAAGCACCGTGTCGCGGCGCCAGGCGATCAGCGTCGAGATATAATCATGGACCGATGTCCGGGACGAATCGATGCCAAGTGCCGTTCCGGCATTGCGCGACCACAAGCGATGCTCGTCATGGCCGTCATCGGCGAGCACGCCGTCCCGGCGGAACAAACGCGCCTTGCCATCCCGCCAGAAGGCACCGCAATCGAAGGCCTTCAGGAAAGCGACGTCGGAATCGCAGAAGATCAGCACGTCTTCCCCTGCGTGCGCCGATATGGCGATACGGCGCAGTTGCTGCACGTGCCAGCCACGCAGCGGCTGGGTCTTCAGGCTGAGCCAGACGCGGCGGCGAAACAGGCTGAGCGGATCGTCGAAGGCGCGCAGCCAGCGCGGCAGGAGATCCCGCTCGTCGACGATCGAACGGCGGCTGGTCTCCAACTGGCGGAAAAGCGCAAGATCGCGATGTTCGACCAGAATGTAGTGGTGCGCGGAACCCGAGACATGCCGGTCAAGCGTTTCGCACAGCAGTCGGCAGCGTCCGAAATCCGGGGCGTAGCTTGCCGTCACAACCGCTGCCGTCGGCGTCTTCGGCAACAGGCCTGGGCCGGCCAGCGGGTCTGGGACGAACCGCTTGTTCAACGAAACTCTCCTGGAGCATCCGCGACGCCCTCGGCGCCGCGCGACCATTTCTGTTTGACGACCCGCCACAGGAACAGGGGGTTGCCGACCACGTAGCGGCGCCAGAGCCGGCCGGGCTCGACCGCCAGACGGAACAGCCATTCCAGCCTCACGCGGCGCATCCACAGCGGCGCGCGCGGCACCGAGCCACTCAGGAAATCGAGCAGCGCGCCGACCGCGATCGGCAGCGTGCAATGGCGTTCGTCGATGTGGCGTTCAATCCACAATTCCTGGCGCGGCACGCCCATCGCGACCAGCAGCATATCAGGCCGTAGCTTTGCGATCCGGTCGATGATCTCCGGCTCCTGCGCGGGGGAGAAATAGCCATCGTGAATGACCACGAAGTCGTGCTGCACGGCAAGTGCCGCCAGCTTCACGGACGCCGCCTCGGCGTTGACACGGGTCGCACCGAGCAGGCCCACCGTCAGCGGCCTCTTGGAAGCCTGCAAGAAGGCCGGCACGAAATCGGTGCCGTTGAGATTGTCGGGAAACGGCGCGCCGTAGAGAAGCTTCGCGGCGAGATCGACGCCAATGCCGTCCGGCAGGATGAGGAAATCGTCGAGCGCCTCGGCGAACACCGGGTCGGTGTGGGCGATATTGGCATTGTGGGCGTTGAGGAAACTGACCTTGGTGAAGCGCCGCTCGGCGACCAATCGGTTCAGCAAGGCAATCGCCTCGTCCCAGCGGATCGCCAGCACCGGGATGCCGAGGATTGCCTTCAGGCTGTCAAAGCCGAACGCGGCGCGGGCGGCGTGCATGTTCATGCAAGCACCTCATGCCGCACGGCGCCGATTTTTTCGAGACCGACACGAACCGCGGCGTCGAGCGCCTTGACCTGCCGGCGATGGAAGGTGCTGCCATCGACATCGTGAATGTCGGCCGCGGCGGCCTCCAGGGCCTTGGCGAAGCCGGCCGGATCGTCGGTGACGACGCAATTGTCGGGGCGATGGTCGATGCCGCGCAGCGACCGGCTGGTGGCGACCGAGGGCAGGCCAAGCTCGAAGGTCTCGATGGTCTTCAGCTGCACGCCGCTCCCCGCGGTGCTGATCAGCGGGATGACGGCCGCGCCGCGCACGAAAGCCCTGGCATCCGCGACACGGCCGACAAACTCGACGCCCGGATGCGCGGAGGTGACGCCGGAAGGCATGTGACCCGCTATGCGGATGCGGAAACCAGGCCGCAGATGCGGCACCACCTTGCCCAGGAACCAGTCGAGGCCGATGCGGTTCGGCTGCCAGGTCCAGGTGCCGATCAGGGCAGCGTCGCAGTCGATCGCGCGCCGGCCTTTCCGGGCTGGCGCCGTGGCGCCGGTCACCAGCGGCAGCACCGCCGAACGATCATCCGAGGCGACGCCAAGTGCCACGCGATCCTCCTCGGCCAACGTGAAGACAAAACGCGCGCGGCGGCAGAGGCGCTCTTCAACCAGCTTGAGCAGCCTTGCCTCGCGCCGAAACAGCAGGCGTTGGAAAATGCCGGGGGCGGCAACGGCGTTCTCCCGCGCCGAGAGGTGCTCGACATTGTGGGCGACGAAAATCGAAGGTCGGTCTTCGAAGACCCGTTCGAAAGCGCCGGCAAACTGCACGGAATTCAGCACATAACCATCGAACGGACCGGCTCGTTCGAGGGCGGCCTGAACATCGTGACCGGACACCGCACGCAACTTGACCGACGCGAAGGTCAGGCCTGAAAAAATCGCCTTGCCGACCCAGGCAAGCTTTTGCAGCGGCGAAGCACTTTCGGTGCGCACGTCGACCGCCCCCAGCACCACGGTATTTTCGGGATCGGCCGCGGCTTTCCCGGGCCAGGTGAAGCCGATGACCGTGACGCGCGCGCCAGCGCGCCGCAGGGCGGCGATAATCGCGGCGTTGGCTATCTCGTAGCCCGAGGAGAGAGCACCGTCGGGCACGATCGATGTGGCGAACAGCAGATGCATCTTACCTATCCTGTGTTGTAGCCGGTAGCAAAGCGCGGTGAACCCTTGATTAAACGAGCACGATCAACGCCCCAAATCCCATGTCTGGCGGGCCTCTCCGTGCAAGGTGATTAACGAAACCTTATCATCGTGGTGCTACCAGAACGCGACTCACGACGCGGCTGGACACGGATGATCCCTTTGCCATTGGACGGTTCGGTATCGATCGCGGGACGGTCCCGCCTGCTCGACGTGGAGGCCGTCGAAGCGATCGTCACCTTGCCGACCTTCAAGCGGCCGCGGCAGGTGCTGGAGACACTGGCGTCGCTTCGCGCGCAGCAAACCGACAGGTGCTTTGCCGTCATTGTCATCGAGAACGAGGCCGAGGCGCGGGAGGGCGCCAAGGCGGTGCTGCCGCTGTTCGAGCGCGGCGAGATACCGGGCATGGTCATCATCGCGCATGAGCGCGGCAATTGCAGCGCCTACAATGCCGGCTGGCGGACGGCGATCCTGCAGTTCCCGTACTTCAAGCACCTGCTGGTCATCGACGATGACGAGATCGCCGATCCGCAATGGCTGGAGCGGATGTGCCACGCCGCCGAAACGCTCGGCGCCGATGTCGTCGGCGGCCCGCAGATGCCCGTTTTTGCCGAACCCGCCCATGCCAAATGGGCCGAGCATCCCGTCTTCGCGCCCCCCTACCGGGAGACGGGACGAGTGCCCGCGCTCTATTCGTCCGGCAATCTTCTGGTCGGGCGCAACGTGCTGACCGCGATGGGGCCGCCGTTCCTCGATCTCAGATTCAATTTCATGGGCGGCGGCGATTCCGACTTTCTCAGCCGGTCGGCGCAACGCGGCTTCGTGCTGGGCTGGTGCGCCGAAGCCAAGGTGCGGGAGACCGTTCCGGCCCGGCGCGTCGAGACCGACTGGATCCGCGCCCGCAGCCTGCGCAACGGTGTCATCTCGACACTGGTGGAAAAGAAGAGGCGCGCCGGCATGCCGTTCGCCGGCGCCAAGGTATTCGCCAGAAGCCTGGCGCTGCTTGCCGCCTCGCCGTTTCGCGGCATCGTGCGGCTGGCGCGCACGGGATCCCCGGCGGTGGCCATCTACCCCATCCATGTGGCGCTCGGCCGCGTGCTGGCCGAATTCGGATACGCCAATGAGCAATACCGCCAGCCTGAGAAGAACTGAGCGCGCCCCGCTCAGCGCCGCGTTCACGCGCGCGGGTGTGGCGACCGCGATCGCCGCGCTGCTGTTCACCGTCATCATGGTGTCCTTCCGCCCGTTCCAGCCGGCCGGCGCCGAACTCATCGGCGAAGGGGGCGACATCGTCAATCAGCTCGGCTTCGGCTCGCTCGGCGGGATTTCGATCTTCGCTCTGATGGCCTTCGCCGATCCGCGCGTCGTGCGCTCGCTGCTCAGCCCGTCCTGGATACTGATGCTGGGCTTTTTCTTCCTGTCGGTGGTGCTGGCGACCGATCCGCCCTCGGCAATGCGCGCGGCGTCCTTCACCATGATCGGCATCCTGACGATGGCAACGATCCTGGCGCTACCCCGCGACGCCGAGTCCTTCTCCAGGGTCATCATCTTCACCGCGGTCGTGGTCATGGGCCTGTCCTATCTCGGCCTGATCGTCTTTCCGCACGAGGCGATGCACACGGCTGACTCGCAGGAGCCCGAACATGCCGGCCTGTGGCGCGGCGTGTTCACCCACAAGAACATCGCCGGCCCGATCATGGCCTGCTTCAGCTTCGCCGGGCTTTATCTCTACCGACGCGGCCAGCGCTGGTGGGGCGCGGGTATCTTCTGCGCGGCGATGATCTTCATGCTGCACACCGGCTCCAAGACCACCGCCGGGCTGGTGCCGTTCTCGATCCTGATCGTGATGTTTCCGAGCCTGATGGGCATGCGGCTCGGTACGCCGATCCTGTTCATGCTGGCGATCATTGCCACGGCGGTCGGCACGCTGGGCATCGTCTTCCTGTCGCCGGTGAAGCATCTGGCGGCCATCTACTTCCCCGACCTCACCTATACCGGCCGGACGACGCTGTGGGAGTTCGCCGGCTCGATGCTGGCGAAGAAGCCGTGGACCGGCTACGGTTATGAGAGCTTCTGGGGCACGCCGCTGCTGCTCAACCAGGACCAACCCTTCGATCGCCCGTGGGACATCAGGACCATCGTGCACGGCCATGACGGCTATCTCGACATCGCGGTGCTGATGGGCATCCCTGCCCTTTGCGTAGCGGTCTACACTTTCCTCATCGCACCATTGCGCGACTATATGCGCATTCCGCCGCGCAAGGAGAACATCTATCTCGGCGATTTCTTCATGATGGTGGTGCTGTTCACCGCACTCAACGCCTTTCTCGAGAGCTTCTTCTTCCATCGCGGCGATCCGGTCTGGCTGTTCTTCGTGCTCGGCGTGCTGGGCCTGAGGCAAGTGTCGTTGCGACCGATCGCGGTGCGCACGCCTGTTCAGCGGTCCTGAGAGGGCTTCCCCACCGATACGCGAGCGTCTATGTCATGGCCTTTCCTCGGAGGGCTCTCGATGACGATCAGGCTTGTTCTCGCCGGTTGCGGCAATATGGGTTACGCCATGCTCTCGGGCTGGCTGAAGTCCGGCAAGCTTGCACCCTCGGCGGTTTTCGTGGTCGAGCCCAATGCCGAGCTGCGCGATCGCGCAGTGGCGCTTGGCTGCGGCGCGGCAGCGGATGCCGGAGCTATTCCGGCGGATGCCGTGCCCGATCTGGTCGTCATCGCGGTGAAACCTCAGGTGATCCGCGACGTCACCGCCGCCTACAAGCGTTTCGGCGACGGACGCACTACTTTCGTAAGCATTGCCGCCGGCACGCCGTCCGCCACCTTCGAGGGCATCCTCGGCAACCGTGCCCCCGTTGTGCGATGCATGCCCAACACGCCGGCGGCCATCGGCAAAGGCATGATGGTGGTGTTTTCCAATCCCCTGGTTTCCGCCGACGCCAAGCGCTTCGTCGCCGACCTCCTGTCGGCCAGCGGCGAAGTGGCCACTATCGACGACGAGGGCCTTATGGATGCGGTGACCGCCGTGTCCGGATCGGGTCCGGCCTATATCTTCCATTTCATCGAGGCGCTGACGGTGGCCGCCGAGAAGGCCGGCCTGCCGGCGGCGACCGCCAGGCTGCTCGCCATGCAGACCGTCTACGGCGCCGCATCGCTCGCCGCCGAAAGCCGCGAGGACCCGGCCGTGCTGCGCAAGCAGGTGACCAGCCCCAACGGCACCACGGCGGCGGCGCTTGGCGTGCTGATGGACGAAGACCGGCTGACCAATCTGCTCACCGAGGCGGTGGACGCGGCGCGGCTGCGGTCGATCGAACTAGGGAAATAGAGCAGACTCCCTAGGCCAGATCGGTATGCGAGAAAGTCGTTGCCTTTGTAGAGCAGAGCAGAGCCGCGGCTCTTTGCGCATGCATAGGACAGGCAATCGGCCAGGTTGAGTTGGGCGCGATGTCCGCGTCCTCTTCCATAGTCTGAAAAGCTTGGACCGCGAGCTTGGCGTCGCGGGCGTCGATGGGAACGATTTCGATTTCGCACTCGCGCAGAAAAGCCTCTATCGCCACTTCAGCGACACAGCAACTCGACGGCCAGCATAGTTGAAAGCCGCATAGCCGCCTCGAGCACCACCAGCGCGGAAGTAATCTTGCGAGGTGCTACCGAGATGCGGTTGCTCCACTCGCCAGCATCTCCTTTTAGCGAAAGAATTGCGACGACCGCCGAGGTGTCGACAAACATCAGGAGTGGCCCCACATCTCATCGATCTCATCCTTGTGTACGGGCCGGGCCGCCCTGGCCAGCTCTGGCTTTGAGTTCATCGGCGATGGCAGCCAGCCGCCGCGCCAACGGAGCGCGTCCATTTACCCGTTTCAGTTCGGACTCAAGAGCTTCGATCACCGCCTCGGTCATCGAAATCTTGCGTTTGGCGGCGAGCCGCTGTGCCAGTTCACGTGCACGCGGGTCCCTGATCTGGAGGTTCATTGATCGATCCTCAACGTCATCTGCCATTACAATATGGCGCAACTGTCATGACAGCGCCACAACGGGCTTGTTTCCGTACAGCATCTCGTCTTGCAGGCGGCGCAGCGCGAACAGACTGGTCGTCCGGTCTGGCGTTGCATTGTCGGCGGTCAGCAGTTCGCCTTTCCTGACCGGCTTCAGCACCTTGCCGCCCTCGAGCAAGCCGACCGGCACGGCGCGCTGGGCACGCGCGTCGCCGACGGTCATGGTCCAGGAGCGATAGCAGGCCTCGCCGATCGCATCGAAGATTTCGCCGGCGGCGAGATCGCGCTTGGCGACGGCGCAGACCTCGGCAACCGGCCGCGGCAGCGGGACCATGTCGGGCTTGCCGAACAGCACGATGCGAGCGGCGGTCAGCGGCACTTCCAGTGACGTCAAATGGTACGGCCGGAACAGGCTGTAATAGGGACCGCGGCCGATATGCAGGTCGTCCATGCGTTCGACGATGCGCGGATGCGTCGCCTCGACGATGACGAAGACACCGGGCGCCACACCCTTGCCGATGGTGTAGTCGACGACGCCTTTTTTCAGCAGGAGGCCACCATCCTCGCGCGGGATCAGCACCTTGACGAGATCATCGCTGTCGGCCTTGGGACCATGCATGCCGGGCACGTCGGGCACCAGCCCGGTGGCGTTGGCGATGGCGCACATCTCGACCATGGTCTTGGAGCCGTCGACGAACTCGACCAGCATGCGCGGGTTCATGTTGCGGCGGGTCGCTTCCTCGCGATAGTCGTCGGGCACGGCATCGTGGTTGAGCGGGTTGTTCTTGCCCTTGCCGGCCGAGACGATGGTAAGGCCGAGTGCGGACGCGAACTCGATCAGTTCCATGCAACTCGACGGCTCGTCGCCGGCGCCGACCGAATAAACCACGCCAAGCCGGTCGGCCTGCTGCTTGAGGTAACAGCCGATGGTGACGTCGGCCTCGACATTCATCATCACCAGGTGCTTGCCGTGCTCCACGCCATCAGGTCGAAATCGGCGGCGACGCCTGGCTTGCCAGTGGCGTCTATGACGACGTCGATCAATGGGTTGGTGACCAGCAGCTCGTTCGAGGTGATGGCTATTTTTCCATCCTCGATGGCCGCGGTGACTTTCGACGCGGTGTCGGCTTCGACCGCCATCGCTTCGTCACCGTAGGCGATGCGGATGGCGTCACGCGCGGTGTGCGGGCGCCGGGTCGAGACGGCGCAAACCGCAATGCCGGGCATCAGCATGCCTTGCGTGACCAGGTCAGTGCCCATTTCGCCTGAGCCGATGACGCCTATGCGTACCGGGCGGCCCTCGGCGGCACGTCTGGCGAGATCGCGGGCAAGCCCGGTCAAGGCGACATTGGTCATGCGGGATGTCCACAGCTTCTTGGTTTGGAGGCGAATTAGCAGGGACCGGTCCCCTGTGCCAACAAAACCGCTCGCGACCGGCGATTTCCAACGAAAATGACGCGAAACAAGCGTCTTAGCCTTGGTCGATTGGCCCAAAGGCCTGCCAATTGACATTGTTGCGAACAGTCTCAATCCTTCGGCGTTCCCGGCATTTCGGTGCCGCATCTCGCCTCGGCGCAATCCTGCCGATCGCCACATCCTGAACTGGGTCATGGACCGCGTTCCGCATCAACAGCAACACCGAATCATCGAGCGCAAGTAGGTCGCTGACAATGCGGCCTTCGGTGGGCTCGGCTCAGACCACTCTGACGTAACTCGTCATGCCCGATTTCTGGTGCTCGATGATGTGGCAATGCAGCAGCCAGTCGCCGGGATTGTCGGCGACGAAGCCAAGGCTCACCTTCTCATTGGACTGGATGAGATAGGTGTCCGAAATCAACGGCCGCACCGGCCGCGTCGAGGATGACAAAACCTTGAAGCTCATGCCGTGCAAATGCATCGGATGCGATTGCGGCGTCAGGTTCTCCATGTCGATGACATAGCTCCTGCCGAGCTTCAGCTCGGCCAGCGGCGCGGTTGGATCGGGCGTATCGCCCGGCCACGGCACCTTGTTGATCGCCCAGAAACTGTAGCCGAGCGAACCGCAGATGCTGTCGCTCGGAACGTTCTGCGCCGTGGCGCTGAGCGACAGGGAGATATGCTGGGCCGAGCCGAGATCCACTTCCGCCACCGGATTCACTTCCAGCGGGGCAACGTCGCGAACGTCCCGCTTGAGCGAGTTGCCCGTCGCGCGCAGCGTCGCCATCACCTTGGGCTTGGTGCCCCTGACGTCTCGCAGGCTGGCGATCGCGCCCTCATCGTCGGGCATGCGGATGGCGAGTTCCATGCGTTGTCCCGGTCCAAGCAGCAAGGCATCGGGCGCAAAGCGCTCCGGCACCGGATTGCCGTCCAGCGCCATTACGATCGCTTCGGCGCCGTCGACCCGAAACGCATGGATGCGGGTGACATCGGTAATGGCGAGGCGTAGCCGCACCAGCCCGCCGGCGGGAGCGTCATATTGCGGCTGATCGAGCCAGTTGGCGGTACGCACCGTGCCGTAGGTGCCGGTTCTCGCCGCATCGCGCGGCCGGAACTGATCGATGAACTGGCCGTCGTCGCCAAGGCGCCAGTCGCGCAGGTTGAGGACAAATTCGGCGTCGAATTTCGGATCGTTCGGGTTTTCAACCACGATCACGCCGGTCAGGCCGTGCCCCATCTGCTCCAGCGTGTTGCAGTGCGGGTGATACCAGAAGGTGCCGGCGTCGGGCGGCGTGAAGGCATAGTCGAAATGATCGCCGGTGTAGACGTAAGGCTGCACTAGGAAGGGCACGCCATCCATCTTGTTCGGCAGGCGAATGCCGTGCCAGTGGATGGTCGTCGGATCATCGATGGCGTTGACGAGGCGCGCGGCGAAGGGTTCGCCCTTTTTCATCCTGAGCACCGGCGGCATTCCCGCGTTGCCGTACGTCAGCACATTGTTGGTCTGGCCGACATCGATGAGCTTCGCCTGGATTTTCGCCGTCCGCAGCATCACTGGGTCAGGCGTGGCCGCGGCCCAGCCGCCAATCCTGCCCATGGCGGCAAGCCCGAGCCCGCTCACGCCGGCAAACGCTGCCGTTTTCAGAAGTCCGCGGCGTGTAAATACGGTCATGTCGCACTCCAACGGAAAAGCTGACTGCCCTCCGCATCTTTGCCGTAATAGCCGCACAGGCATGCGTTTGCCAACGACGCCGCGCAGCCCTCCTCGCCTGTCAAGTGCAACGCGGCCGGCAGGGCTGTACTCATTCCGGTCGATGGCGGCTGGTCGGTGGCCTTGCGGCGGGTCTATGTCTGATCCACGCTTGCCAGGAAGCGGGCGAAGATCGGGTTGAAGCGGTCCGAAGAATCCCAGAACGGCGCATGGCCCGATTTGTCGAGCAGATGCGCCTTGCCTTCCCACAGGTTGGAAAACTTGACCGCTGAGACAAAATCGGTGTTCACGAAAGGCTCGTCGACCAGGCGGACAGGCAGCAGTCCGACAAACCATCATGTCGAAGAACAGCATCTTGGTTAACGAATCGTGTCATGCCGAGCATGCGTTCGACCGATGAGGGCGCGCCACCGGCAAGCGCCATAGGCCAGTTCACATTGCCGACGGCCATCGATTGGTGATGAAATTGTGCTGCCGCGCCTTGTCGATCGGCCTCGCCGGAACGCCGACCGCGGTGCTCCCTGCCGGAATGTCCCTGGTAACAACGGCGCCCGCGCCGATAAGCGAGCGGCTGCCGATCGTGACCTCCTCTACGATGCACACGTTTGGGCCGATATAGACCTCGTCCCCTATCGACGCGGATTTGCCAAGCGTCGCCCCGATCGTCACATACTGGGATATGTTGCAGTTGTTGCCGATCGTTGCCGTATGATGGACCACGCACGGGCCGCCATGGCCGATGTAGAAGCCAAGCCCGATGCTGGTCTCCACGGGGATTTGTATGCCGAATTTCCTCATCTTCAGCGACAGGAAGAGACGGGCTATCCGGCACACGACGGAATTGTCCGACTGCGCGATCCGGTGCCAGACCATGTAGTTGAAGCCCCGATTCGTGAGATATTGCCGGCACAACGTCACGATGTCGCTGCTGCGCGTATAGCGATACAGATCGCTCTTGATGGCCTCGAATATCTGCATGTACGGCCTCGGCACCCATGCCCGGAATGGGAAGGGGCACTAGATCATCCCGGTAGCGCAAAGGGAACAAACGCCGTGGGCAATCCACGGATTCCGGCGCCTGCCGTGACCTCATCGCCTGTCCGTGCCGGAAAGACGAAAAGACCGTGTCACAGGCTGCGTTGTTTGTAGGGCGGCTGGTGCTGCGAGAGAGGATTGAAGCCTCCCGCATCGCCACGTAGGCGTTGAAAACCTTAGCTATTCCGGGCTTCCACAGCCTTTGTTTGTAGTCGAAACACGTAGCTGCCGCAAGGGGGCCACGCTAGCAGATCGCTACGCGATTTCTGGGGTTCGGGAAATACCACACACTCCCGAGGGGGAAGCAGCAAGGTCCTTCTCAGAAATACCACTCACCCCCCGAGAGGAAAGCGCCCCCCGGCTGCTTTGGCGGCTACGATTTTGCGTGGCCAGCCGGCGGCTACCAACCGACAAGGCAAGCGACATGACAAAAATCTCTCTACCAAAAAGCAGTCTCCCCCGCGAGGCAATCCAGGCTGACCGCCTAGCGTGGTTGCAACAGGTCCAGCGTGGGGAACAGGGCGAGCCCGCCTTGCTCCTTACGGGACTTTCCGCGACCGATACAGAGCGGTGGGAAATTGGTATCGCAGGCACGTGGCAACGTGAAAGCGATCCTTCGCAGATCGTTCTCAAGCTTCCAAAGCCAGCCAGCCACCCGGAAGGCGAAGCGCCATCAACGGAATACTGGTTTGACCAGGAAATTGTGTGGCTGCTCCAAGCCCAAATCCTCTACGGCGGTAAATTGTATGTCATGGGGAGCAAGCACAACTCCCGCTACTACCCGGCCCTGTCGATCGCCGACCACGGCGCACCCATCCCCGCCGACAGGCTGATTGGCAACCTTGGGCCTTATCAAGATGCCCGCAAGGTGGTGGGCACCGACTACCACGACCACACGCGGGCAAGCATCAAACCCACGTCCGAGCGGAGGGTCGCGGCACAGGTGGGGCGAGAGAACGAGCGGGCCCAACTCAAATCAGGGAAGGTAACCCGAGCGGGAGCCATAGAGGCCTCCCTGAAACTATGGCACGAGAGCCTGCTATTCCCCTCTCTCGACCACTACCGCGCAGCTCTCCTGCATGTCTACGCGGTGCTTGACCAGAGGCATCCCCTCGTCGCTCCGCAAGCGATGGCCACTACCGGCTAGCCCCGTATATGTGAGGGCGGCGACGATATTCCTCCCCCGTCGTTGTCCTCATAGCCTTCCCAGAAATAGATTGAATGTCAAATTCATGATGATTAGGACTCATGAAATGCGAGCCTAAGAGGGAATGGCAGATGGCGAATCATCCATTGAGCGGGATTAGCTTGTCCGCCAAAAACTTCAAGAGCTTTGGCGAGGATATGTTCCCATTGCTGAGCTTTCAGCCGATCAATATTCTTATTGGCAGGAATAACTCCGGCAAATCGTCACTCATAGATTTGGTCGACTTGTTCGCGTCCGGGGGGCAAAAATACGATCAAACAAAACATAACGTAGGCGGCAGACCCTTTACGGCATACCTCGGGCACGTAATAGATGAGGCTTCGCTGCGCAGAATTTTTCTAGAAAACACTTCTGGAGGAGGCCGAATAGACGGCAATCATTGGGCTTACGGAAGGCAGTTTGAGGGCGCAAATGCTATACTCGCGTTTGGCCCGAGTTGGAGCGCTGAGTTTGCCGACCTGCCAGCTAGTCACGCGGGTCTGCGTTCAATCCCTAGTGATTTTCGCGATTCTTTAGCGCGACAGTTACCGGCACTTTTCGACGGAACGCGACTGTTGCGTGTAGCGGCGGAGCGAGACGTTCAGCCGGAACCCAGAGACAACACAATAGGAATCACACCGAGCGGTCGCGGCGTAACCAACCTCGTGAGGGCTTTTATCAATCGGGACGATCTTCCGCGAGCAGAGGTGGAGATCGGATTGCTAAGCGATCTTAATGAAATCTACCGGGGAGATAGTCTCTTCACGGCGATAACCTGCCGGGAAAACATCGGCGGGATATGGGAGATATTCCTACGCGAGGAAAGCAAAGGCGACATCCGCTTATCGGAATCAGGCAGTAGCTTGAAGTCAGTCTTCATCATTCTATGCACGCTCCGGCTGATGCCAAAAACTGAAAAGATAGCTTGGGACAAGATAATCCTATCCGTCGAAGAGCCGGAGAATAACCTTCATCCTGCACTTCTCAGGCGGCTACTCAATTTCCTGGCTGAGCGTAGAGATGAACGTGGCTTTAGCCTGATAGTTGCCACTCATTCGCCGGTCGGCATCGATTGGTCGACAAAACGGAGCGACAGCCAAATCATCCATGTTAAGCACGACGGCGTTTCCGCTTCGGCGCACGTGGCTATTGGCTACAGTGGCAGCCGCGACATACTCGACGATCTGGACATTCGGGCGTCTGACATCCTTCAAGCGAATGGCGTAATATGGGTCGAGGGGCCTTCGGATCGCATCTACCTGAACAGATGGATCGAGCTGTCTTCTGACAACACGCTGAAGGAAGGCGTGCACTACTCGATCATGTTCTATGGGGGAAAGCTACTTTCTCACCTGCATGCAATGGCTCCGCCCGAGGAGACGAGCAAGCTCATCGCGCTGCTGTCACTAAATCGCAACGCCGCCCTTTTGATGGACAGTGATAGACACCTTGGGAAACCTGCTAGAGACGGGAAGCCGGCCCGCAAGCCTCGCATGAATTTGAACGAGACCAAGACCCGCCTGAAGGATGAGCTTTTGACTATGGGCGGGTATGTTTGGGTCACCGAGGGCCGGGAGGTCGAAAACTATATTTCTAAATCGCTCATGGCGCGGCTGACCGGCAATGCTGCCGTCGACGTAGGTCCATATGAAACGGTCATCGAGTCACCGTCACTCGCTTCATTTAAGGGGGACAAGATAGCCCTAGCGCATCGCGTGGCGGAGCTTGCACAAAATGAACATTTGGGCGGCCATCTGGATTTGGCCACGATGCTAACCGGCCTTTGTAATGCGATCGCTGGTTGGAACGGCTCAAGATAAGCGGGGTGCAAATGAAATTTTGGGCCACAAATTCGGCACTCCATATACGTGAGGGCTGCGGCGAGTTTCCCCCCTGGCCCTAACCCCTGCCGTTCTGCCGAACCACCGCCCGCCCCCTGGAAGGTAAGCCAGCACGGCAGGTGGGCACGACCCGGAGAAGGCGAAGAAGGTCGCTTGTGGAGGCCGTAAAGCTGCCAATCAGCGCTAAACAGAACGTGCACTGCTGTCATCTTCAAGCTGAAGCGTTTGGGCAAGCGGCCTTTGTTTGGACCACTCAAGCACTTCTCGTTCCGGCGTCTGCAATTGGGCTCTTAGATTTGCCCCTTCGCCGGCAATAAACAGAACTATCTTTTTATCCGAGGCATACGAAGCCAGCAATGACGCGGTGCTACCGTCCTTTGGTCGGCGGTTTATTGTGCCCTCGAAGGCATTGCCGAATCTCCGAAGGCGGATTTCCACCGATGTTTCCACAATCTGTTTTGTCTGTGTTGAAAGAGTCAGCCCGAATAGCGAATTTGCTGGTCGCTGAAATTCTCCGTGCCCGCTGTAAGACCCATCATCCTCCTCGCGTATATTGATCACGCCTTCAGGGGTGATCCACCAGCCAACTATATCGATGCTGGTAGTTTGTAGACTAGCCTCACCCAGGCGTTCCAGAAACGCATGTTTCTTTTCTGCGACGGCCAGTAGCCGTTTGGCTAATTGTTCCTCGTCGCTTTTCGCGGCCTTCATATCTGCAAGGGCCTCGATAACCCTTTCGTGGTGGTTCTCCACTTTGACTGCTGCCTCGAGCCTGCGTTTCGCATCCTCAAAAAATCCCGCTTGAAGCAACGTGTGGGCGAGGTTCGAATCCGCAAGTGTCTCCCCATTTTTCGAGGCAAGTTCATAAGCTTCGACCGCAGAGCCTAGCAATTGCAGCTGAGAGTAGGCGGCTCCGAGGTTGTTCCACGTCATTCCGTTTCGTTCGGAGACTGGGATGCGTTCGTAGTGCAGCATGGCCAAATCCGGGGAGTCATTTCCGTGGGCATAGGCTACGTTGAATCTAAGAGCCCCATCGTCGGGCTCGTTTTTGATTCGAATTTCGTCAATCGACTGAGCGATCTCCTTAAGCCCACCGCTACCGGCTAGTTTACTCATGGCGGACTCGAACGATCGTCGCTGCTCAGGCTGATCGTGCTGAAATGCTATCACTCGGGAACGCAACTTATCTATCTCAAGGTGTGTTTCGGACGCTTCGGTATGTTCGACAATATCCTCGATTGCCGACGCCGCCGCTTTGATGTCTGGCGCGTTTTCCAGCGCTTTTCCAAACGCTTCGATCGCCCCCTTTGCATCGCCGTAGCGAGCCAACGCTCGACCCAGAAACTGCATTAGGCGGTCGTTTTTTGGGAAGTTCGATGATTTTTCTCGGATGGAGGAGAGGGTGCCAGCCTTACCATGAATCATGCTTATATAGGCGCACCAAGCCTCCCACACCGCTATCGACTCCTCGGAATCTGCTAGCGGGCTAGCGCGAAATCCTGAGTCGATCGCAGCCTGTTGGGCATCTTGGTGGGAGAAAGTGGCCCACATGAAAGCCCGTTCATATTGCTGTCGGGTCCAGCTGGGCTCGGGACTAGAGGGCTGGGCGGTAGCAGGCTTCTGAGGGACCTCTTCGGTATTCTCTGCAGTTTGAACAATTCCTGCGCTCGCCGCCTGAGCACGTTTCCCCTGAGTTCGCATTGATGTGCGGATTTTGCCGGCCGCTGGGCCGATTGCAGCCAACATGTTTTCATCAAGACGCTTTGGGTCATAGTCTACCGGCGTTAGCCCTTGTAGGTCGGATGGCAGGTGCATATCGACATCTCGCGGGCAGACAATGAAAGTTCGCTTTCGCCCCAAGCGCCCAACAAACAGCCCGAGCTCAAAAATAACATTGTCACGTATGGTGCTTCGCTGTTCACCCCGCATAAGCGTTACGTCGTCAGGCACAAAGACGAAGATTCCAAAATCAGCTAGGTCAAGCTCTGCTTCGAGAGATTCCAAGGGATATTCTGAAGCGCCGAAAGTGCCTTGATCCCAAATAACGACCTCGGCGTCGTAATCCAACGCCTCTTGGATCGCACGGGCAAGCCCCATGTTCTCTCGTGACGAACCAACAAAAATCTTTGGCTTACTCATCTTTCTTGCGCCTCAACAACAGTCCGCAGAATCTGAAAGAGAACCTAGCATAGTGACTAGAATCGCGATGCGGGAGAAGCGACGTTCTCCCCGGAGTTCTCGCATGAAATTTTGGGGCACACATTTGAGACCTCAGATACGTGAGGGCGTGGGCGACTTTTCCCCCGTGCCCCTTCCGGCGTTGCGTTTTGCCGGCATTGTGCCACGCCGCCGACCCACGGTCTGTCCGTCCCCCGACCCACGCCCGATCAAGGCCGTCACCCAGAGTGCGACCAAGTAGGCCGCCACCCCAGGCCCAACGCACTCGACCGAGGAAGCAAGCGATAATCTCCAATGCGAGGTCACCGGCTCATGGCCTCTGGCTTGCGGTGAGCCTGAGGAAATCAGAGCCACTGCCAGAGCCGACGATCTGTCTCACTAGGGCATGCCCGTGCGAGTCTCCGAAAAGGCAGCTCAACCAGTCTCACATGAATAGTCTCTTGACAAATCGCTATTTAGTCTCACATAATAGTCTCACATGCATCCAAAATGGAGACAGCGCAATGTCCAGTGGCACCTTGGTGGGCTACGCCCGCACATCCACCACCGACCAAAAGGCAGGCCTTGCGGCCCAGCTTCGCGATCTAGACGCATCGGGATGCACGAAGGTCTTCCGCGAGGAGCTTTCCTCTGTGGCTGACACGCGGCCCCAACTCCAAGCAGCTCTCGATTGGGTGAGAGACGGGGATACGCTCCTCGTCACCAAGCTAGACCGCCTTGCCCGCTCAGTGGCGGACCTTGTGGCAATCACTGAGGCCTTGCGGGTGAAGGGCGTGGGGCTCCGTATCCTCGCCATGAACCTCGACACCACCACCCCCACCGGGAAGCTGATGCTAAACCTACTGGGCTCCATCGCGGAGTTTGAGCGTGGGCTGATGCTAGAGCGGCAGCGGGAAGGCATCGCCAAGGCCAAGGCCGAAGGGAAGTATGCTGGCCGCCAGCCCACCGCCCGCCGCCAAGCCGGTGAGGTATTGCGCCTCAAGGCGGAGGGCAAGTCCGCCGGCGACATCGTAGCTGCCTTGGGCATCAGCAGGGCAAGCGTCTTTCGGATACTAGCGGAGTCTTCCGATGGGCAGTGAGGCAACTATGCGATCCCATGCCGCCCTGCTTGCGAGTGAGATGGTTTCCGCATTGCAACAACTGTCTCCCGAAAGCCGACTGGAGGTGCTGGCTCTGGCCACGTCTGAGACCCTGCTTGACCCCAATCACGGCGGTGATGCGACTAGCCTCATGGAAGCCTATATCGGGCGGCTGACCAGCACAGTTCAGAAGAGCCTGCAAAGCCGTTCGGTAGCTCCACGACGACCACACGTATCCTTGGGGGACAACCTGAAGGCTTGGCTCGCCGCTGATCCGAGAGGTAAGCTCCGTATCATCCTCAAGGACCAAGGGGACTTGGGTGCGCTCTTGATCCTTTCCTGGCACATGGAAAGCAAGCCCACACAATACGACTCCAACTACTATGCCACTAGAAAGGACGCGATGGAGTCGCTAAACCGGGATGTCTTGGAACCAGCCGGCATGGCTGCAATTCCATACACAAGAAAGTTGAATTGGCGGCTACCAAAGAGAAGCGAGCGGAATGCGAGAGACCCGGGCGGCAAGGATTATGCCCCGAGTATCTAACGGCCCCCTCATCGCCGGCATCTGGTCAGTGGTTGTTGTGGGCTTATTGGTGAGCCCCGTTGCCGCTGTTGTAGGCATCAACGCACATGGGTGAAGCAAAGCGCAGCAGGATGGTGCGGGGCAATCGCGCTTGTCTCTGCGGCTCTTCGAAAGCTGCGGCTTCTTGCTGCTATAGTGGCCGGTCTTGGCACAAAGCTCCTGCCGTTTTGGGGCTGCGGACTTTGCCAAGAGTCTCGGTGGTCGAGAAGTGCTATATGAGGGAGCTTGGCTCGTGCGATGGCCCAATCTCCGGGGAGCACCTATTTACTCATGCGATAATGCGCCTCCTGAAGGGGGACGGAAAGTTTTCAATTTCTGGGTTGCCTTGGCTTGAGGACGGCGAAACGCGGGTTCTTCCTACCGGAGCCTTGACCGCGAAGTGCCTTTGCCAGAAGCACAATAGTGCGCTCTCCCCGCTCGATAACGCGGCCCTTCGGTTCTTCACGGTGCTGAAATCGGGCTTAGACAAGGGACCGTCTACCAACTTGATTGTGTCCGGGCACGATGTTGAGAGATGGCTTCTCAAAACCGTCAAGGCGTTGGCCACTTCGAAAAATTTGGCAAAAGATAGGAAACGTCTGCCGGGAGTGTTCGCTCGCGAAATCCAGGTATTGGAAATGCTTGACGATCCGCAAGCTTGGCCGAGCAGAGCCGGCCTTTATTGCCCTATGCTCACCGGCGATACCGCTGAAAACCACAATCGCTTCCAAATACAACCCTATACAAACGAGAGCAGCGAAATAGTCGGTCTGCACGGCAACATCTTGGGCCTTACCTTTGTCTTGATGTTGCAACCACCGGATTTTGCCGAAATGCCACAGCTGCTGTCGGCAAGATTCAGGCCGAGCCAAATTTCGATCCGCTATCCAACCGCGACCAGTCTCATTGATATCAGTTGGGATGATGGGCATCCGCATGATCCTCTGTCGCTGCACTTTATGCGTGAGGTGGATGCGAACCCCTCGCTTGGCGAATGTGGGGAGCCCACGACGCTCTTTGTGGATGGCGACGTGCCGGACATGGAGTAGGCCTCGCTCGTTCGCCGCGTGCGGACGCTGGACGGCTCAAAGCATGATCCGGCTATAGGGCGACGCTCGCGGCACGGCTCAGCGGGCCCACAGGGGCCGCACAAGAGCGAGAGGCTTACGGATGACCGCGTTGCCGGGCCTGCTGCGACTGCCTCGTAGCGTCCTGCCTTGGGGCTGATTGAAACGCCGCCGCTCCGCCCGAATTTCAAGGCTTCGGGTAATACCACTCATTACGAAAGGAAAAGCCGCCCGGCAGCCTCCTTGGGAGAAGAACCGTGCGGCTTCATTTAGGGCTGCCTAGCCACTAGGTTATCGGGTCATCATGCCTCCTCTAGGGTCACGATGGCACCAGAAACATAGAGGCATAGCGGGGGGTCAGTCAATAGTATAAAAATCGAGAGCGATTACGTTTTGTCAAACGGAAGATTCTGCAACCGTAGCGTTCACTTAATACCACTCACTATAGAGGGGGCAAATAGCCACCCATATAGTATTCCATAGAGGGGCTCCTACGGCCCCTGCTTAGGGAGATAGACACCATCATCCATTGGACCTTAAGGGGGAACCTCACGCCCACCATCATAGTGCCCACCATCATGCAGTCACCAGCACTTTAGTGGGTAGCATCATGCACAGCACCATGTCTGTTCTTAAGGTCACCTCTTTGGCACGCTAAGCTGGCCACTATGCCCACCCTTGAGAGGAGGGAGGGGCTAGACCCCCACCCAAGCCAGCGCCCAAGGCCAACACCTAGCCGGCATCATGCTCTCCCCAAAAGGCTAAGAGCACACCGCCAGCATAGGGCAGTAGCACCGAGCCCGCACCTAGTGAGAGAGATGGGCGGCGGGGACGAAGCCAAGGCGGCCTCAAGGCCACCACAAGGCCATGCCCGTCTGATCACATCATTGCCTTGCCTAGTAGGTTTGGTCCCCGGGGCGCAGGCCTTCATTGCACGGGTTGCATTCCCGCAGCCAACACTGCACGGCAGCGGCTTGTTATAACGTCACAGCGCTCTACCGTTCCGAACCACCTGTCATGGACCAGCACTGAGGCGCCCCACACCTGAGCATCATAGCGAAACATCAGCCCCGCCCAAAGGCATGCAAGCAGTATGGAGGCGGGTAGTGCCAGTCGAAGACTATACCGCATCACGCCACCCCCTCAGAACCTTTGAGTCCGCTTGGCCCGAGAAGAGCTTTCACCTTCATCAGCTCAGCCGCAAGGCCGGGCAGCATGACCTCCGATGAGCCATACTTAGCGTGGACGTCTTGGGTGGAATGCCCTGCAAGATACTCTGCCGCGCCCCCCTCTAGCCCATATCGGCGGCATAGGCCGACAAAGAGGTGGCGGAGGCCATGGTTAGGGGAAAGACCGGGGCGCGCCAACCCCACCGCCTTACTCCGCGCCCATCGCCCCAAGAGTGACGTGGCACCATCCCGAAAGAGTTGGCCCTCAGGAGCCGCCTGCACCCACGCCGTGAACCCCTCCGCCTCCAATGCAGGGTGGACCGGAATACGTCTCTCGCTGTTTGCCGTCTTGAGGGAGCGCTTGCCGGCGCTGGTCACCTTGAAGAACCACAGGCCTTCCGCCTGAAAGAAGTCAGCCTTACGAAGGGTATTCGCCTCGCTGATCCGAAGGCCGGCATAGAGGCACACCCACGGCAGCCACCGCTTGCTGGTATCCTCCTCCCTCCGAGCCGCTAGCAGAACCGTGCGGGCTTCCGCCATGGTGTAGGAGGTCTCGTCTGCGGGCTTCTCCATATAGCCGGGCAACTCTATACGCCCCGAGATGGACTCCGCCTGGGCCATCGCTTCCCTGTGATCGCGCTGCTTCTTGCCCCAGTTGATGATGGTCCCCATGGCCACGAGCCTGTCAGCGATCGTGCGGTTTGAGACCTCCGCTTCCCCCTGCATGGCATCCTGCCAAGCCTCCACCTCCAGCACCGTCACAGTGGTGGCATTCCTTGAGCCGCGATGAGCAGCGAAGGCCTCCGCTATGCGCTTATACTTCTTGACTGACTTATCAGGCATCGGCTTGGAGCCCTGCCCCGCCTTCCGCTTGGTGGCTTGCGCGTCAATGATCGCCTCAAAGGTGACCCCCTTGCCGCTGCTCCTTGGCGTTGGCGGTTTGGCGATGAAGGCCGGTGCGTTATCCAACTCGGGGACCGGCCCGTAGTTGCCTGCGCGACGATCAGCAAGGGCGAGCCCAACGGCAGCCATCTTCTGCGACATCTGGAGGTTCAAGAGGCGGCGGCTCTCGGCATCGACACGCAGGCTGCGAGCCGAAAGAGCCCCATCGGACTGCTCCCCATGCATCGCCTCAAGCGCAGCCGCAAGGTCTGGAGCAACCACCGTGCGAAGGGCCGGATAGGCTTCAAGCAGGCTAAGGGTCAGAGCCGTTTGCTCGTCTTCCGTTGCGGAGAGGTAGCGCTTGAGGTCCGCCACCAAGGCCAGTTGCTCACTCGCTGGCAACGTCGCCGCCACTCGGGCTAGCCTCCCGTCATCTGCAAGGGGCGGCACTTGGCCGGCTACTGGGGGCGCGTCGAAGGGGTCGGGCTCATGCATCGCGAGGAATGCCGCCGCTCGCTCCGCTGCCAGAGCCACAACCTGCTGATGGTTGAGCCGCAGGGGTCCGTCCCGCAGCAATTCGCGCAAGCGCCCCCATTCCGTGTCCACCTCGTGGCCAACCTCGCGATATTTCCGTTCGGCTTCCTTGCGGTCTCTCGTTCCTAGAGAGCGGTGGATTTCACGGGTGACTTTGGCACCAAGCGCCTCCAATCTGGCTCTCTTTGCGAAGAGATCGGGGGGAGTTGCCTTGCGGAAATAGAGAATGCCTGTTTTTGGATGGGGCCACGGACCCGTCATCACCCACCTACGCCGCGTTGCCAATCGTGCTCTCCATTGTAGCAGCCATCTCGTGGGAAGCTACGGAAAACGCTAAGATATTGACGCTACAGGCGAAGGAACTGGTGCTGCGAGAGAGGATTGAACTCTCGACCTCTCCCTTACCAAGGGAGTGCTCTACCACTGAGCTACCGCAGCCGCTGATGGCGGGGCTTCTGCCATATCGAACCGGCAAGCGCAAGGCCAAGAACAACGCTTCTGTGAATGGCTTTGCCGGATAGGTTTTATTGACATGGCGGCGCCACAATGTTGGCTATCCCTGAAGCGGGTTGGCTGGTCGTCAGCCGTGGCGGGACAATGAACGACAAGACAAATCCACCAAGGAACAGCGGAACAACCCGCAAGAACCGGCTCGCCGAGCAGTTGCGCGCCAATCTGCAGAAGCGCAAGGCGCAGTCGCGTTCGCGCCGGACAGGTGAGGCCGACCAGCGGCCCGACGGGCTCGGCGCGGCCAAGGAAATGAAGAAAGATTAACTCAAATCGGCCACTCTTGGGCCGGAGTGGGCGAAATCCTATTTCTTGAACCAAACTGGTCAATGGTCTAGACGGGCCGATACTCAAACGATTGAACCGGCCCTTTTCTGGCCGAGAGGGACAGTCTCCAATGGATCGCATCAGAATTGTCGGCGGCAACAAGCTTGCCGGAAGCATTCCGATCTCGGGCGCGAAAAACGCCGCCCTGCCGCTGATGATCGCCTCGCTTCTGACCGACGACACGCTGACGCTGGAAAACGTGCCGCATCTGGCCGATGTCGAGCAGTTGATCCGCATCCTCGGCAATCATGGCGTCGACTATTCGGTCAACGGCCGCCGCGAGAAGCAGAATGAGGGCTATTCGCGCACCATCAATTTCTCCGCCCGCAACATCGTCGACACGACGGCGCCTTACGAACTGGTGTCGAAGATGCGCGCCTCGTTCTGGGTGATCGGCCCGCTGCTGGCCCGCATGGGCGAGGCCAAGGTGTCGCTGCCCGGCGGCTGCGCCATCGGCACGCGCCCGGTCGATCTGTTCCTCGAAGGCCTGCAGGCACTGGGCGCCGACATCGATGTCGATACCGGCTATGTCATCGCCAAGACCCGGAACGGCCGCCTCGTCGGCAACCGCTATGTCTTCCCGAAAGTGTCCGTGGGCGCCACCCATGTGTTGATGATGGCGGCGTCGCTGGCCAAGGGCGAGACGGTGCTTGAAAACGCCGCCTGCGAGCCCGAGATCGTCAATCTCGCCGAATGCCTCAACGCGATGGGCGCCAGAATTTCCGGCGCCGGCACGCCGACCGTCACCATCGACGGCGTCGAAGCGCTGTCGGGCGCGCGCGTGCGTGTCATCCCCGACCGCATCGAGACCGGCACCTATGCCATGGCGGTGGCGATGACCGGCGGCGACGTCGTGCTGGAAGGCGCACGGCCGGAGCTGCTGCAGACGGCGCTCGACGTGATTTCCCAGACAGGCGCGGAGATCACCCAGACCAATTCCGGCATCCGCGTGAAGCGCAATGGCGCCGGCATTTCACCCGTCGACGTGACGACGGCTCCCTTCCCGGCCTTCCCGACCGATCTGCAGGCGCAGTTCATGGGCCTGATGACCATGGCCAAGGGCAAATCGCGCATCACCGAGACGATCTTCGAAAACCGCTTCATGCACGTCCAGGAACTGGCTCGGCTCGGCGCCCACATCACGCTTTCTGGGCAGACGGCCATCGTCGACGGCGTGGCGAAGCTGAAGGGCGCGCCAGTCATGGCGACCGATCTTCGCGCTTCCGTCTCGCTGGTCATCGCCGGCTTGGCGGCCGAAGGCGAAACCACGGTCAACCGTGTCTACCATCTCGACCGCGGTTTCGAGCGGTTGGAGGAAAAGCTGTCCAACTGCGGCGCGGTGATCGAACGTATTTCCGCCTGACGGTCGGACGGCAGCAGCTTCTAGCAACGGCGGCTCGTAGCGCCTCCGCCCGTCCGCCCGCACCGCAAACCCGAGGCAATGCCTCGGGCGGACGTCGTGGGGTGGTTGCACCGACCGGAAAGACCGCCTAACAGAGGCTGAAACCAACCTGTAGGTCGAAAATCCGGATGACCGCCCTCAAGCTTATCGCGCTCGACGACCAGGATCTGGGCATCGTCTCGGCCCATCTCCAGGACGCCGTGATGAAGGTCTCGGACCTCGAATTCCTGCCCAAGGCCAAACGGTTCGTGCTGACCATAAACCGCTTCGTGTGGGAGGCCAAATCCGGCCTGTTTCGCCAGCACAATGAACGACGGCAGGCCGTGCTGCATTTCGACCGGGTGCTGGGCGCCAAGACCAGCGGCATCGCCCGCGACAAGCCGGCCGAAATTCTCTCCTTGCTGGCGATCAGCTTTATCGAGATCAGCAAGCCCGCGGGCATCGTCGAACTGATCTTTTCGGGCGGCGGCACGATCATGCTCGATGTCGAATGCATCGAGGCCCGCCTTGCCGATATTGGCGGCGCGTGGGAAGCCACGTCGCGCCCGATACACAGGGCTTGAGCATACGATGGCCATCACGCTTGCCCAGTCCGACGCCGATTTCGAGCAGCGTTTCGCCGCGTTTCTCACGACCAAGCGCGAGGTATCGGCCGATGTCGACGCCGTGGTGCGAGACATCATCACGCGCGTGCGTGCCGAGGGCGATGCGGCACTGATCGACTACACGCGGAAATTCGGCGGAGGCGACCTCGCCAAGCTCGGCATTGCCGTCTCGGCGGAAGACATCGCCGGCGCCTATGCCGAGGCCGATCCGGCCACGGTCGAGGCGCTGAAATTCGCACGCGACCGCATCCGGTCCCATCACCAGCGGCAAAAGCCCCAGGACGAACGCTACACGGATGCCGCCGGCGTCGAGCTCGGCTCGCGCTGGACGGCGATCGAGGCGGTCGGGCTCTATGTGCCGGGCGGCACGGCAAGCTATCCGAGCTCGGTGCTGATGAACGCGGTGCCAGCCAAGGTAGCCGGCGTCGAGCGCATCGTCATGGTCGTGCCGGCACCGCACGGCGTCGTCAACCCGCTGGTGCTGGTGGCCGCGGATATATCGGGTGTCTCCGAAATCTACCGCGTCGGCGGCGCGCAGGCGATCGCGGCACTCGCCTATGGTACGCAGACGATAGAGCCCGTCGCCAAGATCGTCGGTCCAGGCAATGCCTATGTCGCCGCGGCCAAGCGGCAGGTGTTTGGCACGGTCGGCATCGACATGATCGCCGGCCCTTCCGAAGTGCTGGTCGTGGCGGACGGCGACAACGATCCGGACTGGATCGCCGCCGATCTGCTCGCCCAGGCCGAACATGACGTGTCGGCGCAGTCGATCCTGATCACCGACGACCCGGCATTCGGCAAGGCGGTCGAACGGGCGGTCGAACGCCAGCTGCGGAGCCTGCCGCGCGCGGAAACGGCGGCCCAGAGCTGGCGCGATTTCGGCGCCGTCATCCTGGTTGCGACGGTCGAGGCCGCGCTGCCGCTGGTCGACCGCATCGCCGCCGAACATGTCGAGCTGGCCATCGAGGATGCCGAAGGTTTCCTGGCGAAGATGCGCAACGCGGGCGCGGTTTTTCTCGGCCGCCACACGCCCGAGGTCATCGGCGACTATGTCGGCGGCTCCAACCACGTGCTGCCGACGGCGCGCTCGGCGCGCTTCTCGTCGGGCCTGTCCGTGCTCGACTTCGTCAAGCGCACCTCGGTCCTCAAACTCGGACCGGAGCAGTTGCGCGTGCTGGCACCGGCGGCGATCGCACTAGCGCGGGCGGAAGGGCTTGAAGCGCATGGCCGCTCTGTCGCCATACGGCTGAACATGTAGGCCGATATGACGGGCTCCGATCAAACCCGCGCAAAACTGATCGATGTCGAACTCGATGAGTCGATCGGCCGTTCGACGCCCGATGTCGAGCATGAGCGGGCGGTGGCGATCTTCGACCTGATCGAAGAGAATAGTTTTCAGCCTGTCAATGACAGCGGTGCAGGTCCTTACCGGCTGAAGCTGTCGCTGGCCGAGTCCCGCCTGGTCTTTGCCGTGGCACGCGAGGACGGCACCGCCGTCGTCACCCACATCCTGTCGCTGACGCCGCTCAGGCGTATCGTCAAGGATTACTACATGATCTGCGAGAGCTATTACGACGCCATCCGCTCCTCGACGCCGAGTCATATCGAGGCGATCGACATGGGCCGCCGCGGCCTGCACAATGAGGGCTCGCAGACGCTGATGGATCGGCTCTCCGGCAAGATCGACATCGACTTCGACACGGCGCGACGGCTGTTCACGCTGGTCTGCGTGCTGCACTGGCGGGGCTGATCCTGGCCCCCGGCGCCCTGCCCCGCTCGGTTCTGTTCCTGTGCGGCATGAATGCCGTGCGCTCGCCGATGGCCGAGCAGCTGGCGCGCCGGATGCTGCCCGCCACCGTCTTCGTCGCCTCGGCCGGCGTGCGCGCCGGCGAGCGCGACCCGTTCGTCGATGCCGTGCTTGCCGAGGACGGGCTGTCGCTTGGCGAGCGTCATCCAAGGACGCTGAACGATCTCGAGGACGACTATTTCGACCTGATCGTGACACTGGCGCCGGAGGCCCACCATGCCGCGCTCGAACTCACGCGCTCGCTTGCCGTCGAGGTGGAATACTGGCCGACGCCGGATCCGACCGATGCCGGCGGCACGCGCGAACACATCATGGCCAGCTATCGCGACGTGCGCGAGCGGCTGAAAGCCCGGATCCACAGCCGGTTCACCGTTCCGAGGCCTGGCGATTAAGCGTGTTCACAAGCGACAGATTATCATATAGGTTCCGCCGAAATTCCAGCCGGGGCGCTGGAACCGCCATCCAAGCAAAGGTATCGAATGCCGAAGGAAGAAGTCCTCGAGTTTCCGGGTATCGTCACGGAATTGTTGCCCAACGCGATGTTCAGGGTGAAGCTCGAAAACGAACACGAGATCATCGCCCATACTGCCGGCCGCATGCGCAAGAACCGCATCCGCGTGCTGACCGGCGACAAGGTTCTGGTCGAGATGACACCATACGACCTGACCAAGGGCCGCATCACCTACCGCTTCAAGTAAGATCAAGACCCGGCCGGTAAAGCGATGAGCATTTTGCAAAAGCTGGTGCTTGCCTCGGGTTCGCCGCGCCGCATCGAACTCTTGCAGCAGGCCGGCATCGAGCCGGACCGCATCCTGCCAGCCGATATCGACGAAACGCCGCTGCGTGCGGAGCATCCGCGCTCGCTGGCCAAACGGCTGTCGAAGGAAAAGGCCGAGAAGGCGTTCGCATCGCTGAAGTCCGAGACGGACCATGCGCCGAGCTTCGTGCTGGCGGCCGACACGGTGGTCGCCGTCGGGCGGCGCATCCTGCCCAAGGCCGAGACGCTAGACGACGCCGCCAACTGCCTCGGGCTGTTGTCCGGACGTTCGCACCGGGTCTATTCCGGCATCTGCCTGATCACGCCGGGCGGCAAACTGCGCCAGCGGCTGGTCGAGACGCGGGTGCGTTTCAAGCGGCTGCCGCGCGAGGAGATCGACGCCTATGTCGCGTCCGGCGAATGGCGCGGAAAGGCCGGCGGCTATGCCGTGCAAGGGCTGGCCGGCGCTTTCGTCGTCAAGCTCGTCGGCTCCTATACCAACATTGTCGGCCTGCCGCTCTACGAGACGGTGGCGCTGCTGTCGGGCGAAGGTTTCAAGACGCATCAAAACTGGTTGTCCGCGCGACCATGAGCCTCGACGACAAGGTCACGCCCCTGCGGCCCAAGCGCCCGTGCCCGGAATGCGGCAAGCCATCGGCGCGCGAAACCTATCCATTCTGCTCGACGCGCTGCAAGGACATCGACCTCAACCGCTGGCTGAAGGGTGCGTATGTCATCTCGGCCCGCGACGACGAGGAAGAACCGGACGCCGACGAGCCGAAGTAGACGAGCGCCGGTCAGGCGGCTTCGTTCTTGCGTTTGACGCGCGCCCAAGCCGGCAGCCAGTCGCCATGTGCGGCCAGGAGATCGTCGACCAGTGACCAGATCTGGTCGAGATCGAGTTCGGCTGCGGTGTGCGGATCCATCATCGCCGCGTGATAGATGTGTTCGCGGTTTTCGCTCATCAGCGCCCGCACCGTCAGTTCCTGCACGTTGATGTTGGTGCGGATCAGCGCCGTCAATTGCGGCGGCAGGTCGCCTATATAGGTTGGCTGGATGCCGGATGCATCGACCAGGCACGGCACTTCGGCGGCGCAATCACGCGGCAGCGAGGTGATGCAGCCATTGTTGCGCACATTGCCGTAGATGACCGACGGTTCGCCGGTCCAGACCGAATTCATGATCGAGGAGGCATATTCCTTGGACTCTTCGACCTCGATGCGCTGGGCCGAGCGGTAGGCCTGCGCCTGGTCCTTCCAACGCTCGATCTGCTCGACGCAACGCTTGGGGTATTCGTCGAGCGGAATGCCGTATTTCTCGATCAAATCGGGGCGGCCGTCCTTGATGAAATAGGGCGTGTATTCCGCGAAATGTTCCGAGCTCTCGGTGACGAAATAGCCCAGCCGCGTCAGCATCTCATAGCGCACCTTGTTCGGGCAGCGCGGATTCCAGCCGGGTTTCGGCGCGCGGCCTTCGCGATAGGCACGCACGAGATCGGGATAGAGGTCGCGATAGGATCCATCCGGCTGGCGATGCTCGAACTGCAGGTAGAAGGCCATGTGGTTGATGCCAGCCGAGCGATAGCGGATCTCGTCATAGGGAAGGTCGAGATCGTGTGCCAGCTCCATCGCCGTGCCTTGCACCGAGTGGCACAGCCCGACCTGCCTGATCTCGGGATATTTCTCCGAGATCGCCCAGGTGTTGATCGCCATCGGGTTGACATATTGCAGCATGATGGCCCGCGGGCAGACGGCAAGCATGTCCTCGCAAATCTTCCACAGATGCGGCACGGTCCTGAGGCCGCGCATGATGCCGCCGACGCCGAGCGTATCGGCGATGGTCTGGCGCAGGCCATATGTCTTCGGCACCTCGAAATCCGTGACGGTGCAGGGCTCATAGCCGCCGATCTGGAAGGCGACGACGACGAAATCGGCGTCCGCCAGCGCCTTGCGCTGGTCCGTGTAGGTCTCGGCCCTCGCCTTGACGCCGAGCGTGGCGATCAGTTTGTTGACGACGACGGCGCTTTCTTCCAGCCGCTGCGGATTGATGTCCATCAGCGCGATCGTTGCGCCCGAAAGCGCCGGGCGCTGCAGCACGTCGCCGACGATGTTCTTCATGAACACCGTCGAGCCGGCGCCGATGAAAGTGATCCTGGGATGTCTTGCCACGTTAACCTCCGGCATATGTTCAGGCCACCTCGAAAGCGGCCCTGACGAGCCGTTCGGTGTAGGCGGTCTTGGGATTGGTGAGGACCTGGTCGACGGGTCCTTGCTCGACGATCTTGCCGTGCTGCATGACGATGACGCGGTGGCACAGCGCCCGCACGACCTTGAGGTCGTGCGAGATGAAGAGATAGCTCAGACCACGCTCGTCCTGCAGCTTGCGCAGCAGATCGATGATCTGCGCCTGGACGGAGAGATCCAGCGCCGATGTCGGCTCGTCGAGCAGGATGAATTCGGGCTCCAGAGCGATGGCCCGGGCGATGGCGATGCGCTGCCGCTGGCCGCCGGAGAATTCATGCGGAAACCGCGACAGGATATCGCCCGGCATGCCCGCGCTGACCAGCGCCTCGCGCACCCGCTCGACCCGCTCGCGCCGTGTCGCGCCAATGCTGTTGACGACCAGCCCTTCCTCGATGATCTGGCCGATCGTCATGCGTGGGTTGAGCGAGGAGAACGGGTCCTGGAAGACGATCTGCATGCGCGAGCGCAGCGGCCCGCATCTGCGCTCGCGACAGGCCATGGATCGGCTGGCCATCGAAGCGGATCTCACCGCGTTTCGCGTCGGTCAGCCGGAGCAGCGCCTGGCCGAACGTGGTCTTGCCGGAGCCGGATTCGCCGACCAGCCCAAGCGTCTCATGGCGGCAAAGCTTGAGGTCGAGGTCGTCGACGGCGACCAGTTCACGCCAGTCCGGCTTCAGGAACGTGCCGTGGCGCAGCATGAAGCAGACGCGCACGCCATTCGCTTCGAGGATGGTGCCAGAGCCCTCGGGCAACGGTTGCGGCCGTCCTCTTGGTTCGGAGGCAAGCAATCGCTGCGTGTAGGGATGCCGCGGATCGGCGAACAACCGTTCGGTGACGTTGTGCTCGCACATTTCGCCATGCTGCATCACATAGACGTAGTCGGAAAACTTGCGCACCACGGTGAGGTCGTGGGTGATCAGGATCACCGCCATCCGCAGCTCTTTCTGCAGATTGCGGATCAGGTTGAGGATCTGCGCCTGCACCGTGACGTCGAGCGCGGTCGTCGGCTCATCGGCGATCAGCACGTCCGGATCGTTGGCGAGCGCCATGGCGATCATCACGCGCTGCCGTTGCCCACCCGACAGCTGGTGCGGATATTGTTTGAGCCGCGCCTCGGGCTCGGGTATCTGGACATGCCGCAGCAGATCGAGAGCGCGCGCCCAGGCTTGCTTGCGGCTCACCTTGCGATGCACCCGGATTGCTTCGACGATCTGGCTACCGACCGTGTAAATCGGGTTGAGTGAGCTCATCGGCTCCTGGAAGATCATGGAGATGCGGTTGCCGCGCAGCTTGCGCCGGGCGCTCTCGGGGAATTTCAGAATGTCCTGTCCGTCATAACAGACGCTCGATTTCGGTGACACCGTTGCGCGGCGCGACAGCAGGCCCATGACGGTGCGCGCCGTCACCGACTTGCCGGAACCGGATTCGCCGACGATCGCGATCGTCTCGCCGCGATAGAGCTGGAATGAGATGTCCTTGACCGCCTCGACTACACCGTGCTCGACCTTGAACGCGACCTCGATGTTGCGGGCGTCGATGACGGGCTCTCCCTGGCGCCCATGATGATCGAGGCGGAATGCTGGTGCGAAGGGCTCGGCGAGTACGATGGTCATCCCTGTCCCTCAATATGGATCGACGGCATCGCGCAGGCCGTCGCCGAGCGCGTTAAAGGCAAAGACGGTGACCAGCACGAAACCGACCGGCGTCAGGATCCAGGGATAGGTACCGATGACGGAATAGGTCGCGGTGTCCTGAAGCATCAGCCCCCAGGAGATCAGCGGCGGCTTGACGGCAAAACCCAGGAAACCGAGGAAGGATTCGAGCAGCACCACCGTCGGGATCGCCAGCGTCACGGCGACGATCACGTGGCTCATCACATTGGGGAAGATGTGCTGCAGGATGATGCGCCGGTCGGTGGCGCCGACCGCCATGGCGGCGCGCACATATTCGATGCGCGCAAGCGCCAGTGTCTTGCCGCGCACTTCGCGCGACATCTGCGCCCAGCCCAACGCCGACATGACGATGATGACAAAGCCGAGGAACACATTGGTCGGCGCGGTGACAGGGATCAGCGTCGTCAACGCCAGATAGAGCGGCAGTTGCGGGAAGGCGAGCACCAGTTCGACGAAGCGCTGCATCCAGACGTCGAACCGGCCGCCGAAATAGCCCGATACCATGCCCACCGTGGTACCGATGACCGTGATGATGAAGACCACCGTCAGCGCGATCATCAGCGAGACGCGCGAGCCATGGATAGCGCGCGACAGCACATCACGCCCGAATTTGTCGGTGCCGAGGAAATGCACGGGCTGGCCGTCCGTCGAGGCGAATAAGTGCCGGTTCGCCGGGATCAGCCCGAAGAGCTTGTAAGGCGCGCCCTCGACGAAAAAACCAAGCAGCCTCGGGTGCTCGTAGTCGGGGCCGACGATGGGCTGGAAGGTGACCGGATCGAGATCGGCCGAATCCGACAGTGCATAGACCCTCGGCCGCGCGACGAAATTGCCGTCCTTGTCGTGGAAGGACGGCAGTTGCGGGGGGGCGAAGCCGACATCGGTCGCCTTCGGGTCCATCGGCGCCAGGAATTCGGCGAACACGGCCATCACCAGCAGCAGCACGACCAGCCAAAGCCCGGCCATTCCGGTCCAGGAGCGCTTCAGCCGGCGCCAGACCAGCGCCATGTAGCTCTCATTGCCGCGTGCGGGCGCCACTGTGGATCGCTCGGCCGGCAGTGGCGGTGGTGAAGGCTCTCGAGCCAGCATCTAGCCCTCCCCGAACTGACGCACGCGCGGATCGAGCAGGACGAGCAGCATGTCGGCAATGATGTTGCCGACGATCAGTGTCGCCGACAGCACCATCATGAAGGTGGCGGTGACATAGACATCGCCGACCGCCATCGAACCGACGATCGCCGGACCGACGGTCGGCAGCGCGAAGATGATCGCCGTCTCGATCTCGCCGGTCAGCATGTAGGGCAGCACCACGCCCTGATACATGACGAGCGGATGCAAGGCATTGGGCACGGCGTGGCGCATGACGACGGCGCTGCCCGTCAGGCCCTTGGCCTTGGCTGTCTCGACATATTGCGCGTTGAGCGTGTCGAGCAGATTGCCGCGCATGACACGCATATTGTAGGCGAGACCGCCGAAGGTGGCGATCGCCACCACCGGCCAGACATGCTTGACCAGGTCGACGAATTTGGCCCACGACCATGGCGCGCCGCCATATTGCGGCGAGAAGAACGAGCCGATCTCCGATACGTTGAACTGGAAGACCAGGAGATAGACGATGATCAGCGCCATCAGGAAGCGCGGCACCGTCATGCCGAGGAAGGCGATGGCCGACAGCGTGGAATCGATCCAGGTGTATTGCCGGGTCGCGGCCCAGATGCCGAAGGTGATGCCGAGCACCGAGGCGAGCAGATGGCAGACCAGCGCGAGCAGCAGCGTGCGCGGCAGCCGCTCGCCGACGACCTCGGCCACTGGCTTGTTGTAATAGAGGCTGTAGCCGAAATCGCCACGGGTGACGATGCCGCCGATCCAGTTGAGGTACTGGACGGGCAGCGGCTTATCGAGGCCGTGTTCGACGCGATAGGCCTGGGCCTGCGCGTCGGCCTCCGCGAAGGAGGCTCCGCCCTGGTTGATCAGCTGCGAGCGGATGTAGTCGGCATAATCGCCAGGCGGCGCCTGGATAATGGCAAAGGTGACGAGGCTCAAAATAGCGAGAACCGGGATTGCCGACGCTATGCGCATGAGCAGGAATCGCAGCATGGACGGTCCGCTTCCTCATCTCGCCGGACGCTCGCTTTAAAGGCGCCCGGAGGGTTGGTTTGTCCCGGCCGCGCCATCGACGCGGCCGGGTCTCTCTCAGTCAGGGGAGGTAAACTTGCATCGGCCCTTAGACTTACATCGGACCCTTGTCTCCAGGCTTGCCGGGAAGCTCTTCGGGGAACAATTCGTATTTCGCCTGTTTGTCGGCCGCGACGAAGACCCGTTCGCGGATAATCGAATCCTCCGCCCAGTTGAACATGAAGATCGGCGTGCCTTGCGGGATGTTGGAGAAGCGTTTGTTGACGATCACGGCGCCGGGATATTCCGTCAGGCCGACATTGTAGACGTGCTCGGTCGAGATCTTCTGGAAGTCCCGCATCAGACTGGCGCGCTGGTTGTTATCCGCCGACGAGACGAACTTGTTGACGATGTCGACGAGGTCCTTCTCGAAAGGCATCAGATCGACCTCGCCGCTTTCCGGCGCGCGGTGATCCCAGCTGGTCTTGGGGCCGACCGGAGCGAGCTGCACGGTGTTCTGCACCACGGAGGTCAGCTCCTGCTCATTGCGCCGGATCAGCCAGTCGAAGCGGCCTGAATATTGCGTGGCATCGCGCTGGGTGCCGTTAAGCCCGTTGAGCACGATCCGGAGGCCAAGCTTTTCCATCTGCGCGACCACGCCTTCGGCAAGGCTCTTGTCGGTCGTGTAGTCGTTGTTGACCAGCATCACGATTTCGACGTTCTTGCCACCGGCGGTACCGGCAGGAAAGTTGACGATGCCGTCACCGTCTGTGTCCTTCAAACCGGCCTTGGCGAGTTCGGCCTTGGCACCCTCGAGGTCGAAAGGATAGTAGACGGTGGATTTACGGTCGTAGAAGCTGGTGCCCGAGGAGAGGCCGCCTGGATAGATCGCGGTGAACG
Organism: Mesorhizobium sp. URHB0026; assembly: GCF_054059755.1. NCBI lineage: Bacteria > Pseudomonadati > Pseudomonadota > Alphaproteobacteria > Hyphomicrobiales > Phyllobacteriaceae > Mesorhizobium > Mesorhizobium sp. URHB0026. Next base: position 2,573,776 of record NZ_JBSSCN010000001.1, on the reverse strand, counting down.
GCCCCTTGACGAGGGAATCGCCCAGCGCCTTGCGGTCAAGCGCCATGGTGACGGCCTTGCGGAAATCCTCGTTGCGGTTCAGTTCGCGGATCGCTTGGCCGCGCTCGTCCGGGTTGCCCCAGCCGTTGGCGGAAAAGTTCAGGCGCAGATTGTAGCCTATCAGCCGCGGGCCGAAGGCCAGGCGCGCCGGCGCGTTCGCCTCCGCCGCGCGCTTCAGCGAGGCGACGAAGTTTTCCGGCTGCTCGAGGTTGGAGAAGTCGCCCGCGCCTGCGACCGCCTGAACGTCGCGGTCGGCCCAGGTCGACAGTTTGTAATGCAGCTCGTTGAGATAGGGCAGTTGGTTGCCCTTCTCGTCCACCTTCCAATAATAGGGATTGCGGCGCATGACGATGATGTCGTCCGCCCGATATTCGACCGGCACCCAGGCGCCCATGACAGGCATGTTCATATATTCCGGCGGGAAGGCGTTCTTGAACTGGTCGTAGGTGTTCTTCGAATATTTCGGGTGCCGCGGCTTCAAGATATGCGCGGGGCCGGGGCAGAAGGTGCCATAGGCCATTGCGTAGAGGTGCTGCTTCGGGAAGGCGTCCTTGAAGGTCCACTCGACGGTGTAGTCGTCTATCTTCTTCAGCGTCGTGCCGACGCCGAAGGTTTCCTGAGTGGCGCCATTGAGCGGCGAGACGTTGGGATCCATGACCTCGTCGTCCCAGTAGAACATGACGTCGTCGGCGTTGAATGGCACGCCGTCGGACCATTTGGCGCCTTCGACCAGGTGCATGGTCAGCTTGTGGCCATCGGCCGACCAATCCCAGCTTTTGGCGAGATTGGGCAGCGGCTCGGTGTCCTTCGCCTCGACCTGGAACAGCGGCGCGGTGCGCGTCAGGCACTCGGAAAGGCCGATGTCGATGCCGCCCCACCCCTGGGTCTGGCCGGCGCCGTAGTTCCAGCCTTCGGGCCTTCCGCCGATGACATGGCGCATCGTATCGCCATAGACGCCGACGCCGTCCGGCATGTTGGCGGTCTTGAAGACAAGCGGCTCTTTCGGCAGCCGATCTTTCACCGGCGGCAGCTTGCCGGCCTTGACGTATTTTTCCGTGACCCAATCGGGCTCGTGATAGTCGGGAAGCGCCTTGAACTCCAGGATGGAGTCGCGCGGCACGTACTTGATCTTGCCCTCGGCCGGAAACGTCGCCGGAACCGGTGGGACTGTCGGCTCGGAAGCGAAAGCGTTGAGCGCCGGAACGGACACGCTCAGCGCCAGTCCGGCGGCGATGCCAATGCTGCGTAGGTACCTCATTATCTCCTCCCTCGTGTTCAGACGTTTGCTGCTGCTCGTATCTTGCCTGGACGGCAGACTGCGGTGGATCTGCCTCCCGTGGATCCGCCGCCGCACCCGGTTCTCAGACGGCCTGTTTCAGCGCGGCTTTTTCGGCGCGCAGTTCCTCGATCGAGCGCACGCTTCGCCGAGCGGCACCGGCCCATTCCCGCGTCTTGACCGTGGATTTCGACAGCCTCTCCTTGGCTGCCGGAACCGCGTGGGCATATTGCGGCAGCCATTGCGCCTGGGCGACGACCATTTCGTCGACCATCTGCCAGACCTCCTCCGGCGTCGACACCGCGCCGACCAGCGGGTCATGCAGCACGGCAAGCTTCAGAAGATCGATGTCGCCAGATATAGCGGCGTGGACCGACATGCGCTGGACGTTGATCGAGGCCATGCAAGTAGCGGCACAGGCTTCCGGCAAGGTGATGCCGGCGGCCATGTTGATGCCGAAACGGTCGACGAAACCGGGTGACTCGATGATGGCGTCCCGTGGCAGATTGGTGATCACGCCCTCATTCCTGACGTTGAAGTGGCCACGATAGACGCGGTTGGTTTCCAGCGCCTCCAATATGTGGCTGGCATGCTCGTTGGAGCGCTTTGACGCGTCGATCGGTTTCGACGCCGCTTCGAGGAATTGCGGATACTCGGTCTCGAACCAGTTGCGGGTTTCCGTGGAATAGCGGAGGTAGCCGCCCGTCTCGCCATGGATCCAGTCGGACATGTCGATCCAGCGCGTGATCTCGTCGGGGCGCTTGCGGTACCAAGGCAGATATTCGGAGAGATGGCCGTTGCTTTCGGTCGAATAGACGCCGAAGCGCTTCAGCACATCGATGCGCAGCTTTTCCTGCTGGGAATAGACCGGATGTGCCTCGAAGGCGGCAATTAGCTCATCCCTATCGATCTTGCGGCCGTTCAGCCGCAAATCGATAAACCAGGTCTGGTGGTTGATGCCGGAACAGACATAGTCGAGTTCCCGCGGCGATTTCGCGCCCAGCACCTCGGCGATCTGTTCGGCGCCGTGCTGGACGCCATGGCAGAGACCGACCGTGTCGACCTTACCGTATTCGATCGCCGCCCAGGTGTTCATCGCCATCGGGTTGGCATAGTTGAGGAATTTGGCGTTGGTGTCGGCGACTTCGCGGATATCCTTGCAGAAATCCAGGATCACCGGAATGTTGCGCTGACCATAAAGAATACCGCCGGCGCAGATCGTGTCGCCGACGCATTGGTCGATGCCGTATTTCAAGGGAATGCGAATATCATCGGCATAGGCTTCGAGGCCGCCGACCCGCACGCAGCTGATGATGTAGCGCGCGCCCTCGAGTGCCTCGCGGCGGTCGGTCGTCGCGGTCACCCGCGTTGGCAGTTTGTTCGCCTCGACGATCCTGTCGAGGATCGCCTTGATCATCGCAAGATTGTGCTCGCTGACATCGGTCAGCGCGAATTCTATGCCCTTGAATTCCGGCACGCACAGAATGTCAGTGAACAGCTTCTTGGTGAAACCGACGCTGCCGGCGCCGATAATAGCGATTTTGAAACTCATCACCTTCACCTCGGTCCAATCGAATGCTAGGCAGGGAGCAGCAAGGGAAGAAAATTGGCCACACGCCTTTTGGGCGCATGCCGATCAAGCCGGAATCCGGCTTTTCTCTCCTCCCGCCCGCTCCTCGTTCGCGGGTTATTCGCGTTCTTCCAGGCGCGATTATGCGCTTATTCGCGGGCGCGACCAGAGAAGGATTATGCTTTCAGGGGTAATTTTGTGCTGCGGGATTTGATCGCCAACGGAGAGTCGATGCGGACGGTGTCGCTGCCGCGCGGCCGCCAGCGCCTGCATGCCATGCCGACGAGCACGGGCTATGAGGTGCGCGAGGACGTGACCTATGATTGGGACGGCCGAAAGCGCGGTCAGACACCGTTCACCGTCCTGCAGCATACGATCGGCGGTACCGGCCGGTTGCGCTACGAAAACCGCGATTACCGCCTGCAGACGAACGACACGCTGCTGGTGCTGGTGCCGCACAACCACCGCTACTGGCTGGCCAGGGGCGAGCGCTGGGAATATTTCTGGATCTCGATGAACGGCGAGGAGGCGTTGCGCGTCCACAAGTCGATCCTCGACGTGTCCGGACCGGTCTTTCGGCTGCAGCCGGCGACGATCGATCATCTCGCCGATTGCAGTCTGCGTCTTATCAAAGGGGCCGCTTCCCCAGGCGCTGCTTCGGCCATCGCCTACGAGGCGGCGATGGCGCTCTACGACGATGTGTTCGGCTCGCACGCCTTTGCCGAAAAACAGAGCGCCATGCAGCCGGTCATCAATCATATCAACGCTAATCTCGACAAAGCCCTGCCGGTGGCGGACCTGGTCCAGATCAGCGGGCTGAGCCGGGCCCATTTTTCGCGCTGCTTCGCCGAAAGCGAAGGCTTGCCGCCCGCCGAGTTCGTTCTGCAGCAGCGGCTGCAGCGGGCGGCGAAACTGCTGACCAAGGCGGACTTCCTGCCGGTGAAGGAAGTGGCCATCCTGTGCGGTTTCGAGGACGCGAATTATTTTTCCAAGGTCTTTCGCCGCCTCTATGGCACGACGCCCAGCCAGTTCCGCACCACCGGCATGTATGCCAGCTTGCGAACGCCAGCCAGGCGCGGCGCCAGGGTGTCGGACGACGAGACCTGACGCCGCTTGAGACCTAATCAGGCCGCGTGCAGGCTGCCGCCGTCCAGCCACTCGAGTTCGGCCGGCGAAAGCGCAATATCCAGCGCCCGCAGGCTGTCGTCCAGTTCGCCCAGCGTGCGCGGCCCGATCAACGGGACCGATGGGAAAGGCTGGTTGAGGACATAGGCCAGCGCAATATGGATCGGGCTCTTGCGCAGCCTGGCGGCGAGTTCGATCGCCCGGTCGCGGCGGCCGAAATTGCGCTCGGAGTACCAGACCCGCACCAGTTCCTCGCTGTCCAGCCTGTCGCGCCCGGCGCGGTCGGTGAAGAAGCCGCGCCCCTGGCTCGACCAGGCGAAGTTCGGCATCTGCCTGGATGTCAGCCAGGCTTTCCAGTCGTCAGTGGAGGAGGTGATGCAGCCGGCCCAGATCGGCTCCAGCATTTCGGCCAGCGAAAAATTGTTGGAGAGCGCGCCGGGCTTCCGCTTGCCGGTTCGCTCGGCATAGGCGATGGCCTCGTCCATGCGCTGCATCGTCCAGTTGGAGCCGCCGAAGGGACCGCGAATGCGCCCGGCCTTCACCTCGCGGTCCATGGCGTCGACGAACTCGCCGACCGGCACGTCCGGATTGTCGCGATGCATGAAATAGATGTCGACATGGTCGGTCTGCAGGCGGTCGAGCGACTGAGCAAGCTGCTTTGCGATTACGTCGGGATAGCAGAGCGGCGAGTGCGCGCCTTTGGCGATGATCACCGACTGCTCGCGCACGCCACGGTTCCCCAGCCATTGGCCGAGCAACGTCTCGGTGTAGCCTCCGCCATAGACGTAGCCGGTGTCGAACAGATTGCCGCCAGCCTCGAAAAAGGCATCGAGCAGGATAGACCCGGAAGAGAAGGTGCGGAAATCCTCGAAGCCGAGCGCCACCACGGAGGTCGGTTTCGGCAGGCCCGGAATGGTGCGCTTGCCGATCGCGGTGCCGCCGTGCCGCAGAGGTCGGCCGGAGATGGTGTCGGTGCGCAGCGAGGCCTTCTCGATCTCGTACTCCAGCCCCACCGCCGCGCGCCATCTGTCGAGCACGCGCAAGGTGCCGAGGCTGTCGGCCCAGCCCATGCCCGGCCAGGCGAATTCCTGTCGCCCGGCGCGGATCGCCTCACCGGCGGCATCGACCTCGAAGGAATAGACATGGCGCTTCTCGTTGACGCTGATGGTCTCTTCGGCGCCGTCGGCGCCGATCACGTTGATCCGGCCGAGGCCGACATCGCGGTCGCCGCCGGCGAACCAGAAGTCCGGCACCTCGATGCGGCCCATGGTGCCGAAGATGCGCAGGACGTTGTCTTGGTTTAGCGAGATACTGCAGGAAACCTCGGCGACGATGCCACCGGGGAAATGCAGGACAGCGGAGGCCCATTCGTCGACGCCGGACTGGCCAAGGTGGGCGGCGCCCACCACCTTGTCGGGTTCGGCGAATGGCTCTCCCGCGGCAGCGCCGGCAATGAGGCGCACCATCGACACGGGATAGCCGCCGACGTCGAGGATGCCGCCGCCGGCGAGGTCGTTGGCGTAGAGCCGGTGCTCCGGCATGAAATCAGGCATGGCGAAGCCGAAGCTCGACTTGAGCATCCTGATCTCGCCGATGACGCCAGACTTGATCAGATCCACCAGTTGCAGCGTCTGCGGATGCAGCCGGTACATGAAGGCTTCGCCGAGAAAGGTGCCGGCCTTGCGCGCCGCATGCATCATGGCGTCGGCCTCGAACGCGGTCAGCCCGAGCGGCTTTTCGCAAAGCACGTGTTTTCCGGCTTCCGCCGCCCTGATCGCCCATTGCGCGTGGCCGGGATGCGGAACCGCGATATAGATCGCGTCGATTTCCGGATCGGCGAGAAGAGCGTCATAACCGTCGAGGATGCGGGCGCCGGGAAAGCTCTCGGCCAGACCCGGTTTGCCGGGGTTGCGCGCGCCGATGGCAACCACTTTCCCGGTGCGCGAACCGGCGACGCCATCGGCAAAGGCCTTGGCAATGCCGCCCGGCCCAAGAATCCCCCAGCGAATGGGCGTTGATACAGTCATGTCATTCTCCTTGCGGGCTTGGAAAGGGGCGGCCGGTCAGCGCAGCCGCAGCCCCTTTTCGTCGAACAGGTATGATTTGCGGATCGAAACGGTGACCTCCGAGGTGTCGGGAACCTTTGCCGCTTCGCGCTGGATCACCACATCCTCGCCATGGGTCGTTCGGGCATAGAGGAAGCTCGTGCCGCCCAAATGCTCGACCACGTCGATGGCGGCGGTCAGGTCGGCGTCGCCTTCACCGGCGCTGCCAAAATGGTTCCGGCCGCACGCCGACGATGACTTTGCTACCCAGTTCAGGCCCTGCGCATTTCAACGGTTGCGTGATACGGGTCTTCTCCTCGCCCGCCAGCTCGACCACGACCCCTTTTTCATCACGCCCGACAATATGGGCCTTGATGAAATTCATCTTAGGCGAACCGACAAAGCCGGCCACGAACATATTGTCGGGATTGTCATAGAGTTCCAGCGGCCTGCCGATCTGCTCGATATGGCCGGCGCGCAGCACGACGATCCGGTCGGCCAGCGTCATCGCCTCGGTCTGGTCGTGGGTGACATAGACCATGGTGGCGCCGAGTTCCTTGTGCAGCCTTGAAATCTCGACCCGCATCTGGACACGCAGTTCGGCATCGAGATTGGAGAGCGGCTCGTCGAACAGGAACACTTGCGGCTCGCGCACGATGGCGCGGCCGATGGCGACACGCTGGCGCTGGCCACCGGAAAGTTTCTTCGGACGACGATCCATCAATTCGCTGATGCGCAGGATCTCGGCCGCGCGCTTCACCCGCCGCTCGGTATCGGCCTTGGGGTTGCCGGTCATGCGCAGCCCGAATGAGAGGTTCTGCTCGACGCTCATATGCGGATAGAGCGCGTAGGACTGGAACACCATGGCGATGCCGCGGTCGGCCGGCTCGACATCGTTGACCACCTTACCGCCGATGGCGATCTCGCCGCCGCTGATGTCCTCCAGCCCCGCGATCATCCTGAGCAGCGTGGACTTGCCGCAGCCCGACGGGCCGACGAAGACGACGAACTCGCCATCGGCGATGTCGATGTCGGCGCCGTGGACGACCTCGAAGGCACCGAAGCGCTTGGCGACATTGGTGAGTGTGACGGTTGCCATTCTGCCCCTTACTTGACCGCGCCGGCGGCGATGCCGGCGATGAAATGACGCTGCAGGAGCACGAAGACGATGAGCATCGGCACGGTCAGCATGACCGCGCCCGCCATGATGCCGCCCCACGACACCTTGGTCAGGCCGATCAGCGTGCCAAGCGCCACGGGTGCTGTCATCGAACCCGGCTGGCTGTTGATCAGAAGTGGCCATAGATAGTTGTTCCAGGAGGCGAGGAACAGGATGATGCAGAGCGCCGCCAGCATCGGCCGCGCCAGCGGCAAGGCGATGAAGACGAAGATCCGCCACTCCTTGACGCCCTCGACGCGGGCGGCATCGAACAGATCGTCCGGCATCATCGAAAAACTCTGGCGCATGAACAGCACGCCCAGCGAATTGAACAGCGGCGGCACGATCAGCGCCACCCAGGTGTTGGCAAGCTTGAAGTCGCGCGCCACCATGATGAATTGCGGGATCAGCACCACCGCATAGGGCAGCGTGATGGTGCCCAGGATGATGGCCACGACCACGCTTTTGCCGAAGAATTGGTAGCGGGCCAGCGCCCAGCCGGCCATCGAGGTCAAAAGCACCGACAAGACGGTGTAGGTCACCGCCACGCAAATGGAAATGACGATGGCGCCGACGAAGTCTGTGTCGCGCTGCAGATTGTTGAAATTGTCGACGAAATTGCCGCGCGGCAACAGTTCGATGCCCGGACTGAATATGCCGTTGTCGGGCATGGTCGAGAACACCACCATCATCCACAGCGGAAACAACCAGATCAGCGCCAGCGGGGTCAGGAACAGGTGCAGTGCGATGCTTCGTTTCAGTCTTGCCGACGAGAGCGAACTCATTTCGGTTCCCTCGTCAGCCATAGCTGCACCAGCGTGATGGCGATCGCCAGCCCGGCCATGGTGTAGGCGACGGCCGAGGCATAGCCGAAATTAAGCGAGCGGAAGCCCTGGCGGTAAAGCAGCAGACCGAGCGTCTCGGTGCCGCCGCCCGGCCCGCCGCGCTCCGTGATCAAGAACGGCTCGGTGAACAATTGCATGGTGCCGATGATCGACAGCACGGCGCAGAAGACGATGACCGGCTTCAACAGCGGCAGGGTGATGTAGAAGAATTGCTTGAGCTTGCTTACCCGGTCGAGCGTCGCTGCCTCGTAGACATCCTCGGGAATGGACTGCATGCCGGCCAGCAGGATGATGGCGTTGTAGCCGGCCCAGCGCCAGGTGACCGCGATCATGATCAGCGCCATGGCCGGCGTGACATTGGAAAACCAGTCGACCTTGGGCAGGCCGATGCCGTTCAGGAGCTTGTTGACGATCCCGAAATCGAGGCTGAACATCAGCCGGAACACCGCAGAATAAGCGACCTCGCCGACCACCACCGGGGCGAAGAAGGCGAAGCGATAGAGGCCGCGCGCCTTGAGCAGCGGCGAATTCAGAAGCACCGCCATCACCATGGCCAGCGCGATCATCACCGGAACCTGGATGACGAGGATGAGCAGCGTGTTCTTCAGCGCGTTAAAGAAGGCGGGGTCGCCGATCAGCCGGCCCCAGTTGAAACCGGGCGCGAAGCGCCACGGCACGGTGCGTGTCGCCTGGAACGAGATCAGGAACGAGGAGATGATCGGCCACACCCAGAAGATGGCGAAGATCAGGAGATAGGGCGTAAGGAAGCGATAGGCCGTGGCATTGCGGTCGCGCATCTTTTGTCCTCCTTCATCCCTGGTGTCGAAAGCAAGCGTGCAAGCGGCGGGTCCAGGACGGCATAGCTGCCATCCCGGACCCCGTCCTGGGAGGTCAGGACTTGACAGGCAGCCCAGTCGCCGAGGCGATCTGGCTGGCGGCATCGTCGAGTGCCGCCTTGGCGTCGGGATATCCGCCGGCGAGGTATTTGGTCTGCACGGCGCGCACGATGATCTCGGCATCGCTCTGGAACTGCGTGCCGCGGCTCGGAACGACCTTGGGCAAGGTGCCCAGAATATCCTTCCACACCGCCTGGCCGCCCCAGTAGGGCTGGCCCTGGCTGACGTAAGGGTCGTTCAGGGCCGAGACCAGCGATGGGACGAGGCCGAACTCCTTCAGCATGGTGATCTGGCCTTCATTGGTGCCGAGGGTGTATTTCAAATACTCGTAGGCCGCTTCCTTGTTCTTCGACGCCGAAGTGATGGCGAGCGACGAGCCGCCGAGATTGGCGGCGTGCGGCCCGTCCGCTGTCAGGCTCGGCATCAGGTAGACGCCCCATTTGCCGTTTTCGCCGGCCGATTCGGTGCGGATGGTGCCTTCGTACCAGCCGCCATAGACCTGGGTGGCGACGGTGCCGGCGGTGTTGTTGGTGATCTTGGTGCCCCAGTCGGCCGACGAGACGATGCCCGCGTCCTTCATCTCCTTGACCTTGGTCATGGCGTCGACGCATTTGGGCTGGTTGACCGTGATCGACTGGCCGTCCTCGGCGAAATAGGCGCAGCCCTGTTCGTTGGAGATCATGCGGAAGAATTCACTATCGCCGTTGAAATCGGCATTGGTCATCGAGACCCCTGGATTGGCGGCCTGGATCTTCTTGCCGGCGGCGATGAAATCGTCCCAGGTCTTGATCGATGCCGGGTCGACGCCCGCCTTTTCATAGAAATCGCGGCGATAGAAGGCGGCGACCGGGCCGGAATCCCACGGCATGGCATAGGCCTTGTCGCCGACTTCGAGTTCGGTACGCTTGAAATCGGGGAATTTCTTCTGGTCTTCCGCCGTGTAGCCCAACGTGTGCAGGTCGACGAAACAGTCGGGGAACTGGCTCCAGTAATTCTCGGCCTCGCCGTTCTCGATGGTCACGATATCGGGCAGGCCGACGCCGCCGGCCGCGCATCCGGCGATCGACTTGTCATAGGTCGGCTGGTTGCCGAGATCCTGGACCGTTACCTTGATGTCGGGATGGACCTTGTTGAAACCGGCAACCGTTGCCTTCAGCGAGGAGGCGGCGATGTTCCAGCTCCAGATGGTGATTTCGCCGGATTGCGCGAGGGCCGGGGCTGAGCCCAAGACAAGCGCGAGCGCGGCGCAGGACGGTGTGATGCGCATTGAAATCCTCCCATTTCATTTGCTCTCTCTGCGAGCCTGGCTAGACTAGGCACCGGCAAAGGCCTGTCCCCGACAAAGGGAATACGAAATTGGCGGAAAGTAAGATGCCCGAACGGCCGTTTTACCAGCCTGGTGCCAGCAGCGTGGAAGGCCTGCCGCTGTTGTTGCAGATGTTCCACACCAATCCGCTGGTGATGCTGAAGCCGCATTGGCATGCCCAGGTCGAGGTGAATTTCATCGTCCGCGGCTCCGTCCACTACCGCATGGACGAGCACGAAATCTCGCTCTCGGCCGGCGAGATGTGCCTGTTCTGGGGCGGCTTGCCGCACCAAATGGACGATTTGAGCGACGACGCCGTCTATGCCGGCGCGCACCTGCCGCTGGTGCATTTCTTCCGGCTTCACCTGCCGGCGGATATACGCCACCGGCTGATGACGGGCGCGACGCTGGTGACTAGCGCCACCGATCAATCCGACAACGACAATTTCGCCCGCTGGAACCGCTACGCCCGTTCGGGCGATCCGGCCAAGACCGAGCATGCCGTCAACGAACTCCTGCTGCGGCTGGAGCGGGTGCGGTTCGAGCCCTATCGGCTGGTGCCGGAAAACGCCGCCGGGCAGGAGGCGGGCAGCACCTTCGACCAGCAGTCCTCACGCAATGTCGGGCGCATGTGCGATTTCATCGCCGAAAATTTCCTCTACGACATCGATTGCATGAACATAGCGGCCGCCGCCGATATCCACCCCAAATACGCCATGAACCTGTTCAAGAAATCAACCGGCATGACGCTCAACGAATATGTCAACCTGTTGCGGCTGAGCTATGCGCAGGCGCTTCTGATGCATCAGGACGCCAATGTGCTGCGGGTCGCGATGGACTCAGGCTTCGGCTCGCTCAGCGCCTTCAACAAATCCTTCCGCAAGCTGGCCGGCATGACCCCATCCGACTTCCGCAAGGGGCTGCCAAGCGCCAGATAGGAGGGCGCATGGCGTGGAAACCAGCCCATCGGGCGACACTTCTTTTCCTGCGGGAAATCCTCATCTGGGCGCTGGACAGGCCGAATTCCCATGCTATAACCCACGCGCTTTCAAGGGGCGCCCACGGTGCTTTCATTGAAATCCGGAGCGCGAGTGTTCGTTAGCCGGAACAGGCCCAGATAGCTCAGTTGGTAGAGCAGCGGACTGAAAATCCGCGTGTCGGTGGTTCGAATCCGCCTCTGGGCACCAATTTCAATCTCACGCCCGTCATCGCGGCAGTCTCGACCGTGCTTACGCTGGTCTCGCTGGTCCTGATGAGCACGATCGAGGTCGCGGCAGCGCAGTGGCCAAGGTCGCCTTGCGTGAGGGTTTGCGCCGAGGAAGCAGCGCGCCCGAGCAGTTCAACATTGGGCGATAGCGCGGCCTTGGGCGCCAAACATCATTCTTGGGAGATAGAGTTGACCGAAAGACGGATACTGGTCGGGCGTGCTTTCATGTTCGCACAGTTTCACTCCGCAGATTACTTGGCGTGACCGCTTCGAAATCAGGCGAAGGAAAGATGTGATTGCGCATGCAAGGCAATCCGGAACGACCTTTGGCGGTATCGACAATCGCGTCGAGGAACTCGGCTATAAGGCTATTCCAACAGTTTCGGCTGTTGCGCCGCCTGGCGGCCTTGTGGATTACGACTTCTACGTTGAGATACGCGCCGCGCTGATAGCCCAGGCTCGCCAGGAAATATATGACGCGATCGCGCTTGAGCTGCACGGCGCCATGGCGACGACCGGCCAGAGGACGACTTGAGGGACTGGCCGGTAGGTTTAATTTGGTGATCGTTCTCATGCGCCTTGCCCGTCCTTCCCTGTGGTTTGGGTGCATCAACGGCGGTGATTCGGGAAAATCACCGCCGTTTGGATTCGAATCACGAAAGACAGAACTGGCAATCCCTCTCGCCGGTCAGGTGTAGAGCGTCGATGTGCAGTCGCATTGCGCACCAGGATATCGCGCACAGCGGCCTTGGTGGCTTGCCGTGAACCATGCGGACTTGCCGCCACGCTCGACCAGACCGATAACGGCGCGCTTCGGCTTCATCTTGCGCTTCAATCGCGCCTGGCCCTTGCGCTGAGGTGAAGGTAATCGCGGTCCACGCGCCCGATGCCAGGTTTCGTCGGCTCCTACGATCTTGCCTTCGCCACCAAGCGGGCCAGAAGACTTAATGTCTCCCGCCATCGCTTCTCGAATGCCGTGAACCATGAACCAAGCGATTTTGTTGGTGACGCCGAGCATACGGCGCGGTTGGTGCTCGGAGATGCCTTTCTTGGACGACGCGTAGAGCTGCGAAGGCCAGAGAATGGCAGGCGCCATGTGTTGCACTTGTGGAAGCCGGGCGAGTAGACCTGCGGTGAAGCTTGGTTATGCGATCCGGATTGGCATTGCCGCAATGTGAGCAATAACGGACCACGCGGCCAATGAATGGCCTCCAAAGGCTCGCGAGCCTTCTCGGAGGCCATCGCGATCGACGGGCAAACGGTCTTGCACACGCACACCTGCGGGCGGTGCGTTGTAAGCGCTAGCATCCACTCGATTCTTGCTGGAATTCCGGCTAGCTTGGCGACAAATGGCTCAGTTCTGGTCGGTGGATCACAATCAAACCGCCCGTCAACAGATTGATGGGCAGCACCTTTGGTCCCCCAAGACCGAGGGTAATGGCGCGCGAAGTGAGTTCCACAACAAATATGGGCCGGGGACGCGTGGCGACCAATCAATTGGCCACATGGGCAGCAGAGCGGAATTCGCCTTCACTGCTCCGAACCGATGGAATTCGCAGACACCGGAACTTTTTGGAATCAAGAGGGATGATTTCTGCCGATCTTTTGGATACCACATTCCCCTTCGATCCCTCTCAAAACGACAACAGGGGTCTCGGCCCGCTCTCGCAAGGCGATATTCGCCAATCCAAGTTTCGGACCCAGACAATCGGAAGGCCTGTCTGACCGGCATCCCACGGAAGTAATACAGATTGAAAATGGCGGCCTCCTATTTCAAAGCCACGATGGTTTCGAAGCCGGCCCGTCGCTCACGGTCCTCAAGGCGAGAATTCTAAGAGACGTTCACCAATGACCCAGCACGCAGAAAACGCTCGAATTCTCATGTACAGCCACGACACGTTCGGGCTCGGCCACCTGCAGCGCTGCCGGACTATCGCGCATTCGCTGGTCGAGGAATTCCGGGGACTTCAGGTACTTATCATTTCGGGTGCGACCATCGCTGGCGCCTTCGACTACCGTGCCCGTGTCGACTTCGTGAAGATCCCCAGCGTCATCAAATTGCGCAACGGCGAATACACCTCGCTGGAAAAGGATATCGATCTGCATGAGACGCTGAGGCTGCGCCAGTCGATCATCCGCCACACAGCCGAGACCTTCCGGCCGGATATCTTCATCGTCGACAAGGAACCGCTCGGCCTGCGCGGTGAGATAGAGGATACTCTGTCCTACCTCAAGACGCGCGGCACCACGCTGGTGCTTGGCCTGCGCGAGGTGATGGATGCGCCGCACCTTCTCGAGGCAGAGTGGGCGCGCAGGGATGTGATGCGCAAGATAGGCCTGTTCTACGACAAGGTCTGGGTCTACGGGCCGCCCGATTTCTACGATCCGCTGACCGGCCTGGATGTGCCGCCGGCTGTCAGGGCAAAGATGAGTTTCGTTGGTTTCCTGCAACGGAGCCTGCAGCGGAACGAGTTGCCCGGCCACCGGCCCGACGGCGACTATATCCTGGTTACCACCGGTGGCGGCGGCGATGGTGCCGAATTGATTCACGACGTCTTCGATGCCTATCAGCAGGATCCTCAACTGCAGCACAGGGCCTTGATTGTACTTGGGCCCTACATGCCGGCACGCAAGCGCAACAAGCTGCTCAAGAAGGGGTCCAAGATCCCGTACATCAAGATGATCGAGTTCGACAACCGTATGGAAGACCTGATTGCAGGCGCCAAGGCGGTAGTTGCCATGGGTGGTTACAACACCTATTGCGAGATATTATCTTTCGACAAGCCGGCGCTGATCGTGCCGCGGATTGAGCCCCGCCAGGAACAACTGATTCGCGCTCGGCGCGCAGCGGAACTCGGGCTGATCGAGCTGCTTCTGCCGGATGAAGCCAAGGACTCCCAGCGATTCGCCGATGCACTAGTGGCTCTGCCAGACCGGTCCCGCCCCTCACAGAGTAACCCGCATCTGACGCTGGAAGGACTGCCTCACATTTCCGAGATTGTCGCGTCATTGCTCGACCGGCGGGCCGGCCATCACCTTTCGGTCGTTGAAGGAACCAACTGACTTGCAACGTCGCAAGATCGTCGTGGTCCTGAAGGGCTATCCGCGGCTGTCGGAAACTTTTATCGCGCAGGAACTGCTCGGTCTGGAACGCGCAGGGTTCGATTTGATTCTCGTTGCGCTCAGGCGCCCCACCGACGCAAAACGGCACCCCGTGCATGACGAGATCAAAGCGCCCGTCCACTACCTGCCGGAATATCTGCACGACGAGCCGCTACGCGTGCTTCGCTCGTTGTTTGCCTATTTGCCGCGGCCGAGCTTCTGGCGCGCGCTCGGATCGCTGGCCGCCGACATGCTCCGCGACTTTACGCGCAATCGTGCACGTCGCTTCGGGCAAGCGCTGGTGCTGGCGGCCGAATGGCCGGAAGACGCGGGATGGTTGCATGCGCATTTCGTGCACACACCGGCATCGGTGACGCGCTATGCCAGCCAGCTTCGTAGCCTGCCCTGGAGCTGCTCAGCCCATGCCAAGGACATCTGGACTTCGGCGGACTGGGATTTGGCTGGCAAACTTTCCTCGGCCCGCTGGACAGTCACCTGCACGAAAACCGGCTTCGATCGTCTGAAAAAACTCGCCAACGGCAACTCGTCTGTGCATCTGAGCTATCATGGGCTCGACCTTCATCGCTTCGGCAGTTTCGGCGACGCGCGAAAACAGCATGACGGCTCGGAGCCGGCCGGAGCGGTTGTCGTACTGAGTGTCGGTCGCGCCGTCGAAAAGAAGGGTTACGATACCTTGCTGGAAGCCCTTGCCCTCTTGCCGGGCGATTTGGCCTGGCGTTTCGAGCATATCGGCGACGGCGAGGAACTGGAACGGCTCAAGGCGATGGCGCAAAAGCTCGGACTGGACGATCGCGTCGCCTGGAAAGGCGCGCTTGCGCAGGAGCAGGTGCTTGAGCACTACCGCTGCGCCGACATCTTCGCCCTGGCCTGCAGGATCACGGCAAATGGCGACCGGGACGGCTTGCCAAATGTTCTCGTGGAGGCAGCTAGCCAGCGGCTTGCCTGCGTGTCCACCGATGTTTCTGGTGTGCCGGAGCTTATATCGCCCGATGAAACCGGGCTTCTGGTACCGACAAATAGCCCAATCGCACTGGCACAGGCGCTGGAGCGCCTGATCCGGGATCCCGTGCTGCGCGCCCGCCTGGGCGATGCCGCAGAGCGGCACGTGCGCGGCAATTTTGATCATATGGCCAGCATTGGACAGCTGACGGAACTGTTCGAGCGCGAGTGGCGGGCCGTCGATTGAAGCAGCTGCGCGCCTTCCTCTATGTTCAGCACCTGCTCGGTATCGGGCATCTCGCACGGACCAGCCACGTTGCGGCGGCTCTGGTCGATGACGGTTTTGACGTAACGATCGTGACCGGCGGACCTCCGGTCGATGGGTTTCCGGGCCTGGGGGTAAAACTTGTAACCCTGCCGCCTGTCACCTCCGGTGATGAAAGATTTTCCGGACTTGTCGACCTGCAGGGCATACCCATAGACGTGGATTTCAAGAAACGCCGTTCAGAGATGCTGCTCCAGGCATTCCGGGATTGCAGGCCTGATGTCGTGATTGTCGAGGCGTTTCCATTTGGACGCCGGCAGATGCGATTCGAACTCTTGCCGCTGATCGAGGCTATCAACGCTTCGTCGCCCAGACCGCTGCTGGCAACGTCCATCCGCGATATCCTTCAGGAGCGCGTCAAGCCGGGCCGAAACCAGGAAACGCTTGATCTGGTCAATAGGCATTTCGATCTTATTATGGTCCACGGCGACCCGGCTTTTGCAACCCTCGACAAGACATTTCCACTGGCCGGGGCGATCAAGACCGAGGTCACCTACACGGGGCTCGTTGCCGGGCCACCATCGCCCGCCGCCTCCGAGCGCTTCGACGTTCTGGTGTCAGTTGGCGGCGGGGCTGCCGGAAACAGCCTTGTAAGCTCCACCATCGCAGCTGCGCGGAATGCCAGGAACGGTTGGAAATGGTGTTTGATCACCGGCCCAAACCTGCCGAAAGACCAGTTTGATGCGATTGCACACGACGTCCCGCCGGGCCTGTCCATCTTCCGGTTCCGCAAGGATTTCGCCAGCCTGCTGACGGGTGCCCGCCTGTCAGTCTCGCAGGCGGGTTACAACACGGTCTGCGATGTCCTGCGCGCGGGATGTCGCTCCCTGCTCGCCCCATTTGCAGCCGGCGGTGAAACAGAACAAACGGTTCGCGCCCTGCTGCTCGAAGAACTCGGCCTTGCAACGGTTGTGATGGAAAGGGACCTGACGCCTGAAGGTTTGGCGAAAGCGATCGAAGCCGCGCTTGTGGCACCTGGACCATCCGCCCATCGTCTCAACCTGGACGGCGCCCGTCACTCGGCGCAAATCCTGCGCGACCGGCATCGAACATGGTCCCTAAGACAGGGGCTTCGTCTCAACAAAAGCTCATGATCGAACGGACGACAAATCCCAACGCCGTTCAGGTTTCGCGGAAAACGCAGAACAGCTCTACCTCTTTGTCTTGACGCAAGTCCGGACAGAGAGCCGCTCACATTTTCCTGGATTTGCTCTGACGCGCGTCGCTTCTGGTGAGCTTCGTGCGACGCGCTCCACGGCGTGTTTTATGGATCGAAAACCGCTAGGCGGTTGGGCGAAAGCTAGACCGTTCCAATCAGCATGAAGCGCGTATAATTTTTGGTGGGCAGTTCGCCGGAGAACCGCACCTCCCGCAGCGCCGCCATTGCTTCGAAGGCTGCCAGCGAAGCCACGCAGTTGACGTGCGTTGGCTCGCTGAAATAATCGTTCGATTGCAGCAGAACAGTCGTCCCCCGCGGAAGCAGAGCAAGCCAGGCGGGCAGATCGGCTATGTGTTCGCAGCTCGTATTGACGGTCAGGTCGGGACGCCCGGCCGCATAGTCGAGTGCGTACATATCTGCCGTCAGGGCCCGGAACCGGTCGCCGGCATCCCGGTTTAACGTCTGGGCGACAGGCGCGACTTCGGGATCGATGTCGATGCTATCAACCGCTGCGATGTCGAAGCGGGCATCGTTGAAAAACATTGCCGACAACACGCCGTACCAACCACCCAGAACCCATATTCGCCCGTAGCGCCCGCCGCTGTTTTCGAACAGCCTATCGAGCGCCCACATCTTGCAGGCGACCTGTTTGTGGTTGAAGGCGTTGCCTATATCGGCGTTCGGATGCTGGGCGATGACGCGCGCCAGCCCTGCCACGAGAGGACGGTCGGCATAGGCCGCAATTCCGCGCGTGAGGTCCAAGGCTTGCTCGCGCCAGTCCATGCCGGCATTGCGTGGTTGCGTGACATCCATCATATTCGTCTTGTATGGTGGGAGTTCGGGCGACACAACGCAATCTTGCCCCCCGCAAGGCCGTTTTGATCCGGGGATTTGATTATGCTGTTAGCCGCTTCGCCATTGCCCGGTGCCGGAGAGAGCCGGCTGCATCTGTCGGGACAATCGGCGTCTTTCGTGCACTGCATGTTCGAGCTTGTCATCGGCGACGAAGAAATTGCCGATACGCCATGCGCCGGTAGCCGCTTCTTCATCCCCCATCCTTCCAACTGAAGGCTCCACGGCCGCATATGGAACCCAGTCTCGCCCGCTATATCTGGACGCACACCAAAAAGCAGCAGCTTTGGATATTGATGATCGTCGTGCTTTCGATGGTCCCGTATTTCATGTCCTTCGACCTGCCGAAGCTCATCGTCAACGGCCCAATTCAAGGTAAGGGCTTCGAGCAAGTGGGCGCGACCCAGCCATTCATGAGGCTGCATTATAGCCTGCCGTTCCTTGGCGACGTCCTGTTCTTCTCCGGTTTTCAGCTCGGCCGCAAGGCGACGCTGTTTGCCCTGAGCCTTGTGTTTCTCCTCCTGGTCGTCATCAACGGCCTATTTAAACTCTACATCAACACCTACAAGGGCCGTCTCGGCGAACGCATGCTGCGGCGTATCCGCTTCGATCTGGTCGATCGTGTTCTGCGGTTTCCGCCGGTTTATTTCAAGCGGGTGAAATCCGCCGAAGTGGCGACCATGGTGAAGGACGAGGTGGAGCCGCTGGGCGGCTTTATCGGCGATGCCTTCCTGCAGCCGGTACTGCTCGGCGGTCAGGCGCTGACGGCCATGCTCTTCATCATGGTCCAGAACGTCTGGCTCGGACTGATAGCGGTCGTGATCGTGACGATCCAGATCGTGCTCATCCCGCGAATGCGGCGGCGGCTGATCGTGCTCGGGCGCCAACGGCAATTGACGGCGCGCGCACTTTCGGGCCGGGTTGGCGAAATCGTCGACGGTATCGGCGCGGTTCACGTCCACGATACGTCAAACTATGAGCGCGCCGATATAGCGGCCCGGCTCGGGCTCATATTCAAGATCCGCTTCGATCTTTACCAATGGAAATTCATGGTAAAGTTCCTCAATAATTTTCTCGCGCAGCTCACGCCCTTTCTGTTCTACATGATCGGCGGCTACCTAGCCATTGAGGGTCGGCTGGACGTCGGCCAACTCGTAGCCGTGATCGGCGCCTACAAGGATCTGCCGGGACCGATGAAGGAACTGATCGACTGGGATCAGGATCGGCAAGATGTCCAGGTCAAATATCAGCAGGTTGTTGAACAGTTCACCGTGGAGGGTCTCATTGAGCCTAGAATTGGGGCGTTGGCGATCGACGATCCCGATCCGATGACCAAACCCCTGTCGGCGATCGGTCTGTCCATAGCAGACGATGGCGGTGCGATGCTTCTCAACCGTGTCTCCCTCCAGGTCAAGCCGGGTGAGACGGTGGCGCTGGTCAGCACCGCAACAGGCGGAGCCGAAGCGCTTGCAGAAGCCTTCGCGCGGCTCAACTGGCCCGACAGCGGAAGGATCGCTTCGGGTTCCGACGACCTGCTTGAACTCCCCGAAGCAGTTACCGGACGGCGCATGTCGTATGCCTCGTCGGATGTTTTCCTGTTCCAGGCAAGCCTCCGCGATAACTTGCTCTACGGATTGAAGCATGCGCCGATGACACCGGTGACTTATGACGGTGCCGCGGCAGACCAGCACCGCTGGGACATGGAAGAGGCGCACCGGTCGGGCAATCCAGATCTTGATATCCGCAGCGACTGGATCAACTATGCTTCCGCCGGAGCCACCGGCCCGCACGACCTATTTGAAGCCGTGCGCCGGGTGCTCGACGCGGTTGTTCTGTCGCGCGACATTCTGGATCTTGGCTTGCGCTCGTCGGCCGACCTCAAACGTCACACGGAACTTGCCAGGCGGATCGTCGAACTGCGAGCGGCGTTGCGAACCCGGCTTGAACAGGAAGGGCTGAGCGGACTGGTGGTTCCTTTCGAACCGGGCGCCTACAACAAGGAAGCGACCATCGGCCAGAACCTGCTCTTCGGCGCTGCGGCCGGCCCGGAACTGGCGGACAGGGCGCTGGCGGCCAACCCCTATTTTTCTTCTGTGCTGAATCAAGCCGGCCTCGACCGCACGCTCTACGAAATGGGCATGGAAATCGCCGAACAGGCGATCGAGCTCTTTGCCGACCTGCCAGCCGATCACCAGTTTTTCCAGCAGCTCGCCTTCATGAGCGCCGAGGAGATACCGGCCTACGAAACCTTGCTGCAACGACTCAAGAACCGTCCCTACGAGGCGGTTTCGGAGACCGACCGCGCCATGATCGTCAGCTTGAGCTTTGCCTATATCGAGCCCCGGCACCGCTTCGGCCTGCTGAGCGATGAACTGATGAGCAAGATCGTCACTGCCCGCAACCGGTTCTATGAAAACCTGCCGACCGAGCTGCATAGCGCGATCGAACGGTATGATCCGGGCAAATACATCGCCGCGGCTACTGTCATGGACAATGTGCTGTTCGGGCGTGTGGGCAACAACCACCCCGACGCGCCGGACCGCATACGCTCAATCCTCTATGACATTCTTGACGAGTTGGGGCTTTATGGCGAACTTCTCAATGTCGGCCTGGATTTCAACGTCGGCGCCGGCGGCAGGCGGCTGACCGGTGGACAGAGACAGAAGCTCGACGTTGCCCGAGCCCTGCTCAAGCGTCCCGATTTTCTCATTCTCAACCGGCCGCTATCGGCGCTCGATCAACGCATGCAAGATAGGGTGTTGCGAAACGTGCTCGAGGAAGCCAGGCGCGACGGCCATTCGCCGGCAATTGTGTGGGTCGTGACGAATCCGTCAATGGCGATGATGTTCGATCGCGTCATCGTCTTCGACTCGGGTGAATTGGTGGAAGACGGAACACACGAGACACTTTTGGCAGGCAACGGTGTCTTCAAGGAACTGGTGTCGTAGAGGGACGTCGCGGATGCGGCACCAATTCCATCTGGGCGCGTGTTGCTCTAGTCTGGCAAACGCTAATTTTGAGGTTTGCGACAATGCTGCTCAAGGATGAAGTTGGAATGCTGCAACGCGTTCCCTTGTTTTCTGGCATCGAGTTGACAAAGCTCAAACTGCTTGCGTTCACATCCGATCGCGTGAGCTACGGCGCGGGCCAGATTCTGTTCCGGCAGGGCGACGAGGGAGATGCAGCCTATGTCATCCTTTCAGGCAGGGCAGAGATTCTGGTCGATTCCGACAGAGGGCCGATAAAAGTAGCTGAAATGGTGCCAAATTCAATTGTTGGCGAGATCGCCATACTTTGCAACAGCTCGCGCACTGCCACCGTCAGAGCGGCAAGTCAGCTGGAAGCCTTGAGAATCCGAAAGGATCATTTCCTGAGGCTCATGAAGGAGTCCCCCGAAATGACCATTGAGATATTGCGGGTTCTTGCCGATCGCCTAAGCCACACCACCGCCGATCTGATCGATGCACGAAGTGCCAAATAGCGAATGAACCGCGGTCGACGCTTCCCGTCATCATAGCGCGGGCCTCTTGCTGAAAAGGTCACTGGGAAAACCGGTCTGGCCTCGTTCCGGGCGGAAAGCGGTTCACAATTTTCCTGAATTTGCTCTAGCGGCAGTTGTTTGGCTACGATGAGCGACGGGAACTGCGAAGGGGCTACCATGGACGACGACGTTTTCCTGGTCAGGTTTTGGGGGGTGCGCGGCAGCATCCCGGTATCGGGGCCAGAATTCTCTCGCCATGGCGGCAACACAAGCTGCATTGAGATGCGCTGTGGTAAGCATACGCTTCTGTTCGACGCGGGCTCTGGCATGCGGCCTGCCGGCGGGGCGCTTCGGACGTTGGGCGTGACCGATTTCGACCTACTTTTCACCCATTGCCACTACGATCACATTATCGGGCTGCCGTTCTTTGCGCCGATCTACGACCGGAGCGTCACGGTTACGCTTTGGTCCGGGCATCTTGCAGGGCGCATGACGACGCGGCAAATGGTCGCTGCTTTCATGCGGCCGCCTTGGTTTCCAGTGAAGCTGGAGGTCTGCAAGGCAAGCCTCGACTACCGCGACTTCGTGTCCGGAGACGTGCTTCGGCCGCGCGAAGGGGTGGTGGTCCGGACGGGCAGTCTTGTTCACCCAGGCGGCTGCATCGGCTACCGGGTCGAATGGGGCGGCCGCGTCGTGTCGGTGATCACAGACACTGAGCATGAGCCCGACAAACTCGATCGCACGGTGCTCGGCCTGATCGAAGATGCCGACCTCGTCATCTACGACTGCACCTACACCGATGAGGAAATGGAACGCCGCCGCGGTAACGGGCACTCGACATGGCAACAGGGGGTCAAACTCTGTGGGGCGGCCGGTGCGCGAGGGCTTGCGCTGTTTCACCACGATGCGACACGCACCGACGAGGAACTGGATGAGATCGAGAAACTGGCCAAAGACAGGTTTGCTGGCGCTTTTGCCGCGCGGGATGGGCTGACCCTCGAATTTCCAGTCTCGTTGCACAAAGGGCGCTGAGCTATTTTCCTGTGCCTGCGCAGCGCCCGATCAATGTCCTGATTGGAACCCATGCGCAGGATTCGATCTGTGCAGTGACTGTGAACAGCCGTTCAAGGAAACGCCACGCCGATTCATCATGTACGAGATGATGGGTGAGCAGGCCGACCGGTTCGTCGTCGAATGCATGCTGCAAGTGCGCGATGATTGCCTGGACCAATAGGCTGTGATCGCGACAGCCGCGCGTGCCATGCCAATTCATGATGTCGACATTGCTGTTGATGACCGCCAGTGCAGCCGGCTCCGGCGGCCCGAAAACCGACAATGCCGCAAATCCAATCGATCCAAGGTCGGATACGAGGTCGGCGTCGATCCTGTTCCAAGGGGGCACGAGCATCGGGACGGTGCGCGCGCCGTGCAGGTCCGTTACGTGCGACAGCCCGCCAGCCAATTCATCGAGGACGGCCCCGCGTGGCCGATGGGCGCCGAGTTCCTGCTTTTTCTGGCCTTCGGGCGCATGATTTCGATGCGCCCAGCCATGGATGGCGACTGTGGCATGCGGCGCCTCGTCGAGCCGGGCGACAAGCTTCTCATCCGTGAAAGCCGGAATGACGGCCAGAGTGGCAGGAACCGCGAATTCACCGGTGAGGTCGAGCAGCCGATCAAGTGCAGGCATCGGATCCACGGCATCATCGTCGCGCAGCCAGAACTCTGACTTACGACCCGCCCCTTGCCGGCCCGCCAGTTCTTCCACCAAGGGCTGCCAGATCCGATCGGAGGATGTCATGAAGCCGAGACCTTCGAAAGAAGTTCGGCCAGATGCGCCGCTGCAACGTCGAGGGAACGTTCTTCAAGGATGAAACGTCTGGCTTCTTCAGCCATGATGGTTCTCTCGTCTTTACGGGCCAAAAGCCTTTCAATGGCAGAAGCGAAGGCCGCCACATCGTGCGGCGGGGTGAGAAATCCGGTCTGGCCATCTCGTACAACTTCCGGCACGCCGGCGATGTCCTGAGCCACCACCGGAAGGCCGGCGGCCTGTGCTTCAAGATAGGCAACGCCATAGGCCTCCCCGTAACCCGGCCAGACGTAAATTCCTCCACCATAGAGGACATCCGGCACGGCGGCTGGGTCAATCGCGCCAAGCCATTCGATACGCTCGGCGGCAAAGCCGGCGAATAGCGCCTTGACGTCCTCACGGGCAGGCCCGTCGCCGACGACCGACATGGTCCAGGGCAGGTGGCCGATCTGACCGAGCGCTTGCGCCAGCATGCGATAGCTTTCGACTTTGTCACCCGGTCGCATCATGGCAACAGCAACGAGGCGCGTTGGGCAACCTCGTGCCGGCATTTCATGGAAGACCGATGTGTCGATGAAGGGTGACAGCATATGAAGAGCGACCTGGGGTATCGCATCTGCCAATCCCTGACGATCCCTTTGCGTGAAGCAGATGTTCAGCGCCGCCTGTTCGACGGCTTGGACCACCAACGCTTGCGTATCAGCCCACAAACCGGCATTGCGTCGCCTCGAATAGGAAGCTTCCGCTGTCACATATGGGACATCAAAGGTCGACGCCAACTCGGGCCCGATCAGGTCGGGCGCCTTGTAATAGGGATGATAGCAGAACCATAGATCGGGCTTGCCGTCACGGTCCCAAAGGCGGGCCAGCCGCGCGGCTTCCTCTCGGGCCTCTATCTTGAGCGCATCGAAACTTTTCGGCTCCGGTTCGCGTAGATAGAAGCGCAATTCGGATGCCAGTTCGACGCTGTGTCCTCCATGCTCCAGCGCCTTGACCAGCATGCGTGCCATCTGGCGGTCGCCGGAGGCAACGGAATGATTGGGTGACTTCAGCGGCGCGTAGAAGGCAATTCGCATTGCGCGACCCTATCATCGGAACGCATGCGCAAGTCAATTTCGAAGCATCATCGACTGCACCTTCAAGCAGCGGAATGTGCTATCTGATGCTCATGGAGACAGCTGCCGCCTCGGACCCGTTTGTCGCTTCTCTGCCGGTCTTCGCAAAGTTCGAAAGCGTGGCCGACATCGACAACTATCGGCCTCTCCCCGATGGCTGGGCGCTGGCAACAGCCGACATTGTCGGCTCGACCAAGGCGATCGAGACGGGACGCTATAAAACGGTCAATATGGCCGGCGCCAGTGTCATTTCGGCCCTGCTCAATGCGCTAGGTCGGCAAGATCTTCCCTTTGTCTTCGGCGGCGACGGGGCGCTCGTGGCCTTTCCCGGCTCGGCGATGGAGCCCACCCGCGAGGCGCTGGCGGCTGTCCAGAGATGGGTGGCGGACGAACTGGACCTAACCCTGCGTGCCGCAATCGTGCCGATAGCGGATATTCGAGCGCAAGGCCTCGACGTTCGCGTGGCAAGGTTCCAAGCGTCCGATGCCGTCTTTTATGCCATGTTCGCTGGCGGCGGTGGCAGTTGGGCGGAAGCCGAGATGAAAGCGGGGCGCTACCGCATCGATCCTGCTGCGGCCGGCGCACGGCCGGATCTGACCGGCCTGTCCTGCCGCTGGAACCCTATCGAAACCCGGCACGGCGAAATCGTCTCGATCATAGCCACACCGGGCTCGTCGCGCGACCTGCGCGGTTTTCAGTTTCTGGCGTCCGACATCATTGCCCTTGCCGCCAGGCAGGAACGCGGTGGCCACCCCGTGCCGGTGAACGGGCCGGGTTACAGCTTGCTGCCCGCCGGCCTCGATATCGAGGCGCGGGCGACGGCGCCGGCAGGACTGCGGTGGCTGTCGAAGTCGTGGATAGTGTTCCTGATGGCGCTTACGGCCATCACCGACAGATATGGCTGGACGATCGGCAGTTTCGATCCAAAGATCTATAAACGCGAAGTGGCCAGCAATTCGGATTTCCGGAAATTCGACGATGGCCTGAAGATGACCATCGACGTTGACGCTGATGTGTTGCAACGGATCGAGAAGCGGCTCAAACAGGCGGAAGAGGCAGGCATCTGCAACTATGGCCTGCACCGCCAGAAATCGGCCTTGATGACATGCCTCGTCGCCTCGCCGCTGCACCGCGATCACGTTCATTTCATAGATGGTGCCGCCGGCGGCTATGCAATGGCGGCCGCAAACCTGAAGGCAAAGTTGCCGGTCTGATGACGGCTTGCGAGAATCCATTTTCCCAAATATGCCTCGGCCATGGTTCCTGGGACTGGTAAGCCGCGCCTGGCAGCGGCCAGCCTGTCCCAATTAACGGGAAAGCAGATTTTGGGCGCTTCACGATCGGCATATGACCGTCTGCTGAACCGTATCTCGACGCACGCCGCGCAAGTCGGCGTGATCGGATTGGGCTATGTCGGGTTGCCGCTGGCAATTGCGGTCGCACGCGCCGGCTTCCCGGTTTTCGGCTTCGACATCGAAGCCCAGAAGGTCGAGAGTCTGAACAACGGCCAATCCTACATCGAGGCGGTGACGTCGACAGCCCTTGCCGGCCACGTGGCGAGTGGACGGTTCCGCGCCACGGCGGATTTTGCCGAACTGTCAAGCTGCGATATCATCATCATCTGCGTTCCGACACCGCTGACGAAAAACCGTGAGCCGGACCTGTCCTTTGTCAGGAACACAACTGGCGTCATCGCAAAGCATCTGCGTCTCGGTCACCTCGTCGTGCTGGAATCTACCACCTATCCCGGCACCACCGACGATGTGATCAAGCCCATACTGGAAGAAACCGGCTTGCAGTCGAAGATAGACTTCTTCCTCGGCTTCTCGCCCGAACGCGAGGATCCCGGCAACCGCAACTTTGAAGTCGCGACGATCCCCAAGGTCGTGGCAGGTGACGGCATTGACGCGGCGACGCTCGTCAAGGCTTTCTACCAATTGGTGGTCAAAACCGTCGTTCCGGTTTCCAGCACGGCGACCGCCGAGGCAGTCAAGCTGACGGAAAACATCTTCCGCTCAGTCAACATAGCCCTCGTCAACGAATTAAAGGTCGTGCTCGGCGCCATGGGTATCGACATCTGGGAGGTGGTCGAGGCGGCCAAGAGCAAGCCCTTCGGCTACATGCCTTTTTATCCTGGCCCCGGATTGGGCGGGCACTGCGTTCCAATCGATCCCTTCTACCTGACGTGGAAGGCGCGCGAATACGAACTGCCGACCCGCTTCATCGAGCTGGCGGCAGAGATCAACACTGCCATGCCGCGTCACGTGGTCGATGAACTTGCCAAAGCGCTGGACCGGCGCCGCGGCAAGGCGCTCAGCCGCTCGCGCATTCTCATCATCGGGCTCGCCTACAAGAAGAATGTGCCCGACATCCGCGAAAGCCCCTCATTGCGACTCATTGAACTCATCGAGGAACGCGGCGGCAAGGCGGAATTTCACGATCCGCACGTTCCCGAGATCCCTACCACACGGGAGCATATGGCCATCAGGGGGCGCCGCTCGCTCGAGTTGACCGAGGCGGCGTTGAAGGATTTCGATGCTGTCGTCGTTGCAACCGACCATGACGCGATCGACTATCAGGCAATCGCTGATCACGCCATTCTGATCGTCGACACACGCAATGTTTTTGGCCGTCTCGGGCTGCTCCGAGAGACGGTGGTGAAGGCCTGACGGCGCCCCAGCCGGCCACTTTCGCCCGATGTCAGGATCGTGATTTCACTCCGGCCGCAGCTTCGCCACATAACGCAGGGCATGAATGCAGTTAAGCCTGTTCCTTGGTTGCAAGGACAGTCATTCAGAAGTTTCCTTCGCCGTCGCGGCCGCACCCAACCGTTGACTTCGGGGTATCTTTGGGTCGCTGGCGGACTGTGTTATGGCGGATCGAAGGATAATGGTTCCGTCTTCGACGGGTTTCGAGGTGGCATGAGCACGACGCGAGCAGAAATTTCCACAATTCTCATGGATAAGGTTGCCGACTGGCTTACTCAGTCGGCGTTGGCGGGCGACGAACTGGAAACATTGGTAAAGGGGTTTTGCGAGCGGCTGGCTGCTGCCGGCCTGCCGCTGAAGCGGGTGCATTTGAGCTTTTCGATGCTTCATCCGCTTTATGACGCGCTTGGCTTCACCTGGCTCCGCGGCCAAGGCATGGAAGTGGAAGGCTTCCGCAAAAAGGACGGCGTTCATTCCGACAGGTTCCTGACCAGCCCCTACTACCATCTGCTCAGCAACAAGCTCGACCATCTGCGGCGTCGGCTCGACCCGTCGGTCCCCTCGGAGTTTCCTGTTTTCGATGAACTCAGGCTGATGGGCGTGACCGACTACATGGCTTTCGTCCACCCCTTCAACGGCAATACCAGTCAGGGAATGATCGGCTCCTGGTCCACCGACAGTGCTTCAGGTTTCAGCGACAGCATGATTTCGGCGCTGCTGCGTATCCAAAACCATCTCGCCATCGCAACCAAGATGGCGGTGCTCACGAAGCTGGCCGACAACATGATGACCACTTATCTCGGCGGGGACGCCGGCAGACGCGTGCTGGACGGCCAGATCAAGCGCGGCGAGGGCGACACAATCCGGGCCGCACTGGTCATGGCCGATATGCGCGGGTCGACACGGCTTGCCGAAACCTCCGGCCGCGAAATCTACATCGATACGCTGAACCAGTTTTTCGACGCCATTGCTGCACCTTTCAATCGCAAAGGCGGGCAGATCATGAGTTTCATAGGTGACGGCTTCATTGCCGTCTACCCTTGCGAAAGGCATCGCTCGCAGTCCGAGATCGCCTGCCAGTCTGCTCTGGCGGCAGCGCACAAGGCCACTGCGCGCATGATCGATCTCAATCTGCGAAGAAAGGAAAAGGGGTTGCCCGACATAAAATTTGGCATCGGCCTGCATGTCGGCGACGTGATGTTCGGCAATGTCGGGCTTACCGATCGGCTCACCTTCTCTGTGTTTGGCTCGGCTGTAAACGAGGTCCAGCGTCTCCAGACCCTGACCAAGAAATATCCGCACCGCGTTCTCGCCAGCAAGGAGTTCGCCAGCTATTGCGGCGCCAACAGCTGGCTGACGCTCGGCACCGAGGAATTGGCGGGGCTCAAGCAGAAGCTGACGGTGCTTTCACCCGATCTGTCGGGCGCTCTCGCACTCGATGAAGACGGTGC
Organism: Mesorhizobium sp. URHB0026; assembly: GCF_054059755.1. Taxonomy (NCBI): domain Bacteria; kingdom Pseudomonadati; phylum Pseudomonadota; class Alphaproteobacteria; order Hyphomicrobiales; family Phyllobacteriaceae; genus Mesorhizobium; species Mesorhizobium sp. URHB0026. Next base: position 2,545,348 of record NZ_JBSSCN010000001.1, on the reverse strand, counting down.
GCTGGAGCCGATTTACGACCGGAGATCGGAGGCCGAGCAGGTCATGCTGCTTCATCGCGATGCAGCACGGCTGTCGCCGGGCGACCCCAGGAAGCTCCAGTAGCCCGCCTCAATCTGATCCGAATGCCTTTGGTATGCTGTCCTGTCGCCGGATAGCGCCACTGGCGCTCGTTTCGAATCCAAGTTGCTCTAGGCTGGCAATGCGCTAGTCTCGCTTTCTGGGTCTGCCGCCCGGCAGGGTCGGCAGCAGTAGGGCTGGGGTGAAAATGAATTCGGGCGTTGATCTACTGCGGATCGAGGATGTTGGCATCTCTTTTGCCATCATCGGGGGACCGTTGCATGCCGTCAGGCGCGCAAATCTTCGCGTCCTGCCCGGCAAGGTGACCGCGCTTGTGGGCGAGTCCGGTTCCGGGAAATCGGTTCTCAGCCAGGCAGTGATGGGCATTTTGCCGAAGACAGCCCATGTTCGCGGCCGTATCCTGTTTTCGGATCCTGAAAAGCCCGGCACGACGCAGGATATCCTGCAAATGCCGCGCGATGGACCCGAGATCCGGGCGCTGAGAGGCAGCCGCATCGGCAAGATCTTTCAGGAGCCGATGACATCGCTGTCGCCGCTGCACACGATCGGCAACCAGGTCAGCGAATCCCTGCAGATTCATACGCCCATGGCTCGGGCAGAGCGCAAAGCGCGGACCGAGGAAATGCTCGGCCTCGTCGGCTTTCCTAATCCCAAGCGCGCCTATGACATGTATCCTTTTGAACTTTCAGGAGGATTGCGTCAGCGCGCCATGATCGCCATGGCGCTTATCTGCCGGCCCGCCCTGTTGATCGCCGACGAACCGACGACTGCGTTGGACGTCACCATCCAGGCGCAAATCTTGCAATTGCTGCGCGAGCTGCAGAGCAAGCTGAATATGGCGATGCTGCTGATCACCCACGATCTCGGCGTGGTCGCCAATGTCGCCGACGAGGTGGTCGTCATCTACCATGGCGAGATCATGGAAGCGGGACCTGTCGAGGCGATATTCCGCCGGCCAGGTCACCCTTACCTGAAGGGCCTGATGGCAGCTGTTCCGCATTTCGACCTGAAACCTGGCGAACGGCTAAAGGCGCTTCGCGAGGTGCCGGTGAATGTCCAGAACCTGCTCGGCAAGCAGACGGCGCCGGGATCGAAAGGGGCGGACGACATCCTGCTCTCGGTCAGGGATCTGGAAAAGGTCTACACCACCCGCAAGTCCGGATGGTTCGGCGCGAATCAGCAAACCTCTATTCGCGCCGTGGACGGCGTGAGCTTCGATATCAGGCGGGGCGAGTGCCTGGGTCTGGTCGGCGAAAGCGGCTGCGGCAAAACCACTGTCAGCAAGATCCTCATGCGGGCTGTCACCCCCAGCGGCGGCTCTGTGATCTTCAATGGCCGCGATGGACCGATCGACGTCTTGGAAGGCGAGAGAGAGGCCCTGCGCCTGCTGCGCGCGAAGATCCAGATGGTTTTTCAGGATCCGGTTTCGTCGCTTTCACCTCGCATGACGGTGGAAAACATCCTGAGCGAACCGCTGGAAATCCATCAACGTGGCAATGCCGCGTCTCGGCTCGCCACGGTCAAGAGCCTGATGCAGGCAATCGGGCTCGATCCGCGCTTCATCAAGCGGTATCCGCACAGTTTCTCCGGCGGGCAGCGTCAGCGTATCGGCATCGCGCGCGCGCTGGCCCTGGGACCCGAACTCCTGATCTGCGACGAGCCGGTTTCGGCGCTCGACGTCTCTGTCCAGGCGCAGATCCTGAACCTCCTCAAGGACCTGCAGAAGGAACTGGGCCTGACCTACCTGTTCATATCCCACAACCTGGCTGTGGTGGACTATATGGCGGATCGCATCGCGGTGATGTGCGGCGGGCGTATCGTCGAGCTTGCGCCGCGCGAAATTCTGCTCAGGAAACCGATCCACCCCTACACGCGCTCGCTGGTCGCCGCAGTACCTTTCCCCGATCTCGACAGGCCGATGGATTTCAAGACGCTGAAGCTCAGCGGCGCTTCCGACAGCAGCGCATGGGGACCGCAATTCCGTGACGAGGGCAACGAGGATGTGCTGTCGCCGCTCGATCTTGGCGGCGGCCACCTCGTGCTGGCCCGACGTTCGGCCAATGTCAGCGAGTTACGCCCTTGATCAGCCGGCGCACCGTCCTTGGGCTCATGGCTTCGGCATTTCTGCCGGGCACGGTGCGCGCTGGCGATCTGGAGCCGGAATTTCTTCAGCCGCTGTTGAAGGCCAGGGCACTGCCGGCCCTCGCCGAACGCTTGCCCAAGAACCCGCGCGCGATAAATCTCGCTGCGATGGGCCGGCAGCCCGGCCAATATGGCGGTACGCTGCGCACGATCATCGGCAGCCAGAAAGATATTCGGCTGATGACGATTTATGGGTATTCTCGCCTGGTCGGGTATGATGAAAAGCTCAATTTGCAACCCGACATTCTCGAGCGCTTCGACGTTGCGGATGATCGGGTCTTCACGTTCAAGATACGGGAAGGGCATAAATGGTCCGACGGTAGCCTGCTGACGTCGGAGGATTTTCGCTATTGCTGGGAAGATGTCTGGCTGAACGATGAGCTGTCGCAAGGCGGGCTCGCCCCCGCCCTGATGGCGGACGGCAAGCCGCCACGTTTCGAGATCGTCGATCCGTTGACGGTCCGCTATAGTTGGGATGCGCCCAATCCCGACTTCCTGCCTAAGCTCGCTGCCGCTTCGCCGCTATCGCTTGTCCTGCCGGCCGCCTATCTCAAGCAGTTCCACAAGAAGTACCAGGATCCATTCCGGCTCGCCGGCCTGATGAAGGAGAACCGGGCCCAGAAATGGACTCTCCTTCATATCCGCATGTCGCGGCAATACCGCCCGGAGAATCCGGAGTTGCCGACGCTCGATCCCTGGCAGAACCGCACCAAGCCGCCGGCCGAGCAGTTCGTCTTCGAGCGGAACCCTTTCTTTCATCGAACAGACGAAAATGGCAGGCAACTGCCCTATGTCGACCGGATCGTTATGAATGTCAGCTCCTCGGCGATCATTTCCGCCAAGACCGGTGCGGGCGAGAGCGACTTGCAATGCATGGGAATTGACTTCAGCGATTACTCCTTCCTGAAGGATGCCGAAAAGCGTTACCCGGTGAAGATGCACCTTTGGAAACGCACACAGGGTTCGCGGCTGGCGCTGTTGCCCAATCTGAATTGCTCCGACCAGGTGTGGCGCGGCCTTTTTCGTGACGTGCGCGTGCGCCGCGCACTTTCGCTCGCTGTGGACAGGCGCGAGATCAATTTGGCCGTGTTCTACGGGTTGGCGCAGGAAAGTGCCGATACGGTGCTGCCGGAGAGCCCTCTCTATCGGCCGGAATTCGCGAAAGCCTGGATCGCCCATGATCCCGACCAGGCCAATGCCCTGCTCGACGAGGTCGGGCTTAAGACGCGTGACGATGACGGGCTGCGGATACTTCCCGACGGACGCTCGGCACAAATCATCGTGGAAACGGCCGGCGAAAGCACACTGGAAACCGACGCGCTCGAACTCATCACCGATCACTGGCGCAAGATCGGCATTGCTTTGTTCATCCGAACTTCACAGCGCGACATCTTCCGCAGCCGCGCACTTGGCGGACAGATAATGATGTCGATGTGGTCGGGCATCGACAATGGCGTGCCGACCGCCGACATGAACCCGAACCAGTTGGCCCCCACCATCGACGACCAGCTCCAATGGCCGCTCTGGGGTGCTCACTATTTGTCTAATGGCACGATGGGAGAGGCGCCCGATCTTCCTGAAGTGGTCGAGTTGATGGCTTTGCTCAAGCGGTGGAACGCATCGACCGGAGCCACCGAGCGCGCCGAAATCTGGAATTCGATGCTGTCGATTTACACCGATCAGGTGTTTTCGATCGGCACTGTGAACGGAACGCATCAGCCGGTACTTGTATCCTCGCGGCTGCGCAATCTGCCTGACAAGGCACTCTACGGCTATGACCCGACCGCCTATTTCGGTGTCTATATGCTGGATACATTCTGGCTTGGAGAGTCCTGAGCGTGCTTCGATATATTGTCTGGCGCATCGCCGTGATGGTTCCAACCCTGCTGATCATATCGGCGCTGGTGTTCACTATCATCGAACTTCCCCCAGGCGACTATTTCGATAGCTACGTTTCCGAGCTTCGGGCGCAGGGCGAGGCGGTGGATTCCGATCGCATCGAGATGATGCGGAAGGAATATGGTTTCGACAAGCCGCCGGTCATTCGCTACTTCTACTGGGTCGGAGGAATGCTGCATGGCGATTTCGGCTATTCCTTCGAGTATGAGCTGCCGGTTCGCGACGTCATCGGCGACCGAATGTGGCTGACCGTGCTGGTTTCCTTCGTCACGATCATCTTCACCTGGCTCATCGCCTTTCCGATCGGCATGTATTCCGCCACACATCAATACAGCTGGGGGGACTATGGGCTTACTCTCTTCGGCCTTCTCGGCCTTGCCATTCCGAATTTCATGCTGGCGCTGATCCTGATGTATTTCGCCAATATCTGGTTCGGCACGTCCGTCGGCCATCTCATGGACCCGCAATATCTCAGCGAGCCGATGAGCTGGGCCAAGGCCAAGTCGATCCTCGCCCATCTCTGGATCCCGGTCTTGATCATCGGCACCGGGGGCACGGCAAGCATGATCCGGCGGCTGCGCGCCAATCTGCTCGATGAACTGCACAAGCAATATGTCGTGACCGCGCGCGCCAAAGGCCTTCATCCCTTCAAGGCGCTGGTCAAATATCCGCTGCGCATGGCGCTCAATTTCTTCGTTTCCGACATCGGCTCTATCCTGCCGGCCATCATCTCCGGCGCCGAAATCACCGCGATCGTGCTGTCTTTGGAAACGACCGGGCCAATGCTGATCAGAGCACTGCAAAGCCAGGATATGTATCTGGCAGGGTCGTTCCTGATGTTCCTCGCCTTCCTCACGGTCATCGGCGTCCTGATTTCCGACCTGGCGCTGGCGCTACTTGATCCGCGAATTCGTCTACAGGGCGGCAGCACCAAATGAACACGCAATCGCCGCTGCCCGCTCCGGGTGCTCCACTGCAACACTACGTTTCCATCGCCCCCTTTGACCTGCAGTCGGTCGAAGCGATGACGTCGGAGCAGTCGAAGGTGTTTCAGGCGTCGCAGTTGCGGCTGATGTGGTGGAAATTCCGGATGCACCGGCTTGCCCTTATGTCCGGAATATTCCTTGCGGCACTCTATTTCGGGATACTGATCTGCGAGTTCCTGGCGCCCTACAATCTGCACACGCGCAACATGGACTACATCTATTCGCCGCCGCAGCGGGTGCACCTGTTCCACGACGGGCAGTTCGTTGGGCCGTTCGTCTATGGCCGCCAGATGACGCTGGATATGGACACACTCAAGCGGAACTACAGCGAGAAGCACGATGACGTTCAGCGTATTCGTTTCTTCTGCAAGGGCGACAGTTACCGGTTCTGGGGCCTGGTCGAAGGCGACACGCATTTCGTCTGCCCTGCCGAAAACGGCCAGCTCTTTCTGGCCGGCACCGACAGGCTGGGGCGCGATGTGCTCTCTCGCATCATCTATGGCGCACGCATTTCACTGACAATCGGCCTCATCGGCATCAGTTTCAGCTTCCTGCTCGGCATCGTCATCGGCGGACTGGCCGGCTATCATGGCGGCATCTTCGACCTGATTGTTCAACGGATAATCGAAGTTCTGCAATCGATTCCCAGCATTCCGCTATGGATGGCTCTGGCCGCGATCATGCCGATAACCTGGAGTCCAATCCTGATCTATTTCGGCATCACCGTCATCCTCGGGCTGATCCACTGGACCGGACTGGCGCGGGCCGTGCGTTCAAAGCTTCTGGCCTTGCGCGAGGAGGATTATGTTCTGGCCGCGCAATTGATGGGCGCCACGAGCAGCCGCATCATCGGGCGGCACCTCATTCCCGGCTTCATGTCGCATCTGATCGCGACGGCGACGATCTCCATACCCGGCATGATCCTGGGCGAGACGGCACTGAGCTTCCTGGGGCTGGGCCTGAGGCCACCGACAACCAGCTGGGGTATCCTGCTGACCGAGGCGCGCAGCGTCAGCGTGATCGCGTTCTATCCATGGCTGCTTTTGCCGATGTTGCCCGTTGTTCTCGTCATCTTGGCATTCAACTTCCTCGGCGACGGCTTGCGGGACGCCGCAGACCCATACAAATGACATCGCCTATTCCGACGCCCGCCGGGCCGCCAAGTCCACCCGGTACGACCCTCGTTGGCAGCCTGTTTGGTGGTTGCAGTGTCCATCGTCGGCCTCTATATGCGGCGAGGCGTGATCGGAGATTAATCGCGGGCATTACCGATTTCTTTATCTGGTTCAGGACACACAAAAGCATATGAGTCGTCTCGAGAATTTCATCAGCAGGATGACCGCACAGCGTGACATTCTCGATTACGTCTGCCCCGAGGTGGCGAAGATGGAAGGGCTGGTGCTCGAGCTCGGCCTCGGCAATGGCCGGACGTTCCACCATTTGCGCGAACGCCTGCCCGGGCGCCGGATTCTGGTGTTCGACCGCGAAGTCGGCGCACACGCCAGCTCAATTCCCGAAGCTGAAAACCTCGTGCTCGGCGAAATACGCGAAACGGGACGCAAGTTCATTGGCATCGACGCCGCCCTTGTTCATGCCGACATCGGCACCGGCTATGATGACCGCGATGCAGTGACCGCCACATGGCTTCCCGATTTGATCGCCAGCCTGCTTCGCGTTGGCGGCTTCGCTGTCAGTGGCACGCCGCTCGACCACCCGCTGCTGCAACGCCTTGCAGCGCCGACGTCGGAGCCCGCCGATCGTTATTTCCTCTGCAAGCGCTTGTGAGCGGCCGTAAGCGCGCTTCACGGAAATGCTGCTCCAGCTCTTTGTTTTTAACGCATTTGCCAAGCGAAAGCGTTACGCGCTTTTCCCGGGAAACCGTTTCACGCTTGTCCTGAAATTGCTCTGAAATTCGTCAGGGGATTGTATACACCGCGATCTCCCGCTCAATGCCGCGCAGCGAGACTTCGTGAGGCACGGGCGTCAGCGCGTTCCTGCGCAACAGATCGGCGGTGAGATTGTCGTCGACCACCGCACGGGTGGCGAAGATCGCCTGGGCGTTGGCCAGGTTCTGGACCCGTGAAGCAATGTTGACCGTCTGGCCAAAATAGTCCTGCCGCTCGTTCATGGACACGGCGATGCAAGGGCCGGCATGGACTCCGATCTTGAGCAGCAGGTCCTCGCGCCCGCTTTTTCCATTGAGCCCACGCATGGCATCGCGCATCCTGAGGGCCGCGGCAACCGCACGATCAGGCGTCGCGAAGGTCGCCATCACCGCATCACCGATCGTCTTGACTACCGCGCCCGCCTCCGCCGAGACGATCTCGTGCAGCACTTGGAAATGCTCGCGCACCAGATCGAAGGCTGAAAGGTCGCCTACCCGCTCGTAAAGCTCGGTCGATCCGCGCAGGTCGGTGAAGAGGAAGGTCAGGCTGGTGATCTTCAGCCGCTGGTTGATGTCGAGCGTGTCCGTGCGATAGAGATCACGAAACGTCTGGTTGGTGAGCAGGCGCTTGGCGGTCAGGAAGGGCCGGCGCTTGCCCAGGAAATCATGCAATGCGTGGCCGGCGATGAAGACCGTCGGCAGCACGCGGGTGTCGGTCCTGTTTTCCAGGGAAATGCGCAAAGGGCCTGGTTGCATCTCCAACGTCTGGTTTTGGACATGGTCGCGGTCGAAAACCAAGGAGAGGCTTCGGCGCTCCCTTGTTGGTTCGCCCTTAACGTCGATGAACTGTGCTGAATGCGTGACCGGCTCGAACACGATGACGAATTCAGACGGAAGCTGTATGGGCAGCACCGCCTTTTCACCGGGCGCAAGCTCGATATCCTCCAGCGAGAACGCTTCCATCTTCTCCGCCAAATCCTCTTCCGGCAGATCGGCGCCGGACGCCAAGTAGATCTGGCGGAGATATTCCACCAACGGCAGTTCATGTGGAGTGTGGGCGGCAATCTTGCGTATGCGTGGACTGACGGTGAATGTTACCTCGACCATCTCGTCGAGGGTTGGCGAATAGCCCTCGGAGCACAGCGCGCAAGTATATTCGTCCTTCTGCATGGTTTTCAGCGTGGCGTTGGTGTCGAGCACGCCGCCGCAGCCGGGGCACAGAACATTCCAGGAGATGTCGAAGATGCCCACCCGCGCTGCATGCAGAAAGGCGCTGATGGCGCGTTCCTCGTCGAGGCCATTCTTGCTGGCGAAGGCCAGCGCATTGATGCGGCAAAGCTCGCGGTCCTTGCCCTCGGCGATGGTTTGCCGGATCGCGTCGATTGCCTGCGGATCGACATCGGTCGATTGCCGCAGAAGTGAGAACAGATCCTGAGCTTCGGTCATCGTGCAGGCTCCGGAAAATGCGCCTCGAGGCGTGTTGGCCGGACCGGTCTTCGGTCCGCGCACTCCATCTTACGTCGAAAGGGATCGAACGGCCATTCGAATGGATAGATCTGATGACAGCTCAATTTGTATTCGGCGGATTTTCACCGACCGCAAGCGGCACTATGATGGTGCATGGCGAATTCATCTATGGGGCTTTCTCCCGTGCCGACATCCGACAACCCGCCATTTCCCGCGGCGCTACGGCTTTTCTCGGCAGGGGTCATAATCGTTCTGATCGTCGGCGCCGGCCTGTTTTTCGCGCCTGCGCTGGTCAAGCCGCGCTGGCCCTGGCCCGTCACGCCGTTCAGTGCCCGCTTTCTCGGCGGCTTCTACACCGCCGAAATGGCAGTGATGGCGGCGCTCTTTTTCTGGAATCGCTGGTCGCCGGGCAGGCTCGTGCTGGTCATGGCCTTCATCTTCACCCTCATAGTGTCGGGAGTTTCGTTGATCAATCTCGGCTATTTCAACCTCGAGCGAAAAGCGACCTGGCTGTGGTTTCTGGTCTACCTTGGGTCGGTCGCAGTATCCGGGTTGTTCCTGTGGCGGGCCAGGGGCCGTCCGTCAGCAAGTGGCGTGACCACAAGCCCTGCATGGCGCAGCTACATGTTGGCGGAAACGGCGATCCTTGGGCTCTATGGTTTGGGCATGTTGCTGTTTCCCCTGATGGTCAGCAGCACCTGGCCATGGACCGTCGATCCTTTCCACGCGCAGGTCTACAGCGCCATCTTCCTCGCCGGCGCTGGCGGCACCTATCTCATCTGGAAAAGCGCGCCGCGCGAAGAATTGCTGGTGCTAGGCCTAGCGCAGTTTCTGGTCGGCCTGCTTTCCATCCTTGGCCTCGTTATCACCGACGGCGCGGTGCACCGGATCCAGTGGACGGCGGCTGCTACATTGGGCTGGCTCGCCCTTTTCGGCTGGATCGGCATCAGCGGCGCCTTCAAACTCTACACCGCCTCCCGGTATTTTGGTTCGCAAACGGCAGCATAGGGCTGCAGAGACGGCTGGATTTTCAGGTGACGTTCGGTGCATCGTGCCGGGCCGATTGCCTTCGCCGGGAACGCCATGACCAGCACGACCTCGCCATCCGAGAAGATCCAGCCGCAGCTCCGGGCCGTCCGGCCAAGCGATGCGGAGGCGCTTTGCGCTATCTTCAACATGCCGGGCTTCCGCTGGGGCACGTTCAGGATGCCCTTCGAGACGGTGGATCAGGTTGAGCGGCGCATCGCCAAGTCCGGCCAGGAAACCACCTGGATCGTCGCCGAATTGGACGGCAAGGTTGTCGGCCATGGCAGCCTGGTCGTGCAAAGCTCGCCCCGCCGTTCGCATATCGGCGAGATCAATATCGGCCTAGACGATGACTTTGTCGGCAAGGGTTTCGGCTCTGCCATCCTTGGCGCACTGCTTGACGTGGCCGACAACTGGCGCGCCCTGAAGCGGGTCGAATTGAGCGTTTATGTCGACAACGAACCGGCCATCCATCTCTACACCAGCCACGATTTTAAGGTCGAAGGCCGGCATGTGAAGGCCGGTTTTACCGACGGGCAGTACCGCGACCTCCTGAGCATGGCCCGGCTGCGGTTCTAAGATGCGCTGTTTTGCCTTAGGTGTTCAGCCGACTCACGCGCCGGCCTTGGTCTCGCCATCGTACATCCAGCGAGTGGATCGTCTTCATCATGCGGGCGCAGCAGGGTCTGCACGGCTGGAACCCAGCTTGCGGAACAAACATCATTTCCGGACCGAGCGCGCGAGCAATATTCATGAGCGTTGTCGCACGTGCCGCAGCGGCTCCGGTTTCGATGTCGCGATAGCGAAGGCGCGAGATCCCTGCCAGATCAGCGATCTGTTCCTGTGTCATGGCAGCAGAGAGCCTCTGCCCGCCTGAGAAGCCCTCCAATGTCACGCAGAGCCTCAGATTCAGAAATCACATTATGTAAACAGGTCAAGAAGCGGCTGACACTAACTGCACTGGCGACGAGGCTCAGCCATGGCAAGTTCCTGTGGTTGAAGGCAACCCCATGATCAGATCGCAATTTTTAACCTCAAGGCCCAATGAAAAGTCATTCCATCTCAGATTCAGGCGACCCTCCCCCGAAGCGGGTTTCGTGCGCGAGACTGAGGTCCGGCGGCGGCTTTCTTGGTCTAACGGCGTACCTTCGACCAACGCTGCAGGCGACACGAGGGCGGTCGACAGAAGGTATCCTCGGAGTGCCGGGACAGCGACAACACGCAATCCGAGGCTCAATGCTTCACCTCGCGACCAGTCCATGGGGTTGACGTAGACAATTCGTGCCGGATCCACTCTCACTTGGCGTTTGCCCCGCAAGCGGGTAGACGAAAATGATGACAGGCGTTTTTGATCCAACCCCGGCGCCTCCGGTGGAAATTCTGGCCGTGCTGTCGCTGCTCTGCCCGGAAGTCGTGCGTGACATCGAGCAAAACTGGAATGCTCCGGTTTCCGACTACGCCCGCCATCTGTGGCGGCCGGTGGCAAGGCCTGCATCGGGCCCGGCGATCGCTGCTCGCTCGATCCTGCGCGAAGTCCTGCATCAGCGCCTCGGTGTAACTATGGAGCCCGAAGAGATCGGCAAGGCCCTCGACGAGTTCGAGAACAGACCGGTGATTCAGTCCGGTCTGCACTGCCTTCTTCTGATGGACCGGATCACCTTCGATGCCCTCCTGTTTGCCTGGCTCGGCGCGTTCGAAAACGGGCTGTCAGCCTTCGTCGGCTTCATGGGAACGACTATGACCATGGAGACAATTGGCCGGGAGGGGCCTGGATGGCTCGATGTCGGGGACGACAAGATCAACCTGTTTGGCATGGGGCGCCACAAGCTGTGCCGCAAAAGCGCATGCGCGGCCGGTCCCGTCTCCCTTAACAAGCGCGCGCTCGGAGCGGTGGGCGATGAAACGGATGCCAACCGCTGGCTAGGTACACTGCTTGCCAGCCAGGATACGGTCTTTGGAACCGCCGCCGATGCCATGACAGCGCTTAACGAGGATCTGGTCGCCACTTGGGATCGTTCCGGCATGGCCCTGCCGGTTTTCACCGATGATCGGCTCGCCGCGGCTGCCATGGCGCGGCATCTACAATATGACGGCAGTCTTCTTTCCAGGCTGCTGATCGAACCCGCAAGACGCCTGCGTCTCGAACATGCCTTGCAAGAGGCCGCATCGGGCCCATTCGGCAGATTCCTGCCCAATGCCACGGACTATTTCTGGGGCATCCGCGAGCAGCGCGTACGCAAGCTCGTTCTAGAGAACGGGCAGCTGATCGAGCCTGACAAGCCGCATGGTCTTTCCATCCCGTTCGAGCGGCCACATCTCAGGCAGGCGCTGCTGGACGGCGTTTTGCTGCCGGACTTGTTCCTGACGTTCCTCGTTCTTGCCATATTGCCCCGGGTGCGGGTTGTCGGTGGCCTGAGACAGATTGGCTATGTAGCGCTTTTCCACTCGATCCTCCTGGCTGCGTTGGACGAAACCGCACCGGAAGAGCGTGATCTGGCTGCGGAGCTGCAGGTAAGGGAAAATGCCTGGGGCACCCGGGTCATCGATGAAAAGGTCTCGGTCCGCGAGCAGCTTGCCGACCACCCCGAAGGGGCGCTCTTCGCGGACCTGCTCCGGCAATACCGTTCGCGGACGCTCGCCGAGGCCACCGACAACCTGAGACTGGTTCGTGAAAATGCGCGATGGCGCAAGATCGGCCAAGCCTACAGCCTCTGATCCGGCCGAATGGCCTCACCTGTCATTGCACTATACCGGCCTTGCGGAGCCCCTCCTCCACGAGTTCGAAATCCGCAGGGTTCTTGTAGGGCAGGACTTTGCGACGGTATTCCAGCGAATAGTCGGGATTGACGCGAAGCACCTCCTGCCATGCGGCCCGGGCCCTCGGCGAAACGGCCCAGATGGCCGTAGCTGGCGGCCAGAAGCGCCCGCGAGACGTCGGTAACAGCGTTGCGAGCCAGCCGTTGCATCAAGAGGTCAGCGGCCTCTTCGTACCTTCCTAGTTGAAACAAGGCCAAAGCCTGAAAGTGCAGAAGCACATCCGGAAAATATGGATTCAAGATCTTCGCCCGGGCAAAACTCTCGAGGGCGTCTTCGGATCTGCCCGAATAGTACAGCGCCTCGCCGAGGACGACGTGCGCTTCGGCGAAGTTCGGATTGAGGACTAGCGCGCGCTCGGCCTCGTCGATGGCCCCATCGTGTCGTCGTGTGTACAGCCTGGCAATAGCCAGCGCCCAGTGCGCCCAGGGATCGTTGCCATCTAGCGTTACCGCAAGCGTCGCGGCTTCTTCGGCTTGCGCCATCGATTCCGGAGGCGACGCATTCCACCGGTTCAGGTAATCGAGGCCGTGCGTAAGGGCCAGGAATGCGTGGGCAGAGGCAAACTTCGGGTCCAGTTCGATGGCGCGTTGCAAGAGGTCGCGCGCCGCGACGTTCGTCTCCCTCCTAAGCCGGTGCCACAGCTCCCTGCCCCGCAGGAAATAGTCATACGCCTCCGTGTTGCGCGGGTACTCGGGCGCTAGCCGCTGCCGATCACCCGCATCCAGACTAAGCGCCAGCGCGCCGACAATCTGTTGCGTCACGTCATCCTGCACGGCGAATATGTCGGTCAGGTCGCGATCGAACCGCTCCGCCCAAAGATGGCCGCCCGAGGTCGCGTCGATGAGCTGCGCGGTGATGCGCACCCGGTTGCCCGACTTGCGTACGCTACCCTCAAGGACATACCGCACGCCGAGTTTCGTGCCCACCTCCTGCACACGGACGTTCTGGCCCTTGAAGGTGAACGACGAATTGCGAGCGATGACGAAGAGCTGCGACAGCTTGGACAGGGCCGTGATGATGTCTTCGGAGATGCCGTCGGCGAAGTAGTCCTGTTCGGCGTCACCGCTCATGTTCGCGAACGGCAGCACGGCGATCGACAGCTTCGGCGGCACTGGCGTAACCGGCCGGCTCGTCTCGGCTTCCGGGCCCGCGGCCGCCTTGGTCCCGGCGCTGCCAACTTGTAGCGAATAGACTCGGATAGGCTCGGCAATGTTCTTGAGTTGTGTGCTGCCGAGATCGCTGACCGAGAGGTCGAGCCTCGCCTTGACCTGGCGATAGGCATCCTCGGACAGGCAGATGGCGCCGGGCGTCGCGAGCCCCTCCAAACGCGAGGCGATGTTGACGCCGTCGCCCATCAGGTCGCCGTCGCTTTCTTCGACCACATCTCCCAGATGAATGCCGATCCTGAACTCGATACGGCGGTCCTGCGGCACGCCGGCATTGCGCTCAACCATACCATCCTGAACCTCTATGGCGCAGCGAACGGCATCCACCACACTGCGGAACTCAACCAGCGCCCCATCGCCAGTGCGCTTGATCACCCGGCCGTGGTGCACTGCGATGATGGGATCGATCAGGTCGCTGCGCAGTGCCCGCAACCTCGCCAATGTACGATCTTCATCCGCGCTCGCGAGCCGGCTATATCCGACCACATCCGCAGCTAGAATTGCGGCTAGCTTACGATTCTCGCTCAAGGGTCCGTCTCCTCATCTTCACGATAGCAGGAAGACCGAACCAAGAGGGAACTTTCGCAACCGACAGCCACCCAGAACCGATTTGGCCGCCCGCTGCCACAGGCCCCAGCCGATCGCCCGATGCGCAGTTGCACTGCCGCTTGCCCGCCGACGGCTATGGGTTCATGCTTGTGAATACCTTGGCCGTGAAGTTGCGTAGGGAGATCACGCCGTCACAGCCCCTAGTGAGGTCTGGCCCGATGGACTGCTCAGGCTGCGGTTTCGAGGTTGAGGGCGGTTACGCTTTCTGTCCAAGGTGCGGCAAGCGCCAGCCCGTGCCATGCGCCAGTTGCGGTTATAGATGCGCACCTGATTTCGAGTTCTGTCCGAAGTGTGGGGCAAGCGTCGGCGCACCCGCAAAAGCCGTCGAACGGCTTGCTCCGACACCAAGCCGAACCATTGTGTCGCCTTCCCAAACTCCGTCACTGCTTACCAACATCGATAGCGACGAAGGGCTGCAGCCCATCTCTGACGCCGATCGCCGGACGGTAACCGTCCTCTTTGCCGACCTTTGCGGCTTCACGACACTGAGCGAGCAGCTCGACCCCGAGGTCATGCAATCGCTGCAGAACGAACTGTTCAAGGAATTGACGGCGGCGGTGCGAAACTTTGGTGGTTTCGTCGACAAATTCATCGGCGATGCACTGCTCGCTTTGTTCGGTGCGCCGGTCGCGCATGAGGACGATCCGGAACGTGCGCTTCGCGCCGCTCTCGACATGATCGCCCGGACGGCGCGGCTGGGTGAAAGCACCTCCCACTCCGGCTCGCCTCTATTACTTCATGTCGGCATAAACACTGGCCCCGTCGTTACTGGACGATTAGGCATCGGCACCGCCAAATCCTATTCGGTGACGGGGGATACGGTGAATACAGCGCAACGCCTGCAATCGCTCGCCGCACCGGGTGAAGTGCTGGTAGGTGAACTCACCCACAGGCTGACCCGGCATGCCTTCTCTTACGAGTCGATGGGTGATGTCGTGCTTCGCGGCAAGGCTGGAAGTGTGCTCGTCCATCGTTTGGATGCACCGCTTGCCGCGCCGCGTGCAGCGCGTGGGCTCGAGGCGCTCGGCCTCAGCGCGCCGATGATAGGTCGTGCTGCGGAGCTCAATAGAATGCTGGCGAGCCTTGACCAGGCGTGCGGCGGCTCGGCCCAACTCGTCCGCCTCGTCGGAGAAGCCGGTATCGGGAAATCGCGGCTGGTGAAGGAGTTCGCCGCCCGGGTCGGCGACGAGGATCGATTTCGCACCGTCGCGGTGCGACAGGCCACGTGCTCACCGCTGGGCGAACAATCATTTGGCGCCTTGGGCGCAGTTGTGCGCAGTGCTGCCGGGATGATGCAAAACGACAATGGGGACCATATGCGGGGAAAGCTCGCAGGCTTGCTTGCCGATCTTGGCCTGCAGGGCGAGGAGGCGAAGCGGCTGATGCCTTTGCTCTACCATGTCCTTGGCCTTGGCGACCCCGATGCCACCTTGCAGCATGTAGAACCCGAGCAGTTACGGCGCCAAATTCTCTACGCGGTCCGCACCATCATCGAACGGCGGCTTGCGTTGTCGCCACTGTTGATTGTCGTCGAAGACCTGCACTGGGCCGACGCCGTTTCGCTCGAGGCACTACGTTTCGTGATGGACAGGTTGGAACGCTCGCGGTTGATGGTGCTGGTCACGCATCGCTCGGCGCCGGAGAGCGGCCAGCTCGACTCAAGTCGGGTCAGTCACACGGCGCTCAGGCTTTCGCCGCTCAACAGCGATGAAGGACACAGCCTGCTGGCGGCTCTTTTCGGTGAGAGCTGGGTAAACTCCGCAGCAGGGCTCGTCGATCAGATCCTCGACCGAGCGGGCGGTAACCCTCTTTTTGTAGAGGAGATCGTTCGCGGCCTTATCGATCGCGGTGTACTGATGCGCGAGGGCCAGCGATGGCGGACTGTGGCAGGCGAATTCGCAACCGACATTCCCGCCACCGTCCAGGCAATGTTGCTTGCTCGCTTCGACCGGCTGCCACAAGAGGTGCGCCGGTTGGCCCAGGAAGCCGCGGTAATCGGCCCGCGCTTCGATGCCACCCTTCTGAGGACCGTGACAGCCGACCCCGCCCGGCTAGAGGCCGGCTGCGAACTGCTTTGCGATGCGGAAATCATCGAGGAAGTTGCCGGATCAGGCTCTGTCTCGTCGCAAAGCTACCGCTTTACGCAAACCTTGCTGCAGGACGTGATCTACCAGAATCTGCTCCGGCAACGGCGGACCGAAATCCACGGGCGCATAGGTGCTGCCTTGGAGCGACTGTGCGGCGATAATCCGGAACGGCTCGAGGATTTGACCGTGCTTGGTCACCACTTCGCACAGAGCGCGGAGCGGGAGAAGGGCGCGCATTACCTGCAAGCGGCCGGCGATCGAGCTCGCACGATATACGCCAACGACGACGCCCTTCGTTTCTACGAGCGAGCACTGACAGCGCTGGAGGCGACCGGGCAAACACCGCTCAAACTGACAATTGCCGAGGCCATTGCCGATTTGAGCGGCTCGGCGGGCCGCCGCGAGATCGCGCACCACCACTACGAGGCGGCGTTGCAGGCATACAGCGAGTCGGCCGATCGTGTAGCGTCGGCGCGAGTTTTGCGTAAGATCGGTCGGCTGCTCTGGGACGTCGGCAAGCGGGACAAAGCAGAATCCCGCTACGCTGAGGCCGCGGCGCTCCTCGATGGAGCGGATGCTCCGGTCGAGCAGGCGCATCTCTGGCAGGAACGTGGCCGACAAGCGTTCCGTAGCGGAGATCACGCTCTCGCGGCAAAATGGGCAGACGCTGCGTTGGATTGCGTACGCACTCTGACAACAGAGCATGTCTCCGAGGTGGGGCGCGGTGCCACTCTCGTAACCGCCGAGGCACTCAATACGAAGGCTGTCGCGCTGGCTCGCCTTGGGCGAAACCGTGAAGCCGTGCGTCAAGTCGAGCATAGCATTGAACTGGCCGAAGCCGCCGGTCTGCTGGGCGCCGCCTGTCGCGGCTACACCAATCTCGGTGTGCTTTACACGACCATCGATCCGGCACAGGCGATGGAAGTCTGTCGACGCGGTCTTGAAGTCGCTCGCCATATTGGTGATTTGGGCTTCCAGGCGCGCCTTCTCGCCAATCTAGCGGTTGCATGTTGTACTTTCACGGATCGTTGTCCAACAGAGGGCGTGCCTGCTGCCGAGAAAGCCATCGAGATCGACCGGGCACTCGACCAGCGAGAGCACCTGCCGGTGCCGTTGATTGTGCTTGGGCAGATCCACCAGTGCAACGGCCGTCCGGAACTGGCCGTTGGCTTGTTCCACGAAGCACTGGAGGTGGCCCGCGAAACGGGCGAGCCCCAACTGCTGTTTCCGTGCTATGATGGCCTGGCAACGCTTAATCTCGACTTCGACAATCTTGCCGAGGCCGAACGCTACTTTTCCTTGGCGCAGGGTATATGCGCCCAGCACGGGCTCGATCCGGAAGCGCTTGTGGTGCTGCCCTTTCTCGATTAGCCGGGTTGGAGGTTGGAAATGTCCGCGCGTAGTGACTTGATACCGCTTCAACCGGGCGACCGTGCGCCGAACTTGGTGCTCGACGCCATTACCCAGGATGGCAAGATCGCGCTAGACGACTTTCGCGGACAAAAACCGGTGCTGGTCGGTCTGTTTCGAGGTCTGCATTGTGCGTTTTGCCGGCGCCATATCGCCGCTCAGGCGCGGCTTGATCCGGAGCTGCGCGAAAAGGGCGTGGAGAGCCTGACGGTGGTCAACACGCCGATCGAGCGGGCGCGTCTCTATTTCCGCTACCACCCGATGCCGAATCTGCTCGCGGCATCAGATCCTGAACGCGCTTCACATCGTGCTTTTGGACTGCCCAATCTCGAATTCACCCAAAACGAGACGAACTGGCCGTACAAGGTCTCGATCGCAGCGGCAAAGGATATGCTGGTCGACATGCCAAGCGAGTTGCCTCGCCCCATGGATCCTTTTGCCGCCACCGAAATCCTCAACAAGAGGGACAATTATGAAGTGACCGAAGCCGACGAGCAGATGATGGCGACGGGACACGGACAACTCATTGGTCAGTTCCTACTGGACCGGCAAGGGATCGTCCGCTGGAGCTTCACGGAGGTCCCAGAGGGTGGGCGGTACATGTTTGGGGCGCCAAACCCGCAGGAGCTGATGTCAGCCGTGTCCCAAGTCGCCCAATAGACCCCGCAGACTGCATTGCTGGCATTTGCAATGTGGACAATGAAGGCCAGGGGCAAAGCTTCGCGTGGCAACTGAGATGCGTTGGCTTCAGGATCGGCACTGTTGCGCGGCAAATCAGGCCGGGAGCCGCCCACATTCGCACACGACCTGTACCACGCAATTCCGTTTCCTCGAGTGGGTCGCAAGAAAAATTTGGTCCAAGCATTTGGCGAGTTGCATCTGAAATACGGATTTCATCGGGCTCCGCGGACGTTTGAATACGCGAGGCGAGATTAACCGTCTCGCCCCACAGGTCATAGGCGAACCGTCTCTTGCCTATTACGCCCGCGACGATTGGGCCTGAGTGAATTCCAATTCTGAGTCTCAGCGGTTCTCCTGAAAAGCGTTCGCGCTTAACCGCCTTCCGCAGCTCAAGTGCATAGCGCGCAAGTGCCTTTGCATGATCGGGTCGCGCCGTGGGCAGGCCGGCGACCACCATCACACAATCGCCGATTGTCTTGATCTTCTCGCACCCGTATCGTTCCGAGAGCCGATCCGCCGCCTTGAAGAAGTAATTTAAAATTGCCAGCGTCGTTACGGCTCCGACGCTCCGCGCTCGTTCTGTAAAACCGACTATGTCGGCAAAAAGCACGCTCACTTCTGCGTGGTTGTCAGCAATTTTTTTGTGCGCCTTTAACCGCTCCGCGATTGACGCCGGAAGAATGTTGAGGAGCAGGGTTTCGGCGCGATGGTATTCACGCGCCAATCCCTCCTGGCTCTTCCTCAACGCCTCGTTCGTCGCTTGTAATTTCTCGTTGAGTTGACGCTCCCTCTCTTGCAGGAGGGTCATTTCATAAGCCTTTTGTTGAAGCCGCTGCCTCTTGTCGCGTTCGGCGGTGGCGTCAAGAAAGAGCAGCCACACGCAGGCATTGTCGGCAAAAAAATGAAGGTCGGCGACACGCCCTCCGGGCAGTTCGACCATGGCAATGTGAAATGGAAGCTCCGGGCAAGGCAGCAAACCTTCCATGAATTCAAGCTGCTCGGCAACAGGCTCGCCAATGCGAAGCGATGAGAGCCCGTAATGCTCAACATTACCGCCCTTCGCAGCCACGCAAAGCTGAGTGTCGATTTTTAGATACGCGACGGAGTTCCCATTGTAGAAGAAGTTGAAAATCCAACTGCTAACTTCTTTCGGCAATCCATGCATGGTCTACTTGGTTACCATCAAAGCAAGTTGACGAAACGCATCATCGACATTCTCGCCCGAGAGCGCACTCGTTAGATAGATTTGCCATCCACGCTGCCTAAGTTCGTTGATATCGCTATCCGATATTGCCCACCGATCGGCCAGATCGGATTTGTTGATCAGCACTATGAACGGCATGGCGCCGAATTCGGCCTCGGCCCGTTCGCGCAGCGTGAGCGCCACGGCAAGCGTCGCAGCGCGGGTTCCATCGACGACTAGCACAAGCCCGGTTGCACCTCGAACATAGCTGACGCGGAATGAGCCGATGTCGTCTTCCCCGGCCAAGTCCCACAAAATCAGATCCACGGTTTTATCCGGGAGTGCGACATTCTTCTTGTCAATTTTCACCCCCACCGTGGTCAGGTAGGTTTCTGAAAAAATGCTTTGCACAAACCTGCGAACCAGACTCGTCTTTCCGACAGCGAACCCGCCCAGCATGCAGATCTTTTTTTGCAACATCTTGGGCTCCACTAGTCCAGGTTTACCGAAATCGAAACCCGGCGATTGCTGGAGCTCCCGGCTTGACTGTTTTCAGGCACCAGCGGCTCAAAAGTGCCCGCGCCCCGAACCAGCAGCAGTTCCGGCGCGACACCGCGTTTGTTGAGAAGCGCACGAACTGTCTCGGAGCGGGCTGCACTGATCGACGCGTTGGCCGTTTCACGGCCCGTGGCGTCCGAATGCCCGGTCAACATGAACCGCGCCGTGACGCCTGACTTGCGGGCATTTTCGGCGAATTCCTTGATCTGATCCGCCAGCCTGTCGAGAACCGGCAGTTGCTCTGGCCCGGGCACAACTTTGCCGGAAGAGAAGAAGATGTCGGTCGTCTGGATGGCCTCTCTCAAATAGTTGAGTTCTTCAAGGTTCATTTCGCGCAGCTGCGAGACATCCAGAACCACTCCGTCCGCCGAAAGCTGTTCGGCGGCGGCCTGGGCCCGGTTGGTCCAGGCCGCAGGAGCCTCCCCCACGACTAGGATGCGACCTTGGATGATCGAAAGCTGAACCGATTTCGGCGGGGAGAGCGACGCCGTGAGCCGCTTCACCACGAACTTTGGATCGAGGCTCTGAAAGAATTGCCACTGTGAATGAACGCGCGCAGGATCAACCTGCGTTCCAGACAGCAGAGCTTGCGGGTCGGCGGCAAGCGGGTCTCTCAGGCCGGAAATGTAGAATTGGCCGCCCCTGATCGTTTGTTGGGCGACGATGATTCCCGATTGGGCCTCAAGTCGCGCCACATAATACTGCCAGTGCTCCGCCTCGCGTGCTTCGGGTGTTACATCACGAACCTTGGAGATGTCGAATTCCGGTCCGCCTACCGAAAGCTGTCGGGCCGCGGCGCGCGCGCGATCTATCCAGGTGTCGGGAGCCTCACCCTCGGCAACGATGCGATTATCGACGATCGAGAGCCGAACCGATTTCAGCGGATACAGCGTCGCCGTCAGCCGCTTCAACACGAACTCCGGTTCAAGGCTTTGATATAATTGCCACTGCGAACGAACACGGGCAGGGTCAACCTGCGTTCCAGACAGCAGGGCTTGCGGGTCGGCGGCAAGCGGGTCTCTCAGGCCGGAAATGTAGAATTGGCCGCCCCTAGTCGTTTGTTGAGCGACGATGATACCCGGCTGGCTCTCCAGTCGCGACACGTAAGCTTGCCAGTGCTCCGCCGCGCGTGCTTCGGGGCTTACATCACGAACCTTGGAGATGTCGAATTCCGGTCCGCCTGCCGAAAGCTGTCGGGCCGCGGCGCGCGCCCGATCTATCCAGGTGTCGGGAGCCTCGCCCTCGGCAACGATGCGATTATCGACGATGGCAAGTCGCACTGACCCCGGCGGAGCCAGCGACGCCGTCAGTCGCTTCAGCACGAACTCCGGTTCGAGGCTTTCATAGAATTGCCACTGTGAATGGACCCGGGCAGGATCAACCTGCGTTCCAGACAGCAGAGCTTGCGGGGCGGCGGCAAGCGGGTCTCGCAGCCCAGCAATATAGAATTGGCCATCGCGTATCTTTTGTTCGGACACGATGATGCCCGGCTCGCTCTCCAGTCGCGACACGTAAGCTTGCCAGTGCTCTGCCGCGCGTGCTTCGGGGCTTACGTCGCGGACGCTTGCGATATCGAATTCCGGTCCGCCTGCCGAAAGCTCTCGAGCCGCGGCGCGCGCCCGGTCGATCCAGGTGTCGGGAGCCTCACCCTCGGCAACGATGCGACTATCGACGATGGCAAGTCGTACTGACTCCGGCGGAGCCAGCGTCGCCGTCAGTCGCTTCAGCACGAACTCCGGTTCAAGGCTTTGATAGAATTGCCACTGGGAGTGGACCCGGGCAGGATCAACCTGCGTCCCCGACAACAGGGCTTGCGGGTCGGCGGCAAGCGGGTCTCGCAGGCCGGCAATATAGTATTGGCCATCGCGTATCTTTTGTTCGGCAACGATGATGCCCGGCTGGCTCTCCAGTCGCGACACATAAGCCTGCCAGCGCTGCCCGGATTGCCATGAAATAAAGAACCAACCGCCTGCCAGAACCATCAGCAGCAGGCCCAGGGCCACCACCAGCCACGGAAATCTCTGATTTGATTCCTCCTGCTTTAGCTCGACGCAGGTCTGCAACTGCGCCTCTATGCCGGCCAACTGCGAACCGTCGCCGTCAAACTCCATTAAAGCCTGCGAGTATTCCTCATGAACACGAAGCAATACATCGCGAACTATTTCATGCAATCCTTCTGGGGGGTTTCCTCGGATCACCGAGACTAGGGTCGCAAACGGTCCTACCTCTGACCAGAGTCGAAGGTCGCCAAAACGAATAGTGTCAAGGCCGCTTTGTTCTTTCTCGTTGAATGAGTCCTTCACAAAGTCTTGAATTGCACTCAGCATAGAAGAAATAAGTTGAGGATCTTCGCTCGTCGCATTGTCGGCAGCTACATGCGCTATCAAAAGTCCAGAAGTTCTGTTAATCAGAAAGACGTGCTCAACACGATAGACAAGCGAATGCTTAAGCACAACTTCCGAGAAGCTGGCTCCGGTTCTCCAAGATTCAAGTCTCCACTTGAGCCCATGCCAGGTAAATATATGCCTTAAGGTTTCATTCAGCGACTGAAAGGTCTGATCGATCTTTTCCCCGATCGACTTGCGAATTGCCGGCAGAAACACAGGGTATAATATATCCGTCAGCGTGCGCGGGCTCTTCTGAATCGACCGTTGCACAGCCCTTTCGACAGCCGGCGCAAGCGCCTCGCCGAGCTGCGCATGAGGCGCTCGTGCGGCCGCACTGGGAAGCACGTCGCCCACTGCTGCCGCAAGCTGCTCGGGCTCGTCAAGCAGATGCGTAACTCGTGAAAGCTCTGAAATTTCGCGGCTGACCAGCAACTGGCGCAGAGTTTCCATGCGAGGATCGGCGGTTGGAACTCCGTCGAGACGCGCACGGTAGTCCGGATCAACGTTCCGGGCGATTTCGATCAAAAGACGGGCCAGAGCCTCGCGATCAATCTCTGTATCGTTCGAGGCTGTTCTTTGTGGAAGGCTGATTGGGTCGACGGTGGACGTCAAATCCGATCAACTCACTTTCCAGCTACGGTCCGAGTTGTTCTTGCTGCCGACTGGATCCTGATTCAGACATTTTGCAACCTCGACGAACAGGCCAGCCAAAAGATTTCGGTCGGTCTTGACGTTGCCGAGATCGGAAAACATTTTTTCCATCAGCATCTGAATGCCTTCATTCTTTTGCTTGATTTCCTCACGCAGCAAATGATCGTTTCGATTTATCCGGTCGGCAATTTCGCGCTCAAGCTCGTTCAATTGATCAGACAATGCGCGCACCTGCTTTTCAAGCGCCTGATTTTGTTCGCGAAGATTTCGGTCAATCTCCTTGTCGGCGTCGGCTCGCGCGTCTTTTTCGTTCCGCAACTGCGCCGCAAGCGAGTCGATCTGCTTTTTCGCATTTGACTCGTACATTTCAAGATTGCGCTTGGCCTCGGATTCGACATCCTTGAAGCGCTGCAAGACCCGTTCTTCAAGCTTGGAAAAGCGGCGGTCATAGTCTTGCATCTGGTTCCCGAACAGCAGATCACGAATCTTGTCGACACCTACAGCGTCGCCGGGGGTCCCGCTCTCGCGCGCCTGACCCGCCATGAATGCGAGCCCGTTTGCGTCCGCATTACTTGTCAGATTTCCGTCCGCTTTATTTGCCGGAGAAGCGGTACTCGAAGATTCCTTGGCCATCCCTATACCCTTCATTTAAACAGCGTGCTAATTTAGCGACTATTAAAGATGTCAGCAAAATACCCGGCTCGCAAGCCGGAATTCGCCTAAGCCGGTCACGCGTAAATTTGACATGCGGCTCGAGCTCGACAATCTGCCCCGTGAACAGACCCTTTTGTGCCATCGTGCGCGTAGATTGGCGGCGCCATGATCAGCAACCGCGGCGCGCTCGCACGGCCGCGGTTCCGATTAGTTCGATCAGGATCAGCTTGCCCTCGCGTCTTCGCCCGCGATCATCTTTTTTGGTGAGGCCGCAGATCTAAGGTGTCGGGCATGTGCGCTTGCCATTCAAGCCTGTCTCGAAGTCTTTTTTCTTGCCCTAATCGGCCCCGATCTTGACAGGGCAGTGCAGCCATCCGATGCCGTTATCCGGTTTTGACATTCGGTGACTCTCCGAAGAAGACGAAAGCTCGATGATATAGTTATGGTCGACGATGGGCTCGAATGGATCGGGGTTGATCGCGACGGCTTGCGCCGACAAAGATCAACGCATTTGTTCTACCTGAACGAACCAGGCGCGGGTGAGACACGTGGCGCATAATCCATTGGTTTCGATCGTAGTTCCTGCGCACAACGCGGAGGTAACGCTGACGCGCGCACTCGATTGCCTTGTCGATCAGGAAACCGCGGATTGGGAGGCGATCATCGTCGACGACGCCTCCACGGACCGCACCCCCGCGATCATCGCGGCTTATGTGGAACAAGATGCCCGATTTCGGACCTTGAATTCTTGCGCGAATAGCCCCGCCGGCGCACGTAACAACGGGATTTCGGCGGCGCGCGGCCACTGGCTGATGTTCCTGGATGCCGATGACTGGCTGGATGCCAGCTTCCTTACAAAAATGCTGGCTGCACTGAAAGCCGCTCCCGATGCAGTGGCTTGCTATTGCGGCGCGCGGCGCGTGATGCCCGATGGCGCGCTGACCCCGGCGAGCATTGCCCCCGAGATCGCAACCCAGCCCTTCGAAACATTCGCCCGCCGGTGTGCCATCGCCACTCACGCGCTGCTGGTCGATCGGGCGACAGTCGTCGAGTTGGGCAGTTTTGATGCGTCGCTTTGCACCTGCGAGGGCTGGGATCTGTGGCAGCGCGTCGCACGTCTCGGCAAAAACTGGGTGATGGTCGACGAGCCGCTCGCCTTTTATCAGGCCAGCCCCAACGCGCTTACCCGCAATTCGAAGCAGATGCTGGCAGACGCGGAAATCGTTATCGCCCGCGGCTTTTCCACCGACCCCAGGGTCAAGCACCCAGCGCCGGCGCATGCCAATGGGGCGATCTCGGCGGACGACCGCACCGCTTCCGAAGCACTGGCGTGGTTCGCTTTGTGGAACGCTGCGTCGGATTGCGGCAGCGGCGGCAGCTGGATCAACCCGCAATCCCTGCTCGCGCTCCCGGCAGGACGTAAGTGGGCGCGCGAGATCGCCAAGGTGGCCTTCGATGGCCTGATGGTAGGAAGCCTATCGGTGCCAGCGCATTTGGCTGCCCGGTGGGACAGGTTTGGCGGCGCCCTCACCGAGTTGATCGTCGAACTCGGCAAGATCTGGGGCGATCCGGTCGCGGGTCGTCGCGTCCAGTATCATCTCGAGCAAATGCTGCTCGATGCCGACGATCTTGCCGCTCCTCGCAGGCTGGCGCGGACACTCGGAATTCGTGTCGACGCTCAAAATCCGACCTGGACCGAGCTTCCGGAAGGAGTCGATCAAATCTATGCACACCTGATAATGGACGGCCAGATCGAGGCTGTCGTGCAGTTCGGCGTACTCGGGAAAGTAACAAGGCGCCATTGGATTGAACTGATCCCGAATTTCAAACCACAAAGGGACGGTGCTGATACGTCAAACACGCTTGCAGCCGAGGCACTGTCGCCCACAGCGGAACGCCAGCCTGATCCAGACAGCCACTTCGGCAGACTCGCGCAATTGGTCTCGGAAGCGCGGGAAATGGTTCGGTCGAGCGCCCAAGCCACGCAGCCGCTTCCAGCGCCGCGCCGTGCACCGGCCTCGGATGGCCACGACAAGGATCGTACGTCGTTCTGGAACCGGTATTTCGCGACAGAGGATCCCTGGAACTACAGCTCGCCCTACGAGCAGGAAAAATATGAGCGGCAGCTCGAAATTCTGCCCGCCGGTCCCATAGGACGGGCGCTTGAACTGGCCTGTGCGGAAGGCCATTTCACGCGACAACTGGCGCCCCGAGTGGGCCATTTGACCGCCACCGACATTTCCGCCGTAGCCATCGAACGGGCGCGCGCGCGCTGCTCGGACCAGCCGAATGTCGAGTTCGGCGTACTGGATTTTTTTGCGGACACGCTGCCCAGCGAGATGGATCTGATCGTCTGTTCGGAAGTGCTCTACTACCTAGATGATCTCGCCGGCTTGCGGCGCATCGCCAAAAAATTCGTTGAGGCACTGGCGCCTGGCGGCAGTTTCATCAACGCACACGCATTCGTGCTACGCGACAATATTGAAAAGACGGGCTTCGACTGGAACACATTCGGCGCACAAACGATCTCGCAAACCTTCGCAGAGACCGAAGGTCTCGTCCTTGCGCAATCGATCCAGACCGAACTCTATCGCATAGACCGCTTCCGCCGCCTGTCGCCGGACCACGTGGCGACGGAGCCGGTGATTGATCATGTGCCGGTCCGCGCACCCATCGGCATCGGGGTCGCGCGAAACATTGTCTGGGGCGGGGCACGGGTCTTGCGCCGCGCCGTCGCTCGTAGCGAGCGGCGGCAACGTATCCCTGTCCTCATGTATCACAGCGTCGCCGATGAAGGTCCGGCCGCGCTCGCCCGTTTCCGGCTCACGCCCGCCGCTTTCGCGAGCCAGATGGCATGGTTGCGCGCAAATGGCTTTCACGCGGTCATGTCCGAGCAACTGGAATGGTCCATCGCCAACCGTGAGCCTTTCGCCGGCCGCCCGGTGCTCATCACTTTCGATGATGGCTTCCAGAACTTTGCCGACCATGCCTGGCCGATCTTGCGTGCGCACGACTTGACCGCCGAAGTGTTCCTGGTGACGGACTTGGTGGGTGAAAGTGCAAAATGGGACGCCGTCAGCGGTCCGCCGACGCGGCTTATGGACGCCGGAACGGTGCGACGTCTCGCCGCCGAAGGTGCGTTCTTCGGAAGCCATCTGGCGACGCACCGCGCCATCGATGGTCTGTCGAGCTCTGATTTGGCCGCCGAGCTCCTGCGCTCTCGTATGTTCGTCGAACGGTGGACCGGCCGGCCAACCACGGCCTTCGCGGCACCCTTCTCTGTCACCGACCGACGGCTCGGCAGGCTGGCCAAGGAGTGCGGCTACCGGATCGGCTTCGGCGGCAGACACGGACCGGCGGACCTTAATAGCGACCCCATCGACCTTCCGCGCATCGAGATTCGCGGGGATCGCTCGCTCGACCACTTTGTTGCTACCATCGAGGCCCTGTTCGTTTGAACGATAAACAATGTCAGCATCTCCCAAGCGCTCTATTCCGCGCCAGGCGTGAGCGACCCCTTGCCGGGCCACGCATTGTCGCTTTCGATGCGCCTCTTCGAGGTGTAGAGGTCGATGCGGCTGTCTATCGCGTTATGCGGGGATAGACGCACACGGTGATGCTTTTGGCTGCCCTGATGTGTATAGCCTGTGTGAGGGTCCCAGATTTCCATCACATGGCCTCGGCCGGCGATGCGCAACGCGGCATACGCGCGTTCTGCTCTACCGGAAGCCCCGTAACGCCCAGCGTCTTTGAATTGCGGATCACATGACTGATTTGCGTGACCACACCCTACGCAATTGTCTAGCTTGAACGGTGGACTCTTGTACCACAACATCGGCTCCTTCAACCTAGGAGCAATGGCGGGCATGGATGTCGTTGCTTGCCGATTTGACCGGAAGGTTAACAGCACGATGCGTCTCATCATTCGACGATTGGGAACCAGGAACCTGGCGCGCCCGACACAACCTCTCCGACACCTTGGCGCGATGTTCGTCCTGGTTGCCAGGCAGCTCATCTTTGGAATCGCCCTCTTGTTGGCTGGTCCAGCGCAGGCGCAGGCGCCGGCGACCGTCCCGCCTGAAAGGGTCAAACAGCTACTCGAACTGCTCGACGATGCGTCAGTGAAGGCCTGGATGGCCGAACAGCGAAATCAGGACGCCGGGTCAACGAGAGCGCCTGCCGGGGCAGGAGCTTCTCCGGCCGACGCATCGTCCGGCGCCGCCGCCGCATCAGGCCAGATGAATACGATGGCATCCTCGACGCTCGATATGATCAGGGATCATATCGGAAGAATCGTGCGAACTTTGCCCCTGCTGCCGGGTCAGTTCGCGCGCGTTCGGGCAGAGACCATGGAGGATATGTCAAGCAAGGGATCTGCCGGGGTACTCTTGCTGATTGCGATGTTCATCGCTGCCGGCCTGGCGCTTACTTGGGCGACGTACAAGTTGAGCCGTCCATTTCGTCTCTGGATTATCGCGCAACCGAAGGATACGCCCGTTGGGCGGGCCAAGAAGATTGGTGGCCGCACGCTTTACTCCAGCATGCTGATCGTCTCGTTCGCACTGGGCAGCGCCGGCGCGTTCATGCTGTTCGACTGGCCAATGCTTATCCGCGAGATTGTACTGACATTCTTGATGGCGGCAGTCGTTACATGGGGGGTGCGCATGTACGTCATGGCCATGCTCGTCCCTTCCTTCATGCACGTCGAGAATGCCGTCGAGGTTCGTGCTTTGCCGATCACCAATGAAGCGGCTGACCATTGGTCTTATTGGCTACCCCGGATCGTAGGCGTCTTCGCCTTCTTCGGCGCCGCGTTCATCCTCTTGCCAGGTCTCGGCATCGATCAGGACGGCATGATGGTCCTGTCGCTGGGCGCTGATTTCGTGCTGCTGTTGCTCTTGCTGGTGGCCATTTGGCGTCGGCCAAGAACGCGGCGAGACGGTGCGCGCGACAGCGGTCACGCGGAAGCGACATGGCTATTGACGGCTTATTTCCTCGTCCTGTTCCTGCAGCGCATCGCGGGCCTTTATGTATACTTCTGGTTTACCTTCGCCGCACTCTTCCTGCCTTTGGCAATCGTGACGACGCAGCGCGGGGTTAACTTCGTCCTGCGACCAGGTTCGGTAGATCTTGGCCGGCCTACGATCCCGGCGGTGGCGATCGCTGTCATCGATCGCGGAATCCGAATGATTTTCATCCTGGCGGCGGCTTACTTTCTCGCGCGTGTCTGGGGTCTGGACATGCAATCCATGCGCGGCAGCGATACGACGACGACCTTCATATTGCGCGGCCTGATCAATGTCGTCGTCATTGCCCTCGCAGCCGATTTCGGCTGGTCGATCATCAAAGCCTTGATCGAACGAAAGCTGGGCATCGAAACGCCACACCCTGTGATCAGCGACGAAGAGGTCCCGATGCTAGATCCGCAGCAGGCGCGGCTGCACACGCTGTTGCCGATCCTCCAGAACATCCTGCTCGCATCGATCATCGTTATGGCAGCGCTTATGATGCTAGCCTCGCTGGGTATCCAAATCGGCCCACTGATCGCTGGCGCCGGCGTTGTCGGCGTCGCGGTGGGCTTTGGCGCACAAACCATCGTCAAGGACATCATTTCGGGCGTGTTTTTTCTGCTCGACGACGCGTTTCGTGTCGGCGAATATATTTCCTCCGGCAATTACAAGGGTACCGTGGAGAGCTTTTCGCTGCGTTCGGTGAAGCTGCGGCACCATCGGGGTCCGCTGTTCACCATACCTTTCGGTGAACTCGGGGCCGTCCAGAACCAGAGCCGTGACTGGGTTATCGACAAATTCAACATCACCGTCGGCTATGACACCGATATCGAATTCGCTCGCAAGCTGATCAAGCGGATCGGCCTCGAATTGGCGGAAGATCCCGAGTTCAAGCACTGGGTGCTCGACCCGATCAAGATGCAGGGCGTACAGGAGTTTGGCGAATACGGCATTGTATTGAGGGTCAAGGCCACAACCAGGCCGGGAGGCGCCTTTGGTATGAAACGCAAATTCTACGTACGCCTCCGCCAAGTCTTCAAGGAGCAGGGCATCGAACTCCCATTCCCGACCGTCCAGGTCCAGGGGCTACAGACTCCACATGGGGCAGGGAATGCGCCGTTGGACATCACACCCGCGTTGAAAATGGCCGTCGCGCAATCGCACACCATTCGTCGCAGAAAAAAAGCCAGCACGACGGAATAGGAAAGAGCGGCGTCACCGGACCGACGTCGGGGATCGCCACTAAGCGACAGGGTTCGTGCGCGCCTCGTGCAACCGGCAATCCTGTCTCCACAGCGCCGCCGGCGCCGACGCCATGGCGTCCACGAGTTCGGTGGAAGGAGCGCCGTGACCTGGCCGAGACATCGCGGCGAGGTTTGCAGGTGGTTGCTTATATCGCATCCCATCAATGGATTGAGACGCGCCAAAACTTGTGATCACCGGATCGTCTTGGCAGTGCGGAGGGAGCTAGGTTACTACCTCATAGCGCGGCACGGAAATCCGATAAGGGTCGATCCGGAAGAATGGGCAAATCGATGGGGCGACGCCAGCGCTCTGCGCAAAACGGCTATTGAGGCTGGATTCTCCAAGCCCTTTTGCTAGCGAAACAGGATGAGCAACCGATTGCCGCCCGCATGGGCAAAGCACCTCCGGACCCCACCCTCGCCGAACGCGGCATCACCGAAGGCTGCGTCATCCAACGCGCAGTCCAAGGCTGGCCCCACCGCAGCCACGCCGACGACTTGCTTTTACGGCAGGCGCTCGAGTTGCAGCAGGCCGGATGTCTGTCCGAGGCTGAGGAACTGTGCCACAGGGTCCTGGCTCGCACGCCCAACCATCCGCTGGCCCTGTATATCCTGGGAACGCTCGGGCTCGATTTCGATAACGAAAAGTCACTGCGGTATTTCGCTCGGGCGCTGGCAGAGGATCCGCAGAATCCTTACTACCATCTTAGCCTCGGCGAGACCTATTTGAAGGTCAGCGAATTTACGCCGGCGATCAAGCACTTTCAGTACGCCCTGGACTTGAAGCCGGATCTGGTGGAAGCGCTTTGCGCCTTGGGCGATGCCTACAATGCGTTTGACAAGGGGGAGATGGCGCTGCCGCTCTTCGAGAAGGCGCTCAGGATCGACCGAGATCATCCCGTAGCCCGGATGGGGTTGCCCCGCGCGCTCGCAAGCCTCGGCCGTATGGACGAAGCCGCGGTTCATCTGAAAGAGGCAATAGAACGGCGCATCGCGGTACCGGCTGCCCACAATGCGCTTGTACGCACGCGCAAATTCGCTGAAGAGCCGCCAGAACTCGGGGCAATCCTGACGGAGCTTCAAGACCCGGGCCATGGGCCGGAGGGAGCGGCAGCGCTCCATCACGCCGCAGGAAAGGTTCTCAACGACCTCCGCCGCTATAGGAGGCGATGGATCACTTTAAGAAGGCGAATGAAGCCGGGGCCATACATTCGATCTGCAATCTTGCCGCCGCTGGGTCGACGGCATGATCGCAACCTTCACGCCGGAACTGGTGGCTTCAAGAGCCGCGTACGGCAATCCCTCGGAGGCGCCTGTATTCGTCGTGGGCATGCCTCGTTCGGGCACGACATTGACCGAGCAGATCTGTGCCAGTCACCCCAATGTTCATGGCGCCGGCGAGCTCAGCAAACTTAGGCGAACAGCCAATGGACTCGGTGTCGCAGACCGCTCCAGCGTGAACTTCGGCCAATCCATCGCGACGATTACTCCCGATCTGACCAGGACTTTGGCCGAAGAGCACCTTGCTTATCTGCGCGAGCGGGCTCCCGACTCGCTGCGAATTGTCGACAAGATGCCTCACAATTTCGAGCTGATTGGCCTGGTTGGCCTTCTTTTCCCCAAAGCGCGTATCATTCATTGTCGTCGCGACGTTATCGACAATTGCGTCTCCTGTTTCGTCCTGCAGTTCAATAAAGCCCACAGCTACAGTGCCGATCTTGAGACGCTGGGGCTTTACTACAGGGAGTATGATCGCTTGATGCGGCATTGCGACAAGGTTTTCCCGGGTCGTATTTTCGAAAGTCGCTACGAGATGTTGATCGAAAATCAGGAGGAGCAGTCGCGCCGGCTCATGGATTATCTCGGATTGCCGTGGGACGATGCCTGCCTGCGCTCTTTTGACAAAGGCGGCTCGGTAAACACCTACAGCAATTGGCAGGTCCGCCAGCCGATCTATTCGTCGTCCGTCAAGCGTTGGAAGAATTACGAAAGCGAGATTTAGCCGTTGATCGAAGCGTTGGGCGAGCTTGCTGAGATTTGACCGGTAGTGCCTGATGCTGGGCGCAGCTTAGGTTGCACCCAATCCCGCCGGCGTACGCTTTCCGCCGATAGACCAGTCTGACAGGCTTTCCTCAGGCTTAACGCCGCGTTCCGTCCCCTGTCCTGCCGGCGTATCCTGGCCACAAAGCCTCCCGCCGTTTCGCGCGTCGCTTGCCAAGCAGTTCTTGCTTCCTTCTTTCCTTTCGCTGCGAGGATTTTCTTCCCCTGTCTGCAAGCGTGGCAGCAGGCGGGCGGCCATGCCATCGGCTGTCCGAAGAAGTTCCATGCAGACGGCATGAAAAAACCCGGCGGTTGCCCGCCGGGTTTTCGATTTCAATAAGGCAGCGCCTGTTAGAACGAGCGCTGGAAGCGAAGCATGCCGCCGATTGCGTCGTCATCGCCAGCAGAAATACCGGTCCAGTTCGACACGGAGTCGTCGCCGAGATGCGAGTAGTCGACTTCGGCCGTGATCGTGAAGCCGGGAACGATGTCATAGGCAACGTTCGCGGCGATGCCGATGTTCTTGCCTTCGTCATACGACGCCTGGAGGTTGAACGAGGTCTTTTCGTTGAACTTGTAGGTGCCGCCGCCCCAGACTGCCCAATTGCCGCTCCACGGCTTGTAGAAGCCGCGACCGCCAGCCGGGTACGCCCAGGTGCCGTCCGTCAGGTTGTCGTCGGAGCCGTAGCCGCCCATGATGAAGAGCGACAGTTCATTGGTGGCGTTCACGTCCAAGCGAACCTTGCCGGAGACTTCTTCATAGTTGCTGTCGTAAGCGATGACGCCAGTGACGGCGCCCCAGCCCTGCGTCCACTTCACACCACCGACGACATGCGGAACGTAGCTGTCGATCGTGTCGAAGCCCGAGCCTTCTTCGAGAGAGACGACGGCCGAGAAGCCGTTGCCAGCGTCGAAGTAGTACTGCACCACGTTGGTGTCGAAACCGCCATAGGGAACCAACGTATCCTGGATGACGTTGCCGGCGTAGCCGATGAACGTATCGAACGCCGATTCGTCCTTACCAACGCGGAGACCACCGAGCTGGATCCAGGCGAAGTTCAGTGAGACGGTGCCATTGTCAGCCGGATTGAGGGAGCCGACCGCAGGGAGCGGACCCGCGCCATCGGGATCTACGAGTATTGCGCCCGCATCACGGTTGTTGTTCTGGAAGTTGAAGCGGGTCTCGGTATAGGTCTTCAAGGTGCCGAGTTCGGTTTCCTGGCCGGTCCAGGTCTTCAGCGAGAAACGGGCATGCTTGTAGAAGGTGTCGTTGCTGCCGCCGTCCTCGTGATCGGCGCTTGTCGCACCGTCGAACGAACCGACGTCGCCGACGCCGATGTCGTAACGGATATAGCCGCCGATGCGCAGGCAGGTTTCGGTGCCGGGGATGTAGAAGTAGCCAGCGCCGTAGACGTCGCAGATCTTGACGTATTCAGCGGGTTCCGGCTCGGCGACGACGACGGCGTCGGCGGCGCGCGCACCGGAAACTGCGATCAGGGCCGCAGCGGAGCCGAGAAGAAGGCTCTTGATGTTCATTTTCTGACCTCCAGTCAAAAGTTAAAAAACGGGTCTGGGTATTCTTTGCTGAAGGACAGCGTTCCCTGCCCCATCCCCACTACCGAAAAAGATGCGCACCGCGCCGCTCCTTCAAATTCGACATTACCCATGAGCCGGCGGCGTTCAACAACGATCGTACCGGCGAAAGGACAGTTCGGCTGCTATCCCCGACCTGTGTTGCAGAAACGTCACGATTTGGCCTCACTTGGAAAGCTCTCGTTAACCATTGCGCCAGCCGCGACCGCCGGTCTCCGGCCTAATCCGGCGATCGGCCGACGGAATCATGGCAAGGCCTGGGTCATCTGCCAAGGAATTGCCGCGGATCCGCCGCATCCCTCCTCCTGACGAACACCTTGGTACGGTCAAGCCGTCGGTGCCGCGCCGTGCCGCTCACGCGCGGTCTTGCGGATGATTTCCGCGATTTCCGGGCTGCTGCTGCATAGCATCTGGAAATCCGCCGCGTGCAGCGACAGGAGTGAGACCGCCGTCACGGCGCTGACGGTCGCCGTACGCGGTTCGCCGCTCATCAGCGCCATCTCGCCGAAGAAGGCGCCAGGGCCAAGCTCCACGGGGTTCGACATCACGACGCTCACCCGCCCCTCCACAACAAAGAACATCCGGTCCCCGGTCTCGCCCCTGCGGCAGATCACGGCGCCGGCCGGCAAACTGCGAGGCCTCAACGCGCGCACGATCTCGACCAGCGCGGCCGGGCCGAGCTTCTGAAACAACGGCACGGCGGCGACCAATTGCCAGTTGCGGACGAAGTCCTCGCGACGGATTTCTTGATAGAAGCCGGAGGCAAGAATGCCGGCCCAGAGCGCGAAGACGCCGATGCCGCACATCATGACCGCCCCAGCAAGGACGCGGCCGGCGAAACTTTGCGGAATGGCGTCGCCATAACCGGTGGTGGACAGCGTGACCACCGCCCACCACATTGCCTGGGGGATGCTGCCGAACTTTTCAGGTTGGATGTCGCGCTCGATGACATACGCCGCGAGCGCGACACCGAACAGAACGACGCCGAAAAGCGTGGTGACGCCGATCAGGTTGCGCGCTTCGTTGGCCAGCACCCTGCCCAGTACCGGGAAGAAAGTCGAGTCGCGCAGCGGTTTGAGCAGCCAGACGGCACAGTAGAGGCTCCGGTCGGGCGTGCCTTCGAGCAGAAATGCAGCGAGTGGAACCAAAACCGCGAGCATATCAATGGCGATTGCCGGCGTCCTGTCCCGAAGGTCTCCCGCCCAGCGCTTGAGCAGCGTCTCGGCCATCTGCAGGAGATAAGCGCCCCAAATGACCGCCAGCACGGCAGTCAGTGCCAGCCTGCTTCTACCGGACATATCCGGCATGGTGAGCGCGGCCACAGCCAGCAGCCCAGGCGCAGCCAGCACCGCGTTCAGCGGAGCGTAAATTCTCAGGAAAGGCAGTACCGACATTCCATGCCCACGAGCGGATGCTATTCCTCCAGGATAGGATGCCTTCAATGCAAGCGCAAAGGTGCTTACCTTTCGCTGCGATGTTCATAAGCTGAAACTCAAATGCCGACAGGCCACAACAGAGAATGACCTGTCCGGGCATTTGCAATAGGCTCAAACTGTTCCAGGGAGCGCGGCCGACGAGTTCAAGGCCATGGAGAGCCTCGGCCTCATAGAATGCCGGCATGACGGCGGCAATGGTGAGGCTGCCGGCGACACCTAGGAAGAAACGCTCAATCCGCCTGGTTTCACGAGCGTGCGGTTCTCCTCGGCCCGTTCCCCACCACCAAAACGTGTGCGGCACGCCAGGCTGCAGGAAGATCGAGCGGCCCGGCCGGCTGGTTATTATACCGTCGAGCCAAAACTCATGCTGGCCTTCCGGCACTTGCAGGGCCGCCTCGTACTCATTCTGATAAACGTGGATAGGGTGCCATCGGTTGCTTCCACGCGGCCCTCCAACATTTCCAACTGGTCGGCTGTATCGGCGCTGGTGAGCGCGATCCGGAATTTGGCACCCACCCAGGAGACTCTCGCCTAAGGGCGTAAACTGACGATTGCCATGTCCATGGCTGGTGCCTTTGGTTCGGCTTGGCATAAGTTCTTGCAGACCAAAGTACGGTGCGGGCCGGCGACTGGATTGGCCTCTGCCACAGCCCGGCGGTCAGGTCCGCAATTGCCGGCTGGGCCACATTACTCGAGAGGCGCTGTTCGTAGGCGGCGGCAATGGCATGGTTCCGACGTTGCGTGCGCCCAAGTCGCTGGAGCCGGTGATGTCACCGCTGGCTAACTCGAAGACGCCCTGTCGAGGTCTTGCGGCTTGGATCCCAGCCGCTCCGAACCGACTTGACGTGTCCAAAGCGATACGATCCATGAGATCCGATTCTCTTGCGGTCGTCCCGCCCAGTCCAGAATGAGCCGGCCTACCTTGACTTTGTGGTCCAATGACTGAGTACCCACGGCTTAAATACAGCATGCAAGCCGTTCGCAACGCAGGCGACCGGCTGGCAAAACCTATGCAGTTCGGACAAGACACCACTGCCGGCCAGTACGTGGACACGCTGCGAATCTTCTCAATCACCAATAGCTGGCGCGACTCGCACTTTCTGCCGATGCGGAGCGTTCGGTTCTCTGTCGGCCACCACATGAAAGCCCTGCGATTGAAGGGCGACATGGCATCGCGTCCGAAGCGTATGGCCTCCATTTGTCGGAAGCTTCGAGAGTCCACCACCAATTTGGACACCATGAACGACATCGGCGGCTGCCGAGCGATCATGCCCGACATCAAAAGTGTTCGCTTGCTTCTCGCATCGATGCGAGACAAGTTCCCCCATGAAATCCGCTCTCGGGAATTCAACTATATCGATGAGCCGAAGCCGGACGGCTATCGAAGTCACCATATTGTTCTGCAGTACCGACCCAGAACTGCCGAGACCGAGGCTTTCGAGGGACGACGCATCGAATTGCAAGTTCGGACCACACTTCAGCACTCATGGGCAACTGCAGTTGAGGCCGTCGGGCTTTTCCGGCGCCAGGATTTAAAGCACGGAAACGGCGAGCAGGATTGGCTACGCCTTTTCCAACTCATGTCGGCGGAATTAGCACAGGTTGAGCAGTGTCCCATTCATGTCGGTGTTCCGGAACACGATGACCGAGTGCGGGAATTGCGGGATATCAACAGTCGTATAGGTGCGACAAGTGTACTGGAAGACATACCGAATCTTACTCTCCACTCAAAGAACGTCGCACAGTCAGCGGGGAATTTTCGGCACCTTTTGGTGGAATATAGCGCGGATCGGAACGTTGCCATCCAGCCATTCCGAACTCTTATGTTGGGTGCGCGGAAGTTGGAAGACATAGAGAAAAAAATCGCGCTACGGGGGGTTGATTCGACGGCTGTCTTGGTTGAGGTGGACAAGGTCGAAAGGCTTGTCGAGATATACCCAAATTACTTCGGCGATGTTTCATTGTTCGCTCGTATTCTGAAATCCATCTGCTCGGGAAAGGCGGCCGTCGAATACAAAGCATCCCGCACCGGATGGTAGCTCCAAAGCCCTAGGAAACGCCCGACAATGGTTTGGCTAGGCGTCGTTTCCGTTTGAAGTAGCCGGACCATTGGCCTTCCTCGACAGAATTCGACGTATAACCCATTTGAAATCCTTACCGCTTTCATCAGCCTCTCGCTCACGGAAGGCCTCCTGAACCGCTTGGATTGTTCTTTCTGACAAGCTCTCCGGCCTTCGCGCTTTGGCTTTGGGGCAGAATTTGGCGCGCGAGATGAACCGGCTTTTTCCGGGTCACACCAAGGGGCCGGTGAAGCTCCTAGAGTTGGCTCAGCGATTGTGTCCTCGGGAGCATTCACCGGATCGCAGGCCCCGTGTTCCGGGATGCCTACGGCGAGGTGCTGCTTGCACTCGGGGCGGCCCCCTCTCATCGAGAACCCAGCACACCCGGCACTGGCCGTGAGTTACCCGCTAGGGGAACTGGTTGGCCTGTTCAAGGCGGCCTGCTGTCTGGAATACGGAACGATGGTCCTCAGTTCTTTCCAGCTTATGCACCTCATCGCGGTAGCTCCTGTTAGGGAGCATCGCGATGCCCAATGGAATACAATCCAATTGACGCTGACAAAGTATCATTTCATCGGAAGCTTGGCGAGCGTTGGTCGGAACCGAGACGCACGGCAGCATGCGCCCGCTTCACGTCTGTCGAAGAGTGCTGAGGTTGGTTTCGTACTTGGCCATGGCGTCGCGCATTTCGGGGAGGTATTTATAGATGTTGGGCAATGTCCGATTGCGACTGCTTGGACACTGATTCATGAACTTTTCTACGATGAGCTGCGGACTTTGAGCGCGGCCATGTGAGTGCCTAGCGACCGCCACAAGTCATGAAGAGTGTACGGTCGAACTCGCTCGAGTTCTTCGTCAAAACAAAAGTTTGGCCTTCCATCCATTGAACGTCGTCGTTGGTTCTCCCCTCACGTGGTCGCGTGATGCAAGAAAAGGATTGTGCATTGCCGACGATCGGGATGCTTTCCAAGACAGGGTTGAACGCCTTGCACATGAGATCAAAGCGTGGAAGTCCGTTACCATCTCGACCGATGGTTGACGGCGCTGGCATGGCAAAGGAACCGATAACGCTTGCTAACCCGCAAGTAACGGAGCGACGCCGCTCCAGAACCGAGCCAATCAACAGAAAAATTTTGTTGGTATTTTTGTAGGTTAGCCCTGCTGTCGCCTGAGCGCCGACCATTTGGAAACAAAGGCAGATCTCCATCACTTGGATTCCACCTCTGGCACCATTATTTCAAAAATCCAAGCGCTTATGGACCACCTGATCGCTATCAATCGCATGCGCCTGTTGCAGGGCCTTCGGTGTCGTCGCTTCGGCTTTCTTGTCACCATTGGGATTTGGTGCCGGTGCCTCTCGCACGTCTCGCGGTGGCGGATCGACATGCTCAGGCTCTGACGGTGCTTCCTTGTCCGGCCGGCGGACGGGTGGCTGCGGGCCGGACTTCGGTGGTGGTTCTTGGATCTTGGCTGGCATATCCAGTTAACCGCAACCACAGGCTCCTGTTCCCTTGTATCTTAAAGAACCGGGAGGCTGAAGCCTTCTGTCAGCTTGGTGCGGGTGCCCGCCCTGTCACAAAGATCGATGGAAGGGAACGACTTTGCCTTCGCCGGGCTTGTGGAGGATTCAATTTGCTTGGTGATCCCACAACCCTAGGGCAAACTCCCTGCCGGGGCTGCAGGAGGTGAAATGAGAGCACGCGCAGCAACGCTTGGGGATCTCGAGGATGTCTTCCATGGCCTGTCGAAGCGGATGTCGGACGAGTACGCGGCGGCCGGCAAGAACAGCAAGATCGCCTACGACAATCTGATGATGAATTTGAAGGAAGGCCGCGCGCATGCGCTTGTCGAGGGCGAGAAGGCGGTGGCGATCATCGCTTGGCATGAAAACAGCGACGCCGCCGATACGCTGTTCGCCGCGCAAGAGGATTTCTTCCGCGGCCCGACAGTCCGTTTTTGCAAGCGGCATATCAGGCATATCCAGGCGCTTGCCGGCAACCTTCCCATCCACTCGCGCAGCTGGCTCCAGGGGCCCGATGTCGCCAGGTGGTTCGGCGTTATCGGCTATGTCGAGCGCGGCCAGGAAAACGGCGCAAAGCTGTTCGAACTGCCGCCTGCGCGCTGAACAGAAATTCTACCGCACCGGCGAACGCCGCCTGCACCGCCCGGTTGACGGTCACCGGCAGGATCGACATGTGGTTTTCGCCCGCATGGAGTTCGAAGCTTGCCCCCGGGCCCGGGAGCGCGTCGAGGCGTTCCGCCATGGCCCTGGCGAATTCGTGGGTGCGGATGAGCTTTTTCTAGTCAAGTTTTTTAAGACGAGACCGACGGCGACAAGCCCAAGAAGGCAGGTGACGCGATCCGGCAACAGCTGCCAAAATCCGTCATCAAACCATCCCGAAAAGGGGCTGAAGGCGGTGTCGGGCGCATCCGCCACAGCGTGATCGGGTTGCGCTCGGCAGGCGTTGATGGTTTGTTGCCGGTCAGCGGAGATCAAGTGATGCGAGAATCCATGGGTCAAGACGAATACGGGTCGGCGAACCCGTTCGATCCGGACGACCTGCCGAATTTGAACGCGATCGGACCAGGGATCGGCAATAACGACTTCGAGAAATACGCGGTCGCCGTGATCATCGTGTTCGGCGCCCTGATCATCGGCGGGCTGATGGCCGCGTCGATGACTTTCGGCCACCGCAACGGCTTCCTGTTCGCGCTGGGCGGCGCCACGTCGGCCTGGATATCGGGAAACGCGCTGCTGCTCGACCGGCCACGCATCTACGCGCTGTTCGTCGGCATCGCTGCCTTGATGCTGATCGCCTCGACCATCACGCTGGTGACCTGACGGCTCCCGAGCCATGAGGCGGAGGCCGGTTCCGAAGGGCGGAATCCGGCCTCATCCGGAAAGCAACGGTCGTGCGGCCTATCAATATC
Source organism: Mesorhizobium sp. URHB0026 (assembly GCF_054059755.1). NCBI lineage: Bacteria > Pseudomonadati > Pseudomonadota > Alphaproteobacteria > Hyphomicrobiales > Phyllobacteriaceae > Mesorhizobium > Mesorhizobium sp. URHB0026. The sequence continues at coordinate 2,505,348 of NZ_JBSSCN010000001.1, read as the reverse complement.
CGAGCGCTTCGCCCGATGCCGCGCGGCTGTCGATGGCGCCATTGTAGCGCGCGCCGCCGCCCTTCTCGATTTCCGCCAGGCTCTTGCCGCCGACGAGAATGCCCGCCGCCTGGCCCCAGCTCTGGTCGCTGAGATCGAGGTGATAGCCCATCCCGGCCAGCAGTCTTTCTGTATCCGGCGAAAGGCCGAACGGCTCGACATAGACGGTATCGGGCAGCCATTGGTGATGAATGCGCGGCGCGTCGATCGCCTCCTGGATGTTCATGCCGTGGTCGATCACGTTGACGATGGCTTCCAGCGTGATGGTGATGATGCGCGAGCCGCCCGGGCTGCCGATGACCATGAACGGCTTGCCATCCTTGGGCCACCACGGTCGGGCTCATCGAGGACAGCGGCGTCTTCTTCGGCTGGATGGCATTGGCTTCGCCCTGGACGAGGCCATAAAGGTTGGGCACGCCCGGTTTCTGGGTGAAGTCGTCCATCTCATTGTTGAGCAGGATGCCGGTGCCGTCGGCGACGACGCCGGCACCGAACGAACCGTTCAGCGTGTAGGTGACCGCGACCGCGTTGCCGTCCTTGTCGATGATCGAATAATGCGTCGTCTCCTTCGACTCGCCAAAACCCTTCGGCATCAGATCCTGCGACACGCCGGCGCGGAACGGATCGATCTTGTCGCGGATGTCCTTGGCATAGGCTTTGTCCAGCAGCCTGGAAACGGGGTTGTCGACGAAATCGGGATCGCCGAGCGCGGAGTTGCGGTCGACATAGGCGTGGCGCATCGCCTCGACCATGACGTGGACGGTCTCGGCCGAGCCGGCGCCGAGATAGGACAGTGGATAGCCTTCCAGCACGTTGAGGATTTCGCAGATGATGACGCCGCCTGAGCTCGGCGGCGGCGAAGAGATGATCTCGTAGCCGCGATAGGAGCAGGTGACGGGCTTCAACTCGCGCGCCGCGTATTGTTCGAAATCACCCTTGGCCAGGATACCGCCCTTGGCGCCGCTCGCCTTGACGATGGCGTCGGCGATGGCGCCCTTGTAAAAAGCATCGAGACCTCTCTCGGAAATGGCTGAGAGCGACGCGGCAAGATCGGGCTGAACCAGCTTCTCGCCGATGCCGTAGGGCTTGCCATCGGTTTTGAGGAAGGCCGCCGCCGCCGCTGGGTCCTTCGCCAACCTTTCGGCGCTGCCGGCGAACGAAGCCGCATCGCCTTGGTTGAGAACGAACCCATCTCTGGCATAGGCGATCGCCGGCGCCATCAGGTCCTGCCTGGAGAAGGTGCCGTATTTCTGGCGCGCCATCTCGAAACCGGCCACCGAGCCTGGTACGCCGACCGCGAGATAGCCGTCCAGGCTAGCGCGCTTCACCGGGTTGCCATCCTTGTCGAGATACATGGTCTTGGTCGCGGCAAGCGGCGCCCGCTCGCGGAAATCGAGGAAGGTCGATCTGCCGTCCTTGAAGCGGATGGTCATGAAGCCACCGCCGCCGATATTGCCGGCATTGGGATAGACGACGGCCAAGGCATATCCGACGGCGACAGCCGCATCGACGGCATTGCCGCCCTTTTTCAACACCTCGACGCCGACTTCGGAAGCCAGATGCTGGGCCGTGACGACCATGCCGTTCTTGCCCTTGGCCGGTGCTGGCGACGCGGCGAAAGCCGATGACGAAAAGGCGAAGGCGATGGAAAGGCCGAGGGCGATCAATGTCCGACGGGTGAGATGCATGGCGGGTTCTCCAAGTGGTGCTTGCCTAGAAAAGCTACTTGGAGCGATCGAGTCCATCTTCAATGAAGACATTCACGGGTTGGTGACTGCTCGCTTGGGGTGGGGGACCCAGGTCAGAGGAGGCGTGAAGGATCGCCAACTTTCGGACGTTTGTTCAGGTTTGACTATGAGGTAAATGGAATCAGCTGAGACGTCGACGCGACAGCGTCCCATCTGCCGGACATCTTCCCGCAAGGGGGAGGTCGGCTCTACCTCAAACGATCCCGCCGGAACCACCCGCGACGGCTGGCCGCTCCGCCGCGACCTTGGCGCGGTAGCCCGCCGCCCGGTATGCGGCGACAGGATCGATGGCGCCACCTGTCTTCAGCCGTGCCATGGCAAGGATCGGCTCGACATCGGTTCGATAAGCCGCCTTCAGCGTCTGCGTCGCCATCAGCGCGTCATTGCCGTCCTGGAACCCTTCAAGCGCCTTTCGGTCGACCAGCAGCGCCTGCGCATAGGCGCGCTGCACCTCCACAGCCGACAGCATCAGGCTTTCGATCGGATCGGTGACATTGTGGCTCTGGTCGAGCATATGGGCGGGGTCGAAACCCTCGGCGCCTGACAGCTCGGAATCGACCAGCTCGTTGAAAACCAGGAACAGCCGATAGGGGTCGATCGACCCGGCATCGAGATCGTCGTCGCCATATTTCGAATCGTTGAAGTGGAAGCCGCCGAGTTTTTTGAACTGGATCAGCCGCGAGACGATCATCTCGATGTTGACGTTGGGCGCATGATGGCCGAGGTCGACAAGGCAGAAGGCCTTGTCGCCGAGCTCCCTTGAGATGATGTAGTTGGTGCCCCAGTCCTGCACGACGGTGGAGTAAAAGGCAGGTTCGTACATCTTGTGTTCGGTGAACAGCTTCCAGTCGTCCGGCAGCCCGGCATAGATATCCTTCATGGCGTCGAGATAGCGCTCGAACGCCTTGGCGAAATTGACCTGGCCGGGGAAGTTGGAGCCGTCGCCGATCCACACCGTCAGCGCCTTTGAACCCAGCGTCTTGCCGATCTCGATGCATTCGAGATTGTGCTCGACCGCCTGACGACGCGTGCCGGCGTCGGCATGCGACAGCGAACCGAATTTGTAGGAAAGCGTCTGGTCCTTCGTGTCGGAAAAGGTGTTGGAGTTCATGGCATCGAAGCCCAGCCCGAAGCGTGCGGCCGCCTGCTTCAGCCGGTTCGGATCGGCCTTGTCCCAAGGAATGTGCAGCGACACGGTCGGCGTCGCCTGCGTCAATTGCTGGATGACAGCGCAATCCTCGATCTTGTCGAAGATGTCGCGCGGCTCACCGGCGCCGGGAAAGCGGGCGAAGCGGGTGCCGCCGGTGCCGACGCCCCAGGACGGGATCGCCACCGCGAAGTTTTCCACCTTGTCGCGGATAGAGTCGATGGCGATGCCGCGTCGGTCGAGGCGCTCGCCGAGCGAGGCATAGTCACGCTCGAGGTCAACCTTGCGCGCGGCGTTACTGCTGGCGACGATGTCGGCGGAGATGATGGATTCGGACACTGCTGATCCTCCCAAGATTACGTTCGGCTGGCGCCGCCCCTCATCCGCCCTTCGGGCACCTTCTCCCGTGGACGGGGAGAAGGAAGGCTAGCGCGTGAAGCTCTGCGCGTTGCCGGCGTCGACGTTGATGATGTTGCCTGTCGACTTGGCCGACATGTCGGAGGCGAGGAAATAGATCGCCTCGGCGATGTCTTCCGGGAAGACGGAGCGCTTCAGCATCGAACGCGAGCGGTAGTGCTCTTCCAGATCGTCGGTCGACATCTTATAGGCGGCGGCACGCTGTTCCTTCCACTCGCCGGTCCAGATCTTCGAGCCGCGCAGCACCGCATCCGGGTTGACGACATTGACCCTGATCTGGGCTTCCGCGCCCTCCAGCGCCAGGCAGCGGGCGAGATGAATCTCGGCCGCCTTGGCGGTGCAATAGGCGGCGGCGTTGGGCGATGCCGCCAGACCGTTCTTGGAGGCGACAAAGACGACGTTGCCGCCGATCTTCTGTACCCGGAACAGCCGAAATGCTTCCCTGGAGACCAGGAAATAGCCGGTGGAGAGGATGTCCATGTTCTTGTTCCACAGCGCCAGGGTCGTCTCCTCGATCGGCGCCGACGATGCCAAGCCGGCATTCGAGACCAGAATGTCGATGCCGCCGAACTCGACGGCCGTCTCGGCGAAACCGGCGACGACCTGGTCCTCCGAGGTGACGTTGATGAGAACCGGGCGGACGAAATCCCTGCCATAGGCATTTGCCAGTTCCTCGTTGGCGCCGGCGAGTGCCGCCTCGTCGATATCGGCCAGCACGACGCAGGCGCCCTCGCGCAGCAGGCGGTTGGCCGTGGCGCGGCCGATGCCCCCGGCGCCGCCGGTGACCAGCGCGATCTGGCCGGCGAGAGACTTCGGCTTCGGCATGCGCTGCAGCTTCAAATCCTCGAGCAGCCAATACTCGATGTCAAAAGCCTCCTGCGCTGGCAGGCCAACATAGGACGAGACAGTGGAGGCCCCGCGCATGACGTTGATGGCGTTGACGTAGAACTCGCCCGAGATGCGCGCTGTCGCCTTGTCGCCGGCGAAGGTGAACATGCCGACGCCGGGCATCAGATAGACTACCGCGTTGGGGTCGCGGATGGCAGGCGAATCCGCATGCTTGCAGCTATCGTAATAGGCCTGGTAGCCGACACGATATTCGGCAATGTCGTCGGCGAGGCGCGCGATGACGGCGTCGACATCCGGTTTTGCGGGATCGAATTCGATCACCAGCGGGCGGATCTTGGTGCGCAGGAAGTGGTCCGGGCACGAGGTGCCGAGGGCGGCCAGCGAACGCAAATTCCTGGAGTTGACGAATTCGAGCACGGCGGGCGAGTCATCGAAGTGGCCAAGCTTGTGGCTCTTTTCCGAGATCAGGCCGCGAATCCTGGGCATCAGCTTGGCGGCAATGGCGCGGCGATCGGCGGCGTCCATCGACTTCACCACCTCGCCACCGAAGATCGCCAGGCCTTCGGAGCGGCGCTCGAACCATTCAATGGCCTGGTTGATCACCGAAATCGTCGTTTCATAGCATTCCTTCGGCGTATCGCCCCAGGTGAACAGGCCGTGGCTTTCGAGGATGACGCCCTTGGCGGTGGTGTGTTCGAGGCAGAATTTCTCCAGCCACAGGCCGAGTTCGAAGCCCGGCCGCTTCCATGGCAACCAGCCGATGACATCGCCGAATATCTCCTTGGTCAGAGCCCTGGAATCCTTCGCGGCGGCGATGGCGATGATGGCATCGGGATGCATGTGGTCGACAAAAGGCTTGGGCACATAGGCGTGCAGCGGCGTGTCGATCGAGGCCGCGCGCGGATTGAGGTTGAAGGTGCAGTGGGGAAGATAGCCCACCATCTCGTCCTCGTGCTCGGCGCCGCGATAAAGCCCCTTCAGCGCCCGCAGCTTGTCCATGTAGAGCGTTGCGAAGCCGTCAAGCTTGATCGAGGCGCTGTCGCCGCCCGAGCCCTTCACCCACAGCACTTCGACATCTTGGCCGGTGAGCGGATCCTTCTGCCATATCTTCGAGGAGGTATTGCCGCCGCCATAATTGGTGACGCGCTTGTCGGAGCCGAGCGTGTTCGAGCGATAGACCAGCAGCTCGGGCTCACTCATCCCCTTGGCTTTCGCATCGTCCCACAGATTGGCGAGGCGCGAGCCGGAGCGCTTGTCGAGCATAGGTAATCCTCCCTTGGAGCGCGCACCATGCGCTCCTTTTTCGCTCGGGAATGTCTACGCAAGAGGCGAGCTTGTCAATCACAAACGATCAATATCAATCATACCGCACTGCACAATGAAATTATATGATCGGAAATGATTGACACTGCTCGGTTTGGGTGCCTAGATGCTTAGGCAGGGAGGAACCATGCACGAAAAAGAGCGCCACAGGATCATTTTGTCCGCCGTCCAGGAAAAACCTGTGGTGACGGTGCAGGAAATGGTCGACCTGACGGAATCGTCCGAGGCGACGATCCGGCGCGACATCGCGGCTCTCCATGTCCAAAAGCGCCTGCGCCGGGTGCGCGGCGGCGCTGAAGCAATATCGCCGCCGCAGTTCATCGGGCTGGCCGGCCGGCCCTTTTCCGTCAATGAAACGCTCAACGCGGCGCAGAAGCGGGCGATCGCTCGTGAAGCAGTCGAGTTGTGCAAGGATGGCGAGCCGATCATCATCAATGGCGGCACCACCACCTTCCAGATGGTGCATTTCCTGGCCGGCCTCCGCATGCCGATCTTCACCAATTCGTTCCCTATCGCCGAGCACCTGCTCAAGCACTCCAAGAATACGGTCATGCTGTCGGGCGGCACCATCTATCGCGAGCAGAACATCATCCTGTCGCCCTTCGACAATGACGTCACGCGCAATTTCTACGCACGCCGCATGTTCATGGGCGCTCAAGGACTGGGGCCTCTCGGCCTGATGGAAGGCGATCCACTTCTGATTCAGGCGGAGCAGAAGCTGATCGACCAGGCCGACGAGTTGGTGGTGCTGGTCGATTCCTCGAAATTCCGCAAACGCTCCAGCCTGATCCTGTGCGGTCTTTCGCGCATCGCCACCGTCATCACGGACGATGGCATCGAGGACCGCGAAGCCAAGATGCTGGAAACCGCGGGGGTGACGCTGATCGTCGCCCGCAAGTCGACAAAGGAAGAATCTTCACTGCAGGCCTGAGACACCCTCACGCCGCAGCGGCGATGGAATGCAACACTCAAGGGAGGAAATTCGATGAGCTTCTTGAAGAAATTGATGGTGACCGCGGCTTTCTCGGCCGCCATGTTCGTGAATGCCGCCTATGCGGAAAACGTCAAGATCGCGCTCGTGGTGAAGTCGCTCGGCAACGGCTTCTTCGATGCCGCCAACAAGGGCGCGCAAGAGGCGGCCAAGGAACTCGGCGACGTCGATATCATCTACACCGGCCCGACCAAGGCGACCGCCGAGGCGCAGATCGAAGTGGTTAATTCGCTGATCGCGCAGAAGGTCAACGCCATCGCGATTTCCGCCAATGACGCCGACGCGTTGGTGCCGGTGCTGAAGAAGGCCATGGAGCGCGGCATCACCGTCATCTCCTGGGATTCGGGCGTCGCCAAGGAAGGCCGCCAGCTTCACCTCAACCCGTCCGACACCGGCCTGATCGGCGAGACCATTATCAAGCTTGCCGCCGACTATCTGCCGGAAGGCGGCGATGTCGCCATCCTGTCGGCTTCCTCGACCGCGACCAACCAGAATTCCTGGATCGAAGCGGCCAAGAAGGTGCTGCCGGAGAAGTTCCCCAAGATCAAGCTCGTCGCCACCGTCTATGGCGATGACGACTCGGCCAAGAGCACCGACGAGGCCAAGGGCCTGCTGAAGTCCTATCCGAACCTCAAGGCGATCATCGCGCCGACCACCGTCGGCGTCGTCGCCGCGGCCCAGGTGGTCACCGACGAGAACCTGATCGGCAAGGTCAATGTCACCGGTCTGGCGCTGCCATCGGAGTTCAAGAAGTTCATCGACAACGGCGCCAGCCAGGCGGTTGCGCTGTGGAACCCGATCGACCTCGGCTACTCCGCCGTCTACCTCGCCCATGACCTGGCGGTGAAAAAGGAAGAGGCCAAGCCGGGTGCGACGCTGTCGATCGGCCGCGTCGGCAAAGTCACGCTCGACGACACCAACTCGGCCGCGATGGCTCCGCCCTTCCAGTTCGACAAGAGCAACATCGAGAAGTTCTCCAAGATCTATTGATCTCTGGCTTTCAAGCTGGCGCGGCGGGACTCACATCCCGCCGCGACTTCAAACGGACCTAGTTTCAGGGCTTGACACGGAACGGATATGGACACGACGGCCCGACATAGCGAGACCGACGAGCGGCTTCCGGCCTCCGCTCCGCGCCTGGCGCTGTCCGGCATCTCCAAGAGCTTTCCCGGTGTCCGTGCCCTGCACAATGTCAGCCTGTCGCTCTATCCCGGCCAGGTGACGGCGCTGATCGGCGAGAACGGCGCCGGCAAGTCGACGCTGGTCAAGATCATGACCGGCATCTACCAGCCCGATGCGGGCACGATCAGCATCGACGGCCAAGCCGTCGCGCTGCCCAGCGCGCACGCCGCCTTTGGCCACGGCGTGACCGCCATCCATCAGGAAACCGTGCTGTTCGACGATCTCAGCGTCGCCGAAAACATCTTTCTCGGCCATGCGCCGCGAACGCGCCTCGGCACCATCGACTGGCGCACGATGCGCAAGAATGCGCGCGAAGTGCTCGACACCATGCATGCCGGCCATATCGATGCCGATGCGCGGCTCAGGGATCTCGGCATCGCCAACAAGCATCTCGTCGCCGTCGCGCGCGCCATGTCGATCGACTCCCAGATAGTCATCATGGACGAGCCGACCGCAGCCCTTTCGATGAAAGAGATCGAGGAGCTTTTCCTTTTGATCGAATTCCTCAAGGAGCAGGGCAAGGCGATCCTGTTCATCAGCCACAAGTTCGACGAGATCTATCGCATTGCTGACCGCTACACGGTGTTCCGCGACGGCGAGATGGTCGGCGAAGGCCTGATCAGGGATGCCGGCCAGAGCCAGATCGTGCGCATGATGGTCGGCCGTTCGGTCGACCACATCTTTCCGCGGCGCAAGGCCGAGATCGGCGCGTCGGTGCTTTCCGTTTCCGGCCTGTCACATCCGACCGAGTTCAGGGATATCGGCTTCGAACTGCACAAGGGCGAGATTCTCGGCTTCTATGGCCTGGTGGGCGCGGGGCGCAGCGAGGTGATGCAGGCGATTTCTGGCATTACCCGCATAAGCGGCGGCACGATCATGCTGGATGGCAAGACGATCGCGCCGAAATCGGCCGCGGATTCGATCGAGGCCGGCATCGTCTACGTCCCGGAAGAACGCGGCAAGCAGGGTGTGGTTATCGGCCTGCCGATCTTCCAGAATGTTTCGCTGCCATCGCTCGCCCGCACCTCGAAATCAGGCATGCTGCGGCTGGCGGAGGAATTTTCGCTGGCCCGCTCCTACACGGAACGGCTCGACCTCAGGGCCTCCTCGCTCAGCCAGGATGTCGGCACGCTATCTGGCGGCAACCAGCAGAAGGTGGTCATCGCCAAATGGCTGGCGACGACGCCCAAGGTGATCATCCTTGATGAACCGACCAAGGGCATCGACATCGGCTCCAAGGCCGCCGTGCACGGCTTTATGGCCGAACTGGTGGCGCAGGGCCTGTCGGTGATCATGGTGTCGTCCGAACTGCCTGAAATTCTCGGCATGTCCGATCGCGTCATCGTCATGCGCGAGGGCCTTGTCGCGGCGGTCTACGACAACGAGGGACTGGATGCCGAGACGCTGGTCAGGACAGCAGCAGGGATCGCGGCATGAAAGCTTTCCTGAAATACCGCGAAATCTGGCTGCTCGCGGCCATCGTCGTCTTGGTCGGGCTGATCTCGACGCGCTACCCCGCCTTTGCCGACCTCGGCAATCTGCGCCAGGTGTTCAACGACACCTCGATCCTGATGATCCTGGCGCTCGGCCAGATGGTCGTCATCCTGACGCGCTCGATCGACCTGTCGATGGCGTCGAACCTCTGTTTCACCGGAATGGTGGTGGCGATGCTGAACGCCGCCCATCCGGCGATCCCGATCCCGCTGCTGATCGTCATCGCGCTTGCAGTGGGGCTGATGCTCGGCGCTATCAACGGCCTGCTGGTGTGGCGTCTGAACATACCCTCGATCGTGGTGACGCTGGGCACGCTCACCATCTATCGCGGCGCCACTTTCGTCCTGTCCGGTGGCGCCTGGGTCAATGCCGATAAGATGAGTGCGGATTTCATCGGCTTCCAGCGCGCAGCTTTCCTCGGCATTCCGGTTCTGTCCTGGATCGCCATCCTGGTGATCGCGCTGTTCTTCGTGCTGATGACGCGCACCGCGCTCGGCCGCTCGATCCATGCCATCGGCGTCAATCCGACGGCGTCCGTCTACGCCGGCATCGATGTCGGGCGGACCAAATTCATCGTCTTCTGCATCTCCGGGATGATCGGTGGCCTCTGCGGTTATCTCTGGATCTCGCGCTATGTGATCGCCTCGGTCGAGGTCGCCAACGGCTATGAGTTGAACATCATCGCCGCCTGCGTCATCGGCGGCATCTCGATCGCCGGCGGAATCGGCTCGGTCGGCGGCGCCGTGCTCGGCGCGCTGTTCCTCGGCATCATCTCCAACGCTTTGCCGGTCATCAACATCTCGCCCTTCTGGCAGATGGCGATTTCGGGCAGCGCCATCATCCTGGCGGTCGTGCTCAACGCGCGCGGCGAACGCCAGCAGGGCCGCATCATCCTCAAGAAAGTGGAAGCGGCATGACCGACGTCCCTGCCCCTCGCCACATTCCCGACCGGCTCGACAAACCGCTCTCTTCGGCGATCTTTTCCTGGGAAGCGCTGCTGGTCGTGGTGGCCATCGCCATCTTTGCCATCAACAGTTTCGCCTCACCCTATTTCCTCGACCCGTATTCGCTGTCCGATCTCACCTTCAATTTCACCGAGAAGGGCCTGATCGCGTTCGCCATGGCGCTGCTGATTATTTCCGGCGAGATCGACCTGTCGGTGGCCGCCATCATCGCGCTCGCCTCGACCATGATGGGCATGGCGGTGCAGGCCGGCGCCGGCACGCCGGGGCTTGTCCTGATCGGCGTCGTCGTCGGGCTCGGCTGCGGCGCCTTCAACGGACTGCTGGTCACGCGGCTCGGCCTGCCGTCCATCGTCGTCACCATCGGCACGATGAGCCTGTTTCGCGGCATCGCCTTCATCATTCTCGGTGACCAGGCCTATAAGGGCTATCCCGAAAGCTTCGCGTTCTTCGGCCAGGGTTATGTCTGGTGGGTGGTGTCGTTCGAACTGGTGCTCTTCCTCATCGCCTCGGTTGTCTACTGGTTCCTGCTGCACCGCACGAATTTCGGCCGCCGGGTCTTCGCGATCGGCAACAATCCGGTCGCGGCGCAGTTTTCCGGCGTGCGCGTCGGCCGCATAAAATTCATCCTGTTTTGCCTGACCGGCCTGATGTCGGGCATCGCCTCGGTGCTGATCACGTCGCGGCTCGGCTCGACGCGTCCGTCGATCGCACAGGGCTATGAGCTGGAGGTCATCACCATGGTGGTGCTCGGCGGCGTCAGCATCCTCGGCGGCGCCGGCAGCATCGTCGGCGTGGTGCTTGCCGCTCTGATCATGGGGCTGGTGACCTTCGGGCTCGGCCTGCTCAACGTGCCCGGCATCGTCATGTCGATCTTCATCGGCCTGCTGCTGATCATCGTCATCGCGCTGCCGATCGTCTGGCGGCGGATGCGCGGGGGACGCCTGGCCTGATGCCCGAGAAATACGCATTCAAGATGATGCTCAAACCCGGCATGAAGGCCGAGTACAAAAAGCGCCACGATGAAATCTGGCCGTCGCTGGTCGCGTTGCTGAAGCAGGCCGGCGTCTCCGACTACTCCATCCATCTGGACGAGGAGACGAACATCCTGTTCGCCGTGCTGTGGCGGCGCGATGGCCACGGCATGGACGATCTGCCGAAGCATCCGGTGATGCAGCGCTGGTGGGCTGAAATGGCCGACATCATGGAGACGAAACCGGATAACGAGCCGGTGGCGGTGCCGCTGGAAATAATGTTCCATATGGAATGAGCGCGGTCCGCCACATCGCCGTCATCGACATCGGCAAGACCAACGCCAAGGTGGCGCTGGTCGATCTCGCCACATTGAGCGAGGTGACGCTGCGCCGGGTGGCGAACGCGCCGGCGCGACAAGCGCCCTACCCGCATCACGATGTCGACGCGCTTTGGGCGTTTATCCTCGACAGCCTTGCCGACCTCAATCGCGAACAGCGCATCGACGCTATCTCGATCACCACGCATGGCGCAACCGGCGTGGTGGTCGATGCGAGGAGCGAGCTGGTGCTGCCTGTCCTCGACTATGAATACGGTGGGCCCGATGAGCTCGCGCCCGACTATGACGCGATCCGCCCGCCCTTCTCCGAGACCGGCTCGCCGCGCCTGCCGCTCGGCCTCAATCTTGGCGCGCAATTCTTCTGGCAGCAGCAAAGTTTCCCGACGGAGTTCGCCCGGGCCGCCGCGATGCTGATGTACCCGCAATACTGGGCGCTGCGCCTGACCGGCGTCGCCGCCAACGAGGTCACCTCGCTCGGCTGCCACACCGATTTGTGGAACCCCTGGACGGGGGATTTTTCGGCGCTGGTCGATCGCCTGGGCTGGCGCGAGCTGATGGCTCCCGTGCGGCCGGCCAGCGATCGTCTTGGCTCGATCCTGCCCGCGCTTGCGCAGCGGACCGGGCTCGATCCACAAACCCCGGTCTTTTGCGGCCTGCACGATTCCAACGCCTCGCTGCTGCCGCATCTCCTGTCAGACGCGCCGCCCTTCTGCGTGGTCTCGACCGGCACCTGGGTGGTGTCAATGGCGGTCGGCGGCAAGACGGTGGCGCTCGATCCGGCAAGGGATACGCTGGTCAATGTCAATGCGCTCGGCGACCCCGTGCCCTCGGCGCGGTTCATGGGCGGCCGCGAATTCTCGCTGCTGACCGAAGGCTCGGCGCAGAGCTGGAGCGACAGCGATGTCACCGCGGTGCTGGCGCGCAAGACTTTGCTTTTGCCTTCGATCCAGCAAGGCTCGGGGCCGTTTCCGCATCACACCACCGCCTGGCGCAAGGGCGAGGCGATCCCTCCCGGCCAACGCTTTGCCGCCATCTCCTTCTATCTGGCGCTGATGACGGCGACTTGCCTCGACCTCGTCGGCGGCGATGGCCCGACGACCGTCGAGGGGCCTTTCGCGCGCAATCAATTGTTCACGCGGATGCTTGCCGCGAGCACTGGCCGCGCGGTCATCGCATCGGAGGCCGCTACCGGCACCAGCATCGGGGCTGCCCTGCTGGCATCCAACCAGCGCGCGGCGCATGGCAAAGGTCAAACACAGGAGCCGCCGGCCGATCCGGCCTGGGCGGAGTATATCATCTCGTGGCGGGCGGCCGTCGAGGCTATTGGCTGATCAGAGAATCCGCTTGCCGAAGGCGGACATGACGAAGTTGACCGCGTCGCTACCGATCCTGGGCTCCAGATCGGTACTCAGGCCGGAGACATCCATCGACAGCAGCCCGCCGGAAAGTGCGATCGCCTCCATCGCCTGATGCGTCTCGCGCACGGTGAGGCCGCCGGAGCCAGCCGCCCAGCCGGCGAATTCGGTCGCCGTGGGGGAATAGCTGACATGAAACCCTTGCGTGCCCGAGGTGGCGATGCGGATTGCCTCGTGCATCAGGTCGCGCATGCCCATGGCGTCGATATCGGTCATCGTGAAGGCCGAGACGCGCGAATCCTTCAGAACCCGCACTTCCGCCGGGTCGGCATGGCGCAGCCCGATGATTACGACGTTTTCCGGCGACAGCTGCGGCTGCAGCGCGCCGGCCTTGTGGTCGAGGCCAAGCGAGCGCGCCAGTACCGACGCCTCCGGCAGGTCGATGCCATCTTCGTCCTCCGGCATCAGCGCGGCGATGGAATCGATCCAGATCAGGCCGAAGGAGTGGGTCGCGCGGGCCGTTGCGGTCAGCGCCTTGTGCGCGATGCGACGATCGGCGCCGGCGGCGAACCGGATCAGGCCCGAGGGCGGCCGATCGATATCGGCCAGTTCGACGACGTCGAAATTCATCGCCTCCAACCGGGCGCCAGTTGCTTCGCGCGCGAGGATGCGAGCCGCTTCCGCTTCGGCCGAGATCGACACCATCTTGCGGCCGGAGAAATCCGCGACATCGTGCATAGGCGCCTTTTCGACATATTCCGAGGTCATCGCCAGCAGCATGGCGCCATAGCTCATGCGGAAGGCGACGCGGTCACCAACGGCGAGCGGCGGGTCCGCATCCTGCACATCGAGCAGCAGATGGTCACTGGAGGCTCCGAGCACCCTTATCCCCTTGGCGATCGGGATCAGCCCTTCGACCAGCACATCCTCGCGGCCGATATTGGCGATGGCGCGCAGCCTGTCACCTTGGTCGAGAAAGATCGGCTGGTTGCCGAAGGCGTCGTAGCCGGAGGTGCCGATCGGCCGCGACGGCTTGAGCTTGACCTCGATGACGTCGCTGGTCAGCCGGCAGGCGTCGGGTTCGAGTTCCGCCCATGGCACATCGCGGAAGGTCTCGACACCGCCTTGCAGGATCGCCTCGCCGACGCGCAAATTGTTGATGCCGGCCGGCAATTTGCCTTCAAGCAGCAGCGGCAGGGACGACGACGCGCCGCCGGAAATGAAGTCCAGGCTTTTGCCGGACAGACGCTCGGTCTTGTAGGCATGGGCGACGAGCTGGCCGAGATTTTCCTCTGTCGGCATGATGGCGCCGAAGCAACCGAGATTGGTGCCGATGCCGGCGATGCGCACGCCCTTCATGTCGAGAATCCGCTCGACCGTGGGGATGAGGTCGTTCGGCCAGATGCCTTCGCGGAGGTCGCCGAGATCGATCATCAGCATGATGTCGTGGACGCGGCCCATACGCTCGGCGATACGCGAGATCTCGCGGATGATCGTCAGTTCCGACTGCAGGCTGACGTCGACGGTGCGCACCAACTCCTCGACGCGTGCCATAGGCGGGCTGCGCAACAGCATGACCGGCGCGCTGATACCGCTGTCGCGCAGCCGGCGGATGTTTTCGAAACGCGACTCGGCGATCCCGGAGACGCCGCCGCGCAGCATGGCGCGCGCCACTTGCGGCATGCCGCAAGTGCCCTTGGTGACGCCGAAAACCTTTAGATCAGACAGCGCGCAGCGGTCCACAATGGTGCGGGCATTGCGTTCGATGCGGCCAAGGTCGATGGCGACTTGCGGTCCCGACATCTTATCCCCTGTAGACAAGCCCGTGCGGGTCGATCTCCGGCCTGCGGCCGGCGACGATGTCGGCGAGAAATTTTCCCGAGCCGCACGCCATGGTCCAGCCGACATGGCCGTGGCCGGTGTCGAGGTAAAGGTTACTGTATTTCGCCTGGCCGATGACCGGCACCGAATTCGGCATCATCGGCCGCAAACCCGCCCATAGCTCGGCCTTCCTCTCGTCGAAAGCACCGGGGAACAGGTCCTTGCCGGTCCTGAACATGGTGGCGAAGTCGCTGGGCTTGTGGGTGCGGTCGAAGCCGGTGAACTCGGCGGTCGAAGCCAACCGCAATCGATTGCCGAGGCGCGAATAGGCCATCAGCTGATCCTCGTCGGCGCCGCCCATGGTCGGGCCTTTGCTCTCATCCTCCAGCGGAATCGTCGCGGTATAGCCCTTCACCGGATAGACCGGCAGGTCGATACCGTAGCGCCGGCCGAGCAGGCCGCTCTCCGGCCCCATCGATATGACGACCGCATCGCCGGCGATCGGTCCGGCCGAAGTCATAACGGCACGCACCCGGTCGCCTTCGATGTCGAGGCCCTCGACCGTCGTCCCATAAAGGAATCTCACGCCGAGCTTCTCGGCGGCATAGGCAGCGAGGTTTTCCACGAACTGTCGGGAATCACCGGTCTGGTCGATCGGCGAGTAGACACCGCCGGCGATCTTTTCCTTCACCCCGGCTAGACCTGGTTCAAGCTCGACCAGCCGGTCGCGGCCGACGATCTCGATCGGCAGGCCATGCTCGGCGAGGTAGCGGTAATTGTCGGTGCCGGTGTCGAGACTGTGCTGCGAGCGGAAGAAGTAGAGAATGCCCTTCTTGCGCTCGTCGTAGTGGATGCCGGTATCGGCGGATATGGCGTTGATACAGTCGCGCGAATAGAGCGCCAGCCGCAGCTTGACCTGGCTGTTGGCCCGCAGGCGGGCCACCGTGCACTGGCGCAGGAAGCGCAGGCTCCAGGCGAGGAAATAGGGATCGAAGCGCAGCCGCACCTTGATGCCGAGATCATGATTGTAGAGCCCGCGCAGGAACGTCTTGAGTGCAGCCGGCGAAGCCCAGGCGGTGGCGTCGCCTGGAGACACCAGCCCGGCATTCGACTGGCTGGTGCCTCGCGCCGGCGCGGCATGACGCTCGATGACGGTGACCTGGTGGCCGTCGGCGGCCAGATAGTAGGCTGCCGCCGTACCGACGACGCCGGCTCCAAGCACCGTTATCTTCATGCCATCCCCCAAACCTCTTCGCGGCACCGCGCCTCCACGCCGTGTCGCGAATACTTGCATAGCGCTTCGCCGCGCGCCTTGCGAGCCCTGGGCTTGTGAGCCCCCCTGGGGAAAGCGCGCTCAGCCCCGCGCGGAGTTCTTGCTGGTCAGGATGCGTTCCCAGGCCAGCGCGTCGTTGACGATCTGGTCGAGATCGTCGCGCTGCGGGGTCCAGCCCAGTTCCGACCGGGCGAGATCGGAATTCGCAACCACCGCCGCGGCATCCCCGGGACGCCGGTCGCCCATCCTGACCTCGAAATCATGGCCGAAGGCGCGCCGCACGCTTTCGATCACCTCGAGCACCGAATAGCCATGGCTGTAGCCGCAATTGGCGACGAGGCTGGCGCCCCCGGCGCGCAGTCGCTGCAAAGCCAGGCGATGCGCCGCGGCCAGATCGCTGACGTGGATATAGTCGCGCATGCAAGTGCCGTCCGGCGTCGGATAGTCGGTACCGAAGACCTGCATGAAGGGTCGCTTGCCAAGCGCGGTCTCGCAGGCGACCTTGATCAGATGGGTGGCGCCCGGAGTGGACTGGCCGGTGCGGCCCTTCGGGTCGGCGCCGGCGACGTTGAAATAGCGCAGCGCCGTGTAGCTGATGTCGTGCGCAAGGCCTGCGTCGCGCAGCATCCACTCGCTCATCAGCTTGGACAGGCCATAGGGCGATTCCGGCGCCAGGCGCGCATCCTCGCGCACCGGCTCCAGCCCGGCGCCGCCATAGACGGCGGCTGTCGAGGAGAAGATGAAATTCGGCACGCCCTCGCGGACCGCGGTTTCGATCAACGTGCGAGTCTTCGAGGTGTTGTTCTCGTAGTAGGCGAGCGGATCGGCTACCGATTCCGGCACCACGATGGAGCCGGCGAAATGGATGATGGCGTCGACATGATTGTCCCGGATGATCCCGCCGACCAATTCCTTGTCGGCGACATCGCCGACAATCAGCTTTGCCTCTGGCGCCACTGCCCATTCGAAGCCGGTGGAAAGGCGGTCGAGAACGACCACGCTTTCGCCCGCATCCAGCAATTCCCAGACCATATGGCTGCCGATATAGCCGGCGCCGCCTGTCACCAAAACCGTCATCCCAAGTCCTCGCTTACCCAATATTTATCCGAAACTGTCTCAACAACCGCCTTACTGGAAAGCCCGGCGGATGGCCATTAGAACGAGAGGTAACCGGCGTTCACTTGATGTGGCATCGTGCGGAAACAAAAGTGATCGACTGAGCGTGTCGTGAAGTGGAATAGGCCACGATCCGCCAACGTTAGAAACAGGTGCGGGGCGTGGCATTTTGACCAAAATGGCCCGGTGGACGGCCAAAAGGCCAATGATTATGATGCCGCGCAAAATTGGGAAGTCGACATGAACTATCAGCGGTTTTTCGAGGAAGCGATCGATCAGCTCCATGCCGAGCGTCGCTACCGCGTCTTCGCCGACCTGGAGCGTATCGCGGGCAAGTTTCCGCGCGCCATCTGGCGTTCCAACGGCCGCGCCGAGGAAATCACCGTCTGGTGCTCCAACGACTATCTCGGCATGGGCCAGCATCCTGACGTGATCGCCGCATTCCAGAACGCGGCCGGCAAGATGGGTTCGGGCGCCGGTGGGACCCGCAACATTTCCGGCACGTCCAACCCGCTGGTCGAGCTCGAGCATGAGCTTGCCGACCTGCATGGCAAGGAGGCGGCACTCGTCTTCACCTCCGGTTTCGTCTCCAACGAAGCCTCGATCTCGACCATCGCGCGGCTTTTGCCCAATTGCCTGATCATCTCGGACGAACTGAACCATGCCTCGATGATCGAAGGCGTGCGACGCTCGGGCGCCGAGAAAAAGATCTTCCGCCACAATGACGTCGCGCATCTGGAAAGCCTTTTGCAGACGGCGGGGCGCGAACGCGCCAAGCTGATCGTCTTCGAAAGCGTCTATTCGATGGATGGCGATATCGCGCCGATCAAGGAGATCGTCGAACTTGCCGAACGCTACAACGCCTTGACCTATATCGACGAGGTCCACGCCGTCGGCATGTATGGACCGCGCGGCGGCGGCATCACCGAGCGCGAAGGCCTGGCCGACCGCATCGACATCATAGAAGGGACGCTGGCCAAGGCGTTCGGGACGCTTGGCGGTTACATCACCGGCACCAGCGCCGTCATCGACGCGGTGCGCTCCTATGCGCCGGGCTTCATCTTCACCACCGCGCTGCCGCCGGCGATCGCCGCCGCGTCCACCACGTCGATCCGCCACCTGAAGCGCTCGCAGGCCGAGCGCGACGCCCAGCAGCAGCAGGCGAGCCGAACCAAGCAGATCCTGTCGGCGGCCGGTCTGCCGGTGATGGAGTCGCCGACACATATCGTGCCGGTGCTGGTTGGCGATCCTGAACTCTGCAAGATGGCGAGCGACCGCCTGCTCGGCGTCCACGGCATCTACATCCAGCCGATCAACTACCCGACCGTGCCACGCGGTACCGAACGGCTGCGTATCACGCCGACGCCGTTCCATTCCGATGCGTTGATCGCCGAACTGCAGGACGCGCTGGTCGAAACCTGGGACGCGCTCGGTATCCCTTACGGTTCGGCGGGACGGCCGTCGGTGGCCAAAAGCGACCGCATCATTCCACTGCTGGTGCCCAAGTCAGGCGGCTGAAGTCAGGCGGCTGAAGCCCGTTTGAAACTCCACTCCGACGGCCAGCGGACGCGGCTTTCAATTCAGGCTTCGTCAGCGTTCAGACAGTCTTCATCCACCTTGCCAGCCGGTTTGCCGCATCCTCGAGCTGGTCGAGGCGGCGGTGGAAGCACAGCCGCAGGAACGCTTCGCCACCGGGACCGAAGGCGGTGCCGGGCGCCAGGCCGACGTTGGCCTTGTCGACGATTTCGAAAGCGGCTGCCCGCGAGTCCGATATGCCGTCGACGGTGAAGAACAGGTAGAAGGCGCCCTGCGGTACGGTGAAGCGCGCCTTACCGGTTTCGCCGAGAATACCGCAGACCAGATCGCGCGCTTGCCTCGCCCGCTCCACCTGTTCGGCGACGAAAGCATCGCCCTCGTCGAGCGCCGCGACCGCGCCGCGCTGCATGAACTGGGCGACGCCCGAGTTCGAATACTGGATCAGGTTCTCGAACACCTGCTGCAGGCTTGGATGCGTCTTGATCCAGCCGACGCGCCAGCCGGTCATCGCCCAGTTCTTGGAGAAACTGTTGACGAACAGGATGCGGTCTTCCGCCACCGCGATGTCGAGGAAGGAGGGCGCGCGGCCGTGACCATAGTGGAACAGCGAATAGATCTCGTCGGCGATGATCCACAGGCCCCTGGCGCGGGCGAGATCGAGGATCGCCCGCAAGGTCTCATGGTCGGCGGTCCAGCCGGTCGGATTGGACGGCGTGTTGATGAACAAGGCCTTCGTGCGCGGTGTGACCGCCGCCGCGATCTTCTCGACGTCGCATGACCAGCCATTTCCGGAATGGTCGAGTGTGACCGGCACCGGCACGGCACCCGCGATTGCCGCGGCAGCGTCGAAATTCGGCCAGGCCGGCGACAGGTAGATCACTTCGTCGCCGGGTCCCGCCAGCGCGTCGAGCGCCAGCTGGATGGCATGCATGCCGGAGCCGGTGACGATGAATTGCTCCTCGGCGAAGGTCTTGGCGAAGTGCCTTTCGTAGTAGCGTGCCAGGGCCTGCCTGAGATCGGGAATGCCCCTCTGCCAAGTGTAGAACGTCTCGCCGCCGGCCAGCGCCTTCGACGCCGCATCGGTAATGAAGGACGGCGTCGGCAGGTCGCCCTCGCCGGCCCAAAGCGGAATCAGGCCTTCGCGCAATCTGCCATAATTGACGACGGCCACGATCCCGCTTTCAGGCGCGGCCAGGGCCTCGGGGCGCAGGGTCTGGATCAAGGTCATGGGCAGGTCCATTGTCTCGGGCGGGTTCGTGGGTGCTGTTTACCAGATGCGAAAACAGAAAACCCCGGCCGCCAACGACCGGGGTTTTGGTCCAGAAGAACCCTATCCGTCTATCGCCTGGCCAGCAGATCGCGGATTTCGGTCAAAAGCTGCACATCGGCCGGCGGTGGCGCGGCCGCTGGCGCGGGCTTCTCGCGCTCAAGCCGCCTGCGCAAATTGTTCACAGCCTTGACCATGAGGAAGATGATGAAGGCGAGGATAAGGAAGTTCAGCACCGCGGTAATAAAGCTGCCGTAGGCGAGCACGGCGCCGTGCGCCTTGGCATCAGCCAGCGTCGTAGCCTTGTTGTCCAAGGACAGGGGCAGGAAATAATTGTTGAAATCCAGTCCGCCGAAGATCGCACCGACAATCGGCATGATGACGTCGTCGACGAGTGACTTGACGATAGTGCCAAAGGAAGCGCCGATGATGACGCCAACGGCCAAGTCCATCACGTTGCCCTTGGAAATGAATTCCTGAAATTCTCTCAGCATTCGACCCTCCTGTCCCGACCGGCCGTGCTGCCGTTCCGTCCTTACGGCATCGCCCTAGGGGCACCATAACAAAAACCTTGGGTTGCACCATTGGCTAAAAGAGGAAAACAACCGCTTTCGCCCTACCCCGAGGGCAACCCCCCGGAAAATCGCCGCCGCATGCGCCGAAAGCCGCGATGGACTTGGCGCCCAAGCTGTGGTTGCGTCTAACCCGGCCAGGTGAAAATCGGCGCAGGGAGGATCTTGCCGGCGTGCAGGGCTTGTTCATCGTCATCATCGCGATCGCCTATGTGACGCTGCTGTTCGCCATCGCCAGCCTGGGCGACCGCCGCTCTGCCTTGTCAGGGCCCAGCCGGGCGCGACCTTTCATCTATTCGCTCAGCCTTGCCATTTATTGCACGTCCTGGACCTTCTTCGGCTCGGTCGGCCTTTCCTCGGAACGCGGCCTCGAGTTCCTCGGCATCTATACCGGCCCGGTGCTGGTGTTCGTGTTCGGCTTTCCCTTGCTCAACCGCATCGTGCGGCTGGCCAAGACCGAGAAGATCACCTCGGTCGCCGATTTCCTCGGCGCGCGTTACGGCAAGAGCTTCACCGTGGCCGCGATCGCCACGCTGATCGCCACGATCGGCGCCGTGCCCTATATCGCGCTGCAATTGAAGGCGATCTCCGGCTCGGTCAGCCTGATGGTCGAGCATTATACTGGGTCGCCGCCGTCCTTCGATCCGTTTGTCAGCGACATCTCGCTGGTTGTCGCCATGCTGCTTGCGCTGTTCGCGGTCCTGTTCGGCACGCGCCATGCCGATGCCACCGAACACCAGGACGGGCTGGTGCTGGCTGTGGCGGTCGAGACCGTGGTCAAGCTTGCCGCCTTCCTGGCCATCGGCCTCACGGTCACCTTCCTGATCTTCGGCGGCCCCGGCGACATGTTCGACCGGCTGGCCGAGAACGGCCAGGTGCGGCAGGCAATGGGCTATTCGACATCGCTGGCCACCTGGCTGGTGCTGACGTGCCTGAGCGGCTTTGCCATCATCCTTTTGCCGCGGCAGTTCTACGTCACTATCGTCGAGAACCGCAGCGAGGCCGAACTGCGCACCGCGACCTGGGTGTTCCCGCTGTATCTCGTGGCGATCAACCTGTTCGTGCTGCCGATCGCCTTTGCCGGCCTGACGCTGGTCGGCGCGAGGACGAGCAGCGACCTTTACGTGCTGTCGCTGCCGCTGTTCAGCGGCCACGATTTCCTGGCCATGACCGCCTTCATCGGCGGCTTGTCGGCGGCAACCGCCATGGTCATCGTCGAGAGCGTGGCGCTGTCGATCATGATCTCCAACGACCTGATCATCCCGCTGTTCGTGCGCCGGCTGTTGCGGACGACCACTTCCGAGAACGAGGATTGGTCGACGCTCATCCTCAACGTGCGGCGGGCGTCGATCTTCATCCTTTTGTTCATCGCCTTTCTCTACTATCGCGAGAGCACCAACAGCGCCCGGCTGTCCTCGATCGGCCTGATGTCCTTCGCGGCGATCGCGCAGTTCGCCCCTGCCCTGATCGGGGGGCTGATCTGGCGCGGCGCCAATGGCCGCGGTGCCGCACTCGGCATGGTCGCCGGCATCCTGGTCTGGGGCTACACGCTGCTGGTGCCGTCGCTCGTCGCGCCCGATACTGGCATCATCGTCCACGGACTGTTCGGCTTCGAGGCACTGCGGCCGCAGGCATTGTTCGGCACCGTCGCCGAGCCGCTGAACCACGGCGTGCTGTGGAGCCTGTCGGTCAACGCGCTGTTCTTCGTCTTCGGGTCACTGTCGCGCGCGTCGGTACCGCTGGAGCGCATCCAGGCCTCGATCTTCGTGCCACGCGAAGCCGGACCGATGCCGAGCCTGCGCCGCTTCCGCACCGCCATCACCGTCAACGACCTCAAGGATACGATCGCACGCTATCTCGGCGTCGAACGGACCGAGCGGTCGTTTCAATCTTTCGAGAAGAGCAACGGTACCTCGCTGCATGGCAACGAGCAGGCCAGCATGGACGTCATCCGCTTTTCCGAGCAGCTTTTGGCCAGCGCCGTCGGCTCCTCCTCGGCACGGTTGATCCTGTCGCTGCTGTTCCGGCGCCACGACCGCGAATCCCGCGACGCCTTCCGCCTGCTCGACGACGCCACGGAAGCGCTGCAGCACAACCGCGACCTGCTGCAGATCGCGCTCGACCAGATGGAGCAAGGCATTACCGTCTTCGACCGCGATTTCCGGCTGATCTGCTGGAACCGCCAGTACCGGGCGCTGTTCGACCTGCCCGACGAGATGGGCCAGGTCGGCGTTTCGCTCGACCAGATCCTTCGCCATCTGGCCGAACGCGGCGACATTCCCACCGACCAGCGCGTCACGATGCTCAACCGGCTGACCAGCTTCGTCAGCCCCTGGCAGATGGAGCTGAAGACCAGCGGCCGCATCCTCGAACTGCGCTCCAACCCGATGCCTGACGGCGGCATTGTCGCCACCTATGCCGACATTTCCGGCCGCGTCGAACAGGATCTCGCGCTGAAAAGTGCCAATGAATCACTGGAGCAGCGCGTCAAGACCCGCACCATCGAACTGACTGGGGTCAACGAGGAATTGACCCGGGTCAACGAGGAACTGGCGCAGGCCCAGATGCTCGCCGAAGAGGCCAATCTCGGCAAGACGCGCTTCCTTGCCGCCGCCGGTCACGACATCCTGCAGCCCTTGAACGCCGCCCGGCTCTATTGCTCCTCGCTGATCGAGAAGGCCGGCAAGGGTCCGGCCGGCAAGGCTGCCATCAACATCGAATCCTCGCTGGAATCGGTCGAGACCATTCTCGGCGCCGTGCTCGACATCTCGCGCCTCGATGCCGGCGCCATGAAGCCGGACGATACCGCCTTCAACCTCGACGGGCTGCTCAGCCAGATCGGCAATGACTTTCGACCGATGGCCGCAGCAAAGAAGCTCGAGCTGACCATCATAGCGTCCTCACTGACCGTGATGACGGACCGCAACCTGTTGCGCCGCCTGATCCAGAACCTGGTTTCCAATGCCATCAAGTACACGCGCCAGGGCCGCATCCTGGTCGGCGTGCGGCGGCGCGGCGAACTGGCGGAGATCCAGATCATCGACACCGGCATTGGCATCGCCGGTGACAAGCTGAACACCGTCTTCCATGAGTTCACCCGACTGGACGAAGGCGCACGCGAAGCAGAAGGTCTTGGTCTTGGCCTTTCGATCGTCGACCGCATCGCAAGGGTGTTGCGGGTTGAGATTCGTATCTTCTCCAACCCGGGCAAGGGCACGCGGTTTTCCGTCATCCTGCCGGTGGCGGCCGCGCAGGTGCCGCGACGCGAGGTCGAGACCAAGGCGCCTGCCCGCGCGACGGCTTCGCTCTCCGGCCTGAATGTGCTGTGCATCGACAATGACATCCGTATCCTCGAGGGCATGCGGCTGCTGCTCGAGGGCTGGGGCTGCAATGTAGCCACGGTGACCGGCTCGGAGGATCTGGAGAGGGCCGCGATCGACCGTCCGGACATCGTGCTTGCCGACTACCATCTCGACCGCGAAACCGGTCTCGACATCATTATCAGGCTGCGAGCCACTCACGGCGACGACCTGCCGGCCGTGCTGGTCACGGCCGACCGTTCCAATGAGGTACGAGCAGCCGCGGCAGGCCTGGACATCCCGATGATCAACAAGCCGTTGAAGCCGGCGGTGCTGCGTTCGATGATGGCCAGGTTCAGGCCGATGGTGCGGGCGGCGGAGTGACGTCGAAGCGCCAGGATCAGATTTGGTGCCCCAGGGTTTTGGGATAGGCGCGGAACATGTCGGCGAGCGCCTCGGAATAGGCCGATGCGGCGAGCCGAAGGTAAGTTCCAACTGAGCCAAGCAGCCGGCACTCAGCCCGCCGGCCGCAGCGGGTCGCTGCCTATCTTGGACAGCAGGATCACCGCCTGGGTGCGACTGTCGACGCCGAGTTTTTGCAATATGGCCGAGACGTGCGCCTTGATCGTCGCCTCGGAGACGCTGAGTTCATAAGCGATCTGCTTGTTGAGCAGGCCCTCGGCCAGCATGCCGAGCACCCGGGTCTGCTGTGGGGTCAACGTCTGCAATCGTTTGATCAGGTCCGATATTTCGGGATCGCGTTCGACACCGAGATCGACGCCGACAGGTGCCGCGATATCGCCGGCAAGCACCGACTGCACGGCGCCGCGGATTTCCTCCATGCTGGCCGACTTGGAGATGAAACCGGAGGCGCCGAGATCGAGCGCGCGCCGTATGGTCGCCGGGTCGTCATGCGCCGACACCACGACCAGCGGCACCGCCGGATGGATACCGCGCAACGAGATCAGGCCGGAGAGGCCGCTGGCGCCGGGCATCGACAGGTCGAGCAGCACCAGATCGACATCTTCATTGGCCACGACCAGCGCCTTGGCGCTTTCGAAATCACCTGCCTCATGGATGGCGGCGACATTGCCGATGCCGGCAAGCGCCTCGCGCAGCGCGCCGCGAAACAGCGGATGATCGTCGGCGATGACGAAAGAATAGCCTGACGGCAAATGTCCCTCCCCGAATCCCCGATTTACTGCTTTTCGCGGGATCAGTTGGACGATTATGAGAGGCTGCGCACTGGTTTCAAGCGGCAAAGCCAGCGCGCCGCGTTTTCCCTTGTCTATGGCGCTCAGGTCTTCTGCGAATTGAGCCGGCCGCCGTCGCCACTGTCCTTGTCCATATCCTTGACGATGCCCATGAAGCTCTTCAGGAAGCGCTCCATGTAGCTCATCGTCGTGTTGAAATCCTCCTCGCTCGGCAGTTTCGATTCGAGACGGGCGGAGAGCGAATTCTCCAGCTTGGTGACGCGCTCGTCCATCGCCTTCATCGAGGCCTGCAAGCGATCGACCTCGTCCTGGTAGGCGGCGCGTTCGTCGGCCGCCATCTTGCAGACGAGCTGGCCCGAACGCTCCTCGCAGATCGACATCGCGCCGGTCTGCGTATCCATGCGGATATAGCCGGTGGCCGACTTTTCCAGCCGGTAGCGGTCCGTTTCTTCCGAATAAGCTGAAGCCGCGACCAGTGAAACGAGCGCGGCGGGGATCAAGATGTGCTGCAGACGCATGTTGTCCTCCATGGCCAAGGCCTCAAATATCGCATGTTTGCGCCGGAAATGGGGAAGACCCTTGGCGTGGCCTTCCCCGCGCGACTGGTTCGGATTATAGCGCAACCATGTCACAGATTATCTACAAGATAACTCCGCAAGCGCCTTGGCGCGAGGCCGAAGCCAAAGGCCGCTTCACCGGAGCGCCGATCGACATCGCCGACGGCTTCATCCATTTTTCGACGGCGGCGCAGGCCAGGGAAACCGCGGCAAAGCGTTTCCAGGGCCAGACCGACCTTCTGCTGGTCGCCGTCGACGGAACCAGCCTGGGTGATGCGCTGAAATACGAGATCTCGCGCGGCGGCGCGCTGTTTCCGCATCTTTACGGCGTGCTCGACCTGAAAGCGGTGCTCTGGGTCAAGCCGCTGCCGCTTGGGGCCAACGGTACCCACCAGTTCCCGGTTCTGGAGGGGCTATGAGCGTGCTCGACCGGATCGGCCAGAAACTGCTGTTCACCTTCGATCCGGAAACCGCGCATGGCCTGTCGATCGCGGCACTGCGCTGCGGCCTGCCGGGCGGCGCGCGGACGGTACGCGATACAAGGCTGAAGGTCCGCCTTTGCGGTCTCGATTTCCCGAACCCACTTGGGATGGCGGCTGGCTACGACAAGAACGCCGAAGTACCCGACGCGCTGCTTGGCCTCGGCTTTGGCTTTGCCGAAGTCGGCACGGTGACGCCGCTGCCGCAGGCCGGCAACCCGAAGCCGCGCATCTTCCGGCTGACGTCGGATGAAGCAGTCATCAACCGGCTTGGCTTCAACAATGAGGGCCATGCGGCCGCCGAAAAACGGCTTGTGGCGCGAATCGGACGCGGCGGCATCGTCGGCGTCAACATTGGTGCCAACAAGGACAGCACCGACCGCGTCGGCGACTACGAGAGCGGCGTTTCTCGCTTTGCTGCTTATGCCAGCTATCTCGCCGTCAACATTTCCTCCCCCAACACACCAGGCTTGCGCACCATGCAGGCGCGCGAGCAACTCGGCGAATTGCTGTCGCGCGTCATGGCCGCGCGCACTGCAGCGTCCGCGCAGCCGCCGATTTTCCTCAAGATCGCGCCGGACCTGGCCGAGGCCGAGCTGGAAGATATCGCCGCCGAGGTCATCGAAAAGCAGATCGACGGCATCATCGTTTCCAACACAACCGTTTCCCGGCCGGTGCTGCGCGGCGACGATGCCGCGCGAGAGACAGGCGGGCTTTCGGGAAAGCCGCTATTCGAACGCTCGACCATCGTGCTGGCCAGGATGCGCAAGCTGCTCGGGCCCGAGATGGCGATCATCGGTGTCGGCGGTGTCAACTCAATGGAGACGGCTCTGGAGAAGATCCGTGCCGGCGCCGATCTCGTCCAGCTCTATACCGGCATGATTTATGGCGGACCGGCGCTGCCGGGCCGGATCGTCGCCGGGATGGCACGTTTTGCCGCGACGGAAAAACTCAGGTCGATGCGCGAGTTGCGCGACAGCCATCTCGACCGATGGACGTCGAAGCCGCTCAGTTGAACGCGGTTTGCATCCGCAGCCGCAAAATTGTCAGCAGGCTCAATCCCCGCACCAGCAGAAAGACGTGCAGCGCCGCCCACAGGCCGCGATTGCCGAAGGCGGGCGCCAACGTGATCAGCGCGGCGGCAAAGGCAAGGAATGACAAGAGCATCATGTTGCGCATGTCGCGCGACCAGGTCGCGCCGATGAAGACACCATCCATCTGGAAGGCGAGCACACCGCTCAGCGCGGTGAAAGCCGCCCAAGGCAGGTAGGTATCGGCCACGGCGCGGACCTCCTGCGCCGTCGTTACGACGGCGATCAGGTTGGTGCCGGCCATGAGCAGCACCAGCGTCGCGGCAGCGGCCAGACCAAGGCCCCAGAACAGGGTCAGCCGCACTGCCCGCCGGAAGGGCTGTTCGGCACGCGCGCCGACGGCACGGCCGGCGAGTTGTTCGGCGGCGGTAGCGAACCCGTCGAGGAAATAGCCGGCGACGAGAAAGAAGTTCATCAGCACCGCATTGGCGGCCAGAGTCACCGTGCCGAACTGCGCGCCCTGACGGGTGAACAGCGCGAAGGCGGCTAGCAGCGAGAACGAGCGGATCATGATGTCGCGGTTGAGCGACAGCATGCGCAGGAAGGCGCCCATATCGAGCAGGCGCTGCCGAGGCAAGGGCGGGGTGGATCGGAACCGGCGAACCACGATCGCGAGGCCAAGCAGCATGGCGAGCAATTCGCCGGTGACGGTTGCCCAGGCGACGCCGGAAACACCCCAGCCGAGCTCAAGGCCGAGCAGAAAGCACAGCGCGATGTTGGTGCCGTTCAGCACCAGTTGGAGGATCAAGCCGAGCCCGCCCTCGCCGCGCCCCAGCACGTAACCGAGGATGGCGTAGTTGATCAGGGAGAACGGGGCGGCAAGCAGCCTGATCCTGATGTAGACGCCCATCGCGTCGCTGACGCGCGGCCCGGCATCCATGAACCACCGGCCGCCAACGGCGATAAGCGGTGAAAGCGCTGCCAGCACGACGCCAGCGACGACCGCGATCAGCACGGCGCGCCAGAACACCGCCTGTTCCTCCAGCGCGTCGCCACGCCCAAAGGCCTGGGCGACTAGGCCGGTGGTGCCCGAGCGCAGGAAATTGAAGGTGGTGAAGACGACGTCGAAAGCCAGCGCGCCGGCGGCCAGGCCGCCAAGCAAGGCGGCGTCACCGAACTGGCCGACAACAGCCGTATCGACGAGGCCGAGCAGCGGCGTCGTCAGATAGGCGAGCGTCATCGGCACGGCGATGGCAAGCACCGACCGGTTGGTGACGGAAAATACTTTGGCGTCGGCTGGGATGGCGCCCTTGTCCAAAGGATTGCTGCCTTGCTGATTTGCGGCTTGATCGGGGAACCGATGTGCCCCATTTTCCGGCCACCGCGCAATCGCCCTTCCGCGGCGGCCAACCGAAATCCCGCTCTGGCGAAACCGTCCGACCCAGTTCATGCCCCTGCAGATCGTCCACCATCCCGACTACGACGCCGGCTTCGCGACCAGCCATCGCTTTCCGATGAGCAAATATCCGCTGCTGATGGAGACCCTGCGAGCACGCGGCCTGGCCGGAGCCGGGGCGCTCAACACAGCCGAACCCGCGCCTGCGTCGTGGCTTAAGCTCGCCCATGCGGCAGATTATGTCGAGCAGGTCATCAGTTGTTCGGTCCCGGAAAAAATCGAGCGCGAGATCGGCTTTCCGGTCGGCCCGCGCGTCTCGTTGCGCGCGCAGCTTGCCACCGGTGGCACGGTGGCGGCGGCGCGGCTTGCCTTGCGTCACGGTATCGCCTGCAACACCGCCGGCGGCAGCCATCATGCGCGGCGCGCGCAAGGCGCCGGCTTCTGCACTTTCAACGACGTCGCCGTCGCCTCGCTGGTCCTGCTTGAAGAGGGCGCGGCACACAATATCCTGGTGGTCGATCTCGACGTGCACCAGGGCGACGGCACGGCGGATATTCTGGGCGACGAGCCACGCGTGTTCACCTTCTCCATGCATGGCGAGCGGAACTACCCCGTGCGTAAGATCGCCTCCGACCTTGACGTTGCCCTGCCCGACGGCACGGGCGACGCCGCCTATGTCGAAAGGCTCGATTCCATCCTGCCGGAGCTGTCGGCCGGGGCGCGTTGGGACATCGTCTTCTACAATGCGGGCGTCGACGTCCATGCCGAGGACCGGCTCGGCAGGCTGTCGCTTTCCGACAAGGGCCTGCGCGCCCGCGACAGGATGGTCGTCGGCCATTTCCGGGCGCTCGGCATTCCCGTGTGCGGTGTCATCGGCGGCGGCTATTCCATCGATGTGCCGGCACTTGCCGCGCGCCACGCCGTCCTGTTCGAGGTCGCATCGGGCTATGCCTGAAGGTCACTTCCGGTAGTTGGCGATCCTGAGCAGGATGAAGGCCGGCACCACGATCGCGGCACCGAGCAGGATGTAGCCGAGGAAGCGGTCAATGGCGTGGAAGCCGAGATCCCATAGATCAATGAAGAACTTCTGGATGCCGTAGAACACGTCCATCGGCGACCAACCGAAAGCGTTCATGACCAGGCCGACGAGAAAGGATACCACCAGCAGCTTCAGAATAATCCTGAGCGGCGAGTCACCGAGAAAGCGCGTCAGTGCGGACAAGGCCGTCTCCCGATTGAGATGCCCGGACTCACGGGCACCGCGCAGAGATACGTGCTTGGCGGCCATCCATCAAGCCGCAGGGGCCGGTGCGGGGGAATTGATAAGCCGCGATCAGATGTTGGGCGCCATCGGGAGTCCCAACCGCTCAAGCGCTAGGCCGTGTGGCTTCCGGAAGGCCGCAATTCTTAAATACAGGTAAACAGTTTCAATTTAATTTGTTGAAAACAAAGCACAAAATCGTCATTCTCCAGTTTTGCGCAATGTGCGTGCAATTTTCGCTTGCGAGATATCGGGCGTCTTTCAGGTGACGGACCGCACGGCGCTCTGCCCCGCCACAGCCGGTTAAATCCGGTCGCCGGAACCGCGCAGCCATCCCTGAAAGACGCCGATCGGAGCCTAACCGCCGAAGGGTCAGGCTTCACAACAGTTAACCAGCGTGTCGGACACCGATGCGCGTCCGTGTTGGAGTAATGTAGTGTCCCCTCAAGCAAAGATCGTCCTGACGGCGAGTGCCATCGCCCTTTGTCTTCTCCGTCCGGCGACGGCCGCCGACCTTTCCCCCACCTACAATGATCCCCCCGCCTTCCAGTGGAGCGGCGCCTATGTCGGCATCCACGGCGGTACGGCCTTCACGAGGATGCCGAACCCGTTCGCCGGTCGAAACGGCTTCAGCGGCGGCGTCCAGGCCGGCTACAACCAGCAGATGGGCTCGGCGGTTCTCGGCGCCGAGATCGAAGGCTCCTATCTAGGCGGCGCCGAACACGATGTCCGGGGCGGCAAGATCAAGGGAAAATGGCGCGGAGCGGCCAAGGCGAAGGCCGGCGTGAGTTTCGACCAGACCCTGCTGTTCGGAACCGGCGGCGTGGCCATGACCAAGTTCGACAAGGGTGACGGCGTAAGGAGCAGCGACGACTGGAAGATGGGTTACCTCGTCGGCGCCGGCATCGAGCAGGGCTTCGCCGGCGGCCTCTCGGCCAAGGTCGAGTACGACTATGTCCGCACCCCCGGGGTGGAAACGAAATCGGCGCTTGGCGGATCCAAGGAGACGATCGGCAGCCATGAGTTGAAAGCCGGCATCGACTACCGGTTCTAAACAGCAGGCGACCGACCTCGATCGCGCGATGGCCCCAACGGCATCGCGCGGTCTTGTTGTTGATGTCCGGACGCTGACGTTTCCTCGA
This sequence comes from Mesorhizobium sp. URHB0026, assembly GCF_054059755.1. Classification (NCBI taxonomy): domain Bacteria; kingdom Pseudomonadati; phylum Pseudomonadota; class Alphaproteobacteria; order Hyphomicrobiales; family Phyllobacteriaceae; genus Mesorhizobium; species Mesorhizobium sp. URHB0026. Next base: position 2,474,565 of record NZ_JBSSCN010000001.1, on the reverse strand, counting down.
TGCAAGGAGCATTCCATGCTTGTCGCAATGTCGATGTAATGTTCGCAATCTAGGTTTCTTGCGTGAATTTTCACCATGGGAACAGCAATGTCCACGCATCGCCCCGGCCTACGGACGACCAAGCTATTGTTCATTGCGATCGCACTCGCCTTGGCGGGCTGCGCCTCCGACATCATGAAGAACTATGTCGGACGACCGGTCGAATCGGTCGTTCTGGATTACGGTCCGCCAACGGCGGTCATCGACCTCGGCCAGGGAGAGCGCGCCTATCAGTGGCGCCAGGTCTCGACGTCCGCGGTTTCCGGAACGTCCAGCGGTGAGGTTCGCCACACAAAACATGGAACCATCTATGAAGAGACCGACACGCCCGGCTATATCGAGCGTCAGGAATGCTTCTACACATTTTATGCCCGCGCTTCCGGCGACCGCTGGTTCATCACCAATTTCCGCCGGCCAAAGCTGGAATGCGAATGAACGGCGGCGCCGCAAATCCTGTGGCGGCGGGTGAAGGAGAACGCCGATGCGCGTCCTGCTGATCGAGGACGAACCGGAAATGGCGTCCGTGCTGAAGGCCGCTCTGGAGCGTCTGGACATCATCGTCGATCATGCCGCTACCTTGGCCGACGCCGAGGCGGTGGCTCGTCTGGGCCATCACGACGCCGTGGTGTTGGATCGCCGGCTGCCGGATGGCGACGGCCTCAGCCTGATCCCGCGCCTGCGTGCCTTGCATCTGGATGTGCCTGTCATCGCGCTGACGGCGATGAGCGGGTTGGACGACCGGGTTGCCGGGCTCGATGCCGGCGCCGACGATTACATGGTCAAGCCCTTCGCCACGGTGGAACTCGTCGCGCGGCTCCATGCCCTGCACCGGCGCTCGTTCGCCTCGCGCGCCAACCAGACGAGGGTTGGCCGCCTCACCTATGATTTCCGCCATCGCGAGGCGCTGGTCGCGGATCAGACGCTCGATTTGCCACGGCGTGAAAGGCTGGTACTTGAAACGCTTATCCGCCGGCCGGGCCGGACCATCATGCGCGGCGCACTCGAGGAGGCCGTCTACGCCCTGGACGACGAGATCGGCTCGAATGCGCTCGACGCGCACGTCTCGCGGCTGCGCCGCAAACTCGAAGACGTCGCGGCCGGCATCGAGATCCGGGCGATCCGCAACCTTGGTTACCTCCTGCGGGCGGCGTCGTGAAGAAGGTGCGCCCGCGCTCGCTGCAATGGATCCTGATCCGCCGGCTGATCCTGCTGCAGGCCGCGACGCTGCTCCTCTTCATCGTGCTTTGCGCGGCAGCCCTTTGGATCGCCAATCCGAGCCTGCTCATCGACAACGAGGCTGCCGTCGCGGCCGTCAAGGATGCCGTCGAACGCGACAAGGACGGCGGCCTGATTGTGCGTGAAACGGAAGATCTTGCGGCGTTTCGCCGGAGCTTCCCCAATGTCTGGTACATCGTTCGCGACGATCACGGGCAGAGCGTCCGTTCCGGCACGATACCGGATGTCTACACCAAGGACTTCGGCGGCCTACTCGGCGAGGCAGACCACGCCACGATCGGATTCTCCGACAAGGACATGCGGCCGGAAGCCTATACCGAAAACGCTTCGACCAGGGCCGGCGCGGTCCGGATCATCGCCGCGACGCAGTCCTCGCGCCAGGAGACCGACGGGCTCGAGATCAACATTTCGGCCACGGTGGAGGTCGCCCGATATCCGGACGGCAGCAGGAATTGGGAGCGCGCGCTGCCGGCGCTTGCGCTCGTCGTCGCGATCCTGCTGTTGCCCATCGTCCTCGTCATGGGCGCGATCACGCTGGTGACGACACCGGCCGTCGTGCGCCGCTCCTTTGCCGGCCTGGTCGAAACCGTCCCCCAAGCTGCCCGCATCGATATCGGCACCCGCGCGATGCAGTTGCCGGTCAAGCACGTGCCGCAGGAAATCGCGCCGCTGGTGCATGCCTTCAACGATGCTTTGGCCCGCCTCGCGCAGGGGTACGACCGGCACAACCGTTTCCTCACCGACGCGGCCCACGAATTGCGCACGCCGATCGCCATCCTGCGCACCCGCGCCGAGTTGCTGCGGCAGGAGCCGCAAAGCGCGCGGCTGCTGCATGACATCGAGCGCCTGTCGCACCTTGCGCAGCAACTGCTCGACCATCAATTGCTCGACCGCCCATCGGACCAGCGCGAGATTGTCGATCTCGATGATCTGGTCAGACGGGTGGCGGCCGACTTCGCGCCGCTCGCCATCGAGGCCGGCTACGACCTTGCCTTCGAGCCTTCGCCCGACAAGACACGCGTCGAAGTCAACGTGCTGCAGATCGAGCGGGCGCTCGCCAACCTCGTGCGCAATGCCATCGAGCATGGCGGCGGCGCCGGCACCATCACGCTTGCGATCGACAGGAGTGGCGGCATCGAAGTGCGCGACGACGGCCCGGGCATTCCCGTGGATGAGCGGGAGAATGTCTTCGAGCCCTTCTATCGCCTGCATCCGCAGTCGCGCGGTGCGGGGTTGGGGCTGGACCTCGCCCGGCAGATCGCTCTGCTGCACGAGGGAACAATCCGGATCCTGGCGGGCTCATGGCGCGGTGCCCGCATCCGCATGGAACTGCCGGTTCGTTCGTGACACGTGCCACCGGCGGCGCCAAAAGCGTGGCGGCCGCGCGACCCCCTAGCTACCTGTTTTCTGTTTTCTAACCAATTGCCGCTATTGCCATTCCAAAGCGGGGAGCCAGGCTTTGGTGGGAACGGGAAAAATCGGCGCGCACCGCGCACCCATGTTGTCGGTCGTCGTGCCTTGCTACAATGAGCGCGACGGCGTGGCGGAGCTTCATCGACGCGTCAGCGCGGCATGCCTCGAGCAAAGCCTCTCCTACGAGGTCGTTCTCGTCATCGATGGAGCGACCGACGGCACCCGTGAGGCCATTTTCGAACTGGCCGAAAAGGACGACCATGTGGTCGCCATCGACCTTGCCCGCAACTACGGCCATCAGATCGCCTTGAGCGCTGGGCTGGAATTCTGCCGCGGCCAACGCATCCTCATTCTCGACGCCGACCTCCAGGATCCGCCCGAACTGCTTGGCGCGATGATGGCGAAGATGGATGAAGGCTTTGACGTCGTCTACGGCCAAAGGGTGAAACGGGAGGGCGAAAGCTGGTTCAAGCTGGCCTCCGCCTCGATGTTCTACCGCCTGCTCGGCCGGATGGTCGATGTCGAGATCGCGCCGGACTCCGGAGATTTCCGGCTGATGAGCCGCCGCGCGCTGGACCATCTTGTCGCGATGCCCGAACGCTACAGGTTCATTCGCGGCATGGTGAGCTGGATCGGGCTGAGGCAGGTCGCCTTCCCCTATGAACGGCAGCGGCGCTTTGCCGGCGCCACGCACTACCCGTTGAAGAAGATGGTTCTTCTGGCGGTCGACGCAATGACCAGCTTTTCGATCGTGCCTTTGCGCTTCGCTTCGCTGCTGGGCATGATGTTCGGCCTGCTCGGCCTGGTCGTGCTTGGCTATACGCTGTTCGAATGGTCTATCGGCAATGTTCTGCCGGGCTGGACGAGCCTTGCCGCGATCATGCTTATCCTGGGCAGCGTCCAACTTCTGGTGCTGGGCATTTTCGGCGAGTATCTCGGCCGCATGTACATGGAGACGAAGCGGCGACCGCTTTATTTCGTCAACGAGATCGTTTCACGAAGCCAGGCGGCGGGCGAGGACCAGGACCTGCCAGTCCACCGCCTCCAGGAAATAGTGAAACGGGCGGCGCGTCGTTGAGGCAAGGGTCGACCGTGGGTAACGGGAACGCCATGGGCAGGATATGGTCGGCTGTTCCGGCCGGCTTTTCAAGAATGCTGCGGTTTGGCGCGGTCGGGCTGCTCAACACGGCTCTGGGCTATTGTCTTATCCTGGCTGGGCTGAAGCTGGGCCTGGGCGACATCGCCGCCAACATGACCGGCTATGCCGGCGGCCTTGTCCTTGGCTTCTTCCTCAACCGCCGCTGGACCTTCGGCCGTGCGGGCGGTTTTCGCTCCGGCACGGCCGTGCGGTATGCGCTTGCCTTCGTTGTGGCTTATACCGCAAATCTGACGATAGTGGTCGCCGCCATGTCCGCCGGCATCGTCGAAAATCCGTTTGTCCATCTGGCGGGAAACTGCCTCTATTCGGTCCTCTTCTATCTCGGCTCGGCCCGTTTCGTCTTCGTCGGCGCGGCAAAGGACACTGTCTTGATCGCGATCGACATGAAATCCCCTGGAGCGGCGACATGAACAAGGTCGAGGCAATCGTTCCGGTGTTCTCGCCGCTCGAGGACGCACAGCGCGCCAGGCTGATATTCTGCCTGATCGGCGCGGGTGTCATGGCGACGGTTCTGGCAACCTTTGCCAGCGCAACCCTGCAGGACCCCGACAGCTGGTGGCATGTCAAAGTGGGGCTGGATTTCCTGGCAAACGGAACGCTTCCGACCGTCGACACCTATTCCTACACCTTTGCCGGCCAACCGTGGATCGCCAAGGAATGGCTGGGGCAGGTTCTGCTGGCCCTTGCCTACAGCGCGGGCGGCTGGAACGGCGTCGTCACGCTGATCATCGGCACGATCTGTCTCGCGGTCTTCCTGTCGGGATGGTTCCTCAGCGCGCATCTGAAACCGGTCCTGGCCGTAGCGCTGGCATTCGTCGCGGCATTCCTGATCAGCCCGATCTATACGGCGCGCCCGCACGTCTTCACCTTGCCGATCATCGTCGTCTGGACGACGATGCTGTTTCGTGCCGCGCGGGACGAGAAGGCCCCGCCGCTCTGGCTGCTCGGTCTGGTCGTATTGTGGGCGAACCTGCATGCCACGTTCACCCTGAGCTTCATCATCGCTGGCTTCGCCGGCCTCGATCTCCTGGCGCGCACCGGCCTGTCGAAACCCGCACTTTTGGCGAAGTGGGTGGCGTTTGGCCTGCTCTGTCCGTTGGTCAGCCTGATAAACCCTTATGGCGTGCAGGCCATCCTGGCCACGCTCACCGTCGCCTATGGCAATGAGGCGGTGCCGCTGATCCTGGAGTGGCGGCCGTTCAATGCCCAGGAACAGGTCCTCCAGGAAGCCGCGACACTGCTGGCCTTTTTCGGGCTTCTGACATCGAGGCTACGGATCGGCTGGGCCAAGGCGTTGTTCATCGTCTTCACCTTGCACGTCTACCTTTCGCATCTGCGGTTCGTCTATCTGTTCTTCCTGCTTGTTCCCCTGGTGGTCGCGGTCGAGGTCGCGCGCCAATATCCCACCCTGTCCGCAAGCGCCTGGCTGAATGAAGGGCGCGACGGACTGGAAAAATTCTTCGCCAGCCGGTTCCGTCTGCTCTGCGGCGCGACGGCGGTGTCGCTGGTCGTTGCGATCCTTGTGCTAAACAATGCCTACCAGGTCGCGCCGAGCCCGAAGACATCAGCCAGCGGCGCTCTTGCGTTCGCCAGGAATCACCACCTCGCAGGCAATGTGCTGAATTCCTACAATTTCGGCGGCACACTGATTTTCCACGACATCAAGACCTATGTCGACGGCAGGACGGACCAGCTGTTCCTGGGCGGGTTCACGAAAGCGGATGAGGCGATGGGGCAGCCCGGGGGAAAACCACTGCTCGAGGCCCAGTTGAAGAAATACGCGATCGGCTGGGCACTGCTTACAGCCGTGGATACTCGCATCCCCTTCTTCGCCGAGTTGGGCTGGAAGCGGGCCTATGCCGATGACTATGCCGTGATCTACCTGCCGGCAACCTGATCGGCCGCATCCTAACCGGCTTCGCGGGCGTTCAAAGCACGGCGTTCCGGCTTGACACTCATGTTGCAGTGCAGCAAAATCGTTTTGCAGAGGAGAGCCTGTGAACCCCACGCGTCACGATTTTTCGCACAATCAGGGCATCGGCGCATGAGCGGCGTGGCATGCTTCGCACGAGATCGGCGGGCGGCGAGCCGCGGACTGTCCGAATGAACTACAGGCGCGACATCGACGGCCTACGGGCCGTTGCGGTGCTACCCGTGGTGCTCTTTCATTTTGGCGTGTCCGCCATCCCAGGGGGGTTTACCGGCGTCGATATTTTCTTTGTCATATCGGGCTATCTGATCAGCGGCAGCTTGCTGGATGATCTCGAGCGCGGCCAGTTTTCGATCGGCCGCTTCTACTGGCGCCGTGCACGGCGCATCCTGCCGGCGCTGACCTTCGTCATCCTGCTTGCAAGCATCGCGGCATGGTTCATCCTCCTGCCGTCGGACCTGCACGAATTCAGCCTCAGCGTGATCGCTGCCTCGACCTTCTGGTCGAACATCTATTTCTGGAAGACGACGAACTATTTTTCGATCGACGCCGAACTGCGGCCGCTGCTGCACACATGGTCGCTTTCGGTCGAGGAACAGTACTACATCTTCGCGCCGATCCTGGTTTATCTGATCTACCGCTATGCCTCGAAGCGCTGGCTGACGATACTTCTGCCCATCACCATCGGCAGTTTTGCCCTGGCGGTGATGGCGACCACGCTGGCGCCGACCGCCGGCTTTTACCTGCTGCCGACACGCATCTGGGAGCTGGCGCTGGGCGCCATGCTGATGCTGAAAAGGCCGCCGCCACTTGCCAGCCGGCCGGCGACGGAACTGATTGGCCTGGCCGGCTTTGCACTGCTTGGCTTCGGCTTCCTGACGATTTCGGAGAGCGACCCATTTCCGGGCTATAATGCCCTGTTTCCCTGCGTCGGAACGGCCCTGCTGATCTATGCGGGCCAGAACCATGCGAACCGACCCGAGCCCCTCGCCACACGTGTGCTTCAGTTCGCCCCGATGGTCTGGATCGGCCTCATCTCCTATTCGCTCTACCTTGTTCACTGGCCGATCAACTCCTTCGTCCACTACCTCTCGCTGAAAGCCATCTCGGTGCCGATGATCGTCGCTATGACGGTGGCCAGCGTCGCCCTGGCGACCTTCTCATGGAAGTATGTCGAGCAGCCTTTCCGGCAGAAGCGGGCCCTCACCGCCCCGCTGCCGATCTTCGCCTTTTCGGCGACGGCGATCGCCCTGCTGTGCGTCGGCGGCCTGGCCGGTGTGCTGGGCAAGGGCTTTCCGCAGCGGTTCCCGGATTTCTCGACGCAACGGATCCTGGTGGGCGACTGGCGCAACGGTGTCTGCTTCAATGAGGGTGCAAGCCGGATCGAGGATTGGAACCTTGCCGACTGCACGCGCACGCACGGCTTTGCCACCAATGTGCTGCTGTGGGGCGATTCCTTCGCGGCTCACTACGTATCGGGCCTGGAAGCCAACGCGCAGAAAATCCAGGCCAACGTCGTCCAATATACCTATGCCGGCTGCCCACCCAACCTGAGCTATTTTTCCTATGCCCGGCCGGCCTGCACCCGCTTCAACGAACGGGCGCTGTCGATCATCCGTGATGCCAACATCCAGGCGGTGATCCTGAGCGGTCGATGGACCGACTACCAGGCCAGGGGCTTCGACGGACTTCAGATGACGATCGACCGGCTGCGCGCCATGGGTGTCAAGGTCTATGTCATCGGCCAGTCTCCGGAGTTCATCGCCGACGTCCAGAAGATCGCTTTCTTTGCAAGACACGAAGGCGCCGCGAATACATCCTGGCCGATGGCCATGGATCCCGACATCAACAAGCAGGTGCAACTCTTTGCCAACGGCGCGACCTTCATCGACCCGCTCACCTATCTGTGCGACGCCACCGGTTGCTCCTATGCGGATGCCGGCAGCAAGCAGTTTCTCTATTTCGACTATGGCCATTTCTCTTCCGCCGGCGCGACGCTGGCCATCTCGAAATACTGGCCGAGCTTCGCCGCCGGCGGCGAAGTCGCAAAGGCCAGGGAACCAAGGCCGACCCTCACCGGTGAGCTGGCGAAGCCCGCCTTGTGAGGCCGGTTTGCGATTGCCCGAAGCCATGCCGTCATGGTAACGAGGCTGCAGCGCGGGTATGATGTAATGGTAGCCTGTCAGCTTCCCAAGCTGAACGCGCGGGTTCGATTCCCGCTACCCGCTCCAGCTTGCGCTGCAAGGGCTCGAAGTAGATTCACAACCGCTTGCAGCGCTTTCCGACAGCCGGGCTGCTCATCCGGCTTCGAAAGCAGAATGTCTTTGACGGCAGCGATGGCGGTTTTATCTTCGGTCATGGTCATGGTGGCGTTCCTTCGCGGGAATCAGGTGACGTTGAACATCACCAGCCTGCCATGACCGCCCTCTCTCAGCGAATTTGCAGAACTCTCAGCACACTACCATTTTTTCCGACGGCCCGGCATGCGGACTATTCTATTCGCAATGGTCGTGCGCTGCTGTTCATGGGTAGCGGCTTTTGTCCGGCGGCCGAACTGGTGATCGCGGGCGCCGGCGATTGACCAAGAGCCACACCGACCCGGTCGGTGTGGCTGGCTTGCGGGCACTGGGCAATTGAGCGCCCAGGGTAAAGCGAGGGAGCGACTATGAAGAAGATTTACCAGAAGCCTGTTTGGAATAAGCGCGAACGTCTTTCCGCCTCGACGGCCGGGCCGACCTCCTCACTATCCCCATCGAAAGCTTAGAGGCCCGCTGGCTCACGCGCGGGCGTCTGCTTTTTTAAAGGGGACATCAGGCGTTGCCCGCCTTGATCCTCGTCAGGTGCTCTCTTGCTTCGCTGACACGGCGCTGGGCGACTCTCATCGTGTCGCAGAGGGCAAGATCGATGCCCACGCCATAGCGCTTATCCATTATCCGCTCGAGACGTTTCAGTTCGGATTCAGCTTGGCTCACACTTAGCCTGGCCTTAGCTAGTTCCAGTTCGAAATGCACATCCATTGTGTCGGGTCCGTCGTAGCCCTTCCATTAGGAAATACTTATTTTCCGCTTTGGTTCCTTGCCAGCCCGCGAGTTCAAAGAAGGCGCCGGCGACACGCGCCAGCGGCCTTAGCCCGCACTGTGTCGTTCCAGCACACGCGCTCTGGCAGCAGTCTTGCAGGCTCATTTCATCTGGGAGAAGATGAAATGGCTCTATCCAAGCAGTTGCTCGACCAAAACCTAACCTTTCAGTGTCCAAGCTGCAAAACCCCACTGGTCAGGAAAGGCTCCTGGGTCAAGTCCGTAACGACTTTCACCTGTAAGCGATGCGGTCAAAGGGTACGGCTGTCTTACAGCGAGAAGCTTGAGATTTTCAGGTTGGCTGCCGGGCCGTGCGGCACCGGAACCTAACGTCGCGTTGTCTTCTTTGCTCGTGCGTTTGAACGACGCCGCTCGGCCACGATGTTCCGGAACTATTTTAGCTTTAACTAATTGAACCGCGATGGGAGAACAAATCGCGGGGAGCTCGGATGCCGCAGTATCGGGTCGAGGTCATGGCCGCCGGATCGGCTATGTCATCGAGCATAGTCACAGCACCGTTGCCTTTCAAAGCGGCGGAAGCACATGCTGGCAAGCCTGTCACATTCAGGCGCCAGGAAGAAAACTGGCTACGTGTCACGGAGTTGAAGGGCGAGAAGCGGACCTTCGCTTACGTTGTTCGGATGAGGGCCACATGAGCACGCGTGGCATCAACTTCCTTGACCAATGGATCGCGAACAACGTCCCTGAGACCGCACCCGCGGATGTAATCTCCGTTGACGAACTCACGCACAAGCTCATCGCCGATGCAAAGGCAGTCGGCATCAAGCGGGGGAGATCGACGACGAAGTCGACAGCCTCTATCGCACCATCCTTGATGCCATAGTGCATTTCCAACCCGGTTTGACGGGATAGGAGTGTCGTTGACGCTTCTTGTGCTTCAGGACTCTTTGACGGCTTCCGGCTTCAGCGGCTCGTGATCAGGCACTTCATGCCACGTGACCTGTCTCCCCTAGGCCTGTCCGGTTAGCATCTGCTTCTTGAGGAGGAACCGGGCGAGGTTGTTGATGTTCCGCGGCGCCACCTTCCTGGGGAGATGCGCTAGGAGGTCTTCCGATTTGACGTCGTTGCGGAACCGCTCCGCCCAATCTTCGGTGAGATCGTCCCGCTGCAGCCGTAAATTCGTTTCGAACTCTCCGTCCGGCATTTCAACCGACAACTGCCGGGCCACCGACGCAACGTACGGCCGAGGATCGTCCAACAGATCCTCATAAAAAAAGTGATCGTATGCCAGATCGGCCAGCCGCAGGTAAGCTTCCCAGAAGGCATAGCTCTGCTCGATCAGGAAATAGGCCTGGCAGATGCCAGCGAAGTCGTATCGCGGAACCAGATCGGCGCCGTCCATCGTGCTTTTCCAACACCCCGACGCCTTTGCCCGGCAATAGGAAATCGCTTGGCGAAGGCGGTCCCGCCGCTCCAGCAGGACCAAGCCCATGGAATGGCGCCGGCTGCATTCAGCGAGGAAGTCAGCTCCATATCTGGCCTGCGACCAGTGAAGATGTCGTGGAAACAGTTTCACGGCGAACGTGCCGTTTGCGGTTGCGCCGCGATCGATCACGGCGGACATCAGGTCATCGAAGGATTTCGGCTTGCACCCCAGATTGGCCGTGTCGAGCCACTCGGCCGACTTGCCCAACAGTCCCGTGCTGTTCGTTAGACTGCCAAGCCATTCGGAGCCGCTGCGGGCTTCGGTCAGTATCGCGACGCCCTTCATGCGTGCCGCTTCTCCACGGCTCGCATGATCTTGATTGCAGAATGCCGTTCTTCTTGATGGTCCCTCGGCATGGTCAAAGCTCCGCTTAAACAGGTTTAAACGGACAAAGGCTTATATGGTTCCGCCGATTCGGCGGCAGCAAGGCAAAAGTGCGAGTTTCCTGCACTTGAAGAGCCCGAACACAGGTGCCGGCCACCTGTGGTGGCCGGCCTATGCGTCAGCACGAAGCGATTATAGCCCAATGCGGAGCCAGACGCGCTCGCGCCAGCAGCGGGTGCGACGGCGGCCATGGCGCCAGTAGCTGCGGCAAACTCGTCTCCAGCCGCGGCGACGCCCGTCGCGACGACGCCAGTAGCCATCGTGGCCATGATGGCGGCGAAAATGCCAGTCGCGATGCGAGACCTGCTCCACCTCGACCGCGTCATCCCCTTCGAAGACAGCCGGATCCGGCTTGTCCAGTTCATCGAGAATTCCGTTTCCCTGGGGAACACCAGCTACCGCGCGGCCGGGTCCGGCCACGCTCGCAAACGCCACTGCCCCCGCGACGCCAAGCATTCCAGTAAGAAACAACCGACGTTCCATAAAAACCTCCCGAGTTGTTGATCTTCGACACCTCGTTCCCTCGCCCGCAACGGGCTCCAGCGCGCATGCCGAACGGCTTGAACGTGCGGCAGCGGTTCTCGTTCCATCACCCCACTTCGCGCAGGATGAAATCATGCAGCATCTTGGCGGCCGGCGACAGGACGCGATTCCTGACGGTGATCAGGCTGTAGGGTCTGACCTCGATGTCGAATTCGGTTTGGACGACATCGATGGCCCCGGCAAGCCCGTCCGGGTTCTGGATGAACTTCGCCACTTGCACCGAGACCGGCGCGATGGCATCCGATTGCGCGACCATGACAAGTGTGAGCAGCAGTGAACTGGTGTTCAAGATCCGGTCCGGCAGCGCGATGTTGCGGTTCAGGAAGTTGCTCTCCATCGCCTGACGCAAGGGCGAACCGCCCGACTGGAAGACCCAGTCATAGGCAGCGGTGTCTTCCAGCCGCACCATATTGCCTCCGGCGAGCGGGTGGCCGCGGCGCACGATCAGGCAGGCCTTCTCGACGCCGATCACACGGGATTCGAACAGTCGTGGATTGAGGTCGTCGGGAATGCGGGCGATGATGAAGTCGTGGCGCGAGGCGATCAGCTCGCGGGCGAGCACGTTCGACGTCTCGACCTGCATGGTGATCTCGATGCGCGGGTAGATGCGGCGGATTTCACGGATCGCCGGCACCGCCAATTCGATCGCCGGCGCGGTCACGGCGCCGAGGAACACCGAACCGCCCTTGCCGGCCTTGAGCTCGGCAATCTCGCGGTCGGCTTCGAGCATCTCGAGCAGGATCGAGCGGGCGCGCCTGGCAAGCGCCTGGCCATAGGGAGTGAGGGTCACCCCGCGCGGCAGCCGTTCGCACAGCTTCACGTCGAGCACCGCTTCCATCTCGGCGATCATGCGCGAAGCGGCCGGCTGGGAGATGTTCATGACCTGGGCCGCGGCGCTCACCCGTCCGTGATCGTCGAGGGCGGCGATCATGCGCATATGGCGCAAGCTCAAGCCACTGCGCAGGAGTGTCTCCCCGTCTCCCGGGAGCTTCTCGTAACTTACTGGAATCGCATCGGGATCGCGCAATGCCGCCATGATCTCCCAGCTTTCTCGCCGATTGCTTTCCGGATGCTAGATCATACCGATTTCGGTATAGCAACCACCAAAGATCGCATTTGACAGTTATGGCAAAGGGACCCACCCTTCGCGCGTTCCGAGGCGCACGGGTCGGTGGCGATCAAAATCGTATCGATTGAACCGCGTCGCGGAGCCGATTGGGAGGATACCGGAGATCGATAATGCCGACAGCGGCGCGTTTGCGCTCCTGTCTGGCTGCGCGGCCCGCGAAGCCCCGAGGTGTCGCGTCCATCAACCAGGGAGAGTAATGTGAAGATTATCAAGACGCTGGCCGCCGTGGCGGCCCTTGGCATCGCTGCCATGACCTATCAGGCGCACGCGGCCGACAAGGGTCTTGTCGGCGTGCTGATGCCGACCAAGACCTCGCAACGCTGGATCAATGACGGCGACGCCGTCAAATCCCAGCTCGAGGCGCTCGGCTACACTGTCGACCTGCAATACGCGCAGGACGACATCCCCAACCAGCTCAGCCAGCTGGAAAACGAAATCACCAAGGGTCCGAAGGCGCTGATCATCGCCTCCATCGACGGCACCACCCTTTCGGATGCGCTGCAGAAGGCCAACGACGCGGGCGTCGTCGTCGTCGCTTATGACCGCCTGATCAAGAAGACCAAGAATGTCGACTATTACACCACCTTCGACAATTTCGGCGTCGGCGTGATCCAGGCGAATTCCCTGGTCAAGGGTCTCAAGGAGCGTTTCCCGAACACCAAGCCGTGGAACGTCGAACTGTTCGGCGGCTCGCCCGACGACAACAACGCCTTCTTCTTCTACAATGGCGCGATCTCCGTCCTGCAGCCGCTGATCGACGACGGCTCGATCAAGATCAAGTCCGGCCAGACCGGCATGGACAAGGTCGGCACGCTGCGCTGGCTCGCCGCCACCGCCCAGGCGCGCATGGACAACCTTCTGTCGGCCAACTACTCGGACGGCAGCCGCGTCGATGGCGTTCTGTCGCCCTATGACGGCCTGTCGCGCGGCATCACCGCCTCGCTGCGCGCTGTCGGTTACGGCACCGACGCACAGCCCTGGCCAATCGTGACCGGTCAGGACGCCGAGACCGCCTCGGTCAAGCTGATCATCTCGGGCGAGCAGTACTCGACCGTGTTCAAGGATACCCGCGAACTGGCCAAGGCCACGGTGCAGCTGGTCGACAAGGTGCTCTCCGGCGGCAAGCCGGAAGGCCTCGACGAAAAGACCTACAACAACGACGTCAAGGTGGTTCCCTCGATCCTGCTGACCCCGCATGAGGTCGACAAGTCGAACTACCAGGCCCTGGTCGTCGACTCCGGCTACATCAAGGCCGAAGACCTGAAGTAATCCCGGTTACAAAGACAGGGGTCCTGCGCGACGCAGGGCCCCTTTTCGTTCACAAGCGGCCCCGGTATTGTTTCTACCGGCCTAGAGCCATTCCCGGAAAAGTGCGCAGCGGTTTTCCGTCAGGAATTGCCTAAAAAAAGAAAGTCTAGGAGGAGCTTGCCCTGATGACCTCGACGATTTTGGAGATGCGCGACATCACCAAGACGTTCCCCGGCGTGAAGGCGCTGTCGAACGTCAACCTCCGCGTCGAGGAAGGCGAAATCCATGCCGTGGTCGGCGAGAACGGCGCTGGAAAATCGACACTGATGAAGGTGCTTTCGGGCGTCTATCCCTCCGGCACCTATGATGGCCAGATCATCTTTCAGGGCCAGGAATGCCAGTTCAAAGGCATCCATGACAGCGAACACAAGGGCATCGTCATCATACACCAGGAGCTTGCGCTGGTGCCGATGCTGTCGATCGCCGAAAACATTTTCCTGGGCAACGAGCACGCCAGATACGGCGTCATCGACTGGGACGCCAACGAGGCGCGCACGTCCGAGCTTTTGAAAAAAGTCGGGCTCAAGGAAGACCCCAAGACGCTGATCACCCATATCGGCGTCGGCAAGCAGCAGCTGGTCGAGATCGCCAAGGCGCTAAGCAAGGAAGTGAAGCTGCTGATCCTCGACGAGCCGACAGCATCGCTCAGCGAAAAGGACAGCCAGGCGCTGCTCGATCTTTTGCTCGAGTTCAAGCGGCAGGGCATGACCTCGATCCTGATCTCCCACAAGCTCAACGAGGTGAACCGCGTCGCCGACAAGGTGACGGTGATCCGCGACGGGCGCACGATCGAGACATTGCCGAGGAAGGATATCAGCGAGGACCGCATCATCACCTCGATGGTCGGCCGATCCCTCGATGATCGCTACCCGCCGCGCGAACCTAGCATCGGCGACGTCATTTTCGAGGTCAAGGACTGGTCCGTCTACCACCCGATCCATGCCGAACGGCAAGTGATCAAGAGCATCGACCTGAAGGTGCGCAAGGGCGAAGTTGTCGGCATTGCGGGACTGATGGGCGCCGGTCGCACCGAATTCGCCATGAGCCTGTTCGGCCGCTCCTATGGCCGGCGCATCAGCGGCGAGGTGCTGCTCAACGGCAAGCCCGTGGACCTTTCCACAGTGGGCAAGGCCGTGCAGAACGGCATCGCCTATGTCACCGAGGACCGCAAGACCTATGGGCTGAACCTCATCGACCATATCAAGCACAATGTGACGCTGGCCAACCTCGCCGGCGTTTCCAGTGGCGGCGTCATCGACGATATGCGCGAAATGAGCGTCGCCAACGACTATCGCAAGAAGACCAATATCCGCGCCTCCAGCGTCTATCAGCTGACCGGCAATCTCTCGGGCGGCAACCAGCAGAAGGTGGTGCTGTCGAAATGGCTGTTCGCCGACCCGGAAGTTCTGATCCTCGACGAGCCGACGCGCGGTATCGACGTCGGCGCCAAGTACGAAATCTATACAATCATCGCCCGCCTCGCCGCCGAGGGCAAAGCGATCATCGTCATCTCGTCTGAAATGCCGGAACTCCTCGGCATCACCGACAGAATCTATGTCATGAACGAAGGGCGCATCGTCGGCGAGATGGCGGCAAATGACGCCAGCCAGGAAAAAATCATGCGCGCCATTGTTCGCGGAGAAGGAAAAGCATCATGAGCACAGACAGCGCTCCCGCACCGCAAAGCGGCACCGCCGAGGACGTCAAGCAGGGTCCTCGCGTCGCCGTCTCGGCGCTGACGACGAACCTGCGCGAATACGGCCTGATCATCGCGCTGATCGTCATCATGCTGTTCTTCCAGTACACGACGTCGGGAACGCTGTTCAAACCGGTCAACCTGAGCAACCTGGTGCAGCAGAACTCGTTCATCATCGTGATGGCGCTCGGCATGCTGCTGGTCATCGTCGCCGGCTATATCGATCTCAGCGTGGGATCGGTCGCCGGCTTCATCGGCGCGCTTGCCGCCATGATGATGGTCATCTGGCCGCTCGGCATGTTCAGCAATCCGCTTGTTGTCTCGATCGTCTGCCTCATCGTCGGCGGGTTGATCGGTGGCGCGCAAGGGTACTGGATCGCCTATCACCGCATACCAAGCTTCATCGTGACGCTCGCCGGCATGCTGATCTTCCGCGGCATCTGCCAGGCGCTGCTTGGCGGCGGCTCCTCGGTTGGCCCGCTTCCCGACAGTTTCAAGGCGCTGAGTTCCGGTTTCATTCCCGACGTCATCGGTCCGCTGACCCTGATCCCGCCGACGGTGAACGCGGCCGGCAAAACCGTTTTGGGCAGTGGCCTGACGCTTCACATGACGACAATCGTGCTGGGCCTGATCGCGGTGCTCGCCTACGCCTATTTCGGCTTCAGGACGCGACGCAAGCGCGAACTCCACGGTTACGAGGCCGAGCCTTTCACCCTGTTCGTCATCAAGACGCTGGTCGGCAGCGCGCTGGCGCTCTTCCTGATCTTCCAGTTCGCGACCTATCGGGGCCTGCCGATCGTGCTCCTGGTGATGGGCGTACTGATCTCGCTGTTCGTCTTCGTCACCAAGCGCATGACCATCGGCCGCCGCATCTACGCCATGGGAGGCAACGCCAAGGCGGCGCAACTGTCGGGCATCAACACCGAGCGGCTGACGCTCTGGGTGTTCGTCAATATGGGCGTTCTGTCGGCGCTCGGCGGGCTGATCATCGCCGCACGTCTCGGCCAGGCCGTGCCGGCCGCGGGCCTCGGCAGCGAACTCGACGTGATCGCGGCCGTCTTCATCGGCGGCGCCTCGGCGATGGGCGGCGTCGGCCAGGTCATCGGCGCGGTGGTCGGCGGCTTCATCATGGGCGTGATGAACAACGGCATGTCCATCATGGGCGTCAATGTCGACTGGCAGCAGGTGGTCAAGGGCCTGGTGCTGCTCGGGGCCGTCATCTTCGACGTCTACAACAAGAACAAGGCTTGAGGGCGGGGCGAGGACTAGGAGGCATACGGGTTCTAGATCGCGAAGCTGCCGGCAGCCCGTCGGCACCAAGAAGTCCGGCGAAGGACCAGGCTCGCGAATGCAATCCGGACGAAGCGTTTCAAACCGTGGCGCGTTTCCGCGCCGCGCCGGTCAGGATTTGCCCATTGGCAGCCGGATACAGATAAATGAGAGGACTGATCATGCTGATCTCGCAGATTCTCGACGACGCCGAGACGATCCGTGTCGTTGCCCGCAGCGGAGGGAAGACCCGGATCATTAACGGGGCGCGCAGCGTCTATTCGCTGGCGATGGAGGCCGCCCGCACCGGCGTCGGCCTGGCCGCCCTGATCGAACGCAAGGGGCTTGGCGAGACGATCGATCTCGACGCCGCCTACAAGAGGGGGCGCCTGCTGTCGCCGATCAATCACCCCGACCCGGCGCATCTGCACCTGACCGGCACCGGGCTGACGCATCTGGGGTCGGCCGCGACGCGCGATTCCATGCACAAGAAGCTCAGCACCGACGGCGAGGAGCAACTTACCGATTCCATGAAGATGTTCCGCATGGGACTGGAAGGCGGCAAGCCCGCGAAAGGCCAGGTCGGCGTGCAGCCGGAATGGTTCTACAAGGGCAACGGCACCATGGCGGTCGCGCCTGGCGCGGCGCTCATGTCGCCGGCCTTTGCCAAGGATGCCGGCGAGGAACCCGAGGTCGCTGGGATCTATGTCATCGGCGATGACGGGGCGCCCTTCCGCGTTGGCTTCACCTTGTCGAACGAATTCTCGGACCATGTGACCGAGCGCGTGAACTATCTCTTCCTCGCCCACTCCAAGCTGCGCAATGCCTCCTTCGGCCCGGAGATCCTGATCGGAGACCTGCCTTCGGACATCCGCGGCACGTCGCGCATCCTGCGCGACGGCAAGGCTTTGTGGGAAAAGCCCTTCCTGTCGGGTGAAACGAACATGTCCCACACCATCGCCAATCTCGAACACCACCACTTCAAATATTCGGCCTTCCGCCAGCCTGGCGACGTGCATGTGCATATGTTCGGCACCGCGACGCTATCCTTCGCCGACGGTATCAAGACGGAGGCCGGCGACGTGTTCGAGATCGAGGCCGGGGATTTCGGACTGCCGCTGCGCAACCCGCTCGAGATCGAGAAGCCGGTGAAGGTGTCGGTAAGGGCGCTTTGAAGCCATGAGCTGGTGATTTCCCCTCGTGGGATGGCCGGCAAGCCAGAGCGGGGCGCTCTCCCGCTGATCTAGCAATAGGTTCCAGTCACGCCTTCGGCTCTCAACAGATCGCGGGATGAGCAGCAATCCTTCGCGCCCCCTCTGCCCTGCCGGGCATCTCTCCCACAACAAGGACCCACAAGAGGGAGATCGGCAGCTTCGACCTCATCGCACGGAGCGGAAATGCTTCGACAGCTTCAGGCCCTGTGCCTGGTAGTTCGAGCCGAGATCGGTGCCGTAGAGCGCCTGTGGTCGCTTCAGCATGTGCTCGTAGACCAGCCGGCCGACGATCTGGCCGTGGTCGAGGATGAACGGCACTTCGTGGCTGCGCACTTCGAGCACCGCCCGGCTGCCGGTGCCGCCGGCCGCCGAATGGCCGAAACCCGGATCGAAAAAGCCGGCATAATGGACACGAAACTCGCCGACCAGCGGATCGAACGGCGTCATCTCGGCGGCGTAGAGCGGCGGCACATGCACCGCTTCCTGGCTGACGAGGATGTAGAACTCGTCCGGATCGAGCACCAGTTCGCCGGCGCGGCTCTTGTGGATCGGCTCCCAGAAGTCGAGGACGTCCTGCGCGGCGCGCTTGTCGACATCGACGAGGCCGGTGTGGTGCTTGCCGCGATAGCCGACCAACCCATCCTTGTCGCCATTGAGGTCGATCGACAGCGCGATGCCGCCGCCGGAAATGTTCGGCGGCTCCGTGGCGACCAGCATCTCGGCACGATGCAGGTCATGCAACTCGGCTTCCGAGAGCAGCGCGTTGCCGGTGCGAAAGCGTATCTGGGACAGGCGCGAACCCGTGCGCGCGATGATCGGAAAGGTGCGCGGGCTGACCTCGAGATAGAGCGGACCGTTGTAGCCGGCGGCGATCTTATCGAACTCGTGGCCCCGATCGGTCATGACGCGGGTGAAGATGTCGAGCCGCCCGGTCGAGCTCTTCGGATTGGCCGAGGCCGAAATGTCAGCCGGTAGGACCAGACTTTCGAGCAGCGGCACAATATAGACGCAGCCGGTTTCGAGGACCGCGCCTTCGGTCAGGCTGATCTCGTGCAGTTGCAGCCGATCGAGCTTTTCCGACACCTTGTGGTTGGGACCGGGCAGGAACGAGGCGCGAACCCGCCAGGCCTTTTCGCCCAATCTGAGATCAAGGCTCGCCGGCTGGATCTGGTCGGCATCGAGTGCACGCTGCGACTTCAGCGCGCCGGACCGGAACAGCGCCGAAATGTCCTGATCGGGAAGAATGCCTGTCTGCCGCAAAGTCTGGCTCCGCCCCAAGACTGGTCTCTTTGGTTGCAGGTTCTTGTTTGTTGCAGGTTCTTGCCGCAAAACCGCCGGGCACTTTTGCGGAACCTGCCTTGGTACAAACGTCTTAATGAAGCCGGCAATTGACGCAAGCGTGGCGCGGGTCTAAAGGGTCGTTATCCCGTGGTGATTTGGCCGGTCGGCTTGCAGCCACGTTAAACAAGTCGCTAAAGGACCGTCGGGCCGCAAGGCCGTATGGACCGGTTGCGACTTTCGCGGCCGGTTTTTTTGTGTCTGGAACAAAGCGATGAGCACCAAGAAGCGCAACTGGAAACCTCAGACGGCACTCGTGCATGGCGGAACCCTGCGTTCCGGCTTCGGCGAAACCTCCGAGGCGATGTACCTGACCCAGGGTTATGTCTATCAGACGGCGCAGGCCGCCGAAGCCCGCTTCAAGGGCGAAGAGCCTGGTTTCATCTATTCGCGCTACGCCAACCCGACCGTCGACATGTTCGAAAAGCGCATGTGCGCGCTTGAAGGCGCCGAAGACGCGCGCGCCACGGCGTCGGGCATGGCGGCGGTGACGGCTGCCCTTCTGTGCAGCGTCAAGGCCGGCGACCACATCGTGGCGGCGCGCGCGCTGTTCGGCTCCTGTCGCTGGGTGGTCGAGACACTGGCGCCGCGCTATGGCATCGAGGCGACCTTGGTCGACGGCACCGAGATCGCCAATTGGGAAAAGGCGGTCAGGCCGAACACCAAGCTGTTCTTCCTGGAGAGCCCGACCAACCCGACGCTCGAAGTCGTCGACATCGCCGCCGTCGCCTCGCTTGCCAATTCGATCGGCGCGCGGCTGGTCGTCGACAATGTCTTCGCCACGCCCCTACAGCAGAAGCCATTGCAGCTTGGTGCGCACATCGTCGTCTACTCGGCCACCAAGCATATTGACGGCCAGGGCCGCTGCCTGGGCGGCGTCATCCTGTCGGACAAGAAGTGGATCGACGAGAACCTGCACGACTATTTCCGCCACACGGGCCCCAGCCTGTCGCCGTTCAACGCCTGGACCTTGCTGAAGGGCCTCGAGACCTTGCCGCTGCGCGTGCGCCAGCAGACCGAGAGCGCCGGCAAGATCGCCGACTTCCTGGCCGAGCAGCCGCAGATCGCCCGCGTCATCTATCCCGGCCGCGCCGACCACCCGCAGGCCGATATCGTCAAGAAGCAGATGTCGGGTGGCTCGACGCTGATCTGCCTCGACGTCAAGGGCGGCAAGCCGGCGGCCTTCGCCCTGCAGAACGCCCTCGACATCGTGCTGATCTCGAACAATCTGGGCGATGCCAAGAGCCTGATCACCCACCCGGCGACGACCACCCACAAGAATTTGAGCGACGAGGCCCGCGCCGAACTCGGCATCGGGCCCGGTACGCTCAGGCTGTCGGTCGGCCTGGAGGATACGGACGATCTGCTTGAAGATATCGCGCAAGCGTTGAAGGCCGCCAAATAGGTTTCGTCCAGGCAGCGTCGTCAGCAGCGATCAGGCGCTCGACGGCGTCTCCTCCAGTTCCGCCGTCTTGGTCCGGATGGTCATGGCGTTGCCGCGCCAGTCGACGGCGCCGCCGAGCCAGCCGCGCGCCCAGATGGCCGGGAGCATGACGTCCCGCGCGACCGTCGCCGCGATCATGCGCGTCGAGACGTGCCAACCCTTGGCCAGGGCCAGAGCGCATTCCGGAAGATAGAACGCCGCCAGCACGGCAATCGCGGTCGCCCAGAGGCTGACGCCGGCGCTCCCCGCCGCAACCAGCGCAAGAACCAGCGGGACCGCCGCACCAGTCAGGATCTCGGGCGCGAAGAACAGCGGGAAGGTGACGCGGCGCAGGCGCGCCCAGCGGGCCTGGCGCGACCAGATCTCGCGAAACGTGCGCTGGCCGAGCGGCTGCTCGAAGGGCGCCGCAACGAGGTTGACACGCAGGCCGAGGCCGTTCACCAGCTTGGTCGCGGCGGCGTCCTCGGCGATCTCGGCGGCCAGCGCGCGGATGCCGCCATTGGCGTCCAGCATCGGCTTGTTCCACAGCATGCTCTTGCCCTGCGCGAAGCCGAGGCCGAGCGCCTCGCCGGCATACTGCCAGCGGGCCTGCAATGTGTTCAGGAAGGCGCATTCGACGTCGGCCCAGAAACCATCTGGCCTGGAGCCGATCGGCGTCGAGCAGACAAGGCCGGTACCGTGCCGCCACGCCGCCATCATGTGCTCGACGTAGTCCCTAGGCATCAGAACGTTGGAATCGGCAAGAATGACCCAGTCGTGGCGCGCCGCTTCCCAGCCTTTCACGCAATTGTTGAGCTTGGGATTGGCGCTGACACGGTCGTCGCCGATCAACAGCCGGGCCGGCACCTGCGGAAACCGGGCAATCGCCCTGTTTATCAGTTTGACCACCGGGTCGTCGGCATGGGCGACGCAGAAGATCAGTTCGTAGCGTGGCCAGTCGAGCGCGAAGGCGCGTTCCAGCGTCTCACGTGTGAAGGGCTCGACGCCGCGCGACGGGACGAGAATCGACACCGCCGGCGATCTGCCCGCCGGCGGGGCGATCGTGGCGCGCCGTTTCAGCTGTGAAGCGGCAAGCAGGATGCTGGCAGCGTTTGAGAGGATGAGTGCGGTCGAAAGCGAGGCGGATATGAGAGTGAGTTCCATCGAGATCTGGTCACTCCGGAAGTCGGCCCGCGTCGCGGCCGTTTTCAACAGTTCGACAGAGGGCCGAGTCGCCCGGTTCGCGCACACCACCATTGTCGTGTGTCACTTAAATGACATTCTTTGCCGGCACCTGCGTTTCAATCCCAGGCGCGACAAGACGCGCACGTTGACCTGCTCACCGCGAGCGTCGAAAGTCGTCGGATTGTTTTGGAGCCGCTCATGTACCGCGCCGTGACGCGCAACATCGAAGTGCAGGTCAGGCCGTTCTATCTGGAGGATCGTTCGGATCCCCAGGAGAACCGCTACGTCTGGGGCTATCAGATAACGATCGACAACCAGTCTGACGAGTTCGTGCAGCTTCTGTCGCGCTATTGGCATATCACCGATGGTGCCGGCCGGGTCGAGGAGGTGCGCGGGCCGGGCGTTGTCGGCGACCAGCCGGAACTCAATCCCGGCGACAGCTATCAGTACACGTCCGGCTGCCCGCTCTCGACACCCTCCGGGATCATGGTCGGACGCTACACGATGCGCAACAAGCGCGGCGAGACGTTCGACATCGCCATCCCAGCCTTCTCGCTCGATCTGCCGGGGACAAGGCGCACGGTGAACTGAGGGCCGACGGTCACGCTGCCCTCAGCCGCCCTTCGGGCACCTTCTCCCCGCGGAACGGGGAGAAGGAAAGGCTTTACTGAGCCGCAAACTCGGCTGGGTCGAAGTCGTACTGCGTCGAGCAGAATTCGCACGCGACATGGATGCCGCCATCCTCGGTGCTGTCCTTGATCTCCTGCGCGGAGAAGCCCTCGAGGATGCCACGGATCTTGTCGCGGGAGCATGAGCACTGGTCGGCGACGGGAACGCCGCCGAAGACGCGCACGCCATGCTCATGGAAGAGGCGATAAAGCAGCCGCTCGGCGCCGATGGTCGGGTCGATCAATTCGGTCGGCTCGATGGTGCCTAGCAACGCCAGGAGTTCCTGCCAGGAATTATCGGCCGGATCGTGGACTTGCTCGCGCGGATCGCCGTCCCCACCCGGCAGGTCCGGAATGCGCATGCGCTCGGGCGATTGCGGCAGGAACTGCGCCAGGATGCCGCCGGCGCGCCATTGCTCGCGCGCGCCGCCGACACCGGGGGTCAGCAGCTTGGCGACCGAGAGCCTGATATCGGTCGGGATCTGTTCCGACTGACGGAAATAGGTGCGTGCCGCATCTTCCAGCGTTTCGCCATCGAGCTGGACGATGCCTTGATAACGCTGCGTATGAGCGCCCTGGTCGATGGTCAGCGCCAGCACGCCGCTGCCAAGCAGCGTCTGCTGGGACGTCTCACCTGCCCCGACCAGTGCTTCGAGCCGATCCGCATCGAAGCGTGCGTAGGCGCGCAGCGCCGAGGGCGTGGAAAAGTCCGCGACCAGCATGTCGACAGGCCCGTCGGTACGGGTCTGCAGGATGAACTTGCCTTCGAATTTGAGCGAGGTGCCGAGCAGAACGGTCAGCACACAGGCTTCCGCCAGCAGGCGGGCGACCGGCTCGGGATAATCGTGGCGGCCAAGGATGGCGTCGAGCATCGGCCCAAGCTGGACCGTGCGGCCGCGCACGTCGAGCGGACCGACCTCGAAGGGAACGACGTGATCGTCGCCGGCATAGCCGAACTCGCCGAGTTTGGGGTGATGTTCAGTCACTTGATGGCTTTCCAACATGACAAAGCTCCAGGGCGCGGCCATGCGGCCCTGGTGGGCACATGCGTCCAAACGCGCTTGATTTGCGTGATGCGGCGCAGATAGGCATCGCGCCGCCGCAGATCAAGCGCCTGGGCATTTCGGGCGCCCAAGACACTTCAAGCACCAAGACGCTCTAAGCACC
Organism: Mesorhizobium sp. URHB0026; assembly: GCF_054059755.1. Classification (NCBI taxonomy): domain Bacteria; kingdom Pseudomonadati; phylum Pseudomonadota; class Alphaproteobacteria; order Hyphomicrobiales; family Phyllobacteriaceae; genus Mesorhizobium; species Mesorhizobium sp. URHB0026. Next base: position 2,450,940 of record NZ_JBSSCN010000001.1, on the reverse strand, counting down.
GAAACACTCTAAGCACCGAGGCACCAGGCAAGCACCGCCTTCTGGGCATGGAGCCGGTTCTCGGCCTCGTCGAAGACCACCGAATGCGGCCCGTCGATGACCTCGTCGGTTACTTCCTCGCCGCGATGGGCCGGCAGGCAGTGCATGAACAATGCATCCGGCTTGGCCTTGGCCATCAGCGCCGCGTTGACCTGATAGGGCGAGAAGACATTGTGGCCGCGAGCACGGTGTTCCTGTCCCATCGACACCCAGCAGTCGGTGACGATGCAGTCGGCCTGGTCGACGGCTTCCTCGGGCGAGCGGGTGAAATAGAGCTGGCCGCCATGCGCCTTTGACCAGTCGATATGCTTCTGCGCCGGTTCGCTGCCTTCGGGCACGGCGACGTTGAGATTGAAGCGGAACCGTGCCGAGGCCTCAAGCAGTGAGTGCAGCACATTGTTGCCGTCGCCGGTCCAGGCAATCGTCTTGCCGGCAACCGGACCGCGATGCTCCTCGAAGGTCATGATGTCGGCCATCAGCTGGCACGGGTGGGTGTCGTCGGTCAGGCCGTTGATCACCGGAACGGTGGCATTCTCGGTCAGTTCCAGCAGCCGCTCATGCGAGGTGGTGCGGATCATGATCGCATCGACGTAGCGCGACAGCACCTTGGCGGTGTCGGCGATGGTTTCGGAGCGGCCGAGCTGCATCTCGGTGCCGGTCAGCATGATGGTCTCGCCGCCGAGCTGGCGCATGCCGACGTCGAAAGAAACGCGCGTGCGCGTCGACGGCTTGTCGAAGATCATGGCCAGCACCTTGCCTTCGAGCGGCTTGGTCCGCTCGCCGGCCTTGAGACGCGCCTTTCGCGTTACCGCATCATCCAGCATGAAGCGCAAATCGCCTTCGGAAACGGTGGAAAGATCGGTGAAATGGCGAACTGACATCAGGAATGGTTCCGGATTACTTCGCGGCGGCGGAGGCGATCGCCTCCGACAGGCCCTTGGCGCCGGCGCGGATGCGGTTGAGCGATTCGTGAATCTCGGCGTCGGTGACGGTGAGCGGTGGCAGCAGGCGAATGACGTTGTCGCCGGCCGGAACGGCCAGCAAATGCTGGTCGCGCAGCGCCATGTTTACCTTGCCGTTGGGCATCGCGCATTTAAGGCCGAGCATCAGCCCGGTGCCCCGGATATCCTCGACGATTTCTGGGAATTCGTCGGCTATCGAGGCTAGCCCCTGCTTCATCAGCAGCGCCTTGCGCTGGACATCCTCCAGAAAGCCGTCTTCCAGAACGACGTCGAGCACGGCGTTGCCGACCGCCATTGCCAGCGGATTGCCGCCGAATGTGGTGCCGTGCACGCCGGCGGTCATGCCGACGGCGGCCTCGTCGGTGGCAAGGCAGGCGCCCATCGGGAAGCCGCCACCGATGCCCTTGGCGATCGCCATGATGTCGGGCGTCACCGCAGACCACTCATGCGCGAACAGCTTGCCGGTACGGCCAATGCCGCATTGGACCTCATCGTATATCAATAACAGGCCGTGCCGTTCGCAGAGCTGCCGCAGCCGCTTGAGCGACTGTGTCGGTACTGGGCGGATACCGCCCTCGCCTTGCACCGGCTCGATCAGGATCGCGGCGGTCTCGGGCGTGATCGCCTTCTCGGCGGCATCGATGTCGTCGAAGCCAACCTGGTCGAAGCCTTCGACCTTGGGTCCGAAGCCTTCGAGATATTTGTACTGGCCGCCTGCCGCGATGGTCGCCAGCGTGCGGCCATGGAAGGCGCCTTCGAAGGTGATAATGCGGAAGCGCTCGGGATTTCCCTTGACGAAGTGGTATCGCCGCGCCGTCTTGATCGCGCATTCCAGCGCCTCGGCGCCGGAATTGGTGAAGAACACCTTGTCGGCGAAGGTAGCATCAGCCAGCCGCTCGGCAAGCCTGCTCTGCCCCGGGATCTCATAGAGATTGGAGACGTGCCAGAGTTTCGCCGCCTGCTCGGTGAGGGCCGCGACAAGGTGCGGATGGCCATGGCCAAGTGAATTGACCGCGATGCCGCCGGCGAAATCGAGATATCGCTCGCCCTTGTCCGTAACCAGCCAAGTGCCTTCCCCATGGTCGAAGGCCAGGGGTGCGCGAGCAAAGGTCTCGTAAAGCGCCGAACCGCTCATTATATGCGTCTCCGGTACCGGAAAATCAAAAAAGCCGCCAAAGCGGCGGCCTTCTGCGGCTTATCGTGTTTTTCGGCCATGAAGTCAACGAAAACGTCGCCTAGTGGCGCGCGGCAAGCCCTCCGACGCAACGCCGGCTCATGAACGACCGGGCAAGTTGGGGAAAACCGAAAAAACCGATTCGTGTTGCACTTGGGACTCTTGTCACCGAGTCAGCGCATAGAGTAGTTGTAGTCGAGAAATAACTAGATTTCGTGCGGCGGACCTAATCACCAGATATATGTGGTGTCTGTCCCAGCAGTGGTGCTGGGTCGGGAATGGATTCTGATTGCCGCACGCTTACGAGGAGCGCGGTCATGAACTGGACTGACGAGCGGGTAGAACTCTTGAGAAAACTGTGGTCGGAGGGTCTGAGCGCAAGCCAGATTGCTGCGCAGCTTGGAGGAGTCAGCCGCAATGCCGTCATCGGCAAGGTGCACCGGCTGAAGCTGTCGGGTCGCGGTCGCGCAACGGCGACGCCGGCGCGCCAGAAGAAGGTGACGCAGGGATCGACCGTCCAGAAATCGGTGTCGCGCGCCGCAAGCACGGCACGCCACGTCACGACTTCGATCGGCGCGACGGCCCTTCAGACGCAATTCGACGCCGAACCGGTGGCGCGGCACTACATCCGTCCGGTCGAGAACGTCGTGGTGCCGATCTCACGGCATCTGCAGCTCGTCGAACTGACCGAGCGCACCTGCAAATGGCCGAATGGCGATCCCCTTTCGGAGGACTTCAACTTCTGCGGCAACGAAGCCGCTGAAACCGGTCCCTACTGTAAATACCATGCCCGCGTGGCGTTCCAGCCAGCGGCGGAGCGGCGGCGGAACCGATAAGCGGAGTGAGGAGTGAGTGGTGCGGAAATAACCGCTCCCACTACTGACTACTGACTACTGACTACTGACTTCCTCACAGCCAGCCGTTCTTCCTGAAGCGCCAATACAGGAAGCAGCAGATCAGCGCGATGGTGGCCAGCACCATCGGGTAGCCATATTCCATCTTCAGCTCCGGCATGTCGGTAAAGTTCATGCCGTAGATGCCGGCGAATGCGGTAGGCACGGCTAGGATGGCCGCCCATGAGGCGAGTTTCTTGGAGATCGCCGTTTCCTGGCTTTGACCGACCAGAAGACTGGCCTCGAAGGCAAAGGCCAGCACCTCGCGCAGACTGTCGATCTTCTCCTGGACAGTACGGATGTGGTCCGTCACGTCGCGGAACAGCGGGTGCATGGCCGAATGGATCTGCGGCAGGTCGGAGCTGGTTAGCCGGCGACAGACTTCCACCAGGGGCAATGCCGCGTTCCGCAGGCGCAGGAGGTCGCGGCGCAGCATGTAAAGGCGTTCGATGTCGGGGCCGGTCATCGGCTTCAGCAGGACCTTGTCCTCGATTGCCTCGACTTCGTCCTCGATCTGCTCGAGCACGGGCATGTAATTGTCGACGATGAAGTCGAGAATGGCATAGAGGACGAAATCCTCCCCCTTGGCCAGCGAGTGCGGGCAGCTTTCCCAGTGCTGCCGCACGACGGCATAGGATGTCGAAGGGCCGTGCCTGACGCTGACGATGTAGCCTGAGCCGACAAACAGATGTGTCTCGCCGAAGGTGACGCGCCCGTCGATCAGCTGCGCCGTGCGGGCGACGATGAAAAGCGCATCGCCATATTGCTCGATCTTTGGCCGCTGGTGCGGATGCTCGGCATCCTCGATCGCCAACTCATGCAGATGAAACTGCGCCTTGACGCGCAGCAGAAGTTCGCGGTCGGGTTCAAGCAGCCCGATCCAGACGACATGTCCCGATTTCTTGGCCCATTCGCCGGCTTCCTCGATCGGAATATCGGCGATGCGGCGCCCGGCGGTATAGACGCCGCAGGCGATGATGCCCGATGTCGGCGGCGAGGATTTGAACTCTCGGACATATTCCATCGCAGCCTCCCGAAAGCGTTGCCTTCCCTGGGGAACCGGCAAGCTTGTCTCGGGATAGTCTAGCGCAATATGATCAAGCGTTCGAGGGGATGTGCGTTCACTTCACCGGCAGCGCCTCGGGGAGGCCGATCTTGTCGGTCTTGTCGCCTTTGGGCCGGTCGGCGGGCATCTGGTCGCCGGTGACGATGTAGTAGATGGTCTCGGCGATGTTGGTGGCGTGATCGCCGATCCGCTCGATATTCTTGGCGCAGAATAGCAGATGCGTACAGGGCGTGATGTTGCGCGGATCTTCCATCATGTAGGTCAGCAATTCGCGAAACAGCGAGGTGTACATGGCATCGATCTGGTCGTCACGGTCGCGCACGAAGCCGATCTTGTCGACCGAGCGCGACGCATAGACGTCGAGCACTTCCTTCAGCTGGGTCAGTGCCAAATTGGCCAGAGCCTCCAGGCCGCGAAACAGGCTGGTCGGCTGCCGGCCGTCGGTGACGGCAACCACCCGCTTGGCGACGTTCTTGCCGAGGTCGCCGACGCGCTCGAGGTCGGCCGAAATGCGGATGGCGCCGACGATCTCGCGCAGGTCCGTCGCCATCGGCTGACGCCTGGCGATGATGATGATGGCCTTGTCGTCGATCTCACGCTGTCCCTCGTCCAGGACGGCGTCGTCTCGGATGACCTTCTGGGCCAGCCCCGGATCGGCATTGACCAGGGCGGCGACCGCCTGCTCGACCATACGCTCGGCATGGCCACCCATCGCGGCGATGCGCTTCGAAAGATATTTCAGTTCCTCGTCATAGGCGCTGACAATGTGAACGGACTGCATGGATGAAATGCCTTCCCACGGGATCTTGTCTTTGAGTCGTTTCCTCGAATCCCCGCTGATACGCTAACGGGATGACAGAAAAAAGAAACGGCCCCGTGGAAAACTAGGGCAGTATCAGTGTGCCGGCAAATGGACCGAGAAGGCGGCGCCCTTGCCGACCTCGGACCTGATCGTCAGCCTTGCGTTGTGACGCGTCAGGATGTGCTTGACGATCGACAGGCCAAGCCCCGTGCCCTTCTGGGTCCGGCTGGTCTCGACATCGATACGATAGAAGCGCTCGGTGATGCGCGGGATGTGTTCCTCGGGGATGCCGGGACCAAAGTCCCTGATCGTGACGTCGATGCCAGGTTCGGGACCATCATCGCCGCGCGCGATCGACACCAGGACACGGCCGCCCGACTGGCCGTATTTGCAGGCATTTTCCAAAAGGTTCTCGAACACTTGGAACAGCTCGTCGCGATCGCCTGGCACATCGAGCGGCCCCTTGGCGAAATCGCGCTCGATGACGATATTGTTTTCGCGGGCGAGCGGGCCGAGCGAATCGATGACGCTGTCGACGGTCTGGCGCAGATCGACTTCGGTTCCCGGCTGCAGATAGGGTTTCATCTCCAGCCGTGACAGCGACAGGAGATCGTCGATCAGGCGCGCCATGCGGCCGGTCTGGTTCTGCATGATCTGGAGGAACTGCTCGCGCGCCGCCGGATCGTTGCGGGCCGGTCCGCGCAGCGTTTCGATGAAGCCCGCGATCGAGGCTAGCGGGGTGCGCAATTCGTGACTGGCATTGGCGATGAAGTCGGCGCGCATGCGGTCGATACGCCGCGCCTCGCTCTGGTCCTTGAAAACCAGCACATAAAGATCGGTGCCATGCCCGACCGAGGATGCGCTGACCCGGTAGGCCCGTTCGACAGGCAGTTTCTCGGTGTAGTCGACGACATCCGAGGCGACGGTGCCCGACAGCACACTGTCAAGCAGTGCCTGCATTTCCGGCGCCCGGAATTTCAGCGGCAGCGATATGCCGGGCGCGATGCCGCCAAAGGCTGCAAAGGCGGCGGCGTTGGCGTGGACGATGGTGGCGGCGTGGTCGAAGATGATGAGCGGGTCGGCGACCGCAGCCGCCAGATATTCGCCGGACAGGCGCTGCAAGCCAACCGCCTCGATCACCGCGGCATGCCCCGCGGAATGGCGGGCACTGGTGACCGGCAATATTGCCGCCACCGGCAGCAGGAGCAGCGCCGGTACCAGCACGTAGGCGGAAATGCCGGCGAAGCCAAAGGCGATCAGAACCGCCACGACACCGGCCGCAAGCAGCCAGCGGCTGTGCCACAGCCGAGCGGCCACAGCTTGCCCCGTGCCTTTCTGCTCTGCGCCCAGCTCGGTCATTCGCGCGCCCAGCCTCCACCGGTCACACGGCGGCGAAAACTTCCGCTGGACCGCAAATCAAAAGTGCTACAGCCTCCTTTGCGCGTCCAAACGAGGCGCGGCGCTGCAGTGGCTCCCAATAGCATGAGTCCAGACACTTAGAAGGGTTCGTCTGCATGAAAAAAGCCAAGGACAATTCGGTAACGCCAAGCGCAGGCCCGCTGAAAATCAGGATCGGCGGCAAGGAACGGGAGTTCGATATCGAGAATCCCGAGCTTCCGGACTGGGTCGAGGAGAACAAGCTGACCGCGGGCGGATATCCTTACGACAAGAAGATGAAGAGCGATGAGTATGACGAGACGCTCGAGAAATTGCAGATCGAGCTCGTCAAGGCGCAGGCATGGCTGCAGGCGACCGGCAAGCGGATGATGGCGCTGTTCGAGGGTCGTGACGCTGCCGGCAAGGGCGGCACGATATTCGTGCTGCGCCAGTATCTCAACCCACGCACGGCGCGCAACGTTGCGCTGACCAAGCCAACCCCGACGGAACTGGGGCAATGGTACTACCAGCGCTATGCCGACCATTTCCCGACAGCGGGCGAATTCGTCACCTTCGACCGCTCCTGGTACAACCGTGCCGGCGTCGAGCCGGTGATGGGTTTTTGCACCCCCGAACAGCACGAGAAGTTTCTCGACGAGACGCCGCATTTCGAGCGAATGATCGTCAATGACGGCATCTATTTCTTCAAATTCTGGCTGAACATCGGCAGGGAGACGCAGCTCGAACGCTTTCACGATCGCCGCTACAGCCCCCTGAAGAGCTGGAAGTTCTCGCCGATCGACATTGCCGGCATCACCAAGTGGGACAATTACACCAAGGCGCGCGACACCATGTTCGAGCGCACCCACAAGGAGTTCGCGCCATGGATCATCGTGCGGGCCAACGACAAGCGCCGCGCGCGGCTGGCGGTGATGCGCCGCATCCTCCTGTCGCTGCCCTATGAGGGGCGCGATCTCGACGTTATCGGCAAGGAAGATAAGAAGATCATCGGCGAAGGGCCGTCATTCCTGGGCAAGGAAAGTTGATACCTGCTGTGCCGCGTGATCGTCCGCGCGGCACAGCATTCCGGGCGATGGCTCAGGCAGCCAGCCTGGCGATCCGCTGCAACCGTCGCAACGTGGCGTCGTCCTGCAGCGCCTGCTGGAACAGCGATATCTCCTCATCAATGCGCTCACATAGGGCGGCGGTGTTCCCCTTGAGTAGGCCGCGTGTCTGCAGCAAAGCGGCAACCGGCTTCTTTGCCAACTGCCTGGCTCGGCCAAGCGCCGCTTCCTCGACGCTGCCTTCCGCGACGATCTCGGCGACGAGGCCGAGCGCCCTGGCGTCTTCGGCACAAAGCGTGTCGCCGAGACAGAAGAAGCGGAAAGCACCGGCATAACCGAGCTTCTGCGGCGCCAGGATGCTGGTTGCCGCGTCCGGCACCAGGCCGAAATCGACGAACGGCACCCGGAACGTGCTTTTTTCAGACGCGATCACCATGTCGCAATGGAACAGGATGGTGCAGCCGACGCCGACGGCATCGCCGTCGACACAGGCCAGGATCGGCTTTGGAAACGTCGCCAGCATGCGGAACATGTCGGTGACGGCGGCGATCAGCTTCTGGTGCTTGGCGGCATCCAGGAATTCGGAAAAGTCACCGCCAAGGCAGAAGCAGCCCGCTAGGCCGCGCAGCACGACGACCCGCACCTGGTCATTCTCGGCAGCTTCATGGAACGTCCTGGCAAGGCTCTCATAGGCCCTCCGGTCGAGCACCGGCCGGCCGTCATTCGACGACACGGTGACGATCAGCGTGTGGCCGCGCAGTTTGGGTTGCGGGTGCGCGTTCATGACGCCCTCCTTTGACCGAACATGTCGGGATATCCCCTGGCCAGGACGGGTGCATGATGATTGCGGCGCGAACGCACCACGTCCAGCGTGTGTTCGTTGAAGGTGAGCAGCGTCGCCACGACCTGTTGGCTGCCATAGGTGCGCTGATAGCCGAGCGGCGTCGCCAGGAAGTGCAGTTGCAATGCGCGCAGCACCCACATCGGCTCGAACTCGATGATCACCTTGTCGACGCCGCGCTTCAGACCCCACTCGACGAAACCGGCTATCAATTCCGTGCCGACGGTCGAGACGCCGCGCCGGCCGTCGCGATAACCCGGAGCCACCGCATAGCGGGTCAACTCCCAGATGTTGGGACCCGCCGGCGGCGTTCCTTCGGAGAGATCGGTCAACACCTCGGTCAACAAATGCGGCCGTGTGGTCGGCAACATCCTCTGATAGCCCGCGACTCCATTGCCCCTGATGACGATCTGATGCACCGCCTCCTCATGATCGAACTGGTCGACCTCAAATCCGTCGGGGCGCCGAAGGTCCTCCCACCCCATCTCCTCGACGAATATCCGGTAGCGCAGCCGATGGACGGCCTCCCAAAGGTCGGGACGTTCCATCAATTCTTGGGTCGTAAGACAAAAAAGCATTCCGTAGTCTCCTGTGATTCAGGGGAAGATACGGCCGTGCTTTGATGCGAAAATTGCGTGATCACGTAGGCGAGAAGTTCTAGGCCTGCACGGCCGACCTAGCTAATGTAGCCGCGCCTTATCGCCTCGGCGACTGCCTGGACCCGGTTGACGGCACCGAGTTTGCTTTTGGCGTTAAGAAGATGTTTCTCCGACGTGTGCTCGGAGATGCCGAGGATTTGGGAAATCTCCCATTCGGACTTGCCGACGGCAGCCCATTGCAGGCATTCGCGTTCGCGCGGCGTCAGCTCGATGTGGTCGATCGTCGTGGTCGCCATGGTGTGGAGTTGCATGGCGCGGCCGACGGCATAGGTCGAGACCAGGGAGACCAGGCCGAACTCGGCCGCCGACAGTTCCACGGCCTCGCCCCCCAGCGACACCATGACGATTTCGCCGTCGAGCGTGATCAAGGGAAAGGCCAGCCCGTCGCGCAACTTGAAGGCGCCGGCGTCACCCATCACTTCGCCGCTGCTCTTGTCGATGCGGACGCCCTGGGCGGCTTCCCGCCACTGGAACGGCGCTTGCAGCTGTTTCATGTGACTGACGACGGGATCGTGATCGACATAGTTGCGCATCACGTAGCGCTCGAGCCATTCGACCGGCCAGTCGCAGAGCAGCACATGCTGCTTCTGCTGGCCCGTCGGTGTGCCCGGCTGCGGAACGGTTCCGGCCATCAGCGCGGTCAGGCCGAACTCCGATGTTACGCCCAACAGTTTCTCGCAGACCGCGGCCGCCGTTCCGGCGTGCTGCAGTTGGTCTATGTATTCCAGCGTTCGATCGAACTGACCCATCGCAACATCAACCCCATGTTGCCTCATGCATTAAGTCCATGGTCCGCGCCTTCCCGGCACTTCGCCACCGACCACGGATTGCAAAGCGCCCGCTTCCGGTTGTGGTTCTCGACCCTGGTATTCCCACCAGGGCAGCCACCGCTGTTTGCAAACCGGCCGAACCATATCCTGAAATCGAAGCGTTGAAATCAAAAAGCATTGTGCCCGTACCGTTTTCGTACCAAAACCGGCACGAGCACGGGTGCGGCGGAGTTCTATCGTGGCGTTCCAATGGAGGTCCCATGTCCTGGCAGCGGCGCTCATCGCCGCATTGTCATGGGTTTCCGGCGCGGGCGCGGCGGAGCCGCAGGTGCCGGTGTTGTGGGATGCCAAGGAGCGGCTTCCCAAGCCGGACCTTGCGGCGCAGCCGCGGCTGCGGTTCCTGACGACCACGGATTTTCCGCCCTTCAATTTTCTCGACGGCGCGGGGAAGCTGTCCGGTTTCCATATCGACCTGGCCCGCGCTATCTGCGTGGAACTCGGCATCGTCGACAAATGTCAGATCCAGGCCTTGCCCTGGGCGGAGCTTCAAGGCGCCCTTGAGAGGGGCGAAGGAGAAGCTGTTATCGCCGGCATTGCCCCAACGCCACAGTCGCGCCAGACATACGCCTTCTCGCGCGCTTACCTGCAGTTCCCGGCGCGCTTCATCACTCCGAAGAACAAGGCGCTGGCGGAACCGCTCTTCGACAAATTGCACGGCAAGCGCGTCGGCGTGATATCTGGCTCGGCCCATGAACGCATGCTGCGCGACTATTTCGGCACGGTCCAGGTCGTCCCCTTCGACAAGCCGGAAGACCTATTTGGCAACCTCAAGGCCGGCAAGATCGACGCGGCCTTCGGCGATGGCATGCGCTTCGCCTTCTGGCTCGGCGGCTCCGATGCCGCCGGCTGCTGCCGCTTTGCCGGCGGCCCCTACCTGGCGCCCGAATATCTGGGCACCGGCATGGCGATCGCAACGCGAGCGGACAATCCGGCGCTGGCCGCGGCCCTCGACTACGCTCTGCAAGAGATTTCAATGAAAGGCACCTTTGCCGAATTCTACCTGCGCTATTTCCCGGTCAGTTTCTTCTGATCCGGTCCGGTCAGCTTTTCTGATCCGACGGTAACCTCGTCAGGTCAGAGTTCGCAGCCTTGCCTTGGCCGCACGGCCGATGGCCGCCACGGTCAGCGTGTCGAGATCGAGCTTACGACGGATCAACTGCAGCACCCGCACTTCCTCCAGCCGCATCTCCAGATCGACGGCGGCCACTTCGAAAGCCGCGGCATAGGCAGTGTCGCGCAACCGGTCCGGCAGCGCCTCCGAGACCTGGGTCAGGACACCTTCGAGCCCACCCTTCTCATGCAGCATCTTCTGGCAGGCCTGCGCCACGGCAACCAGGCGGTCCTGCTTGAAATCCTCAAACACCGGCCACGAGCGGACAACCTCGCCGATCCTGGCCAGTTCGACATCGGTCATGTCCCGGTCGGAGGCCGAAGTGATGACCATCAGATAGATCAGGGCTTCGTGCGGGGTGGGCGAAAGCATTCTTTACTCCTTGAACGGGGCCCCGAACGTAGGAAGGGGAGCCTGAGGCGGCAAGGAAAAAGCGCCCGACGCGTTGACGCTCCGGCCACGCACGCCTAGAGACCGGTTGAAAATGCACTTTTGCGGCTATTGCCGGGATACAATCTGGAAAACTGTGACATGGCGGGATCAAACATCATCGATCTCAATCCCGAACTGCTGACGGCCGCGGCCGAGAGCAAGGCATGGCCGTTCGAGGAAGCCAAAAAGATCATCGAGCGCTACAAGGGCGCCGACTTCCCCGAAACGATCCTGTTCGAGACCGGCTATGGACCGTCGGGCCTGCCGCATATCGGCACGTTCGGCGAAGTGGCCCGCACCTCGATGGTGCGCCATGCGTTCCGCGTGCTGACGCAGGACAAGGTCGCAACCAAGCTGCTGTGCTTTTCCGACGACATGGACGGCATGCGCAAGATACCCGACAGCGTGCCGGATCGCGCAGCGCTCGAGCCATATCTGCACAAGCCACTGTCATCGGTGCCTAACCCCTTCGGCGGCGACTATGCGAGCTTCGCCGACCATAACAATGCGATGCTCTGCCGCTTCCTCGACACGTTCGGCTTCGATTACGAATTCGCCAGCGCGACGCAGTACTACAAGTCAGGCCGTTTCGACGCGATGCTGTTGCGCGCCGCCGAACGCTACGACCAGATCATGGCGGTCATGCTGCCGACGCTCGGACCTGAGCGGCAGGCGACCTACAGCCCCTTCCTGCCGATCTCGCCAAAGAGTGGGCGCGTGCTTTACGTTCCCATGAAGCAAGTCGACGCCAAGGCCGGCACCATCACCTTCGACGATGATGGCACCGAAACCACGCTGCCGGTCACCGGCGGCCGCGTGAAGCTGCAGTGGAAGCCGGATTTCGGCATGCGCTGGGCGGCACTCGGCGTCGATTTTGAGATGTTCGGCAAGGACCATCAGACCAATGCAGTGGTCTATGACCGCATCTGCAACATACTGGGCGGGCGGGCGCCGGAGCATTTCGTCTACGAACTGTTCCTCGATGAGAATGGCCAGAAGATCTCCAAGTCGAAAGGCAACGGCCTGACCATTGACGAATGGCTGACCTATGCGCCGACCGAGAGCCTGGGGCTCTACATGTACCAGCGCCCGAGGCAGGCCAAGAAACTCTATTTCGACGTCATCCCGCGGGCCGTGGACGAATATTACACCTTCCTCGCCGCCTATCCCCGCCAGGAGTGGAAGGAGCGGCTGGGTAATCCGGTCTGGCATATGCATGACGGCAACCCGCCCGCCGTCGACATGCCGGTGCCGTTCTCGTTGCTGCTCAACCTTGTCAGCGCCTCCAATGCGCAGAACAAGGATGTGCTGTGGGGTTTCATCTCGCGCCATGTCGCGGGCGTGACTCCGGCGACCCATCCCGAGCTCGACCGGCTGATGGGCTATGCGATCCGCTATTTCGACGATTTCGTGAGGCCGTCGAAAACCTTTCGCCCGGCCGACGAGGTCGAGCGCGAAGCGCTGGTGGGCCTGGAAAAGGCACTTGGCGACTTGCCGGCGGGCGCCAGCAGCGAAGCGATCCAGAACGCTTCGCTCAACGTGGCGCGCAAGATCGAACGCTACCAGGATCATTCCAAGCAAAGTCCGGAAGGTGGCCCGGGTGTTTCAGGCGCCTTCTTCCAGATGATCTACCAGGTGCTGATCGGCCAGGAGCGTGGCCCTCGCTTCGGTTCGTTTGCCGCGCTCTATGGCGTCGCGGAGACCCGCTCGCTCATTCAGAAGGCGCTGGCTGGTCAGCTGGCTTGAGGACGCCGCCGTCCTCCTCCAGGATCGAACCCGGCGCCTGGGGCGCCGGGGCGGGTGCGGCCGGCACCGCCGAGATGCCGGCAAGATTCGGCGCCGACCCGAAAATGCCTTTCTTGGCGCTTTGTGCCTTGTCACCGGCCTCGACATAGGGCCCGTCCTTGGCGGCACGCGCCCAGCCGTTCTCGACCAGCCATTGACCGACATCATGCTTGCCGATCCGGCACTCCGCCGCGACCCGGTCGCGTCCGCCTTCAGGCGGCACCGTGCAAACCACCGCACGGCCGCGCAGGAAGGCACGGAATGCCGTACGCGCGCGGATACCGCACGGCCAGGATTTGCCGTCGGTGGTGCAGGTCTCGTCCTGCCTGACGACGTCGATGCCGGAGATCGCGACCGAATAGCCCTTCGCCTCGATCAGGCCGGCGGCCGGAGCGACCGGCTGGAACAGCTTCGTGCCGTTCCAGTCGTCGGGCATTTTCGGCTTGGGCGGCACGGCGAGCGCCAGCTTGCTCAACGGCGCACGGGGCTCGACCCGCTCGAGGTCGCCGGTGGGCAGTTCCGGCGGCGCGACCACGTCCGGGTCGATCGCCCGCGAATGCACCGCCGGCTTTGGCGGTTGCGCGGGTGCACGAATTGCTGAGGTGGACGGTTCCTCGGGCGTCGCATCCCTATCTGCCTCAGCGGTAGTGTCGGCGCTGGGATCGATCTGATCCACCGCAACAGTGCTTTCGCTGCCTTTCAACGTGCGCCCGCCGGCAACGACCAGCGCCGCCATCGCCGGGACCGTCAAAACCGCCAGGACAAGATGAGGAAGTCGCACCCGTTGCACCTATTGGCTTGCCCAGACGATCCGCGCCACCCACTCGACCTCGCGCATGGGGATGTCGCGGTCCGGATGCTCCGGATTGAGCGAGACCAGCGCGATCGACTTGACTGTCTGGCGCTCGAGCACCTTGGCCATCACCTCGCCCGATGTGGTCTTGACGACCACGCGATCGCCTTTGCGGGTGGCCGCACCCGGCTCGACGATGAGGACGTCGCCGTTGCGGTAGAGCGGCAGCATGGAATCGCCCTGGACCTGCAGCGCATAGGAACTTTCGGTCGATTGCGCCGGCAATTCGACGAGATCCCAGCCCTGCCCCGCCGGAAAGCCGGCATCGTCGAAGAAGCCGCCGTCGCCGGCCTGGGCAAAGCCTAGCAACGGCACCGCGCGCCGGCTGGCGGGCGATGTGCCACGGCCTTCGATCAGCCCGGTGAATTCGTCCAGCGAAGCGCCCGTCGCCTCGATGATCTTGGCCAGCGATTCGGTCGAAGGCCAGCGCGGCCGGCCGTCGGACGAGAGGCGTTTCGATTTGTTGAAGGCGGTTGAATCAAGTCCCGCGCGCCTTGCCAGACCCGAAGCCGAAAGCGAATAGCGCTCGGCAAGAGCATCGATGGCAGCCCAGACTCGGTCGTGCGAGAGCATGACGTGCTCTCCTTCGAAACAGGAAAAAATGCCTCTTCCTGTCTAACGCGCAACCGCTGCGTTGTCCACCAGCGCGGCCGATGGATCACGAACAAAACTGTGTGCCGCAACGACGGCACAGTGTCATGGCCGAAGCCGCTATCCGGCTAATACCGCCATCGCCCTCGGGAGGCCTTTCTTGAGCTCGTCGACGTTCATCACGGGGATCAGCTCGACGGTGGCATTGAAAGCGAAGAAGAACCGCTCGGCGACATAGGGCATGTCCGAACTGTCCTTTACCTCCAGGAAAAGGTAGGCCGTCCGCCAACCACCCTCAGCGGTAAAATAGGTGGCCTCCGGCTTGAGATCGGACAAGGTTTGCTCGATGACCTTGCCCATGCTGCCGTCCTTGATCGCCTTATTGCCTTCCTCGGCCGCGATGGAAACTCTCAGCATCATACGCATGATGATTACTCCTCCGCCAACATCATGTTAGCGATACCTAATGTACCACCCGTGCTTGGTTTGGGAAAGTCGATCGGGTTGATCAGCCGGACGATTTGGCTAGGCCGCGCAGTCCCTGGTGCGACGTCATGAAAATGCGTTCCGCCTCGGTCGGTGGCCGCGGGTTCACCGCAAGGCCAAGTGCGGCGACAACCGCGTCAATGTCGAGGAAGCGGCGCGCCTTGCGGTCGTAGACACCGGCCGTGGTCAGGACCAGGGCGGCGGTCTCACCATTGTCGAGGACGAAGCGGTGCTTGCCGATGACCTGGGTGCCTTCCCAGGTCTCGATCGAGGACACCACTTCGAAGCGGCGCCACAGCCGGATCTCGCGGGCGTAGACGGCCTGCAGCCCGCCCATCATCGGCGCCCAGCCATTATTCCTCGCCAGCGTGATGAGGCCGGCGCGGACAAACAGGTCGACGCGGCCAAGGTCGGCCAGCATCATGTAGCGCGCATTGTTGAGATGGGCGTTGAAGTCGATGTCGGTCGGCAGGCAGCGAAAGGCCAGCCGACCTTCACCGCCCATCACGTAAGGGCCACGGCTTCGCGCCGTGGCCAGCATGCGCGTCATGCGCGCCCAGACATACATGACGCTCTGTCAGGCTGCCTGCTTCACATCGCCCTTGGCATAGGGATCGAAGCGTTCGTAGAAGGTCTCACCTTTCTCGGCCATGTCGAGGAGCAGCTTGGGCGCCTTGAACTCGGCGCCATACTTCTTCTGCAGCGCCTTGGCGATCTTGACGAATCGTTTGGCGCCGATGCCGTCGATATAGGACAGCGCGCCGCCGGTGTAGGGCGCGAACCCGAAGGCCAGGATCGAGCCGACATCGGCCTCGCGTGGATCGGTGACGATGCCCTCTTCCATCACGCGCGCCGCTTCGAGCGCGATGGTGACCAGCAGGCGCTGCTGCAGCTCCTCATAGTCGACCTTCTCGGCCGCGAGCTGCGGATAAAGGTCCTTGAGGCCGGGCCACAGCTTCTTCTTGGCCGGCTTGGCCGGGTAGTCGTAAAAAAACCCTTGCCGTTCTTGCGGCCGAAACGGCCATGATCGTCGACCATGGTGTTGATCAGCGCCATCTGCCTGGGGTCGACGGCCTTTTCGCCGAGATCCCTGATGGTCTGCTTCATGATCTTCTGGGCAAGGTCGATGGCCGTCTCATCGGTCAGCGCCAAGGGACCGACCGGCATGCCGGCGGCCTTGGCCGCATTCTCGATCATCGGCGCGGGCACGCCTTCGATCAGCATCTTGTAGGCTTCCGACATGTAGCGCAGCACGCAGCGATTGACGTAGAAGCCGCGCGTGTCGTTGACGACGATCGGGGTCTTCTTGATGGCCCGCACGAAGTCGATCGCGGTGGCAAGGGCCTTGTCGCCGGTTTTCTTGCCAAGGATGATCTCGACCAGCATCATCTTGTCGACCGGCGAGAAGAAGTGGATACCGATGAAATTCTTCGGCCGCGCCGAATTCCTGGCGAGGCCGGTGATCGGAATGGTCGAGGTGTTCGAGGCGAAGATCGCCGACGATTTCAACACGGCTTCCGCCTGTTCGGTAGCGGCCTTCTTGACGGCGGAATCCTCGAACACGGCTTCCACAACGAGATCACAGCCGGCGAGGTCGGCATAGTCTGCCGTCGGCGTGATCAGAGACAAGAGCTTGTCCTTGTCCTCGGGCTTGGCACGACCCTTCTTGACCTGATCCGAGATCAGGCCATCGGAATGCGCCTTGCCCTTTGCGGCCGCCTCCATGTCCCGGTCGAGCAGCACCACCGGAATGCCGGCCTTGGCGGTGACATAGGCGATGCCCGCGCCCATGAAGCCAGCGCCAAGGATGCCGATCTTCTTGAACTTGGTGTCCGGCACGCCGGCCGGGCGGCGTGCGCCCTTGTTCAGTTCCTGCAGCGACACGAACAGCGAGCGGATCATCGCCGCCGCTTCCTTGGTCTGCATGATCTCGGTGAAATAGCGCTGCTCGATCCTGAGCGCCGTGTCGAAGGGCACCAGAAGGCCCTCATAGACGCATTTCAGGATCGCCGCGGCGGCGGGGTAATTGCCATGGGTCTCGCGGCGCAGGATGGCGATGGCCGGCGGCCACAGATTGGCGCCCGCCGCCGAATAGATTGGGCCGCCGGGCAGCTTGAAACCTTTCTCGTCCCACAGCGCCACCGGCTTGAGGCCGTTCCTGATCATTGCCTTGCCGGTCTCGACCAGCTTGGCGGGTTCGGCGATCTCATGGATCAGGCCCATCGCCTTCGCCTTCTGCGGCGACAGGGTCTGGCCGGAGGTCAGCATTTGTAAAGCCTGCTGCTGGTCGGTCAGCCGCGGCACACGCTGGGTGCCACCGGCACCGGGGAAGATGCCGATCTTCACCTCGGGCAGTGCCATCCTGACCTTGTCGGAGTCGGCCGCGACGCGGCCATGGCAGGCGAGCGACATTTCGAAGGCGCCGCCCATGCAGGTGCCGTTGATCGCCGAGACCCATGGCTTGCCGCAGGTCTCCAGCTTGCGGAACAGGCCGGTCATGATGCCGGCGTTGTCGAACAGCGCCTTGGTCGCTTTTTCGACATCCTTGGCCTTGTCCGTGGCGAAGGTGGTCAGCATCTTCTGCAAGAGGGTGATGTCGGCGCCGCCGGAGAAGGTGTCCTTGCCGGAGGTGATCACCGCGCCCTTGATGGCGGCGTCGCCGGCCACCTTGTCGACGATGGCATTCAACTCGCGCATCACCTCTTCGGTGAAGACGTTCATCGAGCGGTCCGGGCTGTTCCAGGTGACCAACGCGATGCCATCGGCGTCGATGTCGAGAGTGAAATTGGTGTAGCTCATCGTTCTCTCCCCGTCAGACGCGTTCGATGATGGTTGCGGTACCCATGCCGGCACCGATGCACAGGGTGACCAGCGCGGTGGTCAAGTCACGACGCTCGAGTTCGTCCAGCACCGTGCCAAAGATCATCGCGCCGGTGGCGCCGAGTGGATGGCCCATGGCGATGGCACCGCCATTGACATTGATTTTGTCGTGCGGGATCTCGAAGGCCTGCATGTAGCGCAGCACCACCGAGGCGAAGGCCTCATTGAGCTCGAACAGGTCGATGTCCGACAGCTTCATCTTTGCGCGCTTCAACAGTTTTTCGGTGACGTCGACCGGGCCGGTCAGCATCAGCACCGGCTCGGAGCCGATGTTGGCGAAGGTGCGGATGCGCGCGCGCGGCTTGAGACCCATCGCCTTGCCGGCCTTCTTCGAGCCGAGCAGCACGGCCGCCGCGCCATCGACGATGCCGGACGAGTTGCCGGCGTGGTGGACGTGGTTGACCTCCTCGACCTCCGGATGCTTCTGCACCGCCACCGCGTCGAAGCCGCCCATTTCACCGGGCATGACGAAGGACGGGTTGAGCGAGGCGAGCGACTGCATGTCGGTCGACGGCCGCATATGCTCGTCATGGTCGAGAATGGTGAGACCGTTCTGGTCCTTGATCGGGATGACCGAGTTCTTGAAGCGGCCATCGGCCCAGGATCTCGCGGCGCGCTTCTGGCTCTCGACCGCGTAAGCGTCGACGTCATCGCGCGAGAAGCCGTATTTGGTGGCGATCAGGTCGGCCGAAATGCCTTGCGGCACGAACCAGCCGGGCAGGCCCACCGAGGGGTCCATGAACCAGGCGCCGCCGGACATGCCCATGCCGACGCGCGACATGGATTCGACGCCGCCGGCAATGACGATTTCATCGGCGCCTTGCGCGATCTTGGCGGCGCCGAAATTGATGGCGTCCAAGCCAGAGGCGCAGAAGCGCGAGATCTGCATGCCAGGTGCCTTGGTGTCGTAGCCGGCCTCGAAGGCTGCGGCGCGCGGTATGACGGAACCCGCCTCGCCGACCGGGTCGACGCAGCCGAAGATGATGTCGTCGACGTTTGCAGTGTCCAGCCCGTTGCGGTCGCGCAGGGCCTCGAGCGTCCTGGCGGCGAGCCGCACCGCCGGCACTTCGTGCAGCGATCCGTCCTTCTTGCCCTTGCCGCGCGGCGTACGCACGGCGTCATAGACATAAGCTTCGGTCATTTTCATGCTCCCTGGGTTCGCTGAAAAGCTGCTCAGAGCGAGCGTCCGATCAGCAATTTCATGATCTCGTTGGTGCCGCCATAGATGCGCTGGACGCGGGCGTCGCGGAACATGCGGGCGATCGGATATTCATTCATGTAGCCATAGCCGCCGTGCAATTGAAGGCATTCGTCGACGACTTTGCCCTGGAGGTCGGAGAGCCAGTACTTGGCCATCGAGGCGGTCACCGGATCGAGGCCGCCATTGATGTGGCGAGTGACGCAGTCATTGTAGAAGACGCGGCCGACGGTGGCCTCGGTCTTCAACTCGGCCAGTTTGAACTGTGTGTTCTGGAAATCGATGATCGCCTTGCCGAAAGCCTTGCGCTCCTTGACGTAGTCGATGGTCAGCGCCAGCGCCCGTTCGATCATGGCGATCGCCCCGGTGCCGATCTGCAGACGCTCCTGCGGCAATTGCTGCATCAACTGGACGAACCCCTGTCCCTCTTCATGGCCGAGCAGGTTGGAGGTCGGCACACGGACGTCGTTGAAGAACAACTCCGACGTGTCGTTGGCCTTCAGCCCGATCTTGTCGAGGTTTCGGCCGCGTTCGAACCCCTCGACCTCCTCGGTCTCGATGACCATCAGCGAGGTGCCCTTGGCGCCCTTCTCCGGATCGGTCTTGGTGACGACGATGATGAAGTTCGCCAGCTGGCCGTTGGTGATGAAGGTCTTGGAGCCGTTGATCTTGTACTGGTTGCCATCCTTCTCGGCACGGGTCTTGACACCCTGCAGGTCGGAACCGGCGCCGGGCTCGGTCATGGCAATGGCGCCTATCAGTTCGCCGGTGGCGAGCCTGGGCAACCATTTCTTCTTCTGCTCTTCCGAACCGTAATGGAGGATGTAGGGGGCGACGATCGAATTGTGCAGGCCGATGCCGAAACCGTCGACGCCGACATGACCGATCGCCTCGATGATGGCGCTCTCATGCGCGAAGGTGCCGCCGGAGCCGCCATATTCCTCCGGCATGGACGCGCAGAGCAGGCCGGCGGAACCAGCCTTGAGCCAGCTTTCGCGGTCGACCATCTCGTTCTTCTCGAACTCGTCGTAGCGCGGCGCTATCTCCTCCGACATGAAGCGGGTCGCCATGTCGTAGAGCATGCCGACCTCGTCGGCCGCCCAGGCTGGTTTCGGCAAAGAGAGCACTTCGGCGGGATTTGTCGCCACGATTTCCTCCGCGTATCGACAGACAGAAAGGCTAGCGAGACGGAGTTTAGAACGCTTCCGCCGGCAGGGCCATCAGCGCATCGGCACCACTCGAAATACGGGCGAGGTGCGCCGAGGTCTCCGGCATGATCCGCTCCATGAAGAAGCGCGCCGTCACCACCTTGTTATCGTAGAAAGATTGGGAGCCGTTGGCATCCGTCCTGCCCTGTGCCGCCTTGGCCATCCGCGCCCACATGTAGCCCAGCGCGACGAGGCCGAAGAGATGCATGTAGTCGGTCGAGGCCGCACCGGCATTATCGGGCCTGGCCATGCCATTCTGCAGCAGCCACATGGTCGCCGCCTGTAAATCGTTGAGGCCCTTCTTCAGACCCTTGGTGAAGGGCGCCATCTTTTCGTCCGCGCGGTTTTCCTCGCAGAATTCGCCGACCTCCTTGAAGAAGGCCTGGATGGCGCGGCCGCCGTTCAGACCGAGCTTGCGGCCGACGAGGTCGAGCGCCTGAATGCCGTTGGCGCCTTCATAGATCATGGCGATGCGGGCATCGCGCACGAACTGGCTCATGCCGTGCTCTTCGATATAGCCGTGACCGCCGAACACCTGCTGCGCCATGACGGCGTGGTCGAAGCCCTTGTCGGTCAGCACGCCCTTGACCACCGGCGTCATCAGGCCGGTGTAGTCGTCGGCCGCCTGGCGGTCCTTGTCGTCGGCGGAGCGGTGCGCGATATCGGACTTGATCGCCGTCCACAGCGCCAGCGCGCGGCCGGCCTCGTTGAACGCCTTCATGGTCATCAGCGAGCGGCGAATGTCGGGATGAACGATGATCGGGTCGGCCTTCTTGTCCGGCGCCTTCGGGCCTGACAGCGAGCGACCCTGCAACCGGTCCTTGGCATAGGCAGCGGCATTCTGGTAGGCGATCTCCGACAGCGAGAGGCCCTGAAGGCCGACGCCGAGGCGGGCCTCGTTCATCATCGTGAACATCGCCTTGAGGCCGCCATTGGCCTCCCCCAGCAGCGTGCCTTCGGCCTCGTCATAATTCATGACACAGGTCGAGTTGCCGTGGATGCCCATCTTCTCCTCGATCGAGCCGCAGGAGACGGTGTTTCTCGTCCCCGGATTGCCCGAAGCGTCGAGCTTCAGCTTGGGCACGATGAACAGCGAAATGCCCTTGACGCCCTCCGGCGCGCCTTCGATGCGGGCCAGCACCAGATGGACAATGTTGTCCGACATGTCGTGCTCACCGGCCGAGATGAAGATTTTCTGGCCTGAAATCCTGTAGGTGCCGTCGCCGTTCGGCACCGCCTTGGTGCGCAGCAGGCCAAGATCGGTGCCGCAATGCGGCTCGGTCAGGTTCATGGTGCCGGTCCAGCTGCCCTCGACCATCCTGGGCAGCCAGGTCGCCTTCTGCTCGTCGGTGCCGTGGGTGATGATGGCGGCGATCGCGCCCTGCGTCAGGCCCGGATACATCATCAGCGACATGTTGGCCGACACCATGTATTCAGCCACCGCCGTGTGCACGGCATAGGGCAGGCCCTGGCCGCCGAACTCGACGGGGGCCGCCAGGCCCATCCAGCCGCCTTCGCGATACTGGTCGAAGGCTTCCTTGAAGCCCCTGGGCGTGGTCACCGAGCCGTCGTCGTGGCGCACGCAGCCCTCCATGTCGCCGACACGGTTCAGCGGATGCATGACATTCTCGGCGAGCTTGGCCCCTTCGGCGAGAATTGCCTCGAGCACGTCAGGCGTCGCGTCGGCGAATCCGGGAAGGTTCGAATAGCGCTGATAACCGAGCACCTCGTTGAGCACGAACAGCGTGTCCTGGACCGGGGCCCTGTAGATCGGCATGCTTTTCCTCCACCATGCGGATTGACCCCGAAATCAAGCCGGGCGCGGCAAGCGGGCCAATGTCGAAGCCGCAATAGCAAATATTGACGTTTGCGTAAACGTCAATATTTCCGGCGCGGCGAGATTTCTGTCGCCACGAGCGTAGTGAGCTTGGCGCAACGGCAATGCGCAAGCCAGCGCGAAGCAGGCAGGCCAGACAGCGAAAGCCGCGCGGCATGGCCACGCGGCTTTATGGTGAAGGGTCCGACAGTATCGGAGGGCGGCTTAGCTCGCGACGCTCGCTTGCGGCGCCGAACGCTCGGCCAGCATCTGACGCACCGCCGACATCGAGCCGCCTAGCTCATTGATGGCGTCGTCGATCAGCGCCCGCTGCTTCTGCAGGCGAGCGAGCTGCTTTTCCGACTTGTCCAGCGCCAGCCGCAACTGCTTGGTGTTGGAACCGGTCGGATCATAGAGGTCCATCATCTGCTTGACGTCGCGCAACGAGAACCCAACCTTGCGGCCGAGCAGGATCAGCTTCAGCCTGGCCTTGTCGCGGCGCGTATAGAGACGGGTCGAACCGTCGCGCTGGGGATTGAGCAGGCCCTTGTCTTCATAGAAACGCAACGTGCGCAGCGTCACGCCGTACTTCTTGGCCATCTCGCCGATGCGGGAGAGATCCTCGCCGGCTTCAACGGTTGCATTATTGGTATTGGCCGCGGTCTCGCCGGCCGAGATAAGCTTCATGGTCACTGGCTTCCCCGTCTGGTGGCGTCGCGGTCCCGGACCATGCGTCGCCTGACTGGAAGCGGGGGCGTGCTTCCGGCCGTGGTTTCTACAAACAAATCGTAAACAGCGCAGTTGATGCGCCATTTACGTTTACGTCAATTCTATACCGGTAGCCGCCTCATGACGCAAGGGCGTTCTGAGAACGGTGCTTTATGCCGCACCGGAAGTCGCGTCAGCCAACTTCCTTGCAACTTCTTAAGCTTGGTTAACGCGTTGTTTACCACGTTGGGCGAAATGTGCGCGTGTCGGCTACCCGTGGTTATCCTGTATCGAATTTTCACGGTTTTTCGGAGCGCGGGGAAACCCGGGAAGCTTGTCTTCCACCGTGGCATGAAAGCGCGGTCGCCTCGTTCCGGCAGGGACTTGGGGAGCTGGCCGCAAGCCGGCCAATCTGAAAGACGGACGCACCGATGAACAGCAAGCGGTCCTACCTCGATACACTCAATGCCGGCAGGCAGCGCAAGCCGCAGACCACGCTCGAGCAGCTGAACCGCTCGCTGGAGACGCTGGAACAGCGCCTGGGGCAGACGCGCGAGGACGCGACGGCACGACCCGCTCCTCGCCAATATGGCGCCGAACCGCGTTACCCCGCCTCCGACCCGCGCTATCCCGCCACGCAGCCGACGGCCCAGCAGCGCTGGTACGAGGATCCGCAGCCGGCACCGCGTGCACACAACCCGACGCCCTCGCCTGCACCCTTCGACCAGAATTATCAGGCGATCGCGCGTGACATCGACCGCGTGCGCGGCCAGGAAGACAGCGTCGCCATGGTCGGCAAGATCGCCGGCGAACTGCGCGGCATGCGCGAGGAACTGCGTCACCAGGTGACTTCAGGGTTGCAGCGCGAATTCGACGCGCTGCGCAAGGACATCGACCGCGCCTTCCAGTCGAACGCCAAGTCCGGGACATCGGGCAAGGGCAGCGCCGAACTCGGCGTGGAATTCGAGCGGCTCTCCGGCGCCATCAAATCGCTGTCGGAGAAGAGCGACGACAGGAGCGTCAACCTGCTGCGACTGGAACTCGAACAGGTCAAGGCCGCGCTCGACACGCTGGCGCGCGAGGAGAGCGTGCAGAAGGTCGACCGCCGCTGGGACGAGTTCGACCGCCGCTGGACGGCCTTCGAGGACCGCGTCGACGCCGACCAGCGCAAACGCTCCGACGACCCCGCCCTTGCCGCCTTGACCGGCCGGCTGGAGCAGATCAGCAACGCCGTCAACAACCTGCCGGAATCGCTGTCCCTGCGTTCGCTGGAGGAGAAGGTCCGCACGCTGGCCGGGGCGGTCGACCATTTCGCCAGCCAGCAGGAAAATCGCGGCGGCGGCACGCTGGCCATGATCGACGAGCGGCTGGACGAGATTTCCCGCGCCATCGTCGCCTCCACAGTCGCCGCACAGGCGAATTCAGTCGACCACGAAGCCATCGAGCGCATCGAGAAGCGGATCGACTCGCTCGCCCAGCAGATCGAGGAAGTAGCGCAGGACCGTCCCGCAAATGTCGTGATCGACCGGCTGAACACGCTGTCGAGCCGGGTCGACGACCTCGCCGGCCGCGCCAACCTGCCCGAGCAGGCGATGGAACGGCTCGCCAAGCAGATCGCGCTGATCGCCGACAAGATTGATCAAGCGCCGGCCATGCCCGACGCCGACTACATCTTCCATGGGCTGGAGCAGCGCTTCGACGTGCTATCGGGCATGATGGAGCGGCGCCAGGGCGACGCCATCGAACAGGGCAACATGCTGTTTCGCGATCTCGAGCGCCGGCTGGACGAGGTTGCCGACCGGCTGGACCAGCGCAGCATGCCGCAGGTCGACAGCGCCGGCATCATGGACGCCATCGACGCTCGCTTCACCGCACTGGCCAAGCGCATGGAGACACGCGCTCCCGATCCCGCCGGCGAGGCGGCGATCCGGGGCCTGGAAAGCCGGCTCGAGGATATTTCAAGCCGGCTGGACGCTTCGGCGGCCCAGGTAGCCGGCATCGATCCGGCGCTGATCCGCAGCCTGGAGGCGCAGGTCGCCGGCCTGTCGGCGCATCTTTCCAAGCCCAGCACGCCGCTGCCGGACTTCGAGGACATCAGCCCGCGCCTCGACGAAATCGAAAAAGCGCTGGCCGGGACCCGCGATTCCATCCTGGGCGCGGCACGTGAGGCGGCCGAGAACGCGGTGCGCTCGCTGGCCGGGACGAGCACCAATACGGCCGCGGTATCCGGCCTCGCCCAGGATCTGAAGACCCTGGAGACGCTGACGCGGCGTTCCGACGAGCGCAATTCGCGGACCTTCGAGGCCATTCACGACACATTGCTCAAGATCGTCGACAGGCTGGGCTCGCTGGAAACCAGCGACCCGTCCGAAGCGGTAAGCGAACTCCTGGACGCGGCCTCGATCGAACCGAGCGGCTGGCGTGGCGTGCAGCGGCCCAAGATGGCCGTGAACGCACCATCCATGACCATGGACGAGCCGCTGCCGCTGACCGGCGACATGGCCGATCTGGACGCGCGTGCCGCGGCCATATTGCGCACCGAGCCCGGCGAGCCCGCACTGCACGTTGGAACGGGCTTGTCTCCCCGGCCGGGCACGCGTTCGCCGGCGGAAGCCGCCGCCGCCGCCGCGATGGCCGCACTTGGCTCCGACACCACCGCCGGAAATGACCAGCCCGCAGGCCGCAAGTCGATGTTCGGCGGACTGGCGCGGGCGTTCAAGGGCAAGAAGGCGGCGGATGTTCCGCCGCTGGCCGGCTCGGCGCCGAGCGCCGACATCCCGAGTGTCGATCTCGACGAGCCGCTCGACCCGAAAGTCGCCAACCGTCCGCTGGAGCCCGGCTCCGGCGCGCCTGACCTCAATGCCATCATGAAGCGCGTGCGTGACGAGCGCGGACAACCGGCAAAGCTCGGCGACAGCGACGCGGCGAAATCGGATTTCATCGCCGCCGCCCGGCGCGCTGCGCAGGCGGCCGCGGCCGAGGCCGACGCCTTGAAGCGCCAGTCGACTATGAAAGGCCCGGTCAAGGCGCTCAGGATAGGCGACCTGCTCAAGGCGCGGCGCAAGCCGATCCTGATGGCAGCGGCAGCGATCATGCTGGCGCTTGCCGGCCTGCAGCTCGGCAAGGCGTTCCTTTCGGATCCCGCCCAGGTGGCAAGCAACGACGCATCCCCGATCGTCGGCCCGCGGCCGGTTCAGACGGCATCTCTCGATACCGCCAGCCAGCCGAAGGTCGAAGTTCAGCCGACGGCGATGGACAGCGCGCCGGCCCGTCCGGCCAGGCAGGCCGAACAATCCGCGCCGGCAAGCGAGGACGATATGGCGGCGCGGACCGTCATGGCCATGCCGTCTGATACGAACGCGACGCCGGATACAGCGCCCACGGCCGAGCCCGCTTCGCCGGTCGGATCGAGCATGGCTTCCGGCCCGAGCGCAGCCGCTCCCGACGCGATGGCTTCGGCCGCACAGGCGGCGATTGCTCCGATGACCGCTGCCCCCGGCATGGCGGATCCGGCACCGGCCGCCGGCACTACGCAGGCGACGGATGCCGATCTCCAAGCGGCCCCTGCCGCGCCAGGGGCGACCGCGGCGACGACCAACGACATGACCGGCGCCGTTGCGCCCATGGACAAGCCGGCGGCGACAGCCGCGACCAAGTTCGACATTCCGTCCGATGCCGGCCCGGCCGCCTTGCGTGACGCCGCTGCCGGTGGCGACGCCAAGGCGCTGTTCGAGGTCGGCTCACGCTACGCCGAGTCGCGCGGCGTCAAGGAAGACATGCCGGCTGCCGCCAAATGGTATGAGAAATCGGCGGAACTCGGCTTCGCGCCGGCCGAATACCGCATCGGCAATTTTTACGAAAAGGGCATCGGCGTCGCGCGCGACATCAAGAAGTCGAAGACCTGGTACCAGCTCGCCGCCGCGCAGGGCAACGCCAGCGCCATGCACAATCTGGCGGTGCTGTTCGCCATGGCCGCCGACGGTGCAACCGACAATGAATCGGCCGCGCACTGGTTCCAGGCGGCCGCCGACCTCGGCGTCAAGGACAGCCAGTTCAATCTTGGCATCCTCGCCGCCAAGGGCGTCGGCATGAAGCAGAACCTGGAGGAATCCTACAAATGGTTCGCGCTCGTCGCCAAGACCGGCGACAAGGATGCCGCGGCCAAGCGCGACGAGATCGCCAACGCGCTGCGGCCCGAGCAGCTCGAGCGGGCGCGCGCCGCGACCGAACTGTGGAAGGCCAAGCCGCTCAACGCGGCGGCCAATTCGGTGGACATTCCTGAATCCTGGCAGGAAGGCACGCCGCAGACGACCGCCGGCATCGACATGGAGAAGGCGGTCAAGAACATCCAGCTCATCCTCAACAAGAACGGATATGACGCCGGCGGCGCCGACGGGGTGATGGGCGGGAAGACCAAGAACGCGATCATCGCTTTCCAGACCGACAACAAGCTGCCGGCGACGGGCACGGTCGACGAGAAGCTGGTCAAGGCATTGCTGGCGCGCAAATAACGGCAGAAGCGTCGTTTCCACGACGCCCTTGCCTTACATTTGCCTGTTAACTGATTGAGTTGTTTTTTGTTTCGGCGCGGTGGCGGGGTTTGATCCCGCTGCCGCGTCGGCGCAAGAGAAAATTGGCTTTTCGATGCGATAGTGCCCGCAGCGGCTTTATTCGCCGACAGGCAAACTGATCGAGACAGACGGGTGGGCATCTATCTCCCGATCGCGGAAATTTCCGTCAACGTCTTCGTGCTGCTGGCCATGGGCGCCGCGGTGGGCTTCCTGTCGGGCATGTTCGGGGTGGGCGGCGGCTTCCTGATCACGCCGCTCTTGATCTTCTACAACATCCCGCCGGCGATCGCGGTCGCCACCGGCGCCAACCAGGTCATCGCTTCTTCCGTCTCCGGCGTGTTGTCGCACATGAAGCGAGGGACGCTCGACTTCAAGCTCGGCAGCGTGCTTCTGGCCGGCGGCGTCGTCGGCTCAACCGGCGGCATCTATGTGTTCGGCTTCCTGCGCAGGCTCGGCCAGCTCGACCTGTTCATCTCGCTGCTCTACGTGGTGCTGCTCGGCACCGTCGGCGGGCTGATGCTGGTCGAGAGCATCAACGCCCTTCGCGCCACGCGCAGCGGCGCGGCGCCGGTGCTGAAGAAATCCGGCCAGCACAACTGGATCCATCGCTTGCCGCTGAAGATGCGCTTCCGCGCGTCGAAACTGTTCGTCAGCGTCATTCCGGTGCTCGGGCTTGGCGCCGGCATCGGCTTCCTGTCGTCGATCATGGGTGTCGGCGGCGGCTTCATCATGGTGCCGGCGCTGATCTATCTCTTGAAAGTGCCGACCAATGTCGTCATCGGCACCTCGCTGTTCCAGATCATCTTCACCTCCGCCTATACGACGCTGGTTCACGCCACCACAAACCAGACCGTCGATGTGATGCTGGCCTTCCTGTTGATGGCCGGCGGCGTGGCCGGGGCGCAATATGGCGCCAAGGCCGGCCAGCGGCTGCGCGGCGAGCAATTGAGAGCGCTCCTGGCGCTGCTGGTGCTGGCGGTGGCGATCCGGCTTGCCACCGATCTGTTCGCCACGCCGCCCAACCTTTATTCGTTGTCCGGCGTGGGCCTCAACTGATGAATGGCCTGAAAGCGCTCGTAGCCGTCGCTCTCCTGTCCCTGACCGCCGCCGCGCCGGCGAAGGCGCAGACGCCGCCGACCGAAGGCATCCAGATCGGCCTTTCCACCGACGCGGTGTCGATCACCGCCGGTTTTTCCGGCGCCGACCTGACCATCTTCGGTTCGCTGGAAAATCCCGACCCGCTGGTCGCACGCCAGGGCCGTTACGATGTTATCGTCGTGCTCGAAGGGCCACCAAAACCGGTGGTCGTACGCCGCAAGGACCGGGTGCTGGGGGTTTGGGTCAATTTGGATTCCGAGACCTTCGAGAACGTGCCGGTGTCCTATTCGGTCGCGACGACGCGGCCGCTGCAGGACATCACCGAACCCAACAGCTACAAGCAGCTGTCGCTCGGCGCCTCCAACCTCTATATGCAGCCCGCCGAAGCCGGTGACAGCCCGGCGACGATCGAGGAATTCACGGCCGCGTTGCGCGAGCGCAAGGCCGCCGCCGGCCTCTACAGCGAGAATGTCGGCGGCGTGCAATTCCTATCGCAGAACCTGTTTCGCGCTACCGTCAGGCTGGCGCCTGATGTCTCGGTCGGCACGCACAAAGCGCGCGCATTCCTGTTCAAGAGCGGCCTGTTCGTCAAGGAGAGTTCGGCACAGGTCGAAATCCGCAAATCGGGCTTCGAACAATCGATCTTCCGCGTCGCCCACGACTACTCGTTCCTCTACGGCGTGTTCGCCGTATCGCTGGCCATGGTGACGGGCTGGCTCGGCCGGCTGGTGTTCCGCAAGGATTGATGCCGCGGGAAAAGAGGGGTTCCCCTTTTCAACGCCATGCGATAAACCGCCGCCTCCCAGCCAAGGGCAAACACGCACATACCATTCGCCAGGAGCGGTCCGGCCATCCGGATGACAGCGCGACGCGTCGCCGCTGATTTGCCGCCGCGAAACAATGACAGGAGGCTGCGATGCATCAGGCATTCGGCGGCATTGACTTCGGCACGTCCAATTCCACGGTGGGCGTCATCCGGAACGGCAAGGCGCGGCTGGTCCTGCTGGAGGGCGAGCAGCCCACTTTGCCAAGTGCCGTGTTCTTCAATTTCGAGGACGGCCATACTTATTTCGGCCGCCGCGCGATCGGCGACTATACCGACAGCATCGAAGGCCGCCTGATGCGCTCATTGAAGAGCGTGCTCGGCAGTTCGCTCGCCCACGAGAAGACGCGGATCAAGGCACGCCAGATCGGCTTCATCGACATCATCGGCCTGTTCATCGGTCATCTGAGAACGCGGCTGGAAGAGGACGCCCACGGCGTCGTGGAGAGCGTGGTGCTCGGCCGCCCGGTGCAGTTCGTCGATGACGACGCGCAAGCCGACGCTGAGGCGCAAGGCGAACTCGAGAAGGCTGCCCGTGCCCAAGGCTTCAAGCATATCGCTTTCCAGTTCGAGCCGATCGCGGCGGCGCTCGATTACGAGCAGAAAGTGACACGCGAGGAACTGGCGCTGATCATCGACATGGGCGGCGGCACGTCCGACTTCTCGATCGTGCGGGTCTCGCCGGAGCGCGCGCGATCGACCGATCGCAAGGACGACATCCTGGCCAGCCGCGGCATCCATATCGGCGGCACCGATTTCGACCGGCTGCTGAGCATCGCCCATGTCATGCCACAGCTCGGGTACCTGTCGCCGACCAAGGACGGCAAGCGCAATCTGCCGGCCAGCTACTTCATCGATCTCGCCACATGGCAGCGCATCAATTTGGTCTATACCGCCAAGGCGATGACGCATCTGCGCCAGATCCGCTACGAGGCCGTGCGCGCCGACCTGGTCGACCGCTTCATCCATATCGTCGAGCACCGCTACGGGCACGCGCTGGCGGCGCTGGTCGAGAAAGCCAAGATAGAGCTGACCGACATGTCATCGGCGGAAGTGGCGGTGAAGCTGCCGGGCGCGGCGTTCGCCGCCGGGATCACGCGCGACGGACTGGAGGCCACGATCGCTCGGGACATCGAGCGGGTTACCGAAACGGTGGCGCGGACCATCCGCGACGCCGGGGTCAAGCCCTCCGACATCACCGCGGTGTTCCTGACCGGCGGATCGACGGCGATCCCGCTGGCAAGGCGGGAAATCCTGTCGCTGGTGCCGCGGGCTTCCGTCATAGAAGGCGATATGTTCGGATCGGTCGGGCTCGGCCTGGCGCTCGATGCGCAGCGGAAGTTCGGCTGAACCTAGTCCAACGTGGACCCGTTCGCCTCCGCGGCCAGATGCGCCTTCAGCGCCATCTGGGCCAGGCTTGCCTGACGGTCGCGATGGGTGATCATGGCGAAGTCGCGCTTCGGCAATTCGATCGGCACGGCTCTCAGGCTCCCCTCGGCGACCGCGCGCCCGACGACCAGCTCCGAAATGATGGTCGCGCCGGCACCCGCCTCGACAGCCTGGCGGACCGCCTCGTTGCTGGGCAGCACCAGGAATATCCGGAGGTCGGCAAGCGAAATCCCCTCGCGGCGCGCCAGATCCTCCAGCACCTCACGCGTGCCGGAGCCGCCCTCACGGATGATCCAGCGCAGGCCGGTGATGTCGGGCCGGCCCGGCGCCATTTCGGCGATCTCTGGATGGGAGCTGGCAACGACCAGCATCAGCCGGTCGGTATCGACCTTGACGCGGCGCAATAAGTCGGACTCGGTGCGCCCTTCGACCAGGCCGAGATCGGCGGTTCCATCCAGCACGCTGGCCTCGACCTGCCTTGTGTTGCCGATGGTGACGCTAAGCCTGACAGCCGGATAGGCCTCGTGGAAAGAGGCCAGCCGGCGCGGCAGCCAGTAGCTGGCGATGGTCAGGCTGGCGGCGATGGAGAGGCTGCCGGCGACCGTTTGCGAAACATGTTCCAGGACATCGCGCGCGGCGGCGGCCCGCTCCAGCACGGCCTTGGCCTCCGGCAGGAACCGATGACCGGTCTGAGCCAGCTCGATGTTGCGGCCGACGCGGTTGAACAAATGGACACCATGCTGCTCTTCCAAAGCGCGAATGGCCGCCGACGCGGCCGACTGGGAAATGCCCAGGAGCTCCGCCGCCTTGGTCATATGGCCGCGCTCCGCGACCGCGACGAAAATGCGCAACTGATCCAGGGTCATGCCTGCATTAAGAACCAATATCGATCGAATTTACAAGAACAACTGATTAGACGGATCGATAGTTTTATTCTACTTCTTCTGTGGAAGTTAGAAAAATTTAGCCTGCAGGTCGCAAGAGCAACATGATCGGGCGGTTCAGATCCCTGCTTGCGCATTGGGGCCGCGGTATAAGGCGACGGCTGGCCGGCGACCGCTACCATCCCGAAGAACACTATATGCGAGGCCCCGGGCCGAAGACGCGAGCCAAATCCGCTGGCGCGAGCACCACGGGATTATGATGCAAGGACCGCCGCGCGGCGCCAATTCAGCCCCCTCGCAACGCCCGCTTGCCGACACGCGGGCGCCTGATGAAGGCGACGGTGTCGACACCTCGCCTGATGTTTCCGACAGGATCGCCAAGACGACCTGCTACATGTGCGCCTGCCGCTGCGGCATCGATGTGCACATCAAGGACGGCACGGTCCGTTACATCAACGGCAACAAGGACCATCCGGTCAATCGCGGCGTAATCTGCGGCAAGGGCAGTTCCGGCATCATGCAGCACTACAGCCCGGCCAGGCTGAAGAAGCCATTGCTGCGCACCGGGCCGCGCGGCTCGGGTGAGTTCCGCGAGATCGAGTGGGAGGAGGCCTTCTCGATCGCCACCGAGCGGCTGTCGAACATCCGCCGGACCTATCCTAAAGAACTCGCTTTCTTCACAGGCCGTGACCAATCACAATCTCTTACAGGCTGGTGGGCGAGCCAGTTCGGCACGGCGAACTTCGCCGCCCATGGCGGCTTCTGTTCGGTGAACATGGCGGCGGGAGGCCTTTACACGATCGGCGGCTCGTTCTGGGAGTTCGGCGAGCCCGATTGGGACAACACGAAATACTTCATGCTGTTCGGCGTTGCCGAGGACCATGATTCCAATCCGATCAAGATCGGACTGGGCAAGCTCAAGGCGCGCGGCGCCAAGGTGGTGTCGATCAATCCATGCCGGACCGGCTACAATGCGATCGCCGACGACTGGATCGGCATCCGGCCCGGCACCGACGGCCTGTTCGTGTTCGCGCTGATCCACGAACTCTTGACAGCCGGCCGCGTCGATCTCGATTATCTGCTCCGCTACACCAACGCCCATGTCCTGGTTGTCCAGGAGCCGGGCGCGGCCGATGACGGGCTGTTCATGCGCGACAGCGACGGCAATCCGCTGGCATGGGACAGAGTGGCGAAGACCTCCGTCAACTCAGCCGATTCAAATGCAAAGCCGGCACTGACCGGCAGCTTCACGGTCGACGGGCGCAGGTGCCGTCCCGTGTTCCAGCTGATCGCAGACCGCTACATGGACGTCAGCTATTCGCCCGATGCGGTCGCGGAGCGTTGCGGCATCGCCGCCGGAACGATCCGCCGGATCGCCGCCGAACTGGCCCACGTCGCCTTCGAGCAGGCGATCGAACTGCCGGTGGCATGGACCGACTGGGCCGGGCGCCGGCATGATACGATCAAGGGACGGCCCGTTTCGATGCATGCCATGCGCGGCATCTCGGCCCACTCCAATGGCTTTCACACCTGTCGCGCCATCCACCTGCTGCAGGTTCTGCTGGGCACGGTAGACGTGCCGGGCGGCTTCCGCTTCAAGCCGCCCTACCCCCGGTCGGCGCCGCCCGGCCCAAAGCCCTGCGGCAACGATGTCAGGCCGATGACGCCGCTCGACGGCATGCCGCTCGGTTTCGTCTGTGGACCCGACGATCTGCTGGTCGACGAAGCGGGTACGCCGCTGCGCATCGACAAGGCCTATTCGTGGGATTCGCCGCTTGCGGCGCATGGGCTGATGCACACAGTCATCCGTAACGCCTGGGCCGGTGATCCCTACCCGATCGACACACTGATGATGTACATGTCGAACATGGCCTGGAATTCCTCGATGAACACCGTCGAGACCATGGCCATGCTCACCGACCATGATGAAGCGGGCAACTACAAGATCCCCTTCATCATCTATTCCGATGCCTACTACTCCGAGACCGTGCCGTTCGCGGACCTGGTCCTGCCCGACACCACCTATCTCGAGCGTCATGACTGCATCAGCCTGCTTGACCGGCCGATCAGCCATGCCGACGGGCCGGGCGACGCCATTCGCCATCCGGTCGTCGAGCCCGACCGCGACGTCAGGCCCTTCCAGTCGGTGCTGATCGAACTCGGCGCGCGGCTTGGCCTGCCCGGCTTCGTCGATGACGACGGCTCGCCGAAGTACCGCGACTATGCCGACTACATCGTCAATCATGAACGCACGCCCGGCATCGGCCCGCTCGCAGGTTGGCGCGGCAAGGACGAAAGCTCGATCGGCAAGGGCGACGTCAACCCCAACCAGTTGCAACGCTACATCGACAATGGCGGGTTCTGGCACCACGATTTCACTGAGGACCAGCGCTACTACAAGATGGCCAACCGCTCCTATCTCGACTTCGCGGTGCAACTAGGCTTCATCCCCAAGGCCGAGCCGATCGTCTTCCAGCTCTATTCCGAACCGATGCAGCGTTTTCGGCTGGCCGCGCGTGGTCATAGCCGGGTGGTGCCGCCCGCAAGCGAACGCAAGCGCGTCGAGACCTACATGGACCCGCTGCCGTTCTGGTACATGCCGTTCGAGGAAGCGACCGTCGACCAGGAAAAATACCCGCTGCACGCGCTGACGCAGCGGCCCATGCACATGTACCATTCCTGGGGTTCGCAAAACGCGTGGTTGCGGCAGATCACCAGCCAGAACCGGCTGTTCGTGCATCACCGGACCGCGGCTGGCCTTGCCCTTGCCGACGACGACTGGGTCTGGATCGAAAGCATCAACGGCAAAGTGAAAGGGCAGATCAAGCTGGTCGACGGCGTGAACGAAAGCACAGTGTGGACCTGGAACGCGATCGGCAAGCGACGCGGCAGCTGGGGGCTGAAAGACGATGCCGCCGAAAGCAATCGCGGCTTCCTGCTCAACCACATCATCGGAGACCAGACCTTGGCCGACGCGAAGGGCAAGCGTTATTCGAATTCCGATCCGGTCACGGGACAGGCGGCGTGGTTCGATCTGCGCGTGCGCCTCGTCAAATGCGCGGCGGAGGAGGCCGGCTTCACCGAACCGCAATTCGAGCGTTTTCAACAGCCGCCGCATTTCGAACCCTCGCCAGACAAGCTCACTTTCGGCGCCGGGTTTCGGCAGGCAAGAGAGGCGGCCGAATGACCTGTCTTCCAAGTCCGGGCGGCAAGAAGCTTGGCCTCGTCATCGACCTCGACACCTGTGTAGGCTGCCAGGCCTGCGTCACCGCCTGCAAGGAGTGGAACACAGGCGGCCACATGGCGCCGCTGACCGACATCGATCCCTATGGGGGCCATGTCGATGGGGTCTGGTTCAACCGCGTGCACAGTTACGAGCACATCACCGAGATGGGTGGGCGCACGGTCAACTTCCCGCGTTCCTGCCTGCATTGCGAGACGCCGGCCTGCGTCACCGTCTGCCCGACCGGCGCGTCCTACAAGCGCGCCTCCGACGGCATCGTGCTGATCGACGAGGACAAGTGCATCGGCTGCAAATTGTGCAGCTGGGCCTGCCCTTACGGCGCGCGCGAATTCGATGGCGATGTCGGCGTGATGAAGAAATGCACGCTCTGCGTCGACCGCATCTATAACGACAATCTGGCCGAGGGGGATCGCGTACCGGCCTGCGTCGCCGCCTGCCCGACCAGCGCCCGGCATTTCGGCGACCTCGGCGATCCCCAATCCCCCGTTTCGCAACTGGTGGCGGAGCGCGGCGGTGTCGACCTGATGCCGGAACTCGGCTATCACCCGACCAACAAATACCTGCCGCCGCGCGCTCACACGCAGCGTGCCGCATCGGTGCCCGCTCCCGCGCTGGAGCCGCTGCGGGCCGAGGGCGGTTTCCTTGGCTGGGTCGACCGCATGCTTTCGAACTAGCCCATGCATCCCGCCTTCTCCGTCGTCTTCTTCACCGCCGCCACGGGTGCCGGCTACGGCCTGCTGGCATTGCTCGGCGTGCTTGCCCCATCTGGTGTGATCCCGGCCGATTTCTGGCTGGGGCTCATTGGCCTCGGCTTGGCGCTTGGCCTGATCGCCGCCGGCCTGTTGTCATCGACCGGTCATCTCGGCAGGCCCGAACGTGCCTGGCGGGCGTTCTCGCAGTGGCGCAGCTCATGGCTGTCACGCGAAGGCGTCGCCTCGGTCGCCACCTTCATTCCCGCAGGCCTTTTCGGCGTGGGCTGGATCTTCCTTGGCCGCCTCGACGGCTGGGTGGCGGTCGCGGGGGTCCTGGCCGCCTTCGGCGCCATAGCCACGGTCTGCATGACCGGCATGATCTATGCCTCGCTGAAACCCATCGCCCAGTGGCACAGCCCCTACACCTTGCCCGGCTATCTCATCTTCTCGGCGATGAGCGGCAGCGTGCTTCTGAACGTTGTGATGCAAGGATTTGCTCTCGGCTCGAAAATGCTTCTGGCGGCTTCCGCGCTGCTCATTTTGCTCGGCTGGGGCTGGAAGCTGGCGACGTGGCGCTACAATGACCGGCTGGAAATCCCGACGACCGCCAACACGGCGACCGGGCTGTCCGGCGGCATGGTGCAATCCCTGGAATGGCCGCATACCGAGGAGAACTACCTGCTCAAGGAAATGGGTTTTCGCATCGCGCGCAAGCACAGCGCGAAGCTGCGCCGGATCACGCAGGCGCTGGCCTTCGGTTTGCCCGTCCTGTTGCTGCTTGCCGCCTTCGCCTTGCCGTGGCCGATCGCGGCGGCGCTCTCGGCGCTGGCCACGATCGCCCAGTTCGCCGGCATGCTGGTCGAACGCTGGCTGTTCTTCGCCGAAGCGAAGCACACGGTCATGCTCTACTACGGGCGATAGATCTCAGCCTGGCCGCAGCATCGAGTGCGAGATGGCGAAGATGCGCTCGGTGCCGAGCATGTAAGCCATCAGCGACTCCAGCCGGAACAGCCCGGCATAGGCGCGGTCGAGCACGTTGAGCGAACCGGTATAGGCGCCGAAGGCCGGCATGATCATGCGGCCGCCATCACCGGCAAAGCAGCGCCTGCGCACCGAACGGCCTTGTTGCACGATGCGGGCGCAGGGGTGCAGATGACCCGATATTTCGCCCTCGATCCTCACCTTCGATGGCTCATGCCGGAACAGCAGTGAGCCTATGGCTAGTTCCCGCACGGTCTCGCCAGGCAGATCCGCCGGCGCTTCGGGGTCGTGATTGCCGGCGACCCAGAACCAGTCGCGGCCCGCCATCAGCGCTTCCAGCCGTTCGCGGAAGCTCGAATGCATGCGCGCGGCGCCGCCGCTGTCATGGAAGGAGTCACCCAGGCTGATGACGATCGACGGCTGGTAGTCCGATATGACCGCCTGCAGCCTGAGCAGGGTCGCGCCAGTGTCGTAGGGCGGGATGAGCGTGCCGCGCCTTGCCAGAGACGACCCCTTCTCCAGATGCAGGTCCGAAACTGTCAGCAACTTGAGCTCGGGGAAATACAGCACGCCGCGCGGATCGCAGACCGCGCGCTCGCCCGCGATGCCGACGAGATCGGCCTCGGCGATCAGCGATGTGCGCGCCAGCGAGAAATTCATTCATCAACCATCCCAGGCCCCATGGCCTCTTCAACCAGTGTCGCCGCGTCCATCAGCAGCGTTTCATCGGCCTCGCCGTTCACCGGCATCTTGCCGATTTCGAGCATGATCGGCACGGCAAGCGGCGATATCTGCTCGAGCGCCTTATGCATGATTCGACCCTGGATGCGCGAGAGCATGTCCGCAAGTCTGCTGACATCGAGCAGGCCGGTCGCCGCGTCGGCACGCGTCGCCTGAAGCAGGATGTGGTCCGGCTCATGGCTGCGCAGCACATCGTAGATCAGGTCGGTCGACACGGTGACCTGGCGACCGCTCTTCTCCTGGCCGGGGTGGCGTTTTTCGATCAGCCCCGAGATCAGCGCACAATTGCGGAAAGTGCGCTTGAGAAGCCAGCTATCGGCCAGCCAGGCTTCCAGATCGTCGCCCAGCATGTCCTGGTCGAACAGCGCGCCCAGTGAAGGTTTCCTGGCTTTGAACATCGCGCCCATGTCGCCCAGCGACCATATGGCCAAGGCATAATCAGTGGCGACAAAGCCGAGCGGCCTGACGCCCGCCCTGTCGAGGCGACGGGTGAGCAACATGCCAAGCGTCTGGTGCGCCAGCCTGCCCTCAAAGGGATAGGCGACCAGGTAATGGCGGTTGCCGCGCGGAAAGGTCTCGATCAGCAAATCGTCGCGCTTGGGCAGCATGGACTTGTCCGACTGGAACCGCAGCCAGTCGGCCACCTGCTCCGGCAGCTTCGTCCAGCGCCGCGGATCGTCCAGCATGATGCGGACCTGCTCTGCGAGGTAGGTCGAGAGCGGGAATTTGCCGCCGCCATAATAGGGTACCTTGGCGTCGCTGCCGGGCGCGTTCGACACGAAGCACTCATTCTCGCGGATGCCCTCGAAACGCAGCACCTTGCCGGCGAACATGAAAGTATCGCCATGCGTCAAGGTCTCGAGAAACGCCTCCTCGATCTTGCCGAGCACGCGGCCGCCGTGCGACGCCGCGCCTTTGCTGCCGGCCTTGACGTAACGAACGTTGAGCGCGGGCACCTCGATGATGGTGCCGACATTGAGCCTGTATTGCTGGGCGACGCGCGGATTGGAGGCCCGCCACAGCCCGTCCTTGTTGAGGCGGATGCGGGCATAGCGCTCATAGTTCTTCAGTGCGTAGCCACCGGTGGCGACGAAATCGATGACACGGTCGAAGGTCGGCCGATCGAGGCCGGCATAGGGTGCCGCCGTCCGTACCTCCTCGTACAGGTCACCGGCGCGGAACGGTGCGCCGCAGGCGCAGCCGAGCACATGCTGGGCCAGCACGTCGAGCCCGCCATTGACCAGTGGCGGCGTATCCTGCGCGCCGAGATAATTGGCGTCGAGTGCGGCCCGGCACTCCAGAACCTCGAAACGATTTGCGGGGATCAGGATCGCCTTGGACGGCTCATCCATGCGGTGGTTGGCACGACCGATGCGCTGTGCCAACCGGCTGGCGCCCTTCGGAGCACCGACATGCACGACCAGGTCGACATCGCCCCAGTCGATGCCGAGATCGAGCGTCGATGTGGCGACGATGGCGCGCAGAGCGTTCTCGCCCATTGCCTTCTCGACGCGCCGGCGCTGGGCGACGTCGAGCGAGCCATGATGCAGGGCGATCGGCAATGTGTCCTCGTTGACGCGCCACAACTCCTGGAACAGCAGCTCCGCCTGGCTGCGTGTGTTGACGAACAGCAAGGTCGTCTTGTGGCGCTTGATCTCGCGGTAGATTTCCGGCGTGGCGTAGCGAGCCGAGTGCCCCGCCCAGGGCACGCGTTCCTCGGAATCGAGGATCGAGATTTCGGGCTTGGCACCACCGGTCACAGTGATCAATTCCGCCATCTCACCCGGTGGGTTCTGGCTGACCAGCCAGCGCCGCAATTCGTCCGGCTCGGCCACCGTCGCCGACAGGCCGATCGTCTGCAGGCTTGGGACGAAGCTGCGCAACCGCGCCAGGCCGAGCGCCAAAAGATGGCCGCGTTTCGACGTCACCAGCGAATGCAACTCGTCGAGCACGACATAGCGCAGATCCTCAAAGAAGCGTCTCGCGTCGCCTGCCGCGATCAGCAGCGCCAGTTGCTCCGGCGTGGTGAGCAGAATGTCGGGCGGCGCAAGCTTCTGGCGCTGGCGCTTGTGGGCGGGGGTGTCGCCGGTGCGCGTTTCGATGGTGACGGGCAAGCCGATCTCCTCGACCGGCTTGCCGAGATTGCGCTCGATGTCGACGGCCAGTGCCTTCAACGGCGAGATGTACAGCGTGTGGATGCCGCGCCGCGCCTGGCCTGGTTTTCGCCTTGGCCTGACGGCCAGTTCGGTCAGCGACGGCAGAAAGCCGGCCAGCGTCTTGCCGGCGCCGGTCGGCGCGATAAGCAGTACCGATTGCCCCGCTTGGGCCTTCGCCAGGAGTTCGATCTGATGGGCGCGCGGCGACCAGCCTTTCTCGCCGAACCATTTTAGAAATGGCTCGGGCAGGACGACTGCGGCATTCTGGTCGGCGAGGCGCGGCTCAACTGTCACGTGCCAGAGGTAGCGCGGCGACAGGCAATCGCCAAGCAGAATCGGAACAAAAGGGGATCGAAACCCTTACGGGCGCCGGAACCCTGTCGGCCCACCATAGAGATAACCGATGCGGGCGATTGCTTCCTTCAGTCCTTCACGCGACACAAGCATGGTGTGGCCATTGGCGTGGATCATGGTTTCGGCGTCGGTCATGATGGCGACATGCCCTTTCCAGAACACCAGGTCACCACGTCGCAGCCCCGAAAAATCAGGGCCCGGTTCGAGCGGCTCGCCGATGCTTACCGCCTGCATGTCGGAATCGCGCAGCACATCCCTGCCCGCCATGCGCATGGCCAGTTGCACCAGGCCTGAGCAATCGATGCCGAAGCCGGAAACACCGCCCCATAGATAGGGCGTGCCCAGAAACATCTCGGCCACGGACACATAGTCGCCGGCCCCTTCGCCGATCGGCTGCAGATGGCCAGCGATCACGGCATCACCGGAGGGCAGCAGTGCATAATGCGTGCCCCGTGTTTCAGCGGCACCCGTCACGGTTACGGTCGATCCCATGGACAATTGTCCGGCAATCGGAAAGCGCAGGTCCGGACCGGGATAGAGGAACGTGCGTGGCACCGAAACGATATGAGTAGACGCATGGTCACGCCAGCCCAGCATGGCATCGGCGACATAGCCGACATAGCCATCGCGTTCGCCCTGGACCCAAGCCCAGCCTTCGGTTTGCTCGAAAACGAGAACATCGTCGCCGAAAAGGAACTGCGTGTTGATGCCAGCGTCGGGCCGCGGCCCCTTGCGCAGATCGGCCACCAAGGCGGCAATGCGCGCCGGTCGGCCGGCGACGAAACGGTCGGCTGTCACCTCGCCTTTCAGCCGCGCATCGGCAAGGTCGGAGCGGAAGGCGTGGAGGCGGGCGTCCCTGGCAGTCAAATCGTCAAATCCGGTCAAATGGAAATCGGTTATATCGGCAGTTCGTGGGCCTTGGCGATGATACCATCTCCGAAGCGCTCGACAAAGAGCGCGCCTTCGACGGTGCGCTTGATCAGGACGTTGCGCTTGTCGAGTTCGTCGCGATGGCGCGACACCAGCTTCAGCGCGCCCATCGTGTCGAGCGCGCGGGTGATCACCGGCTTGGTGACATTGAGGCGGGCGGCAAGCCCGCGCACGGTGTGCGGCGGCGGATCGAGGTAGATGGTGAACAGGATCGCCGTCTGACGCATGGTGAGATCAGGCGCGTCCTCGCGCACCTGCGACAGCATCACTTGCTGCCACAGTCGCAGGGCCTGGCTCGGGCGCATCGCAATCGACATCGCGCCAGCATGACGGCAAATTGTTTCGGTTCCGTTTCAGTTCTCGAAATTGCCGACTTGCTCTCGGCAATCAGCCATAGCGCGTCGAGATGATCCGCTCCAGCGTCCGGATCCCCTGCGCCTCCCCACCGGCCGGGGCATGCGGGCGATCGGCGGGGTTCCAGGCGAAGATGTCGAAATGCGCCCAGCTTGCCGTCTTCTCGACGAAGCGCTTTAGGAACAGCGCCGCGGTGATCGAGCCGGCGAAACCATCTGATGTGACATTGTTGATGTCGGCTATCTTCGACGACAGTTTCGAGTCGTAAGGCCGCCATAACGGCATGCGCCACAGCGGGTCCTCGACCGCCAGCGATGCCGCCGCCAGCTCGGAGGCAAGCGCCTCGTCATCGGTGTAGAAGGGCGGCAGGTCGGGGCCAAGCGCGACGCGGGCGGCGCCGGTCAGCGTCGCCATGTCGATGAGAAGTTGCGGCTCCTCGTCATCGGCCAGCGCCAGTGCGTCCCCCAGCACCAGCCTACCCTCGGCGTCCGTGTTGCCGATCTCGACAGTGATGCCCTTGCGGCTCGCCAGCACGTCGCCCGGGCGGAAAGCGTTGCCGGCGATCGAATTCTCGACCGCGGGGATCAGCACGCGCAGCCGCACGTTGAGCCCGGCGGCCATGATCATCGAGGCCAGGCCCAGCACGTTGGCGGCGCCACCCATGTCCTTCTT
Source organism: Mesorhizobium sp. URHB0026 (assembly GCF_054059755.1). Taxonomy (NCBI): domain Bacteria; kingdom Pseudomonadati; phylum Pseudomonadota; class Alphaproteobacteria; order Hyphomicrobiales; family Phyllobacteriaceae; genus Mesorhizobium; species Mesorhizobium sp. URHB0026. Next base: position 2,409,276 of record NZ_JBSSCN010000001.1, on the reverse strand, counting down.
CATCAACAGCATGCCTGACGATGGCTTGATGTCGAGGCCGCCCGTGTCGAAGCAGACGCCCTTGCCGACCAGCGTCACCTTCGGCGCACCCTGCTGCCCCCACGTCATGTCGATCAGACGCGGCGCATCGGACGAAGCGCGGCCGACGGCATGGATCATCGGGAAGTTCTGTGCGAGCAGATCGTCGCCCTTGATGACGGAGACTTCGGCCTTGTGAACCCCAGCCACGGTCCGCACCGCCTTCTCCAGATCGTCCGGCCCCATGTCGTTGGTCGGTGTGTTGACCAGGTCGCGCGTCAGGAAAACACCGTCGACGATACGGCGAACGCGCCGCGCATCGACGCCGGCGGGCAATTCGAAGCGCAGCGCCTTGCCCGGTTTCTTGCCGTAGCGGGCAAAGACATAACCGCCGAGCACGATTGCAAGAGCCGCCAATTCCGGCTCCGCAGGCTTGGAGGCAAAATGCCAATCGCCCTCCGGCAAGGTTTTCGCCAGCGCACCGACGGCAAGCGCGCCGTCGCCGTCACCGAGACCGAACATGGCGCCGCCGAGCGCTCCGTTCTCGCCCGGCAGGATCAGCGTCCTGCCGGCCTCGCCGGAAAAGCCGTTTGCCTTGGCCCAAGCGACAATAGACGGCGATAGACCGGCCGTCTCCAGCCCGTCCCTGGCGATCAGATGGATCGGCAGCGGGTTCTTCAGCTTGCTCTCGACCAGTTCAACGGACATCAGATGCTTCTCCTGCCGAGTTTGCGAGTCGGCGTCTTAACCCTCCGTTAGGGTTAACAGAATATTTCTGCTGGAGGGAAGATGGCCACGCAATGGCCACGCATGAATGGAGGCCCAGGTGCCGATGCCGACCGACCGCACGATAGACATCCGGGGAAAACGGCTCATTACCACGGCATTCATGCTGGCGCTTGCGGCGGGCGTTGCCGGTTGCGCGACCGACAAACTGACCACAGGCTCGATCGGACGCACCAGCGGCAAGCCGCTGGAAACGATGTCGGCGGGAGAATTGCACAATGCCACGGCCGCACTTGGCCAATCCTACGCGAGGAACCCCAACGACAAGCGGATAGCGACCAACTTCGCGGCGGCGCTGCAGATGGACGGCGATGCCGACCAGTCGCTCGCCGTGATGCGCAAGCTGGCGATCGCCTACCCCAAGGACCGCGAAGTTCTCGCAGCCTATGGCAAGGCATTGGCGGCCAATGGCCAGTTCGAGGCAGCGCTCGACGCCGTGCGCCGCGCACAAACGCCGGAATACCCCGACTGGAGGCTGGTGTCGGCGGAGGCGGCCATCCTCGATCAGGTCGGCCAGAAGGACGAAGCGCGCCAACTCTACCGCAAGGCCCTCGAACTCAAGCCGAACGAGCCATCGATCCTTTCCAATCTCGGCATGTCCTATGTGCTGGAAGGGGATCTGCGCACGGCCGAGACCTATATGCGCTCTGCCGCCCAGCAGCCGAATGCCGACAGCCGGGTGCGTCAGAACCTGGCGCTCGTTGTCGGGCTGCAGGGTCGCTTCGACGAAGCCGAGAAGATCGCCTCGCAAGAACTTTCCCCCGAACAGGCACAGGCCAACGTCGCCTATCTCAGGCAGATGCTGGCTCAGCAGAACGCCTGGAGCCAGCTTAAGGATCAGGACAAGGCGAAACCGGCGAAAGCCGCCACCAACTGATCGCCGCGCGCGGCGCCCGATCGCGCCAAACGAAAGAGCCGCGCGGCACTTTCCGCGCGGCTCTTTCGTTTGGATTGTGCGGATTCGCCTATTGGGTGCCGTTGCTTTGCGACTGGCCGAAGATGCCGCGCTGGCTGACCTGGATGCCGGCAGGGCCCAGGATGATGGCGAACAGCACCGGCAGGAAGAACAGGATCATCGGCACGGTGAGCTTGGGCGGCAGCGCGGCGGCCTTCTTCTCGGCCGCGTTCATGCGCATGTCTCGGCTTTCCGCGGCAAGCACGCGCAGCGCGTGCGCCACCGGTGTGCCGTAGCGCTCGGCCTGGACGAGCGCCTGCGACACGGACCTGACCGATTCCAGCCCCGTGCGACTTGCCAGGTTCTCGTAAGCCTGCTTGCGTTCCTGCAGATAGGAGAGTTCGGCGTTGGTCAGGATAAATTCTTCCGCCAGGGCCACCGATTGCGCGCCGATCTCGTCGGCGACCTTGCGCAGCGCGGCTTCCACCGACATGCCGGATTCCACGCAGATCAGCATCAGGTCGAGCGCATCCGGCCACGCCAGCTGGATCGACTGCTTGCGCTTGGTCGCGCGGTTGTTGACGTAGAGGACCGGCGCATAGAAGCCGCCATAGGCGACGAGAATGCAGACGAAAAGCCGGATCACCAATGGCTTGTCGGGCAACCCTCCGAGCACGAAAATATATAACAGACCCAGCGCGAAACCGACAAAAGGAAGCACCAGACGGAAGAACAAAAATCGCGTTAGCGGATTTTGCCCGCGAAAGCCGGCGACCTTGAGCTTTTGCAAAGTGGACTCGTCGGCCAATGCACGGCGCAGATCGAGCCGGTCGACAATGTTGCGCATACCGACCGACTGCTGCTCGCGCAGGCCCTTGCGGCGGCGATCGGCCTCGTTCGCAAGCCGCGCGCGCTGCTTGGCGCGAAGCTCGTCACGCTCCAGCGCGACCGACTTCATGCGGGCCTTCAACTGGTTTCCGCCAAGCGCCGGCAGCAGCGTAAAAACGGTTGCGAACACGGCGACAGCGACCAGCATTGCAATCAGGAGGCTGGGATCCGTCAGTGATTTGATGACTTGTTCTGTCATGCGACGGCCCTAGACTTCAAAATTCATCATCTTGCGCATCACGAAGATGCCGATCGACATCCAGACGGCGGAAACACCGAGGATCAGATGGCCGACGCTGGTCGTGAACAGCGGCATCAGGTAGTTGGGACTGGAGAGATAGACGAGAAAGGCAACGATGAAAGGCAAGGCGCCGATGATGGCGGCGGACGCTTTCGCCTCCATCGACAGGGCCGCGACCTTGGCCTTCATCTTCTTGCGGTCGCGCAAAACGCGCGAAAGATTGCCTAACGCTTCGGAGAGATTGCCACCGGCTTGCGACTGGATCTGGATGACGATGCCGAAGAAGCTCGCCTCGGTGCATGGCATGGTTTCGGGCATGCGCAAGGTGGCGTCGGGGATCGACAGGCCCATCTGCTGCGAATCGACGACGCGGCGAAACTCGGTCTTGACCGGTTCAGGGGATTCGTTGGCGATCAGGCGGATGGCATCGTTCAGCGGCAGGCCGGACTTGACCGCCCGCACGATGACGTCGAGCGCGTTTGGAAATTCGTTGAGGAATGACTTGACGCGCCGGCTACGACGAAAAGAAACGAACCAACGCGGCAGGCCAAGCGCTCCGGCGAGCAGCACACCTGGCAAGACAATCATCGGCGCACCGGCCACGAACGCGACCACCGTCAGCGCGAGGCCGCAGATGGCCGAATAGATATAGAAACGTTCGATCGACACCTTCATCCCAGCCTGGCGAAGCTGCGCTTTCAGCGGCGGCTTCTTGACGGCGATGTCCTTGGATTTCTGCTTTTCGTCGAGATCCTTCAGTGAATCCTGCACCGATTTGCGGCGCTTGGCGGCGTCGGCCGCCCGGTCGCGGGTGGCCTTGACGACGGAACGGTCCGTCTCGGCGGCCTTGATCGTTTCCAGCCGCCTGCCGGCCTGTTTCTCATTGCTGATCTGGTTGAACAGAAATACATAGGCGACCGCGCCGGCGCTGAAGCCGGCGAGTACGACAAACGCCAGTACGGTGCCGTCAATTCCAAACATCGACCAGAACCTTCACGCCTGTGAGTGCGTCAGTCAGCACGTTTCTCCATGGCCTCGAGCGCTATTGCGAGGCGCTGCTCTTCGCCGTAGTAGCGCGCGCGTTCCCAGAAATGCGGGCGGCCGATGCCGGTCGACACGTGTTCTCCCAGCAGTCTGCCGTTGGCGTCCTCGCCCTTGATGTTGTAGAGGACGATATCCTGGGTGATGACCACGTCGCCTTCCATTCCGATCACTTCGGTAATATGGGTAATGCGGCGCGACCCGTCGCGCAGGCGTGCCGCCTGGATGATCACGTCGATGGAGCCGACGACGATTTCACGCACGGTTTTCTGCGGCAGCGAATAGCCGCCCATGGCGATCATGGATTCGATACGGTTCAGGCATTCGCGCGGGCTGTTGGAGTGGATCGTGCCCATCGAGCCGTCATGGCCCGTGTTCATCGCCTGAAGCAGGTCGAAGACCTCGGGTCCGCGCACTTCGCCGACGATGATGCGTTCAGGCCGCATGCGCAGGCAATTCTTGACAAGGTCGCGCATCGTCACCTCGCCCTCGCCCTCGAGATTGGGCGGACGCGTTTCCAGGCGCACGACATGCGGCTGCTGCAGCTGTAGTTCGGCCGAGTCCTCACAGGTGATGACGCGCTCGTCGCGGTCGATGTAGTTGGTCAGGCAGTTGAGCAATGTCGTCTTGCCGGAGCCGGTGCCGCCCGAGATGACGATGTTGCAGCGGACACGGCCGATGATCTTGAGAACTTCTGCCCCTTGCGGAGAGATGGCGCCGAACTTGACCAGCTGATCGAGCGTTAGCTTGTCCTTCTTGAATTTGCGGATGGTGAGCGCGGTGCCATCGATGGCCAGCGGCGGCGCGATGACGTTGACGCGCGACCCGTCGGGGAGACGGGCGTCGCAGATCGGGCTGGATTCGTCGACGCGGCGGCCGACCTGGCTGACGATGCGCTGGCAGATATTGAGAAGCTGCTGGTTATCGCGAAATCGAATGCCCGTCTGCTCGACCTTGCCGTTCACTTCGATGTAGACGTTCTTGGACCCGTTGACCATGATGTCGGCGATGTCGTCGCGCGCCAGCAACGGCTCGAGCGGCCCGTAGCCAAGCACGTCATTGCAGATGTCTTCGAGCAGTTCTTCCTGCTCGGCGATGGACATCGCGAAGTTCTTGATCGCGATGATGTCGTTGACGATGTCGCGGATTTCCTCGCGCGCGCTTTCCGGATCGAGCTTGGCGAGTTGCGACAGGTCAATCGTATCGATGAGAGCCGAGAACACCTGGCTCTTTGTGTCATAATAGGTTTCGCTCTTTTCGCGGCCCTTCCTCGGTTCCGGCGCAATGGATGGCGCTTCGACCGCGCGCCTGGCCGGCGGCGCAACAGGTGCGCTCGGCTGAGGCGGGGCCGCGGGCCGTGCAAGAACCGCGGTGTCGGCCGAAACCGCGGCGGCCGGCGCAACCGTAGCCGGTGCCGGCTGGCGAAATTCCGGAGTGAACCGGTTGCCGTCGTCGTTGCCTCTTTTACCGAACATGACCGACTACCGACCCCATTGCGTCACTTCTTGTTGCGCGACAGCTTGCCGAGCAGACTGCCCAGGCCAGCTTTCTTCTTCGCCCGGATTTCGCTGCGGCCCGTCAGCACATGAGCAATCTCGTTGATCGTGGCCACAACCGGGTTCTTGGCATCTATCTCGCCCAGCATCCGCCCGTTGTTTGCGGCATTGCCGAACAGCAGGGGATCAAAGCCGATGACCGACATCGGTGTCAGGCCGAGCGGTTCGACGAAATCGGATGCCGAGATCTCCGGCCGCTTTGGCACGCCGGCCTGATTGATGATCAATTTCGGCGGCGGGTCGTTCGGACGAAGCCGTTTCAACATGTCGACCAGGTTCTTTGTGTTGCGCAGATTGGCCAGTTCCGGCGTCGCCGTGATGACGATCTCGTCAGCCTTGACCAGCGTGTTCTTGGCCCATCCCGTCCAGACATGGGGAACGTCGAGCACAAGCAGCGGCACGCTGCGCTGCGCGGTATCGACAAGCTGCGCGAAGGCATCGGGATCGAAGTCGTAGACGCGGTCCAGCGTCGAGGGCGCCGCAAGCAGCGACAGGTGCTCGGCGCATTGGGTCAACAGCCGGTCGAGATAGACTTCGTCTATGCGCTCGGGCGAGAACACCGCCTCGGCGATGCCCTGGGCCGGATCCTGGTCGAAATTGATGTTGGCGGTGCCGAAGGCGAGATCGAGGTCGGCGACAACGACCTCGGATTTGAACAGCGACGACATTGCCCAGGCGACGTTGTGGGCGATCGTGGAAGAGCCGACGCCGCCCTTGGCGCCGACGAAAGCGACCGTGCGGCCGAGCGGTTCGGCATCCGGATCGACGAAGATCGACGACACGACGCTGACGATGTCGGCCATCGACACCGGCGCGATGACATATTCGGAGATGCCGGAACGGATGAGTTCGCGATAAAGACCGACATCATTGTAGTGACCGATCACCACCACTTTCGAGGATGGATCGCAGTATTCCGAGAGTTGGGCGAGCTGCTCAAGCAATTGCTTGGGTTCGCTGCGCGATTCCAGCAGGATCAGGTTGGGCGTCGGCGCCGACTGGTAGAATTCAATCGCCGTGGCGACGCCGCCCATATGGACCTTGAGATGCGCCTTGGTCATGCGACGGTCCTCGCCGGCGCGCTGGACCGGATTGGCAACGCCCTCGGTCTCGCAGAATGCCTGGATCGAAATGCGCGGAACCGGCCGCAACGTCTGCATCGCGGCGACGTCCTGCGGCGAGGTATCGCCGCCCTCGACGGTGGCGTCATAGGCAAGGCTGCTCATGGTCATGCTCTTTCCGTGGCCTGTTCCTGGCGTCGCTTCTTTCCGAGGGCGGCTTAGTAAGTCACTTCCGAGTTGCCGAGGAATTCATCCGAAATGCCTCTGTCTTGGTAGACGCCGATGGCTTTGCTGCGATTTGCCGCATCAATGGTGGTAGACTTGCGCGGCCCGAGAAGATCGGCCGGATTGGCCATTTGGGCGGCAAGATTGTTCTGATAGGAGCAGCCGAAATCGGCGTAGTGCTTGTTTTCCGACGTTTCCGCCAGGTCATCGGGCCAACGTCCGCATTTGTCGGTCTGTGCCCTCACCGCGATGTAGGATACGCGAACCGGGGCTGAGGCCTCGCTCGATCCGGCCTGATAGGAGACCACGACGATCCGGTTGCGCTTGACACCGGCGGCGACCGCGAGCCGGGCGAAATCGCGACCGGCCGCCGTGGCGGCAAGCTCATTGGCGGATCCGCTTGGAACCTGGATCGTCAATGACGGAGCGGCAGACTTGTCGTAACCGTCGAGGAACCCCAGAAGCGTGTCCCGCTGCGAGCCGGTCATGCCACGGTCGCCGGCGCCGACGGGAAGGTCGATCTTCTGGTTCTTCTCCGCGATGACGATCGGATGATTGGTGCGATAGTCGTCGGGGATGGCGCCCACGGTAATGCTGTCGCGGTGGGCGCAACCGGCCAGCAGAGCCGTCAACGCTGCCGCGAGGATCGGAAGGGCCTGCAGGCCTGTTCGAGAACGGCCGGAGCGCATCGCCATGGTCTTTGCCTTCAATGCTGACTGAGACATGTCCGCTTTCCCGTTCACTTGTAGATGAAGCCGACAACGCCGTGATAGCGGCCGTTGGGCCTGTCGGTCCGCATGGTGCCGTAGACGCGATTGACACGCCCAAGGAACATGCCGGCCCCGTCGCTTGGAGGGTTGAAATTGTCGTCCGGCTTGGCGAGTTCATTGCGCGCCACCGGCTTCACCAGATAGGGCGTGATGATGATGACGAGCTCTGTCTCGTTGCGCACGAAATCCCTGCTGCGGAAGAGCGCGCCGAGCACTGGAATCTTTGTCAGTCCAGGCAAGCCGTTGACGGCTTGCCTGACATCGTCGCGAACAAGGCCGGCGATCATCATGGAGCCGCCGGAGGGCAGTTCCACCGTCGTATCGGCAAGACGCTTGCGCAGAGACAGGACATTCGTGCCGGGACTTGTCACACCCGACGAGAGCGAAACGGACCCTTCGGTGGTCGGCTCGGAAACCGACGTTCTGACTTTCAGGCTGATCCGGCCGGGAGACAGCACCACAGGCTGGAACTCCAGGCCGATGCCATATTCGATCTTCTCGATGCTATAGTTCTTCAGGCCAGTCTGGTTGTCGGTCGATACGTTCGCTGTGACGCCGCTCACCATGTTGTATTCACCGCCGACCTTGAAGGTCGCCTTCTCGCCGGATACCGCAGTCAAGGTGGGCTCGGCCAAGGTCTTCATGACCCCGGACTGCTCCATGGCATTGACATAGGCTTGCAACCCCGAGGCGCCTATATTGAAGCCAGAATTCGACAGCTGCTTGCCGAGTCCGGTGAAATTATCGCTAATCGCTCCATAGCTGATGCCGTTGCTGCCGCCACTGCCGACCATATTGACGCCGAGCTGCTTCATCACGGAGCGGCTGACTTCGGCCACCGTCACCTTCAGCGTGACCTGGTCGTCACCAATGATCTGCAAGAGATTGACGATTTGGCTGACGCGGCGCTGCTGGTCCGGGTTGTTGATGTCGACGCCGCTCTGGGCCGAGCCGCCGGCAGCGGTTTGCGAATATTGTCCCGTCGTCGCTTCACCGCCTGACACAAACATATTCGCCAGCTGTTCGGCACGCTTAGCATCCAATGGGGTATCCACGGTGCCGGTCAGGACAACGTTGTCATTCAACAGTTCCACCTTGACGGCCGAAGTCGGAAGGAAGCGCTTGATATAATCTTCCAGACCGGCGACGTCACGCTCGATGGCAAGGTCGAGGCTGGCGATCTGTTCGCCGTTCGGTCCAAAGACGAAGATGTTGGTTTCGCCGACCGACTTGCCAAATAGATAGATACGCCTTGCGGTGCGGGTCACAGCGTCGGCAACGGAGGGGTTGGCGACAAGAATGTCATAAGCATCGCTCGGCAGGTCTATGACCACCGACTTGTTGAGGCCAAGCTTGACGCGCTGGGTGGCTGTCGTGGCCGACACCTGCGTGCTCTTCGCCTCGACGCCCCGCACATTCGCTCCGACGAGCAGCAGGCCGAATGCCATGGCTACGATTGCCGGCAGTTTAGCGCTTAGCCTCATTTCCTTGCCCCTACCTCGGAGACTTCGCCCGACTTGATCAGCCTCACCGTTCCCCTGCGACCATTGCCGGAAACGAGATAGTCGGCCTCGTCCACATTCTTTTCCTGGGTGTCCGTGATCGCCCGCAGCGCCAGCGTCAGGCGATCCGCCATCTGTTGGGCGACGGTGATGATCTCCGCCTGTTTGGGCGTCAGCTCCAGCGTGGCGGTCTGGCCTACCCTGGTCTTCTTTCCTTCCTCGTCTTCCTGGATGGTCTGATCGATTGCCAGGACGCGTATATTCTTCAGGATGGTCTCGGTGCTGAAGCCTGCCCCGGTGTTGGCATCGGCCCTGCGGGTCATGATGACATCGACGAAATCGTTTGGAAGAATGAAGCCGCCGGCCGAGGTGTCGGCCGATATGGTCGTGGCGACCGCCCGCATGCCGGAAGGCAGGATGGACGACATGAAGCTTTGCCCCTCGCCGATCAACTTGGAGCGCCGGACGGGCTCGCCCGCATACATCGGCACACGGGCAATCGACCCTTTCAGCTTCTCCAGGGCGTCGGGAGCGGTGGCCTTGGTGATGAAATTCGGGTTGATGCCGTCAGCGGGCCAGGATTGCCAGGCGATGCTGTTCTGGAGCGCGTTGCCCATCGCGACATCGCCCGAAAGCACGAGCACGTCCTGCAGGGATACCGCCGGGGCTTGGGGGCCAGAATCGACTACGATCTGAGGCGGCGGAGCGACCATGTTTTTCGCGACATAACCAGCACCGCCCGCCGCGGCCACCGCCACGCTCAGAATAATCAATCGGGATGCTGGCATCTGTCCGAACCCTCGCCATTGGCAAACCACCTAGCCAAGCCGGACTTTGCAGCGGCAATCGTCAAAACAAGGTTAATGCAATGCTTACGATCGTGATTAATTTAACGTTTACATAAATTGGATGGATCGCGCCGAGATGCGCGGAAATGCTGGGCCGCCGCTCCGCAAGGCGGCTTGTAAGGAATGCCAGCCGACGAAAATTTGATAAATTCAGTTCGCCAGCCTTGCCAGCGCCCATACCATCAAGGGGGAATCCGGAAAGGTCAGCAGTCCGCCCAGGCCGAGCGCGATCCCGTAGGGAACACCGGCCGACTCTTCGGCGAAATGACGCAGGAATGGATTGCGGCCGGTGAAAACCGCCAGCGTCGACTTCCGGTAAAGCAGGATCGCGATTGTCAGAAGGCCGCCGATGAATGTCGAGACGACTAGATATTCAACGAGATGCACGTTGAGCCCCATCCACACGGCCGTGGCGGCCAGCAGTTTGGCGTCGCCGCCGCCCATGCCACCCAAGGCGAACAGGCCGAACGTCACGGCTAGGACGATGGCGCCAGCCGAGAAATGTCCGCCATAGGCTGCCCAGTCCATGCCCGTCAGCGGCGCCACCAGCGCGAAGACGACGACAAGCAATACTGGCACGCGATTGGCGATCGTCATCGACAGCATATCGGAGATCGCAGCAAACAGCATGCAGAAGGGGAAGACGACGAAAATCAGGGCTTCAAGCATCGGCGCTGTGCCTATTGTCCGGGTCAACGGGGTTTTAGTCTAGGCATGTTCCGTTAATGATTTATGAGGCCAAGAGCGAAGAGCGGACCGCCACTGACGGCAGGACAGAACAAGGGCCGCCACATGGCGGCCCTTGTTCAGAAGATCTAAGCGACCAGCAATACGGCAGATCAGGTGCCGGTGGTATTCAGGGTCGTTCCGATAGCAGCGAACTTGGCATTGATAGCATTGCCGAGCGCACCGGCGCCGGTGATGATGGCGAGCGCGATGAGAGCGGCGATCAGACCATATTCGATGGCGGTCGCGCCGGATTCGTCCTTCACGAAACGTGCGATGAGATTAGACATTCGAGAGCTCCTACTCCACGTGTTACAGCACTTCCGTCAACTTCTGTGATGGTTGATCGGATGCTGCAAATCTAGGGAGAAGCTCTTTCGATCGGCTTAATAAACAGCCTTACCGATTCCTTTCCCCGCCAGAACATCTTGCGTGGTTAACTCCACACTAAGCGCTGACTAATGTTCTGTTTTGCGGCTCGACGCCGCAAACGGCAAGGGCTTGGGCAGGCTTGCGACGCGTGCACGAGTTTGGTGATGCGCTCGTCCATGCCGACCGCCACATCCGAGCGCAACAAGTCAACTTAACCGTTGGTTCACCAATCTCGTTCATGTTCCGTTGAACAGTCCGCCTGCGTGGAGCGCCTTGATGGCCGTGCCGAGATCGTCGATTCTGATTGCCGTGCTCCTTGCCGCCGCCAGCTTGACCGCGCCCGCCAGGGCCGGCGCCGGGATCGAGGTCACCATGAACCAGGCCAAGATCGTGAAATTGTCGCGCCCCGCCGATACGATCGTCGTGGGCAACCCGGCAATCGCCGACGCCTCCGTCCAGGATGCCTCGACGATCGTGCTCACCGGGAAGGGTTTCGGTGTCACCAATCTCGTCGTTCTTGACCCAGAGGGCAGCCCGATCGTCGACGCACAGGTCACCGTGGTCCGCCAGGCGGCCACGTCGGTTCGCATTTACCGGCGCGCGGAGGTCCAGACCATGTCGTGCACGCCCTATTGCGAAAGCTCCTACAAGAGTGACGCGGAGAAATCGTCCGAAGCCGAGATGAGCGTCACCAAATAAGCCGTGCGGGGGCCACGCCAGCGCCCAGGTTACTGCCTGGTTAAAATGCCTGCGCCGAGTTTAACGATCATTCAAACCGGACCTCAATTGGTTTGCACTAATACACCTGTCAGCACCGTCAGGATGGCAGGAACATCGCATGAGCATGGAATTCGGCTCGACAGATCAACGCAAGATCGAGCGCGCCAGGCCTTTCCACCGCTTCGTGCGCGACCGGCGCGGCGCCACGGCGCTGGAGTTCGCGCTGCTTGCAATGCCGTTCGCGCTTCTCGTCTTCGCCATCCTCGAAAGCTGCATCTCATTTGCCAGCCAGGAGGTGATGGCCAACATTACCGACGATGTCGCGCGCCGGCTGCGCACCGGCCAGTTGAGGGCCGCCGACGTCGCCGGAGACAATTTGAAGAACATGATCTGCGGCAAGCTGGAAATCATCGTCTCGCAGGATTGCCCCAATCAGTTGAGCGTCGATCTTCGCCAATACACAGCATTCGCGGACGCGGCACAGGCCGGCTTCAGGATCCAGGGCGGTAACATCCAGCTGACGAATAGCGGCGCCGATGTGCCCTTTGCCGTCACGGCGGGTGCGGCGGAGTCAAAGAACATGCTGCGGGTCTTCTACAAATGGCCCATCATGACCAACCTGATGGCGCAGTCGATGGGCGGCAACAAAACCCTGCATTTCGCTTCGGTGACCTGGCAGAACGAGCCGTTCGACAATTGAGACCATCAGCGAAGCAACAACTTAAAAAAGGGCAGTGAATATGATGCGTGCGGGGGCACATCAGGGAATTGCTGGGCTCTGGGGCAAATCAATCCAGTTCTGGTCCAATCGTCGTGGCGTCGCGGCGGTCGAGTTCGCGCTTATCGCGCCTGTCCTGCTGGTCATGTATTTCATGACCATGGAGGCTTCGCAGGCCATTGAGACGAGCAAGAAGGTCAGCCGTGTCGGCAGCATGGTCGCCGATCTCGTCACACAACAGCCGACCATCGCCAAAGTGGACCTCGATGCCATCATGAAGATCGGCACCTTGACCCTTCAACCCTATAGCCGCTCCGTGCCGGACATCACCATCACGGCCATACAGGTCACCACGGATCCCACACCGAAGGTGCTGGTGGTGTGGTCGCGCAAGGTGATCAACGGTGTGAATGGCGTCGGAGCGACCGCCGGCACCGCAACCACGGTTCCGGCAAGCCTCAGGGTCCCCGGGACGTTCCTCGTCCGCGTGGAAAGCAATCTGGGCTATTTGCCGATTATCAACTGGCAGCCGGACACCACTCAGAAGCTTGGATTGACCCCATCTCTCACTACGAAGATCCCGATGGGCGAAACCTATTTTCTGCGTCCCCGCAGAAGCGTCACGATCCCTTGCAGCGACTGCTGAAGGACTTTATTGCCGGCCATCCACCGACACCATCCGCACGATTGCCTCCGCCGCCGAATAGTCCTTCGGAACCACGGCCATGAAGCCGCCGGCATGCTTCGGCTCCAGAAGATCGTAGACATCCGGCGTCGTCGATTTGAGATTGGTGAGGAACACCGTCAGCCGACGCTTGGCTTCCGGATCGAGGTCGCCGCGCACCGCATGGGGACCGTATCTCAGCAGACCCGACGTCCACACGACCTGAAGAGCCGACGCCGAAAGGCCTGATGATTCGAGCCTTGCCTGGGTGCCCCCGGGCGGTCGCGGCTGACCGTCGGCCGCTGCCTTCACCCAACCGAACATGGCGTCGGCCTCGCCGTCGACAAGCATGGTTTCAGCCGCCGATGGCGACGGGGCATGGACAAGGAATGGTGCGCCCTCGGCGATCCTGACGTGTTCGGCGGCCAAGCCCGCCAGCGGCAAAAGCGAACCGCCGACGCTGTCCGGCGGCGGCATGGCGATCCGGCGGGTCTCCATGTCAGCCAAGCCGGGCAATTTGCCGTCCCTGGTCAGCAGTACCGAGCGAATGCCGGCCGCACCGTCTGAATCGACCGGAGCCACGAGCGGCTCAATGCATTCGCAGCGTTGCAGCGCCGTGGCGTAGGCGATCGCCGAATAGATGGCGTATTCGATCCGCGCATTGGCCTGTGCCTCGATCAGTGCCGCGTAATCGCGGGCAACGACGAATTCCACCTTCATGCCGAGCGCATCGGTAAAGGCTTGCGTCAGCACGGCCAGCCCCGGAACGGTATTGCCGGCGCCGGGTTCGGCGACGATACCGATGCGAAATGTGCTGATATCGTCGCGCCAGTCCGCCCACGCCGGTCCACCGCAGAACGCACCGTTCACAGCCATGAGGGCAGTCCATGTCTTGAGCGCACCCTTCATGACGGGACCGCCTTGCCTCTTATTTCGTCCATGGGCGCCCAACTGGTCGCGACACCTGATCTTTGTGCCTGTATTGCCGTTTGGTTTCCGAATTGCCAAGGCCGCCGCGGAACCCTATGTCTTGAGGTCCACACTGGCAACAAATGACCCGATGGCGCGTGCATTCCTCTTTGTCCTGGATTCCTTCGGCATCGGCGGCGCGGCCGACGCAGAACGCTATGGCGACGCCGGTGCAAACACGCTGGCGCACATCGCCGAAGCTTGCGCGGAAGGGCGCGCCGATCGCGAAGGGCTTCGTCAGGGACCACTGTTCGTCCCCCATATGGCATCGCTGGGACTTGGCAAGGCGGCCGAGACGGCGACAGGACTGGGTTTTACCCATTTCGGGACGGACCTGCTCGCCAATGCCTTCCATGGCGCGGCGCAGGAGATTTCGAGCGGCAAGGACACGCCTTCCGGCCACTGGGAGATCGCAGGCCTGCCAGTGCGCTTCGACTGGGGTTATTTCCCGGATACGGTTCCCGCCTTTCCGGCCGATCTGACCGAGGCGATCATCCGCGAGGGCAAGGTTTCAGGCATCCTCGGCAATTGCCATGCGCCAGGCACCGAGATCATCGAGCGGTTCGGCGAGGAACATATCCGCACGGGCAAGCCGATCTGCTACACGTCGGTCGATTCCGTCCTGCAGATCGCCGCTCATGAGGCCCATTTCGGCCTGGAGCGGCTCTATGAGTTGTGCCAGGTGGTGCGCCGGCTGGTTGACCCGCTGAGGATCGGACGGGTGATCGCGCGCCCCTTCGTCGGTGAAACATCAGCCACCTTCGAACGAACCTACAACCGCCACGACTACGCCGTGCCGCCGCCCGAACCGACATTGCTCGACCGGCTGACGGCGCGCGGCAGCCGCGTCATCGCCGTTGGCAAGATCGGCGACATCTTCGCCCATCGCGGGGTTTCACAAGTGCGCAAGGCGGCAGGCAACATGGCCATGTTCGACCAGGCGCTGGGCGCCATGGACGAGGCCGGCGACGGTGACCTCGTGTTCGCCAATTTCGTCGATTTCGACACCGAATTCGGCCATCGCCGCGATGTCGCCGGTTATGCCGCCGCACTCGAGGCCTTCGACCGGCGTTTGCCGGAGGCATTTGCGAAGCTGAAGCCGGGCGACCTTCTCATCCTGACCGCCGACCACGGCAACGATCCGACCTGGCGCGGCACCGATCATACGCGCGAACGCATTCCGGTCATCGGCACTGGACCCGGCCTCAAAGGCGGCGACATAGGGCTGAGGGCGACATTCGCCGATATCGGCGAGACGGTTGCCCAACATCTGCGGCTGGCGCGCGGCCGTAACGGCACGTCCTTCCACGCCACGATTGGCGGCCATGCCTGAATTGCCCGAAGTCGAGACGGTCCGGCGCGGCCTGCAGCCGGTCCTGGAAGGTGCCCATCTGGCCAGGGTCGAGATGAGACGACCCGATCTGCGCTTCCCCTTTCCCGAACGGTTCTCGGAGCGGCTGACGGGCAGGACGGTCACGGCGCTTGGCCGGCGCGCCAAATATCTGACCATGCATATGCAGGGCGGTCCGGTTCTGATCTGCCACCTCGGCATGTCGGGCTCCTTTCGCATCGAGACCGGCGACGACGACGAGACACCGGGCGTGTTCCATCATGAGCGTTCCAAGAGCGCGGCGCACGATCATGTCGTGTTCCATGTCGTTTCCGCGGCCGGCGCGCGCTCCCGGGTGATCTTCAACGACCCGCGCCGCTTCGGTTTCATGCTGTTTGCGGAAGAGCCGCCGGAGACGCATCCGATGCTGGACGGACTGGGTGTCGAGCCCACCGGCAATGCGCTGGACGGCGTTCTGCTTGCCTCGCTGCTGAAAGGCCGCAGAGCGCCGCTCAAGGCAGCGCTTCTCGACCAGAGGCTGATCGCCGGCTTAGGAAATATATACGTCTCGGAGGCGCTCTGGCGCGCAGGCCTGTCACCCCTGCGCGAGGCAGGCACCATCGCCAAGCCAGGCAAGAAGGCCAGGGAACAAAGCGAATGCCTCGCCGAGGCAATCCGTTCGGTCATCGCGGACGCCATCGCTGCCGGCGGGTCTTCACTGCGGGACTATATGCACACCGATGGGTCGCTGGGCTATTTCCAGCATTCCTTCGCCGTCTACGACCGCGAGGGTGAGCCTTGCCCCAAGCCCGGCTGCAGCGGCCAGGTCGAACGCATCGTGCAGAGCGGGCGCTCGACCTTCTATTGCCGGACCTGTCAGAGGTAAGCTAGACCGCCGTCGAGCAAGGAGAAGCAAGCCCATGGACCATGAAACGATCATAATCGAGACGCGTGGCAAGGTCGGGCTGATCACGCTGAACCGGCCAAAGGCGCTCAATGCGTTGAATTCCCAGATCCTTGCTGAACTCGTCTCGGCCGTGAACGGTTTCTGCGCCGATCCTGGCATCGGCGCCATGGTTGTTACCGGTTCCGACAAGGCCTTCGCCGCCGGTGCCGACATCAAGGAAATGCAGGCGATCTCCTACGCGGATGCCTACAGCCAGGACTTCTTCGCTGGCTGGGAAGAGTTCACGCGGGCACGAAAGCCGATCATCGCGGCGGTGGCCGGCTATGCCCTGGGAGGCGGCTGCGAACTCGCCATGATGTGCGACTTCATCATAGCCGCCGATACAGCCAAATTCGGCCAGCCCGAGATCACGCTCGGTGTCATTCCCGGCATGGGCGGGTCGCAACGCCTGACCCGGTTCGTCGGCAAATCGAAAGCAATGGACATGTGCCTGACCGGACGGATGATGGATGCCGCCGAGGCCGAACGTTCGGGCCTGGTGTCGCGGGTCGTTCCGGCCGCCGAACTGGTCGAAGAGGCCGTCAAGGCGGCGGCCAAAATCGCGGATTTCTCGCTCCCATCGGTGATGATGGCCAAGGAAGCGGTGAACCGCGCGTATGAGACGACGCTTGCCGAGGGATTGCGATTCGAACGCCGCCTGTTCCACTCGCTTTTCGCGCTCGAAGACCAGAAGGAAGGGATGGCGGCGTTCGCCGAAAAACGGAAGCCGAATTTCACCAACCGGTAGGGCGTGGCGGGCCAGCGTCCGAAACCCGTGGCATCGGCAAAAAGAACGCCAGTCGGCGTTGACGCGCCGGAAAAGCTGAACTATAAGCCGCACCAACCGAGGCGGCCCCGTGGCTGCCCGTTTGTTTTTTGCGCCCTGCGGCACGCCGCGTGCGCCGACCAGATCAGAAGAGAGGCATCATGGCCAACACATCCTCGGCCAAAAAGGCAACGCGCAAGATCGCCCGCCGCGCAGCGATCAACAAGAACCGCCGCTCGCGCGTCCGCACCTACGTCCGCCAGGTCGAGGAGGCACTCGCCTCCGGCGACAAGGCGGCCGCACAGGCCGCCTTCAAGGCAGCCGAGCCGGAATTGATGCGCGCCGCGACCAAGGGCGTGATGCACAAGAACACAGCGTCCCGCAAGGTGTCGCGCCTCGCCCAGCGCCTCAAGGTGCTGTCGGCCTGATATCGACTTTTCAGGAGATCTTCTTCGAACCCGGCCGATCGCGCCGGGTTTTTTCGTTTGCCGGCAAGTACTTAAAAAGAATAACCGCAGACAGCCCCAAGTTCAGGTTCCCGAGTTCGAAATGGTTTGCCGGCACATACATGCCCGCTGATGATCGGCGCGCTTCAAAAGCGCCGACCGAGAAAACTCCGCCCCGCACAAATAGCTGTTTGTTCCCAAGCAGTTAGTGACAGTCATCCACAGCTTGTCCACAGCGCGCCGAAGGGTCAGGAGGACAACTGGCTGTCAAGTGAATTATTTCAGAAAATTTCACGCCGGCCCGGCTTTTTCATATTCGTCGGAAAAGGGTTTGAATCCCAATGGCTTTGTCAAAATATGCCGCCGCGGCATGGCGCTCCAACCCGGCCGAGGTAACCAGATTCCTTAAAAATCCGTTAGACGTGGCCTTGCCCTATCCACAGCGATTTCGGTAATGTCGATCTATCGAACGGGGCGGGCCACTGGCCCTTAACCCAGCCTTACGCGGCCAGCTTAAATTGGCGGGATTTGCGACGTGGATCAAGTCCGCGAACGGGTATGGTTTGCTCTTTTTCGATACGGTAGGGGACTGGCGTAACTAGACACATGGCAGGTAGGACGGCGCGCCGGCGCTCTTTCGCCGGACGGTGTTGTATTGCCCTGACATACCCAACGCGGACTGGCTTCCATGGGCCGGCACCGGTTCCCGCCGGATAGTGGGCGACGCTCATTGCCGGCGGCGGCAATGGGCATCGTAGCGAAGACACGGTCGCCGGAAAAGGATGCAGGAGGCGCATCCCCAGCGAAAAACAGGTACAGAAAGGCAAGGAACTCGATCATGCAGAGCGGCATCGAAAGGGAGCTTACGGGCGACCTCCCATTTCCTGGAACTTTGATCGGAGCAAACGAGATGGCGGTCTCCAGCGACGCGGAACAGAAGTTCGACCGGGTCAAGGCCCAGTTGAAGGCGCGCCTGGGAACCGAAGTCTATTCCAGCTGGTTTGGACGCATGAAGGTCGCGGAAGCGTCCAAGGGCATTGTCCGCATCTCCGTGCCCACCGCCTTCCTGCGCTCGTGGATCAACGGCCACTATCATGATCTCATTTCAGAGCTGTGGAAGCACGAGGATCCCGAGCTTCTCAAGATCGAAATCGTCGTGCGCACCGCAACCCGTCAGGGGCGCGGCCAGCCCGAACCGGAATTGGCGCCGGCCCGCAAGATGACGCGGCAGACGCAGACGGCTCTGGCCGCCGGCACCGTCAGTCCAGGTAGGGTGGAGCGGTCTCCGATGCCGCGTCCGGGCGTGCCGGTCGAGAGCGAGTTCCGCCACAATGTTCTGGGATCACCGCTTGATCCGCGTTACACGTTCGGCTCCTTCATCGAGGGACCGTCGAACCGGGTCGCCTTCGCCGCCGCCAAGGCCGTGGCGGAATCGCAGTCGAGCGCGGTACGCTTCAATCCGCTTTTCCTGCATGCCACCGTCGGGCTCGGCAAGACTCACCTGCTGCAGGCCATCGCGGCGGAATCGCTGAAGCAGAACCCGAAGTCACGCGTGGTCTACCTCACCGCGGAGTATTTCATGTGGCGCTTCGCCACGGCGATCCGCGACAACAACGCACTGACGCTCAAGGAGCAGTTGCGCGACATCGATCTCTTGATCATCGACGACATGCAATTCCTGCAGGGCAAATCGATCCAGCATGAATTCTGTCATCTGATCAACATGCTGCTCGACAGCGCCAAGCAGGTCGTCGTTGCCGCCGACCGTCCACCGTCGGAGCTGGAATCGCTCGAACCGCGGGTCCGTTCGCGTCTCAATGGCGGCGTCGCCCTCGAAATGTCGGCGCCCGATTTCGCCATGCGGCTCGGCATGCTCAAACTGCGTCTGGCCACGGCCAGGATCGACGATGCATCGCTGGGCATTTCCGAAGAGATCCTCAACCACGTTGCCCGGACCGTGACCGGCAGCGGACGTGAACTGGAGGGCGCCTTCAACCAGCTCCTGTTTCGCCAGTCGTTCGAGCCGCAGATCACCATCGATCGCATCGACGAGATCCTCGGCCACATCTATCGCACGGGCGAGCCGAAGCGGGTCCGCATCGAGGACATCCAGCGCATCGTGGCGCGCCACTACAACGTCTCGAAGACGGAATTGCTGTCCAATCGGCGCACGCGCACCATCGTCAAGCCGCGACAGGTCGCCATGTATCTGTCGAAGGTGATGACGCCGCGCTCGCTGCCGGAAATCGGAAGGCGCTTCGGTGGCCGCGATCACACGACGGTGCTGCACGCCGTGCGCAAGATCGAGGACCTTTCCGGCAATGACAACACGCTGGCGCAGGAACTGGAATTGCTGAGAAGGCTGATCAACGACCAGGCCTGACCGGTCAGAAACCGCCCGCTTGCGGGGTTGGCCAGCTTTATCCCCAGAAAGCCCGCGCAACCGGCCCGAACCGGTGGCGCGGGCTTGCGTTCACTGGCTTTTTCCTGTCAGTTTGCGTAGATTCTGAAGCCTGTTCAGAGCTTTCGCGGGGCGCCGGCAGCCGGAGACCCGTTCATTCATTCAAGCGAGCCTGTTTCGTCATGCGTGTTATTCTGGAACGATCAAATCTCCTGAAGTCGCTCAACCACGTGCACCGCGTGGTCGAACGGCGCAACACCATACCGATCCTGTCGAACGTGTTGCTCAGCGCGGACGGCGCCAGCCTCGAAATGAAGGCCACCGACCTCGACCTGGAGGTGACGGAAGCGACGCCCGCCAAGGTCGAGCGCGGCGGGGCGACGACGGTCCCCGCGCACCTGCTCTATGACATCGTGCGAAAGCTCTCGGACGGTGCCGAGGTAATGCTGAAGACGGACGAGGACGGCAACGCCATGACGGTGACGTCGGGCCGCTCGAGCTTCCGCCTGCAGTGCCTGCCGCAATCCGACTTTCCCGAGCTTTCGGCCGGATCCTTCTCGCACATCTTCCGCCTCGATGCGGTGGCGCTGAAGGGTCTGATCGAGAAGACGCAGTTCGCCATCTCCACCGAGGAGACGCGCTACTATCTCAACGGCATCTACCTGCACACGCATGAGGTCGGCGGCAAGCTGAAGCTGCGCTCGGTGGCAACCGACGGCCATCGCCTGGCGCGCGCCGAGATTGACGCGCCGGCTGGCTCCGAGGGCATGCCGGGCATCATCATTCCGCGCAAAACAGTGAGCGAGCTGCAGAAACTGGTCGACGATCCGGATGTCGCCGTGACCACCGAGTTGTCCGACACCAAAATCCGCTTCACCATCGGCAGCGTCGTCCTCACCTCGAAGCTGATCGACGGCACCTTCCCGGACTATCAGCGGGTCATTCCGACCGGCAACGACAAGAAGCTGATCCTCGACCGCCAAAGCTTCGCCGCCGCGGTCGACCGGGTCTCGACCATCTCTTCCGAACGCGGCCGGGCCGTGAAGCTCTCGATCAGCGAAGGCCAGGTGACGCTTGCGGTCAACAATCCGGATTCAGGCAGCGCCACGGAAGAACTGGCGGCCGACTATTCAGCCGACCCGATCGAGATCGGCTTCAACGCCAAATACCTGCTCGATGTCGCCGCGCAATTGACCGGCACGGAGGCCAAATTCATGTTGGCCGATGCCGGTTCGCCGACGCTGATCCACGACATGGCCGACGAGACCGCGCTTTACGTGCTGATGCCGATGCGGGTATAGCCGGCGCGGCGTCGCTGGCAATACGACTAGGCCTTGGTTGCGGCGACTTCTAAAGGCGGATAACGGTTGCCGGCACAAACCCACATAAGTAAGCTCACGCTTACCAATTTTCGCAACTATGCGACCCTTGCGATAGATGTTGCGCCGGGCGCCGTGGTCTTTTCCGGCGACAATGGTGCCGGCAAGACCAATCTCCTCGAAGCGATCTCCTTTTTGACACCGGGACGCGGCTTGCGCCGCGCAGCCTACGGGGATGTGGCCCGTGAGGGTGGCGATGGCGGTTTTGCCCTGCATGCACGGCTCGACGGACCTGAAGGCGAGGTCGAGATCGGCACAGGCATTTCCGGAGGCGACACCGCGGAGAGCGGCAGGCGGGTGCGTATAAATGGAGTCGCGGCGCGGGCCGAGGACATGCTGGAATGGCTGCGTGTGGTGTGGCTGACGCCGGCGATGGATTCGCTGTTCACCGGGCCGGCAGCGGATCGCCGGCGCTTCCTCGACCGGCTGGTTCTGGCGATCGATCCCGGCCATGGCCAGCGCGCACTCGATTACGAGAAGGCGATGCGAGGCCGTAACCGCTTGCTGACGGAAGGCTCGCGGGATGCCAGCTGGTTCGAGGCGATAGAGACGCAGATGGCCGAGACCGGCGTGGCGATAGCGGCCGCGCGCTCCGAGTTGGTGCGCCTGCTGGTGGCCATGATCGACCGGCTGCCCGACACCGGACCGTTTCCGCAGGCCGATATCGGCCTTTCGGGTGAGTTGGAGGCCGAGATTGCCGGTGCACCGGCGGTCGATGTCGAGGAGCGGTTCCGACGGGCGCTTGCCGATGGCCGCGACCGGGACCGCGCCGCCGGACGCACCCTCGAGGGTCCGCACCGCTCGGACCTCATGGTCCGGCACCGGCCCAAGGCAATGCCGGCCGAACTCTGCTCGACCGGCGAACAGAAGGCGTTGCTGGTCGGCATCGTGCTGTCGCATGCCCGGCTGACCGGCGAAATGTCCGGCCTGACGCCGATCCTGCTGCTCGACGAGATCGCGGCGCATCTCGATGGCGGCCGGCGCGCGGCATTGTTCTCGATCCTGGAAGACCTGAACTGCCAGGCTTTCATGACGGGCACCGATGCGGCGCTGTTTTCCAGCCTGCATGGCCGCGCGCAGTTCCTGACGGTCGACCATGGCACGGTTGGGCCAACCGAAGACCCCTGACAAGGTTTTTCGACCACTATATGGTCCTGATATGAGTACCGCGCTCACCGCCGACGAGATCGAACGCTATGCCCGCCACATCGTGCTGCCCGAGGTCGGCGGCGCTGGCCAGCAGAAGCTCAAGCAGGCTCGGGTGCTGGTGATCGGCGCTGGCGGGCTCGGGGCGCCGGTGCTTGAATATCTCGCCGCGGCCGGTGTCGGCACGCTCGGCATTGTCGACGACGACACTGTTTCGCTCTCCAACCTACAACGGCAGGTCATTCACGGCACCGATATGGTCGGCATGCTGAAAACCCAGAGTGCAGGGGCTGCGATCGCCCGCATCAATCCCAACACATCGGTCGAAACGCACACGTTTCGACTCACCGCGGAAAACGCCCCTGCCCTCGTCGCCAAGTACGATATCGTCGTCGACGGGTCCGACAATTTCGAGACGCGTTACGTGGTTGCCGATGCCTGCGCCAGCGAAGGGAAGCCGCTGGTGCATGCGGCCGTCGGACGTTTCGATGGCTCGGTCACCGTGTTGAAGCCGTTCGAGGACGGCAGGGACGGCAGGCCGAACCCGAGCTATCGGGATCTGTTTCGCGAAGCCCCGCCGCCGGGCCTGGTGCCGTCCTGTGCGGAGGCCGGAGTGCTCGGCGCGCTGACCGGGGTCGTCGGCACGCTGCAGGCGATGGAGGCGATCAAGCTGATCACCGGCATAGGCGAGCCCCTGATTGGCCGGCTGCTGCTTTACGATGCGCTCGCCGCCCGCTTCGAGACGATCCGCTACAAGAGACGCTGATCTTGGAACGGCCCCATGTTTCAATCATGCAAATCCCCGCCGATTTCGGCCGCTGGGGTGATGTGCTTGCCTTGATCATGCATGCTTTCGCCCTCATGGACGGCATCATCGACCCGCCATCGTCGGCTCACCTGCTCACAGTCGAAGCACTGCGCGCCAAGGCCCTGCGGGAGACAGGCTTTGTGGCGCTCGACGGCGACAGGATCGTGGGCTGCGTTTTTGCTCTTGAAAGGGTCGAGGGTCTTTATGTCGGCAAGCTCGCCGTCGCCCCGGACCGCCAGGGGCAAGGCATTGGCCGGCGGCTGATGCAAGCGGCCGAAGATCTGGCCCGCAGCCGCGGCAAGGCCGACATCGAACTGGAGACGAGGATCGAGCTGACTGCAAATCATGCCGCCTTTGCCCGGCTCGGCTTTCACGAAACCGAACGGACGGCGCATCAGGGCTATGACAGGCCGACGTCCATCACCATGCGCAAGACCATTTCGTAAGCTTCGGTTTATGAGAGCCGGCGCCTGGAAGGTTTTCAGGTCCTGAGCGGCAGCACGCGGTCCGGCGGGCGATGGCCATCGACGAAGGCGCGGATATTGATGATGACCTTCTCGCCCATGTCGATGCGGCCCTCGAGCGTGGCCGAGCCCATATGCGGCAGAAGCACGACCTTGTTCCTGGCGGCGAGCTTCAAGAGCTTGCCGTTCAGGGCCGGTTCGTGCTCGTAAACGTCCAGGCCGGCGCCGGCGATCTTGCCGTCCTGGATCAGTTTGACCAGCGCTTCTTCGTCGATGATGTCGCCGCGGGCAGTGTTGACGATATAGGCGGTGGGCTGCAGCAACGCCAGCCGCCGCGCCGACAGAAGATGAAAGGTGGCGGGTGTCGAGGGACAATTGACCGAGATGATGTCCATGCGGGCCAGCATCTGGTCGAGACTTTCCCAATAGGTCGCCTCCAGCCCATCCTCGACCGCCGGCAGCACACGATGCCGGTTGTGATAGTGAATGGACAGGCCGAAAGCCTTGGCTCGCCTGGCAACGGCGGTGCCGATGCGGCCCATGCCGACAATGCCGAGCCGCTTGCCCCAGATGCGCCGGCCAAGCATCCAGGTCGGCGACCAGCCGGCCCATTTCTTGTCGCCCGTGAGCACATTGGCGCCTTCCGCCAGCCGGCGCGGCACCGCCAGCATCAGCGCCATGGTCATGTCGGCGGTATCTTCGGTGAGCACGTTGGGCGTGTTGGTGACGGTGATGCCCCTCTTGGCCGCCGCCGCCACATCGATCTTGTCGACGCCGTTGCCGAAATTGGCGATCAGCTTGAGATTGTCGCCGGCCTGGGCAATCAGTGCGGCGTCGATCTGGTCGGTCACGGTCGGCACCAGCACGTCGGCTTCCTTGACCGCTGCGACCAGTTCCGGCTGCGTCATCGGCCTGTCCTCGACATTCAGCCTCGCGTCGAACAGCTCGCGCATGCGGGTCTCGACCGGGTCGGGCAGCTTTCGCGTGATGACCACGAGAGGCTTCTTTTTGCCTACCATTGTTTCCCTCGTTGAGACCTCTTTAACCAAGACAGGCGAAACTGAAAGCCGGTCGCGGTAGCCGATTTACCCATGTAACAAGCGGTGCCGCCGAAGACAAAGAAAAAGGGGTGCCGCAGCCATCGGGCCGGTGCCGAAAGGAACGAAAGTGTCTGGTTTCGCGTCGCTTCGCCTGGCCCTCAGCGCAGCATTTCTCGGCGCTCTTCTCTATACTCCGCTTGCCGACGCGCAAAGCGCGGCCGCTCCCGCCCAGGGCGCCATCACACTCGGACCGAGCGGCCTGCCGCTGCCGCGATTCGTGAGCCTGAAATCCGGCCGCGTTAACTCGCGCGTCGGTCCCGGCGCCAACTATTCGGTCGACTGGATGTATATGAAGGCTGGCCTGCCCATGGAAATCATCCAGGAGTTCGATACCTGGCGGCGCGTGCGCGACGCCGACGGCTCGGAAGGATGGATCAACCAGTCGCTGCTTTCGGGCCGGCGTACCGCAATCGTCGCTCCCTGGCAACGCGGCAAGGGCGGCCAGATCAACCTTCTCAAGAGCCCCGAAAAGGATGCCAGGGTGGTGGCGATCGTAGAACCCGGCGTCATGGGCACGATCAAAGCCTGCGACGGCCAGTGGTGCGAGATGACGTTCGACGGCCACACCGGCTGGCTCGCCCAGTCGGTCGTCTGGGGCGCTTATCCGGGCGAGCGGGTCAAGGACTGAACGTCTCGCTTTTGCGCCCGATACGGCCGAGATGGGTATCCTGAAATCCTGTTGACAGCTTCAGGCCGTAGCCCAGCGCGCGGTCGATCGCGATATGGGCAATCCAGATCAGTGCTAGGGCGCTGCCGACCGCACTACCGGCGAGGTGCCCGGCAAGCAACAGGAGCACCGGCACGATCAGAATGTGCAAGGCGTTGTAGGCAATGGCGCCGACGCGCGAGCCGCCGAGATAGCCCAGCATCGACAGGTCCGGCGCCAGGATGAGCAACGCGAAGAGCCACCAGGAAGCGCCTGTCGCGCCATAGAAGACGATTGCGGCAGCCGCCGCGACGGCCCATTCGAGCCGGACTGTCCAATCGAGAGATTTCATCTCAGACCGATTATCCGGGCCGGACCGATTGTTCCGCCCTTGCCGATCATTCCCGACGCTTGGGACGCAGCCTCACCACGATATCGACATTGGCGATCTCCATGCCTTCGGGCGGCTCCGGCAGGTTGGTGACGGTTACCGGGCCGTTGGCGATGTCGAAAATCCTGTTTTCGCCTTCGATGTAGAAATGGTGGTGGTCGGAGGTGTTGGTGTCGAAGTAGGTCTTGGAACCCTCGACGGCGAGAATGCGCAGCAGTCCCGCCTGGGTAAACTGGTGAAGCGCGTTGTAGACGGTGGCCAGCGATACCGGCACGCCGGCGGCCTGCGCCTCCTCATGTAGTTCCTCAGCCGACAAATGGCGGTCGCCCTTGGCGAAAAGCAGGTCGGCCAGCGCAATGCGCTGACGGGTCGGCCTCAGGCCGGCTTCACGTACCCGCTTGTCCACAGCGACATTTTCCTTCCGGCAGCCCCGGTCCATCTGGTCTTCCAAGCTCGCAGTCCCGCTTCAAGACACGCCCAGAATGGCAAAAAAATGAATATCTGCCGGAACCGGACCCCTGTTGACATATATTCTGTCGCCCGAATGCGATCAATAGCGCGCATTGACCCGGGCAGACTGGCGGGTTAAGCGCAAACGCCGGTTTCCGGCCAGAAACAGATTGTGTTAGGACACCAACGACAAGGGCGCGCTACCGCCCGGACGATATGGGGACGAAATTGATGGCGGGTTCGAAATCCAGCTACGACTACGAAGAATTGCTGGCCTGCGCTCGCGGCGAGCTGTTCGGAGAGGGCAATGCCCAGTTGCCCTACCCGCCAATGCTGATGTTCGACCGTATCACCGAGGTCAGCGAGACCGGCGGCGCCTTCGACAAGGGTTTCATTCGCGCGGAATTCGATATCAAGCCCGACCTGTGGTTCTTTGCCTGCCATTTTATCGGCAATCCGATCATGCCGGGCTGTCTCGGCCTTGACGCGCTGTGGCAATTGACCGGCTTCTATCTGGGCTGGCTTGGCGAACCCGGCAAGGGAATGGCGCTGTCAACCGGAGAGGTCAAGTTCAAGGGCATGGTCACGCCATCGGTCAAGAAGGTCGAGTATGGCGTTGATTTCAAGCGTGTGATGCGCGGCCGGCTGGTGCTCGGCATCGCCGATGGCTGGATGAAGGCGGATGGCGAGCCCATATATGCGGCGACGGACCTGAAGGTGGGTCTGTCCAAGCAGTCGGCGGTCGCTTGACCGCAGCCCTGGCCCGCCCATTGGCCAGCATCCCTGGAAGGAGTTGCGAATGAGACGTGTCGTAGTCACAGGCCTCGGCATCGTGTCGTCGATCGGCAACAATGCCAACGAGGTGCAGACCTCGCTGCATGACGCCAGATCCGGCATCAGCTTTTCCGATTCCTTTGCCGAACATGGCTTCCGGTGCCAGGTCTGGGGCGCGCCGACGCTCGACCCCTCGGCGATGATCGATCGCCGCGCGATGCGATTCCTGAGCCAGGGCGCGGCCTGGAATCACGTCGCCATGGACCAGGCGATCGCGGATGCCGGCCTCGACGAGAGCGACATCACCAACGAGCGCACCGGCATCGTCATGGGTTCGGGCGGTCCCTCCACCCGCACCATCGTCGAGGCGGCCGAAACCACGCTCAAGAACGGCAGCCCCAAGCGCATCGGTCCCTTCGCGGTGCCGAAGGCGATGTCGTCGACGGCCTCGGCAACCTTGGCCACATGGTTCAAGATCCATGGCGTCAACTATTCGATCTCCTCGGCCTGCTCGACCTCGGCGCATTGCATCGGCAATGGCTACGAGCTGATCCAGTGGGGCAAGCAGGACATGGTCTTTGCCGGCGGCCACGAGGATCTCGACTGGACGATGTCGGACCTGTTCGACGCCATGGGCGCCATGTCGTCGAAGTTCAACGACAGGGCCCCGACCGCATCGCGGGCCTACGACGCCAATCGCGACGGCTTCGTCATAGC
Source organism: Mesorhizobium sp. URHB0026 (assembly GCF_054059755.1). Classification (NCBI taxonomy): domain Bacteria; kingdom Pseudomonadati; phylum Pseudomonadota; class Alphaproteobacteria; order Hyphomicrobiales; family Phyllobacteriaceae; genus Mesorhizobium; species Mesorhizobium sp. URHB0026. The sequence goes on along the minus strand of NZ_JBSSCN010000001.1, from coordinate 2,381,512 downwards.
CGGCGGCGCCGGCGTCCTGGTGCTGGAAGAACTGGAGCACGCCAAGGCGCGCGGCGCCAAGATCTACGCGGAGATCGTCGGCTACGGCGCCACTTCGGACGGTTTCGACATGGTTGCGCCCTCGGGCGAAGGCGCGGTCCGCTGCATGCGCCAGGCGCTGGCGACGGTTTCCACGCCGGTCGACTATATCAACACCCACGGCACCTCGACGCCGGTCGGCGATTCCAAGGAAATGGGAGCGATCCGTGAAGTGTTTGGCGAGAAGATGCCGTTCATCACGTCGACGAAGTCGCTGACCGGCCATTCTCTGGGCGCGGCGGGCGTGCAGGAATCCATCTATTCGATCCTGATGATGCAAGGCGGCTTCATCGGCGAAAGCGCCCATATCGAGACGCTCGATCCGGAATTCGAGGGCATGCCGATCGTACGCAAGCGCATCGACAACGCAGGGATCGACACCGTTCTGTCGAACTCCTTCGGTTTCGGCGGCACCAACGCGACGCTCGTTTTCCAGCGCTACTCCGCATAAGGCCAAGTTTTTCATATAAGGATTGCCGGCCATGGACGGGTTGATGATGGGCAAGCGCGGGCTTGTCATGGGTGTTGCCAACGATCATTCGATCGCCTGGGGCATTGCCAAGAAATTGTCCGAACAGGGGGCGGAACTGGCCTTCACCTACCAGGGCGAGGCTTTTGGCCGCCGGGTCAAGCCGCTCGCCGACAAGCTCGGCGCTTCGCTGGTCGTTCCCTGCGACGTCGAGGACAGCGCTTCGGTCGCCGCCACGTTCGAGACGCTTGGCAAGGCGTGGGGTGGACTGGACTTCGTCGTCCATGCCATCGGCTTTTCCGACAAGAACGAGTTGAAAGGCCTCTACGCCGATACCAGCCGGGACAATTTCGTCCGCACCATGGTGATCTCCTGCTATTCCTTCACCGAGGTGGCGCGCAATGCCGCGCCCTTGATGACTGCCGGCGGCTCGATGATCACGCTGACCTATGCCGGCTCGGTCCGCGTCATGCCGAACTATAATGTCATGGGCGTCGCCAAGGCTGGCCTGGAGGCCAGCGTGCGCTACCTCGCCAACGACTACGGTCCGCGCGGCATCCGGGTCAACGGCATCTCGGCCGGTCCGGTGCGTACACTGGCCGGCGCCGGCATTTCGGACGCCCGCCACATGTTCTCCTACCAGCAACGGAACTCGCCGCTGCGCCGGACCGTGACGATCGACGAGGTCGGCGGCTCCGCGCTCTATCTCCTGTCCGACCTTGCTTCCGGCGTCACAGGCGAAATCCACTATGTCGATTCCGGCTACCATATCGTGTCGATGCCGACGCTCGACGAGTTGAAGCAGACGGATGGCGGGCGCGACTAACGAGCGGCCCCGGTCACGCGGGTCTTTTGGCAGTAAAGAAAATAATCCTCTCCAGTAAAATTGGATTCATTCGCGGAAACTCATTTTAAGGAGGTTTCCGCTATAAAGCTTCCCATCTGGGGACCTTTTCATGCCTGCCGCCAGCAACCCGAAGCGAACACCCGTGTTCCGACTGCTCACGATAGCGAGTTCGGGCATTGGCAGTTTCGTCCTCGGACTCTGGGGCTTGAAGCACGGTCTCGGCGACGGATTTGCCGGCATATCGGCTGATATGATGGTGTCGGTCATGGCCGCGCTTTGTGCGCTGGCCGCATCGGTGGCGGCAATGTCCTTCTTTGCTGGTGTCGATGAATCGGCGAATTTCGTCTTCAACGAAACCCATTTCGACAAGCTGACCGGACTGCTGGCCCGCCCGGCGATGGTCGGCAAGATCGCCGAGGCGGCATGCGCTACAAGCCGCACCGGGGAACCGATGTTCCTGATCGACATCGACATCGACCGCTTCAAGCAGATCAACGACGCGATCGGCTACACCCAGGGTGACGAACTGATCCGCGCCTTCACCAAGCGGCTGCACGACTGCGTGCCGGCGCGCGCGCTGATCGGGCGGATCGGCACCGGCGAGTTCGCGGTGCTGCTTCCCGATCATCAGATCCAGGGGACCCTGGAAAGCATGATCGAGAGGCTCATCGACGAGATGATGGAGCCGTATGAACTCAGCACCCACCAGCAATCGGTGAGCCTGTCGGTGGGCATCGTGGCGATGCCCAAGGATGGGATCGATCCGGTCCTCATCCTGCGCCGTTCCAACCTGGCGCTGCAGAATGCGCGCGCCAGCGGGGTTGGCAACTGGTCGGTCTTCAACAGCGAGATGGGGCGGGTGGCCGACCATCGCCAATGGGTCGAGTCCGAACTGCACAATGCATTCGAGCGCGGCGATTTCGACCTGCATTATCAGCCGCAGCTCGACCTTCCGACCGGCCGCATCGTCGGCTACGAGGCGTTGATCCGGTGGCAGCATCCCGAACGCGGCATGATCCCTCCGATGGAGTTTATCCAGATCGCCGAGGAGACCGGCATGATCAATCCGATCGGCGAATGGGTGCTGCGCAAGGCCTGTAGCGATGCCCGCCATCTGCCGGACGACTGTTTCGTCGCCGTCAACATCTCGCCGGTCCAGTTCATGACCAAGGATTTCGTCGGCCTTGTGCGCGACACGATGCGGAGCACCGGCATCAAGCCGTCACGGCTGGAACTGGAAGTCACCGAGACGGCGATGATGCAAGACCGCGACCGCGCGGCCGCCATCCTGAAAGAACTCGCCGAGATTGGGATCTCGGTCGCCGTCGATGATTTCGGCACCGGCTATTCCAACCTCAGCTATCTGATCGACTTCTCGTTCGGCAAGCTGAAGATCGACCGCTCCTTCGTCAGCCGCATCGATACCGATGCGAGCTCCGGCGCGGTCGTATCGACCATTGTCGGGCTTTCACGGGCGCTAGGCGTCAGCATCATTGCCGAGGGCGTCGAGACCGAGAACCAGGCGACACTGCTGCGGGCAGCCGGTTGCGAAGTGGTGCAGGGCTATCTGTTCGGCCGGCCGGCGCCGCTCAAATTCAGCGCTGGTGACAGGCACGCCACCGACGAGGTCCGGCGCGTCGCCAATCTACACTGACCTACAGCATGTCGCGGCGAATAGGATTCGCCCGACCACCTGTAAGCTTCTCATCTTATGCATGTCGTCGTCCCGGAACCGAGGACATTTCGGGCGACATGCATTAAACGGATCACGTCAGCGCCGTGCGACAAACACCTTGAACATGCCGTCGCGGGCAAGCTCGGCGTGGCTGGCAAAGGCGGCCGACAGCATCGGCTCGTAGGGAAGCTGGCGGTTGGCGACCAAGAACAGGCGTCCACCGGGCTTCAGGGCCTTGGCCGCGGCGCGGATCATCCCGACGCCGATCTCGGGCTCGGCCGCACGGCTGCGGTGGAAGGGCGGGTTCATTGCGATGACGTCGTAGCGGCGCTCGACAGGCTCGGCCAGCAGATCCGTCCAGAAGAAGCCCTGCGCCACGGTGTTGGCAAGGTTGGCCCTGGCGGCCTCCAGCGCATCGAAATCGGCTTCGTAAAGATCCGGGGCCGACAAGCCCGGGCAGCGGGCAGCCATCTCGGCCGCCACGTAGCCCCAGCCGGCGCAGAAATCAGCCGCGGTGCCACGCAAATCACCGGGCAGATTGTCGACCAGCAGTTTCGATCCGGCATCGACGCGATCGAAGGAGAACATGCCGGGTGCGGTGCGGAAGCGGTCCTCAACGAGCAAGGCGGGATTGGCGGCGCGAAGCGTGGCGGCGGCTTGCACATCAACCGGACGACGCAGCCAGAAGGCAATACCATGATATTTTGGCATGTAGCCATCAAGCAGCACAAGATCGCCGACGCGCTTGCGCAGGCTTGCGGTGCCATCCTCCTTGCCACCGGCAACGACGATCAATCCGCCCTCCGCCACCCGCTCGAGAGCCTCGGCGATGCGCAGTTCGTTCTCGCCGCGATGGCGGCCGGCGAGCACCAGAACTGCATCAAAACCCTCACCGGTCGATTGCGGCGTGACTGTGAAGCCAGCCGCCTGCAACGCGCGGAAATACGGGCGAAAGCCCTGCACGAGATGCAGCTTAGCCTCGAAACCCGGTGGCAAGCGCAAGCCGGGTTCGGCGCCAAGGAAGAGAATGCGCTCGTCCCTGCCCGGCGGAGAAAGAGCCTCGGCCTCGAACGGGTGAAAAAGCGTCTTCAGCGCTTCAGCGGACATAGCCGTGCTCCATAAATAAAAGCGGGCGCGACATAAGCCGCGCCCGCTTCGATTTTTCCGTCAGAGGCCTCAGGCGGCGTTTTCTTCGCCTTCAGTTTTCTTGTCGCGGGCGATTTCCTTGCCGGTGGCCTGGTCGACGACCTTCATAGACAGGCGGACCTTGCCGCGCTCGTCGAAGCCCATCAGCTTGACCCAGACCTTGTCGCCTTCCTTGACGACGTCCGAGGTCTTGGCGACCCGGTCGTTGGCAAGCTGCGAGATGTGGACGAGGCCGTCACGCGGGCCGAAGAAGTTGACGAAGGCACCGAAGTCGGCGGTCTTGACGACCGTGCCTTCGTAGATCTCGCCGACTTCCGGCTCGGCGACGATCGTGTGGATCCACTTCTTCGCCGCCTCGATCTCCTTGGCGTTCGACGAAGCGATCTTGACCGTGCCATCGTCCTCTATGTTGATCTTGGCGCCGGTCTTCTCAACAATCTCGCGGATGACCTTGCCGCCCGAACCGATGACGTCGCGGATCTTGTCGGTCGGGATGTGCATGACCTCGATGCGCGGCGCGAACTCGCCGAGTTCGGGGCGGGCGCCGGTCAGAGCATGAGACATCTCGCCCAGGATATGCAGGCGACCGTCCTTGGCCTGGCCAAGGGCGATCTTCATGATCTCCTCGGTGATGCCGTCGATCTTGATGTCCATCTGCAGCGAGGTGATGCCGCCTTCGGTGCCGGCAACCTTGAAGTCCATGTCGCCGAGGTGATCCTCGTCGCCCAAGATATCGGAGAGCACAGCGAAGCGCTCGCCTTCCTTGATCAGGCCCATGGCGATACCAGCCACCGGCTTGGCCAGCGGCACGCCGGCATCCATCAGCGCCAGCGAGGTGCCGCAGACCGTAGCCATCGACGACGAGCCGTTGGACTCTGTGATCTCCGAGACGACGCGCAGCGTGTAGGGGAACTGGTCGGCGGAGGGCAGCATCGGACGGATGGCGCGCCAAGCGAGCTTGCCATGGCCGATTTCGCGGCGGCCTGGCGAACCCATGCGGCCGGTCTCACCTACGGAGTAGGGGGGGAAGTTGTAGTGAAGGAGGAACTTCTCCTTGTACATGCCGGTCAAGGAATCGACGTACTGCTCATCCTCGCCGGTGCCCAGCGTGGCAACGACCAGCGCCTGGGTCTCGCCGCGGGTGAACAGCGCCGAACCATGGGTGCGCGGCAGAACGCCGACTTCGGAGACGATCTTGCGAACCGTGCTCAAGTCGCGACCATCGATGCGCGCGCCGGTGTCGAGGATGTTCCAGCGTACGACCTTCGCCTGCAATTCCTTGAATACCGAGCCGATCTGTTCGGAGGTGTACTTTGCGTCCTCGCCTTCAGCCGGGGCAAACGCGGCCTTGACCTTCGCCTTGACGGCGTCGACGGCGGCGTAGCGCTTCTGCTTGTCGACGTTCTTGTAGGCATTGCTGAGCTCATCGCCGACGATTTTCAGCATCTCTGCTTCAAGCGCGGAATAATCCGGCGCGGTGAAGTCGCGCGGCTCCTTGGCGGCAACTTCCGCCAGCTTGATGATGGCGTCGATGACCGGCTGGAAACCCTTGTGGCCGAACATGACAGCGCCGAGCATCAGCTCTTCGCCGAGTTCCTTGGCTTCCGACTCGACCATCAGCACGGCATCAGTGGTGCCGGCAACGATGAGGTCGAGCTTGGACTCCTGCATCTCGTCGACGTGCGGGTTCAGCACATATTCGCCATTGATGTAGCCGACGCGCGCGCCGCCGATCGGGCCCATGAAGGGAACGCCCGACAGGGTCAGCGCCGCCGAGGTGGCGACGATCGACAGGATGTCCGGGTCATTTTCGAGATCGTGCTGGACGACGGTGACGACGATCTGCGTGTCGTTCTTGTAGCCGGCGGCGAAGAGCGGGCGGATCGGGCGGTCGATGAGGCGGGAAACCAGCGTTTCCTTCTCGCTCGGACGGCCTTCGCGCTTGAAATAGCCGCCCGGGATCTTGCCGGCGGCATAGGTCTTTTCCTGGTAATTGACGGTCAGCGGAAAGAAGTCGAGACCGGGCTTGGGCTCCTTCATCGAAACGACGGTGGCGAGAACCTTGGTCTCGCCGTAGGTGGCGAGCACCGCGCCGTCGGCCTGGCGCGCGATCTTGCCGGTCTCCAGGATGAGCGGACGACCGCCCCATTCGATTTCCACTTTGTGGTGATTGAACATGTCTTGTCCTTAATAAGCGGAAAGGGCCGCGCCGTTTCACGGTGCGCGGATGCCCTTTGCCTGGCTTCCTTTCTCGGGCAGCCACGGGCAAGACAACGGGAAGCTCGGGTGATTTAGGCGCGACAAGCGCGCGAGCGTCCTGCAATCCTGCCCCATGACCGTCCATGGGCGGTTTCGAGCGGCCCTTTGCACGCTCGAAACCGGGTCTGGCCAGCCTATGCGACTGGCAGAATGCGCGACCGGCGGGCTCTCCGAACAAAGCCCGCCGGTCAATTCGTCAACGGCGCAGACCGAGCTTCTCGATCAGTGTCTGATAGCGCGAGTCGTCCTTGCGCTTGAGATAATCAAGCAGGCTGCGGCGCTGGGACACGAGAGCGAGCAGACCACGGCGGGAATGGTTATCCTTCTTGTGGTCCTTGAAATGGTCGGTCAGGTTCTTGATGCGCTCGGAAAGGATGGCCACCTGGACTTCCGGAGACCCGGTATCGCCCTTGGCGGTTGCGAATTCACCCATCAATTCCTGTTTGCGCTCGGCAGTAATCGACATCGTGTTTTTCCTTATCTGTTTGAGGAAACGGGTCGCCCACAGCCGGGATGTCGTCCAGCAGGGGCCGTGCATGCAAAGCGTCAAGGCGCTATGCTGCGGCGCATATAGTGCAATTCCCTGAAAAACACCAGCCCAATTCACAAGCCGGCTTTTGAGGCTCAAATGGCAGGTTTAACCCCCGTCAAAGCCATTTCTTCCATTTGAAGAATGCAATCAGCCCGACAGCGACGGCTGCCATGAACAGCAGAGACAATGGATAGCCGTAGTACGCCTTCAGCTCCGGCATATTCCATGGGGAGCTGGCGGGGTCGAAGTTCATACCCCAGATGCCGACCAGGAAGGTGAGCGGCATGAAGATGACCGAAACGATGGTGAGATAGGAGATGACGTCGTTGGTTCGGGCTTGGCTCAGCGACAGATGCATTTCGATCAGGCCGGTCAGCATGTCGCGCTGGGTCTCGACCAGCTCGATCAGCCTGAGCGAATGGTCGAGGGTGTCGTTGAGGAAGACCTTGGTCTCGGCTGTTACATAGGCCACGTCGTTGCGGATCAGCGTTGCCAGCGCATCGCGCATGGGCCACAGCACGCCCTTCAGAACATTGGCATCGCGCCGCAATTCGTGCAGCTGCCGCATCTGGTGCTTGTGCGTCGAATGCAGCATCTGGTCCTCAATCCCGTCGACCAGGTCGCCGGCAGCCTCGATCGGCGGAAAATAGCTGTCGACGATGGCGTCGATCAACGCATAGGCGAGATAGTCGGCGCCGCGCGTGCGCAACCGGTTGGGCGCCGAACTCTCGATGCGCTTGCGTACGGGATCGAACGGGTCGCCTTCGCGCTCCTGGAAGGTGACGACGAAGTTCTCGCCGAGGAAGAGAGCGATCTGCTCGTAGCGATGCGACGTGACATCGTCGATCATGCGCATGACGACGAAGGCGTGGTCCTCGAAGAAGTCGACTTTCGGCCGCTGGCCGGTGTTGACGACATCCTCCAGCGCCAGTGGATGCAGGCTGAAGATGCGGCCGATCTCCTCGATCAATTGGATATTGGCAAGGCCGGTGCAGTCGAGCCAGATGACGGGCCATTTCCGGCAACTGGCCTCGACATCGTCGATGCTGGCGTTCTCGATGGTCTTGAACTTCTGCGGCGAGATCAAGGTCAGCCGCAGTTCGGAGCGCCGCGCCGCCGGATCGGCGATCAGCGTGCCGGGCGAGGCGCCAACCGGAGGCCGCCTCGTCTTCACCGGCGCCCGTTTTTTCACCACCTCGGCCTTTGCCATGCCACCACCCGTCGAACCTGCCTGTCCTATACCGCCATGGCGATCAGACCGGTCACCCGGCAAAGACCCGCTTGGGCTTGAACATGCCTTGCTCGATAGCGCCAATGGCGACGAGCTTGCCCCGCGCCGTCGCACAGGCTTCCTCCGCCTCTACCGGTGCGTCACGGCCACGAATGATGACCGGATTGCCGAGGCGTATCTTTGTCGCGGCATCGTCGCTGATCGCGATCCGCGGCAGGCAGTCGAGCGCCGCCGAGGTGTCGACGAGAAGCCCGTCGATGGCGCCGAAATCGATGGGCATCTCCACTGCGTCCGCGGCGTCTGCCTCCGGATCCGGTTTATCGTGACCTTGCGCGCCGAAGCGCGCGGCCTCGAGTTCGGCGATGGTGACGAAGTCCTCTGGCGTAAACGGCTCGACCTCGACCCGGCGCAGTTCGCTGATATGGCCGAAGCAGCCGAGGTCGCGGCCCATGTCGCGGGCCAGCGAACGTACATAGGTGCCCTTGCCGCATTCGACCTCGAAAATCGTCTGGTCCGGCTTGTGCTCGATAATGTCGAGCCGGCCGATCTCGATCTCGCGTGGCGGTATGTCGACCGTCTCACCTTCGCGGGCGAGGTCGTAGGCGCGTTCACCCGCAATCTTGATGGCGGAAAATTGCGGTGGCGTCTGCATGATGACGCCGGTGTATTTCGGCAGCAGCACCCGGACATCGGCTTCCGATGGACGCTGATTGGCCTCTTTCGTCACCGGACCTTCGAGGTCATCGGTCGACCGCTCCTGTCCCCAGGCAACGGTGAAACGGTAGATCTTGGCGCCGTCCTGCACGTAGGGCACGGTCTTGGTGGCCTCGCCGAGCGCGATCGGCAGCATGCCGGAGGCAAGAGGGTCGAGCGTGCCGGCATGGCCGGCCTTTTCGGCCTGGAACAGCCATTTGATCTTGGAGACGGCCTCGGTCGAGCCCATACCGACCGGCTTGTCCAGCACCACCCAGCCCGAGACTGGCCGGCCCTTCTTCTTGCCGCGACGCCCCATTATTCTTCTTCCTTGTTGTCGTCGCTATCCAGGTCGCGTGCCACTTCGGGCGACTTCAGCAGGTCGTTGATCCTGGCGAAATTGTCGAAGGACGTATCCAGCCGGAAACGGAACTCCGGCATGTACTTCATCTGCCGGAGCGCGCCGGAGACGCGGCCGCGCACGAACTTGGCATGCTTGTTCAGCGCTTCGATCACGGCGTCGGTATCCTTTGCGCCAAGCGGAGAAACGAAGGCTGTGGCGATCTTGAGATCCGGCGACATGCGCACTTCCGACACCGAAACCACGGTATTTTCAATCAACGGGTCAATGATCTCCCCCCGCTGCAGGGTTTCCGAGAGCGCATGGCGCACCTGTTCACCGACGCGCAACATGCGCTGGGATGGGCTTGATGTGGTGGAACGGGGCATTTTTCTCGATCCTGAAAGCGTGAGGCGCGGGATGGGACCGTGCCGCATGTCTCAAATGATTATTGTCAACAGGCTTGTGGTCAACAGACTTGTGGTCAAAGACTTGGGGCGGCGGCCTTTCGACCACCGCCCGATATCGACAAGTCACTCGACCTCAGAGTGTGCGGGTCACCATCTCGACGCGGAAGCACTCGATGACGTCGCCGACGCGCATGTCCTCGTAGTTCTGGAAGGCCATGCCGCACTCCTGGCCGCCCGGGACTTCCGAAACTTCGTCCTTGAAGCGCTTCAGGGTCTTCAGCGTGCCTTCGTGGATGACGACGTTGTCGCGGATCAGGCGTACGCCCGCACCACGCTCGACCTTGCCTTCGGTGACACGGCAGCCGGCGATCTTGCCGACCTTGGTGATGTCGAAGATCTCGAGGATCTCGGCATTGCCGATGAAGGTCTCGCGACGCTCCGGCGAGAGCAGGCCCGACAGAGCCGCCTTCACGTCATCCACGAGGTTGTAGATGATCGAGTAATAACGGATCTCGATGCCCGCGGCCGCGGCTGCTGCACGCGCCTGCACATTGGCACGAACGTTGAAGCCGATGATCGCCGCGCTGGATGTTTCCGCCAGCGAGACGTCGCTTTCAGTGATGGCGCCGGCACCGGAATGAACGATGCGCGCACGAACCTCGTCGGTGCCGAGCTTGTCGAGCGCGGCATTGATCGCCTCGATCGAACCCTGCACGTCGCCCTTGATGACCAGCGGGAATTCCTTCAGCCCGCTCGTCTGCAATTGCGACATCATCTGTTCGAGCGAGCCGCGCTGGCCCGCATGCCTGGCCACCGCCTTCTCGCGCGCCAGACGCTGGCGATATTCGGTGATCTCGCGGGCACGGGCCTCGTTGTTGACCACGGCGAAGCGGTCGCCGGCCTGCGGCGTTCCCTGAAGGCCGAGCACCTCGACCGGCATCGCCGGCGGTGCTTCCTTGATCTGCTCGCCGCGATCGTTGACCAGAGCGCGCACGCGGCCCCATTCGTTGCCGGCGACGAGGATGTCACCCGGCATCAGGGTGCCGGTCTGCACCAGAACGGTGGCGACGGGACCACGGCCCTTGTCGAGCTGCGCCTCGATGACAACGCCCTCGGCGGTACGGTCGGGATTGGCCTTGAGGTCGAGGATTTCGGCCTGCAGCAGGATCGCCTCGAGCAGCTTGTCGAGATTGGTGCCCTTGGTCGCCGACACTTCGACGTCCAGCACTTCACCGCCCATCGATTCGACGAAGACTTCATGGCGCAACAGTTCCGAGCGCACCTTCTGCGGATCGGCGTCATGCTTGTCGATCTTGTTGATCGCCACGATGATCGGAACGCCGGCCGCCTTGGCGTGGCTGATCGATTCGATCGTCTGCGGCATGACGCTGTCGTCTGCCGCGACCACCAGGATGGCAATGTCGGTCGCCTGGGCGCCACGGGCGCGCATCGCCGTGAAGGCGGCGTGGCCGGGCGTGTCGATGAAGGTGATCTTCTGACCGTTCTTCTCGACCTGATAGGCGCCGATATGCTGGGTGATGCCGCCGGCCTCGCCGGAAACGACATTGGCGTTGCGGATCGCATCGAGCAGCGAGGTCTTGCCGTGGTCGACGTGGCCCATGATGGTCACGACCGGCGGACGCGACACCAGGTCCTCGGCATTGTCGGCAATGTTGAACAGGCCTTCCTCGATGTCGGACTCGGCGACGCGGCGGACCGTATGACCGAATTCGGTGGCGACCAGTTCGGCCGTGTCGGCGTCGATGACGTCGCCCGGCTTCAGGATCTGGCCCTGCTTCATGAAATACTTGACCAGGTCGACAGCACGCTCCGACATGCGCTGCGCCAGTTCCTGGATGGTGATGGTCTCGGGCAGGATCACTTCGCGCATGACCTTCTCGCGCGGCTCGTTGTGCATCGCGCGCTTGAATTTTTCCTGGCGGCGACGCATCGACGACAGCGAACGAGCCCGCGCATCCTCGTCGGACAACGCGGAGTTCAGTGTCAGCTTGCCACGGCGGCGGTCTTCCTCGCTCTTGGTGGGCTTTGCCGGACGCGCGACTTCAGGCGTGACCGGGCGGCGCACCGGTGCGCCGGCGGTCGCCCGCTTCGGCTTCACCTCTTCCTCCTCGTCGGCGGTTGCCAACTCGGCGGCTTGCGGTGCGCGGCGGCGCGCCTCTTCCTCGGCGCGGCGGCGCGATTCGGCCTCGGTCTGCAACCGTGCCTCTTCCTCGGCCTGGCGGCGCGCGGAGTCCTCGCGTTCGCGCTTGCGGCGCTCTTCGTCCTCGGCGCGGCGCTTGGCGTCCTCGGCGGCTCGCTGACGGTCTTCGACCTCGCGGACCTTCGAGCCCTCGAGCGCCCTGCGGCGCGCTTCCATCTCGCTGCGCGACAATTCGTTCAGCACCATGCCGCTGCGCTCGACCGGAGCCGGCGGCGGCGGTGGCGCCTTGGGCGCTTCCTGGACGACAGGCGCCGCCACGACCGCCGGCTTCGGCGTGAAGACGGGCGCAGGCGGAGCCGCGACCGGCTCCGGCTTGTCGCCGGGCAGCGAGAACTTGCGCTTCTTGGTCTCGACCACGACCGACTTGGTACGGCCGTGCGAGAAGTTCTGGCGCACGGTGCCCTGTTCCATGCTGGGGCGCTTCAGCGTCAAGGTCTTCTTCGGTGTAACACTCAACGTCTTGTCGTCGCCCGATTTCGTATCGCTCATTCCATATCCTCTGCGGCATCATCTTCGTCAGCAACGGCCGCAAGCATTGCAAGATCGTCCGGGGTACCGCCCCGATATCGGTCGAGCGCAACCATGCGCTTCTGGACCGCCTTACCCGCGTCTCCCGCGAGGACGGCAGCATGTATCACATTTGTACCCCCCAATGCCAAGCTCAACTCGGCCTCGGAGAAAAGTTTGTAGGCAAGGATGGAGGGGCCGCCGATATGAACGGTCGCCCGCCGCGCCTGGCTGATCTTGCGTACGCCATCCGCGGACGCCTCGGTCGCGTGGAGCACGAAAAGCGCCAGTCCGCCGCGCACCGCGCTCTCGACCTTGGTAGCGCCTAGCGAAATCGCGCCTGCCTTGCGGGCAAGGCCCAGCATACCGAGAGCGGATCTGGAAAGCAGCCCATCGACCATTCCGCCGAGATCGGGCGGTACGACCACCTGTGCCTTGAAGGCGCGGGCAAAAAGGTTCTTGGCCGCCGCCTTCTCGATATGTAGGCGGTCCGCACTCACCCAGCAACCACGGCCGGGCAGATTTCTCTTGAGATCGGGAACGACGGCCGAATCCGGGCCGACGACGAACCGGATCAGTTCATCCGGTTCGGCCTGTTTGCGGGTGACGATGCAGGTGCGATCGTTCATCTCGTCCAAGGGCGGGTTGTGTGCGATGCGGTTTCACCTCACGCACCAACGGCTTCGTCGGCCGTTTCTTCTTCGGCCGCAAGCTCGTCTTCGGTGATCCAGCCGGCCTTGAGGCGAGCGGCCAGAACCATCTGCTCGGCATCGGCGCGCGAAACGCCGTGATTGGCCAGCACGCCGGGATAGACCTTGGTCTCGCCGTCCTTGCGTTCCTTCCAGCCGGTGAGGTCGTCTGCGGCATAGCCGGCGAAATCCTCGATCGTCTTCACGCCGTCCTCGCCGAGCGTCACCATCATGGCGGTGGTGACGCCGGGGATTTCGCGCAGATCATCCGAAACGCCCAGCGCCTTGCGCTTATCGTCGTGCTCGGCCTCGATCTTCTCCAGATATTCGCGGGCGCGGGTCTGGATTTCCGAGGCTGTATCCTCATCGAAGCCGTCGATCGAGGCGATCTCGCCGGCATCGACATAGGCGACTTCCTCGACGCTGGTGAAGCCTTCCGAGGCCAGCACCTGGCCCACCATCTCGTCGACATCGAGGGCTTCCATGAACAGCGCCGAGCGCTCGACGAATTCCTTCTGGCGGCGCTCGGATTCCTCGGCCTCGGTCAGGATGTCGATGTCCCAGCCGGTAAGCTGCGAGGCAAGGCGCACGTTCTGGCCGCGGCGGCCGATGGCCAGCGACAGCTGATCATCGGGAACCACCACTTCGATGCGCTCCGCATCCTCGTCGAGCACGACCTTGGCGACTTCCGCCGGCTGCAGCGCATTAACGATGAAGGAGGCGGCCGAGGGCGACCACGGAATGATGTCGATCTTCTCGCCCTGCAGTTCGCCGACGACTGCCTGGACGCGGCTGCCGCGCATACCGACGCAGGCGCCGACCGGATCGATCGAGCTATCACGCGAAATGACGGCGATCTTGGCGCGCGAGCCCGGGTCGCGGGCGACCGACTTGATCTCGATGATGCCGTCATAGATCTCCGGCACTTCCATGGTGAAGAGCTTGGCCATGAACTGCGGATGGGTGCGCGACAGGAAGATCTGCGGGCCGCGCTGCTCGCGCCGCACGTCGTAGACATAGGCGCGGACACGGTCGCCGTATTTGTAGTTTTCGCGCGGGATCAGCTCGTCGCGGCGGATGATCGCTTCGCCACGGCCAAGATCGACGATGACGTTGCCATATTCGACGCGCTTGACCGTGCCGTTGACGATTTCGCCGATACGGTCCTTGTATTCGTCATACTGGCGGTCACGCTCGGCCTCGCGCACCTTCTGCACGATGACCTGCTTGGCAGACTGCGCGGCGATGCGGCCGAAATCCATCGGCGGCAGCAGTTCGGCGATGAAATCGCCAAGCTGGGCGTCGGGATTGCGCTCGCGTGCGGAGGAAATGGCTATCTGGGTGGCGTAATCGTCGACCTTCTCGACCACTTCCATCAGCCGCTGCAGCTTCATCTCGCCGGTGTTCGGGTTGATATCGGCGCGAATGTTGGTCTCCTGGCCATAACGCGAACGCGCCGCCTTCTGGATCGCATCGGCCATGGCGGCGATGACGATCGACTTGTCGATCGACTTCTCACGCGCGACCGCATCGGCAATCTGCAGCAGTTCAAGTCTATTGGCGCTTACAACCATGTTCTTTCTCCCGAGCCTGTTCGCCGGACCTTTGCGCCCGGCAGCTCAATCAAATTTCCTGTTCGTGTTCGTCCGTGGCGTCCGGTTCCGTACCTTCGGACACATCGTCGTCCGGTTCACCGCGGCGTCGCTTGGCTTCCTTGCGCTCCCTGTTGTCCTTGGACAACGCTTCGCGAATGAGGTCGTCGGTCAGGATCAGCCTGACATCGGCGATGGCATCGTAGGGCACGCGCACTGTCGGCTCCTCGCCATAGGCCGCCTTATCGCGCTCGATCAGCACGTCGTTCTCGCCGGCCTCGGCGATCTTGCCCTTGAAGCGCTTGCGGTCGGCAACGACGACCGACGTTTCCATCTTCACCAGATGACCGGTCCAGGTCACGAAATCCGATTTGCGCACCAAAGGCCGGTCGATGCCGGGCGAGGAGACTTCGAGATGATACGCCTTTTCGATCGGATCATCGACGTCGAGCGCCGGCGACACCGCGCGGCTGACCTCCTCGCAATCCTCGACGGTCATGGTGCCGTCCTCACGCTCGGCCATGATCTGCAGCGTCAGCCCGTTTTGGCCGGACAGATGCACGCGCACGAGGCGAAAGCCGATGCCGCGCAGGACCGGCTGGACGATCAGCGCAATGCGCGCATCGATGCCGCTTTCGCGGATGATGCGGTCGTCACCTTCGTTTGCCGTTGCAGTCATCGTTGCCTATCGTTCGTCTCGAACCTATCGGCAGGTAATAAAAAAGAGCGGGACCGGGTGGACCCACTCTTCGTCATACCGACCAAGAATTTGAGGCTGATATAAACGAACACGGTTCGTGTTTCAAGTCCGCAGTGGCGGCCCGGGAAAGCCCGGCGGCGTCAGGGTTGTTCCAGGCGCATGGCCGCCATGCGGCAATCCCCCTGTGAGAGCCGGCGGCGCGCCCTTATTTGTTAGCCATCAAACGATTTGAACCGGCGCGCGTGCGCGCGAAAGGACAAGACCATGAGCAACCGCGGGATATTCTCCGCCTTGGGCGATCTGTTCACCACATTCGGCAGCGCCGTTGCCGCATCTCGCGCCGTGGAGGCCGGGCGCAAGCCCAGAGCCGACGACCTGCGCAATCTCGGTATGGATCCGGCTGTATTCAACAGGATTGGTCGTTTCTGACTCCAACAGGCATTCGATCCCGTCCTCCCGGGGGTGCCGGTTGGGCGGACCTACGTCCTGACGAAAGTCAGATAGGCCGGCTGGCGCCCCTCGCGAATGGCCTTTGCCTCATAACGCGTGCCGGGCCAGCCCTCATAGGAGCGATGCCAGTCCGCCGCGTCCGCAGCCTGCCATGCGAAAGCGCCATGCGCCCGGCAATGCAGCAAGGTCCAGTTCACATAAGTGTCGATGTCGGACGCAAAGCGGAATTTCGAGCCGGGTTTCAGGACGCGTGCGAAACGGTCGAGATTGACCAGGCTCACGAAACGCCGCTTCCAGTGTTTTTTCTTTGGCCAGGGATCGGGATAGAGAAGATCGATGCCGTCGAGCGAGGCCGGCGGCAACCAGTCAAGCAACTGGGTGGCGTCGTCGTCGTAGACCTTGAGATTGGCCAGCGGCGCTGCCCGCACCGCCATCATCATCTTGGCCATGCCGTTGACGAAGGGCTCGACACCTATGAAGCCGGTCGCGGGCGCCTCGATGGCGCGATGCAGGAGATGTTCACCGCCGCCAAAGCCGATCTCGAGCCGAACCGCCGAAACCTTTGCTTCAAACAGGACGCGCAGGTCTGGCGGTGCCTCGGCCGTCAGATCGAGCCGGTATTTGCCAAGCCCGCTTTCCAGCGCCGCAGCCTGCTGCGGGCGCACGGGCTTGCCGCGCCGACGACCGAAGAAGGCTTCGGTCATGCGGCTTGGCCTGTCCGCGTCACTCATCGACTGGCGCAAGTCCTGCCGCCGCCCTCAGGCCGCGACAGCATCCTTGAGCGCCTTGGCCAGATCGGTCTTTTCCCAGGAGAAAGACCCGTCCCGGCCCGCCTTGCGGCCGAAATGGCCGTAAGACGACGTCTTGGCGTAGATCGGCTTGTTGAGGTCGAGATGACGGCGGATGCCTGACGGCGACAGGTCCATCACGCTACGCAGCGCGTCCTCGAGCTTTGCCTCATCGACCTTGCCGGTGCCGTGCAGGTCGACATAGACCGATAATGGCTGGGCGACACCGATGGCGTAGGAAAGCTGGATGGTGCAGCGATCGGCAAGCTTCGCCGCCACGACGTTCTTGGCCAGGTAGCGCGCGGCATAGGCAGCCGACCGGTCGACCTTGGTGGTGTCCTTGCCGGAGAAGGCGCCGCCTCCATGGGGAGCCGCGCCGCCATAGGTGTCGACGATGATCTTGCGGCCGGTCAGGCCGGCATCGCCGTCCGGACCGCCGATGACGAACTTGCCGGTCGGGTTGATGTACCACATGCAATCGTCAGCGATCTTGAGGTCACCCAATGCCTCGCGGATATAAGGTTCCACGACCTTGCGGACCTTCTTGGAATCCCAGCTTGAATCCAGATGCTGGGTCGACAGCACGATCTGCGTCGCCTCGGCGGCCTTACCGTCGACATAGCGGACGGTGACCTGGCTTTTCGCGTCCGGCCCGAGCTTGCCGGCCTCGCCGTTGTTTTCGTGGCGGGCGGCTGCCAGCAGTTCGAGAATCTTGTGGCTGTAATAGATCGGCGCCGGCATCAGGTCCGGCGTCTCGCGGCAGGCATAGCCGAACATGATGCCCTGGTCGCCGGCACCTTCCTCGCCCTGACGGTCGGCGGCGTTGTCGACGCCCTGGCCGATATCAGGCGACTGGCCATGCAGCAGGACCTCGATCTTGGCCGTCTTCCAGTGAAAGCCGGCCTGCTCGTAGCCGATCTCCCGGATCGCCTTACGGGCGACGGATTTGAACTTCGCCGGGTTGACGACAGGGTGGCCCGCGGCATCCTTGAGGATGTTGCCGCCCTTGTCCTTCTTCAACAGCGTCTCGGGAACGCGCACTTCACCGGCGATGACGACCCGGTTGGTGGTCGCGAGCGTCTCGCAGGCGACACGGACCTTCCACGGGTCCATGCCGGTCTTCTTGGCTTCACGATAGACCAGATCGACGATTTCGTCGGAGATCCGGTCACAGACTTTGTCGGGATGGCCCTCGGCTACGGATTCCGAGGTAAAGAAGTAGTTCTGCCGCGTCACGGGTGTCCCCTCTTGAAAAACGATCGGCAGGCTGCCGATTTTGGCGCGCCACGTGTTAGCGGGGCAAAGCGCTGCTCGTCAAGCGTTGCCGCGGCTCTGGCCTGAATGTCGGAGGCGATATCTTGTGCCACCGGCGGCGCACGCCGCCGGTGCAAACCGCATTGCGGGTCAGTCGAGATCGTCCTCGGCGAGCGATTTTACCAGGTCAATGATCCTGCGGCGCACCTTGACGTCGGCGATCTTGACAAAGGCCCGGTTGAGCTGAAGTCCTTCGGGACTGCCGCAGAACTCGACAGCGAAAGCCATCGAACTATCCTCGGCAAAGCCGCGGTTGGCTGTCAATTCCTGGCCTGGCGCATCCTCGAAAAAGAAGGCGACGGGGACGCCGAGTATGGAGGCGATCGCTTGCAGGCGGCTGGCACCGACGCGATTGGTGCCCTTTTCATATTTCTGGATTTGTTGGAACGTGATGCCGAGATTCTCGCCCAGCTTTTCCTGGCTCATTCCGAGCATATTGCGGCGAAGCCGGACCCGGCTTCCCACGTGAATGTCGATGGGATTGGGTTTCTTCTTGTTTTCTTCTGTCATTTTTTCCCTCGCCGAATTTTTTCGGCTTCGTGATTTTTTCCCGCCCAAAGAAAGCCGGAGGCGACTGCCCCAACAGAACGATCCACCAGCTTCGAGAAATTTTCAGGCGGTACAGTATGAGTTTCTAATGTGCCAACTGTCAATTCACCCGTAGCTTTTGCCTTACGTTCAACAGCCCCCCGACAAGCGCAAACAGCAACATGACCAGCATTCCGTTAATGCGCCGCTGGCTGGACGAAATGACCGTCTGTGCGGAAACAGGCACCTTCACATCGATGGCTCCGCGCGCGTCGATCGCAAGGGCGTCGACGACGCGGCCACGGGAGTCGACCACGGCCGAGATGCCGTTGTTGGCAGCACGCAACAATGGCAATCCATTCTCCACCGCGCGAATCTGGGCCTGCCTGAAATGCTGATACGGTCCCGGCGTGTCGCCGAACCATGCATCGTTGGTAACGTTCACAATAAGCTGTGATGACGTAGCGTCAACTGCCACCAGATCGGGAAAGATCACCTCATAACAGATAAATGGCAGGGCACGAATGCCGCCCGGCAGCGTGATGGCATGACGCTCGTTGCCGGCCGTGAACGTCAGCGGCCCGGCGACGAGCTGTTCGATGCCGAAACGAGCGAGCAGGTCGGCGAAAGGCAGATACTCGCCGAACGGGACCAGATGAACCTTGTCCACGGCGTCGGCGATCTCGCCCTTGTCGTTGATCGCCACCACGGAGTTGTAGTAGCGGCTGTCGGCGCTGGCCGCCGAGCCGCCCTCCTCACGCACGACGCCGGCGATCAGCATCTGGCCGTCGCCCAGCATGTCGCCCAGCGCCGTCAAGGCGTCGGGGCGCTCCGTGAAAAGGAACGGTACGGAGGTTTCCGGCCAGAGAATCAATTGCGGTTTTTCGTGACCTGGGTCCGGTGCCTTTGCGGAGAGGCCGAGCAAGGTGGCGAAGATGCGGTCGCGCACCGAGGCGTCCCATTTTTCCGACAGGTCCACGGCCGGCTGGACGATACGGACATCGAGACTGCGCGTCGCCGGCTTTTCGGGCGCGGTGAGCCTGACATAGCCAAAGCCGACATGGGCGGCGGCGAGCACGACAAACAGCGTGGCGCCCAGCCGAAGATGCCGGCGCGCCGCCAGCAGCGCCGGCAGTGCGAAAAGGAAAACCGCGAGCGCATTCATGCCGATCATGCCGGTCACCGAGACGCTCTGCATCAAAAGCGGTACCGGCATCGCCGCGTAGCCGATGGCGTTCCAGGGGAAACCGGTGAACAGGAAACCGCGCAGCCACTCCGCCAGCGCAAAACCGAAGGCTAGGGCAGCGATACGGCCGATATCGCTGCTCCACAGGAGCCGCGCGACCACCGTTGCGAAGCCATAGAAAAATGCGAGCGCGAAGGGAATTCCGACCACCGCGAACGGCAGTGCCCAAGCAAAGTCGTCGGCCTCGACCAGCAGCGCCGAGCCGATCCACCAGAGGCCGGCGAGGAAATAACCGAAGCCGAACCACCAGCCGACGGCGAAAGCCGGCCGCAGGCGCCGCAACAGGCTGCCGGAGGCTTCGCCGGTCGCGCCATCGAGCAGCCAGACCAGCAGCGGAAACGAAATGAAACAGGCGGCAAAGAAATCGTAAGGCGCCTGCCCCAGAACCGTCAGCGCCCCAGCGAAAAACGCCACAAGCGAACGCCGCCAACCCCAAAGCAGAATTATCCGGCCGGCAAGGCGCTCCATGCGTATTTCCGTCGCGCGAATCAGGAGCTAAGATTTATCAGGCCGCGCCGCGCGCTCCAAACGCCGGCGTGATTACCCGGCCGCTCTCTACCGGTGCCAGCCTTCGATGCGCAGGCCACCCAACCGCTCGGCCTCTTCACGAGAAACAGAACCCATCGGCTGCGTGAACGTCCAGACATGGCCCTCGGGATCGCGCGCCCGATACTGGCGTTCGCCGTAGAACTGGTCCGCCGGCTCCTGGATTATTGCAGCACCGGCCGCGCGGGCCTGCTCGCAATGCGCATCCAGGCCGTCTGCCAACCTGACATAGACCGATTGCGTGTTCTTGCCCTGGACCGACGCGGGGCTCGCGACATGATCGGCCCATTCAGAATCGACAATGAGGTAGCAATCGCCGAACCGCATTTCGGCGTGGACCAGCTTTCCCTCAGCATTGCTGACCACCATGCTGCGCTCGAAGCCAAAGGCTGCTTCAAGCCAATCCAGGGCAGAGCGTGGATCTTTGTAAAACACGCCGGAGCCGAGGACCGAGTGCTTGAACGGATCCTCGATCGTCATGCGACAGCAGGCTTTCAGGCCTGTTCGGTGCGCGCCGTGACCCGCCGGCGGCGTTCGCCCTTTTGGCTCTGCACGATGCGCACGCGCTTGACGCGGCGCGGATCGGCGTCCAGCACATGGAATTCGAAGCCGGGAATGGCCTGCACCACCTCGCCGCGCGCCGGCACGCGGCCGAGCGTGTTGAAGATCATGCCGCCAATGGTGTCGACATACTCGCCATGTTCACCCGCGGCGAATTCCTCGCCGATCATCTTGGCGACCTCGTCGATTTCGGCCTTGCCATCGACGATAAACACGCCGTCGCCGGTCTGGGTGATCATCGGCTCGTCGTCGTCATGCTCGTCCTCGATGTCGCCAACCACCATCTCGACGATGTCCTCGAGCGAGACGAGGCCGTCCGTGCCGCCATATTCATCGATGACCAGAGCCATCTGCGTGCGCGTCGTCTGCATGCGGCCCATCAAGTCGGACGCAAGCATCGACGGCGGCACGAACAGGACCTGCCGGATCAGGTTGAGCTCTCCAATGGTGCGCGCAAGGTCGACCTGGGCAAGATCGAGAACCGTGGCGACAGGCGTTTTGCGGGTTGCACGGCCCTTCCTGACACGCGCCAGCTTTGTGATATGGGCCAGCACGTCGCGGATATGGACCATGCCGCGCGGGTCGTCGAGCGTCTCGGAATAGACCGGCATGCGGGAATGACCGGATTGTTCGAACATGCCAAGCAAGTCACCGAGCGACGTGGCGATCTCGACCGCCTCGATATCGGCGCGCGGGCACCATGACGTCCTCGACGCGCACCTCGCGCAGGCGCAGGATGTTGTTGAGCATGGCGCGCTCGCCAGGCGAGAAGGATTCGACATCGCTCGTCGTCTCGGCGAGCGCGCCGGCGATTTCTTCGCGCAGGCTGGTGCCGTTGCGTTGCCGGAACAGGCCCAGCACGCGGTTGAACAGGGAGGGGCCGGCAGGCGACGGCTCGATGGCCGTGCTGCCGGTGTTGGCAACACTAGGGGTAACGGTACTCGGACTTGATCCCTCTTCCGACGTATCGGAAGCCTTGATCGCACTGCCGACATCGGGGCGGGCGGCAGTCTCTGGTTTGTCGTTCATCGTCGTCCGGTCAATTGGTCTTTTTTAGTTACGCGTAGGGATCGGGAATGGCAAGCCTTGCCAGCGCGGCGCGCTCGATGGCTTCCATCTCCTCGGCCTCCGCGTCGGTCTCGTGATCATGGCCCATGAGATGAAGCAGGCCATGGATGACGAGATGGCAGATATGGTTCTCCAGCAGCTTTTCTTCCAGTGCCGCTTCGCGCGCCACCGTCTCGGCGGCAAGCACGATGTCGCCGAGCATCGGCGGCAGCGGGCGGCCTTTTGCCGGCGGAAATGCCGGGAAAGACAGAACGTTGGTGGGCTTGTCCTTGCCGCGCCAGCCGGCATTCAAGGTACGGACATGGGCGTCGTCGGAAAAAACAATGCTGAGTTCGGAATGACCCGTCGCACCGGTCTCGGCAAAGGCGGCTTCAACCGCGCGATCGACCAGCCGCGTCAGGCTTGCTTCATCGGGCCAATCGCCCGCTTCAACCGATATATCGATCTCGACGGGAACCGGAAGGCTCCCGCCGCCGGATGTGTTGTCCTCAGCCATGAGGCCGCATCGTCAAGATCAATTCTCGGCACCGAGGCCACGAGCCAGCTTGGCGTCCCGGTCATAGGCCCTGACGATTTCCGCCACCAGCGGATGGCGAACGACGTCGACATCGTTGAAGCGCACGGTTACCGCGCCTGCCACACCGTCGAGGACACGCAAGGCTTCGACCAAGCCTGACTTGGTGCTCGGAGGAAGGTCGATCTGTGTCGGATCGCCAGTGACGATCATGCGCGAGTTCTCGCCAAGACGGGTGAGAAACATCTTCATCTGCATCGGCGTGGTGTTCTGCGCCTCGTCGAGAATGACGGCGGCGTGCGCCAGCGTGCGGCCACGCATGAAGGCGAGCGGTGCGATTTCGATTACTTCGGCTGCAATCGCACGCTCGACCTTGTCGGCCGGCATCATGTCGTAGAGCGCGTCATAGAGCGGCCGCAGATACGGATCGACCTTCTCCTTCATGTCGCCCGGCAGGAAGCCCAGCCGTTCGCCGGCCTCGACAGCCGGTCGCGATAAAATGATGCGCTCGACCATGCCGCGTTCGAGCAGCATCGCCGCATGCGCCACCGCCAGATAGGTCTTGCCGGTGCCGGCTGGACCGATGCCGAAGACCAGTTCCGACCGCTCCAGCGCCCGCATATAGGCGTCCTGGTTCAGGGAGCGGGCATAGATGGTCTTCTTGCGGGTGGCGATCTGGGCGGCGGAGACCTTGCCCTTGCGCTCCAGTGTCGGCAGCGTGAGCTGGTCGTCGGCGGCGATAGCCATGCGCACGGCCCCGTCGACATCGGACTGGCTGATATCGACGCCCTTCTGCAGGATGCCGTAGAGATTGTCCAAGGCGCGGCGCGCCTGTTCGGCGGCCGAAGCGGACCCCTTGATGGTCAGCTGGTTGCCGCGCGAGCGGATGTCGACGCCGAGCTTCTGCTCCAGCCGGGCCAGGTTTTCGTCGAACTGGCCGTAAAGGGCGCTGGCAAGCTTGTTGTTGTCGAAAGTCAAAACGATGTGCGCCATGTCAGAAGCCCCGGATGCCGGTACCGGGGGCAGATTCTTCAGCTCCGCTGCGCTCAACCGTCTCTCCTCATCTGCCGAGACCATCAGGCCAATTCGGCGAACAGGCTGTTGTAGCCCGTCTTCGTGATTCGCACCTTGATAATGTCACCGATTTCACCGGCGTTTTCATCAACAATAACTGGCTGCAGCCAAGGCGAGCGGCCGACCTTCTGGCCGGCCTGACGACCAGGCTTCTCGATCAGCGTATCTATGGTGCTGCCGATCAAACTCAAGCCGAAATCCTGCTGTTGTTTCAACAGCAGCGCCTGCAGGCGCTGCAAACGCTCGTCCTTGACCGCTTCCGGCACGTGGTCGGACATCTCGGCGCCGGGCGTACCGGGACGCGGCGAATATTTGAAGGAGAAGGCCGAAGCATAATTCACCTGGCGCACCAGATCCATGGTCGCCTCGAAATCGGCCGCCGTCTCACCGGGGAAACCAACGATGAAATCGCCCGACAGCGCGATATCGGGGCGGGCGGCGCGGATGCGATCGAGCAGCGCCAGATAGTCCTTGGCCGTATGCCTGCGGTTCATCGCCTTCAGAATGCGATCCGACCCGGATTGCACCGGCAGGTGCAGATAGGGCATCAGGGCGGCCAAGTCGCGGTGCGCGGCGATCAATTCGTCGTCCATGTCGCGTGGATGGCTGGTGGTGTAGCGCAGCCGCGCCAGGCCGGGGATTTCGGCCAGCCGAAACAGCAGCCGCCCGAGACCCCATTCCGCGGTCTTGCCCCGTTTGGTCTCGCCCTGGCCATGCCAGGCGTTGACGTTCTGGCCGAGCAGCGTCACCTCGCGCACCCCGGCCTCGGCCAGCCGCTCGGCCTCGGCGACGATCTGCGCCACCGGCCGCGACACTTCCGAGCCTCTCGTATAGGGCACGACGCAGAAGGTGCAGAACTTGTCGCAGCCTTCCTGGACGGTGAGGAAGGCGGTGACGCCACGCTTGATCACCTCGGCACGCTTGGGCTGCGGCAAATGTTCGAACTTGTCCTCGATGGCGTATTCAGTTTCGACGATCTTTTCGCCGCCGCGAACCCGGGCCAGCACGTCGGGGAGACGGTGATAGGTCTGCGGACCGATGACCAGGTCGACGGCCGGCGAACGCCGGATGATCTCGGCGCCCTCGGCCTGCGCCACGCAGCCGGCGACGCCGATCAGCATCTCGCGGCCGGCAGTTGCGCGTTCCGCCTTCATGTCGCGGATGCGGCCAAGTTCGGAATAGACCTTTTCGGCGGCTTTTTCCCTGATATGGCAGGTATTGAGCAGCACTAGATCGGCCTCGCCGATGACATCGGTCGCCGTATAGCCGTCAGCGACCAGTGCATCGGTCATACGCTGTGAATCATAAACGTTCATCTGGCAGCCATAGGTCTTGACGAAGACCTTCTTGGCTGCCGTGGCGCGCGCCGCCGGGTGTCCGGCCACAGTGCCGATGTCGTCGCTTTCAATCGTGTTCAAGTTCATCCGGCGGCTTCTAACGCCTTTCCGTGACAAAAAACAGACGATTCTCGGCATGTGCCAGCTGGCGCATGCCGGCGGCTAACGGCTCGGGAGCGGATCGGCGAGGGCGGCCTGCATCATCTCGCGCACCCGGCCTTCCATCAGCTTGGCCGTTTCCTTGCGGTTGGAACCCTTGGCAAAGGCGATCGGTTCGCCGAAATGCACCTCGACGTCGAGCGCGCCCTCGGCCATCAGCACCTTGAGATGCGGCATCAGGTCCTCATCGCCGATCCAGGCTGCGATCGGGCGGTGGCGGCGGCCGAGCGGCACGCCGTGCAGGCGCGTATAGGCGATCCCAACGGGCTGGATGAAGACCTGCTCGGCCGCGCCTTCGGAAATGGCCATCGAGGCGGCGCCGAACAGGGTGCTTTTGAAGGGCAGGACGACATTGCCGTCACCGGTCGAACCCTCGGCGAACAGCACCATGGCATCGCCCTTGGCCATGCGTCTGGCGATCTCGCTGGCCTGATCGCCAGACGAACGCTTGCGTTCGCGCTCGATGAAAACAGTGCGTTGCAGTTTCGACAGCATGCCGATCAGCGGCCAGCCTTCCATGTCGGCTCGGGCGATGAATTTCACATCCGCAAAGGAGCCCAGCACCATGATGTCGGTCCAGGAGATGTGATTTGAGACAACCAGCAAGGGGCGTTTGTCGGACAGCGCCCCTCTGACCTGGATACGCATGCCGAGAGCCCGGATGATCAGCCGGTGCCAGAGCTTGAGGATGAAGGTTTCCGGCCACCAACCGGTCTTCATCGACAGAATCTGCAGCGGCACGAAAACCAGCGACCCAGCGACGACGAGGCCCAGCGCCAGGAAAATCCTGATTTTCTTGATCATCGCCCTACCGTTACAGCGCCGCGCGTCCTCTTGGACGCACAAAGGACGCTGTAACACCTTAATTCTGGCGCATGATCCTCTCCGAAAATCGGATTCGATTTCGGGGTCATGCGGTCCCTGGCTAGCGAAGATCGCGGCGCATGACAAGCGCCCCAGTCGGCCCGCGATCGGGCGACTTGTAGTAATCCGGACGCTTGCCGACTTCCCGAAAACCCAGGCGACGATAGAGGGCGATCGCCGCGGCATTGGTCTCATCGACCTCGAGGAATAAGGCTTCGGCGCGCTGCGAATGCAATTCGCGCAGCACTGCGTCCATCAACTGCCAGCCCAGCCCCTGGCGGCGATGCGATCGCGCCACCGCGACGGTCAGGATTTCACCCTCGCCCGCGGCCAGCCGGGCGAGGACGAAGCCGACAGGCGGCTTGGCGCCCTGCCCGGTTTCGCGCGCGGCATAACCGAACACGGTGTCCTGTTCGAGCAAGGCGGCGAACTCACCATCGGTCCAGGGGCGGACAAAATCCTCGCGGTGCAGCAGCGAGACCGCGGCGCTGTCGGCGATCCTGAGCGGCTCGAGCGCATAGTCCCGGCGACGTGGTTGAAGAAAAGGTATGCGCATCAATTCTCGTTTTCTCGTCTGACCATGATCTCTGGACAAACGGGACCGTTTGTCCGCGAAAACCGGCCTCCACTTTTCGGGATCATGGTCTCTGCCTCGATAGTATAAACCCGGCCTGCGGCTTGGCATCGGCACCGCGCAGATAAAGCGGCTTCGGCCTTTCGCCCTGCCCCTTTGCGGCAGCCAGCCGAGCGTAAGTGAGAATGTCGGCGGTGGCCGCCCGAGGCCCGATGTCGAAGGTGCGGCCGGCCGCGTCAGCGATCAGTGTCGCCGCCGTGCCGGCGAGCACCGCGGAACGTTCCGACGCCATCGTCACCGCACCCGCAAGCGTGGCCGTGGCCGGACCGTAAGTCAACACTGACATTTCATCGTACAATGCGGCATGGATTTCCTCGCGGCCGGCATCAAGCGCCGCCAGCACGGCGCGGCCAGGAAAGGCACTGGCCGCCTCGGCCGCCAGTGCCTCAAGGGTCGTCACCCCGATTGCCGGCAGCTTGAGCGCCAGCGCCAGGCCACGCGCGGTCGACACGCCGACGCGCAGGCCGGTGAAGGAACCCGGACCGACAGAGACGGCAATGGCGCCAAGCCCGACGTAGTCGGTCGCGCCGGTCTTCAGCGCGTCAGCGATCACGGCCATCAGGTGCTCGGCATGACCCTTGCCCAGATCGAGCACCGAGCGGCCAAGCTCCAGCCCAGCCGCCGCGTCGTAGACACAGGCAGCGCAGAGGCTGGCGGCACAGTCGATGGCGAGAACTTTCATGAAACGACCGGTTCGAAAAACAATTCCCTGTGCCCGCCATGGCGCGCAACCGCAAGTGTATAGTGCATAATTTGTTAAGCGGCTTCGGTTTGGGCAGGCAGAAGAGCTTATGCCTCCGGCCCTATGCGCAGTATGTGGTTGTCCCAGACATAGTCCGGTTCCGTCCGCGTGGCACCACCGCCCTCGATGATCTCGCCGGCGCTCGTGGTGGCCATGAAACCTGCCCCGTCGCGCGCCACGCCGCAGACCTCGACCAGCGCGCTGGAGGAGACGATCCGGCCGCTGCCCGCATCGATCACGACAAGCGAATTGCCTTCCGGCGAGGAGACGGCGACGGTGCCGGCACCAGGATTGGCGGCGACCGAGCCGATATAGTTGCGGAAACCGGACAGCACATCCCGCGGCATGTCGAGCAATGCCAACCCCCTGCCCCGCGCGGCGCGACCGACCAGAAGCGGACGATCGGTGCCGGAGCCCCTGTATTGGCAGCCGAACCAGACGGTGCCGGTCTGGTCGGTATCCATGTGGCGGATCGACAATTGGTGGAGAGCGGCCGGCAGTTCATGCTTTTCGATCAGGTCGCCGGTGACGCGGTCGACCAGCACATAGGAAGGTTTCATGGTCGCAATGTTGAGCTCGGCGCGTCCATAGTCTGGATGGGTCTCGATGCCGCCATTGGCGACCGCGATCGTCTTGCCGTCGCCCAGCAGAAGAAGTTCGTGCGGGCCCATGCCGTAGGTCGGGAATTCGCCGATGCGATTGAATTTCGCCCGCGCGTCATAGACGCCGACCACGCCAACGGCGTTGTCGAAGTCGTTCTCGGTGGCGTAGAGCAGAGCGCCGTCGGGCGAGAAGACACCATGACCGAAGAAGTGCCGGCCTGCGATGCTGGCGATGGTCCGCGGGGCGTCGCGCCCGGCGTGATCGAAAACGACGGCGAAGGTGCCGGGCTGGCGGGCGAAAACCACCGAACGTTTCGAGATCGGATCGAAGGTGACGTCATGACCGCGATCGGGCAGGTCGATCGTATGCAGCACCTTGCCGGCCTCGGACAGGACGGCGGCGCCAAAACCGCCGTCGCGCTTGAGGAAGGCGGTGGCGAACACGGCATCCGCCGCGAGCGTATTTGCCCAGGCCGAGGGCGTCACGGCGGCGGCAAAGCCAATGCCGGCGGCCCTCAAGAAATCGCGGCGGTCGATGAGCAATTCCTTCACGCTCAGTCTCCATCCAGCGACGAGAAGCCGGCGGTCAGACCGAATTCGGCGGTCAGCCTGGTGCCGATCAGAGTCGACAGGCTGGAGGTGATCAGGGCGAAATGCTCGAGTTTTTCGCGCAGCGCCGGATCGGCGAGCGCCTTGTCGATCGGACCCTGGATGGCCTTGGCGGTCGCAACGCCGTTGAGCAGCTGGATGTGGATCGACTCTGCCATCCAGCGCGCATCCGGCGGCAGCGCGCTGCCGAGCTTCGACACCTGGAACAGCGCATCGATGCCGGCCAGATTTCCGGCCAGCGCGTTGGCGGTGTTTTGCGAACGCCAGTAGATCGCCTGTTTTGGTTTGTCGGCCTCGGGCCTGGCGCCCAGAAAACCCTTCAGGCGCACATCGCGGACCATTTCCAGTTCATTGATGAAGACGCCGACCAGTTCGGTGACCGCCTCGTTGCCATCGCGATAGAGCGCGTTTTGCGGCCCCGGATTGGCCCACAGTGCCGCGAATCCGTCGGGTTTGTTCCAGGCCGCGCTGACGTCCGTCGCGATAGCTTCGATGTTGCCGGCAACGGCCGCGCCATAAGCGCACCGATAGGGTTCAGCCTTGCCCGTCAAGGCGTCGGCGCCGTCGCCGTAAAGCACGAATTCCAGCGCCCCGAGCCCCTGCATGGCAACGCTCTTGCCGGCAAGCTGGACAGGATCGGTGGCGGCGGGATCCTTGTCCGACAACACCACCTGCACCTGTTTCAGGCCGATGCTCTTGCGATCCGGCCAGAACAGCATGCGCTCCAGCCTGTTGTTCTCCTTGATTGGCCCGAAACCGATGATCTCGGCCGACGACCAGGCATGGACGGTAGCCGAGAACGCAGCTCGCGCCGCTTCGAGATCCGTTTGCGAGGGCGCCTCGCAAAGCCTGTGCATGGCTTTGGCGAGGGCTTCCGCATGCTGGTGCAGGTCCTCATATGCCGGGCGGACAAAGCCGTCGATCGCGCGCTGGACGACATCAGAGGCTTTCACCGCGGCCGATGCGGGCAAGGCGCCCAGCAGAGCCAGCGGAAGAACGAGAACCAGCGCGAAACGCTTCGCCATCAAAGTGACCCCAGGAATTTGACCAATGCATCGCGCTCGGTGGCGCTGGTGGCGGCAAAGCGGTCGCGCGCCTTCCGGCCCTCGCCGCCATGCCACAGGATGGCCTCGACCAAAGTGCGCGCACGGCCATCGTGCAGATAGAAGGAATTGCCGTTGACCGTTTCGGTGAGGCCGATGCCCCATAGCGGCGGCGTGCGCCACTCATTGCCAGTCGCGTCGCCCACAGCCTGGCCGTCGGCAAGATCCGGCCCCATGTCGTGCAGCAGGAAATCGGAATAAGGCCAGATCAACTGGAACGCCTGCGCCTTGTCAGGTGCATCGCGACGGGTAACGAATTTCGGCGTGTGACAGGCAATGCAGCCGATTTCATAAAAGACCTTCTTGCCGGCGAGCACCTCAGGCGAGGCGAGGTCGCGTCGCGCCGGCACCGCCAGGTTCCGCGAATAGAAGGTGACGAGATCCATCACCGCCGACGGCGCCTCGACCGGGCCGAGGCGCGCCTGCACGCCGTTGGGCATGGCGAGACACTTTTCCTGCGCGGCGGTGCAATCACCCCAGTGTTTCGGCTCGTCCGACGTTGAGACGCCGATATCGCCGGCAAAGGCATCCGCCGCTTGCTGGCGGATCGACGCCGTCTGCGCCTTCCAGCCGAAACGGCCAAGCGTCGGTTCGCCGCTTAGGCCATCACGCACGATGTTGGGCTTGCCGGAAATACCATCGCCATCCCTGTCGTCAGGGTCGGCATGGGCCAGAATGTCGGCCGGCGCGATCTGTTCGATCAGGCCGAGGCCGATCATCGGCGGCGTCAGGCGCGGCGACAGCGTGGTGCGCGGATCGAGCGGCCCGTAGCCGAGATCATCGATCGTATAAGCGGGCTTGCGCAGGGAAGCCGCAGTGCCGTCCGGCAGTTTCACCTTCCGTTCCTGATAGTCGACACGCATCCTGCCCTCACCCCCGAGACCAAGCACAGCCAGTTCCTGCAACTGCGTGCCATAGACCGGGTCTGGAAGGTTGAGCAGCCCATGGTCGGCGAGCGCCGCCTTCTCTTCCGCGCTGCTTGCGTCGCGCGCCAACCGCAGGAACATCGAGGTAGTCCCAACATCGGCTTGCGGCGGCCGTCCACGGCCATCCTTCAGATGGCAGTTCTGGCAGGCGCGTTCGTTGAACAAGGGTCCGAGCCCATCCGAGGCCTGCGTCGAGGACGGCGACGACACCCAGTTCTTGCGGAAAAGCGCATTGCCGAGCTTGAAGGTGCCTTCTTCCTCGAAGCTGATGTTGGCCGAAGATTGCGAGAAGGAATCACGGCTGATGTCTTTCCGCGAGGTGCCGGCGCCACCTTGCATCAGTTCGAAAGGCTCGGGCTTGGAAAAATCCGTGGTAGGCCTGGTAACGATGGTGACGCGCGCCTGATCCTTGGCATCGGGGTCGGTGCGCGTTGTGGCGAGACCGGCGGGTAGAAGGTCGCCGGCGATGGCAGGAGTGGTCAGCGCCAGCATCAGAATAATGCCGTGCCGACCAGCCGATATGGCTGGCATTTTCCGGAGGCGCGGCGGGCCCTTGACCCGCCGCAAGCGGCGCAGGACGTCTAAGAGGCGCCGCATTCCCGCATATCCTTAGTCCGCCTCATCCGCCGGTGCGGCGTTGAGTTGGCCGTACTTTTCCTCACCGATCGAGGCCAGCAGGTCGAGCTGCGTCTCGAGGAAGTCGATATGGCTTTCCTCGTCGGTGAGCAGTTCCTCGAACAGTTTCATCGTCACGTAGTCGCCCGCTTCCTCGCAGATTTCGCGCGAGCGCTTATAGGCAGTGCGCGCGTCATATTCACCGGCCAAGTCGGATTCGAGCACTTCCTTGACGTTCTGGCCGATGCGCAGCGGCGCCACGGACTGCAGATTGGGATGGCCTTCAAGGAAGATGATGCGGGCGACGAGCTTGTCGGCGTGATGCATCTCCTCGATCGATTCCGCCCGCTCCTTCTTGGCCAGCTTGGCGTATCCCCAATCCTCGAGCAGGCGGAAATGCACCCAATACTGGTTTACGGCGCCGAGCTCCAGAAAAAGAGCCTCGTTAAGCCGCTCGATGATCTGTGGTTCGCCTTTCATGGGTTCTGCTCCCGTATTGGACGCGCAGGCCTCTGACGCGATCCAGATGTGAAACGATGTCCATGCCGCTTGCCTGCGAGCGGGCGTGGTAGTTCTCGGTGACCCGAATGATCGTTTCCACCACATTTGGGAAGCAGCCGCAACAGCGACCCCGTTTGTGCATGGCGTGATAGACCTTTGCCGGCACGATGAGCTGCCAGGGATCCTGATCCAGCAGGCCGATGATCGTCTGCTCGATCTCCTTCTCGGTGATGATGTTGCAATGGCAGATCAGCATTTCGTCGCTCTGGCTGACGGCGCTCCGATGCGCCGTTTGGCTGGGGGCTTACTTGAACACCTTGTCGGGCGCGTCGAGACTGTCGGAGCCTTCGAAGGCGATGTTGTTGAGCTTCAAGGCGCCGACGGCGCGTTCGATCGACTTGGTCTGGTCGATCAACGCGTCGATTGCCGCCTGCACGGTGGCATTGCCTGCCGTATTGCCCTCGGCGATCTGCTGGTCGTAGGCCTCGCCGGCCAATGCCCGTCCCTTGATCGCTTCCATCTTGGCGACGGTGACATCGAGCTTGTCGGACAGTTCCTTGTCGATTGCCGGATCCGCTGCCTTGACCATGTCGTGCACCGAGGGACCCGAAACGACGGTGCCGTCCAGCCTGGTGTAGCTGGCGTGATAGGCGGCGCGAATACCGAGGGCATCATGGAGATGAGAATTGTAGGTGTTGTCAGAGAAGCAGTCCTGCTCCTCTTCCGGATCGTGCAGCAGCAGGCCGAGCTTCATGCGCTCGCCGGCCAGTTCGCCGTAGGAGAGCGAGCCCATGCCGGTGAAGATCACCGAGACGGCGGTGTTCGGCTCGCCATCGACGAGGTTCTTGCGCGCGGCGCCGTCTTCCTTCCAGTCGTTGACCATCTTCCGCAGGTCGGAAACCAGAAGGTCAGTTGCCGACTTCAGGTACTGTGCGCGGCGGTCGCAATTGCCGCCAGTACAATTCTTGAGATCATAGTCGGTATAGGGACGCTCGCCGGCGCCCGGGCCGGTGCCGTGCAGGTCCTGACCCCAGAGCAAGAATTCGATGGCGTGATAGCCGGTAGCGACATTGGCTTCGACGCCGCCGGCCCCTTGCAACGTACCGGAGAGGAATTCCGGCGAAAGCTTCGAGGCATCGACCCTCTTGCCGTTGATCTCGATCTCCTTGTTGGCGATCACATTGGCGGTATAGAGCGAATTCGCATCCGAATCCGTGCCGTAGCTCTTGGCGACATAGTCGATCAGGCCTTCGTCCAGCGGCCAGGAATTCACCTCGCCCTCCCAGTCGTCGACGATCTTGTTGCCGAAGCGATAGACCTCGGTCTGCTGGTAGGGCACGCGCGCCGCCTTCCAGGCGTCGCGGGCGGCATTGAGCGTTTCCGCCGACGGGTTGGTAAGCAGCGCGTCGACCGCCTTGTCCAGCGTCCGCGCCGTGGTCAGCGAATCCTCGTACTTGGCAAGCGCGATGTCGGAATAGGTCTCGATCACCGCCTTCGCATCGGTTTGCGCCTTTGCGGGCAGGACGAACACCGCCGCCGTCAGCAGCGCCGTGGCGCCGATCGCCACAAGCCTGCCGCCATATCGTGCCGTCATTGTCGCTCTCCAGTTTCTCGGGAATTCCGCAAACGGCGCGCGCGGCAACCGGCACCAGGCCGTGTGCATGCCACCGGCCGCAAGATATGCCGCACTGTCGCGCGACTCAGGGAAGTATGCCGCGCTGTCGCGCGACTCAGGGAAGAAAGACACCAAAATGCCTCCAATCGAACGGGTTCAAGGCCCAGACATCAAAGGGATGCGCCAATGCGCAAGCTTCCTTAAAACTTCGAGTTCAATGGAGTCAACGGAAATTGCTTAAAAACCCAATCGAAACAACAGTTTAGAATTATTCTAAACTACAACTGTCAACTTTACGCGTTCGTTGCACCGGCTTTGCGGCCGAACTGTCCGATTGACAGTCGCCATCCCGGGTGCGACCCGCAGACATTCTCTTGCGGCGGTGCCAGACAATTGCCGCTTGGCGAGACGTCCTAGGATCGAATCGGGATCGAAATGCAATGAAGAACGGCGTGGTCATTGTCGGTGCGGGTCATGCGGGCGTGCAGGCGGCCGCCAGTCTGCGCGAGGATGGCTATGACGGGCCGGTGATCCTGGTCGGCGACGAGAACGAACTGCCCTATCACAAGCCGCCGCTGTCGAAGACCTTCATCAAGGATGCCACGGCCAAGCCGCAGCCCTTGCGCGGCGAAGCCTTCTACACCGGCAGCGCCATCGACTACCGGCCGAGCATCCGGATCGAGCGCATCGATGCCGGCCGCCGCAGTCTCGACATTGCCGGCGGTGGCGCACTTGCCTTCGACCATTTGATCCTGGCGACAGGATCGCGCCCGCGTGCCTTGCCATTACCCGGCGCGGAGCTGTTCGGCGTGGTGTCGCTGCGCTCGCTGGCCGATGCCCGGCTGATTCGGGACTTGAGCGCGCATAGCGAAGATGTCGTCATTCTCGGCGGCGGCTTCATCGGACTGGAAATCGCCGCCACGCTTCGGGCGTCGGGCCGCACCGTCACCGTTGTCGAGGCGGTCGGCCGGCTGCTTGGCCGCGCCGTGGCGCCGGTGGTGGCCAGCCATGTCCGGCAAAGGCTGGAAGCGACAGGCGTGCGAATCCTCACCGGCACCTCGATTGCAAGGCTCGAAGGCGAAGACGGCCATGTCACCGCCGCGATCACCTCCTCGGGCGAAAGGCTGCCGGCGCACATGGTCGTGGTGGGTATCGGTGCCGTGCCGAATGTCGAACTCGCGCAGGAAGCCGGCCTCACCATAGCCAACGGCATCCGCGTCGATCACCAGATGCGCAGCTCGGTACGGAACATCCTTGCCGTCGGCGACGCCGCCTCGTACCGGCACTGGTTCACCGGCGGCGACGTGCGGCTGGAATCGGTGCAAAACGCCACCGACCAGGCGCGGCTCGCCGCGCGCACCATCACCGGTCACGCCGACTGCTATTCGGCGGTGCCATGGTTCTGGTCCGACATTGGCGACATGAAATTGCAGATGGTCGGGCTGACATCAGGCGGCGACAGCCATGTCGTACTCGGTGACCTGCCCGACAACAAGTTCTCGATCTACCACTATGCGGGAGACCGGCTGCTCGGCATCGAATCCGTCAACCGCCCCGGCGACCACATGCTTGGTCGCAAGATGCTCGGCGCCGGTTTCTCGCCGACGCCGGAAACGGTTGCGGAGGGACCGGATGGGTTGAAGGCGGCATTGGCCGCGTTTCAGCAGAGTGAACCTGCAAAGGCTATTGGGTAGAAGACACCCGAGATCAAACGTCAATTTCGACGTCTGCGCTGCCCCTCACCCGCCTGCCGGCACCTTCTCCCGTATAGTGACTGGGAGAAGGCAAGCACTGCTCAGGCGCAGACTTCGCGGATCGAGCTTTCCAGGATGTCGAGCGCTTCGTTCATGACCTCGTCCTGGATGGTGATCGGCGCCAGGAAGCGGATGACGTTGCCGTGGACCCCGCAGGTCAACAGGATCAGCCCCTTGTCGAGCGCCTTCAGGCGGATCGCGTTGGCGATCTCGGCCGACGGCAGGCCCTTCTTGACGTCGTTGAATTCGACCGCATTCATGAAGCCCAGCCCCCTGACGTCGACGATCTCGGGCACGTCATCACGGATCGACTGCAGGCGCTGCTTCAGCCGCGCACCCAGCGTGTTGGCGCGGTCGCAGAGCTTTTCGTCCTCGATGACATCCAGGACGGCGTGTGCCGCGGCGACGCCGATCGGGCTGCCGCCGTATGTGCCCCCGAGGCCGCCGGGGCTGGGCGCATCCATGATCTCGGCGCGGCCGGTGACCGCCGACAGCGGAAAGCCGCCGGCCAGGCTCTTGGCCATGGTGGTGATGTCGGCCGCCACCTCGTGGTGGTCCATGGCGAACATCCTGCCGGTGCGGGCAAAGCCGGTCTGCACTTCGTCCGCGATGAGCAGCATGCCGTGCTGGTCGCAGAGCTTGCGCAGCGCCGTCAGGAGTTCACGCGGCGCGTCGTAGAAGCCGCCCTCGCCCTGAACCGGCTCGATGATGATCGCGGCGACGCGGGCCGGATCCACATCCGCCTTGAACAGCTTGTCGAGCGCCGCCAGCGAATCGGCGACCGAGACGCCATGCAGTTGCACGGGGAACGGCACGTGGTAGACGTCGCCCGGCATGGCGCCGAAGCCTACCTTGTAGGGCACGACCTTGCCGGTCAGCGCCATGCCCATGAAGGTGCGGCCGTGGAAGCCGCCGCCGAAGGCGATGACGGCCTGGCGGCCGGTGGCGTTGCGAGCGATCTTGATGGCATTCTCCACCGCCTCGGCGCCGGTGGTGACGAAGATCGTCTTCTTCTCGAACTTGCCGGGCAGCATGGCGTTCAGCCGTTCGGCCAGCCGCACATAGCTCTCGTAAGGCACGACCTGGTGGCAGGTGTGGGTGAAGCGGTCGAGTTGCGCCTTGACAGCCTCGATTACCCTGGGATGGCGATGGCCGGTGTTGACGACGGCGATGCCAGAGGAGAAGTCGATATAGCGGCGGCCCTCGACATCCCAGATCTCCGAATTCTCGGCCCGGTCGGCGTAGATTTGCGTGGTCATGCCGACGCCGCGCGAGATCGACTGGTTCTTGCGTTCGGAAATGGCGGAGTTCTTCATCATATCCCTCACCGGGCCGGGGCCCGTTCTGTTTGATGCCGTTCAGTTCCCTTCTGGGCTTATTTCAGGTTTTCCTCAAGCCGGCACCATCGCCGGGTCGATTGGGCCTGACTTGACCAGTCCGGCGATACCCTTGCGAGACCGGTTTTCCTTTTTTCCGCGATCGACTATCCTCCTGATTTCCGCGAGGGACCGCGACGGGCCGCGGCCGGGGGGAGCCATGAGCAGGAACGTGACATCGTCTGTCTCCCCGCCATCCGCCAAAACTCCGAGCCTTTTGTCTTTTCCAGCCGCTTCAATTCTCGCCTGCACGGCCTTGGCGCTGCTCGCCGGTTGCCAGAAGCAGGAGGTGGAGGAAAAGAAGCTGCCGGTCATGGTGCGCACCGAAACGGTGGCGATGGCCGACTATGCGCCGAGAACCTCGCTGACCGGGGTGATCGCGGCGCGCACGCTCAACAATCTTTCGTTCCGGGTTGGCGGACGCGTCGCCGAGCGGCTTGTCGATGTCGGCCAGCATGTCGATCAGGGGACAGTGCTTGCCCGCATCGATCCGCAGGAGCAGGAATCCGATCTGCGATCGGCGCAGGCCGATCTCGATGCCGCGCGGGCGCAATTGACCCAGGCCGCGGCCACTTTCGAGCGGCAAAAGACGCTGCTTGCCCAGGGTTTCACCACCAGGCGCGATTATGACGCGGCCGACCAGGCACTGAAGGTGGCGCAAGGCAGCGTGGATGCCGCGCAGAGCGCGCTCGCCAACGCCCGGCAGAACCTGTCTTTCACCGAACTCAAGGCCGGCGCCGCCGGCGTGATTACCGCCCGCCAGGTCGAAGCCGGCCAGGTGGTGCAGGCGGCGCAGACCGTCTTCACCGTTGCCGAGGACGGCGACCGCGACGCCGTGTTCAATGTGCAGGAGACGCTGGTCGCCAGGACGCCGGCCTCGCCGGCGGTGACGATCACGCTGTTATCCGATCCGCAGGTCAGAGCAACGGGCAAGGTGCGCGAGATCTCGCCGGCGGTCGACCCGGCTTCGGGCTCGATAAGGGTCAAGGTAGCCATTCCCGATACGCCCGCCGGCATGCCGCTGGGGGCGGCCGTCATCGGCTCGGTCGGCGCCAAGCCGGCGAAGGCGATCCTGTTGCCCTGGCAGGCCCTGACATCCAGCGCCGGCAAGCCGGCGGTCTGGATCGTCGATCCCGCGACCAAGGCAGTCGCGACGACGCCGGTCGAGGTGCTGGCGTTCGATTCGGGTACCGTCGTCATTGCCAAGGGACTGAACGAGGGCCAGAGGGTCGTTACGTCGGGCGGGCAATTGCTCAACCCCGGCCAGACAGTCGAAATATCGGGAGCGGCGCAATGAAGCGGCTCCTGCTTGGCCTTGCCGCGCTTGGCGCGCTCGCAGCCTGTTCGAAATCGGAGGAAAAGCCGCCGGAGGTCGTCCGGCCGGTGCTGTCGGTCGTGGTCGAGCCGCGCACCACCCAGACCTTCGGTTTCGCCGGCTCGGTCGAACCGCAGGTGAGTGCCGATCTTGCCTTCCGACTGCTCGGTCGCGTCGTCTCGCGCGACGTCAAGGTCGGCGACATCGTCAGCAAGGGCACGACGATCGCGGCACTCGACCCAACCGCGCTGGAGCTGGCCGTCCAGGCGGCCAAGGCCGAACTCTCCAATGCGCAGGCGCAGTTCGCCAATGCGGCCGCCAGCGAGGAGCGCCAGCGCCAGTTGCTCACCTCGGCCAATACGTCGCAGTCTGTCTTCGATGCCGCGCAGCAGGCACGCAAAGCCGCGGAAGCCAGCGTCGAGCGGGCAAAAGCTTCGCTGGCCAAGGCCCAGGAGCAGCTCGGCTATGCCAGGCTGTTCTCGGATTTCGACGGCGTCGTCACCGCCGTCGGCGCGGAGGTCGGCCAAACCGTCTCGCCGGGCCAGACGGTCGTCACCGTGGCGCGCTCGGACCCGCGTGAAGCGGTCGTCGATATTCCCGACCAGTTGACCGGCGATCTCTCGGCGGGCACGCCGTTCCAGGTCATCCTGCAGTCGCTGCCGACAATCCGGACAGAGGCCAAGCTGCGCGAGATCGCGCCCCAGTCCGAGGGCTCGACCCGCACCCGGCGCGTCAAGCTGACGCTCACGGACCCGCCGCAAGCCTTCAGACTCGGTTCGACGGTAACCGCGACCCGGATGACCAAGGTCGTACCAACGATCGAATTGCCAATCTCGGCGCTGCTCGAAAAAGACGGTTCTGAAAAAGTGTGGATCGTCGATCCAAAGACCTCGAGCGTCAGCGCGCGCGATATCAAGGTCGCGCGGAAGGCTGGCGGCACCTTCACCGTGGCGGAAGGGCTCGAAGCCGGCATGCGAGTCGTCACCGCCGGCGTTCACAGCCTCGTCGACGGCCAGAAGGTCAAAGTGCCCGAGGGAGGGGCCTCATGAAGGGCTTCAACCTCTCCGACTGGGCGCTCAATCACCGCTCACTGGTCTGGTATTTCATGCTGGTCTTCGTGGTGGCCGGCGTATTTTCCTATCTTAATCTCGGCCGCGAGGAAGATCCCAACTTCACCATCAAGACCATGATCATCCAAGCCAACTGGCCGGGTGCCTCGGTCAAGGAGACGGTGCAGCAGGTGACCGATCGCATCGAGAAAAAGCTCGAGGAGCTCGACAGCCTCGACTTCACCAGATCCGTCACCACCGCCGGCCAGACCGTAATTTTCGTCAACCTGAAGGACACCACCAAGGCGCGCGACGTCGTGCCGAACTGGCTTCAGGTGCGCAACATGGTCAACGACATCAAGGCGCAATTTCCGCAAGGCGTGCAGGGACCGTTCTTCAATGACCGCTTCGGTGATGTTTATGGCAACATCTATGCCTTCACATCAGACGGGCTGACGCCACGCCAGTTGCGCGACTACGTGGAGGATGTCAGGACCAAGATCCTCACCGTGCCCAATGCCGGCAAGGTCGATCTGGTCGGCGCGCAGGACGAGGCCATCTATCTCGAATTCTCGACGCGACAGATAGCTGCGCTTGGCCTCAACCAGCAGCAAATCGTCGCCAGCCTGCAGGCCCAGAATGCGATCACCCCGTCCGGCGTCATCCAGTCCGGGCCCGAGCGCATCAGCGTGCGCGTCGGCGGCCAGTTCACCTCCGAGGAGAGCCTGCGCGCGATAAACCTGCGCGTCAACGATCGGTTCTTCCGGCTGAGCGACGTGGCGACGATCACGCGCGGTTATGCCGACCCGCCGACGGCCTTGTTCCGCTTCAACGGCCAGAACGCGATCGGCCTTGCCATCGGCATGAAGCCAAACGCCAATCTGCTCAAATTCGGCGAGGCGCTGCATGCGGAGATGAACAAGGTGTTGGCCGACCTGCCGGTCGGCGTCGGCGTGCATCTGGTGGCCGACCAGCCTGTCATCGTCGAGGAGGCGGTCTCAGGGTTTACGCGTGCGCTGTTCGAGGCGGTGGCGATCGTGCTTGCCGTCTCTTTCATCAGCCTTGGCATGCGCGCCGGCTTCGTGGTGGCGCTGTCGATCCCGCTGGTGCTGGCCATCACCTTCACGGTCATGGAGTATCTGGGGATATCACTGCAGCGCATTTCGCTCGGCGCTCTGATCATCGCGCTCGGGCTGCTGGTCGACGACGCGATGATCGCGGTCGAGATGATGGTGGCGCGGCTGGAGGTCGGCGACAGCCTGCGCAAGGCGGCGACCTATGTCTACACCTCGACCGCCTTCCCGATGCTGACCGGCACGCTGGTGACGGTCGCGGGCTTCATCCCGATAGGACTCAACTCGAGTGCTGCCGGCGAATACACCTTCACCTTGTTCGTCGTCATCGCGGTGTCGCTGCTGGTGTCATGGATCGTGGCGGTGCTGTTCGCGCCGCTGCTCGGCGTGACCATCCTGCCGGCGACGATGAAGACCAAGCATCACGACCAGCCAGGGCGCTTCACGTCACTGTTCCGGCGCGTCCTTGTCGGCTCGGTGCGCCATCACTGGCTGACGATCATCGTGACCGTGCTTCTGTTCGCCGCCTCGATCGCCGGCTTCGGCCTGGTGCAGCAGCAGTTCTTCCCACCTTCCGACCGACCGGAGCTGATCGTCGATTGGAACCTGCCACAGAACTCCTCGATTACCGAGACGCGCGACCAGATGGAGCGCTTCGAACAGCGGGCGCTGGTCGGCAATCCCGACATCGACCACTTTTCCTCCTATATCGGTCAGGGCGCCGTGCGCTTCGTGCTGGCCTATGACGTGCAGCCCGCCAATCCCTATTTCGGCCAGACGGTGATCGTCACCAAGAGCATCGAGGCACGCAACCGGGTGAAGCCGGCGCTGGAGAAGCTGTTGCGCGCGGAGTTTGTCGGCACGGACGCTTTCGTCAAGCCGCTTGAGCTCGGACCGCCGGTTGGACGGCCTGTACAGTACCGCGTCGGCGGCCCTGACATCCAGACGGTGCGAGAACTGGCGCAGCAATTCGCCGGCGTGATCTCGGCCAATCCGAAACTCGCAGCGCCAACTTTCGACTGGAACGAACCGCAGCGTGTGCTGAGGGTCGACGTGCTGCAGGACAAGGCGCGCCAACTCGGCATCACCTCGTCCGACATCGCCAGCACACTGAACAGCACGGTGGGCGGCGCGACGATCACGCAGGTGCGTGACGCGACGTACCTGATCAACGTCGTGGCTCGCTCGCGCGAGGCCGAGCGCGGCTCGATCGAGACGCTGCAAAACATCCAGTTGCCGACCGGAAATGGCGAGGCGATCCCACTCGCCGCGGTGGCCAATTTTCGCTACGATCTGGAGCAGCCCACCGTGTGGCGACGCGATCGCATCCCAACCATCACCGTGCGCGCCGGCTTGGTCGGCGACGTGCTGCCGGCGACCGTCGTCAACGAGTTGAAACCGTCGGTCGACGCCTTCGTCGCCAAGCTGCCGCCCGGCTATTCGGTCGAGACCGCCGGCTCGGTCGAGGAAAGCGCCAAGAGCCAGGGGCCGATCGCGGCCGTGGTGCCGCTGATGCTGTTTGTCATGGCGACCATCCTGATGGTGCAGTTGCAGAGTTTCCAGCGCCTGTTCCTGGTGGTGGCCGTGGCGCCGCTCGGGCTGATCGGCGTGGTCTCGGCCCTGGTGCCAAGCGGGGCGCCGCTGGGCTTCGTCGCCATTCTCGGCGTGCTGGCGCTGATCGGGATCCTGATCCGCAACTCGGTCATCCTGATCGTGCAGATCGAGGACCTTGTCGCCGAGGGCAGGGATCGCTGGGCCGCGGTCATCGAGGCAACGGAGCACCGCATGCGGCCGATCGCGCTGACGGCGGCCGCGGCCAGCCTGGCGCTGATCCCGATCGCGCGCGAGGTGTTCTGGGGGCCCATGGCGTATGCGATGATGGGCGGCATCATCGCGGGTACCGCGATCACGCTCTTGTTCCTGCCGGCGCTTTATGTGACGTGGTTCAGGATCAAGGAGCCGAAGCGGGAACAGGGCGGCGAAGTAGACGTCGCCGCTGTTGCGGAAACTTAAGGCGAGGGCGAGCTCCTCGGCGTGACGCGGAGAACTGTCGTCAGATCTGCTCGGGAGCCGTTCTCACAAACCCGTCGCTGGCCCGCAACAGGTTGCGCGTATAATCCTTCGTCACACGGCGCTCGACGAGATCGTTGGCCACCAGATTCTCCACAGCCTCGCCGCCCTGCATCACCATCAGCCGCTCGCACATATGAGTGATGATGGCGAGGTCGTGGCTGACCATCAGGAAGGTCAGCTTGCGCCGCCGGCGGACTTCCTCCAGCAGGTTGAGGACTTCCGCCTGCACCGAGGCGTCCAGCGCCGAGGTCGGCTCGTCGAGCAGCAGGATCGAGGGCTCGAGGATGAGCGCGCGCGCGATCGCCACACGCTGGCGCTGACCGCCAGAAAGCTGGTGCGCGTAACGGAAACGAAAGCCGTTGCCGAGGCCGACCTCGTCGAGCGCGCGTTCGATCCGCTTTTCGCCATCGGCGAAAGCATGGATGGCGAGCGGCTCCTGCAGCAGGCGGTCGACCGTCTGGCGCGGGTGCAGCGAGCCGTAAGGATCCTGAAAGACCATCTGCACTTCGCGGTAAAAGGCCTTGTCGCGGCGCGCGCCGAGCGTCTTGCCATTGACTGTGATGCTGCCCGAGGCGACCGGCGCGAGGCCGGCTATGGCCCGCAGCAATGTCGACTTGCCCGAGCCGGATTCGCCGACCAGGCCGAAGGATTCCCCCGGCTGCACGTCGAGGCTGACGCCTTTCAGCGCGCGGAAGCGATCGAAGATCACCTCCAGCCTGTCGACGGCAATCGCTGAAGTCATGCCGCCCACTCCGGCTTGCGGTCGAGCACGGGCAGCGGGTGACGGTCGGCGCCGATCTTTGGCATGCAGTTGAGCAGCCCGCGCGTGTAGGGATGCTGGGCCTGACTCAATTCCGACGCCTTGAGCTGCTCGACGACTTTGCCGGCATACATGACGATGACGCGGTCGCAGAAGGACGAGACCAGGCGCAGATCGTGCGAGATGAAGATCAGCCCCATGCCGCGCTCCGCGACCAGCCTGTCAAGGATGCCGAGCACGTCGAGCTGCACCGTGACGTCGAGCGCCGAGGTCGGCTCGTCGGCGATCATCATCTCCGGTCCGGCGATCAGCATCATGGCGATCATGGCGCGCTGGCCCATGCCGCCCGACACTTCGTGCGGATGCAGGTCGAAGACGCGTTTGGGATCGCGGATCTGCACCGCCTCGAGCATGGCCAGCGCGCGCTCGCGCGCCTCGGCCTTGCCGACCTTTTCGTGGGTGCGCAGCGTCTCGACGATCTGGCGGCCGATGCTCATCACCGGATCGAGCGAATATTTCGGGTCCTGCAGGATCATGGCGATGCGGTTGCCTCGCAGCGCCCGGCGTTGGCGTGGCGAGATGCCGAGCAGGTCGATGCCGTCAAAACTCAATTTATTGGCCGATATCCGGGCCTGCGGCGGTGTCAGGCCCATGATGGCGCGGCCCGTCTGCGACTTGCCGGAACCGGACTCGCCGACGATGCCGAGCCTCTCGCGGCCGAGAGAGAAGGAAACGCCGCGCACCGCCTCGATCATGCCGGTGCGGGTCGGAAAGGTGACGCGCAGATCCTCGACGTCGAGAAGCGTGCTCCTTGATCGCTGCTGATCAGGGCGGCCACTCATTGGTCACCGCTGCGGGGATCGAGTGCGTCGCGCAGGCCGTCGCCAAGCAGGTTGAAGCCGAGGCTGACGATTAGGATGGCGAAGCCCGGGCGCACCAGCCACCCACCATTGGTCGAGAATGAAGCGGCGACCCGAAGCGATCATGGTGCCCCATTCCGGCAGCGGCGGCTGCGCGCCAAGGCCAAGGAAGCCGAGGCCCGCGGCCGTCAAGATGATGCCAGCCATGTCGAGCGTCACGCGGACGATCAGCGAG
Organism: Mesorhizobium sp. URHB0026; assembly: GCF_054059755.1. NCBI lineage: Bacteria > Pseudomonadati > Pseudomonadota > Alphaproteobacteria > Hyphomicrobiales > Phyllobacteriaceae > Mesorhizobium > Mesorhizobium sp. URHB0026. The sequence continues at coordinate 2,337,832 of NZ_JBSSCN010000001.1, read as the reverse complement.
GAGATGCACAATGGCATGATGTGGCGCAGCACGATGCGGAAAGGCGAGGCGCCCATCAATTGCACCGCCTTGATGTAGTCCGAGTTGCGCACGGTAAGCGTCTCGGCGCGGGCGATGCGCGCATAGGGTGGCCAGGAGGTGATGGCGATCGCCAGCACGGCGTTCTCGATGCCGGGGCCAAGGGCGGCGACGAAGGCCAGCGCCAGCACCAGCTTGGGGAAGGCAAGGAAGATGTCGGTAACGCGCATCAGTATGGCATCGGTCCAGCCGCCGGCATAGCCGGCGACGGTGCCGACCAGGAGACCGATGGGGGCGGCGATGATGGCGACCAGGACGACGACATAAAGCGTCCAGCGGGAGCCGTAGAGGATGCGCGAATAGATGTCGCGGCCGAGGTCGTCGGTGCCGAACCAGTGCTGCGCAGTTGGCGCCAGCAGCCGCGCGTTCTTCAGGTCACCGAAGGTCGGCGAATACGGCGCCAGCACACCGGCAAGGATGGCGACGAGCAGCAGGGCGATGATGATCAGCAGGCCGACAAAGGCCAGACGATTGGCGGAAAAGCGCCGCCACGCGACATAGGCGCGGCCGAGCCTTGCCTGCGTGCGGGATGCCGGCCGCTCCGACAGCAACCATTCGCGACGGCTCTGGATCGCTTCGGCGCTCATCCTGTCTTCGTTCTCGGGTCGAGTACACGGTAAAGCAGGTCGGACAGAAGATTGATGGCGATGAACACCGAGCCGATGACGATGGTGCCGCCGAGAACGGCGTTCATGTCGGCGTTCTGCAGCGAGTTGGTGATGTAGAGGCCGATGCCCGGCCAGGAGAAGACGGTCTCGGTCAGCACCGAGCCCTCGAGCAGCCCGGCATAGGACAACGCGATCACGGTCACCATCGGCACGGCGGCATTGCGCAGCGCGTGGCCCCAGATGATGCGGGTTTCCGACAGGCCCTTGGCGCGCGCGGCGACGACATATTCCTGGGCGAGTTCGTTGAGCATGAACGAGCGCGTCATGCGGCTGATATAGGCGAGCGAGAAATAGCCGAGCAGCGAGGCCGGCAGGATGATGTGCCGGAAGGCGTCCCAGAAGACGTCCCACTGCCTCTGCATCGCCGAATCGAGAAGGTAAAAACCGGTGACCGGCGTGAAGGTGTATTCGTAGACGACATCGAGCCGTGCAGGGAAGGCCACCCATTGCAGTTTGGCGTAGAACAGCACCAGGGCCAGCAGACCGAGCCAGAAGATGGGTACGGAATAGCCGATCAGGCCGATGATGCGCACGACCTGATCGACGAAGCTGCCGCGTTTGACCGCGGCCAGCACCCCGAGCGGGACACCGAAAAACGCGCCGATCAGCGTCCCCAGTGTCGCCAGTTCCGTCGTTGCCGGAAGAGCGCGGCGGATATCGGTCATGACAGGGTTGGTGGTCAGCACCGAGGTGCCGAAATCGCCGCTCAGCGCATGTTTCACATAGATGTAGAACTGCTCGATCAACGGCAGGTCCAGGCCCATCTCGCGGCGCGTGCGCTCCACGACATTGGCGGGTGCCCGGTCGCCCAGAACGGCCAGCACCGGGTCGATCGGGATGACACGGCCAATGAAGAAGGTGACCGCGAGAAGACCAAGATAGGTCGTCACCGCAATGACCAGGAATCGGCCGAGCGAAGATGCAAGGGCGACGGCGCGGGCGCTGCCGCGCCCGCCCTCGTTTTCAATCGCGCTCATGCGGGCGTGTCCGCGAACGCTATTCCTTGGAGACCGGCCCAACGAAGTTGGTGTCGAAGCTCGGGCCGAGCGCGAAGCCCTTGAGGTTCTTGCGCAGGCCGGCCACCTCCAGTTGCTGGTGGATGATGACGAAGGGGCTGGTGTCGAGGATCTTCTTCTCGAGATCCTTGTACATATCCGCGCGCTTGCCGGAATCCTTCTCGAGCAGGGCTGCTTCCGTCTCCTTGGTCAAGTCTGGAATGTCCCAGCTGTTGCGCCATGCAAGCGTATGGGATTTACCGGCATCCGAATTGTCCGGATTCGAGGCGAAAGTCTGGGCGTTGGAGTTCGGATCGAAATAGTCCTGGCCCCAATTGCCGATGTAAATGTCGTGGTTGCGGGCGCGATACTTGGTCAGCGTCTGCTTGCCGTCGCCGGGGATGATTTCGAGCTTGATGCCGGCCTGTCCGAGCGTCTGCTGGATCGATTCCGCCATGCCGGTGGTCGGCTGGCCGGTGCGTACGTCCATGGTGACGCTGAAGCCGTCGGGCAGGCCGGCCTTGGCCAGCAACTCCTTGGCCTTGGCGACATCGAGCTTGAAAGGGTTCTCGTCCAGTTCGCCCAGAACGCCCTTGGGCAGGAAGGTCTGGTGGATCTCGCCGATGCCCTTGAGGATGGTCGTGCTCAAGGCATCATAGTCGACCAGGTATTTGAAGGCCTGACGGACCTCGGGCTTGGCGAGGTTCGGGTTCTTCTGGTTGAGGCTGATATAGTAGACGGTGCCTTTCGGCGCGCTGGTGGTGGTGAGGTCGGCATTCTTCGCGATGGCGTCGAGATCGTTCGGCTCGAGGTTGCGGGCAACGTCGATGTCGCCGGCTTCGAGCGCCAGGCGCTGCGCCGAGCTTTCCTTCATGTTGCGGTAGATGACGCGGGCGAGTTTGGCCTTTTCGCCGTAATAATTGTCGTTGCGCTCCATGACGACGGCCTCGTTGGCACGCCATTCACGCAGCTTGTAGGCGCCCGAGCCGGCATAGCCTGTCTTCAGCCAGGCGTTGCCGAAGTCGTTGTCCCATTTGTAGTCGGCGCTCGGCGTGACCGCGGCGACATGTTCCTTGACCAGCTTGGCGTCGACGATGGAAGCGACGGTGGCCGACAGGCAGTTCAGCACGAAACTTGGCGCATAGGCCTTGTCGACGGTGAACTGGAAGGTTGTGTCGTCGACCGCCTTGGCCTTCTCGGTGACGTTGTCGCCGCTGATGCCGAACTGATCGATGATGAAGGCCGGGCTCTTGTCCAGCTTGACGGCGCGCTCGAACGACCAGGCGACATCGGCGGCGGTGATCGGGTTGCCGGAGGCGAATTTCAGGCCGGGCTTGAGCTTGAACGTATAGGTCAGGCCATCGTCGGAGACGGTCCAGCTTTCGGCGAGATCGGGCTTGACCTTGGAAGTGTCGCTGAGGTCGAGGCGGACAAGAAGGTCATAGGTGTTGCCGGTGACTTCGGCGGTCGACAGCTCGAACGCCTCGCCCGGATCCATCGAGATGATGTCGTCGATGGCAAAACCTTCGACAAGCGTGTCGGCGGGGGTGACCGCGCCAGCCGGCGCTCCAGCCAGAAGCAGCGCCGACATGGCGGCGCCCGCAAGCAGGATGCGGGATCGTAGAGCAAGCTTTTCCATCATCATGATGATTGTTCCCTGTTTTGTTGTTTGTTGACCTGAGTTCCCGGCTCAGGGTTGCGGTGTTCTTTCAAGGCTCGACGAGAGCCTCTGCCCCACTAACGTCGTGGTTTTTGTCCAGTTGGTCAACACCATATCCGGCGGCCTGGCGGTGGGCAACGAGCATTTATGCGACGGTTGATTGGACCAGAATGGCGGGCGCCGTGTCGACGCATGCACCAGCCATTCGAGGGCATCGATGGAGAAAAATCTGCTAAATTCGGAGTTATTTCAGCGCCGCGACGAGGCCGGCATCGGGAAAGCAGGTGGCGGCCTGGCCATTCTTTTCCTGCCATCTGCCGATCGAGCGACGGGTCTTGAAGCCGGGCAGGCCGTCGGCGCTGCCGACATCATAGCCCTTGGCTTCCAAGGCCCGCTGCAAGGCGGCGATGTCGGAGCGGCGGAGATCGCCGACCGCACCCCAGCCAGCGGTAAAATTCTGATCGCCATGGGCGATGCGGTCGGCGCCATGGCCGATGAACAGCGCATAGAGGTCGCTGGTGTTGTATTCCTTCAGCACGTAGAAATTGGGGGTGGCGATGAAGGCCGGACCGCTGCGCCCGGCCGGCATCAGCAGGAAACCTTCCGTCTTCAGCTCGCTTGCCGGGAACGCTTTGCCGCCGACGCGCTCGATGCCCATGGCAGCCCATTGCGCAATCTTTTTGCCCTGGTCCGGTCCCTCCAGCGAACAGGAGACGCTCTGGGGCACCAGCACCTCGAAAGCCCAGCCGCGTCCCCTCACCCAGCCGTAGTGGACAAGATAATTAGCGATCGAAGCCAGCACATCGGGCGTCGAATTCCAGATGTCGACGCGGCCGTCGCCGTCGAAATCGACGGCATGCTTGAGGAAAGAGGTCGGCATGAATTGGGGCTGGCCGAGCGCGCCGGCCCAGGACGATTTCATCGCGCCGACCGGGGCCAGTCCGCGCTGGACGATTTCCAGCGCCGCCAGCAGTTCTGTGCGGAAGAAATCCTTTTTCGTTGATATGAACGCCTTGGTGCCCAGCACCTCGAAGGCGTCGTAGGGCATCTTCGCCGCGCCGAAGCCGGTTTCGCGGCCCCAGATCGCCAGCAGGATTTCGCCCGGCACGCCATAGCGCTTCTCGATCGAGGCAAGCGTGCGGGCATTGGCGGCTTCGCGGGTGCGTCCGCCTGATGTGACCGCACGAACCGTCTTGTCGGCAAAATAGGCGCCGGGCGAACCGAACTCGGCCTGGTGCTGCTTCTGCGGCGTCTTCGGCTTCTCGCCCGGCATGACAAGGTCGGGGAGTTTGAGGTTCGGCTTCACGCCGCTGAAGGCGGCATCGAAAGTCTGCTTGGAGACGCCTTTCGCCTTGGCTTCCGGCCAGAGGTCGGTTTGAAGCCAGGCACGGAACTGGTCGTCGATCTTGGCGGCGGAAGCGGGGATGGTGAGGAAGACGGCGAGGAGCGCGGCTAGCAAGAATGCAAGACTAAATTTGCGAAGGTCGTGTTCCGTGGCAATCATCTCCAGGAACGCCTCAAAACGCCGTGCGCGAGCGCAGAGCTGCCGCCAGTGTGCCTTCGTCGAGATAGTCGAGTTCACCGCCCACCGGCACGCCGTGCGCCAGCCGCGTGATCTTGACCTCGAAACCGGAGAGCTGATCGGTGAGGTAGTGCGCGGTGGTCTGGCCCTCGACCGTCGCGTTGACGGCGAGGATGATTTCCTTGATTTCGCCCCCGGCGACGCGATCGATCAGCGAGCGGATGTTGAGCTGGTCGGGGCCGATACCGTCGAGCGGCGACAGCGTGCCGCCGAGCACGTGGTAGCGCACATTCATCGCCGCCGCCCGCTCCAACGCCCAGAGATCAGAGACGTCCTCGACGATGATCAGGGTGGCGGCATCGCGACGCGGGTCGGTGCAGATCATGCAGGGGTCCGAGGTGTCGACATTGCCGCAGGTCGAGCAGATGCGCACCTTGTCGGCGGCCTCGCCCATGGCGGCGGCGAGCGGCGACAGCAATTGTTCCTTCTTCTTGATCAGGTGCAGCGCGGCGCGCCTGGCCGAACGGGGGCCAAGCCCCGGGACCTTGGCCAGGAGCTGGATCAGGCGTTCGATCTCGGGACCGGCGATTCGCTTGGACATCGCTCTGATCTAGGATTTTTCCGAGCGCTTTGAAACATCTCCGTCGATGCACGGTTCGCCATGCTGCCATGCGAGAATCAGTTTGCTTCGAGCGGGCGGCCCTGGCTGACGATCATCGCGCCGATGGCATCGGTGTTTTCAGGCGTCGACTGGAATCCCATCGAGGCTTCTTGCGGAGCGTCCTGGATCGAGGAGATGACCCGCTTGTTCGAGGTTCCGCTGTTCAGGGTTCCGCCAAAACGGGCGGCATCCGGCTCTTCCATCGGCTCCTGCATGGCAACTTGCACCGGCTTCGCCGAGACCCGCGCGGATTTTGCCGTCGGCGCCGCGGCCGCGGTCAGATAGGTCTGCCGCGCAGGGACGGTATAGACAGGCTCCGGCTTGGCCGCCGGTTCCGCCGCGGCGGTCATGTAGACTTGCTGGGCTGGAGCGTTGCGAAGTGATGCCTTGGCCGGGCGCACCGTCTCGACGGATGCGACCCGCGTCGCGGATACCCCCGGCAACGCCACCGGCTGCTCGGCAGAGGCAATCATCGGCTCATCCGGCAGCGGCTGCCAGTTGCGGCCGCGCTTCTCGTAGAAGGCGTTGCCGCCGGCAACCATGGTGTAGTGCATGTTCTTGTAGGGGAAGCGCAGGCCGGCGGTGTGGAAATACATCGTGTTCTTGAGCTTGGTCTTGCGCTCGCCCTTGAGCACGGCGTCGGCGGCCTCTTCGACATCGGGCAATGCGCGCGAATTCATCGATCTGGTCATGACGCCCGGCGCGAACTGCCCGGGCTCACCGACCACTTGGCAGATGGTGCTGCCATGGTTGCCCGAGCGCAGCCGGTTCATCACCACCGTGCCGACGGCGATCATGCCGTCGCGGCTCGACCGGTTGGATTCGAAGAACATCGCCCGTTCCAGGCATTCCCTGTCCTTCGGCGTGTGGCTGTAGGCGCGCGAACTCAGGAAGCTCGGCGTGATGGCGTCGGTCAGGCTGGCGACGGACATGCCGTGCGAGGTTGTCTGGCTGCAAGCGGCCAAGAAAAGGGGAGACGTAACGACGCCGAGCAACAGCGGCGTCTTCCATCGCATCGCGATCAACAGGTAACCCTCTCACTTCAATGCCCGCCCCAGGCTGCGGCAAGAATGAGACACTTTCGGGCAAAATGATGGCGAAAACGTTATTAAGGGCATACTGTTGCCGAATTGACACAAATAGAGGCTTTCCAGATAGATCGAGCCATCGTTTCACACAGACGATGACCGACCTCTCTTCGTTTTGCCGCAATTCCCTTGGGGAAACGCCAAGTGCTTTTTCCCGGCAGGACCGCGCCACGCGTCCAAAACTCCCTATTGCCCGGCGGCGATTGCTGCCGGCTGGCCAGGCTCGACCTCTTCGATCTTCTCCGAAAACAGGCCGCGCCTGAGAAACAGCGCCCGCGCCTCCCTGGCCGTCGGCGCGATCTTGCCCGGCCAGTCGCTGTCGATGAACTCGGCCTTGGTGAAATCAGGATTTGTTTCCCAGGCCGCCTCCAGGAATTCGGCGATTTCCAGCACGATGGCACGTTCATCCCTTGAAAGCGCCGACGTGCCGGCCTCGATCGACGGTCGGTGCACGAAATCCTCGAACAGGTTAAAGTAGCCCTTGACGCCGACGGGATCGACACCGGCATCGCAGTCGGCGAGTATTTCCAGAATCTCGTAGATCCTGTTGCGGGTACGCTGCTCGATCAGTCTTTCGGACGGCTCGTCGATCATGGGCGCCGGTCTCAGCCTTCATGCATATCGTTGCCTGCGCATCCTCGGGTCGAGCCCGCGGGCATGCTTTTGGGCGACATGCCTCAGAAAGGCAGTTTCATTCCCGGGGGAATGGGCAGGCCGGCGGTCAGCGCCTTGGTCTTTTCCTGCATGATCTGCTCGACCTTGGCCTTGGCGTCATTGTGCGCGGCAAGAATCAAATCCTCGAGGATTTCGACGTCGTCCTCCTTGAACAAAGACGGGTCGATCTTCAGCGACTTGATATCGAATTTTCCGCTCAGCGTGACGCTGACCAGGCCGCCGCCAGCCTGGCCGAGGGCCTCGACCGTGGCAATCTCATCCTGCATGGCCTGGAACTTGGCCTGCATTTCCTTCGCCTTGCCCATCAGGCCGAGAAGATCTTTCATGGTCCGATCCTTTGCGGATTAGTGCTGAATATCAGGGTTCGTCTTCTTCGGCCGGCGGCTCGACCGGCATTTCGGCCTCGCTCGCGTCGGCGTCCGGCGTGTCGGGAATGCGCACGTCGATGATCTTGGCGCCGGGAAAGCGGGCCAGGATAGAGGCCACGGTCGGGTCGTTCCTGGCATCGAGGAAAGCGTTTTCACGCTTCGTCGATTCCATCTCGGCCAGCGTCTGGCCGCCCTCCTCCTTCGACAGCGACACCAGCCAGTTGCGGCCGGTCCAGGCGCGTAGTTTCGTCGTCAGGTCGTTGAGCAGCATCTTGGGCGCATCGTCGGTCAGGCTTACGTCGATGCGGCCCGGTTCGATGCGCACGAGGCGGATGCAGCTCTTGATCAGCACCTTGAAGGCGATGTCGCGTTTCGCGTCGGCAAGGGCAACGATGTCGGCCAGCGATTTCAGCGGTACGGCTTGCGTCTCCGGCGCCGATTGCGGGGGCGCGACAAATGCAGTCGGAGTCGGCGTGGCCTCGACCAGCCGCATGGGCTGCGCGCCGCCCGAGCCGCCAGGCATGCGCGCCTGCGCCACGGCGCCGGCGCCATCGCCGGGATTCACGGGGCCGGGGCTCATCGGCGCGCCGTTCGGGCGCGGCGCGGCGCCAGTTGCAGAGGCGCCGCTCTCCAGCGATCTCAGCGCCTCGTCCAATGTCGGCAGGTCGGCGGCATGGGCCAGCCGGATCAACACCATTTCGGCGGCACTGACCGGCCGGTTGGAGGACTGTACCTCGGGAATGCCCTTGAGCAGCATCTGCCAGGTCCGCGACAGCACCCTGACCGACAAAGCCCGGGCGAAATCGGCGCCGCGCTGACGCTCGTCCTGCGACAGCGAGGCATCGTCCATCGCGGTCGGCACGAAGCGTAGCCTGGTGACGAGATGGTTGAACTCGGCAAGATCGGTGAGCACGGCGGCCGGATCGGCGCCGGTATCGTATTGGGCGCGAAACTCCCCAAGGGCGGCCGCCACGTCGCCCTTCATCACATGCTCGAACAGATCGACGATACGGGCGCGGTCGGCCAGGCCCAACATGGCGCGCACGGCCTCGGCGCTGACCGAGCCGGCGCCATGGGCGATCGCCTGGTCGAGAATGGAGAGCGAATCGCGGGCGGAACCTTCCGCCGCGCGCGCGATCATCGCCAGCGCATCGTCGTCGACCGAAATGCCTTCCTTGCCGGCGATCGAGGAGAGATGCGAGACGAGCGCGCCGGCGTCGATGCGCCTCAGGTCGAATCGCTGGCAGCGCGACAGGACGGTGATCGGAACCTTGCGGATTTCGGTGGTGGCGAAGATGAACTTGACGTGCGGGGGCGGCTCTTCCAGCGTCTTCAGCAGGCCATTGAAGGCCTGCGTCGACAGCATGTGCACTTCATCGATGATGTAGACCTTGTAGCGGGCCGAGACCGGCGCATAGCGCACGCGTTCGATGATGTCCCTGATGTCGTCGATGCCGGTGTGCGAGGCGGCGTCCATCTCGATGACGTCGACATGGCGGCCTTCCATGATCGCCTGGCAGTGCTCGCCAAGCACGGCGAGGTCGACCGAGGGCTGATCCGTGGTGGCGGTTTTATAGTTCAGCGCACGCGCCAAAATGCGCGCGGTGGTGGTCTTGCCGACGCCGCGCACGCCGGTCAGCATCCAGGCCTGGGCAATGCGGCCGGTGGCAAAGGCGTTGGTGAGGGTGCGCACCATCGGCTCCTGGCCGACGAGTTCGGAAAAATTCGACGGACGGTATTTGCGCGCCAGCACGCGGTAGGCAGCGGCCTTGCCCGTCGCCAGACTATCAGGGCCCGAATTTCCGGCTTCGCTCATTCGCCCGTTAAGCTCCAAAAGGCCGCGCCCAAAGGCGCCGATTCTGCGCATAGTCTCGCCCGCGCTGCAATGCGTCGTCAATGTCGCGAGGAGGGCCGATGAGGTGGGAGGCTGGAACAATGACCCGTTCCGGGCTCGTTAGGGCTGCTTCCTTCCGGACCTGACCCGGTTGGCGAGTGGATCGTCCACCACCAACCTCCCGCTGTCCATATCGGCAATTGCGCGACGAAATGCAAGTGCGCAGGCAAATCGGAACCGCGGACCACCAGATTCGCTTGCAGCACCGGTGCAGCCGCTCTAGCGTTCATGGTTTGAGGAAACCAAGAAAAGCAAGGGAAACGCCGATGCTGCCGGGCCTGAAGGCCGGATTCACGCTGGATGCCCGGCTGGAGGCCGACAGCGAGCAATTGATGTGGCTGGGGCTGTGCGAATTGCGGGTGATGAACGACCGCCGTTGGCCATGGCTGCTCCTGGTGCCGCAGCGGCCAGGCGTGGAGGAGATCCATGACATGACGCCGCTCGACCAGGCGATGCTGACCTTCGAGACCAATATGGTGGCGCAGGCGCTGAAGAAGGTGAGCGGCTGCACCAAGATCAACACCGGTGCGCTCGGCAACATCGTGCGCCAACTGCATGTCCATATCATCGCACGGTCCGAGGGCGATCCCGGCTGGCCCGGCCCGGCCTGGGGGCACGGGCTGCGCGAGCCCTATGAGCGTTCCGATCTGCGCCGGTTTGCCGAAACGATAAGGGCAGCGCTATAAGCCTTGCCGTGTCCATCCCAAGCGTGTCCATCCCAAAGCACCAGAGTCCACATGACCTTCCGCCTGTTTGACGCGCCCGTGCGCGAGCCGAGCCAATTCGTCGGCTTTGCCGGCAACACGATCGACCGGCAATCCGAGAACCGCGCCGACGATTCGGTCGACAAGGCGCTGGCCGATCCGACGACGCGGCTGCTGTTGATGAATGGCGGCAGGCTCCTGCTGAAGCCCGGCGAGGGCGGCCGCCTCGACCCATGGTTCGGCATCGCCGAAAGCGAGCCCTTCAGCCCTTCGGTCGACCAGGGCGTCCTGCTCGGCGTTTCCGAACAGGGGCCGGTGCTGGCGGTGCTGGCTGGCGTCGATGCCGAACAGCTGCCTGAAACCATCAAGGCGATCGATTACCGCTCGGTCTATATGCAAGGGCTGATCGACGAGGCCGCCGCCGGCGCGATGGCGCAGGGCGCCGCCCTGCTTGCCTGGCACGCCAGCCACCGTTTCTGCAGCAAATGCGGCACGCAATCGCAGATGCGGGCGGGCGGCTACAAGCGGCATTGCCCGAATTGCGGCACCGAGCATTTTCCGCGCACCGACCCGGTGGCGATCATGCTGACGGCGACGCGGGAGAAATGCCTGCTCGGCCGCGGCCGGCATTTCGCGCCGGGCATGTATTCGGCGCTTGCCGGCTTCATCGAGCCGGGCGAGACGATCGAGGCGGCGGTGCGCCGCGAAACGCTGGAGGAGGCGGGTATCCGGCTCGGCCGCGTCGTCTACCACGCCAGCCAGCCCTGGCCGTTCCCCTATTCGCTGATGATCGGGTGCTTCGGCGAGCCGCTCAACGAGGACATCCAGGCCGATCTCGACGAACTGGAGGACTGCCGCTGGTTTTTGCGCGACGAGGTGCGCCTGATGCTGGAACGGACGCACCCCGACAACCTGGTCACGCCGCCGAAAGGTGCCATTGCGCACCACCTCATCCGCGCCTGGGTCGACAGCGAATAGCCAATATCGAAGTCATTGCAGGAGAGACAAATGATCCGTCACACCGTCGTCTTCACGCTGAAGCACCCACCGCATTCGCTGGACGAAAAGCGCTTCCTCGTCGACGCCAGGAAAATCCTCTCGGCGATCCGGGGCGTCACGCAATTCGAGCAATTGCGGCAGGTTAGCCCTAAGAACGACTATCGGTTCGGCTTCTCGATGGAGTTCGCCGACCAGGCCGCCTACACCAGGTACAACGACCATCCCGACCATGTCGCCTTCGTGCGCGACCGCTGGGTGCCGGAGGTCGAGACCTTCATGGAGATCGATTACGTGCCGTTGGGCTGGTAGCTCAATCCGCCACCTTCCACTGCTCGCGTGACTCGCTGGCTGGATAGACGCCGAGGATCCGCACTTCGCGCGAAAAGAACCGCAGTTCGTCGAGCGCCAGCTTGACCAGCGGATCGTCGGGGTGGCCCTCGATGTCGGCGTAGAACAGCGTCGCCGTAAAGGCGCCGAGTTGGTAGCTTTCCAGCTTGGTCATGTTGATGCCGTTGGTGGCGAAGCCGCCCATGGCCTTGTAGAGCGCGGCCGGCACGTTGCGGACGCGAAAGATGAAGGTCGTCATCATCTTGACGTCGGATGACGGGCGCTCGGCCCATTGCTTGCTCTTGGTCAGGACGACGAAGCGAGTGACGTTGCTGTCGGTGTCCTCGACATTCTCCTCGATAATGTCGAGCCCGTAGAGCGCTGCTGCCAACGCCGGCGACAGCGCGGCCATGGTGCGGTCCTTGACCTCGGAGACCATCTTGGCGGCGCCCGCCGTGTCGCCGGCGACCACTCCCTTCCAACCGTTCTTGCGGATGTATTTGCGGCATTGGCCGAGGGCGTGGATATGGGTGTGCACGCTCTTGATCTCGTCGCGCCTGACGCCCGGCAGCACCATCAGCTGGAAATGGATCGGCAGGAAATATTCGCCGACGATGTGCAGTTTCGATTCCGGCAGAAGGTGGTGGATGTCGGCGACGCGCCCGGCGATGGTGTTCTCGATCGGGATCATGGCAAGATCGGCCTTGCCGGTCTCGACGGCATTGAACGCGTCCTCGAAGGTCGGGCACGGCAACGGCTCCATCGAGGGATAGACGTTACGGCTGGCGGTGTCGGAATTGGCGCCGGGCTCGCCCTGGAAGGATATTCTATTGGTCTTTTCAGGCATGCTGATATCTCAGTTTGAAAGGATTTGCCTGGCACGGTCCAGGTCTTCAGGGGTGTCGACGCCAAGCGGCAGCGACTGCACGATCTCGGCGTCTATGCGCATGCCGGCTTCCAGGGCCCGCAGTTGCTCCAGCCGCTCGCGGCGCTCCAGCGCCGATGGCTTCAGCGCGACAAAACGCTCGAGTGCCGCGCGTCGATAGGCGTAAAGGCCGACATGGTGATAAAGCGGCCCCTCGCCCCAGGGTGCCGTGGCGCGGGTGAAGTAAAGCGCCCGCAACCGTGTGCCGGAGAGCGGCGACCCGACGATCTTTACGACGTTGGGATTGGTCTTTTCCTCTTCGCGGAAGATCTCGACGCCGAGCGTGGCGATATCCACCGAGGGGTCGTCGAACGGGCTGAGCGACGCGGCGATGACGAGGGGATCGATGGTCGGCAGGTCGCCCTGCACATTGACGATCGTTTCGACCTTGCCCAAGGGATCAAGAGCGATCAACGCCTCGTGGATGCGATCCGAACCCGACTCATGATCCATGCGCGTCATCACGGCCTCGAAACCATGCGCCCGCACCGCTTCGGCCACGCTTTGCGTGTCGGTCGCCACCACCACCCGGCCAAGCCCGGCCTCGGCCGCCCGGCGTGCCACATGAACGATCATCGGCGCGCCCGATATGTCGGCCAGCGGCTTGCCCGGCAGGCGTGTCGAGGCCATGCGGGCCGGGATCAGGATCAAGGTGGACATCGGTCTGGCAAGGCGTTCGAAAAGAGGAGGGGAAAAGTGGCAAAAGGTCTCACTGGAAGCGCCCTTATAGGTGTTGCAACGCCCGAGCAAAAGACCTAGTTTCCGCCCGATTTGACCGGCTCCGGAGGGCGGGTCTCGATACCGACGGACGGAGTGGACGGATCAGTCCGCCGGAAAAGGGAGCAAGGGGCGTATGGATTCCAACGAAGTCAACAAGCTGCTCGCCGGATTGCTCGGAACCGTTTTCGTCGTTTTCTCCGTCGGCCTGGTGTCTGACGCGCTGTTTGCCTCGCCCGCTCCCGAAAAACCAGGCTTCGCCATCGAAGCCGCCGAGCCGGTGGAGGGCGGCCCTGCGGCGCCGGCCGCCGCGGCCAAGCCGATCGCCGATCTGCTGGCCACGGCCAATGTCGAGGCGGGTGCCGCCGTGTTCAAGAAGTGCCAGGCCTGCCATTCCGGCGAAAAGGGCGGTCCTAACAAGGTCGGCCCGGATCTGTGGGACCTCGTCGACCGCCCTGTCGCCGAACATGAAGGCTTCGCCTATTCGGCCGGCATGAAGGAATTCTCCAAGGGCGGCACGGAGAAGTGGACCTATGACAACATCAACCACTTCATCACCTCGCCGAAGAAATTCGTGAAGGGAACGGCCATGGGCTTTGCCGGCCTGCCGAAGGACGAGGACCGCGCCAACGTCATCGCCTACCTGCGCACGCTGTCGGACAATCCCAAGCCGCTGCCGGCACCTGGCGCCGCCGCGGACGCCTCCGCACCCGCCAAACCGGCCGATGGGGCCGCTCCGGCGAAGCCGGCTGACGGCGCCGCACCGCCCAAGCCCGCGGCGCCTGCCGCTCCGGCAGCACCGGCTCCTGCTGCACCGGCTCCTGCTGCACCGGCGCCCGCCAAATAACCGGATTATTATCGCTACGATCTTGAAAAAGCCGGGTTCAGCCCGGCTTTTTGTTGATGCCTGTGCGGCGACAAAGCCGCGCACGGCGGTTTTCACGAGCGCCAAATCATCTAGATTGCCTTTCTGGATGATCTGGCACGCATCGCGAGAGGATAGTGCATGATGGTTGGCCGAACGCTTCTGAGGTCGATGCTGGCGACGGCCCTGCTGGCGGCGGGGTTGCAGGCGACCCGGGCCGACGAGTGGCGGACCACCTCATCGCTGATCGGCGAGTCCAAATACGGCGAGAATTTTCAGCACTACGACTACGTCAATCCGAGCGCGCCCAAGGGCGGCACGCTGAATTCGGTGCTGCTTGGCACCTACGACAGCTTCAATCCCTATGTCGTCCAGGGATCGCCGGCGGCGGGTCTTGTCGGCTTCGGCGGCGGCCTGCTCTACGACACGCTGATGGAGCAGGCGACCGATGAGGGCAGCGTCAGCCATCCTCTGATCGCCGACGCCTACAAATACCCGGCCGACTATTCCTCGGCGACTTACCGGCTCGACCCCCGCGCCAAATGGCATGACGGCCAGCCGATCACGGTCGACGACGTGATCTGGTCCTTCCAGGTGCTGAAGGCGAACAGCCCGCAATACAGCCGTTATTTCGAGAACGTCACCGATGCGGTGGCGATCTCCGACCGCGAGGTCGAGTTCCATTTCAACCAGAAGGGCAACCGCGAACTGCCGAAGATCCTTGGCGATCTCGCTGTGCTGCCGAAGCATTGGTGGGAAGGCACGGACGCCAACGGCAAGAAGCGCGACGTCACCAAACCGACGCTGGAAATTCCACTCGGTTCGGCTGCCTACAAGATCGCCAGCTTCAAGCCGGGCTCGGAGATCGTCTGGCAGCGCGTGCCCGACTACTGGGCGGCCAAGCTGCCGGTTAAGATCGGCCGCGAGAATTTCGACACGCGCCGATACACCTACATCCTCGACGACAATGCCGCCTGGCTTGCCTTCACCAAGGGCGGGTTGGAAGACGTCAACCGCGAATACAGCTCCCGCAAATGGGCGACAGCCTATAATTTCCCGGCCATCCGGGCCGGCGACGTCATCAAGAAGGACTTCCAGACCCGGTCGCCACAGCCGATGCAGGGCTTTGTCCTAAACCAGAGGCGGCCGCTGTTCCAGGACCGACTGGTCCGCGAGGCATTGACCATACCCTTCGATTTCGAGAGCATGAATCGCACCTTGTTCTTCGGCTTCAACACACGCACATCGAGCTATTTCCAAGGTACCGAACTGGCGTCCAGCGGATTGCCGCGGGGCAAGGAACTGGAAATCCTGGAAAAGTATCGCGACAAGCTGCCGCCAGAACTCTTCTCTCAGGAGTTCAAGCTGCCCGTCTACGACTCGCCGCAAGCGGAGCGAAAGTATCTGAAGCAGGCCGTCGATCTCTTCGCCAAGACCGGATGGATCATCAAGGGCGGCAAGATGGTCAACGCCAAGACAGGCGCACCGTTCAAGTTCGAGATCCTCGGCTGGAACGACACAGACCAGGTGATCGCCAGCCCTTACATAGCCAACCTGCGCAAGATCGGCGTCGACGCTACCCTGCGCATCATCGACCAGACGCAGTATATCAACCGCGTGAACAATTTCGATTTCGATGTTGTGACGGGTCTGTTCGGCCAGTCGGAGTCGCCCGGCAACGAGCAGCGCGATTTCTGGAGTTCCAAGGCCGCCGATGCGCCTGGTTCGCGCAACCTGATGGGTATCAAGGATCCAGTCGTCGACGCGCTGGTCGATCGCATCATCTTCGCCACCGATCGCGATGATCTCGTCGCCGCCACCCACGCACTCGACCGAATCCTGCTGTGGAACTTCTACGTCGTCCCGCAATATTACCGCTCCGCGGTCTGGCTGGCCTATTGGAACAAGTTCAAGTTTCCCGACAAACAGCCTGCCTATGTCGGTGCTGACATCGATTCCTGGTGGATCGACCCGGACAAGGAAAAGGCGCTGGCGGCCAAGTACAAGGGTCTGAATTGATGGCGGCCCTGCCCCGCCGCGATTTCCTGGCTTTGGGCGGCGCTGCCGCTGCCGCAGCGCTGATGCCGGGCAAAGCCTTTGCAAACATTGCGACCGGCACCAAGCTGCACGGCCTTTCCGCCTTCGGCGACCTCAAATACAAGCCTGATTTCCCACATTTCGACTATGTCCAAGTCGACGCGCCCGTTGGCGGCATCTTCAATTTCTCGCCACCGAATTGGGGCTACAACCAGGATACCCAGACTTTCAACACGCTGAACTCCTTCGCCAACAAGGGCGATGCGCCGCCACGCATGGAGATGTGTTTCGACACGCTGATGGTGCGGGCGCTCGATGAACCCGACGCGGTCTATGGCCAGATCGCGGATGGCGTGACGCTCTCCGACGACCGCAATGGCTTCACCTTCTCGCTTCGACCCGAGGCGCGTTTCCATGACGGCGCGCCGCTGACGGCGCGGGATGCTGCCTTCACCTTCAAGCTCTACAAGGAGAAGGGCCATCCCGACCTATCGCTGTCGCTGACGCACATGGTCGATGCCGTTGCCGTCGACGACCGAACGCTTCGGCTTACTTTTTCCGGCAAACAATCGGCCCGCACCGTGCTCAACGTCGTGGAATTCCCGATCCTTTCGAAGGCTTTTTACACTGCCAATCCATTCGACTCTTCACAGTTGAATCCCCCGCTCGGCTCCGGCGCCTACAAAGTCGGCCGCTTCTCGGCGGGTGCATGGATCGAATACGACCGCGTGGCGGACTATTGGGGCCGAGATCTGCCGGTCAATCGCGGCCAGAACAATTTCGACCGCATCCGCATTGAATTCTATCAGAATCGCAACGCCGGATTCGAAGCTTTCAAGAAGGGTGAGATCACTTATCGCGAGGAATTCGTGTCACGGGTTTGGGCCACCGCCTATGATTTCCCTGCAATGACCGCGGGCAAAGTGGCCAAGCATGAATTCCCGGCCGAAAAGCGACCCTCAATGCAGGCTACCGCGGTTAATCAGCGGCGAGAGCAGTTTCGCGACCCTAGGGTGAGGCGGGCGATCGCGCTATGTTTCGATTTCGAGTGGGCGCGCCGCAACTTCTTCTACGGCTCGTACGAGCGTTCGCAATCCTGCTTCGAGAAATCGGACTTTCGCGCCGAAGGGGCACCATCACCGGAAGAACTGGCTCTGCTGGAGCCGCTGCGAAGCCAGCTGCCGGCAGAGGTCTTCGGCGAGGCAGTGACCCAGCCCGCATCCGACGGCTCCGGTCGCGACCGCAAACTGCTTGGCCAAGCGGCAAAGCTTCTGTCCGCCGCCGGGTGGAAGCGATCAGGCGACTTTGTCGTTAACGACAAGGGGGGCCGGCTTTCAGCCGAGTTCATGGTCGATGACGACACCTTCGTCCAGGTCTATTCGCCCTGGGTGGCCAACATGAAGGCGATCGGCATCGACGCCACGATACGGTTGGTTGATTCGGCGCAATACCAGTCTAGGCAGGCGAGTTTCGACTTCGACCTCTTGTCCGCGGCTTTTTCGTTCAGCGCGACGCCGACTCGGGATGATCTCGAAGTCTTCTTCCATTCGAGCACCGCCGGCGTCTCCGGCTCCCGCAACTTGCCGGGTATCTCCGATCCCGCTGTCGACACGCTGATCAATGCCGTGGGCGCGGCAAAGGACCGTGAAAACCTGACCGTGGCGATGCGAGCGCTCGACCGGGTCTTGCGTGCGCGATGCGATTGGATTCCTAGTTGGTTCTTGGCGAATCACCGAGTCGCCTATTGGGACATGTTCGGCTTTCCTGAACAAAAGCCCGATTTCGGCTTTCCGGTCGAGGCGCTGTGGTGGTTCGATAAGGATAAGGCGGCAAAAATTGGCAAAGGCTGAGATATCAGCCCCGCGAGGGCAGAAGGCCTGATGGGCGCCTATATACTGCGCCGCATCCTTTTGATGATCCCGACCCTGTTCGGCATCATGGCGATATCGTTCGCCGTCATCCAGTTCGCGCCTGGCGGGCCGGTCGAGCAGGTCATCGCCAAGCTGACCAACCAGGGCGGCAGCGACCGCCTCGGCGGTGGCGGCGGCGATGCAGGCGGCTCCAATTTCGATGTCGCCGGCGATGTCAGCTCGAAATATCGCGGCGCCCAGGGTCTCGATCCGGAATTCATCAAGAAGCTGGAGAAGCAGTTCGGTTTCGACAAGCCGCCGCTCGAGCGCTTCGGCATGATGCTGTGGAATTATGCCAGGTTCGATTTCGGCAACAGCTATTTCCGCGACATCTCGGTGCTCGACCTGATCCTCGAAAAGATGCCCGTATCGATTTCGATCGGGCTCTGGATCACTTTGTTGTCCTATCTGATCTCGATCCCGCTCGGCATTCGCAAGGCGGTGAAGGACGGCACGCCCTTCGACGTCTGGACCAGTGGCGTCGTCATCGTCGGCTATGCCATTCCGGGCTTCCTGTTCGGCATCCTTTTGATGGTGCTGTTCGCCGGCGGTTCATTCTGGGACTGGTTCCCGTTGCGCGGCATCGTCTCGGACAATTGGGATCAATTGTCGTGGCCGGCCAAGATCGTCGATTACTTCTGGCACATGACGCTGCCGCTGACGGCGCTGGTGTTGTCGGCCTTCGCAACGACCACGCTTTTGACCAAGAACTCCTTCCTGGAGGAAATCCGCAAGCAGTATGTGGTGACGGCGCGCGCCAAGGGCCTGTCGGAACGGCAGGTGCTTTATGGCCACGTTTTCCGCAACGCCATGCTGATCGTCATCGCCGGCTTCCCGGGTGCGTTCATCTCGGCTTTCTTCACCGGATCGCTGCTGATCGAGAACATCTTTTCGCTCGACGGGCTCGGGCTGCTCGGCTTCCGGTCGGTGGTCGAGCGCGACTATCCCGTGGTGTTCGCCAACCTTTATATCTTCTCGCTGCTTGGCCTTTTCGTCGGGCTCCTGTCCGACCTGATGTACACCTGGGTCGATCCGCGCATCGATTTCGAGCGGAGAGACATCTGATGTCGGAGGCAAGCGTCACCGCCGGTGTCTTGCCGGAGCGGCTCCCGCGGCCGTTCCTGTCGCCGCTCAACAAGCGCCGCCTGCAGAATTTCAAAGCCAACCGGCGCGGCTACTGGTCGCTGTGGATTTTCCTCGTGCTGTTCGTGCTGTCGCTGTTTGCCGAATTCATCGCCAATGACAAGCCGATCATCGCTTCCTACAAGGGCGAGATCCTTTTCCCGGTGATGGTCGCGTACCCCGAGGAAAAATTCGGCGGCTTCTATGCCGTCACCGATTACCGCGACCCGGTTATCCAGGACGAGATCAACGCCCATGGCTGGATGATCTGGCCGCCGATCCGCTATTCCTACCAGACCGTCAACAACGCCATTCCGGAAGCAGCGCCGGCCAAGCCATCATGGGAATATGATGCCAAGACGCGCTGCAACCAATATCCACAAGGAGCCGATGACCCGGCCTGCAATGTCGGTAACTGGAACTGGTTCGGCACCGACGACCAGGCGCGCGACGTGCTGGCGCGCGTCATTTACGGCTTCCGCATTTCGGTGCTGTTCGGCCTGATCCTGACCGCGGGATCGGCGCTGATCGGCGTCGGCGCCGGTGCCTTGCAGGGCTATTTCGGCGGCTGGACCGATCTCCTGTTCCAGCGCTTCATCGAGATCTGGTCGGCCATACCAGTGCTCTATCTGCTGCTCATCGTCGCCGCCATCCTGCCGCCGGGCTTCTTCATCCTGCTCGGCCTGATGCTGTTGTTTTCCTGGGTGGCGCTGGTCGGGGTGGTGCGGGCGGAGTTCCTGCGCGCCCGCAACTTCGAATATGTCAACGCGGCGCGCGCGCTCGGCGTGCCCAACCGCACCATCATGTTCCGGCATCTGCTGCCCAACGCCATGGTGGCGACATTGACCTTCCTGCCCTTTTTGCTGAGCGGCTCGATCTCGACGCTGACCTCGCTAGACTATCTCGGCTTCGGCCTGCCGCCCGGCTCGGCCTCGCTCGGCGAACTGCTCAAGCAGGCGCAGCGCAACCTCAACGCGCCGTGGCTCGGCATTTCCGGCTTCGTCGTCATCTCACTGATGCTGTCGCTGCTGGTTTTTGTCGGCGAGGCGACGCGCGACGCCTTCGATCCGCGCAAGACGTTCAAATGAGCGATGCTCCCTTGCTCAGCGTACAGGACCTCAGCGTCGCCTTCAGCCAGGGCGGCGGCCAGTCTGTCGCCGTCGATCATATCTCGTTCGACATCGCCAGGGGCGAGACTGTGGCGCTGGTCGGCGAATCCGGCTCAGGCAAATCGGTCTCGGCGCTGTCGGTGCTGAAGCTGCTGCCCTACCCCAGCGCCAGCCATCCCTCGGGCAAGATCCTGTTCCAGGGTGCCGACCTGCTCGCCATGAGCGAGAAGCAGTTGC
The DNA here is from genome assembly GCF_054059755.1 of Mesorhizobium sp. URHB0026. Classification (NCBI taxonomy): domain Bacteria; kingdom Pseudomonadati; phylum Pseudomonadota; class Alphaproteobacteria; order Hyphomicrobiales; family Phyllobacteriaceae; genus Mesorhizobium; species Mesorhizobium sp. URHB0026. The sequence continues at coordinate 2,317,271 of NZ_JBSSCN010000001.1, read as the reverse complement.
GCCAGGTGCGCGGCAACAAGATCACCATGATCTTCCAGGAGCCGATGACCTCGCTCAATCCGTTGCACACGATCGAGCACCAGATCGTCGAAATCCTGAAACTGCATCAGGGCATGGCCGACCGACCGGCCAAGGCGCGCACGCTGGCCCTGCTCAACGAGGTCGGTATCCGCGATCCGCAGAAGCGGCTGGACGCCTATCCGCATCAACTGTCTGGCGGCCAGCGCCAGCGCGTCATGATCGCCATGGCGCTCGCCAACGAGCCGGAACTGTTAATCGCGGACGAGCCGACGACCGCCCTCGACGTCACCGTGCAGGCACAGATCCTCGAACTCCTCGCGGGCCTCAAAAGCCGCAAGGGCATGTCGATGCTGTTCATCACCCATGACCTCGGCATCGTGCGCAAGATCGCCGACCGGGTCTGCGTGATGACCAAGGGCAAGATCGTCGAGACCGGACCGACCAAGGACATCTTCGTCAACCCTCAGCACCCCTATACGCGCCATCTTCTGGCCGCCGAGCCGAAAGGCAAACCGCCGGTCGCCAATGCCGACGCCAAGCCTGTCATGACCGGCAAGGACATCAAGGTCTGGTTTCCGATCAAGCAGGGGTTCTTCCGGCGCACGATCGATCATGTTAAGGCGGTCGACGGCATCGACGTCACCGTGCGCGCCGGCCAGACGCTGGGCGTGGTCGGCGAATCCGGTTCGGGCAAGACGACGCTCGGCCTGGCGCTGGCACGCATGATCTCGTCGACCGGGACGATCCAGTTCAACGGCCGCGACATCAACCAGCTCACCTTCAACGCCATGCGACCGCTCAGGCGCGAATTACAGATCGTCTTCCAGGATCCGTTCGGCTCGCTCAGCCCACGCATGTCGATCGCCGAGATCATCGAGGAAGGCCTGAAGATCCACGAGCCGAAGCTGTCGCCCGACGAGCGCGACGACAAGGTGGCCGCCGTGTTGAAGGAGGTCGGGCTCGATCCGGCGACCCGCAACCGCTATCCGCACGAGTTTTCCGGCGGCCAGCGCCAACGTGTCGCCATCGCCCGCGCAATGGTGCTCAACCCGCGCTTCGTCATGCTGGACGAGCCGACATCGGCGCTCGACATGAGCGTGCAGGCGCAGGTCGTCGATCTGCTGCGCAATTTGCAGGCCAAGCACGACCTCGCCTATCTTTTCATCAGCCACGACCTCAAGGTCATCCGGGCGCTGGCCAATGACGTCATCGTCATGCGCAACGGCCAGATCGTCGAAGCCGGCCCTTCCGAACAGATTTTTGAAAATCCGCAAACCGACTATACTCGGGCTCTGATCTCGGCCGCGTTCAAGATCGAGACCGCGCCGACGGGCGTGGTCAGCGAGTGATCCGCACAAGGAAGGACTGAACGAACCGCGATGGAAAAAGGCCGCATCCTGCTTGCCGTCACCGGCTTTCATCCGCAGCGCTGGCGCGACCTGTTGTCGGCCGAGCGCGAGGTGGTGCTGGAACCGGATGGAGCCAAGGATCCCTCGATCACCTATGCGGTGGTGTGGAAGCAGAAGCCTAATTTGATGTCGTCGCTGCCTAATCTGCGCGCCATCTTCTCGATCGGTGCCGGCGTCGACCATATCTTCGCCGATCCCGGCCTGCCGGACGTGCCGATCGTCAAGGTGGTCGCCGACAACCTCACCCAGTACATGACCGAGTACGTCGTCTGGCGGGTGCTCGATCACCATCGCCAGGGCCTGCTCTACCGGTCGCAGCAGCCAAAGAAGATCTGGCACGAGCCGCAGCAGAGGCCGGCCGGTGACATTTCCATCGGCATCATGGGACTCGGCAGTCTCGGCCGCGCCGCAGCCTCGGCGCTGCTGTCGCTGGGCTTTGCGGTCAATGGCTGGTCGCGCACGGACCGGCCAATGGAAGGGGTGGCGACGTATGGCGGCGAAGCCGGGCTGATTCCGTTCCTCAACGCCACCGACATTCTGGTCGTGCTTCTGCCGCTGACGCCGGACACGCAAGGCATCATAAACTACGGCGTGCTGAAGGAATTGAGGAAACGCAACGGACTCGGCGGCTCGGTGCTGATCAATGCCGGACGCGGCCGCCTGCAGAAGGACGCCGACATCTTGCGCGCTCTGGATGACGGCACGCTGAAGGAGGCGAGCCTCGACGTGTTCGAGGTCGAGCCGCTGCCGAAGACGAGCCCGTTGTGGAACCACCCGAAGGTGTTCGTGACGCCGCATGCCGCGGCGACCTCCGATCCAGCCCATCTGGCGCCACTCATGCTGCGCCAGATGGATGCTTTCGAACGCGGCGAAAAGCTCGACAATCTGGTGGACCGCAAGGCAGGATACTAGCCAGACGTCCTCGTCACCTGGCCAAATCCCAGTCCTGAAAACATTTCTTGATCACCCGGACCGACGACAGTTGCAGCTTCGGCAGGTCGAGCTGCTCGAACGCCACCCGGGATCTTGAGCGGTTTTTCGGCGTGGTCACTGCAATGTGGTGGATCATGTCCCATTTGATGCTGTCGCGCCCACCCTCCAAGGCTCCGCGTCTCTCCTTCTCGAACAACGTACGCCTGAAATAGCGCAGCAGACTTGCCGGGGTGGAAATGTCCAGCAGGATCAATCCGGTCGCGCGCTGGAAGCGTTGCGGCATGCAAACCGAATAATTTCCGTCCATCACCCACCGCTCGCCGGCAATCGCGGCGTCATGCAAGGCAATGAACTCGTCCCTCGGACGCTGCACCCAATCCGTGTTGGGCAGGTGAAAGAGCAGATCAAGATGAATGGGTGTAAGGCCACGCTTGCGCGCGATCGCGTCGGCAAGCGTCGACTTGCCGCTGTTCGATGGCCCCAGGATGCAGATGCGGTCGCCGAGGTCCGAGAGCTTCATCTGGGCAACATGCATCAGCCAGGCAGAGCGAACTTCTTCTGCTTGTCCGGTTTGCCGCAGTCGCGGCGATCGATCGACCGGTTCATGGCATCGATTTCGCCTGACGCCTTGTCGCTGTCGCGTTGAGCCTTGGAACGCATGTCGGGCGTGAACGGGCCAAAGCCCATGGCGGGATTGGAAAAGGTCGGCTTGGCGGTCGTCGGGAGATTATATTGCTGCGCCAATCCGTTGCGCTGCGCCAGCAGCTGATCGCATGGCACGCTGTCATATTGCAGCGATGACTCGACGTTGGCGTCCTGCCGCTCGGACGCTGAATTGCCCACGCAGCCGGCTGCCGCCAGGCAAGAGGCCAATATCATCATGTTCCAGCGCATCCGATATGCTCCTCCTGATATCCCGCCCTGATGCGACCAGATCGCAAATATCAGTCGCGCACGCAAATCGGACTTTTTCGCAGCAGCAGGATGATGGTCATGCACGCTTCAAGCTGCGTGAGCCTTGCGTGCCACAACGGCCAGCCCTTTGACAGGCTCACTGCGATCCTGCCGGATGGTCGTTGGCTCCAGCGCCAGGATCGAAAGCCCGTTGGCCCCGAGGGTCCGCCTGATATAGGGTTCCGAATGGGCGTAGCGTCGGGAAGGCTGCAGCGCGAAGTCGCCGCTTGCTAGACTCTCGACTGAAAAGGCAAACAGGCCACCCTCGGCGAGCAGGCAGGCGACCGTCCCGATCAGGCCTTCCAGCGCGCCGATGTAGATCAGCACGTCGGCTGATGTCACCAGATCGGCCTTGTCGCCTGAATGGGAAAAATCCTGCAAATCCGCTTTCGTCAGCGCGTCGTAGATGCCCTTTGCCCGCGCCTTCTTCAGCATCCTTGCCGAGATGTCGATTCCCTCCAGCCGGTTGACGATCGGCCTCAGCTTCTCGCCCATCAGTCCGGTGCCGCAACCCAGGTCGAGCGCCAGGCGGAGGCGGCCCGGCCTTGCCTTGCGGATGGCAGCGTCGAGCACCTCGGGCAACCGGTAATCGAGCTTGCCGACCAGCATCTCCTCGAATGTCTCGGCATAGTGGTCGAACAGCGTTTCGACAAAGGCGCTGGGCGGCGCCGCGGCGACCGGACCTTTGCCGATCAGCTGCAATTTGAGGGCCGCGCCCTGGCGATCGGCCGGATCGAGTTTCAGCGACATGTCCCAGGCCTGCGCCGCCAGGTCGAGCCTGCTCGATGCCTCCTGCATCTCGCCTAGGCGAAACCAGCCCATTGCCCATTGCGGCGCCAGCTCCAGTGCGCCAATCAGCAACTCGGCCGCGGCCGCGTGGTCGCCGGAGGCAAACAGCATCTCGGCATAGTCGGCACGACGATCGGCGTTCAGATCGCCCGATGAGGTCTGAAGCGGTTTCATGATGATGTTTTCCACCTGCAGGGAGCCGGCCGCCCATCTGTGTAGAGCAAAGAATGCCTAAGCAGAACCGAATTGGACAGGCTTTGCCCGGGAGTCAGCAGTCGCGAACAACAGGCTTTCCGCGGCGGAATTATATCCTATCTTGGGACCATGCGCGCCAGCGACCTGCTTCATCCCCGGCCCGAAGGCCTCTACTGCCCGCCGGGCGATTTCTTCATCGACCCGGTGCGGCCGGTGAACCGGGCGCTGATCACGCACGGCCATTCCGACCATGCGCGTTCCGGCCACGGCTCGGTGCTTGCGACACAGCAGACGCTCGACATCATGGGACTTCGCTACGGCGAGGATTTCGCGGGGACGACGCAGGCAGCCAGGCTCGGCGAGACGATTGCCCTGAACGGCGTCGATGTCAGCTTTCATCCGGCCGGCCATGTGCTGGGTTCGGCGCAGATATCGGTCGAGCATCGGGGCAGGCGCATCGTCGCCTCCGGCGACTACAAGCGGCGGAAAGATGCGACCTGCGCGCCCTTCGAGCCGATCCACTGCGACATCTTCATCACCGAGGCGACTTTCGGCCTGCCGGTGTTTCGCCATCCGCCAGACACGGAAGAGATCGCCCGGCTGCTGAAATCGGCGGCGCAATTCCCGGAGCGCTCGCATCTGGTCGGGGCTTACGCGCTGGGCAAGGCGCAACGCGTGATGCGGCTGTTGCGCGACGCCGGTTACGACAAGCCGCTCTACATCCATGGCGCGCTGGCCAAGCTCAGCGCGTATTACCAGAGCCAGGGCATCGATCTCGGCGATCTCGAGCCGGCGACGGTGGAGAGCGGGGCCAAGCAAGATTTCGCGGGCGCCATCGTGGTCGGCCCGCCATCGGCCTTCGCCGACCGCTGGGCGCGGCGCTTTCCCGATCCGATCTCGTGCTTCGCGTCGGGCTGGATGCGCATCCGCCAGCGCGCCAAACAAGGCGGCGTCGAACTGCCGCTGATCATCTCGGACCATGCCGACTGGGATGAACTCACCGCCACCATCAAGGAGACCGGAGCCGCCGAAATCTGGGTCACGCATGGCCGCGAGGAAGCGCTGGTGCGCTGGTGCGAGCTGGAAGGCATCGCGGCACGGCCGCTGCATCTGGTCGGCTATGAGGATGAGGGCGATTGACGGCATGAACCGCTTCGCCGAGCTTCTCGACCGCCTGGTGCTGACGCCGTCGCGCAACGGCAAGCTGACCCTTTTGACCGACTATTTCCGCAGCGTCGAGGATCCCGATCGCGGCCTGGCGCTGGCGGCCATAACCGGCGATCTCAGGATTGCCGCGGTCAAGCCGGCGATGCTGCGCACGCTGGTCACCGAACGCATGGACCCGGTGCTGTTCGGCTATTCCTACGATTATGTCGGCGACCTCGCCGAGACGGTGTCGCTGGTCTGGCCGCAAACGCCTGGCAGGATGGCCAACCGCGAGCCGACGCTTGGCGAGGTGGTGGCCAAGCTGCAGGCGGCAAGCCGCTCGGATGGACCGAAGGTGCTGACGGGGCTGCTCGACAGCGCCGGCATCTCGGCGCGCTTTGCCCTCATCAAGCTGGTCACTGGCGGCCTGCGCATCGGCGTCTCGGCGCGGCTGGCCAAACAGGCGCTGGCCGATTTCGGCAAGGTCGACGTCGCCGAGATCGAAGAGCTCTGGCATGGGCTATCGCCGCCCTACACGGCGCTGTTCGCCTGGCTGGAAGGCAAAGCCGAAAAACCGCGCAACACGGCGATGGCGCTGTTTCGCCCGGTCATGCTGTCGAACCCGGTCGGCGACAGCGACCTCGAAAAGCTCGATCCCGCCGACTACGCGGCAGAATGGAAATGGGACGGCATCCGGGTCCAGGCGGTGGCCGAAGGCGGCATCCGCCGGCTCTATTCGCGCACCGGCGATGATGTCTCAGGGGCCTTTCCGGATCTCGCCGACGCCATGCATTTTTCCGCCGCGCTCGATGGCGAATTGCTGGTCGGCGACCCGCGGGCGGCGACGGGAACCTTCTCGGACCTGCAGCAACGGCTGAACCGCAAGACGGTGACGCCGAAGATGCAGCAGCAGTATCCAGCCTTCATGCGCTGTTACGACGTGCTGCAGATCGGTGCCGAGGATCTGCGCGGATTGTCCTTCGCCAAGCGACGCGGCCGGCTCGAAGCCTTCATCGGGACGCTCGACCCCAGCCGCTTCGATCTCTCACCCTTCGTCGCGTTCACGGACTGGCAATCGCTCGAGGACCTGCGCCGTGCGCCGCCGCATCCGATCATCGAAGGCGTGATGCTAAAGCGCTGGGATTCGCCCTATGTCGCCGGCCGGCCTAAGGGTCCATGGTTCAAATGGAAGCGCGATCCGCATACGGTGGACGCCGTACTGATGTATGCCCAGCGCGGCCACGGCAAGCGCTCGAGCTTCTATTCCGACTACACGTTCGGCGTTTGGTCCGGGGCCGAGGGCGAGGAGGAACTCGTGCCGGTCGGCAAGGCCTATTTCGGATTCACCGATGAAGAGCTGAAGCAGATCGACAAATATGTCCGTGACAACACCGTCGAGCGTTTTGGACCGGTGCGCTCGGTGCGCGCCGACCGCGACAATGGCCTGGTGCTGGAAGTCGCCTTCGAGGGACTCAACCGTTCGACCCGGCACAAATCGGGTGTGGCCATGCGTTTCCCCAGGATTTCACGATTGCGCTGGGACAAGCCGGCCAACGAGGCCGATCGCATCGAAACGCTGCAAGCGCTGCTCGATGGCTAGACCGAAATCCCGAACCGAAAGTTCCATTCCAGACAGGAGCGCACATGGTTTCCCGATCCGACAAGGTTGAGTGTTTTCGCGCTCTTCACAAATCCGGCTGCTTCGTGGTCCCCAATCCCTGGGACATAGCCGGCGCCCGGATGATGGTGGGTTTGGGTTTCAGGGCTTTGGCAACAACATCGTCGGGCTATGCGTTCTCGAAGGGCAGGAGAGATGGAGCGCTGGAAGTCAGCCGCGACGAGAGCCTGACGTATGCCGCCGAGATAGCAGCTTCGACCGATGTTCCGGTCACCGCTGATTTGGAGGACGGGTACGCGGATACTCCTGAGGGCATTGCCGAGACCGTTCTGCTCGCGGCGAAGGCTGGATTGGCGGGGCTGTCCATCGAGGACCGGCAGCCGAGATCGAATTTGCCGATACGCGATTTCGACGATGCAGTTGCGCGTGTCGCTGCGGCGGCCGATGCCGCGCGAAAACACAACATCGTCCTTACCGCGCGCGCCGATGGCCTCGGCAAGGGGACATATGGTCTCGAAGAGGCCATTCGCCGCCTAAAGGCCTTCGAGACTGTCGGTGCTGAGGTCGTTTATGCGCCCGGGGTGCCGGATCTGGCATCCCTCCAGAGGCTTTGCCGCTCGGTCAGTGCTCCTGTAAATCATGTGATCGGCCAAGGTGTCTCCGGATTGACCCTTGACCAGATTGCGCAAGCGGGCGTGCGACGGGTCAGTGTTGGCGGATCGCTTGCCCGCGCGGCCGGCGGAGCGCTGATGTCCATCTGTCAGGATATTGCGACAGGCGACTTCACCGCACTGGAATCTGCTCCGGCCTGGGGTGATCTACGCAGCCCAAAACCGGTGATATAAATCCGTAAGGGGCCGCCTCCGGCCATCACCACCGATGTTCCCCCAGGGTTCGACTCAAGGTTCGACCGAGACACGGATCTCGTAGACGTCGACCGCCTTGCCCTGCTTGTCGAAATCGGAATTGATGGCGATGGTTCCGGCGGACCCCGGATGCTTGTCGGGAAACTTCACGTCGAACAGAAATTCGTTCTTCTGCTGGCCGACCGCGTAACGCTTGCGGCCGCAGTCGCCGAGTTCGCCGAAATTGCAGTCGACGGAGATCTGCGTGTCCTTGCCGTCCTCGGCCCGGGCGATGATGTCGAACACGGCGTGCTTGCCGGCGAGTTTTTCCAGCACGCCCTGGCCGACGTCGAAGGCGATCGCCGAGCCGGAGGCGCCTGACTGGATGCGCAGGAACGGCCCGCTGTCGTCCTTCATCACCTCGGCCTTGGCGTCAGACGGGGCGGCGACATGCGTCGGGTCGGTCGGCGAAAACACATCGATCCAGTCGCGCGACTGGTCCGCGGCACCGGGCTTTGCCGGCGCGTTGGCGCCATCGGCCGGGGTGAAATCGTCGTCCTCGACGGTCGGCGGCGCTTCCGGAGGCGCGGTATTGAGCTCCGCGGCCGTCTTGAACACACCGGTCTGCATGGCAAAGTACAGTCCGATGCCAATCGCCGCGAGCAGCGTCACCGTGAAGAAAATGGCGGTCAGCGGCAGGCGCCGGCCTCGAATGCGTCGCTCATCGCGATCGGGCGCGACTTCCGTCGCGGCACCGGAAGAGGCAGGAACCGACATGTCGATGGCTGGCGCACCCGGCAGAGCCGCATCCGGCATGATGTCGGGAACCACCGGCAGCACGCGCGAGCGCGGCGCGTCGGAAGCGGGCTGCCCGGGACCGTCGACGGTGACAGCGAGCGATGACGCCCTTGGGCCCGCCTCGTCGACCGCTGGCGCTGCGCCGGCAGCGGCCTCGACCGCCGGCGCGTCGATCTGCGGGGCAACGCCTGGCACCGCCGGCAGGTATTCGGATTCGATCTCGGTGATTTTCGCCTGGATCGCCTTGCGGCGCTTGATGGCGACTTCCACGGTCACGCCGGGATTGGCTTGGAGCGCTCGGTCGAGCGCGGCGAAGGCCGAACGATAGACCCTCTCGCGGAACGCACGGTCCTCGGCATTGCCCTTATCCAGGGCGTTCCGGATCGCTTTTTCGATCGCGTCCAAGCGAGATCCCTCTGCAAATTGTCCCAAGCTTTCGTGATGGTTAGCCGCAGGCGACCAATCAATCAACGGGCGGGCAGCCGCATTCTGCCTCGACAGGCCGTCCAAAGGCCATTTTCACGATGTTCCGGCAAACAAAATCGGAACATGTCGGCGATTCCGGCATGCAGGGGCGCCAGAACGCCGGTTTTGATCGGGGCGCGGCCCTTGCATGATTTGCCAAGTCGCATCTTGAATTCGCGTCCGGTTGAGTCTATCACCCTGCCCATCTTGGAGGCCTTGGCCTCCCGGGCCGCTTTAGCTCAGTTGGTAGAGCACATCATTCGTAATGATGGGGTCAGGTGTTCGAGTCACCTAAGCGGCACCAGTTTTTCAAACCGATGGTCGAAGCTGCCTGGGCGCGCCGAAGATGGCCGAATCCCGGCCGTTTGCGTTTGCCATGGATGCAAGGAGCTGCCCGCCATCGACAACAACTCGGGACCGGTGCAGGTCTATCCGAAGACCCACGAGCAAGTCGCGACTTCCTCGGGGCCCGGAAACTCGCGAAAGCGAGCAATCCGGGATTTTCAAATCTCAATAACAAATGATGAACCGCGCATTTCTATTTTTTTGGAACAGACACTTGGGTCGCACATTTCCTGCCGACAGTTCCATGGACAGGAGGTTTTGAATTGCCAAGGCGTGTCGACAAGGAAAAGCTGGCAAGAGCGGACCGCGAGGCGAGGCTGGTGCTGGATGCCGAGCGTCACGCAAGGGACGCTAAGACAACCCGCCTGAGGGAGCAGAGACTGCAGCAAGAGGCATTGGCGGACAAATCTCCGCCTGCACGCCGACGGGAGCCGACCGGAAAGCCGGCTAGGCGTGTGATCGAGGTGGACTGACCTGCTTGGGCGCCCGGTTTCGCCCCGATGGCGCCGTCAGCGATGCCTCCGCGTTGCCGCATAAGACAGTAGCCCAGCAGACCCATATGCCATTGTCGGAGCCCCGGTTTTGGTATGAAATGTCCGGTGTCAGCATGGGAGGTCGAAATGCCCAACATTTTCAAGACCGGAGACGTCGTCAAGCTGAGGTCGGGAGGCCCGAAGATGACGGTCAGCGACGGCGCCGCTTCCGGCATGTATCTGTGCCACTGGTTCAATAAAGACGGCGATGTGTGGACTCCGCAGCATGCCGGCTTCAAATCGGATCAGTTGATAGCCGCCGACCAATCGACGTAATTCTCGCGTCGCCAACGGGCGGGCCGGTCCGGCGCAATTCAGATGCGCCGGACGAGGTGTTCTGCCGTACCTTGGGCCGCCAAGGTCCATCGCCGGCAAGCGGCAAGACAGGCATGGCGACCGACGGATTTCCGCGATCACAACGTTTAACGGTTGAAGCGTCACCCATGGCATTGGGCCGTGGCAATGCGCCAACCGGAGACGTGAAGCATGATACGCCGTTCGATCCTTGCCGCTGCCCTGAGCCAGCTGACCACCGCGGCTCTGGCCCAGACAGCGACACAGCCACCGGCCGCCACACCGCCCGCCGCGACGGCTGCCAAGTCCGACATCACGCTGGCCAAGTTCCAGAAGCGGCGAGAGAAGGCGATCATGGCCGCCGACACGGACGGCGACGGCAAGATCAGCCTGCTGGAATGGGAGGCTTTTCAAGCCAAACGCAACGTCAAGGGCGATCCCGCAAAATCCTTCGCGCGCGTCGATTCCAACCATGACGGCTTCATCGACCGGGCCGAGCTCGATGCGTTCTTCGCCAAGCGCTTTGCCAGGCTGGACAAGAATGGCGACGGCATTCTGACGGGCGACGAGATGCCGGGCCACAAATCCGCTCCCAAGCCAGAGCAATGACCAAGAGGCTATGACGCATGATGGACATTGGGTATGCGCCAGCCCATGAGCCCCGACCCGGACGAGGAGCTGGTTCGCCGGGTCGGCACCGGCGACCCGGCGGCGGTGCGGACGCTCGTCGCGCGCAAGCTGCCGCGCATCCTTTCGCTGGCCGCGCGCATGCTCGGCGATGCGGCGGAGGCCGAGGATGTCGCGCAGGAAACCTTTATGCGCATCTGGCGTCACGCATCGGGCTGGCGGCGCGGCAATGCACGCTTCGACAGCTGGATCCACCGGGTGACGCTCAACCTGTGTTCCGACCGGCTGCGCCGGCGCCGCGAACAGGTGACCGACCAAGTGCCGGACATTGTCGATCCCGCCCCGCTTCCCGATGCCCATCCCGGCGAAGCGGCGCATCGGGTCGAGCAGGCCTTGCAGGCAATCGCGCCGCGCCAGCGCGAGGCGATCCTCCTGGTCTACTATCAGGAGATGTCCAACATGGAGGCGGCCGCGACCCTGGAGATCAGCGTCGATGCCCTGGAAAGCCTGCTTTCGCGCGGCCGGCGGGCGCTGCAGGCGATCCTGGCCAAGGAGAGTGTCGATGAATGAGAAAGCCGCGATCATGTTTGCAAGGCGTTCACCGTACGTCGGGCGCGCCCGGTGGCCAGTTCCCGGAAATCCAACCGGACACGCGGCTCCAACCGGCAAAGGATAGACCGATGTCTGATGGGTCCAGGAACCAACCGGCAATGGATGCCGAGCGCTTTGCGGCTCTGGCGGCGGCCTATGGCGGCGACTTGCGGCGGTGGCCGCAGCCCGACCGCACGGCCGGCGCGATGTTCGCAAGGACCGAGATGGGGGCGGCCATATTGGGGCAGGCAGGCAAACTCGATGCCTTGCTCGACAGCTATGATGTAATGGCGCCCGGCCCGGCGCTGCACGGCGGCATCCTGCGAATGGCCGACCGGCTGCTCGTCCAGCGCCGGCGCCGGCGGGCCTGGTGGCTGGGTCTTGGACTCGCCGGCATCGGCCTGGCCGGCGCCATCGCCGGATTGGCCCTGGTGAGCGTCGTCACGCCGGAGTTTCAGCCCGACCGCTATGTGCTCGATGCCAATGCGACGGCGTTCGGCGATGCCGGGTCCGATGGCGAGACGATCGAGGAGGACCTATGAGCAAGGGCCGCAACCTCGTCATCGCATCCGTGGTGCTGAATGTCTTCCTGGCCGGCGCGCTTGCCGGCGGAGCGGTCTGGATAAGAAGCGGCAAGCCCGGCCAGGGCTATTCGCTTGAAGCCGCCGGAAGCCGGCTTCCCGACCAGGAGCGCATGCTGTTTCGAAAGGCGCTGCGCGAAGTTCGGCGCGAATCCCGCCAGGTCATCCTCGATGGCCAGCAGGCCAGGCGCGAGGCAGCCGACCTGCTTCGTCAGCCGGTCCTCGACACGACGGCCCTGGCGGCCGCGCTGGACCGGGCGCGCAATGCCGACGTCGCCGTGCGCACGCGGCTTGAGCAGCGCATCGTCGAGTTCGCGACGGCGGGTTCGGCCGCGGATCGCAACGTGCTCGCGGACGGGCTGGCCAGGCGGGCCGGGCCGAAACCGAAGCCAGAGGCAGAGCCAAAAAAAGCGCCGTGACGGCCGACGGAAAACGCCCGCAGGGCCGTTTAACCCAGGGAAGGGCAGCCTGCCGGACCGATCGGTGCGCACAGGTTTTCATTCTCGGAGAACATTCGGAGTAACTCATGAACCGTCTGACACAATATGCGGCGGCAGCCGTCCTCGCCTTGACCGGAACCGCCGCAACCGTCGCGACCTCCGCCGCCATGCCGATGGTGGCGCAGCCGGCCGCCCCGGCACTGATCGAGCACGTGGCCTGGGGTTGCGGGCCTGGATGGCATCCCAATCACTGGGGGCGCTGCGTTCCCAACCGTGTTGTGGTGTATCCGCGTTACCGCTATTGGCACGGCCCGGCCTACTACGGCTGGCATCCGCACCGCCACTGGCACCGCTGGCACCGCTGGTAAGCGCGCGGAAGGGCCGGGCGGCATCCGCCTGCCCGGCCGCCTATCCCCGGTTTAAGTGGGGCAATAGCCCGATCGAGCGTCGCGTGAGATCCAACGATGGAGCGTTGACATGGCTGTCGCGACCAAAGGGCCCATTGCGCCAGATCCCGCCCTGCCAGATCCCGCTTTGATAGCCTTCAACCGCTTCGGCCTTGGAGCCCGGCCGGGTGACCGCGAAAGACTGGCCGGCGACCCTCGCGGCTATCTTAAGGCGGAGCTGCGGCGGCCCGACGCCGCCATGATATCGCTCGACGATCCCGCCTATGCCGACCTCAAGGGGAGCACGCCGGCCATCCAGGCCAGCATGGCGGCAAATCTCCAGCGCAAGCGGGACCGGGAGCGGATGACGACGGAGCAGCAGCAAGCGGGCACGCCAGCCGCGGGCCCGGTTATGCCGCCATCCGCCGCACCGGCCACGTCGCCGCCCGTCGCCCCGCCCGCTGCCAAACCCGCCGTGCCGCCTGTCGAAATTATGTTGTTCCGGGCCGAGGCACAGGCGCGCTTCTACAAGGCAATGCAGGCAGAGGTCGGCTTCGTCGAGCGCCTGGTCTATTTCTGGTCGAACCATTTCTGCGTCTCCATCGCCAAGGACAACATCGTTCGCGCCAGCGCCGGGGCGTTCGAACGGGAAGCCATCCGGCCTTTCGTGCTCGGGCGCTTCGCCGACATGCTCATGGCGGTCGAGCGGCATCCCGCGATGCTGTTCTATCTCGACAACCAGCAGTCGATTGGCCCGGACTCCCGCGCCGGCAAGAACCGCCAGCGCGGCCTCAACGAGAACCTCGCCCGCGAGATCCTGGAACTGCACACGCTCGGTGTCGGCAGCGGCTACAGCCAAGCCGACGTGACCAGCTTCGCGCGCATCCTGACCGGCTGGATGATGGCCGGACGGGAAGGACGGCTGGGCGAACCCGGCAGTTCCGTCTTCAACGCCAATGCGCATGAGCCGGGTGACGCGGTGCTGCTCGGCAAGACCTATCCGGCTGGCGGCATGGGCCAGGCCGAGGCCGCGCTCAATGACATCGCCCGTCATCCGGCGACCGCTCGACACATCGCCACGCAACTTGCCCGCCATTTCATAGCCGACGACCCGCCGTCGGCGGCGGTCGCCCGCCTCGCCAAGGTGTTCGCCAAACGCGACGGCAATCTCAGGGCAGTGGCGGCAGCGCTCGTCGACATGCCGGAAGCGTGGTCGACGCCATTGGCCAAGATGCGCTCGCCCTTCGACTATGTCGCGGCCATCCGCCGAGCAGCCGGTCCCGGCCCGACGAACGACCCTGGCCAGTCGCTCAACTGGCTCAACGCGCTGGGCGAGCCGCTCTGGCGACCGCCGGGGCCGAACGGCTTTTCCGACCAGGCGGACAGCTGGGCATCGGCGGAAGGCATGAAGACCCGCCTCGAGATCGCATGGCAGGCCGCCCGGCAAGTGAAGGACATCGGCGACCCCAACGGCATGCTCGACGCGGTCATCGGTCCCTCCGCCTCGCCCGAAACACGCCAGGCGGTCGCCCGCGCGGAGTCCAAGCAGCAAGGACTGGCGCTGCTGCTGTTGGCGCCCGAGTTCCAGCGACGATAGATCGAACGATAGGTCCGGCGCCGACAACGCCCATGGAGAGGAAGTCATGAGCCTGCTGTGCGAAACCCCTCACCCGTCCCGCCGCGACGTGCTGACGACCGGCGGCGCGCTGTTTGCCTGGGCCTATCTGCCGCGCTTCGCCCGTGCCGCCGACAACCGCGACCCGCGCCTGATCGTCATCGTGCTGCGCGGTGCGCTGGACGGCCTGTCGACCGTCGGTCCGGTCGGCGATCCCGACTATGCCGGCCTGCATGGCGACATCGCCCTGTCGCTCACCGGCCCGCACCCGGCGCTGCCGCTCGATGCATTCTTCGCGGTCAATCCGGCGATGCCGGTGTTTGCGCGGCTGTTCAAGAACAACAAGGCGGCTGTCGTGCACGCCGCCGCGACCGGCTATCGCGAGCGCTCGCATTTCGATGGCCAGGATGTGCTGGAAAGCGGCTTTGCCGGTCCCGGCCATGTCGCCACCGGCTGGCTCAATCGGGCGCTGGAGAACCTGCCGGCGGGCGACCGCGTAGCGACACTCGGTGGCCTGGCCGTCGGAGCGTCGACGCCGCTGGTGATCCGTGGCGCGGCTCCCGTGCTCGGCTGGGCGCCGCAATCGCTGCCGGCACCGGCCGGCGACCTCGCGGCGCGCGTTCTCGATCTCTACCAGCATCGCGATCCGGTTCTGGCCGTCGCGCTGCAAAAAGGTCTCGACGCCGATCGCATGGCGCTCGACGACCAGATGGGCGCCAAGACGATGAAGCCGAAAGGCGGCCTCGACAGCGCCGCCGGCATACGGCAAGCCGCGCAAGGTGCCGCCAGGCTGATCGCCGCCGATGACGGGCCGCGTGTCGCGGCACTCGCCTTCGACGGCTGGGACACGCATGTCAACGAAGGCGGCGCGACCGGCCGTCTCGCCAGCCTGCTCGGCGGCCTCGACGGGGCCTTCGAGGAATTCGAAAAAGGCCTCGGCGAACGCTGGAAAGATACGGCGATCGTCGCCATCACCGAATTCGGCCGCACGGCGCGGATCAACGGCACGGTCGGCACCGACCACGGCACCGGCACCGTGGTGCTGCTCGCCGGCGGCGCGATCAAGGGCGGCCGCGTCATCGCCGACTGGCCGGGGCTGAAGCCCGCGCAACTCTACCAGCAGCGTGACCTTGCGCCGACCAGCGACGTCAGGGCGGTGCTGAAAGGCCTGCTCGCCGACCAGTTCGGACTTTCGGCCTCGGTGCTCGGCGAGAAAGTGTTTCCGGACTCAGGTGCGGTGAAGCCGATGATGAACCTGACCGCCTGAAGTTCTGGGGCGCCGCGTTCCCGCCGCGGCGCCGTCTCGCTGTCCACCGCGATCAGGCGGCCTCGACCTTGGCTGCCTGCAAGGCTTCGCCGCGCACCAGCCTGGTCACGCCGACGAAGTCGATCTTGCCCGAGCCAAGCACCGGCACATGCGCCACGACGCGCACTTCAGCCGGCACCATCAGGTCCATCGCGCCGCTTGCCTTGGCGAACGCCAGAAACTCGGCGCGCGTCGCTTTCTCGGCCTCGGTGACGAGCACCAGTTTTTCGCCCTTGCGCGGGTCCGGTACGGTCGCGACCGCCGAGAGCGAACCTTTCCACAACTCGCCCGCCAGCGCTTCCACCGCAGCCAGCGAAATCATTTCGCCGCCGATCTTGGCGAAGCGCTTGGCGCGGCCGCGAATGCTGACGAAACCAGCATCGTCGATGCTGACGATGTCGCCGGTGTCGTGCCAGCCATCTTGCAGGGGTTCGAGCACACCCGGTTTTTCGGCCCGGAGATAGCCCGCCATGACGTTGGGGCCGCGCACGAACAGCCGTCCACCGCCCTCGACGCCGATCACCGGCTCCAGACGATATTCCATGCCGGGCATGATTTTTCCGACCGTGCCCGATTTGTTGTACATCGGCGTGTTGATGGAGATCACCGGCGCCGTCTCGGTAACGCCGTAACCTTCGAGAATGCGCAGGCCGAATTTCTCCATGTAGGTTTCGCGGGTCGAGGCCTTGACCGGCTCCGCACCGGAAAAGCAATAGCGCACCGAGCGGAAATCATAGGGATGCGCTGTACGCGCATAGCCGCTGAGGAAAGTGTCGGTGCCGAAGATGATCGACGCATTCGAGGCATAGACCAGTTCCGGCACGATGCGGTAGTGCAGCGGCGAAGGGTAGAAATAGACCGGGACGCCGGACACGAGCGGCAGCACCGTGCCTGCCGTCAGGCCGAAGGAATGGAAGATCGGCAGAACGTTGAACACCTTGTCGCCCGAATGGAAATCGATGCGCGAGGCGGCCTGCGCGGCGTTGGCCAGGATGTTGCGATGGGTGAGCACGACGCCCTTCGGCGTGCCTTCGGAGCCCGAGGTGAACAGGATCACGGCCGCGTCGGTGGCCTTGCGGGCAACCCTGGGCGTACTCTTGCGCAGCAGGCCGAGCAGCTTGTCCTTGAGGCCGATGGTCGCGCGCAGATCATCGAGCCAGACGATGTTGACCGAGCGGCCGATCTCCTCGACGATCGCGCCAAGCTTGGCCTGCTCGACAAAGGCCCGCGAGGTCAGAATGGTGGTTACCTGCGCCGCCTTGCAAGCGGACAGGATGTTGGCGGCACCGGCGGTGAAGTTGATCATCGCGGGGACCTTGCCGGCGGACATGACGCCGAGCAGCGCGGCACAGGCGCCATTGGCGTTGGGCAGCATGATGCCGAGCGTGTCCTGTCCGGCATAGAGCATTTCGAACTTCTCGCCGAGCACGGCGACAGCCGTGAGCAACTTGCCGTAGCTCAGCGAACCGGTGACCGGATCCTGCACGGCAAGTTGCTTCATGCCGCGCTCGGTCGCCGTCTCGATGATCCTTTCGAGCACGGTCTTGTCAATATGCTGGGTGCGGAAGACGAGGTCGGACATCACCTGGTAGAGCGCGGCGCCGGCGGCGGCGCGCCGCTTGCGTCCCTTCAGCTCGTCGTCGACCTTGAGCCTGACCGGCGGCAGTATGGTCACCTTGACCTTCGGGAACAGGCGGCGGCGCACGTGCTGCGCCGTCAACCGCGAGAAGGGGCTTTTCTCCAGCCCCTCGATGCGGATCGGCACCACCATCGAGCCGGTCTTGTCGGCCACCATGGCGGCGCCGTCATAGACCTTCATCAGCCCGCCGGTGACGGTGATGCGGCCCTCGGGGAAGATGACCAGCGGGTCGCCGTTCTGTACGATCTTGATCAGCGTGCGTGTCGACATCGGCTTGGATGGATTGAGCGGCAGCGCCCGGGTCAGCTTTAAAAACGGCTTCATCCACCAGGCCTGCGCAATGGTATAGTCGATGGCGAAGACCGGCTCCTCATTGGTCAGCGTCAGAGCCAGCGGTCCGTCGAGGAAGCTGACATGGTTCAGCGCCAGGATGGGCGCCGGGCCCGCGGCCTTGAGATTGTCCAGGCCTTCGACTTCCAGCCGGTGGAAGGCGCGGAAAAGAATGGAGACAAAATCGCGGAAGGCATTGGTCGGCAGGTATTTCAGCATCAGCCAGGCGGCGATGGCATTAGCCAGGGCGAGGCCGAACAGGATGCTTCCCGTTGAGACGCCGGCTGCCTGGATGGTAGCGACGAGCAAGCCGCCGACAGTCATGAAGCCGGCGTTGACGATGCTGACTGCGGCGACGACCCGGGCGCGGCGCGCCTCGGGCGACCAGGCCTGCACGGCGGCAAAGGTCGGCACCACCAGGAAGGCGCTGGAGATGGCCATGCCGGCGAGGTCGATCGCAACACGGATGGTGTTTGGCCCGGCGAAGAAGAGGCCAAGGGTTTCGGACCTGGGCGAAGGCTGCATGCTCCAGATGGTCCATGCGAGGTCGAGGCCGAACAGCGCCAGCAGCGCCGTGCCGACCGGTGCGGGCAAAAGCACGATGCGTCCCTGCGACATCCACGCGGCGATTGCCGAGCCAATGGCGATCGAGATAGCGAACACCGCGAGATAGGCGGTGACCGCGATCTCGCCACCGCCGAGCTGATCCTTGACCAGCGTCGGCAGGATGGAAAGGACAATGGCACCGATCAGCCAGAACCAGGACGTCATCAGGCCGGCGCGCCAGATCCGCGTGTCCGTGCGCAATTCGCTGACCTGGCGCCAGGTCGAGCGAAAGACATTGCTGTCGATGACGAGGTCGGGCGCCGCGGAGCCGGTTGAAGGGATGTAGCGGCTGACGAACCAGCAGCCGACGGCGAGGATCATCATGATCGGCCCGAAGACCGAGACGCCGATGCCATCGGCCGAGACCACGCCGCCGGCGATGGTGCCGCCGAGGATGGCGGCGAAAGTCGCCGACTCGATCCAGGCGTTGGCCCCCGGCAATTCCTTGCGTTCGAGATGATCGGGCAGGATGCCGTATTTGATCGGCCCGAACAGCGCCGAGATGATGCCGAACATCAACAACGCTGTCATCAGCACCGGAATGGAGGACAGCGCGATGCCGACGACCGCCACGGCAGCGGCGCCGATCTCGGCAAATTTCAGCCGGCGGGCGATGAGCGCCTTGTCGAAGCGATCGGCGATCTCGCCGCCCAGCGCCGACAGGAGCAGGAATGGAGCCATGAACACGGCGCCGGCCAAAGTGACGAGCGAGGCCGCCTGATCGGCGGCCAGTGTGAAGAGGATCAGGAACACCAGCGTGTTCTTGAGGAAATTGTCGTTGAATGCGGACAGGAACTGCGTCCAGAAAAGTGGCGCAAAGCGCCGGGACAACATCAGATGCGTGTTCATGGCGATTTCCATTTGGCGGACCATCCGGCACTGTGCCGACGACCCTGCGGGTTGCGTGCGCTGTTTCAATCGCAGAGATATCAATGAGCTGGTTAACTTCCTTACTGCCTGTGACGTTCTCCAGTACTCAGGAGTTGGGACCCTCCACCCTTTTCGGCGTGTCGAGTGTCGTCCTTCGGACGGTGAACGCCGTTCATTTCTCAAACTTATCACTTTTTGAACAATGTTCAACAAGAAAATGAACGACGTTCACAAATACATCACCGAGACGGAATTGTCTTCCCCCCTTGTCATAGATGCCCCCGTTGTGGCCGCTTAGAAAGACGCGCCGACCAAGCAAGCACTATTGGGGTCGGCTGATGACGCGTTCCGGTGTTCGACATGTTTGCAGACGCATACGCTGAGTGCGACCAGGGTTCCTCGAGCGCCGGGACGCGGAGACCGGGAGACGCGGCGCCGTGGTGCTCGAGTTCGGCGATCATCAATCGTCGGCGACAAAGCCGTTCGTCGATGCCGTTGCCGGCGAGGACGCGCTGGCAAGACCGGAGTCACTTGCCTACCGCCCTTCTACACGCTCTCGACCTTCGGCCTGCGGCGGCAGGTTCCATGGTTGCCAGGACCGGGCGGAGGTCGATGCGCATCTGCGGCGGCGCGTCGATTCGGGGTTGCTGCATCTCTTCCCGCAGGCGGCGCCGCTTCACAGCCTCGCCGCACCACTCCAGTCGGCGGAGGGCAACCGCTGAAGTCTCAGGTGATGGGAGTCGATCCCAGCGTCGCCACGGTTTTCAGTGCGCCGTCGAGCATGTCGCCCTTCTCGTCTTTCAGCGCCGCCTCGCGCAGGCGGCGGATCCAGTCGGCGGCGTCCTCCCTACCCTTGAGCAGATCAAGCGCCGACAGCACGCGGTCGAATTTCGACTGGGCGCGCGCATGCGTGTCGCTGTAGCCCTTGATCAGCCGGCGGCAATTGAGGATTTCGACGGCAAGCGCGTAATCTGCCGGCACGGAGCCGAGTGCCAGCGCATACCAGCGATCGAGATGCGCGACCTCGACCTTATGCCGCAGCAGGCCGCGGCGCCAGCGGCGCAGGCCGCCGATGAACCACAAGGCGGCGAACCCGGCAAAGCTGTCGGTGCGGATGCGGCGGCCCCGGTTGATGCGGCGATCGAGGAAGGCTGCCAATTTCGGCCGGTCCTCGATGTAGCTGCCCAGCCTCGCCGGCAGCGTGCCGCAGAACTCCTCGATGCGCGGATGGAAGTACTCGGTCACTTGCAGGACCGAACCGTCCTTGACGCCAACCTCTTTGCGCACCCGCCTGTCGCGGGTCGAGCGCGTTTTCAGATCGGCGACGCGGATCATGTCGTCATAGCACATGGCGTTGGCCAGATGCTTGGCGGCTGCGATGGACAGCGCATGGGTTGGATCCGCGTGGTCAATCGCCACGGCCCTGTCCAGCCGGTCGAGATATTCGCGCCCATAGGCGATGTCCTGATAGTCGACGACCTTTCTCAGGCCCCTGAGCGCCATGTCGCGCACCGCCACCGGCAGCAGGTCGATGCGAGCGGCAAGCGCCTGCCATCCCTGCAAAAGGTTTCGCGGGCCACTCACATGTCCCGCACCCAGGGCAGATACGACAATCGCCGGCTCCGCCGGGTTCGCCATCGGCGCCGCCGTGCCGCGCGCACGATCATACGCGGCCGCGAAGGCGGCGAGGCTGGCCTTGACGCCACGGCCGCCGATGCCAATCGCCTGCTCGTAGCTTTCACGGGTAAACGGCAGCGCGTCGGAGCCGGCCAGCGCGCCAAGCAGGCTGGCCGAGATCATCGAGCCGTTGTCGGCGGCGATCTTTTCCATGTCGAAAGCGATGAAGCGCTTCGATGCGGCCTCCGCAGTGGCGTGGACTTTGGACGACGAAGCGCGGCCGTCGCCCGGTTCGATCTTTTCCGACACGGCGGCGATGCGGTGCGAGGACGCGATCAGCGTCGTGCGGTTGGGGGTGACGAAGCCCCTGATGATGGCTCGGCCGGCTTCCATCAGTTCGGCGGCAATCAGGATATCGACATCGCCCTGCGAGGGCGACAGCGCGAAGACCGGCAGACGGCCCGTGTCGCGGGCCATTTCGATATAGTAGATGGTGGCGCCGGTGCGCTGCGCGACGCCGGCGACCGAGGTCGATTGCGCGACATAGAAATTGCGCTCGGCGACGTCGGTGATCCAGTCGGCGAGCACGCCGCCGCCCTGGCCGCCGACGGCCAGCACGGCGAGCTTGATCACCGGCTCATCGGCAGCACCGGACCGGGGGCGCGAGGAAGGAACGGGATCAAGCATCGGAAAATATCAGGCGCCGGCCTTCGCGCCGCCTCTGCAGGAAGCCGATCGTCGCGCGGCGCGCCGTCTCCAGGAAACGGTCCCAGCGGCTTGGATTGTGCACGACGTCGGCGCGGTAGAAGGACGGGCACAGCACCGCCGCATCGGCGACCTCGCCGCAATTGCCGCAGCCGACGCAGTTCTGGTCGATCGATGCGACCGGATCGTCGCGCAGCGGATCGTCGAGCGACTTGACCGACAGCGATGGGCAGCCGGAGAGCCGCATGCAAGCATGGTCGCCGGTGCAGATGTCTTCGTCGACGCCAAATTTCGGCTTGACGACACGCTCGCCGCCGTTGATCGCCTTGTCGACCAGCGGTTTTTCGCGACGCTGGCGATTGAGCATGCATTCCGACGAAGCGACGATTACTTTTGGCCCCTTCTCGTCCGTCGTCAGCGCCTCGCGCAGCGTGTCCTGCATCTTGCCGACATCGTAGGTGCGGTCGACATGGCGCAACCATTTTACGCCCATGCCTTTCACCGCCTCGGTGATCGGATGCTTGGTCGACTTGGTCCTGTTGCCCGCGCGCGACGACAGGATGTCCTGCCCGCCAGTGGCGGCCGAGTAAAAATTATCGACGATGACGATGACGCCATCATTCTTGTTGAACACCGCATTGCCGATCGATGAGGTCAGGCCGTTGTGCCAGAAGCCGCCGTCGCCGACGAAGGAGATCGAGCGGCGCTTGGCATCGGGCGAATTGAACGCCGAGGCCGAGGCTGGTCCGAGCCCGTACCCCATTGTGGTGGCGCCGAGTTCGAAGGGCGGCATGATCGAGAACAGATGGCAGCCGATGTCGGACGCGATGTGATGCTTGCCGAGCTCCTGCTCGACCAGCTTGGTCGCGGCGAAGATCGGCCGCTCCGGGCAGCCGATGCAGAAACCGGGCGGTCGTCCTGGAACGACATTGATCAGGTCCGCCGTGTCGACGCCGTCGCCGACCTTGTTGGGGGCGCGCACTTCGCCCGGCAGCAGATGCGGGGCCTCGGCGCGCAGGAAGGCGCCGATGCCGTCGAGCATGACCTGGCCCGTATATTCCCCAGCCATCGGCAGGTGCTCCTTGCCGACCAGCCTGGTGCCGCGCCCGGCCTTGTGCAGCATCGCGGCAAAGGCCTGTTCGATGTAGTTGGGCTGGCCTTCCTCGACCACCAGCACCGCCTGCTTGCCCTCGCAGAAGACGAGGAATTCGTCGTCGATCAAGGGATAGACGGCGTTGAGCACGTAGAGCGGCACGTCGGTCTCGCCATAGGTGTCGGCAAGGCCGAGCCGCTGCAGCGCACGGATGACTGAATTGTACATGCCGCCCTGCATGACGATGCCGACGGAGCCATGGTCCGAGCCGAAGAACTCGTTGATCTTGTTCCTGGCGATGAAATCCACCGCCGCCGGCCAGCGCTTCTGCACCTTCTCCTTTTCGTGCAGGAAGGAGGCGGGCGGCAGCACGATACGGCCGGTGTCGCGACGCGGTGATTCGAGCGCATCGGCGACCGTCATCGGCGGACGCTTGTTATCCTTGGCGATGAAATGGCCATGCACGTGGCAGCAGCGGATGCGCACCTGCAGCATGACCGGCGTGTTGGAGATTTCCGACAGTTCGAAGCCATCCTCCACCGCCTTGACGATAGACGGCAGGTTCGGACGGGGATCGAGCAGCCAGACCTGGCTCTTCATGGCGAAGGCATGGCTGCGCTCCTGCATGATCGAGGAGCCTTCGCCATAATCCTCGCCGACGATAATCAGCGCTCCGCCGGTGACGCCACCGGAAGCGAGGTTGGCCAGCGCGTCTGAAGCCACATTGGTGCCGACGGTCGACTTGAACGTCGCCGCGCCCCGGATCGGGTAATGCACCGAAGCGGCGAGCATGGCGGTGGCGGTGGCTTCCGAGGCGCTTGCCTCGAAATGCACGCCGAGTTCGCCCAGAATGTCCTGCGCGTCGGCCAAAACGTCCATCAGATGACTGATCGGCGCGCCCTGATAGCCGCCGACATAGCCGACGCCGCATTGCAGCAGCGCCTTGGTGATGGCGAGGATGCCCTCGCCGGCGAATTCCTCGCCGGCGCCGAGCCTGAGTTTTTCGACTTCCTTGGCAAAAGACCGTTCGGCCATCTCTGCCTCCTTCCGTTGCCGCCGACAGTTGGCGGCGCGTGCATCTAGATGTCGTGCTTGCGAATGTTTTTCAGCATTTTCAAAAGCGTCGCGATGAGTGCTGCATATTCGGCGTCGTCGATATCGTCGAACATCGCCTCGAAGGCGTCGTGCATGGCCGGCCAGGCGCGGGTGAACTCGGCGCGGCCCTCGTCGGTCAGGAACACGTGGCGAATGCGGCTGTCGGTGACGCCCTGCTCGCGCCGCACGAAGCCTTGCCCCTCCAGCGTGTCCAGCGTGCGGCTCAAGGTCGATTGCTCGATGACAGTATAGACCGAGAGGTCGTTCACGGTGACGCCGTCGGTGACCGACAGCACCGCCAGCGTGCGCACCTGCGAAATGGTCAGGCCCTGCTTGCGGAAGTCGTCACGCAAGGTAGCGTTGTAGCGGCCCATGATGCGGTTCATCAGATAGGGAGCGAATTGCTGCAGGCCGATCTGGCCGAGGGTGGAAATGCGCTGGCGTTTTTCGGCGACCTTTTGTTCCATCACAGCTTCCCCGCCAGCAGGAAGCCGGAGCCACCACCGAGGCCCGCACCGGGATGGGTCGAGGCGCCGATATGATAGAGGCCCTTGATGCCGGTCCGGTGGTTGCGGCTGGTCTTGAACGGCCGCCACAGGAATGACTGGTCGACAACAGAGGAGCCGCCGTAAGGGTCGCCGCCGACCAGGTTGATGTTCATCGCTTCGAGATCGACCGGCGAATAGGCGCGGCGCGCGATTACGCTGTCCTTGAACCCGTCGACATGGCCGGCGAGGATCGCTTCGACGCGATCGGCATAGGCTTCGCGCAACGCCTCGGTCCATTGCCCGTCGGCAGGCGCATCGAGCTTGCCGGCGGCGTCGCCCTTGATGTGGCGGGGCGCCTCGGGGAGTTGAAGCCACAGGATCGCCTGGCCTTCCGGACAGCGTGACGGGTCGAGCGCGTGCGGCTGGCCGACGCAGATGGTCGGCACCTCCGGCAGCATGCCTCGCGCCGCCTCGTTGCAGGCTTTCGAAACGCCGTCCAGTCCGGGCGTCAAATGCAGCAGCGCCACCTTGTCGAGGCCCTCGCCGCGCCAGGACGGCGGCTTGGTCAGCGCGTAATGTATCTGGAAATTGCCTTTGCCATAGCGGTATTTCCGCGTCGCTTCGACATCGTCCTTCGAAGCGTCCTTGCCCAGCAGGCGGCCGTAAAGCTGCGTCGGCGTGACCGAGCAGATGACGCTCTTGTTCGCTGTAATCGTTTCGCCCGACGCCAAACGCACACCGGCTGCGCGGCCGCCCGCCTGGACGATCGAGGCTACGTCGGCGCCGGTGCGGATGTCTCCGCCGCGCTCCCTGATCAGGGCCTCGAAAGCGGCAAGCAGGTTCTTCGCGCCGCCCTTGACGATCGGCGCGCCGGCCGCCTCCAGCGCGAAGGCGATCACCTTGGCGATCTGGCCGGAAAAGGCATCTTCCGGGCCAAGCCCGGCATGCAGCACCCAGGGCGCCCAGAGCGCCCGAATGGTTTGAGACTGGTAGCTGCTTTCCAGCCAGCCGCGCGCCGGCACCAGCGCTTCGCCAAGAAAGGCGGCTAGGCCACGCGGACCACGCCGCCAGGTATCGCCGGCCAGCAGCTTCGCCGTCGGGTACGACCAAAGCGCGCCGCCGAGCAGGCCGAACAGCAGGCCGGCATTGCGTTCGATGCCGCCGACATCTTCCGCGTGGCGGTCACCGTCGCCGGCCGCGATCGCATTTATGGCAGCGACATTGGCGGCGCGGTCGGTGCTGAGCACGGCATGGCTGCCGTCGGGCATGAGCACGCCGGTCGGCGTGCCGGTGTGGCAGAATTCCAGGCCGTGGCGAGCGAGGTCGGCGCCAAGTGCGGCAAAGGCCGGCGAGGTGACGAACAACACGAAGGTCGTCGCCATCACGTCATGGACAAAGCCCGGCGCGGTGATCTCCTCGGTGCGCATGCAACCGCCGATACGGTCGTTGCGCTCCAGCACGAGCACCTTGGCGCCCTTGCCGCCGAGCATTGCGGCGCAGACCAGCGCGTTGATGCCGCTGCCGACTATGATGTGATCTGGGGCGGTCATCGAGGGGTGCTCCCCCGCTTTGGTGGATGATGTTTAATTGCGCGCGGTAGCGTTCCTTGGCGTAGAGCGGCAACCTCACAAGGTTGCCGCGCCCACTTCGTCATCGCGGTACCATTCGCAGCCATGATCTTCTCCCGAAGACCGCCCTCGCTTTATTTCCCCGGCACCAGCGCCAGCGCGCGGATCGGGCTGCCGGTGCCGTGCTCGATCTTGAGCGGTGCCGCGATCAGGATCGCGCCTTTCGGCGGCAGTTGGTCGAGATTGCAGAGGCTGGCGAGGCCGTAGCGGTTGGCCTTGTGCATCAGCGTGTGGGCCGGGAATGGCGGCTCCATGCCGCCGGCCTTGCCGGCATCGGTGCCGATCGTCTCCGAGCCCCAGCCCTTGATGTCCTTGCTGATCAGGAACTGGATGGCTTCCGCCGTCGGGCCGGGTGTGTGCGGACCGGTCTCGTTGGCATTGAGGAACTCGGCTTCCGAGCCGTTGCGCTTGTACCAGTCGGTGCGCATCACCACCCACTCGCCGGCATTGATCGCGCCATGCTTGGCTTCCCAAGCCTTGATGTGGTCGACGGTCAGCAGGAAATCGTGATCGGCGGCGGCCTCCTTCGAACAGTCGATGACATTGACCGGCCCGATGAAGTTCTGCGCCGGAATGGTGTCGGTGGCGCCGTCCGGATAGTCCTTGCCGCTGATCCAATGCTGCGGCGCGTCGAAATGCGTGCCGGAATGCTCGCCGAGCTTCAGCCAGTTCCACGCCCACCATGGACCGTTCTTGTCATAGCGGGAGATCGAGTGGATCTCGACCTTCGGCGTGTCGACGGCGAGTTCCGGCGGCAGCTTGATCAGCGGTGTGTCCGGCCCGAGCGGCGCCGTCAGGTCGACCACCTTGATGGCGCCGGAAAGAAGCTGGCCGGCAACTTCGCCGAGGAGTTTCTGGGTGTCCATGGTCTCTGTTCCCTCTTGTCTGACATGATCAAGGCTCGTCTCGGCCCTTAATATCCTACTAGACGAAAACATATGCATCTGCAATTATCTTTAAGCATAAAGGAAATGGGAACGGGGCGTGAGCGAGTTCGACGCCATCTTTGTCGGGGCAGGCCACAACACTCTGGCATGCGCCGCGCATCTGGCGCTCAAGGGCTGGAAAACCGGGGTTTTTGAGCGCAGCACAACAATCGGTGGTGCCGTCCAGACCCACGAATTCACGCTTCCAGGCTTCCGTCACGACTTCGGCGCGATGAATCTGAGCCTGTTCGCCGGCTCCGCCTTCCACCGGAAATATGCAAATGAATTGAAAGCACAGGGGCTGGAATTCGAGCCGGTCGCCGACTGTTTCGCCAGCGCCTTTCCGGATGGACGCTGGCTCGGCATCAGCAGCGATCTGGAAAAGACCGCCGGTCGCATGGCGGCCTTTTCAGCCGCCGACGCCGCGACATGGCGCAGGCTGGTTGCCGCCTTCCCGTCCGAGGCCGAGCATTTGTTCAAGCTGCTGGGCTCGCCGATGAGCGCCCGGGCGCTTGCAAGCACCGCCTGGAACCTGTGGCGCAAAAAAGGTGTTTCCGGCGCGCTCGACACCGGCCGGCTGCTGCTGTCGTCGCCGCGTGCCTGGCTGGAGGAAAATTTCGAGTCTCCGCACGTCAGGGCGACGCTCGCCACCTGGGGCATGCATCTCGACTTCGCGCCCGACATCGCCGGCGGCGCGGTGTTCCCCTACCTTGAATCGATGGCCAACCAGAGTTTTGGCATGGTGCTGGGCAAGGGTGGCGCCGACACGATCATCCGGGCGCTGGCCGGCATGGTCACATCGGCCGGCGGCAGGATCGTCACCGGCGCCGATGTCGCCGAGATAACCGTCTCCGGCGGCAAGGCCAGCGGTGTGCGGCTTGCTTCCGGCGAGACGCATACGGCCATCAAGGCGGTGATTGCCGGCGTCGCGCCCAAGGCGCTCGCCGGCAAGTTGCTGCCGCTCGGTTCGGGCGACGCCTGCTTCGACATGGCGATGCAAAAATTCCGCCATGCGCCCGGCACGATGATGATACACTTGGCGCTGGACGACCTGCCGGACTGGCGCGCCGGGGCACAGCTTCGGCAGTTCGCCTATGTGCATCTGGCGCCATCGCTCGACCAGATGTCGCGCACCTTTCAGCAGGCGACATCAGGCATGTTGCCGGACGAACCGGTGCTGGTCGTCGGCCAGCCGACGGCGGTCGACCCTTCCCGGGCACCTGAAGGCAAACATGTTCTGTGGGTGCAGGTGCGCATGCTGCCCGCTGAAATCGCGGGCGACGCCTCGGCCAAGATCGCACCAGCCCACTGGCAGGTCAAGGAGGTCTACGCCGACCGCGTGCTCGACATCATCGAGACCTACGCACCAGGGCTGCGTGCGAAGATCCTCGGTCGCGCGGTGTTTTCGCCGATCGACCTCGAGCGCGAGAACCCGAACCTCGTCGGCGGCGACCAGGTCTGCGGCAGCCATCATCTGGCGCAGAACTTCTTGTTCCGTCCGGCGCGCGGCTATGCCGGCTGGAACACGCCGATCACCAATCTGCACCTCACCGGCGCCGCGACATGGCCCGGTGCCGGCACGGGTGCCGCCTCGGGCTTCATGCTCGCGCAACAGCTTGGCGGGAGGTAGCCAGACGATTTCATGAAGGCGACGAGAGGCAAGCGCTGCTGCCCACGAAGCCCGAACCAATGACCGGACGAAGCCGCGCAAAAGACAAATAAACCAACAAGGGGAACGACCATGACAATCAACAGACGCGAATTACTGGGATACAGTGCCGCGGCACTTGGCGTGGCCGCTGTCGGCCTGCCCAACATCAGCCAGGCTGCCGCCGGCGAGTTGACCATCGCCTACAATGTCAACCTGCCGTCCTGGGACCCGACCACCGGCCCGTCGGCCGTCAACCCGACTATCCAGGGCCTCTACCAGTCGGTGTTCGACCAGTTCATCCCGCAGAAGCCGGACCTGTCCTTCGCGCCTGGCCTTTTGACGGAATGGGGCTGGAACGACGACCGCACCAAAATCATGATGACGGTGCGCGAAGGCGTGAAATGGCATGACGGCTCGCCCTTCACCCCGGAAGACGTCGTCTGGTCGCTGCAGCGGGCGGGCGACGAAAAGACCGGCAACCCGATCCAGTTCGTCTGGAAGAACGTCGGCAATTTCAAGATCGACGGCAACAAAATCACCGGCGACGTCGTGCAGTTCGACCCGGTCTATTTCAAGTGGATGTCGTTCCTGACCGGCTACATCATGCCGAAAGCCTATTACGAGAAGGTCGGCGCCGAGGGTTTCGAGAAGGCGCCGATCGGCACCGGTCCCTACATGGTCGAAAAGTTCGAGCGCAACGCCTTCCTGCGCCTGAAGGCCAATCCCAACTATTGGGGCGGCAAGCCGGCCTTCGAGAATGTGACGATCAAGTTCGTCACCGACGCCGCGAGCCGGGTGGCCGAGATCGAATCCGGTTCCTCGCAGGTGACGCTCGAAATCCCCTATGAAGAGTACGACCGGCTGATCGCCAAGGACGGGCTTGCCGGGTCGATCAAGAATGTTTCCGACATCGGCATGATCTTCTTCAACGACATCGAAGCGATGCTGGACAAGAACGTGCGCCAGGCAGCCGTCATGGCCGTGGACAAGGAGCTTCTGGTCAAGCGGCTGCTGCGCGGCTATGGCCAGCCGATCGCCACACTGGAGACCCCGGAATACACGGCCTTCGATGCCTCGATCAAGGTGGAGCACAATCCGGAGAAGGCCAAGGAGTTGCTGGCTGCCTCAGGCTATTCGCCGGAAAAGCCGGTCAAGTTCACCATTCAGACGACCAAGGGCTTCAAACCCAAGGACTATGAGATGATCCAGGCGATCGTCGGCATGTGGCGCAAGGTCGGCATCGAGGCGACGATCGAGGTCTATGAGATCGCCAAGCACTACGAGCTGCGCGCCGCCGACAAGCTCGCGCCCGCCGCCTTCTACAATTGGGGCAATGCCATTGGCGACCCGACCACGTCGACCGGCTTTGCCATGTATGGGCCGAGCCCCCATTCGGTCTGGGACAGCCAGGACCTGATCGACATGATCAACCCGCTGTGGGGAGAGAAGGACGAGGCCAAGCGCATCGCCGGGTGGAAGGCGGTCGATAAATACATCGCCGAGCAGGCCTACGTGCTGCCGCTTATGCAGTATGCGCAACCGATCGTGCATGCAAAGGGCGTCAACGTGGTGCAGCATATCTCCGGCGCGCTGCTACCGGCCCTGATGACCCCGGCCTGATATCTGCCTGGGCTTACCGCGCGCCGTCCATAGCGACGGCGCGCATTCTACAGGCATATGAGCCTGCGGGCTCCTGCAAAGATTTACATGCTCCTGCAACGATTCCTGATCCGTCTGCTGACGATGTTGATCACGCTGTTGGGCGTGGCCGTCGTCGTATTCGTGGTTATCCGCGTCGCGCCCGGCGATCCGATCGCCATGATGCTGCCGCCCGGCGCCACCAATGACGACATCGCCCGCCTGCGAGCGCTCTATGGGCTCGACAAGACGATCGTACAGCAGTTCTTCATCTGGCTGTCCGGGGTCGCCAGGGGCGATTTCGGCACCTCGATCTCGCTCCGGCAAGACGTGCTTGGCCTCGTCTTCAACCGGCTGCCGGCAACCCTGGAGCTCGCCATTGTCGCGCTCATCATGGCGGTGGCGATCGGCGGCACGACGGCGATCCTCGGTGCGCGCGAACGCGGCACGGCGGTCGAGGCCGGCATCGACATCGCCAGCGGTGCCGCACTTTCCATCCCCGATTTTCTCTGGGGCCTGGTGCTGATCCTGCTGTTCGGCGTGCTGGTGCCGATATTCGACATCTCCGGCCGCGTGTCGCCGCAGCTCGACTTGCCCTTCATCACCCAGTTCTACTTCTTCGAGAGCCTGTTTCGGCTGCGCTTCGACCTCACCTGGGACCTCTTGAAGCACATGCTAATGCCAGCCGTGGCGCTGGCGCTGCCGCTCGCGGCCATCATCGCGCAACTGCTGAAGCAGTCGCTGAAGGAAGTGCTCGACCTCGATTATGTCGTGCTGGCGCGGGTCAAGGGGTTTTCTGAAACGCAGGTCATCTTGCGCGAGGCGCTGAAGAACGCCGCGCTGCCGACGCTGACGCTCATCGGTGTGCAATTCACCTTCCTCATCGGCGGCACCGTCATCGTCGAGCGGCTGTTCTCCTATGAAGGCCTCGGCAACATGGCGATCGACGCCGTTATCAACCGCGACCTGCCGCTGATACAGGGTATCGTGCTGGTCTTCGCGCTGCTGTTCGTGCTGATCAACCTCGCAGTCGACATGATGTATGCGCTGCTCAATCCGAGGCTGCGCCATGGATGAGGCACGCATCTCGCGACGCGGATCGAGCCCGAGGCTGTGGCTGGCGGGAGGTTGGCTGCTGCTGGCGCTGCTGGCGGCGATCTTGGCGCCGCTGGTCGCGCCGCAGGATCCGCTTGCGCAGGATTTGATGCTGGAACGTCTGCCGCCGTTCTGGCTCGACGGTGCCGAGCCGGGCTATTGGCTCGGCACCGACAGCCTCGGCCGCGACCTGCTCTCGCGCCTGATCTTCGGCGGCCGCATCGCCTTCATCGTCGCTTTCGCGGCGGCCATCGCCGCCTGCGTGGTCGGCTCCACATTAGGCCTGATCGCGGGCTATTTCGGCGGCTGGGCGGACCGCATCATCTCACGCATCGTCGAAATCTGGATGGCCTTCCCGCCGGTGCTGTTCGCCATTCTGCTGGTCGCCGTGCTCGGCACCGGCTTAAGCTCCGTTATCCTCGCCATCGCCATCATCGACTGGACGCGTTTCTGCCGGGTCATCCGCGCCGAGGCGATGGGCCAGTCGCGCATGGACTATGTCGAGAACGCTCGCATCGCCGGCTATGGCCGCTTCGGCATCATGCTGCGCGAAGTTCTGCCCAATGTGGTGCCGTCGATCGTGGCGCTGCTGTCGCTGGAGATGGGCATCGCCGTCATCGTCGAGGCGATCCTGTCCTTCGTAAATCTATCTATCTCGACCGACGACCCTACATGGGGCGGCATCATCGCCGAGGGCCGGCTGTCGATCCACCAGGCATGGTGGGTGCTGGTGTTTCCGCTGGTCACGCTGATCCTCACCGTGTTGTCCTTCAGCCAGTTCGGCGAGGCGCTGAAGACGCGTTTCGATCCGGTGCTGCGATGAGCGCCTGTCTCGACATAGCCGATCTGAGCGCGGTGCTGGCCAACGGCCAGCGCGTGCTGCGCTCTGTTTCGCTCTCGGTACAACCCGGTGAAGTGCGCGCGCTTGTCGGCGAAAGCGGCGCCGGCAAGACGATGATCGGCAAGGCGGTGCTGGGTGTGTTGCCATTGAGCGTGCGCATCGTCGAAGGCGATATGAGGCTCGAGGGCGAAGACCTCGGCAAACTCCCGCCAAAAGCGCGGCGCACGCTGATCGGCGCGCGCACGGCGCTGATCCCGCAGGATCCGCTGACCGCGCTCAACCCCTCGCGCCGCATCGGCTCCCAGATGACCGACCGTCTGGTGCGCATCCTCGGCTGGAGCGGAGACAAGGCCGATCGGCGTATCCGCCAGTTGCTTGATGAGGTGCAGATCCGCGACCCCGACCGGGTGCTGAAGAGCTATCCGCACGAGCTCTCCGGCGGCATGCGCCAGCGCGTGCTGATTGCCGCCGCCTTTGCCGCCGAGCCACGGCTGATCGTCGCCGACGAGCCGACCACGGCGCTCGACGTGACGGTGCAGAAGCAGATCCTGCGGCTGATCGCGGCGTTGCAACGCGAGCACGGCACCGCGATCCTGTTCGTCACCCACGATCTTGGCGTCGTCGCCAAGATCAGCCAGAAAGTGTCGGTTCTCTATGCCGGCAAGGTGGTGGAAGAGGCCGAGACGGCGGCGCTCTTCGCCGCGCCGAAGCACCCCTATACAAGGGCATTGATGGCCGCCACGCCGCGATATACCGATCCCTTCGCTTCGCTGAAGCCGGTGGACGAGACGGTACTGGCGGGGCTCGCCGCCGAGATCGCTGCCGCCGACCAGGCCTGGAGGCGTCCGCATGGCTGAGCCGCTGTTCTCCGTGCGCGGGCTGAAGGTCGCGCTGCCCGACATGACACGCAAGCCGCTCATCGGCCGCGCACCTTTGGCCGAGATTCTGAAAGGCCTGGATTTCGACCTGCCCACCGGCTCGGTGACGGGCATCGTCGGCGAATCCGGATCCGGGAAATCGACGCTTGGCCGTGCGCTGGTGCGGCTGCTGGAGCCGAGCGCCGGCAGCATCCGTTTCGAAGGTCGTGACATCACCCATCTGCCGGAAGCCGAACTGCGGCCACTGCGCCGCGACCTGCAGATGATCTTCCAGGATCCGATGTCGTCGCTCAATCCGCGCCGCACCATTGCCAGCATCATCGCCGCTCCGCTCAAGCAGAACGGGCTCGGCGACGATCTGAAATCCCGCGTCGCCGAGGCATTGCAACGCGTCGGCCTGCCGCAAAGCTTCGCCACCCGCTACCGCCACGAACTGTCGGGCGGGCAGCGCCAGCGCGTCGGCATTGCGCGCGCACTGGCGCTGTCGCCAAAATTCGTGCTGGCCGACGAGATCGTCTCCGGCCTCGACGTGTCTACGCAGGCCCAGATCCTCACCTTGCTCGAGAAGCTTGCAGCGGAGATGGGTCTGACGGTCGCCTTCATCAGCCACGATCTGTCGGTCATCCGGCGGCTGTGCCGGCAGGTGGTCGTCATGCGCGAAGGCAGCATCGTGGAAGCGAGCGCCACGGAGGCGCTGTTCGACATGCCGCGGCAGACCTACACGCGCGACCTCATCGCGGCCATTCCGCTGCCCGAAATCGATGCGAGCTGGCTGGACATTCCTTCCGCCGGCAAAGCGCCGACATGAATGCGAACGCACGCCGAAAAGCGGGCCTCGGACGTGCGACTGGAGAATGACGAAGTCCCGCCAATGGAGAGGACTGACATGAAGACCACAATCGCACTTGCAACGCTCGTTGCTGCCATCCTTGGCAGCGCCGGCATCGCCTCGGCGGATTCGATCCCCGGCATGCGCGGCCACGATCACACCGGCATCACGGTTCCCGACATGAAGCAGGCGGTCGACTTCTTCACAGAGGTCGTCGGCTGCAAGAAGGCGATGTCGTTCGGACCGTTCGCCGACGACAAGGGCACCTTCATGCAGGACCTGCTCGGCGTCGATCCGAAGGCTGTCATCGAGCAGGTCACGATGGTGCGTTGCGGCCATGGATCGAACATCGAGCTGTTCAAATACACCGCGCCCGACCAGAAGAATCTGACACCGAAGAACAGCGACATTGGCGGCTTTCACATCGCCTTCTATGTCGACGATGTCGCCGCGGCCAAAGCCTATCTCGATGGCAAGGGCGTCAAGACCAGGATGGGGCCGCTGCCGGTCAAGGAAGGACCCGCCGCCGGCCAGACCATCCTGTATTTCCAGGCGCCGTGGGGACTGCAACTCGAGGCGATCAGCTATCCCTCGGGCATGGCCTATGAGAAGAGTGCCGAGACCGTGCTGTGGAGCCCGAAAAATCCGGAGAAATGATGTCTCGCGGCGCGCTTGCAGGATTCCCGGCAAGCGCGCCACCCACGCTCGCATAATCATTTCGACATAAAACTTTAAGCTTGAAATATCTTACCTCCAGCGCGATACTGAGGCATAGCAAGCGAAGAGGAGATCGCACGGATGAAGGTTGCGGTTCTCGGCGGCGGACCAGCCGGCCTCTACTTTGCCATTTCGATGAAACTGAAGGACGCCGCGCACGACGTGACGGTTTTCGAGCGCAACCGCGCCGACGACACGTTCGGCTGGGGCGTGGTCCTGTCGGCTGAGACGCTCGACAATCTCGCGGGGAATGATCCGGTCAGCGCCGTCTGGATCAAGAAGCATTTTGCCTATTGGGACGACATCGCCGTCATCCATGACGGCGTGCGCACGGTCTCGTCGGGCCACGGCTTCTGCGGCATCGGCCGCAAGCGGCTGCTGGTCCTCTTGCAGCGCCGCGCGCGCGAACTCGGCGTCAAGCTGATGTTCGAAACCGACATCGCCGATCCCCGCCCCTATATGGAGACGCATGACCTGGTCGTCGCCGCCGACGGACTGAACTCAAGGGCGCGCAACGCTTTCGTCGACGTGTTCAAGCCCGACATCGACACACGCAAATGCAAGTTCGTCTGGCTCGGCACCAACCAGAAATTCGACGACGCCTTCACCTTTATCTTCGAGAAGACCGAGCATGGCTGGGTATGGGCGCACGCCTACCAGTTCGACAGCGACACCGCGACCTTCATCGTCGAATGCAGCGAACAGACCTGGGCCGCCTTTGGCTTCGGCGCGATGTCGCAGCAGGAGTCCATCGCGGTGTGCGAGCGCATCTTTGCCAAGCATCTTGGCGGCCACGCGCTGATGACCAACGCCAACCATATCCGTGGCTCGGCCTGGATCAACTTCCCGCGCGTGCTGTGCGAGCGCTGGTCCTACAAGAACCTGGCGCTGATGGGCGACGCCGCGGCCTCGGCGCATTTCTCGATCGGCTCCGGCACCAAACTGGCGCTCGAAAGCGCGGTGGCGCTGGCCGAGTATGTCGAGACCGAGCCGGACCTCGAGGCCGCCTTCCGTAGATATGAGGATGCCCGCCGCACCGAGGTGCTGAAGCTGCAATCGGCGGCGCGCAATTCGCTCGAATGGTTCGAGGAAGTCGAGCGCTATCTCGGCCTTGATCCGGTGCAGTTCAACTATTCGCTGCTGACCCGTTCGCAGCGCATCAGCCACGAGAATCTGCGGCTGCGCGATGCCGAATGGCTGGGCAGCGCCGAAGAATGGTTTCAGCGCCAGGCGGGTGCCGGTGGCAACAGGCTGCGCCGGGCGCCGATGTTCGCGCCGTTCAAGCTGCGCGACATGCGGCTGCAAAACCGCGTCGTCGTCTCGCCGATGGCGCAG
Organism: Mesorhizobium sp. URHB0026; assembly: GCF_054059755.1. Taxonomy (NCBI): domain Bacteria; kingdom Pseudomonadati; phylum Pseudomonadota; class Alphaproteobacteria; order Hyphomicrobiales; family Phyllobacteriaceae; genus Mesorhizobium; species Mesorhizobium sp. URHB0026. The sequence goes on along the minus strand of NZ_JBSSCN010000001.1, from coordinate 2,281,399 downwards.
TACAAGGCCGTCGACGGCTGCCCGACCGACTGGCATTTCACGCATTATGCCGAGCGCGCCAAGGGCGGCGCCGGGCTCGTCTATATCGAGATGACTTGCGTCAGCCCGGAAGGGCGCATCACGCCCGGCTGCCCCGGTTTCTACGCGCCGGAGCATGAGGTGGCGTGGCGGCGGCTGGTCGACTTCGTCCATGCCGAAACCGAAGCGAAGATCTGCGCCCAGATCGGCCATTCCGGCGCCAAGGGTTCGACCCGTGTCGGTTGGGAAGGCACCGACGTGCCGCTGGCCTCCGGTAACTGGCCTGTGATGGCGGCATCGGCTGTCGCGTGGTCGCCTGACAATCAGGTGCCGAAGGCGATGGATCGCGCCGATATGGATTTGGTGCGCGATCAATTCGTCGCCTCGGCCGAAATGGCCGATCGCTGCGGCTTCGACATGCTGGAGATCCATGCCGCGCATGGCTATCTCCTGTCGTCCTTCATCACGCCGGTCACCAACCGGCGCACGGACGGCTATGGCGGCTCACTGGAAAACCGCATGCGCTATCCCCTCGAAATCTTCCACGCTGTGCGCGCCGCCTGGCCGGCGGGAAAACCGATCTCGGTGCGCATTTCGGCCAATGACTGGGTCGGCATCGAAGGCGTGACGCCGGCAGATGCCGTCGAGATCGCTGGGATGCTACATGAGGCCGGCGTCGACATCTGCGACGTTTCGGCCGGCCAGACGTCGGTTGCCGCCAAGCCGGTCTATGGCCGCATGTTCCAGACGCCATTCTCGGACCGCATCCGCAACGAGGTCGGCATGGCAACGATGGCGGTGGGCAACATCTACGAGCCGGACCACGTCAATTCGATCCTGATGGCCGGCCGAGCCGATCTGGTCGCGCTGGCACGGCCGCATCTCGCCGATCCCTACTGGACATTGCACGCGGCGGTGACCCTCGGCGACCGTGGCGTCAAATGGCCGGATCCCTATCTGCCCGGGCGCGACCAGATCTACCGGCTGGCCGAGCGCGATGCGGCGGCGGGACTGAAAGTATGACGACCGCGAGCACGATTCCCGGCAAGCACGCATTGGTCACCGGCGGCGGCTCCGGCGTCGGCCGGGCTATCGCGCTCACTTTGGCTAGAGCTGGTGTCGATGTGACCATATGTGGGCGCCGCGAAGCTGAACTCGCCAAGGTTGCCGGCGAAAACGGCCGCATCCATGGTATCGTCGCCGATGTCACCGATGAGGCGGCGATGGCGGCGCTCTACGCGCAAGCGGAGGCCGCACGCGGGCCGTTCGATATCGTCGTCGCCAATGCCGGCATGGCCGGCAGCACGCCGGCGCACAAGACCACGCTTGCCGACTGGCAGCGAACGCTCGACGTCAATCTGACCGGCGCCTTTCTGACGGTGAAACCGACGCTGGCCGGCATGGCCGCGCGCAAGGCGGGCCGCATCGTGTTCATCGCCTCCACGGCAGGGCTGAAAGGCTACGCGTACGTGGCGCCCTACGTCGCGGCCAAGCATGGCGTCGTCGGCCTGATGCGGGCGCTGGCCGCCGAGACGGCGAAATCCGGCGTCACCGTCAACGCCGTGTGCCCAGGCTTCGTCGAGACCGACATGCTGGAGGAGTCCATCCAGCGCATCGTCGAAAAGACCGGCCGCTCGGCAGAACAGGCGCGGGCCAGTCTTGCCTCGACCAATCCGCAACGCCGTTTCATCCAGCCGCGGGAAATTGCCGAAGCCGTGCTTTGGCTGTGCGGCGACGCGGCGCAATCGATCACCGGACAGGCGATTTCTATCTCGGGAGGTGAAACATGGTAGCCGGCCCCCTGCCGATGCCATCGGGACCCGGCAAGGACCGGCTGCGCCTATGGATCAGGCTGCTGCGCGCCTCACGCACGATCGAGTCCGAACTGCGCGAGCGCCTGAAGAAGGAATTCGACACGACGTTGCCGCGTTTCGACGTCATGGCGGCACTTTACCGGGCGCCGGAGGGCATGCTGATGAGCGACCTGTCGCGCTTCCTGCTGGTGTCCAACGGCAATGTCACCGGTATTGTCGACCGGCTGGTTTCGGAAGGACTTGTCGCCCGCGCCCGCCGCAATGGCGACCGCCGCACCTCGATGGTTCGGCTGACCGAGGAAGGTACGAAGTCCTTTGCCACCATCGCCGCCGCGCATGAGGGCTGGATCGGCGAATTGCTAGGCAAGGTCAGCGAGGAGGATGCGCGCCGGCTGACCGGCATGCTGACCTCGTTCCGCAGCAACTGGGAGGGACGCGAATGACCGCAATGGCCGGCCTCAAGCCGAAGCATTTCCTGTGGGAGGTCGAGGGCAGGATCGCCAAGGTCCGGCTCGACCGGCCGGAGCGCAAGAACCCGCTGACCTTCGACAGCTATGCCGAGCTGCGCGACACGTTCCGCGATCTCGTCTATGCCGACGACGTCGACGCCGTGGTGTTCCTCTCCAATGGCGGCAATTTCTGCTCCGGCGGCGATGTCCACGACATTATCGGCCCACTGGTCAAGATGGACATGAAGCAGCTCTTGGCCTTCACCCGCATGACCGGCGATTTCGTCAAGGCGATGCTGAATTGCGGCAAGCCGATCATCGCCGCGGTCGACGGCGTGGCGGTCGGCGCCGGCGCGATCATCGCGATGAGTTCGGATATCCGCATCGCCACGCCGGAAGCCAAGACCGCCTTTCTGTTCACCCGCGTCGGCCTTGCCGGCTGCGATATGGGCGCCTGCGCGATCCTGCCGCGCATCATCGGCCAGGGCCGCGCCGCCGAATTGCTCTACACCGGCCGAACCATGACCGCGACGGAGGGCGAGCGCTGGGGGTTTTACAACAGGCTGGTAGCGGCAGACGTACTCGAGGCCGACGCGCTCGACATGGCGGCCCGCATCGTCTCCGGCCCGACCTTCGCCCACGGCATCACCAAGACGCAGCTCAACCAGGAATGGTCGATGGGCCTCGAACAGGCGATCGAAGCGGAAGCGCAGGCGCAGGCGATCTGCATGCAGACGCGGGATTTCGAGCGGGCATATCGGGCTTTCGTGGCCAAGGAAAAGCCGGTGTTCGAGGGGAATTGAGGATGTTTTCTTCGATCAAAATGGCCACCTTGGCAGGACAGCGCCCCCCTCTGGCCTGCCGGCAATCTCCCACTCCAGGGGGGAGATTGGATGCAATTTCTGCTTTCGCCAATAACGACCGTTGCAAAGAAAGCGCCACCAGCGAAGCTGCCAATCTCCCCCCTCGTGGGGGAGATGTCCGGCGGGACAGAGAGGAGCGCAGTAGAGCACAAGCCTTGCAGAACAGCGGAGGCACAAATGCCTGACCGTTCCTTCCTCAACTGGCCCTTCTTCGAAGACCGCCATCGCGAACTCGCCGAGCACCTGGACGCCTGGTGCGCGAAAAACCTGCCGGTCGACCACCATGACGTCGACGCCGCCTGCCTCGAGTTGGTGGCGAAGCTCGGCAGGGATGGCTGGCTGAAGCCGACGGCGCTCGATACGGACAACCCGGCGCCACTCGACGTGCGCGCCCTGTGCATCACGCGCGAGACGCTGGCCCGCCACGATGGCCTTGCCGATTTCGCTTTCGCCATGCAAGGTCTCGGCACCGGCGCGCTCAGCCTGTTCGGCACGTCGGAGCAGCAGCAATGGCTTTCAAAGACGCGGGACGGCAAGGCGATCTCAGCCTTCGCCCTGTCCGAGCCGCGCTCTGGCTCTGATGTCGCCAACATGGAGATGACAGCGACCCGCGATGGCGACAGCTACGTTCTCACGGGCGAAAAAACCTGGATCTCGAATGGCGGTATCGCCGATCTCTACGTCGTCTTCGCCCGCACCGGCGAGGCGCCGGGTGCCAAGGGGCTTTCCGCTTTCCTGGTGTCGGGCAACGCCGAGGGCCTCGGTATCGCGGAACGCCTCGAAGTGATCGCGCCGCATCCACTGGCGCGTCTTTCGTTCGACCAGGTCCGCGTGCCCACCTCGGCGCTGATTGGCAGGCCGGGCGACGGTTTTCGCATCTCCATGTCGGTGCTCGACGTGTTCCGCTCGACGGTCGGCGCGGCGGCGCTCGGCTTTGCCCGCCGGGCGCTCGATGAAAGCATCAAACGCGTGGCCGAGCGCAAATTGTTCGGGGCGCCGATGGCCGAACTGCAGATGGTGCAGGGACACATCGCGGATATGGCGCTCGACGTCGATGCGGCGGCGCTTTTGGTCTATCGCGCTGCATGGACCAAGGACATGGGTGCGGCGCGGGTGACGCGCGAGGCGGCGATGGCCAAGCTGTTCGCCACCGACAAGGCGCAGGAGGTGATCGACAAAGCCGTGCAGCTGCATGGCGGCGATGGTGTCCGCAAAGGCCATATCGTCGAGAGCCTGTATCGCGAAATCCGCGCGCTGCGCATCTACGAGGGCGCATCGGACGTGCAGAAAGTGGTGATCGCGCGACAAGTGATGGGGGCGGCCTGAACAGGTCGTGACCACGGACTGAAATGTTTCGAGACGGATATTGCGGACCCGATATTGGATAGGCGGAGAGACGAAATGCACGAGATCCTGCAGCCGGAAGGCTGGGCAAAACCGGTCGGTTACGCCAACGGCGTGGCGGCGCGCGGCAGGCTCGTCTTCGTCGGCGGACAGGTCGGCTGGAACGGGCAATGCCAGTTCGAGACCGACGATTTCGCCGGCCAGGTGCGGCAGACGCTCCACAACATCGTCGCGGTGCTGGCCGAGGCCGGCGCGGAGCCACGACATATCACCTCAATGACCTGGTATTTTACCGACAAGGCAGAATATCTCGGCAACCTCAAGGGGATCGGTGAAGCCTATCGCGAGGTGATCGGCCGGCATTTTCCAGCGATGGCCGCCATGCAGGTGGTGGCGCTGGTCGAGGACCGCGCCAAGGTGGAGATCCAGGCGACCGCCGTTATTCCGGAATAAGTAATTCGTTTTCGCGGAATATATTATTCGCGGAGCCCCGCCTGCCTCAGCAGAGGCAGTACATGGTCGCAGAAATAGGGCAATTCCCTGGTGTAGTTGACGAAGGACAGGGCGATGCCTTGATAGCCGTGCGCGGCAATGGCGGCCATTTCGGCGGCGATCGTCCGCGGCGTTCCAACCAGCGGATAGGTGCCGGCGCCGCCGGCGAAACGCTGACGGTAGCGGTCATAGGCATGCGGGTCGTGCGACTGCGAGAATTCCTTCTTGCCGGCCATATGCGCATCGACCGCCTCGTGATCGGCCAAATCGACGGCATATCGGTTGTAATAGGCCTGCGCCTCTTCCATGGTCGGGCGGCAGACGACATGGGCCACGGTGTAGACGCCGACCTTGCGGCCAACCTTGTCGGCTCGCTCGCTGATGTCGGCGACATGCTTGCCGGCATCGGCCATCTCGGAAAAGGTCGTGAACAGATAATCGCATCTGGCGGCGGCGAAATCGCGGCCCGGGCCGCCGAAAGCGGCGTTCATGGTCACTGGGCGCGGAACCTGCAGGCTGGCCGGCCTGCTGACCGCATCCTTGAGGTGATAATAGGTGCCTTCGTAGTCGAGCGGGTCCGCCGATGCATAGAGTTTCTCGAGGATCTCGACCCATTCGGCCGCCTGGTCGTAGCCCTTCTCGACCAACGGCGTGCCAAACATGCCGAATTCCTTCGGGTTCCAGCCGCAGACGACGTTCAAGCCGGCGCGGCCTTGGCTGATGTGGTCGACCGTCGCCAGCGCCTTGGCGGCATAGAGCGGATGCACCAGCGGCACGTGCACGGTCATGAACAGGCCGATCCGGTCGGTGGCCATGCTGAGTGCCGCCGCCCAGGTGAAGGTCTCGAAGGATCGCTCGCGCACCTTGTTGCGGCCGCCAAAGCCACGCCAGCGCGCGATCGGCAGCATGAACTCCAGCCCGGCGCGGTCGGCGATCCGGGCGGCCGCCAGATTGTCCTGCCAGCTCGCCGTCCAGCGTTCCGGCACGTCCGATATGGCAAGACCACCATCGGCGTTGGTCGAGAAGACGCCAAGCTTCAGTTTGTTGGAGCCGTGCAGCGGATGTGCTTTGTTCATGTCGCGACCTCCCGGCGAAGATCGCACGCTACGGCTCCGCGCAAATATTTCAAGCATGAAATAGCTTCGCCCTGCGCCGGTGTGCCGATATGAATTTGGCGGGATGAGAAAAGGGATACGGATGAGCGAGTTCCGCCAGAATTGCATCGGCAAGGCCAACCTCGTCGGCTCCTTCGCTGCCATTCCTCACCCCGTCGCGGTCGAAGTGATGGCGATGTCCGGCCTCGACTTTCTCTGCATCGACTGGGAGCATGCCCAGATATCGCGCGACATTATCGAGACCATGGTGCGCGCCGCCGACGTCCACCGCGTGCCGGCGATGGTGCGCGTTCCCGGCCTGTCGCCCGAAGCAATCCAGGCGGCGCTGGACAGCGGCGCGCAAGGTGTGCTGGTGCCACGCGTCTCGACACCGGCACAGGCGGCAATGGCGGTGAAAGCATCCCGCTATCCGCCACGGGGCGAGCGCGGCGTCGGACCCGGCCGTGCGGCCGGTTATGGCTATCGCATTCCCGAATATCTAGCCGGCGCCAATGACAGGATCGTCGTGGCGGTCCAGGTCGAGACCGCCGAGGGATTGGCCAACATCGAGGCGATCGCTGATGTCGACGGCGTCGACGTGATCTTCGTCGGCCCCGGCGATCTCTCCGTGTCGATCGATGCGATCGGACCGAAGGGCGCCGACAAGCTCGCCGACGCGATCCGCAGGATCATCGGCGTGACGATCGCGCACAACAAAATCTCCGGCATATTCTGCGCCAACCCGCAGGCCATCGGCCAATGGGCGGCAATCGGCGCCAGCTTCTTCGTCCTGGCCAGCGACACGATTTTCCTGGGTGCGGGCGCCGCGGCCAATTATGCCGGCGCCCGGGCCGAACTGGCGCGGGAGGAACCGCGCTAGCGCCCGGTTGCGCAAGCGATCAAGCCAGGAAACTTTTTAAGCTTAAAACTTTTGCCTTGAAAAGCGCCGCGCTTTGGATAAGCATTCAGGATGGATGGCGGCTGTCGGCCTGGAGGGCTTTACGGGCAGTCATCATGGTGCTCCGGGTGGGAGGGGTTTCAGTCCTTGTCGTTTGTGCAGCCCCAATCATCGTCCAGCGCGCGCTACGCTTTCCATGATGCGCGCGCTCAGATCCACGACCTTCATATCGAGATCATCGCAAACCCTTCGCGCGTGAATGCGTATACGACCGCGACAAAATCGCGGCCGCGCTCGAGCCGCATGGCCGCCACCATGAATTGACGCCCCGCTGGGAGGCGGGACGGCAAGAAACCGTGCGGGCCAGCCCGCCCGATCAACAACCAGAGGGAACACCCCAGAGGGACCACCAATGAAGCTCAACCGTCGCAATCTCATCCTCGTCGCCGCGGCAATCGGCATCGCGGCCGGACCGGCAACCGCCTATGCCGCCGATGTGCTGAATGTCGGCGCCTACCCGACCAATCCGCCCTTCGAATACAAGAACGAGAGCGGCACCTTCGAGGGTTTCGAAGTCGACATCGTCAACGAGGCGGCCAAGCGCGCCGGCATGACCACCGACATCGCCGATCTCGGCTTTCAGGCATTGTTCGCCGCGACCACCTCCAAGCGCATCGACGTCGCCATCTCTTCGATCACCATCACGCCGGAGCGGCTGAAGTCGCAGTCGTTCACCCAGCCCTATTATGATTCCGACATGGGCATCGCGACCAAGACCGACAGCGCGGTCAACGCCGAGGCGGACCTCAAGGGCAAGATCGTCGGCGTGCTCTCGGGCTCGACCGGCGAGACCTGGGTCAAGGCGCATCAGGAAGCCGACGGCTTCAGCGACGTGAAGGGCTATGACACGCAGCAGAACCTTTTGCTCGACCTTAGCGCCGGCCGTATCGATGCCGCCGTCAGCGACATTCCCGGCATGGAATATTCCTTCACCAAGATGAAGGACCTGAAGGTCAAGCAGCGCATCAAGACCGGCGAGCAGTACGGCCTGATGATGACCAAGGATCATCCGCTGCTCGGCAAACTCAACGACGCGCTGACGGCGATGAAGAAGGACGGCACGTTGGCCGCGATCCACAAAAAGTGGTTCGGCAGCGACGCCCCGGCCGATTCCTCGACCGTCAAGGAAATGCCGCTGCCCAAGGCCTGAGCGGCGGCCAACGGACGGAAGGCGTGCCGGCCCCAAGGGGTCGGCACGTCCCGTTTTTCACGCATAACCTTCCCGGGACCGGCATCCGTTCGGCAAAGCCGATCTTGATGTTCCGGGTCGGGCTCTGGCGTCAGATGACGCAACACCGTTCGGGAATGCCCTGATGTCGCTGATCGACACTTTCTTCAACGCCGACGTCATCGCGTCGAGCCTGCCGGCGTTGCTGCGCGGCTTCCTGAACACGCTTCTGCTCGGCCTGCTCAGCATCGGCATCGGCATTCCCATCGGCCTAGTGATCAGCCTGTTGCGGCTCTATGCGCCGAAGCCGCTGCGCTGGCTGGCGGTCGGTTATACCGATATCTTCCGCGCCCTGCCGGTGCTGGTTGTGCTGATCCTGATCTATTATGCCTTGCCCTTCCTCGGCATTCGCCTGTCGTCCTGGGCGTCGGCGGTGACCGCCTTCGCCATCATCATGTCGGCCTATTCGGCGGAGGTGTTCCGCTCCGGCATAGAGAGCATTCCGCGCGGCCAGTTCGAGGCGGCGCAGGCGCTTGGCCTGCCGTTCCTTTTGACCTTGCGCAAGGTGGTGCTGCCGCAGGCGGTGCGCGTCGTCATCCCGCCGATGACCAGCAACTGCGTCTCGATGTTCAAGGACACGTCGCTGGCCTCTACCGTGGCGCTGCCGGAGCTGCTCAAGGAAGCGACCAACGCGCAGTCGCTCTATGCCAACCCCTCGCCGCTGATCGGCGCGGCACTGGTCTATCTCATCTTCCTTTGGCCGATGGTTCGTCTCGTCAGCCTGCTTGAAGCCCGTTTCAAAACCGAGAAGACGCGCTGACCGCGCCGCGCCTACAATTTCCCATCTACAGAGAACTTCGCAGGAGACGACCATGAACAAACATCAAGCCGCCAGTGCGACCGGCACGTCCGGCGCGTTCCCTGTTGAAAGAATCCGCGCCATGTTCCCTGCCCTGCAGCGGGCCGGTGATTTCATCTTCATGGACAACGCCGCCGGTGCGCAGATTCCGCAGAGCGTGCTCGACGCGGTGACCAACCATCTGATCTCGCACAATGTGCAGCGCGGCGGCCGTTACGGCCGCAGCGTCACCGTCGACGAGTCGGTCGCCGATGCGCGGACAAGCGTTGCGCTGCTGATCAACGCCTTCAGCCCGGCGGAAATCTGCTTCGGCATGAACGCCACCTCCTTCATCCGCCTCGTCAGCCTCGGCATCGGCCAGATGCTTTCTGAACGCGACGAGATCGTCATCACCGACATGGACCACGACGCCAACATCGCGACTTGGCTGGCGCTGGAATCGGCCGGCGCCAAATTCAAGTGGTGGCGCATGCGTGAAGATGGCAATCTGCATGTCGACGATCTCAAGCCGCTGGTTTCGGACCGCACTCGGCTGGTCGCCTGCACGGTGACGGCGCACTCGATCGGTTCGATCGTCGACGTCGCGTCGGTCGCGCAAATCGCCCATGCCGCCGGCGCCGAAGTGTTCCTCGATTGCGTGCATTACGGGCCGCATGGGCTGATCGACGTACAAGCCTGGGGTTGCGATTATCTCGTCTGCTCCGGCTACAAGAATTTCTCGCCGCACATGGGCTTCCTGTGGGGCCGCTTCGAGACGCTGAAGCGGCTGCCGACCTTCCGCGAGGATTTCATTCCGGACGAACCGCCCTACAAGGTCGAGGCGGGCACCTTCATCTACGAGAACGTGTCGGGCATGGACGCCGCCGTGCAATATCTGGAACTGATCGGCCGCAATCTGGCGCCCTCCAACAATCGCTCACGGCGCGAAAACATCGTCGCCGGCATGGGCGCCATCCGCGACTACGAGCTGGTGCTGGCGCGCGAGATGCTTGGCGTGCTCAGGGATTGCGGAGCGACGATCTATGGCGTTGCCGACGAAGCCCGCATCAACGAGCGCGTGCCGACCTTCTGCTTCAACATCGGCAAGCTGTCGCCGCAGCGGATCGTCGAGGACATGGCCGAGATGCAGATCGGCATCCGCGACGGCCACATGTACGCGCCGCGGCTGATGAAGCGCCTCAACCTCAGCATGGACAGCGGCGCCATCCGCGCCTCGCTGGTGCACTACAACACGGTCGAGGAGATCCACAAGTTCGGCGAGGCTTTGCGGCAAATCATAGCCAGGCTTTCGTGATCGACGTCCAGTCCAGGAAGGGGCTGGGAGCGGCCATTCGGATATGCGTTTCGGAACGGCGGGAACGGCCGACAAGCGACAGTCCGCCTTTGGGTTAACGGCTGGAGAAAGCTGCCGTTCGACTGGCCGGAATCCAACGGCCGCTGACGACCCACAAGCGGCCCTTCCGCGGCAGATCAGTCGATGCCTCAAACTGTCATTCGCAGCGTGAAAGCGGAGTCGAGCATGGTCAGAAAGGCGCGCACGGCAGGGTTAGCGCGTCGGCTTGCCGGCCAGAGCACGGTCACGTTATTTCGCTCGACCGCGAACGTGGACAGCACGGGGACCAGTTCGCCGCGCTTCACATAGGGAGCCGCCATAAAGGAAGCGCCTATGCCTATCCCACCGCCGGCTGCCAGCATGATGAGCACGGCATCGCTGGCATCAGCGACCACACCGGAATTGGGCACAATCTCGATTTCACGGTCGCCAATCCGGAAGGGCCAGCGAAAGGTCTGGCCTGTGCTCTGATAGCGAAGATTGACGGTGTCATGCCCTCCCAAGTGATCAGGATGGGTCGGGGTGCCGCGTTCCTCGAGATAGACTGGCGATGCGAAGCAGCAAAGCCGATGTGGTGCGAGCTTGCGTGATAGTAGCCGGGTGTCAGCCAGATCACCGATGCGTACGGCGACATCGATGCCTTCCTCAATCATGTCCACCATCTGGTCACCCAGCCTGAGGTCGACGACCAGGTTCGGATGGAGCCGGCGGAAAGCCGGTAAAGCGGGAGCGATCACGTGGAGTCCGATCGGCAGCGACGCGGCCACGCGCAACGTGCCCGATGGTTCGGAGCGCGCGGTCATTGCCGTCTGCTCGATTTCCTCCGCCTCGCGTAGCAGACGCAGCGCGCGCTCATGCAGGTCGCGCCCCTCTGGCGTGAAGGTGAGCGAGCGCGTCGAACGGGTAAACAGCGACACCCCCAAATGCCGCTCGAGCCGCTGAACGCTCTTGCTGACCGCGGACGGGGAAATCGACAGCGCGCGCGCCGCTGCCGTGTAGCTGCCCAGCGATCCGGCACGCGCGAAGGCGATGATGCCAGTGAGCCGATCCAACGTAATATGTTCCGCCATGGCATTACTTAAGTGCCATCGGCACCGATTATCAACCGGAAGTGCCGCCACTAGATTCGTTCCAATGACAGGTGAGCGGAGATTTGATCAATGAGCGATAAGATGAAGGCAGTCCGTCTGCACGCATTCGGTGGTCCCGAGGTGCTGGTGTACGAAGACGCGCTGAGGCCGGATGTGAAGCCCGGCGAGGTGCTTGTTCGCGTCCAGGCGGCGGGGCTTAATCCGCCCGACTGGTATCTGCGGGACGGCTATCGCGCGCTGCCGCCACAATGGCGGCCCAACCCGTCCTTCCCACTGATTCTCGGCACGGACGTTTCGGGCGTCATTGAAGCGGTTGGCGCCGAGGTCGCTGAGTTCAGCATCGGCGACGAGGTCTATGCAATGGTTCGCTTCCCCGATGACCTGATGACGGGTAGCAATGCCTACGCGCATTATGTCAGTGTGCCGGCATCGCATGTTGCGTTGAAACCAGCCGGCATCGACCATATTCATGCGGCCGGCGCGCCGATGTCGCTTCTGACAGCATGGCAGCTCTTGATCGAACTTGGCCACGATGAGCCAAATCCGTTCCAGCCCTCCCGGCACGAGCCGGTGCCCCTCGACGGCAAGACGGTGCTCATCAACGGTGCCGGAGGCGGCGTCGGGCATCTGGCCGTCCAGTTGGCGAAATGGCGGGGGGCTCGCGTCATCGCGGTGGCATCAGCCAAGAACGAGGCGCTGATGCGCGATCTCGGCGTGGATCAGTTCATCGACTACAAGACAACCGCGGCGGACGATGTCGTCCGAGACGTCGACCTCGTCCTCGACGCGGTGGGCGGCGCGGACATGGAGCGCTTCTTCCATGTTCTGAAGCCGGGCGGCACGCTGTTCCTGGTCAACCCGCTGGGCTTCGCTGGTCACGAGGAGGCAGAGAAGCTGAGGATCACGGTCTCGTCCACACAGGTTCGATCCAATGGCGCGCAGTTGGCAAAAGCCGCCCGCCTGCTCGACGACGGCATTGTGCGAGTCGTCATCGACAGCACATTCCCGCTGGCCGAGGCATCGCGCGCGCATGAGCGGGCCGGCGACGGCAGTATTCAAGGCAAGATCGTGCTGGCCGTTTGATTGGTTGCTTTCAGCCGCCCGATCGTCGGAAGTGCAGACGGTCGAGCGGGATCCATCAAGGTAACCCATGATGCTGATTGTTACCGGCTATATGTACGTCGAGCCCTCGTCGGTCGCCGAGTTTGTCCAGGATCTCCAGAACCTCGCGATAGCTACCCGGCAGCGGGACGGAAATCTTTCCTATGACGCGGCTGTGGACGATCCGCTTGCCGGTCGCCTCCTGATCGCCGAGCGGTGGAGAGACCAGGCCGCACTCACTGCACATCTCCATGCTACCGACACGATGGCGTTCGTTGGTCGATGGGGCGATACCATCAGGGGTGAAATTCTCAAATACGACGTGCTGCGTGAACGTGGCCTGATGGACGAGTAGCAAAGTACGCCGGTGAGCGGCAGTCGGATCGTCGGCATATCTGCGCTCGCAACCGGCGCAGTGGACGGCAGCTATCGACAGCTCTTGTCCTGATAGCTGCCGGACCGCTCACCACGCCGTCATGGACATTCCGGCCGGCTAAGCGGACCGGCTGCTTCTAGAATTTGTCTCGGGTCGCGCCAACAAATGAAATCAGGCGAAAAGCGATCGTCCAGGTCTTGGCGGATGTAAGTCGTCTTTGGGGTAAACTCGGCCGTTCAGAGCAGTTGGCTTTTGACTCTAGGCGGCCTTCTTCTTCGCCAGCCGCGCCTTGATCGACGCAACGTCGGCGCGTGGCGTCGCGGCGAACAGCGTCTTGGTGTAGCTGTGCTTGGGGTCGGCGAAGACCTCGTCGCGCGAGCCGTATTCGACGGCCTCGCCGAAATACATGACCATCACATCGTCGGCGATGTAGCGCACCACGGACAAATCGTGGCTGATGAAGACGTAGGTCAGCTGGAACTCGTCCTGCAGGTCGGCGAGCAGGTTGAGCACCTGCGCCTGCACCGAGAGATCGAGCGCCGAGACCGGCTCGTCGAGCACCAGCAGGCTGGGGTTCAGCATCAGCGCACGGGCAATGGCGATGCGTTGGCGTTGGCCGCCCGAGAACATGTGCGGATAGCGATTATAGTGCTCGTGACCGAGACCGACCTTCTTCAGCATCTTCATGGCGAGGTCGCGCCGTTCGGCGGCCGGCTTGTCGGTGTTGATGAGCAGCGGTTCGCCCAGCACATCGCCGATCTTCTGGCGCGGATTGAGCGATCCGTAAGGGTTCTGGAAGACGATCTGCACCTTGCGGCGCATCTCCTTCGTCAATCCACCTTTGGCGATGTCGACCTTGTTGCCGTCGATGAACAGCTCGCCCGAAGTCGCGGGATCGATCAAGGTGATGATGCGGGCGAGCGTGGACTTGCCGCAGCCGCTTTCGCCGACGATGGCCAGCGTCTTGCCCTTGTCCACCGTGAAGGAGACGCCCTTGACGGCATGCACGGTGCGCGGTCCCGTGAACAGGCCGCCGCCGATATGGTAGTCGCGAACGATGTTCTTGCCTTCGAGAACCGTGGTGCTCATGCGGAGGCTCCCGCGGCCGAGGGGGCAGGCTCGAACAGCATGTCGGACACAGTCGGCAGCCGGTCGCCGATTGCGTTTTCCGGCAGCGCCGACAGCAATGCGCGCGTGTAATTGCTTTTCGGCGATTCAAACAGCGACAGCACGTCGGCCTCTTCCATCTTGCGGCCCTTGTACTGGACGATGACGCGGTCGGCGGTCTCGGCCACGACGCCCATATTGTGGGTGATCATGATCAGGCCCATGCCGTATTTCGCCTGCAGCGAGACCAGAAGATCGAGGATCTGCTTCTGGATGGTGACGTCGAGCGCGGTGGTCGGCTCGTCGGCGATCAGAAGCTTCGGATTGCAGGCGATGGCGATCGCGATCATGACGCGCTGGCACTGGCCGCCGGACATCTGGTGCGGAAACGAGCTCAGCCGTTCTTCCGGATCGGCAATGCCGACCAGTTTCATCAGCTCGATGGCGCGCGCCCGGCGCTGGGCGCGATCCATGCCCATGTGGAAGCGCAACACTTCCTCGATCTGGAAGCCGACTGTGAAGCATGGGTTGAGGCTGGCGATCGGCTCCTGGAAGATCATCGAGATGTCCTTGCCGACGATCTTGCGGCGTTCGGACGGGCTGAGCTTCAGCAGGTCGACGCCGTCGAAAGCCATGCGGTCGGCCTTGACCGTCGCGGTGTTGGGCAACAGCCCCATCACCGCCAGCATCGAGACCGACTTGCCGGAGCCTGACTCGCCGACGATCGCCAGCACCTCGCGCGGCTCGACCGAAAGGTCTATGCCTTGCACGGCCATGAACGGTCCGGCGGCGGTGTCGAAGGAAACGGTGAGATTCTTGATCTCGAGCAGGGACATGCTCACGACCTCTTCAGCTTGGGGTCGAGCGCGTCGCGCAGGCCGTCGCCGATCAGGTTGATGGCAAAGACGGTGATCAGGATGGCGAGTCCGGGGAAGGTCACCACCCACCAGGCGCGCAGGATGAACTCGCGAGCTTCGGCAAGCATGGTGCCCCATTCCGGCGTCGGCGGCTGCGCCCCCATGCCAAGGAAGCCGAGGGCTGCCGCCTCGAGGATGGCATTGGAGAAGGACAGCGTCGCCTGCACGATCAGCGGAGCGATGCAGTTGGGCAGGATGGTGACCAGCATCAGCCGGAGATGGCTGGCCCCGGCGACCTTGGCCGAGACTACATATTCGCGGGTCTTCTCCGCCATCACGGCCGCGCGGGTGAGCCGGGCGAAGTGCGGCTGCAGCACGAAGGCGATGGCGATCATGGCATTGACGAGGCCAGGGCCGAGCACCGCGACCAGCACCAGGGCCAGCAACAGCGACGGGAAAGCCAGGATGATGTCCATGATGCGCATGATCAGCGTGTCGACCCAGCCACGGCAGTAGCCGGCGAGCAAACCGAGGACGACGCCGGAGATCAGCGCCGTGGTGACGACGACGAAGCCGATGGCGAGCGAGAAGCGCGAGCCGTAGATCAGGCGCGAAAGCATATCGCGGCCGACGGCGTCGGTGCCGAGCAGGAATTGCGCGTTGCCACCCGCCTGCCAGGCCGGCGGCGTCAGGAAGAAGTCGCGGAACTGGTCGTCAGGCGAATGCGGAGCGAGCAACGGCGCGAAGATGGCGATCAGGATCAGCAGGGCGAAGACGAAGAGGCCGATCACCGCGCCCTTGTTGATCGAGAAATAGTGCCAGAATTCGGCGAACATCTGCAGCCGCGCATCCTGCGGCTTGACGACGGTCGCGGCTTCGACGGTGGCTGGGCCTTCGTTGGTCATGTCAATTCGCCCGGATGCGCGGGTTGATGACGGCATAGAGCACGTCGACGATAAGGTTCACCGACATGACGATCAGCGCGATCAAAAGCAACCCGCCCTGAACGGTGAAATAGTCGCGCTTGGAAATGGCGTCGATCATCCACTTGCCGATGCCCGGCCACGAAAAGATGCTCTCGGTCAGGATGGCGCCGGTCAACAGCGTGCCGACCTGCAGGCCGATCGTGGTGACGACCGGGATCAGCGCGTTGCGGAAGGCATGCAGGCCGATGACGCGCCGCGGCGCCAGCCCCTTGGCGCGCGCGGTGCGCACATAATCCTCGCCCAGCACTTCGAGCATGGCCGAGCGGGTCTGCCTGGCGATGACCGCCAGCGGAATGGTGCCGAGCACGATGGTGGGCAAGATGAGATGCGACACCGCCGAGCGGAAGGCGCCCTTCTGGCCCGAGATGAGGGAATCGATGGTCATGAAGCCGGTCACCGGCTTGAAGAAGTAGAGAAGGTCGATGCGGCCCGAGACCGGCGTCCAGTGCAGCGTGCCGGAAAACACGATGATCAGCAGCAGCCCCCACCAGAAGATTGGCATGGAATAGCCGGCGAGCGCGGTGCCCATGGTCAGCTGATCGAACCAGGAGCCGCGGCGGATGGCGGCGAAAATGCCGAAGGCGACACCGAGGACGACGGCGAAGACCATGGCGAAGATGGCGAGTTCGACCGTGGCCGGGAACCGCACCAGGAAATCCTTGAGCACCGGCGTCTTGGTTGAAAACGAGGTGCCGAAATCGCCGCCGAGGATATTGGTCAGATAGGTCAGATACTGTTGCCAGATCGGCAGGTCGAACCCGAACTGGTGCATCAGCGCCGTATGGCGTTCGGGCGACAGGCCACGTTCGCCCGCAAGCACCAGCACCGGATCACCGGGCAGGATGCGCACGAAGCCGAAAGCGAGGATGGTTATCCCGATGAAGGTCGGGATGATGAGGGCGAGCTTGCCGAGGATATAACGCAGCATGGCGGGCGAGGTGGGGCGGCGCCTTGTGGCGCAGCCCCGTTTCGCGAACCTTATTCGGCGATATCGACGCCGTCAAAGCGATGGATACCGAGCGGATCCATCGCAAAGCCGGAGACGGTCTTCTGCATCGGCATGAACACCTTGGAGTGGGCGAGCGTCGCCCACGGTGCCTGCTCCTTGAAGATGACCTGTGCCTGTTCGTAGAGCTTGGTGCGCTCGGCCTGGTCGGAAACCGTCTTGGCCTTGTTGATGAGCGCATCGAAGTCCTTGTTGCACCATTCCGCGCGGTTGTTCGAACCGACGGAAGCGCAGCTCAGGAGCACGCCGAGGAAGTTGTCCGGATCGCCATTGTCGCCGGTCCAGCCAACGATGACGGCGCCGTCGTGATCGACCGCGGAAGCGCGCTTGAGGTATTCACCCCAATCGTAGCTGACGATGTTGACGGTGACGCCGACCTTTGCGAAGTCCGCCTGGATCAGCTCGGCGGTGCGGCGCGCGTTCGGCATGTACGGACGCGAGACGGGCATCGCCCAGACGTTCATCTTGAGGTCCTTGACGCCGGCCTCATCAAGCATCTTCTTGGCCGCGTCCGGATCGTACGGGTCGTCCTTCACGTCCTTGTTGTAGGACCACATGGTCGGCGGGATCGGGTTGATCGCCACCTGGCCGGCGCCCTGGAACACGGCGTCGATGATGGCCTTCTTGTTGATGGCCATGTTGAGCGCCTTGCGGACACGCACGTCGTCGAACGGCTTCTGCTGGGTGTTGTACATCAGCGCGCCGACGTTGAGGCCTTCCTGCTCCGCGACCGTCAGGTTCGCATCAGCCTGCAGGCCGGCAATGTCGGCCGGTGCCGGGTAGGACATGATGTTGCATTCGCCGGCCTTCAGCTTCTGCGCGCGCACCGCCGGATCGGTGGTGATGGCGAAGACCAGATCGTCGATCTTCTGCTTGCCGCCCCAATAGTCCGGGTTGGCCTTGTAGCGGATGGCGGCGTCGGTCTGGTAGTCGACGAAGATGAACGGCCCAGTGCCGACCGGCTTCTGGTTGAACAGTTCAGGCGTCTTGTCGGCCTGCAGCTTGTCGGCATATTCCTTCGAGACGATCGAGGCGAAATCCATGCCCAGCGTCGGAATGAAGGTGATCGCCGGTTCCTTGAGGCTGAACTTCACCGTCAGGTCGTCGACCTTCTCGACCTTGGTGATGTTGTCACCGAACTGGTCATTGTAATACTGGTAGGCGATGCCCGGTATGTACTGGAACCAGGGGCCATTCTTGTCAACCTGGCGCTCGAAAGAGAACACCACGTCGTCGGCGTTCAGGTCGCGGGTCGGGGTGAAGTAGTCGGTGGGCGCGAACTTGACGCCCTTGCGCAGCTTGAAAGTATATTCCTTGCCGTCGTCGGAAATGGTCCAGCTGTCCGCCAGACCGGGCGAGACCGAGGTCTTGCCGTGATCGAATTCGACAAGGCGGTTGAAGACGGTACGCGAGGACGCGTCGAACGTCTGGCCCGCGGTATACGGCGCCGGGTCGAAACCCTCCGGCGACGCCTCAGCGCAATAGACCAGAGTTTTCGCGTTGGCCACGCCGCCCAGGACGCTTGCAGCCAGCAACGCGGCTGCAAAAGTCAATTTCTTCTTCATTGAGCACTCCCTGATGTTCTTCCAAGCCCCTCTATCAGGCTCGCGAAGCGCGCATATAAGCACCGTTTTTCCGGGTTTGGAACACCCCGTTTGCTTACCCCTCGGGAAGCAGGAAAAAAATCCGCGATTTTGCTAAATGGCAGAAAAAATTAGCAGTTTTTTCTATTCACGATATTATTAACGACCGCATTTTTTTATTGATCTGACCCCCTGGTCACAACGGTCCCGCGCCCAGTATTCATCCGCCGCCGGGTGCGGAAAGATGCCGTTCCAGCCATGGCCGGCGGAAAGATTTTCGGTTGCATATCTTTCGGCATCCTGCCGCTAGGGCAAGACTTGCACCGCCGCCGATAGAGGCAATACATAGATAGGCAGCTGGCGGCAGCGGAGGGACGTCTCCATCAATCTGGAGGCGGCGCGGTAGGGCCCAGCGAGAACAGGCGACCAGGGTTGTCGAGGAGGAACGGGTGGCAAAAGCATCGAAGGCGCCGGTGAAAGCGTCGGCCAAGGCGAGGCCTAGACCTGCCGCCGGCGCCGTCGGGCAAGGCAAGGCGGCCGCCGGCAAGGCCGCGACCGCGAAGGCGGCGGCCGCCAAGAAAGCACCCGCGGCAAAAGCCGTGGCCACCGCCAGCACCGCCGCGAAGCCGGCGACGAAGGCCGCGCCAGCAAAGGCGCCCGCGACCAAGGCCGGATCGGGCAAGGCCGGAACGGGCAAAACCGCGACGACGAAGAGTTCGCCAGCAGTGAAGGCTGCACCGGTCTCGAAGCCAGCGACAGCGGCCAGCCAGCGGCTGCCGAAGGCGCTCACCGAACTCGCCGTCGGCCTGCCGCAAAAGCCATGGCTCAACAGCTATCCCAAGAACATGCCGGCCGAGATCGGCGCCCTTCCCTACGGTTCCATCGGCGACTTCCTCGTTGGCGCCTGCAAGCAGTTCGCCGGCCAGCCGGCTTTCACGTGCATGGGCAAGTCCATCACCTACGCGCAGCTCGAACAGTCTTCGGCGGCCTTTGGTGCCTACCTGCAGTCCACAGGATTGCAGAAGGGCGCGCGTGTCGCCCTGATGATGCCGAACGTGCTGCAGTATCCCATAGCGATGATGGCGGTCGCCCGCGCCGGCTTCACGGTGGTGAACGTCAATCCGCTCTACACGCCGCGCGAACTGGAGCATCAGCTCAAGGATTCCGGAGCGCAGGCCATCGTCATCCTCGAAAACTTCGCCAACACCCTGCAAGCGGTCGTCGCAAGGACCTCGGTCAAGCACGTCGTCGTCGCGGCCATGGGCGACCTGCTCGGCGGCCTGAAGGGCTCGATCGTCAATCTTGTCGTGCGCCGCGTCAAGAAGATGGTGCCGGCATGGTCATTGCCTGGCCATGTCAAGTTCAACGCGGCCCTCAAGGCTGGCCGCGGCATGACATTCAAGCCGGCCACGGTGGCCGCCAGCGACGTCGCCTTCCTGCAATATACCGGCGGCACCACCGGAATCTCCAAAGGCGCGACCCTCTCGCACAGTAATGTGCTGGCCAATGTCGCGCAGAATGCGCTGTGGCTGCAGGACGCCTACACCGTCAAGCCAAAGCCGGCGCATCTCAATCTCGTCTGCGCACTGCCGCTCTACCATATCTTCGCGCTGACGGTGAATGCGCTGATGGGCATGCAGATGGGCGGCCAGAACATACTGATCCCCAATCCGCGCGACATTCCCGGCTTCGTCAAGGAAATGGGCAAGTATCCGATCCATATCTTTCCAGGCCTCAACACGCTGTTCAACGCGCTGCTCAACAATGAAGACTTCCGCAAGCTCGACTTCAAGCCGCTGCTCTTGACGCTGGGCGGCGGCATGGCGGTACAGAAGGGTGTCGCCGAGCGCTGGAAAGCGCTGACCGGGTGCCCCATCAGCGAAGGCTATGGTCTTTCGGAGACCTCGCCGGTGGCGACGGCCAATAAGTTCAGCTCCGGCGAGTTCACCGGCACCATCGGCCTGCCGCTGCCTTCGACCGAAATCGCCATTCGCGACGACGACGACAACAACGTACCGCTCGGCGAGGTCGGTGAGATCTGCATCAGGGGACCGCAGGTGATGGCCGGTTACTGGAACCGGCCGGACGAGACAGCCAAGGTGATGACCAAGGACGGCTTCTTCAAGTCCGGCGACATGGGCTTCATGGACGATCGCGGCTTCACCAAGATCGTCGACCGCAAGAAGGACATGATCCTCGTCTCCGGCTTCAACGTCTATCCGACCGAACTCGAGGAGGTCGTGGCGGCGCATCCCGGCGTGCTCGAAGTGGCGGCCATCGGCGTGCCGGACGAGCATTCGGGCGAAGTGCCGAAACTGTTCATCGTCAAGAAAGACCCGGCCCTGACCGCCGAGGCCATCACCGCCTTTTGCCGCGAGAACCTGACCGGCTACAAGCGGCCTAGATACATCGAGTTCAGGACCGAATTGCCGAAGACGCCGGTCGGCAAGATCCTGCGGCGGGCGCTGCGCGAATAGTGGGGCTCGCCAACGACGATACGCCGGACCAACGCCCGCGCCTCGAACCGGCGGAATTCATCAAGGCGAACATGCGCCTGGCATCGGTGCCGGCACTTCCCGAAATCCGGCTTTATACCTCCCACCCGAGCAGCGGGCTGAGGCGTCTTGTGGAAGACGATGATGCCGATTCTCAGGAGCCGCAACCGCCCTATTGGGCCTATGCGTGGGCAGGCGGCGCCGTGCTGGCGCGCTATGTGCTGGACCATCCGGAGATCGTGGCGGGCCGCCGCGTGCTCGACCTTGGAGCAGGCTCCGGCATCGTCGGCATTGCCGCCGCGAAGGCCGGCGCGGGTGCGGTGATGGCCGCCGAGGTCGATCGGAACGGCGTTGCCGCGCTGGCGCTGAATGCAGCGGCCAATGGCGTCACGATCACGATAATGGGGAACGACATCACCACCGGGCCGCCGCCCGCCGTGCACCTGGTGCTCGCCGGCGACGTGTTCTACGGGCAAGGTGTCGCCCTCGGGATGATGCCTTTCCTCGACCGCTGCCTCGCCGCCGGCGTCGAGGTGCTGGTCGGCGATCCGGGCCGGGCCTATCTGCCCCGCTCGCGGCTGCGGCTGGTTGCCGAATACAAGGTGCCGGATTTCGGCGAGGCGAAAGACGCCTCGCTGAAGCCGAGCGCTGTCTTTCGCCTTGAGACCGAACCGTCCCTCGCCCTGCCGATCAGACCGTCTCCTTGACCCGTGCCGAAAGGAAATCCGGCAGATCGGCAACCGAATCCAGGATGACATCGGCGATCTCGGCCAGCGATTCGCGCGTGCCGGTGCCGGAGAGCACGCCGACCGCCAGGCCGCAGCCGCCGGCACGCGCCATTTCGAGATCGTGCCTGTTATCGCCGACCATGGCGATCTCCGACGGCTTGAGCCCCGTAAGATCGCAAAAGGCCTGGATGGTGTCGGGAGCGGGCTTGGGGTTGGCCACCGCGTCGTAGCCATAGGCGGCGTCGAACAGTTGCGCGACACCCAGCGTGACAAGCGTCTTTTCCGCGCCGCTTGTCGAATCGTTGGTGGCGACGCCAAGCCGGTAGGATCGCCTGTGCAGCAGAGCCAGCGTGTCGGCGATCCCTGGCAGCGCCACCGCCATCGTCGAGCCCTGCACCGAGGTGATCTCGTTGAAACGGGCGACGGCCAGCATCTGGTCTTCGTTGGACAGGCGCGGGAACCACAGTTCGACAACGTCGAGATTGGTGCCGGAGGCAAAGATGGAGTCGGGCTTGAAGCGCCGGTTGGCGAAATCGAAGCCCGCGGCCGCGAGCAGCCTGTCGGCTTTCCAGCGGTCGCCGTCGGCCGCGTCCATGGCCATGAAGTCGGCGACGCCGAGCCAGGTCGCGTTGAAGTCGACAAGCGTTCCGTCTTTGTCGAACAATATCCCCTTGATCTCAGCCAAGCGCTTCACTCCGAACCACGCAATTGGTGGATGCGTTCCACAAGGCCCCTGGTCGAGGCATCCCGGTTTGCGGCGCTTTCCTTGCCTTCCACGACAGGCAGGAGGCCGGTGGCCAGTTCCTTGCCGAGTTCGACGCCCCACTGGTCGAAGGAATTGATGTTGAACAGCGTGCCCTCGACGAAGACGCGGTGCTCGTAAAGCGCGATCAGCCGGCCGAAGGTGCGCGGGTCGAGCTTGCGGTAGAGGATGGTCACCGAGGGCCGATTGCCGGAGAAGACACGATGCGGCGCGATACGGTCGACATCGGCAGGCTTCATGCCCTTGGCCAGCATCTGCGCGCGCGCCTCTTCCAGCGTACGGCCCTTCATCAGCGCCTCCGACTGCGCCAGGCAGTTGGCGAGCAGCAGGTCATGCTGATGCTTGAGATCAGGTTCGTGGCCGACGGCGGCGGCCAGGAACTCGACCGGGATCAAATCGGTGCCTTGGTGCAGCAGCTGGAAGAAGGCGTGCTGGCCGTTGGTGCCTGGCTCGCCCCAGACCAGCGGCCCGGTCGGCGTCATCACCGGAGTACCGTCAAGGGTGACGCTCTTGCCGTTCGATTCCATGTCGAGCTGCTGCAGATAGGCCGGCAGTCTGGACAGGCGCTGATCGTAGGGAATGACCGCGCGGGCTGGATAGCCGCAAACCACGCGGTGCCACCAGCCGACCAGCCCGAGGAGCGCCGGCAGGTTTTTGTGGAGCGGCGCGGTGCGGAAGTGTTCGTCCATTTCGTGCGCGCCGTCGAGGAAAGCGCGAAAATTCCTTGGGCCGATGGCGATCATGACCGGCAGGCCGATCGCGCCCCAAAGCGAATAGCGGCCGCCGACCCAGTCCCAGAAGCCGAAGACGCGATCCGGCTCGATGCCGAACTTGGCCACCAGGTCGAGCGCGGTCGAGACGGCGGCGAAATGCTTGCCCACGGCCTGCTTGCCGAGCGCCTTCTGCACCCAGTCGCGCGCCGTCCGCGCATTGGTCATCGTCTCGACCGTGGTGAAGGTCTTGGAGGCGATGATGAACAGCGTGGTTTCGGCGGACAGCCCCTTCAGCGTGTCGTGGATGTGAGCGCCGTCAATGTTGGAGACATAGTGGGCGCGCGGGCCGTCATGATAGGGGGCGAGCGCCAGCGTCGCCATCGCCGGACCAAGGTCGGAGCCGCCAATGCCGATGTTGACGATATCGGTGATCTTCTTGCCAGTGGCGCCTGTTGCCTTGCCGGAGCGAATGGCATCGGCGAAGGTGCCCATGGCATCGAGCACGGAAATCACATCCGCCCTGACGTCCTGGCCGTCAACCGTGACGCCCTTGCCGCTCAGGTTGCGCAGCGCCGTGTGCAGGACGGCTCGGCCCTCGGTGGTGTTGATCTTCTTGCCGGCGAACATGGCGGCCCGACCGCCTTCGAGATCGGCTGTGGCGGCGAGCTTCTCAAGGAAATCCATGGTCGTCGCGTCGACGGCGCATTTCGACCAGTCGAGCAGGAGGTCGCCGTCAGCGGCGGAGAATGTCTTGAAGCGCTGCGGATCGGCGGCAAAGGCCTGGCGCATATCGCCCGGGGCCGCGGCGCGATGGTCGCGCAGGGCGGCAAGCTGTTTCTGGAAGGCTGACTGATCCACTGGCGGGGACTCCTGGCGTTTTCGACGCACCATATCAGACCGGATGTTTCCGGCGCGTGTCGTCGCGCTCCCAACTATTGAGCTGAAATCCCTCCGGTCAATACGCGGCAATGACGCAGCACATCACGATGCGATGACACAATGTATCGGGCAAGGAGGTGGGTACCCGAGGGGGCAATGGGTATCGAGGAGCGAGGGGCCGCGTCTTATTTCGAGCTTGAAGGATCACTGGCATAAATCCCAAAGATCAGAAAAATTGATTGGCGCAACCCCTTGTGCCACGGTTACGTTCGGCTGGTCCAGCCAAGCGAAAAAAGCTGGCCATCGAGGAACATCTTCCATGCCACAGAGAAACGACACGGCGATATGGTCCGGCCTGTTCCGGATTTCGGCTGAATCCGGCCAGACCCTGCAGGCGCAGATCCGCCAAGCCATTGTGGCCGCCATTCTCGACCGCCAGATCGCCGCTTCGATGCCGCTGCCTTCCTGCCGGATCCTGGCCGAAAAACTCGGCGTGGCGCGCGGAACGGTTGTCCTGGCCTTCCAGCAGCTCGTCGACCAGGGTTTCCTGGTGGCACGCGAGCGGCGCGGGCATTTCGTCAATCCGGACGTGCTGGCGACACCCGCCAAGCCGCATCAGAAAGCACCCGACCAGGCCAACGAGATCGACTGGAAAGCGCGGCGGCAGATCGCGGCAAGCGACATGCCGCCGCCCGCCAAGCACGAGAACTGGATCAAGTCTTCCTACCCGTTTGTCTACGGCCAATTCGACCCGGCGCTGTTCCCTACCGCCGAGTGGCGCGAGTGCAACCGCATGGCGCTGGCCGTGCTGGAGATCCGCAACTGGGCGTCCGACATGGTCGACCGCGACGATCCGCTGCTGATCGAGCAGATCCAGGCACGGCTGCTGCCCCGGCGCGGCATCTTCGCCAATCCCGACGAGATCATCGTCACGCTGGGTGCCCAGAACGCGCTCTATATGCTGGCCTCGCTGCTGATGACCAAGGGCTCGAAAGTGGCGATGGAGGATCCAGGCTATCCCGACGCACGCTCGATCTTCCGGCTCGCGGGCGCCGACATCGAGCCGGTGCCAGTGGACCAGTCCGGTATCGTAACCTCTTCTATTCCCAATGATTCCGGCTTCGTCTTCGTCACCCCCAGCCATCATTGCCCGACCATGGTGCCGTTGTCGGCGGAGCGGCGGCAGGACCTTCTGGCGCGCGCCAACCGGCACAACCAGATCATCATCGAGGACGGCTATGACAGCCAGCTTCTCGACGAGGCGCCGCAGCAGGCCTTGAAGAGCCTCGACCGTTCCGGCCGCGTCGTCTATGTCGGCTCGATGTCGAAGACGCTGGCCCCAGGCCTGCGGCTTGGCTACATCGTGGCTTCCGCTGGACTAATCGCCGAACTCAGGGCGCTGCGCCGCTTCATGCTGCGCCATCCGCCGGCGAACAATCAGCGCGCCGTGGCGCTCTTCCTGTCGCTCGGCCATCACGAAGCGCTGGTGCGGCGGCTGTCGAGCGCCTTCGACGAGCGGCGCAAGCGGCTGGTCCATGCGATTTCGGCCTTCCTGCCGGAATGGCGTTCCACAGATTCGGCCGGCGGCACGTCGCTGTGGCTGGAAGGGCCCCGAGGCACCGATTCCCGCGGTTTGGCCGAAGCCGCGGCCTCGCGCAGCGTCATCATCGAGCCGGGCGACCGCTTCTTCGACCGCACCGAGAAGCCTTCGCGTTTCATGCGGTTGGGCATTTCCTCTATCGCTCTGCAGCACATCGAGCCCGGCATCCGGGAACTCGCCACCGCCGCCGGACGCAGGCCGGCCGCCGCCTGATCATCAATCCGACTTCTTCACCGGAGCCGCTTCTCAGCGGCTCCGGTTTGTTTTAGATCTGGCACATGTAGCTAGGCCAGCTGGCTCATAGGATGGGCCAGTGCCGGCGGCATAGTCGGCGTCAGAGAAGAAGCAGGTTGATGGTGGACCAACCGCCACGAGACTGCCGGTAGAGGTGGAGTGCCATGCCAGTGGCTGTCGAAAAGCAGGACATGCCGGCGAACCGTCGTCCACAACGCTCGGGCGGTCGCGAAACGGGATATGCGGGGAAATCAGCCATTCCACCAAATGGGCCACTACTCCAAGCCATGGAAGGCGGCGGTTACAGACCTTTGCGCGGAAACGACTGCGAGCGCATCCATGAGGGCGTGCTGACGCTTCTGGAAACGGTCGGGTTCGCCAACGCCATCCCGTCCTGCATAAAAGTCCTGACCAAGGCGGGCGCCACCCATGGCGACGATGGCCGCATCCGTTTCCCGCGTGCGCTCATACTCGACACCATCAAGCGTGCCGCGCGGCATTTCACGCTGCATGGCCAGGACCCCAGGCACGACATGGTGATCCAGGGCAAGCGCGTCCACTACGGCACAGCGGGTATCGCCGTGCATCTGGTGGATCTCGAAAAACGCGAGTATCGCGAATCGAAGCTGCAGGACATCTATGACGCCGCCCGCATCGTCGATGGACTGCGCAACATCCATTTTTTCCAGCGGCCGATGGTGGCGCGCGACATCGCCGACCCGCTCGATATGGATTTCAACACGCTCTACGCCTGCGTGATGGGGACATCGAAGCATGTCGGCACGTCCTTCACCGTGCGCGAGAATGTGAAGCCGGCGCTCGAAATGCTCTATGCCATCGCCGGTGGCGAGGAGAATTTCCGCGCCCGGCCATTCGTTTCCAACTCCAACTCCTTCGTCGTGCCGCCGATGAAGTTCGCCGAGGATGCCTGCGGCGTGCTCGAGGCCTGCGTCGAAGGCGGCATCCCTATCCTGCTCCTCTCCACCGGCCAGTCCGGAACAACCGCTCCGGCGGCGATGGCCGGCGCGGTCGCGCAGGCAGTGGCCGAAGTGCTGACCGGCCTGGTGTATGTCAACGCACTCAAGCCGGGACATCCGGCGATCTTCGGCGCTTGGCCGTTCATGTCGGACCTGCGCACCAACACCATGGCCGGTGGCTCGGCCGAACAGGCGGTGGTAACGGCGGCCTGCGCGCAGATGGCGCAATTCTACGACCTGCCGGGCGGCTCGGCCGCCGGCATGACAGACTCGAAACTGCCCGATATCCAGTCCGGCTACGAGAAAGGCATCACCAATGTGATGGCCGGCCTTTCGGGCCTCAATCTCGTCTACGAATCGGCCGGCATGCATGCCTCGCTGCTCGGCTTCTGCCTGGAAAGCCTGATCATCGACAATGACATGCTTGGCCATTGCCTGCGCTGCGCACGCGGCATCGAAGTGACGGACGAAGCGCTTTCGATCGACACCATCGCCGATGTCTGCCTCAAGGGTCCGGGCCATTATCTTGACAACGAGCAAACGCTCAAGTCGGCGCAGGCAGAGCGTTTTTATCCCGCCTTCGGCGATCGTTCCTCACCGAAGGAATGGAACGAAAAAGGCCGGCCTGATATATTGGCCCGGGCGATCGACGAAAAGAAGCGCATCCTTGCGGAACGATTTCCGCGGCACGTGCCCAAGCTGGTCGACGACAGATTGCGCGCCCGCTTCGGCAACCTGATCCACCTGCCGCGCGCGAGCATGGGCGGCTAGCCAGAAGACCGACACACAGACAGCCATCCGCCAGAACCAACCATTGGGCAGAACGATAAATGAGCGTCTATCCTATCCAGCAAGCCGCAAATACCGAAGATGCCATCGATCGGCTGGTGGCCTCGCACCGGCCAGGCTACGGCCTGACGCGCCCATTCTACCATGACCAGGATATTTTCGAGCGGGACATGGAACGTCTGTTCCGCCGCCACTGGCATTGCCTGACGCATGCCAGCGTCATTCCCAATCCCGGCGACTTCGAACTGTTCAAGCTCGGTGACGAGGCGATCATCCTGTCGCGTGGCATGGATGGCACCGTGCATGCCATGCTCAATGTCTGCCGCCATCGCGGCGCCGAGGTCTGCACCAAAGAGAAGGGCAACGCGAAAGTGTTCGTCTGCCCGTACCATGCGTGGACCTATTCCAATGACGGCTCGCTGCGCGCCGCCAGGCTGATGCCGAAGGATTTCGACCGCACCGCGCACGGGCTGAAGAAACTCCATGTGCGCGTCGCGACTGGCCTTGTCTTCATCTCCTTCGCCGAGACGCCACTCGATTTCGATCCGATCGAGCAATCTTTGCGCACGAGTTGCGGGCAATATGGTTGGGGCGATGCCAAGGTGGCCTATCGCCAAAGCTATCCGCTCGACGCGAACTGGAAGCTCGCCGTCGAAAATTACGTCGAATGCTACCATTGCGGACCGGCGCATCCCGAATATTCGCAGACGCACGCGCTGGAAAAGCCCGCGGAAATGATCGAGCAACTCAATGCCGCGATGGAACAGCGGACCTGCGCTCTCGGCATCGAGATCGGCAGCGGTGATCGCTGGCAGAATTCGGCCGCCGGCCAGGAGGCGATCCACACCTTCCGCTACGCGCTTTACGACGGCGTTTCGAGCGGCAGCCGGGACGGCTCCCCCGTCGCGCCCCTGATGGGCCGCTTCACCGACTACGACGGCGGCGTCACCTCCATCCATCTTGGCGGCACGACTTTTCTCGTCTGCTACCCCGACCACGGGATGATCTACCGGTTCATCCCGAAAACGGCTCAGACCTGCGAGATGGAACTGATCTGGCTGGTGCGCGGCGATGCCGTCGAAGGCCAGGACTACGATCTGGAGAAACTGACCTGGCTGTGGAAGGTCACCACCGACGAGGACAAGAAGATCATCGAGCATACCGCGCGCGGCGTACGCTCGCACTATTTCGTGCCCGGACCGATCGCGCCGATGGAGTACAACGAGCTGCGTTATATCGGCTGGTATCTCCAGGAGATAAGCCGGGCTTAGAGCGATTCAGCGTTTCACGAAAGCGCTCAGCCAGTGCTGAGCCTGAAGCGCTCAACCACCTCGGCGTTGATCAGCTTGGCGTGCAGTGCCATCAGCACGATCTGTGCATCGAGACCGTCGCCGGTTTCGAGAGCGGTCTCGATCCGGCGCTCCGCGTCGAGCCGCTGCTGTGGACCTTGCACACGCTCGAAGGTTTCCGGCCCGGCTATGCAGTAGCTGAACAGGTTCGCTACCCGCGGATAGGCCTGCGGCGGCGGCTCCTCGGGCCAGTGGTCCTTCATCAGATTGACGATGGTTAGTTTCACCCCTTCGGGCACCAGGGCGGGATGCAGGTCGGCGCCACGCAAGGCGGCATCGAGCTGCCGCAAATCACCCGAGCGGCCGAACATGCCGAGAAAGCCGAGGGAAGAGCGTCGTCCCGCCATTGCTGGTCCAATCCGTTTTCCACCAGTTAGGTGGTCCGCAAGCGGAATACAAAGGAGCCGGAAATCTAATGTATCCGTTTTGATGCATGTCGTTGTCCCGGAACTGAAGACGCTTCCGGGCGACATGCACTAGCCGCCCGCGGCCAGCAGCAACACGCCGGCAAGAGCGCATCCCGCAAGCGTCGGCAGCACACCGGTTTTCAACTTGAGAATGGCGACCATGGCGGCCACCGAAAGCAGCGCGGCTCGCCAGTCGATCGACGAAAGCACCGGCACATTCATGCCAAGCCCCGTCATGCGCACCTCGCGGAAGACGACGTGCAAGGCGAACCACAGAGCAAGGTTCATGATGACGCCGACCACGGCGGCGGTGATCGCGCCGAGCGCGGCCGACAGCGCCTTGTTGCCGCGCAGGGCCTCAATGTAGGGCGCGCCGAGGAATATCCAGAAGAAGCAGGGTGTGAACGTTACCCACAGCGTCAGCAGCGCTCCAAGCGATCCGCCAAGCAGCGCGTCCAGCGAGCCGGCGTGGCGAAACGCGGCGATGAAGCCGACGAATTGCAACACCAGAATGAGTGGACCCGGCGTGGTCTCGGCAAGGCCGAGGCCATCGACCATTTCACCAGGGGCGAGCCAGCCGAAGGACTGCACGGCTGCCTGCGCGACATAGGCAAGAACCGCATAGGCGCCGCCGAAGGTGACCACCGCCATGAGGCTGAAGAACCCGCCAATCTGCGTCCACACGCTGCTCGTCCCGGTGAACGCCCAGAGCAACAGAACCGGCCCGAGCCAGATCGGCAGCCAGATTGCGATGGTGCGCGGCGCATGCCATCGTGTCGGCCTGGTATGGGCTAGTTCGCCGCGTTCGAACATCAGGTCGACCGCGCCCCTAATATCGGGAGCGTCGTTGTTGCCGTGCGCCCCGCCGGAAAACAGGGCTGGCGCGACACGGTTTCCCACCCATCCCGCGAATCCCGCCATCAGGACGATGAGCGGAAACGGGATGGCGAGCACATAGATGCCGAGAAAAGCGCAGAGCGCGATCGCCACCATCAACCGGTTCTTCAAGGCGCGGCGGCCGATGCGGATCACCGCCTCGACCACGACCGCGAGCACGGCGGCCTTGACCCCGAAGAACAGCGCCGTGACCAGCGGGACATCACCATAGAGCGCATAGAGAATGCTCAGGGTGAGCATGACGAGTGCGCCGGGCACCACGAACAGGACACCCGCGACAAGGCCGCCGATCGTCCTGTGCAGCAGCCAGCCGATATAGATGGCGAGTTGCTGGGCCTCGGGACCGGGAAGCAGCATGCAGTAGTTCAGCGCATGCAGGAAACGCTGTTCGCCGATCCAGCGCCGGTCCTCGACCAATTCCTTGTGCATGAGCGCGATCTGCCCCGCCGGTCCGCCGAAGCTCAGCAATCCGATCTTCGCCCAGAGTTTCGTGGCTTCGCGGAAGGTCGGGACCGCCGGCGCCTCGACGATGTCGGCATCTTTCCCCGAAATGAGGCTGCTCATGACGGCTTTGCCCCGCCCGGCCAGTTGTGCGTCTCGTCAGTGGCGTCGCGACACCAGCGGAAGAACGCGTCATAGAGCATCGTGCCGGCCTCCAGCTGCTCCAGATCGTGGCGGAACATGCGTGACAGGCCAAGCGAGGCGGCCAGAAATCCGGCTGCCTGGGGAACGAGATCCAGGCGTGCGGTGTCGGCCGCGCGCACGATCGTGGCAAGCCGATCGAGTGCCTGGGATTGCAGCCCGAACTCCTCGATCATCGTGTCGAAGGTGCAGCGCTCGCCGCGATGACTCCAGAACACATTGTCGATATCGAAAGGCACGGCCTGAAAGCGGTCGGCAACAGCCGGAACTTCAGCGGGTTCGACGAAGAGAAACACCGCGTCGGGATCGATGAAGCGCCGGATCAGCCATGGGCAAGCGATGCGATCTACCTTCGGGCGAGCCCTCGTCACCCAGACGGTGCGGCCCTTTTCATCGCGGGACGGTATCTTGTCGGCGCGGACCAGAGGCCCGCCGGCATCGCGCCAGGCTTCGAAGCCGCCTCCGAGGGACTCGGCGGCAATGCCTTCATGCCGCAACCATGCGGCCACCCCTTGCGAAAGCTTTTGCCCCTTCTGGCAAACGACGGCTACTTGGCTGCCGGCAAGGTCGTTTGCCCAGGCCGAGACCGTTTTGAAGTTGCGCCGGTGAGAGGCCGGCAACAGGCGGGGGTCGGCGTCGTAATCTTCATCGATACGGACATCGACGATCACAGGTGCGCCCGGCAGACCAATCAGACGGGATAGTTGCTGTACGGTGATAGCGGTTGTTGACGGCATGGCGTCCACCTCCTGAAGAAGCCTGGACGCGAACATTGGGCTGACGCCTCACGGGGTCGTCGCGATACACCCCTTGTGATGATGGTGGAATTGTTGGGCTGGCTTGTCAAGGACGGAGCGCTTCCCGGCCTGTGGCCGTGACACGGCGGCCTGATCGAGGGCCGCCGGTCGTCGTCATCCATCATCAGTGACCAGCCAGGAATAATCGATGACTATTCCCAGGAATAATCAATGATTGTCGCGAGGCACCCCCATGGTGTGGGCGACATCCTGATATTTCACCGCCGGCTTCAGCACCATGCCGGCCGAGAACTGGTCGACCATGCCGCGCTGGATCTCCTGCCATGGCGTCTGGTGCTGGGGATAGTGATAGCCGCCATCCTTCTGCAGCTCGGCGCGTCGCCGCGCGATCTCGTCATCGCTGACGAGGATGTTCGCCGTGCCCTTCCGCAGGTCGATGCGAACGCGGTCGCCGGTCTTGAGCACCGCCAGGCCGCCGCCGACCGCGGCTTCCGGCGAGGCATTCAGGATCGATGGTGAGCCCGACGTGCCGGACTGGCGGCCGTCGCCGATGCAGGCCAGCGCGTGGATACCCTTCTTGATGAGGTAGGCCGGCGGCTGCATGTTGACGACCTCGGCGCCGCCGGGATAGCCGACGGGACCGGCGCCGCGCATGAACAGGATGGTATGCTCGTCGATGCCTTGCGCCGGATCGTCAATGCGGGCGTGGTAATCCTCGGGGCCGTCGAAGACCATGGCGTTGCCCTCGAAGGCTTCCGGATCGTTCGGGTTGGACAGATAGCGCTCGCGGAATTCCGGCGAAATGCCGCTCATCTTCATGATCGCCGAATCGAACAGATTGCCCTTGAAGTTGATAAAGCCGGCATTGGCCTTCAGCGGCTCGGCCACCGTACGGATGACGTCGGTGTTCTCGTTGGCGACGCCCTCGCAGTTGGCGCCGATCGACTTGCCATTAACGGTCAAGGCATCGGGATGCGGCAGCATTCCGGCCTTCATCAGTTCGGCGACCACGGCAGGCACGCCACCGGCGTGGTGATAGTCCTCGCCCAGATATTCACCTGACGGCTGCAGGTTGACGATGAGCGGCACTTTGAGGCCGATGGTCTGCCAGTCGTCATTGTCGAGCGGCACGCCGAGATGGCGGGCGATGGCGTTGAGATGGATCGGCGCGTTGGTCGAGCCGCCGATCGCCGAATTGACGACGATGGCGTTTTCGAAGGCCGCGCGGGTCATGATATCGGACGGTTTCAGGTCCTCGTGCACCATGTCGACGATGCGCTTGCCCGTTTCGTAGGCGATCTGGCCGCGCTCGCGGTAGGGCGCGGGAATGGCGGCCGAACCGGGCAGTTGCATGCCGAGCGCCTCGGCCAGCGAATTCATCGTGGTGGCCGTGCCCATCGTGTTGCAGTAGCCGGTGGACGGCGCCGAGGACGCGACGATGTCCATGAACTCGTCATAGCCGATCTCGCCGGCCGACAGGCGCTGGCGCGATTCCCAGACGATGGTGCCCGAGCCGGTGCGCTTGCCCTTATGCCAGCCATTGAGCATCGGGCCGACCGACAGCGCGATGGCCGGGATGTTGACGGTCGCCGCCGCCATCAGCAAGGCAGGCGTGGTCTTGTCGCAGCCGATGGTGAGCACGACGCCGTCGAGTGGATAGCCGTAGAGCACCTCGACAAGGCTGAGATAGGCGAGATTGCGGTCAAGGGCCGCGGTCGGCCGCTTGCCGGTCTCCTGGATCGGGTGACAGGGGAATTCGAAAGGAATGCCGCCCATCGAGACGATGCCTTCGCGCACGCGCTTGGCGAGTTCGATATGGTGCCGGTTGCAAGGCGAAAGGTCAGAGCCCGTCTGCGCGATGCCGATCAGCGGTTTGCCCGACATCAGCTCGGCGCGAGTCAACCCGTAATTCAGGTAGCGCTCGAGATAAAGCGCCGTCATTCCCGGGTTGTCAGGATTGTCGAACCACTCCTGCGAGCGGAACTTTTTCTTTTTCGTGGGGGCGCCGGCCATCGTGGTCTCCGTATTTGTATGACAAATCGATATGACAACGCGCGGATGCAGGCAAGGGGCACGCGTGATCTGAATCCGGACTTTGGTGCGATAGACAGCTATCGAGCCGCACGCTACGACCAATCCGACATCGGCGATGCGGGAGGTTTAGATGGCTTTGGTGATCGAGGGCGAGGAACGTATCGCCGCACCCGTGCAGAAAGTGTGGGAAGCGCTGAACGACCCAACCGTCCTGAGGGGCGCCATTCCGGGCTGCCAGAGCCTGGAAATGAAATCGGCGACCGAGATGGCGGCAACGGTGGTGCTGAAGATCGGACCCATCAAGGCCACCTTCAACGGCGAAGTGACGCTCAGGAATCTCAAGCCGCCGCATGCCTACACCATCCAGGGCGAAGGCAAGGGCGGCATCGCCGGCTTCGCCAAGGGCGGTGCCGACGTCACCCTCACCGCCGACGGGCCGGACGCGACGGTCCTCAAATATGCGGCCAAGGCAGAAGTCGGCGGCAAGATCGCGCAGCTCGGCAGCCGGCTGATCGAATCGACGTCGAAGAAATTGGCCGGACAGTTCTTTTCGGCTTTCGGCGAGAAGGTGGGCGGCTGATACGCTCCCCGCGAGGGTTCACTCAAAGACGATGCTCGGCACAGCTGCTTCGGCCGCGCCGCGTTCCTCGTTGACCCTATCCCAGACCTTGGAAGCGATATCGCGATAGATTTTCGCTTCGGCGCCATCCGGCTTCGAGACGACCACCGGCGTGCCGGCGTCAGAGCTCTCGCGGATCCCCATTTCAAGCGGCACCTCGCCAAGGAAGGTGACGCCCAGCCTCTCCGCCTCGCGGCGCGCGCCGCCATGGCCGAAAATGTCGTAGCGCTTGCCGGTATCCGGGGCGATGAAGTAACTCATGTTCTCGACGATGCCGAGCAGCGGCACATCGACTTTCCTGAACATGTTGAGGCCCTTGCGGGCATCGATCAGCGCCAGGTCCTGCGGCGTCGAGACGATGACGGCACCGGCCAACGGCACCTGCTGGGCCATCGTCAGTTGCGCATCGCCCGTGCCGGGCGGCATGTCGACGACGAGCACGTCGAGCCGCCCCCATTCAACCTCACGCAGCATCTGCGTCAGCGCCGACATTACCATCGGCCCACGCCAGATCATCGGCGTCTCCTCATCGACGAGGAAGCCCATCGACATCACCTTGAGGCCGTAATTCTCCATCGGTTTCAGGATCTTGCCGTCGATCGTCTGCGGCCGGCCATGGATGTTGAGCAGCCTGGGCATCGACGGGCCATAGATGTCGGCATCCAGCACACCGACCCGCAAACCATTGGCGGCAAGACCAAGCGCCAGGTTGACGGCCGTGGTCGACTTGCCGACACCGCCCTTGCCGGAAGCAACCGCTATGATCGCCTCGATGCCGGGCACGCCGCGCTTGCCCTGGCTCTGCGAAGCAGGAGCATGCGGAGCCGCCCGCGGCGGCGCAGCGACCGGAGCTGTCGGCGCCGGTCTTGGTGCGGGGCGCGATGGAACCGACCCCTCCATGCCGCCGCCTTTCTTTTCAGCCGTCAGCGCAACGACCGCGCCGGCGACGCCGGGAATGGCCTTCACCACCCGCTCGGCGGCGGCGCGCAACGGCTGCATCTCCTGGGCGCGCGCGGCGGGAACGGTGATCGAGAAGAACACTTTCGAATCGGCGATGAAAATCTCCGAAACCATGCCGAGGTCGACGATGTTTCCGGTGAAGTCCGGCCCGTTGACCGTCTTCAGCCGCTCGATGACGATTTCCTTGGTGACGGACATGATCTTTTCCTCAGCGTTCGGCACTTCAGATAATGCAGTTCTCGGGGAGAACCAAGCAGCCGCCTCGACGCACCCTTGGTTTTCGCGAGCAAGAACTTCAGTGCATACCCGTCGCTAAACACGGTAGGCGACCTATTTCAGTGGCAGCATGAGGGAAAACAATCAGGGAAGGATAAGATCATGCTCGCGAACAGCAACGCAATGGCCAATGTGGCGGTGAAAGACCTGGCGAGAGCAAAGGCGTTTTATGAAGGGACGCTGGGCCTCAAGCAGGTAGACGATATAGGTGGCGAGTTGATCGTCTACAAAAGCGGCGACACCTTCATCAATGTCTATCATTCCGAGTTTGCCGGGACCAACAAGGCGACGGCGGTGACCTGGACGGTCGGCGACCAGATCGAGACTGTCGTCAAATCGTTGAAATCGAAAGGAGTCACCTTCGAGCATTATGCAATGCCCGGACTGACGATCGAGGGCGACATCCATGTCGGCCAGGGCATGAAGGTCGCATGGTTCAAGGATCCGGACGGCAACATCCTCAATCTTGTGAACGGCTAGGCAGTATCGCGATTGCCGCCACTTCGGGCGCCGCTCACCTCATCCCGCAAGGTTGACGGCGAGGTAGGCGAGAGCCGAAATGGCCGCCGTCGCGGGCAAGGTCACGATCCAGGCGATGACGATGTTGCCGGCCAGGCCCCAGCGCACCGCCGAGACGCGGCGGGCGGCACCGACGCCGATGATGGCGCCGGTAATCGTATGGGTGGTCGATACGGGAACGCCGAGCCAGGTGGCGGCGAACAGCGTGATGGCGCCACCGGTTTCAGCGCAAAAGCCCTGCATTGGATTGAGCCGGGTGATCTTCGAACCCATTGTATGGACAATCCGCCAGCCGCCGAACAGCGTGCCAAGCGCCAGCGCCGATTGGCAGGTCAGGACGACCCAGAGCGGCACGTAGAATTTTTCGCCGAGCATGCCTTGCGAGTAGAGCAGCACGGCGATGATGCCCATGGTCTTCTGCGCATCGTTGCCGCCATGCCCAAGCGAATAGAGCGAAGCGGAAAAGAACTGGAGGACGCGAAAGGTGCTGTCGACGGCGAACGGCGTCTGGCGCACAAACAGCCACGAAACCACCAGGATCAGGACGAGCGCCAGGACAAAACCGGCCGCCGGCGACAGCACGATCGCGGCAACCGTCTTGCCAAGTCCCGACCAGACAA
Source organism: Mesorhizobium sp. URHB0026 (assembly GCF_054059755.1). Classification (NCBI taxonomy): domain Bacteria; kingdom Pseudomonadati; phylum Pseudomonadota; class Alphaproteobacteria; order Hyphomicrobiales; family Phyllobacteriaceae; genus Mesorhizobium; species Mesorhizobium sp. URHB0026. The sequence continues at coordinate 2,244,641 of NZ_JBSSCN010000001.1, read as the reverse complement.
TGGCACCAATGCCCGCCTTTGCGACGCCGGCGCCAACCAGCCCGCCGATCAGCGCGTGCGAACTGCTCGAAGGGATGCCGGCAATCCAGGTAACGATGTTCCAGACGATGGCGCCGACGAGAGCCGAAAAGATCACTGCCGGAGTGACAATGGTGACGTCGACAATGCCTTTTCCCACGGTCTCGGCGACATGAAGACCAAAGAACATGAATGCGATGAAATTGAAGAATGCCGCCCATAAAACCGCATATTGCGGCCTCAGCACGCGGGTGGAGACGATGGTGGCAATGGAATTTGCCGCATCATGCAGGCCGTTCAGAAAATCGAAGAACAGCGCGACGACAACGAGGCCGGCCAGCACGGGAAAGGCGATGGTGGCTTCCATTGCCTAGACGTTCTCGATGACGATGCCGCTGATCTCGTTGGCGACGTCCTCGAAGCGGTCGACCACCTTCTCCAGCTGACCATAGATTTCCGAGCCGATCAGATAGGCCATCGCGTCGCCGCGGCCGTGGCGCCTGAACAGATCCTTCAGGCCCTGCTCATGCAGATCGTCGGCGCGACCTTCGGCACGCATCACTTCCTCGGCGAGGGCGTTGAGGCGTGCGCTGTTGGCGCCGACCTTGGCGAGCAGTGGGATCGCCTCCGCGACTAGGCGCGCGGCGTCGACGATGACGGCGCCCATTTCTTGCATCAGCGGATCGAATTCGCTTTTCTCGAACAGTCTTACCGTCTTGACGGTCTTGTGCATCATGTCGATGGCATCATCCATCGACTGGATCAGATCCTTGATGTCGCCGCGATCGAAAGGTGTGATGAAAGAGCGCCGCACCGCAAGCAGGACTTCCGCCGTGATATGATCGGCCTCGTCTTCGAGATCGACGATCTTCTGGCACCATCGATCGATATCCTTGCCCTGAAGAAGCAGCTGTAGCGCTTCGGCGCCGCCAACCACGATGCGGGAATGGCGCTCGAACAACTCGAAGAAACCATCTTCGCGCGGCAACAGCTTGCGGAACCAGCCCAGCATGTCAGTCTCCCTTCGCGCCCGGCCCACGACCGTTTCACTGACATAGCGCCGCGTGATGCCGCGGGAAACAGCGAGCGGGCTGAAAGATGTGGATGCGGAACGATTGCGCATACCGCTTGCGGCAAAGGACAATTTCCCCGAGCCTGAGTACGACCGGAAGGACGGCATGATCGACAAACTCGAATTCTTCATCGCGCTGGCCAAGGAAGAGCACTTCGGCCGGGCGGCCGAGGCGTGCGGGGTCACGCAGCCGACCTTGTCGGCCGGCATCAAGCAGCTCGAGGGCCAGCTCGGCGTCATGCTGGTCAATCGCGGGTCGCGTTTCCAGGGGTTGACGCCGGAGGGCAAGCAGGTGTTGGTCTGGGCACGCCGCATCGTCGGTGACTCCAGGACCATGCGCGAGGAGATGCGCGCCGCCCGGTACGGCCTTTCCGGCCGCATCCGTATCGCCGCCATCCCGACGGCCTTGGCGATGGTCGCCAGATTGACCACGCCCTTTCGAGACAAGCACCCAGGCGTCACCTTTTCGGTGCTGTCGCGAACCTCGATCGAAGTGCTGTCGCTGCTTGGCAATTTCGATGTCGATGCGGGAATTACCTATCTAGACAACGAACCGCTAGGACGGGTGAGCAGCGTGCCGCTCTATGACGAGCGCTACCAATTGATCACCGCAATCGGCAATCCCTATTCCGACCGCGACAAAGTGACATGGTCCGAGATCAGCCAGTTGCCGCTGTGCCTTCTGACGCCGGACATGCAGAACCGCCGCATCATCGACCAGCACCTGGCGGAAGCCGGCGTGCAGGTGCGGCCGACGCTGGAATCGAACTCGATGATCGTGCTGTTCTCGCATATTCGGACCGGCAAATGGTCATCGATCATGCCACTCAACCTTGCGGAAACATTCGGTTTTTCCGAACCGATCCGGGCCATTCCGATCGTCGAGCCCGATGCCAGCCACACAGTCGGGCTGGTGGCCGCGCCGCGCGAGCCGCACACGCCGCTGGTGCAGGCGCTGCTGGACGAGGCGATGGCGCTGGCAGACGATTTCCGCGCCCACCGCTAGTCTAGACAATGCAGGCGGAAGCCCGTCGATAGAAGATTTCTATCGAGCAACGAAACAGCTTTATTGATTTCGCGGGTTTCCTCTGATTTTGTAAAGACTTAGCGATAAAAGCCATCGACCAGGGAGGGCGCTGCGTGACGATGCAGCCTGCAAGTACCGAGATCGCATCGCGCACAGCGGCGATTATCCAGGAGTTGAAGGACCTCGAGGGTCCGCTGCTGCCGATCCTCCACGGCATCCAGGAAGAATTCGGCCATGTCCCGCAGGACGCCGTGCCCGTCATTGCCGACGGGCTGAACCTGTCCCGGGCCGAGGTGCATGGTGTCGTGACTTTCTATCATGATTTCCGTGCGCGACCGGGCGGACGGCACGTGCTCAAGCTCTGCCAGGCGGAAGCCTGCCAGTCGATGGGTTCGGACGCAGTCGCCGCCAAGGTCAAGCAGTTGCTCGGGATCGACTTCCATGAGACCACGCGTGACGGATCCGTTACGCTGGAACCGGTCTATTGCCTCGGGCTGTGCGCCTGCTCGCCGTCTGCGATGCTGGATGGCGAGGTGATCGGTCGGCTCGATGACGACAAGATCGACGAGATCGTCGCCGAGGTGCGCTCATGACCCCCCGTATCTATATTCCCGGCGATTCCGGCGCACTGGCGCTGGGGGCGGAAAAGGTCGCGAAGGCTATTCGCGCGGAACTCGCCGAGCGCGGCATCGAGGCCAAGATCGTGCGCAACGGCTCGCGCGGCGCTTATTTCCTCGAACCGATGGTCGAAGTGGCGACGGCCAATGGCCGCGTCGCCTACGGGCCGGTGAAGCCGTCGGACGTGAAGAGCCTGTTCGACAGCGGTTTTCTCACAGGGGGCCATCACAAGCGCTGGCTCGGCGCACCCGACAAGATTCCATTCCTGGCCAAACAAACTCGCTTGACGTTTGCACGTTGCGGCATAAACGACCCGCTGTCGCTCGATGCCTACAAATCGCTCGGCGGTTTGAACGGCCTGCGGAACGCGGTGGCCATGGCGCCCGCCGACATCGTCAAGCAGGTCACCGAGTCCGGCCTGCGTGGCCGCGGCGGCGCGGGCTTCCCGACCGGCATCAAATGGAAGACGGTGCTCGATACGACCTCGGAGCGCAAATACATCGTCTGCAACGCCGATGAGGGCGACAGCGCCACCTTCGCCGATCGCATGATCATGGAGGGCGATCCCTTCGTGCTCATCGAAGGCATGGCCATCGCCGGTATCGCCACCGGCGCGACCAAGGGTTTCGTCTATATCCGCTCGGAATATCCGCACGCGGTGGCTGTCATGAACAAGGCCGTCGAGATCGCCCGCAAGGCCGGTGTGCTCGGCGTCAATGTGCTGGGTTCGCCCAACGCCTTCGACATGGAAATCCGCGTCGGTGCCGGCGCCTATGTCTGCGGCGAGGAAACTTCGCTCTTGAACAGCCTGGAAGGCAAGCGCGGCGTGGTGCGCGCCAAGCCGCCGCTGCCCGCGATACAAGGGTTGTTCGGCAAACCGACAGTGATCAACAACGTCATTTCGCTGGCTTCGGTGCCGGTGATCATGGACAAGGGCGCCGCCTTCTACAAGGATTTCGGCATGGGCCGTTCGCGCGGCACGATCCCGATCCAGATAGCCGGGAACGTCAAGCAGGGCGGCCTGTTCGAAACCGCTTTCGGCCTGACACTGGGCGAAATTGTCGACGAGATCGGCGGCGGCACGTCCACCGGGCGCCCGGTGAAGGCGGTGCAGGTCGGCGGGCCGCTCGGTGCCTACTTCCCGCGCGCACTGTTCGACACGCCGTTCGACTACGAGGAATTCGCCAAGCGCGATGGACTGATCGGTCACGCCGGCATCACGGTTTTCGACGATACCGCCGACATGCTGAAGCAGGCACGCTTCGCCATGGAATTCTGCGCCATCGAAAGCTGCGGCAAGTGCACGCCTTGCCGCATCGGCTCGACGCGGGGCGTGGAAACCATCGACAGGCTCGCCGCCGGCATCGAACCGGAAAAGAATCTCGCTCTGGTCACCGACCTCTGCAACACGATGAAGTTCGGTTCGCTCTGCGCGCTGGGCGGCTTCACGCCCTACCCGGTGATGAGCTCGATCACCCATTTCCCCGAGGATTTCAAGCCCGCGCCAGCGCGCGTGGCTGCTGAATAGGAGCTGGCGGATGAACATTAAGGCCGACTTCCCAACGCTGATCGAAGAGATTGACTACGGAACTCCGGAGTCGAAGGCGCAAAAACAGGTCACGCTGACCGTCGATGGCCGCAGCATCAGCGTGCCGGAAGGCACCTCGATCATGCGCGCGGCGATGGAAGGCGGGGTGGAGATCCCGAAGCTCTGCGCCACCGACATGCTGGACTCGTTCGGTTCCTGCCGCGTCTGCCTCGTCGAAATCGACGGGCGCGGCGGTACGCCGGCTTCCTGCACGACGCCTGTCGGCGAAGGCATGGTGGTGCGCACGCAGTCGGACAGGCTCGACGCGATCCGCCGGGGGGTCATGGAACTCTACGTCTCCGACCATCCCACCGGTTGGCACGAGAAGGCCGGAACTGGCGCCAGCGAGTTCGATGTGGTGGCGAAGTCCGTGGGCCTGACCGAAAATCGGTACGGCGTTGAGGGCCGCAACCACGTCAAGGAAGAAAATGGCGTCGCGCCGGGCCATGGCTCGCTCGCGGTCGACTACATCGCCCGCGATGAGTCCAACCCCTATTTCACCTATGATCCGGCGCAGTGCATCGTCTGCTCGCGCTGCGTGCGCGCCTGCGAGGAGGTGCAAGGCACTTTCGCGCTGACCATCGAAGGCCGCGGCTTCGAATCGCGCATGGTCGCCGGCATGCACGAGGACTTCATTGCCTCCGAATGCGTGTCCTGCGGTGCTTGCGTGCAGGCCTGTCCGACCGATGCTCTGCGCGAGAAGACAGTCCTCGAAAAGGGCATGCCCGAGCGCTCCGCCGTGACCACCTGCGCCTATTGCGGCGTCGGCTGCTCGTTCAAGGCCGAAGTGAAGGGCGATGAGGTCATCCGCATGATGCCCTACAAGGAAGGCATGGCCAACCACGGCCATTCCTGCGTGAAGGGCCGCTTCGCTTACGGTTATGCCACCCACAAGGACCGCATCCTGTCGCCGATGATCCGCGAAAAGGTCAGCGACCCGTGGCGCGAAGTGAGCTGGGAGGAGGCGATCGCCCATACGGCCAAGGAATTCCGCCGCATCCAGTACCAGTACGGACGCACCGCGATCGGCGGCATCACCTCCTCGCGCTGCACGAATGAGGAGACCTACCTCGTCCAGAAGCTGGTTCGGCAGGGCTTCCGCAACAACAATGTCGACACCTGCGCGCGCGTCTGCCATTCGCCGACCGGCTATGGGCTTGGCCAGACCTACGGCACCTCGGCCGGCACGCAGGATTTCGATTCCGTCGAATTCACCGACGTCGCCGTCATCATCGGCGCCAATCCGGCTACCGCGCACCCGGTGTTCGCCTCGCGGCTGAAGAAGCGGCTGCGCCAGGGCGCCAAGCTGATCGTGCTCGATCCGCGCCGCACCGAGATGGTCAAGTCGGCCCACGTCGAAGCCGACTACCATTTGCCGCTGAAGCCCGGCACCAATGTCGCCGTGCTGACCTCGCTGGCGCATGTCATCGTCACCGAGGGCCTTTTCGACGAAGCGTTCATCCGCGAGCGCTGCGACTGGGCGGAGTTCCAGGACTGGGCGTCCTTCGTCGCCCTGCCGGAAAACAGCCCCGAAATCGTCGGCAAGCTGTCCGGCGTCGATCCGGAGTTGATCCGCGGTGCCGCCCGTCTCTACGCCAAGGGCGGCAATGGCGCGATCTATTACGGCCTCGGCGTCACCGAGCACAGCCAGGGCTCGACCACGGTGATGGCGATCGCCAACCTCGCAATGGCCACCGGCAATATCGGCCGACCTGGCGTCGGCGTGAATCCGCTGCGCGGCCAGAACAATGTGCAGGGCTCTTGCGACATGGGCTCGTTCCCGCATGAGCTGCCGGGCTACCGGCACATTTCGGGTGACGCGGTGCGCGACATCTATGAAAGCCTGTGGGGCGTGAAGCTCGACGACGAACCCGGCCTGCGCATTCCCAACATGCTGGATGCCGCCGTCGACGGCTCGTTCAAGGGCATCTACATCCAGGGCGAGGACATCCTGCAGTCCGATCCCGACACCAAGCATGTCGCCGCCGGCTTGGCCGCGATGGAATGCGTGGTGGTGCACGACCTCTTCCTCAACGAGACGGCGAATTACGCGCATGTCTTCCTGCCCGGCTCGACCTTCCTCGAGAAGGACGGCACCTTCACCAATGCCGAGCGCCGCATCAATATGGTGCGCAAGGTTCTGGAACCGAAGGCGCGCTACGCCGATTGGGAGGCGACGCAGGAACTCGCCCGTGCGATCGGTCTCGACTGGAACTATACCCATCCGTCCGAAATCATGGACGAGATCGCCAAGACGACGCCAAGCTTCGCCAATGTCTCCTTCGATCTGCTCGACCGGGTCGGCTCCGTGCAATGGCCCTGCAACGACAGGGCGCCGCTTGGCACGCCGATCATGCATGTTGACGGCTTCGTGCGCGGCAAGGGCAAGTTCATCCGCACCGAATACGTGGCGACGGACGAAAGAACCGGACCGCGCTTCCCGCTGCTGCTGACCACCGGCCGTATCCTGTCGCAGTACAATGTCGGCGCGCAGACGCGGCGCACCGAAAACGTCATGTGGCACTCCGAGGACCGACTGGAACTCCATCCGCACGACGCAGAAAATCGTGGCCTGCGCGATGGCGACTGGGTCCGGCTGACCAGCCGTTCGGGCGAGACAACGCTTCGCGCGCTGATCACCGACAGGGTATCGCCGGGCGTGGTCTACACCACCTTCCACCATCCCGACACGCAGGCCAACGTCATCACCACCGACTTCTCCGACTGGGCGACCAATTGCCCGGAATACAAGGTGACCGCGGTGCAGGTCGGCGCTTCCAACGGCCCGTCGGAATGGCAGCGCGACTATGACGAGCAGGCCAAGCAGAGCCGTCGCATCGCTCCGCTGCAGGCGGCGGAGTAGTCTTGGCCGCGCGCCGCAAAGCGACGACGCAAATATCGCGACTGGCGCACCGCGCCAGCGGCACGGCTGCGTCCAACCGCATGGTGCCGGAGGAGACGCCGGTGGCGTTCTCGTTCGCCGGCACCACGCATGCGGTGATGATGGCGAGCCCCGCCGATTTCGAGGATTTCGCGCTCGGCTTCTCGCTCACCGAAGGCATCATCGCCGCGCCTGATGAGATCGAAGCGATCGAGGTCGAGGATCATGGCGCCGGCATCGACATCCAGATCCGGTTGAAGGACCAGGCCAATACGCGCTTCGAGGCGCGGCGGCGGCGGCTTGCCGGACCGGTCGGCTGCGGGCTGTGCGGCATCGAATCGATCGAGGAGGCGATGCGCTCGGTCGATGTGGTCGGTGCGTCGAAGCTTACGCTCAATGCCGACGACATCACCCGTTCGGTCAAGCTGCTGTCGAAAGTGCAGCCGCTGCATACAGAGACTGGCGCCGTGCATGCCGCCGGCCTCTACGTGCCCGGCAAGGGCGTCGTCATGGCGCGCGAGGATGTCGGCCGCCACAATGCGCTGGACAAGCTGGCGGGAGCGCTGGCCAAGGCCAATATCGATGGCGCATCGGGCGCCGTCGTGGTGACCAGCCGTGTTTCGGTCGAGATGGTGCAGAAGACGGCGGCGATCGGTTCAGCCTTCATCATTGCCGTCTCGGCGCCAACGGCACTTGCCATCCGCACCGCAGAAGAAGCCGGCATGACGCTGGTGGCGCTGGTGCGCGGCGACGATTTCGATGTTTTTACCCACCCCGACCGGGTGATTTCGGGAGTTGCCCAGCATGTCGCATGACGAAGACCACATCACGAGCACGGGGGAAAAGCTGGTGCGCATGGCCAACCAGATCGCCGCCTTTTTCCACTCCAGGCCACGCGAGGAAGGCGTTGCCGGCGTCGCCGAGCATATCAACAAGTTCTGGGAGCCGAGAATGCGGCGCCAGTTCTTCGAGATGTTGGACAGCGGCGGCGAAGATTTCGACGAACTGGTCGTAGTGGCAGCGGCAAGGATCAAGCGGCCGATCACGCCAGCCGAGGCTGATTTGAAACTTGGAATCAAGGTCCCTCCGGGCGACCTTGCAGGCGCTCAAAAATAGCCGTAGGCCGCGCCTGCCTATATTTCTCCCTGCTAAAGTTTAAGCTGCCGCTATCGGCGCGGCTCTGCTATGGTTCACGACCAGAAATCGTCAGGCCGGGCGCAAGAAACTCGTGAGGCCGATCGAGACCCGATATGCCCTCAGTGGCGAGGTGCGGATCGCCTATCAGGTGGTCGGCCAGGGCTCGTTCGATCTCGTCTTCGTGCCGGGCTTCATTTCCAATCTCGACCTGCATTGGGAAGACGAGGGCTATACCAGGCTCTTGAGGCGGCTTTCGGCATTCTCGCGGCTGATCCTGTTCGACAAGCGCGGCACGGGTCTTTCCGACCGTGTCGATGCGCACAACCTGCCCAGCCTCGAAACGAGGATGGACGATGTGCGCGCGGTGATGGACGCCGCCGGCAGCGGCCGTGCCGCCCTGCTTGGCGCTTCCGAAGGCGCGCCGATGGCAATGCTGTTCGCCGCTACCTATCCGGAGCGGACGCGAGCGCTGACGCTCTATGGCGGCTATGCGCATTTCCACAAATGGGTGATGTCGCCGGAACGCCTCGACGCCTTCATCGCCACGGCCGAGACGGCCTGGGGTACGGGCGCTACCTTGCCCAATTTCGCGCCGGGCCGGGTCGACGACGCGCATTTCACCCAGTGGTGGGCGCGTTTCGAGCGGCTGTCGGCGAGCCCGACGGCAGCAGCGGCGCTGGCGCGGATGAACGCGGGAATCGATGTGCGCGGCGTGCTGGCGGCGATCAGCGCACCGACGCTGATCATCCATCGCCGCAACGACGGGCGGGTCGATCCTGACGCCAGCCGCTTCCTGGCCAAAACAATCCCTAATGCGCGGCTGGTCGAGATTCCGGGGCGCGATCATCCGATCTGGACGGGCGATGTCGACCGGGTCGCCGACCTCATCGAGGAGTTCCTGACCGGCGAGCGCGCCGTCTCGGAAGCGGACCGCGTGCTGGCGGCACTTCTAGTGACGCGCATATACGATACGACGCGGATGGGCGACCGTATGTGGAGCGAACGCAGCGAGCGGTTCCAAGAAACCTGGCGGTTGCTGGTCGGGCGCCATGGCGGCCGCGCGCTGGGTACGCAGGGGGAAATGATGATTTCGCGCTTCGATGGGCCGGCGCGCGCCATACGCTGTGCGGCGGCGCTGCGCGAGGCGGCGCAAGGGATCGGCGTGGCCAGCGCGCAGGGCGCGCATGTCGGCGAGATCGAACTTCGCGGGCCGCCCGTGGGGTTGACGGCGCGGGTGACAATGCAACTCGCCGCGCATGCCAGCCGAGGCGATATTCTCGCGTCGCGGCTGGTCGCGGATCTGGCAACCGGCTCGGGGCTGCATTTCGAAGACGCCAGCCGGGTGACGCTGGACGATCTGGACGAGCCGATGGCGCTGGTGCGGGCAATGTCGGAACAACATCTGGAGCCCGACTGCCGCGCCAGGACCAAAACGACCGAACCAGCCGTGCTGACGGCAAGGGAAAGCGAGGTGGTGAGCCTGATTGCCGACGGCAAGAGCAATGCCGCGATTGCCGTCGAACTCAGGCTGAGCGAGCACACGGTCAAGCGCCACGTCGCCAACATACTGCTCAAGCTCGACCTGCCGTCGCGAGCGGCCGCGGCGGCATTTTCCGCCAGGCAGACTGGCCCGGACGGGCCATGAGAGCCATGGCGCTTTCGGGCGAAGCAGGCGCACCGCTATAGGCGCTATCAATTCCCCCATGCAGGCCAAGGCGGATATCGCCGGAAAGGCGCTGCGAACGGAGGATGAAATGACCAAGTCAAAACTGAATGTCAGATCATTTGTGATCGCGGCGGGCATTGGCGCGCTGTTCACGATCACTCCGGCGAGAGCCGAGGATGCATCGGCGGCAACCTACAAGGACATCGAGGCGACGCTCGGCTCGGTGCCGGATATGTTCAAGACACTGCCTGACGTCGCCATCGCCGGGGCCTGGGCCGAGATCAAGGGCGTCCAGCTCAACCCCAAGACGGCGCTCGACGGCAAGACCAAGGAGCTGATGGGGCTGGCGGTCGCGTCGCAGATCCCGTGCCAGTATTGCATCTATTTCCACACCGAGGCCGCCAAGCTCAACGGCGCCAGCGACGAGGAAATCAAGGAGACGATCGCGATGGCGGCGATCGTGCGCCACTGGTCGACGATCCTCAACGGCAGCCAGGTCGATCTCGCGACCTTCAAGAAGCAGACCGACAACGTCTTCGCTGCCGTCAAGGCAAAGTCACAGTGAAAATCCCTGCCTGGCGGCGAGCGCCGGGTGGTGCCTACCGAATATCAACCGCCTGATCGTGAAGACGGGCACATGGAGGATAAAATGCTGACCAAGACCCAAGCCGTGGATGGCCCGGCGATCAAGAAGGCGATCGAGGGCCGCGACGGCAAGATGCTGTCGAGCTTCTATGCCGATGACGCGCTGGTGCGGGTGATCGACCGCAACAACCCGCCGAGCAAGCCGCGCGAAGTCCGCGGCCGCGCGGCGATCGCCACCTTCTGGGACGACATCTGCAGCCGGGCGATGACCCACAAGGTCGACACCACGATCGCCGACGGCGACAGCCTGGCCTTCACCCAGGCCTGCTCCTATCCGGATGGCACGAAAGTGTTTGCCGCGGCGATGCTGGAGCTGAAGAACGGCCGGATCGCACGGCAGACGGTCGTGCAGGCCTGGGACGAGTAGATCAACCGCAGAGCCTGGTCATCCCGATTGAAGCGGGACGGGCCCTGTTTCCGTGCTGGGGCATGATCTTTCCGAAAGTCGGTTTCCAGTTTCGCTAAACGCGGACCTTCGGTTCGGGATCATGCTGTGGCCGCAACCCTGGAGGAGAAGAAGATGTTCAGCGCCAGATGGCAGATCGACGCAAAGTTCGGGCATAAACAGACCGTGCTTGACCTGTTGAAGAAATGGGAGCGCGAGATCGGCTCGCAGGTCGGCCTAACCGACCTCAAGTTCCAGATCATGACCGGATCGATCGGTGCCCGTGAAGCGACGGTCGAGTCGCACCACCAGGTTGAAAGCCTGGCTCAGTTGGAGGCGATGTTCGCCAAGATCGGCAAGATCGACGCGCACGCCAAATGGGGCAAGGAGATGGAGCCCTATGTCGTGTCGGGCACCAGCCTGTGGAACATCTATCGCATTGTGGAGTAGCGGCTGGAGTTCTTCTCCCGTTCACGGGAGAAGATGCCGGCAGGCAGATGAGGAGCAGCGTCGGCATCGCAGAAGCTTGCACTGCCCCTCATCCGGCGACCGGCCCTTCGCTACGGCTGCGGGCGTGCGTCGCTTCAATCGACAAATCGTTGTCGATTGATCGCCCGCGGCGACCGCTTCTCACCCATGCGCAACCATCACATGGCGCACGGCGGTATAGTCCTCCAGCGCATAGAGCGACATGTCCTTGCCGTAGCCGGATTGCTTCAGGCCGCCATGCGGCATCTCGTTGGTCAGCATGAAGTGGGTGTTGATCCAGGTGCAGCCATATTGCAGCCGCGCGGCGGTGGCCATGGCGCGTGAAACATCCTTGGTCCACACGGATGACGCCAGGCCGTAATCGCTGTCGTTGGCCCAGTTCACGGCCTCGTCCACTTCCGTGAAACGGGTTATCGAAACGACGGGGCCGAACACTTCGCGGCGCACGATCTCGTCCTCCTGCAGCGCGCCGGCGACGACGGTCGGCTGGTAGTAGAAGCCGGTGCCCTCGCCCGGCTTGCCGCCGGTGGTGATCTCGATGTGCTTCAGCTCCGAAGCACGTTCCACGAAGCTTGAGACGCGGTCGCGCTGGCGCCGCGAGATCAGCGGCCCGATCTCGTTCTCGGTATCGTCTGATAGATTGTATTTGATTGTCGAGACAGCGGCGGAGAGGTCGGCGACCAACTTGTCGTAGATTTTCTTACCGGCGTAGATGCGGCAGGCCGCGGTGCAGTCCTGGCCGGCATTGTAGTAGCCGAAGGCGCGCAGTCCGTTGACGACGGCGCCGAGGTCGGCATCGTCGAAGACGATGACCGGCGCCTTGCCGCCGAGTTCCAGATGCGTGCGCTTGACCGATTTTGCGGCGGCCTGCAGCACCTTCTTGCCAGTGGCGACGTCGCCAGTGATCGAGATCATGTTGACCTTGGGGTGATTGATCAGCGTGTTGCCGACGCTGTCCCCCCGGCCAAGCACGACGTTGACGACGCCCTGGGGCAGGACATCGGCCAGGATCGTCGCCAGCTTCAGCGCCGTCAGCGGCGTCTGCTCCGACGGCTTGAAAACCACCGTGTTGCCGCCGGCAATCGCCGGCGCCAGCTTCCACGCCATCATCATCAGCGGATAGTTCCAGGGCGCGATCGAGGCGACGATGCCGATCGGATCGCGGCGGACCATCGAGGTGTGGCCGGGCAGATATTCGCCCGCGACCACACCCGGCATCGAACGCACCGCACCGGCAAAGAAGCGGTAGCAGTCGACGATGGCCGGGATTTCGTCATTGAGCACGGCATTGATCGGCTTGCCGCAATTCAACGCCTCCAGCGTCGCGAACTCCTGCGCTTCGGTCTCGATGCGGTCGGCGATCTTCAGGAGGTAGCCGGAGCGCTGTGCCGGCGTGGTGCGCGACCACAAGGCGAACGCCTTTTCGGCGGCGCTCACTGCCGCCTCGATCTGTGCCTGACTGGCCTCGGGCAGGTTGAGGATGGTCGCCCCGGTCTTCGGATTGAGGATCGGCTCCTCGGTTTCGGTGCCCTTCTCGAATTGCGAGCCGATCAGCATCTGGGTGTCCATTGGTGTCTCCTTGGGCAGAAGCGAATGGGGTAATTAGTCATTAGCGAGTAGTGAGTAGTGAGTAGTGAGTAGTGAGTAGTGAGTAGTGAGTGGATTTCGGCCGCTATTTAATTACTCACTACTTTCATTTGCCCGAACCGGCGATCTGGTCGCCGTCGCGGGTCAGGTAATAGGCAAACAGGATCGGCAGCAGCGTCACCAGGACGACGACCATGGCCACGACATTGGTGACCGGGCGCTGGCGCGGGCGGATCAGTTCCTCCAGCATCCAGATCGGCACGGTCTGCTGCTGGCCGGCGGTGAAGGTGGTGACGATGACCTCATCGAACGAGAGGGCGAAGGCCAGCATGCCGCCGGCGAGCAGTGCGGTGGCGATGTTGGGCAGCACGACATGGCGGAAGGTCTGGAAGCCATCGGCGCCGAGATCCATCGAGGCCTCGATAATCGAACCGGAGGTGCGGCGGAAACGAGCGACCGCGTTGTTGTAGACGACGACCACGCAGAAAGTGGCGTGGCCGAGCACGATCGTCCAGAACGAGAACGGAATCTCGGCCAGTGAAAAGGCCGAGCGCAGCGCGATGCCGGTTATGATACCGGGCAGCGCGATGGGCAGGATGACCAGCAGCGAGATGGTCTCGCGGCCGAAGAATTTCGTCTGTGACACCGCGCCGGCACAGAGCGTGCCGAGCACCAGCGCGATCGCGGTCGACATGGCGGCGACGCGCACCGACAGCGACAACGCTTCCCAGACATCGGGCCGGTTCCAGGTGACGGCGAACCATTGCGTGGTCACCCCCGGCGGTGGCCAGACGAAACTCTTCTCCTCCGTGGTGAAGGCGTAGACGAAGATCAGCAGGATCGGCAGATGCAGGAAGAGCAGGCCGCTGGCGGCGGCGATCTTCAGGCCGAGGGGAGCGGATTGACCACGGTCAGAGCGCATCGAAGGCCCCCATGCGCTTGGCGCCCCAGAGATAGAAGCCCATGATGACGATGGGGACCACGGTGAAGGCGGCGGCGAGCGGTATGTTGCCGGCGGTGCCTTGCTGCGAATAGACGGCCTGGCCGATGAAGAGGCGCGAAGTGCCGATGATCTGCGGGATGATGTAGTCGCCCAATGTCAGCGAAAAGGTGAAGATCGAACCGGCGACGATGCCGGGCAGCGCCAGCGGGAATAAGACGTTGCGGAATGTCTGCCTCGGCGAAGCACCAAGATCGGACGAGGCCTCGACCAAATTGCCAGGCACGCGCTCGAGGGCTGCCTGAACGGGAAGGATCATGAACGGCAGCCAGACATAGACGAAGACGATGAAGGTGCCGGTGAACGACACCGACAGCGAATTGCCGCCGACGACCGGCAGCGATAGCCATGCCTCGAGCAGCCACAACAAATGCAGCTTGGCGAGCAGCCAGGTTAAAATGCCTTCCTTGGCCAGGATCAGCTTCCAGGCATAGATCTTGACCAGGTAGCTCGACCACAGCGGCAGCATGACGCCGAGATAGAACAGCGCCTTCCAGCGGCCGCGCGCATAACGCGCCGCGTAGTAGGCAATCGGAAAGGCGACGATGGCCGAAGCCAGCGTGACCAAGGCCGCCATTGTCACCGTGCGCAGAATGATATCGAGGTTGGCGGCCTGCAACAGGTCGCCATAGGTCTTCAGCGTGAACTGGCGGTTGATGAGGCCGGAGAACTCGTCGATGGAGAAAAAACTCTGCGCCAAAAGCGCGAACAACGAGCCGATATAGACGATGCCGAGCCACAGCACCGGCGGCAGCAGCATCAGCAGGAGCAGGACTTTTGGCCGGCGCCAGAAGAGGTCGGAAAGCGCACCGCGCATGCCGCCGCTGCCGGATAGAATGGCGGGGCCGGGTTTGACGTTGAGGGCGGTGATCGTCATGGCTTTTTCGAAGGGCCGAGATCTGTCGCGCAAACCATCATCATACCGGCTTGTCCATCAGGTGCAGATGCTCGCGGTTGAAGGTGAGCACCACCGCCTCGCCCTCCCCAGGCAAAGCAGTGCCGGCCGGCACCACGGCGTGCAGTTTCAACCCGTCGGCATCCAGCGCCAGCCTTGTCGTAGCGCCCAGATAGTTGGTCGAGACGAGGCGTGCGGCGACGCCTTCGCTGCTCGCCGCGCGGCCGACACGAATGGATTCAGGGCGCAGGCTCCCCCAGCGGCGCTGGCCGCCATAACGCTGGACGAAATCCGGCGGCAGCACGTTGGAGGAACCGACGAAATCGGCGACGAAACGCGTGCTCGGCCGCTGATAAATATCCTCGGGCGTGCCGATCTGCATGACCCTGCCATCGTTGAAGACGGCGACGCGATCGGCCATGGACAGCGCCTCGCCCTGGTCGTGAGTGACGAAGACGAAGGTGATGCCGAGCGCCTTCTGCAGTGACTTCAGCTCTTCCTGCATGTTTTCGCGCAGCTTGAGGTCGAGCGCGCCGAGCGGCTCGTCGAGCAGCAGCACCTTGGGCTGGTTGACCAGGGCACGGGCGAGCGCGACACGCTGGCGCTGGCCCCCGGAAAGCTGGCCGGGCCGGCGCGCGCCATAGCCGGGCAATCGCACCAGCGACAGCGCTTCTTCCGCCGCCTTGTGCCGCTCGGCCTTGCCGATGCGCTTGACCATCAGCCCGTAGGCGACGTTGTCGAGCACATTGAGATGCGGGAACAGCGCGTAGTCCTGGAACACGGTGTTGACGTTGCGGCGGTAAGGCGGCACGCCCTCGGCCCGCTCGCCGAAGATCGAGATCGAACCCGCCGTCGGCTGCTCGAAGCCGGCGATGAGACGCAGGCACGTGGTCTTGCCCGAACCGGACGGCCCGAGCATGGCGAAGAATTCGCCTGGCGCGATGTCGAGATCGACAGCGTCGACAGCGCGAACGCTGCCGAAATGACGCGAGGCTTTTTGAAAGGAAACGGCTGATGTCATGGGGTGTCCTGCAATGTGCCAGGCTCTTCAATTGAGGCGTCTGTGCTGCCCCTCATCCGCCTGCCGGCACCTTCTCCCCGTATAGTGACGGGGAGAAGGAAGCTGGTCGCGATGTTGGCGCTTATTCTGCAACGGGAGAAATGTCCGGAAGGACAATGAGGGGCATCGCCAAGTTCTCGGTAAAACGCAATTACCGCCCGCCGATGACGCCGATATAGTCCGACACCCAGCGGTAGTAAGGCACGCACTGGTCGTTCTGGGTGGCGCATTTGGAAACCGGCGTCTTCCAGAACTTGATCTTGTCGAAATTGTCGTAGCCGTTGGTCTTGCAGCCTTCCTCGCCGAGCAGCTCGTTGCCCTTGCAGGCGGCCGGCACGACCGGCAGCGAGCCGAACCAGGCGGAGACGTCGCCCTGCACCTTCGGCGCCAGCGAATGCTCGAGCCACATATAGGCGCAGTTCGGGTGAGCGGCGTCGGCTTCCATCATGGTGGTGTCGGCCCAGCCGGTGACGCCTTCTTCCGGCACGGTCGAGGCAACCGGCTTCTTGGCGGCGACCAGCGTGTTGACCTGGTATGGCCACGAGCCGGATGCGACGACGCCTTCGTTCTGGAAATCGTCGACCTGAATGGCCGCGTCGTGCCAGTAGCGGCCAACCAGCGTGCGCTGGACGCGCAGCAATTCGAGCGCCGCCTTGTACTGGTCCTCGTTCAATTCGTAGGGATCCTTGATGCCGAGTTCCGGCTTGTGGAACATCAAATAATTGGCGGCGTCCGCGATATGGATCGGTCCGTCATAGGCCTGGACGCGGCCTTTGTTGGACTTGCCATCCGGCAGCTTCATCTCCTCGAAGACGACGTTCCAGCTCTTCGGTGCTTCCTTGAAGACCTCGGTGTTGTACATCAGGATGTTGGGACCCCACTGATAGGGAACGCCGTAATGCACCTTGTCGACGGTGAACCAGGGCGCGTCCTTCAGCCGGTCGTCGACCGTCTTCCAACTCGGGATGAGATCGGTGTTGATCGGCTGCACGCGCTTGCCGGCGACCAGCCGCAGCGAGGCATCGCCCGAAGCCGTGACGAGGTCGAAGCCGCCCTCGTTCATCAGCGAGACCATTTCATCCGAGGTGTTGGCGGTCTTGATGTTGACCTTGCAACCGCTCTCCTTCTCGAAGGCGCTCACCCAGTCGTAGCCCTTGTCGGTCTCGCCGCGCTCGATGTAGCCCGGCCAGGCGACGATGTTGACCTGACCCTCGCCCTTCCCGAGTTCCTTGACCTGGGCGATCGCCTGACCGGAGAAGGTCAGCGCGACCGTCAAGGCAGTGCACGACTTCAGGAATGAATGCATATCGATCTCCCATTTTGGCGCGTGATCCTGAAACCGCTCCGGTTGTCGCCAGATCACGCGCGGACTGAAAAACTTGTCAGCTCATCCGTTGGACTTGACGCCACTCTGATGGCAGCTTTGGTCCCTCCAACGGAAGGTGCTTTGAAAATTCCGGTTTCGCAAATTCATTTGTCAGAAGGCCGATATCGGTTTTTCCGATATACTCCCTCAGGCCAGCGCCGTCACCAGCCAGCAGGCGGCCTGACCGTCCTTTAGAAAGGGGCAAGGCCGCAGGCAACACCGTAATGATTTTTTCGCCCGTCGCCTGGTCGGCCTCGCGGAGCGCGGCGGCGACCGGCCCTAGCCGGGTGGCCTATGACATCAGATCCCCTTCGGCGATCTTCCATGGTAAGTTCGCCTGTCTGACTTCGATTGAGGACCAGCCGCTCGCTTCAAGTATCCGCTTAACCTTGACGCCGTCAGGCTTGCCGGCGCCGGCCACTTCGAGGGTTAGGGCCTTTCAAAGTGGAGCCGGTTCCCGCCACAAAGCGCAAGCGCAAGACTGGCGGCGTCGCCGGGAGCAGACCACTTCTAGCGGCGCACCGTTCGCTGCGACTGGGCAAGGCCCACAAAGTCCCGCGCCGCGGCGGCCAGGCCAGATCCCCGCCGCCAGACCATGCCAACCTGCACCACCGGCAAGGAACCGGAAATGTCGCGCGATTCGATGCGGTCTCCCTCCAGCGACCAGGGTCGGTAGACGAGGTCAGGCAGCAGTGCAACGCCGGCACCGGTGGCGACGAGGCTGCGCACGGCTTCCACGGAACGGGTGCGGAAGGCGACATGCGGCCTGGCGCCGATCGCTGTCAGCAGTTTGCCGGTGTTTTCCTCGATCTCGTCAACGGTCAGCATGATCAGCGGTTCGGAGGCGATATCGCCGATGCCGATAATGTCGGCGCCAGCCAGGGGATGGCCGAGCGGCAGCCACAGCCGGTAAGCCGAGACTTCGAGGATTTCCGATTGCAGTGCAGTGCGGTCGCGCAAATTGGAGGTGACCATGACGGCAATGTCCAGCTTGCCGCCGATCAGGAGATGTTCGAGGTAGTCGCCATTGTCCTCGATGGCCGAGACCTCGACACCTGGATAGGCGCGGCGGTAGCGTGAGAGCAGGTCCGACAGCACATAGCCGGCAACCAGCGAGGTGACGCCGAGTTGCAGCCGCCCGCCGGCCACAGCCTGTTCGCCGGAAAAAGAGCGGCGGGCGTCGGACACGTCGGCGAGAATCTTTGTCGCGTGGCGCAGGAACTGGTGGCCCTTGTGGGTAATGTTGAGGCCGCGCGGATGGCGCTCGAACAGTTCGACGCCAAGATCGCTTTCAAGTTCCTTGATCGCCTCGGTGACCGACGATTGCGAGATGGAAAGGTTTTGCGCCGCGCGCGATACCGTGCCTTGCTCGGCGACGGCGATGAAGAACTGCAACTGCCGGATGGTGAAGGCCATTGCTGGACTAAACACCGCCGCAACCGCGAAGAAAAGCCGATGGCGAAGCTTATCCCATGGCTGGATGCCTGACCGAGGCTCAGCCCAGCATCGGCCGGATGCGCCGCCAGCATGCCGGGCCATAGCGCAAGACAAGCATGAATGCCGTTTCCAGCGCCAGGACAATAGCGATGATACGAAAGCCGACTGCGAGCGGGCTTTGGCCACTGCCATGCAGCGCATAGCCTGTAAGCAGAAAGCCGGCATTCCAGAGCGTGGCTCCGGTTAGCGTCGCGACCACAAAGGGTAAGGCTGGCAGGCTGAGCGCGCCGGCCGCGATCGGCAAATAGTTGCGCACCGTCGGAATGAACTGCGCCAGCAGGGAAACCCGGACATGGTTGCGGCGATAGGCCTGACCAAGCTGGCGGTAGGTCTTGGGGCGCAAGAAGACATATCCGCCGAACCGCTCGACCAGCCTGTCGGCGCGATCGATTCCGATCCGGCGGCCTACAGTGTACCAGACGAGACAGCCTGTCATTGAGGCCAGCGTGGTCACGCCAAGCAGGATTGCCAGCGTAGCATCGTCAGGCGCCGCCGTCATGCCGAGGAACAGCAGCAGCACATGCGAGGGCGGGATCGGCAGGATCTTCTCGGTAAAGGCGAGGCAGAAGACGCCGAACAGGCCGAAGCCGAGAATGGTTGCCAATGGTCCCGTCATGCGATGCGCCAGTCGTAGGTTCCTGACGTCTTGAGCCTGGCGATGCGATAGACCGTCGCCGGCGGGAAGTTGCGAAAGGTATGGCCAACCCGCGTAACCCCGAGATCGAGCCTGTCGAGCAGCGACTGGTCGAATGGGCACCGCAATCCGAGCGTGAACTGGTAGAGCGCTGCGCCTGGGCGAAGGTTCGCGAAAACAGCTTCGAGAATGGCAAACGTCCTGCGCGGCGAAATCAGGCGAAAGGGCAAGCCGCTGACGGCTGCGCCAATCGCAGGCCGGCGGAAGAGCGAAAGATGGCGCAGACCGACGGCGTCCATTTCAAAAATCCGGGCAGCTGGAAAACGACGCCTGAGCAGTGCGGCAAAATCCGAATCGGAGTCGATCAGCGTCAAATCTTCCTCCTTCACCCCGCGCGACAACAGCGCCCTCGTGAACGGCCCGGTTCCTGGGCCGAGTTCCAGCACGGGCCCAGTCTCGGGTCCAATGTCGCGGGTCATCAATGCCGCCAGGCTGGAGCTGGACGGCGTGACGGAGCCGACCCTGAACGGCGCGACGGTCCATGCCCATGAGAAAAGACAGAGCATCATTTGCGGGCATGGTAACCTCAATCCCGGACAACATCACGCCAACCGGTTGGTGTGGCCACGTGATTTCGTTTCAGCGCCATTGGTTTCGAACGTCAGGCCCGACCTGTTGCATATTCGGGCCTGACGCCTTCACGCCGGCGCGAGCGATTCGTGCCGACCCGGCGTTGTTTGCCGCGACTGGGTTGCATAGACATTGCGCAATCTCGCTGACGCTAAGAAAGTGCCTGTCGACCGCGGTCCTTCGGCTTTGCCATGTTTACGCAATGTTGGCGCGGTAGCGCCCGACGCAGTGTTTCGAGGGATTGTCGATGCGTATCTTGCTGGTCGAAGACGAACCCGAGATGGTCTCGGCCCTGCGTGCCGCGCTGAAGCGCCACGATATGGTGGTCGATCACGCCGGCACATTGCTGGAGGCGGAGGGGTTCGTTGCCGTCGATAGCTATGACGCCATCCTGCTCGACCGCCAGTTGCCGGATGGCGACGGGCTGTCGCTGGTGCCGAGACTGCGTTCGGCCAGGAACACCACGCCCGTGCTGGTGCTGACGGCGAGAGGCGACACGTCGGACAAGGTCGATGGGCTGGACATGGGCGCGGACGACTATCTGGCAAAGCCATTCGCGTTCGAGGAACTGCTTGCCCGGTTGCGCGCGCTGCTCAGGCGCCCGGCGCCGCTGCAGTCGCAGTTTATCCGCGCCGGCGATCTGGTGCTCGACGTCGGACATCGCGAAGCCTCTATCCGCGCCGAACCGCTCAGCCTGCCGCGCCGCGAACTCCTTGTGCTGGAGGCTCTGATGCGCCGCACCGGCCGCATGGTGCAGCGCGAGGCGCTCATGGAGGCGGTGTTCGGCCTCGACGACGAGATCCAGTCCAACGCACTCGACACGCACGTCTCGCGCCTGCGCCGCAAGCTCGCCGATGCTGGGGTGACGATCAACGGCATTCGCGGCATCGGCTATCTCCTGCGCGAGACGACATGAGCGCCAAGCGATGAGCCTCAAGCGCCCGCATTCGCTGAAATGGAGCCTGGTGCTGCGCATCGCCTTGCTGCAATGCACCATGCTGACCCTGATCATCGTCGGCATTCTCGGCGCCATGCTGGCCACCGGTCTTATCCCGCACGACTACGAGGACGGCACGATGGACGTGCTGGCGGATGCGGTGACACGCGATGCCGGCGGCAAGTTGGTCCTGCGCACGACCTCGGACCTGACGAAGCTGCGGTCGGGTGTTCCCGACCTCTGGTTCATCATTCGAGACAAGCAGGGGCAACGGCTGCAGGAGGGGACCGTGCCGCCCATCTTCCAGCCTTTCACTGGATTGCTGGATACGATCAGCGACGCCCGGATCGACCATGCAATTGGACAAGCCGCGCCGCCGGAGGGAAAGATCCGCTGGACCGACACGATGGCTGGCAATGTCCAGATTTTCAGCGGCACCAAGGGCGGGCTTTCGCTGC
Source organism: Mesorhizobium sp. URHB0026 (assembly GCF_054059755.1). NCBI lineage: Bacteria > Pseudomonadati > Pseudomonadota > Alphaproteobacteria > Hyphomicrobiales > Phyllobacteriaceae > Mesorhizobium > Mesorhizobium sp. URHB0026. Next base: position 2,223,051 of record NZ_JBSSCN010000001.1, on the reverse strand, counting down.
TGCGTCTGCTCGGCCAGGCGCCGCAATTCTTCCTGCAAGGCATATTGCCCCTCGCCGGGCTGATGGCGCTGGCCACGCTGTTCGCGACGCCTTGGGTGGTGCGTGGCGCTTTGTCGGGCCTTGGCCATGCGGCGACCGAGGCTGAGCGCATCGACATCGACCAGCGGGGCGTGCAGTTGCCGCTCAAGGACGTACCGACGGAAGTGACGCCGCTGGTCAAGGCCGTGAATGCCGCCCTTGCGCGCCTCGACAAGGGCTATGAGCGCCACAAGCGCTTCCTTACCGACGCCGCCCATGAGCTCAGGACACCGGTCGCCATCCTCAACACGCGCCTCGCCGCGCTGCCGGCGACACCGGAGCGGGCACGGCTGCTGCAGGACGCGGCCAGGCTTTCGACGCTGACCGACCAGTTGCTCGACCTGCAGCGCCTCGACCGGCAGACGTCGCCGTTCGAAGCGGTCGATCTCGTGGCGACCGCGCGCGGCGTTATCGTCGACCTCGCGCCGATGGCGTTTTCTGCCGGTTACGAAATGTCGTTCGAGCCGGAACGGGACACGATTTTCGCCAACGGAGACCGCACCGCCATCGAGCGCGCGGTGACCAACATCGTTCAGAACGCCATCGAGCATGGCGGCCGCGCTGGCAAGATCACCGTCAGCGTCACAACGCCCGCCATCATCGAGGTCCGGGACGAAGGCGACGGCATCCCGCCGGGTGAGCGGAAGCGCATCTTCGAGCCCTTCTACCGGCTGCGCCCGCAGGATCATGGCGCCGGCCTCGGCCTCAATCTCGTGCAGGAAATCATGTATCTCCATGGCGGCCGCATCGATATCCTCGATGGCAAGCCCAGCGGCGCCTGCTTCAGGATGAGTTTTCGCGCTTTACCGGTTTAGCATTGCCGCCAACCTCGCAACGACTGGTTGTCCATCTCGTCGATGGCCGGAAGGCTGGCGTGAATCGATATTCACCGCGCCACTCAACACGATTCGAGCCCGCTGGCCGAGCAGCTCGGCCGCGGCCTCAAGGACGGCCTGCTCGGCCCGATGATATCAGTCGATGACAGGCAGCAAACGACGGTTCCCGCGTCTTCGGCCGGTGACGCGGCACGCGCGATGCACAACATCGCCTTCGCAATGTCGGGCGGCACCTTCGCGGGCATATGCGCCCACCAGTCGCTGGTCTTCGGCTAAATTCCGCCGGCGACGCTGAGGCGCGCCCCGGCTTGCGCCAGTGCCGCGGCAATGTCTTGCGGCGGAGCGCGGTCGGTGGCGAGTTCGGAAAAGCCGTCGAAGCCGCAGACCTGGACCAGGCCCTGGCGGCCGAACTTCGTGTGGTCAGTGACGACCAGCGAGCGCTGGCCCCGCGACAGCACCATGCGGGCGAATTCCGCCTCGTCCAGATCAAAGTCCATGACACCCGTCACCGCATCCACGGCGCCGGTGGAGATGATGGCGTGGCTGACCGAGAAGCGGCTGACGAACTCGATGGCCGATGTCCCGAACGCGGCGCCTGAATCGCTGCGCAGCTCGCCGCCAGCCATATAGACCTTGTTGCCGTTGATGGTGGCAAGGGTGCGGGCGATGTCGGATGAGTTGGTGACGACCGTCAGGCGCCGGTGGCCGAGCAGTTCGCGCGCCAGGAACGAGGTCGTGGTGCCGGTGTCGAGCATGATCGATTCGCCGTCGCGGATGGTGGCCGCGACCGCGCGGGCAATGCTTCGCTTGGCGTCGGCATGCTCGCGCATGCGCCGTTCGAACGGCGCTTCGCCGACCATCGACGGCAGGCCTATGGCGCCATGCATCTTCAGAACCGAGCCGTCGCCGGTGAGCGGCTTGACGTCGCGGCGCACGGTCTCGAGCGAAACGCCCAGCCTGTCGGCCAGGCTGGCGATGGTGACGGTCCCCTCCTCCTGCAGCAACCGCAGGATCTCGCCATGCCGTTTCGAGTGGTTCATACGGGCGTCCCGAAAAATGACCGTTTCTAAGGCATTCCTAGCGCATTTAAAGGACTGGCCCATGCTTTCGGGCAAAATACCCAAAAAAAGTCACATCTTTTTATTGACAGAAGAGCAACCTCGGCGTGAAATTCACCTTCAACAGGGTTCGGAACTGCAGCGGGATGTAGCGGCAGAGCCGCAATTCACTGACCCCAGGCGGCGCGTAACGTGTCTGGCGCAAGGAATTTTCAGATCCGCGGGGGCGGATGCCGGGCTCAAAAACCTGGCCAAGGGGCTCGTCGGTGCGGTGAGGGATACCGATCCTGGCATCCCGCACCGACGAGATTGTTTGCATTCCACTCCGCCGTCGTTGCGCCGCCCATGGCGCCTTGTCGAAGCCCAGCAAACCAGGCCTGCCAACCAGGGATGATCCCGTGATTGCCGAAGACCGCATCCGCGCCCTGCCCTGCTGGACGGGCGCCATCGAGATCGCGCCGCTGCCCGGCGGCCTAAGCAACGCCAATTATGTGGTCACCGATGCGGCCGGCAAACATGTGGTGCGTTTCGGCCAGGATTATCCGTTCCACCATGTCTTCCGCGAACGCGAGGTGATGACCGCGCGGGCGGCTCACGCGGCAGGCTTCGCACCGGCGGTCCGTTACGCCGAACCGGGGATCATGGTGACGGCGTTTCTTGGCGCCAGAACCTATCTGGCCGAAGACGTGCGCGCCAATCTCCGCCGTGTCGCGACTCTGATGCGCGGCTTTCACCGCGAGATGCCCAACCATATCTCCGGCGCCGGCTTCATGTTCTGGGTGTTCCACGTCATCCGCGACTATGCCCGCACGCTTGACGAGGGCAACAGCCGCAAGCGCGGTGACCTGCCGCGCTTTCTGGCGTTGGCCGACGAACTGGAGCGCGCCCAGAAATTGCTGCCGATCGTCTTTGGCCACAATGATCTTTTGCCGGCCAACATTCTGGACGACGGCGGCAGGCTTTGGCTGATCGATTTCGAATATGCCGGCTTCAATACGGCGATGTTCGACCTTGCCGGCGTCGCATCGAACGCGGGCATGAGCGACGAGGAATCCTTCGCCTTCCTGACCGCCTATTTCATGAAGGAACCGGACGAGGCGATCCGCCGCTCGCACGCCGCCATGCAATGTGCCTCGCTGCTGCGCGAGGCGATGTGGAGCATGGTGTCGGAGCTCTATCTCGACGCCCCCGGGATCGATTACGTCGCCTACACCGAGGAAAACCTGGCGCGGCTCGACGCGGCGCTCGAAAACTACCGGACAAAATACGGGATCCTGAAATGATGACCTTGCCTAGCCAGGCCTCGATCGTCGTCATCGGCGGTGGCATCATCGGCTGTTCGACGGCCTATCATCTGGCGCGTGACCACAAGGCCGACGTGGTCCTGCTCGAACAGGGCAAGCTGACCTCGGGCTCGACCTGGCATGCCGCCGGCCTGGTCGGCCAGTTGCGCTCGTCGGCCTCGATCACGCGGGTACTGAAATACTCCGTAGACCTCTACAAGGGGCTGGAAGCCGAGACCGGTCTTGCCACCGGCTGGAAGATGACGGGGTGCCTCAGGCTCGCCACCAATGCCGACCGCTGGACCGAATACAAACGGCTGGCGACGACGGCGAAAAGCTTCGGCATGGACATGCAGTTGCTGTCGCCGGCGGAGGTCAAGGCGATGTGGCCCTTGATGGAGACCGGCGATCTTGTCGGCGCTTCCTGGCTGCCGACCGACGGCCAGGCGAGCCCTTCCGACATCACGCAGTCGCTGGCAAAGGGCGCGCGCATGCACGGCGCCAAGCTCTACGAGGACGTGCGCGTCACGGGTTTCGAGATGAAGGGCGACCGCATCACGGCGGTGAAGACCAATCAAGGCGACATTGCCTGTGACAAGGTGGTGAACTGCGCCGGGCAATGGGCGCGGCAAGTCGGCGCGATAGCCGGCATCAACGTGCCGCTGCAGCCGGTCAAGCACCAGTATGTCATCACCGAGAAAATCGCGGGTCTGGCGACCAACGCGCCGACGCTGCGCGACCCCGATCGGCGCACCTATTTCAAGGAGGAGGTCGGCGGGCTGGTGATGGGCGGCTATGAGCCGAACCCGCAGGCCTGGACGACCAATCTTCCCGGGGGCGACGTGCCCAATGATTGGGAGTTCCGGCTGTTCGACGACGACTACGATCATTTCGAGCAGCACATGGCACAGGCGATCGCGCGAGTGCCGGTGCTGGAGACGGTCGGTGTCAAGCAGATGATCAACGGATCGGAAAGCTTTACGCCGGACGGCAATTTCATCCTCGGTGTGGCGCCCGAATGCGCCAACATGTTCGTCGGCGCCGGCTTCAACGCCTTCGGCATCGCCTCGGGCGGCGGCGCCGGCTGGGTCCTGGCGCAATGGGTGGTCGACGGCGAGGCGCCCCTCGACCTTTGGGTGGTCGACATCAGGCGTTTTTCCAACCTGCACCGCGACCGGCAATGGGTGAACGAACGTACGCTGGAAGCCTATGGCAAGCATTACGCGATCGGCTTCCCGCACGAAGAATACACCAGCGGCCGGCCGCGCATCGTCTCCCCGCTCTACGACAGACTGAAAGACCATCGCGCCGTGTTCGGCTCCAAGCTCGGCTGGGAACGGCCGAACTGGTTCGCGCCGGAGGGCATCGAGCCGAAGGACATCTATTCGATGGGCCGGCAGAACTGGTTCGCCGCCGTCGGCGACGAACATCGGCACGTGCGCGGGCATGTCGGAATCTTCGACCAGTCGTCCTTCGCCAAGTACGAGCTGAGCGGGCCCGACGCGGCGAGGGCACTGGACTGGATCTGCGCCAACGATGTCGGCAAGCCGGTCGGCCGGCTGACCTACACGCAACTCCTCAACTCGCGCGGCGGCGTCGAGGCCGACCTGACCGTGTCGCGGCTGGCCGAGGAGAAATTCTATATCGTCACCGGCACCGGGTTCCGCACCCATGATGCCTCTTGGATCAGCGACCATATTGGCCACGGCCTCGATGCCCAGCTCGCCGATGTCACCGAGGATTTCGGCACGCTGTCGCTGATGGGACCGCGTGCTCGCGATGTGCTTTTGGCGGTCACCGATGCGGATGTTTCGAATGCCGGCTTCCCGTTCGGCCATGTGCGCGAGATCACAATGGCCGGTCACACCGTCCGGGCGCTTCGTGTGACATACGTGGGCGAATTGGGCTGGGAACTGCATGTGCCGATCGCGGCCACCGGCGAAGTCTTCGACGCGCTGATGGCGGCCGGCCGGGAACACGATATCCGCCCGGTCGGCTACCGGACGCTGGAATCGCTGCGGCTGGAAAAGGGCTATCGCGCCTGGGGCTCCGACATCACGCCCAACGACACACCGCTGGAAGCCGGGCTGGGCTGGGCGGTCAAGTTGCGCAAGAACACCGACTTCGTCGGACGGCGCGCACTCGAGAAGGTTGGCGGCGCGTCGCTGAAGAAGCGCTTTGCCGGCTTCACGGTCGACGATCCGGAGATCGTGCTCGTCGGACGCGAGACCATCCTGCGCGATGGCCAGCCGGTCGGCTATCTCACCAGCGGCGGCTATGGCTACACGGTGGGAAAGAACATCGGCTACGGCTATGTGCGCAACGCCGACGGAGTAAGCGACGATTTTCTCGCCTCGGGCAGCTATGAACTGGTGGTGGCGATGGAGCGGACGCCGACCAAAATTCATCTTGAGCCGCTATACGACCCGGCAATGGAGCGCGTGAAGGCTTAACTCACGCGCAAAGCGAGGCCACGGCTGGGGACGGTATCGGCCTCGCCTGGCATTGAGACATATGGTCGTGTTTCCTCGACCCGCGTGACCGAACCTTGCGCCTCGAGTTCGGCGATGCGCCCGGCAAAACCGTGATCCCACAACGTGTTCTTGACCGTCAGCACGATCACCCCACTTGGCCGACAGATGCGGATCAGTTCGTCCATCCCCTCGGCGCCGACATGGCCCGACGTAAAGACGCCGGCCGAGATGATGCCGGCATAGGTGTTGTCGGCAAAAGGCAAGGCGCCGCCGAGCGCCAGGCAATGCAGCGCCGAATAGACGCCCTTGCGTGCGGCCTGATCCAGCATGCCTTGCGAGATATCCAGCGCCTCGACCTGGGGATAGCCGGCAATATCGAGCCACTCGCCTATCAGCCCGGTACCAGCCCCGGCGTCGAGCAGCGGGGCTGACCCGCGCGCCAGATGGCGAGCGAGCAAAGCAAGGCAGATGGTGGGGTGGCGGTAGCCGGCCGCCGACATGTCGGCGTCGTAGGTTTGCGACCAGCGGTCGTACAGTGCGGCCACCTCTTCCGGGCGCTTGGCCGCGTAGACCTCGCCGAGCGCGCCTTGATGTTTGCTGTCCGCCACGTGCCTCACCAACTTCCTTGTCTTGCCGGATGATAGCCAAACGGGGAAAATTGTGGAACCGTGCCGCCAATAAATAACGCGCGGGGACGCAGGCATGGGAACAGACGAGGCGCGGGCAAAACTTGCCACCATTCCGGCGCTGGCGGGCTATACCGGGCCGCTGGAACGGCTCGGCGGCTTGACCAACCTCGTCTTCAAGGCCGGCGATTACTGCCTGCGCATTCCAGGCAAAGGCACCGAGGAATACATCAACCGCGCCAACGAGGCGATTGCCGCGCGTGAGGCGGCAAAAGCCGGGGTCAGTCCCGAAGTGCTGCATGCCGACGCTGCCAGCGGCCTGATGGTGACGCGCTACATCGCCGCCGCGGAGACGATGTCGCCGGATAAATTCAGGGAGCGGCAGGGCAGCCCGGCCCGAGCGGCCGAGGCCTTCCGCAAGCTGCACGCGTCCGGCGCGGTGTTCCCCTTCCGCTTCGAGCTGTTTTCGATGATCGACGATTATCTCAAAGTGCTGTCGACCAGGGATGTCGCCCTGCCCGCCGGCTATCATGACGTGGTGCGCGAGGCAGAAAGCGTGCGCTCGGCCTTGGCCGTCCGCCCCTTGCCTCTCGTCGCCTGCCATTGCGACCCGCTGTGCGAGAATTTCCTCGACACGGGCGAGCGGATGTGGATCGTCGACTGGGAATATTCGGGGATGAACGACCCACTCTGGGATCTCGGCGACCTCAGCGTGGAAGGCAAGTTCGATGCGAACCAGGACGAAGAGCTGATGCGCGCCTATTTCGGCGGCGAGGCGAAGCCGGCGGAGCGCGGCCGCATCGTCATCTACAAGACGATGTGCGACCTGTTGTGGACGCTGTGGGGGCTGATCCAGCTTGCCAACGAAAATCCCGTCGACGATTTCCGCGCCTATGCCGACGGCCGCTTCGCCCGCTGCAAGGCGCTGATGGAAACAGAGGAGTTTTCGCGGCACCTGGCGGCGGTGCGCAAGGGCTAGGCACCAGAAATCTGCCCCTAGTTCACGCCTTTCGGCACGTTCTCCGGCGGCACCGTGGTGTCTACCACCTTCTGGCGGTGGAAGATGAACATGCCGGCCAGGACGATGATGCCCGAGCCGATCAGGATGCGCGGGCCGGGAACGTCGCCGAAGAACACCAGCCCGAACACCACCGCCCACAAGAGCAGCGTGTAGTGCAGCGGCGCCAGCGTCGAGGCCGGCGCCAGTTTCAGCGCCCTGGTGATCATCAGATGCGCCCCGCAGGAAACGATGCCGAGCAGCAGCATGGCGCCGAAATCAAGCGCAGACGGCGTCTTCCAGGCGCCGATGGTGAGGGCGCCGCCAACCGCCAGCGTGCCGATCGTCTGCCATGTCACCAGATTGGTATCGCTGGTGCCGCGCAGGCGCCGGTTGAGGATGATGGCGAAGGCGAAGGCAAGGCTGCCGACAAGCGCGAAACTGGATGACAGCGAAAACGCCGCAGAGGACGGTTTCAGCATGATCACCACACCGCAGAAGCCGATCAGGATCGCCACCCAACGGCGCCAGCCGACCTTTTCGCCAAGCAGGAAATGCGATAGCGCCGCCACATAGATCGGCCCGGCCATGTAGAAGCTCATCACATCGCCAAGCGGCAGATAGACGACTGCGGCGTAGAACAAGGCGGTGTCCAGCGTCGTCGCCACCACGCGCAGGATCTGCAGCCCGGGCCGCTCCATCTGGAACAGTTTGCCGGCGCCCTGGTTGGCGATCATCGGGCCGAGCACGATAAAGGCGCCAATCGAGCGGATCAGCACCACCTGGCCGACGGAGAAACTGGCGACAAGCCACTTGCCCATCGCATCGTTGAGCGCAAACAGGAAGTCGCCGGCCAGCATCAGCAGGATGCCGGCCAGGAGGACGTTCTTGATTGTGGAACTCCGCGCCACGGGTTGCGTCATGCCGATCCCGATTCCTCCCTCGCTTACGCCGCGTCGTAGACCGAAGCGGCTGCTTTGACGAGGCGAAATCAGGAAATCGGTAAGACCAGCATGGGGAATCGGCTGTATCTAGGTGGTTATGTGCCTGCGGTTGACAAGTGCCGGCCTGCCAGGAAGTGAAAGCCTGGTATCCTGCCTCGTCCGTTCCGCCACCATCTTGCCCCTGGCGATGACGCAGATGCGCTCGGCGCGCAGGCGCAGAGCCTCGATCGGATTGCCGGCATCGAGGATCACCAGGCTGGCGCGCTTGCCGACGCCGAGGCCGAGATGGTCGAGGCCCATGATCGCGGCATTGACGTTGGTGACCATGTCGAAGCAGCGCGCCATGTCGGCGGGGCTCGACATCTGGGCGACATGCAGGCCCATGAAGGCGACGTCGAGCATGTCGGCGGTGCCGAGCGAATACCAGGGGTCGAGCACGCAATCCTGACCCCAACCGACACGGATGCCCAGCGCCAGCATCTCCTTGACGCGCGTCATGCCACGCCGCTTCGGGAACGTGTCGTGGCGGCCCTGCAGCATGATGTTGATCAGCGGATTGGGGATCGCGGAAACGCCGGCTTCGGCGATCAGCGGCAGAAGCTTCGAAACGTAGTAATTGTCCATCGAATGCATCGAGGTGAGGTGCGAACCGGCCACCCTGCCCTGCAGGCCGAGGCGCTGCGCTTCGTAGGCGAGCTGTTCGATGTGGCGCGACAGCGGGTCGTCGGTCTCGTCGCAATGCAGGTCGACCATCAGCCCGCGTTTTGCCGCGATCTCGCACAGTTCGGTGACCGAGCGCGTGCCATCAGCCATGGTGCGCTCGAAATGCGGGATGCCGCCGACGATGTCGACGCCCATGTCCAGCGCGCGAATGGTATTCTCCCGCGCCGTCGGCGAGCGATAGAAGCCGTCCTGCGGGAAAGCGACCAATTGCAGATCGATATAGGGGGCGACGGTTTTCTTGACCTCCAGCAGCGCCTCGACGGCCAGCAGCCGGTCGTCGCAGACGTCGACATGGGTGCGGATGGCGAGCAGCCCCATCGACACCGCCCAGTCGCAATAGGCGAGCGCCCGGTCACGCACGGCCTCGTGCGTCAGGAGCGGCTTCAGTTCGCCCCATAGCGCTATGCCTTCGAGCAGCGTGCCCGACGCGTTGATGCGTGGAAGGCCGTAGGACAGCGTGGCGTCCATGTGGAAATGTGGATCGACGAAGGGCGGCGACACCAGATTGCCACGGGCGTCTACCTCGGTCCGCCCTGGACCCTCGAGCTTCGGCTCGATCGCAGCGATCGTCTCGCCGGTAATGCCGATGTCGGCGATGCCGCCATCCGGAAGCGTGCCGCCGCGCACAATAAGATCGAAATCCATCTGTCATCATCCCGCTTGAAGAATCACTGCCGCATCGTGTCTCAAAAGACACCCTGCCGCAGCGGTTTCTTTCCCTGGCGGCGAAAGGTTCCCTCCGGCGGCATCTCCCTCTATAAGCCGCCTTCGTCATCCCGGCATCAAGGATCAGCCGTGTTTCGCTTCTTCCGCTCGACGGAGAACCAACGCCTCGTCGCAAGGTTGCTCCGGGAATCGTTCCGGCAACACAGGGCCGGCTATGCCGCCGCCATCCTGTCGATGCTCGTGGTGGCCGGCATGACGGCCGCCAGTGCCTGGATCCTGCGCGAAATCACCAATGAATTCGTGATCGATAAACGGGTCGACCGCGTCAATGTGATCGCCATGGGAGTCGCCGGGATCTTCATCGTCAAAGGCATCGCCAATTTCGTCCAGGCCTACTTCATGAGCCGCGTCGGCAACGCCATCATCGCCGAACGGCAGCGCAAGATCTATGACCGCATCCTGGCGCAAGGCATCGAATTCTATCATTCGACCTCGTCATCCGACCTGATCACCCGCATGACCAACAATGCCCAGGCGGCGCGCAACGTGCTCGACCTCATCGTCACTTCCTATGTGCGCGATCTGGTGACCCTGACTGCCCTGATTGGGGTCATGATCTGGCAGCAGCCGGCGCTGTCGCTGATCTGCTTCGTCGTCGGTCCGCTGGCCATCTATGGCGTCAACCGCATCCTGAAGCGCGTGCGCAAGTTCGCCGCCATGGAGTTCCGGTCGGTCGGCCAGATCGTGCAGGTGATGCAGGAAACCGCCATCGGCGTGCGCGTGGTCAAATCCTTCAACCTCGAAGGGCTGATGCGCAAACGCATGTACAGAGCGGTGGCGGACGTCGAGGATCGGGCCAACAACATCGCCGCGCTGGAAGCCGTGACCAATCCAGTCATGGAAACGCTGGCCGGCCTGGCGATCGCCGGCGCCGTCATGGTCAGCGGCTTGCTGGTCCTGCAGGGCGGCCAGATGCCCGGCAACATCATGGCCTTCATCGCCGCGCTGCTGCTTGCCTATGAGCCGGCAAAGCGCCTCGCGCGTGTCCGCATCTCCCTGGAAAGCGGCATTGTCGGCGTGCGGATGATGTTCGAACTCGCCGACCAGCCGCTGACATTAGCCGAGAAGCCGGATGCAAAGCCGCTTCGGGCCGGCCCGGGCGAGATCCGGTTCGACGCCGTCGGCTTCGCCTACCAGAATGGCCCGCCAGTGCTGGACCGGTTCGACCTGACCCTTGCGGCCGGCAAGATGACGGCGCTGGTCGGCCCCTCCGGCGGCGGCAAGTCGACGATCCTGAACCTCATCATGCGCATGTACGACCCGAAGAGCGGCAGGGTGCTGCTTGACGGCCAGGATATTTCCCATGCCACGCTCGCCTCGCTCAGGGAAAAGATCGCCTATGTCAGCCAGGACACGTTCCTGTTTGCCGGCACGATCATGCACAACATCCGGCTTGGGCGCGAGGACGCGACCGACGACGAGGTGATCGCCGCGGCCAGGGCCGCCAACGCGCATGACTTCATCGTCGCGCAAGCGAATGGCTACGAGACGGATGTCGGTGAGAATGGCGGCCTCTTGTCGGGCGGCCAACGCCAGCGCATCTCGATCGCGCGCGCCATGCTGCGCAATGCCGAAATCCTGCTGCTGGACGAGGCAACCAGTGCGCTTGACGCCGAGTCGGAAGCGCTGTTCCGCGACGCGCTGCAACAGCTGACGGAAGGGCGCACAACGATCGTCATCGCGCACCGCCTCTCGACCGTCCACCAGGCCGACACGATCGTGGTGCTGGAAGCCGGCAAGGTGGTGGAAAGCGGGCCGCACAAGATGCTGCTCAGGCAAGGCGGGCTTTACCAGAAGCTGTATGAATATCAGCTGATGCCGTGACCCCGCGGCAAAGCCGTCTGTCAGCTTTGGATCCGGTGGGAAGAGCTGCCTCGGCCTTACTCCGGCACGTGCCTCACTGCCCCCTTGTCGGCGCTGGTGGCGAAGGCGGCGTAGGCGCGCAGCGCGGTCGTCACCTTGCGCTTGCGCTTTTCCTGCGGCTTCCAGGCGTCCGCGCCCTTGGCCTCCATCGCCGCCCGGCGCGCATCGAGTTCCGCGTCGTCGACGGCAAGGCAAATGGTGCGGTTCGGAATATCGATCTCGATCGTATCGCCCTCTTGCACCAGCCCGATCAGCCCGCCTTCCGCCGCTTCCGGCGAAGCATGGCCGATCGACAGGCCCGAGGTGCCGCCGGAGAAGCGCCCATCGGTGACCAGCGCGCAGGCCTTGCCGAGGCCTTTCGACTTCAGATAACTGGTCGGATAGAGCATCTCCTGCATGCCGGGGCCGCCGCGCGGACCCTCATAGCGGATGACGACGACGTCGCCAGCCTTGATCTCATTGGCAAGGATCGCCTTGACCGAAGCGTCCTGGCTTTCGAAGACGCGAGCCGGTCCGGTGAATTTCAGAATCGACTCGTCGACGCCGGCTGTCTTCACGATACAGCCATCGAGCGCCAGATTGCCTTTCAGCACGGCAAGCCCGCCGTCTTTCGAGAACGGCGTCTCGGCTGAGCGAATAACGCCCTTCTCACGATCGAGATCGAGATCGTCCCAGCGGCGGTCCTGGCTGAAGGCGACCTGCGTCGGCACGCCGCCGGGCGCGGCGAGAAAGAAGTCGCGCACATTCTGGCTGGTGGTGCGAGATATATCCCAATGGTCGAGCGCTTCGCCGAGGCTCGCCGTATGCACTGTAGGCAGGTCGCGATTGAGCAACCCGGCATTGTCGAGCTGGCCAAGGATCGCCATGATGCCGCCGGCCCGATGGACGTCTTCCATGTGCACGTCGGATTTGGCCGGCGCCACCTTGCACAGGACCGGCACCCGCCGCGACAGCCGATCGATGTCTTCCATGGTGAAATCGACCTCACCCTCATGCGCGGCTGCCAGAATGTGCAGCACGGTGTTGGTCGAGCCGCCCATGGCGATATCGAGCGTCATGGCGTTCTCGAAGGCGCCCTTGGAGGCAATGCTGCGCGGCAATGCACTCTCGTCATCCTGCTCGTAGTAGCGCTGGGCGAGATCGACGATGAGATGGCCGGCCTCGACGAACAGGCGCTTGCGGTCTGCATGCGTGGCCAGCGTCGAGCCGTTGCCGGGCAGCGACAGGCCCAGCGCCTCGGTCAGGCAGTTCATGGAATTCGCGGTGAACATGCCCGAACAGGAACCGCAGGTCGGGCAGGCCGAACGCTCGATGACCTTGACGTCCTCGTCGGAGATCTTGTCGTCGGCGGCCGCAACCATGGCATCGACGAGGTCGAGCGCCTGCGTCTTGCCGGCCAGCACCACCTTGCCGGCTTCCATCGGGCCGCCGGAGACGAAGACGGTCGGGATGTTGAGGCGCAATGAGGCCATCAGCATGCCGGGCGTGATCTTGTCGCAATTGGAGATGCAGACCATGGCGTCGGCACAGTGCGCATTGACCATGTATTCGACGGAATCGGCGATCAGCTCGCGCGACGGCAGCGAATAGAGCATGCCGTCATGGCCCATGGCGATGCCGTCATCGACGGCGATGGTGTTGAATTCCTTGGCGACACCGCCGGCCTTCTCGATCTCGCGCGCGACGAGCTGGCCAAGGTCCTTCAGATGGACATGGCCCGGCACGAACTGGGTGAAGGAGTTGACCACCGCGATGATCGGCTTGCCGAAATCGCTGTCCTTCATGCCAGTGGCGCGCCACAGGCCGCGGGCGCCGGCCATGTTGCGGCCATGGGTGGTGGTGCGGGAGCGATAGGCGGGCATGAATTTTCCCTAGCTGGCTGGCTGCGCTCGACGGGAGCGTTTTGATCGCAGGCGTTATAGACGCGCAAGTATGATCTGGCCACATTTTTGCAATGCGCCACGAAATCCGCCGGTGCGGTTGACGGCCCGAGCGCCTCGCTGTATAGCTTGTTGGCTATATACCTAAATGGCTATGGAAATGGTATGAACCGCCTTGATGCCACATTTGCCGCGCTTGCCGATCCGACGCGGCGTGCCATCCTTACGCGGCTCATTGAAGGGGAGGCGTCGGTTATGGAGTTGGCCGAGCCTTTCGCCATGAGCCAGCCGTCGATTTCCAAACACCTCAAGGTGCTGGAGAACGCCGGGTTGATCTCGCGCGGGAGAGACGCGCAGCGCCGGCCTTGCCGGCTGGAAGCAAAACCGCTCGCCGAGGCCAATGACTGGCTGGAGCGCTACCGCAAGATCTGGGAAGGCAATTTCCAGCGCCTCGACGCCTTGCTGGGTGCCATGCAGGCCAAGAAGGCGGCGAGCGACGCGGAGCAATAGCCAAAGTCCGGCGTGTCGTCCCAGCAGAAAAAATCGAAAGCCATGTCGGATCGCCAGTTGGCCGAACGTCCTTGGACAAACAGCGGAGTACCATCATGAGCACCACAACATTGCCCGGCTCGACCGTCGCAAAATTGACCGTGACCACGCCCAGCGACCGGGAAATCCAGATCACCCGGATCTTCGACGCACCCCGCCCGATGGTGTTCGACTGCTGGACCATACCGGACCTGTTGAAGGGCTGGCTCCATGGCCCCGACGGCTGGCGGCTCGCGGTCTGCGAAATCGATCTCCGGGTTGGCGGCGCGACGCGCTATGTCTGGCAGCATCGGGACGGCCGCACGATGGGCATGAGCGGCGCCTACCGCGAGATCGTGCGCCCGAGCCGGCTCGTCGCCACCGAACTGTTCGACGAGGACTGGACCGGCGGCGAGACGATCGGGACGGTTGTTTTCACGGAGCAAAACGGAACCACGCTACTGAGGCAGACAGTGCTCTACGCGTCGCAGGCGGCCCGCGATGGCGCACTCGGCACCGGCATGACCCGCGGCATGGCCGAAAGCTATGCCCAGCTTGATGCCTATCTTGTCTCGTTGCAGGGAGCCGCCAAGGGCGCTGCCTGACCTTCTTCACCGTGGCTTCTTCACCGGTGGCCTTCTTCACCCCAAGAGAGAAATGAGGAGAATGAGAATGCAAAAGATCACCACCTTCCTGTGGTTCGACGACCAGGCCGAAGAGGCCATGAACCACTACGTCTCCATCTTCAAGAATTCGAAGGTGCTAAGCGTCACGCGCTGGCCGCAGGGCCATGCTTCGGAGGGCAAGGTGCTGGTGGCATCGTTCGAGCTCGACGGCGTGCAGTTCCAGGCGCTCAATGGCGGCCCGCAATACAAGTTCACCGAGGCCATGTCGCTCTCGATCGACTGCAAGACGCAGGACGAGGTCGACCATTTCTGGAACAAACTCACCGAAGGCGGCGGTGAGCCTGGCCGATGCAGCTGGCTGAAGGACAAGTTCGGCGTCTCCTGGCAGGTCGTGCCGGAGCAGTTGCCGCGACTGCTTCAGGACCCTGACAGAGCCAAGGCCGGCCGGGTGATGTCGGCGATGATGCAGATGGGCAAGATCGATATCGCTGCGATCGAAGCGGCGGCCAAGGGGTGATCACAAGTGAGTAGTGAGTAGTGAGTAGTGAGTAGGTTCGGCTTGTCTCCCATCGGTGCTACTCACTAGCAACTACTCACTAGATTCACGCCGCCTTATCGCGCACCTGATAATCCTTGATCGTGGCGAAGCGGATCGCCTTCCAGCGTTCGGCTTCGTAGTTCAGCGAGAAGGCGTGCTGGGCGAGGAAGACCGGGTCGTTGTCGAGGTCGCGGGCTATGTCGCCGCGATGCGCCTCGATGAAGCGAAGCACCTCGGCCTTGTCGTCGGCCGATATCCAGCGGCAGACCGAAAAGCGCGACATCTCGAATTCGACCGGCAGCGTGTATTCGAAGTTCAGCCGCTCTTTCAGCACATCGAGTTGGAGGGCGCCGACGACACCGACGATGGCGGGTGAGCCGTCCTCGGGCGAAAACAACTGGACGACGCCTTCCTCGGCCATCTGGTGCAGCGCTTCCTTGAGTTTTTTCGCTTTCATCGCGTCGCCGAGACGGACGCGACGCAGGATTTCCGGGGCGAAATTCGGCACGCCCCGGAACAGGATTTCCTCGCCTTCGGTCAATGTGTCGCCGATGCGCAGCGTGCCGTGGTTAGGAATGCCGACGACATCGCCGGCAAAGGCTTCATCGGCGGTGACGCGGGTGCGGGCGAAGAAGAATTGCGGGGCCGAGAGTGACATCGGCTTGCCGGTGCGCACCAGCTTGGCCTTCATGCCTCGCTCGAGCTTGCCCGAGCAGACGCGCACGAAGGCGATGCGGTCGCGGTGATTGGGATCCATGTTGGCCTGGATCTTGAAGACGAAGGAAGTCATTTTCTCCTCGGTCGCCTCGATAGTCCGGGTGTCGGCCTCCTGCGCGCGCGGCGGCGGCCCAAAGGCGCCAAGCGCCTCGATCAAGTCTCGCACGCCATAATTGCGCAGCGCCGAGCCGAAATAGACCGGCGTCAAATGGCCCTCGCGAAAGGCGTCGATGTCGAGCGGACGGCAGGCTTCTCGCGCGAGCTCGAGTTCCTCGATGAAGGCCTCGCGCTCGTTTTCCGGCAGCAGGCCGGCAACGCGGTTGGAATCGGGACCGTTGACCGGTGTGCGTTCCTTCTCGTCGTCGCCCTTGCGCACGGCGTTCAGCGCCAGGTGATAGGTACCTGAGAAGGTCTTGCCGCGGCCGATCGGCCAGGTGATGGGCGCGGTGTCCAGCGCCAGCTTCTGCTCGATTTCGTCCAAAATCTCGAACGGATCGCGGCTTTCACGGTCCATCTTGTTGACGAAGGTGATGATCGGGATGTCGCGCAGCCGGCAGACCTCGAACAATTTCAGCGTGCGCGGCTCGATGCCCTTGGCGGCGTCGATGACCATGACCGCCGAGTCGACCGCCGACAGCGTGCGATAGGTATCGTCGGCGAAATCCTCGTGGCCCGGCGTGTCGAGCAGGTTGAAGACGTTGTCCTCATATTCGAAGGTCATCACCGAGGTGACGACCGAAATGCCGCGCTCGCGCTCGATCTTCATCCAGTCGGACCGTGTCTGGATGCGGTCCTTCTTGGCCTTCACCTCGCCGGCAAGCTGGATGGCGCCGCCGAACAAAAGCAGCTTTTCGGTCAGCGTCGTCTTGCCGGCGTCAGGGTGGGCGATGATCGCGAAAGTGCGGCGGCGCGCCACTTCCTCTGGGATAGTTTCGGGCATTCTCTTGGGATTTCCGTGTGACAGGCCGGGCTTCTAGCAGCGCAGCGGCGGGCTGTCGACCGGTCCGGCGGCGTGAATGCCGCCGGTTGCGGGGCTTGTTTCAGGCCGGCTCGTTCAAGCGGCCTGCCTGAACGACCCCCGGAAGCGATCGGCAATGGCGCTGCCGTCGGCATGATCCTCCTCGCTGGCGAACGCCTCCTTGGAGGTAAAATGGTTAGTGAAGAGCCGGGCCGGGCATCCGCGGGCGGCAACGATGTCGCGCACGCCGGCCGCAGCGTAGCGTGAGTCCCAAAGGGTCCGGAAACCAGCATCAAGGAGTTTTTTGCACTGCCAATGTTGGCAACGGGCCGCCGGAATGGCACTGGGATGAACCGTCCCCCGATCACGAGGCAAAAGGAGCGACCATGACCGCGAAACAAGTGATCGTCATCGGCGCCGGCATCATCGGCGCTTCCATCGCCTGGCATCTGACCGTTGCGGGCGCGCAGGTGACAGTCATTGCCGAAAGCGAGCGCGGCGGCGTGGCGACCCCAAACTCGTTTGGCTGGATCAACGCAAGCTGGGGCAACCCGGAGCCGTATTTCAGGCTTCGTACCCGCGCCATGGCGGAATGGTCGCGGCTGGCGCGGGACCTGTCCAGCATACCGCTCGCCTGGTGCGGGGGCCTATGCTGGGATCTCTCTGCGGCCGATATGGAAATCTATGCGAAAGAGCATTCGGGCTGGGGCTACGGCATCGAGCGCGTCGACCGGGGCGAGGTGGCGCTTATCGAGCCCAATCTCACCGAGCTTCCCGATTTCGCCCTGCATGTCGCAGAAGAGGGTGTCGCCGAGCCTGTCGCGGCCACCAAGGCACTGCTGGCCGATGCCGAACGGCGCGGCGCGCGAATCCTCTTCAGCACGGTGACGGCGCTTGTCCAAAGCGTCGGCAAGATTACCGGCGTGGACACATCGCATGGACTGTTTGCCGCCGACGAGGTGGTGATCGCGGCCGGCGTGGGTTCGCCAGACATTGCCGCGACCGCTGGCATCAACCTGCCGATCGAGACACCGCCCGGATTGATCGTTCACTCGCGGCCTTACAAGAAACTGCTCAACGGGCTGGTGCTGGCCGAGCGCCTGCACATGCGTCAGACCGCCGAGCGTCGAATCATTGCCGGCTCGGATTTCGGCGGCGCCGATCCCGGCATGGACGCCGAAGCCACGGCGCGTGAATTGTTCGCGGCCATGAAAGCCATGCTGCGCGACAGCGACGGGCTGGAGTTGGATTTCCACACCGTTGGCTACCGGCCGACACCGATCGACGGCTTTCCGATCATCGGTCGCGCCAAAGGCAAGGAGGGTGTCTATATCGCGGTCATGCATTCCGGCATCACGCTGGCGCCAGCCGTCGGCCTGTTCGCCACGCGAGAAATTCTTGATGGCAAGCGCGACACGCTGCTGGCACCCTATGGATTGGATCGCTTCGCTCAATAGCCGGGCGGACGTCTAAAGCCGCTGGTCAAGGGCATCATCGCCCTGGCGATGCCGAGCAGCCGCGGCTCCGACCAGCGTTTGCCGACCAATTGCAGGCCGATAGGCAAACCGTCACTATCTTGCCCGCAGGGCATCGAAAGTGCCGGGTGGCCGCTGTAATTGAACACTGCGCCATGGGCCGGCAGCATCCAGTAGCTCTGTTCCTGGCCGTCAACCTTGATCGGCGTGCCCGGCTCGCAATGTGGAAAGGCCGTGGTCATGGCGACCGGGCAGAGCAGTGCGTCATAGCTGTCGAAAAAATTGTCCCAGGCGAGAATGGATCTGTCGCGGCGGGCGAGTGCCTCGAACCAGCGCGAGACGGGCGTCGGCTCGTCCGGCGGTTCGGGTTGCGCGGCCTCCATCATCATGCCGATCAGCCCGCCGCCTTGCGCGAGATCGTCATGCAAATCGAGTTCCGGGAGTTTCGCCTCCTCGACAGCCGCCCCTGCCGATTGCAGCCGCCTTGCGAGATTTTCGACCGCGGTACCAATGTCTCCGGCCACCGGGAAACCGGGAAAGGAGGGGGCAAAAGCGATACGCAACGTCTTGAGGTCGACCTTAGCCATATCCTCGACGGGCACCGGCGCAAGATCGGTGTCGCGACCGTCCGGTCCGGCGATGATCCGATAGATCAAGGCCAGATCCTCCACGCTGCGTGCCAGCGGCCCAAGACAGGACATCAGTCGCACGCTACGCTCAGCGCCGCCCGGATCCGGGAAGGCGCCGGCCAGCGAGATACGATGTTCCGTCGGCTTAAGCCCATAGATGCCGCAAAAGGCGGCTGGCAAGCGGATCGAATCCTGCATGTCGGTGCCGACATCGAACGGCGTCATGCCAGCCACGACCGCCGCTGCCGCACCGCCGCTGGAGCCACCGGCCGTGCGCTCAAGGTTCCAGGGATTGCTGGTGCGGCCGAACAACGGATTGTTCGACTGCCAGTCGGACAGCATCATGGCGACATTGGTCTTGGCCATCAGCACGCCGCCGGCTGCTTTCAGCCTAGCGACGACCGGGCTGTCCTGCCGCGCGACATAATCGGCGAAGGGTGGGAAGCCGACCGTGGTTTTCAGGCCAGATGTCTCATGCATGTCCTTCAATGTGAAGGGAACGCCATGCAACGGTCCAAGTGGTTCGCCATGCGCCAGTGCTGTATCGGCCTTTTTGGCGCGTTCGCGCGCGCCTTTCCTGTCGAGCGATATGACGGCTTTGATTGCTCCGTTGTGCGCATCAATCTGCGCGAGATGGGCGTCGAGCGCTTCGACGGCGGAGATCTTGCGGTTTCGAATGGCCGTGGCGAGTTCGGCAACCGAGAGAAATACGAGATCCATGGCGATGCTCCGGCTTGCTGGCCGCCTGCCTCATCAAGATGGCGGATCGCGGCGCGGCTTCAAGTGGAGTTGAGCATCCGCACGCGCTCAATGCTTGATCGGAATTGCGCTGAAGTCTGCGTCCTATCCAGGCCGGCACTCCACGCGACGTTTTCCAGGTGCGCGGAGGTGACGCGTTATCCAACCAGCGCCAGTTTCGCCGCAGTCGGCGCGAATGGGCGAATGCTCGTGCCATCGCTGGTCATGGTGACGAAGCTCGACGGCGGGATCGCCTGCCAGTCGCCGCCCTCGCGATCGAAGGGTTCGGAGACGATGCAGCGGCCGGCCCCTTTGCGGAAAATGGACGTGTAAAGCGTCGGAGCCTGGGCGTCGGTGGCGTAGCGCACCGCATACAGTGCCTGTCCGTCAGAGAAGGCAGCGGTCAGCTTCAGCGCCGGCTCGAGACCGGCACGACGCGAGACTTCCAGCACGCGGCTGGTAGCGCGTGAGACGGCGCCTTGCAGGTCGGACGAAAGACCCTCGTCGATCATGAGCAGAAAAAAGAGTTCGGAATCGGTGGTGCCTTCGCGCTGATCGAAAACGGCGTCGGACAACGAGTTCTCCAGCGCGCGGCGGATTTTTTCGAAACCGCCGATCTGGCCGTTGTGCATGAACGACCAGCGTTCCGAGGTGAACGGATGGCAGTTCATGCGGCTGGTGGCACTGCCGGTCGAGGCCCTGACATGGGCGAGGAACAGGCTGGACTTGATCTGCCGGCACAGGCTTTTCAGATTGGGATCGGACCAGGCCGGCAGGATATCGCGGTAGAGACCGGGTTCAGGCCTCTCGCCATACCAAGCAAGGCCGAAGCCGTCGCCATTGGTGGGCGACTTCGCTTCCTGGGCGCAATGGCTCTGGGCTATCAGCGAGTGACAGGGCGCCGTGAGGATGTCTTCGAGAAAGACCGCTTCACCGAGATAGGCCGCCCACCGGCACATCGCTTCTGTCTTCCTCTAAGCGCGATCCGGAAGAGCAGCGGGCTCGTTGATCGCGTGCGTGCCTCTGTTGTGCGTCCGCTCGTAAAGTTCGCGAATGATTCGGCTGGCGGTAGTCTCGAACAGAAATGGCAAGAAAGCGTGAACAAATGCTGCTCCCGCCGCCATCAGCAGGCGCGAGGAGAACCAGGCGGCGAAGGCCATATGGCTGAAATAGGTTTCGCCCACCTTGGCCGGATGAGAGGTGAAAATCCTTGCGACCGACATGCTGGTTCCCCTTCAGCGCTTTTCGTTTCGATGTGAGTATCCTGACACGCCTCACCGGTTCATTGGTCCCAAAATATCCTTGTATTTTGGTATTCCATGGGACAAATATCCCAATATGAGTTTTGACATCGACGAAATTGATCGAAAACTGCTCGCCGAATTGCAACGTGACGGCACGCTGTCGGTCGACCAGCTATCGGAGCGGGTGGCCTTGTCGCGCAATGCCTGCTGGCGTCGCGTCAAGCGGCTGGAGGAAGATGGCGTCATCACCGGCCGCGTGGCGTTGGTCGATGCGGAGAAGCTCGGACTCGGCCTTTCGGTGTTCATCCTGATCCGCACGTCCAATCACGACCCCGACTGGCTGCAGAAGTTCCGGGCGGCGGTGACCGGTCTTTCCGAGATCATCGGGGTCTACCGGATGTCCGGTGATCTCGACTATGTGCTGCGCGCCCGCGTCGCCGACGTGAAAGCCTATGACCGGCTCTACCAGCGGCTCATCGCCAAGGTGGCTTTATCCGATGTCTCCGCCTCCTTTGTCATGGAGGAGATCAAGGAGACGACGGTGGTTCCCATGGAACTCCGCTAGGCCACAGTGATGCCTGAAAGAAAGCCGTTGATAGCGCCGCGGTCGAGTTGACCGAATCGGCATTCGCGCCGATAGGATCGATTTTATGCGCGCAGCCCTTCAAACACCTTCCGTCATCGGTCCCACCGTCGGCTTCGTCAGGTTGCCGCATGGCGAGGGACTTCCGCTTCCCGACTATGAAAGCGCCGGCGCCGCCGGCATGGATTTGCGCGCGGCGGTGCCCGAAGACCGGCCGCTTCTGATCCTGCCGGGCAAACGCGCCTTGGTGCCGACGGGGCTGATCCTGGAAATTCCCGAAGGCATGGAGGGCCAGGTGCGGCCCCGCTCCGGCCTTGCCTTCAAACACGGCCTTACCGTCCTCAATTCTCCAGGCACGGTCGACAGCGATTATCGCGGCGAGGTGAAGGTGCTGCTGGTCAATCTCGGCGACGAGGATTTCGCGGTGACGCGCGGGATGCGCATTGCCCAGATCGTTTTCGCCGCAGTTACGCAGGTTGCGGTTGAAGAGCGTTCGCTGGCCGGCGGCACGGCGCGTGGCTCGGGCGGATTCGGATCGACCGGCACCGCCTGATGCGTGGCTGTGTTTCAGCACAGTGAACCGTTTGCCGGGTAGACTGATCCAACATGACTGAAACACGGCCGCTGCCAAAGCTCGTCATCTTCGACTGCGACGGGATCCTGGTCGATACCGAGAACCTCGCCAACCGGCGCCTGGCCGAATGGCTGAGCGACGCCGGGTTTCCAACGACGTTCGAATATTGCCGCAAGAGCTTCTCCGGCCGCAGCATGGTCTCGGTGCAGAAGGAGATCGAAGAGACGACCAGCGTCAGGCTCGGCGCCGATTTCGTCGAGCGCTGGAATGCCGGCCTGCCGGATCTGTTCGCTCATGGCGTCGAGGCGATCCCTTATGTCCGGGAGTTCATCGAGGCGGTCCGCGCGGCCGGCATCGCTTATTGCGTCGCCACCTCGGCCAGGATCTCCAAGATGCACATAACGCTTGGCCAGACCGGACTGTTGCCGCTGTTCGAACGTGCCATGTTCAGCGCCACCATGGTGTCGCGCGGCAAGCCGTTCCCCGACCTGTTCCTGCATGCGGCCAGAACCATGGGCTTCGCGCCCGCCGAATGCATCGTCATCGAGGACAGTGTCGCCGGCACGCAGGCCGGCATTGCCGCCGGCATGCGCGTGTTCTCCTATCATGGCGACCCCTATTCCGACCGCGATGGTTTGATCCAGGCCGGCGGCATTCTGTTCGACGACATGCGCGAACTCGCCGGGCTGGTGCCGATCCACTGATCCGCTGCAGTGGACGGCCGGCGCGGACTTCGATACATCGCCGCCCGACGCGGTCAGCCTGCCCAACACCGCGGTGCTTGCCATCAAGACCGGCGGCAAGAACCGGGCTGACCGACGGCCAGCACTATGGCGCCGTCAAGGTGACGGTAACCGACGCCACGGTACCGAACACCGAGAACTGTGATGACGCGCCGCCCAAGGCTGCTTCACGGGACATCTCCGTCACCTACCACTGGGACCCCAAGGCGTCCCACTATGCCGCCGATTCCGACGCTCTCGAGAAATTGGCAGCAGAGAACGAGAAACGCTTCTGAACCAACCGCATTCGTTTGC
The DNA here is from genome assembly GCF_054059755.1 of Mesorhizobium sp. URHB0026. Taxonomy (NCBI): domain Bacteria; kingdom Pseudomonadati; phylum Pseudomonadota; class Alphaproteobacteria; order Hyphomicrobiales; family Phyllobacteriaceae; genus Mesorhizobium; species Mesorhizobium sp. URHB0026. The sequence goes on along the minus strand of NZ_JBSSCN010000001.1, from coordinate 2,199,916 downwards.
CCGGCCGCAAACAGCGCGGTAGCATCCGCCCCAACATTCGATATGGGGGAGCCTTCATGGACAAGGGCAAGATTTTTCGCGACCTGCATGCCTCGACCTTCGTCATGCCCAATCCCTGGGATCCGGGCACGACGAAGCTGCTCGGCTCCTTCGGCTTCAAGGCACTGGCCACCACCAGCGCCGGCTTTGCCTTTTCGCGCGGCCTGCCGGATGGGGCCGTGACCTTCGACCAGATGATCCATCATTGCCGCGAGGTGACGGCCGCGACCGACCTGCCGGTCTCGGCCGATCTCGAGAAAGGCAAGGGGGACAGCGCTGAGCAGGCCGCCGAAACCATTTTCGCGGCGGAGGCGGCCGGGCTTGCCGGCTGCTCGATCGAGGACCACACCGGCGATCCTGAAAAGCCCATCTACGAGTTTTCGCACGCGGTCGAGCGCGTCGCCGCAGCGGTCGAGGCGGCGCGGGCGCTGAAGCGCGACTTTGTCTTCACGGCGCGAGCCGAGAATTTCCTCTGCGGCAAGTCCGATCTCGACGACACGATCAAGCGGCTGCAGGCGTTCGAAAAGGCCGGCGCCGACGTGCTCTATGCACCTGGTATCGGCGACGTCGACATGGTCCGGACGCTTTGCTCGGCGGTCGGCAAGCCGGTCAATGTCATGGCAAGGCCCGGCTTCACCATCGCCGACCTCGCCATGGCCGGTGCAAGGCGGATTTCGCTTGGGCCATGGCTGACCAATTTCGCCTACGGCATGCTGGAGACGGCGGCGCGCGAAATCCAGCAGGACGGCACGTTCGGCTTCACCCGCGCCGCCATGCCGTTCGGCAAGCTGCAGGCGCTGTTCGGCAAATCCCAGGGCTAGGATGGGTTCGGCCGCATGAACCTTACTGTTGTCGACATGCATACGGGTGGCGAGCCGCTACGGATCGTCACGGGCGGTTATCCCACTATCCCCAAGGGCACCATTCTTGAGAAGCGCGTCTATGTGCGGGACCATCTCGACCATTTGCGCAAGCTGCTGATCTTCGAGCCGCGCGGCCACTACGACATGTATGGCGCTTTGCTGGTCGAGCCCGATTTGCCCGGCGCCGACCTCGCGGTGCTGTTCATGCACAATGAGGGCTATTCGACCATGTGCGGCCACGCCATCGTCGCCCTCGGCCGCTACGCCGTCGATGAAGGGCTGGTGGCGAAGCAGGAGCCATTCACCACCGTGAACATCGAGGCGCCGTGCGGCCTGGTCGTCGCCTCGGTCGCGGTCAGCGATGGCAAAGCCGGCGCGGTGTCGTTCGAGAGCGTGCCGGCCTTCCTATTTGCCGCCAACCAACAGATAGATCTGTCTGGTTATGGCAAGATCGGTTTCGATATCGCCTATGGAGGGGCTTTTTACGCGCTGGCCGACTGTCATCAATTCGGCTTGGAGTTCGGCCGCGACCGCGTGCGCGATTTCGTCGATGCGGCAACCACGCTGACGAACCGGCTGAAGGCCGAGTTTCCGCTGTCGCATCCTGATCATGATGACCTCGCCTTCCTCTATGGCACTATCCTGACCGATGGAAAGGACGCCTTTTCCGGAGAGGCCACCAGGAATATCTGCGTCTTCGCCGAGGCGGAGGTCGACCGCTCGCCAACTGGTTCCGGCGTCACCGCCCGGCTGGCGGCAATGCATGCCAAGGGCGAGATCGCCGTCGGGCAGACGCGAACGTTCGAGAGCATCGCCGGCTCGCGCTTTTCCGGGCAGGTGGCGCGAACAGCGCGAGCCGGCGCGCATGAAGCGGTCGTCGCCCGCGTCGGCGGCCGTGCTTATTATTCCGGACGAGCCGAATTCATTGTCGAACCGGACGACGAGTTGGGGCGCGGGTTTCTACTACGCTGAAGAGATTTAGCGCCGCGAGGCGTGTGCGACTTCCCGTGCCGAGATCGCCTTGTGCAGGTGCACCATCATGGCGGCGGCGAAGAGCGGCGTCAGCAGGTTGAGCAGCGGCACGGCGAGGAAGGCCGCGACAACGAGCCCGGAGAGAAACACCGTACCGGCATACTGCCTGCGCAGGGCTCTGGCCTCTTCTTCCCCGCGAAACCGCATGGCTGCGAACTCGAAGAATTCGCGCCCGAGCAAATAGCCGTTGACGATGAAGAAGGCGGCGATGTTGATGCCCGGCACCAGCAGAAGCAGCAGCGCCACGACGTTGCCCAGGATGACGACGCCGAAGAATTTTATCGCCAGCACCAGCGAGCGCAGTGCCGGCATGGCGCGTCCGGCCGGGTCACCGGGATAATCGGTGCGCTCGACGACTTCAGCGACATCGTCGAGGAACAGGCCGGCGATCACCGCCGTGACCGGTGCGATCAGAAGCGCCATGCCGAAGGCCAGCGCGATGGCCGCGACGATGCCGCCCAACCAGCCGGCCCAGGACGGCATGCCGGGCAACAGCGTCTGCAGCCACGGCAGGGCCAGCCATTCAATCAGGCTGGTCAGGCCGAACCACAGGGCGACCAGCGCCAGCAGGGTCAGCCCGAGCGTCTTGATGAACACGGCGCGAAACGGAGGCGAGAGCAGTTCCAGGGCCGCGGTGCGGGCAGCGTCGAAAATCACCGTGCTTCACCCCAGGTCAGCGGACACATCCACAAGGCAGGACGCCTTCGAGATAGGGGGTGCGGCCCCCGAGCACAAGCGCGGGCGGTTGCTTGCCTTAGTCTGCTCCCAGATCTGCCTATCCAGCTAAGGCCGGCTTGCGAACCGGCATGGTCATGGCCGCCACGCCGGCAACGACAAACCCCATGCCGAGCCAGGCCGTGGGACCCAGGCTTTCACCGAGGAAGACGGCGCCGATGCCGACGCCGATCGGCACCCGCAGATAGGCCTGAGACGTGGTGCCGACCGAACCCAGCGTGTGGATCAGACGGAAATAGATGACGAAAGCCAGTGCCGTCGAAAACACCGACAGGCCGAGCAGGGCAAGGATGGAAGCCGCCGAAGGCGCCAGGGTCCATGGCTGGTCGACCGCCAGGCTGAGCGGTACCAGCATGACGGCGCCGCACAGCATCGAACCGGCGGCGGGAAGCATCGGATCGAGGCCCTTGAAACCACGGCCGAAGATGGCGGCACCCGCATAGCACACGGTTGCCGCGACGATGGCGATCTGTGCCCAGAGCTGGTGGCCGATGCCGCCAAGGGCCTGCGTGCCGACGATGAGGCAGATGCCGGCGATCCCGGCGCCGACGCCGACCAGCTTGCGCGCGGTCACCGGCTCATGACGGGTGATGAGCGCCGTCAGCAGGAAGGTGAATATCGGCGAGGTGGCATTGAGGATGGTGGCAAGGCCGGCGTCGACCGAACGCTCGGCCGCGGCGATCAGCGTGAACGGGACGACGCTGTTGAGGCAGGCCTGGAAGGCGAAGCGGCGCCAGCTTGCCGCATCGCCCGGCATGGCAAGCCCGCGCCAGCGGATGATGGCGAACAGGATGGCGCCGGCGATCAGGGTGCGGGCCGCGATGAAGGTGATGGGCGGGATGGTCTCTACGCCGATCTTGATGAAGGTGTAGGAGGCCCCCCAAAGTACCGCCAGCACACCAAGCAATGCCAAGTCGGTGGTCGTGTCGTTTTTGGCAGGCATGGGCTCGCGCCTTCGGACCGTGATCGAACAGGCGCAGATGTAGGCGACATCGCGACGAAATGTTTCGGCCACGGACGAATTGTCGTAGCGCCTGGCTGGTGCGGCAAGGACAGAAAATCGGTTGCCAGTTTTCAGGATCATGCTGTAGACCCGCGCGGGCATGGCAAGAAGCCGGCCCGGGTTTTTGGCGGAGACATTGATGCCGGATTATGACGTGCTTTGCATCGGCAATGCGATTGTCGACATCATCGCCCAGTGCGAGGAGGAATTCCTCGAGACCAACGGCATCATCAAGGGTGCGATGAATCTCATCGACACGCAGCGCGCCGAATTGCTCTACAGCCGCATGGGCCCGGCGATCGAGGCCTCCGGCGGCAGCGCCGGCAACACGGCGGCAGGTGTTGCCTCCTTCGGCGGACGCGCCGCCTTCTTCGGCAAGGTCTCCAACGATGCGCTGGGCGAAATCTACGCGCACGACATCCACGCGCAGGGTGTCGCCTTCGACACCAGGCCGCTCCAGGGCGAGCCACCGACGGCGCGCTCGATGATCTTCGTCACCCCCGATGGCGAGCGCTCGATGAACACCTATCTCGGCGCCTGCGTCGAACTCGGGCCGGAAGATGTCGAAGCCGACAAGGCGTCCGGCGCCAAGGTGACCTATTTCGAGGGTTATCTGTGGGACCCGCCCCGCGCCAAGGAAGCCATCCGGCAGACGGCGAAACTGGCGCACGCGGCCGGTCGCGAAGTATCGATGACCTTGTCGGATTCGTTCTGCGTCGACCGTTACCGCGACGAGTTCCTCGACCTGATGCGTTCGGGCACGGTCGATATCGTTTTTGCCAACAGCCACGAGATCAAGTCGCTTTACCAGACGCCATCGTTCGAGGAAGCGCTGGCGCAGATACGCAAGGATTGCAGGATCGCGGCGGTTACACGCTCCGAAAAGGGCTCGGTTATCGTGCGTGGCGACGAGACAGTGGTCATCCAGGCGACCGCCATCAAGGAACTGGTCGACACGACGGGCGCCGGCGATCTCTACGCCGCCGGTTTCCTGCATGGCTACACACAGGGGCGCGACCTCCAGACCTGCGGCGATCTTGGCTCACTGGCGGCCGGATTGGTAATCCAACAGATAGGCCCTAGGCCACGGCAGAATCTGCGCAAAGAGGCCGAGTGGGCGGGGTTGTTGTAACAAGGCCTTTCTCTTCGCCCCCTTGTGGGGTAAGGCAAGCGCAGACCGCTTCCGACCGTCGCGCAGCTGTCACATACCGCTCCTACACGAAATGCGAGCGTGCCGTGACTGACATTTCGACATGCTAATCGGGTGTGAAGCAATGCAGGACAGCAACCTGTCGGGTCGCTACATCTGTTGCCGTCGCACTTTCCACTTTCCGCCGTAACCGTTCAACAACCGGCCGCGGCCGAGGGAGGAGAGCGCGCGGCCCAGAAAACAGATGCATGACAAGATTTCAGATTAAGACGACATTTCAGACCAAGACGACCGGCATCACGCAAGACGATTTCGCCGACATGGTAGCGGAAAAGGTCGAGCGTGCGCTTGCCCACTATGACGAAGCCATCAACGGCCCCACAATGGTCTCGGTCGGCAAGATCGCCGGCAGCATAGCGTCCGCCGTCACCCAGCTGTCGCCCAAGCACCAGCGCGCCATCGACGCCATCCATGCCGACCTTCCGGGTCTGGCCCAGAAATTCGTGCGGGCGCTGGCGGCGGAAGCCGCGCGCCGCGGCGAAGCCGGCACCGCTGGCGCGAAGAACCTGTCCTCGGCCCTTTTGGCCGGCGCCGACACCCCGCTCCCGCTTCCCCATTCCGACAACCTCGAATCGATGCTGATCGAGGACTGGGCCGGCCGCGTCGCCGGCTCGACCTATCTGGAAGAGAACCTGCGCATCGCCCGCTCCACCTTGCACCGCTGGCAGAGGCGCGGCGACGTCATCGCTCTGCGCAAGGGCGGCCGCAAGCACGTCTTCCCGCTGGCGCAGTTCGTCGATGGTAGGCCGGTCGCGGGCATAAGCGACGTGCTGGAGCTGATCGGCAATCCGAGACTCGCATGGCTGTGGCTGAGCCGCCCTGCGGCACAGCTCGACGGCCGCATTCCGATCGACCTGATGCGGCAGGACCAGGCGGAGGAAGTCGTGGAGGCGGCGCGGGCGTTCGCACCGGGGTGAAGTCGGCGCGGTGTCAGCCCTTTCGTTCCGCGAGCAGGCCGAGATAGTGCTGCAGCACCGCCGCCCCGGCAAGCGACGTGATATCGGCGTGGTCATAGGCGGGCGCCACCTCGACAACGTCGGCGCCGACAATGTCGAGCGAACCGAGCCGGCGCAGGATCATCAGCGCCTCGCGAGAGGACAAGCCGCCCGCGACCGGAGTGCCCGTGCCAGGAGCATAGGCCGGATCGAGGCAATCGATGTCGAAGGTCAGATAGGTCCTGGCATCGCCAACACGGGCCTTGATGCGCTCCACGACACCCATGACACCAAGCTCGGCGACATCCTCACCGTAAAGGATCTCCAGACCGAGGGTTTCGGGAGCATGCGTGCGGATGCCGACCTGGATGGACCGGTCCGGCCTGACGATGCCTTCGCGAACGGCCCTTGCGACAAACGAGCCATGGTCGATGCGCGTGTCCTCGTCGTACCAGGTGTCCTGATGGGCATCGAACTGGACCATCGCCATGGGGCCGTATTTTTTCGCGTGGGCCCGAAGCAGCGGCCATGTCACATAATGGTCGCCGCCAATGGAAAGCAGCGTCACGCCGGCATCGACGACCTCGCTCGCTTGCGCCTCGATCTGCCGCGGCGTGTCGTCATGCCTGCCGAAATCGAGCCCGCAATCGCCGTAGTCGACGACCGCCAGCCTTTCGAACGGATCGGTCTGGAAAGGATATTGCGGATCGCCCTCGAGGATGGCTGAAGCACGCCGCACGCCTTGCGGCCCGAAACGGGCGCCCGGACGGTTGGAGACGGCGGCATCAAAGGGAATTCCCCAGATGGCGACGTCGACGCCGGCGAGATCGCGGCTCAGCCGGCGTCGCATGAAGGAGAGCACGCCGCTGTAGACCGGCTCGTGCGAGCCGCCGTGGATATGCTTGCCGAAGACGGCATCGTCGGTTTCGCGGGCACGAGGAAGGGGCTGCAACATTTGCCGAGGTCCATTTCTGGGGAATGAGGGGGTGACAGATACGGCTCAGTTCGTGCCGGTGACGAAGCTCGTCCAGAGGCGGGTGACCAGACGCAGCGATTTCGGGTCGCGCGGCTGGGCAGCGAACAGCCGCTTCAGCATGTCTTTCGAGAAATAGATGTTCGGGTTGTCGCGCACGGTTTCATCGACCAAAGGCGTCGCTGCCTGCACGGCATTGGGATAGAGCGTCGCGTTGGTGAAGCGGGCGCTGACTTGCGGTGCCATCAGGAAATTCATCAGGGCATGCGCATTTTCGGGATGCGGCGCATCGACCGGCACGGTCATCACGTCGAAGAATATCTCCGTACCTTCCCTAGGTACGGAATAGCGCACGTCGACGCCGTTCTTGGAGTCCGCTGCCTTGGCGTTGGCGCCGATCGCGTCGCCGCTCCAGCCGAGCGCCAGGCAGAGGTCGCCCGCTGCCAGTTCGCTCATGATCGACCCGGATTTGAAATGCCTGATGTAAGGCTTGATGGCAGCCAGCAATGCGCCGGCTTTGCGCAGCTCGGCCTCGTCGGTGGAGAACGGATCGAAGCCGAGATAGTTGAGCGCCACCGACATCACGCCTTCTGGCGAATCGACCATGGCGATGCCGCAATCCTGGAATTTGGCCGCGATCTCCGGCTTGAAGATCATGTCGAGGCTGTCAACCGGCGCGTCCTTCATCCGCGCGGCGACCTTGGCCGGGTTATACATGATGCCCGTGGTGCCATAAGCGTAGGGGAGCGCGTAGACATTGCCTGGATCCTGCCTGGCGAGGAATGCCATGATGTCAGGGTTGAGGCCGCCGGCATTGGGGATTTTGGCCTTGTCGAGTTTCTGAATGGCGCCGGCCTCGGCATATTGTCCGACCAACGCCGCGCCCGGCATGATGATGTCGTAGCCCGAGCCTCCGGTCAGCGCCTTGGTCGTCAGCATGTCGACGGAATCGAAAGTGTCGTAAACCACCTTGATACCGGTCTGTTTTTCAAATTCCGTGATCGTGTCGGCTGGCACGTAGTCGTACCAGAAGAAGATGTTGACGATCTTGTCCTCGGCCGCGGCTGCACCGCAAAGCGAGGCGGCGGAGAGGCAAAGCATCGAAGCGGCAAGCAGGGCGAGACTGCGCATGGGGCGGCTTTCCAGCAGAAGGGCTATGGCCATAAACTGACGGACGCGGCATTTTCAGACAAACGGCTTTTCGGCCCAAGTCAGTTGACAAAAATTCACCTGATGCTGTCTCATCACCCCATGAAGCTCCCCTCACTGAATGCTATCAGGGCTTTCGAAGCGGCGGCACGGCTGCGCAGCTTCAAGGAAGCGGCGGACGAACTCCGGCTCACCCCTTCGGCGGTAAGCCGCCACATCCGGCTGCTGGAACAGGCGCTGGGCCTCGACCTGTTCGAGCGCGGCTTCCGGCAAGTGGCGCTGACGCCGAAGGCGACACACTACGCCCGCCGGCTGTCGGCGGCTTTCCGCGAAATCGAGAATGCGACCGAGGAAACCGGCGAACAGGCAATAGGCCGCAAGGCCAGACGCGCTTCGTTGTCGATCAACGCCACCTTCATGAACCTCTGGCTCGCCGATCGCTTGCCACGCTTCCGCGACCGGCATCCCAACTGCGAACTCGATATCTCGATTCATGACGACGAGAACCGGGGCGGCAACCCGAGCGCCGATCTGCTGGTGCTGTTCACCGTTGAGACCGGCGATCCCTCGCTCCTTCCGCTCGTCTCGCTCGTCATCTTTCCGGTGTGCTCGCCCGCTTTCCTCGACAAAAAGAATGCACCACGAAAACCCGCCGATCTCGCAAGCTGCCGGCTGCTGCATGAAAACACCACGGCGTGGTGGGAGGAGTGGTTCGAGAAGGAGGGGCTCGCCGGATTGGACGCGAAATCTGGCCCGATCTTCCACGACCCGGCGCTTGCCGTCCGTGAGGCCGTCAATGGCGGCGGCGTTGCGCTGGCCGACAACATCATGGTCGAGGACCTGCTGGCCAGCGGCCAGCTGGTCGCGCCCTTCACGATCCGCCACGCAATTCCACAGAGCTACTGCCTGCGGCAGAAGCCCGGCAACCGCAATTCAACCAGCGTCAGGCTGTTTCGGGATTGGCTGCTGTCGGAGATCGCCAGCCACAAGCAGGTGATGCGGCTGGCGTGAGGCGTCCAACACGGAGGAAAGCCCCTCAAGCCCCCGCCGTATAGGCGGCGATCGCCGCCATGTTCACGATATCGCTGTCCTTGGCATTCAGCGACACGATCTGCACCGGCTTGTTCAGGCCGACCAGCAGCGGGCCGATGACGGTCGAGCCGCCGAGTTCCTGCAGCATCTTGGTCGAGATCGAGGCCGAGTGGAAAGCCGGCATGATCAGGACGTTGGCCGGACCGGTCAGCCTTATGAACGGGTATTGCGCCATGGCGCGGGCGTTGAGCGCGACGTCGGCGGCCATCTCGCCGTCATATTCGAAGTCGACGCGCCGCTTGTCGAGGATGCGCACGGCTTCCTGGACACGCTCGGAACGTTCGCCCTGTGGATGGCCGAAGGTGGAATAAGCAAGCATCGCGAGCCTTGGCTCGTAGCCCATGCGGCGCGCGAAGCCCGCCGCCTCCTCGGCGATGTCGGCGATCTGCTCGGCGTTGGGCATGTCGTGCACCGCGGTGTCGGCGACCAGCACGGTCTTGCCGCGCGCGAGCACGATCGAGACGCCGATGACGCGGTGGCCGGGCTTGGCGTCGATGACGCGCCTGATGTCGTCAAGCGCCGTCGAATAGTTGCGGGTCACGCCGGTGACGATGCCGTCGGCGTCGCCCAGCGCCACCATGCAGGCGGCGAAATGGTTGCGGTCGTTGTTGATCAGCCGCTGGCAGTCGCGGAACAGGAAGCCTTTGCGCTGCATGCGTTCGTAGAGATAGTCGGTGTAGATCGAATTGCGGCGCGACAGGCGCGCATTGATGATCTCGATGCCTTGCTTGTTCAGGTCGATGCCGGCGTGCCTGGCGTTCTCCTTGATGACGTCGTCGCGACCGAGCAGGATGGCGGTGCCGAGCCGCTGGTTCACGTAGGAGACAGCGGCGCGCATCACCTGCTCCTCCTCGCCCTCGGCGAAGACGATGCGCTTGGGCTGGCGGCGCACGCGGTCGTAGATGCGCTGCAGGGTCGAGGCGATCGGGTCGCGGCGGGCGGAAAGCTCCTGCGCGTAACGGTCGAGATCGAGGATCGGCTTGCGCGCGACGCCCGAGTCCATTGCCGCCTTGGCCACGGCAATCGGGATGGCCGAGATCAGGCGCGGGTCGAACGGCACCGGAATGATGTAGTTGGGGCCGAATTTCGGCCGATTGCCCTGATAGGCCGCGGCGACATCGTCGGGCACGTCCTGGCGCGCCAGTTCGGCCAGCGCGCGGGCGGCGGCGACCTTCATGTCATCATTGATGGTGGTGGCCCTGACATCCAGCGCGCCGCGAAAGATGTAGGGAAAGCCGAGCACGTTGTTGACCTGATTGGCGTAATCCGACCGCCCGGTGGCCATGATGGCGTCGGTGCGGATCTCGGCGACTTCCTCCGGGGTGATCTCGGGATCGGGGTTGGCCATGGCGAAGATGATCGGGTTCTTGGCCATCGACTGCACCATGGCGGTGGTCAGCGCCCCCTTGGCGGAAAGGCCGAGGAAGACGTCGGCACCGTCGAGCGCTTCGGCCAGGGAACGCGCCTCCGTCTTGACCGCATGCGCCGACTTCCACTGGTTCATGCCTTCGGTGCGGCCCTGGAAGACCACGCCCTTGGTGTCGCACAAGGTGATGTTTTCGGGCGAAAAACCCATCGCCTTCATCAACTCGATACAGGCGATGCCGGCGGCACCCGCGCCATTGCAGACCATCTTCGTGGTCTTCATGTCGCGGCCGGTAATCTCCAGCGCGTTGATCAGGCCGGCGGCCGAGATGATGGCGGTGCCGTGCTGGTCGTCATGGAAGACCGGAATGTCCATCAGCTCGCGCAGGCGCTGCTCGATGATGAAGCACTCCGGCGCCTTGATGTCCTCCAGGTTGATGCCGCCGAAGGAAGGACCGAGGAAGCGCACGCAGTTGATGAACTCGTCGGCATCCTCGGTGTCGACCTCGAGGTCGATGGAATCGACATCGGCGAAGCGCTTGAACAGCACCGCCTTGCCTTCCATCACCGGCTTTGAGGCCAGCGCGCCGAGATTGCCGAGGCCAAGAATGGCGGTGCCGTTTGAGATGACGGCGACCATGTTGCCGCGCGTCGTGTAATCGAAGGCTTTGGATGGATCCTCGGCGATGGCTCGCACCGGCACGGCGACGCCCGGCGAATAGGCGAGGCTGAGATCGCGTTGCGTCATCATCGGTTTGGTGGCGACGATCTCCAGCTTGCCGGGTCGGCCCATGGCGTGGAATTCGAGCGCTTCCTGCGCGCTGACGGACGGACCGTTGTTCTCGGTTTTCCTGGCCATGATGCTTTTGATTTCCTCGCCGATGAAGCACCTCCTTGAAACGGGTGCCTGTGTGCTTGCGAATTAAGACCACGGGCCCCCGCGTGTAAACCACGAAGCTGGGCAAGCCTCCTTCAAAGCGGACACGGCCGGTCAGAAGCCTTTCCGCGCCGTTCCAAATGTCGTGATTTCGTGCGCATGCTGGCGGGCCGTTGCCCAGCGCCGCAAGAGACCAATTTCGGGAAACGGCCATTGCGATAGCGGCGGCTGGCTGCTTCCCATCCTCTTCAACAGTTCCGACAGGAACACTGTGAGTTCCTGTCGTTGAGCCCGCACCTTGGCCAGCGTGCGGTTGCGAATCTCCTCGCGGGGAATGGCGCGATCGCGCAGCGTCTCGACCGCGCGCCGGATGGCAGCCGGATCGGGCTCGGCGATGATGCAATAGTCCGGATCGAAAAAGACGTCCCGGCCGCCAAGACTGGGCGTGCTCACCACCGGCAACCCCGCCATCAGATATTCCATGCTGGAGCGCATCGCTCCTTCCGCCGCCGACAGACAGAGGCCAACCGCAGCCTGGTTGTAGATGCGGTTGATCTCCTGCGGCGGCAGCAAGCCAGCCAGACCATCGATGATCGGGTTGGCGATGCGATGCAGCGGCGATTGCGCCTGCAAGCGGCGGATGAAGGCACGGTTGCCGGCCCGCGGCAACTCGCCGATCGAAAAGGTGATGTGGGCCAGCCTTTCGATATCGAAGGCGAGGTGGTGGCGCTTGGTGTGCGAGATGCGAGCATTATAGACCGCGTCGAACTCGACGGGGACATCCGGCAAGGGTCGGAAGATGTCCTCGTTGATCATCAGATTGTGGTTGGAGAAGATCGCGGTTCCTCCAACAGCGGTGACCAGACGGCGCTCTTCCTCGGTGTTGCAGAGAAAAATCAACTCATGAGCTGGAAATCGCTCGCGGTGCCAGACGAGGTCCCTGCCGAGCTTTGGGATGAGACGCGGCCGCTCGAGTGTCCAGTTAGGCATCATCAGGAAGGCGGCGCGGCGCGAGGCCAGGCGACGGCCGATTGCCACGACCGAGTTGAGGGGGCGCTCGCCGCCGATCGGCGTGTAGATCACCAGCGGATCATGACTGAGGACATGGACAGCTACCCGGATGCCTCCGTCGAAACCGGAGAAAGGGCCGGTAGTCGGAAGGATGAAAGGAAGCCTATTGGCCGCCAGCTGCTTCAGATTGCCTACCCTTTGGCCGGCCTGGCGAGCAGCATTGAGCCAGAAGCGCTCGAATGGCGAGTCGATCGGTCCCACCATCTCCTCGAACGTTTCGTGCCCGTCTTTGTCCATGACGCCCCCGCCACTATACCCAAGGACGACAGATATTTGGGATCGCCGCGTCGGGCAATGCAGCCGAATAGCCATTCCGAGGAGACAGCTCGCGGTCTTCCCCTGCTTTTCGATGGCCTGGCATTAAACCCCGCCATCACATCTGCTAGCGTGCCGCGCCATGAACATGCACAGCCCGAACGAGCCCGACGCCGCCCCCGAGGCGATGACGCCGCCGCAGCCCGGCGTTGCCACCGTCACGCCGATGATGGAGCAGTTCATCGAGATCAAGGCGGCTAACCCGGATTCGCTGCTGTTCTACCGCATGGGCGATTTCTACGAGCTGTTCTTCGACGATGCCGAGAAGGCGAGCCGGGCGCTGGGCATCGTGCTCACCAAACGCGGCAAGCATCAGGGCCACGACATTCCAATGTGCGGCGTGCCGGTGCATGCGGCCGACGACTATTTGCAGAAGCTGATCGGCCAGGGCTTCCGCGTTGCCGTCTGCGAGCAGATCGAGGATCCGGCCGAGGCAAAGAAACGCGGCTCCAAATCGGTCGTGCGCCGCGACGTGGTGCGGCTGGTGACGCCGGGCACCATCACCGAGGACAAATTGCTGGCGCCGTCGGAATCGAGTTTCCTGATGGCGTTGGGTCGGGTGAAGGGCGGCAGCGAGCACAGCTTTGCAATTGCCTGGATCGACATCTCGACCGGTGCCTTCCGCGTCGCCGAGACCACCGGCGACCGGCTGCTGGCCGACATCTTCCGTGTCGATCCGCGCGAGCTCATCGTCGCCGAGCCAGTGTTTCATGATCCCGACCTGAAGCCGGTGTTCGACGTGCTCGGCCGTGTCGCCAGCCCACAGCCGCCGAGCCTGTTCGATTCGGCCTCGGCCACGGGACGGATCGCGCGTTTCTTCGAGGTGGCGACACCAGACAGTTTCGGCACGTTTTCGCGCGCCGAACTGTCGGCCATCTCGGGCGCCATCGCCTATGTCGAGAAGACGCAAAAGGCCGAGCGGCCGCCGCTGTCGAGGCCCGAGCGCGAGGAGCAGGGCTCGACCCTGTTCATCGATCCGGCGACGCGCGGCAATCTCGAACTGTTGCGTACGCTGTCCGGCAGCCGCGAGGGTTCGTTGTTCAAGGCGATCGACCGCACGGTGACCGGTGGCGGCGCAAGGTTGCTCGCCGACCGGCTGATGGCGCCGCTGACCGACCCAGCGGCCATCGGCGCGCGACTGGACTCCGTCTCGTTCTTCCGCTCCGAGGTCAGGCTTTGCCAGGCGGTGCGGATGAGCCTGAAGAGCGTCGCCGACATGCCTCGCGCCTTGTCCAGGCTGGCGCTCAACCGGGGCGGGCCACGCGATCTCGGCGCGTTGCGCGCCGGCTTCGAGGCGGCAGGCGCCATCGCCGAAACCTTTGCCGCGACCGCCTTGCCTTGGGAACTGGCCGGCGCAATGGCGGCGATTAACGCGCTGCCCAAGGCGCTTGCCCAGCATCTCACCCAGGCGCTCGGCGAGGAACTGCCGCTGCTCAAACGAGACGGCGGCTTCGTTCGCGGCGGCTATCACCCGGAACTCGACGAGATGCGGGCGTTGCGCGACGAGTCACGAAAAGTGATCGCCGGACTGGAGCGCTCGTTGATCGAGGAGACCGGCATCCGCTCCCTGAAGATCCGGCACAACAATGTGCTCGGTTACTATATCGAGGTGACGGCCAATCATCATGCCGTCATGACTGGCAGCGATGGCGCCAAGGCGCGCTTCATTCACCGCCAGACCATGGCCAACGCCATGCGTTTCACCACGACCGAACTCGCCGAACTCGAGACCAAGATCGCCAATGCCGCCGACCGGGCACTGAGCATCGAACTGGCCGCCTTCGATGCGCTGACGGCGGAGGCGGTCGGCGCGGCCGAGGCGATCCGCGCCGGTGCCGACGCGCTTGCCGTGCTCGACGTGTCGGCGGCGCTTGCGTTTCTGTCGGAAAGCGAGGCCTGGTGCCGGCCGGTGGTGGATTCCAGCCTTGCCTTCGAGATTTCTGGCGGGCGGCATCCAGTGGTCGAACAGGCGCTGCGCCGTTCGGGCGAAGGCCCGTTCGTCGCCAATGATTGCGACCTCTCGCCGGAGGGCAATGCCAAGAACGGCGCGATCTGGCTGCTGACCGGTCCCAACATGGGTGGTAAGTCGACGTTCCTGCGGCAGAACGCGCTGATCGCCATCCTGGCTCAGACCGGCTCCTTCGTGCCTGCGGCGTCTGCCCATATTGGCGTCGTCGACCGGCTGTTCTCACGCGTCGGCGCCTCGGACGACCTGGCGCGCGGCCGCTCGACCTTCATGGTCGAGATGGTGGAGACGGCGGCGATCCTCAACCAAGCCGGCGAACGGGCGCTGGTGATCCTCGACGAGATCGGCCGCGGCACCGCCACCTTCGATGGGCTGTCGATTGCCTGGGCGGCGGTGGAGTATCTGCACGAGAAGAACCGCTGCCGGGCGATCTTCGCCACCCATTTCCACGAAATGACGTCGCTCGCGGGAAAGCTGGCGCGGCTTTCCAATGTCACCATGCGGGTCAAGGAGTGGGAAGGCGACGTCGTTTTCCTGCACGAGGTCGGCAAGGGTGCCGCCGACCGCTCCTACGGCGTCCAGGTGGCGCGGCTCGCCGGCCTGCCGGAAGCGGTGGTCGACCGCGCCAAGGCGGTGCTGCACCAACTGGAGGAAGGCGAGGTCTCCGGCAAGACCAACCGGCTGGTCGATGACCTACCGCTGTTTTCGGTGGCGATGAAACGGGAAGCGCCAAAGCCGGTGAAGAGCGACGCGCTGGGCGTCGCGCTCGGCGACATCAATCCCGACGAGATGACCCCCAAGGAAGCGCTGGAGGCGCTTTACCGGCTGAAGGGGCTGACGGGGAAATAATCAGATCATCTCCAGCCCGCGTTTTCGCGTCGGCGGCGGGAAGGCACGGTCAAGATCGGCGAGGTCACCGGACGTAAGCTTTATGTCCAGCGCGGCAAAGTTCTGGCGGACGTGCTCCTGGCTGCTGGCCTTGGGAATGGCGATAACGCCGTCCTGATGCATCACCCAGGCCAAGGCGATTTGCGCAGGGGTCGCATTGTGGCGGGCGGCGATGGCGTCAAGCCTGCTGTTACGCGCCAAGGCACCCTGCTCCACCGGCGAATAGGCCATCAAGGGGATACCTCGCTCTCGGCTCCAGGGTACCAGATCGAACTCGGGGCCGCGCCGCGACAGATTGTAAAGCACCTGATTGGTCTGGACATTGCCGCCGGCGCCGAGCCCGGTCAGTTCCTCCATCTCGTCGGTGTCGAAATTGCTGACGCCCCAGTGGCGGATCTTGCCGGCCTTCTTCAACGCCTCGAAGGCCTCGACAGTCTCGGCCAACGGCACGCTGCCCGGCCAGTGCAGGAGATAGAGATCGATGCGATCGGTGCGCAAGCGCTTCAGGCTTTTCTCGCAAGCCGCCGGCACGCCGGCTCGCGAGGCGTTGGACGGCAGCACCTTGGAGACGAGAAAGAGTTCTTCGCGCCGGCCTGCAATGGCTTCGGCCACCACCTCCTCGGCGCCGCCGCTGGCATACATTTCGGCGGTGTCGATCAGCGTCATGCCGAGGTCCAGCCCAAGCTTCAAGGCATTGACCTCCCCGGCTCGACGGCGGGCATCCTCACCCATTTTCCAGGTGCCCTGTCCCAGCACCTGGACGGCGTCGCCCGAAGGCAGCTTGGTGGTTCTTGTCGTCGTGGGCATGGGGACTCCTGGGTAAGCGATCGAGGCGCATGGCATCACAAGCAAACGGAGAGATCCAGGATGGAGCTCGGATTCTCCTGTCGCCGCGGTTTGATGCCTTACTTCACCGGATGGGCGGCGAGCCAGTCCTGCATCTGCTTGATTTCGGCTTCCTGCGCGGCGATGACGCCTTCGGCGAGTTTGCGGATTTCCGGATCCTTGCCATTGGCAAGCTCGACCTTGGCCATGTCGATCGCCCCCTGATGGTGCGGGATCATGCCACGGACGAAATCGACATCGGCGCTGCCGGTATATTGGGAGGCCATCATGTCGGTATGCATCTTGTCCATTGCCGCCTTGTAGCCTGCCGTGGAAGGGCTTTCCGCTCCCATGGCCATGGCACCCATGTCGTGCTTCATCTCCTCGCTCTGCGCCGGCACGCTTTCGAGGAAGACGGCAAGCAGCATTCCAGCGGCCATCAGCAGCAGCACAAGTTTTTTAGCCAAGGTCATTCATAGTCTCCTGTCGGTTGGGTTTCGTATCTGGGGGTTAATCTCAGAGTTTCAACGTTCTCAGGCGCAATGCGTTTGCGATCACCGAGACCGAGGACAGGCTCATCGCCGCCGCCGCCAGCATCGGCGACAGAAGCGTGCCGGTGAGCGGATAGAGCACGCCGGCCGCGACCGGCACGCCAAGCACATTGTAGAGGAAGGCGAAGAACAGGTTCTGCCGGATGTTACCGATGGTCGCCTGGGCCAGGGTTCGGGCGCGTACGATGCCGTTTAGGTCGCCCTTGACCAATGTGATCCCGGCGCTTTCGACCGCGACATCGGCGCCCGTGCCCATGGCGATGCCGACATCGGCGGCGGCAAGCGCGGGCGCATCGTTGACGCCGTCGCCGGCCATGGCGACGCCGGCACCCTTGCCGCGCAGTTCCTCGACCAGCGCTGCCTTCTGTTCGGGCAACAGACCTGCCCGGACCTCGTCTATGCCAAGGCGTCCAGCGATCGCCCTGGCCGTGCGCTCATTGTCGCCGGTCGCCATGATGATCCGCAGCCCGCTGTCATGCAGCGCCTTGATCGCCTCGGCCGTGGTTGCCTTGACCGGATCGGCGACGGCGACGATGCCGGCCAGCTTGCCGTCGACAGCGACGAACATCACCGTCTTGCCATCGCCCTGCAAGGCTTCCACGCTGGCCAGGACCCCGGAAACGTCGACGGCGAGATCGGCCATCATCGCGGCATTGCCGAGCGCGACCTTCTTGCCCGACACCGAGCCGGAAACGCCCTTGCCGGTAACTGCCTCGAAGCTGCGGGCCTCTGCGATCTTCACCCCGCGCTGGCCGGCTCCCTCGACGATTGCCTCGGCCAGCGGATGCTCCGACCCTTTTTCCAGGGTCGCGGCGCATCTCAGCAATTCGTCCTCGGAAAAGCCGCCGGCAGCCATGACATCGGTCAATTTCGGCCGGCCCTCGGTCAGCGTGCCGGTCTTGTCGACGATCAGCGTGTCGACGGAGGCGAAGCGCTCCAGCGCGGCGGCTTCCTTGATCAGCACGCCCGCATGCGCGCCGCGCCCGGTAGCGGTCATGATGGACATCGGTGTGGCGAGACCCAGCGCACAGGGACAGGCAATGATCAGCACCGAAACCGCCGAGACGATGGCGAAGATCAGGCTGGGCTCGGGGCCGAAGATCGCCCAGGCGACGAATGCGGCGATCGCGACCAGGACGACGGTCGGGACAAAGTAGAAGGAAACGCGGTCGGCCAGGCCCTGGATCGGCGCGCGCGAGCGCTGTGCCTTGGCGACGAGTTCGACGATGCGCGACAGCGTCGTCTCGGCGCCGATCCGTTCGGCGCGCATGATCAGCGAGCCATTCTTGTTGAGCGTGCCGCCGGTCAAAGCGTCGCCTTCGGCCTTCTCGACCGGCAAGGGTTCGCCCGTAATCATCGATTCATCGATGGAGGAGCGGCCTTCGAGCACCGTGCCGTCGACCGGGACGGCATCGCCGGGACGGATGCGCAGGCGATCGCCGGTCTTGACCTCGTCCAGCGCTACATCGATCTCGGCGCCGTCCTCGGCGACCCGCCGCGCGGTCTTCGGCGCGAGGTCGAGCAACGCGCGGATCGCCGATCCGGTCTTTTCGCGGGCGCGCAGTTCCAGCACCTGGCCGAGGAAGACCAGCGCCACGATGACGGCTGCCGCCTCGAAATAGACAGGCACCGCACCGCCATGGCCGCGAAATTGATGCGGAAAGATGTCCGGGAAGAGCGTGGCGACGACGCTGTAGAGATAGGCGGCGCCGACACCCAGCGAAATCAGCGTCCACATGTTGGGGCTGCGGTTGAGGATCGAGTCCCAGCCGCGATGGAAAAACGGGAAGGCTGCCCACAACACCACGGGGCTCGCCAGGATCAGTTCGATCCAGACCTTCGCGCGATCCTCGACCAGGCCCTCAAGCGATAGGCCTATCATCGGCGCCATGGCGACGATCAGCAGCGGGACCGACAGCACCGCGCTCACCCAGAGGCGTCTGGTGAAGTCGACCAGTTCGGGATTTGGCCCTTCATCGCCCGTCGGCACGCCCATGGGCTCGAGCGCCATGCCGCAGATCGGGCAGGAGCCGGGCTTGTCGCGGATGATCTGCGGATGCATGGGGCAAGTGTATTGCGTGCCCTTGGGCATCGGCGCCGGCGCTGGCCCGTCGCCGAGATAGGTTTGAGGCGCCGCCTCGAACTTCGCCTTGCAGCCGGCCGAACAGAAATAGAAACCCTGGCCTTCATGGCGGACGAAATACCTGGCGTCGGCGCGGTCGACGCTCATGCCGCAGACAGGGTCGACTGCGATCAGGTGGCTTCCCGGCTCGGCCTTGAACTTCGAACGACAGCGCTCGCTGCAGAAATGATAGAGGCGGCCGCCATGCTCGGATGTCGGCTTGCCGGCGGCCAGCTCCACCGTCATGCCGCAGACCGGATCGCGCAGAACCGCATCCGAGCCTCCGCCCGTGCCCTTTGCCGCGCAGCAGCCGCCACCATGGGCGCCATGCGTGTGATGATCGTGATCTGAATGCGTCATTTCGATGCCTCGATGCAATGCTTCGAAGCAGAGGTAGTGCTTCCAGTAACTGGAAGGTCAAGGGCTGTTTTGAGCTTTCACATTCAGGAGTTGGGGAGCCTTCGGATCGGAAGAATTTCCCTATACAAACGCGCCATCGATGCTAAACGTTGCCCGCTAGAATTGCCGTGTCAAAATTATTCTCATTAAAATTGTTGCGCTCTGGCAGCTTGGTGCCGCCTTGGATTCGTTCAACAGATGAAGCGTCTGGTCATCAACCTCGATCGGTCTCCCGACCGGCTTGCCCATATGAGGGCGGAGTTTGCGCGCATCGGCCTCGGATTCGAGCGGGTCGCCGCAATCGATGCAAGGGACCGGCCAGACCTCGCGCTGGAGCGCCAGCATGCACGATATGCGGTGCGACGTCTGTCCGGCAGCGAGATCGCATGTTTGCACAGCCATCGCGCCTGCTGGGCCATCATCGCGCAAGACGACGCGCCCTTCGGCGCCGTCTTCGAGGACGACATGGTGTTTTCCGCGAAAGCCGGTGCGTTGCTTGCCGATACGAACTGGATCCCCGCCGACGCCGATGTCGTCAAGCTCGAGACATTCTTCCACACTACCGTGATCCAGCGGGAGAGGTTGCCCGTCGGCGGCGGGTTTTCGCTGTTCAGGCTCCGCAAGCACCACATAGGCACGGGCGGTTACCTGCTCTCCCGGCAGACGGCACGCGCGCTTCTCGAGACAACCGCCGATGTCAATGTGGCGGTGGACAATCTCGTCTTCGATCCCACATTCGCGATCTCGACCGGCAAGACGATCTACCAACTTGTTCCGGCGCTCTGTGCGCAGGACCAATTCGTGCGCAACAGGTTGCCGAGCCTGCTCGAACAGAGTCGGGAGGCCGAGTGGGTCGCAAGCGGGCTCGCCAATGGACACGGGATACCGGCCCTCGCGCGTATTCGCAGGGAGGCCAGGCGGGCAGCGCGGCAGATGATCGATCTCTGCAGGCTACGGCGGCAGATTGTCGTCCCGCTCGCTCCAGTCGAGGCAACCGACTAGAGCGTTTGCCGGATTGACAGCAGGCCCATACCCAGCGCCGCGAAAACACGCTATAGACGCCGCCCAAAAGGCAAGGCCAACCGGTATCTATGGCGAAAATCTCCCTGAAGCTCGATGAACTGATCGACGGCGAAGCCTTGCGCCGCGAGATGACCGCGCTGACCGAGGCCAGTGCCGGCGACGGTTCCAGCAAGGCCATCCGCACGGCCGTTCTTCAGCTTCTGAAGCGGCGTCTCGCCGAGGGCCGCAAGACAGCCGAGGCCATGCTGAGGCAAGATGGTGGCGGCAACGCCTGCGCCGAACGGCTGTCGCACCTGATGGACGAGCTGATCCGCTCGCTCTACGATTTTGCCGCAACCCATGTCTACCGGGTGAAGAACCGATCCTCCGCCGAACGCATGGCGGTCGTTGCCGTCGGCGGTTATGGCCGCGGCACGCTGGCGCCGGGATCCGACATCGACCTCCTGTTCCTGCTGCCTTACAAGCAGACGCCGTGGGGCGAACAAACGGTTGAATACATGCTCTACATGCTGTGGGACATGGGGCTGAAGGTCGGCCATGCCACCCGCAACATCGATGAGTGCCTCAGGCTGTCGCGCACCGACATCACCATCCGCACCTCGATCCTGGAAGCCCGTTTCCTGTGGGGCGAACGCAAGCTCTATGACGAGTTGATGCTGCGCTTCGACCATGAGGTGGTGCGCACGACCGGCCCGGAATATGTACAGGCCAAGCTCGCCGAACGCGACGAGCGCCACGCCAAGGCCGGTGAAAGCCGCTATCTGGTCGAGCCCAACGTCAAGGACGGCAAGGGTGGCCTGCGCGACCTTCAGACGCTGTTCTGGATCGGCAAATATTTCTACCGCGTGCGCACCGGCGAGGAACTGGTCGAGAAAGGCGTCTTCACCGGAGCCGAGTACCGCGAGTTCCAGAAGGCCGAGGATTTCCTGTGGGCGGTGCGCTGCCACATGCACTTCCTCACAGGCAAGGCCGAGGAGCGGCTGCATTTCGACATTCAGCGCGAGATCGCCGAACGGCTCGGCTATACGACCCACCCCGGCCTGTCGGCGGTCGAACGCTTCATGAAGCACTATTTCCTCGTCGCCAAGGATGTCGGCGACCTGACCCGCATCTTCTGCGCCGCCCTGGAGGAGGAGCAGGCCAAGCACGTTCCGGGCTTCAACCGCATCTTCCTCACCTTCCAGCGTCGCAAGCGCAAGCTTGCCGGCACGTCGGACTTCATCGTCGACAACCATCGCATCAACATCGCCGACGACGGCGTCTTCGAGCGCGACCCGGTCAATCTTCTCAGGCTGTTCTGGTTTGCCGACAAGCACGGGCTGGAGTTTCATCCCGATGCGCTGAAACTGCTCACCCGTTCGCTCGGCCTGGTCAACAAATCGCTCAGGCGCGACGAGGAAGCCAACCGGCTGTTCCTCGACATTTTGACCTCGGACCGCAACGCCGAGCTCAACCTGCGGCGGATGAACGAGGCGGGATTGCTGGGCCGGCTGATCCCGGATTTCGGCAAGATCGTCGCCATGATGCAGTTCTCGATGTACCACCACTACACGGTCGACGAGCACCTGATCCGCTGCATCGGCGTGCTGGCCGAGATCGAGCGCGGCGACGGCGAGAAGGTGCATCCGCTGTCGCATGCGCTGATGCCGGGGCTGAAGAAAAGCCGCGAGGCGCTCTATGTCGCCGTACTGCTGCACGACATCGCCAAGGGCAGACCAGAGGACCATTCCGAGGCCGGCGCCAGGATCGCAAGGCGGATCTGCCCACATATGGGCCTTTCGCCGGCCGATACGGAAACCGTCGCCTGGCTGGTCGAGAACCACCTCGTCATGTCGATGACGGCGCAGACCCGCGACCTCAATGATCGCAAGACGATCGAGGACTTCGCCTCGATCGTGCAATCGGTCGAGCGGCTGAAGATGCTGTTGGTCCTCACCGTCTGCGACATCAGGGGCGTCGGACCGGGCGTGTGGAACGGCTGGAAGGGCCAGTTGCTGCGTACGCTCTACTACGAGACCGAACTGCTGCTGACCGGCGGCTTTTCGGAAGTCTCGCGCGCCCAACGCACGGCGGCGGCGCGCGAACGCCTGGCCGAGGCGCTCGCCGACTGGCCCGACAAGGCGCGCAAGCGCTATGTCGGACTGCATTATGAAAACTACCTCCTGACCGTGGACCTGCCGGACCAGCTTCGCCACGCCGAATTCATCCGCGAGGCGGACGCGGCGGGCAATAAGCTCGCCACCATGGTCAAGACCCACCAATTCGAGGCGGTGACCGAAATCACCGTGCTGGCGCAGGACCATCCCCGTCTTCTCTCGGTCATCGCCGGGGCATGCGCCGGCGCCGGCGGCAACATCGTCGACGCGCAGATCTTCACCACGTCGGACGGCCGCGCGCTGGACACGATCCTGATCTCGAGAGAATTCGACCGCGACGAGGACGAACGCCGGCGCGCCGAGCGCGTCGGCCGGCTGATCGAGGACGTGCTGTCGGGCAAGAGCTGGCTGCCGGAGATGATCGAGAAGCGCACCAAGCCAAGGCGCGGATCCAAGGTCTTCAAGATCCCGCCACGCGCCGAAATCCGCAATGCATTGTCGAACCGGTTTTCGGTGATCGAGGTCGAGGGGCTCGACCGCCCCGGCCTGCTGTCGGAAATCACCGGAACACTGTCCGACCTGTCGCTGGACATCGCATCGGCGCATATCACCACCTTCGGCGAGAAGGTCATCGACACCTTCTATGTCACCGACCTCACCGGCCAGAAGATCGACAACCCGGCCCGCATCGCCACCACCCGCAACCGGCTGATAGCGA
The DNA here is from genome assembly GCF_054059755.1 of Mesorhizobium sp. URHB0026. Lineage (NCBI taxonomy): Bacteria > Pseudomonadati > Pseudomonadota > Alphaproteobacteria > Hyphomicrobiales > Phyllobacteriaceae > Mesorhizobium > Mesorhizobium sp. URHB0026. The sequence continues at coordinate 2,176,669 of NZ_JBSSCN010000001.1, read as the reverse complement.
CGCTCGAAGGTGTAGCGCTCGAACGCGGCGGCAAGGCCAAGGCAGCCGCCGAGTGACGGCCATCATCTCCTTCTTCCAACCCCACAGGCAGTTTGCGAACGCATGAGTCTCGTCAAGAAATTCGCTACCGTCGCTTCCGGCACGCTGATGAGCCGTGCGCTCGGTTTCGGCCGCGAGATGCTGATGGCGGCCGCACTCGGCACCGGGCCGGTCGCGGACGCCTTCAACGCCGCCTTCCAGTTCCCCAACACGTTTCGCCGGCTGTTCGCCGAGGGCGCGTTCAATGCCGCCTTCGTGCCGCTGTTCGCCAAGGAGATCGAGACGCACGGCACCGATGGCGCCAAGCGTTTTTCCGAAGAGGTGTTCGGGGTGCTGTTCACCGCGCTCCTGGCGCTGACCATCGCCATGGAACTGGCGATGCCGCTGATCGTGCGCTACCTGGTGGCGCCGGGCTTTGCCGACACACCGGGCAAGTTCGAGACGACCGTCACGCTTGCGACGATCATGTTCCCTTATCTGATCTGCATGTCGCTCGCCGCCATGATGGCGGGCATGCTGAACTCCTTGCGGCGCTATTTCGCCGCGGCAATCGCGCCGGCCTTCCTCAACATCATCCTCATTAGTGTGCTTGGCTATGCCTGGTATCACGGACTGGATGCTCACGCTGTCGGCTTCGGCCTCTCCTGGGGCGTGCTGGCGGCCGGCGTCGTGCAGCTCGCCATCGTCTGGGTGGCGGTGCGCAATGCGGGCATCTCGATCGGCTTCCGCCGACCGAAGATGACGCCGAACGTGAAGCGGCTCCTGATCCTGGCGCTACCGGCGGCGATCACCGGTGGCATCACCCAGATCAACCAGCTGATCGGAACAGCCATCGCCTCGGCGCAGGACAGTGCCGTGTCCTCGCTGGCTTATGCCGACCGCGTCTACCAATTGCCGCTCGGTGTCGTCGGTGTCGCGGTGGCGATCGTGTTGTTGCCCGAACTGTCGCGGGCGCTGAAGTCAGGCAATCTGATCGAGGCAGCCAATCTGCAGAACCGCTCCGTCGAATTCACCCTGTTCATGACCTTGCCGGCGGCGGCGGCGCTTTGGGTGATGGCGGAGCCGATCGTGCGGCTGGTCTACGAGCGCGGCGCGTTCGCCACCAACCATTCGACGCCCGTCGTGGCGGCGATCCTGGCGATCTTCGGTCTCGGCCTGCCGGCCTTCGTGCTGATCAAGGCCTTCACCCCAGGCTATTTCGCCCGCGAGGATACGCGCACGCCGATGATCTTCGCCGCAATCTCGGTGGCGGTGAACGTCGCTACCGCGCTGACGCTGTTCCCGAGGATGGGTGCAGCCGGCATCGCCGTGGCCTCCGCCGTCGCCGGCTGGGTCAACGCGCTGATGCTGCTTGCCGTGCTGATCCGGCGCGGCCATTGGGGCCGCGACGTGCCGCTGTTGAGGCGCATCCCGCGGCTGGTGCTGTCGGCGGTGGTCATGGGTGTCGCCCTCTATTTCGCCGAGCATTGGTTGGCTACAATGATCGGGCCCGGCTCGCCGCTGGTGGTCAAGGCGACGACGGTGCTGGCACTGGTGGCCGGAGGGGCGCTGCTCTATTTCGTCACCGCTTTCGCAACCGGCGGTGCCGATTTCGGCATGATCCGGCGCAATGTGGGGCGCCGGGGAACAGAAGCCGGCCCGCCCGTGGCAAAATCGGAACTCGACGAATAAATCGGCCGGCCATCCCGCCTGGCCGGTCTTGATCCCATCCGCGCTCTCGTCCATAAGCGCGCCGTCGCAAGAACGTCGCCGCGCGCGGTTTCCAGCCGCATGATTGGCTCCGAAAAGTCCGCAACTTTTCGGAATCACGCTTATACGGCCCTCCACAAGCCATGAGGAAAACCATGTCCGCCTTCAAGCCACTCGTCTTCTCCGGTGTCCAGCCGACCGGCAATCTGCATCTGGGCAACTATCTCGGCGCCATCAAGAAATTTGTCGCCCTGCAGGATACGTCCGACTGCATCTATTGCGTCGTCGACCTGCATTCGCTGACCGCCCAGCTTGTCCATCACGACCTTGCCGACCAGACGCGGTCGATCACCGCAGCGTTCCTCGCCTCCGGCATCGACCCGAAGAAGCACATCGTCTTCAACCAGTCGCGGGTGATGCAGCACGCAGAGCTCGCCTGGATCTTCAATTGCGTGGCGCGCATCGGCTGGATGAACAAGATGACGCAGTTCAAGGACAAGGCCGGCAAGGACCGCGAGAACGCCTCGCTGGGCCTGCTTGCCTATCCTTCGCTGATGGCGGCCGACATCCTGCTTTATCGCGCCACCCATGTGCCGGTGGGCGAGGACCAGAAGCAGCACCTGGAACTGACACGCGACATCGCGCAAAAATTCAACAACGATTTTTCCGACCGCATCGCCGGTCTTGGCGTCGGCGTCGAGATGAGGATAGGCGAGGAGACGGTGAACGGCTATTTCCCGTTGACCGAGCCGGTCATCGGCGGGCCGGCAGCGCGCATCATGTCGCTGCGTGACGGCTCCAAGAAGATGTCGAAGTCGGACCCGTCGGACCTGTCGCGCATCAACCTGACCGACGATGCCGACGCCATCTCGAAGAAGATCCGCAAGGCCAAGACCGACCCGGAGGCCTTGCCGAGCGAGGTCGACGGATTGGAAAGCCGGCCGGAGGCGGAGAACCTGGTCGGCATCTATGCTGGCCTCGCCGAGATGTCGAAGGCCGATGTGCTCAAGGAATTCGGCGGCCAGCAGTTCTCTGTATTCAAGCCGGCGCTGGCCGATCTCGCGGTGGAGAGGCTGGCGCCGATCGCCACCGAGATGCGCCGCATCCAGGGCGACCGCGCCTATGTCGACGCCGTGCTGCGGGATGGCGGCGAACGCGCCGGCGTGCTCGCCGAAACGACGATGAAGACGGTGCGCGACATTATCGGGCTGCTGCAAGGCTGATCGCGGCGCCGTGCACTGCACAACACTGGTACAAGGCCGGCGGCTTGCCGCCGGTCAGCGGCGGTGGCAAATTGCGGCCGCAAAGATACCGAGTAGATTGACATGGTCTCCAAACGCCTCAGCCGCGAAGCCGGTCATCGCAGGAAATTCCTGACGATCATCGACGACACGCCGGAATGCGAACGCGCCGTCGCCTACGCCTCTAAACGGGCGCAGAGCACCAGCGGCACGCTGGTGCTGCTGTATGTCATCGTACCCGACGATTTCCAGCACTGGCTGGGGGTCGAGAAGATCATGCGCGAAGAGGCGAACGCCACGGCGCGCGCGGCGCTGGACGGCTACGCCAACAAGGTGCGGCAGAAGCTCGGCATCGAACCGGAGATGGTGGTGCGCGAGGGCAAGCCGACAGAAGAGATCCACAAGCTGATCGAGGAAGACCAGGACATCGCCATCCTCGTGCTGGCGGCCGGCGCCGGCAAGGAAGGTCCAGGACCACTGGTCGGAGCCGTGGCCGGCAAAGGCGCGGCCTTTCCGATCCCGGTGACCGTGGTGCCGCAGAATTTGTCGGATGAGGAAATCGACAGCCTCGCCTGAGCTATGTTGATATTCAGGTGAGGCCGGTCTGCAAATGCATGGTACCTGCGCTTCCTGAATCTCAACACATCTCAAGACGGCGCTAGGCTCGAAAAAACATTCCGCCAGCCAGCCGTCCCGGCGATGCGTTTCGCTTGAATGTCCAGCCGATAGAGCCTATTTAGAACTATTCCAAACTAGTTGCCCAAAACGGGCATGGAGACGGCCATGTTCATCCAGACCGAGTCGACGCCCAATCCGGCGACGCTGAAATTCCTGCCCGGCAAGGAAGTGCTCCTAGAAGGCACCGCCGATTTCCGCGATGCCGACAGTGCGGCCATCGCCTCGCCGCTGGCTGGGCGGCTGTTCGAAATCCCCGGCGTCACCGGCGTGTTCTTCGGCTACGATTTCATCACCGTGTCCAAGGACGGCCCGGACTGGCAGCACCTGAAGCCGGCGATCCTCGGTGCCATCATGGAGCATTTCATGTCCGGTGCGCCGGTCATGGCCAAGGCCGGCCCCGCCGCCGAGACCAGCCTGACCGGCGAATTCTACGACAAGGCCGACGAGGAACTCGTCATCACCATCAAGGAGTTGCTCGACACGCGGGTGCGCCCGGCGGTGGCGCAGGACGGCGGCGACATCACCTTCCGCGGCTTCGAGAACGGCACTGTGTTCCTGCACATGAAAGGCGCCTGCGCCGGTTGCCCGTCGTCGACGGCGACGCTGAAGCACGGCATCCAGAACCTGCTTCGCCATTTCGTGCCGGAAGTGCAGCAGGTCGAGCAAGTCTCTTAGACCGCAATTTCCCACTCACAGACAACAAAAAACCGGGCCGAATTGCCCGGTTTTCTGTTTGGGACGTCCGTTGTTGCCTAGACGGTCCGCGTATGAAAGGCGACTTGCAGTTTAACCACGATATGCCGGAAAAGCGGACAGGCTTTCCGCGATCATGGCCTAAAGAACGATGACCTTGGCGCCGACCTCGGCGCGATTGTAGAGGTCGATGACATCCTGGTTCATCAGCCGGATGCAGCCCGACGACATGGCCTTGCCGATCGAGTTCCATTCCGGGCTGCCGTGCAGGCGGTAGCCCATGTCACCGCCCTTGTTGAACAGGTACATGGCGCGCGCGCCGAGCGGGTTCTTCAGGCCCGGATCCATGCCGCCGGCGAACTTGGCGAGTTCGGGCTGGCGCTTGATCATCTGTGAAGGCGGCGTCCAGGTCGGCCATTCGCGCTTGATGGCAATATGGGCGGTGCCGTGCCATTCGAAGCCCTCGCGGCCGACGCCGATACCGTAGCGGATTGCCCGGCCATCGCCCTCGACGAAGTACAGGAACTTGTTCTGCGTATCGACGATGATGGTGCCGGGCTTTTCCTTGGAGTCGTAATCCACTTCCTGGCGATGGTACTTCGAGGGCACCTTCTCGATGGGGATACGTGGCAGCTGGTACCCAGCATCGGTCACCGCGCCATAGTCGTTGGAGAACAGCTGCCCGCCGATGGTGCTGCAACCGGCAATAGCAGTGGACAGCGCCAATGCGGCGATGATTGCAAGCGACTTCATGCGCATGTGGTGATCCGGTGCCCCGCCCAAACTAGAGCGGCACGAGTCGGCCGCTTTCTCGCCATCATTCATGCTGGCATTTGCTTTGCTTGCCAAGCACACGATGCCTATATGCGGGACCTTACGTGCTGGTATGCGTCTCACTATGGCATTTCGGCAACATACTTCACCGGATTGTGAAGGAAATTCAATGGGCCTGAATTGCAGGCCTGGAAAAGTCGAGGACCCGCCATGAATGTCGGCGACGCCGCCCATCGCTCAGGCCTGCCGGCCAAGACCATCCGCTACTATGAGGAGATCGGCCTGATCGCGCCCGCGCGCGCCGCCAATGGCTATCGCGATTATTCGGGCGACGATATCCACCGGCTGGCCTTCCTGCGCCGCGCGCGCAATCTCGGCTTTTCGATAGACGATTGTCGCCAGCTGATGGCGCTCTACAAGGACCGCGGACGCGCCAGCCACGACGTGCGCGCAATCGCCGACGCCCATGTCACCGCCATCGAGGAGAAGGTGCGCGAGTTGCAATCGATGCGCTCGACGCTGCAGAAGCTGATCCATGCCTGTCACGGCGACGAGCGGCCGGACTGCCCGATTCTGGATGACATGGCAGGGCGGCCTTAGTCAGCGGCAAACCCCACCCCGGGAGCGATAGACCGCCTGGGCGGCCTTAGCCGCCTTGCCACGCGCTCGTGAAAGCCGCCAGCATTGGTTCGTGTGGTATATTGCAGGCTCAATATAAGCGTAGGGTAAAAGCACTGCCGCTGGCCGCGCCGGCCGGTGACCCCAATGGCCGGAGAGAGCGCATGACCCGCGACCAGATGCTCGCCCACCTTCGCGCCGCCGATGCGGTCGCTCGCGAGGCTGCCGTGCACGGCCACCATCCCTTCGGCGCGGTGCTGGTCGGCCCCGACGACGCAATCCTCATGCGCCAAGGCAACATCGACACCGTGCATCATGCCGAGACCGAGCTTGCGCGGCGCGCGGCGGCAGCCTATCCGCCGGAGTTTCTCTGGGCATGCACGCTGGTCTCAACCGGCGAGCCCTGCGCGATGTGCACCGGAACGCTCTACTGGGCCAATATCGGCCGGCTTGTCTATGGCTTCGAGGAGACCGAGCTTCTCGCGCTGACCGGCGACCATCCCGAAAATCCGACGATGAGCCTGTCCGCGCGAATTGTGCTCGGCTCTGGACAGAAGAAGATCGAGGTCCACGGCCCCTTCCCCGAAATCGAGGATGAACTTGTATCGGTGCACCGTGGCTTCTGGCGTCGGTAGTTGTTCCCCACGCCCCGCGAAAGGTCAGAAAGAGCGGACCGGACATAGGCGCAATGTGGGCACTGCTACACGGACTTGAGCGGAACGCCGCCCTTCGTTCGAATGACGCCAACCCGTCAACCCTGCGATACCCTGGTCAAAGCTGACGGCGAACTCCCAAATCCCCAAATTTGCCGCCGCCAGTCAGGCTCGGCGGTTTTGCCCGTATTTATGTCCCCCCAAACCGCCGAGCCGCCCCGGTCAGCCGGCAAACTCCCTCGGCTTAGGGGCCCTTCCCAAACTGAATTCAGCCTAGAGCAGCACGACCCTATCCAGCCCCAAGCGTATCCGCTGGCCTTCCGCATAGGACAGCGCGAACGATTCCAGTTCAAATGATCGGGTAAGTTCTTGGCCGCCTTCGGTGACGCGGACGAGCCATTCGCCAGAGACTTCCGCCACTTCGACACGAGCCGACACATTGCGGAACGGAACCACGTTATCCATCGCATGCCTCCCTAGAAAGCAATGGGGAACGTCGATTTTTATAGGACCAGCGAAGTCGTCAGATCAAGTGCGATTGTGGGCTTATTGCTGGCTATCGTCCGCCGCTCCGGTGATCTGGCTAACCGCCACTTCCGAAAGTTTGTGGACCGCCAGCTGCTGAATGAACCATTGGGCATGTTCGCCCCATTCGGCAGGCGAGACGTTGTTTTCGCGGACAGACTTCATGAATGCCTCACGAAGCGCATCAAGATCGAAGATGGAAATGTCCCTGCCAGGCATATAGGGGAATATGCTGGTTGAAACCGGAGCTTCAAGGCAGAGATTGCAAAATCAGTTAACGCGCGGGCGATGCCGTTCATTCAACGGAAAGGGACAGGCCGGGTGAAGGGCCGAGGATCGCTTTCGAATCCGCCCGACTTAGGAGACGGCGGGACCGCTCGATGAGCCGGCGGCTTTCGGACATCACGCTGGCGACTTCCTCTAGGAGCTTTCGCGATTGCTCCTGAGTAAGGTTTACCTGGATGATAGAGGATGCGGTGTTCCAATCCATGGCTTGCCGAACTGCCATGCGCCAAAAATGGTTCCGTAGCTTAGCAGAATTATTTTTGTGCCGTCTCCCCTATTTCACTTTGGGTTTGGTCAACCGTATAATCGCCCCATAAAAACCGGTTCAAACCGTGAACAAAGTCTGGCATGGTGCCTGCCATGCCAATCATCTCCCCGATTCTCCTGAACCCTCTGATCGACGGTCGCCAGTCCGAGCGCGCCATGCTGGTGCGGCGGGGCGTGCAGCGGTTGCTGATGCAGATGGGCGCGCATGTGCTGCCTGAGCTGTCGCTGGCCACCGGCCGGCGCGCCGATCTCGTGGCGCTGACGCGGCAGGGCGATATCTGGATCATCGAGATCAAATCCTCGATCGAGGATTTCCGGGTCGACCGAAAATGGCCTGATTACCGGCTGCATTCCGACCGCTTTTTTTTCGCCACACATCCCGGCGTGCCGCCGGAGATTTTCCCGGAAGAATGCGGCTTCATCCTCTCCGACGGCTATGGCGCCGAGATTTTGCGCGATGCGCCCGAGCACCGCATGGCGGCGGCGACGCGGAAGGCGCTGATGCTGCGCATCGCGCGGGCCGGCGCGGCGCGGCTGCTGGCGGCGGAGCTGGCGGGTGTCGCGGTGCCGGCGCTGGAGGGGGAGAGCGAGTAATCGCGGCCCAAAAATTGAAGCCCGCAACTGTCAGATGCTCCAGCCCCGAACGGCTACTCCGCTTCTTCCTCGCCACCCACAGCCGGGGCCATCAGCAGCACCGCGGCACCAAGCAGCGCGGCGATGAAGGAACCCGCGAGGATGCCGACCTTGACCGCGTCCTGCAGCGCCACGTCGTTGGCGAAGGCGAGCAGGCCGATGAACAGGCTCATGGTGAAGCCGATGCCGCACAGGAGCGAAATGCCGATCATGTGCGACCAGCCGGCATGGGCCGGCAGGTCGGCGAGGCCGAAGCGGATGGCGAGCGCGGAGGAACCGAAGACGCCGACCAGCTTGCCGGCGACGAGACCGGCTGCTACGCCCAGCGTGAGCGGCTCGATCAGGGCGCTAAAACTCAGGCCGGTGAGCGAAACGCCGGCATTGGCAAAGCCGAAGATGGGGATGACGACGAACGCCACCAGCTTGTGCAGGCCGTGCTCGAGCCGGTGCAGCGGCGAATGGTCGAGGTCCTGGCCTGTTCCGGCGGAACGTTCGAGCGGAATGGTGAGCGCGAGTGCCACACCGGCCAGCGTGGCATGGACGCCGGACTTCAGCACAAGCACCCACAGGATGGCGCCAAGCACGAGATAGGGCACAAGGCTCATCACCCGCATACGGTTGAGCAGGACGAGCACGGCAATGACGGCGAAGGCAGCGCCGAGATAGGCCAGCGACAAGCCGCTGGTGTAGAATATGGCGATGATGATGACGGCGCCCAGGTCGTCGATGATGGCGAGCGCGGTCAGGAAGACCTTCAACGAGGCCGGCACGCGGCTGCCGAGCAGCGACAGAACGCCGAGCGCGAAGGCGATGTCGGTGGCGGTCGGGATCGCCCAGCCGGACAGTGCGGCCGAATTGTTGCTGTTGATGACGACATAGACCAGCGCCGGCACCACCATGCCGCCGGCCGCCGCGATGCCGGGCAGCACCCGGCGTGGCCAGGTCGAGAGCTGGCCGTCCAGCATCTCGCGCTTGATCTCCAGCCCGACGAGCAGGAAGAACACCGCCATCAGCCCGTCATTGACCCAGTGCGAGAGGCTGAGCGGGCCGAGATAGGCGTGGAGAACCGAGAAGTAGGTCCCGGCGAGCGGCGAGTTGGCGACGATCAGGGCAAGGGCGGCGGCCACCATCAGGATGATGCCGCCGGCCGCCTCGCTATCCAGGAACTCGCGGAAGACGGAAACCGGGCGTCGCTTCAAATCCTCCATGTCGCCTCCATTAAGCAGCTAGTTTCGACTTTGCCGCATTACCCTTTTATAGGCGTTAGCGCTGCCCCTCGCCTGCCTGCCGGCATCCTCTCCCCGTAAACGGGGCGAGGCACGCTGGCATCAGCGGTTTCGCCAATCGCCAACGTCGCGGCCAGCCGCTTTCGCCCCGTTTACGGGGAGAAATGCCCGGCAGGGCAATGAGGGGCGGCGCTGACTTCGACGATCGATGGCCTCCACCGCGAATTCGAAATCGGCGAGTGGTAATCGTTCTGCCTACCCAGTGATCCTAACGCGGCGCGCGCTTGGCCAGGATCCGCTGCAGCGTGCGGCGATGCATGTTGAGCCGGCGTGCGGTCTCTGAAACGTTGCGCTCGCACATTTCGTAGACACGCTGGATGTGCTCCCAGCGCACGCGGTCGGCCGACATCGGGTTTTCCGGGGGCGCGGCGCGCTCGCCGGTGGTGCGTGTCAGTGCCGCAAAGACATCGTCGGCGTCGGCGGGCTTCGACAGATAGTCGACGGCGCCGAGTTTCACCGCGGTCACCGCGGTGGCGATGTTGCCGTAACCGGTCAGGATGATGGTGCGGGAGTCCTCGCGCTTTTCGCGGATGGCGGCGACGACATCGAGGCCGTTGCCGTCGCCCAGCCGCATGTCGACCACCGCATAGGCGGGCGGATTGGCGCGCGCCTTGCCCACGGCCTCCTCGACGCTCTCCGCCGTCTCGACCACGAAACCCCTGGTTTCCATGGCACGGGCCAGACGGGTCAGGAACGGCTTGTCGTCATCGACGATCAGAAGCGAGGTGTCCTCGCCTTCAACCATAGGCCCACTGTTCTCATCGCCTGTCATCGTCTCGAAAATTCCTGCTGCCTTATTTTTACGCAGATATAGTTTTGCGGGGCCATTGTCCAATTTACGCAGTGTCAAACATGGTGGCTGGGGCCGATTCCGGGTTCAGGAAGATGCTTCTCGGCCACGAAATCCGCACCACGGCTCCTTCGCCGAGGCCGCTCGAATTGCGAAAGTCGAGCGTGGCGCCCGAACGTTCGAGCAATGTCTTGGCGATGAACAGGCCGAGCCCGAGGCCGCCTCCAGCTTCCGTGCCCTGGCGTGTCGACATGTAGGGTTCGCCAATACGGTCGATGATCTCGGGCGGGAAACCCGGGCCGTCATCGGTGATCGAGAAGGAGACCATCGCCTCGTCCCAGCTCCAGCGCACGGTGACGCTCTTGCGGGCGAAGTCGACGGCGTTCTCGACCAGATTGCCGAGGCCGTAGATGACGCCGGGATTGCGGCGCCCGACCGGCTCCGGCCCGGTTCGCTCGCCTGGGCGAAGCTTGATCGAGATGCCGAAGTCGCGATGTGGCGCGGTCACCTCCTCGACCAGCGAGGTCAGCGGCAGGCGGGATAGATGCGCCTCGCCCTCCGACGACAGGCTGGTCAGGCGCTTGAGGATTTCACGGCAGCGCTCGCTCTGAGAGCGCAGCAGCTTCACGTCTTCCCCGTATTTCGGATCGCTGCCGAGCGCCTTTTCCATCTCCTTGGCGACGAGCGTGATGGTGGCGAGCGGGGTGCCGAGTTCGTGCGCCGCCGCCGCCGCCAGCCCGTCGAGCGCGGAAAGGTGCTGCTCGCGCTGCAGCACCAGTTCCGTGGCGGCGAGCGCGTTGGCCAATAGCCGGGCTTCGGCGGCCACCCTGAAGGCGTACATGGCGGTGAAGGCGATGGAGGACAGCACCGCCATCCACATGCCGGCGACATAGATGAAGGGCATCACCAGGGGCGCGCCTTCGTACCAGGGCAGCGGCAAATGGCGAAACACCAGCAAGGTCGCCGCGATCATCACCAGCCCGCCGAGGATGGCGGTGAGGCGAAGGGGCAGCGACGTCGCCGAAATGACGACGGGCACGGTCATCAGCAGCGAGAACGGATTGGTCAAGCCGCCGGTCATGTAGAGCAGGCCGGCAAGCTGAAGGCTGTCGAAGATCAGGATGCCGAAGGCGGCGAACGGGGTGAGCCGGTGCGCGGCCGGAAAGCGAAAGGCCAGAAACAGGTTCATCCAGGCCGAACAGGCGATGAGGGCAAAGCACAGACTGACCGGCAGCGGGAATTTCAGGCCGTAGGCAACGACGAGCACCGTCACGCTCTGGCCGACAATGGCCAGCCAGCGCAGCCGGATCAGCGTGTTGAGGCGCAGTCGCTGGCTTTGCTGGAAGTCGGGCGTGTTCAGGATGTTGATCATGGCCATGGATTACAGCCGCCAACCAGCAAAGGCTAGGTCCCGCGCGGCTTGGCGCGGGCGGTGGCGTCGGCGAGCAATGGGTTTTCCGGCCAGACATGCTTTGGATAGCGGCCGCGCATGTCGGCGCGCACATCGGTCCAGGAGCCGCGCCAGAAGCCCGGCAGGTCTCGCGTCGTCTGGATCGGCCGGTGCGCCGGCGACAACAGTTCAAGCGTCAAGGGGACGGTGCCGTTGGCGATCGACGGATGACTATCGAGGCCGAACAATTCTTGCACGCGCACCGCCAGAACCGGCCATTCGCTGTCATAGCGGATCGGCACATGGCTGCCCGACGGGGCATCGAAATGAGTCGGCGCCAGCGCTTCGATCTTGCGTTGCAGGTCATGCGGCACGAGCGACGCCAACCCGGCCGGAACAATTCCGGGTTCAATGGCGGCCAGGGATGCCGCACCGGACAGAAAAGGCAGCAGCCAGTCGTCGAGGCGCGCGATGAGCGCTTCATCCGACATGTCGGGCCAGGGCGCGCCTAAGCCCTTGTGCAGCCAGGACAGCCGGTGGCGCAGCATCCGCGCCTCCTTGCTCCAGGTCAGAAGGGAAAGCCCATGCTCGCGCAAGGCCTCGATGATGGCGCGGTCGGCATCGGCGCCGGCCGGCGGCGGCAGCATGCGTTCGGCTAGCGTGATGGCGCCAAGGCGCACGGTTTCGCGCACCCGCACGGCGCGCCTGTCGCGATCGAAACTCGTCTGCTTACGAGTTTCGATCCTGCCGCCAAGTGCTGCCCGGATGTCCTCCTCGCTGCTTGCCGCCGCCGCCGTAATGCGGGCATTCTGCGCCTTGCCCTGCAGGTCCGCGACGACCAGAAACGGCTCGCCCGCCAGCGGGTCGCCGGCGTCGAGCATGGCGCCGGAACCGTTGGCCAGCACGAAACGGCCGCGCTCGCCGCGCGCCTTGGCGACGCGGTCCGGCCAGGCGTGGATGAGCAGGGTTCCGGCTGGAACAGCTCCGCTGGTCTTCGCACCGCCTACCTGCCTGGCCAGGCCCTCGGCAAGCTGGCGCGCCGACGTGGCACGCGGCGATCTTTCCGCGCGAAAGCGCATCAGCCGCCGTTCGAGGTCGGCACCGTCACCGCCAAGGCCGCGCTCGGTCAGTAGTACGGCAAGCATGGCCGCCTCACCACCATGACCGCTGCTGGCCGCCTCGGCGACCATATGCGCCAGCCGTACCGGCAGAGCGAGCTTGCGCATCGAAGCGCCCGCGTCCGTCAACCGCCCTGCTTCATCAATGGCCTCAAGGGCCCGCAAAAGCGCCCCTGCTTCATTCAGCGCGGGAGCTGGCGGCGGATCGAGGAAAGCAAGACTGGTTGGGTCAGCGACACCGAAGGCGGCGCAGTCGAGCAGCAGGCCCGACAGGTCCGCCTCGAGGATTTCCGGGGGTGTGAAGGCGGGAAGTGCCGCCGTCTGCTCGGCACGCCACAGCCGGATGGCGACGCCGGCCTGCGTGCGGCCGGCCCGGCCGGCGCGCTGGTCGGCGGAGGCCTTGCTGACGCGCACGGTTTCCAATCTGGTCAGTCCGCTGGCCGGCTCATAGCGCGGCAGCCGCGACAGGCCGGAATCGATGACGACGCGCACGCCGTCGATGGTTATGGAGGTCTCGGCGATGGAGGTCGCCAGCACCACCTTTCGGCGGCCTGGCGGCGCCGGCTTGATCGCCGCGTCCTGCGCCTTGCCGTCGAGCTGGCCATAGAGCGGCACGATATCAGTGTCGGCGCCGACCTTGCCGGCCAGCCGCTCGGCGGTGCGCTCGATCTCGCGCTGGCCGGGCAGGAAAGCAAGCAAGCTGCCGCTCTCGTCGGCAAGGGCGGCGCGGATCGCCTTGGCCATGGCGTCCTCGATCGGGGTGCCGGCCGGCCGCTCGTCGTATCTGACATCGACGGGGAAAGCGCGGCCCTCGCTTTCGATCACCGGCGCGCCCGACAGGAGTTTCGCGACCCGTGCGCCGTCGAGCGTTGCCGACATCACCAGCAGACGCAGATCCGGCCGCAGCGCGCCTTGCACATCGAGGGCGAGAGCGAGACCGAAATCGCCGTCGAGCGAGCGCTCGTGGAATTCGTCGAAAATGACGGCCGAAACGCCGGCCAGTTCAGGGTCGTCGAGGATCATGCGCGCCAGCACGCCCTCGGTGACGACCAGGATTTTCGTCCGCGCCGAAGTGCGGTTTTCCATGCGCATGGCGTAGCCGATGGTGGCGCCGGGCTCTTCCCCCAGCAACTCGGCCATGCGGCGCGCGGCGGCGCGGGCGGCGAGCCGGCGCGGTTCGAGCAAGACGATCTTGCCCGTGCCCAGCCAGGGCGCATCGAGCAGCGCCAAGGGCACCAGCGTGGTCTTGCCAGCGCCGGGCGGCGCGACCAGCACGGCGCTGTTGCCAGAGCCGAGCGCCTCGCTCAGCGCCGGCAGCACGGCGGACACCGGAAGTTCCGGCAAGGGTTTGGTCGTCATTACGCCCGCATATCAGCGGTCGCGGGCGCCGTGCAACTTTATCGCACCAGGGCCTCGTTTAGAGCCGTGCGCGGGAAAACGGATTCCAGCGCACCGTGCCCAGCCGCACCTCCTCTCGCACCATGGTCAGCAGGCCCGATCCGCCGACGAGGCGAGGCCGACCAGCGACAGCCAGTCTGGATATTCCCGGAAGAACAGCGCGCCGAGGATGACCGCCCAGACGATCTGCGAATAATGCGTCGGCGCAATCCGGTTGGCCGGAGCGTATTTGGCGGCCAGCAACTGCAGCAATTGTCCACAGGCGGTGAAGGCGCCCGCCATCACCAGCCATGCCAGCTGTTTTCCATCGGGGACGGTGAAGGAGGTCGCGGCGGCACCAATGCCGTTGAACAGCAGTCCATAGCCGATCAGCACGCCGAGCATGGTCGTGCGTTTTTCCTGCTGCGCCAGCGACCGCATCAGGATGACGTTGGTGGCGGCGAGAAAAGCGATAGTGAAAGCGGCAAGGTGACCAAGGTGCAACTCGCGAAAGCCCGGCCTGACAACCAGCATGACGCCGGCAAAGCCGGCGACCACCGCGAGCCAGCGCCAGGGCCCGACCTTTTCCTTGAGGATCACGGTGGACAGAATGGTGACGCAGAGCGGCGCCAGAAAGATGAGCGCATAGGTCTCGGCCAGCGGAATGGTGGTGAAAGCATAGACGCTGAGCACGCCCGACGCGATGCCGGCCCAGGCCCGCGCCTGCACCGCCCAGGGACGTTTGGCGCGCCAGAAATCACGCCAGCGCTCGTTGGCCGGCCGGCTGAAAAAGAGGAAGCAGCCGGCAAACAATGTCGAGAAGAAGCCGATCTCGAACACCGTGAATTGGCCGCCCAGGCTCTTGATAACGGCGTCGCTGCCCGAATAGCTTGCATAGGCGAGCAGGATTCCGTTCGGCACGTTTTTTCATTTCCGGGGAGAGAGAGTTGAAAATACTGGCGCTCGGTGCCCATCCAGACGACATCGAGATCTTTATGTTCGGTACGATGGCCGCCTATGCCGCGCAAGGCGCGGAACTCACTTTTGCCGTGGCCACCGATGGTGCCAGGGGCGGCACGGGCGATCCCGCTGTTCTGGCTCGTGTCCGGCGCGAGGAGGCAATGGCCGCGGCCGCGCTGCTCGGGGCGGCACCACGCTTCCTCGACTTTCCCGATGGCGGGCTTGTGGCCGACGCCGCACTGATCGATGCGCTGAAAACGCTGGTCAGCGAGATCGGGCCGGACTTGGCGATCACGCACGGGCCCAATGACTATCACGCCGACCACCGCGCGCTGTCGGACGGCGTGCGCATCGCTGCTTCCTTCGGAGTTCCGGTGCTGCATGCCGACACGATGGGCGGAACCGGATTCTCGCCGACGCACTATGTCGATATTTCCGTCCATGCCGACATCAAGGCCAAGGCGATCCGCATGCACCAGTCGCAGGACCCGGACCGCTTCGTCGAGATTGCACTGACGCAGAACCTTTTCCGCTCGGGCCAGTGCAACGGCGCGCACGGTTCGCTGGCCGAAGCTTTCCGGTTCGAGCCGACGTTTCCCTTCGGCGACGTCCGCGCGCTGCTGCCGCCGGCGCCGCCGATCCGGACGGTGATGGTGAGCACCAAACGGGTCGACTGAACCCGCGGACGATCGGCCAGATGTATCCCATTCCGCGCTCGTCCCCCTGACGCCCGGCGCTTTTCCCAACATTTTCAGAGACCGGCTTCAGCATGTTGCGGCGCAGCAACGAATTCGCTTGCCTTGTTTAGTAAAAATTGCATCACTAAACAAATTACTAAACATTGGCGATGCGACCACGCCGCCATGTTTGGGCCTCTGAGGAGAGAGGTTGAGGGATCTTGAGACCGTCATCCGGACGTGTTTCGCAAATGGGAGGAAGGCATGAAATCGAGCTTGAAACTGGCGTTGGGACTGACCTCGGCTATCGCAGCGTCGACAGCCGTCTCGAACGCCGCGCACGCTGAAGACCTGACGCTGTGCTGGGCCGCCTGGGACCCAGCCAACGCGCTGGTTGAACTGTCCAAGGACTTCACCAAGGAAACCGGCATCGGCATGAAATTCGAATTCGTGCCGTGGACTAACTATGCCGACCGTTTCCTCAACGAATTGAACTCGCACGGCAAGCTCTGCGACCTGATCATCGGCGACAGCCAGTGGATCGGGGGTGCCGCCGAGAATGGCCATTACGTCAAGCTGAACGACTTCTTCGACAAGGAGAAGATCAGCATGGACGACTTCGTGCCGGCGACCGTCGTCGGCTATTCGGAATGGCCGAAGAACACGCCCAACTACTGGGCGCTGCCGGCCATGGGCGACGTCGTCGGCTGGACCTACCGCAAGGACTGGTTCTCCAAGCCCGAACTGCAGAAGGAATTCAAGGAGAAGTATGGCTGGGACCTCGGCCCGCCGGCCACTTTCGACCAGCTGAAGCAGATCGCCGAATTCTTCCAGAAGCGGCAGGTCGACGGCAAGACGGTCTATGGCGCCTCGATCTACACCGAGCGCGGCTCGGAAGGCATCACCATGGGCGCCATGGACGTGCTCTACAGCTACGGCTTCCAGTACGAGAACCCGAAGAAGCCGTACGAGATGGAAGGCTTCGTCAATTCGCCAGACGCGGTCAAAGGTCTGGAATTCTACAAGGCGCTCTACGATTGCTGCACCCCTCCGGGCGCCTCGAACAGCTACATGGGTGAAGGCGTCGATGCCTTCAAATCTGGCCAGGTGGCGATGCACATGAACTTCGCCTTCACATGGCCGGGCCTGCAGAAGGACGAGAATGTCGGCGGCGACAAGATCGGCTATTTCGTCAATCCAAAGGGTCCCGGTGGCGCCCAGTTCGCCCAGCTCGGCGGCCAGGGTATTTCGGTGGTCTCCTATTCCGGCAAGCAGGAATCGGCGCTGAAATATATCAAGTGGTTCGCCAACAAGGACGTGCAGGCCAAGTGGTGGTCGCTCGGCGGTTATTCCTGCCTTAACGCGGTGGTGAAGGATCCGAAATTCCCGGCCAGCCAGCCTTATGCGCAGACCTTCCTCGACTCGATGGCGATCGTGAAGGACTTCTGGGCCGAGCCGAGCTACGCGCCGCTGCTGCAAGCCTCGCAGAAGCGCTTTCATGACTATGTCGTTGCCGGCCAGGGTTCGGCCAAGGATGCTCTCGACGGCCTGGTCAAGGACTGGACGCAGGTCTTCCAGGACGACGGCAAGATGTAGCCGCGGCAACCGCAAGGCTCCTCCCGAGCCATGACCACGCGTCCCGTGCCGCCCTTGGCACGGGACGCGGTTCAGATAAATTCCATGACAGAGACGAACGAAGTGACCGAAGCAGGACTGACCATGCTCAATCGGACCGCGGACACCGTTGCCCGGGCGACCCCGGAACCGTTGGCTCGCAAGGTCCGGGGCATCAGCGACAAGGGCCTCGCCTGGCTGTTCATCTCGCCGACGATCCTGTTGCTGCTTGCCATCAACATCTTCCCGCTGTTCTGGGCGATCTACCTGTCTTTCACCAATTTTCGCGCCAACCGCCCGAACGAGGTGGTGAAGAACCTCGGTTTCGCCAATTACCAGCGCATCCTTGGCGACCAGGACATCTGGATCGCCATGCAGACGACAGCGCATTTCGTGTTCTGGACCATCCTCTTGCAGACGCTGATCGGCTTCACGCTGGCCTGGCTGATCGACCGCAAGTTTCGCGGCCACGCTTTCTGGACGACGCTGATCCTGGTGCCGATGATGCTGTCGCCGGCCGTGGTCGGCAATTTCTGGCGCTTCCTCTACGAGCCGCAGATCGGCCTGTTTTCCTATGTCGTCTCGTTCGTGTCGGGCATTCCGCCGACAAGCATCCAGATGCTTTCCAACGTCTCGCTGGCGCCGTGGTCGATCATCATCGTCGATACCTGGATGTGGACGCCCTACGTGATGCTGATCTGCCTCGCGGGCCTGCGCTCGATTCCCGAATATATTTATGAGGCGGCCGAGGTCGACCGCGCATCCAACTGGCGGCAGTTCTGGTCAATCACGCTGCCAATGGCGCTGCCCTTCATCATGCTGGCGGTGCTGTTTCGCGGCATCGAGAACTTCAAGATGTTCGACATGGTCAACCTGCTCACCGGCGGCGGGCCGGGTTCGACCACCGAAGTCGCCTCGATCACGCTGAAACGGCAGGCCTTCGAGAGCTGGCGCACCGGCTATTCCTCTGCCTTCGCCATCATCCTGTTCGTCGCGGTGTTCGGTCTCGCCAACATCTACGTCAAGGCGCTCAACAAGGTGAAGCAGAGATGAGCCTGACCACAGCCCATTCGGTCGTCGCGCCCTCGTCGAATTCGAAGCGCATCGCCGGCGCCATCATCATCGCCTACGCGCTGATCTCGATCGTGCCGCTCTTGTGGATCTTCGCCACCAGCTTCAAGACGCCGCCGGATTCGATAGCCTATCCGCCCAAGATCGTGTTCCAGCCGAGTATCGAGGGCTACTGCAACCTGTTCACGACGCGCACCAGACAGACGCCTGAATATATCAACTCGCTCGGACCGGCGACGGGCTTCTGCGACGAGACTGTGCGCAAGCGCAACATGGTGATCGCCGGACCATCCAACTTCCTGCCGCGCTTCATCAATTCGCTGATCATCGCCTTCGGCTCGACCTTCTGCGCCGTGTTCCTCGGGACACTGTCGGCCTACGGCTTCTCGCGCTTCAAGGTGCCGCTCGCCGACGACCTTCTGTTCTTCATCCTGTCGACACGCTTCATGCCGCCGATCGCTGTCGCGATTCCCATCTACCTGATGTACCGCGAGCTTGGCCTGTCGGACACCGCGCTCGGCATGATCCTGCTCTACACGGCGGTCAACGTGTCGCTGGCGGTGTGGCTGCTCAAGGGCTTCATCGACGAGATTCCGCGCGAATATGAGGAAGCGGCGATGATCGACGGCTACACGCGGCTGCAGGCCTTCTGGCGCACCGTGCTGCCGCAGGCGACCACCGGCATTGCCGCCACCGCGATCTTCTGCCTGATCTTCGCCTGGAACGAATACGCCTTCGCCGCGCTGCTGACGTCAGGCACCGCGCAAACCGCGCCGCCCTTCATTCCGACCATCATAGGCGAAGGCGGCCAGGACTGGCCGGCCGTGGCGGCCGGCACGACGATCTTCCTGGTTCCAATCCTGGTCTTCACCATCCTGCTCCGCAAGCAATTGCTGCGCGGCATCACCTTCGGCGCGGTGCGCAAATGAGCATGACACAATCCGCAAAACGCAAATCGCGCTGGCCCCGTTGGGCCAGACGCGGGCTGATGGAAAACATTGCCACGGCGCTTATCGCCATCGGCTTCCTGATGCTGTTCCAGCCTTTCGCGCTGTCGCTCTATACCTATTCCTTCATCACCATGCTTGCCGGCACGGTGATGTTCATCATCGTCTCGAAGTTTCCGGAATAATCCATGGCCGAAATTCGCGTCCAACATCTGAGAAAGGCCTTCGGCGATTTCGTCGCCGTGCAAGACTCCAACTTCGTCGTCGAGGATGGCGAGTTCTTCGTCATGCTCGGACCGTCGGGCTGCGGCAAGACCACCACCTTGCGCATGATCGCCGGGCTTGAGCTGCCGACCGGCGGCCAGATCCTGCTCGGCGGCGACGACGTCACCATGCTCAGGGCCCGCGAGCGCGACATCGCCTTCGTCTTCCAGCTCTTCGCGCTCTATCCGCATATGAACGTGCGCAAGAACATCGGCTTCCCACTTTTGGCGCAAGGCATGCCCTCGGCCGAGATCCGCACCCGCGTCGAGGAAACGGCGAAGCTTCTGCGCATCGACCATCTGCTCAACAAATCCGTATCCGGTCTCGCCGGCGGCGACCGCCAGCGCGTCGCGCTTGGCCGCGCCATCGTGCGGCGGCCGAAATGCTTTCTGATGGACGAGCCGCTCGGAACGCTCGACACCGAGTTCCGTGACCTAATGGTCCATGAACTGCGCGAGTTGCACAATCGGATCCACGCGACGACCGTGTACGTCACACATGACCAGATGGAAGCGATGTCGATGGCCGACAAGATCGCCGTCATGAACCACGGCGTCATCGAGCAGTTCGGCACACCGCGCGAGATCTACGACCGCCCCGCTACCATGTTCGTGGCCGATTTCATCGGCTCCCCGCCGATGAATTTTTTGAAATTTGGCGGTGGACTTACAAAAGGTGCGAAGGAGGTAGTCGTCCAAGGGGCGACCGTGGCGGTGCCTGAGGTGCGCGAGGACGTAGCACCTGCCGACATGGCGCTCGGCATTCGCCCCGAACACATCCGCTTCGACGATGCATCCAAGCTGCGCGGCGCCATCTACGGCACCGAATACCTCGGCACCACCCAGATCGTCGCGGTGGAAACGGCGGACGGCATCATCAAGGCGCGGGTGCCGGCCGAAATCCGGCTCAATGCTGGCGACCATGTCGGCCTGACACTGAACAGCGCGCGACTGTCGCTGTTCGAAAAAGGCTCCGGGCGCGCGGTGAGAACGGCAATCCACGACACCGCCTCTCAGGGGAGAGCGCAGCATGGCTGACGTGCACATCAAAGGCGTGACCAAAAGCTTCGGCGACCATGTCGCCGTCAGCGGGCTTGAACTGCATATATCGGACGGCGAATTCGTCGTGCTGCTGGGGCCGACCGGCGCCGGCAAGACGACCACACTGCGGCTGATTGCAGGGCTGGAACGGCCGGATGCAGGCACGATCGAGATCGGCGGCCACAATGCCACGACCCTGTCGCCGGCCGAACGCGACACAGCCTTCGTCTTCCAGCAATATTCGCTCTATCCGCATCTGTCGGTGTTCGACAACCTCGCCTTCCCACTGCGCTCGCCGGCGCGGAAAATACCGGAAGACCAAATCCGCCGCCGGGTCGAGGAGGTCGCGAAGATGGTGCGAATCCATCACAAGCTTGCCAACCGTTCGACCAAATTGTCGGGCGGCGAAATGCAGCGCGTCGCCATCGGCCGCGCGCTGGTGCGCAAGCCTTCCATCTACCTGATGGACGAGCCGCTGTCGTCGCTCGACGCCAAGCTGCGCGCGGATCTCAGACTCGAATTGAAGCGCATCCAGTCCGAGCTCGGTGCTACCATGCTCTACGTCACGCACGACCAGATCGAGGCGATGACCATGGCCGATCGCATCGGCATCCTCGCCGACGGCGTGCTGGTGCAGATCGGTTCACCACGAACCATTTATTCGGAACCGGCAAATCTGCATGTCGCAGCACGGCTCGGCCAGCCGGCCATCAATCTTTTGCCGACGGGGCTACTTCCCGATGGCGGCGCGCCGGCCGGCACCAGGACGATTGGCGCGCGCACCGAGCACCTGGCGATCGAGAAGGCCGTGAATGGCCATGCTGATGGCGTCGTCGACTGGGTCGAGCATCTCGGCGACCAGAACCATCTGCATGTGACGGTGGGGCAGAAGAAGCTGGTGACCCTGACCGATCCCGACACCGATCTGGCGCAAGGCGACAAAGTGGTGATCCGCTACCGCTCGCCGCTCTATTTCGGCGCCGACGGACAACGACTGATGTGACCGGTTTCGGCGCCCGCCAAGGCGGACGCCGGCTTCTGATTGAAGATTGCGAATACGGGACGAATTCGATGAAGCACTTTTTCAACCGCAGGGAAACGATTGTCACCGAGGCCCTGGACGGCCTGTTGCGCACCATTGGCTCAGGCGACCTCGCGCGCCTCGACGGGTATCCCGAGATCAAGGTCGTGCTGCGCGCGGATTGGGACAAGTCCAAGGTTGCCGTCGTCTCCGGCGGCGGCGCCGGGCACGAGCCGTCGCATGCCGGCTTCGTCGGCATGGGCATGCTGACGGCGGCGGTTTCGGGCGAGATATTCGCCTCGCCCAGCGTCAAAGCTGTGCTGGCGGCCATTCGCGCGGTCACCGGACCGGCCGGTTGCCTGCTGATCGTCAAGAACTACACCGGAGACCGGCTCAATTTCGGCCTCGCTGCCGAGAAGGCGCGCGCCGAAGGTTTTGCCGTCGAGATGGTGATCGTCGCCGACGACATCGCGCTGCCCGACATCGCCCAGCCGCGCGGCGTTGCCGGCACATTATTCGTGCACAAGATATCAGGCCACCTGTCGGAAGCCGGCAAGGACCTGGTATCCGTCGCGGCGGCCGCGCGCGCGGCGGCAAAAGACATCATCTCGCTCGGCATATCGTTGTCGTCCTGCTCCATTCCCGGCCAGCCGCACGAGGACAGGTTTGGCGAAGACGATGGCGAGCTCGGCCTCGGCATCCACGGTGAGCCCGGCGTCGAGCGCATCGCGGTACAGAGCGCCGACAAGTTGGTGGCTGTCATGGCGGAGCGCCTCGCGGGGCGGCTCGACGCGAAAGCGGACCATGCCTTGCTGATCAACAATCTCGGCTCCGTGCCGCCGCTCGAAATGTCGCTGGTTGCCAATGCGGTGCTTGCCTCCCCGCTGGCAATGTCAGTGAAGTTCACCATCGGTCCCGGATCGTTGATGACGGCACTCAATATGAACGGGTTCTCGCTGTCGCTGATCAGGCTCGATGCGGCACGCGAGGCCGCCTTGCTAGCGCCGGTCGGCCCGCCCGCCTGGATGCCGGCCAAGCCGCTCGTCGCGCCCGCTGTCGTACCGATGGCGAAGGCAGCCGGACAAAGCTCACACAGGGCCAGCCAGGATGCCGGCACCAAGCGCTTGATCGTCACGGTCTGCGAGAAGCTGATTTCGCTCGAAGCGGCATTGAACGGACTGGACGCCAAGGCGGGCGACGGCGACACCGGCTCGACGGTGGCGACCGGCGCACGCAGCATTCTTGATCGGCTCGACACGCTGCCCCTTGCCGACCCCGCGGCGACCTTAGGTGCAGTGGGCGACATATTGAGCGCATCGATGGGCGGCTCCAGCGGGGTGCTACTGTCGATCTTTTTCACGGCGGCGGGGCGGGCCTTGGACGGTGGCGCCGGTGTGCCCAAGGCCCTGCTCGCCGGGCTTGAACGCCTGACCTTCTACGGTGGCGCCAAACCCGGCGATCGCACCATGATCGATGCGCTCGAGCCGGCCTTGAAGGCGCTCGACGGCAAGGGCCTTGACGACGCGGCGGCAGCAGCCCGGCGCGGTGCGGAGGCCACCGCGGCCATGGAGAAGGCAAAAGCCGGGCGGTCCGCCTATGTCGGTGCCGGATTGCAGGGCGTGGTCGATCCGGGTGCTCATGCCGTGGCAGAGGTGTTCGCGGCCGCCGCCACACTGCCTGTCGCGGCCTGACGCATGCACCAGTTGTCGAACGACCGTTCTTTCGCTACTGCCGGCAAGGTGCAAACTGGGAATTCGGGCGACATGACGGCGCTGGACCTTTCGAGGCTTATCACGGCCGCCGCGGATGCGATTGCCGCGCACGCCGAGGAATTGACCGCGCTCGACCAGGCGATCGGCGACGGCGACCACGGGCTGAACATGAAGCGCGGCTTCGACGCCGTACGGGCCGAGGCCGATGTGTTCGCCGCGAAGGCGCTGCCGGATGCCTTGAAGGCTATTGGCACCAAGCTGGTGATGACGGTGGGCGGCGCTTCCGGCCCGCTGTTCGGCACGCTGTTCATGGCGCTCGGCAAGGAGATTTCGGCGGAACCCGACCGCGCCAATCTGACGGCTGCCTTCGGCAAGGCGATCGAAGCGGTGGCAGCGCGCGGCAAGTCGCAGCTAGGACAAAAAACCATGCTGGATGTTCTGCGACCGGTGCATGACGCCTTGGCCGGGGGAAGGACGGCGGCTGAAATAGCCGATGTCGCCGACGCCGCGGCCGAGGCGACGGTGCCTATGAAGGCACTGCGCGGTCGCGCCTCGTTCCTCGGAGACCGCTCGATCGGCCATATGGATGCCGGCGCGCGCTCGACCGCGCTGCTGGTGCGCACGCTGGCGCAAATCATCGGGGGCAAGGCATGAGCAATGTCGGGATCGTGATCGTGTCGCATTCGCCGCTGGTCGCCCAGGGCACGGCCGACATGGTACGCCAAATGGTCGGCGACGAGGTGCCGCTTGCGTGGTGCGGCGGAAACGGCCATGGCGGGCTCGGCACCAATGTCGAGGCGATCATGGGCGCCATCGACAAGGCCTGGTCGGACGCCGGCGTCGCCGTTCTTGTCGATCTCGGCGGCGCCGAGACCAATTCGGAAATGGCGGTGGAATTGATCGGCGAGCCGCGTGCGCACAAAATCATCGTCTGCAACGCGCCGATCGTCGAGGGCGCGGTGATGGCGGCGACCGAGGCATCCGGTGGCGCCTCGCTCCGGGAAGTGGTGGCGACGGCGCACGAATTGTCGCCGTCATGAGCGAACGGGATTTTTAAACACATGTCCGCAATCGCCGAAGCGACTGTCCTGATCACCCACGATGTGGGCCTGCATGCGCGTCCTTCGGTCAAGTTCACCAAGCTGGCCAAGAGCTTTGCCGCCGAGGTGGAGATTGCACTCGCCGCCAACGGCCCATGGTTCGATGCAAAAAGCATCGTCAAGGTGATGGCGGCCAAGGCTCCGAAGGGCACGGTGCTGCACATCAGGGCCAACGGCGATGGTGCCGGTGATGCTATCCACGCGCTGGTCGAACTGGTGCAGCGCAATTTCGACGAGGACGCCGGCCATGTCCGCTCGGCTTGAGGCCGATCCGCGCCTGCGCTCACCCGCTGGGAATGCGTGCCATGCGCATTGAGGGTGTTCCTGCCTCGGCCGGCTATGCAGAGGGGCCTCTGTTCGACCTCGGCCGGCCCGCGCGCGTTTACGCTAGCAAGGCAAGCTCCGTCGAGGAGAGGACGTCCCTGGAGGCCGCGATCGGCAAGGCGGTGAACCGGCTCGTGGACATGGTCGGCACCGCCGAGAAAGACGCCGCCGGCATACTCGAATTCCACATCGCCATGTTGGAAGACGACGCGCTGAGCGGGCCGGCCTTCGCATCGATCTCTTCCGGAACACCCGCCGACGCGGCCTGGCGGCAGGCGCTCGATACCGAGATTGCCGGCTACGAGGCATCGGACCAGGATTATTTCCGCGCCCGCGCCACGGATCTGCGCGACATCAGGGACCAGGTGCTGCGCGCCCTGACCGAGGACGGTGGCATTACGGCACCGGCTGGCGCCATCCTCTACGGCGAGGACATCGCGCCGACGCGCTTTCTCGAAACCGACTGGAGCCATGGTGGCGGCATCGCCCTGAAGGCAGGCAGCACCGCCAGCCATGTCGCCATGCTGGCGCGCTCGCGTGGCGTGCCGATGGTCGTGGGCCTGCGCGAGCCGCTCACCGCTGTTACCGACATGGCACTGCTCGACGCGGAGCACGGCAATATCGTCCTGGCACCCTCGCCGGCCGAGATCGGCTCGTTCCGGCAGTCGTCCTCTTCCTTCATCGCCGGCCAGGGTAAGGCACGGACTTTTCTGGCGCGGCCGGCCGTGACAAAAACCGGCACCGCGGTGCGCGTACAGGTCAACATCGCCGACCCTAGGGATGTCGATACCATCGACATCGCGACCTGCGACGGTGTCGGCCTGATGCGCACCGAATTCCTGTTCGGCAAGACGCTGCCGGATGAGGAGACGCAATATCGTGCCTATCGCAAGGTGCTGGAATGGGCCGGCGAAAAACCGGTGACGATCCGTACCGTCGACGCCGGCGGCGACAAGCCGGTGCCGGGCTTCACCGTCGAGGAAGGCAATCCATTCCTTGGCCTGCGCGGCATCAGGCTGTCGCTGGCCAGGCCCGACATATTCCGGATTCAAATCAGGGCATTGCTGCGCGCCGCGCCGCACGGCAATCTCAAGATCATGTTTCCGATGATCGCCACATCCGCAGAGTATGAGAGCGCCGCCGCCTTGTTCGCCGAGGAGCGGGCGGCCCTTGCCGCGCGCGGCATCGCGCAAAAAATGCCGCCGCTCGGCATCATGGTCGAAGTGCCTTCGGTGGCCATCGCGCCGGAGGCGTTTACCGGCGTCGCCTTCCTGTCGATCGGTTCCAACGATCTGACGCAATATGTGATGGCGGCCGCGCGCGACAATGCCGCCGTGGCACACCTGAATTCAGTCCGCCATCCTGCGGTGTTGAGGCTGATCGCCTCGGTCGCGGCCTTTGGACGGGAGACCGGGATTGTCGTCAGCCTGTGTGGCGATGCCGGCGGCGACCCCGCTTCGATTCCCTCTCTGCTGGAAGCCGGTCTGCGCGATCTTTCCGTGGCGCCGGCGCAACTCGCCATGGCCAAGGCGGCCATAGCCGACGTTCCGGTCTAGGCACGGCAGGCATGGCCGACATCAAACCCGAACCCGGTTCCGAAGAAGCGATCCGCGCCTACAAGACGATCCTGTCGCAGGTTATCGACCAGCGGCCGTCCGGCATGCGCCAGCGGCTCGCCGATGCGCTTGGCAAGCATCGCAGCTTCGTCACGCAGATTTCGAGCCCGAGCTATTCGATTCCCATTCCGTCGAAACATCTGCCGGCCATCTTTTCCGTCTGCCATTTCAGCCAGGCCGAGCGGGACCAGTTTCTTGCCGCCTATCACCAGGCACATCCCGGGAAGATCTCGGTCGCCGCGGGCGCGCGCAAGACAAGGCACGTTTCGCTCATCGTGCCGGATTTCGGCGACGACAAGCAGAATGCAGCGCTCGACCGCGCGATCAACGAATTCATCCAGAAGGTCACCAGCATCACCGGCAAGAGCGGCTGAACGACCCCTTGATGCCAGGCTATTTCGGGAGGAGACGGCCGTGAAGAAATTCATGAACTCGGTGGACATGGTACTGACCGAGAGCCTCGACGGTTTCGCGGCCGCCCATGCCGACATCCTGATGCTTGGCGAGGAGCACAAATTCATCCGCCGCAAGATGCTCAAGCCGGGCAAGGTGGCGCTGATCTCCGGCGGCGGCTCCGGCCACGAGCCCCTGCATGGCGGCTTTGTCGGCCATGGCATGCTGGACGCCGCCTGTCCCGGCCAGGTGTTCACCTCGCCGACACCGGATCAGATGCTGGCGGCCGCGCAAGCCGTCGACACCGGCGCCGGCTGCCTGTTCATCGTCAAGAACTACGAAGGCGACGTGATGAACTTCGAGATGGCGGCGGAGATGTCCGACGGCGTGCTGCAGGTCGTCACCAATGACGACGTCGCCGTCGAGAATTCGTCTTACACGACCGGGCGGCGCGGCGTGGCGGGCACGCTGGTGGTGGAAAAGATCGTCGGCGCCGCGGCCGAGCACGGGATGGCGTTGCCGGCGTTGAAGGCGCTGGGCGACCGCGTCAACGACGCCACCCGCTCGATGGGCGTGGCGTTGACCAGCGGCACCGTGCCGGCTGCCGGCAAACCGACCTTCGACATCGGCGATGGCGAGATGGAATTCGGCGTCGGCATCCATGGCGAGCCTGGCCGCCGGCGCGACAGGCTGAAAAGCGCCGACGCGATTGTCGAAGAAATCTGCGCTGCGATCCTGGGCGATCTCGACGAAAGGGCGAAAGGATCCGCGCTGCTGTTCGTCAACGGCTTCGGCGGCACGCCGCTGATGGAGCTCTATCTGATCTACAACAGCGCGCGCCGGGTTTTCGAGCAACATGGCGTGACGGTTACCCGGTCGCTGGTCGGCACCTATGTCACCTCGCTCGACATGGCCGGCTGCTCGATCACGCTGAGCATGCTCGACGACGAACTGACGGAATGGTGGGACGCACCTGTCCACACCGCCGCGCTGCGCTGGGGCGTGTAAGGCTGGCTTCAGCCGTGCTTTTCTGCGACCATTCCGGACAATCCACATAATGGTGGATTTGTCCGGATCGATGCTGCCGTCTCTTACTCCAGCTGAAGAAAAACTGCTGCTGCGCTTCGCCGATCCGGAGGCTGCGGCGGTCGGGGACGATTTATCGGCGAAGGCCCTGTCTGCCCTGCTCGACAATGCCGAATTCCACGGCGTCCTGCCGATCATGCTGCGCAAGCTTGGGGAGCGTGGCGACGCGCACCTGCCGTCGGATACTGGTTTGCGGGACAAACTCGACGACCTGCGCCAGACGGCGACGATCGCCACCGGCCAGTCGATGCTGCTGCAGTACCATGGCGACCGCATCATGAAGGGAATGGCGGCGGAAGGCATTCCAGCGCGGATCGTCAAGGGGCCGGTCTTCGCGCGAAAACTCTACCGCAATGTATCCGACCGGCCTTTCACCGACATCGACATCCTGGTCGAGCCCGCCAACCTCGCGCGGGCAAACCGGGTGATTTCGGCATGCGGCTTCGAGCTTGGCAGCAACGAGGCCGAATCGTACCGGCTGCAGGAATTCAAATGGCTGGAAAAGGAGAATTCCAGCCTGCTGGTCGAGTTGCATGGCGACCTTGTGCACGACACCGGCATGCGGCGACGCCTGTCGCTGGGTTTTCGCGAGCTCGGCATCATCGATGGCGATGCCATGGATACACCGGCCGCCCTTTTGACGATCGCCATCGTGCATGCCGCCGGCGGCCACAAATTCCACCGTCTGCAGCTTTGCGTCGACGTGCTGCAAGGCGTGAGGGCGCTGCAATCCCCGATGTCAAAAACCCGCCTGCTCGACGCCGCGCGCATGACCGGCATCGAACTCGAACTTGCGATTGTGCTCAACGTGACCGGACAGCTGTTCGACGAACCGCATGCGCTGGCACTCGCCGGGCGAATCAAGCCCGACCTGTCGATCCGGCTGGCCAAGAAGCTGATCACGACCAACACGTTGCTCAGGGTCAATTCCCGGGAGAAGATCGGCTCGCGCCTGCGCCGCGATGCCTTTCGCTGGATCCAGCGGCTGGCCAAGGCCAGGCCATACGCCGCTTGAGGGGAACCGTCAGTCCCGTGATGTCAACGTAGCGCTTATCAGCGCCGCCGCATCGGCCGGACGCGCGCCTACTTCCAGGGTGAAGGTCGGCACCGACGACACCAGTCCGCGGATCGCCGCCAACCTGCGCTTCTGCAGCGGCAGCAGACCGGTCGCGCCGGTGCGGACATTGTCCATCGCCAGCGCCACCATCGCGTCGGTCCGGGCCATGGGCGCGAGCCTGGTCTCTCCGTCGGCGGATCGCGCAAGATGCAGGAGTGCTGCGACCGGACGGGCGGTCGGGCTTTCAACTTTTACGATCCCACTCAACTTTTCCAGCGAAACAGCCTGTTCGCCATTGCGGTCCCATGACGGACCGAGGCATGGCGCCACAAGCGGGACCATCCGCGCGGTCTTCTCATGGATCTTGACATGGCGCGGCAAACCCCAGGCGGCAGGCGTGGTGGAAGCGAGACTCAGGATCATGGCGTCGTCGGAGCACAGGCCGAATCCTTGCGTTGCCAAGGCCAGCGATGTGGTGGTCTTGCCGGTACCGCTCGGGGCATGGACCAGCACGACGGCGTCGCGGCCCGGCAGCGTCAGCCCGGCCGTGTGCAGCATATGCTGGCCGCCTGCGTCGAGTGCTGCGTCCAACACCAGCATCGATGGCGTCCAGGCGGCCTTCGCACCAGGGCGAACCCGGAGTTCGGCCCAACCCTCCTCGTCCTTGACGACAACGGTCTGGCGTTCGGGAAAGACGAGATGGACCGTGCCGCCATCCGCGATCATCCGGCAGTAGCCGTCCTCCGGTATGTCGCCCTCGAAGACGAGCGATCCGCTGGGCGCTTCGTCCAGAACGTCCGCCTCTGTGATCTCGAGACGAAAATCCGGCTCGACGGGACCTTTGACACGCAAGATACCGAGCATCCCGTCGAAATCCTGCCACAGCCCGGGGCGCTCGGCCGATATGCCGAAGATCTGGCCATTGAGGTCATAGAATACTGAAGATCTGGTCAAGCGGAGCGCACCTTCGTGGCGGCGGTGGCTGGGTGACGATAGATCTCGACCATGCCGGGAAGGCTGTCACTGACCACCGGCTTGCCGTCCAGGCACACCCAGCAATGCGCCGACAGCCGCGACGCTTGCAGCGACTTCGGATCGACGCCGAAACGCAGCTGCGGATCGAAACCGGCAAGGCGCAGGAAGCGATGGCCGAGCAAGCCTTCCCGCAAGCATCTGCGGTCGCGCATCAGCCAGGGATGACGCACGGCACGGTTGACGCGGGCGACAATGTAGTGGGCGGGCAGGCCGCGATAGGGCGCCGGCGAGACGAGCGGCGCCCATTTCAGCACCTTCTCGAAGCTGCGATTGGCAATGAGAACTGGCATCAGCCGCGCGCTTGCCCAGAGATGGCAGCGGAACAAGGCGCGCAGGAGAGGACCGTCCACCATCATGGGTGCCTTCAGCCATCAAGCCCTGGAGCAGCGAGAATGCCCTCCGAGACCAGATCGCTGGCCAGCGCCGCCATGTCCTCGTCAAGCGTGCCCTTGTCGATTTCGAACTCCTCGCAAAGCAGGCCGACGATCTGGCCGAGGCTGCGCGCGCCATCCACCTTGTCGAGAAAGGCTTCTGTCGTGCCGTTGCAGGTATAGAGCTGGCCGCTACGCGCCAAAAGCACCACCGCGCCGTCGCCCACATGCTGAACCGAGGCATCGTCCGCCAGTCGAAGAACCGTTCCAGAGGCAATTTCCATAACGAACCCCAAAAGCCATGCAACACCCGGAAATGAGATAGCGCGGCGGTGGAGCGCTGTCTATTGGCCGGCCGCGATGGCTCGTAGGCAGGCATGCTGACGGGCAGGACCGTTGCTTTTCTTCCCTAGGGTAAGGTAAGAACCTCCCGGGTCTTGGGGAGATAGCGTATGCGTTACAATTGGGAGCGGGCTCCGACGACTTTCGAACGTCATCGAAAAGCTCTGGCGACAGCCATTTTGATCTTCGGCGGCGTCGGTCTCATGCTGGTGGCCTTGCCGATCTAGCGCCGTCGACATTCGCCCAACGAATCCGGCTTGTTAGACGGCAATCGACGTGTTCAGCGGGGTTGTCCGGTCACGGCTATCAAGCGGCGATCGCACCCTTAAAAATCCTAGCTGTAGCGCTGCACCGGCACGACGATCACCGCCGGCTTGCCGGCCGGTGTTCACAGGATCCGACAGGCTGTAGGAGGTCGGACGGTTCCTCGAGCCTGGTCTCGATCGACCATCAATGGCGCATGCGCTCACATCCTCCGCTCGATCGTTTTGACAGCAAGCATCCCGATCAGGAAGACCGGCTCAAACGAAAATCAGGGAAGACAGCGCCGGAAAAAACAGCATAGGCTGTTTGCAAAGACGACAAATGGTTTCCGGGAGGTACGGATGGCTTCACGCTATCACGAGATCTATGACGGCTGGAAACGCGACCCGGAAAGGTTCTGGGCCGACGCGGCCGGCGCCATCGACTGGTATTCGCCCTGGAACAGGGTGTTCGATGCCACCGCCGGCGTCTACGGCCGCTGGTTCGCCGGCGCGGCCTGCAACACCTGCTACAACGCCCTGGACCGGCACGTCGCCGGCGGGCGGGCCGACCAGATCGCGCTGATATACGACAGCGCCATCACCGGCACGGTGAAAAAGTTCACCTATGCCGAGCTGAAGCGCGAGGTGGTGGCGCTGACCTCGGTGTTAAAGAACCGCGGCGTCGGCAAGGGCGACCGCGTCATCATCTATATGCCGATGGTGGCGGAGGCGGCCATCGCCATGCTCGCCTGCGCCCGCATCGGCGCGGTGCATTCGGTCGTGTTCGGCGGCTTTGCCTCGCATGAGCTTGCCACCCGCATCGACGACGCAAAACCGAAACTGATCATCTCGGCCTCCTGCGGCCTGGAACCGGGGCGGGTCGTCGCCTACAAGCCGCTGCTCGACAAGGCGATCGAGATGTCCCGCCACAAGCCGGACGCCTGCCTGATCCTGCAGCGCGATCAGTTGCGCTGCGATTTGAAGGACCATTTCGACATCGACTATGCCGACGCCGTCGCTCGTGAGCGGGCAGCCGGCGCCAATGTCGACTGCGTGCCGGTGCTGGCCACCGACCCACTCTACATCATCTACACGTCAGGCACGACGGGCCAGCCCAAGGGCATCGTGCGGGACAATGGCGGCCACATGGTCGCGCTGAAATGGACGATGGAAAACGAGTTCGGCGTGAAGCCGGGGGAAGTGTTCTGGGCGGCGTCCGATGTCGGCTGGGTGGTCGGCCATTCCTATATCGTCTACGGCCCGCTGCTGCATGGCTGCACCAGCATCCTGTTCGAAGGCAAGCCGATCGGTGCGCCCGACGCCGGCACCTACTGGCGCGTCATCGCGGAACATGGCGTGGTCGCGTTGTTCACCGCGCCGACCGCCTTCCGCGCCATCAAGGGGCAGGATCCCAAGGGCGAGTTCGTGCCGAAATACGATCTGTCGAAGTTCCGCACCCTGTTCCTCGCCGGCGAACGCGCCGACCCCGAAACCATCAAATGGGCGGAGCAGAAGCTGAACGTGCCGGTGGTCGATCATTGGTGGCAGACCGAGACCGGATCGCCGATGACGATCAACCCCGCCGGGCTCGGCCTGTTGCCGGTGAAGTACGGCTCGCCCGGGGTACCGATGCCCGGCTACGACATCCGCGTGCTCGACGATGCCGGCCATGAGGTGCCGCGCGGCGCGCTCGGCAATGTCGTGGTCAAGCTGCCGCTGCCGGCGGGCTGCCTGCCGACCCTGTGGAACGCCGATGCCCGCTTCCGCCAGGCCTATCTCGATGAGTTCCCCGGCTTCTACAAGACGGCCGATGCCGGCATGATCGACGAAGACGGCTATCTCTACGTGATGGCCCGTACCGACGATATCATCAACGTTGCCGGCCACCGATTGTCGACGGGCGCCATGGAAGAGGTGCTGGCCGCCCATCCCGATGTCGCCGAATGCGCCGTCGTCGGCATCGCCGATGCGATGAAGGGCCAGATTCCGCTCGGCTTCGTGGTGCTGAACGCCGGTGTCGCGCGCGACGGCGGCGCCATCGAGAAGGAGGTCGTCGCGCTTGTGCGCGAGCGCATCGGGCCGGTCGCCGCCTTCAAGACCGTGGTGACGATCAAGCGCCTGCCCAAGACGCGCTCGGGCAAGATCCTGCGCGGCACCATGCAGAAGATCGCCGACAAGGAAGCGTGGACGATGCCTGCAACCATCGACGACCCCGCCATCCTCGACGAGATCACGGCTGCCCTGACGGAGCGCGGAATCGGCGTGTAAGGAGCACTGCCGGGACCTGACTGGAGCTGCCGTTCCGCGATGTTGCGACGCGGCGAACTTTGTGATGACCGCAGGGCGCAATCGTAGATTGTGCAATGCAACATTCCGCCTTGCAGATCCTGCGGGGGGCCATTCGATTGGATCGCATGGTTCAGCAAAAAATACCCTTTGGCGGTATCGACATCCTGCGGTTTCTCGCCGCCGTGCTGGTCATGGTCTATCACAACGGCTTCTGGGTGTGGGACTATCCCGACCGCATCTCGGCGCCAGCGACCGGCGGTCTTCCGGAGCAGCCCGGGATCGGCGCTTGGGTTGGGTCCGGCTATCGGCGTCGAGATCTTCTTCGTCATCAGCGGTTTCGTCATTGCCTTCAGCCCGAGAATTCGACGCCGCTGCGGTTCTTCGAGGCAAGGGTCAAAAGACTGGCGCCGGCGGTCTGGATTTGTGCCCCGACCACCGCGGCGCTGTTGCTGCTGATCGGTTTGAGCTGGCCGACCGATGCGGTGATCCGACTCGTGCGCACCGGCCTGTTCGCGCCTTATGGTCCCTGGGTGGACAGCGTATACTGGACGCTCGGCATCGAAATCGCCTTCTACGCCATCGTCTGGATCCTGCTGCGGCTTGGCCGTTTCCATCTGATGGAAAGGGTTGCCATCGTCATCGGCATGGTCAGCACGCTGTTCTGGTGCCTTTATTATCCGCTCGGCTGGTCCGCCTTCGCCGAGACGCGGTGGCTTGCCTGGGCTTCTGCCTGCTGTTCCTCGGCGGGGTGCTGCAGATCGCCAGCTCCGTCGACGTCCACAGCATCAAAGTCGGAGCCGTGATGCCGTACGCGCCGCCAATCCTGATCTTCCTCGCGGCCATCGCGCTGATGGCGTGGTCGCTCACGCTCGACCTCAGATGTGCGCCGGCGCCGGATCGACCTGATGACCTATCCGCTCTATCTGATCCACGACGTCATCGGCGCGGCGATGCTCGGCGCCATGGTGCGCGCCGGGCTGCCCTATCTCCTGTCGATGGTAGTGGTCGGCGCGACCATGATCGCGGCAAGCTGGCTGGTGGCAACCGAGGCCGAACCGCGCATCCGGCTGCTGCTCGACCACACGCTTTTCCGTTACCGGCTGAGGCGGCATAGCCGCGAGCTGTGCGCCGCTCCGGCCGCATGAGCCGCGGCCGGACGGTGCCGAAACTTTGTGCTATTTCGGAATGAGAAGCGCTGCGCAGGTCCAAGACATGATGGGCAACGGCCTTATCTCAGACCGTCGCCTTCGAACGCACTTCCGACTTGTCGAGATAATAGCTCGAGTACTTGTCGAAGAATTTCTCCGACGCGCCGAACGACCCGTATTTGGCGAGCTTCTTCAGATCGACCTTGTTCAGCACCGCGCCGACGATCTTGTTGGCGACATAGGGCTCGGATTCCAACATCGAGCGCACCATGGCGCGCGGCGTGCGGCCCCATTCGGTGACGAGCACGAAGCCGTCAACCAGCGGTGCGAAGGCCTTGGCGTCGACCACCGGGCCAAGCGGCGGCAGATCGACGACGATGTATTCGAAGGTCTCCTTGGCGTTTTCGATGAAACGACGCATACCGGCCGAGGAGAGAAGCTCGCTGGTGTGCGAGAAATGCCCGCGCAGCACAGCCGGAATGATCGCCAGCTTGGTCTGCCTGTCGATCTTGCCGACGGACTGCCAGGTCTGGCCGCTCACCACCGCTTCCATCAAGCCTTGCTCGGCTTCCATGCCGAGGCTGCGGCTAAGGCCTGGATTGCGCAGATCGCCGTCGATGAGCAGCGTCCTGGAGCCATTGGCGGCGAGCAGCCCGGCGAGATTCGCCGCGACCGTCGACTTGCCTTCGCCGGGCAGGACCGAGATCACGCCGATGACGCGGCTGCCTTGCCCTTCCATCACCACATCGAAGGCGATCTTGGCGCTGCGCAGCGTTTCGGAGAACATCGATGCCGGAGCGTCGACGCTCACGCGCATCCGTGCGCGCCTTTCGATGGCGGCCGGCGATCTGG
The DNA here is from genome assembly GCF_054059755.1 of Mesorhizobium sp. URHB0026. Classification (NCBI taxonomy): domain Bacteria; kingdom Pseudomonadati; phylum Pseudomonadota; class Alphaproteobacteria; order Hyphomicrobiales; family Phyllobacteriaceae; genus Mesorhizobium; species Mesorhizobium sp. URHB0026. Next base: position 2,141,449 of record NZ_JBSSCN010000001.1, on the reverse strand, counting down.
CGACCTTGAGATCGGGTTCGGCTGGCTTGTCTTCCTTGCTCGGTTTGCTGCCGATGGTCGGCAGGTAACCCAGGAATTTGAGGCCGACGCGGTCGCGGACCTCCTCGCCGGTCCTGAAGAACCGCTCGTTGAACTCGTTGAGGCCGCCAAAGCCGGCGCCCATCAGAACCCCGAGCACCAGCGAAAGACCGAGCACGATGACCGTGCGCGGGCTCGAGGCGGCAAGCGGCGTCGACGCATCCGAGATGATACGGATCTTGCCGACCGGGAAGGATTGCTGCTGCGCGGCTTCCTCGTAGCGTCCGAGGAACGTCTGGTAGAGCGTGGAGAGTGCCGTCGCCTTCTGGTCGAGATCACGCAATTGAACCTGCGACTGGTTGTCGATCGAACTCTTGCCCTGCGCGGCGGCGACATTGGCCCTGAGCGCGGTCTCGCGCGCCAACGCCACCTCATACTCGTTGCGGTAGCTTTCGGTGAGCTGCTTCAGTTCGCCGAAGATCTGCGTCGAGATGTCGGCCTTCTCCTTGGCGAGCGCCACCGCCTGCGGATGCTGCGGGCCGAAATTCGCCTCGACATCCTGCTGCCGTTTGGCGACCGTGAGATAGCGGGTCTTGAGCGCCGCAATGACCGAGCTGCTTGGCTGGTCGCTGGATATGGCGGCATCCTTGAAAGCGTTGTCCGAGCCGCTGTCGACGATCGACTTGTATTGCTGGTAACGGGCGCTGGCACGCGCGGTGTCGGCCTGCGCCACGATGAGCTGGGCGTTCAGGTCGGCGAGCTGCTTGTCGCTCATCAGCTGGCCGTCGCTGTTGGCGGACAGGCCGTGTTCGGCCCTGAATTTCTCGACCGCCAGCGATGCCTGCTGCGAGCTCTCGCGCAGTTCCGTCAACCGGCCCTGCAGCCAGACCGCCGCGCGCTCGGTGGCGTCGAAGCTGGCGTCGAGTTGGTCGGCGAGATAAGCGTCGGCATAGGCCTTGGTGATGGCCTTCGCTAATGCCGGATCCGTCGCCTGGTAGCCAAGCGCGATAACGTAGCTTCGCCCGACGCGATCCGCCCGGATCTCGTTCTGCAGCTTGAGAATGGCGTAGTCGCGGCTCGACCCGGCGATCAGCGCATCGCGCGCGGCGGGGTCGAGCTTGGAGATGTCGCCGACACCCGGCATGACCGGGCTGCTCGGACGAACATATTGGATTAGACCGCGGACAAAGCCGACGCCCTGGGCAAGGGCCGACTGGGGCGGGTTCATGAACGTGTCGTTCTGGTCGAGCTTGAGCTTGTCGACGACCACGGCGGCAAGCCGCGTCGAGGTCAGGATCTCGATCTGGCTTAGAATCGCGGAATCGGTCTGCATGGTCGTCGATGCCGCCGAGATGTCGTCGACGATCTTGTTCAGACCTTCATCGATCAGCACGCTGGAGACCGACACGAATTTTGGCGGCGTGGTCTGCAGATAGAGCATGCCCAGGAAAAGACCGATGATGGCGCACACGCCAACCACCTTGGCCTGGCGTGCGGCCATGCCAAGCAGCCGCTCGATATCGATGAAGTCGTCGCCGTCTCCTGCGTCCGAACTCGGCAATGGCATCCTCTTGTCGAGAGGAAAATTGGCATAATTCATCTTCGGTCCAATTCTGGCTTGTCTCGCTCGCAGGCTCCGGAGAGATCGGGAGCATTGGCAGGCGCGACACACGCTTGGTGCCGGACAGCTCGGAGCCGGCCGGCCCCTGCGCCGTCAGCCACCCGACAATACTCCCGAAAGATGGGCATTATGCGGCTTCTTCCTGGCGTTCATGCGTCCGGACGAACTCCCGGAGCATCTCGAAAACCGGACCCTTCATGTCGTCGCGCGCCAGCGCGAAGGCGATATTGGCCTGGATGAACCCTTCCTTGGAACCGCAGTCGAACATGCGCCCCTTGAAAGGCTGGGCAAAGAATGGCTGCTCCTGCGACAGGCGAACCATGGCGTCAGTCAGCTGGATCTCGTTGCCGGCGCCGCGCTGCTGGTTGCCCAGAAGCTGGAAGATCTCGGGCTGCAGGATATAACGGCCGTTGATGTAGAAGTTCGACGGCGCGTTGGCCGGCGCCGGCTTTTCGACCATGGCCGTCACCTCGAAACCGCCGCCAATGTCGGCGCCACGGCCGACAATGCCATATTTGTTGGTCTCGGTGGGATCGCAGCGCTCGACGGCAATGACATTGCCGCCGGTCTGCGCATAGAGGTCGGTGATCTCGGCCAGGCATCCGCGCCCGCCGAAGGAGACCATGTCAGGCAAAAGCAGGGCAAAGGGCTCATTGCCGATGACCTCGCGGGCGCACCAGACGGCATGGCCGAGACCTTGCGGCGACTGCTGGCGGATGAAGGAGGTGGCGCCGGCCACCGGCAGCATGCTTTCGAGCGTCTCCAGCTGAGTCTTCTTGCCAGTTTGCTCCAGGGTTCCGATCAATTCCGGATGCAGGTCGAAATAGTCTTCTATGACCGCCTTGTTGCGGCCGGTTACGAATACGATGTGCTCGATGCCGGCCTCGAAGGCCTCGTCCACCGCATATTGCACGACGGGCCTGTCGACGACAGGAAGCATTTCCTTCGGCATCGACTTGGTCGCCGGCAGGAACCGTGTTCCAAGCCCCGCCACCGGTATCACGGCCTTCCTTATTTTCTTCATCGCAAATTCCTTCTGAGGAGATCGACTACAGTCCATTCACAGGCCACGAAAAATCCCTCCATGTGCCTGCATCTTCACCTCCCCGCCCCCACGGCAAACTGTGCCGCTACTCTTCGCAACCGTACGGCGATCGGCATGCGCATATGCCTGACCGCCGCCGGGTCGCTGAGCGCCGTCCGGATCGCCTTGAGCGGGGACCGCGCCTTGATGTGCTGGACCATCGCCAGGAACGACGCCGCCTTGCGCAGGCTGCGGCCGCGCCGGGCGAATGCGGCCTGGGCCGCTTCGTCCATTCGGTGGGTTTGCGCGAATTTGGCATCCGCCACGCGCATCGCTTCGACGTGATGAGGCTCGAGCACACGCGAGATGGAGCCGCCGCGGATATGATAGGCATAGCCGATATCGGGCTCCACCACGCACCTTCCGCCCATGGCCAGGGCTTCGGCGAACAGGATGTAGTCCTCGCCGATCCTCAGCTTCTCGTCATAGCGGAGCCGGTTTTCGTCGAGGAACCGGCGCAGGAAAATCGGCTTGAGATAGCCGAGATTGAACTTCGATTCGAAGACGACGTTGCCGGCGATGTAGGTGGCCAGCGAAATCTCGCACAGGCCTTCCAGATACCGGCGCGGGAACATCGCGTCCTCGACCACGCCGTCCTCACGGACGACCTGGAGATTGTCGACGGCGATCTCGGCGCCCGCCTTTTCGGCGCGGCCGATCATGGCGGCGACACGTCCGGGAAAGACGGCGTCGTCGGCATCGAGAACCGCTATCCACCTGCCGCGGGCGGCGTCGAGCCCGGCATTCCTGGCCCCTCCGGGCCCCCTGTTCTCTTCCAGCGCCACGACACGCACGACATGCTCGGGATAGGCCCTCGCCACATCGAGCGTCGCGTCACGCGACTTGTCGTCGACGACGATGATCTCGAGGCTGACGCCCTTTTGGGCGATGGCGCTGGCGACGGCCCTATCAAGGGTTGCCTCGGCGTTGTAGGCGGCGATCACAAAAGACACATCGGGCACGGACGAAACGTCAGGCTGCACGCTTGCCTCCTTCCCCTGGTGAAGGCTGGCCATAGAGGCGCAGTTCGCGAACGCCGACAAGACCGCTGACAACCCCGACATGCATGATGCCGCGCAAGACGCTGCGGTTCCTGCGTACCGGACTGGCTGCAACCGGAACTGCCGCGGCGAAGCAAAAAGCGGCCTTTGCCGCGGCAAGGCCGGCCTGCTTTGCTCGCGCGATGCCGCTGGCGCCGCGGGCCAGGAGATGGCCGTGCGTCTGGCCAACCCGGAAGCGGCGGCGGCTGAGCCAATCGAATGCGGCCCTGGCCCTCGGCACCGCCTCGTCCACCCATGCCTCCGGCGCAAAGGCGATTCGGCCGCCTGCCTTGTGCATCTGGTCGAAGAACTCGGTGTCCTCGCCGCCGGTCTGGCCGCGCGCCAGGCTGAAGCGGCGGCCGCGCAAGCTGTCGGATCCCATGCGCAGCAGGACGTTGCAGGTGTAGCCGGTGCGGATTTCGCCGTGCACGTGGACTGGCAAGGTGGAATGGAAATCGCCGCGGCGCATCCAGTCCGGCGCATCCGGACGATAGAGTGCGCGCACCGGGCCGAGAACCGCGGCGGCGCCGCTTTTTTCGGCCGTTGCCACCAGTTCGGCGAGCCAGTGGGCGGTGGCGGTCTCATCGTCGTCGATGAAGGCAAGGAAATCGGCCTCGCTGGCCTCGAGACAAGCGTTGCGGGCGATCGAAATGTTACGGGTCGGGCAATGCCGGTAGCGGATCGGCAACTTCAATTCCTGCGACAGCGCCGTCACCAGGTCCTTGGCGCTCGGCGTGTCGTCATTGTCGGCGACGATGACGCCGACCTCGAAGCCGTCAGGCATGGCAAGGGCGGCGAGCGAGCGCAGCGTGTCGGCCAGTTCCGGCCGCCGGAATGTGCACACGCCGATGTCGATGCTGCGATGCTTGACCTCAACCGCCATCACGCCGCCCTCCGCCGCGTGCCGAGGCCGAGAAGCTGCAGCCAGAAGCCCACGGACCAGCCGAAATGCATGACCATCGCCGAGACTCCGGCAAGCGCGATATCGGCATTGCGCTGGCTGACGGCCGCCACCAGGCCGTAGCCCAGGCAAACCGCCACCCACAGCATCAGCGGCAGCGCCGCGATCCAGTGCACGAAGGAGAAGGCCGCCAGCAGAACCACCGGGAAGACCGCCAGCGGCACAATCTGCCTAACCTTCGGGATCACACGATGTTTCAGCACGTTCTTGGCGCGGCCGCGGCCATAGCCGAGATACTGGACATAGAGGCCGCGCAGCGAGGTCCGCGGATAATAGACCATCTGCGTGCTGCCGCTCATCCAGATCCTGTAGCCTGCCTGCCTCAGCCGATAGTCGAGTTCCGCGTCCTCATTGTGACTGAACGTCTCGTCATAGCCGCCGACGGCCTGGAAGGCAGATATCCGCATCAGCGCGTGGTGTCCGTGGTCGACCCACTCCCCGGCCGAGATATGGCGATGCTTGGAGCCGCCGGTGCCGAGCTTGGAGTTCTGCGCCGCCGCCGCCGCCTTCTGCACGGTGCCGCTGCCGCTGGTCAGCATCGACACCACGACCGAATCCGCGCCGGTGGCCAACGCCTCCTCGACCAGTCGGTCGCAATAGTCGTCGGGATAGCCGCCATGCGCGTCGATGCGGATCAGATAATGGGCACCCTCGCCGAATTTGGCCACCGCCAGGTTGATCGCGGCGCTCTGGATGCGCTTTTCGTTGTGAAGCAGGATGATGCGAGGATCATTCCTCTGGCGCTCGCCGACAATGGCCAGCGTGCCGTCGGTGCTGCCGCCATCGGCAACGACGATCCGCGCGTCAAGCCGTTCCGCCGCCGGGCAAAGCTGGTCGAGCAGCGCACCGATGTGAGTCGCCTCATCGAGACACGGGATCACGATCAGGGTGGAGGCAAGCGCTTGCGTCATCGGGCGATGTCCATCCTATGCCAGGGCCTCGGTCGCGAGCGGCTCGCGCACGGTGGTCAGGCGGCGCAGTTTTTCGACCAGGGCGCCGCAGTCGCTGCGATCGTAGCTCCACATCCTCGGATCGTGGGCCAGCACGCGCGCCTTCAGCCTGCCGAAGCGGTGCTTTTCCATCCCGCCAAGCGCGGTTGCGAGCGCCTCGGGCGTGGCCTGCGGCAGCAAAACGCCGATATCGCGCTGCCGCAGAAACCTTCCGGTCTCGGTGTTGTCCATCGAGATCGGCACCGCGCCGAAGCGGCAGCCTTCATAAAGGCGGTTGGGCAGCAGCCATTCGGAGTTCTGTCCCTCCTCGAAGAAATCGATCGCCCAGGAGAAATGGACGTCGTGATAGATCGCCGCCATGTCCTCCGGGTTGCGGTACGGCCCGCGAAACGACATGTAAGGCTCGGCATCGACGAAGGCATGAAAATCCGGGAACTCGGAAAGTGCCGGGCGGCCGCGCAACACGATTTCGAACCGGCCTTCCATGTGACGCGTGAAACCGGCCAGCAGTTCGAGCGAACGGCGGCACCGAAGCGCCCCGAACCAGCCGATCCGCCACGGCGGGGCGAGAGGTCCTTCCACCGTCTCGCGCTCGGCGGGCAGAATCGCCGCCGCCTCGAAATATTTGTTCTCAACCAGTTCCATCGGCGCCGCGACCTGGCGGAAGGGCTTGAAATAATTGGCGATGAACGCGGGGGAACTGGTCACCAGCAGCCGCACATCCCGCGCCAGATGACGCTCGGTGGCGCGCAGCGCCTTGCCCAGGACATCGTCGCGCAGCACCAGGCGGTGAATGTCGAGACATTCATAGACGATCGGGACAGCGGCGCCGAAAGCCGACCGGGCGCGGCGGGCCAGCGCCAGCATTTCCAGATTACGCGCGATGATGATGTCGGGCTTCGGCACGTCCCTAAGCTTCGAACCTATCGAGACCGCTGTTTTCGCCACCGCCGCCAGGCGCTGGACGAATCGCCCGTCGCGCGTCGCGCCAAGGTCGATTGGCCGCAAACCTTCGATATCCCCAATCGGGGCGGCGCGGCGGAAGCCCGCCAGAGTAACCCGGGCGCCACCTGTCCTGAGCATCGTGATACGCCGGCGAACCGCCGGGTCGGAAACATCATGTACCAGGTACAAGACATGCAGCATGAAAACTCGACCGCTGTTTGACCCACCCAGGGGAAGCCTAGTACAGCTCTTGCTGCATCGCAACATTTTTGGCGCGTCGTTCCACGTTTTCTGTTGCACTGCAAAATTATTGCCGTAGTTTGTGGTCGGCGGCGGTTGTGAATTTCGGGCTCCGAAATCCACGCGAAGATCAGGAATCCTGAATTTGGAAGCCAATCCATTCGATCCGCCGGAAGGCTCCCTGCGCAAATCGGTCGGCCGCGGTGCCGTCGTGACCGCAATGGCGCAATCGGTGCGGGTCGCCACGCAGATCATTTCCGTCATCGTGCTGTCGCGACTCCTGTCGCCGCAGGATTTCGGCGTGGTGGCCATGTGCGCGCCCGTGCTCGCCTTCATCGCCCTGTTCCAGGATTTCGGCCTGACCCAGGCGACCATCCAGAAATCGGGCATCCAGCATGAGGAGGTGAACTACCTCTTCTGGATCAATGTCGCTGTCAGCGCGGTCCTCGCCTGCGTGCTCGCGGGCGCGGCACCCCTGGTCGCCGCCTTCTATGGCGAGCCGCGCGTCGCCGGTCTGGTGGCGGCACTGGGATTGCAGATCCTGGCTTATGGCCTTGGCGCCCAGCATCTGGCGCTGCTAACGCGTCGCATGCAGTTCGGCCGCCTGGCGATCATCGACGTCGCCGGAGCCGTCGCGGGGCTGGCCGTCTCGATCGCCTGGACTTTCATCGACCGCTCCTACTGGGCGCTGTTTGCCGGCACGCTGACCGGCGCGGTGCTGCCGACGCTGTGCTACTGGGCCAGCTCGCGCTGGCGCCCAGGCATGCCGCGCAAGGTCGCCGGGATCAGCGAGCTGATCAATTTCGGTGCCGGGATCACCGGTTTCAATTTCGCCAATTTCTTCGCCCGCAATCTCGACAACGTGTTGATCGGCAAATACTGGGGCGAGGCTCAGCTCGGGCTCTACGACCGCGCCTACAAGCTGCTCCTGTTCCCGCTCAGCCAGATCACCAACCCGCTGTCGAAGGTGATGGTACCGGCGCTGTCGCGGCTGAAGGACGAGCCGGACCGCTATCGCAGCGCCTATTTGCGCGTCATGCCGCTGATCCTTCTGGTGGCGCTGCCCGGCGTCGCTTTCGCCACCGCGATGTCGGATGTGCTGATCCCCTTCGTGCTCGGCGAGCAGTGGCGCGCCAGCGCCTCGATCTTCCTGGCGCTCGGCTTTGCCGGCCTGCTGCAGCCGCTCAACAATCCGGCTGGTTGGCTTTTCGTCAGCCAGGGCCGCTCCGGCGACTTCATGCGCTGGGGCATCATCACGGCGGTGACCTCGGTGCTTGCCTTCGCGCTTGGCCTGCCCTACGGCGCGCTCGGCGTGGCGGTCGCCTATGCGGTCAGCGAGTATCTGCGCACGCCCTTCCTGTGGCTCTATGTCGGCAAGAGCGGACCGCTGCAAGCCAGCCATGTGCTGCGCACGGCAACGCCGTTCGTGCTAGGCGCGCATCTGGCGCTTGGGGCGGTCTGGCTGGCCAAGCCGATGCTGCCGCAGCAGCATGTCGTCGCCCTGGCAAGCGGCGCCATCCTCGCCTACACGATCACCATCGTCGTCGCGCTGACCTTCGCCGCCGGCCGCGAAGCCTTGCGGGAGGCCTTGAAAATGCTGCCGGCAAGGGCGCCGGCGGCGACGCCGCGCGAGGCGCAATAATTTCGGCGCCTTTGTCGTCTATTCCATATCCCACCCAAGCATCAGGCCTGATCCATGCACTACCGATCGATCTCCGACATGAACGACGCCATCGTGAGCAACCTTCACCGGCTGCCACGCGACATCGACCTGGTGGTCGGCGTTCCCAGAAGCGGCGTGCTGGCGGCAACGCTGGTCAGCCTTGCGGCGAACATCCCGATGACCGACCTGGACTCCTTCCTCGAAGGCAGGGTCTACACGTCAGGCATCACCAAACGCCGCGCGGCCCTGGACCGGAAGGTCTCGGACATGCGCAAGGTGCTGGTGATCGACGACAGCATCGCCGGCGGCAATGCCATGCGCGACGCCCGTGCACGCATCAAGGGCGCCGGTATCGAGGCTGACTACACCTTTGCCGCCGTCTTCGGCCTGGAGCCGGAGCATCAGGAGACCGATCTGGTGTTCGAGGTAGTGCCGCATCCGCGCATGTTCCAGTGGAACTTCATGCATCACAAATTCCTGGCGCAATGCTGTGTCGACATAGACGGGGTGCTGTGCCTCGACCCCACCGAGGCCGAGAACGACGACGGGCCGGCTTATGAAAAATTCCTCAGCGAGGCGCGGCCGCTTCATGCCGTGACCCGCAAGATCGGCTGGCTGGTCACCAGCCGGCTCGAAAAATACCGTGGGTTGACGGAGGCGTGGCTCGCCAAGCACGAGATCAAATACGACAAGCTGATCATGCTCGATCTGCCGAGCAAGGCGGAGCGCCAGCGGCTTGGCGCGCATGGCAGTTTCAAGGCCGATTTCTATCGCAAATCCGACGCCATCCTGTTCATCGAAAGCGAACATGCCCAGGCGCTGAGGATTGCCAAACTGTCGGGGAAACCGGTCCTGTGCGTCGAAACGCACATGGTCAGTTTTCCCGATGCGCTGTCGCTGCCAGCACTTGGGCAGGCCGCGCGAAACCTGCCGGCGAGGCTGCGCCAGATCAACTCGCAGGAGGGCCGCAAGAGCGCCGCCAAGACGATTGCCCGCGCCCTGCTCGGTGCACGCGGCTATGAAACCCTGAAGAACAGGGTCAAGCGCCCAGCCTGATGCAGAACAGATCGGGTCGCTGCTTGACTACGCGGCCTGGCGTGCGCGCTGCCGCACCGCCCTATCCAGTATCGAGAAGAAGGTGACGAACTGACGGTCGGGGTCGAGTTCCGGCCGGCCAGCGAAGCTACGCGCGAGGGTCGAGACCCGCTCATATTCCTTGTTGTCGTTCCACAAGAGCCTGACGGCCGCGACCCAGTCGGCAAGCGGGGCATCATAGTCGAGCACCGTGCCGCCAGGGCCGACCGCTTCCGGCAGGCCACCGCGGCGCGAACCGACGACCGGAATGCCGCTGCAATGGGCCTCCGAGGCAACCCGCCCCCAGGCCTCTTCCCATTTGCTGGGCGCCAGCAGGATCCGGGTGCGGCCATAGACCGTCTTCATGTCACTGGTGCGGTTCTCCAGCGTGACATTGCCGAGCGGCTTGATCGTCTGCTCGATGCGTGCCCGGTGATCGTCCGCCAGCTTCCAGCTTTCGACGAACAGGAACGGGATTTCGGGGCACGCGGCGGCGATCCTCACCGCAAGCTCGAAGCCCTTTTCCTCATAAGGGTTGATCAGGGTGACGAACTGCCCTGAGGTCGGCGTGCTGTAGTGGGTGGGATTGATGGTCGGAGGGATCACCGCCGCCTCGATACCGAACTCCCTGGCGTAGGTACGCGCGGTGAATTCGGAATTGGCGATGTAGAGCGCCGAGCTCAAATCGCGCAGGTCGCCTCCAAGCTCGCGAAACTCGACATTGCGGAGGTAGACGACCAGCGGCACGCCCTTGGCCTGCAACGCCTTGCCGAGTGGAACCGACTTGTGACACTGGACCACCGCCACATCCGGCTTGACCCTGTTGACGGCGAAGGCCGCCGCCTCCCAGGGAAACCAAGCCCGGATGACCGGGTAGCCGGGAAAACTGTCGACGACCGCCGGCTGACGCAGAAGCTTCATCTTGGCACGGGCCTTGAAGCCGAAGACACCATCGCCAAACAGCGCGGCGAGCACCGCGGCCTCATGCCCATGCTCGATCAACTGCTCGGCCAGATGATGGGTGCTCGACTGCACGCCGCCGCTGAACTCCGGTGTGTAGCCATTGCCGCCTGCAAAGAGAACTTTCATGGTCCTGGCTCCTCGTCTATCGGGTTTCAATGCCCATGGCCGATGAACGGCAGCGTCAAGTGCCGCCTCACGCAGTCTTTGGCGGATCAAGCGTCGCGAACGGATTTGTGCATGGCTGCCGTCCGGTGAACCGGATGGGATCATTGGGCGAACTGCGCGAGGTCGTCTCGTCGTCTATGTCGGTGTTGACGTTCTGGTCGAGCTGCCATTCATGCGTGTTGTGGCGGCCCCATTCCAGGACCAGGATGCGCGCCATGCGCCGCCGGGCGAACTCATGCAGGACGAAAGCCGAACCGAAGCCGGAACCGATCGCGACAACATCGGAATGATCCTTGGTGACTTGCTCGGGCTTCACGTCCAGCACCATCAGCTACAATTCCTTTTACGCCGGGCGGTCGGCCCGATCTTCGCCGGGCGGTCGGCCCGATTCTGCTTTCGGCTCTCCGAGTCCGATCTCATGCCGCCATTCTGCCGATCGAGTGATATTCGATGCCGTGGCGGGCCACGACCTTGGGATCGTAAAGGTTGCGGCCATCGAAGATGACCGGAGTGGCCAGGGCATCCTTCAGCGCATCGAAGGACGGTGCGCGAAAACTCTTCCATTCGGTGGCGATCAGCAGCGCATCGGCGCCGCGCAGGGCCGCCTCCTTGGTGCCGCACAACAGCAGGTCGTCGCGCAGCCCGTAGATGGCCTGGCATTCCTGCATGGCCTCGGGGTCATAGGCCTGCACGGCCGCGCCGGCGTTCCAGAGCGCCTCCATCAGCACGCGCGCGGGCGCCTCGCGCATGTCGTCGGTGTTGGGCTTGAAGGCCAGGCCCCATAGCGCGAAGGTCTTGCCCTTGAGGTTACCTTTGAAATAGCGGTGCACCTTGTCGAACAGGACGGATTTCTGGTCATTGTTGCGCTCCTCGACGGCGCGCAGCAGCTTGGCGTCGTACTTGACGCCCTCGGCGGTTTTGATCAGGGCGCGAACGTCCTTGGGAAAGCACGAGCCGCCATAGCCGAGACCCGGATAGATGAAGTGATAGCCGATGCGCGGGTCGCTGCCGATGCCCTGGCGCACTTCCTCGATGTCGGCGCCGAGCTGCTCGGCGAGATTGGCCATCTCGTTCATGAAGCTGATCTTGGTCGCCAGCATGCAATTGGCGGCGTATTTCGTGAATTCGGCGCTGCGCACGTCCATCACGATCATCTTCTCGTGGTTGCGGTTGAAGGGCGCGTAGAGTTCGCGCATCACCGCCTCGGTTTCTTCGCTCGACGTGCCGACGATGATGCGGTCGGGCTTCATGCAGTCGGCGACCGCGGAGCCTTCCTTGAGGAATTCGGGATTGGAGGCGACGTCGAAGCTCAGATCCTCGCGGCCCCGCTTCTTCAGCGTCTCGGCGATCCTGGCCTTCACTTTTTCGCAGGTGCCGACCGGCACGGTCGACTTGCCGACGACGATCTTGGTGGAATCCATCTCGCGGCCGATCGTCTCGGCCACCGCCAACACATATTTGAGGTCGGCCGAACCATCTTCGCCGGGCGGCGTGCCGACCGCAATCATCTGGATTTCGCCGTGCCTGACGGCGGCCGCCGCATCGGTGGTGAACTTGATGCGGCCGGCGGCGTGATTCTCCCTGACGATCGTTTCAAGACCCGGCTCGAAGATCGGAACGAGGCCCTGATTGAGCCGCTCCACCTTGTTCGCGTCGATATCGACGCAAACAACCTGGTGGCCAACCTCGGCAAGCACCGCCGCCTGCACCAAGCCGACATAGCCAATTCCAAATACCGTCAAGTTCATTCGGTTTCATTCCCATCCAGGGCAGCGGACCGCTTCTCGGCCCTGCCGGTTCAATTCGTCTTTCCCAGCTCTTTTACACTACACACCAGCGATTCCGGAAACTGGCAGGGCTGACCCAGCGCGGTGAACGCGACCCGTTCGATCTGCAGCGAAAGCGTGCGGCCCGGGTCCGCGAACGCTCCCATCCAGCCCTTCATGGTGTCGCTGCCCCAAAGGCTGAAGAAGATCTTCTGCGCATGGCTGGGCAACTTCGCGGGATCGGTGATGGTGTTAACCAGCTGGCCGTTGAGATACCAGCGCAGGCTATCCTTCTCCCAGACGAAGGCATAGTCGTTGAAGGCACTGTCGGTGCCGCCAGGCACGTCGACCAGCTTCTCGTTCTTGCCCTTGCCGGCGATATAGGCGTTGACCTGCACCTTGGAAGTGTCCTTGGTCAGGATCTCGAAGTCGATCTCGTCCCAGGGCTGCTTGTCGGACGGGCCGATATAGGAGAAGAAAGCCGCGTTGAGGCCGGGGCCGGTGTCGGTCTTCATCCGCGCCTCATAGGTACCATAGCCGAAACGCTGCTTGGTCTGGATCTCGCCGCAGGCGAACTCGCGATCCTTGGTCTTCTGCTTCGCGAATCCGAGCGAAAGAACGCCATCGGAAAGCTTGACCAAGCCTTTCGACCAGGTGCAATTCTGATGGCTGCCGTTCGTCCAGCCGTCTGAAACGTACCAGCGCTCGCGGTCGAAATTCTTGAAATCGTCGACGAAAGAGGGCGCGGACTGGATATCCTGCGCATGAGACGGGGTTGCCGGCAGGCTGCCAAGAGCGACCAGCAGCAAAGCGACCGCCAGACCAGACCGCCGCCAGAAATGCAGGGCTGAAGGGGCATCGATTGCTGTCGTGGACATGGTCTTTGGATCCGAATTCATGACTAACTCACCTTTGCGCTGTGTCCCCAACCCAAAGTCGACGTTCGAACCGCTTTCAAACGGGCCAACCTTGACCTTTTCAATTGTCCTCCCGACTTCCAGCCTCGCATCACCTTCGCCGTAACGGTCCCGCGCCGCCGCCTTCAATTTCGGCCGGCTCCCGCCTGCCTGGCCGGTTCGACCGTCGCCGCCGGATCGGTGGTCGTATTCTCGTCGAAGACCACGTCCAGCGAATGACGGAGCTCGCGCATCCTGCCGCCCTGGCGCGACAGTGCGGCGATGCGGCGCTCGCTGTTCAGGATCGACTGCGTCAACGCGCTGACTTCGGACGAGCGACGGTCGGAGGCGGAGCCGTTTTCCATGGCTTCGACAAGAAAGGCCGCGTTGGTGGCGTCCTTGCGGTAGCGGGTCTCCAGGCCGGTTTTCTCCGCCTCGATCTCCGCGGCGATCTGCTCGAAAAGCTTCGCCAGCCGGTCCAGGCGCGCAACGTCGGTCTGCCTGTCGCGGGCCGGATCCCTTGATCTGAAGCCGAATATCGAGGCCATGAACTTAAATTCCCGTCATCGCCGGCTTCCTGGCCGCCTTTCAGGCCACAGGCCGATCCCCGCAACCGGGGTTGAAAACTCGAAACCGCGTCGCCCAACTCCTCTGACGAAGAGAGACTTCGCACCAGTCCACCAGTTCGGCTGGTCGGTCAATTTGTTGCACCGCAACATAGACTGCCATCCTCAGAGCCGCGAGGCAACCACCCAATTCGTAAACTCATAAATCCAATCGAAATGGTTGCGTGGCGGGCTCGCGGTCGGCAGGTAACATCGCGCCTTACCGTCCCTTGCCAGTGCTGGTTCCAGCCATCAGGAAACGCAGCGGCGGCACGTGCTTGTTCCTGGAGACCAGGCCAACACTGCGAAACAGCGCCTCGATCTTGTCGGACGCCACGCCCTGAACGATGGGGACGAGGTTGGATTGGCTTGCGAAGGCGTAGGCAGCGGCCGAAGCCAGGCCCCGCTCGGCCTTCACGTCGAGGAAATTGCGCAGCCGGTATTTGTCGCGCACGTGCCGCTCGTGCCGCCGCAGCACTGCTTTGGATCCTTCCGGAAGGCTGTCGATCGCCAGCAGCGCCAGATCGGCATCGGCCAGCCGCTTCAGGTCCTGCGTCTTGTGGCGGCCGCTGAGTGAATCGGCGCGCACGATAGCGCCGTAGCCGCAGGAACGAATGACCTTGAACCGTGCCCCGTGGGCGACCGCTCGCGCGTAAAGCTCGTAGTCCTCGCCCAGTCGCAGGCTCTCGTCGTAGCGCAACCCGTGGCGGTCGAGAAAGGCACGGCTGATCACCGGCTTCAAGAAGCCGAGTTCGCCTCTTTGGACGCGGCGCCTGGAGATGTTGCCTTCCACGAAACCTTCGAAATCGAGGAATTCCGGATCGGCGGCAAAATCCGGGGCGACGATTTTGGTTGCATCCCCAGCCGCGTCATCCCTGATGAGCATGATGTTGTCGGCGGCGAAATCCCAATCGGCGCCGGCAAACAGGTTGCGAAACCGGCCCTCGAGGAAGAAATCGTCGGCGTCCAGAATGCTGATGAACGGGGCTCGTGAACCGGCGATCGCCGCATTGCGGGCAAAAGAAGGGCCGCGATTGACGTCCAGGCGCATCACCGCAAGCCGGCCGCTGCCATCGTCGGCGGAGCGCGCGACCTCGGCCGTATTGTCCGTGGAGCCATCGTCGACGACGACGACCTCCCCGACTTCCGGTTCGCGCAACGCGGACGCGATGGCGACGGCGATCGTGCGCGCCGCGTTTTTGGCCGCGATGATCACGCAGATTTGGGATTTCGTCATCGACATGGAATTGCCTCTTGCACAGGTTCCGATCTGCCCTCGCCCTGTACGCGTTCGATATCCACCCCCATCACGGGCCGGCCGGCCGTTCGAAGATGCGGCGGCTGATGTCCGCCGACGCCGCCCAGCCGGCCTCGGAAAGGTAACGGACCGGAGCCCGGCCGCACAATTCCCACAACACCGTCCGTCGCTGCGGCCAGCGCAGCGACGACAGCCATGGCGCGATGACCATGTTGAGCAGGTCCTCGTTGCCGATGCGCGACAGGATCGGCTTGGCCCGCTCCGACAGGAGCGTGCCGGTGCCGCCGAGCAGCACATCGGCGGCGCGCAGGCCGAGCAGCAGCGTGTCCTCCAGCCCTTGGCTTACCGCTGCATCGAGCACACGCTGCTGATCGGCGTGGCCGAGACGGCTGGCGCTGGCCCTGATGTCGCAGACGTAGCCGGCGCAAGGCTCCCGGTTGAACAGTGCCTTGGCGACGCTGATGCAGGCCAGCATCAGCGTGTCGGCGGCCGACGTGAACGGGACTTCGGCGCCGGTGATCTCGACCAGCCGTTTTCGCCGCAGGAACCCGTCGGCATCGCGCGGACTGGGCGAGCCGGGCTGCTGAAGCCGGTAATGAAGGTCGACAGTGGATGATTTCGACCCCTTGCCACGGATCATGTGCTGTTCGCCGAGAAAGCGGACCCACCAGACCGAACGCGACTTGCCCGATACTTCGTAGCCGATCGAGCCTAACGCTTCGCGTGCCTTCAAGAACCCGGCAGGTGAAACCAGGATGTCGATATCGCCCGAGGGTTTCATGAAATGATCGTCATAAAGCAGATGCTGCTGGAACGGCCCTTTCAGGAAGACAAAATCAATCCGCCTGTCGAGCAGCGCCTCGTGAATGGCCATCGAATCCATGAGGCAGGCGGCGTTCATCGACACCGTCCTCCTGCGATAGGTTTCGAGCCACTGGAACAGTTCCGCCGGCCTCTCATGCGCCGGCGTACGCGACAGCGCCTTCAGGACGAACGTACCGACCTTGTTCAACCTGGCGATATCGGTGACGACAGCGTCGGAAAGGCCCGGCGTCCACGTTTCACCGGCCGAGGCCGCCGGCCCCGCGAAATATAACCGTAAGCAGGCCCGCACATAAGCGATCTCGTCGGCGCAGTCGGTGGCGCGCAGTCTTTCATAGGTGCTTTCCGGCAAGGCCATTGAGCGCACAGTCTCCAAAAAGCGGTTTGCGCGAAGCGTATGCTGCAGCTGCTAAGCAAAGCATCGTCAAAAACGGCGGCGCCGTAAAGCCTTTCCTTTCGCAGTGCGAGATTTTGCAACCATGGCGTTTGACGGCTTCGCGGAAGGTGATGAGATGTGTGGACGAATTCCCACCCTGGCGTAGCGCTTCGGCCGGGCCATCGATGGGATCAGCTGAAAGTTGAGTATCTTTTAGCGTTGTCCAATGGTAATGGCCAGTATTGGCTGGCTCTTAATTGTGGAAAATCAACGGGGTATGGAATCCCTTATGACGAGGATCACTCGCACCCGGCTCCATGTCGAAAGAGGTCGATTTCTTACACTCCGAGTGACGTCCGCAACCCATAATTGATTAACGGCTGGTAAATCAGGCTTGACTCATAAATGTTGCTGTGCAGCTATTGCGGTGCAGCATGAAAGTGCTGACGGCAATCGACAGGCCGTTTCCAGTCCTTATGGAGAGTAAAAATGGAACAGAATGTTGAAAAGCATGAGTACGAAACGCCAAACCTGACAGTACATGGTTCAATCGAAACCATCACCCAGGGCGGCGGTGGCAGCACGGCAATCGACGCGTCGTTTCCCGCGCACACCCCGATCGGCGACCTGACGTTCTCCTGAGACTAGCCTGATTCTGGAGGAATGACGTTGGGCCTCGAGAATCGAAGACAATGAAATGGAGCCGGGGATGAAAAATCCCCGACTTTCCGTTGAACTTGACGACGCGTAGACCGTGTGTTGCAAACGAGGTTTTAGGATGAACTGGAACCCATCCGAGCACGATTGCGTAAAGGCCACCAAGGACGCCGTTGCTTGCGAATTCGGCGATGGCCTCGCGCTTCTCAACCTGAAGTCCAATATCTATTACAGCCTCAACGGCGTCGGCGCCTTCATCTGGGAACTGATCCAGGAACCCAAGCCGATCGCGGATATCCGCAGCGCCGTCCTCGCTCGCTACAATGTCGACGCCGAACGCTGCAAGGCCGACGTCGACGCATTGCTGAAAGGCCTGGCGGAAAACGGGCTTGCGAGGCTTGAGCATGAGGCACTCGTCTAGGCAGGTGTCGCAGAAGGCCATGGTTGCGCGGCAAAGACCTGTGACGCAGAGAAATCCCCGGCCGATGAAGCAGCGGCCTGGCAGGCGCAGCGTGGCCAGGATTTTGTCCTTGAGCGGCTCGGAAGCGCTTTTCCTGTGCCGCTGCCTGCTGGTGGTCACGACCGTCCGGCTCGGGCTGACATTGTTCTCCTACAACCGCGTCCGCGGGATGGTGACGCGGCTCAACGCGCACCAATGTGCCAGCATGGGCGAGTTGCGGCTTGTCGCCTGGGGGGTTGCTGCCGCCGCACGGTTCGTTCCGGGCGCCACATGCCTGACCCAGGCGCTGTCGGGCCAATACCTGCTCGCGCGCCAAGGCAATGCGTCGAACATCCGCATCGGCATCGAGCGCGGCACGGGCGAGCAATTGAAGGCGCATGCCTGGCTGGTCAGCGATAACCACATCGTGCTTGGCGGATCCGTCGATGGTTTCGCCCACCTGGTCGACCACGGCAGCCGATGAGCGGCGTAGCCGGAATCCTGCTGCGACAAGGCCCCGCGCCGGCTGAAGCGGCGAGCGACATCCAGCAGATGCTGGCGCGCATGCGCCATCGAGGTCCCGACGGGACGTCGTGGTGGCAGGACAGCGGCGTCGCGCTTGGCCATGCCTGGCTCAACACCACGGACGAAGCCGGCCCCGGCCCGCTGACCATGGCCGGCGGCAAGCTGGCCATCACCGCCGATTGCCGGCTAGATAATCGCGACGAGCTGCTCGCAAGGCTCGGCATCAGGGACAACTCAGTCGCCGATGCGGCGTTGCTGATGCGGGCCTATCTGCGCTGGGGTGAAACGTGCCCCGTGCATCTGCAAGGCGACTTCGCCTTTGCCATCTGGGATGCCGAGCGGCAGCTTTTGTTTTGCGCGCGAGACCATTTCGGGGTCAAGCCTTTCTATTACCACGCAGCGGAACGCCGCTTTGCCTTTGCCTCCGAGATCGGGCCAATGCTCGGCCTCGACGGGGTCGGCGCGCGCCTCAGCGAGCACCGGATTTCGGGGTTCCTGGCCGGGCTGCCCGATGACCCACAGTCCACGCCCTACAGCGACATCTTCGCCCTGCCGGCGCGTCACAGCCTCACCGTCACCGTGCAACGTCTGGTGCTGCGCCGGTACTGGCAGATCGAACCATCCCAGCGCGCACCGCGGCCTGATGCCGCGGAGGAATTCGCCCATCTGTTCGCGCAATCGGTCCGCAACCGCATGCGAGGAAGTCCGTCGATCGGCGCGATGCTGAGCGGCGGCCTCGATTCATCCTCGATCACCTGCGTGGCGGGATTGCAAAATGCGGCCGAGCGCAAGCCGAGGCTACCGACCTTCTCACTCGTGTTCGAAAAGGGTTCATCGATGGACGAGCGCCCGTTCATCGATGCCGTGCTCGATCAGCAGAAAGCCGATCCGACGTTCATCCCAGTCGGCAATTATGCACCCTTCGCAGAATTCGAACGGGTGCTGGAAGAACAGGAAGGCACGTTCCTGGCGCCGGGCCTGACGCTGACCCGCGGTATCTATCGGACGGCCGGCGCCAAGGGCATCAAGGTGCTCCTCGACGGCCATGGCGGCGACGAGGTCGTTTCACAGGGACATGGCCATCTGCACGAGCTTGCCAATGGCGGCAGATGGCTGGACCTTTGGCGCGAGATCCGCAGTGCCTCCAACACCTATGGCGACAGCACGCTCGGCCTGTATTTCCAGTTCCTGACCATCTACGGGCCGGCCTGGCGCATCGCCAGGCTGAGACAGCTGGGGAATCGAGCCCTGAACAGAATGCGCAGGCCCGCCCGGTCGCAGCGTGGCCGCAGCTGGCGCGACCTGATCAATCCGGACCTTGCCAGGCGAACCGAGCTCGTCGACCGGTTCCATCGGGCTGGCTACATGCCGCCTGGCGTCCAAGCCAGCGACGCGCTCAGCCATCGCTGGATCCTGTCCAACGGCTATGTTCCGCACTCTTTCGAGGTTCTGGACAAGGCCGCCGCCAATTTCGGCGTCGAGCCGCGGTACCCCTTCTGGGACAAGCCGCTGGTGGAATTCTGCCTCGGGCTGCCGGGCGAGGAGAAGCTCCGTCATGGGTTTGGCCGCTACGTGCTGCGCCGGGCCATGGAGGGCATCCTGCCGGCGGCGGTACAGTGGCGGCGCGACAAGATCGATTTCACCGCCAATCTGGTCAACGGCATGGTGCACAACCATCGCGACCTGCTGGAGCAGTTGCTGGTCGGCGATGCGGGCCGCATCGCACCCTATGTCAACCTGCCGGAAGTAAACGCCGCCTATGCGCGGCTGCTGCGCCAGCCGGACCAGGCGGCACCGCTCGATGTCCAGTATGTCTGGCGCTCGGCGTCGCTGTCGCTGTGGCTGCGGCAGGTCCAGCATGGCGGGAGCCCCGCATGATGTCTCGCCATGAGCCGTTCGCCGGCGATCTCGACCGTCTTCCCAGCCGCGACAGGACAGCGGGAGAACGAAGTTACTACCGGGCCTACGGCCTGCTCATCGCGTCCGACGTGTCGCTGCCCGAACTGGAGCCGGCGGACCCGGCAACGGCCGACATCGAGATCGTCATCGGCCCGATCGATATGCCCAAGCCTTCGGCGGAGGCAGCGACCGTCTTCCGTTTCGAGCCTGGCCGGCAGTATCTGGCCTGGGAGGCCGTCGGCGCATTCCTGATCAGCGACGCCCGCCGCATCGATGTCCAGCCGGCGCCCGGCGTCGGCGACAGCTTGCTTGCCTTCCCGTTGCTGGGGCCGGTGCTGGCGCTGCTGCTGCACCAGCGCGGCCTGCTGGTGTTGCATGCCAGCGCCATCGCGGTGACCGGCAGGGGCGCCATCTTCATGGGCGATAAGGGCGCCGGCAAATCGACGACGGCAAGCGCGCTGATCCGGGCCGGACACGACCTGCTCACCGACGACGTCGTGGGGCTCGATCTCACCAACCCGGACGAACCGATGATCGTTCCGGGATTTCCGCAGATCAAGCTTGCCGCCGATGCCGCGGCGGCGATCTCGCTTGGGCAAGCGCAAGTGCGACCGCAAGTGCATCCGGCGATCGAGAAGATGCAGCATCGCCTGCACGGCGCCTTCTCCGGCAACAGGGTGCCGGCGGCCAGGATCTACATCCTCGAGCGCGGCGAAAGGGCCGGGATCACCCTCCTGCCTCAAATCGCCGCCTTGCCAGCCATTATCAAATTCTCCTACGTGACGCGGTTTGGCCGCGCGGCGCTCTCCGGCGATTTCGCGGCGATGCATCTTCGCCATTGTTCAGCGATTGCTAACCATGTCGGCGTGTGCCGGCTGGACGTTCCGACGGGCATCGACAGGATCGGCGAGGCTGTGGCGCTGATCGAAAAGGAATTGGCTGGAGATGCCTAGGTCATCGGTCTTCAGCCTGTCGCTGTTTCGCGATGTCGCGGCATTCGGCGCCGTCATTGCCCGGATCGGCGGACGACGAACCTGGACGGCGCTGCTGTTCCTGATCCTCGGCAGCCTGACGGAAGGGGTTTCCATCCTGCTGCTGGTGCCGCTGCTGCACCTGGTCGGCCGTGCCGACCAGGATTTCGCGGTAAGACTGCCCAATATCGATTTCCTGCGCTGGCTGGTGCCCGGCGGAACGCTGCAGCTGACCACGGTGCTTTGCGCGCTGGTCGGGCTTGTTGCCGTGCAGGCAGCCTTCAACCGCTTCAAGTCGGTGTACATGGCAAGGCTGCTCTTCGATTTCATCAACCGCTTGCGCATGAACCTGTTCGAGAGCATCGGCAAGGCGCGCTGGGGCGTGTTCACGCGCATGCGCGGCTCCGATCTCGACCATGCCCTGACCGGAGACATAGACCGCGTCCAAGGGGCGGCTTTTGCCCTGCTAATGCTGGTGCAGATCGCCGTGCTGCTGGCGGGCTATCTGGTGATTTCCATGTTCATATCGCCGGTCATGACGGCGTTTGCCGTCGCCATCGGCATCGTGATGTTCATAGCGCTGCAGCCCTTTCGCTCGCGAGCCACCGCCTTCGGCCGGATCCTGACGACCAATCGCCAGGACCAGTACCGCACGGTCTCGGAATTTCTGGGTGGCATCAAGGTGGCCAAGAGCCTGAATGTCGAGGCCAGCTATTTCGCGCAGCTGCAGGTCACGCTCGAAAAGATGAAAGCCGACAATATCGCCTATGTCCGCAACTCTTCGATCGGCACCGCCGTGTTCCAGGTGGCGAGCGTCGTGGGCTTGAGCGTCTTCATCTATGTGGCGTTGGTCCGCTTCCACCTGTCGCTGGCCGAGATCGTCGTGCTGCTCCTGGTCTTCATGCGCATCGCGCCGCGGTTCATGGACATGCAGACGCAGGCCCAGCAGGTGCTGATCAACCTGCCCGCCTATACGGCAATGCGCAACCTGCAGGCGCGTTTCGACGCCGAACGGGAGCCTGGCCATGTCGACTCCACGGATGCCCGCAAGCTGACCCTCGATACGGGGCTAAACATTCGCG
Source organism: Mesorhizobium sp. URHB0026 (assembly GCF_054059755.1). Taxonomy (NCBI): domain Bacteria; kingdom Pseudomonadati; phylum Pseudomonadota; class Alphaproteobacteria; order Hyphomicrobiales; family Phyllobacteriaceae; genus Mesorhizobium; species Mesorhizobium sp. URHB0026. The sequence continues at coordinate 2,119,429 of NZ_JBSSCN010000001.1, read as the reverse complement.
ACGTCTCCTTCGTCTACGACGACGGCGCCGGCAAGGCAGTGGTGAGCGACATCACCTTCGGCCTTCCGGCCGGCAAGGTCACGGCGCTCATCGGCCCGTCCGGGTCAGGCAAGAGCACGATCGCCGACATGCTGCTCGGGCTGCTCGAGCCGACCGCCGGCAAGATCCTCGTCGACGGCGTCGAGATTGATGCGGGCAATCGCCGCCGCTGGCGCGATCAGGTGGCCTATGTGCCGCAGGACGTGTTCCTGCTGCATGACACGATCGCGGCGAACCTGCGCCTCGCCGCGCCCCAGGCCAGCGAGGACGACTTGTGGAGGGCACTGCGCGCCGCTCACGCCGGCGATTTCGTGGACCGACTGGACCTGAGGCTGAATACCGTGGTCGGCGACCGCGGCGTGCGCCTCTCGGGCGGCGAGCGCCAGCGCATCGCGCTGGCACGTGCTTTGCTGCGCAAGCCGTCACTGCTCATCCTGGACGAGGCAACAAGCGCGCTCGACTGGCAGAACCAGTCGCTTATCGCCCGGTCGATCGACGGCCTGCGCGGCGCAATGACGATCCTGACCATCGCGCACCGGCCGTCGATGATCGCCTTCGCCGACTGGGTGGTGGCGATGGAAGATGGTCGTGTGGTGGAGGTCGGGCAATATCAGCGGTTGAAGGCGAAGCCGGGGAGCCGGTTGTCCCGGATGCTATCGGGAGAACAGTCGGAAACCGAACCCGCCGATGTGGCCTGAGGACGATGATGTCCCCGTTGATCTAATGCAGCCCCCGCCGGACGCTGCCCAGCTTCTCGCCCTCGGGCACGTCGGTGGAGTTCTGTTTTCTCTCGGCTTCGCGCAGCCTGTCGGCAGGCGTTGGCGCGCTCCTGGCGATCATGGCATAGACGACCGCGAAATAACCGGTCTGGATGACCACCGCGCAGATGATGACACGCAGCAGTGTCGTGCCAAGCGAAGCTCCACCCAGCCAGGACCAGGCGACGACGATCGCGAGCGCGAACAGCATCCCAACGATGAATTTTGGAAGCGACATACCCAACAGCCCATAAACCGGCTCGGGTATATCCAACGATAGCCCCACCCGAGCGCCGTCCCTTGTGATGCGGGCTTGTTAAACCACCCGCTCTCGACCGGTTGCTTCCGGCCTTTCAACCTGTCGCCACCGTAACAGGTATAATTTGCAATTCTATTAAGGCGAGCAGAAGGCGGCAAGGGCAACCGCACATATTTTTGATTGAGCTTACGCGTTCGACTCTGCCATGCTGCAACGCACCCGGCCGCATTTCACTCAACCTGCAGCCATTGTAAATCTGGAGTACAACCCGTAATATTAGATGGTATTTTAGGTGAATAGTCTAGAATATAGCGTCGCCGTTAAGGACTCGTATGCTCCGGATCCCGACAGTGGGAACGCACCGCCCAAAAATCGCCCCAAAAACGTCCGGATTTTTTTATGCTTGCCCATTTATTGTCACAAATGTGCTAAAAATTCCGAAATTTGAGCAGGACTAGCTTATTATTTGGTCAATTCATGACGCGACTATTTCAGCGGCGTGGGAAATTGTGTGTTGCGCTGCAGCATTTTTTTGGTATCGTGCGGTAAACCATTCGTTGAACGCATGGAGTTTCCGTATGAGGGATATTGCCAAGTCGGCCACGGCGGGGTTTTCGCAGGCCGACACCGACTTTCCGCCGCCGATCGGCGGCCTCATCAAGCGGAGTTTCGACATCGTCGGTTCGCTGGCTGGACTGATCGCGCTCAGCCCGCTGTTCATAATGATAGCGTTGCTCGTCAAATTCTCCGATGGCGGATCGGTTTTCTACGGTCACCGCCGAATCGGGCGCGGCGGACGGCTCTTCTCCTGCCTCAAGTTCCGCACCATGGTTCCGGACGGCGACAAGGTGCTGGCCGCCTATCTCGCGACCAATCCAGAGGCCAATGCGGAATGGATAGCGACCCGCAAGCTGAAGAACGATCCGCGCGTCACCCGCGTCGGAACGGTGCTGCGCAAGCTGAGCCTCGATGAATTGCCGCAGATCATCAACATCCTCCAGGGTGACATGAGCCTTGTCGGGCCTCGCCCGGTGGTCCGGGACGAACTTGAAATCTATGGCAGCGCGGCTGTCTACTATCTGAAGTCCCGGCCCGGGCTGACCGGCCTGTGGCAGGTCAGCGGCCGCAACGACGTTTCCTATGACAGCCGCGTCGCGTTCGACCGCCACTATGTCGAGAACTGGTCGCTGTTCGAGGACGTTCGCATCATCATCAGAACAGTGCCGGCCGTCTGGATGTCGCGCGGTTCTTACTGATCGGCCGGCAGGATCAAGGCATCCGGCGGCAAGCTCATCGGGCGATGGGGGCTAAAACGGATCGGAACGCTCAGTTGAAGATAGACATTTTCGAAGCCTTTGGCAGCGGCCCGCTTTCCGGCCGCTCGCGACTCGTGGCGACCTGCCTTGCGATGTCGTTCGCTTTTCCCCAGATGGCCCCCGCCGACGATTACCGTCTGGGCTCCCAGGACAAGCTCACCATCCGCATCGCCGAATGGCAGACCGTCGAAAGCACGTTCCGCGACTGGTCGTCGGTCAATGGCCAATATACGATCGGCCCGGCAGGCACGCTGTCGGTGCCTTTCGTCGGCGAGTTGCCGGCGGCCGGCAAGACCACGGCGGAGGTCGCCGCGGCGATCGGCGAGGCGCTGCAGCACAAGCTCGCTTTATCGGACAAGCCCGAAGCCTCGGTCGAAATGGCGCAGTTCCGCCCCTTCTACATTTCGGGCGAGGTGCAGAATCCCGGGCAATTTCCCTTTGTGCCCGATCTTACGGTGCTGAAAGCGATCAGCGTCGCCGGAGGCATCAGGCGCAACGCCGACTACGGTCCCCAGCTCGGCAAGGACCTGGTGACCGCCAAGGGCAATTTCGATATCTCCGACGACCAGCGCGTTCGGCTGATCGTCAAGCGCGCCCGCATCGACGCCGACATGGCGGGCAAGACGAGTTTTGAGGCACCCAAGGAGGTCGAAGGCGATCCCCGGCTGCCGACCATCGTCGCCGACGAGATGACAATCCTTACCGCCGACCAGAAGGCGCTGAAGCTCAAGCTCGAGGCGCTCGATGATCTCAAGGGTGTGCTGCAGGCCGAAATCGAATCGCTGCAGAAGAAGATCGTCAACCAGCAGAAGCAGGTCGACCTGGCCCAGCAACAGCTAGCCAGCATCGGTCCGCTGGCCCAGAAGGGCCTGGTGGCCAATGCGAGGCTTCTGGATTCGCAGCAGTCCGTCACCGACCTGCAGGGCAAGATCCTGGACTACGAGACAGCCATCCTGACCGCCAAGCAGGCGATCAGCAAGGCGACGCAGGACGCCATCGACGCCCAGAACACCTTGAGTTCGACCCTCGCCGCCGATCGCCAGCAGACCGAAGCCGACCTGAACGAGGCCGCGCTGAAGGTGAATATGCAAAAAGGCCTGATAGCCCAGGCCACGGATCCCGCGACGACGGCCGCCATTACCAACGACCAGCACCCTACCTTGCTCTATTCGCTGGTGCGCGATGTCGACGGCAAGACCACCGAAATCGCCGCCAAGGAAGACACACCGGTGCTGCCCGGCGATGTGATCAAGATCAAGCTGGCGCCGCTGGCCAGCCAGTAGAGACGCGGAACCGTCGCGCGGCCCGCCGCGTACGATCCATAGCGCAAGAACTTTGAGCCTCCGCCAAGCCTGCTTGGCGGAGGCTTTTGCTGATTGATCTTCAGCACCGGAAAACCAGAATGGCTGTTGACGCAATTCCGAACGGAACCGCTACGCGTTTTCCCGCGATGGCTTTAGCGGACACTCGTCATTACTCGGCTGCCGCGGGACGGTGAGGCCAAGCTGCCTGTCCAGCCTTCGCATCCGCCGGCTCGAAAGCCGGTGACCATCGCGTGCGGGTGACCGGCAACCGCGCCAGCTTGAAGAAGCTGAAATACATCAGGAATGAACCCATGATGTAGGGGTTGAGTATCTCGACCTCGACGAAGGAGCGGATGAGCAGCAGCACCATCACGCCGATGAGAACCACCGATTCGGCCTGCCATGTCTTGAAGATCACCGCCGCGATGTGGCCGAAGAGCGTGCGCAGCATGATCAGCGATATCAGCACGGCCCCGGTGAAGCCGAGTTCGACAAGGGCTTCGACATAGGTGTTGTGGAAATGGAAGCCGGTGCGGGTGCTGATGTAGAACTCGTTCCACAGCCGCTCCGCCTCGGCAAAGCCCTGCACCCAATAGGCGGCATAGCCGACGCCAAGGATCGGCGATCGCATCGCGGCGTTCCAGCCCTGCTCCCAAAGATAAGTCCGCCCGGTGAGCGTCGAATCCTTGCCGAAGATGCCAAGCACGAAGTCCATGAGCCCGAGATTGAGGGCGACGATGGCTACCACGACGATCATGCCGGCGCCGACCAGGAAGATCACCCGGCGGTAGCGTCGCGACAAAAGCTTGCTCATCGCAAGAAGCGCCACCAGCGCCAGAACCGCCGGTATCGAGGCCATCGAGGTGGCGGAATGCGAGACGACCAGCACATAGGCCGACAACAGCACGACCGGCACGGTCAGCATGAAACTCAGCCGGCCACGCCGAAGGAAAGCAAGGAACACGACCGAGAAATAGATGCCGAGCGAGCCGACGAAGCCGATCTGGTTCTTGGAGGCGAAGGCGCCGACGAAATTATAGGTGCCGTCGAGGACATCCTCGGAATAGGCGCCGACCTTCAGCGAATAGAGCAGGACGAAGAATATGCCGACCAGAGCGCCTATCGTCAGGGTGCGGACGCTGACGGTGCGTGCGGCGACATAGGCGCAGGCGATATGGGACAAGTACTGGACCGCCGTTCTGGCGGTGACGCCGGGCGCCTGCGACCAGAACACGGAAAAGCCGATATAGGCCGCGAAGAGCAGCGGCAGCCAGGCGCTGGACAGTTGCCGCAGGAAACGCTGGTAGTCGACCAGAATGAGCGGAAGCCAGACGGCATAATAGGCCAGGATCAGCACCTGGCCGAAAATGACGGAATAGGAGAACGCCCAGATCGAAACGGCAATGGCAAAGCTGCCATAGACCGAATTCTTCTCGGGATCGACGAGCAGGGATTTGGGAATTTTCATCTCACGGTCCCGTCGACACGACCCAGGATCGGCAGGCCGCGAACCAGCCGGCATTTCCGCAAACAGGGTCGTACAAGAAACGGCGTCTCCATTGTGCAGTGCAATATAACCTATCGCACCCCGTGCTCAATGGCAAATCCGGTCACCTTGTCTTACAGCGCGGCGATCGCCGAGAGACCGCTTGCCAGCAACCGACCAATCGGACGCGCGCTCCGGCTGCCCATCGGGAACGAGTCGCTGCCCTTGATGTTCCTTGGTCCATGGGTATGCCGAAATCGGCCCGCCATGGTGGGTATGGTGGAAAAGCTGCGCGACCAGTTCGAAGGAGCCGCGCCATAATCCGTCCGATTGGCCCAGACGATCCGGCCGCATGCCGGCTTGAACTCGGCCCGCGGTAACCTCACACTCCCTGGGGCGGGGCGTCACACGGGTCAGCCAACATGGACAGGGGAATGACATGCCGATGAACTTTGCGGGACGCTTCGCCGGCCGGTCGGCGGTGATCACCGGAGGCGCCTCGGGCATCGGCCTCGCGGTCGCGCAGAGGATCGTCGACGAAGGCGGGCGCGTCTGCGTCTGGGATCGCGATCCCGCACAGATCGAACAGGCGAAAGCCATTGTTCCCGGCCTGCGTGGAGTGACGTTGGACGTTGCGGATGCGGCAAGTGTGGAGGTCGCCGCACGATCGACGATCGAAGCCTTCGGCGGGGTCGACATACTGGTCACCAGTGCGGCCATCACCGGCCCCAACATGACCACCTGGTCCTATTCGGTCGAGGACTGGCGTGGGGTCATCGACATCAACATCAACGGCGTCTTCTACTGCAACAAGGCGCTGGTGCCACACATGCTCGAGCGCAACTATGGCCGCATCGTCAACATCGCCTCGATCGCCGGCAAGGAAGGCAATCCCAATGCTTCCGCCTACAGCACCTCGAAGGCGGCGGTGATTGGCCTGACCAAGTCGCTCGGCAAGGAACTCGCCAAGACCAAGGTGACGGTCAATTGCGTGACGCCGGCCGCCGTGCGCACCGCGATCTTCAAGCAGATGAAGCAGGAGCACATCGATTTCATGCTCTCCAAGATACCGATGGCGCGGTTCGGCGAGGTCGAGGAGGTGGCGGCGCTGATCTCATGGATCGCCTCGGAGGAATGCTCGTTCACCACGGCCGCCGTGTTCGACGTCTCGGGCGGCCGCGCCACCTACTGATGCACTACAAATCCGCGTGAGCAGGCAACGAATATGCCATCGCCGGCGTCTAGTCGGTATGGAAGGTGCAGAAACGGCAAACATTTCAGACAGTCCCACGGGCGTGACCTTTCGCCGCGACCTCGGCGTCCAGGGCGAGGAATGGAGGCGAGAGGGCTGGTTCAGGGCTACAGCTACTGAGCCTTTTCGGATATTCTCGACGAGAATTATTTTCCATCCCTGCCCTTTCATGGTGGTTTCGGCCTGATGAACCTTCACGGCGTCGCCAAACCGGCTTACCGTGCCTTCGAAATGCTGCATGGCCTTGGAACCGAAATCCTGTCGACTCAAGGCAATCACCCCACCGTCGACAGTTGGTGTGTGCGCGACGGAAATTCGTTGACCGTGCTGATTTCCAACTTCGCCTTGCCGCGGCATCCGATCGCGAACGAGACCGTGCAGATTCAACTTGAGAATGCACGGCGGCCCGACATGGCAACCATCCGATGCGTCGATGCAGCAAATGCCAACCCCAAGACGCCATGGGTGAAGATGGGAAGTCCCGATTACCTGAGCCGAGCAATGGTAGACCATTTGGATGCGGCCTCCGCGATGCCGGAACAGGCGCAAGCGATCGCCTTCAGCGATCATGCCCTTCTGGTCGATGTCACCGTACCGGCGCAGGGCGTTGCCGCCAATAGGCAGGAGTTTTTATCGTTTGCTTAGAGCAGATCCCGCCGCGCTGGCCGATGACGAACTGCTGGACCACTGTCAACGCGCCGCCTTCGGCTATTTTCTGGAGAACGTGAACCCCGACAACGGGCTGGTCGCCGACACGTCGCGGCCCAATTCGCCGTGCAGCATCGCCGTCGTCGGGTTCGCCCTGTCCTGCTATCCGATCGGCGTCGAACGTGGCTGGATAGCGCGCGACGCGGCTGCCCGCCTGACCCTTGCGGCGCTACGCTTTTTCCAGACCAGCACGCAAGGCAGCGGTCACGACGTCACCGGCCACAAGGGTTTTTACTACCACTTTCTCGACATGAGGAGCGGCTTGCGCGTTTGGCGCTGCGAACTGTCGATGGTGGATACCGCCCTGCTGATCGCCGGCATGCTGGTGGCGAGCGCGTATTTTTCCGGCGACAGCGACGACGAAGCCGAAATCCGCCACCTGGCCGAGGCGCTTTACAGGCGGGTCGACTGGCGATGGGCGCAAGGCAGCAGCCCGACGCTCCGCCAGGGCTGGAAGCCGAGGAGCGGCTTTCTGCATTATGGCTGGGAAGGCTATAACGAGGCGACGATCCTCTATGTGCTGTCGATGGCCTCTCCGGACCGCCCGACCTCGGACGACAGCTACGAGGCCTGGACGGCGACCTATCAATGGGAAAACATCTACGGCCACGACGTGCTCTATGGCGGGCCGCTGTTCATGCACCAGTTCTCGCATGCCTGGATCGATTTCTCCGGCATCCGCGACGCTTTCATGCGGGAGAAGAATTCGGACTATTTCGAAAACAGCCGCCGCTCGACATACCTTCACCGCGACTACGCCCGGCACAACCCTTACGGCTTTGACGGCTATGGCGAGAATTTGTGGGGCCTTTCGGCCGGAGACGGACCGGGCGGCTTCCGCGCCAGCGTGGAGCGGCGGACCCACAGGTTTTCCGGCTATGCCGCGCGCGGCGCGCCTTTCGGACCGGATGACGGGACAATCGCGCCATGGTCCTATCCGGCGTCGTTGCCCTTTGCGCCGGACATTTGCCTGGCGGCGCTGCGTCACCTCGTCGATCGTTATCCGGAGGTACTCGACAATTTCCGGCTGCCGAGCGGTTTCAACCCGACATTGGCCAACCGGCGCAAATTCGGCCGCGCCGGCTGGGTGTCGGAAGGCCATTACGGGCTTGACCAGGGCATCGCGGTGATGATGATCGAAAACCACCGTTCCGGACTGATCTGGGAGTTGATGCGTTCCAATCCCCATATCCGTCGCGGCCTGGACAAGGCGGGTTTCACCGGCGGATGGCTGTCGCGGCCGGTATCCGGAGGGCGCGATGTCGCGTGAACCGACGAGAACCGCCGTCTTCCCTCTCGACAGCAACGACGTCGAACTGATCAGGGGCGCGCATCCCGCGCACTGGAAGAACCCGACCCCGAACGGCCTCTACAATCTCGTCGTCATCGGCGCCGGGCCGGCCGGGTTGACCGCCGCGCGTGACGCCGCGAGCCTTGGCGCAAAGGTCGCGCTGATCGAACGCGGGCTGATCGGTGGTGCCTGCGTCAATGTCGGCGGTATTCCGTCGAAGTCGATCATCCGCACGGCCAGGCTCTATGCCGATATGCGCGATGCCGAGAGCTTTGGCGGCGACCCGCCAGACCACCTTCGCGTCGACTTTCAACGGGCGATGACACGGATGCGGCAGATACGGCAGCGGATCAGCCGTGCCAATTCGGCCGTTTCCGTCGCAGCCGAGGGCATCGACCTCTATTTCGGCGAAGCGCGCTTCGGCGGACCGGACACCGTCGTGGTCGCGGACAGGACCCTCCATTTCAAGAAGGCATTGGTCGCGACGGGGGCGCATGCCAGCGGGCCCGCGATCCCAGGACTTGCCGAGGCCGGTTATCTCGACAACGAGACCATGTACGACCTTACGCAATGCCCGCCGCGGCTCCTCGTCATCGGCGGAGGGCCGCTCGGCTGCGAGATGGCGCAGGCCTTCTGCCTGCTCGGCGCCAAGGTCATCCTGGCGCAGAGCGATCCGATGTTCCTGCCCGGCGAGGAGCGCGACGCCGCTCAGATCCTTTCGGATGCGCTGGCACGCGAGGGGATCGAGGTGCGGCTGAACACCGAAGTGGTGGCGGTGCGGATGGAGGGCGGAAAGAAGGCCGCCGACCTGATGCGGGATGGCGACATGACGACGATTTCGGTCGATGAGATCATCACCGGCGTCGGCCGTTCACCCAACGTCGATGGCCTGGGCCTCGATGAGGCCGGAGTGGCCTATGACGTCAACGGCATCAAGGTCGACGATTATCTGCGATCCACCAACCCACATGTCTACGCGGCGGGCGACGTCTGCCTCGAATACAAGTTCACCCACACCGCCGAGGCAGCAGCGCGCATCGTCGTGCGCAATGCTCTGTTTCGCGGCCGCGAAAGGCTCAGCGAACTGGTTATCCCCTGGTGCACCTATACCGATCCGGAGATCGCCCATGTCGGTCTCTATCCCCTGGAGGCGCGGCGCAACGGCATTCCCGTCAAGACCTATACGGTCCTGATGCACGATGTCGCCCGCGCCGTGATGGACGGCGAGGAGGAAGGGTTCGTCAAGATCCATGTCAGGGAGGGGTCCGACCGCATCCTGGGGGCGACGGTCGTCGCCAGCCATGCCGGCGAGATGATCAACGCGGTGACCCTCGCTATCCGGTCGGGCATGGGATTGCATGCGTTGGCCGACGTCATCCATCCATTCCCGACACAGGCGCAAGGCATCAAGATGGCGGGCGACGCCTACAGACGGACACGGTTCACTTCATTGCGCAGGCGCCTGGCGGCCCGCTGGCTGGCCTGGTCCAGGCGATAAGCCTTTGCGCTCGGTCCCAGCCGGACCCGCATTGCGGCCGATCCGCAAGGCAAGCGCGCCGGGCATCAGACCATGATCCAGCGCTTGACGAAGGCACGGTTCGGCTAAACAAGTCGAAGCTGATTTCTGAGGTGGCGGAGGCCTCGTTAATGTCGTCCGAGAAAGAGCTTGCGCCGCTACTCCTGGCGCGAAGCGTCGGGCGTCCGCTTTGAGCGCGCGGCCCGACGTCGACATGCCGGCGCACGGCAGCCGGCGACGCGTGCTGATCGTGTGCCATGAGCCGGCGTTTCCGCCGACTTCCGGCGCGGATCTGCGCAACTATCGCAATGCCGTGGCGGCGGCCGCGTTGGGACCGGTCTGCCTGGCCTCGGTGCGGCCCAGGGCCATCGCCATGACCGCGCCCGATCCGCTTATCCGCACCGAGGCGCTGTCGATCGAGGGAGAGCCCCGGACGGCTTCCATCGGATGGTGGCGCCTAAGGGAGGAGCATCGCATTTCGCGCGCGGCGCTGGCGCGGCTGGAAGCACTGATCCTGGAGTTCCGCCCGGACACCGTCGTGGTCGAGAGCATCGGCCTGTTCAAGCTGCTGCGGCCTTTGCGCTCGCTGGCAAAGCAGCTCATCCTCGATATGCACAATGTCGAGTCCGACCTGTCCGCGCAGATGAAACGCGCCGAAGCCACCGCATCGCGCTTTTCCGTGGCCGCATCGCGGCCTGGCATCAGGCATCTCGAAAGAAAGGCGCTCGCCCTTGTCGACAGGGTCTGGGTCTGCTCGAACGAGGACCGCGAGAAGCTGATGCGCGTTGCCGGGCGCACGATGCCCATCGATGTCGTTCCCAATGGAATTCCCAACGTCGAGGCGATTCCCGATATGCTGCCCGCGGAACCGTCGGCCGACAGCGGCTTTCCGGTGATCCTTTTCATAGGTCATCTCGGCTATCCTCCGAATGTCGACGCCGCCGGGCGATTGGCCCGGACCATATTGCCCCGCATCCGCCAGGCCTTGCCCGACGCGAAGCTGGTTCTAGCCGGACGCGGCCCGGAACCGCCCGTGCTGGCCCTGGGCGGATTGCCCGATGTCGAGCTCGTCGAAGATCCCGAAAGCGTGGCGCCGCTCCTGTCCGGCGCGCATCTCAGCATCGTCCCGCTCCGGGCGGGCGGGGGCACGCGCATCAAGATCCTGGAGGCGATGGCCTGGGGGGTGCCGGTGATCGCGACACCGCTCGCGGCCGAGGGCCTGGGCCTGGTCGAGAACGACGAGGTGCTGCTGTCGGCCAGCGACGAAGGCCTGGGCGCCATGGCCGTCCAACTTTCACTCGACGCCGGGCGCCGGGCAAGGCAGCGCGTGCGCGCCCATCAGGCCGTATGGGCAAGGTTTGGCCCGCAAGCGATCCGCGATGCCGTCCGCGTCGGGCTTGCCCTGGACAGTGACGGCGATGACGACCAGCCATCTCCGAGCACCCCATGAGCCGCCGATGGTCCTGCGGATCCTGCACCAGACGTGGAAGACCGACAACGTTCCCGAACGCTTCCAGGCCTATGCCGAGCGCTGGAGCGCACTGGGGTCGCAATGTCCTACCGGTCCGTTCGCACACGCCACGCGGAGCCCGGTTGCCAGGGTCAGTCGTGCAGATCCCGCGCAATCGGCGGGCCGACCGAAAATCCGGAGAACGTGACTTCGAAACCTTCCCGCTGCGGCGAACAGCACATCACGCCGACATCGATCATCCTCGAGGTCGGGAAATAGGCGAGCCGCACCGGCTTCCAATGACCGTCGGAAGCGTCGAGATACTGGACGCGGACCGCCTCGCCGTGGCGGGTCAGGCGGATCCTGACGCCGTCAGGGCCGGCGGCAATGGCCACCAGCGACCAGTCCGAAGTGTCGTTGGTGACGACGACGGAGAAATAGGCAAGGCCATCGGTGTATTCGATGCCGGCCTTGATCCATTGCGTTTCGCTCAGTCGGACCATCAGCCCGGCCTGGTCGTAAAGCACCTCGTAGTCGCCCTTGACGGTCACTTCGGCGGTGAAATCGCCCTCGACCCGCCGATACAGGAAGTGGCCGTTGTCGCGCCAGAAGCCATAGAAGGTCTCACGCCAGAAATCGGTTTCCTTGCCGGTGCGCACGCGCACGCCATCACCTTCGATCGCATGGTGCGGCGGCGGGTTGAGCCAGGTCAGGTCCTGCAATGTCATCCCTTTGCACCGGTCCGTTTCCAGAGGAGGTGACGGTCCGCCGGCGGTCGGCCGGCGCGCCAGATCATCCCGCGAACGTATAGGCGGTCTTTACCGTGGTGTAGAACTCCATGGCATAGCGGCCCTGTTCGCGCGGACCGAAGCTCGAACCCTTGCGACCACCGAAAGGAACGTGGAAATCGACGCCCGCCGTCGGCAGGTTGACCATCACCATGCCGGCTTCGGAGTTGCGCTTGAAATGCGTGGCGTGCTTGAGGCTCGACGTGCAAATGCCAGAGGTCAGGCCGAACGGAGTGTCGTTGGCAACGGCAAGCGCCTCGTCATAATCCTGGACCCGGATGACGCTGGCGACGGGGCCGAAAATCTCCTCGCGCGAACTGCGCATGGCGTTGGTGGCCTCGGTCAACAGCGCCGGCTTGAGATAGAAGCCCGGCGTTTTGCGGTCGAGCCGTTCGCCGCCGAAAGCGAGCGTGGCGCCTTCGCGGACGCCGATTGCGATATAGTCTTCGTCCTGCTTAAGCTGGGTCGCGTCGACGACCGGGCCGATCTGGGTCCGCGCGTCGAGCGCGTCGCCGATCACCAGCTTATCCATGCGCTCCTTGAGCGCGTCGACGAAACGGTCGTGGATGCCTTTGGTGACGATCAAACGCGACGAGGCCGTGCAGCGCTGGCCGGTCGAGAAGAAGGCGCCGTTTAGCGCGCAATCGACAGCGACCACGAGATCGGCATCGTCGAGCACGACCAGCGGATTCTTGCCGCCCATTTCAAGCTGGAACTTGCGCATGTGCTCGACGCTTGCCGCCGCGACGCGCTTGCCGGTTCCCACCGAGCCGGTGAAGGAGATGGCGTTGACGTCGGGACTGTCGAGCATCGCCTGGCCGACCACCGAGCCCTTGCCCATGACGAGGTTGAGCACGCCCTTGGGCAGGCCGGCGCGATGCAGGATGTCGACGATGGACCAGGCGCTTTCGGGAACGAGCTCGGCCGGTTTGAAGACGATGGTGTTGCCATGGGCCAGCGCCGGAGCGATCTTCCAGGCGGGAATGGCAATAGGGAAATTCCACGGTGTGATGATGCCGACCACGCCGACCGCTTCGCGCGTGATCTCGACGCCGACGCCCGGCCGCACGCTTGGCACCACCTCTCCCGACAGGCGCAATGTTTCGCCGGCAAAGAAATCGAATATCTGGGCGGCGCGGATGGTCTCGCCAATGCCCTCGGCCAGCGTCTTGCCTTCCTCACGCGCCAGATTGCGGCCGAGTTCGTCCTTGCGCGCCACGATCTCGTCGGCCGCCTTTTTCAGCACCGCATGGCGCGCCAGCGGACCGGAACGGGACCACGCTGGAAACGCCGCCTTGGCCGCCGCTATCGCCTGGCCCGCCTGTTCGACCCCCGCCGAAGCATATTCGCCGACGACGTCGCCGGTATCCGAGGGGTTGATGTTGCGGGAGCCGGCATCGCCGACCCATTCACCATCGATGAGGTTCTTTCGAAACGCTGTCATGTCCTTGCCTTCCTGGCTGTTGGCCGCGCGGCGGCATCTGTCTGAAGTGGTATTTGCCAGACAATTGCCTTGCGGGAAAGCGCGCACTGTGTCTGGAGACCGCGACAAAAATCCCCGGGCTGCGCTCATGCCTTCGGGGCAGCGGCGACAGAGCCGCCTCGCCAAGCAATCCGGCTAACATGGGCGGGCAGCGCTCCGGGTCAAGGCCGGAGGGCCCTGTACAGATATGTCCACAATCTTGATTTGCCTTGTGTGGCGTGTCATGCGTCGTCGAGATGGCAGCACTCGAAACGACGATCCAGCGCGCCGCCGCCACCGGCAACATCAAGGCTACTCGCGAAGACTGGCTGAAGCTGGCGCTTGATACCCTGATCTCGGACGGTGTCGAACGCGTCCGTGTGCTGACGCTTGGCCAGCAACTCGATGTCTCGCGCTCGAGCTTCTACTGGTATTTCAAGAGCCGGCAGGATCTGCTCGACCAATTGCTGGACCACTGGCGGCAGACCAATACCCGATTCATCGTCGAGCGTGCCGCACGCCCTTCCGCGACTGTCATGCGCGGGGTGATGAGCATTTTCGAATGCTGGGTCGACGAAAAGCTGTTCGATCCCCGGCTGGATTTCGCCATCCGGGCATGGGCTCGCCGCTCCCCCAGCATCCGGCGTGCGCTCGACGAGGCCGACGAAGAACGCGTCACTGCCATCCGCGGCATGTTCTTGCGTCATGGCTATGAGGAGGAAGACGCGTTCGTTCGCGCTCGCGTGCTCTATTTCATGCAGATCGGCTACTATGCGCTCGAACTCAACGAGCCGATGAGCAGCCGCCTGCCGCATGTTGCCGCGTATCTGCGCAGCTTCACCGGCCAGGAGCCTTCGGCTGCGGATGTCGAGGATTTTTCGCGCTACGTCGCGAAAGCGGTCTCCGGCGGCCGGTAGTCGAAGACTCCGAACTCGTGATCCCAATAGCGCTTCGCCATGGAACGAAGACCAGGCGGCGATAGGATGGTGGGTTCCGGCTAAAGCGTAAACGACCAGAACAGGCAGGCCACCGTGGCGGCGGCAAAGATCACGAAGAACAGGCTGCGCAGCAGCACGTTGCGGCGCAACTCGTTCATGACGAAGTGGCAACCGACGACCGCCACGGCAAACAGGAACCGCCAGTTCAACAGCGCCAGAAGGGCGCTGCCCTGACCGAAGGCCCATCGGGCCAGCAGGCCGCCGACGATGGTGGCGAGCAGCACGATGACAGTCCAGAAGATCGCATCGGCGGCATGGAGGAGGACGATACTGGCCGCGCGGATCGGCAGGATCATCATCAACAGCGCGCTGAAGAAAAAGGCCGCGGCAAGCGGAATGAACGTTCCGGCGTCGGCGATGCCGTCGAGACGCTTGACGCCGATCACGCCATAGGGATAGCCGTGGCGGGCCACCGCAAGGCTCAGCGCCATGAGCAAGGCGGTCAAGACGGCGACGAGGGCGAAGGTCGTGAGGGCTTTGCTCATGGTGTTCCTGTCCTGGGCGAATCAGACAGGAACCGGTGTAACCGATGGTCGTAAATTGCGCGTAAGCGGTCACCCGCCGCGGGCATCCCGAAGGGGATGACCGTCAGGGCAAAGCCACTCGGCGACGACCAGGTCGACCGCAGCGCGCGCCGCCCGCCTCCGGCAGATCAGCTCCAGGCGTGCAGCGGCGGATTTTCGCCGTTGAGGAAATATTTGCCGAGGATCGAATATTTCCAGCGCACCGGATCGTGCAGCGTGTGCGTGCGGGCGTTGCGCCAATGGCGGTCGAGATTGTGTTCGGCCAGCGTCGAGCGCGTGCCGGCCAGTTCGAACAGCTTGTTCGTTGCGGCGATGGCGATCTCGGTCGACAGAATTTTTGCTTCCGCGGTGACGATCTGGGCATGCGCGACCGTTTCGGCTGTCGGCTCGGCCACCGCCTTGTCGATGGCATGACCGGCCTTTTCGAGCAGCGCCTGCGCCGCGTGCAGGCGCAGCGTGAGGTCGCCGATAGCCTGGATGGTGTAGGGATCATCCCAGGCATTGTCGAAGCCGCTGTCGATCCAGGCGCGACTCCTGGTCCTGACAAAGTGAACCGTCTCGTCGATCGCCGCCTGGGCGATCCCCGTGTCCACCGCCACCTGGATGATCTGGAAGATGGCGCCGTCGGCGGTCGGCTTGTCGTAGCCCTTGTAGCCCGGCACCAGATACGTCTTCGGCACCTTAACGTTGTCTATGATGACAGTGCCGGAGAGCGTCGTGCGCTGGCCGAAGCTCGACCAGTCGTCGATGACGGTCAGGCCGGGCGCGCCGCGGTCGGCGATGGCATACCAGGCGCGACCTTCGTCATCGAGCGCCACGATCGGCACCAGATGGGCAAGCAGCGCGCCGGACGAATAGAATTTGCGGCCGTTGACGACGACATGGTCGCCGGCATCGGTGAAGCGGGTTTCGAAATCGGCGGCGCGCTTGGAGCCGAACTCGGAAAAGGCGTTGCCGAACCGGGTGCCCTTCAGCGCCTCGGTGAACAGCAGTTTCTGCTGTTCCACATCCGACACGGTGCGAATGGCGGCGATGACGCCGAGATGGTTTTGCGCGACTTGGCCGATTGAGGAATCGGCCGCCGAGATGATCTCGATCACCTTGGCCAGCGTCGCATAGGACAGTTCCGGCCCGCCGAATTCCTTCGGCACATTGATCGACCACAGGCCGCTTTGGGAAAAGGCGTCGAGCTCGGCAACCGGCCAGATACGCTCGCGGTCGCGCCTGGACGAGTCCTTGATGAATTCGGCGGCGAGCGCATGGGCGACGGCGATCGCCTCCGCATCGTCCCTGATGATGTGTGCTGGTGCCGAGGGCCTTGCGACCGGCGGTACGGCGGCGGAAGCATGGTCTGTCTTGACGGTCGAGACGGTCATTTCATTGCTCCTTCAAAATGCGGTTCAGGCAACGGCGTGGAGACGGGATGGCTTGGCGGCGGGCGACGGCTGCTGGCCGAGATAGAGCGCCCTGATATCCTCGCGCTGACGAAGATCGGCGGCCGCGCCGGATAGGACTGAGACGCCGTTTTCGAGCACAGTGGCGTGGTCGGCATAGCGAAGCGCGACCGCCGAGTTCTGCTCGGCGACCAGGATCGACAGACCGGTCTCGCGGTTGAGTTTTTTCAGCGTCTGAAAAATGTCCTGCACGGTGAGCGGGGCAAGCCCCATCGAGGGCTCGTCGAGAACCAGCAGGCGCGGCCGCGACATCAGCGCGCGGGCGATGGCAGTCATCTGCTGCTCGCCACCGGAGGTGAGGCCGGACAATGTCCGACGCTTTTCCCTGAGGCGCGGAAAATAGGAATAAACCCGTTCGAGGTCCGCGTTGATCTCGGCGCGGCGGCCGCTGCGGCCGATGCCGCCGGCGACCAGGTTTTCCTCGACTGTGAGGCTCTTGAAACAGTGACGGCCTTCCAGCACCTGGACCAGCCCGGCGCGTACGAGATCGCCCGGCTTGCGGTGAGAGACATCCGAGCCATCATAGCGGATAGAACCGGCGTTGACCTGGCCGCGCTCTGCCGGCAGCAGATTGGAGACGGCTTTCAACGTGGTGGTCTTGCCGGCGCCGTTGGCACCGAGCAGCGCCAGAATCCCGCCCCGCCTGATCTCGAAGCTGACGCCATGCAGCGCCGTGATGGCGTTGATATAGCTGGCGTGGACCGCGTCCACGGCCAGGATGATGTCGTCGTTCGGCATGGCTGTTCCCGTGCTTTGCGGATGCGCCGGGCGCCGAGGACGGTGTCCACGGCGCCCGCCCGGAAATCAGTTGGTGGTCACGGCGTTGGCATCGTCGGCCGTGCGCAGCTTGATGCCCTTCTCGGCGGCATAGGCCTCGGCCGACTTCTCGATGATCGGCCGCAGCAGCGCCCAATCCGGCGCGATCCAGTCGGAAACGACGTTCCACTTCTTGCCGTCCCACTGCTGGAAGGTCACGTAGCCCTCGCCCTCGTGGTTGTCCCAGCTGACATTGATCGAGTGGAACAGGTCCTTGGCCCCGAGCGCTTCTACCTTGGACGGGTCGAGCTTGAGGTGTTCGAAGCCCCAGCGGACTTCGTCGCCGGTCAGCGTGCGATGGCCGAACTTCTCCTGCGCGACGCGGATCGCCTCGACATTCAGGATGCCGTTGACGATGCCGAGATTGTGGTAGACCGAGCCGATGCGCGACTTGTCTTCGAGATTGCCCTTGCCGGCGCCGTAGACGGTCTTCACGATCTCCTGCACCACCGGATAGGTGCTGCCCGAGGCCTGGGTGGTGATGGCGGTGTAACCCTTGGCGGCATCCCCGGCGGGGATGACGTCCTCTTCCGAATTCGACCAGACATTGCCGACGATGTGGTCGACGGGGTAGCCGACCTTGACCGCCGTCTTGAGCGCCACCGGGTTCATCACGCCCCAGCCGCGCAGGACGACGAAATCAGGTTTGGCGCGGCGGATGGTCAGCCATTGCGATTGCTGTTCGTTGCCGGGATGCGGCACCTCGATCTGCTGCACGGTGAAGCCGTATTTCTGCGCCAGCAAATCATAGATCGGGATGGTTTCCTTGCCGTAGGGCGAGCCGTGATAGAGCACGACGATCTTCTTGCCCTTCAGCTTGTCGATGCCGCCTTCCTTGGCGGCGATGTAGTTCACGATGCCTGACGTCTCGCTGTAGGGGTTGAGTAGCAGCGGGAAGACGTAAGGGAAGACGCGCCCGTCGGTGGAGTCGGTGCGGCCGTGGTTGACCGTGATCAGCGGCACCTTGTCGGCGGTGATGCGGTCGATCATCGCATAGGCGATGCCGACCGAGAGCGGGTTCCAGGCAGCGGCACCCGCATGGCTCTTCTGCCGCTCGTAGCATTCGACGCCGCGCTCGACCTCATACTGGGTCTCGCACTCGTCCCAGGTCAGCTTGACGCCGTTGACGCCGCCGTCGCGGATGTTGATGAGGTTGAGATAGTCGATGAAGCCGCCGAAGAAGCCGGTGCCGCCGGCCGCGTAGGGTCCGACGCGATAGCTCTGCAGCGGGAAATATTGCTCGTCGGCATGAGCGGATGGCAAGGCCACCGACACGATCATCGCCGCGGACAATGCCGCCGCCTTGATGGAGCTGAGGAAGGTCATGGCTAGGGTACTCCCGGTATCGGCCGTCTTTGATCCGGCCTCTGGTTCATCTTCGAATAGGATTTTGCAGTGCGAGGGCTCAGGTCGATTGCCAGGCGAACAGAAGCCGTCTTCGGATCCTGTCCCACAAGGCCACCAGCCCGTCGGGTTCGAGGATCAGAAACAGGATGATGAGGACGCCGAGCACGACGCGCTGGCTCATGTCGAGGACGCCCGAGTCGAAGACATCGCCAAGCAGGAAGCCGCCGAGGCGCGACAATGCGAGCGGAAAGACCACGATCAGGGCGGCGCCGAAGAACGCGCCGCGGATCGATGCGAGGCCGCCGATGATGATGATGAACATTATCTGGAACGAGCGGTCGAGATCGAAGCCATCCGGCTCTACGGTCCTGAGATAAGCGAACGCCCAGATGACACCGGCGACGCCGATGACGAAGGACGAGACGGCAAAGGCCAGAAGCTTGGTCTTCAAGACCGGGATGCCGATGATGCGAGCGGCGGTCTCGTTGTCGCGGATGGCGATGAAGTTTCGTCCGGTCTGCGACGACACCAGCCGATAGGCGAAGAAGGTCAGGACGACGACGATGGTCAGTGCAAAGAAGTAACGGCCGACGGGGCCGTCGAGTGTGAAGCCTGAAATCGACAGCCTCGGCGCGTCGATGACGCCGGATGCAGAGTTGTTGGAAAACCAGCTGAACTTGGTCAGCGCCCATTGCACGAAGAACTGCGCGGCAAGCGTCGAAACCGCGAGGTAAAAACCTTTCAGCCGCAGGCTCGGCAGGCCGAAGACGATGCCGATCGCGGCGGCCACGATGCCGGCGAGAAAAATGCTGCCGATCAGTGGCAGGCCTTCGACGCGCAGGTTGAGATTGTAGGTGGCAAAGACGCCCGTCGCCATGAAAGCGGCGCTGCCCAGCGAAACCTGGCCGGCGTAGCCGGTCAAGATATTGAGGCCGACACCGGCGAGGCTGAGCGCCAGGAACGGCAGCAGGATGGCCTCGAACAGGTAGCTCGAGCCGATCAGCGGCACGACGCCATAGGCCAATGCGAGCAGGAGTGCGGGCACCGCCCAGTTCGGCAGCACCGTAGCGGCGGGAAAGTCGCTTGTAGTCGCGGCCATGGCTCAGACCCTTTCGACGAGCTTCTGGCCGAACAGGCCGGAAGGACGGATCAAGAGGAAGACAAGCGCAACGACATAGGCGAACCAGCTCTCGATGCCGCCGCCGAAATAGTCGCCGATAAAGACCTCGGCGAGCTTCTCGCTGGCGCCGATCAATAGCCCGCCGACAATGGCGCCAAGAATGGAATCGAAGCCGCCAAGCACCAGCACCGGCAGCGCCTTGAGCACCACCAGCGACAGCGAGAACTGCACCCCGAGGCGGGCGCCCCAGAGCAGCCCGGCGACCAGCGCGACCAGGCCGGCCGCCGCCCAAACGGTGGCCCAGATCAGCGGCAGACGCAGGCCAACCGCGAGTGCGGCGAACTGGTCGTCGGCGACGGCGCGGAAGGCGAGGCCGATGCGGGTGTAGCGGAAGAACAGCGACAGCAGGAGAACCATGCCGGCCGCGACCACCGCCGCGAAGATATCGAACTGGCTGATCAGCACCCCGCCGACTTCCAGCGGCACATCCTCGATGCCGAGGTCAAGGCCATGGACCTGCGTGCCCCAGATCAGTTGGGCGGCGCCCTCGATGATGTAGGACAGGCCAAGTGTCGCCATGAACAGGGTGATCGGCGGCTTGTTGGTCAGCGGCCTCAGCACCGTGCGCTCGATGGCGATGCCGATCGCCACCATGGTGGCGAACGTTGCCACCAACGCCAGTGCAAACGGAACACCGCGTTCGACAAGGCTGACGAAGGTGAGGGCGGCGAACAGCAGCATCGCGCCTTGGGCGAAGTTGAGCACGCCCGAAGTCTTGTAGATCAGCACGAAGCCGATCGCGACCAGCGAATACATGACGCCGGAAAGCAGCCCGCCGACGAGCACCTCGATGAAGAACTGATAGTCGAAATCGGCGATCATATGCCCGCCCTTCCGTCCTTGCGAGAGAGGGCCTCATCGTCCGAGGCGACGCCCAGATAGGCATCGATGACGCGCTGGTCGTTGCGGACCTCGTCGGGTGTGCCGTCGGCTATCTTGCGGCCATAATCGAGAACGGCGATACGGTCGGAAAGGCCCATGACAACGCCGACATCGTGTTCGATCAGGACGACCGTGGTGGCAAAGCGGTCACGCGCGGCGCGCACGAAGGCAGCCATTTCGCTCTTCTCACCTGATGTCATGCCGGCCATCGGTTCGTCGAGGAGTAGCAGGCGCGGCTCCGCGACCAGCGCCCGGGCGAGTTCGACCCGCTTCTGCAGCCCGTAGGGAAGCGTGCCGGCAAGACGATCGCGCACGGCGGTGAGGTCGAGAAATTCGAGGATCTGATCGGCGCGACTGCGTGTCTCACGTCGCTCGCCGCGCGATCGTCCGATGCCGAGCACCTGGCCGGCGAAGTTGGAACGGACCTTGTAGGCAAGGCCGGAGGCGACATTGTCTAGGACGCTCAGTCCCTTGAACAAAGCAAGGTTCTGGAAGGTCCGGGCGACGCCGAGATGGGCCAGCCGCTGCGTCGGCACCTGCGCATAGTCGACTCCGGCGAGTTGGACCTGGCCGCGATCAGGCCGGTAGACACCGCTGATGACATTGATCAGCGAGCTCTTGCCGGCGCCGTTCGGGCCGATGATGGCGCGGATTTCCCCTGATCGAACAGACAGCTCGATGTCGGCCAGCGCGACGACACCGCCGAACGACAGGCCGATGGCCTCGAGTGAAAGCATCGGGGATGTGGCAGCCGCGGTGCCTGCTACCGGCACGGTACGGCCTTCGGACGGCTGCTCCGCCGAAGGCAGGCCCCGCGCAAAAACTTCCGGCGCATAGACCGAGGCTTCCATCGCGCCTAAGGCATAGCTGGGCAACGGCATTCCAGTCGTCCTCGATTTCGCCCGCAGGCGCACGAATTCTCGATGCCGCCCGAAAAGATCGAGCGCGCTTGAAAACCTTCATTCGGGTGCTGGCCGGATTACCCGGCCAGCCTTGGGGAGATGACTATTCCGCTGCCAGCGAAGCCGCCTGCTCGGCATCCTCCAGCTGGCGAACGAGCGGGATGACATGCCTGCCGAAATACTCGACCTCTTCCTGGAAATGCAGGAAGCCGAGCAGGATGAGATCGGCGCCGGCGCGCTTCAAATCGACGATGCGCTCGGCAACCTGTCTCGGCGTGCCGATCAGGTTGGAGCGAAAACCGTCATTGTACTGGACCAGGTCGTCGAAGGAGGACTTCGCCCAATTGCCCTCGCCTTCCGGCGAGGCCTTGCCGGCGTTCTTGACCTCGTGGCCGAAGGCGTTGACCGCTTCCGGATTGGCCTTGGCGATGATCTCGGCAAGCACCGCCTTGGCCTCGTCCTCGGTCTCGCGGACAATGGCGAAGGCGTTGACGCCGACCTTGACGGAATGATTGCTGGCCTTTGCCTTGGTCTTGAGATCATCGACCTGTTTGGCGATTTCGGCCGGCGTGTTGCCGTTGGTGAAATACCAGTCGGAGACGCGTGATGCCATGTCGCGTGCCGCGCGCGACGAGCCGCCCTGGAAGATCTCGGGCAGCGGCCGCGGCGGCTTCGGTTTCAGCGAGTATTCGTTGAAGCGGTAGAAGTCGCCTCGGAAGGTGAAGCTGTCTTCAGTCCATATGCCGCGCAGCGCACGGATGAATTCCTCGGAGCGACGGTAGCGCTCATCATGGTCGAGCCAATGCTCACCGATGGCGTGGAACTCTCCACGGAACCAGCCGGAGACGAGATTGATGGCGACACGGCCGTTGGTCAGATAGCTGATGGTGGCAATCTGCTTAGCCGCCAGCGCGGGATTCCAAGGGCCCGGGAGGATCGCGGCGATCACCTTCAGCGTCGTGGTGGCGGCCAGCAGGTCATGGCTGAACGCCACTGATTCATGCTGCTCGTCGGCGCCGTAGCCGGCGGTGAAACGGATCTGGCTCAGCGCGTAGTCGAAACCGGCCTTTTCGGCGATCTGTGCCAGCTTGCGGTTGTACTCGGCTGAATGGCTGGTGCGCTGCTCGATGTCGGAGATCACCAGGCCGCCCGAAACATTGGGCACCCAGTAGGCGAATTTGACCGCGTCGGTTCCTGCGTGTGCCATGAATTGTCTCCCAGTCAGGCTATTGATCGGTCCGGCCGCAGCCAGATATCCCCATAATTTATTATGTTTATCGAATTTATATACAAAGGACGATTTTCCCTTTTTGGCGCTCTTGCGGGACGGAAATACCAATTTTGCCCCAGCCATGCCGACTTGCGGTTGTCAGCCCGCGCCCGCAACGCTCCCGACGTTGGGGCCAACCGGTCCACCTGAAGTGAGTGTGTCGAGCAGCCCCGCGATCTCGCCCGCGACCCTTTGGGCGTGGCGAGCAACCTCCGGCAGGCCCATGAGTTCGCCAAAGGTGCCTCGCGCCAGCGGACCGGCGACGAAAAGCCCGGTAACCGCCTTGTCGTCACCACCGACGGCGCGGCTATCGAGGCTGGTCTCGATGCCGAGCCCGTATGCGTCCGCCCTGATCAGACTGGCCTCAGTCAGGGAACGCAGCGCCGGATTTAACTGGAGCGCCTGCCCATGGGCCGGCCCTGTCGTGTTGATGACGGCATCGAAGCTTGCCGTCTCGATGCGCGTCTGTCCGCGCCGTTGAAAGCTGACCGCGAGGCTGTCGCCCTCGTCGTTCGACGCGACAAGCCGGGCGGCAATGGTGTCGAATGTGCCGGCGGTCCGGCGGCGGTCGAGCACGGAAGCCACCTGCGGTGCGATCCTGAAGCGATGCACGTCCCAAAACACGCGCAGCTTGCGGACCAGCCTTGTCCGCTCTGGCGGAGCGAGGGCGGACCACAGCACCGGCCCTTGCATGCGCAATTGGTCGAAGACCGACTGCCAGTTGACGTTGGCGGCTCGCGCCGCGGCCAGCGTGGCGCGAATGTTCTTCAGCAGGCCAAGTGCGGATGTGGCCGGCACCGACGCAAAGTCGCCGAAGGGCTCATGTCTGATATCCGGGTGGCCGCGCGAACGCAGTCCGCGGCGCGACAGCGCCAGGATGCGGCCGCGATGCCCCCGGCGGTCAAGCTCGGCCACCATGTCGGCCGAGGTCAGTCCGGAGCCGACGATCAGGACCGACGCCTCCGGCCCGATCCCGGCGAGTGCCGACGGCGCGTAGGGATCGGCGATGAAGCCAGGTGCTTCGGCCAACAAGGCAAGTGCTGCCGGGATGGCCGGCAGAGGATGAGTCGCGGCGAGCACGACGATGTCGGCCGCGACAGGTCCGGCGGAGGTCTGTACCGTCCAGCCCGCGCCGTCGGCTCGAATTACCCGCGTGGCCTGAGCCTCGACATGACTGATAGCGCCCGAGCCGAGCCAAGGTGCGAGCTGCTCGGCGACATAGCGACCGAACACGCGCCGGCGCGGAAACACGTCGCCGTTCTTCCACAGCGCATCGGGGTCCCGCTCGATTTCGCCACTGCCGGCCAGCCAGCGCGCAAAATGCTGCTGGTCTTCGGGAACCATGCTCATCCGGACGGCCGGGACGTTGACGCGGTGCGACGGCTCTTCGCTGGAATAGGCAAGACCGCCGCCGAGCGCGGAACGCGGTTCGATCACCGAGATCGACAGGCGCTCCGGCCCATGCGCCCGCGCAAGGTGCCAAGCGACCGCCGCGCCGGAAAAACCACCGCCGATTATGGCGACGCGTGATCGGCGGACCGGAGCCAGCGCGTTCACGAGGCGCTGGCGAGCGACTTCGGCCGATGGTCACCGGCAATGGTCTCGCCGAACGGCCCGGTGTTGACCGACGACCCGACCGACTTGACCGGATGATCGGTCGGCAGTTTCGGCAGCACCAGTTCGCCGAAGCTATAGGCTTCCTCCAGATGCGGGTAGCCGGACAGGATGAAGGTGTCGATGCCGAGGCGACGGTATTCATCGATGCGCTCGGCGATCGTATCCGGGTCGCCGACCAGTGCCGTTCCCGCACCGCCGCGCACAAGGCCGACGCCGGCCCATAGATTGGGCGCGATCTCGAGCTTGTCACGGTTGCCGCCATGCAGCGCGCTCATGCGCGCTTGGCCGACCGAATCCATGCGGCCGAAGACTTTCTGCGCCGAAGCGATCGTCGCGTCGTCGAGCCGACTGATCAGGCTGTCGGCGGCGGCCCAAGCCCGTTCGGTGGTTTCGCGGGCGATGACATGCAGACGAATGCCGAACGAGAGTTTGCGGCCGGCCTTGTCGGCCAGTTCGCGCACGGCATCGAGCTTGCGTCCGACGTCGGCCGGGGGTTCGCCCCAGGTCAGATATTTGTCGATTTCCTGCGCCGCGACTGCCGATCCGGCATCCGATGAGCCACCGAAATAGAGCGGCGGATAGGGCGCCTGCACCGGCGGGAACAGCAACCTTCCGTCCTCGATGCGGAAATGCTTGCCCTCGTGCTCGACCGTCTCACCGCTCAGCACCCGCTTGTAGATTCGGAGGAATTCCTGCGTCACCTCATAGCGCTCGGCATGCGAGAGAAAGATGCCATCGCCCTTGTTCTCCAGCGGATCGCCGCCGGTGACGACATTGATCAGCAAGCGGCCGTTGGAAATGCGGTCGAGCGTGGCGGTCATGCGCGCGGCAAGCGTCGGCGACTGCAAGCCGGGCCGCACGGCGACGAGGAAACGCAGCCGCTCTGTCAGTGGCGCCAGCGCCGAGGCAATCACCCAGGAATCCTCGCAGGCCCGGCCGGTCGGCAATAGCACGCCGTAATAGCCAAGCGTGTCGGCGGCTTTCGCCACCTGCGTCAGATAAGGCAGATCGACGGCCCTGCCTCCCTCGGTCGTTCCGAGATAACGGCTGTCGCCATGCGTCGGCAGGAACCAGAGAACCTTGATGCGGTCGGGAACATCTTGGGTCATGCCCTGCCTCCCGCGGTTCGGCAATGGCGGCCCGGGTCCGGCACGGTTGAGAGTAGACGCGGAAATGCTGGCATGGCGTGGTCCTGTGCAGGAAAAGGATCGCCCATGCAGATTTGCTTATTCCATAAATTCTGTAGAGTTAGTTTATTCTAAATCCGTCCACGGCATTGGAAATTCTTCCTCATGCCCCTGCGAGCGGATAGGGCCGGTCCCGGCTTGTCTAGTCAGGACGCCGGCTCGACCGCGTTGACGTTGTCCTTGGCGACGACGGTCGGCGGGGTCGACGATGGCGGCGCCACCTTGGAAGGATTGGCCTCCTTCAGGCGTCGAGTGACTTGACCAACCCTTCCATTGTCGACAGGGACGACCCCGCATTGGGTGCATTCCAATTTACATTCTAATATAATCCCATCATTTCCGGCGAACGAACGCTACGGATTTGCCATGGACCTTGACCCGTCGACCCTCAATCGGGCTTTGCCGCTGCGCGATCAGATCTATCAGAAGATCCGCAACCTGATCGTCGTCGGACAGATGAAGCCGGGGGAGGTGATCAATGAGGTGGCCATCGCCGAAGCGCTCGGCGTTTCGCGAACCCCGGTGCGGGAAGCGGTCAAGCGCATCAGCGACGAAGGCCTGGTCAATATCCTGGCGCAGACCGGCACCTATGTCGCGCCGATCAGCCGCGCCGACCTCGAGGAGGCCTACGTCATCCGACGGGCGCTCGAGATGGAGAGCGCTAGGCGCGCGGCCGTCAAGCTCACGCCGGCATCCGCCGAATTGCTGGAGGATAATATGACGGCGCACAAGCTCGCGATCGCGCGCGGCCGATATGCCACCGCGATTCAACTCGACGATGTCTTTCATCGCACCATCGCCGAAATCTGCGGCCTGCCGATGATCTGGCGAGCGGTCGACATCTCCAAGGCGCAGATGGACCGCGGCCGCTATCTGGCCATTCCAAAGCCCGGCTATGGCGAACAGACGATCGAGCAGCACGAAGCCATTCTCGAGGCCCTGAGGCGACACGATGCCGAGGGCGCCGCACAAGCAATGGAACACCACCTCGAGACGTCGTTCCGCAACACGCTCGAAGTCGCCGCGGACCTTCTCGGCTGAAGCCTTCTTCGGCGTCTGGCAGCGCTGCTGCTCCGGGGACGCCTAACCGTCGATGCTCTTGGCTTTCCACACAGGCGCAGTCGTTTGCCAAGCCCGCGTATGGAGCGTAAGGTCTGCCATCGGCCGCCGTTTATCCGGGTGCAGCCGACAGTAAGAGGGTACGTGCTCTTGCCCGTCAGGGAGAAGAGCCATGCCGCAATCCACGCTTCGCAACCATGTCTTGAAAACCCTCACTCCTGAGGATTTTGGGCTTTTATGGCCATCGATGCATCACGTCGAACTGGCCCTCAACGCTCGGCTGGAGGTCGCGTATCAGCCGATCGAGCATGTCTATTTTCCCGAGACGGGCATCGCCTCGGTTGTCGCCGCCATGACCGGAGGGCGGCAAAGCGAAGTCGGCATCATCGGCCGCGACGGCATGACGGGGCTAGCGGTCGTTCTCGGCCAAGACCGATCTCCCAATGAAACCTATATCCAGGTCGCCAGCAACGGCTGGTGCCTGCCGGTTGAACATCTTCGCATTGCGATTGCCGAGAGCCAAACCCTTCGCCCGTCGCTGCTTCGCTACGTCCACGCATTCCTGGTCCAGTCGTCGCGAACGGCGCTGGTCAATGGCCATTCGAAAATCGAGGAACGGCTCGCCCGCTGGTTGCTGATGGTTAACGATCGCGCTGAAGGCGATATCATCTATCTGACGCATGAATTTCTGGCGACCATGCTTGGCTCCAGGCGCCCGGGCGTTACCACCGCCCTCCAAATGCTCGAATATCGGGGGCTGGTTCATGCCAAGCGCGGCGAGATCACGATCGTCGACCGCATCGGAATGATAAAACTCACGGATGGTGCATATGGCGAAGAGGAGCAACATCAGTTCAGCATAGAGGCTGGCTGATCGTCTGGAATCGGACATAGGGTTGAGACCACCAAAGTCCTGCCGTAAACCATGTTGGTCAGGGTTCAGGGAGGAATTCTCGATGACCAACTCTTTTCACTCCATCACGGTTGAAAGAGCTACCGAGGCCTATGTTCTTTCAAGAGGCAAGGCTCGGTTCCTCTCCATTGCGCAGGCAATACGCGCCATCCGAACACTCATGCCCGCATGCAGGGCTACCGACCGCGAGTTGGAGGAGTTGCTGGCGACCCTATCCCTCGTTCACGGCGTACCCGTGGCCTTCGACACAAACTCAGCCGATGGCGTAGCGCCGCAGCTCCATTCGTAGGGCGGAGATGCCTGCGCTCGCGCAGACGCCTACCCTGTCGGACGTTCGCCAAGCGATTGTCCGCTGCCTGATCGACACCGTCGACAGGCCGTGCATTTCGATATCCGAGGTGAGCCACGCAGTGAGGAGAATGTACCCGCTTTGCGAACTCACGGATTGGGAACTTGGCGATCTCATTGCGCGAAGCGCGATCGACGCGGGATTTGCCGTCGAGTTCGGCGCTGATGTTCTGTGATCGTGCAAATCAGGCGTCGCCAATGGTCGAACAGGTCCGAGATGCGCCGCCGAAGCGAATAGACGCCAGCAGAGGCCGGATATGTCACGCTAGATGAAACACATCCACGGTAGAGGGCTTTGAAAGCGAAGCGTTTCCTTGAAAGCCCTGGAAGGCGACTGGTGGAGCCAATCGGGATCGAACCGACGACCTCTTGAATGCCATTCAAGCGCTCTCCCAACTGAGCTATGGCCCCACTCCCGGCAGTCAGCCGGCGCCGTTTCCGGCGAGAGATCGGCGCGGGTTGGAAGACCGCGCCGTTAGTGCAGGCGGCTTCTAACCCCGCCATTCCCAGATATCAAGCCTTCATCGGCGGCTTTTTCTTCACAGGGCGTGAAAGCCGGCAAACGCTTAGGTTAGACGCCTTTGTCAGACCTCGTCGTCGTCGTCGCCGACGCCGATCATGTCGGAAACGTCGTCTTCTTCTTCCTCTTCGTCGGCAAGGAAGGTGTCATCCTCGTCGTCGCCGAGATCGACGTCATCCTCGTCGTCGCCGAGATCGGGAAGATCGTCGCTCTTGGTGTCGTCTTCCGCCTCTTCGAGCGAGACGACCTCGACGCCCTCTTCCTCCTCGGCGTCCACTTCCTTCTCAGCCACTTCCTCTTCCTCCTCGACGGCGGCGATCTTGCCTTCCTCGAAATAGGAGCGCGGATAGGTCTTGCCCGTATAGGGCGAGACGATCGGGTCTTTGTTCAGGTCGTAGAATTTCCGGCCCGTTTCCGGGTCGATGCGTTTTGTGCCAAGTTCGGTTTTTGCCACGGCAAGCCTCGTCGATAAAAGAGTGGTCCCCTTAACCACAGTTTGCAGCGCTGTCAAAGCGAAAAGCCGGCGTCGCAAAACCAAGCACCGAAAGGCCTCGCGCCAAGTGACGAGCATGGGGATGACCATTTCGCCCCGCCGTGATACGAGACCGCCGCAACAAATGAAAAGCGCCGGCATGCCGGCAATCCGTCCAGGGAAATTCCATGTCTCACGCCGCCGCTGCCAAGCCGGCCACCGCCCGCAAGTCACCAGCCCTTTCCGGCACGGCGCATGTGCCGGGCGACAAGTCGATCTCGCACCGTTCCTTCATGTTCGGCGGGCTCGCCTCCGGCGAAACCCGCATCACCGGCCTGCTCGAGGGGGAGGACGTGATGCGCACGGGCGCGGCCATGAAGGCGATGGGCGCGCATATCGAGAAACGCGGCGCCGAGTGGGTGATCCGCGGCACCGGCAACGGCGCGCTGCTGCAGCCAGAAGGTCCGCTCGATTTCGGCAATGCCGGCACCGGCTCCCGGCTGACCATGGGCCTTGTCGGCACCTACGACATGGAGACGACGTTCATCGGCGACGCTTCCTTGTCCGGCCGCCCGATGGGCCGCGTGCTCGAACCGCTGCGCCAGATGGGCGTGCAGGTGCTCAAAGCCACGCCCGGCGACCGCATGCCGATCACCCTGCATGGTCCGAAGCACGCGGCCCCGATCACTTACCGCGTGCCGATGGCCTCGGCGCAGGTGAAGTCGGCGGTGCTGCTGGCAGGGTTGAACACGCCAGGCATCACCACCGTCATCGAGCCTGTCATGACGCGCGACCATACGGAAAAGATGCTCAAGGGCTTTGGCGCCAACCTGTCGGTCGAGACCGACGAGCGCGGCGTGCGCCACATCTTCATCGAAGGCCAGGGCAAGCTGACCGGTCAGACCATCGCCGTGCCTGGCGATCCGTCCTCGGCCGGTTTTCCGCTCGTGGCGGCGCTGATCGTGCCGGGCTCGGACATCACGATCGAAAACGTGCTGATGAACCCGACCCGCACGGGGCTGCTGCTGACGCTGCAGGAAATGGGCGGCCAGATCGACATTCTGAACCCGCGCAATGCCGGTGGCGAGGACGTCGCGGACCTGCGCGTTCGCTACTCCGAGCTGAAAGGCGTCGCCGTGCCGGCCGAGCGGGCGCCCTCGATGATCGACGAATATCCGGTGCTGGCCGTTGCCGCCAGCTTCGCCGAGGGCGAAACGCTGATGCAGGGGCTGGAGGAACTGCGGGTGAAGGAATCCGACCGGCTGTCGGCCGTCGCCAACGGGCTGAAACTCAACGGCGTCGACTGCACCGAGGGCGAAGCTTCGCTCGCCGTGCGCGGCAAGCCTGGTGGCAGGGGATTGGGCGGCCACCCCAATGGCCGGGATACGACGGTGCAGACCCATCTCGACCACCGCATCGCCATGAGCTTTCTGGTGATGGGCCTGGCGACCGAGAAGCCGGTCACCATCGACGATCAAGCGATGATCGCGACGAGCTTTCCGGAGTTCATGGGACTGATGACGGGGCTGGGCGCGGAGATCGGGTGATAGTGGCATTCGCGAACCTTGAGGATTGCAGCCAAACTGCGATGTCGGCGGGACAGCGCCCCCCTCAGTCCTGCTGGACATCTCCCCCACGAGGGGGGCGCGAAGGATCTCGGCGCTCGTCCCATTCATTGAGGCTTTCGATCCCGACGGCCCGCCAATGACCCACCCCTTTACCATCGCCATCGACGGACCGGCCGGCGCAGGCAAAGGCACGCTCGCCCGCCGTCTCGCCGACCACTACCGCCTCAACCTTCTCGACACCGGCCTCACCTATCGCGCCGTCGCCCATGCCTTGCTGCGGCTGGGCCTGCCGCTCGACAATGTCTCGGCGGCGGAAACCGCCGCCCGCCAGGTCGACCTGGCAAAGCTCGACCGCGCGGTGCTGTCGGCGCATGCGGTTGGCGAGGCCGCATCGAAGGTCGCGGTTTTTCCGACCGTGCGGCGCATCCTGGTCGAAAAGCAGCGCGACTTCGCCAGGACGCCGCCGGGCGCGGTGCTCGATGGCCGCGACATCGGCACCGTCGTCTGCCCTGACGCCGACATAAAGCTCTATGTAACGGCGAGCGCGGAAGTGCGCGCACAGCGCCGGCTGGCTGAGATCGAAAGCATCGGCGGCACCGCCGATTTCGCCGAAATCCTTGCCGATATCGTGCGCCGCGACGAGCGCGACATGGGTCGGGCCGACTCGCCGCTGAAGCCGGCCACCGACGCGCACTTGCTTGATACCAGCGAAATGGCTATAGAAGCCGCGTTTCTCGCGGCCATGTCCGTCATCGACGACGTGCTGGCCAAGAGAAACAAAGCCTGATCCGGGTTTCATGCTGCTTCCGGTTGCCGGAGGCGAAGAAAATACCCATATCGGGTACGAACCAGCCTGCCAGCATTCTTCATGCGCCGGAATTGCCGCTTAAAAGCGGCCTAGGGCTTTTGCAGCCCGGAACGCCGGCAGGCCAACGCAACGCTAACCCACGGCGCCCGCCCCGCGAAAAATGCGGGGTACTCCAGGAGAAACAATGTCTGCTGCAAATCCCACTCGCGATGATTTCGCGAGCCTGCTCGAAGAATCATTTACCACCGGTCATTCCGGCGAAGGCCAAGTCGTCAAGGGCACGATTCTGGCGATCGAAAAAGACATGGCTATCATCGATGTCGGCCTCAAGGTCGAAGGCCGTGTGCCGCTGAAGGAATTCGGCGTCAAGGGCAAGGACTCGACTCTCAAGGTCGGCGATACGGTCGAAGTCATGGTCGAGCGCATCGAAAATGCGCTGGGCGAGGCCGTGCTGTCGCGCGATAAGGCACGCCGCGAGGAGAGCTGGGTCAAGCTCGAAGAGAAGTTCACCAAGGGTGAGCGCGTCGAAGGCGTCATCTTCAACCAGGTCAAGGGCGGCTTCACCGTCGACCTCGACGGCGCCGTGGCCTTCCTGCCGCGCAGCCAGGTCGATATTCGCCCCATCCGCGACGTTTCCCCGCTGATGCACAACCCGCAGCCCTTCGAGATCCTCAAGATGGATCGCCGCCGCGGCAACATCGTCGTGTCGCGCCGTACCGTGCTGGAGGAGAGTCGCGCCGAACAGCGTTCTGAAATCGTGCAGAACCTTGAGGAAGGCCAGGTTGTCGAAGGCGTCGTCAAGAACATCACCGATTACGGTGCGTTCGTCGACCTCGGCGGCATCGACGGCCTGCTGCATGTCACCGATATGGCATGGCGCCGCGTCAACCATCCGACCGAAATCCTCAACATCGGTCAGACGGTCAAGGTGCAGATCATCCGCATCAACCAGGAAACCCACCGCATCTCGCTCGGCATGAAGCAGCTCGAGAGCGATCCGTGGTCCGAGATCGGCACCAAGTTCCCGATCGGCAAGAAGATCAAGGGCACCGTCACCAACATCACCGACTACGGCGCGTTCGTCGAGCTGGAGCCGGGCATCGAAGGCCTCATCCACGTTTCGGAAATGTCGTGGACCAAGAAGAACGTGCATCCCGGCAAGATCCTGTCGACCACGCAGGAAGTCGACGTGGTGGTGCTCGAAGTCGATCCGGCCAAGCGCCGCATCTCGCTCGGCCTCAAGCAGACGCTCGAGAATCCGTGGCAGGCGTTCGCCTCGAGCCATCCGGTCGGCAGCCAGGTCGAGGGCGAGGTCAAGAACAAGACCGAGTTCGGCCTGTTCATCGGCCTCGAAGGCGACGTGGACGGCATGGTGCACCTCTCCGACCTCGACTGGACCCGTCCGGGCGAGCAGGTCATCGAAGAGTACAATCGCGGCGACATGGTCAAGGCGCAGGTGCTCGACGTCGACATCGACAAGGAGCGCATCTCGCTCGGCATCAAGCAATTGGCCAAGGACACGGTCGGCGAAGCCGCGACGTCAGGCGAACTGCGCAAGAACGCCGTCGTTACCTGCGAAGTCATCGGCGTCAAGGATGGCGGTCTGGAAGTGCGGCTGGTCGACAGCGGCATCGAGACCTTCATCAAGCGCTCCGACCTCAGCCGAGATCGCGACGAGCAGCGGCCCGAGCGCTTCACCGTCGGCCAGAAGGTCGACGCCCGCGTCATCGCCTTCGACAAGAAGACCCGCAAGCTGCAGGTCTCGATCAAGGCGCTGGAAATCGCCGAAGAGAAGGAAGCCGTCGCACAGTACGGCTCGACCGACTCCGGCGCTTCGTTGGGCGACATCCTGGGCGCCGCGCTGAAGAAGCAGGGCAACTAAGGATTAACCGCTTGCCGCACGATTTAGTGCGGCCTTGAACAAAGGCCCCGCCCGGAGCGATCCGGCGGGGCTTTTCTTTACGGCAAGATAAACTTCCTCGCGTATTTGGCAGTCGTCCCGGGGAAGCCTTCGATGAGCAAAGACGACGACAGGGCCGCAGCGCAATCTTCGTGGCTGCCGCGTCTCTATACGAGCGCACCGGCCCTTTTCTGCTTCTGCGGCATGGTGACGGTGATGATCGTCCTCTGGTCCCTGGGCTTCCGGCTCAATACCGATGCGGACGACCTTCTCAAAATACACGAGATCCGCACCTTGCTCGAGACCGGGAATATATTCGACCGGACAATGCCCGGCATTGCCCAGCCCGAACCCTACATCTCGCACTGGCCATGGATCGTGGATCTGCCCTATGCCGCCTTTGCGTGGTTGCTCGCGCCGTTTGCCGGCTTCGAGCCGGCGCTGATGGCGGCAAGCTTTGTCGTGCCGCTGCTCCTGTTTGTACCCGCGCTCTACTTCTACAACCGGCTGATTGTCGCGATGGGCTTTGCCTATCCGGCCATTGCATTGCCGTTGGCCTTGATCTTCGCCGCGCGCACCTTCTTCGAATACGCGCCGGGGCGGATCGACTATCACAATCTGCAGATATTGCTTCTGCTTGCCGCCCTGGTCCTGTTGCTGTCGCGGAACCGCCTTTCGCCCCTCGTCAACGGCTTGCTGACCGCCCTGGCAATCGCGATCAGCGCCGAGTTCGCACCGTTCTTTGCGCTCGTGATGGCCGTCTACGCCTTCGACTGGATCGCCGGCCGCGACGAGAGTGCAACAGGGATCACCAGCTTTGGATTGGCCCTGGCGATCGGCGCGATCGGCCTGTTCGCCGCCACCGTCGCGCCCTCGGCCTATGCCGCGATCAAATGCGATACCTATTCCGCGCCGCATGGACTGGGGCTGACCGCCGCCGGGCTCTCGTTCGCCGTCGTACCTCGGCTTGTTGGCACGCGTGGCGGCTGGGCAATGCGGACAGCGCTTCTGCTGGCGTTCGCCGCTATCAGCGTGGTGGCGCTGGTAAAACTGTTTCCGCAATGCCTGGGCGGCCCTTACGCGTCGATGGACGCCTATGTCCGCGACAACATGCTGAACAGAATTCTTCAGGAGATGAGCCTGTTCCGGCGTTCCGATTTCGTGCTGTCGTCCGGCTTTCCCAGCATGTTGCTGCTGTTCGTCGGCGCGCTTGCGCCGGTCGTCATCTGCACCGGGTCGCATGGCCGCAGCCGGCCTCTGGTCATACTGGCCCTGTTTTCGCTGCTCGGATTGGTGTTGGCGATCGACTATCTCCGCTACTTCCGCTATCTCCCGATTTTCTCCGGCATCGGCCTTATCTTCGTGCTGGAGAGCCTCCTGCCGCACGGTTCGGGGCTGCGGCGCTATTTGAAATCTCCCGTGCCGGCGCCATCGCGCAAATACGCGCTGATCCTGCCCGGCCTGGTTTTGTCCGCGGCCATCGCGTTGTACCACCTGGCGGTCGGACCCTCCCAGGCGGCTATACCCGCCGCCGAATTCGCGGACAGTTGCGACCTCGATCATTTCGGAGTGCAACGGGGTTGGCCGCCGGGCGCCATCGTCTTTTCGCCACCGCTCATCGGATCGCATTTCGTCGCGCTGGCCGAGGGCCCCAAGGTGGTGACGATCCCCAACCACCCTTCGGCCATGGGCATCGAACGGAGCTACCGCTTTCTCGACCCCATGACCGCCGACCCGCGTGCGATTCTCGACGCGTCGAAGGCGACACATGTCGCGATCTGCGCCTGGCGAGGCGCGCCCTCGCCAAGTCTTGAAGCCGCCTACCCGTTCGCGGCGGCCCTGATGGAAGGCAAGCCGCCGGCTTGGTTGAGGGAGTGTCCCACGGACGCTTCATCGCCGCTGCGTATCTACAGCTACCGCAATGCCGATGGATCCGACGCGGGCTGCCCGGCGTCGACGCTCTCCGCTCAGGCCCTGCCGTAGAGCGGCACCAGCGTTCCGCTCATTGCCTGATTGGCCGGCGAGGCAAGATAGGCGATGGCTTCGGCCGCGGCTTCGAGGCTGACCCATCTGGTGAAATCGGCATCCGGCATGTCGGCGCGGTTCGCCGGCGTGTCGAGCGTCGATGGGGCCACCGCGTTGACCAGGATGCCCTGGGCCTTCAATTCTTCCGCCATCGCGACCGTCATGGCCGCGACCGCCGCCTTGCTGGCCGTATAGGCGACCATGCCGGCGCCGCGGCGCGGGTCGAGCCCGGCGCGTGCCGTGACATTGACGATGCGGCCGGCAGTATCCGACGCCAGCATCGAGCGGATGGCGGCGCGGCTGCACAGGAAGGCGGTGCGGGCGTTGGTGTCCATCATCTCGGCAAAGGACGCCGATTCGATCTTCTCCACCGGCGCCATGGCAAAGCCGCCGGCCAGATGGATCGATCCCCACAAGGCAGGAACCTGGCTGTAGAATGCCTCGACCTTGGCGGGGTCCGAGAGATCGACATTGTGCGCCAATTTGACATTGTCGTGCGTGGTGAAGGGGAAGTGCTGAGGTGCCGCGGCATGCGCGTTCGGCACGTGGCAGATCGCGCCCTGCTCCAGCAGTCTGCCGACCACCGCCCCACCGAGCGCGCCGGTTCCGCCGGTCACAACGATGTGCCTGCCTTCAAGTGTTTCCGTCATCCTTGACCGCTCCTGTCATTTTTATGACTTTTGTCGTGGTTTGCCGCGCCGACGCGAAGCGTCGCCCCTTTCCGTCGATCACTCAACCGATATCTCGACATGGCAGCCGTCACGTCTTTGCATGCGTCAGGACGTCGCCGAATAACGAAGCCGCCCGGAAGCGGCTCAACTCTTGAAAACCAAGCCGGCGAATGGTCCGCTTCCAGTTGGGAAGGACGGCCGGTTTCAGACGACCGTGACTTCGATGACGCGCGGCAGCCCCGTTGCCGAGGCGTGCTTGAGCGCCCGTGGCAAGGCGTCGATGTCGGCCAGCCTTTCGGCGCCAATGCCATAGGCTTCGGCCAGCTTGCAGAAATCCGGCGGCGCCGGGGATACGCCGACAGGTTCCACGCCGACATCGAGCATCGAGGTCTCGATCTCGCGATAGCCTCTGTTGTTCCAGACCACGAAGGTGACGGGCGCTCCAGAATCGAGCGCCACCGCTATCTCCGGCAAGGTGAACTGGAAGCCCCCGTCGCCGGTGAGGCAGACAACCGGGGCATCGGGCACGGCAAGTGCCGCGCCGATCGCCGCCGGCGGACCGTAGCCAAGCGCGCCGAAGCCGGTCGCGGCATTGAACCAGCCGCCGGGCCGGTCGTGGTCGTAATAGAGGTTGGCGGCGTAAATCGGCTGGGTCGAGTCGCCAACGATGATGGCGCCGGGCAAAGCGTCGCGGATCATTTCCACGGCACGCACCTGCGCCGCATAGGCCGGGCTCAACTCGGCAAAAGCGGCCTTTCTCGCCGCCGCGGCGCGGCCATGGCCATCTTCGCCAGCACCGTGGGCGGGATCGATCGCCGCAAGCAGCGCCTCGATCGCCTCGGCGCAATCGGCCTCGATGGCGACCGTCAACGGACGCCGCGCAAGCTGGTCGGCGCCGATGTCGATACGGATCAGGTTCGAAGGCAGTATGAAGCCGCCGTCGCCATAGCCGTCATAGTCGGTCGGGCCGAATTCGGTACCGGCGGCGATCACTAGATCGGCCCCGGCCATCAGCGCGCGAACCGCCTTGAGGCTCGGGCTTGCCGGCACGCAAAGCGGATGGCCATGCATGAGACCGCGTGCGTTGGTGGTCTCGACGACCGGCGCGCCCAGCCTTTCGGCAAGGCGCCGCAGCGCCGCATCAGCTTTCTTGGCGCCACCGCCTGCAAGGATGAGCGGGCGGCGCGAGGCGGCGATGAGTTCGGCAGCCCTGGCAATGGCGGCGCTGTCTGGCGCCGGCGGCGCGGCATTGCTCAACGCGGCCGACAATCCGTCCGCCGGCTTGACCATGATGTCGGTCGGGATCTCGATATGCACAGGGCCGGGCCTAGATGAGGAAGAACAGGGCGAAAGCCCGCGCCAGCGCATCGGGCAATTCGCTGGCCCCGGTCACGCGTAACGACAACAGTGCTACCTTCTCCATCATGCCGCGCTGATCGGGCAGTTCATGCAGGAAGCCGAGCCCCTTGCCGAGCGTGTCGGTGGCGTTGACGCCGGAGATCACCAGCATCGGCACCGAATCGGCGCGTGCCTGGCCCATGGCGGTGATGGTGTTGGTCAGCCCCGGCCCGGTGATGACGAAGGCGACTCCCGGCCTGCCGCCGGCGCGCGCATAGCCGTCGGCCATGAACCCGGCGCCCTGTTCGTGGCGCGGCGTAATGTGGCGTATCTTCGAGCGCGCAAGGCCGCGATAGAGTTCGACCGTGTGAACGCCGGGAATGCCGAACACGGTGTCGACGCCATGCGCCTCGAGCAGCGAAATGAGCGCTTCGCCCACAGTGGTCATTGGTTTTCTCCCCTATCTCTTTGTTTCTACGCATTTCCCAAGGGGAAAGCGCTGCGCGCTTTTCACGGGAAAACCGCTTTTCACTTTTCCAGGAATTGCTCCAGCGGCGCGAGGCCGAGCTCCGACTCGACAGCCTTGATGCCGATCGCCGCCAATTCGCCGGGCGAGAACATCTCGCCGGCCAGGCAGCCTTCGATCCAGAGTCCGTCGATGATCGCATTGATGGCGATGGCATGGTGGCGCAACTGGGTTGCGTCCGGCTTGTGCTGTTCGGCGGCGAGCACGTCGGCCACAACTGCTTCCACTTCGTTGCGAAAGCCAAGGTAGCCTTCGCGGTGGGCACGGGCCAGGGCAGGATCCGCACTGGCGCGGCCGATGAAGGTTGCCCACAGCGAAAACACCCGCGCGTCGATGATCGGCGCATTGAGATTGGCGGTGATGAAAGCCGCGAGGCGCTGGCGCGGCGAGGCATCATCCATGACCAATGCCGCCTTCGCCTGCTCGGTCATGCGGTCGACCAGCGCCGTATAGGCTTCCTGCAGCAATTCTTCCTTACCCGGGAAATAATGCCGGATCAGCCCGGCGGTGACGCCGGCACGCAATGCGATGGTGCGCAGGCTGGCGCCTTGCAGGCCATATTCCGCCACGCTGTCCAGAGTCGCTTCGATCAGATCCTGCCGCCGCCGCTCCTCGCCCTCGCGACGGAACTTACGGCGCTCATTCATTGGCGCAGGATCGGTCGCGTCAGGCATGTCGGCCCGCCTTCGCAGGCGATGCAGAGCGCGTCCGCCTCGAAGATTTCAACCGTGCATCCGGCGGCTTCCATGGCGGCCTTGGTCCTGGGAAAGCCCGCGACGGCAATGACCTTGAGCGGGCTGGTCGGCAGTACGTTAAGGCTGAGGCCGTTGGAAGCCGCGAACTCCTCGGCGTCGCCTTCGACCAGCCGGATGCCGCGCGCCTTCAGCGTCTGATAGAAAGGGGCCGGCAAAAGCGGCGAATAGACCAGCGCCAGGTCGTCGGCCAGCGGGCTGATCACCGACATCAGATGCAGGCACGCCTCTTCGCCCTGCCACAGCGGCAGATCAAAGCCGTAGACGGAAATCCCCAGCGGCGACAGCAAGTTGGAAACCTGCTGGATGCCGTCCTGGTTGGAACGGACACCGCGCCCGATCGCCAGCGTGCGGGCATCCACCCATACACAGTCGCCGCCTTCGACCTGGCCAGAAGCCTCGACGCGGCCAAGGATCGGAATGCCCAATCTTCTGTAGGTTTCTTCATGCAGCGAAGGCTCCCTGGCGCGCAGCGGCTTGCCCATGGACTTGCCCATGGACAGGATCAGCGCACCGCGGTCGGTCATCAGCGAAGGGTCGTGCGTGAAAACCGAATCCGAGAGTCCGTCGGCCTTGTCCTCGATCCATTCGATCTCGGCGCCGGATGCCGCCACCAGTTCAGCAAGGACTGCGTGCTGCGAGGCCGCTTTCGCCGCGTTGAATCCCGGACCATAGTGCCAGGCAGCCCGGTCGGCGTCGCGCATGGCGTTGGCGGCCGACCGCATCAGCACGCGCCGTAGCGGCGCCGCCATGGACTGGGATCCGAAAGCGCTCATCGATGCCCTTTTTTAAGCTGAAAAAAACCGAGAAAATTTCATGAGAGGTTATTTATACACTTGCACAACAAGGCCGCAAGTGCCGTAATGAGCGGGATTGACGGGCTCGCTCTGTTGGGTCCATGCTTGAGGTCTGGAGCGAGGCAGTACAGCGTATGTTGATTAGCCGGATAGACGTTCGACGAACCGCCGGCCGCGATATGGAGGTCATTTGGTGAGCGCTGTGGCAGCTGCCAAAGTCCCATGCGGCGAGGCGCAGGACGGCGCCGCAGAAGCCATCCATGTCGAGAACCTGCACAAGAAATTCGGTCAACTGCATGTGCTGAAGGGCGTATCGCTGTCGGCGCGCGACGGCGAGGTCATCGCCATCATCGGCGGCTCGGGCTCAGGCAAATCGACGCTGCTGCGCTGCATCAACTGCCTGGAAAACCCGACCAGCGGCATCATCCGGGTCAATGGCGAGCAGATCAAGCTCAAGGCGGACAGCCATGGCCATACCATTCCGGCCGACCGCAGGCAGATCGAACGCATCCGCTCCAAGCTCGGCATGGTGTTCCAGAACTTCAACCTGTGGAGCCATATGACGCTGATCGAAAACGTCATCGAGGTTCCCGTTCATGTGCTGGGCGTCAAGCGCGACCAGGCTATCGCCCAGGCCGAAAAACTGCTGGTGCGCGTCGGGCTGGCCGAGAAGCGCGACGTCTATCCGGCCTATCTCTCCGGCGGCCAGCAGCAGCGCGCCGCGATTGCTCGCGCCTTGGCCATCAATCCGCGCGTCATGCTGTTCGACGAACCGACCTCGGCGCTCGATCCCGAACTGGTCGGCGAAGTGCTGAAGGTGATCGGCGATCTGGCCCGTGAAGGCCGCACCATGGTGCTCGTCACCCACGAAATGAAATTCGCCCGCGAGGTCGCGACCCATGTCGTCTACCTCTACAACGGGTTGGTCGAGGAGGAAGGCCCGCCGGAGCAGATCTTCGGCGCGCCCAAGTCCGAAAGGCTAAAGCAGTTCATCCGCAACATCGGCTAGGGACAGGCCGGGACGGAAGAAAACCGGGAACCAACAACAAACTGGGAGTTCTGAAATGAAGACTGTTCTGAAGACATTCGCCGCGGCGCTGCTGCTCGGCGTCGCAGCCATGGGCGTGGCCAAGGCCGATCCGGTCAAGATCGGCGTCGCCGCCGAACCCTACGCGCCTTTCACCTCGCCCGATGCTTCGGGCAAATGGGTCGGCTGGGAGATCGACTTCATCGACGCCGTGTGCGCCGAAGAGAAGCTCGACTGCGTCATCACCCCTGTCGCTTGGGACGGCATCATCCCGGCACTGACCACCAAGAAGATCGACCTCATCGTCTCGTCGATGTCGATCACCGCCGAACGCAAGAAGACCATCGACTTCTCCGACAAGTACTACAACACCCCGACCGCGATCATCGGCCCCAAGGACCAGAAGTTCGGCGCCACGCCCGACGATCTCAAGGGCAAGGTCGTCGGCGTCCAGGTGTCGACGGTGCATGCCGTCTACGCCAAGAAGCATTTCGGCCCCACCGCATCCGAGATCAAGGAATACCAGACGCAGGACGAAGCCAACAACGACCTCGCCGCGGGCCGCCTCGACGCGGTGCAGGCCGATTCCATCGCGCTCAAGGAGTTCCTCAAGACCGACCAGGGTAAGGCCTGCTGCGACCTCAAGGGCATGGTTGCCCCTGACGACGAAGTGCTCGGACCGGGCGTCGGCGCCGGCGTGCGCAAGGAAGACACCGATCTGAAAGAGAAGATCAACGCCGGCATCAAGGCGATCCGCGCCAACGGCAAATATGACGAGATCTCGAAGAAATACTTCGATTTCGACATTTACGGCGGCGCCACGCAGTCGAACTGACGACCCTCGCATCGGCTGGAGGACGGGGGGCTGACGCCCTCGTCCTCCAGCCGGCCTGTCCACGCATGCTTGCCGCCGGCTGCTGGTGCCGGCGGACAGAGCCAGCAATCCGGGGGCGAAGCTGATCGAATCCTTTCTTCCGGCTTCCGCGGCCGGCATCGTCGAACTGCTCTCGCCGGCTCCCGTCGGCTGGGGCGGGACGCTCTTGCTCGGGCTCCTGCATTCACTCGAGATCGCCGTCGGCGCGACCATCGTCGGCCTGCTGATTGGAACCTGCGGTGCCTATGGCAAGCTTTACGGCGGACCCGTGGTTCGAGACCTGTTCGCGGTCTACACCACCGTGGTGCGCGCCGTGCCGGAACTGGTGCTGATCCTGCTGCTCTACTATGCCGGCACCGACCTGATAAACCAGGTGCTGACCGCGATGGGTTACCAGCGTGTCGACATCAGCGGGCTGGTGGCCGGCATCGCCGTGCTCGGCTTCGTCCAGGGCGCCTATTCGACGGAAGTCATCCGCGGCGCGATCCTCGCCATCCCGCAGGGCCAGATCGAAGCCGCCCGCGCCTTCGGCATGTCTCCCGGCCTTCTGTTGCGGCGCATCACGCTGCCGGCGATGCTGCCTTTCGCCATTCCGGGCCTCGCCAATCTGTGGTTGATCGCCACCAAGGACACCGCGCTGCTTGCCGTCGTCGGCTTCTTCGAATTGACGCTGGCGACACGACAGGCGGCGGGCGTCACCAAGGCCTATCTGGTCTTCTTCCTCGCCGCCGGCGTGCTCTATCTCTGCGTGACACTGGTTTCGAACCTCCTGCTTGGCCGCGCCGAGAAATGGGCGCGGCGCGGCATGCCTTCCCTCAAGGAGGCACGCTGATGACCAGCGAAACCGTCATCATCGACACGGCGGCGCGCGCTTCGCTCTGGCTGCAGCCGCATCGCATCGTGCTGATCCTGATCGCGCTTGGGCTGGTGGCGTCGGCCGCCTTCTTCATGCGCTGGGACTGGCTGCCGCAATATTGGGAAATGGGCCTGACGGGGATCTGGCGTGCCCTGTGGATCCTGGCCGTCACCTGTACGCTCGGCTTCATGATCGCCGTGCCCGTCGGGCTGGCGCAGGCGGCCGGCTCGATCTGGGTCGCGGCGCCCGCGAAAGTCTTCTGCACCATCATCCGCGGCACGCCGCTGCTTCTGCAGCTATGGCTGCTCTATTACGGGCTGGGCTCGCTGTTCCCGCAATATCCATGGATCCGCGAATCCTGGATGTGGCCTTATCTCAGGCAGGCCTGGCCATATGGCGTGCTGGCGCTGACCTTGTCCTTCGCCGGCTACGAGGGCGAAGTGATGCGCGGCGCCTTTGCCGGCGTGCCCAAGGGGCAGTTGGAAGCCGCCCGCGCCTTCGGCATGAGCCGCTGGAAGATCTTCCGCCGCATCTGGCTGCCGCAAGCCTTCTACCGGGCGCTGCCGACACTGACCGGCGAGACCGTGCTGCAGCTGAAATCGACGCCGCTGGTGGCGACCATCAGCGTGATAGACATCTTCGCCGTCTCGTCCAAGGTGCGGCAG
This sequence comes from Mesorhizobium sp. URHB0026, assembly GCF_054059755.1. Lineage (NCBI taxonomy): Bacteria > Pseudomonadati > Pseudomonadota > Alphaproteobacteria > Hyphomicrobiales > Phyllobacteriaceae > Mesorhizobium > Mesorhizobium sp. URHB0026. The sequence continues at coordinate 2,076,504 of NZ_JBSSCN010000001.1, read as the reverse complement.
GACACCTATCTCACCTACGAGCCCTTGCTGCTCCTGGCGTTGATCTATATGGCGATCACCGGCATTCTGGTCTTCGCCTTCAGCCGGATCGAGGCACGAATCCCGGTCAAGATCGGTTAGGTTCTAGTGAGTGGTGAGTAGGGATTGGTGAGTAGGAAGTGGCTGCCGCGCACTCCACAACTCACCACTCACTAACCCCTACTCACTCCTACTAAGGGCAATCGCCATGCAACTCAGTCTCGACCAGGCAAAAGGGCTGTGCCGGATGGCGGCACTTGGCGCCGGCGCCAACGAGGAGGCGGCGCAATCGCTCACCGCCTCGATCATCGCGGCCGAGGCAGAGGGACTTGCAGCGGTCGGGCTCACGCATTTCATCGACTATCTCGAAGCGCTCGAGGCCGGGCGCATCGACGGCAATGCCGATCCAGTGATCACCCGGCCGGCGTTGGCCATCTATCTCTCGGATGCGCGCGGCGGGCTGGCGCATACCGGCTTCGACCGCACCATCGACGACCTCGCCAAGGCGGCAAGACTGTTCGGCGTCGCCATCTTCTCGCAGAAGAACGCCTACACCTGCGGGGCGCTCGGCTACTTCACCGGCCGGCTGGCCGCGCAGGGGCTGGTGTCCTTCGCCGCCACCAATGGTCCGGCTGTCCTGGCCGGCTCAGGCTCGGTCAAGCCGGTCTACTGCACCAATCCGATGTCGTTCGCCGCCCCCGCCGCCGACGGCGCGCCGCTGGTCATCGACCAGTCGTCGAGCGCCACCGCCTTCGTCAACATCCGCAAGGCCGCCGAGGACGGCAAGAAGATCCCCGAAGGCTGGGCGCTGGACGCCAGCGGCAACCCAACCACAGATCCGGCGGCGGCCATGAAGGGCGCCATGCTCGCCTTCGGCGGCCAGCGCGGCGCCAACATCGCGCTGATGGTCGAAGTGCTGGCGGCCGGCCTGTCGGGCGCCAACTGGTCACTCGACGCGCCATGGTTCAGCGGCGGCCCGGACAACCCCGGGACCGGCCTGTTCGTGCTTGCCGTCGAGCCCAAGCTGCTCGACCCGGGTTTCGAGCAGCGCATGAAAGACCAGCTCGACCGGCTGCGGCGCCGCTTCGGCGTTCATGTGCCCGGCCGCGGCCGCGCCGAAGCGGCCGAAAAGGCTCAGGCGCGCGGAATCACCGCGCCCAAGGAAGTGATCCAGCGAATCTCCGAATTCGCCGAACGCTACTCGGCCTGATTATTTTCCTTTCTTTTCAGTTAGTTACTTGGCCGGCCCCCGCCTGAAGCGCGGTTGTGCGCGTTCTTTTCGCGTGCGTTCTGAACCTTTTTGAGCGCCCGGGCGACCAACGTTTGTCCAGGGCAAGATGAGCTTGCCCGATCCAGACCGGGGAACAGCAAAATCAAATCGAAAGTCTGCTCCGCGTGAAAGGCATGCCCCTTCGCGTCCCGGAAAACCCAACCTCAAGTCAAAGGAAATTGTCATGACCAACACCAAGACCACCATGCTGACCGCCCGTCCTCCTGCTCGGTTCCTTCATGGGCGCCACGCAGGCGGCCAATTTGAAAGTCGCACCGGTCAAGCCCGCCAATCCGGGCGTCATTACCGCGCCGAGCGGCGGCGCCACCGAGGACCACTACTGCAAGAACGGCCATGCGAAATTCGCCAACTGCAGCGCCGATTTCGTCGCCGCCTGCAAGAAGGTTGGTGGCACCATGTCGGATGTTCAGGGCTGGGGTGGGCGTACTTGCTTCACGCCCTCCTGATACCGTCTCAGGTCAGGCCGCTCGTCGGCCCCTGACACCTCATGATGTCATCCGGGAAACCCCGCTTCGGCGGGGTTTTCTGCGTTTGTCGCTCGCTGGGCCGAGACATGATCGATGCACTTGTCGCAGGAATACCGCGTCATACTTTTTCTTGGATTCGCGCGCAAAACAAGGATGACGCGACGACGCGTCACCCTTTGCCTTTGGCGCAAAACGGACTATGAAACGGCTCAGCCAAGCCATCTGGAACGCGCGCCGGAGCCCGCCATGACCGAAATCCTGCAGACCCCAAAGCTCGTCGTCGTCTTTGGCGGGTCCGGCTTTGTCGGCCGTCATGTCGTGCGGGCTTTGGCCAAGCGCGGTTATCGCATCAGGGTCGCCTGCCGGCGGCCCGATCTTGCCGGCCATTTGCAGCCGCTCGGCAATGTCGGCCAGATCCAGCCGGTGCAGGCCAATGTGCGCGTGCGCTGGTCGGTCGACCGTGCCGTGCAAGGTGCCGACCATGTCGTCAATCTCGTCGCCGTCCTGCATGAGAGCGGCCGGCAGAAATTCTCCGCCGTGCACGAATTCGGTGCTCGCGCCATCGCCGAGGCGGCGCGCTCCGTCGGCGCCGGGCTCACCCATATTTCAGCGCTCGGCGCCGATCCGGATTCCGAATCGGATTATGCGCGCACCAAGGCGCTCGGTGAAAAGGCCGTGCTGGAGACGATCGCCGATGCCGTGATCTTGCGGCCGTCGATCAATTTCGGGCCGGAGGACAGCTTCTTCAACCGGTTCGCCAATATGGCGCGTTATTCGCCGGTGCTGCCGCTGATCGGCGGGGGCCACACCAAGTTCCAGCCGGTCTATGTCGGTGACGTGGCGGAGGCTGTCGCGCGTTCGGTCGACGGCAAGATCGATCGCGGCCAGGTTTACGAGCTCGGCGGCCCCAACGTGCTCACTTTCAAGGAGTGCATGCAGGAACTGCTCACCGTCATCGAGCGCAAGCGCCTGCTGGTGCCGGTGCCGTGGTGGGTGGCAAACATCCAGGCCTCGATCCTCGGCCTGTTGCCCAATCCGCTGCTGACCAAGGACCAGGTGCTGCAGTTGAGCGAGCACAACATTGTTTCAGAGGATGCCACCAAGGCCAACCGGACACTGGCGGGGCTCGGCATCCAGCCGCAGTCGATCGCGACGATCCTGCCGAGCTACCTCTGGCGCTTCCGCGCCGCCGGCCAGTTCCAGCAGCGTAAGCCCGCGGTATAATCTCCAGACGCGTCGGCCCTCAGCGAGGGCGAGGCGTGACCCGCATCGGCAGACCGCCTTGCGGCTGCGTGGTCAATTTCTGCACCGGCCAGGGTTTCGTTTCAGCGGTCGCGTCGAAGCGGAAGCGTGACAAGAGGATGGCGAGCGCGATGATCGCCTCTTGCATGGCGAAGCTGGCGCCGATGCAGACGCGCGGACCGGCGCCGAAGGGCAAATATTGGAAGCGGTCGATCTTTTCACGGTTTCCCGGATGGAACCGTTCGGGCAGGAAGGCGTCGGGCCGATCCCACAGCTTCCTGTGGCGGTGAACGACCCACGGCATCACCAGCACGGCGGCGTGCTTGGGGATATAAAGATCCTTCCACATTTCCGGTTCGATCGGCTCGCGATTGATCGACGGCGCCGGCGGGTAGAGCCGAAGCGCCTCGTCGAAGGCGGCTCGTGTCAGCGGCATGGCGTCGAGCCACTTCGTTGGATCGGGCTCGCGCGCCAGCACCCGGTCGATCTCCTGTTCGATCCGGTCGCGCTCCCAGGGCGATTCGGCCAGGCAATAGAGCGTCCAGCCAAGCGCGCGCGCCGTGGTCTCGTGGCCGGCGCCGATGAAGGTGATGATATTGTCCTCGACTTCTGGGCGCGTCAGTCCGTCGGGGCCTTCGGCCTTGAGCAGCAGCGTCAGGAAATCCTGCGGCACGGCATCGGGGTCGCGCCTCAACTTCTCTTCGCGCATCTTGACCGTGTCGGTCACGATCTTGCGGAAATAGGCCATGGTCTTGCGGCCGCGGATACGGGTCAGCCGGGGCAGCCAGTCGGGCGCGCGCAGCAGGTCGAGCGGGTCCACGCGGCCCATGGTTTCGAACAGGCGGTCGATCTCGTTGGCGAAACTGCCGGGCTCACCCGCGATCTCGCCGGAAAACAGCGTCTCGGCAAGGATGTCATAGGTGAGCAGCGTCATGTCATGGGCGATATCGGACGTACCGCCGGCCTCGTAACGGGTGACGAACTCCAGCGTCCGTTTCAGCATCGGCTGGGCAAAGCCGAAAATGTGGCGCGGCGTGAACACCGGCGCCATCGCCTTGCGCGACCGCTTCCACACCTCGCCCTCGGCCGTCAGCAGGCCGTCGCGCAGAATCGGCCTCAAGATTTTCTGGCGGACCGTCGCCATCTTGTAGTTCTTGGCGTTGTCGACCAGCACATGGCGGATCAGGCCCGGATCATTGGCGATGACCAGCGGCCCACCAGCGCCCTTGGCAGAAATCCAAGGTTCGTTGTAGGTCGGCTCGCCCCAGAGTTCGAGCGGGTTGCGATAGACGATGCGGATCATCTCCAGCGTCGAAGGCGGCGACGTGCGCGGCTTCGGGGCGGGAGGAACGAATGGGGCGGGCTGCGTGTCCATGAAGTGCTCCGCTGTTCCTATCAATGTAGTGGCTGGCACCTCGGGCGTCCATGTGACCGAACGGCAAACCGGACCCATGACGGCGGGAACGCCAGGGTGGACGGCCTGTTCATTCAATCGTGACCATTCCGTCAGGGGTCCAACCTTGCCCGCAGGAACCCTCTGCCGTAGTGACGGTCACCAAACTATACCACCCGGCAAAGGAGCCCGTCTTGAAGCACAAGCTGAGCATCATCATCGGCAGCACGCGGCCCGGCCGCGCCGGCCCGGTTTTTGCCGAATGGCTGGAGACGTTCGCGCGCGAGCATGGAAAATTCGAGCCTGTGCTGACCGACATCGCCGAGTTCAACCTGCCGGTCTTGGACGAACCGCATCATCCAAGGCTCGGCAATTATCAGAACGACCACACCAAAGCTTGGTCGAAGACGATGGATGCCGCCGACGCCTTCGTCTTCGTGGCGCCGGAATACAATTACTTCGCCGCACCCGCGATCATCAACGCGATCGACTATCTCGCCCGCGAATGGAAATACAAGCCCGCTGCGATCTTCAGTTATGGCGGTGTCTCCGGCGGCTTGCGCGCGGCGCAGGCGCTGAAGCCGCTGCTGACCTCGGTCGGGATCATGCCCATCCCGGAAGGTGTCGCGCTGCCGCTGTACCAGAAACTGCTCGACGAGAACGGAGCCTTCGATGCCAGCGAGCAAGTGCGGGGCGGAGCCAAGACCATGCTGGACGAACTGTTGCGCTGGAGCGAGGCGTTGAAACCGATGCGCGCTGCCTGAGAGAGCCGCTCTCAGCGGCTTGCTTGCGCTATAAGCCGAGGCGGTCGATTTCGACGAGGTGTCGCGCTAGGCCCTGAAGGTGAATTTCCTCGACCGAACGCTGTCGCAGGCCGCGACGCTGTTCCTGTCGGCGGGCGCGGCACGCGCCGACCTCAACTATGCGGCGGCCATCAAGGGCTATGAAACCGTGCTGTCGCTGTATGGCGAGGCCGGGCAGACCTCACTCAGCCCGGAACAAGCCGACCGCCACAGCCGCACGCTGGAAGAGCTCGGTCTGCCCTACACGACGGTCGGCAATGTCAAGGCGGCCGGCTTCACGGCCCTGTTGGCCAACCTCGAACAGCGGTCGCGTCAGGAAACCGATGCCAGCGTCAAACGCGATCTCGCCATCAGCCATATCAAGCTCGCCAACATAAAGATGGTGCAAGGCGACCTGCCGATCTCGCTCGACAACTATGAGACGGCCAGGAGCATGCTGCAGGAGCTGACCACAAGCGTATGTGGCCAAGGATCCGAAGGCGGTTCTGACCAAGGCGCTGAACCTGACGCTCGAGCTCGACCGTACGGGCCGGCTGGCGCCCAGGGACAAAACTACCGTCAAATATTTGCGCGGCCTTCTGGCTAAATTCAACGCCCGAAAAAAATAGCCGGCTGCCGGCTCGGCATTTACGCCGGAAATGCCTGCAAACCTTGGAAAAACCGCCTTTAGCGCCTATATCTACACCATATCAGAGGCGCGATTCGGGGCCGATTTTTCGCGCTGTAGAAGCGGCATCTAGACAACAGGTTTTCATGAGCGATCAGACCGAGAACACAAACGGCGCTGAAGCCGAATACGGCGCCGATTCCATCAAGGTTTTGAAGGGGTTGGACGCCGTCCGCAAGCGGCCGGGCATGTATATCGGCGATACCGATGACGGCTCGGGCCTGCATCACATGGTCTACGAAGTGGTCGACAACGCCATCGACGAGGCGCTGGCTGGCCATGCCGACCTGGTTTCGGTGACACTCAATCCCGACGGTTCGGTAACCGTTATCGACAATGGTCGCGGCATTCCAACCGACATTCACCCCAGCGAAGGCATTTCGGCGGCCGAAGTGATCATGACGCAGCTGCATGCCGGCGGAAAGTTCGACCAGAACTCCTACAAGGTGTCTGGCGGTCTGCATGGCGTCGGCGTCTCGGTGGTCAACGCGCTGTCGGCTTGGCTGAAGCTCAAGATCCGCCGCAACGGCCAGGTCTTCGAGATGAGCTTTACCCACGGCAATGCCGATGCGCCGCTGAAGGCGATCGGCAGCTACGAGCAGGACAAGCGCCCGGGCACCAATGAGGGCCGCAGCGGCACCGAGGTGACCTTCTTTCCGTCGTCCGAGACCTTTACCATGGTCGAATTCGATTTCGGCACGCTGGAACACCGGCTGCGCGAACTCGCCTTCCTGAACTCCGGTGTTCGCATCGTTCTGACAGACGCCCGTCATGCCGACGTCGTGAAGCATGAACTGCACTATGACGGCGGCCTGGAAGAGTTCGTCAAATATCTCGACCGGGTCAAGAAACCGCTGATCGGGAAGCCCATCTCCATCAGGGCCGAGCGTGACGGCATCACCGTGGAAGTGGCGATGTGGTGGAACGACAGTTACCACGAGAATGTGCTTGCATTCACCAACAACATCCCGCAGCGCGATGGCGGCACCCATCTGGCCGGATTTCGCGGCGCACTGACCCGCCAGATCACCGGCTATGGCGAATCTTCGGGCCTGACCAAGAAGGAAAAGGTCTCGCTGATCGGCGACGATTGCCGCGAAGGCCTGACGGCGGTGCTGTCGGTCAAGGTTCCCGACCCGAAATTCTCGTCGCAGACCAAGGACAAGCTGGTCTCGTCGGAAGTTCGTCCCGTGGTCGAGGGGCTAGTCAACGAAGCGCTCGGCACGTGGCTCGAAGAGCATCCGACCGAGGGCAAGGTGGTCGTCGACAAGGTGATCCAGGCCGCGGCGGCGCGGGAAGCCGCGCGCAAGGCTCGCGACATCACCCGCAAGACCTCGCTCGGCGTCACCTCGCTGCCCGGCAAGCTGGCCGATTGCCAGGAACGCGACCCGGCGAAGTCCGAAATCTTCATCGTCGAGGGTGACTCGGCCGGCGGCTCCGCCAAGGGCGGCCGTTCGCGCCAAAACCAGGCAATCCTTCCCCTGCGCGGCAAGATCCTCAACGTCGAGCGGGCCCGCTTCGACCGCATGCTCTCATCCGACATGATCGGCACGCTGATCACCGCGCTCGGCACCTCGATCGGCAAGGACGAATTCAACGCCGACAAACTGCGCTACCACAAGATCATCCTGATGACCGACGCCGACGTCGACGGCGCCCATATCAGGACCTTGCTGCTCACCTTCTTCTTCCGGCAGATGCCGGAGCTGATCGAGCGCGGCCACCTCTACATCGCCCAGCCGCCGCTCTACAAGGTGACGCGCGGCAAGAGCTCGCAATACATCAAGAATGAGAGCGCCTTCGAAGAATTCCTGATCGATTCGGGGTTGGAGGAAGCGTCCCTTACGCTCGGCTCAGGGGAAGTGCGGACCGGACAGGATCTGCACGGCGCCGTCGCCGATGCGCTTGCCGTGCGCCAGCTCATCAACGGCCTGCACACGCGCTATAACCGCGACGTCGTCGAGCAGGCGGCGATCGCCGGCGGGCTCAATCCCGAAATCTTCGCCGATCTTGGCCGCGCCAACGCGATGGCCGAGCGCGTCGCGCAACGCCTCGACATCATTGCCGAGGACACCGAGCGCGGCTGGACCGGCCGCATGTCGACCTCGAATGAGGGCATCGGCGGCTATGTCTTCGAACGCACCGTGCGCAGCGTCAAGGAATACGCCCATCTCGACATGGCGCTGATCAATTCCGCCGACGCACGCCAGCTCGATCGATACGCGCAGCGCCTCAGCGAAGTCTACGGGGCGCCGCCGGTGCTGCGCCGCAAGGAGGTGTCCGAGACAGTCTCGGGACCGCTGGCGCTGCTCAACGCGGTCTTCGCGACCGGCCGCAAGGGGCTGACCATGCAGCGCTACAAAGGTCTCGGCGAGATGAATGCCGAGCAGCTCTGGGAAACCACACTCGACCCGAATGTGCGTTCGCTGTTGCAGGTCAAGGTCAACGATGCGACCGATGCCGACAGCCTGTTCTCGCGGCTGATGGGTGACGAGGTGGAGCCGCGGCGCGAATTCATCCAGGACAACGCACTGTCGGTCGCCAACCTGGATATTTGAGGTTTCGTCCAGCCTTTTAACAGATTGGCATGGCTCGTGCGCGCGCCAATAATGAGGATGCGCCGGAACAGAAGGCCTTTGAAGACATTGTGACAGTGTCCATCACATTTTCTTGCAGGAGGCTTTCATGGGACGCGGCATTCTACTCTGGTTGCTCGGCATTCCGATTCCGATCATCATCCTCATCATGCTGTTCGTACGGTAGGGGGCGTCCATGCAGTCCACCCTATCGGCTGTCGACGTATCCGCTTCCACGGAATCGTCCTCCACCGCCGTCAGTTGGGGACCGATCATCGCCGGCGCTTTCGCGGCCTCGACGTTGACGTTCATCCTCATGTTGCTCGGCTCAGGCCTTGGGCTCAGCATGGTTTCACCATGGTCGGGGTCTGGCGCGTCGATCACCACCTTCGCGGTTTCCACCGCCGTCTGGCTGGTGATCGTGCAGTGGCTGTCCGCCGGTGTAGGCGGCTACCTTGCGGGCCGGTTGAGGACCAAATGGGTCGGCATCCACACCGATGAAGTCTATTTCCGTGACACCGCGCACGGGTTTCTCGCCTGGGCGCTAGCCACCTTGCTGGTCGCCGGCGTGCTTGGCTCGGCGCTTTCCGCCGCGATTGGTTCAGGTGTACAGGCCGCGTCCACCGTGGCCTCGGGAGCCGCCATGGGCGCGTCGGCCGGGGCCTCGGCGAATGCCAGCGGTGCATCGACCGACAATGCGACCTCCTATCTGGTGGATTCCCTGTTCCGCCCGGCCGATCCGGCCAAGCTCGCCGCCGCCAATCCTGCTGACGAAGCCGCGGCGGCCGGCCAGGCCTCGCGGATCCTGATCGCCGGCGCCGTCGCCGGCGACGTCTCGGCGGAAGACAAGACCTATCTTGCGCAATTGGTCGCCGCACGCACCGGCCTTTCCGAGGCTGATGCCAAGACGCGTGTCGACACGGTGCTGGCGAAGGCGCAGGACGCAAAGGTCAAGGCGAAGCAGGCGGCCGACACGGCCAGGAAAGCAAGCGCCACTTTCGCTCTTCTCGGCGCCTTGTCGCTGGTTATCGGCGCCTTCATCGCCAGTGCGGCCGCGGCGCTCGGCGGCAGGCAGCGCGATGACGAGGAAGCGGTGTTCCTGACCAACGGCTGAAGGCAGCATCACGCCAAAATTATAGAGCCCGGCATCGACCGGGCTCTTTCTATTCGACGGTCAAGATCGGCCAGTCAGTGATCCATTGCCTTGACGATTTCCTCGGTCATCTTCTTGGCGTCGCCGAGCAGCATCATGGTGCCGTCCTTGTAGAACAGCGTGTTGTCGATGCCGGCATAGCCGGAGCCGAGCGAGCGCTTGACGAACAGACAGGTGCGGGCCTTATCGACGTCGAGGATCGGCATGCCGTAGATGGGCGACGACTTGTCGTCGCGCGCGGAGGGGTTGGTGACGTCGTTGGCGCCGATGACGTACGCGACGTCGGCCTGGGCAAACTCTGAGTTGATGTCCTCGAGCTCGAACACTTCGTCGTAAGGCACGTTGGCTTCGGCGAGCAGCACATTCATGTGGCCGGGCATGCGGCCGGCGACGGGATGGATGGCGTATTTGACGTCGACGCCATTGGCCTTGAGCTTGTCGGCCATTTCACGCAGCGCGTGCTGCGCCTGGGCGACCGCCATGCCGTAACCCGGTACGATGATAACCTTCTGCGCGTTCATCATCAGGTAGGCGGCATCATCGGCCGAACCTTGCTTGACGGTGCGCTCGATGCCGTCATCAGCCGCAGCGGCGGTCTCGCCGCCGAAGCCGCCGAGGATGACGGAGATGAAGCTCCGGTTCATGCCCTTGCACATGATGTAGGACAGGATCGCGCCCGACGAGCCTACCAGCGCGCCGGTGATGATCAGCGCAAGATTGCCGAGCGTGAAGCCAAGGGCGGCGGCCGCCCAACCGGAATAGGAATTCAGCATCGACACGACGACCGGCATGTCGGCGCCACCGATCGGGATGATCAGGAGCACGCCGAGCACCAGCGAGGCGGCAACGATCAGCCAGAACACCAGTTTCGATTCCGTGGTGACCAGCAGGACGATCAGTACGATCAGCGCCACGCCAAGCGCAGCGTTGATGACGTGACGGCCGCCGATCATGATCGGCTTGCCCGACATGCGACCGTCGAGCTTCAGGAAGGCAATGACTGAGCCGGTGAAGGTGATGGCGCCGATGGCGACGCCGAGGCTCATCTCGACCAGTGCCTGGGCATGGATGTCGCCATCCGTGCCGATGCCGAAGCTTTCAGGCGCATAGATGGCCGCGGCCGCCACCATGACGGCGGCAAGGCCGACTAGGCTATGGAAGGCGGCGACCAGCTGCGGCATCGAGGTCATGGCAATGCGGCGGGCGGTGACGGCGCCGATGCCGCCGCCGATGGCGAGGCCAAGCACGATCAGACCGAAACGGCCGGCGGACGGGGTTGCCAGCGCCAGCGTGGTGGCAATGGCGATGCCCATGCCGATCATGCCGTAGAGATTGCCCTGCCGGCTGGTGGTCGGATGCGAGAGGCCGCGCAACGCCATGATGAACAGGACGCCGGATACCAGATAGAGGAAGGAGGCGAGATTGACGGTCACGTCACTTGTCCTTCTTCTTGTACATGGCCAGCATGCGCTGGGTGACGAGGAAACCGCCGAAGATGTTGACCGAGACCAGCATCAGCGCGACGAAACCGAAGCCGGCGGCGACGCCGGAGGCCGCGATGCCGACGGCGAGCAGCGCACCGACCACGATGACCGAGGAGATGGCGTTGGTGACGGCCATCAGCGGCGTGTGCAATGCCGGGGTAACCGACCAGACGACGTAATAGCCGACGAAGATCGCCAGGATGAAGATGGCGAAACGGAAAACGAAGGGATCGATGGCCCCGCCCGACAGCGCGTGCGCGGCATCACCGGCCGCCTCGGCACCGCCTGGGGCATTGCCCAGGTTCTGCACCGCGAGCCGAACGGCAGCGCTTGCCTGGTCGAGCTGATCCAAGGCTTTCTGCAAGGTCTGGTCCATCACGCGGTCCCTTTCGGCTTCGGCGAGAGTGACTTGGATGCGGCTGTCTTCCCGGGCGCGGCCTTCCTGGGCGCGGCCGTGGCATCGGCGACCATGGTCGTGGCCGGGATCGCGGCCGGCTCGATATAAGGCTGCTGGTCGGCCTTGGCGAAGGCGGGATGGACCACCTTGCCGCCATCAGTCAGCATGGTTGCCTTGACCAGATCGTCCTCGCGATTGATGGCAAGCGTCTTGGTCGTCTTGTCGACGAGCGTCTCGACGAAGGCGAACAGGTTCCTGGCATAAAGCAGCGAGGCGGATGCCGCGATGCGACCTGGCACGTTGAGATGACCGACGATCTTCACGTTGCTGGCCGTGGTGACTATCTTGCCGGCCTCGGCGCCCTCGACATTGCCGCCACGCTCGACGGCGAGGTCGATGATCACCGAACCCGGCTTCATCGAGGCGACCATCGCCGCCGACACCAGCTTCGGCGCCGGCCGGCCGGGGATCAGCGCCGTGGTGATGACGATGTCCTGCTTGGCGATGTGTTCGGCGGTGAGCGCCGCCTGCTTGGCCTGATACTCCTTCGACATTTCCTTGGCGTAGCCGCCGGCCGTCTCGGCGGCCTTGAACTCCTCGTCCTCGACCGCGAGGAACTTCGCGCCGAGCGAGGCGACCTGTTCCTTGGCGGCGGGCCGAACGTCAGTGGCGGTGACGACCGCGCCGAGACGGCGCGCGGTGGCGATCGCCTGCAGGCCAGCGACGCCGACGCCCATGATGAAGACCTTCGCCGCCGGCACCGTGCCAGCAGCCGTCATCATCATCGGCAGCGCCCGGTCGTATTCGGCGGCTCCGTCGATCACCGCCTGGTAGCCGGCAAGATTGGCCTGGCTGGACAGGACGTCCATCGATTGCGCGCGGGTGATGCGCGGCATCAACTCCATCGAGAAGGCGGTGACGCCGGCTTTGGCCAAGGCCGCGAGAGCCGCATCGTTGCCGTAGGGATCCATGATGGCGATCACCGCGGCGCCAGACTTGTAACTCTTCAGCTCGGCATCCGTCGGCCGGCGAACCTTCAGCACGACATCGGCCTTGGCGACGTCCGAGGCCTTGCCGACGACAGCACCTGTCTTGGCAAACTCTTCGTCGGGGATACGCGAGCGTGTGCCGGCACCGGCTTCGACGACCACGTCGAAACCCAGCGCCGTCAGCCGCTTAACCGTATCGGGCGAAGCCGCGACACGCGGCTCGTTCGCGTCAAGCTCACGAGGGATGAAAACCGTCTGTCCCACCGCATGATCCTTTCGGCCGGAACCTGTCTGCGCGAAGTCTCGTCCGGGATATCCGGCGACATCAACCGCAAGAGGGTTTTGGAATGTCTATCGCAGAATGAAGGCGCCTACTGCCAGAATAAGCACGAACAGGATCAGCGCAGAGAAGAAGCCGCCCGCGAAGAAGCCGAAAGCCATCGCCAGGAGAAGCGCGCCGCAGAAGAGCGAGCCATATTTGGCCAGCGCCAGGAAGCCCGCATAGGTGCGGTCATGCCCGGCATAGTCCATCTTCGCGCCCAGTTCTACAGGACCGCTCGGCGTGTGCTCAGCCATAGGAATACCCCTTCGAAGACATCTTTCAGGCACATACCGAAAAGCTGGGCGCAGGGCAATGGCGCTATTGCCGCATCGCAGCCGACAACTCCCTCAAGGGAAAATTGAAACTGGCGGTCGATGCCCGCGGGGATGGCTTTTGCGCGAGGCCCTGCCCAGCGTCTCAGCCAACAAGGTGAGGAAAAAGCCCGAGCAGCCCAACCACAATCAGATAGAGCGCGACGATGTAGTTCAGGAGCCGCGGCATGATCAGGATCAGCACGCCGGCGATCAGCGAAATCAGCGGTGTGAGCGCGAGCGAGTGGATGGTCATGACCGTATTCCTTCCCACGAAGAATGCGACAGGAGCCCGGGGCGAAATGCCCGTTGGGCAGGATCGCGGCGATACTCGATGGCGATGCCGCTCCCTATAACGGCGAAGCCGCGGGAAGGTTCAGATACAAGGACGACGCCCGTTCAAGCAGCATCGCGATAGTATTTCGCCGTCGGCACTATGGACAGCGGCGTCAGCCGGTTGATGGCCGGATTGGCGAACATCATCCGCTGTTCCACGGCTGTCGACTTAAAGAACGGGAACCGTTCGAGTGTCTGGCGCAAGTTTTCGCCGCAGGGGATTTCGAACAGAGCGATCGGGGCAAGGACACCCGGGAACACCTTGCCCTCTGTCCTCTGAATGGCATGGAAGATACGAGCATAGTAAGCGGAATGCTCGATCTTGATCGGTGTAAGCACTGCAGTGAGACCAAAGTAAGAGGCGGCCACCATGCCAAGCCGGAGCGTCAGAAAAGGGAGAACTCCGGGCGCGGGCGCACTGTCGGCATCGGTTGCGAAGCGAGTCCCGTCGATGAACGTCTCTCCGCGGGCAAGCCGCTCGGCCAATATTTCCGGATAGGCGTCGACGGACGGTGAATAAGGGTGCTCTCGGGAAATGTAGTGGAGCCGTAACGTGCTGACCAGGTGTCCATCGAAATAGACGCCGAACCTATAGGAATTCGGCAGATTATCCCAGCGATCCTCGAACATCCCGCTGGCGATCGGGCCGCACATGCCCGATTGCAGGTAGGATTGATAGCGAAGGCGGTATATCGCCTCCAGGTCCTCGCCTCCAGTGATGAGACGGTAGTCGACATGCTCCAGCAATTGCATGATCGACTGGTTCAGCGCCGACCCAGCATTGGAACTGGCGCCAGCCCGCGCATCGTTTCTCGCAGCATCCATTCTCAAGTCCTCGTATCCGCCGGTAGACAGGCTATGCGAGTTGAAATGAGACACAAGCCGAAAATCGGACCCAACTGGTTTACCACTTGTTAACCTTAACAGCCGGAGATCCTTGGCTGCGGGGTGGTTGCTGAAGGAGCAGCCTGGACGTTCTAATCCAAGCCTTCCATTCCTATGAAGGGCGCTGCAAAGTTGGGCGCGAAAAGCACTGGAGCGTTCCGCTTTGACAGATGCACCGAGCCGGTCAAACCTTTTCGCTTCTTCAAAATCGGACCAAAACTACTGCGCGCTTTGCTTGGATTTTTTCGCGGCCGATAGAATATTCCGGCTCGCACCCGCGACACGATCCAAGCAACGCGCTTATCAACTTCGGAGTGGCAAGAGATATACGATGAAAAGCTAGCCGACTGTGCGCTTGGCGGCGAGACGCAAATCCGCGGCAAACGGCCAGGTGACGTTCGACATCGTTTCGATGCCCGACGCGCTGAGCGCAGCGCCGAACAGGAAGCCTTGGACAAGATCCGGCTTCACCGAATGCATGAGGACCTTAAGCTGCTCGAATGTTTCCACGCCTTCGATGGTGACGGTGAGCCCCAGGACACGGGTCAGGTCGACGACGCCCTTCAACAGCTCGAGCGAGCGCGGGTTGTGGGTGACGTCCATCACGAACGACCGGTCGATCTTGATCTTGTCGAGCGGAAGCTTGTGGAGATAGCTCAGGCTTGAATAGCCGGTGCCGAAATCGTCGAGGGCGATGCGGACGCCAAGCTGCTTCAGTTCCTCGATATACTGGCGGGTCAGGGATTTGTCGTCGAGCAGCGCGGTTTCCGTGACTTCGATCTCCAGGCGGCTAGCGTCGAGGCCGGAGTTCGCCAACGCATCGCGCACCTTTTGGATGACGTCGCGGCTGCGGAAATCTCTTGCCGAGAGATTGACCGAGACGCTGGTCTGGTCAGGCCATTTGGCGCATTCGGTGCAAGCTGCATGCAGCACAAAGGTGCTGATCTCGGAAATGATGCCCATCTCCTCGGCCAGCGGAATGAAGATCCCGGGCGAAATCGGTCCGAGATCGGGATGGTCCCAACGGCAGAGCGCCTCGCAGCTGGCGATGCGCATGGTATTCATCGCCACGATCGGCTGGTAGACGACCCGCAGTTCCCTGCCTTCCACGGCGCTGCGCAGATCCGCCTTCATCAGCTGGCGATTGCGGAAAGCGGCATCCATCGCCGCCTCGAACAGCCGCCAACCGTTCTTGCCGAGTTCCTTGGCCTTGTAGAGCGCCAGGTCCGCCTTGACGATCATGGCGTCAACATCGGTTCCGCCGACCTTGGACAGCACCGCGCCGGCGCTGGCCTGAATCCGCAACCCGTGGCCCGCCACGTCGACTTCTCCCTGCAACTCGGCGAAAATCTGGTCGAGCAGGCTCTCCAGATGGCTTTCGTCATCGATGCGGTCGAAGAACAGCATGAACTCGTCGCCTCCGAAGCGGCTGACGGTAAGGCCCTGCCCGGCGATGGCCGCCAGCCGGTCCGCCACGGCGTAGATCAGCCCGTCGCCGACGGGATGGCCGAGCGTGTCGTTGACGCTCTTGAAATCGTCGAGGTCGATCACGGCGAGACCGCACAGGCGATCCCGGTCGCCGGAGGCCATCAGTTCGCCGACGAGTTCGTGGAAATAGGCGCGGTTGGGAAGGCCGGTGAGATTGTCGTAGCGCGCCATGAAACGGATCTTTTCCTCCGCCTCAACGCGCGCCGTGACATCCTCGAAGGTGATCACGCCGAGTTCCTGGCTGCCTTCGCGCGCGGAGAATTCGTAATGCTGGCCGTTGGCGAGCGAAACAAGCACCTTGCGGTCCCTGCCCTCGCGCAACGCGCGCGTCAGCTGCGCCTCGACGTAGCGGCAGTCCTTCGGCGCCAACATTCCGCCGGCGACGCCGCGCATCAGAAGGCCGTGGATGGAGCGCCCGAGCAGCGCGTCGGCCGATTTCAGCGACATCAGGTGGGCGGCCTCTGCGTTGGCGACCGCGACGCGCCCATCAGGGCCAAGCATGACCAGGCCGTGCGACATGGTGTTGAGCGCGCGGTCGAACTTGCGCGTTATGCTTTTCGCCTGCTTGTGGCCGATGACCGCCGAAAACAGTACATTGCGAACATGGTCGGCGCTGTTGATGGTAATAAACGTCATCGGGAAGATCATTAGACCGAGGACCACGGACGGTGCATCCAGACGCAGCAGCAGCGCTAGCGCCGCCGGACCGATGAAGGTTACCGAAAAAATCCGCACCATGCGCGGAGACCCGTAATTGCGGGCGACAACCGTGACCAGGGTCGCCAGGGTCAGCGACATTGCCGCCAGTTCGGCGAATGGGTCGGGATACACATAGATCGACACGAAGCACAGCGCACCCAATCCGAGGCCCTGCAAGCAGCCCTTGAGGATGTAACTGCGCTCCAATCGGTGTGCGTGTTCGACATCGGCAATCACGCCGCCCGTCTTCAGGAAGCTGCGGATACCGAAATAACGCAGAAGGCTGATCGGCAGCAGAATAAAAGAAAAGGCCAGAAACAACGGATTTTGCGTGCGCAGGTAGATCATGAATCCAAGGATCCAGTAGCACGCGCCACCGATCACCAACATGTGCGCGTTGTCGAACAACGACCGCACAAATTGGATATAGACATCCGCGGGGATGCTTTCGGTCTTTGTTTTGCCCATATGATCGGCCCAACGCTAAGCCTTGTCATGCCACAACCGCCTTAAGAAAGGCTTAGACAGAGGGCTTAAGCTATGGCTTCGGCCCGCCCGCCGCGACGAGAGGAAGCTGCGGCAGGCTTCGGGCCCGAGTGGGGAAATCACTCAGCTGCACTGAGAACCGGTACCGGCATGGTTTGGGTCAGTCGCTGGAGCAGTCTGGAGCGCTCGCCCGCCGCCTTTTCGGCGCTTGCCTGCCGGACATGGCCATAGCCGCGGATCAGCCCCGGGACCGAGACCAGGGCTGCCGCGGCCTCGATCTTGCCCGGCGCCAGCAAGCTGGCCACGAGCTGTAGATCGGCCTCGTACTGCGCCAGCAATTGCCGCTCCATGCGCCGCTCGGCGGTATAGCCGAACAGGTCGAAAGCCGTGCCGCGCAGGCCCTTCATCGCGGCCAGCAGGCGAAAGCCTTTCATCATCCAAGGGCCGAAGCTCGATTTCCTGGGTTTGCCGTCATTGCCGCGACGTCCCATGATCGGCGGGGCGAGATGGAATTCAAGTTTCTCGTAGCTCTGGAACTGCTTGCCAAGCTCGGCTGCGAAGGAGCCGTCGGTATAGAGCCGCGCAACCTCGTATTCGTCTTTGATCGCCATCAGCTTGAACAGGCTTTTGGCGGCGGCTTCGGTCACGTCGGTCGAACCCGGCACGGCCTTCGTTTCTGACGCTTGCAGCGTCGATATCCTGTCGGCGTAGCGCTTGGCGTAAGCAGCGTTCTGATAGGCCGTGAGGAAGGCAACGCGGCGGGCGATGATATCGTCCAGTGTCTCGGCGACCGGACCGGCCTGTCCGGCCTTGTCGCCGAGGGTTGGGGACGGCTGGGCGATGAGGCCGCGTACGAAATCCGGCTGATGCGCGGCGCGGCGGCCCCAGCGGAAAGCAGCGATGTTCATCGCCACCGCTTCGCCGTTCAATTCGATTGCCTTTTCGACGGCTTCGGCCGAGAGCGGCAGACCGCCGTACTGGAAGGCAAAGCCGAGCATGAACATGTTGGCGCCCAGCGAATTGCCGAACAGGGCTGTGGCGGTGCGGGTGGCGTCGAAGAAATGCGCCTTGTCGTCACCGGCCGCTGAGCGGATAGCCTTCTTCAGGCGCTCGATCGGCAGCGAGAAATCGGCCGATCGGGCAAATTCGCCTGGCATGATCTCGGCGGTGTTGGCGAGGAATATCGTATGCCCCTCTCGCACCGCCGTCAGCACCTTCTTGGCGCCCGACACGACGAGATCGCAGCCGAGCACGAGGTCGGCCTTCCCCGCCGAAACGCGGATGGCATTAATGTCTTCGGGTGTACGGGCGATGCGGACATGGGTGAACACCGAGCCGCCCTTCTGGGCGAGGCCGGCCATGTCGATCATGCCGCAGCCCTTGTTCTCGAGATGCGCCGCCATGCCGAGCACGGCACCGACGGTGACGACGCCGGTGCCGCCTACGCCGTCGATAATCGCCGCCCAGCCCTCGACGCCGAGCGGGAATTCGGCTGGCATCGGCACGCCTTCAAGCGGGTCGGTCCCGCCAGCCAGGCCCTCGGCCTTGCGGATCTTGGCACCGTGCACGGTGACGAAGGACGGGCAGAAGCCGTTGACGCAGGAGAAATCCTTGTTGCAGCTCGACTGGTCGATCTTGCGCTTGCGGCCGAATTCGGTCTCGATCGGCTGGATCGAGACGCAGTTCGACTGGACGCCGCAATCGCCGCAGCCTTCGCAGACCAGCTCGTTGATGAAGACGCGCTTGTCGGGATCGGGAAAGGTGCCGCGCTTGCGACGACGGCGCTTTTCGGCGGCGCAGGTCTGGTCGTAGAGCAGGATCGATACGCCCTTGACGTCGCGCAGCTCGCGCTGGACGAGGTCGAGGTCGTCGCGGTGGTGGATAGTGGCGCCGGCCGGGAATTCAACCTTCCCGGCATATTTGTCGGGTTCGTCGGTGACGATGGCGATGCGGTCGACGCCCTCTGCCCGCACCTGCCTGGCGATCATGTCCACCGTCAGCCCGCCCTCATGCGGCTGGCCGCCAGTCATGGCGACGGCGTCGTTGTAGAGGATCTTGTAGGTGATGTTGGCCTCGCTCGACAGGGCGAAGCGGATCGCCAGCGTGCCGGAATGGTTGTAGGTGCCGTCGCCGAGATTCTGGAAGATGTGGTCGCGCCTGGAGAACGGCGCCTGGCCGACCCATTGCGCTCCCTCGCCGCCCATGGCGGTAAAGCCAACTGTGTTACGATCCATCCACAGCGCCATGAAGTGGCAGCCGATGCCGGCGGCGGCGATCGAACCGTCCGGCACCTTGGTCGAGGAATTGTGCGGACAGCCCGAACAGAAGAAGGGTGTGCGCGAGCCGATGTCGGAGGCATCGGCCAGCATCGCCTGGAACTGGCGTAGCTTGGCTACCCTGGCCGAAATCTCTTCGGACGGGCCGATGGTCTTCAGGATCCTCTCGCCGAGCGCAATGGCGATCTCGTTGGGGTCGAGCGCCCCCTTGGCTGGAAACAGCCAGTCGCCGCGCTCGTCCTTCTTGCCGACGATGACCGGCTGCGAGGCCGTGCCGTAAAGGCTTTCGCGCAGTTGCACCTCGATCAGCGAGCGTTTCTCCTCGACGACAACGATGGTGTCGAGACCGCGCGCGAAGTCGGCGATGTGCTGCAGGTCGAGCGGCCAGGGGCAGCCGACCTTGAACAGCCGCACGCCGATGCGGTTGGCGGCCGCCTCGTCGACGCCGATATCCTCCAGCGCCTGGCGGACGTCGAGATAGCTCTTGCCCAGCGTGATGATGCCGAGTTTCGGATTGCGGCCGCCCGAATAGACGATCCTGTTCAGCCCATTGGCATGGATGAAGGCGGAGGCCGCGGCACGCTTGTGCTCATACAGCCGTTCTTCCTGGCCGAGCATGTCGATCTCGTGGCGGATGTTGAGGCCGCCCGGCGGCATATCGAAATCCGGGACGACGATGTTCAACCGTTCGAGCGAGGCATCGACCGAAGCCGTCGATTCGATGTTGTCCTTGACGCATTTGATCGCCGCCCAGGTGCCGGCGAAGCGCGACATGGCAAAGCCGTACAGGCCGTAGTCGATGATCTCCTGGACACCGGCCGGATTGAGGATCGGAACCATGGTGTCGACGAAGAGGAATTCGGTGGCGTGCGCATTGGTCGAGGATTCGGCCATGTGGTCGTCGCCCATGAGCGCAAGGACGCCGCCATGTCTGGACGAGCCGGCGAGATTGGCGTGGCGGAACACGTCGCCCGAACGATCGACGCCCGGCCCCTTGCCGTACCAGACCGAAAAAACGCCATCATGGGTACCCTCGCCCAGCAGTTCCGTCTGCTGCGAGCCCCAGCAGGCGGTGGCGGCCAGCTCTTCGTTGAGGCCGGGCTGGAAAACGATGTCGGCCCCGGCGAGCTGCTTTTTCGCCTTCCACAGCTGCATGTCGAGGCCGCCGAGCGGCGACCCGCGATAGCCGGAGACGAAGCCTGCCGTGTTCAGGCCGGCGCGGCGGTCCCGCTCGCGCTGCATCAGGAGCATGCGGATGACCGCCTGAGCGCCGGACAGGAAGATGCGCTCCTTTCCAAGATCGAACTTGTCGTCGAGCGCGACATCATGCAGCGTCATCAGGCATTTCCTCTGCGAAGGCCGCGCGGGGCAGCAGCCAACGTCGGGATCGGATGACGCATCCTTTCTTCCCTTGCAAGGCAGGTCAAACAAAATCGAAAGGCCCGGCCAAGGCGCGACAAACAGTTCGGCGGGCGCTGGACCACGCGTGAAACGGTGCGCCGACAGCGCGATGGCGCACGAAATTTCCAGCCGAACTCGATGCCGTCGGAAGGTGTCAGCCGGCTTTCGAGCAGTCCGGCTTCGGCTCGCCCGGGAGCTTGCCGTCGGGATGGCCGACAAGGGCGGGATTGGCCGTGTAGAGCTGGTCGATGACCAGCGGCCGATCGGGCAGGATGGACTGGTCTTCCGTCGACATCAGCGTGGTGTCGAGGGTCTGCAGGACCGCGCCGTCGGCGCCCTTGATGCTGATGGCGATGGCATAGGGCTTGTTCTTGACGACGCAGGTCAGCGCCGGGCTTTCCAGGCTGACCTTGTCGAGCTTTGGCCAGATCTTCTGCTCGACCACGATGGGATCACCACCGGCGGGGTTCTGGAAGCTGGCAACCGCCACCTGACCCTCGCCCATCGGCCGCAAGGGCCTCAGCGTCACGACATAGGTCGCCCTGGCGAGGCGGTAGTTGAAGACGAATATCTTGCCGGAAACTTCGAACAGCTTGCCTTCACCGCCGGTATCCCGGCAAGCGCCAAGCGTCATCGCTGCAATCAGTGCCGCGCCAACAACCGTCGAGCGGGAAAGAACTCTAGGCATTCCTGACCTCATTGGCCGCCATGCGGCGGCGATAGTGACGGCTTGCCTTTTGCCTGTTGCCGCACACCGCCATGTCGCACCAAAGGCGGCTGGAATTGCGGCTTCTGTCGACGAACAGCCAGGTGCAATTGGGACAGATCCTGAGCCTCGCTATGGTGTCGTCACGCAGCAGGGAAAGCGCCGAAACCGCTAGTGCCGCCTCGAAGGCGATCGGCGTCGCCGGATCGCCGAACGGCCGTCCCCGCGCCCCGATCTCGGTCTCGCCGGCGGCCAGGCCGTCGGCGCAGGACCGCAGGAATTCCGGCAGATCGGCGGTGGCGACCGCGCCTTTCGACACAGCGCCTCGAAACAGCCTATCAGTCGTCTCGCGGATCGACAGCACGACGGGCGCGATTGCCGCCGGCGAGGGCACCGCCAGCCGCCTGTCGCCAAGCTCGGCGGCGCGAAAGCCGCTGGCCGCGTCGGCGAAGCGGGCGATTTCGGCCGGATCGTCGAAGCGGTCGAACGTGCGCTCCGGATCGCCTCGCAGCACGACGGTGTTCGCCGTGTCGAGCGCGAGCAGACCGCCGGTGAAGCGGTGAGGAGTCCAGGCGACTGTCATTTCCGAATATCTAACCGATAAATCGCGTTTGACAAGTTAGATTCGACGATGCAAAGCTCGGATGCGCAGGGGTATTGTCGCCTTGTCCGCTCCGCGCCTGTCCTATTTCCCTCTTGGGCGGGATACTTCTGGTGTAGTCGAGCATGTTTTACTTCTTCCAGCAGGTGCTGAACGGGCTGCATTCGGGTGCGCTCTATGCGCTGCTCGCCTTCGGCTATGTGCTGACCAACGGCATTCTGCACCGCACCAACCTCGCCTTCGGGGCGCTGTTTGCCTTTTGCGGCCAGGCAATGATCCTGAGCGTCGCCTTCGGCTACCAGGTGCTGTGGCTGACGCTGCTGGCTTCGGTGCTGTTCGGCGTCCTCGCGGCGTTCCTCTATGCGGCGCTCATCAGCCATGTCCTGTCGCGCGGCGTCTTCGAGCCGTTGGCCGACCGATCGCCCAACGCCATCGTGGTGACGACACTTGGCATCCTGCTCGTCCTGTCGGAAGCAAGCCGCATCGCCGCCGACACGCATGATCTATGGCTGCCGCCGATGCTGGCCGAGCCCGTCGTTTTCGCCGAAGGTTCCGGATTCAAGGCGACGCTGACGCTGATCCAGGTGCTCGACTGCGCCGTGGTCGTGGCGGCGGTTGCCCTCGCCACCTGGGCATTTGCCCGCTCAAAGTTCGGCCGGTGCTGGCGCGCCGTCTCCGACGACCCCAGGGCCGCCGCGCTGTGCGGCGTCGACGTGCGCGGCGTGTTCCGGCGTGCCGTACTGTTTGGCGGCTTCTGCGCCGCGCTGGCCGGGGTCATGGCCAGCCTCTACTACGGCAATGTCAGCTTCGGTTCCGGCCTTGTCTACGGTCTGAAGATCCTGTTCGTGACGGCCGTCGGCGGTTATCTCTCGCCGCCAAAGGCGGCGCTGGGCGCGGCCGTTTTCGGCATGGCCGAATCACTGTGGGCCGGCTATTTCCCAGTCGAATGGCGAGATGCCTGGATGTATCTGTTCCTGGTTGCCATGCTTATCCTGATCGGCGCCGGTCGCGACACCGGCAAGGTCGTCTGATCCCGTCAGACTTTGGTTGCATGACGTTTCGTCAGGCCGCGGTTTTCCAGGGTACCGCGCGCGCCAAATGGCCTGCATCCTTCCTCCCCGTGTTGACCAACCGGACCACGCACTGCATACGGTTGGGCCAGGCGGCGCGACGAAGAAGGGCGATCGCGCGCCACCGCATCAGGGAGGAATGCATGGCAGGGCTTCTCGCTCTATCCAGAACGATCGATCGTATGAACGAGTTCATCGGCAAATCGGTATCCTGGCTGATCCTGCTGGCGATCCTGGTGAGTGCGGCCAACGCGGTCATCCGAAAAGTGTTCGACACCTCGTCCAACGCCTGGCTGGAGCTGCAATGGTACCTTTTCGGCGCCGCCTTCATGCTGGCCGCCGCCTACACGTTGAAACAGAACGAGCATATCCGCATCGACATCGTCTACGGCCTGTTTTCACGCCGCGCGCAGCACTGGATCGACCTCTTCGGCCACGTCTTTTTCCTGATGCCGTTCGTAACGCTGATGGTGTTCTATTTCGTGCCCTACGTGTCGCTGTCCTTTCACAGCGGCGAGATGTCGACCAACGCCGGCGGCCTGATCGTGTGGCCGGCCAAGGCGATCCTGCTGGTCGGCTTTTTCCTGCTCGCGCTGCAGGGCATTTCCGAGATCATCAAGAAGATCGCCATCATGCGCGGCGTCATTGAGGATCCCAACCCATTCATTTCCGTGCACGAACAGGCTGAACTCGAAGCCAAGGCGCTGGCCGAAGAGGTGCGTTCGTGATGGAATTCATCGCCCAGAACATGGCGCCGATCATGTTCGCCTCGCTGATCCTGTTCATGCTGATCGGCTATCCCGTCGCCTTTTCGCTCGCCGCCAACGGTCTGATGTTCTTCTTCATCGGTGTGCTTTTGACGCCCTATTCGGGCGGCGCGATCAATCTCGCCTGGCCGCTGCTCTATGCGCTGCCGGACAATTTCTACGGCAGCCGGGTGATGTCGAACGACACGCTGCTGGCGATTCCGTTCTTCACCTTCATGGGCATCGTGCTCGAACGATCGGGGATGGCCGAAGACCTGCTCGACACGATCGGCCAGTTGTTCGGACCCGTCCGAGGCGGCCTCGCCTACGCGGTGATCTTCGTCGGCGCACTGCTGGCGGCGACCACAGGCGTGGTGGCGGCGTCCGTCATCGCCATGGGGCTGATCTCGCTGCCAATCATGCTGCGCTACGGTTACGACCGCCGGGTGGCATCCGGCGTCATCGCTGCCTCGGGCACGCTCGCCCAGATCATTCCGCCGTCGCTGGTGCTGATCGTTCTCGCCGACCAGCTCGGCCGCTCTGTCGGCGACATGTATGCCGGCGCCCTGATCCCCGGCCTGGTGCTGACCGGCCTATACACACTTTACATCGTGATCATGTCGATCGTCCGACCAAAGTCGATGCCGGCCCTGCCGTTCGAGGCGCGGACGCTCGGCCATGGCGTGGTGTCGTTGCTGATCGCGTTGATAGCGGCCATTGCGATCGCCTATGCCGCCTACCGTTACCTAGTGCCCGCTCATGGCGACAATGCCGATATTCTCGGCGCGACGGTCGGCGTCATCTTCATCTACATCGTAGCGATCCTCGACCGCAGCCTGAACATCAACATGATGTCGCGGTTGGCGCAGCAAGTCGTGATCGTGCTGATCCCGCCGCTGGCGCTGATCTTCCTGGTGCTCGGCACTATCTTCCTCGGCATAGCCACCCCAACCGAGGGCGGCGCGATGGGCGCGGTCGGCGCGCTGGCGATGGCGGCAATGAAGGGCCGGCTGTCGATGGATGTGATCAAGCAGGCGCTGGCCTCGACGACGCGGCTGTCGTCCTTCGTGCTGTTCATCTTGATCGGCGCGCGGGTGTTCTCGCTGACCTTCTACGGCGTCAACGGCCAGATCTGGGTCGAGCATCTTTTGACCTCGCTGCCGGGCGGCGAAGTCGGCTTCCTGATCGGCGTCAACATCCTGGTCTTCTTCCTCGCCTTCTTTCTCGATTTCTTCGAACTGGCCTTCATCATCGTGCCGCTACTGGCGCCGGCGGCCGACAAGCTCGGCATCGACCTGATCTGGTTCGGCGTGCTCCTGGGCGTCAACATGCAGACCAGCTTCATGCATCCGCCATTCGGCTTCGCGCTGTTCTACCTGCGCTCGGTCGCCTCCCGCGTGCCCTATCTCGATCGCCTGACCGGCAAGCAGATCGCGCCAGTGACAACGGGCCAGATCTATTGGGGCGCGGTGCCGTTCGTCTGCATCCAGGTGATCATGATCGGCCTGACCATCGCCTTCCCGCAGATGGTGATGCGCTACAAGGGCACGGCCGTCGATTCCGGCACGATCGACTACACGGTTCCCGAGGTGCCCAGCCTGTCGCCGCTCGGCGCGCCGGAAGGTGGCGGCGCGCCTGCCAATAGCGGCGCCGCAACGACGGCACCCGGCACGCCCGATCTGTCGCAGCCGCCGAATTTCGGCGATGCGCCGCCGGCCAAGCCGGCTGCACCCGCGCCGGACCTGTCGCAACCGCCGAGCTTCAATTGATGGAAACGATGCCATGAAAGCCGTGCGGTTGGAGGCAGTAGGCAGCATCTCGTTGCGCGAGATCGCCAAGCCGGTCCCTGGCCCGGACGACCTCCTGGTGCGGATCGAGGCATGCGGTGTCTGCGGCACCGACCGGCATCTTTTCCACGGCGAGTTTCCCTGCAGGCCGCCAGTAACACCCGGGCACGAATTCTCCGGCATCATCGAGGAAGTCGGCATCGCCGTCTCCGGCTTTGCCGTCGGCGACCGCGTCACCGGCGATCCCAACATCGCCTGCGGGCGCTGCGGCCATTGCCATGCCGGCCACGTCAATTTATGCAGCAATCTCACCGCCATCGGCATCCACCGCGACGGCGGCTTTGCCGACTATGTGGTGATGCCGCGGAAACAGGCCTTTGTCCTTCCCGCGGATCTGAAGCCAACACATGGTGCTTTCTGCGAGCCGCTCGGCTGCTGCCTGCACGGTGTCGACGTTGCCGAGGTCAGGCCCGGCAGCTCCGTGGTCGTGCTCGGCGGCGGCGTCATTGGCCTGCTTACAGTTCAACTGGCGCGGCTGGCCGGGGCCACCACCATCATCCTCTCGACACGGCAAGCCTCGCGGCGCGCTCTTGCCAGGGAACTCGGTGCGACGGCTTCGGTCGATCCCACCGCCACCGATGTGATCGACGCCGTCACCAGTCCGGCCGGACTGATGCCTGGCGGAGCCGACGTGGTGTTCGAATGCGCCGGTGTGCGCGAGACCGTCGAGCAGTCGATGCGGCTGGCAAGGGCGGGCGGCACCGTCGTCATCGTCGGCGTGACGCCGCAAGGCATGAAGGCGGAATTCGAGCCCTTCGACCTGTTGTTCCGCGAACTGAAGGTAGTGGGCTCATTCCTCAATCCCTACACGCATCGCCGCGCCGCCGAGCTTATCGCGGCGGGCGTGATCGAGATCGATCGGCTGATCTCCAGGCAAGTCACGCTTGAGGAGGCGCCAAGGGTGATCGCCAATCCGCCGGCTCCGGGTGAAGTGAAGGTGCTGGTGGTGCCAGCCATGGGCTGAGGTTCAGGCTTCGGGCATTTGGCAATTGCCTTCGCGTCGAGCAAAAAAAGCCCCGGAGAACAAAAGTGCCCCGGGGCTTCGAAAAGCAAAGTGCGATCGCCTACAGCTTGCCGTTGCGCTGCTGGACCATCATGAAGGTGTCGTAATTGTATTCGGCCACCTGCGCCCAGAGATAGTGCTCCTTGCGGAAGCCCTTGATCGATTCCCAGATCTTCTTGAACGGCGCGTTCGAGGTTTCCATCTCGGCGTAGACCTCGTTGGCCTTCTCGAAGCAGGCGGCCATGATCTCTTGGCTGAATGGGCGCAGTTTGGCGCCGCCGGCCACCAGCCGCTTCACCGCCGGAGGGTTCACATAGTCATATTTCTGCAGCATGTTGGCGTCCGCGGCCTGGGCGCACGTGCGCAGCAGCGACTTGTAGGTCGGCGAAAGCTCGTCGTATTTCGCCTTGTTGAACATCAGGTGGACGGTCGGGCCGCCTTCCCACCAGCCGGGGTAGTAATAATAGGGCGCGACCTTGTAGAAACCGAGCTTCTCGTCGTCATAGGGGCCGACCCATTCGGCGGCGTCGATGGTGCCCTTTTCCAGCGCCGGGTAGATGTCGCCGCCGGCGATCTGCTGCGGCACGACGCCGAGCTTCTGCACCACTTTGCCGGCA
Source organism: Mesorhizobium sp. URHB0026 (assembly GCF_054059755.1). NCBI lineage: Bacteria > Pseudomonadati > Pseudomonadota > Alphaproteobacteria > Hyphomicrobiales > Phyllobacteriaceae > Mesorhizobium > Mesorhizobium sp. URHB0026. The sequence continues at coordinate 2,049,230 of NZ_JBSSCN010000001.1, read as the reverse complement.
AAGCCGCCGATGCGCATCTTGAGGCCGGAGAGGTCGGCGACGGTATTGATCTCCTTGCGGAACCAGCCACCCATCTGCACGCCGGTGTTGCCGCCCGGCAGGCCGAACAGACCTTGCGTGGCAAGGAACTCATTGAACAGGTCGATGCCGCCGCCGTGGTAGTGCCATGCATTCATGCCGCGCGCGTTGAGTGAAAACGGCACCGCCGCACCCAGCGCCCATGTCGGGTCCTTGCCCCAGTAATAATATGCCACCGTGTGGCAGGCCTCGACCGTGCCGGCCGTAGTGGCGTCGGCGGCCTGCAGGCCGGGAACGAGCTCGCCGGCGGCAAAGACCTGGATCTGGAAATTGCCGTCGGTGGCTTCCGACAGCATCTTGGAGAACACTTCGGCCCCGCCATAGATGGTGTCGAGCGACTTCGGGAAGGACGACGCCAATCGCCACGTCACCTTGGGGTTGGACTGGGCGATTGCCGGTGCGGCGAGCGTGGCCGCCGCCGCGGCTGCGCCGACGCCGGTGACGCCGGCCTTGCGGATAAATGAACGACGATCCATGCAGTTCCTCCCTTTTGGACCAACAAACCGACGCTCGGGGAATCCTCGGGCTCCGCATCGGTTCGCCGAAACAATACACGGGCAAGGAGTCGAGTCCAGCACGGCGGCCGGATTTGGTGTCAAAGCCATGCGACCCTGCAACTATAGTCTAAACAGGCGGTTTCGTGGCCCATGCGACACGCTGAGACTTGGCTGGAAAAACACCATGGGATCGCTTATTTTAAAGGCAGGACATCCCTTGCCAGATGGAAGACAGACACAAAATGCAGCAGCCGCTCGTCGCCATATCGACCGACGTCCGTCAATTCGACAACTACACCTGGCATGCCGCCCCCCAACAATATCTGGAAGCAGCAATCGTAGGTGCCGGCGTTTTCCCACTGCTCGTGCCCTCGTTCGGCGACCGGCTGGACTTCGACGAGCTTCTGTCGTCGGTCGACGGCGTCATGCTGACGGGCTCGAAGTCCAACGTCGACCCCTCGCTCTATGGCGGCGATCCCAGCGAAGCGAACGGGCCCTATGACACCGCGCGCGACTCCACGACCCTGCCGCTGATCCGCAAGGCGATCGAGCGCGGCGTGCCGCTGCTTGCCATCTGCCGCGGCATCCAGGAATTGAACGTGGCGCTCGGCGGCACACTGGGCACCGAGATCCAGGAGCGCGAGGGGTCGCTGGACCACCGTGCGGCGGTGAGCGACAAACAGGATGAGCGCTTCGCCATCCACCAGACCATTTCGATCAAGCCAGGCAGTTGCCTGGCCGGCGTGTTCGGCGCCGGCGACATCAAGGTCAATTCCTTGCATCGCCAGGCGATCGACCGGCTGGGATCGAAGCTCGAGATCGAGGCTGTCGCGACCGACGGCACGGTCGAAGCGGTTTCGGTCAAGGGTGCCCGCGCCTTCGCCGTCGGCGTCCAGTGGCATCCCGAATACTGGGTCAAGTCGGACAGCAATTCCGCCAAGATTTTTCGCGCTTTCGGCGACGCGGTGCGCCTGCATGCCGCCGCGAAAGCCGGCGCACGGGCGGCGGCGGAGTAGTCAGTCTCGGTGTTTCAAGCCACCGCCTGATGCCAGCGACAGCAACGGTAGGACCGGCGCGTAGGATTCGTAGCCATCGCCATCAGCCACGGCAAAGGTGACGATCGGATCGATGCCGTTGGCGCTGAATGCGACGGTTCCGTCGCTTTGCTCGCGCCAGAATTTCGCCCGCTCGAGGCCCGGCAGGAGCCGTCGGCAATTCGGCGCCACCGTCAGCAGCGACAGGCCATCCGAGACCGTGGCGCCGCGCGTGATCGCGCAGGCGCCCTCATCGCCATTGGCGACCAGCCTGTAGGTATTTGAAGGGGTGGCCTCATTCGCAGCGCTTGCCCCGCTGCCGTCATGAAGCAATTGAATGCCGCCCAATAGCGCGGCGGCGGCGATCAAGGCGGAAAGCGTTTTCATCATTCTTCATCCGGCACACAGGATGAATAATGATTTCAGAGGGTTAATCCGACGTTGATAATTATGGCAGCGCCACCGCTCAAGGGCGAGCCTTCACATGCGCCGTCTCCGGCACTGGTGTCAGCGGCCTGCGGTCGCTGAACCACGACACCAGATTGTCGACGCACAGATCGGCCATGGCGCGGCGTGTGTGCTCAGAGGCCGAGCCGACATGCGGCAACAGAGAGGCGTTTGGTAAGTCGAGCAACGCCTTGGGGACATTTGGCTCGTCGGCGAAGACATCGAGGCCTGCGGCGGCGATGGTGCCGTCGGCGAGAGCGGCCGCAAGCGCCGCCTCGTCAACGGTGCTGCCGCGGCCGATGTTGACGAAGACGCCGTTCGCGCCGAGCGCCGACAGGATCTCGGCATTGACCGCTTTCTGTGTCGAAGCACCGCCAGGCGCCACCGAAATCAGCGTGTCGACTGCCTCGGCCAAGCCCTTCAGCGTGTCATGGTACTGGAAGGACAAGCCTTCGACCCGGCGTCGGTTGTGATAAGCGATCGGCAGGCCGAAGGCCTCCAGCCGCCTGGCAATGGCCTGCCCGATGCGGCCCATGCCGAAAATACCGACGCGGCGCGCGCGCAAGGTCAGCCGGCTCAGCGGATAGTTGCCCTTCTTCGCCCAGCTGCCGTCACGCAACCAGGTCTCGGCACGCGGCAGGTCGCGCACCGTGTTGATCAGCAGCCCGATGGCGGTGTCGGCGACCTCTTCGGTCAGGACGTCGGGTGTGTTGGTGACCATGATGTTCTTCGCCCGGGCATGGCCGACATCGACCGAATCATAGCCGACGCCGAAAGAGGCGATGAGTTCTAGGTTCGGTAATGCATCCATCATCGCCGCACCAATCCCGGCAAACGAAGCGATGCCACGCACCGTGCGGCGCATCTCCTCGGTGACCAGCGCCGGATCGGCGCGCTCGATGCCGACGCGCCTGAATGTCCGCTCGATCCGCCCGACGGCGTGATCGTTGAAATCCGCCGGCACCAGAATGGCAACGGCTTCCAATTGTTCGGCCTTGGTCATGCACGCTCCACCGGCTTGCCGGTCGACTGGCGCACGTGCAGTTCCGGCTTGATCAATTCTTGCGAGGGCCGCACCGTCTGTCCGTTGAGCTTGTCGAGCAGCGCGCTCGCGGCGCGGCGGCCGACCTCGCGCTGGCCATTCCAGACGGTGGTCAGCGCCGGCGTGGCGATAGCCGCCTCCTCGAGGTCATCATAGCCGGTAACGGAGATGTCGACGCCCGGCACAAGGCCGGCACGCGCAATGCCGTTCATCAGGCCGATGGCGACGAGGTCGTTCCAGCAGCAAGCGGCGGTCGGTCTGTCCTTCAGCGCCAGAAACTGCCCAGCGGCCTCGAAGCCAGCCTGCTTGGTGCGCGGGCCCGATATGCGCCAGGACGGTCTGACCTCCAGCCCGGCCGCCTCCATGGCGTTGACATAGCCCTGGTAGCGATCGCGGCCGGTCGAGGTCTGGTCGGTGCCGCCGATCATGGCGATGCGCTTGTGGCCGAGCGAGATCAGATGATTGGTGGCGAGGCCCGTGCCATAGGCATCGTCGCCGCGAAACACCGGTACGTCGGCCCCCTCGACGGTGCGTGCGATCAGCACCGCCGGCAGCCCATTCTCCTCGGCCATGACGATATCGGACGCCGGCGTGCCGATGGCCGGCGACATGATGACGCCATCGGCGCCGAGCTGCAGCAATGTATCGATGAAGGTGCGCTGCTTTTCGAGCTGATCGTAGTGATTGGACAGGATGAAGGTCTGCCGGCTGCGGTCGAGCTCACTCTCGATCGAGCGCAGAATCTCGGCGAAGAACGGGTTCATGATGTCATGGACGACGACACCGACAATGCCCGAGCGCGAAGTGCGCAGGCTGGCGGCGCGGCGGTTGTAGATATAGCCGATGGCGCGCGCATGTTCCTTGATGCGGTCGCGTGTCGAGCCGGCAACCAGCGGGCTGTCGCGCAGTGCCAAGGACACGGTGGCCGTGGACACGCCGAGCGCATCCGCGATCGTCGACAGCTTGATCTTCTGTGCCAGCCTTCCGCTCCCCGTCGCCTTTTTAAACTGTTTAAGGGCGGCCTTATGCCATCGATCCGGGCCAAATCAAAGTTTTTTTGCCAGCGCCTCGGCCTCCACATCCGAAGCCGCGCGGCTGCGCAGCCTGAGCCGATGTTCGCGATGGACGATGTAGAGGCCGCTGGCGACGATGATGGCGGCGCCGACCAACGTCCAGCGGTCGGGGAACTGCTTGAAGACAAGCCAGCCCGAAATGATCATCCACACCATTTGCGAATAGGGATATGGCGCGAGCGCCGTGGTGGTCGCCAGCCGATAGGCCTGGACCAGCAGCCAGTGGCCGACACCGCCGAACACGCCAAGCATGAGCAGCACGAACCAGTGCCAGCCATCATGCGGCAGCGAAAAAGAAAACGGCAGCAGGGGCAACAGCAGGACCGTCGGCGCCAGGGCCGAGAACAGGATCAGGCTCTCGGGAGTCTCGTTCGCCGACATGCGGCGCGTCATGATGACATAGAAGCAGTTCGATAGCATCGAGCCGAGCGCGAAGAGATGTCCGATGCCGAAAACGCCGACACCGGGCCGCGTGATGATCAGGACCCCGGCGAAAGCGGCCAGGATCGCCAGCCAGCGCCGCCAGCCGGCCCATTCGCCGAGCAGCGGTCCGGCAAGGGCGGTGATCACCATCGGCCCGAAGAAATAGATGGACGTCGTCTCGGCCAGTTGCAGGGAGCGCAGCGCCACGACATTGAACATGGTCGAGCCGAACAGGAATGCGCCGCGCATCACATGCGCCGGCAGGTTGACCGGTCGAAATCGCATCGGTTCGCGCCAGCCACGCAGCAGCGCTCCAACGAGCACGACATGCACGGCAAAGCGTACCCAGGCGACGATCAGGACGGAGACGCCGGCCAGGACGAGATATTTGCTGCTGGTGTCGAGGAAGGTGAAGAAGACATAGGTGGTCAGCATGCACAGGATCGCCACCGGGGGCGTCGCGCTTTCGACATATCTTTGGGAAGGATTCACGTGCAGGCCGGGGAAAAGCTGGGCTGGACCCCAACTTTGCGGGAATTGCGGCTTGCCCGCAAGCCAATTGTCGCCCGCAGCCGCGCCTAAGCTCGCTGGTACAACAACAGCCGCCGCCAGGCTTAGCTCCGGGCGCTACGTATGCATGCGGGCGCCCTTGGTTATCTTGTCGACCACCTTCTTCTCGGCTCGCAGCGCCATGCCGACCACCTTGGCATCTTCGGGCGCGAATTCGGCAAAGACGGCGCGGTTGGCTGCATCGAAGCCGGTCGAGAACATCTCCTCGACATAGAGCGAGGTGGTGACGCCGCGTTCCAGCGCACGCCGATGGATCGCACTCATCGTTGCCTGGTCGGCCGAGAGCACGATGACCGGCTGGATCGACAAGGGATTGTAGAGGTTGCCTGCGCGATCGCGATAGGGTTCGCCGATGATGTCGGGGGATTGCGCGACGATGCCGCTGGTCAGGAAGGCGGTGACGTTGAGTTTCTGCCAGACGGCCAGGTCTTGCCGCAGCACGATTGCAAATTTCGTATCGAACATGAGAAAGTGAGCCATTCAAAGTTAGGCCCCTGTAGCGGGGCTGAAGGAGACGATGTCGTTCGATCTAGACCGCCAGGCCTTCGAGGGTCTTGGACGTTTGTGCGCCGATGCCGCTGAAAACTGCATCATCTCCGCTCCCGATCCCGCGGGGATGGAACGCATCGAGGCGCGGTTTCACGGCAGCGCCTTCGATCCGCACCGCCACGACACCTACGCGATCGGGGTGACGCTGCGCGGCGTGCAGACCTTCCGCTATCGCGGCGCGGCACGGCTGAGCCTGCCCGGCCAGGTCATCGTGCTGCATCCGGACGAGTTGCACGATGGCGGCGCGGGCACGGAAGAAGGCCTGCGCTACAGGATGCTCTATCTGGAGCCGTCACTGATGCTCGGCTGTCTCGGCGGCACGGCGTTGCCCTTCGTCAGGGAGGGCGTGGTGACGGACGAGGCCTTCTGCGCGACGCTGCTGTCGGCGCTCGGGCCATTGGAGCAGGAACTCGACGAGCTGTTCGTCGACGACTTCCTGGCGCGGCTGATGCAAAGTCTGAACCGGCATGCCGGCAAGCCGGCAAAGCCAATAGCCGAGACGGCGTGGCGAGCGGCGACGCTGGCGGGTGAGTATCTCACGGAAAACCTCGACCGGCCGGTGCGTTCGGGTGAGTTGGAAGCCGTCACGGGTCTCGACCGCTATGCCCTGTCGAGACATTTCCGCGCGGCCTTCTCGACCAGCCCGCATCGCTTCCTGGTAATGCGCCGGCTTCAGCGCGCGCGCAGGATGATCGCCGCCGGCGCGCCCCTGGCACAGATCGCGATGGAGGCCGGCTTCAGCGACCAGAGCCACTTCAACAGGCAATTCAAGAAAGCGTTCGGCATGACGCCGGGCCGTTGGTCGTCCTTGATCCACGGAAATGCCGTGGCAGCCTGACGGCCGGAGAGATCAGTCGTCCGACTCGGCGTCGTCGTCGATCAGCACCAGCTCCTCGTTGGAGAGGTTGGCCTCGATGCGGGCGAGCAGCTTGAACAGCGCCTTCTGGTCCTTCTTGTCGAGGCCCCTGAGCGCCTGCTTCTCTGTCTTCTTCACTGACTTCTCAATGGCGCGGATGGTTTCACGGCCGGTATCGGTGAGGAAGATATGGGCCTGGCGGGCATCGGAGTCCGACGCGCGTTTCTCCAGAAAACCCTGTGCCTGCAGCCGGTTGATGGTCTTGGTGATGGTCGGCGGACGCACGCCGAGGCGACCGGCGAGATTGCCCGGCGTCTGGCCGTCCTCACGGTCCAGCGCCAGCATGATCTGGTCCTGGCCGGCGTAAAAGCCATGCGCCAGGAGCCGTGCCGCCAGGGCGGTCCTTGCCAGCCTTGCCGCTGAATGCAGCCGGCTCATCGTTGCAGTCTTGTCCGCCTTGGCCATGGTCATCCCTCTTCGGCCGGGCCGGTGCGCACAGCATAGACGCAGCCGGCCGGTTGGCAATCGACGATCGAAAAAGATTCCGGCATCCGAAACAGCTTTGCCGGCAAGCATTCGCGGCGTCCGCCGTGGTGATGCCAGATGTTTATTTCAGTTAGATGACAAACGACTTTCGCGTGAAGGGAATTCGGAGCGACCACTGCGTGAATGCGATTTGCCGACCGGGCAGCTCTCGCACCAGGCCCTTGCTCTTCCACGCGGGAGCGGCGGCGGCTTTCCGCGGCCATGATGTCGGGACGATCCCGGTCGGCAGCTTTGGCCCATGGTTTTGCCCCGTGCAAAAGCCCGGCGCACATCCTATATGGAACCGACAATCCCTTTTTCGCGGCCTGAATTTCAGGGCCTAGTCATTTCGAGGCAAGCCATGAGCGAAGCGCAGACACAGATCCCCGTAACCGTCCTCACCGGCTATCTCGGCGCCGGCAAGACGACGCTGCTCAACCGCATCCTGTCGGAAAACCACGGCAGGCGTTACGCCGTCATTGTCAACGAATTCGGCGAGATCGGCATCGACAACGACCTGATCGTGGAATCCGACGAGGAGATCTACGAGATGAACAATGGCTGCGTCTGTTGCACGGTGCGCGGCGACCTGATCCGCGTCGTCGAGGGCTTGATGCGGCGGCCCGGCCGCTTCGACGCCATCGTCGTCGAGACCACCGGGCTGGCCGATCCGGTGCCGGTGGCGCAGACCTTCTTCATGGACGACGACGTGCGCTCCAAGACCAAGCTCGATGCCGTGGTGGCCCTGGTCGACGCCAAGCACCTGCCGCTCAGGCTCAAGGATTCCAAGGAAGCCGAGGACCAGATCGCCTTCGCCGACGTCGTCGTGCTCAACAAGACCGACCTCGTCACCCCGGAAGAACTCGCCAAGGTCGAGGCGACGATCCGCGCGATCAACCCGGCCGCCAAGATTCACCGCACGACGCGCGCCGGGGTGGCGCTGTCGGAAGTGCTCGACCGTGGCGCCTTCGACCTGTCCAGGGCGCTGGAGAACGATCCGCATTTCCTCGAAGCGCATGATGAACATGATCACCATGATCATGATCATCACGACCATGATCATCACGACCACGATGGGCACGACCACCACCATCACACTCATCCGTCCGACATCCATGACGTGACGGTGCAGTCGGTGTCGCTGCGCGGCGGCGAGATGGACCCGAAGAAATTCTTCCCGTGGATCGAGAAGGTCACCCAGATGGAAGGCCCCAACATCCTGCGGCTGAAAGGCATCATCGCGCTCAAGGGCGATGACGAGCGCTATGTCATCCAGGGCGTGCACATGATCATCGAGGGCGACCACCAGCGCGCCTGGAAGGACGGCGAAAAGCACGAAAGCCGGCTGGTCTTCATCGGCCGCGAGCTCGACGCCGAACGGCTGAAGAAGAGTTTTGACGCCTGCCAGGCGGCTTGATTGTTTGGCAGAGGACCGGGTGATGCCCTAATCCGTGGTTAGCAAGATCGGACATGAGCCTCAGGTCGCGATCAGTACGTCCGAATTGGTGAGAGCATCCACATCGGATTTCGCGCTTATCTTAGATTTGGTCTAACACCCTCCAGAGCCGAATGCGACGTTGCTTAGGGCGGTCACGGCGGTACCAAGTCCTTTGTAGCGACAATTTCCAACGGCCGGCCGCCGCCCCTCATCCGCCTGCCGGCACCTTCTCCCCGTATAGTGACGGGGAGAAGGGGACTGGCCGCAGGGCCGATGCCTATTCTGCAGCGCTGGCGATAGGCGAACCCATCCGCGACAGCGTCTTTCTCCACGTCACTATACGGGGAGAAATGTCCGGCAGGACAATGAGGGCAGCGCCATAATTGGCGATTGGAGACAGCCTATTGTTCCGACTTCGCGACCTCATAGTTGCCGGACGTGCAAACGTCGAGTAAGCCGCCCTCTGCACTTTCATTGAACAAAGATAGCCCATGCCCACAGTTGCCCCGCTTGATCTCGAAGGCCATTGCGTCGCCGCCGTCTTCCTTGGCCACGTGCCGCATTTTGCGCTGGCTGACGGTGCTGTCCATCGGCTCGACAATGGCCACAAGACGGTGCAGGCCAATGACGGGCTGCTTGCCGCCTTCCATGACGCGGCCAATGACCGGCTGATCACCGGTGGCGAGGACGGCAAGGTCTTTGCCGTGAAAGCCGGCGGCGAGACCCAAGAGGTGGCGAACGCCGGGAAAAAATGGATCACCAGCGTCGCCGCCGGGCCGCAAGGCGCCATCGCGTATGCCACGGGCAAGACCGCCTTCGTGCGCTTCACCGACGGCAAGACCAGGGAATTTGCGCATCCGCGCTCGGTCGAGGGGCTGGCCTTCTCGCCCAAGGGCATGCGCTTCGGCGTCGCCCGTTACAATGGCGCGACGCTGCATTTCCCCGCCGCCGAGGGCAAGCCGGTGGAGCTGGAATGGGCGGGCGCGCACACCGGCATCACCTTCTCGCCGGACGGCGCCTTTCTGGTCACCACCATGCAGGAAAACGCCTTGCATGGCTGGAAGCTGGTCGACGGCAAGCACATGCGCATGAGCGGCTATCCCGGCAAGGTCAAAAGCCTGTCATGGAGCGTGAAAGGCAAGTGGCTGGCCAGTTCGGGCGCGCCGGCGGCGATCGTCTGGCCGTTTTCGGGCAAGGACGGCCCGATGGGCAAGGCGCCGCTGGAACTTGGCACGCGCGGCAATGCCATGGTGACGGCGGTCGCCTGCCATCCGAGCCAGGACGTCGTCGCAGTCGGTTACGACGACGGCATGGTGATGGCCGTGCGCTTTTCCGACGCCAAGGAGGTGCTTTTGCGGCGACCAGGCAAGGGCGCCATCACCGCGATGATGTGGGACAGGGAAGAACGCCGCGTCGCCTTCGGCAGCGCCGCCGGCGATTGCGGCGTCATCGACATCACGGCCTAGCCGGGATGGCCGATCACTCGGCGCCGCAGGAGACCTTGCCGGTCAGATCGATGGGCTTGCCATCGCTGTTCTTGTCGGCCGTGCTGTCATAGACAGCGAGCTTGTAATCCCCGTCATAGACGCCCTCGTCACTGGCCCTGGTCAGGACCGTCAATTCGACCGAACTGTAGGTCTTGGCGACCTCCTGCTCGTGGTAGATGTTCAGCCGCAGTTCCTTGTCGTCGAGCCAGTACTGGGTGAGGTTGGCATCCTCGAACACCGTCTTGTGCAATGGATCGCCGGCGGGCCTCGCCTTGATTTCGAGGTCGCCGCGGAAATTGAACGTCGGGCCGCCCATGCCCGTGGTGACGCCGGCATCGACCTGGAATTTGGCCTGCGGATCATCGACGGTGCACCAGATACCGCCGGTCGCGAACGCCGTGCCGGCCGACAGAAAGAGCATCGTCACGCAGATCATCGTCCGCATTCTTCCCCCCGCTCGTCGTTACCCACAGCATTGGCGCCGACTTCGCCAGCGGGGTCAAGCGCCGCCGCTGGCGGCTGAGCCAATGCAGAAAGGACGCACGGCCAATTGCCGTTGCCGAGGTGGATTAGCTAAGAGCAACGAGCCAGAGGGATTTTTCATGCACGGCAGCGACAGTTCAAAGACCATCGGCGGAATCAGCCCCGACCGCATCGCGCAATTGCGCGAGACGGAAGGGGCAGCCTTCCGCGAGGCGCGGCCGAGATCGCAAGCCAAGATCGGCAACGGCCTGCCCGGCTTCTTCGGCGGCGTGCCGATGCACTGGATGAATGATTGGCCGACACCGTTTCCGATCCTGGTCGACAGCGCCCGAGGCGCCACGATCACCGACATGGACGGCAACAAGCTCGACGATTTCTGCCTCGGCGACACCGGTTCGATGTTCGGCCACTCGCCTCCGCCGGTGGCGCGCGCCATTCGCCGCCAGGCCGGGCGCGGCCTGACCTATATGCTGCCTTCCGAGGATGCGCTGGCCATCGGGCCGCTGCTGCAGCAGCGCTTCGGCCTGCCGTTCTGGCAGATCGCGACCACGGCGACCGACGCCAATCGCTTTGCGCTGCGCGTCGCCCGCGCCGTTACCTCCAGGGAAAAGATCCTGGTCTTCAACGGCTGCTATCACGGCTCGGTGGACGAGACGATGGTGCGGCTGATCGACGGCAAGCCCGTCAACCGGCCGGGACTGGCGGGGGAATTCCGCGACCTGACCCGCACGGCCAAGGTCATCGAGTTCAACGATGTCGCCGCTCTCGAGGCCGCATTGAAGGACAGGGACGTCGCCTGTGTCATCGCCGAACCGGTGCTGACCAATTCCTGCATGGTGCTGGCCGACCCCGGCTACCATGAGGCGCTGCGAAAGCTGACACGTGAAGCCGGCACCCTGCTCTTGATCGACGAGACGCATACGATCTCGACCGGCCCCGGCGGTTACACCGGTAAATATGGGCTGGAGCCCGACTTGTTCGTGCTGGGCAAGCCGATTGCCGGCGGCGTGCCGGCGAGCGTCTGGGGCATGAGCGAGGAGGTCGCCTCGCGCTATGTCGACTACAACAGGACGAAAGAGCCGGGATATTCCGGCATGGGCACGACGCTGTCGGCCAACCCGCTGCAGTTCGCCGCCATGCGCGCCACGCTCGAGGAGGTGATGACGCAAGAGAATTACGACCGCATGGATCATCTGGCGCGGCGGCTCGATGCCGGACTGACCGGCGTGATCGATCGTTACAATCTGCCCTGGCATGTCTCCCGCGTCGGGGCACGCGTCGAGTTCATCTGCGCGCCCGGCCCGCTGCGCAATGGTGCCGAGGCGGAAGTTGCGCATGCGCCGGAACTGGAGGCTGCCATCCATGTCGCGCTGGTCAATCGCGGCGTGCTGATCGCACCGTTCCACAACATGATGCTGATCTCGCCGGCAACGTCAGACACCCAGGTCAACCGCCTGATCACCGCGTTTGGCGCGGTTGCGGCAAAGCTTGCGGCGTGAGACAAGCGCTCAAGCCAATCCGAGTGCGATCATGACCTCACCTTCGGGCTCGACGCCCACCGAGGCGCAAGCCTTCCTCGACGCCCATCCCGAGATCGAGGCCTTCGATATCGTGCTGACCGACGCCAATGGTGTGGGGCGCGGCAAGATCGTGCGCCGGCATGAGCTGAAAAGCATTTTCGAGGGCGGGCGGCATATGCCGATCTCGATTCTGGGCCTCGACATCACCGGCGAGGATGTACACGAAACCGGGCTGATCTGGGACAGCGGCGACGGCGATCTGAGGGCCTGGCCGATTCCGGGCACGCTGGTGCCGCTTTACGGCACGAAGCCACCGCGCGGCCAACTGCTGATGACGATGTACCATCTCGACGGCCAGCCAATGTCTTCGGACCCGCGGCTGGCGCTGGCCCGGCAGGTCGACATATTGGCCGCCAAGGGGCTCTATCCCGCTGGTGCCTTCGAACTCGAGTTTTTTCTGCTGGCCAATGAGCGCGATGCCGACGGCAAGGTGCAGCCGGCGCGCGCGGTGCTCGATGGACGCGTCTCGGGCAAGACCGAAGTTTATTCAGTCGACCATCTGCACGGCATGGAGCCGTTGTTCTCAGACATCTACGCCGCCGCCAAGGCGCAAGGCATTCCTGCCGAGACGGTGATTTCCGAATATGCGCCCGGCCAGTACGAACTGACGCTGAATTACCGCAAGAACGTGATGCGGGCGGCCGACGATCTGGTCATGCTGAAGCGGCTGGTGCGGGCGCAGGCGCGCCGCCATGGTGTTACCGCCTGCTTCATGGCCAAGCCGATCGAGGAATATGCCGGTTCGGGTATGCATTTCCATGTCTCGCTGCAGGACAAGGTCGGCCAAAACGTCTTTGCGGAAGCCGCCGGCGAGAGCTGGTCGCTGCCTCTGCTGCGTGGCCTCGGTGGGCTGATCCAGACAATGGCGGAATCAATGTTGGTGTTTGCGCCGCATGCCAATTCCTGGCGGCGCTTCGTCTCGCAATCCTATGCGCCGGTGGCCCCGAGCTGGGGCGTCAACAACCGCTCGGTGGCGTTGCGCGTGCCAGCGGGCGATGCGAAGAACCGGCGCATCGAGCATCGTCCATCAGGTGTCGACGCCAATCCGTATCTGATTGCCGCGACGGTGCTTGCCGGCATCGTCAAAGGCCTCGACGAAGGGCTCGATCCTGGCCCCGAAACGACCGGCAATGGCTATGAAGCGGCCGTCACCCGCACGACCATGCCGGCCGATTGGCGGGCCGCCATCGAAGCGGCCAGGGCGTCGAGCTTCCTGAAGGGCGCGCTCGGGGATGACCTGCACCGCACCTTTGTGGCGATCAAGCAGTCCGAGTACCTGCGCGTGGCGCGCACAGTGAACGAGCTGGACTATCATCTCTATCTGCACGAGGTCTGATGCCTGAGACCGGCGGCGATCACTTTTTTCGCCGTCACCATCAAAAGATATGGCGCACTGGCCTTCCAGAACATATCATGAACGGATGAGCGCACTCCCTGTTCGTGAGAAACTGGCGATACTGTCCGACGCCGCCAAATACGACGCCTCCTGCGCCTCATCGGGCGCGGCGAAAAAGGATTCTTTGAAATCCGGCGGCATCGGCTCCACCGAAGGCATGGGCATCTGCCATTCCTACGCGCCGGACGGCCGCTGCATTTCGCTGTTGAAAATCCTGCTTACCAATTTCTGCATCTACGACTGCAGCTATTGCATCAACCGCTCGTCCTCGAATGTCCGGCGCGCCCGCTTCGGCATCGACGAGGTGGTGAAGCTGACCATGGATTTCTACCGGCGCAACTATATCGAAGGACTTTTCCTGTCCTCGGGCGTCATCCGTTCGCCTGACGAAACCATGGGCGAGATGGTCGAGGTGGCGCGGCGGCTGCGGCTGGAAGAAAAATTCTCCGGCTATATCCATCTCAAAACCATCCCCGAGAGTTCGGCGGAGCTGATCGAGAAGGCCGGGCTCTATGCCGACCGCTTGTCGATCAATGTCGAATTGCCCACCGACGAGGGCGTGAAGAAACTGGCGCCGGAGAAGAGGCCGGAGACAATCCGGCTTTCGATGGCCAATTTGCGTCGGAAAATGGAGGAGAAAGCCGAGCCGACATTGCGGACCAAAAAACGCGAACGATTCGCGCCGGGCGGCCAGTCGACGCAGATGATCATCGGCGCGGACAAGACCACCGACGACGGCATCCTGCATACTAGCGCCCGGCTTTATGGCAGCTACCATTTGCGGCGCGTCTATTACTCGGCCTTCAGTCCGATCCCCGATTCCTCGTCATCGCTGCCGTTGCGGAAGCCGCCGTTGATGCGCGAACACCGGCTCTACCAGGCCGATTGGCTGATGCGCTTCTACGGATTTTCGCAGCCTGAAATTTTGGCCGGCAGCAGCGATGGCATGCTTGATCTCGCTATCGATCCGAAACTTGCCTGGGCGCTGCGCAACCGGGGACGCTTCCCCGTCGACGTAAACCGCGCCGACCGCGAAGCGCTGCTGCGCGTGCCTGGCCTGGGAACCAAGGTTGTCGCGAAAATTCTCGAAACCCGCCGCTACCGGCGATTGCGGCTCGAGGATGTCGGCCGGCTCTGCCATTCGATCGCCAAGCTCAGGCCCTTCATCATCGCCGAAGGCTGGTCGCCCGGCGCGCTCACGGACAAGGCCGCACTGCGCGGCAAGATCGTGCAATCCTGCGAACAACTAGCGCTGTTTTGACGATGCGGCCGGCCGAATTCGACCTCACCCGCCACACCGTCTGGCTTGAAAGCCAGACCGATTTCGCCGGCTGGCGCGACGCGGCTCGGCGGCTGGCGTTAAATGAGGTCAGACCCGAGGACGTCAGCTGGCGTGTCGTAGCCGGTCTCGACCGGCCGCCAAGCGACTTGCCTGACGTGCCGCAAGGCGCTGAGCTCATTGTGCCGCGCGATTTCATCGGCCACGCCGAGACCGCCTTCTGCCATTCCGATCCCGGACGTTTCGCCTTTCTCTACAGGCTGCTGTGGCGGTTGCGCATCGAGCCCAAATTGCTGGCGATCGCATCGGATCCCGACACCAAACGGCTTGAAACCATGGAAAAGGCGGTGCGGCGCGACAGCCACAAAATGCATGCCTTCGTCCGCTTCCGGAAGATCGGCGTCGGCGAGGATGAGCGCTATGTCGCCTGGTTCGAACCCGACCATTTCATCGTCGAGCGCAATGCGGATTTCTTCGTCAGGCGTTTTACCGGCATGCGCTGGACGATCCTGACGCCTTACGCGTCCGCCGATTGGGATGGCGAGAGGCTGGCGATCGGGCCCGGCGCGGCCAAGGGGGATGCGCCAGACAAGGACGATACCGAGACGCTGTGGAGGACTTATTTCGAGAACATCTTCAATCCGGCACGCCTCAAGGTGAAGGCCATGCAAAAGGAGATGCCGAAAAAATATTGGCGGAACCTTCCCGAGGCCTCGCTCATTCCTGACTTGATCGCGGGAGCGGACAAGGCCGCCAGGGATATGATTGCGAAGATACCGACGACGCCCGCGCCGCACCACGCCAAAGTGCAGGCGAGGCACTGGCCGAAGCATCAACCAGCCGAAACGCCTGATGACGGTGACGCGCACACGGTTTCCGAATTGCGCGAGGCCGCCAAGGGATGCCGCCGCTGTCCGCTTTGGCGCGATGCGACGCAGACCGTATTCGGCGAGGGGCCTGACAACGCCAAGGTGAT
This sequence comes from Mesorhizobium sp. URHB0026, assembly GCF_054059755.1. Lineage (NCBI taxonomy): Bacteria > Pseudomonadati > Pseudomonadota > Alphaproteobacteria > Hyphomicrobiales > Phyllobacteriaceae > Mesorhizobium > Mesorhizobium sp. URHB0026. The sequence goes on along the minus strand of NZ_JBSSCN010000001.1, from coordinate 2,033,497 downwards.
TTTCGTCGGCGAACAGCCGGGCGACCAGGAAGACCTCGCCGGCCAGCCGTTCGTCGGCCCGGCGGGCAAGGTCTTTGATGCCATATTGGACGATGCCGGGGTCGACCGGCTGAAAGTCTACGTGACCAACGCGGTCAAGCATTTCAAATTCGAACCGCGCGGAAAACGCCGAATCCACTCCAAGCCGAATGTCGGCGAGGTCCAAGCCTGCTGCTGGTGGCTCGACCACGAGTTTGAACTGATCAAGCCGAACCTCGCGGTGGCGCTCGGCGCCACGGCGGCACTATCCCTGCTTGGCAAGGCGATCCCGGTGACCAAGATGCGGGGCCAGGTGATCGAACGCGAGGATGGCTTGCGTGTCTTTCTCACCATCCACCCCTCCTTCATCCTGCGCATTCGGGATCACGCCGACAAAGAAGCCGAACGCGAGCGGTTTTTGCAGGACATGAAGCAGGTAAAGAAGCTCATGGCAGCTTGATTTACCGGTTTAGCGAACGAGAATTGCTCGGAGATCATTCACGTTCGTGCCGGTCGGGCCGGGCACGAAGAGATCGCCGACGGCATTGAAGGCCGTCCATGCGTTGTTGCCGGCCAGCATCGCCTTGGCATCCACACCTGCCGCGCGCATGCGCGAAACGCTCGAACCATCGGCGAAGGCGCCGGCATTGTTTTCCGAACCGTCGATGCCGTCGGTATCTGCGGCAAGGGCGTGAATGCCTTCGACGCCGTTGATGCCGATGGCGAAGGCAAGCAGGAATTCCGAGTTGCGGCCACCCTTGCCTTTGGCCCGCAAAGTCACGGTGGTCTCCCCGCCCGAGAGGACCAGAACCGGCTTTTGGAAGGGCCGGTTGCGCGTCGCCACTTCGCGGGCGATTGCCGCGTGGACGCCGCCGACCTCGCGTGCTTCGCCTTCGATGGCATCGGAAAGAATGACGGCTTCGATGCCTTGCCGCCTTGCTTCCACCGCTGCCGCTTCCAGCGACACGCCGGCTGATGCGATCAGATGCACCTCGTTGCGCGCAAAGCGCTGATCGTCAGGATCGGGTGCGTCAGCCGCCGGCGACTGGATATGCGCCATGACCACGTCCGGCAGCTTCATGCCATAGGCTGTTATCGAAGCCAGGGCATTCTCACGGCCGCCAACATCGGGAACGGTTGGGCCGGACGCCACAAGGGCCGGATTGTCGCCGGGTATGTCGGAGACCACCAACGATACCACCTTGGCCGGCCAGGCCGCCGCAGCCAGCCGGCCGCCTTTGATGGTGGAGAGGTGCTTTCGGATGGTATTCATCGCCGCGATCGGCGCGCCGGAGGCGAGCAGCGCCTCGTTGACGGCGATCTCGTCGGCCAGTGTCAGGCCGGCGGCCGGCGACGGCAGCAGCGCCGAACCGCCGCCGGAAATCAGCGCCACGACCAGATCGTCCGCTGTCAGCTCTTGCACTTTTTCCAGCAGGCGCCGCGAGGCCTCGAGCCCGGCGGCGTCCGGCACCGGGTGCGCGGCTTCGATGATCTCGATGCGCTCGCATTCGGCGCCATAGCCGTAGCGGGTGACGACCAGGCCCTCGATCGTGCCCCCCCAGACCTTCTCGAACGCCGCCGCCATCTGCGCCGAGCCCTTGCCGGCACCGATGACGATGGTGCGGCCCTTCGGCTTTGCCGGCAAATGATGCCTGATGGTTCTCTCGGGATCGGCGGCCGCGACCGCCGCGTTGAAGATATCGGTGAGAAAGGACTTGGGATCGAGCACGGTCATTCGGCCTCTGAAGGCAATGCCAGCCCGAGCCTATCGATGTCCAGGTGATCGCACAGCGCATCGACCACTACGCCATGATCCTGCCGCTCCGGCAGGCCGGACACCGCGATCACACCGATGACACCGGCGCCCTTGACCGTGACCGGGAAGCCGCCGCCGGCCAGCACATAGTCAGCAATATCCAGCCCCTCGCCGATCTTGAAGGTGCGGTCGGGGCGCTGCTGCTCCAGCACCAGCCGGTAAGTGCTTCCGAGATAGCGCTTCACGACATTGATCTTGCGCCGCGCCCAGTCGGGGTTGGAAGCATTCGAACCAGGCATCGCCGCATAGAACAGGGGCCGGTCCCATAGCCTGATATCGACTATGATCGGCAGGTTCTCGGCTGTTGCACGACCACGGATGGCCGAACCGATCTCGAAGGCGACAGCCTCGTCGAAGGCCGTGAAGACAAGCGTCTCTTCCTGTCTCTTGATCAGAGCGATGTCGTCAGCAACGGCCATGTCGTTCCCCTGTCAACTTCGCCGCACGCTTTGACCGATGGCTGCCGCCGGGTCAAGCAGGGAACACGCCGCTGCGCTAAATTGCGATGTCGCTCTTGGCAGGCCGCCCCGCGACATACACCTCGCGCACGGCGCGGTCGTCTCCAAGCGTCTGCAGCAGGAACAGTTCCTGCGCCAGCGTCTCGACCGTTTCCATCCTAAGCCGCATCGCTGGCGTCGCCCTGGCATCGAGCACGACGATGTCCGCATCGGTGCCATCCTCCAGCGTCCCGATCCTGTCCACTACCGACAGCGCCTCGGCGTTGCCGCGCGTGATCTGCCAGAAGGACTGGAACGGGTTGAGCTTCTCGCCATTGAGTGCGATGACCTTGTAGCCCTCGTCCATGGTACGCAGCATCGAATAGTTGGTGCCGCCGCCGACATCGGTGGCGGCCGCGATGCGCAATGGTTTGTCGCGGCGGCGAAAGCGCTGATAGTCGAACAGGCCGGAGCCGAGGAACAGGTTGGAGGTCGGGCAGAATACCGCCACCGAACCGCTGTCCGACAGCGCGTCCGCCTCACGCTCCGACAAATGGATGCAATGGCCGAACAGGCTCTTTTTGCCAAGCAGCCCGTAATGTTCGTAAACATCGGTGTAGTCGCGCGACCCGGGGTAGAGCTGTTGCGTGAAGGCGATCTCGGCGTGGTTTTCCGACAGATGCGTCTGCATGTGCAGGTCGGGATGTTCGCGGCACAGCGCGCCGGCCATCTCCATCTGCTCCGGTGAGGAGGTGATGGCGAAGCGTGGCGTGATGGCATAAAGCTGGCGGCCCTTGCCGTGCCACTCGGCGATCAGCGCCTTGGTATCGTCATAGCCGGATTGCGGCGTGTCGAGCGCGCCTTCGGGCGCATTGCGGTCCATCATTACCTTGCCAGCGATGTTGAGCATGTCGCGCGCGTGCGACTCGGCGAAGAAGGCTTCCGCCGACGCCTTGTGCACCGAACAGTAGGCGGCGACCGTCGTGGTGCCATGGCGTACCGTCTCATCAAGGAACAGGCGCGCGACCCGGCGGCCATGCTGCGCGTTGGCGAATTTTGTTTCCTCGGGAAAGGTGTAGGTGTTCAGCCAGTCGAGCAGTTCGGCGCCATAGGAAGCGATGATCTGCATCTGCGGGAAATGCACATGGGCATCGATGAAGCCCGGCAGCAGCAGATGCGGCCGGTGATCGATCTTTTTTGTCCACTCGTCCGCCTGTTTCTCGACATCGGGGTAGGCGCCCGATGCAACGATCCTGCCGTGGGTTATCAGCAGGCCGCCATCTTCCTCGTAGCGCCAGGCGGAGTGGTCGTCGATGGTTTGCGGCCAGCGCACGAAGGACAGCGTGCGGCCGCGCAGAAGTGTCGAAGTCATGCTTATTTCCCCGCGCCTTCGAACCAGGCGACCAGCAGCGCCCGCTCCTTGTCGGTGATCTCTGTGACATTGGCGGGCGGCATGGCGTGGCTGCGGCCGGCCTGAAGGTAGATCTCGCGGGCATGATCGGCAATGCCCGCGTCCGTATCCAGCATCACCCCCTTGGGCGCGTGGTAGATACCCTCGTAGACCGGCTCCGCGGCATGGCACATCGAGCAGCGGCCAAGCACGGTGTCGCGCACCGCCGGGAAATGCGCCGAGGCGATATAGACTTGCGCCGAGGCGGAGGCCTTGGGTTCACCGGTCAGCACCTTCGGCACGGTCGACAGCCAGATGATGATGAGGAACAGGACAAGGGCGCCCAGCCAGGTCCAGTGCGGGTTGCCGGCACGTTTGTGCACGCTGTTGAAATAGTGGCGGATCAAGACACCGATGATGAACACCAGCGAAGCGATGACCCAGTTGAACTGCGTTCCGAAAGCCAGCGGATAGTGGTTCGACAGCATCAGGAACAGCACGGGCAGCGTCAGATAGTTGTTGTGGAGCGACCGCTGCTTGGCGATCTTGCCGTACTTCGGATCCGGCTTGCGTCCTGCGATGAGGTCGGCGACGACGATCTTCTGGTTCGGAATGATGATCATGAAGACATTGGCCGACATGATCGTCGCGGTAATGGCGCCAAGATGCAGGAAGGCGGCGCGGCCGGTGAACAGATGCGTCAGCCCCCAGGCTATGAACACCAGCACGCAATAGAGCACCAGCATCAGGCCGGTATCGCTTTTGCGGAGCGGCGAGCGGCACAGGAGATCATAGACCACCCAGCCGACGCCGATCGTCGCCATCGACAGCAGGATGCCTATTGGCACCGACATCGGCAGCACATTGGGATCGATCAGGAACAGGTCGGCTCCGGCGTAATAAACCACGCACAGCATGGCGAAACCTGACAGCCAGGTGGCGTAGGATTCCCACTTGAACCAGGTCAGATGCTCGGGCATCTCGGCCGGCGCCACCAGATATTTCTGGATGTGATAGAAGCCACCGCCATGCACCTGCCATTCCTCGCCGAAGGCGCCGACGGGCATGCCTGGTCGCTGGCGCAGGCCCAGATCGAGCGCGACGAAATAGAAGGACGAGCCGATCCAGGCTATGCCGGTGACGACGTGCAGCCAGCGCACGGCGAAGCTCAGCCAATCCCAGAAAATCGCGAAATCCATCATTGAAGTCGTCCCTGCCGATGACGCGACTTTAAGGTGTGGCGCGTAAACGGAAAGAGGCGAGGTGTGCGATGACTTTCAAAAAAAATTGGAAAATACTAGGCTGATCGCCGCAAACCGGCCAAGGTGCTCCGCATGGCCTATCTCGACAACATCGCCGTCTTCGTCCGCGTCGTCGAGCTCGGCAATCTGTCGGCGGCCGGGCGCGACATGCGCATTTCGCCGGCGGTCGCCTCCAATCGTATCAAGGAACTGGAGAAGCATCTCGGCGTCCGGCTGTTCAACCGCACGACGCGGCAGTTGATGCCGACCGAACACGGCACCGTGTTCTACTCGGGCGCCAAGCAGGTTCTCGAGGCGATCACCGAAGCGGAGGCGGCTGTCTCGGCGCTGTCGGGCCAGCCGCGCGGCACCATCAAGGTGACGGCGCCGCTCGGGCTCGGGCGCCGGCTGGTGGCCTCGGGCATTCCCGATTTTCACGACAAATACCCTGATATCGAGGTGCGGCTCAGGCTCTCGGACCACAATGTCGACATCATGAAAGAAGGCATCGACGTCGCCTTCCGGCTCGGCATCATCGAGGACTCCAGCCTTCGGATGCGCGGCATCATGGAATGCGAACGTGTGCTGGTCGCCGCACCCAAATATCTTGAGGCGCGCGGCGAGCCCATGGATCCGCAGGAATTGATCGCCAGAAAACATGACTGCCTGATGCTGCGCTATTCCGGCGCACGCGAATATGTCTGGACCTTGCAAACGCCGGCCGGCCAGCAAAAATTCGAAGTGCACGGGCCCTACGACACCGATGACGGCGACGTGCTGACCGGTTGGGCTCTGTCGGGACGCGGTATCATCAACAAGCCGCGCTTCGAGGTCGAGCCGTTCATCCGCGACCGGCGGCTGAAGGTCATTCTCGCCAGCACTCCGCCTACGCCGGTGCAATTCGCCGCCGTATATCCGCACAAGAAGCTGCAGGACCCCAAGGTGCGCCTGCTGCTCGACTTCATGGCGGAGCGCTGCCAGCGGCTGATCAAGGACATCCTGGCCGGCAAGTGACGGGCTCCTGGCCCATCGCATCCGGTTGCCTTGCCCGAAAGCCGGCCTAGGTTGGAGCCGGATGGCTGTGCGATGTCGCTGGCAGCCAGATAGGCCGCAAGATGCATCTCGCCGTTTCGCTCGACATTGCTTCCGCCACAGGGCGGGCCGGACTGCCATTCGGTGAGATAGAAGCCTTCGTGCGGAAGGCGGAGACGGCTGGTATCGAGATGGTCATGATCTCGGATTCCTTGCCGGACGGCGAGCGGTCGACCAGCCCGTTCGAAGCAACCACCCTCGTCGCCGCGCTGGCGACCGTGACCGAAAAGATCGGCCTTGTCGCCGCGGCTTCGACCGTTGCTCACCAGCCGTACAATCTGGCGCGCCGTTTTGCTTCGCTTGACATCATCAGCCATGGCCGCGCCGGCTGGAATGCGACCATGACGCAAGCGCCAGACGAAGCGGACAATTTCAGCCGACCGGAAGAGTTCTCCGATGACGATTTTCGCCGCCGCGCCGAGGAATATATCGCCGTCGTCCGGCGCTTGTGGAACGGCTGGGATTCGGACGCGCTCCTGTTCGACAAGAGCGGCGGCCGCTTCCACGACCCCGAAAAGATGCACCTGCTCGACCACAAGGGCGAATTCTTTTCCGTGCGCGGCCCGCTGAACGTCGCGCGCTCGCCGCAGCACACGCCGGTGCTGGTGCTGTCCGGCCTGTCGGAGGCCGACTTCGACATCGCCGCCCGCACCGCGGACGTCATCGTATGCGACGAATGGCCGGCGGCAGAGAGTAAGGCACGCTATGACGACTTCCGGCGCCGCGTTTCCATGTGCGGGAGCGAACCAGATACCTTGAAGGTGCTGACCTGCATATTGCTTCCCAGCGAAGGCATCACCGGGCTGGCCGACAGGCTGGAGGAACAATTTCGGGCGAAAAGCTGTGATGGGTTCAACATCGTGATGTCACCGGAGCCTGCGGTGCTCGATGATTTCGTCCATCGCGTTTTGCCGGAACTGCGGCGACGCGGCCTGTTTCGAGAGAACCATGTCGGAACAACCCTGCGCGCGCATCTCGGCCTTGCCGGCGGAGGTGACCGATGAGCGCGCGCATGAAGCTCGGCGCCTTCCTGTGGGCGACGGGCCATCACATCGCCGCCTGGCGCCATCCCAAGACGCATGTGACCGCTGGCATCGACATCGATCACTACATCGCACTGGCGCGCACGGCGGAAGCCGCCAAGTTCGACATGATCTTCTGCGAGGACGCCGCCGGCCTGCGCGAAGCCGATGTCGGCATCGCCAGCCAGACGTCGCGCTCGATCGGCTTCGAGCCGATCAGCCTGCTTTCGGCGCTGGCCGTCCAGACCAGCCGCATCGGCCTCGTGTCCACGGCATCGACCAGCTACAACGAGCCTTACGGCCTGGCACGGACCTTCCTGTCGCTCGACCATCTGAGCGGCGGCCGGGCGGGCTGGAATCTGGTCACGTCGGCCAGCCCGATCGAAGCCGCCAATTTCGGTGCGACGGGCCTCAAGCCTCACGCCGACCGCTATGAGCGGGCGCGTGAGTTCGCCGAGGTTGTCACCGGGCTGTGGCACGGCAAGGTGTCTGGCCATGTCGGCCAGAGTTTTTCGGTGCGCGACCCGCTCGACCTGCCGCCTTCGCCACAGGGCGCGCCTGTCATGGTCCAGGCCGGCGCCTCGGATGTCGGCCGTGACCTTGCGGCCCGCACCGCCGACGTGGTGTTCACGGCCGCACAGACTTTCGAAGAGGCGAAGGCCTTCTACGACGACGTCAAGGGGCGCATGGCGGCCCATGGGCGCGAGCCCGACGACATCAAGATCATGCCCGGCGTCGCGCCCGTGGTGGCGGAAACCGAGGCCGAAGCGCGCGAGAAATTCGAGGAATTGCAGGAATTGATCCCGGACGACGTCGGCGTAGCGCTGCTGTCCAGCTATCTCAGCATCTCCGACCTCTGGCGCTATCCGATCGACGGACCGCTGCCCGAACTGCCCGAGAGCGAGGGCATGAAAAGCCGCCAGGCCCTGGTCGTCGAGCAATCGCGCCGCGACGGTCTTAACATTCGCCAGCTTGCGCGGCATTTCGCCGGGGCGCGCGGGCATTGGCGCATCGTCGGGACAGCGACCCAGGTCGCGGACGAGTTGCAGGCGCGGTTCGAAGGCGGTGCCGCCGACGGCTTCAACGTCATGCCGGCTTATTTCCCTGGCGAGCTCGATGCCTTTGCCACGCTGGTGGTGCCGGAACTGCAGCGGCGTGGCCTCTTCCGCAAGGAGTATGAAGGCACCACGCTGCGTGCGCATCTGGGCCTGAAGCGGCCGAGCTAGCCGGCCATCGCCTTGCCCTGCGGAGCGTGATGCCCTGAGTTCGAGGCCACGTTATGAACAATTAGCGCCGTCATGATCTCGGCGGCCGCCAGTGCGGCAATAACGGGCGGGCGCTTGTCCTTTACGGCGTCGCCGCCAATCGGCGAGACGAGCCGGGCAAATTCAGCCTCCGCCCCATCGGCCGATTTCAGGAACCAGTTTCTGAATGTCGCCTTCTTGGTCTTCGAGCCGATCATCCCGACATAGGCCGCGTCACCGCGTTTAAGCGCCTCCGCGACGATCAGGAAATCGAGCGCGTGGTCATGGGTGAGGATGGCGAAGGCGGTGCCGGCCGGGGCGTTGCGCACCTCGGCTTCCGGCATCGGCGTCAGCCGCGTCTCGATGGTTTCCGGCATGCCTTCCAGCGCCTCCGCCCGCGTCTCGATGACGACACAGTGTACGGGAAGAAGCGCTACCGTGGACGCGAGCGCCTGGCCGACATGGCCGCCGCCGAAGATATAGACATGCGGCAGCTGCGCCTCCTCGGCTTCCGCCGCCGCAACCAGTTCGGCGGCCAGCGCCGCATTGACCAGCCGGATCAGCACCTCGACCCGTCCGCCACAGCACTGGCCAATTTCGGGGCCGAGCGGGACGTCAAGCGAGGCGCAGACTTCGTCGGCCTTGATGCGGGACGTGGACCGCAGGCGGTTCGATCCACCCGATGGCGCCACCATCCGCCGCGCCTTGTCGATCGCCATGTATTCGAGCTGACCCCCGCCGATCGTGCCAAAGATCGCCGCCGACGAAACAAGCATGAAGGCGCCCTTCTCGCGCGGCGTCGAGCCTTTGGTACCGGCCACTTCGACCAGGGCAAGTCGCGCGGCGCTGCCGAGAAAGGTTTTCAGGCTTTGCACGTTCGAGTTCATGGTTCACGGTTCCCAGATGCAAAATATAGGCTTTTTCGGCTGGGATTGCACGTTTGCCGACCTTCAGGTGACAGCCTTGGCCTCTTTCTTGAGCCGCTCGATCGCCATCAGCACGCGTTCGGGTGTGGCCGGCGCGTCGAGACGCGGGCAGATCTTGTGGTCGGCGACGCTGGCAACGGCATCCGACAACGCGTGCAGCACCGCCATGCCATGCGGCAGCGGCGGCTCGCCGACCGCCTTGGAGCGATGGATGGTCGGCTCATAGGCCTGCGACCAGTCGGTCAGCGCGACGTTGAAGACCTTCGGCCGATCCGAGGCCAGCGGGATCTTGTAAGTCGAGGGCGCATGGGTGCGCAGCCGGCCCTTGTCGTCCCACCACAGTTCCTCGGTGGTCAGCCAGCCCATGCCCTGGATGAAGCCGCCCTCGACCTGGCCGAGGTCGATGGCCCGGTTCAGCGAACGGCCACAGTCGTGCAGGATATCGGCGCGCTCGACGACATACTCGCCGGTCAACGTGTCGACCGACACTTCGGCACAGGCCGCGCCATAGGCGTAGTAGTAGAAGGCGTGGCCTTGGCCCTTGCCGCGGTCCCAGTGAATCTTCGGCGTCTTGTAGAAGCCGGCGGCCGAGAGCTGCACACGCGCGATATAGGCCTGCTTGACCAAATCGTTGAAGCTGACTTCCTGGTTGCCGACGCGCACCCGGTTGGGCAGGAACACCACTTGGTCGACAGGAATCTGGTATCTCTCGGCGGCGAAGTCGGTCAGCCGCTGGCGGATCTGGCGCGCCGCGTTCTGCGCCGCCATGCCGTTGAGGTCGGCGCCCGAGGACGCCGCCGTCGGCGCGGTGTTGGGCACCTTGGCGGTGGTGGTGGCGGTGATCTTCACGCGGTCGAGGTCGATCTGGAACTCCTCGGCCACGACCTGTGCCACCTTGAGGTGCAGGCCCTGCCCCATTTCGGTGCCGCCATGGTTCATGTGCACCGAACCGTCGGCATAGACATGGACCAGCGCCCCGGCCTGGTTGGACTCGGTCTTGGTGAAGGAGATGCCAAACTTGACGGGCGTCAGCGCCAGGCCGCGCTTGACGAAGCGGCTGTTGGCGTTGAACGCGGAAATCTCGCGACGGCGGCGCGCATAGCTGGCGCTCTCTTCCAGTTCCGCCACGATGCGCTGGATGATGCAGTCCTCGACCTTCTGGTGATAGGGCGTGACGCAGCGGCCGCCGATCGCCTCCATGGGGTCGTAGAAATTCAGCTTGCGGATCTCGAGCGAATCCTTGCCGACGGCGAAGGCGACCTCGTCGATGACCCGCTCGGCGCCGATCATGCCTTGCGGGCCACCGAAGCCGCGGAAGGCGGTGTTGGAGACGGTGTTGGTGTAGAGCGGCGCCGACTTGGCCAACACCGCGGGATAGAAATACGCGTTGTCGCAGTGGAACAGCGCGCGGTCGCCGACCGGGCCGGACAGGTCGGCCGAAAAGCCGCAGCGCAAGGCATAGGTGAAGTCGACGCCGAGGATGTTGCCCTCGTCGTCGAAGCCGACTTCATAGTCGATGGCGAAATCGTGCCGCTTGCCGGTGGCGGTCATGTCCTCGTCGCGGTCGAGCCGGACCTTGACCGCCCGCTTCAGCTTCTTGGCGGCGATGGCGGCGATCGCGGCGCACTGGTTGGCCTGCGTTTCCTTGCCGCCGAAGCCGCCGCCCATGCGGCGCACCTCCACCGTCACCGCGTTGCTCGGCACGCCGAGCGTGTGGGCGACCAGATGCTGCGTCTCGCTCGGCCCTTGCGTCGAACAGTAGACGGTCACCTCGTCGTCCTCGCCGGGGATGGCGAGGGACACTTGGCCTTCGAGGTAGAAATGGTCCTGGCCGCCAAGCCACATGCGGTTCTTGATGCGGCGGGGGGCGGCCTCGATTGCGGCGGCCGCATCGCCACGCTTCAGGATCAGCGGCGTGGTGACCTGCTTGTCCTTGGCCGGATCGAGGTCCCAAATGTCGATGACGGCGGGAAGCTCGTCATACTCGATCCCAGCCAGGCGCACGGCGCGCCGCGCCGCCTCGCGCGTCTCGGCAACGACCGCGAAGATCGGCTGGCCGAAGAACTGCACCTTGCCTTCCGCCAGCACCGGATCGTCATGCATGTTGCTGGGCGAAATATCGTTCTCGCCCGGCACGTCGGCATAGGTCAGCACGTCGACGACGCCAGGGGCCGCGCGCACCGTCGAGAGATCGACGCTCTTCAGGACGCCATGCGCCACCTTGGACAGGCCAAGACCGACATGCAGCGTGCCGGCCGGCTCCGGCATGTCGTCGATATAGATGGCGCCGCCGCTGACATGCTTGTGGGCGGAATCGTGCCGCTGGTCGGTGGCGACGCCGCCGACGATCTTCTCGGCCTTGAGGTTTGATGGTGCGTGCTTGTTCATCAGGCCGCCTCGCTGCGTGAGACCTGGAACGGCGCCTTGGTGCCGGTGGTTTCCACGTAAAAGCGCAACAGAAGGTTCTTCGCCGCCAATGCTCGGTATTCGGCGGTTGCGCGCATATCGGTCAGTGGGGTGAAATCGCTGGCATAGCAGGCCATAGCCGCTTCTACCGTCACTTCGTTCCAGGCCTTGCCGAGCAGCGCCTTCTCGACAGAGGACGCCCGCTTCGGCGTTGCCGCCATGCCGCCATAGGCGATGCGGATATCGGCTACCGTGCCGTCGTTGGCCAAGGCCAGATAAAAGGCGCCAAGGGTCGCGGTGATGTCCTCGTCGCGGCGTTTGGTGACCTTGTAGACGGCGAACTTTGTCCCCTTTGCCGGCACCGGCACATGCACGGCCTCGACGAACTCGCCTGGCTGACGGTCCTGCTTGCCATAGGCGATGAAGAAATCCTGCAACGGGATCATGCGCCGTGTCTTGCCCCTGCGCAATGTCAGCCGTGCACCGAGCGCGATGAACGGTGGCGGCGTGTCGCCGATCGGCGAGCCATTGGCGACGTTGCCGCCGATCGTGCCCATGTTGCGGACCTGTTCGCCGCCTATGCGGTCGAACAACGGCCCCAACGCCGGGATGCGTTTCGACAGCGTCGAAAAGGCTTCGGTGTAGGTGACGCCGGCGCCAATCGATATGACCTCATTGTCTTCCGTGATGGTGCAAAGCCCGGGCAGATTGCCGATGAAGATCGCCGGCGAGATGTCGCGCATCTGCTTGGTCACCCACAGGCCAACGTCGGTCGAACCGGCGACGACGGTGGCGGTCGGTTGTTTTTCGAAGACAGTCGCGAAATCGTCGGCGTCGGCCGGCACAACCAGCCGCGTCCCGCCGGCGCCGATCTCGACCCTGGCGCCGTCGCGCAATGCCTGCAGCCGTGTGGTGATGTCACGGCGCTCCGTCGCCAAGGGGTCCTTCGCCACCTTGCCGTAGCTCGATATGGCGTGCGCGGCGCGCATGATCGCCTCATAGCCGGTGCAACGGCAAAGATTGCCTTGCAAGGCTTTTTCGATGGCCGCGTCCGAAGGGTCCGGTGACTTCATCCACAAGCCGTAGAGCGACATGACGAAACCCGGCGTGCAGAAGCCGCATTGCGAGCCATGGAAATCGACCATAGCCTGCTGGACAGGATGCAACTGGGCTGCTTCGCCGCGCAGGTGCTCGACCGTCACGACATGGGTGCCGTCGAGCGAGCCGAGAAAGCGAATGCAGGCATTGACGCTTTCATAGACCAGTCCGGTGGCCGAAAGTCTACCGATGAGCACCGTGCAGGCGCCGCAATCGCCCTCGGCGCAGCCTTCCTTGGTGCCGCGCAGCGAACGGTCGAGCCGCAGCCAGTCGAGCAGGGTCGCGTCAGGCGCCACGGATGACAGCGCGACATCCCTGCCATTCAGAATGAAGCGGATTTCGTTACGGATATTGACCTTGGCCATGCCTCAGCTCCCCCTGTAGGTGGAATAGCCGTAAGGCGAGATCAGCAATGGTACATGATAGTGCAGCGCCTGCGCCATGCCGAAGCGGATCGGCACGCTATCGAGGAAGGCCGGCTCAGGCAGCTTCGTTCCTTGGCCGCGCAGATAGTCGCCGGCCGCGAACACCAGTTCGTATTCGCCGGTGCGGAAGTCGGCACCGGCCAGCAGCGGCGCATCGCAGCGGCCGTCGGCATTGGTGACGACCGTCTTCAAAAGCGTGCGGGCCAAACCCTCGAGACGGTAGAGCGCGATGGACAATCCCGCCGCCGGCCTGCCGGTCGCGGTATCCAGGACATGGGTCGTCAGACGCCCGCCATCGGTTTTCGATGTCTCTGCCATCGGCCGCCTCCCATTTTCCAATACGCACAAATTGGCCGGCACAATCGAACACTACTGATGAATTGTGCGCCAATTAAAGGCGATGCATAAGTCCCGGTCGAGCGGAGTGCGACAAAAACACTTTCAAAAATTTTGAGGGGAATGCGAGAAGCACCCTTTCGATATCCTGATCATACTTCCGGTGATGCCGGGCGGAGGGACGATGCGTTACACCAGGGACATGCGGGGTTACGGAGCCAATCCGCCGGATCCGAAATGGCCTGGCGGCGCGCATGTCGCCGTGCAGTTCGTCGTCAACTACGAAGAGGGCGGCGAGAACTGCGTGCTCCACGGCGACAAGGCTTCTGAAGCCTTCCTGTCCGAGATCGTCGGCGCGGCGCCCTGGGTGGGCCAGCGCCACTGGAACATGGAATCGATCTACGAGTATGGGGCGCGGGCCGGCTTCTGGCGGCTGCTGGGCCTGTTCAGCGACGAGCAAGTGCCCGTCACCTGCTATGGCGTCGCCACGGCGCTCGCGCGCTCACCCGACCAGGTCACGGCGATGCAGGAAGCCGGCTGGGAAATCGCCTCGCACGGGTTGAGATGGATCGACTACCGCGACCACGATGCCGAGGACGAGCGCCGCGACCTTGAAGCGGCGATCAAGCTGCACTACGAGGTGACCGGCCAGCGCCCGACGGGCTGGTATACGGGCCGAACGTCGATCAACACGGTGCGGCTGGTGGCAGAGGAAGGTGGCTTCGACTACGTCTCGGACACCTATGACGACGAACTGCCCTACTGGTTCGAGCATGAGGACGGCACGCAGCTCATCATCCCCTACACGCTCGACGCCAACGACATGCGCTTTGCCACACCGCAAGGCTTCAACTCGGGCGACCAGTTCTTTGCTTATTTGAAGGACAGTTTCGATACGCTCTATGCCGAGGGCAAGGCCGGCCGGCCGCGCATGATGAACATCGGCCTGCATTGCCGGCTGGTCGGGCGGCCGGGCCGGGTGGCGGCGCTTAAACGCTTCGTCGATTATGTCAAATCACACGACAAGGTCTGGCTGGCACGGCGCATCGACATCGCCAAGCACTGGCAGGAAAACCACCCCTATCAGCCGGCCGCCCTGCGCCCCTCGAAGATGGAATTCGAGACGTTCGTTCACGCCTTCGGCGGCGTTTTCGAACATTCGCCCTGGATCGCCGAGCGGGCCTACGAGCTGGAGCTCGGCCCAGCGCACGACACGGCGGGCGGCCTCCACAATGCGCTTTGCCGCATCTTCCGTTCCGCCAGCGAGACCGAACGGCTCGGCGTGCTCAACGCCCATCCCGACCTCGCCGGCAAGCTGGCCAAGGCCAAGCGACTGACGGCGGAATCGACCAGGGAACAGGCTTCCGCCGGTCTCGACGCGCTGACCGACAAGGAACGCGAACTGTTTTCCAAGCTCAATGCCGCCTACGTCACCACCTTCGGCTTTCCCTTCATCATCGCGGTGAAAGGCAAGACAAAAGAGGAAATCCTCGCCGAATTCGAAGCCCGCATCGGCAACAGCCGCGGCGTCGAATTCGAAACCGCATGCAAACAGGTCGAGCGCATCGCACTGCTGCGCCTCAAGGACATGCTTCCACAATAGGTTTGAAAAATGGATACGATCAGGATGCCCGAGCGCACCTATTATGCCCCAAAGGGCGGCCATTCCGGCCAGAGCGAACTTCTGACCGGCCGCGCCGTCTTCACCGAGGCCTATGCGGTCATCCCCAAGGGCGTGATGCAGGATATCGTCACCAGCGCCCTGCCGTTCTGGGACGAGACGCGTGTCTGGATCCTGTCGCGGCCGCTGTCCGGCTTCGCCGAGACGTTTTCGCAATACATCGTAGAGGTCGCGCCCGGCGGCGGTAGCGAGCGGCCGGAGCCCGATGCCGGCGCCGAAGGCGCCCTGTTCGTGGTCGAGGGCGAACTCACGGTTCTGCTCGACGGCATGAAACATGTGTTGCGCCCCGGCGGTTTTGCCTTCCTGCCGCCGGCCAGCGGCTGGACAGTCCGCAACCAAGGCAAGGCGGCTGTCCGCTTCCACTGGATACGCAAGGCTTATGAGGTCGTCGATGGCCTCGAGATTCCCAAGGCCTTCTTCACCAACGAACAGGAGATCGCGCCGACGCCGATGCCCGGCACAGAGGGCCGCTGGGCAACGACGCGGTTCGTCGATCCCGCCGATCTGCGCCACGACATGCACATGACCATCGTCACGCTTGAGCCTGGCGCAGTCATTCCTTTCGCCGAAACGCATGTCATGGAGCATGGGCTCTATGTGCTCGAAGGCAAGGCTGTCTATCGGCTCAACCAGGACTGGGTCGAGGTCGAGGCCGGCGACTATATGTGGCTGCGCGCCTTCTGCCCGCAGGCCTGCTATGCCGGCGGCCCCGGCAAATTTCGCTATCTGCTCTACAAGGACGTCAACCGGCACGCCAAGCTCGGCGGGGCCGGCATCGCGAAGCGGACGTCATGAGCCGCATTGTCGCGCGGACGTTGACCCGTGAGGCCTTCGCCGAATTCGGCGATGCCATCGACATGGGCGGAGACAACCACTATCCGATCAATGGCGGCAAGGCCGAGCGCTACCATGACCTCGCCACCGCGCAAGCCACGGGGCCGAATGCGCGCGTGCTGATCTCGATGGTGCGCGGCACGCCCTATGACATGCCGCTGAAGCTGACCATGGTGGAGCGCCACCCCTTGGGCAGCCAGGCTTTCATACCGCTGTCGCCGCGTCCGTTCCTGGTCGTCGTCTGCCCTGACGGCAGGGACGGACCTGGCGAGCCGCATGCCTTCGTCACCGCACCGGGGCAAGGCATCAACTATTTCCGCAATCTCTGGCACGGCGTGCTGACGCCGCTCGGAGAGCCTCAAGACTTTTTGATCGTCGACCGTGGCGGCGACGGCTCCAACCTCGAGGAATTCCACTTCTCGCACGCCTACGAAATCCATCTCCCGAACGAGAACTCGTGATGACCGACATTTCGCTGATCGATCGCCTGCTCGAGGTCATCGAGCACGACATCGTGCCGAAGACGGCAGAAGGCGTCGCCCACGGCAACAAGCTGTTCGGCGCGGCGATCCTGCGCAAGGATACCCATTCGCTGGTACTGGCCGAGACCAACAACGAGATGGAAAACCCGCTTTGGCATGGCGAGGTGCACTGCCTGAAGCGCTTTTACGAGATGCCCAGGGCCGAGCGCATCGACACCAAGGACGCCATCTTTCTCGCCACACACGAGCCATGCTCGCTCTGCCTGTCGGCGATCACCTGGGCCGGCTTCGACAATTTCTACTATTTGTTCAGCCACGAGGATTCGCGTGACAGTTTTGCCATCCCGCATGATCTCAAAATTCTGAAAGAGGTCTTCACCCTCGATCCCGGCGGCTACAATGCCGAGAATGCCTATTGGAAAAGTTTTTCGATCCGCGGGTTGGTGAGGGCGCTGCCCGGGGCCGAACGCCAGCGGCTGGAGGAGCGGATCGGGAAAATCTCGGCGCGCTACGATGAGCTGTCGGGTGACTACCAGGCGGGCAAGGCTGAGAACGACATTCCGCTGAACTGAGCTTCCGTCTCGACAATCGCCGCTTGGGTTACCCCCTTTATGGGGGCAAAACGCAGACCCACATACGATCTTGATGCAATCAAGACGACGTTTGGGTCTGTCGACACGCTGGCGATCACAACGTCCGCACTGCGGGATGCTGTTGGGCTGGGCTTCGATCGCGCCGGTGTGATCGAGGTGATCGAGGTGATCGACAGCCTGACGCGGAAGATGTTTGTGAAGTTGATGACGACTTTCGCGGATCATCGAGTGTGGCAGGATGTCTATCACGTGCCAGCGCGTGATGGTCTCCCCCGAAACCGGAGAAACGTTGATGCGCGGAGTCCGTCCATTCACCGTGACCTATAAGGGCGAAGCATGATCGTCGACCTATCCGCCATCGGATGGCGAGGGTGTCCATATCGGCGACGAATGCCGCCGTTCATGCCGCGCTGCGCGCGCTCAAGGAGAAGATCGACGGCGGGGCCGGCCCCGTCAACCATCCGCCGCATACGCACGAAGCTCAAGCTGTCGCAGCGCGAGGCCGGATCCTTGTTCAAGGTCGGCGAGAACGCCTTCGACAAGTATGAAAGAGGCTTGATCGAACCGAGTGGCCCGACCATTCAATTGATGACATTGCTGGAGAAACATCCCGAACTGCTCGACGAATTGCGGTAGCGGCACAGGTCGCATATTTCACTGCTCCAGTCGCGAATGGCGATTGAAAGTTCTTGTGGCGCGGAGCGTTATGCCTGCCATGAAAATCATCACCGAATTTCCCCGCAAGGTCGTCGAATTTCCCGATATGGGCATCGTCATGCCCGATGGCTGCCGGCTGTCGGCTCGGGTGTGGATGCCGGAGGATGCGGGCGACGATCCGGTGCCTGCCATCCTCGAGCACCTGCCCTACCGCAAGCGCGACGGCACGATCTTTCGCGATCAGCTTACCCATCCCTATTTCGCCGGCCACGGCTATGCCTCGATCCGCGTCGATATGCGCGGCAATGGCGATTCCGAAGGGCTGATGGACGACGAATATTCCGAGCAGGAACTGCAGGACGCCTGTGATGTCATCGCCTGGGCGGCGGCCCAGCCCTGGTGCAACGGCAATGTCGGCATGATGGGTATTTCCTGGGGCGGCTTCAACTGCCTGCAGGTGGCGGCCAAACAGCCGCCGGCGCTCAAGGCGGTGATCAGCCTATGCTCGACCGTCGACCGCTATGCCGACGACATCCACTACAAGGGCGGCTGCCTTTTGAACGAGAATTTCGGCTGGGCCTCGACCATGCTGTCCTATTCGTCGCGGCCGCCGGATCCGCTGATTGCCGGCGACAACAGATGGCGCGACCTCTGGATGACCCGGCTGGAGAACCAGTCGTTCCTCTTGCCGCTGTGGCTCAGCCATCAGCATCGCGACGGCTATTGGAAACGCGGTTCGATTTGCGAGGATTTCTCGGCCGTCAAGGCGGCTGTGTTGTCGATCGGCGGCTGGCACGACGGCTACCGCAACACGATCTCGCACCTCGTCACCAACATCGAGGCACCGGTCAAGGGCATCGTCGGGCCATGGATCCACAAATACCCACACTATGCCGGCCCCAAACCAGCCATCGGCTTCCTGCAGGAAGCGCTGCGCTGGTGGGATCGCTGGCTGAAGGGGTCCGAGACCGGCGTCGAGGCCGATCCCGACTATCGCGCCTATGTCATGGACAGCGTGCGTCCCGCGCGCTGGCATCCGGAGCGGCCCGGCCGCTGGATAGCCGAGCAGGAGTGGCCATCCTCCAACATAACGATTGAAGCGCTCGAGCTCATGGCCCCGCGTGCAGGATCTTCAACCGTCGCTTCGCCGCAAACCTGTGGGCTTGCCGGCGGCGAATACTTTCCTTTCACCTTCGGACCGGAACTGCCGGGCGATCAGCGCCCTGACGATGGGCTATCAGCCTGTTTCGACCAGCCTGAGCTCACCAAGCCGATCGAGATCGTCGGCGCGCCGGAGCTTGAGGTCCAGCTTGCCTCGGATCGGCCCCAGGCCAACATCGCTGTCCGGCTTTGCGACGTCCATCCCGATGGCGCCTCGGAACTGATCTCCTATGGCGTGCTCAATCTGACGCACCGCAACTCGCATGAATTCCCCGAGGAGCTGGTCCCTGGGGAGACGATTTCGGTACGTGTCGTGCTCGATCAATGCGCCTACCGCGTGCCGGCCGGCCATCGTCTGCGCGTCGCCGTTTCGACCGCCTACTGGCCCGCTATCTGGCCCTCGCCCGAGCCGGTACGACTGACCGTGTCGGCAGCCACGCTATCGGTGCCATTGCGCCTGCTGGCAACAGGCGACGAAGCCGTTTTCGCCGAGCCGGAAGGTGCTACGCCGTGGGCGACCGAGACGGTTCGGCCCGCCAATTCCGAACGCCATGTCGACCACGACGAAAAGACCGGGATTGTCACGCTGTCGATTACGGACGACTTCGGCGAAGTGCGCGATCTCGACCACGGACTGGTCAACGGCAGCATCGCCCGCGAAACCTGGACCATCCAACCTGACGATCCCCTGTCAGCCTCGGGAAAAACACACTGGACGCAGACCCTGTCGCGAAATGGATGGTCGGTCCGCACCGAGACATGGGCGCAGATGCGGTCGGACACGCAAAACTTCATCGTCAGCGCCCGAATCGAAGCCTATGAGGGCGAAAAACTCGTCTTCGAGCGCGATTTCGACGAAAAGGTCCCGCGTGCGCTTGTTTGAGCGTTGAAATCATTGATCCAAATGCGACGTGCGATTTACGCCACGGCATGTCGCATTCGGTCTTGCTTACCGCTTTCCCTTGCGGTCATTATTGCCTTTAACAAGAAGCAAGAAAATCGACCGTAGAGTCGAACCAACAGAGTGAGGAACTCAAATGTCAAACGAACTGGAATTCCTTAGCCGGCGGGTTGCGTCCGGCAAACTGAGCCGACGTGATTTTCTCGGCCGGGCGGCAGCGCTCGGCATCACCGCACCCTTCGCCAACGCGCTGCTTTCGAGCGCGGCGCGGGCGGCGGGTCCGGTCAAGGGCGGTACGCTGAAGGCCGGCCTGGTCGGCGGTGAATCCACCAACAGCCTCGACCCGGCGCTGATGATGACGCAGGTGCCGTTCGCCTTCGGCAAGTGCTGGGGCGAAATGATCGTCGAGCTGTCGCCGGAAGGCAAGCTCGAGAATCGCATCGCTGAAGACATCGGCTCGTCCAAGGACGCCAAGACCTGGACGCTGAAGATTCGCGACGGCGTCGAATTCCACAACGGCAAGACGGTGACGGCGGGGGACGTGGCCGCCACGCTGGAGCGCCATTCGGACGAGAAGTCGAAATCCGGTGCGCTCGGCTACATGAAGGGCATCGACACCATCAAGGCCAGCAGCAAGGAAGTGGTGCTGACGCTGAAGGAGGCCAATGCCGACCTTCCCTATCTGCTCAGCGACTATCACCTGATCGTCCAGCCCAATGGCGGCAAGGACAAGCCCGATGCCGGCATCTCGGCAGGGCCGTACGTGGTCAAGACCAATGAGCCTGGCGTGCGCCATGGCGCAGAGCGCTTCGCCAATTACTGGCAGGGCGACAAGATGGGCCATGCCGACCAGATCGAGGTCATCGTCATCAATGACGCGACCGCCCGCACGGCAGCGTTGCAGGGCGGCCAGGTCAACATGATCAACCGCGTCGAGCCGAAGATCGTCGACCTGATCAAGCGCGTGCCGGGCGTGACCATCCGCAACCACGCCGGTCCCGGCCACTACGTGTTCATCATGCATTGCAACACGGCGCCGTTCGACAACAATGACCTCAGGATGGCGCTGAAGCTGGCGATCGACCGCGAGGAGATGCTGACCAAGGTGCTGCGCGGCTACGGCTCGCTCGGCAACGACTTCCCGATAAACGCGTCCTATCCGCTGTTCAGCGAGATCGAGCAGCGCAAGTACGATCCCGACAAGGCCAAGTTTCACTACAAGAAATCAGGCCATGACGGCACCGTGCTGCTCAGGACCTCGGACGTGGCCTTCCCCGGCGCCGTCGATGCGTCCCAGCTGTTCCAGCAGAGCGCGGCCAAGGCCGGCATCAAGATCGAGCTCAAGCGAGAGCCCGGCGACGGCTACTGGAACGAGGTCTGGAACAAGCAGCCCTTCTGCGCCTCCTATTGGGGCGGCCGCTCGACGCAGGACCAGATGTACTCGACCGCTTACCTGTCTACGGCAGACTGGAACGACACGCGTTTCAAGCGCCCGGACTTCGACAAGATGGTGCTGGCGGCGCGCGCCGAACTCGACGAGGCAAAGCGCAAGCAGATGTACCATGACATGGCTGTCATGGTCCGCGACGACGGCGGCCTGATCCTGCCGATGTTCAACCAGTTCATCGACGCCACCGGCGCCAAGGTCGATGGCTGGGTGGATGATCCGCACCAGGAACTGATGAACGGCTACGCCCTGGCGAAGTGCTGGCTGCAGGCCTGAGTCCGGCTTTGCAGAGATGTCTTCACCCATCCTGAAACTCATTGCCCAGCGCATTGCGCTGGGCATCCTCCTTCTGTTGGCCATCTCGGTCCTGATCTTCGCCGGCACGCAGATTCTGCCAGGCGATGTCGCGCAAGCCATTCTGGGACAATCCGCGACGCCGGAATCGCTCGCCAATCTGCGGGAGCAACTCGGGCTGAACGACCCGGCCTATGTCAGGTATTTCCACTGGCTCGGCGGCGTTTTGACAGGCGACCTCGGCACGGCGATGTCGAGCGGGCAGGATATCGCGACCTCGATCAAGTCGCGCTTGTGGAACACGCTGTTCCTCGCCTTCTGGGCGGCGATCGTGGCCGTACCGCTGGCCATCGTCCTGGGCCTGATCGCGGTGCGATACCGCAATGGCTGGGTCGACAAGCTGATCTCCGGGCTGGCACTGGCCTCGACCTCCTTTCCCGAATTCTTCATCGGCTATGTGCTGGTCTATTTCTTCGCCGTGAAGTGGCAGATCTTTCCCGGCATCTCGACCGTCTACGAGGGCATGCCCTTCGGTGAGCGGATGCAGGCGATCGCGCTGCCGGCGACGGCGCTGACACTGGTGGTGCTCGCCCACATGATGCGCATGACGCGAGCGGCGATCCTCAATGTCATGCAGTCGGCCTATGTCGAGACGGCGGAACTGAAGGGCCTGTCGGCGTTCAACGTCATCCGCAAGCACGCCTTCCCCAATGCCATCGCGCCGATCATCAACGTCGTCATGCTCAACCTCGCCTATCTCATCGTCGGCGTCGTCGTGGTCGAGGTGATTTTCGTCTATCCCGGCATGGGACAATATCTCGTTGATCACGTCACCAAGCGTGACGTGCCGGTGGTACAGGCCGTCGGCCTGATCTTCGCCGCCGTCTACATCAGTCTCAACATCATCGCGGACATAGCGGCGATCGTCGCCAATCCGCGTCTCCGCCATCCGAAATAGGGGGGCTGATATGCTCGATATCAAACGCGTCCCCATCCCTGCGCTGATCGGCATTGTCCTGACGGCACTGTTCGTGCTGGCGGCGATCTTCGCGCCTTGGATCTCACCGCATGACAACGCCGAAATTGTCGGCGATGTCTGGGAGCCGATGTCGGGGGCGCATTGGCTGGGCACCGACAATCTCGGCCGCGATTTGTTGTCCCGGATGATTTATGGCGCCCGCATCACCCTTTTTATCGCGGTGCTGGCCACCGCGCTGTCGTTCTCGCTCGGCGCCATACTTGGCTTTTCGGCGGCCGTGTTCGGCGGCTGGTTCGATACGATCCTGTCGCGCCTGGTCGATCTCCTGATGTCCATCCCGACACTGATCATGGGCCTGGTGGTGCTCTCAGTGCTGCCAACCAACCTGGTGACGCTGATCCTGGTGATGGGCATTCTCGATTCGACGCGCGTCTATCGCCTGTCGCGCGCGGTCGCCGTCGACATCAACGTCATGGACTATGTCGAGGCCGCCAAGCTGCGCGGCGAAGGCAGCGCCTGGATCATCTTCCGCGAAATCCTCCCCAACGCGCTGTCGCCGCTGATCTCCGAGCTCGGCCTGCGTTTCATCTATGCGGTGCTGTTCCTGTCGACGTTGTCCTTTCTCGGCCTCGGCGTGCAGCCGCCGGACGCCGACTGGGGCGGCATGGTGAAGGAGAACAAGGACGGCATCGTGTTCGGTATCGGCGCCGCGCTCATTCCCGCAGCCGCGATCGCAGCGCTAGCGATCTCGGTCAATCTTGTGGCCGACTGGGTCCTGAACCGCACGACAAGCCTGAAGGGAGGACGCGGATAATGGCCGACGGCAAGGCAAAGTCCACCCCTCTGCTCGACATCCGCAATTTGCGCATCGAGGCGACGGTCTATCCGCCAGGTGAGGCGCCGAAGAACATTGTGCTTGTGCACGATGTCTCCCTGACGCTGGAGAAGGGCAAGGTGCTCGGCCTGATCGGCGAATCCGGAGCCGGCAAGTCGACCATCGGCCTGTCGTCCATGGGCTATGGCCGTGGCGGCGTGCGCATCACCGGTGGCGAGGTGCTGCTCAACGGCCGCGACATCCTGAAGGGCGGCAAGGAAGGTTTCCGCAAGCTGCGTGGCCGCGAGGTCTGCTATGTCGCGCAGTCGGCGGCGGCCGCTTTCAACCCGGCGCACAGGCTGATGGACCAGGTGGTGGAAGCCACGCTGCTGCACGGGACGGCGACACGGGCGGAGGCCGAGAAACGCGCGGTCGCGCTGTTCAAGAAGCTCAGCCTGCCGAACCCGGAAGCCATCGGCGAACGCTTTCCGCACCAGGTGTCAGGCGGCCAGCTGCAGCGTGTCATGACAGCGATGGCGCTATGCTCGGAGCCTGACCTGATCGTCTTCGACGAGCCGACCACGGCGCTCGACGTGACGACGCAGATCGACGTGCTGGCGGCGATCAAGGACGCCATCCGCGACACCCATGTGGCGGCGCTCTACATCACGCATGATTTGGCCGTCGTCGCCCAGGTCTCGGACGAGATCATGGTGCTGCGTCACGGCCGGCTGGTCGAATGGGGCGGCACCCGCCAGATCATCAAGGAACCGCGCCAGGAATACACCAATGCGCTGGTTTCGGTGCACGAGATCGAACATGCCGAGCAGAACCCCGGCACCACACCATTCCTGTCGGTCAAGAACGTCACCGCCGCCTATGGCGGCGGCCAAGTCAAGGTGCTGAAGAACGTTTCGGTCGATATCTATCCCGGCCAGACACTGGCGGTGGTTGGCGAATCCGGCTCCGGAAAATCGACGCTGGCGCGCGCCATAACCGGACTTTTGCCACCCGAGCAAGGCACCGTCACGTTCGACGGACGCCCCTTGGCCAACCGGCTTGCCGACCGGCCGAAGGAGGATTTGCGCCAGCTGCAGATGATCTATCAGATGGCCGATGTGGCGATGAACCCGCGCCAGACCGTCGGCACCATCATCGGCCGGCCGCTCGAATTCTATTTCGGCATGCGCGGCAAACAGCGCGATGCCCGCGTCGCCGAACTGCTCGACAAGATCGAAATGGGCAAGGGCTTTGTCGACCGTTACCCGGCCGAGCTTTCCGGCGGCCAGAAACAGCGTGTCTGCATCGCCCGCTCGCTTGCGGCAAAACCCAAGCTGATCATTTGTGACGAGGTGACCTCGGCGCTTGACCCCTTGGTGGCGCACGGCATCCTGAAGCTTCTGCTTGAACTGCAGAAGGAGGAGAACGTCGCCTATCTGTTCATCACCCACGATCTGGCGACGGTGAAGTCGATCGCGGATTCGATCGCTGTGATGTATCGCGGCGAGGTGGTGCGCTATGGTTCGAAAAGCAAGGTGCTGACGCCCCCCTTCGATGACTATACCGACCTTCTCTTGTCATCAGTCCCGGAGATGGAGATCGGCTGGCTGGAAAAGGCGATCAAAGGGCGGCGCATGGCCAGCGCGGGGAACTAGCGAAGTTCGACACGCGCTTTAAGCGGCCGGGATTCGACAAGATGCTGTTCACCGCGCGCGGCGAGCTCGACCAGGACAAGCGTAAGGCGATCCACCACGACATGGCGGTCATGATGCGCGACGAAGGGGCCTGATCGTGCCCTTCTTCAACCAGTTCATCGACGCGGCCGCCACCAACAAGATCAGCGGCTGCGTCAAGAACCCGATCGGCGAAATGATGGATGGGTATGCGCTGGGAGAATGGTGGCTGAACGCCTGACATCTGTCTCATATTGAAAAGCGCCGCGTGTCGAACGACACGCGGCGTATCGTTTCAACAGACAATCGCATGGAGCACCCCGTGGCGATCCAATCCAAGCTTCTGCTGATCATCCTCGATGGCGTTCCCTACCGCAACTGGCGCCGGCTGATGGGCAATCTCGAGGGCTGGGTGCAATCGGGCGAGGCGCGGGTGTGGAAGATGCGCTCGGTGCTGCCGTCGACCTCTGCCTGTTGCTATGCCTCGATCCACACCGGCGTGTCGCCGCAGGTGCACGGGATCCTGTCCAACGAGAACCGGTTCCGCGTCGGACAGCCCGATATCTTCTCGGAAGTCAGCAAGGCCGGCGGCAGGACCGGCGCGGTCACCCACTCCTACTGGTCGGAATTCTTCCGCTCCTACCCGTTCGACCTCATCGAGGACATGGAATATGACGAGCCCGGCGGACCGATCACGCATGGCCGCTTCCACACCATGACCGGCTACAATCTCAAGAACCAGATGACGCCGAGCGATGTCGACCTGTTCGCGACGCTGACCATGCTCACCCGGCGCCACCGCATCGACTACGGCATCCTGCACACCTGCACGCTGGACTCGATGGGCCACCGCTTCGGTCATGACTGCCACGAGATGGACCAAGCCTGCTACGCCATGGACGGCATGCTGGCGGCCTTCCTGCCGGGCTGGATCGAAGCCGGCTACGAGGTCATGGTCACCGCCGACCATGGCCAGACCGACCGCGGCCACCATGGCGGCCATGACGACGAGATGCAGGATTTCGCGTTGTATCATTTCGGACAGGGCAAAGGGCCGGAAGCCGATACGCTGCTCGACCAGTTGCAACTGGCGCCGACGGTGTTGAGCCGGCTGGGCGTGCCGGTGCCGGCGACCATGAAGGCGAAGGCTTTTCTCACCTGATCGAGCGGCTGGCGCCTACCCTCATCCGCCTGCCGGCACCTTCTTCGCGTAAGCGGGACGAAGGGATGCTCTGGCAACCGCCCAGATCTTCGGTTAGCCTCGCAAAATTCCTTGGCGGAGGATGAACCTTTTTGGACCGATCGGCGACAGAGCAGACAGGAGCCAGGCGGCTCGACCGGCCATGACAGCGGCGACGGAGACCGATCGCGCGCTTGTCGACCGGGTCGCGAAGGGCGACCGGGCCGCCGTGCGGCTCCTGTTCATGCGTCACCACGCGCGGGTCTACCGCTTCGTGGCGCGCCAGACAGGATCGGAAATGATGGCTGACGATATCGCGAACGAGGTGTTTCTCGAACTGTGGCGCCAGGCGCCGGGTTTCGAAGGGCGGTCCGAAGTCTCGACATGGCTGCTCGGCATCGCCCGCTTCAAGGCGCTGTCATTGCTGCGCAAGAAGAAGGAAGACTGGATCGACGACGAGGCCGCCGCCGCGGTGCCCGATAGCGCCGACACGCCCGAGGTCGTCACCATGAAGGAGGATAAGGCCGCCGCCTTGCGCCGCCTGATCGACGCCCTGCCCGAGGAGCACCGCACGGTGATCGACCTCGCCTATTATCAGGGCCAATCGGTGACCGAGATCGCCCAGGTGCTCGACATTCCGGTCGCGACCGTCAAGACCCGTATGTTCTACGCCCGCAAGAAACTCGGCGAAGCCCTGAAGGCCGCCGGTTACGACAGGGGGTGGCCATGAGCGCCGCTGAAAAGATGTCGCGCCGCGACGAAATGGAAACGCTGCTGCCGTTCTACCTGAACGGCTCGCTGGAAGGTTCGGATCTGGAAGCCGTCGAAGAATGGCTGGCCAACGATCCCTCGGCACTTGCCGCGCTTGGCGAGGCGGAAGCCGAGTTCTCCGGCACGTCGGCGGCCAATGAAGCGATCCGCCCGCCGGCCGATGCGCTCAGCCGCTTCGCCAAGGCGCTGGACGCGGAGGCCGGGCCTGCACGCGGGCCGGCAGGATCGTCCTGGCTGGCGCAGGCCTGGGGCCGTTTCATGGCGGTGCCGGTCGGCGTCGCCTGGGCGGCGGCCGCGGTTCTGCTGGCGTTGATCGCGGTGCAGTCGCTGGTGCAGCCCGGCGGCAAGGGCGGCAATTTCGAGATTGCCGGCGCACAAGACGATCTGGCCAAATTGCCGTTTGCGCTGGTCAAGTTCAAGCCGGAAGCCAGGATGGCCGACATTGCCGTCTTCCTCGACGCCAACAAGCTCAAGATCATCGGCGGACCGACCGCCGACGGCGTCTTCAGGCTCGCCATTCCGGCGACGACAGCCGCCGACTACGAGAGGGCGCGCAGCCTTATTGCCGCCCAGCCTTTCGCCGAGACTGTGATCGAGGGAAGGAAACCTGTTGATGGCGGCTGAGGCGGTCATTCGATTTGCGGCTATCCTTGCGGCGGCGATGACAATCGCCGCCGTGCCTGCGTCGGCGCAGACCAACGACGGCAATCCCGAGCGGGCCATAATCGATTGCAGCAACGAGGCCAACGCAACGGCGGCCGACTGCCTCAAGGACGGCGGCGCCACCGAAAACGGGGCGGGCACGGCCCAGGCCAGCGCCGTTTTTCTGCCCGCCTTGATCGTCGACCTTTTCCCCAATCCGGCCGCCTCTCCCGCGCCGGTGCCGACACCGCGGCCGAAGCCCGCGACTTCCCCCGGGGGCAACCAGGCCGGCCCGCCAGCAAGTGGACCGATCGTCTCGCCGACCGATCTCATCGCCGTCCAGTCTCGGCGCGCCGTGACCGGGGACTTCGTGCCGGACGAGGTGCTGGTGACGGTCGATGGCGATGCCGGCGCCGTGCAGCAGATCGCCGCTTCCTTCGGCCTAGAAGTGCGCTCGCAGCGCCAGTCCCGGCTGCTTGGCGCCACTTTGGTGCGTTTCGGCATTCCCGATGGCCGCCCTGTCGGCGTGGTGCTGGCGCAGCTAGCCGGCGACGGCCGCACGCGGCGCCGCGAGCCCAACCACATCTACTCGCTGCAGCAGGCGGCCGGCATCGTCAACTATGCCTTCGACCGCATCGCGCTCGACGCCAAACAGGCCAGCGGCGAGAACGTGCGCGTCGCCGTCATCGATACCGGCATCGACGATAGCAATCCGGCGCTTGCCGGGGTCATTGCCGCGCAGTTCGATGCCATGCCGGACGTGCCAATCGAAAAGCGCGACCACGGCACTTCGATCGACGGTCTGATTGCCGGCGTCGGCCAGCTGGAAGGCATGGCGCCGGGCGCCAGGATTTACCATGCGCGCGCCTTCGAGGGCGGCAAGTCGACCATGGACGTCATCTTGTCGGCGCTCGACTGGGCGGCGGACCAGAATGTCAGCATCATCAATATGAGCTTCGTCGGGCCGAAGAACGACCTGCTCGGTGCTGCCTGCCGCAATGCACGGGCGCTTGGCATGGTGTTGGTGGCGGCGGCCGGCAATAACGGGCCGAAAGCGCCCTATGGCTATCCGGCCGCCTTTGACGGCGTCATCGCCGTGACGGCCACGGATGCCAAGGACGGACTGATGCCGCAGGCCAATCGCGGCGCCTATGTGTTCATCTCGGCGCCGGGCGTCGAGATGGTGGCGCCGAGCGGCGGCGGCTCGGACGTCGTCACCGGCACCTCGTTTGCCGCGGCAATCGTCAGCGGCGCCATCGCCAACCTCATCCATGCCACGCCCGACCGCTCGGCCGACGACATCGAGAAGGCGCTTGCGGCGACCGCGAAGGATCTCGGGCTTAAGGGGCGCGACAATGATTTCGGCTACGGCCTGCTGGACCTCAAGGCTGCGGGGACGGCGAAGGAATAGCCCGCGACGGCTCAGGCCGCGCTTTGCTGGGACGAAGCAAGAACCAGAACGCGGCGATGTGCGTAATCATCAGCAGCGGCACGTAGATGATCGGGATCGCATAGGTGGCTCCCAACTGCTCCGCGTGCTCGGGAAGTCCGGCCTGGATGGCGTGGTAATAGTCGACAACGAGGTCGGCCATTCCGACGAGATTGAAGGCGACGATGAATGCCCAGAAGAGCGGGCGAACTCTGACTGTCAGCAATGCCAGTATGGCCAGCACTCCGGTGGCGAAGTCTCCATAGGCGGCGAACATGGCGAAGCCGGCAGGCAGATTGGGGCCGACGACTCCCGGAAGCAGGAAGACGAGCCCGAAGAAGCGGAAACTGTGCAGCGTGGCAATGGCGCGTTGCGCCGCCATCCGATCCAGCGAGTCCAGCCATGGCAGGCCATAAGCACCGAAGCAAAGCAGCCATGCGACATAGCCCAGGACGAGCTGGATCTGGAACAGCATCTGCGTTGACATCGGTTTCCTCTCAACAGGTGGCCGTGCGGTCCTGCGCACTTCGATCGTTAGCTAAGACTGCTTTCATGGTTCGGCCATCCGCTGTAATCAGAACAGCCTATGAAGCAGAGCTACACAATCCGGCACGGTGCGTTAGACGGGGTCGAGGTGTTCCTGGCCGTCGCGCGGCATCGTAGCTTCCGCCGTGCCGCGGCCGAGCTGGCGGTGACGCCGTCCGCGGTGAGCCAGGCGGTCCGCGCGCTGGAAGCACGCATTGGTGCGGCCCTGTTTGCCCGCACGACCCGAAGCGTCGGCCTGACCGAGGCTGGCCAGCGGTTCCTCGACCGAGCCGGACCTGCCTTCGAAGAGATCATGGCCGCGGGCGAGGTCGCCCGCGATGTCGGCCAGCGGCCGACCGGGCTTTTGCGACTGTCCGTGCCCCGCGCGGTCGTGCCGCTGATCCTGGAACCGATGATCGCGTCGTTCTGCCGGACCTATCCCGAGATCGAACTGGAGATCGCCGCCAGCGACGAGATGGTCGATCTCGCCGCCGGCGGATTCGATGCCGGCATCCGGCTAGGCCAGTTCATCGCACCCGACATGATCGCGGTGCGGCTGACGCCGCCATTCTCCTTCGTGGTCGTCGGCAGCCCGGACTATCTCGAGCGCCACGGCCAGCCCGAACAGATCACCGATCTGCGCCACCACGCCTGCCTGCGCCTGCGCCGCGCGAACGGCGCCGTCGCGCCCTGGTCCTTCGTCGACGGCAACGGGGCTATCGAGGCGGTCGTCTCGGGCCCGCTGATCGCGCATGACTATCCAACCTTGCTAGGGGCCGCGATCCAAGGCGTCGGCCTGGCGCAGACGCCTCGGCCCGTCGCCGACGGCGCAATAGAACAGGGAAAACTCAAACCGGTGCTGGAGGACTTTGCCGGCGCGACACCGGGCGTCTTCCTTTATCATCCTGGCAAGCGCCAGGTCCTGCCGAAGCTGCGCGCCTTCATCGATCATCTTAAGCCCGCGGGCCGAGACAATGGGTAGAGGCAGCGAAGAAGTCGTTCCAGCAATTGACCCTACTGGCGGTGGTCAGGCCGGCGCGCCGGCGACCGATCCCCTGACCACCAGGTCGACCGGCCAGACCTCGCCGCGCGCGCCCTCCTCAAGTCCCGATATCCGTGCCGCGAGCCGCTCCGCGATGCGTGCGCCGGCCAACCGGATCGACGACCGCGTCGTCGACAGCGGCACGGAAAAATTCTCCGGCTTCAGCCAGGGAAAAACGTCGTCATGGGCAATCAGCGAGACGTCGCCGGGAATGCTGAGGCCAAGGTCGCGCACCGCGCGCACGACGCCGAGCGCCATGATCAGGCTGGAGCAGGCGATTGCCGTCGGCGCGCCGTCCTGTTCGAGCAGGCGCCGGGCGGCGCGATAGCCGTTCTCCTCGGTCATGACGAGTGAGCAGACATGGCGATCGTCCAATGCCAGGCCACTCGCGGCCAGCGCCCGGCGCAGGCCGCGCTCGCGGTGGATGGCAAAGGTCTCGCGGTCGTCGCCATTGATCAGCGCCAGCCGCCGGTGGCCAAGCTGGACGAGCAGCCGCGCGGCCTCGTGGAAGGCGCCTTCATTATCGATGTCGAGATAGGGATAGTCGAAATCGAAACCTTCGCTTCGGCCATGGACGATGAAAGGAATGCCGAGCGTATTGACCAGCGCCACGCGGCTGTCCTGCGGCCTTGGCGAAGAGATGTAGACGGCATCGACCTGCCGGTTGGCGACGATGCGGCGGTAGGTCGTTTCCTGGTCATCGGCATCGGTCGGTGACAGGACAAGATCGAGCTCATGTGATCGGGCATAGTCGCCAAGACCGGACAGGAATTCGACGAAATGGGGATCGATGTCGACGGCCGCACCCGTCGGCAGGACGTAGCCGATCATTCCGGACTTGCCGGTGGCCAGGCGGCGCGCACTCGGATTGGGGCGATAGCCGTGGCGCTTGGCGGCGTCCATGACACGCCCGCGGGTTTCCTCGTTGACTTCGGGATAGCCGTTCAGCGCCCGGCTTACCGTGGTCTGGGAAAGCGCCAGCATATGCGCGAGTTGCTTGAGGTTCACGAGAGGCCTCCCTGCCTCAAAGCGCTTTTAAATTGAATCGACCCAACGCCACAAGTGCATGGCGAATGCCGCCAGGACCATAAGCGTGCCGGGGCGCGGTTTGAAACGAAAATTGCTGCTGCAGTGCCGAAAAGCATGTTGCGGTGCAAATCTTGGGCCATGGCGGGCGGCGACTAAATCGATTAGTTCCTGCTCCCCCTTGACTCTCGCCCGATTCAGTGGCGAGATCAACAAAGCCAAAGCGCTTTGGAAGACTGTACTAAAGGTTGCGGTTCCCTTGCGACTGAGTCACAGTCCCGCGGCGTCGGCGGGGCGGAATGGAGGTTCCGTCCGGTGTATGACCCACTGGGAGGAATACCGATGAAGAGAATGCTTTTGCTGGGTGTTGCGTCTGCCGCATTCGCCCTGAGCGCGCCCGCGCATGCCGAACTGAAGTTCAAGCCGGGCGAGGACAAGCGCTTCAACTGGGCGAATTACGAGGACCTCAAGAAAGTCGATCTCAAGGGCGAGACGCTGACCATCTTCGGACCGTGGCGTGGCGAGGACGAGACGCTTGTCCGGTCAGTACTCGATTATTTTTCCGAAGCCACCGGCGCGGAGGTCAAATATTCCTCGTCCGAGAATTACGAGCAGCAGATTGTCATCGACACGCAGGCCGGCAGCCCGCCCAACATCGCGGTCCTGCCGCAGCCTGGCCTCATCCAGGACCTTGCTTCCAAGGGCGTGCTGACCCCGCTCGGCGACGACGTCGCAGCCTGGGTCAAGGAGAATTACGCCGCCGGCGACTCCTGGGCCAAGCTCGGCACTTATAATGGCAAGGACGGCAAGCCGGGCTTCTATGCCTTTCCCTACAAGATCGACGTGAAGGGGCTGGTCTGGTACTCGCCCGACAATTTCGAGGAAGCCGGCTACAAGGTGCCGAAGACGCAGGAAGAACTTGCCGAGCTCGAGAAGAAGATCATCGCCGATGGCGGCAAGCCGTGGTGCATCGGGCTTGGTTCAGGCGGCGCGACGGGCTGGCCGGCGACCGACTGGGTCGAGGACATCATGCTGCGCACGCAGACTCCCGAAGTCTACGACAAGTGGGTGAAGAACGAGATTCCGTTCAACGACCCGGCCGTGGTCAACGCCATCGACATCTTCGGCAAGATCGCCACGGACGACAAGATGGTCGACGGCGGCGCCAAGGCCGTCGCGGCGACCGACTTCCGCGACAGCCCGAAGGGCCTCTTTACCGTACCGCCGAAATGCTACATGCACCATCAGGCGTCGTTCATCCCCTCCTTCTTCCCGGAGGGCGTGAAGCTTGGCCAGGATGCCGACTTCTTCCCCTACCCGCCCTACGCCGCCAAGCCGGAGCTCGGAACGCCGCTGGAAGTCGCCGGAACGCTGGTAATGATCACCAAGGATTCCAAGGCATCGCGCGAATTCATCAAGTTCCTGCAGATGCCGCTCGCGCATGAATTGTGGATGGCACAGAAGAGCTTCGTCACGCCCTTCAAGGGGGCCAACAAGGACGCCTATGGCAGCGATGCGCTGAAGAAGCAGGGCGAGATCCTGGTCGGCGCCACGACGGTGCGCTTCGACGGCTCCGACCTGATGCCCGGCAAAGTCGGCGCCGGCTCGTTCTGGACCGGCATGATCGACCTGGTCGGCGGCAAGTCCGCGCAGGACGTCGCCACCGACATCCAGAAGAGCTGGGACGCCATCAAATAGGCCGCTCCGGCGCGACCTAATCCTTCCTCATCTTGCTACTGGATCCGGGCTACGGCCCGGATCCGACCGGCGGGGCACGCCGGAAGCTTCGCGTTTCGATTGTTCCGAATAACTGAAAGTCGGTGCATCGGTCGCCAGCATCGCTGGCCGGTCATGCGCAGGGAGAGGGACCCATGGCGGCTCAGATTCTCTCGGCAATATTCGTCATCATCATCGGCGTCGGCGGCTGCGTCGCCTATTTCTGGGGCGCCAACAAACTGCTTGACCTGATCTTCCCCGCGCGCGGGGTGTCCGGAACGGCCGCCGTCAACAATCTGCGCCGGCAGGGATTGGTGCGGCCTTGGTTGTTCGTGGGTCCGGCGCTGATCATCCTGACCATCTACCTGGTCTATCCGGTAATCGCGACGCTGTGGCTGTCCTTCTTCGATCGCGGCGGCACGAGTTTCGTCGGATTCGCCAACTATGAATGGGCGTTGCGCGATCCGGATCTGCGAAACGCCATCCGCAACAACATATTGTGGCTGGCGGTGGTGCCGGCGGCCTGCACCTTCCTCGGCTTGATCATCGCCGTGCTCACGGACAAGATATGGTGGGGAACGATCGCCAAGAGCCTGATCTTCCTGCCGTTGGCCATCTCCTTCGTCGGCGCCAGCGTGATCTGGAAGTTCATCTACGAATATCGTGGCCAAGGCCAGATCCAGATCGGCCTTCTCAACGCCATCATCCAGTATTTCGGCGGCCAACCGCAGGTCTGGATATCACTGCCGTTCTGGAACAACTTCTTCCTGATGGTCATCCTGATCTGGATCCAGACCGGCTTCGCCATGGTCATCCTGTCCTCGGCGTTGCGCGGCATCCCCGAAGAAACACTGGAAGCCGCGGTCATAGACGGCGCCAACCCGTTCCAGATCTTCTGGAAGATCATGGTGCCACAGATCTGGGGCACCATCGCGGTGGTATGGACCACCATCACCATCCTGGTGCTGAAAGTGTTCGACATCGTCCTGACCATGACCAACGGTCAATGGAACAGTCAGGTGCTGGCCAATCTGATGTTCGACTGGATGTTCCGCGGCGGCGGCGATTTCGGCCGCGGCGCGACCATCGCCATCATCATCATGATTGCCGTCATTCCGATCATGGTCTGGAACATCCGCCAGGCCAACAAAGAGACGGGAGGGCACTGAGATGGCCGTCGCGACCGGAAATTCCTTCGCCAGCCGTTTCGGCGTCCATATCGCGGTGCTCGTCTTCGTGGTGATCTGGACCATCCCCACGCTCGGCATCCTCGTCTCGTCGCTGCGCGACAAGGACCAGATCATCGCCTCGGGTTGGTGGAATTCCTTCGCCAGTTCCAGCCAGACAGAAGCCGGGCGACTGCCGGCCGCCTCCACACAAGTAGAAAAGGACGGCAAGTTCGTTCTCCAGGGCAACATCTTCGGCGACGGGGCCAAGCGCGCGATAAGCGCCTTCGGCGTCAAGGCGGCGGCACCGACGCAATATCCTGCCGGCACATCAGCCGATCTCGGTGACGGGGTGACCCTGCGGCTCAACGCGGACGGCAGCTTCGTCATGGCCTCGCCAAGGGCGTTCGAGGGCGACCGGGGCCAGCGCGTCTACTACGCTTCGTCGGCGCCGCCGAAATTCACCACCGACAATTATCAGACCGTGCTGTTTTCCGAAGGCATCGGCCGCTCCTTCATGAATTCGCTAACGGTCACCATCCCGGCGACCGTCATCCCGATCCTGATCGCGGCCTTTGCGGCCTACGCACTGGCCTGGATGCGCTTTCCAGGCCGCGCGCTCCTGATCGCCGTCGTCATCGGCCTGCTGGTGGTGCCGCTGCAGATGTCGCTCATTCCGCTCCTGAAGCTCTACAACGGCGTCGGCACGTTCTTCGGCGTGCCGTCCAAGACCTATCTCGGCATCTGGCTGGCGCATACCGGCTTCGGCCTGCCCTTCGCCATCTATCTCTTGCGAAGCTATATTGCCGGGCTACCGCGCGAGATCATGGAATCGGCGCGCATCGACGGCGCCAGCGATTTCGAGATCTTCGTCAAGATCGTGCTCCCGCTGTCCTTCCCGGTGCTTGCCTCCTTCGCCATCTTCCAATTCCTGTGGGTATGGAACGATCTCCTGGTGGCAATGGTTTTCCTCGGAACGGCGCCCGATCAGATCGTGCTGACGGCCAAGCTCAATGCGCTGCTTGGCTCGCGTGGCGGCAACTGGGAGATCCTGACGACATCGGCCTTCATCACGATCATCGTGCCGCTGATCGTCTTCTTCTCGCTGCAGCGTTATTTCGTCCGCGGGCTGCTGGCCGGCTCGGTGAAAGGAGGTTGAGACCATGCAATCGGCTTTGAAGGCGACTTCGAAACCAGACCCCGCCATCGACCGCGACTGGTGGCGAGGCGCGGTGATCTACCAGATATATCCACGCAGCTATCAGGATTCCAATGGCGATGGCATCGGCGACCTCAAGGGCATCATCGGCAGGCTGCCCTACATTGCCGCGCTTGGCGCGGATGCTATCTGGATCTCGCCTTTCTTCAAATCGCCAATGAAGGATTTCGGCTATGACGTCTCGGATTATTGTGACGTCGACCCGATGTTCGGCACGCTGGCGGATTTCGATGCATTGACGGCGGAGGCGCACCGACTGGGCCTCAAGGTGATGATCGACGAGGTGCTGTCGCATACCGCCGATATCCACCCCTGGTTCAAGGAAAGCCGCTCGAGCCGCACCAATCCTAAGGCCGACTGGTATGTCTGGGCGGATGCAAGACCCGATGGCACGCCGCCCAACAACTGGCTGTCGATCTTTGGCGGCTCGGCCTGGCAATGGGACACCAGCCGCCAGCAGTACTACCTGCACAATTTCCTGGCCGAGCAGCCGGACCTCAACTTCCATAACCGCCAGGTCCAGGACGCGCTGCTCGACGTCACCCGCTTCTGGCTGGAGCGCGACGTCGACGGCTTTCGCCTCGACACCATCAATTTTTACTTCCACAGCCAGGGGCTGGAAAACAACCCGCCGCTGCCGCCGGAACAGCGCAACGACCAGACCGCACCGACGGTCAATCCCTACAACTACCAGGACCATATCTACGACAAGAGCCGACCGGAAAACCTCGCCTTCCTCGAGCGCTTCCGGGCGCTGCTCGACGAGTACCCGGCGACCGCGGCGGTCGGCGAAGTCGGCGATTCGCAACGCGGGCTGGACGTGGTCGCCGCCTATACCGCCGGCGGCAAGCGCGTGCATATGTGCTATTCTTTCGACTTCCTGGCCCCGGAAAAGATCAGTGCCGCCAAGGTCCGCTCGGTGCTGGAAGCTTTTGGCCGGGTGGCCAGCGACG
Source organism: Mesorhizobium sp. URHB0026 (assembly GCF_054059755.1). Classification (NCBI taxonomy): domain Bacteria; kingdom Pseudomonadati; phylum Pseudomonadota; class Alphaproteobacteria; order Hyphomicrobiales; family Phyllobacteriaceae; genus Mesorhizobium; species Mesorhizobium sp. URHB0026. The sequence continues at coordinate 1,996,861 of NZ_JBSSCN010000001.1, read as the reverse complement.
GCTGGTCGTGCTGGGCGTTTTCCAATCATGACGTGATGCGACCGGCCTCGCGCTGGGCCGCCAACGAGGCCGACCCGTCGGCCTATCTCAAGGTCATATCGGCATTGCTGATGTCGCTGCGCGGTTCGGTCTGCATCTACCAGGGCGAAGAACTCGGCCTCGGCGAGGCCGATCTGCGCTTCGAGGATCTGCAGGATCCCTACGGGATCCGTTTCTGGCCTGAATTCAAGGGCCGCGACGGCTGCCGCACGCCCATGGTGTGGGATGGCAGTGCCAGGAATGGCGGCTTCTCCCAGGCAAAACCCTGGCTGCCGGTGCCGGCCGCGCATCTGCGGCAGGCGGTCAACGTGCAGCAAGGCGACGAAACCTCCCTGCTTGAACATTACCGGCGCTTTCTTGCCTTCCGCCGCGCCAATCCGGCGCTAGCCAAGGGGGACATCGCCTTCATCGAAAGCCAGGGCGACACGGTCGCCTTCACCCGCCGGTCGGGTAATGAGGAGATCGTCTGCGTCTTCAATCTGGGCGCAAGGCCCGCGAAGGTTGACCTCGGCAACCGAACCCTGCAACCTTTGCCGGGACACGGGTTCTCCGGGCAGGCGAGCACCGGGTCGGTCGAACTCGGCGGCTATGGCGCCTGGTTCGGACGAATAGGCTGAAACATCCGAGGAATCACTGGAGGAAACCAATGGCCGATGTCAATTTGAGACAAGTGAAGAAGTCCTATGGCAATCTCAACATTCTCCACGGCATCGACCTCGACATCAAATCGGGCGAGTTCATCGTCTTCGTCGGCCCGTCGGGCTGCGGCAAGTCGACCTTGCTGCGCTCGATCGCGGGGCTCGAGGAAATCACGTCGGGTGAACTCAAGATCGACGGCCAGGTGGTCAACGACGTGCCACCCTCGAAGCGCGGCATCGCCATGGTGTTCCAGTCCTATGCGCTCTACCCGCACATGACCGTCTACGACAACATGGCCTTCTCGATGAAGATCGGTAAGGAAAGCAAGGCCGAGATCGACAAAAGGGTTCGGCAAGCTGCCGAGATCCTGCAGCTGACCAAATATCTGGACCGTCTGCCCAAGGCGATGTCGGGCGGCCAGCGGCAGCGCGTCGCCATCGGCCGCGCCATCGTGCGCAATCCGAAGGTGTTCCTGTTCGACGAACCGCTGTCGAACCTTGACGCCGCATTGCGCGTCGCCACCCGCATCGAGATCGCCAAGCTCAAGGAATCGATGCCCAACACGACCATGATCTACGTCACGCACGACCAAGTCGAGGCGATGACGCTGGCCGACCGGATCGTCGTGCTGAAGGACGGGCACATCGAGCAGGTCGGCACGCCCATGGAACTCTACAAGAACCCAGGCAACCTCTTCGTCGCCCAGTTCATCGGCTCGCCGGCCATGAACATCCTGCCGGCGACGGTCGACAAGACGGGCAACCCGACCATCGTCAGCCATGTCGGCGGCCGAAAGGCGACGGTGCCGATCGCGACACCTGCTTCGGCAAAGGGAGCGGCGGTCAGCTTCGGCGTACGGCCGGAAGATCTCGCGATCGCCAGCGGTGCGGATTATCTGTTCGAGGGGAGCGTCGATTATCTCGAACAGCTTGGCGAGGTCCAGCTGGTCTATGTCGATATTGGCCGGGCCGACCTGCCGCTGGTGACCAAGCTGCCGGGCAATGTCGAGGTCAAGCGCGGCTCGACGCTGCGGCTGACCGCCAATGCCGGCGACCTCCATATCTTCGATGCGGAGGGTCGCTCCTTTGCCCTCCACGAAGCGGAAGCAAAGGCGGCCTGAAGACGGCCGTTCCGGTAACGCAAAAAACAAAAGCAGCGGCGGGCATGGCCCGCCGCTCTTTTTGTCTGCACAGGCTGGTTAGTTGTTGCCGAAGAGATTGCGATCGGCACCCTGATGGGCCGGCTTCTGCACGTCGCCAGACGAATTCAGCAGCTTGTAGACCGGCGAATCGCTGTTGCGGATCGCACCCGTATGCGACGTATCGACATTGACAGTCGACGAAGCAGTGGGCTGGTTGGCGCCGTTGGAGCCATAATTGTCGCTGCCGGCGAAGGCGCTGCCGGAGAGGGCCAGAACGGCGGCGGCGGCAATGAGGATCTTGTTCATTTTAGGTAACTCCTGAATTTTGGAAGTCCCGCGGACCGGCGGGCAAAAGCCCACCGGCCGTGGGAGGCCATTAATGGCCGAAGAGGTTGCGGTCGCTGCCCTGCTGGACAGGCGCCGAGGTGGCCGGAGCCGACTTGCCGATCGACGCGGTGTTTGGATTGTCGGTGGAGGCAGCAGCAGCCTGGTTGGCGCCGTTGGAGCCATAGTTGTCGCTGCCGGCGAAAGCGCTGCCTGAGAGAGCCAGAACGGCGGCGGCAGCAAAGAGGATCTTGTTCATTTTAATACTCCTGAATTGTAGGGTCCACCGGCGCGGCAGGTTCACCCGCCGCGTGCCGGAGATGATTATTAATTGTTGCCGAAGAGGTTGTGGTCGGCGCCCGTCACAGGCGTCTGGGCAGCCGGCTCCGACTTCTTGGTCGAAGCGGTGTAGGAGCTGTCGACAGTGGCCGCGGGGGTCGCGGCGTTCGAACCATAATGGTCGCTACTAGCGAAGGCGCTGCCGGAAATCGCCAGAAGGGCGGCGGCAGTGAGAATGATCTTTTTCATTTTTGTACTCCAGTATTTTTCCCGTCCGTCTAGCGGCGTGTCTTGGATTGAATCGCGTCGTTCGGACCGCCCCGATGTGGGAGAGCCCCCTTGCCGTTTCCAATCACGAAGTTGTTCAGCGTGGACCATGACTCTGCTACTTGAAATTGTACCAACGCCTTCTACATGTCTCATTTTTCTGTTCGGTATCAAGTAGTTGACTAAGATGACGACCCGATCACCAACTGTGTCGGAGGGCTGGGCGTTCACACTGTCCTGCACGCACCGTCAACAGAAACGAACCGTTCGGTTCGATTTTAGACTGTGCTAATAGTCACTTTTCGAAACCGTTAACCCTTTTCCGGCCGGCTGAGGGTCGAAAACGGTGCCCGCGCGCGCCTGGCGAGAAGAGGCGATTCCCCCCGCGGCAATCATGCCGGGACGATCCCGCATGCGTGTCGCGCCGCATGGATGCGATGTCGCTTTCGTGCCGATGTCGCAAACCCTGTCGTGATTAGATCAAGCCATCTCAGGTGCCGCTGCGTGACGACGGAGCGGAGAATTGGGAAGCCGGTCAGATTCCGGCGCTGCCCCCGCAACGGTGGTGGAGTTCAAGTCGCAACGGGAGACCACTGGGCGAAAGCCTGGGAAGGTGTCGCGATGGTCCGCCAGGACAACTCCAGAGCCCGGAAACCAGCCCGAGATCGCTAGAACTCGACTGATCGCGGTGGGCGGTCAAGGGGCGGATGGTGTTGTCCGGCTTTCGCCGGCTTGCGCCCAGTCCTTCCTCCATCACCACCAGTTCAGTCCTTGAAAATGAGGACAGGACATGGACGCGCGCAACGACATGCTGAGGCTTTTGAACGGCCGCAGACAGGGCCTTTCGCTGGAACAGCCCTTCTATACCGACCCGGACTACTTCAAGCTGGACATGGAGCTGATCTGGTATCGCGACTGGCTGTTCATCGGCCATGATTGCGAGTTGCCCAAGCCGGGCAGCTTCATCACCGTGCAGATCGGCGATTATCCGGTCGTGCTGGTGCGCGATCAGCAGGGCAAGATCAACGCCTTCCACAATTCCTGCCGCCATCGCGGCAGCCGCGTCTGCAACACCGACAAGGGCATGGCCGCCAAGCTGGTGTGTCCCTATCACCAGTGGACCTACGAACTCGACGGCCGGCTGCTGTTCGCCCGCCAGATGGCCGATGGGTTCGACAAGAGCCAGTTCGGGCTCAAGCCGGTCGCCTGCGAAAGCGTCGCCGGCTATGTCTTCATCTGCCTGGCCAAGGAGCCCGCCGACTTCGCGCCGATGCGGGCGATGATCGAGCCCTATCTCCAGCCGCACCGGCTGAGCGAGGCCAAGATCGCCTTCGAGAGCACGATCATCGAGAAGGGCAACTGGAAGCTGGTCTGGGAAAACAACCGCGAATGCTACCATTGCGCGGGCAACCACCCTGAGCTGTGCAAGACCTTCCCGGAAGCGCCGACCGTGACTGGCGTGCAAGGCGCCGACAACGACCCGGAGATGCTGGCCCACTGGGCGAAGTGCGAAGCTGTTGGCCTGCCCAGCAAGTTTCGGATCGACCCGGCCGGACAATACCGCGCCACCCGCGCGCCGCTGCTGCGCGATGCCCAGAGCTACACGATGACCGGCAAGCGGGCGGTGAAGAGGAACCTGTCCGACAGCGTCTCGGCCGACCGGATCGGCACGCTAATGCACTATCACTACCCGACAACCTGGAACCATATCCTCGTGGATCATGCGGTGACGTTCCGCGTGCTGCCGGTCAGCGCCACGGAAACAGCGGTGACGACCAAATGGCTGGTCCACAAGGATGCGGTGGAAGGCGTTGACTACGATCTGCCCGAACTCACCCATGTCTGGACCGAGACCAACGACCAGGACCGCCGCATCGTCGAGGAAAACGCCTTCGGCATCCTGTCGCCGGCCTACGAGCCCGGTCCCTATTCGGAGCTGCACGAGGGCGGCGTCATCCAGTTCGTCGACTGGTACGCGCGCTTTATCGGCCCACGGCTTTCCGAAGACGGCCGGCCCGCTCTGCGCAGTGTCGCCTAGCGCATTTCGCCCAAACCGTGCAGCGTTTTGGGATCACGACATGCGCAAAATGAAAAGGTATGCAGGGATGAACGCCATGACTGATCTTGGCCTCTATCGCCATCTCGACCAGATGGCGCCGTGGAACGACAGGCTGCAGGTGCTGGAAGTGATCGGCGTCAGCGACGAGGCGCCCGACGTCAAGACCTTCACCTTCCGCTCGGACAACCAGACCTGGTTCCGCTACAAGCCGGGCCAGTTCGTGACGCTGGAATTGCCGACACCGGACGGCCCGCTGATGCGCACCTACACGCTGTCATCATCGCCGTCGCGACCATTCTCGATCGCGGTGACGGTGAAGGCGCAGGCGGGCAGCGTCGGCACACGCTGGATGTTCGATCACCTGACGCCCGGCTCGCACGTCAAGGCCTATGGACCGGCCGGCGACTTTTCGCTGCACAGCCACCCGGCGGCGAAATACCTGTTCATCTCGGCCGGTTCGGGCGTGACGCCGATGATGTCGATGCTGCGCTGGCTGAACGACTGCGCGCCATGGACCGATGTCGGATTCGTCAATTGCGCGCGGCGCCCTGAAGAGATCATCTTTCGCAAGGAACTCGAACTACTCGGCGGCCATATGCCGGGCCTGTCGCTCGGCTTCATGATCGAGGAGCGGTCGAGCCGCGAGGGCTGGTACGGCCATATGGGCCGCATCGACGCCATCCGGCTGCCGCTCCTGGCGCCCGATTTCCGCGAACGCGAAATCTTCTGCTGCGGCCCCGATCCCTTCATGCGCGCCGTGCGCGGCATGCTGGAGGCCGCCGGGTTCGACATGGCAAAGTACCATCAGGAGAGCTTTGCCGCGCCGGCGGTGGAGGAAATCCCGGCGCCGTTTGCCTCGCCGGCTGAAGACGGCGGGGCGATTTGCGTCGAAGCCGCGACGCCGATCCGCTTCGCGCTTTCGGATGTCGACGCCGATTGTGTCGCCGGCCAGACCGTGCTGCAGACGGCGCGCGCCTCGGGCGTGCGAATACCGGCTGCCTGCGAATTCGGCCTGTGCGGAACTTGCAAGGTGAAGAAAGTCTCCGGCAGCGTCGAGATGAGCCACAATGGCGGCATCCTCGATCATGAGATCGATGATGGCTTCATCCTGGCCTGTTGTTCCAAGCCATTGTCGCCGCTTGAAATCGAGGCTTGATCCGCCCCGCTTTCGACTGATCCCGGAAATGGTCCCGCGTTGCCGGCAAAGGTTACCTTGCCAAGGAAGACCTGAAAGTTTACAGGCGTTGTCGGTGGAAGCGGTCCTGCTGGCGGGCAGGAAATGCAGGACGGGGCAACAATGACGCATGATTCCCACGCCTATGCGGTAGCGAGCCGGGATATCGTTTTCGAATCTTTCGATGGCGAGGCCGTGGTGCTCAATCTTGCCAATGGCAAATATTTCGGCTTTTCCGATTCCGGCAGCAAGGTGTGGCAGGCGCTTTCATCCGGCGCGGACGCCCAGGCCCTGGTCGGACTGAGCGCCGGCGGCTCGACAATAGGCCAGGCCGAACTCGAACACTTCATATCGCAATTGCTCGAATTGGGTTTGCTGGTGCGCTTGGACGCGGCGGCGCGGCCTTTGCCGGGCGATTTGCCTGCCGAGCTTGCCGCCACGAACGAGCCGCTCAATGTGAGCATTCACGACGACCTCGCCGACCTGATCGTCGTTGATCCCATCCACGAGGTCGAGGAACCTCTCGGCTGGCCGGCGGTCAAGCAGGCTTCCTGACGGGGAGGCCGCAGCGTGATGGAAGGCGATTGATGCCGCGCGTCACGCTCGAAACCTTGCCGGATTACGCCCGGTATCTCATCGCCGCCGCTGAAGGCGCGGCCGCGTGCTATCCGACCATGCGAAAGGTTCGCCTGCCCTGGCTTGAACTGACCGCGCATCTCGGTCACGGCGTGCTTGCCGATGCATTGGGCCATGCTTTTGTCGAGGCCGGGCATGATCAGCCGGCACCGTCCACGGGTCGCATCTTCATCGCGCATCCCGGCATTGACGCCATCCCGGAGCCGGCGCACTGGGGCGATGCCCATTTCACCGAGCACGGTTTTGCCAAACAGCTCGCCGAAGCCGGTTTGCGCGGGCACCATTTCCACGACCTGGATTTCTGGCAAGTCTACGATCCGTACCGCCGCGTCGGCGTGCAGCTGATGGCCTCGGCCGATGCCTTTCCGCCCTGGGAGCCTGGAGCACCGCTGCGCGCCTTCCTGCACTGGGAATATGCCGCGCGCGGCATGCGGCTGACCCATGCCGGCACGCTCGGCATCGACGGCAAGGGTATTCTGCTTGCCGGCTCGGGCGGGGCCGGGAAATCCGGCACCGTCGTCGCCGGCCTGCTTAACGGGCTCGACAGTGTCGGCGACGACTATGTGCTGATCGATCTCACCGACGGCGTGACCGCGCGCCCCCTTTTTTCGACGTTGAAGCAGGACACGGAAGGTTTCGCTCGGCTGGGCCTGCGGCAGCGGCTGACGCAAGGCCCGCTGAACTGGCAAGGCAAGCACACGTTCCATATTCATGATGTCGCGCCTCGGCCGGTGCCCACCATGCTGGACATCGTCGCGCTGGTGGTGCCACATATCAGCGGAGGCGGAGCAAGTTCGATTATGCCGATGTCGCGCAAGGATGCCATGATTGCCTTGGCGCCGTCCGGCATCGCCCAGATGCCGGGCGAGCGCGAAAGCGGCTTTCGCTTCTTCAGCGAATTGGCGCGCCACCTGCCGTGCTTCCGATTGTCCCTCGGCACCGACCCGGCAGAGATCGCTGGCACAATCGAGGATTTCCTGACACGAGGCGCCCGGTGAAGCTCAGCGTGATCATGCCTGTGTACAATCGCGAGCGCTATGTCGTCTCGGCGCTGCGCTCGCTCGTGCGGCAGCACGATGCCGCCGATCTCGACATCATCGTGATCGACGACGGCTCGACCGACGGGTCGGCGGAGGCCGTGCGTTCGATGATGGCCGAGAACGCCTGCATTCGCCTTTTCCGGCAAGAGAACATGGGCGTGACGCGGGCCCGCAACGCTGGTCTCAGACTGCTCACGCCGGAAACCGAGCTCGTGTCGTTTCTCGATTCGGACGATGTCTCGCCCGCGGGACGATTCAAGGCCGATATTGCATGCTTTGACGCCGACCCCGCTCTGGAGCTTACCTATTCCCTGATGATGATGGTCGAACACATCGACGACGATCTGCTGGAACCCTGCCCCGGCAGCCATTGCATGACCGTGCGGGGAATTCATCTGTCGTCGGGCATTTTCTCGCGTAAGCTCATTGAACGGATCGGCGGCTTCGACGAGGCCTTCGGCCAGGCCGAAGACACCGACTACTTGCTGCGCACCTTTGAAAGCGGCCCCAGATTCGTCCTGCCGGATACCGTATCGCTTTACTACCGACGTCATCCCGGCAACATGACGAAGCAAGTCGACACATCCCTTCGGGAATTCTTGCGGGCCATCCACAAATCGATGAAACGGCGCAAGGCCGACCCTTCACTGCGCGGGATCGAAGGCATATTCGATGTAAAAGAACTCGCCAACTGGCGCTTCATGTAGCATGCGGAACTATGGCGTCGTCATACCGGCCTTCAACGCCAGCGGCACCATCGCCGAGACGCTGCGATCGGTCGCGGCGCAGACAGTGCGGCCCGAGCTGGTGGTCATCGTCGACGATGGATCCAACGACGATCTCGCGGCGGCGATCGGCGGAACGGACCTGCCGCTGCAATTGCTGCGCCAGGCAAATGCCGGACCTGGCAGCGCCACGACCAGGGGCATCGCCGCCTTGTCGACGCCGCTCATTGCGACGCTCGATGCCGACGATCTGTGGCTGCCGAGCAAGGTCGAAACACAGCTCGCGCATCTCGAAAGACATCCCGGAACGTCGGGCGTCTTCTGTCATTTGCGAAACTTCCGCAATGACCGGCCCGATGCTCCCGAGGACGCGATCGTACCCGGTTGGTCCCGCACCACGATGCTGATCCGGCGCGAGGTCGCCGAGACCGTCGGACCAGTCGTCGATCCGCCGGGCGGCCGCGGCGAAATGATCGACTGGATCGCGCGGGCACGCGAGGCGGGCCTTGCCCTCGACATGGTGGAAGAGGTGCTGGCGCTGCGTCGCATCAGGCCCGGCAGCCTGTCCTACGGGCGCGATGCGGCGCGCGACCGCGGCTATCTCGAAGTGGCGCGGCTCGCCATGCTGCGACGGGCCCGGAACAAGGCCGGCGCGGGCTGATGGCGGGCATCCGCCGCATCAGCCGACGTTTCCCGGACTATGGCTGGTCCTGGCCGACGGGCGGGCTCGACCAACTGCTCAAGGCCGCGCTTCTTGCCGATGAGGACGCGGCCGCCGGTTGCGCCTTGCAGTGGCTAAGCGCGAACGACATAGACCTCGTCTCCTTCAGGGAACATCGGCTGCTGGCCGCGATCTGCGACCGGTTCGGGCGGAAATTGGCCGGCCATTCCGCCTATCCGCGCCTTGTCGGCCTGCAAAAGATGCTGTGGACCAAGTCGCGCATGGCGATGCGCGAGGCCGAACCGGCGCTGCAGGCGATGACGGATTCCGGCTGCCTGGTGATGCTGATCAAGGGTGCCAGCCGCATTGCCTTGAACGCCTCGGCGCAGCGTGGCCGGGTGGCGCACGACATCGACATATTGGTGCGGCCGCAGGATATATCGGCGGCGTTCGGCGTGCTGCGCGACCGCGACTGGCAGATCGCCACCGGGGTAAGCCCACAGTATCTGAGGACAAGACTGGCGTCGCTACGCTCGATGAATTTTTTCAAGGGCAGTTATGGCGATATCGATCTGCACCAGCTTGCCTATGACGGTTCGCAGCAAAGCGACGAGGATGACCAGGCGATCTGGCAGCGCGCGGCGGCGGCCGAATTCAGCGGTGTCGGCGTGCTGGTGCCGTCGCCTGCGGATCGCATCGCGCTCGCCATCGCGCATGGCGGGCTCGATGCCCACACCCACAGCGATTGGCTGGTCGATTGCGCGGTGGCCATTCGCGCCGGCGGCGTCGACTGGGACGTGTTCCTCGATGTCGTCGCCAGGCGTGGCCTTGCCGTTGCCGCGGCGGTGGCGCTTTCCTACCTTGCGCTCGATGTTGGCGTGACGGTGCCTGACAGGGTGCTGGCGCGCGTGCTGGTCATGGCCGACCGCACCGGCCTTGCACGCTGGTCGGCATTGCTGCAGGCCAAGCCGCGAACCGACTTTGGCAGGCTGACCTGGCTGTCGCGCGGCTTCGCCAAGCAGTTGCGGCTGAGACGCAAGAGCGGGCGGCTGCGGCAGGAGCCGCCCGCCAGGGCATGGCGCGGCAGAGCATGGCGCGGCAGGCAGGCACCTCGCGAACCGCTGGAAGGACAGTCGCCCCCGGCCTTCTCGCAGACCATACCGTGCCCCGCGACGGCAGGGGAGATGATGCTGGACATCACGATCAGGATCAGCGTCCCGCCGGTCCGGCGCCGCATCGAAATGGAGATCAATGTGGGCGACGACCACGTCGCGCGTCTGCGTGCGATGGCCATCAGCCGGTCTGGTGGAGAGCGGGTGCTGCGCTTTCGCGGCAAGGTTACGTTCGACGGCCGGCAGCATGCCCTGACGCTGGAGGCGCGGCCGTCCCGGCAGTATCGCCAATGGGACGATCAGGCGACGGTCGCCGCCTACGGCGCATTGCCCTTCCATCTGGTCTCGGCGATTTTTTCACCGCTGCGCTGAACTGAACTATCGCTGGTCGCCCAAAGGTCGGCGGCGCCGTGCGGGGCGCGAACCCTCGCCTATACGGCGCCCTTGTCGGGCTTCGTCACCCGCCGCAACGTCAGATTGATCCTGCCGCCGTTCTTGAGCAGCGCCGAGGTCGAAGGGTAGATGCGGTCGACGCCATGGAAGGCAAGACGGCCCTCGCCGCCAATCACGACGACATCGCCGCTTTTGAGCCTGAACGATTTGGTGGCGCCATCGCGGGTTGTCTGGCCGACCCTGAACAGGCAATCGTCACCCAGCGAGACGGAGACGACCGGTGCTGAGAAATCGGCCTCGTCGCGATCCTGATGCAGGCCCATCTTGGCTTCCGGCGTGTAGAAATTGACCAGGCAGGCCTGCGGTGGATTGGGATAGCCCGACACCTGCCGCCACAGGTCGAGCAGACTGTCGGGGATAGGCGGCCACGGCTCTCCGGTCAGCGGATGCGTCGGCTGGTAGCGATAGCCGCGTTCCTTGTCGGTGACCCAGCCGAGCGGACCGCAATTGGTCATGCGCACGCTCATCTCCTTGCCGGTCCGAGGCATGGCCGGCACGAACAGCGGCGCCTGCTGGACAATGCTTCTCACCTCCTCGACCAGCGTCTCCTGGACGGCGCGGGACAGATGGGCCGGAATGTGACGGATGCCTTTGGGCAGAACGAGCATGGGTTGGCTCATGAGAATGGTTCGGAGCCTCAGCATGCCACCGCCAGACGAAAACGGCGACCCGAAAGCGGTGGTGGTTTTTACCAGGGAGGGCAGCGATGAATTCGTCTTGGCCAGATGGGCGGTTGACGAATAAAGATGACTAACATACCGACACGTCAAACACCGCCAAGAACGATGCCGCCGTCTATCTCGATGCCTCGGCGCTCCTACGATCTCGGCGGCACCGACAAGAGGTAGGAAGGTGTCTCGGCCGCTTTCGCCGTCCGCAACATTGCCGACGACCGCGCGACGGTGTGCAACTCGGGTTATAGCTACAGGACCAGGGCCGCAACATCACGGCTTCGCTGAAGCGTCTCTGGTAAAGGCAACGCCAGCACCTTTCGGACGCGCGGCGTGTTGCCGACGGAAGGGAAACCTCACATCCGCAATGCAAAATTGAAAGTGGTTTTGCGGGCACGATTTGCGTGTTGCTTAGTCGTTCTCCACGCGACCGCGCAGCTTCTTGATCGTACCGCGCCCGGCCTTGCTCTTCAGCCGACGCTCGACCGCGCCTTTCGACGGCCGTGTCTTCTTGCGCGGCGGCGGCGGCGGTTCGGCGGCCTTGGCGACCAGTGCCGTCAGCCTGGCCCGCGCATCGGCGCGGTTCTGCTCCTGCGTGCGAAAGCGTCCGGCCTCGATGATGATGACACCATCCTTGGTGGCGCGCTGGCCGGCAAATTTTATGGTCCGCTCGCGTACGCGGTCCGACAGGCCCTCGGCGTTCCGCGCGTCGAAGCGAAGCTGCACCGCCGTCGCCACCTTGTTGACGTTCTGGCCGCCGGGACCGGACGAGCGGATGAAATCCTCGTGCAGGTCGCCCGGGTGGATCACGGCTTCGCCAGATATGATGAGGTCGTCGTCGATCGGCATGCCGCAGTCATGGCGCGGCGAGCCGAAAAAGAAAAGGCCCGATCGAAACCCGGCCTCCGATGGTGCCTGGCCACAACGATGCCTTGGCGATTACTCCGCCGCTTCCTGCATGCGGGGCGCTGCGCCCAGCACTACGGCGTCGACATGGCTTTCGAACTTCTCGAAGTTGACGGCGAACATGCCCACCAGCCTTGCCGCCTGCCGGTCATAGGCAGCCTTGTCCATCCAGGTGGAGCGCGGATCGAGGATGGCGCTATCGACACCAGGCGCAGCCACCGGCACCTCGAAGCCGAAATTGGCGTCGGTGCGGAAAGCGCCTGCCTGCAGCGAGCCGTCGAGGGCGGCGGCGAGCAAGGCGCGCGTCGCCTTGATCGGCATGCGCTTGCCGGTGCGATGGGCGCCGCCGGTCCAGCCGGTGTTGACCAGCCAGCAATCGGCGCCGTGGCGAGCAATGAGCTCGCGCAGAAGATTGCCGTATTCCGACGGATGGCGCGGCATGAACGGCGCGCCGAAACAGGTCGAGAAAGTCGCTTCCGGCTCGGTCACGCCCCTTTCCGTTCCGGCTACCTTGGCCGTGTAGCCGGAAAGGAAATGATACATCGCCTGCGCCGGCGTCAGCCGGGCGATCGGCGGCATCACGCCGAAAGCGTCGGCGGTCAGCATGATGATGTTCTTCGGGTGACTGGCGCGCCCGGTCTTCGAGGCATTGGGTATGAAGTCGAGCGGATAGGCGCAGCGTGTGTTTTCGGTGAGCCGGCCGTCATTGAAATCCGGCACGCCATCGGCGTCGAGTACGACGTTTTCCAGCACGGTGCCGAAGCGCTGCGTGGTGGCGAAGATCTCCGGCTCGGCTTCCGCCGACAGCTTGATCGTCTTGGCGTAGCAGCCGCCTTCGAAATTGAAGATGCCGTGCGGACCCCAGCCGTGCTCGTCATCGCCGATCAAGGTGCGCGACGGATCGGCCGACAGCGTGGTCTTGCCGGTTCCCGACAGGCCGAAGAAGATGGCGGCATCGCCGGCCGGTCCCTCATTGGCCGAGCAGTGCATCGGCATCACGTCTTTCTCCGGCAGGAGGTAGTTGAGCATGGTGAACACCGACTTCTTCATCTCGCCGGCATAGGAGGTGCCCCCGATCAGCACGATCTTGCGCGTTAGGTCGACGGCGATCACCGTCTCGGTGCGGCTCCCGTGACGGGCGGGATCGGCGCGGAAGGACGGCAGGTCGATGATCGTCATCCCAGGCACGAAGTGTTCGAGTTCGGCCGCCTCGGGACGGATGAGCAGGTTGCGGATGAACAAGGAGTGCCAGGCAAGTTCGGTGATCACCCTGGTGGGCAGCTTGAGCTCCGCGTCGGCACCGCCGACCAGATCCTGCACATAGAGGTCCTTGTCCGCGGCGTGAGCCTTGAAATCGGCGAGCAAGGCGTCGAACTGTGCGGGCGAGATCGCCTTGTTGTTGTCCCACCAGACTTGCGGCTCGGTGGCGGCGTCGCGGACGATGAACTTGTCCTTGGGCGAGCGACCGGTGTGCTGGCCGGTCTCGGCGAGCAGCGCTCCATTCGCGGTCAGGCGGGCTTCACCGCGCCGGATTGCTTCCTCGTAGAGCGCGGCCGCGCCGAAATTGTAGCGCACCGTCCCGGAGGTTTTCAGATCGATACGATCGATCGCGCAGGCAGGATTGCGTTTGCCGACTTCCGACATTGATGACCCTTCTCAAGATTTGCCGCATCTTTGCCGGCGTATTTCCGGCACACCCACTAAGCAGGCTATGATGGTCAGAACCAGAAAAGCCAAATGATATCAAATCATTAATCGATTTAAATATTTTGAAAGTTGTTTAAATCGTTTATATATGCGAAAAGTTTCACGGATTGGCGAGCTTCGTTCGTCCAATGCGTGTCAAGGTCGGATTGTGGCCGGCGGCACCCCGCGCGTGACAGCGGTTACGGCCTATGCCACATTTTGTACCTAATTTGTCCTGCAAAAGCCCCTTCTCTACGACAGAAGGGACAGCCCATGAGGGAGCCGCTTGAAATGGCTACAATCGCGCTTGTCGATGACGACCGCAACATTCTGACGTCGGTGTCGATCGCCCTTGAATCCGAGGGGTATCGTGTCGAAACCTACACGGATGGTGCGTCCGCGCTGGAAGGCCTGGCCGCCAGGCCGCCGAATCTCGCCATCCTCGATATCAAGATGCCGCGCATGGACGGCATGGAGCTCCTGCGCCGGATGCGTCAGAAATCCGACTTGCCGGTGATCTTCCTGACCTCCAAGGACGACGAGATCGATGAATTGTTCGGTCTCAAGATGGGCGCCGACGATTTTATCCGCAAGCCGTTCTCGCAGCGCCTGCTGGTGGAGCGGGTGCGCGCCGTGCTGCGCCGTGCCAGTGCCCGCGAGGCCGCGGCAAAAGCGCCGAGCCAGCAGGCCCGCTCGCTCGAACGCGGCCAACTCGTCATGGACCAGGAACGCCATACCTGCACCTGGAAGGGCGAGCCGGTGACGCTTACCGTCACGGAGTTCCTGATCCTGCATTCGCTGGCGCAGCGTCCCGGCGTGGTAAAAAGCCGTGATGCTTTGATGGATTCTGCCTATGATGAGCAGGTCTATGTCGATGACCGCACGATCGATAGCCACATCAAGCGGCTGCGCAAGAAGTTCAAGGCTGTCGACGACGACTTCGAGATGATCGAAACCCTTTACGGAGTCGGATATCGGTTCCGCGAAGCGTAATTTGATGTATGTCGAGCGAAAGCGGTCCCTAGTCTGGGGCTGCGACATACTTCAAACCTGGGACTAGCGGGAGCTGCTATTCGATGGCAGTGGAAGCACAGCGAACAAGACCGGCGGGCGCCGCCAGGCGGCCGTCGCGCATCATGCCTTCCTTCGTGTCGAAAATCACCGTGCCGATGCGCCGCTTCCTCGGCCACCATATCTTTTCCAGCCTGACGCGGCGTATCCTTTTCCTCAATCTCGCCGGGCTGGCGGTGCTCGTCACCGGCATCCTCTATCTCAACACCTTCCGCGACGGGCTGATCGACGCGCGGGTCGAAAGCCTGATGACGCAAGGCGAAATCATCGCTGGCGCGATTGCGGCCTCGGCGACGGTCGAGACGGATTCGATCAGCATCGACCCGGAAAAACTGCTTGAGCTGCAGGCCGGCGAAAGCCTGGGGCCTGGCTCGGACCAACTCGACAATCTGGATTTTCCGATCAATCCCGAGCGCGTGGCGCCGGTGCTACGGCGGCTGATCTCGCCGACTCGCACCCGAGCCCGCATCTATGACCGCGACGCCAATTTGCTGCTCGATTCGCGCCATCTCTATTCGCGCGGTCAGATCCTGCGCTACGATCTGCCGCCGGTCGAGGAAGAGGAGCCCGACCTTGTCGAGCGCGTCCAGAAGTTCATCTTCGACTTCTTCCGCAACACCGACCTGCCGGTCTATCACGAACAGCCCGGCGGCAACGGCGCCGCCTTCCCGGAAGTGGTCAAGGCGTTGACGGGCAGTCCGTCGACCATTGTGCGCGTCTCGGAACAGGGCGAGCAGATCGTCTCGGTGGCGGTGCCAATTCAGCGTTTTCGCGCCGTGCTCGGTGTGCTGATGCTGTCGACCGAAGGCGGCGATATCGACAAGATCGTCGCCGCCGAACGCAAGGCGATCCTGCGCGTCTTCGGCATCGCGGCGCTCGTCACAGCCATCCTGTCGATGCTTTTGGCATCCACCATAGCCAACCCGCTGCGCCGGCTGTCGGCGGCGGCCGTACGGGTTCGTCGCGGCGTCAAGAGCCGCGGAGGAAATCCCCGACTTTTCCGACCGCCAGGACGAGATCGGCAATCTGTCGATTGCCGTGCGCGACATGACCAACGCGCTCTATGCGCGCATCGAGGCGATAGAAAGCTTCGCGGCCGATGTCTCGCATGAGTTGAAGAACCCGCTGACGTCGTTGCGCAGTGCTGTCGAAACATTGCCGCTGGCGAAGAATGACACCTCCCGTGCGCGCCTGATGGAGATCATCCAGCATGACGTGAAACGGCTGGACCGCCTCATCACCGACATTTCCGACGCCTCGCGCCTCGACGCGGAATTGGCGCGCGAAGATGCCGGCACCGTCGACCTGAAGAAATTCGTCACCGACCTTGTCGCTGTTTCGCGTGAAACCACGCGCAACAAGAAGGCGGTCGAGATCGAGCTCAAGGTCGCCAAGCTGCCGCAGGGCGCCAAGGGCTATGTCGTCGTCGGTCACGATCTGCGCATCGGCCAGGTCATCACCAATCTGATCGAAAACGCTCGTTCCTTCGTTCCCGAGGACCATGGCCAAATCAGTCTGTCGCTGGCGCGCGCCGGCAAGTTCAACATCCTGACCGTCGACGACAACGGTCCTGGCATCCGCGCCGACGCCATCGACCGCATCTTCGAACGTTTTTACACCGACCGGCCCGCCGGCGAGGCGTTCGGCCAGAATTCGGGCCTTGGCCTGTCCATCTCCAGGCAGATCGTCGAGGCCCATGGCGGTACGTTGACCGCCGAAAACATACCAAGCATCAAGCCCGGCGAGATCAAGGGCGCACGCTTCGTGGTGACGCTCCCGGCCGAGGGATGACCGCCAATCGCCAAGGATCGCGACGTGCAGCCTGACAACATACACGCCACGGCGCTGCTGATCGGCGAGAGCGGCATTCTCATCAGCGGCTCATCCGGGTCGGGCAAGACAACGCTGGCCCTGACGCTGATCAGCCATTGCCTGCAGCGCGGATTGTTCTCGCGGCTCGTCGGCGACGATCAGCTTTTCGTCGAAGCCCACGCCGGGCGGCTGGTGTGCCGTGCGCCCGCCACCATCGAGGGCCTTGCCGAGGTGCCGGGACATGGGCCACGGTCCCTGCCGTTCGAACCGGCCTGCGTCGTCGATCTGCATGTGCGCCTGTTGCCGGCCGGCGAAATCGCACGCTTCCAGGAGGATGCAAGCGACGACATCGCCGGCTGCGCGGTGGCGCGCATCGATTTGGCAGAGCGCAATGTCGCGGCCGCCTCGCTCGCAGTGATGGCGCGGCTGTCGATCCCGCCTTTTCTATGATCCGCGCTGGGTTTTTTGCTGCAATGCGTCAAAATGGCGTGGGCCGGCGCAATTTTGGGCTTGTCAACGGGCCGCGCGTCGACAAGATAGCGCTCCCGCCGCCTGGATTGGCTGGCGAGCATAAAATGCGCCTGTGAAGCGGCGATGACGGGAGCCACCAAAGAATGATCGGACTCGTGCTTGTAACGCACGGTCAACTGGCCACCGAGTTCAGACATGCCGTCGAACATGTCGTCGGGCCACAAGACAATTTCGAAACCGTGGCGATCGGTGCCGACGACGATATGGAGCAGCGTCGCCGCGACATCGTCGACGCCGTCGCCCGTGTCGATACGGGGGCGGGTGTGATCGTGTTGACCGACATGTTCGGCGGCACGCCCTCCAACCTTGCCATATCGGTAATGGAGTCCGGCCGCACCGAGGTGATCGCCGGCATGAACCTGCCGATGCTGATCAAACTGTCGTCGATCCGCAAGGGCGACAACATGGCGGCCGCGCTCGATGAAGCGCAAGCCGCGGGCCGCAAATATATCAACGTCGCCAGCCAGCTTTTGAGCAGCAAATGAGTACGCTGTCGCCTGACAAGGACCAGATCGTCAGGGAGTTTCCGATCGTCAACCAGCGCGGCCTGCATGCGCGCGCCTCGGCGAAATTCGTCCAGCTTGCCAGCGGTTTCAACGCTTCGGTCCATGTCGAGAAGGACGGCGTCAAGGTCGGCGGCACCTCGATCATGGGCCTAATGATGCTGGCGGCCAGCCCTGGATACTCGATCCGCGTCACCGCCAGCGGTCCGGAGGCGCTCGAGGTCATGGACGCGCTGGAGCAGCTCGTCGCCTCCCGTTTCGGCGAGGAGTGCTGACCCGGAAGTCAGTCTCCGAGACATGCACGAATAAAGATTTCTTTATATCCCATTGTCGTGCGAAGCCCGATCTGCTAGTCAGGCCGGCAATTCGCGCCCTTCGACGCGCCGACCGGCGCGGGTGCATCCGCAACCAATTCGCAAGCCAAACGATCAATTCACAGCAAGACAATTCGCATCGGAGCACTGCCATGACGGGTAGCAAGGATTATGTGGTCGCCGACATCTCTCTTGCCGGCTGGGGCCGCAAGGAACTCGATATCGCCGAAACCGAAATGCCGGGGCTGATGGCCTGCCGCGAGGAATTCGGCGCCAAGAAGCCGCTCAAGGGCGCGCGCATCACCGGCTCGCTGCACATGACAATCCAGACGGCGGTGCTGATCGAGACGCTGAAGGCGCTCGGCGCCGATATCCGCTGGGCTTCCTGCAACATCTTCTCGACCCAGGACCACGCCGCCGCGGCTATCGCCGAGACCGGTATTCCGGTCTTCGCCGTCAAGGGCGAGAGCCTCGAACAGTACTGGGACTACACCGACAGGATCTTCCAGTGGGCCGATGCCGGACTCTCCAACATGATCCTCGATGACGGCGGCGACGCCACCATGTACATCCTGATCGGCGCCCGTGCCGAAGCCGGCGAGGACGTGCTGTCCAATCCGCAGAGCGAGGAAGAGGAATATTTCTACGCCCAGGTCAAGAAGCGCCTGAAGGCTTCGCCGGGCTTCTTCACCAAACAGAAGGAAGCGATCCGCGGCGTCACCGAAGAGACGACGACCGGCGTCAACCGGCTCTACCAGTTGCAGAAGAAGGGCCTGCTGCCCTTCCCGGCCATCAACGTCAACGATTCGGTCACCAAGTCGAAATTCGACAACAAATACGGCTGCAAGGAATCGCTGGTCGACGGTATCCGCCGCGGCACCGACACGATGATGGCCGGCAAGGTCGCGGTCGTCTGCGGTTATGGCGACGTCGGCAAGGGTTCGTCCGCCTCGCTCAAGGGCGCGGGCGCCCGCGTCAAGGTGACCGAAGTCGATCCGATCTGCGCGCTGCAGGCGGCGATGGACGGCTTTGAAGTGGTCACGCTGGAAGATGCGGCACCAACCGCCGACATCGTCATCACCACAACCGGCAACAAGGATGTGGTTACCCTCGACCACATGCGCTCGATGAAGGACATGGTGATCGTCGGCAACATCGGCCATTTCGACAACGAGATCCAGGTTGCATCGCTGCGCAATCTGAAGTGGACCAACGTCAAGCCGCAGGTCGACATGATCACCTTCCCGGACGGCAAGCGCATGATACTCCTTTCGGAAGGCCGTCTGCTCAATCTCGGCAACGCCACCGGCCACCCGAGCTTCGTCATGTCGGCCTCCTTCACCAACCAGGTGCTGGCGCAGATCGAGTTGTTCACAAAGGGCGAGCAGTACCAGAACCAGGTCTATGTGCTGCCCAAGCATCTCGACGAGAAGGTCGCACGCCTGCATCTCGACAAGCTCGGCGCCCGCCTGACCGAGTTGTCGGGCGAGCAGGCCGCCTATATCGGCGTCACGCCGCAGGGGCCGTTCAAGCCGGAACACTACCGCTATTAACCAAAGCCAAATTTGCTACAAGATATTGATGCCGGGCGATTGACTTTTGCCCGGCATTATTTTTTGCGCCGAATGATTCTTCACGCCGATTCCAGCAGGCGCTATTGTTGTGATTCGCGGGTCCGGGGGCGAGGACCGGCGGACGCGTCAGGGCGGTCTTGCATTCAGGCGGCGAAGAGGACCAAGACATGCCGGGGGAAAACCCGCTTCACGCGGGACAGGCCGTTTCCGGCGGCCATCGGGATTCAGGGACCACTGGCTCCGCCACCCGGGCACGGTGGCGTGGCCGCGCGGGGCTGCTGCTTGCCGGCTCCATACTTGCCGGTCCGCTGCTTGGCGGGGCTGCATGCGCCCAGGGCGCCGAAGTGGCTGCCGGCCTTTCGGTCAGCACGATCGAGGTCATGCAGCTTGCCGTCTTTGCCGGTGTGATGGGAGCGGCATTCCTATCGGCCATCGTTCTCATTCGCGAACGCGCGCGCATCTCGGCGGAAAATGTCGAGCTGAGAGGCCGCGTCACCGATATCAGCGCGGCGTTGCGACGTTCGGAAGCACTGCTCAATCTGCGCGACCAGCGCGTGGTCGTCTGGGCCTCGGAAAACAAGAAACCCGACCTCATCGGCACATTGCCGACCGAAAGCGGCGCGCCGGAGGAACGGGCGGCATTCCTCGCCTTTGGGCGCTGGCTGATGCCGCGCTCGGCGGCGGCACTTGAACATGCCGTGACGGGTTTGCGAGAAAAAGGCAGGCCTTTCGACCTGGTGGTGGAATCGCAGGCCGGCGCTCCGTTGGAAGTGCATGGCCGCAAGAGCGCGGCCCATGTGCTGGTGCGCTTTGTCTCGCTGTCCGAGACACAGCGCAGCCAGGCCCGGCTCAAAATCGACAACCAGCGGCTAGCCGCCGACCATGACACGATGATCGGCCTGCTCGAGGCGCTGAAGATGCCGGCATGGCTGCGTGACGAGCACGGCCGGCTGAAATGGGTCAACCGGGCCTATGCCGACGCGGTCGAAGCCGAGAACGCTGAAGCCGCCGTGCGTGACGCCCAGGAGTTCCTCGGCGGCCAGGCGCGCGAGGCCATCGCCACCCAGCACAAGTCGCATCCGGTGTTCGAGCAATCGCTTTCGACGGTGATCGAAGGCGACCGCCGCGTGTTTGCCGTCACCGACTTTGCCGGCGCCGACGGTTCGGCCGGCCTTGCCTGCGACACCAGCGCCATCGAGGCCATCCGCGCCGAATATGAGCGGACCGTGCGCAGCCATGCCGATACGCTCGACCAGCTCAACACGGCAGTCGCCATCTTCGACACGAACGAGAAGCTGCGCTTCTTCAACCAGGCTTTCCAGAAACTGTGGGGGCTCGACAGCGGCTTCCTGCACAGCGCGCCCGACAACGCCCTTTTACTTGACCGGCTGCGCAGCGAGGGCAAGATCGCCGAACAGCCGGAATGGCGCCGCTGGAAGGAGGGCCTGCTCGGCGCCTATCGTGCGGTCGAATCGCAGGAACACTGGTGGCACCTGCCGGACGGCAAGACCATTCGCGTCGTTGCCAACCCGCAACCCAAGGGGGGCGTCACCTGGGTGTTCGAGAACCTGACCGAGAAGATGGATCTCGAAAGCCGCTACCGCACCGCGGTCCGGGTCCAGGGCGAAACGCTCGACAATCTGGCCGAAGGCGTGGCGGTGTTCGGCCCCGACGGCCGGCTGCGGCTGTCGAACCCAGCCTTTGCCACGCTGTGGGGGTTGGGCACGGAAGCCGCCAAGCCCAATGTACACGTATCCATCATACGCGAGCTCAGCGATCGGCAGGCGATCGAGAGCCCCTGGCCCGGCTTCGTCGCCGCCATCACCGGCTTCGACGACGAGCGCAGCGAGCGCCACGGCCAGACCGAGCTCAACAACGGCACCGTGCTGCGTTATGCCGTGATTCCCCTGCCCAACGGGCAAGTGATGATGACCTTCGTCGACGTCACGGACAGCGTCCATGTCGAACGCGCGCTCAAGGACAGGAACGAGGCGCTAGAAAAATCAGACCAGCTCAAGAACGACTTCGTGCAGCATGTGTCCTACGAACTGCGTTCGCCGCTGACCAACATCATCGGCTTCACCGAGTTGCTGTCGCTGCCGGCGACCGGCCCGCTGACGCAGAAGCAGCGCGAATATGTCGAACATGTCGGCTCGTCCTCCTCGGTGCTGCTGACCATCGTCAACGACATACTCGACCTGGCGACCGTCGATGCCGGCATCATGCAGCTCGACATTTCCGAGGTGCATGTCGACCGCACCATCGCGGCTGCCGCCGAGCTTGTCGCCGACCGGCTGGAGGAGCATTCGATACGGCTCGCGGTCGATGCCGCCGCCGCGCCGAAGACATTCCATGGCGACGAAACGCGCATCCGCCAGATCCTCTACAATCTGCTCAGCAACGCCGCCAACTACGCGCCGGAGGCCAGCACCATCCGGCTGGCCTGTCGCCAGCTGGCGGACGGGGTCGAGTTCTCGGTTCACGACGACGGGCCCGGCATGCCGCCGGATGTGCTCGATTCGGTGTTCCGCCGCTTCGAGCCGCGCGCCAATGGCGGCCGCCGGCGCGGCGCCGGCCTCGGCCTGTCGATCGTCAAGAGCTTTGTCGAACTGCATGGCGGCGCCGTTCGCATCGAAACCGGCAAGGACAAGGGCACGACCGTCATCTGCACCTTTCCCGACGTGCCGGGTATCCGCGCAGCGGCCGAGTAGCGCGCTCGATGACGGAACCGGTGCTGGAGCGTTTGCTCGCCGACGAGACCCAGACAGCGCGGCTGGGCGAGGATCTGGCGTTGGCGCTCCGCGTGGGCGACCTGCTGGCGCTCAAGGGCGATCTCGGCGCCGGCAAGTCGACGCTGGCAAGGGCACTGATCCGGGCGCTGGCCGACGATGCCGGTCTCGAGGTGCCGAGCCCGACCTTCACGCTGGTACAGAGCTACGATACCCGCGTGCCGGTTCACCATTTCGATCTCTACCGCCTGACCTCAGCGGCCGAGCTCGACGAACTCGGCTTCGAGGAGGCGCTGGCGCAAGGTGCCGCCCTGATCGAATGGCCCGAACGGGCTGACGGCTATCTGCCCAAGGCGACGGTGCTGATCGAACTCGTCCAACATGGCGAGGGCCGGCTGGCCCGACTGTCGGGGCAAGGCGTTACCTTCGACCGTGTCGCGCGCTCGCTGGCCATGCGCGGCTTTCTGGAGAGCGCCGGCTGGGGGCAAGCGCAGCGCCGGCATTTCATCGGCGATGCCTCGGCCCGCTCCTACGAGATCGTAACGCTTGCCGGCGAGGCGCCACGCGTGCTGATGAACTCGCCGCGGCTGGTGCTCGGCCCGCCCGTGCGCGACGGCAAACCCTACGCCGTGATCGCCCATACGGCACAGTCGGTGTCCGCCTTCGTCGCGATCGACCGTGCGCTGCTGGCCGCTGGGGTCGCGGTGCCCAGGATCGACGCGCAAGATCTCGACCAGGGTTTCCTGCTGCTCGAGCATCTGGGCTCGGAAGGTTTCCTCGACGGCAATGGCGAGCCGGTCGCCGAACGGTACGAGGCGGCGGCGCAACTGCTTGCCATGATGCACGGCAAGGCCTGGCCTCACCGCATGGAGGCGGCTCCCGGCATCGTCCATGACGTGCCGCCCTTCGATCGCGACGCCATGCTGATCGAGGCGGACCTGCTGATCGACTGGTACGTGCCGGCGATATCGGGCGAGCCGGCAAGCGAGGCGCTGCGTTCCGGCTATCACAAGATATGGAATGGGCTTCTCGAGCGGCTGCAAGGCAGCGAATACACGCTGATGCTGCGCGACTTCCACTCGCCCAACATCATCTGGCGCGGCGAGCGGTCCGGCCTCGACCGGCTCGGCATCGTCGACGTCCAGGACGCGCTGATCGGGCCTTGCGCCTATGACGTCGCCTCGCTCGCCATGGACGCCCGCGTCACCATGGCACCTGAGATCGAGAAGCGGACGCTCGACGCCTATGTCGCCGCACGTCATGCAGCAGGCGGCTTCGACGAAGAACGCTTCCTCGAAGCCTATGCGATCATGGCCGCGCAGCGCAATTCCAAGATTCTGGGCATTTTCGTGCGCCTCGAAAAACGTGACGGCAAGCCCTATTATCTCAGGCACCTGCCGCGCATCCGCGACTATCTCAAGCGGGCGCTGTCACATCCCGCGCTCGCCGATTTGCGGAATTTCCATAGCGCGCACGGGCTGCTGGAGGAACGAGCGCTGTGACAACGAAGCCGGACACCGCCATCGTCCTTGCCGCCGGGCTCGGCAAGCGCATGCGGCCGATCACCGACGCCATCCCCAAGCCGCTGGTCCGCATCGCCGGCAAGACGCTGCTCGACTGGGGCCTCGACAGCCTGGCCGCGGCCGGGGTCGGCAAGGCGGTGGTCAATGTCCATTACCTTCCCGAACAGATCGTCGCTCATGTCGCCGCGCGCCGCGCGCCGCGCATCGTTATTTCCAATGAGAGCGACCGACTGCTCGATTCCGCCGGCGGCATCGTCAAGGCGCTGCCGGAGCTCGGCCAGGGGCCGTTCTACATCCTCAACGCCGACACATTCTGGATCGACCACGGCCCGCTCAATCTCGGGCGGCTTGCCCTTGCATGGGACGCCGCGAAAATGGATATTCTGCTGATGCTGGCGGATCTCTATCAGGCGACAGGGCACTGTGGCGGCACCGATTTCCTGGTTGCGCCGGATGGGGCCCTGCGGCGTTCAAAAGGCGACCCCGCTGGCCTGATCTATGCTGGCGCCGCGATCATCCATCCGCGCCTGTTCAAAAACGCACCCGCCGAACCGCATTCGCTCAATGCCTATTTCGACAAGGCGATTGCCGCCGGCCGCCTGTTCGGCATGCCGATGCATGGCCACTGGATAACCGTCGGCACGCCCGATGCCATTCCGCTCGCCGAAGACGCAGTGGCCGCCGCACTCATCGGATCGCAATGAGCGGCTCGAGCCGCGTTTTCTCCATTCCCTCCGGAGCGCCGTTTCTGCCGACGCTGGCCGAGGCGCTGCTTGACGGCCGCCTTGTCCCCGGGTTTCGGTTCGACGGTGACCCCCTCGCTTTGGCCGATGTTACCATCTATGTGCCGACGCGCCGGGCCGCACGTGCCTTGCGCGGCGTGTTTGTCGACAGCCTGAAGGCGCGCGGGGGCGGCGGTTCCGCGATCCTGCCGGTGATCCGGCCGCTCGGCGAATTCGACGAGGATGAGGCCGCATTCGAGGCCGATCCAATAGCGGCAATCGATCTCGCGCCCGCGATCGCCGCCACCGAGCGCCTGTTGCTGCTGACGCCACTGGTGCGGGCGTGGAAACGCCGGTTGCCCGCCCATGTCGCGGCCCTCTTCGCCGAGGAGATCGTCGTCCCAGCCTCCACCGCCGACGCGATCTGGCTGGCGCGCGATCTGGCCGGGCTGATGGACGAGATCGAGACGGAAGGCACCGATTGGGCTAAACTTGCCGGCCTCGTCAGCGGCAACCTTGCCGGATGGTGGCAGGTCACGCTCGAATTCCTCGGCATCGTCACCGATGCCTGGCCGAAATTCCTCGCAGAGAGCGACCGCTCCAACCCAGCCGCGCATCGCAGCGCCCTGATCCGTGCCGAGGCCGCGCGGCTGCGGCGCAATCCACCCGCCGGGCCGGTCATAGCCGCGGGGTCCACCGGCTCCATACCCGCCACGGCGGAACTGCTTGCGACCATCGCCGGCCTGTACGGCGGTGCCATCGTGCTGCCCGGGCTGGACCAGATGCTCGACGAAGCCTCCTTCCAGGCTCTCGTCGCTCCCGGCGCGCGTCCAGCCGTGCTGGGCCATCCGCAATACGGCCTGGCAAAGCTCATCGGCAAGATCGGCGTGCTGCGCGGCGATGTCGAGGAGATCGGTGCGTCCGCGCCGAAGCTCGCGCTCCGCGCCGCCCTTGTCGGCGAGGCGCTGCGGCCGGCCGAGACCACGGAATTGTGGGCGGAAACACGAAACGGGTTTTCAGCGTCCGATATCGCTGGCGCCTTCGCCGACGTGACGCTGCTGGAGACGGCAAGCGAGCGCGACGAAGCCGTCGCGATCGCCGTCGCGCTCAAGCGCGCGGTCGAAGAGCCAGGCCAGAGAGCGGCGCTTGTCACTGGTGACCGCGCGCTGGCACGCCGCGTCTCGGTTGAGCTCAAGCGCTTCGGTGTCATTGCCGACGATTCCGGCGGCACGCCGCTGTCCAACACGCCGGCGGCCAGCCTGCTCAGACTGGCGCTCGAAGCGGTGTTCCGGCCAGGCGATCCGGTCGCCCTGTTGTCGCTGCTCAAGCATCCCCTGCTTGGCCTGGGTCTGGAACGGGTCAACGTGCGCCACGCGGCGGAATTGGTCGAACTGGTGGCGCTGCGCGGCGGCACCGGCCGCCCCGACATCGCTTCGCTGCCGGATCTTTTCGAGGCCCGCCTCACCGGGCTAGGCGACGGCAGCCGGCCGCCGTTCTGGTTTGCCCGCCTGACCGTGCGCTCCATTGAGGTCGCGCGGACCCTTCTCGCACGCCTGGCGGACGCGCTGGCGCCGCTTTCGACCTTTCGCGGCCAGGCGGAGGCCGGCCTTGCCGCGCTGGTCGAGGCCAGCGTCGCTGCCCTGGAAAATCTCGGCCGTTCGGCCGACGGTGGTCTTGGCGAACTCTACGCCGGCGATGCCGGCGAAAAGCTCGCCGAACTGCTGCGCGGGCTGGTCGCGGCTTCGGCGCCGCTGTCGTTCGCGGCAATCGAATGGCCCGATGTGATGGAGGCGCTGATCGCGCCCGAGACCGTCAAGCCGGCGCAAGGCACCGACAGGAACATTGCCATCTGGGGCGCGTTGGAGGCGCGGCTGCAGGATGTCGATACGCTGGTCATCGGCGGGCTCAACGAAGGGGTCTGGCCGCGCAAGCCGGAGAGCGACCGCTTCATGTCGCGGCTGATGAAGACCGGCATCGACCTCGAACCGCCGGAGCGGCGCATCGGGCTTGCCGCGCATGATTTCCAGATGGCCATGGGCGCGAGACGTGTGGTGCTGGCCCGCTCGGCGCGTGCCGGCGACGCGCCGGCCGTGCCGTCGCGCTGGTTGCAGCGGCTGCTCACCTTCATCGGCAACGATCAGGCGGCGGCACTGCGCCGGCGCGGCGATGAGCTGCTCGCCTGGGCGCGTGCGCTCGACACAGAGCCGAAGCGGGATTTCGCGCCACGGCCGCAGCCGAAGCCGCCGCTCTCGGTCCGCCCAACACATTTCTCCGTCACCGAGATCGAGACGCTGCGCCGCGACCCCTACGCCGTGTATGCCCGGAGGATCCTTGGCCTGACGCCGCTCGATCCGCTCGTCCGCGATCCGGGTGCGGCGGAGCGCGGCACACTGTTTCACGCCATCCTGCATCTCTTTTCGTCCGAGGTGGCCGACCCGCGCGCGCCGGACGCATTGGCCGGGCTCATCGCCGCCGGCCGCGCCTGTTTTGCCGAGGCGGTGCTTCCGGCGGATGTCGAGGCGGTGTGGTGGCCGCGGTTCGAAAAGCTCGCCGCCAACATCATCGAATGGGAGCGAACGCGCGCCGACGCGGTGATCCAGCGGCATGCCGAGGAGCGCGCCGGCAAGACTGTGGTCGGACAGTCCGGCGTAACGCTGTCCGGCTATGCCGACCGTGTCGACCTGCTGGCCGGCGGCATGGCGGACATTCTGGACTACAAGACGGGTTCCTCGCCTTCCAAGGCACAGGCCCACACGCTACTGGCGCCGCAACTGGCGTTGGAAGGGGCGCTGCTCAGGCGTGGCGCATTCAAGGATTTGGGCGCGCGCGAACCGTCGCAACTGGCCTTCATCAGGTTGAAGCCGAATGGCGAGGTGTTCGAAGAGTCCATACTGGAACACAACCGCCAACCACGCACCGCCGCCGATCTTGCCGAAGAGGCCTGGGCGCGGCTGGAAAAACTGCTGATCCATTATGCCGACCCGGCGACCGGATATCTGTCGCGGGCGCTGCCGTTTCGCGAAGGTGAAACCGATGGCGATTACGACCACCTCGCCCGCGTGCTCGAATGGTCCGCCGGCGGCGACGCCGGGGATGAGGGAGGGGAGGCATGAAAAAAACCTATCCGATCCCGAGCGATACGGCTTCGAGCCAGGCCCGGGCCGCCGATCCCGGCAATTCGGCCTGGGTGTCGGCCAATGCGGGATCGGGCAAGACGCACGTGCTGGCCCAGCGCGTCATCCGGCTGCTGCTCAACGGCACCGATCCCTCGAAGATATTGTGCCTGACCTATACGCGCGCCGCGGCCGCCAACATGTCGAACCGGGTTTTCTCCACGCTGTCGGAATGGACATCGCTGGCTGATCTGGAGTTGGCCGCCAGAATAGAGGCGCTGGAAGGGCGCCGGGCCGATCGCGACACCATGCGCCGCGCCCGCCGCCTGTTCGCCGAGGCGCTGGAGACGCCTGGCGGGTTGAAAATCCAAACCATCCACGCCTTCTGCGAATCCGTTCTGCATCAGTTCCCTCTGGAAGCCAACATCCCCGCCCATTTCGAAATGCTCGACAGCCAGATGGAGGCCTCGCTTTTTGCCGCCGCGCGCCGCGAGATGATCTCCGCCGCCGGCGACAGGACTTTGGCGGAGGCCTTCGCCGCTATCCTGGAACGCGGCGGTGAAGCCGGTCTCGATGCCTTGCTCGGCGAGATCGTACGCAAGCGTGAGGGATTGCGCGATTTCCTCGATGCTGTCGGGCGTGACAGCTTCCAGCCCTTGTTCGATGAATTCCATTTCCAGCCCGGCCAGACCGCCGAAGGCATAGCGGCATCTGTATGGCCGCTGCCTGGCTTCCTGCCGGACTATTTTGCCGGCTTTGCCCAGGCAGCCGAAGCCACCGACGCCAGGTCGGTGTTGAACAACATCCTGCCCTATGCGCGCCAGGCCTTCGCGGAGAGCGACCCTGTCCGCCGGCTGCAGTTGCTTGCAAGAGCCTTCCTCAAGACCGATGGCGATCCTTATGATCCGGCAAAGGCGTTTAAAAAGGCGCTCACCGACCGGCTGCCTGACCTGGCCGAGCGCTATGTGTCGGCCGCCACCGCCATCATGGAGACTGTCGACCGGCTGGCGCTATTCCGGATGCTGGAGGGCACATCTGCGGCCCTGACCATCGCCGGCTGGCTGATCGCACGCTACGAAGTGCTGAAGCGCGGCCGCGGCTTTCTCGATTTCAACGACCTGATCACCCGCACGGTGAACCTTTTGGCGCGGCCCGATGCCGGCCCATGGGTGCAATACAAGCTCGACCAGGGCATAGATCACATCCTGCTCGACGAGGCGCAGGACACCAGCCCGGATCAATGGGAGGTGGTGAAGCGGCTGGCGGAAGAATTCTTTGCCGGCTTCGGTGGCCGCGACCGGGTCCACCGCACGGTCTTTGCCGTCGGCGACGAGAAGCAGTCGATCTACTCCTTCCAGGGTGCGGCACCCGACTCCTTCGCCGACAGCCGGTTGTTGTTCGCCGGGCGTGTGCGCGATGCCGAAGCGTCCTTCGCCGACCTCAAGCTGACCTGGTCGTTCCGCTCCACGGACGATGTGCTGGCCGCCGTCGACCGGGTCTTTGCCGATCCCATCGTGCGGCGCGGCATCAGCCACGATCCCGATCCGCTGAACCACAAGGCGATCCGCACCGATGCGCCGGGCTATGTCGAGGTCTGGCCGTCGATCGGTGCCGAGGCCGTCGACGAGCCCGACGACTGGGCGCAAGCGATCGACCATGCCCATGCGCCGGCGGTACGCGTCGCCGAGAATGTCGCGGCCACCATTGCCGGCTGGATCGGCAAGGGCGAAATCATCGAGGGCCGTGGCAAGCGGCTGCGGCCGGGCGACGTGCTGGTGCTGGTGCGCAAGCGCGACAGCTTCGTCCACGCGCTGACCCGCGCGCTCAAGCGCCGCGACATCCCGGTTGCCGGCGCCGACCGGCTGAGCCTGTCGGGCCATATTGCGGTCAAGGACCTGATCGCGCTCGGCCATCTTTTGATGCAGCCGCAGGACGACTTGTCGCTCGCCGCTCTGCTGCGCAGCCCGGTCTTCGACCTGCCGGAAGAGACACTGTTCACGCTCGCCGCGCAACGGCCGCCCGGCGTGTCGCTGGCGGCATCGCTACGCCAGCACGCCGGCGAAAGCGAAACGCTCGCGGCCGTCGTCGCGCGACTCGACGCCTGGGCTGACGAGGCCGCCTTCAAGCCGGTGTTCGAATTCTATGCTGCCCTGCTGGCGCGCGATGGCGTACGCGGCAAGATGATTGCGCGGCTCGGGCCGGAAGCCGGCGATATTCTCGATGAGTTCCTGAGCTTCTGTCTTGCCGAAGAGCGGACCGGCCTGCCCGGGTTGGAAGCCTTCCTGTCGACACTGGAAAACGCCGGCCCAGAGATCAAGCGCGAGATGGACCAGACCCGTGACGAGGTCCGGGTCATGACCGTGCACGCGGCCAAGGGCCTCGAGGCGCCCGTGGTGTTCCTGGTCGACGGCGGTTCCGCCCCGTTCAGCGACCAGCATTTGCCGCGCCTGATGCCTTTCGACGGCTCAGGCCGACATTGGGACGGCAGGGGTTATCTTTGGCGTTCGGCCAGCGACGTCGCCAACGGCTTCTCGAAGACGGCCGCCGCTCGCGCCCGCGAACTCGCCGACGACGAGTACCGCCGGCTGCTCTATGTCGGCATGACGCGTGCCGAGGACCGGCTTATCGTCTGCGGCTATCACGGCAAGCGGGCGCCGAACGCCGGCACCTGGCATTCTATCGTCAGCCGCGCGCTGAGCGCCGCGCCCGAAAGCGAACAGCGTCCGCATCCTGCCGACGGGGAGCCTGTCTACCGTTTCCACGTCACCAAACTGCCGCCGGTCGCGCCAAGTCCGGGCGAACAGGCGCGGCAGACCGATGCTTTCGGCCCCTTGCCGGCGACCCTGTTCAGGCCCTTGCCGCCTTTCGAGGACCTGCCGCGCCCCCTGTCACCGTCGGGCGCCTCG
Organism: Mesorhizobium sp. URHB0026; assembly: GCF_054059755.1. Taxonomy (NCBI): domain Bacteria; kingdom Pseudomonadati; phylum Pseudomonadota; class Alphaproteobacteria; order Hyphomicrobiales; family Phyllobacteriaceae; genus Mesorhizobium; species Mesorhizobium sp. URHB0026. The sequence continues at coordinate 1,966,251 of NZ_JBSSCN010000001.1, read as the reverse complement.
GCGCTGATCGACGAAGGCAAGGAAGGGGTTGTCGACAAGGCGTCGCCGGTGTTGGACGCCGCTGCCGAGCCAGGTTTTGCCGTGCTGCGCGGGCTCGCCCTGCACAAACTGCTGCAGATGCTGCCCGGCATCGCCGAGGACGCACGGGAGGACGCTGCGAAGCGTTATCTCTCCCGAACGGGTGCGGCGTGGCCTGAGGGCGAGCGTGAAAAGGCCCTGGCATCGGTCATCGCCATCCTTTCCGACTCCGGCCTCGGCCAACTGTTCGCGCCCTCCTCGCGCGCCGAGGTCGCGATCATGGGCAGCCTGGAGGTCAAGGGCAAAATCCGCTCCATTTCCGGCAAGATCGATCGGCTGGCGGTGGCCCCGAATGCGGTCTCGATCGTCGACTACAAGACCAACCGGCCCGCACCCGCCTCCCTGGCGGAAGTCCCGCCGGCCTATCTGCTTCAGCTCGCGCTCTATCGCGCCCTGCTGCAGCCGCTTTATCCCCGGCGGGAGGTCAAGGCAGCCCTGCTGTTCACCGAAGCGCCAAGACTGATCGAACTGCCGTCCCGGGCCATGGACGACGCCCTTGCCCGACTCACGGGAGCGTGACACAAGAACTGCTTGAAGAAGGGCGCGACAACCACCACATTTGGTGGGACGAAAAATTTCGAAAGGATTTCCGCATGACCACCGTCAAGGTCGACAAGAACAATTTCCAGGCTGACGTGCTTAATGCCCAGGTGCCGGTTGTGGTTGATTTCTGGGCGGAATGGTGTGGTCCTTGCAAGATGATCGCACCGGCGCTTGAGGACATTGCCACCGAGCTCGGCGCCAAGGTCAAGATCGCTAAGTTGAACATCGACGAGAATCCCGAGCTTGCCGCCCAGTTTGGCGTACGTTCGATCCCGACGCTGATGATCTTCAAGGGCGGCGAAGTGGCCGACATCAAGGTGGGCGCCGCGCCCAAGACCGCACTGTCGCACTGGGTCAATGGCAATCTTGCCTGATCCCATCTGAATTCGAAGCAAAAGCCCGGCCATCGCGCCGGGCTTTTTGTTGGCGTCATCGGTGCGCCGCTCTGGCCCTCACATCGGGGCACTCCATGTCCTCTGTTGGCAGCAGAAGCAGGGAGAGAAAAATGACCGGATCCGCCAAGGCCACCGTCTTCATCGACAACGAGCGCGTCATCGTCACCGAATACCGCTTCCAACCGGGCGACAATACCGGCTGGCATCGCCACGGCCACGACTACGTCGTCGTGCCACTGATGGACGGCAAGCTGAAGCTGGTCACCAAGGACGGCGAAACCTTCGCCGAGATGAAGAAAGGCGCGCCGTATTTCCGCAAGGAGGGAGTGGAACACGACGTCGTCAGCGCCAATGAGGGTGAGTACGCTTTTATCGAGATCGAGCTGAAGTAAGCGGCACCTCTGACGTTGACCGAAACCTCCCCAACTTCGTCCATACCAGGGCGAAGCAGGTGCGAAGCTCCGTCGGGAAGACCCAAGTCCATGCCGTGACGGCCATCGACGAATACAGCGGAAGGAAATTCTGTACCGCTGCGGCGCTTTGAAGTCGCGGCATGGATCCTGGCGTCAGCGCTGCGTCTCTACGCCCTGAGATAACGAGGCAATGGACGGCCTCAGGTCGGGGGCGTGCCGTTCTCGGCGAGAACCGTGCCGGCCAGGTACAGCGACCCGCCGATCAGGATGCGCGGCGTTGGGCCGTCCCAGGTGTCGCGCAGCAGCATCAGGGCGCTGGCGACGGAGCTTACCGGCTCGGCCGTCAGCCCGGCTTCCGTGGCACGGATCGCCAGTTCGTCATTCGGCACACCGGCATCGCTCATGCTCACGGGCACGGTGTAGACATGCCGGACGAGGCCCTTGAAGGCGCGGAAATAGCCGGCCTGGTCCTTGGTGTTGATCATGCCCGAAATGAGGAAGAGCGGACGCGGGTTTTTTTCTTCCTGCTCGGCCAGCGCTTCGGCGACGACGACGCCGGCACCGGGATTATGGCCGCCGTCGAGCCAGATGTCGGCGCCCTTCGGCGCCAGTTCCGCCAGCCGGCCCTGCGCCAGCTTCTGCATGCGGCCGGGCCAGGCGACGTTGGTCATTGCCTTCTCGGCGGCGCGGTGGGCGATCTCGAAGCCGGCCGCCTTGACGGCGGCGATCGCGGCGGCCGCATTGGCGAACTGGTGGCGACCGGGCAGGCGCGGCGCCGGCAGATCCATCAACCCATCATCGTCCTGGTAGACCATGCGGCCGTTCTCCTCGAAAGCGAGAAAATCCTGCCCGTAGACGAGGGTCGGGCATTCCAGCCGCTCGGCCGCGTCGATCAGCACCTGTAGCGCCGTCTCGCTTTCCTGCGCGCCGACGACCACCGGGCAGCCACGCTTCATGATCCCGGCCTTTTCGGCCGCGATCAGTTCGACGCGATCGCCGAGATAGGCCTCATGGTCCATCGACACCGGCATGATCACCGACACGGCCGGCCGCGCGATGACATTGGTGGCGTCGAAACGGCCGCCAAGACCGACCTCGATGATCGCGACATCGGCCGGATGTTCCGAAAACAGAATGAAGGTGACGGCGGTGAGAATTTCGAAGACGGTGATCTTCTGGCCTGCATTGGCCTTCGCAACGCGGGCAATGGCCTCCGCGAATATGTCGTCGTCGACCAGCCTGCCGCCGCCTTCGGCGGCCAGCCTGTAGCGCTCGTGCCAGCTGACCAGATGCGGCGAGGTGTGGACATGGACGAGCCGGCCGGAGGCTTCCAGCAGCGCCCGCGAGAAGGCGGCGCAGGAACCCTTGCCGTTGGTGCCAGCGATGTGGATGACCGGCGGCAGCAGGTCCTGCGGATTGCCCAATCGCTCCAACAGCCGCGAGATGCGGTCGAGCGAAAGGTCGAAGCCCTTCGGGTGAAGCGCCATCAGGGCTTCGATTTCACGGTCCGCGGCAAGCGTCGTCATGGCAAATCCCGTGCATGGCCTGGAGCCAGAATCGCTCCCGCAAAGACCACGGCTATCAAAAGGCTACAGCGCGCAACGGATGCCGCGCAATCGCTGTTCGCGGCGGCCAATGTCGCGTCAGGCCAGTCTCACGTTAGGCCAGTCTCGCGTCAGGCCAGTGTAGCGTCAAGCTTGCGGCCGGACCTCGGCGGCGACCACGGCCGGCGGCAGGATTTCCGGTTCCAGAGGCTTTTGCTCTTCCGGCATCTTGAGCAGCATCTTCAACAGGCGGGCGATGGTCTCCCGCAGCTCCAGCCGCGACACCACCATGTCGACCATGCCGTGCTCCATCAGATATTCGGAGCGCTGGAAGCCGTCCGGCAATTTCTCGCGGATGGTCTGTTCGATGACACGCGGCCCGGCAAAACCGATCAGCGCGCCGGGCTCGGCGATGTGCACGTCGCCCAGCATGGCATAGGAGGCGGTGACGCCGCCGGTGGTCGGGTTGGTCAGCACGACGATGTAGGGCAGGCCGGCTTCCTTAAGCCGGTCGACACCAACCGTAGTGCGCGGCAATTGCATGAGGGACAGAATACCTTCCTGCATGCGCGCGCCCCCGGAGGCGGCGAACAGGATCAACGGCCGCTTGCGCTGCAAGGCGACCTCGAAGCCACGCACGATGGCATCACCCGCGGCCATGCCGAGCGAGCCGCCCATGAAAGCGAAATCCTGCACCGTCACCACCACCGGCAAGCCCTCGACGGTCCCCAGCGCATTGATGATGGCATCTTCCAGGCCGGTCTTGGCCTTGGCGTCCTTCAGCCGGTCGACATAGCGTTTCTCGTCGCGGAACTTCAGCGGATCCTGCATGACCTTGGGATTGTCCAGCGTCTCGTACTTGCCGTCATCGAAGAAGAATTTCAGCCGCTCCTTGGCCGAGATCTTCATATGATGGCCGGAAGACGGGATGACGAACTGGTTGGATTCCAGGTCCTTGTGGAACACCATCTCGCCGGTCTCGGGATCCTTGATCCAGAGATTCTCGGGCATGTCGGTGCGCCGGCCGAGCATCGAATTGATCTTCGGGCGAACGTAGTTGGTGATCCAGTTCATCGCTTCGGCTCCTGTCCTGACGAAGAGTTGGGCAAAGACGTAGGGAAACTATTCGGCGGCAGCAAGGCGGGCCGAGCGCACGCCTTGCGCAAGGCCGCTCACCAGTGTGGCGACTGCCTCCGCCGGATCGGCGGTCTTTTCACCCTTCGGCCCCAGCACGTTCGCGACCGCGTTGACGATCGCCGTGCCGACGACCACGCCGTCGGCGTTGGCGCCGATCACGCGCGCCTGTTCGGCGGTCTTGACGCCGAACCCGACGCAGACCGGCAGGTTGGTGTGACCCTTGATGCGCTGGACCGCCGTGGCGACCTTGCCGGTGTCGGCAAGCGCCGAGCCGGTGATGCCGGTCATGGACACGTAGTAAACGAAGCCGGATGTGTTCTGCAGCACCTTGGGCAGGCGCTTGTCGTCGGTGGTCGGCGTCGCCAGCCGGATGAAATTGATGCCGGCCTTCAGCGCCGGGATGCAGAGTTCCTCATCCATCTCCGGCGGCAGGTCGACGACGATCAGCCCGTCGATGCCGCTGGCGATCGCGTCCTTCAGGAAACGGTCGACGCCGTAGATGTAGATCGGGTTGTAGTAGCCCATCAGCACGATCGGCGTTTCATCGTCGCCGGCGCGGAAGTCGGACGCCATCTTCAGCGTCTTGACCAGCGTCTGGCCGCCTTTGAGCGCCCTGAGGCCCGCCGCCTGGATCGCCGGGCCGTCGGCCATCGGGTCGGAAAACGGCATGCCGAGCTCGATGACGTCGGAGCCGGCGCCGGGCAGCGCCTTCATGATCGACAGCGAGGTTGCATAGTCGGGGTCGCCACCCATGAAATAGGTGACGAGCGCCGGGCGGCCCTCGGCCTTGAGCTTCGCCATGCGGCGGTCGATGCGGGTTGTCATGTCAGGCCCTTTGGACGAATTTTGTTCATAATCAACTCCCAAGTCGAACGGTCCAAAGGGCCTAGATCTCCATGCCCAGCATCGAGGCCACCGTGTGGACGTCCTTGTCGCCACGGCCGGACAGGTTGACGATGACGATCTGGTCCTTGTCCATGGCGGGCACGATCTTGACCGCATGGGCGATGGCGTGCGCGGATTCCAGCGCCGGGATAATGCCTTCGACGCGCGTCGTCAGCTTGAAGGCTTCGAGCGCCTCGTCGTCAAGGATCGGCACATATTCGACACGGCCGGAGTCGCGCAGCCACGAATGCTCCGGGCCGACGCCGGGATAATCGAGGCCGGCCGAAATCGAATGGCCGTCCATGATCTGGCCGTCGGCATTCTGCAGGAGATAGGTGCGGTTGCCGTGCAGCACACCGGGGGAGCCGGCATTCATCGAGGCGCAATGCTCGATGCCGTCGAGGCCGCGCCCGCCGGCTTCGATGCCGATGATACGAACCTCCTTGTCATCGAGGAAGGGATGGAACATGCCGATGGCGTTGGACCCGCCGCCGACGGCGGCGATGATGGTGTCGGGCAGCCGCCCTTCCTGTTCGAGGATTTGCGCGCGCGCCTCGGTTCCGATTACCGACTGGAAATCGCGCACCAGTTCGGGATAGGGGTGCGGACCGGCGGCGGTGCCGATCAAATAATAGGTGTCCTCGACATTGGTCACCCAATCACGAAGGGCTTCGTTCATGGCGTCCTTCAGCGTACCGTGACCGGCGGTAACGGGCCGCACTTCGGCGCCGAGCAGCTTCATGCGGAAGACGTTGGGGCTCTGGCGGGCGACGTCTGTCGCGCCCATATAGACGACGCAGGGAAAGCCGAAGCGGGCGGCGACCGTGGCGGACGCCACGCCATGCTGGCCGGCACCGGTCTCCGCGATGATGCGCTTCTTGCCCATGCGCTTGGCCAGCAGGATCTGTCCGAGGCAGTTGTTGATCTTGTGCGAACCGGTGTGGTTCAAATCCTCGCGCTTAAAATAGACTTTCGCGCCGCCCCCGAGGCCCTTCGCCGAGGAAACCTCACGAAGATGTCTGGTCAGGCCCTCGGCGAAGTAGAGCTTCGACGGCCGGCCGGCATAATGGGTCGAAAGACCGGTCAGTTCAGCCCTGAAATCCGGATCGTTCTTGACCTCGTTCCAGTTTTTCTCCAGGTCGAGGATCAGCGGCATCAGCGTTTCGGCAACGAACCGACCGCCGAAAATGCCGAACATGCCCTGTTCGTCGGGTCCGGTGCGGAAGGAATTGGGTGTCGCCGGCTTGTTCATCGCCGATCTCCTGCATCTTGATTGGGAGTACGCTCAGGCGGCGCGATCATCGCGTGCTGCCCGGACGGCTCGGAAAAACTGTTCGATCAGCGCCGGATCCTTGACGCCCGGGGCGCTTTCCACGCCCGAGGAAATGTCTATCGCGGGCGGATTGGCAAGCCGAAGGGCATCGCCGATGTTGGCGGCGTTGAGCCCACCGGAAAGCATGTAATCGATCCCGGCGTCAAGGCCGGCGAGAATGCGCCAGTCGAAGGCGACGCCATTGCCGCCCGGCAGCTCCGAGCCCTTTGGCGGCTTGGCGTCGAACAGGAACCGGTCGGCGATGCCGACAAACGGCTTTGTCCGTTCGAGATCGGCGGCCTCGCTGAGCGGCAACGCCTTCATCACCGGCAGCCCATGGCGGGCTTTCAGTTCAGCCACTCGCTCGGGGGTTTCGGAGCCGTGCAGTTGCAGCATGTCGGGCTGCAGCTTTTCGACGATTTCGTCGAGGAAGGCGTCTCTGGCATCGACGGTGACGGCAACCGCCAAGGCCTTGCCACGAGCCGCTTCGCGCAGACGGCCGGCTTCGGCCGGCTCAACATAACGCGGGCTTTTTGGAAAGAAGATGAACCCGACATGGCTGGCGCCGCCGGCCAGGGCCGCGGCCATTGCCTGGTCGGTCTTCAAGCCGCAGATCTTGATGTCGAGCGCCATGGCGCGGAATTGGCACGAAAAGCGCCAAGAGTCGAGAAAAAGCATGCTGTTTGCCGGCAAGGCCAAAGGCGCTACCTATGGATGGACAGCATGCAAGGCGGGAGCACAGCCATGGACGACCAGACCGTTGCCGAACTGAAGCAAAAGGTCGCGCAGGCGCGTGAGGTCATAGCGCACCTCATGGACAGGGCCGCCTTCAACGGCGCCGAGGCGCATCGGGCGCTGGATTATTTCGGCGGCGAAGCTTTCGATCGGAACTTTCTACCCTGGCCGCAGCATGCTGACGAAGGGTTGCGGCCGGATGAGCTCAATGCGGCGAATGATGACTGAGGCGCCCTACTCGAACACAATCGCCTGCAGGGCGCCGCCATTGCGCTTCAGCCAGTCCTTGCAGCGGTCGGTGTCGGGGCAGAGCTTTTCGCACAGTTTCCAGAATTTCGGCCCGTGGTTCATCTCCTTGAGATGCGCCACCTCATGCGCGACGAGGTAATTTATGACAGGCTGCGGCGCCATCATGATGCGCCAGGAAAAGGACAGATTGCCTTCCGAAGTGCAGGAGCCCCAGCGGCTGGAGGTGTCCTTGTAGCGGATCGCCTTGGCGCGCTTGCCAAGCGCCTCCGTATGCTTGACGACCAGCTTCTCGATCTCTTTCTTGGCCTCGCGCTTCAAAAAATCGGCGATGCGGCGCGGCAGATGGATGCGGTCGCCATGCACGATCAGCAGCGGGCCGCGGTCGTCGCGCGATATGGTGACAGTGCCTCGCTTTGACGGCTCATGCACGATACGGTGGGCCACGCCTCGTACCGGAATCCTTATGCCCGGACGCACCTGCGGCCGCGTCGGCACCTTGGCCAGCCGCTGTTCCAGCCAGTCCTGGTGGCGGTCGAGGAACCTGTCCACTTCGCCGCGGCGCAGGCCCGGCGGCACGGTGATGCGCAGGCCCTGTCCGCCGGACTCGATGCGCAGCGTCAGACGCTTTGCCCTGGCGCTCTCGACGATCTTGAGCGGCAGCGTGCGGCCGGCGACGCAATATTCTCGCTCCACGACAGGCGTGGGTTTGGGCTTTGTCAGATTGCGGAAGAACCCGATGGTCATGGCGGGACGATACGCGATTCGAGGCGAACGAATAGAACAAAAAAGAAACGGCGCCGCTCGCGCGACGCCGTCATCATACCTTGGCCCTGTCGCCGGGCTTCAGTCGTCGAGCAGGTTCGAGCCTTTGCCACGCTTGGTGGGGGTCGCTCCGGTGCTCGGATCGGTCTTGGTGCTCGGATCGGTCTTGGCCGGCGCGGTCGACTTGTTGCGGTTGGCCATGAACCGGTCGAACTCGTCCTGATCCTTGGCGCGGCGCAATTCGCGGGCATACTCGTCGAACTGCGTCAGCATCTCGTCGAGCTTGCGGCGCTCTTCGTCCAGGCGCTCAAGCTCCTTTTCGCGCCAGTCGTCGAAAGCGACGTTGCCGGTGCGGGCGGAGCCGTTGCCCCAGCGCGCGGCCTTGTCGGAGCCACGGCGACAACCGGCGAAGATGCCGTCGGTCGCGCGGTTGACGTCACGCTTGAAGCCCTCGAGCCGGTCGCCCCAGATGATGTAGGCGAGCATGGCGAAGCCGAGCGGCCAGAACACCATGAAACCGATCACCATCAACGCGATGGTCGCCGGCGTCCAGGCCGGGCGGATCAATGCAGATGTGTTCATTTTCTCCCATTCCTTCGGTTGGAGACAGCCAGAACCGGCTGCGTGGAATCGAAATGGGAAGGCGAAAACGGCGATTCAAGACAATGTCCGCCAAAACCGAACAAGGGCCTGAAATGATTATCGCTTTTTGAGCATATCGAGGAAAAGCACGACCAACCCGGCGATCAGGCCCCAAAATGCGGCGCCGACACCGAACAGCGTCAGCCCGGAGGCGGTGACGACGAAGGTGACGGTTGCGGCCATGCGCTCGCCCTCGTCCTTGAGCGCGATCGCCAGCGCGTTGGCGAGCGATCCCATCAGCGCAAGTCCCGCCACCAGCACGATCAGGCTCTGCGGCAGGACGGCGAAGATCGCCACCAGCGAAGCGCCGAAGATGGCGAAGACGAGGTAGGCAAGCGCGTAGAACGGCCCGGTCTTCCAGCGCTCGGCGGGATCGGGATGGACGTCAGGCCCGGTGCAGATGGCCGCCGAGATCGCCGCCAGATTGGTGGTTCCGGCACCGAATGGCGCAGACAGGAGCGAAAACAGGCCGGTGACGCCGATCAGCGGGCCGGGTTCGGGGTGGTAGCCGGCCGCCCGCAGTACCGCGAGCCCCGACAGGTTCTGCGAAGCCATGGTGACGAGGTAGAGCGGCAGCGCCAGGCCGATGATCGCCTTGGCGGTGAAATGGGGAGCGATAACCGTCAGTGTCGATAGTTCGGGCGCGGGCAGGCCGCCGACACGGCCCGTGAGGAAGGCGGCAAGGCCACCGCCAACCAGCACCGCCAGCACCGACAGCGCCGGATTGAACAGCCGGATGACGAAGAATGCCGCGATCAGCGGCAGGATGAGCCAAGGGTCCGCCGGAATGGCCTTCATGGCATTGATGGCGAAGGTGACGACGATGCCGGCCAGCATGCCGGAGGCGACCGAAGCCGGTATTCTCGATATCAGCCGGGTCAGCGGCCCAAACAGGCCGGTCGCGACCAGCAGCACGCCCGTGACGATATAGGCGCCGACGGCCTCGCCCATCGAAAAGCCGCTCGAGGCGGCGACCAGTGCAAGGCCCGGCGTCGACCAGGCGGTGATGACAGGCATTTTCGTGCGCCAGGACAGCCACAGGCACTCGGCGGTCATGGCCAGGCAGATCGCCGTCACCCCGCTCGCAGTCTCGACCTGCGTCGCCCCGACCGCCTTGGCGGCGGCAATGACGATGGCCAGCGTGCCGCCGAAACCGACGATGGCCGCGACGAAAGCGGAGATCGGGATGGACAGGCGCATCGTCACTGGCCTCGCTTGGCCAGGTCGCCGACCGCCCGCACCAGCATGTCGAGATCCTGGGGCCGCGACAGGCGATGGTCACCATCGGGGATCAGCGACAGCGTTACATCGTCGGCAGGCAGCAGGCTGACCAGCCTCAAGGCGTGGCTCGACGGCACGTCCGCGTCGGCCAGCCCCTGCAAGATGTGAACCGGGCAATGCGTGTCGATCGGCCCGGCCATTACCCGGTTATTGCGCCCATCCTCGATCAGGGCGCGGGTGTAGACGTAAGGCTCGGCGGAATAATCCGAGGGTTCCGCGAAGAAGCCCTTTTCGGCGAGATCGCGCTTCTGCGCCTTGGTCAGCACCGGCTCGATCAGGTCGCTTGTAAAATCCGGCGCCGGGGCCAGCAGCACCAGGCCGACGACGGCTGCGTCGCCCGCCTTGCGCAATTCCTGTACCATGCGCAGCGCGATCCAGGCGCCCATCGACGAGCCGACCAGGATCTGATCGCCTTTGGCGAAATGCCGGAAGACGGCAAGGCTTTGCGCAAGCCATTTCGAGATCGTACCGTCGGCGAAGGCGCCACCGGATTCGCCATGGCCCGAATAATCGTGCCGCAGGAAGGCCCGGCCTTCAGTTGCCGCCCAGTCCGACAGCGTCTCGGCCTTCGTGCCCAGCATGTCCGACTTGTAGCCGCCGAGCCAGACGATGCCGGGCGTCGAGCCGTCTGAATGGCGCACCGCGATATCAGATCCGTCGACATCCAGAAAAACTGGAGCCAGAGAGGATGGGGGCGTGGCGATCATGGCTTTTCCTCAGGCCCGTCTTTTGGCCCGCGGCCCTTGTGGCACAGCCGGAGGCGTGGCGAAAAGTACTCGCGCTGTTTCTTTGTTTGGTGCAGGCCGGCGATCAGGGTGATTTTCTGTCAATGCTGTGCTATTGACTCCGCCCGCGCGCTCACCACATTGGCGCGTCCACGTATCAAGACGACAAATCCCGAACGAAACGGCCAAGGAGACCACGACCATTCGCAGACCTTTCAAAGCAGCGGCGCCGACCAAGGATGGGCCGCGCTCCAATCGTGACATCCGGGTTCCCCGGGTCCAGCTTATCGACGCCGACGGCCAGAATCGCGGCGATATTTCCATCAACGACGCATTGCTGCTCGCCGAAGAGGCCGGGCTCGATCTCGTCGAAATATCGCCCAACGCGGTCCCCCCCGTCGTAAAAATCCTCGATCTCGGCAAGTTGAAATACGCCAACCAGAAGAAGGCGGCCGAGGCGCGCAAGAACCAGAAGGTCATCGAGATCAAGGAGATCAAGATGCGCCCGAACATCGACAGCCATGACTACGAGACCAAGATGAAGGCGGTGCGCCGCTTCTTCGAGGAAGGCGACAAGGTCAAGTTGACGCTGCGCTTCCGCGGCCGCGAGATGGCGCATATGGAACTCGGCATGCAGCTTCTGAACAAGGTGCGCGAGGAGGTGGCGACCATTGCCAAGGTGGAAGCCGAGCCGAAGCTCGAAGGCCGCCAGATGATGATGGTGCTGGCCCCGCGCTAAAGTTTGCGGAACCCACGTGGATCACGATGACGTCAGGCCCGGACATCGCGCTCTAAATCCGCCCGAATTGTGCTACAGGGCGTCCCGGCGATCGGCGGGACGCTCTATTTCTTAGCTCAAAGCCGCGATCGCCGGCAAAGCTCTTCGACGATCGGATCCCGCATGGCCAACGAAAAGGTTTTGGACGTCAAGGACGTCAAACACGGGCTGGGCAACTACCAGCAGATGCGCCGGCTGGTGCTTGCCGTGCTCGTCCTGGTGCTGTTTCTGGCGCTGCTGTTCGGCCAGTCGACCTTCCCGCCGGACACGCCGGTGCACGAAACGATCGAGATGTTCGGCGTGCTCTTGATTTTCCTCGGCATCGTCGGGCGCCTCTGGGCGACGCTCTATATAGGCGGGCGCAAATCCTCCGAGGTGGTGACCGGTGGCCCCTATTCGATCACCCGCAACCCGCTCTACGTGTTCTCGACCGTGGCCGCCGCCGGTGTCGGCGCGCAGATCGGCTCGTTCTCCGGCATCACCCTTTTCGCGGTTCTGTGCGCCGGCGCCTTCCATATCGTCATCCTGCGCGAGGAGAAATTCCTCAAGGAAGCGCTCGGTGTAACCTATGCCGACTATCTGGCACGCGTGCCGCGCTTCTTCCCCAAGCTTTCGCTCTACGAGGAAGGCGACACCGGCAGCTTCAAGCCGCGCCTGCTTTTGACCACACTGCTCGACGGGCTGGTGTTCCTGATCGCGCTGCCGGCCTTCGAACTGATCGACGGCGCGCAATTGTCGGGCATGCTGCCGGTCTGGTTTAGGCTGCCGTGACCGCGGACAGTGCGTCCAGAGTGCCGAGGTGTTGCGCCCGCGCCATCTTTGATCTATAGCACCGCCGTTCCAAGAAAACCGCCCGGCAGGGCATGCCGTGGCGGTTTCATTTGCTTTTCGGGCTTTGGTCGGCCCGGAGCGACAAGAAGCGCGATCGTGCGCCAACAATACGGAGTAGCAAAATGCCCAAGATGAAGACCAAATCGGCCGCCAAGAAGCGGTTCAAGATCACAGGTACGGGTAAAGTCCTGTCGGCTGCGGCCGGCAAGCGTCACGGCATGATCAAGCGTTCCAACAAGTTCATTCGAAATGCCCGCGGCACGATGGTTCTGGCTGAACCGGATGGCAAGAAGGTCATCAAGAATTTTCTTCCGAACGGCCTTTAAGTTTTTAAGGAGATCATGACATGGCACGCGTAAAAAGAGGCGTCACCTCGCACGCCAAGCACAAGAAGGTCCTGAAAGCCGCGAAAGGCTTCTACGGCCGCCGCAAGAACACCATCCGCATCGCCAAGCAGGCGGTGGAAAAGTCGCTGCAGTACGCTTACCGAGACCGCAAGAACCGCAAGCGCTCGTTCCGCGCGCTGTGGATCCAGCGCATCAACGCGGCGACGCACGAGCATGGCCTGACCTATGGCCGCTTCATCGACGGCTTGAACAAGGCCGGCATCGAGATCGATCGCAAGATCCTGTCCGACATGGCCATCCACGAGCCGCAGGCTTTCGCCGCCCTGGTGGCCAAGGCCAAGGTCGCGCTCGAATATCTGAAGAACACCACGCCGAATGCTTTTGAAAGCGCTGTCGCCTAAGACCAGCGCTTCCCAAACATTCGCAATTCTGATTATGGGGAACCCGCGCTGGCACGGCTGGCGCGGGTTTTTCTTATGCCTGATGTAACCAAAATGGCGACAGACGAACCAATATGGTGTCGATCGCCGATGGAGAGAGCTTCGCCGTGAACGCCACCGCTGGAAATCTTGAAGCCCTGGAAGATTCGCTTCTGGCCGACATCGCATCGGCCGTCGACGAGCCGGCCATCGAGGCCGTGCGCATCGCTGCCTTCGGCAAGAAGGGCACCGTGTCCGAGATGCTGAAAACGCTTGGCGCGATGAGCGCCGAGGACCGGCAGGTGAAGGGCCCGGCCATCAACGGCCTCAAGAACCGTGTCACCGAGGCGCTGACGGCCCGCAAGGCTGAACTGAAGGATGTGGCGATCGCCGCCCGTCTGGCGGCCGAGAAGGTCGACGTGACGCTGCCGGTGCGGCAGTCACCGGCCGAGCGCGGCCGCATCCATCCGATCAGCCAGGTCATCGACGAGATCGCCGCGATCTTCGGCGATCTCGGCTTCGCCATCGCCGAAGGTCCCGATATCGAGACCGACTACTATAATTTCACCGCGCTGAATTTCCCGGAAGGCCATCCGGCGCGCGAGATGCACGACACGTTCTTCTTCCAGCCGGACGAGAAGGGCGAGCGCAAGCTTTTGCGCACTCACACCTCGCCGGTGCAGATCCGCACCATGGAGAAGCAGAAGCCGCCGATCCGCATCGTCATTCCGGGCAAGACCTATCGCCAGGATTCCGACGCCACCCACTCGCCGATGTTCCATCAGGTCGAGGGGCTGGTGATCGACAAATCGGCCAACGTCGCCAACATGAAGTGGGTGCTGGAAGAGTTCTGCAAGGCCTTCTTCGAAGTGCAGCAGCTCAAGATGCGCTTTCGCCCGTCCTTCTTCCCGTTCACCGAGCCAAGCCTCGAGGTCGATATCCAGTGCGACCGCTCGCGGCCCGGCGAAGTGCGCTTCGGCGAAGGCTCCGACTGGTTGGAGATCCTCGGCTGCGGCATGGTGCACCCCAACGTGCTGCGCGCCGGCGGGCTCGATCCCGACGAGTATCAGGGCTTTGCCTGGGGCATGGGCATCGACCGCATCGCCATGCTGAAATACGGCATGCCCGACCTGCGCGCCTTCTTCGACGCCGACGTCCGCTGGCTATCGCATTACGGCTTCCGGCCGCTCGACATGCCGACGCTGTTCGGAGGCCTGAGCGCGTGACCGTCCTGAAGACTCCTGCTGCCAGCTATTACGGAACAGCCCAATGAAATTCACCCTCTCCTGGCTCAAGGATCACCTTGAAACCGACGCCACGCTTGACGAGATCGTCGAGCGGCTGACCTCGATCGGCCTCGAGGTCGAGCATGTCGACGATAAGGCGGGGCTGAAACCCTTCGTCATCGCCAAGGTGCTGACGGCGGTGCAGCACCCCGATGCCGACCGGCTGCGGGTGCTGACCGTCGATACCGGCGACGGCAAGCCGCCTGTGCAAGTGGTGTGTGGCGCGCCGAACGCCCGGGCCGGCCTGATCGGCGCCTTTGCCGCGCCCGGCACCTATGTGCCCGGCATCGACGTGACGCTGACGGTCGGCAAGATCCGAGGCGTCGAAAGCCATGGCATGATGTGTTCCGAGCGCGAGTTGGAACTGTCCGACGAGCATAATGGTATCATCGACCTGCCCGAGGATGCGCCGGTCGGCACCAGCTTTGCGTCCTATGCGCATCTCGACGATCCGGTCATCGAGATCAATCTGACGCCGAACCGGCCCGATGCCACCAGCGTCTACGGCATCGCGCGGGATCTGGCGGCGAGCGGGCTTGGCCGCCTTGTCGGCGGGGCGATCATGCCGCATGTCGGCAACGGCATGTGCCCGGTGAAAGTGACCATCGAAGCGCCGGAGCTTTGCCCCGGCTTCGCACTCAGGCTGGTCAAGGATGTCAGGAATGGCCCGTCGCCGAAATGGCTTCAGCAGCGGCTGATCGCCATTGGGCTGAGGCCGATCAGCGCGCTGGTCGACATCACCAATTACGTCACCTTCGACCGCGGACGGCCGCTGCATGTCTTCGATGCCGCCAAGGTCGCCGGCAACCTCGTGGTGCGCCGCGCCCGCGACGGTGAAAAGGTGCATGCGCTCGACGGGCGCGAATACACGCTGACGCCGGAGATGTGCGTGATCGCGGACGACAATGGCGTCGAGTCCATTGCCGGCATCATGGGTGGCGAACACTCCGGCTGTGACGAGAACACGACGAACGTGCTGATCGAATCCGCTCTTTGGGACCCGATCACCACGGCCCGCACCGGCCGCACGCTCGGCATCATCACCGACGCGCGCTATCGCTTCGAGCGCGGTGTCGACCCTGAATTCATGGTGCCGGGCCTCGAACTGGCGACCAAGCTGGTGATCGATTTCTGCGGCGGCACGCCGACCGAGACCGAGGTGGCCGGCTATGCCGGACATCAACCCAAAATCGTTTCCCTTCCGTTGTCGGAAGTGAAGCGGCTGACCGGTATCGAGGTGCCGAAGGCGGAGAGCCTCGACATCCTGTCGCGTCTGGGCTTCCACGCGCAGGGATCGGGCGACGTCGTCGACGTCACGGTCCCCTCCTGGCGCCCCGATGTCGACGGCAAGGCCGATCTGGTCGAGGAGATCATGCGCATCCATGGCGTCGACAACATCGCCCCGCAGCCGCTCGGCGCGCATGACGTGGTCAACGGCAAGATCCTGACGACGCTGCAGATCCGCACGCGTGCCGCCAAGCGTTCGCTTGCCGTGCGCGGCATGATGGAGGCCGTTACCTGGTCGTTCATCCCGGCCAAACACGCCGAACTCTTCGGCGGCGGCCAGACGGCGCTGAAGCTTGCCAACCCGATCGCCGCCGACATGTCCGACATGCGGCCCTCGCTGCTGCCGGGGCTGATTTCGGCCGCGCAGCGCAACGCCGACAAGGGCATTGGCGACGTGGCGCTGTTCGAGGTCTCGGGCACCTATGAGGGCGACGGCGCCGACCAGCAGCGGCGCGTCGCCGCCGGCGTGCGTCGCGGCACGGCAAAGCTCGACGGCTCCGGCCGCAACTGGGCCGGCAATTCGGGCCCGGTCGGCGTATTCGACGCCAAGGCCGACGCGATCGCCGCGCTCGAAGCCTGCGGTGCGCCGGTCGACCGGCTGCAGATCGAGGCGGGCGGCCCGGCCTGGTACCATCCCGGCCGTTCCGGAACGATCAAGCTCGGTCCGAAGACCGTACTTGGCACATTCGGCGAGTTCCATCCGAAGACGCTGGAAGGGCTCGATGTCTCGGGGCCGCTCTGCGGCTTCGAGGTGTTCGTCGATGCCGTGCCGGAGCCGAAGGCCAAGCCTACCAAGACCAAGCCCAGACTGGACCTATCTGCCTTCCAGGCGGTGAAGCGCGACTTCGCCTTCGTCGTCGACAAAGCGGTCGAGGCCGGCACGCTGGTACGTGCCGCGCTCGCCGCCGACAAGAAGCTGATCACTGCTGTCTCGGTCTTCGACGTGTTCGAAGGCGCGTCGCTGGGCGAAGGCAAGAAGTCGATCGCCATCGAAGTGTCGATCCAGCCGACCGAGAAGACGCTGACCGACGAGGATTTCGAGGCGCTGGCCAAGCGCATCGTCGAGAATGTCGGCAAGCAGACTGGCGGCGTGTTGCGCGGCTGAGACTTGCGAGGGAATGGCGAATCGCTCTCCAAGGGGCGATGGACCATCTGCGCTATTCTGGGCTCTCCTTCGAGAAACAGCGTACGGCTTTTCTCGGCATCGTCGCTGCCGACCCGCTGCTGGCCGAAACGCTGGCGAGGGTCGGCATGCTTGCGCTGCCGGATTGGCTGGTGGTTTCCGGCGTGCTTTACAACAGCGTCTGGAACCACCTGACCGGCAAGCCATCCGGCTACGGCATCAAGGATGTCGACCTGTTTTATTTCGACGACTCCGACCTGTCCTACGAGGCCGAAGACGCGGTGATCCAACGGGCGGCCAGGCATTTCGAAGGATTGCCGCTGCCGGTCGAGGTGCGCAACCAGGCGCGAGTGCACCTGTGGTATCCGCAAAAGTTCGGCCGGCCCTGCCCGCGCTATGCGAGTGCCAGTGAATCCGTCAGCTATTTTGCCTCGAAGACCCATGCGGTCGGGGTTCGATATGATGCGGACGGGCAGCTGGACCTCGTGGCGCCGTTCGGGCTCGACGATCTCTTCTCGTTTCGAATTACGCCCAGCCGGCTGATGGACAACCGGAAAACGCATGAGGAGAAGGGCGCGCGAGCGCGGGCGTATTGGCCGGAGATTACGGTGGTGCCGTGGTAGCAAATTTGAGATGTCGGCGGGCCAGCGCGTCCAACTGTCTATGCCATGCGACAAAAGCGGCGCCGAAGCGCCGCTTTTCAGCTTGTGTGCTCACCCATTCACCAGCGCCATCAATTCTTCGGTATAGCGCTTGCCCATTACCTTGTCGGGGGACAGCGCATCGCCGATCGTCGCGACCTCTGCCGCGCTCATCACTATGTCAGCCGCCGCCGTATTCTGCTCCAAATGGCGGATTTGTCGCGCACCCGGGATCGGCACGATGAAGTCGCCTTGGTGCAGCACCCAGGCCAGCGCCAGCTGCGCCGAGGTGACGCCCTTCTCCACCGCCAGCCTTTCCAGCGTGGCGATCACCTTGGCATTGGCTTCCATGGCGTCGGCCTGGAAGCGCGGCAAGGTGCGGCGCCAATCGTCGTCGCTCAGGGTCTCCGGCTTTGCGATGGTGCCGGTGAGCAGGCCGCGGCCGAGCGGGCTGTAGGGCACGAAGCCAATGCCCAACTCCCGGCAGACGGCGAATATCTCGTCTTCCGGGTCGCGGCTCCACAGCGAATATTCGCTCTGCACCGCGGCGATCGGGTGCACGGCGTGTGCCCGGCGGATGGTGCCGGCACTCGCCTCCGACAGGCCAAGCGCCCGCACCTTGCCCTCGCGCACCAGCTCGGCCATGGCGCCGACCGTATCCTCGATCGGCACCTCCGGGTCGACGCGGTGCTGGTAGTAGAGGTCGATGACATCGGTTCCGAGCCGCTTCAACGACGCCTCGGCGACGGCCTTGACGTGCTCGGGACGGCTGTCCACACCGGCCATGCGATCCATGCCGGTGCCCTCCTCCAGTATCTTGAAGCCGAATTTGGTCGCGATCGTCACCTTATCGCGAACCGATCTCAGCGCCTTGCCCAGCAGGATCTCGTTTTCGAAGGGGCCGTAGACCTCGGCCGTGTCGAAGAAGTTGACACCGATCTCGACGGCGCGGTGCAAGGTAGCGATCGCCTCGGCTTCCGGCTGGCCGCCATAGGCAAAGCTCATGCCCATGCAACCGAGGCCGACCGGGAAGACTTCAAGTTCAGTTCCTAGCTTGCGGGTTTTCATCGCGCATCTCCTTGTTGTGATGCCCAGGAAATAACGCCTTGCCGCCCGTTCGATAATCGGCTCTTCTTCGTACGGGTCATTCCATGAAATAGATCAATGAACCGAGCACATCTCTCACAGCTTGCGGTGCTGGCGACCGTTGCCCAATGCGGCAGTTTTCGCGGCGCGGCCAGGGAACTGGCGATAGCTCCCTCCGCGGTGAGCCACGCGGTCTCCAGCCTGGAGGCACGGCTTGGCGTGCGCCTTTTGGCGCGCAGCACGCGCAGTGTCGCACCGACCGAGGAAGGCGCGCAATTGCTGGAGCGATTGCGCCCGGCGCTTTCCGAGATCGACCTGGCGCTGGAGACGGCCGTTGAGGCCCGCGACCGGCCCGCCGGGAACTTGCGGCTCAGCGTGCCGCGCACGTCAGCGCATCTGGTGCTGACGCCACGGCTCAGCGCCTTTGCGTCAGCCTATCCCGACATCGTGCTGGAGATCATCATCGAGGATCGCTTCACCGACGTGGTGGCAGGCGGTTTCGATGCTGGTGTCAGGCTCGGCGAGAGCCTGCAGCGCGACATGATCGCGGTGCGCATCGGGCCGGACATTCGCGGCGCGGTGGTGGGCGCTCCATCCTATTTCGAGGCCATGCCCCGGCCGCGCCATCCGCGCGACCTCGCCGAGCATCGCTGCATCCGCTTCCGCTTCTCCAGCGGCATTCTCTACCGCTGGGAATTCGAAAAGGACGGCGAGGAGGTCGAGATCGCGGTGCAAGGGCCGCTGATCCTCGACGAGGACCATCTGATCGCTCAGGCCGCGGTCGACGGCGCCGGGCTCGCCTTCGTTTTCGAGGACTATGTCCGCGCGCCGCTTGCCGACGGACGGCTGATCCGCGTGCTGGAGGACTGGTGCCCACCCTTCGACGGATTCTTCGTCTATTACCCGAGCCGCCGCCAGATGCGGCCGGCGCTGAGGGCTTTCGTCGATTTCTTCAAGGTGAGCGGGTAGGCAACTCTCCTCCTCGTCGGCAAGGGGAAGAAAGCTGACCGCGCCAACGTTCGCCTCGCATGCAGGCTTCAATCACCAACACCGCGACCCGCTATGGATGGGCAACCATCGTCCTCCACTGGCTGATCGGGATTATTTTCATCGGCCAGTTCATGCTCGGCTTCGTTATGGTCAGGACCCCGAGCCAACGCACGGCCTTCGAATTGATCCAGCTGCACAAATCCCTGGGCTTTCTGCTGCTTGGGCTCATCATCCTGCGTATCGCCTGGCGGCTCGGCAATGCGGCACCGCCCTTGCCGCCTTCTGTCGGCGCCCTGGAGCGCCGCTCGGCGCCGCTGGCGCATCTGGCGCTCTATGCCTTCCAGATCGCCCTGCCCCTGTCAGGCTGGGCGCTGGTGTCGGTCTCGACGCTGGAGATTCCCAGCATGCCGTTCAACCTGTTCGTGATGCCTAACCTGCCGCTCGCCGAATCCGATGCCGCCGAAAGCTTTTGGACGTCGGCACACTGGTATCTCGCCTATGCCGGCACGGCGCTTGTCGCCCTGCATGTCGCGGCGGCCCTGCGCCACCATTTCCTGCTTCGCGACGGGGTGCTCACGCGTATGATCACGCCTTCGTCAACCGGGGAATAGAACGCGCCTTGGTCTCGTTTGTGGGGTGAGGACGCCAGAGAGCGCTGCCTCCTAACAAGGAACACCCCAATGCGTGCGCGAATCCTTGGATTGGCGGCTGCCGCCGCCTGCCTGGCCATGCCTGTTTACGCGGCGGTCGTGCTCGGCGATGCCGCCGGCAGCTATGCAATCAGCCAAACTGGGTCCGCGATCCGCTTCACCATCGGCAAGGCCGGGGGAGGCGGGTTCGACGGCGCCTTTGCCCGTTTCAAGGGCATGATCCGCATCGACAACAATGATGTCAGCCGTTCGAAGGTCGACCTCACCATCTATCCCGAGAGCGTCGGCACCGGCCAAGGCCGCATCGATGCGTTCCTGCGCTCCGACGCGGTGTTCGACGCGGCCAACAGTCCCGAAATCCAGTTCCGCTCGACCAGTGTGACCCGCACCGGCGACACGTCGGCCCTTGTCTCCGGCAGGCTGACGGCGCGCGGCAAGACGTTTCCGGAAAAATTCACCGCCGAGCTCGACGGGTTGAAGGGCGGGACGATCAAATTCCATGTCACCGGCAAGGTGCTGCGCTCGCGTTACGGCATGGATGTCGGCACGCCGCTGTATTCCAACGTCGTCGATTTCGACATGACGCTGACCGGGAAAAGGGGCTAGCGCGCGGCTGAGGTACCTGTGTCCCTGCCCGCTTTCATGGGCGAGGAACCGAGCGACCCGCATTGGCTTTTCCGCCGATTTCAGGCAAACCTCATTGCCTGTAATCGACATGGAGAAGCGTGATGTTCCGATGGGGTGTGTTGTCGACGGCCAAGATCGGCCGCGAGCAGCTGTTGCCGGCAATCGTCGAAGCGGAGAACGGCGTCCTGTCGGCGATCGCCAGCCGCGACCTGTCGAAAGCCAAGGCATTGGGCGACCGCTTTGGCGCGCGCCATGCCTTCGGCTCCTATGAGGAGTTGCTCGCTTCCAACGAGGTTGACGGCGTCTACATCCCGTTGCCGACTTCGCAGCATGTCGAATGGACTGAAAAAGCCATCGAAGCAGGCAAGCATGTGCTGGTTGAAAAGCCGCTGGCACTCGATGCCAAGGACATCGCCCCCCTGATCAAGCTGCGCGACCAGAAGAAGGTGCTGGTGTGCGAAGCCTTCATGGTCATCTACCATCCGCAATGGATCAAGGTGCGTGATCTCATCGCCAGCGGCGCCATCGGCCGGCTGCGCCATGTGCAGGGCGCCTTCTCCTACTACAATGTCGACCCCAACAACATGCGCAACAAGCTCGATCTCGGCGGCGGCGCGCTGCCCGATATCGGCGTCTACCCGACCGTGTCGACGCGCTTTTCGACCGGCAAGGAGCCGCTGCGCGTACAGGCGACGATCGAGCGCGATAAGACATTCGGCACCGACATCTATTCATCGATCCGCGCCGATTTCGGCGATTTCGAACTGTCCTTCTACCTGTCGACGCAGATGGCGGCGCGCCAGGTGATGGTGTTCCACGGCGAGAAGGGTTTCATCGAACTGTTCTCGCCCTTCAATGCCGGGCTCTACGACCATCACCGCGTCGAGTTGCACAACCAGAACCACACCGAGGCGCAGGTGTTCCGCTTTCCCGGCACGCAGCAATACCGGCTGGAAGTCGAGACCTTCGCGCGGGCAGCACTTGGCGGCAAGGAGCGGGTGTTCACGCTGGAGGAATCCGTGCTCAACCAGAAGGTCATCGACGCCATCTTCCGCGCCGGCGACACAGGCGGCTGGGAAACCGTCTGAAACCCGCCTTACATAGCCGGCTAATTCTGGGGAAGAAAAATGGCTGACGACGCGGATGTGATCATTGTCGGCGCCGGCCTTGCCGGACTGGTTGCCGCCGCCGAGCTTGCGGAAGCGGGCAAGAAAATCATTATCGTCGACCAGGAGCCGGAGCAATCGCTGGGCGGCCAGGCGTTCTGGTCATTCGGCGGGCTTTTCCTCGTCGATTCACAGGAGCAGCGGCGCATGCGCATCCGCGACTCCCATGACCTGGCGCTCGAGGACTGGATCGGCACCGCTGCTTTCGACCGGCCGGAAGACCACTGGCCACGCAAATGGGCCGAGGCCTATGTCGGCTTTGCCGCCGGCGAGAAGCGCTCCTGGCTGATCGAGCGCGGGCTGAAATTCTTTCCTGTCGTCGGCTGGGCCGAGCGCGGCGGCGGTAACGCCATCGGCCACGGCAATTCGGTGCCGCGCTTCCACATAGCCTGGGGCACCGGTCCTGGCGTGCTCGAACCTTTCGTGCTGCGCGTGCGCGAGGCGCAAAAGCGTGGATTGATCGACTTCAGGTTTCGTCACCGAGTCAATGCCCTGACACGGACGGGTGCGGCCGTGACCGGCGTACAGGGGGACATCCTGCAACCGAGTCCTGTCGAGCGCGGCCACAAGAGCCCGCGCGACGTCTCAGGCGATTTCGCGTTGCAAGCTCAGGCGGTGATCGTCGCCTCCGGCGGCATTGGCGCCAACCATCAGCTGGTGCGGGAAAACTGGCCCAAGCGGCTGGGCAACGCGCCGCAGCGCATGATCGCCGGCGTGCCGGACCATGTCGATGGCCGCATGCTGGCCATATCAGAACAAGCCGGCGGCAAGCTCATCAACCGCGACCGCATGTGGCACTATGTCGAGGGCATCAAGAACTGGGCGCCCATCTGGACGGACCATGCGATCCGCATCCTGCCCGGCCCATCCTCGCTGTGGCTCGATGCCCGGGAAAACGCCTGCCGGTGCCACTCTATCCGGGCTTCGACACGCTGGGCACGCTTAGCCACATCATGGGCACCGGCTTCGACTATTCCTGGTTCATCCTGACGAAAAAGATCATCCAGAAGGAATTCGCGCTGTCGGGCTCGGAGCAGAACCCGGATCTGACCGGAAAAAGCTGGCGCCAGGTACTCGGTCGCGCCACGTCGGGCATCCCGGCTCCGGTCAAGGCGTTCATGGAAAAGGGCGAGGACTTCATCGTCGAGTCCGATCTTTCGAAGCTGGTCGCGCGCATGAACGCGCTGGCCGGCGGCGAACCGCTGCTAGACGTCGCAACGGTCGAGCGCGAGATTCGCGCCCGCGACATGCAACTCGACAATCCCTTCTCCAAGGACATGCAGGTCACCGCGTTGCGCGGCGCGCGCGCCTATCTTGGCGACCGCCTGATCCGCACGGCAAAGCCGCACAAGATGCTCGACCCGGTGAACGGTCCGCTGATCGCGGTGCGCCTCAACATCCTGACCCGCAAGACGCTCGGCGGCCTGCAGACCGATCTCGACAGCCGCGTGCTCGATGCCGACGGCCAGCCGGTGCCTGGCCTCTATGCGGTCGGTGAAGCGGCAGGCTTCGGCGGCGGCGGCGTGCATGGCTACGCTGCGCTCGAAGGCACGTTCCTGGGCGGCTGTATCTTCTCGGGCCGCAGCGCCGGCCGGGCGGCGGCACGCTCGGTGGGGTGAGACGGCAACGGCGCGTTGCCGGCACTTGGCTGAGCCGCTGCCATCGGCCGTGCAACCAATAAACCGCAGCTTAGGAAATTTGGCGCGCCCGAAGAGATTCGAACTCCTGACCCCCAGATTCGTAGTCTGGTGCTCTATCCAGCTGAGCTACGGGCGCGCATCAGGCCATGTTTTCGACGGCCCCGCGATCCGGTCCGAAAGACCGGCCACGAATGTGTGCAGTTCCCTAACGACTGAATTTGCGAAAAGCAAGCCGATCCGGCAAAGTTTTGTCGCTAGCCTGTCATGCGGCGATGCCGGCGCCGATTCCGGCACTTCGAGCCGCTGTGACCGGCCTGATCCAGATGTTCGGGAACTGTTGAGGAAAGCGGCGGGTCAGGAAGGGGTAATCCCGGGAAACGGCACGGAGCCGTCAGGCCGGGCGGCGCAGGCTGCCACGGGCCTGGTCGAGCCGCACCGGCTGGTCGGGGATGGTGACGGCGAATGTGGTGCGCCCGCCGATCGATTCGACCAATTCCACCGTGCCGCCATGCGCCCTGATCAGTTCATGCGCGATCGCCAGGCCAAGGCCGGTGCCGCCGCTGCGCGCCGAGCCGCGGAAGGCCGCGAACAGGTTTTCGCGCGCCTTCGGCGGCAGGCCGGGGCCGGTATCGGTGACTGCGATCCGGCTGACGCTGCCCATGCGCTCGGCCGAGACCGCCAGCCGCCGCACCACGGCGCTTTCGGTATCGGCCGCCATCGCCTGCACCGAGTTGCGGCAAAGATTGGTGAGCACACGGAAGAGCTGGTCGGAATCGGCATCCACCTCGAACGCCATCTCGACGGCGTTGATGAACTCGATGCCCTGCTCGATGTCGAGCAGGCCGTGCACGTCCTCGACCAGTTGGCGCAGCCTAACTCTGCGGCGCGACGGCGGCGGCTCCTGCGTGCGGCCGTAATGAAGCACGCCCTCCGAATAGGAGACGGCGCGGTCGAGCGCGCGCAACAGTTTCGGCGCGAAGGCCTGCACGGTCGGATCCTTGATCAGGCGAAGGCGGTCCGACATTAGCTGGGCGGAGGCCAGGATGTTGCGCATGTCGTGGTTGATCTTCGACACGGCGAGACCGAGGTCGGCCAGATGCTTCTGCTCGGCCAGCATCTTTTGCAGCCGCTCCTGCATCTGCGACAGTTCGCGCTCGGCCACCCCGATCTCGTCGGAACGGGCGGCGGGGCGGATGATCCGTCCAGGGTCGTCGGGAGCTTCCGAGAAGGAGAGCATCGAGCGCGTCATGGTGCGGATCGGCCCGATCATGATCAGGTCGATCGCCGCATAGACCAGCATGGCCGTGAACAGCGAGATCAATAGCGAGACGAAAGCGACGTTGCGCGAATAGATGAGCATGGCCTTGCGGAGCGAGTAGTCCGGCATGATCAGCTCGAACTCCTTATCACTGTCGCCGACGGGTCCGAAGACGCGCAGCATCCTGTCGCCACCGAAAAACAGCGTATCCAGCGCGCCGGTCATGCCCTTGACCATGCCGACGCTGGCGAGATCGATGTGTTCATCGACCTGCGGCGGCATGTCGGCCACCACCAGAAGCCGCGATACGCCGCCGTCGCGAACCGCGATCGCCTTGGCGCCGATCGCCATCAGCACGTCATTCTGGGCCGTACGCGACAGCGAGGTCGACTCGCCCTGCACCAGCACGATCGACACGGCTGCGGCCGTGCTCAGCCTCTCCTTGAGCCAGCTCAGCCGGTAGCTCGCGATCCAGGGCAGGAAGATGAGCACTTCGGCCAGCAGAACGAAAACGATGGTGAGCAGCAGCAGCTTCGTCGACAGACCGCGCGACAGTGGTACCGTGCGGACAGCGGCTGACGCCGGTCCGGTCCCTTCCCCTGCTTGGCTGGCTTCGCTCATGCGACTCGATCTTCACAATCACTTGATCAGCCAAGATTAGGCGATTACGGCTTTTTTGCCAATTTCTCCCTTGGTCGGAAAAATAGATGCTCCAAAACAGGTGCGTCCTTAGGGCGCCGACGCCGGATTGACTTCCAAAACCCTTCTTTCTATAAGCCCGCTCACGCTCGGGCCATTCGTCCCGGCGCGGTTTCGATCGCGCCAAAACCGGCCCGGCAAAGCTCCTGTTACAAAGTGACAGAATCAAGAAGGGCCGCACCCCGCGGTATTAAAACAAATGAAGCGTACCTACCAACCGTCCAAACTCGTCCGCAAACGCCGGCACGGCTTCCGTGCCCGCATGGCCACCAAGGGTGGCCGTGGCGTCGTCGCAGCTCGCCGCAACCGCGGCCGCAAGCGGCTCAGCGCCTAAGCGAGACGAGATCGTTGCCCGCAACCGGCAAGCCAGTGGGGCAAAATCCCGAGCGGCTTCTGAAACGCGCGGAATTCCTGGCCGTCCGTCGTGGTGAAAAGCGACGCGGACGGTTTTGCCTCGTCGAGGTCCTCGACCGCGGCGACGGCGGGGTGCCGCGCGTCGGCTACACCGTCACCAAGAAGGTCGGCAACGCCGTTGTGCGCAACCGCGTCAGGCGGCGGCTGAAAGAAGCCGTCCGCGTCCATGCCGCAGATGACATGGTGCCCGGCAATGATTATGTCATCGTCGGGCGCGACGATGCGCTGCGCGCCCCTTTCGGCCAGTTGAAGGCCGAACTCTCCCGCCGACTTCGCGGAACACGATAGGCCAAGGGCTCTCGATGGAAAACAACCGGAACTTCTTCATCACCATCGCCCTGTCGGTGCTGATCCTGGCGGTATGGCAGTACTTCTACGTGCTGCCGCGCAGCGAGGCGCAGCGCGAGGCCGCCAAGATCGAGCAGCAGCGCGTCGAGGAACAGAAGAAGGCGGCCGATGCGGCCAATCCGGGCGCATCGACACCGGCCCCAGGCACGACCGCCCCCGGTGCCATTCCCAACGCACCCGGCGGTGACGTGGTTACCGTGGCCGGCCGCGATCAGGCGCTGGCGTCATCCAAGCGAGTCAAGATCGACACGCCGAGCCTCGAGGGCTCGATCAATTTGACCGGCGCGCGGCTCGACGACCTCAAGCTCAAGCACTACACCGAGACCGTCGACAAGAATTCGCCCGAGATCGAACTGCTCAACCCGCAGGCGCTGCCCACCGGCTATTTCGCCGAGATCGGCTTTGTCGGCAACGACAAGACCGGCGCGGTGCCGGGTGCCGAAACGGCGTGGAGCCTGGACGGCAATCCGACGCTGACCCCGTCCACGCCGGTGACGCTCACCTACACCAATGACAAGGGCCTGACCTTCAAGCGCACCTTCTCCGTCGACGCAAATTACATGTTCACCGTGTCGGACACGGTGCAGAATTCCGGCTCGAGCGCGGTTTCGCTGTTCAATTATGGCCGTGTCACGCGCTATGACAAGCCGGCCGTCGCCAGCACCTATGTGCTGCATGAAGGCCTCATCGGCTTCACCGGCACGGAAGGCCTGCAGGAACACAAATACGCCTCGGTCGAGAAGGACAAGCAGTACCAGCCCGGCAAGTCGACAGACGGCTGGCTCGGCATCACCGACAAATATTGGGCCGTCACGCTGGTGCCGACCGAAAAGCAGCCGTTCCAGCCGCGCTATGCCTATTTCGAGGATGGCCGCCACCGTTACCAGTCCGACTTCCTGACCGACCCCATCAATGTAGAGGCCGGCCAGTCGGCGACCGTCGAGACCGAGGTCTTCGCCGGCGCCAAGGAAGTCGGCAAGATCAACGCCTATGCCGAAGACCGCCATATCAAGCGGTTCGACCTTTTGATCGACTGGGGCTGGTTCCACTTCATCACCAAGCCGATGTTCTGGCTGATCGACACGCTGTACAAGTTCCTCGGCAATTTCGGCCTGGCGATCCTGGCCACCACCGTCATCGTGAAGGCCATTTTCTTCCCGCTCGCCAACAAGTCCTACGCGTCGATGGCGAACATGAAGAAGGTGCAGCCCAAGATGCTCGAGATCCGTGAGAAATATGCGGACGACAAGATGAAGCAGCAGCAGGCCATGATGGAGCTGTACAAGACCGAGAAGATCAATCCGCTCGCCGGCTGCTGGCCGGTGGCACTGCAGATCCCGGTCTTCTTCTCTCTCTACAAGGTGCTCTACATCACCATCGAGATGCGGCACGCGCCGTTCTTCGGCTGGATCCAGGATCTGGCAGCGCCCGATCCGACCTCGATCTTCAATCTGTTCGGGCTCGTTCCGGTCACGCTGCCGCATATGCTGATGATCGGCGTGTGGCCGCTGATCATGGGTGTCACCATGTTCCTGCAGATGCGCATGAACCCGACCCCGCCGGATCCGACGCAGGCTGCGATCTTCACCTGGATGCCGGTCATCTTCACCTTCATGATGGCTGGTTTCCCGGCAGGTCTCGTCATCTACTGGGCCTGGAACAACACGCTGTCGATCCTGCAGCAGGGCGTGATCATGAAGCGGCAAGGCGCCAAGATCGAGCTGTGGGACAATCTGGTTGCGCTGTTCCGCAAGAAACCTTCGCCGGCGGAATAGCCGGCGCCTCTTTGGCAAGAGAGCCCGCCCCGGCCGGCTGAGCCATAAAGTTGGGCGGTCTCGGCAAGCAAGCAGATTTGACGGCTGGGTCCTGTGATCTACAGGACTCAGCTTTTTCGTTTCAGCGATTCGGCGGCCCGGCACGCGATAAGAACAGGGACCGGGCCGGCATATTCCTGGTCTCCGTCATTGCCGGCAAATCAGCCGAACCTCGCCGCTGCCGGATTGTCCCGCATGGAACATAACCTGCGTTCAAGAGTTCGCGCAAAAGGCTTCCTAAGCTCCCGTGGGAGGATCAGGTCGGCGCGCCCCTCCAAGGCAGTGCAAAGAATCGACCTCATCACATGCTACTTGCAGAGAGGCATTCCGATGAGCAGCAACATTCACCCAAAGACAGCCAAGCCCACCAACAAGGATTTGAAGCAGAATCCCGGAATCGGCGCCTCCAGGGGCACGATCAAGGGAGGCAATCTTCTGGACGAGGACGAGGAACTGGACGGCGAGAACACTTTCAAGGGAGATGTCGATAACGGCACCACGCCGCAAGGCGGCGTCAATCCCCGACAGACCGGGCGAACCAACCGATAAGCCTGCGCGATCGGCGTGGGCTGCCGTGGAAGATAGGATGTCCGTGCCCGGGAGCCGGGAGTGCGAATGCCACCGAAAACGACTTCGCTCTTGAGATGACGTCGATCCGATCAATCGCCTGATTGGAGACTCTCATGCTGGATTTCGAGCACGCCAGGCATCGGATGGTGGAGGCGCACATCGCGCGCCGTGGAGTGCATGACAAGCGGGTTCTGAATGCGGTGCGCCGGGTTGCGCGAGAGCAATTCGTCGACGAGGGTTTCGAGGAATTCGCCTATGAGGACAGCCCGCTGCCGATCGGCAGCGGACAGACGATCTCGCAACCCTTCATCGTGGCGAAAATGGCGGAGACGGCCGAGATCGAGGCGACCGATCGCGTGCTGGAAATCGGCACCGGCTCGGGCTACGCGGCGGCCGTGCTGGCCGAACTTGCTGAACACGTCTTCACCATCGAGCGGCATCGATCGCTCGCGCAGCGGGCGGAGCGGCGGCTCAATGCCGCCGGGTATCGAAATATCGAGGTCAGGGTCGGCGACGGCACAAAGGGCTGGCAGGAAAAGGCACCCTTTGACGCCATCGTCGTCGCGGCCGCCGGAACGTCCATCCCCCTCGGCTTGCAGGAGCAGTTGGAGATCGGCGGCAGGCTGATCATCCCGGTCGGTGAAGACCTCTACTCCCAGCGGCTCATTCGCGTCACGCGGATTGCTGCAAACAAATTCGAGGAAGAGGACCTCGGTGGTGTCATGTTCGTGCCGCTGATCGGCGAGCATAGCGGGCACGACGAAAACCCTTCGGTGCGCGAGGCACGCTCTCCTGCATTGCCGCAGCGAATTGCGCGGGCGGCCGAAGATTTGCCGCAGATCGACGATCCGGCCTTCGGCGCAATGTTCGATCGGTTCGGCAGCCGGCGCGTCGTCCTGCTCGGGGAAGCGAGCCACGGCACTTCGGAATTTTATCGTGCCCGTGCGGCTGTCACCCGACGCCTCCTCCAGCGACACGGCTTCACCATCGTGGCTGTCGAGGCGGACTGGCCGGATGCGGCGCAGATCAACCGGTATGTTCGCGGAGGGGAGCGGCAGTCGGATGCGCAGCCGCTCTTCCGGCGCTTCCCGACCTGGATGTGGCGCAACACCGAGGTGTCCGAATTCATCGGCTGGCTGCGTGAACACAACCGGAATGTGTTCGATCATGCGCGGAAAGCAGGCTTCTATGGGCTCGATCTCTACAATATGAGCGGCTCGATCGCCACGGTGCTTGCCTACCTGGACAAGGTCGATCCCGAAGCGGCCGCCGTCGCCCGCGAGCGCTATGGCTGTCTGATGCCCTGGCAGAACGAGCCCACCACCTACGGACGCGCGGCGCTGCGGCCGGGCTACAGAACCTGCGAAGAGGCCGTTGTGCGACAGTGCATGGACCTGTTCGAGCGATCCATGACGGAGGACGACGGCGATCTCCTCGACGCCAAGCAGAGTGCACGTCTGGTCGCATCGGCCGAGCGCTACTACCGTGTGATGTATTATGGTGGCGCCGAGATCTGGAACCTCCGCGATCGGCACATGTTCGAAACGCTTGGTCAGCTTCTCGACGCGCATGGGCCGGACTCGAAGGCCGTGGTCTGGGCGCATAACTCGCATATCGGGGACGCGCGGCATACCGACATGGGCACTGTCCGTGACGAGCTGAACGTCGGTCAGCTCTGCCGGGAGCGCTTTGGTGACCAGACGGCGCTGATCGGCTTCGGGACGGATACCGGTACTGTCGCCTGTGCCTCGGATTGGGACTGTGAGATGGAGGTAAAGGACCTGAATCCATCGCTGCCGGGCAGCTTCGAGCGGCTGTGTCACGAGAGCGGCAAATCGTCGTTCCTGCTGGATTTTGGGCGCCATTGCCAGCTCGGCGACGATCTGGCGGCGCCGGGACCGGAACGTTATATCGGCGTCATCTACAGGCCGGAGACTGAACGGCTCAGCCATTACATGGACTCGTCCGTCTCCCGCCAGTTCGACGCCTTCGTGTGGTTCGATCGAACGTCCGCGGTCACGCCGCTCAGCAAGCCGGCTGGCAGCATCGGCAAGGTACCGGATACATTCCCCTTCGGCATCTGAATGTCCGGACTTAATTCCAGTGCCTGACGGGTCGGCCTGTCCTCAATGCGCAGCCCGTGGAAAAAGCTTGGTGCGTCCAGGTATTTTCTTAGAGCAGGCCTCCGTTCACGTTCCCGTGATCGACGAAACTGCGAGCACTCGCGGGGCGTGACTGCTTGTGCGTTTCCAAAGGCTATCAATTCCGATCAGCCCTCACCGGAGGAAGACCACATGCGCTTGCCCACATTCAGGACCATCGCCGTATCAGCCCTTGTAGCCGGCATGGCGATTGCCGCCCCAGCCTACGCCAAGAACCCGAATGTCGGCGGCGCGCCGATGTACGACACCAAGAACATCGTGCAGAACGCGGTCAAGTCGAAGGATCACACGACGCTGGTCGCCGCCGTGAAGGCCGCCGGCCTGGTCGACACGTTGCAAAGCGCGGGCCCGTTCACCGTGTTCGCCCCGACCAACGAAGCTTTCGCGGTACTGCCCGCCGGCACCGTCGATACGTTGCTGAAGCCCGAGAACAAGGACAAGCTCACCAAGGTGCTGACCGCGCATGTCGTGGCTGGCAAGATTTCAGGCGCCGAGATGATGAAGAAGGCGAAGGCGATGGGCGGCAAATACGAGATGAAGACCGTCTCCGGCGACACGCTCACCGCCGAGATCAAGAAAGGCAAGCTCTACATCATGGACGAGTCCGGCGGCGAGGCGAAGGTGACGATCGCCGACGTCAACCAATCGAACGGCGTCATTCACGTCGTCAACAAGGTGCTGTTGCCGAAGTAACGGCTTCTGGCGAAAGGGGGCGTTGGCAGGCCGTTGGGGCTTTCTCGGTCCGCCATCCCCGCCTCGTGACGAGGTGCCATGTTTCTTGGGAAGCCGTATCGGCGG
Organism: Mesorhizobium sp. URHB0026; assembly: GCF_054059755.1. NCBI lineage: Bacteria > Pseudomonadati > Pseudomonadota > Alphaproteobacteria > Hyphomicrobiales > Phyllobacteriaceae > Mesorhizobium > Mesorhizobium sp. URHB0026. Next base: position 1,934,616 of record NZ_JBSSCN010000001.1, on the reverse strand, counting down.
GGCCGGGGTCCTGTCGTCCCTCACGGGACCCCGGTTTCTTTTTACGCCCTGTGAGGACGAATAGGCGTGAGCGGCGCTCAATTTCCGACCGCTTCCACCGCGTCACTCCATGACAGCGCTGTGGTCGATCTTGGCCGGCGTTCCGGTTTGCGTAGCAGGAGCACCAGCGGGATGGCAGCCAGCGAGAGGATCAGCCGCCGCAGTTCTGCACGTTTAGCTGGGATCTCCACACGATGGCCGGCGATCAGAAGGTCGTCGAAGGCAGCTTCATGCTGCCGCCCGGAGCGTCGAACGTGCAAGTCTATCAGGGCAGTGGGTTCGACAGCGCGCCGTCCCATCCGATCGTGATCTGCCGCGGCAACAAATGAGCAGTCGAGCAAGGAAGGCTCGCTCGTCAGCCGATTGATGCTATAGGGCGGATCACGTTATTTTGACCAGGCGCGCGGATTGCGGATCGGCGTGGCTGTCACTTCCTGGACGGACTTCGACATGGACGGACCCAACCCCGGCATCAAGCACCCGATCCCGATGCACACGCGCGTCGGCTTCCTGAAGCCTCTGGTGACAGTGCCGAATATCGAGATCGGCGACTTCACCTATTATGACGACCCCGACGGGCCGGACAAGTTCGCCGAAAAATGCGTGCTGCATCACTATCCATTCATCGGCGACAAGCTCATCATCGGCAAGTTCTGCGCCATAGCCGAAGGCGCGCGCTTCATCATGAACGGCGCCAACCACGCCATGTCCGGCTTTTCGACCTATCCGTTCAACATCTTCGGTCATGGTTGGGAAAACGGTTTTGACCCGGCCACGTGGTCGAAGGAAGTGCGCGGCGACACGAAGGTCGGCAGCGATGTCTGGATCGGCATGGAGGCTGTGATCCTGCCCGGCGTGGAAATCGGACATGGCGCCATCGTCGGCGCCAAATCGGTGGTGACGCACGATGTGCCGCCCTATGCGATCGTCGCCGGCAACGCGGCGAAAGTGGTCAAGACGCGTTTCAACGACAGGACGATCCGGCGGCTGCTGGCAGTGGCATGGTGGGATTGGCCTGTGGACAAGATCGGCCGCAACCTCGACGCCATCAGGGGCGCCGATATTTCTCTTCTGGAGGCAGCAGCTTGAACGTTCCCAACAGCACCGCGATCGGCACCGACCTGTTCACGCGCGGGTGGATCTTCATCCGCGGCGTGCCGGCCATGAAGTTCCTGCCGCCGGAGGGGCCGCCCGAGATTGCCTTTGCCGGCCGCTCCAATGTCGGCAAGTCGTCGCTGATCAATGCCCTGGTCAACCAGAAGGGCCTGGCGCGCACCTCCAATACGCCGGGGCGCACGCAGGAGCTCAACTATTTCGTGCCGGATGGATTTTCGGGTGAGGGCGCCGACCTGCCGCCAATGGCGCTGGTCGACATGCCGGGCTACGGCTATGCCACCGCGCCCAAGGAGAAGGTCGACGAGTGGACGAAGCTGGTCTTCGACTATCTCAAGGGCCGGGTCACGCTGAAGCGGGTTTATGTGCTGATCGATGCCCGCCACGGCATCAAGGCCAAGGACGACGAAGTGCTGTCGCTGCTCGACAAGGCCGCGGTGTCCTACCAGGTCGTGCTGACCAAGACCGACAAGATCAAGGCCGCCGGCGTGCCGCGGCTGATCGAGGAGACGCTGGCCAAGATCAAGAAACGTCCCGCGGCGTTCCCGTTCGTGCTGGCGACGTCGTCGGAAAAAGGCGAAGGCCTGGAGGATTTGCAGGCCGCGATCGTGCTCGCCGCCAATGGCGGCTAGAGCCGCATGATTCAAGGTCAAGTCGGCCTGAAATTCGAACCCGTTTCTAAATCAAAGATATAGAGCATGACGTCTTCCGAAAAGCGCTTCAAACTTTTTGGCACTATGTTCTAATCGTGGTGTGCGCATCCGTTGACCGGGCCTCGGCAATTCGTCAGCATCGCAGCGTCGTTTGAGGGCATTCGGATGCGTATCGTTTTTCGTTGTGATCCCGCGCTTGCCGAAACGCTGCCCCGGCCGGTTCCGGCGCGCGGCCTGCTGCCTGACTGGCTGCGCAAGATGCCTCCAAAAGCCTTCTCGGAAATCCATGGGCGAGAAATCCGGACGGTAAAGCAGTGCCCGCCCTTCATCGATGCCATGACACATGGCTTCATGATCCTGCTGCCATGCGATGTGACAGTGGAGAACGGCGCCTTTGAATGGCGATGGGACATCGCCGAGCCGTCAACGAAGGGTCATCCGCGTTCGCCGCTCAGCTTCCATGTCGCCGAACAGCTCGCCGGAGCACCGCTCTCGAATGGGCTTGCGGCCATAAAGTTCAACAGTTTCTGGACGATCGAACTGGAGGAAGGCTGGTCCCTCTTCGCCACTCATCCAGTCAACCGCGATGATCTTCCTTTCCGACTGGTGACTGGTGTTGTGGATGCTGACCATTTCCAGGACGCCGGCATCAATTTCCCGGCAATTTGGACCGACCAGGGTTTCTCGGGCGTACTGGCGAAGGGCACGCCGGTTGCGCAATGCTTTCCCGTGCCACGCGCCGCGCCCGAACTCGTTTTCGAAAGCTTCAACGCCGTGCGCAAGGCTTCCTACGAAAAGACGGTCGCCGATGTTCTTGCCAAGCCCGGCGTCTACCGGAAGCAGTTTCGCGTAAAGCGCGCCCGCTAGAACTTTTCCTGGAGCTCTCTAGCCGCCAAGCAAGCCCTTCAACGTTTCGCGGTCGACCCAAAGCTTGCCATGCGGCGCTGACGTCAGGGCCATCGCGATAATGCCGAATGTCGTGGCGCGCTGCTCGTAGGCCGATCGATAGGCCTCCATCGCGGCGTCCATATCGCCCGTCTCCTGCAGCGCCACCCCAAGGTTGACCGCCGCCTCGGCGTCGTCGGGACGTATCTCCAAGGCTTGGCGATAGGCGGCCGCTGCCCCCACATGATCATGCAGATCCTGCCTGACAAGGGCGAGATCGAACCATGCCGATGCCGGCGCGTCGCCGTTTACGGCCCGCTCCAGCAAAGGTGCCGCATCGGCAGGCATTCCGTCCTCGAACAGCATGCGGCCCAGACGCGCCGCCGCTTCCGCCGACAAGGGATCGGCAAGTGTCACCTGCCGCCACGCCTCGAGCGCCCGCATCCGGTCGCCCGCCTCATCGAGCGTTCGAGCCCGCTCGACAAGCACGGCAGCGTCAGGCGCCAATGCCGCCGCACGTGAAAGATGGGACAGCGCCTCGTCAAAATCCCGTGCCGCCCGCGCCAAGCGGCCGGCGAGCAATTGAGCGGATGGGTTGTCCGCCCTGACCGCCAGACTTGCATGAATATGGATGCGGGCTCCCGATATCTCTCCCTTGGCGAAAAGAAGTGCAGCCATAAGGTGGTTGAGAGCCGGGTCGTCCGCGGTCCGGCCAAGAGCCTCCTCGCAAAGCAGCCGCGCCTGCTCGTGGCGGCCGGCGTTGAAGTCCGTCACGATGCGCCGCATCTGATCCTGAAGCTTAGGATCGCCCATACCGATCCGCCTTCACACCTGCGGCAGGGCTTTTTCGTCCTCGACGAGCCTTTGGGTGCCGTAGGCTTTCAGGAACATGTCGACGCCCGACCTGACGATGTGGTCGATCTCGTCCTGGGTCGGAGCCTTGGTGCGATAGGCGAAGATGCACTGCCGGAAAAGACCGGCAAGGCACAGTTCGGTGAACTGATAGGCGGCGAGGTCGACGTCGTCGATCTCCAGCAGGCCGCGCTCGATGGCGGCGTTGAGAAACGTCACCACCTTGTCATGGCCGCGCTTGGGTCCGCGTTCGTAAAAGCGAGCGCCCATGTCGGGTATCCTGTCGGAGGCGCCGATCACCGTACGCTGCGCCTGGATGACCCTGGCCGAGGTGATCTTCATCGACAGAACCTTGCCGAACTTCACCAGCGTCTGGCGCAAGTCGTCGGCGCGATCGAGCATGTCGTACATGTTCTTGAAGATGGTGCCGCGCTCTTCCTCGATCAGCGCTTCGAACAGCTCTTCCTTGTTGGCGAAGTAGACGTAGATGGTGCCCTTCGAGACGCCGGCCTCGCGGGTGATATCGTTCATCGAGGCGGCCTCGAAGCCCTTTTCGATGAAGACACGACGGGCGCCATCGATGATCTGGCTGCGCTTGGCCGGATCCTGTCCCGCGGCCGGGCGGCCGCGGCGCAGACCGTCCAGCAGGTCTTCGCACGGATCGGTTTCGGTGTTGCGCACAATCTCAACCATAAAAGTCAGACCTCGAAATAATTCGAACCAACCGGTTCGATTGCCCCTTGATATGGTCTTCTTTACGCGCTATGTCAACGGCCTGATCGAACCGAACGGTTCAGTATTATAACTTTAGAGAGTTGTCATGTCCTCGACCGCGCCAACATCAGCAGAAGTCCGCCCTTTCCCCAATGCCAAGGTCGCGCCGGCGACGGAAGCCCCTGAAATTCCCCTCCGGCCGGTCATCGCACCGCCGCCGGCGGAAGAAGCTCCGGCCAAGAAGAAGCGCTCGGTGCGCTCTTTCCTGCTGCCGATCATCGGCCTTGCCCTTCTGAGCGGCGGCGCCTGGTATGGCTATGACTACTGGATCTCGGGCCGCTTCATGATCTCGACGGATGACGCTTATGTCCAGGCCGACATGGCGTTCGTCTCGCCCAAGATTTCCGGGTATGTCGACCAGGTCCTGGTCAGCGAGAACCAGAAGGTCAAGGCCGGCGATCCGCTTCTGACGATCGACGCCGGCGACTACAAGATCGCCGTTGCCCAGGCCGAGGCGCAGATCGCCACGCTGGCCAAGACACTCGACCGCATCGACGCGCAGACCAAGGCCGCGCAGGCCTCCCTGCAGCAGGCGCAGGCGCAGAAGGTCGCAGATCGGGCCGCCGCCGACAATGCCGGCCGTGCCCAGCAGCGCGCCGCGCAACTGGTCAAGACCCATGTCGGCACGCAGGCACAGCTGGACGACGCCCAGACCGCGCTCGACCAGGCCAATGCCGCGCTCGTCGGCGCCGACGCGCAGATCGCCGCCGCGCAGGCCAATATCGGTGTGCTCGAGGCACAGCGCGCGGAATCCGCCAGCACGCTGGCATCCCTGCAGCTCGGCCGTGACAAGGCCGCGCGCGACCTCTCCTTCACGGTGCTCAAGGCGCCTTATGACGGCGTTGTCGGCAACCGCTCCGTAGAACAGGGCGATCTGGTCAGCCCCGGCCAGAAGCTCGCCGTGGTCGTCCCTATGGACAAGCTATACATCGTCGCCAACTTCAAGGAGACGCAGCTTGCTAGGCTCGTGCCCGGCGAAAGGGTCAACATCTCGGTCGACGCTATCGACGGGCAGCCCATCCAAGGGACTGTCTCCTCGCTGGCGCCGGCCTCGGGCGCGGTGTTCTCGCTGCTGCCGCCGGAAAACGCCACCGGCAACTTCACCAAGGTGGTGCAGCGCGTCCCGGTCCGCATCGACGTGCCGGCCGATGCGCTGAAGACCGGCAAGCTGCGCGCGGGCTTGAGCGTCGTCGTCGCCGTCGACAGCCGTACCGCGCCTGCCGTCACCAGTAACTGATCGCTTTTCGGAGGGCGGCTTGGTGGCTGACTGATGCACCGAGCCGCCCGGCCTGCCCTCAACGAGGCCCCAAGGAGGGCCAGGAAATGGCAACCGCAACCATCACCGCAGGATCGCCGCCGGCAATGCCGGCTGCCCCCGACACGATCTCGACACGCCGCGTCATCGCCTTCCTGGCGATGGTGTTCGGCATGTTCATGGCGATCCTCGACATCCAGATCGTTTCGGCCTCACTGGCCGAGATCCAGGCCGGTCTCAGCGCCAGCTCCGACGAGATCCCGTGGGTGCAGACGGCCTATCTGATCGCCGAGGTGGTCATGATCCCGCTGTCGGGCTTCCTCAGCCGGATGCTGTCGACGCGCGTGCTGTTCACCGTCGCGGCGGCGGGCTTCACCGCGGCGAGCGCCCTTGCCGCGACCGCCACCAACATCGACCAGATGATCGTCTACCGCGCCGTGCAGGGCTTCATCGGCGGCGGCATGATCCCGAGCGTTTTCGCCGCGGCTTTCACCATCTTCCCGCCCTCGCGCCGCGCCATCGTCTCGCCGATGATCGGCCTGGTGGCGGACGCTGGCGCCGACCATCGGCCCGACCGTCGGCGGCTATATCAGCCACGCCTTTTCCTGGCACTGGCTGTTCCTGGTCAATGTCGTGCCTGGCATCCTGGTAGCGACCGCGGCCTGGTCGCTGATCGATTTCGACAAGCCCAATCTCAAGCTGTTCTCGAAGTTCGATTGGTGGGGCCTTGCCGGCATGGCCGCCTTCCTCGGCTGCATGGAATACGTGCTTGAAGAAGGCCCGAACAATGACTGGCTGCAGGACCAGGGCGTCTTCATCTGCGCCATCGTCATGACCATCGGCGCGGTGATCTTCTTCTGGCGCGTCTTCACCGCCGAGGAGCCGATCGTCGATCTCAGGGCGTTCAGCAACATCAACTTCGCCTTCGGCTCGCTGTTTTCCTTTGTCATCGGCATCGGTCTCTATGGCCTGACCTATCTCTATCCGGTTTTTCTTGGTCGCATCCGCGGTTACGACTCGATGATGATCGGCGAAGCGCTGTTCGTCAGCGGCTTGGCCATGTTCGTCACCGCGCCCATATCCGGCATCCTGTCGAGCAAGATGGACCTGCGGCTGATGATGATGATCGGCCTGTTCGGCTTCGCCGCCGGTACCTGGTGGATGACGCACCTGACCGCGGACTGGGATTTCTACGAGCTGCTCATTCCGCAGATCCTGCGCGGCTGTTCGATGATGCTGTGCATGGTGCCGATCAACAACATCGCGCTCGGCACCTTGCCGCCGGACCGGTTGAAGAATGCGTCGGGACTGTTCAATCTGACCCGCAACCTCGGCGGCGCCGTCGGCCTCGCCGTCATCAACACGGTGCTGATCGACCGCAATGCCTTCCACTATGCCCGGCTCTCCGAGCATGTGCAGTGGGGCAGTGCCGCCGCGCAGACCAAGCTGCAGAACATGACGCTGAATTTCGAGCAGACCACCGGCCTCGACGCCCCCAGTGCCGCGATCTCCAAGCTGTCGGGCATGGTCCAGCAACAGGCGGCGCTGCTGTCCTTCATGGACGTGTTCTATCTGCTGACCGTGCTGTTCGGGACGCTGGGTTTCTTCACCATGCTGATCAAGAAGCCGGCCGCGCCAGGTGGTGGCGGAGGCGGCGGGCACTGAAGCAAAGGAATCGTGGCAACGGTTTTCGGGAAGCTCCTCCAGTCCACGCCCGAAAAGCCCTGACCACGCAAAAAACTCCGGGCCGCAAAGCCCGGAGTTTTTTATTGCCTTGGGTCGTCAGGCGGTGGCGGGCTTGAAGGTCAGCGCCACCCCATTGATGCAGTGGCGCAAGCCGGTCGGCGCCGGACCGTCGTCGAAGACATGGCCGAGATGACCGCCGCAACGGCGGCAATGCACTTCGGTGCGGGTCATGCCCAGCGACCGGTCCTCGGTCTTGCCGATGCCATTGGCGATCTCTTGCCAGAAACTCGGCCAGCCGGTACCGGAATCGAATTTCGTCTCAGAGGGATAAACCGGCAGGTCGCAGCCGGCGCAGGCGAAGATGCCCTTGCGGTGTTCGTTGAGCAGCGGGCTGGTGCCTGGATATTCAGTGCCTTCCTTGCGCAGCACGTTGAAGGCGGCCGGCGACAGGATGGCTTTCCACTCATCGTCGGTCTTGGTGACCTCGAATTTTTCGGCGGCCTGCGCGGCCTGCGGGCTGCCCATGCGCAGCATTGCCGCCGCGGCCCCAATGGCGCCGATGGCGGCGGCGCCGCTCAAAAGAAAGTCGCGACGATTCATGACCAGTTCCTCCTGTCGTCTGTTTTGCCAAACTATGCCGCCGCCCGAAAGTCAAAAGCCGGTGACGGATGCCCCAAACGACACTCCGCGTCGTCCACTTTTGATCGTGGACGGCGCGGAGCACGCGTGTCGATTGCGGATCACGTGAACGAGAAAACGCAATCAACGGAGAGCTCTTGCAGCAGGTTCGCCCGCGGCAAGCGCCTCGTTACATCTTCCGCCCGATCACATCTTCGGGAGCAGAACCTTGTCGATGACGTGGATGACGCCGTTGGACTGTTCGACATCGGCGATGGTCACATTGGCGACATTGCCGTTCTCGTCGGTGACGGTGACCTTGCCACCGTCGGCCTTCAGCGACAGCTCGCAGCCGCCGACCGTCTTGACCTTGTGCGTGCCGCCATCGGCCTTGGCCATGGACATCACATCCGCCGCCATCGCCTTGGCGCCGATCACATGGCAGGTCAGGATCTTGACGAGCTTGTCCTTGTTCTCGGGCTTGAGCAGCGTCTCGACCGTGCCGGCAGGCAGCGCGGCGAAGGCTTCATTGGTCGGCGCGAAGACGGTGAACGGGCCGGCGCCCTGCAGGGTCTCGACAAGACCGGCCGCCTTGACGGCGGCGACCAGCGTCGTGTGATCCTTCGAATTGACGGCATTGTCGACGATGGTCTTGTTGGCAAACATGGCGGCGCCGCCGACCATCGGGTTTTCAGCATAAGCAGCCGTGGCAAGCGCTGAGACAGCGATCGTGCCGGCGAGCAAAAGGGTGGCGAATCTGCGCATTGTATCAAAACTCCTTGGGTTTCTCTTCCCATTTTTGGGGACGCAAGGAGATACGGAACACAGATGCGTGAGTTTCAGAATATTTCGCTGATTTTTGATTTGTTTCGCTGTGGAAAAAACTTTGGCACGGCAATTCACCGGCCTACTGGGTCATTTGGACATATGCGGATGGAAGATAGACTGAGCATGTTCTATTGGCGCCCCAGTGCGAAAGCTCGATCAGATGCCCTTCAAATCGCCCGCGGCAACCACCGGCCCGGTGGGCTGCCCGGTCGGCGAGCCGCCGGCCGGTTCGAGACTAACGGCCAGCACGGCGCCCTGCGCGAGTTTCCGCTGCGTGGTAGGCGAGACGCCAATATGCGCCGTCCCACCAGCCGGGATGACGCCCATCGAGATCGGCGCGTTCTTGCCCTCGATCATCCAGAGTTCGAAGTCCTTGCCGGCGGCGAGCGCGCCGGAAACATGCGAGAGGCTGACTTCATGCCGTTCGGAATCATAGACGGCGAGATATTTGACGTCACTGCCGTCGGCGGCCAGCGAAGCGACCAGCCGAGCCTGCGGCTGTTCAGCCGGCCGGTTGACATAGGGAACGGCGACGTAGAGCGCCAGCGCGGCAACAGCCGCCACAGCAAGGCCGCGCCAGAAGGCGAGGCTGGACCAGAGGCTGGCGCGTGCTTCAGTTGACGTTGCCGATGCCGACGAAAACAACCGGCGGTCGATCGCCGGCTTCACCGAAGCGGCGGGCTCGATTTCCGGATAGGCTGATGCCATCGGCGAGAGGTGAACTTCCCAGCCGTCGACAAGCCGTGCGAAATCGGTCTCGGCTTCGATGCGCCTGGAAGCGATCTGCCGCTCTTCGTCCGGCAGCACGCCAAGAACGTATTCGGCTGCGAACAGGTCGTCGCCTCCTCGTTCCGGTCCGTTGTCCTCTGCCAGCGTCATCTTTCCAGACATTCCCTGAGCTTCATCAGGCTGCGGCGCAGCCAGGTACGCATCGTGTTCAACGGCACGCCGTGGCGTTCCGCCAGCTCGGCATAGCTTTCGCCCTTGAGGTAAGCACCCCGGACGGCCGCCGCCCGGTCTTTCTCCAACTCATCGAGACAATGATGGATCCGCTCGGATTCGTCGCCCGCCACCACCATCGCTTCAGGTCCCGGCGCCGGATCGGCCACGTCGAGCGCGGCATCGATATCGACGGCGGGCTTGCGCCGCGCTCGGATGCGATCGATCGCATGATTGCGCGCGATTGCCACCAGCCAGGAGATCGGGCTCAGATCGGAGACAGCAAAGCGATCCGCCTTGGTCCATATCTTGACGAAGACTTCCTGCAGCGCTTCTTCAGCATCTCCCCGGTCGTTCAATACACGAAGGCATACGCCGAAAAGTTTCGCACTGGTGTGCCGGTAAAGCAGATCGAACGCTGCCCGATCCTTCATCGAAGTCCGGACGATCAGCTTGGTAATGTCCTGCGGCGTCATGCGCGCCAAATTAGGCAATTGCGCTGTATTTGCAACGCCGGAAATATGCTGTGCACCTAAAGTTCGGCGTCCAGGCGCAGGCTGCGATTGCCAAGGGAATTGCCGCTGACTAGCTTGGCGGGCAATGGGGAGCGCGCATGTCGGTTGAACGAATCCTTTGGGAAGAAGACGCAACCGGCCTTGCAGGTCTGGTGCGCAAGGGGGAACTGTCGGCGATCGAGGTGACCGAAGCGGCAATCGCCCGCGCCGAGGCGACCCGCCCCGAAATCAATGCCACGGCCGAGCCGCTCTATGAGACGGCACGGATGCGGGCAAAGAGCATCGACCATTCGCTGCCGCTGGCCGGGGTCCCCTTCGCCATCAAGGATCTCGGCATCGCCATCAACGGCGTGCCCTCGCATGGCGGCAGCCGCATTCCGGCCTGGGTGCCCGATTTCAACTCGGTGATGACCGAGCGCTATCTCGCCGCCGGGTTGATTCCGATCGTCTCCTCGACGTCACCCGAGCACGGGCTGCGGCTGATGACGGAATCCAAGGCCTTTGGCGTCACCCGCAATCCCTGGAATACCGGCCACACCACCGGCGGCTCGTCGGGCGGTTCGGCGGCGCTAGTCGCCGCCGGCGTCGTGCCGGTGGCGCATGCGTCGGATGGCGGCGGCTCGATCCGCGTGCCTTCGGCCTGCAGCGGCCTTGTCGGCCTCAAGACCTCGCGCGGCCGTGTCCCGCTATCCCCGCTGGTGAGCGAAAGCTGGTACGGGATGGTCGTCGATCACGCCGTCACCCGCTCGGTGCGCGACTGCGCGCTGCTGCTCGACCTCACCCATGGTCCCGATACGCTCGCGCCTTATGCCGCGCGGCCGCCAAAGGACACGTTCACTGCCGCTGCCGCACGGGATCCCGGCAAGCTCAGGCTGGCGGTGTACCGCAAGTCGCCGCTAGGCCTTCCGATTTCGGCCGAAACGCTGAAGGCGCTCGACATTGCCGTGGCGCTCGCCCGGGAGGGCGGCCACTCGGTCGAGGACATCGATCTGCCCTTTATCGGTCGCGATTTCTTCGCCGATTTCTGCACGACGGTCGCTTCCGCCGTCGCCGGCTCGTTGCGCGGTGAAGCGCTGCGCGTCGGCCGCTCCGTGACGGCCGATATCGAGCGCGCCACGCGCGTGCTCGGCCGGCTGGGCGAGATGGTCTCGGCCGGCGAAACCTATGCCGGCCTGCAGCGTCTGCATGCCACCTCGCGGCAACTGATCACGGAGACCGCGCGATATGACGCGGTGCTGATGCCTATCATCGCTCACCCGCCGCTTGCCTGCGGCGCCATGGATCCGAAAGGCGCCGACGAACTGATCGAAAACCTGCTGGACAAGCTTCATCTTACCGCGCTGCTCAAGATCAAACCGCTGTTCGGCCAGTTAATGGACAAGAGCCTTTGGTTCACGCATTGGCCGGCGATCCACAATGTCAGCGGCCAGCCGTCGATCGCGCTGCCCGTCCATGTCACGGACGCCGGCCTGCCGCTCGGCATCCAGGCCGCCGGTCGGCCGGGCGACGAGGAAACACTTTTGTCGCTCGCCGCGCAGATGGAGAAAATCTCGGGCTGGCTGACGCGGCGGGCGCCGTTGATGGTGCCGTCACAATGACGACACCGTGAACCGACTATGACAGCAATGCCATTTGCGGCTCGCGTCAATTCCCGCTAAGACGCCGCCGTCTTTAGCTATCATCCAGGGAACCACGCCGATGACGGACATCGCCGCCACCGCCGAAATGCAGGCAGCCCTCTTGTCGCGCGCGCTGCCCTACATGCAGCGCTACGAGCACAAGACGGTCGTGGTGAAGTATGGCGGCCATGCCATGGGCGATCTCGAACTCGGCAAGGCCTTCGCGCGCGACATCGCGCTGCTTAAGCAGTCCGGCGTCAACCCGATCGTCGTCCATGGCGGCGGACCGCAGATTGGCGCCATGCTGGCCAAGATGGGCATCGAATCCAAGTTCGAGGGCGGCCTGCGCGTCACCGACCAAAAGACGGTCGAGATCGTCGAGATGGTGCTGGCCGGGTCGATCAACAAGGAAATCGTCGCGCTGATCAACGCCGAGGGCGAATGGGCGATCGGCCTGTGCGGCAAGGACGGCAACATGGTGTTCGCCGAAAAGGCGCGCAAGACGATGATCGACCCCGACTCCAACATCGAGCGCGTGCTCGATCTCGGCTTCGTCGGCGAGCCGGTCGAGGTCGACCGCACGCTACTCGACCTTCTGGCGCGCTCCGAAATGATCCCCGTGCTGGCGCCGGTCGCACCCGGCCGCGACGGCCATACCTACAACATCAACGCCGACACTTTCGCCGGCGCCATCGCAGGCGCATGCAAGGCCTCGCGCCTGCTGTTCCTCACCGACGTGCCGGGCGTGCTCGACAAGGACAAGAAGCTGATCGACGAGCTGACGGTCGCCGAGGCCAAGGCGCTGATCAAGGACGGCACGGTTTCCGGCGGCATGATCCCCAAGGTCGAGACCTGCATCGAGGCGATCGAGCGCGGGGTTGAAGGCGTCGTCATCCTCAACGGCAAGACGCCGCATTCGGTGCTGCTCGAACTGTTCACCGAACACGGCGCCGGCACACTGATCGTGCCATAATGCTGCTTGTCAGCCGGCTAATCTTCTGCCTGGCAGGCCGCGATTTACGGCCGCGGGAAGGCCGGCTTTGTAACCGGCCGCCCGAAAGCCATCGATTCCTCCTCGGTGTCCTGCGGTGCGCCCCAGAATTCGGCGAGCGTCGGGCCGCCTTTCACCCGGCGGTCGGTCACCAGAAAACCCCAGACCTCCCGGAACCAGACGCGGCGGCCCATCCGCGTATACCAGCGCATCGAATGCCGCTGCTCGGGATCGGGGTGGAACAGGATGCGCGCCAGCGCCTTCGGCCTCGACTGCACGGCGAGCTCAATCAGCTTGACCGAGAAGAACAGCATCCACGGCTTCAGCCGGGTCATGTGCAGCACCTGGTGCTTGTAATCCCACAGGCGAGCATCCCTCTGGATGACCTTGCGCTCCCGCGCGATCCTGAAAAACGGCGTCCAGCGATGCGGCGTCACATAGAGCGCCTGGATCTGGTCGGGGTCGTAGGCGAGGAGCTGGCGAAAGCCGCGCCACAGATCGCGAAGTCCCTCATCCTCGAAGCCGGCCACCCAGGTCGCCATGGACAGGATGCCGTGCGTCCGCAGCAGCCGTATCGCTTCACGATCGGACGAGGTACTGCCGCCCTTGCGGATCAATTGCAGCGTCTGCTCGTCGGTGTTTTCCATGCCGAGCAGCCAGCGGATGACACCGGCCCGGCGGTAGAGGTGTAGCATGTCGGCATCGCGCACGATGTCGTCGGCGCGAGTCGAGCCGACGATCAGCACCGGCACGTTCTCGGCAATCAAGGCTTCGAGAAAGGCGCGCCAGGCCTTTTTAGAAACCGTCGGATTTTCATCCGCCAGGTTGATCAGTTCGACGTCATGCTCGCGGTGCAGCCAGGCGATCTCCTTGGCGAACTTGACTGGGTCGCGATGCCGCCAGCGGGTCCAGAAGCCGCGCTGGCCGCAATAATTGCACAGATGCGGACAGCCGCGCGAAAACTGCATGACCACCGCACGCTTGCCTCCCCAGTAGCTGTATCTGCGGTGGTCGATCAGCTCCCAGCCGACGCGGTAGGCGTCGAGGTCGGCGATGGTCGTCGCCGCTTGCGTGGCGAAGGGACGGTTAAGATCGTCGCGACAGGCGATGCCGGCCACGCTTGCCGGCGGCTGGCGCATCTCCAGCGCCTCGACCAGCGCCACCACGGTCGCCTCGCCCTCGCCGCGCACGATGAAGTCGAAGGCGTCGGTTGACGCCAAGATGTCGCGCCAGTGATAGGTGGGAAAGACGCCGCCATAGAGGATGATCGTCGCCGGCGCGCGCGCCTTGATCATCCCGGCGATCAACAAGGCGGTCGGATGTGCCGAGGTCGAGCCGGAATGGCCGATCAGAACGAAGTCGGGACAGTCCTTCAGGGCTTCCGAGACAACCGAGGCGAGCGGCATCGGCCCGAACTCGGCATCGACGAGCCGCACTTGATGACCGGCGTCGAGCAGCGGGCCGCCGATCGCCAGCAGGCCAAGCGGCGGCAAGTGATCGTCGGGCACGCGGCTGCCGATGGCGGTGTGTGGCGGATTGATCAGGACGATTTTCATGCGGACCTCGGGAGGGATGGTCCGTGCATGCTGGTTCCAGAGCTGGTCGCCGAAGGGGCCGGGTTCAGCAGTTTGCGGGCAGCTTTTCCGCAGAAACGCGGATGCGCATCACCGCCTGAGATGCGCGAGCGGCACGTGCCCGGGTCCCTTGATGTTCTGCAGCACCAGCTGCGTGTGGACGTCGCGCACGCCGTCGAGCCGCATCAGCCGATGCATGACGAAGGCGTTGAGCTCGTCGACCGAGGGCACCATGACATGCAGCAAAAAGTCGTGGTCGCCGGTCATCGTCCAGCACGACGACACCTCATCCATGCGCTGAACGGCTGCAATGAAGCTCTCAGGCGAGCCGTCGCTGTGACTGACGAGCCGCACCTGGATGAATACCTCGACCATCAGGCCGACGGCGCGGCGGCTGATCACCGCGGCAAAGCCCTTGATGATGCCGGCTTCCTGCAGGGCATCGAAGCGCCGCGCGCAGGGCGTGGTGGAGAGGCCGACCTCCTGCGCCAGCTCGGAAACGGGTTTGCGGCCGTTGCGTTGCAGGACATCCAGCATCTTGATCTCAAAATCGTCGAATTGAGGCAATTTCACTCCTCCTATGCGAATTACGAGTGAAGTTATCTCGAATATGGCGAGGGAGCCATCATCAAAGCCAATTTGCCTCGACAGATCGGGTTAGCCTTGCTGCAGTCAAGCATTGATGCTGTGCGAGGAGAAAACCCATGACGACGATGAGCGTTGCCGAATACGCCCGCGACTGCGCGGCGCAAGGATTGCGCGGCGACTATTCAGTGTGCCGCGCGGATTTCACCGTGGGGCAGGCTTATGACTATTCGACCGAGGAGCAGGCGGTGTGGCGCACGCTGTGCGACCGCCAGACCAAGCTGACGCAAAAGCTCGCCCATCACTCCTATCTCGACGGCGTCGAGAAGCTCGGCCTTCTCGACCGCATCCCCGATTTCGAGGACGTCAGCACCAAGCTGCGTAAGCTGACCGGTTGGGAAATCGTCGCCGTGCCGGGCCTCATTCCTGCGGCACCTTTCTTCGACCACCTCGCCAACCGCTGCTTCCCGGTCACTAACTGGCTGCGGACCACGCAGGAACTCGACTATATCGTCGAGCCGGACATGTTCCATGACTTCTTCGGCCATGTACCGGTCCTGTCGCAACCGGTGTTTGCCGATTTCATGCAGATGTATGGCAAGAAGGCCGGCGACATCATTGCGCTGGGCGGCGACGAGATGATCACCCGGCTCTACTGGTACACGGCCGAATATGGCCTGATTCAGGAGAACGGCCAGCCGCTGAAGGCGTTTGGCGCCGGCCTGATGTCGTCGTTCACCGAGTTGCAGTTCGCCGTCCAGAGCAACGACGCCCACCATGTGCCGTTCGACCTGGAAACGGTGATGCGCACCGGCTACGAGATCGACAAGTTCCAGCGCGCCTATTTCGTGCTGCCGTCCTTCGACGCCTTGCGCGATGCCTTCCAGACGGCGGATTTCGAAGTGATCGTCGCGCGCCGCAAGGGCCAGCCGGCGCTCGACCCTGCGAAGGTGTAGTTTCAGCGGCATGGGCACAACGTCCCGGCTGGCCGAGTTCTCCTTCGCCGCCGGGGCATCGCCATGTCCTACAATGCGTAGATGGTCCGGTTGAACTTCGTCTCCATCACCACGTGGGAAGCGGTTTTGACGACGCCGCTGATTTCATTCAGGGCATTCACCTCCCGGTTCAGCTTCTCGAGCGTCTCGGCGGCAAGGTGGATGATCAGATCCCATTCACCGGTTATGGCATAGACCGCCTGGATGGAGGGCATCGCCTTGATCCTTCTGGAGACGTCCGGATAGCTCTTGTTGTTCAGGGCGGCGAGGGTGAAACAGTGGACGGCGTTCTGGGCCACCGTCTTGGCCAGCCGCACGGTATAGCCTTCGATGATGCCGCCGGCCTCCAGCTTCTGGATCCGCTCCTGCAGCGCTGTCCGCGACACGCCGAGCTGTCGCGCCAGTGACGCGACCGGCTCACGCGCGTTCTTCTGCATCAGCGCGAGCAACTGACGATCCTTCTCGGTCAATTCCACAAACAAAACCTCTCGCTCGATCCCCTTACTAACCACCGCGATCCTATCGGCTGAACAGCCCTCGCGACAATCCGCAATACTGGCAGCGGCGAACGGAACAAGGCCAACATATCCGGCACTTTGTCGTCTCAAGGGACGCAATGACTGCGCGATCGCCATTATCCCGCATTTCGCCGGGTGGAACCCTTCTTTTTGCGACCTGACTGTCTGGGGTCACAAACGCCGGTCCATCAGGGGGAATCAGCTTTGGCTGTGATGGGCAACGTCCGAAACCGATTCGGTTGAACCCGTCACTGAAGCGCTGAGGTTCGACGTCGGCCACTCAACCTATCAGTTCAACCACAAGGGAGGGATAACTATGAAAAAGCTGCTCAATTTCGCCGTTCTTGCCGCCGCGACATTCGCCATCACGACGGCAGCCATCGCCGGTGAAACCCTGGACCGCGTCACGTCGAAAAAGGCGATGGTCATCGCCACCAACGCGGCCTGGCCGCCACAGAGCTTTCTCAACGACAGCAACGAACTCGCCGGTTTCGACATCGATGTCTCGCGCGAGATCGGCAAGCGGCTTGGTGTCGACGTCTCGTTCGAAACGCCCGACTGGGCGACGTTGACCGGCGGGCGCTGGCAGGGACGCTACGACCTTGGCGTCGGATCGGTCACGCCGACAAAGGCCCGCTCCAAGGTGATCGACTTTGTCGGCATCTATTATTACAGCCCCTACGTCTACGTCCTGCACAAGGACAGCGGCGCGAAGTCGGTCGCCGATCTCAACGGCAAGATCATCGGCGTCGAGACAGCCACCACCTCTGAGGATTTCATCCGCCGCAAGCTCGAAATCGACGCGCCTGGCCTGGCTCCCATCGAATACAAGCTCGAGCCGGGCGAGATCCGCACGTACGCGGATTCCATGCTTCCCTTCGATGACCTGCGGCTTGGCGACGGCGTGCGCCTGAATGCCGTGATCGCGCCGGAACAGACGGCGCAGAACGCCATCAAGAACGGCTATCCCGTGAAGATCCTGGAAGGCGAGTACGCCTTCCGCGAGCCGCTCGTCGTCATCGCCGAGAAGAAGGATCCCGAGTGGACCGCGAAAGTCGGGGGCATCATCACCGAAATGAAGACGGACGGCACGCTCGCCGCGCTGACCACGAAGTGGTACGGCAAGGACTACAGCGCCAAATAAGTCTTGCCGCCGGCTGCCCCCTCGGCAGCCGGCGGGCGTCACCCCACCTCATGAATGCCCCTCACCGCAAAGTCGTCGATGGCCTATCCGGACACCTATTACGCCCGCACCCTGACCGACCCGAAGACGCGGCCCCCGCTCAAAGGCGAGGCGCGATGTGACGTGGCCGTCGTCGGCGCCGGATTGGCCGGACTGACGACAGCGCTGCAGCTGGCGCGCGCCGGACTGCACGTCGTCGTGCTGGAAGCCCAGGTCGTCGGTTTCGGCGCTTCGGGACGCAATGGCGGCTTCGTCACACCCGGCTTCGCCACCGGCGGCGACACTATCGCCGCACGTGTCGGCGGAGAGGCAGCGCGCGACCTGCACCGGCTGTCGATCGAAGGCATGGAATTCGTGCGCGACACTATCGAGGCGCTCGGAATATCGGCCGCCCAGCCGCGTGCCGGCCTGCTCAGCGTCTTGCGCTATGACGGCGGCGATGCGCTGAAGGCCTATGCCGACCAGATGGCCCGCGACCACGGTTACGAGCTTCAATATCTGCGCGGCGAAGACGTGCGCGCGGTGCTGAAATCAGCTCGCTACCACCAAGGCCTGCGCGACCCGAACGCCTTTCACATCCATCCGCTCAACTATCTGCGTTGCCTGGCCGACGAGATCGAGCGGCTGGGCGGCAATATCCATGAGAGTTCGGAGGTCGTCCAATGCGACCTGTCGGGACCGC
Source organism: Mesorhizobium sp. URHB0026 (assembly GCF_054059755.1). Taxonomy (NCBI): domain Bacteria; kingdom Pseudomonadati; phylum Pseudomonadota; class Alphaproteobacteria; order Hyphomicrobiales; family Phyllobacteriaceae; genus Mesorhizobium; species Mesorhizobium sp. URHB0026. Next base: position 1,916,312 of record NZ_JBSSCN010000001.1, on the reverse strand, counting down.
AAAAGATGCTGCGCACGAGGCAGGGCACGCTTCGGGCGCCCCAGATCGTGCTCGCGACCGGCGGCTATACCGGCCCGGTGTTCGGCCAGCTCTACCGCGCCTTTCTGCCCATCGCGACCTATGTGATGGTTTCCGAGGTGGCTCCCCGCCTCATCGCGCAAGCCATCGCCACCACGGATGCCGTCGGCGACAACAGGCGGGCCGGCGACTATTATCGTCTGGTCGAGAGTGGCAATCGCCTTTTGTGGGGCGGGCGCATCACCACGCGTGCCGCTTCCGCCGACGCGCTGGCGCGCGAATTGCGCCGTGAAATGGTCGGCACCTACCCGCAGCTTGCCGGCCTCAAGACCGAATTGGCCTGGTCTGGTCTAATGTCCTATGCCCGGCATCTGATGCCCCAGATCGGGGAGATGCAATCAGGCGTCTGGTACTGCACCGCTTTCGGTGGCCATGGCCTCAACACCACGGCGATTGCCGGAAAAGTAGTCGCCGAGGGCATTCTGGGCGCTTCGGACCGGTATCGGCAGTTCGCGCCATTCGGACTGAGCTGGGCCGGCGGCGCCGGTGGCCTGGCTGCCGCGCAGCTCACCTACTGGAAATTGCAGACGCAGGACTGGTGGCGGGAACGCCGCGCCACCACCAAGGACAAGGTGACGGCATGATCGGCAGGCTGATGCTCTCCCATCCAGGCCTCGCCCGCCACGCGGCGGCCGCGCTTTTTCCCGCGCTGCTGGCCGCGGCCCTCTACGCCATGGGCATCAAGTCGAGCTGGATCGGCTCGGTGATGCCGCTTGCATCCGACTGGTTGCAGGCCAATCCAGCCTTGTCGCGCGCCCTCTCGGCCGTGTTGATCGCGCTCCTGGTTCTGGTGAATTGCAAGCTGCTGCTGCTGCTGCCCCGACGCCAGCAGATCGCCGGCGTCTGGATCGAGCTGTTCGCGCTGCTGATGCTGTTCTTCTATTCCTTCGACCTCTCCTTTGCCTTCATTGCCAGGAAGGTCGGCTTCCTGATCACCCAGGGCGTCACCACGACGCTTTACATTTCGGCGATCTCGATTCTGATCGCAACGACCATCGCGCTTGTCGGGGCCATCGCCAAACTGACCGGCAACGGCATCGTTTACGGGCTGGCCACCTTCTACACGTCGCTGTTTCGCGGCCTGCCGTTGCTGATGCAGATCTACATCATCTATCTCGGCCTGCCGCAGGTCGGCTATGTGATCGGCGCGGTGCCGGCCGGCATCGTGGCCCTGTCGCTGTGTTATGGCGCCTACATGACCGAGATCTTCCGCGCCGGCATCGAAAGCATCCCGCGCGGCCAAAGCGAAGGCGCCACGGCGCTCGGCCTGAGCCCCGGCCAGACCATGGCGCTGGTCATCCTGCCACAGGCCATGCGCGTCATCATCCCGCCGACCGGCAACCAGTTCATCGCCATGCTGAAGGATTCCTCGCTGGTGTCGGTCGTCGGCGTCTGGGAGATCATGTATCTCGCCCGCACCATGGGCCAGACGGAGTTCCGCCACATCGAGATGCTGATCACCGCGTCGATGATCTACTGGATCCTGTCGATCGCACTGGAATTCGGCCAGGCCTATCTCGAACGGCGCTTCGGCCGATCGGAACGGCAGGCGTGATTGGCCGTCTCCGGGACAATTTCCGGAAAGTGTGGAGCGGTTTTGCATCCGGAATTGCGTAAAGTGAGAGTGCGGTTCAAGGACCTAAAGCGCGTCGCATGAATCCCTGTCAGGGCGACGCGCTTTAGACGCTTTGATCCCGACAGGTTATTGCATGGCGGCGGGGTTCATCCACAGGAATTCCCAGACGTTGCCGTCTGGATCTTCGATGTGGCGGTTGAACATGAAACCGAGATCCTGGGCCGGATTGGGATCAGCGCGGCCGCCTGCCGCCACGCCCTTCTCGATCAATGCATTGACGTCGTCCTTGCTGTCCGTGGTGAGGGCGATCAGCATCTGGCTCTCACGTTTGGGGTCGCCGATCCGCCGCGCTGTGAACTGACCGTAATGCTCGTGCGTCAGCAGCATGACACCGATGGAGTCCGAGAACATGATCGAGCTGGCCTGGTCGTTCGAGAACTGCGGGTTCAGTGTGCCTCCGATCGCGAGATAGAAGTTGGTCGCTGCCTGAAGATCGCGCACCGGCAGATTGAGGAAGATCATTTTGCTCATCGATTCAAGCCCTGCTTTCGTTGACGGGTACTAGCCAGTCTAGTACTATGACGGTGACTATCATGCGGGAACGGTACCGTCTAGTACTGGTCAAGGGAGGCCCATGGAGATCGACGGTGAGACTAGGTCGGCCCGCAAGGATCGTGAAATCATCCAGGCGGCCACGGCGGCGTTCATCGGCAAGGGCTATGATGGCACCAGCATGGAGGAAATCGCCACCAGGGCGGGAGCTTCCAAGCAGACCGTCTACAAGCATTTCAAGGACAAGGAGACACTTTTCGCCGAAGTCGTTCTATCAACCGCTACCCAAGTCAACGACGTCATCGAATCCGTGACGACACTGCTTTCCGAGGCGAAATTCATGCAGGGTGGCCTGCAGCAGCTTGCTCGGCGTTTGATAACGATGCTGATGGATGAGGAGCTGTTGAAGCTGCGGCGCCTGATCATCGCCAACGCGGATCGGATGCCGCAGCTTGGTCGCAGCTGGTACGACAACGGTTTTGAGCGCATGCTTGCCTCGACGGCGTCCTGCTTTGAAAAGCTCACCAATCGAGGCCTGATGCGAACCAGTGACCCCCATCTGGCAGCCAGCCATCTGTTTGGAATGCTTCTCTGGATTCCCATGAATGAAGCTATGTTCACGGGAAGCAACGGGCGTTCCAAGGCCGAACTTGAACGGCATGCGGATGCCTCGGTGGAGGCGTTTCTTGTCACCTATGGGGTTCAGCCGAAATAGTTCCATTCCCCTGCCGACGTGTGCAGGAAAGCCGCGAACACATGGCACCCGCCTATAGCCCGCGGGCGTCCGGCCCTTCGGCCTTCAGCCGCTCGAGCTGGGCGCGCTGCAGGTCGAGCGCGGCGTTGACGAAGCGCGAGATGGTCGCGAGCTCGGCGTCGCTGAAGGTGGCGATCACTTTTTCGCCCTCCTTGGCGATGGCGCCGTAATAGCGCGCCGACAGCTCCCGCGTCGCCTCGGTCGCTTCGATCACCACCTTGCGCCTGTCCTCGAGACTGCGCGTGCGCGTCAGCAGGCCGCGCGCCTCCAGCCGGTCGATCAGCGCCGTCACCGCGGCCGGCGTCAGCCCGGTCGCGGTGGCGACCGCGCCCGCCGATTGCGGGCCGCCATGGAGCAGTCCGATACAGTGGCGCTCGGCCATGTTGAGGCCGAGTCTTGCCCCGACCGCCTCGTCATAGGCCTGTGTCGCGTCCTGCCATTGCATGACGGCAAGGCCGATCGCGGCCGTGATTTCGTTGCGATTCTTGCTTGACGAATTTATTTCGATCATCTAACTATCAATTTGTCTAACATTTAGACCGTTACAGCAATATGCGGCCGCAGCCTGGACAAGGCAAGGGCCGGCCGCCGGCAAGGAGTGAAAAATGAGCGTGATTCAACAACGTCCCCCTCTCTCGCACGAGGATGAGTTCAAATACGCCAAGCTGGCGATGGAATGGTATGGATGGGGTTCGCCCATCGGCCTCGGGATCCTGCTCGTGGCGCTGGCCGCCGCGGCAGTGCTGGTGCGCATCGCCATCTACGGTTTTTGAGCATGCCGAACTCATCCGGCGCCGTCATCGGCGCCGGGGGAGGCTTCAACGTCGCGGTCAAGTTTTACCCAGGCCACTCAGACGGCGACCACCTTGCTCAGATGTTCGCCCAGCCGGCAGGCCAGCGCGGTGATCGTCGTCGTCGGGTTGGCTTGACCGGATGTGCAGAACACCGCGGAGCCGCCGACATAGAGGTTGTCCATTCCGTGCACCTTGCAGTTGGCGTCGACCACGCTCCTGGTGACATCGGTGCCCATGCGCGCGCCGCCCATGTGATGGTGGCCCGCCGTCTCGTCATTCGTCGGATAATCGCCACCATTGCTGATCCAGTCGGCGATGCGCACGCGGCCGAGATTCTTCTCGATCAGCGTCGTGCCGAACAGCCTGAGCCCTTCGAGAACGGTACGGCGCTCCAGGTCCGATTTCTTCCAGTGCAACTCGATGCGCGGCACGCCGGCGTGGTCGACATCGGTCTTTGACAGCTCAATATGGTTGGACGCCAATGGCGCTTGCTCCCAAGCGACGTAAAGCTGGGCCGCGCAGCGCAGATTCTGGCTGAGCTTAGAGGACATCCACTCGGCCATGTTGGGCGCCGTGCAGGCGAGATCGGCGATCAGGCTCTTGACCCCCGGATAGGGCGTTTCGATCAGCCGGATGCCGAAATTCATGATCCGCAGCCGCTCCATCGCGGCGAGTGTCGGTGAGAAGAAGGCCTCGTTGACGGCATCGACCTCGAACTCGCCATAGTTGGCCAGGATGGCATTGCCGCCCTCGAAGGTCGGATGTTCCATCCAGTAGCGGCCAAGCGCCGCCGCATTGGGCACGACGCCGCCGTTGGACCGCTGGTTCGACCACAGAAGCAGCCGCGAATTCTCCAGCCCGCCGGTGCAGGCGATGAAATAGTCCGCGCTGAAGGCGCCGGCATCCTGGCCGTTGGACCATAATCTGGCGCCGGTCACGCGCTTGCCGTCGCCGGCGAGCTCGGTGGCATAGGTGTTGAGCACGACCGCGATGTTCTGGCTCTTATCCAGTTCGTCGGCGTATTTTTCGGCAAAGCGCACCGCCGGGCTCTTGATCAGCTGCACCCAGCGTATGTCGTCCGAGATTGGCACATCCAGCCGGAATTCGGGAAGGTCGAGAATATCGCGCACTTCCGGCAGATAGGGCTCGATGTCGGTAAGGCGGATCGGCCAGCCCGTATCCTGCGCCCAGGCCTTCGGCTCGAAATCCAGCTTGTCGAGTACACGGCACCAGCCGGCCCAATGGTTGGAGCTGCCGCCCATGAACCGCAACCGCGTGATATCGAGATTGAAGTAGAAATCGCCGACCGTGGTGCCGCGGTAGAAATCCTGCGACTCGTCGCTGAATTCCCGCGAACCGGCTTCCAGCACCACGACCGGGATGCCGGCCGCGCCAAGTTTCCTGGCGATCGTGGTGCCGGCGGGGCCGGAACCAAGGATACAGACCTTTGGCGCGAAATTAGCGGCGCGATACGCCTCGTAGCTGTCGAAGATCATGCCAGGTCACTCCGCTTCAGGATCCAGCCATTGATCTCGACGATCTCATTCGGGTCGGCCCGTGATGGTTCGACCCGCAATGGACCGCCATAGGCCGCGTCGGCCTCGGGCAGCTTGCGGAACAGGGACAGGGCAGGCAGGGCGATCAGCGCCTGCACGATCATGCGGCGCGGCATTTTCTTGAGGAAGAAACTCATGGCAGGTCTCTCGGATAGGGGGCTTCGATGCGCATGACATTCCTTGAACGGCACACGCATCTTCACAGAGGCCAGTATCGTGCCAAGGCCGGCCTCAAGGCAGTGAAGCGGCACAACCGAATGCAAACAGCGTTAGCAATTCCTTAACAGGCCGGTTGTGCCGGTCGGCTCACGCGGCCGCTGAAATGTCCGTATCGAGGATCGTCAGGTTGCGGCCCGCATGTTTGGCCTGGTAGAGGCGCCGGTCGGCGGCGCGCATCAGGTCCGATACGGTGACGTCCTCGCCACAGACGGTGCCGCCGATGCTGACGGTCAAAGGAATGGTTCGCTCATCGACAGGCCGGAAGCGGATCAGCTCGACCTCGCGACGGATCCGTTCGGCAACTCGCTTGGCCTCCTGTTCCGTGGCTCCGGTCAGAAACGCGCCGAACTCCTCGCCGCCGATCCGGCCGAGCACATCGCCGCTGCGCACGCCGCGCTCGATGGCGCTGGCGATCAACAGCAGCGCCTCGTCCCCGGTCAGGTGACCAAAACTGTCATTGATCTTCTTGAAATGATCGGCGTCTATGATCAGCAGCGCGCCACGGTCGGACTTGCGCCGGGAACCGTCAAGTGCGGCAAAGAAGCTTTCCCGGTTGAGCATGCCGGTCATGTCGTCGCGGCTCGCCTTTTCCGCCAGGCGGCGGTGCGCCGCGGCGAGTTGGGCGTGGGCACGGGCCAATTCGCGATGGGCATTTTTCAACCTGTCGCTCTGCCAGAACGTGCCGGCGCATGCCGTCCAGGCAAGGACCAGCGGACAAACTGTCGACGTCAGCCAGATCGTGCGCGTTATCGGGAATCCCATGGCTGGGACGATGATCAATGTCAGCAGGAGCGAAGCAGCGACGGAGGCGAAAGCGACGGCGGCGGATTTGAGAATAATGCTGTTCATCGCGGGCTCCACACAGGACTTGTCTCTGTGCCAGCAAGCCCTGAAGGCGACCTTTCGGGGATGGCTAAAATTTGAATCGTCAGGCCATTTCCGCCACTCTCGACGCGCAGAAGTTGTGGATAAAGTCCCTTTCAGAAGCCCTGTTTCATGCCATAAGGAGCACATGACCACGCTTCCGGATCCCGCCCGCTTCGCCCATGTCACCGACTGGGTGTTCGACCTCGACAACACGCTCTACCCGCATCATTCGAATCTGTTCTCGCAGATCGACGTCAAGATGACCGCCTATGTCGGGGAATTGCTGGCGCTGCCGCGCGAGGAGGCGCGCAAGCTGCAGAAGGAGCTCTATCGCGAATACGGCACGACGCTGAACGGGCTGATGACGCGCCACGGCATCGATCCCGACGACTTTCTGGAGAAGGTCCATGACATCGACTATTCGTGGCTGGTGCCCGATCCCGTTCTCGGCACCGCCATCCGCCAGCTTCCCGGCCGTAAGTTCATCTTCACCAATGGCGACCGCAGGCATGCCGAACGCACGGCGCGCCAACTTGGCATCCTCGACCATTTCGACGATATTTTCGATATCGTCGCTGCCGGCCTCAATCCCAAGCCGGCGCGCCAGACGTACGAGAAGTTCGCCGAACTGCACGCCGTCACCGGCCACAATGCGGTGATGTTCGAGGACCTCGCCCGCAACCTGGCCGTGCCGAAGTCCCTGGGCATGACCACGGTTCTCGTGGTGCCGCGCAATTTCGAGCCGACCTTCTCGGAAATCTGGGAACGCGACCCGGCGCAGGAAGACGACGTCGACTACGTCACCGACGATCTCGCGGAGTTTTTGACAGGAATAGTGAGTAGTGAGTAGAACATCTTTCGCTACCTACTACTCACCATCCCCTACTCACTCACTCCCTAGCTTGTAGAACCTGCTGATGATGCCCCAGGCTTCGTCGGCTGTGTCGACGAAATCGATGATGTCCTGGTCGCCGGGGCTGATCGTGCCCTGCTCGGCGAGGAAGTCGAGGTTGATCGCACGTTTCCAGAAGGACTTGCCGAACAGGATCACCGGCACGCGCTCCATGCGTCCGGTCTGGATCAACGTCAGCGTCTCGAAGAACTCGTCCATGGTGCCGAAGCCGCCGGGAAACACCGCCACGGCCTTGGCGCGCATGACGAAGTGCATCTTGCGGATGGCGAAATAGTGGAAGTTGAAACAGAGCTCCGGTGTGACATAGGGGTTCGGCGCCTGCTCGTGCGGCAGCACGATGTTGAGTCCGATCGACGGCGCGCCGACATCATCGGCGCCGCGGTTTCCCGCTTCCATGACGCCCGGACCGCCACCGGTTACCACCACGTATTCGCGATAATATGACGTGGCCGACTGCTGCGAACACAGGCGGGCGAATTTGCGCGCCTCCTCATAATATTTGCTGTTCTCCTCGAGGTTCTTCTTCTGCGTCTCGTTCTTGGCCGCCCAGGCCTCGCCGCCGGGCTCCGGCAGGCGCGCGCCGCCGAACAGGATCACGGTCGAACGAATGCCGCGCTCGGCGAGGATCATTTCCGGCTTCAGCAGTTCCAGTTGCAGCCTGACGGCGCGCAGCTCGCGCCGGGTCATGAAGTCGGGATCGTTCCAAGCCAGGCGGTAGGTCTCGGCCCGAGTTTGCGGCGTGTCCGGCACGCTTTTCGACCGCTCCAGATCCTCATCCGAATGCGGCAACGGCGTCCATCCCGCCTTTTCCATGGGAGTCATCGAATCCACCCGTCCATTCCTTCACTTGCGTCGTCCCGTGACGCAGTCGCGATTGACCCCCATTGAGCCTTAACATAAGCAGGTTCCGCAAAAGTGTCTGGCGGTTTTGCGACAAGAACCTGCTAGTGCAAAGACTCAGGCAGGCAAAGCCTGCCGGGGGGTCCGCGCGACTTTTAAATAGGTTAAGGCGCACCCCTTAACAGCTTGGTAATGGAGCAAATTCATGTCGAAGCCCGATCTGGCGAGCCTCGAAAGGACCATCGACAGGGCCTTCGAGGAACGCGACGCCATTTCGACCGCGACCCGCGGCGAGGTGCGCGACGCCATCCAGTCGGCACTCGACCTGCTCGACCGCGGCACCGCCCGCGTCGCCGAGCGGCAGGCCGACGGCAAGTGGCATGTCAATCAGTGGCTGAAGAAGGCGGTGCTGCTCTCCTTCCGGCTCAATCCGATGGAGATCATCAAGGGCGGCCCCGGCGAGGCCGTGTGGTGGGACAAGGTGGCGTCCAAGTTCGACGGCTGGGGCGCCGTCGATTTCGAGAAGGCGGGCTTCCGCGCCGTGCCGTCGTCGATCGTGCGCCGTTCGGCCTATGTTGCGCCGGGCGCGGTTTTGATGCCGTCCTTCGTCAATGTCGGCGCCTATGTCGATAGCGGCACCATGGTCGATACCTGGGCCTCGGTCGGCTCCTGCGCCCAGATCGGCAAGAACGTCCACCTTTCGGGCGGCGTCGGCATCGGCGGCGTGCTGGAGCCGATGCAGGCCGGCCCCACCATCATCGAGGACAATTGCTTCATCGGGGCGCGGTCCGAAGTGGTCGAGGGCTGCATCGTGCGCGAAGGCTCGGTGCTCGGCATGGGCGTCTTCATCGGCCAGTCGACCAAGATCGTCGACCGCGCCACCGGCGAGATCTTCTATGGGGAGGTGCCGCCGAATTCCGTGGTCGTCGCCGGCTCGCTGCCGGGCAAAGCATTTCCAAACAACGAGCCGGGCCCAGGTCTCTACTGCGCCGTCATCGTCAAGCGAGTCGACGCCAAGACCCGGTCCAAAACGTCTATCAACGAATTGCTGCGCGATTGATCTTTCCGCCGGGCAGGCGCACCTTCCGCCGGCGCGACAATCGGTCGCGCTGGTTCAACTGGAGGGGTGACATGGACTGGAAATATCTGCTCACAAGCTTTGATGGCCGCATCAACCGGGGTAAGTTCTGGGCTGGCATCGGCGTATTCATCGTTATCGGCGTTATTGCTTTCATTCTCGATGCGATCCTCGGCACGCGTTTCACCACGGCCAGCGGTGCCCAGATCGGCATCATAGGCATCCTCTTCGCGCTGGCATCGATCTATTTCGCGATTGCCCTCTATGCCAAACGCTGGCACGACCGCAACAAGTCGGGCTGGTGGACGCTGATCGGCCTCGTACCCGTCATCGGCGGCATCTGGCTGCTGGTCGAACTCGGCATTCTCGAAGGCACCAGGGGTGCCAATCAATATGGATCGGACCCGCTTGCCTGAAAGATCGGATCTCAACTGGCTTTTCTTCAAGACCTCGGGCCGCGTCAGCCGCGCGGCCTATTTTCTCGGCGGGTTGCTCGTCGCCATCATCCAGGCATTCCCGCTATACCGCTTCACGCTGGTGCCGGAGGGTTCGGCCGAGAGCAACATGTGGTCGTTCATCTTCTTCATCGCCTTCATCGCCTCGCTGTGGTCGAACATTGCGCTGGCGGTGAAGCGGCTGCACGACCTCGACAGGCCGGGCATTGCCGCGCTGATCCTGTTCGTGCCGGTCGTCTCGATCGTCGCCTTCCTTGTGTTGTGCCTGTTTCCAGGGCAGCCTGGACCCAACCGCTATGGCCAGCGCACCAACGAGCCGGCAGAATCAAAGAAATAGAGCATGACGTCGTCGGAAAGCCGCTTCAAACTTTTCGGCATCATGCTCTAGGGGGCCGATCGGATACCTCGCCATGCGCTACCGCACGCTTGATCCGAAACTGATCATCGAAACCGCCGAACGGCTGGAAGAGCGTGTGGCCGACCGTTTCCCGGAGGCCGGATTGCGCGGCGTCGCCGCCGAACTTGTGTCGCTGTCTCGCGATCTGGCCAAGGCCGCGAAGACCCTGGAAGCGCCGATCTGGTGGCTGCGTGGCATCATCGTCGCCGCCGTCATCGCGGGCGCGCTGATCTTCCTGTTCGTCGGCACCATCCTGCCGCTCATTCACATCTCGCAAGCCGACGACGCGGTGCAGTCGGTGCAAGGCATCGAAGCCACGATCAACATGATCATCCTCGCCGTGCTCGGCTTCCTCGCCCTGATCCGCACCGAGGAGCGCATCAAGCGCAAGCAGGTGTTTCGCCAGTTGCATGGCCTCAGATCACTGATCCACGTCATCGACATGCACCAGTTGACCAAGGATCCGGCGGCGCTGTCGGCCAGCTTCAAGCCGACGGCGCATTCGCCGGCCCGTCTCACCAATGCAGCGGATCTCGCGCGCTATCTCGACTATTGCTCCGAAATGCTGTCGATCACCGGCAAGATCGCGGCGCTGTTCGCCCAATCCGTCAATGACGCTGTCGTCATAGACGGCGTCAACGACATCGAGAACCTGGCGTCCAACCTGTCGCGCAAGATCTGGCAGAAGATCACGTTGATCGACGGCCGGCCGGCGGCGCCACAACCTTCTCCGGCACCAGGTCCGGCGAGCCAAGCCGCTCGGCTTCCGCCGCGCGCACCAGCGCCTTGATAAGCTGGACCGTCGGCGCCGGCGTACCGGCTTTTTCAGCGAGCCGCAAAACGGCGCCCTGCAAGTCGTCGATTTCTGTCGACCGGCCACGCTGCAGATCGTCCCACATCGACGAGCGCGCCTCGGGATCGATCGCCAGCATGCGCCGAGCCAGGAGCTTGAACAGCCAGTCGGGCAACCTGAGCACCTTCGGCAGCAGCGTCGGGCGCAGGCGGGCGATCCGGGCCGGCTCGATGCCGGAGGCCTTCATCGCCAGCAAGGCCTCGTCGATCTGGCTGGCCAGGATCAGCCGCCAGCGCCGGTCAGCAAGTTCGGTTGCCAGCGGCAGGCCTGACAGCGCCACCAGCGCATTGTTCAGGTTCATCAGAAGCTTGCCCCACAGCACGGCCTTCATAGCACCATGCGTTTCGACAGCCAGGCCTTCAGCGTCGAGAAGGTGCGCAAGGCGGGCATCGCCGTCTTCAACCATCACCTTGCCGTCGCTGGCGCGGTGGACGCGCAGCGGCAGCTCTCCATCGGCTGATTGCACGACATTGAACGGCACCATGCCAGCCAGCACCGTTCGCGGGCAAAGTGCCGCGCGGAGCCTGTCGGCGTTGTCGACGCCGTTCTGAAGGCTCACCACCACGGCATCGGGACGGGCATGGGCCTTGATGAGTGCCGCCATTTCCAACGTCGCGCCACTCTTGACGGTGACCAGGATCACATCGGCCCCTGGCAAGGCCGCGGCCGGATCGGTGGTGACGGCAAGCTCTGCCGGCTTGATCAGGCGATCGCGACCCTCGAGGTCGCTGACGCGCAATCCGCCCTGCCACAGCGATGCCTCGATGCGCGGCCTGGCAAACAAGACAACCTGCCGCCCGGCGAGCGCCAGGCAGCCGCCGACATAACAGCCAATGCTGCCGGCGCCGGCAATGACGATCCTCTTTTCGCCGTTTGCCATCTCTTTCTCCGCGTCAGCCAGAACTATACGACATGAAAACCATAATGTCGGCGGTATCGTCGGCCATTGGCTTGGCCCTATGTCTGGCCGTGACAGGCCATTCGCTTTCGACTATCGCTTTTGCCATGACGCTGCCTACTGACCCCGCCGCAAACCTTGCCTCTCTCATCCGCTGTGCCTCGGTGACACCAGCCGAAGGCGGCGCACTGAGCGCGCTGGAGGCGATGCTGAAGCCGCTCGGCTTCCTGGTCGATCGGCCGGTGTTCTCCGAAGACGGCACGGCCGACATCGAGAACCTCTATGCACGGCGCTCCGGCAATGGCCCGCATCTGATGTTCGCGGGTCATACCGACGTGGTGCCGGTCGGCGACGAAGCCGCCTGGACGCATCCGCCTTTCGCCGCCGACATCGCCAATGGCGAAATGTATGGCCGTGGCGCGGTCGACATGAAGGGCGGCATTGCTTGCTTCATTGCCGCGGTGGCGCGCAACGTCGAGGCGAATGGTGGCCCGAAGGGCTCGGTCTCGCTGCTGATTACCGGCGACGAGGAAGGGCCGGCCATCAACGGCACGGTCAAGCTGCTCGAATGGGCAGCGTCCAAAGGCGAGAAATGGGACGCGTCGATCGTCGGTGAGCCGACCAATCCGGACACGCTCGGCGACATGGTCAAGATCGGCCGGCGCGGCTCGATGTCGGGTAGCATCGCCGTCAATGGCCGCCAGGGCCATGCCGCTTATCCGCAGCTTGCCGACAATCCGGTGCGGGGCCTGATGAGCCTGGTGGACGCCTTGCTGCATCCCGCCTTCGACAAGGGAACCAAGGATTTCCAGCCGACCAACCTCGAGGTGACCTCCATCGATGTCGGCAACCTGGCCACCAATGTCATTCCCGCCAAGGCAACCGCCACCTTCAACATCCGCTTCAACGACAGCTGGACGGCCGAGACGGTCCAGGCGGAAATCCACAACCGCCTCGATCAGGCGGCTGGGCGCAAGAAATACCGGCCGGGCAAGAAGACCCCCGTCGACTATGAGCTGGTCTGGCGCGACCGGCCGAGCCATGTCTTCCTGACCCGCGACGACAGGCTAGTCGAGACGTTGAGCGGCTCGGTCAAGGCGGTGGTCGGCAAAAGGCCGGCGCTATCCACCTCCGGCGGCACATCGGATGCGCGCTTTATCAAGGACTATTGCCCGGTGGTCGAATTCGGCCTGGTCGGCAAGACCATGCACATGGTGGACGAGCGCGTGGCCATCGCCGATCTGGAAACGCTGACGCGGATCTACCAGCGCTTCATCGACGACTGGTTCGGACAGGGCTGATCAGCATGCTTTCGGCGGACGAAACCCAAGCTTCGCTGACCGGCGCCTGGCGGCTGATGCTCGGCAAGGCCGACGGCCTGCGCCTGCTCGACCTGACGGCCGACGGCTTCTGGAATTCGTTCTTCGCCATCATCGTCGCGGCACCGGCGCTGATCGTCGGCTGGGTCGGCATCGCCAACGAGATCGGCGATCCCGATGCCTTCGCCGGCCGCTTCAGCATGCTGGTGCGACTGGCGACGGTCGATATCGGCTCCTGGGTGCTGCCGCTGGTGGCGCTCGCCTTGGTGGCGCGGCGCGCCGGCATCGGCGGGCGCTTCGTCCACTATGTCGTCGCCAGCAACTGGGCCTCGGCGATCACCGCCTGGCTGATGCTGCCTTCGGCGCTGATCAGGCTCTTCCTGTCGTCGACAAGCCAAGTCTCGAGCCTTGTGTCGCTGCTATTATTTTCCCTGTCGATGGTGCTGACCTGGCGCATGACCAACGCGACGATCGGCAGGGGCGCTGCCTTCGGCACCGCCGTTTTCGTCGGCATGTTCGTCGCTTCGCTGCTGGTGCTGTTCGGACTGCAGATGCTGCTTGGCATCTCCGTGCCCGACGATGTCGGGGCCCAGAGCCTTTCCGGGCTTTATCCTGGATAGAACCAGGGTTCTACCCGGGATAATCGACGCCGATGAGAAAAAGCCCGTCGGGCGGCGCTACCTGGCCGCAGGCTGCGCGGTCTCGCGCTTCCAGCGCCGCCTTGAGGTCGCCCGATGTCCAGCCGCCGTCGCCGACCCGCTTCAGCGAGCCGACCATCGAGCGCACCTGGTTGTGCAGAAAGGATCGTGCCGATGCCCTCACCTCGATGAGATCATCGCCCGTTCGGCTCACGTCGAGCCGCTCCAATGTCCTGATCGGGCTGTTGGCCTGGCACTGCGTCGAGCGGAAGGTGGTGAAGTCGTGCCGGCCGAGCAGGAACTTCGCCGCCTCGTGCATGGCGGCGGCATCGAGCCGCTTCGGCACCCACCATACCTTACCCTTCTCCAGCGCCGAGGGCGCCCGCCGATTGAGGATGCGGTAGAGATAGTGCCGACCGATGGCGGAGAAACGGGCATCGAAATCATCCGGGACGATCGTGGCCTTCAGGATGACGATGCGCGCACCGGCCGCCTGCAGGTGTGCATTGACGGCATCGCGCACCTTGTCGTCGGGCCACGCCTTGGCAAGGTCGACATGCGCCACCTGCGCGCTCGCATGCACGCCGGCATCGGTGCGGCCGGCGGCGCGCAGCCGGACCGCCTCGCCGCAGAAATTCTCGATCGCCTGCTCGATCGCCTGCTGCACCGAAGGCTGGTCGGCCTGATGCTGCCAGCCGGCAAACAGGCTGCCGTCATATTCGATATCGAGGCGAAAACGCGGCATTCCGGGACGGCGACGCTCTCGCCTAGGCGGCGAGAGCGGTGAAGGCGGAAGCGTAGACCAGCCTGCCGGCTTCAGGAGCGTCGCCCCAGGCCAGCGCCTGCAGCGCCTCGCCTTGGTATTCGCTCTCGAACTTCCCGGCACGGGCATGGCTGTAGCCGAAACGGCCGTAATAGGCCGGGTCGCCCAGCACGACGGCCAGCGTCTCGCCAGCCTCCTTGAGCCGGATATGGGCCTCCCGGATCAACGCGCCGCCGATGCCGGAGCCGTGAAAGGACGGCTCCACCGCCAGCGGGGCAAGCGCCACGGCGGCAAAGCTCTTGCCGCCGTTCTGCACGAACAGCCGCGAAAACAGGATGTGGCCAACGACCTGGCCGTCTTCTTCCGCCACCAGTTCGACGACGGCGTCACCGCCGGTCACCAACGCGTCGACCAAGCCGGCCTCCGTCTGCTGGCCGAAAGCGTGTTCCTCGACGAGGCGAATGGCCTCGCGGTCCCGCGGCGTCGCCGCGCGTATCGACATCATGCTCATGAGAATTTCAGTCCTTTTTCGATCTTGGCTCCGCGCAGGAATTCCGACGCGGCGGCGGGCTTTCCGCCCGCACGTTGAACTTCGACCAGCCTGACCGCGCCTTTTCCGCAGGCGACCGTCAGCCGGTCATCGAGAATTCCTCCCGACTCGCCCAAATCTTCCGAAGGCGACACGCCTTCGGATAGCGTCGAGCGAAGCAGTTTCAGCCGTTCCATGCGGCCGCCAATTTCAATCTCGGACCAGGCGCCGGGAAAGGGCGACAGGCCACGAATATGGTTGTGAACCTCGGCCGCGGGCCGTGTCCACTCCACGCGCGTCTCGGACTTATCGATTTTCTTGGCGTAAGTCACCCCTTCGGCCGCCTGCGCGGTAAATGCCAAGGTGTTCTGTTCCAGCCGCGCCAACGCTTCCACCATCAGGGCAGCGCCGACACTCATCAACCGATCATGCAGATCGCCGCCTGTCATATCGGGGCCGATGGCGCATTTTTCAACCAATCCGACCGGGCCGGTATCCAGCCCCGCCTCCATGCGCATCACCATCATGCCGGTCTGCGTGTCTCCAGCCATGATGGCGCGCTGGATGGGCGCGGCGCCACGCCAGCGCGGCAAAAGCGATGCGTGGCCGTTGACGCAGCCAAGCCGGGGCGCCTCCAGAACTGCCTTGGGCAACAGCAATCCATAAGCGACGACCACGGCGATATCGGCGCCCAGGTCGGCAAAAGCGGCCTGCTCGGCCTCGCTCTTCAACGAGGTCGGTGTGCGCGCCTCGATGCCAAGCCGCCCGGCCTCGCGCTGCACCGGCGACGGCGTCAGTTCCAGCCCGCGCCGGCCGGCGGCGCGCGGCGGCTGCGTGTAGACGGCTGAAATCTCGTGGCCGGCCTCGGCGATGGCGCGCAGCGTCGGCACCGAAAACTCCGGCGTGCCCATGAAGATGACGCGAAGGGGCATTGCCCTACCCCACCAGCTTGCCCGGCGCCTTGTCCCTGGCGAGCTTCTTGAACTTCTTCACCACCATGTCGCGCTTCAGCTTCGAGATGTGGTCGATGAACAGCACACCGTTGAGATGGTCGATCTCGTGCTGCAGGCAGGTTGCCATCAGCCCTTCGGCCTCGATCTCCTGCAGCTTGCCGTCGCGGTCGAGATATTTGACCCGCACCGAAGCCGGGCGCTCGACCTCGGCATAGTAGTCCGGGATCGACAGGCAGCCTTCCTCGTAGACGGACCGCGCGTCGGCGCTTTCGAGAATTTCCGGGTTGATGAAGACGTGTGGCGCCGGGGTTTCGTCTTCCTTGGCGAGATCGATCACCAGCATGCGCAGCGGCTCGCCGACCTGGATTGCCGCCAGCCCAATGCCGGGTGCGTCATACATGGTCGCCAGCATATCGTCGGCCAGTTTGCGCAATGGCGCGTCGACGCGCTCCACCGGCTTGGAGACCTGGCGCAGGATGGGATCGGGGAGAATGATAAGCGGCTTGATCGGCATGGCGTTTCACCTAAGACCTCAATAGAAAGGCGTCAACCGGTTCGCCAGCGCGTCGTTCACGTTTTGATCTGTGCCAGACCGCCGAATCGGCTATGCTGTCCGCATGAATGATCTGAGCACCATCGTTTCGGAGCCCGTCGCACGGCTCGGCGCCTCGACAATCACGCTTGGCCACGCGCTGGCCTTCGGCGCGATGCTGTTTCTCGGCTTGTTCGTGACGCTCGTCGTTGCGCTGTGGCGGTCGGCCAAGGCGCGCGCGGCCGCCGCCGCGGAGGCCGCCGACCATGCCCGCGACGCCGAGGCGCGGATGGCCGGCATTCTCCAATCCCAGGCCGAGATGCAGGGCCGCATGGGCGCCATCGCCGAAGTGTTCGGCGCCCGTCAAGCCGAATTGACGCAGTCCATCGGCCAGCGGCTCGACGCCATGACCGGCCGCATCGGCCAGACCATGACCGAGCAGACCAAGTCCACTCATGAGAGCCTCGCGAAACTGCAGGAGCGGCTGGCGATCATCGACACAGCGCAGGGCAACATCCAGTCGCTGGCCGGCCAGGTCGTGCAGTTGCAGGCGATCCTCTCCAACAAGCAGACGCGCGGCGCTTTCGGCCAGTCGCGCATGGAGGCGATCGTCGCCGACGGCCTACCTCACGGCGCCTACGAATTCCAGGCGACGCTGTCGAACGGCAGCCGGCCGGACTGCCTGGTGAAAATGCCGAACGGGGCGCCGTCGCTAGCCATCGACGCCAAATTTCCGCTGGAAGCGTGGAATGCGATCCGGGCCGCCGATAACGCCGACCTGCAGAAGGTCGCGGCCCAGGCCTTTCGCCGCGATATCGAGGTCCATATCCGAGACATTTCGGAAAAATACCTGCTCCAGGGCGAAACCCAGGACACAGCCTTCATGTTCGTGCCGTCGGAATCGGTATTCGCCGAAATACACGAGAACTTCGAAGCGGTTGTCCAGAAGGCGCACCGTGCCCGCGTTATCATCGTCTCGCCTTCGCTCTTGATGTTGTCGATCCAGGTCATCCAGGCGATCCTCAAGGATGCACGCATGCGCGAGCAGGCGCATCTGATCCAGGGCGAAGTCATCAGGCTGATGGAAGACGTCCAGCGTGTCGACGAGCGCGTGCGCAAATTGCAGGGCCATTTCGGCCAGTCGGCCAAGGACATCGAAGACATACTCGTCTCGACCTCGAAAGTGACCAAGCGTGGCCAGAAGATCGAGGCGCTGGAATTCGGAGAAGGCGAGCCCGACGCCCCGCGCGGCGGCGCCCCTGCCAAGGTGGAGGCCGCACCGCGCGTTGCCGATTCAAAGACCGGGCAGTTGAGGTTGAGGGTCGTCGAAGGCGACGACTGAACGCTACTGCTCTTCGACCGTCGTCATACCCTCGAATTCCGGAAGCCAGTGCAGCGCCGAGCGATGCCATTTCTGGTGTCTCGGGACCAGGTCCTGGCGCTGCCGCGAGGTCCCGACCCTGATCCCATAGACCTTCGGACCGTCGCCGACCGATGTCGCATAAAGATGCGAGCCGCAGTCGGCACAAAAAGCCTGCGTTCGCTTGGCACCGCTCGCCACGGTCTTGATGTAGATTTTCGGTTCGCCGCTGGTGATCCGGTAATGATCCCCTGTCGCTGGAACGGTGACGCGAAATGCCGTACCGGTCAGTTGCTGGCAATCGGTACAATGGCAGATCGAAGTCTTTTCCGGGTCGACCTCCGCCTCATAGGTGATGGCGCCACAATGGCAGCCGCCGTCGATCTTCATCGTCATTCCTCCAACATAGATCGGCTGATTTTAGCGGCATGGAGACACGAGGCAACGGCGGGGCGCTGGTCCAGAGGCCAGAATCCCCAAAAGTGGACTGCCGTGTGGCAAAAGTTCGTACTCGAATTCTATCCGGACGCGGATTCGATCAGCTTGCGCCGCTTTTCCCAGGTGCCTGACGTCTGCGGCTTGACGAACAGCCGCGAGATCTCAGGCATCTCTTTTTTCAACCGCGCCTCGATGCGCTCGACACAGGCCTCGATCTCCGGCGCCGACAAATGGTCCTCGAATTCGATGCTCAGGCCGGCAACGATTTCTTCCGGGCCCATATGCACCGTCAGCACACCGTTCGCCCGCTGCACCGCCGGATCCTGCTGGACGATCGCCAGCACCTTCCTCTGCACCTCGGGTGAGGCCGGCTCGCCGATGAGCAGGCCCTTGCTTTCACGCGCCAGGAAGATTGCCGTCGTGCCGAGGATAAGCGCGATGCCGATCGAGGCGGCGCCGTCGAGCTCGGGCATCTCGAAAATCTCCGCCGCCAATATGCCGGCAAAGGCGACGACCAGGCCGAGAAGGGCCGCACTGTCTTCGAACAGCACCGTATAGACGCTCGGATCCTTGCTCGATTGCACAGCTTGCAGCCAGCCGAGCTTGCCCTTCTGCTTGCGGAATTCCTTCAGCGCCACCAGCCAGGAGCTGCCTTCGAACACGAAGGACAGGCCGAGAACGATGTAGTTCACTTTAGCGTTGGCGACCGGCTCTGGCGCCATGATGTGGATGATGCCCTCGTAGAACGACACGCCGGCGCCCAGCGCGAAGACCAGAAGGGCGACGATGAAGCTCCAAAAATAGAGTTCACGGCCATGGCCGAGCGGGTGCGAGCTGTCCGCGGGGCGTGCCGCCCGGTGCATGCCGTAGAGCAGCAGGCCGCCATTGCCTGTATCGACCAGCGAATGCACGCCTTCCGACAGCATGGCCGAACTGCCGGTGAAAAAGGCAGCGGCGAATTTGGTCAGCGCTATGGCGAGATTGCCGGCGAGCGCCGCGTAGATGACCGTTCTGGAGCCGCCGTGCCCTGCCATGCAGCTTCGATCCTCTTCGAGACAGTGTAGCGGCTCTGCCGCGGAGTTGCACAGCCACCACAACGCGCCAATCGTCGGGCCGTTCAATGTGTTCGAAACCGGCTGGCGGGAAGGCCAGCTATTCCTGGACCTCGTCGGTCCACACCTTGAAGCCCGTAAGCAACCCTGGCCCGAAAATGTGGGTCAGCGGCACATCCGCCGCGTCGCGGCCGGAGGCGATCAGGATACGGCCGATGCGTGGCGCGTTGTTGCGCGGATCGAAAGCGTGCCAGCGGCCGCCGAGATAAACCTCCATCCAGGCGCAGAAGTCCATGCTCGCCCAAGGCTTCGGCATGCCTATGTCGCTGATGTAGCCTGTGCAATAGCGCGTCGGGATATTGAGTGCCCGGCAGAATGTGACGGCAAGATGCGCGAAATCGCGGCACACGCCGCTCCGTTCGCGCCAGGCTTCCGCGGCGGTGCGCGTCACTCGTGCGTTGCCGTAGTCGAAGACGATGTGGTTGTGGACGAAATCGCACACCGCCTGCACGCGCGGGATGCCTGATGGCATGTGGCCGAACAGCCGCCATGCCTCGCTTGCCAAGAGGTCGCTTTCGCAAAACCGGCTGGGCAGCAGGAACAGTAGCGTTTCAGCCGGCAGGTCGCGCACCTCGTGCTGCCACGCCATCAACTCGCGCATCTCGAATGTGCCGTAGTCGCGGATTACCGCATCCGTACCGAAAGTGAAACGCCCGGGCGGGGCGACGAGCCGGTTGCACCAGTTGCCGAAGCTGTCGCGATAACTCTCGATCGGCACTGGCGGGTTGGAGGTCAGGAAATCCGGGCGCTCAAGATCGGAGGCGCGGGAATAGTGGACATTGAGCATTGCGATGAGCGGCGTTTCCTGCGGAAAGTCGAAGCTCATCTCACAGCCGATATGGATCCGCATTGTCGTCCTGACCGGCCTGCCTGACGATCACCCGGCGGTGCACGGGTCGATGCTGCAGTGCGAAGACAAGCATGGCATGGACAGCCGGGGTTTACGAGCAAATTAGAAATCGGTTGAAAGCGGCCTGCCGGCGCCGGCAGCAGGCACTCGCCTCTTGCAGTCCGGCCTTTGTCTTGTTTCACTCCGCTTCCCGCAACTGGAGGAACGAATCATGGCTAAAGGTGCGATGAAGGCAGGCAAGGAAGCCCGCAAACCAAAGAAAGACGCCAAGAAGCCTGTAGCCGCTCCGGCCCTGAAGGCGCCGCCGGTCAAGGCGATGAGGATCAAGGAAAAGTAGATATCGCAAAGCGTGGATGGATTTCACCGGCGGCGTCCGACATGCCGCCGGCGAGTTGTTGATTGGGCGTTCAGACGCCCTATAGCGACGATGCGGGGACGACCTCGCATTTCCCGAAATCCGGCTGGGACGGCCCGCCCATTGTGTGATTGAGCATTCGAGGACCTTTCGGCCGGATGTTCTGGATGGAGCGTTCCGATGTCATGGATTCTTCTGTTCTTCGCAGGCCTGTTCGAAATCGGCTGGGCGATCGGCCTCAAATACACCGACGGCTTCACCAGGTTTGTTCCGACCGTGCTCACGGTCGCGTCGATGATCGTCAGTTTGACCTTGCTTGGCCTGGCGCTGAAGACGCTGCCTGTCGGCACCGCCTATGCGGTGTGGACCGGTATCGGCACTGTCGGCACGGCGCTGCTCGGCATCTGGCTGCTGGGCGAGCCCGCGACGGCGATCAGGCTCGGCTGCATCGCTTTGATCGTCTGCGGTATTATGGGGCTGAAATTCGCGGCCTGAACGGCCCTGTCCACCGGCTGACTATCTCGACCGAGCTCACATCCATGAATCGACATCCCTGGATGCAGGGAGGCTTCCCGTGGGCAACACGACAAACGCGAAAAAGGGCCGCGCCTTGGCGCGTCCCTCATTGATCATCGATCGACACGAGTGCGCTCTTAGCGACCCGTAAAGCCGGGCGGTGTCCTGCCGGTGCGCTGCTTGCGAGCCGCATAGCGTGCGTCGCGCTTTGCCTTGCGCTCGGCTTCGTCGGCAAGCAAACGAGAGATACGCTCGTTCTCTTCAGCTTCCCGAAGCTTGGCATCGGCTTGCGCGGCCTCTTCGGCGGCAATGCGCGCAGCTTCGGCTGCTGCCTCACGCTCGGCTTTCTCAATCGCCTCGCGTGCCAGCTTTTCCTGCTTCAGCTTGGCCTTCTCGGCCTCGCGTATCTCACGAGCCGCAAGGATCGCCTTGCGTTCGGCCTGTCGTGCGAGCACCGCGGGATCGTCTGCTGCCGGCTTTGACTTGAAGCGCTCCAGAAGCGCCTTCTTTGCCTCGGTCGCGGCATTGCGCCGCTCGAAAATGTCTTTTTCCCTGTAGATAGCCAAGTCCACTTCCTTGAAGTCTATTCGCGACGCTTACATACGCGCGAAAACCGGGAGTTCAAGCGCCAAAACGGTATGCCAGCCATGAAATTCCGGGATGTTGCACCCGGGAGACGCATTTTCCGCCGAAATCGACATGCACTGTTCACCAGCCAGCCTCTGGCGGCGCGACAGACGCGTCGCTACCTCTGAAGCATGATGCCGAAACGATGAAGCGGTTCTCGGACGACATCATGCTCTGTCTCTTCGATTAGAGTCGGATTCAGATTTCAGTTCGAACAGAGCTGAAGTCATGCGACCCTAGCGCAACAATCAACACACTGGGATGACGTCCAAATGGAACTCGGTCTCTACACTTTTGCCGATGTGAGTCCTGTGCCGGGTCCCGGCGCCATCGGTCCCCATGAGCGGCTGCGCAACCTGATCGAGGAGATCGAACTCGCCGACCAGGTCGGGCTCGACGTCTTCGGCCTCGGCGAACACCATCGGCCGGACTATGCCGCCTCGGCACCGGTCGTGGCTTTGGCCGCAGCAGCGGAGCGTTCGAAGCGCATCAAGCTGACCAGTGCGGTGACCGTATTGTCCTCCGACGATCCGGTGCGCGTTTTCCAGCAGTTTTCCACGCTCGACCTTTTGTCGGGCGGCCGCGCCGAGATCATGGCCGGGCGAGGTTCGTTCATCGAATCCTTCCCGCTGTTCGGCTACAATCTCGAAGACTATGACGAGTTGTTCGCCGAAAAGCTCGACCTGCTGCTGGCCATCCGCGATCAGGTGAAGGTTACCTGGTCGGGCAATCTGCGCGCGCCAATCAACGATCGCGGTGTCTATCCCAGGCCCTTCCAGGACAGGCTGCCGGTCTGGATCGCCATTGGCGGAACGCCGCAATCGGCCGCTCGGGCGGGCGCGCTTGGCCTGCCGCTGGCGCTTGCCATCATCGGGGGCGAACCGGCGCGATTCGCGCCGCTGTTCGACCTCTACCGTGAGGCCGCCAAGCGCGCCGGCAGCGATCCGGCAGGGTTGGCCACAAGCATCAACGTGCATGGCTTCATCGCCAAGACGACCGAGCAGGCGGCGGACGACTTCTACGGCCCCCAGGCCGAAGTGATGAACCGCATCGGCCGTGAGCGCGGCTGGGGTCCGACATCGCGTGCGCATTTCGACCAGTCGCGTGGTCCGGACGGCGCGCTGTTCGTCGGCAATCCGGAGCAGGTGGCGGAAAAGATCGTGACCCAGCACAGGGTGTTCGGTAACGACCGCTTCCTGCTGCAGATGGCGATCGGCACCATGCCGCACGCCAAGATCATGAAGGCGATCGAGCTCTACGGCACCAAGGTGGCGCCGATGGTGCGCAAGGAAACGGCGAAGGCCGCCCCGCCCGTGGCGGCGCCTGTCGCGTGAACGTGATGAGGCCCGCGAGAACAGGGCCTCATTCCATCCGCTCGCGGTGGGCAGGCTTATAGCGTTATCCCATGCGCTGCCGCATCCATCATCGCGGCATGATGGATTTCGGTCGCCTCGTCGGCTGGGAACATACACTCGATGCGCAGTTCCTGGGCGCGCGACGGTTTGGGGGGTGCCGACCGTGGTGACCATCGAAAAGTAGTCCAGGCGGCGACCGTCCTTGATGAAGCCAAGCGGAATGACCGGCATGAAGCCGATCGCCACCGGATTTTTCCAATCGCTGTCCACGTCCGGGTAGGCGAGCAACGCCGCCAGCAACTCCCTGGTCTTTTCGTCGACGACGCGGCCAATGGATTCGCGATAGACCCGCTCGAACAGGCTCCGCGCCACATCAGGCCAATTGGCGACGAACGGGCGCATGCCTTCGGGATCGAACATGAGGTGAAGCATGTTGCGCGGCCTTTCCCGAGCGGCCATGTCGCGGAAACAGCCGAAGAAGAGCGGTGCGGCTTCGTTGGTCATCAGCACATTCCAGTACCGGTCCATGACCAGCGCCGGATAGGGTTCATGCTGGCGCAGGATGCGCGTCAGGGCATCGGTGACGCTCTTCATTTCCATGGAGTTCCAGGCGCCTTCGGGGAACATCGGCGCGTAGCCTGCCGCCAAAAGCAGGGCATTGCGCTCGCGCAAAGGGACATCGAGCACCCCGGCGATCGCCATCAAGGTCTCACGGCCGGGAACGCTGCGTCCGCTTTCGATGAAGCTGATCTGTCTTTGCGAAATTCCCGTATCGAGGGATAGATCAAGCTGACTTCTGCCACGCACATCGCGCCAGTAACGCAAGAGCGTGCCCAGGTCGGGTGTCATGGCCGTTCTGGAATTGATCCTCATATCCCGCTGTCCTCGCAGTCCCTCGAACGATACACGCCATGCGATAACGCATCGCTTGACGGCGCATGCACCAGAAGATCCATGCGCCGTCGATCGGGTCAGGCGGCAATCGCGGCGGCGGGAGACCATGCCTGCGGCTGGAAGCGCTCTTCGATCGGCGTGCCGGCCATGTTGGTGGTGGTTGCCGCCATGGTGGAGACGCCGACACCGGTTACCACTTCCAGGATCTGGGCTTCCGAATAGCCCGCCGAAGTAAACGCATCGATGTCCGCGTCAC
Source organism: Mesorhizobium sp. URHB0026 (assembly GCF_054059755.1). NCBI lineage: Bacteria > Pseudomonadati > Pseudomonadota > Alphaproteobacteria > Hyphomicrobiales > Phyllobacteriaceae > Mesorhizobium > Mesorhizobium sp. URHB0026. Next base: position 1,891,985 of record NZ_JBSSCN010000001.1, on the reverse strand, counting down.
TCACGTTTCCCTTGTTTTCGATCAGTGCCCTCGTCAGGGCCGAGAGTGCCGCATATTTCGGGTCCGTCGGCAACCTGCCATCCCGGATCGCCTTGACTTCGCTTTCCGCAATCCCATCCTCGATGGCGAATGTCGAATGCGCGGCGACGGTCCAGGGGCATTTGATGGTGACCGCGTTGGTCAGCAGCAGCACCTGCTTTTCGATCTCGTCGAAGCTCCCGCCGTGGAAACTGCCGAAGCTGCTGACGAAACCGTTGAGGAGAACCGGATTATTGGCCATCGTCGCCATGACGTTCGGAAGAAAACCAAACTTCTCCTCGAGCGCCTTCAACGCGGGCCTGGATTTCTCCGGCGCCGACTCGGCTGTTTGAAGGGTAAATCTTTGCATCGTGATGTCCTCTTTCAGGGGTAGGAAGTAATCGTGCCGGCGACATCCTCGCCGCGCCGGCCTTGCGAGCCCTTGGGTTGCGAAGGCCTGCTCCCGTACTAGGCCCGCCGCCTGCCCGGACTCAATTACACGGCATGTAATCGTGGAACGCTCGCAGCCGAGCCGACGGTTTGAGCTATCTTGACGGCGCCCCCGCTCGATGGCGGCCACGCCATCGGTGCCGGCTAACGGAACCTTGAAGCAGCGCTGGCGTTTCCGTCTGCGGATTGCATCAGTTGTGATGTGCCCGCCGAGGGGATCGCGATGAAGGCCGAACCCGCCGCTTTGGGCGCAGGCGTTGCCGAAGCTGAAGAGTCGCGTGTGGCGGCGCGTGCCGATACGCGCCTGATGCGCTCGTTGCTCATCGGTATATTCCTGTTCATGACCGTCTATGCGCTCTATTTCGCGCGCGCTTTTTTTATGCCGGTCATCCTGGCCTTCCTGCTGGCGCTGACGCTGACCCCGATCGTAAGACTGCTGCGCAAGCGCGGCATTCCCGAAGTGGTTTCGGCGACGCTTCTGGTGCTTGTGTCCATCTTCGTCTTCGCGAGCGCCGGCTATGTGCTCAGTGGGCCCATTATCGATCTCATCAACAACACATCGTCCATCGGCCAGCAGCTGACCGAGCGGTTGGCGCAGCTGCGACGGCCTCTTGAGAGGATCATGGACATTGCGCGCCAGATCGAAGGGCTCACCGAGACAACGCAGGAACCGGGCGTGCAAAAGGTCGCGGTAGCGCAGTCCGGCTTCTTCTCGTCGGCGGCGAGCAACATCCTGTCGGCTGGAACAAGCCTGACGATCATCTTCGTGCTGTCGCTGTTCCTGCTCGCCTCGGGCACGATGTTCTATGAGAAGATCATCCAGTCCTTCGCCAGCCTCACCGAGAAGAAGCGGGCGCTGCGCGTCGTCTACGACGTCGAGCGGGAAATCTCGCACTATCTCCTCACCGTCACCATCATCAACACCGGCCTCGGCACGGTCATCGGCCTCGGCCTGTGGGCTCTCGGCATGCCCAATCCCTTGGTCTGGGGCGCGGCGGCCGCCCTGCTCAATTTCCTGCCCTATGTCGGGGCAATGATCACGCTTGTCCTGGTCACCGTCATCGCGCTCATCACCTTCGACACGATCGCCTATGCGCTGTTGGCGCCTGCCTTCCTGGTTTTGTGCGACATCATCGAAGGCCAGTTCGTGACGCCGATGGTGGTCGGGCGGCGGCTCGAGATCAACGCCGTGGCGATCTTCATCGCCATCGCATTCTGGTCATGGCTGTGGGGCTTTGTCGGCGCGTTGATGGCGGTGCCGCTGCTGGTCGTCGTCAAGGTGTTCTGCGATCATTTCGAGAGCCTCAGTCACGTCGGCAATTTTCTCGCCGCACAACACACGGCGGTCGTTGAGGACGAAGCCGACGAGCAGGACGCCGCGGCAGCCGGATAACCGGCGCACGGTTTGCGACGGCGGCATCGAATGCCTATATCCGGCCGATCAGTGCCCGGTGCCTTCCCGATGAACGACGTTCCCTTCGACCTCGAAGCCTATTTCGCCCGGATCGGCCACGCCGGTTCCACGGAAGCTTCGCTCGACACGCTAAAGACGCTCCATTTCCTGCATCCGCAGGCGATCCCGTTCGAGAATATGGATCCGTTTCTGGGACGGCCGGTCCGATTGGATGCCGCCTCGCTGCAGGGCAAGATCGTCCTTGGTGGGCGTGGCGGCTATTGCTTCGAGCACAATCTCCTCCTCTTGCACGCGTTGAAGGAGCTTGGCTTCAAGGTCGGCGGCCTTGCCGCGCGTGTGCTTTGGGGTCAGAGCGACGACGCCATCACGGCGTGTAGCCACATGCTTTTGCGCGTTGAGCTCGACGGCCACACCTATATCGCCGACGTCGGATTCGGCGGCCTGACGCTTACGGCGCCTCTCCTGCTGGAGCCCGGCCGCGAACAAAAAACGCCGCACGAGACATTCCGCATTGTCGAGGCCGGCGATCATTTTCGCCTGCAGGCCTCGATCGGCGGCGACTGGCGCTCGCTGTATCGCTTCGACCTGCAGCCGAACTATGAGGTCGACTATTCCGTCACCAATTACTTCCTGTCGACCAACCCAGCATCGCATTTCCTCACCTCCGTCATAGCGGCCCGCGCCGCGCCCGACCGGCGCTACGGCTTGCGGGGGAATCGCCTGTCGATCCATCACATCGATGGCCGCACCGAGCAGAAGCAGATCGCCACCGCCGCCGAACTTGCCGACACGCTGGAAGGCCAACTCGGCATCACCATTCCCGACCGCAAGGCCTTCGAGGCCCGGGTGCGCGAGAAGAAGATCGTGGAGACCAGTATATGACCGAACTGTCCGTTCTCGACCTGTCGCCGATCGTCGAAGGCAGCGATGCCTCGCAATCGCTCGCCAATTCGCTCGATCTCGCCCGCCACGCCGAGCGGCTCGGCTACAAACGCTACTGGCTGGCCGAACATCACAACATGCCAGGCATCGCCAGTGCGGCCACATCGGTCGTCATCGCCCATGTCGCCGGCGGCACCAAAACCATCCGTGTCGGCGCCGGCGGCATCATGCTGCCCAACCATGCGCCGCTGGTGATCGCCGAGCAATTCGGCACGCTCGCCGCCCTGTTTCCCGGCCGCATCGACCTTGGCCTCGGTCGCGCTCCCGGCACCGACATGAACACGGCGCGTGCGCTGCGCCGCAATCTCGAGGCCGGCGCCGACAATTTCCCGCAGGATGTCGTCGAGCTGATGGGCTATTTCCTGCCGGCCGAGGAAGGCCAGCGTCTGCGCGCCGTGCCCGGCGAGGGCCAGACGGTGCCGATCTGGATTCTTGGGTCCAGCCTCTACGGCGCGCAGCTCGCCGCCATGCTCGGCCTGCCCTACGCTTTCGCCTCGCATTTCGCGCCGGCGGAACTCGATCATGCGCTGGACATCTACCGCTCGCGCTTCCAGCCGTCGGAGCAGCTCGAAAAGCCGCATGTCATGCTCGGCCTCAACGTCTTTGCGGCACCCACCGACGCCGAGGCGCGGCTGCTGTTCACCTCGCTGCAGCAGGCCTTCGTCAATCTGCGCACCGGCAGGCCGGGAAAATTGCCGCCACCGGTCGAGAACTATGACCGGGATCTCGACCCCATGGCCAAGTCCATGCTCAGCCAGGCGCTGTCCTGCGCCGTCGTCGGTTCACCGGAAACAGTCCGGCAAGGCATCGATGCGTTCGTGCGCCGCACCGGCGCCGACGAGCTGATGATCACAGCGCAGATATCAGACCACGCCGCTCGCGTGCGCTCCTTCGAGATTTTGGCGGAGGCGCACAGATCCTTGTCGCAAGCGGCTTGAACAGGCGGCCTAGAGCTTTTGCCGACGTCGATGCTCTGCTAAGTGCGGGGTATCCTTTGCAGCAGCGAGCCTTGCCTTGCCCCATGATCTCGACAGACGCGAGCAGTTTGCCATCGACCTGGCGCGGCGCGCCGGCGAACTCGGCCTGAAATATTTCCGCGATCTCGACAGCCTGACCATCGAGAGCAAAGGCCATCAGGACCTGGTCTCGCAGGCCGACCGCGAGGTCGAGCTGTTCATCCGCGCTGCAATCGCCGCCGACTATCCGCAAGACGCCATTATCGGCGAGGAGCACGCCTCGGTGGCCGGCTCGACCGGCCATGCCTGGGTCATAGACCCCATCGACGGCACCGCCAATTTCGTACGCGGCATTCCGGCTTGGTGCGTGGTGATCGCTTGCGCAAGGGATGGCGAGACGATCGTCGGCGTCATTCACGAGCCCGCGACCGGCGAGACCTTCCACGGAAGGCTGGGCGGCGGCGCCTTTGTCAACGGCAGGCCGATCAAGACGAGTGCGGCCACCAGCCTGGAAGAGGGCTCGGTGGGCACCGGCTTCTCAAACCGGGCCGAAGCCGAGAACATCGCCGTGCTGATCAAGAAGATCCTGGCCGAGGGCGGCGTCTTCTTCCGCAACGCGTCAGGCGCGCTGATGCTTGCCTATGTCGCCTCGGGCCGGCTGCTTGGCTATGTGGAGGAACACATGAACCCTTGGGACTGCCTCGCCGGCATGCTGCTGATCGAGGAGGCCGGCGGCACGATCCTGAAGGCGGATCCGAAGACGGTGTTGCAGAGCGGGACACAAATTATCACCGGCGGCAAAGGCGTGTTTTCGAAGCTGCAGGAACTGTGTTCCGGTGTCTTCACGCCCTGATCAATTACCCGAAAACCGCTTCACCCCTTCGGCGTCATGCTCAGGCACTCAAGCTCTGCACCACCGCCCCAAGCGGGCGGCATGAATTGCGGATCATCAAACGGCCCTTGAGGACGAGCTTGCGCGGCGGCGCGTCCCGGTTGCCGGCGAGACGGTCGAGCAGCAGATTGGCCGCCTGTTCGCCGATCGCTTGAACGGGCTGCGCCACCGTCGTCAGTTGCGGCTGGAACACGTCGGACCAGGGAAAATCGTCGAAGCAGGCTACAGAAATGTCCTCCGGACAGGACAGGCCGATGTCGCGGATCGCCTTCATCGTGCCGATCACCATCGGGTTGTTGGCCGAGAAGATGGCGCTTGGCCGGTCGTGCAGCGACAGCAGCTGCATGGTCGCGTTGTAGCCGTCGATCTCGTGGAAATTGCCGGAGCGAACCAGCTCCTCGGCCACCGGCAAGCCGGCGGCCTGGAGCGCCTCGCAATATCCGGTCATCCGGTCATGCATGGGTGAAATATCCGAGGTGCCGGTAATGTAGCCGATCCGCCGATGGCCGAGATCGATCAGATAGGTGATGGCGTCGAACACCGCGCGCTGGTTGTCGAGAACCACGGCGTCGGTGTCGACGCCCTCGCACAGGCGGTCCAGCAACACGACCGGCACATTGGCGTCGGCGACGATCCGCTCGAGGATCGCACCGTCACCGACGCGCGCCACGATGAGCCCGTCGACCATGCGGTCGAGCAGCAGCCTGATCTGGTCGTCCTGGGTGTTCAAATCCTCGTCGGTGCAGCACAGCATGACGGCATAGCCGGCACGGTCGAAGGCCTGCTGGATCACCGAAACGACGGCGGTAAAGAACGGATTGGTGATGTGCGGGACGGTCAGGCCGATGGTGCGGGTCGTGCCCATCTTCAGGCTGCGGGCGATGGCGTTGCGCTTGTAGCCGATATCGCGGATTGCCTGTTCGATACGCTGGCTGAGCTCCGGGCTGACGGTCGCCGTACCATTGATCAGCGCCGACACGGTGGCGACCGAAACACGCGCCGCTTCAGCCACGTGGAGCATGGTGGGCGCGGTGGATTTGCGGTGTTTTTTTCGCCCTGACGCAGTCATTTTCGAAACGTTTCGTCACCCCTTTGCCGCCAATACCTACGGAATCCTCTCTTTTTAAGCAAGAATCGAAATGCATCAAACTTCTGGCACCTGATATCGGCTTGACACTATCGAAACGTTTAGATTAGCGTTTGCCTAGAGTTGACGACGACGGAAGGGAGGCCGCCATTGTCATGCAAGAGAGCAGTTCCCCTTCTTCGAAGCGCAATGCGGCATCGGATCGGCCGGACATCGTTCTGAGCGCCGAGCATATTTCAAAGAGCTTTGGCGGCATCACCGCGCTCGTCGATGTCGGCTTCGAACTGCGACGCGGCGAAGTCCACGCCCTGATGGGCGAGAACGGTGCCGGCAAATCGACACTGATGAAGATCCTCTCCGGCGTCTATACCGGCTATGAAGGCACGGTCAGCGTTGATGGCCGGCCGGTCGGCTTCGCCGGCGTGCGCGACGCCGAGGATGCCGGCATTGCAATCATCCACCAGGAACTCAACCTAGTGCCGGAGCTCAGCGTCGCCGACAACATCTTTCTTGGCCGTGAGAAGCTGATCGCCGGGCTGATCGTCGACCGCAAGGCGAGCAGCCGCGCGGCAAGCGCCCTCCTGCGGCGGCTCGGCATCGAACTCGATCCGGACGCTCGCGTCGGCGCCTTGCGTGTCGGCGAACAGCAACTGGTCGAAATCGCCAAGGCGCTGTCGATGTCGGCGCGCATCCTGATCATGGACGAGCCGACCTCGGCCTTGTCGCCGGCCGAATGCCAGCGGCTGTTCCGCATCATCGGCCAGCTTGCCGATAGCGGCGTCGCCATCGTCTACATTTCGCACCGCATCGACGAGGTGATGCATCTGGCCGGTCGCGTCACCGTCTTCCGCGACGGACGCCATGTGCTGACGCGGCCGATGGCCGAACTCGACGAAAACGCCATCATTTCGGCGATGGTCGGACGGGACCTGCTCGCATCCTCCCAAGGTGAGCGGGACCCCGGCGGCAGGACCGTGCTTTCGGTCAGCGACCTGTCGCTGTCGAAGCCCGACCGCCAAGGCTGGCGGCAGGTGATCGGCGGCGTCAGCTTCGATCTGGCCGCCGGAGAAATCCTCGGCATTGGCGGGTTGCTGGGCTCAGGCCGCACCGAGATCATGGAAGCGATCTTCGGCTCGAGCGATGGCCGTGCCGGCGGCGAGATCCGGCTCGATGGCCAGCCGGTGGATATCCGCTCGCCGCGCGATGCAAGACGCCTCGGCATCGCGCTGGTGACCGAGGACCGCAAGACGCAAGGCCTGCACCTGCAGGCCTCGATATCGGACAATGTGGCGCTGCCCCTGGTCGGCGCGCTGGCGCGCTTCGGCATTCGCTCGCTGGCCGGAGAGCAGGGGCTGGCGCGGCAGGCGGTCAAGGCCCTCGGCATCCGCTGCCGGGATATCGACCAGCCCGCGGGCACGCTGTCGGGCGGCAACCAGCAGAAGGTCGTCATCGGCAAGTGGCTGGCGACCAGGCCTAGGGTGCTGTTGCTCGACGAGCCGACGCGCGGCATCGATGTCGGCGCCAAACGCGAGATCTACGACCTCATCTACCGGCTGGCGCGAGAGGGCCTGGCCATCGCCGTCATCAGCTCCGAGCTGCCGGAATTGCTGCATCTTTCCGACCGCATCCTGGTCATGTCCGACGGCCGCCAGACAGGCATCCTTTCGCGCGACGCGGCGAGCGAGGAGGCCATCATGCGCCTCGCGGCACCGCGCCGGACCCTATCGAGACCCGCCGCATGACCGCACTGAAACTCCTATCCCGCACCAAGCTCTACTGGGGCCTGATCGCCATCTTCCTGATTGGCGTGCTGGGCTCGCCGGTCAGCTCCAAAGGCAACAACATCTTCCTCTCCTACGGCAATCTGCTCGACGTGCTGCGCCAAGTGTCGACCACCGGGCTGATCGCCACCGGCATGACGGCTGTCATTATCACCGGCGGCATCGACCTTTCCGTCGGGTCGCTGATGGCCATCTGCTCGGTGGTGTGCGCCATGCTGCTGACGGTTCCGGGCGTGACGCCCGGCGTCGTGCTGGGCGTGCCGACCGTCGCCCTGGTCGCGCTGTGCCTCGGCTTCGTCATCACGCGCTTCATCTTCCTCAATGTGGAGAAGTCCCGCGCCGGGGCGGATGCCGCCGTTCGCGATGTCAGGCTGGACACCGTTCGCGGCCTGGTCGCGCCGGCAACCGTCGGCGTCGTCCTGTGCTGTCTTTCGTTGTGGTACCTGCTGCCGCAGATCGAGCCCAAATTCGGCGTTCTCGGCGTGCTGCTGGTGGCGCCCTGCGTCGGCCTGCTGTTCGGCGCCATCAACGGTTTCATCATCGTCGGCGGTCGGCTGCAGCCGTTCATCGTCACGCTGGCGATGATGGTGACGGCGCTCGGCATCGCCCGGCTCACCGCCGGCCAGAACAATGCCGTGCTGCCGGTCTATACCGGTTCCAACGCAACCGCCGATTTCGAGATGCTGCGCTCGCTGGTGTTCGGCGTCATCCCGATGCCCGGCCTGTTCTTCCTCGGCGCCATCGTCATCTATGGCGCGGTCTTGCGCTTCACGCCGTTCGGCCGCTATGTCTATGCGATCGGCGGCAACGAGGAGGCGGCCAGGCTCTCCGGCATCGCCGCCGGCCGGGTCAAGATCGCCACCTATGCCATATCAGGCCTGCTCGCCGGGATCGCAGCGGTGCTCTACGTGGCGCAGTACCGGCAAGGCAAGCCGGATGCCGGCGCCGGGCTGGAACTCGACGCCATCGCGGCCGTGGTCATCGGCGGCACCAGCCTGATGGGCGGACGCGGCAGCCTGATAGGCACCTTCTGCGGCGTGCTGATCTTCGGGCTGCTGTCCAACATATTGCAGCTCCACAACATCAATTCGAACCTTCAGCTGGTGCTGAAGGGGATGATCATCATCGGCACCGTGCTCGTGCAGGAGCGCAATGCCGGCGATCTCATGGCCTATCTGCGCCTGCCCGGAGCAGCGCACAAGGAAACGGCCGCCGCAAAACGGCCGTCGCAAGAGACACCGTCTCTCAATCTCGGAGGAAACAAGAAATGAAACGACGTGACATGCTGAAGCTTGCTGCACTCGGCGCGGCATTGCTGACCACCACGGCACTGCTCTCCACCGGCCATGCCTTCGCCCAGGACAAGAAGTGGAAGATCGGCTTCTCGCAGGTGACCACCATCGAGCCCTGGCGCGCCCAGTTCAACAAGGACATCATTGCCGAGGCCGCCAAGCATCCGGAGGTCGAGCTGATCATCACCGACGGCGAGGACAAGACGGAGAAACAGGTCGCCGACGTCGAGAACCTGATCCGCCAGGAAGTCGACGCGCTGCTGGTCTCGCCGAAAGAATCCGCCGGCCTGACCGGCGTCGTGCAGCAGGCGATCGACGCCAAGATCCCGGTCTTCGTGCTCGACCGCAATGTCGACACCAAGGACTACACGCAGTTCGTCGGCGGCGACAATGCCCTGATCGGGCGGGCGGCCGGCGAATACGCCGTCGAACTGCTCGGTGGCAAGGGCAAGGCAGCAGGCAATGTCGTCGAGATCTGGGGCGGCATGGGCACCCAGCCGGCGCATGACCGCCATGACGGCTTCCATGAATTCACCGACAAGGAACCGGGCATCAAATATTTGCTCGACCAGCAATCGGGCGACTGGAAGCAGGACCAGGCCTACAATCTGATGGCCAACGCGCTGAAGACCAACGAGAAGATCGATCTCGTCTACGGCCACAACGACCCGATGGCCTACGGCGCCTATCTCGCCGCCAAGGATGTCGGCCGCGAGAAGGACATCAAGTTCATCGGCATCGATGGCCTGCCCAACGAAGGCGTGCAGATGGTGAACAAGGGCGAGCTGACGGCGACCTTCACCTATGTCACCCCGGGCGCGGAAGGCTTGCGCCAGGCGATCAAGTTCCTCAACGGCGAGAAGGTGGAAAAGACCATCACCTTGCCGACGCAGAAGATCACCAAGGAAAACGCCGCCCAGGTGCTGAAGGACAACGGTCTGTGAGTTTTCGCCGCAGATAAGCGCCGGCCCAAGGTCCAGGTTCTTGGTCCGAGGGACAGCTTGGCACCTTCCTCTCCCCCGATCGACGGGGGAGAGGAAAGGACCTCGCCGCCGGCCGATCTACGCCAGCTTCGCCAGCAGCTTCATGAAGGTGGCGATTTCCTTGTTCGTGAGCGGCGCAAGCGTTTCCTGTGTGATTTCCCGGGCAAGCGGGATCAGCCGCTCGATCGCGTCGCGACCCTCGGCCGTCAGATTGACCAGCAGGCGCCTTTTGTCGACCTCATGCCTGGAAAGCTCGACAAGGCCGCGCGCCTTCAGCCGGTCGATGACGCCCTTCACCGTCGCGGCATCCATGGCGATCAACGTGCCAAGCTGGTTCTGCGAGGTCTCGCCGACATCGCGCAGCTTGGCCAGTGCGGCGAATTGCGGCGGCGTCAGATCGGCGATACGGGCGGCGAAAATCGAGACATGGCGCTGGTGCGCCTTGCGCAGGATGAAGCCGACCTGTTCCTGCAGGAGGTAGTCGTGATCGTCGGCCTGTTCGGCCTCGACCGGCTTGAGCAGGTTGTCCTCGCCGCTCACCGCAGCCCGTCCCAGTCTTTTATGTCATCCGCGGCGAGGCCACCCATGCGGTTGTGGATGCGCGGGCCGCAGGTCATGGCGAGGCAGAACAGGATCTCGTCAGGACGCGGGCCGTCGCTGATGCCGACTTCCATTGCGTCGAAATGGCTGCGCACATAGGCGGCGTTGATGTGGCCGAGCGGCACGTCGAGCTTTGATCCGAAGGCGCCGACCTTCTTGGCCGAAGGCACGATCGCCTTGGCATCGCCCAGCCGCTCGCGCATCGCGTAACCGCCGGGTACATGCCACAGCGCGCCGTGTTCCAGCTCGCCTGCGCTGCCGACGATGGCGCCCTTGCCGTAGCCGTCGATCTGTTTCACGTCGCCGCCGAGCGCCGCGATCAAGCGGTCGGCGAGTAGCAGGCCGAGCGGCTTCAGATCGTCCATGGCGCTCTGCAGTTCCTCGACATAGCGCCCGGCGAAAGGGTTCTTGACCACAGCCATGGCAGCGGCGCGCCGGCGCGGCACCGCAGCGGCCGGTCCGCCGTCGTGAAAAATTTCTTCGCTCAGCACCGCGATCTTGCGGATCGGAAACTCAGTCATGGGCAACTTCCTCCGGTTCATGCTTGTTGGGCGGGCCGAGTGCAACGGAGCCACTGATACGGACCTCCCCGCCGAGAAACAGCGCCGATGCGGCAATCAGGCCGCGCCGGCGAAAATCTTCGGCGACGGTGAGGCCATTGTCCAGCGCCCGCGCCACCTCGCCAGAGGCAAGCGTGCCGACGCCTTGTGTCACCAGCCGCGCGCCAAGATCGCTGTCGGGCGACAGGTCGCGTGCGGGAGTGCGCCTGATGGCGGGATTGCCGGGCAGGTCGACGGCGTTGGCGATAAGCGTCGCCGCCGCGTCGGCCTCGGCGCCGGTGCGCGCGAGCACGGTGACGGCATCGGCGATGCCAAGCGAGAAGGAGCGGCCACGCCAGCCGCTGGTTGCGACACCACGCACGCCATCTTGCGCGCGGATCGTGATCCGGTCGGCCATGCCGTTGCCGGTACCGGCGACCGCCAAGCCAATCGACGCGGCCTTGTCGAGATGGAGGGCGCTGTCGCCGCCATTGTTGACGTAGGCACGGTCGAGCCTGCGGCCGGCAAGCAGCGCGGCAAGCATTTCGTCGGCTACCGATCCGGCGACGGCGGCCATCGGCGTGATGAAGCATTCCGCCAGGGGCATGACGGCTGCTTCCATGCGACGCGCCGTCGGGCCGGCGAAGGTTCGCGGCGCCAAGAAAAATGCCGGGAGGCGCAGCTCGGGAAGCTCCTCGACCAACTCTATCAGGATCGTCTGGAAGCGGGCGACGGCTTGCGCATAGGCGGCGCGACACTCGTCAGCCTCGCCAAAGGCCTCGACGATCAGGTCGATCGGCCCATGGTTGAGATGCAGCCGCTTGCCGTCCTGCAGCCAATGCGCTTGCGGGCCTTCCATCAGCCGGCCCCATCCGAGCCCGCGCGGCGCAACTGCGCCAGCGGCGGCCATGGATTGCTGGCCACGGCACCGGTGCCGCGCCGGGGATTGAGGTATTCGCCGCCCTTGGCGACAATATCCGCGACGCTGCGGATTTCGGCCTCGTGGCCGCCAAGCCTGACATAGTCGTCGCGACGCAGCGTGAACTCGATCGGCGCCACCAGCGCCGGCGTCGGCACATAGCCGAAGGCGCCTGGCGGAACCCTGGTGACATCGACCATCAGCGTGATGCCGCCGCCCGGCCAGACATAGACCGGCGCGCCGCCGACCGTGACGTAGGTTTTCAGGCCTTGCACGGAACGGGTGAGATTGACCGGGTTTTCGGTGACGCCGGCACGCAGTGACCCGCCGGCGCCGCCGATAAACAGCACGGTGCACAAAGCCGGCTCGCAATTGTCCTCGATCAGGTTGACCGATTTTTGCAGCCGCTCCGGAAACGGTTGTTCGACCGGTTTCAAGTCGTCGTCGAGCTCGTAATAGGCGAACTGCTCACCGGTGGTCGAAACCATCAGCAGCGACAGGCCCGGGCGCGCGCCCTTCTTCGCGTTCCATTCACCGAGGATCGACAGCGGATCTGAGATGGAGGTGCCACCCCAGCCGAGGCCGGGCTCGGAGACCTTGAAATAGCGGCCCGGTGTCGAGCGGCGGCCGACGATCTTGATGCCGGTATCCTGCCAGCCCAACACCTTGCCGGCCTGGTGTTCGGAAACGACGCCGGTGATGTGGTCGTCGACCACCACCACCTCGTCGACCAGCCCGCGCCATTGCGTGGCGAACATGCCGATGGTGGCCGAACCGCAGCCGACGCGCATGCGGTGTTCCTGCTTGCCGTCGATGACGGGCGGTTTGCCGGCTTCGACAATGACCGTGGCGCCGCCGTCGATGGTGAGTTCCACCGGTTTGATGTTGCACAGGTTGAGCAGCGCGTCGCAAGTGGCGCGGCCTTCCGCCTTGGAGCCGCCGGTCAGATGATGCACGCCGCCCAGCGACAGCATCTGCGAGCCATATTCTCCCGTCGTGACATGGCCGATGGCTTCGCCCTCAGCCCGCACAATAGCTGTTTCGGGTCCGATATGACGGTCGGTATCGATCTTCACCTTGACGCCGCAATAGGAGAAGATGCCTTCGGTCACCACGGTGACGAGATCGACGCCTTCCACCTCCTGGCTGACGATGAAGGGAGCGGGCTTGTAGTCGGGATAGGTTGTGCCGGCGCCGATTGCCGTGACGAAGCGGCGGCCGGTGTTGATGAGTTCGCCATCCCACTGCTCGCCCTCGGCGACAAAGGGCACCATGGCAGCCCCGGTCTCGGCAGCGTGGTCGAGGATGGTCAGCGGGTCCATGCGCACGATGCGGCCCGCGACATTGCCATAGCGGTCGCAGGCGCCGGTGCGTCCGTCAGCGATGTAGCACATGACCGGACAGGCGTCGCAGCGGATCTTTTCCGCCACCAGCTTTTCGCCGGGATCATGGGTTTCGAAACGCTCGGCAAGCTCGCTCATGCGCGTGCCTCCTTCTCGCGGATGGCCGCCAGGATGCGGCTTGGCGTTGCCGGCACCTTGGTGACCAGCACGCCGGTGGCGTGACGAATGGCATTGAGGATCGCCGGCGCCGTCGGGATCAGCACGTGCTCGCCCAGGCCCTTGGCGCCGAACGGCCCTTCGGGATCGGGCACCTCGACAAGGATGGTCTCGATCGGCGGCACGTCGCCGATGGTCGGGATGAGATAGTCATGCAAATTCTCGGTGCGGCCGGGAATGTATTCTTCCATCAGCGCCATGCCGATGCCTTGCGCGATACCGCCCTCGATCTGGCCCTCGACCAGCAGCGGGTTGATCGCCTTGCCGACGTCGTGCGCGGCGATGATCCTGATCAGCTTGACCGTGCCAAGCCTGAGGTCGACCTCAAGTTCGGCGATCTGCGCGCCATAGCCATAGACCGCATAGGGTTTGCCCTGGCCCTTGGCATCGAGCGGCAGTGTTGGCGGGTCATAGGTCTCCTCGGCACGGAAAACGAAGCCGTCCGCATCCACGTCGAGCGCGTCAAGATCGATGCTTCGTGTCGCCTCGCCTTCGCGGATGACGATCGCCGAGCCATCCAGTTCAAGCGAAGCCTTGTCCGAGACATTGGCAAAGCGCAGGATCTTTTCGCGCAGGGCGCGTCCTGCCTTCTCGGCCGCCTTGCCGGTGACGAAGGTCTGGCGCGAGGCCGAGGTCTTGCCGGCGTCGGGACTGATCGCCGTATCGGCGCTCTTCAGTCTGAATTTTTCCAGCGGCAGGCCGAGTGCGTCGGCGCAGATCTGCGTGATGACGGTGTTGGATCCTTGGCCGATATCGACCGCGCCCTGATGCAGGATAACCGCGCCGTCAGCCGCTATACCGACCCGGATGGTCGACGGATTGGGCAGCGAGGTGTTGCCGCAGCCATACCAGCACGAAGCGACGCCGACGCCGCGTTTTCTATCCAGATTGGCGCTGTTGAAAGCATCGGCATCGGCTGTCGCCCGCGCCCAAGGCGGCCGCAGCGCTTCGAGGCATTCGGCAATGCCGACGCCGGAGTCCAGGAGCTGCCCGGTAACCGTTTCGGATCCGTTCCGAAGGCAGTTCTTCAAGCGAAAATCCAGCCGATCCATGCCGAGTTTGCCGGCGAGCTCGTCATAGAGCGTCTCTTGCATAATCGTCGCCTGCGGCACGCCGAAGCCACGGAAGGCACCGGCGATCGGCCCATTTGTGTGGATGGCGCGGCCCTCGGCGCGGTAATTCGGCGTGAAATAAGGGCCGGAGGCATGCACCGGCACGCGGTTGGCGACCGTCGGCCCCCAGCTCGCATAGGCGCCGGTGTTGAAATCGCCTTCGAAGATCATGCCCATGACATGGCCTTCGGCATCTGCGCCGACGGTGGCTTTCATCCGTGCCGGATGGCGCTTCGTGGTCGACATCATGGATTCGTTGCGGGTGTAGGCAAGGGCCGCGGGCCGCCCGGTCTTCAGCACGACAAGGCCGATCAGCGGCTGCAGGGAAACGTCGAGCTTGGAGCCGAAGCCACCGCCGGTCGCGGTCGGCACGATGCGCACCTTGTCGACGGCAAGGCCGAGCACTTTAGCCGTGTCGTCACGATCCATGTAAGGCGCCTGCGTGCAGGCGACGACGACGAGCGTGTCGCCGTCGAGATATGCATAGCCGGCTTCCGGTTCGATATAGGCGTGCTCGACATAGGAGGTGTCGATCGTGCCGCTGACGGTAAAGGCCGAGTTGGCAAGTGCCGACTCGGGATCGCCGCGTTCGACGAAGCCCTTGGTCAGCAAATTGGCCGGGCGGTTCTCATGGATCAGCGCCGCACCTTCGGCCTGCGCATCGCCTGGCTGGAGCACATGCGGCAGTTCGGTCCAGCGGACAGGGAAATCCGACAGATCCAGATCGAGGATCGCCTCGCGCTCGCCGGCGACCAGCGCGACAGCCTCGCCGCGAAGCCGGGCAAAGCCCTCGGCCAACGCCGGCTGGTCGGCGAACGGGCCGATAACGCCGAAGCAGTTTTTTCCCGGGATATCGGCGGCCGTGAAAACGCCCGTGATACCGGGATGGCTGCTTGCCCAACCATCGATGTCGCCGAAGGCGAAGCCGGCATGATGATGCGGCGAGCGGATCACCAGCACCGCAAGCGCATCGGCCGGGAAGGAATCGCCGCCGAATTTCTCGGCACCGGTCACCTTTGGCACACCGTCGAGCCTGACCGGCGACGCGCC
The DNA here is from genome assembly GCF_054059755.1 of Mesorhizobium sp. URHB0026. Taxonomy (NCBI): domain Bacteria; kingdom Pseudomonadati; phylum Pseudomonadota; class Alphaproteobacteria; order Hyphomicrobiales; family Phyllobacteriaceae; genus Mesorhizobium; species Mesorhizobium sp. URHB0026. The sequence continues at coordinate 1,876,391 of NZ_JBSSCN010000001.1, read as the reverse complement.
GATGGCGTGGCCGGACCGAGGCAGACGGAAGTCCAGGCTCGCGGTCTGGAGGGAAGCCTCCATCACCGCGGTGATGATCTTCCGGTAACCGGTGCAGCGGCAGAGGATACCGCCCAACGCATCCTGCACCTCGGTCTCGCTCGGCCTGGGTTTCGTGTCCAGCAGCGCTGACGCCGCGACCAGCAGCGCCGGCGTGCAGATGCCGCATTGCGCGGCGCCATGCGCCAGAAACGAGGCTTGCAGCGCCGACAGGTGACCATTGGCGAGGCCCTCGACCGTCGTCACCATAGTGCCGGCAGCGGAGGCCGTCGACATCAGGCAGGCGCAGACGGGATCGCCGTCGACCAGCACCGTGCAGGCGCCGCAGTCGCCGGCGTCGCAGCCGACCTTTGTGCCGGTCAGCCGCAATTCGTCACGCAGCACCGAGGACAGCCGGCGCAGCGGTGGCACGTTGACCGAAACGGCGGCGCCATTGACCGCGAAGGCGATATCGGCGCGATCCATGCTCATCAGGCCACCTTGTCGTCCGAGGGCTTGCGCGCGGCCTCAAGCGCGGCGCGCGCAACGATCTCGCGCACCGCGTCGAGCCTGTATTCGGCGCTGCCGCGCACATCGGCGATCGGCTGCAGCTCAGCCATCGGCGCCGACCGGACCGCGGCAACAACCCCGGCGTCCAGGGGAAGCCCGAGCAGCGCCGCCTCGACACCGGCAAGCCGCCTCGCCACGGCGGAACACGAGCCGACGGCGACGGCCGCCTGCGCGACAGTGCCATTCTCGCCAGCCAGACGCACCGCCACCATGGCAATGGAAATAACGAGATAGCGCCGCGCCCCGAGCTTAACGAAGGCCGATGTGCCGGCGGGTTTCGGCACGTGGATGGCCGTCAGCATCTCGCCAGGCCGCAAAGCCGTACGGCGATTGCCGAGGATGAACGCCGACAAGGGCAGATGGCGCGTCGCCGTCGCCGAGCGCAGCTCGACCTCGGCATCAAGGACCAGCAGCCCCGGCACACCGTCGGCGGCCGGCGAGGCGTTGCAGAGATTGCCGGCGACCGAGGCGACGTTCTGGATTTGTGGTGAACCCACTTCCCGCGCGGCCTGTTTCAGCGCCTCGAAGGCCGGTGGCAAGGGATGGCGGATGATGTCGGCCCATGTCGTGCGCGCGCCGATGATCCAGTGGCTGCCGGTCTCGGCGATGCCGCGTAGCGCTGTCAGGCCGTTGATGTCGAGGACATTGTCACGAAATGGTTTGCTGCCCTGCGCCGGATAGAAATCCGTGCCACCCGAAAGGATACGCCAAGCGTCCCCGCCAAGCAGCGCGAGTGCTTCGTCGACCGTGGTGGGTTTCGCGTAACGGATCACGCTTTCCTTCCCGACAGGTGGGCCTTCCCGATAAGGTAGGCCTTCCCCGAAATTGGCCCTCCCAAGGCGCTTGCCCAGAGATGGTCTTTACCGGCTTTGACCGGTAAATTCATTCGTATGCAAATGATATCAAGACGGCGGAAATTGTCAAAGCCAGAGTTTGCGCCGGCACCCGTCTGGCTGGCATCGCCACGCATTTGTTATGCCGCTGGAGGTTGACGCGGCCCGCCATCTGGTCAAGTTTCTCCTCCAGTCGCGCCAGCGGCTTTTTCTTTCGCCGGGTGCCTCGTTCGAAGCCCGACCCCAGCCTGACAGGAAGGAAGCCCATGGCCGAAGCGCTCGTAGTCATCGACCTGCAGAACGACTTTTGTCCGGGCGGCGCGCTGGCCGTTGCGGGCGGCGACGAGATCGTGCCGCTGGTCAATGACATGATCCGGCGAACAGACCATGTCGTGCTAACACAGGACTGGCACCCGGCCGGCCATTCCAGTTTTGCCTCCAGCCACCCGGGGTCGCAGCCCTATTCGACGATCGAGATGCCCTATGGTCCGCAGACGCTGTGGCCGGACCATTGCATCCAGGGCAGTCTCGGCTCGGATTTCCACTCCGGCCTTGCCTGGACCAAGGCCGAACTCGTCATCCGCAAGGGCTTTCGCCCCGCCATCGACAGCTATTCCGCCTTCTTCGAGAATGATCACGCGACGCCCACGGGCCTCGCCGGCTATCTGCGGGAACGCGGCATCGACACACTGACCCTGGTCGGCTTGGCGACCGATTTCTGCGTCGCCTTCTCGGCGCTGGACGCGGTCAAACAGGGGTTTAGGACCACGGTCAGGCTCGATGCCTGCCGTGGCATCGATCTCAACGGATCGCTCGAGACAATGCTGGCGAAGATGCGCGATGCCGGCGTGACGCTCGAAGATCACACATCGGGCTGACTCGTGGCGGGCAGAAGGGGATACTTGCCGATAGCGACCGGGGCGGGCAGCGCGATCGTCGTCGCGATGCTGTTTCCATCACAGGCCTTCGCGGCCGAAGAGCACGGCCTGCCCGGCGCCGCCATGTCGTTCTGGTGGGCGCTGCCTTTTGCCGGGCTGCTGTTGTCGATCGCGACCGGGCCGCTGCTGTTCCACAATGTATGGGAACATCACTATGGTAAGATCGCGGCCTTGTGGGCGGCGCTGGTGATCGTGCCGCTCGCGATTGCCTTCGGTGCTCCCGCGGCAACCGAGGCAGTTCTGCACGCGCTGCTCACGGAATACATGTCGTTCATTGTCCTGCTGTTTGCGCTCTACACGATTTCAGGCGGCATCCTGCTTGCCGGCAACATCCACGGCACACCGCTGGTCAATGCCGGGCTGCTGATCGTCGGGGCGCTGCTGGCCTCGGTGATCGGCACGACCGGCGCCTCGATGATCCTGATCCGGCCGATCCTGCGCGCCAACGACAACAGGCCTTTCAATGCCCATGTCGTCATCTTCTTCATTTTCCTGGTGTCCAACATCGGCGGCTCGCTTACGCCGCTCGGCGACCCCCCGCTGTTCGTCGGCTTCCTGCGCGGCGTCGATTTCTTCTGGACGACCACCAACCTCTACCGAGAGACGCTGTTCGTTGGCCTCGTCGTGCTGGCGGCGTTCCTGGCGATCGACCTCATCCTGCACCGGCGCGAGGCTGGCGCACCGAAGATCAAGGATCCGACACCCGATACGAAGGTGCGCCTGCGCGGCCTCGCCAACCTCCCGCTGCTGGCCGGTGTGATCGGCGCCATCCTGCTGTCGGCGGCGTGGAAGCCGGGCGTGAGTTTTTCCGTGTTCGGCGTCGGTCTCGAACTGCAGAACCTGGTCCGTGACGTGATCATCCTCGCGCTGGCCCTGCTATCGCTTCCGCTCTCCTACAAGAGCCACCGCGAGGCGAACGGCTTCAACTGGAGTCCGATCGCGGAAGTGGCCAAATTGTTCGCCGGCATCTTCATCTGCATCGTCCCGGTCGTCGCCATTTTGAGGGCCGGCCACAACGGTGCGCTGGCGCCGCTGGTCGCGCTCGTCACCTCGGCGCAAGGCACGCCCAACGACCTCGCCTATTTCTGGCTGACCGGTGCATTGTCGTCCTTCCTCGACAATGCACCGACCTACCTGGTGTTTTTCGAGCTGGCGGGCGGCGATCCCCGCCACCTGATGACGGAGTTCGCCTCGACACTTGCCGCGATCTCGGCCGGCGCCGTGTTCATGGGCGCCAACACCTATATTGGCAACGCGCCCAACTTCATGGTCTATGCCATTGCCAGGCATCGCGGCGTCAAGATGCCGGGCTTCTTTGGGTATATGCTGTGGTCCGGGCTGGTGCTGGTCCCGACCTTCTTGGTCGCGGGTTTTCTGTTTTTCGGTTGATCAACCCACGCCGACATAGCGCCGGACCGCGGACGGGTCGACGCGCAGGGCCTCGACATCGACCGTCTCGCGGTTGCGGCCGTTTTCAATAAAGCAGACACGATCGGCGACCGACAGCACGGCATCGACCCGCTGCTCGACCAGGATGGTGGAGACCTCCATCTCGCGCAGCTTCGACACCGTCTCGCGGATCTTGGCGATCATCGACGGCATCAACCCTTCGGTCGGCTCGTCGAGCAACAGCACCTGCGGCTCAAGGCAAAGCGCGCGCGCCATGGCCAGCATCTGCTGCTCGCCCCCGGACAAGGTGCCCGACCGCTGCCGTAGCCGCTGGCGCAGCAGCGGGAAGAGGTCGAGAACGTTCTCGCGCGTCGCCTTGCCCTTGCCGCGCGCCATCAGCCCGATCTCGATGTTTTCGGCCACCGTCATCTCGGCGAACAGCCGCCTGCCCTGCGGCACGTAGGCGACACCAGCCTTCGGCACTTCATGCGCCGGCAGGCCGGTCAATTCCTGCCCTGCGAGCCTGATCGAGCCGGCACGCGCCGGAACCAGGCCCATGATCGCCTTCAGCGTCGTCGTCTTGCCGGCGCCGTTGCGGCCGAACAGGCACAGCACCTCTCCCTTGTTCAGCACCAGGTCGAGCCCATAGAGCACCTGGACCTCGCCATAGAAGCAATCGAGCCCGGAAATCGTCAGCGATTCGGCCTTGCTCGCCTCAGTCATGGTGCCGTTCCCAGATAGGCTTCCTGAACCGCCGCGTTCTCGCGGATGGCTTCGGGTGTGCCCTCGGCCAGGATCCTGCCGGCGTTGAAGACGGTGATGCGGTCGGCAAGCTGCATCACGACCGGCATGTTGTGCTCGATCAGCAGCACGGTCGCGCCTTTGGCGATGTCGCGCACCAGCGCGATGAAATTGTCTATCTCGCTGTCGGCGAGCCCCTGCGTCGGCTCGTCGAGGATCAGCAGCCGCGGCTTGAGCGCCAAGCCCATCGCCACCTCCAGCAGGCGCTGGTGACCATATGACAACTCACCGGCCGGCATATGGGCGCGGTCGGCCAGGCCCGTGCGTTCGAGGGCCGACATGACGCCCGCGCGCACCGCGCCTTTCGAGCGCCCATCGCTCAGGGTCCGTTGCACGGGCAACGCGACATTGTCGTAGGCGCTGAGATTGGCGAAGACGCTGGTGATCTGGAACGTATAGGCGATGCCCTGGCCCACCCTGATGTAGGCCGGCTGGCTGGTGATATCGGCGCCGTCGAAGATGATCGCGCCCGAAGACGGCTGGACGCGGCCGCTGATCAGACTGACGAAGGTTGTCTTGCCGGCGCCGTTCGGACCGATGATGGCGCGGATCTCGCCTGGCATCAGGGTGAAATCGACATTGTCGACCGCATGCAGGCCGCCAAAGCTGCGCGACAGGCCCTTCGTGGTCAGCAGCGGTGTCATGGCAGCCATCCGAGCCAGCGTTGGCGGATGGTGCCGAGAATGCCTTTCGGGAAAAACAGCACCAGCAGAATGAGTGCTATGCCGACGATCAGCAGGTAGGCCGACGTGTAGCCGCTGGTGACGTCGATGACATAGTACATGAACACCGTGCCGATCAGTGGTCCAAGCGTTGTGGCCGCACCGCCGAGCAGCACCCACAGCAGCGGCAGGATCGAATACTGTACCGAGGCGAAACTCGACCCGACATAGCCGAACAGCAGTGCGTAGGCGGCGCCGGACGCCGCGCAGATCGTGCCGGAGACGACAACGGCGGCAAGCTTGTCGGAGAAGGTGTCGTAGCCCAGCATCTTGGTGCGTTCCTCATTCTCCCGGATCGCGATCAGCACGCGACCGTATCTGGACCGGACGACAGCAAGCGTGATCACCAGCACGAGCGAAAACAAGCCGAGCGCCGTCATGTAGCGTACGGTCGGGTTGGTGAGATCGAGCGAGGTGGCGCCGAGATTGAGAACACGCGCCGATTGCGGCACCACCTGACCCTGATCGCCGCCGGTCCAGGTCGCGAAATAGAGGATGGCCAGATAAAACACCTGCGCGAACATCATGGTGACGATCATGAAGGCGACGCCCGTGGTGCGCAGCGCCAGGAGGCCGATCACCAGCCCCAACGCCGCGCCGCAGGCAATGCCGGCGATGAACGCCAGTGGCACGCTCCAGCCGAGCTGGATGACGGCAAGGCCGGCGCCATAAAGCCCGGCGCCAAAGAACATCGCATGGCCGAGGCTGAGCAGGCCGACATAGCCGAACAGCATGTTGTAGCCCATGGCGAAGACCGCCAGCACCATGATGCGGGCGAGCAGGCCGTGGTAATAGCCAGGCAAGAGGAAGCTCAGCACGAAAAGCAGGGCAATCACGCCGAGATGCAGCGCATAGGCCTTTGCCGGCGAAGCTTCGCTCATCGCGATGTCGTCCCGAACAGGCCTTGCGGCCGGAACACCAGCACCATGGCGACCAGCAGCGTGGCGATGATCTTGGCCAGCGTCGGCGAGAAGAACATCGATATGACGCCGTCGGAGAGGCCGATCAGCACGGCGGCGACGACCGTGCCGCGCAACGAGCCTAGGCCGCCGATGATGACGACGATGAAGGACAAGAGCAGCGGATCCTGCCCCATCAGGTAGTGCGCCTGGCTGATGGGCACGATCAGCACCGCGGCGATCGCCGCCAGCATGGCGCCGAGCGCGAAGACGCCGCCATAGACGCGGCCGACCGGGATGCCGAAGGCCTGCGCCGTCTCGCTGTCATACTGCGTGGCACGCATGACAAGGCCGATCCTGGTGCGCGTCAGCACCAGCCATGTCGCGATCAGCAGAAGAGCGGATGCGGCGATGATCGACAGCTTGTAGCCGGAATAGCCGAACCACGGCAGAAGGATGCGATAGCTGAATGGCGGCTCCACAGGCCGCGCTTCGGGGCCATAGAAGGTCAGCGCCAGCTGCTGGATGATGTAGAGCATGCCGATGGTGGCGACGATGGTGGCTTCCGGATTGTAGTTGAGACGGCGCAGCACCAGCCGTTCGGCGACCAGCGCGATGGCGCCGACGATCAGCGGCGCGATAACCAGCGCCGCCAGGAAGCCAAGAGCCGGATGGCCGCCAATTGCCGATGTGATCGCCCAGGCAAGCACGGCGCCCAGCATGAAGAACTCGCCATGGGCGACGTTGACGACACGCATGACGCCGAACACCAGCGACAATCCCAGCGCCGTCAGCGCCAGCACGGCCGAGGTGACGAGGCCTTCAAGTGTTGCGAGGAGAAGGTGGGGTCCGAAGTGCATCGATTACACGCCCGATAGGTGGCGCGAAGCGCCTCCCTCTGCCCTGCCCGGCCCGGCAGGGTAGAGGGAGGTGGCCTGGCGCTCACGCTGGCTGGAATGAGTTCACAGCGCCTGCGTCGTGTAATCCCCTTCGGCCTCGTAAAGCCCGTCCTCGATCTTGGTCTTGTGCACGACCTTCAGCTTGCCGCCCTCGACCTTGGAGATGTTCTGGATGCCAAAGCACTGGTGGATCTTGCCGTTGAAGGTTTTTGGCCCCTGCGGATGCTCCGGGCCTTCGGCGAATTCCTTCAGCGCCTCGGTCGCCTCGACCAGTTTGGCGCGGTCTTCCGGCCCCTTGTAGCCGGCGTCTTCCATCGCCTTCTTGACGACGTAGAGCGTTTCCCAGCAGCCGAACATGTGCGCGGCGGTGGAGACGTCCTTGGCGTCGCCGACGGCGGCGCCATTGTCGTCGATGCCGACAGCGGCCCGATAGGCCTTCTGCGCCTCGGTGTCGTCGGACTGGGCGTAGCGCGGCGAACCTTCCCAGAAATGGCTGCCGTCGAGGAATTCGAGGCCGGGGCTGTTGATGTCGACAGCTTCCAGCGAATCGATGAAGCCGAAGAGTTGCGGCCGGTTGGAACCGTAGAACTCGCCGAGTTCCTTGACGAAGGTGAGCACCGCCGGGCCGACCATGACGTGGTAGATCACCTCGGTCTCGGACGGGATCTGCGGAAAGTACTTGGTGAAGGACGATTCCGTCGGCGGAATGGCGATCTGCGCGATCACCTCGGCGCCTTGCGCCTTCAGCGCCGGCGGCAGGTAGTCGCGATGGTCATAGCCGAAGGCGAAATCGGGGAATATCTGCGTCACCTTCTTGCCGGCATTGGCCGCGATCCATGGCGCCATCGACTGGATTTGGCTCTTCACGTCGGTGATGCCGGGCTGGAAGACATAACGGTTGAGCTTGGTCGAGGCGACGTGGTGACCTTCGCTGACGACGAAGTAGGGCATCTTGTTTTCGCCGGCGGCAGGCGCCGATCCAATGACGACATGCGAGAACAGCGTACCGAAGACGATGTCGGTCTTGTGCTGGGTGGCGAACTTCCCGACCACTTCGGCGCCGCGGCCGGGATCGGTGCCGTCATCCTCGATGATCACCTCGACCTGGCGGCCATTGATGCCGCCGGCGGCATTGATCGCCTTGATCGCGGCGGCGGTCGTCTTCTCGTACCAGCGGCCGTAGGCGGCGCCAATGCCGGTACGGTGCGACTGGAAGCCGATCTTGATCGGCGCCGAACTCTGTGCCTGGGAGTAGCGGACGAAGCCGGGCGCCATGGCGAGGCCAGCGCCGGCGGCGAGACCCTTCAGCGTGGTACGGCGGGTGAGTGTGGTTTTGGAGAGATCGAAAAATCCGTTCTTGTCAGTCACGTTCGTTCCCCTGTTTTTGTGTTTTGACCAACGATAAGGCGGCTCGAACATCCTCGGCAAGAGGATGCAAAATTGCATGTGTACAAACTAAATCACCAAAGCCTTGGTCTGGCAAGCGAGCTTTCCGTGGGGGCATGGCTCACAGGAAATGGCTTGTCTCATCCGACTGTCGGCGTGGCAAGCAGCCAGAGACCGAAAATGGTGTAGGCGATCATTAACACGGTGAGCGGAAACTGACTGAGCGCGGCGCGGGCAGGCTGGGGATGCAGGCGCCAGGCAAAGCCGTGCGCGACGAGGACAGCGAGCACATGGCCAAGGATGATGGCGCCCGCCTGGACATTCCACAGCCACCATGCCGACGCCGCGCCGGCGACGATGCCGGCCTCGACCCGCATGTCGGCGGTGCCGAACAGGTTCCAGCCAAGCGCGAAGGGATCGGACAGGGAGGCCAGCGCATATTGGCCGTCGACGAGCAGCGCCGTCAGATAATGCGCGACATGGTAGGCGAGCGCGATCGGCACGATCGACCACACCAGCATGCCCGCTGCCTGGGCGAAAGGCTGGTCGCCGCGGGCAAGACGCTGGCCGAGCACGACGGCAAGCAGGAACACCGCCGCGAGCAACGCTAATGTCACAACGAGCCCGAGCGTCCCACTGCCGATCACGGCCGTGCGGCCCGGAAATTCGAGCGGGTTGATGCCGAACAGGCCGAGCCAGAAGAAAGTCTTCGACAGGCCGTCGAAGGAGACCGAGGACAAAGCAAGCAGCAGGAAGGCGATGCCGCTGGCGGGCAGCGGCTCGGCCTGAAGCAGTTTGGCGCCCGGCCAGCACAGCGCAAGACGGCCTTTGTCCCCGCGCTCGATCGGCGCGAAACGCGCCGCCATCGAAAAGACCAGGCCGAGGAATTCGCCGCTGCGGCTCCATTTGTCGTAACCGAACACCAGCGCGGCCAGCAGGGTGAACAGCCAGTAGAGGCCGGCGGCAAAGGCCAGCCGCGCCGGATCGTCAGGAGCGGGATAGACGAGTTCGAACCAGGCGAAAGCTAGAAACAGGATAACGGCCGGCCAGCAGCCAAACCATTGCGGAAGTTGCCTGAACCCGTCATCGCTTCCGCCGATCAGCCGCGACAGCAGCCGCCATGGGCCGTACCAAGGGTTGAGCCACGACCAGAGATCGCCGAACACGCCTTGCAGCAGTGTCAGGCCGGCCCATAGCAGCGTCCAGATCACCAGTGGCAGCGGGTTGGAGAGCGGGTCGCGGCTGCCGAGGACGCCAGCGGCCAGGAGAATTGCAAAGCCGGCAAATGAGATCAGGCTGATGGCGGCGCGGACGCTGTCACCGAAGGCGAGTAGCGGTAGGCGTCGGCGCCAGAAACGGTCGAGGGTGTCGGGCGGCAGCAATGCCAAGACAAGGAAACTGGCGGCGACGGCAAAGGCGCCGCCGATAATGTAGTAGCCGGTGGGGAGGAGCAGGACGTGGCCACGGTCGGAGGCGTGGGCGAAGGCGGGAGTGGGGGAGACGAGCCACAAGGCCGAGAACGACAAGGCAAACGGCAGACGGAGGCGTTCTACGGCGGAACTCGAACTGTCCAAGAGTCCGCCCATCCCTCAAACCTTGACGAGTTGCTCCACGCGATCCTTTTGCCCAAAAATCCTCAAATACCGCTCGATCTCCTTGAGATCGCCCGTCGCCTTGGCCGGATTGTCGGACAGCTTCACCGCCGGCCTTCCATTGGCTTCGGTGACCTTGCAGACCAGCGATATGGCGTCGAGGCTGTTGGTCTGCGTCGGCGCGCAACCTTCGAAGTCGTTGGTCAGATTTGTGCCCCAGCCGAAAGACATGCGCACCTTGCCCTTGAAATGACGGTAGGTCTCCTCGATGGTCTCGACCTCGAGGCCGTCGGAAAAGATCAGCAGCTTCTGCCTGGGGTCCTTGCCCTTCTCGCGCCACCAATCGATGATTTTTTCGCCGCCCTCGATCGGCGGCGCGCTGTCGGGGCGGAAGCCGGTCCAGTCGGCGACCCAGTCCGGCGCGTCGCGCAGGAACGAGGCGGTGCCGAAGGCATCGGGCAGCACGATCAAGAGATTGCCGCCATAGTAGCGCTGCCAGTCCTGCAACACCTTGTAGGGCGACTGCTTCAGCTCTTTTTCCGAATTGGCGAGGGCCGCGAACACCATCGGCAGTTCATGCGCGTTGGTGCCGAGCGCTTCGAGATCGTTGTCCATGGCCAGCAGCACGTTGGAGGTGCCGGTGAAGGCTTCGCCGATGCCTTCCTTGAGCGCCTCGACGCACCAGCGCTGCCACAGGAAGGAATGGCGCCGGCGGGTACCGAAATCCGAGATGCGGATGCCGGGCAGCGCCTTCAGCCGTTCGGTCTTGGCCCACATCTTGGCCTTGGCGCGGGCATAGAGCACGTCGAGCGTAAAAGGCCCGAACGATCGCAAAGCGGCACGCGAACGCAATTCATTGATGATGGCGAGCGCCGGGATCTCCCAAAGCGTGGTGTACATCCAGGGGCCGGAGAAAGAGAGCTCGTATTGGCCGTCACGCTTGGAAAGCTCATAGCCGGGCAGCCGGAAGCCTTCCAGCCAGGCGAGGAACTCCGGCTCGAAAATCTGCTTGCGGCCGTAGAAATTGTTGCCGCCGAGCCAGATCATCTCCTTCTTTGAGAAGCGCAAGGTGCGGGCATGGTCGAGCTGTTCGCGCAGCTCGCCCTCATCGATCTCGTCGGCGAGCCGCACCGAGGTGGTGCGGTTGATCAGTGAGAAGGTGGTGTCGACCTTGGGGTACATGCCCCAGATCATCTGCAGCATCAAGAGCTTGTAGAAGTCGGTGTCGAGCAAACTGCGCACGATCGGGTCGAGCTTCCAGGTGTGGTTATAGACGCGCCGCGCAATATCGGTCCTGGCCATATCTCGTCACCGCCTTCGCTGCCTGCCACCCACAATCGCGACAGGCCTCATAGCATCGAATTGGCAAAAACGCTGCCCGCTTTCAGGCTGGCCCGACAAAAAGAACGCCCTGCGTGCGGCTACGAGGGTTTGCCGCCCATCACCTTGAGCGCGGGACGTTTGCGGCGGGTGACGAGGCGGCCCGCGACCGGAGCGTCGGCGCGGCCGTCATCCCCGGCCTTCTCGGCGAACAGCCAGTCGATGAACACCTGCACGATCGGCGTCGCCCGCATTTCGTTGCGGCAAACGACATAGAAATCGTCGACCGCCGGCACCGACAGGCTGAACGGCGCGACCAGCATTCCCCTGGCCAGCAGGGCGCTTGCCGTCACCGAGTCGCCCAGCGCCACGCCGTGGCCATGGACGGCGGCTTCCGTCGTCATGCGTGCATCGCCGAGATGATGGCGCCGGCCGCGCTCCAGCTCCAGCGCGTCAGCGGCGGCCAGCCAGGTGTGCCACTCGCGGCCGTCGTCGCCATGCAGCAAGACATGGTCGGCGAGGTCGCGAACATTGCGGATCGGCCGGTTGTTGATCAGCGTCGGGCTGACCACCGGGAACAGCTCCAGGCCCGACCATTTGCGCATCCAGCAATCGGTCCAGCTGCCATCGCCATAATGCACGCAGACATCGATATGCGGGGCCCGGATATCCCTGGGATCGTTGGAGGGAATGAGCGTCAGCTGGATGTCGGGATATTGCGCGGTGAAGCTGCCCAGCCTCGGCGTCATCCACAAGAGCAGCAAGGCCGGCACGCAGGACACCGACAGCGCGCCGCTGCTTACCGGCCGCGTCAGCCGTTGGGTGGCGGCGGCGATGCCGTCGAAGGCGACCGATACCGCCGGCAAAAGTTCGGCGCCATGCGGGGTCAGCTTGACCCGCTGGCCGACGCGCTCGAACAGCTTGACGCCAAGCGATTGCTCTAGCGCCTTGATCTGGTGGCTGACGGCGCCGTGCGTGACATTCAGTTCGCTCGCCGCCTTGGTCAGCGACGCATGGCGGGCCGTAGCCTCGAAGGCGCGCAGCGGGTTGAGAGGTGGCAGGCGCTTGGCCATGAATGCTCGGCTTTATTGTGAGCTTTTCTCACAGGAGCCACCCTAACAATATCAATTGCTTTTTCAAAGCGGCTGCCGGACACTTTACCCCAAGACAACATCAAGACGTGAAATCTGCAGACAGCCGGCGGGACAACGGCCCGGCCGGATGACGGTCGGTTCGCCCGAGGTCACCGCCGGCACGACTGCATCAGCCGAGGAGGAGCGGATATGGGATATGATCGCGGCAAGCTCGATGCGCTGCGTCGCAAATATGGCGAAAGCCATGGCGGCGAGATGTTCGACCCGAAATTCCGCAAGGTCGCCGACAAAATCTTTTCCAAGAGCGGCACGCGGCTGGCGCCCTATTCCGGCATCCCGACCTTCCTTGCCGCGCCCTACCGCGAAATATCGGCTGACAATCCGGACTTCGGCGATCTGCAGGTGGCGATAACGGGCGTGCCGATGGATCTCGGCGTCACCAACCGGCCGGGCTCGCGCTTCGGGCCGCGCGCCTTGCGGGCGATCGAGCGCATCGGCCCCTACAATCACGTGCTGGAATGCGCGCCGACGCATGAACTCAGGGTCGCCGACATCGGCGACGTTCCGTTCCAGAGCCGCTACCGGCTGGAGACCAGCCATGAGGATATCGAGCGGCGCATCAACCAGATCGTCGACGCCGGGGTCATCCCGTTGTCGGTCGGCGGCGACCATTCGATCAGCCACCCGATCCTGAAGGCGGTCGGCAAGAAGGCGCCGGTCGGGCTGATCCACATCGATGCCCATTGCGATACCAGCGGCCTGTTCGACCTGACCAAATTCCACCATGGCGGCCCGTTTCGCAACGCGGTGCTGGACGGCGTGCTCGATCCGACGCGTACAATCCAGATCGGCATCCGCGGCTCGGCCGAATATCTGTGGGAGTTCACCTACGAGTCCGGCATGACCGTTGTCCATGCCGAGGAGGTGACCGGCCTCGGCATTCCCGCCATCATCGAGAAGGCGCGCAGAATAGTCGGTGACGGCCCGACCTATGTGTCCTTCGACATCGACAGCGTCGATCCGGCCTTCGCACCGGGCACCGGCACGCCGGAAGTCGGCGGACTGACGACGCGCGAAGTGCTCGAACTGCTGCGCGGCCTCAAAGGCCTCAACATTGTCGGCGGCGATGTCGTCGAGGTGGCGCCGCAATATGATGCCACCACCAACACCGCGCACGCCGGGGCGCAGGTGCTGTTCGAGATCCTGAGCCTGATGGTGTTCAGCCCGGCAGTATCAGGCAAGGGAGCCTGACAAAGAAAGGCGGCCGCCGCACTGGAGCCGGCGCCCGACCCAAACAATCAAAAGCTTCCAGAAGGGGAATGACAATGACAATCCACCTCAAATCATCCATCGCCGCCGTTCTGCTCCTGGGGTTAGCGGGCTTCGCCCCGCAAGCCGCCAATGCCGACGCGCTGGCCGACATCACCAAGGCCGGCACCATCAATGTCGGCGTCTTCGCCGATTTCCCGCCCTTCTCCTCAGCCAGTGCCGACATGAGCCTCAAGGGCTATGACATGGATGTGGCGCAGTACATCGCCGACACGCTCAAGGTGAAGCTCAACACCGTTGCCGTCACCGGCCAGAACCGCATCCCCTATTTGAACGACCATCGCGTCGACATCCTGATGAGCGTCGGCTACTCGAAAGAGCGCGAGCAGGTCATCGACTTCGCCGCTGCCTACGCGCCCTATTACATCGCGGTGATCGGTCCGGCGGCAATGCCAGTCAAAGGCAAGGAAGATCTTGCCGGCAAGTCGATCGCCGTCAATCGCGGCACGCTGGAAGACACCTCGCTAACCGAAGCAGCACCGGCCTCGGCGGACATCAAGCGTTTCGATAACTACAATTCGGTGATCCAGGCCTTCATCTCCGGCCAGACCCAGCTGATGGTCGTCGGCAACGATGTCGGCGCGCAGGTGCTGGCCAAGCAGGATGCGCTGAAGCCGGAGCAGAAGTTCCAGCTTCTGACCTCGCCGTCGCATATCGGCCTCAACAAGAACGAGGACGCCCTGAAGAAGGCGGTCAACGACGCCATTGCCAAGATGCTGGCCGATGGCAAGCTGGACGAAAGCTCGAAGGCCTGGCTGAAGACGCCGCTGAACCCCGACAACCTCAAGGATTGAGTCGACGTGGCCTTCGGCTGGCTTCCAGGTGCCGTGGGCGACATCGCGCACGGCGCGGCGACGACGATCCTTTTGATCGCCGTCACCACGCTTGTGGGCACGCTGCTCAGCATCCTCGGTGCCGCCGGGCGGCGAAGTGGCCCCGCGCTGCTGCGCCGGGCCATCGGCTGGTATGTCGAGGTGATGCGCAACACGCCGTTCCTGGTGCAGCTGTTCTTCATCTTCTTCGGCCTGCCGAGCCTCGGCATCAGGCTCGATCCGATCCTGGCCGCCATGTTGGCGATGACGCTCAACATGGCCGCCTACACGGTCGAGATCGTCGGCGCTGGCCTTGACGCGGTGCCGCACGGGCAGACGGAAGCAGCACTAGCGCTCGGGCTGAGGCCGCGCCAGCTGTTCATCAAGATCGTGCTGCCGCAGGCGCTCAAGATCATCTACCCCGCGCTGACCAGCCAGATCGTCATCATGATGCTGGAATCAGCCGTGGTGTCGCAGATCGCTGTACGCGAGCTGACCTATGAGGCCGACATGCTGCAAGCGCGCACCTTCCGTTCTTTCGAGACGTATTTCGTCGTGACGCTGGTCTATCTCTTGATGTCGATGGCCTTGCGGCGGCTGCTGGTTGCAGGCGGCCGCCGCGCGCTCGGAGCTGGGGTGTCATGATCGAGTTCACCCTCTGGGACATCGTGCGCAACCTTCTGCTTGCCGCGCGCTGGACCGTACTTTTGTCGCTGGCCGCCTTCGTCGGCGGCGCGCTGGTCGGAATGGCGGTGCTGTTCCTGAGGATCTCAGAGAATAAATGGAGCCGGCGCGTTGCCTCCGGTTACATCGCCTTGTTCCAGGGAACGCCGTTGCTGATGCAGCTGTTCCTGATGTTCTTCGGCCTGCCGATGCTCGGCCTGCGTATCGAGCCGTGGACGGCGGCGGTGCTCGGCCTCACCTTCTTCGCCAGCGCCTATCTGGCCGAAATCTGGCGCTCTGGCGTCGATGCGCTGCCATTGGGCCAATGGGATGCCGGCGCCAGCCTCGGCCTGCACTATCTGCAGGAGCTCAGGCTGATCATCCTGCCGCAGGCGTTCGCGATCACCCGCGCGCCAACGGTCGGTTTCCTGGTGCAGCTGATCAAGTCGACCGCGCTGACCTCGATCATCGGCTTCGAGGAATTGGTGCGAACCTCCAACGCCATCAACAACGCTACCTTCGAACCGTTCAAGGTCTATGGGCTGGTGGCGCTGATCTTTTTCGCTCTATGCTTTCCGCTGACGCAGTATGCGCGGCGGCTCGAACAACGAGCGGCGGCTCGCTGAGCCGAGAGCATGTTGCGTGGAGCAACCTCGACGGCGACCGCAAACTCCTGGTGTTTAGCGTTCGGATGCCCATTGAGACCACTTGATCATGCTGGATGCTTCAGCTTTCGGCCGGAGGAGGACTCTTGCCTCTTCGCCATTTCAAATCACGGACGAACGCGGATGATCGTCTTCCCGGTGCGTCGCTCGGTAGGGTTGAAGGCGGCTACGGCGTCGTTGAGGGTCGAAACGTTGCCAATGTTTGTCCGCAGTCGTCCGTCCCGCACCCGCTGGACGATCTCGCTCAGTTGGGCACGATCGGACTCGACAACGAAGTCGACCGCCAAGCCGTCGGCAGGCCGCGCCTCTGTCGGTCCGACGACGGACACCAGTGTTCCTCCGGCTCGGATCAGGCCGGCGGACCGCTTGCCGATTTCCCCGCCGATCACATCGAATACGAGAGCGACTTCGCCCACATCTTCGAGGGCGTCGTTCTCGAGGTCGACGAACTCATTCGCGCCAAAATCGAGCACCGTCTGACGGTCGGAGGCGCGTCCGGTGCCGATGACATAGGCGCCGGCCTCTCGTGCAAGTTGCGTCACCATCGACCCGACCGCGCCGGCCGCACCGTGCGCGAGGACGCTCTGCCCCGCCTGAAGGCGGCCATGGTGGAAGAGTCCCTGCCACGCGGTGAGACCCGAGATCGGCAGGCTCGCGCCCACCGTGAAGTCGACGTCGCCCGGCAGCGGCGCTAGGTTGCGTGCTTCCATGGCTACATACTCCGCGAGCGTTCCATCGCGATGCCAGTCGGCGAGGCCGAACACTCTCTGAGCTACCGACAGTCCCGTTGTGCCGTAGCCGAGTGCGACGACAACTCCGGCAAGCTCGTGCCCAAGGATCGACGGTGTTCGGTCAAGGCCGCGGCGGTCGGTCCAGGTGGAGGGCCATGCCAGCTCGGTCGGGACGAATCCCGAAGCATGAACCTGAACGACGACATCGTTTATCGCTGGCCGCGGCTCAGGCCGCTCCACCAGCTTCATCCCGGCCGTTCCCGCAGCCTGGTCCGTCACCACAATTGCCTTCATGATAGTTCTCCTCGGTCGTTTGTCTCTTGGTGGTAACGTTTCCGCTCAGGGCCTATCTCTTAGCGGGCGTCCGTGGGCCGATCTGAAGGCGCCGGTTAGTGAGCGGCAATTTTAGGACATGACGGCAGGCTGGCAACCGGCCACCTGGATCAATGTCCGAACGCGCCTGACGGAACGATGCGGTCGCGCCGCAGCCAGCGGGCCAGAAGCAGCGCCGCCACCACGGCCAGCCCCGAAGACAGGCCGATCCAGATGCCGACGCCGCGGAAGCCGAAATGGAAGGCGAGCAGCACGCCGAGCGGCAGGCCAACGCCCCAGTAGCCGATCGCGGCATAGATCATCGGGACCTTGGTGTCGTGCAGGCCGCGCAGCATGCCGGCAGCCACCGCCTGCGCGCCGTCGAAGACCTGGAACAGGGCGGCGAAAACCAGGAACGAAACGGCAAGCGCGATCACCCTGGCATTGGCAGGATTGCCAAGGTCGATGAAGGCGCTGATCAGGAGATGCGGCCAAAGCACCATCACCAGCCCCATCAGCGCCATGAAGGAAACGCCGATGACAAAGGCGGTCCAGCCGGCACGCGACACACCTTCTGGATTGCCGGCGCCATGGGCAAGCCCGACCCGCACCGTCACCGCCTGGTTGAGGCCGAGCGGCACCATGAAGGAAATCGAGGCGATCTGGATGGCGATGGCGTGCGCGGCCAGCGAATCCGCGTCGATCAGGCCCATCAGCAGGGCGGCGGCATTGAAGATCGTCACCTCGAAAGCAAGGATGCCGGCGATCGGCAGGCCGAGCCGCAGCAGGCCCTTGAAGCGCGGCCAGTCGGATCGCCAGAAGCGGCCGAACAGGTGATAGCGCCGGAATTTTTTCTCCGACATCACCACGACAGCCATGCCGACGAACATCAGCGTGCTGGACAGCGAGGTGGCAAGGCCCGAGCCGGCGATGCCCATGGCCGGAACACCGAGATTGCCAAACATGAACACCCAGTTGGCGAACACATTGAAAGCCACGGCGACGAAGACGATGACCAACGCCCAGCCCGGCCGCTCCAGCGCCGAGATGAACGAACGCAGCACGATGTAGCCGTAGAAGGGCAGCACCGCCCACTCCAGCCAGCGCAGGTAAATGCCGGCCTGACGCGCCAGCGCCGGCTCCTGGCCCATGGCCAGCAGGATGGCCTCGCCGTGCCACAGCACGAGCCAGATCGGGACCGAGATCAGGATCGCAAGCCACAGGCCCTGGCGCACGGTGCGACGCAGGTCACGCACGGAATAGCGGCGGCGGCCAAGCTCGGTGGCGATCATCGGCGAGGTCGCCAGCATCAGGCCGAGGCCGAAGATCAGCGGCATGAAATACAGGTTGGCGCCCAGCGCGCCGCTGGCCAGCGTGTCCGCGCCGAGGCGGCCCATCATCATGACGTCGGTGGCGGTCATCGCCGTCTGGCCGAGATTGGTCAGCACCATCGGCCAGGCCAGCGCCAGCGTCGCCCTGATTTCCTGACGCCAAAGATTTTCCGGCGCGCGAGCGCCGGCTTCGATCGCGGACATTGTCCTGCTCTTTCAAGGTTGCGGCGCGTCGGCAAAGAGCCGGAAGCCGCATTGCAAACGGCAAAACCTTCGGTTTCGCGGCGTTTGCGCCGTCTCTTGAACGAAATGCGACATGAAGGCAAGGGAGGGGGCGCGAGAACAGATTGAGCCAGCGCCATTGCCGGGAGGCGTCGCCTCGTTCCCTTGCCGGTCCGGGCTGCTACGGATAAAAACTCGGCAACGGCGAATGTGGGAGGCAGGATGGCGTTCAAACCCAGAAAGAACACGGCCGCGATCCCGCGCACGGCGCCTTCCTTCGAGCATATCGTCACCGAGGCGAGCGACAGTTTCCTGTGGCGGCTGGACGACTATCCCTGGGAGCGCAATGTCTGGAACTTCCACCCGGAATACGAGATCCACCTGCTGCGGAAATCCTCCGGCGTGGTCCTGGTCGGCGACCATATTGGCGAGTTCGGGCCGGGCTACCTGACCATCGTCGGTGGCGGCCTGCCGCATGACTGGGTCACCGCGGTGCAGCCAGGCGAGTTGATCGAGGGTCGCGACATCGTGCTGCAATTCGATCCCGAGCGGCTGCGTGGATCGGCTGACATGCTGCCGGAATTGCGCGAACTGGAGCCGTTCCTGGAACGGTCGCTGCGCGGCATGGTCTTCCACGGCGGGACCGCGCTTGAAGGCGCCGCGCTGATGGAGCGGATGGGTACGGTGCATGGGCTGGCCCGGTTCTGCCTGTTCCTCGAACTGGTCGACCTGCTGGCCCGGACCGATGAGTATGAGCTGTTGTCATCACCGAACTTCCAGCCGGTTCTCGACGCCGCCTCGCTCGACATCATCCAGCGCACCCTGACCTATCTGTTCCAGCATTTCGCCGAGGATCTGAAGCTGCCTGACGTGGCCGAGCTGGCCGGCATGAGCGAAAGCACCTTCTCGCGGTTCTTCCAGAAGAACACAGGCAATTCGTTCAGCGACCATCTTGCCAAGCTCAGGCTATGGCAGGCCTGCAAGCTGCTGGCCGACACCGATGTGCCGATCACTGACATCTGTTTCCAGGTCGGCTACATGAACATCTCCAACTTCAACCGCGCCTTCCTGCGCAAGCACAAGATGACGCCGACATCCTATCGCAAGCTGTCGCGGCAGCGTCTGGCGATGCGCGCATAAGCGCATCCTGAATCACCATTTTGGACCAGATCGATACTCGTGTGACGCGCCCCGTATGTGGACGCCGATTTTTGCGCTGCACAATGCATAAAAGTACAGGTCTGCTGCAACGGGGCTTCTAGCTTGGGCCATCGCAACCGCGCATTTTGGCGATGGGTGGCATGTCGTTCGGGCGATGGTGAGGATCGCGCAACCCGAGGACCTGCGTTTCCCGCCACGTATTCCTGGAGGAGAAAAGATCATGAAACCAGTTCGGCTCGCTGCCAGCCTTGGCGCAGCTTTCGTGCTTTCCGCTACCGTTTCAACCCTAGCCCTGGCGCAGGCGCCGGTCTGTTCGGCACCGGTCAAGGTGCTGGCGCAGCCACGCGACGGCCTGACGCTTCTGGAGGACTCAAAGGCCGAGTTCGAGAAGCTCTCCGGCGCGGGCTTCAAGATTGATTATCTCAACGAGAACGATCGCCGCGCCAAGTCGCGCGCGGACGCGTCCACAGTCGGCAACTACAACGTCTACTATGTCGATGAAGCGAATGTGGCGCTTTTCGCCTCGTCGAAGTGGATCGTGCCGCTGACCGATTTTTATCCGGCTGACTACGACTATGCCGACTTCGACCCAGGCCGCCAGAAGGTTGCCACCTATGACGGCAAGGTCTGGTTCGCGCCGCTGACCGGCGGCGGCGACCTGATGGTCTACCGCAAGGACGTGCTGGAGGCCGCCGGCATCCAGCCGCCCAAGACGCTGGACGAGCTGATCGCCGACGTGCCGAAGCTGACCAATGCCGACAAGGGCATGTATGGCATCGCGTTGCGCGGCGCACGCGGCTCGGGCGCCAATGTCTGGCGCTGGATGCCGTTCTTCAAGGCCTATGGCGGCAAGTGGTTCGATGGCGACAAGCCGGCCTTCAATTCCGAGGCCGCGGTCAAGGCGACCGAGACCTATCTGAAGCTGTTCAAGGATTCGGCACCCGGCACGCAGACCGGCAGCTGGGACGAATCGACCGGCGCCTTCCTGTCGGGCCAGGTCGCGATCCTCGTCGAATCGACGCCGCTTTCGGGCATGGCGGTCGACCCGAAAACCTCGCAAGTGGTCGGTAAGATCGGCTTCCTGCCGCCGCCCTCGCCACTCCCCGGCGGCGGTTACGGCCATGGCCTTGCCATCGCGGCAAAAGCCAATGCCGACGACGCTTCGAAGAAATGCGCCGGCCTGTTCATCGCCTGGGCGACGTCGAAGGAAAACGAGAAGCGCCGGCTCGACGCCCACCAATTCGGTGAGCTGAACCGCACCAGCATCCTGTCCAGCAAGGAGTTCGCCGATATCTACGGCGCCGATCTCGGCCAGGCGCTTGCCGAAACCGGCAAGGTGACGGCGGTGAACTTCTGGCAGGACCCACGCTGGCCGGATCTCGGCGACCGCTGGGGCATCATCCTTGAGGAATTGATCGCCGGCACGCGCACCGACGTCAAGGGCAGCCTCAACGAGCTCGAGGCCTATGCCAATGAGCTGGTGAAGAAGTAGGTCCCTCCCGCTTGCGGCGCGCGGTTCGCGGCAGTCTCGGGACTGCTGGATCCTGTGCGTCGCAGGAGGGCCCACCAGTCATGTCCAGATATCAAAGACACAGCAAGGCCTGAGACCAATGCCTCGACGTTCATCCCTGCCGGTCGCCTTTGTCGTGCCGACACTGGTCATTCTGCTGGTCCTGTCGATGGTGCCGACGCTCTACGCGGTCATCATCGCCCTGCAGAACCGCGAGCTGAGCTCGACGGCCTATTCCTGGGTCTGGTTCTCGAACTTTTTGGATCTATTCTCCGACCGCCGCTTCCTCAACGCCGTCTGGGTGTCGGTGAAGTGGGAGATCGTCACCGTCGTGGCGACAATGGCAGTGGCCATTGGGCTGGGCGTGTTGATGTTCGAGGTCGCGTCGCCGCGCCTGCGCAATCTTTACTGCCTGCTGTTCATCATCCCGGTGCTGCTGCCGCGCGTCTCGGCCGCCTTCGTGTGGAAGTTCGCCTACCATCCGCTCTACGGAATCGCCACCTACCCCTATCGGCTGCTCACCGGCGGGCTTATCTTCGACCCGCTGTCCAAGCCCGCGACGGCGCTGTTCGCGGTGGCTTCGGTCGATGTCTGGCAATGGGGCCTGTTCTTCGCCGTCATCGTGCTCAAGCTGCTGGAGACCTTGCCGCCGCAGCCGATCGAGGCGGCCAGGCTCGACCATGCCCGGCGCTGGCAGATCCACGCCTACGTCACCTTGCCGATGCTGAAGGCGCCGCTGATCAGCCTGATGTTCGTCAAGATGATCGAGTCGCTGCGCTCCTTCGACCTGATCTATGTGATGACCCGCGGCGGCCCCGGTGTGGCAACCGAAACGCTCGACATGTACGCCTTCTCGCAAGGCTTCATCGAGTCCGGCAAGGTCTCCTACGCCTCGGCCATGGCCGTGCTGATGATGATCGCCACGGTCATCACCTTCACCATGCTGTGGAAGCGGGTGCAGGCATGAAGCCCGGTCGCATCATCGCCAAGGCCGTCCTGGCCTTCGCCGGATTTCTGGCCGTGTTCCCGCTGCTGTGGACGGCGCTCAATTCACTGAAGAACAGCGTCGACATCATCACCCGCGTTCCCCGCCTGGTGTTCACGCCGACGCTTGCCAATATCAGCTACATCCTTGGCCGCGACAGCGTCATCACCGGCCTCTACAATTCGGTCATCGTTTGCGGCACGGCCGTGCTGATCGGCGTCGTGCTTGGCCTGCCCGCGGCCTACGCCGTAGCGCGCTATCCCAACCGCTGGGCCGGCGACATCCAGTTCTTCGTGCTGTCGCTGCGTTTCCTGCCGCCGGTGGCGGTGGCGATCCCGCTGATGGTGATCTGGCTGCAAATCGGCCTCTACGACACTTTGCCGGCTTTGATCGTCACCTATTCCCTGCTCACCATCTCGGTGATCATGTGGCTGGCCATTCCGGCCTTTCAGGCCGTGCCGAAAGAAATCGAGGAAGCCGCCTTCGTCGATGGTTACGGCGCTTACGCGGTGTTCTGGAGGATCGCGCTACCCGTGGCTGCCCGTTCGCTGATCGGCGCGGTTGCCTTCAGCTTCGTGCTGGTCTGGAACGAGTTCCTGATCGCGCTGATGCTGTCGAGTTCCAACGCAAAGACCTTGCCGATCGTCGCGTCCGAACTCTCCCAGCAAGGCATGAACGTGCCGTGGGGAATCTTGAACGCCTCGGTCGTGCTCCTGTCGCTGCCGCCGCTGCTTTTCCTCGGCGTGCTCAGCGGTTTCCTGAATTCCGTTTTCCGGCAAAAAAAGACTTGAAGTGAGGACGACCCGATGCGGGCTTTGGTACTTGAGAAAAAAGGCGAACTGTCGCTGCGCGAGATCGCGTTGCCACTCGATGTCGGACCCGACGATGTCAGGATCGCCATCCACACGGTCGGCGTCTGCGGCAGCGACGTGCACTATTATACGCATGGCGCCATCGGCAGCTATGTCGTGCGGGCGCCGATGGTGCTCGGCCACGAGGCCGCCGGCACAATCGTCGAGGTCGGCCCCAATGTCAGGAGTCTGAAGGTCGGCGACCGCGTCTGCATGGAGCCCGGCGTGCCGAACCTGTCGTCGCGCGCGACAAAACTCGGCATCTACAATGTCGACCCTGACGTTACCTTCTGGGCGACGCCGCCGGTGCATGGCATTCTTGCTCCCTATGCGGTGCACCCGGCGGCTTTCACCTACAGGCTGCCCGACAATGTCTCCTTCGCCGAGGGCGCCATGGTCGAGCCCTTTGCCATCGGCATGCAGGCTGCAAGCCGCGCCCGGATCGTTCCGGGCGATGTCGCGGTCGTTGTCGGCTGCGGCCCGATCGGCATCATGATCGCGCTTGCCGCCCTTGCCGGCGGCTGTTCGAAAGTGCTGATTTCCGATTTTTCCGCGCCCAAGCTGAAGATCGCAGCGCAATATGCCGGCATCGTGCCGGTCAACATCGGCGAGCAGTCGCTTGTCGATGCCGTCGCGGCCGCGACCGACAATTGGGGCGCCGACATCGTCTTCGAGGCGAGCGGCAGCCCCAAGGCTTTCGCCGACCTGTTCGATGTCGTGAGGCCAGGTGGCGCGGTGGTGCTGGTCGGGCTGCCGGTAGAGCCGGTGACCCTCAACGTGCCGGCGGCGATCTCGAAAGAAGTGCGCATCGAGACGGTGTTCCGCTATGCCAACATCTTCGACCGCGCCCTGCAACTCATCGCCTCCGGCAAGGTCGACCTCAAGCCCCTGATCACCGGCACCTATGATTTCGCCGACAGCATCCAGGCGTTCGAACGGGCCGCCGAAGGCAACCCGCAGGACGTCAAGCTGCAGATCCTGCTTACAGGCGAAAAGGGCTGACAATGTCCGCGATCGTTTGCTCCCATGTCGACAAGGCCTATGGCGCCACCACGGTCATCCGCGATCTCAACCTCAGCATTGAAGAGCACGAATTCGTCGTGTTCTTGGGCCCGTCCGGCTGCGGCAAGTCGACCTTGCTCAGGATGCTGGCGGGTCTGGAGGACATCAGCGGCGGCGAGGTTTCGATCGGAGGCAAGGTGGTCAACGACCTCGATCCGGGGGATCGCGGCATCGCCATGGTTTTCCAGAACTACGCGCTCTATCCGCACATGACGATCTTCGACAACATCGCCTTCGGGCTGCGGCGCCAGAAGGTGCCGGCGGCCGAGATCCGCAAGCGGGTCGAAGCGGTTTCGAGGACGCTGGGGCTCGATCCCTATCTCGGCCGCAAGCCGGCCGAACTTTCCGGCGGCCAGCAGCAGCGCGTGGCGATCGCCCGGGCCATGATCAAGACGCCCAAGGTGTTCTTGTTCGACGAGCCCTTGTCCAATCTCGACGCCAAATTGCGCAACCATATGCGCGTCGAGATCGCGCGGCTGCACCAGTCGCTGAAGACCACAACTGTCTATGTCACCCATGACCAGCTGGAGGCGATGACGCTCGCCGACCGCATCGTGCTGCTCAAGGACGGCGTCATCGAGCAGATCGGCTCGCCAGCGGAAATCTACCGGCGGCCGGGCAATATTTTCGTGGCCGGCTTCATCGGCACGCCGAACATGAATTTTGTCGATGTGACGGTCGCCCGGGCCGGCAACGGCTGGACGCTGACCGGCGCCGGAACGGTGCTTTCGATGGACGGGGCGGGCTTTCATCTCCAGCCGGGCGGTCGCGCCGTGCTGGGCATCCGCCCGCCGGACCTGAAGACGGCCGGCGCCGGCGCCGCCGGCATATTGCAAGGCACTGCCGATCTCATCGAATTCCATGGCAATGACGCGCTGGTGACCTTCGGCTCCGGCGGCAAGGAGATCAGCGCTCTGGTTCCGGCGCGCGAATGCCCGGTGCTGCATGCTCCCGTCCGCTATGCGTTCGAGGAGGAAGCGATCCACCTGTTCGACGCGACATCGGGCGCGTCCCTGCGCAAGCAATAGAGCGCCAAAACCTACCGGATGGCGTCGAGCACCTGCCGCTGCCGGTGCATTTCCAGGAAAATGCGGTAGTCGCGATCGAAGCGGGCGCCGGCCGCCGGGTTGGCGGCGCGTGTCTTGCCGCCCTGCTGCATGGCAAGGCAGGCGGCGTTGAGATCGGGGAACAGCCCGGCGGCGGTCGCCGCCACCATGCCGGTGCCGAGCAGCACTGCCTCGTCGGCCAGCGGCTCGACCACCGTACAGCCGGTGGCGTCGGCATAGAGCTCCATCAAGAGCGGGTTCTTGGTGTGGCCGCCGGTGACGTGCAGCGTGTCGATCAGGTAGCCGTTCTCGTTCAGCGCCTCCAGCACATGGCGCACGCCGAGCGCGATGCCGACGGCGGTGCGCCAGTAGAGCTTGCACAGGCTGTCGAAAGACGAATCCAGCGTCAGCCCGCTGACGACGCCGACGGCGTGCGGGTCGGCGAGAGGGGAGCGGTTGCCGTGGAAATCCGGGAGCACGTGTAATCGGGGGGCAAGGTTCTCGCCCTCGGCGGCGCGCAGTTCGGCGACGCGCGCGGCGATCCTGGCATGCATGGCCGCGTTCGGCTCGCCGCCGGCACCGTGCCAGCGGATGATGTGGTCGAGCAACGCCCCGGTCGCCGACTGGCCACCCTCCGACAACCACAGCCCCGGCAGCGCGGCGCCGTAGTAAGGGCCCCATACGCCGGCGAAAGGCTGCGGGTCGGGCGACATCGCCATGACGCAGGAGGATGTGCCTGCGATCAGCGCCAGATGGCGGCCAATATTCTGGTCGTCGCCGGCAAAGCCGCCGAGCACGCCAAGCGCCCCGGCATAGGCATCGATGACGCCGGCGCCGACGCGGCAGTTTTCGGTCAGGCCGAGTTCCGCCGCTGCCTGCGCTGTCAACGGGCCGATATCGACGCCAACCGGGCTTGCCTTTTCGGGCAGATTGCCATGGTCAAAAAGATCGTCGAGGCCGACGAGTTCGAAGAAGTCGCGCTGCCATGCGATGTCCTGGTGCGCCAGATAAGTCCACTTCGCTGTCAGCGTGCATTGCGAGCGGGCCAGCGAGCCCGTTGCCTTCCAGGTCAGGAAATCGGCCAGGTCGAACAGATAGCCGGCTTCATTCCATGTCTTCGGTAGATTTCGCTTGAGCCACATCAGCTTCGGCGTCGCCATCTCGGGCGACATGACGCCGCCGATATAGTTCAGCACCTCGTGGCCGCTCGCCGTGCATTCGTCGGCCTCGGCGATGGCGCGGTGGTCGAGCCAGACAATGGTGTCCCAGCGCTTATCGCCGCTCGTCGACACACTGAGCTGGCCGCCTTGCCTGTCCCGCACGACCAGAGAACAGGTGGCATCGAAGGAAATACCGGCAATATCCCCGGCTGCGACGCCGGCTTTTTCCCGCGCTGCACGCACGGCTGTGCAGACAGCGGACCAGATATCGCGCGAATCGTGCTCGGCATGATCGGGCTTCGGCTGGTTCATGGCGATCGGCCGCTCGGCACGGCCGAGCAAGGCGCCACTGGCGTCGAGAATGCCCGCGCGAGCGCTCCCGGTGCCGACATCGACCGCGCAGACAAACTGTTTCGTCAAGATGCTCTAACTCTCGCTCCCAGGCCTGCAATCAGATCGGGCAATTGCAGCATGTCAGCGAATATAAAGTCCGGTTCGGTCGACGCAAGCCGCGCTTTCAATCCCGGATTGCCGGCGTGCGCGCCGCCGGTAAAGGCAAGGACGCGCATGCCTGCCGCGCGTGCGGCGGCGACACCGGCCGGGCTGTCCTCGATGACGAGACATCCGCGCGGATGGGCTCGCATGGTCGCGGCGGCGTGGAGGAACAGGTCGGGCGCCGGCTTTCCCTTGGCAACCATGGCAGCGCTGAACAGATGTGGCTCCATCAGCGTCAGCAGACCGGTGACATCGAGCGCGTAACGAATGCGTTCCAGCGTGCCGGAAGAGGCGACGCAGTACGGCAGGCCGAGGTTCGACAGCATCTCCTTGACGCCGGGGATCGGCTTCAGCTCCTCGCAAAACTTTCGCATGAGGTCGACACGCATGGCGGTGAGATGCTGATCGGTGATCTCCAGGCCGAAGTCGCGGCTGAGGATCTCGCGCACGCTTTTCATGCTCTTGCCTAGGAAATGCTCGTAGGCAGCGTCCTCGCCGAGACTGCCGCCCGCGAGTTCGATCATGCCGAGCAGCGCCGAAACGGAGAGCGCCTCGCTGTCGACCAGCACGCCGTCGCAGTCGAAGATGACCAGTTCAGGCGTCATGATGCCGGCTGGCTCTCAGAGCTTGCTGGCGAGATAGCGCGTCAGCGTGGTGCGCGTGCCATTGGCCCAGAGCACGTTGAGCGCGTGGGCGAAGGCCTCGACGAAGGCGGCGGCGCGGCCGACATCGCCATAGATATCGTCCATCGCAAGCCACGCGGCGGGCGCGTCCTTTGCCGCCTTCGCCGTTGCCTTCAGCCGGTCCCAGCCGGGGTCGTTGGGCTCGACGACGGCGCCGCTGTCCGTCGTGCCGAAGCAGTAACGGCACCAAAGGGCCGATTCCAGCGCAAGTCCGGCAACGCCTTTGCCGGCCTTCAGGCGGTCGGCGATGGTCGGGATGATGAATTTCGGCTGGCGATTGGACCCGTCGAGGCAGAGCCGGCGCACCGTGTCGCCGATCTTGGGATTGGAGAAGCGCTTCTCGATAAGCTGGTAATAGTCTTCCAGCACCGTGTCCGGCACCGGCGGCACGGTCGGGATAATCTCGTCGTGCTCGAGCTTGTCGAGGAACCCGCGCACCAGCGGCTCCTGCATCGCTTCATGGACGAAGTGGATGTCCATCAGCCCGGCCGGATAGGCGATGGTGGCGTGGCCGCCATTGAGGATGCGGATCTTCATCAGCTCATAAGGGGCGACGTCCTTGACGAACTGCACGCCGACCTTTTCCAGCGCCGGGCGGCCATCGGTGAAATGGTCTTCCAGCACCCATTGCCGGAACGGCTCGCAGAACACCGGCCAATTGTCCTCGAGGCCGAAATCGTCGGCGAGGATCTTGCGCTCGCGGTCGCTGGTTGCCGGCGTAATGCGGTCGACCATGGCGTTCGGGAAGGCGACCTTGTCGCTGACCCAGTTCGCCAGATCCTCGTCGATCAGGCGGGCAAGGCCGATCACGCCATCCGACGTGACATGGCCGTTGTGGGGAATGTTGTCGCAGGACATCACGGTGAACGGCACGATACCATCCTCGCGGCGTCGCACCAGCCCGGCCAGGATGATGCCGAACACAGTCTTTGGTGTGGCGCCCGGCTGCGCGTCCGCGACGATGTCGGGATGGGTCGGGTTGAAGACGCCGGAAGCCGGGTCGATGAAATAGCCGCCTTCGGTGATGGTCAGCGAAACGATCCTGATCGCCGGGTCGGCCAGCCGATCGATGATGGCGCCGGCATCGCCCGGCATCAGGAAATCGATCATCGCGCCGGTGACGCGGGCGCTCATATGGCCCTCGTCCTGCTCGACCACGGTGGTCAGCCAGTCCTGCTCTTCAAGCTTGCCGCGGCCGATCTTCTCGCCGTCGAACACGCCGGCGCCGACCAGCGCCCAATCATGACCGATGCCCTGACCGAACAGGTCGTCGAGATAGACGGCCTGGTGCGAGCGGTGAAAATTGCCGACACCGAAATGCACGATGCCGGCTTTCAGCGCCGAGCGGTCATAGTTGGGACCTGCGACCTTGGGCGGAAGCCCGGCGAGGCTCGAGGAAGAAAGTTTCACGGTCATCTGCTTTACCCTTTGGCCGATTTGCAGCCCGACTGTTTCGCCTCCTTCGGGAGGGCGAGGGTGAGGGGCCGCACCTGGTGTTCCAGCATGCGGCCCCTCACCCGCCCCCGCGGCGCCTTCTCCGGAGGAAAGAAAGAGGCGCCGTCCCCCTCAAATCGTTCTTTTCAACTCATCCATTGGCCGCCATCGACATTGTAGGTCTGGGCAACGATGTATTCGGCCTCGTCACTGGCGAGGAACACGGCCATGCCGGAGAGGTCTTCCGGCTTGCCCATGCGGCCGTAAGGCACGCCTTCGCCGACCAGCCGCTTTTTCTCGCCCTTCGGCCGGTTCTCGTATTTGGCGAACAAGGCATCGACCTCGTCCCACATATCGCTGTCGACGACGCCGGGCGCGATGCCGTTGACGTTGATGCGGTGTTTGATCAGATCGAGCCCGGCCGACTGGGTCAGCGAGATGACCGCGGCCTTGGTGGCACAATAGACCGCGACCAGCGGCTCGCCGCGACGCCCGGCCTGGCTTGCCATGTTGATGATCCTGCCGCCCTTGCCCCGCGCGATCATCGACCGGGCGGCTGCCTGCAGCATGAACAGCGTGCCAGCGACATTGACTGAGAAAAGCTTTTCATAGCTCGCCCGAGATACCTCCACGATCGGCGCCAGGTCGAACAGAGCGGCGTTGTTGATCAGGATGTCGAGACCGCCCGCCTTGTCCTCCACCGCCTTCACCGCGGCATCGATGGATGCCTGATCGGTGACGTCGAGTTTCACGGGATAGGCATTGTCGCCGATCGCGGCGGCCGTCTTCTGCGCGGCTTCAAGGTTGATATCGGCGATCGCGACAGTGGCACCCTCGCGCACATAGGCTTCGGCGAAAGCCCTGCCGATGCCTCGCGCCGATCCCGTGATCAGCGCCGATTTGCCTTGCAGCCTCACTGTCCTATCCTCACCGGCCCATCCTCATTGGCCCATCCTCACTGGCCCATCCTCACTGGGCCATCGCCTTGCCGTCAGCGCCGAAGCGATGCAACTTGGCTTGGTCAGGGGTGAGATAGATGGTGTCGCCATGGCGAACCGCCAGTTCGCCGTCGGCACGCACCGTCAGCGGCCCGACGCCGTCGGCTTGAACGTGCAGGAACGTGTCGGAGCCCAGATGCTCGGCAACGCCGACCGTCGCCTTCCAGTCGCCCGCCGTGGTCGAGATCTGCATATGTTCGGGCCGGATGCCGATGGTCTTGGCGGTATATTTGCCAGCCGGCGCGCCTTCGATCAGGTTCATCTTGGGCGAGCCTATGAAGCCGGCGACGAACAGGTTCTTCGGCGTCTTGTAGAGCTCCATCGGCGAGCCGACCTGCTCGATGTTGCCGGCGTTGAGCACGACGATCTTGTCGGCCATGGTCATGGCCTCGACCTGGTCGTGGGTGACGTAGATCATCGTGGTCTTGAGCTGATGGTGCAGTTCGCTGATCTCCAGCCGCATGGTGCCGCGCAGTGCCGCGTCGAGGTTGGACAGCGGCTCATCGAACAGGAAGGCCGAGGGTTGGCGCACAATGGCGCGGCCGATGGCGACGCGCTGGCGCTGGCCGCCGGAGAGCTGGCCGGGACGGCGTTCGAGGTAATTGGTGAGGTTGAGCACGCGCGCCGCGTCCTTCACCTTCCTGTCGATGGTCGCCTGGTCCTCGCCCGCCATCTTCAGCGGGAAGGCGATGTTCTTGGCCACCGTCATATGCGGGTAGAGCGCATAGGACTGGAACACCATGGCGAGCTTGCGCTTGGCCGGCGCCTCGCCGGTGACGTCGCGGCCATCGATGTTGATGGTGCCGCCGCTGGTGTCCTCAAGGCCGGCGATCAGCCTGAGTAGCGTGGACTTGCCGCAACCCGATGGGCCGACGAAAACGACGAACTCGCCGTTTTCGATCACCAGGTCGAGGCCGGGGATGATGGACGTCGAACCAAAGGACTTGGAGACGTTCTTGAGCGTGATGTTTCCCATGGTTTCCTTCCCCGAGGGCTGTTTTTCGCCGATTGCTTCAGGCAATTTCCGTCACTTCACCGCGCCAAATGTCAGGCCGCGCACCAGCTGCTTCTGGCTGAACCAGCCCATGATCAGGATCGGCGCGATGGCCAGCGTCGAGGCGGCCGAAAGCTTGGCCCAGAACAAGCCCTGCGGGCTGGAGAAGGAACTGATGAAGGCGGTGAGCGGTGCGGCTTCCGTGGTGGTCAGCCGGATCGTCCAGAACGCCTCGTTCCAGGCCAGGATGATGTTGAGCAGCATGGTCGAGGCGATGCCCGGCACCGCCATCGGCGTCAGCACGTACCAGATTTCACCCCACAAGGATGCGCCGTCCATACGCGAGGCTTCCAGGATTTCGCCCGGGATTTCGCGGAAGTAGGTGTAGAGCATCCAGACCACGATCGGCAGGTTGATCAGCATCAGCATGATCATCAGGCCGATGCGCGAGTCCAGCAGGCCGAGATTGCGGAAGATCAGGTAGATCGGGAACAGCACGGCGACCGCCGGCATCATCTTGGTGGACAGCATCCACATCAATATGTCCTTGGTCCGCTTGGTCGGCGAAAACGCCATCGACCAGGCCGCCGGAATGGCGACCAACAGCGCCAGGATGGTCGAGCCGACCGAAAGCAGCACCGAGTTCAGGAAGAACTTGAAATAGCCGCTCTGCGCCTGGACTTCGGCATAGCTCTCGAAGGTCCCGGAGGGGATCAGGTTGAAGCCCTGGATCGCTTCCTGTTCCGACTTGAACGAGGTGATGATCGTATAGAGGATCGGGAAGAAGATCAGCAGCGCGACGGCCCAGGCGGCAATTGTCGCGATTGTCTTGTGCTGGGTGGTGACTGAGCGTGCCATCGTATCCTCCCTTATTTGTCCAGATTCTTGCCGACGGCGCGCATGGCGAAGAAGGCGACGATGTTGGCGAGAATGACGGCGATCACGCCGCCCGCGGATGCCTGGCCGATTTTGAATTCCAGCAACGCCTTCTGGTAGACGAGGAAGGGCAGGTTGGTGGAGGCGTATCCAGGACCGCCATTGGTGGTGACCAGGATCTCGGCGTAGACCGACAGCAGGAAAATCGTCTGGATCAGGATGACAACGGTAATCGCCCGCGACATGTGCGGCAGCGTCAGATAGATGAAGCGGCTGATGAAGCCGGCCCCGTCCATCTCAGCGGCTTCCTTCTGCTCGCCGTCGAGCGACTGCAACGCGGTCAAGAGGATCAATGTCGCGAAAGGCAGCCACTGCCAGGCGACGATGATGATGATCGCTGTCATCGGATGCTGGCCGAACCAGTCGATCGGCTGTCCCCCGAAGAAGCGCGCTATGTCGGCGAACACGCCATATTGCGGATGCATGATCATGTTCTTCCAGACCAATGCGGCCACCGGCGGCATGACAAAGAACGGCGAGATGACGAGGATGCGCACGATCCCCTGGCCCCACATTGGCTGATCGATGAGCAGCGCCAGCAGGATGCCGCCGATCACCGTGATCAGCAGCACGCTGACCACCAGGACAAGCGTGTTGAGGATCGACTGCAGGAAGGCCGGATTGGAGTAGAACAGCGCGTAGTTGGATAAGCCGACGAACCCGTCGCGCATCGGGTTGAGCGGATTGTACTGCTGGAAGGAGAACCAGATCGTGATGACCAGCGGCACGATCATCCAGACGAACAGCAGCACCACGGAAGGCGCCATCATGAATCGGGCAAGCGAACGGGTCTGCTGAGTAGCCATGACGGTCACCCTTCAAGGATCAGGCTGAATTTTCACAGGCTCTGGAAAGGCGGCCGCCCGAACTGGGTTTCGGGCGGCCGTTGCCGGTCAAGGAGGTGACCGGCGTTCGGCACCGGGAGGAGCCTTACTTGATGTAACCGCCCTCGGTCATCGACGCGGTGGCGGCGTCCTGGGCCTGCTTCAGCGCATCGTCGACGCTCGACTGGCCGGCAAGAGCCGCCGAGAAGAGCTGGCCGACGGTGGTGCCAAGGCCCTGGAATTCAGGGATGGCGACAAACTGCACGCCGACATAGGGCACCGGCTTGACGGTCGGATGCGTCGGGTCGGCGGCATTGATGGAGTCCAGCGTCATCTTGGCGAACGGAGCCGCCTTCTGGTACTCGGGATTGGCATAGAGCGAGGAGCGTGTGCCTGGAGGCACGTTCGCCCAGCCTTCCTTCGACGCGACGAGCTCAGCATAGTGCTTGCTGGTCGCCCAGGACACGAACTTCTCGGCGGCATCTGCCTTCTGCGTGCCGGCCGGGATCGCCAGCGACCACGCCCACAGCCAGTTGCCGCGCTTGCCCAAGCCATTATCCGGCGCCAGTGCATAGCCGACCTTGTCGGCGACAGTAGAGTTCTTCGGGTCGGAGACGAAGGAGGCGGCGACGGTGGCGTCGATCCACATGCCGCACTTGCCCTGCTGGAAGAGCGCCAGGTTTTCGTTGAAGCCGTTGGACGAGGCGCCCTCGGGACCGTCGGCCTTCATCAGGTCGACATAGAACTGCAGCGTCTTCTTCCATTCCGGCTGATCGAACTGCGGCTTCCAGTTCTCGTCGAACCAGCGGGCGCCGAAGGAGTTCGACATGGCCGTCAGGAAGGCCATGTTCTCGCCCCAGCCGGCCTTGCCGCGCAGGCAGACGCCGTTCACGCCACTGGCGCGATCGGTCATCTTGTCGGCCGCCTGCTTGATGAAGTCCCAGGTCGGGGCATCAGGCATTTTGAGGCCGGCCTTTTCCATCAGGTCCTTGCGGTACATGACGAAGGAGCTCTCACCATAGAAAGGCGCGGCGTAGAGCTTGCCATCGACCGAGAGGCCACCGGCAATGGCCGGAATGATGTCCTTGGCATCATAGTCGTCGCCGAGCTTGTCGAGCGGCAGGAGCCAGCTCTGCTTGGCCCAGATCGGAACCTCGTAGGTGCCGATGGTCATCACGTCATACTGGCCACCCTTGGTGGCGATGTCGGTGGTGACGCGCTCGCGCAGCACGTTCTCTTCGAGCGTGACCCAGTTGAGCTGGATGTCCGGGTTAGCCTTGGTGAAGTCGTCGGTCAGCTTCTGCATGCGGACCATATCGCCATTATTGACGGTGGCGATGGTGATGGATTCGGCGTGTGCGGCGAATGCAAGCGTGCTGGCCGACAACAAGCCCAGGGTGAGCGTGCGAAGTTTCATCAAATTCCTCCCATAAACCAAGTTGAGCATTTGCCTTGGTTGTGAGCAATTACTCACTTAGTCTTAATTATGTCAAGCCGGATTCGATGCTGCAGCGCAGCACACGGCCGGCAAATGGGGTGGAGGTTCGGCGACAGCGCTCGGATTGCTGCGGCTGGCGTCCAGGCAGCGGGGTCAAAGCCTCTCGAACGGCTATCGTTTGTTGCCCCGGTCTGACGTCAGCTTATGTGCCGGTCAGCAGGCGATCTCAGCCAGCAGCCAGTCGCGGAAGGCGCGGATCTTGGGCACGTTGCGGCGCGCCTCGGGGTAGACCAGCCAGTAGGCGTGCCCGTCGTCGCCGACCAGGTCGAATGGCTGGATCAGCCGGCCGTCGGCGAGTTCGGCCTTGAACAGCGCCCGGGTCAGGATCGCCACGCCATGGCCCGATATGGCCGCGTTGGCTTCGTAGGCCTGCGCGCCCATGCTGCTGCCGGGCCGCTTGGCAAGGTCGTGGCTGTGCACGCCGGCGGCCTCGAACCACTGCGTCCACCAGATGTCGCTTGGGTCGAGGATCGGCAGCTTGAGCAGATCGGCCGGCTCGTTGATGCCGCCGATGCTCGCCGCGAGCTTCGGGCTCAGCATCGGCGTAAAATCGGCGTCGAGCAGCTTGTGGGCTTCCAGCCCCGGCCATTTGCCGCCGCCCGAACGGATGGCGAGGTCGACATCCTCGCGGGCGAAATCGGTCAGCCGGCTCGACGTGTCGAGCCGCACGGCAAGGGACGGATGCGCGATCTGGAATGCGCCCAGATGGTGCGCCAGCCAGTTCGAGGCAAAGGTCAGCACCGTGGTGACGCACAACAACCCGTCGGCGCCACCGCGCGCGGCGGCGTAGGCTTGGCTAAGAATGGCAAAGGCCTCGCTGACCGCCGGCGCCAGGCGCTGGCCGGCTTCGGTCAGTTCGATCTGTCGCGGCCGGCGCAGGAACAGCGGAGTGCCGACGCGATCCTCCAGCACCTTGATCTGATAGCTGACCGCCGCCTGCGTCATGGCGAGCTCCCCGGCGGCCTTGGTGAAGGAAAGATGCCGCGCCACAGCCTCGAACACCCGGATCGCCTGCAATGGCGGCAGCTGCGAAACCTGTGGCGCGCTGAGGTCAGGCATAAAACCTCCTTATGGGTCGTTATCGACGTTCGATTGGCAAAAGCGGCTGGCAAGGCCGACATTCATCCTCAACCCGTCATTCGGGTTCAGGATAACGAAGGTTGACGATCATGACCATGGCGCAGCAAAAATGCACTCCCGCTCCCGATCATCGCTGGATTTCGTGGCTTGCGGACGGATTTGGCTGGTTCGCGACCAGAAAAAGGGCGCATCTCGACATCAGGGACCTGTCGCCGCATCTGCAGCGCGACCTCGGTTTCCTCGATGGCAACGATCCTTTCGGCCGGCACCAATAGCCTTGCTGGCTTTATCGCGAAGCCGTCAAATGCTGGCCAGCAGGGCGGCCGCCGTCCGCTCGTCGGTGATGAGCCCGTTGACCAGCCGTCGGTTGACCGCCGCCATGATGCCGGGCAGCTTGCGCTCGCCCATGGCGAGCGCGATCACCAGCGACTTCTCGCGCGACGGCAGCGCCGCCGACGACACCCGGTCATTGGTGATGCCGTCGATCATGCGGCCCTCGCGATCGAACACCCAGCCAACGATTTCAGCGACGCCGCCGGCTTTCTGCAAGGCTTTCAGTTCGCTTTCGGAAATGAAGCCATCCTCGTAGAGCGGCGCCTTCGGGCCAAGGTCGCCGATACCGATGAAGGTGACGTCGGCCTCCGCCGCAAGCACCAGTGTCGGCTGGATCATCGGCTGGGCGAGCAGCATCTCGCGCTCCTGCGGCGAGGAGGCGATGACCGGCAGCGGCATTGGGAAGGACCGCGCCTTGACCCTGTCGGCCATGGTGAAAATAACGTTGTAGAAAGCGGCCGAGCCGTCCGGCGAGATGTTGCCGGTCAAGGACACCACCTTGTGCTGCGGGCATTCCATCGGCGGCAATTGTTCGATCGCCGCCTTCAGCGTGCGTCCAGTGCCGATGCCCATGACGATCGGCGTTGGCGACCGCAACCGCCGCTCGATCTCGGCGGCCGCCGCTTCGGCGATGCCGATGGTGGTGGAGGATGAATTGGGATCGCTCGGCACCACCTCGACCAGGTCGAGCGCAAAGCGCGATTTCAGCCGCGCGGCAAGATCCAGGCAGTTGGCGATCGGATGATCGACGCGGACCTTGATCAGGCCTTCCGACACCGCCAGCGACACCAGCCGCTGCGCCGTCTGCCTCGAGATGCCGAGCGTGGCGGCTATCTGGTCCTGTGTGTTGCCGGCAACATAATAGAGCCAGCCGGCGCGCGCGGCGTCGTCCAGCCTGTTGCTGCCGCTGTCCTGCCGGGTATTCACGTCCTGCCTCCCGAAATCGCCGATCATCAGGCGGTCGTATCAGTTTCGCAGGGAATGATCGCCTGCGCAATTGTCAATCTCAAGAGCAAATGCTTGCGCCGAAGCCGCGGTGGTTCTCCGCCGGCATTCCTATCGGAGAAGGCGCGGCGGGTCCGTTTTACCATCTGGAAGCATGTTGAATTGCAGCCAAAGGTTTATCTCACGGCGCAAACCCTTTAAGGGATCGCAAAAAGGAGCGCTTCATGACACCGAAGGCGGTTTTCTGGGACATGGACGGCACGCTGGTCGACAGCGAACCGCTGCACGAGGCAGCCCTCATCGCAGCGATGCGCAACGCCGGCCTCACCCCACCGGCTGATCTGCATGAGCGCGTGCTCGGCGTCGCTGCCTGGCCGGTCTACGAAATGATGCGCGACGAGTTCGGGCTGCGACTGCCCTTCGACGAATGGATCGTTCACAAATATGAGCATTACCTGCCGCTGGTCGAAGGGCTGAAGCCGCGCCCAGGCGCCATCGAGGTCTTCAAGGAGTTGCGCGCGCTCGGCGTGCAGCAGGCAGTGGTCTCAAACTCGGATCGGATGATCGTCGACGCCAATCTGCATATGGTCGGGCTGACCTACCCCGGCATGAAGACGATCAGCCGCAACGATGTGCGGGAAGGCAAGCCGCACGCAGAGCCTTTCCTTCGCGCCGCCTATCTGGCCGACGTCGATCCCGCGCAAGCCGTCGCGGTCGACGACAGCTGGCCGGGCGCCATGGCGGGCCTGGCGGCGGGAATGAAGACGATCTTCTGGCCTGAAAAGCCGATGGAAGGACCGCCCGGCGCCATTGTCATCAACAGCGCCGGGGAATTGCGGGCTCAGCTCGGACTGTAGCCTTCAGTTCCGGTACACCGGCTCCTGCTCGTCGAGGATCGCTTTCAACTCGGCGAGATGACGTTCGGCCTGACCGGGATAGTCGTCCATCTCGCTCGCCGCCTTCTCGGCGATCGCGTCGGACAGGGTGCGCAGCGGCCGGCCGGTCCACAGCGCCTTGATATAGGTCTCGGCGGCACGCTCGAAATAAAACATGCGGTTGAAGGCGTCGGCGACGGTGTCGCCGATGACCAGCACGCCATGGTTGCCCATCACCATCACCTTGACCTTAGGGTCGGCGAGAAGCTGCGAGCAGCGCTCGCCCTCTTCCTCGAAGGCCAGCCCGCCATAATGCGCGTCGACGACGTGACGCTTGAAGAACATCGCCGAATTCTGGTCGATTGGCGGCAGCGTCGAGTCGGCAAGCGAGGCCAGCACGGTGGCGTGGATCGAGTGGACGTGCATGACGCAGCGCGCGTGCGGCACATTGCGATGGACGGCGCCGTGCAGACCCCATGCCGTCGGGTCTGGCGCATTCGGCCCAGAAAGCGTCTCGGGGTCGTTGGCGTCGATTTCGATCAGGTCACTCGCCTTGATACGCGAGAAATGCACCTGGTTCGGGTTCATCAGGAACCTGGTGCCGTCGTCGTTAACCGCCAGCGAGAAATGGTTGGCCACCGCTTCGTGCATGTTGAGCCGCGCCGTCCAGCGGAAGGCGCAGGCGAGATCGACGCGCTCCTCGTAGAAGGGCAGGTTGGTCAGCGTTTCCTTCTGCAGGCGGGCGATGCTCATCGTAAAAGATCCTCCGGTTTGATCCAGAATGCCGCGCGCCGCTGGTGCCCGCAACCGCTTTCGCTTGGTGCAGAAAGTCGGTTATGCCGCCGTGCTTGCGGCGCCAACGGTTCGCAGTCCGCCGTGCTCGACGATGAAATCGATCACCTCCCGCAGGCCCTTGCCGCGCGAAAGATCGGTGAAGCCGAACGGTCGCTTGCCGCGCATGCGGCCGGCGTCGCTCTCCATGACATCGAGATTGACGTTCACATAGGGCGCTAGGTCGCTCTTGTTGATAACCAGGAAATCGGACCGCGTGATCGCCGGGCCTCCTTTGCGCGGGATTTCTTCACCTTGGCAGACCGAGATGACGTAGAGCGTGAGATCCGCAAGATCCGGCGAGAAAGTGGCTGCAAGGTTGTCGCCACCGGATTCGATGAAGATGATGTCGAGGTCGGGAAATTTGCGGTTGAGCTCGGCGATCGCCTGCAGATTGATCGAGGCATCCTCGCGGATGGCGGTGTGCGGGCAGCCCCCGGTCTCGACACCGACGATGCGGTCCTCCGGCAGCGCCTGCAGCCGGGCCAGCATCATGGCGTCCTCCCTGGTGTAGATATCGTTGGTGACGACGGCGATGGAAAACTCGTCGCGCAGCGCCTTGCAGAGTTTTTCGGTGAGCGTCGTCTTGCCGGAGCCGACGGGGCCGCCAATGCCAACACGAAGTGGGCCGTTGGGTTGTGTCATATCGGGAACTCCATGATGGCAAGAACGGCGAAGCCGAGCCCGATCAACAGGCACAGCGGCGAATAGAGACTGGTATCGAGCCGCGCGAAAGGCTGTTGCGGCGCCAGCCGGCGCCACCAGGGCGTGAAACCGGCAGTACCGCGCCCCAGGAACACCAGCCCGATCAGCATCGCGGTGGCTGCGAGGCCCTGCTTGGGAAACGGCGAGGCAAAGAAACCGATGAGCGCCAGCGGCCACAGCGTTGCCAGGCCGAGGCACGCGGCAACGGCGAAACTGGCGAACGGCGTCGGCATTTCGTCGACGCCGCGAAACCCGACGACAGCGTGGGCGCAGGACGCCGTGTCCCTGCCTGGCCAGACGCCGCCGATGCCCCAATAGACATGCAGTGCCGTGATCAGCAGCAGGACGAAGGAGAGGACGAAGGCGAGGAGGATCATGAGCGGAACAGTCGCGAATACTGGGTTTCGTGCTTCATCGCCATGACGTCGGAGACGAAGGCGCAGCCGCCAAGGTCGTCCAATGTCGAGCGGGACACGCGGGCAGCGGTCGAGAGCGCCAGCGGCTCGAAACCCGCGAGCAGCGTCGTCGCCTCGTTCTGACCGATCATGCCGAGCCGGATCGCGGCCTGGACGAGGTTGGAGAAGAAGGCTTGCAGGAAGGCGGACAGCGCGTCGTGCAGCGCAATGCCATTGCCGCCGGCGACAGCCCCGACTGCGATGCAGTAGGCGCATTGCGCCGGCAAGCGCTCCAGCACGGCATTGGGCCAGGCGGCGGCTGCTTTGAGGAAGGCCGCGCCTTGCAGCATGGTCTCGGCGTGGCGCTCGCGCGAGCCGGCCAGCGCCTCGGCCAGTGCCACAACCTCAGCCAGATCGCCCCCTTCGCTAGCGCGGCGCCAGCTTTCGGCGAACAGCACGGCATCGTTCCAGCCCGAGCCCATCTCGACCAGCGTCTCCAGCCAGCCGGCAAGGCCGGCGGCATCGGTCACCATTCCATCGTGCACCGCGCGCTCGAGGCCATGGCTGTAGGCAAAGCCGCCGACCGGAAAGGCCGGCGACAGCCACGCCATCAGCCGCAGCACGGCGATGCCGGACGGCTGGTCAGTCATGATCATGGTGGCCGGCATGACTATGCGAATGGGAATGCGATTCGCTGTGTGAATGGGAGTGTGCCTCACCGTGGCTATGGGCATGCGCCTCGGCATGGCTGTGATCGTGGCCGTGATCATGTCCATGTCCACCACCATGGCCGGAATAGGCGCCGCGCACCGGCTTGAACGGTTCGGAAACCTCGTCCACCGTGGCGCCAAGCCCCTCCAGCATGGCCTTGATGACATGGTCGCGCAGGATGACGATGCGGTCCGCCTCGATGCCGGCGGCGAGATGGCGGTTGCCGATATGCCAGGCGAGTTCGGCGAGATGCACGGCGTCGCGGGCGCGGATGTCATAGATCTCTTCGGGCGCCGCGATGATCTCGATATGGCCGCCATCCTCCAGCACCAGGCGGTCGCCATCGTTGAGGGCAACAGGCTCGGGCAGGTCGACCAGCACCTTGCCGCCGTCGGCAAGTTCGATGGCCCGGCGGCGCAGATGCCGCTCGTCATGGGCCAGAACCGCACGGCCGGATGGTACCGTGGCCCCCGCACTGCCAGCGGTCAGCACCGAGACGGCGCGCGGGAATTTAGTGAAGTCGGTGTTGAGGTTGAGCTTCATTTCGTCGAGCCTCCGTTAGAGCGCCGCGCGTCCTCTTGGACGCGCAAAGGACGCTCTAATACTTTTGAATCTATGCATCGTGCTTTCCCAAAATCGATTCCGATTTTGGGGCCGATGCATTGGCCTGCGCCCGCGCACGGGCGGGCCGCGCCAGCACGCGGTCGAGATAAGCGTTGACGCGCTCGGACTCGATCGGGAATTTTCCGGCGCGGGCCCAGCCGCCCATGTCGCCTAGCAGCACGTCGACGGCGGAAAAGCGGTCACCGAGGGCGAAGGGCTTGTCGCCGAGCCGGCGCTCCAGCGCCTTGACCTCCGTGGCGAAGTCAAAGGCCGCGGCAGGACCGACATCGACCCGCACGTTCCTGGGCAGGAGGAAACGGTGTCGCAATTTGTTCCACAGCGGCGCCTCGAACTCGCTCTGGGCAAAATGCATCCAGGAATCCATTTCGGCGCGGCCAGCGAAACCGGGATTGGCGCCCATCCCTTTGTCTGCGTGCTTGTCGGCGAGATAGACACAGATCGCCGCCGAATCCGTCACCGTCAGCTCGTCGTCGGTGAGGACAGGCACCTTGCCCGACGGATTGAGCGCATAGGCTTCCGGAGAGCGCAGCTTGACCTCGACGAATTCGTAGGGCTGCCCGAGTTCCTCGAGCATCCAGAGGACGCGGCTGACCCGGGATCCGCGCGATCCAATGGCCTTGTACATCGTTGAACCCTGCCTTTCCCCGGGAACTCTAGACCATCGGCTGATGTCATACGATCGTGTCGAACAGCCGCGGGATGAACGATATCTGGTAGATCAGAGCGGCCGCGACGAAGGCGATGTGGAAACGGCGGTCACGCACCAGGATCGCGACGATGCACAGTGCTACGAAGACCGGCGTTCGGAACAGATATTCGTTGCCGAAGCGGGCGAAATGCTCCGGACCTTTCAATAGCGTGTCGATCACGTCGAGCAGATAGGTTGCCGCCAGCAGTCCGAAGAACCAGGCGCGGCGCGAATAGAAGAAATCCTCGTAGCTGGTGTAGTCGAGCATCGAATCCGGAAACAGCAACGCGCAGAGCAGGAACTGGGTGATCGCGTAGAAAATGATGAACAGGTACTTTCCGAAGGTCCAGGTTTCGATGGCATAGAGGCCGAACTCCCACCACCAGAAATGGACCAGCATCAGCAGCACCGAAGCGACCCAGGCCAGATGCACCGTATAGAGCCGGTATTGGGTGGGATGCTGGACGATGCGCGCTACCCCCGACAGCAGGCGCGCGACGCCGAGCCCGATCACCATGCCCATGACGATGCGGATATGTGGGAAGATGTCGTGGGGGGATGCTATTTCGCTTGCCATCGGCCTTAACAAGAAATGCGGCGAGCTTAAACTCGCAGAAAGCTGTCCATTGAAAGCGGGGCGACCGGCTAAAATCGCCATCAAGCGCCTGTTTGGCTGTATATGGCGGTTCGCTCGGAAGATGGGGTTTTCTTAAGCCCGTCTCTCTTACCGCCACAGGTAAAGCGTCGCGGTATGCCTCGTCCAAAACCTGCGAAGGATAGCGGCGAAGGCTTGGGCTGTCCTTGATGATATTACCAATCCAGATACGCTGTTCCGTTATCGACGCTTGCCAACCGTGGCATCTGTGGCCTGGTTGGAATTCCGATTTCAGGAGGTGCGCAATCAATACCTCCGTCCTGCTGCGGATTTCCCGTCTGTCGCCCCTCCCCAACCTCTCGATCTCCTCAGCCAGATTCTCTCGATCCAAGCTCGGCAAAACGCCCCTCGCGCAGCAGTGGGCTTTGCTCAGCGCACCATTGCACGAAGTCCGTTTCGTACGGTGTTGATGCTCGAAGGCGATCAATCTTATTCATGGGAACATCATGCCCCAGTTTGCGAAAATCGCAACGAATCACTCAGGGCTGCATATCGCTCCGATCAAAACAGAAAGTACCTTTGCGCCATCGGCAGCACGGTCGCCGGCTCGCAGGTCAAGAGTTCGCCATCGGCGCGAACTTCGTAGGTTTCCGGATCGACCTCGATTTGCGGCGTGGCGTCGTTGAGCACCATCGAGTGCTTGCCGATGCCGCCGCGCGTGTTTTCGACGGCGACGAACTGCTTGTCGACGCCGAGCCGGCCGTGCAAACCGGACTCGAGTGCGGCCTTCGAAACGAAGGTCACCGACGAATTGGTGCGGGCTTTGCCATAGGCGCCGAACATCGGCCGGTAGTGCATCGGCTGCGGCGTCGGGATCGAGGCATTGGGGTCGCCCATCGGGGCGGCCGCGATCATGCCGCCGATCAGCACCATGTCCGGCTTGACGCCGAAGAAGGCCGGGTTCCACAGCACCAGATCGGCGCGTTTGCCGATCGCGATCGAGCCGATGTCCTTCGACAGGCCATGCGCGATGGCCGGATTGATGGTGTATTTGGCGATGTAGCGGCGGACGCGGAAATTGTCGTTGTCGCCCGTCTCCTGCGGCAATGACCCGCGCTGGCGCTTCATCTTGTCGGCCGTCTGCCAGGTGCGGATCGCCACCTCGCCGACGCGACCCATGGCCTGGCTGTCCGACGAGATGATCGAGAAGGCGCCGATGTCGTGCAGGATGTCCTCGGCCGCGATGGTCTCCTTGCGGATGCGGCTTTCGGCGAAGGCGATGTCCTCGGGGATCGACGGCGACAGATGGTGGCAGACCATAAGCATATCGAGATGCTCGGCCAATGTGTTGACCGTGTAGGGCCTCGTCGGGTTTGTCGAGGACGGGATGACGTTGGGCAGGCCGCAGACCTTGATGATATCAGGCGCATGGCCGCCACCGGCGCCCTCGGTGTGGAAGGCATGGATGGTGCGGCCCTTGATGGCCGCCACCGTGTTCTCGACAAAGCCGCTCTCGTTGAGCGTGTCGGTGTGGATCATCACCTGCACATCGTAATCGTCTGCGACCGACAGGCAGCAGTCGATCGCTGCCGGCGTCGTGCCCCAGTCCTCGTGCAGCTTGAGCGAGCAGGCGCCGCCCAGCACCATCTCCTCGAGAGCGGCTGGCAGCGAGGCATTGCCCTTGCCCGACAGGCCAATGTTCATCGGGAAGGCGTCCAAGGACTGGATCATGCGTGCCATGTGCCACGGCCCCGGTGTGCAGGTCGTGGCCAGCGTGCCGTGCGCTGGGCCGGTCCCGCCGCCGAGCATAGTGGTGATGCCCGACATCAGCGCTTCCTCGATCTGCTGCGGGCAGATGAAGTGGATATGCGCGTCGAAGCCGCCCGGGGTCAGGATCTTGCCCTCGCCCGCGATGATTTCCGTGCCGGGGCCGATGATGAT
Source organism: Mesorhizobium sp. URHB0026 (assembly GCF_054059755.1). Taxonomy (NCBI): domain Bacteria; kingdom Pseudomonadati; phylum Pseudomonadota; class Alphaproteobacteria; order Hyphomicrobiales; family Phyllobacteriaceae; genus Mesorhizobium; species Mesorhizobium sp. URHB0026. The sequence goes on along the minus strand of NZ_JBSSCN010000001.1, from coordinate 1,832,505 downwards.
GGTGACGCCATCCTGCGTATCCGGATTGCCGGCCTTGCCGATGGCCGCGATGCGGCCATCCCTCAAGCCTATATCGGCCTTGAAGATGCCGGCGCTGGCATCGATCACCAGCGCATTGGTGATGACGGTGTCGACCGCACCTTGGGCACGGGAAACCTGGCTCTGACCCATGCCGTCGCGAATGACCTTGCCGCCGCCGAATTTCACCTCCTCGCCATGGATGGTGAAATCCTTCTCGACCTCGATGAAGAGTTCGGTGTCAGCGAGGCGCACCCTGTCGCCGACCGTCGGGCCATACATCTGGGCGTAGGCGGCACGCGTTAGTCTGGCCATCAGCGGTTGCTCCCGAAATGCGGTGTGATTGAAGCCGGGCTGCACATTGCCGCCCTCCAATGGTCACGCAATGACCCGCTAGGCGACACCTTCTGAACCCATTTGGCGGTTGAGGTTGAAGGGTCACCCCAAAACGACCGTTTGCCAAATCGATGGAAGGAAAATCCATGCGCAAAACGACAATTCTTGCAGCCGCCGCCAGCCTGATGCTGGCGGGTGCCGCCAGCGCCCAGCAACAGCCCGCTCCGACTACGCCGGCTCCAGCCGCGCCCGGGGGTCAGCAGGCCGCGCCGGCGATCCAGAGCGTCAACGTGATCGACATCAGCGAGTTGCCGAAGGACACCCAGACGCAGGTCAACCAGGTCATCGCGCAGCGTGGCGATGCCGGCCTGCAGAAATTGCGCAGTTCGATCGATGCCACCCCCAAGGTGAAATCCGCCCTCCAGGCCAAGGGAATGACGTCGGCCCAGGTGGTCGCGGCCAGCATGGAGCCGAACGGCGCGCTGACCCTGATCACCAAGAAAGCCAGCTGACCAACCGGCGCGGCGGACCGGTATCCGGTCCGCCCACCGAACCCGACAGGGAACCGTGACAGGGCTGGGGGCGTTTCGTTCCAAAGCTCTTGAAGCAAACTGCGAAAGCGAACGATGACCCTCGACGCCCTGCCCGATGCCAGATGCCATGCGCGATGGTTGCATGTCATTGCCGCGGCAGCGTTTCTGGCGGCGAGTGTACCACAGGCGGCGCTCAACGCGCAGGGCCTGAAGAGTCCGGAGACCGTCGACCGCATCGTCGGATCGCAAGTCAACCAGGAAGAGGCCAAGGCGACAGCTGAAATCGGAAAAGTCAGTTCGGCGATCGACCGCACACGCGAAAACATCAGCACGGTGCGCAAGACGTCCAAACTCGACAAGGTCGATATCGTGTTCCTCACCGACGCGGTGCGCAGCGAAGGCGGCCCGCCGCCAGCCATCGAGAACAAGGTTCGGCAGCATCTGGACGATGTCAGCGAGTTGCGCAAGGAGATCGAGGCGAACGCCCTGCTTTTCAATGCTCTCGATTCTCGGCGCGTGCTTGCGCAGGACGTTCTCGCCGTGGAGTTCGATGATCCCGGAAAGATCGTCATCTATGCGGCCGCCAAGCCATCGGGCTGAGCCGCGCGCGGAGCTTGCGTTCATGCATGCCCTGAAGCCGCCCACTGGCCCTGCGCGCCACGCATAAAAAGCCCTCACAGCTTGCCCATCACCTTCTGCTGGAAGCCGTGGATTTCACGCTTGCCGCCAAGCGGCACCAGCGTGACATCCCGTTCCTGCCCCGGCTCGAAACGCGTGGCGGTGCCGGCGGCTATGTCGAGGCGCATGCCGCGCGCCCGTTCACGATCGAATTTCAGCGCCTCATTGGTTTCGTAGAAATGGTAGTGGCTGCCGACCTGGACCGGTCGGTCGCCACTGTTGGCCACTTTCAGGATGACGGTCGGCAGACCCTTGTTGAGCTCTATGTCGCCTTGAACGGGGATGATTTCGCCTGGGATCATGGGACCTCACACGATTCCGAAGGCGAGGCCGACGCCGATCGCCGCGCAGGCGGCGCCCGTGATGCGGGCCACGCCGCGTGACCTCATGCCGAGGCCAAGCCCGACGGCGATGCCGATGGCATGGAGCAGCACGGTGGCTACGGCAAAACCGACCATATATTCGAGGCCGCCGGCATTTTCGGGCACTTCCGTGCCATGGGCATGGCCGTGAAACAGCGCGAACAGGCCGATGATGGCGACACCGGCCGAAACGGGCAGATCGACCGCCAGCGCCACCAGCAGGCCGAGCGCCACGACGGAGGCCAGTATACCCGGCTCGACGAAGGGCAGCGGCACATGGGCCATACCAAGAGCCGCGCCGCCCAACATGACGCCGACGAACGCCGCCGGCCAGACCCAGATCGCCTTGCCGCCCTTGAGGGCCGCCCACAGACCGACGGCGAGCATCACCGTCATATGGTCGAGGCCCGACAACGGATGCGTGAAGCCGGCCATGGCGGAGGAGGTCGTGCCGATACCGACATGGGCGTAGGCAGGCATCGCCGCCGCCACGAGCAGGATGGCCGAGAGGCACAGGCGTTTGACAGGGATCATTTTACTTGCCTTTCGTTTTGCGGTGTCACGCGGCCTTGCGGGGGCCGCAGCCCTCGGCCTTGAGCACGCGTTTGGTCGAAGCCGGATATTTCTTCAGCATCGCGGCGGGGCGGATCGGCCGCGCCGTAAAATTGCCGCCGCAGTTCGGGCAGACGCCGCCAAGCACGTTTTCGACGCAGCCGGCGCAGAGGGTGCACTCGAAGGTGCATATCCGCGCATCCGTCGCTTCCGGCGGCAGATCCTTGTCGCAGCACTCACAGTTCGGGCGCAGTTCAAGCATGTCTGTCTCTCCTCACCGGATCGGTTCGTGCACGGTCACCAGCTTGGTGCCGTCGGGAAACGTCGCTTCCACCTGTACGTCGTGGATCATCTCGGCGATGCCTTCCATCACCTGGGCGCGGCTGACGACATGGGCGCCGGCCTCCATCAGATCGGCCACCGGGCGGCCATCGCGGGCGCCCTCGACGACGAAATCGGTGATCAGCGCGATCGCTTCCGGATGATTGAGCTTGACGCCGCGCTCCAGCCGCTTGCGCGCCACGATCGCCGCCATGGCGATCAGCAGCTTGTCCTTTTCCCTTGGCGTCAGGTTCATGCGTCATCCTGAAATGATGCGGATACAGTCACAGTGACCATAATTTGGGCAGCCCCGCTTTTCCATTGAGCAATCCAACGAGCGGGACCAGCCGCTGGCGCAGCTGGTAGCCGTCCTCGGCGTAAAGCCTCGCAAGAAGCTTGCCAGATGTCTTCACGGTCCAGACGCTGGCGCCACCCCGGGCGCCAATGATCTCCCTAGCCTGATCGAGCAAGGCTTCCGCGCGCGGCGACACCAGCAGCAGCGTGGCCACTGCGATCGCGCCATTTGATATCGCCGGACGGGCCATGATGTCGGCGATATCAGGTCCGATGCGGAAATCCTCGGCGTGGATGAGGGTTCCTTCCCTGCGGATACGCCAGCGGTCGCGAAAAGTACCCTGTGCGGCACGTTCGCCCATGGCCTGGCGGCCGAAGACGGTCGCTTCCAGCAACAGCGCCTCGGCCCATGCGGCAAGCTCGACGTCCAACGTACGGACAAAGGCGGCGCGATCGAAGACGATGGTTTCCTGCGGCAACCAGGCGATGCTGCCGTTCTCTCCGACGGTCAGTCTGACCCGGACTTCGGCATGGTCCGATGCGGCGCGATAGACTTTTTCGCAGGCCTGGGTCGTTATCCCAGCGCTGGCATGCGGGCCGACATCGACCTCCCAGCCGAGGCGGTCGCCGCCGGTCAGTCCGCCGGCGGTGTTGATCAGGACGGCCTCCAGCGGGCCGGCCGAAACGTATGGCAGCCTTATCTTGGCGGAGCCGTCCTGATAGAGGCGCCGCAGCCGCGTGCGGCCGTCGATGCTGGCGCAACCAAGCTGCGCCTTGCCAGCCGCGCGCTGGGCCAGCTGACCTGAAAACTTGCTATTTTCGATCGTATCCACGCCGTCAGGTTAAGCACTGCGGCGCTTTTGTCGACATATAGCTTGTTGCTTGATGACGTTTCCGTTTCTATAGAGGGAGCCACCTTGGTACGGTCAGGCGACGCTTGGCGGAGGGATAAGGCGAAGATCGCGGCCTGATATCGAGGACAAGAAGGCGCCGTTCAGTTGGCGTCGGGAAACGACACAGTGGGGAAGAAACCGAATGGCTGACCAGCTGGCAGCGGACATCATCGAGAAGATCAAGGCCCATGCCGAGCCGGGCGGCGAGGAAATCACCACCACAACCGAATTGACGGCGCTCGGGATCCATTCGCTGGAGCTGACCGAGATCATCTTCGACCTCGAAGAGCAATATGGCATCGAGATCGAGATGAACACGGTCGATGCCTGGAGCAATCTGAAGAACGTCGGCGACATGGTCGAGGCCGTTCGCGCTCTGATCGCGAAAAAAGCCTGACCGAATGCTGAAGCGCGTCGTCATTACCGGCATCGGTGGACTGTGCGGATTGGGCACCGATGCGCAGGCAATCTGGGCCGAGATGCGGGCCGGCCGGTCGGCGATCGGCCCGATCGACAATCCCTTCCTGCACGACCTGAAGGTCAAGACCGGCTGCGAGATCAAAGCACTGCCGGATCACGGCATCGAGCGCAAGCAACTGGTGTCAATGGATCGCTTCAGCCTGCTGGCGGTGCTCGCGGCGAAAGAAGCCATGCGGCAGTCCGGATTGGTCCCGCATGCGGACAACACCTATCGGATGGGAACCATTGTCGGTGTTGGCGTCTGCGGCTTCGAGACCGTCGAGGAGAATTATCGCGCCATCCTGATCGAGGGCAAGAATCGCGCCGGCATCTTCACCGTTCCAAGAGTCATGCCGGGCGCCGCCGCCGGTCAGGTCAGCATGCATCTGGGTTTGCGCGGACCGGTGTTCGGCGTCACTTCGGCCTGTTCGTCGGCCAATCATGCCATCGCATCGGCGGTCGACCAGATCAGGCTCGGCCGCGCCGACGTGATGGTGGCCGGCGGCACCGATGCGCCGCTGGTGTGGGGTGTGCTGAAGGGCTGGGAGGCGCTGCGTGTGCTTTCGCCCGACACATGCAGGCCGTTCTCGGCCGACCGCCAGGGGCTGGTGCTGGGCGAAGGCGCCGGCATGGCGGTTCTGGAAAGCTACGACCATGCGATGGCACGCGGCGCCACCATTTTGGCTGAAATCGCCGGCGCCGGCCTTTCGGCCGATGCTTCCGATATCGTCGCGCCGACCGTCGAGGGGCCGGAAGCGGCGATGCGCTTCTGCCTGGCGGATGCCGGGCTCAATCCCGAGGATATCGACTACCTAAACGCACACGGCACCGGCACCAAGGCCAACGACCAGATCGAAACCCTCGCGATCAAGCGCGTCTTCGGCGACCATGCGCGCGCGCTATCCGTCTCCTCGACCAAGTCGATGCACGCGCATTGCCTCGGCGCCTCGGGCGGGCTGGAGATGATCGCCTGCGTCATGGCGATCCGCGAAGGCGTCGTGCCGCCGACGGCGAATTACCGCGAGGCCGATCCCGACTGCGATCTCGACGTGACGCCGAATGTCGCGCGCGAGCGCAAGGTGCGCGCCGCCATCAGCAACGGCTTTGCCTTTGGCGGCACCAACGCGGTGCTGGCCTTCAAAGCAATCTGACCTCCGGGCGGTTGCCACCTGGCCGCGCTGTCCCCACCGTTCGCGCGGTCCGAATCGGGTGACTGTCCGTGCATGGTGAAAGCGTCACCGCCATATTGATCCGGCCTCGCCGCGGCCCTAGTTCTTGGCCGACCCGCCAATATCGCGCCGCTTGGTGCGAATCCCCCGCTCAGGAGTTCCCGATGGCAGACCTGTCCGCCTTTCCGATCGCAAGCCGTTGGCCGGCCAAGCATCCCGACCAGCTCCAGCTCTATTCGGCAACGACGCCGAACGGCGTGAAGATATCGATCGCGCTGGAGGAAATCGGCCTGCCCTATGAGCCGCATCTGATCAACATCGGCAAGAACGAGAGCTGGACCCCAGAATTCCTGTCGCTCAATCCCAATGGCAAGATCCCGGCGATCATTGATCCCGACGGACCGGGCGGCGCGCCAATCGGCCTGTTCGAATCCGGCGCGATACTGCTCTACCTGGCGGAAAAGACCGGCCTGCTCATGCCTGTCGACGCGGCGCGGCGCTACGAGACCATCCAGTGGGTCTTTTTCCAGATGGCGGCTGTTGGGCCGATGTTCGGCCAGGTCGGCTTCTTCCACAAATTCGCCGGCCGGGAGATCGCCGACAAGCGACCGCTGGAGCGCTACCGCGACGAATCACGGCGCCTGCTCGGCGTTCTCGACGTCAGGCTGAAGGGCCGCAAGTGGATCATGGACAATGACTACACCATCGCCGACATCTCGCTGCTCGGCTGGGTGCGCAACCTGATAGGCTTCTACGAAGCGCGCGATCTGGTCGGCTTCGACGATTTCGCCAATCTGGCAGCGTGGCTGGAGCGCGGCCTGGCGCGGCCGGCGGTGCAGAAAGGCCTGACCATTCCGGCGCGAGGCTGAACCCATCAGCCCTCGGGAAGGAGCAACCTACTTTGCTTTCGCCTTGGGTCCGCCCCTGCCGACCACGGAGGCGGCAAGGGATGCCACGCCCCGCGCCGTGGCCACGACCGCGCCGGCGGCGACATTGGCCGCGGAGCGAACCTTCGAGCCGCCGCTTGCTTTCGAGCCGCCGGCCATGGCCGGCTTCTTCGCTTGGGCGGGCTTGGCGGCCGCTTTCGGCGCGGTCACTTTCGAGCCCGGCACGACTTTTTTCGGGGCTGCCTTGCCGAAGGCCTTCGCATCCTTGGAGCGCTGGGCGATCGCCGGGCCGGCCCCAGCCGTCGACTGCGGCGCCTTCGGTTGCGCCGACTTACCCCTGGTGGGCTTGTTCGCCATGGGACGGAATCCCTCTTCTGGCATGATTGCCTGATCGGGATAACGCGTTGTAAGTCTTAAGGTTCCCGTCGAAAAATATTGAAAATTAAACGGTTAAATCCAGATCAACCAAGGTTGATCTGGATAACGGCTTAACCAAAGACCAGGTCGGCCGCCCGGCGCCGCGCAAGCACGCGTTCGATGTTGGGCATGTCGTTGGAGGCGATCCAGGCGCGCGCATCCGCCTCGGAATCTCCATGCTCGTGCCAGCGTTCCATCAGGCGGCGTTCGAGCTCCTTGCGCGGCACGTCGACGAAGATCGAGAAATCGAACAGCGGCGCCAGCCGCGACCACGGCTCCTCGTCGAGCAGCAGGTAATTGCCTTCCACCAGGATGAACTTGGTCTCAGCGCCGACAATCGCCGCGGCGGCGCGCGACAATTCCATGCCGCGGTCGAACACCGGAATGGCGATTTCGGCCTCGCCGGCGCGGATGCGCTTCAAAAGCGTCTCAAAGCCGCCAAAGTCGAATGTGTCGGGCGCGCCCTTTCGCGCCCGCAGACCGCGCCGCTCGAGCACGATGTCGTCATAGTGGAAGCCGTCCATGGGCACGACCTCCACCGCGCCTTCCGGCAAAAGGTCATGCAGGCTTGCCGACAGTGTCGATTTGCCGGGCGCCCGGCGGCCCGGCAATGGCGACGATGAAGCGATTTGCCTTGCCGGCGCGCTTGAAGATGGTAGCGGCGAGGTGGGCGATTTCGGACATTTTTCGGCTCCTTCCGAAGATTTTGACGCATCTTGTCGGCGGTCGCTTGAATTTCAAACCGCGATTTGCACGATTTAGAGCGACCGGTCGTGGAGTCAGCACTGGCGACCGCGATTAGTCCCTTACGGCTTCGTCTTCAGCGTGCCGCTGGCTGGCCGATACGAAGAAATTCACTATCGAACGGGACTTCCGATGCCGCGGCGCCAGCCAACCGGAGGCTGCCACCCGCAGTGGTGATCGCGCGCGGGGGCTCGCCATCCGACAGGGGCAACGCACCGATGACATGGCGGAACGAGACGCCGCGATCCTCGCCAAGCGCGAATGCGGTCGCCACGCCCTCGCGCTTCAGCCAGTTGTCGCCAAGCGAGGCGGCGTGGCCGACCGCGGTGCGCCCATCCTCGATGCCGAGCACGCCGAGATGGCGGCCGCTCCACGGCGCGTAGTCGCGCCCGCCATTGCTGAACCACAACATGGTAACCGGCAGTTCGGCCGGGTTCTTCAGCACCAGCACCAGATCGTCCTCGGCCTCGCGAGCCAGCGCGGTCCAGCCTGGACCGCCATGGTCGGTCTCGACCAAGGTGAGGAAATCCTCGCGCCGGTCATCCATACGGTAATCCGTCAGATCGAGCGTGCCGCCGCCGGCAGCAGGGAAATGCTCGAGGTCCGACGACCGACCGGGGTAGGCCAGCATGAAGCGGCCGCGCGCGGGGTCCGGCTCCAGCGGATCGGCTGGCGTGGCGGCAAACCGCTTCGGCGAGAAAGCCAGCCTGCCGCCACCTTTCATTGCCGTCATCGGGTGATGGGCGACAGAGATCGCGCCGGACCCGCCGGAAAACACATGTTCCTGGTAGAGGAAAGGATGGTCGTCGCGCAGCGTGAAAATCTTGTCGACGCTGGCGCCCATCACCCTTGTGGCGCAGCCGGAAGACCGCGCGCCAGCCACTATCCGTCGCTCCACTGTCGACCACATCCCAGGCGCTGTTGGCCGGCCAGCCATGCAGCGGTGCCTCCTCGACATCGCTGCGCGAAAACGGCGCGCAGAGAAAGTCGCCGGAGAGCCGGACGGTGCCCCGCGACAGGTCTGGAGGCAGCGTCTCGCCCGCGTCGACCCAGGGTGCACGGTGTAGCGGCTTCAACCGGCGCGCGCCGCTCTCGACGACCATGTCGGCGATGTGGCCAACCGTGAGGTCCAGCGAAACCGAAATGCCCTTGGCGTTGATCGTGACTGTATCCATGGCTCTCTCACCCGAATCTGACGGGTGCCAAGAAGAACCGGTTCGGCGCACCGCGCAAGCGCGTGGGCGCGTATTTTGCATTGGTTTTGCGCTCGCCTTCGTCGGAAAGTGCGAGCCCTATTGCCGCTTGTAGTCGCGCACCGGGGATTTCGTCCCGTCGGTATAGGTCACCTGCACCGACATCGAGGTCACGCTTTTGGTGACCTTGAAATAGGGCTCGAAATCATCGGGGATGGCGTAGGGATCCCCGGCATTGCAGGGCGGCATGGGAAGGGTCTTGTCGAGCGTGGCACCGTTCAGGCTGTAATGCACCTCCTTGATGGCGCAGCGGTAGGACAGCATCTGGGTGAAATAGACCAACCCATGGTTGCCGCTGGCGTCGAAGGCGATCCATGACGTCCAGAACTGGTCGAGGATCTGCTTGTTGCCCTGTTGCAGGGCGGCATCCGGGTCGAAGCTTATGTCGAACGGGCCGGTCTCGCGCCCCCTGATGTCGAGATATTTGATCGCGATCGTGGTCTGCGCCGTGCTGTCGGGCAATTCGAAGCTCGGATTGGGCATCGGCTTGCCGGTCCGCTGGTCGTTGAGCGCCAGCAGGCCGGTGTCGGTGAAGGGGCCGGCGCCGCCAAGACGCCAAGATATCGCGGTCGCCGGCTCGGGCAGCGAAATGGTCATCGACCAGCCCTGGTTGGAACGCATCGGCGTCAGCGACGGCGCGAAGCGGGCGGGGTCGAGCACGTCGCCAAGGGCCGCCAGCCGGCCGCGGCCGCGGTCCAGCCAGTCGGCAAGCTGGGTTTGGTCGACGAAATATCCGAGCAGCCCGCCATCCTTCTCGTAAGAGACGAATTTGGTCAGCGCCTGGGCTTCGCTGCGCTTGTCGGCCAGCGTCTGGCTGCCGAGCCGATCCTCCGAGAACTCCTGCGCCAACATGAAATAGGCCGGTGCATAGTCCGGATTGGTCGCAATGAAGGCGTTGAGCTTGTCGAGCCGCTGGGTATCGTCGAACTGCAGCAGGTGGACGAGCTTAATCGATGGCGCCTTGGCTTTCTCCGCGAGTTGGCCGAACACCTCGCGGGCGCCGGCCTTGCCGTCCTGGACCCGCAGAAGCGTGGCAAAGCGCGTATAGGGATCGATGGCGTCGACATCGAAGCCGGCAAAGGCGAGATAGGAGCGCCGCGCGTTGAGCATGTCGCCCGAGAGCTCGTAGACGCGGGCATTGTGGTAGAATTCGTCCGGCCGCTTCGGCTCGGCGATGGCGCCGCCTTGCGCGGCCAAGGAGGCAAACCCCTTGGCTATCGTGTCGATCGAGGCGGCGATCTGCTCTGTCGTCGCCTGAAGCTTTTCGGCCTGGGCCACTTGCTGCTGCTGGCCGCCTACGAGTGTCTCGGTCGTTTGCTTGACCGCTTCGACGGTCCTTTGCGTCTCGGCGCCTTGGGCAGCTTGCTGCTGCTGGGCGGAGGCGATCTGATCGGTTCTCTGGGCAACCGTGTCGGTCGATTTCTTGACCTCTTCGACGGTCTTCTGCGTTTGCGTGACCGTTTGCTCGATCCTAGCCACCTTTTCGGCGACGATGCCCGTCGACTGCTGCAGTTGCGCGATCGCCGGCACCAGGCTGGCGATGATGCCGTTCTGCGAATTGGTCTCCTTCTGCACGGCGTAGACGCCGCCGGCAACCGCCGCCGCACTGGTGGCGAACACCAGCGCCGGCAGTGCCTTGGCCGCCAGCACGAGCCTGAGCACGATGGCAATGGCGATGATGACGGCCACGATCGAGGCAGCCAGCGCGATATAGGCGGCGAACGGCGCCAGCGGGTTGAGGATGTCGGAAACGGCGCCGCCGATGAAGGCGATGCTGCCGGCCCATTTGCCGGTGCGGCTGAGCGACGCCCTGATCAATGACGGCGCGGCGCCAGCCCCAATGTCAGCCATTTTGCGAGCCCCCCTAGCCGCCGGATGCCACGCTCTTCCCACGGCAGACGCGGCTTTGGCAAGGAAAGACAGGAAACGGGCGATTTCGGGGCGGTGGCAAGGCTTGGTTCCTCTCCCCCGCCTTGGCGAGTGGGGAAACAGGCCGCCGGCACTCGACATTCCCTGGGCTAACCGGCATTAACCAAATGGACGCACCCGCCGGGTTACGTTAGCTTCGCCTTATCTCAGCAACAGCATCGCCAGAACAGTCCAGCCCTTGTCCTTGCCGCGTCTCTTTCCGCTCTTCCAGAAAATCCTCGCTGTCCTGGCCCTGGCGGCCCTGATGGCCGGCTGCTCGACCACGGCCCCGCCCGACAGCGTTCTGGCCGTGCCGGCGCCACCGCAAAAATACGCGGCCATCGTCGTCGATGGAAAGAGTGGCAAGCAGCTGTTCGAGGTCAATTCGACGGCGCAGCGTTATCCGGCCTCGCTGACCAAGATGATGACGCTCTATCTGCTGTTCGAGGCGATGGAGACCGGCCGCGTCACCAAGGAAACGCAGATCCCGGTTTCGGACCACGCCGCCTCGCAGCCGCCGACCAAGATGCGTTTCCGGCGCGGGGAGACGATCGACGTCGATTCCGCCATCCGCGCCATCGTCGTCAAATCGGCCAATGACGTGGCCGTGGCGGTGGGCGAATATCTCGGCGGCTCGGAAGACCAGTTCGCCGCCATGATGACATCCAAGGCGCGCCAGCTCGGCATGAGCAGCACCACCTTCCGCAACGCATCGGGCCTGCCCGATGACGGCCAGATGACGACCGCCCACGACATGGCGGTGCTCGGCATGTCGTTGCAGCGGCGCTTCCCGCGGCACTTCCATTATTTCTCCGAAAGCGACTTCATGTTTCGCGGCCGGCTGGTGCGCGGCCATAACGACATGCTCGGCCGCGTGCGCGGCGTGAACGGCATCAAGACAGGCTATATCAGGGCTTCCGGCTTCAACATCGTCACCTCCTACGACGCCGACGGCCGCCAGCTGATCGTGGTGGTGATGGGCGCCGACAGCGCGCGTCAGCGCAACGACCATGTCGAAGCGCTGATCCAGCGCAGCCTGTCGCCCAGCATGGCCGACACCAAGACCAGGCTGATGTTCGCCGAACAGCAGTGAGGTGAGGCGTGATCCGCGCAGCGGACAAAAAGCCAATTGCCTGGCTTTTGGAACGACGAACGGTGAAGACACGGTCCGCCTTGAGCGGATCAAAGGTCCAGTGGACCTTTTGAAGGGTCTGAACGCCCAAGGGGCAGGGAGCCTGCGAAGGGCCGGCCGCCGTCCCAAGTCGTGCCTTGGTGCCCGCGAAACTTCGCAGCCGGCTACCATCTTGCGACTGTCACGCAATCGTGCGGAAGACGTGGCATAGGCTTGCGAATCCGACAGTGGATAAGCGCCGTCGCCTCAGCGTATCCTAACTTACAGCGCAGGAGCCCATCATGAGCACCGTACCCAAGGCATCCGAGCAGAAGTCGGCCGACAATGAGAACGACAGCGGCGGCGAGTATTTCGAGGCGCCGACCACGCAAGAGGATTCGCACGAGGTTTCCGATGAGCATTTCGACACGCCCGAAGTGCCGGATTCCGAGCCATCAGGCCCGGGCGCATCGCGGCTGAAGCCGAAGAAGAAGCCGTCGGCGATCTCGGGCCGCAAATTCCGCAAGCGCGACCTTGTGCGTATCGACACGCTGCGCCCGAGCCTCGCCGACCGCATTCATTCGGACCACCCCGACCTGCCCAAGGGCGCGCGCATCAGCCGCGAGGAGCTCGGCCGCTACCGCATGCGCTACATGGAGGAGCTCTTACAGCAGGAGCACGGCGAATTCTCCGAGCTCGACCGCCAAGTGGTGGAATCGATCGCCCGGCAGGACACGATTTCGGAAAACAGCGAAGAAGAATTCGAGGAGCACCGCTCCTTCGCCGACCGGGTTTCCGACAACATGGCCGCCTTCGGCGGCAGCTGGTGGTTCCTGATCTCGTTCGCCAGTGTGCTCCTGGTGTGGATCGGCATCAACCTGATCGCGGGCATGGCGGGCGCCTTCGATCCCTACCCCTTCATCCTGCTCAACCTGCTGCTCTCCTGCATCGCCGCGGTCCAGGCGCCGATCATCATGATGAGCCAGAGACGGACGGAGGCCAAGGACCGGCTGCGCTCCTTCAACGACTACCGGGTGAACCTCAAGGCCGAGTTGGAAGTCCGCCACCTGCACGAAAAGCTCGATTACCTCATCTCGCGGCAATGGACGCGACTGGCCGAGATGCAGCAGATGCAGCTGGATGCAATGCACGAACTGGCGAGCGCGAAGAAGGCAAAGCGGGCGGTGCGGGGGCGGCGGCCGGTGAAGAGCCCGGTAGAGCAGTGAGGGGTGGTGCCCGCGCATTGGGCGAACGCTCTGCTACCCAAGCCAAGTTCGCAACGCCGCCAATTGCCCGTTGAAGCCCGCGCCCGCTTCCGCTAAGAAGCCGTGACTTGCTGGTTCGCCGGCTGGTTCGTTTTCCGGGCTCTTCGTCCTGAAAGCACCCGTAGCTCAGCTGGATAGAGCGCTGCCCTCCGAAGGCAGAGGTCACAGGTTCGAATCCTGTCGGGTGCGCCAAATTCCGCAGGTCCATTCCGGACACATGGGTTACGGTTCATACCGGAGACATGGGTAACACTTTTGGCCCGAAGGGATTTTGGAGTGGTTCGAGCCTGCATGTCGGCCACTTACTCCGATCGCCACCTTTCCACGACTTGTGCGCTGGCTCCGGCGGGCGCCTTTTTATGCGACATTCGGGAACCTGCTGTTCCTCGGCTGGTTCGAATGCCGGCAGCCTCCCTCGCTGCCGGTCAGGTCTCGCAAGACTTGGCCGGGCCCGCTTCGCCGCCAGTGAGGCGGGCCCACAGCGATTGGCAAGTCAGGTCCGCACCAAAGGAGCAGGGATGAAGAAGACATACGAACAACCCGTTCTCATCAAACGCCAGCGGCTGTCCAAGGTCACGGCAGGTCCGGGACCTTCCGCTCTCATTCGGCCAACCACGTCCGGCTGACAGCACCGCTATCGCAGGAGCCCGCTGCCGAAGGTGGCGGGCTCTCATCTTTCCCGGTTGGGAACAGCCTGACGAAGCCAAGTTGGGGCAAACGCAGCCGACTTCCCTTCGCTGCGTGTACTTCTGCTCTGTATTGGAACCGCCTTCTGGCTCTCAGTGGTGATGGCAGACGAGGCTCGCTTGCCCCAAGGCAACTTTCCGCAAGCGGTTGCTTGAGGAGCATCTGGAAAGCCGGAAGCTGCTATACCGCCCGCCGACAAGCCAGGTGCTGTTCACATTCCCAAGGTCTGATTGGGTTCCAAATGAAGGAAAGCTGCGAGCGAGCTGCTTGAAGCATCGAAGGCGGCCTGGTTGGCTTGAGCAAACTCTGCCAGCGCGTGCTCGACTCCGCCAGCTGCGGTTCCTGTAAGCTCCATGCGATACAGCACCTGGTGGGTGAGCATTGCGAGCTTGGCGTCTCTGTACAACGCACTGTGCTTCACAGTTTCCGTGTCGAAGTCTCCGATCAGCATGATGGTTGCTCCGGGTTTTGTCTCCGGAAATCTCCCATCTCGGTTTTGGTTCCGGCAGCCGACGGGCGGGATATCCGCCCCAGGGGTTGGTGGGCGAGCGCCTCGGTCTTGAGAGTAGCTCCGGCCCGTAGAGTTCAAGCGCGGCGTTTCGGCCGTGCACTGTTTTCATCTCTGTTTGGACTGGCCCCGCTGCCGCGAAGGTGGCGGGCTTTTGGCCATCATCGGCGCGCAGCGAGAGGCCGGCAAGCCGGCCATGGTGCTCATTGCGCCAACAAGGGCGTTACGCCGGCAGCGCCTTTCGCCTTCAAAGCCGATAAACAAAAGCGTCTTCGGACCGTGCGGCGAAAGATCGGCGGTCGAGCCCCGAAGGGCCTCAAGAATGATAAGGCCGAATGGCTCTAACCGTCGCGCGTGTGAAGGTCCTGAAGGCGAAGACAAGCCGCGCCACTCGAGGCTGCTCGATCGCCGAGAGGAGGAGAGACGAGCCCGCGAACCTTGACCGCCTCAGAAAATCTCAGTGGTTATGACTAGGATTATTCCTATTGCAGCCAAGACCATGACTACGATCATCGCGGCTTCAAAACTTCCTCCGGCTCGGCCAACGAATGCTATCATTTTTGCGCTCCCCGATGCGCGCCCGCTCTGCCCTCGTTCAAGGAAAGACCGAAGGCTGCTTTGGGGAAATCACCTATGTTAATGGTGAACCATGAAACAGGCTGCCGCCCTTCTCTCGCCTCAGTCCCTACCGATCTGTTGGAGGTGTAAGTTCCGGGCCCTGCAGACCGCTGCCGCGACATACCGGGCATCTGATAGTAGAACCTTTGCAGCCCGGTCGGTGAGCCCCATGCGGGCAACAAGTGCCGTTCGAGGCCAACCATTTTCCGCAGTCGAATACCTTCCCGGCGCCGAGACACCGCCGACACTGGAATTTTCTGAATCCTGCCAAGCACCACCCTGCCCACTAGACGAGACGGCAAGAAACGCAAGGGACGGAGATTAGTCTCAGCTAATTCACTTGACTGGCAAGGAATGTGTTCCTTGTCCCTGAATGCATCTGAGCAGGAATAGCTAATGCTAAACGCCAGAACGCGCCATGGGGGCGGAGCTGTGTCGGAATTGGAGCTGCCTGCCAAGCAGGCTCTCACCGCGGCCGCGGCAATGCCGTCGTCGCGGACCTCTGCTGAAGGCGTTGCGAAAGCCGAACCAGGTCGATAGAGAGGGCCAAAATCAAAGCTGAACAACCGAGGATGTTTAGGCCTATTGACGCCTCATAGCCCCCACCGCGTCAGCGCCCTTCCCTAGGAGCCAGACTTGGCCACAACCGCCACAACCATCACCAGGCGTGTCCTGATCACCGGCGCCGGCGCGGCTGACGGCATCGGCTTTGCCATTGCGCGCCAGTTTGGCCAAGCCGGGCATGCGGTTTTCCTGACCGGCGCCAGCGCGCGGGTGCTGGAGCGCGCTGGCGAGCTTCGCGGCGAGGGTGTCGATGCCACGGCCGCGGTCGCCGATCTCACCATCGCCGCGGAGGTGGGGCGGCTGCGGGCCGAGGTCGGCGCTATCGATATCCTGGTCAACAATGCCGGCATGGGCTCGCTGGCCTCGCCGTCCGTCGACAAGGCGTTCCTAACGATGAGCGAGGCCGAGTGGGACCGGGGCATCGAGACCAGCCTGAAGACGGCGTTTCTCGTCACCAGGGCGTTTCTGCCGGCGATGGTCGAAACGGGGTATGGGCGCATCGTCAACGTCGCGTCGGTGACCGGGCCGCTGGTCTCCTACCAGGGCACCGCCGCCTATTCCGCGGCGAAGGCCGGCATGGTCGGCCTGACCCGGACATTGGCGCTGGAAGTGGCGCGCCACGGGGTCACCGCCAATGCAGTGGCGCCCGGCTGGATCGAGACTGGCGCGTCGAGCGAGGCGGAACGGATAGCGGCCCTGCATGCGCCGCCGGGCCGCGCCGGCCGGCCCGGTGAGGTGGCGGCGGCGGTCGTGTTCCTGGCCTCCGAGAGCGCCAGCTATATAAACGGCGCCTTGCTGGTGGTCGATGGCGGCAACAGCCTTGAAGAAAGCAAGGGATAGACGGCGCGGCCGGTTTTATGCCCGTGTGGATTTCGACCTTCGGCGCAACTCCTTCCACCGGAATGAACTGCGATCCCTATCTCGGGTGAAATTTCTCGCCGCCGCACCGGGCCGCCAGCCACAGTCGCTTGACTAAATCATCAGCCTACACTAATCATAAGTCATGACTGTTGATAGCGCACAGCTTGCCGCCCTGGGCGATCCGACCCGAAGGCAGATTTTTGAGCTGATAGCGGAGCGGCCGCGCTCGGTGGCGGAGGTCACGCGGCAGGTCAGCGTATCGCAGTCCGCGGTGTCGCAGCATCTGAAGGTGCTTCGGGATTCGCGGCTGGTGCGCGCGGAGCCGAAGGGCGCCAGCAACGTCTACCATATCGATCCGCACGGGCTTGGCCAGATGCGCGCCTGGCTCGACCGGTTCTGGAGCAAGACGCTCGCGACCTACAAGCTAGCCGTCGAGACCCCACCAGAGGAGTGACCATGAACACCCAGATTCCCATCGCCTCCGTGAAACAATCCGTCGTCGTCGAGGCGCCGATCGAGCGCGCCTTCAAGGTCTTCACCGAGGATTTCGGCAGTTTCAAACCGCCAGAGCACAATCTGCTCGCAGCCCAGATCGCCGAGACGGTGCTCGAGCCTCGCGTCGGCGGTCACGTCTATGACCGCGGCGTCGATGGCAGCGAGTGCCGCTGGGCGCGCGTGCTGGCCTATGAGCCGCCGAACCGCGTGCTCTTGAGCTGGGACATCAGCCCGCAATGGCGCATCGAGACCGACCCGGCCAAGACCAGCGAGTGGGAAGTGCGGTTCACCGCCGAAACGGCTGAGCGTACCCGCGTCGAGATCGAGCACCGCAACCTGGAGCGCCATGGCCAGGGCTGGGAAGGTGTGCGCGACAGCGTCGCCGGCGATCAGGGCTGGCCGCTTTACCTGCAGCGCTATGCCGATCTGGTTGCTCGGCAGGCCTGATCGCGGTTCAAAGGCGCTTCGCCCTCTGGGCGGTCAGGGCGCCACGCCTCTGCACGCCCAGGCGACATTGGCGAACGACCTCGGGCCGTCCAGTCGCCCGGCCTGATAGGCATCGCGGACGGCAGCCTCGGTGCGTTCGCGCTCGGCTGCCTCGAGCGTGGTCATGTATTTGCCGAGCGGGCCCTCGCCGGCTGAAATCGGCGCCCAATAATCGGCGAAGTCCTGGTAATCCATACGGATCATCAGCTCGGTTTCGGTAACATCGGCCAGCCCCTGCTCGATGAAGGTCCGCTTCATTTCGCCGGGCTGCATCATCGGCTGGAAGCAATAGCGGCCGCGCAGCTGGCGACCGCTCTCGCTGAGCGCGGCGACCGTGTCGATCATCATGCGCATGCCCGCCATGCCGCCGAGATGGTCCCACACCACGGCCGCGACCACCCCGCCCGGCCGCGTCACCCGGCGCATTTCGGCAACCGCCTTGCCGGCTTCCGGCACGAAGTGAAGCACCAGCAGCGCCAGCGCGCGGTCGAACGCATTGTCGGCGAATGGCAAGGCGGTGGCGTCCGCCTGCTGGATCTCGATGCGCGGATCGGTGTTGCGCCGCTTTGCCGCCTCGACGAAGACAGGCGAAAAGTCGATCGCCGTGATCGCCGCGAGTTCGGCGGATTTCGCCAGTTCGAACGTCAGACTGCCGGTGCCGCAGCCGACATCGAGGATCTTTTCGCCGGGGGCGAGCCCGGCGAAGCCGATGAAGCTGGGCGCGAGCTTTCGGCTCCAGCGGCCCATGAGCTGCTCATAGCCGGATGCGTCATGAACGGTGAAACTCGACGTCATATGCGCCTCCCTGGCTATGGGTACAGGCTAGACCTCTATCAGGATGAAGCCAAGATAGGGGGGAGTACGGTTGATGCCAGCATCCCAGGACAGGGGAAGGGCCGGTGTTTTATGCGACGCCCTTGAATGTCGCCACGCTCTCGCGCTCCACCAGCGGGCATTCCAGCTTGGTGATTGGATATCGCCCCCGCCCCACTATCGCAGGCGCTTCCAGCTGCTCGATCGCCCATTGGCCCATGGCCATGTGCGGAAGGATCGACGTCGTCAGCGGCGGGAACAAATGCCGGGCGATTTCCTCGTCGTCATAGCCGACGACCGAGATGTCGGCGGGAATGTGCAGTCCGGCTTCCTTAAGGGCTTCGTAGCAGCCGATCGCGGTGCGGTCGTTCTGGCAGAAGATCGCGGTCGGGCGGTCCTTTAGCGTCAGTAGCTTCACGGTCGCGGCGTAGCCGGCG
Organism: Mesorhizobium sp. URHB0026; assembly: GCF_054059755.1. Lineage (NCBI taxonomy): Bacteria > Pseudomonadati > Pseudomonadota > Alphaproteobacteria > Hyphomicrobiales > Phyllobacteriaceae > Mesorhizobium > Mesorhizobium sp. URHB0026. The sequence continues at coordinate 1,813,836 of NZ_JBSSCN010000001.1, read as the reverse complement.
CTGGCCGACCAGTCGCCCTCGACCACCAGTTCCGGGTCGAAGGGGATGTCGGCGGTGGCGAGCGCGCGGCGGTAGCCTTTCAGCCGGTCCTGTGCTGCCTGCATCCAGGGTTCGCCCGTGATGGTGGCGATGCGACGGTGGCCATGGCTGATCAGGTGTCGGGTCGAGCTCTGGCCTCCGGCGATCTCGGAGGGCACCACGGCGGGGAAGGCATAGTCCGCGGTATAGCAGTTGAGCAGGATGACTGGGATTTCGAGGCCGTAGAGGAAATCGGGCGCCGTGATTTCGCGGGTGAAGATGGTCATGTAGATCAGTGCCGAAATGCCGCGCCTGGTCAGCGCCGAGATGGCGCGCGGCTCCATTACGGCGTCGCCCATGGTCTGTGCCACCAGAAGCACGTTGCCGGCGTTCCACGAGGCCTGGCGCGCGCCTTCGATGGCGACCACGGCTTCCGGGCTGGTGGCGAGCTGGTCGACGGCGAAGCCGATCACGCCGTCGATTCCCTCGAAGGCCGAGCCATCAAAAGCCCCCTCGAAAGCCGCAACGGGCTTCAGCGCGGAGAAGGCGGGGGCGCTGTAGCCGAGCGCGCGCGCCGCCTCGATCACCCGCTCCCGCGTCTGCCGCGACAGGCGAATGCCAGGCGAATTGTTGAGCACGAAGGAAACCGTCGCCTGCGAGCAGCCGGCGGCCCTCGCAATATCGGTCATGGTGACGCGGCCCTTGGGCTTTGCCGCCGCCTTGCGGAGCTTCCTGATGGCCCGGTCCGTCGTCTCGCTCATATCCCCCCCAAATCCCCAGCCTGTCTAGCTTCAGCTCGCCGGGCCGACAAGATGAGGCGACTCTTCCGATTCATACCGGCATCGATCTTACTGATAATTATTACCATCCTTGAAGCTCATCCCCGTCCCAAAGGCTCGAGCCCTCGCAAAACCAGAGGTCGTAAAGGCTTTGGCTGCGTACGATCGGCCATCGCAGCGTCGGCAGATCGATTCGGCCATGACACCTAAGCGCCACCGGGCCGGTGGTTTGCTAATAGTATTTACTAATACAAGGATGCGCTATACCGTCAATCCTCGCCTCCGGCCACATTGGTCCGGTTGGTGACGGAGGTGTCCGTGAACGGCCCGACGGAGAGCGGATATAACTTCCGCGAACCATGTCTCAGATATGTGATATGTCAGACAAATCGGACTATTTACGAACGGGGAATGAGTGTCTAAAGTCCGTGGCCGTGGCTGGAAACGACGTCATTCTTTTCAGTGCCGGGGAACCCCTTTGAGGAGGAGGGCGTCCACGCCGCGGACGGCAATTCAGGTGAGCAAGACAATTTAGTGTGCAAGACAATTTACTGTGCAAGTCCGGTCAGTCCTACGACTGACCAAAACGGGAGGTTGAACATGAAATCCTTGATACGCAATGCATCCGTGGCCGCCGCGGCCCTGGCTGTCGGCCTGACGGCGACGGCAATCGCGCGCGCCGACGACAAGCCGACGCTGGCCTTCGTCGTCAACGGCGCTTCCGATTTCTGGAAAGCGGCCGAAGCCGGCGTCAAGAAGGCGCAGGGCGAACTGCCCGACTACACGCTCGAACTCAAGTATCCCGAACAATCCTCTGTCGCCATCCAGCAGCGGCTGATGGACGATCTGGTGACCGCCGGCGTCAAGGGCATCATGGTCTCGGCCGTCGATCCCAAGACCTCGACCGATGGCCTGAACAAGATCGCTTCGCAAACGGCGCTGTTCACCACCGATAGCGATGCCCCGCAGACCAAGCGTGTCGCCTATATCGGCTCTTCCAATGTCGACGCCGGCAAGCAGGCGGCCGAAATCGCCAAGAAGGCGATGCCGAACGGCGGCAAGTGCCTGGGCTTCGTCGGCCTGCTTGGCGCCGACAATGCCAAGGAGCGCATCCAGGGCATGAAGGACGGCCTCGCCGGCACCAAGATCGAACTGGTCGACGTGCGCGGCGACGACATCGACCAGGCGCGCGCCAAGAAGAATGTCGAGGACGCGCTGGTCGCCAGCCCCGACGTCACCTGCATGGTCGGCTTCTACTCCTACAACACGCCCCGCATCTATGAAGCGCTGCGCGATGCCGGCAAGCTTGGCTCGATCACCGTCGTCGGCTTCGATGACGATCCGATCACGCTGGGCGGCGTCAAGGAAGGCACGATCGCCGCCACCGTGGTGCAGCAGCCCTTCGAATGGGCCTATCAGGGCATGAAGCTGATGGCCGCGTATCTCAAGGGTGACAAATCGGGCATTCCGGCCGGCAATTTGATCATCATCCCGACCAAGATCATCGGCAAGGATGACGTCGACGCTTACGCCGCCAATCTCAAGGCGATGGCTGGAAACTAAGACCAGAAGCAGTCCAGCCGGCTCAACTTCGCTTGAGCCGGCTGTTCGCATTGACGAACCCTGCCGGGGTCGTCAGTCTGCAGAACGGGCATTTCGGCCCACCGGCTGCTGTCAGGCATGATGAATTATTCCGACACATCCATAGCTGCGACCACTCCGTTCCTCAGCCTTGAGAACGTGCGCAAGACCTATCCGGGGGTCGTGGCGCTCGACGGGTTCTCGATGGAGGTCAGGCCGGGCGAGGTCATCGGCCTGGTCGGCGAGAATGGCGCCGGCAAATCGACGCTGATGAAGATCCTCGGCGGCGTCACCACGCCTGACAGCGGCGCCATCACGGTCGACGGCGCCGCCCACAAAGGCCTGAGCGTGGAGGGGAGCCTGGGGTCGGGCATCGCCTTCGTCCACCAGGAACTCAACCTCTTCGAAAACCTCGACGTTGCCGCCAACATCTTCTTCGGCCGCGAGCCGTTGCGCGCCGGCCCGCTGAGACTGGTCGACCGCGCGAAGCTGCGCGAAATGGTGGCGCCGCTGCTGAAGCGCGTCGGCGCCAATTTCTCCGCCGATACGCAGGTCGCGGATCTGTCGCTGGCGCAGCAGCAGATGGTCGAGATCGCCAAGGCGCTGTCGATCAAGGCGAGGCTTGTGATCCTCGACGAGCCGACATCGAGCCTGCCGCTGGCCGAGACCGACAAGCTGCTCGACGTCATCAAGGCGCTGAAGGCCGACGGCATCAGCGTGATCTTCATCTCGCACCGACTGCACGAGATCGAGCGCGTCGCCGACCGCGTCGTGGTGCTGCGCGACGGCATGCTGGCCGGGACGCTCGGCAAGCGCGACATCAATCACGACCAGATGGTCAAGCTGATGATCGGCCGCATGCTGAAGGAGCGCGAGAAAGCCTCCGAGGCGGCGCGTGCGCCCGGCGCCGTGGCGCTTGCAGCCAAGGCCGTCCGCACCCCCACCTACCCCAGCCGGCCGGTCGATCTCGAGGTCAGGCGCGGCGAAATCCTCGGCCTTGCCGGCCTTGTCGGCTCCGGCCGAACCGAACTGGCGCGGGTGTTCTTCGGCATCGAAGCCAGCCTTGGCGGCACGCTGGAGCTCAACGGCAAGCCCTTAACGCTGGCCAGCGCGGCGGACGCCGTCGCGCAAGGCATCTTCCTCGTGCCGGAAGACCGCAAGCTGACCGGCATCCTGCTCGACCTGTCGATCGCGCAGAATATTTCACTCCCCAATTTGCCGGCGCATGCCAGGCGCTCGCTGGTCTCGGCAAGTGCCGAGACCGCCACCGCCGAGAAGCAGAAGAAAAACCTCGGCATCAAGGCGCCCTCGGTGCAGACGCGCACCGGCACGCTGTCGGGCGGCAACCAGCAGAAGGTCGTGCTCGGCAAATGGCTGGCCATGAACCCGAAGGTGATGATCCTCGACGAGCCGACGCGCGGCATCGATATCGGCGCCAAGGCCGAGATTTACGGGCTGATGCGGGCGCTGGCCGACGCTGGCGTCGCCGTGCTGATGATCTCTTCCGACATGGAAGAGGTGATCGGCGTCTCCGATCGCATCGCCGTCATGCATGAGGGCCAGATCTCGGGCATTCTCGACAAGGATCAGTTCAGCCAGGAAAACGTGCTTTTGCTCGCGGTGGGCAAACCGGTGAACAGGCCGTAAGCGGAGACGACGATGACAAAGAAAGATCTCGGCCTGCTGATCCTGATCCTGGTGGTCGGGGCAATCGTCGCCATCATCAATCCGCGCTTCCTCTTGCCGATCAACCTCGCCAACACCTCGAACCTGATCGGCCTGTTCGGCATCCTCTCCATCGGCCAGGCCTTCGTCATCATCACCGGCGGCATCGAACTGTCCGTCGGCTCCGTTGTCGCGTTGCTGGGCACGCTGTTCATCGACTTCATCGCCGTGCGCGGCATGGGATGGCCGATTGCCTTCGTGCTCATCCTGGTGCTCGGCGCCATCATCGGCCTGGCGCATGGCTGGCTGATCACGCGGCTCAAGCTGCAGCCCTTCGTCGTGACCTTGTGCGGGCTTTTGATCTATCGCGGCGTCGCGCGCTTCTACACCGCCGACGGCACCGCCGGTTTTGCCTTCGGGCAGAATTTTCCCGATCTCGAATTCCTGACCGCCGGCCGCTCCTGGGGCGTGCCGAACTCCTTTTTCGCGCTGATCGTCATCGCCGTCGTCATGTGGGTGGTGCTGCACCGCTCGGTGTTCGGGCGCTATCTCTACGCCATCGGCAAGAACGAGGAGGCGGCGAAATATTCCGGCATTCGCACCGGCCGCGTCGTCATGGCGGCCTACGTCATCTGCGGCGTGCTCACCGCGCTGTCGGCGATCTATTTCGCCATGTACACGCGCTCGATCTCGCCGGCCAGCCACGGTCAGTTCTACGAGCTCTACGCCATTGCGGCCGCGGTGCTCGGCGGCTTCTCGCTGCGCGGCGGCGAGGGCTCGCTGATCGGCGTCATCCTCGGCACGGTGCTGCTGCAGGAACTGCAGAACCTCGTCAACCTGCTCGGCATTCCCTCCTCCCTCAACTTCGCGGTGATGGGTGGCGTCATCCTCATCGGCGTGCTGGTCGACCAGCAATGGGGCGTGTTCCGAGCGCGACGGCGGATGGTCGATGCCGCCCGCAAGGGCGCTGTCGGCGCCGCCGCGGAATAGGTCCCTTCCGGCCTTACCGGTGCAGGGGTGACGGGGTGGCGTGCCTTTCGCGGCACCCTCTGGTCATCCGCCATGCCTGGCTGAAATTACCTGCCGCTCCGTGCGGCGCGGCGAACGCTTTGCGACAGGATGGCAAGGCAGCCGACCAGCAGCAGCGCGCCGCCAAGCAGCGGCGGCAGCGCGAGCAACTTCACCGCCGCGGTAACGGCGGCCACCAGGACCAGCGCCAGCAGGGCCAGATTGCCGTCATCGACGAACATGCCGATGACTTCCCTGGCAACGAGACGAAGGACGTTCATCAGGCGAGTCCTCCGGCTGCTGTTGGACGGATACCGCGCAGCCAGCGCACCATGGCGAAGGACGCCAGCGCGACGATGGCGAAGATGGCGAGCAGGGCAAGATCGGCGCCAGGCCAATCGGCGCCGATGCCTTCCCCGGTCCAGAAGATGCCAAAACTGGTCAGCATCAGCCCGACCACGAATTTGAGCGCATTCTCGGGCACGCGCGCCAGCGGCCGGTGGACGGCCAAGCCGACAAGCATCACCAGGATGAAAGCCGCCAGCGCACCCATGCTGGCGTAAAATGTCTGCCCATGCGCGGCGCCGACGGCGATGACGATGAACACCACCTCGACACCCTCGAGCAGCACCGCCTTGAACGAGGCCAGCCCGGCGAGGTAATCGGCGCGCCGATCGGCGGCCTGCTGGTGCAGGGCCGCGGTTTCCTTGGCGAAGGCCGCCTCCTCGTCATGCAGGGCAATGACGCCGACGCTGCGCAGGATGGCTTTTCGCAGCCAGCGCATGCCGAACAGGATGAGCAGCACCCCGACGACGAACTGCAGCGTGGTGATCGGGACCAGCGCCAGAAGCGGGCCGAAGGCCAGCACCAGGGCCGCCAGCACCGCCAGCGCCAGCGCGGCGCCGGTCAATGCCGGGCGCCAGCTGCGTGTCACCCCCACCGCAAGCACGATGGTGAAAGCTTCGACGACCTCGACCAGGGAGGCGAGAAATGCCGCCGTGATTGTCGAGAGGACGGGTGTCAGTGTCTGCATGAAGTTTCCTGTCTGGCTCGACCTCATTTCGAGTTCGCGGATCGTAATCCAGAATCACCCCACGCGGCCAGCAGCCCGGAGCGTTTCCAGCGGCAGCGCAAGCAGGCGGGTGAAACAAGCCGGATCAGATCAGGCCCGACATGTCGGAAAAGGCCATGGCCTTGCGCAGCACTTCCGCGAAACGTTCGCCGGCCACTTCGCGCGGACCGCTGTTGTCGATCGACGTGACGCCAGGGCCGGACAAGCTCATATTGGCGCTGCGCGCCAGCCGCGCCAGCACCTCGCCGCGCGACTCGCGGCCGCGCATCGCCAGCCGCTCCGCCAGCACCTCGGGCGAAGCGGTGATCTCGACGACGGCCAGATTGGCATAGCGCTCGCGCAAGGCGGGGATGATCGCGCGCGACACGTTGGCCACGGCGACATGTCCATTGGAGACAGACCAGTCGACATCGGCAGGCAGGCCATAGCGCAGGCCATGCGCTTCCCAGGAGATGGCGAAGGCGCCGTCAGCCTCGGCCTCCGCGAAGGCGGCGTCGGCCAGCGTCTCGTGGTCCTCGCTCGCCGTATCGCTCGGCCTGGTGATGACGCGGCGCACGAACTCCAGCTGCGTCTCGTCGGCAAAGAGCGCCTTGGCATAGCCTATGACCGTGTCCTTGCCGGCACCGCTGGGGCCCACGACAGCGACGAAGACGCCGTGGCGGATCGGGAAGGTTTCGGCGGACAGTTCGCGCTCGATCGAGGCCGACACCATCATGCCACCCGGCATCCCTGCCGCCAGACGGTGCGTACGACCGGAACATGATCGTCGACGCGCACGCGCACCAGATCGGCGCGACGGCCCTGCTCGATGACGCCGCGGTCGTCGAGGCCGACGGCCCGCGCCGGGTTCTTCGAAACCATGGCGACGGCCCGCGGCAGCGAAATACCTTCGACCATGTCGCCGAGGAAGAAGGCCGACTGGATCAGGCTGAAGGGAATGTAGTCGGACGACAGGATGTCGAGCAGGCCGTCACTGGCCAAGGTGCGTGCCGAGACATTGCCCGAATGCGAGGCGCCGCGCATGACATTGGGCGCCCCCATCAGCACCCCAAGCCCGGCGGCCTTCGAGGCACGCGCCGCTTCCTCGGTGGTCGGGAACTCGGCGACCCGCACACCCTGCTCGATGGCCTCCTCGACATGAGCCGACGTCGCATCGTCGTGGCTGGCGAGCACGATGCCGCGCTCCCGGCAGGCGGCGGCGATGAAGACGCGGTTCGGCCCGGAGTTGCGTGACGATTCGTCCATCCGCTTCTCGCAGAATTTCTGGAAATCGCGATCCGAGAGTTTCAGCTTGCGCTGGTAGTAGTAGGCATAGGTTTCAAGATTGACGAACTGGCGCTGGCCCGGCGCGTGGTCCATCAGCGACGCCAGCTTGACCCGTTCGTCACCGTCGAAATTGGCGAATGCGTTGAGGCAATCCGGCGCTGAAACCTCGCAGCGAAGGTGCAGGAAGTGATCGGCCCGCAGACGATCCTGCGCGACGCTGTCCTCGATCGCATCGGCCAGCTTGCGTATGTCGTCCAATGTCAGGTCGGCGTCCTCGTCCATGCCGACGCGCAAGGCATCGAGCACGGTCGTGATGCCGGCGGTCGCCACCTGCGCGTCATGGGCGAGCACCGCGGCGATCGGGTTCCAGCGCACTTTCGGCCGCGGCGCATAATGGCCCTCGAGATGGTCGGTGTGGAGTTCGACCAGCCCAGGAATGATGAAGTCGCCGCCCATGTCCTCGCCGGTCCGGGCAGAACCGGCATCGATGCCCGCGATCAAGCCATCGCGCAGCACCAGTGAGCCTTCGACGATCTCGTCGGCAAGAACGATACGGGCGTTGGAAAGAACAGTTTCGGCGGTCATTGCGGGTAGTCCTTGGTCTTGCAGTCGGGTTTCGTTCAGGCGATTTTTCGGGCCGGGCGGCGTCCGAGCGCGTGCTGGGAAAGCACCATGAACGGCGCACCGGGCTCGGGTTCGACAAACAATGTCAGCGCGTCCACGAGCACGGGCTGGCGCAACACATCGGCGAAAAGGCTGTCGATGGCGGCGCGCAGGCGAGGGCTTTCCCGTGGGCTGGCCCGCCCGGACAGGGTCATGTGGAAGCGGAAGGTCTCGAAGACATAGGGATAGCCCCATTGGCAGAGATTGCGAAACTCGACCGGCTTCAGCGAATCCGGGCTGCGCCGCTCGATCTCGGCCTCGGACAGCGGCGCGCGAAACCGATCGAAATCGCGTACCACATCGTCGGCGAAGCGGTTGAGCGGCGGCAGCGGACCATCCGGCACCAGCGCGAAGAAGGTGTCGATCTGGCTGACGACCAGGCGCGGGATCGTGACGACAGGCGTAACCTCGGCAAAATGATCCAGCGCCGCGCGGAGCGAGGCTTCGGTCTCCGTCGCAGCCAGGTGGAAGGGCGCCTTCAGCGTCGCGTGAAAGCCATAGCGGCGCGCCGAAGCGGTGTGGAAGGCCACTTCCGCCGCCGACAGATCGGCAACGGCCTCAACCGGCCTTGTCGCGGCGCCGAACGGATCGCGGCCCAGCCAATTCGCGGCGATGCGCGCCAGCGGCTCGTCCTGCCGGGGGGTGAAATAAATGGCATAACGCATGGGAAGTCCTCGTCAGAACTGTTGCCATAGGTGATTTCCATGACGGATTGACGAAGCTTTGACGGGTTTTAGAAGGCAAATCGACACTTCGGGTCCTTAGCCGACGATTTTTCCAAGCTGGACCAATAAGTTCGACCGGACGGCGACACGGTCAGGCCTTCATCAACCATTCGTGCTCGGGAGCATTGTGGAATTTCCACGTCCGCTTCGGTCCGGCCATCACGTTGAGGTAATAGAGGTCATAGCCGTGGCAGGCGGCACAGGGGTGATAGCCCTTGGGCACCAGCACCACATCGCCATCCTCGATCGCCATGGCTTCGTCCAGCGCGCGATGTCCGCTTTTGTCGGCATCGGTGTAGACGCGCTGGAAGGCAAAGCCCTGGGGCGGGTTGAGGCGATGGTAGTAGGTTTCCTCGAGATAGGACTCGGCAGGCAGGTTGTCCTGGTCGTGCTTGTGCGGCGGGTAGCTCGACGTGTGACCGCCGGGCGTGATGACCTCGACGACCAGCAAGGAGTCGGCCGGCTGGCCTTCCGGCAGGATGTTGGTGACGTAGCGCGTGTTGGTGCCCTTGCCGCGCACCTCCTGGCCGAGATTGCCCGGTCCGATCACCCGGACCGGCAGGCCGCCGCCAAGACCGGGCGCCGAGCAGACGCCAAGTTCCAGCTCGGTATCGGCCGTCACCGACCAGTCCGATCCCTGCGGCACATAGACCGACCACGGCTTGCCATCGAAGGGCGACATGCGCTCGCCGAGCAGGCCGAGATCCTTGCCGCCGGCTTTCACGGTACCCTTGCCGGTCACGAACACCAGGCAGACTTCGCGGTCTTCCGTCTTTCCCGACGCGTTTTCGCCCGGCTTCAGCCGATGCAGGTCGAAACCGACATAGGTCCAGCCGGCGCTTTTCGGCGTCACATGGGCGACGCGGCCATGGCCCTTGTCGGCTTTGACGAGCAGTTTCGACATCGGGTTACTCCTTCGGTTCGGTCTCGCTTGCGGCCTTGCTCTCGTCGACCGGCTTGTAGAGATAGAAAAACTGCCAGACGGCGTAGCCGGCAAAACCGAGCGCGATGACGCCCCAGAACGGCGTGCCGGACGCGAACTCGATCACCGACCAGATCAGGCAGACGGCCACGACGGCGATGCGCCGCCACAGCGGGCGGAAGAACGGGTGTTCATAATCTTTCATCGCGCCATCCGAATTCAGCAATCCGTCCTCAGATAGACCGCGCCTCACGGCGAATCCAGTCTTCAGGCATTCGGAAAACCTTGCGTCTCCACCGTGTAGCCGGCTGATGTCATCACCCGCATCAGCTCCCTGTGGCCAACCTGCGCCATCTTCAACGGCGGGTTCTTCTTCGGGTCCTGTTCGGCCTCGACCACGAACCAGCCTTCATAGCCATGGTCGGCGAAGCGCCGCACGATCGCGCCGAAATCGAGCGATCCGTCGCCCGGCACGGTGAAGGCGCCGAGCGCCACCGCATCGAGGAAAGATTGCCTGGTGCGGTCGAGCTTCTCGATCACGCCCATGCGCACGTCCTTCACATGGACGTGGCTGATGCGCTTGTGGTGGTTGTCGATGGCGCGCAGCACGTCGCCGCCGGCAAAGGCGAGGTGTCCGGCATCGAGCAGCAGTGGGATGCCTTCGCCGGAATGGCGCATGAAGGCATCGAGCTCCGGCTCGGTCTCGACCACAGCCGCCATGTGATGGTGATAGGACAGCGGCATGCCTTGCCCGGCGCACCATTCGCCGAATTCGGTCAGGCGCCGCGCGTAGGCCTTCATCTCGTCGCCAGTGAGCTTCGGCTTGGTGGCGAGCGGCTTGGTACGGTCGCCCTGGATCGAGCGGCCGACCTCGCCATAGACGATGCAGGGCGCGTCGACCGCCTTGAACAGGTCGATCATCGGCTGGACGCGATCCTTGTTGGCAGCCATCTCCTCATCGACCAGCGTGCCCGAAAACCAGCCGCCGCACAGCGTCACGTCGGCGGCCTTCAGGATCGGCAGCATGATGGCGGGGTCGTTGGGAAAGCGCCGGCCCATCTCCATGCCTGTGAAGCCGGCCGAGCGCGACTGGCGCAGACATTCCTCCAGCGACACGTCATCGCTCAGTTCGGCAAGATCGTCGTTCCACCATGCGATGGGGGACATGCCCAATTTGGCTTTCAAGTCGTCACTCCGGTCCCAAAAACAGTTTCATTTCTTGTCTGTTGGCGCCGCCCCTCATCCGCCTGCCGGCACCTTCTCCCCGTATAGTGACGGGGAGAAGGGAGGAGCTTGGGCGGTCGATATCAATCGCCGACGTTCTGCATCCGCCGCTTCTCGTCATAGGCCTTGCGCGCGGCGTTCACTTGAGGCCGCGCCGAGACCTCGGGCACCGCCACATCCCACCAATGGCCGCCGGCATCGGTCGAAACCAGCGGATCGGTGTCGATGACCAGCACGGTGGTGCGATCGTTCTTCTTGGCTTTTTGCAGCGCGTTTTCCAGCTCGGCGATCGATGGCACTTTCTCGGCTATCGCGCCCATGCTTGCCGCATGCGCGGCAAAGTCGATGTCGGGCAGGATTTCGTGGCGCGAGTCCTGCAAGAGATTGTTGAAGTTGGCGCCGCCGGTCGCCATCTGCAGCCGGTTGATGCAGCCAAACCCCCTGTTGTCGAGCAGCACGACGGTCAGCTTCAGGCCGAGCATCACCGAGGTGGCGATCTCGGAGTTGAGCATCAGGTAGGAGCCGTCGCCGATCATGACGACGACCTCCTCGTCGGGCTTGGCCATCTTGGTGCCGAGCCCGCCGGCGATCTCGTAACCCATGGTCGAGAAGCCATATTCGGCATGGTAGGAGCCGGGCGCGCCGGCCTGCCAGAGCTTGTGCAGTTCGCCCGGAAGGCCGCCTGCCGCATGCAGCAGCGTCACGCCTGAGCCCATGGCGCGCTGCACGGCGCCGATCACCTGCGCATCCGAGGGGAAAGCAGCGTTGGTCGAGGCCGTCACCTTGGCCGCGTCGGCCTGCCAGGCCTTCTTGCCGGCGGCCGCATTGTCGGTCCAGGCGGCAGGCGCCTTCCAGCCTTGCAGCGCGGTTCCCAACTCGGCCAGCCCTTCCCAGGCATCCGCGACCAGCGGCAGCGCCCGGTGCTTGCCGGCATCGAAGGGCTGCACGTTGAGCCCGATGATGGTCTTGCCGGAATTCTTGAACAGCGCCCACGAGCCAGTGGTGAAATCCTGCAGCCGCGTGCCGATGGCGAGCACGACATCGGCCTCTTCCGCCAGCCGGTTGGCGGCCGAAGTGCCGGTAACACCCACCGCCGCCATGTTGAGCTGGTGATCGTCCTGCAGCGAGGACTTGCCGCCTTGCGTTTCGCAGACCGGGATGCCGGCGGCTTGGGCGAATTTGGCCAGTTCGTCCGAAGCCTGAGAGTAGAGCACGCCGCCGCCGGCGATGATCAGCGGCTTCCTGGCTCCCTTGAGCGCCGCCACGGCCGCCGCCAGTTCGCCACGGTCCGGGCGCGGCCGGCGCTGACGCCAGATCCGCTCGGCAAAGAAGCTCTCGGGATAGTCATGGGCCTCGGCCTGCACGTCCTGGCAGAGCGACAAAGTCACCGGGCCGCATTCGGCCGGATCGGTCAGCACCTGCATGGCGCGGCTCAGCGCCGGAATGATCTGCTCCGGCCGGGTGATGCGGTCGAAATAGCGCGACACGGGGCGGAAGCAGTCGTTGACCGTCGCCGTGCCGTCGGAAAAATCCTCGGCCTGCTGCAGCACGGGATCGGGAATGCGGTTGGCAAAGACGTCGCCCGGCAAAAACAGGACGGGCAACCTGTTTACGTGGGCAAGGGCCGCCGCCGTCACCATGTTCATCGCGCCGGGGCCGATCGAAGAGGTCGCGGCCATGAAGCGGCGGCGGAAATTGGCCTTGCCATAGGCGATCGCCGCATGCGCCATCGCCTGCTCATTGTGGGCGCGGAAGGTCGGCAATTCGTCGCGCACCTCGTAGAGCGCCTCGCCGATGCCGGCGACATTGCCATGGCCGAAGATAGCCCAGACGCCGCCGAAGATCGGCGTTTTTCTCCCGTCGATCTCGGTCATCTGGCGAGACAGGAAGCGGGTCAGCGCCTGCGCCATCGTCAGGCGGATTGTCTTGCTCATGGTGTTTTCCTCCGCAGTCGCTACACCGTTGCGTGTTGTTATGCCGCCTTGCGGCCGCGCGCGGCAAGCCACGCTTCGGTCAACTGTTCGAAACGCGACGCCATGTCGGCGACTGCCTCGTCATCCGACATCCTGCCGGCCAGCCATTGTTCGGCTGCGTGGACGAAGATGGTGCGCCCGACGGCAAAGCCCTTGACGATAGGCGCGTTGGCCGTGGCGGCGAAAGCGGCCTCCAGCTCGTCCTGCGGCGCCTCCAGGCCAAGCAGGACGATGCCGCGGCACCAGGGGTCGTGCTTCAGGATCACCGCCTCGATCTTCGCCCAGGCGCCGCTCGACGCCTGCGGTTCGAGTTTCCACCAGTCCGGCTTGATGCCGAGCGCATAGAGTTCCTCCAGCGCGCGCGGGATGGTCGTGTCGTCGAGCTTGCCGTGCTTGCCGGCGATGATCTCGATGAGAAGTTCACGGCCAACTTTGCGCGCGGCCTCGAACAGCGCGCGCAGCTTCTGCTGTTGTTCTTCCTTCAGTTCCGCCGGATCGTCGGGATGATAGAAGCACAGGCACTTGATGCAGTGGTCGACAGGCCATTCGGTAAGCTGCGAGCCGATGTCCTGCGAGAATTCGAAGCGCAGCGGCCGCGAGCCAGGCAGTTCCACCGGTCGTCCGAGCCAGGCGAAGGGGTGGCGGGCGAATTCGAACATCGCCTCGCGGCCATGTTTCTCGTCGATCAGCATGCCATAGCCGTCGCGGCCGGCGGCGACCTTGGCCGCTGCCTTGACCGCCAGCACCTTGAAATCGCGGATGCGTGCCGGATCGGCACCTGTCCTGGCCGCCACATCCTCGAGCTGCACACGGTGATCGCAGGCGAGCGCCATCAGCGAGGGGATGTCGCGCCGGCGTGTCGTCGCCCAATGGATGTGGTTGATCGCCTCGTCCTTGCGCAGCGCGCGATGCTTGCTGCCGTTATCGAGGAAGAACTGCAGCTCCTCGAAGGTCGGGTATTCAGGCGCGCAGAGCAGCCGCGACACGGCGAAGGCGCCGCAGGCATTGGCCCAGGTCGCCGCCGTGGCAAGGCTTTCACCGCCGAGCCAGGCGCGCAACAGACCGGACATGAAGGCGTCACCGGCGCCAAGCACATTGTAGATCTCGATCGGGAAACCCTTGCCGACGACGCCGTCCTCGAGATCGTCGCTGATCGGTCCGTCATAGACGATGCAGCCCATGGCGCCGCGCTTCAGGACGATGGTGGCCGAGGACAGTGAGCGTATCGTCTTCAGCGCGCTCAGGCAGTCGTCGGCGCCGGACGCGATCATGATCTCTTCCTCGGTGCCGACGATGAGGTCGCAATCGGGCAGCACCGTCTTCAACCGGGCCGAGACGCGGTCGGATTTGACATAGCGCTCAAATCCTTCGGCGTGGCCGGCAAGGCCCCACAAATTCGGGCGATAGTCGATATCGAACACGACCTTGCCACTCCTGGCCTTCATGATGCGGATCGCCTTGCGCTGGGCGGCATCGCTGTTGGGGCGGGAAAAATGCGTCCCGGTGACGACGATCGAACGGGCCGAAGCAATAAACGCCTCATCGATATCCTCCTCGGCCAGCGCCATGTCGGCACAGTCGGATCGGTAGAAAATCATCGGCGAAACGCCTTCGCTCTCGACCGAAAGCAGAACCAGCGCGGTCAACCGCTCCTTGTCGGTCTTCAAACCGTCGGTGTTGACGCCTTCGCGTTTCAGCTGTTCGCGGATGAAGCGGCCCATCTGCTCGTCGCCGACGCGCGTCAGCAGAGCCGAGCGCAGCCCGAGCCGCGCCGTGCCGACGGAAATATTGGCCGGGCAGCCGCCGACCGACTTGGCGAAGGAGGTGATGTCCTCCAGCCGCGATCCGATCTGCTGGCCATAGAGGTCGACGGACGCGCGGCCGATGGTGATGACATCGAGCGGCGCCTGTCTTGCGTCCACGGCTTCGCTCATTGGAACCTCCCGTCGGTCGTGTCGTCATGGACACATTGTTTGGGTAACACGCGCGAGCGGCTGCGTGGCGCCGGCAATATGAAATAATAATTCCAATCCATAGTCAATATGGAATGAGCGTTCCCTTGGCTAAAATTGCCTTGATGGAATGCCTGATCAAGCCTTGCGCTTACGGCTGGCGTCGCGCCGCTTCTCGCCGACGCCGACGGTCAGCGCCATGGCCAGCGCCATTGTCGCCGACAGCGAACGGAAGCCGGCGAAATCCGCCTCGGCAACCTCGAACCAGACCCTGGCGAACTGGGCGAGCGGCGAGAACGAGCTGTCGGTTATGGCGACGATCGGCACGCCCTGCTCGGAAATGGCACGCGCCTCCTCGATCGTGGCCGGTGCGTAGGGCGAGAAGCTGATGGCGATGACGGCGTCCGCCGGTGTGGCGAAGCCGACCATCTCGGCATTCAGGCCGGCTGCCGATTCGATCAGCTGGTTGCGGATCTTCAGCTTGCCGAGCGCATAGGCGATGTAGGAAGCCACCGGATAGGAGCGCCGCTTGGCCAAGACATAGATGGTCTGCGCCTTCGCCAGCAGCGAAATTGCCTCTTCCAGATGCGCATCGTCCAGGGTGCGGGAAATGTCGTTGAGCGAGGTGCTGGCGGCGGCGATGAAGCCGTCGAAGATCGCCCGGTGGCCGGCGCCGCCCTCGGCCTTGGCGCGCAGCGCCTGCAGCCGCTCGTCATAGGAAGAGTTGCGCTCGCGCAGCCGCTCGCGGAATACCTGCTGCAGGCTGGTAAAACCGTCGAAGCCAAGTTGCTGGGCAAAACGGATCAGGGTCGAGGGCTGCACGCCGGCCGAAGCGGCGATGCTGGCGGCGGTACCGAAGGCGATGTCGTCGGGATTGTCTAGCGCATAGGCGGCGATCTGGGCGATGCGCTTGGGCAGGGTCTCGCGCCGGTCCAGAATCGTGGCACGCAGCGTCTCGAAGTCGCGAGGTACCTGTTCGTCCATCGTCCCTCTGCCCAAGCCTGTCTGGACACCCTCTCTGCCCCATCATAGCGAGCCTGCGCAAGAACGCCATAAAAAATGAGGCAGACATTCCATTCCTAGAAAAAATGGACTAATTCATCCACTCGGGTTTTGTGGCAGCGAAGGAACAAAAAATGGTCGGCGTCGGTCTTATCGGCACGGGTTTCATGGGCAAATGCCACGCCATCGCGTGGAGCGCCGTCGGGGCCGTCTTCCCCGATGCGGCCAAGCCACGGCTCGTCCATCTCGGCGAGGTCAATGAGGATCTCGCCAAGCGCAAGGCCGGCGAGTTCGGCTTCGCCAAGGCCACCAGTGACTGGCGCGCCGTCGTCAACGACCCGGAGGTCGATATCGTGTCGCTGACAACGCCCAACCAGTTCCATCCGGAAATGGCCATCGCTGTCCTCGAAGCCGGCAAGCATCTGTGGTGCGAAAAGCCGATGGCGCCGAGCTTTGCCGAAGCCGAAGCGATGGCGGCCGCGGCGAAGAAATCAGGCAAGGTCGCGGCGCTTGGCTACAACTACATCCAGAGCCCGGCCATCCGTCACATCGGCGCGCTGCTCGACGAAAAGATCATCGGCGAGGTCAACCATCTGCGCATCGAGATGGACGAGGACTTCATGGCCGATCCCGAGGCGCTGTTCTTCTGGAAGCACGAGGCGACTTCCGGCTATGGCGCGCTCGACGATTTCGCCGTGCATCCGCTGTCGCTGGTCTCGGCGCTGTTCGGCCGCGTCGGCAGCGTCATCTGCGACATGGCCAAGCCCTATGCCGACCGCAAGCTTGCTTCAGGCGGCCGACGCGCGGTGGAGACCTACGACATCGCCAGCGTGCTGATGCATCTGGAGAACGGCATTGCCGGAACGCTGCAGGTCAACCGCTCGGCCTGGGGCCGCAAGGGCCGCATCGCCATCCAGATCTTCGGCTCCAAGGGGTCGATCCTGTTCGACCAGGAGCGGATGAACGAATTCCAGCTCTACCTGACGTCCGACCGAGCCACCGAACAGGGCTATCGCACCATTCTGGTGGCGCCGCAGCACAGACCCTATGACCTCTTCGTGCCGGCGCCCGGCCACGGCCTCGGCTTCAACGACCTCAAGATCATCGAATGCCACGAATTGCTGACACGGATTGCCGGCAAGCCGGCCCGGCTCATCGAGTTCGCCGAAGGGCTGGAGATCGAGCGCACCGTGCACGCCATGGCGCGCTCCTTCGAGGAGAAGCGCTGGGTGGATGTAAGGTAGGGTTCGCTGCGCTGGTCGCTTTAGCCGGCGGCCGCTGCATTGACTTCCCATCCATCGACCCAGACCTGCCGCAAACGATCGCCTTCGCCCTTGAAACGTAGCCCGGTCGGCCGACAATCCTCGATCCGGTCGCTGCGGAAATTGCGGATCGCCTGGCGCAGCTCGCACCAGGCGACGATGTTGGCGGTTTCGGCGTAGTAGATCAGAGCGATCGGGCGGATGAGGCGCTCGGAAGCGCGGCCAAGTTCGTCGCGATAGGAGAGCTCGAGCTTCTCCTCGTCGCGTATGGCGCGGCGCACCAGCGCCAGATCGATCGCACCTGCGGAGGGCGCGGCGAATCCCCACGCATGCAGTGCATTGGCGTCGAGCGTCTGGCGCAAGGGCGGCGGCACGGCGCCGGCGATCTTGGCGCCGACGCGCTTGGCCGCCTGCTTGAGCTCGTCGTCGCCCGTGCGCTCCAGCAGCGCCAGCGACAGGACGATCGCCTCCATTTCCTCGATCGAAAACATCAGCGGCGGCAAGTCGAAGCCGGGGCGCAGGATGTAGCCGATGCCACGCCCGCCCTCGATCGGCACGCGCATCGCCTGCAGCGCCACGATGTCGCGATAGATCGAGCGGATCGTCACTTCCAGCTGGCCGGCGATCATTGACGCCGTCACCGGCTGGCGCGCCAGCCGCAGGATCTGGATGATCTCGAACAGGCGTGACGCCTTGCGCATTTTTCTAACCCGGTACCAATTACAACTGACACACCATCGTCAGTTGGGCCAGCCTATAGGACTGCCTATCGGTTTGAAAATCAACGGGTTCGGCCGAGGCTGAGCCGAGCGTGAGAACAGGCAACTGACATGGGCTATGCTGAAAACCTCTGGCTGTTTTTTATCCTCCTGTTCGGCATCATCGCCGTTCCAGGCATGGACATGCTGTTCGTGCTTGCCAATGCGTTGACCGGCGGGCGCGACAGGGGTCTTGCCGCGACCGGAGGCATCATGGTCGGCGGCATGGTGCACACGCTGAACGGCGCGATAGGCGTCGGCCTGCTTATGCATTTCGTGCCGATCCTGTTCAAGCCGCTGCTGATTGCCGGCGCCGCCTACATGGCCTTCATCGGCATTGCACTGATGCGCAGCTCCATCACTGTCGGTCACGACGAGCCCGCCGGCAGCCGCTCGGCATGGAAGGCGTTTCGCCAAGGCTTGGTGACCTGCCTGATCAACCCGAAGGCCTATCTCTTCGTGCTCGCCGTCTATCCGCAGTTCCTGAAACCTGTGTACGGCCCGATCTGGATGCAGGCTACGGCGATGGGCCTGCTGACCGTGCTGACGCAGGCCGCGATCTATGGCGGGCTCGCAATATCGGCCGGCCGCAGCCGCAAGCTTCTGATCGCCAATCCACGGGTAACCATTCTTGCCGGCCGGGCGGCCGGGCTGCTGCTCTTCGCGGTCTCCGTGTTCACTGTATGGGAAGGGCTGAGGGCGGCGTAGTCTCGGGCTGAACCGAACCGCCGCCCTTCTGGCGCCGGCCGGATCAGGCGGCGCCCTGCCGCAGCGTGGGGAGAAGCTCGTCCAACTGCCCGAACGTCTCGGCCATCGCATCCGCCGCCCCGGTGCCGGCGGCGTCGAGGGCTTTCTTCGAGGGATAAAGCTCATGCATGATGAGCAGCGTCTTGCCGCCTTTCTCCTCGAAGGTCACCGTGGTGACGGGGCCATCGTCACCACCTTCGTCATTGGTCCAGACGAGGCGCGAGGGGGCGGTGACACTTCGAGATACCTGCCGAAGAATTCGGCAGGGTGCGAGTCATCATGCCCGAACACCAAACGGTACCCGCCTCCCGCACGAACATCCATCTCGCACGAACGCAGCAACATGCCCATCGACTTCGGCGCCCACCACTGCTTGAACAGCTCGGGCTTTGTCCACGCTTCAAAGACGATGCGGGCCGGCGCGTCGAAGCTTCGCGTGACGACCAGCTCCCGGTCGGACTTTCGTTCCACCGTCGTGCGGTTCTGCATGGGGGTGGGCTCATTCGCTCTCTTTTGGTCCATCGGCTTCCTCCTTCCGTTTCAATTCCTCGACAACCTTATCCAGCTCGTCGAAGCGTGCGGCCCAGAGCTGGCGGTATCTCTCGATCCATGCCGTCTCCTCCTCCAGGCGGCGCAGGCCGAGCTTGCAGGTCCGCACGCGCCCGACCTTCCGCGTCGTGACGAGGCCCGCCTGCTCCAGGACGCCGACATGCTTCTTCATGCCCGTGAGGGTCATGTGGAATTTCTGGGCCAGGTCCGTGATCGAAGCATCCGCACGGCCGAGCTGCTCCAGAACCCCGCGTCGGGTGGCGTCCGAGAGCGCGGCGAACGATGCATCCAGGCGGGCAGGATGATACTGAACCATTTGGTTCAGTATGTAACACGCGGATCGGCGGCATGCAAGGAGGTGGGGAGCTGCGGGGCCTAAGAGCGGCGTGGTCCTGGGCTGAAACTGGAAGCGCCGCCCTTATGCTCCAACCAGATCAGGCGGCGCCCTGCCGGCTCTCCATGATCGCGCGGCGTGCCGAGCGGCGCCATTCGACAGCGCCGGCAAGGCCGTGCAGCACGGTCTCGGTGGTCGCCCAGTCGATACAGCCATCGGTGATGCTCTGGCCGTAGACCAGCGGCTTGCCGGCCATCACATCCTGCCGGCCGGCGACGAGATTGCTCTCGATCATGACGCCGATGATGCGCTCGTCGCCCGCCGCGACCTGGCCAGCGACGTCGGCCGCGACCTTGGGCTGGTTCTCCGGCTTCTTGGTTGAGTTGGCGTGGCTGACATCGATCATCAGACGGGGGGCGATACCGACGCGGACGAGTTCGACCGATGCGGCTTCGACGCTTGCCGCATCGTAATTGGGCTGAACGCCACCACGCAGGATGACGTGGCAATCCTCGTTTCCGGTCGTCGCCGCGATGGCGCTGCGTCCGCCCTTGGTCACCGCCATGAAATGATGCGGCTGGGCGGCCGACTTCACCGCCTCGCCGGCGATCCTGAGATTGCCGTCGGTGCCGTTCTTGAAGCCGACCGGGCAGGAGAGACCCGAGGCCAGCTCGCGATGGATCTGGCTCTCGGTCGTCCGCGCGCCGATGGCGCCCCAAGCGACGAGGTCGGCGATGTATTGCGGCGTCGTCATGTCGAGGAATTCGGTCGCCGCCGGCAGGCCGAGATTGTTGACGGCGGACAGCACGTTGCGCGCCATCCGCAGCCCCTTGTCGATGTTGAAGCTGCCGTCGAGGTCGGGATCGTTGATCAGGCCTTTCCAGCCGACCGTCGTGCGCGGCTTTTCGAAATAGACGCGCATGACGATCTCAAGCCGGTCGGACAGTGCCTCGCGCAGCGCCGCCAGACGGCTGGCATATTCAACGGCCGCGACCGGATCGTGAATGGAACAAGGGCCAACGATGACGACAAGCCGATCGTCGGTCCCGGTGAGGATGGAGTGAATGGCGTTGCGCGAGGCGGCAACGGTGCGTGTCGCCGTGAGTGAGCGCGGTATCTCGCGCATCACCTCGTCCGGCGTGCTCAGCAGTCTCAGTTCCTTGACCCGGAGGTCGTCTGTGGTGGTCAACACGGCTTTCTGCTCCTGTTTGGGAACCTGCCGGCTGAAACAAAAAAGCCGCCAGGTCTGGCGGCTGTTCGGATCTTGTTGCTGCAATCTTCAGATCGAGCGCAATCCTCCCGCCGCCAGCGAGCTCCTAAAGTACCAATACGTGGCGGTCAGGTTGATCATGCGTGGGCTATAGCCGAACTCGCGTTTAATGTCACGCACCTGATGGCGGTCTTGTTTGAATATGCAGGAAGGTATATGTTGGATATTCCAAAAAGGATATGCTCCGATGCCGCTTTATGTGAAGGACCGAGAAGTCGACCGGCTGGTACTTGAGGTGCAGCGCCTCACAAAGGCGCCGAGTAAAGCCGAGGCGGTTCGCCGCGCCCTGACGCATGAAATTGAGCGCGCCCGCAGTGTCCAAACTGTATCGGAACGCTTGGCGGAGGCAGTCAGAATGGCTGGTGAAATCGGAGCGGATAATCCTGACTTCGATATGAGAGCCTATTCGGACGAGCTTTCAGGGGGATTATGAGCTTGTTCATTGACGCTTCGGCGGTCGTCGCTCTGTTGCGTCCGGAGCCCACGGCAGGAGAACTAGCCGCCCGGATGGATGCCCATGGCGGGCCTTTCTTCATTTCGGCGGTCGTTCGTTTCGAGACCGCAATGGCCTTGGCGCGTTCAAAGACCCCCCTGCCTTCACCCGTCCAACCGACGGCGGTCGCAAAGGCGAATGCGGCCGTGGACCGTTTCGTGCAGGATTTGGGGATCGGCGAGGTCGTCATTTCGGCCGAAGTCGGGCGGCTCGCCATCGAAGCCGCACAAAACTACGGCAAGGGTGTCAATTCGCCGGCGCAGCTCAATATGGGCGATTGCTTTTCCTATGCCTGTTGCAAGGCATATAATTTGGCTTTGCTCTACACCGGTCAGGATTTCACAAAGACTGACATAGGATAGGTTCAATGTGCGCCCCGCAGATCGCTCGCATGAAGCTACTCCGGCAAAGACCCAGCAACGCTCTGGTCGTAGTCGACCAGCGATCCGGTCATGACGCCCGATTGCGGGCTGACCATGTAGCTGATCAGCCGCGCGAGCTGGTCCGGCTTGACCAATTGGCCCATCGGCTGCGCGGCTTCGGCCTTCGCCAGCCAGTCGTCGGGCGCGTCGTGCCATTTCTTCTGCACGATGTCCTCGCCCTCGGTGTCCATCCAGCCGGGCAGCACGGCGTTGCAGCGGATGCGGTTGAAGCGATAGGCGTTGGCGACGTTCTTGGTCAGTGTCATCAGCGCGCCCTTGCTGGTCGA
The DNA here is from genome assembly GCF_054059755.1 of Mesorhizobium sp. URHB0026. Taxonomy (NCBI): domain Bacteria; kingdom Pseudomonadati; phylum Pseudomonadota; class Alphaproteobacteria; order Hyphomicrobiales; family Phyllobacteriaceae; genus Mesorhizobium; species Mesorhizobium sp. URHB0026. The sequence goes on along the minus strand of NZ_JBSSCN010000001.1, from coordinate 1,791,864 downwards.
ATAGGGCGTCAGGAAGGACTGCCCGGTATGCGCCGACATCGACAGTACGTTGACGATCGACCCGGGCGCCTTTTTCTCCAAGAGATGCGCCACCACGCCCTGCATCAGGAAAAACGGGCCGCGCACATTGGTGTCGAATATCTGGTCGAATAGCTCTTCTGACGTCTCGACCAGCGTGCCGCGCGCCGAGGTGGCGGCGGCGTTGACCAGCGCGTTGAGCGTGCCGAAATGCGAGATCGCGGTGGCGACCGCGCGCTTGCAGTCGGCAACCTTGGAGACGTCGGCGCTGATGAAGATCGCGTCGACGCCCGATTTCTTGAAATGAGCAACAGCCTTGTCGCCCTTCTCCTGCGAGCGGCCGATGAGCGCCAGCGCCCGGCAGCCTTCGTCGGCCAGCGCTTCGGCGACCGCGAATCCTATGCCTTGCGCACCGCCGGTGACGATGGCGCGTGTATTCGAATTGCGATCGGCGGATGCGCTCATCGCTCTACTCCTGTGCCTTGGGGGTCCGGTTCTTACTTGTCGAGACGAATGGTCTTGCCCGTGGTCGCCGACTTCAGCGCCGCATCGGCCAGCTTCAGCGCCACCAGGCCGTCAGCGCCGCTCGGCGCCGCCTTCTTGCCGGATGTCGCCGCCGCGATGAAGGCGGCGATCTCGAGGGCATAGGCGTCGAGGTAGCGGGTCATGAAGAAGTCGTGCAGCGGCGGGCGCGTATAGCCCTTTTCGTTGGCGAGTTCGATCGACACCGGCCGCTGGTTCTCGGCCGCCACCATGCCCTTCGAGCCGTGCACCTCGATGCGCTGGTCGTAGCCATATGTGGCGCGGCGCGAATTGGAGATGACTGCCTGCTTGCCCGAAGCCGTTTCGAGGATGACGCTGACCGAGTCGAAATCGCCGGCTTCGCCGATTTTCTTGTCGACCAGCACCGAGGCGTGCGCGCTGACCGCGACGGGCTCCTCGCCGAGCAGAAAGCGCGCCATGTCGAAATCATGAATGGTCATGTCGCGAAAAATGCCGCCCGAACGCTTGATGTAGTCGATGGGTGGCGCGCCGGGATCGCGCGAGGTGATGGTGACCATCTCGACCGTGCCGATGGCGCCATCGACGATAGCCTTGCGCACGGCGGCGAAATGCGGATCGAAACGCCTGTTGAAGCCGACCATCAGGGTCGCCTTGGCCATGTCGACAACGGCCAGGCACTGCTCGACCCGCTTGACGTCGAGGTCGATCGGCTTCTCGCAGAAGATCGCCTTGCCGGCCTTGGCGAAGCGCTCGATCAGATCGGCATGGGTGTCGGTCGGCGTGCAGATGACGACCGCGTCGATGTCCTTGGACTTCTCGATTTCGTCGATGCTGCGCACCTCGGCGCCATAGGCAACAGCCAATTCGCTCGCCGCCTTCTCGAAGGCATCGGCCACGGCGACCAGTTTTGCCTGGGGATTGGAACCCACGGCGCGGGCGTGGACCTTGCCGATACGGCCGGCACCAAGGAGGGCGAAGCGAACAGTCATGGATATTTTCCTCTGGGGATGGTTCGAAGCGGGGCGCCGGTCATGGGCGCTGAACGATTTTCGGGTCAAGACAAATCGACGGGAAGGCGATGACCTCGCCTCCGAGCCCGGCCCTTAGGCCGCGAGTTCCGCCTCGCCGGTCTTGGCGCCGGTGATATAGGATACGATGTCCTGCCCGTCGGTATTTTCCTTGCGCAGATTGGCGACGATGCGGCCGCGCCGGAACACCACGATGCGGTCGCAAAGGTCGAACACCTGGCGCATGTTGTGGCTGATCAGGATCAGCGGCTCGCCATTGTCCTTCAGCGTGCGGATGATGTTTTCGACCTGCGCCGTCTCCTGCACGCCGAGCGCCGCCGTGGGCTCGTCCATGATGATCAGCTTGGAAGCAAAGGTCGCCGTCCTGGCGATCGCCACGCACTGCCGCTGGCCGCCCGACATATGGCGGATGGTGTTGGAGAGGTTCGGGATCTTCACCGCGGTGCGGACCAGCGCCGCCTCGGTTGCCTTGCGCATGTATTTGCGGTCCAGGATCGAGAATGGCCCGAGATTGAACAGGACTTTCTCGCGGCCGAGGAACAGGTTCGACGGCACGTCGAGGTCGTCGGCCAGAGCCAGGTTCTGGAACACCGTCTCGATGCCTGCCTCGCGGGCCTCGATCGGTCCGGCGAAATTCACTTCCTTGCCATCGAACCAGACCTGGCCGCTGGTCCGCTGCTCGACGGCGGTGATCTGGCGCACGAAGGTCGACTTGCCGGCGCCGTTGTCACCCATGATGGCGACGTGCTCGCCCTTGCGCAGCTCGAAATTGGCGCCTTCGAGCGCATGCACGCCGCCATAGCGCTTGGTGAGGTTCTCGGTCTTCAGGACGATGTCTGACATGGTCAAGCCCTCATTGCCCGCATGCGTTGGCGCCACTGGTCTAGAACTACCGCGCCGACGATGATCACGCCCTTGACCATCTCCTGGTAGTAGGCGTCGAGGCGCAGGAAGGTGAAGCCGGAGATGATGACGCCGAAAATCAGCGCGCCGATCACCGTGCCGATGATGGAGCCACGGCCGCCCGACAGCGAGACGCCGCCGATGACCGCCATGGCGATGGCATCGAGTTCGTACATGACGCCCATGCCGGCCTGGGCGGTGAGGTTCTTGGAGGAGAGCACGACGGCGGCGAGCGCGGCGAGAATGCCGGCGATGACATAGACGAGGATCTTGTGGTTGGCGATCTTGATGCCAGACATGCGCGCTGCGTCCTCGTTGGAGCCGATCGCGTAGCAGTGCTTGCCGTATCTGGTGTAGGTCATGATCAGCTGGAACAGCACGGCCAGCGACAGGAAGATGATGACGGGCATCAAGCCCTTGCCGATCGCGGCGAAACTGTCCGTCGGGAACGAGATCGGCTGGCCCTTGGACCACCATTTGGCGATGCCGCGCGCGGTCACCATCATGCCGAGCGTGGCGATGAAGGGCGGGATGCGCGTGTAGGCGATCAGCGCGCCATTGACGAGGCCGGCGAGCAGGCCGCAGCCGATCGCCACCAGCACCGGGACGATCACGGGCAGGTCGGTCCAGCCCTGGGCCAGGAACATCGCCTTGGGGTTGGGATTGCCGTTGACGGTCGCGACCTGGGCGAAGCTCATGGCGATCATGGCAGTCGCGCCGACGATCGAGCCTGAGGACAGGTCGATGCCACCCGTAATGATCACCTGGGTGACGCCGATGGCGATGATGCCGACGATCGACACCTGCAGGATGATGATCTGCAGGCGCGCCTCGTTGAAGAGGCCGGAGACGTCGCTGCGGGTGTTGAACAGAAAGCTGTCGCCGAGGAAGACCCGGCCGATCAATTCGAAGACGACGACGAGGATGACCAGCGCCAGGAAGACGTTGAATTCGGCCGGCCATGTGCGCTTCCTGGCGTCATAGCTGACCCCGCCGACGCCGTGAGATGTCTGTGCCAATTCTTCTATCCTCCGTCAGCCGCGGCCGTCCCGAGCACCTTTCGGGCGCCGAGGGAAGCGGAGCGGCGCTGTCGCCGTGCGAGAGCGCCGCCCCGTATGTCCGCGGCTCAGTTCTTCTTCAGGAACTTGTCGATGTTGGCCGGCGTGACCAGCTGGAACGGGACATAGACCTTGTGCTCGACCTTCTCGCCCTTGGCGAGCTTCAGCGCCGCATCCAGCGCCCCGGCGCCCTGGCCGGCGGCGTCCTGGAACACGGTGGCGTCGAGGTCGCCCGCCTGCATGGCTGCAAGCGCGTCCTGGGTGGCGTCGACGCCGCCGACGACAACCGACTTCATGTCGACGTTGGCGGCCTTCATGGCCTGGATGGCGCCGATGGCGCTTTCGTCATTGTTGGCGATGACGCCGTCGAACTTCTTGCCGGTCGACAGCCAGTTGGTCATCAGGTTCTGCGCCTGGTCGCGATCCCAGTTCGAGGTCTGCTTGTCGATGATCTTGATGAAGCTGCAGTCCGGCGTGGCGATGACATCGTCGATGTCCTTGGTGCGCTGCACGGCGGCCTGGTTGGAAAGCTCGCCCATGATCACATAGACATTGGCTTCCTTCTTGCCGGCTTCCTTGAACAGGCGGCAGACTTCCTTGGTTTCGAGCGTGCCGGAATCGGCCTCGTTCGAGGCGACGAAGGCCTGGTTGTCGGGCAGCGTGTCGACATTGACCGGCTGGCGGTTGACGTAGACCAGCGGGATCTTGGCCGCGGCCGCCGCATCCGACATCGCCTGCGTGGCCGAGGTGTCGACCGGGTTGACGATGATGGCGTCGACGCCGGAAGCGGCGAAGTTCTTGATCTGGTCGAGCTGCTTGGCGACGTCGTTCTGCGCGTCTTCGACCTGCAGCTCGACGCCGCTCATGCCCTTGGCCTGCTCGATCATGCCGTTGCGCAGCACGGTGAGGAAATTGTCGTCGAACTTGGCCATCGAGACGCCGATCTTGGCGGCCATGGCCGATGAACTCATCAGCGCCGCGAAGGCGACGCCCAAAAGCAGTTTCTTCATTGTATTTCTCCTCCACTTTTGGTGTCCGGTTGCACCGATCTCTCCGGAATCCCCGATCTGGCCGGGGAATCTCTCCCGATTACCGTCTCTCTCCCCGGGTTGCGCCTGCCGTTTGCTGGAACGCCAAGGCCTCTTGATCAAACAGATCTTCCGGAACGAAAGAACCAAAATACATGCCTGGTGAAATATTTATTCCATTTGCTCGGGAGGCGTCAAGGGAGATTCCAGAACCGGATGTGCAATTTTGGCGGACAGGGGATGCTGGCGGAGCCGAACGGCGTCTGCGCGCCGGGTCCATTCCTTGGGTGCCGTGGGCGGGCGATGGCATGGCGTTCAGAAATGCCAGATGTCTCTCTGCAACAAGAGATCGAGCGGCGCTCTCCAGACCCTGCACGCCGCCGCCTACTTCACTTGCCGTTCGACACTGAGCTTGCCGTTGAGATCGAAGAAAGCTCCAATTCGCCTGCGGGCGTGGAGCTTCTTTCCCCTGGTGCTGTAGTTGCGGATCGGCAGCCAGTGGCGGCTCATCGGGCGCGGTGCCCGAGGTCAATGCTCGCTAGATGTTCTCGGGCAGGTAGATGTCGAACGGCAGGAAGGTCTGGCCGGGTGCGTTGGCCGCACCCGTCTCGATGGCATGCGCCATGAGGTCGAGCAGTTCGCGGCACAAGGCGGCCAGCGGCGTGGAGATCACCATGGTGAGCACCCCATCCGCCAAGGCGGACCGCGAGACCGCCGATATCTCGTTGCAGACGACCGCCGGCATCTCGGCGGGCCTGGCCTGCCGCAGCGCCGCGACCGCGCCTTCCATGCCGCCACCCGCGACATAGCAGCCGACGAGGTCCGGGTGGCGGCCGAGCAGGTCGAGCAGCGTGTCCTGCGTGATCTGGTTGGCCTCGAGATTGACCAGCGTTTCCAGCAAGGTGAAGTCCGGCGCCTGTTCGCGGAAGAAGGAGCGGAAGCCGATTTCGCGCAGTTCGTGACCGTGGAAGCGGTGGCTGCCGACGAACAGCGCGACCTTGCCCGGCCGCTTGGCCGCCTTGGAGATCATCCAGGCCGCGGTGCGGCCGACCTTGCGATTGTCGAGGCCGACATAGCCCTCGCGAATGCCGGCCGCGAAGTCGGACAGCAGGGAAAAGACCGGCAACCCCTTGGCCTTCATCTCCTCGACGGTGACCGTCAGCGCCGGGTGATCCGGCCCGACCAGGGCGACCGCCCTGCATTTGGCCGCCAGTTTGCGCGTGCGGTCGACGATTTCGTCCGGCGCCAGCGAACTGGCGAAGTCGATGATGGCGACGCCGCGGAAGCGCTGGGATTGCGATACCGCGAGTTCGAGCTGCCGCGCGAACTCCGCGTAGAAGACGTCATTGCCCCTCAAAAGCAGGAAACCCAGCCGGTATTCCGGCAACTCGTGGCGCATACGCTGCTTGATCAGGCCGGCGGCGTGATAGCCGATCTCGGTCGCGGTCTCGTAGACGCGGCGCGCCGTTTCCTCGCGCACCGGCAAGCGATTATTGAGCACGCGGTCCACCGTGGCAACGCTAACGCCGGAGACGCGCGCCAGATCAGTGATGGTCGGCCGTTTCGCCATGATCGCCCCTCGCTCGATTCACTGATATCGATACCTGACTTTGATAGGAAATGATAGAAACTATCTTTGTGATGTTGAGTCTATCATGGCGGAGCGTTATTTCTGGGTATCGAGCCCCTTGCCTTGGGAGGCAATCATGACCGCAGCACCGTCCCGGCGTGACTACAGCCTGATCGGCCGCGACGCCCGCCTTGCCGTCGAGAACGGCCTGTCGGCGGCCGAGTGGTATCACACCGACATTCCCCGGAAGCAGATGAAGGAGCTGATGCAGCGCTCCGATGGCCCGGCGATCCGCGACACCGCGATCTGGCTGGCCGCCCTCATCATCAGCGGCGTCGGCGGCGCCTGGTTCTGGGGCAGCTGGTTGTGCGTGCCGTTCTTCTTCGTCTACGGCGTGCTCTACGGCTCATCGACCGATTCACGCTGGCACGAATGCGGCCACGGAACCGCGTTCCGGACGCAGTGGATGAATGACGCGGTCTATCAGATTGCCTGCTTCATGATCATGCGCAACCCGGTGACCTGGCGCTGGAGCCACACGCGCCATCACACCGACACCATCATCGTCGGCCGCGATCCCGAGATCTCGGTGATGCGGCCGCCCGACCTAGCGCGCCTCATCCTTGGTTTTGTCGGCGTGCTCGACGCCTGGCACGCAATGTCGGACATGCTGCGCAACGCCGCCGGCAACATCAGCGCTGCGGAAAAAACCTTCATTCCCGAACAGGAGCAGCCCAAAGCGATCCATATTGCCCGCATCTGGACGGCCATCTATGCAGGAGCAATAGCGCTGGCGCTCCATGCCGGGTCTTTCCTGCCCTTGATGCTGGTCGGCCTGCCCAGGCTCTACGGCGCCTGGCACCATGTGATGGTCGGCCTGCTCCAGCATGGCGGCCTTGCCGACAACGTCACCGACCATCGGCTGAACAGCCGCACCGTCTACATGAACCCGATCAGCCGCTTCATCTACTGGAACATGAACTACCATGTCGAACATCACATGTTCCCGATGGTGCCCTATCATGCGCTGCCCAGGCTGCACGCGCTGATCAAGCATGATCTGCCGGCGCCGACGCCGTCGATCCTGGCCGGTTACCGCGAGATGATCCCGGCCTTCCGCCGCCAGCTGCGCAACGAGGATTATTTCCTCAAGCGCGAGCTGCCGCCGACCGCCAGGCCGTACCGCGAGGAATTCCACAACGACACCGTCGCCGCGGCGGCGGAATGACATCCGACGACTGCAGGGAGGACTGAATGAGCCATTGGGTCGAGGCCTGTGCCGCCGGTGACATCGACGAAGAGGATGTGATGCGCTTCGATCATGACGGGCGTACCTTCGCCATCTATCGCAGCCCGGACAACGACTATTTCGCCACCGACGGACTTTGCACGCATGAGAAGGTGCATCTCGCCGACGGATTGGTGATGGACGACATCATCGAATGCCCCAAGCACAATGGCCGCTTCAACTACAAGACGGGCGCGGCCAGGGGCGCGCCGGTCTGCGTCAACCTCAGGACCTATCCGGTCAAGGTTGACGCGGGCAAAGTGCTGGTTCAGATCGGGTGAAGGACATGGCGCCAGGAATGGTGATCATCGGGGCCGGCGAATGCGGCGGACGGGCAGCACTCACGCTGCGCGATCTCGGCCATGACGGGCCGGTGACGCTCGTCGGCGACGAGCCGCATCTGCCCTATGAGAGGCCACCCCTGTCCAAGGAGGCGATGGCCAGCGACGCGCCTGCAATCAAGGCGATCGCCAGCGACGAAATCCTGGCTGAAAAGTCGATCCGGCATATCCATTCCGTTCAGGCCATTGCGATCGATCGCGCGGCGCATACGGTGCGCCTGTCCGACGGCTCGGTGCTGCCCTACGACAAGCTGCTGCTGGCTACCGGCTCGACCCCACGCAAGCTGCCGATGCCTGGCCTTGGCGGGCGCTGCGTCTATCTCAGAACCTTCGCCGATGCGCTGGCCATCCGCGCTCATCTCAGCGCCGGCAATCGCATCGCGGTTATCGGCGGCGGCTTCATCGGCCTCGAGCTTGCCGCGGCGGCGCGCAAGCTTGACGCTTCGGTCACCGTCATCGAGGCGCAGTCGCGCATCCTGATGCGCGGCGTTCCGGCCGAGATCGCCGAAATCATCCATGACGCGCATGTCGCCGAGGACGTCGACATGGTCTGCGGGGAAGGCATCTCCGCCATCGCCGACGACGGCAAGGAGGTGCGGGTGACGCTTGCCGGCGGCCGGGAGATCATTGCCGACCTCGCCGTGATCGGCATCGGCGCCGTGCCGGTGACCGGGCTCGCGGCGGAAGCCGGCCTGGCCATCGAAAACGGCATCGCGGTCGACGCAGAACTGCGCAGCAGCGATCCCGACATCTTCGCCGCCGGCGACTGCTGCTCGTTCCCGCTTGCCGTCTATGGCGGCCGCCGCGTGCGGCTGGAGGCATGGCGCAATGCACAGGAACAGGGCGCACTGACGGCGAAGAACATGCTGGGCGCTGGCGAGCCGCATGCGGCGGTGCCGTGGTTCTGGTCGGATCAGTATGGCCTGTCCCTGCAGATCGCGGGACTTTCCGACGAAGGCAAAACGGCCGTGCGCCGCGACCTTGGCGACGGCGCCTTCATCCTGTTCCATTTGGCCGACGACGGCAGGCTGGTGGCGGCCAGCGGAATCGGCCCAGGCAATGCGGTGGCACGCGACATCAGGCTGGCCGAAATGTTGATCGGCAAGCGTGCGAAGCCGTCGGCGGACGCGCTGGGATCGCCTGAAGTCAAGCTGAAGGCGTTGCTGGCGGCCTGAACGGTCGCACTACCCGTCGATGCCGCAGCCGTCCCTCATCTGACTGCCGGCATCTTTCTCCCGGAGAACGGGGAGAAGGGGGCTGTGGCAACCTCGCCGCGATTCACGCACCGCTACCGATTGGCGAAATCGTCGAGCGTATCCTCTCACGCCTAGAACAGCGCCCTCAACTCGTCCAGCTTGTCGTTGACCAGCCAGCCGTAATAATTCTCTTCCGGCAGCTTCTCCGGTTCGCCGGTGGCGCGGCGTTTTTCGTTTTCCTCCTTCAGCGCATAGGCGCGCTGTTCCGGATTGCCGACGTTGTAGAGCGTGGCGGTCAGTCCCGGATTGCCAGAAATGTCGAAGCCGGCGATGCTCTTATAGGCGTCGATCGACTTCCTGATCGTCGCGGCGACGTAAGGAAGCGTCAGGTCCGGATCCATGATGGTCTTGTAGACCGAGTTGGGATCGGAGACATCGAGCTTCGGCAGGCCCGACACCTTGTGCACGAGGTCGCTCATCTGCAGGGCGGTCAGAGGGTTGAGCTGGCCGAGGCCGAAGGTCTGGCCGGCATAGTAGGGCTGGAAGAAGGTGGCGCCGAAACGGTTGTCGGGGAAATCCTCGCCGCCGACGGTCTTGCCGCGAAACGAGCGGTTCCAAACCTGTTCGCGGCATTCCCACAGATCGTAGCTGTCCGAAATCGCGGCGCATTTTCTGAATTCCGGCCGCTGCACGAAATCAGTGATGTCCTCGCCATCATAGGCGAAGGAGAGCTTGCTCGAGAGGTAGGAGATCGCCTTGACATAGTAGGTCTGCAGCCGGTCATAGGCGTCGACATTGTAGGTGTGCTCGCCGACGATGGCGCCGACGATGTGCATCGGGTCAATGCCATAGGCGCTCGCCGCCTTCTTGATCTTGGCGCGCAGATCGGCGTCGTTCTGCAGCAAGGCATAGACCTTGCGATACTTCGCCTGGAAGGTGGTGCTGGTCGCCTGGGTGCGGCGGCTGGAGGCGCCGGGAATGTCAGGCTGCTCGGCATTGCGGTTGCCCGGCGGCACCAATGTCGCCGCGTCGGCGGCGAACAGCGTCGCAGCCAGCGTCAAGCCGAGAATGACCAGGATGAGTTTTTTCATGCGCCGCCGCCTAGAGAATTGCCGCGCAAACTAGGTAAAGCACCTAGTCGAGTCGAGAGCGCCTCTTCATCCGGCGAGACGAAAGGTGGCCAGATGGTACCATCTGGCCACACATGGCTCCTGCCGGAGTTGTTACTTGATGCCGCGCCGGACTGCTCCGGCGTCTTCGTTCAGAGGATGAACCGCGACAGATCGGTGTTTCTGGAGAGGTCTCCGACATGCTTCTGGACATAGGCGGCATCGATGGTGACGGCCGTGCCGTTGCGGTCCGGCGCATCGTAGGAGATCTCGTCCAGTACCCGCTCCATCACCGTCTGCAGCCGCCGCGCGCCAATGTTCTCGATGCTGGCATTGAGGTCGACGGCGACGCCGGCCAGCGAATCGATGGCATCGTCGGTGAAAGTCAGCTCGACGCCTTCGGTCTTCATCAGCGCGATATACTGTTTGATCAGGCTGGCCTCGGTCTCGGTCAGGATGCGGACGAAGTCGTCCTTCTCCAGCGCACGCAGTTCGACGCGGATCGGCAGGCGGCCCTGCAATTCCGGCAACAGGTCTGACGGCTTCGAGACGTGAAACGCGCCCGAGGCGATGAACAGGATATGGTCCGTCTTCAACGGCCCGTATTTGGTCGCCACCGTGGTGCCCTCGACCAGCGGCAGCAGGTCGCGCTGCACGCCTTCCCGCGACGGGCCGCCCGAAATGTCCGACCTGGCGGCAATCTTGTCGATCTCGTCGAGGAAGACGATGCCGTCGTTTTCCGCGGCGTCCAGAGCCCGGCGCACCACCTCGTCCTGGTCGAGCAGCTTGTCGGATTCGTCGCTGACCAGCAGGTCGTAGGACTCCTTCACCGTCGTCTTGCGCAGCTTGGTCTTCTTGCCGCCCATTGCCTTCGACAGCATGTCGTTGATGTTGAGCACGCCGATATTGGCGCCCGGCATGCCGGGAATTTCGAAGCCGGGCATGCCGCCATTGCCGGTGTCGGCCACCTCGATTTCAATTTCCTTGTCGTCGAGTTCGCCGTCGCGCAGCTTCTTGCGGAAACTATCGCGCGTCGCCGGGCTCGCCGTCTTGCCGACCAGCGCTTCCAAAACGCGCTCCTCGGCGTTGACATGGGCGCGTGCCTTCACGTCCTCGCGCATCTTTTCGCGAACCAGCCCGATGGCGATCTCGACCAGGTCGCGGATGATCTGTTCGACGTCGCGGCCGACATAGCCGACCTCGGTGAACTTGGTCGCCTCGACCTTGACGAACGGCGCGCCGGCCAGCCGCGCCAGGCGGCGCGAGATCTCGGTCTTGCCGACGCCGGTCGGGCCGATCATCAGGATGTTCTTCGGCATCACCTCTTCGCGCATCTGGCCCTCCAACTGCTGGCGGCGCCAGCGGTTGCGCAAGGCGATGGCCACGGCGCGCTTGGCGTCCTTCTGGCCGATGATGAAGCGGTCGAGTTCCGAAACGATTTCGCGGGGAGAAAATGTGCTCATATCACTAAATTCCACTTTGCCACTGCTTGATGGCCTCGAACGGATGCAGCAGCATGATCACGTTGAGTGTAAGATTGTCCCGGATGAGGTAGCCGGTACCCAGTTCGAAGAGGATGGCGAGGCTGATGATCACCCATATAGGTAGCCTTCGCGCCATCACAAATCCCAGCACCATGGCCAGTGTGTCGGACACCGAATTGATGATCGAGTCGCCGTAATAATCGAGCGAAATGGTGCCGGCGCGGTAGCGCTCGATGATGAACGGGCTGTTTTCGAGGATCTCCCAGCCACCCTCGACGAGGACGGCGAATGCCAGCCGCAAGCCGATCGGCGAGCGCGGGAACAGGAACCGGGCCAGCGCATAGAACAGGAAGCCGTGGATGATGTGCGAGAAGGTGTACCAGTCGGAAATGTGCTGGGAATTTTCCGAACTGTTGACGACGCCATGCCACAGCTTGACATAGCCGCAGGTGCAGATCGGCGGATGGCCCATCAGGTAGAGGGTGAGAGCCTGGCCGACGAGCAGGCCGGCGACGATCAGCAGCCCCATCCGCCAGCTGTCCTCGTAGGCCGAAAGGCCCTTGTCCTCGTTGGATGTGACCATGCCCTGGATTACCCCTCTTGCGCGTCTTCGGCATCGATCGCCATCAGCACGACGTCGCCATAGATCGACTGCCTGCGATCAATGGCCCGGAAACCCGCCTTTTCATAGGCGCGGATGGCCCTGAGATTGGCGGGGTCGGGATCGATGACGACACGCGGCACGCCTTCCTCGAACAGGTCTTCGACGAACTGACGCACGATGGCCGAGCCATGGCCGATGCCGATCAGTTCCGGCCGGCCGATCGAGACATCGATGCCCAGCGTGCCGAACGGCTGATCGGCATAGGGATGGCCGTCTTCCATATGCGGGTCATAGCTCTGCAGATAGGCGATCGGCTTTCCGTCGAGCTCGACGATCAGCGGCTCGACGGAGATCGAGTCTATGTGATCGGCAATCTCGGCGATTTCCGTCTCGGGATCGTCCCACCACTCCGCGACATGCGGCTGGGCGAGCCAGCCGGCGATCATCGGCAGGTCCTTTTTGGTCACCGGCCGAAAATCGTAGCTACTTTCTTGTTTGACCATGATCTTTTCCGAAAACCGGTTCCCACTTTGCGGGGTCATGGTCTGGTTCAGGCGGCATCGAGCGTTTCGACGACAAAATTGTTGTTGGTGTAGACGCAGATGTCGGACGCGATCTGCATCGCCTTGCGGGCGATCTCCTCGGCATCCTTGTCGGTGTCCATCAGCGCGCGCGCCGCGGCCAGCGCGTAATTGCCGCCCGAACCGATGGCCATGACGCCATGTTCGGGTTCCAGCACATCGCCAATGCCGGTCAGCGCCAGCGAGACCGACTTGTCGGCGACCAGCATCATCGCCTCCAGCCGGCGCAGATAGCGGTCGGTGCGCCAGTCCTTGGCGAGCTCGACGCAGGCGCGCGTCAGTTGGTCGGGATATTGTTCGAGCTTGGCTTCGAGGCGTTCCAGCAGCGTGAAGGCGTCGGCGGTGGCGCCCGCGAAACCGGCAATCACATTGCCGCCCTTGCCGATGCGGCGCACTTTGCGGGCATTGCCCTTCATGATGGTCTGGCCCAGGCTGACCTGGCCGTCGCCGGCGATCACCACCTTGTTGCCCTTGCGCACGGTCACGATGGTCGTGGCGTGCATGGTCAAATCATTGGACATTTCTTGGCTCCGATTCGCACCATCCCTTCAAAAGGCGATTTGGCGCGGTACGACTGACTTTGATCGGCCATATGTATGCATGTGGCCAATGATTGCAAACCGCTCGATAGCGGCCGGGATCGCAACTGGCAATCGCCGGCATCATGCTGCTAGAAGGCTCTCGTTTTCAAGCCGGCGAGCGCTTGAGACCCGTGAACTGGTCACGATCTGAACCACTGGCACAAGGATAGAGTGATGGCGCCTCGTTCCGCCGATGCAAGCCGCAAGACTGGGGAAACCGACATCTCCGTGTCGATCCATGTCGACGGCTCCGGCAAATCGGACATCGCTACCGGCGTCGGCTTCTTCGACCATATGCTGGACCAGCTTTCCCGCCATTCCCTGATCGACATGACCGTCAGGACGACGGGCGACCTGCATATAGACGACCACCACACGGTCGAGGACACCGGCATCGCGCTCGGCCAGGCCCTGACCAGGGCCCTGGGCGAGCGGCGCGGCATCATGCGCTACGCCTCGATCGACCTTGCCATGGACGAGACGCTGACGCGCGCGGCGATCGACGTGTCGGGCCGCCCCTTCCTGGTCTGGAACGTCTCGTTCTCGTCGCCCAAGATCGGCACCTTCGACACCGAACTGGTGCGCGAATTCTTCCAGGCGCTGGCGCAGAACGCCGGCATCACGCTGCATGTCACCAACCATTACGGCGCAAACAACCATCATATCGCCGAGACCTGCTTCAAGGCGGTGGCTCGCGCGTTGCGCGCCGCGCTGGAGCGCGATCCGCGCCAGCCTGACGCGGTTCCCTCCACCAAGGGTTCTTTGAAGGGATAGCCTCATGACCGCCTATGTCGTGATGGAGCCACCTGGCCGCAGCGAGAAAGTCGACACGACGACCTTCGTCCGCGACGGCTTCACCTGGCTCGGCCTGCTGGTGCCGCCGCTGTGGCTTGCCTGTCACCGGCTGTGGGTCGAAGCGGCGCTCGCCTTTGTCGTCATGGGCGTGCTCTCGATGCTTGGCCAGAGACTTGGCCTTGGTGTTGGCGGCTCGCTTTTGTCGCTGCTCGTCTCGCTCTACGTCGGGCTGGAAGGCCAGGGCTTGCGCATCGCGGCGCTGCGCCGCCGCGGCTGGCATGAGTGGGGCGTCGTCGAGGCCGGCTGGCTCAGCGACGCCGACATGCGCTATGCCCTTGAGGTCGAAGGGCTTTCGGACGAAGCAGCACCCGCGCCGCGCATCGTTCCAGATGCCGCTTTGGCGCGCCCTGCGCAGCCGGGCATGGCGCTGGGGCTGACCCACATTCCGGGGCGGCGCTGAGATGCGGGTTGCGATCATCGATTACGGCTCGGGCAATCTGCGCTCGGCCACCAAGGCCTTCGAGCGCGCCGCGCGCGAGGCCGGTATCGCGGCCGAGATCGACCTGACTGCCGATGCCGACCGGGTGCGCACCGCGGACCGCATCGTCCTGCCCGGCGTCGGCGCTTACGCCGATTGCGCGGCCGGCCTGCGCGCCGTGGAAGGCATGTGGGAGGCGGTCGAGGACGTCGCCATCGCCAAGGGCCGGCCTTTCCTGGGAATTTGCGTCGGCATGCAGCTGATGTCCGACCGCGGCCTCGAAAAGACCGTCAGCAACGGGTTCGGCTGGATATCGGGCGACGTCAAGGAGATCACGCCTTCCGATCCGGCGCTGAAGATCCCGCAGATCGGCTGGAACACGATCGAATTGAGGCATAAGCACCCATTGTTCTCCGGCATTCCGACCGGCGAGACGGGACTGCATGCCTATTTCGTCCACTCCTACCATCTCGACGCAAGAAAGCCGGACGAGGTCCTTGCGGTCGCCGACTATGGGGGTCCGGTGACGGCCACGGTCGCCCGTGACAATCTCGCCGGCACGCAGTTCCATCCTGAGAAGAGCCAGGCGCTGGGCCTGGCGCTGATCACCAATTTCCTGCGCTGGAGGCCCTGAACCATGAGCAAGAAGGGCTACTGGCTGGTGATGCTGACGGTGACAGACCCGGAAGGGTATCAGCGCTACCGCGACGCCATCGGCGACGCGGTTTCGTCTTTCGGAGGCCGCTATCTCGTGCGGGGCGGACAAGTGACCAATCCCGAAGGTCGGAATTTGACAGGCAGGTGGTGGTCGAGTTCGACTCTTATGAAACCGCGCTCAGCTGCTATCGATCCCCAGCCTACCAGACAGCGTTGCAGAACAGGCTGGCGGCTTCGAGCGGACATTTCGCGATCGTCGAGGGTGCCTGAGTGATCCTGTTTCCAGCCATCGACCTCAAGGACGGCCAATGCGTGCGGCTGAAGCACGGCGATATGGCGACCGCGACGATCTACAATGATGACCCCGCCGCGCAGGCAAAAGCCTTTGAAGAGCAGGGCTTCGAGTGGCTGCATGTCGTCGACTTGAACGGCGCCTTCCGGGGCCAGAGCGTCAACAGCGCCGCGGTCGGAGCCATCCTGAAGGCGACCAAGAGCCCGGTGCAGCTCGGCGGCGGCATTCGCACGCTGGAGCAGATCGAGGACTGGCTCGACCGTGGACTGGCCCGCGTCATCCTCGGCACGGTGGCGGTGCGCGATCCCGATCTGGTCAGGCAGGCTTGCAAAGCGTTTCCGGGCAAGGTCGCGGTCGGCATCGACGCCAAGGGCGGCAAGGTAGCGGTCGAAGGCTGGGCGGAAGCCTCGAGCCTCGGCGTTATCGAACTGGCGAGGAAATTCGAAGGCGCCGGCGTCGCTGCCATCATCTACACCGACATCGACCGCGACGGCGTGCTGACCGGCATCAACTGGGACGCCACCATCGACCTCGCCGACGCGGTGTCGATCCCGGTCATCGCCTCGGGCGGGCTGGCTTCGATCGCCGACATCGTGCGCATGACCATGCCCGACGCGCAAAAACTCGAAGGCGCGATCTCGGGCCGCGCCCTCTATGACGGCCGCATCGATCCCGCGGAGGCGCTGGCGATCCTGCGCGGCCGGCCGGCGATGGAGCCGCGGTCATGAAAGTTTCGCTCATCCTGGCCTCCTATGACAGCGGTCACTATCATGGCGGCATGGGCCAGGGGCCCGACGCGCTGATATCGGGCGGGCTCGTCGATGCCCTGACCCTTGCCGGCCATGACGTCATGGTCGAGGATATCGGCAGGGTCGGCGACGGCCAGGAGCGTGAGATCGCCACGGGTTTTGCCGTCTGCAACGCCGTCTCGGGCGAGGTCCGCATGGCCCGCGACAGGGGGCGGTTTCCCATCGTGCTGGCCGGAAACTGCCTGACGTCGGCCGGCGCCGTCGCCGGCGAAGGCGCCGACGCCATCATCTGGGCCGACCAGCACGGTGACCTCAACACGCCCGAGACGTCCGTCTACGGCTTTCTCGACGGCATGGCGCTGTCGACGGTGCTCGGCCTGTGCTGGCGTCCGATGGCGGCGGCCATTCCCGGCTTCAGGCCGATCGATCCCGCGCGCTGCGTGCTCCTCAACGCCCGTGATCTCGATCCGGCGGAGGAAAAACTACTCAAAACATTGCCCGTCATCCGGATGGAATGTCCCGGCGTGGCGCAAGCGACGGAAAAACTGAAGGCCGCCGGCGCCAACAGCGTGCACATGCATCTCGATCTCGACGTGCATGATCCCAAGGCGCTGCAGGCCAATCGCTACGTCACATCAGGCGGGCCGAACCCGGAGCAGCTGCGCGACGCGGCCTGCGCCATGGCGCTTGCGGTGCCGGTCGTCGGCATCACCGTTTCCGCTTACGATCCAGCCTTCGATGCCCAGGCCGATGTGCCGCCGCTGGTCGGGCAGCTGCTCAACGATCTGCTTGCCACGATAGAGGGCCGCTGATGCTGAAAGCCCGCGTCATCCCTTGCCTCGACGTCAAGGACGGCCGTATCGTCAAGGGCGTCAATTTCGTCGACCTCATCGACGCCGGCGATCCGGTGGAGGCAGCCAAGGCCTATGATGCCGCCGGCGCCGACGAGCTTTGCTTTCTTGACATCACCGCTTCGTCGGACAATCGCGAGACCATCTTCGACGTCATCGCCCGCACCGCGGAACAATGCTTCATGCCGCTGACCGTCGGCGGCGGTGTGCGCCAGGTGGCCGACATCCGAAAATTGCTGTTGGCCGGGGCCGACAAGGTGTCGATCAACACGGCGGCGGTGAAGAACCCTGATTTCGTCGCCGAAGCCGCCGACAAGTTCGGCAACCAATGCATCGTCGTCGCCATCGACGCCAAGAAAGTCTCCGGTCCTGGCGAGGCCGACCGCTGGGAGATCTTCACTCATGGCGGGCGGGAGAAGACCGGCATCGACGCCGTGGAATTCGCGCGGAAAATGGTCCATCGTGGTGCCGGCGAGATCCTGTTGACCTCGATGGACCGCGACGGCACCAAGGCCGGCTACGACATCGCGCTGACCCGCGCGGTGTCGGACGCGGTGCGCGCGCCGGTCATCGCATCGGGTGGCGTCGGCACGCTCGACCACATGGTCGAAGGCATTCGCGACGGCCATGCGGGGGCTGTGCTGGCGGCCTCCATCTTCCATTTCGGCACCTACACCATCGCCGAAGCCAAGGCGCATATGGCCGGGGCCGGCCTGCCGATGCGGCTGGACTCGCTGGGCAACAGGTCCTAGAGCATGCTCCCGAAGCCGACTTCGGGAAAAATCCGGCTTAAACAAGAAGATAGACCGACATGGCCGAGTTTTCGCTCTCCGACCTGGAAAAAATCGTCAGCCACCGCGCCCATTCCGGCGATCCGGATTCATGGACGGCCAAGCTTTACGCCCAGGGCATCGACAAGGCGGCGCAGAAGCTCGGCGAGGAGGCGGTCGAGACCGTGATCGCCGCCGTGAAGGGCGACAAACAGGGTCTCGTTTCCGAAAGTGCCGATCTTATATATCATTGGCTTGTCGTTCTCGGCATCTCGGGTGTTCCGTTGAACGACGTGCTCAAGGAGCTCGAAGCCCGTACCGGGCGTTCGGGCATCGCCGAGAAGGCGTCGCGGCCCAAGGGCTGATCGGGAGGAAGGGCAGGTATCTCGATGGATCAGCTCGCGCCAACCGAGAAATATTCTCCGTTTCGCTTCTTCTCGGCCGAGCAATGGTCGCGATTCCGCGCCGATACACCGCTGACGCTGAGTGAGGACGAGTTCCGCCGCCTGCGTTCGCTCAACGACCCGGTCGACCTCGAAGAGGTCAAGCGCATCTATCTGTCCTTGTCGCGGCTTTTGTCGGCGCATGTCGAGGCGAGCCAGCTTCTGTTCCGGCAGCGCCAGGCCTTCTTCAACGCCGTCGACGTGGCCAAGACGCCGTTCATCATCGGCATTGCCGGTTCTGTCGCGGTCGGCAAATCGACCACGGCGCGCGTGCTGAAGGAACTTCTGGCGCGATGGCCGTCGAGCCCCAAGGTCGACCTCATCACCACGGACGGCTTTCTGCTGCCCAACGAGGTGCTGCGCCGCGAAAACCTGATGGAGCGCAAGGGTTTCCCCGACAGCTACGATGTCGGCGCGCTGCTGCGTTTCCTCTCTGGCATCAAGTCGGCGTTGCCCGATGTCCGCGCGCCGGTCTATTCGCACCTCACCTATGACGTCATCCCCGGCGAGTTCGTCACCATCGACAGGCCCGACATCCTGATCTTCGAAGGCATCAACGTGCTGCAGCCGGGCAAGCTGCCACAGGACGGCAAGATCGTGCCCTTCCTGTCGGACTTTTTCGACTTCGCCATCTACATCGACGCCGACGAGAAGCTGATCCACAATTGGTATATTTCCCGCTTCATGCGGCTGCGCGAGACCGCCTTCCGCGATCCGGACTCCTTCTTCCATCGCTATTCGCAGCTGTCGGAGGATGCGGCCAAGGCGATCGCCGAGGGCCTGTGGACCAACATCAACCTGA
Organism: Mesorhizobium sp. URHB0026; assembly: GCF_054059755.1. Classification (NCBI taxonomy): domain Bacteria; kingdom Pseudomonadati; phylum Pseudomonadota; class Alphaproteobacteria; order Hyphomicrobiales; family Phyllobacteriaceae; genus Mesorhizobium; species Mesorhizobium sp. URHB0026. The sequence goes on along the minus strand of NZ_JBSSCN010000001.1, from coordinate 1,772,734 downwards.
AGAACCTGCGCGAAAACATCTTGCCGACGCGCGCCCGCGCCGACTTGATCCTGCGCAAGGGCGCCGACCATCTGATCGAGGAAGTGGCGCTGCGCAAGTTGTAACAGATAGAACCCAGCTTGGCGGGCTCGTCCACAAGCCCGCCACGCCGCTGTTCATGTGTCAGCCATTGGCGAACGGCACGGCGACATAGATCTGGGTGTCGCCACGCTCCACCAGAAGCAGCACCGATTTGCGTCCGGATTTGCCGGCTTGAGCAATCGCTTGGGTCACCTGCTTCGCACTCTTCACCGGAGCCTGGTTGACGGCGACGATGACATCGCCCGGTTGGATGCCAGCAGTCGCCGCCGGCTTGTCGGGATTGACGCTCGCAACCACCGCACCGTGCTCGTTCTCGGGGAGGTTCATCTGCTGGCGGATGTCCGGCGTGATATCCATCAAGCCTAGGCCAACGGCCGGCACGCGGGAACCCTGCTCGGTGCCCGGCGCGCTGGAGTCATCCGTCGAGGCCGTTTTCGCGTCGTCGCTGTTGCGCCCGACCTCCACCGAGATCTGCACGGCCTTGCCCTTGCGCCAGACATCCAGTCTCTCCTTGGCACCCGGCGCAACGTCGGCGACGGCTCGTGACAGGTCCTTGGGATCCTTGACGTCCTGTCCGGCGAAGCCGGTGATGACGTCACCGGTCTCGACGCCGGCCTTGGCCGCGGGCGAGCCGTCATTGACCTGCGAGACCAAGGCTCCGCCGGGATGATCCAGTCCGATGGCGCCTGCCACATCCGGGGTGACGGGCTGGATCTCGACGCCGAGATAGCCGTATTCGATGTTGCCGCCCTTCATCAGCTTGGCGACCACCCTCTCAGCCTGGTCCGACGGAATGGCGAAACCGACACCGACGCTGCCGCCATTGGGCGAATAGATCGCCGTGTTGATGCCGACGACGCTCCCATTGACGTCCACCAGCGGGCCGCCGGAATTGCCGTGATTGATCGGCGCGTCGATCTGGATGAAATCGTCGAACGGCCCGCTATGCAGGTCGCGGCCCCGCGCCGAGACGATACCGGCCGTTACCGTGGTGCCGATGCCGAACGGATTGCCGATCGCCAGCACCTGATCACCTGTCATGAGCTTGTTGGAGTCGCCCCATTTCACGGTTGGCAGCGACTTGCCGGCGTTAATCTTCAGCACGGCGAGGTCGTTCTTGGCATCGTGACCGACCAGCTTGGCCGGGAGCTCCGTGCCGTCGTCGAGCGTGACCTTTATCGAGGAAGCGCCGTCGACGACATGGTTGTTGGTGACGATGGTGCCGTCGGCACCGACGATGAAGCCCGAACCGAGCGCTTCGGCTCGCGGCGACCGCTGTTGCGGAGGCGTCTTGGGAGTGGGCATGCCCTGATCGCCGAAGTATTGGCGGAAGTAGTCATCGAAGGGCGAGGTGCCATCGAAGGGCGACGCTTCGTTCATTACCTCGGGCTGTCCCTTCATGACCGTGGTCACGGTCACGACGGCCGGCTTGGTTGTGGCCACGATCGGCGCCAACGAACCGCTCGGGGCCGTGGTCCCGGCAACGGGGGTCTGCGTCGTTGCAACCGTGTTGCCCGTGCCGACGCCGTTCGCGCTGTCGGCGAATGAGACGACAAAGGGAGAAACCAGCAGCGCGGCGCCCAGCAGGGCGGCGACGCGATGCCTACCAAGAATGCTCAGGTTTGACATGGTCGTTCTGTCCGGGCGAGGGGTTGATCCGCGCCCGCGGGTCTTCTAGGAGAAGTGCCCATCAGCGTGTCGACGGCCTGGGTTGCCTGCCTCGCCACGCATGGCGGCCGGCCGGATCGACCACAACTATCTAGGGCGCCGATCTGCGCGATTTAGGGTTTTAGCCCAACCTTACGAAGATTTAATTCAGAGTGCGCTTACGGACCGCAGATAGGCCGACGCGATTTCGCGCATGCGTGCGCCGTCGAAGCTCGGGCCGTGGCCGCCAAGGCCGATGCGGATCGGCAGGTCGAGCAGCCGGCGCATCGTGTTGCCATAGGCCTCCCGGTCGGAATCCGGCAAGTCGTCGATCAGCGTGTCGTCATAGATAGCGTCGCCGCTGAACAACAGACCGTTGGCCTCATCGAACAGCGCGATCGAATCCGGCGAATGTCCGGGGAGATGCAGCACCCGAAATTGCCGGTCGCCGAGATCGACCACGTCGCCTTCGTCCAGCATGCGCGTCAACGGCGCCGGCGCTATCGCATAGTCGGCCGACTTCCAGCCAGGCGCCGGCAATTTCGAAACGGCGCCCTCTAGATCGTGGAACATGTAAGCGTAAGTCGCGGCCTCATCCATGCTCTCGAATTGCGCCGCGCTCATCCTTGGCCCAGCCCGCAGCGGAAATTCGTGCAGCGAGCCGACATGGTCGAGGTGGATATGGGTGGCGACGACCAGAAGCGGCTTGCCTTCAGGCGTCCTTATCTCCGGCGCAAGCGGACAGATGCCCATCCCGGTGTCGACCAGAAGGTCGGCGTCGCGGCCGGTGAAATGCCAGATATTGGCGCGCACATAGTCGTGCACGAACGGTTCGGTCAGCATCGTCGTCCTGTCGTCGACGATGCGCTTGGAGAACCAGTTATCCATCAGGTGTGAGCCGGGCATCAGGTGTGAGCCGGGCATCAAGTGTGAGCCGGGCATCAGCGAACCCGGCATCAGACGAACGGCTTTCCGACCTTGTATTTTTCCGGCACCAGCCGCTTGAGATAGGCCATGCCGGCCTCGGACAGTTGGTTGGCGTCGGGCTTCATGAAATCGTCGGGCATGTGGCGGGTCTTGCCGGCGACGTTCTTCAGCGGCACCTTCTTCAGCACTATCTTGCTGCCATCATATTGCAGCGCCACCGAGCCGCCACCCTGTTCGGCCACAGTGACGGCGAAGGCGCCGGCATCGAAGGCCTCCTGCGCATCGACCGCGCTGATGGAGCCGACGTAGCCGCGCGGCATGTAGCCGAGTGCATCGACGCGGGCACGCTTGCCCGGCAGCCCCTCGGCCAATGCCCGTTCGAGCGCCGCCGGCAGGTCGCTGCCCGAGAGTTTGACGTTGCCGTGCTGATCGCGCTCGAGCTTGTCCGCCGGCACCAGGCTTTCGACCAGCGCCTTGCCGTCGGCGGTGCTGACGCCTTCCGACACGGCGACGATGCAGCGCTTGTGGCGGTCGAGCGTGGCGCGCACGTCGTCGATGAAACCGGCGGCGGAGAACGGCCGCTCCGGGACGTAGACCAGATGCGGGCCGCTGTCGGAATCGAGCTGCCAGGCCGCCGACGCTGCGGTCAGGAAGCCGGCATGGCGGCCCATGACGATGCCGACATAGATGCCGGGAAGCGCGCGGAAATCGAGATCGACGGACAGGAAGGCGCCAGCGACGAATTCGGCCGCGGACATGAAGCCGGGCGTATGGTCGTTTTCCTCGAGATCATTGTCGATGGTCTTCGGCGCATGGACGAAAGCGATCTTGCCGCCGGCGGCATCGGTCAGGATCTGCTGCGTGCCCGAGGTGTCGTTGCCGCCGATATAGATGAAGGCGTCGGCGCCCGCCTTCCGCAGGCCCTTCAGGATGACCTCGCAATAGGCGGCATCCGGCTTGTCGCGCGTCGACCCGAGGGCGGCGCTCGGCGTTCCGGCGATCAGCCGCAGCCGGTCCTCCGGGATGGCGGAGAGGTCGACATAGTTCCCGTCACGGATGCCGCGCACGCCGTGCAGGGAGCCCAGCACCTTGGCGCCGGGATGGCGCCCGCGGATCTCCAGCGCGGCGCCCACGACCGTCTGGTTGATGACGGCGGTCGGGCCGCCGCCCTGCGCGATGACGAAAGTTCCGGCCATGCTTGATGTCTCCCTAGAGCATGACGCCGAAAGAGACGGATTCGGATTTCGGGTCGAACGGACCTGAAACCATCCGGCTCTAGGCGATGGTTTTCAGGTCACCTTGGCCTGTCTTGCCGCATCGCGCAACGGGAGAAACGGAGGGCTGGACGATCACATGACGACGACCGGGTTTTTCTTCGAGACCCTGCTGTAGAGGTCGATGATGTCCTGGTTAATCAGGCGCACGCAGCCCGACGACATCGCCTGGCCGATGCTCCACCATTCCGGAGAGCCATGGATGCGGTAGCCGGTATCCTTGCCGTCCTGGTAGATGTAGAGCGCACGCGCCCCGAGCGGATTGGTCAGGCCGCCGGGCTGGCCGCCCTGCCACTTCACCAGTTCCGGCTTGCGCTGGATCATTTCGGGCGGCGGCGTCCAGGTCGGCCACTCCCTGCCGTACTGGATATTGGCGCGGCCGGACCAGCGGAACCCATCCTTGCCGATGCCGACGCCGTAGCGGATGGCTTCGCCACCCGGCTGGACAAGATAGAGCATGCGTTCCTTGAGATGCACGACGATGGTGCCGGGCGCCTCGCCGGTCGTATCGACGACGATCTGGCGGCGAAACTCCGGCTTGACCTTGAGATAGGGCACCTCGGGCACGTTGAAGCCGTTATCCGTCAAGGAGGCATACATGACATCGGGGCTGGTGATGTTCTTGTCGACGCTGATCGAGGGCCGGATCGGCCGCACCGAACCGGTGACCGTATCGTCGAGCTGGAGCGCCGGCAGACCGCCACCACCCGAGGTCGAGCAGCCGGCGACGCCGAGCAATGCCAAAGCGCCCGCCCCGGACAGGACGGCGCGGCGGGAGAGAAGAAGATCGGCTTCGACTGCGTCGCCGTTTCGTGGCGGCGTCGGACCTTGTGGCAACTCACGCATATACCCAAACCCTAGGCTGTCGGCGGGAAGCACGGTCCGGCCGGATAGCGGGCATTTTCATCATTCATGGTTGATAAAGCGTGAATGCCTTGCGCTGCTTGCGTTTGCGCCTTGCCGAGGCGCCGCTCCGCCCTCCCGCGCGGCCGCCATTAAACATGTGCAGGACGTTGAAAACCGCCATCAAGCTTTTTGGCGCCGCCATTGTCGCGGCCGCCACGGTTCTCGGGCCAATGTCAGCCTGGCCGATATCGTGAGCATGCTGGGCGGCGCGAACTGATGCCTAGCTGCCGCTGGCGCAATTGACGTCGCAGTCCCGTAAGGGTCGTGCGGGTTGTCCGGCCGCAATACGCGAAAACAAGGATTCGACCCTTTACATTCTTCGGGAGCCAAGGATTTATCCTCTTCCTTGAGCTCAAAGGAGACGAGCATGTCCTTCGAAAACTGGGCCGCCTTCGCTGCCGCGTCCACCATCCTCCTCATTATCCCGGGCCCGACAATCCTTCTAGTCGTCTCCTATGCGCTGGGCCAGGGCTGGCGCACCGCTTTGCCGATGGCAGTCGGCGTGGCGCTCGGCGACTTCACCGCCATGACCTTGTCGATGCTGGGCATCGGCGCGCTGCTTGCGGCTTCGGCTGGTGTTTTCACCATCCTGAAACTGATCGGCGCCGGCTATCTGATTTATCTCGGCGTGAAACTGTTCCGCGCCGGCGGCACGCTGAAGGCCGAACCACGCACCGACGCGGTGTCGTCGGCCAAGATGATGGCGCATGCCTGGCTGGTCACGGCGCTCAACCCGAAGAGCATCACCTTCTTCGTCGCCTTCCTGCCGCAATTTCTCGACCGGCATGCCGATTTCTGGACGCAGATGTTGATTTTCGAGACGACTTTCCTGGCGCTCGCTTTCGCCAACGCCTTCGGTTACGCGCTGATCGCGGCACGCGCCCGCGACGTGGTGCGCAATCCCAAGGCGATCCGCATCTTCAACCGCACCGGCGGCACGCTCCTGGTCGGCGCCGGCATCGCCACGGTGGCGATGCGTTCCGGCAATTGATGTCCTGACGCAGGTGAGGCCGGAGGGCCTCATCGTTTAACGCTGAAGCCCAGATTGCCCGCGAGGATGCGGCGTTCGTCGCCGCCGAGGTTGGTGGTGTAGTCGCCGGTGGCGAAGATGCTGACCTTGTCCGTCACCTTGGCGACGATAGCGCCGCCGAACTCGAACGAGCTCGACCTGGAGCCGCGGCGCGACTCGTGAAATGGCGTAGCTGTAGCCTATGCTTTAAGATGACGCTGGACCGAGGGCATCATGCCCATCGGGCCTCGACCAGGGAACTCTCGGTGGCCATCAGGGACGCATTTGGCCTGGCATTTTCGGGCGCGACGGAAGCGGGATTCGCGCCCTACGGCCAGGCCGTGCGCGAATTGCAGTGCTTCATTGGCGATCCCGTGAAATCCGTCGATCGCGCCATCGCGCAGGACCCCGGGTTTGTCATGGCGCATGTCTTCAAGGGCTACCTCTTCGGGCTTGCCACCGAACCGGAGGCGACGGCCGTGGCCAGGACCTGCCACGAGGCGGCGCTGCCGCTTGCCGCGACAACGCGCGAGCGGGCGCATGTCTCTGCCCTCGGCAACCTCGCCAACGGACACTGGCATCAGGCCTCCGGCATTCTGCGGGACATAGCGATCGATTTCCCGCTCGACGCCGTGGCGCTCCAGGTCGGACACCAGGTCGATTTCTTCACCGGCAACGCCCGCATGCTGCGCGACCGCATCGCCCGCGCCCTGCCGTCGTGGCAGGCGGACATGCCGGGTTACCACGCGATCCTCGGCATGCAGGCCTTCGGGCTCGAAGAGATGGCTGAGTATGCGCAGGCCGAAAGGCTCGGCCGTACGGCGGTCGAAATCGAACCGCGCGATGGGTGGGCGCAACATGCGGTCGCGCATGTGATGGAGATGCAAAGCCGGCAAAGGGACGGCATCGCCTGGATGCGCACCGACCCCGAAGCCTGGACCAAGGAAAGCTTCCTTCAGGTACACAATTGGTGGCATCTGGCGCTGTTCCACTACGATCTCGGCGAGACCGGCGAGGTGCTGGCGCTCTATGACGGGCCGATCTACGGCGCCAGATCGACGCTGGCGCTCAACATGGTCGATGCATCGGCGATCCTGTGGCGGCTTCATCTCGGCGGCGTCGATGTCGGCGACCGCTGGACGGCGCTGGCCGCCAATTGGGTGCCCAAGGCCAGTGGCTCCAACTATGCCTTCAACGACGCCCATGCGATGATGGCCTTTGTCGGCGCCGGGCTCGATGCTCCGGCCCGGACATTGCTCGAAGCACAGCGCGAGGCGATGCTGGGCGGTGACGACAATGCCGCTTTCACGCGGGATGTCGGTCATCCCCTGACGCTTGCGATCAAGTCGTTCGGTGAGGGCAACTACGCCGAAACCATCCGACTGATCCGGCCGATCCGGGCCATCGCCCATCGCTTTGGCGGCAGCCACGCGCAGCGCGACGTCATCGATCTGACGCTGATAGAGGCCGCCCTGCGCGTCGGCGACGGTGCGCTGGCCAGGGCGCTGACGACGGAGCGTTCGACTGCACGCCCGGACAGCCCGCTGTCGGCGCTGTTTTTGCGACGCGCCGCCGATTTGTCAGAGAATTGACCCGGAGCGGATCTTGCCTTAAAAACTGGCTCAACATATTTTTCGGGTTCCGAAAAAAATAAGAACGTGGGAGGAAACCATGTATCTCGGCCTCGACCTGGGCACATCGGGCGTCAAGGCGCTGCTGATCGATGCCGGACAGGGCGTCATCGGCTCCGGCCATGGCACGCTTGATGTTTCTCGCCCTCATCCCGGCTGGTCCGAACAGGATCCCATGCACTGGATACGCGCCTGCGAAGACGCGATCGCCGAACTGAAGGCGGCACATCCCGGGCAGTTCGCGGCAATCAAGGGCATCGGCCTGTCAGGCCAGATGCATGGCGCGACCTTGCTCGATGCGGCCGATCAGGTGTTGCGCCCCTGCATTCTGTGGAACGATACGCGCAGCCATGTCGAGGCGGCGGCACTGGACGCCGATCCACGCTTCCGCGCGCTCACCGGCAACATCGTCTTTCCCGGCTTCACCGCGCCCAAGCTCGCCTGGGTGAAGAGCAACGAGCCCGCTGTCTTCGCCAAAGTGGCAAAGGTGCTTTTGCCCAAGGATTTCCTGCGGCTCTGGTTGACCGGCGAGCACATTTCGGAAATGTCGGATTCGGCCGGCACATCCTGGCTCGATGTCGGCAAGCGCCGCTGGTCGGCGGAGCTGCTCGCCGCGACATCGCTTCACGAGAATCATATGCCAGCGCTGGTCGAAGGCACCGCGAAGGCTGGTGCCCTGCGCGCCGAACTCGCGTCGCGGTGGGGCATCGCGGCCGGCACTCCGGTGGCTGGCGGCGCCGGCGACAATGCGGCGTCCGCCTGCGGCATGGGCACGGTGGGGGCCGGCCACGCGTTTGTCTCGCTCGGCACATCGGGCGTGCTGTTTGCCGCCAACGCCGCCTATCTGCCCAACCCGGCCAGCGCGGTGCACACCTTCTGCCATGCGCTGCCCAACACTTGGCATCAGATGGGCGTCATCCTGTCGGCGACCGATTCGCTCAACTGGCTGTCGGAGATCACGGGCAAGGGCGCGGGCGAACTGACATCCGAACTCGGCGAGACGCTGAAGGCGCCGACCGGCGTATCCTTCCTGCCCTATCTCTCGGGCGAGCGGACGCCACACAATGATTCCGCCATTCGCGGTTCGTTCACCGGCCTGGCGCATGAATCGGGCCGCGCCGTGCTGACACAGGCCGTGCTCGAAGGCGTCGCCTTTGCCTTCGGCGACAGCCTGGAAGCATTGAAAACCGCCGGCACGACCTTGACGCGCGTGACCGCGATCGGCGGCGGCTCGCGCTCGCGCTATTGGCTGAAGGCGATCGCAACCGCGCTGCAATTGCCCGTCGATATCCCCGCCGACGGCGATTTCGGCGCTGCCTTCGGTGCCGCCAGGCTGGGCCTGATCGCGGCGACCGGCGCCGATCCGCTGGCCGTGTGCTCCGCGCCGAGGACAGATGCCACGATCGAGCCGGATGCAGCTCTTGGCGGCGCCTTCGCCGATGCCTATCACCGCTACCGCGCGCTCTATCCGGCGATCAAGGCCGTAACCGCGTGAGTTGGCGCTTGTCCCATTACTTTCGTGCGGGCGTTGGCGCTGCCCCTCACCTGCCTGCCGGCATCCTCTCCCGGTGTAGAGACGGGGACAGGGGCGCTGTCATTGCTGGTTTCGGCAATCACCAACGTCGCAGGAAAGGCGTCGAGATTGCCGCCGGCCCACTTCTCCCCGTCAGTACACGGGGAGAAGTGCCCGGCAGGGCGATGAGGGGCGGCGCCGACTTCGCCAATTGGTCCCCTCTACAGATTAGGCAAGCAACTGCCGTAAGAGTCGGAGCCACTCAACTTGCCGTCAAAACGTCACTGCGCCGGAACCTTGTCCAAAAACCCGGTGACGCTCTTCAGGCGACCGTTCTCGATGACGCCGATATCCGTGCCTTCGATGACGGAAGGGACACCTTCCGGGCCAAGATTCCACGAAAAGCGGATCCTGTCGGCAAAGCCGTCCGGCGTGCCCTTCAGCGAGAAGCGAAAGCCGGCAAAGCGCTGCTGGACACCGTCGATCAGCGCCGCGACGCCTTCATGGCCGTCGCCCTGCATGAGCGGATCGCGATAGCTGACGTCCTCGGTGAAAGCAGCGTTGAGCAAGGCCGCCCGGCGGCCGGCATCGCTTTCGTTCCAGGCGGTGATGTAGTTCAGGGCGATCGTGTTGAGGTCGGTCATGGTCTGTCTCCTTGGTTTGACGGTTTTGACAGGACCGTTTTCGACCAGCGCCGGCGTGAAACCAATTACGCCTGAGGTAATCGGGCAAACTTATCTTGGAGAGGAAGAGAACCATGAGCAGCGGCTTTTTCGGCGACATCCAGACAATCAAATATGAAGGACCGGATTCGACCAATCCGCTGGCCTACCGTTTCTACAATCCCGACGAAGAGGTGGCCGGCAAGCGGCTGGAGGACCATCTGCGCTTTGCCGTCGCCTACTGGCATTCCTTCGCCTGGCCGGGCGGCGACCCGTTCGGCGGCCAGACCTTCGACCGTCCCTGGTTTCCCAAGGCCGGCGGCGTCGACACGATGGAATTGGCGAAGCTGAAGGCGGATGTCGCCTTCGAAATGTTCTCGCTACTCGGCGCTCCCTATTTCTGCTTCCACGACGCCGATGTGCGGCCAGAGGGCAAGGATTTCTCCGAAAGTGCGGCCCGCCTGGATGAGATCGCCGATTATTTCGCCGGCAAGATGAAGCAGACCGGCGTCAAGCTTTTGTGGGGCACGGCGAACCTGTTCTCAAACCGCCGCTTCATGTCGGGCGCGGCGACCAATCCCGATCCGGATGTGTTCGCCTATGCGGCGGCGACGGTGAAGAGCTGCATCGACGTCACCAAGCGGCTGAAGGGCGAGAACTACGTGTTGTGGGGCGGGCGCGAGGGCTATGAGACGCTGCTCAACACCGACCTTGCCCGCGAGCAGGAACAGGCCGGCCGTTTCCTGAATCTCGTCGTCGACTACAAGCACAAGATCGGCTTCAAGGGCACGATCCTGATCGAGCCGAAGCCGCAGGAGCCGACAAAACACCAGTATGACTACGACGTCGCGACCGTCTACGGCTTCCTCAAGCGTTTCGGCCTGGAGAAGGAGGTCAAACTCAACATCGAGCAGGGCCACGCCATCCTGGCCGGCCACTCCTTCGAGCACGAGCTGGCGCTGGCCAACGCGCTCGGCGTCTTCGGCTCGATCGACATGAACCGCAACGATTATCAGTCCGGCTGGGACACCGACCAGTTCCCCAACAACGTGCCGGAAATGGCGCTGGCGTATTACCAGGTGCTCCAGGCCGGCCGGTTTCAAGACCGGCGGCACCAATTTCGACGCCAAGCTGCGCCGCCAGTCGCTCGACCCGCAGGACCTGCTGATCGGCCACATCGGCGGCATGGATTCCTGCGCGCGCGGCCTCAAGGCGGCAGCGAAGATGATGGAGGACAAGGCGCTGTCGGGTCCGCTCGCCGAGCGCTATGCCGGCTGGAACAGCGCCGAGGCCAAGGCGATGCTGTCGGGCAAGCGGACGTTGGAAGAGATCGCCGAGCGCGTGGTGAAGAAGAAGATCGAGCCGCAGCCGCGCTCCGGCCGCCAGGAACTGCTCGAAAACATCGTCAACCGCTACGTCTGACGCTGCCTGACCGTCGGCAATTCAAGCCGGCGCCCTATGCGATTTCGAAAGCTTGGCGCTCGGAAACCTTTTTCGCGCCAAGCTGAAATCGACGACAAGGTTTTGCCCCTTGCCGCCTCTCAATGACCTCGCTCTTGCCTTCAAACTGCCGTCACGAATCTCGTATAGGTATGGCTCGTAGCGGGAGAGGAAGAAGGAGGCGAACCGATATGCAGAACGAACGTGAAATCGACGCCCTGCTCTCACCTGGCGAGGCCGGATCGATCATCGACCGGCTGATGGCAATGCCGCATCCCAGGGATGGCGCGCGCCGGTCCAACGAATGGGATCGTGCTGTCGCCAGCCGTTTCGAGACCCATCTGGCTAGACAGATGCGCTCACAGATCGATGGCGGGAGCGACCAGCAAATCGCCGTCTGAGCCAGCTGGATTCAACCTCGGCGAAGCCTGACAGGGGCTTCGCCAAAAGCTCTCGAAAAGGCTCTCGAAAAGGCTGCCGCAGACGAGAACCCCGTCCGCCCGGCGATATCCGCCATGGCGATCCGCGTGTCGACCACGAGCCGGCGCGCGGCACCCAGGCGCAGCCTGAGATAGTAGGCGCCCGGCGTCTCGCCGATCGACTTGCGAAAGATGCTTTCCAGGGTCCGCGCTGTCACTCCGGCGCGCCTGGCCACAGCGTCGATGGTCAGTGGCTGGTCGACATGCGCTTCCATCAAGCGGATCGCGTGGGCCAGGCGCGGATCGTAGCCGTCGAGCCGGCCGAGCGAGACCAGCGGCTGGGCATCGGTCGCGGCACGCGCCTGGTCGTAGATGAAGACGCTGGCGACATCGAGCGCCACCGCCATGCCGAGCCGCGTGCGAATCAAGTGCAGCATCAGGTCGAAGGTCGGCGAGGCGCCGCCCGAGGTGAACACCGGCCCATCGATGACATAGCGGTCCGGCCGGACATCGACGCCGGGCAAAGCGGACGAAAAATCCTCCATGTCTTCCCAATGGGTGGTTGCGCTGCGGCCCTCCAGCAGGCCGGCGCGCGCTACCAGCCAGGTGCCGGCCTCGACACCGCCGCACGCGCGGGCCGCACGCGCTGCCCTACGCAAACCTGAAAGCAGAGCCGACGTCGCGTAATTCTGGGTGCCGAAACCGGCGACGACGACGAGAACGTCGGTTGTCTCATTGGCGTCGAAACGGCCGCTGACGGCCACCGGCAGGCCGCAGGTGGTGACCGGCGCCTCGCCTGTCACCGAGACCAGCTTGAAATCGAACAGGGTCTCGCCGGAAATGCGATTGGCGGCGCGCAGCGGGTCGACGGCGGAGGCGACGCACATGATCGAGGAGCCGGAAAACACCAGGAACGTTACCTTGAGGGTCTCACGTTCGGCCTGAAAGACGGACTTTTCGCTTTTGATCATGTCACCTTCGTAAAACGCAAAGCAGCCTTGATCAAGTCAAGCGATGGTAGGGGCTGTTTCGAATGGGAGGAGAGTTTCGATGCCGCTCGCGATGAACCGTGAGGTCTTCATTACCTGTGCCGTGACCGGGTCTGGTGGCTCGCAGGATCGCTCACCGCACGTACCGCGCTCGCCCAAGCAGATCGCCGATTCGGCCATCGACGCGGCCAAGGCCGGCGCTGCCATCGTCCACTGCCATGTGCGCGACCCCGAAACCGGCAAGCCCAGGCGCGACGTGCATCTTTACCGCGAAGTGACCGAGCGCATCCGCGCGGCGGACGTGGACGTCATCCTGAACCTCACCGCCGGCATGGGCGGCGACATGGTGTTCGGCTCGCCCGAGGCGCCGCTGCCTCTCACCGAAAAAGGGACCGACATGGGCGGCGCCACCAACCGCATGGAACATGTGCGCCAATGCCTGCCCGAAATCTGCACGCTCGACTGCGGCACCATGAATTTCGCCGAGGCCGACTATGTCATGACCAACACGCCCGGCATGCTGCGCGCCATGGGCGGCATGATGACGGCGCTCGGCGTCAAGCCCGAGATCGAGGCCTTCGACACCGGACATCTCTGGTTCGCCAAGCAACTGGTCGAGGAAAAGGTGCTCGATCCGGACGCGCTGGTACAGCTCTGCATGGGCGTGCCGTGGGGGGCGCCGGATGATCTCAACACCTTCATGGCGATGGTCAACAACGTGCCGTCGACCTGGAACTGGTCGGCTTTCGCCATCGGCCGCAACCAGATGGCCTACGCTGCCGCCGCCGTGCTCGCCGGCGGCAATGTCCGCGTCGGCCTCGAGGACAATCTGTGGCTCGACAAGGGGGTGCTGGCGACCAATGCGCAACTGGTCGAGCGTGCCGCCTCGATCGTCACCAATCTCGGCGCCCGGATCCTGGGGCCGGAAGAAGTGCGCAAGAAGCTCAATCTGACCAAGCGAGCGCCATCGCGGCGTGAGCATGATCCCGAAAAGTGGGAACCGGTTCTCGGATAATATCATGCTCAAACAACAAGAAGACTAATTCGCAGGGAGGGTCGATATGGCTACCGTAAAATTCACCGCCATGAAGGATGGCGACAGGCAAGACTACGAGTTCCTGACCGCCCACGAGATCGACTACGCGGCCAGGACCGGCGAGCGGCTGCTCGACGCGCTGGTGCAGCTCGACGAGGGCCTGTCGGGCTACAAGATCACCCGGCTCGGCCATTCGCTGCAGGCGGCGACGCGGGCCTGGCGCGACGGCGCCGACACCGACTGGATCGCCTGCGCCGTGCTGCACGATATCGGCGACATCTACGCGCCCTTCAATCATGACGAATATGCCGCTTCGATCCTGAAACCTTTCGTGCGCGAGCAATGCACCTGGGTGGTGGAGAAGCATGGCGACTTCCAGCGCCTCTATTACGCCCACCATCTCGGCGGCAATCGCCATGCGCGCGACCGCTTCGCCGGCCATGCCTATTTCGACGATTGCGACCAATTCTGCGAACGCTGGGACCAGTCGAGCTTCGACCCTGACTATGAGACGCTGCCGATCGACTTCTTCCGGCCGTTCGTGCTCGAAGTCTTCGCCCGCAAAGCCTACGACCCATCGGTCATCCGCGCCGGCGAGCGCGTGCCTCTCACCGATCCCGAAACCGCCAGGACAAGAACCGGAGCCTCTCAATGAGCATCATCAACAAGGCGGCCGCCATTGGCGGCGGGGTCATCGGCGCCGGCTGGGTGGCGCGGCTGTTGCTTAACGGCATTGACGTGTCGATCTTCGATCCTGATCCCGAAGCTTCGCGCAAGGTCTCGGAAGTGATGAAGGGCGCGCGCCGCGCCTACAAGCAGATGGTGCCGGGCGGCCTGCCGAAAGAGGGCAAGCTGATCTTCGCCAAGACGATCGCCGAAGCGGTGGCGGATGCCGACTTCATCCAGGAAAGCGTGCCGGAACGGCTCGACCTCAAGCATAAGGTGCTGGCCGAGATCGACACCCACGCGCCGGCAAACGCCATCGTCGGTTCGTCGACCTCGGGGATCAAGCCGACCGACATGCAGGTGGCGATGAAGAAGCACCCGGAACGGCTGGTCGTCGGCCATCCGTTCAATCCGGTCTATCTGCTGCCGCTGGTCGAGATCGTCGGCGGCGACCAGACCTTCCCCGAAGCCATCGAAGTCGCCAAGGAGATCTATGCCTCTATCGGCATGAAGCCGGTCGTCATCCGCAAGGAGATCGAGGCTTTCGTCGGCGACCGCCTGCTCGAAGCGGCCTGGCGCGAGGCGCTGTGGCTGATCAAGGACGGCATCTGCACGGTCGAGGAACTCGACGACATCATGCGCTACGGCTTCGGCCTGCGCTGGGCGCAGATGGGCATGTTCCAGGTCTATCGTGTTGCCGGCGGCGAGGCCGGCATGCGCCACTTCATGGCGCAGTTCGGACCGTGCCTGAAATGGCCGTGGACCAAGCTGATGGACGTGCCCGAGTTCAACGACGAACTGGTCGACCTGATCGCCACCCAGTCGGACGACCAGGCGCACGGCCTTTCGATCCGCGAACTGGAAAAAATCCGCGACGACAATCTGGTCGCGATCATGGATGCGCTGTCGAAGCAAAACAAGGGCAAGGGCTGGGGCGCCGGCGCGCTGCACAAGGATTATACGAGGCAACTGGCCAAGTTGGCGGCGAAGAAGCCAGTGGCCTCAAAGGCAGCGGAAAGGGCCAGGACCGCCAAGCCGGTCAAGAAAGCCGAAAAGCCGAAGAAAAAGAAGAAGGGCTGAGACCATGGATTTCGGTCTTTCGGAAGAGCAGAAACTCATTGTCGAGACGACGCGCGCCTTCGTCGAGAATGAGCTTTATCCGCATGAACGCGAGGTCGAGCGCACCGGCGTGCTGCGCCGCGAACTGATCGAGGAGATCAAGGCCAAGGCGCTCGAGGCCGGCCTCTACGCCGCCAACATGCCTGCCGATGTCGGCGGCGCGGGGCTCGATACCGTGACCTGGCTGCTCTACGAAAAGGAACTCGGCCGCGCCAATTACGCGCTGCACTGGACCTGCGTGGCGCGCCCTTCCAACATCCTGCTCGCCGGCACGCCGGAGCAGCGCGAAAAGTATCTTTTCCCCTGCATCCGCGGCGAGAAATGGGACTGCCTGGCGATGACCGAGCCGGGCGCCGGCTCCGACCTGCGCGGCATGAAGGCGACCGCCGTGCAGGACGGCGACGACTGGGTGCTGAACGGCACCAAGCATTTTATCTCCCACGCCGATCTCGCCGATTTCGCCATCGTCTTCATGGCCTCGGGCGAAGAGGATTCACCGCGCGGAAAACGCAAGAAGATCACCGCCTTCTTCGTCGACAAGGGCACCAAGGGATTCACGGTGCGCGACGGCTATCGCAATGTCTCGCATCGCGGCTACACCAACGCCATTCTCGAATTCGACGACTGCCGGTTGCCGGCATCCCAGGTTCTGGGCGAGGTGCACAAGGGGTTCGACGTCGCAAATTCCTGGCTCGGCGCCACGCGCCTGCAGGTCGGCGCCACCTGCCTTGGCCGTGCCGAGCGGGCGCTTGGCCATGCTGTCGAATATGCCGCGCAGCGCCAGCAGTTCGGCCAGCAGATCGGCAAGTTCCAGGGCGTGTCGTTCAAGCTCGCCGACATGGCGACGGAACTCAAGGCCGCCGACCTGATGGTGTTCGAAGCCGGCTGGAAGTACGATCAGGGCACCGTCACCGACCAGGACATGGCCATGGCCAAGCTGAAGGCCACCGAAATGCTCGCCTTCGTTGCCGACGAGGCGATCCAGATCCATGGCGGCATGGGCCTCATGGACGACCTGCCGCTGGAGCGCATCTGGCGCGACGCCCGCGTCGAGCGCATATGGGAGGGCACGTCGGAGATTCAGCGACATATTATTTCGCGGGCGCTGCTGCGTCCTTTCGGAGCTTAGAGCATGATCCGCGAAAGCCGGAGTCCGATTTTGTCGGCAAACGAGATCGTTTCTCCTGAGATCATGCTCAAACGAAAAGATGACCATGCATAAACTTGAACGCCTCCTGCGCCCCAAATCGATCGCCGTGTTCGGCGGCGTGCAGGCTGCCGCGGTCGTCGCGCAATCCATCAAAATGGGTTTTGCCGGCGAGATCTGGCCGGTGCACCCGACCAAGGACGTGGTTGCCGGACGCAAGGCCTACCGCTCGGTCGCCGATCTGCCCGGCGCGCCGGACGCGGCCTTTGTCGGCGTCAACCGGCACCTGACAATCGAGGTGATCAAGGCGCTGGCTGAGCGCGGGGCCGGCGGCGCCGTCTGCTTTGCCGCCGGATTCCTCGAAACCGAGGCCTATGACGAAGATGGCGAAAGGCTGCAGGCCGAGCTGGTGGCCGCCGCCGGCCAGATGCCGATCATCGGACCGAACTGCTACGGCCTGATCAACTATGCCGATGGCGCGCTTTTGTGGCCAGACCAGCATGGCGGCATCAGGCTGGAGGAGGGCGGCAAGGGCGTCGCCATCATCACCCAGTCGTCCAACATCGCCATCAACATGACGATGCAGAAGCGCGGCCTGCCGATCGCCTTCCTGATGACCGCCGGCAACCAGGCGCAGACCGGCCTGTCCGAAATGGCGCTTGGCCTGATCGAGGACGAGCGGGTCACCGCGCTTGGCCTGCACATCGAGGCCTTCGATTCGGTAGCCGGCTTCGAGCGATTGGCCGCCAGGGCGCGTGAGCTGAAAAAACCGATCATTGCCATGAAGGTAGGCCGCTCCGAACAGGCGCGGCAGGCGACCGTCTCGCACACCGCTTCGCTTGCCGGGTCCGATGCGGCCTCGGGCGCCTTCCTGAGGCGGCTTGGCATCGCTCGTGTCGATTCCATCCCCTCCTTCATCGAGGCGCTGAAGCTGCTTCACATCACCGGCCCATTGCCCGGCTACAAGCTCTCGTCGATGAGCTGTTCGGGCGGCGAGGCATCGGTCATGGCCGACAGCGCCGAAGGCCGGTGGGTCAACTTCCCGGTCCTGAACGACACCCATCGCGCCCATGTCAAATCGACGCTCGGGCCGCTGGTCGCGGTGGCCAATCCCCTGGATTATCACACCTTCATCTGGAACAACGAACCGGCGATGACCGCTACCTTCACCGCCATGGTGTCGGGCGGCTTCGACCTCAACATGCTGGTGCTCGACTTCCCGCGTCCCGATCGCTGCTCGGTGACCGACTGGTGGGCGACGCTGCGCGCTTTCGAATCGGCGCTGAAGACCAACAAGGCGCACGGCGCCATCGTCTCGTCGCTGCCGGAGAACCTGCCGGAGGAATACACCGCCGAGCTGATGGCGCGCGGCATGGTGCCGCTGTTCGGCATTTCCGAGGCGATGGATGCGGCCCAGGCCGCGGCCTTCATCGGCTGGGCCTGGCGCGAACCGCAGGCGCAGCCGGTGGATACCTCCGCCTCCGGTGCTGCCGGCGGTAACCATTCCACGCCCGACGAGGCGCAAGCCAAGGCGCGGCTGATCAAGGCCGGGCTTCCGGTGCCGAGAGGCGAACGCGCCGGCAATGCGGTCGAAGCGGTGATCTCGTCCATGGCGCTCGGCTTCCCCGTCGCCCTGAAGGCCCTTGGCGTCGCCCACAAGTCCGAGGTCGGCGCCGTCAGCCTGAATCTCAAGGACGCCGAATCGGTCAGCACCGCGGCGCATGATCTGTTGCCGCTCGGCACCGGGCTCTATGTCGAGCGCATGGTGCGCGACGGCGTCGCCGAACTGATCGTCGGCTTCACCCGCGACCCGATGTTCGGTGCCGTGATGACGCTGGGCACTGGCGGCGTGCTGGTCGAATTGCTGCGCGACAGCGTCACGCTGATGCTGCCGGCAACGCGCGACGACATCGAGGCCGCACTGCGCGGCCTGAAACTGTTCCCGCTGCTCGAAGGCTATCGCGGCCGGCCGAAGGCCGATCTCGCGGCCGCCATCGACGCCATCGCGGGCATTGCCGGCTTCGTGCAGGAGAATGCCGGCGAGATCGAGGAACTCGACATCAATCCGCTGATCGTCTGCTCCGAGGGCAAGGGCGCCTGGATCGCCGATGCGCTTCTGGTGCTGGGAGAAAACAAGAATGTCTGACGTCATTTCGACCCGCCGCGAAGGCTCGATCCTCGAGGTCACGCTCGACCGCCCCAAGGCCAATGCCATCGACCTGAAAACCTCGCGGCTGATGGGCGAAACCTTCAAGGCGTTCCGCGACGATCCCGACCTCCGCGTCGCCATCGTCAAGACCGCCGGCGACAAGTTCTTCTGCGCCGGCTGGGACCTGAAGGCCGCCGCGAGCGGCGACGCGGTCGACGGCGATTACGGCGTCGGCGGCTTTGCCGGCCTGCAGGAATTGCGCGACCTGAACAAGCCGGTCATCGCCTGCGTCAACGGCATGGCGGTGGGCGGCGGCTTCGAGCTGGCGCTGTCCTGCGACCTCATCTATGCCTCCGACCATTCTTCCTTCGCGCTGCCTGAAATCCGCGCCGGCACGCTGGCCGACGCGGCGACGATCAAGCTGCCGAAGCGCATCCCCTATCATGTCGCGATGGACCTTTTGCTCACCGGCCGCTGGATGGATGTCGCCGAGGCGCATCGCTGGGGCCTGGTCAACGAGGTTTTGCCCAAGGAAAAGCTCGAGGACCGCGTCTGGGAGATCGCCCGGCTGCTCGCCAGCGGCCCGCCGCTGGTGTTCGCAGCGATCAAGGAGACCGCGAGGGTGGCGGAATCGTTGACCTTCCAGGAGGCGATGAACAAGGTGACGCGCCGGCAGTTGCCGACCGTCGATGCGCTCTATGGGTCGGAGGACGGCATGGAGGGTTTCCGCGCCTTCGCCGAAAAGCGCGAACCGGTGTGGAAGGGGAAGTGACGCTGCGGAGATGATGGCGCCATCACCTAAAGCTGGTCTCCCTTCATGACCGACTACGTCAAACTGATCGACGCCGAGACCTGGGCCTTCATCGAGCGGACGAATTCCTATTATCCGCCCGACACGATCGATCACAGGATCGCGCAGCAGCGCGAGATCTACGATCGCATGTGCCGTGAGTTCTTTGCCGGCTACCCGCAAGGCGTGACGGCGGAGACGACCGCCATTACCACACCTGTCAACAACATACCGGTCCGCATCTACCGCAACGCAAAGCCGGACCACGCCGCCATGGTGCTCTACCTCCATGGCGGGGGCTTCATCCTTGGCGGGCTGGACAGCCATGACGACGTCTGTGCCGAACTTTGCGGCCGCACCGGTTATGAGGTGGTCTCGGTCGACTACCGGCTGGCGCCGGAGCATCCGCATCCGGCCGCTTTCGACGATGCGATGAGCGCCTTCGAATGGGCCGCCGGGACCTACGACCGCCCCGTCTTGCTGTGCGGTGACAGCGCCGGCGGCAATCTTTGCGCCGCCGTTGCGCACGCGACCCGTGGCAATTCGAAAAAGCCGGTCGGCCAGGTGCTGATCTATCCCGGTCTCGGCGGCGATCGCGCGCTCGGCTCCTACGTGACGCATGCCGAGGCGCCCATGCTGACGGTGCGCGACCTTGAATTCTACAAACACGTCCGTACCGGCGGTGTGGACCAGACCGGTGACATCACGCTGTATCCGCTGGCCGATGCCGATTTCGCCAATTTGCCGCCGACCGTGCTGATTACCGCCCAGTGCGACCCGCTGTCATCCGATGGCGAGGTTTATCGCGACCGCATCGTCGCGGCAGGCGGGCGCGCCACCTGGTTCGAGGAACCCGGCCTGGTGCACGGCTATCTCAGGGCTCGGCATACCGTTGGCCGCGCCCGCGCGAGCTTCACCCGGATCGTCGACGCGGTGGCCACGCTCGGAAAGGGCGGCTGAACCAGGTAGGAAGAATGGCTGGTCCGCTCAGGACGCCTTGGCCAGGAAGCTCTGATAATCCGATTTCGCCTGCAGCAGGCGCAGCACGTTCTCGCGCGAACCGCGCACATGCGCGCGGGCCAGGGCGCCGGCGCGGATGATATCATTTGCGCAGATCGCCTCGACGATCTCGGCGTGTTCGTCGCGGGCGATCTTCCATTCATCGAGCCACAAGAGTTCGGTCCAGACATAATGCTGGCACTTGTCGAGGATGCCGCACAGCATGCCATGCAGCATGACATTGCCGCTGATTTCAGCAATGACGCGGTGGAGATCGATGCCGACCTCCAGTTCCTGGAATTTTTCGCGCGTCGTGCGATCGGGAATGGCGGCCAGCCGCTCGCACTCGGCCAGCATGGCGCGCAGCCGCGCCTTGTCCTTCTCGGTCGCGGCGGCCGCCGCCAATTCCGTCGCATGGCCGTCGAGCAGTTCGCGGATGGCGAAGGCCTCGCGGAACATGTTGATGTCGAACTCGGTGACGGCATAGCCCTGGCGCGGCCGGCCGGTGACCAGCCCGTCGCGCTCCAGGCGGTTGAAGGCTTCGCGCACGGGGGTGCGGCTGACATTGAGTTTTGCCGCGATGTCGCTTTCAGTGACGCGTGAGCCCGGCGGAATCTGGCCGGTCACGATCATCGCCTTGAGCGCGGAATAGACCGAGTCGCGCAGCGTGTTTTTTGGTTCCTTGGCCAAGTTCCGTTTCCAGTTCCCCGGCCGCTTCAGCCGGACATCGCCTCGTTTGTAGTCGCAGTCGGCGTAATTTGCCACGCCCGCGGCGCCGTCCCCACCGTCCAGCCGATCGCGCCCGTCGCGGTTGACAACACCGATCTCTCGGCTACATTCTAAATTGTATACAAAATCGCATGCCAAATCAAAAACAAATGGGAACACCGGTCGGAGAACTGAAATGAACAGGACCACCAGCTTTAGAACTTTAGCGATAGCCGGGCTCATTGCCTCCGTGGCAGTGCCGGCCGTCGCCGCCGACACGATCACCGTCGCCTCATGGGGCGGCACCTATCAGGAGGCGCAGACCAAGGCCTTCTTCAAGCCGACCGCGGATGCGCTCGGCATCACCATCAAGGAAGACACGACCAACGGCCTCGATGACGTGCGGCTGCAGGTGACCGGCAATGCGGTGAAATGGGACATCACCGAACTCGGCGCCGACGAATGCGCGCGCGGCTCGAAGGAAGGGCTGTTCGAAAAGCTGGATTACGGCATCATCGACAAGAGCGGCATCAACCCGAAGCTGGTGCATGACGACTGGGTCGGCATCTCCTACACTTCCGTCGTGCTGATCTACCGGACCGACGTCTTCGGGGACAAGGGCCCGAAGACATGGGCCGACTTCTGGAACGTGGAAAAGTTTCCGGGACGGCGCGCACTGAGCAGCAGCCAGGCGACGGAGACGCTGAGCGTCGCAGCGCTCGCCTCCGGCCTGCCGATCGACAAAGTTTATCCCGTCGACATCGACGGCGCGCTGAAATCGGTCGACAAGATCCGTGGCCATGTCGATGCCTGGTGGACCTCCGGCGCCCAGGCCATGCAACTGGTGAAGGATGGCGAAGTCGACATGGCGAGCATCTGGAACGGCCGCGCCGGGACTTTGAAGAAGGAAGGCGCGCCGGTCAGCTTCTCCTTCGACCAGGGCGTGCTCACCGCCGATTGCATGGTCATCCCCAAGGGCGCCAAGAACAAGGACGCGGCGATGAAGGCGCTGGCCATGTTCGTCAGCCCGCAACTGCAGGCCAATCTGCCGCTCTATGTCGATAATGGACCGGTGAACGAGAAGGCCTTCGAGACCGGCAAGATCCCGCCGGAGCGGATCAAGGACATCAACTCGGCGCCCGAAAACGTCAAGAAGCAGGTGTTGCAGGATGCCGAGTTCTGGCGCGACAACCTCGTCGAGGCGACGGAAAAGTTCAACAATCTGATCCAGCAATAGGCTGGAACCTTACCTTGCGGGACGGCACCAGCGCCGCCCCGCTCCTTCAGTCTCTGCCTCGGAGATAACGATCTTGTCCATTGCACCATCCGCGCTGCCGATCGGCATGCGGGCGATCGAGAAACGATTTGGCAGCGTGCCGGTGCTGCGTGGCCTGAACCTCGATGTCGAGGCGGGCGAGTTCCTGACGCTGCTTGGGCCTTCGGGCTCGGGGAAGACGACGCTGCTGATGATCCTGGCCGGTTTCGTGCGAGCCAATGGCGGATCGATCAAGGTCGGCGGCGACGAGATCATCACCACGCCGCCGCACAGGCGCAATATCGGCATGGTGTTCCAGAACTATGCGCTGTTTCCGCATATGAACGTCTTCCACAACATCGCCTTTCCGCTGAAGCAGCGCGGCGTTGGTGCGACAGAGACGGCGCAGCGGGTGGAGAACGCGCTGGAGTTGGTGAAGCTGCAGGGCCTGGGCGAGCGCCGGGTGGACCAGCTTTCCGGCGGCCAGCGCCAGCGCGTGGCCCTGGCGCGCGCCATCGTCTTCGAGCCGCGCATCGTCTTGATGGATGAACCCTTGTCGGCGCTCGACAAGGGTTTGCGCGAGCATATGCAGATCGAATTGCGTGCGCTTCATCGCCGTCTCGGCATGACCACGGTTTATGTCACGCATGACCAGCGCGAAGCCATCACCATGTCGGACCGTATCGCGGTGATGAACGGCGGCCGCATCGAACAGCTCGACAGGCCCGAAACGATTTATGCCGCGCCGAAGACAAAATTCGTAGCCGGCTTCATCGGCGAATCGAACTTCATCCCGGTCGAAAGCCGCGATGGCTCGGTCTGGTATGAGGACAGGCTGATCCAGACCGGCGCACCGACGCCGCCGGCCGGTCCGCATCTGATGGTGGTCCGACCCGAGAAGCTGCGGCTGGTCACGGCATCCGACCCGTCGACGGGCGTCAATGTGCTCGATGCGACGGTCAGCGACATCATTTACCAGGGCGACAGTTTCGTCTGCTATGCCAGCCTGCGCGACGGCCGCCAGGTGACGCTGCGCGACTATTGCCGCAGCCACGTGCTGGCAAGGCTGCCGGCGCCCGGCCAGCCGATCACGCTCGGCCTCGATGCCAAGGACACGATCCTGGTGGCGGCCGAGGGATGAGCGCGCAGTTCGCCATCGTGACGGAGACCGCCAGGCCGGCGGGGCAGGACCTGAACACGCAGGCCCTGCGCGCCGATGCGCGGCGCGAGTCATTGCGGCTGCTGGCGCTGCTGGCGCCGAGCCTGTTCCTCGTCTGCGCCATCATCATCGTGCCGATCGGCTGGCTGTTCTGGCTGTCGCTGTTCGACGAGACCGGCGCCTTGAGCGCCGCCAACTATGCGCGCTTCTTCGAGCAGGCCTCCTACATCAGGACCTTCATCACCACCTTCGAGGTCGCCTTCATCGTCACCGGCGCCTGCGTGCTGCTCGGTTATCCCCTGGCCTACATGCTGTCGCAGCTGCCGGGCCGGGCCGCGTCGATCTGCCTGATCTTCGTCATCCTGCCGTTCTGGACATCGGTGCTCGTGCGCACCTATGCCTGGCTGGTGATCCTGCAGCGCAAGGGCCTGATCAACAGCTGGCTGATCGATCTCGGCGTGATCAGCCAGCCGCTGTCGCTGGCCAACAATTTTTCGGGCGTAGTCATCGGCATGACGCATATATTGCTGCCGTTCCTGGTTTTGCCGCTCTATGCCTCGATGAAGACGATCGACACCGACTGCCTGCGCGCTGGCATGAACCTCGGCGCCGGCCCGGCCGCGACCTTTCGGCAAATCTTCTTTCCGCTGTCGGTGCCCGGCCTCGCCTCCGGCGTGGTCATCGTCTTCGTGCTGTGCCTCGGTTTCTTCGTGACGCCGGCGCTGATGGGTGGCGGCAAGGTGGTGATGTGGGCGATGCGCATGGAACAGACCACCAGCCTCTATTCCAACTGGGGCGCCGGTGCGGCACTCGGCGTGGTGCTGCTGACGGTCACGCTGGCGCTTCTCGGCCTGTTCCAGTGGCTGCTCGGTGCGCACGCCACCGGCGTATGGAGTTCGCGATGAGTGACAGCGTCGGACTGCCGATCTCGCACCGGCAACGGCTGTGGCTCTACGCCTTCGGCGGCCTCGTGCTGCTGTTCCTGATCGCGCCGTCGGTCATCATCGTCCTCATGTCGTTCTCGGATTCGACGCTGCTGCAGTTCCCGCCGCGGCAATGGTCCCTGCGCTGGTATGAAAGCTATTTCCAGTCGCCGGAATGGCGCGACGCCACCATCGTGTCGGTGAGGGTCGCTGTCATGACCGCGCTGGTGGCGACACCGCTCGGCACTGCCGCCGCCTATGCGGTCAACCGGGGCACGCTGCGCTTCAACGGCACCATCAACGCGCTGCTCACCGCGTCGCTGATCATCCCCGTGATCCTGGTCGGCATCGGCACCTTCTTCCTCTATGCGCGCATCGGCCTCAACAACACGCTGACCGGCCTGGTCATCGCGCATACGGTGCAGGCGCTGCCGCTGGTGGTGCTGACGGTGCTGTCGGGCCTGCGCTCCTACGACATGAACCAGGAGCGGGTGGCGTGCAGCTTGGGTGCCGGACGCGTCGCTGCCTTCTGGCAGGTGACGATGCCGCAGATCCGCTTCTCGATCGTCTCGGGCGCGCTGTTTGCCTTCATCGCCTCCTTCGACGAAGTTGTCGTCTCGCTGTTCATCTCGGGCGGGGAGACCACGACGCTGACGCGCCGCATGTTCAACGCGCTGCGCGACCAGATCGACCCGACCATCGCCGCCATCTCGACCTGCCTGATCGTGCTGTCTGTCCTGCTGCTGTCGCTGGCGCAGATCTTTGGCCGCCGGCATTGATTTCATCGGACTCATCGCTTCAAGTGACCCATTCTTTCAAGTGCCCTAGGATATCCAGAACAGATGCGTGATTTCCAGTTTCCCGGCCGCTCGCCGGTTCGTGCCACGGAAGCGATTGCCGCGACATCGCATCCGCTCTCGACGCTTGCGGCCATCGAGATGCTGCGCGCCGGCGGCAATGCCATGGATGGCGCCATCTGCGCCGCCGCCGTGCAGGGCGTGGTCGAGCCGCAATCAACGGGGATCGGAGGCGATTGCTTTGTCCTCTACTGCCCCAAGGGACAAAGCCAAGTGCTGGCTTTCAACGGCTCGGGACGGGCGCCGGCGGCCGCGACCGTCGACTGGTATCGCGACAAGGGGTTTAACGAGCTACCGAAGCAGGGACCGCATGCGGTGACCGTGCCGGGCGCCATCGACGCCTGGTGCCGGCTGCTGGAGGACCATGGCAGCAAGACCCTGGCCGAGGTGCTGGCGCCGGCGATCCACTATGCCGAGAACGGCTATGTCGTGCACGACCGCGTCGCCTTCGACTGGGCCGAACCCGAAACCGATCTTTCCACCGACGAGCATGCCGCGCGCATCTTCCTGCCCGGTGGCGTGGCACCAAAGGCCGGCGACGTGCACAAGCAGCCGGAACTGGCCGCGACCTTGCGGGTGATCGCCAAAAAGGGCCGCGCCGGGTTCTACGAAGGCGCGGTCGCCGTCGACATGGTGCGCCGGCTCAAGGAGCTGGGCGGGCTGCACACGGCGGAAGATTTCGCCGCGACAAGGGGCGACTATGTGGCGCCGGTGAGCGTCAGCTATGGCGGCCACGAGATCCACCAGATGCCGCCGAACAACCAAGGGCTGACGGCGCTCTTGATGCTGAACGTGCTGTCGGGCTTCAAGCTCGGCGGGCTCGACCCCAACGGCGCCGAGCGCCTGCACCTGGAAATCGAGGCCGGGCGGCTGGCCTATCGCGACCGCGACCGTTTCGTTGGCGACCATGACCATGTCCCGGTGCCAGTGAGGGCGCTTCTATCGGCCGCCTATGCCGACCGGCTGCGCGCCGAGATCGACCGCGAGCGCGCCATGACCCATTTGCCCGACGTGCAGCTGCCGGGCAGCGACACGGTCTATATCTCGATCGTCGACCGCGACCGTAACGCGGTCTCCTTCATCAACTCGACCTATTATTCCTTCGGCAGCGGCGTGGTTGGCCCAAAGACCGGCGTGATGCTGCAGAACCGCGGCTCGAGCTTCCGCCTTGACGCAGGTCATCCCAATGCCATCGCGCCCGGCAAGCGGCCGATGCACACGATCATGCCGGGCATGGCGACCAAAAGCGGCCGCGTGGTGATGCCGTTCGGCGTCATGGGCGGCGGCTACCAGCCCTTCGGTCATGTCCATCTTCTGACCAACATGATCGATTTCGGCATGGACCCGCAGCAAGCGCTCGATGCGCCGCGCGTGTTCTACAATGACGGCCTAGTGGAAGCCGAGCGCAACGTGCCCACCGAGGCGATCGAAGGCCTGCGGCGGCGCGGCCACGCGATCACCGAGCCGCACCATCCGCTCGGCGGCGGCCAGGCGGTGCTGATCGACTGGGAAAAGGGAACGCTGACGGGGGCATCCGATCCGCGCAAGGACGGGATGGCGCTGGGGTATTGAGGTGATTGGCAAGGCAACTGCCGGGCGTTGGCGCTTCCCCTCACCCGCCTGCCGGCATCCTTCCCTGTATAATGACGGGGCGAGAGGTGATGTCATCGACGGTTTCGCCAATCTCCTACGCTGAACAAGCGCCGAGGCAGAAACTGCTACTTTCTCCCCGTCACTATACGGGGAGAAATGCCCGGCAGGGCAATGAGGGGCGGCGCTGACGTCCGATGGACTTTCGCAAGCCATAGTCTTGAAACATAGCTGGTGACCATGATCCAAACCCACACAGACCTTTCCCGCCGCCTCGTCGCCGGCGCCGACGACGCGCCAGCGATCCTGGCGCCCGACAGGCCCATGCTGACCCATGGCGAACTGCGCGCGCTGATCGCCGCCACGGCCAAACAGCTCCACACCCTCGGCATCGGCCGAGGCGACCGGGTGGCGATCGTGCTGCCAAACGGGCCGGAGATGGCGACGGCCTTCATCGCTGTCGCCGCCACAGCCCCGACGGCGCCGCTCAACCCCGCCTACCGGGCGGACGAGCTCGACTTTTATCTCACCGACATCGGCCCCAAGGCGATCCTGGTCGCCGAGAACGAGACCGGCCCTGCCGTGACTGTGGCCGAGCGCCTCGGCATCGGCGTGCTGCGGCTCATCGTGCCGCCGGATGCGCCGGCCGGCGGCTTCACCATCGACGGCGCGGCGGTCGGACCGCAGGCGGCGCCCGCCATGGCCGGGGACGATGACATCGCGCTTCTGCTGCACACCTCCGGCACCACGTCGCGGCCCAAGCTGGTGCCACTCAGCCATGCCAATGTCGCGGCCTCCGCCCGTCATATCGGCGCGACGCTCGGCCTGACGGCCGGTGACCGCTGCCTCAACATCATGCCGCTGTTCCACATCCATGGGCTGATCGCGGCGGTGCTGTCGTCACTGGCATCCGGCGGCAGCATCTATTGCACGCCAGGCTTCAACGCGCTGCGCTTCTTCCAGTGGCTGAGTGACGCCAGGCCGAGCTGGTACACGGCGGTGCCGACCATGCACCAGGCGATCCTGGCGCGCGCGGCGCGCAATGCCGAAGCGCTGTCGGCGGCACGCCTGCGCTTCATCCGCTCGTCCTCGGCGTCGCTGCCGGCGCAGGTGATGGCCGAGCTCGAGGCGACCTTCGGCTGCCCGGTGATCGAATCCTATGGGATGACCGAGGCCGCGCACCAGATGGCGTCGAACCGGCTGCCGCCGGGCCTGCGCAAGCCGGGCAGCGTGGGTGCGGCCTGCGGACCCGAGGTTGCGGTCATGGCGCCGGACGGGCGGCTGATGCGGGCCGGCGAGACGGGCGAGATCGTCATTCGCGGCCCCAACGTCACCTCAGGCTACGAGAAGAACCCGGACGCCAACGCCACGGCCTTCGCGCATGGCTGGTTCCACACCGGCGACCAGGGCGTGCTCGACGATGACGGCTATCTCAGGGTCACCGGCCGGCTGAAGGAGATCATCAATCGCGGCGGCGAGAAGATCTCGCCGCTCGAGGTCGACGAGGTGCTGATGGACCATCCGGCGGTGGCGCAGGTCGTCACCTTCGCGATGCCGCATGACAAGCTCGGCGAGGAGGTGGCGGCGGCGGTCGTGCTGCGCGAAGGCATGAGCGCCAGCGAGGGCGATATCCGCGCCCACGCCGCGATGCGGCTCGCCGACTTCAAGGTGCCGCGCAAGGTGCTGATCCTGGAGGAGATTCCCAAGGGGGCGACCGGAAAGCTGCAGCGCATCGGGCTCGCCGCCAAGCTCGGACTCCGATCATGAAGATCACCATCTTCGGCGCGGGCGCCATCGGCGGCTATCTCGCGGCCAAGCTGGCCATCGCCGGCCGCACCGAGCTGTCGATCGCGGCCCGCGGCGCGCATCTCGAAGCGATCAAGGCCACTGGCCTGCGCCTGATCGAGGACGGACAGGAAACGACCGCCCCGGTCAGGGCCGCCGCCAAGGCCGAAGACCTTGGCGAACAGGACTATGTCGTATTGGCGCTGAAGGCGCATTCCGTCGCGCCCGCGCTCGACCAGATCGCCCCGCTGCTTGGGGACCACACATCGGTCGTCACCATGCAGAACGGCGTTCCCTGGTGGTATTTCCATAAAACCAGCGGCGCGCTCGAAGGCACGAGGCTACATCAGGTCGATCCCGGCGGCACGATCTGGGACCGGCTCGGCCCGCGGCGCGTCATCGGTTCGGTGGTCTACCCCGCCGTCGAGGTCGATGCGCCCGGCTTGATCCGCCATGTCGAGGGCCGGCGCTTCTCGCTCGGCGAACCCTCGGGCGAAAAGAGCGAAAGGGCGACGCTCCTGGCCGGGGAGATGGTCAAGGCCGGCCTGCAGGCGCCGGTGCGCGACGACATACGCGCAGAAATCTGGATAAAACTGTGGGGCAATCTCTCCTTCAACCCGATCTCTGCGCTGACCGGCTCGACGCTGGCCGCGATCGTCGCCGACGAAGGCACCCGCACGCTCGCCCGCGCCATGATGCTGGAAGCGCAAGCGATCGGCGAAAGCCTCGGCGTGCGCTTCCCCATAGACGTCGACCGCCGCATCAAGGGCGCCGGCGACGTCGGCGACCACAAGACCTCGATGCTCCAGGACCTGGAACGCGGCCGCCCGATGGAAATCGACGCGCTGGTCGGCGCGGTGCAGGAGCTTGGGCGACTGGTGGGGAAGCCGACGCCGGCGATCGATGGTGTGCTGGCGCTGGTGCGGCGGCTGGCGGTGGAGCGCGGGTGTTATGGGTGAGGTGGACTGAGCTTTTGGTGCTTATGGGCCGGCAGCACGGGAGTAAGATATTCCAAGCTCAATCGCGGATTGATCGGCCTAAACGATGGTCTGGAAATCCTGATTTCGCGGCTGGTCAATGATCCTGAGAGCGTAAGGGCATTCGTCAACAAGTCAGGCCGTGCGCTTCCACCCCGTCGACCGCTTGAGCGCCCTCATCCTCATTTCCTACAATGGCACCGTGAGCACTGCTTTAAGCAGTGACATGTTTCCGCGCTGCGGCGGCCGCCCCTCACCCCTTCCTCGCCCGCCCCAGCACCCGCGCGTAAACCTCGCCGACAATCCCGCGCCGGAAGACCAGCACGCACACCATGAATATCAGGCCGGTGGCAATGGTCACGGGGAAACCTGATGTAGCCAGCGTGTTTTCCAGGCCGACGACGAGGCTGGCGCCGATGATGGGGCCGACCATGGTGCCGATGCCGCCGAGCAGCGTCATCAGGATGACCTCGCCCGACATCTGCCAGGTGACGTCGGTGAGCGTGGCGAACTGGAAGACGATCGCCTTCAGCGAGCCGGCGAGCCCGGCCAGCGCCGCCGACATGACGAAGGCGGCGAGCTTGTAGCCGGCTACGGAATAGCCGAGCGAAATGGCGCGGTTCTCGTTTTCGCGGATCGTGCGCAGGATCATGCCGAAGGGCGAGTTGACGATGCGCCAGATGGCGAAGATGCCGAGCAGGACCACGACGAGCACGACATAATAGATGTTCATCGGGGCGTTGAGATCGAGGACACCGAACAGGACGCCGCGCGGCACGCCCTGGATGCCGTCCTCGCCTTGCGTGAACGGCGCCTGCACGCAAAAGAAGAAGAACATCTGCGACAGCGCCAGCGTGATCATGGCGAAATAGATGCCTTGCCGGCGAATGGCGAAGAAGCCCATGACGAGGCCGAGCAGTGCGGCGCCCGCCATGCCGAGCAGGATGCCGGCTTCCGGCGGCCAGCCCCAGACCTTGACGGCGTGCGCGGTGAAATAGGCGGCTCCGCCGAAGAAGGTGGCGTGGCCGAAGGACAAGAGCCCGGTATAGCCGAGCAGGAGATTGAAGGCGCAGGCAAACAGCGCGAAGCACAGCATCTTCATCAGGAAGATCGGATAGACGAAGAACGGCGCCGCCAGCAGTGCCGCCATGCCGAGCCCGACCAGCACCCATTCGAGCCTTGGCGAGGGGTTGGCCGATGCCTCGCGCAGCGAAAGCCCGGCCATGTCGGATGTCTCTTCCGTCATCTCAGGCGTCCTTTCCGAACAGGCCGGCCGGCCGGACCAAAAGCACGATCGCCATGATGACGAAGACCACCAGGTTGGAGGCCTCCGGGTAAAAAACCTTGGTCAGGCCTTCTGCGAGGCCAAGCATGTAGCCTGTGACGATGGCGCCGAGGATCGAGCCCATGCCGCCGACCACCACGACGGCGAAGACGACGATGATGAGATCCGATCCCATCAGCGGGCTGACCTGGTAGATCGGTGCGGCCATTATCCCGGCGAGCCCGGCAAGGGCCGAGCCGAGCCCGTAGGTGAGGGTCAAGAGCAACGGCACGTTGACGCCGAAGGCCTGGACGAGGCGAGGATTTTCGGTTGCCGCGCGCAGATAGGAACCGAGCCTGGTCTTCTCGATCAACGCCCAGGTGCCAAAGCAGACGATGAGCGAGGCGACCACGACCCAGCCGCGATAAATGGGCAGGAACATGAAGCCGAGATTGGTGCCGCCGGCCAGCAGCGGCGGCACGGCGTAGGGGTTTCCCGACACGCCGTAATAGTAGCGGAAGATGCCCTCGAGCACGAGCGCGAGGCCGAAAGTGAAAAGCAAGCCGTAGAGCGGATCGGTGTCGTAGAGCCGCGACAACGCCAGGCGCTCGACCACGACGCCGAAGATGCCGACCATCAGCGGCGCCAAGACCAGCGCCGGCCAATAGCCGATGCCGAGATGGGTGAGCAGGAGATAGCCGATGAAGGCGCCCAGCATATATTGGGCCCCATGGGCGAAATTGATGACGCGCAGCAGGCCGAAAATCACGGCCAGGCCAAGGCTCAGCATGGCGTAGAAGGAGCCGTTGATCAGCCCGACCAGCAATTGGCCGAGCAATGCCTGGACGGGGATGCCGAAGATCATCGTCATGGCGCCATCATACACCCAGAATTTCGTGGAGCAGCGTCATGCGGTCCGCCAGTTCGCCGGTGGGAAACCCGGCCACGACCTTGCCGTGCTCCATTAGGTAGAAGCGGTCGGCGACACGGCTGGCGAAGCGGAAATTCTGTTCGACCAGCAGGATGGTCATGCCGCGCTGCTTCAGCGTCGCCAGCAACTCGCCGATGCGTTGGACGATGACGGGAGCGAGGCCCTCGGTCGGTTCGTCCAAGAGCAGCATCTTGACCCCAGTCCGCAGCATGCGCGCGATCGCCAGCATCTGCTGTTCGCCGCCCGACAGCCTTGTGCCGGGGCTGTTGCGCCGCTCCTTCAGATTGGGGAACAGATCGAAGATTTCCTCGACGCTCATGCCGCCCGAGGCGACGACCGGCGGCAGCACCAAGTTCTCGTCGACGGTCAGCGTCGAGAAGATGCCGCGTTCTTCCGGTACGAAGCCGATGCCCTGGTGCGCGGTGCGGTGCAGCGGCAGCCGCATCAGGTCGGCGCCGTCGAAAACGATCTTGCCGGTGCGCCGGCGGATCAGGCCCATGATGGCGCGCAGCGTCGTCGTCTTGCCGACGCCGTTGCGGCCGAGCAATGTGACCGTCTCGCCGGCAAACACTTCGAGATCGACGCCGTGCAGCGCATGGCCCTCGCCGTACCAGGCATTGAGGCCGCGGACCGCGAGCAGGGGGGAAGCCCTAGTCATCGGCGGTACCCATATAGGCCACCTTGACGCGCTCGTCGCGGCTGACGGTGGCGTAGTCGCCGGCCGCGAGCACCTCGCCGCGCTGCATCACCGTTATCCAGTCGCAGAGATCGGCGACCACGGTCAGATTGTGCTCGACCATCAGAACCGCGCGGTCACTCGCCACCGAGCGGATGAGGGCGGAAACCGTGGCCACGTCCTCATGGCCCATGCCCGCCATCGGCTCGTCGAGCAGCAGCACCTTGGGACCCAGCGCCAGCGTCGTGGCGATCTCGAGCACGCGTTTCCTGCCATAGGAAAGATCGCCGGCCAGCCTGTTCGTGGCATCGTCGAGGCCGACGGACCGCAGCAGTTCCATGGCACGCGGCGTCAACCGGTCGAGGGCCGCCAGCGAGCGCCAGAACTGGATGCCGAGCCCGGCCGGCCGCTGCAGCGCGACCCGCACATTGTCGAGCACGCTGAGATGCGGAAAGATCGCCGATATCTGGAACGAACGCACCAGCCCCATGCGCGCCACTTTGGCCGGCGAGGCGCGGGTGATGTCGTGGCCGAGCAGGTCGATCCTGCCGCTGGTCGGCGCCAGGAATTTTGTCAGCAGGTTGAAAACGGTCGTCTTGCCGGCGCCGTTGGGTCCGATCAGCGCATGGATGTTGCCGTGGCGGACATCGAGGTCGACATTCTTGACGGCGACGAAGCCGGCAAAGTCACGCCGCAGGCCGCGGGCGGAAAGCACCACCCGCGGCTCCTGGTCGGTCAGGTCGGGCGGCACCGTGGCCGCGCCCGTCACTGGGCGGCCGTCGCGCAGCCGCTGTCCTTCTCGCTCAGGAACGCCTCCTTGCCGGGAATAGTGGCGAGGTATTTGTAATAGTCCCAATCCTTGCTGCTCTCGCTGGGCGTCTTGACCTGGTAGAGATACATGTCGTGGACCATGTTGCCGTCGGCCTGGACCTTGCCGCCGGTGATGACGGCATCGTCCACCGGCAGCGAATGGAGTTGCTTGGCGACGGCTTCGGTCTCGTCGGTGCCGGCCTTGTCGATCGCCTTCAAATACTGCGTCACCGCCGAATAGGTCGCGGCCTGGATCATGTTCGGCATGCGGTTGGTGCGCTTGAAAAAGCGCTGCCCGAATTCGCGGCTCTTGTCGTCGCGGTCCCAGTAATAGCCCTCGGTCAGCACGACGCCCTGCGCCGCCTGCAGGCCGAGCCCATGCACCTCGGCCAGCGTGAACAGGAGCGCGGCCAGGCGCTGGCCGCCTTGCACGATGCCGAATTCGGCTGCCTGCTTGATGGAATTGGAGGTATCGAGGCCGGCATTGGCCAAGCCGATGACCTTGGCGCCCGACGATTGCGCCTGCAGCAGGAAGGACGAATAGTCGGTCGCGCCGAGGGGATAACGCACTTCGCCCAACACCTTGCCGCCATGGCTCTCGACGAACTTGGCGGTCTGCTCCTTCAGCGAATAGCCGAACGCATAGTCGACGGTCACGAAGAACCAGCTGTCGCCGCCCTGCTGCACCAGCGAGCCGCCGGTTCCCACCGCCTGCGAATGGGTGTCGTAGGCCCAGTGGAAGCCGTAGGGCGAGCATTGCTTGCCGGTGAGGTCGGTGGTCGCCGCACCGGTGACGATGTCGATCTTCTTCTTTTCCTTGGAGATCCCCTGCACGGCGAGCGCGACCGAAGAGGTCGTCAGCTCCATGATGGCATCGACCTGTTCGGTGTCATACCACTGGCGTGCGATGTTGGAGGCGATATCGGGCTTGTTCTGATGGTCGGCGCTGATGATCTCGACCGGCGCTCCCTGCACCTTGCCGCCGAAATCCTCGACCGCCATCTTGGCCGCCTCGACCGACCACTTGCCGCCGAAATCGGCATAGACGCCGGATTGGTCGTTGAGGATGCCGATCTTGACCTTGCCATCGGAAATCTCGGCGGCCGAGGCCGGGATCGTGGTGGCCGCGAGAAGCGCGGCGGAAACGACATGGCGAAGCTTCATGAGTTTACTTCCTCCCAATGTGGATGAATCCGCCCGCCCCCTACGATCGTCATCCGCAAGCACTATGGAAGATTAGGAAAATGACGTGGAACGGCAAGGGGCGGCCACGGATTTCATGACGCCGAGACCGACCCATGGCGTGCGACACTACTATGTGAAGCTCGACCTGCCGCACGCCGGGTTTGTTTGCGCCCGGACGGCTTCAGACCTCGGCGGCAACGAGATGGCCGTTGCCGACATCGCTGAGTGCCAGTTTCAGCGGCGCCTCGCCGAGCCGGCGCGTGGCGCTGGGGATTTCCTGGTCGAGGCGGGCGAAACGGCTTCGGCGCCGCGCCGGATCCGGCACCGGCACGGCTTCGATCAGGCGCCTGGTGTAGGGATGGCGGGGGTTGGAAAAAACCTGGTCGCGTGTGCCCATCTCGACGATCTGGCCGAGATACATGACGGCGACACGGTCGGAGATATTCTCGACCACGGCCATGTCGTGCGAGATGAAGAGATAGGCGACGCCGAATTCGCGCTGCAATTCCTTGAGGAGGTCGAGCACGCGCGCCTGCACCGAGACGTCCAGCGCGGAGACGCTTTCGTCGGCGATGATCAGTTTTGGCCTGAGCGCCAGCGCACGCGCGATGCAGATCCGCTGGCGCTGGCCGCCGGAGAATTCGTGCGGATAGAGCTCCATCTGGTCCGATGACAGGCCGACGCGGTCGAACAGCGCGGCGACGCGCTCGCGGCGCTCTACCTTCGAGGCGATGCCGTGGATGAGCAGCGGCTCGGCGACGAGGTCGCCGACGCGCATGCGCGGGTCGAGCGAGGCGTAGGGGTCCTGGAAGATCATCTGCACGTCGCGGCGCACCGCCTTGCGCTCGTCGCGGCCGAGGCCGGACAAATTGCGGCCGCCAACGACGATGTCGCCGCTATACGGCACCAGCCCCGCCAGCGCCTTGGCGGTGGTCGACTTGCCGCAGCCGGATTCACCGACCAGCGCCAGCGTTTCGTTGGGCGCGATGGAAAAGCTGACGCCCTCGACGGCGTGAACGCGGCGGGTGACCCGGCCGAAGACGCCGCCGCGCAGGTCGAAGCGGACGTGCAGATCGGTGACCTCGGCGACCTTGGCCGGCCCCGGCGGCTCAGCATCCCTGGATTCCTGGCGGCCGGCGCCGCTGCCTATGCGCGGCACGGCGGCGAACAGCTCGCGCGTGTAATGGGCTTGTGGGCGGGCGAAAATGTCCGACGTCTTGCCTTCCTCGACCATGCGTCCATGCCGCATGATGATGACGCGATCGGCCATTTCGGCGACAACGCCCATGTCGTGGGTAATCAGGATGACGCTGGTGCCGTGCTTCTGCTGCAAGTCGCGCAGCAGCTCCAGCACCTCGCCCTGCACGGTGACGTCGAGCGCCGTCGTCGGCTCGTCGGCGATCAGCACGTCGGGTTCGAGCGCCAGAGCCATGGCGATCATCACCCGCTGGCGCATGCCGCCGGAGAGCTCGTGGGGAAATTGCCTTAGCCGGCTTTCGGCCTCCGAAATGCGCACCGCCTTCAACGCCTCGATGGCACGCTGGCGGGCTTCGTCGCGCGACAGGCTGG
Organism: Mesorhizobium sp. URHB0026; assembly: GCF_054059755.1. Lineage (NCBI taxonomy): Bacteria > Pseudomonadati > Pseudomonadota > Alphaproteobacteria > Hyphomicrobiales > Phyllobacteriaceae > Mesorhizobium > Mesorhizobium sp. URHB0026. The sequence goes on along the minus strand of NZ_JBSSCN010000001.1, from coordinate 1,736,641 downwards.
TATGCGCCTCGATGGATTCCGTGAGCTGGCGACCGATCGACAGCACCGGGTTGAGCGAGGTCATCGGTTCCTGGAAGATCATGGCGATGCGGTCGCCGCGAATCCGCCGCATCCGGCGATCGTCGAGGGCGGTCAGCTCGGTGGCGCCAAGGTGGATTTTGCCGGCGGAGATACGCGCGGCGGGCTGCGGCAGGAGCTGCATGATGGCCAGCGCGGTCATGGATTTGCCGGAGCCGGATTCGCCCGCGATGCAGAGCGTCTCGCCACGCTTGAGCGTCAGCGACAGGTCGGAGACAACCTCGCGGGCGCCCTCTTCGCCGCGTACCGAGACGCGGAGGTTGGCGATGGTGAGGATTGGTTCGGGAGTTGAGGTCATTGCAGAGGGAGAGTTCCGAGAGGTCTTTTCCGGCACGCACCCCTCTGTCCTGCCGGGTCCGGCAGGACAATGGCCGTGTCTTGACGCAAACCCAGCCTCATTCAAACACGCAGCGCGGGAAGTAGAACGACACCACCCAGTTGGGCATGTCGACGATCTCGCTGATGCGCAGGTCGCCGCAGACCGAGGCCAGCATGTAGGCTTCGACCGGGTCGATCTGGTAGCGGCCGGCGAGCAGGTCGACCATCTGCGCCACGGCCTCTTTTGCGCCACTCATCAAATCCGGCCCGATCCCCGTCGTCACCTCATAGCCCTTGGCGTCGAGATGCCGTGTCACCGGACCCGGCGTGGTGAAGCGCGGCGTTTTCAGCCGCGCATCTTTCACCAGGTCGAGCTTCAGCACGACGTTCATCGGGCTTTCGATCGCCGTGCCGCAGACCTCGCCGTCGCCTTGCGCGGCGTGCGTGTCGCCGACCGAGAACAGCGCGCCCGCCACCTCCACCGGCAGGTAGAGCGTGGTGCCGGCGGCAAGGTCGCGGATGTCGAGATTGCCGCCGACGCGGCGCGGCGGCACCACCGAGTGGTGACCCATTTCGGCCGGCGCATTGCCGATGGTGCCGGCGAATGGCTTTAGCGGCACGCGGGCGTTTTTGCCAAACAATGCCGGCTCCAGCGAGGTGGCATCGTATTTCCAGATGTTGAGCGCCGGCTCCTGGAAATCGTCGGCGAGCAGGCCGAAACCGGGAATGTTCGCCGTCCAGCCGAAGCCGGACGGTTTGAACATCTCGATCGTCACCTTCAGCGCGTCACCCGGCTCGGCGCCTTCGACGAAGATCGGCCCGGTCACAGGATTGATCCGGTCGAAATCGAGCTTGGCGATCTCGGCCACGGTGCTGTCGGGCTGCAATTGGCCGCCCGAGGAATCCAGGCACTGGAACTCGATGGTGGAGCCAGGCGCCACCCGCTCAGCCGGGACAAACGAATTGTCCCAGCCGAAATGGTGATGGCGCCCGTGGATGGTGTAATCGCAGTTATTGCACATCTTTTACGTACACATTGTCATAGTTGATCGGGATATGGACCGGGTCGACATAGAGATTGTCGGCGCCGCCCATGCGGGCGGACTTCATGGTGAAGCGCTGTTCGTTGAAGACCGGCGCCCAAGGGGCGTCCTCCATCACCTTGTCGTAGATGGCGCTCCACATCTTGTCGCGCTCGGCGGCCTTGGCCGGGTCGACCACCGAATCGGCCTCGGCCGCCTTGGCATCGAGATCCTTGTTGCAATACCACGACCAGTTCCAGCCGCCTGGTACCGCACCGGCGCAGCCGAGAATCGGGCCGTAGAAGTTGGACGGATCGGGGAAGTCCGCGATCCAGGCCATGCCGCCCGACCAGATCATCGGCGCGCCGGCCTTGTCGCCGCCGGCGGCAATGACATTGGCCTGGGCAAGCGACTGGATGCTGGCCTTGATACCGATCGCCGCCAGATCCTGCTGGATCGCCTGGGCGATGCGCGGGTTGGGGTCGGTGTTCATGGCGAACAGCTGCGTCTCGAACCCATCGGGATGGCCGGCCTCGGCAAGCAGCGCCTTGGCCTTGGCAACGTCATAGGGATAGCCCTCATACGCCTTGTCGTAGCCGGGCATCGACGGCGGCAGCGGCTGGTTGGCCGGCACGGCGCGGCCGTTGATGATCTGGATGATGCGCGCTTTGTTGAGCGCCATGTTGACGGCCTGGCGCACCTTCACATTGTCGAACGGCGCCATGGTTGTGTTCATGGTGACATAGCCGGTGTGCAGCTGGCCACCTTCGACGACACGCGCCTTCTGCTCGGGATCGGCCATCACTTCCTGGAATTTGGCCGGCGGAATGCCGTCGCCGGGCACGTCGATCTCGCCCTTCTGCAGGCGCAGCAGCGCCACGATCGGCTCCTGGCCGATCTCGAAGGTGATCTTGTCGAGGTGCGGCAGGCCCTTGTGCCAATAGTCCGCGTTGCGCTCGAAGACGATGCGCTGGCCAAGTGTCCATTCCGCCAGTTTGAAGGCGCCGGTGCCGACCGGATGTTTGCCGAAATCGGCGCCGTATTTCTCGACCTCTTCCTTCGGCACGACATGCGAGAAGTTGATGGCCATGACATGCAGGAAGGTGGCGTCCGGGCGGGTCAGCTCGAACTTGACCGTGTAGGGATCGACGACGGTGACGCCGGACAGCGTCTCGGCCTTGCCGCCAGCGACATCGTCATAGCCCTTGATCGAGCCGAAGAAGCCGGCGCCGGGGCTCTGCGTCTTCGGATTGGTGACGCGGTCGAGCGAATATTTCACGTCGTCGGCGGTCATCTCGCGGCCATTGTGGAACTTCACGCCATGGCGCAGCTTGAAGGTGAAGGTCTTGCCGTCGGGCGAAATCTCATAGCTTTCGGCGAGGTCGGGCTTGAGGTTGGTGGTGCCCGGCTCATAGTCCATCAAGCCGTCGAACAGGCTCTTGATCATCGACCAGTTCTGCCAGTCATAGCCGATCGCCGGGTCCAGAGTCGCGACGTCATCCTTGTAGGTTATGGTGATGGCGCCGCCCTGCTTGGCGTTCGGGTCGACGGCGTCCTCGGCGCGGGCGCTTGTCATGCCGAGCATCAGCGCCAGCGCCGATGCCGCGACGGTCGATGCGAGAAATTTCTTCATTGTCATGTTCCCTTTCTCTGTTTGTTTTCTGGTTTCATCTGAGTTGATGCTCATCTCGGTTTGATACTCATCTCAGTTTGATACGGGGGTCGATGAAGGGCGCGATGATGTCGGCCAAGAGATTGCCGAGCACGATGGCGAAGGCCGAGACCAGCGTGACGCCCATGATGATCGGGATGTCGACACGCTGGATGGCTTGCCAGGCGAGTTGGCCGATGCCGGGCCAGCCGAACACGCTTTCGACCACGACGATGCCGCCCATGAAGATGCCGATGTCGATGCCGATCATGGCGACGACCGGCAGGATGGCGTTGGGCAGCGCATGGCGGAAAATGATGGCGCCGCGAGCCAGGCCCTTGGCGCGCGCGGTGCGGACATAATCCTGGCGCAGCACGTCGATCATCGACGAGCGCATCATGCGCGCGTACCAGCCGGCGCCGAGGATGCCCATGGTGAGCGACGGCAGCACGAGATGGCGCCATGTGCCATAGCCGCCGATCGGGAACCAGCTCAGTCTGACGGCGAAGACATAGAGCAGCAGCAGGCCGACGACGAATTGCGGCGCCGAGACGCCGATGAAGGAGGCGACCATCAGGGCCTGGTCGGTGGCGGTGCCGCGCTTGACGGCGGCGATCAGGCCCATCGAGAGGCCGATCAGCAGCTCGCACAGTATGGCGCCGACCATCAGAAGCAGGCTCGCCGGCAGCCGCGAGACGATGAGTTCGGTCACCTCCGAGCGCTGGATGTAGGAGCGGCCGAGATCGCCGCTGACGAGCCTGGTCAGGTAGTGCCAGTACTGGACGATAAAGGGCTGGTCGAGGCCGAGCTGCTGGCGGATGTTCTCGACCGTCTGCGGCGTGGCGCTGCGGCCGGCGATCTGGCGCACCGGGTCGGCGGGGAGGAGATAGAGCAGCGCGAAGGTGATCAGCGAGACGCCGAGCAGGATGAGCAGCGACTGGATCAGCCGGCGGCCGAGGTAGGCGATCATGTCCGGCCCCCCATTATTCCCGCCCTCGCTGCGTCGGATCGAGAATGTCGCGCAGCGCGTCGCCGATCAGGTTGAAGGCCAGCGCCAGCGCCAGGATCGCGGCGCCGGGGAAGAACACCAGCCAGGGCGCCGCCTGGAAATAGGTCTGGTTCTCGAAGATGATATTGCCCCAGGATGCCGTCGGCGGCTGCACGCCGATGCCGAGGAAGGAGAGCGTCGCTTCCAGCAGCACCGTGGTCGAGATGCCGAGCGTGCCCCAGACGATGATGGTCGGCAGGAGATGCGGCAGGATGTGGCGAAACAGGATGCGCGGCGCGCTCGCCCCTATGGTGCGTTCGGCGTCAATGAACTCGCGCTCGGCGAGCGATGACGTCTCGGTGTAGATGACGCGAGCGGTCTGCACCCAGTTGACCAGCGCGATGACCATGGCGACGATCCACAGGCTCGGCTGGAACACCGCCGCCAGGCAGATGGCGAGCAGCAGGGCCGGAAACGCCATCATCAAATCGGTGAAACGCATCAGTGCGCCGCCGATCCACCCGCGGAAATAGCCGGCGGTGACGCCGACCAGCGTGCCGATCAAAAGCGCCACGCCGTTGGCGACGATGCCGATGATCAGCGAGGTGCGCGCGCCATGGAGGATGCGGGTCAACAGGTCACGTCCGAGCAGGTCGGTGCCAAGCCAGAATTTCGCGCTTGGCGGCAGAGGCGAGCCCTCGATGGTCAGACCATCGAACATCTGGTCGTTGGGGTCATAGCCGGTCAGCCATGGCGCCAGGATTGCGCCGGCGACGACAATGGCGACGATGACCAGGCCGAGCAGCGCAAGGCGGCGCTTGACCAGCCGGCGCCAGACACCGGCGCGCGCCTTGGCCGGCATGCGCCCTGCCGTGAGATCAGGCGCGATAGGGCTGGTCATCGCCGCTCTCATCTTCGATCGGGGCTTCCCCGGTCTTGGTTTCCCCGGTCCTGGTTTCCCCGGTCCTGGTTTCCCCGATCTTGGCTTCCTCCGTCATCGCCACGATACGCCGCGCGGCGTCCTCGACGCTGACCTGCCAACTCATCGCCAGCGAGCGCAGCCGCGCATAGGCGCGATCGTCGTCGCCGCCCTTCGACAAAGCCGAGACAGCCCGCACGATGGTCTGGCGTTCGGCGACCCGCTGGCGCAGCGCGGCAATTTCGCCGGCTAAATGTTTTCGCGCCTCGAAGCTCTGCCTTGCGATCAGCAGCGCGCTGTAGACCCCTGCATTGCCGACCGGCTTCAGGAGCTGGGCGTCGGCCTTGTGCGACAGCGCCCACTCAATGCGGCCCGGCGCCTCGGAACCGATCAGCGCCACCAGCGGCATCGGCGCCTCGCCCGGCTTCCAGGGGAATTGCTCGTCGAAGCCGAGATCGGCGTCGAAGAAGACGAAGTCGGCGGCCAGCGCCTCCGGCGCCAGTTCCGGCCAGCAATCCACGGTGACAAGGCCGATGGCCGACAATTGCCTGGTGATCGCCTGCACCGTCGGGTGCGGGCGATGCAGGACAAAGGCCCTGGCTCCGCCGAGGTTGGGGATGCGCGGGGTTCTGGTCAAGACACCACCCGCAAGCGTGGCCGGCCGAATGTCTTTGCGGGGTCGTAGCGCGACAGATACGGGTCCGGCGCGACCTCGTGCTGCCGGCTGACTACTTCGAAGTAGCCGTCCGCGATCCGGCCGATGATGACAGGCAGCGTGGCGTGCTGGGAATGGGCGTCGATGGCGATCGGGCCGAGCCGGGTGGAGAAGCGCCGCTCGGCGAAGGCCTTGGAAAATTCCGCCGGGCCGGCGTCGGGATCGCGCGAAAGCACGTCGGCCAGTACCTGCACCGAGGCATAGGCGGAGGCTTCGAAGGACGACGCGAACGCGGCCGGCCGTGGCGCGAAATACGGTCCGACCGACAGGTGACCCTTGCCCGTTTCGCCGATCGCCGGCAGTTCGCCTTCGGTCAGGTTGCACGAGATCACTGGGCAAGATTCAGGACTGAAAGCCGCATCCTCGCCCGCCAGATCGCGATAGGCCGCAAGGAAGGCATAGGACGAGGTGCCGATCAGGTTGTTGAGGATGAAGCTTGGCCGCGTCGCCCGGATCTCGGCGATCAGCCGCGACACGTCGGTCTCGCCGATGCGCAGATAGCGCTCGCCCAGCACCTTGCCGCCGGCATCGGCGATGAGGTCGCGCGCAACACGGTTCATCTCCCAGCCCCAGATGTAGTTCGACCCGAGCAGGAAACCGTTGGCGCCGAAGCGCGGCACGACATGGGCCAGCAGCGGCACCAGATGCTGGTTGGGACAAGCATGCATGTAGACGACATGCTCGTTGGCCTCGAAGCCCTCATAGGGGCAGGCATACCAGAGCATGCCGCCCGCCTTCTCCAGCACAGGGATTGTCTCCTTGCGGCTCCAGGAAGTGACGCAGCCGACGACATGGCGTGCACTGCTGGTCCTGAAGATGTCTTCGCACAGCGTCGCGTAACGGTCGGCATTGCTTTGCGGGTCGCGCTCTACCGGCGCCAGTTGGATGCCTGAGCTCCTGTCGGCGTTGATGTCGGCGATGGCGCGCATAGCACCCATCCGGCACGCGTCGGAGACGAGCTGATAGCTTCCCGAGCGGGAATAAAGGATGCCGATCTCGATGCGCCGTTTCAAACCGATCCCCAAAATGACAATGCCCCGCAGCCAGCGCCGGAAAGGCGAGGCATACGAGGCATGTTTGCCGCCCGGCGATCAGAGCCGGTATTTTGCCCTAGCGTATTCGGTCCGGCGGGTCAGTCAAGCCCTCAACGCCATCCGCGTCAAACACCGAGTGTCCGGCCACCGCTGGTTCCCGCGAAATCCGCTGCCGCTATTTGGCCGCCGGCCTGTGTTGGCGGGCATAGGCCACGCAGGCATCCACGGTGCTGACACAAAGCGCGTCGCGCTTGTTCGGCAGGTTGTTGTCGCCGGCGTAGGCAACTTCGGCGACACGGCCGCCGACCATGCGAACCTGCGTGTCGCAGTAACCGCCGGGAGCGACATTGACGGAACCGCCGACCGTCGGGATCGCCCCCACGGCCAAGGCGGGAACGACGACGCTGAGATTGCCGCGCTGGACGATGCGCTTATAGGTCCAGATCTGCCCGGACTGGCCGACATCGGCGGTGGCGGTCGGAAATCCCGCGCACATTCGAACGTCGGCTTCGCTGAGGCCGACCATCTCCTTGCGTGCCGCAGCCGCCGTGGGATCGATCTTGGCGATGCGCGACGTGTCGTCGGGAACGACGCAGGAAGACTCGATGACGACGAGGAGGGCTAAAAGGGCAAGCTTTCGAATGCAGGAAAATGTCATACCGATTATTGAGATCGCGTGGCGCCCGGCCGCCCTCTCTACCTAGGCAGGCCGACGGTCGGATCAACCCGCCCAGCTTCACGAAAAAGTGGCTGAGCAAGCCGAAGAGCTTTTGACTTCGCCATAAATGGACCCGCCGGCAGCCAATGAAGGCCGTCCATCGTTTCCGGGCGATGTCTCGAGCCGCGCGTCGAACCGGATGAAATATCTTCGCAGCCGGTCGGTAGAGGCGGGCTCGTTGAAAACTTGACTGCCTTCCCCGACATCCCGGGTGGCAGCGCGGCGCCGCCATGGTCGATCCGGCGGCGTCCTGTGCTCACATCCCTGAATTTTTTGAGAGAATATTCCCGGCTTTGCCGAGAACGGCGAAACACGTTCTTTGATAAAATCAGTAGAATTTCTGACGATGTGAACAAGCTTGGGCAATCCGCCTTGCTGCCATGACTTCACAACCGCAGAGATCAATCATGTCCGATCCCAACAACACTTTGCCATCTTCCCCATGGGCACCCCTGAACCGCCGCAGCGGCCTGGCTCTGCTGTTCGCGTCGGCTGTCGCGATCGGCAGCCTGATGGCGCCGCATGCGTCCTTGGCCGAGGACAAGAAGGCGATCAAGGTCGGCATCATCAGCGGCGAGGACGAGGATGTCTGGCGTGTCGTCGTCGCGCAAGCAGCCGAAAAGGGCCTCAGCATCGAGACGGTGGTGTTCAACGACTACACCCAGCCCAACGAGGCGCTGGAGCGCGGCGAGATCGACGCCAACGCCTTCCAGCACCAGCCCTATCTCGACAACCAGATCAAGACGCAGGGCTACCACATCGTGCGTGTCGGCTATACCGGCGTGTGGCCGATCGGCCTCTACTCCAAGAAGTACACCAAGGTTGCCGATCTGCCGGAGGGCGCGGTGATCGGCGTGCCGAACGACCCGTCCAACGAAGGCCGGGCGTTGCGCGTGCTGCAGAATGAGGGCGTGATCAAGCTCAGGGATGGCACCGGCATTCTCGCCACCACCGCCGACATCGCCGAGAATGCGAAAAAGGTCGAGATCAAGGAGTTGGATGCCGGCATCGTCGGCCGCTCGGTCGAGGATCTCGACGCCGCCGTGGTCAATACCGACTGGGCACTGAAAAGCGGCCTCACACCGGAGAACCGCATCGCTCAGGAGCCGATCGCAGACAATCCGTATCGCAACTTCATCGCGGTCAAGGTCGGCCATGAGAACGAGGCCTGGGTAAGGACGCTGGTCGCGTCCTATCAGAACGAGGCTGTGAAGGCCGAGTTCGACAAGGTCTATAAGGGCACCGGTCTCAGCGCCTATTGAGTTATGCGGGCACCGACGTGCCGTTGACAGCTTAAGCGGTCCGCGCGATGCGCGGGCCGCGATCGCATTTTGGGACCTGCCTATGAACCAGCATTTTATCGCAACCACCGAGGCCGCGGATCAGGCCACCACGCAGGACGTGGTGCGCCTTGTCGACCTGAAGCGCCGCTTCGGCCAGACGGCGGCGCTCGACGGCATTTCCTTGACGGTGCGCAAGGGCGAGGTTCTCGGCATCATCGGCCGCAGCGGCGCCGGTAAATCCACCCTGATCCGCTGCCTGAACGGACTGGAGCGCCCTGACACCGGCGAGGTGTTCATCGAAGGCCGCGAGATCAGCCGACTTGGCGAGCGCGAGTTGCAGCCGTTGCGGCGGCGCATCGGCATGATATTCCAGCATTTCAACCTGCTGTCGGCCAAGACAGTCGAGGACAATGTGGCGCTGCCGCTCAAGATCGAGGGCCGGCCGAAGGCGGAGCGCCTGAAGCGGGCCGCGGAACTGCTCGATCTCGTGGGCCTGTCGGAGAAGGCAAAGGCATATCCGGCGTCGCTGTCCGGCGGCCAGAAACAGCGCGTCGGCATTGCCCGAGCGCTTGCCGCGCGGCCGGCGCTGCTTCTGTCGGACGAAGCGACATCGGCGCTCGACCCGGAGACGACGCGCTCCATTCTCGCCCTGCTGAAGGACATCAACCGCCAGCTTGGCCTGACCATCCTTTTGATCACCCATGAAATGGAAGTGATCCGCTCGATCGCTGACCGCGTGGCGGTGATCGACGCCGGGCGCATCGTCGAGGAAGGGCCAGTCTGGTCGGTGTTCGCCGATCCGCAATCGGACGTCACAAGACGCCTGCTCGGGACCATCCGGCCGCAACTTCCGGCCGAACTGGCGGCGCGGCTGGTGCCGGGGGCCGGCACCGAAACGGTTCTGCGCGTCGACGTGGCGGGCGAGGCGGCGCGCGAGCCGCTGCTGTTCGACCTTGCGGCCGCGGTGCCCGGTCCCTTCCGCCTCGTCCATGGCGGCATCGACCACATCCAGCGGCAGCCGGTCGGAACACTGTTCCTTTCCGTCGCCGGCAGCGATGCGAGCCACCTCGCGGAAATCGTCACATTCCTGAAATCCCGCCAGGCGCGGGTGGAGGTGCTTGGCCATGTCACCGATCCTGTTTGAGCTTCTGTTGCGATCGATCTGGGAGACGGTGCTGATGACGGCCGCCTCCGGCCTGATCTCGCTGGTGTTCGGCCTGCCACTCGGGCTGGCCCTGATTGCCACCGAACGCGGCGGCATCGCCGAAAGCCCATGGGTGAACCGCGTGCTCGGCGCCGTCATCAACGGCTTCCGCTCGGTCCCGTTCATCATCCTTCTGGTGGCGCTGATCCCGGTGACGCGGCTGATCGTCGGCACCTCGATCGGCACATGGGCGGCCATCGTGCCGCTGTCGATCGCCGCCACACCCTACTATGCGCGAATCGCCGAAGTGTCATTGCGCGAGGTCGACCACGGACTGATCGAGGCGGCGCGCGCCATGGGCGGCAACCGCTGGACGATCATCCGCGAGGTGTTGGTGCCGGAGGCGCTACCCGGCATCGTGGCCGGCTTCACCGTGACGCTGGTGACGCTGGTCGGCGCCTCGGCGATGGCAGGCGCCATCGGTGCCGGTGGCCTCGGCGACCTTGCCATCCGCTACGGCTACCAGCGCTTCGAGACATCGGTGATGATCGCCGTGGTGATCGTGCTGATCATCCTGGTCTGCGGCATCCAGTGGGTGGGTGACCGGCTGGTGGCGAGGCTGGATCGGCGGGGGTGATGAGCCGGCTGAACATCCGGGTGGCCGTGACCTTCTCATCAACGTCAGCGCTGCCCCTCACTGTCCTGCCGGACATCTGGGAGAGAGGGGCTAGCCCTGGACGCCGGCATTCTCCAAGCAACGCCGATGATTGGCGAAATCGTCGATGTGAGCGCCCCTCTCTCCGTCACTATATACGGGGAGAGGATGCCGGCAGGCAGGTGAGGGCAGCGCCGATCGCTCGCCATTATCAGTAATTGCCATGACACTGTAGGGCTGTTCCTACGGACTTCTTCCTTGACCAGTGAGCGCCGCTCATCACCCGACAATCCCTGCCGCGCACCGTGGTTGAGTACCTTGGCCATGGGGGGCGACAGCTTCATGCCTTCGACAGCGCTGATTTTCTCGCCACGCGCGCTCGTCAGCTCGAAATGACCAGCCTTACTGAACGGCCGATTCTTGAACTAGGAGACTTCATCCGCGAACCATATCATGGACGCCAAGCGGAAACCAAAATCATTCCGCGCTAGCCCCTCAGCCTCGCCCCTTCCGGGTCAAAGAACGGCATCGGCGCCACCACCGCGCGTACTGGCTTGCCATCGATGGCGATGCTGAGCTCTGTTCCAACAGCCGTGAACGGCAATCGCAAATGCGCTGTCGCCAGCACCTTGCCCAGGGAATAGCCGTGGTCGCTGTAGGTGACCACACCGGCGTTCTCACCATCGGCCATCACCCGTGCATCCGTCGCCGCCGGCTTGTCGCCGTCGAGGAAAAGCCCGGTCCAGCGCTCGTCGAGGCCCTTGTCGCGCACCTTGAGCAGCGCGTCCCGGCCGATGAAATCGCCTTTATCGAACTTGATCCAGCGGTCGAGGCCGACATGGAACGGCGTGCGCGTCTCGTCCATGTCGAGCCCGTGCGCCGGATAGGCCTTTTCCAGGCCGAGCGTGAACATGGCCAGCACGCCATAGGGTTTCAAGCCGAAAGTTTGGCCAGTGCGCATCAGCGCGTCCCAAACCGAGGTCGCCTCGTCGGCCGGCACGAACAGTTCGAAGCCGAGTTCGCCGGTCACGCCTGTACGTGAGATCAAGACCCGCGTTCCGTTGATATGGCCTGACGTAAACGCCCAGCGCTTCAATTCGTCGAGATCGGCGTCCGAGATCATCGCCTTCAGGAGATCGCGTGAGCGCGGGCCCTGGATGGTCGGGAAGGCGACGGCGGCAGTGATGTCGGTGACATAGGCCCTGCGCCCTTGCGCATGATGCTGGAGCCAGGGCAGCATCTTGAGGCGGTTGACCGAACCGGTCACCAGCATGAAATGCTCCGCGCCCAGCCGGAACACGGTGAGGTCGTCCATGATGCCGCCGTCCTCACGACAGACGGTGGAATAGCGTACTTGGCCCGGCCCCATCGCCGCGGCGTCATTGACAATGACATGGTTGACCAGCGCCTCGGCGTCGGCACCCTTAATGTCCATCTTGCCCATGGTGCTGAGGTCCTGCACGCCAACATTTTTACGCGTATTCAAATGTTCGTCGGCGATGCCGGAATAATGTTTGGCCGAGATGAAATCGCCGCCGACCCGACCCATGGTCGCGCCCAGCCCAACGATGCTGCTGTAAAAGGGGGAGCGACGCTCAGCCAATAAAATCTCCATCATTCAAATCGGCAGCGCCGGGTTGCGCCGCCGAGCTCGATTGGTACCGGGATCAACTCCCATAGACGTCGAATGAAAAATACTTGTCGTTGATTTCCTTGTACTTTCCGTTGGCGCGCAGCGCGTCGATTGCCGCGTTGAACTTGTCGGCCAGTTCCCTGTTGCCCTTCTGCAGCGCAATGCCGACCCCCGGGCCGTGAATGGCGGGATCTGCCGTCAGCGTGCCGAGCAGCTTGCAGCAGGCGCCGTCGGGCTTCTTCAGCCATTCGGTCAGGATGATCGAGCCATCCATAATCGCATCGACGCGGCCATTAGCCATGTCGGCGCGGGCGTCGTCGCCGGTCGGGTAGGCCTTGACGGTCGAGCCCGAATATTTCTGCTCGGCGAAATTCTGGTGGATGGTGGCGCTCTGCACGCCCAGCACCTTGCCTTTCAGATCGTCCGGCGAGGTGCCCGCGATGGTTGAGTCCTTCGGCACCGCGATGGCCGGCGGCGTCTGGTAGTATTTGTGGGTGAACTCGACCTTTTCGGCCCGCTCGGGCGTGATGGTGATGTTGATGATGGCGTCGAACTTGCCGGCCTGGAGCGCGGGAATAGAGCCGTCGAAATCCTGCACGGTGAACTCGCATTCGACCTTCATCTGCGCGCACAGCGCGTTGCCGAGATCGATGTCGAAACCGCCGAGCGTGCCATCGGCATTGGCATGGTTGAAGGGCGGATAGGCACCCTCGGTACCGAGCCTCAGTTTTTTCTCCTGGGCGGAAGCAGCACCGGTGGCAAGCGCAAAAGCCACGGAAGCGGCAAGCACGAAACGACCGAAAAGACGCATGGTCCAGATCTCCGTTGACCGGGTAAATCTACGGGCTTTCATGCTCCCGGCGGAGACGAAAACGACATGTGCCGCGGCGATCACGGCGCGGTGCAGTTCCTCCGCGTCCGGTCAGGTTCCTTGTGCCTCGGCTCCGAACAGATCCCTTGCTTGCTTCGTAGTATAATAACCAAGCTGGACGTCCCGTGCGACCAGTTCCGGATCGCGCTCACGCGGATCGCCATAGCCGCCGCCACCCGGCGTGCCGACGCGCACGCGGTCGCCGGCCTTCAGCGGGATGTCCTGCTCCTTGGATAGGTGCGGCGGCACATGCTCCTCGCCGTTGCGGAACACGGTCACGCTGTTGGGCTCGCCGTCCCGACCGCCAAGGGCGCCTTGCGGACCGAAACGGCCATGGTCCATTACAAAGGAGGCTCGCGCCTCGCCGCGCAGGATCTCGACCTCATAGGCGAGGCCAAAACCACCACGATGCTTGCCGGCGCCGCCCGAGCCTTCGCGCAAGGCATAGTGGCGATAGAGCACCGGAAAGGCCTGCTCCATGATCTCGACCGGCGGCGACTTGGAAATGCCGATGGTCGAGCAGCCATTGGTCAGCCCGTCATGCCCCGAATTGCCGCCATAGCCGCCACCGGAGATCTGGTACATGACGTAGTCGCGGCCGCGCGCCGGATCATTGCCGCCGAGCGCGAAATTGCCGCTGGAGCCGGCCGGGGCCGCCGTCACCTTGTCGGGCAGCGCCTGCACCATCGCCGCGAACACCGCCTCGGCGATGCGCTGCGATACTTCGGCCGCACAGCCAGACACGGGGCGCGGATATTTGGCGTCGAGGAAAGTGCCTTCCGGCCGCTTGACCTCGAGCGGCTCGAAGGCACCAGCGCTGATCGGCACGTCCGGGAAGATATGGCGCATGGCGAGATAGACCGAGGACAACGTCGTCGCCAGCACGCTGTTCATCGGTCCCGCACAAGGCTTTGACGAGCCTGAAAAATCGAAGGTCAGAGTGTCGCCCTGTTTCTCGACGGCGAGCGCGATGGTCAGCGGTTCGTTGACCACCCCGTCGGAATCGACAAAAGCCTTGGAGCGGTAGGTGCCGTCGGGAATGGCCGCTATGTTGGCGCGCATCTGCTCGGCGGCACGGTGGCGCAATTCGGCGATCGCTTCGACAACGATTTCGTCCCCGTAACGATCCAGGATTCCATTAAGCCTGTCCTGGCCGATCAGCAGCGCGGCGGCCTGGGCCCGGATGTCGCCGATGCGCTGGTCGGCAACCCTGATGTTGGAGCAGATGATGGCGTAGATTTCCGCGTCGAGCACGCCCTTCTTGAACAGCTTTACCGGCGGCAGCCGCAGGCCTTCCTGCTCGACCGCCGTCGCCGAAGCCGAGAAGCCGCCGGGCACGGAGCCGCCAATGTCGGGCCAATGGCCGGTGTTCGACAACCAGCAGAAGATCTTTTCACCGCGATAGACCGGCATGGCGAAGCGCACATCCATCAGATGCGTGCCGCCGAGATAGGGATCGTTGACGATGTAGATGTCGCCCGGCTCCGGGGCCAGGCAGCGGCCGTCGGCGATCATCTCGATCACCGTCCTGGTCGAATATTGCATGACGCCGACAAACACAGGCAGACCCTGACTGCCCTGCGCGATCAACGAGCCGTCGACGGCGGAATAGATGCCGTCCGAGCGGTCATTGGCCTCGGCGATCACGGGCGAAAAGGCGGCGCGGGAAAAGGTCAGGTCCATCTCGTCGCAGACCTGCTGCAAAGCGGCCTGGAGCACCGAAAGCGTGATTGCGTCGAGCTTTGCGTTATCAACTGACATGTCAGGCCTCGCCAATGTCGATGATGATGTTGCCGTCGGCGTCGGAGCGTGCGCGGTCGCCCGGTTCGAGCACGGTGGTCGCGTCCATCTGTTCGAGGATCGCCGGCCCTTCGATGACCGCATCGAGCGGCAGCTTTTCCCTGCTATAGACCGGCGTGTCGTGCCAGCGCCCGGCGTACCAGACCGGTCGGATTTCGCGACGCGCCGCGTCGAGCGTTTTCGCCCGCCCGGCCGGGTCGATCAGCCGTGACAGGTCGATCGCCGGACGCACGCCGGTGACCGAGGTGTTGAGGTTGACGAGGTTGGCGCGGATTTCCGGCAACTCCACCTTGAAGCGGGCGAAATAGGCTTTCTCGAAGAACGCCTGCAATTGGCTCCGGGTCACCGACGAGGACGGTAGCGGCACGTTGATGATGTGGGTCTGGCCGACGAACTGCATGTCGGCGGAGTGGGAGACGCGGATCGATTCCGGCTTCACCGCTTCCTTGGCGATCAGCTCCTCGCCTTCGTTCCGGTGCCGTTCCAGTACTTGGTGGAGCTGGCTTTCATCCAGCACGGCCACGGGCTGGTTGATGGTGTTGACGAAGTCGTGGCGCAGATCGGCGACGACGCAGCCGAGCGCGTTGGTGATGCCGGGCCGCGCCGGCACCAGCACTTTGGGCAAGCCGAGTTCGCGGGCGAGCGCCGTCGCATGCAGCGGCCCAGCGCCGCCGAAGGCGAACAGCGCGAAATCGCGCGGGTCGTGGCCGCGCGACACCGATACCATGCGGATGGCGCCGGCCATCTTCATGTTGCCCAGCCTGAGCACCGCGCCCGCGGCCTCGACACCCGACAGGCCGGTTGCCTTGCCGATCCTGTCCTCGAAAATGCCGGTGACGCGCTCCGATGTGACTGGGTTTTCGACGGCCAGCAGCTTCTTCGGCGCTAGCCGGCCAAGCACGAGGTTGGCGTCGGTGATCGTCGGCTCGGTCCCGCCGCGCCCGTAGCAGATCGGGCCGGGATTGGCGCCGGCACTTTCCGGCCCGATCTGAATCAGGCCGGCCGCATCGACGCGGGCGATCGAGCCGCCGCCGGCGCCCACCGTATGCACCGCCACCATCGGCACATGGATGGGCATGGCATATTCGATCTCGATCTCGTTCGAGACAGCCGGCTCGGCGTTGCGGATCAGCGCCACGTCGGTCGAGGTGCCGCCCATGTCGTAGGTAACGAGGTTTTCGAAGCCTGCGCGCTTGCCCGTGTAGGCGGCGGCGATGACGCCGGAGGCGGGGCCCGACATGACCGTCTTGGCCGATTCACGTGTGACGAAGCGGGCCGATATCATGCCGCCATTGCCGTTCATGATCAGGAAGTCGCGGGCATAGCCCTTGTCGGCCAATTCCGTGCGCAGGCGCTCGACATAGCGCTCCAGGATCGGCTGCACCGAAGCGTTGACCGATGCCGTCACCCCGCGCTCGAATTCGCGCGCTTCCGACAATAGCGCATGGCCCGTGGTGATGTAGCCGTTCGGCCAGAGCTCGGCGGCTATTTCGGCGGCGCGCCGCTCATGCGTGGGGTTGGCGTAGGAGTGGAGGAAATGGATGACGAGGGATTCGCAGCCGGCCGCGATGAGCGCCTGTACCGCCTCGCGCATCTCGGCTTCATCAAGCGGCGTGCGCACCGCACCTGATGCCTCGACGCGCTCCGACACTTCGAGGCGCAGGTTGCGCGGAATGATCGGGACGAAGGTTCCCGTCATGCCATAGGGTTGCGGCCGTGTCCGCCGACCGAGTTCGATCACGTCGCGAAAACCGCGCGTGGTGATCATCCCGGTCCTGGCCAGCCGGCGCTCCAGCACCGCATTGGTGGTGGTGGTCGTACCATGCACGATGAGGTCGATACCGTCGATCGGAAAGCCGGTGGCGCCAAGCGCCGAAACCACGCCAAAGGCCTGGTTGTCGACAGTGGTCGGGGTCTTGGCCAGATACACTCTTCCACCGTCCTTGCCGTCGATCAGGAGCAGGTCGGTGAAGGTTCCGCCGACATCGATGCCGGCGACGACGCTGCCCAGGGAATCCGGCGGCTGCACCGAAAAATTCTCTTTCATTGTCGAAACCCGAAATGCTGGGACTACGGATATGCCGCAGTTTGGAAAGGTGTTTTACGGCGGCGTCTTGACGCAAATATCGTTTGTATACTAATAAATTCCGGACACAAGAGCTTACCGCTTCGGTAGCGTGCATGGCATGCCGGAACCTGAATGGTTCGGGCGTGCACGGGAAAGTTTGGCGCCCGCGTCTGTCATTGGGCGAGAAGGTTGGAATTGATGAACACCACGCCCTCGTTCAACACCGCTGAAGCCCGCCCGCTGCAGTTTCCGATTCCGGCCAATGTCTATGCCGAAACCGTCGTCTCGGTGAAACACTATACCGACCGGTTGTTCTCGTTCCGCATCACCCGGCCGCAATCGCTGCGCTTCCGCTCGGGCGAATTCGTCATGATCGGCCTGCCCAATGCCGAGAAGCCGGTGTATCGCGCCTACTCCGTCGCCAGCCCGGCCTGGGACGAAGAGCTGGAATTCTTCTCGATCAAGGTGCCGGATGGCCCGCTGACCTCGGAACTGCAGAAGATCCAGGTCGGCGACACCGTCATCATGCGCCAAAAATCGACCGGCACGCTGGTCGTCGACGCGCTGACCCCCGCCAAGCGCCTGTTCATGATCTCGACCGGCACCGGCATCGCGCCCTTTGCCAGCCTGCTGCGCGATCCCGACACTTACGAGAAGTTCGACCAGCTGATCCTGACCCACACCTGCCGCGACAATGCCGAGCTGATCTACGGCCAGGAACTGGTGGCGGCGCTCGAAAGCGACCCGCTGATCGGCGAGCTGACCACTGGGCGCGTCACGCTCTACAATTCGACGACCCGCGAAGAGTCGGCGCGCATGGGCCGCATCACCGCGCTGATCGGCTCCGGCAAATTCTACAGCGACCTCGGCATCGAAAAGCTCAATCCCGAAACCGACCGCGTCATGATCTGCGGCTCGATGCACATGCTGAAAGACGTCAAGGAGCTGGCCGAAAGCCTCGGCTTCCAGGAAGGTTCGCTCAGCCATCCCTCGAGCTTCGTCGTCGAACGCGCCTTCGTCGGCTGAGGCCAGCGCGTCTCCCAGAAAGCTGGTTTTGACCTTCCGGTCAAAAATCAGCTGCTTTCGCGGCCTTTTTCAGCTATCCCTCGCTTGAGGACTCGTGAAGCGCGACTTCGCGGGCTATCTTCGTGCGTGTCGCCCAAAACTGTCGACGGCTTTGGGGTAAAGATGCGCGCCGAGATATCAAGCGCACGCCACTTGAATGAAAGGGCAGGAGATGAGCAGCACCATCCGCGAAGCCGATCTTGGCACCAAGGTGACGCCGCTGCCGGCACGCGCCGCCGCGAACACGCCGGTGCCGCTGGACCATCACATCACGCGCAATCCCGGCCTGAAACTCGACCTCGGTTTTCTCGAATCGGTACGCAGCGTCAACCGCTCCGCGCTGGAACGCCGCGTCGCCAGCCTGACCAAGCGGCGCTCGATCAAGGCCGACAACCAGGCGGCCTGGCTGCTGCGGGCGATCGCCTGCATGGATCTGACGACGCTCAACTCCAACGACACCGAGGAGCGCGTGCGCCGGCTCTGCGCCAAGGCGATCAACCCGTTGCGCCGCGACATCATCGAAGGTCTCGGCATTGCGGGCGAGACCATCCGGCCGGCCGCCGTCTGCGTCTACCATCCCTTCGTCGCCACGGCCGTGGACGCGGTGCGCGGCACCGGCATCCATGTCGCCGCGGTCTCCACCGCCTTCCCGCATGGCTTGGCGCCGCTATCGACCCGGTTGCAGGAGATCGAGGCCTCGGTGAAGGACGGCGCCGACGAGATCGATGTCGTCATCCCGCGCGGCCTGGTGTTCGGCGCCAAGTGGCGCGAGCTTTACAATGAGATCGTATCGATGCGTGCCGCCTGCGGTGACGCGCATCTCAAGGTCATTTTGGGCACCGGCGACCTCGCCACGCTGCGCAATGTCATGCTGGCCTCGATGGTGGCGATGATGGCGGGTGCGGACTTCATCAAGACCTCGACCGGCAAGGAAAGCGTCAACGCCACGCTGCCCGTCGGCCTCGCCATGGTGCGCGCCATCAGGGCCTATTTCGAGGAAACAGGCTATCTCATCGGCTTCAAGCCGGCGGGCGGCATTTCCACCGCGAAAGTGTCGCTCGACTGGCTGGTGCTGATGAAGGAAGAACTCGGCCGTCCATGGCTGGAGCCCGAGCTGTTCCGCTTTGGCGCCTCGAGCCTGCTGACCGATATCGAACGTCAGCTCGAGCATCATCTGACCGGGCATTATTCGGCCAATCACCGCCACGCGATGGCTTGAGCACCCCCACCCCGATCGGCTTTGCCGATCGACCCTCCCCACAAGTGGGAGGGTGAAGGAGGAACCTGATGAACATCCTTGAACGCTATCACGTCATGGAATACGGCCCGGCGCCGGAGGCTCGCAACGAGGCCGACGCCTGGCTGGCCGGGCGCGATTTCTCCAAGGCCTTGTTCATCGGTGGCGACTGGAAAGCGGCCGGGGGCGGCAAGACCTTCGACACCAGCGAGCCGTCTTCCGGCAAGCTGTTGGCCAAGGTGTCCGATGCCAATGCCGCCGACATCGACGCGGCGGTTGCGGCCGCCGCAAAGGCGTTGCCGAAATGGAGCGCCAGTTCCGGATACCAGCGCGCTAAAGTGCTCTACGCCATCGGCCGCGCCATGCAGCGTCACCAGCGGCTGTTCGCGGTGCTTGAGACGATCGATAACGGCAAGCCGATCCGCGAAAGCCGCGACATCGACGTGCCGCTGGCAATCCGCCATTTCATTCACCATGCCGGCTGGGCTCAGGCGCTGGACAGGGATTTTCCCGGCCAAAAGGGTGTCGGCGTCGTCGGCCAGATCATCCCGTGGAATTTTCCGCTGCTGATGCTGGCCTGGAAGATCGCACCGGCGCTTGCGGCGGGCTGCACCGTGGTGCTGAAGCCGGCCGAGTTCACGCCGCTGACATCGATCCTGTTCGCCGAGATCTGCGAACGCGCCGGCGTTCCGAAAGGCATCGTCAACATCGTGCAGGGCGGTCCGGAAGCGGGTGCGGCGATCGTCAACCACCCTGGCATCCAGAAAATCGCCTTCACCGGCTCCTCGGAAGTCGGCAAGATCATCCGCAAGGCCACCGCCGGGTCAGGGAAAAAACTGTCGCTGGAACTTGGCGGCAAGTCGGCCTTCATCGTCTTCGAGGACGCAGATCTCGACAGCGCCGTCGAGGGTCTGGTCGACGGCATCTGGTTCAACCAGGGCCAGGTCTGCTGCGCCGGTTCGCGGCTGCTGGTACAGGAAGGCATCGCCGACGCCTTGATCGCCAAAGTCAAGACGCGGATGAGCCGGCTGCGTGTCGGCAGCCCGCTCGACAAGAACACCGATATCGGCCCGCTGGTCGATCTGACCCAGCTCGACCGGGTCAAGGGACTGATCGCCGAAGGTGCCCGGCAGGGCGCCGTCTGCTGGCAGCCGGATGCAACGCTGCCGTCTTCCGGCTATTATCACCTGCCGACGCTCGCCACCGGTGTATCCCCGGCTAATATCCTGGCGCAAGAAGAGGTGTTCGGGCCGGTGCTCGCCACCATGACCTTCCGCAACACCGAGGAAGCGATCGAACTCGCCAACAACACGCGCTATGGCCTCGCGGCCTCGGTGTGGAGCGAGAACGTCAACCTGGCGCTCCATGTCGCGCCGCAATTGAAGGCCGGCGTGGTCTGGGTCAACGGCACCAACATGTTCGACGCCGCCTGCGGCTTTGGCGGCTATCGCGAGAGCGGCTTCGGCCGCGAGGGCGGGCGCGAGGGCATGTTCGAATATCTCTCGGCAAAACTGCCGCTCGGCCCGGTGATCAAACCAGCGACGTCTTCGGCGCAGCCCGTGGAACAGGCGGACGGCGTCGCTATCGACCGCACGGCGAAGCTGTTCATCGGCGGCAAGCAGGTGCGGCCGGACGGCAATTACTCGCTTGCCGTCGCCACCGCCAAGGGCAAGCTCGCCGGCGAAGTCGGGCTCGGCAGCCGCAAGGATATCCGCGATGCGGTTTCGGCTGCCCGCGCCTGCAAAAGCTGGCCGGAGGCGACCGCCTACAACAGGTCGCAGGTGCTTTATTACCTGGCCGAGAACCTTTCCGGCCGCGTGGAAGAATTTGCCGCCCGGCTCACCGAACTGACCGGAGCCAATGCCAAGGCCGCGCGGGACGAGGTGGAGCTCTCGATCGAGCGGCTGTTCCTCTATGCCGGCCTGGCCGACAAGTTCGAGGGACGCGTGCACCAGCCGCCAGCGCGTGCCGTGACGCTGGCGCTGCATGAGCCTGTTGGCGTCGTCGGCGTCGTCGCGCCCGACGATCGACCCCTGCTCGGCTTCATCTCGCTGGTCGCGCCGGCGCTGGCCATGGGCAACACGGTGGTCGCCGTGCCGTCGGAACGGTATCCGCTGCTGGCCACCGATCTCTATCAGGTCATCGAATATTCCGATGTGCCGGCCGGCGCCGTCAACATCATCACCGGACGCACCGCGGAGCTTGCCGTCGTGCTGGCCAAGCACGACGACGTCGACGGACTGTGGCTGTTCACCGACGCGGATACCTGCGCCAAGGCGGAAGCCGAGTCCATCGGCAACCTCAAACGCGTCTGGAGCGGCAACGGCCGCAGTCTCGACTGGGCCTCGGAAGATGCCAGCGGTGACGTTTTTCTGCGCCGTGCCATCGAGGTGAAGAATGTCTGGGTGCCTTACGGCGACTAAGGCCCAGAGTGATCGCGATCGGGCTTGACGCCTGGCCATATGTTCTTTAACGAGAAAAAACATCTTTATCAGTGAACTGGCACCGGCCGCACAATCGCGCCTGACTGGCACATGACGCTTTCGCCGGCAGCCGATAAAGGCAATTGACCCAAGCAGGCGAGGAACAAAGCATGGCGGAACTGGCGGGCAAGGTCGTTGTCATCACGGCAGCGGCGCAAGGCATCGGCAAGGCGAGCGCGCTGGCCTTCGCCAAGGCTGGCGCCACCGTCCATGCCACCGACATCAACGAGACGCTGCTGGCGGAACTCGCCAAGACATCAGGGATCAAGACCCGTAAGGTCGACGTGCTCAACGACGAGGCGGTCAATGCCGCCTTTGCCGAGATCGGCGCCGTCGACGTGCTGTTCAATTGCGCCGGTTTCGTCCATTCGGGTTCGATCCTGGAGATGAAGGACGCCGATCTCGATTTCGCTTTCAATCTCAACGTGCGCGCCATGATCCGAACCATCCGGGCGGTGCTGCCCGGCATGCTGGAGCGTGGCGACGGGTCGATCATCAACATGGCTTCGCTCGCCAGTTCGACCAAGGGTGTGCCAAACCGCTTCGCCTATGGCCTCACCAAGGCCGCCGTCATCGGGCTGACCAAGGCGGTCGCGGCCGACTATGTCGGCAAGGGCATACGCTGCAACGCCATCTGCCCCGGCACGGTCGAAAGCCCGTCGCTGCAGGACCGCATGCACGCCCAGGGCGATTACGACGCCGCCCGCGCCGCTTTCATCGCCCGCCAGCCAATGGGCCGGCTCGGCACGCCAGAGGAGATCGCCGATCTCGCCGTCTATCTGGCCGGCGCCAGCTACACGTCCGGACAGGCCTATAATATCGACGGCGGCTGGTCGATCTGAGCGCTGCCTGGGGACGACCGGACATCGGGTTTGGTGCAGGATCGGGAAGTCTGAAAATCCCGCCCGCCGGCCGCCAATAGAGGCTGTTCGCGCTTGTCGCTAAGCAGGCCCATGGCTAGGCTCCGGCGGGTTCCAGAGGACGGCCGCCCCGGCGGAGAGTTTGTAGGACGGCCACGAGGCCGCAATCAGGAGAAGATGCATGAAACTGCTGCGCTATGGCGAGGTGGGAAGCGAACGTCCCGGCCTGCTCGATGCGGATGGAACGATCCGCGATCTCTCCGCCCATGTCGCCGATATTGCCGGCACGACACTTCATCCGGCCTCGCTGGACATGCTTTCGAAGCTCGACGCGAAGTCGCTGCCGGCGGTTTCCGGCAAGCCGCGCCTTGGCGCCTGCGTTGCCGGCACCGGCAAGTTCATCTGCATCGGCCTCAACTATTCCGACCATGCCGCCGAGACCGGGGCCACCGTGCCGCCGGAACCGATCATCTTCATGAAGGCAAGTTCGGCCATCGTCGGCCCGGACGACGACGTGCTGATCCCGCGCGGCTCCGAGAAGACCGACTGGGAAGTCGAGCTCGGCGTGGTCATCGGCAAAACCGCCAAATATGTCAGCGAAGCCGACGCGCTCGACCATGTCGCCGGCTATTGCGTCTCCCATGACGTGTCCGAACGCGCCTTCCAGGCCGAGCGCCAGGGCCAATGGACCAAGGGCAAGAGCTGCGACACGTTCGGCCCGACCGGCCCGTGGCTGGTAACCAAGGACGAAGTATCAGACCCGCAGAACCTGAAGATGTGGCTGACGGTCAACGGCAAGACCATGCAGAACGGCTCGACCAAGACCATGGTCTACGGAGTGGCCTATCTCGTCTCCTACCTCAGCCAGTTCATGTCGCTGCACCCCGGCGACATTATCTCGACCGGCACCCCGCCCGGCGTCGGGCTCGGCATGAAGCCGCCGGTGTTCTTGAAGCCTGGTGATGTTGTCGAGCTGGGGATCGAGGGATTGGGTCAGCAGAAGCAGACGTTCAGGGCTGACGTTTAGAGCAGTTCCGGACGGAAAACCGTTTCACACTTTCCCTGGAATTGCTCTAGGCGTGACATTTTAGGCGCTGGCGCTGCCCCTCATCTGGCTGCCGCCATCTTCTCCCCGTAGAACGGGGAGAAGGGCGCTGTCGTTACTGCTTTTGCCAATCGCCGGCGCTGGAGCTACCTTCCTTCTCCCCGTCACTATACGGGGAGAAGGTGCCGGCAGGCGGATGAGGGGCGGCGCAAACCTATGTTGCGATACTACTTCAGCACTTTCCCATCCGCGCCAAACCGATACGTCTTCCCTGGCTCCGGCGTCGCATAAAGCGTCGCGCCGGGCTCGGCGTCATAAACACCGAAAATGCGCACGGTGATCAGGCCGGCTTTCTCGCAGTCGAGATAGAGATTGGTGTCGGCGCCGAGATGTTCGGCATGCACCACCGTGCCCTTCCAGGCGCCGGATTTCGGATCGACCGTCAGGTGCTCCGGCCGCACACCGATGGTCTTGGCTGTCTCGCCGAGCCGGGCGCCGTCGACGAAATTCATCTTCGGCGAGCCTATGAAGCCGGCGACGAACTCGTTTGCCGGCGAATTGTAGAGTTCCATCGGGCCGCCGATCTGCTCGATCTTGCCGGCATTGAGCACCACGATCTTGTCGGCCAGCGTCATCGCCTCGACCTGGTCGTGGGTTACGTAGATCATCGTCGCCTTCAGCCGGCGATGCAGTTGCGCGATCTCCAGCCGCGTGTTGACGCGCAGCGCCGCATCGAGGTTCGACAGCGGTTCGTCGAACAGGAAAAGTTTCGGCTCGCGCACCACGGCGCGGCCGATGGCGACGCGCTGGCGCTGGCCGCCGGAAAGTTCCGCAGGTCGTCTTTCGAGATAGGGCTCCAGCGACAGCATGGACGAGGCGATGCCGATGCGGCGGTCGATTTCCGCCGCCGGCGTGTTCGCCTGCTTGAGGCCGAGGCCCATATTGTTCTTCACCGTCAGATGCGGATAGAGCGCATAGGTCTGGAACACCATGGCGATGCCGCGTTTCGCCGGCGGGGTGACCGAGACATCCTCGCCATCGATCAGCACCCGGCCCGAGGTCGAATCCTCCAGACCGGCGATGACCCGGAGCAATGTCGACTTGCCGCAACCCGAAGGGCCGACAAAGACGACGAACTCGCCATCCGTCACTTCAAGGTCGATGCCCTTGAGCACCTCGACCGGCCCAAATGCCTTTTTCACGTTCTCGATTTTTAGCGAGCCCACGGCAGTCCTCCAAATTGATGAGTGGGCGCCAAGCGGGCGCCGTAGGGCGCGGAAGACGACAGCCTAATCATAGCCGCTCCGCCTTTCCGCCGCGCACGCTCTCGTCGGCGGCAAGGCAGACGGCGAGCGACCGCACCGCGTCGTCCATATGTCTGGTGAGATCGATATCCTCGCGGATCGCCTTGAGGACGAAAGCCTGTTCGAGATCGCAGAGATCCTGATGGCCGGGTTCGCCTTCCATCGACAGCATCTCGTCCGCCTTTAAGAACTTGCCGTCCGGGCCGGTCACGGCGCTGTGCAGGCGGATGGTCGAGGTCTTGGTGTGGGTGTCGATGTCGTCGGACTTCACGCCCTCCTTCATGACGATCGACACGCAGCCCTTGGGCGAAATCACGTCCTTCACGAAGAAGGCGGTTTCCGAAATCATCGGACCCCAGCCGGCCTCGTACCAGCCGACCGAGCCGTCATCGAACAGCACCTGCAGATGGCCGTAATTGTACATGGAAGGCGCGACTTCCTCGGTCAGCCGCACGCCCATGCCGCGCACCTCGACCGGCTTGGCATCGGTGATCTGCAGCATGACGTCGAGATAATGCACGCCGCAATCGACGATCGGCGATGTCGTCTGCATCAGCTGCTTGTGCGTCTCCCAGGTATGGCCCGAGGATTGCTGGTTGAGGTTCATGCGGAACACGTAGGGACCGCCGAGCTTGCGCGCTTCGGCGATCAACCGGATCCAGGACGGGTGGTGGCGCAGGATATAGCCGATCACCAGCTTTCGTCCGTTGGCCTTGGCTGCCGCGACGACACGCCTGGCATCGGCCACCGTCGTTGCCAGCGGCTTTTCGACGAAGACATGGCATCCGGCCTCGAACGCCTTCACCGCATAATCGGCATGGCTGTCGGAATAGGTGGCGACGCAGGCGACGTCGGGCTTTTCGTCGCGCAGGGCGTCATCGAACGAACGCCTGATGCCATAGAAGGAAAGCCCCCCAGGCAAAGGCACGTCGGAGCGGTTGACGAGCGCGGCGATCTGAAAACCCGGATTGGTGTGATAGGCCAGCGCATGGCTGCGGCCCATATTGCCGAGGCCGGCGACGACGACGCGAAGGGGTTCAGTCATGTATCAATTCACCTTTTCTTGCGTGCGAGCCTTGAGAGCAACCATGACATGAGGCTCGCATTCGTCCGCGACCTGCAAGGCAGTTTGTTCGCTGTCGCAGCGAGACAGAAGCCTGAAGCCGTAGGCATCGACTCCGTCCTTGACCAATGAAAGCCTCTGATCGTCAGACAAGAGCTGCTCCAGATTGAGGGCCTGCTCGAATGCCTTTGACTGCTCGTCTCCCATCAAGGAATTAACGCGCCAACGAATGTGACAATTGTATTCCTTCGGCCGGCGCTCCGGCCCGAGCCGCGTAAACCAGACAGCAGCGTTGATATAGAACCGCGGCCCCCAGGAAGACTTCTGAAGGTTCAGCACGCAGATCGTCTCCGGCCATTCCCGGTAGAAATTCTTTGCGCGCACACCGCGAAATCCATGCCGGCTCGCCGTCTCGACAAGGGCCTGTCCGACAATCTCCTGACCGTCGCTCACTTGACGGCCCCCGACGTGATGCCGCGGATCAGCTGCCGCGAGAAGATGACATAGAGGACCAGCACCGGCAGGATCGCCAGCGACAGTGCTGCCAGGATGGCGTTCCAGTTGGTGACGAACTGGCCGAGGAAAAGCTGGGCGCCGAGGGTCACCGTCTTGGTCTCTTCCGACGGCGCCAGGATCAGCGGAAACCACAGATCGTTCCAGATCGGGATCATGGTGAAGACGGCGACGGTTGCCATCGACGGCCGCACCAGCGGCACGACCAGCCGGAAGAAGATGGTGTATTCCGACAGGCCATCGATGCGGCCGGCGTTCTTTAGATCGTCGGACACCTGCTTCATGAATTCGGACAGGATGAAGACGGCGAGCGGCAGCCCCTGCGCGGTGTAGACCAGGATCAGCGCGGTCAGCGTGTTGACCAGCCCGCTCGCCACCATCAATTGGAGGATGGCGACGGTGGCGAGCCGGATCGGGATCATGATCCCGAGCGCTAAATAAAGCCCCATCATCGTGTTGCCGCGAAAGCGATATTCCGACAGCGCGAACGCAGCCATGGCGCCGAACAGAAGCACGAAGAACAGCGAGCCGACGGTGACGACGAGGCTGTTCTGGAAATAATGGATGAAGTCGCCCTGGCCGATCACCGTGGTGTAGCCGATCAGGTCGAACGTCTTTGGCGTCGGCGGCGTCAGCGGCGCGCCGAAGATGCCGGCGCGGGACTTGAACGAATTCATGATGACCAGGATCACCGGAAACAGCGCGATCGCCGTGTAGGTCAGCAGGATCGCGTGGGCGCCGATGGCGCGGGGCAGTGAACGGGTGGCGATGCTCATCTTCGTCCCCTCAGAACTGGTAGCGACGCAGGCGCGTCTGGATAAGGAAGAGGTAGACGCAGACACCGCCCAGGATGATCAGGAACATGATCGTGGCGATGGTCGCGCCCATGTTGGGGTCGCCGACCTGCAACTGGAAGCCGAAGAAGGCGCGGTAGAGGAAGGTGCCGAGAATATCGGTCGAATAATTGGGACCCGCGAGCGCGCCCTGCGCGGTGTAGATCAGGTCGAAGGCGTTGAAATTGCCGACGAAGGTGAGGATCGAGATGATGCCGATCGACGGCAGGATCAGCGGCAGCTTGATCTTCCAAAACTGCGACAGGCCGGTGATGCCATCGCATTCGGCCGCCTCGAGCACCTCTTCCGGGATCGACAGCAGCGCGGCATAGATCAGCATCATCGGAATGCCGATGAATTGCCACACCGAGATCAGACTGAGCGCGGTCAGCGCGTATTGCTCCTTGCCGAGCCAGGGCGTGAACAGGCTCTTCAGCCCGACGAAGTCGAGCAGATGCGGCGCCACGCCCCATAGCGGCGACAGGATCAGCTTCCAGGCAAAGCCGACGATGACGAAGGACAGGATGGTCGGCACGAAGATCGCGGTGCGGTAAAAGGCGGCGAACCGCAGCCTCGGGCTGGAGAGAATTGCCGCCAACAGCACGCCGACGGGGTTCTGCACCAGCATGTGGATGATGAAGAACCAGACATTGTTACGCAGCGCATTCCAGAAATTGACCGACCAGTTGGGGTCGCCGAACAAGGTGCGGAAATTGTCCAGGCCGACGAATATCTGGGACTGGTCGACATTGCGGAACAGCGAGAGCTGCAGCGTGCCGGCGAGCGGCAGAATCATGATCGCCGTGTAGACGAGCACCGCCGGCGCCAGGAAGACGGCGATATGCCAGCGGAATGGTCTTTTGGGTCGTGTTTGTGCGGCCATGAGTTCGGTCCCCGCCGTCTCTCGGTTCCAGATGATGTGATGCTAGATGATGCCCCGATGCGTGGCCCAAACCTGCCCGGCGCGGCAAGACAAAAGCCTGCGACTGGTCAGCCAGCCTTCCCCAACAGCAAGGGTAAGGCCGTGAGGCAGAGCCGACAATCGCAATATGAAAACAGGATAATCCGGAACCGGCCGGGCATGCGCCCAGCCGGCTCCGCTGCCTCAGCTCTTACTTGGCCGGCTTATACCAGCTGTCGAGACCGGTCTGCAGCTTCTTGGCCGCGGCTTCGGGCGTATCGGTGCCGTTGATGACGTTGGCCGATTCAACCCAGGTCTCGTTTTCGAGGTTCGGCGTGCCGCGCGACAGGATCTGGTAGGTCGAGCGGATCGTCGACTTGCACTTGCCGCGCCAGGAGACGAATTCCTGCGCCAGCGGGTCTTCCATCTTCACCGGCGCGGAGTTCAGGCTGAAGAAGCCCGGCAGCGCGTTGGCGTAGATGGTGGCGAAATCAGGCGAGGCCACCCAGGACAGGAAGGTCTTGGCCGCGTCCGCGTGCTTGGAGGCTGCGTTCAGGCCCATGCCGATATCGGTATGGTCGGAGATGTAGCAGGTGTCGCCGGCCTTCTCGACCGGCGGCGGGAAGGCCCCCATCTTGAACTGGGCCTGGGTGTTGAACAGGCCGATTTCCCATGAGCCGGCCGGATAGATGGCGGCCCGGCCGAGCGTGAACAGGTTCTGGCTGTCGGGATAGGTCTGGGCCTCGAAGCCGTCGCCCAGATAAGGCTTCCACTTGGCCAGTTCCTCATACGGCGCGACCCAGTCCTTGTCGGTCAGCTTCTGATCGCCCTTGATCAGCGCCTTGCGGCCATCCTCGCCCTTCCAGTAGTTGGGGCCGATGTTCTGGTAGCCCATGGTCGCGGCCTCCCAGAGATCCTTAGTGCCCATCGCCATCGGGATGTAGGTGCCGTCGGCCTTGATCTTGTCGAGCGCGGCGAAGAACTCGTCACGGGTCTGAGGCACCTTGATGCCGAGCTTGTCGAAGGCGTCCTTGTTGTAGATGAAGCCGTGGATGACGGATGCCATCGGCACGCAGAAGCTCGCCTTGCCGTCATCGGTCTGCCAGGCGGACTTGGCGACCGGCGAGAAGTTGTCCATGCCGGGCAGCGCCGAGAGGTCGGCAAGGTTGCCCTTCTTGAACAGTTCGAGCGACTTGTCGAAGGGGCGGCAGGTGATCAGGTCGCCAGCCGAGCCGGCGGCGAGCTTGGCGCCGAGGGCGGCGTCATACTCGGTCGGGGCCGAGGGGGCGAACACCACCTTGATGCCGGGATTTTTGGCTTCGAAGGCCGGGATCAGCTTGTCCTTCCAGATGGCAAGGTCGTCGCCGCGCCAGCTTTCGATGTTGAGCGTTACGTCCTCGGCGTGAGCCAATCCGGCCGAGCCGAGAATGCTGGTGCCCAGAAGCAGTGCCGTCAGTAGTTTCGTTGTCATGCTCAGTCTCCCTGTTGACCTTTTTCAGGTTCGGTTTTGATGAGAACCCAGGCTTTGGAGCCCTTGTTCCCCTCGCAAGCCCGTTTCACCCCGAGGGGAATCGGGATGAAACTGGCCTATTTCTTTGTTGGAGCGTGATCTTTTCCGAAAAGCGGTTTCCACTTTTCGGGATCATGCCCCAGCGCGGAAAGGGCTGGCCGCAGCTTCTGGCCTGTCCGTTCCAGTATCTTCCGCGCCGCATCGGCGCTGTCGGCGCCGGCGGCGAGCAGAATGGCTGTCTTGACCGCGCCGCCGCTCTTTTCGAGCAGGCTGACGGCCTCTTCCTGGCCGCGGCCGCTGACGGCGGCGACGATGCGCGCCGCCCGGTCGCGCAGCTTCATATTGTCGGCCAGGAGGTTGACCATGTAGCCGTCATGGACATGGCCAAGATGAACGGCGGTCAGTGTCGACAGCATGTTGAGCGCGATCTTCTGCGCCGTTCCGGCGCCCATGCGGGTCGAACCGGCGATCACTTCCGGCGGCGTCTCGAGCAGGATGGCGGTGTCGGCCTGCTGGAGCAGAGCCGAACCCTTGTTGTTGGCGATGCCGATGGTGGCGGCACCCCGGCGCCGCGCCTCCTCGATGGCGCCCACCGCATAGGGCGTCGTGCCGCTGGCGGAAAGGGCGATCAGGCAATCGCCCACGCCGATACCGGCATTGGCAACCGCCGTCGTGGCCGCCTCGGTGTCGTCCTCGGGCCCGCCGGCCAGTGCCCTCAAGGCGTTGTCGCCGCCGGCGATCAGGATGGCAATGCGGTCGCGCTGGATACCGAACGTGCCCGGCAATTCCAGCGCATCGGCCAGCGCCATCAGGCCGGAGCTGCCGGCCGCGGCATAGGCGAGCTTGCCGCCGCCGCTCAGGCAGCCGGCAATGATCTCGGCTGCCCTGGCGATGGAGGGAATGGCGTTTCGGACCGCTTTCGCGGCCTCGACCTGCGCATAGGCCAGCGAAGCAAGGATGACTTCGGGAGCCCGGATATCCAGCCCCTCGGCATTCCCATGCAACGCTTCGGTGCGCGTTTCGGCCATCCCAGTTCCTCCAATCGACAAAACAATACCAAAAAAATACCACTTGTCCACATGCATTAACGAATTCGCGGACGGGAAATCGGTGAGCCGACGAATTGCGGAACCTTTTCAATAAAATACCGCTTAATCTTTTTGAAACGGAAATTAACCTTGGCTATTGGTATTTTATTGGTATTATCCTGCCGGAGGAGAAATCGTGTGAAATTCGTGCTCGGTATCGATGGCGGCGGCACCAGCTGCAGGGCCGCGCTGGCAACGGCGGACGGCGCTGTCGTCGGCCGCGCCAAAAGCGGCGCCGCCAACATCCGCACCGACCTCACCGGCGCCCGCTCGAACATCGTCGATGCGGCGCGGCAGGCTTTCATCGCCGCCGGGCAAGATCCGGACCTGATCCCGCAAACACCCGCCATCCTCGGCCTTGCCGGCGCCAATGTCGGCACGTACCGGCAACAGCTCGAGGCGATCCTGCCGTTCAGCACCAGCCGCGTGGAGACCGATGCGGAGATCGCACTCGAAGGCGCGGTCGGTTCCGGTGACGGTGCGATGGCGATCCTGGGCACCGGTACCGCCTATATGGCGCGCAAGGATGGCAAGTCCCGCGCCATCGGCGGCTGGGGATTTCAGGTCGGCGACCAGGGCAGCGGCGCCCGCATCGGCCGCGACCTGCTGGAGCAGACACTGCTCGCGCATGATGGCGTGCGCCTAGCCTCGCCGCTGACCGACAGCATGATGGCCGTTTTCCGCAATAATCCCGAGGACGTGGTCGAATTCACGACCAACGCCAAGCCCGGCGATTTCGGCGGCTTCGCGCCGAAAGTATTCGAACATGCGCGAAAAGGCGACATCGTCGCCAACTGGATACTCGACAAGGCGGTCGCCGATGTCGAGGCCTCGCTTGGCGCGCTCGACCTCGCCGCCGGAGCACCGCTCTGCCTGCTCGGCGGGCTGGCGCCGCTCTATGCGCCGCGCCTGTCGGAGCGCTACCGCGCCCTGCTGAAGGAACCGCTCGACGATGCGCTAGGCGGTGCTGTGCAGATGGCGGCACGCCTTTTCGCTGGACGTGTGGAGGCTGCGCGATGAGCGATGCCGCCGACCAGATCTTCGCCACGCTCAAACAATCCTCGCAAAGCGGCGCGCCGCTTTACCTGCAGCTCAGGAAAAGCATCGAGGACGCCGTCAACCGCGGCCTGATCGGCCCAGGCGACGCGCTGCCATCCGAGCGCGACATCGCCACCAAGGCCGACATTTCGCGCGTCACCGTGCGCAAGGCGGTGCAGGACCTGGTCAAGGGCGGCGTATTGGTGCAGCGCCACGGTTCGGGCACCTTCGTGGCGCCGCGCATGGAGCGCGTCGAGCAGTCGCTGTCGCGGCTGACCTCCTTCACCGAGGACATGGCGCGGCGCGGCATGGCGGTGCGTTCGGCCTGGCTCGACCGCGGCCTCTACGCGCCCTCGCCCGACGAGATGATGGTGCTTGGCCTCTCGTCGAGCGAACTGGTGGCACGCGTGGCCCGCCTGCGCATCGCCAACGACACGCCGCTGGCGATCGAACGCGCTTCGCTGTCGGCCAGCGTGCTGCCGGATCCGGCTGGCATCGGTTCGTCGCTTTACGCGGCACTGGAACTGACCGGCAACCGGCCGGTGCGCGCGGTGCAGCGCATCTCCGCCGCCAATCTCGGCGAAGGCGATGCGCGCCTGCTCGAAGTGCCGCCGGGCATTGCCGGCCTGCATATCGAACGTATTTCCTACCTGGCGAGCGGCAAGGTGATCGAGTTCACCCGCTCCATCTACCGGGGCGACGCCTATGATTTCGTCGCCGAACTGCGGCTGACAGGGCCGAGCGAAGAGGGCCGACCATGATTGCCAACGCCACTCACATGCAGCGCGAGATCGAGGAAATCCCGCAAGCCGTCGCCCGCCTGCTCGACGGCTCCGGTGCCGTGCTGGCAGAAGCCGGGCGCGGCATCAAGCAGCGCGACCCGCATTTCGTCGTCACCGTGGCGCGAGGCTCGTCCGATCATGCCGCCACCTTCATGAAATATGCCGTCGAATTGACCGCGGGCCTTGCCGTCGCCTCGGTCGGGCCGTCTATCGCCTCGATCTACGGCCGCAAGCTCCGGCTTGACGGCTCGGCCTGCCTGGCGATCTCGCAGTCGGGCAAGAGCCCCGACATCGTCGCGATGGCCGAAACCGCACGGGCCGGCGGCGCGCTGACCATTGCCGTCACCAACACCGCAGATTCGCCGCTCGCGCGCGCCTCGGACTATGCGATAGACATCCTCGCCGGGCCGGAGCGCAGCGTCGCGGCAACCAAGACCTTCATCAATTCCGCCGTTGCCGGTCTCGCTTTAATGGCGCATTCGACCGGCGACGAAGCGCTTCTCGCGGCTCTGGCCCGCCTGCCCGACCATTTCGGCAAGGCGATCGGCTGCGACTGGATGAGCGTGCTGGCCGAGACGATCGAGAAGCAAAGATCGCTGTTCATTCTCGGCCGCGGTCCGTCGGCGGCGATGGCAAACGAAGCGGCGCTGAAGTTCAAGGAGACCTGCGGCATGCATGCCGAGGCCTATAGCGCGGCCGAAGTGATGCATGGCCCGCTGGCGCTGATCGGTCCCGACTTTCCGGTGCTGGCGCTGGCCGCTCGCGACGCGTCCGAGCCCTCG
Source organism: Mesorhizobium sp. URHB0026 (assembly GCF_054059755.1). Classification (NCBI taxonomy): domain Bacteria; kingdom Pseudomonadati; phylum Pseudomonadota; class Alphaproteobacteria; order Hyphomicrobiales; family Phyllobacteriaceae; genus Mesorhizobium; species Mesorhizobium sp. URHB0026. The sequence goes on along the minus strand of NZ_JBSSCN010000001.1, from coordinate 1,703,240 downwards.
GTCGCCGACGCCGCCGACAGCCTGGCGGCAAAAGGCGCGCCGGTTTTCGTCACCTCGGCGCTCGCCAATCGCGCCACGCGCCTGCCGCATGTCGCCACCGGTCACCCGCTGACCGATCCGCTAACGCTGATCGTCTCCTTCTACATGTTCGTCGAGGCCTTTGCCCGCCATCGCGGCCTCGATCCGGACGCGCCGCGCAACCTTCGCAAGGTGACGGAGACCGTATGAGCGACCGTTTTGCCCTGACGGGCGCCCGCATCTTCGACGGCGACGACTGGCATGAAGGCGCGGTCCTTGTCGTGCGCGGCGGCCTCGTCGAAGCCATGCTGCCGCAAGGCGCGCTGCCCGGGAATATCCGCGCCATCGACACCGGCGGCGGCATGCTGGTGCCAGGCTTCGTCGACATCCAGGTCAATGGCGGCGGCGGCGTGATGCTGAACGATCATCCCGATGTCGCCTCGATCGAAACCATCTGCCGCGCGCACGCGCCGTTCGGCACGACGGCGCTGCTGCCGACGCTGATCACCGACACGCCCGCAATCACGGCCGCCGCGATCGCCGCCGGCGAAGCGGCAGTGCTGCAAAAAGTGCCGGGTTTTCTCGGCCTGCACCTGGAAGGTCCGCATCTGTCGATTGCCCGCAAGGGGGCGCATGATCCGGCGCTGATCCGGCCGATGACGGACGCCGACCAGGCCATGCTGATCGCGGCGCGCCAGAAGCTGCCGGTGCTGCTCACCACGATCGCGCCGGAATCCGTCGACCCTACCCGCGTCAAGGCCTTGGCCGAGGCCGGGATCATCGTCAGCCTCGGCCATTCCGACACGGGCCATGCCACGGCAAAAGCCTTCGCCGAGGCCGGCGCCAGCGTCGTCACGCATCTGTTCAACGCGATGAGCCAGATCGGCAACCGCGAGCCCGGGCTGGCGGGCGCCGCCATCGACATCGGCGCCTTGTCGGCGGGGCTGATCGCCGACGGCATCCATGTCCATCCCGCCACGATCAGGATCGCGCTCGACGCCAAGCGGGGACCGGGCAGGATCGTGCTGGTCACCGACGCGATGGCGACGATCGGCACCGAGATGAGTTCGTTCACGCTCAATGGCCGCACCATCTACCGCAGGGATGGCAGCCTCAGGCTTGCCGACGGGACGCTGGCCGGTGCCGACCTCGACATGATCTCGGCCATCCGGTTCATGCACCGCACTGTCGGGCTCGAGCTTTCCGAAGTCTTGCGCATGGCCTCGCTCTACCCGGCCCAGGCGATCGGCCAGTCGCACCGGCTTGGCCGCTTCGCGAATGGGACGGCAGCGGACATCGTTGCGCTGTCGGACGATCTTGACATAGGAAGGGTCTGGATCGGCGGCGACAAGGTGTTCGAGGCTGTCGCTCCGCGCTGAGAGCGAGGCCATGCAGACAATCGATTGTGTCGTCGCCGGAGCAGGTGTCGTCGGGCTTGCCGTCGCCAGAGCGCTGGCCTTGTCGGGCCGCGAGGTGGTGGTGATCGAAAAGGCCGACGCGATCGGCACCGTCACCAGTTCACGCAATTCCGAAGTCATCCATGCCGGGCTCTATTATGCGCCCGGCAGCCTGAAGGCCCGGCTGTGCGTCGAAGGGCGCCGGCAGCTCTATGCATACTGCGCCGAACACACTATCGGCCATCGCCGCGCCGGCAAGCTGATCGTCGCCAGCGAACCCGGCCAGACGGACGGGCTGCGGGCGATCGAGGCCAATGCGAAGCGCTGTGGGGTGGACGATCTCGAGCTTTTGACACGCGCCGAGGCCGAAAGCCTGGAGCCGGCGCTGAGATGCGCCGGCGCGCTGCTGTCGCCATCGACGGGCATCATAGACAGCCACGCGCTGATGCTGTCGCTACGCAGTGACGCGGAAGCAGCAGGCGCGTCCTTCGCCTTCCTCACCTCCGTTGCCGGGGCGACGATCGAAGCCGATCGGATCCGGCTCGACACGCGAGACGCCAATGGCGAGACCTTCGCCGTGGAGGCCGGCACTTTCGTCAATGCAGCCGGCCTCGATGCGCAGGCCGTGGCCAGTCGGATCGAGGGTTTCCCATGGGATGTCATCCCCCGGCAGTGGCTGGCGCGCGGCAATTATTTCGCGCTTCCAGGGCGGTCACCCTTTTCGCGGCTGATCTATCCGGGTCCGGTCGAAGGGGGTCTTGGCGTCCATCTGACGCTCGATCTGGCCGGCAATGCGCGCTTTGGCCCCGACGTCGAATGGATCGACGGCGTGGATTACACGGTCGACCCCAGCCGAAGCGCCGTCTTCTACGAGGCGATCCGCCGCTATTGGCCCGATCTCGCGGATGGCGCGCTGCAGCCGGCCTATGCCGGCATCCGGCCGAAGCTCTCGGGACCCGGGCAGCCCGCGGCGGACTTCGTGATTCAGGGACCGGCCGATCATGGCGTGGGCCGGATCGTCAATCTGTTCGGCATCGAGAGCCCAGGCCTGACGGCGAGCCTGGCCATCGCAGACCATGTCGCCGAACTGTTGTACCCGACCTGAGCCAGCGTTCGCGGGCCGGAGCGCGATATCTGCTTAGCCGGCTTTGCTTGGGATGTAGAGATCCTTGTAGCTGTCGCGCAAAAGGTTCTTCTGCACCTTGCCCATCGTGTTGCGCGGCAGGTCGTCGACGAAGATCACCCGTTTGGGATGCTTGTACTTCGCCATGCGGCCGGTGATAGCGTCGAGAATCTCGGCCGCGCTGATCCGCGACGCGGGCGAGCGCACGACCACAGCGGTGACGCCTTCGCCGAAGTCCGGATGGGCAAGGCCGATGACGGCGCTTTCCAGGACGCCGTCGAGCGCGTCTATCTCGCTTTCGAGCTCCTTCGGATAGACGTTGTAGCCGCCTGAGATGATCAGGTCCTTGCCGCGACCGACAATGTGGACATAGCCGTCGGCGTCGATCATGCCGAGGTCGCCAGTGATGAAGAAGCCGTCGGCGCGGAATTCCGCCTTGGTCTTTTCCGGCATGCGCCAGTAGCCGCGGAACACGTTCGGGCCCTTGACCTCGATCATGCCCACCTCGCCCTGGGCAAGCGGCTTGCCGGAATCGGGATCGGCGATGCGCAGCGACACGCCGGGCAAGGGGAAGCCGACCGTTCCGGCGCGCCGCTCGCCCTCATAAGGATTAGAGGTGTTCATGTTGGTCTCGGTCATGCCGTAGCGCTCGAGGATGGCGTGGCCGGTACGGACTCGCCAGGCCTTGTGCGTTTCGGCCAGCAGCGGCGCGGAACCAGACACGAACAGCCGGATGTTTTTCGCCGCCTCGCGATCCAGCCCGTCCTGCTTCAGCAGCCTGGTATAGAAGGTCGGCACGCCCATCAGGGCGGTGGCGCGCGGCAGCAGCGAGACGATGCGGCCCGCGTCGAATTTCCGCTCGAACAGCATCGAGGCGCCGGCCATCAGGGTGACGTTGGTGGCGACGAACAGGCCGTGCGTGTGGAAAATCGGCAGAGCGTGGATCAGCACGTCATCCCTGGTGAACCGCCATTGCTCGACCAGCACCCGCGCGTTCGAGGCGAGATTCTCATGGCTGAGCATGGCGCCTTTCGAACGGCCGGTCGTTCCCGACGTGTAGAGGATCGCCGCAAGGTCGTCCGCGCCGCGCTCCACATCGTGGAACTCGGAAGACTGACGCGATGGCTGGTCCGCCAGGGATCCCTGGCCACCGCGGTCGAGCGTGACCACGACGGCACCGGACGGCTCGACCGTCCCACGGATGTCCGCCGATCGTTCCGGATCGCATACGATCACCCGAGGTGCCGCATCCCCAAAGAAATAGCCGAGCTCGGCCAGCGTATAGGCGGTGTTGAGCGGCAGGAAGACGGCGCCGGCGCGCACACAGGCGAGATAGAGCAAAACCATCTCCGGGCTCTTCTCGACCTGCACGGCAACCCGGTCGCCGGGCGCGACATCCATTTGCAGGAGCGCATGCGCAAGCTGCGCCGAGCGTGCCAGCATGTCGCCATAGGTGAGCGAGCGTCCATCATCGGTTTCCATCAACATATGCCCAGGCGCCGGCATCCGGGACCGGAACGCATCGAACAGATGATTGCTCATGACATCTTCCCAGGGTGATGCCGGCCGCGGTCTCGGCGGCACGCGACGAAGAGTTCGCGTTTCCCAGCCCTGCCGTCAAGGCCGCGACAGGCTGCCCTGCGTCCACCGAAAAGATTCGAGGGATGGGACGGCAGAGGGCGCCGACCAAACAGCCGTCAACGCTGGGCGCGCTGACCCGGACCAGCGGGTGCCTCGCCTTGCCTGAAGCGTTCCATGCACATGGCGGCGGTCAGCTGGTAGTGATCGATCAGGGCCTGGACGGCACCATCCGCATTTCCGTCCAGCGCATTTTCAGCAATCAACCGATGTTCGGCGAAATCGTCGCGCTGGATGCTCTCCCCGTCATTGGCCATTTGCCTGTAGCGGTAGGCGTGATCGGAAAGCTGGTCGCAGAAGCCAACCAGCCAGTGCGACCGGCACGCCGAGATCAGCACCCGATGGAAAGTGCGATGCACTTTCTCCCACTCCGGATTGAGCGACGAGCTACTTTGCGACGAAAGCCGTGAGGCCCGCCCCAGCCGATGCAGCGCCAGCACCAATTGTTCTTCCCATTCGGCGGTCCGGTGGGCAATGGATTCGCGCAGGGCCCGCTCCTCGAGCCAGCAGCGGGTGCGCGTCAGTTCCTCGAGTTCCGTCGCGCTGACCGGCATGATGAAAAAGCCACGCTGGTCATGGCGGCCAAGGAGACCTTCGGAGGCAAGGCGATTGAGGGCTTCACGAACCGGAGAGGCACCGGCGCCATACTTGGAAACGACCCACTCGACGCGCAGCTTGCTTTCGGTTTCAAGAGCGCCGCCGAGAAGATCATCACGCAATTGATGATAGACCGTGCTGGCAAGTGTGCTCTTGGCTCCGGTCCCGTCGTCGCTCAGATTGGCAGCTCCGTACGTCAAAAGCGACTCCTTGTCCCCTTACTGTCGTCTTGGGCAATTCGAGTCCGAATTCTCTCTCCGTACGTGTACCATACAGCGCTACGCTTCCGGCACTCAAGCAGAAGATCGCGCTATTGTACTTTAGGACAATGAAATATACGCAATGCGCGGAGCCGATCGCGAGAATTCGAATATTTCTACAACCAGCAGAAGTTTAACGTGTTTTGTATGCACGCAGGATCATCTGTTTCTTGTGCTCCCATGCGAGCATCTTTTCTGTCGCGCGCAAAGACAGCAGGCGACTGCCCGAATCAGATCGCCGCGCAGCCTGATTCGGATATGCGGCAGACCATGCCCTTCCAACGACGCCGATCCGTGGCAATTGGTCCCGGAATGACCGCGCTGTGTTAGCCGGCGGCCTTGTCGGCCGCCGCTCTGATCGCTTCGATATTGGCGCGGTAAGCCTCGACACTGCCACCCCTGAAGATGGCAGCACCGGCCACCAGCACGTCGGCGCCGGCAGCGGTGACCAAGGGAGCGGTTTCCGGCGAGACGCCTCCGTCGATCTCGATGCGGATCGGCCGGTCACCGATCAGCGCCTTGATCCTTCTCACCTTGTCGACCATTGCCGGGATGAAGGCCTGCCCGCCGAAACCCGGATTGACGGTCATGATCAGGATCAGGTCGAGCCGGTCGAGCACATATTCGATCGCCGTTTCCGGCGTTGCCGGATTGAGCGAGACGCCCGCCCTCTTGCCGAGGTTCCTGATTGTCTGCAACGAGCGGTCGAGATGCGGCCCGGCCTCGGCATGCACCGTCATGCCGTCGCAGCCGGCTTCGGCGAAGGCGGCGAGGTAGGGGTCGGCTGGCGCGATCATCAGGTGACAGTCGAAAAAGGCCTTGGTGCGATTGCGGATCGCCTTGATGACAGGCGGGCCGAAGGTGATGTTTGGCACGAAATGCCCATCCATCACGTCGAGATGGATCCAGTCGGCACCGGCCGCCGCCACCGCTTCGACCTCGTCACCGAGCTTCGAGAAATCCGATGCCAGCACCGACGGTGCGATCAAGGTTTTTTTGCTCATCTCGCGGCCTTTCCGGGCGCCCTTTTGCTACGATCGCTGCGTACCGACTGCCTAAAGCGCTCCCGGGGACTTGTCGAGGGCGCCAGTACAGCGGTTCCACAGGCAGGGTAACGTCGCGGCGTTCCCGATCCTGTCGCCGCCAACCTTCGCCTGCCTGGATCATGAAGAAAAACCCGCCGGATTGCTCCAGCGGGTTTTCGTTTGGTGTCGCGCGGGTGCTTACTGCTGCTGGAGCTTCAGCACCCTGTTTGGCACCGGGTCTTGCTGCTGGTCGATCGCCTGCCTGCGCCGCGGCAGCAATTGCAGCAACTGCCCCGGATCGATTTCCAGCGATGGCTGCCCGCGCATCGGCCGGCAGTTCGGATAGCGCCCGACCATGCCTTCCGGACAGTGCCGCCTGAAGATCGGCTGGCACTGGCCGTTGACCATCTGCGAACCCGGCGCGCATTCGCTCTCTTGCCTGGGCTTGCGGCACGCGCCGTCGATCACCTCGGTCCCGCGCGGGCAGAGGCATTCGCCGCGCTTGTTGCGGACCTGGCCGCGTATGTCGCACTGCTCCAACTGCGGCTGCTTGCGCCGACAGGCATTGCCTTGCACCTCGGTACCCTTCGGGCAAACGCAATTGCCATCTGAGTCATGGACCTGGCCTCGGATGGTGCACTGGTCAGGCTTCGGCCTGATCGGCCGGCAGGCCCGGTCTCGCACCTCGGTGCCTTGCGGGCAGTCGCAGTCCCCGTCCGCATTGTGGACCTGGCCACGGATGGTGCACTGCTCGGGCTTCGGCCCGACAGGACGGCAGGCGCCATTGCGCAGCTCGGTGCCTTGCGGGCAGACGCAATCGCCATCGGCATTGCGGAACTGGCCAGGGATGCGGCACTGCTGAGGCTTTGGCCGGATCTGGCGGCAGGCCCGGTCTCGCACCTCGGTGCCTTGCGGGCAGACACAGTCCCCGTCCGCATTGTGGACCTGACCACGGATGGTGCACTGCTCGGGCTTGTCGGTCCCGACGCATTTTCCGTTCTCCAGCTCCGTGCCGCGCGGGCAGACGCAACGTCCGTCCTCGGTGCGGATCTGGCCTTCGAGCAGCACGCAGCGCGGCGGTGGAGGTGTCGGCAGAACATTGGTGCCGCCGCCGGTGCACTGGCCGTTGCGGAAGGTGGTGCCTTCCGGGCAGACGCATCTGCCGGCGTCGTTCATGACAAAGCCCGGCGAGCACTGGTTCTTCACCTCATGCGTGATGATGAAGGGATGGCAGGCATAGGCCTTACCGCGATCCCCCTGCACATTGGTCGCGTCGTTGGACAGCACGTCGCCGCCGTTCTGCACCCGTGTCTCGGGAGAGAGCACGCCAACGCAGTTCCGGCCGTTGACATTACCCTGCAAGTTGGCAAGACGCCCATCGTCAGGGATGACCACTGTCACACGGTACGAGCGGCTTTCGCCGGCGCCGAGCGTCAGGTTGGCGATGCAGGAGGCCGGCAAGGTCGTCGGTTCCGGCGAACAGCCGAAGGGCGGCTCGATCGAAGTGATCGCGACGCCTTCCAGCCGGCCAAGCCCATCGACGCCGATCGCATCGCCGATGCGGACCGGGCCCGAGAAGGGGCTCGTCCCGTCATTGGTCATGGTGATGTCGAACGAGCAGGGCTGGCTCAGCCTGCATTCGCGGTCGCCTGTCTTCTCGACACGGATGGTCGAGGAGCCGCCGCCCTTGGCGCAGGCTTGGCCGATGGGGTAGACGACGTCGTCGCCCTGCGCCGGCCCATAGGAGCCGCGCGCGCAGTTCTCGAATTCGCCATTGGCCCAAACCGTCACGTCGAAATGCCTTGAGGTCCCAGGCGTCATGACGGCGCCTGGTATCTGGCACGACAACGCATTGGCCGGAACCGGTCCGCATGCCCATTCCGCGCCGTCAGGGGTCACGGTCTGGATCTGGACAGGCGCGCCGCCCGAAACCAGCGTGGCGGCATCGTCGACCCGCACCGGACCGGTGGGGGCAGCCGTGCCGACATTGGCGACGGTGATGCGGCAGGACACCAGCGCCGCGCCGGCCAGCGAACCGTTGCACGCCTTGGTGATGCGCAAGGTCGGCTGGCCGCTGTTGGGATGGCGGATGCGTTCCTTGGCGCAGGCCTTGTTGTTGGTGAGATCGACCTCACCGGGGATGGCCTTCACCTCGGCGCAGTTCTCGACCGTGTCGGACCGGTAGCCGGCCGCCATGACCGCCTTGACGAAGATCGGCGTCGAAGCGCCCGCGGGCAGCGAGATGCCGGCATTGTCGCAGCGGAACTGGCCGGGGCCGTTAGGGCCGCATGTCCAGGGCGGGCTCGGCCCGAAGGTCGAGAATGCCGGCGCGCCGCCGGGGTAGTTGTCGATCACCGTCAGCGGCCCGTTATAGGTCGATGTGCCGTTGTTGATGATGTCGATGATGAAGGTGCAGACGCCATCGGCGGTGCAGACTTCGGTGCGGGCACGCTTCTTAAGGATCAGGTCGACCTTCTTCTCGACTGGCGGCTGGCAATCCGGATTGCGGTCGCCGCGGCGGCAGATCGGGATCGAGGCGCAGCCCCGGTCATTGGCCTGGCTGCCGAACAGCGGCTTGCCGCTGGCGCCGTAATTGTAGGTGGCGCAGTTGCGCAGCACGCTGCCTTGCCAGCCTCCGGCCGGCTTGAAGCCGAGCTTGAGGTCTACAAAGGCTCCCGGAGCGAGCGTGGTCACCGGGTAGGTGCACGTCATCGGGGTGGTTCCCGGCGCGCAGACCCAGGGCGGATTGGGCCCTGAACTCAGCGTCGAGCCGGCCGGCAGCGTCACCTCGTCGAGCACGATCTTACCGTTGTAAGGCGCTGTGCCGACATTGGTGACGCGGATGGTGAAGTCGCAGCCGCCGCCCATCGTGCAGCGTGTGACGTCGGCATGCTTTTCAACCTTGAGGTCCGGTTCCTTATCCCTGGGCGGGCACCTCTGGTCACGCGGAATGACGATGTCGATGGTTTGCGTGCAGCACAGGCCCCAGCCCTCCTTCGGTCCGGCATAGGTCTCGATGCCGGTGACGATGAGGTGGATGACGTCGCCGGGTGACGCGCCGACGATCTTCCAGTTGAGCACGCCGCCACCCGCCGGCACCTTCTGAGTGTCGGGGACGATGCTGATGCCTGATGAGGTCGTCGACACCTGCACCCATTTGCCGCTCATTTCGGGGCCGACAGGCATGTGATAGATGAAGGCACCACCGCCGGGCACGCAGTCAACCGTGCCGCGTTCGACCTTGAAACACCCGTGGTCGGTTGGAGGCGGGGGTTGCTTGTCGCATTTGGTGAGGTCGATCCGGATCGAGGTCTTTTCCCCGGTCGCGATGTTGCCGTCGTCCGGCTTGCCCGGATCGTGCGACAGGATGATGGTGCCCGTGCCGGTGCCGCCGGTGACCTTGATCATGCCCTGGTTGTCGACGTTGACCGGCGCTGGAAACGCGCCGTGGTCGATCTTGGCGGTGATGCGGAACGTGATGACGCGTTCGTTCAGTGCGCCCGAACCATCGAGATCGCTGGCGGAAATCCGGAAATCGGAAACCGTTGCCGTGTCGTTGGGGCCGGCCGAAGCGCTTACGACAGCGCCCGGCAAGGCCCCACCCGATGCATCGGTGCCGTCGCCGGAGACGGTCACATTGACGATCGAAAGACCGTGCGGAAGCTGGTCCTTGAAGTCGAGCCGGGCTTTCTTCAGCGCGGCCTCGAGGGCCGGATTGGCAAAGCCTTGCGGATTGCCGCGCAGTCCGAAGGTCAAGGTATAGAAGACATAGTCGCAACTGCGCTGGCCCCCGGTCTTGGTGAAGAACGGCACGACACGTCCGGGTTCCGGGTTGATGATGCGCGGATTGTCGAACTGCAGCGGCTGCACATCCTGGCTGGTGAGAGCCTGGACGGTCTGGGCGGCGGATGCCGGCAGCGCGGGCGCAAGGGCGACCGCGATCCCGGCCGCCATCAGCCGGCGCGCGCCGCGCCTGGCGAGTGACAGGGGTTTCATGATCGTCTCCATGACGGTTTTGGGAGATTTGGCCGCGAGCGGGGATGGGGCAAGACTGTTCATCTTTGCCTCCTCAACGTTCGCAGCTGACGGCTGGGGTTCGGAGCGGCAAGGTCATCTTGCAGCAAGGGTAGTAGCCACCCTTGTCCTTGTCGGACTTCCTGTAGAAGCAAAGTCCAACATCCACTCTGTCGCCCGGATAGTGGCCGGTGATGTCGATCGTGTAGGGCTTGCCCGGTGCATGCGACATAGGTGAGGTCACCGCGACGCCTGGCGTCCTGGATTGGGCCCTGATCGAATCGCCGCCGAAGCCGGCATGGTCATGGAGATAGAGATCGGCCTCGAGACCGCGCGGCGTGCAGTAATACTGCACGTCCTCCACATCGAGACACGGAGGCAGATTGCCGGGCGGTGGGAAATCCGGCGGGTAGAAGGGGGGCTCATAACCGCCCGGTATTTCCTCATAATAGCCGGCCCGGCCCTCGCAGGGATGCCAGACGGCGACGTCGCCGACATGGCCTTCCACTTCGGGATCCTCGAAATAGCCGTCGAAATCGACGAACCAGGAGCCGAAGGGCGGCACGTTGTCCGGCTTGACCAGCTCCTTGGGCGTGATCTGCACGCCATGCACGGCAAGCGGCCCGCCCACGGCGAGCTTTTCGGCGAACTCGGGGTTGTCGCGCAATTTGTCGCCTGTGTTGACCAAGGTCTGGGTGCAGACCGAGGTGTCGAGATTGCCGTCGGCATCGTAGCCATATTGCAGATCGAGGCCGCCGGCCGACTGCCTGTTGCCTTGCGGGAAGCCGACCGCATATTCCTGCGGCGCTTCCACCCAGACCGATTCCGTCGAGGGATCGTCGGGATTTTCCCTGAAGTAGCGGATGACCTCGCCTTTGCCGGAATCGGCGAAGCGGCTGTAATCATAGCGGTTTTCGATCGGGCCGCGCTGGGCGAGATACAGGAAGCCGCTGTTGTCGAAAGCGATGTCGTTGACGGCGTAGTCCTTGTCGGCCTTCACAGTCAGTTCCCAGCGGGGATCGCCGGCGAAGGTGCCGTCGCGAGCAATGCCCACCGACCAGATTTCCGACTTTTCGCCGACCGAATAATAGAGCCGGCCGCCATGATAGGAGACGGCCCAGACCCGGCGCTCGTCCTGGGTGTAGCCCCAGCTGTCGGGGTCCTCGGAGTCGAAGGCCGCGCCCTGTACGTCCATCACCGCGCCGTCGTCGGCGACCGGGGCCAGCCCATGCGCCGGCCGGCCGGCGACGCCATGGTCGAACGTGTCGACCAGTCTGCCGTCGGCGTCGATGCGATGGATCAGGCCGGTGTCGAGATCGGAGGCAAAGAACTGGCGGTGGGCGGGATCGAAGGTGATATTGCCGATGCCGGGTCCGCTGTTGGTGTCGATGTCGGCGAATTTGGCGACCTGGCCGGTGATGCCGTCGACCTTCCATATGGTGCCCGGTCCGCCGCCGTTTTCGGTGCCGAATTGGCCCTCCATGAAGGTGGCGCCCGCCGTGCCGCGGCGCTGCCGCTCCGGCCTGCCGTCCCTGTCTGCGTCCGGCGTGACGATCTCAATGCCATGCAGCGAGGTAGCGGCCGCATAGAGGTTGGGAACGCCAGACGGCACACCGTCGCGCACGGCGTCATCATAGGTGAGGCCGAACACCTCACCGATCTGGCCTGCTGTCACCTCGAAGGGCGGCGGCGTGAAGACGAGCTGGCCCGAAGCCGGACCACCCAGGTGTGAAACGTCGAAGACGCGCAAGGTGGCGCGCGAGATGTCGATGAAGGTTTCGTCGACCGGATCGACGCCGGGCGGCAGCCCCTCGTCGAAATTGGGGATGATGGTGCCGGGAAAGCCGGTGACCGCCATCGAGCCGGGATAGATGATCTGGGTTTCCTGCGCTTGGGCGGCGGCGCTCAGCCACAGGTTGGCGGCAAGCGCCAGAGCCAGCAGGCCACCGGCCTGCAAGGCACCGCGCAAGCGGTTGTCGAACTCAAAAAAAAGCACGAACGCGCCGCGGATGCGAGACATGACACTACCCCCGTAGTCCAGGGGAGAGACGTCCGGACTTGCCGCGCAAATCAGGGCAAGGCGCGGTGGTCCGGCTCGTTCTTCCCTGATCGAATTGTCTGCTTTCCTCGCAGTGACGATACGCCTGCTCCTGCGCAGGGTCAACGGAATCAGCGGGAAGCCCAGCGCATCGACCCCGTCCCGAAGGCGGTGGTCGCGCCGAGCTCCTGTTGGTCCCGGAGACCATGGAGTCTCTGGGTTGCTGGTCATGGGGGGCTTCCTTTCCGGGGCCGCGCCATGCGGCACCTGGACATCAGTCGCGGGCCGGCGCGGAAAGGTTCATGGAAGCGTTGCGCAGAATGCTTGCGCGCGATGCCGCCTGTTCTTATATACGCGCCAAGCCGTGCGGCGCCGGAGAACCGGTGGGTGGACGGTATTTCTTGTGAACAGGGGCTTTCGTCGGAACGCCTTACCCGGGTCCTGAGAGCCTGCTTAGCGGAGAGACTAGAAAAATGGCAAAAGTAATCGGTATCGATCTCGGCACCACCAACTCGTGCATCGCCATCATGGATGGCAAGGAGCCGAAGGTAATCGAGAATGCGGAAGGCGCGCGCACGACGCCTTCCATCGTCGCCATCTCGGGCGACGGCGAACGCCTCGTCGGCCAGCCGGCCAAGCGCCAGGCGGTCACCAATCCTGAAAACACCATCTTCGCGGTCAAGCGCCTGATCGGCCGCCGCTATGACGATCCGGTGACGGAGAAGGACAAGAAGCTTGTCCCCTACAAGATCGTCAAGGGCGACAATGGCGATGCCTGGGTCGAGGCCGGCGGCAAGAAGCAGTCGCCCTCGCAGATCTCGGCCATGATCCTGCAGAAGATGAAGGAAACGGCGGAAGCCTATCTGGGCGAGAAGGTCGAGAAGGCGGTCATCACCGTTCCGGCCTATTTCAACGACGCCCAGCGCCAGGCCACCAAGGACGCCGGCAAGATCGCCGGCCTGGAAGTGCTGCGCATCATCAACGAGCCGACCGCGGCAGCGCTTGCCTATGGCCTCGACAAGAAGGAAGGCAAAACCATTGCCGTCTATGATCTTGGCGGCGGCACCTTCGACATTTCGGTACTCGAAATCGGCGACGGCGTGTTCGAGGTGAAGTCGACCAATGGCGACACGTTCCTCGGCGGCGAGGACTTCGACATGCGCCTGGTCGAGTATCTGGCGGCCGAGTTCAAGAAGGAACAGGGCATCGACCTGAAGAATGACAAGCTCGCCCTGCAGCGCCTCAAGGAGGCGGCTGAAAAGGCCAAGATCGAGCTGTCGTCGACCACACAGACCGAAATCAACTTGCCCTTCATCACCGCCGACGCGACCGGACCGAAGCACCTGACGCTGAAGCTGACGCGCGCCAAGTTCGAAAGCCTGGTCGAAGACCTCGTCCAGCGCACCATCGAGCCGTGCAAGGCGGCGCTCAAGGATGCCGGCCTGAAGGCTGGCGAGATCGACGAAGTGGTCCTGGTCGGCGGCATGACCCGCATGCCCAAGATCCAGGAGATCGTGAAGCAGTTCTTCGGCAAGGAGCCGCACAAGGGCGTCAACCCGGATGAGGTCGTGGCACTCGGTGCCGCCATCCAGGCCGGCGTGCTGCAGGGCGACGTCAAGGACGTGCTGTTGCTCGACGTGACGCCGCTGTCGCTCGGCATCGAAACGCTGGGCGGCGTGTTCACCCGGCTGATCGAGCGCAACACGACGATCCCGACCAAGAAGAGCCAGGTGTTCTCGACGGCCGAAGACAGTCAGTCCGCCGTGACCATCCGTGTCTTCCAGGGCGAGCGTGAAATGGCCGCCGACAACAAGGCGCTCGGCCAGTTCGACCTGGTCGGCATTGCGCCGGCGCCGCGCGGCGTGCCGCAGATCGAGGTCACGTTCGACATCGACGCCAACGGCATCGTCAACGTCTCGGCCAAGGACAAGGGCACCGGCAAGGAGCATCAGATCCGCATCCAGGCGTCGGGTGGACTTTCCGACGCCGACATCGAGAAGATGGTCAAGGATGCCGAGGCCAACGCCGATACCGACAAGAAGCGTCGCGCCGTGGTCGAGGCCCGCAATCAGGCCGAAGCCCTGGTGCATTCGTCCGAGAAGTCGCTGAAGGAATATGGCGACAAGGTCTCGGAGGCCGAGCGCACGGCGATTTCGGACGCGATCGCAGCGCTGAAGACCGCTGCCGAGGGCGACGATCCGGCCGACATCGAGGCCAAGAGCCAGGTGCTTGCCGAAGCTTCCATGAAACTTGGCCAGGCCATGTACGAGGCCTCTCAGAAGGAAGCGGCGGAAGCCGACGCCAAGGCGGATGCCGCCAAGGACTCTGACGTCGTCGACGCCGATTTCGAGGAAATCAACGAAGACGACGACAAGAAGAAGTCGGCCTGAGCGGCCTGACGGCAGGATAATGCGAAGAGCCCGGCGCAAGGCCGGGCTTTTTTGCAACCCTTGCTGAAATAGTGGCGCGCACTTCAGAAAAAATCACTGAAAACCACGGACAAGTTCGCGCCGGCCCTAGCATACGGGCAGCACCGCTCCTAAATCGAAACAACGTGCCGGCAAACGACGCAACATTGCATCAAGACGTTGAACATCCGGACTGCGGGAAAAAATGAAAGCTGATTTCTACGAAACGCTGGGCGTGCAAAAGGGCGCCGACGAGAAGGAGCTCAAGAGCGCTTTTCGCAAGCTCGCCATGCAGTTCCATCCCGACCGCAACCCCGGCGATCATTCCTGCGAGCACAAGTTCAAGGAAATCAACGAAGCCTACGAGACGCTGAAGGACCCGCAGAAGCGCGCGGCCTATGACCGTTTCGGCCATGCCGCCTTCGAGCAGGGTGGGATGAATGGCGCGCAGGGCTTTGGCGCCGGCGGCTTCGCCGACATCTTCGAGGACATTTTCGGCGACATGATGGGCGGCCGCCAGCGCCGCTCTTCCGGTGGCCGCGAGCGCGGCGCCGACCTGCGCTACAACATGGAAATCTCGCTGGAGGAAGCCTTCGCGGGGAAGACCGCGCAAATCCGCGTGCCGGCTTCGATCTCCTGCACGGAATGCTCCGGCAGCGGCGCCAAGCCGGGCACCCAGCCGGTCACCTGCTCGATGTGCAACGGCCACGGCAAGGTGCGCGCCACGCAAGGGTTTTTCTCGATCGAGCGGACCTGCCCGCAATGCCAGGGCCGTGGCCAGACAATCAAGGATCCCTGCCCGAAATGCGCTGGCCAGGGCCGTGTCACCGAGGAGCGTTCGCTGTCGGTCAACATCCCGGCCGGCATCGAGGACGGTACCCGTATCCGCTTGGCCAACGAGGGTGAGGCCGGACTGCGCGGCGGGCCATCGGGCGACCTCTATATCTTTCTGGCGGTCAAGCCGCACGAATTCTTCCAGCGCGACGGCGCCGATCTTTATTGCAAGGTGCCGATCTCGATGACCACCGCTGCCCTTGGCGGCTCCTTCGAGGTGACGACGCTCGACGGCACGCAGACCAAGGTGAAGGTGACCGAAGGTACGCAGAACGGACGCCAGTTCAGGCTCAAGGGCAAGGGCATGCCGGTGCTGCGCCAGCCCAATGTCGGCGACCTCTACATCCAGACCGCGGTCGAGACGCCGCAGAACCTGTCGCGTCGCCAGCGCGAATTGCTGGAAGAGTTCGAACAGCTCTCCTCGCAGGACAATTCCCCCCAATCGAGCGGTTTTTTCGCCCGCATGAAGGACTTTTTCGAGTCTTTCGGCGAGCGTTGAGACGCGACGAAAACTATCTTATCCACGCCATAGGCAAGGCCGCGCCTTGCCTTGCGTCATCCAGGTGTTAAGTAGCTTCAAGGGGCGCGCTGAGGAGAGCTTGCATGGCACGTGGTCACGGACTGCGGAAGGCGTTTGCCGAGAAGTTCGACGACGAACTCAAATTCTTCAAGGGCTGGATCGACAAGCCGAAGACGGTCGGCTCGATCGTTCCGACCAGTTCGATCACCGCGCGCAAGATGGCCTCGATCGTCAATCCCAAGTCCGGCCTGCCGGTGCTCGAGGTCGGCCCCGGCACCGGTGTCATCACCCGCGCCATCCTCGCCCAGGGCGTGCGGCCCGAAAACCTCTACGCGGTCGAATATTCCACCGATTTCGTGCGCCACCTGCGCCAGATCTACCCCGGCGTCAACGTCATCGAGGGCGATGCCTTCAACCTCGACGCCACGCTTGGCGAGAGGAGCGGGATGATCTTCGACAGCGTCGTTTCCGGCGTGCCGCTGCTCAATTTCCCGGTCGCCCAGCGCATCGCCTATATCGAGAGCCTGCTCGACCGCATTCCGGTCGGACGGCCGATCGTGCAACTGACCTATGGTCCGATGTCGCCGATCCCGGCCGGCCGCGGCAACTACACGGTGAAGCATTTCGACTTCATCTTCCGCAACATCCCGCCGACGCAGCTGTGGATCTACCGGCGCGAGGCACATTAGGATACGTCGAGATTCAGGTGAGGCCGGCCTGCAAATGGCTGATACCTGCGCTTCCGGTGCTCACGTACGAAAGTACGCTCCGCTCCGGTTCTCGGCATCTGCCATTTTCGACTCGCCCTGACCTGAATTTTCGACGCACCCATCAGGCGTTTACGCCAGGTCGTTTTCAATTTTCGCGCTGGCGCGTTGATTCGCGCGGCCTCCGGCTGTACCTGTCCGGGAACAAGGGTGGCCCATGGCAGTGATCCCGAAAATCCTCGTCTTCGCCGGCTCGGTGCGCAGCGGCGCCTATAGCGGCAGGACCGCCGACGTGGCGCAGAAGGAACTTGCGGTGCAAGGTGCCGAGGTGACCCGTATTTCGCTTGCCGATTACCCATTGCCGATCCTCGACGAGGACTTGGAAAAGGAAAACGGCGTTCCTGAAAACGCCCAGAGGCTGGCGCGGCTGATTGCCGCCCATGACGGGCTGCTGATCGCGACACCCGAATATAACGGTTCGATTCCGCCGCTGCTCAAGAACACGATCGACTGGGTGAGCCGGGTGCGCCGGGATGGCGGCCGGTCGGTCAGGCCGCTTGCCGGCAAGATCGCCGGCCTCTGCTCGTCCTCCAACGGGCACCTCGCCGGCATCCGCTGCATCAACCATTTGCGTGCCGTGCTGGTGCGCTGCCAAATGGAAGTGGTGACACCGGAATGCTCGGTGCCGGAGGGTGGCGACGCCTTCGACGGGGACGGCCATTTCCGTGACGAAAGACTGCACAAATCGATGGAGCACCTATGCCGCACGCTGATCGAAACCTCGCGCATGCTGTCGATCCGGGTCGAGGCGTGACTGCCGCAACCATGCAGCCTCATTCCATGCAGGAGCGATTGATCGTCGGCCTCGACGTGCCGACCGTGAAGGAGGCCGAGCAGGCGGTGCGCGAGCTCGACGGCGTCGTCTCCTTCTACAAGATCGGCTATCAGCTGGCTTTTGCCGGCGGCCTCGACTTCGCCAGGGAGCTGGCCAGCGGTGGGACGAAAATCTTCCTCGACATGAAGCTGCTCGACATCGACCACACGGTGGCCAAAGGCGTCGAGAACATCGTCAGGATGGGCATGACCATGCTGACCATCCACGCCTATCCCAAGGCGATGCAGGCGGCGGTGGAGGCCGCGCGCGGCAGCGAGCTTTGCCTGCTCGCCGTCAGCGTGCTGACCTCGATGGACGAGCAGGACATGATCGATGCCGGCTATGAATATGACCCACACACGCTGGTGCTGAGGCGGTCCGAACAGGCGCTGCATGCCGGCATGGGCGGCATCGTCTGCTCGGCCGCGGAAGCCGAAGCGGTGCGCCGCATCGTCGGCCCGGACATGGCGGTGGTGACGCCCGGCATCCGGCCGGCGGGGAGCGACCATGGCGACCAGAAGCGGGTGGTGACCCCGGCGCAAGCCATTCGCAACGGCGCCAGCCATCTTGTCGTCGCCCGCCCGATCGTCGCGGCCAGCAACCGGCGCGCCGCGGCGGAGGCGATACTCGAAGAAATGCGATCGGCCTGACGAGCCGGCACGGAAGGAGAAAAAGAATGCCCAAGGGATACTGGATCGCCCGCGTCGATGTGCGTGACGCGGAAGGCTACAAGGACTACGTCGCGGCGGCAAAACCAGCTTTCGAGCGCTTCGGCGCGAAATTCCTGGCCCGTGGCGGCGAGCATGAGAAGGCCGAGGGCCCAGGGCGGGAGCGCAATGTGCTTATCGAGTTCGAATCGCTGGCCGCCGCGCATGACTGCTACCACTCGCCGGAATACCAACGCGCCGTCGCCATCCGCCAGAAGGTCGCCGACGGCGAGATCGTCTTGGTCGAGGGTATCTAGCGCGAAAGCCTGTTCGCCGCGGTTTCAGCCATCGCGTCGGCCAGGCTCAGCCCCCATTGCGAGGCGCAATAAGCGCGAAAATCGAAGCAGGGCAGGCCGGGACAGACCTCGAACTCGATCAGATGAACCGTGTCGTCGGCCTCGACGCGCAGGTCGACGGAAAACACGTCGCGCAGGCCGAGCCCGGTGATCAGCCTTTGCGCGATGCGGCGGATTGCGGCATCAGCGCCCGGCTGACTTTCGCCAACCGGGAGCAGTACCGGCTCGGCATATTGGCCCGCCGCCCTTGCCGCTTCGCCGGTCCCGCCATAGAGCGCCAAACTGTCTTCCATGGTCTGGAAATCACCTCCCGACTCTACAAAGGCGACGCCGAGCGCTTCGACGCCGGTATCCCGCATCAGCCCAAGGAAGCTGGCGCGGACGTTGCGGCCGGCGACATAGGGCTGGACGACGACATCGTCGTGATAGGCGGCGAAAACACGCCGGCTAAGCTCCAGGGCGTGATCGAGATCGGTTACGCGCGAATCCGGCCAGATGCCGATCTTGGCGCCGAGCCGGTTGGGCTTGACGAACCAGCCGGCGGCGGAAGCGGGCGCCTCGACCAGCCATTTGCCATCCCGGGCAAGACCGGCCCGCGGCACCGGCAGGCCGAGCGCGCCAAGCACGGCGCCGGAGCGGAACTTGTCCTGGCAGAGCGCGAACAGCGAATCGTCGGCGCCGATGGTGTTGAACCCGCTCAGTCTTGCCAAAGCGGGGGCCGCGCCGCCACGGAAATAGGCGACGCCGTCGGTCAGCGTCCAGACCAGCGCGCTTCGCGGATCCTCACCGTCGAGCACCTTGGCGGCATCGTCGAGCACCACCGGCGCAAAGGACAGGCCGCGCGCCTCGCAGGCGGCGGCCAGCGCATCGAATTCGAGAGCGAGATCGGTTGACTGCGCCAGATAGGACGAGATTTCGGCGGCACGCTGCGATGCATGACCGTCGGCGAGCAAGCGGTCGAAACACACCTTTTCGGGTTCGTGGACAAGGATGAGTTTCGGCTTGTGCATTGGCATGATGTGGCAGGTTCCCGACAGTGCGATGACCTACCATCGCACGGCCCGCGCAATCGGCTTTCGCGAAATCGACGCGCGCCGGACGCCTGCGTGACAGCGCCGGGATTGAGAACCGTGGCCCCGTGGCCCCGCAAAGTCAGGCGATCAGGACGCGCGGTTCCAGGCGGCCATTGACAGGAATATCGATCAGGAAGGTCATGCCGCCCTGCAGGTCGAGCAGACGCTGCTTTTCATTCTTGCCCGACCAGGCCGAGGTCACGGCCAGCCGATCGGCATTCCTGCCGACGAAGGCCGGACAGGATGGCTGCGTCACCGGCATGGCGACCGTGCGGACGAGCTTGCCGTCCGGCCCATAGGCCTCGAGGACGCTGCCACCCCAGACGGCGTTCCACAGGATGCCGTCGCGGTCGAGCACCGAACCGTCGATATAGCCCTTGGCTGAGCGGTGATCGACGAAGATCTTCGGCTCGCCGACGGGCAGGCCGGTCGCGGGATCGCAGGCAACGCGCATCAGCAATCCGGTCGAGGTGTCGGTGTAGTGGGCAAGCGCGCCGTCGGATGAAAAGCAGATCGAGTTGGACACGGTAATATCCGAAAACAGGCGGCGCAGTTCGCCTTTGAAAAACCAGTAAATCGAGCCCGCGCCCTTCTCCTCGCCCTTGCCCATGGTACCGACCCACAAGGCACCGCAGGGATGGACGCGGGAATCGTTGGAACGGGTGACCGGGTTGTCGGCCTCGATGGCGGTGTGCAGCGTCATTGCGCCGGTGGCGACGTCGCGGACAAAAAGCCCGGTTTCGGTGGCGATCAGCTGTCGCTTGTCATCGATGATGGCGATCGCGCTTGCCATCTGGCCAAGCTCGTGGATTTTCAGCGCACCGCCCGCCAAGGGCTTTTCCATGAGCTGGCTGTTGACAATGTCGAACCAGAACAGCGCATCCGTGCCGGGATCGTAACTTGGCCCTTCGCCGAGCTGACAGACATGATCGGAAAAGACGGCAACGATCGGTTCACTCATCATGCTTCTCCGAATACCTCATCCCAGGCAGTGACGGCTGCGTAGGCGCGCGCCGCCACATCATCGACGCTCATGCCTGGCTTGAACAGGCTGGAGCCAAGCCCGAAGACCGTCACGCCAACCGCCTTGTACCCGGCAAAGTCCTTTTCCGAAACACCACCGACCGCGCCGACCAGCGTCTGCGCCGGCAGCACCGCCCGGATCGCGGAAATGCCCGATGCGCCGAGCACGCTGGCCGGAAAGAATTTCAGCGCCGAGGCGCCGAGCCGGATCGCCTGGAAGGCTTCGGTCGGGGTGAACACGCCAGGCATGGTGACCATGCCGTAACGCGCGGCGCGGCCCATCACCTCGGCATCGATGTTGGGGCTGACCAGCAGTCGTCCGCCGGCCGCGTGAAGACTGTCGACGTCGGCCGCCGTCAGCACCGTGCCGGCGCCGACCAAAGCTGTCTTCGGCAGCACTTGAACAAGCCTGGCGATCGACGAAAACGGCTGGGGCGAATTGAGCGGCACCTCGATGGCCTCGATGCCGGCATCGAACAATGCCTGGCCGATGGCGATCGCCTCGCTTGCCTTGAGGCCGCGCAGGATGGCGACCAGGCCGCGCTTGAGTTTTGGAAAGGTTGCGGTCTCGGTCATATGGCGGCTCCACTTCTGGTAATCATGCCATTCTCCCGCGCGGCCTCGATGAGACCGGCGCGTACAGCCTCGTCCGCGTCGACTGTCCGCACACCAAGCCCGGCAAGGCCGAGGGCGGCCTGGTAGAGCCCGGCCAGCGCGCCCGAGGCAATCAGCACGACCGATGTCGCGCCGGCGCCATGCCGGCGCCGGGCAGAAGCGATCTCGCCGCCGATCAGCAAGCCGGACAGGCAGGCGGCCGCATCATCGGCCTCGAGGTCCTGGAGCAGGCCGGCGGCGCGGATGGCAAACAGCCGAGAGGTGACGTCGCCGCCATCGCCTAGCGCTGTTTCGCACCAGCGGCGGAAGAACGGATTGTCTGGAGCAACCGGGCCCGGATGTTCACCCAGCGAGTGGCGCAGGATCGAGTGCGCGGCAAGCACGGAAAACAGCTCGCCCGTCGGCCAGGTGCCGAAGCCGGCGACGGCGCCGTCCTCCACCAGAACCCATTTCGAATGCGTGCCGGGCATGCAGACCGATTCGCGGCCCTTGGCCGGCAGGCCGGCGCCTGCAAGCTGCGTCTCCTCGCCGCGCATGACATCGGGCGCGTCGGCCAGACGCTGGGCGAGGCCGGGCATAATGCGGATGTCGCGCTTCTGCCCGGGCACCCTAGCGGCGCCGCCGAGAATGGCGCCGAGCGGCGACGGCACGCCGACATAGGGTGCCTCCAGCCAACCCTGGCGCGAGCCGGCCATGCCGCAGATGATGACGGGCAATTCCTCCGGCGCGCCCATCGCTGCCAGATGGCCCTCCAGAACGTTGGCGAAGCCTTTTTCGCGCGCGGTGATCAGGCCATCGTCGCCGCGACGCTCCGCAAGCACCTTGCCGACGCCGTCGATCAGCCAGGCCCGAAGGCGGGTCGTGCCCCAATCGAGCGCCGCGACTGCCGGCACGCTGCTGGCAAACTCCGGGCTCACAGGAAACCTCCATCGACGACCAGCATCTGCGCGGTCAGCATGCGCGAGGCATCCGAGGCCAGGAACAGGACCGTGCCGATCATATCGTCCGGCCGCATGACGTCCCTGATGCACTGCTTGGCGACATGGGCGGCAAGCGCCTGTTCGGTGACCCAGCGCTGTTGCTGCCGCTCGGTGATCACCCAGCCGGGCGCGACGGCGTTGACGCGGATGCGGTCGGGGCCAAGCTTGCCGGCCAGACCCTTGGTGAGGCCGAGTATGCCCGCCTTGGCGGCGGTATAGGCCGGCATGTCGGGATGGTTGATCAGATAGGAGGTCGAGGTAAAATTGATGATCGAGCCGCCGCCGGCACGCTTCATGCCTGGTGCCACGGCCTGCGCGGTGAAGAAATGCGGCCGCAGGTTGATGGCAAGGTTGTTGTCCCAGAACTCGACGGTGACATCCTCGACGGCATGACGTTCGTCCCAGGCGGCGTTGTTGACCAGCACCGTGGGGTCGCCATGCGCCTCGGCTGCCTTCACGGCCGACGCCCGCAAAGCCTCGACGTCGCGCAGATCGGTCTTGAGATAGAGCGGACGATGGCCGACCTCCTTCTCGATGCGATCGGCAAGCGCCGTGCTGGGCGCATCGGCGATGTCGATGAAGGCGACCTTGGCGCCCTGGCGCATGAACCCTTCGGTCAGCGCCGCACCGATGCCGGAGCCGCCGCCGGTGATCAGCACCGAAGCGCCTTCGAGGTCGGCAAAATACGCCGATGGCATCATGATTTTTCGTCTCCGGGTCAACCGGCGCGCATCCTAGCCAGACACGTCCGGCGGGCAAGGGCGAAAAGACTGATTTCCGGGCTTATGTCTGACAAAAAGGCGATCGCGCCCGCGCTTGACCCGCCAGGAGGCATCGCCGCATGGCGGGCAGCGCCGAAACCTGCCGCTCAGATCGCCTTGGCGCGCAAGGCGCCACGGAAGGAATCCCGGAGATAGCCCAATGTGGCGTCGGCATCGGCCGGCTTGCCGAACAGATAGCCCTGCCCGCCGGCGCAACCGAACTGGACCAGCCGGTCGGCCTGCGCTTCCTCTTCGATGCCTTCTGCGACGACGTCCATGCCAAGCCCTTCGCACATGGCGAGAATGGCGCGGATGATGTGTTCGGACGGCCGGTCATCGAGAATGGAGGAGACGAAGGCGCGGTCGATCTTGAGCTTGTCGAAATGGAACTCGCGCAGGCGGCCGAGCGAGGACTGGCCGGTGCCGAAATCGTCGAGCGAGACACGTATGCCGACGCGGCGCAGATCCTCGACGATCTGCGCGGCCGAGGCCGGGTCGTTCATCAGGCCGGTCTCGGTGATCTCGATCTCCAGCCGGCGCGGATCGAAGCCGGTGCGGTCGAGGATCGCCAATATGTGCAGGCCGGTATTCTGGTCGACGAGCTGCGAAGGCGACAGGTTGAAGGACAGGAACAGGTCTTTCGGCCAGCTCCTGGCGGCCTCGGTGGCCTTGCGCAGCACGAGCTGCGACAGCGGGCCGATGATGCCGCGCTCCTCGGCGATGGGGATGAAGACGGTCGGCGGCACCGCGCCGAGGTCGCGGTCTGTCCAGCGCGCCAGCGTCTCGAAGCCGATCGTGCGGCGCGTGGTGAGATCGACGATCGGCTGGAAATGCGGCTCCACCTCGCCGGCCGAGACGGCGCGGCGCAGCGCCTGCTCGATGCGGGTGACGCGCTTGGCGGCTTCCTCCATCTCGCGGGTATAGACGACGACGCGGCCGCGGCCGGAGCGCTTGGCATGGTAAAGCGCCGTTTCGGCCTTGTTGATGAGGATCTCGGTAGTCTCGTCGCCGGAATAGAACAATGAGCATCCGACCGAGGCCGAGAGCCTGGCGGTGCGCTCGCCGACATCGTAGGGCGCCGACAGGATCTCGATCAGCATACGGGATTTTTCCGCCGCCGCCTCCTCCGAGAACACCAGCGGGTAGAGGAAGGCGAATTCGTCGGCGCCGATGCGGCAGACCGTCGAATGGCCGTCCATCGAGGCGCGCAGCCGCATCGCCACCTGGATCAGGATGTCGTCGCCGGCCTTGTGGCCGAACAGGTCGTTGATCGGCTTGAAGCCGTCGAGGTCGAGAATGCCGACCGTGAAGGGCGCGGGATCGTCGGAACGGTCGCTGATCAGGCGATCGACCTTGTCGAAGAAGCGGCGATGATTGCCAAGCCCGGTCAACGGATCGGTGAACGCCAGATCCGTGCTTTCCCTGTTTGCCTGACCGGTGCCAAACGGAGTTTGCATCGGTGTCCCTGTTCGTCCCTGCTTTTGTCGTCGGAATTTATTTCCAGACTGGCAGCAAACCCTTTAGGAAACGTATCCCACTGACCGATTTTCGTGGCCGGAGCACGATCCCGAAAAATGGGGTCCGGCTTTCGCCGCGACACCGTCGTGAAGCCGGCTAAAAGATGCGTCAAACACTTGGATTTTCAGCCCTTTGGTTTGACGCGATAAAGCTCCAGCGGGGCACCTCGGGTTTGTGCCACCGGCTCCAGCCAGTTCGGCACATCGCCGCTCATCAACCTGGCGAGGAACCCCTCCGGTGCCCTGGCCAGGAGCAGGTGGCTTTCCGCATTGCCACGGCAGAGCGCGACAAGGCCGACATGGCGGCTTTCGATGACGGTTTTGGCGTCCGCCTCCGAGCCCAGCCAGGCATCCAGTGCAACCAGATTTCCGGTGACATTGCGGTGGTACAGCCCGGCCAGCACGCGATGACTGGTAAAGGCCAGAATCGGTGAGCCGAGGTTGGACAGCGAAAGGACTGTCGTGGCCTGCATCCGGCCGAGCGCCGCGAACGAGGCCTTGCCAAGGCAAGCCGCATCGTCGGCCTTGGCACTGGTGGCCGCCGCGTCGGTTTGGAAAGCACTAGACGCCGCCCCGGCAGCGCCTGCCCAGATTGCATTTACAGAGATCAGCCAGGCCGCGGCCATCCTGAGTGCGGCGCCGTTGGACGGACTGGTTTGCGCACGCTGGCGCCAGCGGGCGATCCATGCCGCAAGCGGGATCACCGCGAAGGCGATGGAGAAGGTCGAGCCGCGAACTTCCCAGGCACTGACCAGGAACGCCACCACCAGCAGCGAGCCGACAAGGCTGTCCTGCCGACGCCAGACATGACCGATACGGAGCGCCATCAGGATGATGGCCACCAGCGGGGTGGCAAACCGGGCCACCGCCCTGGCCGGATCATGGGTGACGATCTGGAAAATCGGCTGCGCCTCGTCGATATGGCTGAGCCATATCTCCTTGAGGCGCGGATTGAGGTTGGCATAGGGCGAGGCCAGGCATTGCGGGAACAGGAATACGACGACAGCGGCAAGGGCTAGCCCAAGCAGGCCGAGCGAGGCCAGGCGGCCGGCGACGGTCGCACTGGCGGCCTTCCACGAGGCGATGATCGCCAGCCCCGCGCCGGCAAGTCCGGCGACGGCGAACTGAACAATCGAAAATGTGTCGCACTGTGCCTGGGTCCATGCGGATGCCGGGACGGTGGCGACGAAGACGAGAGCCGAAACAGCGGCGACGCCGAGGCCAAAATCCCTCGCGGTCAGCCTTTCCCGAGCACTATCGCCAAGAAACAGCAGCGCGACAGCGGCGCCAAGGGTGCCGGCGCAGGGAGCGCTTTCCATGCCGATGGCCACGCTCAGCGTGGCGCAGATGCCCGAAAGCAAGGCGGCCGGCCGGAGCAAGGGAGCCCCGAGCAGCAAGGCAAGGCTCGCCAGGATCAGCGTCAGCTGCACATTGTGATGATCCAGCGAACCTGGGGAGAAAATGCCGAGGTAGTAGAGCGCGGCGCCACCGACGACGGCGGCGGGCAGGACAGCGTGGCCGCCGGCGAAAGCGCGCGCGGCGCGGATGAGGAAGAAGACCGCCAGCCAGAACAGCAGGGCAGGCCAGGCGACTTGCACGACCTGTTCAGCCAGGGCGACATTGCCTGTCAGGGCCGACATGACAAGGACGCCAAGGGCCAGCGGCGCGTCGAGCAGCCGCGACCAATGCATGACGAAGCCGCCGTCCAGTCCCATCCTGTACTGGTGCAGGTCGAACCAGCCCTGGCCGGCCAGAAGATCGCGGACTTCGACCAGCTGCAGCAGGCTGTCATTGTCGCCCGCCGGGTTGGCCAGTTGTGGAAATCCGGCGATGGCATAGACCAGGAGCGGCACCAGGGCCGCGAGGAGCGCCGCCAGCATGTCCGCCCGCCAGGAGAGACGGGCGGTGTGCTTTGAAGGCATCGCGGCATGGGCAGCGGTCATGGAGCGACTTTCGGCCGATGGTCGGGACTACAGGCTAGTGCCTCTCGCTTCACAAAGCGTAAAGCACGGTGCGTCGCGGAGGCGCTGGACCACTCCTGGTCTTGGCTCGACCGGACGGACAACCGCTACACGGTTTTCCCGAGTTTGCCGTGGCCGCGCGCCGGAAACACCCACAGTCTCGAGACCACATAGCTGATGGTGCTTGTCACGGCCGTCGCCAGCGCCGACATGGCGACGGGCGACAGGCCGAAATGCGTCACCGCCACCTGCGAGACAAGGCCGGCAAAAGCGGCGCATCCGGCTTGCAGCGTAAGATAGCGCGGGAACGCGACCTTGTGATCGTGTTCCGCACCGAACGTCCAGCCCCGTTGCGCCCGATAAGCAATGACGAACGCCGTTGCATAAGCGATGGCACTGCCGGCGAACGGCGAAACCCCCAGCGAAACCAGCAGCCACGAGAGCGCGAAAAACAATCCCGCCGCACCGACGCCCACCACCATGAAGCGGAACGGGCGCGCCTGGACAAGCGCCGGCAGCACGTCGGTCATTGCTGTTCGCTGGCCGGCGCTTCCTGGGAAAGGCCAGCTTTCAGTCGCTTGACCGGGATTTCCAGGACACCGAGCAGGAATGCCGAAAAGAAGGCCTGGAAGGAAATGACGATCAGGCTCAACCCGAGCACGACGATGCGCGGAATTTCGGAATCGTCCAGCGGGCCGAAATTGAGATGGGCCCAGCGCATGACGGCATAGAGGCAGAACAGGAAGCCGGCGGCAAAGCAAATGCCGGCATTGGCGGCGAGACGGTCGGTGCTGATGGTCCTGGTCAGCCAGTCCGACCCGCGGCTTCGCGGCAGGATGCCGGTAATTTCGGCATAGTATCGCGAAATGGCACCGAAGGTGATGAGCTGGATGCCGGTGACGATCATGAAACAGGCGGCGACGAAGGTGTTGAGATCGAGCGAAAGATTGTCGACCACCCGCAAGGGGCCGAACACCAGCAGCGCCGCGAACAGCGTGCCGAGGCCTGAAAGCACCGCGCCTGGAATGAAGAACATCCAGCGCGGATTGTAGACCAGCAGGAATTTGAGGTGCCGCCAGCCGTCGCGCCAGGTCCTGAGATGCGGCGGCCGGCCGCGGCCGTCGGGCTTGAGCGTGGTCGGCACTTCCTCGATACGCAGGCCGGCAAGCGCGCTGCGCACCACCATTTCGCTTGCGAATTCCATCCCGGTGGTCTGCAGATCGAGCTTCCTGATGCTGTCCGCGTTGAAGCCGCGCAGACCGCAGTGGAAATCCCCGGTCTTGATGCGGAAGAACAGGCGGCCGACGAAACTCAGCACCGGATTGCCGAGATAGCGGTGCAGGGGCGGCATGGCGCCAGCCTCTATGCCACCCCGGAAGCGGTTGCCCATGACCAGATCGGCGCCGCCGCGCAGCCGCGCCACGAATGCCTCCAGTGCACCGAAATCATAGCTGTCATCGGCGTCGCCCATGATGATGAAGCGACCCCTGGCGGCGGCGATGCCGCCCAGAAGCGCCGCGCCATAGCCCTTCTGCGCGACCGGGACGACACGAGCACCGCCCTGCGCGGCGATCTCCCGCGAGCCGTCGGTGCTGCCATTGTCTGATATCAGCACCTCGCCCGCTATGCCGGATTGGTCGAGAAACGCCCTGGCCTTGCCGATGCAGACGGCGAGCGTCTCGGCCTCGTTGAGGCATGGCATCAGGATGGTGAGTTCGAGCTGCTGGGTCGAGGCTGCGCGGACGGCAGTGAGCGCGTTCATGATCGTCGTTCCATCGGGTGCCCGGCGCTGCGTCAGGTCGGCCGCTGCATTCGGAGCTTACCGTCGCACGGCAAGGCTTAAGAAAGCGATGACGTCAGTCCTCGTCTTGTCTGCAACCGGCAGACGCGCCTTGCTGATCCCAATGTTCAAAACGTCGCGATTGGCAGAACGCGCCGCGACGCTTATATCGCTTGCGTCGACTACGCTGGGGACCTGCCATGAAGTTGAAAATCGCCGTCCAGATGGACCATGTCTCCACCGTGTCGATCGCCGGCGACACCTCGTTCGCCCTGTCGCTGGAGGCGCAGCGGCGCGGCCATCAGCTGTTCCACTACACGCCCGACCGGCTGTCGATGCGCGACGGCAAGGTGTTTGCCCGCGTCGAGGAGATGACGGTGCGCGACGAAAAGGGCAGCCACTATTCGCTGGGCGAAAAGGTGCGCACCGACTTGTCCGAAATGGACGTCGTCCTGCTGCGCCAGGACCCACCCTTCGACATGAACTACATCACCACGACCCACATCCTCGAGCGCATCCATCCAAAGACGCTGGTCGTCAACGACCCGGCCTGGGTGCGTAACAGCCCGGAAAAGATTTTCGTCACCGAGTTCCCGGACCTGATGCCGGATACGCTGATCACCAAGGATCCGCTCGAAGTCGCCGCCTTCCGCAAGGAGTTCGGCGACATCATCGTCAAGCCGCTCTACGGGAATGGCGGCGCCGGCATCTTCCATATGCTGGAAGCCGACCGCAATCTCGCCTCGCTGCTCGAAATGTTCGGCCAGATGTTTCGCGAGCCCTATATCGTGCAGCGTTACCTGAAGGACGTGCGCAAGGGCGACAAACGCATCATTCTGATCGACGGCGAGCCGGTCGGCGCCATCAACAGGGTGCCGGCCGAGCACGATTCCCGCTCCAACATGCATGTCGGCGGCCGCGCCGAAAAGACCGAGTTGACGACACGCGAGCGAGAGATCTGTGCCCGCATCGGGCCGTCGCTGAAAGAGCGCGGCTTCATCCTGGTCGGCATCGACGTCATCGGCGACTACATGACCGAGATCAACGTCACCTCGCCGACCGGCGTGCGCGAGGTCAAGCGCTTCGGCGGCGCCGACATCGCCAGCCTGTTCTGGGATTGCGTGGAGGAAAAGCGGCAGTAGGCGCAAGCCTCTTTCACAGATCCTAATCAGGCAGTCGGTTGAGTATGGCAACGGCCAACGCTATCAGGCTGACAACCGTGCTGATGGCTGCGCCAATATCCAAAAAAAGCGGCGACGCCAAACGTCACCGCACATCCCTCGCCGTGACACCGGTCTAACGAAACGAAGAGCTAGATACCGAGCCCGACGATGAATGGCGGCACAACCGCCATTCCGCGATCATGCTTCGCGGCCCTGTTTTCCGTTTTCATTTTGTATTAACCATGTTCCGCTTTTGCAACCGGACGCCACCCGGCTGCAACCGGCGCAAACTGCCAGTTCGCGTGATGTTCTCGATTTGACCAAATCCGTCAGACACACACCGATGGGAGAACACGATGAAGATACCGGCAGAGGTTCTGGCCCAAAGCCGTCGGACGATAGAGTCGTATGAGGACTATGCGGTCCATTATGACGAGATCGTTGGGCATGTTCCTCACCCGAACGACAGGGCCGCGCTCGAGCGCGCCGCGGCGATCGCCGGAGCGGGCGGCCGCATCCTGGAAATCGGATCCGGCCCGGGCCGCGACGCGGACTTCCTGGAGGCCCTTGGGGTCGAGGTCCGGCGGACCGACGCACACGACGCTTTCTCGAACTGCAGGCCGCGCGCGGCAAGGCAGGCGAACTCCTCGACGTGATCACCGACGAGCTTGGCGGTCCCTACGACGCGGTGGTGGCGCTCGCCGTGCTGATCCATGTGCCTCGCGACCAGATCGACCAAGTTCTGGAGAAGATTGCGCGTTCGTTGCGCCAAGGCGGTGCCTTCGTCGTCTCGATGCGAGATGGTGACGGCGAAACGGGTGGCAAGTACCATAGCGTCGACTGGCGTAGGGACGCCTTCGCGGCGCGCATCGAGGCCGCCGGCATGGAGCTTCTCAGCCACAGCTTCCGCATCGGTAGAAATGAGCAGGGCTGGAACACCTTCTTGGCGATGAGGCCGTCATGATCGGGCGCGAGCCATGCGTTTACTCTACTTTGTTCCTGTAATGTTCTTGCCTTGGGCTGAAATCCGTGGTTGTCTTGCGTTGACGTCACTCGCGGCCCGTTCACAAGGGCAAGGGCGAGCCGGCATCGGGGGCAGACAATGGTGGCGCGGGTTCGTACGGTCGCTTTCCAGGGCATCGAGGCGGTGCCGGTCGATGTGCAGGTGATGATCGCGCCCGGCAAGGTCAACATGCATATCGTCGGCCTGCCAGACAAGGCGGTGGC
Organism: Mesorhizobium sp. URHB0026; assembly: GCF_054059755.1. Lineage (NCBI taxonomy): Bacteria > Pseudomonadati > Pseudomonadota > Alphaproteobacteria > Hyphomicrobiales > Phyllobacteriaceae > Mesorhizobium > Mesorhizobium sp. URHB0026. The sequence goes on along the minus strand of NZ_JBSSCN010000001.1, from coordinate 1,672,684 downwards.
GGAAAGCCGCGAGCGGGTGCAGGCGGCATTGCATGCGTCGGGCCTGTCGATGCCGTCGAAGAAGGTGACCGTCAACCTGGCGCCCGCCGATCTGCCGAAGGAAGGCAGCCACTACGATCTGCCGATCGCTCTCGGCTTGATGGCGGCCCTTGGCGCCATTCCGGGCGACATGCTGGCTGGCTATGTCGTGCTGGGCGAACTATCGCTCGACGGTACGATCACCGCCGTTGCCGGTGCCTTGCCGGCGGCAATCGGCGCCAATGGCGAAGGCAAAGGGCTGATCTGCCCCTTCGCTTGCGGGCCGGAAGCAGCCTGGGCAGGGCGGGAATTCGACATTCTCGCGCCGCGCAGCCTGATTGCGATCGCCAATCATTTCCGCGGCACGCAGGTGCTGTCGCGCCCGGAGGCCGGCATCCGCGCGGCGGCACGCGACCTGCCCGACCTTGCCGACATCAAGGGCCAGGAGACAGCGAAGCGGGCTCTGGAAGTGGCGGCCGGCGGCGGGCACAATCTGCTCATGATCGGTCCGCCAGGCTCAGGCAAATCGATGCTGGCGCAGCGCCTGCCGTCGATCCTGCCGCCGCTGGCGCCGAAGGAACTGCTCGAAGTCTCGATGATCGCCTCGGTGGCCGGCGAACTCGGCGAAGGCAAGCTGACCGACCGGCGGCCGTTCCGCGCCCCGCACCATTCGGCCTCGATGGCGGCGATGGTGGGCGGCGGCCTGCGCGCGCGGCCGGGCGAGGTGTCGCTTGCCCATCACGGCGTGCTGTTCCTCGACGAGTTTCCCGAATTCACGCCGCAGACGCTCGATGCGCTGCGCCAGCCGCTTGAAACCGGCGACTGCATGATCGCACGGGCCAACCATCGCGTCACCTATCCGGCCCGCATCCAGCTAGTGGCGGCAATGAACCCGTGCCGCTGCGGCATGGCCGGCGAACCGGGTTATCGCTGCCTGCGCGGCGACCGTTGCCGCACCGATTACCAGGCGCGTATTTCAGGTCCGCTGCTCGACCGCATCGATCTCAGGATCGAAGTGCCGGCGGTCTCGGCCAGCGACCTGATCCGGCCCGACCGGGCGGAAAAGAGCGCCGACGTGGCGCTGCGGGTGGCGCGTGCCCGCACCATTCAGCGTGAGCGTTTCGAGCGGCTCGGCGTCAACAGCGCCACCACCAACGCGCATTGTTCTCCAGCCGTCATCGAAACGATCGCCATGCCGGACGCCGCCGGCCTGTCGCTGCTCAAGGATGCCAGCGAAAAACTCGCCTTTTCGGCGCGGGCCTACCACCGGGTGCTCAAAGTGGCGCGCACGCTCGCCGATCTCGACGCCAGCGAAGCTGTCGGCCGCATCCATCTGGCCGAAGCGATTTCCTATCGCATGAGTTCGGAGCGCGTGGCGCAGGCGGCGTAGGGCCTGCCCGCGGCAGCACACGCATGCACCCCACCTTCACGGCGCCCGTCAATGAAGCTGTCAACAGCCTGTCCGCCTTGCCTATCGCAAGGTCGAGATGAAATGCAGGCGACGGTCGAAAAACACGCTGGCCGGGAACGGATAGAGCGACAGCTTCTCACGCCAGGTGCGGGGTGTGATACCCGCGGCGGCAAAAACGGCGTCCCACTCCGCCTTGGAGAGATAGTTGTAAGGCAGGCGAACATTGTGCCCCTTGTTGCCCACCCAATCCATGAAACGAAGCGTCTGGTAGGCCGCGAAGCCTTGGCGCAGGTGATCCTTGATGACAACGCCCTTGCGCGCCACGCGGGCCGCCTCGCGCACGAGATGGCCCGGGTGGTCGGCATGATGCAGCACATCGACGATCGTCACCCAGTCATAGGAGCCATTCGCGGCGGGAATGGTGCCGCCATCGAACAGTTCGACCGGGATATGGGTTTGCGGCCTGATCAGCACGTCAATGCCGCGAAACGTCAGCCCCGGCTTTTTTTCCATGATCGCCTTGGCGATGGAGCCGTCGCCGCAGCCAAGATCGAGAACGGTGCCGGCCGGGCCCAGTTCGTCGGCCAGCCGCTGAGACAGGACGCGCACGCGGCGCTGGAAAACCGCCCGGTCATGGACGGAATTCAACAGTTTCTTTTCGATCGCCATCGTGTTGGCCATGCCAATGCTCCGTAGCCTTCCAGCCAGCACTAGCTGAAAAAAGCAAAGGAACCGTATCCAGCCATAAGAGCCTGCCGCCTTCGGCACGACATTGCCGCTGGGCTGACGCCGCCGTCTTCGCCGACGCGGACCGGCGACATCCAGTCGGCGCTCCAAACTCTTTCAACGCGACATCGTCCTACCCTTGATGGGCCTTCAGCTCCAGCCGCCGCTTGTGCAGCACCGGCTCGGTGTAGCCGTTGGGCTGGCTTGTTCCCTTGAACACCAGGTCGCAGGCGGCCTGGAAGGCGATCGACTTTTCGAAGTCGGCGGCCATCGGCCGGTAGAGCGGGTCGCCGACGTTCTGCAGATCGACGATTGCCGCCATGCGCCGCAAGGAATCCATCACCTGGATTTCCGAGCAGACCTTATGGCGCAGCCAGTTGGCGATGTGCTGCGAGGAGATGCGCAGCGTGGCGCGGTCTTCCATCAGCCCGACATCGTTGATGTCGGGAACCTTGGAGCAGCCGACGCCCTGGTCGATCCAGCGCACGACATAGCCCAGAATGCCTTGCGCGTTGTTGTCGAGTTCGCGCTGGATCTCGTCGGGCGTCCAGTTGGGCCGCACGGCCACCGGCACCGACAATATGTCGTCGAGCTTCGCCTTCGGGCGGGTCCTCAGCGCGGCCTGAACCGCATGGACATCGACCTTGTGATAGTGCGTGGCGTGCAGCGTCGCCGCCGTTGGCGACGGTACCCAGGCGGTGTTGGCGCCGGCCCTGGGGTGGGCGATCTTCTCGGCCAGCATCGCGGCCATCAAATCGGGCATCGCCCACATGCCCTTGCCGATCTGGGCATGGCCGGCGAGCCCGCATTCCAAGCCCGTGTCGACGTTCCAGGCCTCATAGGCGGAAATCCAGGCGGCCTGTTTCATGTCCCCCTTGCGGATCATCGGGCCGGCTTCCATCGAGGTGTGGATCTCGTCGCCGGTGCGATCGAGGAAGCCGGTGTTGATGAACACCACGCGCTCCTTCGCGGCGCGGATCGCTTCCTTGAGGTTGACTGTGGTGCGCCGCTCCTCGTCCATGATGCCCATCTTGATGGTGTTCTGGGCCATGCCGAGCAGGGCTTCGACACGGTCGAACATCTCGACGGCGAAGGCGACCTCCTCCGGGCCATGCATCTTGGGTTTCACGACATACATCGAGCCGGCGCGGGAGTTCATCCGCCGTCCTTTCGGCCCGACATCGTGCAGCGCGATCAGGGCCGTCATCGCCGCGTCCATGATGCCTTCCGGCACCTCGTCGCCGTCGCGGTCCAGGATCGCTGGATTGGTCATCAGGTGGCCGACATTGCGCACCAGCATCAACGAGCGGCCAGGCACGGTCACCGTGCCGCCGGCTGGGGCGATGTAGGCGCGGTCGGGGTTGAGCTTGCGGACGAAACTCTTGCCGCCCTTGCTGATTTCTTCGGCGAGATCGCCCTTCATCAGGCCGAGCCAATTGCGGTAGACGACGACCTTGTCCTCGGCATCCACGGCCGCGACCGAATCCTCGCAGTCCTGGATGGTGGTCAGCGCCGATTCCAGGATGACGTCGGCAATGCCACCCGGATCGGTGCGGCCGATCTGGTTGTCGCGGTCGATGACGATCTCGACATGCAGCCCGTTTTTCACCAGGAGCACGGCTTGCGGATTGGCGGCGTCGCCGCGATAACCGACGAATTGGCTGGGATCGGCCAGCGTCGTCGAGCCGGCGCCGGCGCTGAGCCTCAGGGCGCCGTTGGCGACCGACAGGCCGTTGACCCCTGCCCATTTTGCGGAGGTGAGCGGCACGGACTGGTCGAGAAAATCCTTGGCCCAGGCGATGACCTTGGCGCCGCGCGCCGCGTTGAAGCCCTTGCGCTTCTCGGCGCCATCCGTTTCGGGGATGGCGTCCGTGCCATAGAGCGCGTCATAGAGCGAGCCCCAGCGTGCATTGGCGGCGTTGAGCGCATAGCGCGCGTTCATCACCGGCACCACCAGCTGCGGTCCGGCCACGACCGCGATTTCCGGGTCGACATTGTCGGTCGAGACGCTGAAGGCCGGCCCTTCCGGCACGAGATAACCGATCACCTTCAGGAACGCCTTGTAGGCGTCCATGTCGATGGGCGCGCCATTGTCGCGATACCAGCCATCGAGCCTTTCCTGCATGGCATCGCGTTTTGCCAGCAGCGCCCGGTTCTTGGGCGCCAGGTCATGGACGATGACCGAGAACCCGTCCCAGAAACGCGTCGCTTCGATGCCGAGGCCGGGCAAAGCCTGGTCGACGACGAAGTCATGCAGCTCGCGGGCAATGCGCAATCCGGCGATCTCGATGCGATCGGTCATCAGGCTACTCCAGATGAAAGGCGTTGCGGGGCGTTTGGCATGTCAGGGGGTGCAGGGTCAATTCAGCTTAGGGTGAAGGTGGGGCATTTTGGGCGGTTAGCCAATCTTCCCGACGAGGGGGGAGATGGCTCTTCTCCTCACACCGCTATCCTCGGCCTGCCCGAGGCCACCGCCACGATATGCGCTTCGATGAACATGCGCTGCGCTTCGACAGTCGAGACCCGGAACTCCGTCGCCACGTCGATCTCGGCACTGTCGGTGCCGGCATCAAGAGCCCGCTGGGCGACAATCGCCCGCACATCGGCCTCGGCGGCCGCGATCGCCGCCGTCTCGTCGAGGAAATCGCGCACCGTCTCACCCGAGGCAAGCCGGAACAGGCCTTCCGTGGGCTGGCTGACGCGGGCCTCCGCCGAAACCCTGACCTGGCCGACGACGGCGCCAAGCGCGTTGGCGACGTCGGTATCCCGGGGCACGACGCAGTCATTCCCGACCAAGGGCGCCAGGCCGGCATAGTGCAGCGGCGCCGAAGCGCCGAGCCCAATGACCGGCCGGTCGAGCGCGACGCTGAGGCGGGCGATGCCGGGGTGGGCATCGACGGCGCGCTGCACCAGCGCATGCGCCACCGTCGCCGCGCCGTCGAGCCCGTCCTCGGCAAAAGCGGTCTCCAGGATGTATTCGGCCGACCAGCGCGTCAGGGTCAAGAGCACCCGTTCCGAGATCGCTTCCGGGGAGGCCGCGATCGCCTGGCCCCGGCCATCGCGCCTGCGGGCGAACAGTTCGGCGCCAAGCCGGGCGGCGGCGGCATCCCAGTTCGCCTGTTTGCAAAGCACGTGCGCGGCGTCCGACGGGGTGAAGCCCGAGATATGCACCAGCCCGCGCGAGACCAGGCGGTTCAGCGTGGCATTCTGGGCATTCGAGGTCAGCAGCCTGTCGAGGGCGAGCGGCGTCGCGCCGATTGCTTCGTAGAGCTTTGCCTCCGGGGCGGTCAGCCCCGCGGCGAGCCTGTCCGGCACGCCGGTGCGGACCGCGAAGCGGCCGTCCATGCGGCCTGTGTTGGGCGCGCGCAACTGGCGTTCGAGTTCCGCGGTCACCGCCTCGCCATGCGCCATGCCGGACAGCGCCAGCGGCACCAGGCGGCGCGGCCCGAGCAGAATTTTCGGATTGAGCGCGCCATCCTCCAGCATCACTTCGGAATCGCCGCCGAGGCCGAAAGTGCGCATCGCGACCGCCTCGACCATGGTGCGGAAACCACCGACGGTGGCGCCTTCCGGATCGAGCCGCGGCCGGCCGCCATCGAGGACCGCCACGTCGGTGGTGGTGCCGCCAATGTCGGAGACCACCGCGTTGTCGAACCCGGTCATGTGGCGGGCGCCGACCAGGCTGGCGGCGGGACCGGAGAGGATCGTCTCGATCGGCCGCTGGCGGGCAAACGCCGCCGAAACCAGTGCGCCATCGCCGCGCACCACCATCAAAGGAGCGGCGATGTTGCGGGCCTGAAGGAACCCCTCGGTCGCCGCCACCAGCCGGTCGATCATCGAGATCAGCCTGGCATTGAGCAGCGTCGTGAGCGCCCGGCGCGGACCGCCGAGCTTGGCCGATAGCTCATGGCTCGCCGTGACCGGCAGGCCGGTCCTGTCGCGGATCAGCTCGCGGGCGGCGATCTCGTGCGCCGGGTTGCGGGTGGCGAAATAGGCACATACGGCAAAGCCGGACACCGACACGCCGAGTTCCGGCAGCATCGCCTCCAATCCGGACAGGTCGAGCTTGGCGGCGCTGCCGTGCACATCATGGCCGCCCGCACAAAACACCACCGGGTCGGTGCCGAGTGCCGTCTTCAAACCATCGCGGGCAAGATCGGCCTCGGAAAAGCCGATCATGACCAGCGCCACGCGGCCGCCCTGGCCCTCGACCAGCGCATTGGTGGCGAGCGTCGTCGACATCGAGACCAGTTTGATGTCGGCCGGATTGGTGCCCGCCTTTTCCAGGACCGCATCGACGGCGCCCGAAATGCCGACGGCCAGATCATGCCGCGTGGTCAGCGCCTTGGCCTTGGCCAGCACCTTGCCCTTGCTCGGCCCCTCCCGCGGACCTTCGGTCTCGGACCACAACACGGCATCGGTGTAGGTGCCACCGGTGTCGATGCCGAGGAAGAGAGGGGCGGGCTTGGTCTTGGCGGTCATTTTGGGCGAAAGTCCGGGCAGATTGTTTGGTTGCCTGCCCTTAGCCGATACCGGCTTGCGGATAAAGCCGGGAGAGATGGGCCAAGGGACGCGGCACTGGCGCGGTGGAGAACATATTGAAAGGTTGGCAAGAGGCGCCCCCTCTGTCCCGCGGGACATCTCCCCCCGAGAGGGAGATTGGCTACCCACCTATCCCACGAACCCAACCTTCTTATGGCTGCCGTCGCAGAACGGCTTGTTGGCCGAGTGGCCGCAGCGGCACAGGAAGACCTTCGTGGTGCGGTCGACCGTGTGGCCGGTGCCGGTAACGATCTCGACATTGCCTTCGAGCTTGAGCGGGCCGTTCGTGGTCGGCGTCGCCCGCAGCGGGCCGTCGCGGACCTCCAGCGCCGGCGTGTCCTTCAGCGCCGGTTCTCCGGTGGCGGCAAAGCCCGCCTTGATATGGCTGTTGTCGCAGAACGGCTTGTTCTGCGAGGCGCCGCAGCGGCAAAGCGTGGCGCGGAAAAACGTCTCGGCACCAAGCACGATCTCGGCATGCACCGCCAGCGGGCCGTTTTCGCGCAGCCGCACGGTGTTGACCACGGGCGGCTTTTCCCGCGGGCCGCCATCCTTGCGCGCATAGGTGATGGCGCCCGAGGGGCAGTTCTCGGCCAGCGCGACGATCTTCTCGACGCTGGCCGCATCGGGATGGATCCATTGGCCCGGCGCATTGGGCACAAAGACATGCGGGTCGCCGAGCACGCAATTGCGCGAGTGGATGCAGCGCTTGCCGGAAAACCCGACGTCGATTTTTTCACCCTCGACCGTGCCGGCCATCGCGATGCTCCTGTTGCCTGGAGTACGCCGCGTCTGAATGCACAGGCGCGGCGTGCCCTTGGTATGGTCTTGTTTCCATGCATGTCGTTGCGCCAAAGCCGCGAACCGGTTTTGGGCGGCATGCATGGCCAAGCTATGGCTCGAACAGGAAAACCGTCAAGCTGGCAAACCGGTCAGGGGACCAGATCGATCTCCTCGGTCTCGCCGCCGCTGCAGGTGTAGCAGCAATCCTCGCATTTTTCCTTGTTGCCGGGACCGACGCCCCAATAGGTACCCTCATCGCCATCGACCCAGGCTCCGTAGCAGATCGATTCGCCTTCGTTGCAGGATATCGGCAACGACTTGGTCTCGCCGTCGTCGAGATAGAAATCCTTGCCATCGCCCGGCCAGACATAGTCGCGGTCCTGGCTATAGAGTTCGAGGCGCATCGCGTTGGGATGGCTGTTCTTGACAGCGAAGGTGACGTCGCCGGCATGGGCGGCTGGTACAAACAGGACGGCAAGCGAAAACGCGGCGGCGAGCCGGCGCGCGGATGTGAAGGACATGGAAACCCCCGATGTAGAATCGGCCCCCACGGCCGATGCAGGATCATGACATGACGCGGGCGGATGCTAAAGGCACGATGCTCGGCAATCCCCTCCAAATCGTCGCGGCATTTTCGCCTTAGCGCTGCCAGAATGGCAGTTTGGCGATCTCTGCTTCGACCTGTCGTGTCGTCATGCCGATGTCATCGATCAAATGCGGGCTGACCTCCGATAGTCGCTTGAGGTCCCAGCGAAAGCGTGTCCGCTCGCGCCAGCTTGCCACCATGCTTCGCAGGGAGCGCGGATGCGACGATCGTTGGACGGGCACACCCGGCCGCACTGCCCGATGCTGGATCGATGTGATTGTACTGTTCATGGCAACCTCCATTGGGGCAACCTCCATTGGGCTTGCGGGTCCGACACCGTCGGGGAACCGTGGACCTCACCCGGAAAGAGATTGAATTCTGCAGGATATGAGCGGCGCCGTAATTAAGCCCTCCCAAATAGTTCTCAAAAGTTCCAAACTTGCGATAACTCTTTGTTTTGACGTCACTCTCGGGGAGAGCTAGCCACGCGTTTCCCGGCAAAACCGCTTCGCACTTTTCCCGGAATTGCTCTATAGATGCGCCCATGCAGGGAGAGCGCTTCGCCTTTGGTCCGTTCGTGCTTGATCCGGGCGCGGGAACGCTGCTTAGGAACGACGATCCCGTGGCCGTCGGCTATCGGGGGCTGAAGTTGCTTGCGGCGCTCGTCGCAAAACCCGGCGAAATCCTGGGAAAAGCCGAACTGATGGACGCGGCGTGGCCCGGCACGGCCGTCGAGGAAGGCAACCTCACCGTCCAGATCGCGCAGTTGCGCAAGCTGCTCGGCCCGCCAGGCATTGTGGGTGAAGGAGGCGGGGAATGGATCACGACCGTTCCGCGCGTCGGCTATCGCTTCACGGGGGCCGTCGAACAGCTCGCCGGCGCCAAGCCAAAACCCTTGCCGCTGCCGGACAAGCCTTCCATAGCGGTGCTGCCCTTCGTCAATTTTAGCAACGATGCCGGGCAGGACTCTTTCTGCGACGGCTTGACCGAAGACCTGATCACCGACCTGTCGAGGATCTCCGGCCTGTTTGTCATCGCGCGCAATTCGACTTTCGCCTACAAGGGAAAGGCAATGGACGTGCGCGAGATCGCCAGGGAACTCGGCGTTCGTTATCTGCTGGAGGGCAGCGCGCGGCGCGATGCGGGGCGGGTACGCATCAACGCGCAGCTGGTCGACGCGGCGAGCGGCGACCATCTATGGGCGGAACGTTTCGACCGCGGCCTGGACGATATCTTTGCCGTCCAGGACGAGGTGACCGCCAAGATCGTGGAGGCATTGCTTGGCCGGCTGCGCGCGCCGCCGCCACGCAACCGGCCCACCAATCTCGACGCCTACGACTTGTGCGTGCGGGCGCGCAAGCTGATCGATGATTCGCCGCAGACCGCACGGGAAGCGCATCTGATGTTGACGCGCGCGGTTGCGCTCGATCCCCACTACGCCGAGGCCTATCGCTGGCTTGCCATGAACCACTGGATGGGATGGGTGCATTGGGGCGAGCCGATCGACCCTAACCGCCGCATTGCCCTGGAGCTGGCGCGCAAGGCGGTCGCGATCGATCCCAACGATGCAGGATGCCACTGGGTGCTCGGCAATTTGCTTGCCTATGAGCATAAGTTCGCGGAGTCGGATGCCGAATTCGCCAGGGCGTTCGAACTCGACCCGAACGAGGCCGATGCCTGGGCGACATTGTCCGATATAACGACCCTGGCCGGGCGGGTCGAGGAGGCCCTGGAGCAAATCCGCAAGGCGTTCCGGCTGAACCCGTTTCCACCGAGCTGGTACTACCTGACGCTCGGCCAGGCGCAATACGCGGCGCGCGACTACGCAGCCGCCGTCGAGACGCTGCGCCGGGACGAGACTTACCGCACGAGCTCACGCCGCTTCCTTGCGGCAAGCCTTGCGCAACTTGGTCGGCTCGAGGAGGCGCGCACGGAGGTAGAACTGTTCCTCGTCGGCAACCCGCATTTCACGACCCGGCATTGGGTCTGGACGGAGCCCTTCCGCGACGACGCGACGCGCGAGCACTTCGTCGATGGCTTTCGCAAGGCCGGCCTTCCGGACTGACGCACCGGGTTGGCTCCTGCACCGAAGCGCCGCTACGGCACAAGGTCGATGGTTTCGGTCGTGTGCTCCACGCAGATGAAGCAGCAGGTATCGCAAGGCTGGTCGTTGTCTGGCCCGACGCCGGCGGAAATCTTGTCATTGCCATCGACCCAGGCGCCATAGCAGATGCGTTCGCCCTGGTTGCAGGAGATCGGCACTGATTTCCGCGAGCCTGGATCGACGAGGAACACCTTGTCGTTGCCCGGCCAGACGGTTTCGCGATCGCGGCTGAACAGCTCGACCGCGACCCCCTCCTTGCGCAGGTTCTTGACGAAAAAGGCCATGTCGGCGGCCTCGGCCGAGTTGGCCAGGACCAGTGCCGCCAGCGCAAGCATGCGAAACAGCGTCACCGCCGACCTCCCTCGAATCATCGCGGGCAGGTTCGCACGGCGGCCGGGAACTAGGAAGACACGTGGCCCTGTGCCGTGATCTCATGCCCGAGCCTCACCAGTTCACGCACCAGCAGATCGAGATCGTCGCGTCGGGTGCGATGGTTGGTGATCGCCACACGCAGCCAATGCCCGCCATGCACGGTGGTGTCGGAGAGCGCCGCGATGCCTTGCTCCTGCAACCGCAGCATGATCTCGGTGTTGAGCGCCTTCAGCGCTTCGCCCGCCAAACCGGGCTGGTAGCGGAAGCACACGATGTTGATGGTCGGCGCTGCCGCCAGTTCCAGCGAAGGCTCGGCCTCGATCAGCCCGGCCAGATAGGAGACCTGCGCGATGTTCTGGTCGATCAGGCGGCCGAACTTTTCGACACCATGTTCCTTCAGCGCCATCCACACTTTCAAGGCGCGAAAGCCGCGCGACGTCTGCAGACCATAATCGTGTAGCCATTCGCCGGAAGCGAGGCCGCGCGGCGTCGATTCCAGATATTCCGGCGTCACCGCGAATGTCCGGCGGTGCGCGGCGGCGTCCCTGACCAGGGCACAGCCTACCTCGAAGGGCGAATGCAGCCATTTGTGGGGATCGAGCGCGACCGAATCTGCCCATTCGATGCCGGTGACGCGGTGGGCATTTTGCGGGGCGATGGCGATCAGCGCGCCGATGCAGCCATCGACATGGAACCAAAGGCCTTCCTCGTGAGCGAGTTTGGCAAGCGCCCGCAGGTCGTCGATCGCCCCAGTGTTGACCGTGCCGGCATTGCCGATGACGCAGGCCGGCTTGAACCCGGCTGCCCGGTCCTCGACGATCGCCGTGCGCAAGGCCGATATGTCGATCCGTAGTCCGGCATCCGTCGGGATGCGGCGCAGCGCCCGATTGCCGAGGCCCAGCGCTTCCATCGCCTTGCGGTGGCAGGAATGGATCTGGTCCGAGCCATAAAAGCGCAGCGGCTTCTCGATCGCGGCGACGCCGTGCTCGCGCACGTCGATGCCGGCCTTGACGTTGCGCGCCACCGTCAGCCCGATGATGTTGGCCATCGAGCCGCCGCTGACCAGCGTGCCGGAGGCCGAGGCCGGAAAGCCCAGCATCTGCTTGCACCAGTTCACCACCTGGCCGTCCATCAGCCCGGCGGCATGGTTGCCGCCGCCCAGGTTGGAGCCCTGGATCGCCGCGAGGAAATCGCCGAGCGCGCCGGTGAAGTTGCTGGACCCCATGTACCACGACCAGAAGCGCGGATGGATGTTGCCCATGGGATAGGACATAACGGTGCGGGAGACCTCTCCGTACACGACGGCAAGCGGTGCCGGCGAGCGCGGCAGGGGTGCGGTGAAAAGATCCCGCACCTCGCCGGGCATTTCCCGCCAAACGGGGCGCTCGCGCACCTCACGGAGGTAGTCCACCGCATCGTCGATGATTTGATGCGAGAAGGCCTGCAAATCGGCCCAGTCGGCGGGGTCAAGCGTTTCCTCGGCCGACACGCCAAGGCCTTCCTGCGCGATGTCCATGACAGCCTCCCGTCAAGCCGCCGCCGGAAACTGGCAGCCGGGCGTCGAGCGCGACAGGGCCATTTCGTCGGCGTCCATCTCGGCCTCGATGCCGTCAAACAGCGGTGTCGACATGTAGCGCTCGCCTGTGTCAGGCAGCATGCATAGGATCACCGATCCGGGTGGCGCCTTCTCCGCGACCTGACGCGCCACGGCGAAGGTGGCGCCGCCGGAAATGCCGGTGAAGATTCCTTCCTTCTGGGCCAGCGCCCGAGCCCATTTGATGCCTTCTGGCCCGGCGATCGGCATCACCTCGTCATAGAGGCTGGCGTCGATCGCCTCCTGCAGCACGTTGGGGATGAAGTCCGGCGTCCAGCCCTGGATCGGATGCGGCTCGAAGGCCGGATGGCTGGCGGCGGGGGCGCCGCCGGCCCCGCGCTGCTGCGCCTTGCCGCTGCCGATCAGTTGCGCATTGGCCGGCTCGGAGAGCACGATGCGGACATCGGGCCGTTCCCGGCGCAAGACGCGCGCCACGCCGACGACGGTGCCGCCAGTGCCATAGCCGGTGACGAAGCAGTCGAGCCGGGAGCTTGCGAAATCGTTTAGGATTTCGCGCGCGGTCGTTGCTTCATGGATGGCGGCATTGGCGGCGGTCTCGAACTGGCGGGCAAGGAACCAGCCATTGGCCTCGGCCAGTTCGATCGCCTTCTTGTACATGCCAAAACCTTTTTCGGCGCGTGGCGTCAGCACCACCTTGGCGCCCAGCATGCGCATGAGTTTGCGGCGCTCGACCGAAAAGCTGTCGGCCATGGTGACGACGAGCGGATAGCCTTTCTGCGCACAGACCATGGCGAGGCCAATGCCGGTGTTGCCGCTGGTTGCCTCGACCACGGTCTGGCCCGGCTTCAGCGCGCCGCTGCGCTCGCCCTCCTCGATGATGTTGAGCGCCAGCCGATCCTTCACCGAGGCGCCAGGGTTGAAGAACTCGGCCTTGACGAAGATGGTCGCATGCGCCGGCGCGAGATTGTTGATGCGCACCACCGGCGTGTCGCCGACGGTGTCCAGAATGCTATCGAACAGGCGGCCGCGCCCTGCGGTGCTCCTGATGCTTTGTGTGTTCAACATCGTTGATCTCCTCGATCGTGTTGATCTTCACGGGCCGGTTACAAACCGGCGGCCAGGGCGGCGAGGTTTCGAGACCTTGCCGCGCTAACACTGACGTTCCAGCGATGCGGCAAGGACCGCTGCCGGCACGAGATTCGCCGCCGGATGCGCCGTGTCATGTTTGGTGATAGAGCAAGGGCCGGCAGGCCAGCGTGGGAGCAGGCGTGGAAACGGACGTGGAATCCGCAGCGTCGAGGCAGGACAGCGGCATGCCGTGCCTGTCGGTGCGGCTGCTCGGGCCGCTGGCGATCACCCGTAACGGCGTGCCAACGGCGTTGCCGGCCTCGCGCAAGCTGCGAGCGCTGCTTGCCTACCTCGTGCTGGCGCCACATCCGGTGGGGCGCAGCCGCCTTTGCGAACTTCTGTGGGACGTGCCCAACGATCCGCGAGGCGAACTGCGCTGGTGCCTGAGCAAGTTGCGCAGCGCTCTCGACACGCCGGACCGGCGCCGTGTCCGCACGCAGGACGATACGGTCGCGCTCGATCTCGGCGCCTGCCTTGTCGATGCGTTGGAGGTCAGCCGCGCCGGCTTCGAAGGCATCGCAACGCTTGGTGTCGAGCGCCTGCAGGCGCTGGCGAAATTGTTCGCCGGCGAGTTCCTTGACGGCCTGGAGCTAGCGCGAAGCCCGCTTTTCAACAGCTGGCTGACGGCACAACGCCGTCGCTTCGGTGCCTGGCACGTGGCCGTGCTGGAAAGGCTCGTCGAAACCTTGCCGGCGGATTGCGACGAAGCGGTCGCTCATCTCGACAGATGGCTGGAACTGTCGCCGTTCGAGGAGCCCGCGCACCGGGCGCTGCTGGCCAGTCTGGCGCGGCGTGGCGCCGTCGGCGCGGCCGAGCAACATCTGGCGGCGGCCGAGCAGCTGTTCGGGTCGGAAGACCTGGATTTCGCGCCTCTGCGCGCGGCCTGGCATGCGATCCGCGAGCGGCGGCCGGCCGCCTTGTCCATGGTATCGCAGCCGGTGGCCGGGCCGACCGTCGCCGAGACCACCAAGCCGAGCCACGCTTCGCTGGCGGTGATGCCGTTTGCCGGAGAGACGCGCGGCGGACCGGCCGACGGTTTCACACACGATATCATCACCCGTCTCGCCAAGCTGCGGGATTTCTTCGTCATCGCGCGCGGATCGGTGTTTGCGCTGGCCGAGGAAGCCATCGCGCCGGAGGAGGCGGGCCGCCGGCTGAATGTCGACTATGTGGCCACCGGCGCGGTGCGCAACCCGACCGGCCGCCTGATCGTCAGCGTCGAACTGATCGAGGTGCGTACTGCCAGGATCGTCTGGGCCGAGACTTTCGAGCGCCGTCCGGACGACATCTTCGCCGTGCTCGACGACATTGGCGACAGCATCGTGTCGTCGATCTCGACCGAGATCGAAACCGTCGAGCGCAACCGCGCCCTGCTCAAGGCGCCCAACTCGCTCAACGCCTGGGAGGCCTATCATCGCGGCCTCTGGCACATGTACCGTTTCACACAGGCCGAGAACGAAACGGCGCGGCACTTCTTTGCCAGGGCTCTGCAACTCGATCCGACCTTTGCCCGCGCCTATGCCGGCCTGTCCTTTACTCATTGGCAGAACGCCTTCCAGCGCTGGGGCGACCGCGACCGGGAAAGCGCGCTCGCCTTCGAGAGCGCCGGCCAGAGCCTGCTGGTCGATGATCACAATCCGGCCGCGCACTGGGCCATGGGCCGCGCGCTGTGGCTGCGCGGCGAACAGGACGGCTCGCTCAGCGAACTGGAACAGGCGGTCAAACTCAGCCCCAATTTCGCGCTCGGCCATTACGCGCTGTCCTTCGTCCATTCGCAGTCGGGCGACCCGCAGGCGGCGATCGGCTCTTCCGATCATTCGCGCCATCTCAGCCCTTTCGATCCGCTGCTGTTCGGCATGCTGGGGGCGCGGGCCATGGCGCATGTCCGGCTTGGCCAGTTCGAGGAGGCGGCTGGATGGGCGCTGAAGGCAGCGGCCCGGCCCAACGCGCACGCCATCATCCTGGCGATCGCGGCACATTGCCTGGCGCTGGCGGGGCGCCTCGACGAGGCGCGCGCCTTTGCCGCCGGCATCCGCAAGACGTTGCCGGACTACCGCGCCGACGATTTCATCGCCACGTTCCGCTTCGAGCCGGATGCCGAGGCGTTGTTTCGGCAAGGCGCCAGGCGGATCGGGCTCGGCTGAACCCGTCCTTGAATAGCTGCGTTAACGAAGTCGGAAGGACTTGCTTAACCGTTCGGGCCTATGTGACCTCGCGGGGGGATCCATGGCAAAGTGAGTATGATGAGCGACAGCCCCGACAAGCGCAGCGAATGGCGCGCCATCCTTCATGTACAGGCCCGCATCGCCGTGCTGTTCGTTCCGGTCGTGGCCAGCCTGCTGCTTATTGCAGCCCTTGCCGGCAACGATCGCAAATCCGTTCCGGATGTCGACCGGACCGTCACGGGCTCGGTGCGATAAAGCAGGCCGAACCGGCTTTTCCCCAGCTCTGGGAAACACTCAATAGAAGCGCGGGATCGGTCCGTTCTGCGGGGTCGTGCGGTCGCCGAGGTCGAGAAAGACCTCGTCGACATAGCACCAGCCCCAGCCTTCCGGCGGGTCGTAGCCCTCTATGACGGGATGGCTGGTGGCATGAAAATGCTTGGTGGCGTGGCGGTTTGGGGAGTCGTCGCAGCAGCCGACGTGACCGCAGGTGCGGCAGAGCCGCAGATGCACCCACCACGAACCGCTCTTCAGGCACTCCTCGCAGCCGAGCGCGCTCGGCGTCACGTCCTTGATCCCAGCGGCGTGTTTGCATTCATCCGCCATCACACTCTCCCGACCTATCTCTCATTTGAAGCATGATCTTTTCCGAAAACCGGTTCCTATTTTGCGGGATCATACGTGAGGCGCGTCGGCCTGGCTGCCGTCCCGCGCAAGAAATGCATGCAACGCCGCCACCACCTGGGCGCCCTCGCCGACAGCCGCCGCGACGCGTTTGACCGAGCCGGAGCGCACGTCGCCGATGGCGAACACGCCGCTGCGGCTGGTCTCCATCACGCCATGCGCCGATGCTATGTCCGATCCGGTGCGGATGAAACCCCTGGCATCCAGCGCCACGCCGGATTGGGCGAGCCAATCGGTGTTCGGGTCGGCGCCGATGAACAGGAAGAGATGGCGGATCGGCCGCGTCGTCGAGGCGCCGCTCGAGCGGTCGCGCCAGCGTACCGTGGCAAGATTGCCTTCCTCGCCGTCCAGCGCCTCGATTTCGGCGCCGGTCAGCACCTCGATGTTCGGCTGCGCCCTGATGCGCTCGACGAGGTAACGCGACATCGAGGCATCGAGGCTGCCGCCACGGGCCAGCAGCACCACTTTCCTGACTTGGCTGGCCAGATAGACGGCCGCCTGGCCGGCCGAATTGCCGGCGCCGACCAGCGCCACTTCCTGGCCGCCGCAAAGCCGTGCTTCGATGGGCGAGGCCCAATAATGCACGCAGGTGCCCTCGAACTCGGCGAGATTGGCGACATCGAGGCGGCGATAGCGCGCGCCGCTGGCAATCACCACCGAGCGGGTGCGCACCGTCTCGCCGTCGCCGACCGCAAGCTGGTAACGCGCACCGTCGGTGGCGGCACCGAGCAGCTTCACCTCGTCGGGGATGACCATCTCGACGCCGAATTTCTGCGCCTGGTTGTAGGCGCGCGCCATCAACGCCATGCCGGTAATGCCCGTGGGGAAGCCGAGATAATTCTCGATGCGCGCCGAAGCGCCGGCCTGGCCGCCGAAGGCACGGCAGTCGAGCACGATGGTCGACAGCCCTTCCGAGGCCGCGTAGACCGCCGCCGCCAGACCGGCCGGCCCGGCGCCAACGATAGCGACGTCATAGACCTTGCTGGCGTCGACCGGCCTTAGCAGGCCGATGCAGCGGGCGAGGTCTTTCTCCGCCGGATTGAGCAGCAGCCTGCCGTTCGGGCACAGCACGACCGGCAGATGGTGGGGATCGACATGGAAGTGCTCGAACAGGGTTTTCGCGCAAGGATCGGCTTTGGAATCGAGCACGCGGTGGGGCTGGCCGCTGCGGGCGAGAAAGCCTTGCAGGCGAAGGACGTCGCCATTATCGGCAGGTCCGACGATGATGGGACCAATCGTGCCGCTCTCGAGCAGCCCGACGCGGCGCAGGATCAGCGCCCGCATGATGCGCTCGCCGAGATTGGCCTCCTGAACCATCAGGTCGCGCAGCCGCCGCGACGAGATGACGAACGCCTCGACCGGCTCGGCCGCCTGCGCATTGACCAGCGAGGGACGGGCCGAAAGCTGCGCCAGCTCGCCGGCGAAGTTGCCGGGCCCATGCGTGACGATCGTCTCGCGCCGGCCAAATTTGCCGTCCTGGGTGATATCTACCTTGCCCGCCAGGACGACGATCAGCCCCGGGGACACATCGCCGGCCTCGAAAATGTGCTCGCCGGCGGCATAGGTGCTGGCCTCACCGAACCGGCGCATGCGCTCGATGTCCGCCTCGGCGAGGACGGGAAAGGCCTGGTCGCGGCGGGCGCCGAAGATCGCGGTGCTGGATTGAGACATGGTTGCGAGCGTAGCGAAGGGGGCGCGCGGTTTGAAGCGGTTTGTTCGTGGACTGGCCAGGAGGGCAGGTCATCGCGCAAGAAAAAAGCCCGGACGAACCGGGCTTTTTCTCAGGGTTTCTGAACCGGTCGAATGGTTCGAAACTGGAATTTGGTGCCCAGAAGAGGATTGCGCTCGACGCCAGCCTCATTATTGATTCTTAAAGACAATTCTACTCGCCGTCTAGGCGTTGTAACACACTCTCGTGACACGGCCATCCGATGGCTCATTGGCAAGACGGGTGAGCGTCATGGGCTAGGGGGCCGCAGAGCGCCCGTTTGATGTTGGCAAGCGCCGTAGAGACTCAGACTTCACATTCTTCCCTCTCGTTGCTGTGCTCGGAAAAATATGAGACGTTACCAGCGAAGCTTTGGGGGATAAAATGAGCAGCTCAAATGATGTGATGCCAAAAGCACCCGACCGCACGATACCTGCGGCAGTGCTTTCGATTGTTATGGTGCTTGTGGGCCTAATACCGGCAGCAATAGTTGTTATAATTTATTCGTTCTTTATGCGAGCCTATCTGGGGCATAGCTGGATTCCATATTTCGATCAGATATCGCTTCTGTGGTTCCCCGAATTGATGCGAGGACTGATAGCAGGGGCGATAGCAATTGGCACAACCTCCTATTTCTTCAAGAATTACAACGCACAAGCTGTCAGGTTAGCTACCTTCGCGTTTTGGGGGGCGGCCATTTTGCTAGTGAGCACATTCAGTATTTCGGTTCGCGGTTTAACATTGGACTTACTTGGCATCCTTGCCTTAGCGGTTGGCTTGGGGTTCGGGCTTCTGAGCAGTGAAACTTACTAGCTGTGCGAGCGAAGTCGCCCGCCAAACAGGGTCCGCAGCACGTTTGTCAAACACAGATCAACGGCAATTAGTTAGGGCTTTGACGAGTGGACCATCACGTGGTGGGTTGTTGGGCATACGGACAGCGAGCGGGCGAAGAGCCTAGACCTCAGCCAGCACGGCTACGCGGGGATGGACCCGGAGAAGGAAAAGAGGGCGCTTGTGGAGGCCGTCAAGTTGCCAGTCTAGTGACCACGTACCCGGAGGCAGTACGGTATGGCGGGGTGTTTTTTGACCAAGGCAGGTTGTTGCTTAGCCAAGGATTATCCCTAGGATTGTAGTTATGTCTTGGGGGATTCGCGACAATGGCAATTCAAGTGACAGGGAAACCCGCTGTTGAGTCGACCGGCTTCAGCAGAGCGCCTGAGCCAACGGTTGATCGAATCGAAGAGCTGGCTGCTCGTATTTTGAGCGGTGATATCCTGCTTCCAAAATTCCAGAGAGATTTTGTATGGGAGAGGTCGCAAATCTTGGACCTCTTGGACTCCATCTCAAATAATTATCCCGTTGGTAGTGTCCTACTCTGGCGCAGTCGCCAAGAATTAAAAAGCGAAAGAAACATCGCTGACCTCGACATTGCCCCAACCAAAATGGATTATCCCGTGAACTATTTGCTGGACGGTCAGCAGCGGCTATCCACCATCTGTGGTGCGCTCTATTGGATGGGGTCAGACGCGCGTAGTCGTTGGAATCTGGCCTATGATGTTAAGGAGAAGCGCTTCTTGCATCTTGAGACGCTTGACTCGCCACCGTTGCACCAAGTGCGCCTTAATCGGATACCGGATGCTGCGGCCTTCTTTTCACAGGTAGGAGCGCTACAACAAGGACCCGATGGTCAAAGTCTTGCCGAAGCCGCGAAGGAGCTCTTCAACAGGTTCAAAGACTACAAAATTGCAACCGTGACTCTCCATGATATGTCGATTGAGGCCGTTGCACCGATCTTTGAGAGAATTAACAGCAAAGGCACGCCTCTTACTATCGTCGATCTCATGCGAGCCGCTACTTGGAGCGAGGACTTCGACCTCGTGGACGAGATACAGGGGATCGTGGATGACCTCGGCAACAAAAACTTTGGCGGCATCGAGCGCAAAACTGTTCTCCGAAGCATTTCAGCTGCTGCAGGTGGCGGCTTCTCGGAATCGAGCATTGACCAACTTCGCAAACATGATGCGCCGGCTTTGAAAGGTGCAGTCGAGGCAACCAAAGCCGCTTACCAGAAAGCCGTTGATTTCCTTTCAACGGAACTTCACATCCCGAGCGATAGACAGCTTCCGTATGTCAACCAAGTTGTTGTCCTTGGGGAGGTTTTCCGGAATCTCAAAGCGCCGAATGCAGCGCAAACTGAGGCGATGCGGCAATGGTTTTGGCGAACGGCGATCAGCGGGTACTTTGGGGGTTGGAACACGGGCAATATGGCGTCCGATCAAGCCGCAGCTTTGGCGTTTGTGAAAGGAGCCACCGCTGAGATTGAAGCCCCTGTTTCCGCGCCACCCACTTCAATCTGGCACCAACGCGAATTCCGATCCAACTCGGCGCATTCCAAGATTCTGATCCTTCTGCTAGTGTTTCGTCAGCCAAGAGACCTCCTCACGGGGGCGAAGATTGATGCTGGTAGTGCGCTGTTTCATGGTAACCTGAAAGAGTACCATCATTTCTTTCCCAAAGACTATCTAAAGAATAAAGGTGTTTCTATCCGTCGAGCCAATTCGCTTTCCAATTTTATCTTCTTAACAGCTGCAAGCAACAAGACTATCACAAATCGAGCTCCTTCAGATTATTTAAAGCAAGTCGAGCAGAACCTTGGTCCCGCTCTGGAAGATGTTCTGGCGTCGAATTTGATCTCGCCCTTAGCCTACGCCGCTGCGCTTGCTGATGACTATGAAGGCTTCCTTTCTGCTCGTGCGGAGACAATTCAGGCGGCAGCGAAGCTGTTGGCGGCTTGGTAGGAGGGGCGTAGCTATCGCTCAGCGTCGTCCAATGAAATTTGGGGGGCACACATTTGAGACCTCAGATACGTGAGGGCGTTGGTGAGTTCCCCCCGTGCCCCCTCCCGATCCAGCGTTTTGCGGGTACTCACCGGGCGTTGGCGGATGCCCTCAATCTTGTCGCCAAAGGTCTCAGAGTTAGGGACGCTTTTCCGGCCCGATGGTTACGTTGTGGTAGGCGATGAACTCTTGCCCGATCATATGTCCGTCCACCACTGAGATAGCACTTTGTTCAAGCCCAATAGCGCCATAGTCTAGAAGAGCGTGGTGGTTTGGACAGAGCACGATTATGTTGGTTGCCACGTCTGGTCCGTTATGGGGAGCACCAAGCGGACGAATGTGGTGCGCCTCCGAATAATCAGTCCCGTCAGCGAGGCCTAGCGCCGTTCCGCATAGCTGGCAGCGATTGCTATGGAGGGTCTTTATCCTCCGTGCCAACTGAGTGTCTCGCAGTATCCGATAAACCTCGGTCAACGTCCTGTCGGGCGGCGTTAGGTCTGATGCTAGCGGCGTATCGCGCTCAAGTTCTCTCAGCCCCCAAACACCCGCCCCGATCCCGCTAACGCTAAAGAAGAGGTCGAATCGATGCTGGTAACTCCTGCTGTCGCTCGAATTGTACTCCAACTCGCGCCGAACAATCGCTTGCCAAGTTGCTGGCAGTGCACGGGTACCACGACCTCGAACAGCCCGGTAAATCTCCTCAAGAGAGCCCTGCCCGCCTATCGTGCGTAGTGCTTCTACAACTTCTTCCCGCCAGATTGCCATCCCGCCTCCCCACAACCCCGCACGAATAGCAGTTCGCATTCCTCAAGGCCACACGGCCGCATGGGTGTGCGGTCGTCTCACTAGACCAAGCCCATGTGAATCTTCGGTTGTGCCGCTAAAACAGTCTCACATAAGCCTGAACTTGACTTTTGAGTCGCTTGTCTCATATGCTCTTAGAGTCATGCGAGACAATCAGGCCTCGTAAAGACCTCGTTGGGGAGACATCTCATTATGACCACTAGCGCTCTCGTCGGCTACGCCCGCACCTCCACCACCGACCAAAAGGCAGGGCTTGAGGCCCAGCTTCGCGACCTTGAGCAAGCGGGATGCACCAAGGTGTTTCGCGAAGAGATTTCGTCTGTGGCGACCAAGCGGCCACAACTTGCTGCGGTCCTGGAATGGGTGCGTGAAGGCGACTCTTTGGTGGTGACCAAATTGGACCGATTGGCCCGTTCCGTGGCTGACTTCGTGGACATCAACAAACAGCTCAAAGCTAAGGGGGTGGGGTTGCGCATTCTCGGCATGAACCTGGATACCGCCACCGCGCAGGGCGAGCTTATGGTCAACGTGTTTGCATCCATTGCCCAGTTCGAACGCGAGCTAATGCTTGAGAGGCAACGCGAGGGCATCGCAAAGGCCAAGGCAAAGGGGAAGTATGCGGGGCGGCAACCCACAGCCCGCGCCAAGGCAAAGGACGTGTTGAGGCTGCGAGCAGAGGGTAAATCTGTTACCGATACGGTGGCGGTGCTGGGTATCAGCAGGGCTAGCATCTTCCGGATACTGGCAGAACACGCAGAGGCGGCGCCTACGAGCTAGGTGGATGGGGGTGAGGAATGCATGTGAAGGCAAGATGCCTGGCGGCTGGTGCCGCCCTGTGGCTCGCGTTGATGGCCTCTTGGCCAGCTGCCGCCGAAACGGTGGACGTGAAGTATCGCGGCCCAGTGGACCTCGCCAAGTTCCAATGCACCGGGGAACTGGACAGCAGCGTGGTCAAGCGCGTCTGCTACAACGCCGAGCACTCCTATATGCTCATTCGGCTTAAGCAGGTTTGGTATCACTACTGCGACATCGACCAAGGCACGGTGTCGGCGCTGTTGGCCGCAGAGTCCAAAGGAAGTTTCTACAATTCAAACATCAAGGACTCGGGGACGGGCGGCAAGTTTGGCTGCCGGGACAAGCCGGTGCCAGAGTTCTGAGGAGGTCGAGACCGATGGTTGGTTTGGGACTGGGAATAGGTTTAGGCATGGCCGGCAACCAGCGACCTGCTAGGCCACGCGACAGCAACGAGGTTCCAACTACCGCGCTCCTGCTCCAAGCGCTTGTGACGGCCGGCGTCCATGTGCCTGAGGGTGCCCGGATCGTCACGGTTACCCTGCCATGGCTGGCTATCATGGCCGAGATCGCCAAAGATCCGAAATTCCTCTTTCATTTCGTCCAAGCCCCTCGCAAGTTTGAAGAGTTCATTGCTGGGGCCTACGAGCGTGCCGGCTATGATGTGATACTTACTCCGCAGCGAGGGGATTTTGGACGGGACGTCATCGCATCGAAGGATGGCTTTGGGTCTGTCAGGATACTTGACCAAGCGAAAGCATATTCGCCCGGCCATCAAGTCGGGCACGATGAACTTCGGGCGATGCTAGGTGTATTGTCCGCCGATCAGAATGCATCAAAGGCCGTAATTTCTACGACCTCAACATTCCAACCGGGCGTGCTTACCTCGCCGGAATTCACCAAGTTCATGCCTTATCGCCTAGAGCTAAAGGATGGTGCCGCCTTGGGTGCTTGGCTTGAGGAGCTACGGCAAAAGAACCCTAGCCCCTAGGGACTGAATGAAGCATGTGCAACCTCTACAACATCACCACATCGCAAGAGGCCATCCGCCAGTGGACCGGCGCATTGCGGGACATCTTGGGCAACCTTGAGCCATCCATTGACATCTATCCCAACCGCCCCGGCCCCGTGGTCCGCAATGCCCCGGATGGGCAGCGGGAGATGGCCAGCTTGCTTTGGGGAATGCCGACACCCGTTGAGCGGATGAAGGGAAAGGCGGATTACGGCACCACCAACATACGCAATCCTCAGTACAGCCATTGGCAGCAGTATGTCGGCGTCGAGCATCGCTGTGTGGTGCCCGTGACGAGCTTTGCGGAGCCCAGCCCAACACCCAGCGATAAGGACCCTGAGACAGGCATCCAGCGGAACTATTGGTTCGCGCTCAATGAGGACCGCCCGCTGTTCTTCTTCGCTGGCCTCTGGACGCCGTGGCGGGGGGTGCGCAAGGTCAAGGACGGCCCGGGCGACTTCGAGCTTTACGGCTTCATGACGACCGCACCCAACGCTCTCATCAAGCCGATCCACGAGAAGGCCATGCCGGTGATCCTGAGGACGCAAGAGGAGACGGAGACGTGGCTTACCGCGCCCTGGTCGGAAGCGAAGCGGCTACAGCGCACAGCCCCAGACGATGCCCTTGTGATTGTCCAGAAGCCGGCCACGCAGATCAAGTTTCCGCAGCAGGCTCCGGCTCAAGGTTCGTTGTTCTAACCAAGACGGCAACAGGGCGGCTCTAGTGAACCGTCCGAAATGGGTGGAAAACCATGACGCAAGGCTTCAAATTGCTCGACAACGACGATTGGCCAAACGATGGCGGTTTGTGGGAGATCACAAACATTGAGTTTGGTCATAAGACCAACTGGTGTCTTCACATCGAGCTAGAGCGTGATGGTCGGATCGCCAAAGTTGTTTTTTCGGATGCTGTGAGCTTTCGCGTTCAAGATGAGGGCGAGATGACCAGCTATTGGTCCGCTCGATCAGAAGAGCAGATTGGAGTTGGTACTCTATACTCAATCGAGCGAAGTAATTACCTTTATGAATTCCGGAACAGTGCAAGCGGCTCGGCTCAATCGATAGTTCATTTCCTGGTAAGCGGGCTGGATATCTGCGTGGAGGCGCTTGCTAGAGAGCCTCCGGTCCTGACAATTAGAAGCGCCGCATCTTTGCCCGCATAGGGTCGAAAGCAGCCTTCCTTAATCCTCATCCCTCCAGACGATCCGCCGCACTGTCCTGATTTCAGCAAGCCGCCTAACCCGAATGCCCTGCCTCTCTCTTGCCGTTGGGCTCCGCGTCTCGGCATGCATGAAGTCGTTCTTGCCGCACCGTTCGCAACTCATTTTGCTCCCCACCAAGTCGGCCTCAATGTCCCCGAAGATTTCCTTGAGGTCACTCGGCTGATACCAGCGTTTGACGTTGCAGAGCCCGCAGCGGACAAGCACGAGTTGCCCTATCGCCTGGGCATTGCCGAGCGTCCACGCGCCACCGCGCTTTCGTCTTCCGTCGATATCGGGCATGGCTCAAAAATAGGAACGCATTCCTCACCGAGTCAATTCGCTCTTGACATTTCTGTTCCCTTTTTGTTCACTAAGCGCAGCCATGTTGGAGTAAGCGCTAATGGACCGCATCGTGACACTCAACAGCCGCCAAGAGGCCGCCCTCCAGGCCCACGCCGATGATTTCGTTGCCGTCCACAAGGGTGATGTGATGAAGGCCCTCAAGGAAATGATCGTGCTCAACGGACACCTTCAGGAACGCCTTGACGTGCTGTCCGCACCACGCCGTGCGACACGCTAGGAGGAACAGCATGGGCACGATGCACTTTGACGCCGAAGCCAAAGCCGAGTTGCATTCAGAAGCCGTGAAGCTGATAGCCCGCTACGATAGCCCCCTTGAGACCGTGAAGGCGCTCATGGCCTACAATTGCGAGCTTGAGACCCAGATACTCGCCATCGCCCACCGGCATCCGGGGATAGTCTCAATCGGCTATGACGACACGCCACCAGTGATGGGGTAATCGGGGCAGCGCTCTATGCATGACCTTATCGTTTTCATTGGCACGAATGCAGCGCTAGTAGTCGCCAACCCGGCAGCCTTTCTGACGTTTGCCGTGCTGTTTGGAGGCGGTGGGTTTGCTGTTGGACGCTATTTCCTCACGGAGCGCATTGCCAATCTGGAGAGCCGAATAACTAGACGGGACGAGGAAATCGCTGAACTGGCCAAGCAGTTAGCGCCAGAGCAGGGCGGCCCAATGGTGCCTGTATTCCAGATGACCGAGGTTCTGCCTCCGCCGCTGCCGAATTTCAACCGGCTGTTGGTCCAGCGGAAAGAGGACCTCCATGTCGGATAGCCTGCTGCCGCCACAGAAAGCCCCGAAGCTAATCGTTGTCACCGCCTTTGACCGCGATGAGACCGGCGACCTTCACCCTGTCTTTGGGCCTGCCGAGCAACAGACCGAGGAGCGGGCGATAAGGACCGCGAAGGGCCTTGCTATGAAGCATGCCGGCGTCATTGCGTGGTCGCGTGATGCCAACCCCTCGCTTGGAGAATACGGGGAACCCACGACGCTCTTTATGGGCGGCGACGTGCCGGACATGGAGTAGCCGGTGCGCTACGAGGCAGGAGCGTCGGGATCAATCTCGTAGGAGAACTTG
Organism: Mesorhizobium sp. URHB0026; assembly: GCF_054059755.1. Lineage (NCBI taxonomy): Bacteria > Pseudomonadati > Pseudomonadota > Alphaproteobacteria > Hyphomicrobiales > Phyllobacteriaceae > Mesorhizobium > Mesorhizobium sp. URHB0026. The sequence continues at coordinate 1,646,825 of NZ_JBSSCN010000001.1, read as the reverse complement.
CCGGGGGTACGGGGATAGTCGGGGCAGCGCGATGCCGGGCCAGAAATGCAGTAGTGGTTGACCGACCGGCGATACTCCATGGTAGCGATTTGACGGAACAGCACCATGAGAATCGTCAGCGCCACCAGGGCAAGCACCATCAGAACCGGAATGTTGTTTTTGGACTGTCGGCGTCCGGCAAGATAGCCGTCCGTTGGCCGTGGCTCTAGACCAGCGATTTGCGCCACGATGGTCGCAGTCGCACCAGAGGCGATAGCTTCGGCCTGCCTAGATTTTGCTGGCACCATTTCGTCCTCCCAGCTCGGAGGAACCGGTCGTGCGCCCATAAGAAAGCTAGTCACTGCTGCGGCTGCCAGATCGGGCCACCCGGCCTCTCGGAATTCCGCTAGCCATCTTGCCGGCTCCCGCCCTCGAAACGTTTGGTAACGGTCCGTTGATACGGCATTGCTTGGTGTCGGCAGCGCTCGCGATGGCATTGGTTTCCCCCTAAAGGCAAAGGCCTGCGGTGCGCCCCCGCAGACAGCCTCCTCATGACCCCTGATCGGGGAGTTGGAAAACCGAGTTCCGGTTCCTGCGGCCTTTAGTTCCGGAGAACCTGGACATGCGCCACAGGCTCCCCGACCGAAAAGTCGAGGATCGGCACCGACGTTGGTCGGCACCATGTTTGAACTCAGGGTTTCCACACCCCGGAACGCCGCGTAAGCGCTCGCAGACGAGTCTAACCGACGGCCAACGCAATGCAAGGCGGTGCGACGAGCGTGCCTACATTCATGCTGCGATCGCCAGCCTTCGATGCCTAGGGAGCTGCCTAAGGGGATGACTAGGGGAGATACCTAAGGGGTACCTATGGGGATGCCTGAGGGGATACCCTTGGGGATGACTAGGGAGATGCCTATCGGGATACCTAAGGAGATGTCCAGGGAGACGCTTGGTGTAGACTTGTATCGGATGGTGCATGTGAGGTACGTGACTATGGAAGCCAGTTGATGGTCTAGCTTATGAGGTGGCGAGATAGGACGTACTGATGACACTTGAGTATATGAACCACCTAGCTCGGATTTATAAGTGACATTTATCCCACAACAGCACTTTTGTTGTAATGTAATACTTGAAATTCACGACGGCATTGCCACCTTCGATGTCACCAGCCGCGCGAGGCTGCAAACAGAAGGATGTGCTGCAATGGAACCACCCGAATGGCCTTACCCCGAGGCTCAGCCTGTTTTCCAAGAGCCTGGAGATTTCAATGCGTGGATCGGAGGGACGAAAAAGGACGACAGATCGGCGGCCGCGTGGCGTGTTGAGTGTAAGTCAGAGCCGTCGATATTCCGTCAACAAGCGAAGCCCAGTGGACCAGGAAGTACCGATCAGCGGGCCATGTTGGGAGCTCTTGCAGGAGTGCTTGAGTCACTTCAATCCGGCTCGACGGTGGATTGCTATACACGCAGTCAATACGCCATTAGAGCGGGCTGCGACGCTGATCAGTGGAAGGCACGCGGATGGAAAGGCGCAGAGCAGGCATTAGCCAATCCGGAAATCCTCGTCAGGATCGTCAGAGTTATGGACACTCGGCGCATTATCTTGCGCATGCATCACGTTCCAAAAGGCCGGCGAGGTCCGCATGACAATATCATTACGAAACTCAATGAGTTGGCCCGTAGCAAAATGCAGGGGGACTCGGTTTGAGGGCCAAGAACCATCCCGCACGACGTATTTCGCAGCAGCTAGCGTCTACCGATGAAGGTTTGTGCTCGGTGCCTGGTTGTGGGCGCCCGTCCATGCTCTCGCAGGGAAACGGGTTAGCGAGGTTTTGGTGTCGCTATCACGTCCAGCGGAAGTCTCGGCATGGTTCTCACTGGCACGGCACTTACAGAGCGAGCGAACTAAAACCCTATGTTGCGGCCGCGAAAGTCTGGCTGACAGCAAACCGTAAAGCCGGCGACACGCTTTCTGCGATTGTCGAAATGGACCACTGCCTCGCCGCTGCTGGGAGATCGGAAGTAGCAATGAACCTAAGGGGGCAGGATGCCGCCACCAAGGCGAGAATTGCCTTCGCACGTCTACGCGAGGCCGAGATTCCAGCGAGCCGCCTAATCGCCATCTATTTGGCAGTAGCGGCCTTGATCGAGGATGACTTCGGGAGCCATCGGACGAGGGAGTTCCAGTTAGTCCAGGCCGCGAAAGCTGTGCATCGTTTGGCGAGTGGCACGCATCGGCGCTGGCAGATGTGGAATCCTTCGGGACAAGACATTCCAGTTGAGATTCACGCTTACCCACGATCATCGGGCGTGGTGCTGAGAAAGATCGGTGAGGCTCTGGCGAAAGCCGGTGACCCACTAACTGAACTGGCCGTGCGGGAAATCATCGAACTGAAGGCGGTTCGGTTTGGCCTCCATCCCTCGCACCCGCCATTGCAATGAAATTTGGTCATGCCGATTTGCGACTTGGTGAGCAATCGGGGACGCACATGTCGGGCCTTAGCTCCCCCCATTCCCCTTGTGGTGCGCCTTGGTGTGCCCCGTAAAGCGTTCTCCATTCCCCCGGCCCCTTCAATCACAGACGGCTTGGAGCGACACCTTGGGTTCTCCCTTCGTGTGGCTTGCCAGTGATGGATCATCCCTTCTCCTCCCCCGACCATTGGTTTGATCCTTGGGCAACGGCACTAAGCCCCAACCTTAAGGCCCTCTCAGAGTCCATCACAAGGCTCGTGATCCAAGCCCCCACCAAGGGACCTCCAGCCCGCATCAGGCAACCCAAGCAGGAGCAGGTGGAGAGGGTGACCAACATCGTGTCATGCATCGTGGCCAACCTTGCCGTCATTCATCAAGGTCACCCCGGGCATAGCCGCCGTCTCGCAATCCCTCTGCGCCACGACACCTTGTCCCGCTATGACCGCAGGGGTTTTGGGCACCTTCCCCATGTCATCGATGCGATGGCCACCATGGGCCTAGTGGTCAAGCATGCAGCACACATCAAGAAGCGTAGGACCGGCATTGAGGCGACCGGATGCCTGCTTGAAGCCCTGCTTCCGGGGACAGTGGCGGAGGTGGGCAGAGCAGAGGGGGAGGAGACCATATGGCTGACCGCGAGGATGGGCCGTGATGGCAAGGGCAAGAAGCTCCCCTACCAACTGGTGGACTATGTGGACACCCCCGAGATAAGCTCACTGCGGCGGGAGATGGAGGAGATCAACACCTTCCTCGCCACCCAGCGCATAGAGCTACAAGGCCAGCCCCAAGCCGGCTTCAGGCTGACCCGCCGCTTCATGCTGCGCGACATAGGGGACCCGCATGCCTTCCACCTTCATGGCCGGCTCTATGGTGGCTTCTGGGAGTCCATGTCGAAGAGCCTGCGGTATGACCTTCGCATCAACGGGGAGCCCATTGCCGACCTCGACTTCGCCAGCATGTTCCCGAGGCTCGCCTATGCACGGGTAGGGGCTCAGCCGCCCGAAGGCGACCTCTATGCCATCCCAGGGTTGGAGGGACATCGTGCCGGCGTGAAGGCGGGCTTTGCGGCCATGCTGTCGTCTTCGAACGAGATGACCCGGCTGCCGAGCGAGGTTAAGAAGGAACTGCCTGAGGGCTGGACGGGAAGAATGCTGGCGGAGGCGATCGGGGCTAAGCATCCGGCCCTAGTACCGCTCTTTGGAAAGGACATCGCGCTAGACCTGATGTTCACCGAAAGCTGCATCTTGGTTGCCGTCTTGCTGCGGCTGGCGAGGATGGGGATAGCGGCTTTGCCCATGCACGATGGGATCATGGTGGCGAGGAGCGATCTGGTTACGGCTGCGCAACATATGTTAGCGGCGTCATTGACAGAGGTTGGAATCGCTCTTCCTGTGGCCGTCAAAACCTAACCAGTGCGATCCTGCTGGTTTGCCCCGTGGACCTCGCCAACTTCGAAAGCACCGAGCTAGATAGCGGCGTCGTCAAGCGGGACTGTTGGGCTCATCTGTACCGAGAACGTCGGTCTATAATCGGGGCAGGCCTGAACACTAAGCCGTCGAGGGACGGCAACGACAACGTCACACGAGGGTTTAAATAGTCCTCAGGTAGTTCTGGCGGATTTTCAATGAGTACGTTTGGGACTTGGATTGTTGCCCTTCGATTGGCTACCGTAAAATCCCTAGTCGCCCGCGCCAGCTGATCCATAGCTTCTTCAAGCGTCGCAAATTCCCGAGTCTCCCACATCGACTTTTCTTGGATGCGGCCCGAAACTGACAAGCCCCAGGCAATGCCCTCTCTCGGCTGACGGGCCTCAATTTTGAACTCCATGAAATCGGCAAACCTCGCACCAAAGAGCTTGGAGAGGAATGAAGGTGGGTTGCGATTGGGTTCCGAATCAAAATCGAACAGAACCACTTTGCAAGAACCCTCTTTGCGCCACCGCCCTTCTCTGGACCCGTCAAATGCCTTCTGTTCGAGTTCCTTTTGACGCTCCTCTTCGCGTATTGATGCTAGCCGCTGTAGCTCGTTTCGGCGTTGGCCTTCTGCCTCAGCGCGTTTGGCAAACGCCTCATCCATGCTTGCAGCGCGATCAGGATATAGCTCAGCGAAACTCTGGATGCATGCGGCCTTGGCGGCATCAAGTGAAACCTTAAAGAACTCCTTGCCGTGACGATTGGGAGCTAAATGTGCATGAGCGCGTTGCTCGACGGCTCGCGGATCACCTGTAATCGGCAACGTCCATTCGATTCGAAAGCCCGTCGGGATGCTGGTAACGCCGGACAATTCGGATGCACGTTTCGAAACCGCTCCAGTGGTGAATCCAACCTTCAGCAGCCCTGGCATCGAGGGGTTGCTGAGGATGTAGACGCTTCCCTCGACGACCGCGTTAAGCTCGCTTAGGGCAAAAACAACAAGGCTATCAGGAACAACAGAAAGGTATTCGTTACGATATCCTGACCTGAGGTGACGGATTTCATAATCAAAGCGGACACGATCTCCGACAGTGACCGGGGACAAGGCGTCCTCTGTAAAGATAGTAAACTTGTCGTCGCCGATGTAGAAGCTGTGCGCTTGGTTTCCGCTTTTGGCGACGCGAGACGAGCATTCTGTCGCCACCCCATCTGCCTGCTTTACCTTAAATCTACTGTATGGGCGTCGCTTCGACGCGGGACTTTCAACGGACACGAAATAACTCCCTACGGCCCAAAAAAGGGAGAGCCAGTCCCGACCATTCTAACTGAAAATGGACCACCGGAATGTTCCGTACAGCCTTCCCAGAGGCTTCCGTCAAGTGGCTCGAATCGGCATTTGAGCCAATCTACAACCCAGGCCTTACTTAAGCCAACTGCCCTGACCCGCATGCCGTCTTGCTCTCGCGCGGGCCTTGTCATGCCTCCTCATCAATTGGCCTCGATGCCTCCTGCGGTGCGCTCAAATCGCAGGGCTTATCTGGAGGCCAAGCATTCGGGGTCACCGCTCATTGCGTTGTCCCCGCAGGCGGGCGGCGACGTGGCGGACATGGAGTGAGGAAGCCTCTCTGATCCGCCGGGCCTGTCCCTTAGACCTTCACCTTCCTCCAGCTAGCTCACCAAGCTTCCCATTGGGTGCAGACCCATCGCTCCTCACGGGCTGGGTTTAGGCGCGTAGCCAGATAATACGCCTCCCCCGGCATGTGGTAGATGTGCTCACCCCCCTCGTTGATGTTGCCCTTGATATCGCAGCCGGCCTTGTGGACTGCCACAGTGCTCGATGAAGTTCCGGGCGAAACCTTTGGCCGCCTGTTTTGAGCGCTCAAGTGACTACTGATGGTACTTCCGCCCGCCAGAAGGAGGGGGAAGCGCGTCCCTAATAAGACCCTCCACTCACTCTCTCCGCGAACGGAACTCCACCATGCCACCCAACACCAGTCGGTGGCACAATCCAAATCAGTCCGCGCTGGCGGCTAGTGCGGGCAGAGCCAATAGGCGCCCCCAGATGTTCCGGGGGATGAGGATGCGGCGGACCCTTACGGCGCCCCGCCAGATCACGAGGTCTTCCCCAGCATGGGCGTGAAGCCTGAGGGGGTTGGCGGCATGGGCGACCGCAGACCATGCGCTGATCAGCTCTAAATTCTCCTCCGAGAGGAAGGCTTGCAGCGCGAGGAAGTCGGCGTGGGCGTCCTGGAACACCGCGACTGCCTCCTTGATGTGCCTTGCCAGCAACTTCAGGTCTCCGCTTGGTTGCGAGGACGCCCACCAAAAGGCGTCTTCATATGACACCCAGTCCAGTTGCTCGAAGGTCAGTGATGCGGCCTTGATGCGTCCCTCGCACGACACAGCCCGCCTGCCACCCCGGAGGACTAGTCCCCCTTGGACCGGCCTTGAGCCGAAGGGCGTCTTGATGCTCACCATCTTGCGGCCCAGGCCTTGCACCTGGTCCTCGACTGATAGGAAAGCGCCATCACCGGCAGCGCGATAGATGGCCTTGCAGACCATCGGGGTCAGGCCGCCCTTCAGGTTCTTCACAACCTGGTCATAGCTCCTCGCCCATGGCGTCAGGTCCCTGGAGAGTGCCAGCAACTCGCGGGGGTACTCCCAGTTGTCCAGAAGGAATGTCTCGTCGGCCCGTCGCTGTTCAAGCTCTATGGCGGTCGCAATGCCTCTCCCGAATGAACCGTCCTCGAAGTGCTTGTGACCGCAGCAATGGCCAACCGCGTGGAGGGTCCCGCCGACCGTCGACCATATCAGGTGGCCCTTCGCATATTGGGGGGACTTCGGGCTACAGATGGGACAAGGCGCGAGACCCTTGCTCCTGACGAACTCACGGGGGATCACGAAGTTTGCCAGCAAGACCTCCGCGCCTTCTGGAGCAGGGGGCTCATGGGTGTGATACCGCCAAGTATGCGGCTCACCGAAGGCCCGTATGTGTTCCTTGAAGTCCTGTATCAAATGGTCGGGACGGTAATCGAACGCTCTCTTTGCTTGGACGGACATTGCGTGTCACCTCGCATCTGGTTGCCCTAAACGTCGCGTCCTCCCGACTCGCTTAAGTAAACCCTAATGAATGCAACGCATTTCCGCAACGTAACGTCGCGACTTTCTACCAAGACATCGCGGGAACACTTGCGAACGTTTGGCCAACCATCCAGACCATAAAGGCAACAAGTCGCTTTTAGCTTCGACTGAGTTAGGGAGCGGAGGGGACGATGATCGTGCGTCCATCTCCCTGATCGTCCGCCGAAGGCGCTCGACCCCTCGCAGGTCGAACTTGGGGAAACAGTCGGTCTATGCTCCGCCGAACCAAGCCTCCACCGAGTCGCTCGCAGCATTCTATGAAGGAGTCTCCACGCCAAGCTAACGCCGGGTAGCAACATCGGAAAGGTTCGGCTTCGTGAACGACATGCAAGGCAGCGAGAGACGCTCGTCTGCCGTCATGGCCGCCGCCTCCTCAAAAACGGCAGGAAGCAAGTCGCTGACCTCCTTCTCAAGGTGTTTGAGAGTGTGGTCAATAAGATCGTAGAGAAGCTGGGCATGTTCGCGATCTGTGATCTCGATGGATACCTTCATCGACAAGACGTCATGGAGATCGCCGCCGGAACCCAAGACGAGCCCCGTTCCTTCAAAGGTCAATGCACTCTCGTCGTGGACAATATGTTTGTCCCGAATGTCCTTCCAATATGCGTAGCACTCCCTCGCGTCAGGCATCGCGGTGAAGACCCGATTCGCGCTGAGAGGCCCCACCACCGCATTCTGGCCAAAGCAAGAGAAGAACTTGACCGCCACGCCGACTAGTACTGCCTCCCTGGCTATGGAACGGTCCTCGGGGATTGCGCCCAGCTCTTGCATCGCCCGCTCGCAAAAAATGAGCGCGGATTGATGAGCCCTAAGCCGAACGAGGCGCTTTGCCTTCTTGGATTTCAAGAGAACCAGGTAGGCAGCATCGGGGTAGCCATCTATGTGAAGCCCACCGTCAACGACGCGAACCTTAGGGTCAGAGAAAGAGCTTTCTGCTGATTTCGTCATCCACCTGACGTAGTCCTGGCGCGAGCCGAACGCAATCTTGCCGAGGCCGCCTAAAAGGGTCGACCACCCGAGCGCTCCAATTTACGTGGCAGCGGACGGGACTTCTCCCCGTGCCACCCCCAGACGCTTCAAACGGCTCGGCCTCGCTGGCTTCGTCATCGGCACCTGTGTGGTTTTACAGGCACAACCATCGTTGACATCTAGACTCCCCTTGGAGTCGTGTGACGGGGCAAGGCAATGAAGCAGTAAGTGGTCTATACGCGGGTCAGCACACAGAAGAGCAGGGCCGCAGCGGGCTAGGCCTGGAGGCCCAGGAACGCGACTTCGGCATCTACCTGGAGACCTTCTCGGAGGTCGCGTGGGAGGTCATAGGGCGCGTCCAGGACGTGCTATCCGAGGGCAGCGACGACAGGCCCCAGCTCGCGGAGGCTATCAAGCTGGTGCGTGCGACAGGGGCGGAGCTTCTGGTCGCCAAGCTGGACCGCCTGAGCCGAGAGGTGGCTTTCATCGCCACCCTCATGAAAGACAAGAAGGTTCGCCTCAGGGTGGCCCAGATGCCGAACGCGGACCCCTTCCAGCTCCACCTCTATGCCGCCATGGCGGAGCAGGAGCGGAAGTTCATCTCGGAGCGCACCAAGGCGGCCCTCAAGGCGGCCAGGGCTCAATTGGGTGGTCTCCGGGACAAGACCCATGAAGCGCAACCAGGCGATACAAAGGAAGGCGAAGGCCGAAGCGGAGAAGGCTATGAGGATCATAGGCCCCTTGCGGAGCGCCGGTCAGACCCTCACCGCCATGGCCGAAACGATAAACGACATGGGGGCAAAATACTCACGAGGAGGCAAGTGGTCCGCGACTCAGGTAATGAGGGTGCTGGACCGAACCGGAACATGAGCGGGTCAGTCCCTAAACATGAAACCCAATTGGCTTCCGATCACAGGTAGTTCCATCGCCATCCAGTAGAGAGGCACCATCCAACATGCGGTGATAGCGAACCCTCCCGCCATGGAAAGCCCCTCTTTAAACTGGTTAGGCGGATAGAAGCCTCCACCGTAGGTCTCTCGCGGCTTCGGCTTGTTGAACCGCTTGTCTAGTGCACCGCCCGTATATGCCCCGCTCAGAATGAAACCGTAGGTAAATACTAGAAAGAGCGGTCCTGTCACCAAGCCGCCTAGGAAGGAGCATACAGGGTTAGTCTCACCATAGTTTTTGAACGCGAAGATCACTCCGGCAACTGGACCAGTTAGGATCGCAAGTACGATAAACAGCTTCCTTGTTTCTTTGTCCACCATCCCACCTCCTTTGTAATCTCCGGCGTTTCAACAGCGGCGGCGGGATCGTGTCCACGCCTCGAAGCGCCTTAGTCGCGTCCTACCTTATTAGCGGGCGGGGGGCCATGCGGGAAATCTACCCTCACCCCCAGCGCCGAAGACGCCTTCACAATGATCTTGTGCAGCTTCTCGTAGGTATACGTCTGTAAAACATCGATTAGCGTTCGATAGCTTGGGAACTCATGGCCCGGAATGGCGAACGCAATGCTGGGCTTCACGGTCAGTACGCTGTCCTTCAGCTCGACCCCCATAGAGAACTCAATGTCTCTCCCAGCGCCCTCATGGGCGTACCGCTTGTTCCGTATCTCCATGATCCGGTCGTGCGTCGTCCTCAGCTCTCCGGTCTTGTAGACTGCATTGCGATCGAGCCGAGGAAACTCTCCAGCGGCCTCCGTGAAGAGACGGCCGTAAGTCACACTGAAGGCTAACAACAAGCCGTCAATTTCCAGCACGTTCTCCAGAGTGACTTCTCTCTTGAGAGTTTCCATCCTGTGAAGATAATGGTCTGCGTTACTCACGCACATCATCACATGCCCGAATCGAACAAGGGCTTGCATGTGGCGGTTGCCTTCGATCCCTTCTTGGGTCAGCGTCACCATTCTACGTAGCCTTCAATGCGTTTTTCGGGACACAACTCTGGGAAACAGCGCGTAGGCCGCGTTCGCCTAAGCGTCGGTATGGGCCGCATTAGAACATTGGCGAAGAGGGAGGGAAACTCAGCTAGACACAATGAAGGCGGGGAACTTCTCGAACGCTTCCACCTGAGCCCTGAGGCTCACCCCGCCGTAACTTCCACCCACTGTCTTGGAGGCATGGCCGCAGATGCCATCCAACACGCTGTCCTGAATGCCTGCCTCTCGCCCAATCGTCTTGAAGAGATGCCGCCAGCCGTGATTGGGGGCCACCGCCTTATCTTTGACGACTTCCCGCACGAATTCCGTGATGCGGTTCTTTACGCTTCTCCGCACCCCTCTCGTCTCCCCATCTTTCCGTGGCTTCAGGAAGAGGTAGCCGGCAGGGGCGGCCGTAACGAAGTCCGCGAAGCCCTGCTCTATGAGGTGGCTATGTAGAACTACCAACCGCAACTCCTTATCCTTTACAGTGCCGGCCTCTGGCGTAATCGTCATCACCCAGTATTCGCCTTCCTTGCGGATGTCCTGCTTACGCAACTGGACGATCTCCCCAAGGCGCCCCCCTGAGTAGGCACAGAGCCATGGCACCCAGCGCTTGGCGGCCACCAACTTGTCAGACTCTCGACCCTTCCGGTGATGATAGAGACTGTGGGCAAGGATCGCCTGGACCTCTTCCGGGGCGAAGCCTTTGTCGCGTGTGCGGACAACCTTCGGTCGGGTCACAGTGATGGCCTCAGCGGGGTTGCTTGGCAGCTTCAGGTTAGCCACCGCCCACTTGAAGACGGAACGGAGCCCGGCAATGTCGCTGTCACCTACAGTCTTGGGGCTAACACCCTGCGCAAGCCTATGGTCCTTGAAGGCTACAAGGTTAGTTGGAGTGACCGCCGCCGCATCGTCATTTTCAAGGAACTCGATTAGGCGAGCCGCTGCGCTTTTGTAGCTTTCGTAGGTGCTGATGGTCCGGCCGGCTGTCTTCGCCTCAGTCCACCAGCCTTCTACAAGCCCCGTTAAAGAGATCGCTGCGGCCGGCCCGGCGGTAGTGGTGGTGGAATTCGTAATCTCCAATGGAGGAAACCGGCTTGCCTTCGGGTCCGGCGAATAATCGCCCGCTGTCTCCCGGTCTGCCTGTGTGAAACCATCCTTTAGGGAGCGAAGCGTTTCACGCGCAAGCAACTCGACCGACACAGGATTGACGTTAAGGAGTCCGCGACGAACGAGAATTTGGTGGGCCGTAGCCATGGCGGGGTCGCGGCCTGAAGGGTCCGTTCCAGCCTCTAGCCTCGCCATCGCATTCTTATAGACCCCGCCACCGATGTCTCCAGTGAAGGCGCTCTCTGCGTCGGACAGGTCCGGGTCTATCTCCGCCAGAGACCCCCAGGCGTAGACATCACGGGAAAGCGCAACGGCCTGCCTGTGCGACAAGACCAAAGGCGGCTCTCGGAGGCCTTGCCACACGGTTTCCAAATAGCCGGCTACTTGGGCCTGGCGCACCTTGATTTCGCTTGGCGTGGAGGCCCGCAGCGACACACGGATGGCATGATCCTTAGAGGTGACCGTTTTCCTTACGACCTGGAGGCCAACGGGAATGTGGAGCGTGACGCCTACCGCGCGGTCCCGCACGTCAGCCGGAATGCGCTGGTTGAATTGCTGATTGATGGTGCCTTTTCGCTTCACGGGTCTGACCAGCCGGAAATGCATTGATGCACACCTTTGTAACACACAAGGGCGAGCACAATGAATTGAAAAGGCTTATCTTATTGATCCCGTTGGTAGTCGGGAAAAGATGGTGCCCAGAAGAGGACTCGAACCTCCACTCCTTGCGGAACACGGACCTGAACCGTGCGCGTCTACCAATTCCGCCATCTGGGCTGGTGCGGGCTCAATAAGCGGGCAAGCGATTGCTGTCAACGCGCTTTTTTAAACCCGCTGCTCGCTTGCCGGCTTAGCCTTCCAGCACTTCCTTCGAAGCCACGGTCGAATCGGCATTGAGCTGGTAGATCACCGGCACGCCGGTGCCGAGTTCCAGCTTGACGATCTCCTCGCCCGACTTGCCGTCCAGCGCCATGATCAGCGCGCGCAGCGAATTGCCGTGCGCGGCGACCAGCACCGTGCCGCCGCGCAGCACATGCGGTTGCAGATCGTGCAGGTAATAGGGCCAGACGCGGGCGCCGGTGTCCTTCAGGCTTTCGCCGGCGGGCGGCGGCACATCATAGGAGCGGCGCCAGACATGCACCTGCTCCTCGCCCCATTTCTGGCGCGCGTCGTCCTTGTTGAGGCCGGAGAGGTCGCCATAGTCGCGCTCGTTCAGCGCCTGGTCGCGAATGGTCCGCAAGTCGCTCTGGCCGACGGCGTCGAGAATGTGCTGGCAGGTTTTTTGCGCCCGGATCAGCGCCGAGGTGAAGGCGATGTCGAACTTCAGGCCGCGCGCCTTGAGTTTTTGGCCGGCGGCCTTGGCCTCGGCATGGCCCTGCTCCGTCAGGTCGACGTCGCGCCAGCCGGTGAACAGGTTCTTCAGGTTCCATTCGCTCTGGCCGTGGCGCACGAGCACGAGGGTTCTCGACATTTTTGCTCCTCTGGGGTCTGAGCATTCCAGGAAAAATGTGTAACGGTTTTCCGTCCTGCGTAAGAACGAAGATGGTTCAGGGTCGTTTCAGGCAAGCCCAAGCACGTCCCGCATTGAATACAGTCCCGGCTTCTGGCCATACGCCCAAAGCGCGGCCTTGACGGCACCGCGGGCAAAGATGGCGCGGTCCTCGGCGTGGTGCGACAGCGTGATGCGCTCGCCGGTGCCGGCCAGGATCACGCTGTGGTCGCCGACCACCGAGCCGCCGCGCAGCGTGGCAAAACCGATCGAGCCGGTTTGTCGCACACCCGTATGGCCGTCGCGTGAACGCACATCATTTCCGGCCAGTGCAATGCCGCGCCCGGCGGCGGCCGCTTCGCCGAGCAGAAGCGCCGTGCCCGAAGGCGCGTCGACCTTGTGCCTGTGGTGCATTTCGAGGATCTCGATGTCGAAATCATCGGCATCGAGCGCGCGTGCCGCCTGTTCGACCAGCACCGCCAGCAGATTGACGCCGAGGCTCATATTGCCCGACTTGACGATCGTCGCGTGGCGGGCCGCGGCAGCGATTTTCGCGTTGTCGTCGGCCGAACAGCCTGTCGTGCCGATGACATGGACGATGCGCGCCTGCGCCGCGTAGCCGGCGAACTCGACCGTCGAGGCCGGAGTGGTGAAATCGAGCACGCCGTCGGCCCTCGCGAAGACCGGCAACGGATCGCTGCCGATCGCCACGTCGATGCGGCCGACGCCGGCGAGTTCGCCTGCATCCTTGCCCAGGTGAGGCGAATCCGGGCGCTCGACCGCGCCGATGACGCGGGCGCCCGGAATGGCGTGGATGGCGCGGATCAGCGTCTGGCCCATGCGGCCGGCGGCGCCGACCACCACAAGGTCCATATCGCTGGCCGGCTTGCCTGATGTTGTCTCGCTCATGCCGTGCTCCCGGCGATGTTCTGGGTCTCTAGTTCCTGAACCGACGTCTCGACCGGGGCGCTGTCGTCGACAAGCCCCAGGCCCTTGACGCCCTGTATCCGGTGGAAACGGGCATAGACGCTGTGCGGATCGGCCATCAGCGAGGCGTGCGTGCCCTCTTCGACCAGATGGCCCTGTTCCAGCACGATGATGTGGTCGGCATTGACCACGGTGGACAGGCGGTGCGCGATGACGATGGTTGTGCGCCCTTCCATGACCTTGGTGAGCGCCTGCTGGACGCGCGCTTCCGCCTCGTTGTCGAGCGCCGATGTCGCCTCGTCGAGCAGCAGGATCGGTGCCTGGCGCACGATGGCGCGGGCGATCGACACGCGCTGGCGCTGGCCGCCGGACAGCGTGGCGCCGTTCTCGCCCACCGGCGTGTCATAACCTTGCGGCTGCTGGCGGATGAACTCGTCGGCCGCGGCCAGTCGCGCGGCTTGCTCGATCTCGGCATCGGTGGCCGAGGGGCGGCCATAGCGGATGTTGTCGCGGATGGTGCCTTCGAACAGGTAGGGCGCCTGCGAAACATAGGCTATCGAGCCGCGCAGCGACTGTTTGGTGACCTTGGAAATGTCCTGGCCATCGATCTCGATCGCGCCGCTCTCGACGTCGTAGAAGCGCTGCAGCAGCGCCACCAACGTGGTCTTGCCGGCACCGGACGCGCCGATGACGGCGGTCATCTTGCCGGCCGCGGCGACAAAGCTGAGGTCCTGAAGGACAGGCGCCTCCTCGACGTAGCGGAAGGACACGTTGTTGAAGCGCACTTCGCCCGTGGTGAAGTTTGCCGTGGTGGCGCCAGGCGCGTCACCCTGCTTCGGCTCGAGGTCGAGCAGCTCGTAGATCATGCGTGCATTGACCAGCGCCCGTTCCATGCCGACCTGCATGCGTGCCAGGCGGCGCGCCGGATCATAGGCCAGGATCAGCGCGGTGATGAACGAGAAGACCGCGCCCGGCGGCTGCCCGAGAACCAGAGCCCGGTAACCGGAATAGGCGATGACGGAAGTGACGGCGAAGCCGGCCAGCATGTCGGAAATCGGCGACAGCCGTTCGGATACGCGGGCAATCTTGTTCGAGCGCTGTTCGGCGTCGCTGGCGAGCTTGCCGATGCGGCCGGACAGTTCGTCCTCCATGGTGAAGGCCTTGACGATGGCGATGCCTTGCGTGGCCTCCTGAACGGCGCCGATCAGGCGCGAATTGATCAGCACGGATTCGCGGGTTATGCGCCGCACGCGACGGGTGAGGTAGACGACGGCCCAGATCAGCGGCGGGCCGATCAGCAGCGAACTGAGCGACAGGACCGGATCCTGGTAGACCATGACGCCGAGCAGGCCGATCAGCGTCACCGCGTCGCGGGTGATCGAGGTCAGCGTCAACGACAGGAGGTCGCGAATGCCGCCGACGTTTTCGTTGACCTGCGCCGCCAGCCGGCCCGAACGCGTGTCGTTGAAGAAGCCGACGCCGAGCTTCATCAGGTGATCGAAGATGCGCTTCTGGTAGCGCGCCACCAGATTGTTGCCGATCTTGGCCAGCGCCACCGCCTGGCCATAGCCGGCAAAGCCGCGCAGCAGGAAGGCCGCCATGAAGCCGGCGCAGATCCACACGATCGCGTCGCCACGCCGTTCGTAGAAGATCTGGTTGACCATCGGGGCCATGATCCAGGCCGTGAAGGCGGTCGTGCCCGAAACGATCAGCGAGCAGGTGATGACCATCACATAGGTCCAGCGATAGTCACGGCTGTTCTCAGCGAGAATGCGGCGCAGCACCGCTGTGACCTCGCCGGGCCTGGCTTTCAGCTTGTTTGGAGTTTGAAGTGTCAAAATCAGAGGGCTTTGTCGGTTTCCGCGTCCCGTGGCCGGGCAATTCGGCCCCCCTATTAACGCCAAGCAGCCGGCTTGCCTATGCCTTGGGGTGACTAACTTCGTCGCGCCAGCGCCGGCCCGATGTCTGGACACCGAACAGCGAGGGGTTCCTGGCATAGGCGGCAAGGCCGAGAAGGGCGGCCAGCGGATGGGTGATGACATAGACCGGCATGGTGCGCATCAGCGCGCTGTGCGGCGCCTTGTCCTCGAAGGCGGCGCGGAAATTGCCTTGTTTCAGCGCCGGCACGATCTTTTGCGCGATGCCGCCGGTGAGGAACACGCCGCCCCGGCTCATGAACACCAGCGCCAGATCGCCGGCGGTGCGGCCGAGGCAGGTGACGAAGGTCTCGAGCGCTTCCTGCGCCACCGGATCGGTCTTGGCCAGCGCCGCAGCGGTGACTTCGGCCGGCGTGGTGAAGGGCGACGGCTTGCCATCCGCCTTGGCCACCGCCCGGTAGACGTTGACGAGACCGCGTCCGCACAGGATCTGTTCGCCCGAAATGCGGCCCTCGAGCTTCTCGATATGCGGGAAGACCTTGAAATCGCGCGGCGTCCGCGGCCCGATGTCCATATGGCCGCCTTCGCCGGGCACCGGGATCCAGTGATGCAGCGCGTGGACCAGCCCGGCGACGCCGAGCCCGGTTCCCGGACCCAGCACGACGCGGCCGGCATTGGGCTCCGGCGTGCCGCCGCCAATCTTTTCCATATGCTCTTCGCCCAGCGCCACGACGGCCAGCGCCTGGGCCTCGAAATCGTTGAGCACGACGATGTCGCTCAGCCCCAGATTGGCGAACATCTGCCTCGGCTTGACGACCCAGGGGCAGTTGGTGAGCTCGATCTCGTCGCCGTCGACGGGGCCGGCCACGGCCAGCACCGCCGAATTGGGCCGGACCGAGGAGCGGTCGAGCACCGCCGCCTGGATCGCCTCATCGATGGTGTTGTAATTGGCGGTCTGGACGATGATCGGCTCGCCGCCCTCGGAATTGGCGTCGAGCACGATCGAAAAGCGCGCATTGGTGCCGCCAATGTCACCGATCAGGATCGGAAACCGCAACGAGGTGTCGTCTTCGCCTGCCATGCTCTTCGTCCGCCTCTTTTCGGCGGCCTCTCACCGCCCGGTCGTTGACTAGCGCATGACCCCACAAAGGGAAAGCCGCTTCAGTGCCGGTTTTCAAGCGCAGGCGCCGCCCCTCACCTGCCTGCCGGCATCCTCTCCCCGTATAGAGACGGGGAGAGGGGCGCTCTCGTCGATGATTCCGCCAATCGCCAACGTTACAAGAAGGGCGTCATCGGTACGATCAGCTCCTTTCTCCCCCGTCACTATACGGGGAGAAATGTCCGGCAGGACAATGAGGGGCAACGCCGGCTTCGGCGATCGGCTCGTCTGCGGCAATCTTTGGACGCAGGAAATGACCTGCTGGCAGTCAGTTCACCGGCGGCTGTGACCCGGGAACCGGCGGCCGTGGCCGGGGAACGGGCGCGCCCATTCTGGGCGTCGCCGCGAAAGCATTTGCCGCGCCTGGCAGATCGCCGCCGCCACTGGCCGTGGTGGCAGGCTGCGACGGCGTTTCCGGTTCGGGCCCTGCCACCGCGACCGGCACGGCGCCACTGTGATAGGTCGCCGCCTCGGCGGAGGCCGGTCCGGGTGCGTCGAGCACGGCGCGGCATTCCTTGGGTAGGTTCGCCATCATCATCAGGTCGCGCGCCTTCGGCGCATCCGGGTTCTTGTTGGGGCGCCACGGCTCTTCCGTGAACCACCAGGCCAGCGGCTTGCCGCAACCGTCATCATCGGGCGTCGTTTCCTGCGCCTTGCAATTGGGCGAGCCCGGCTGGCAGCCTATGCGCATGTGGAAATGATAGTCGTGGCCCCAGAACGGTCGGATCTTGCGCAGCCAGGAGCGGTCGCCCTTGACGGTATCGCAAAGTTTTTTCTTGATGCCCGGATTGACGAGGATGCGCTCGACCTGCGGATAGCTCGCTGCCCGCTTGAGCAACGCCGTGTGCTGCGGCGTCCACAGCGCGTCTTTCACCAGATGCGTCTTTTCGTCGACCATCAAGGTGGCGCTCATGTTTTCGCGCTGTGCCCTGGTCATCGTGCGGTCAGGCATTGGCGTCAGCCAGATGTCGGCGTCGAGGCCGATCTGGTGCGAGGCATGGCCCGTCGTCATCGGGCCGCCGCGTGGCTGCGCGATATCGCCAATCAGAAGGCCAGGCCAGCCGTCGGCGACCGCGTCGCGCGACAACTTTTCGATCAAGGCGATCATGGCCGGATGACCCCAGCGGCGGTTGCGCGAGGGCCGCATCACCTGCCAGGTCGGGCCGTCCATGGGGATGGCGACACCGCCGGCAAAGCAGCCCTTGGAATAGAAGCCGAAGGATTGCGGGGCGGTGGCCGTCGGCAGCTTCTCGGCGCCGAACAGGTCTTTCGCCCGTTCCTCGGCTGCTGCCGGCTGCGCGGCGAGGCCTGCCAGAGCCAGCACTGCCGCCAATAACGCATTTCTTGCGCCAAGCGGCCGCATCGATGATTTCATGAACCGCACCCCCGTGCCTGCAATCGCCGAATCATACCACGCCAAGCGCCACGCTTCGATCATCCTAGCCCTCCGCGCCCCTCATCGGGCTGCGCGGCGCACCGTCATGCCAGTCGCCGCTTGCCCACATATGGTCGAAAGCGGCGCGATAGTCCGGAAAGCGAAAGCGATAGCCCGCCGCCTTGATCGCCGCATTGGCGACCCGCTTGTTCTCGCCATAGAAGGACCGCGCCATGGGCGAAAGTTGGGCGGTGTCGAAGGGGATTTCGGGCGGCGGCTCAACGCTCATCAGATGTGCGGCGTAGGCGACGACATCCTGCGGCGGCGCCGGTTCATCGTCGGTGACGTTGAAAATGCCGCCTCTATTGCCGCTGAGCAGATGCCACAGCGCGCCTGATATGTCGTCGCAATGGATGCGATTGAACACCTGGTCCGGCTTGACCAGCCGCCTGGCAGTACCGTTCTCCAGATTGACCAGCGCGTTGCGGCCCGGACCGTAGATGCCGGAGAGGCGCAGGATCGCCACCGGCCAATCGATTTCCCGGCCGAGCTTCTCCCAGGCCTGCTCGGCCTCGACCCGCATGACCGAGCGCTTCGACACCGGCCGGCAGGCGGCCGTCTCGTCGACCCAGGCGCCGCCATGATCGCCATAGACGCCAACGGTCGAGAGATAGCCGATCCATTCCAGCGCCGGCATCCCTGCGATTGCCTGGCGGGTGGCATTCAACACCGGATCGCCGGCTTCTTCCGGACCGACCGAAACCACCAGATGCGTGGTTTTCTCCAGCGCATCGCCGATTTCGTTCGTCAACTTGCCGTGGAACAGCAGCGGGACGATGCCGGCCTGGCGCAGCGCTTCGAATTTTTCCTCGGAGCGTGTCGTGCCGGCGATCGTGGCGGCTCCCCTATTGGCACGGGCAAAGGCCTTGCCCGAATAACCGGCGCCGAAAATGAAGACCTGTTTTCCGCTCATGCATGTGCCCTGTTCGGCCGCGCCAGGCGCCATTCCTCGCGCACCGCCGCGTCGTCCTCGCTGTTCAAGCCGTTCGCGGCCCGTTCGGCATATTCGTTCTCCGGCACCAGCCGCGCCAGCGCCCATATTGCCGCGCCCCGCACCAGCGGCGAGGCATCGCCGAGCAGATCCCGGACGACGCCGGCAAGTGCGCCATCGCCGGAATTTCCGGCGGCGATCAGCACGTTGCGGACGAAACGGTCGCGGCCGATGCGTTTGATCGGCGAGCCGGAGAAGAAGGCGCGGAAGCCAGCGTCGTCGAGGGCCAAAAGATCGGCGAGCGGCGGCTCGCGCAGATCGTCGCGCGCGGCGAGCTTGGCCTCGGACGCGGCGCGGGCGAATTTGTTCCAAGGACAAGCGGCGAGGCAGTCGTCGCAGCCATAGATGCGGTTGCCGATCTTTTCCCGAAATTCATGCGGGATCGGCCCCTTGTTCTCGATAGTGAGGTAGGAGATGCAGCGCCGGGCATCGAGCCTGTAGGGCGCGGGGAACGCGTCGGTCGGGCAGGCGTCGAGGCAGGCACGGCAGGAGCCGCAATGGTCGATCTCGGGCTTGTCCGGTTCCAGTTCGGCCGTGGTGAAGATGGTGCCGAGGAACAGCCAGGAGCCGTGCTCACGGCTGACCAGATTGGTGTGCTTGCCTTGCCAGCCCAGGCCCGCTGCTTCAGCCAGCGGCTTTTCCATCACGGGCGCCGTGTCGACGAAGACCTTCACGTCGCCGCCGGCGCGCGCGACGATCTTGCCGGCGATCTGCTTCAGCCGGCCCTTCATGATCTCGTGATAGTCGCGGTTTTTCGCGTAGACCGAGATCGCGCCGCGGTCGCGCTTGGCCAGCACGTCGCGCGGATCATGGTCCGGCCCGTAATTCATCGCCAGCACGACGATCGAGCGCACGGCGGGCCACAGCGTGGATGGCTCGGCGCGGCGCGCAATCGTCTCCGCGATCCAGTCCATTGAGCCGTGAAAGCCGTCGGCGATGAATTCGGCCAGGCGGGCCGGCGCCAGCGGGATGGCATCTGGAGCGGTGACGGCGACCGCGTCGAAGCCGGCGCGCCGCGCCTCCGCGTCGATCAGCGCGCGCAGTTTTGGCGCGTCAGAAGTCGAGATCCGCATAGTGCGATACCGGCGACAGGCCGCGCACGCGGTCGGTCAGGAGCGGCCGGAAGGAGGGCCGCGACTTCACCCGCGTGTACCATTCGCGCGCGGCGGGGTGTTCGCGCCAGTCGATCTCGCCGAGATAGTCGAGCACCGACAGCGTCGCGGCGGCCGCCAGATCGGCATAGGTGACCCTGCCGCCGGCCAGCCAGTGACGGGTGCCGGCCAGCCAGTTGGTGTATTTCATGTGCTGGCGGATATTGGCGCGCGCGGCGCGGATGGCGCCTGAATCGGGCGAACCGCCGCCCGCCGTTTCCGGCATCACCGGCTTCAGCACGCGTTCGCGCACCAGATGGCGCGTCACTTCGCTTTCGGCCTTGTTGAGATACCAGTCGATCAGCCGGCGGATTTCGGCGCGCTGCATCGGGTCCTCGGCGAACAGCCGCTTGTCGCGCTTGAGCACGCCCCGCGTCTCGTCGAGATATTCGGAAATCACCGTCGCGCCGATGATCGGCACGTCGCCTTCGGCCAGCAGGATCGGCAGTGTCCCGGCCGGATTCAGCGCCAGGAACTCCTTGCGCCGCGTCCACGGCTTTTCCTCGATCAGCGCCAGCTCCTCGCCATACTCGCCAAAGGCGAGGCGGACGAAGCGGCAGGTGGCGAACATGGGATGGTGGAAAAGCGTCAGCATGGTTCCGCGATGATAAAGCGCACTGGTATGGTTCAGAATCCGGAATTCGCGCATCGCGCTCGTCCCAGGTGTGGCGAATTCCGGATTGCCACACTGGCGAATCGCAGGGCGCACCGGTAAGTCTTGGCCGCCCGGCTAGCGGGCCGTCAGGGGTGTTGCGACCTATAGGGGGACTTCGGCGCCATGACAAGCAAGCCATTCTGTTAGCCGTCACGCCAATGCCGAGGTAGAAATGGAAAGCCAGACCATCGTCGAAGCCCTGCTGCTTGGCCTGCTTGAGGGGTTGACCGAATTCATCCCGGTGTCCTCGACCGGCCACATCCTGCTCGCTGGCCATTTCCTCGGGTTCCAGTCGACCGGCAAAGCCTTCGAGATCCTGATCCAGCTCGGCGCCATCCTGGCGATCCTCAGCGTCTATTTCCGGCGCCTGTGGCAGATGCTCCTCGACCTGCCGCATGACCGGCTGACTCGGCATTTCGTCATCGGCATCCTTATAGCCTTCCTGCCGGCGGCGGTCATCGGCGCGCTGGCGCATGATTTCATCAAGACGGTGCTGTTCGAATCACCCCGACTGATCTGCATCATGCTGATCATCGGCGGCGTCGTGCTGCTGGTCGTCGACCGCATGAACCTCAAGCCGGTCTATCGCGACGTTGAGCGCTTCCCGACCAGACTTTACCTGCAGATCGGCCTGTTCCAGTGCCTGTCGCTGATCCCCGGCACGTCGCGCTCGGGTTCGACCATCGTCGGCGCGCTGCTCCTGGGTGTCGACAAGCGGGCGGCGGCGGAATTTTCCTTCTTCCTCGCCATCCCGACCATGGTCGGCGCCTTTGCCTTCGACCTGTTCAAGAACCGCAACGTGCTGACCTCGGCCGACTTGCCGATCATCGCCATCGGCTTCGTTGCCGCGTTCGTCACGGCCTTGGTCGTGGTGCGATACCTGCTCGACTACGTCTCGCGCAACGGCTACTCGCTGTTCGGCTGGTGGCGCCTGGTGGTGGGGATCGCCGGGCTGGTGGCCCTGATGATCTGGGGATGAGCGCAGCGACCGGTTCGATTGCAGTCACCTATCCCCGAACGTCAGCGCCGCCCCTCACCTGCCTGCCGGCATCCTCTCCCCGTATAGTGACGGGGAGAGGGGCGCTGTCACCGCCGGTTTCGCCAACCACCAACGCGTTGCAGGTTAGGCGCCAAGGGTGCGGCAGCCTCCTTCTCCCCGTCACTATACGGGGAGAAGTGCCCGGCAGGGCGATGAGGGGCAGCGCTAACCTCGACGAATGGATTGCCTCCGGCAACGAGCCTAACTCCTTCCATAAAACGCATTCGGGACATGGACCGGCCAGCGCCAGGGCAGCACGGCGACCATGTCGAAGCGCATCGATAGCCTGCCATAATCGGGCTGCCGCGACAGCCAGATATCGGCCGCACCCTCGATGCGGCGCTCCGATTCGTGGCCGATCGCCTCCATGGCCTCGATCAGCGTGCGACGCGCCTTGACCTCGACGAACAGCACGAGGTCGCCACGCCGCGCGATCAGGTCGATCTCGCCGAAGCGGGTGCGGTGGCGGCGCGCGAGAATCCGGTAGCCCTTCAACATCAGCGCGGCCGCTGCCAGCCATTCGCCGCGATGGCCGCGCCGGTAGGCCTTTTGGCGGCTGGCGCTCGGGCGCTCAGCCACCGCTTCTCTCTCTTTGCTCGGCCATGACCTTTTCTGAAAACCGGTTTCCGTTTTTTGCATTTGCTGACCTTCGGTTCGGGATCATGGTCTGTCCTTGAGCTCGAGCAGCCGCCGATACAGCGTCTGTTTCTGGCCGCCGGTCATTTTCGCCGCTTCCGCCGCCGCCTTGGAAGCGGGCATTTCAGCGGCGAGCGACAAAAGCAGGCGATCGATGTCTTCAGGTTCGTCGGCCTTGGCCTCGGCGGCGCCGACGCAGACGACGATCTCGCCCTTGGGGGTATCGGCCGCCGCGTAGTGGTCGGCGAGCGCCCGCAGCGTGCCGGTGCGCATCTCCTCGAACGTCTTGGTCAATTCCCGGCCGATGGCGGCTTTGCGCTCGCCGCCGAGCGCCTCGACCATGGCGCCGAGCGACTCGGCCAGCCGGCGCGGCGATTCGAAGAAGATCAGCGTTGCCGGCACGGCTTTCAGCGCCTCCAGCCGGGCCAGGCGTTGTCCCGATTTAACCGGCAGGAAGCCTGCGAACAGAAAGGCGTCCGACGGCAGGCCCGACGCCGTCAGCGCGGCAAGCGGCGCCGACGGGCCGGGGATCGGCACGACGCGGAGGCCGTGGTCGAGTGCCTCGCCGACCAGCCGGTAGCCGGGATCGGAGACCAGCGGCGTCCCGGCATCCGAGATCAGCGCCACGCTCTGGCCGGCTTCGAGCGCCGCGATCAATTTCGGCCCGGCCTCGCCGGCATTGTGCTCGTGATAGGCCGTGGTGCGGCGGCGAATGCCGTAGCGGTCGAGCAGCACGCGCGACACGCGCGTGTCCTCGCAGGCGACGATGTCGGCGGAGGCCAGCGTCTCCAGCGCGCGCAGCGTGATATCGGCGAGGTTGCCGATCGGCGTCGCCACCAGATAGAGCGCCGGATCGAGCGGACGGGCCGCGATTTCGGTCTGCCCGACCACATAGCTGCGCTTGCCCGTCTCGCCAGTCACCAATGCCGTCTCCGTGCAGCCCCTGTTTGGCCCGCCAAACCCATTTGGCATGGCTGGCGCCGGCTTGCAAAACTCACACTGATTTAAGCCAATCGCCATTCCTTCGCCACAGTAGGGAACGAAACCGGTTTTGGCAGATTTAGCCCCTGATTCCCAAGGGAGGACAGGATGGACAGCCTGACGATACAGGATGCTTTCGAGCCCTACTATGCCGGTCGCGACCGGATTGCCGCACGCCAGGACAAGCGGCTGCCAGCCCGGAACGACACCAGCCTGACCAAGCAGGCCGCGAGTGCCTTGCCGACAGACGTCAGGCTTTCCGACAACAAACCCGACAGTACGACGGAGCACTGACCGGACGATGCCCAATCGCTTCGATATCTTCATCACCCGTCTCGAAACGAAAAACGCGCGCCACGGCGTGCCGCTATCTCCGATAGGCGACCAGCACCGAGGGCGCCGCGACAAGGACAACTCCAAGCCGGTGCGCTCCGGAGAGTCGCACGCCGAGAAGGATCGCGGAAAGCACCGCCACAAACACGACGCTTGATCTGGCTCAGATCGGCGAGACGGCCATCAGTCCGTGGGGCGGAGCAAGGCGCGCCTCGGAGCATGCAGCGAGCAACGCGGGCTCCTTGGTCATGCCGAAGGCACTCAGCCCCCCAGCGCCTGATTCAGATCGGCGATCAGATCGTCGCCATCCTCGATCCCGGCCGACAGCCGCACCAGCGAATCCGATATGCCGATCTCAGCCCGTTTCTCGGCGGGAATGGAACCATGCGTCATCAGCGCCGGGTGCTCGATCAGGCTCTCCACCCCGCCAAGACTTTCGGCCAGCGTGAACAGCTGCGTGCGTTCGAGAAAGCGTTTGGTGCCAGCAAGGTCGCGATCGAGCACAGCGGTGATCATGCCGCCGAAGGCATGCATCTGCTGCACCGCGATGGCGTGCTGGGGATGGCTGGCGAGGCCGGGATAGATGACGCGGCGCACATCTTTTCGCGCTTCCAGCCACTGCGCGATCTTCAGGCCGTTGGCGGAATGGCGCTCCATCCTGAGCGCCAGGGTCTTCAAACCGCGCAACGCCAGAAAACTGTCGAACGGGCCTGATATGGCGCCGATGGCGTTCTGCAGGAATTTCAGCCGGTCGGCCAGATCCTGGTTGTCGCCGACCACGGCAACGCCGCCGACCATGTCGGAATGGCCGTTCAAATATTTCGTTGTCGAATGGACCACGATGTCGATGCCGAGCTCCAGCGGCCGCTGGATATAGGGGCTGCAGAAGGTGTTGTCGGCGCCGGACAAGATCCCCTTGCGCTTCGCCAACGCCGCTACGCCTTCGAGATCGACGATACGCAGCAATGGATTGGTGGGCGTCTCGACCCAAAGCATTTTTGTTTCCGGCCGGATCGCGGCTTCAACCGCGGCAAGATTGGTGAAATCGACGAAGGAAATCTGCAGATTGGCCGAGCGCTTTCGCACCCGCTCCATCAGCCGGAACGAGCCGCCATAAATGTCGTCGGTGGCGACGATATGCGCGCCCGAATCGAGCAATTCGAGGACCGTGGCGATCGACGCCAGGCCGGAGGCGAACGCGAAAGCCGCCGAGCCGCTTTCGAGATCGGCCACGGCGCGCTCGAAGGCGAAGCGCGTCGGGTTCTGGCTGCGGGCATATTCGAAACCCTTGTGCACGCCGGGCGACTGCTGGCCATAGGTCGAGGTGGCGTAGATCGGCACCATCACCGCACCGGTCAGCGGGTCGTGGCTCTGGCCGCCATGGATGGTGCGCGTCGAGAACGCCAGGCGGTTCTTTCCGGATGTTGTCATCGTGCGCGCCTCAAATGGTTGATCAGGTCGATGCGGGTAATCAGGCCGACGAACTCGTCGCCGTCGAAGATGATGGCGACCTCGTTGCGGTCGAACACCGGCAGCAGCGCGTCCAGCGTCTGGCTGGCCTGCAGCGTGTGCAGGTTCGAGGTCATGGCCGTGCGCACCGGGCCGTTGAAGCGCTCCCAGCGCCCGTCATACGGGCCGTCGACATGGGCAAGGATGTCGCTCTCGTCGACGATGCCGACGAGTTTGCCATTGTCGAGCACCGGCAGTTGCGAGACATCGGAGCGGCGCATGCGTCCATAGGCGTTGAGCAGGCTCTCGTCCGGCCCGACATAGACGGTATCGCCAGTGCGGTGAGTGCGCATCACGAGGTCGCGCAGGTCGCCATGCTGTTCGTGTTCGGCCAAGCCCTGCTCGGCCAGCCAAAAATCGTCGAACACTTTTGACAGGTACTTGTTGCCGCTGTCGCAGACGAAGGTTACGACGCGCTTGGGCACCGTCTGCTCGCGGCAATAGCGCAGCGCCGCCGACAACAAAGTGCCCGAAGACGAACCGGCCAGGATGCCTTCCCGGGACAACATATCCCTCACCGCCAGCATGCTCTGCTTGTCCGTGATGGAATAGGCCTTCTTGACCAGAGACAGATCGGCATTGGGCGGCACGAAATCCTCGCCGATACCTTCCACCGTCCAGCTTCCCGCCTCTTCCATCTTGCCGGTCTTGATCAGCGGCGCCAGCACCGAGCCGACCGGATCGGCCAACACCATCTCCGTCTTCGGCGACACCTCGGCGAAGTAGCGGCCAAGCCCGGTCAGCGTGCCGCCCGAGCCGACGCCGACCACCACCGCGTCGACATCCCCGTCAAGCTGCGAGAAAATCTCCGGGCCGGTGGTCGTCTGATGCGCAAGCGGGTTGGCCGGATTGGCGAACTGGTTAGCGTAGAAGGCACCGGGCAGTTCGGCGGCGATTTTCTCCGCCATGTCCTGGTAATATTCGGCATGGCCCTTGCCGACATCGGAACGCGTCATGCGCACTTCCGCGCCTAGCGCGCGCAGATGCTGGATTTTTTCACGCGACATCTTGTCGGGCACCACCAGAATGATGCGGTACCCCTTGGGAATGCCGACTTGGGCAAGGCCAAGGCCGGTATTGCCGGCTGTCGCCTCGACGATGGTGCCGCCGGGCTTCAGCTTGCCCTGTTTCTCGGCCGCCGCGATCATCGACAGCGCGATACGGTCCTTGATCGAGCCGCCAGGGTTCTGGCTCTCGAGCTTGATGAACAGCCGGCATTTTCCGGTGTCGAATTTGGTCAGCTCGACGATGGGCGTCTGCCCTATCAGATCGAGCAACGACGCATAGGGCGGGCGCAGGCGCGAGAGTGCGCTGTCCGAGGAGCCACTGTCGGCCGTGGTTTTTCTATGCTCGCTCATGTCGGGGCCTCCATGGGTCAACCTAGCGTCTTTTCCAGCCGATCGCAGTTGGAAAGAAGATAGATCGTGCCAATCCGGTGGCCAGACGGGGAATGAAATTCCATGGCCCGTCCCAGGCGAGGCGTCTAACGAACCACCTCGTTCGTTGCCGCCGCCGATTTCGCCGTGCTAGCCGAACATACGCCATATCAATTCAAGGAGGCGGCCGATGAAGATCCTCGCCTATGACAACTTCAAGCCCGGCGTCACCCTCGACGATTTGAAACCCTATTTGCGCGATGAAGTCTCGAATGTCTGGCGGCTTTGGAAGGCAGGCATCGTGCGCGAAAACCCTGCGCGCGCCGATGTCGGCGGCGTCATCGTCGTTTTCGAGCTCGACAGCGTCGAAGAAGCAAGAAACTACACCGACGACTTCCCGCTGTCGAAGGCCGGGCTGCTGGAATGGTATTTTCTTGCCTTCGACCCCGCCCCCTTGCCGCTCGAATATCTGTTCGACCCGACTGTCGACATCGCCAAGCCATGGGACCGGACGGCAGCATGATCCGATCCAGCGAAGACATCGAGATCCCCGCCAGCCTGGCTGAATGGTGCGATCCCCGCCGCATGGCGCTGGTGATCTACGACATGCAGGTCGGCATCTGCCGCCAGATCGCTGGTGCGGCCGACATCGTCGAGCGCACCGGCAGCGTCCTCGAAGCAGCCCGCTCGGCCGGCATGCGGGTGGCGTTCACACGCCATCTCTCCTTGCCACGCAGGTGGATGGGCGCCACCCAGCTGCGCACCGCCATGGCCTGGCAGCGGCGTGACAGTCCAGACACGGTCGAGCCCTGGTTCCCGCGCGATGCCGAGGCGACGAAGATCGTTCCCGAACTCGCGCCACGCGCCGACGAGGCGGTGTTCGACAAGCTGACCATGTCGGCCTTCGATTCCACGGCGCTGAGCTTTGCCTTGCGCGATTGCGGTGTGCGCGCCGTCGCGCTCGCCGGCGTGGCGATGGAGATCGGCATCGAGCCGACTGTTCGCCAGGCGACCGACAATGGTTTTGTCGCCGTGGTGATCGAGGACGCCTGCGGCTTCGGCAACCGTGTGGCCCGCGACCGCTCGATAGCCACGCTTGGCTTCCTCGGCGAGGCTGCCATCACCGATGTCGCGGGTTTTTGCGGCGCGCTTGCCGGCGGGAGCTAAAGCAATTCCAGGAAAAGTGCGATCGGTTTTCCAGGGAAAAGCGCGTCGCGCTTTCCCTAGGGAATTGCGTAAAATAAAAGATCTAGGCGCCTTGCCGGGTCTCGGTGTCGGTGCGGAAGCGGACGCCGTCCGCGCGCCCGTGCACATCGCCCCAGTCGTAGAGCGCTTGCAGCGTGGCGGCCAGATCGCGACCACGCTCGGTCAAGACATAGCGTCCCTTGCCGTCGGGCGACGCCTCCAGCGCGACAAAGCCGATCTCGACCAGGTTGGCCAGGCGCTGCGTCAGCATCTTGTCGGAAAGCGAAGGGATCGATCGGCGCAACTCGGAATAGCGCAGCGGACCTTGCTTGATCCGGGCCAGGATCACCGTCTTCCATTTGCCGCCCAGTGCGTCGAGCGCGAACTCGACTGGACAACCGTAAAGTCTGCCGCGTGGTGCCATGCCGCCACCCTAGGCAACGCCCGGCGGCGGCGAAAGCGGATTTTGCCCGCCCATACGGCCAGATTGCAGCATTCGGCTTTACCGGCGACAGCTTCATGAAGGAGAGCCAGGATGAGTGTACGGGATACCAATCCGGTCAATGCACGCAGGCCGAAACGGGTGGCGATCGTCATCGCCAATCCGGCCGTCTCGACCACGACCGGCTGGCCGGTCGGCTTCTGGTGGAGCGAGCTGACGCATCCTTGGTACGTTTTCACAGAGCGGGGTTACGACGTCGAGATCTTCTCGCCCGATGGCGGCAGATGCGAGGCGGACGCGCTGAGCGACCGCGTGATCCCTCGGGCTATTCGGAAACCGACCTCATCTCGCTCGGCTTCATCTCGAGCCCGAAACTGGCGAGCCTGGTCGACAACACAAGGCCTGTCGCGGAGATCGCGCTCGACGGCTTCGACGCGATCGTCGTCGCCGGCGGCCAGGCGCCGATGTTCAACTACGCCCGGGCGGAAGCGCTGCAACGGATCTTCGTCGCCTTCCACGAAGCAGGCAAGGTGGCCGCGGCGCTCTGCCATGGCACAGCGCTGCTGCGCTATGCCAGGCGTGCCGACGGATCGCTGCTCGTCGCCGACAAGACGGTGACCGGGTTCGCGAATATCGAGGAGGATTTCGCCGACAACGCGACCTGGGAGATGGGTGCGCTGGAGCGCGGCAAACATCTGATGCCGTGGCGGATCGAGGATGAGCTGAAGGCGATCGGCGCCAACTATGTCCAGGCCGGCCTGTGGCGCGCCTTTGCGGTGCGCGACGGCAACCTGATCACCGGCCAGCAGAATTTTTCCGGCGCCGAGACCGCGCGCGCTGTGTGTGAGGCATTGGGCGGCTGAACGCCGTCCCTCCGGCCGGTAGCTGGAGGGACTTCAGTCTCAGTTGAGCAACCGCTAATATATGTGTAGCTTGGCCATGCGGGGGACGATCCCAATCGAAGCCTAACCCGCGATGGCCGGTGCGACCTGCTTCCAACCCAAGCATCCCCGCGCCGGCCATTCTTTGTCCGCTGGGTAGCCCGCGGCCAGCTTGAACTCGTAGGCTGGGCGCGCGATGTCGCCACTAGGAGAGCGGTGATCGGTGCGCCGAACCAGAATGGCTCTTCGCGCCGGCTGAAATGCACTTCAGCGCGGTCGAGGATGAGAACGCCTTTGGCGACGGGACTGCGTCACGTCTCGTATATATATCAATTGACTAAAGTACGGAACGTCCAATGGACAAGAACAGAACGTTTGAAGGCCTCTCGGACCAAGGCCTACCAGCGCGCAAGACTTTAGTCCTGCGGTCTATAGTTAAAGACGGAAGTTGTTCCAGCCGAATAGATACCAGACTGCACTCAGCCGGATATGGTGCGATCGCGGAAGGCGATCACCCGCCGAGATTGCTTACCCTAGCAACCGCTTGCTCAGCCTGGCGCACTGGACGCGGATATCGGGAATGGCGTCGATCTCGAAGAAGGTGCCGCGCGTCAGCGGGCCGACGGCGAGGATTTTTCGCGAAACGGTGCCGTCGGCGGCGATGATCTCGCAATTGGCCGAGACGTCGAGGCCGATGCGCAGCGGATCCGGCCGCGCCAGACCGCGGCGGACCAGCGAGCGCACCACGCTGTTCGGCGAGGTCGAGATGTCGCGCACGATACCCGAGCAATCGTAGATGCGGGCGACGTCGAATGTTTCGAGACGCTGGGTATGGCGCGACTGGACCTCCACCGCGAAGCCGTCGCCCGGCGTGACGCCGACGACGCGCCCGGCGAGCGGCCGGACGTGGCCCGATTGCACGGCTTCCGTCACCCTGGCGTAGACCTCGGGTGCCATGCGGTGGCGATGAATGTCCCACCAGGCCTTGGTGTGTTCGACGAAGCGGCGCTTGGCCGAGGCCGGCCAGTTCTGCCAGATCTTCTGGTTGAAGGGGCGCAGGCCGTCCACCACGTCGCGCCAGTCGACGCCGGCCTTCTGGTTCTCACGAATGAGGTCGCGGAACCAGCCGACGAAATAGGAGAGCTGGGTGCCGAGCGGGATATCGGCGACGTCGAGTTTGATCGGATTGCCCTTGCGATGCGGCGAGGGCAGCAGGCCGCGCCGCGACACCGCGATGATGTCGCCGCGATGGCCGCGCTGCTCCAGGGAAAGGAATGCATCGACCATGCTCAAGCCCGTGCCCAGCACCAGGATACGGCTATCGGGATCAAGCGCGGTGTCGGCTTCCGAGCCCATCCGGATCGCATGGCCCTGCGCGGGCTGTTCGTCATGGCCGGTGGCGAGCACGGCAAGATGGGCGACCACGCTGGTGCCGTTGGCGAGCGCCACCTCGACCCCGGACGCAGTCGGCGTGATCGACAGGCTCTCCTCGCGGATCAGGCGCAGCCGGCCGGCCTCGCGCTCGCGCGCTTCCAGGTCGTCGAGCAATTCCTTGAGATAAAGCGCATAGAGGCTGCGCGGCGCATAGACCGGAGCCTGCTCCGGTGTCGCAAACCCCCGCTCCAGCAGCCAGCGCCAGAAATTGCCGGGATCGTCGGCGTAGGCGCTCATGCCGGCGGCGCTGACATTCAGCACATGCGCCGACAGCAGCGTCGAATAGGCGATGCCCTGGCCGAAATGCGGGCGTTTTTCGATCAGTGTGACGCGCAGGTCCGGATTGGGCGATTTGAGCAGATGCGCGGCCAGCACGACGCCGCTAGCGCCGCCGCCAACGATGATGATGGAACGGGTCGGGTTGGTTCGCCCGGTCATGCGCGAGCGAGCCCCCTGCGAAGTACCGATTTCAGGCCTGGGCCTTCACCGCGACCGACAGGCCGTTCCGCACCACCGGCAAGTCGTCCCTCGCGACCGGGAGGTCGTCGGCAATGTCGCGCATCTCGGCGAGGCTGCGCTGGTCGAGCACCTCGGCGATCGCCTGCCGGACTTCCAGCATCAGATGTCGGACTTGGCATGTCGCCTCGTTGCAATCTTCACAGCGCTGATATTGTGTGCGGCTGGCGCAGGGGATCGGGGCCAACGGCCCGTCGAGGACGCGCACGACGTGGCCGACCTTGATCTCGTCGGCGGGCCGGGCCAGGCGATAGCCGCCCTCCTTGCCCTTGCGGCTCTGGACGAAGCCGGCATTGCGCAGCTCGCCCAGTATGGCGTCGAGGAATTTCTTCGGGATGTTGTTGCCGGTTGCGATATCGCCGACGAAGGAGAGCCGTCCGGCCGGCATGTGCGCGAGATGTACGAGCGCCTTGAGGCCGTACTTGCCTTTTTTGGTGAGCATGAACCGAACGTTTCTCTGTCCTGCGATGGCCCTAAGCCATCCGTTGCGAAACGCCTCGGGTGCCTCCCCGCCGCGCCGAAGCCACCATGACACATAAATTCCAGCGACATGATATTCAAGCCAATTGCGGTTGATCTTGCTTGGTTTTCAAGCCGTTGTGGCGATTTTACCCCCGACTTGTGACGCCGATGACACGGAAAACATGGCTTACTTGCACGAAGGCCTGCAGCCGGAACCCAGTGGCCCCAGCGGTCGCCATAATACGCTTGGTATGGCCAGGCATCGGCACCTCACTCCTATGTCCATAAGGTTACTATACTTAAATGCCGGTACGCGGAATCCGCTTTTAAATTCTCTGCAGTTTGAAGCACAAGTTTGCAGGAAGTAGGGAAAAATCGGAATCTCGTTTGAACCTGTCTGTATCTGCAACCGTCGAGGTCGCGCCCTCGGGTCAAAGTTGGTGGGCCGCCGCTCTTGGACGCCGGCAACCGTCACTTCCGCCGTGGCGACCCGCCGGCGGTGGCTTTTTTCCAACAAGCTCCTCTTCCTTGGAAGGATTTAACTCTACAAGAACCATGGAATTAGCGAACTATGGACATGCAATCCGGTTTTTCCTTTCAAGGAGCCTTTCATGTCCAGCATTTCGCGACGCATCCTCCTCCTGTCTTCCGCTGCCCTTGCCGGCGCCGCCTTCCTCGGCCCGGCCATGGCCAACGACTTGAAGATCACCATCGGCTACCAGACGGTGGTCGAGCCCTCGAAAGTGCCGCAGGCCGACGGCGCCTATGAGAAGGCCACCAAGGCCAGCATCGATTGGCGCAAGTTCGATTCCGGCGCCGATGTCATCGCCGCCGTCGCCTCCGGCTCGGTCGATATCGGCTATGTCGGCTCGAGCCCGCTGGCGGCCGCCGCAAGCCGAGAACTGCCGATCCAGACCATTTTCGTCGTCGGCCTGATCGGGCAATCCGAGGCGCTGGTCGCCCGCAACGGCGCCGGCATCGGGAAGGTCGCGGACCTCGCCGGCAAGAAGGTCGCCGTGCCGTTCGTGTCGACGACGCATTACAGCCTGCTTGCCGCGCTCAAGCACGAGAATGTCGATCCGAAATCGGTCCAGATCCTCAACCTAAGGCCGCCGGAAATCGCCGCCGCTTTCGCGCGCGGCGATATCGACGCCGCCTATGTCTGGGATCCGGCGCTGGGCCAGATCAAGACATCCGGCAAGGTGGTGCTGGATTCCTCGCAGGTCGCCGCCTGGGGCGCGCCAACCTTCGACGCCTGGATAGTGCGCACCGACTTCGCCGAGAAGAACCCGGAAGCCGTGCGCGACTTCGTCAAGGTGACGGGCACCGCCTATGGGGACTATCTCGCCAAGCCCGACGCCTGGTCGGTGTCGTCGCCGCAGGCCGCGGCGATCGCCAAGCTCACGGGCGCCAAGCTGGAAGAGGTGCCGGAGTTGCTCAAGGGCTACGTCTTCCCCACCCTTGAAGAGCAGGCATCCGGGAAGTTCCTCGGCGGCGGCACGGTCACTGCGATCGCGGCGGCATCCGCCTTCCTCAAGGAGCAAGGCAAGGTCGACGCGGTGCTGCCGGACTATTCGAAATATGTCACTTCGAAATACGTCACCGAGGCGCTGGCCTCGAACTGACGCGTCGCACACGCGGCTCTCCTTCCCTGACGCCGCGCGTTGCCTGTCCCGAAGTCGCAGACGAGGCGCGGTTTCGGGGCAGGCGGATATCCTTCAAATCGGCGAGGCCCATGCAGCATCTCTTGCTCGACAAGATCTCCATCCACTATGACGGCCAGCCGGCACCCGCCGTCGAGCACGTGTCGATCGGCGTTGCCAAGGACGATTTCGTCGTCCTTGTCGGCCGCTCCGGCTGTGGCAAGACCTCGCTGCTCAACGTCGCGGCAGGCCTGGTCACGCCCGCGCGCGGCAGTGCCACGGTCAATGGCAAGCCGATCACCGGGCCCGGTTCTGATCGGGCGGTGGTGTTCCAGAACGATGCTCTGTTTCCGTGGCTCACGGCGCGCGAGAACGTCGCCTTCGCGCTCAGGTTGCGCGGTGTGAGGCCAGCCGAACGGGCGCGCCGCGCCGATGAACTGCTGGCGCTGGTCAAACTCGCTGAAGCCGGCGACAAACGTATCTGGGAGCTCTCCGGCGGCATGCGCCAGCGTGTCGGGCTTGCCCGGGCGCTCGCCGCCGAACCCGAATTCCTGCTGCTCGACGAGCCGCTCGGCGCGCTTGACGCACTGACGCGCGAGCGCATGCAGACGACGCTGCTCGACCTTTGGACGGCAAGCCATGCCGGCGTGCTGATGGTCACGCACGGCATCGAGGAGGCGCTGGTGCTCGCCACCCGCATCGTCGTGCTGGCGCCCGGCCCGGGCCGCGTGGTGCGAACCTTCGAGCCGTGCTTCTCCAGGCGTTACGCGGCAGGCGAGCCCATTCGCGCCATCAAGGCCGATCCGGCCTTCGGGGCTGCGCGCGGCGAACTGACCGACGCGATCTTCGAGGGAGAGGCGGCATGACCATTTCCTCCTACACGGAACGGCCCGGTTCAAGGACAGACGAAACCGACGGCCTGTCGGTGCCCTGGTCCAGGCCACGGGCGAAACGGACGGGCGTTTCGGCGCGCATGGTCAGCGCCACCACCATCCTGGCGGTGCTGGCGCTCTGGACACTCTCGGCCCGCCTGCAACTGGTGTCGCCGGTGTTCCTGCCCTCGCCGCTTGCCGTGTGGAACAAGTTCATCGTGGTTATGAACGACGGCTTCGTCGACGCGACGCTGTCGCAGCATGTCGTCGCCAGTCTGGGCCGCGTCTTTGCCGCGCTGGTCGCCGCCATCCTGGTCGGCGTGCCGGTGGGGCTCGCCATCGGCATCAGCACGGTGGGGCGCGGCATCTTCGATCCGCTGCTCGAATTCCTGCGGCCGATCCCGCCGCTGGCCTACCTGCCGCTGGTCATCATTTGGTTCGGCATCGGCGAGCCTTCGAAAATCCTGGTGATCGCCATCGCCATGCTGGCGCCGGTCGCCCTGTCGACCGCCTCGGGCGTCCGCGGCGTCTCGCGGGAGCGCATCAACGCCGCGCGTTCGCTTGGTGCGACTCGGCGCCAAGTGGTCCGCCACGTGATCCTGCCCAGCGCCCTGCCCTCGATCCTGACCGGCCTGCGCATCGCGCTCGGCGCCGGTTGGTCGACACTGGTCGCGGCCGAGCTGGTGGCGGCGACGCGCGGGCTTGGCTTCATGATCCAGTCGGCGGCCCAGTTTCTCGTCACCGACGTGGTGATCATGGGCATCTTGGTGATCGCGGCCATCGCCTTCGTGCTCGAATTCACCATCCGCCGCATCGAGCGCGTGCTGGTCCCATGGGCGGGGCGGGAATGATCGGAAAAGGAGAATGACGATGACCCATTCCACCGCGGTGTTGTTTGCCCATGTCGGCGCCTGGCTGCTCGGCCTTGCTTCCGATGAGAACGCGGCAAGTGAGGACAGCCCGCACTCGCCGGCGCCGGTCCATCTTCGCGCCGGGCGCGATCGCCTGCCACCGCGCGACGAGAGTTTTTACTGGGCCTGGCAGTACTGGTCGCAGTGAACGCGGTCACGGCCGGCGCGCTCAGCACCGGGCGCGTTTGCTCGAACCTCAACCCTGCCTACGGTTCGCCCATACCAGTCCCGCCAGGCCGGCCAGCATAGCGGCGAGGCCAATATAGAGCCATTGCGACTGGCCGGTCATGAAGCTCCCGCCGACCACGCCGATGCCTTGCAGCGACCACAACGCACCGATCGCGAGTACAATCAACGCCAGCAGATTCTTGGTCAGTTTCATAGTCGGATCTCGCTTTCCCAGTCGATCGACAGCGGCGCCATAGCCGCGATGAAAGAGCCAGAGGAAGTGGCTCGATCCCAGCGGTTTCTACTTGGAGATTAATCCCGGATCTTGTCAAACGGATCTCGGATATCGGCACGAACATCATCGATAACTGATGAAGTCCGGTCCGAAAATCCCTGACAAACTGTTACCCCCCGACTCCAAACGTGTGATCTTGCCATGGAACCGCCAGATCACTGCCGCATTTCCTGCCTTATTTCCCACCTAACGGCTTGGGTCTGTCAAAAACGGAGCCATCCCCCAAATATGAAGACCACGAAACAGACCGCGCTTGTCGCGGTAACGATCGCTGCTGGCCTGATGGTAGGCGCTTCCGCCACTTCGGCAACCGCCGCCGCCGGTCAGTGTGGCCGCGCTTCCTGGTACGCGCTGCACTCGAGGACCGCATCGGGCGAGCGCATGAACCCCTCGGCGATGACCGCCGCCCACCGCACCCTGCCTTTCGGCACCAAATTGCGGGTCACCAACAAGAACAACGGCCGCAGCGTCGTCGTGCGCATCAACGATCGCGGGCCCTTCATCAAGGGCCGGGTGCTCGACCTGTCGAAAGGCGCCGCCGGCCAGCTCGGCTTCGTCGGCTCCGGACAGACTTCCGTCTGCATGGCGCGCGTCTGATTTGATCGTCTCCTGACCATGATCTCTTGCCGACCGCGGATCAGCGGAGCAACCGGGAACTTTCGGGATCATGGTCGGGTGCAGGCGACACATATCGTACACATTTCGGCACTGCACATTGAGCCGGCTGGGCCCGGCCGTGCCCGGTTTTAAAGGCTTTCAACGAAAGAAGCATTGGTCACGCCACGTGACGTATTGCATCGCAGCAATTAGTTGTTAACGTTCCCGCGAGACATCTGGGCACGGCGCTGATCGTCGTCCCTTCGGTCGCGGGGTAACGTATGTTCTACCAGCTCTATGAAATGAACCACGCCGCCCTGCAGCCGGCGCGGCTCTATGCCGACGCGGTCCGGTTGTTCTACTCCAACCCGCTCAACCCGGTTTCGCATACGCCCTGGGGCCGTTCGATCGCCGCGGGCGCCGAGCTGTTCGAGCGCACCACGCGCCGCTACGGCAAGCCGCAATTCGGCCTAGCCAAGACGGTGGTCGACTGGACGAGCGTCGCGGTCACCGAAAAGACAGTCTGGTCGAAGCCGTTCTGCAATCTCGTCCGGTTCGAGCGCGCCGTTCCCGCCGGGCGCAAGGCCGACCCGAAGCTTTTGATCGTGGCGCCGATGTCGGGCCACTATGCCACGCTGCTGCGCGGCACGGTCGAGGCGATGCTGCCCTATGCCGACGTCCATATCACCGACTGGGTCGACGCCCGCATGGTCCCGCTGGCCGATGGCAGCTTCGATCTCGACGATTATATCGACTACGTCATCGACATGCTGCACACGCTGGGTCCCGACACGCATGTGATGGCCGTGTGCCAGCCTTCCGTGCCGGTGCTTGCGGCCGTGGCGCTGATGGAAGCGAAGGGCGACCCGTTCGTGCCTTCGACGATGACCCTGATGGGCGGACCGATCGACACCCGCCGCAACCCGACCGCCGTCAACCTGCTGGCCAAGGAAAAGGGCATCGACTGGTTCCGCGACAATGTCGTCATGCGCGCGCCCTGGCCAGTGCCGGGCTTCGGCCGCGAGGTCTATCCCGGTTTCCTGCAGCTTTCCGGCTTCATGAGCATGAACCTCGACCGCCACATCATCGCCCACAAGGAATTCTTCATGAACCTTGTGAAGCACGATGGCGACAACGCCGAAAAGCACCGCGACTTCTATGACGAATATCTGGCGGTGATGGACCTGACGGCGGAGTTCTATCTGCAGACGGTCGACACGGTCTTCGTGCGCCATGCGCTGCCCAAGGGCGAGATGACGCATCGCGGCACCAGGATCGATCCGTCCGTCATACGCAACGTTGCCCTGTTCACGGTCGAGGGCGAGAACGACGACATTTCGGGTCTTGGCCAGACCAAGGCGGCGCAGGATTTGTGCGTCAACATCCCCGGCGACAAGAAGGCGCACTACATGCAGCCGGCAGTCGGCCATTACGGCGTCTTCAACGGCTCGCGCTTCCGCTCCGAAATCGTGCCGCGCATCGTCGACTTCATCACCAGCTATGGCCGCCAGAACCGCGTCCCGGTGAAGCCGAAGCTGGTCCGCACCGCCAAGAGGTAGGCGGTTTTGCAGACGGAACCGGCCGCGGGTCCGATTCTGTTGCACAAGGGCCGCTGCGCCTCCCTGCTGGTAACCATGCCGCAAATGAGGCCGACGTCGTAATTGACACGGAGTGTAAATCGCCCTTAACGTTTCGTTAACAACAGGGCGAGCGGGGACAATGAATTCCTCAACCATGCGAAGGCTGCGCGTATGCGCGGCAGCAGGGCTGGCGTTAACGGGGGGCTGGATGGCACCGGCCTGGGCTTCGGGCGCCATGGCGACCGGGGGCCTCACCTCGCAGCCGATCGGCCACTACGATTTCTGCAAGCAGCGTCCGGGCGAATGCTCGATCCGCCCGGCCAATCTCGCGCCGGCGGTCCTGACCGAGGGGTTGATGCGCAAGCTGGTCAACGTTACCGCCAGGGTCAATGCCGCCGTAAAGCCGATGAGCGACATGGACATTTACGGCAAGGACGAGGTCTGGGCCTATCCGGACAAGGGCGTCGGCGACTGCGAGGACTACGTGCTGGAGAAGCGGCGCCAGCTGTCCCGCATGGGCATGTCGCTCGCCGACCTCCTGATAACCGTGGTCCGCAAGCCCGACGGTGAAGGCCACGCCGTGCTGACGGTGCGCACCGACGGCGGCGACTATGTGCTCGACAATCTGACCGACAAGGTCAAGTCCTGGGACCAGACCGGCTACCGCTTCCTCAAGCGGCAGGCGATCGACAACACCGGCCGCTGGGTCTCGATCCGCGGCGGCCAGCAGGTCCTGGTCGGCTCGGTGCAGTAGCAAAGAGCGCTGCGGGTTCGAACCGCGCAGCTCTCGTGCCGAAAGTGTCTTCCCGCTTTTTCCTTGCGATGGCCGGCGCCGCCCGTCATTACCCTGCCGGGCATTTCTCCCCGTGACGGGGAGAAATGTGCCGTCATCAACGGTTTTGCCAATTGTTAGTAGTGCAAGAAGGGTGGCGAGGTTGCCCCTTCTCCCCTTCTACGGGGAGAAGATGCCGTTAGATGAGGGGCGGCGCTAACATTGCCGATCGCGCGTCTTGCGTCGCTCTCCAGTAAATCTTTCATCTCTCCGTGAACCATTTCCGTTTCGCCCGGCGACACATAGCCGTGAACGATAGAAACCCAAATCATGGAGACTTCAAATGACTGCTTTTCTGCGCAACACTCTCCTCGCCGCGGCTGCCGTTGCGGCGCTGACCGGATCCGCTCTGGCCGGGCAGACCATTCCAAGCTGCGCCAACACCAACCTCAACGATTTGTGGGCCGGCCGCTGTTGCGGCGAGGCCGGCGCTTCGGACTGCCTGGGAGGTGGAAATGGCGGCCAGGGTCATGGCGACCATGGTCGTGGCGGCAATGGCGGCAGCACAGCCGGCAAGAATTGATCTCAGCACGGCGCCCGCCTGCTGCTCGCCGACGGGCGCCGTCAAGCTAAGACCGCCGGCCCAGCGCCGCGCGGATCGAAGCGGTAATGCGCAGAAGCTCGGCCTCATCGAGTTTCTCGATGGTCTCGGCCAGAAGATTGGCAAGTTCGGTGGCGGCGGGGGAAAGACCCGACGTATCGAGTTTCACCCGCGGATGCGAGGTTTCGGCCAGCCGCGCCAGCTCCTCCGCATCGTCCCATATGACGTTGAAATAACCGATGATCTTCTGGATCAGCGTCCAGGTCGGCGCGCCGCGCCTGCCGTGCTCCAGTGCCGAGAGATAGGCGGCGCTGACGCCGATCGCCGCCGCCATGTCCTTCTGGCTGACGCCGCGCTCGGCGCGCAGCGCCCGCAGCCGCTCGCCGAACGGCGTCATGAGCGCGCCCGCCGCAACCTGATATAAAGCGCGCCCGAGCCGCCATGGTTGCGGGCGGCATGGTCGTGACTGGAAACCAGCGGCCGGAACGCCGGTGTCGACAGCCAGGCCGGCACGGCGCGCCGCAAGATGCCATCGCCGCCCGAGGAAGACCCCTTGCCGGTGATGACCAGCACATAGCGGACGCCGCCGGCATGCGCCCGGTGCAGGAATGAGAACAGCAGCGAATAGGCCTCGTCCTGCGTCATGCCATGCAGGTCGACGCGGCCCTCGATCGGCAGCCGGCCTTTTTGCAGCTTGTCCAGCGTCGGCTCGTCGAGGCGGTGCGTGACATGCTGGATCTTCGGCTTTACCGTGCCCGGCGCGTTGGCGGAAGGCTGGACCGGCTGCGCCGGCGTCGGCCTGGCATCGACGGCCATGTCCGGAATGTCGACGGCGGCGCGGCCTTTGAGCGGCTTGGCGGTGCGCGCCACCAGGTTCCACAGCACCCGATCGTCGTCGCTGAGCTTATCCCCGCGCTTGCTCATCTCGCGCCCCCGGCCAGCGCGCGCGGCACCAGCGCATAAAAATCGGCGGCGTTGCGCACCACGCCGGCGATCTCGCCGGCGGCATCGCCCGAGCCGGCGAACAGGTCGCCCCGCGCCGGCCCTGTTATGGCCGAGCCGGTGTCCTGCGCGATCATCAGCCGCCGGAACGGCCTTTCGTCGAAGGCGGTGAGCGTCGGCGCGTCGATGTAAAAGGGCGTGCCGAATGTGTGCAGCAGCCGGTCGACGGCCATCGAGCGGCCCGGCGTCAGCGGCACCTTGGCGGCGGCGATCGGACCGAGCGCGGCATCTTCCACTGCAGCCTCGCGGAAGAAGATGTAGGAGCGGTTCTGCCACAGGATCTCGTCGACCCGCTCCGGATGCGCCTTGAACCAGGCGCGGATCGACTGCATCGTCACCTGCGCCAGCGGGATTTCACCGAGCCCGCTCAGGATTTTGCCGGGGCCAGTAAAGCGCTGGCCTGACTTGGCGGCGTAGGTGACGCGGCTAAGCCGCCCGTCCGTCATGACAAGCCGCGCCGCGCCTTGGACATGGATGAAGAAGGCATCGACCTTGTCGGCCAGCCAGGCGATCTCCAGCCCCTGGCCGGCGAGCGCGTCGCGCTCGATCGCGCCACGGTCGGGATATTCGGCCAGGCCGTCGGCGGTCCGGCGCGCGAAGGCGAGGTAAGGATCCATCCCGGCGGGCCGGTTGGCGTCGTCCACGTCAATGAGATTGGCCGGACGCGACAGCAGCGGCACGCAGAAACGCTCCGTCCGTACCGGCGATGCCTCGACTCGCGGCTCGTAGAAACCGGTGACGAGACCGGCGCCGGTGTCCGGCCGCACCAGCATGGGCACGAAATGGCGCTCGAAGAAGGCACGCGCTTCGGACGAACTGGCGGCAGGGGCTTCGCGTGCTTGCGCATAGGCCCCTGCGAAGGCGCCGAAATCGACGCCGAGCGCACCGCTGCGATAGGGTTTTACCGGCACATGGAAGGCGGACCGGGCAAAAGCAGCGAAGGCCGGCAGGTGGTCGTCGTCGCCCCAGCCGGGCAGGCCGCCGAAGGACCTTTCTACAAGGAGAGGCGACAGCGACACCGGAGCCTGCCTTTTTCGGACTCAGTCTTCTTCTTCGGTGGCGACGAGCTTCCAGTTCGGATCGCGCGAGCGTGTGTCGCGGGCGAAGGTCCAGACATCCTTGACCTCGGCCACCGTCTCGGGATCGCCGTCGATGACCGTACCGGCCTGGTCGCGCGTCGCCGAGATCAGCTCGCTGATGATGCGCAGCGTCACATGCGCCTCGCCGCCCTTCATCTCGGCCGAGACGATGTCGGCCTTGTCGATGCCGACGAAGGAGGACTGGATCTTCTCCGACTTGGCCTCGCGCTCGCCGATCGCGGCGACGAAGCCGTCATAGACCTCGCGGGACAGAAGGTTCTTCAGCGTTTTGCGGTCGCCGTCGGCATAGGCCATGACGATCATCTCATAGGCCATCTTGGCGCCGTCGACGAACCCCTTGGGGTCGAAGGAGGAGTCGTTGTCCTTGATCGCGCGCAAGCCCTTGTTGAGATCGGTGCCGGGCTTGGCGAAGGCGTCGATGGCCGTATAGGTGTCGGCCGCCGCCGGCTCGCCAGGCGCCCGCTTGCGCGGCAGCGAAACGACGTTCTCGGGCTTCTGCGTGGCGTCCTTGTCGGTGCGCGCCGCCGTGTAGGGGTCGAAAGGCGGCCGCTCGCTACCGGTCCGGCGGCCCAGCACGTTGCGCAGTTGGAAGAAGATCACCACCGCCGCGATCAGGAAGAAAATCGTGCCGAAGTCGAAGAAGCCCATATTTTCCGCCAATCAATCCCTGCCTCTAGGCCGGACCGTCCAGCCGAAGGCCGCGGTCGCATAGCGTTCACCATTCAAAGCATATAGAACGCAAGGCGCAATCATTCAAATCAAAGGCAGGCATACCTATCTAACAGCCTCCGTGCCAGCGGCGATTGGCCGCCAGGGGGACAAAACAATCGAATGATCGGTAAAGACTTGCGCATTTCGCTGCTTCCCCTCTTTCTCCTGGCGCTTCCGCTGCTGGAAATCGCCGGTTTCGTCGTCGTCGGCCGTGAGGTCGGCGCGCTGGCGACGGTCGGCCTGGTGCTGGCCTCGAGCTTCGCCGGCGTGCTTTTGCTGCGCCACCAGCGTTTCGGCGTCATGACCCGTATCCGCACCGAGATGGCCGCCGGCCGCGACCCCAGCGGCCAGCTCGCCCATGGCGCCATGATCGTGGTGGCGGCGATCCTGCTGATCATTCCCGGTTTCATCACGGACATTGTCGGCCTGCTCCTGTTCCTGCCGCCGGTGCGCGACCTTGCCTGGAGCAAGCTGAAGGGCCGCATCGTCGTGGCCAGCAATTTCTCCACCGGCGGCTTCCGCCGGCAGCGCGACAAGGTCATCGACCTCGACGACGGCGACTATTCGCGCGAGGACGACCTGAAGCGCGGCCCGGACCACAATTCGCCGTGGCGGCGGCTGAAGGACGACTAGCTCGCGGCCGCGGCGTTCCGGTCTGTTTTGTCGAGGCCGGCGCCGCATTGTCCCGCCGGACATTTCTCCCCGTATAGTGACGGGGAGAAAGGGCTGATTGGGGCGGCGCTGGCGCTCAATCCTGCAACGTTGGCGATTGGCGAAAGCGCCGATGACAGCACCCCTCTCCCCGTCACTATAAGGGGAGAGGATGCCGGCAGGCAGGTGAGGGGCGGCACTGCCCTCGGCGATGATCTTCCCGTCACAAAGCGTCCGCGTCGATTGCCTCGGAACCACCGGGCGGCAAACCTTGTCTTGTCATGCCGGCCATGGTAGCGAACGCCCGATTTCAATTCGGTCAGCCCCGATTCAATTCGGTGAGCGAGACTGCCCAGGGGAAAAGGATAAGGCTCATGGCCAGCAATGATGACGCGCCGGTCGGCGCCAACGGCAACGGCAACGCGGCGCAGCCATCGCTCAACGTGCTGGCCCAGTATGTGAAGGACCTGTCCTTCGAAAGCCCCGGCGCGCCGAACTCGCTGCGCGGCCGCGACAAGGCCCCCGGCATCGCCATCAATGTCAACGTCAACGCCAACCCGCTTTCCGACAAGCAGTTCGACGTCAATCTGACGCTGAACGCCAAGGCTTCCTTCGACCAGGAAGTGCTGTTCAACGTCGAGCTGGTTTATGGCGGCGTCTTTGCCATTTCGGGCTTCCCGCAGGAGCACATGCTGCCGATCCTGTTCATCGAATGCCCGCGCCTTTTGTTCCCCTTCGCCCGCCAGATCATCGCCGAGGCGACGCGCAATGGCGGCTTCCCGCCGCTGATGCTCGACCCGATCGACTTCGCGCAGATGTTCCAGCAGAAGCTGGCCGAGGACCAGGCCGCGTCGAAGGTCCAGGTGAGCTGATCCGCGGCTGACAGGCATCGCTTGAAAAACCCGGCCTCGCGCCGGGTTTTTGTTGGGCGTCGCCATCGCTTCGTCGTGACGGGCGGAGCAAGGAGCGCGGCGACGCGGCGCAGACCCGAGGATGACGAAGGCAACGGTCCCTGCGGAGCTCTGCACAAGTCCTGCGGATTCCAGAACATTCCGCCACGTCACCCAGCCCTATCATTCCCTCTCAGGCAATGGCGCCCCGGCGGTCGCAGCGGCGCCGCGTCGGCTTGTCCGCCGGGGGGCAGCCTGTTTCCGTGCATGCCTCGTCCTAAAGCTGCTGGGCACTTTTGGGCATGCACCAACGACAAAGGGAACGACGATGAAATTCATGCTGACCGACCGCAAACTTCACCCGCGCGCCAAACCTGTCGCCGACGATTTCAAGGCGGGCGGCATCAGCCGTCGCGAATATCTGGCGCTGATGGCCGGCCTCGGCGTCAGCGCCGCCGGCGCTTTTGCGCTGGGCGGCATTGCCCCGACGCCCGCCCGCGCCGCCGAGCCGAAGAAGGGCGGCGTACTGCGCGTCGCCATGAACGTCAAGGGGTTCAAGGACCCGCGCACCTTCGACGGCGTCGAAATGTCCAACGTCGCGCGCCACTGCAACGAATATCTGGTGCGCTGGAACACCGACTTCTCCTTCGAGCCCTGGCTGCTCGAAAAATGGGAGATGAGCGATGACGCCAAAACGCTGACGCTGCATGTGCGCAAGGGCATCACCTGGTCGAACGGCGACGCCTTCAACGCCGACGACGTGATCCACAACCTCACCCGCTGGTGCGAGGCTGGCGTTGCCGGCAACTCGGTCGCCGCGCGGATGGGCGCGCTGGTCAATGCCGACACCAAGAAGGTGGTCGATGGCGGCATCGAGAAGGTCGATGAGTACACGATCAAGCTCAATCTGCCGAAGCCAGACATTTCGCTGATCGCCGGCATGGCCGACTATCCGGCGCTGATCATGCACCGCTCCTATGATGGCGACGGCGATCCGATGAAGGCGCTGGCGATCACCACCGGCCCCTGCGAACTGGTGAAATGGGACGCCGAGACGGGTGCGGAGGTCAAGCGCAGGGACAAGCCCTGGTGGAAGGGCGAGTTCTATCTGGATGGCATCCAGTGGATCGACTACGGCTCCGACCCCAACGCCATGCTGTCGGCGTTCGAATCCGGCGAGATCGACACCGACCACGAAACCGCTTCCGACGCCGTCTCGCAGACCGACAAGATGGGGCTGAAGAATTCCGAGATCGCCACCGGCTCGACCATCGTCGCCCGCTTCAATGTCGCCAATCCGCCCTATGACGACATCAAGGTGCGCCGCGCCGCGCAGCTCGCCGTCGACAAT
Organism: Mesorhizobium sp. URHB0026; assembly: GCF_054059755.1. Lineage (NCBI taxonomy): Bacteria > Pseudomonadati > Pseudomonadota > Alphaproteobacteria > Hyphomicrobiales > Phyllobacteriaceae > Mesorhizobium > Mesorhizobium sp. URHB0026. The sequence continues at coordinate 1,602,200 of NZ_JBSSCN010000001.1, read as the reverse complement.
TCCGCCGTGCTGAAGCTCGGCCTCGACGGCCGCGGCAAGCCCGCCGACAACCACCATGTCGGCCCCATGCACCCCGAATATGCCGATATCGGCCCGGCCAAGCGCGATATGGAGGCGGCGAAGAAGCTGCTGGCCGAGAGCGGCAAGGCCGACCATGAGTACGACCTCATCTCGGTCGACGTCGAATGGCAGAAGAGCACCGGCGACGCCATATCAGCGCAGATGCGCGAGGCGGGCCTCAAGATCAAGCGCACCGTGTTGCCCGCCGCCACCTTCTGGAACGACTGGAGCAAATATCCTTTCTCCTGCACCGAATGGCTCGGCCGCCCACTCGGCGTCCAGGTGCTGGCGCTGGCGTATAAATCGGGCGCCGCCTGGAACGAAAGCGCCTATGCCTCGAAGGAGTTCGACGAGCTGCTCGACAAGGCGCTCGCCATGCCCGACCCCAAGGCGCGCAAGGAGATCATGGCCGAGATCGAGAAGAATCTGCGCGACTCAGGCATCATCATCCAGCCCTACTGGCGCTCCGTCTACCGGACCTACCGCAAGGGCATCGAAGGCTGCGAACAGCACCAGGCGCTGGAGCAGCATTTCGAGAAGGTCTGGATTGAAAGCTGACGCGGGCGCGGCGCCAATCTTGGACGTCGCGCCGACGCTGTTCTTCCCGTCGCGGACTGGGCTGACCTCGACGTACCAGCACCTGCCCGGTCGCCAGCAGCGTCAAGATCCAACTGACGAAGGTCAGGACGGGACCTCCGGGCGATGTGGAGCGCCTTTGGTCCACACTCATATCGTTCGGGAAAGATGGCCGGCGCGATGCCTGTGAGACAATTGCCTGAGCCCCGCGCCGGCCACTAGCGACCTGATGAAGGTCCGCCGCCAGATTTGTGTACCGGCCCCGCGCCGCGCGATCAACCGAGCCGGATGGTTGGTATGAATTCGTACCAACCCTGCTGGGATTTGTCGCGGGAACGCGAGCGGCGGCAGCAGGCCTGCCCGTTCCCAGAAAACGTCTTTAGCGCAGGCAGACCGACACTGGACACGCGACAGCCGTCACGGCCGAAAGCTTCTCGCGCTTGCTCAGCCTCGGTTTTGCGTAGATCTTTTTCACGGATAGTCCCCCAATCGGCCCGCGTCCAATGACGCATGCGCGGACCCGATGTCAATACGGGCCGGCCGTGGTTCGGGGCGGACTGTTGCTGTTGCCAAGGTCGGCGCCGCCCCTCACTGTCCTGCCGGACATCTCTCCCCGTAAACGGGGCGAGAGGAGCTGGCCGCAAGGCCGGCGCCTTTTCTGCAAGCGTTGGCGATTGGCGAAAGTCGCCATCACAGCGTCCGTCGCCCCGTTTACGGGGAGAGGATGCCGGCAGGCAGGTGAGGGGCGGCGCCGACGCATGGAGACAAGGCGGTCCCGCTCACCGCGCCGGCTTCACCAACGTCCAGATCCAACCGGCGAAGGTCGCCACCAGGAAGGGATAGCCTGCCGCCGGCAGCGGCGCCGAGGTCGGCAGCAAGGGCGTACCCCACAGCACCATGCCCACCGAGGCCAGGAACAGCGCGGCAGCGATGAAGGCGGTGAGCCGCATCCACAGCGCGAAGGTATCAGGCGCGCTGACCATGATCAGCGCCGCCGCCCACAGCGAGATGCCGCCGACATAGGAAGGCACGCTCGCTTCCAGCCCCGCCGCATTGCCGGATAGAAGCAAGCTTTCGCCGGCCAGGAATGTCAGGAACCCGGCGGCGACGCAATCATTGCCGAGACGCTGGTATTTCATGGTGAGCAGCGCGGTGGCGACGACGAGCGCCACGCCGTCGATCGCCCAGAGGGATTCACGCAGCGGAGCGCTGGCAACGAAGGTGCCGGCAAGGCCGAAGGCACCACAGAGAGAGGCGACGTAGTGAGAGTTAAGCGAAAGGGAAGGAAGGATGAGGGCAGCCGTTAGCCGAGCGAACTCTAAGCTCGACCACCAGCCTTTTCATAAGCGTTTGTTAGCTGCCGCGCCAACATTCCAGACAGCAATTCTTCCATCTGAGAAAGATCGATACGCCCCTCTTTGGAGGCAGCGTCCGCCGCATCCAATGCATCGAAGTACGGATTTCTGTTCTCTACTATCTGTTCCGGAATGGTTGGTGTTCCGGGAAACACGCTCTCCGCCTTTATACACAAAACAACATAGGACAATATACGGGATGTCCGACCGTTACCATCGGCAAAAGGATGCACCCAATTAAGTCGCCACATTATGTATGCTGCGAGATGTATAGCCGTTGTCTTGTCCCAATTCTCGTTGACGTAGTCACAAAGCTCTTCAATTAGTTCTGGCACAAGGTGAGCTTCAGCCGGTTTGTGTTTACTGCCAACTATTTCAACGCCTGCGGGCCGAAAATTACCCGCATATGCGCTAATTCCAGCCAGCGCTTCTCGCTGCAAGGCAAGTATCAGAGACGGTCGGAGCTTGAAGCTGCCGCGGTCAAGCGCCTGATAAACCGTCTGGATGCCGTAATCATACTGCCTCAGGCCATTCCTGGCCTCAGCCTCCGCCTTAAGCTCCGGGTCCGATATCAGCTCAGCTTCAAATGCTCGGCTGTGACGTTGTGTGGAATCGACCACTATAATGACCTTCAGCCGACAATTAACCCTTAGCACTTTTGCTCAAAAGTTCCGCCTGCTTATCGACCATTTCACGAGTTATTCTATCGTTCTCGAACTTCGTATTACCATAAGCAAAGCTTCGGCGTTGCTGTTCCTTATCGGTTTTTGTCTGATCGAGCGTCTTGGTAGCTTCAATCAGTTTTTTCAGTGCTTCAGTCATTGATACCTCCTGCGCTTATCGCCTAACTGGTAAACGCAAATCACTTTGGCGAGCATGCGTGATACCAGCCGAATTTGCCAATGAATTTGTATGAAGGCCAACCGCGCATCGCGCATAGCCCAAACACCTAGCCCTACCAAGCCAACCACCAGCAGAGGATGGCCGTAAAGATAAGGTTGGAGACCTTCCGGGCGGTGTGGCTCTTCTCATCCAGAACATATCAAGAACCGTTTGACTTCTCAATCTCCCATCTTCAGCGCCTGGATAAACGCCTCCTGCGGGATATCCACCTTGCCGAACTGCCGCATCCGCTTCTTGCCCTCTTTCTGCTTGTCCAGCAGCTTGCGTTTGCGGGACACGTCGCCGCCGTAGCATTTGGCGGTCACGTCCTTGCGCAGGGCGGAGATGGTTTCGCGGGCGATGACCTTGCCGCCGATGGCGGCTTGGATCGGGATCTTGAAGAGATGGTGCGGGATCAGCTCCTTCAGCTTCTCGCACATCTGGCGGCCGCGCTTTTCGGCCGCCGTGCGGTGCACCAGCATCGACAGCGCGTCGACCGGCTCCTCATTGACCAGGATCGACATCTTCACCAGGTCGCCCTCGCGATAGTCGGTCAGGTGATAGTCGAACGAGGCGTAGCCTTTCGAGATCGACTTCAGCCGGTCGTAGAAGTCGAAGACGACTTCGTTGAGCGGCAGGTCGTAAGTCAGCATGGCGCGTTTGCCGACATAGGAGAGGTCGGCCTGGATGCCGCGCCGGTCCTGGCAGAGTTTCAGGATGCCGCCGAGGTAGTCGTCGGGCGTCAATATGGTGGCGCGGATCCACGGCTCCTCGATCGCCGAGATTTTCACCACGTCGGGCATGTCGGCCGGGTTGTGCAGTTCCTTCATCGAGCCGTCATTGAGCAGCAGCCGGTAGACGACCGAGGGCGCGGTGGCGATGAGGTCGAGGTTGAACTCCCGCTCCAGCCGTTCCTGGATGATTTCGAGATGCAAGAGACCCAAGAAGCCGCAGCGATAGCCGAAGCCAAGCGCGGCGGAGGTTTCCATTTCATAGGAGAAGGACGCGTCGTTGAGGCGCAGCTTGCCGACGGCGGCGCGCAGGTCCTCGAAATCGGCGGCGTCGACCGGGAACAGGCCGCAGAACACCACCGGCTGCGCCGGCTTGAAGCCGGGCAGCGCGTGCGCGGTCTGGCGCTTGTCCTCGGTTATGGTGTCGCCGACGCGGGTGTCGGCCACTTCCTTGATCGAGCCGGTGAAGAACCCGAACTCGCCGGGGCCGAGCTCGTCGACATTGATGCGGGCGGGCGTGAACACGCCGGTGCGCTCGACCAGGTACTTGGCGCCGGTGCCCATCATGCGGATGGTCTGGCCCTTCTTCAGCACGCCGTCGATGATGCGCACCAGCACGATGACGCCGAGATAGGCGTCGTACCAGCTGTCGACCAGCATCGCCTTCAAGGGTGCTGATGCATCGCCCTCGCGCGGCGGCGGCAATTGGTGGACGATGGCTTCCAGCACATCGGGAATGCCGAGGCCGGTCTTGGCCGAGATCAGCACGGCATTGGAGGCGTCGATGCCGATCACCTCCTCGACTTGCTCGCGGATGCGTTCGGGCTCGGCGGCCGGCAGGTCGACCTTGTTCAGCACCACGACGATCTCGTGGTTGTTGTCGATGGCCTGGTAGACATTGGCGAGCGTCTGCGCCTCGACGCCTTGCGAAGCGTCGACCACCAGCAGCGAACCCTCGCAGGCGGCGAGCGACCGCGACACTTCATAGGCGAAGTCAACATGGCCGGGCGTGTCGATGAGGTTGAGGATATAGTCCTCGCCATTGTTGGCGCGGTACTTCAGCCGCACCGTCTGCGCCTTGATGGTGATGCCGCGCTCGCGCTCGATGTCCATCGAGTCCAGCACCTGCTCCTTCATGTCGCGCAGCTCCAGCCCGCCGGTCGACTGGATCAGGCGGTCGGCAAGCGTGGATTTGCCATGGTCGATATGGGCGACGATGGAAAAATTGCGGATGTGGTCGAGGGGCGTGCTCATGCCGCGCGCTTTAGCAGGGGCGGCAAGCGGCGGCAAGGCTTGGCGCCTAAGGGCTGCCTTACCACTCACAAAGCGGTGAGATCGGCAAAAGAATCGGAAAAACCGGCCCTCGTGGAAGGAATGCATAAACTTTGATCGATCACATTAGAGCTTGGTTTGGCGGCTACGTGGTAATTGCACGCTCGCTAATGTCTGTCGGGGGTTTTGAAATGTTCAGCGTTTTGCGCGGCTTTGCCCGCTCCCGCAGCGGGTCGATGATGCCGCTCTTCCTGGTGATGCTGATGCCGCTGATCGCGGTCATCGGCTTCTCGGTCGACTATACCGGCGCGGTCCAGACCAAATCCAACCAGCAGCAGGCGCTGGATGCCGCGATCCTGACGATCACCACCATGGACACCACGGCGACGCTGGCGCAACGCCAGACGCTGTTGCAGGATTCCTTCGCCGCCAATGGCGGGCAGGGCACAGCGACGCTGACAAACTTCGTGGCCGGCACCGCCACCACCGCCACCACGGCGCAGGCCACGGCAAGCTTCGCCATGCCGACCGTTTTCATGTCGATTGCCAGGATCAACACCGTACCGATCGCCGTCGGCGCGGCGGTAAGCAAGCCGCCGGCACTGGTGAATGCCACCTTCAAGGTCTCCGGGGTGTCGGGTTACTGGAACAAGAAGATGACGCTCTACGGCACGCAATTCGGCGGGACGACGGCCAAGCCGCTGATGACGATCGACTACACCTATGGGAACACCGGGGACCCGAAGGGCTACGGCACCACCAATGTCAACGTCCTCACCACCGATTCAACCGGCAAGACCGTCACCACGCTGGTGCAGAAGCAGGTCTGCACTGTGGGCAAAAACCCGCCAAACGGCGTGACGCTCCTGAAAGATGCGAGTGGCACGTTCTATTACTGTGTCGACACGATGTACCCCGCCAATGGCCCCGGCGCATCGATCGACGTCAGCCAGATGGGTGGCCTCTCTCTGCAGATGTATGTGCCATCAGGGAACCCGCAATACCTCCAGACAAATGATCCGACCACCTCGAACCGACTCTACAGCGGGGTCAAGGATCCGCAGACCAACCAGGTGACCTACAATGAGACCGCGACCGGCCAGATCGTCGATATCTTCAGCGTCGTGCCTTGCGGCGCGACAGCCTATCAGGCCTGGGAAGACGGCGGTAACTCGGTTCCGGCGCCTGTCAGCAACGCCGACTTCTTCTACAACGTCACGGGCAAATGCGACTACAACAAGCGGCCCTCGGAGACGGCACTGACGCAGTGACGTAGACGATCTCCCCCTCTTGGTGGGGAGATCGTATGCGGCGACCGAGTTCGCCAATGACGCCCGCAGGGAAGAGGCGCCTTCAATCACAAACCGGTGAGCGCCGTAACGAAACGGTCGGTCGCGGCGAAGTGGGGATATGAGCGGCGCATCGTGGCGTCGTCCCCACGGAGCAAGCCGATGTCGCCAGTCCTATCAAGCAGGTTTTTCGCACTGTCCGGCCTCGCCGCGCTGGCGCTCGCCGGATCGCTTGCCGGCGCCATCGCCCAACCGCTCACCGTGGTCGAGCTGTTCACCAGCCAGGGCTGCTCGTCCTGCCCGCCGGCCAACGCCAACCTCATCAAGGTCAAGGACCGGCCCGGCGTGCTGGCGCTGTCGTTCAACGTCACCTACTGGGACTACCTCGGCTGGAAGGACACGTTCGGCAAGCAGGAATTCACCCAGCGCCAGGTGTCCTACGAGCCGCCGCTCGGCCATGACGGGCCGTTCACGCCGCAAGTGGTGGTCAACGGCCATGCCGACGTCGTCGGCGCCGCGCCCGGCGAGATCGAACATCTGATCGCGGCTACGGCCAAGGCCGGAGGCCCGTCGCTGTCGCTCGAGGGCGGCAAGGTCGCGATCGGCGCCGGCGCCGCTCCGGGCGGCCACGCCGATGTCTGGCTGGTGCGCTACACCAAGGGTGTCGTCGAGGTGCCGGTGGCGCGCGGCGAAAATACCGGCCGCACCTTGCCGCATGCCAATGTCGTGCATGCGCTGACAAAACTCGGCAGCTGGAGCGGCGTCGCCAAGACGCTCGATTTGCCGGCGGCCTCGGGCGGCCTCAGCACCGCCGTGCTGGTGCAGTCGCCCGGCGGCGGACCGATCCTGGCCGCAGCCGCCAATTAGATCGCGTTCGAGCGGAATTGTTCAAACAGAGATTTGCGCCGCCGCATGAGCAGCGGTGCAAGAGCCCGGCCGCCAAAAGGCGTGCCAACAACCCTAAACCCAAGGAACCGACCATGACCACTTTCTCCCGCCTGACGCTGCCGGCGCTCGCCCTCGCTTTGTGCTCCATGGCGCTGTTTGCCGGCGGCATCGCGCGTGCCGACGATGCCACCAATGCGATGAAGCCCGCCGCCAACGCCATGGCGCCGGCCGCGGACGCCATGAAGCCGGCAACCGAAGCGATGAAGCCGGCCGAAGCGATGAAGCCGGCCGACCCGATGGCCACCAACTCCATGAAGCCAGCCGCGAATGCCATGAAACCCGCCACGGATGCGATGAAGCCGGCGAGGGATGCCACCGCCAATTGAGATTGGCCTTCTGTCCCTGGCGGCTCCCTGTCCAGCCGGGGACAGTCGGGAGGCGCACGCGAATGTGAGCCTCCGCCGCAACTCACGCATCGCGCCACCGTAGCTGATCCAATAGACTGATCCCAAATGGAAGCCATGAGGAGTGCAACCATGACCACTATCAACAACCGTTCGACAGGCTTTGTCCGCGGCGCGCTCGCCGCACTCGCCCTTGCCGTCGCGGGCGCTGCCTTCTGGCTGACGCCGGCCATTTCCGCCGAGGATGCCGTGAAGATCCCACCGCCGGAAATCGATGAAAAGGCCGCCACCGGCACCGAGAAGGCGATCTTCGCCGGCGGCTGCTTCTGGGGCGTGCAGGGCGTGTTCCAGCACGTCAAGGGCGTCAGCAAGGCGGTCTCGGGCTATACCGGCGGCGCCAAGGACGACGCCGTCTACGAGACGGTCGGCACCGGCCGCACCGGCCATGCAGAGTCCGTCGAGATCACCTATGATCCGTCCAAGGTGACCTACGGCCAGCTGCTGCAGGTCTATTTCTCGGTCGCCCAGAACCCGACCCAGCTCAACTACCAGGGTCCGGACTCGGGCACCCAGTACCGCTCGACGATCTTCGCCGAGAACGACGCCCAGAAGAAAATCGCGCAGAGCTACATCGCCCAGCTCGACAAGGCCAAAGTGTTCGGCGAGCCGATCGTCACCACGCTGGAGACAGGCAAGACCTTCTACCCGGCCGAGAACTACCACCAGGACTTTTTGACGCTGAACCCGACCTATCCCTACATCGTCTACAACGACCTGCCCAAGGTGGCGAATTTGAAGACGCTTTTCCCGGCGCTTTATAGCGAAAAGCCGGTGCTGGTGCTGTCGGCGAGCAATTAGTTGCTCGCGAGGGTGCACAAAGGACGACAGGCCGGCGGGACAGCCTGCCCCGCCGGCCTGCCTGCCGCTCTAACAAGCCTCAATCATACGTCAGATCCGTCGCCTTGCCGCCGAACACGCGGTAGGCATAGAACGAATAGAAGATGATGACCGGCAGCACCACCACGGTGCCGGCCAGGATGATCGCCAGGCTTTCGGGCGCCGACGCCGCCTGCCAGATGGTCAGGCGATCGGGCACCACATAGGGATAGAACGACCAGGCCAGGCCGGCAAAACCGAGCGCGAAGATGGCGGCCAGCGTCAGGAACGGCGTCAGCGAATGGCGATCGTCAGGTCTCGGCAGATGGAAGGTCTGCCGCCACAGCCAGGCAAACAGCAGCGCCGACACGATCGGCAGCGGCGACAGATAGAGCATCTCAGGCCAGACGAACCATTTGGCGAAGATGCGCGGGCTGGCGAACGGCGTCGCCAGCGACACGGCGGCCATGCCGAGCGCGGTCAGCACCAGGGCGGTGCGCAGCCAGAGCACCGCCTTCTTCTGCAGCGCGCCTTGGGTCTTGTAGATCACCCAGGCGGAGCCCATCGCCGCGTAGGCCGCCGCCAGGCAGAACGCCACCAGCACGCCAAACGCCATGCCGCCTGGTCCGACATCGAGGCCGAGCACGTAGACGCCCAGCATATAGCCTTGCGCCAGCGAGGCGATGAGCGAGCCCAGGAAGAAAATACGGTTCCAGCGATGTTTCTTCCCTGCCGGCACCTTGGCGCGGAAATCGAAGGCGACGCCGCGCAGGATCAAGCCGACCAGCAGGACGAAGACCGGAATGTAGAGAGCCGTCAGGATGACGCCATGCGCCAGCGGAAAGGCGACCAGCAGCAGGCCGACGGCCAGCACCAGCCAGGTTTCGTTGGCATCCCAGAACGGGCCGATCGCGGCGATCATGGTGTCCTGCTCAGTGTCTTCGGCGGCGGCGAACAGGATGCCGATGCCGAGGTCGAAGCCGTCGAGGATGACGTAGATCAGGATTGCAAGGCCCATCAGGCCGGCAAAGATCAGCGGGAGGGCGGTTGGCCAGTCGAAGGTCATCGGTATATCTCCGAGCCGCGATGGGCCGGGTGCACTGCCCTACCGCTTGAAGCAATCGTTTTAAATCGATTGTCGGGGTTGGCGCTGACCCTCATCGCCCTGCCGGGCACTTCTTCCCGTATAGTGACGGGGAGTAGGAGGCTGGCCGCAGCGCCGGCGCCCTTCCTGCTACCACGATGATGATTGGCGAAACCGGCGACGACAGCGCCCCTCTCCCCTTCACTATACGGGGAGAGGATGCCGGCAGGCAGGTGAGGGGCGGCGCGGACCTGCGATGAAGACATGCTCACTCTCCCGCCGCCGGTTGCGACATGGCCGTCTTCATCACCCCCGGCAGCGGCGAGGTGTCGCCATCCTTGGCCGCCTTCAGCGCCAGGTGCACCAGCACGCCGAGATAGGCGATCAGCAAAAGCACGTAGAGGAGGAGATAGATGGCAAGCGTCAGCGCGACATGGCTGCCGGCCACCGGGCCGACGGCGTCGGCGGTTTTCAGCACGCCGGTCACCAGCCAGGGCTGGCGGCCGATCTCGGTGGTGTACCAGCCGGCCAGCGTCGCCAGCCAGCCCGACAACGCCATCGGCACCATCAGCATGGCGAGCGGCTTTGGCAGCGCGTGGCGGCGCTTGAGGAAGAAGGCGGCCGACCAGGAGACGGCGAGCATCAAAAGCCCGGTGCCGACCATGATGCGGAAGCTCCAGAAGAGCGGAAAGACCGGCGGATGGTTGCCGGGAAAGTCGTTCAGCCCTGGCACGACGCCGGCGGTCGAGTGCCGCAGGATAAGGCTGGCCCCGTCCGGAATCGCGACCTCGAACTTGTTTTCCCTGGCCGCCTCGTCGGGCAGCGCGAACAAAACCAGCGGCACGTTGGGACCGGTGTTCCAGTTGGCCTCCATGGCGGCGATCTTCTGCGGCTGGTGTTCCAGCGTGTTGAGCCCGTGCTGGTCGCCGGCCAGGATCTGGACCGGGATCAGGATCGCCGCGGTGAAGACGCCGGTGCGCAGCGCCTTCCACATCGATTCCGAACGGTCGCCGTTGAGGTAGCGCAGCGCCGACAGGCCGGCGATCAGGAACGACACCGTCAGCCCCGAAGCGAGCAGCATGTGCACCAGCCGGTAGGGCATGGACGGGTTGAAGACGATGGCCCACCAGTCGACGGCGTGCGCGACGCCGTCGCGCATCTCGAAGCCGGCCGGCGTCTGCATCCAGGAATTGAGCGCGATGATCCAGAACGCCGACAGCGTCGTGCCGCCGGCGACCAGCACCGTCGCCAGCGTGTGGATGCGGTTGGAGACGCGGCGGAAGCCGAACAGCATGATGCCGAGAAAGGCCGCTTCGAGGAAGAAGGCGGTGAGGATCTCGTAGGCGAGCAGCGGCCCGGCGATGTTGCCGACATGCTGCATGTAGCCCGGCCAGTTGGTGCCGAACTGGAAGCTCATGGTGACGCCCGAAACCACGCCCATGGCAAACGACAGCGCGAACACCTTCACCCAGGTGAAATAGGCGCGCATCCAGGCGGAATCACTGGTCGCGTTGTAGCGCAGCTTGAAGAACAGCAGCACCCAGCCAAGGGCAATGGTGATTGTCGGAAACAGGATATGAAACGAAATATTCGCGCCGAACTGCATGCGCGACAGTATGAGCGGGTCCATGGCGGGCTCCGGCTGCTATTATTTTTTTCGACGCATTCCGGACGGAAAACCGTTCACATTTTCCTGGGATTGCTTCCAATACCGGCGAAGGATAGGCCCGAAGCAGGGTCAGGTCAAAGCGGCGTCCTGCCGCGAGGCTGAACGCCGCAGGACAATTTTCCGGATAGGCGCGGCGCATTCCCAGCCAGCCTCGAGCTTCGATGTCCAGAACTGGCAGCAGGGCATGGACTTGCGGTTGCACCGGGCGACAACAGGCCTATATCAAGTCACCTCTTTCAGGCAGCCGTTTTCAACCATGCCCTCCATATTGTCCATTTCCGGGGTCTCCAAGACCTACGCCACCGGCTTCACCGCGCTCAAGGAAGTCAGCCTCGACATAGAACGCGGCGAGATCTTCGCGCTGCTCGGCCCCAACGGCGCCGGCAAGACGACGCTGATCTCGATCGTCTGCGGCATCGTCAACCGCTCGTCGGGCACCGTCACCGTCGATGGCCATGACATCAACAAGGACTATCGGGCCGCGCGCGGCATGATCGGGCTGGTGCCGCAGGAACTCACCATCGACGCCTTCGAGAGCGTCTGGGCGACCGTCAATTACAGCCGCGGCCTGTTCGGCAAGCCGGCCAATCCGGCCTTCGTCGAGAAGGTGCTGCGCGACCTTTCGCTGTGGGACAAGAAGGACGCCAAGGCGATCACGCTGTCGGGCGGCATGAAGCGGCGGCTGATGATCGCCAAGGCGCTGTCGCACGAGCCGCGCATCCTGTTCCTCGACGAGCCGACCGCCGGCGTCGACGTCGAGCTGCGCCAGGACATGTGGGCGATGGTGCGCCGGCTGCGCGAGGACGGCGTCACCATCATCCTCACCACGCACTATATCGAGGAAGCCGAGGCCATGGCCGACCGCGTCGGCGTCATCAACCGCGGCGAGATCATCCTGGTCGAGGGCAAGGCCGAACTGATGCGCAAGCTCGGCCGCAAGGAGATGAGGCTGGAGCTGCGCGCGCCGCTAGGCAACGTGCCCGACGGGCTCTCGCGCTACGCGCTCGAACTGTCGCCGGACGGCACACAACTCATCTATACCTATGACAACCAGAGCGACCGGCCGGGCGTCGCCTCGCTGATCCGGGATCTCGAGGCCGCCGGCATCGAGTTCCGCGATCTCGACACCAAGAACAGCTCGCTCGAAGAGATCTTCGTCAATCTCCTGAGGCAAGAGCCATGAACCTGCGTGCGATATGGGCGATCTACCGGGTCGAGATGGCGCGTGCGTTCCGCACCGTGCTGCAGAGCATCATCTCGCCGGTCATCTCGACGTCGCTCTATTTCGTCGTCTTCGGCTCCGCCATCGGCTCGCGCATCACCGAAATCGACGGCATCGCCTATGGCGCCTTCATCGTGCCGGGACTGATCATGCTGTCGCTGTTGACGCAGTCGATCTCCAACGCCTCATTCGCCATCTATTTCCCGAAATTCGTCGGTTCGATCTACGAGCTTTTGTCGGCGCCGGTCTCCTACCTGGAGATCGTCATCGCCTATGTCGGCGGCGCCGCGACCAAGTCGATCATCCTCGGCCTGATTATCCTGGCCACGGCCTCGCTGTTCGTGCCGCTGCACATCGAACATCCGTTCTGGATGCTCGCCTTTCTGATCCTGACGGCGGTGACCTTCAGCCTGTTCGGCTTCATCATCGGCATCTGGGCGAAAAGCTTCGAGCAGCTGCAGCTGGTGCCGCTGCTGATCATCACCCCGCTGACCTTCCTCGGCGGCAGCTTCTATTCGATCCACATGCTGCCTGGCATCTGGAAGACGATCACGCTGTTCAACCCGGTGGTCTACCTGATCAGCGGCTTCCGCTGGAGTTTCTACGGCAAGGCCGATGTCTCGGTCGTCGTCAGCCTCGGCATGACGCTGGTGTTCCTGGCCGTCTGCATCGCGATCGTCGCCTGGATCTTCCGGACCGGCTACCGGCTGAGGAACTGACGCGGCCCTAAAGTCGTGAGGGGAGGCCTCAAATGGCCTTGACCAGCCGCAGCAATCCCAGCATCTCGATGTAGGTCCCCTCGCGAAAGGCGATATAGACCGGCTCCTCGGCGCCGTGGAAGCGGCGCTTGAATGCCGCCTGTCCCTGCAGGTTGAACCTGCGGCGGTTGACCCAGGGCGAATCGTAGGCGCGCTGGAAGGTGTTGCGCCAGAACTCGCTTTCGGCAAATCCGCTCGGGCCGATATCGACCAGCGGCGACAGGCCGAGCGTCACCACCGAAATGCCCTCGTCGCGAAAGCGGTCGACGGCGAATTTGGTCAGGCCGATCTCGGCATGCGGCGAGGCATCGATATGCTTGCGCTTGAAGGCGGTGGTGTAGCCGATCACCTTGCCGTCGGCGAACATCGGATCGAAATCGAGCAGGGCGACCAGATCGCCATCGGGACCGTGCAGCACGAAACGGCGCATATCGGTGCCGAGCTGATCGTAGAACGGTCGGTTGAGGAAACCCATCTCCCACCGCTTGACGATGCGGTCGCCGCGCCAGTTTTGAGACAGCCGGGAGATCTCGTCGAGATGGATCGTGCGTTTGTCCTCCTCGAATGAAAAGCCCTTCTTTAGCAGCCAGCGCTCGGAATAACGCACCGTTTCGTTCCGCTTGCCGGAAAAGTCATGGTCGGGCAGAACAAGGCGCGTGTCGATGCCCAGCCGGTTGATTTTGTAGCCAAGGCCGGCAAGGACCTGGGCGGTCTGTTCGCCGATCTGCACGAACCACGGGCCGCCGGCGCTCTCGACGAAGCGTCTGATGTAATCGGGCCGCCGATCCGGCGCCGCCACCGGATCGCCGAGCGCGAAATGATGCTTCATCTTGGTGCCGAAGGCGATGTAACCGTCGGCATCGCCAAAATAGGAAAGCTTGCTTTGCACGGCGGTGGAATAGGCGAGCGAGAAGCCGCCATGGCGGCGCACCAGCGCCAGCCGTTCGACATGCGTCAGCGCCCGGCGCTCGACCTTGGGCGAGGCCCCCTCGAGGATGTTGTCGAAATAGATCCGCAAGGAGGGCATGGTCGAGATTCCGCGTGCCGTCCGTGGCGCGACGTGTCCGACGACACGCAAGACGCGCCACGGCGTCTTGATTTTCCGCAGGGAAGCCGAAATCGGGTTGCCGGTTTCGAATGCCCGCGTCCGTGACGAGATCCGCCTGCCCCCGGACCTCGAATCAATCACTTTGCCGCGACCTGATTATCGCCGATGTCGCCGATATGCCATATAGGGTTGTATGTATTCGGACAGAAGCGGGTAATCCGCTCCATGTCGTGGTTTTGACGCGGTGCCGCGACCGGCTGTTTGCGCCGGGCGGTGGAACGCTCCGGAAGCGAAGCCGCCTCGGCGCGGGACCATCGAAAATCGGCATCGAGTTGCCGTTCGGGTTCTTGCGCGCGATCAAACTGTTACAGCGGCCTGCGAGCCTTCAGGGGCTGCCGCGAGGGCGAATGGGATTCGAGAGTGAATGGCTGATACGACAAGCAGATCGATGGTGGAGCAGGCGGAGACGGTCGAGCCGGCGATCGTCATTGGCGCCGGCGCCGCCGGGCTGGCCGTCGCGAGGGCCTTGATGAAGGCCGGCGTGGCGACGGCGATCCTGGAGAAGGAAAGCCGGCTGGCCGAGCCCTGGCGCCGGCGCCACGAGCAGCTGCACCTCAACACCCACCGCGATCTCTCGGCGCTGCCCGGCCTTGCCTATCCCAAGGGCACCCCCGCTTTTCCGCACCGGGACGTCGTCATCCGTCATATGAGCGATTTCCATGAGGCGAATCGTCTGCCGGTGGAGTTTGGCGTTTCCGTCGAGGCCATCACGTTCAGGGGCGATCACTGGCTCGTGCGCACCGGCGCCGGCTCGCGCCTGGCACGTCATGTCGTTGTCGCCACCGGCCGCGACCGGGAACCCTTCACGCCGCAGTGGACGGGCATGCAGGCGTTCGCGGGCCGGATCATCCATTCGGCGGATTTTGGCGATGCCCAGGCCTATGCGGGCAAGAAGGTTCTGGTTGTCGGCGCCGGCAATTCGGGCTTCGACGCACTCAATCATCTGGCGGGTGTCGATACCGCCGCTGTCTGGCTGTCGGCCCGCAACGGCCCCGCCCTTTTGCCCAAGCGCGTCGGCAAGATCGCCGTGCACCGCCTCTCGCCGCTCATGGCGCGCCTGCCTCTGCGCGTCGCCGATGCGGTGATGGCGGTGACGCAGCGCCTGGTATTCGGCGATCTCACCAAATTCGGCATGCCACCCGCGCCCGCCGGCGGCGCCAGTCGCCTGAGCTCGGACTACACCGCGATCGCCGCCGACGATGGCGCCGTCGATGCCATCAAATCGGGCAGGATCGTGGTGGTGCCCGGGGTACGGGAGTTCACCCGCGACGGCGTCATCCTGGCCAATGGCAGCTTGATCGCTCCCGACATCGTCATTGCCGCGACGGGCTACCGCACCGGGCTGGAGCGGATGGTCGGCAATCTCGGCGTGCTCGACGACAAGGGCGTTCCGCTCTTCAACGGCGGCCAGGCCGATCCGAAACTGCCCGGCCTGTGGTTCACCGGCATGCGGCCGAGCATCCGCGGCTGCTTTGCCAATGCCGGCATATTGGCCAAGGCGATAGCTGCTCGGATCGCCGGCTCATCCCGCCCCTCCGGCGCATCGCGCTGAGCGACCGCATAGGACAACATTTTCCGTCGGCCTCACGCCGATTTCGGCTCCAGCCGCCGGAAACCGACAGCCTCGGTCAGCATCTCCTCGTCGACCATGCCGGCATTGTAGAGGGCCAGCAAGGTGAGCGCCAATTCACGCGCCTCGGCGGATTCGGGATGCGCTTGCCGTCGGCGGCAGGCCTCGTCGAAGACACGTTGCAAGGTGGCCACTTCGTCAGGTTTGAGCAGGCCACGGTCGTAGATCGACTTGGGCATGGCGATGATCTCCTGATCACGATCTAGGGCGCCACGTGTAAATTTCCAATCTTTCCCGAGGCTTGAATACGATGTCGCACAAAGGAGGGGCCCCGGATCGCCGGAGCCCCTCTCATTTTTTGTCTCGCGTGACCTCAGATGGCGATCTTGCCGCCACCCTGTTTGGTGATGGCGACCACCGCCGGCCGCACCGGCATGTCGGGCTTGAAATCGGGCCAGCGGGTTGACAGGTCCTCATAATAGGAGGGCCGGCCGAACGCTTCCCAATCCTCGCCGCCGTCACCCGGATGCTGGACGGCGACGAAGGCGGTCTGATCGTCGGGCGCAAACTGCGGGCCGCACATCTCGGCGCCGATCGGCACCCGGAAGAACAGTCTCGAGGTCGCCCGCGCCGATCCTTCCGTGTCCACCGCCCACAGGCCGTCGGTGCGGCCGGTGGCCTTCGGGCCCTGGCCGTCGGTGGCGACCCACAGGCGCCCGGCCGAATCGACCGCGCAATTGTCGGGCATGCCGAACCAGCCATTGGCGCTCGTCGCGGTGGAGAAGGTGGCGCCGACGGCGGCCACCGACGGGTCGCCGCATTTCAGCAGCACTTCCCACTTGCCCTTGGTGGCGGCGAAATCGCCATCGTCCTCGACGATTTCGATGATGTGGCCGAAGGCGTTTTCGGAACGCGGGTTGGCGGCGTCGACCTGATCGGCCTTGCGCTTGGAATTGTTGGTCAGCATGACATAGACCTTGCCGTTGCCGGCGTTGGGCTGGATGTCTTCGGGCCGGTCCATCTTGGTGGCGCCAAGCAGGTCGGCGGCGCGGCGTGTCTCGATCAGCACGTCGGCCTGGCCGGCAAAACCGTTTTCCGCCGTCAGCCGGCCGTGGCCGAACACGATCGGCATCCATTCGACCGAGCCGTCCTCCGCGAATTTTGCGACATGCAGTGTGCCGTCGTCGAGCATATCCTTGTTGGCCGCGCGGTCGCCGGCGTTGAACATGCCCTTGGTGACGAACTTGTAGACATAGTCGAAGCGCTCGTCGTCGCCGAGATAGAAGACCACGCGACCGTCCTTGGCGACGATCGATTCGGCGCCCTCATGCTTGAAGCGGCCCATGGCGGTGCGCTTGCGCGGCACCGAGGCCGGGTCGTTGACGTCGACCTCGACGATCCAGCCGAAGCGGTTGGGCTCGTTCGGCTCCTTGGCCAGGTTGAAGCGGTCATAGTGCGCGCCCCATTCATAGGCGCCTTCCGGAATGCCGAGGCGCTTGTAGTTGGCGGCCTCCTTGTGGCCCTCCGGCAGCTCGCCGGAGAAGTAGCCATGGATGTTCTCCTCGGACATCACATAGGTGCCCCAGGGCGTGACCCCGCCGGCGCAATTGTTGATGGTGCCGAACACCTTGACGCCGGACGGGTCGGCATTGGTCTTCACGCGGTCATGGCCGGCGACCGGGCCCGACAACGCCATTTCGGTGTTGGCGGTGATGCGGCGGTTGAGCTTACCGTCGCGAATCACCCGCCATTTGCCGCCCTCCTTGCGGATCTCGACGATGGTGCCGCCATGGGCGGCCATCTCGACATCGACCTGCTCCTTCGAGAGCGGCGCCACCTCGGCCGACTTCTTGCCGTCCTTCTCGACGATCTTGACGATGCCCGGGAACATCAGATGCGGGTTGGTGTATTCGTGGTTGACCACCAGCAGGCCATGTTCGGCCGAGCCGTCGAGCGGAATGTAACCGACATAGTCGTTGTTGTAGCCGAACTGCCTGGCCTGGGCTTGCGCCGACTGCTTCGTGGGGTCGAATTCCGGCGAATCGACAAACAGCGGATCGCCCCAGCGCAGCAAAACGTCGGCGTCGTAGCCGGGCGCGACGTGGTGCTTGTCGTCGATACCGGCCTCCAGCTCGTCGAATTTGAAGGCCGAACCTTCCGCGGCACGGGCATCATCGGCGGCGATCATGGCCAGCGGGCTGACGGTGGCGGCGATCGCCGAAACAGCAAGCGAACCCTTGAGGAAGCCGCGGCGCGAGAATCGCGCGGCGATGATCTCGCCCATGGTGCGGTTTTCGCTAGGATTGTTGGCGGGGCCCTCGTTTTCCTCGAGCAGGCTGGTGCGGAATCGGGCGTCGGGGGATCGATGTTCGGTCATGGGAACCTCTGGCTTGGTTTTGGCTGGAGCTTGTTGCCTGTTCGACCGCTTACGGCAGGCTGATCACATTTTCGTGACATGGTATCTCCGCTGCTGCTCACTCGCGAGGGCGATTCTCCACGCGTCGCCCTGGGACTTTGGTCCGATCTTGCGCCTGCAAAGGTCCTGGGGGACAAACGCAACGGTCGGGGGTCGCTTCCGGCCACCACGTTTTTCGGCGATGTTGTTGCACTGCAACGTTGGGGTGGGCACGCCGGCTCAATCGACGGAGATCAGTATGCGTGGATCGATCACGGCCCGTTGTTGCCGTCTGGCTATCGGATCGGCGGCCGTCCTGGCGCTAACCATCGCTCCCTATGAAATAGTCTTCCATGGCTTCGTGCCTGGACTCGATGCCGCGACCGCACATGCCGACAAGGGCGGCAACGGCGGTGGCGGCGGCAATGGCGGTGGCAATGGCGGCAACGGTGGTGGGGGTAACAACGGCAACGGTGGCGGCAACAACGGCAACAGTGGCAATGGCGGAAACAGCGGCGGCGGGAATAGCGGGAAGGGTAAGAGCCAGGGCCAGGGCGACCAGAGCACAAGCCATGTCAACGCCATGACCGGCGACACGGTCGACGTGGACGGCAACAAGATTACAGTTCAGCACCCTGACGGCTTGACGGAAAAGATCGAGAACGGCCGTTTCAGCATGATGGATAAGCTCGGCCGCACGATCATCGATCGCCGTGCCACACCGGCCGATGCCAGCCGGCTCAAGGCGCTTTGAATTTCGGCGCTTTGGATTTCGGCCCCATGAATTGCGGCCCCATGAATTGCGGCCCCCTGAATTTCGGCCCCCTGAATTTCGGCCTTGTGAAGTTGGTCGACAGGCAACGACCAGTTTCACACGTCACCTCCGCCGCCCCCGGCGGAGGTGACCTCGTTTCGCGGCGTTCCGCGATGGCTACGAACGGTCCCTGTCGCGGTCGCGAAACTCGCGCATGATGAGGGCCGCTTCAGTACGGTTTCGCACGTTGAGTTTCGACAGCACCCCCGTCATGTGATGCTTGACGGTCTTCTCCTGCAGCTCCAGGCGCAAGGCGATTTCCTTGTTGCTCAGTCCCTCCGCCACCAGCCGCAGTATTTCGGTCTGCCGGCCGGTGAGTTGCCGCAGCCGGTCCGCGACCCCGTTGGCGGGCTGCAGGGACTGCACATCGGAAAGCAGCCGGGCTGACAGCATCGGCGAAAGATAGCTTTCGCCGGTTGCCACGTTGCGCAGGATATCGGCAAGCGCGCGCGATCCGACACCTTTGAGGACATAGCCGAGCACCCCGGCGTTCAAGGCCTTGGTCACATCGGCATTCGCCTCCGAAACGGTCAGCATGACGATCTTTTGGGCGGGATGGTCGGCAAGGATGCTGGCAACCGCGGCCAGGCCGCCGCCCGGCATGGAAATGTCGATGAGCAATATGTCGGGCTGCATGGTCGAGGCGATGCGCTCCGCGTCCTGCGCGGTCGCACCTTCGCCGACCATCTCGAAGCCGCCGATCTCCGACAGGCTGCGCGTCACGCCTTCGCGGAACAGCGGATGATCGTCGACAATGGCAATGCGGATGGCGCCGATCATGCTTGCTCCTCGACCGAAAGACGGATCACCAGCTTCGTGCCTTTCGGCCCTGTCAGTGTTTCGAATTGGCCGCCAATGCTTTCAACCCGCTCCCTGAGACCGGCAAGGCCCAACCCCTCTGCCCGCGCCAGATCGAAGCCCGGTCCGCCGTCCGATACTTCAACGAAAAACCGACCATTTTTCATGCCTGCACGCACCGCCTGATCCTTGCCCCGTCCGTGGCGGTAGGCATTGTTCAGCCCCTCCTGCACGAAGCGATAAATGCTGATCTTCTCAGAAGCGCCAGGCTCCGGCAAATGTTTCGGCATCGTAAGCGTCACCGATGTGCCCGTCCGGCGCTCATGCTCCTCGACGGCCAGCCGCAGAACGTCCGCCGCCGCCGCCGTTTCTATCTGCGGCAGGACCAGACCGGTGCAGATGCCGCGTATTTCGCGCATCGCATCCTCCAGCGTCTTGCGGATCATGGCGACCTCGGTCGAGCGGCCTTCGCTGCCATGGCCGTCGCCGGTAAACACCGGACTGTCCATGCGCAGCGCGGCCAGCGCCACGAGCTGGGCAGGGCCGTCATGCAGATCGGCGCCGATCCGGCGCAGATATCTTTCGTTGAGCGCCGTGGCGCGGCGGGACGCCCGCTGCACACGATGCCGCAAGGCGCTGTTCTGCGTCACCAGGCCCTGCAGCTCCGCCACCTGGCGGCGCAGCGCCCCGCGCTGGTCGTCGATAATGCGGCTGCCGCGCAGGACAATTCCCGACAGAAGCAGGAATGCCGTCAAGGTGGTGCCTGCCACGACCAGCCAGCTCGACAGCAGGGCGGAAGCAAGGGTCGCCTTGAAATCGCTAGCGACCTCGTAGAATTCGGTGACGGCGACCACTTCGCCGGACCAGGGCTCGCGCACTGGATTGTAGATCTCGAGCAACGGCACACCCGCGGCCCGCTCCTTGTCTTCGTTCTCGTCGAACGTATCGAACTGGGCAACGACGCTGCCCTGGAAGGCAGAACGCAGATTGTCGTTCAGGTCGAAGCGGCGGCCGGTCAAAACCGGGTCCTTCGAATAGAGGATCGTGCCGTCGCGGCGCCAGAGCCTGAAGGACGCCAGGCGTTTGCCGAGCGCGCCCTGGCCGAGCGTCTCGTCGAGGGCCTGCTTGACGGATGCGCTGAGCTCCTCGCTCTTGCGCAGGTCGGGCAGCAGCGGCGCGATCACGCTGTCTACATAGAGCGCCGTCGTGGCGGCCGAATTGCGAATGACGCCGTCCCGGATCTGCGTCGTCACCCAGGTCCCGACGATCACCATGACGACCAGGAGCCCAAAACCGCCGGCAACGACGAATTGCAGAGCAAGGGAAAGCTCGCTCCAGCGCCGCGCCAAGTTGTGAAAAATACGAATCATGAACCCCTTGCCGCCCTTTTATCGACAGGCTGGGCGATTGCGGCACATTGAGCTTCAGCCTCGCGGTTGCCAAGACCCTCGTTTGAACGACGTCGCTTGACGTACCGGCACGCTTCGGAAACAAGGTCGGCGCTATCAGGCGAAAGCCGCTTCGAAGGGGGACGGGACGTTGAGTTTTTCGGGACTTCTGCAGCTCGGCTTTTCGACGGTGATCTTCCTCCTGGCGGCTACCGCCGCCAAGCAATGGGGACTGGCGCCCAGCCTGGGCAAGATCCTGCTGACGCTGGCGCTCTATTCGCTGGGCAATCTGATCATGCTGCGGCTGATCCGCGAATTCGGCATGTCGGTATCGTTCAGCCTTTCGGCGGTGATCCAGCTGGTTTCGGTCAACGTCGTTGCGCTGGTGTTCTTCGGCGAGCGCGTCAACGCGCTGCAGGCGGCCGGCATCGCGCTGGCGATCGCCGCAGTCGCGCTGATCACGCTTGGACCGTATCTGCAAGGGCGGATGTAACGGTGCCGATGAAGAACGTCGCGAAGGCTCTGCTCAACCGGGTGGAATTCCCGGTGCTGCTGGCCGGCCTGGTCATCGCCGGTGGGCTGTGGGGGTTCGAGGAATTGATGGAGGTGGCACGGGCCACCACGCCGCACGCCTTCGATACCGAAATCCTCCTTGCATTCCGCCGGGCCGGTCAACCGGCGATCCCGATCGGTCCGCCATGGCTGGAAGGCGCGATGCGCGATATCACCAGTCTCGGCAGCTCCAGTGTTCTGGTGCTGATCACGGCGGCGACGATCATCTATCTGCTGTTGATTCGCCGCCCGGCGACGGCGCTTCTCATGTTCGTTGCCGTGGCGGGCGGCCAGGTGCTGTCGAGCCTGCTGAAAGTCGGCGTCGACCGGCCACGCCCGGAACTGGTTTCGCATCTCGTCGACGAGATGTCGCTTTCCTTCCCGAGCGGCCATGCCATGCTGTCGGCGGTGACCTACCTCACGCTCGGTTCGCTGGCGGCGCGCTTCCTGCCGGGCCGGACGACCAAGGTCTACGTGCTGTTCCTGGCGGTGCTGACGACAGTGCTGGTCGGCGTCAGCCGCATCTATCTCGGCGTCCACTGGCCGTCGGATGTGCTGGCGGGCTGGTGTGCCGGCTTCGCCTGGGCGATGCTATGCTGGTTGGTGGCGAGGCTTCTGCAACGGCGTAGGGCGGTGAGCGAGGAGCCTGACTGAGTCAGATCAACCTGTTGATGAGGTGGCCTCCGCAGCCTGTCAGCGACAAAACCGTCGACAGCAAGCCTGCCGATATCACCAAGGTCTTGAAAACGTTCACCCGCGTACCCCCTGCCTCTGTTGCACCACCCTACCCGAAATCCTTGGTGAGTACCGAAGAAAATGGATATTAGCCGGCAGTGGTTACGTCTAAAACTTCATTAATGATGCTTGAAACATGATAATAATGGTATTATACGTTATGTCAGCAGGCTCAGACGGGGATTCCGGCCGATGATCACTGCCGCGCAGATGCGCGCCGCAAGGGCGCTGGCCGGCATCGACCAGAGGACGCTCGCCGAGCGCGCCGGCGTCTCGCTTCCCACCATCCAGCGCATGGAGGCGAGCGGCGGCGTGGTCAGGGGCGTGGTCGATACGCTGATGAAGGTCATCCAGGCTCTCGACGAAGCCGGGGTGGAACTGATCGGCGAGAACCAGGCCAGCGAGCGCGGCGGCAGGGGCGTGCGCCTCAAGCCCGCCATGCCGCCGGAACCCAAGGCTGAGCCGGAATAAATCGCGACGGCGACCGCCGACAGTCCTGCCGACGATCCCGCCGCCTTTTGCAGGGGCAGTTCATGGATCAAGCGCGTCAGGCAGTGCATCAGGCGGTGAAGCCGACATTCTCCGAGCTGTTCACGCCGAAGTTGGTGACCGTCTGGCGGGAGGGCTACCGCCTGCCGCATTTCAAGGCCGACGTCATCGCCGGGCTGACTGTCGCCATCGTCGCGCTGCCGCTGTCGATGGCGATCGCGATCGCTTCTGGCGTGACGCCGGAGCGAGGCCTCTACACTTCCATCGTCGGCGGCTTCATCATCTCGGCCTTGGGCGGCAGCCGCTTCCAGATCGGCGGGCCGGCCGGCGCCTTCATCGTGCTGGTGGCGGCGACGGTGGCGCGCGTCGGCGTTGACGGCCTGCTGCTGGCGACGATGATGGCCGGTGTGTTCCTGCTTGCCATCGGCTATCTCCGACTCGGCACTTACATCAAGTTCATTCCCTATCCGGTCACTGTCGGCTTCACCGCCGGCATCGCCGTCATCATCTTCTCCGGCCAGATCGTCGAACTGTTCGGGCTGACCTTGCCGGGCCGGGAGCCCGGACCGTTCGTGCCCAAGCTGATCGAGCTTGGCGAAGCAGCCGGCACGATCAACCTCGCGGCGACCGCCGTGGCGGCGCTGACCATCGCGACCATCGTCTTCCTGAAGCGCTGGCGGCCGAAATGGCCGGCCATGTTGATCGCCATCGGGCTCGCCTCGCTGGTCGTGGCGCTGTTGGCGTTGCCGGCCGAGACGATCGGCACGCGCTATGGCGGCATTCCGCGCAGCCTGGAATGGCCTGGCATGCCACCCGTCAGCTTCGGCAGGATGCTCGACGTCTTGCCGGACGCCATCGCGTTCGCGCTGCTCGGCGCCATCGAATCGCTGCTGTCGGCCGTCGTCGCCGACGGCATGACGGGCCGGCGGCACCGCTCGAATTGCGAGTTGGTGGCGCAGGGCTTCGCCAACGTCGCGTCGGCTTTGTTCGGCGGCATCTGCGCCACCGGCACCATCGCCCGCACCGCCACCAATGTGCGGGCCGGCGCGCACGGCCCGGTCTCGGGCATGGTCCATTCGGGAATCCTGCTGGTGCTGATGCTGGTGGCGGCGCCGCTTGCCAGCTACATCCCGCTCGCGGCCCTTGCCGGCGTCCTGGCGGTGGTCTGCTGGAACATGGTCGAGAAACAAGCCTTCGCCACGCTGCTCATGGCATCGCGCGGCGATGCGCTGGTGCTAATGGCGACCTTCCTCATCGTCGTCTTCCGCGATCTCACCGAAGGCATCGTCGTCGGCTTCGCGCTCGGCTCGATCCTGTTCATCGACCGAATGGCCAAGTCCGTCGCGGTCGAGGCGGACCTGGCGCAGGACGACGTCGCCGACAGCGTCGGCGGCGCCCGCGCCTATGATTCCACGGAGGCAAGCGACGCCGACACCGTCGTCTACCGCATCTCGGGCGCCTTCTTCTTCGGTGCCGCGTCCACCGTCGGCAGCGTGCTCGACCGCATCGCCGACCAGCGCCGCAACTTCGTGCTCGACTGTTCGGCCGTGCCGCTTTTCGATTCGACGGCGGCCAATGTCATCGAAAGCGCGGCCCACAAGGCGGGGCGCGCCGGCGTGCGCTTCATCATCTCGGGCGCCTCGCCGCAGATCCGGCGCATGCTGATCAACCACGGCGTCAAGCCGCCGCTGGTGACCTATGCCGCGTCGATCCGCGACGCGCGGGGCCAATTGGCGGGGAAACAAGGGGCGGAGCAGCTGTCTCTCAACGATTGAGCGATGCCGGGCCGCTGACGAACGGACTTTCCCTGACGTAGAACCGCAGCAGGCGGTCGGCGTCCTTCGAAATGCCGATCCTGATGCCCTGTCCGATCGCACAGGGCTCACATTCATCGTGGGCGAGCCACAGCGGGCCTTCCCGGCACAGGTCGATCCCGTCGAGCGAACGATCTATCCGCAACGCCGCGGCCAGCCTTCCGGGCCCCCGCGCCAAGTCGCGCAGGCGCTCGACGCCTCGGTTCAGCCGCATGATCGCGACGCCTTCCAGCGGTTCCAGCGCCCGGATCAGCACACCGGTCCCCACCCCTGGCGTCTCGCTCGAGACATTCAGCATGAAGGAGGTGCCATAGGCGAGGTAGACATAGGCGTGCCCGGCTTCGAGAAACAGCGACCGGTTGCGCTGCGTCATCCCTCGAAAGCCGTGCCCGGCCGCGTCACCGACGACATAGGCTTCCGTCTCGACGATGCGGCCGCTGACCCTGCCTTCGGGCAAGTCGCGCACCACCAGCTTGCCGACGAGAAACCGGGCGAGGGCGGCCGTATCGTCCGGCAGCTCGGAGCGGGCGAGCGGCTGATGATCCTCCCCGTGACTCACGGCATCCGCTCGACCCATTGCGCCCGCGAAGCTCCCGGCTCGAACGGATCGCCGAAATACTGCGTCTCGCGGGCGACCTTGCCGTCAAGGAACTCCATGATGCTGACCGTATAGGAGGGCCGCCCGTCATAGGTCAGCACATATTCGGTGACCAAGAGGTTACCGGCGCCGGTGATCCGCCGCACGCTGAAGCGCTTGCGGTCCGGCTGCGCGGCGCGCGACGACTGGATGTCGCGCCGGCCGCGGATGCGCTCGCCCGATTGCGGATAGTCGAGCACCGCATCCTCCCGGTAGATCTCGTGTTCGGCCTCGAAGTCACCGGCATCGGAGGCGGCCCAGTGGCGATCCAGGGCCGCCCTGATTTCCCGGTCGTCCATGGCAATCCTCCTTGACCATTACCGTGGGATCGACCGTCGTAGCACGGTCCATTCCACGGCTGTTAGCATGGGTCGCATGGATCGACCCCGAAGCGCCGGTGCTCAGTCGAGCTTCAATGCCGCCACTTCGCCCTCGCTCATCAGCGGCACATAGAGGATCGACTTGCCGTCGGTGCCGATGTCGGCGCTGCCGGGCTTGAAATGCGCCACCGCTTCCGGGGTTCCGCCGGCCTTGTACCGGTAGAGCGTGCCGGTCATGTAGGCGGTGGCATAGATGGCGTCGCCAATGGCGACGACGCCGTCGAGGTCGGCAAAGTTCTGCGCGCCGGGCAAAGGCGTGATTTTCCTCGTGGCGAGGTCGACGGCCAGCAGCCCGCCGGGCTCCGCCGTGCTGAAATCCGCCTTGATGCCCTTGCCCCAGGAGGCGACGATCAGCCTGTCGCCATCGGCGAAGACGCCGTTGGGTGAAGCCAGCAACGCATCCCTGGCGAACAGCTCCGGTTTGTCGCCGTCGATGCGATAGATCGTCTCGGCCAGCATGTCGCTGACATAGACCTTGCCCGTCTGGTCCGAAGTCATGTCGTTGAGGAAGACCGCATTCGGCACCGCGATGCTGGCGATCAGCCTGCCGCTGGCCAGATCGACGACGCGGATCTTGGTGATGTCGGCGACATAGAGCCTGCCGCCCGCTATCGCCATGCCCTTGGGCGCGTCCATGCCGTCGGTCCAATGCTGGGTGACCGTCTTGCCGTCCAGCGACAGCAGGCTGAGATAGCCGTTGCCGTCCGCCTCGCCCGGATTGCCTGATATGTTGGAGACGATGATGCGATTGTTGGCGGCATCGAACAGCGCCGATTCCGGTTGTTCGAGGCCCGTGGCGCGCCAGAGTTCGCCGGCCCGGACGGCGGGTGCGGTGGCGATGCCGATGATGGCGGCAAAGGCTGGGAGGATGAAACGGTTCATGGCTGTTCTCCTGTGATGACAGGCGGGTAGCTAGTGTTTTTGATACTTTTCCGGAAGCTCGATTACCGCTAGTCTCGAATATCGATACTAAAATGCCGGCAAGAGGTGCATCCCATGAACGCTCTGATCTTCGAGGCGCTGAAGCGGACGCTGAAGGCGAAAGGTGTCACCTATCGTGAGCTTGCCGAGCGCATGGGCGTTTCCGAGCCGACGGTGAAGCGCATCTTCCACGAGAAGAACTGCAAGCTCGACCGGCTGGTGGATATCTGTGCCGCCGCCGGTGTCGAGCTGGACAACGTGCTCGGCTCGATGAACCGCGGGCCGGGGCCGGTCAACCACATCGCGCCCGAGATCGAGCGCCGGCTCGCCGGCCGGCCGGCGTTGCTGTTCATCTTCGTCATGCTCTCGGAGAAATTCACGCCTGAAGGCATCATGCGTTCGCAAGGCCTGAGCGAGGCCTCGATGTTCCTCTATCTGCGCGACCTCGAGCAGCTCGGCCTGATCGCGCTTGGCCGTGGCCTGTCGGCGAAATTGCTGGTCGAAACGCCGATCCAGTGGAATTTCGAGGGGCCACTCAGGCCGCTGTTCGAGATGACCAACAAGAATTTCATCGGCTGGGCCATCAGCCATATCGATAAGGGGGCGACCTTCGTCAGCTTCTCCAGGCGGATGCGTCCGGAGACGGCGGAGATGGTGCGGCGTGAGGCGGAGGAGCTGGCCGAGCGCGCCAAACTGCTCGCCCATCACGACCAGCATACGACGCCCGAGGACGGGCTCACCGGTTACAAATGGACGTTTGCCTTCGGGGCGACGCCGTTTCCCGCGATCATGCCGATCGGCCCGCATCCGCGCGATGCCGGCGCCCAGCCCGCCGCTCCTGCAAAACGCCACCCCCTGCCGGCCTGACCAATCATCCCGAGCCTGGCTGCACCTGGCGGCTGAGCTTGTCGCGCACCGCTCCCGCGGCGCCGACTGCCACCATTCGCCACCGGCTGGCCGCCCGGACCAGCCACGCGGCCCGCGATACCGACCGCGCCGGTAGGGCGCGTTGGGATAGAACAGATCCGGCACCAACATTCATGATAGAATTCGCACACTGATTTGCCAGACTGTAGTAGGCGGGCCAGACTGTATTAGGCGAGTTTGCCGAATGCGTGACTCGTCCCCGTGAAATCGAAGTGATGCTATGCCGACCTCACCGACACTTGAACTTCGCCGCTATTCGCGCCTGAAGAATTTGCGGGAGCGCGCAGAACGCCAGGGTGCTGCATTGCAGTTCTGGGCGCGTACGGCATCGCTCGCTGTGATCTCCTGCTTCTTTTCATTGATCAGCCGCTGGGATGCCTCACTGCTCTTCGTGCTGGCGGGCCTCGTGCTGTTCCAGCTCGTCGGCCTGATCCAGTTTCTTCTTGTGCGCCGTCGCACGGGGCCATGGTGGATCGGTTACCTCGTCGGTACGCTTGACATCATTCTGTTGACCATTCTGCTGGTAACGCCCAACCCGTTTTCCGCGGAGGTGGTGCCGGCCGCAATGCAACTGCGCGAGGGCAGCTTCAAATTCCTGCTGATTTTCGTGTGCCTTGGCGCGCTGACCCTTTCGACACGATTGGCGCTCTATCTCGGCGCGCTCGCGGCCTTGACGTGGGCGATCGGGGTGGGATGGGTGATTTTTCATCCGGGAACCGTCATTCCGGCGACGAACCTCTATTCGCTGCCGATGACAGAGCGGTTGAGGCTTTATCTCAACCCCAATTTCGTCGATACGTTCGCACAGGCGACCAATGT
The DNA here is from genome assembly GCF_054059755.1 of Mesorhizobium sp. URHB0026. Taxonomy (NCBI): domain Bacteria; kingdom Pseudomonadati; phylum Pseudomonadota; class Alphaproteobacteria; order Hyphomicrobiales; family Phyllobacteriaceae; genus Mesorhizobium; species Mesorhizobium sp. URHB0026. The sequence continues at coordinate 1,573,787 of NZ_JBSSCN010000001.1, read as the reverse complement.
GTTGGTTGTGCTGATTATCGGCGCGATCATGGCGCTGGTCGTCTCTCGTTCCCGACGTCTGTCGGAGGACTATGTCAAGGCAGAGCGTGCCCGCGCCAATCTTGCCCGGCATTTTTCGCCCAACGTCGTCGACCAGCTCGCCACGGATGACGAGCCCTTCGGCCCGGTCCGCCGGCAGAATATCGCGGTGCTGTTCGCCGACATCGTCGGCTTCACACATTATTCCGAGGATCATCCGGCCGAAGCAGTGTTTGAACTTCTGCGTCAGTTCCACCGTCGCATGGAGCAGGTTATTTTCGACCACCACGGCACCGTCGATAACTATATCGGCGATTGCATCATGGCGACATTCGGGGTTCCGCAAGCCAGCCATGACGACGCGACTCGCGCCATTCAGTGCGCTGAAGCGATGATCGCCGCTCTCGAAGGCTGGAATGTGCAGCGTGTGTCCAGGGGATATCCGCCGTTGGACGTTCGGATCGGTGCACAATACGGCGCAGTCGTCATCGGCGCTGTCGGCAGCGAGCGCAATCTGTCCTTCGCGGTGGTGGGCGACACCGTCAACGTCGCCAGCCGTTTGCAGTCGCTGTGCCGTGAGGTTCAGGCGAATATCTGTTTTGGATCACGACTGATCGAGGCCGCGAAGGCGGAATCGCCCGCGACACAGTTGAATGCGCGCGATCATGGACCGGTGAGCATCCGCGGCCGGGACGAACCGGTCCATGTCTGGGTCGAACACAGAGCCGAAAACCAGGGCCCTGTAGCGGTTTCGGCATGATGTAGGCCGCCATGTGAAACGCATGCACCTCGTCGGACAGGCCGCGCCACAGGGCATGTCCTGACCCAGGCCGAAGCCATCACGTGTCTGAGGCGATTGTTCCGGCCTTTGCGGCTTCGGCGTCTGTGCTTGCCTTGTCGTCCCAGACCATCTGCCGGTAGTCGAAACCGTATTCCAGCGTCGGTTTGACGATGCGGAAAAACGGCGACAGGTCGAAATCGCGTGGCGTATAGAGCGAGTGGTGGCGGATGTGCAGGATTTCCCTGCGCGAATAGTTCGACTGCGCCGAGGCACGGCCGGGCGCGCGGGTGATCTCGGGCAGGATCGGGTAGCGGATCTGGCCATAGGCCTCGGCAATCAGCGTCGAGCAGATGGCGCGTGTCGGGTCGCCGGAACCGAACGCCAGCATGCGGCGGCGCCAACGCACCGGCACTGGCGGCGTCGGCAGGAAATAGCGCAGCATGTCGAAGATATTCTTGAGGTCGTATTTCAAACCGAGCTTGCCGATCATGAAGGCGACCACCTTGTCGCGATCCTCCGGCCCCAGTCCGCTCGCGCGGCAAATGCGGGTGTTGTAGGTCCGGTAGCGCGACAGCGGTACGGCGACGCTGCCTTCGCCGAGCGTGACCTCGATCAGCCGCCGCCGTTCCGTACCGTCCTCCGGTTCGGCCAGCGCGTCGCCGACATAGAAAGCCGCGTGCGACCAGGTTGACTGGGTGAGGTACTTGATCGCCGCCGAAATCTTCTGGTTGCCCTCGATCAGCAGGATGTCGCCCGGCTCCAACTGCGGCGCAGCGTTTCTGGGTCCGATGGCGTATAGGGTTCATAGCCGGAGGATTCGTCCTGCAACCGGCCGGCAAGCCAGCGGCCAAGTCGATCCAGGAGCGTGTCGCCGGGCTTGGTCATTCCATACGGCGATTACCACGGACGGGCGGCTGGGCGCCAGCCGCTGTCAATTGGCGGTGGCGTTCGTGTCTTCCAGCGAGGCAGCGCCGGCAAGATCGTCGCGTGCCTTGCGGGCGAGCTTTTTCGTCGCGTGCCTGGGGCTGTCGCCGAACAGTTCGGCGGCCTCGGCGAGACAGGCTTTCCTGAGGCTCTTTTCCGAGCGCTTAAGCAACTTGCCGAGAAGTTTTGTGTCCTCGGGCGGCCCCAGCGGCTCGCTGTCCGCCTCGAGCAGCGCGCGCATGACGAACACATCATGCAGTTCACCGAGCCGCTCGCCCAGTTCATCCACGGCCTTGCGCCGCGCCTTGATCGGGGTCGGCCACAGCCTGCCCAGCAGCGACAGGTGCATGCCATGCGTCTTGGCAGCCTTGCGCAGGTCATGGAAATCGTCGGCTTCACCGCGCGCGCCAGCCTTGTCGAGCGCCTTCCTGGCGCGCCGCAAGGCGACGCGGGCGCCTTCGGCAAGCACGTCCGCGGCCTGTTCCGGCTGATCGGGCAAAGCAAGGGTTCCAATGCGCTTCAGGCCGTCTTCGCAGGCGGCGTTGGCCGCCCCGATCGCCGCCTTCAGCCCGGCGCCTTCGTGCAGATCATGCTGGCGTACGATCAACCTATCGCGCACGGCATCAAGCCCGCTACCGGTGCTTTCCCTACCAAAGTCCGCCGCCAGCCGATCGATGGTTTCGATCAGCGCCGTGGCTTCACGCGGACCGGCAAGCAGCGCCGCGACATTGCGATAGCACTGGTTTTCCGTGGCGCAGAAAGTTTCGTCACCGGAACGAACCAGGCGCAACAAGGCACGCGCGCTCTTGAGCCGCTTGCGGCACTTGTGCAGCCCCTGTTCCGGCCGGGTGTGCGCCATCTCCAGATGCAGCAGGGCCTTGCCGATCTCCTCGGCAAGGATACGCCTGACCTCCCCGGTCAGCGGCAGGCGCGGATCGATACGAAAGCTCATGCGGCGATCTCCGGTATCCCCCCGAGGGCGAGCGACGCGTTGTAGAATTTCTGCTCGCCGGTCACTTCGCGGCCGAGCCAATCAGGCAGCATTTCGTCCGGAACCTCTTCTGGGGTCTCGAGCTCGGCCACCACAAGTCCCGCCAGTGCACCGCCAAAGACATCGACTTCATAGAGATAGCCGCGATGCCTAACATGGTGACGTGTCTTCTCGATGACACGTCCGATGGCGAAGTCCAGCATCTCCACCGCCTCCGCCAGCGGGATCGAATATTCGAATTCGTCGCGCTCGCGCGCGTTGCTGCCGAATTTGAGCGTCAGCTTGGCGGAGGCGCCATCACTGATGCGGATGCGGACGGTTCGCCCGGGTGCCGTGGCGAGATAGAACTGAAGAATGCGGATATCGGCTTCCGCCAGATCCCGCCATGCGGTGCTGGAGACCAGGAATTTACGCTCGACTTCCTTGCCCATGGCCGCGCACTAAAGCGGTTGCCGCGCGCGATGGCAAGACAGCGCCGCATGCAAGTTGACTTTAATCAATCGATTGATTAAAGTCTTTTGCATGATCAAATTGCCAGATGCCAGGCGGCCCCGCCGCGAGACCTCCCCGGCAGAGCCGACGCGCGCCGCGCTGGTCCAGGCGGCGTTGAAACTGTTCGGGCGGCAGGGCTTCGACGGCACCTCGACGCGCCAGATTGCCGCCGAGGCGGGCGCCAATATAGGCTCGATCGCCTATCATTTCGGCGGCAAGGAAGGTCTTCGCGCCGCTGCCGCCGACTTCATCGTCGCGACCATCCAGGCCGTCGCCGGGCAGGCACTGGGCGCAGGCGAGAGGCTCGGCCATGGACAGGCGGCGGCAAGCGATCCGGAAGCGGCAGGCGCGCAGCTCTTCACGGCGCTCGAGCGGATGGTCGGCTTCATCGTGGCTCAGCCGCAGGCCGGAGAGATCGTGCAATTCGTGCTGCGCGAGCTGTCTTATCCGACGGCGGCGCTCGACCGCATCTATGACGGCGTCTTCGAGCCGACGCACCGCCGGCTGTGCCAGATCTGGGAGCAGGCCACCGGAGAGCCGGCCGAGAGCGAACGCACCCGGCTCACTGTGTTCACGTTGATCGGGCAGGTCATCTATTTCCGCATCGGCCGCGAGGCTGTCATGCGCCGCATGGGCTGGCGCGACATCGGCGCCGCCGAGGCCGCCAAGGTGGTGGCGGTCACCACGGACAATCTCGGCGCCATACTGGCCGCCCGGAAGGGACCAGGAATGAAGGGATCAAAACAATGAGCTTTCTGTGCTCGCTGCCGCTCGCCGCGCAATTGTTCGGCGCCTGCGCGCCGGTGGCGCCGCTCGCCGTCGGTTATGTCGAGGGCGATTATGTGCTCCTGGCGCCGATCGAGGTGGCGCAGGTCGATACGGTGGCGGTGAAGCGAGGCGACCGCGTCATGCCGGGAGCCACCGTGGTGACACTCGAAAATGCCGACGCCAAGATCGCGGTGGCGCAAGCGCAGGCGGCGCTGGCCCAGGCGCAGGCGCAGTATGCCGATCTCCAGGTCGGCAAGCGGCCGGAAGAGATCGCCGTGCTGAAGGCCGAGGTCGACATGACCAAGGCACAGGCCGCCGACGCAAAGCGAAAATTCGACCGCGCCAGCGACCTGTTCAAACGCGGCGCCGGCACGCAGGCAGATTTCGACACGGCTTCCGCGACGCTGGAGACGGCCAATGCGCAGGTCGGCCAGGCGGAGGCCAACCTGGCGGTCGGCGGCCTGCCGGCGCGCGCCGAAACGATCAAGGCCGCCGACAATCAGGTCAAACAGGCGCAGGCGGCACTGGATCAGGCGCAATGGCGGCTCTCCAAACGGGTGTTGGCGGCACCTTCGCCAGGCCGCGTCAACGACGTCATCCGCAATCCCGGCGACACGGCGGGCCCGACCGCGCCGGTTATCTCGGTGCTTCCCGACGGCGCGGTGAAGCTCAGCGTCTATATTCCGGAAAGCGCCTTCTCCTCGGTCAAGGTCGGCAGCCTGCTCCGCGTCCATTGCGACGGCTGCGGCCCGGGGGTGAAGGCGCGCGTCAGCTACGTCTCGCCCGATCCCGAATTCACCCCACCGGTGATCTACTCCCTCGAAAACCGGCAGAAGCTGGTCTACCTCGTCGAGGCGCGGCCGGAGGGCGATGCGGGGCCGCTGCAGCCCGGCCAGATCGTCGATGTCGATCTCGCGGATATGGGAAAATGAACGCCATCGACGTTCACGGCCTGGTCAAGCGCTTCGGCGACAAGACCGTCGTCGACCATGTGACGATGTCGGTCGCCGAGGGCGAGATCGTCGGCTTCCTCGGCCCCAACGGCTCGGGCAAGACCACCACCATCCGCATCATGTGCGGCTTGCTGACGCCGGACGAGGGCGAAGGCACGGTGCTGGGCTTCAACATCCGCACCGACAGCCTCAGGATCAAGCGCGAAGTCGGCTACATGACGCAGAAATTCTCGTTCTACGAGGATCTGACGATCGGCGAGAACCTCGAATTCGTGGCGCGGCTCTACCGGCTGCGGCCGGTCGAGGACTATGTCTCGCGCACACTGGAGGAGCTCGGGCTTACGACGCGCCGCAACCAGCTGGCCGGCACCTTGTCCGGTGGCTGGAAGCAGCGCCTGGCGCTGGCCGCCTGCATCATGCACAAGCCGAAACTGCTGCTGCTGGATGAGCCGACGGCCGGCGTCGACCCGAAGGCGCGGCGCGAGTTCTGGGACGAGATCCATCGCCTGGCGAGCGGCGGGCTGACCGTGCTGGTGTCCACACATTACATGGACGAGGCCGAGCGCTGCCACCGCATCAGCTACATCTCCTATGGCAAGATGCTGGCCACCGGGACGGTCGCCGAGGTGGTGAAGAATGCGGGCCTGACCACCTTCGTACTGCAGGGTCCAAAGCTCGACGAGGTGGCGCAAGCGCTGCAAGGCCGCCCCGGCGTCGACCAGGTGGCGCCGTTCGGCGCGACGCTGCACGTCGTCGGCTCCGACCGCGAGAAGCTCGAGGCCGCGCTTGCCGATGTCGAGAGGGAGCACAAGGGCGTGACGGTGACGCCGGGCGAGACGAGCCTGGAGGATGTCTTCATCCAGTTCATGTCGGGATCGAAGGACAACATGGCATGAACAGCGTCTTTTCCTTCGCCAGGCTCGGCGCCCTGCTGATCAAGGAGTTCATCCAGATGCGGCGCGACCGCATCACTTTCGCCATGATGCTGGGCGTGCCGCTTATCCAGCTCGTGCTGTTCGGCTACGCCATCAACAACGACCCGAAAAGCCTGCCGGCGGCCCTGGTGGCGACCAGCAGCGATCCCTATACCCGCGCCATGGTCGCGGCGCTGCAGACCACCGGTTATTACCGCTTCGACCATGTCGCGCAAAGCGCGGACGAGGCCGAGTTCCTGATGGCGCGTGGCGACGTCGCTTTCGTCGTCACCATCCCGGCCGATTTCGCCCGGCGCGTCGAGCGCGGCGACAAGCCGCAAATCCTGATCGAGGCCGATGCCACCGATCCGGCGGTCGCCAGCGGCGCCATCTCGACGCTCGGCACCATCGCCGGCCAGGCGCTGCTGAGAGCGCAGGGCACGCAGGAAGCCGCGGCGGAAGCCGCCAGGGGCCAGCTCGATGTCGTCGTCCACCGCCGCTACAATCCCGAAGGCATCTCGCAATACAACATCGTGCCCGGCCTGCTCGGGGTCATCCTGCAGATGACGATGGTGATGATGACCTCGATCGCGCTGACGCGTGAGACCGAGCGCGGCACGATGGAGAATCTCCTGGCGATGCCGTCGAGCCCGCTGGAGATCATGATGGGCAAGGTGCTGCCCTACCTGGCGGTCGGAGCGGTGCAAGTGGGGGTGGTGCTGGCGGCGTCGAAGCTTCTGTTCGCCATCCCGTTCACCGGCTCGATGACGCTGCTTCTGTCGGCGGTGCTGGTGTTCGTGCTGTCGCTGGTGCTGCTCGGCTACACGATCTCGACGATCGCACGCACGCAGATGCAGGCGCTTCAGCTCACCTTCTTCTTCTTCCTGCCCTCGATCATGCTGTCGGGCTTCATGTTCCCCTATCGCGGCATGCCGGACTGGGCGCAGACCTTCGGCGAGATCTTCCCGCTGACGCATTTCCTGCGCATCACCCGCGCGGTGATGCTGAAGGGCGCGGAACTGCCGGCGGTGGCGACCGAGATCGGCTGGCTGGTGGTCTTTGTCGCGCTGTTCGCCGGCGTTGCGCTGGTGCGGTTCAGGCGCACGCTGGACTGACGAGAGCTGAACCGTGCCGCCCTACGCCGCCATGATCCCGGCATAGGTGCCGAAATCGACATTGCCGCCGGACAGCACCACGGCAACGCATTTGCCCGACAGCTCGATCTCGCCCGATGACAGCGCCGCCAGCGCGACGCAGCCGCCGGGCTCGACCACCAGCTTCAGAAAGGCCATGGCGTCGCGCATCGCCTGCCTGACGGCATCCTCGGAGACGGCGACGGCGCCGGCGAGGTTGCGGCGGTTGATCTCGAAGGTGATCGCACCCGGCTCGGCGGTGAGGATGGCGTCGCAGATCGAACTATGGCCCGGCTCGTTCGACACCCTGGCGCCCGCCGCCAGCGAGCGGCGCGTGTCGTCGAAATGCTCGGGTTCGACCGCCCAGATCGCGGTGCCGGACGAGGTATCCTTCACGGCAACCGAGATGCCGCTGGTCAGGCCGCCGCCGCCACAGGGGATGACGACCGCGTCGAGCGAGACACCCAGCGCCCGCGCCTGCCTCACCAGCTCCAGTCCGATCGTGCCTTGGCCGGCAATGATGGCCGGATCGTCGAAAGGCGGCACCAACGCCATGCCCCTGTCGAGATAGGGGCGCACGACCGCCATGCGGTCGTCCTTGAAACGGTCGAAGGGCACCACTTCGGCGCCCATCTTGCGGACATTGGCGATCTTCATGTCAGGCGCGTCCGCCGGCATGGCGATGACCGCCTTGACGCCGAACATGGCGGCGGAAGCCGCCACGCCTTGCGCGTGATTGCCCGAGGAGAAAGCGACGACGCCACGAGAACGCTCCGCCTCGCTCAGCGTCGACAGCTTGTTGTAGGCACCGCGGAACTTGAACGAGCCGGTCCGCTGCAGCGTCTCCGGCTTGAACAGGATGCGGCCGCCGAAGCGCCTGTTCAGCTCCTGCGATTCGATCAAGGGGGTCTCGACGATCAGGCCCGAGAGCCGTGCGGCGGCGGCGTGGATGTCGGCGATGCCGGGAGGGGTGGTCATGGCGGGTCCTGTGGCGATGCGATCCGGCCATGGTGCACGCAAAGGCTCGCGCGATGCCAACGAAAAGATGTGACCGGGACAAAGTTCGCGATTGTGATCAAAGATACAAATGTATCCAGCGTTGCGGCCGTCACGCCCGCATGTCGCAATTCACCCCAGCAATGTCCGCTGCCGCTTGCTGCCGCCCAGCTTGCGCCAGTTGTTGAACCGATGCGTGGCGGCGGCAAACGAGATCTTCATCTGCTGGGCCACCGAATAGCGCGACTTGCCTTCGTCGAACATGCGGTAGCAGCACTCGACGCCTTCCTCGGTCAGCTTGCCGTCTGGTGCCTTGTTGTGCGGGTTGGCGGGGTCGAATTTCTCGACCTGCTGCTCGACCAGTCCCTTCAGGCGCTGCAGGTCGGCCTCGATGCTGGCGATGAGATCGAGGACCGGTTTCGGGTCGTAGGCGTGCGGAGGCTTCTTGTCCGTCATCAGCTCGTTCCTTTTTTGCTTGGCCCCCATATATAGGTGAACATTCGCTGATATGAAGAGAGACGCCCAGTGCCCGGCTTCAACTATTCTTGACTGTGGCTAAGCGCACGATTGACCATGGACGTTGCAAATCATAGTTTAGAACAATTCTAAACTAGGGTGATTTCCTCATGCTTTCCCGTGTTTTCGGCTTCGGCCGCCGCTCCTTCGAATCGCTCTCCGAACAGGAGATCCTGGCGCTGGCCATTTCATCGGAGGAGGATGACGGGCGTATCTACCGGGCCTATGCGGACGGATTGTCCGAGACTTTTCCGCAATCGGCCAAACTCTTCGAGGCCATGGCCGAGGAGGAAGACGGCCATCGCGACTCGCTGATCGAACTCTTCCGCAAGCGTTTCGGCGAGCGCATTCCGCTGGTCCGCCGTGAGCATGTGAGGGGCTATTTCGAGCGCAAGCCCGACTGGCTGGTGCGGCCGCTCGGCATCGAGGCTGTGCGCCGCCAGGCCGAGGCGATGGAGCGGCAGGCCTACCTGTTCTATGTCGAGGCGGCCAAGCGCACCACTGACGCCTCGACCCGCAAGCTGCTTGACGATCTGGCCGCGGCCGAACAGGGCCATGAAAGCTCGGCGCATGCGTTGGAGCAGAAACATGTGCCGGGCGAAGTCAAGGTCGAGGAGGCGACCGCCGAGCAGCGCCAGTTCATCCTCACCTATGTGCAACCGGGCCTGGCCGGGCTGATGGACGGGTCGGTGTCGACGCTGGCGCCGATCTTCGCCGCCGCCTTTGCCACCCATGACACTTGGCAGACGCTTCTCGTCGGTCTCGCCGCCTCGATCGGCGCCGGCATCTCGATGGGCTTCACCGAGGTCGCTTCCGACGACGGCAAGCTGTCGGGCAGGGGTTCGCCGATCAAGCGCGGCCTGACCGTCGGCATCATGACGACGCTGGGCGGCCTCGGCCACGCGCTGCCCTATCTTATCCCGCATTTCTGGACCGCGACGGCGGTAGCCGCCGTGGTGGTGTTTTTCGAACTGTGGGCCATCGCCTTCGTCCAGAACCGCTACATGCAGACCCCGTTCCTGCGCGCCGCCTTCCAGGTGGTGCTGGGCGGCGCCCTGGTGTTCGCGGCGGGCGTGCTGATCGGGAATGCCTAGCAGCGGGAAGGAACGGCGCTATCCATTCGTCGCGCGGCTGTCCGCCGGCGCCTCGTCCCTCTCGGTCAGTCCGTAGTCGCGCACCACGTGCGCGATCCGCAACCGATAGCCGGCAAAGATACCGCCGCGCCCGGCCTGCTGCGCCTGCCGGTGCTCTTCGGTGTTGCGCCAGGCCTTCACCGCCTCCTCGTCGCGCCAGAACGACAGCGACAGCACCCGGTTCGGGTCGGCCAGGCTCTGGAAGCGCTCGACGGAGATGAACCCGTCAATGCGGTCGAGCAGCGGGCGCAAGTTCGCGGCGATGCCGAGATAGGCATCGCGCTTGCCCTCCGCCGGCTGCACCTCGAAGATGACGGCGATCATGCCTTCACCAGCGGCGCATGCGGGCCGGAAGCCAGTTTCAGGAACATGCGGTCCTCCCTGAGGATAAAGCGTTGGCGCCTGGCGAACTCATAGTTTGCCTTGCCGGCGGGGTCCGCGGCAAGCCGGGCGCGGTAGGCTTCGTAGGCGGCAAGGCTTTCGATGTTGTAGGCGGCATAGGCCGTCGTGGCCGAGCCCTCATGCGGCGCGAAATAGCCGATCAGATCGGCGCCGCAGCGTGGAATGGCCTGACCCCAGTTGCGGGCATACTCCTCGAAGGCGGCCTTGCCGAACGGGTCGATCTCATAACGGATGAAGCAGGTGATGGTCATGGTCGTTTTCTCCTTGATGGCTTTCGCGCCGATAGTTCGAGCGGCCTCGAAACGTCGTGCCACCCGATCTGCTAGGCAGATGACTTGGCGATCACGCCTGCCAGAAGGATTTCGCGCATTCGCGGCGCACGTCCTCCCGTGTCAGGCCGAGGTCACGCAGCAGGTGGTCGTCGATCTCCGAGAGGTCGCGGCGCTGCGAATGGCGGTCATACCAGCGGGCCAGCAGCCGTGAGCGGACCCAGGTGACGAACGGGAACGATTGGCGGCGGGGGACCGGTTCGGGGGTGAAAGCGGTTCGTGCGGCCATCCTCGTCTCCTTGATCTCATCGGAGAATAATGGTTACCTGACAAGTATGCTTCGATGAGGATCAAACCATGCGTGAAGGACCCGACATTGCCCGCATAGCCAGCCTGGTCGGCGATCCGGCCCGCGCCAACATGCTGAACGCCCTGATGGGCGGCACGGCATTGACCGCGAGCGAACTGGCGCTGGAGGCCGGCGTGTCGCTGCCGACCGCCTCCTCGCATCTGTCCAAGCTGATGGAGGGCGGGCTGCTGACCTTGGCCAGCCAAGGCCGGCATCGCTATTACGGTCTGGCCGGCCCGCAAGTGGCCGGCATGATCGAGGCTATCACCGGCGTGGCGGAAGCCGTTGGCCCCAGGCGCGTCCGGCCGGGCCCGCGCGACAGCGCGATGCGCGTCGCGCGCGTCTGCTACGATCACCTCGCCGGAGAGCAGGCGGTTGCGATGCTGGACCGCTTTGTCGAGAAAAACATACTGGTCCGCGACGACAAGGAGATCAGGCTCGGGCCGTCCGCCGCATCGCATTTCGTGGCGATCGGCATCGATGTCTACACCAAGCCGCGGCGGCCGGTGTGCCGCGCCTGCCTCGACTGGAGCGTGCGGCGTTCGCACCTCGCCGGGACGCTGGGCGCCGCCATCCTCGACAAGATTCTTGCCGAGAAATGGGCGCGCCGCGAGAAAGAGAGCCGCGCGGTGATTTTCTCGCCGCCGGGCAAGCAGGCGTTCGAGAGGGTGTTTTTGGGGTGAGAGTCCCGCAGCGTTGAAAGTCGAGCTACCCCCGCTTCAGCACCTTGCCCTTCTTGAAGAAATCCACCCAGGGATCGGCTTCGGAAAGCCGTTTCAGCGTCGTCTTGTCGCCGATCGGGAAGGCGTTCGGCGGCAGGCCGGCCTCGATCTCGGCCCAGGTAACCGGCATCGACACCGTCGCGCCCTTCTTGGCGCGCGAGGAGTAGGGCGCGACGGTGGTCGCGCCGCTGCCGTTGCGCAAATAGTCGACGAAGATCTTTCCCGTGCGCGCCTTCTTCGACAGCGTCGCGGTGTAGCGGTCCGGCGCGCCTTGCTCCAGCGCCCTGGCAAAATCATGGGCGAAGCCTTTGACCTCGGCCCAATCCGCCGACGGCTTCAGCGGAACGACGACGTGAAAGCCCTTGCCGCCCGATGTCTTGACGAAGTTGGGCAGCGACAGCTCGTCGAGCTTGCCCTTGATGTCGAGCGCCGCCTCGCGCACCGCCTTCACATCGACGCCCTCGTCGGGGTCGAGGTCGAAGACGATCTGGTCGGGCTGTTCAAGCTTGTCGATGGTGCAACCCCAGATATGGATCTCGACCACGCCGAGCTGGACCAGCGCCGCGATGCCGTCGAAATCGCGGATGAACAGGATTTCCTCGCCATCCGTGGGATCCTTGGTCTTCTCGATTTTCGCATGCATGCCGGGCGAGGCATGCTTCTGGAAGAAACGCTGGCCGCCGACGCCATCGGGCGCCCTGACCAGGCTGAGCGGGCGGTCGACCACGAATTGCTTCATGCGCGGCCATACCAGCGCGTAATGATCGAGCAGGGCCTGCTTCGAGATCTTTTCGTCGGGCCACAGAAGCTTGTCCGGGTGGGACAGCTTCACGGTGGTTTTCGCCGCCGTTGCTGCCGTATTGGCGTTGCCTGCCGCCGGCGTGGCCTTGGCCGGGCTCTTGCCTGTCGCTGGCTTGGTTCCCGTGGCCCCTGTTCCCGTTGCCTTGGGCTTTTCCTGCACGACTTCCTCCGCCGGCTTGTCCTCGCGCAACCCCTGGAACGAAGCATGGCGTATTATACGGTCCGGCGTCCAGCTGCGAAACTCCACTTCGCCGACCAGTTCCGGCTTGACCCAGACCAGGCCCTTACCCTTCGGCACGGCCGCATCGAAGGGCGAGGCGTCCGCCTTCAGCGCATCGAGCTTCTTCTTCAGGTCGTTGGCGCTCTTCGTGGAGAAGCCGGTGCCGACACGGCCGGCATAGTGCAGGCCGCCGTCTTCGAAATAGCCGACCAGCAGCGAGCGCAGGCCGCGCCCGGTCTTGTCCGACGGCAGATAGCCGCCAATGACGAATTCCTGCCGTGCCGTGCATTTCGATTTGACCCATGTCGGACCGCGCCCGCCGCGGTAGAGCGCATCGGCGCGTTTTGAGACGACGCCTTCCAGCCCCATTCGGCAGGCATGTTCCAGCATGATCTTGCCGGGTTCCGCAAAATGGTCGGAAAAACGCACCGCCGTGGCGTCGGATGGCTGGCCGAGCAGCGCCTGCAAGGCCTGCTTGCGCTCGACAAGCGGCTCCCGGCGCAAATCCTTGCCGTCGAGCCGCATCAGGTCGAAGACGTAATAGATGAAGCGATTCGTCCGCTTCGCCGACAGATCCTGCTGCAGCAGCGCGAAGGACGACACGCCGCTGTCGGCCAGAACGACGATCTCGCCGTCGAGGATGGCGTCGCTGCATTTCAGCGCGGCGAGTTCGGCCGCGATCTCGCCGCCGAATTTTTCCGTCCAGTCCAGGCCGGTGCGGGTCAGGAGCCGAACGTCGGTGCCGGCGATCTGCGCCTGCATGCGATAGCCGTCGAACTTCACCTCATGCAGCCAGTCCTGGCCCGAGGGTGCGTCGCGCTCCAGCGTGGCGAGCTGCGGCTCGATGAAATCGAGCTTCTTGCCGCCGGTCCTGGCCTTGCCGGCGGCCGGCTTGTTCGAATGCCAGACCTTCGGCTTCTCACCCTTGGCCGCCTTGCCTTCACCGACCTCCTCGATCGTCAGGCCTGATTTCACCGATTTCGGCTCGTCTTGCAGAATATCCTCGCCGGGGCGTGCGGCGGCATCGTCCGACTTGATCAGCAGCCAGTTGTCGCGTTTTTCGCCGGGGCGCGGCCGCAGCCGCACCAGATGCCATTTGCCACGCAGCTTGTGACCATCGAGTTCGAAGTTGATGTGGCCCTTCGCCATCATCTTGGCCGGATCGCCCTCGGGCGTCCAGGTGCCCTCGTCCCAGACGAGGACCGAGCCACCGCCATATTCGCCCTTGGGGATGGTGCCCTCGAAGCCGGCATAGTCGATGGGATGATCCTCGACATGCACGGCCAGCCGCTTTTCGTGCGGATCGAGGCTCGGGCCGCGCGTCACCGCCCAGCTCCACAGCACGCCGTCATACTCAAGTCGAAAATCGTAATGCAGCCGTGTGGCGGCATGCTTCTGGACGACGAAGATGCCGCCGTCCTGCTTGCCGCGCGCAACCTTGCCCGCCGGCTCGGCGGTCTTCTTGAAGTCACGCTTCGAATGGTACTGTTCGAGGCTGCTGGCCATCTCGTATCCTCAGGCCGATTTGCGCTTCGGCGCAACGCTTTTCGCCTTGGCACGTTTGGCCGCCGGCTTGGCTTTCGCCGGGGATGACTTGGTTGGCGCCGAATCCGACGACAGGCTCTTCTTCAGCGCGTCGAACAGGTTGACCACATTGGAGGGTTTGGGCGCCTCCTTGGCCTTGGGCGCCTTGTGCCCCGCCTTCTTGGCGCGGATCAGTTCGAGCAGGGCTTCCTCATATTTGTCGTCGAATTTCGAGGGATCGAACTTCGTCTTCTTCTTGTCGATGATGAGCTCGGCCAGATCGGTCATCTCCTGGTCGGTCTTCACCGCCTCGATGTCGCCGAAGACAGTCTCCGGCTGGCGCACCGTGTTGTCGTAGCGCAGCGTGGTCAGCACCATGCCCTTGCCGAGCGGCTCGATGACCACGGGACGTTCGCGTCGATAAAGGACGATGCGCGCCAGCCCGGCCATCTTCTTGCCCGCCATCGCATCCCGGATGACGGCGAAGGCCTCTTCCGAAACCTTGTCGGCCGGCGCGACATAGTAGGGTGTGTCGAGATAGATCTGCCGGATCGAGGATTTGTCGACGAAGCCGTCGAGGCTCATCGTGTGCGAGGTTTCGATCTGCACCGCCTCGATCTCATCCTCCTCTATGTGGACGAAGTCGCCCTTTTCGATCTCGTATCCCTTGATCTCGTCGCCGTCCTCGACCGGGTTGCCGGTCTCGGCGTCGACATAGATCCGCTTCACCGTATTGCCGGTCTTGCGGTTCAGGATATGGAACGAGACCTTGTCGGCATGGGTGACCACGTTGGTCAGTTCGATGGCGCAGGTGACCAGCGAGAGCTTCAGATAGCCTTTCCAGGCCGGGCGCGGCGCCATGATGATTTCCCCGTGAGAAAGATCAGCTGGAACGGGCGACCACCCCGCTCGGTTCCAACCCGGTCCGCCGGGGCCGGCGCGGTTGCCGCCGGCCCCGGCTTTCAGCCCCTATTCGGCGGCCTGCAGGTTGATCTTGCTTTCCGCGATTTCGGTCAGCTTACGATCCGTTGCCTGCTCTTCCTTGAGATTCTTGGCCAGCACATTGGCGCAGTCGCTGCGGCCGAGCTGCTTGGCCCAGGCGATCAAGGTGCCGTAGCGGGTCATTTCGTAGTGCTCGACGGCCTGCGCGGAGGCGATCAGCGCGGCATCCAGAACGTCCTTGTCGTCGACATCGCCGCTGACGTCGTCGGCCTCCTCGAGAATGCCGTCGATGGCCGGGCAGTTCACCTGCTTGGCCTTGACGCCATGCAGCTCGAACACCTGCTCGACGCGTTCGATATGGCCCTTGGTCTGCTCGAGGTGTTTTTCGAAGCCGGCCTTCAATTGCGGATCGGTTGCCTTGTCGACCATCTTCGGCAACGCCTTCTCGATCTGCTTTTCGGCGTAATAGATGTCGCGCAACGTGTGCACGAAGAGGTCGTCCAGCGTTTTGATGTCCTTCGAAAAGAAGCCCATGATTTCAGCCTTTCCATTGCTCTTGCTTGCTCGGGAGGTTCCGGCCTGCCTGGGCAGTGCCTGTGAGCCGGCAATGCCGGTCCTGCGTCTCAACGTCCATTGGTGGGGCGGGTTCCGAACGCTCGCGGCCGCGCGGCGCGGCAAGGAAATTCCCGGGCGGCACGAAAGTTGAAACACAAGCGCGCCAAGGCGACATTCAAACGAAACATATGTGATGCAAAAGTCACACGGACCGAAATGGTGACAAAAGGCGTCGAAACACCCCGAATCAGCCGCAATCCCGCCATGAAGCGGCGGGTTTTCGACCAAAAATTAACATCACGTTCACTGAGTATTCACGCCTCGATGCTATCGTTCCCGCACTTCGGAAGGGACGTCCGAAAATCGGGACAGGGACCAGATAAAATGAACTTCCTCACGCAACTCATCGGCTATGCCGCCGCCATCCGCGAATTCGTCGCGCCGACCTACCGGCCCGAGCGCTATTACATGCGCGGACCGGGTCCGGCCTGCGCCCGTCGCGGCACGTCGCTGGGCGCGCACTGACCATGAGCTTCGAAAGCCGCCACAACAGCCGCATCTGCAGGCCGGGCGCCGACAGCCGCGCCACCGCCTATCGCGCCGAACGCCCTGCCCTGGCCGACCGCCGCCGTGCGGCAACGCCGCGTCTTTGACGCCGCCATCGGCTGCCTTAGTGTCATAGGACATAAGCAGCCGAGGCCAGTGTGACCGCCCGTCCGCGACGAGTCCTCCCAACGCAGGCCGTCCCTCTGAATCCTTCGGTGCAGCCGCTGATCTACCGCGCCTCGCTCGCGCTGTCCGGCACACAGGGGTTCGAGCACGATAACGCCGCCCGCCGCCTGGCCGAGTTCCAGGCAGCCCTGAACCGTGCACAGCGTCCAGCCATCGCCGGTCGCGCCGGTCGCGGCGAGCAGGACACAACGCTGAGCACCCACCCCGGGCGCATTAGACCGACGGTTAAGGGGCAAAACCGCGGCACGGCACGTCGCGGCCGCATTGCCTTTCAATCCGGCAGCGCCGCGACCGCGACGATCTCAATCATGATGTCTGCCTGGGCAAGCGCCGCGACGCCAATTACTTCCGAGGGCGGCGGATTGTTGTAACTGCAGTGCTTGGGGCAGTGCTCGGCAAAGAAAGCGTCCAGCACGTCGAGGCGAAAATTGGGAGAGCTGAGAACACCGCCGTCGGGAAAGGGCCCTCTGACGAAGAAGGTCAGCCTGATGAGATGGTCCAGCCCGCTGCCGAGCTCTTCCAGGTCCGATTTGATGGAGCCGAGAACCGCGCGCCACTGCGCCGCCACATCGCCAGCGAAGCCGCCGCCCGCTTTGCCGGCCGGATCGTAGTCGTCCGATGTCGCCGTGTTTCCACAGAGATAGACAGTTCCCTTCGCGCCGCTGACGACCGTGCCCTTCCCCCATGGCATCAAGCGGCCGTTCTTGAACTTCTTGTGGGTGACGAGTTCCATTGTCTTACTCCTGTCGCTCCGCCTCGTCTGCTTGTCTGCGACAAGGATAGGGCCGCCAGGTATCGCCGCCAGTGCGGCAGTGGATGTCGCCCGGCACCGAAGGTGAGATACGGTTCTTGCGAAACTTCGCGACGAAGCCGAAAGTTTTTCCGTGACCTGTCGAAATCGGTCGCCGCCGCGCGACATACGTTCGGCCCGCAACGAAGCGGCCTTCCAAACCACGGGAGAAGACCCATGCGATACATGCTTATGATCTACGCCGACGAGGCCGCGATGGCGAACGTGCCGACCGAGGCGACCTATCAGATGAGCGCCGCCTACGACGCCTACACGGAAGCGCTGAAGAAGTCCGGCACCTGGCTGGCCGGCGACAGGCTGCGCCCGAGCCAGGCCACCACCCTGGTCCGGATGACTGACGGCAAGACCAGCGTGCTCGACGGCCCCTATGCCGACACCAAGGAGCAGCTTGCCGGCTTCTACATGATCGAAGCCGAGGACGCCGACGCCGCGATCGCCTGGGCGGCGCGCTGTCCGGCGGCCAGCACCGGGACCGTCGAGGTGCGACCGATCTGGGAAATGGCCGACTATCTGCCCAAGAAGTGACGGCGTGATGGACGCTCGACCCGAAATTGCCCGGGCGGCGGCCGAGACAGCCGCCCGGCAGAGCTATGGCAAGCTGGTCGCCTGGCTGGCGGCGCGCACGCGCGACGTGGCCGCGGCGGAGGATGCGCTGGCCGACGCCTTTGCGGCGGCGCTTGAACGCTGGCCGCGAACCGGCGTGCCGGAAAAGCCGGAAGCCTGGTTGCTCGCGGTGGCAAGGCGGCGGCGTGTCGATGCGGTGCGGCGGCGACTGACCAGCGAAGCCGGCCGCGAGCATCTCAAGTTGATTGCCGAGGAGGCGGAGGCGCGCATGATCGATGACGACCTGCCCGACGAACGATTGCGGCTGATGTTTGCCTGCGCCCATCCGGCGATCGAACCGGGCGTGCGGGCACCGCTGATCCTGCAGACCATCCTCGGCTTCGATGCCGCGACGATCGCTTCCGCTTTCCTGCTCTCGCCGTCAACGATGGGCCAGCGCCTGGTGCGCGCCAAGAGCCGCATCCGCGAGACCGGCATTCCGTTCCGCGTGCCGGAGCGGGCCGAACTCGGCGAAAGGCTGGGCGCGGTGCTGGAGGCGATCTACGCCGCCTTCGCCGAGGGCTGGTCCGATCCGGCCGGTACCGAGACGCGGCGCCGGAACCTCGCCACCGAAGGTATCTGGCTCGGCCGGCTGGTGGCCTCGCTGCTGCCCGACGAGCCGGAAGCGCTGGGCCTGCTGGCTCTGATGCTGTTCGCCGAGGCGCGCCGCGCGGCGCGGCGCGACCCGGCCGGAGAGTATGTGCCGCTCGCCGAGCAGGACCATGCATTGTGGGACCATGCCCTGGTCGACGAGGCGGAAGCCCTGCTCGGCCGCGCCGCCACCATGGGCACGATCGGCCGTTATCAGCTCGAGGCGGCGGTACAGTCGGCGCATGCCGCGCGACGGCTTCGTGGCCGCACCGACTGGGCGGCGATCCGCGGGCTCTACGAAGCGCTGTTTTCGATCGCCGGGTCGCCGGTCGTGGCGATCAACCGCGCGGTGGCGATCGCCGAGACCGAGGGCGCGGTGGCGGGTTTGGCGGCTCTTTACGTGCTGGGCGACGACAAGCGGCTCAATGACTACCAGCCCTACTGGGCCGCGCGTGCCGGCCTGCTGGCCAGGCTCGGCCAGGGAGCGCAGGCGGTCGAAGCCTATGATCGGGCGATCGGCCTCGAGCGCGATCCGGCGGTGCGCCGGTTCCTGCAGGCCAAACGCGCCGCGCTCGGACAGTGAGGTGTCCGCTCAGGCCGGCCACATCTCGTGCGACGTGTTGAGCGTCTTCATCAGCGGATGCTCGCGCAACCGCGCCCACAGGCGTTCGATACCGGGCCAGACCGCCCGCGCCATCTCGATGTCGGGATGCCAGGCCACCAGCATGACGAGATAGATGTCGGCCAGCGACATCTGATCGCCGGCGAGCCAGTCGCGGTCGCGCAAGGCTGCGTCGACGACGGCAAAACCGCGGTCCATCTCGGCGACCGCCGCCTGTTTCACCGCCTTCGACCCTTCGGCATCCGTCGTGTAGCGATGGGCGTAGTAGAGCCGCAGCACCGCCGGGTAGAGCACCGAGGACATGAACGCCATCCAGCGCAGGAACTCCGCGCGCGCCGGTTCGTCGGCGGTCGGCGCCAGGCGGGCTTGCGGGTGGCGCTCGGCGAGCAGGATGCAGATCGCCGCCGATTCGGTGATCGAGCGTCCGTCCGGCAAGGTCAGCACCGGCACCTGGTTCAACGGGCTGATGGCGAGGAAGGCAGGATCGGGCGCCTCGCTTTTCGGCACGTCGATCTGCTGGAAAGGCGCATCGATCAGCGCCAGCGCTGCCTCGACGACAAAGCCGCCGCTGCCCGGACGCGTGTAGAGCTTGTACATGAAATCCTCCCCGGCCCGTCTTCTCGCGAGCCGGGGGTGATATGAACCGGAAGCAGTGGTCGGCTCAAGCGGCGCGGCGGCGCCAAGGGGAGTTTTTCTGCGGGCCAGGCTCACGCGCAATACAAACCACGCTAGCGGGCCAGCGCTGCCGTTCCTGGGTATCGAAGCCCTAAGCCCCCAGCCCCTCGAACAGGATCGTCGACAGATACCGCTCGGCGAAGGACGGGATGATCACCACCAGGGTCTTGCCCTTGTTCTCGGGCCGCGAGCCGACGACGATTGCTGCCTGCAGGGCGGCACCCGACGAGATGCCGACCGGCACGCCTTCGAGGCGGGCGATGAGGCGCGCATTGGCGACCGAATCCTCGTTCGAGACCTTGACGATCTCGTCATAGATCGTTGTGTCGAGGATCTTTGGCGCGAAGCCAGCGCCGATGCCCTGGATCTTGTGCGGGCCGGGCTGGCCGCCCGACAACACCGGCGAGGCCTCCGGTTCGACCGCGACGATCTGGACCGAGGGCTTGCGCTTCTTCAGCACCTGGCCGACGCCGGTGATGGTGCCGCCGGTGCCGATGCCGGCGACGAAGATGTCGACTTCGCCCTGCGTGTCGTTCCAGATTTCCTCGGCCGTCGTCGTGCGATGGATTTCCGGATTGGCGGGGTTTTCGAACTGCTGCGGAATGATGGCGTTGGGGATCGTCGCGGCCAGTTCGTCAGCCTTGGCGATGGCGCCCTTCATGCCTTTCGGACCTTCGGTCAGCACCAGTTCGGCGCCGAGCAGCGCCAGCATCTTGCGGCGCTCTACCGACATCGTCTCCGGCATGGTCAGGATCAGCTTGTAGCCCTTGGCGGCGGCGGCGAAGGCGAGCGCGATGCCGGTGTTGCCGGATGTCGGCTCGATCAGCGTGGTCTTGCCTGGGGCAATCTTGCCCGCCGCTTCCAGCGCCTCGATCATCGCCACGCCGATACGGTCCTTGACCGAGGCGATCGGATTGAAGAATTCGAGCTTGGCGACCAGATTGGCGACGATGCCCTTCTCCTTGGCGAACTTGTCGAGCCGTACCAGGGGCGTGTCGCCGATCGTGTCGGTGATGGAATTGTAGATGCGGCCGCGGCCGGGCACACGGGCTGAAGTGACGGGCTTGTTCATTGGTTTCGCTCCCTGGATTTCAGGCAATTGGCAGTCGCCGACAGAATAGGGCTTTCAACCGCGCAAGATAGGCCGCGGCTGGAAAATATCCGAGTGGGGGCGCGTGCTGAAAACGCCTGGCCCTCGGAAACGCATTTCTCGAAACAGCCCAGGCCGGGGAATGGTTTGGCTGAAACGACCTACTGGCGGGCGGCGATCGCCGCCGCCGCGCCAACCATGAAGGCGCCGGCGGTGCGGTTCAGCACCCTCAGCGCGCGCGGCGACTTCAGGAACCAGCGCGCCTTGGCCGCCAGCACCAGGTAAGGCAGCAGCACGACGAACAGGACGATGACCGTCAGCGCGACGAGAATGCCGTAATCGGCAAGCGTGATCGTCTTCAGGTCGACGATGGTCGGCGTGATGGCGAGGTAGAAGATCATCGTCTTCGGATTGCCGAGCGTCACGGTGAGGCCGGCGACGAAGCTCGACAGCAATCCGCCCTTGCCCTTCCGGGCTTCGACGGTTTCGGGTCTGATGCCGGCGGTCCAGAAGCGCCAGCCGAGAAAAGCCAGGTAGGCGACGCCGGCCCATTTGATGGCCAGGAACACCATGCCGAACTCCTGCGCGACGAAAGCGAGACCCAGCACCACGGCGGTCAGGTAGGTGAGATCGCCAAGCATGAGTCCAAAGGACATGGCCAGCGACGAGCGAAAGCCGGAGCCCAGCGCACGCGCGACCAGCGCGGTGACACCGGGGCCAGGAATGGCGGCGGCGATCCCGAGAGCGGCACTATAGGCGAGGAATCCGGTGAGGGTCATGGCGTGGCGTCCAAGGGCGGTCGCGGCCTTGTCGCACGGGACGGCCTCCAGGAGAACGCCCTGAGCGCGGGATTCGCTTGCACCAGACGGCAATGGCCCGGTTCGCAAGGAAGGATCAGGAGCGGTCGCCATTGTAAGTCACGCGCCAGATCGTGCCGTTGCCGTCCTCGGAGACGATCAAGGATCCGTCGCTGGCCACCGCAACGCCGACCGGGCGGCCCCACACCTCGCCATTGGAAACGACGAAGCCGGTCATGAAATCCTCGTATTCGCCGGTCGGCTTGCCGTCCTTGAACTTGAGCCGGACCACCTTGTAGCCGGTCCTGCTGCCGCGGTTCCAAGAGCCGTGCAGGGCAACGAAGGCGTCGCCTCGATACGCCTGGGGAAAGCCGGCGTCGGCGGGCAAATCCTTGCCATCGTAGAAGGCGATGTTGAGCGGCGCGGAATGCGCCTGCATCAGCACGTCGGGATTGTCAGCCTTGCCGGCGAGATCGGACCGCTCGCCCTTGTGACGCGGGTCCTCATTGTCGCCGATATAATACCAGGGCCAGCCATAGAAGGCGCCTTCCCTGACCGATGTCGCGTATTCGGCGGGCACATCGTCGCCGAGCCCGTCACGCTCGTTGACGACACACCATAGCGCGCCGGTCGCCGGCTGGACGGTCATGCCCGAACAGTTGCGCAAGCCGGTGGCGACTGTGCGGCCATTCTTGCCGTCGGGATCGAAGGCCCGGACCTCGGCCCGGCCCGCCTCGGAACCCCAACTGGCGCCGAGCGGCTCAGCCTTGGCCCAGGCGTCGAGCCCGCCCCTGGGCCTCTTGCCCATGTCCTCGGCGACATTCGAGCCGGAGCCGACGGAGAGGTACAGTGTCGTGCCGTCGGGCGAGAAGGCGATGTCGCGGGTCCAGTGGTGGGTCGAGGGGATGTCACCGACGATGGTTTGCGGCTCGCCCGAGGCCTTCAGGTCGCCATTGCCATAGGCAAAACGCACGATGCTGTCGCTATTGGCGACGTAGACCCATTGCGGGTCCTTGCCCGGGGGATAGAAGGCAATGCCATAGGGCCGGTTGAGACCGCCGGCAAAGATACTTTTCTCAGCGGCTTTCGCGCTGCCCTTCGCCAGGCGATAGACGCGGACCTGGTTGGCCTTGCTGTCGGCAACGAACAGGTCGCCATTGGGTGCGATGCGCACGACGCGCGGATTGTCGATCCCCGAGGCGATCAACTCGGCCGAAAACCCCGGCGGCAGATGCGGCTTTGCATCCGCCGGCATGTCGATTACGCCGGCGCTGTTGGAGGCGGATTCGGTTACATAGGGCTTCGGCAGGTCTTCCGGCTTGATCAGCCGGCGTATGCCGGGCCTGTCCGCCCGCCAGTCGCCGAAGGCGGCCGTACCTTTGAGCAGAGGCTGGTCCGCTTGCTGGGCGAGCGCCGCGGTCGTGATAAACAGTGCGGACATCGCCAGTCCAGCCAGTCGCATCACTTCCTCCAATCAGTCGTGAGGGAAATCAACGATCGGTTTGCCCGTGGGTTCCGTGACGCACAATGACTTGAAGCAACCTCCTGGAATCAGGTCCCGGCAGCGTAAAAATCGTCGTCCAGGCGTTTTTCCAATTCAACGAGATCGGCCGGCAACGGCAGGCCCATGGCGCGCATTTCCCGTAGTTTTTCGCGCAGCTGTTCCTGAATTTCGTGCTGGTCCTCCGGCTGTTTGACCATCTCTTCGAGCAGCAGACTGATCTGGGCCTTGAACGATTCGAGCGCCATTCTTTTTCTCCTTTGCAGCCTGTTTGGATTGGGCCCCGCCAGGAAAGTCATCGTCCTCGGGACAAGCCCGGGGATGGCGACTCTCGAAGTCACTCGCGGTCGAATTCCGGCATGGAAACCAAAGCGATAATTCCTCGGCTCTCTTACCTCAGCATGCGGGAAATCAGCTGCGCCGTATAATCCACCATCGGCACGATGCGGGCATAGTTGAGCCGGGTCGGGCCGATGACGCCGAGCGCACCGACGACGCGGGCGTCCTTGTCGCGATAGGGCGCCACCACCAGCGACGAGCCCGACAGCGAGAACAGCTTGTTCTCCGAGCCGATGAAGATGCGCACGCCCGATCCCTGCTCGGCGAGGTCGAGCAGCTGGATCAGCCCGTCCTGCGTCTCCATGTCCTCGAACAGGTGGCGCAAGAGTTCGATGTCGGCCTGGGCGGTGACGTTTTCCAGCAGATTTGCGCGGCCGCGCACGATGAGCCGCGCCGGCAGGCCGCTTTCGGCGCCGGCCCACACCGCAAGTCCCTTCTCGACGAGGTCCTGCGACAGCGTGTCGAGGGCGGCTCTCGTCTCTTCCTTGATGCGGGCGATCTCGGTGCGCGCCTCGGCCAGCGTGCGGCCGCGAATATGCGCGTTGAGGAAGTTCGAGGCCTCGTGCAGTTGCGAGACGGTGATGCCGGCGGGCAGTTCGACGACGCGGTTCTCGACATCGCCATTCTGCGAGACCAGCACGGCAAGCGCCTTGGTCGGCTCCAGCTGGATGAATTCGATATGCTTGAGCGCCACCTCGTTCTTGGCCGCCAGCACCAGGCCGGCGCCGCGCGACATGCCCGACAGCATCTGGCTGGCCTCGGTCAGCATATGCTCAAGCGTCGCGCCCGAGCCGGAGGCCCGCACCTGTGCCTCGATGGTGCGGCGCTCCTCGTCGGAGAGGTCGCCAAGCTCCATGAAGGCGTCGACGAAGAAACGCAGGCCAGCCTGGGTCGGCAGGCGCCCGGCCGAGATGTGCGGCGCATAAATCAGCCCGAGATGCTCGAGGTCGCTCATCACGTTGCGGATGGTGGCGGGCGACAGCGAGGACGGCAGGATGCGCGACAGGCTGCGCGAGCCCACGGGTTCGCCGTCCCGCAGGTAGGAATCGACGATGCGCCGGAAGATGTCGCGCGAGCGCATGTCGAGTGACTGAAGAGCCAACGACTGCGAAACGGGATCGACTGCCTTGGTCATTCGGCCAAAAACCTCCGGTTCAAGGATATAGACTTCGGTGCGCCGCGCGCAACCCGGTGTCTGTGCCGGATCGCTCGGCCATTTTCCTTTGCGCCATGGGCTTGGTGGGGCTACAAGCCGGCCACGATTCAAAAAATGACAAGAAAGCAGGCCGAATGCGCCCCTCCAAACGCCAATTCGACGAAATGCGCGCCATATCCTTCGAGCGCGGCGTCTCCAAGCATGCCGAAGGCTCGTGCCTGGTGAAGTTCGGCGACACGCATGTCCTGTGCACCGCCAGCCTGGAGGAAAAGGTGCCTGGCTGGATGCGCAATTCCGGCAAGGGCTGGGTGACGGCCGAATATGGCATGCTGCCACGCTCGACCGGCGAGCGCATGCGCCGCGAGGCCTCAGCCGGCAAGCAGGGCGGCCGCACGCTGGAAATCCAGCGGCTGATCGGCCGTTCGCTGCGCGCCGTGGTCGACCTGCAGGCGCTGGGCGAACAGCAGATCACCGTCGACTGCGACGTCATCCAGGCCGATGGCGGCACTCGCACCGCTTCGATCACCGGCGGCTGGGTGGCGCTGTATGACTGCCTGCGCTGGATGGAAGCGCGGCAGATGGCCAGCGTTTCGAAAGTGCTGAAGGATCATGTCGCGGCGATTTCCTGCGGCATCCATGACGGCCAGCCGGTCATCGATCTCGATTATATCGAGGATTCCTCGGCCGGCACCGACGCCAATTTCGTCATGACCGGCAAGGGCGGCATCGTCGAGATCCAGGGCACCGCCGAAGGCGAGCCTTTCTCCGAAGAGCAATTCGCGGCCTTGATGGGCCTGGCCAAGAAGGGCATTTCCCGGTTGGTCAGCCTGCAGCAGATGGCGGTGGCCTGAGTTTTCGATGCCGAGCTTGAACGCCCCCCTCTGGCCTGCCGGCCATCTCCCCCTCAAGGGGGGAGATCGGATGTTCGATCGGCTTTCGACATCTATCAACGGCGCAGGATGTGCGGCGGAGCTGAAACCGCCAATCTCCCCACTTGAGGGGGAGATGCCCGGCAGGGCAGAGCGGGGCGCCTCGTGACACCCTCGGCAATCCTGGAAACGGCCCTCTACGTCACCGACCTCGCTGAAGCAGAAGTCTTCTACACCGACATTCTCGGCCTCACTCCCCTCGGCAAGGTCGACGGCCGCCACCTGTTCTTCCGCTGTGGCGTGGGCGTGCTGCTCGTCTTCAACGCCGAGGCGACCAAAATTCCGCCCGCACCCGATGCAAGGCTGAAAGTGCCGCCGCATGGCGCGGTCGGCGAGGGCCATCTGTGCTTTGCCGCGACCGCCGATGAAATTGAGCTTTGGAAAGCCCATCTCATGGCGAAGAAAATCGCCATCGAAAGCGAATTCGAATGGCCGCAAGGTGGCCGTTCGATCTATATACGCGACCCTTCGGGCAATTCGATCGAGTTCGCCGAGCCGAGAATCTGGGGCCTTTGATGCATTCGCCAAACCTCCATACGCTTGATGGCAAGAAGATCGTCGTCGCCAGCCACAATGAAGGCAAGCTGCGCGAATTCGCCGAGCTGATGGGGCCGTTCGGCTTCGAGGCGAAATCGGCCAAGGCGTATGGCCTGCCCGAGCCGGACGAAACCGGCACCACCTTCGAGGAAAACGCCTACATCAAGGCCTTTGCCGCCGCAAAGGCGACCGGGCTGCCGGCACTGTCGGACGATTCTGGCCTGTGTGTCGACGCGCTCGACGGCGCGCCCGGCGTCTATACAGCGAACTGGGCCGAGACTCCGGACGGATCGCGCGATTTCGCCATGGCCATGCAGCGCACCGAAGTGGCGATGCAGGAAGTCGGCGCGGCCACGCCCGAACGGCGCACGGGCCGCTTTGTCGCCGTCATCTGCCTCGCCTTTCCCGACGGCGAGGCCGAATATTATCGCGGTGAGGCCGAGGGCACGCTGGTCTGGCCGCCGCGCGGCGAGCTCGGCTTCGGCTATGATCCGGTGTTCCTGCCCAATGGCTTCGACAAGACCTTCGGCGAAATGAGCGCGGAGGAAAAGCACGGCTGGAAACCCGGCCAGGCGACGGCGCTGTCGCACCGCGCCCGCGCCTTCCAGAAATTCGCCCAAGCCCGGCTTGGTTCGGTGAGGCTTGGCTCGGCATGATCGGATCCGGCACCACCATGGCTCTCGACCGCGGTCCCGGCTTCGGCGTCTACGTGCATTGGCCGTTCTGCGCGGCCAAGTGCCCCTATTGCGACTTCAACAGCCATGTCCGCCACCAGCCGGTCGACCAGGAGCGCTTTGCCGCGGCCTTCGAGGCCGAGTTGGCAACGATGCGCCAGCGCACCGGGCCACGCGAAGTGACCAGCATCTTCCTCGGCGGCGGCACGCCGTCGCTGATGAAGCCGGAAACCGTGGCCAGGGTCCTGGACTCCGTGGCCAGGAACTGGACGGTGCCTGACGGCATCGAGGTAACGCTCGAGGCCAACCCGTCCTCGGTCGAGGCGGAGCGGTTTCGCGGTTACCGGGCGGCGGGCGTCAACCGCGTCTCGCTCGGCGTGCAGGCGCTGAACGACAAGGATTTGCGTTTTCTCGGCCGGCTGCACAACGTAAGGGAAGCCTTGCACGCCATCGGGCTCGCGCGCGACATCTTTCCGCGCCTGTCCTTCGACCTGATCTATGCGCGTCCCGGGCAGACGCCAGAGGATTGGCAGGCGGAACTCGAACAGGCGATCGGCCATGCCGCCGACCACCTATCGCTGTACCAGCTGACCATCGAGGAAGGCACGCCCTTCCATGCGCTGCACGCGGCGAAGAAATTCGTCGTTCCCGATAACGACCACGCCGCCGATCTCTATGCACTGACGCAGGAGATCACGTCGGCGCACGGCCTCCCGGCCTACGAGATCTCCAACCACGCCAGGCCGGGGGCCGAAAGCCGGCACAATCTGACCTACTGGCGCTACGGCGAATATGTCGGCGTCGGCCCCGGCGCGCATGGCCGCTTCGTCGAGAACGGCCATCGTGTGGTGACCATCGCCGAACGGATGCCGGAAACCTGGGCCAATCTGGTCGAGGCCAAGGGCCATGGCATCACTGGCGGCGAGCTCCTGACGCGCTCCGAAGAGGCGGACGAGTTTCTTTTGATGGGGCTCAGGCTCGCCGAAGGCATCGACCTCTCCCGCTACGAGGCCTTCTCCGGGCGCGGCCTGTCGAGCGCGCGGCTGTCGGTGCTGCAGGGCGAAGGCCTGGTGGCGCCGATCGGCAATTCCCGCCTGCGCGCCACGCCGGCCGGTATGATCGTGCTCGACGCCGTTGTGGCCGATCTGGCGCGGTAGAGCATGATCCCGAAAAATAGGAACCGGTTTTCGGACGAGATCATGCTCACCAAGAGACAGTAACCGTTGAAAAACGTCCTTTTCGTCTGCAGCCAGAACCGCTTGCGCAGCCCGACCGCCGAGCAGGTGTTTTCCACGCGGCGCGACATCGAAGTCGCCTCGGCCGGCACCAATCATGATGCCGACACGCCGCTGACGCACGAACTCGTCGCCTGGGCGGACATCATCTTTGTCATGGAGAAAACCCACCGGACGAAACTGCGGAAGCAATTCAGGGCTGGCCTGAAGGCGGCCAAGGTGATCTGCCTCGATATCCCCGACGACTATGAATTCATGGACCCGGAGCTGATCGCGCTTCTGAAGGCGCGCGTGTCCCGGTATCTGGACTGAGCGCTTGCGTTCGCCCCTTTGCCTTCGGCCGAACACCGTTGACCCCGAAGCCCATCTGCCCGAATTGTAGCCCCCGATCCTCCCGGTTCCGGACGCCATGGCCACGCGCGAACCACCCAAACCCTCGGACGCCCCGCTCACCTTCGCGGTGCTGGTGTTCCCCGGCTTTCCGATGATGGCGTTCAGCTCGGTCATCGAGCCACTGCGCGCCGCCAACCTACTGGCGAAGCGGCAATGCTACCGCTGGATCATCGTCGGGGCGACCCAGGGTCCGGTCGGGGCCTCGAACGGCGTCGTCATCCAGCCAGGCTTTTACGCCGAGGCAGCGCCCAAGGTCGACCGCATCGTGGTCTGCTCTGGCGGCGACGCCGATCATCTCGTCGCCGAGGACGCCGCGAGCTGGATCCGCCGCAGCCTGCGCGCCGGCGCTCATATCGGCGCGGTCGCGGATGCGGCGTTCTTCCTGGCCCGTGCGGGCCTGCTCGACGGCCATGCCTGCACCTTGCACTGGACCAGCCAGGCCGCCTTCACCGAGGCCTTTCCCAACATCGAGCTGCGGCGCGATCTCTATGTGATCGACCGCAAGCGTTTCACCTCGGCCGGCGGCGTCGGCAGCCTCGACATGATGCTGGAGATCATCACCCGGGATTACGGCGCCGAACTTGCCGCAGGCGTCGCCGAGTGGTTCGTGCACAGCCAGTTGCGCTCCAGCGTCGACCGCAAGCTGATGCCCTTGCGCCTGCGCACCGGCGTGCAAAACGAACTGGTGCTGTCGGCCATCGCCATCATGGAGGACGCGGTGGAGGAGCGGCTCGGCATGGCCGAACTGACGGCAAGGCTCGGCGTTTCCTCCGACAAGCTCGAGCGCTCCTTCCGCTCCGAACTCTCCATCTCGCCCAATGGCTATTATCGGCGGCTCAGGCTGAAACGCGCCGCCGACCTCTTGGCGCACTCGACGCTGGCTGTGCGCGACGTGGCGCTGGCCTGCGGTTTTGCCTCTATGTCGAGCTTTGCCCGTGCCTTTCGCGAGGAGCACGGCCATCCGCCGAAGCTGGCGCGGCGGCATTAGCTCAGCGGCATACCGCATAACAAACGCGGTTTTCCGCACAATGTTTTCTCACCTTCTGCGCCATGGTCTCGCCTTGCAATCCAGCCAAGGCCAGGCACCCCATGAGCATCGTCGTATTCGACCCAGACAGCACCGAGGACGTCGACTTCAAGGATCGCATGCGCCACCCGGCCGCGGCCGATCCGGCCGGCGGCATGTGGCTGTCAGACACCGAGCCGTCCTTCATCGATGCCGACGCCTTGCGCAAAGGCCGGCTCAACAAACTGCGCGGCTGGATGCGTGACGCTGGCTATGGCGGCGTCGTGCTGTTCGATCCCTACAACCAGCGCTATGCCACCGGCTCGCGCAACATGTTCGGTTATTTCCTGCGCAACTCGACCCGCTATTTCTTCATTCCGACCGACGGGCCGATCGTGTTGTTCGAATATCCGCAGAGCTACCATGTCTCGATGGTGCTCGACACGATCGACGAGGCGCGTCCTTCCAAGCTGGTCTGGTCTTCGGTCTCCGGCCGCGACGACGAGACCGCCGGGCCCTTCGCCGACGAGATCGCCGAACTGCTGAGAAGGCACGGCGGCGGCTCGATGAAACTCGGGCTCGACCGCTGCAGCCATCTGCAGGCCCTAGCGTTGGAAAGGCGTGGCTGCGAGGTCAAGGATTGCCAGGGCGAAATCCTGGCCGTGCGCGCCGTGAAGACGCCGGAGGAGGTGAAATGCCTGCAGGTGTCGATGGCCGGCGCCGAGGCCGCCGTCTATGCGGTGCGCGAGGCGATCAAGCCCGGCGTTTCCGAAAACGATCTGTTCGCCATCATGTATGGCGAGGTCATCCGCCAGGGTGGCGAATTCATCGAGACCCGGCTGCTGACCTCGGGCCAGCGCACCAATCCGTGGTTCAACGAGGCCAGCGGCCGCAAGATCAGGCCCGGCGAATTGCTGGCGCTCGATACCGACACGATCGGCTGTTACGGCTATTATTCGGATTTTTCCCGCACCTTCCGCTGCGGGCCGGGCAAGCCGACGTCCTATCAGAAGTCGCTCTACCGCATGGCGCACGATCAGGTTCAGCATAATATTTCGATCGTGAAGCCCGGCATGGCGTTCCGCGAGATCGCGGAGAAGGCGTGGAAAATTCCGGACCGCTTCGTCGACCAGCGCTACACCTCGGTCATGCACGGCGTCGGCATGCATGGCGAGACGCCGTTCATCGCGCATGCCATGGATTACGAGACCTATGGCCGCGACGGCCATATCGTGCCAGGCATGGTGGTGAGCGTGGAAAGCTATATTGGCGAGAAGGGCGGCCGCGAAGGCGTCAAGCTGGAGGACGAAATCCTGATCACCGAGACCGGCACCGAGCTCCTGTCGCGCTTTCCCTATGAGGATGAGTTTCTGGAGACGCAGGTTTGATGTGGGTTGGCCACCTCACCGTAAACGGGCGAAACACCCCTCGCTTCGTCATCCCAGGGCGAAGCAAGGAGCGTTGCGACGCGGCGCGGACCCTAGGACCCATGCCGCGACTTCAGCGCGCCGGCAACGGTGCGGATCTGCTCCGCTGCACGCCACGGTCGAGGTCACCGCATGGATCCTCGGGTCTGCGCGTCCGCTTCGCTCCCGCTCCGCCCGTGGATGACGAAGTCGGGGAGGCTTCGGCCGGTCTGCAAAAGTTCCGACAGCCCACGGGACGGACTGGCGTTGGCTTTCGAACCAGGCGCGCTCGCATGAGACCACTCGCATGAAAAGCCCTATCTCCCTCAAGCGCGGCACGGTGGCCGCCGTGTTCATCGACCTGCAGGAAGAGCACCGGCAGGACAAGCGCTACCTTGTCGAGGGCTACGAAAGAATCCTCGCCAACGTGCAGCGCCTGCAGGCGGCGGCGCGGCAAAACCATGTGCCGCTTCATCACTGGGCCTATATCGTCGATCTCGACAGCCAGGACCGGCCCTTTCATCCGGTCGGCGAAGACGGCAAGTCTGCCTTTTCCGACAAGAGCGACCCGCTGACCGAGATCTGCCACGAGGTGGCGCCCGGCAATGGCGAGGCGCTGCTGATCAAGGCCGAGGCCAGCGCCTTCCGCTCCGGTCCGGCTGGCGACCGGCTCAAGGCTTCCGGCATCGAATGGCTTGTCATAGCTGGCGTGTGGACCGAGGCCTGTATCGACGCGTCGGTCAGGGATGCCGTGGCAAGGGGCTTTCGCGTGCTTTTGGTCAAGGATGCCTGCGGCAGCGGCAGCATGGCCATGCACCAGACCGGCATCCTCAACCTAGCCAACCGGCTCTATGGCGGCGCGATTACCGACACCGGCGGCGCCTGCCGGCTGCTGGCCGGCGAGACGGTCACCGTCTGGCAGGTCGAAGGCTCGGTACCCCTGCGCTTCACTTTTGAAAACGCCGCCCATCTCTATGCCGAGCTTTGACGTGCCCCTCGGACTGAAATGACCAGCCGCGGCAAATACGGACCATGGCTCGACCCGGCGCTCTGGGCCTATATCGACAGCGTCAACGCCTGGTACCCGCCTGAGATCGTCGGCCTGCCGATCGACAAGCAGCGCGCGGTCTATGCCAGGATGTGCCGGGCCTTCCACCAAGCCCGCCCGCCCGGAGTCATGGCCACGGACAGCCTAGTCGCCGCTTCGAGCAATGATATCCCGGTTCGCCGCTACCGGCACGCCGGCGCCACACCGCGCGCGACAGTGCTCTATTTCCACGGCGGCGGTTTCATCCTCGGCGGGCTCGAAAGCCATGACGACATCTGCGCCGAAATCTGCGCCGGCACCGGCTTCGACGTGCTGTCGGTCGATTACCGGCTGGCACCCGAGCATCTCCACCCGGCCGCCTTCGACGATGCGCTGGTGGCTTTCGAATGGGCGGCAGCGACCAGCGAGTTGCCGCTCTTGCTCTGCGGTGAAAGCGCGGGCGGCAATCTGGCGGCGGCGGTGGCACAGGCCACGCGTCACCATCCTCGCGCCGCGATCGGCCAGGTGCTGATCTATCCCGATCTCGGCGGCAACGAGGCGATCGGCTCCTACGTCGAACACGCCGATGCGCCGTTGCTGTCGACGAGCGACGCCGCCTTCTACCGGGACCTGCGCTCAGCCAGGAAGCAATCGCCCGACGATCCGACCTTCTCGCCGCTGCGCGACCGCGACTTTTCCGGCCTGCCGCCAACGGTGGTCATCGCGGCCGAATGCGATCCGCTGTCGTCGGACGGTGAAGTCTATCGCGACCTTGTCCTGGAGGCCGGCGGCAAGGCCTGGTGGCATGAGGAGCCCCGCCTCGTGCACAGTTTCCTGCGCGCCCGCACGACCGTGCCGGCCGCGGCGGAGGCTTTTGCGCGCATAATTGCGGCGGTTGCCGCGCTGGGCCGGAGGGAGTGGCCCTACTGAGGCCGCTCCTCGGATGGTTTTACGAGGACAGCGCCTGGGCTGCTTGCTGGGGGGAGGCTTTCAGCCACAGCGCCTTTTCGCCGAGCGTCGCGACCATGGCGGCGTGCGCCGTGCGCTCCGCTTCGGTCAGGCGCGGCACAAGCGGCGCCGGGCGCTCGGCAACGATGATCTCGATATGCCTGACATTGTTGCCGCCCTGGGCCGGCGCGGTGGCGCTGTCGAGGATCAGTGCGGCCTGCTTGCCGCCGATCAGCTCGATATAGACCTCTGCCAGCAATTCGGAATCGAGCAGGGCGCCGTGCTTGGTCCGCTTGGTATTGTCGATGCCGTAGCGCCGGCACAGCGCGTCGAGCGAATTGGGTCCCATCGGGTGCTTGCGGCGCGCCAGGGCCAGCGTATCGACGACAAGCCCGTTATCGACAGGCGGATGACCGAGCCGGCCGAATTCGACATTGAGGAAGCCGATATCGAAGGTGGCATTGTGGGCGACCAGCTTGGCGCCTTCCGTGAATTTCAGCCATTCCTCGGCGATTTCGGCGAAGCTCGGCTTGCCCGCGAGATCGGCCGCGCTGATGCCGTGCACGGACTGCGCCTCGGCATGGATCGCGCGGCCTTGCGGGTTAATATAATAATGGAAGGTCCTGCCGGTCGGAAAGCGATTGACCAGCTCGACGCCGCCAAGCTCGATGACGCGGTCGTCGCGCGAATCGAGGCCGGTGGTTTCCGTATCGAAAATAATCTCACGCATCGAATCAGGTTGCTCCTGGGAGCAGAATCGTCAGGACGGAACAAAATGGCAATGGGCAATGCTGACGCCTGCGTCAGGAGCCGACTTATCCCTTGATTTCGGCAATGACCGAAGCAACCGCCGCACGCGCGGCGTCCAGCCCCTCGCCGGTGTCGATGACGAAATCGGCCAGCCGGCGCTTTTCGGCATCCGGCACCTGCTTGGCCAGAACCGATGCAAGTTTTTCCTCGCTCATGCCAGGCCGCGCCAGCACGCGCCGGCGCTGGACTTCGGCCGGCGCCGTCACCACGACGACCTTGTCGACGCGGCCACGGCCGCCCGTTTCGAACAGCAGCGGGATGTCGAGAACCACGAGCGATTCGCCTGCGTCACGATGCCTGGCCAGGAAGGCATCGGCATCGGCACGGACCAGCGGGTGGACAATGGCCTCGAGTTTTTTCATGGATGCCGCATCGCCGAGCACACGGGCGCCGAGCTTCGCGCGGTCGACGCTTCCGTGAACCGTGGTGCCTGGAAAGGCGGCCTCGACCAGGGGGGCCGCCTTGCCGGCATAGAGGCGGTGCACCGTCTCGTCGGAATCATGCACCGGCACGCCTGCTTCGGCGAACATCCCGGCCGTGGTCGACTTGCCCATGCCGATCGAGCCGGTGAGGCCGAGCACGATCATGGTTTCGGCGCCGGAGATTTGGGCACCAGATCGGCAACGATGAGTGAGCGCAGTTCAGCCGTCACCTTCGGCCTGACGCCGAACCAGCGTTCGAAGCCGGGCACCGCCTGGTTGAGCAGCATGCCGAGCCCGTCGACCGTCTTCAGCCCTCGTGCCCGTGCGGCGGCGAGCAGGGGGGTCTCGAGCGGCACATAGACGATGTCGTTGACCACCGCGTGGTCGGGCAGCAGTCTGGGGTCGGCGGGCTGACCCCTGGGGTCGGCGGACAGACCCTCATTGCCTTGCATGCCCAACGCAGTTGTGTTGACCAGCAGGCCGGCGTCGCGCAGCAATTCGCCGGTCGCGGCCAGGGGGTGCGCCGACACCCCGCCGCCAAAGCGGTCGCGCAATTCGATTGCCCGGGCGAGCGTGCGATTGACGATGCGGATGTCGCCGACGCCGCGCTCCTTCAGCGCATGGATGACGGCACGGGAGGCGCCGCCGGCACCCAGCACCACGGCCGGGCCGTTGGACGCCCAGCCCGGATCGTGGTCGTCGAGATTGGCGGCAAAGCCATGGCCGTCGGTGTTGCCGCCCCACAAAGTGCCGTCCTCGAACCACAGCGTGTTGACAGCGCCGATCTCGTCGGCCGCATGGTCGCGGCGCGCGACCCTGGCAAAAGCCGCCTCCTTGTGCGGGATGGTGACGTTGCCGCCGCGATAGCCGTTCGCCTGCAGGGTCGCCAGGAATTCGGCGAAGTTTTCGGGCGCGACATCGATCGCCCGATAACTGCCTTCAATGCCATGCTTGACCAGCCAGTGACCGTGGATCATCGGCGAGCGCGAATGTTTTATGGGGTGGCCGGTGACGAAGGCCTTTTTCGAGGTTTCAGCCATCGATGGCTGCCAGTGCGCGCAGCTCCGCCAGCAACGGCAGCAGCGGCAGGCCGACAATGGTAAAATGGTCGCCTTCGATTTTTTCGAACAGCTGGATGCCTTCTCCCTCGACCTGGTAGGCGCCGACACTCGACAACGCCTTGACGCCGACACGGGCCAGATGCCGGCCGACGAAGGCGGGGTCGAGCTTGCGCATGGTCATCGAGGCGATGCCGACATGGCGCCACAGCACCTTGCCGTCGCGCACCAGCACGGCGGCGCTGTTGAGCTGATGGGTCTTGCCCGACAACGCCAGGAGATGGCGGCGCGCGCCCTCCATGTCGGCCGGCTTGTGGAACACCTCGTCACCGAGCGACAAGGTCTGGTCGCAGCCAAGCACCAGTGCCCCGGGCCTGCGCTCGCTGACGTCGGTGGCCTTTGCTTCGGCGAGCACTAGGGCGACGTCCTCGGGCGAGGCGCCGCTGTCCTGCAAGGGTGCTTCCAGCGCCCGCTCGTCCAGCGTCGCGGGAACCGCCTCGATGTCGACGCCGGCATGGACCAGCATCGCCTTGCGGAACGGGCTGCCTGAAGCGAGGATGATTTTTTCCGTCATTTTTGCACTCGGGCACAGACATAGGCGCGGTTAGAGTGTGAGCTGTTTTACTCTTTAAAGTTAGCGCCGCCCCTCATTGTCCTGCCGGACATTTCTCCCCGCATAGAGACAGGGAGAAAGGGGCAGCTTCAACGTGGGCTCTCTTTTCGGCCACGCTGGTGATTGGCGAAACCATCGACGACATGGCCCCTCTCCCCGTCTCTATACGGGGGAGGATGCCGGCAGGCAGGTGAGGGGCGGCGCCGACCCTCCGCGGCAAGCCTCGGAAAACCTCTTGGCTGATCTATCGCGTCTTTCCCCGCAGGGCAACGATCGCCGCCGCCGTTTCCTCGATCGAGCGGCGGCTGACGTCGATCATCGGCCAGCCGTGTCGGGTGCAGATCTGGCGGGCATAGGCGAGTTCCTCGTTGATGGCGGCGCGGTCGACATATTCGGTCGGCACATAGGTGCTCGAATTGCCGAGGATGCGGTTCTGGCGCACATGCGAGATGCGCTCGGCGGTGGCGATCAGCCCGACGACCAGCGGCGCCCTGGCGTTGACAAGGCTTTCGGGCACCGGCACGCCGAGCACGATCGGGATGTTGGCGGTCTTGATGCCGCGATTGGCGAGATAGATGCTGGTCGGCGTTTTCGAGGTGCGTGAAATGCCGATCAGCACCACATCGGCGTCATCCATGTTTGCCGGCAGCTGGCCATCATCATGGTCCATGGTGAAGTTGAGCGCATCGATGCGCCGGAAATATTCGGCGTCGAGAACATGCTGGGCGCCGACGCGGCGGCCGGCCGGCGTTCCGAGATAGGACTGGAAGACAGTCAGCACGGGCTCCAGCACGGACACGCAGGGCAGGCCCATGGCCGCGCAGCGTTCGTCGATGCCATGCGCCAGCTTCTGGTCGACCACCGTGTAGAGGATGATACCCGGCTCCTCCTCTATGTCCTCGAAGACCTTGGCTATCTGCTTTTCGGTGCGGATGAGCGGGTAGATGTGTTCGATGGCGCGTGCATCCTTGTATTGCGCTGAAGCCGCGCGGCCGGCGGCGAGCAGGGTTTCGCCCGTGGCATCGGAAATCAGATGCAGGTGGAAGAAGCTCTGGGGTTTGTTCACAGGGATCACCTGGGGCTGTGGGCGGATGTGGATAAGATCGGACCGGCAGGCATGCCGGCCGGAGGCGACTGTATCAGATGCCGGTTTGTCCACAATTCGATGCGCTGTCAGCTTCTCCGGGCTGTTGGGGACAAGTCCGTGGACGAGGAGTTTTGCCGTTTGACTGTCCACAGGGCAGGTCTCGAGGGCATCTGACCTAGCGCGTTGACTCCAATGGCGGATTCCTGATTGTCCCCAGAACCCTGCCAGCCGCGGTAGGGAATGCGCGACAATATGCTTGCTGGCGTTTCGGCGGCCAAAGCGGGACAGGTGACAACCACCACAACCAACAGACTCTTAGAATCAGAAGACTCTTTTAAAATAAGATATTTGATTAAGAGGAAGCCGGGAGAGGCGAGCGCTCGATGCGTGCAAGACGGATCATGCTGGATGTGCTGAAAGGCGAGGCGGTGTTTCCTCCTCCGCTCTGGATGATGCGACAGGCCGGGCGCTATCTGCCGGAATATCGTGAGACGCGAAGACGGGCCGGCTCGTTCCTTGATCTCTGCTACGACCCCGACCTTGCCGTGGAAGTGACGCTGCAGCCGATCGACCGCTTTGGCTTCGACGCTTCGATCGTGTTTTCGGACATCCTTGTCGTTCCCCATGCGCTTGGTCGCGACGTGCGCTTCGAGGAAGGGCGTGGGCCGTTGCTGACGCCGATTTCGGCGGCCGAGATTCCGGCGCTGGGAAGCGACATGTTTCACGTGAATCTCGAACCGGTCTACGAGACGCTTCGCCGGCTGCGAGTGAAATTGCCCGACGAGACGACGCTGATCGGCTTCTGCGGCGCCCCGTGGACGGTCGCGACCTATATGATCGCCGGCCACGGCACCCCCGACCAGGCGCCGGCGAGGCTGTTCGCCTACCGCGAGCCGGCGGTGTTTAGGCAGTTGCTGAAAGTGCTCGCCGACCATTCGGCGTCCTACCTGATCCGGCAGATCGAGGCCGGCGCGGACGTTGTGCAGATTTTCGATTCCTGGTCGGGCGTGCTCGACGATGCCTCCTTCGAACGCTTCTGCGTCGAGCCGGTGGCCGAGATCGTCAGGCAGGTTCGGGCGGTCCATCCCGACGTGCCGATCATCGGTTTTCCCAAGGGCGCCGGCGCCCGCTATCAGAGCTATCGCGAGAAGACCGGCGCGACGGGGCTGGGCATCGACTGGACGGTGCCGCTGGAGGCCGCGAAGGCGTTGCAGCGGCAAGGCGCCGTCCAGGGCAATCTCGATCCGTTGCGGCTGGTCGCCGGCGGGCAAGCGTTGGCGGATGGCGTCGAAGCGATCCTCCAGGCGCTGGGGAATGGGCCGCTGATCTTCAATCTCGGCCACGGCATCACGCCGGAGACGCCGGTGGCGCATGTCGAGGCGATGGTAAAACAGGTTCGGAGCGCGGCACGCTGATGGCTGACAGAGATAACACCAACAGCGCCGGCCAGGCGATGAAGCGCATGGTCGTTGGCATTGCGGTCCTGATCGTTCTCACCGCGCTTTTGTTTTTCTTCGCGCCGGAAAGCTTCTACCCCTGGGCAAAGGCGATCCATATCCTCGCCGTCATCTCCTGGATGGCTGGGATGCTTTATCTGCCGCGGCTGTTTGTCTATCACGTCGATGCGCCGAAAGGCTCCGTGCAGTCGGAGACTTTCAAGGTGATGGAGCGGCGTCTGCTGCGCGGCATCATCAATCCTGCGATGATCCTCACCTGGGTCTTCGGGCTGTGGCTGGCCTGGAAGATCTTTGCGTTCCAGGGCGGCTGGCTGCATGCCAAGATCGGCCTTGTGCTGATTTTGTCCGGTGTTCATGGTTATCTGGCGGCCGCGGTGCGTAAATTCGCCGAGGACCGCAACGAAAAACCAGCAAGACACTGGCGGATCGTCAACGAGATTCCCACATTGCTGATGATCGCAATCGTGATCCTGGTCGTCGTGAAGCCCTTCTGAGGCTTCATCGGACCCGCTCAAAAGGCGGCTTGCTCTTTCAGCCGACCGACGATACAAGACGGGTCTTCCTTCCCGTCATGCGCCGCCCGTCATTGCTTTCGGCCGCGCCCGGCATTTGTCGCATCCCGCCGATCTTTCCCCCAAAGCCTACCCAGAGTCCGTCTAATGCAAGAAATGAAACTCACCGAGTTCAAGAACAAGAAGCCGCCAGAGCTGATCGCTTATGCCGAATCGCTCGAGGTCGAGAACGCCAGCGTCATGCGCAAGCAGGAACTGATGTTCGCTATCCTGAAGAAGCTCGCCGCCCAGGACATCGAGATCATCGGTGACGGTGTGGTCGAGGTGCTGCAGGACGGTTTCGGCTTCCTGCGCTCCGCCAATGCCAACTATCTGCCAGGGCCCGACGACATCTACATCTCGCCGTCGCAGATCCGGCGCTTTTCGCTGAAGACCGGCGATACGGTCGAAGGACCGATCCGCAGCCCGAAGGAGGGCGAGCGCTATTTCGCGCTGCTCAAGGTCAACACGATCAATTTCGACGATCCCGAAAAGATCCGCCACAAGATACACTTCGACAATCTGACGCCGCTCTATCCGACCTCGCGGCTGAAGATGGAGGTCGACAATCCGCCCGGCAAGGACATATCGCCTCGCGTGATCGACCTTGTGGCGCCGATCGGCAAGGGCCAGCGCGCGCTGATCAACGCACAGCCGCGTACCGGCAAGACGGTGCTGTTGCAGAACATCGCGCACTCGATTACCGCCAATCATCCGGAATGCTACCTGATCGTGCTGCTGATCGACGAGCGTCCCGAGGAAGTCACCGACATGCAGCGTTCGGTCAAGGGCGAAGTCATCTCCTCGACCTTCGACGAGCCTGCGGTGCGCCACGTCCAGGTCGCCGAAATGGTCATCGAGAAGGCCAAGCGGCTCGTCGAGCACGGCCGGGATGTAGTGATCCTTCTTGATTCGATCACTCGTCTGGGCCGCGCCTACAACACCGTCGTGCCGTCCTCCGGCAAGGTGCTTACCGGTGGTGTCGACGCCAATGCGCTGCAGCGCCCGAAGCGTTTCTTCGGCGCCGCGCGCAACATCGAGGAAGGCGGCTCGCTGACCATCATCGCCACCGCGCTGATCGACACCGGCAGCCGCATGGATGAAGTCATCTTCGAAGAGTTCAAGGGCACCGGCAACTGTGAAATCCAGCTCGACCGCAAGGTGGCCGACAAGCGCATCTATCCGGCCATCGACATCCTCAAGTCCGGCACCCGCAAGGAAGACCTGCTGGTGTCGCGCCAGGACCTGCAGAAGATCTTCGTGCTGCGCCGCATTCTGGCGCCGATGGGAACCACCGACGCGATCGAGTTCCTGATCGACAAGCTGAAGCAGACCAAGACCAACGGCGATTTCTTCGATTCGATGAACACGTAATCGAGGCGCGGCAGGGCCTTCTCCTCGTCATCCTCGGGTCAAGCCGGGGATGACGGGATCACTTTCGCCGCAACAATCCTTCCAATTCATCGGCATCCGTAACCATCGGCAGGCAGACCTGGCCGGTGCACAGCCAAGCGCCGCGCCGGTTGGTCGGCGGCAGGATTCCGCCGGGCAGCAAGGGTCGATTCGCCTCCGTACCGATTGGCACGGCGATATCGACGCGGCGCGGATCCGGGTTTCGATTCGCCACCGGAACGAGCTTCGGATCCTCCAGCTCGTCCACGATGACCAGTTTCAACGGCTCAAGGGCAAGCGCGCAGGCATTGACGATACCCGCCTGGCCATAGGCCTGGTGCGCGGCGCGGCCGGCGGCATGCTCGGCGGTTTTCCACGCCTTCTCCTGCAAGGCGAGACTGCCAATAATAGAAGCGAGCCGGACCTGGGCCTCGATGATCTGGCTGGTGGCTGAGGGGATGGCCTCGTCGACATCGCCCCTGATGCGGATCGGCACATCGGTGGTGTCCGAGGCGGTCAGATAGTAGCCTTTGCCTTTCGTGTCGGCGTGCCAACGGTCGAGCTGTTCAAGGAACCGGCCGGCCTGGTCGACATAGCTCCAGTCATCAGTGGCTTCGAACAGCGAGATCGCCGCGTTCGTCATGGCGGCATAGTCGCTCGACAGTGCGGGAAACAGCTTCCGGAGGCCAAGCATGGAGTGCGGCAAGCGACCGTCGCGGCCGGCTTTGCCGATATGGGCAAAGGCCTTGGCCGCGGCCTCGATCCAATCCGGCCGCGCCAGCGAACGACCCGCCTCGGCGATGGCGGCGATCATCAGGCCGTTCCAGTCGGTAAGGGTCTTTGCGTCCAGGCCCGGCCTGACGCGTTGTTCGCGGACAGCGAGAAGCCTTGCCTTGAGCGGGACAAGCCGTTCCCGGTCGGCAACACCAAGCGCCTGCTGGGAGAGGGTCTGATGGATCACCGGCTTACCTTCCCAACCGGGCGGGCTGGAGAGAGTGAAGTAATTAAAAAACAAGACTGAGTCGTCCCCCAGAACGGATTCGATCTCCTCCCTGCTCCAGGTGTAGAACAGACCTTCCTCACCATCGCTGTCGGCATCGAGACTGGCGGCAAAGGCGCCGCCTTCGACGCGCATTTCGCGCAGCAGCCAGCCGACCGTATCCTCGATTCGGAATCGGAACAAATCGTTGCCGGTCGCCGCGAGAGCCCAGTTGCAGAAGCGGATGAGCTGCGCGTTGTCGTAGAGAATTTTCTCGAAATGCGGCACCAGCCATTCGGCGTCCGTCGAGTAGCGGCTGAGCCCGCCGCCAATGTGATCGTGGATGCCGCCGCTGAGCATATGTTCGAGGCTGACGAGGACATCGTCGCGATGTGCGGTATTGCCGTCGCGCAGCCAGGACAGCCACAGCGTCTGCATGAACGGCGCGTTCGGGAATTTCGGCGCGCCGGCGAGGCCGCCGCGATCGCGGTCGATCATGCCACCGACGCGGCCGGCGAGGTCGGACAGCGTATCGCGATCGAGAACCGCCTTGGAATGCGTGGCCGAGAGCCGCGCCTCGACATGCGAGGTCAGGCCGTCGGCGCTCTGGTGCAGGCTTGCCCTTTTTTCCCGCCAGGCCTTGTCGACCGCTTCCATCACCTGAATGAACCCGGGACGGCCATAGCGCGGCTCGCGGGGGAAATAGGTGCCGCCCCAGAACGGCTTGCCCTCGGGGGTCAGGAACATGGTCAGCGGCCAGCCGCCTTGCTCGCCCATCGAGGACAGGGCCGCCATATAGATCTGGTCGATGTCGGGTCGCTCCTCGCGGTCGACCTTGATATTGACGAACAGACGGTTCATGACGGCGGCGACGTCGTCATTCTCGAAGCTTTCATGGGCCATGACATGGCACCAGTGGCAGGCGGCATAGCCGATGGAGAGCAGGATAGGCCTGTCCAGCGCTTTTGCCTCCCCCAGCGACGCCGGTGACCATCCGCGCCAATGCACGGGGTTGCCGCTGTGCTGCTGCAGATAGGGGCTGGCCTCTTCGGCAAGCAGGTTTTGCGCGGGCAATGTCAAAATGGCCAACTTTCAGGAGCGATACGGGGCAGTGACGAGGCGAAAGCTAGGGCGGTTCGGTAGAGCGGGCAAATGATTTCAGGCGATTCGATCGTGGCGCTGTCAAGCGGCAGGCTTCCTGCCGGCGTTGCGGTGTTGCGCGTATCCGGCCCGAAGACTCGATTCGTAGTCGAAACGATTGCCGGAGGCATGGTCAAGGCGCGGTCCGCGGTCCTGCGCAGGTTCAGGGCTCCAGATGGAACCGTGCTCGATAACGGCTTGGTTCTGTTTTTTCCCGGTCCGGCGAGCTTCACCGGCGAGGATGTCGCCGAGTTCCATGTTCATGGCGGGCGCGCCGTGGTGGCCAGGATGCTGGAAACGATCGCTGGATTCGACGGCGTCAGGCATGCCGAGCCCGGAGAATTCACGCGCCGCGCCTTCTTCAACGGAAAGGTCGATCTGGTCGAGACGGAGGCGCTGGCCGACCTCGTCAATGCGGAGACCGAAGCGCAGCGGCGTTTCGCCATCCTGAACGCCGGGGGCGCACAGAGCGCACTCTATCTCGGCTGGCGGCGGCGGCTGATCCATGCGCGGGCCATGATCGAGGCCGAGATCGACTTCGCCGATGAAGACGATGTACCGGGTTCCGTTTCGGACACGGTTTGGTCTGACGCAAGGTCGATGATATCGGAGATCGACCGCCACATTGCCGGCTTCCATGCCGCCGAGATCATCCGGGACGGCTTCGAAGTCGTCATTCTCGGTGCGCCCAATGCCGGCAAGTCCAGCCTGTTCAATGCCTTGGCGCGGCGCGATGCCGCTATTGTAACGGATGAACCCGGCACGACCCGAGATTTGCTGGAGGTTGTTCTAGATCTCCGGGGCCCTGCGTGTCCGACTGACCGACACCGCCGGCCTGCGAGGAGCGCCCGGCAAGATCGAGACGATCGGCATCGAGAAGGCAAGAGCGAAGGCGGATCGCGCCGATCTGCTGCTGCTGCTCGAGGATGCCGCGAACCCCAAGGATACCGGTCCGCTGTCGATGTCTGCACCAGCATTGCGCGTCGGCACCAAGCTCGACTTGCTCGATAAGAGAGCGCCCCACGATTTAGCTGGGCGGTACGAGTTCGGCATATCCGTGGTCGACGGGACGGGCGTGGAGCGATTGCTGGCGGAGATCGGTCGTCGCGCTGCCGAGGCGGCCGGCGACTCCGGCGATATCCTGCCGTCGCGGCTGCGCCATGTCGAGTTGCTCGACGCGGCGAACCGGCATCTGCACCGTGCCGCCGATGAACGCATGGCCCAGGAATTGCGCGCCGAGGAGCTGCGCTTGGCGGTGGAACGCCTAGGACGCATCGTGGGCGCGGTGGACGTAGAAGACTTGCTCGACGTGATCTTTTCCCAGTTCTGCATAGGCAAATGACTCACGTGAAACATGATGCTTCTGCTGATTCACGTGAAACAATTACGCGGCGATTCACGTGAAACGCAGATAGAGAGGCGGGTTTCGCTGTTTCACGTGAAACGCCGCGCGGAGTTTTCTTGACAGTCCCGCGTCGCGGGGACATGTGTCGCTCATCTTCTTTGAGTTCGGGACCAATATAGAATGACCGATCACTATGATGTGGTTGTGGTGGGCGGCGGCCATGCGGGTTGCGAGGCGGCCAGCGCCGCCGCGCGCGCTGGCGCCAGGGCCGCGCTGGTGACGCTGCGTTTCGAGACGATCGGCGTGATGTCGTGCAACCCTGCCATCGGCGGGCTTGGCAAGGGGCATCTTGTGCGCGAGATTGACGCCATGGACGGGCTGATGGGCCGCGTGGCGGACGCCGCCGGCATCCAGTTCCGCCTGCTCAACCGCCGCAAAGGCCCGGCGGTGCGCGGCCCTCGCACGCAGGCCGACAGAAAACTTTATCGCCTTGCCATGCACGAAGCGATTCGGCAGCAGAACGATCTGGAGGTTGTGGAGGGCGAGGTTCTCGATTTTGAGATCTCCGATGGAAAGATCGCCGCGGTTCTCCTGGCTAACGGCCGGC
Source organism: Mesorhizobium sp. URHB0026 (assembly GCF_054059755.1). Lineage (NCBI taxonomy): Bacteria > Pseudomonadati > Pseudomonadota > Alphaproteobacteria > Hyphomicrobiales > Phyllobacteriaceae > Mesorhizobium > Mesorhizobium sp. URHB0026. The sequence continues at coordinate 1,529,851 of NZ_JBSSCN010000001.1, read as the reverse complement.
GGCTTGTCTGCGGCGCCGTGGTGCTGACGACGGGAACCTTCCTGCGCGGACTCATTCATATCGGTGAAAAGAAGATTGTCGCTGGCCGCATGAACGAGAAGGCCAGCATGGGCCTGTCGGAGACAATGCACCGCGCCGGCTTCAAGCTCGGGCGACTGAAGACCGGCACGCCGCCGCGACTGGACGGACGAACCATCGACTGGGCGTCGCTGGGAAGCCAGGCGGCGGACGAGAATCCCGTACCGTTCTCACTGATGACCGACCGTATCGTGACGCCGCAGATCGATTGCGGCATCACCCGCACCACGCCAGCCACGCATGATTTGATCCGCGCCAATCTTGGCCGGTCGGCCATGTATTCCGGCTCGATCGAAGGGGTTGGGCCGCGTTATTGCCCGTCGATCGAGGATAAGATCGTCAAGTTCGGCGACCGGGACGGACATCAGGTCTTTTTGGAGCCGGAAGGGCTCGACGACCACACAGTCTATCCCAACGGCATTTCGACCTCGCTGCCAGAAGACGTTCAGCTGGACATACTGAAGACCATTCCTGGTTTGGAGCATGCGGTTATGCTGCAGCCTGGCTATGCCATCGAATATGATCATGTCGATCCGCGCGAACTGAATCCCACACTTGAGACCCTGCGCGTTGCGGGACTTTTTCTCGCCGGGCAGATCAACGGCACGACGGGCTACGAAGAGGCCGCCGGGCAGGGCCTCCTCGCCGGCCTCAATGCAGCGCGGCGGGCGGCGGGCGGCGCACCGATCGTGCTCAGCCGTACCGAGGCCTATATCGGCGTGATGGTCGACGACTTGACCAGTCGCGGCATCAGCGAACCCTATCGGATGTTCACTTCGCGGGCCGAGTTTCGACTCTCGCTGCGCGCCGACAACGCCGATGAGCGGCTGACGCCGCTGGCGCAGACGCTGGGAATCGCCTCGGCGCGGCGGATGCAGCGCTATGACGATGTCATGCAGCGGCTGGATGAAGCGCGCCGGATGGCGCTTTCGCTGACCATGACGCCGAACGAGGCGGCACGGCACGGTTTGGAGATCAATCACGATGGCGTGCGCCGGTCCGGCTTTGAATTGCTGGCCTATCCCGGTGTCGATGTGGCTTGGCTCGCTGGGGTCGACCCGAACTTTCACGACGTCGATGCCAAGACTGCGGAACGTCTTGAGACGGAAGCGAAATATTCGGTTTATCTCGATCGCCAGAGCACGGATGTCGCGCAGATCCGACGTGAAGAGGCCCGGCTGATCCCGGACACCGTCGACTTTGCCGGCGTGCCTGGCCTGTCCAATGAGCTGAAGCAGAAGATGCAGGCGCGGCGGCCGCGCTCCGTCGCGGAGGCGCAGCGCATGGACGGCATGACACCGGCGGCGTTGGCAATCATCATCGCGCATGTTCGGCATTGGGAATCGGTGGAGAATGCCGAGCAGAGGGATGTTGCGTGAGTTCTTTCTCCCGTGAGGGCCTGCAGGAGGCCGCCGGCCCGGTTTCACGTGAAACATTCGATCGCCTGGTGGCGTTTGAAGCGATGTTCCAGAAATGGAACCGCAGCATTAATCTCGTAGCAAAGTCGACCTCGGGCGATGTGTGGCAGCGCCACATCCTGGACAGCGCGCAACTTGCTGGGATAGAGCCCGATGCCACGCACTGGGTCGACATCGGTTCTGGTGGCGGATTTCCCGGGCTTGTTATGGCCTTTCTGCTCGGCGATCGCCCGGGCGCCAGCATCGATCTGGTCGAAAGCAATCGCAAGAAAGCTTCGTTCCTGCAGACGGTCGTCGGCCAGTTCGGCTTGCCGGCACGGGTCGTGGCGCGACGAATCGAAGATAGCCATGTGCTTGTTTCGAAGCCGGAAATCGTCACGGCACGGGCGCTGGCACCGCTATCGGTGCTGCTGGACCTGTCGGCGCCATGGCTGACCTCGGGCGCGCGGGCGCTGTTCCACAAAGGCCGGGATTACCGCGCCGAAGTGCAAGAAAGCGTTAACCGGTGGACCTTCGATCTGGTAGAACATCCAAGCGTGACCGACGCCAGCGGCGTCATTCTCGAATTGTCCAATGTACGGCCTGTCTGAACCGAGACCGGTCTGATTGTTTGGCGACCCAAAGATGAATTTCTGGCATAGATCCATGATGAAGAACGGCCCTCGAATTATCACCGTAGCCAACCAGAAAGGCGGTGTCGGCAAGACCACCACCGCCATCAACCTGGCCACTGCGCTGGCGGCAATCGGTGAGAAAGTGCTGATCGTAGACCTCGACCCGCAAGGCAATGCCAGCACCGGCCTCGGCATCGACCGCAAGGACCGGACGGTTTCGTCCTATGACGTGCTGACGGGCGAACTGGACCTGGAGGCCGCCGCCATTCCGACCGCGGTGCCCGGCCTTTCCATCGTGCCTTCGACGCTGGACCTGCTCGGCATCGAGATGGAGATCGCCTCGGCGCCAGACCGGGTGCTCAAGCTGCGAAATGCGCTGCGTGCCGCGACCGAGCGCGGGGCGCCCTTCGGCTATGTGCTGATCGATTGTCCGCCCTCGCTCAATCTTTTGACTTTGAATTCAATGGCGGCAGCCGACTCTGTTCTCGTACCGCTGCAATGCGAGTTCTTCGCGCTGGAGGGTCTCAGCCAGTTGCTCGAAACCGTCGAGCAGGTTCGCCGCTCGATCAATCCTGATCTTACTATCCAGGGCATTGTGCTGACCATGTATGATGGTCGCAACAATCTCGCCAACCAGGTGGTGCAGGACGTGCGCGAGCATATGGGTGACAAAGTCTATGAGACGATCATTCCGCGCAATGTGCGGGTGTCGGAAGCCCCCTCCTATGGCAAGCCGGCAATTCTCTATGACCTGAAATGCTCGGGCAGCCAGGCCTATCTGCAATTGGCCTCCGAAGTGATCCGCCGCGAGCGCAAATTGCGCGCCGCTTGACCAGATCCAGTGCATACTAAGAGCCGATTCGATACCGAAACGATCTGAAATAGACGTGGAATAAAGATGAACGAAGATCTCTCGAGGAAAAGACTGGGTCGCGGACTGGCAGCACTGATCGGCGAGATCGATCGGTCGGCTGCCCCGGAAAAGCCCGGCATGAGCGCGGACGGCAAGGTGCCGATCGAGTTCATCAGCGCCAACCCGAAAAATCCGCGCCGGCATTTCGGCGATGCCGAACTGACCGATCTTGCCCAGTCGATTCGCGAACATGGCGTGGTGCAGCCGGTCGTGGCACGGCCCTCGCCGACGCAGGCCGGCCGCTACGAGATCATTGCCGGCGAGAGGCGCTGGCGGGCCGCGCAGCGCGCCGGGCTGACCGAGATTCCGGTCATCATCCGCGACGTCAACGACCGCACCGCGCTCGAGCTGGCGATCATCGAGAACGTCCAGCGCGCCGACCTCAACGCGGTCGAAGAAGCGCAGGGTTACCAGCAACTCATCGACGACCATGGCTACACCCAGGCCGATCTCGGCCAGGTCATCGGCAAGAGCCGCAGCCATGTCGCCAACACGTTGAGACTGTTGAAGCTGCCCGACGTGATCCGCGACATGCTGGTCGACGGCGCGCTGTCGGCGGGCCACGCCCGCACGCTAGTGACGGCGGAAGATCCGGCCGGCCTCGCCAAGCGCATCGTCGAGGAGGGACTTTCGGTGCGGCAGGCCGAAGCGCTGGCGCAGATGCCGGCCGTCGCCGTTTCCACCGGCACCAAGCCAGCCGCGGCAGCCGAAAAGGACGCCGACACGCTGGCGCTGGAAAAGCTGCTCACCGACACGACCGGCATGATTGTGTCGATCGACCACAAGGGCAAGGGCGGGGTGCTGCGGGTCGCCTATCGGAGCCTGGAACAGCTGGACGAGCTGTGCAGGCGGCTGAAGCAGGATTAAAGCGTTTAGCCGGCAAATTATGCGGCTTTATTCCCCACGATCGGCGCCGCCCCTCATCCCCTGCCGGGACCTTCTCCGCGTATAGAGACGGGGAGAAGAAGCTGGCTGCGACGCCGGCGCCTTCTGTGGCGCTGGCGATTTGGCGAAAGCAGCGAGAAGAGCATCCCTCGCCGTTTACGGGGAGAGGATGCCGGCAGGCAGGTGAGGTCAGCGCCGGCGGAAATCAGCTTGGCGCGGGGGGGTGGGCCCAATTGAGATAGGCCGGCGGGACGGCGCCCCTCTGCCTTGCTGGACCCGGCCCTTCGCTGGTCGCTCCGGGCGTTCGTCGTTTCGGAAAGCCAAGCAATTGGCTTCCCGTCCGCGACGCGGATCACTCCGAACCCCCACAAGGGGGAGACTGGCCGCTTTCTACCGCTGTCCCAGCCTAGCGCTCTCCACCGCGATTCCCAACAGCGCCTGCCTTGCCAGCGCGACCGACAGGTCCGGGCGTCGCCGCGTCTGCAGCACGGCCTGATGCAACCGGGTCAGCGCGCGGCCGAGCGCTTCGCTGTTCCAGCGCTCCAGGGTCTTCTCCACCAGCTTGCGCCTGGAGAAAAAGACCGGCGGGCGCGCGGCGGCAACGACGGAAGCGGCGTTGCGGCCGCCAGTCTCCATCTGGCCGCGCATGACCTGGATCTGCTGTAACTGCCGCATCGCCGAGGACAGGACCTGGAAGGGCTGCCCGCCGCCCTGGCAGTGGCGCGTGAAAGCGGTGTCGAAATCGCCGACCTTGCCTTCGAGCAGCGCGTCGACGGCGTCGTCGTAAGAGGCGCCGGACACGTCGCCGGACATGGCTCTCACCTCTTCCAGCCCGATCTCCTTCTCGCCGTGCGCGTAGAGGACGAGTTTTTCGATCTCGCCGCGCGAGGCCAGCCGGTCGCCACCGAGATTGCGGCGCAGCGCCTGCCGCGCCTCCAGCGTCATCGACATGCCGGCCTTGCGCAGTTCGTCGTCGATGACGGTGTCGATGTCCCTCGCCTCGTCGGCGTAGCAAGGAAGCGCCATGGCATTGTCGGCGCCCTCGACCACGGCGCGCAGCCCGACGCCTTTCTTCAAATCACCGGCTTCAATGAGAATGATGGCGTCCCGCACCGGCTCCGCCGTCAGCGCCTTGACGTCGTCGGCCAGTGCCTTCTGGCCGCTGGCATTGCGCACCCAGAGCAGCCGCCGGTCGGAAAACATTGGCACGGTGCGGGCCTCGTCGAGCAGGCGGCCCTCGTCGCGATCGACCTCGGAACCCTCGAGCCTGACCACCGAGAACGGGTCGTCGAGCGGAAGGCCGGTCTTTCCGGCAAAGGCCTTGGCCCGCTCGGAGACAAGGCCGCGATCGGGGCCATAAAGCAGGACGATCGAGATGCGCGGATCAGGCCGCGCCAGCCAACCGTCGACCTCATATGCCTTCTTCTGTGCCATGGAGGGTGGTTAGCATGATGCTGGGAGGGAGTGAACGTCTTCCTGCTCGGATCGCCAACGTCGGCGAACCCCAAGTCCAGCACCAATCACCTTCTCTTGCGGCAACCAGCGCGGAACCATACGCCAAATTGCGCGCGGCCGCCCAACATCGACAAGAAATTTCGCGGACATATCTTCATCTTGAACGCGGGAAGCCGGATCGGCCGGCGCGGCTGGAACCGACACCCCGACGCATTCGCACTGGCGGCGCGGATATGCAAATATCCCACCCAGGCAACATTGGAGGACTCGAGGTCATGGCCGATGCTGGGATGTTGCGGTTTCACGTTCCGGAGCCGGAAGTGCGGCCGGGCGGGACGCCTGATTTCTCCAATGTAACTATCGCCGAGGCCGGCTCCGTGCCACGCCCCGACATCGATGTCGATCCGCGCATCATCCGCGACATGGCGTTTTCGATCATCCGGGTGCTGAACCGCAATGGCGAGGCCGTCGGGCCGTGGGCCGGGCTGCTTTCCAGCGAGGAATTGCTGGAGGGCCTGCGCAACATGATGACGCTGCGGACGTTCGATGCGCGCATGCAGATGGCGCAGCGCCAGGGCAAGACCTCCTTCTACATGCAGCATTTGGGCGAGGAAGCGGTGAGCTGCGCCTTCCGCAAGGCGCTCAGCCCCGGCGACATGAATTTCCCGACCTATCGCCAGGCCGGCCTGCTCATCGCCGACGGCTATCCGATGGTCACGATGATGAACCAGATCTATTCCAACGAGGCCGATCCGCTGAAGGGCCGGCAGCTGCCGATCATGTATTCGTCGAAGGAGCACGGCTTCTTCTCGATCTCGGGCAATCTGGCGACGCAGTACATCCAGGCGGTCGGCTGGGCGATGGCGTCGGCGATCTCCAACGATTCCAGGATCGCCGCGGCCTGGATCGGCGACGGCTCGACGGCGGAATCCGATTTCCATTCGGCGCTGGTGTTCGCCTCCACCTACAAGGCGCCGGTGGTGCTCAACGTCGTCAACAACCAGTGGGCGATCTCGACTTTTCAAGGCATCGCGCGCGGCGGTTCCGGCACCTTCGCGGCCCGGGGGCTCGGCTTCGGCATCCCGTCTCTGCGCGTCGACGGCAATGACTATCTGGCGGTACACGCGGTGGCCAAATGGGCGGCGACAAGGGCGCGGGAGAATCTCGGGCCGACGTTGGTCGAATACGTTACCTACCGCGCCGGCGCGCATTCGAGCTCGGACGATCCCTCCGCCTACCGGCCGAAGACCGAGTCCGACGCTTGGCCGCTGGGTGACCCGGTCGTGCGGCTGAAGAACCATCTCATCAAGCTCGGTGTCTGGTCGAACGAACGGCATGCGCAGGCCGAGGCCGAAATCCTCGACACGGTGATCGCGGCGCAGAAGGAAGCGGAAAGCCACGGCACGCTGCATGCCGGCGGCAAGCCGTCGACACGCGAGATGTTCGAAGGTGTGTTTGCCGAGATGCCGCCGCATCTCAGGCGCCAGCGCCAGCAGGCGGGAGTCTGAGCCATGCCAAGACGGACCATGATCGAGGCCATTCGCGACGCCATGGACGTGTCGATGGAGCGCGACGACAAAGTCGTCGTGTTCGGCGAGGATGTCGGCTTCTTCGGCGGCGTTTTTCGCGTCACGCACGGGCTGCAGGCCAAATACGGCAAGAGCCGTTGCTTCGACGCGCCGATCAACGAATCCGGCATTGTCGGCTCGGCCATCGGCATGGCCGCCTACGGTTTGAAGCCCTGTGTGGAAATTCAGTTTGCCGACTACATGTATCCGGCCTACGACCAGCTGACGCAGGAAGCGGCGAGGCTGCGCTACCGCTCGAACGGCGATTTCACCTGCCCGATCGTGGTCCGCATGCCGACCGGCGGCGGCATTTTCGGGGGCCAGACGCACAGCCAGAGCCCGGAAGCCTTGTTCACCCATGTGTCGGGCCTGAAGACGGTGGTTCCGTCCAATCCGCATGACGCCAAGGGGCTGCTGATCGCGGCGATCGAGGATCCCGACCCGGTGATTTTCCTGGAGCCGAAGCGGCTCTACAACGGCCCGTTCGACGGCCATCATGACCGGCCGGTGACGCCGTGGTCGAAGCATGAGCTCGGCGAAGTCGCCGACGGCCATTACACCGTGCCGCTCGGCAAGGCCGCCATCCGCAGGGCGGGCGGGGCAGTCACGGTGCTCGCCTACGGCACCATGGTTTATGTCGCCCAGGCGGCGGCCGAGGAGACCGGCATCGACGCCGAAATCATCGATCTCAGGACGCTGCTGCCGCTCGATCTCGACACGATCGTGGCTTCGGTCAAGAAGACCGGCCGCTGCGTCGTCGTGCACGAGGCGACGCTGACCTCGGGTTTCGGCGCCGAGCTTTCGGCGCTGGTGCAGGAAAACTGCTTTTACCACCTGGAGGCGCCTGTGGCCCGCGTCGCCGGCTGGGACACGCCTTATCCGCATGCGCAGGAGTGGGAGTATTTTCCCGGTCCCGCGCGTGTCGGCCGCGCCTTGCTTGAAACCATGGAGGCCTGACATGGGCGAGCACATCATCAAGCTGCCCGATGTCGGCGAGGGTGTCGCCGAGGCCGAGCTCGTCGAATGGCATGTGAAGATCGGCGACATCGTGCGCGAGGACACGGTGCTCGCCGCCGTGATGACCGACAAGGCGACGGTCGAAATCCCGTCGCCCGTCGATGGCGAGATCCTGTGGCTGGGCGCCGAGATCGGCGACACGGTGGCGATCGGTTCGCCCATCGTGCGGCTGAAAGTAGCGGGCGAGGGCAATATGAAAGCCGGCAAAGTGGCTGAACCGGCGACCGGGGTGGAGCCGCCCGCCAGGCTGCCGAGCCCGAAGCCCGAAGCCGCCTCGCCACCCAAGCCGGCAAAGCCCGCCGAGACACCGGCGAAATCGGCATCGTCGTCGTCGGCGCCGAAAACCGTGACACGCTCCTCGGCTTCGGGCGCGCCGCGTCCGGAAGGCGAAAAGCCGCTGGCCTCGCCCTCCGTTCGCCTGCGGGCGAAAGAGACGGGCATCGACCTCAGGCAAGTTTCAGGCAGCGGCCCGGCCGGTCGCATCGGCCATGAAGACATCGAGGCCTTCCTGGCGCGCGGCCCGCAAGTGGCCAGGGCACCGGGCCTCGCCCGCAACGATGCGGTCGAGGACATCAAGCTGGTCGGCTTGCGGCGCAAGATCGCCGAGAAGATGACGCTGTCGAAGTCGCGTATCCCGCACATCACCTATGTCGAGGAGATCGACGTCACGGCGCTCGAGGAACTGCGCGCCGCGCTCAACAAGGAAAAGCGTGCCAAGGGAGGCGCGGAGAGGCCGAAGCTGACCTTGCTGCCATTCCTAATGCGGGCCATGGTCAAGGCGATCGCGGACCAGCCCCAGCTCAATTCCCTGTTCGACGACGAGGCCGGCATCATCCACCAGCATGGCGGCATCCATATCGGCATCGCCGCGCAGACTCCGTCGGGACTGGTGGTGCCTGTCGTCAAGCATGCCGAGGCGCGCGACGTCTGGGACTGTGCCGCCGAGGTCGCCAGGCTGGCCGAGGCTGCGAAGTCGGGAACGGCGACACGTGACGAGCTGTCCGGCTCGACCATCACCATCACCTCGCTCGGCGCCATGGGGGGTATGGCGACGACGCCCCTGATCAACCACCCCGAAGTGGCGATCGTCGGCGTCAACAAGATGATGGTGCGGCCGGTTTGGGACGGCACGGGGTTCATTCCGCGCAAGATGATGAACCTGTCGTCGAGCTTCGACCACCGCGTCATCGACGGCTGGGACGCGGCGGTGTTCATCCAGCGGATCAAGGCGCTGCTGGAGACGCCGGCGCTGATATTCGTGGATTGAGGATGATCTAATGCGTTCTCAGCGTGTTTCCCAGTCGCTTTACATTGAGCGCCGCGCTGCCCCTCATTGCCCTGCCGGGCATTTCTGCCCGTATAGTGACGGGGAGAAAGACGTTGTCATCGAGGGTTTCGCCAATCACCAGCGTTGCAAAGAGAAGGCCGGCGTTGCGGCCAGCTCGCTTCTCCCCGTCACTATACGGGGAGAAGGTGCCGGTAGGCGGAAGAGGGGCAGCGCTAGGCCGGATGGGAGGGCGTCACCGGCAGTTTTCACCAGAAGGACGCTGCCAACATGAAGGAAATCTCCTGCAAGCTGCTCGTCATCGGCGCCGGTCCGGGCGGCTATGTCTGCGCCATTCGTGCGGGACAGCTCGGCGTCGATACGGTCATCGTCGAGGCTGCGAAGCCCGGCGGCACCTGCCTCAATGTCGGCTGCATCCCGTCCAAGGCGCTGATCCACGCGGCGGAGGAATTCGAGAAGGTGTCGCACATGGCCGGCGGCAACAGCCCGCTCGGTATTTCGGTCACCGCACCGGTGCTCGATCTGGCCAGGACCATCGCCTGGAAGGACGGCATCGTCAGCCGGCTCAACAGCGGTGTCGCCGGCCTGCTGAAGAAGGCCGGGGTGAAGACCGTGCATGGCTGGGCGAGGTTTCGCGACGGCAAGACCGTCGAGGTCGAGACCGAGACCGGAAGCCAGGTGATCCGGGCCGAGACGATCGTGATCGCCACCGGCTCGGCGCCGGTCGAATTGTCTTTTCTTCCCTTTGGCGGGCCTGTGATCTCGTCCACGGACGCGCTGGCCCTGAGTGAGGTTCCCAAGAAACTCGCTGTCGTCGGTGGCGGCTATATCGGGCTCGAACTCGGCATGGCCTTCGCCAAGATGGGCTCCGGGGTCACCGTGGTTGAAGCCTTGCCGCGCGTGCTGGCGCAGTATGACGCGGAGCTGACCCGACCTGTCGTCAAGCGGCTTGCCGCGCTCGGCGTCGAGGTGATGCTGGGCGCCAAGGCCAAAGGGCTATCGACAGACGGCGATGCCCTGCTGGTCGAGACATCGGACGGCAAGAGCACCAAGGTCGCCGCGGACAAGGTGCTGGTGACGGTCGGCCGCAAGCCGGTGACGGAAGGCTGGGGGCTCGACCAGATCGATCTCGACAGGGCCGGAAAGTTCATCCGTATCGACGACCAGTGCCGGACCTCGATGCGCGGCATCTTCGCCATCGGCGACGTCACCGGCGAGCCGATGCTGGCGCACCGGGCGATGGCACAAGGCGAAATGGTCGCGGAGATCGTCGCCGGCCACAAGCGCAGCTGGGACAAGCGCTCGATCCCGGCCGTCTGCTTTACCGATCCCGAGCTGGTGACGGCGGGTCTGTCGCCCGAAGAGGCCAAGGCGCAGGGCGGCGAGATCAAGATCGGCCTGTTTCCCTTCGCCGCCAATGGCCGCGCCATGACGAAGCTCGGCGAAGACGGCTTCGTCCGCGTCGTGGCGCGCGCCGACAATCACCTGGTGCTCGGCATCCAGGCGGTCGGGCAGGGCGTGTCGGAACTGTCGGCGGTGTTTGGGCTGGCGCTGGAAATGGGGGCACGACTGGAAGATGTCGCTGGCACCATCCATGCCCATCCGACGCAAGGCGAAGGATTCCAGGAAGCTGCGCTCAAGGCGCTCGGGCACGCCCTGCATATTTGAGCGGGCGGTGGGGCCTACCCCTTGGAAGGATACGGCGGCGCCCCTACGCCGCTCATCCCGCAAGCCGGCTCACCATGTCATGCTGGGCATAGGCCCGGCCGAAGCGGTTGGCGAGGAAGGCATCGAGTGCGATGTCCTCCTGCTTGACGAAGCCGGTCGCCGGCAGCGATCCGTCCGCCAGCATGTCGAGCACGGCGCAGATGCCAGACGCGGTGGTGATCTGGATGGCGCTGCGCACCTCTTGACCGATGCGCCGGGAATAGATCTTGTTGGCGTAGGTCTCCTGCAGCAGACGGCCGTTCCTGCGGCCGGAGACGGTGACGAAGACGATGACCACGTCCTGCAGCGTCGCCGGCAGGGCGCTTTCGAAAATATCCTTCAGCACGTCGCGGCGATGACGCAGGCCAAGGTCGTTGAGCAGCGCCTTCATGATCGCTGCGTGGCCGGGATAGCGGATGGTGCGGTAGTTCAGCGTGCGTACCTTGCCCTTCAGCGTCTCGGCCAGCGTGCCGAGGCCGCCGGAGGTGTTGAACGCCTCGTAGGTGACACCGTCGAGCGAAAACTCCTCGCGCTCCTCCAGCGGCGGCACTTCGACCAGCTCGCCCTCGACGATCGCCTCGCAAGGCTCGCAATATTCGTTGATGACGCCGTCGGTGCTCCAGGTCAGATTGTAGTTCAGCGCATTGGACGGGTATTGCGGCAGCGCGCCGACGCGCATGCGCACGCTTTCCAGCGTGTCGAAGCGGCTGGCGAGATCATTGGCGACGATCGAGATGAAGCCGGGCGCCAACCCGCATTGCGGGATGAAGGCGCTCTTGGCGTCGCGCGCCAGTTCCTTGACGCGGCGCGTCGAGACGACATCCTCGGTGAGATCAAGATAGTGCACGCCAGCACTTGCCGCCGCCTCGGCGATGCGCGTGGTGAGATGGAAGGGGGCGGCGCTCAGCACCGCGAACTTGCCGGCGAGCGCTGCTTCAAGCGCACCGGGCGCCGCGATGTCGAGTTCCAGCGTCTCCACGCCGGCTGGGACTTCCGCCGCGGCGAGCTGCGCCGCCGAGCGGTCGAGGAGGGTGACCTGATAGTCTCCCGTCCCGGCAAGCATTTCGGCGATGGTCGAGCCGATCTTGCCGGCCCCGACGATAACGATCTTGTTCATGATCAAATTCCCCTGCGATCCGTGTTCGCGGAAATCATCGCAACTTGCCTGTCGAAAGGAAGCATGGAATTCTGCAAACTGAACCCAATCTTTTGCCGATCCGCCGAAGGATTTCGTCGAAATGCTCAGTGATGCCGAACAGGCCCTGCTCTCGCTGCTGCGCGCCAACGCGCGCGCCTCGACGGCCGAACTGGCGCGGCGGCTCGGCGTGTCGCGCACTACGGTGCAAAGCCGAATCGAGCGGCTCGAGCAGCGCGGCATCATCACCGGCTATGGCGCCCGGCTGGCGCCGGACTATGAGCAGGGGCTGGTCAGGGCGCATGTGCTGCTCACCGTAACGCCCAAGCTGGCTGACAAGGTGGTGCGCAGCCTGCAGGCGCTGCCGCCGGTCAGAACGCTGCACTCCGTCAGCGGCAATTTCGACATGATCGTCATCGTCGACGCGCCGTCGATCCGCGACCTCGACACGCTGCTCGACCAGATCGGCGCCATGGAGGGCGTGGAGCGGACATCGTCGTCGATCATCCTGTCGACGCGCATCGACCGCTGAATGGACTTTCAAGCTGGTTTGGCCAGCACCGGTAATTTGTCGGCTAATCCATCACCAAGGGAAAACTCACCGCCACGCCCAGCCCGGGCCGGCAGTCCTCGAGCGCGATGGTCGCGCCGTGCAGGTCGGCAATGGCCCTGACTAGGCTGAGGCCGAGGCCGCTGCCTGGCGTCGATCGGCTGTGGTCCAGCCGGTAGAGACGCTGAAACACTTTTTCGCGCTCGTCGGCGGGAATGCCGGGGCCATTGTCGGCGACGCCAGCAAGCACGCGGTCGTCCCGGCGCGTCACCGAGAGTTGGATGGATGTGCCGGGCGGGCAATGGCGCAGCGCATTCTCGACCAGGTTGGCGAACATCTGCGTCAGCAGTTCCGGATCGCCATGGATGCGGTCGGCGGTCTGACGCAGCTCGACCGATGACAGCACCTTGCCGTCGTCCTCGGCCACACCGGCGTAGATTTCGGCGATGGTCTCGAGGATCTCGCCGAGAGCGACATCGGTGAAGCGCGCCTTGCGCGCGCCGGCCTCGATCTGCGCGATGCGCAGCAGCGCGTCGAAGGTCTCGTTGATCTGATGGCCCTCGCCGCGCGCGTCGGCCAGATCATCGGAGACGTCCTGGCGTCGTGCGGCCTTGTCGGCGGCGCTCTCCAGGATCATCTGCAGGCGGTTCAGCGGCGTCTTCAAATCATGCGCGATGTCGGCGCTGACCTGCTTCATGCCCTCGACCAGCGCCGACAGGCGGTCGAGCGCCGCGTTGATCTGGCCGGAGACGATGTCGATGTCGTCGTCCTTGCCGGTCAGCGGGATGCGGGTGTCGAGGCGGCCATGCGAAACGTCGACCATCGTGGCGGCAATGCCGTCGAGACGGCGCTGGACGCGCGAGGCGAGCAGGGCGCCGCCGGCGACAGCCAGGCCGGTGATGATCAGCGTCGCCCAACCGAAGCTCATCAGCATGATCGTTTCCAGTTCCTCGGTCTCGGAGAGGCTGAAGGCGATGGTCAGCGTGTTGGCGCCGACCGAGCCGGAATAGGCGCGATATTCGGTGTCCGGCGGCAGGCCCGGCATTTCGGCGCCGAACATCGAGAAACCATCGGGAAGCCCGGCCGCGGTGAAGTTCCCGGCAATACGGCTGCCGGCCGCGTCGGTCAGCGAATAGAGCTGCTCCTTCCTGGGGCTGCGCGCGGAGTGGTTTTCGACCGTCTCCACCAACTCCCTGAGATCCTTGTCGGCATAGGTCGCGGCGATGACGGCAAAGGTCTCGCTGATGGTGTCGTCGAGCTGCTCGGCAAGGTCGGCGCTCATCATCTGGTAGACGATGGCGCCGGACAGCACGAAGGCCAGCATGAACAGGAAGGCGAACGTCAGGGCAAGCCGGAATGGCGTGCTGCGCAGCAGGCGGGTCCGGGTCGCGGTCATCGGGTCGCGATCACTGGGAGAGCGGCGCGTGCAGGGTGTAGCCGGTGTTGCGGATGGTGTGGATGAGCTGGGTGCCGAACGGCTTGTCGACCTTGGTCCGCAATCGGCTGATATGGGTTTCGACGACACTGGTCTTGGGATCGAAATGGAAATCCCAGACGCGTTCCAGCAGCATGGTGCGGGTGATGACGCGGCCCTCGCCGCGCATCAGCACCTCGAGCAGGCTGAACTCCCTCGGCTGCAGGTCAATTGGGTGGCCCTGCCTGACGACGCGCCGCATGATGAGGTCCATTTCGAGGTCGGCGACCCGCAGAACGGTCTTCTGTTCCTGCGCGGCCGGCCGTCGGCCGAGCGCGTTGATGCGGGCAAGCAGCTCGGAAAAGGCGAAGGGCTTGACCAGATAGTCGTCGCCGCCGGCCTCGAGCCCCTCGACGCGGTCGTCTATGCCGCCGACCGAAGTGAGGAAGATCGCCGGCGTGCGCACGCCGGCGGCGCGGACAGCCTTGACCATCGAAAGACCGTCGAGGCCCGGGATCATCCGGTCGGCGACGATCACGTCGTAGCCGCCGCTGGTCGCGGCGAAAAGCCCGTCATGGCCATTGCGCAGGAGGTCGCAGACATGGCCGGCCTCGGTCAGGCCGCGCACGATATAGTCCGCCGTCCTGTGGTCGTCCTCGACGAGAAGTAGCCGCATCGCTGTTCCCTGGCTGCCGGTATCGGCGACAGGCTATCACCGGCTCGGGTTCGTTCCTAGGATGGTCGCGCCGGCGGCTCAGTCCGATTCCAGCAGAATCTCGTCGGCATCGTCGGGGGTGGTCTTCAGCGTCATGTAGAGAACGAGCGCGATGATGCAGCCGAGGAAGATCAGGCTGGTGAAAATGGTGCCGAAACCGAGGCCGCCATATTCGGCCGGCTGTGACAGCCAATCGCCGAAAGAGGCGCCAAGCGGACGCGTGAGTATATAGGCGAGCCAGAACGCCAGGATGGCGTCCAGATGGAAGAGATACCAGGCAAGCGCGATGAGCGCGATGACGCCGCCGAACAGCAGCCCCGTGGTCAGATAGCCCAGGTCGAAGGTCTCGGCGACGAGGTCGCCGGCGGCGGTGCCGAGCGAGAAGGTGAACAGGATCGCCAGCCAGTAGAAGATTTCGCGCCTGGTGGTGAAGATGGTGTGGATCGAGAGCGTCCGTTCGCTCGCGTACCAGACCGCGAATGTCGCCGCCAGCATCACCGAGAAGGCAATCGTGGTGGTCTGCAGGCGCACGCCGAAATTGTCGACGAGATTATCGGTGACCAGCGTGCCGACGA
Organism: Mesorhizobium sp. URHB0026; assembly: GCF_054059755.1. Lineage (NCBI taxonomy): Bacteria > Pseudomonadati > Pseudomonadota > Alphaproteobacteria > Hyphomicrobiales > Phyllobacteriaceae > Mesorhizobium > Mesorhizobium sp. URHB0026. Next base: position 1,514,522 of record NZ_JBSSCN010000001.1, on the reverse strand, counting down.
CGCTGATCAGCACCACCGCCAGCCAGTAGGCCCAGGGCACGTAACGTTTTTGCGCGAATTGCAGGGCGAGGGCGACGATCAGCACGCCGGTCATGATCAGCGAGGTGACGGTCAGGCCGAGGCCGAGGTTGACGGCGAGATAGTCGGCCGCCGTCTCGCCCATGGTCACCGCCATCAGCTTGACCAGCCAGAAGTCGAGGGTGACGTCCGGCACCCTGTTTCGGCTCGGGTGTGTGTGGGGTGCGAGCATGGCTGATGTCCTCGATGGCCGGGTCAGGTTACTTGCCCATGACCTTCATGGCCTGGGCGAAGAAGTCGTCGGCGCGCTTGTCGTCGTCGGCATTGCAGCGCTCGATGCCCTTGGTCTCCAGTTCCGAAACTTTGCCCTTGTCGCCGGCGCTCAGCTTGGCTGTCGCCTCGGCGGCGCGAAGGGTCTTCAACGTCTCCTCGCAAGGCGCGGTGGCCGCGAAAACGGAGGAAATCGACGCCGAGACGGCGAGGGTCCCCACTGCGACGGCAAGTGCAAATTTTCTCATGAAAGCATCCTTTCCCTGACCTGGTCGAAGCCGGCCGCCGAGGTGGCGGGCCGGTATTCCAACCATAGGGAAGTGACTTCTCACCAGCCTGTCCGGCGCCATACAAATTCGTAAGGATGCGGTGGCCGACGCAAAAGGCCTTTACGAATGCCTCGCGATGCGCTGATAGAGGATAAGCGCCTTGTATCCGCCATCAATGGCGTGCCCCAATGGCCGGGCCTGCACCAGTGCCCAGGAAAACACGAAAATGACCTACGCTTCCCTCAAGCCGGTTTCACAGGCTTTCGACCAGCGCAAGCGGCTGATATTCATCCGGGTCGCGGCGGCGCTGGCGGTGCTGCTGCTCTTCCTGACCAAACCGGCGCTCAGCGAAGGCTCCAACGGCCACGAAACGCTCGAATTCTTCGGCTTCTGCCTGGTGCTCGCCTGCGTCGCCGGCCGGCTGTGGAGCATCCTGTATGTCGGCGGCAAGAAAAATGAAGAGCTGGTCTCGACGGGACCATTCTCGATGAGCCAGAACCCGCTCTACTTCTTCTCGACGGTCGGCGCGGTCGGCATCGGCCTGCTCTACGGCTCGCTGGTGGCCGCCGCCGCGCTCGGCGCCGCCAGCTTCCTGATCTTCCGCGTCACGGCGCGCAAGGAGGCGGAATATCTCCTGGGCAAGTTCGGCCCGGTCTATGGCGCTTACATCAAGGCGACGCCCCGGTTCTGGCCAAACCCGCTACTCTACCACGACAATGACGAGCTGCAGTTCTCGACCCGGGCACTGAGGCGCACCTTTTTCGACGGGCTCTATTTCCTCGCCATCTTCCCGGCCATCGAGCTGATCGAGTATTTCAGGGAGACAGGCGTGCTGTTCCCGGCCTTCATCACGCTGTACTGAGCAGTTCGCCACGGGAATTTGCGCGGCTGATCGGCCATCACGAATGTCGATCGTCGTTCATGGGAATCGAAACTAGCTTCCCAGCGGATAAGGCATGTAGCCGACGAAGCCGGCTATCTTCCAGCTCGCGCCAACCTTTCGGCAGAAGTACAATGTCTGCCACTTCAGCCGATCGACGCTGCCATCCGCCTTGGCGACGCTGCCGTCGAACTTCTTGTGCAGCACGGCGCGGTCGCCGTCGACATCGATGTCGCGCAGATTGGTGACGCGAAACAGCGCCTCGCGCAGCGGCTCGGCGAATTTGGTCGCCGCCGTTTCCTTTGCCTGGCGCAGCCACTCGTCGCGGTAAATCTCCAGCCGCGGGAATTGCAGCCGCCAGGCATCGGCATTGGCCAGGAAATGCGCATGCATGCCGAAGAAGCTTTCGGCGATGAAATCGTTTTCGACCATGGCCCAGTCCTGGCCGATGAAGGCATCGATGTCGCGCCGCACCAGCATCTCCCACAGCGCGTGACGGTCGGCGTCGCCGGAAGGGAACGGGTTCTTGTCGAAGGTCATTGTCGAGGATCTCCGGTTTCGCAAGGGCGTCTATCCGTCGTGGCGTCGAGCCCGTCCGGCAAACGCGCACGATGCAAGCGCTTCTGTAATAAAGCAACACGGATTTCGAACAATGTTGCTTTCCAACAAGGGCCTCTATCGGGAACGCCGCGATCGCGGTAAATCTCGTCCCAAAGCCGCCACCTCGGTGTCCGGCCATGTCATCGGAGGAGGCCGTCCCTTGCCCAAGCAGACTTTCGGAACGTCCCATGTGCCGCTGTCGCCCGCCGTGCGGGCCGGCGATTTTGTCTTTGTCTCGGGCCAGGTTCCGGTTGGCGGCGACGGCATCGTGGTCAAGGGCGGCATCACGGAGCAGACCGAGCAGGTGCTCGCCAATGTGAAGGCCGCATTGGCGCTCGCCGGCTGCACCCTGGACGACGTGGTCAAGACCACCGTCTGGCTCGAGGACGCGCGCGACTTCGGCGCTTTCAACGCGGTCTATGCCAGGCATTTCCCGAAAAATCCGCCGGCACGCACCACGGTCGAATCGCGGCTGATGATCGACATCAAGATCGAAGTCGAGGCCGTCGCCTACAGACCGGCTTGAAACGATAATTGGGCCAATCGGAGGTTCCAACAAATGCAATTCGACCTCCTGGTGAAGGGCGGACGGCTGATCGACCCGGCGGCCGGCGTCGATGTGCCGCGCGATGTCGCCATCGCCAATGGCCGGGTCGCCACGATCGACGCCGACATTCCAGCGACCAGCGCCGCCCAGGTGATCGACGCCACGGGTTGCATCGTGGCGCCCGGTCTGGTCGACCTGCACAGCCACGTCTACTGGGGCGGCACTTCGCTCGGTGTCGACGCCGACAGGCTCGCCGCCAAGAGCGGCACCACCACTTTCATCGACGCCGGCAGCGCGGGCGCGGGCAATTTCCTCGGCTTCCGCCGCCATGTCATGGAGCGTTCGAAGGTGCGCATCCTGGCCTATGTCAACATTTCCTTTGCCGGCATCTTCGGCTTCTCGCAGACGGTGTCGGTCGGCGAATGCAGCGATCTCCGTCTCTGCGAGCCGCGCGAGGTGGTGGCGGCGGTGCGCGAGCACGCCGACGTCGTCGTCGGCGTCAAGGTGCGGTCCGGCAAGCATGCCGGCGGCACAAGCGGCATCGCGCCGGTGGATCTGGCGCTGGAGGCCGCCGACAAGGCCGGCCTGCCGCTGATGGCGCATATAGACGAGCCGCCGCCCGGCCGCTCCGAAGTGCTGCCGCGCCTGCGCCGGGGCGACATCCTCACACATTGTTTTCGGCCCTTCCCCAATGCGCCGGTGTTCGCCTCCGGCATGGTGCGGCCCGACATGCGGCTGGCGCGCGAGCGCGGCGTTATCTTCGATCTCGGCCATGGCATGGGTTCGTTCGACTTCGAGGTCGCCCGCGCCATGCTGGCCGAAGGGTTGGCGCCCGACGTCATCTCGAGCGACGTGCATCTCTACTGCGTCGACGGGCCGGCCTTCGACATACTGGTCTGCATGTCGAAGCTGATGGCCCTCGGCATGCCGCTGGTCGAGGTTCTGCGGGCGGCGACGCAAGGGCCGGCGCGGGCGATCGCAAGGCCGGATCTCGGCACGCTGGCGGTCGGCACCGTCGGCGATGTCGCCGTGCTTCGCCAGCGGTCGGGCCGCTTCACCTTCGTCGATGCGATCGGCGCATTGCTGGTCACCGACCAGCGGCTGGTGTCGGAAGGCATCGTCATCGGCGGCACATGGTGGCCGAACGAGGCGGCAAACGATGTCGGCGAGACCGAAGGTTTCGAGGCGCATGCCCGGCACACCCATGTCGATATCGCAGCCCGGCACTTTGGCCACAGCCACGATTGAGCCAGGCCGGTTAGTCAGTGAGCGGTCGAAGGACTATCGGACGGGTACGCCGCATCCACTGCGTTGACGAAACTCTCGGCGCCTACTGTCGTCAAAAGCTCGACGCGCTCGCGGATAAGATCGTCACTCCAGTTCCACCATTGCGACGACTGCAAACGCTCAATAATTTCAGGCGCGAATCTGTACCGGATGATACGAGCGGGATTGCCGACCGCGATGGCATAGGGCGGGACGTCCCTGGTGACGATGCTGCCGGCGCCCAGCACAGCGCCATTGCCGATCGTGACACCCCCAAGGATGATGCCGCGAGCGCCAATCCAGACATCGTGGCCGACCGTGATGGGTCCGTTGCCCTCGTCGCCGGGCGCATTCCGGATTTTTCCGTTCGCAAACTGGATCGGATAGGTGGTCACGGCGTCGAGGCGATGCTTCGCCGCGCAGATGAACAGAACACCCGGGCCAATCGAGCAGAACGAACCTATGCGAACCGGCACGTTCTTGTGCGGACTGAAGAACGATTCCTTGTTGAGGCCGTAAGTATGACGACCGATCTCGACGCCTGGCAGTGGCGGCAACGGGTCCTTCTTCAGTCCCAGCTTTATGCGAAGCCCTCTCAACAGTCCCACCGGCTTCCCCCCAGAATTGCCAGGCATACAGGGGCGACTACTCACCCTATCTGAAAAGTTCGCAAGCAATTTCGAGTACGTGCCCACCGCTACTTGCGTTACCCGGTCAGGAATTGCTCGGCTTCCCGTAGACTGGCGTCCCGACACCCTCCATCCGCGCCTTGATCTGCAGCGCCACGTATTTCGAGTAAAAACGCGACAGCGCCAGGTTGCCGCCGTGGAACCACAGTGCTTCCTGCGCCGTCGGCTTCCACATGTTGCGCAATTCGCCTTGCCAGGGGCCGGGGTCGCCCTTGACGCCGGAGCCGAGGCCCCAGCAGGGTCCGACCTTGTCGGCGACCTCGCGCGAGACGAGCGCCGCCACGTTTTCGTTCATCGACTGGTAGCCGGTGCAGGCGATGATGGCGTCGGCCTCGAGCTCGCTGCCGTCCTCGAACAGGATGCCTTTCGCCGTCAGCGATTCTATCGCGACGCCGCCGCGGATACCGACCTTGCCGTCGATGATCAGGTCCGAGGCGCCGACGTCGATGTAGTAGCCGGAGCCGGTGCGGTAGGCCTTCATCAGCAGGCCGGTTTCGTCGTCGCCGAAATCGAGCGCGAAGCCGGAGGCGGCGAGACGCTCGTAGAATTCGGCGTCGCGCACGCGGATGACGTCGTAGAGCGCGCGCTGGCCCTTGGGCACCAGCGCGAACGGCGTCGAGGCAACGATCATGTCGGCCTTCTCGGTGGTGATGCCGCGCCTCAGCGCGTCTTCGGAGAATATCTCGAAACCGACCTGCATCAGCGTGTCCGACTTGACCACGGTGGTCGGCGAACGCTGGATCATCGTGACGTCGGCGCCGCTCTCCCAGAGGTCGACGCAGACGTCGTGGCCGGAACTGGCCGCGCCGATGACGGCGACTTTCTTGCCGCGGAGTTTCTCGCCGCTGGCATACTGGCTGGAGTGCAGCAGCTCGCCCTTGAACTGGTCGGAACCCGGCAGGTCGATCTTGCGCGGCGGACCGTAGGCGCCGGTGGCGAAGACGATGTGCTTCGGCTTCAGCGTGATGCGCTGCCCGACGCGGTCGACCACAACGGTCCATTCCTTCTCCGCCTCGTCGAAGCTGGCGCTAAGGCATCTGGTGGCGACCCAGTAATTCAGCTCCATGACGCGCGTGTACATTTCCAGCCAGTCGCCCATCTTGTCCTTGGGCGTAAAGACGGGCCAATTGTCGGGGAATGGAATGTAGGGCAGATGGTCGTACCAGACCGGATCGTGCAGCACGAGCGTGCGGTAGCGGTTGCGCCAGGAATCGCCCGGCCGTGCGTTCTTCTCGATGACGATGCTGGGCACGCCGAGCTGCCGCAGCCGTGCGCCGAGCATGATGCCGCCCTGGCCGCCGCCGATGACCAGGCAATAGGGCTGCTCCGTTACGCCGAGTTCGCGCGCCTCGCGCGCCCGCGCTTCCGACCAGGTCTCGCGTTCCGGGTCCGCCTTGTGGCGCACGCCCAGCGGCCGCGCCGCGCCCTTGCGCTCCTCGAACCCTTTCAAGTCGGTCATCGCCGTGAACAGGGTACGGCAGCGGCCGTCGCGCAGCCGCATAATGCCTTCGCCCGTGGCCGCCGCCGTTTCGAATGTGAACCAGGCCTCGATGGTGCCGTCATCCGAGGTCGCCTCGCCGGTGAGCCGCCACGCGGCAGGCTTGGTCGTCGCCAGCGTCGCTTTCAGCATGTCGGCGATGGCCTCGCGGCCTTCCATCGTCGTGACGTTCCAGGTGAAGGTCAGCAGGTCGCGCCAATAGCAATCGTCGACGAACAGGTTGCTTGCGGCGGGAACATCGCCGGCTTCGAGCGCTTGCGCCAGGGATGCGAGCCATGCGGCTGCCTGTTTCGTCGGTGCCATTTCGAGCATTTCTTCCCTCTTGCTGCATCCGCCCAACCTGAGTTGGGACGGTAATTGTTGAACCCGGCGCTGCCCCTCATCCGCCTGCCTAATCCCCGAGCGGCTCCATTTCCTTGCCCGTGCGGTGGATCTGGGCGTTGTATTTGATGCGGCGCACGGTCTCGCGGGCCGGACCGTCGAGCTTGTAGGCCGAGGCCACCGCCAGGAGGTCGATCATCGCCAGGAAGGCGAAGCGCGAGGCCGTCGGCTTCAGCGTGTCGGGATATTCGGGCACGGCAACCGTCAGCTTGACGTCGCAGGCGCGGGCGAGCTCGGTATCGGGTGCCGTCACGGCGATCGCGTTGGCGCGATAGTGCTTGGCGAGTTCGACCGCCTCGATCACCTCGCGCGTGCGCCCGGTCGCCGAGATGGCGACCACCAGGTCGCCGGGCTTCAGCGTCGAGGCGGTCATGCGCATCAAATAGGGGTCGCACTGGGCGCTGATCGAGATGCCATAGCGAAACAGCCGGTACTGAGTTTCCTGCGCCAGCGCCGAAGAGCTGCCGCCGAGCCCGAATACGGTGACCTGGCGGGCCCGGGCGATCAGCTCGGCGGCCTTTTCCAGCTCACCCGGATCGAGTTGCCGCTCGGCTTCCTGCAGCGCCCGGCGCGCTTCGCCGAACACCGCGTTCCAGAACGGCATGGCGGCGTCTCCCTCCCTGGCCGGCGACGTGTCCAGGTAGAGTGCGCCGACGACGAGGCTCTGCGCCAGCTTCAGCTTGAAATCGCGCACGCCCTCGCAGCCTATGGCCCGGCAGAACCGGGTCACCGTCGGTTCGCTGACCCCGGCTCGCTGGGCCAGCGCCGCGTTGGAAGCGTCGACGGCATATTTGACATTTTCGAGCACGACATCGGCGACGCGGCGTTCGGCCGGGCGCAATTCGCCGTAGGAATCCTTCACCAGTGAGATGATGTCGGGAATGCGCCGGACGGGTTCGCCCCCGGCTCCCTCTTCGTCCGCGATCGTATGGCTGGCAGCTTCGGTCATGAAGGCGGTGTTCCCTACCCCGTTTTCGACCTGACCTCTTATCATGTTCGCACGCTGTCGTTCCATGCGCACGGCACCGCTGCAACCGATGCGTGCCGCCAGGGCAGCTGCGTGTGCGTCTGACAAATCATGTAGGAAAGCAACACGGATTTCAAGGCAAAGAATACCACATCAAAACAGATAGTTATACCAAGCCAGCGATTCTCGTACCACGCTTGCCATCGTCGACGCTTGACAGCAAAGTAGGATAGTTACACACTGATTTCTGGCAGTCTGATGACCATTGGATCATCACGCAATCTCCGAGGGGCGGATGAACGCGGGCGAGATAACAACGCCGAAGCTTGGCGTGCAGGCAGCGACCAAGATCTATCACACGGCGTCCGGCGACCTCTTGGCGCTGGACCGCTGCAGCCTCGACGTCAGAGCCAATGAAATCGTCTCAATCGTCGGCCCGTCCGGTTGCGGCAAGACCACGCTGTTGTGGTCGATGTCGGGGCTGCACGGCCTGACAAGCGGCGCGATCAAGCTCGACGGCAAAGAGATTTCCGGGCCGCATCCCGATATCGGCATCGTTTTCCAGGAAGCCAACCTCCTGCCCTGGCGCAATCTCGACGCCAACATCCGCTTCCCCTTCGAGATCAAGGGCGAAAAACCGGACCGCGCCTGGATCGCGCATCTCCTGAACCGCGTCGGCCTCGACGGTTTCGGCGGCAAGTTCCCGCGCGAGCTTTCGGGCGGCATGCAGCAGCGTGCGGCGATCGTGCGGGCGCTGGCGCTGAAACCGTCGGTGCTTTTGATGGACGAGCCGTTCGGCGCGCTCGACAGTTTTACCCGCGAGGAGATGAACCGGCTGGTCGAGGAGATCTGGCTCGACACCAAGACCACCATCGTCTTCATCACCCACTCGATCGAGGAAGCGATTTTCCTCTCCGACCGCGTCGTGGTGCTGAGCGCGCGGCCGGGCCGCGTCGCCAAGGAGTACCGCGTGCCGTTCCCGCGGCCGCGCTCCCTGGAGATCATGGCGACGAAGGAGGTGTTCGACCTCACCAACCGGATCAAGATGGACATTGTCGGAGAGCGCACCAGACCGAAGGCGCTGGAGCGACCGAGCGCCGAGATCGTGAGGATCAGGCCATGAGCGACGCCATTCCCGAATTTTCGAGGGCGAAATCAGGTGATGGGCAAGACGTCAGCCTGACCAACCTCTCGGCCTTCGCCAGCGGCCCGGGCATCAAGTCGGGCAAGGAGGTGGCGGCCATCCTCGCCGTCGCCGTCATCATCATCGGCGGCATCGAACTGGCGCTGCGGCTGTTCCATGTGCCGCTCTACATCATGCCGCCACCGAGCTCGATCGCGTATGCCCTGTTCGACGAGTTTCCGCTGATCGCGCCGCATCTCGGCTATACGCTGGTCGAGCTGGTGTCCGGCTTTGCCGTCGGCGCCGCCGTCGGTCTTATGCTGGCCGCCGTCATCACCCAGTTCCCGTTCGCGGAAAAGATCGTCGCGCCGTATATATTGCTGCTTGTCACCACGCCCATGCTGGCGCTGGTGCCGTTGCTCATCCTGCGTTTCGGTTTCGGCTACACGCCGCGTATCATCGCGGTGGCGCTGGCCGCCGGACCGATGGTGATGATCAATGCCGCCACCGGCTTTCGTCGCGTCGACAGCGCCAAGATCGCGCTGGCGCGGTCCTATGGCGCCAGCACCTTGCAGATCTTCTGGAAAATCCGCGCGCCGATGGCGCTGCCGATGATCCTGGTCGGGCTGATGATCGGCGCCATTTTCGGCCTGCTCACCGCCGTCGGCGCCGAGATGGTCGGCGGTGGCTTCGGCCTCGGCAACCGGCTCACCACCTATTCGTCGATGATCCAGATGCCGCAATTCTTCGCCGTGGTGCTGATCCTGTCGATGCTCGGCATTCTGATCTACGTGCTGTTCTTCCTCATCGGCAAGAAATGGGCGAGCTGGGAGGCTTGAAGCGAAGGCAATGAGCACGCCCGGAGGCGGGCGGCAGACCAACAATCAACAAAGGGGAGTGCCATGACCAAGGACAATCTCATCCAACAGGCGGGAATGAGCCGCCGCACCTTCCTGCAGGTGACCGGCGCCGGGCTGGTGACGGCGACCGCGCTCGGCGCCACCGGCCTCAGGGCAAGGGCCGAGCCTTATGGAAAGTTCACCTGGATTTCGCCGCGCGGCACGCTCGAAGTGCTCGACGACTATCCCTACTGGGCGGCCAAGAAGGCCGGCTATTTCGACGGGCTGGACACCGACATGCAGCCGGGACCGTCCGACGGCACGGCGACGGTGAAGTTCGTCGATGTCGGCCAGGCCGATATGGGCTTTCCCTCGCCCGGCGTGTTTTCCTTCGCCATTCAGAACGGCATGAAGCTGAAGTCGGTGTTCCACATGGGCGCGCGCGACACGTTCAGCATTGCCTTCCGCAAGGGCGAGGGCTCGAACGATCTGAAGAAGCTCGAAGGCAAGACCATCCTGCTCGGCTCCGCCGCCTGGCAGTCGATCACCGATCCGCTGCTTGCCGCGCAAGGCGTCGATATCAAGAAGGTCAAATATGTAGAGGCCGGCTGGCCGACCTGGGGCACCGCGCTTGCCGGCGGCCAGGGCGACGCGGCGCTGTCATGGGAAGGGCTGCGCGCCGAATGGATCGCCAAGGGTCTCGACTTCGAATACTGGCTCGGCGTGAAGAACTCGAAGCTGCCGGCCAACACCTTCGTCGTGCGCGCCGCCGACCTCGAGGACCCCGACAAGAAGGCGTTCCTGGAAAAGTATCTGCGCGGCTGGGCGATGGGCCTTGAGTTTGGATATCAGAATCCACGCGCGGCGGTTGAAGCGGTGTTCGAGCAGTTCCCGACGCTGGCCAAGAACCTCGGACCGGAGCTCGGCACCACCTCGATCCTGCAGCAGATCAACGTCTTCCGCGGCGACATGGACAAGCGCGGCGGCTGGGGCTCTCACGACATGGCGAGCTGGCAGGGCTTCTTCGACGAGATCCACAAGATCGGCCAGATCACCAACCCGGTGAAGGCCGAGGATGTCTGCACCAACGACCTGATCCCGGCCGCCAACGACTTCGACAAGGCCAAGGTCAAGGCCGACGCCGACGGCGTCAAACTGTCGGAAGGCTTTGCCGCGCTCGATGTCGACAAGATCAAGGCGCATCTGTTCGATTCGGCGGTGAAGTAGGGCTGCGCAAATCGCATCCGAGATCTGTCGATGGCGGCGGAGCCCCTCATTGCCCTGCCGGGCATTTCTCCCCGTATAGCGACGGGGAGAAAGATGCTGTCATCAATGGTTTCGCCCATCTCCAATGTTTCCAGAAGGGCGCGGAGGTTGCGGCAAGCTCCCTTCTCCCCGCCTCTATACGGGGAGAAGGTGCCGGCAGGCGGATGAGGGGCAGCGCAAACGCGGGATGACCAACAAGGGCGGCAGCGCGCCGCCCACACGATCCAATCAAGAATTTGGGAGGCTGACATGGCCGACAAGGTAAAAGTACTGGTGGTGGGTCTCGGCAATATGGGTGCGTCGCACGCCAGCGCTTATCACCGCTCGGAGGGGTTTGAGATCGTCGGCATCATGAGCCGCTCGATCAAGAGCAACACGAAAATCCCGGCCGAACTCGCCGGTTATCCGCTCTACGAGGATTTCGATCTGGCGCTGAAGGAGACCAAGCCCGACGCGGTCTCGATCAACAGCTGGCCAAACACGCATGCTCAATACGCGCTGAAGGCGATCGCGGCGAACTGCCACGTGTTCATGGAAAAGCCTTTGGCCACCAACATCGAGGACGCCGAAAAGGTGGTGGCGGCCGCGCGTGCGAAAAACCGCAAGCTGGTGCTCGGCTACATCCTGCGCGTCCACCCCTCGTGGATCAAGTTCATCGAGGTCGGCAAGACGCTGGGCAAGCCGTTGGTCATGCGGCTCAACCTCAACCAGCAAAGCAGCGGCAGCGCCTGGCACTGGCACAAGAACCTGATCGATTCGCTGATCCCGATCGTCGATTGCGGCGTGCATTATGTCGACGTCATGTGCCAGCTGACCGGCGCCAAGCCGGTACGCGTGCATGGCATCGGCGCCAAACTCTGGGCCGAAGCCGACAAGCAGAATTACGGCCATCTGCATGTCACCTTCGATGACGGTTCGGTCGGCTGGTACGAGGCCGGCTGGGGCCCGATGATGAGCGAGACGGCCTATTTCGTGAAGGATGTCGTCGGCCCGAAAGGCGCGGTCTCGATCGTTGCCGGCCAGCAGGCGAGCAGCGCCGCCGAATTGGCCGAAGTGTCGAACTCCGCCGACATCGACCGCCACACCAAGACCGAGGCGCTGAAGATCCATTATGCCGCCGTCGACGGCGACAAGAATTTCAAAAAGCCCGACGAGATCGTCAGCATGGAGGACGAGCCCGGCCACCAGGAACTGTGCGACCGCGAGCAGGCGTTTTTCCTGCGCGCCATAAGCGAGGACCTCGATCTGACCGAGCAGATGGATGCCGCGGTCAACAGCCTGCGCATCGTGCTCGCGGCCGAACAGAGCATCGAGCTGGGACGGACGGTGGAACTGGCCTGACTTCATCCGGTTGCCGGCGCTGGAGGGCGCCGGCAGTGAGAACATTGGCGAGATTGGAGCCCCTGCAGGACAACCATCTCAAGTTTGCCCTGCCCCTCATTGCCCTGCCGGGCATTTCTCCCCGTATAGTGACGGGGAGAAAGACGCCGTCACCGACGACTTCGCCAACCTTTAAGGCCACAGGAGTGGCGCCGGGGTTGCGACCGTCCTCCCTTCTCCCCGTCACTATACGGGGGAAGGTGCCGGCAGGCGGATGAGGGCGGTGCCAACATTGGCAAATGACCGAAGCGATGGCTCGGTCGCCTCGACGAGTGTCGAGGACAGGAGAATAGGGAGTGAGACATGGTCACCGACAGTCTTTTGAAAACCTATGCCGAGTCCGACGCGCTTGGCCTCGCCGCGCTGGTCCGCGGCGGCCAGGTTTCGCCGGCGGAACTGGTCGAGGCGGCGATCACGCTAGTCGAGCGGTTGAACCCGTCGCTCAATGCGGTCATTCATCGCCTCTATGACATGGCGCGCGCGCAAGCCGCGACGGTCGACAGATCGGCACCCTTTGCCGGCGTACCATTCCTGCTCAAGGAACTGGCCTCGTCCTGGACAGGTGCGCCCAACACCAATTCCTGTTTCTACCTCAGAGATGTCGTCGCCGATTTCGACACCGAAGTCGTCCGCCGCATGAAGGCGGCGGGACTGGTGCTGGTCGGCAAGTCGAACGCGCCCGAAAACGGATGGTCGATCACGACGGAACCAAAACTCTACGGCACGACGAAAAACCCGTGGAAGGAGGGCATCACGCCAGGCGGATCGAGCGGCGGCGCGGCCTCGGCTGTCGCCTCGCGCATGGTGCCGATCGCGGAGGCCAGCGACGGCGCCGGCTCGATCCGCATCCCCGCCTCCTGCTGCGGGATCGTGGGCCTGAAACCGTCACGCGGCCGCGTCAGCCTGGCGCCGTTTGGCGACTATTGGTACGGCGGTGCCTACTTCCTCTGCTGCTCGCGCACGGTGCGCGACACGGCGGCCTATCTCGATGCGGTGGCCGGCGCCCTGCCCGGCGAGCCCTATACGCCGCCGGTGCCGGATGCCTCCTGGATTAGCCTGTCGGGGAGTGCGCCGAAAAACCTGCGCATCGGCTTCACAGTCACGCCGCCCAACGGCACCGCCATCGATCCGGAGGTGAAGGCGGCGGTGCTGGCGACCGTGGCCGCACTCGAGCGGTTGGGGCATCATGTCGAGGAGCACGACATGCCGCTCGATGCCAACGGCGTATGGGCGACCTACACCAACATGACCTGCGTGCAGACGGCGGCGACCTTCGACTATCTCGAAACGGTGATCGGCCGGCCGGTGACGTCAGGCGATGTCGAGGCGGTGACCTGGGCAATCATCGAGCGCGGCCGCGCCACCAGCGGGGTCAGGCACATCTCCGATGTCGAGCAGCTCAGGCAAGTCGGCCGCGATATTGTCGGCGACCTCAAGGCCTATGATCTCTTCGTCACGCCCACCTTGACGCAACTGCCGCGCCCGTTCGGCTATTACGACATGTCGGAGACGGATATCGACCGCTACAACGCCAAATGGGCGGATGCAGTCTTTGCCTTCCCCTTCAACATCTCCGGCCAGCCGGCGATCTCGCTGCCGCTCGGCTGGTCGCAGGGCGGCGCGCCGGTCGGCGTGCAGCTTGTCGGCCGCTACGGCGACGAGGCGACGGTACTGGCGGCGTCGGCGCGGCTGGAACAGGAAATGCCATGGAAGGACAGGCGGCCGGCCGTGAGCGCTTAGTTCTTCACGCGCCCAGGTGACCACCGCCGCATGGTGCTGGCCTACCCAATCACTTCCAGCCGCCGCGGCAGCCGGTTCATCGCCACGGGGCCTTCCGGCGTGATCAGGCACTGGTCCTCGAGGTTGAAGCTGGCGAGGCCGTCGATGTAGAGCGGGATCTCGAAGGCCAGCACCATGCCGGCCTCGATGACGACCTCGCTGCCAGCCGATATGAACGGCCATTGCTCGGAAAAGACCGACTGTCCGACGCCGTGGCCGAAGTGGCCGCGGCGGTAGGAGCGCAGGCCTTGGCGCGCCAGGCTGTCGGTGGCGACGCGGTGGACATGGGCAAGCGTGCTCCCGGGAACAAGCTCGGCCAGCCCGTCGTCGAAGGCGCGCTCGGCAATGGCGTGCAGTTCAGCTTGATCGGCCGAAGGCGGGCCGAAGGTGAAGTTGCGCGACATGTCGGAGGCGTAGCCACCGACCGTACAGACCATGTCGCATTTCAGCGGATCGCCCGCCACGGCCCTGGCGTCGGCGCCCTTGGCCCGGGCGCCCAGCGTCACATATTCGGCCGTGATGACCGGATGGGACAAGCCGGCAGCCGCCGTGGCGACGCCCTGCCGGTAGAGCGCGACGAGATCGCTCTGGCGCATGCCGGTCATGGCATCCACCTGCAGCCGCTCCAGGCCGGCTTCCGACAGGATGATGCCTTGCCGCAGCAGGTCGATCTCGCGCTGCGACTTGACCGCGCGCAGCCGGTCCAGCACGGGCGAGCCGTCGACAACAGGGCAATCCGGCAGCAGCGCCTGGATGGCGGCAAAATCGGCGGCGGGAATGAAGTCGAGGTCGAGGCCGAGCGTGGCACGCTGCAGCCCGAACTCGGTGAGGATTGCCTGCAACTGGCGCACCGAGCCGGCGAGGTCGAAGGTTGCGGGACGCGCGAAATCCGGCGCGCGGCCGAGCGAAGCCTGGCCAGCCTCGATACGCTCCGCCAAGGGCAGCCCTGCAGGTCCTGTCTCGACCGGCGCGGTTTCGATCCAGATCGGGTGCGAGCGCACGACCATCTCGGGCGCGGCGGTCCGCAGTTGCCTGGCATTGAAGTCCGCGACCACAACGCCGATCGGCAGGTCCTGTCTGGCCGGGACGACGACGAAGCCGGCGCCGGCGCGCCGGAACAGGCCGGCCGGGCCGATCGAAGCGCCGGTCGCATAATGGAAGGCCTCGGGCGCTGAGAGCACCAGCGCCGCGATGCCGGCGCGTTGCATTAACTGCGTGGCGCGCTGCCGGTCGACAAAACCCGTCATGAGGCTTCTCCGTATGCATGGAACCGGCAACGGAGCATCGCGGGCGCCGACAATCAAGCGACCGAAGGTCTACTTGATCGATTCCAGCTTGGTCAACGCGACGCTGAAGCCGGCCAGCGACACCGGCATGGTGACCGGCTTGCGGGTGACGGATTCCATGCCGATGTTCAGATTGGTTCCCGGCTTCATCGCCTTGACGAGGTCCGGCGGCAGCGTCTTCTGTCCCTGGTCGATCTGGTAGCTGGCGCCGGACGGCAGGAACAGGCGACATCGCTTTTCGTCCATCCATCGCCGCAAGGGCTATGGCATGGCGCTGCTGCGCGATCAGATCGACGAGGCATGGTTAGCCGGCCCATCAATCCATGTGGAGAAGAACAAACCGGCGGGGACTCTACGCGTCCAATTGGAACATTTCAGGCGCTGTCCGGTTGCTTCCTCTGGATATCCATAGGAAGACGGCCATGGTGATTAGCCACGAAGAACGTGTCGCGCATATCAGCAAGCGGGCCCGCGAACTCTGGGAGCGGGAAGGCTTGATGCCCGACCGTGAAAAGGCCTGCTGGGACAAGGCGGTCGAGGAGTTCGAGTCCGGTCGGCTGACCGGCGGACGAAAGCAACCAGGCGCGGATGCCGCTGGCGACAGTTCGGGTACCAAATACTGACGCCCCGCTTTGTCGCGGAACGAGATCACCGGGGTTGCGGCTGGTGACGTGCCGGTCGCCAGGAGAGCCATTTACGCAAGTGGTGCGTCGGCAGGGCGCGGCAAACGGCGACATCACGGCAACCGACGCTCACATAGGCGCACAGTATCAGTGGAACCAGATCGTCCTGGGTGGCGAGGCGACGTGGACTGCCACGGGCATCAAAAAGACCATCGTCAGCCCCTATTTCCCAGACAGCGACACTGAAACCGGTAAAATCTCCAACTACGTTACAGCCGTTGGACGCATTGGTTATGCCTTCGATCGTGTGTTGATCTATGCAACGGCCGGGTATGCCGGCGGCAAGGTCAAGTTCACGGCCCGGGACAACGATGCCTTGGTCACATACGAGAAGAACGACTGGCAAAGCGGCTATGCCCTCGGCGCCGGGATCGACTATGCCATTACCGACAACCTATCTCCTGGCGTCGATTACACCCACATCGATCTTGGGTCCAAGACCAGCTGCGGCAACAACGTATTTGATGATGGCACAATCGGAGTGAACCCAGAGACGTATCGGACCGACGCCAAAGTGGATGCCGTCATGGCCCGCGCCACATACAAATTCGGGACGGGTCAGTAGCCCAGTCGAGCGGCGCAGGAATTTCCCGTGCACCCAACGGAAGGCGTTGGTTAGCCTGTGCGACAGGCCGGCGGCGCCCGACATCACAGATCCGTGATGCTCGGGATGAACGGCGTCCCGAAAAGCGTTTCAGTCTTGTTCGCCGGGTGCTCCCGAGACCGCGAGCGCCCTGAAATCAAACCGATTTTGGGAGAACAATGATGAAACATCACCTCTTCCCCATGGTACTGGGCTTGCTGATGACCTCCGCCGGCCTGGCTTCGGCTGCCAACGTCCACTCGGTAACGGGGACGAAAGGCCAACCCGATCAAACGATCGGCACCGCTCAGACAGGAAGTGTTACGCCGGGCAATGCCAGCACCGCGCCGGGTTCAGCCTTCAACCCGGACGGAAATGCGGGAACACATTACGCAGGTACCCAGCCGCAGAACTCCAAGAACCCGAAGAGCGTATCTCAGTACGACGTTGCCGGCTTCCAGCAGTCCCATAAGTGACGTCCGGCTCTTGGGCGGTCGAGGTTCAATCCGTCAAAAACGAAAAAGCCGCGGCGAACCGCGGCTTTTCGGTGCTTGATTTCCTGGAGGAAACTGGAGCGGGTGAAGCGATTCGAACGCTCGACCCCAACCTTGGCAAGGTTGTGCTCTACCCCTGAGCTACACCCGCTCACACGGCGTCTTGGCCGCAAGCCGGGCCTATATGGCTGAAGAGCGCGGCGATTGCAACAGGGAAATAGCAGGCTTTTGCAACCTTCCGATCGATGCCGGCAAACCGCCCGCGACGCGCCGATTTGATCGCCGCTTGCGCGACGGTCTTGTGTCGGTCGCCTCATTGGCCGTAAACGGCAAGGCCAAGAAACCGACGAAGAAGAGACCCATGCCGAAGACCGAAGCTGACCTGATGGCCTTTCTTGCCGAACTCGGCATCGCGGTTTCGACGATACGCCACCCGCCGCTCTATACGGTTGCCGATTCGCAGGCGCTGCGCGGGGAGATCGCCGTCGGACACACCAAGAACCTGTTCCTGAAGGACAAGAAGGACAATTTCTTCCTGGTCACCGTCGGCGAGGACGCGGTCGTCGATCTCAAGCAGATACACCAGCTGATCGGCGCCGCCAGCCGGGTTTCGTTCGGCAAACCGGAAATGCTGATCGAGCTGCTCGGCGTCACGCCGGGGGCGGTCACGGTCTTCGGCATCATCAACGACAGGGAAAACCGGGTCAGGCTGGTGCTCGACAAGGATCTGATGGACCATTCCGTCATCAACGCGCATCCACTGACCAACGAGGCGACGACATCGATCGCGGCCGCCGATCTCATCAGATTCGTCGAGGCAACCGGGCATGATGCTGCTATCTTGAAAGTCTCGGCATGATCGCCACATGGGTGGCAAAGCCGATTTCCAATTGAGACAGGGCGCCGGGCCACGGGCCGGCGGCGCGACCGAAAGGGTGACGAGATGAGCGACAACAATCCGTTTGGCGGATCATTCGGAAACAAGGGCGGCCAGTATGCCACCACGGTGCAGTATGGCGGAACCGAGCCCAAAGCCGGACTCGGCCAGGCGTCCGCGCCGCCAGCAGCCGGGCCCAACGCCGGCCCCGTCGCCGGCGACGTCATCAAGGACACGACGACCGCGGCCTTTGCCGCCGACGTCATCCAGGAATCGCGCCGCCAGCCCGTGCTGGTCGATTTCTGGGCGCCGTGGTGCGGACCTTGCAAGCAGCTCACCCCGCAGCTGGAAAAGGCGGTCAAGGCCGCCGGCGGCAGGGTCAAGCTGGTCAAGATGAACATCGACGACCATCCCTCGATCGCCGGCCAGCTCGGCATTCAGTCGATTCCAGCGGTCATCGCCTTCAAGGACGGCCAGCCGGTCGACGGCTTCATGGGCGCCATTCCCGAGAGCCAGATCAACGAATTCATCACCAAGGTCGGCGGCAAGGGCAATGGCGCGCCGCCGGTGGCCGAGGCCCTGGCGGCGGCGGCGGAGGCGCGCGACGCCGGCGACATGCAGACCGCGGCCGACATCTACGATACCATCCTGGCGCAGGCGCCGGAAACGGTCGAGGCGATTGGCGGGCTGGGCGACCTGTTGTTCGAGGCCGGCGACACCGAGGGTGCCGAGGCGCTCCTGGCAACCGCGCCCGAGGCCAAGAAGGATGCACCGCCGCTGGCCGCCCTGCGTGCCAAGATCGCGCTGGCCGCGCAGGCGGCGGCGCTGGGCAATCCGGCCGAGTTCGAGCGGCGGCTTGCGGAAAACCCCAAGGACCATCAGGCCCGTTTCGACCTGGCCATGATCCAGAACGCCATGGGCGATCGCACGGCAGCCGCCGACAATCTGCTGGCCATCATCAAGGCCGACCGGAGCTGGAACGAGGATGGCGCCAGGACGCAGTTGCTGCAGCTGTTCGAGGCCTGGGGCATGACCGACGAGGCGACGCTTGCGGCGCGCCGCAAATTGTCGGCATTGCTGTTTTCCTGAGCCGCTCATGGTTGTTTTGTCGCAAGGGCTTGCGGCGCAAGGCCTGAGCCCCAGATAGGACAGGGCAGGATTGACGCTTCGCGAGGGAAGCGATCGGAGGAACGAGGTGCAAGCGGGAAACGCGCATTACCGGCTCGCCAAGGATCTGCCGTCGACGATCCCGCTCTTTCCGCTCGAAGGCGCGCTGCTGCTGCCGGGCGGCCGCATGCCGCTCAACATCTTCGAGCCGCGCTACCTGCAGATGGTGGACGAGGCGGTCGGCGGCTCGCGGCTCGTCGGCGTCATCCAGCCCGGCCTCAATGGCGCATTGCGCGAGGACGGCGAGCCGGAGCTTTGCAGCGTCGGCTGCATCGGTCGCATCATCGCCTTTTCCGAGACCGGCGACGGTCGCTACCTGATCTCGTTGCAAGGCGTGTGCCGGTTCCGCGTCGCCCACGAGCTGACGGTCAAGACGCCCTTCCGCCAGGCGAAGCCGGCTCCCTTCCTCGCCGATCTCGACGAGGAGCAGGCGGCTAATGAAATCGACCGGCCGGCGCTGCTCAGAGCCTTTCGCGCCTATCTGCAGGCCAATGATCTGGAAGCCGACTGGGAAAGCGTCAGCCGCGCGGAAAACGCCATGCTGGTCAACGCGCTGTCGATGATGGCGCCCTACGGACCGGCCGAGAAGCAGGCATTGCTCGAGGCCGCGGACCTGAAAACCAGGGCCGAAACGCTGATCGCCATCACCGAGATGACGCTGGCGCGCGAGAATGAGGATTTTGGCTCGAGCCTGCAGTAGGGATGCGTCGATATCCAGCCGCCCTGCAAATGACGGCCTGATTGATTTCCTGACATGCTGGGCGTGAAACCGGAAGGGGACCCAATGGTGGATGGGCGCGACGGAAAGAAGACCAATGTTGACCCCAAGCTGCTGGAACTCCTGGCCTGCCCGCTGACCAAGGGGCCGCTGGCCTGGGATCCCGAGCGCGCCGAGCTGGTCTCGCGGGTCGCCAAGCTCGCTTATCCGGTGCGCGACGGCATCCCGATCATGCTGCCCTCGGAAGCGAGGGTGCTCTCGGCCGAGGATGTGCTGTCGCCGCCACGATCAGGTGGGCCGAATTGAGGTGGCGCGGAGCGGTCCGCTCCGCTTCAACCATAAACGTATACAAACCAAGGGATATCCTGGGGTTTTCGCGCCATCGCCTCAGTTCGGCATCGCCAGCGCCTTGTCGATCTGCGGCAGGAGAAGCTCCCTGGTGGACTCTGGCGTCAGCGGGCCGACATGCTTGTAGGCTATCTTGCCATCCTTGCCGATGACGAAGGTTTCCGGCACGCCATAGACACCCCAGTCGATCGCCGTGCGGCCGGCCTCGTCGACGCCGATCGCCTGGAACGGATTGCCGAGGTCGCCGAGGAAGCGGCGGGCGTTTTCCGGCCGGTCCTTGTAGTTTAGCGCCGCCATCGCGAACCTTTTGTCCTGCGCCAGCGCGAGAAGCACCGGGTGCTCTTCCCGGCACGGCGCGCACCAGGACGCGAAGACGTTGACCAGCGTGACCTTGCCGGCGAAGGCTTTCGAATCGAGCCCGGGCAAATTGCTGCCCTCCAGGGGCGGCAGGTTGGTCCGCGGCGCCGGCAGGCCGATGAGCGCCGACGGCACTTCCGAGGCATCGCGTCCCGACAAAAGCTGCGACAGGAACAGTCCGGCCAGTCCGAGGAAGACCAGCAGCGGCAAATATACGAAAAGGCGGCGACGGGGCGGCGTCGGCGTTTCCGTCCCTGTGCTCATGGCTTGGCTGCCTTGTCGGAACGGCGGCGCACGCCGGCCGCCTCGAGTTCGGCGAGTTCGCGCTTGCGCGCCCGCTGGTCGATGAGTATCCAGCCGATCAGCCCGGCCAGTGCCACGGCGGTGATCGCGTAGGCCGCCGCGACGTAGAGCGCATGCGCGCTCATGCGCGCCGCTCCATCGCCAGTTTCAGCCGGGTCTTTCCGCCTCGTTCGATCATGTCTTCCCTTAGCCGCGCGCCGGCGGCTCCGCAATCGGCCGCCACGCCGCAGCCTTCAGAGCTCTTGCGCCTCAATCCGTGCCGTGGCGCAGCGCCAGCGCCGCGGCGGTCGGCCCCAGGACGCCAAGAAACAGCGTCAGCGCGGCAAGAATGAGGAAGGGCTGCAGGAACGGATCGGGATTGGCCGTCGCGCCATAGCTCGCCGAAACGCCGAAGATCAGCACCGGTATGGTCAGCGGCAGCACCAGCACCGAGATCAAGAGGCCGCCACGCGGCAGCGCCACCGCCACCGCGGCGCCCACGGCACCGATGAAGGTGATGGCCGGCGTGCCGACCAGCAGCGTCAGCGCCGTGGCGCCCATGGCCAACGGTTCCATGTTCATGAACAGGCCGAGCAGTGGGGCCGCGACCACCAGCGGCAGGACGCTGCCCGCCCAATGCGCGACGCACTTCACCAGCACCGTCAGCGCCAGCATGTGCCGGTCGTTGCCGAGCACCAGGAGATCGAGCGAACCGTCCTCGCGGTCGGCCTGGAACAGCCGGTCGAGGCCGAGCAGGCAGGCAAGCAGCGCGCCGATCCACAGGATCGCCGGACCGATGCGGGCCAAAAGCTTGAGATCCGGCCCAACGCCGAAAGGGATGGTGGCGATGACGGCGAGGAAGAAAATTACGCCGGTCAGCGCG
Source organism: Mesorhizobium sp. URHB0026 (assembly GCF_054059755.1). NCBI lineage: Bacteria > Pseudomonadati > Pseudomonadota > Alphaproteobacteria > Hyphomicrobiales > Phyllobacteriaceae > Mesorhizobium > Mesorhizobium sp. URHB0026. The sequence goes on along the minus strand of NZ_JBSSCN010000001.1, from coordinate 1,493,072 downwards.
CCGCCGCCGGCACGGATCGAGAGGCGGATGTCGCGTAGGAAGAGCGACCACATTACGATGTGGTCCCTTGTTGAAGAAGGGGGGCGCCGTAGGGGGCAGTCATCAAAAGGCCTCCCCCATCACCAACTCTTTCGCCGCCGCCAATCCCAGCGGCAGATGCGTCGCCGCCACGATCATCCCGCCTTCATCGCAATGCTCGCGCATCAGCCTTGCAAATCGCGCCTCCGAAGCCTTGTCCAGCCCTGCCGTCGGCTCGTCGAGCAGCCACAGCGGCCGATGGCTGACCAAGAGTTTCGCGATCGCCGCGCGGCGTCTTTGCCCGGTCGAAAGATAGCCGAACGGCAAATGGCCGATGCCGCTGAGCCCGACCGTTGCCAGAGCCTCCTCCACATCGAGCCGGCCTTCGCCATGGAACTCCCGCCAGAAGCGCAAATTCTCGGTCACGCTCAGCGCCGCCTTCATCGCGTTCTGGTGGCCGAGATAGTGGCAGGCCGAGCCGATCGAGGGGAACTCGTCGCCGCCCTCGAGCAGCAGACGGCCTTCGGTTTTCGGCAGCAGGCCGGCGACCACCATGAGCAAGGTCGATTTGCCCGAGCCGTTCGGCCCGGTGACGACCAGGGCTTGGCCCTGATCGAGCACAATGCCGATGCCGGAGAAAACCGGCTCGCCGCCGCGTTCGCCGCCCAGATTTTCGGCGATAAGCCGCATCCCTCGCCTGCCCTGAAATCAATGTTTCGCGAACGCTGCCGCATCGCACAAATTTGCTCTGCAACTGTCTAGAACTATTCCACAAAATTCTCTATATGCGGGGCATCCGTGCCAGCGGTCGGCGCGGGAACAGAATTAGCGCCGAACCAGCGCACGCGCCGCCTTGAACGGCTCGGGTTGCTTGGGAACGGACAGCGGAAATGGCCGTACCCGCACCTTTGCGCGTGATTGCATGCCATCGGCGTCCGTTCCCTTTCAGGCTGAACAGACAGGACGGATCGCACGTGTCAAAATCCCTCGACAGTTTCAATTGCCGCCGCACGCTGAAAGCGGGCGACGCCGAGTATGTCTATTTCGACCTCGTCGAAGCCGAGAAGAACGGCCTCACCGGCATTGCCCAGTTGCCCTATTCGATGAAGGTGCTGCTGGAAAACCTGCTGCGCAACGAGGACGGCCGGTCCGTCACCAAGGAGAGCATCCAGGCGGTGGCCGGCTGGCTGACCGACAAGGGCACCGCCGGCGTCGAGATCGCCTACCGCCCGGCCCGCGTGCTGATGCAGGATTTCACCGGCGTCCCGGCCGTGGTTGATCTCGCCGCCATGCGCGACGCCATGGCTTCGCTTGGGGGCGATCCGCAGAAGATCAACCCGCTGGTGCCGGTCGACCTCGTCATCGACCATTCCGTCATCGTCGACGAGTTCGGCACGCCGATGGCCTTCGCCCGCAATGTCGAGCTCGAATATGAGCGCAACGAAGAGCGCTACAAGTTCCTGAAATGGGGCCAGCAGGCATTCCGCAACTTCCGCGTCGTGCCGCCCGGCACCGGCATCTGCCACCAGGTCAATCTAGAATATCTCGGCCAGGTGGTGTGGACCAACACCGAGGACGGCGAAACCACCGCCTATCCCGACACCTGCGTCGGCACCGATTCGCACACCACCATGATCAACGGCCTTGGCGTGCTCGGCTGGGGCGTCGGCGGCATCGAGGCCGAGGCGGCCATGCTCGGCCAGCCGGTTTCCATGCTGCTGCCGGAAGTCATCGGCTTCCGCCTCACCGGCAAGCTCAAGGAGGGCGTCACCGCCACCGACCTCGTGCTCACCGTCACCCAGATGCTGCGCAAGAAGGGCGTGGTCGGCAAGTTCGTCGAGTTCTTCGGGCCTGGCCTGTCCAACATGACGCTGGCCGACCGCGCCACCATCGGCAACATGGCGCCCGAATATGGCGCCACCTGCGGTTTCTTCCCGGTCGACCAGGAAACCATCCGCTATCTCACAATGTCGGGCCGCAGCGAGGACCGCATCGCCCTGGTCGAGGCCTATTCCAAGGCGCAAGGCATGTGGCGCGAGTCCGGCTCCGCCGATCCGGTCTTCACCGACCTGCTCGAACTGGAGCTGGACAGCGTCGTGCCGTCGATGGCCGGTCCCAAGCGCCCCGAGGGCCGTGTCGCGCTGGAAGGCATTCCGGCCGGTTTCGCCAAGGCGATGGACACCGAATACAAGAAGGCGGCGGAAATCTCCAAGCGCTACGCCGTCGAAGGCACCGACCATGACCTTGGCCATGGCGACGTCGTCATCGCCGCCATCACCTCGTGCACCAACACCTCGAACCCATCAGTGCTGATCGGTGCGGGCTTGCTTGCCCGCAACGCCAACCGCCTCGGTTTGAAGCAGAAGCCGTGGGTAAAAACCTCGCTGGCCCCTGGCAGCCAGGTGGTGGCGGAATATCTGGAAAAGTCGGGCCTGCAGAAGGAGCTCGACCAGATCGGCTTCAACCTGGTCGGCTTCGGCTGCACCACCTGCATTGGCAATTCCGGCCCGCTGCCGGCGCCGATCTCCAAAACCATCAACGACAAGGGTCTGATCGCTGCCGCGGTGCTCTCCGGCAACCGCAACTTCGAAGGCCGCGTCTCGCCCGACGTGCAGGCGAACTACCTGGCGTCGCCGCCGCTGGTCGTCGCCCACGCCTTGGCTGGAACAGTCACCAGGGACCTGACCACGGAGCCGCTCGGCGACGACAGGAACGGCAATCCGGTCTATCTCAAGGATATCTGGCCGAGCTCGGCGGAGATCCAGGAGTTCATCGAGAAGAACGTCACCCGCGAGCTGTTCGCCCGCAAATATGCCGACGTCTTCAAGGGCGACGAGTACTGGCAGAACGTCAAGGCGCCGGAAGGTCAGACCTATGCCTGGGACAACAATTCGACCTATGTGCAGAACCCGCCCTACTTCGCCGGCATGACCACGGGTTTCGGCAAGATCGGCGACATCAAGGGCGCCCGCGTGCTCGGCCTGTTCGGCGACAAGATCACCACCGACCACATCTCGCCGGCGGGTTCGATCAAGGCCGCCTCGCCGGCCGGCAAATACCTGACCGACCATGGCGTCGGCGTTGCCGATTTCAACCAGTACGGCACGCGGCGCGGCAACCATGAGGTGATGATGCGCGGCACCTTCGCCAACATCCGCATCCGCAACCACATGCTGGGCGAGAACGGCCGCGAGGGCGGCTACACCATCCACTATCCCAGCAAGGAAGAGGAATCGATCTACGACGCGGCGATGGAATACAAGAAGGAAGGGGTGCCGCTGGTCATCTTCGCCGGCGTCGAATACGGCAACGGCTCGTCGCGCGACTGGGCGGCAAAGGGCACCAACCTGCTTGGTGTCCGCGCCGTCATCGCCCAGTCCTTCGAGCGCATCCATCGTTCGAACCTGGTCGGCATGGGCGTCATCCCCTTCGTCTTCGAGGAAGGCACCTCATGGGCTTCCCTCAACCTCAAGGGCGACGAGCTGGTCGAGATCGACGGATTGAGCGCCATCAAGCCGCGCCAGACGATGACCGCCAAGATCACCTATGGCGACGGCACGGTGAAGAACGTGCCTATCATCTGCCGCATCGATACGCTGGATGAGCTCGACTACTTCAAGAACGGCGGCATCCTGCAGTACGTGCTGCGCGATCTGGCGGCCTAGAAAACAGTGAGTGGTTAGTAGGACGCAGGGACGCTCCTACTCACTACTCACTACTCACTACTCACTACTCGCTATACCCCTGCCGCGGCCGCGGACCAGCATGCCGCACAGTCCTGCCGGGATGAAGGCAAGGTCGTCAAAGCATTGACCGGCCAGGACCAAAGTCCAGGGCCGGTGCGTTGGCAATAGAGATAGATGGCGGTGAGGAGAACTTGCCGCATGGCGATGATGCCGCCGCTCAATCGAACCACGCCTTGAAATGCAGCGGCTGCTCCTATTGCGGCCTTACCTCACGATTGCAGCGGTAAATTTCACCGCAACGTGACTTCCCGTTGACTTCCCATTCTGCCACATATTTCGGCAAAGCAGAACAAAGCCGGCATCACCGGTGGGAATTGGAATGGTCATGGCCTCGCGACGATCATTGTGGCTGGCAGCCTTTGCGCTGGCCTTCTCGGTTTATGCCGGCGCTGGCCGTGCCAGCGAGCCCGAAACGGCCCAGGCCGAGAAACCCGACAGGCCGCTCGGCGTGGTCGAACTGTTCACCAGCCAGGGCTGCAGTTCCTGCCCCCCGGCGGACGCGTTCTTCGCCGAACTCGCCACGAGGCAAGACCTTGTCGCGCTCGCCTATCACGTCGACTACTGGGACTATCTCGGCTGGAAGGACACGCTGAGCCACAAGGAAAACACCGAGCGGCAATATGACTATATGCGCTATTTCAGCAGCCGTTCGGTCTATACGCCGCAGGCCGTCCTGAACGGCCGCATGCATGTCAACGGCGCCAATCGCGGTGAGGTCGACGGCGCGCTTGCCCGCATGGCCCGTGCCGGCGAAGGCATGCGTGTGCCCATCAAGGTCAGCCGCACCGGCGACCGGGTGATCATCGACGCAGGTGACGCCGGCGCCGGCCCGAACGACGCCCATGTCGTCATCGTCTATTTCGACGCGCCGCAGACTGTCAAGATCGGCCAGGGCGAGAACTCCGGCCGTAAGATGACCTATTGGAACGCGGTCACCGGGATCCAGACCGCCGGCATGTGGCATGGCATGGCGCAGCGATACGAATTGCCGCTGAGCGAGATCACCAAGAAAGGCGGCTGCGCCGTGCTTTTGCAGTCGGTCGGCAAGGATGGCCTGCCAGGCCCCATCCTGGGTGCGGCTTTCATCCACAAACCCGGATCCGAGACCTCCCTCGATCGTAAGCTGTAACGTCACGCGGTTCGGCGCAATGCCGGGGACCTGTGACGCAGTTCGCCCGGATGCTCAGTGTCCGGTCAGGCGATCGGCGAAAGCCGCAAGGCGTGAGGTCCGGTCCAAGCCGTTTGCTTCACGCCGGTCGGCGATGCGATAGAGCTGGTACATTGTACGCACGCCGAGCCAGCGCAGTGGTTCCGGTTCCCATTTCTTGACCGTGCGGTTGACCCAGGGCAGCCGGGTCAGCTCGGTGTCGTGGCCGAGCACGAGGTCGCGCAAGGTGCGGCCTGACAGGTTGGAACTGGAAACCCCGAGCCCGACATAGCCGCCGGCCCAGCCAATGCCGCTTTCCCGGTCGAAGCCTGAAGTGGTGCACCAGTCGCGCGGTACGCCCAGCGTCCCGCACCAGGCATGGTCGAGGCGCACGCCCTTGGTCCGCGGCAGCAACCTGGTCAGCACCTCGTGCAACTGGTCGATGGTCGCTTGCTGGGTCCGGCCGCGCACATCGGTGCGCGAACCGAAGCGGTAGGGCACGCCACGGCCGCCCATGGCTATGCGGCCTTCGCGCGTGCGCTGCGCGTAGCAATAAGTGTGGGCGGCATCGCCCAGCACCTCGTAACCGTTCCAGCCAATCTGATCCCACAGTTCTTGCGGCAGCTTCTCGGTCACCACGATGGCGCTGTTCAGCGGCAGCCAGAGACGCTCGTAGCCGGGGATGCCAGCCGTGAAGCCTTCGGTGGCGCGGACGATCTTCCCTGCCCGCACGATGCCTCTGCTGGTGGTGACCTTGCCCTTCTCGATCGCCAGCACCTGCGTCTGCTCGTAAATCGGCACGCCAAGCCGCGCGACAGCCGCCGCCAGGCCTTGCACCAGCTTGGCCGGCTGGACACGCGCGACGTTGCGCACGACGAAGGCGCCCAGCACCTTGTCGATGGCGATGCGCTGGCGCGCCTCCCGCGCATCGAGGAAGGCCAGCCGCTCCGGCGGCATCTCCCAGCCCAGCAGCTCCTCGTATTCGGCCTTGGCGCGCTGCAATTGTGCTGTGTTGGTGGCGACGGTGATGTTGTCGACACGGCGGATATCTGCGTCGATGCCTTCGGCTTCCGTCACCGCGATCACCTCATCGACCGTTCCGGACATGGCGCGCTGCATGTCGATCACCGCGCCGCGCGAGGAGGTCTTTGCGTATTTCTCACGCGACCAGCTGAAGCCGCCCGACAGCCAGCCACCATTGCGGCCCGACGCGCCGTAGCCGGCGAACTCCTTCTCGACGATGGCGATGCGCAGCGCAGGCCGCGCCTTCTTCAAATAATAGGCGGTCCACAGGCCGGTGTAACCGGCGCCGACGATGCAGACATCGGCCTCGATGTCGCCGGGCAAGGCCGGCCGATAGGCCGGCACCCCGCCGATATCGGCATACCAGAACGACACGTCGCCATTGTGCTTGGCTTGCATTTTTTTGAAATCCGTCCCGAAATCAGGTGAGCGTCAGGTCAGCCTTGTCGTCGTCGGGGAGCAGCTTCACGTCGGCGCCGGCGAACAGCACCTCGACCTCGTCCCCGATGACGAAACTGTCTGCTTCCAGCGTCGAGCGCACGATGGCTTTCGAGCCGTCGGCCAGATCGACTTCGTATTTTGAGCCGGAGCCGAGATAGATGGCTTCGCCGATGCGCCCCGTGAGCCGGTTGCGGCCATCGCCGCCCGCGCCAGGGCGGGCGAGCGCCAGCTTTTCGGGACGCAGCAGCATGACCGGCCTGCCGCCATTGGGGAGACGCTTGGCGGTCGTCACCGTCTGGCCTGATATCTCGATCGCCGTCTCCTGGCCCGAGGTGGCGGCGGCCCCGCGCAAGACGGTGGAATCGCCGATGAACTTGCCGACGAACAGTGTCGCCGGCTCGTCATACAGCTCGCGCCCGGTACCGATCTGTTCGATCCGGCCCCGGTTGAACACGGCGATGCGATCCGACAGCACCAGCGCCTCTTCCTGGTCGTGCGTCACATAGACGAAGGTGGTGCCGAGTTCGCGGTGAATGCGCTTGATCTCGAGCTGCAGCCATTCGCGCAGCTTCTTGTCGAGCGCGCCGAGCGGCTCGTCCATCAACAGCAGCGGCGGGTCGAAGACGATGGCGCGGGCCAGCGCCACGCGCTGCTGCTGGCCGCCCGAAAGCTCGCTGGGGAAGCGATGGCCGAAATCCTCCATCTTGACCATGTCGAGCGCTTGGCGCACCCGTCGTTCGCGCTCGGCTCCCGCCACGCCGCGCAAGGCGAGCGGATAGGCGACGTTGCGGCTCACCGTCATATGGGGAAACAGCGCGTAATGCTGGAAGACCACGCCGATGTTGCGCTTGTGCGCCGGCACGCCGACGACGCTCTTGCCCCCCACTTCCAGCGCGCCGGCACTGGCCTCGGTGAAGCCGGCGACGACGTTGAGTGTCGTCGTCTTGCCGGAGCCGCTTGGTCCCAGCAGCGTCATGAACTCGCCGGCCTCGATGTGCAGCGACACGCCGTCCAGCGCCTTGAAGCTGCCATAGGCCTTGCTGATCGTCCTGAGATCGATCGCCGCGCCCCTGCTCTCTTGCCCCAAGGTCATTGGCGTCCTTTCCGCTCGCGGCCAAGAAGAAGCATGCCGCCGCCGATCAGGATCGTGGTGGCAAACAACAGGATGGTGCCGACGGCCGCGACCGTCGGGTCGGCGTCGCGCGTGATGGAAGCGAAGATCTGCACCGGCAATGTCTTGAGGTAGGGATTGGTGATGAACAGCGACACGACGATCTCATCGAAGGAGGTGGCGAAGGCGAACAGCAGGCCCGACAGCATGCCGGGTGCAATCAGCGGCAGCGTCACCGTGCGGAAGGCGGTGAGCGCGCTGGCGCCGAGGCTCGCCGCGGCTGTCTCGAGCCGCCTGTCGAACACTTCGAGATTGGCCGAGACGGCAATCAGCACAAAGGGCAGCGCAAGGATGGTGTGCGCGAGCACGAAGCCGAGCAGCGTGCCGACAAGCCGTGTATCGAGATAGACCGCGTAGATGCCGATGGCCAGCACCACGCCCGGCACCACCATCGGCGTCAACATCAGCATGCGCAGCAGGTTTGCCGGCCGTGCCTTCATGCGGTCGAGGCCGAAGGCGGCAAGCGTGCCGAGCACCGTTGCCAGCACGGCAACGATCGAGGCGACCTTCAGCGAATTGAGGAAGCTGTTCGACCAGTCCGGGTTGGTGGCGAAATTCTGGTACCATTGCCAGGAAAAGCCCTGCGGCGGAAACGCCAGCGACTTGTTCTCGTTGAACGACATCGGCACCACGACCAGCGTGGGGGCCACCAGCCATATGGCCACCACCAGGCAGACAAGGCCGAGGATGACGCGGGTGAGCGGCTTCATCTCCATCAGCGCCGCTCCGCTTCCCGGTACCGGGATCGCATCACGGGCGCGGCGAGCGCCAGCAACACGAAGGTCGTGACCAGCAGCACCACGCCCATGGCGCCGCCACGGCCCCATTGCAGCAGGCTGAGCACCTGTGTCTGCACCAGGGTGGACAGCATGGTCGAACGCGGACCGCCGAGCAAAGCCGGCGTGATGTAGAAGCCGAGCGCCAGGATGAAGACGATGATCGCCCCGGCATAGACGCCCGGCAGCGACAGCGGCAGGTAGATGGTGAAGAAGGCGCGGGACGGCCGCGCGCCAAGGCTTTGCGCCGCGCGCATCAGCCTGAGATCGATACCTTTCATGACCGAATAGAGCGGCAGGATCATGAACGGCAAAAGCACCTGCGCCATGCCGATGACCACGCCCGTCTGGGTGCGGATCAGCCTGATACCACCGAGCCCGAGCGACCTGAGGATCGAGTTGATGACGCCTGAATCCTGGAGCAGGATCACCCAGGACAAGGTGCGAACCACGCCGCTCACCCAAAACGGGATCAGCACACACAAGAGCAGCACCAGCCGGACGCGAGGACCGACCGCGGTCATCAGATAGGCGTAGGGATAAGCGCAAACCAAGCACACCAGCGTGACCCAAGCCGAAATGACGAAGGTCCGCTGGAGCACGACAAGGTTGATCGGCGCACTGAAGAACCAGACATAGTTCTGCGCTCCCCACTCCGGTTCCGACAGGCTGCGCAGCACGATGGTCAGTAGCGGATAGCCGATCACCCCGAAAAGCAGGACCAGGGCCGGCAACGCGAGCGCGAACGGCCGCCATGCCCAGCGCCTTTCGGCGGCCGGAATGGTTGGCTCGGACGCGCTCACGGCCTTGCTTCCCGTCAGCCGGTCAGTTGCCGGCCATCAGCGCCGCCCACTTCTCCTGCGCCACCGCGAAGTTCGGAACCCAGAACTTGAAGTTCTGCTTGTAGCCCTGCTTCTGGCGTTCAGGCGTATTGGTCAGGTAGGCGGCGACGGAAGCGTCGACCTTGGGCTGCGCGTCATTGTTGATCGGCGTGTAGGAGGTCTTCTCCGCCAATATCTCCTGGGCATGCTTGCCAAGATAGGCATTGAGCAACGCATAGGACGCATCCGTATCCTTGACGCCGACGGGGATTGTCATCTGGTCCATCACCACCAGCCAGTCCTGCCAGGCGGGCGCGTACTTGGCGCCGTTCTTGACCGCCGTCATGGCGCGGCCCGTCCACATCATCAGCATGTCGGCCTCGCCGGATTCGGCGAGCTGCTGCGATTCTGCACCCGTCTTCCAGAAGATCGTGTCGGGGCCGAGCTTGCGGACCACATCTATCGCCTTGTCGATATCGGCCACCGTCATCGCCTTCGGGTCGCCGCCGGCAACCTTGAAAGCCTGTTCCAGCAGGCCACCGGTCGGGCTGCCGGAGCCGTCGATGCCACGCACGCCGGGGAATTTTTGGGTATCGAAGAAGTCGGCCCAGCTCTTGGGCGGATTATCCCCGTACTTTTCCTTGTTGTACATCAGCACGACACCGTAGTTCATCGCCGGCACCGAGCATTCGCCGACCTGGCCTTCCGGGATTTTCGAGACGTCGAGCTTCGTCAGATCGAGCTTCTGGAACAGCTTGCCGCAATAGACATAGGGCGGCAGGTCGTCGGTATCGACGACGTCCCAGGTCACATTGCCGGACTCGACCTGCGCCTGCAGTTTGGCGATCTCCGTCGGACCGTCATTGAGGAGTTTGACGCCGGACTTGTCGACGAACTCCTTGAGTGCGGCCGCCTGGCCGTCCTGGTAGATGCCGCCATAGGAAACCAGGGTCAGCGTCTTGCCCTTCAGCGAGCCATCAGCGACCTCTCCCGCCACCGGCTTGGATTGCGCGAGCGCGGCGGTGGCCGCCAGAAGCACGGCGACGGCCGCCGCATGTCCAAATCCCAGTTTCATGATCATCTCTCCCATTTGCAGAACTCGCATTGTTTTCATTCACCCGGATGCGAGCGGTTTCCGGGCCTGTATCGATCGAGTTCGAGCGCGCCGGCGGTCGGCGGCGCGATGATCCAGAGGACCTCGGCCGGCGTGTCGCCGACATTGACGGTCCGGTGCGGCACCGAGGTTGCGTATTCGACGCTGTCGCCTTCGCGCATCAGATGGCGCTCGTCGGCAAGCGTCAGCTCGACGGTGCCCCTGAGCACCATGAACATTTCGTGCTCGCCGCCATGCACATAGGTCTCGTCGCCGGTCGAGCCGCCAACCTCGAAATGGCCGGCATAGACTTCGAATTGATGGATCGGCCGCCGCGACAGGAGCATCTTGCGGCCTTGGAGGCCGACCGGAACGACCGGCCGCTCCTCGCGCCTCAACACCTTGTGCAGGGGACGGGCATTGTCCTCGAACAGATCGTTGATGCCGAGATCGAGAGCGGCGGCGATCTTGAGCAGCGTGCCCGTATTGGCGCCGCACAGATTGCGCTCGAGCTGGCTGATGAAGCTCGCCGTGGTGCCCGTCATGTCGGCAAGCTGGCGTAGCGAGACGCGCCGGGCCGTGCGCGATGCCTTGATACGAGGGCCGACGCCGCCGGCCTCCGACACGGCCGCCCGGCCATTCAACTGTTTCACTGGGGAGTCCGATGCGTGTGGCATTGTCGTCTCCGTTCCACTTAACACCCTATTAAGTGATACGGAAAATGGCAAGCATGGTCGGCAGAATTGAATAGCGACGTGGGGCTGGCGACCTCGGCCCTACGCCGATGCTCGGCGCGCGCAGTCCCGGGTGCAAGGCTCAAAAACGAAAAAACCGACGTCAGCTTGCTTCTGACGTCGGTCATTTAGGTTTTGGGATCGTCGCACCCGGCTTTTCCGAGGAAAAGGCCGAGGTTGGTTCGATCCGACGCAGACCCGTGGGCGGGGGGCTTGGGGTTTACGAGCCGGTGCCGGACCGAACCGTCTCAGGCAACGCCGGTAAATTCGTCGGACATTGGGGCATGAGCGCGGATAAAAAAAGGCAGAAATGTGGCGAACCATCACCAATTCCAACACGCGTTTCACAAACGTGACTGGACGCGGCGGAAACGGCGCGCCGCTGCTTCGGTTCTCCGGCTCTTGCAATTGCGATGCGAAGGGGCCAACTTTGGTTGGCAAAGATTCATTTTTGAGGATCGAGGCAGGCATGACCGATGACGGCGGCGGGATGGGGGATGGAGACGCATCCGCGATATTGATCCCGCTACACGAGGCGCGCAGCGCACGCCTCGACCAGCCGGTCCGCTTCGACCGGCGCGAACTGGACCAGATCCTCAGGCTTTACGGACGCATGGTCGCGGCCAATGAATGGCGCGACTACGCCATCGATCACCTCACCGACCGCGCTGTCTTTTCCGTCTTCCGCCGGGCCAGCGAAGTGCCGCTGTTCCAGATCGTCAAGGACCCGAAACTGGCGCGCAAGCAAGGCGCCTTCGCCGTCATCGCGGCGGGCGGGCGCATCCTCAAACGCGGCCAGGAGCTTGGCCGCGTGCTCGGCGTCTTCGACAGCAAGCTGAAGCTGGTATAGGGGTGAATGGCGAATTGAAGAATTGAGGAGCGAAGGAAAAGAGCCGCTTACGTCAGGCGCCGAGTGTCTTATTCCTCAATTCTTCAGTTCTCCCTTCCGGAACTTCCGCTCCGGCAGCGAATCCGAATCAGGTGGCAGCGATGCCCCGCCGTTGAGCGATAGCTGCATGAATACCGTGTCCAACCAGCGCCCGTGCTTGTAACCGGAGCCCTCGAGGCGGCCGGAATGACGGAAGCCGAGCTTTTCGTGCAGCCTCACCGAGGCGCTGTCGGCGCGGCCATCGCCGATCACCGCGACGATCTGGCGGAAGCCTGCCGCCTCGACCGCCGCGACCAGGCTTTGCATTAGTGTAAGGCCGACACCCTGGCCCTTCGCGTCAGGCGCGACATAGACCGAATCCTCGACGATGAAGCGATAGGCCGGGCGCGGCCGGAACGCGCCGGCATAGGCATAGCCAAGCACGGCGCCTGCCTTTTGAGCCACCAGATACGGAAAGCCGCCGGCCGCGAGTGCGGCGAATCGCGTCCCCATCTCGGTGCGGCTGGGGGGCTCCAGTTCATAGCTCGCCGTGCCGTTGGCAACCGCGTCGGCGTAGATTTCGGTTATGGCGTCGAGGTCGGCGGGGGTCGCAGGCCTGATCACGATATTGCTCATTCTTTATGCAAGCCTCTCCTGTGCTTTCAATAACAGCAGAGGCCCGTGTAAAAGAAAAGGGCGGCCGTTGGGCCGTCCTTTCAGGAGTCGATGGTCCAATGCCGCTTAGCGGCGGTCGCCCATGAACTGGAGCAGGAACATGAACAGGTTGATGAAATCGAGGTAGAGCGACAGCGCGCCCATGATGGCCTTGCGGCCCGCGACATCGGAAGTGTCGCCCTCGAAATACATCTCCTTGATCTTCTGCGTGTCATAGGCGGTGAGGCCGGCGAAGACCAACACGCCTATCGCCGAGACGGCGAAGGTCAGTGCCGACGACTGCAGGAAGATGTTGATCACCGACGCGATGATGATGCCGAACACGCCCATGATCAGGAACGAGCCCATCGCCGACAGGTCACGCTTGGTGGTGTAGCCGAACAGCGACAGCGCGCCGAAGGCCGCGGCGGTGGCGAAGAAGGTCTGCGAGATGCTGGCCGTGGTGTAGACCAGGAAGATCGACGACAGCGACAGGCCGACCAGACCGGCATAGACCCAGAAGGTGGTCTGCGCGGCGGCGACGCTCATCGACTGGATCCTGAACGACAGGAAGAACACGGCGGCCAGCGGCGCCAGCATGACAACCCAGCGCAGCGGCGAACCGAAGATCGCGTAGCCGAAGGAGGTCAGCATCTCGCCGCTCGGCAGCGTCGCGACGGCCGAAGCCGGATCGGTGGTGGTGGCCAGCATGATCGTGCCGATGGCGGCAAGGCCTGTGATGAGCAGCCCAAGCCCCATCAGATTGTAGACCTTGATCATGTAGGCGCGCAGACCCTGGTCGATGTCGGCGCGGACGCCGGGCACCGCCGACGTCTGATAGTTGCGAATGGGATCAGCCATTGGAATCCTCGTTGCTTCTGCCCCGTCCGGTGTCGGGCCTCTTGCGGACCCAGGCGCCGCTGGGGGGCTCCAGCATGCCTGCGCGGAATATGATGGTTATTCGCGTCGAGAACAAGACCGTAACCGGGTGTAACGGTTCGTGACGGGTCAAAATGCGCCTTCGCCGGCCGTTTCGGACGGCATTCTTACCAAGTTTTAACCCGGGCAGGCGGGCGCCGGCCGGCGAATCAGAGGTTTCGCAGCACGGGTGCGGCCTTGTGGCCGAGCACCCGCCAAGTGCCGGCAAGGCCGATGCCGACCGTGATCACCAGCGAAAAGGCAATCGTCGCCACCGCCACCTCGGGCATGAAATGTGATGGCAGTGTCATGATGCGTGCGACCACGAACCAGGCGGCGGCGCTGCCGGCGGCGAGCGCGAAAATCGCGGTGGCCAGTCCGATCAGCATGTATTCCAAAGAGAATGCCGCGATCAGCGTTCGCCTGGTGGCGCCCAGCGTCTTCAGCACCACCGCGTCATGGATGCGCGCCCGGTTGCCGGCGGCAAGCGCGCCGGCAAGCACCAGAACCGAGGCGATCAGCGCCACGCCGGCCGCCGCCCGGATCGCCGTGCCGAGCTGGCCGACCAGCCGGTTGACGATGTCGAGTGCGTCCTTGACCCGCACCGTCGTCACGGCGGGGAAGGCGCGGGTGACGGCGTTGAGGACGCGCGCGTCGTCGGCCGTCGAGGCGTTCTTTTCGGTGAGCGTGGCTATCCAGCCATGCGGGGCGCCGGCGAATGTGTTGGGCGAGAACACCATGACGAAATTGATGCCCATCGTTTCCCATTCGACCTGGCGGAAATTGGCGATGCGGGCGGTGACATTGCGGCCGAGCACATTGACGGTGATCGTGTCCCCGAGCTTCAGCCCGATTTCCTTGCCTTCCTTGTCTGAAAACGAAACCAGCGGCTCGCCGGTATAGGTGTCGGGCCACCACTTGCCTTCGGTCAGCGTCGCGTTTTCCGGCTGCTTGGTGTCGTAAGTCAGGCCGCGATCTCCCTTCAGCACCCAGGCGCCCTCGGCCGGCACCTTGACCTTGTCGACGGCGACGCCGTTGAGCGCCATGACCCGGCCGCGCAGCATCGGCACCTTGGCCAGCGTTCCCTGCGGCGCCTCGTCCGCGATCAGCGACGAGAACGCATCGACTTCGCTGCCCTGGATGTCGACGAAGAAGAAGTTCGGCGCCCGCTCCGGCAGGCTGCCGGAGATCTGACGCCTGAGATTCCCGTCGATCAGCGCCAGTGTGACCAAGAGCGTCAGCCCAAGCCCCAGCGAGAGCACCACCGAGGGCGTCAGCGCCCCGGGCCGGTGGATGTTGCCGATGGCAAGTCTCAGCGCGACAAACCGCACGCGCGGGCTTTTCCTGGCTGCCCATTGCACCAGACCGCCGACGAGACGCAGCACCAGGAAAGCAAAAACGGTGGCGCCGACGAAGATCGAGGCGATGCGCTGGTCGCCCGAAAACAGGATCGCCAGCGCTGCCAGGAAAAGCGCGATGCCGAGCGCGCTAACGACATAGACGGGGCGCGGGAGACCCCGGCCTTCCAGCCCCATCTCCCGAAACAGCGCGGTTGCCGGCACGTCACGGGCGCGGCCGAGCGGCAGCAGCGCGAAGGCCAGCGTCACCAGCAGGCCGAACAGGGCCGCCATGGCGAGCGCGCCGGGATAGAAGCCGCCTTGCGCCGGCACGGGAATGACCGACTGAAGCGCGGCACTCGCCGCGAACGGCATCAGCGCCGCGAGCACGAGGCCGAGCACGATGCCAAGCGCGGCGATGATCAGGATCTGCACGAGGTAGACGGCAAAGACGAAGCCGCCGGATGCCCCCAGGCTCTTGAAGGTGGCGATGACGCCGCGCTTGCCGTCGAGATAGGCGCGCACCGCGTTGGCGACGCCGACGCCGCCGACCACCAGCGCGGTGAGCCCGACCAGCGTTAGGAACTGCGAGAAGCGTTCGATGTTGGAGGAAAGCGCCGGTGCGGCGTTGCTGCGCGTGCGGATCGACCAGCCGGCCTCCGGAAAATCCTTGGCCGCCTGGTCCTGGATGGCCTTGAGCCGAGCCTCGTCGGCACCGGCGGGCAGCCGGACCTTGTAGGCGTTCTCGACCAGGCTGCCCGGTCGGATCAGCCCGGTGGCGGCCAGGCCCTCGGTCGAGATCATCAGCCTTGGCGCGAAGCCGAACCCGTCGGAGACCGCGTCAGGCTCGGCCACCAGCCTGGCGCGCAGTTCGAACGTGGCGGTGCCGAGCTTCAGCCGGTCGCCGATCTTGAGATGCAGCCGTTCGAACAAGAGGTCGGGTGCCGCGGCGCCGAAAACGCCGAACTGCCCGCCGAACAGTTCCTGCTTCGTCAGCACCGGTTCGGTTTCCAGCGCGCCATAGAGCGGATAGGCCTCGTCGACAGCCTTGGCCTCGACCAGCGCCTGGTCGGACCCGTCAGCCAGGCGCGCCATCGAGCGCATGCTGGCGGTATGCGAAACCACGCCCAGCCCGTCGAGAAAGCCGAGTTCTGCCTGGCTGGCGTCGCGCTGGTTGATCTGGAAGCGAAGATCGCCGCCGAGCAGCGTCTGGCCCTGATCGGCGACACCGGCGGTGATGGAGCGGGCCACCGAATTGACGCCGCCGATAGCCGCCACGCCGAGCGCGATGCAGGCGAGGAAGATGAGGAAGCCGGACAGGCCGCCGCGCATCTCGCGCAGCGAGAAGCGGATGGCAAGCTTCAAGGTCCGCGCCAGCGGCATCAGGCGCTGACCCTGACCGGCGGCGGCGCCTCGATCCGGCCGGAGCGCATCGAAACCTGGCGCGAGCAGCGCGCCGCGAGCGCCGGATCATGGGTCACCAGCACCAGCGTCATGCCGCGTTCGGCGGCCTTGGCGAACAGCAGATCGGCGACCTGCCTCCCCGTCGCCTGATCGAGGTTGCCGGTCGGCTCGTCGGCGATCAGGATGCGCGGCGATGGTGCCAGCGCCCGGGCGATCGCCACGCGCTGCTGCTCGCCGCCGGAGAGCTCGCCGGGATAATGGGTGACGCGGTCGCTGAGGCCGACGGCCGCCAGTTCGCGCGCCGCCACCGAGAACGGATCGGCATGGCCAGCCAGTTCGAGCGGCACCGCGACATTTTCAAGCGCCGTCATATTGGGGATGAGGTGGAAGGACTGGAACACGATGCCAATGTTTCGGCCGCGAAACGAAGCGATCTGGTCCTCGCTTTTGCCGTTGAGGATTTCGCCGGCAATGCGCACCGTACCGGAATCGACCCGCTCCAGCCCTGCCAGCACCATCAGTAATGTCGACTTGCCGGACCCCGACGGGCCGACGATGCCAGTCGCCTCGCCGCGCGCGACGTCGAGGCTGACACCCTTCAATACATGAACCGACGAAGCGCCTTCGCCGAGTGTCAGGGATACGTCTTTCAGCGCGATGACGGCTTCTGTCAAAATGAAAGCGTCCTATATGAAGGGAGGCTCTGCCTGTCGGAAGCCATCGCCGGAAGAATTCTCTGTCATATGGGACCTGCCGCATGTCTTTCAAACGCCGCTTTGCCGCGGGCCTGATCGTTTTCCTCGCCATCTGCGGCGGCATCTCGTCGGTGCGCGCCGAGCCTTTCAAGATCGTCGGCTTCGGTGACAGCCTGATGGCGGGGTACGGCCTTGGCCCGGGCGAGGGCTTTACCGATAAATTGCAGGCAGCACTTCGTGCGAAGGGCCATGACGTCATCGTCGCCAATGCCGGCGTCTCCGGCGACACCTCCAGCGGCGGCCTAGCGCGGCTCGACTGGTCGGTGCCTGACGGCACGCAGCTGGTGATCCTCGAACTCGGCGCCAACGACATGCTGCGGGGTGTCGCGCCCGACATCACGAAAAGGAATCTGGACGAGATACTGGGCAAGCTCAAAGAGCGAAAGATTGCCGTGCTGCTAGCCGGCATGCGGGCGGCGCCCAATCTCGGCGCCGACTACCAGAGCGCCTTCGACGCAATTTTTGCTGACCTGGCCGGCAAATACGATGTTCCGCTCTATCCGTTCTTCCTCGACGGCGTCGCCGGCCAGCCCGGCCTGCAACTCGAGGACGGCCTGCATCCGAGTGCTCGCGGCGTCGACCTGATGGTCGAACGCATCCTGCCCACCGTCGAGAAGGCCATGCCAGGCGGATCGTGACGTCGGATGGAACCGGTTCCGTTGCGGAAGCTTTAGATTGCATCCGCGACCAACAAACCACTTGCTCCATTTGATTATCGATGATTCGCTAAGGGATGACAGTTTCGATTCGAGGAAGGGAGGCTCTTCATGCCGCGTCTTTTCACCGCCCTCGAAATTCCGCGTGATGCCGCCCTTTCGCTGTCCCTGCTCCGGGGCGGCCTGCCCGGGGCCCGCTGGATCGACGTCGAAAACTACCATCTGACGCTACGCTTCATCGGCGACGTCCAGGGCCATGTCGCCGACGAGATCGCCAACGCGCTCGACCGGGTGCATCGCCCGTCCTTTTCGCTGACGCTGTCGGGTGTCGGCGCGTTCGGCCAGAAGAAGCCGCATGCGGTGTGGGCCGGCGCTTCGCCCTCGCCCGATCTGGCGGCTCTCCAGGCCGAAATCGAGCGCATCTGCCAACGGCTCGGCATCCCCGCCGATCCGCGCAGGTTCATGCCGCACGTGACGCTGGCGCGGCTGCGCAATTCGAGCCCGCTCGACGTCGCCCAATATCTGTCGGCGCGCGGCAATTTCTCGACGCTGCCGTTCCGTATCGGCCGTTTCGTGCTGATGTCCTCGCGCGATTCGGTCGGTGGCGGCCCCTATATCGTCGAGGAGGCATGGCCGCTGTCCGGCGTCGATACGCGTGCCGCCAGCCGTGTCGCCAGCACCTCCGACGCCTCCCGGATCATGCGATAGACCTCGGCAAACGCTTGCTGGTCCTCATAGTAGGGATCCGGTACATCGCGCGGCCTTCCCTCGGCGAATTCCAGGAACAGGTGGATACGGTCGCGCACCGCCGCCGGCGCCAGCGCCTTCAGGTCGGCGACGTTGGACCGGTCCATGCCGAAGATCAGGTCGAAGCGGTGAAAATCCTCCGCCATGATCTTGCGCGCCCGCTGCCGCGAGATGTCGATGCCGTGGTGAGACGCGATGGCGATCGAGCGTGGGTCGGGAGCGGAGCCGACCTCCCAGCCGCCGGTCGCGGCCGAATCGAGCACGATATCGTCGCCATATCCGCGCTCCGCCAGCACGGCGCGAAGGACGCCTTCGGCCAGCGGCGACCGGCAGATGTTGCCGAGGCAGACGAAAAGAATGGAATTTATGGGCTTCGCGATCATGGATCCGGCGCTATGGTGACGACTTCAGCGCAATAGCACGGGAAGCGGACATGACGAGAGAGAAACTGGGCAGGGAGGCCGCCGAAGCGGCGCTCACAGGGCTTGAGGGCTGGACACTGGCACAGGATGGCGCCTCGATCGGCCGCACCTTCACCTTCGTCAATTTCTCCGAAGCCTTCGCCTTCATGACCAGGGTGGCGCTGGCCGCCGAGAAGATGGACCACCATCCCGATTGGTCGAATGTCTACAAGACAGTCAATGTGACCTTGAACACGCATGACGCCGGCGGCGTGACGGCGCTCGACATAGACCTCGCCAAGAAGATGAACCGCTATTTCGGCGGCTGAACGCGGCTGTCCAGCGTCCAGGCCGGGCGCGGACCCGGCAAATCGGCGCCGGCATCTTGCAGCCCGGTTCGGCTTTCACCACATTTTGATCGGCGGCATGCGCCGGTATCCGCAAGGAGAGAGATAGATGGCGCGAGAATCCGGTTTTGATTTTTTCGGCTTTGGCGACAAGCTGGTCGGCGAGGGCGAAGTGCGCGAAAAGTTCTGGCGCACGGCCAGGAAGGCCGCTCGGCAGATTCCGTTCATGGAAGATGTCGTCGCCGCCTATTACTGCGCCATGGACAAGAAGACGCCGCTGCGCGCCAAGGGCATATTGGTGGCAGCGCTCGGCTATTTCGTCCTGCCGGTCGACCTCATCCCCGACTTCATCCTCGGTCTCGGCTTCACCGACGACATCGCCGTGCTGACCGCCGCGATCACCGCCGTCAGCGCCCATATCACACCCGCGCACCGGCAAGCCGCCAAGGACGCCATCGCCGACAAGGGCTGAAGTCCCGCCGGCCGAATTCCGCCGCGACGGCTCGACCTCTGGACAGGGGCGTTCAGCGGCGGGTTAAAAGTCAAACTCTTGCCGTTTTCGTGGCCTCCAAGTCGCCAAAGGGACACCGAGCCGGCCGCTGACAAGGCGGCGGCGCGGAAATGGCGGCGGTTTCCTGGGGTGAAGGTCCTTTTCTCTTGGGGAATTCACCGTTTGGTAACCCAGATTAAATCAAAATGAAGCGACGGCAGGACGCCACGCGGCCCGCCTCCGCACCATTTGGAATACGGGAAAAACGATGCGCGGATTGATTGCACTAGTTTCGAGCCTGGTCCTGGCGGCCTCGGCGGCGCCGGCGCTGGCGCAGCAGGCGACCAAGATCGGCCAGCACAATGCCTGGGGAACCTACAGCTACCAGGCTTCGGGCGGCAAGGTCTGCTACGTGCTGACAGTGCCGACCGACAAGCAGCCGCCGACGCTCGACCATGGCGACATGTTCTTCTTCGTCAGCCAGCGACCCGGCCAGCAGGTGTCCTATGAACCGCAGTTCATCGCCGGCTACAATTTCCAGGAAGGTTCCAAGGCCACCGTCACCATCGACAAGAAGAGCTTCTCGATGTTCACGCGCGGCAAATCGGCCTGGGTCGAGAACGCGGCGGAAGAGCCAGTGCTGATCGCGGCGATGAAGACCGGAACCGACATGAAGGTGTCGGCGAAGTCGGGCCGCGGCAATCCCACGAACTATGTCTTCTCGCTTAAGGGCATTTCGGCGGCGTTGTCCTCGATTGCCAAGTGCAAATAGCTATCTTCGTTTTTGAACCGAAGGCCGGGCCGTAACGCCCGGCCTTTGCTTTTTCAGCCCAGCCCTGATTCCGGTGCTGCCTCCGCCCGCCGCCGCCGGATCGCCTCGGCGATGAACACCCGCGACAGGGCGTGATAAAGCGGCTCGTGCGAGATCAGCCGCGCGGTGCCGTAGCCCAGCATCGAAGCCAGCATCAGGCCGATGACATTGTCGTGATTGCCGGTCATTTCCAGGATGATGACGAAAGCCGTCATCGGCGCCTGCACGACGCCGGCGAAATAGCCTGCCATGCCGAGCAGGGCCGCGACGCCGGCGCTGCTCCCGAACATCAGGCCGAGCGAGCTGCCGATGCCGGCGCCGACCGCCAGCGAGGGCGCGAAGATGCCGCCGGGAATGCCTGAGATCATCGACAGCAGGCCGGCCCCGAATTTCTCGGCAAAGAAGAACCAGGGCAGCGGCGTGCCTTCGACCGCGCTGCGCGCCTGCGCGTAGCCGGTGCCGAAGGTCAGCCCGCCCGAGGCGATGCCGATCACCGCGACCCCCAGTCCGCAGATCGCGGCCACCAGCAGCGCGCGCCACAGCGGCTGCAGCGCGTTCCAGCGTCGGATACGCCGCGTCGCCTTGAGGGCCAGCAACGAGAACAAGGCGCCAAAGCCGCCACCGATGACGCCGCAGGCGATTACAAGCGGCCAGTCGACGGCAAACGAGATCGTCTCCTTGGACACGCCGAAATAGGTGTAGTTGCCGAGCACGCCGAGCGAGGCGAGGCCGGCCAGGATGACCGCCGTCAGCACCAGCCCGTTGGTGCGCGCCTCATAGGTGCGGCCCATCTCCTCGATGGCGAAGACGATGCCGGCGAGCGGCGTGTTGAAGGCAGCGGCGATGCCGGCGGCCGACCCCGCCAGGATCAGGCCGCGCGCCTGCGCCATGCCGCCCCAGCGCGCCGCCTGCAGCATCAGCGATGCGCCGACCTGCACGGTCGGTCCCTCGCGGCCGATCGAAGCGCCGCAGAACAGGCCGACAAGGGTGAGCGCGATCTTGCCCACCACCAGCCTGAGCGACAGGATATGGCTGCGGTCGTCGTCGTCGCGAAGGTGGCGGGCGGCGATCGCCTGCGGAATGCCGCTGCCTTGCGAGCCCGGGAAGACGGCGTGCGCCAGCCAGGCGCACAGCACAAAGCCGAGCGGCGTGATCGCCAGCGGCAGATAGAAGCGCCAGCCGCCGTCATTGCCGATCACGACATGAAACAGAGCCTGCGCCTTGTCGGCCAGCACGGCGAACAGCACACTGATCAGGCCGATGGAGATGGCTCCCGCCCAGAACACCAGACGCGGCTGCCAGACGCGGCGCGAGCCCCACATGGCGCGCGAACGCCGCAGCATGGGGTGTTTTCGCGATTGGCCGGCCATGTCTGTCCTCGGGGGAAAACCCAGCCCTAACACAGACATGACGCCGATCAAGCGCGAGTCTGCCGATCGGACGGGATCAAAAGGCCACCGTCGCGGTTGTGTGCCGTTGAGCAAGGAGCCCGCGGTCATGCGCTATGTCAGATTCGCCGCGATGATCCTGGTTTCAACGGTCCTCATGTAGGGGCTCATGTACCTGAACACCTATGCGCTGGATCATGTTTTCTTCAGCCAGACCCGGGTGTGGATGGCCATCGTGATGGGCGCCGCCATGGCCATCGTCATGATCGGCTTCATGTGGGGGATGTACGAGAGCGTGGCCGCGAATGTCGGCATCGTCATCGGTGGCATGCTCGTATTCGCTGGTGCCTTGTGGCTGGTCAGAAGCCAGGAAACCGTGAGCGACGTCTCTTACATGAAGGCCATGATCCCGCACCACTCGATCGCGATCATGACCAGCGAACGCGCCCATATCCGCGATCCGGAGGTGCGAAAGCTGGCGGACGGCATCATCGACGCACAGGTGCCCGAGATCACGCAAATGAAGCGCCTGATCGCGCGGCTCGAAGCCAATCCCGCAGCGGCCGGCGCTCCCGACCTGCCGTCCTACCGAGCCCGCGAGGCCGCGCCGCCACCGCCGGAAACCGACCAGAGCACCGGGATCGATACGCTGTCCATCGACCGGTAGGCGCGGGGATGGACGCGCGGACAATATGAAAGCTGCCCGTCCCGCCGGCCTCAAAGCCGGCGGGCAAGTCCTTGCGAGATGGTCACATGGCCATTTTTTCACATTCGGCCTGGGCCTTCTTGGTCGAGGTGTCGATCATGTAGGCTTTGCCCTTGGCGTCGGTCATCATCATCATGCAGTGCTTGATCGGCTTGGCCATCTTCATCATGTCGGCGCCCATCTTCGCGTCCGGCGTCATGGTGCCCATATGCCCGTCGGGCATGATCGCCGTCACTTGTCCGCCTTTCATCATGCTCATGGTGCCCATCGTGTCCTCGGCAAACGCCTGCGAGGCGCAAAGCGCGGCGAGACCGGCAATGACGGCGAGCTTGATCGATTTCATCCTGCATTCTCCCATTCTGTAGGGGCACAGTTGCCCCGTTCAGGGTTCGAAGCCGCGAGGGGGATCGTTACGCCAACACGACTAAGTGATCGCCGCCAACGACATTCCCTCGGCCGGCCTCGATCGTCCTTCACGGGGACGGTCGCGATCGGGACACCGACGGCAGACCCGGTTTGGCGTGCACCGCATGACTTCGCGCTCAACCTGTGCTATGCGCCGCCCTTCATATCGGGCCGATGGATGAAATCGGCCGCAAACCGCTTATATCTGTGCAACCATGACCCTTTCACTCGATCTTACCGCCGACGGCGCCCGTGACGCCTTGCGCGGCCGTGCCGCGCGGACCGAAAAGCCATCGCTGATCGGCCTCACGCGGACGGAACTCGCCGCCGCTCTTGTCGAATCCGGCACCGTGCCGGAGCGTCAGGCAAAGATGCGCGCCCAGCAACTCTGGCACTGGATGTATGTGCGCGGCGTTTCCGACTTCGCCGGCATGTTCAACATCTCCAAGGATCTGCGCGCCGAACTCGACAAGCATTTCACCGTTGCCCGGCCCGAGATCGTCGAGGAGCAGATTTCCGCCGACGGCACGCGAAAGTGGCTATTCCGCTTTCCGCCGCGCGGCGCCGGCCGGCCGGTGGAGATCGAGACGGTCTATATCCCCGAGGAAGGCCGCGGCACGCTCTGCATCTCCTCGCAGGTCGGTTGCACGCTGACCTGTTCGTTCTGCCACACCGGCACGCAGAAGCTGGTGCGCAACCTGACCGCCGAAGAAATCCTGGCGCAGTTGCTCACCGCGCGCGACCGGCTCGGCGACTTCCCCGACCGCGACACGCCGGATGGCGCCATCGTGCCGGCCGAGGGCCGGAAAGTGTCCAACATCGTCATGATGGGCATGGGCGAGCCGCTCTATAATTTCGAGGCGGTGAAGAAGGCGCTGCTGATCGCCTCCGACGGCGACGGCCTGTCCCTGTCCAAGCGTCGCATCACGCTGTCGACCTCGGGCGTCGTGCCCGAGATTTTCCGCACCGGCGAGGAGATCGGTGTCATGCTGGCGATCTCGCTGCACGCGACCAACGACGATCTGCGCGACCTTCTGGTGCCGATCAACAAGAAATATCCGCTGAAGGAACTGATCGCCGCCTGCCGCGCCTATCCCGGCCTCTCCAACGCCAAGCGCATCACCTTCGAATATGTGATGCTGAAGGACGTCAACGATTCCATCGAGGACGCCAAGGGGCTGATCAAGCTGCTCAAGGGGATTCCGGCCAAGATAAACCTGATCCCGTTCAACCCGTGGCCGGGCACCAACTACCAATGCTCGGACTGGGAGACGATCGAGAAGTTCGCCGACTACATCAACAATGCCGGCTATGCCTCGCCGATCCGCACGCCGCGCGGCCGCGACATCCTGGCCGCCTGCGGCCAGCTGAAGTCGGAATCGGAACGCATGCGCAAGGTCGACCGGCTGGCGCTGGAAGCCATGATGATCGCGGGGCACGGCGAGGTGTGAGCCGTCTCGTCGCCGGCCTCACACGTTTCGCGGTGATAGCAGTCGGCTACCTCGCCGCCGTGCTGACCTCGATCGTGGTGCCTGTGCTGCTGATCGTTCTGCTGGCCGGGATCGAGGACGGCAACTGGTCAATCATTTTCACGTTCGACTGGCTGGCCTCCTTCCCGCTCGCCGTGCTGACCGTGGCCATCTGCGCGCTGCTGATCGTCGGCCCGGCGATCTTCGTCGCCGAACGGCTGGCGCTGCGAGGATGGTTCTACTTCGCGGTCACGGGCGCGGTCACGTCGATCGCCTTCGGTGTTTTTGTGCCGGGCTCGGCCGGAGGCTTCGTTTTCAATCCGGGCTTCCTGGGTTTTCTGGCCGCCGCCGGCATTGCCGCAGGCTGGGTCTACTGGCTTCTGGCTGGACGCAGCTCCGGTCGTCTCAGGGGCCGTGATCCCCAATGAACCGTCTCGTCGCGTACATCGTGCGCTTCGCCATCATCCTGTTCGGCTATGCCGTAGCCTCGCTGGCGGCGAGCGCCTTCCTCAACATCCTGTTCCTGGCCTCGCTCGGCTACGGGCCGGCGCAAGCGCATCCGGCGGCGACGGCGTCGCTCTATTTTTCAATTCCTTTCGTCGCCCTGTTCGTCGCCTATTTCGGCTTCATGCCGGCGGCGATCGTCATCCTGATTGCCGAAATCCTCGGTCGGCGCGACTGGTTGTTCTACGCCCTCGCCGGCGCGGTGGTGGCGGGGGCTTTCCTCGGCCTCGTCGACAATGTCCGCGATTCCGCTTTCGCGGTCACCGAAGCCAGCGCCATCATGGCGGTGCTCGGTGGCGGCATGGTCGGCGGCATCTTCTATTGGCTTGCCGCCGGGCGCTGGGCAGGAAGCTGGTGGAAGGTCTCTACTTCGCCTGGGCCGTCAGAATCTTGAGCGCGAACGCCGAGAACACGCCGGCGAAAAGATAGTCGACCACCCGCGTCACACGGGGGCTGGCTTTCATTGCCGCCGCGAATTTTTCAGCCGCCAGCACCATCGGTACCGTCACCGGGATCGACAGCACGATGAACATGGAGCCGAGGAAGAACAGCTTGCCCGGCGCGTTCGGATCGTGCGCGGAGACGAATTGCGGCAGGAAGGTCATGAAGAACAGGATGATTTTCGGGTTGAGCAAATTGACGCCGAGCCCCGCCGCCCAGCTGCGCAACAGCGAGATTTGCGGGCCGGTC
The DNA here is from genome assembly GCF_054059755.1 of Mesorhizobium sp. URHB0026. Classification (NCBI taxonomy): domain Bacteria; kingdom Pseudomonadati; phylum Pseudomonadota; class Alphaproteobacteria; order Hyphomicrobiales; family Phyllobacteriaceae; genus Mesorhizobium; species Mesorhizobium sp. URHB0026. Next base: position 1,467,552 of record NZ_JBSSCN010000001.1, on the reverse strand, counting down.
TTCTTTTCCGGCGAGAAAGCCGAACCCTTGGTGATCGCCTGCCAAGCGAGGAAGACGAGATAGCCGGCGCCGAAGATCTTCAGCACGAAGAAAGCCATCGGCGAGGCGACGATCAGCGCCGAGACGCCGACCACCACCAGCGTGGTGTGGATCAGCGTGCCGCACAGCGCGCCGGCCATCGAGGCGAAGCCGGTGGCGCGGCCCTGGCTCAGTGTGCGCGACACGAACAGCGTCATGTCGGGGCCTGGCGTGATCGCCAGGATAACGGTGGCGATGGCGAACTGGATCAGCGTGGTGGTGTCGGGAATGAAGGACATGGCAAGGCCCCGGGAAGATTCGGGGCGTATACAGGATGCATCGCGCCGACGCCAGACGGGGCCGGCGCATCCTCCGGTGGAGCTGGAGCGGTTCGGCCAGTTTTCGCCGCGCTTCAAGGCGGCGCTCTTGAGCGCCTGGTGGCCGGCGGCATGGCCCCGAGATCGTTGCTCCCGATCAAGCCGGGCGTCGCACTGCCGCGCTGGATCAGAAGGCTGGCGCCGCGTGCGCTTGCTCGCTTTGCCGTTCCTGCTAAAAGGCGCTCCGACAATCCCTGACGCCTTGCCTCAAGCGTCCGCTTTTCGACGGAGCAGAAATGTCCAAGACCAAAGACGTGAAGAAGGTCGTGCTCGCCTATTCCGGCGGCCTCGACACATCCATCATTCTGAAATGGCTGCAAACCGAACTCGGCGCCGAAGTCGTCACCTTCACCGCCGATCTCGGCCAGGGCGGCGAGCTGGAGCCGGCGCGCCGCAAGGCCGAGATGATGGGTATCAAGGACATTCGTGTCGTCGACGTACGCGAGGAATTCGTCGCCGACTTCGTGTTCCCGATGTTCCGCGCCAATACCGTCTACGAAGGCACCTATCTCCTGGGAACCTCGATCGCGCGGCCGCTGATCTCCAAGCACCTGGTCGAGATCGCCAGGGAAACCGGCGCCGACGCCATCGCGCATGGCGCCACCGGCAAGGGCAACGACCAGGTCCGTTTCGAGCTTTCGGCCTACGCGCTGAACCCCGACATCAAGGTCATCGCGCCGTGGCGCGACTGGTCGTTCAAATCGCGCACAGACCTGATGAACTTCGCCGAACAGCACCAGATCCCGGTGCCCAAGGACAAGAGGGGCGACGCACCGTTCTCCGTCGACGCAAATCTGCTGCACTCGTCCTCCGAGGGCAAGGTGCTGGAAGACCCGTGGAGCGAGCCGCCGGAATTCGTGCATCAGCGCACCGTGTCGCCGATGGACGCGCCGGATGCCGTCACCGAGATCGAGATCGAATTCCTGAAGGGCGACCCGGTCGCGCTCAACGGCAAGAAGCTGTCGCCGGCCACCATGCTGGCCGCGCTCAACGATCTCGGCCGCGACAATGGCATCGGCCGGCTCGACCTGGTCGAGAACCGTTTCGTCGGCATGAAATCGCGAGGCGTGTATGAAACGCCGGGAGGCGCCATCCTGATCGTGGCCCATCGCGCCATTGAATCGATCACGCTCGACCGCGGCGCCGCGCACCTCAAGGACGAGTTCATGCCGCGCTACGCGGAGCTCATCTACAACGGCTTCTGGTTCTCGCCCGAGCGCCTGATGCTGCAGGCGATGATCGACAAGAGCCAGGAAGACGTCGAAGGCACGGTGCGGCTGAAGCTCTACAAGGGCAATGTCATGGTCACCGGCCGCAAGTCTGGGAAGACGCTCTATTCCGACGCGCTGGTCACCTTCGAGGACGACCGTGGCGCCTATGACCAGAAGGACGCCGCCGGCTTCATCCGCCTCAATGCGCTGAGGCTGCGGACATTGGCCGCACGCAACCGCCGAGGCTGAACCGGGCAGCGGCCTGGCTTTCGCCAACTCACGCTTACAAAACCCGACGGAGACGTCGGGTTTTATTTTATCTGTCTAATATACTGGAAGTCAAAAACGCTCCAGACAAGTTGGTCCTTGATCTCTGAGCGGCTTCATTTAGGTTCTTGCACGGGATCAAGGGGCTTTGACATGAAAAACAATGTTCTTCTGCTTGCGGCAGCCGTCGCTCTCATCGGGTGCCAGTCATCACAAGCGGCCGCGAAACGCGCCCCTGACGCGGGGTTGGAAGGGTGCCTTGGCGCCGTCCGCGTATGGAACATTTCATTCAAGCACGATATGGCTTCTTTCATGGGCACATCGCAGGAGCGCATGCCGACTTTGTTCTGCCAGCGCCTCGCCGATGGCGTACGCAGCGGCCGGGTCAGCTATTCCGACATCAACAGGCTGCAACTCGACCAACCGACAGAAATCTGGATGGTCATCAAGGGCAAGCCGAAGCCTGCTAAAGTCACGCAAGCCCCCGCGCCGCGGTCTCTCAAATTTCGCAACTGCAGCGGTGTTGACGGCGCCTTCCAGGTTCCCATTTCCCAGAAATGCCCGTTGAGCGGCTGGGCAAATCATTGAGAGCGACGTGACGGGATCGAAGCCGGCCATTTCACGGGAATGGCTGGTGCCGCTGGTGCTTTTCGCGACGCCGGTCGCCGCTGGGGATTTCGACCTCGCCTCCTTGGACCTCGCCGCCCTCATCGAATGCAGGGCCAATGTGCCAGCGTATAATGGTCTTGCCCTCTGGCTGGCCGGCGAGCCGGATGTGGGGCAGACCCTCGGCTGGAAGGAGGCCGCTTCCGGCAATCCCTTCCTGCGGCAGTATGAGCTGCCCGCTCCGATCCATGTCTTCGGACGCGATACGGGGACAATCGTCTTTACCGCGCCGGGCCGATGGCGGTGCTCGACGGGATCGCCGCGCCGGACCTCGCTCGCCAGCTCGACGTTCCGGCGACGGTTTCGACGCCGGACAAGTTCCTCGGCGAGAAGGTCGTGGCCGAAAGCAGCGAGGACGCCAGCGGTGTGAGCCTTGCCACTCGCATCACGCTCAACGTCTCGACCGTCGAGTCCCACGGGGGCAGGACGCTGGCCGGCTGCTCCTATACGCTCGACGTGAAATGAAAAACCCGGCGCGGAGGCCGGGTTTTTCGTTCAATGCCGTGCGGTTCGATCAATCGGCGTCGATCGCGGTGGCGATGCGGGCGATGGCCTGCTGATAGACGCTTGCGGAATTCCAGCCGGCGATCGCGCCCATGTTCGACTGGGCGCTGGCGCCAGCCCGCCAGCCGTGACCCTTGAGGAAGTTGGCGGTGGAGGCCAAAGCGGTGGCCTTGTCGCGCAGGTTTCCGCTACCGACCGCATACTTCAAGACATTTCCCGGCAGGAACTGCGTGTGGCCGATCTCGCCATGCATGGCGCCGACCGACGAGGCGGTCAACGCTCCGCGATCAACCAGCTTCAGAGCCGCGATGGCGTGCGGGTGAAAATAGTCGGGACGGCGGCAATCATAGGCAAGCGTCACAATGGCGGAGACCGTGTTCTGGTTGCCCATGGAAGCACCGAAGCCGGTTTCCATGCCCCAGATGGCGAGCAGCACGCCCGGCGACACGCCGTAGTTGGCTTCGATCTGGTTGAACAGCGCCGCGTTCGACTTCTTCAGCGAACGGCCCTTGGAGATGATCGCCGACCCGCCGCGGCGTTTCATGAAATCGTCCACCGATCCGCTGAAAGCCTTGTGGATGGCGCGGTCGGCGGAGATCGTCCTTGTTGCGTAGGTGGCGCCGGCCAGAGCGGCCAGACCCCTCGACTCGACACCTTCGGACTTGGCCTCAGCGGCGAAGTCCTGCTTCCAGGCGTCGAAGCCGGCGCCGGTCTTGCCGCAGCTGGCCGCCGCTTGCGCACCGGTTGCCAGCCCCAGCGCCGCCACCACCGCCGCCGCTAAAATCCTACCCTTGGCAAGAAATGCCATGTTGTTCTCCTGGTTCCTGATTCACGTCCCGTTTGCGAATTTGCCAGCGAAACGCGCATTTGTCACCGTCTGTGGCGCGATGCTGGCGAATGGCGGGGAATTTGCCTACGATCAAGTGATTATTATGGCGAGTGTCAGGCATGAAGACGCTGATGCCGCCCATGGACCGGGCAGGCGCGCCTGGACCGGGGAAGCAAAATAGTCGCGATGGAGCGCGGAACACCGGCCGGTGGTTCGCGTTTGGGCACGGGCCGCCATGCATCCCTTCTGATGGATTGAGATCGAAATGAAACTTTTCGACTGCCCGCATTGCGGCCACCGTCTCTATTTCGAGAATGCCCAGTGCCTGAACTGTAGCAGTCTCGTGCTCTATGATCCCGAGGACGCGCGCTTTGTCTTGTCAGGCGTCGACGGCGCGATCCAGTGCACCAATGCCGACGAATGCGCCTGCAACTGGATGGCCGAGCCGGAACAGGTCTTCTGCCGTGCCTGCGTGCTGAACCAGCTGATCCCCGATCTCTCGGTCGACGGCAATCGCCGCCGCTGGATTCGCGTCGAGGCGGCGAAGAAGCGCGCCATCTATTCGCTGCTCGCCTTCGGCCTGCCGGTGGCGCCCAAGCAGAGCCCGACGGACGAGATCGGGCTGGCCTTCGACTTCCTCGCCGATCCGATCGGCGGCGGCCCGGGCGGCGAACGGATTCTCACCGGTCACGACAACGGCCTGATCACGCTGAATGTCGCCGAAGCCGATTCAGCCGAGCGCGAAAAACGTCGCGTCCAGATGGGTGAGAATTATCGCACGCTGCTCGGCCATTTCCGCCACGAGCTAGGCCACTATTACTGGGACCGCCTGATCCGCGACGATCCGCGAAGGCTGGAAGCGTTCCGCGCCTTGTTCGGCGACGAGCGTGCCGACTACGAACAGGCGCTGAAAGCTTATTACGCCAACGGCGCGGCGCCCGATTGGCAGCAAGACCACATCTCGGCCTACGCCACCTCGCATCCGTGGGAGGACTGGGCCGAGACCTGGGCCCACCACCTGCACATCACCGACACGCTGGAAATGGTGCATGCGCTGAACTTTCCGCTCGGCCGGCTGGAGACGGTGGAGGCGAACGAACTGCCGCGGGGCGATACCGGGGGCGAGCCGCGGGCAGCACCCTCGGAGCCCGCCAACACGCCCGAGCCCTTCGACAAGATCCTTGCCCGCTGGCTGGTGCTGTCGGAAGCCTCCAATTCGATCAACCGCTGCATGGGTCTCCCCGACCTCTACCCCTTCGTCATTTCGGACGCGACGGCGCGGAAACTGGCGTTCGTACACGATCTTCTGACCGGCTTGCCGGTGGACGGCGGAACAAATCGTGAGTTGGCTCGCGCATTTTAGCCGGAACGCATGCGCTGCTGCCCCGTTTTCACCGCCGAGGGACTGTGAAACGGAGAGAACCCATGAAATCCTTATTGTTTCCCGCAATAGCGGGGATGCTGACCGCAATGTCGGGCGCGGCGCTGGCCGATACCGCAGTCTCGGCAGTCACCGATCTCAACGTGCGCGCCGGCCCTGGTCCGCAGTATCCAGTGATCGGCGTGCTCGCCGCAGGCCAGTCGGCGACGCTCAACGGCTGCATCGAAAACAGCAAATGGTGCACCATCGCCGAAGCGGGTGGCCAGGGCTGGGTCTATTCCGACTACGTCACGGCCGATTTCGGCGGCAGCCGCGTGGTGCTGACGCAGCGCCGCTCCGCCGTTGCCGTGGTCACGCCGCCGGCCGACATCGGCAACTATTCGACCGACTATACTGGTGCAATCATTTCCAGCGATCCGGTGGTTGGCGACTTTCCAGCGCCGCCGGCCGCGGTACGGACCTATGTCGACACCCACCGCCTCGACCCCGTCTATCTCGACGGCGAGGTGGTCACCGGCGCGACCCTGCCCGATACGGTCGAGCTGCGCGAAATTCCTGATTACAACTACCGCTATGTCTATGTGAACGGCCAGCGGGCGCTGATCGATCCGCAGACACGGCGCATCATGTACGTCGTGCGTTGATGCGATGCCGGCGGTCGCCGAAGCGGCCGCCGGCGAAACCTGATAGGCGACCGCGGTAGGCTGGCCGACGCCTGTGTTCCGTGCCAATCCGGGTTTGCGTATTCTGCTGACATCGCGCCCGGTTCCCGAAACCATCAGCCAGATCAAGCAGCGGTGGATTGGGATCGAGGACAAGCGTGACGGTCGACGACACTGCCTTCGAGCGCTATCGCAACACGCCGAACGCCAGGACGACTTTGCCGCGCCTGTTGCTGGGAACGCTGATCGTCGTCCTGTTCTGGGGCGCCACCACCGCGGCCGTGCTGTTCGGTGGCACCCGTGTTTACTTCGCCTGGCGTGGGGCGGCGGCTTCGCCACACGACATGGAGGGTTTTCTCGCCTCGCCCGTCGGCATCCTCTGTGCGCTCGCCTCTTTCGCCGTGATCTGGATCGGCCTGTGGATCGTCATGCGCTGGGTGCATGGCGAGCCGCTGTCGGCGCTGCTTGGCGCCGGCCGCCGCGTAGCGCGACTGGACTTCCTCAAGGGGCTGATCGCGGTGCTGATCACCTCGTCCTTGTCCGAAATCCTGCTCTATCTGCTGCAGCCCGGCATCGCGCGCGGCATGATCAGCCTGCCGTCATGGCTGCTGTTCGCGATCCCGATCGCCGCGCTCACCCTGCTGCAGACCTCGTCGGAGGAGGTGCTGTTCCGCGGCTACTTGCCGCGCGGCTTGGCCAATCGGTTCAGAAGCCCGTTCGTCTGGGCGCTGCTGCCCGGCCTGCTGTTCACCTCGCTGCACTGGAGCGGCGGTTCGACGGCCGCCATCAACGCCAGCGTGCTGGTCTCGATCGCTGCCTTCGCGCTGCTTCTGACCCTCGTGGTCTACGCCACCGGCAATCTCGGCGCCGCACTTGGCGCCCATCTCGGCAACATTTTGACCGGCTTCCTGCTGATCTCGCATCAGCAGAGCTACAATTCCTTCGCCTTGTTCACTGCAAAGCCGCTCGAAGGACCGGGCTGGATGATATCGGATGCCATCCTCATTGCCCTCATCGGCATTGCCTGCAGCCTGCTGACGATTGTCTTGCTGCTGCATCCGCGGTCGCCACTCAAGGTCACGGCTGAGGTTCCAAACGCCGTGGATGCGGCCTGATCGCGGCCCTGGAAACAGCGCGACACCGGCTTTGCCTTGACTCTCTCGCCGATTTCCTGTCTACAGCCCACGAATTCCGCGACGAGTATTCCTCCGAGCAAGCCGACCAGGACGCCGAAACCTCTTTGAGGCCGAGTGCTGTAAACAGATCCTGGAGGCCAACACCCGGCAGCGCTGTGCGCCCCCGGGTGCTTTTTGGTTTTGGGCTTTTGCTTGTAGTGGCTTTTGCTTGGAGACTGGCTTTTGCTAGGAGACTGGGCGCGAACGCATTACCTCTCGGGCACCATCCGGGTGCCAGGGAAAAGGAAAACGAATGTTTGAATCGCTGCAGGAGCGTCTTGGCTCCATCCTGAACGGCCTGACCGGTCGCGGCGCGTTGTCGGAGGCGGATGTCTCGGCAGCGCTGCGCGAGGTGCGCCGTGCGCTGCTCGAGGCCGACGTGGCGTTGGAAGTGGTGCGGTCCTTCACCGACAAGGTGCGCGAGAAGGCCGTCGGCGCCGCGGTGCTGAAGTCGATCAAGCCGGGACAGATGGTCGTCAAGATCGTCCATGACGAGCTGGTCGACATGCTCGGCGCCGAGGGTGTCGCCATCGACCTCAACGCGCCTGCCCCGGTCGTCATCATGATGGTCGGCCTGCAGGGCTCCGGCAAGACCACCACTTCGGCCAAGATCGCCAAGCGGCTGACCGAGCGTCAGAACAAAAAGGTCCTGATGGCCTCGCTCGACACGCGGCGTCCGGCAGCGCAGGAGCAGCTGCGCCAGCTCGGCGAGCAGGTCAAGGTGACGACGCTGCCTGTTATCGCAGGCCAGAACCCGGTCGATATCGCCAAGCGCGCCGTGCAGGCGGCCAAGCTCGGCGGCCATGACGTCGTCATCCTCGATACCGCCGGCCGCACCCATATCGACGAGCCGCTGATGGTCGAGATGGCCGACATCAAGAAGGTGTCGGGCCCGCACGAAATCCTGCTGGTCGCCGATTCGCTGACCGGTCAGGACGCCGTCAACCTGGCGAAAAGCTTCGACGAGCGAGTCGGCATCACCGGCCTTGTGCTGACCCGCATGGACGGCGACGGCCGTGGCGGTGCCGCGCTGTCGATGCGCGCCGTCACCGGCAAGCCGATCAAGCTGATCGGCACCGGCGAAAAGATGGACGGGCTGGAGGAATTCCACCCCAAGCGCATTGCCGACCGCATCCTGGGCATGGGCGACATCGTCAGCCTGGTCGAAAAAGCCGCCGAAAACATCGACGCCGAGCAGGCGGCGGCGATGGCCAAGAAGATGCAGTCGGGCAAGTTCGACCTGAACGACCTCGCCCAGCAGCTTCAGCAGATGTCGAAGATGGGCGGCATGGGCGGCATCATGGGCATGATGCCCGGCATGGGCAAGATGAAGGACCAGATGGCCGCCGCCGGCCTGGACGACAAGATGTTCGGCCGCCAGCTCGCCATCATCTCCTCGATGACCAAGGCCGAGCGCGCCAATCCGGATATCCTTAAGCACTCGCGCAAGAAGCGCATCGCCGCCGGCTCCGGCACCGATGCCGCCGAAATCAACAAGCTCTTGAAGATGCATCGCGGCATGGCCGACATGATGAAGGCGATGGGCGGCAAGGGCAAAGGCGGCGGCCTGATGCGCGGCATGATGGGAGGCCTTGCCTCCAAGATGGGCCTCGGCGGCATGATGCCCGGTGGTGGCATGGGCGGCATGATGGGCGGCGGCATGCCCGATCTGTCGAAGATGGACCCCAAGCAGCTCGAAGCCTTGCAGAAGCAGGCGCAGGCCGCCGGCCTCGGCGGCATGAAGGGCTTGCCCGGCGGTCTTCCCGGCGGCGGCTTGCCCGGCCTACCCGGCGGCGGCTTGCCCGGCGGCATGAAGCTTCCCGGCCTTGGCGGCGGTGGCGGCCTGCCCGGTCTCGGCAAGAAGAAGTGAGGACGCTATGAACGAAGAAAAGGACATGGCCGACGCCCGCAGCATCCTGGCCGGCTACCGCGCCTCGATCGACAACATCGACGCGGCCCTCATCCACATGCTGGCCGAGCGCTTCCGCTGCACCAAGGCGGTTGGCGTGCTCAAGGCCGAGCATGGCCTGCCGCCGGCCGACCCGGCGCGCGAGCAGCAGCAGATCGCCCGCCTGCGCCAGCTGGCGCATGACGCGCATCTCGACCCGGATTTCGCGGAGAAATTCCTCAACTTCGTCGTCCGCGAAGTGATCCGGCACCACGAACAGATCGCCGCTGCCAACGGCGTGACGAAAACGGGTTGAAGAAACGCTGACTTATCAAACGAAATCAGAGCTTTTAGGAGAAAAGAAATGGCACTGAAGATCAGACTGGCCCGTGCGGGCTCGAAGAAGCGTCCTTACTACCACGTCGTCGTCGCCGATGCCCGTTCGCCTCGCGACGGCCGGTTCATCGAGTCGCTCGGCTCGTGGAACCCTCTGCTGCCGAAGGACGGCGAGCGCATCAAGGTCGATGCCGACCGCGTCAAGCATTGGCTGTCGCACGGCGCCCAGCCGACCGACCGCGTGCTGCGCTTCCTCGATGAGGCCGGCCTTGCCAAGCGCGAGGCCCGCTCCAACCCGAAGAAGGCCGAGCCCGGCAAGAAGGCGCAGGAACGCGCCGCCCTGCTGAAGAAGGCCCAGGAAGACGCCGCTGCCGCCGTCGCCTCGGCCGCTGCCGCACCGGCCGAACCGGAAGCCGCTACCGCCGAGTAATCGCTTCCTATTCCTTGCGGGAACAGAACGGCGGGCCTTTGCCCGCCGTTTTGCTGTTTGCATTTGCCGCTCACCTGCCGTTGCTGTTTCATTGGAAAGCTTCTGATTTCCGGCTGAGGATCGGATGGACCAACGGGCAGTCGCGGAGGAGAGCCTGTCCGGCGTCGTCGCCGGAACCCTGTTGCGATCCCCCGAGGCCACGGCAGGTGTCGTGGTGCTGAGCGGATCGAGCGGCCGCGTCGACGTCGGGCGCGCCAGGCTGTTTGCCGATGTGGGCGTCTCTGCCCTTGCCCTCCGGTGGTTTGGCGGCCAAGGCCAGATCCCAGGCATTTGCGAAATCCCCTTGGAGATTTTTTTCGCCGCGACCGACCGTCTTGTCGGTTTGGGATGCCGGCGTATCGTCTATGTCGGCACGTCCAAAGGCGCCGAGGCGGCCTTGCTCGTTGCGGCGCATGACCCGCGCATCGACGCCGTTGTCGCGATCAGCCCGACATCGGTGGTCTGGGGAAATATCGGGCCGGGCGCCGACGGCGTCAGCTGGCCCGAGCGGTCGTCGTGGACGCTCAAGGGACTGCCGTTCCCGTTTGTTCCAACCGACCCAAATTGGAAAGCAAGCTGCGTCGACGGCCTTGTGTCCTACCGCGGGCTTTTCGAACACTGCCTGACCGCTTTCAAGGAGGAGGCCGGCAAGGCCGCCATTCCGGTCGAGGACATTTCGGCGACGGTCATGCTGGTCGCGGGCGGCGACGATGCGCTGTGGCCATCCCTGGGATTTGCCCGCTCGATTGTCCGACGTCGGCAAGATGCCGGAAAGGCCACGCGCCTGGTTTCGGGCCCAGGCGCCGGCCATCGCATTCTCCTGCCTGGCGAAACCACCCCGCGCTCAAGATCGCATGCGCATGGCGGCAATGACCGCGCTGATGCGGATCTGGGGCGGGACGCCTGGGGATACATCCGGGAGCTGCTGTAGCGCTGCCCGCGGCGGCGGCTGTCTCAAGCGAGCGCAGCCAATTCATCGATCGAAAACGGCGGGTCAAGCCCGCCGTTTTGCTGTTCATGTCTGAAATGCGGCCGATCAATAACCGCTTGGGCAGCGATCGACATAGACCCGACCGTGGCGATCGCGGTACCGGCATTGGCCGCTTTCGCTGGCATGGCCGATCAGCGCGCCAGCCACGGCGCCCACCGCACCGCCGACAACAGCGCCCTGCACCGGATCTCCGGCCACGGCCGCGCCAACCGCAGCACCACCTAGGCCGCCCACGGCAGCCCCTTTTTCCGTTTGCGAACATGCACCCAGTGCCGTCGTCAGCACCAGAATGGCCAGGATTTTCTTCATTTGTCGTTCCTCTCACGCGGATCGCCGTCTCGCCGCCAAGTGCTTAACTCTCAGACGGCTAATTTGATCCCGAGGAAAACGAAGATCGCGACGCCGCTCGCTCAGACAAAATCGCATCATCGGTGTTGCCACCCGCTGGCGTGAAGATAAAGCGACGTTGTTCTTGGCTATCGGCTGAACGGGATCAGCGCGCGCACCCTGGGGTCGCGCAGATAGAGGCCGCCCCACAGGATGATGCCGAGATAGACGCCGAACAGCGTGTGCGAGAACAGCGGATTGCCGATGCGCGCATTGGTGGCGATGGCGCCGCCCATATAGGCGGTGAGCAGGATGGCGCCGAGCACGGAGGTGCTCGGCAGCGCGTAGAGCGCGGTCGAGACCAGGCCGATGACGCCGAGCATGCGCGCGACATTCGGATCTGCCGACCAGCCCAGCGGCACCATCGCCTGGGTGACGATATCGAGCGGCGGCAGCTTGATGGCGCCGTCGAATATCATGAACAGGATAATGACGCCGCTCAACACGCGGCCGGTCCACAGGGCGCCGGAAACGGGCGCGGTTTCGGAAATGCTCATTGGTGTTCCCTCCGGTTGGTTTGAGCCCTTTGCAGGGGTCAAGCCAAGGACGCGGCATGGGCCGGCAATCCTACACGGACCGGATTCATTTTGGCGCCGGTGCGCCCCGCGACGCGGGCCCGGCTATCGGCATTCGCCCATGGCGGCTATTGAGGAGCGGGCGATCCGTTGCAACAAGAGAGACGAAGAATGACCGGCGAGACCGACCTGAAGACATTGCTGGCATCGGTGACGCCGGACTTGCTCGACGGCATTCATGTCTTCGCCACGCTGGCGCCTGGGGCTCCCCATCCGGAAGGCCTGGAGCCGGTCATGGTGTTTGGCGAGCGCGAGGGCACGACATTGATCGTGACCGAGGCGGCGGCAAGGAAAGCCGGACTCACCGTTTCATTCCGCTGCCGGATGATCACGCTGGACATCCACTCATCGCTGGAAGCCGTCGGCTTTCTCGCCGCCATCACCGCGCGACTGGCCGCCGCCGGCATGGGCGTCAATCCGGTCTCGGGTTTTTACCACGACCATCTGTTTGTGCCGGCTGGGCGGGCGGAGGAGGCGATGGGGTTGCTGCGCCAGCTGGCTACGGACAGCGGTGGCTGAAATCAACGCCGGCGGACATACAAAATATCAGGCAGGCCTTCCTCGTTAGCCGTGCCGTCGCCGGATGCTTCCGCACGGAACCCATGGCGCTCGTAAAAACGCCGGGCGCCGGTGTTGGATTGGAAGCAATGGAGGTTCACCACCGGCAGGGCGGCAGTGGCGTCCGTCAGCAGCCGGCTGCCGACGCCTTGTCCTGTCCAGGTCGGATCGAGATAGAGCTGTTCCACCCAATCGCCGTTCACGGCGATGAAGCCGATAATCTCTTCGCCAGCCTCGGCGACTGTCACCTGCTGCCGTGGCAGCATGACGTCGCGGATGAAGAAAAGGTCTTCCTCCGGCGTATGCAGCACTGGCATCCAGTCGAAAGCGTTGAGCGACGCACGCATCATGGTCGCGATTGCGGCGGCATCCGAATCGATGGCCGGGCGCAGAGTGATTTTGGTGCGATCGCTCATAGGTCGGCGCTGCCCCTCATCCGCCTGCCGGCACCTTCTCCCCGTATAGTGACGGGGAGAAGAGAGCTAACGGCCGAAGGCCGAGCCCGGCGACCGCGGGCCGCCGGTCGTCCGGCGCCCTCGCGGAGGGCCCGCCGCGGCAGCGGCGATACGGCCCGTGAGCGAAAACAAACCTACGTCAGGCCGCCTTCTTCTTCGGCTGGATAAGGCCGCGCTCGACCAGGAGCTCGGCGATCTGCACGGCGTTCAGCGCCGCGCCCTTGCGCAGATTGTCGGAGACGATCCACATCGACAGGCCGTTGTCGATGGTCGAATCCTCGCGGATACGCGAGATGAAGGTGGCGTCCTCGCCGGCCGATTCCAGCGGCGTGATGTAGCCGCCATCCTCGCGCTTATCCAAGACCTGGCAGCCGGGGGCATCGCGCAGGATGTCGCGCGCCTCATCGGCGGTGATCGGCTTCTCGAACTCGATGTTGACCGCTTCCGAATGGCCGATGAACACCGGCACGCGCACGCAGGTCGCCGTCAGCTTGATCTTGGGATCGAGCATCTTCTTGGTCTCGGCGACCATCTTCCATTCTTCCTTGGTAAAACCGTCATCGAGGAAGACGTCGATATGCGGGATGACGTTGAAGGCGATGCGCTTGGTGAATTTCTTGACGTCGACGCTGTCGGCGACGAACACCGCACGGGTCTGTGTGAACAGCTCGTCCATGCCTTCCTTGCCGGCGCCCGACACCGATTGGTAGGTGGCGACGACGACGCGCTTGATGGTGGCGAAATCATGCAGCGGCTTCAGCGCCACGACGAGCTGCGCCGTCGAGCAATTCGGGTTGGCGATGATGTTCTTGCGTGTGAACAGCGAGATCGCGTCCGGGTTAACCTCGGGCACGATCAGCGGCACGTCCTGGTCGTAGCGGAAGGCCGACGAATTATCGATGACGACGCAGCCCTGTTTGCCGATCTTCGGCGACCATTCCTTGGAGACATTGCCGCCGGCCGACATGATGCAGATGTCCGTGTCGGAAAAATCATACTGATCGAGCGGCCTGACCTTCAGCGTGCGGTCGCCGAACGACACTTCCGTGCCCATGCTGCGCCGCGAGGCGAGCGCCACGACTTCGCTCACTGGAAAGCCGCGCTCTTCCAAAATGTTGAGCATTTCCCGGCCCACATTGCCCGTGGCGCCGACTATCGCAACCTTGAAACTCATCTGAGATCTCCTGTCCCTCTCCGCTTGGTTTTTGGAGAAAACCCGCCGGCCAAGTGCGGGTTCCGTCCCCCAGGCCGGACCCGGGAGAGGGTGGTTAGGCCAAGGGAATCACACCGTTTTGGTGGTGGTTTTGGTGGTTTTCTTGGCCAAGAATGGGGTTTTGCCAGAACCAGGCGACGCGGCGACGCGCCCGGCCCAATGGTTCGCATTGAGGCTGGGGGCATCGAATGCAAGAAGAGCCATCAAAAGGCCGCGCATCGAAAAACGAGTCCCGTTCGAAGCGGGCTTTTACGCGGTTTGCGGCAGGAGTCAATTGGCGACACCACGCATAGCCTTCATGGCACCCTGTACAAGAAGGGCGGCAGGAAGTACGAACGGCCAAGATTGTCTGGCTGGCGCCGCCAGCCCCCCCGGCATGTGCTCCATGATGAGCGCAGAACCCCTGAATTCCGAAAGAACGAGATGTCCAACTTCGATGGTATTGTTCCCGCGCTGGCACAAGCGCTGGAAAAACGTGGTTATTCCGACCTGACACCGGTGCAGAAGGCGGTGCTGGAGCTCGGCCAGGCCGATGCGCTGGTGTCTGCGCAGACCGGCTCGGGGAAGACCGTCGCCTTCGGCCTTGCCATGGCGCCGACGCTGCTCGACGGCGCGGAACGTTTCGGCCCGGCAGCGGCGCCGCTGGCATTGGCGGTGGCGCCGACGCGCGAACTGGCGCTGCAGGTGACGCGCGAACTCGAATGGCTCTATGAGCCGACCGGCGCCACGGTGGCGTCCTGCGTCGGCGGCATGGACATGCGCACCGAGCGGAGCGCGCTGGAGCGCGGCGCCCACATCGTCGTCGGCACGCCAGGCCGGCTACGCGACCACATCACGCGCCATTCGCTCGACATGTCGACGCTCAAGGCCGTGGTTCTCGACGAGGCCGACGAGATGCTCGATCTCGGCTTTCGCGAGGACCTCGAATTCATCCTCGATGCCGCACCGGCCGAGCGCCGGACGCTGATGTTCTCGGCCACCGTGCCGCGCTCCATCGCCACGCTCGCCCAGGGCTATCAGCGCGATGCCGTACGCATCTCGGCCGCCGGCGAGGAAAAGCAGCATCTCGACATCGAATATCGGGCGCTGAATGTCGCCCACGCCGACCGCGAGAACGCCATCATCAACGTGCTTCGCTTCTATGAGGCCAAGAACGCGCTGGTGTTCTGCAACACGCGCGCCGCCGTCAATCATCTGACGGCACGCTTCAACAACCGCAATTTTTCCGTCGTCGCGCTTTCGGGCGAACTCAGCCAGAACGAACGCAGCCATGCGCTGCAGGCGATGCGCGACGGCCGTGCGAAAGTCTGCATCGCCACCGACGTCGCGGCGCGGGGCATCGACTTGCCCAATCTCGAACTGGTGATCCACGCCGACCTGCCGACCAATCCCGAAACGCTGCTGCACCGCAGCGGCCGCACGGGACGTGCCGGGCGCAAGGGCGTCAGCGCGCTGATCGTGCCCAACAGCGCCCGCAGGCGTACCGAGCGGCTGCTGCAAAGCGCCAAGCTGACGGCGACATGGGCGAGCCCGCCCTCGGCCGACGACGTGATACGGCGCGACGACGAGCGCATTCTTGCCGACCCGGCTTTCGACGAACCGCTGAAGGATGACGAGCGCGAGTTCATCGATGCGCTTCTTAGCCGTCATGGCGCCGAACAGGTGGCGGCCGCTTTCGTGCGCCAGTGCCGCGCCAGCCGCTCGGCGCCCGAGGATCTCATGGACGTCGCGCCTTTCACACCATCGCGTGAAAGAGCGGCGGGCGAAAAATTCGCCCATCGCGACGAGGCGCCCAGCCGCCGCGACGATTTCGGCGCCAGCGTCTGGTTCTCGTTGTCGGTGGGCCGCCGCCAGAATGCCGAGCCGCGCTGGCTGATCCCGATGCTGTGCCGTGCCGGCAGCATCAGCAAGCGCGAGATCGGCGCCATTAAGATGCAGCCGGAAGAGACGTTCGTGCAGATCGCCGCCGACTGGGCGGAGCGCTTTCTCGCCGCGATCGAGCCCGACCGCAAATTGCAGGGCAACATCGTGGTCAAGCGGCTGGACGGCACGCCGGACCTGTCGCGGGCCGGCTATCAGCCGCCGAGCCCGGACAAGAAACCGCATCGCGGCAAGGCGCCATTCGACCCGAACGCGCCGAAGCGCAAATTCGAGAAGCGTGCACCGGCTTCAGCCGACCAGCGTCCGGCCACCACGCATGAGGCAAAGCCGTGGGCGAAGAAGCCGGGCAAGCCGAAATTCGACAACGCCGGTCCGCCAAAAAACAAGAAGACGAAGAAGCGGCCTTCGTAAAATCTAGAGACGGCCGGCCGCGCTCTCCTTCAGGCCGGCCTTGATCGCGGCCCAGCTTGCCCATGCCGGCGTCGGGCGGTGGTTTTGGGCGATGCGATCCGCCAGCGAGGATCGCCAGGCGTGGTCTTCCGCCATTTTGCGGATCGCAGCGTACCAGCCGGCCTGGTCATTGGGGTCGATCGCCGGCATCATGCCGCCGCTCCTCGATCAGCGACGGCGCGGTCGAGACGATCACCGGAATGCCGAAATCGAGACATTTCGAGGCGCCGTAGCCCCAGCCCTCAATATGCGAGGGAAAGACGCCGAAAGAGGCGCTTCGATAATACTGGATTAGCTCCTCGTCGTTGACCAGGCCGGTGAACGTGACCGATTCGGATAGCTTCGGATAAGTCTTGAGATAGGCGCGCAGCGGCTCGATCATCCAGCCCCAGCGCCCAGCGCAGACAAGCTTCGACCGCTTGACGCCTTCGTCCAGCGCCTGCCGCCAGTGCGCGCCAAGAGGATGTGGTTCTTTCGTACTTGGATGGTGGAACAATAGATTACAAACGGTTCGCCGGTCTCTATGCGGGAGGTCGCGCCCATGCGCGAAGCGGTCTCGTGGAGGATGGAGGGCATCGGAAACCGGTACACCACAGGCGCGGCGACGCCGGCCTTGCGCATGTGATCGCTCAACGTCGCGCCAACCTCGGCGGAAGCGCAGAACGCCGATGCGCACGAAGTGTTCGAGATAAGAGCCGTATCGGGTCTCGCCGATGCCCGCACCGACCAGGTCCGGACGCAGTGTCGGGATGAGATCGTGGCAAAGAAAGGCAAGCTTGCTGGTGGTAGCCGATACCGCGGATCGGTGTTGTTGGGTCAGGATGTGATGGCTGATCAGCACGAGGCCTGGCTCCGCCCCGGTGCTCTGGCCCGGCGCCTCGGGTTTCGCATCCAACCGGATCCGCCAGAGCCGCGTTCACGAGAAAGCTCCCTACCCGTGGAATGCCAGCCAGGCCCTTGCCGGGCGGCCAGAGCATCAGCCCGGTGGCAGATGGCCAAGGTGACCCGCCCGGGCGGCACCGTCACCTCGCCATCGTCGGTCGCCGCGGCGGCATTGGAATATTCCACTGTCATGGTCTGCTTTGGCCAAAACGGTTGCACTCGGTGTCTTATGCTTCATTCGCCGCGAAGACGGTAGCTATGGGCGGCTTGCCCATGGGCTTGGGCCTGTGCCACATCTTGGCCGGGAACGGGCTATAAGGGGCGGGCGGATGCGCGGCGAAGTGCTTCACTATGACGAAGACCAGGGCTTCGGCTTCATCACCGGAGCCGACGGCAACAGCTACACTTTCACCCGCGAGAACCTGCGCCGGCAAACCGCCATGCCTAACGGGACGACGGTCGAGTTCCAGCCGGGCGGCGGCCAGGCGCGGGACGTCTTTTCGATCGCTGGCCAACCCACCCCGAGCCCGGCCGTGAACTCGACGGTGGGCGCCGGCATAAGTGCGGCACCGGCCCAAGCCGGCACCGCATCCACGGCGCGCGGGCAGGCGCGGCATTTCGGCCGATCCAGCGAGAGCGCAACCGCCGAACCCAGTGATCTCTGGGGCTATTTCTGGCGTGGACTGACGCAGAACTACTTCAACTTCGCCGGCCGCGCCCGCCGCAAGGAATATTGGGGCTATTGCCTGTTCTGGGTGGTCTGCCTGCTGATCGTCGGCGGCATCGGCATCTTCACCGATATCGAAATGGGCAATTTCGACACAGATGTCTCGGCGGCGGTGACGGTCGGCCTCTGCGGCACTTTCCTCCTGGCGACGCTCCTGCCCGGCCTCGGCATGACCGTGCGCCGGCTGCACGATATCGGCTTGTCGGGCTGGCTCTATCTGGTGATCCTGGTCCCCAGCATCGGCAGCCTGATCATCCTGGTCTTCGCGCTGATCCCGACCCAGGCGCGTGAAAACCAGTGGGGACCGGTGCCGGCGGGAGTCAGAGTTTAGGAGCCAGGTCCCGAGAAAAGTCACTCCAAAAAACGACGGTTCAGCCGATCTTCGTGGCAGATGAAGATTCCGCTTGCAATTTAATCCGCGCGCGGATAATCTATGCGCAGATTAAATCGTTGAATGGAGCAAAACGATGTGGACCAATGAATACACCGCGACTTCCCCCCTTCTTGCGCAAGCCATCTGGAACGCGCTCAAGGCCTTGCATGAAGGCCGCCTGACTTATGAAGGCTCCGATACCTTCGTGCTGCATGGGCCATTCGCCAAGGGCACCCGCGTCTCGGTAACGCCGGTCGGTCAGGACACGTTCGAATCGACCATCGTCGATCTCGTCGAAAACGTGACCTATGCCGATGAAACTTCGTTCGGCGACACCAAGCTGCTGTTCCGGCACACTCTGGTGCCTGTCGAAGGCGGCACGCAGGTGACGCACCGGCTCGATATCTCAGGCCCTTCGGCCGAAGAGGTCGGCCCGGAACTCGGGCCCCAGATCAGTGGCGATTTCGACGTGTCGATGGCCAAGTTGTTCGAGCAGGCGGAGGCGTTGGCGAACCATGGCTGAACTCCACACGCGCTTCAAGGGCGGGGCATCGGAGAGCCCCGGCTTGCTGCTCTGGCGAACCACCATGCGCTGGCAGCGCGTCATGACAGCGGCGCTGGCGCCGCTCGACCTGACGCATGTCCAGTTCGTGCTGCTCGCCTCGGCGATGTGGCTTGGCCGCAATGGCGAACCGCCCAACCAGGTGCAACTCGCCGCCCAGGCCGGCACCGAGGTGAAGATGACCTCGGACGTCGTCGCCCGGCTGGAGGCCAAGGGCTTGATCGTACGCGAAGCGGATCCCCGGGACTCCCGGGCCAAGGTGATCCGCGTCACAGCCGCCGGGGCGGCCGCCGCCCAGCAAGCGATCGTCGCCGTCGAGGCCGCCGACTCAGTGTTTTTCGAGCCGGTGGACGAGACGCAGCTCGTCGGTCTGCTGCAGCAGCTTGCCGGCGAGATCCGCTGATTATCCCAGGAACTTGGCGATGATCGCGTCGCCCATTTCGACCGTACCAACCTCGGTCATGCCGGGGGAGAAAATATCCTTGGTGCGCAGGCCCTGGTCGAGCACGGCGGCGATTGAGGCTTCGAGCTTGTCGGCTTCATCGACCATGCCGAAGGAATAGCGCAGGCACATGGCGAAGGAGGCGATCATGGCGATCGGGTTGGCGATGCCCTTGCCGGCAATGTCGGGTGCCGAGCCGTGCACCGGCTCGTACAGCGCCTTGCGCTTCTTGGTCTTGGCATCAGGCGCGCCGAGCGAGGCCGACGGCAGCATGCCGATCGAGCCGGTCAGCATGGCGGCGATGTCGGACAGCATGTCACCGAACAGATTGTCGGTGACGATGACGTCGAATTGTTTTGGCCAGCGCACCAGCTGCATGCCGCCGGCGTCGGCCAGCATATGGTCGAGCTTGACGTCGGAATAGCGTGCCTTGTGGGTCTGGGTGACGACCTCGTTCCACAGCACGCCCGACTTCATGACGTTGCGCTTTTCCATAGACGTCACATGGTTCTTGCGCGTCCGCGCGAGCTCGAAAGCGACACCTGAAATGCGCTCGATCTCGAACGTGTCGTAGACCTGCGTGTCGATGCCGCGCTTCTGGCCGTTGCCGAGATCGATGATCTGCTTGGGCTCGCCGAAATAGACGCCGCCGGTCAGCTCACGCACGATGAGGATGTCGAGGCCTTCGACGACTTCCTGCTTCAGCGAGGACGATGCGGCCAGCGCCGGATAGCAGATGGCGGGCCTGAGATTGGCGAACAGCTCCATGTCCTTGCGCAGGCGCAGCAGGCCGGCCTCGGGGCGCACCTCGTAAGGCACGGCATCCCATTTCGGCCCGCCGACGGCGCCGAACAGCACGGCGTCCGCCGTCATAGCCTTTTCCATGTCCGCATCGGAAATCGCCGCACCGTGCGCATCGTAGGCGCAGCCGCCGACCAGGCCCTCGTCGGTGACGAAGCCACTGCCGAGCTTTGCGTTCATGGCCGCGATCAGCTTCTTGACCTCGGCCATCGCCTCGGGGCCGATGCCGTCGCCGGGGAGCAGGAAAAGATGCTTCGTTGCCATGGTGAGTTGTCCCAGAAAGAATGCGTTCGGTTTGCACAGCGTCCTTTGCGCGCCAAAGAGGCGCGCGGCGCTGTGCGACGCGGCCTTGCTAAACGCCAAGCGGTTACAGCGCAAGGGGAGGACGAAGAACCTATCGCCGCGATTCCTTCACGCCTCCCTCTGCTCGGCGGGGCAGAGGGGGGGCGCTGTGCCGCCGGCATGTCCAAGTTACCTGGCCCGCGGAAGATGCGCTCACCGGTGCGAGAGAATGTTGACCAGCCGTCCCAGCGGATCGCGCACATAGAAGCGCCGCACGCCCCACGGTTCGTCGGCGGGCCCGTATTCGACGGCGAAGCCGGCGTCCTTCATGGCTTTGAATGCCGCATCGACATCGTCGACCTCGATCGACAGATCCGGCACCGGCGTACCGGATCCGCCCTGCGCCATGAAGCTGACCTGGAGCTGCATCGTGTCCTCGGAACCGTAGGTTACGATCCAGCCCTGATCCATCAGGATGTCGAGGCCAAGCACGTCATGGTAGAAACGGCTGGCCGCTGCCGCGTCCGGTGTTTCGATATTGGCCACGATACGCCGGACCTTCATGGCGGAAGTCTCCTCACACCGTACGCCGCAGCGCCGTCACCTCGATCTCGATCTTCATTTCCGGCTTGTTGAGCTCGCAGACGATCATCGTCGCCGCGGGCCTGATGTCGCCGAATGTCTCGCCAAGGATCGGGAAGACGACATCCACGAAGGCCTGGTCGGTGATGTAGTAGTGCGCGCGCACCACGTCGGACATCTCGAAGCCGCCGTCCTGCAACGCCTTGCCGATCGTCGCCAGGCAATTGCGCGTCTGCGCCTCGACACTGTCCGGCATCGTCATGGTGGCGTAATCGTAGCCGGTCGTCCCGGACACGAAGCACCAGTCGCCCTGCACCACGGCACGTGAATAGCCGGCGGTCTTTTCGAACGGCGAGCCGGTTGAGATGAGCTTGCGCATGGGGGCCTCGCATTGTCGCAGCTACTTTGCGGGGAAAAACCGATCCTGGCATGGGCCAATACGGATGGATCGGCGGTGCAGAATCCGCGGCCTCGACGGGCCGGCTCTCTTTCCCGCGATGCGTCAGCCGGGTTGGCCCGCGGATGATTCAGCCGTTTCTCCGGTGAAGACAACCTTTGTGCCTTTGTGCACACCAAGGGCGAGGTCTTCGGCATCCCAATTGGTCAGTCTGATGCAACCATGCGAAAAGGTCTTCCCGATCTTGCCTGGTTCGGGCGTGCCGTGAATTCCGTAACTTTCAATGGACAGATCGATCCAGATCGATCCGACAGGATTGTTGGGTCCGGCAGCGATGGTGAAGGGCCGTTTGGTTTTCACCCCCTTGAAGGCGAAGCGGGGATCGTAGTGATAGGTGGGATTGTGGACCACGCGTGTGACTTGTGCCTCGCCGCTCGGCGCCGGCTTCTCTTCGCTTCCAATCGAGGCGGGGTAGACCGAAACCACTTTGCCGGAATCGTCGAGAACGCGAACCTGGCGCGCGGCCTTGTCGACCTCGACGCTGACAGCGGCTGGGGGCGGATCGCCTCGGTCGATAGCCGGCACCAGCACCTTTGCGCCCGCCTTCCTGAAGCTGATGCCCGGATTGAGCCTTCGCAGCAATTGTTCGCTGATGTGGAAGTGCTCCGCGATCCGTTCCAGCGAACCGCGGTAGCCGAGCCTGCGCAGGCGAGCCATTCTTTCCATACTGGCCGGAATGCGCTTGGCAAACGGTCCACGCACGTCCTTGCGCGTCAACTCGTAATTCACAAGAACCTCGTCTGGCGAGGTTGCGACCAGCTTGTCCCAGGTCTCCCGGTTGAGCCTGCCATCGGCGGGCAGAGCGTTGGCCGCCTGGAATGCCCGGACCGCCTTGGTGAAGTTCTCCGCCTGGCGGCCGTCAATCAGGCCAGGCGAGAAGCGCGCCCGATCCAAAAGGACCTGTGCCTTCAACACGGTCGCGTCGACGCCCTTCGTTGCGGCGTCGGTGAATTGGGCGTTGTTGACGGCGGCTGCGTCCAGCTTTGCCGCCTCTGTGGCGCCAGTTGAGAGGGCGAACAGAACAAGCGCCAGAAGAACGAGCCTGACCATCGATGTTACTCCAGGCACTGCCGAGCGAAACTGCTTCTATGACGCCGCGCGGCCCATCTGGTTCCATTGTCCCGGCGAATATCGCCGTTGACGCGGTCCTGCGTGAAAAAGGGGCAGAGCCCTGGAGGCGCCTCCCTTTCGCCGGAAATGCCCTGGCTAGTTCGCCGACCCCAGCGCCTTGTCCAGCGCTTCCTTCACATCGGCCGGCCATGTCGCCAGCGCCGGCCAGGCGTTCGGTTGGCCATTGTCGCCGCGGCGGGCGAAATAGAGCTGGTGCTTGGCCGGGTCGACGGCCATGAAGCCGTCATTGCCGCCACAATCGTGCGGCACGCAGCCGCTGGCGAAGAAGGCGCCGGACGCGGTCTTTTCCGTGCCGCCGCCGACCAGCAGGCTGGTCGCCATTTCGGGCATGTCCTTGCCGAGCAGCTTTTCGGCTTCCTTGTAGACAGCCTCATTGTGGAAGGCGTCGATGATGTTCTGGTACTTTTCCGGATCGATGTCTTTCCAGTCGGTGCCGGGTTCCGGCATGTAGGTGAGATTGCCCGAAATCGTCAGCCCATCCGTCGGCGACCACTGCAGGGCCGGCTTTTGGTCCCCCGGCAGGAGATAGGGCACGAAATAGATGGCGTTGTCGGACACTCCCGCGGGCGGCGCTCCGCAATCGTCCTGCTCGACCTTGGTGCTCTGGATGGCGCCGCCTTCCGGCTTCCAGACGATCACCGTCGCCGGGCCGCATTGATTGCCGCCATCGCCAACATCGAACAGGGCCACCTTGACGCCGCCAACTTCCACAATTTTGTCGAAGAAGACATCGTAATTGCTGGCCAGCTGCTTACCGTCATAAGCAAGCACCTTCTCGCCGTCCTGCTCCGGCTGCGTGATGGTGAGGTGGCCGCCTTCGAACGGCACCGGCGCCTGTTTGTCGTCGTCAGCGGCGTCGGCGGCGTTGGTTCCCGCATCCTGATCGGTGGCCGGCTTTTCCAACGCCGGCTGCTGTTGCGCGGCGGGCGTCTGGGTCTGCGCGAGCACGCCCGCGGCGGGCCCCAGCAACAAGGCCAGCCCGCAAACGCCGGCAAGAAGCTGATGTGTCATGACTGTCCCTCCCTCGACCCAGCCCGGAAAGGGGCCGGTCCTGGCGGCCGCTCAGGCCCAGGGGCGCAGTTCGGCGTTCTTCTTCTCGAACGAGGCGATGGCGCCTGCCTTTTCCATGGTCAGGCCGATGTCGTCGAGCCCATTGAGCAGGCAGTGCCGCTTGAAGTCGTCGAGGTCGAAGGTGACCACGCCGCCGTCCGGACCACGGATTTCCTTGGCTTCGAGATCGACCGACAGGGTGGCGTTGGAGCCGCGCGATGCGTCATCCATCAGCTTCTCCAGGTCCTCGGGGCTGACGGTGATCGGCAGCACGCCGTTCTTGAAGCAGTTGTTGTAGAAGATGTCGGCGAACGAGGTCGAGATGACGCAGCGTATGCCGAAATCGAGCAGCGCCCATGGCGCGTGTTCCCTGCTCGAGCCGCAGCCGAAATTGTCGCCGGCGACGAGGATCTGCGCCTTGCGGTAGGCGGGCTTGTTGAGCACGAAATCCGGATTTTCGGAGCCGTCGTCCTTGTAGCGCATCTCGGCGAACAGGCCGGTGCCAAGCCCGGTGCGCTTGATCGTCTTGAGATAATCCTTCGGGATGATCATGTCGGTGTCGACATTGACGATCGGCATGGGAGCGGCGACGCCGGTGAGCTTGGTGAATTTTTCCATGGCTTTGGCCCGTGTTTTCGTTAGGGGGATTTGCTGGGGCCCGGTTTACACAAAGCCGGGGGCAAATAAAAGGCACTGTTCGTGCGGGCCGGCATAAGGGCGCTGCGCAAAACAGCTTCGAATTCACCGCCCGATGGTGCAGTCTGGTCCCATGGCGGAAAACTCCCACGTCCTCTATGCGCGTGAACCGGCGCTCGGCATTTCCGAATTCCGCCGCGTGCTGGTGGAGTCCGGTCTCGGCGAAGTCCGGCCTGTCGATGACGAGGCAAGGCTGAAGGCGATGTTGGAGGGCGCCAACCTGATCGTGACCGCCCGTCTCGACATGGCGCATCTCGACAAGGAAGCCACGCCGCTGATTGGCGTGGCCCGCTGCCTGACCGACTTTTCCTGGGTCTGCTACATCAGCGATCTTGCCGTATCGGCCAAGGCGCAAGGCCTGGGTATCGGCAAGGGGCTGATGGACGAGGTGGCCCGGCAGCTCGGACCGTCGGTCGCCATCAGCCTGGTTTCCATGCCCGACGCTGTCGGATTCTATGAACGCATCGGCATGAAGCGCATGCCCGACGCCTTCTGGATCTCCCGCAAGCGCTGACTTTCTTCTGTGATCTATCCATCGTCAACGGTGCGCGGTCTTGTCGCTTGACATGCAACCAAATGGTTGCATATTAAGCCATGAGCATGGATGCCGTTTTTCGCGCCCTGGCCGACCCGACACGCCGGCAATTGCTGGACAGCCTCCATGCCAGGAACGGACAGACGCTGAATGCGCTGTGCGCAGAGATGGCCATGACCCGCCAGGCGGTGACCAAGCACCTGGCGATCCTGGAAGAAGCGAACCTCGTTACCACCATCCGCCGGGGCCGAGAGAAGGAGCACTACCTCAACCCGGTTCCAATCAACGAGATCGCCGAGCGCTGGATCGGCAAGTTCGAGCGCCATCGGCTTGATGCGTTGAGTGACCTGAAGAAACGCCTCGAAAGGGAAGACTGATGAGCAACAGCTTCGTTTATGTAACCTACATCCGCACCACGCCGGAGAAACTCTGGGAGGCGTTGACCGACCCGGAGTTCAACCGGCAGTTCTTCCTCTGCTCCTATCAGGAGAGCGAGTGGAAGGTGGGCTCCAGCTGGAAGCTGATCTTCCCGGACGGCCGTGTCGCCGACAGTGGCGAGATTCTCGAGATCGACCCGCCACGCCGCCTGGTCATCAAATGGCGCAATGAATGGATGCCCGAGATCAGGGAGGACGGCTACACGCGCTGCACCTTCACCATCGAGCCCGACGGCGAGCTGATGAAACTTGCCGTGACCCATGAGGCGGAGGGCCCGCACAGGCTGATTGGCAATGTCGCCAAGGGCTGGCCGCTGGTGCTGGCCAGCCTGAAGAGCCTGCTCGAGACGGGCAAGGGATTCGAGCGTCCGCCGTCGAAAGCTTGAGCTCGTTTCGCTGGCGGAACAAATTCCATGGAGGCATAGATCATGCAAGCTCTCAGGGTGCGGAGCATGACCAATGGCGAGACGATCATGGCATCGGCCGAGATTGGCGCGCCTCCCGAACGCGTCTCGGGGCGCTGGTCGGCAAGGAAGTCGAGCAATGGTGGGGGTCAGCCGATACCTACAGGATGGTCGCTGTTGGCCGACCATCGCGTCGGCGGCCGCTGGACCGTTGTCGTGCGCACGGCCGGCGGTAGGGACCTGCCGGCCAGCGGTGAATTCCTCGAAATCGAAACACCGCGCCGGATCGTGCAGACGTGGGCATATGGTCGGGACCATCCCACGCTTGGCCGGCGGCAAACCAGGGTCGCATGGCTGCTGGAGCCTATCGCCGACGGCACGCGCGTCACCATCTGCCATGCCGGCTTTGGCGGGCTGCGAGAGGCGGCGGCTGAACATGCCAAGGGCTGAGCACGAGTGCTGGCCTGGCTGCAAGCTCATATCGAGACTGGAAAGCTGGCCGCGGCCTGATCGGCGTGTGGAGCGTCGTCACGCGCCCTCCGCACGCCTTGACCCACGTCTGTTCTGGTCCACATCCCATGCATGGGAAAACAGGCATGTTTCATAGGCACGGCTGGCTGGGGCATTCCGACGCGATACAAGGACAATTTCCCGCAACCCGGATCGCATCTCGAACGCTATTCCAGGCACTTTCCGATCGTCGAGATCGACACGTCCTTCTACAAGCCGCACCGCCGCGAGACCTTTGACCGCTGGGCACGCGCCGTGCCGCAGCACTTCCGCTTCGCCGCCAAGATGCCGAAGGCGATCACCCATGAGCGCCGTCTCGTGGACTGCAACGATCTTTTGCAAAGCTTTCTCCAAGAGGTCGAAGGTCTCGGTGGAAAGCTGAGCGTGCTTCTGGTGCAGTTGCCGCCGAGCCTGTCGTTCGAGCCGGATGTCGCGAGCGATTTCTTCGACATGCTGGGCGAGCGAACGCAAGCCAGGCTGGTCTGCGAGCCGCGCCATCCCAACTGGTTCGAGGCAGGGGCTGAAGCACTTCTGGCGGCTCGCCGGATCGCGCGCGTTGCCGCCGATCCGGCTCCTGCGCCACCTGCCGCGGTGCCGGGCGGCTGGCCCGGCCTCGCCTATTTCCGTTGGCATGGCGCGCCGCGCGTCTATTATTCCGACTACGATGCCGAAAGTCTCGACCGCTTCAGCCGGCAAGTCGAGGCAGCGGCCGCTTCGGGTGCCGAGGTCTGGGGAATTTTCGACAACACGGCCGGAGGCAATGCGCTGGGCAACGCGCTCAAGGTCGACGCAATGATGGCATAGACCCTGGAGGGGCAGCTAACGTCGATCGTACTTGCCGCCTCAAATCACATTCAATTCCCGGAAGGCCCGCCCTTCGGCGACACGCGCGTAGCCAAATGCCGAGCAGTCGATCGTCCGGTAGCCGCCATGCACGATCAGTTCGGCCAGCGCCTTGCCGACCGCCGGCGCCTGTTGCAGCCCATGGCCGGAGAATCCGTTGGCGAACAGGAAATTCGTCACCTCGGGGTGGGGGCCGATGACGGCGTTCTGGTCCAGCGTGTTGTAGTCGTAATGCCCCGCCCAGGCGCGCGTCGGCTTGATCGCTTCGAAGGCCGGGATGCGGGTTGCCAGCACCGGCCAGATCACCTCTTCGAACAGCGGCCAGTCGACGTCGAAATCCCCGGGATCGGCCGGGCCGTCGCCCTCCTCCGGCTCGGCGCCGCCGGTGAGGTAGACCGAGCCTTCCGGCCTGACATAGATGCCGGAGGGATCGACCAGCAGCGGCATGTCGGCATATTTCTCGCGCGCCTCGAAGACGAAGACGTTGCGCTTGCGTGGCTCGACCGGCAGCGAAAGCTGGGCAAGGGCAGCGACCTTGCCGGCATTCGGCCCGGCGGCATTGATGACGGTATCGGCCTCGAGCCGATCGCCATTGTCGAGGCTGACGCCGGTGACGCGGTCACCCCGCCGCTCGACGCCGGTGACCGACGCGCTGATAAAGTCGATCTTCTTCTGCCGCAGCGCCTTGCGAAACAGCATCAGCATCGCATGCGCGTCGAACCAGCCCTCGCCGGTCCGGCCATAGGCGCCGGCGGTGATGCCTTCGGCCGACAGCCAGGGGAAGCGGCGCGTCAGCTGTTCGGCGTCCTCGAGCAGGATGTCAGCGCCCTCGGCGACCTGCGCTTCGTGGTTGGCTTTCAGGATCGGCAGCCCGGCCTCGCCGGCAAGGATGAGATAGCCGCCCTCGCGAAAACCGATATCGGCGTCGGTGCCGAATTCTTCCTTCAGCCGCCGAAACAGTTTTAGCGTGAACTGCGACAGGCGGATGTTTTGCGGAATGGAGAATTGCTGGCGGATCGAGGCCATGGACAGCGTCGTCGCCGAATGGGCGAATTGCGGGTCGCGCTCGATCAGCGCGATCGAGCCGGAAAACCCTTCCTCGCGCAGATAGTAGGCGACCGAGGATCCGACGATGGCCCCGCCGATGATGACGATGTCGTAGCGCATTTTTTCTCCGATCCTCCGTCCGCAATCTACGCGACCGGCAAAGTGATCTCGAAGCGCGTGCCGCGCTCGGAGTCAACCAGCCGGATCGTACCATCATGCGCTTTCAGGAGGGCCAGCACGATGCCCAGACCCATGCCGGTGCCGCCGGTAGAGCGCCGCGTGGTGAAGAACGGTTCGAAGATCCGCGCTTGGTTGCTCGGCGAAATGCCGGCGCCGTCGTCGCTGACCAGAACGGAAACCCTGCCGCTCGCGCTTGCGGCGGTGATGGAAATTAGGGTCGCGCCGTGCCTGGCCGAATTGTCGATGAGATTGGCAAGCACGATGGCAGCGTTCTCGGACGAGATGCGGAAGGCCAGGTCGCCGCCGGCCTCGACCTCAACCGCCAGCCTCGCGTCGACGGGGAGCAGCGCCAGCGCGGCGCCGACCGAGGTGCTTTCGCCGCTGGGCGCGAGGTTTTCGGCCCGCGCCAGGTCGAGAAGCCGCCGGACCAAAAGGTTGAGCCGCCCTGCATCTGTGACGATATTGTCGGAGAAGCGCCGCCGCTCTTCATCGGCCATCCCGCTGCCTGAATCGCGCAGCAATTCGGCCGCACCCTGGATCGCCGTCAGCGGCGATTTGAGTTCATGCGAGACATGGGTGGCGAAGGTCTGGATGGCGTCCGAGCGCGCCTGTAGTCTTTCGGCCATATCGAGAAAGGCGGCGGAAAGCTCCGCCATTTCGCGCGTGCCATGGTGGTCGAGAGGCCGGATCGCGCTGCGCTCACCGGCGGCGATGCGCTGGGTGCGGTCGATGAGCGCGTAGATCGGCCGGCTGACGGTGCGCAGGAAAACGAGGCCGATGAGCAGCGTGCCGCCGAGAATGGCGATCGCTGCCGCCGTCACCTTGCCGCGCTCGCCATAGAGATGTTTTATGATGTTGTTAGGCGTCCGCGAGACAAAGACCACGCCGGCGACCTTGCCGTCGACGGCCACCGGCAGGGCGACGAACACGCGCACCCTGGTGCCGCGGCTGACCGAATAGAGCGGCGGCGGCGGCTGGTTGGGGATGCGCAGCCTGAGCGCGCTGGCATAGCGCCCGGCGAGTGCCTCACGCACCTCCTCGACCTCGGCGAGCGACTGCCCGATCTCGTCGCGCCCGGCAATCACGACGCCCCTGGGATCGAGCAGCCGGAAGCCGGCCAGCGTGGTCTTCTGCGTCGCGTCGAGAATCCCAGCCAGCCGCGCGCCGATCGCGGCGAAAGCTGGATCGACCGTGGCAGGGATCCCTACCGGCCTGGTCTGAAGCACGTAATCCGAGGCGAGATCGAGCTGCGGCTCGATCGGCCGATAGGGCGAATCGAGATTGGCGCCTCGGCTCGTGGTGCCATTCGCCAGCGGCATCGCCACGCCAAGCTTTTCCGGTGAAATGCCGGCGTCGCGCACCTCCTGGGCATAGATAGCGGCGATGGCGGCGCCCTGTGCGATCAGTTCCGCTTCGGTCTGACGGATCAGCTGGTTCTCATAGAGGCGGAAGAAGAACAGGCCGACCAGCGGCAGGGACATCACCAGGATCAGGATGGCGACGACGACCGTGGCAAGGCGCGGCCGCCATTTGCGGCCGATCCACTTGCTGCCAATCGACTTGCTTGATGTCGTCAGCCGCATCGGCCGAGCCGGAAGCCGACGCCGTGCACGGTTTCGATGACCTCCGGGCAACCCATCGCCGCCAGCTTGGCGCGGATGTTGCGGATATGGCTGTCGACGGTGCGGTCGGCCACATGGATCTTGCCGGCATAGGCATTGGCCATCACCGCGTCGCGATCGAGCACATGGGTGGGCCGCGCCAGAAACCCTTTCAGGATCGAGAACTCGATCGCCGTCAGGGCGAGCGGCTTGCCGTCGAAGGCGGCCGCGTGGCTGGCCGGCGCCAGGGTGAGTTTTCCCTGCGCGAACTGCCTGTCGTCGGCCGGTTCGAGCGCCGCCGGACGGGCGCGGCGCAGGATGACGTTGACGCGGGCGACGAGTTCGCGCGGGCTGAACGGTTTGGTGACATAGTCGTCCCCACCCATTTCGAGCCCGAGGATGCGGTCTATCTCCTCGTCGCGCGCGGACAGGAACAACACCGGCACGTCTGATGTGTGACGCAGCCGCCGGCAGACCTCCAGCCCGTCCATCTCTGGCATGCCGATGTCGAGCACGACAAGGTCGGGCGTGCGCCGTTCGATTGCCTGCAGAGCGGCGGCGCCATCGGACACGGCGGCCGTTTTCATGCCGGCCTTTTCCAGCGCGAAGCAGATCACTTCGCGAATATGCGGGTCATCGTCGGCGACGAGGATGTGATGCGGCATGGATTAGCGATCCGGCACGGGTTCTGCGACGCTGGGAACAATAGGCCGCCTGTTGTCGAGATAGCGAAGTAGGCGCCAGTCGCGAAAGCTCCAGCTTCGCCAGTTTTCCTGCAGGCTGCGATACCAGCCTTCATCGACACCGCGCAACCTTGCCAGTTCGCCGACGGCACCGGCATTGGCCGTCCCGCGCCGACGGTCGAAGAAGCGATCGAGCGCTGGAAACGCGTCCGGCCCGAGCGAGCGGAGATACCAGGCGTCGAGGGGAATGCCCTGGCCGGTCATTTCAAGAGAGTGGTCGACATTGTAATCGGCGATCGTTGCTGCGAAGTTGATGAAACAGCAGACATAAAGCGCCAGGGATAACGTCAGAAGATTGGCGGAGAGCAGCCATTCACTGGATTTTCCGAGCGCGATACGGGCGATGATCAGCGCAAGGCCGGCCGCCACCAGTCCCATCCAGACGAAAGCCGCGACGCGCCAGTAGGTCAGCGCATAGATGCCGACATAGAGATCGAGCCGCAGGATCGATGAGACGACCAGCATGATGTTCTGCGCCACCCAGGCATAGACCAGCCGGCGGATGAGCGGGTCGGCCGATGTCTCGCTGCCGGGCCTCAACGCCGCAAGGACAAAACCGGCGGCTAGCAGCGCGGTGACGATCAAGGGATAGGCGCCGCGATGCGCGTAGGCGGCGTAGCTCAAACCATCGGGAAGCGCGACCCCGCCCCACAGATAGGTGGCGTCGAGCCCGCTCTGCAGCGAAAACAAAACGTTGAAGACGATCAACGCGCGCAGGATGGCGGCCTTGCCGAAGACGATGTCCTCGACGGCGTGCCTGTCCGCCGCTGGCTGGGCATCGGCAGCAGGGTGATTTGGCCTGGCGATGCGGCGCTGAAAGCGCGGCAGGCGCGGCCGTAGAAACGCCCAGACGCCGGCAAGCACGAACAGCCAGAAGGCAATCCGCGTCAACTGGACGAGGTCGAGCAGCTTCATCAGATCGATCAGCGACAGCCAGTATTCGATGACCGGATTGGCGGCGCCGAAAAGGGCGACGAAGACCGCGCCCAGCGTCAGCGGCATCACCCAGACCGCGATCGCCGCCAGCCTTATGCGATGCCCGCCGAACCGCCGCGCCACTCTTCGCCACTTGAGAAAATCGCTGAGGAACCGGACCGGCGCCGCCAGTGCGAACAGCACGATCTGGCCTGCAACGCGCGCCGTGCGGTGTCGCAGCCGGCCGCTCAGCGAAAGCGCGAACGCCACCAGCGCGGCAAGGGCGATCGAGACGGACAAGGGACTGACAGTCTCGGCGAGCGGCAACAGCGCGACAAGCAAGGCGGCCGACTTGAGCCATACCTTGCCGTCGCTGAAGGCGGCGGGATGCACGGCAACCACAGCGGCGGCAATCAGGATGGCGAACAGCAGAACCGTGATCCCGGCGGGCTGGCCGTAGAACAGGAAATCGGCGAGCGCGACCAGCAGCACGGCGACGCCCAAGCGGCTGCAATAGCTTGGCGCGGCGCGGAAGAAGGAGGTCACGGCCTGATTTTCCTGATGGCGTCCCATCGCCATGGCGGCGGACTCTTGCGGACAAACGGGGGAATTGCAGCGGGGTTGGCGCGTTGCGGGTCGACCAGCCACCAGCCTTCGCTGCGCAGCCGGTAAGGTAGACGGGGTTTTGCTCGCTTGTGCATGCCGACTGTCTCGCAGGCATGCAGGAAAGCGATGCGGCGGATCGGAGGAGGTTTTCCGCAGGCGCGTGCAGTTTTCGTGCAGGGCTATCGGCTTGCCTCGCCCGACCACACACGGCATAGATCTGGCATGACCGAAACCTACCGCCCGCGCCGCTCCGTGCTCTATGTCCCGGCCTCCAACGACAAGGCGCTGGCCAAGATCGCGCAGCTTGCTTGCGACGCGGTCATCATCGACCTCGAGGATGCCGTCGCCCCCGCCGACAAGATCGCCGCGCGCGAAAAACTGACCGGCATTTTCGCCAACCGCCCTGATGCCAATGGCCGGCGCTGCGAGATGGTGGTGCGCGTCAATGCGCTGTCCAGCGAATGGGGCACTGACGATCTTGCGGCCGTGGCCAAGGCGGAGCCGGACGGCATCCTGCTGCCAAAGGTCGACACGCCGCGTGACGTGCTCGAAGTCGGCGATGTGCTGGACGATAATTTTGCCCCGGACAGCGTGAAACTATGGGCGATGATCGAGACACCCAAGGCCATGCTCAACATCGGCGCCATTGCCGAACTCGGCCGCGACCCCGCCTCGCGCCTGGATTGTTTCATCGCCGGAACAAATGACCTGGTCAAGGATACCGGCGTGCTGGCGACGCCGGATCGCGCCTATCTTCTGCCATGGCTGATGCAGATGCTGCTGGCGGCACGCGCCGGCGGGATCGACATGCTCGATGGCGTGTTCAACGATTTTCGCGACCCGGACGCGTTCGCGCGTGAGTGCACGCAGGCCGCCGCCATGGGCTTTGACGGCAAGACGCTGATCCATCCATCGCAGATCGAGGCCGCCAACCGTGCCTTCGCTCCGTCGGCGCAGGCGCTGGCCGAGGCGCGCGCGGTGAAGGATGCCTTCGCGCTTGCTCAAAACAGCGGCAAGGGCGTCATCGCGCTGAATGGCAGGATGGTCGAGCGGTTGCACTTGGCGCAGGCCGAAAAACTTCTGGCGAAAGCGGCCGCCATCGGCGCATGATATTCGCCGATTTGGGATACATGACAGGAATTGGACGATGAAACTCTACCGCTTTCTCACCGCCCCGGACGACGCCAGCTTCTGCCATAAGGTGGCGGCGGCGCTGAACAAGGGCTGGCACCTGTTCGGCTCGCCGACCTACGCCTACGACAAGAAGACCAAGACCATGCGCTGCGGCCAGGCCGTGGTGAAGGATGTCGATGGCCAGGAATACGGACCGGATACGAAGCTCAGCGACTGGTAGGGGAAAACGCCGAGAGCTACTCCGCCGCCTCTTCGATCTTCTCCATATCATCGTCCGACAGGCCGAAATGGTGGCCGATCTCGTGGATCAGCACGTGGGTGACGATGTCGCCCAGCGTTTCCTCGTTTTCGGCCCAGTAGTCGAGCATGGCGCGGCGGTAGAGCGTGATGCGGTTCGGGCCTTCGCCTGTTTGCGGGTTCCAGCGTTCGGCGATGCCGCGCCCCTCGAACAGGCCGAGCAGGTCGAACGGCGTTTCCAGCGACAGGTCGTCCATGATCTCGTCGGTCGGGAACTCAGCGATCTGGATGACGATCTCGCCGGTCAGCTTGCGAAAATCCTCCGGCAGGTGGGCATAGGCCTCCAGGGCCAGGAACTCCAATTCCTCCATCGAGGGCGCAAGTTCACCATGCCAGGTGCGGGTCTTGTAGATGCGGGCCATGCTTTGTCCTTTGATCCCGGATATAGGCGTTCGCGCTGGTCGAGGCAAATGACGCCTGTACGCCGGTGTCGCGCAGGAAGAGGAATAAATTCCTTGATGACTCTGCTTGACTCTTCCGATCCCCTCTGGAATCTATAGGAACATAACAGGAACAATTGTGAGTGAAAGCTGACCGTCATGGCGATGACCGCCGTGGCGCGGGAGACTGTTTTTGCCCTGCGCCGCCAGATCGCGAAGATCGAGGGAACACTGCCCGAGCGCCTGCAGGCACCGGCTGGCGCGCCCCTTGATGCTGACGCCGGCAGCGATCTGACGATCGTCCGGCGCGGCCTTGCCGCGGCCTTGCCGGATGCTTTCCTGCCCATTGGCATCGAGCGGCTCGATGCCGCGCTCAGCGGCGGCCTGCCGAAAGCCGCCCTGACCGAAATCCATGGCCTGGAAACCCGCGATGCAGGAGCCGTCGCCGGTTTCGCCCTGTCGATGGTCAGCCTGATCCTCAACCAGGCGCAGGGGCTGCCCATCCTGTGGATCGGGACATCGGAAATTTTCCACGAGGCCGGCTTTCCCTATGCCAGGGGGCTGCATGCCTCGTTCGGCATCGAGCCCGGGCAATTGCTGTTTTCCGAGGCGCCCCGGCTTGTCGATGCGCTGTGGATCGCCGAGGAGGCGGCCCGGATGACCGCGCTTGCCGCCGTCATCCTGGAGATCCGCGGCAATCCGCAGCGGCTGGACCTGACCGCGACACGCCGCCTGCATGCGCGGGCGCAAGGTGCCGGCCGGCCGGTGTTCCTGCTGCGGCAAGCGGCCGAGCCCGAACCGACGGCGGCGCCTGTTCGTCTGATTGTCGCGTCGGCGCCGGCCGTGCCGCGCGAAACAGTCGCCGGGCCGCTCGCCGGCTCGATCGGCCACCCGGCCTTCACCATCAGCATCGGCAAGAGCCGCACGGCCCTGCCTGGACAATTCACACTGGAGTGGAACCCCGATGAACGCAAATTCGATGAAAGAAGGGGCGAGGAAAGGCGCAGGGCGAGCAACGAATGGGCAGAGAATCCTGTCCCTATGGTTTCCCTATCTCGCGACAGAAAGGATCCTGCGGCAGCGTCTGGGGAAATCCTGGCGTTCCCGGCCGTCGGATCATCCGCAGCTATCTCACCCACCGCTCGTGATCAGCCATCGCCAGGGCAACGCGCAGCGCATCTCGGCCCTCGACGCGCGGGCTGAGGCGCTGCACCTGAAGCGCGACATGGGGATTGCCGATGCGCGCGCCATGCATCCGTCGATCGACATCGTCGAAGCCGATCCGGAGGCCGACCGGCGCCTGCTCGAGGGCCTCGCCGACTGGTGCGACCGCTACACGCCGCTGGTGGCGCTGGACGGCATCGACGGCCTGTTCCTCGACGTCACCGGCTGCACCCATCTGTTCGGCGGCGAACGCGCCATGCTGGACGAAATCCTGTCGCGCTTCTTCCAGCAGGGTTTCGACGTCCGCGGCGGGCTTGCCGGCACGCCCGGAGCGGCCTGGGCGGCGGCCCGGTTTTGCGGCGACCGCATCGTTCCATCAGGCGAGGAGGAAGCCTTGCTTGCCCCCTTGCCGCTGGCCGCCCTTCGCATAGCGCCGGAAACCCGTACCAGCCTGGAAAGTGTGGGGCTGCGCACGGCGGGCGCCGTCATGGCCGCACCGCGCGCGCCGCTCGCCCGCCGGTTCGGCGCCCTGCTGCTCCAGCGCCTCGACCAGGCGCTTGGCCGTCTCGACGAGGCGATCTCACCGCGTCTTCCCGTCGCGTCGCTTTCGGTCGAACGTCATCTCGCCGAGCCCGTCACGCTGACGGAGGAAATAGAACGGCTGGTGGGCATGCTGGCGACGACCTTGAAGACCGACCTCGAACGCCGCGGCGAAGGCGCAAGGAGCCTGGCGCTGCTGCTTTTTCGCGTCGACGGCGCCGTCAGCCGCATCGCGCTCGGCACCTCGCGGCCGATGCGCGAACCCTTGCTGGTCCGGAAATTGTTCCATGAAAGGCTGGCGGCACTCGAGCAGCATATCGATGCCGGATATGGCTTCGACCTGGTGCGCCTCTCGGTGCTGGCCGTTGCCGCTTTCGACATGCAGCAGGCCGATCTGACCGGCGAAGCGGCCGATGACGGCGCCGACATCGCCTTGTTCGCCGACCGTATCCGCGCCCGCCTCGGTGAGGGCGCGGTTCTGCAGCCGGTTCCCGTGGAAAGCCATCTGCCGGAACGCGCCGTCGCCATCATTCCCTTCACCGAAGCCCCGCGCCGGACCACGCCACCCAAGAAGCCGGACAGGATGCAGGCGCCGATGACCATCTTCCCGCCGGAACGACCGATCCGGCTGTTCCGTTCGCCCGAGCCCATCGAGGTGCCGGCCACCGAAATGCCGGAGGGACCGCCGCTGCATTTCCGCTGGCGCCGCGCGCTTTATCGTGTGACGCGCGCCGAAGGTCCGGAGCGCATCGCCGCCGAATGGTGGCGCGAGGCGCCGGGCGATGCGGCGGCATCGACACGCGACTATTTCCGCATCGAGGATGCCGGTGGCCGCCGCTACTGGCTGTACCGGCAAGGCCTTTACGGCGGCGTCTCGCAGATCCCGCCGCGCTGGTTCATGCATGGGGTCTTCGCATGAACGCGCTGACCGTCATCCCCTATGCCGAGTTCGGCATCCAGTCGAATTTCTCCTTCCTGCGGGGCGCCTCCAAGCCCGAGGAGCTGGTGGTCGCGGCCAAGCTCATGGGCTTCTCCGCGATCGGGCTCGCCGACCGCAATAGCGTCGCCGGCGTGGTGCGCGCCTGGCAGCAGGCCAAGGTCGAAAAGCTTGCCTACCATCCCGGCTGCCGGCTGGTTTTTGGCGACGGCACGCCGGACATTCTCGCCTATCCCAGGGACCGCGCGGGCTGGGGCCATCTGTGCCGCATGCTCACCCAGGCCAATCTGCGTGACGAGACCGAAAAGGGCGCCACCCTGCTCCGGCGCGACGACCTGCTCGAATGGGGGGACCGGATGTCGCTGGCGGTCCTGCCCGATCTGGCGGCCGGCGCGCAAGACAGTCTGGCTTTGCTCCGTGAACTCAAGGATCGCTTCGGCAGGGCCCCGCGGCTCGGCGTCTCACCCTGTTATGCCGGCCATGATCGCTTCCGGATCGAGCAGGCGGCGGCGTTCGCCGAGAGCAGCGGCATCCCGCTGATGGCGACCAACGATGTGCTCTACCACACGGCCGAACGGCGCCCGCTGCAGGATGTGCTGACCGCGATCCGCCTCAATGTTCCGGTCGCCGAGGTGGGGCTGGAGCTATCCGCCAATGCCGAACGCCATCTGAAGCCGCCGCAGGAAATGGCGCGCCTGTTCCGCCGGTATCCGCAAGCGCTGGCGGAGACGCTGCGTTTCGGCGAAGAGCTGACCTTCTCGCTCGGCGACCTTCAGTACAATTATCCCGACGAGCCGACGGAATCGGGTCTCGGGCCGCAGGCGGAGCTGGAGCGGCTGGCTCGGGAAGGTGCAGCCCGGCGCTTTCCCGGCGGTATCCCCGCCAGCGTGATAAAACGAATCCAGGAAGAGCTCGTCCTGATCGAGCGGCTGAATTACGCCCGTTATTTCCTGACCGTCCATGACATCATCAAATTCGCCCGAGGCGAAGGCATTCTCTGCCAGGGCCGCGGCTCCGCGGCCAATTCGATCATCTGCTTCTGCATTGGCATTACCGAGGTCGGGCCGGACAAGATCGACACGCTGTTCGAGCGTTTCATTTCCGAGGAACGCAACGAGCCGCCGGATATCGACGTCGACTTCGAGCATGAACGGCGCGAAGAGGTGATGCAGTACATCTATACAAAATACAGCTCCAAGCGCACGGCGCTCGCCGCCGCCGTCATCAGCTATCGCGGCCGCTCGGCGCTGCGCGAAGTGTCGAAAGCGATGGGCCTTTCGGAGGATGTCAGGGCGTCTCTCTCCGGCTCGATCTGGGGCTGGTCGACCTCGGAACTCGGCGAGAAGGAAGCCAGGGCCGGCGGCCTCGACAGCAGGGATCCGGTGTCACGGCATGTGATGGAACGCGCCAACGAGATCATGGGCTTTCCCCGCCACCTTTCCCAGCATGTCGGCGGCTTCGTCATCACCAAGGACCGGCTCGACGAGATCGTCCCCATCGTCAAGACGGCGATGGACGAGCGCAAGATGGTCGAATGGGACAAGGACGATCTCGATTCGGTGAAAATCCTCAAGGTGGATATTCTGGCGCTCGGCATGCTGACCTGCCTCCAGCGCGCTTTCACCTTGCTCGAGACCCATTACGGCGTGAGAGACGATTATGGCAGGCCATTGACCCTGGATACGATCGCCAAGGAAGATTCCCGTGTCTACGACATGATCTGCCGTGCCGATACGCTCGGCGTCTTCCAGATCGAATCGCGTGCTCAGATGTCGATGCTACCGCGTCTCAAGCCGCGCGAATTCTACGACCTCGTCATCGAGGTGGCGATCGTACGGCCGGGCCCGATCCAGGGCGACATGGTGCACCCCTATCTGCGCCGGCGGCAGGGCAAGGAAAAGCCCGAATATCCCAAGGCGGAGCTGAAAGAGATTCTCGGCAAGACGCTGGGCGTGCCGCTGTTTCAGGAGCAGGCGATGAA
The DNA here is from genome assembly GCF_054059755.1 of Mesorhizobium sp. URHB0026. NCBI lineage: Bacteria > Pseudomonadati > Pseudomonadota > Alphaproteobacteria > Hyphomicrobiales > Phyllobacteriaceae > Mesorhizobium > Mesorhizobium sp. URHB0026. Next base: position 1,429,020 of record NZ_JBSSCN010000001.1, on the reverse strand, counting down.
GATCGCCATCGTCGCCGGCGGCTTCAAGCCGGGCAAGGCCGATGAACTGCGCCGTGCCATGGCCACCTTCAAGCGCACCGGCACGATCGGCAATTATCGCCAGCAGATGATCGACGGCATGACAGGTCGAGGCTACGAAAAAGACTTCGCCGAGCGCTGTTTCAAGCAGATCGAGGGCTTTGGCGAGTATGGCTTTCCCGAAAGCCACGCCGCTTCCTTCGCCCTGCTCGTCTACGCCTCCTGCTGGTTCAAGACCTTCTATCCGGACGTGTTCTGCGCCGCGATCCTGAATTCGCAGCCGATGGGCTTCTATCAGCCGGCGCAGCTGGTGCGCGACGCCCGCGACCATGGCGTCGACATCCGCGAGGTCGACGTCAATTTCTCCGTCTGGGACTGCACTTTGGAAAAGGCGCTTTTCGACCCGGCCCGCATCCTGCCGCGCCATGCCGAAATGCGCGGTGTCATCGAGACGAGGCATGCGGTGCGGCTCGGCTTCCGGCAGATCAAGGGACTTTCCAGGGAACGCATGAAGATTTTCGTCGAGCGGCGCGGCGCCGGCTACTCGACGGTGCGGGATGTCTGGCTGCGCTCCGGCCTCAATGTCGACGAGATCGAGAAATTGGCGCAGGCCGACGCCTTCCGCTCCATCGGCCTCGACCGCCGCGCGGCACTTTGGGAGGTCCGCGCGCTCGACGGCAAGAGTGCCGCCGAGAAGCTGCCGCTGTTCGACCAGCCGGCGCTCAGCCTGCGCGAGTTGGAGCCTGAAACGAGGCTGCCGAAAATGCCGCTCGGCGAGCATGTCATCCATGACTACCGCTCGCTCGGCCTGTCGCTGAAGGCGCATCCGGTCGCCTTCCTGCGCGAGCGGCTCGACCGCGCCGGCATCACTCCCAATGCGAGCCTGCCTTCCGTGCGCGACGGCAGGCGGGTCTGCGTTGCCGGACTGGTGCTGGTGCGCCAGCGCCCCGGCAAGGGCAACGCGATCTTTCTCACGCTCGAAGACGACAAGGCCGTCGCCAATGTCATCTTGTGGGAAAGGACCTTCATCCGTTTCCGGCCCATCGTCATGGGTGCCCGGTTTGTGAAGGTCACCGGGAAACTGCAGTCGGAATCAGGTGTCGTCCATATCGTCGCCGAAAAGATCGAGGACCTGACGCCCTGGCTGACCGTGCTGCTGGAAAAGGTCGGTGCGACCGCACTGCCGGCCGCCGATCCTTCAGACCGCTCCGGCCAACCCGAAATACGGCCCGCGATGCTGAAAGACGGACAGGATCTCGCAATGCTGTCCGAAGAGGCGGAGAGGGTCATGCCCAAAGGGCGTAATTTTCAGTAGGCCCGACCCACCTTCGTCATCCACGGGCAAAGCAGGAGCGAAGCTCCGTGGCGGCGACCCGAGACGACAAACGCTATGGGTTGCTCAGCCGTAGATCTGCTTGTGGATCTGGTAGAGCATTTCCGAGCGGTCGGCTCGCATATCGGCCAGATCGCGGCTGGAGAAGCTGTCGATTTCGGCGACGAGACGATTGTAGTGCTTGCGCTTGGCGATGCTGCTGCGAGCGCGGGTCATGAGGTCGTTGAAGATCATAGCAAGGTTCCTTCTGTGCCGCATTCGGCGCGGCCGTTTATTCCTCCCTTGATCGGTACGGATCATGACATAGGAATGGTGCGTTGCAAAAAGAAGATGTTGCAATGCACCATTGCAGCCAGCGCATAGCCGGTTAATGGCTCCCTAAGGTCTGGCAAGACGCGGCCTGGCCGGCCGGCGAGCCGCCTTCCGTTTTGTCTTACAAATTAGCGTTACCCTGTCTTGCCAGATCGATTGCGGGCTGGCTTGATCCGGTGTCACCGATGACTGGGAGGAAATGCATGGCGGCCGCAGACTATTATGAGGTTCTCGATCCACGTTTCGGGCGCCTGTTCAACGGCAACGCGCAGGTGGAGAAGCTGTTCACCGGCTGCCGGTGGGCGGAAGGGCCGGCCTGGTTCGCCGCCGGCCGCTATGTCGTCTGGTCGGACATTCCGAACAACCGCATGCTGCGTTACGACGAGACGGACGGCAGCGTCAGTGTCTTCCGGCAGCCGTCCGGCAATTCCAACGGCAACACCGTCGACCGGCAAGGCCGGCTGGTCACCTGCGAGCATTCGGGCCGCCGCGTCAGCCGCACGGAGCATGACGGCTCGATCACCACCATCGCCGCCAAATGGAAGGGCAAGCCGCTGAACTCGCCCAACGACGCGGTGGTGAAGTCCGACGGCTCGATCTGGTTCACCGATCCGACCTACGGCATCGACACCGACTATGAGGGCGATAAGGCGGAGAGTGAAATCGGCGCCTGCCATGTCTACCGGGTCGATCCCGATACGGGCGATATCGAGGCTGTCATCACCGACATGGTCAGGCCGAACGGCCTTGCCTTCTCGCTAGACGAAAGCCTGCTCTATGTGGTCGACACCGGCCGCACGCATGGCGCCGAGAACCCGGCACATATGCGGGTGTTCAACGTCGGCAAGCACGGCAAGAAGGTTTCCGGAGGCAAGGTGTTCGCCGACTGCACGGCCGGACTGTTCGACGGCTTCCGGCTCGACGCCGATGGACGTATCTGGACGAGTGCCGCCGACGGCATCCATTGCTACGATCCCGACGGCACGCTGATCGGCAAGGTCAAGGTACCGGAGGTGACCGCCAATTGCGTTTTCGGCGGCGCCAAGCTGAACTGTCTCTACATCGCCGGCACCACCTCGCTTTATTCGGTGCGATTGATGGTGAACGGGGCCAAGACCTATTGAGCCTGCTGGAAACGCTTCTCTGGCGGCCCTTAATGGCCGTTTTGCGGATAGCCGCTGCGCCCGCTTTGCCGGGGCTTCCGGAGCAACCATCCTGCGGTTCGCCGGAGCGGAGTTCGAGGCCGGCTGTCGGCCGTATCAGACACAATTCAAGAGGAGGGCGTCATGCCATTCGTCAACATCCGCATCGTCAAGGAAGTGATCGCCGCCGATCCGGTAGGCAAGAAGGCTGACATCGCCAGGAAAGTCACGGCGGCCATCATGGACGCCACCGGGCTGGGCAATGACGACGTTTGGGTCGTCTTCGAGGAGGTCAACGCCCGCGACTGGTATGTCGGCAAGACCGACGTCGAGACGTTGAGAGCCAAGAAGTAATCCAAGGCGCGATGAGCGCTGCAAATCCCGGGCTCTGCTCAGGAAGGTGAAGGTGCGGCCGTGCCTCCGCCGACCCTACTTTCACCCGTCCGGCGCTTCGCCCAGCTCTCCAGCCAGTCGCGGCTTTGCATCTCGATCAGCCGCGATGCGGTTCGCTCGAATTCGAACACCTCGACGCCGCGCTTGGCCACATAAAGCGCGTGCGGTAGCGCGTCGGCGCTCACCACCAGCCGTGTATGATGGTCGTAGAGCGTGTCGATCAACAGGATGAAGCGTTTGGCCTCGTTGCGCTTGCCTTCGCCCAGCACCGGCACACGGTCGATGAAAACAGTTGAAAACCGCCCGGCGATCGCCAGGTAATCGCGCGCGCCGAGCGGCTTTTCGCAGAGGTCGGCGAAGGTGAAACGCGCCGCGTCACCAGCGGCGGCCGGCACCACCACCTTGCGTCCCTTCAGCGTCAGCGAGGTCTCGGCCGTCGGCGCCCCGCGCGTCATCGCCTGCCAGGCCTCATCGAGCGCCTGGTCGGCCGCCGCATCGGCCGGCGTGACATAGACCGGCGTACGGGCGAGCTTTTCCAGCCGGTAATCCTTGTCCCCGTCCAGGGACAGCACCTGCGCGTGGCGTTCCAATATGGCGATGAACGGTAGGAAAAGCTGGCGGTTCAACCCGTCACGGTAAAGATCTTGCGGCGCCACGTTCGAGGTGGCGACCAGTACGACCCCATTGGCAAACAGTGCCGAGAACAGCCTGGACAGGATCATGGCGTCGGCTATGTCGGTGACCGAGAACTCGTCGAAACACAGCACCCAGGCCTGCTCGGCGAGCGCCTTGGCCACCGGCGGGATCGGATCGTCTTCCCTGACCGTGCCTTCCTTGCGCGCCTGCCGGTGTTTCTGGATACGGTCCTGCACGTCGGCCATGAAGTCGTTGAAATGCACACGGCGCTTGCGCCTGACCGGCAGGAGCTCGAAGAACATGTCCATCAGCATGGTCTTGCCGCGGCCGACGCCGCCGTGGATGTAGAGGCCCTTGACCGCTTCGTGCGTCTCGCGCTTGCGGGCAAACAGCCAGCCCAGTGCACTGGACTTGTGCGCCAGCCGCTTGGCCGAGATCTCGACGGTCAGCCGGTCGAGCGCGGCGGCGATCTCTTCCTGCGCGGCATCGCGCTCGATCGCGCCTGATACCACCAGATGGTCGTAGCGCTGCCGGACGGTCGGATGGGTCTGGAGGCCGTCACGCAGATGCATCGATCACGTCACTATTCAGAGCAGGATACCCAGGGAAGGGGGTGCCGAGATTGAGGTCACGCCGCCGGCATCACCTGGATATCGGCATGTCCTACCTCGTAAGCGAGATCGGTTGCCCGTTGGAAGTCTGGCCGTCGAATTTCGAGCCGCCCGACGAATAAAGCCGCGCCAGCGAACCGCCATTCTCGTCATAAAGCGTCAGCTGCTTGCCGGCGACGTTCCACGACTTGATGCCGTCGATCGGCGCCGGGCAATGCAGCGGCCCGGCGCGGAAACCGGCGCCGAACTTGGTCTGCGGCGTCGCCACCTTGCAGCTCTGGCCGGAGACGCTGACATTCCAAACACCGGCGACGGCCGCCGCGCTGAGATCGGCGGCACCCGCTGGCGCCGCGCCGTCCGGCGGCAGCGAAGCAACCTGCGTGTTGGCCGGCGCGGTCGGGAACTGCGACGGGTCGGTGGTGCCGGGCGAGGCCGGCGGCGGCAGCTGGTTGGAACTCACCTGGCCAGCGGGGGCTGGCTGCAGCGGCGCCGGTTGCTGGTCGTCCATCGACGAGAAGCGTGAGGTTGAGCAGCCGCTCGCAACGATTGCCGCCAGGGATACGGCCACCAGGCCGCCTTTCGAAAAATTCATTACAACCTCCGTCGGATCCGGCTGGGGGGAAGCCGTCCGCGCAATCTCACCTCCACCAAGATGGAGAAGGTGGCGAAATTTCAACCCGATATGGTTAAAATAGGGTTTGCGGTATGAATTGTTGCAAATTTGTCGCACTCACCCGGCGAGCGGCGCGCTTGGCACGAACACATATCCGTCCGGTCCGACGATATAGCACTCGCGCAGACCATGCGGCTTGTCGATCGCGCCGGCCAGCACGATGTGGCCATGCTCCAGCGCCGCCGCCTCGATCGCGTCGGGCTCCGCGCCATGGAGACGCAGTTCGATGCCGGCACCGCGCGTCTCCGCACCCGCGATGGAGCCCGTCATGGGATTGTCGAGATAAGAATGGTCCGCATGCAGCATGAACACGGATCCCAGAAGCTCGATCGCGGCGAAATCCTCGTCGGCATAGACGATGCGGGCGCCAAGCACGTCACCGCAGAAGGCTACCATCGCCGCCATGTCCGATACCAGCAGATTGACGCCGATGCCGCGCGGCAGCGAGCGACCGAAATCCTCGGCCTTCATCCAGGGTGTCTTCGTCCGCTTCATCGCCATGGCGTCTTCCTCCTGATGCCGCGATCCTAGCCGAGACCGCCTTGCCGCCCCTGGCCTTCGGCCGGCAAACGCTTGCGCCAGCCGCGTCAGGGCTTATGTCTATGGCCAATTCCCGGAAAGGTGTTTACCGGGAAAAACGCGCAGCCCTTTCCCCTGGGAATTGCGTGAAAACAAAGAATTCACCGAAACCCCCCGGAGCGCAGACCTTGGCCGCCAGAAAGAAAGCCGCCAACCGCTACTACAGTGGCCCGCCCAGCGACCATTTCGACGGCAGCCTGTTCTTCAATCCCGGCGGCCGGATGCCCGGCCCCTTCAAGGATCTGCTGAAATGGCAGTTCAGCGGCCAACGCTCGAAATGGCCTGCTGCCAGCCCGAGCCCCTTTGCGCAGGCAAAGCCGGCCGCGACTGTCGAAGGCGCCGATCTGAGCGTGACCATGGTCGGCCATTCGACCTTGCTGATCCAGACCGCCGGGCTGAACATCCTTACCGATCCGGTCTGGTCGGAGCGCACGTCGCCGTTCTCCTTTGCCGGACCCAGGCGCGTCAATCCGCCGGGTATCGCCCTTGGCGATCTGCCGGCGATCGACCTCGTGCTGGTCAGCCACAACCACTATGACCATCTCGACCTTGCCACGCTGAGGCAGTTGCAGGAGAAGCACGATCCGCTGGTGGTGACGCCTCTCGGCAATGATGCCATCATCGCCGCCGCGGTGCCCGGCACGCGGCTTTCCGCGCATGACTGGGGCGACAGGGTCGATGTCTCCAACGGCACCGCGATCCACGTCGAACCAGCGCATCACTGGTCGGCGCGCGGGGCTCGCGACCGGCGCATGGCGCTGTGGGCAGGCTTCGTCATCGAGACGCCGGGTGGAAAAATCTATTTCGCCGGCGATACCGGCTTCCACGGCGGCATCAACTATCGGCTGATGGCGGACAGGCATGGCGGCTTCCGCTTCGCCATACTGCCGATCGGCGCCTACGAGCCGCGCTGGTTCATGGCGCCGCAGCACCAGAACCCCGAGGAAGCGGTCCAGGGCATGGCGTTGTGCAACGCGGCCTTCGCCGCCGGCTGCCATTGGGGCACGTTCCAGCTCACCGACGAGCCGTTCGACGAGCCTGCCCGGAAGCTGGCCGAGGCGCTGGACGGCCGAGGCATCCCACAGGAGCGCTTTCGCGCCTTGCGGCCCGGCGAGATCTGGGAAGTGCCCCGGATATGATCGCCTCGATGGCTGGAATGACCGTTTACGCTGCCATGGTATTCGCTGATGGTCATCCGCGGACAGGATAGGGATCAGATGAAGTCAATCATGGCAGGTCTTTTGGCGCTGGCGGTCTCGGTGCCGGCGGCTTTCGCGGGCGATATCAGCGATCGGGCGGCCGAGGCCGAGAAGCTGCTCCAGTCGGGTGATGGCGCGGTGCGCTGGAGAAATTCAGCAGCGCCCAGGAAGCGCTCTGGCAAGCGATGCCCCTTGGCGTCCTGAACGTCAAGCAGGTCGACACCGCCTCTGGCTTCGGTATCTACAGCGAGCGCGCCAACCACATATACAAGCCCGGGGAGAAAATCGTGCTGTACATGGAGCCGGTCGGCTACGGCTACGGCAAGGACGGCCTCGGCAACAGCATGATCGCGCTTTCTGTCGACATCACCGTCGTGTCGGCAGCCGGCGAAAAGCTCGGCACAATGGAGAAGGTCGGCCGTGTTCAGATCGCCTCTCGCTCGCACAATCGCGAACTGTTCTTCAAACTCGACCTCTCCCTCGACGGCCTGCCGGCCGGCAAATACCGGTGCGACTTCGTCATGCATGACGAGAATTCGAGCAAGACGGCTCCCTTCAACACGGATATCGAGATCGCCGGCTGAGGCGATGCCGGGAAACCACGATGTCCAATGGAGACGGCTCCGGCGCGGGTCATCCGTTCGATTGGCGCCGACTGAAACCACACCTGCAAGCGCTATCTCCCGGCCCCGGGAACCCAAAGCACGACAGCCGCGTTTTTCAACCGGTTTCAATGTGTCCGGCTTGCGAGGCGTTCCCATGCTCAAATGGATCATCATTCTCCTGATCATCGCCGCCGCGGCGAGCCTGCTCGGCATGCCGGCGCTGGCGGGCGCGGCCGCCACAGGCGCGCGCATTCTCATCGGCATCGTGCTCATCATCTTCCTGTTGATCTTGCTTGGGGTCTTTGCGGTGACGTAAGTCCGTCGCCTTCGTCGTGAAAGCGGCTGCGCACTGGTAATTCCTGCCCGTTTCCGCCATATAGCGCCGAACGGACATGGAAATTTCGGAGCAATGGCAGGCACGGCCCCTTTCGCCAAGATGAACGGCATCGGCAACGAGATCATCGTTGCCGACATGCGTGGCCGTGCGGATCGGGTGACGGCCGCGGCTGCCGTCGCGCTCAATGCCGATGCCTCGACGCGGTTCGACCAGATCATGGCGATCCACGACGCCAGGACGCCGGGCACCGCCTATTTCGTCGACATCCTGAATTCCGACGGCTCGGGTGCGCAGGCCTGCGGCAACGGCATGCGCTGTGTCGTCCAGGCGCTGGCCGCCGAGACCGGCGAGAAGACCTTCACCTTCGAAACCGTGGCCGGGATCTTGAATGCCCGCGAACACGCGGACGGCTCGATTTCGGTCGACATGGGCACGCCGCGCTTCGGCTGGCGCGACATTCCGCTGGCCGAGGAGTTCCGCGACACCCGCATGATCGAATTGCAGGTCGGCCCGATCGACGCTCCGGTGCTGCATTCGCCTTCGGCCGTCTCGATGGGCAACCCACACGCCATCTTCTGGGTCGACGCCGATGTCTGGACCTATGAACTCGACCGTTTCGGCCCGCTGCTCGAAAACCATCCGATCTTTCCCGAGCGCGCCAACATAACCATCGCGCAGGTGACCTCGCCCGACAGCATGATCATCCGCACCTGGGAGCGTGGCGCCGGCCTGACCAAGGCCTGCGGCTCCGCCTCCTGCGCGGCTGTCGTTGCCGCCGCGCGCACCAGGCGCACGGGCCGCAGCGTCAACCTTTTGACCCCCGGCGGCGGCACGCTGCATGTCGAGTGGCGCGAGGACGACCACGTCATCCTGACCGGCGCGGCCGAGTGGGAATTCTCCGGCAGCTTCGATCCGTCGACCGGACAATGGGCCCGCGACACCGAAAGCGCGGCGTGATGTCAGCTCTGGCCAAGGACGTCGACGTGGCGAAGCAGCCCGGCCGCATCGACGTGGTGACTTTCGGCTGCCGTCTCAACACCTACGAGTCCGAAGTGATGCGGCGCGAGGCCGAAAATGCGGGCCTCGGCGCACTGGGCGGCGGCGCCGTCATCTTCAACACCTGCGCCGTCACCGGCGAAGCGGTGCGCCAGGCCAGGCAGGCAATCCGCAAGGCGCGCCGCGACAACCCGGCCGCGCGCATCATCGTCACCGGCTGTGCCGCGCAGACCGAGCCCGAAAAATTCGCCGCCATGGACGAGGTCGATCTCGTGCTTGGCAATGAGGAGAAGCTGAAGGCCAATTCCTATCGCGCGCTGCCGGATTTCGGCGTCAACGACACCGAGAAGGCGCGCGTCAACGACATCTTTTCGGTGCGTGAGACCGCCGGCCACATGGTCGACGCCATCGAGGGCCGGGCCCGTGCGTTCGTGCAGGTGCAGAATGGCTGCGACCACCGCTGCACCTTCTGCATCATCCCCTATGGCCGCGGCAATTCTCGTTCGGTGCCGATGGGCGCCGCGGTCGAGCAGGTCAAGCGACTGGCGGGCAATGGCTACGCCGAGATCGTGCTGACCGGCGTCGACATGACGTCTTTCGGCGCCGACCTCCCAGGCGCGCCGAAGCTCGGCAAGCTGGTGAAGACCATCCTGCGTCAGGTGCCCGACGTACAGCGGCTCAGGCTGTCCTCCATCGATTCGATCGAGGCCGACGACGACTTGCTCGATGCGCTGGCCACAGAACCCAGGCTGATGCCGCATCTGCATCTGTCGCTGCAGTCGGGCGACGACATGATCCTAAAGCGCATGAAGCGCCGGCATCTGCGCGATCAGTCGATCCGCTTTTGCGAGGATGTGCGCAAACTGCGGCCCGGCATTGTTTTCGGCGCCGACATTATCGCGGGTTTCCCGACCGAGACCGACGCCATGTTCGAGAACTCGGAAAAAATCGTCGAGGAGTGCGGCCTGACCCATCTCCACGTCTTCCCGTTTTCGCCGCGCGAAGGCACCCCCGCCGCGCGCATGCCGCAGCTGCGTCGAGAGCTGGTCAAGCAGCGCGCCGCCCGGCTGCGCGCCGCCGGCGAAGCGGCCTACCAGCGCCACCTATCCTCGCTCGCCGGCAGCCGTCAGTCGGTTCTGATCGAGCGCGACGGCCTTGGCCGCACCGAAGGGTTCACGCTTGCCGCACTCGGCACCGGCGCGCCCGGAGAGATTGTCGAGGCTGATATAACCGGCCACGACGGGATCAGGCTGTTAGCCGCCCCCCTTCCCGCCCGCGCCGCCTGAGAACACATAAGCATGGCTGGTTTTTTCAAGAAGATATTTTCGTTCGGCAAGAAGGAGGTCGTCGAGGAGCGCATCGACGAGACCGCTCCGCTGCCCCCGATCAAATGGGACCAGCTCGACGCGCTGAAACCGGCGGCCGAGCAGGCCGTGCCGGAGTTTTTGAAGCGCGAGCAGCCTGCGGCGGAAGCCGCGCCGGCGACCGTGCCCCACCCTCCCCGTGAGGAGGTAAGGCCAGCGCCCGCCGAGGAGCCGACGCCAGAGCCTGCCCCGACCATTCCGCCTACGCCGGAGCCGACCGTTCCAGCTGAGCCGGAACCTTTGCCGGAACCCCAGCCGCAGGAAGAACCCGCGCCCGAGACGCCTGCCGAGCCGCCTGCGCCGGACGAGGTCCCGCCGGCCGTGGTTCCGGAGCCCACGCCCGAGCCGCGGCCGCCGGAGATCCCGCCGGCGCCATCGGAGCCGGAGATCGTTCCTTCGCGTCCCGAGAGGCGACCGGAACCCGCGCCCGTCGAAGCGCCGACGCTGCCAGTCGAAGTGCCGGCCGAGGTGCCCGCCCCGATCGAGGTGCCGCCGGCGGCGCCGGTTGAAGTGCCGCCCTCGGCGGCCGCCGTCGAGCAGCCTTCAAAGGCCGTCGCTGCCCCTCATCCGCCTGCCGGCACCTTCTCCCCGTATAGGGTCGGGGCGAAGGAAGGGGCTTCAGCGCCGTCCTCGCCCGGTTTGCGGGGAGAGCATGAAGGACAGCGCGGACCTGCCGTCGAAGCGACGCTCGAAGCGCCACCAGCTGAAATCGCCCCGCCTATTCGCCAGCCTGCACCGGTCGAGACGCAGCCGGTCGTCGCCGAGGTCGCGCCCGAGCCTCAACCGGTCCCGCAGCCCGCCCGGGAGCCAAAACCCGTTCCCGGCAAGGTGACGGTCGCCAGGAAGGTCGAGCAGAAGGCCGAGTCGCAGAAGGCGCCGGAACCGGCGCCGAGGCAATCCTGGTTCCAGCGCATGCGGGACGGGCTAGCCCGGTCCTCGCGCGAACTGACCGGCAACATTGCCGGCGTCTTCACCAAGCGCAAGCTGGACGAGGAGACGCTGCAGGACCTGGAGGACGTGCTGATCCGCGCCGATCTCGGCGTCGAAACGGCGCTGCGTGTGACCGATTCACTGGCCGCCAGCCGCTACGGCAAGGATGTTTCCGATACCGACGTGCGCGCCGTCATGGCGGCCGAGGTGGAGAAGGTGCTCGCCCCGGTCGCGAAGCCACTCGAGCTCGACCTCTCGCACAAGCCGCATGTCATCCTGGTGGTCGGCGTCAACGGCACCGGCAAGACCACGACCATCGGCAAGCTCGCCGCCAAGCTGACCGATGGCGGCCTGTCGGTGATGCTGGCCGCCGGCGACACGTTCCGCGCCGCCGCGATCGAACAGCTGAAGATCTGGGGCGAACGCACGAAGTCGCCCGTCATTGCCTCCAAGCTCGGCGCCGACGCCGCCGGTCTCGCCTACGATGCCTTCGAACGGGCAAAAGAAGCCGGCTCCGACGTGCTGATCATCGACACCGCCGGCCGGCTGCAGAACAAGACCGAACTGATGGCGGAGCTGGAAAAGATCGTCCGCGTGCTGGGCAAGCTCGATCCCGAAGCGCCGCACACCGTGCTGCAGACGGTCGACGCCACGACCGGCCAGAACGCACTCAACCAGGTCGAGATCTTCCGCAATATCGCCGGCGTCAACGGCCTGGTGATGACCAAGCTGGACGGCACGGCGCGGGGCGGTATTCTGGTGGCGATCGCGGCAAAGCATAAATTGCCGGTCTATTTCATCGGCGTCGGCGAACAGGTCGACGACCTCGAACCGTTTTCCGCAAGCGAATTCGCCCGGGCGATCGCTGGAGTGGCTTGAACAGGCATGTTGCCGGAAGCGAGGCTTCCGGATGAGCGTGCGTTAGAAGGAAACCATGAACCCACCCATTCTCGAACGCGATCCGTCCGACCCGCAGAAAGAGAAGAAGGAAGGCATCAATCCCGTGCTCAAGCTGGCGCTGGAGCTTGGGCCGCTGCTCGTCTTCTTTTTCGCCAATGCGCGCGGCGAGTGGCTGACGCAGAAATTGCCCGTGCTGGCTGAATTCGGCGGCCCTATCTTCGTCGCCACAGGCCTGTTCATGGCCGCGACCGCGATCGCGCTGATCGCCTCATGGCTGCTCACCCGCACCTTGCCGATCATGCCGATGGTGTCGGGGGTCGTCGTCTTCATCTTCGGCGCGCTGACGCTTTATCTGCAGGACGACGTTTTCATCAAGATGAAGCCGACCATCGTCAACACGCTGTTCGGCGGCGTGTTGCTCGGCGGCCTGTACTTCGGCCGCTCGCTCCTCGGCTATGTCTTCGAGTCCGCATTCAAGCTCGATGCCGAAGGCTGGCGCAAGCTCACCTTCCGTTGGGGCCTGTTCTTCCTGTTCCTGGCCCTCGTCAACGAAGTCGTCTGGCGGAATTTTTCCACCGACGCCTGGGTTACGTTCAAGGTCTGGGGCATCATGCCGATCACGCTTCTGTTCACCTTCAGCCAGATGCCGCTGATCCTGCGCCACTCGCTGGACGACAAGGCCGGCGGCGAAGAGAAAGTCGGCAAATAAGGTTGCAAAGGGGAGAGCCATGGAATTCGTCACCACCCAGGAGGAGCTGCGGACGATCTACAAGACGCCGCGCCCGACCGATGGCTCGATCCGCAAGGAATTGAAGGCGCTCGACGCCCATTGCCGCTCCTTCATCGGCAAGAGCCCATTCGTGCTGATCGGCTCGTCCGACGGCGAAGGCAATGCCGACGTCACCCCGAAAGGCGACAAGCCCGGCTTCGCCGCCATTCTCGACGAGAACACCATCGCCATCCCTGACCGGCCCGGCAACAATCGGCTGGATACTCTTGAAAACATCATCCGCAATCCCTCGGTCGGGCTGCTCTTCCTCATCCCAGGCATGAACGAGACGCTGCGCGTCAATGGCGATGCCCGCATCACCGTCGATGCCACCTTGCGCGAGCGCCTTGCGGTCGACGGCAAGGCGCCGCAAAGCGTCATCGTGGTCGTGGTCAAGGCCGCCTATATGCATTGCGCCAAGGCTTTCATGCGCTCCGATTTGTGGAAGCCCGACAGCTGGCATGATCGCGCCACGCTGCCGACGCTCGGCCAGATCCTGCGCGACCAGCTGGCACTGGCCGATTCGGCCGAGGCGACCGACCGCTGGCTGGACGGCGAGTACAAACAGACGATGTGGTAGGGTTCTCGGCCCCCGATTCGTCTGGACTGGTCCGCCTTGCTCAACCTCATTGCGATATCCGGCAGCCTGCGGGCGGCCTCCACCAATTCGGCCCTGGTCGCGGCACTGGCGCTGAACACGCCAGCGGGCTGTCGCGTCACCGTCTATGACGGGCTTGGCCGGCTGCCGATCTTCAACCCCGACGCCGAGGGCGAGCGGACGCCGCGCGACGTCTCCGATCTGATCGAGGCCGTCACCGGCGCGGACGGTGTCATCGTCTCCTGTCCCGAATATGCCCATGGCGTGCCTGGCGGGCTGAAGAATGCGCTCGACTGGCTGGTTTCGCGCGACGCCGCCGTCGGCAAGCCGGCGATGCTGGCGCACGCCTCCCCACGCTCGCTCTACGCCCGCGCGGCGCTGGCGGAGATCATGCGGACCATGTCGTTCGCGCTTTGCGAAGAGGCCGTGCTCGAGGTTTCGCTCCTCGGCAAGAAGCCGGCGGAGGTTGAACGCATTCTGGGAGAGCCGGCAAACGTGCGGACAATTCGCGATGGCCTGTCAGCCTTCGCGGCGTTCATCCGCTCGCGTCAAATTTGAGCGGACTCGTGCCAAATCTGAGCGGACGCCGTCGTGTCGTCGTCCTGGAAGGACCGGAGGCGTCGGCCAATCGCTACAGCCGATAAACGTACATCACAAAGGTCTCCGCCTCGTCATGCGCCTCCTTGTGCCCCCCGTAAAGTGCGCGGGCAGGCAGATTGTCCGGCTCGGTGCCGACCCATGCCTCTTCGCAGCCTTGCTCACGGCCGAGCGCGAACATGGCGTCGAGCATTCCGCGCGCGATTCCCTGGCGCTGGAAAGCTGGCGAGACGCCGACCTCGTCGACATAGAGTTCGGGCGCCTTGTCCGGATGGCGGTGAATGATCGCCGCGCATTGGCCGACGACAACGTCCTCGGCCAGGGCCACGATCATGAAATGGCCCGATTGCGCGAGATAGCTGGCAAGGCGATCGGGCCGCACCGGCTCGTCGAACACGTCGTCGGCAATCCGCATCACAAGGGCGTCATCTCCAGGATATAGCCTTCTGATCTCAACCGCCATTGTGTAAATTCTCCCAAGTAGGCTTACAAACTTTGACGTTTACGTAAATCCCGAACACACTAACCGATTGAAAATGCAGGGGTCGAAATAATCGTTTGAATATATTCCGCACCAGAGCTATTGGGTGCGGGAAATTCGCGGTTCCCCGCAGCGGTCCGGCCTCTTCCTCGACGCCGTGTTGGCGCGTCACAGACAAAGGGAAATCATCCTCACATGGCACGCAACAAGATAGCGCTGATCGGCTCGGGCATGATCGGCGGCACACTCGCCCACATGATCGGCCTCAAGGATCTCGGCGACGTGGTGCTGTTCGATATTGCCGAGGGCATTCCGCAAGGCAAGGGCCTCGATATCGCGCAGTCGTCGCCGGTAGATGGTTTCGATTCCCGGCTGATTGGCGTCAACGACTATGCCGGCATCGAGGGCGCCGATGTCTGCATCGTCACCGCCGGGGTCCCGCGCAAGCCGGGCATGAGCCGCGACGACCTGCTGGGCATCAACCTGAAGGTCATGGAGCAGGTTGGCGCAGGGCTGAAGAAGTACGCGCCGAAGGCCTTCGTCATCTGCATTACCAATCCCCTCGACGCCATGGTGTGGGCGCTGCAGAAGTTTTCGGGCTTGCCCAAGACCCATGTCGTCGGCATGGCCGGCGTGCTCGACAGCGCGCGCTTCCGCTACTTCCTGGCCGAGGAATTCAAGGTTTCGGTCGAGGACGTCACCGCCTTCGTGCTCGGCGGCCACGGGGATTCCATGGTGCCGATGATCCGCTATTCCACGGTGTCGGGCATTCCGCTTCCCGACCTGATCAAGATGGGCTGGACCTCGAAGGAAAAGCTCGACCAGATCGTGCAGCGCACCCGCGACGGCGGCGCCGAGATCGTCGGTCTTCTGAAGACCGGCTCGGCCTATTACGCGCCGGCGGCCTCGGCTATCCAGATGGCCGAATCCTACCTCAAGGACAAGAAGCGCGTGCTGCCTTGCGCAGCACACCTCTCCGGTCAGTATGGCGTCAAGGGTACCTATGTCGGCGTGCCCGTGGTGATCGGCGCCGGCGGTGTCGAGCGCGTCATCGAGATCGACCTCAACAAGGCCGAGCAGAAGATGTTCGAGGCATCGGTGGCGACCGTGCAGGGCCTGACCGAGGCCTGCGTCAAGATCGCGCCGCAGCTCGCCTCGAAGTAACCCCGCCCAAACGTCACCCCGGCAAAACGACCCTGGAGATAGTTCCCGATGAACATCCATGAATATCAAGGCAAGGCGCTGCTGAAGAGCTTTGGCGCGCCGGTGGCCGAAGGCGTGCCGGTTTTCAAGGCAAGCGAGGCGGAAGCCGCGGCACAAGCGCTGCCCGGCCCGCTCTATGTGGTCAAGAGCCAGATCCATGCCGGCGGCCGCGGCAAAGGCAAATTCAAGGAGCTCGGCCCCGATGCCAAGGGCGGCGTGCGGCTGGCGAAGTCGGTGGCCGAGGTCGTTGCCAACGCCAACGAGATGCTCGGCCACACGCTGGTGACCAAGCAGACCGGCCCGGCCGGCAAGCAGGTCAACCGCCTCTATATCGAGGACGGCGCCGACATCGAGCGCGAACTCTATCTCTCCATTCTGGTCGACCGCTCGGTCGGCCGCATCGCCTTTGTCGTCTCGACCGAGGGCGGCATGGACATCGAGGGCGTCGCGCACGACACGCCGGAAAAGATCATCACCGTCGCCATCGATCCGGAAAAGGGCGTTACGGCTGAGGACGTCAAGGCGCTCAACGACGCGCTGAAGCTCGACGGCGAAGCGGCCAAGGATGGTGGCACACTGTTCCCGATCCTCTACAAGGCCTTTGCCGAAAAGGACATGAGCCTGCTCGAGGTCAACCCGTTGATCGTGATGAAGAACGGCCGCCTGCGCGTGCTCGACGCGAAAGTGTCGTTCGACAACAACGCGCTGTTTCGCCACCCCGATGTGCTCGAACTGCGCGATACCACCGAGGAAGACGAGAAGGAGATCGAGGCGTCGAAATACGACCTCGCCTATGTCGCGCTCGACGGCAATATCGGCTGCATGGTCAACGGCGCCGGCCTTGCCATGGCGACGATGGACATCATCAAGCTCTATGGCGCCGAGCCCGCCAACTTCCTCGATGTCGGCGGCGGCGCGTCCAAGGAGAAGGTGACGGCGGCGTTCAAGATCATCACCAGGGATCCGGCGGTCAAGGGCATCTTGATCAACATTTTCGGCGGCATCATGAAGTGCGACATCATCGCCGAGGGCGTGATCGCCGCGGTCAAGGAAGTTGGGCTCAAGGTGCCGCTGGTCGTGCGCCTGGAAGGCACCAATGCCGAGCTCGGCAAGAAGATCATCAACGACAGCGGCCTGAACGTGGTTTCGGCCGACGATCTTGACGATGCGGCCAAGAAGATCGTGGCGGCGGTGAAGGGCTGATCCGGTGCCTCCACGCAAGATAAACCTGGTTGAGGCGGCGGATCAGAAGATCACCGCGGTCTTCGATCCGCATATCGCCGGCGACATCAATGACAGCCAGGCCAAGGTCGCCAAGTTCGGCGAGGTCTTCGACTGGCACGCGCATGACAATGAGGACGAAGCTTTTCTCGTGCTGCGCGGCAGGATCGCCATCGATTTCCGCGACGGGCCGATCGAGCTCGGCGAGGGCGACTTCATCGTCGTGCCGCGGGGCGTCGAGCATCGCCCGCGTTCGCTGACATCGGAGCCGGTGGTTCTGATGTTCGAACCGGCGACGACACTCAACACCGGCAATGCCAAGAGCGGCCTGACGGTCACCGATCTGAAGCGGCTCTGACCGATGAACGCGGCCTCCTTCTCCTCGCTCTCTGACGGTCACCAGCGCTTGCAGGCGCTGGTCGGCGCGTGGCGCGGCGAGGAAGAGGTCTCGGACACGCAATGGGCCGATGGCGGCCCAGCGACGTCCGAAGTGCTGGCGCAGGCTGAGTTCGGCGGCCAGTTCGTGGTGCAGCGCTATCGCCAGCGCCGCGACGGTACGATCTCGTTCGGGTCGCACTGCGTGTTCGGCTTCGACCAGCAGAACAGCCTCTTCACCATGCATCAGTTCGATTCGATGGGCTTTGTGCCGGTGTCGCCGGCGACAGGCACGTGGGATGGCAACACACTGACGCTGCTGCGCTCATCGTCGCGCGGAGCCGCGCGCGTGAGTTACGATTTCGATGGCGGTGACAGCTATCGCATGCGGTTGGAGTTTCAGCCGATCGGCAGCGATGCTTGGCAAGACATGGTGAGAGGCCTCTACCGGCGCGTTTTGCCTTCCGAGTTGAGGGAAGGCTGATCGATGGAGATCCTGCGCAAGGCCGTTGAAGAATTACACATAAACACACATATTATGGCTGTGTATTTATGTGGAGATGGACCATGAAGAACGTCACCCTGGCCATGGACGAGGCTCTGCTTGAACAGGCGCGAGGCCTTGCCGAACGTCGCAAGACGACGCTCAACGCCCTCATTCGTTCCCTGCTTGCGCACGAAGTCGAGCAGGAAGACCGGATTGCTTGGGCCAAGGCGGGAATGAAGCGGCTCATGGACAAGGCCGCGAAACGGAGCGATAGCGCCGACACCCCCTACAAGTGGGATCGAAGGGACGCCTATGCCGACCGGGAAGATCGATTGCTTTCTCGACACGAACGTCCTGATCTACGCGGCTTCGGAGAAGAATCGTGATCCGCGCCGCGCGCCAATCGCTGAAGAGCTGGTATCGAGCACTGTCTTTGGCGTGTCGGGCCAGACTTTGGCCGAATTCACCGCAGTGGCGCGCGGGAAATCCCTCCTTGGCGATGATCTGCTCGACCAGTGGCTGGTCCTCCTCGGCACCTGCCCGTTGGTGCCTGTCGATGAAAGCTATGTTCGCGCGGGACTGGACCTCGCGCGACGTTACGGAATTCACTACTACGACGCCGCGCTTCTCGCAGCGGCCGGGTATCTCGGCGCGCCGATTTTCTACACCGAAGACCTCAACCACAACCAGGTTTATGGCTCGGTCCGAGCCGTCAATCCTTTCTTGTAATCGCTGAATTCAGAGGCGTAATCACCCATGTCCATTCTCGTCGACAAGAACACCAAGGTGCTGGTGCAGGGCCTGACCGGCAAGACCGGCACGTTCCATACCGAACAGGCGCTGGCCTATCACGGCACCAAGATGGTGGGCGGCATCCATCCCAAGAAAGGTGGCGAGACCTGGACGGGCTCGAAAGGCGAGAGCCTCCCGATTTACGCCACTGTCGCCGAAGGCAAGGAAAAGACAGGCGCCAACGCCTCCGTCATCTACGTGCCGCCGGCGGGCGCCGCGGAAGCCATCATCGAGGCGATCGAGGCGGAGATCCCGCTGATCGTCTGCATCACCGAAGGCATTCCGGTGATGGACATGATCAAGGTCAAGGCGCGGCTCGATCGCTCGGCCTCGCGACTGATCGGACCGAACTGCCCGGGCGTGCTTACCCCTGACGAATGCAAGATCGGCATCATGCCCGGGAACATCTTCCGCAAGGGCTCGGTCGGCGTTGTTTCGCGCTCGGGAACACTTACCTATGAGGCTGTGTTCCAGACCACCAATGTCGGCCTCGGCCAGACCACTGCCGTTGGCATCGGCGGCGACCCCGTCAAGGGCACCGAGTTCATCGACATGCTCGAGATGTTCCTGGCTGATGAAGAGACCAAGTCGATCATCATGATCGGCGAGATCGGCGGTTCGGCCGAGGAAGACGCCGCGCAGTTTCTCAAGGACGAAGCCAAGCGTGGTCGCAAGAAGCCGATGGCCGGCTTCATCGCCGGGCGCACCGCGCCGGCGGGCCGCACAATGGGCCATGCCGGCGCGGTCATCTCCGGCGGCAAGGGCGGCGCGGAAGACAAGATCGCGGCGATGGAATCGGCCGGGATAAAAGTCTCGCCGTCGCCGGCACGGCTGGGCACGACGCTGGTCGAGGCGATCAAGGGTTAAGGCAGTAGTGAGTAGCAGGTAGTCAGTAGTGAAGAAGGGAAGAACGGGTGAGTAGCAGCTGAGCCGAAAATTCCATTCCACTCACTACCCGCTACTCACTATTCCCTCGAAAGGAGACGGAGCCAGGCTCCGCTGAAACGACATGGCAAGACAAGATCAGGCCAACGACCAATTTTCGCTTACCTCTTTCCTCTATGGCGGCAATGCCGATTACATCGACGCGCTCTACGCGGCGTATGAGGACGATCCCGCCTCGGTCAATCCCGAGTGGCAGGAGTTCTTCGCCGGGCTGAAGGACGATGCCGGCGATGTGCGCAGGAACGCCAAGGGCGCTTCGTGGGCGAAACCTTCCTGGCCGCTGCAGGCCAATGGCGAGCTGGTGTCGGCGCTGGACGGCAATTGGGGCATCGTCGAGAAGCACCTGGAAAAGAAGGTCAAGGACAAGGCCGTCACCAACGGTGTCGTGCTGTCCGACGCCGATGTGCACCAGGCGACACGCGATTCCGTGCGCGCCATCATGATGATCCGCGCCTTCCGCATGCGCGGCCATCTGCACGCCAATCTCGATCCGCTCGGCATCAACACGCTCGAGGATTACAACGAACTGTCGCCGGAGAATTACGGCTTCACCGAAGCCGACTACGACCGGCCGATCTTCCTCGACAATGTGCTAGGGCTCGAATTCGGCAGCATCCGGCAGATGCTGGAGATTCTCACCCGCACCTATTGTTCGACGCTCGGCGTCGAGTTCATGCATATTTCCGATCCCGAGGAAAAGGCCTGGATCCAGGCGCGTATCGAGGGCGCCGACAAGGAGATCTCGTTCACCGCCACCGGCAAGAAGGCGATCCTGCAGAAGCTGGTCGAGGCGGAAGGCTTCGAGCAGTTCATCGATGTCAAGTACAAGGGCACCAAGCGCTTCGGTCTCGACGGCGGTGAATCGCTGATCCCGGCGTTGGAGCAGATCGTCAAGCGCGGCGGCCAGCTCGGCATGAAGGAGATCGTGCTCGGCATGGCCCATCGCGGCCGCCTCAATGTGCTTTCTCAGGTTATGGCCAAGCCGCACCGAGCCATCTTCCACGAATTCAAGGGCGGCTCGGCGGCCCCCGACGAGGTCGAGGGCTCGGGCGACGTGAAGTACCATCTCGGTGCCTCGTCGGACCGCGAGTTCGATGGCAACAAGGTTCACCTGTCGCTGACGGCGAACCCGTCGCACCTGGAGATCGTCGATCCCGTGGTGATGGGCAAGGCGCGCGCCAAGCAGGATTCCCTGTTCGGCCGCGGCCGCGAGGAGATCGTGCCGCTGGAAGAGCGGGCCAAGGTGCTGCCGCTCTTGCTGCATGGCGACGCCGCCTTCGCCGGCCAGGGCGTGATCGCCGAGATCCTCGGCCTGTCGGGCCTGCGTGGCCACCGCGTCGCGGGCACGCTGCACTTCATCATCAACAACCAGATCGGCTTCACCACCAATCCGCGCTTCTCGCGCTCATCGCCCTATCCGTCCGATGTCGCCAAGATGATCGAGGCGCCGATCTTTCACGTCAATGGTGACGATCCGGAGGCTGTGGTGCACGCCACCAAGGTGGCGATCGAGTTCCGCATGAAATTCCACAAGCCGGTGGTCGTGGACATGTTCTGCTACCGCCGCTTCGGCCACAATGAGGGCGACGAGCCGGCCTTCACCCAGCCGCTGATGTACAGCAACATCCGCACCCACAAGACGACAGTGCAGATCTATGGCGATCGCCTGATCACCGAAGGGCACATCACCCAGGCCGAGCTCGATCAGATGAAGGCCGACTGGCGCGCGCATCTGGAAGCCGAATGGGAAGTCGGCCAGCACTACAAGCCAAACAAGGCCGACTGGCTCGACGGCGCCTGGTCAGGCCTGCGCACGGCCGACAACCAGGACGAGACAAGGCGCGGCAAGACCGCGGTACCGGTCAAGACACTGAAGGAAATCGGCAAGAAGCTGACCGAGGTGCCGAAGGGTTTCGAAGCGCACAAGACGATCATCCGCTTCCTCGAAAACCGGCGCCAGGCGATCGAGTCCGGTGAAGGCATCGACTGGTCGACGGCCGAGGCGCTGGCTTTCGGCGCGATCCTGCTCGACGGCAATCCGATCCGGCTTTCTGGCCAGGATTCCGAGCGCGGCACCTTCTCGCAGCGCCATTCCGTGCTTTACGACCAGCGCGACGAGACCCGCTACATCCCGCTCAACAATCTGTCGGCGGCGCAGGCCGGTTACGAAGTCATCAACTCGATGCTGTCGGAAGAAGCGGTGCTGGGCTTCGAATATGGCTACAGCCTGGCCGAGCCGAAGGCGCTGACGCTGTGGGAGGCGCAGTTCGGCGACTTCGCCAACGGAGCCCAGGTGGTGTTCGACCAGTTCATCTCGTCGGGCGAACGCAAGTGGCTCAGAATGTCTGGCCTCGTCTGCCTGCTGCCGCATGGCTATGAAGGCCAGGGCCCGGAACATTCTTCCGCCCGGCTGGAGCGCTTCCTGCAGCTCTGCGCCGAAGACAATATGCAAGTCGCCAACTGCACGACGCCGGCCAACTACTTCCACATCTTGCGCCGGCAGCTGAAGCGCGACTTCCGCAAGCCGCTGATCCTGATGACGCCGAAGTCGCTGCTGCGCCACAAGCGGGCGGTGTCGACGCTGCCGGAAATCTCGGGCGAAAGCTCGTTCCACCGGCTGCTGTGGGACGATGCCCAGCTGTTGCCCAACCAGGCGATCAAGCTGACCAAGGATTCCAAGATCCGCCGCGTCGTGCTGTGCTCGGGCAAGGTCTATTATGACCTCTATGAGGAGCGCGAGAAGCGCGGCATCAACGACATCTATTTGCTGCGCGTCGAACAGCTCTATCCGTTCCCGGCCAAGGCGCTGATCACCGAGCTGTCACGCTTCCGCAACGCCGAGATGGTGTGGTGCCAGGAGGAGCCCAAGAACATGGGTGCCTGGTCGTTCATCGATCCGTATCTGGAATGGGTGCTGGCGCATATCGACGCCAAGCATCAGCGGGTGCGCTACACCGGCCGTCCGGCGGCCGCGTCGCCGGCTACCGGGCTGATGTCGAAGCACCTCGCCCAGCTCGCCGCCTTGCTCGAAGACGCGCTCGGCGAATAAGCAGAACAGAACCGAAAGAACGGACAGGCACAATGGCTACCGAAATCCGCGTTCCCACACTCGGCGAATCCGTCACCGAAGCGACCGTCGGCAAATGGTTCAAGAAGGTCGGCGATGCCATTGCCGCGGACGAGCCGCTGGTCGAGCTCGAGACCGACAAGGTGACGATAGAGGTGCCCGCCGCCGCCGCCGGGACGCTCGGTGAGATTACAGTTGGGGAAGGCGAGACGGTCGGCGTCGGGGCCCTGCTCGGGTCGATTTCGGCCGGTGGCGCGGCTGGTCCCGCGACCAAGCCGCAAGCGGTCGCGCAGGCGTCCAGCCCTGACGCGGCATCCACCACCAAGCAGGCCGCGGCCGAGACCGCCAAGGTTGCCGGCGATGCCGGACCGGTCGAGCCGCGCACCATGCCGCCGGCGCCGGCGGCGGCAAAATTGATCGCCGAGAACAATCTGTCGGTCGACCAGCTCTCCGGCTCGGGCAAGCGGGGCCAGGTGCTGAAGGGCGACGTGCTGGATGCCATCTCCAAGGGTGCGCCGTCGCAGCCGGCCGAGACGCCAAAGGCAGCGCCGGCACCGATCGCGGTTCGGGCGCCGTCGTCGGGCGACGATGCTTCGCGCGAGGAGCGCGTGCGCATGACCAAGCTGCGCCAGACCATCGCGCGCCGCCTGAAGGAGGCGCAGTCTACCGCCGCCATGCTGACCACCTTCAACGAAGTCGACATGTCGGCGGTGATGGCGCTCAGGACCAAGTACAAGGACGTTTTCGAGAAGAAGCACGGCGTGAAGCTCGGTTTCATGGGCTTCTTCACCAAGGCCGTCACCCACGCGCTGAAGGAAATCCCCTCGGTCAATGCCGAGATCGACGGGACCGACATCATCTTCAAGAACTATGCCCATATCGGTGTCGCGGTCGGCACCGAAAAGGGTCTCGTGGTTCCGGTCGTGCGCGATGCCGACCAGATGTCGATCGCCGAGATCGAGAAGGATATCGGCCGGCTGGGCATCGCCGCGCGCGACGGCAAGCTGTCGGTCGCCGACATGCAGGGCGGCACCTTCACCATCTCCAATGGTGGCGTCTACGGGTCGCTGATGTCGACGCCCATCCTCAATGCGCCGCAGTCGGGCATTCTCGGCATGCACAAGATCCAGGACCGGCCGGTCGTGGTCGGCGGCCAGATCGTGATCCGGCCGATGATGTATCTGGCGCTCAGCTACGATCACCGCATCGTCGACGGCAAGGAAGCCGTGACCTTCCTGGTGCGGGTCAAGGAAAGCCTGGAGGATCCGGAACGGCTGGTGCTCGATCTCTGAGGCGGTCGGATGGCGGCTTGCGGCAAAGAGCGGCCAATGATGGCCCGTTTGCTTGGAGCCACCAAACCGGTTGTGTTGATGGCCGGAATCGTGATGGCTACCGCAGCCGCCCAGGCCGCCTGTCCAATCGAGCTTGCCGTCTATGGCGACGTCCAGAGTGGCGGCGAGATCGATTTTACCCCGACCGGCACATCGGCTGTTGTCACCAACACGTTCCGGCTGATCCTCGACAACAATGTGGTGCTGAACGGCATCGTCATGTGGACCGCGGATGTTGCGCGGCCGAACGGCGCGCTGATGTACAAGTGCCCGGAAGGCGACGTGACCGGCGAGGAGCTTGCCGCCTGCACGCTGTGGAACGGCGTCATCTACACGTCCGACGACAAGGGCACTGTCGGGCTTTTGCCGGCCGAGGGTGTCGAGGCGCCGAAGACGCTGATCCTGCCCGATCTCGGGCCGGTGCTTAGGCAACCCGGGCGTATGGCGGCGGCGGATTTTCGAAAGTGCCATCCGATGTGTTCGCGATGAAGGGATGCCAGGAATGAGCGCGACGCAAAAAGTGCTGCTGGTCACCGGCGGCGGCCGCGGCATCGGCGCCGCCATCTGCCGACTGGGATCGGAGGCGGGCTATCGCGTCGCGGTCAATTATGCCTCCAACAAGGCCGCCGCCGATGCGCTGGTCGCCGAGATCAGGAACGGCGGCGGCGAAGCCGTTGCCGTCAGGGGCGATGTCGGCAAGGAAACCGATATCGTGGCCATGTTCGGCGCCGTCGACCGCGCCTTTGGCCGCCTCGACGCCTTCGTCAACAATGCCGGCATCGTCGACGTCAAGGCGCGCGTCGACGAGATGGATGTTTCGCGGCTGGAACGCATGATGCGCATCAATGTCATCGGCTCGTTCCTGTGCGCCCGCGAGGCGGTCAAGCGCATGTCGAAGCGGCATGGCGGGTCGGGCGGTGCGATCGTCAACATCTCGTCGGCGGCGGCGACGCTAGGCTCGCCGGGCGAATATGTCGACTATGCCGCCTCCAAGGGCGCCATCGACACCTTCACCATCGGGCTTGCCCGCGAAGTGGCGCTGGAAGGCATTCGCGTCAATGCGGTGCGGCCGGGCATCATCGACACCGAGATCCACGCCTCCGGAGGCCAGCCGGACCGGATAGAGCGGGTCCGCGATCTGCTGCCGATGAAAAGGGCGGGCACGGCGGATGAAGTCGCCGGTGCGGTCCTCTATCTTTTATCCGATGCCGCGTCCTATACGACGGGCGCGATCCTGAATGTCAGCGGCGGCCGCTGAACCCCAAGCAAAGGGAAACAAACATGGCTTATGACGTGGTTATCATCGGCTCCGGACCGGGCGGCTATGTCTGCGCCATCAAGGCGTCACAGCTTGGGCTGAAGGTCGCGGTGGTCGAAAAGAACGCGACCTTCGGCGGCACCTGCCTCAACATCGGCTGCATCCCGTCCAAGGCGCTGCTTTATGCATCGGAAATGTTCGCCGAGGCCGGCCATTCCTTCGACACGCTCGGCGTCGAAATTCCGGCACCCAAGCTGAACCTGAAGAAAATGATGGCGCACAAGGATGCGACGGTGTCGTCCAACGTCAATGGCGTCGCCTTCCTGTTCAAGAAAAACAAGATCGATGCCTTCCGCGGCACCGGCAAGGTGGTCGCCGCAGGCAAGGTCTCGGTGACCGGCGAGGACGGCAAGGTCGAGGAGATCGAGACCAAGAACATCGTCATCGCCACCGGGTCCGATGTCGCCGGCATTCCCGGCGTCAAGGTCGACTTCGACGAGACGGTCATAGTTTCGTCGACGGGCGCTCTGTCATTGGAGAAGGTGCCGGGCCATCTGGTGGTAGTCGGCGGCGGTGTCATCGGCATCGAGCTCGGCTCGGTCTGGGCACGGCTCGGCGCCAAGGTCACTGTGGTCGAGTTCCTCGACACCATTTTGGGCGGCATGGACGGCGAGGTGTCGAAACAGTTCCAGCGGTTGCTCTCCAAGCAGGGCTTCGAGTTCAAGCTCGGCGCCAAGGTGACCGGCGTCGCCAAGGCCAAGAAAGGCGCGACCGTTACCTTCGAGCCCGTCAAGGGTGGCGCGGTCGAGACCATCGAGGCCGATGCCGTGCTGATCTCGACGGGACGCCGCGCCTTTTCGGACAGCCTCGGGCTGAAGGAAGCCGGCGTCGAGGTCGACGAGCGCGGCCGGGTCAAGACCGACGGGCATCTCAGGACCAGTGTTCCCGGGATCTACGCCATCGGCGACGTCATCGCCGGGCCGATGCTGGCGCACAAGGCCGAGGACGAGGGCGTGGCCGTGGCCGAGACCATCGCCGGCCAGGCCGGCCATGTGAACTATGACGTCATTCCGAGCGTCGTCTACACCAGTCCGGAGATCGCGTCGGTCGGCAAGACCGAGGAAGAGCTGAAGAAGGCCGGCATCGACTACAAGGTCGGCAAATTCCCCTTCACCGCCAATGGCCGCGCGCGCGCCATGCTGCATACCGACGGTTTCGTGAAGATCCTGGCTGACAAGCAGAGCGACCGCGTGCTCGGCGTCCATATCGTCGGCTTCGGCGCCGGTGAGATGATCCATGAGGCGGCGGTGCTGATGGAGTTCGGCGGCTCGTCGGAAGATCTGGCCCGCACCTGCCACGCCCATCCGACGATGTCGGAAGCGGTGAAGGAAGCGGCGCTGGCCACCTTCTTCAAGCCGATCCACATCTAAGGGTGCCCAACGCTTGGTCATACTATGGCGGAACAAGGAGCGAAGCGACGCGGCGTAGACCATAGGCTCCATGCCGTGACTTCAGAGCGCTCCTGCGGTGCGGAATTCTGGTCCGCTGCATTCCTCGGCCGAGGTCGCGGCATGGATCCTCGGGTCAAGCCCGAGGATGACGAACGCGCGGGGGTGGCTTGGCGCCAAAGACCCCCCAACGGTCATCACCCAAAACAAAACGGCCCGCCTTTCAGCGGGCCGTTCGCTTTTTTGATTCGAGCCGATCAGTTGGCCGGCGCAGGCGCTGGTGCGGGAGCCGGCGCTGGTGCAGGAGCCGGGGCGGGCGCAGGAGGCGGAGCTGGGGCGGGAGCAGGCGCTGGCTTGGCCGGTTCGGCGGGCTTCATCGGTTCAGCCGGCGCGGGCGCCGGAGCTGGTGTGCTGGCCGCTGGCGGTTCGGCGGGTGCCGGGTGCTCGCCACTTCTTCCGAAAACATAATACGCGACAATCGCCAGGATGACGACGACCAGTGCAATCAGCCAGGGGCTGCCGCCACCGCCGCTCGGCCGAGGGGCATTGGTGGTAGAATTGTACGGATCGTTTGGATTTGGTGTGTTCGCCATAAATGTGTCCTCCGGGAAAATGAAAAAGGTCAATCAACATCCATCAACGCGCAACCGTTGAATGGGTTTCACTCTAGCGGAGGAAAACGCCGGAAACGCAGCGTTTGCGTGCCTCCGCTGCCGTCCGACTCAATTGACGGCGGTGACAGTATAGCCGGCTTTGCGGAAATCCTCGACCAGTCCCTCTGGACCGGGCAGATGCAGCGCGCCGACCGCCATGAAGGCGTTGCCCTTGGCCAGGATCGGCTCGGCATGATCGACCATCACCTTGTTGCGGCTGGTGATCATGGTTTCCTCGAAGGCGGCGTAGCCCGCGGGGTCGTCCTGCTCCTCGGGCATGGCGGCGCG
This sequence comes from Mesorhizobium sp. URHB0026, assembly GCF_054059755.1. NCBI lineage: Bacteria > Pseudomonadati > Pseudomonadota > Alphaproteobacteria > Hyphomicrobiales > Phyllobacteriaceae > Mesorhizobium > Mesorhizobium sp. URHB0026. The sequence goes on along the minus strand of NZ_JBSSCN010000001.1, from coordinate 1,401,479 downwards.
GAACAGCGGCCAGAACATGCCGGTGTCGCCACGCTGGTAAAGCACGATCATGGTCTCGTTGATGTCGTTGACCTTGTCGCCCAGCTTCAGCGTGTCGACCAGACCCTTCATGTGAAAGGCGAGCGGCAGCGAAGCCATGGCGCGCAGCTGGCTCTCGGCCGTTTCCAATCCTTCCACCGGCTTGCCGGCCGCCTTGGCGCTCTCCGCCAGCTTCACGTCGAGCACCGGCGCGCCGCTGGACTGGCGGGCGAGCTCGCAAGCCGGAAGCGCCATCATGGCCGACAGCATCCACGGCTTCATCTTGGCGACTGTCGCCGGCGGGATGCCGCGCGCGTCGAGCGCGGCGTTCATGGCCGCCGCTTCGTCCGGCGACAGCAGTGACGAAAGCGTCGTGGAGTCGGTGAACATCATCAGGTCCGGCTCCTTCAGCATCGCCGTCATCATCTTCTGCTTGTCGAGCACGTCGGTGGTCTCGATGATGAGGGTGCCGGCTGCATCGAAGGCCTTCTGCGCATAGGCCGGCAGCGTGGTGACGCGCGGATCGGTCATGTGCATGGTGCCGAACAGGTAGGATGGCTGTTCGCCTGACTTTTCCAGCTTCCACAGCAGCCCCTTGCCGTTCAGCGTGGCAGCCGCCTCGGCCTCGATTTTGCCGTAGGTGGCAGGGTTGTTCTTCTGCAAGGCGGACAGCATGTCGGCGCCGGTACAGGTCGGAATTTCCGCGTGCGCCCTGCCGACGGCGAACAGCAGGACAGCAAGGAAAGACAGGAAAAACAGCACGTTGAGCGCGACAAGCAGTTTCAGCGAGACGGAAGCCGCACGGTCGGCGATGGCAATGACACGTTTCATGGTCCCATTCCTAGGACTGAAAAGCGGCAAAACCGTTAATCGGGAGGGCAAAATTGAAGGGTTCATGCCCTGGGATGGGCCGATTCGTAAATTTCGAGCAGCCTTGCGGTGTCGACGCCGGTATAGATCTGCGTCGTTGACAGGCTGGCGTGGCCCAGGAGTTCCTGGATGGTGCGCAGATCGCCGCCTCGGCCGAGCAGATGGGTGGCGAAGGAATGGCGCAAGGCATGCGGCGTCGCCGTGTCCGGCAGGTTGAGCGCCGAACGCAGCTTCGCCATGTCACGCTGGATGATGGCCGGGTTGAGCGGGCCGCCGCGCGCGCCGCGAAACAGCAGGCCCTTCGGATCGAGCTGATAGGGGCAGAGCCGGCGGTATTCGGCGATCGCCCTGCGCGCCACCGGCAGTACCGGCACCAGCCGTGTCTTGCCGCCCTTGCCGGTGACGCGCAGGACGGTGTCGGCTTCCGACGCCAGGTCGGCGGCGGCGAGGCCAAGCGCTTCCGAAATGCGCAGGCCCGAGCCGTAAAGCAGCGTCAGCACGGCGGCGTTGCGGGCGGCGATCCAGGGTTCTTCCGCCAGTTGCCCCTCGACGGAGACCACGTGCCTGGCATCGCTCGCCGTCAGGGGCTTGGGCAGCGATTTGGGCTGGCGTGGCGCTCGCAAGGCCGCGGCACCAGCCGCATTGGCGAGGCCGCGCCGCTCAAGGAACCGCAGCAGTGAACGAATGCCGGCCAGGCCACGGCCAAGCGTGCGGGCGCCGGCGCCGGCATGGCGGCGGGCGGCGAGGAAGCCGCGCAGGTCGGCCGGGCGCAGGTCGGCGATATCTGAAATGCCGGGCGGTCCGCCGATATGGCCGGTGAGGAAGTGCAGGAACTGGCGTGAATCGCGCTCATACGCTTCGACGGTTGCCGGCGAGAGCCGGCGTTCCCGCGCCAGCATCTTCAGCCAGCTTTCGCGCGCGGCCTGGAGATCGGCTTTTGCCGGTATGAGGAATTCCTGCATGGGTTCTGTTCCGGTTCGGCGTCATTTTCCGGCAGCCGGGTTAGGAAGCCGTGAAGAGCCCGTTATTGAAATGACCGCGAGGCGGCGCTAGAGCAGGACAAAGGATTTTCGCCCATGAGCAAGCCGCAGAACCCCGTCCAGATGGCCGTAATCGGCGCCGCGCACGGCATCAAGGGCGAACTGAGGGTAAAAACGTTCACCGGCGAGCCAATGGCGTTGGCGGATTATGGGCCGCTCTACGCCAGGGATGGACGAGCCTTTCAGATAACCGACATAAGGCCTGCCAACACCGTTGTCGTGGTGCGGTTCAAGGGTGTCAGCGACCGCAATGCGGCCGAGGCGCTCGCCGGCACGGAGCTGTTCGTTGATCGCTCGATGCTGCCCGACGATGGCGAGGAGGACGAATTCTACCATGCCGACCTGATCGGGCTGGAGATCCGGGATGATACCGGCGCCGCCATCGGCAAGGTTGTCGCGGTGCACAATTTCGGCGGCGGCGACATTCTCGATGTGACGCTCGCCGGGCGCAAAGGTGTGCTGATCCCGTTCACGCAAGCCGCCGTGCCTGCCGTGTCGGTCGCCGAGGGCTTTGTCCGCGTCGACCCGGTGGCGGCTGGACTGGTCGAGGACGAGGACGGCGAGGCGTCGCGCGAGGAGGATTTCGACCCCAAGGGCCGGCCGCGCGGACCGCGCGACGCCGGGGGCAACCGGTGAGTTTTGCCGCGTCGGTGCTGACGCTCTATCCCGAAATGTTTCCGGGCGCGCTTGGCCTGTCGCTGGCCGGGCGGGCGCTGGAGGCGGGCACATGGTCGCTGGATGCTATACAGATCCGCGACTTCGCCGCCGACAAGCACCGCACCGTCGATGACACGCCGGCCGGCGGCGGCGCCGGCATGGTGATGCGCGCCGATGTCCTGGCGAAGGCGATCGACCATGCCTCGCCGGAGGGCGATTTGCGTCCGCGCCTGCTGATGAGCCCTCGCGGCAAACCACTGACGCAGGCTCGCGTGCGCGAACTCGCCGCCGGGCCCGGTGCCGTCATCCTGTGCGGCCGCTTCGAAGGCGTCGATCAGCGAGTGATCGATGCGCGGGGACTGGAGGAAGTCTCGATCGGCGATTTCATCCTGTCCGGTGGCGAGCCGGCGGCGCTGGTGCTGCTCGACGCCGTGGTGCGGCTGTTGCCCGGGGTGATGGGCAATGCGGTCTCCGGGGACGAAGAGAGTTTCGAAAACGGCCTGCTCGAACATCCGCACTACACGCGACCGCAGGAATTCGAGGGCCGGGAGATTCCCGAAGTGCTGATCTCCGGCAATCACAAGAAGATCGCCGCGTGGCGCCGAGCGCAGTCGGAGACGCTGACGAAAGAGCGGCGACCCGATCTGTTCGGCGATCAGCCTTTGCTGAAGTAGTAAAAAGCCAGAAACAGGCCGACGGCGATGACGAAGCCGCGCACCACGTTCTGCGGTACGCGCTTGGCGATCCAGACGCCGGCATAGCCGCCCAGCGCGCCGCCCGGGATCATGACGATCGCCTCCGGCCAGGCGACGACGCCGCCGGAGACGAAGACGATGATGGCGACCGCCGCGATGACCACGGCCAGCATGTTCTTCAGCGCGTTCAGCCGATGGTAGTCGCCGGCCTGGGTCAGGCCGAGGGTGGCCAGCATCATCACGCCCATGCCGGCGCCGAAGAAGCCGCCATAGATGGCGGTGACGAATTGCGCCAGCGAGCCGGCGAGCGAGCCGACAGCCGCTTCGTGTCCGGGTTTCGGCGCCGGCTTCAGCCAAGGCCCGGCGGCAAACAGTGCCGTCGCGCCCAAAAGCAGCCACGGCACCAAGACGCGAAAGGACGGATTGTCGAGCGCCAGCAGGATCAGGGCGCCGGCTAGCGCGCCGACGGCCGAGATCAGGCAGAGCAGCAGCGCGCCGCGCCAGAAGTGCCTGATGTCGGCCCAGTAGGCGAGGGTCGAGGTGATATAGCCGGGGAACTGGGTCACCGAGGAGGTGGCGTTGGCCACGATCGGGGGGACGCCGACCAGTGTCATGGCGCCGAAGGTGATGAAGGTGCCGCCGCCGGCGACCGCATTGGCGGCGCCTGACAGAAAGCCCGCCAGGAAGAGCAGGATGGCGTCGAAGACAGACATGGATGGCCGCCGTGAAGAAGTGTGCAATTCTGGCTTAGGAAGCTTGGTGGACAGACGCAACCCCGCACGGCAGGATTAAGATGGTGCCATGCTGGGAGCCATGCCGGCAAAAAATGCACGGGCAAGGCGTGACAAAGCGCCGAAATAGCTGTATGTGCCCGCCCGTACCGGCAAGAACAAATCTGCCGGACCCGTCAACAATGACGGTGTAGTCGCCCCTGTCCGATGTCTGGGAGACAAATGTCTTGGAGACAAAGGACATAGCCGAGCGGTCAATGGAACTGCAAGGCTAGCGTAGGGCGCTCTGACTGTCGGAAGAACAAGAAGTGGATTTTTAGATGGATCTCATCCGTCAGCTCGAGGCCGAACAGGCCGCCAAGATCGAAGCCAAGCGCAAGCTTCCCGAATTCCAGCCCGGCGACACCGTGCGCGTCCAGGTCCGCGTGACCGAAGGCACCCGCACCCGCGTCCAGGCTTATGAGGGCGTCGTCATCGCCCGCGCCGGTTCCGGCTTCCAGGAAAATTTCACCGTCCGCAAGATCTCCTACGGCGAAGGCGTCGAGCGCGTGTTCCCCGTCTACTCGCCGATGGTCGAAGGCGTCGAGATCGTGCGCCGCGGCAAGGTGCGTCGCGCCAAGCTCTATTACCTGCGCGATCGTCGCGGCAAGTCGGCCCGTATCTCGGAAAACACCGGCGTGCGCGCCCGCAAGCTGAATGATGAGGAGCGCGACGCGCTGAACGCCGAGAAGGCACGCATCGAGGCCGAGAAGGTCGCAGCCGCCCAGGCACTGGCCGCCGAGACGGCAGCCAAGGAAGCCGCCGAGAAGAAGGCAGCCGCCGAGGCTGAAGCAGCCGCCAAGGCTGCCGCCGAAGCGACCCCGGCCGAATAGGGGTTCGACGAAGAATTTGAAAAAGGCGGCTTCGGCCGCCTTTTTTCGTTTCACCGAACTGTGAACGGGTTCAGCCATCGGAGTTGGGGGTCGGCAATTGACGTTCAATCAGATTGTGTACTAAATAATAGTACGCAATATAATTGGAGTATGGAAGATGGCACTCTACACCACACAGGCCCAGGTGACGGGCGGTCGCGCCGGCCATGGCGAAACCAGCGACGGCCTGCTCAAGGTCGATCTGGCGATGCCCAAGGAACTCGGCGGACCGGGTGGCGCGACCAATCCCGAACAGCTCTTCGCTATCGGCTATGCCGCCTGCTTCGAAAGCGCGATCCGCTTTGTCGCGCGCAAGCAGAAGCTGCCGCTCGAAGATGCCGCGGTAGCGGCCACCGTCAGCCTGCTTCCCAATGGCGAGGGCTTCAAGCTCGGCGTCGCGTTGGCAGCGGAGACGAAAGGGCTTGATCAGGCGACGGCGGAAGCGCTTGTATCGGCAGCGCATCAGGTTTGCCCCTATTCGAATGCCATCAGGGGCAATATCGAGGTGGCGCTTTCGGTAAAGGCGGCATGACGACAAAGGTCGAAACGAAAGCCAGAGAAGCCCCGGCGGAGGCCGCCGGGGCGCACCCAGTGCCACGGCTCGATCAACAGCTCTGTTTCGCGCTCTATTCGGCGAGCGGACTAATGACCAAGCTCTACCGGCCGTTGCTCGATCCGCTCGGCCTGACCTATCCGCAATATCTGGTGATGCTGGCGCTGTGGGAACGCGCGCCGAGCACCGTGGGCGACCTTGGCGAAGCGCTCGGCCTGGATTCAGCGACGCTGACGCCGCTGCTCAAGCGAATGGAAGCGGGCGGCCTCGTCACCCGCCGGCGCGATGCCGTCGACGAGCGCCGGGTGCTGGTCGAGCCGACGGCCAAGGGCCAGGCGCTGCGCGCGAACATGAAGGATGTGCAGGCGGCGCTCGATTGCGGCATGCCGCTGGAGCGGGCTGAGCTCAAAACCCTTCACGGCACGCTCACCCGCCTTGTCGCGGGATTGCGCGAAGCCGCGACCGAGCAAGATTGATCGCGGCAAGGACTGTCCTCAAAAACCGCCCCCCGGAAGCACTGGAATCCACGTCAACGCGCAAGGTCGCAGTGGACCCGTCTTGCAAGGCGCTCGCGGAAAGCTAAAGTCGGCGCCGATTTCTCTGCCGCGCAAGCATCGCGCGGCCAATCATTTCGGGGAGTGTGTCATGACCAAATCGAAAATGCTGCTGGCCGGCCTGTTGGCTCTGGTCCTGGCGCCCGTTGCCGCCTTCGCGCAAGCGCTGCCCGATCTCGGCGGCAAGAAGGTGGTGGTGGTGACCGAAAACGCCTATCCGCCGCTGCAGTTCATCGATGCCAAGACGGGAAAACAGATCGGCTGGGAATATGACGCTATGAACGAGATCGCCAAGCGGCTCAATTTCAAGGTCGAGTACCAGAACACCTCCTGGGATGCGATGATCCAGGCGGTCTCCGACAACCAGTACAACATCGGCATGACCGGCATCACGATCAAGGACGACCGCAAGCAGAAGGTCGACTTCTCCGATCCCTATATGCGCTCGGAACAATTCATGCTGGTGCGCGGCGATGAAAGCCGTTTCACCGACGCCAAGACCTTCGGCGCCTTCAAGGACGGGCTGATTGGCGCGCAGGCCGGCACCACGCCGTTCTACACCGCCGTCTACAGTGTGCTCGACGGCAATGAGCAGAACCCGCGCATCAAACTGTTCGAGACGTTTGGCGCCACCGTGCAGGCACTGAAATCCGGCGACGTCGATGTCGTGCTGACAGACGGCACCGCCGGCAAGGGTTATGTCGATGCTTCGGAGGGTAAGCTGAAGCTGATCGGCGGCCCGCTCGGCACCGAGGATTTCGGCTTCATCTTTCCCAAGGGATCCGACCTCGTGAAGCCGGTCAACGCGGCGATCGCGGCGCTGAAGGCGGATGGCACGCTGGATGCGCTGAACAAGAAGTGGTTCCTTGATTACAAGATGGGGCAGTGAGCCGTCTTGACGCGGGCGGAGCGTGTGAGGGAACTCGCGCCGAGTTTGCGTCTGGGGGACGCCTGGGCGCCATCCTTCGATACTCTTTACGCCGCCTAATGGCAGCCCCCACCATCTCCAAACCCGACTTCCCCTGGTGGCTCGCTGTTGCCGGTATCCTTGCGCTGGCCGCTGCCCTCGCCATCGCCGCCAGCGATCTCTATGCGCAGGTCTTCGCCACTGTCGCCAAGGGCATCGGCATCACCATCTTCGTGACCGTGATCGCCTTCGTCCTGGCGTCGGTGATCGGCCTCGGCATTGCTTTGATGGGACTGTCGGGTTCGGCCTGGCTGCGGCAGATCGCGCGCTTCTATGTCGAGATCATTCGTGGCGTGCCGATCCTCGTGCTGCTGTTCTGGATAGCCTTTGCCGGCGCGCCGGCCTTCGTCGCGGCCTGGAACGGGCTGACCGCGCCATTGCAGAACGCCGGCGTCCTCGGCGAGCTTTTGGTGCGTGACGTGTCGTTGCTGTGGCGCGCCATCATGGCGCTGACCATCGGCTATTCGGCCTTCATCTCCGAGGTTTTTCGCGCCGGCATCCAGTCGGTCGAGAAAGGTCAGATCGAGGCGGCCAAGGCACTCGGGCTTTCGCGCACGCAGCGTTTCCGGCTGATCGTGTTTCCGCAGGCCATCCGCACCATTTTGCCGCCGCTCGGCAACGACTTCGTCGCCATGGTCAAGGATTCCTCCCTGGTCTCGGTGCTCGGCGTCGCCGACATCACGCAGATGGGCAAAATCTACGCCGCCGGCTCGTTCCGCTTCTTCGAGACCTATTCGATAACAGCCTACATCTATCTCATCCTCACCGTTGGCCTGTCGCTGGCGCTCAGGGCGCTGGAGCGGCGTTTGCGCCGCCAGCACGAGCGATAGAAGTCCGGCGCGGGCCGGGCTACGATCGCCATGAGACGCTCGGGAGGATGCAGGCGATGAATGTCGACAAGGCCAACGCGGCACTGGATTCGGTCTATTCGGCCGACACACCGGAAGGGCTGGCCAAGGCTTATGCCGACTGGGCAGCGACCTATGACAGCGAGACCGCTTCGCTCGGGTATCTGCTGCCGTTCCTGATCACCGCCTGGGTGGCGCGACATGTGCCGGCGGGCGAAGGCCCGCTGCTCGATGCCGGCTGCGGCACCGGCCTGTCGGCGCCGTCGCTGAAGGCGCTGGGCTACGGCGAGATCGCCGGGCTCGACCTCTCCGACGACATGCTCAAGATCGCCGGCAGCCGCAATGCCTACAGGGATTTGAAAAAGGCGATGCTCGGCGGTCCGCTGCCCTGGCCGGACGGGCACTTTCGCGCCTTCTTCTCCACCGGTGTGTTCACCATCAGCCATGCGCCGGCCACCGGCCTGCGCGAGCTTGTCCGCATCACGCGAAAGGGCGGCCACGCCATCTTCACCGTGCGCGACCAGGTGTTTGAGAGCGGCGGATTTCAGGCCGTGTTCGACGAATTGGAGCAGGCGAGAAAATGGCGGCCGGTCGAGCAAAGTCCGTGGTTCCGCTGCTATGCGATCGCCGAGCCGGATGCGCTGGTGAAGACTTTTGTGTTCGAGGTGATGTAAGCCGAGGGAAGAAGTGCTGGCGACACGCCGCAATTGCCGAAGAGCCAAAACATTGCTATCTAGCCCGCCATGGAAAAGCTTTTCAGCGATCCGGCCTACAAGGGTTTCGTGCTGCAGGACAGAAAGCGCCTGCCGTCGCGCTTTTCCGCGCGCGTGTCCGGCGCCCTGACCAGCCGACTTCGCTGATCCCTGACGGCCGGCCGCGGGCTTGCGGCATCAGCTCTTTCCCATTCTCATATCGACGGATTTAAGCACATGAGCGCACCGCGCACCCTCTACGACAAGATTTTCGACGACCATGTCGTCGACCGCCAGGACGACGGCACCTGCCTGCTCTACATCGACCGCCACCTCGTCCATGAGGTGACCAGCCCGCAGGCCTTCGAAGGCCTGCGCATGAGCGGCCGGAAGGTCCGTCACCCGGAAAAGACGCTGGCTGTCGTCGACCACAACGTCTCGACCTCGCCCGAGCGCAAGTTCGGCATCAAGAACGAGGAAAGCCGCATCCAGGTCGAAGCGCTGGCCAAGAACGCCAGGGATTTCGGCGTCGAATATTATTCGGAGAACGATATCCGCCAGGGCATCGTCCACATCATCGGCCCCGAGCAGGGCTTTACCTTGCCCGGCATGACCATCGTCTGCGGCGACAGCCACACCTCCACGCATGGCGCTTTCGGCGCGCTGGCGCATGGTATAGGCACGTCGGAAGTCGAGCATGTACTGGCAACGCAAACGCTGATCCAGCGCAAGGCCAAGAACATGCTGGTGCGCGTCGATGGCGTGCTGCCGGAAGGCGTCACCGCCAAGGACATCATCCTTGCCATCATCGGCGAGATCGGCACCGCCGGCGGCACCGGCTATGTCATCGAATATGCCGGCGAGGCGATCCGTGCGCTGTCGATGGAAGGCCGCATGACGATCTGCAACATGTCGATCGAGGGCGGCGCGCGCGCCGGCCTGATCGCGGCCGACGAGACCACCTTCGCCTATGTCAAGGACAAGCCGCGCGCGCCGAAGGGCGCTGCCTGGGACGCGGCGCTCGAATACTGGAAGACGCTGCAGACCGACGAAGGCGCGCATTTCGACAAGGTGATCGTGCTCGACGCGGCCAAGCTGCCGCCGATCGTCTCCTGGGGCTCCTCGCCCGAGGATGTCGTCTCCGTGCAGGGCATCGTGCCGAACCCGGAAGACATCACCGACGAGAACAAGCGCACCTCCAAGCTGCGCGCGCTCGACTATATGGGCCTGACGCCGGGGACGAAGATCACCGACATCACGCTCGACCGCGTCTTCATCGGCTCCTGCACCAACGGTCGTATCGAGGATCTGCGCGCCGTCGCCAAGGTGGTCGAGGGCAAGACGGTCAGCCCGCATGTCGATGCCATGATCGTGCCGGGCTCCGGCCTGGTCAAGGAGCAGGCCGAAGCCGAGGGGCTGGACAAGATCTTCCGCGCCGCCGGGTTCGACTGGCGCGAGCCGGGCTGTTCGATGTGCCTGGCCATGAACGACGACCGGCTGAAGCCGCATGAGCGCTGCGCCTCGACCTCGAACCGCAATTTCGAGGGCCGCCAGGGCTTCAAGGGCCGCACCCACCTGGTGTCGCCGGCCATGGCGGCGGCGGCGGCGATTGCCGGCCACTTCGTCGACATTCGCGACTGGAAATAAGCCAGGCTGGACTTGACCCGAACCTTGCGGCTCGAGTCAAGTCTTCCTGTCGCGCCGGATGAGTTCGTGGAATTCCTCGCGGCGACCAGGTTCGTCCGCCGCGACCACGAGCGCCAACTGCTCTTCGTCGAAGAGCTTGAACCACTCGTCCCATTCGACAAGCTCATAGCCGCCGGCGTTGACGGGCCGTTCCGGCTGGTCCTGGTCCTGATAGGCGTGCTGGCCGAAGACCAGCCTAAGCATGGGCTGCGTCCCAGCCTCTGGCGATATGTCGACGATCGCGGGAAAGCCGGCACGCCCGGCAGCCCATGAACGGATTGCATCGTGGTCGGTCAATGTGATCGTGTCGGCCATGGCCTGCTCCTGGATTGTGGATTCAGGAACGCTTCCGACAGCACCGGGTTCCCGCAAACATACGGCGCCGACAGCCCAGGCTTAACGGCTTGTTTGGGCTTGCCCGATAAGGTCTTCCGCGACGTCAGCAGAGGGGAAGTCACGGTCCTTTGGACACCGGCCTGTTCATAGCGTTGCTCAATCCGACGATCGCGCTGGCGCTCGGCGCGGCCTTCCTCATGCTGTGGTTCCACCAGCGTCATCGCCCGTATCTGGCTGTGCTGGCGCTCAGTTACTGCGTCTCGGCGCCCGGCTTCCTGTTCCAATATTTCACCTTGCCCATCGGTGTGACGCTGACCAAGCTGGTCTCGAACCTCTGCTTCACCATCGCCGCCTGTTGCCTGTCCGGCGCCATCATCGCCCGCTACGGCAGGAAGGTGCCCGGCGCGGGGATCGCCGTGCTGGCGGGCGGCGGCCTTGCGGCATTCGCGTGGTTCCTGTTCGTCACCCCGGATCTCACCTGGCGGATCCTGGCGATGAATTTCGGTTTCGGCGGCGTCAGCCTGCTCGTCGCCGCCGAACTGCGTCCGGTGCGCAACAATGGTCCGACGGAAAAGATCCTGTTCGTGCTGTCGCTGCTGTCCGGCGTCAATTTCTTCGTGCGCACCCTGGCGGTCGTCATCGCGCACGGGCCCTTCGCCAGCTATGACGGTTTCTACGGCTCGTCCTACTGGACGACGGCGCTGCTGTCGCACGCGCTGCTGTCGCTGCTGATCGCGCTTTGCCTCTTCACCGCCGCCGCGCTCGACGTGATGAAGGCGCTGAAGACCGAGACCCATACCGATCCGCTTTCGGGGCTGCTCAACCGCCGGGGTTTCGAGGAGCGCGCCGCCATGCTGCTGCAGCGTTGCGCCGCGGCCAAATTCCCGGTGGCGCTGGTGCTGGCCGACCTCGACCATTTCAAGGCGCTCAACGATATGCACGGGCATGCCGCCGGCGACCGCGTGATCGCGGATTTTGCCGGGAAGCTGCGCTCGGCCACGGGAGCACGAGGTGCCGCGGGGCGCATCGGCGGCGAGGAATTCGCCGTGCTTTTGCCGCTGACCGATCTCGCCGCGGCGCGGCTGTTCGCCGAGGCGGTGCGCACACTCTATTCGGCTGGCGGCGTCGACGGGCTTCCCGCCGGCACCAAGGTCACCGCCAGCTTCGGCGTGGCGGCCCGCAGCGGCGAGGAGAGGCTGGAACCGTTGATGCGACGGGCCGACGAGGCGCTTTACAAGGCCAAGAAAAACGGTCGCGACAGCGTGCGCCTCTCCTATGAGCGACCGGAGACGGTGTTCGTGCCGGAGCCGCTCAGGGCCAGCTGACCGCCGCGTCCGCGCTTCGCGTTAACGTCTTTTTCGCCCGTCGATGTTTAGCTGTCGGCGGGGGTCTGAGGATAGATGAGCGGCGCCAACTTCATCCTGTTGATCAATCTGGCGGTTGCCGGGCTGCTGGCGGCATCCTTCATGGCTGTCTCGTTCCACGATGCCGGCCGCGCGCCGGCGCGCTGGCTGGCGTCAGCCTATGTCCTCGGCGTGGTCTATTCAGCGATCGAATTCAGCATTCCGGCCTTCAACGATGCGCGGCTTCCCGTGGTTACGGCCTTTGCCGTCTTCCTCGGCGCCACCATTGCCTTCAACGGCGGACTTGCTCGCAAATATGGCGTGGCGCCGCCATGGACGCCGATGCTGTTCTTCCTGGCCGCAACCACCATCGCGGTCTATTTCGTGCAGGATCTGCCGCGCCAGTCGCTCACCCGCATCATGGCCTACCAGCTGCCCTACGCCGCCATGCAGTTCGTTGGCCTTGGCATCGTCTGGACGTCCAGGCAAAGCCGCGGTCGGCTCGATCTGATCTTGATGGCGGTGCTGGTGGCCAGCGGCCTGCAGTTTGCCTCAAAGCCGTTCATCGCGCATGCGCTCGGCGGCTGGGGCGCCAATCCGCAGGCCTATCTGCAAAGCAGCTACGCGCTGGTGTCGCAGTCGCTGGGCACTGTCTTTGCCTTGGCGCTGGCGCTGCTGACGCTGGGCATTCTCGTTCGCGATGTGCTTGCCGAAGTGACGTCGAAGTCGGAGGTGGACACGCTGTCGGGCCTGCTCAACCGTGGCGGCTTCACGCGTCATGCGGAGCTGGCCGTACGCGACGCCAGGCGCCTGGGCGTGCCGGTGGCGATGGTCATCGCCGATCTCGATCATTTCAAGTCTGTCAACGACAGCTTCGGCCATGCGTCCGGCGACCGGGTGATCGAGGCCTTTGCCGGCCTGCTGCGAGAAGCGGCCGAGGGCCATCACGTGCTTGGCCGCATCGGTGGCGAGGAGTTCGCCGTTATCCTGACAGGCGCCAACCTTGCAGCCGCCCGGCTGTTCGCGGAAGGCACCCGCCACGCGTTCGGCGCATTGCCTATCAGCGGGTTGCCGGCCGACAACCGCTGCACGTCGAGCTTCGGCATTGCCGAGCTCCACGTGAGCGAAGGCTTTTCCGACCTGATGCGGCGCGCGGATGAAGCGCTCTACCTGGCAAAGAACGCCGGGCGCGACTGCGTGCGTGTCTCCACCGGGCCAGCCGATGGGCTGGCGGTGGTCAAAATCGGCCAAGCCGCATCAACGGCAGGGGCTGAGCTCCGGCATTTCGCCGTCGGACAGGCCGTACATATAGGAGCGGCCCTTGACGAACACTGGTGGGCGATAGCAGTCCCCTTCGCCCGATATGTCGTCGGATTCGTCCTGGTAGATCACCTTGGGCTGGCCGGCGCTGGTGTAGTCGGACAATTGCCTGGCCAGCTTGCCTTCGCCGACGATGATGCGCTTGTAGCCGGCTGCGCTGTCGATGACGAGATTGCCGAACGAATCGGCGTAGACGCGGTCATGATGGCGCAAGCCGGCCTCGGCCGGCGCGGCCACCGTGACGGCAAGCGCTGCCAGCGTGAGGGCCGCGAGGCTTGTCCTTACTGATTTGGTCCGCACTGATTTGGCCCGCTCTGATTTCGACCGCATGTCGCTCTCCCTGTGTCGGCGCGAGAGAGATCGCGCCCCGATCTGATCCGAATCGGAAATTAACCTTTTCTTAACCTTTGTTAAGGGGAGGAGCGGCCCGACGACCGTCTCTTAATGAACATGGTTAATTTCGCGGGCGCCGCCGATGTCCCCAATGGGTCGACATGGCCGGTCTAATCCGGGGTAAACTTGATCTTGGCGCCCCGCGTGGCTAGCGTGCCCGGCCATGAGGGGGCAGCACATGATGTTTGACCGAACGCTTCGGGTGTCGTTCGCTATTCCGCTGTTTCTCGCGGCTGGAGCCTGTGTGCCGGAGGACGGCGCGCCCAAGGCCGCCAACACAGCGACACCCCTGGTGGCGCCTGCCGCTCCCGTCCAGCAACAGTCCGCGCGACCGGCGACCAAGATCACCACCGATCTCACCGCCCCGCGCTTCACCACGGGCACTGCCACCTACAGATGCGGCAATGGCGGCATGATCACCATTCAAAACCTCGGCACGTCGCTGCGCGTGGTCGGCCAGGAGGGCGTCACCGAGGAGTTCGCGGCGTCACCGGCAAACCAGAGCAGCCGCTACCAGGCGGTCACGCATGACGCAATCGTGATCGACGGACGCGAGGCGCTGGTGATGAAGAGGGGGTCCACACCGCGGACCTGCACCCGGTGAGACACAAATCTCGACACGGCCGCGCCCCTATCCAGACATGCTGCACTGCAGCGATATCGAGCCGGCTTCGGCCGCTCCACCCGCTAATCGATTGAAGCCGTATCCGACCTTTTAGTCAGACTAAATTACGTTTTCGAAACGGTTTTCTGGCTTTGACGCGGTGCAAAAAGAGCATTAGAAACCGGCTGTCCGAAGTCGCAACCGGAAGCGGCAATGCCGCATTTCCACCTGAGCGGCAGACGCCGAACTGGGGCAGCCATGAGCAAATCACCAGCCACCCAAGCCAGACGCGAAAGGCCGCTTTCGCCGCACCTGAGCGTGTACCGGCCGCCGATCACCATGACGATGTCAATCATCCACCGCATCACCGGGGGCGCGCTTTACTTCGGCACGCTGCTGGTTGCCGTCTGGCTGATGGCGGCGGCATCCTCGCAGCCGGCTTTCGATTGGGTGAACTGGGCCTTCGGCACCTGGCTCGGGCGGCTGATCCTGTTCGGCTATAGCTGGGCGCTGATGCATCACATGCTTGGCGGTGTCCGCCATCTGATCTGGGACACCGGCGCCGGGCTTGAAAAGCACGCCGCCTCGAGGATCGCCTGGGCGACGCTTGCCGGCTCGATTCTGCTCACGCTGCTGATCTGGGTCGCCGGCACCATGGCGCGGGGAGCCTTGTGATGAGTGCGAAGAACACCGACATGCGCACCCCGCTGGCCAAGGTGCGCGGCCTGGGCTCTGCCCGCGAAGGCACCGGGCATTTCTGGCGCCAGCGATTGACGGCGATCGCCAACATCCCGCTGATCCTGTTTTTCACCGGGTTCCTGATCGCGCTCAACGGCGCCGGCTATGCACAGGTGCGGGCAGCGCTCGCCAACCCGTTCGTGGCGCTGGTGATGGCCCTGGTGCTCATCTCGCCGCTCTATCATATGCGTATCGGCATGCAGGTGATCATCGAGGACTATGTGCATGGCGAAGGCATGAAGCTGGCGCTGATCGCCCTCAACACATTCTTCACCATAGCAGTCGGCGCCGCTTCGCTCTTCGCCCTGCTGAAACTGGCATTCGGAGGCTGAAGTCTTGGCCCAGGACACGAAATCAGCCAACACATCAGGCTATACCTTTGTCGATCACAAGTTCGACGTGGTCGTCGTCGGCGCCGGCGGCGCCGGGCTTCGCGCCACGCTTGGCATGGCCGAACAGGGCCTGCGCACCGCCTGCATCACCAAGGTGTTCCCGACCCGCTCGCACACGGTTGCCGCGCAAGGCGGCATCGCCGCGTCGCTGTCCAACATGGGCCCGGATTCCTGGCAGTGGCACATGTACGACACCGTCAAGGGCTCGGACTGGCTGGGCGATGTCGATGCAATGGAATATCTGGTGCGCGAAGCCCCGGCCGCCGTTTACGAACTCGAACATTACGGCGTGCCGTTCTCGCGCACCGAAGAGGGCAAGATCTACCAGCGGCCGTTCGGCGGCCACATGATGAACTATGGCGACGGGCCGCCGGTGCAGCGCACTTGTGCGGCCGCCGACCGCACCGGCCATGCCATCCTGCACACGCTCTACGGCCAGTCGCTGAAGAACAACGCGCAGTTCTTCATCGAGTATTTCGCGCTCGATCTGATCATGGAACCGGACGGCACCTGCACAGGCGTCGTAGCGTGGAATCTGGACGACGGCACGATCCACCGCTTCTCGGCCAAGATGGTGGTGCTGGCGACCGGCGGCTATGGGCGCGCCTATTTTTCGGCGACCTCGGCGCACACCTGCACCGGCGACGGTGGCGGCATGGCGGCGCGAGCGGGGTTCCCGTTGCAGGACATGGAGTTCGTGCAGTTTCACCCGACCGGAATCTATGGCGCCGGCTGCCTGATTACCGAGGGCGCGCGCGGCGAGGGCGGCTATCTCGTCAACTCCGAGGGCGAACGCTTCATGGAGCGCTACGCACCGTCGGCCAAGGACCTCGCCTCGCGCGATGTCGTCTCGCGCTGCATGACGCTGGAAATTCGCGAGGGCCGCGGCGTCGGCAAGGCCAAGGACCACATCTTCCTGCACCTCGATCATCTCGATCCGGCGGTCTTGCACGAAAGGCTTCCAGGCATTTCGGAGTCGGCGAAAATCTTCGCCGGCGTCGACCTGACCAAGGAGCCGATCCCGGTGCTGCCGACGGTGCACTACAATATGGGGGGCGTGCCGACCAATTATTGGGGCGAGGTGCTCAATCCAACCGCGGACAACCCCGACCGGGTCTCGCCCGGCCTGATGGCGGTCGGCGAGGCCGGTTGCGCTTCCGTGCACGGCGCCAACCGGCTTGGCTCGAACTCGCTGATCGACCTCGTGGTGTTCGGCCGCGCCGCGGCGATCCGCGCCGGCCAGGTCATTGACCGCAAGGCGGCGATCCCGTCGCCCAACCAGGCTTCGGTCGACAAGATCATGGATCGTTTCGACCGGCTCCGCCATGCCAACGGCTCGACGCCGACGGCTGTCCTTCGTGAAAAGATGCAAAAGGCGATGCAGGAAGATGCCGCGGTGTTCCGCACGCAGGAATCGCTCGAAAGCGGCTGCAAGCGTATTTCGGAAATCTGGACCGAGCTCAAGGATCTCAAAGTCTTCGACCGATCGATGATCTGGAACTCGGACCTGGTCGAGACTCTGGAACTGGAAAACCTGATGGCCAACGCCATCACCACCGTCTATGGCGCCGAGGCGCGCAAGGAGAGCCGTGGCGCGCATGCTCGGGAAGATTTTTCCGCACGCGACGACGCCAACTGGCGCAAGCATACGCTCGCCCATCTCAGCGAGGACGGCACGGTGACGCTGACCTATCGGCCGGTGCATACCGAACCGCTGCTGGCCGAAAAGGACGGCGGCATCAGTCTGGCCAAGATTGCGCCGAAGGCCAGGGTGTACTGAGGATGGCGACGGCGGCGGGATATTCCGGTACGCCCCTTGCGGCCAAGCTCGGCCTGAAGGATGGGATGATTGCCGCCTTCATCGCACTGCCGCCCGAACTCGCGGACCTCGCCGAGGCTGTCGATTTTGCCTACGTCGACCGGCTGGCCGATTGGTCCGACATTTCAGGTGCTGTGCTGAAATACGACGCCGTCCACGCCTTCACGAGACAGCGCGCCGAGATCGAGGAGCGCCTCGGCGCACTCGAGACGGCGATCAAGCGCGACGGCATGGTCTGGGTTTCCTGGCCAAAGAAGGCCTCGAAAGTGGCCACCGACGTCACCGAGGGCGTTGTCCGCGCTGAAGCGCTCAAGCTCGATCTTGTCGACGTCAAGGTCGCCGCCGTGAACGAAATCTGGTCCGGGCTGAAGCTCGTCATCCGAAAGGACCTGAGGTAATGGTCGAACTCACACTCCCAAAGAACTCGAAGGTCCAGCAGGGCAAGACCTGGCCGAAGCCGGAGGGCGCCACCAATCTCAGAGAATACCGAATCTATCGCTGGTCGCCGGACGACGACGAGAACCCGCGCATGGACACCTATTTCGTCGACATGGACGATTGCGGGCCGATGGTGCTCGACGCGCTGCTGTGGATCAAAAACAAGATCGACCCGACGCTGACCTTGCGCCGCTCCTGCCGCGAAGGCATTTGCGGTTCCTGCGCCATGAACATCGACGGTTCGAACACGCTCGCCTGCACCAAGGGCTGCGACGACATATCGGGCGCGGTCAAGATCTACCCGCTGCCGCATATGCCCGTGATCAAGGACCTGGTGCCCGATCTTACCAATTTCTACGCCCAGCACGCCTCCATCGAGCCATGGCTGAAGACGGTTTCGCCAACGCCGGCCAAGGAATGGCTGCAGAGCCACGAGGACCGCGAAAAGCTCGACGGGCTCTACGAGTGTATATTGTGCGCCTGCTGCTCGACCTCGTGCCCGAGCTATTGGTGGAACGGCGACCGCTATCTCGGCCCGGCGACGCTGCTGCAGGCCTATCGCTGGCTGATTGACAGCCGCGACGAGGCCAAGGGGGAACGGCTCGACAATCTCGAAGACCCGTTCCGGCTCTATCGCTGCCACACCATCATGAACTGCGCGCAGACCTGCCCGAAGGGGCTCAATCCCGCGAAGGCGATCGCCGAGATCAAGAAGATGATGGTGGAGAGAAGGGTTTAGTCCGGCAGCACGGAGGACGCTGTCCCGCCAAACTCGAAAGCATAGCCAATCTCATGAGCGAAGACCTTCCCATCCTCTCTCCTGCCGAAGCCCGCGTGCTCGGCTGCCTGATCGAGAAGAAAGAGCTGACGCCCGACGTCTATCCGCTGACGCTCAACGCCGCACTTGCCGCCGCCAACCAGAAGACGGCGCGTGAGCCGGTCATGGCGCTGGAACAGACGGAGGTGCATAGGGCGCTGAAACTGCTTGAGCAGAAGGGACTTGTACGGCAGATGTTCGGTTCGCGCGTGGAGCGCTACGAGCATCAGATGGCGCAGCGTTTCTCGCTGACCACGCCGCAGACCGCGTTGCTCGGTCTGCTCTTGCTGCGCGGACCTCAGACGGCACATGAGCTCCTGGCGCGCGCTGAGCGCATGGCGCGGTTTTCATCGATCGAAGACCTGCGCGGCGAACTCGACATGCTGATCGGCCGCCGGCCGCCATTGGTCCAGGAAATCCCGCGCGGGCCAGGCCAACGCGAGGACCGCTACGTGCATCTCCTCGCCGGTCCGGTGGATGTTGCCGTCCTCTCGGCTCAGCGCAGTGCGCCGGCCGCGCCTGCCTCCAATCTGGAAGCGAGGTTGGAGGCGCTGGAGCAGGAAGTCGCGGCCCTTCGCGCCCGGCTTGACGCGCTGGGCGGTTGAGGCCGCCAATCCGAGACGTCGACGGGACGGCCCCCTCTGTCCTGCCGGGCATCTCCCTCACGATGGGCCAGATTGGATGCTGCAACCGCTTCCGCCAATCTCCGATGCACAAACGCCGGCCCTGGAGCCGGCGTTTGTCACTTCAGGCCAAACCCTTCAGCCAAGCCTGGCGTCGAGCGAAACCTTGATCGCGCCGAGCGCCTGAGAGACCGGGCATTCGGCCTTGGCCTTCTCGGCCAATTCCTTGAACTTCGCCGCATCGATGCCGGGCACCTTGCCGACCAGGGTGATGGCGCTGCCGGTGATGCCGGTGCCGGGAACCAGCGTGACCACGGCCTTAGCGTCGAGTTCTTGCGCCGGCGTGCCGTTCTCGGCGAGGAAATGCGACAGCTGCATGGCGTAGCAGCCGGCATGGGCGGCCGCGATCAGTTCTTCCGGATTGGTCCCGGATTTGCCGCTTTCGTCCTCGAAGCGCGCCTTGAACGAATAGGGCGTACCCTTAAGGGTTCCGCTCTGCGTGTCGAGCGTGCCCTTGCCCTCTTTCAAATTGCCTTTCCAGACGGCGTTTGCGGTGCGGTCCATGAAGTCCTCCTGGGTTGTCGTGAACTTGTCCTGGGTGAGCCAGCGTCCGGCCAACTATAGCGCGGACGTGGGCGAAGACCACTGCGCTGTTTGGACCACGGCACGATGACGGCCTTTTCCGCCGAAAAAATACCCATGCAAAAATGTCGGCTTCCATCCGGGCCGCTCGTCCTGCGGGCGGCCACGGGATTTGTGGCCGGATGGAGGTTCACATGGACAATCTGTTTTTTGCGCTATGGAAGAGGCCAGGCCGCGGGCCTGAGCGACAGGAGGACTTCTGGCTGGACCCGCCGGCGTCCGGCCTCGGCAGGCTGCTGGCGGCCCTTGCCATCATCACGGTCGCGGAATGCCTTCTCGACCATGCGGCAACGGTCGCGGGCAAGGCTGACATGGTTGTCGCCGCAGCCTATGGTTTGTCACAAGAAGGGAGCTCGAGATGAAATATGTCTGTCTGGTCTATGGTCAGGAAAAAGACCTCCATGCGCTGACCGCCGAGGGTGCCGCCAAGCTCGATGCCGACTCGCTGGCCTATGACAGGTCATTGGGTCAACAAGGCAAGCTGATCATCGCGCAGGCACTGCAATCGGTGAAGACGTCGAAGACCGTACGGCGGCGCAAGGGCAAGCAGCTGATCACCGACGGGCCGTTCGCAGAAACGAAGGAGCAGTTGCTCGGTTTCGTCATGATCGAAGCGCAGGATCTCGACGAGGCGCTGGACATCGCCAGTGAGATTCCCCTGGCCGAAATCGGCACGATCGAGGTGCGCGCGATCTACAACGTGCCGGGGTCATAATTCCCTGTCATGCGCTCACTTGGAAACCCAGTGCGTTCTGTTGAGCGAACGTCTCGTCTTGCCGGGACTCAATTTCTTGCGTGTTGAAGCAAGCCACGAGTTCTCCTATCGTCGCCCCAAGACTTTAGGGGATTTGGACATGCCTTTCCTGATTGCTGTCCTTGGCGTGCTCGGAGCGGCGGCATTGTGGTGGTACCGGATGAAGGCGATGAACGACGCCGCGCGGGAGGTCGCCGAAGTCGTCGGGCGCGTTCAAGGCAACATCAGGCGCAAGAAGCTGCGCAAGCAGGCCGCACTCTCGCCGCTGACGGCGATCGATGATCCGGTCGTGGCGGCCGCGACGCTGATCACCGCGATCGTTTCGGAAGATGGTCCTGTTCTGCCGCGGCGCGAGGCCGTCATTCGCGAGGTGATTTCGCAGATCGCGGCCGGGCCGAAGAAGACCGACGAGGCGGTCGTCTACGCCAAGTGGGCCGCGTCGCAGATAGACGACACCACCATCGTCATCGACAAGCTGGCGCCCTTCCTGCGCGAACGCCTCGACCCGAACGAACGGGACGATCTGCTGCAAATGCTGAACCGGGTGGCTCAGGGCGGAGAGCAGAGCCTGAAGATACCCGACCAGCGCATGCTGCGACTGCGCCAGAAGCTTGGTTTTGAAGTGAACTGAGATCGCCTCGGCGATTGGCGCGAAACTCCCGCCGCATAGTCATCCCATGGCGGAGCAAGGAGCGGAGCGACGCGGCGCAGGCCACAGCCCGCGACGTTAAGTCAGCGAGACGATCAGATCGCCTCGCCCTTTAGCAACCTCGGCGTGCCGGACGACAGTCCCGATGCCTGGCGGATGAAGAACTCCTTCAGCCGTGGCATACGCTCGACGAGACCGAGACCGATGTCGCGGACGGTGCGCAGCGGGGTGATGTCGTTGGAAAACAGCCGGTTCAGCACATCGGTCGTGATGCCCATCTGCACGGTGTCGAAACGCCGCCATTGCTGGTAGCGTTCCAGCACGTCGAGCGCGCCGATGTCCTGACCTAGCCGGTCGGCCTCGACGATCACCTCGGCAAGAGCGGCCACATCCTTGAAGCCGAGATTGAGGCCCTGGCCGGCGATCGGATGGATGCCGTGGGCGGCATCGCCGGCAAGCGCTATGCGCGGTGCCACGAAGGCGCGCGCGATGGTGAGACCCAGCGGCCAGGCGCGCGGCTTGTCGGCGACGCGGATCTCTCCAAGCTTCAGCCCAAAACGCTGTTCAAGTTCGTGTTCGAAGACGAGATCGTCGCCTTCGACGAGCGTTTTCGCATCTTCCGCCCGTTCGACCCAGACGATCGACGAGCGGTTGGTGCCGTCCTCGCCGGGTGTCAGGGGCAGCGTGGCGAACGGGCCGGCGGGCAGAAAATGCTCTTCGGCGCGGCCGTTATGCGGGCGTTCATGTGCCACGGTGCAGACGATGCCGGACTGACCATATTCCCACTTGACCGTCTTAATGCCGGCCATGTCGCGCAGTTTGGAATTGACGCCATCGGCGGCAACCAGCAACCGCGTCGCCAACGTGGCGCCGTCGGCCAGATGCACCGACATGCCGGCCCCATCGGTCTCAAAACCTTGCACCGCCACGCCTTCGATGATGTCGATGCCGAGCTTTTCGGCTTTGGCCCGCAAGGCGCCGTTCAACGCCCTGTTGGTGACCATATGCGCGAAGGGCTCACCCGGCGCCACCTCGCCGCCGAAGGTCAGGAAGACCGGGCGCACCGGATCGGCGCTGCGTGAATCGGTGATGATCATCTCGGTGATCGCCTGCGCCTTCGGCGCGATCTCGGCCCAGATACCGAGCTGATCGAGCATGCGGCACGCCGCCGCGGCGATGGCGGAAGCGCGGCCATCCCTTTCCCAGGAACCGGCGGGCGCCGCGTCGACCAGCGCCACGGCGAGGCCCGGGCGGGCCTGTTTCAGCGAGACCGCGGCGGCTAGGCCGACATAGCCGGCACCGGCGACGAGGACATCGAGCCCGGATCTGGCCTTGGCGTCCGCCTTGCGTTCCATTGTCTTGGCTCCTTGCGTGCCGACGGGGCTTGCGCCCTTGCTTGCGGCCTTGACGGCTCGTTCTTCCTGTCGGAAACCGCCATAGCAATTTTGCGGCGAGGTCACAAAACATGACGGCGGCGATCGACGAGCTTCTGCGCATTCTCGACCTCGAGAGGCTGGAACACAATCTGTATCGTGGTCGCAGCCCCCAGGTGGAGTGGCAGCGCGTGTTCGGCGGCCAGACCATCGCGCAGGCGCTGGTGGCGGCGCAGCGAACGGTGGAGCCGGACCGTTTCGTGCATTCGCTGCATGGCTATTTCATGCGCCCCGGCGACATCAAGGTGCCGATCATCTACGAGGTCGATCGCATTCGCGACGGCGGTTCCTTCACCACGCGGAGGGTGCTGGCAATCCAGCACGGACAGGCGATCTTTTCGCTGGAAGCTTCGTTCCAGGTCGACGAGAAGGGGCTCGAGCACCAGTTCGCGCTACCTGACGACGTGCCGCCGCCGGAAGGGCTGAAGACGCAGCGCCAACTGCTCGAAACGGCCGACCGGGTGCCGGAGGCGGTTCGCCGTTTCTGGGCGCGCGAGCGACCGCTGGAACTGCGGCCAGTCAACCTCCAGCACTATGAAAGCCGCGACAAACTGCCCCCCCGGCAGAATGTTTGGATCCGACTTGCCGGGCCGGTTCCCGACGACCGCGCGCTGCAGTCGGTGCTGCTCGCCTACCTCTCCGACATGACGCTGCTCGACACCTCGACCTTCGCCCATGGGCGCGGTCTGTTCGATCCCGACATCCAGGCAGCCAGCCTCGACCATTCGATGTGGTTCCATCGGCCGCATTCGCTCGACGGCTGGCTTCTTTATGCGCAGGACAGTCCGTCGAGCTCGGGATCGCGCGGTTTCAGCCGCGGCACGCTGTATGCCCGCGATGGCACGCTGATCGCCTCGATGGCACAGGAAGGGTTGATCCGGCTCAAGCGTTGAGCATTCGTTGTTTTCTTTGAGCAAGATTCTTTGCGAAAGCCGATTCCATTTTCCTGATCATGCTCAAAGCCGGCAAATTAGGCAATTTCGCAAAAATGCTTAAATTTTGAGCACGTGGCGCGCCGCATACGCACACAGCTATTAATGACGGTCGCTCCATTCCTTTTGTTTACAATAGCTTAACACCCTGCTTCGGCACTTGGCACGGAGCTTGAATCCTTGGGAGCACTCTCCGGCTCTTTGGGATCGGTGAAGTCGTGCAAACGCGGGGCACCGCAACAGCAAAGGGTGAACCTTATGAAAATCGTGATGGCAATCATCAAGCCGTTCAAGCTGGACGAGGTACGCGAAGCGCTTACCGCCGTCGGCATCCAGGGCCTGACCGTCACCGAAGTCAAAGGCTACGGGCGTCAGAAGGGGCATACGGAAATCTATCGGGGGGCGGAATACGCGGTCAGCTTCCTGCCGAAGATCAAGATCGAAGTCGCGGTCGCGGCCGACATGGTCGACAAGGCCGTCGAAGCGATCACAGCCGCTGCCAAGACCGGCCAGATCGGCGACGGCAAGATCTTCGTTTTCGGCATCGACCAGGCGGTGCGCATCCGCACCGGCGAAACAGACAGCGACGCGCTCTGAGCGGCGAACACGTATTCCAATGGAGAGTTCAATGAATATTCCTTCCACCTTGAAGACGACGGGACGGGCGGCCCTTCTGGGCACGCTCGCTCTCGCAGCGCTGGGCAGCGTCGCCGCCTTCGCGCAGGAAGCCGCACCCGCTGCCGCTGCAGCCGCACCTGCTGCCGCGCCCACCCCGGTTCTCGATACCGGCAACACCGCCTGGATGCTGACCTCCACGGCGCTGGTGCTGATGATGACCATCCCGGGCCTAGCGCTGTTCTACGGCGGCATGGTGCGCAAGAAGAACGTGCTCGCCACCGTCATGCAGAGCTTCGCCATCACCTGCCTGGTGACGGTGCTATGGTTCATGTTCGGCTATTCGCTGGCATTTTCCGACGGCGGCGGCATGAATGCCTATCTCGGCGGCACCTCGAAATTCTTCCACCACGGCATCACCACCGCCAGCCTGTGGCTGCCGGGTGTGGCCAACATCCCTGAATTCGTCTTCTCGATGTTTCAGATGACCTTCGCCATCATCACGCCGGCGCTGATTGCCGGCGCCTTCGCCGAACGCTTCAAGTTCTCGGCACTGCTGATCTTCATGGCGCTGTGGCTGCTGATCGTCTACGTGCCGATCGCGCATTGGGTCTGGGGTGGTGGCTTCCTCGGTACGGCTGGCGTGCTCGACTTCGCCGGCGGCACGGTCGTCCACATCAATGCCGGTGTCGCGGGCCTCGTCTGCGCTCTGGTTCTCGGCAAGCGCGAAGGCTATGGCACCACCAACATGGCGCCGCATAACCTTGTCTATTCGGTCATTGGCGCATCGCTGCTGTGGGTCGGCTGGTTCGGCTTCAACGCCGGTTCGGAACTGGCGGCCGACGGCCTTGCCGGTGCCGCCATGCTCAACACCCAGGTTGCCACCGCCGCCGCGGCACTGGCCTGGATCTTCGCCGAATGGATCATCGCCAAGAAGCCTTCCGTGCTCGGCATCATCTCGGGCGCCGTCGCAGGCCTCGTCGCGGTGACACCGGCTTCCGGTTTCGTCAACCCGACCGGCGCCTTCATCGTCGGCATCGTCGCTGGCGTCGTCTGCTACCTCTCGGCGGTCAAGGTGAAGCACATGTTCGGCTATGACGACTCGCTCGATGCCTTCGGCGTGCATGGCGTCGGCGGCGTGGTCGGCGCTCTGCTGACCGGCGTGCTTGCCGACCCTGCGATCAACAGCCTCTCGTCGGGCGCTTCGCTCGGCAAGCAGATCTACGGTGTCGCCGTCACCATTATTTGGACGGCGGTTGCCACCTTCGTCATCCTCTACGTCGTCAAGGCGCTGGTCGGCCTGCGTCCGACGACCCAGGAAGAGGTCGAAGGCCTCGACATCTCTCAGCATGGCGAAGTGGTGCCGTAAGGCATCCTTGCCAACGGGGCCGGCGGAACCCTCCTCCCGCCGGCCCCATGTTTGCCGCGCAGTTCCGGAGGGACCGCGAATCCCTTTTTCTGGAATTGCTTTTAAAGCATCCCGTCGTGACGCTCCCGCAAGGAGTTCACGCCTTGAGGCCCGGATCGCTCCGGGCCTCTTTTTTTGCAAATTCGTTCTCGCTTCGTCCGAGTCCGCGCAATCACGTTCGCGTGAAGAAGCTTTTCGAGGAAACATCGACCGCTCTGTCGCCGAACTCAGGAGGCGATCGTCGTTTTGACGCTCTTGTTTTTGAAACAGGGAAGGAATTTTTCTCATGAACCTCAAGAATGTCTGCCTCGGGGCACTCGCACTTTCCATGGTCAGCGGCTTTGCATTTGCCGGCGCGCTGGACGAGCCGGACAACATGGCGCCGTTCTTCACCGATTCCAGCATGAAAACCATGAAGCCGATGGAGGAGTTCAAGGCAGCTTTCATGGCCATGCCGAAGGAGAAGCAGGACGCCATGATGAAGGAATGCCAGGACGCGGCGATGAGCAAGCCGCACGCCGAGTTCTGCGCCAATGTGAAAATGCTCGGCGGCAGCAAGTAGCACGCTGCCCGACCCAACGAATGGATGGCGGGCAAGGGCGCCCGCCATTTTTCATATGGTCCGGCCACTGGTAGATGTCGGTGCCAAAAAGGGCGCTCGCCCCCGGTCTTATAGTTAATGCGCCCTTAACCTTCCCACGCCTAGTCTGGCATCCGAATCTGCCGGAGTGCGTCATGCGCTCCTGCCAGGCAATCACTGACGAGGAAGAGCATGCGTTCAGGGGCTTCAGCACCGCTCGCGCTGACCGATACGGGGCACGGCATCCAGGCATTCGCGCGGCGCCAGGTCGGCCGGCTGATCGGCACTGGCCTGTTCGCGTTCACGGCCTTCGCCGTCGCCAGCCTCGCGACCTGGAACGTCGCCGATCCCAGCTTCTCGCACGCCACCGCCAACACCGTCACCAACGCCATGGGCTATGCCGGCGCGGTGTTCTCGGACCTCGCCATGCAGTTCTTCGGCCTTGCCGCGGTCGCCGCGCTGGTTCCGGCGGTGATCTGGGGATACCTCCTGTTTTCGGCGCGCGGTGTCGACCGGCTGCCCAGGCGCGGGCTGTTCTGGTTCGGTTTCGCGCTGCTGGCCGCCGCCATCGCCGGCTGCATCGTTCCGCCCAAGACCTGGCCGCTGCCCACCGGCCTCGGCGGCGTCTTCGGCGACATGGTGCTCAAGATCCCCGGTGTCCTCATCGGCGGCTATCCGAGCGGGCTGGTGGCCAGCGTGCTCGCCATAGTGCTGGCTGCGCCCGCGCTCTGGCTGTTCGCCTATGGCGCCGCGCTGCTCGGGCGCAAGAACGGCTTCGCCGTGATGGAAGAACCGGCCGCCGCGGACCCGCGCGAGGACGAGCTTCTGTTCGACAATGACGAGGACGAGGGCGACGAGGGCATACTGGCGCTGGGCGCCATCACCCATTGGTGGCTTTCATTCCGCGCGTGGATGCATCGTCGCGCGGTGCGCCGCAGGCAGGAGCACGACGAGTTCGAACCGGAGATGGAGCCGCGCGCCAGCGCCTGGCGCCGCGCCGCCGAACGCGTCGAGTCGGCCGAGTTCGCCGAGCAGCGCATGAGCCATGACGGCCGCGCCCGTGTCGAACCGGAATTCTTCGCCGCCATGGTCAACGACCGCAGCGTCTCCGTCGACCCGGACGACGACGATGTCTTCGGCCGCGACGACGTGGATATGGATTTCGATGACGAGCCCGTCGCCCAGCGGCGCGCTCAGACCAAGGTCCAGCAGTTCCGTTCCGATGCCGCCACCCGGGTGGAGGCGCCGGCGGCGAGACCCGTGCCGGGCGCGCGCGTCCAACGCGAGGCGCAAACCTCGCTGATCGGCTCCGACAGGTTCGAAATGCCGTCGCTGCATTTCCTGTCCGAACCGAAGAATGTCGCGCGCGACCCAAGTCTTTCCAAGGACGCGCTGGAACAGAATGCGCGCCTGCTCGAAGGCGTGCTGGAGGATTTCGGCGTCAAGGGCGAGATCATTGCCGTTCGCCCGGGTCCGGTCGTCACCCTTTACGAACTCGAGCCCGCGCCGGGCATCAAGTCGTCGCGGGTTATCGGCCTTTCCGACGACATCGCCCGTTCGATGAGCGCGATCGCTTGCCGCGTCGCCGTGGTGCCGGGACGCAACGCCATCGGCATCGAACTGCCCAACGCCAAGCGCGAAACGGTTTACCTCCGCGAGATCATGGCCAGCCGCGACTTCGAGACGACCAAGGCCAAGCTGGCGCTGGCGCTGGGCAAGACGATCAATGGCGAGGCCGTCATCGTCGACATCGCCAAGATGCCGCACGTGCTGGTCGCCGGCACCACCGGTTCGGGCAAGTCGGTCGCCATCAACACCATGATCCTGTCGCTGCTCTACCGGCTCACCCCGCAGGAGTGCCGGCTGATCATGATCGATCCGAAAATGCTCGAACTCTCCGTCTATGACGGCATCCCGCATCTTCTGACGCCCGTCGTGACCGACCCGAAGAAGGCGGTGGTGGCGCTGAAATGGACCGTGCGCGAAATGGAGGACCGCTACCGCAAGATGTCCAAGGTCGGCGTGCGCAACATCGACGGCTTCAACGCCCGCGTGCAGCAGGCCGAGAAGAAGGGCGAAAAGATCTCGCGCACCGTGCAGACCGGCTTCGACCGCCAGACCGGCGAGGCGATCTACGAGACCGAGGACCTTAATCTCGAGCCAATGCCCTATATCGTTGTCATCATCGACGAAATGGCCGACCTGATGATGGTCGCCGGCAAGGACATCGAAGGCGCGGTGCAGCGCCTGGCGCAGATGGCGCGTGCGGCCGGCATCCATGTCATCATGGCGACGCAACGTCCGTCGGTCGACGTCATCACCGGCACCATCAAGGCCAATTTCCCGACCCGCATCTCCTTCCAGGTGACGTCCAAGATCGACAGCCGCACTATTTTGGGCGAGCAGGGCGCCGAGCAGCTGCTCGGCATGGGCGACATGCTCTACATGGCGGGTGGCGGCCGCATCCAGCGCGTGCACGGGCCGTTCGTCTCTGACGACGAGGTCGAGAAGATCGTCGGGCACCTGAAGCTGCAGGGCGTGCCGGAATATCTCGACGCCATCACCGAGGACGACGGCGAGGACGACGACGAGCCGTCCGGCAAGGGCGGTTCGGGCGGCGGGGGGGGCGGCAATTTCGAGGATTCCGACGACCCTTATGACCAGGCGGTTTCGGTGGTGCTGCGGGACGGCAAGGCCTCGACCAGCTACATCCAGCGGCGTCTGGGCATCGGCTATAACAGAGCTGCCTCGATCATCGAGAAGATGGAAAAGGAAGGCATTGTCGGCCCGGCCAACCATGCCGGAAAACGCGAAATCCTGGTGCCGACCGAAGACGACAAGTTCTGACAGTGGAGAGTTCGCGGCAACTTTGAACCTTCTGGCGCGTTCACCGACTGAGCAGCGATCGCCTCGCCAAACTTCAGCCCAACTGGGGGTTCACGACAGCGACCAAATCAGGAACCGGACGAGAGTGACCGATATGAAAAACGATCTTTCAGCGCTCAGCGATTTTGCCCCGACACGCCGCCAATTGCTCGGCCTCGGCCTGGTGTTCGCGGGTGCCGCCGCCCTCAACGTGGTGCCCGGATTCGAGTTGCTCGCATCGGCACAAGCGGCCGTACCGGCGGCGGCACAGAAGATCGCCGACCATTTCTCGGCGGTCAAATCGATGAGCGGCGAATTCGTGCAGTTCGGTCCCAAGGGCGAGCAGACCGGCGGAAAATTCTTCCTGGAACGGCCGGGCAAGATCCGCTTCAACTACGACGGGTCTTCGAATTTCCGGGTGATTTCCGACGGCAGATCGGTTGCCATACTCAACAAGAAACTGAACACGTCGGACCTTTATCCGCTGTCGAAGACGCCGCTGAAGCTGCTGCTCGACGACCACATCGACCTCTCCGGCAACCGCGTCAAGAGCGTCAAGGAAGAAGACGACCTCACAACCATCCAGCTTTCCGACAAGTCGGTTTTCGGCAACGCGCGGATCACCATGATGTTCGACCCGAAAACCTATGATCTGCGGCAGTGGACGATCACCGACGCGCAGGGCAAGGACACGACGGTGATGATCTTCAACACCAAGGAAGGCGTCAGCTTCGCGCCCGATACCTTTGCCATCGACTATACGGCCAATCGCGAGCTGAACACCAAGACGCGGTAGGCCCGCCGATATAGCCAGGCCTGTTAGCGGAGCGGGCTGGCTTGTTTTTGCGGCGCGCGACTGGCAGTAGAATGGCGATCTCTTGCCGGACCCCCTCCGCATGCCCTTTTCGATCGCCACCTGGAATATCAACTCCGTGCGCCTGCGCATGCCGATTGTCGAACGCCTGCTCGATGAGTACGCGCCCGATGTGCTCTGCCTGCAGGAAACCAAGGTCCCGGACGAGCTGTTTCCCGAAAAAGCCTTTCGCAAGGTCGGCTATCCCTACATCGCATTCCATGGCCAGAAGGGCTATCACGGCGTGGCGACGGTGGCGCGGCGGCCGATCGAGGTGGTCGAAAAGCGCCGCTTCTGCGACATCGAGGACAGTCGCCACTTGTCGGTGACGGTACAGGCCGGAGGCAAGACCATCCTGGTGCACAATTTCTACGTGCCCGCGGGTGGCGACGAGCCGGATCCCGAGATCAACAGGAAGTTCAGGCACAAGCTCGATTTCGTCGCCGAGATGAACGCCATCCGCGCCGAACACGGCGAGGTGTCGGCGTCGGTGCTGGTCGGGGACCTCAACATCGCGCCGCTGGAGCATGATGTCTGGTCGCACAAGCAATTGCTCAACGTGGTCAGCCACACGCCGGTAGAGACCGAAAGCTTCGAGGCGATGCGGCGCGCCGGCGGCTGGGTCGACCTGATGCGGCACAACGTGCCATGGGAGCAGAAGCTCTATACCTGGTGGAGTTATCGGGCGCAGGATTGGGAGGCCTCCAACCGCGGCCGGCGGCTCGACCATGTCTGGTCGTCGGCAAACCTGGTGCCCAGTTTTGCCGGCTACGAGATCCTTAGAGCCGCCCGTGGTTGGGACCGGCCGTCGGACCATGTGCCAGTTATTGCCCGGTTCGATCTGGGTTAGGGTGTATCGATATTCGGGTGAAGCCGGCCTGCAAACGGCGGCTTCCTGAGCTTCCGGTGTTCACGTACTTCAAGGACGCTCCGCTCCGGTTCTTGGAATCCACCGTCTTCGCCCCGGCTTGACCTGAATCGCGACCCCTACGACGCCAAATGCCAGGTCAACCCGAAAAGCGTGGGGCCAATTCCTCGATGCGTCGGATCATGTCGTGAAATTCCTCGGAGATGCGCTGATGCAGTTTCACCGCTAATTCCGGATACTCCTCCAGGATGCGCCGGAACATCTTGCGGCTCAGCCTTATTACTTCCGAGTCGATTTCGGCCGAGGCGCTGGTCAGCCGGTTGGTATCGGCGATCAGCGCCAGCTCGCTGAGCATCGTGCCGGGGCCGACCTTGCCGATCGGGATGCGCTCGCCATCCTGCTCGCGATAGAGCACGATACGCCCGCTGACCACGACATAGGCCGAGTCGGCCACATCGTCCTCGCGATAAAGCTTGTGGCCGGCCTGCACCAAAGTGGCCTCGGCACCGAAGGCGAGCAGGCGCAACTGTTCCTGCGTGAAGCCCTCGAAAAGCCTCACGGCGGACAGGATGCGGATGTCGTCATCCAGCGCCATCTAGCTGTGTCCCCGAACGGTCAGTCCAATCCCTCCTCTGCGGTACGGTCCCAGAATCCCCCTTCGACAGGATCGTACCCGAAAGCGGCCCCGCCCGAACCGCTCATTTGAATGGTGAAATGTTTAAGGAACCAGCTTGTAGCCGCCGCTTTCTGTCACAAGAATTTCAGCATTGGAAGGATCGCGCTCGATCTTCTGGCGCAGACGGTAGACATGGGTTTCCAGCGTGTGCGTGGTGACGCCGGAATTGTATCCCCACACTTCCTCCAGCAGCACGTCGCGCGTCACCACCTTCTGGTCGGCGCGATAGAGATACTTGATGATCGAGGCCTCCTTTTCCGTCAGCCGCACCTTGCCGCCGCGCTGATCGATGAGCAGTTTCTGGCTGGGCTTGAAGGTGTAGGGGCCGACCGAGAAGGTCGCGTCCTCGCTCTGCTCATGCTGGCGCAGCTGTGCCCGGATGCGGGCAAGCAGCACCGCGAACCGGAACGGCTTGGTCACATAGTCGTTGGCGCCGGCCTCGAGACCCAAAATCGTGTCCGAATCGGTGTCGTGGCCGGTCAGCATGATAATGGGGGCCTTGTAGCCGCCCTTGCGCAGGATTTTCACCGCTTCTCTGCCGTCCATGTCGGGCAGGCCCACATCCATGATGAGCAGGTCGATGAGCCCGCCGCGCGCAGCGGTGACGCCTTTTGCCGCAGTCGCTTCCTGCAGCACATCGAATTCCTCGTAGAGGGACAGTTGCTCGACCAGCGTGCCGCGCAGGTCGTCATCGTCATCGACGATCAGGATGGTACGTGAGGTCATGGATCAATCCGTTGTTTTGAAAAGTGAATTCAGTTGACCGCTGCGTATTTATGCGGAAGCTGGCCGGCACAATAGCCGATCACAGTGATTTGTTCCGTGGCACGATCATACAAGAAAAAACGCGATCGCAATGCAGCCGGCGCAATTTTGGCAAAACGGCTGCGCGTGCTGACCGTGCGGGCTAGACCCGGCCATCCAAGCCAAGGCCTGCTGCAGGCCGGCAAAACGGTGTTTGCGTGCGCGCTGGGGCGCGGCGGCATCTCGGCCGGCAAGCGCGAAGGCGACGGCGCCACGCCGCTCGCCTCGATGCGCATCCTAGCGGGCTATTTCCGGGAGGATCAGTTTGCCGCCGGCCGCAGAACGCGCCTGGCGATGGCGCCGATCGGGCCGCACCTCGGCTGGTGCGAAGTGCCGGACGACCGCAACTATAACAGGCCGGTCAAGATTCCCTACGGCGCCAGCCACGAACGCATGCGGCGCGACGACCGGCTCTATGACGCCTGCCTGGTGCTCGACTGGAACATCGCGCCGCGCCGGCGCGGGCGCGGCAGCGCCATCTTCTTCCACCTGGCGCGTCCCGGCTTCACGCCGACGGAAGGCTGCGTGGCGGTAACCGCGCGCACGATGGCGCGGCTCTTGCCGCTCCTGTCGGACCGGACAGTGGTAAGGGTGGTGAGATAGGGGGAATAGGGAAGTCTTGGCGGCAGCAGACACGCTAAAGTCGCATCATCCTACTCCCATGCTCGCTTATCCCTTCCTATTCCGCTGCCAGCCGATGTCGAGAAGGCCCAACCGGCCTGTCTCGCGGTCCATGGCCCGGGCGATGTCCCTGCGGGCGGCCCCGACATCGCGCAACTGGCGATCGGAGAGGTCCTCGACGTTCTGGTGGGGAAGGTTGATCTCGTAGGGAAGGTTGATCGCGACCCTGGCCTGCCGCAGCCAGGTACGGGCAGCCGACATCCAGTCTGGCCGGGCGATGTATGCAGGGCGAAGAGCGATGTGAGACATGAGGTGATCCGTATTCTCCGGACATCAAATCCGGTTTGATGGTGTCTTTGATGCCGCAATCATGCCGTATTGAAAAACAAACGGGAAACGAGTAGTTCTTTTCTCATCGTCAAGTTTTATTTGAGGATTGAGGCTCCATGAGCCGCTTCGATCAGGTCGCACGCTGATGGCAGCGCTCTTGCCGGGAACGCGGGCGCTCAGGACGCTGGAGGCGGCGGCGCGGCACCTCAACTTCACCCGTGCCGCCGACGAGCTCGGCCTGACGCCCGCCGCGGTCAGCCACCAGATCAAGGAAATCGAGGATCAGCTCGGCATCGTGCTGTTCACCCGCACCAGCCGCACCATCCGGCTGACGGAGGCGGGCACGGTGCTTTACGAGGCGGCGACCGACACGCTCGACCTGCTTGGCCGTGCCGTGATGCGGGCGCGCAAGATGGCGCGCGGCACCGAATTTCTGAAGGTGACGCTGGACGCGCAGTTCGCGGCGAAATGGCTGATGCGGCGCGTCGAGAATTTCCGCCAGCAGCGGCCGGGCATCGAACTCAGGTTCGACATCGCCTATGGCCTGCGCGATTTCGATCTCGACGACGTCGATGTCGGCATCCGCTTCGGCGCCGGCAAATATCCGGGGCTCAGCGCGCACCGCCTGTTCGACAACATCATTATTCCGGTGTGCAGTCCGGGCCTGCTGACGTCCGGGCCGCCCCTGCGCGAGCCGCGCGACCTGTTCAACCACACGCTTGCTCATATCGAATGGGCCCGCCAGGGCGTGACATGGCCGAACTGGCGCATGTGGATGGCGGCGGCCGGCATCAACGATTTCGACGACAGCCGCACAGTCGTTTTCGGCACATCGACGGATGCGGTCCAGGCAGCGCTCGACGGCAATGCCGTCGCGCTCGCCGATTTCGCCATGGTGGCCAACGACCTGTCCGAGGGCCGGCTGGTGCGGCCCTTCGAACTCAGCATCAGGGTTGCGCCGGAATACGCCTATTTCCTGGTTTATCCCCAAGCCATGGCCGACGATCCCCGCATTGTCGCCTTCCGCGAATGGATCCTAGAGGAAGTTTCCAGGACGCGAACGGCGGACAAACTTTAGATCGTCAGGACCGGGCGTTGTGGCCGAAGATCATGCGTCGGTATTTCTTCACGTTCCATTTCAGCTTCTTGTAGAGCAGCGGCTGCATCTTGCCGGCGACGGAAGTCTGGAAAGCGCCGTTTTCGCTGCCTTGCTCGACGATTGGCCGCTCGAACCACAGCATCTCAACCCCCAGTTTCTCGTCCATCTGCTCGATCTGGTGGTCGATCACGGTGTAGATCTTGTGTTGATCGATCCAGGCACAGCGGGCTTCGGCGACCGGACGGGTGATGAGATAGGAATCCGCGCACCTGGCATGCAGCGCCGGGTAGAGCCTCTGGCCCCTGCGCAATTTCCAACTCGGCGTGTAGTAGTTGCTGCCGTTGCCGAGATAGATGACGGCCTTGCGCATCGGGCTGCCGAGTTCGGCCAGCCCTTGCCGGAATTTGGCGACGAAGTCGCGCGCGAGGAAGACGTCATCCTCGAAGACCAGGCAATAGGGCAGGTCGGTTTCGAGGAAGTCGCGCCAGATGCCGACATGCTTCAGCGCCAGCGAGACCTGCGCCGGGTGGACAAAATCGGGAGCGACCAATTCAGCACGAATCTCCGGGGTGATTTCCGCCCTGTCCCAGTCGGTGTAGAAGGTGACCGGCACGCCCCGCCGGTCGAACTCGCGCACGATGTGCCGGCGCCGTTGGTCGTAGCCCTGCTTGACGTGGCAGATCCTGGTGAACACCAGGTCGCGGGGAAATCCGGACTCGTCCGCCATCGTCAACGCACCGTCAGCTTGCTGCGGCGCCAAACCAGCCGATCACCGCGCCGATGATCAACAGCACGCCAAGCCAGTGACCGCCATCGATGAGGGTCAGGTCCCAGCCGAAATTCTCGTAGCGATGGTTGACCGACAGCGTCGTGGCGACGAAACCCAGCCAAAGCACGAAGCCGAAGATCAGCCCGGCCAGCCAGGTCGGCTCACCACCCGTCATCGCGCCGACGACCAGGGCCATGATGTAGGCCATCAGCAGTTCGGCGATGAAGGAGATAACGAAGGGCAGCGGCGATTTCTTCATCGTCGCCGGATCGAGCTTGGCGGCCTTCAGCCAGGGCTTGCTCAACGCCATGTACCAGGCGGCACCGAACAGCCAGGCCACGACGGCGGCGGCGATCACCGCCAGCCAATTCACTGCTGAAAAATCCATGAGTTCCCCCTCCTGTTTGGTTTTTATGGAAACGCCTGTTCGGCGATAGCGTCAAGGAGTCGCCATACCGTAGTGCGTTTGACTTCGGCATCCTCGAGCGCCCTTGTCACCGGCACCTGATAGACGCCAAGCGGCTCCAGCCCCGATCGCGGCAGATAGGACCGGCCGGGATCGCCAACCAGAATGTCGGCGCCACGCCGTTTGAGCGTCGAAAACCACGGCATCAGCCGGTCGGCAAAGGGTTTGTCATAGAAGACGTCGCCTGCCAGGACCACGTCCCAGCCCGCGTCCGTGCCCACACAGTCCGTGCCGAGGAACCCGACGCCGACGCCGTTGGCCTCGCTGTTGAGGCGGATCGCGGTGGCGCAGAACGGGTCGATGTCGGCGGCGGTTACCTCGGCAGCGCCCGCCTTGGCGGCGGCGATGGCGACGAGGCCGGAGCCCGAAGCGAAGTCGAGCACGCGCTTGCCTCGCACCAAATCGGGATTGTCGAGGACATAGCGGGCGAGGCCCTGGCCGCCCGCCCAGGCAAACGCCCAGAAGGGCGGCGGCAGGCCGATCTCGACCAGTTCATCCTCTGTCCGCTGCCAGAGATCATGCGCTTCGTCGGCGAGGTGGAGACGAATCTCAGGCACATGCGGCGGCGCCATCAGCGCCGTGTTGTCGAGAACGAATTGCTTGGCGCTATCGGGTGTAAGTGCCGTCACGGCGCAGGCGTCAGGCCGCCCATACGGCAGACTTCCTTCCATTCGGCCGGGGTCACCGGCTGCACGGAAAGCCGTCCGAGCCGTACCAGCGCCATCTCGGCCAGTTTTGGATTGGCTTTGACTTCTTCCAGCGTCGGCGGGTTCGGCATGTCACTGACGGCGCGGATGTCGACACATTCCCAGCGCGGATCATCCGACGTGGTGTCGGGATGGGCCAGCGCGCAGACCTCGGCGATGCCGACCACGTTCAGCCCCTCGTTGGAATGGTAGAAGAAGCCGAGATCGCCGACCTGCATGGCCTTCATGTTGTTGCGGGCGGCGTAGTTGCGCACGCCGTCCCATTGCGTGCCGGCTTTGCCCTTGGCCTTCAACGCCTCGAAGGAGAAAACCGAGGGTTCGGATTTGAACAGCCAGTAGTTCATTTTCTCTCCTCCGTGCGGCTCAGTCGCGGGCGCCGCGAATTAACTAGCCGCCGGCTTGTTGAACGTCCAGTTCCACTGGCGGATTTCGATGCTTTCGAACAGGCCGGCCTTGGCGTAGGGGTCGGCGGCCGACAGAGCCCGCGCGCTGGCCAGATCGGGCGTCTCGACCACCACGAGGCTGCCATTGGGCTTGCCGTCGGCGTCGAGGAACGGACCGGCAAAGGCCAATTTCTTGTCGCCGTTCAGCCCTTCGAGAAAGGCGACATGCTCGGGCCGCGTGTCGAGGCGCATCTGCAGGCTTCCGGGCTTGTCCTTGCAAATCAGAGCAAACAGCATGGTCTTTCTCCTGGGTGATTGGATCAGAGTGTGGGGATCAATCGTTGGTTTCGGTCTTCAGCGGCCGGGTCATCAGCGCCGTCACGGCCTGCCCGATTGTGATGGTGCCGTCCAGTATGGCAGCGACCGCGGCTATGATCGGCGCATCGATTTCGCGCTCGGTGGCGATGCGGGCGGCGATCGCCGCGGTCGGCACGCCCTCGGCCAGCGGCAATCCGGAAAGAGCCTTGCCCTGTCCGAGCGCCAGCCCATAGGCGAAATTGCGCGACTGCGCCGACGAGCAGGTAAGCAGCAGGTCGCCAAGGCCGGAAAGCCCCATCAGGGTCTCGGGCCTGGCGCCGAAGGCGGCACCGATGCGGCGCAGTTCGACGAAGCCGCGCGTCACCATGGCCGCCTGGGCGCTGGCCCCGAGTCCGGCCCCGGTGACAGCGCCGGCGGCGATGGCGAAGACGTTCTTCAAGGCGCCGCCGATCTCGACGCCGATCAAGTCGTCGCTCGAATAGCAGCGCAGGTTTTCAGCCGAAAAACGGGCGGCAAGGTTTGCGGCAAGCGCCTCGTCGCCAGCGGCCACCACCACGGCCGTCGGCAGGCCGCGGGCGACATCGCTGGCAAAGCTCGGCCCCGACAGGGCGGCAACCGGGTTTGGCGGCACGATTTCCGCAGCGATTGCCGACAGCAAGGCGCCGGTGTCGCGCTCGATGCCCTTGGCGCAGAGCACGAGCGGAATGCCGGCCGGCATATGATCCCTCGCGGCGGCCAGCGTGGCCCGCAACGCCTGAGCCGGCGTCACCGCCAGCACGCAATCGGCCCCAGTGAGGGCTGCCTCCATGTCGCTCGTCGCCTCGATGCCGGGCGCGATGGCGATGCCCGGGAGATAGCGTGGGTTCTCGCCCCGGCCGATCGCGGCGACGGTTTCAGGATCACGCGCGAACAGCCGCACCGTATGGCCGGCGCGAAGCATGGCCAGCGCCAGCGCCGTGCCCCAGGCGCCGCCGCCGAGCACGGCGACATGCCAGCCGCTTTTGCCGGGGCCCCCGCTCTTCTTGGCTCGATCGGTCATGCCTTGGCTCCGCGACGGCCGGAGCCGACCATTGGCGCCGAGACGCTGTCCAGGGGCCACCGAGAGCGCGGCACGAAATCGAAGCCGTTCTCCTGCGCCACGCCTTCTCGCAGGCGTTCGATACCGGCCCAGGCGATCATCGCCGCGTTGTCGGTGCAAAGCTTCAGTGGTGGCGCGACGAAGCTGAAACCGGCGTCAGTGCAAAGCCGCTCCAGCGTTGCCTTGACCGTGCGGTTGGCGGCGACGCCGCCGGCGACGACCAGCGCCGGGTTTCCCCTGCCGGGGAATGTTTCGCGAAAGCGTTCCA
Organism: Mesorhizobium sp. URHB0026; assembly: GCF_054059755.1. Taxonomy (NCBI): domain Bacteria; kingdom Pseudomonadati; phylum Pseudomonadota; class Alphaproteobacteria; order Hyphomicrobiales; family Phyllobacteriaceae; genus Mesorhizobium; species Mesorhizobium sp. URHB0026. Next base: position 1,363,316 of record NZ_JBSSCN010000001.1, on the reverse strand, counting down.
GCGCGCGAGAAACACGGTCGGCGAGCGCATCGGCGACGGCCGCCTGGAACGAGGCGCAGATGTCGGCGACATCCTGGTCGCTTAGCGGCTCGATGGCGGTCGCCGCTTGGCGCACGGCGGTCTTCAGGCCGGAGAAGGAGAAATCGGGCTGTGCGGAGCCTTTCATCGGCCGTGGGAAGGCAAAGCGCGAGGCATTGCCCGACAGCGCTGCCTTCTCGACATTGGGACCGCCGGGATAGGGCAGGCCGAGCATCTTGGCGGTCTTATCGAAGGCTTCGCCGAGCGCGTCATCGATGGTGGTGGCCCAGCGCTGGTAGTCGCCAACGCCGCGCACGGCAAGAATCTGCGTGTGGCCGCCGGAGACCAGCAGCAATAGATAGGGGAATTCGAGCCCGTCGGTCAGCCGCGCCGTCAAGGCGTGGCCTTCGAGGTGATTGACCGCGATGAGCGGCTTGCCGGCCGCCGCGGCCATTGCCTTGGCCGTCATCAGGCCGACGATCAGCCCGCCGACGAGGCCTGGCCCGGCGGTGGCGGCGATCGCATCGAGATCGGCCAGCGCCACGCCCGCATCGGCGAGTGCGGCCTCGACAATGCCGTCCAGCGCCTCGACGTGGGCGCGCGCGGCGATCTCCGGCACGACGCCGCCGAAGGCGGCATGTTCCTCGATCTGGGAGAGCACGATGTTGGACAGGATTTTCGGCGCGGCGCCGCCCTCCAGCGCCACGACGCTGGCGGCGGTCTCATCGCAACTCGTCTCAATGCCCAGAACGCGGATCAATTCGTCGCTGTCTCCAGAGATTGTATGTCAGGGCGTTCCTCGTTAGGAGAGTGCCCGGAAACGCAAAGCCAGCCGGGGGTTATCACGGACCGCGCGCCATGCAAACAATCTTGAAAATCGGAACACGCGGCAGCCCGCTGGCATTGGCGCAGGCGCATGAAACACAGGCGCGGCTGATGGCCGCGCACGGCATGCCGGCGGAGGCGTTCGAGGTCGTCGTCATCTCGACCAGCGGCGACCGCATCCAGGATCGGCCGCTGTCGGAGGCTGGCGGCAAAGGCCTATTCACCAAGGAAATCGAGGAAGCCCTGCTCGCCGGAGCGATCGACATCGCCGTGCATTCGTCGAAGGATATGCCGACGCAATTGCCGCCCGGCCTGGAACTCTCCGCCTTCCTGCCGCGCGAGGATGCGCGCGATGCCTTTGTCGGCAAGGCGGCGAAGACGATCGCCGAACTGCCGGAAGGGGCGAAAGTCGGCTCCTCGTCGCTGCGGCGGCAGGCGTTGATCCGCCGCATCCGGCCGGACCTCGAGGTGGTGATCTTCCGCGGCAATGTGCAGACGCGGTTGCGCAAGCTGGACGAAGGGGTCGCGAGCGGCACCATCCTTGCCTATGCCGGCCTGAAGCGGCTGGGCCTGGAAGATGTTGCCACCGACTTGATGCCGCTAGACAGCTTCCCGCCGGCGCCAGGCCAGGGTGCGATCGGCATCGAGACCCGTATCGGCGACCGCGAGGTCGAGAAGATGCTGGTGGCGATCCACGATGTGGCGACCGGGCAGGCACTCGCCTGCGAGCGCGCCTTCCTGGCGGCGCTCGATGGCTCCTGCCGCACGCCTATCGCCGGCTACGCCGCGTTCGAGGCCGGAAAGCTCTCTTTCGCCGGGCTGATCATATCGCCCGACGGTACGCAGTCGCACACGGTCGAGCTACAAGGGCCGGCACAGGACGCCGCCCGCATCGGTGATGAGGCGGCGCGGACGGTGCGTGCCGAGGCCGGCGAAAAGTTTTTCGACGGCTGGCTCTGAAGATGCTCCGCGTCCTGGTCACCAGACCGGAGCCGGGTGCGTCTCGCACCGCGCGAAAGCTGGAGGAGACGGGTTTTGAACCTCTTCTCCTGCCCTTGACGGAGACGAGGGCGATGCCGGTCGATGCCAAGGGGGTGCCGGACGACGTGGCCGCCGTCGCCATCACCAGCGCTAATGCGGTGCGCCATGCCTCCAGGGATATCATTGCGGTCCTGTCCAACCTGCCCTGTTATGCGGTCGGCAGGAGCACCGCGGAGGCCGCGCGCAAAGCCGGCTTTCTCTCGGTCAATGAGGGGCCCGGCGATGCCGAGGCGCTGGCCGACGGCATGGCAATCGCGTTTTCCGGCAAAACGATCGTCTATCTCTGCGGGCGTGTGCGCTTTCATGCCTTCGAGCAGAGGCTGAAAGCTGCTCATGTCCAGGTCCATGCCGTCGAGACTTATGGCACGCTTGCGGTAACCCATTCGGAGGAAGCGGTCCTTCAGCTGATATCCGGCCAATCCGTGGATGCGGTGCTTCTCTATTCGGCCAAGGCGGCTGCCGAAATGCAGGTCCTGGCCAGGCGACCTGCCCTGCAGAGCGCCTTTGAAAACACGCACTTTTTCGCGCTTTCCGCGCGGATTGCCGTCGCTTTCGGCGACAGCACCGGCAAAGCAATGCACGTTGCCGCGCGGCCCGACGAGGAGGCGCTGCTGGCACTTTTGCGGGCACGGCCCTGACCCGCGTCATCACACCGCCCCTTTTCACCGCTTGGTGATGTGCTAGACCCTTTCTGAACCATCACGCGCCGCCAGGCGTTGAGACGAAGCGAATTTGCGGAGCCCCTGCATGGTCAAGACGCCGAAGATGCGACACTCGAAAGGCCGCCGCGAGCCGGTGACCATCGATCTCGATCCGGGCGCCGTCTCACGCATCGTCGACGAGGATGCCGCCAAGAATACCGCTCAGACCGACGAGGCGAAGGCCGAGGAGGCGGCGAACGCCTCGCGGCCAGAGCCCCCGGAAGAGCCGGTACATGACGACCAGACCGATCTCGAACCTTGGGAGCATGGCGATGCCGCCGCCGGGCAGCCTGGCACCGAAGTGCCACCGCAAGCCGAGGCCAAAGCCACTGAGCCGGAAATGCCTTATCCCGGTACGGATACATCCCCCAACCGCGCCAAGGCTTTCGACTACAATTTCGAGGATGCAAACGCCAAAACCGCCGAGACCAAGGCGGCTTTCGGTAAAACCGATTCAAGGAGCGAACCGATGGCCACGCAGCCGAAGCGGGGCGGCCTCAACGGCATCGCCGCCGGCATCATCGGTGGTGTCATCGCCCTGGTCGGGGCCGGTGGCCTGCAATTTGCCGGCGTGCTCGGTGCGCCGCGTGCCGCTCCCGGTGCCTCGCTAGACGGCGTCAATGGCGAGATCGCCTCGTTGAAGAGCGAAATCGCGGACATGAGGGAAGCCGGCGGCAGCGGCGGTGCATCGGCCAAGGTCGACGGCCTGTCGTCGGCGCTGGATCAGGTCAAGAGCGATGTCGCGGCGCTGAAATCAGCGGTCGAACAGGGTGGTGCGGGCGACAATGCCGGGCTTGCCGCGCTGGGCGACAAAGTCAAGCAGATCGAAACCACGGTGGCAGCCCTCGGCACGGCAGGCAGCGCGGCGCCTGTCGATCTCGGCCCGCTCAACGAAAAGCTGGCGGGTCTCGATGCGCTGGTGAAGTCGACGGGCGAGTCGGCGAAGGCACAGGAAGGCCGTCTCTCCGCGCTGGAGCAGTCGGTGTCGCAGCTTTCCGGCAAGGTCGATGCGCAAGCGTCGCAGCCAAAGATCGCACTCGCCATCGCGGCCTCGGCGCTGAAGGCGGCGCTCGACCGCGGCGCGCCGTTTTCGGCCGAACTCGATACGCTGGCCGCGATTTCGCCTGACGCGCCCGAACTCGCGACCTTGCGGCCCTATGCCGAAAAGGGCGTGCCGACCCGTACCGAGATCGCCTCGAAGATGGATGCCGCCGCCAATGCCATGGTCGCCGCCGCCACGCCGGTCGATCAGAATGCCGGCTTCCTTCAGAACCTGATGTCGAGCGCTGAATCGCTGGTCAAGGTCCGGCCGATCGGTGCCGTCGAAGGCGCCGGCGCACCGGAAATCGTGGCGCGCATGGAGGTTGCGATCACCGAGGGCGACTATGCCAAGGCACTCAGCGAATATGACACGCTGCCTGAAGCCGCGAAGGCCGCGGGCGCCGACTTTGCCGGCAAACTGAAGGCGCGCATCGAGGTCGAAACCCAGGTCGACGCGCTGATCTCCGGCGCGATGAAGGCATGAGGGCAACACGATGATCCGCCTGCTCGCCTTCCTCATCGTCGTCTTCGCGCTCGGGCTGGGCTTTGCCTGGCTGGCCGATCGGCCGGGCGACATGGTCGTCACCTTCAACGGCTATCAGTACCAGGTGAGCCTCATGGTGGCGGCGGTTGCCGTCGTCGCTGTCGTCGCCGCGGTGATGATTGTCTGGTGGCTCATCAAGTCGCTGTGGAACAGCCCCTACACCATCTCGCGCTATTTTCGCGTGCGCCGCCGCGATCGTGGCTATCAGGCGCTGTCGACCGGCATGATCGCCGCCGGCGCCGGCGACGGGGCGCTTGCCCGCAAGAAGACCAAGGAAGCAGCCAAGCTGATCCGCTCCGACCAGGAGCCGCTGATCCATCTGCTCGAAGCACAGGCATCGCTGCTCGAAGGCGACCATGAAGGCGCGCGCCAAAAATTCGAGAGCATGCTCGACGATCCCGAAATGCGGCTGCTCGGCCTGCGTGGGCTTTACCTGGAAGCCGAACGCCTGGGCGACCGCAACGCCGCCCGGCACTACGCCGGCCGTGCCGCCGCAGTGGCGCCGCAACTGGCCTGGGCGGCCGAATCGACGCTGGAGGAACTGACCGCGCGCGGCGACTGGGATGGTGCACTGAAACTGGTCGACGCGCAGAAGTCGACGCGGCAGATCGAGCGTGACGCCGCCAACCGCCGCCGCGCCGTGCTGTTGACCGCCAAGGCGCAGTCGCTCGCCGACAGCGATCCCGCGGCTGCCAGGACAGCGGCGATCGAAGCCAACAGATTGCAACCGGATTTCGCCCCCGCCGCCGTTGCCGCCGCCGCGGCGCTGTTCAAGCAGAATGACGTGCGCAAGGGCTCGAAGATCCTCGAAGCGGCGTGGAAGGCCGACCCGCATCCCGAAATTGCCGAGCTCTACACCCATGCAAGGCCGGGTGACGCCGTGCTCGATCGGCTGAACCGGGCAAAGAAGCTGCAGGAAATGAAGAAGAACCACGCCGAATCGTCGATGACGGTGGCGCGTGCCGCGCTCGACGCGCAGGATTTTTCAACCGCCCGCCGTGAGGCAGAGGCCGCGATCCGGATGGACCGACGCGAGGGCGCCTATCTGCTGCTCGCCGACATCGAGGAGGCCGAGACCGGCGACCAGGGCAAGGTGCGGCAGCTGCTGTCCAAGGCGGTGCGAGCCCCGCGCGATCCTGCCTGGGTCGCCGACGGCGTTATCTCCGAGCGCTGGGCGCCGGTCTCGCCGGTCACCGGCCGGCTCGACGCGTTCGAATGGCGCGCGCCGATGGAGCGGCTTGGCCAGCTGATCGACAGCCGCGATGTGCCGGACGCCCCGGCAGTGGCCATCGAGGCGCCGGGCAGGCCGGAAAGGCCGGTCGAGGTGATCGATCACGCCGCACCGGGCGACGAGGCGACGGGCAAGGACGCCGAAAGCCGCGAGGATCATGTCACACCGGTCACGGCCGCCGCCTTTGCCGCGGTGCCCGCCGACGCCGAGGCCGTCGAGCCGGCGGAAGAACTGGCGCGGCTGCCGGACGATCCAGGCGTCGATCCGGACGACGAGGCGGAAAAGTCGCCCCGTCGGTTCCGGCTGTTTTGATTTTGGGCAGGCCGTTGGGCCGTTTGGGAATGAATTGATGTTCGAGCGCGTTCTGTCGTTTCTCAGGGATTTGCCGGCCGGCTCCGGCAGCCATGCCAGCACGGACGATCCGCGCGTCGCGGCCTCGGCGCTGCTCTACCATGTGATGAATGCCGACGGCGTGCGCCAGGATGTCGAATGGGAGCGGTTCAAGGCGGTGCTGGCGCAAAGCTATTCGATCAGCGGCGCCGAACTCGAAGCACTCGCCGCCGCCGGCGAGCGGGCTGACAACGAGGCGATCGACCTCTACGCCTTCACCAGCGTGCTCAAGCGCCACCTTGACGCGGAGGGGCGCAAGGCGTTCATCGGCCTGATGTGGGAGATCGTTTATGCCGATGGCGAACTGCATGAGCTGGAGGACAACACGGTGTGGCGTGTCGCCGAGTTGATCGGTGTCGAACGCCACGACCGCGTCGAGGCGCGGCGCAAGGCGGCGGCGCACGCGCCGGGCGCCACCGGAACATCCTCGGACGAATAGGATTTTCGCCGTCCCATGCCGCGCCAGACGAGGTCGAAACCAAAAATCCTGATCGTGCTGCATCAGGAGAATTCGAGCCCCGGACGCGTCGGCCACATGCTGCTCGAAGAGGGCTTCGATCTCGACATCCGCCGCCCGCCGCTCGGCGACGCCTTGCCGGGGACACTGGATGGCCACGCCGGCACGGTCGTCTTCGGCGGTCCGATGAGCGCCAATGACGAGGACGAGTTCGTCCGTCGCGAGACCAACTGGCTGCAGATTCCACTCAGGGAGAACCGGCCACTGCTCGGCATCTGTCTTGGGGCGCAGATGCTGGCCAATCATCTCGGCGGCAAGGTCGAGGGCCATGGCGAAGGGCTGGTCGAGATCGGCTGGTATCCGCTGAAAGCGACCGAGGCTGGCAAGAAACTGATGCACTGGCCGGAGATGGTCTACCAGTTCCATCGCGAAGGCTTTTCGCTGCCGTGCGACGCGACGCTGCTGGCCACGAACGAGACCTATCCCAATCAGGCCTTCCGCTATGGCGATAATGCCTGGGGCATCCAGTTCCACGGCGAACTGACCCGAGTGATGATGCAGCGCTGGGTAGTGCGCGGCGCCCATCGTTTCGAACTGCCGGGCGCTCAGCCCGGCCGCGACCACCTCGGCGGCCGGCTGATATGGGACATGCATTTGAAGCGCTGGCTCGACGAGTTTTTGCGCACGATTTTTGGCGAACCTGTGGCGCGGTAGTGCCTGGGCCGGCGCTTTGACCGCCGACTTATGACAGCGGGCCTTCGAGCCTAAAAACTAGTCCGAAAACGTTACGCTCACGCCGCGCTGCCGAAAATAAGCCTGCATCAACTTGCGGCCCGAGCGGTTGCTCTGCGCCAATTTGGCAGGATCGAACACCGCCTGTTTTATCCCTTCTCGCCCCAGCGCTGCCTTGAGCGTCGCGATATGGACATCGATGTCGGCATTGTCCGCCCGGAGCGATGCGTAGATATTTTCGGTCGCTTCGGCCACGGTCGGTTCGCTCACTTGTGTCGTCCTTTGGTTGGTTCGGCGGGGGCTTAGCATAGATTCGCTGCCCCGTCAGTTTCGTCCTTTGAGGTGCCTCACCTTGCGCAGCGCCGGGAACAGATAGGCCCACAGGCCGGCAACCGCGACGGCGCCGACGCCGCCGATCACAACCGCCGGAACCGTGCCGATCAGCGCCGCCATGGTGCCGGCGCGAAATTCGCCGACCTCGTTGGAGGCGCCGACGAAGACTTGGTTGACGGCGTTGACGCGGCCGCGCACCTCGTCGGGCGTCCACAGCTGAATCAGCGTTTCCCTGATATAGACGCTGAACATGTCGGTGGCGCCGAGCAGGGCAAGTGCCACAATCGAGAGCCAAGTGAGGGTCGACAGGCCGAACAGCACGGTGCAGGCGCCGAACGCCGCCACGAAGCTCAGCATGATCTTGCCGGCGCGGTCGCGAATAGGATGGCCCGCAAGCCAGACGGCGACGCAGATCGCGCCGATCCCCGGTGCCGAGCGCAGCAGGCCGAGGCCCCAGGGGCCAAGCTGCAGAATATCGCGGGCATAGACCGGCAGCAGCGCCGAGGCGCCGGACAGAAGCACGGCGAAGAGGTCCAGCGAGATGGCGCCGAGCACGATCTTCTCGCTCCAAATGTAGCGGAATCCGGCAAACAGCGTCTCCATTGTCGGCTTGTCGGTGGCGGTCTGTTGCGCGGGCTTGGGGATGGTGAAGATCAGCAACGCGGCGGCGAGCATCAGGACCGCGGCGGTCGCATAGGCCATTTCCGCCGACACACCATAGAGCAAGCCGCCGGCGACCGGGCCGACAATCGTCGCGGTCTGCCAGGCGGAGGAGTTCCAGGCGATGGCATTGGCGAAATCGCGCTGCGGCACGAGATTGGCGAACAGGGAGGACGAAGCCGGCCCGTAGAAGGCGCGGGCAATGCCGAACATGACCAGCACGGCGAAGATCGGCAGCGGGGTCGTAAGGCCGCGCAGGGTCAGAAGCAGCAGAGCCAGCGCGCAGGCACCTTCGACCAAGGTCGCCAGCGTCATGATCAGCCGGCGGCCGAAACGGTCGGCGACGACACCTGTAACCAGCACCAGAAGCAGAGACGGCAGGAACTGGACGATGCCGACAATGCCGAGATCGAACGGGTCGCGCGTCAGATCATAGACCTGCCAGCCTACGGCCACTGAAACGATCATGGTCGCGAAAGTGGTGAGAAAGCGCGCCGTCCAGTAGCTGAGGAAGGCTCTGTGCCGGAAAGCCGCGTAACGCTGCTCGGGCAAGGTTTGTTCTGGTATCATGCAGTGAGGCCCCGTTGCTGTGGGCATCGGCGCGCGGGGCACTTCCCGAATGGGCGCTGTTCGACCAATGGAACTTGGTAAAGTTCGGGGCGGATATGCTTTAAAATCAAACCCGGATCAAGCGACTTTCGATCCGCACCACCGATAGCACGCGGAAGTTACTGCCGCAGCGCAGCTGAAATCGCTTCCAGCCCGCCTTTCAAGTCGGCCTCCGTCGGCCAGCCGAAGCCGACGCGGAAAAAGCGCTTTTCCATTTCGAACCAGTGGCCGGGCCCGACATAGGTGCGGTGATCTTCCAGCAGCCTGACATAGAAGCGGTCGAAGTCGAAGCCGGGTTCGACATTGAGGCGCGGAAAGCCGACGACACCGCCGTCTGGCCGCACCCAGTCGACCAGCGGCTCGCGGTCGATCCAGGCCTGGACGATGTCCCGGCGGCTGGCCATTTCGGGCAGCAGCTTCGCCAGGAAAGCGTCGCGGCCCTCCAGCACGCCGCGCGCGATGCCTTCGTCGACGACGCTGCCGCAGATGCCGATCTGCTCCTTGGCGGCCAGAAATGTCTCCTGAAGGGCCGCATCCCTGGTGATCAGCCAGCCGATGCGGATGCCGGGAATGCCGAAGGCTTTCGACAGCGACGAGACGCTGATGGCCTGTTTGCTCAGCGAGGCCGCCGAAGGCAGCCGCCTGCCATAGGAGAGATCGCGATAGGTTTCGTCGACCAGCAGATGGCAGCCGCTGGCCTCGGCGAGCGCGACCAGCGCGTCCAATTCGGTACGGCTCATCATGGTGCCGGTCGGATTGTGCGGGCAAGTAACGCTGATCAGCTTCGTGTTCGGCCGCATCGCGGCCTTAACGCGCTCGACGTCGATGGCGAAGCTTTCGTCGAAGGCTAGGTCGACAAAGCTGATGGCGCAGCCGATCGCCCGCGGCGTTTCGATGTTGGTGGCGTAGTTGGGCCGGATGACGACAAGGTGATCGCTGGCCGAGAGCAGCGAGGTGGCGATGATGAACAACGCGCCGGCCGCACCCGCCGTGACCAGCACATCGTCGGGCGCGATGCCAGCATCCTGCGCGGCGATCAGCGCGCGCAATTCCCTGTCGCCACGATGCTCGCCATAGAAAAGGGTCAGATCAGGCAGCGAGAGGCCGATGTCGGAAAGTTTCTGATCGGCGATCGAACTTTCGGAGAGGTTGTAACGGATACGATCGTAGCCGTACTCCTCCGGCGCTTCTTTCTCGATCACCATTCTGGTGTAGTTCATGGCTCCCCCAGATCGTCTTGTCCCGGGTTATCCAAGCCACAAAAGCACGAAGCCTGCCAAGGCGAATTCGCCGGCAGGCTTCTGTTCCAGTCGTTCTTACGATTGGCTCAGCGTCAAATCGCCTCAGGCCAGGACTTTGGCCTTCCGGCCCTTGCCTTTGACGGGGGCGACCACGGCGGCCTTGCGGCCGAGGCCGATCGACTTCGCCAGTTCGGAGCGCGAAGCCGCGTAGTTGGGGGCAACCATCGGATAGTCCGAAGGCAGGCCCCATTTGGCGCGATAGGCGTCCGGCGTCAGGCCGAAATGCACACCGAGATGACGCTTCAGCGATTTGAATTTCTTGCCGTCCTCGAGGCAGATGATGAAATCCGGCGTCACCGACTTCTTCGGGTTGACGGCCGGGACCAGCGGTGCCGCCACGGGGGCGACCGGCTGGCCGAGCCCGCTGATCGAGGCGCTAACGCTGGCGATCAGCTCGGGAAGGCCGGACGCAGGCAGGCGATTCTTCTCTACATAGGCGGATACGATATGGGCCGTCAGTTCGAGAAGGTCGAGGGTCTTGCTGGCGTGGCTGTTTTCGTCGGTCAATCTATTTCCTCCATCCATGGCGCATAACCTCGAAAATGGGGCCGTTTTCAAAAAGGATGATGCGCAAAATTAAAGTGAGTCGTCTTCGAGCGTCGCGCGCGACGCGATGTAGTCGGGCTGACTTCCTAGTCGGCAAATCTGCACAATGCAATCTATCGGCGCGACATCACACGGCATTTTGAACAACTATACTAAACTGTAATAATATCAGACGATCAGCGCCTTGTCGCGCCACAGACGAAATCCGCCTTCAAAGGCGCGTGTGTTGTCACCGCGCCTGGAGTCGGGGGGCAATTCGTCGAGCTTGTCGACATTGCCGCCGCCGATGACGACATAGTCTGGCTGCAGGGCGGCGCGTAGCCGGTTGACGACGTTGAAGACATGACCGCGCCACTTCTTCTTGCCGCGCTTTATGAGGCCGCGTTCACCGACATAGTCCTCGAAACTCTGGCCTTTTCTGTAGGGAAGGTGGGCGAGTTCCATCGGCTGGCCGACATTGTCGAGGACCATCGCCGCACCGAGGCCGGTTCCGAGGCCGAGGAACAGCATGCGCCCGCCCTCATAGCTGCCGAGGGCCTGCATCAGCGCGTCGTTGACCACCTTGACCGGCTTGCCGAACTCAGCGGTGAAATCGAAGCCAGCCCAGTCCTTGCCGAGATTCATGGGATCGAGCACCGGCTTGTTTTGACGCACGGGGCCCGGATAGCCCATCGAGATAACGTCGTAGGTCAGGCCGTCGGCGAGCTTCTTCACCTTGTCGATCATCTGCCTTGGCGTCAGGTCAGGCCCGGAATCCGTCCGGCGCTCGGTGCCACCGTCGCTGGTCAGGATCTTGACGTGCGACCCGCCAATGTCGATCGCCAGCACGACCTGCCCGGTGTCCGACGCAGCCTTCTTAACCACCTTGGCCATCTCGTCCCCTCCACTCATGCGACCGGGTCGATCCAGCCATTGGGCGGCCCGAAGCCGGCCATGGCGTCCGCTGGCCCCCACGTCCTCGGCTCGTAAAGATGCGGCGGCGTGGTGTCGCCGAGCACCGGACCGACGATGCGCCAGGCGAGTTCGGCGGCGTCCTGGCGGGTGAAGAGCTGGCCGTTGCCGTTCATGGCGTCGCCGATCAGCCGTTCATAAGGCGGCATGTCCCCCTTCGAATCGTCGAGCGCGGTGAGTTCCACCTGCTCGCCGATCATGTCGTCGCCGGGCGCCTTGCGCTGGGCGCCGATGGCGATCATCACCTGCGGGTCGATGCGGAAGCGGACGTAATTCTGGTCGGCGGGTTTGATCGGGTCGAAGACATCGAGCGGCGGCCGTTTCAGCCGCACCACCACCTCGGTGACATGCACCGGCATGTTCTTGCCGGCGCGGATGAAGAACGGCACGTCCTGCCAGCGCCAGGTGTCGACGAAAAAGCGTACCGCCGCGAAGGTCTCGACCGGCGAGTTCGGCGCCACGCCGGGCTCGGCGAGATAGCCGGTGAACTGGCCGCGCACGACATCGTCTTTCGTCAATGTCCGGATGGCGCGCAACACCTGCACCTTCTCGTCGATCAGGTCGTCGGCGGAGCGGCCGACCGGCGGCTCCATGGCCAGGAGCAGGAGTATGTTGAGCAGATGGTTCTCGATGACGTCGCGGATGGCGCCGACATCGTCATAGAACCGCCCGCGCCCCTCGACGCCGAAATCCTCGGCCATCGTGATCTGCACGCTCTCGACGTAATTGCGGTTCCAGATCGGCTCCAGCAGGGAGTTGGCGAAGCGGAAATAGAGCAAGTTCTGGATCGCCTCCTTGCCGAGATAGTGGTCGATGCGGAAGATCGACTGTTCGTCGAACACCAGGTGCAGCACCCGGTTCAGCCAGCGCGCCGACTGCAGATCGTGGCCGAACGGCTTTTCGACCATCAGCCGCGCGCCATGCGCGGTGCCGGATTGCTCCAGCCCTTGCACGACGGTCTCGAACATGGACGGCGGCACCGCCATGTAATGCAGCGGCCGCTGGGCGCTGCCGAGTGCCGTCTTCAGCTTCTCGAAGGTTGTGGGATCGCGATAGTCGCCGCTGACATAGCGCAGCAGCGACGCGAACTTGGCGAAGACCGTCTCATCGACGGCGCCGAGGGCATGGACGATGCCGTCGCGGGCGCGGTCCTGCAACTGCTTCAAGTCCCATGCATCGAAGGCGACGCCGATCACCGGTTCGGTGAGCGTGCCCTTGGCGACCATCTGGTAAAGCGCTGGAAATATCTTCTTGTGGGCGAGGTCGCCGGTCGCTCCGAAGAGCACCAGCGTATCGGACCGTTCCTGGCTCATGCGAGCGTCTCCCCTGTCGCCGTCACTTGCCGCCCTTCGGCTTTTCGATGTGCCCGCCAAAGGCATAGCGCATGGCGGACAACAGCTTGTCGGCGAATTCGGATTCGCCTTGCGAGGAGAAGCGGTCGAACAGGGCCGACGACAGCACCGGTGCCGGCACGCCGGTGTCAATCGCCGCCTTCAGCGTCCAGCGGCCCTCGCCGGAATCCGAGACCCGGCCGCCGAATTGCGCCAGACCCGGATCGCTCTTCAGCGCGCCGGCGGTGAGATCGAGCAGCCAGGAGCCGATGACGCTGCCATGCCGCCACACCTCGGCCACCTGCGGAAGATCGATGTCGAACTGGTAGTATTGCGGGTTTTCCAGCGGGCTTGTCTCGGCGTCGGCCGTCCGCTGCCGTTTGCCGGCATTGGCCGACTTCAGGATGTTCATGCCTTCGGCATAGGCGGCCATGACGCCGTATTCGATGCCGTTGTGCACCATCTTGACGAAATGGCCGGCGCCGCTCGGTCCGCAATGCAGGTAGCCATAGGGCGCGGTGCCGGCGGTCTTGTCCGGGGTGGGCGCGCCGGCATCAGCGCCAGGCGCCAGTGTGGCAAAGACCGAATCGAGGTGCTGCACCGCCACGTCGGGACCGCCGATCATCAGGCAGTAGCCGCGCTCCAGCCCCCAAACACCGCCACTGGTGCCGACATCGACAAGATGCATGCCCTTGGTGGCCAGTTTCGCGGCCTGGTCGACGGCGTCGTGATAGTAGGAATTGCCGCCGTCGATGACGATGTCGCCGGGCTCCATCAGCGCCGCGACCTGATCGATGATCCTGCCGGTGATCGCCGCCGGCAGCATCAGCCAGACACAGCGCGGCTTGGCCAGCTTGCCGACGAATTCTTCCAGGGATGCCGCCCCCAAGGCGCCGTCGCTCACAAGCGCCGCGACGCTGGCCGGGTTGATGTCATAGACGACGCATTCGTGGCCGTCGCGCATCAGCCGCCGCACCATGTTGGCGCCCATCCGGCCCAGTCCCATCATTCCGATCTGCATGGTTTCGTCCCTGTTTCCTAGAGATTTTCTGGGGTTGTCGAGGAAGGATCTACTGGCTGTCCTGCGCGCCTGACATGACGGAGAAGTCGACATTCTCCCAATCGCCGGTTCCGGGCCAGAAAAAAGTGAAGAGCAGTGTGCTTCCGTTGAGGAGGCTGGCCGTGGGTAGATCGACAAGGTGAAGGCCGAAAGCGTTTTCCGCTGTCCGGCTGTCGTGGGCGGTTGCCCAATTGTCCGTGCTCCAGTGGACGGTGGCCGCCGTCAGCAGCTCGACGCGCAATGTCTTGCCCTCGGGCAGTGCGCGAATCTTGTTGTTGAAGCGCCACGCCCTGAACGACGATACGGTCTTGTCCTGGATGTAGCGCTTCACGCCTTGCGGCGGCATATCGAAGACGGCGCCATCGCGGAGCGAGCGCAGCAGCTTGATGTGTTCGGAATGCGCCCAGACCAGTGGCATGGCGCTGCCCGATGGCTTGCCATGCAGCAACTCGCGTTCGGGAATATCGGCGCCGTCCCACACCTGTTCGGGCAGCAGGCCGCCAGGCCCGGCCGACCGTTCCAGCGCATCGAGCAAGCTGGCCGCCTTGTCCTTGCTCCCGGCGGCCAGCTCGTAATGCGCCCTTTCGCCGGCCAGCAGGGGCCAGGGCCGGCCCTGGCCGGTGCCGTCGAAGGGCGCGCCATCCTCATGCTCGCCATAGCCGTCGCTGTTATAGCGGTACCAGAGCGGCCCTTGCGGCAGTTCGCAGCGCAGCTGCGTGTCGATGACCTTGACGGTGTCCACGATGCGCGGATCGTCGGCGGCTCTCAGGCCAAAGCGCACCAGCGCCAGCGCATCCGGGCTGACGATTTCCTCGGCCGGCCGGTCCGTGTCGCCGGGTGGGCGGTTCTTGATCGGCACATAGCCGTCCTTCGGCGAGCCGGCGTCGGGGTCGTCGGGCGGCGCAATGCGGACATAATAGCCGCCGACGCCGACGGTCTTGCAGATGGCGGTGCCGCTGACATAGGTCCAGCGTTCGACCTGGTCGTTCCAACAGTCAGCTGTTTCGCGCAGGTAGGCCGCCTCCGCCGCTTTGCCGCAGGCGTCGAGCAGGTCGGCGCCGGCAAGCAGTGCCGCGATCTCGACGGCCAGCGTGAACGGGCTATAGCCGGCGTCTTCTTCCCAGCGGTCCTCGCCGGTGACCGGACCATTGCGCACGACATAGGAGGCGGCGCGCTCGATCATCGGCAGGAAGGCCTTCAGCCTGGCACGCGGCAAGTGGCCAGCGCGATGCAGGGCATCCGCCAGCAGCAAGGGAAAGGCGCATTCGTCCATCTGGATGCCAGGCCAATAAGCGGAGCCATCGAGCCATGCGTTCTGCGGCCAATGGCCGTCCGGCTGCTGGATGAAGCGGAGATATTCCAGGATCCGCAGCGCCGAAGCGGCATCGCCGGCGGCGAGAAAGCCGCCCGCCGTTTCGACCAGGTCGCGTGGCCAGACAAGATGGTAGCCGCCGAGATTATCGTCGCCTTTGTTGAATCCCCATGGGATCGACAGGCTGGCCACCGCCGCCCCGGGCATTGCCGACGACCGGTGGGTTGCCAGCACCGCGGTGGAGACGCGGTAGCTGTTCACTCCGGGGACCGCGTGGCGGTCCAGTGGCAGCAGCCCCGCCTGCCATTTGCGCCATTGTTCGACGTACAATTTCGCCGCCGGTTCAAAACCCTGCTTCAGGCTGGCGAAGGCGTTTTCGGCGGCTTCGTCCGGTGTCGTCCCGAAACCCAGCGCCAGCACGGTTTTTGTGTTGGCGGCGGTGAAGCCGATCTCGCCGGTCAGCGCGACATTGCCGTCCTCGGCACGCCGGCAAGCCGTGTCGAGCTTGCCGGTATTGTTGAGTTGCTGCCAGCCGTCGGAGAAGCCGACATAGCCGGCCGAGCAATCCCGCCAGGGCAGCGACGAGACCAGCGCCAGGCAGGTGCCGCGCCCCGAGGCAAACAGGACAGGCTTTCCCTGGTACTCGCCGACCCAGGCGGTGTTGCCCATGCCGGCATTGACCAGATGCGGCGCCAGAAGCGCGTAGACGCGGTAGTCGGCCGCGGAGCCCTTGATCGGGCTGAAGGTGATTTCCTGCACCAAGGTCGGACGCGCCGGATCGGCCAGAATACGCTTCTCGATCCGGTAGGCGCCGTCATCGGCTGTATTGGCCAGCCTGTAGGCGGGCACGCCGTCCTCGAACGGCCCGATGCCGTGCGAGGCATCGCGCTTCTCCTCGGAGAAATAGCCATCCCTGCCGGTGACGATGAGGCCGAGGTCGCGCGTGCAGGCGCTGTCGACGCGCGGGTAATACACCTCGTTCAGGATCCCGTGGCTGATGGAGAACCAGACGCGGCTGGACGGCGAAAGCGCCGAGCCGACTCCGCTCTTGGCGCTTGAGGTCCAGCGCGCGGGAATTCCCGGTGCGCCCGGCGGCACAGTCGGCGTCACTGCCATGCTTGTTCGCTCTCCTGGCCCGCATGCCTAGCCATCAAACGACGCCATTTCAATCAGCGCACCGCAAGTTGATCGCCGGCGCACATCGGATTGCAGTTGACAGCCCGCCGGCCTTCTGCACTTTTGTCTGACAATAGATAAAAAACAGGATCGCAATCGCGAAATTCGTCGACAATCAAACTGATCAGCAACTCTCGGGAGGAGTATCACATGAAGAAACTATTGGTTCTCAGCACGCTTGCAGCGGTGCTCGCGGCCGGTACGGCTTTTGCGGACACCAGCGGCAAGAAGATCGCGTTCTCCAACAATTATGCCGGCAATTCGTGGCGGCAGGCGATGCTCGACAGCTATGGCATCGTCACCAAGAAGGCCGTCGACGACAAGGTCGTCGGCGCGGCCGATGTCTTCACCACCGCCGACAAGGAAGTGCCGACCCAGGCCGCCCAGGTGCAGAACCTGATCCTGCAGGGCTATGACGCCATCGTCATCAACGCCGCCTCGCCGGATGCGCTCAACGGCGCCATCAAGCAGGCCTGCGATGCCGGCATCACCGTCGTCTCCTTCGACGGCACCGTCACCGAGCCTTGCGCCTATCGCGTCGTCGTCGACTTCAAGGACATGGGCAAGCAGGAAGTCGAGCACATGGCCAAGTTCCAGCCCAAGGGCGGCAATCTGCTTGAAATCCGGGGGCTTGCCGGCACCTCGATCGACGATGCCATCCATGCAGGCATCCTCGAAGGTGTGGCCGCGCATCCCGAATTCAAGATCGTCGGTTCTGTCACCGGCGACTGGGACCAGACCACGGCTCAGAAGGCGGTGGCGACCATCCTGCCGTCGCTGCCCGACGTCGTCGGCATCGTCGACCAGGGCGGTGACGGCTATGGCGCCGCGCAAGCCTTCGCCGCCGCCGGCAAGCCGCGCCCGACCATCATCATGGGCAACCGGCAGGACGAATTGAAGTGGTGGAAGGAGCAGAAGGACAAGGACGGCTATCAGACCTGGTCGGCTTCGATCGCGCCGGGCGTATCGACGCTCGCCTTCTGGGTGGCGCAGCAGGTGCTCGATGGCCGCAAGGACATTCCGCACGATCTGCTGGTGCCGTATCTGGCCTTCACCCAGGACGATTTCGAGGCGGCCTTGCCCAAGATCAAGGAGGGCGGTGTCGCCACCCACGAATACACGCAGGAAGATGCCATCGCGGCGATCAAAGCCAATATCAAGTGAAAGTCGCAGACGCGTTGCCGCGGGCATCATCGAGCGGATATCGTTGAGCATGGCTGCAGGCGACGCGGACATCATCAGACAGGGCGGCGCCGAAAACCAATTCGGCGCCGTCAGCGTTGACATCGTAAGACTTGACGGTGCCGAAAAGCATTTCGGCGCCGTCAGGGCGCTAGGCGGGGTGGATTTCCATGTCGGGCCCGGCGAGTGCGTCGGCCTCGTCGGCCATAATGGCGCCGGCAAGTCGACGCTGATGCACATGGTGGCCGGGACCTCGACGCCCGACGGCGGCACGATCACCGTGCATGGCGGCATCGAGGACAACTACTTGGTGTCGCGGGCGCAGCAGCTTGGCATACGCTGCGTGTTCCAGGAACTGTCGCTGTGCCCCAATCTCAGCGTCGCCGAAAACACGCGCATCAATCATGCTTCGCTCACCGGCTTCGGCTGGCGGCGCAAGGCGGCGGAGCTGATCGCCGCCAAGCTGGACGAAATCTTTCCGGACCATGGCATCTCGGCCTGGGACATTGTCAGCGATCTGTCGATCGGCCGGCGCCAGATGGTCGAGGTGGCGCGTGCCTTCACCGTGACTCAGGACCGGCTCGACTTGGTCATCCTCGACGAACCGACCTCGTCGCTCGACGCGCACACATCGGGCCAGTTGCTGGCCTTCGTGCGCCGCTTCGTCGCCGGCGGCAAAAGCTGCATCCTGATCTCGCACGTGCTGGGCGAGGTGCTGCGGAACGCCGACCGGATCGTGGTGATGCGTGACGGCAAGGTGGTGGCGTCGGACGCGGCTGGCGCCTTCGATCGCGACCGGCTGGTGACCGTGATGGGCGGAGCCGAGGTGCGCGCGAAGACCGCCGCGCAGGCCGCTGCCGCCAAGACAGGCGCCAATCCGCTTCGCGTCCGGGCGCGGCCCGCCGGACAGGCGGATGGCAAGGATCTCGTCGCGCGCGCGGGCGAGATCATCGGCCTTGCCGGGCTGGCCGGTCACGGACAGACCGACTTGCTGCTGCGTATCTTCGACGCCGCCGGACGCGCCAAGCCCGGCATCGAGGTGACGGCGCCGGTCGCGCTGGTGGCGGGCGACCGCCAGTCCGATGGCATTTTCCCGCAATGGTCGGTTGCCGAAAACATCGGCATCCGCTCGCTGGCGCGCTTGCGCAACGGGCTGTTGATTTCACCCCAGCGTGAGGCCGAATTGGCCGCGTTCTGGCAGAAGAAGATCGGCATCCGCACGCCTGACATGAACAACAACATCTTCTCGCTGTCGGGCGGCAACCAGCAGAAAGCGCTGTTCGCCAGGGCGCTCGGCTCCGACGCCCAGATCGTGCTGATGGACGACCCGATGCGCGGCGTCGACATCGGTACCAAGCTGGAGGTCTACGATCTCGTGCGCGAGGAGGCGGGCCGCGGACGCTCCTTCCTCTGGTACACGACCGAAACCGAAGAGCTCGACAATTGCGACCACATCTATGTCTTCAAGAACGGCCGCATCGTCGCCAATCTGACGCGCGACGAGCTGACCGAAGAGAAGATCATCCAGTCCTCCTTCGGCGATGCGGCCTGAGATGACGGCGACGCCAATCGACAATGGCTTCAAGGGATCGGCGGCACGCAATGCGGCGGCGCGGGCGCGGCTGTTGCGCGGCCTGCTGCCCGCGCTATCCCTAGCGCTGGTGTTGCTCGCGATCGCCTGGCTCAATCCGCGCGCCATCAGCTATTTCGGCTTCAGCCTGATGTTGAACCTGGCGATTCCGATCGCGCTGGCGACGATCGCGCAGATGTTCGTCATCGCCGGCAACGAGCTTGATCTCTCGATCGGCACCTTTGTCGGTTTTGTCGGTTGCGTCACCGCGACCTGGCTGAAGGATGCGCCACTCATTGGAGTCCTTATTCTCGCCGGATCGATCGGCATCTTTGCGCTGCTCGGCGCGCTGATCCATCTGCGCAACCTGCCCTCCATCGTGGTGACGCTCGGCATGAGCTTCGTCTGGCAGGGCCTCGCCATTCTCGTCCTGCCAAAACCGGGCGGCAAGGCGCCGGACTGGCTTTTGGCGATCATGTCGTTCAAGCCGCCTTTCATTCCGTTTCCGATCATCGCCGCGCTGCTGATCGCGGCCGTCGTGCATTTCGGCCTGATGCGTACCTCCTATGGGGTGATCCTGCGCGGCTCGGGCGGCAATCCGGCGGCGCTCAAGCGCGCCGGCTGGTCGCTGCTCAAGACCAAGATCGTGCTGTTTGCGCTGGCCGGCCTGTTCGGCGTTCTGTCGGGCATGGCGCTGATCGGCATCACCACCTCGGCCGATGCCAATATCGGCAATGGTTACACGCTGCTGGCCATCGCCGGGGTCATCCTCGGCGGCGGCGAGTTCGTCGGCGGCAGGGTCTCGCCAATCGGCGCCGTCATCGGCGCGCTGACGCTGGCGCTGGCCGCCTCGCCGCTGCTCACCTTCATGCACATTCCGCCCGACTGGCAGGTGGCCGCCAACGGCGCCATCCTGATCATCGTGCTTGCGGCGCGGGTGCTGATCAGCCGCAGGGAACGGTGAGCGATGGCTTCGCTGAAGACCCTGCTCACAAAACCCTGGATATGGTCGTTTGTCGGTGCGCTGCTGGTGTGGCTGGCGACGATCGCCTTCACAGGGGGCTATGGCGGCGGAGGCATGGTCACGGCGGCATTGTCGCTTGCCGTGTTCACCGTCATCGTCGGTGTCGGCCAGATGTTCGTCATCACGCTTGGACCCGGCAATGTCGATCTGTCGCTGCCGGCCAATATCGGCCTCGCCAGCGCGGTCGCCATGAAGGTGATGGGCGGCAGCGATGCCATGATCCTGGTCGGATTGCTGGCGGCGCTCGCCTGTGGCGCCGCGATCGGGGCCATCAACTATCTACTGATCTGGGCGCTGCGCATCCCGCCGATCATCGCCACGCTGTCGGCGAGCTTCATCATCCAGTCGGTCGACATCAGCTATGGGCGCGGACTGCAGATCAAGCCGCCGCCTGGCTTCGCCGATTTCACCAACTGGCAGGTGCTGGGCGTACCCGTGCTGGCGATCCTCACCGTGCTGTTCACCATCGCAGCGGCCATCGCCTTGCAGCGCATGATCTATGGCCGCTCGGTGCTGGCGATCGGCCAGAATATCCGCGCCGCCTGGCTCGCCGGTGTCAATGTCGGGCGCATCCGCTTCCTCACCTATACGCTGTCGGGCGCGCTCGGCGGCATCGACGGCGCGCTGCTCGCCGGTTATTTCCGCGGCGCCAACGTCGACATCGGCAACGAATACCTGCTCGCTTCGATCGCCGTGGTCGTCATCGGCGGCACGTCGGTGGCGGGCGGCAAGGCCAATGTGCCCGGCGTCTGGGGGGCGGCGCTGTTCCTGGTGCTGCTGCTCACCATGCTCAACACATTCGGCGTCAGCGCCGGGGTGCGGCTCTTGCTGACCGGGCTTATCATCGTAGGGGTGATCACGGCTGCGGGCGGCAAGAAGGCGGTGCGCTGACCGCAACGTCTCCGGCGCGACCGCAGCCTTGCCAACGATTGGACCAGCCGGTTCCCATTCGCGGCGTGGCCTTGTAAACCGGTCCCCGATCTCAGTCGGTCTTGGGAGGCCCCCACTTGTCCAGTTCTGTCAGCGTCGCGAACGAGGGTGGCGTCGCCATCGTCACCATCGACAATCCGCCGGTAAACGCGCTGAGTTTCCACGTCCGCGAACCGCTGATGCAGGCTCTGGCCGCTTTGCGCGATGACGCATCGGTCGCGGCAATCGTCATTGCTTGCGCCGGCCGGACCTTCGTTGCCGGTGCCGACATCACCGAATTCGGCAAGCCGATGCAGCACCCGGAATTGCGCGCCATCGTGGCGGTGCTGGAAGCCATTGCCAAGCCGACCGTCGCCGCCATCCAGGGTACCGCGCTCGGCGGCGGGCTGGAATTGGCGCTCGGCTGCCATTTCCGCGTTGCCGATCAAGGCGCAAGGCTCGGCCTGCCCGAGGTGAAGCTCGGCATCCTGCCCGGTGGCGGCGGCACGGTGCGGCTGCCGCGCCTGGTTGGCGCCGCCAAGGCATTGAAGATGATCGTTTCCGGTACACCGATCGGTGCCGATGAGGCATACGGCGCCGGCCTGGTGGATGCCGTTTTCGAAGGCGATCTGACCACCCACGTCGTCAATTTCGTCCGCGAGATGGCCCGCAAGGGTGGTCCGTTCACGCCGGTACGCGACCGCGACGACGTCCTCAAGGAAACCGACCTTGCCGCCTTCGATGCCGAGGTCGCGGATCTTGCCCGCAAAGCGCGTGGCCTCGAAGCGCCTGTTGCCTGTGCGCAGGCGGTGCGCAATGCCGTCACGCTGCCCTTCGACGAGGCGCTGGCGGAGGAGCGGGCGCTGTTCGTCAAGCTCGTCGCCAGCGACCAGTCGCGCGCCCAGCGGCATCTGTTTTTCGCCGAACGCGAGGCGGCCAAGCTTCCCGGCAAGGATGTCGTCAAGCGCAGGATCGCCCGCGTCGGTGTCATCGGCGCCGGCACAATGGGCGGCGGCATTGCCATGGCATTCGCCAATGGCGGCTTTCCCGTCACCTTGCTGGAAACCAGCCAGGAGGCGCTGCGGCGCGGGCTGGCGACGATCGAGAAGAATTACACCGTCTCGGTTGCACGCGGCTCCTTGAGCGAGGATGCCAAGCGGCAGCGGCTCGCCCAGTTCAAAGGCACGGTCGACCATGCCGATCTCGCCGATTGCGACCTGATCGTCGAGGCAGCGTTCGAGGACATGGCGGTCAAGAAAGAAATCTTCGGGAAGCTTGACGCGGTGGCGAGGCCGGGCGCCATCCTCGCCACCAACACCTCTTATCTCGACATCGACGAAATCGCCGCCTCGACCTCGCGGCCGCAGGATGTCCTCGGCCTGCATTTCTTCTCGCCGGCCAACGTCATGAAACTGCTGGAGATCGTACGCGCCGAAAAAACGGCACCCGATGCGCTGGCGACCGTGGTCGACCTTGCACGCCGGATCGGCAAGGTGGCTGTCGTCGTCGGCGTCTGCCACGGCTTCGTCGGCAACCGCATGCTGGCCGCGCGCGGCTCGGAATCCGAGGCGCTGCTGCTCGAAGGCGCTACCCCCAGCCAGATCGATAAGGCGTTCACCGATTTCGGCTGGCCAATGGGTCCGTTCCAGATGGGCGACCTTGCCGGTCTCGACATCGGCTGGCGCAACCGCAAGGCGCGGGGCCTGACGGCCGTCATCGCCGACACACTGTGCGAACAGGGGCGTTTCGGCCAGAAAACCGGCCGTGGCTTCTATCTCTACGAGAACGGTTCGCGAATGCCGGTGCCCGATCCCGAGGTCGAGGCGCTAATTCGCGGCAAGGCGGCGGAAAAGGGCATCGTGCCGCGCACGATAGGCGCCGACGAAATCATCGAGCGCACACTCTATCCCCTGATCAACGAGGGGGCGAAGATTCTGGAGGAGGGAATCGCTGCCCGTGCGTCCGACATCGATGTCGTCTGGGTCAATGGCTATGGCTTTCCCGTCGGCAAGGGCGGCCCGATGTTCTGGGCCGGCCTCGAAGGCGCGGACAGGATCGTCGGGCGACTCAGGTATTGGCATGAGCGGACAGGCAAGGATGTTTTCAAACCGGCTCCTTTGCTTGAGCGGATGGCCGAAACCGGCTCATGGCAAGTCTGATCCGAGGTAGTCAGCGGCCTGCGGGAATCACCGTATCCGCGCGTCGATGATCTCGACAAAGCGGGCGAAAAGGCCGGCCTGCGACTTGATCTTGAGCTTGCGGTAGATGTTGCGGCGATGGACCTTCACGGTTCCCGGCACGATGCGCATGGCCCTGGCGATCGATTCTGTCGAATGGCCCTGCAGCACTAGGTCGACGACGTGTTTTTCGCGTGGCGTCAGCGACAGGCTTTTCCAGATATGGGCGCGGTCGAACTCGTTGACCTCGGTGATTTCCTCGTCCTGCTTCGTCTCGGCCGGTTCCTCGGTGGGAAGGGTTGGCCAGCGCAGCCTGGTGAAGCTGATCACCGCCGGCGCCATGTCGCGCAGCAGCCTGGCATCGGCGGTGCCGAACGGACCGGAAGCGCTTAGCCGCATCAGCGACAGCACCAGCGCGTCCTTGCCCGGCAGCGGCACGAAGAAGCCGACTTCCTCTGCCAGCCTGGTCTGGCTGTAATAGGAGCGAAAATATTCGCTGGCGTAGAAGCGATCAGGAGCCAGTTCGCGCATGCGCCAGAAGCCTTCCTTGCGCTCGACCGCCGCGTGATGGAAGGGGTCGAGCAGGTAGGGGCCTTCCTGGTAGAGCGCGACGAAGACGTGGCTTTCGGTCGGCGTGAAGGTCTCGAACAGCAGTGGCGGGCGCGCCGCACCCCGATAGCCGAAGACCACGCAATGGTCGAAGCCGACATGCTGCCGCAGCCAATCGACCATCGCTGGGCCGAAGAGATCCCCGCTCGTCTCCCGCGTCGCCGCGACAAGGGTGGCGAGCCGGCTGTATTCGTCGCTGCGGGAAACGCTCAATCCAATACCCCCTTAAACGGGAAAATAGATCAGATATACCACCTACGAGGTATATACTAGATGCCATTGGCTCTGGTAGCGTCTTGAAATCGCATCGTCCTGGAGCCCGCAGCCTTGACCGCAGTGCCCGACATCGAATTTCGCGGCGTCGCCAAGCGCTATGGCGCGGTGACCGCGGTCAGCGGCATCGACCTTGCCGTGCCGCCCTCCGCCTTCGTTGCGCTGCTTGGACCGTCCGGCTGCGGCAAGACCACCTGCCTGCGCATGATCGGCGGGTTCGAACAGCCGAGCGAAGGCCAGGTGTTCATCCGTGGCCAGGACATGGCCGGCACGCCGCCCTACCGACGGCCGGTCAACATGGTGTTCCAGCAATACGCGCTGTTTCCGCATCTCGATGTCGAAGCCAACGTTTCCTATGGGCTGCGCCAGGCAACGCCACGGCTGTCGTCGCGCGATATCGGCCGGCGGGCCGGCGAAGCGCTCGAAATGGTGCGGCTCGCCGGCTATGGCGGCCGCAAGATCCACGAACTGTCCGGCGGCCAGCAGCAGCGTGTCGCGCTGGCGCGCGCGCTGGTCAACAAGCCGGCGGTGCTGCTGCTCGACGAGCCGCTTGCGGCGCTCGACAAGAAGCTGCGCACCGACATGCAGATCGAGCTGCAGAACCTGCAGCGCGAGATCGGCATCACCTTCGTGCTGGTGACCCACGACCAGGAGGAAGCGCTGTCGATGAGCGATTTCGTCTGCGTCATGAATGGCGGGCGCATCGTCCAGCTCGGCCAGCCGAGCGAGATCTATGATGAGCCGGCCGACCTGTTCGTCGCCGATTTCGTCGGCAAGACCAATCTGTTGAGCGGCACCGTCGCCGGGCACACGGGCGACCTGGTGGACGTGGCGCTGGCGGACGGCACTGTGGTCGCGGCGCGCAAGCGAACCGCGCTTCTACAAGGCGAGACCGTCTCGGTCAGTCTGCGCCCTGAATCGCTCAGCCTTGGCGCTCCCGAAAGCGGTCCGCTCAAGGGCATCGTCCGCAACCGGATATTCCTCGGCTCGACCGCGGAATACGCGATCGAAGTGCAGGGCATCGGCACTTTGCTCGCCAAGGCTGATCACCTGATCGGCCAAGGCAATCTCTTCAAGCCGGGTGAACCCGTCGCCATCGGCTATGCCATGGGAACGCCGCTGGCGTTTCCGGAAACCAAGAATAACGGGACCAACCAGAGGGTAAACAAACATGTCGAAATCATATCGTGACGGACTGCCGATAAGCCCGGAGAATTTCGTCGACCAGTTGATGCGCCTGAAGCGCGGCTCGATCGGCCGCCGCGACTTCCTTGGCCTCACCGGCCTTGGCATCGCAACGGCGGTGATGGCGCGCGAGATCGGCATCATGCCGACGCCTGCCTTCGCCGCCGAAAGCCTTGGCGATCGCATGTCGATCGCCACCTGGCCGAACTACCATGACCCGCAGACCTTCGAGAACTTCAAGAAGGACACCGGCGTCGCCGTCGAGGTCAACGTGTTCGGCTCCAATGAGGAGATGCTGGCCAAGCTGCAGGCCGGCGCCTCGGGCTGGAGCCTGTTCGTGCCGACCAATTATACGATCTCGACCTACAAGAAGCTCGGCATCATCGAGCCGCTGGAGATGGCGAAGCTGCCGAATTTCGACGGCACCCAGGAAGATCCGCGCTTTACCTCCGAGGGCACGATCGACAAGGTGATCTACGCCGTGCCGAAGAACTGGGGCACCACAGGCTTTGCAGTGAACACCAAGAAGCTGACCAAGCCGATGACGAGCTGGAAGGAGTTCTGGGATACCGCCATGGCCGAGGGCGATGGCCGCACCATGGTGCACGACTACCAGCTCACCACCATCGGCAACGCGCTGAAATATTACGGCTATTCGTTCAATTCGCTGAAGCAGGACGAGCTCGCCAAGGCAGAGGAACTGCTGCTGAAGGTCAAGCCGCATCTGTTCGCCGTCTCGTCCGACTACCAGCCCGGTATGCGTGCGGGCGACGCGTGGATGACGATGTGCTGGACCAATGACGGCGCGCAGCTGCATCGCGACATTCCCGAGATCGCCTATGTGCTGGGCAAGGAGGGCGGCGAGATCTGGACCGATTTCTATGCGATTCCGAAGGACGCGCCGAACAAGCCCGCCGGTTATGCGCTGCTCAACTATCTGATGAACCCGCAGGTCGCGGTGAAGGAGCACCTCGCCAACGGCGCGCCTTCGACGGATGCGCGCGTCAACAAGCTGCTGCCCAAGGAAGTGCTCGACAATCCGATCCTCTATCCGGCGGCGGAGCTGTTGACGCCGCTCGAATTCGGCGCGGCGGCAACGCTGACCGACCCGGGCCGTGCCGAACTGATGGCGCGCTTCAAATCGGCTTGAGAGCGGCCTGGATAAAGACAATCGACCGGCGGGCCCATGCCCGCCGGCACCGGGGCGGTTTCGATGCACGGCAACAGATTTCGGCGTAATTTTCTGACCGCCTTGCTGCTCGCGCCGGCGACGGCATGGCTGGTGGTGTTCCTGGTGCTGCCATTCATCGCCATCGCCGTGTTCAGCGTCGGCGAGCGGGCGCCGGAGGGCGGCTACCAGGCAGCCTTCACGCTGGCGCAATATGCCAATCTCCCGGCACGGGCGACCGCGTTCTGGAACACGATGGTGCTGGCGCCAGTTGGCGCGCTCGCCTGCCTGCTTGTCGCCTATCCGGTCGCCTATTACCTCGCCTTGCAGGCGCCGCAGCGCTGGCGGCTGATCCTGCTCGCGCTGGTCGTCATTCCGTTCTGGACCAGCCTTTTGATGCGGACATATGCGTGGATGTACATTCTGGGTGGACGCGGCATCCCGGCGCTGCTCGCCTTTGCCGGCATCGAGGATGTCAGGTTGATCAACACGCCGGGCGCAGTCCTGCTCGGCATCGTCTACGGCTATCTGCCGCTGATGATCCTGCCGATCTATGTCAGCCTCGAACGGCTCGACCGAAGGCTGCTGGAGGCCTCCGCCGATCTCGGCGCGACGCCGTTGTCGACCTTTGTCGGCGTGACCCTGAAGCTGTCGCTGCCGGGCGTGATGACCGGCTTCTCGCTGGTCATGATCCTGCTGCTCGGCGAATACCTGATCCCGACGCTGCTCGGCGGCGGCAAGGTGTTCTTCATCGGCAACGCGCTGGTCGACCTCTTCCTGCAGTCGCGCAACTGGCCGTTCGGGTCGGCCATCGCGATCACGCTGGTGCTGGTCTCGGTGGTGGTGCTGATTGTCGCCAACCGCATTTCGAACCGCGTTGCGGGCGCTCGCCGGGTGGACCTCATCTGATGCGCGCCTTCGTCATTGCCGTCTTTGCGTTCCTCTACCTGCCGATCGTGCTGGTCGTGCTGTTTTCCTTCAACGCCGGCCACCATGCCAGCGAGTTCACCGGTTTCTCGGTGCAGTGGTACGGCAAGGCCCTGTCCAACCCGTTCCTGGTCGAGGCGCTGAAGAACAGCCTGTTCATCGCCACCACCAGCGCCCTGCTGGCGGCGGTGTTCGGCACCGCAGCGGCGCTTGGCCTGGCGCGTGTCGGCGCCAGAACCCGCGCGGTCTTCGACGGGCTGCTTGGCGCGGCGATCGTCGTTCCG
This sequence comes from Mesorhizobium sp. URHB0026, assembly GCF_054059755.1. Lineage (NCBI taxonomy): Bacteria > Pseudomonadati > Pseudomonadota > Alphaproteobacteria > Hyphomicrobiales > Phyllobacteriaceae > Mesorhizobium > Mesorhizobium sp. URHB0026. Next base: position 1,335,749 of record NZ_JBSSCN010000001.1, on the reverse strand, counting down.
GGCGTCGTCATCGGGATCTCGACGCTGGTTGCACTCGTTCAGCTGTTCGCGGTCGTCAATCCGTTCCTCGCCTCGGTCTGGCCGGGCGACCAGCCGCCGCGCCTGTCGCTCGGCTACGGCTCGATCATCGCCGCGCATGGCCTGTTCTCGATGGCGCTGGTGACGATGATCGTCGGCACGCGGCTCGGCAGCCTCGATCGCAATCTGGTCGAGGCCTCCAGCGATCTATACGCCACGCCGTTGACGACCTTCCGCTCGATCGTCCTGCCGCAGATCATGCCGGCGGTGGTCGCCGGTTTCCTGCTCGCCTTCACCTTCTCCTTCGACGACTTCATCGTCGCCTTCTTCGTCGCCGGCGCGCAGACGACGCTGCCGATATATGTCTTTGCCTCTATCCGGCGCGGCGTAACGCCGGAGATCAACGCCATCGCGACGATCGTGCTCGTCGCCTCCGTCCTGCTCGTGGTGCTTGCCCAATGGCAGCTGCGCCAGCGCAAGCCGTCAAACTGAAAGCCGCTCCATGATCCTCAAAGACCGCATCGCCGTGGTGACAGGCGCCGGCTCCGGCATCGGACGTGCCGGCGCCATGATCATGGGCAGGGAAGGCGCGGTGGTCATTATCGCCGACAGGGATGAGGCCGCCGGCGAGGCAACGGCCGCGGATATCCGGGCGGCAGGCGGCCGGGCCGAGGCGATCGCGACCGACGTCTCGAACGACAATGCGGTCGACCAGCTCATCGTCGGTACGCTCGACAGATATCAACGCATCGACATCCTGCACAATCATGCCGGCATCCAGGTCGGCGGCACGCTGACCGAGGTCGAGACCGCCGGCATGGACGCCTCCTGGCGGGTCAATGTGCGGGCGCAATTCCTCGCGGCGAGGATCGTCATGCCGTCGATGATCGCGCAAGGCGGCGGCGTCATCCTCAACACGGCTTCGAATTCGGGTGTGTTCTACGACCGCGAGATGATCGCCTACGCGACGTCGAAGCACGCGGTGGTGGCGATGACCAGGCAGATGTCGCTCGACTATGCCCGGCACAATGTGCGCGTCAACGCGCTCTGCCCGGGTTGGGTCGACACCCCATTCAATGAGCCGTTCATCGCCCAGATGGGCGGACGCGAGGCGATCGAAACCTATGTCCGCACCAAGATCCCGATGGGGCGCTGGGCGGTGGCCGAAGAGATCGCCGAGGCGATCCTGTTCCTCGTCTCGGACCGTTCATCCTTCATGACCGGGCAGGCGCTGGTGATAGATGGCGGCGAGAGCATCGGCTGACGCTGCTTCATCGATCGACCTTTCCATTTAAGCCGCTTTTTCTGTCGTTTCGCTGGATGCCGGACGGCACAAGACCAAGGTCTAGCGGGCATGGGACTTCAGTGCCATACCAGGTCACAGGGGGTTTTTCTGTTTCTTTTCAACTTGTTATGCGTACGGCACAGCGCGCGCTCTCGGATTGAGACCGCATTTGTCTAAAGTTTACCGGGTATCATTAGCGATTTCTCATACGCAGGTGGTTCAGCGGTGGGCGAGTGCGGCGATTCCCGAGGAGATTACCATGACAAACCGGAAAACACTGTTCGCGGCCGTTGCCGCATTGGCGCTTCTGGCGTCTCCGGCGCTCGCCGGCAATGGGCATGGCAATGGCGGCGGCAATGCTGGAGGCAATGGCGGCGGCAATGGCAATGGCAATGGCGGCACCCATGGGAATGGCAACGGCAACAGCGGTGCTTCGCACGGCAAGTCGTCGTCGGCACCGGGCCGGGCAGGCAAGACGGAAACGGACACAACGGCCGACACCACGGTTGACACGGACACAAAGGTCTCATCCGTACCCAAGGACAAGAACATCCACGCCAAGCTCGGCCGGCTGAACTCGCTGCAGCGCAACGTCAACGCCTATACGCACTCCAAGAGCAAGAAGTTCGCCGCCATTCAGGCATTCGTGACGCAGTCCGCGAAAGCCAAGAATGCGCAGGCCGCGGCTGCGGCGGCCGCTGCTACGGCTGCCGCGGCCCAGGCTCAACTGGATACGCTGAATTCGCAGTTGAGCGCACTGACGTCGCTGTCTCAGGCCGAAATCGACGCCATGACACCTGAACAGCAGGCGGCCCTGCCCGGCCAGATATCGGCGCTGCAGGCTGACATCACCGCCCAGCAGGCGGTGGTCGACGCCGACAATACGGCGGCCGATGAGGCCGTGGCCGCGGCTGCCGCTGCAGCGGTAGGCACCGATGATGCATCGCTCGACGCGGCGCTGACGGACATGGCCAACAAACCGGTCGACGCCGGGGTCACGGCCTGGGCCCAAGGTGTTCTTGCCGGCAAGATCGACCAGACGGCGGCCAAGCTTCAGGCGGGAACGACGCCGTAGCGGTTCGTCGCTGAAAAGGCAGTAGTCACCAAAGGAGATGCCGCTGGGCTTGGCCCGGCGGCATTGTTGTCCTCCTGGAGCCGCTGCCGTTCAACGACAACGCAGAACCGCTCCTCGCTTCGGCCCGATTGCCGGCGAAAATCGCTAGACATTTTTCCTGGAATTGCATGGCGCGGCCAATCTGCTGCTGGCGTCCTTGGCGTACTGCCGCGACTGACGACCTATCTGCGTTCGATCGGCGATACGGCGACGACACTCGACCGGATCGAGCCGGAGCGACGTCGAACGGCGCGGCTCTGCCGCGCCGCCGGTTTTACACACACCCAGCCGCTCCGACTCATGCATCAACGTCTTCCGGCTGAAGCAATCGTTGCGCGAGCACCTCAATACACTCGACCATCTCGACAACCGGCGATATGAACTGGGTGCCGATCTGTTTCGCATCCACCTGCGCCTCTCCCGCAGCCGGCGACCGCAGGCGGCCAGGCACGGAGCCGCACTGTTCGGCGTGATCAGCCGGCCGGATTGAAGAGGATGAATTGACGCGTAAAGCCAGCCCGACCGTCGCGCTGTTTTCCAAGGCGGGCCCTGGCGCCGCGCTGAACTGCATTGGCATCGCACAGGCCTTGCGCGCCCGGGGCGTCCAGCCTTCATCCACCATTGCGCGGTGCCCGATAATGTCTACGTCGACGCCTGGGTTCCGCAGCCCTCGGTGGCGCCGAAGTCTGACCTGTTCATCCACGTCGGCAATAACAGCTTTTGCGAGGCGCTGCGCTTCGGCGTGCCGTCGCTGATCATGCCCTATTGCTGGGACGGGCACGACAATGCGCCACGCGCCGGAGAAACCGGCGTCGGCGATCATATCGGCCGCGACGGCTGGACCGAAGGGGGATTGAAGAGAGCCATTCTCGGCCTGCTGGCCGATGACGCCATGCGCGCCCGCCTCAGGGACAATGCAGCCCGGATGGCGCTGCAACCCGGAACGGAAATGGCCGCGCAAGCCATACTCTCTCTCTGATACGGACTTGAACGAAATGCCCGACAAAAACACTAACACCGCGACCAACGACCCCAAGGCCTGGCTCACGCAGCACGGCATCACCGAGGTCGAATGCCTGGTGCCCGACATGAACGGCGTGTTGCGCGGCAAGGCGCTGCCGACCGCCAAACTCCTCAAGGCGCTGGAAGACCGCGCGCTCTATCTGCCGAGCAGCGCCTTCCTGGTCAGCATCGACGGTCGCTATTCCGGCTCTATCGACGAGGGTTTTGCTTATTCGGACCCCGACATGCGCATGGTGCCCGATGTCTCGACGCTGTGCCTGGCGCCGGGTGCGGGGGCGGGCAAGGCCTATGTCTTCGCCGACGCGTTCCACATGGACGGCAGGCCATGGATGGCCTCGCCACGCCACGTGCTGCGCGCCGTGCTCGATCTCTATCGCCAGCGCGGCTGGCGCGCGGTGGTGGCGCCGGAACTCGAATTCTATCTGATCGCGCCGAACCCCGATCCGGACAAACCGCTGACCGCCCCGGTCGGCGCCAATGGTCGCGCCGAGGGTGTGCAGCATCCCTATGACATGGCAGCGCTGGAAGAATTCGAGCCGGTGATCCGGCGCATCTACGACTATTCAGCGGCGGCCGGTCTGCCGCTGGATACGCTGATCCATGAATCGGGCACGGCGCAGCTGGAAATCAACCTGCTGCATGGCGACGCCCTGCCGCTGGCCGACCAGGTGCTTTTGTTCAAGCGGTTTACGCGGCAGGCCGCGCAGCAATGCGGCATGCATGCGACTTTCATGGCCAAGCCGATCACGGCGCAAGCCGGCAGCTCGATGCATCTGCACATGTCGGTCGTCGACGAGGCCGGCAACCCGCTTTTCGCCAGCGGCGACGATGCCGATACCGGGATGTTTGGACACTTCATCGGCGGCTTGCAGAAATATGTTCCGGAAATCATGCCGCTGTTCGCGCCAAACGTGAACTCTTTCCGCCGCATAAGGCCCAACCACAGCGCACCCGCCAATATCGAGTGGTCGCACGACAACCGCTCCTGCGGCCTGCGCGTGCCGGCGGGAGGACGCGCCGCGCGGCGGGTGGAGAACCGGCTGCCTGGGGCGGATTGCAATCCCTATCTGGCGATCGCCGGGTCTCTGCTTGCCGGCTATCTGGGCGTCGAGCAGAAACTGGCGCGCTCGGCCGAGGCGTCGGGCAACGCCTACAAGATCAGGAGCACGCTGCCGAAGACCATGGAGGAGGCACTCGACCGCTTCGCCGCCTGCGGCCCGGTACGCGAATTGCTCGGCGAGGACTTCTTCCAGACCTATCTGCGCGTCAAGAGCGTCGAACTCGACCTATTCCAAAGCGTGGTGACGAGCTGGGAACGCGATCACCTCTTGCTGAAGGTGTGATGATGGAATCTTTAACGGGGTTCAATTCCGGTCTCGATATCGGCAAATCCTACTACGTCGCCACCGCCAATCCGGCGCCGGACCATCCGGCGCTCGTCGGCGATGTCGAAACCGACCTGGTCGTCGTCGGCGGCGGCTGCACCGGGCTGTCGGCCGCCCTTCACGCCGCCGAACGCGGGCTGAAGGTGGTGCTGCTCGAAGGCGGCAAGATCGGCTGGGGCGCATCGGGCCGAAATGGCGGCCAGATGATCCCCGGCCTGCGCAAAGGCGCCAAGGGTCTGGTCAAGATCTACGGAGCCGAGCGGGCCAAGATGCTGTTCGATCTCGCTTTCGAAGCGCGCGGCCTGGTGCTCGAGCTCATCGAGCGCAATGCCATCGAGTGCGATCTAAGGCTGACCGGCCATCTGGTCGGCGCGGTCAACGGATCCGATCTCAGGGATCTGGAAGAAGAGGCCAAGTGCCTCGAGAGCGCGATGAAATTCCGCGAGGTCGAGATACTCTCGGCGGCGGCGGCTCGGGCCAAGGTCGACACGCCTTATCATGGCGCCATGTATGAGCCGCTCGGCGGCCACATGCACCCGCTCAACTACACGCTTGGGCTTGCCCGCGCGGCTGTCGCGGCCGGCGTGTTCATCCACGAAAATTCGGTGGCCGTGAAGCTGGAGCGCGAACCCTCGATCCGGGTCTCGACGGCAAAGGGATCGGTGCGGGCCCGACATGTCGTGCTGGCGGGCGACGCGCTGCTCAACGGGCTGGAGCCGCGCGTCAACAGCCGCATCATGCCGGTCGGTAACTACATTGTCGCTACCGAGCCGCTGGAGGGCGCGCGAAACGTCATCCCGGCCAATGTCGCGGTGTCCGATACACGCTTCGTCGTCAACTATTACCGGAGGTCCGCGGATGGACGCCTGCTGTTCGGCGGCGGCGAGCGCTACACGCCGTCACCGCCGGCTGACATTGCCGGTTTCGTGCGGCCGCACATGGAGAGCACCTTTCCGCAACTCAAGGGCTGCCGCATCGATCATGCCTGGGGCGGGCTGGTGTCGGTAACGACCTCGCGGCTGCCGCATGTCGGGCATTATGGCGAAGTCTATTTCGCGCACGGCTATTCCGGCAAGGGCGTCATCCTGTCGACGCTCTCGGGCAAGCTTTTGGCCGAGGCGATCACCGGCGACGCCTCACGGCTCGACCTGTTCTCGACGTTGACACCAATGCCGTTCCCGGGAGGCACGGCGCTGCGCGGGCCGCTCTATGTGCTGGGCATGCTTTGGTACGCGATGCGGGATAGGATCAAGCATTGAGGGGTGTGTAGTTTCGCCACTTTCAGACCCTGGCGGGACGGCCTTTTTGAATCGGAGCCCGATCAATGGTCAAATTCCTGCCGCTCAAGCAGGCCGTTGCGGAGAACCTCAACGATGGCGACGTGGTCGCCTTCGAAGGCTTCACCCATCTGATCCCGACAGCCGCAGCGCATGAGGCGATCCGCCAGGGGTTTCGCGACCTAACCCTGATCCGCATGACGCCGGACCTGATCTACGACCAGATGATCGGCATGGGCATGGCCAAGAAGATCGTCTTCTCTTATCTCGGCAATCCCGGTGTCGGCCTGCTGCGGCGCGCCCGCGATGCGATCGAGAACGGGTTTCCCCGGTCGATCGAGGTCGAGGAACACAGCCATGCCGGCATGGCCAATGCCTATGAGGCGGGCGCGGCCGGCCTGCCCTGCGCGGTGTTACGCGGCTACCGCGGCACCGGGCTGACTGATGTCAATCCGAACATCAAATCGGTGACTTGTCCGTTCAGCGGCGAGGTGCTGGCGGCCGTGCCTTCCATCCGGCCCGATACCACTTTCATCCATGCGCAGAAAGCCGACCGGAAAGGCAATGTGCTGGTAGAGGGCATCATCGGCATCCAGAAGGAAGCGGTCCTGGCGGCCAAACGCGCCGTGGTGACGGTCGAGGAGGTGGTCGACAATTTTGACGATCTCCATCCCAATCTGACCGTGCTGCCGCGTTGGGCGATCGCGGCGATCTCGGTCGTGCCGGGCGGTTCGCACCCCTCCTATGCCCATGGCTATTACGCGCGCGACAACGCGGCCTATCTCGAATGGGACGAGATTGCCGCCGACCGCGAAAAATTCCGGGCCTGGATGCAGGCCAACGTGATCGAGAAGAGCGCCGACGATTTCGCGGCCCGGGTGGATCATTTGAGGAAAGCGGCATGAGCGACAATCATCTCGGCTTCACCCCCAATGAGATGATGACCATCGCCGCAAGCCGGGCGCTGAGGAATGACGACGTCTGCTTCGTCGGCATCGGCGCGCCGTCCGCGGCCTGCAACGTCGCGCGGCTGACGCATGCGCCCGACATGACCTTGATCTATGAGAGCGGCACGATCGGGACGGCGCCCGACGTGCTGCCGCTGTCGATCGGCGATGGCGAATTGTGCGAAACCGCCGTCACCACCGTAGCCGTGCCGGAGATGTTCCGCTACTGGCTGCAGGGCGGCCGCATTTCGATCGGCTTTTTGGGCGCGGCGCAACTCGACAAGTTCGGCAACATCAACACCACGGTCATCGGCGACTATTTCCATCCCAAGACCCGACTGCCCGGCGGCGGTGGCGCACCGGAGATCGCGACGTCGTCGAAGGAGATCTACATCACCATGGCGCAAACCGAGCGCGGCATGGTCGAGAAGATCGATTTTTTCACCTCCTTCGGCCATGGCGAGGGCGGCGACCACCGACAGCGGTTGGGCATCCATACATCCGGCCCGACATTGCTGATTACCGATCTCGCCATCTGGAAGCCGGATCCGGTGACCAAGGAATTCACCGTTGTCTCTCTGCATCCCGGGGTCACCCGTCAGCAGGTGCAGGAGAGCTGTGGCTGGGTTGTTAAGTTCGCCGAGGCGCTTGACGAAACACCGGCGCCAAGCGAACTCGAACTCGCGACATTGCGCGACCTGCAGGCCCGCACCAAGGCGGCGCATGAGGGAACCGGAAAAACAAAGGCTGCATAAAATGGCCCAGGCCTATATCTGCGACTACATCCGCACGCCGATCGGTCGCTTCGGCGGTTCGCTGTCTTCGGTTCGTGCCGACGACCTTGCTGCCATCCCCTTGAAGGCGCTGGCCGAACGCAATCCCGGCATCGACTGGCAGCGGATCGACGACGTCGTCTATGGTTGCGCCAACCAGGCCGGCGAGGACAACCGCAACGTGGCACGCATGGCCTTGCTGCTGGCTGGACTTCCGAAGGAGATACCGGGCTCGACGGTCAATCGCCTGTGCGGCTCGGGCATGGATGCGCTGACCATCGCGGCGCGTGCCATCAAGGCCGGCGAGGCGGAACTGATGATCGCGGGTGGTGTCGAATCGATGAGCCGCGCGCCGTTCGTCATGCCCAAGGCCGACGCTGCCTTCTCGCGCAATGCCGAGATTTACGACACCACCATTGGCTGGCGCTTCGTCAACCAGCTGATGAAGAGGCCGTATGGCGTCGATTCCATGCCGGAGACCGGCGAGAATGTGGCGGAAGACTTCGCGGTTTCCCGCTCGGACCAGGATACCTTTGCCGTGCACAGCCAGGACAAGGCTGTCGCCGCACAAGCCAATGGCCGGCTGGCGAAGGAGATCACCCCGGTGACCATCCCGCAGCGCAAGGGCGATGCGGTCATCGTGTCGAAGGATGAACATCCTCGCGCCGGCACAACCGTCGAGGCGCTGGCCAAATTGCCGACGCCGTTCCGGCAAGGTGGCACGGTGACGGCCGGCAATGCGTCGGGCGTCAATGACGGCGCGGCGGCACTGATCGTTGCCTCGGAAGCGGCGGTGAAGACATACGGGCTGACGCCGATCGCCCGTATTCTTGGCGGGGTCGCCGCCGGGGTCGCGCCGCGCATCATGGGCATCGGTCCGGCGCCAGCGACGCAGAAGCTCTGCGCGCGGCTTGGCCTGACGCCGCAACAATTCGATGTCATCGAACTCAACGAAGCCTTTGCCTCGCAAGGCATCGCCGTGCTGCGCCAGCTCGGTATTGCCGAGGATGCGCCGCACGTGAACCCGAATGGCGGCGCCATCGCACTTGGCCATCCCCTGGGCATGTCGGGCGCGCGCATATCCGGCACGGCGGCGCTGGAGCTCCGTGAGCGCGGCGGCCGCTACGCGCTGGCCACCATGTGCATCGGCGTCGGCCAGGGCATTGCCATCGCGCTCGAACGGGCCTGAACAATCGCCCTTCCTGGCTGGGCCAGGAGAGTGGATATGCTCGAGCCTGCCAAATTTGACCATGTGGACAAAAGTCCGGACCCGTTCCATAGTTCCCTGTCTGATTTCAGGAACGGCCGGCTCGACACGGCTGTCAAACAGAGGGGCACTTCAATGGAAGACCGGAAGAACAGATCTCATTCGATGCGCGAAGGGCTGTCGCGGCGCAACGTGCTGGAGCTCGGCGCGCTTGGCCTGGCCGCGACGATGCTGCCGGGTGCGGCCTTCGCGGCGGGCAAAAAACTGAAGGTTGCGGCGATCTTCGCCACGCCGATCGAGGAACCCTGGGACAACCAGATCCACGTCGCCTTGCAGAAGGCCGAGAAGGAATTGGGCATCGAATACAAATGGTCGGAAAAGGTCCAGACCGCCGACTTCAGCCGCGTCATGCGCGAATATGCGCAGGGCGGGTACCAGCTGGTGCTGGGCGATGCCTTCGCCGCCGAGCGTGAATCGCGCCGCACGGCAAAGCAGTTTCCCAAGACAGCCTGGCTGTTCGGCTCTGGCGCCGGGCCGGCCGAGCCGAATTTCGGCGTGTTCGACAACTGGATCCACGAGCCCGCCTATCTCTCCGGCATGATCGCCGGCAAGATGTCGAAGTCAGGCACGGTCGGCGCGGTGGCGGCGATGGGCATTCCGGAAGTGAACCGGCTGGTCAACGCCTTCTTCGCCGGCGCCAAGGAGGTCAACCCGAACGTCAAGAAGAAGGTCGCCTTCATAGGCTCCTTCTTCGATCCGCCCAAGGCCAAGGAAGCCGCGGTGGCGCAGATCGATGCCGGGGTCGATGTCATCTATGCCGAGCGCTTCGGCGTCATCGAGGCGGCGGTGGAAAAGAAGATCTTCGCCATCTCCAACATGTCCGACCAGTCGAGTCTCGGCCCCGACACCGTCATCACCGGTCCGGTCTGGGACATGTACCCGACGGTCGAGCAGGCGATCAAGCTGGTCAAGGCCGGTGTCTACACGGCGCAGGATTATGGCGATTTCTCGCGCATGGCCAAGGGCGGTTCGTATCTGGCGCCCTTCCACAAGTTCGACAAGACCTTGCCCGCCGAGGTCAAGGATCTGGTCGAGAAGAAGAAGGCCGAGATCCTGGAAGGCAATTTCCGCGTCGACGTCGACGAGAACACGCCGGTTTCGGATTGACGCTAATGGTTGAGGGGCTGGCGCGTGGCGCCACCCTCTGTCCTGCCGGCCATCTCCCCCTCAAGGCGGGAGATTGCAGCTCGCCGGCAGTGCTTGTCTCTCCAAACGCTGGTGGTGCCGAGAGCCGAAGTGACATCTGATCTCCCCGCTTGAGGGGGAGATGGCCGGCAGGCCAGAGGGGGTGCAGCGCCGCTCTCCGGGGGGCTAAGCTGGATCGCAAAGTCAGGAGACCCCTTGCCGACGTCCGCCCTACTCATCGAAATGCGCGGCATCACCAAGACCTTCGGCGCCGTCAAGGCGAACGAGGCTGTGGATCTCGGCGTGGCGCCGGGCGAAATCCTCGGGCTGCTCGGCGAGAACGGCGCCGGCAAGACGACATTGATGAACGTGCTGTTCGGTGCCTACGCGCCGGATGCCGGTGAGATCCTGATCCAGGGCCAGCCAGTCAGGATCACCAGCTCGGCCGATGCGCTGGCCGCGGGCATCGGCATGGTGCATCAGCATTTTCATCTGGCGCCACGGCTCACCGTGCTGGAAAATCTGCTCATCGGTATTCCTGGCAAATCGGGACGAATCGACCGCAGCGCCGGGCTGGCGCGGCTTGCTGAAATCAGCAGCCAGCACGGGCTGACTCTCGATCCCAATCAGCCGGTCTCGGCGCTGTCGGTCGGCGAGCAACAGCGGCTCGAAATAGTCAAGGCGCTGTTTCGCGGCGCCAAGCTCTTGATCCTTGACGAGCCGACGGCGGTGCTGGCGCCGAGCGAGGTCGACGGGCTGTTTTCGGCCCTACGCTCGATGGCGGCGCAAGGCCTGGGCATCATCTTCATCTCGCACAAGCTCAACGAGGTGCGGGCGCTGACCCATCGCTGCACCGTGCTGCGGCATGGCCGCGTCGCGGGCCGTGTCGACGACCCAGCCAACACGACGTCGGCTGCAATGGCTGAACTGATGTGCGGCCATGAGATCGTGCCGCCGGCAAGAGGATCGTCGACGCCCGGCGCCGATGTGCTGACGCTCGAAGGCATTTCAACCTCGAAGCATTCCGGCACGGCGTTGCGCGATGTCTCACTCGCGGTTCGTGCCGGCGAAATCCTCGGCATCGCCGGCGTCTCCGGCAATGGTCAGCGGGCGCTCGCGGAGACTATCTCGGGCACGCGTGCGCCCGACAGCGGTCAAATGACAATAGCCGGCAAACAGGTCGTGCGCTTCTCGCCGCGCGAAGTGCAGGCACTCGGCCTTGGCCGCATCCCGGAAGATCGCATGACGACGGGGCTGGTCACCAATTTGCCGCTCGCCGATTCGATGGTGCTGCCGCGCATCGGTACTTCAGCCTTTTCCGCCAAGGGCCTGCTCAAGCCGGATGCGATCCGCGCTTTCGCCGAAGAACAGATCAAGGCCTATGACATCAGATGTCCCGGGCCGATGACGCGCGCCGGCGCGCTGTCCGGTGGCAATCTGCAGAAGGCGCTTCTGGCGCGCGAGCTTGCTTTCGATCCGAAGGTGCTGATCGTCTCACAGCCGACACGTGGCCTCGACATCGGTGCGGCGCGCTTCATCCATGAAAAATTCCTCGACATGCGCGCCAAGGGCTGCGGCATCATCGTCATCGGCGAGGATCTGGAGGAACTGCTGGTGCTGTGCGACCGCATCGCGGTGATGTATGAGGGCCGCATCGTCGGCACGCTGGACAGTGCCGACGCGACCGTCGCCCGGCTCGGCCTGCTGATGACGGGCGCGGAGGGCCACTGATGTTCCGCCTCGAAGTCCGCACGTCCACGCCCGCCTGGTTCAACCTCGCGCTGCCGCTGCTGGCGATTGTCGCTACGCTCATCCTGTGCAGCGGCCTGATCGCGCTGGCCGGGGCGGGGGTGTTCGAGTCCTACGGCGTGATGTTCACGGCCTCGCTTGGCGACAGCTACGCCATCACCGAAACGCTGGTCCGTGCCGCCCCGATGATCTTTACCGGGCTGGCGGTGGCGGTCGCCTTCCGCGCAAAGTTCTGGAACATCGGCGCCGAAGGGCAATTGCTGGCCGGCGCGGTGGCGAGCTGTTTCGTCGGTGCGATTCCGATGCCAGGACCGCTTGCCATGCTTTTCATGGCTCTGACGGGGGCGGCCGCGGGCGCGGCGGTCGCGCTGGTGCCTGCGACGCTGCGCGTAAAGTTCAAGGTCGACGATGTCGTGAGCTCCTTGCTGCTCAACTCGGTCATCTATTATGCCCTGATGGCGCTGATCGAGGGACCGTGGAAGGACACCTTCAGCGGCTATCCGATCTCGCCGCCGATCGAGGATTCGGCGAACTTTCCGGTGCTGGTCGAAGGCACGCGGCTGCATCTCGGTGTCGTCGCGGCGCTTATCGCGGCCCCGTTGGTCTGGTTCCTGATCGTGCGCACGACGCTGGGCTTCCGGATCAGGGTCACCGGCGAAAACCCGGAAGCGGCACGCTATGGCGGCATCCATGTCGAGCGCGTGCTGCTGTCGACGGCGCTGCTGTCGGGCGCGTTGGCGGGGCTGGCCGGCGTCGGCGAGGTCGGCGGCGTGCATTTCCAGGTGATGAGCGACATCTCGCCGGGCTACGGCTATTCCGGCATTGTCGTCGCCATGCTGGCGCGGCTCAACCCGCTCGGCGTCGTGCCGGCGGCGATCTTCCTCGCAGCCGTGATGACCGGCGCCGAGGCTATGTCGCGCGCGACCGGCGTGCCGGCCTTCCTCAGCGACGTCATCCAGGGCACGGCGCTGCTTGCCATGCTGGTGGCGCTGCTGTTCACGGCCTATCGCATCCGCCGCGTCGGAGCCATCGGATGAGCGCGGTGTTCGAACAGATTTTTCAGGTCGGCTTTCTCGCCGCCATCATCCGCATCGCCACGCCGCTAGCCTTTGCGACGCTCGGCGAAATGTTCTCCGAACGGGCCGGCGTGCTCAATCTCGGCATCGAAGGCATCATGCTGCTCTGCGCCATGACCGGCTTCACCGCCACCAGCCTCAGTGGAAGCCTGTGGCTCGGTGTCCTGGTGGCGGTGCTGACCGGCATGCTGATGGGCGCACTGCATGCGCTGTTCACGGTGGTGCTCGGCCTCAGCCAGCATGTCTGCGGCATTGGCGTCACGCTGTTCTCGTCGGGGCTGGCCTATTTCCTCTACCGGCTGATCTTCGGCCAGCAACCGGTGCCGCCGAGCATCAAGGGTTTTCAGACGCTGCCGATCCCGGTTCTCTCGGACATTCCCGTGCTGGGACCCGCGGTGTTCAATCAGTTTGTGTTGGTCTACATGGCCATCCTGGCCGTTCCTTTGGCCGCCTTCATCCTCTACCGCACCCCGTGGGGGCTGTCGGTGCGCATGGTCGGCGAGAACCCGCGCGCGGCCGACTCTGCCGGCGTCAGCGTGATTGCCACGCGCTTCCAGGCCGTCATTCTCGGCGGCGCCCTGATGGGGTTCGCTGGTGCTTTCCTTTCGATGGCGCAGTTCAACGCCTTCACCTTCGGCGTCGTTTCCGGGCGCGGCTGGGTGGCGATCGCGCTGGTCGTCTTCGGCCGTTGGGATCCCTGGCGCTCGGCAGGGGCCGCGCTGCTGTTCGCCTTCGTTGATGCCTTGCAATTGCGCATGCAGGCGAGCGGCCTCGGCCACATCCCTTACGAGGCGTTCCTGATGCTGCCGTTCATCTTCACCATCGTCGCCATGGCCGTCATGTCGCGCAACGCGATGGCGCCATCAGCGCTGCTCAAGCCGTTTCGAAGGGAAGAGCGATAGACTCAGGATTGGGTGTCCTTCCTATCCCTCCGGAGGGGGAGAGGAAGGGCGTCAAGCTGTCCCGGGATGAAGACTGGACCTTGGGACGCCTCACATCGCTGTAAACCCATTATCGACAAACAGATGCGTGCCGTTGACGAAACTGGACTCGTCGCTGGCCAGGTAAAGCGCTGCCTTCGCCACCTCTTCAGGCTCGCCGATGCGGCCCTGCTGCGCCGCAAGTGCGGCATCGGATACATCGACGCCGAGCTTACCGAGATCGGCAACTTCCCGCAGACCGTGCGGCGTGCGGATGAAACCGGGGCAAACCGCGTTGCAACGGATGTTGCGGTCGCGGAATTCCACCGCGATGGCGCGGGCGAACATGTGGCAAGCGCCCTTGGTGGTGTCGTAGAGCACTTCGTTCGGCGTTGCCGCCACCGCCGAGATCGACGAGGTGCAGACGATCGAGCCCCCGGCCGCCGCGATCATCCCGGGCAGCACGGCACGCGTCATGAGGAACATCGAGCGCACATTGACGGCGTGCAGCCAGTCCCATTCCTGAACCGTCGTCTCCAGGAACGGCTTAATCACGATGGTGCCGGCATGGTTGAACAGCACGGTGACAGGTCCGAGCTTTTCGGTCGCCCCTGTAACCGCAGCCGCGACCTGGGCCTCATCAGACACGTCGGCCACCCAGTGTTCGGCTACGTGTCCCCGCGCGCGTATCGCGGCCGCGGTTGCCGCGGCGGCCGCACCGTTGCGGTCGATGATCGCCACCTTGGCGCCTTCGGCGGCGAACAGTTCCGAGGCCGCGCCCCCCATTCCCGTCGCGCCGCCCGAAATGATGGCGACCTTGCCGGCCAGTCTTGTGCCCATTTTTCTGCTCCCACTCGTTTGGATAATCAGGTTGACTGGCAGCGATGCTATCCCCTCCTGAACCGACTGGCCAATGCACGAAATAGGCGCAGCAATGACAAGCACCTAGGTCCCTCGCATGCGCATGGAGCGATGCCGCCGCGCTCTTCCGATCGGTTGCCGGGACCCATGCCAACAGCAACTTCACACCATTTTTCGGCTCTCTATGAGAAAATAATTCTGCCAGTTGCACGAAAATAGCAATCGACAAAGTCTACAAATTTTATAGATTAAGCGGCAAGACGGAGGTCGACATGTCCTATTTGCAGAACGCCCAGACCGACAGCAACGGCCAGCGAGTGGCCAATGCCCAGGGCTTTCGCCCGGCCTATGCCGGCGCTTTCGCCTATCTCGTCTTTGCCCTTGCGTTCGTGTTCACCGGGGCAGTCGTGCTGGGCCTTATTCCCTAAGGCGCGGGATCGACAGGGGCAGCTGCCCCACAGCTTTCAGGCAATCGGAGTTGCAGGCAATCGGAGTTGAATGAGCCGGATCCCGGAGCGTTTTCGCGCGCCTGAGGATGTGCATTTCACAGCATCAGTGATTCCAGTGATGGAGGAGATGACAATGCCGATCGAATTCACGCATATACCCGGCAAGACCGCCGACGCGGCGGTTCCCTTTTTCTATGACTTCGCCGAGACCTCGACCAAGCTCGGGCTGATCGAGGACGGCGGTTTCCAGAAGATCGTCGTCGACGATTCGGCCGGGCTGCTGACCAACATGGATCTTGCGTCGCAGGTGCTCAACCGCACCGCTTCGCTGGAAGTGGTGCTCACCCACTGGGCCGGCGTGATCGAACCGACGGTGGCTGCCCGCCAGCTGGCCGCCATCGACAGGGAGAGCGGCGGACGGCTGGCGCTCAGGATGATCAGCGAGCCCTTGAACGACGACGATGCCGAGACGCGGCCGGTCGGACATGGCGTCGTCTGGCAGCGCATCGACGAATATCTGGTGCTGTTGAAGCGGCTGTGGTCGAACGATCGGCCCTTCGATCACGAAGGCGCGTTCTACAGCATCAAAAACGGTTATGTGCCGCGCAAGGGCCCACATGGCGCCGACCTCTTGGTGCGCATGGGCGGGCAATCCGGAACGGCGCTGAAGGTGGCCGGCCGGCATGCCGATGTCTTCGAACTGGCGCCGGGGCCGATCGACGATATCAGGCAATTAATGGAGCGGGCACGTGGCGCCGCGGCCGAACATGGCCGTGCCGGCAAACTGCGCTTCGCGCTTCCGGTCAGGATCCACCAGGGTGTTTCCGCCGCCGGCCACAAGGCCGTGGACCTATCCGGCCCGCCGGCCCAGGTCGCGCTGTCGCTGCTCGCCTATGCCGGGCTCGGAATCGATGAGTTCATGATCGTCGGCGTCGACACGCCGCGCGAGATCGCGACAGCCGGCCGGGAAACATTGGCGCTGCTGCGCAACTCGCTGGCGCGCCGGGAGGCCAGCGAGTTCCAGCCTGGAGCTTATGCGCCTCGCCCAGGATTGGAGACGCGAGCAGCGGGGTGAAGCCCATCAATCGTCTGTTGCTTCAGGCCTGTCGCCAAGCCGCGACAGGCCCTTAATGACAGCGTCCGAATCGGCCAGCACGCCGAAGACGCCGTCCTCGACCGTCACCATGTGCAACGCCGCTTCATGCGCTTGTCTGTCGCCGCTGGCGCAGGCGTCCGAAATCGTCAGGCACTGGAAATTGCGGTCACAGGCCTCGCGCAGCGTGGTGTGGACGCAGACATCCGTCGTGCATCCGGAAAACATCAGATGCGTGATGCCTTGCGCACGCAGCACAAGCTCGAAATCCGTATAGGTGAAGGCGCTGTTGCAGGTCTTGTCGACGATGATGTCGTGCGGCGCGACGTCGATCTCCGGAACGATCTGGAACCCAGCGCCTGAGCGCAGCAGGACGTCGGTGCCGTCGAGGCCGGAACGCTTGCGGCGCCATTTCTCGTAGGGCATCATGTCGGCCATGTCGGCGCGGTAACCCTGTCTGGTGTGGATGACCCTGACGCCGGCTTTGCGCGCGGCGGCGATCAGGCGGTTCACGACGGGCAGGATCGCCCGCAGCGGCGAGGGGTCATACCCCTTCCTGGCGAAATAGCCCGATGTCGACAGGAAATCCTGTTGCAGGTCGATGACGACCAGCGCGGTGTTTTCGGCAACCAGCCGGCCGTCATAAGGGTAGTCGAAGGGTGTCGCGTTGATCATCCGGAGCTCCTTGCCGCCGGCTCACCCTAGCGTGTCCGCATCGATGCGGCGACACCTGGTGCCGACATGCGGTCCGGGCCGGAGATCGCCGGCGCGGATCGGCCGGCTGCGCGAACGACGGCCCGTACGCGGCAACAATGACGCCCGCCCTGGAGCGTTTCAGTTTTGCGGCGCATTCCCAAATTGCCGAGTGTTGCGGTCACCTTAAATCTTGACTATTACGTTCATGTTTCATAGTCAACCGGGCACCTGCCTCCGCAGCCAGGATCGGAATGCGGCGGCCGGGCTGGAGAAATGCCGTGACCATGGGCGAAGCCGATAGCCAGACAGCATTCGATGTCGATGCAGTGTGTTTCGCCGTCAACGGGCGGACGCTGCTCGGTCCGGTCTCGCTCGAATTGCGGCGCACGCGCGTCTACGGGCTGATCGGCCATAATGGTTCGGGCAAATCGACGCTGATCAAGCTTTTGGCGCGCCAGCAGCCGGCAAGCTCCGGCGCCATCACTTTCGCCGCGCGGCCGCTATCCCAATGGGGCGCGCGCGAGCTGGCGCGGGCTCTTGCCTATCTGCCGCGGACGACGCCGGCGGCGACGGGCTTGACCGTGCGCGAGCTGGCAACGCTTGGACGCTATCCATGGCACGGCGCGCTTGGGCGTTTCGGCGTCATGCTGCTCGACGAGCCGATCTCGGCGCTCGACCTCGCACATCAGGTCGCGGTGCTGGGCCTGGTCAGGGAGCTCAGCCGCAAGCGCGACCTGTGCGTCGTCGTGGTGCTGCACGACCCCAACATGGCGGCGCGCTACCGCGATGAGCTGATCGCGCTGAAGGACGGCAAGCTGCTGACGCGCGGCACACCGGACGAAATCATGCGGAGCGATGTGCTCAAGGGCATTTTCTGCGTCGAGATAGGTGTGTTCGCGCATCCCGTCACCGGCCAACCCGTCGGCCATGTGCGGTGAAGTCGTCGCCAGCGATTGCAGGAACCAAGCAAGCGGCTGGCCGCCGTGAGAACAAGGAAGAAGCTCATGTCGAGACATGGTTTGTTGGCGGCGGTGGTCGCATCGCTTATCCTGGGGACAACCGGGGCGATGGCCCAGGGGCAACCGGCCGGCTCTTCTCCAGCGGTTGAGGCCCCTGCCGCGCCGGTACAAGCAGCACCAGCTGCCATGGCGCCCGCGCAGCCAGCCGGCCAGCCGAGCGCGACAGCGCCGGCCGAGGCCGCGCCTGCCGGAGCGATGGACCTGAACCTGCCGCATGACCTGTCGCCATGGGGCATGTTCAAGGCGGCCGACATCATCGTGAAGGCGGTGATGACTGGACTGGCCTTCGCGTCGCTCGTCACCTGGACGACATGGCTGGCCAAATCGCTGGAGATTTTCGACGGCAAGCTGCGCCTCCGCCGTGCCGTCCTGGCGATCGGCGATGCCGCGACGCTGAAGCAGGCGAGCCGCGCGCTCGACCGCGGCGGCGGCCCCGGCGCGCTCCTAGTGCGGGCAGCGGAAGAAGAGGCCGCGCTTTCGGCCGATGCGCTCGACCATGTCGGCGGTGACGGACTGAAGGAACGGGTCAGCTCGCGCCTGTCGCGCATCGAGGCGGCTGCGTCGCGGCGCATGTCGCGCGGCACTGGCCTTCTGGCGACGATTGGTTCCACCGCGACTTTCGTCGGCCTGTTCGGCACCGTCTGGGGCATCATGAACGCCTTCATCAGCATCTCGCGGGCCCAGACCACCAATCTCGCCGTGGTCGCGCCGGGCATCGCCGAAGCGCTGCTGGCCACCGCGATGGGTCTCGTCGCGGCCATCCCAGCTGTGGTGATCTACAACGTCTTCGCCCGCTCGATAGCCGGCTACCGGCAGATCCTCGCCGACGCCTCGGCCGGCGTCGAACGGCTGGTCAGCCGCGACCTCGATTTCCGCGCGATAGCGCCGGCGACAGCCTTGGCGGCGGAGTAGCGGGAGCGACGCCATGAGGAGCAGAATTCGACAGACGCTGGACGACGACCTCGAGGAAAGCCACGAGATCAACGTCACGCCCTTCATCGATGTCATCCTTGTGCTCCTGATCATCTTCATGGTCGCCGCACCGCTGGCGACGGTGGATGTCAATGTCGACCTGCCCGGCTCGACCGCGACGCCGGCGCCGCGACCGGAGACGCCGCTGTTCCTGACGCTGAAGGACGATCTCAGCCTAACGATCGGCAACGACACGGTGCCGCGCCCGGCTTTTGCCGCCACGCTCGGCAGCCGTACCAAGGGCGACAAGCGGACGCGGATATTCCTGCGCGCCGACAAGGCGGTCGCCTATGGCGACCTGATGGAGGCGATGAACCTGCTGCGGGCAGCCGGCTATCTGAAGATCGCGCTGGTCGGTCTGGAGGCCGCGCCGACCGGTGATATCGCCGCGCCGGCGCCAGGCAAAACGGCCGCTCCATGACGCAATCGGCCGCCTCGCCCACGGTGGTGCTGTCGCGCTTCGACTGGCGCGACCTTGGCCTATGGGCATCCGCGGCGGTGCTTGTGCTTGGGGCTCATGTCGCGGTCGCTTATGCCGTGCGGAATTTCAGTCCAGTCGACCTGTCGGATGGCGGAGCGCCACCGGCCCTGGTGATCGAAATGGCGCCGATGATGGTAACGCCGGCGGTGCCCGAACAGGCCGCGATCCCCGACGCGGCCATTCCCGACCGGACCGAGCCGGTCGAAGAGACCGAGAAGGCAGCCGAGGCCGAGCCTGACAAGGTGGCCGAGCAAGCGGAGCCTGTTGCCGAGGCCGAGATGGTCCCGCCCAATGAGCCCACGGAGATGACGAAGGCCGAACCGGTCGAACAGCCGCCGCTGGAAGAGGTCGTCCCCGATATTGTCGAGACCGTCGCGCCGGAGGCTGTCGTTCCGCTGCCGCGGGCAAAGCCGACGGAGCGGCGCAAGCAAAAGAAACCGGCCGAAGCCAAGGTCAAAAAGCCGGTCGACAAGCCAAGGCCAAGGCCGAAGAAGAAAAAGGCCGAGCCACCGAAGACGGCAAGTGCCGCGAGCGCCGAGGCCAAGCCTGCGGCCAAGGCGGCGGCGCCGAGATCGGCGGCCGGGCTCTCGGGTGTCAGCCCGGCCAAATGGGAATCGCGGCTGACGGCGTGGATCAATCGCCACAAGCGCTACCCAAGCGCCGCGAAATCCCGGCGCGCGCAGGGTAATGTGAACGTGACTTTCACAATGGACCCATCCGGCCGGGTCCTGTCGGCCCGGGTCGCCCGTTCCTCCGGCGATGCCGAGCTCGACCGAGCCGCGTTGGCGGTGCTGCAGGGCGCGACCGTGCCGGCGCCGCCGGCGGAACTCGGCCCGCGCGTCAGCCGTACAGCGCCATTCGTGTTCAGTTTGCGGGACTAATGCATGTGGGTCGGCGGCCGCGTTTCTCAGCAGCGGCAGCAAGCTTTGCAGCGTATCGAGCGTCTCCCAACGGCTCGGCCGCGAGCCAGCCGTGCCGCAAGGCCGACAATTGCGTCTCGCTACGCTGTTCTTGGCTGAGCGTGGTTGTCTTTCGCGTGTGCCTTGGGGTGCATCGGGTTGCCGCTGAGTTGCGCATGTCGTGCTGGCCGTGCGCCGCGCAAGACGTCGAAGGCCTCGGCATAGGCCATGCCGAGCAGATAGGAGATCATGGGGAAGCGGCCTGCTTCGGCCATCTGCACCAGCTCATTGGTCATCGTCGCGATATATTGAAGACTATCGAGCTCTGACTGACGTAAGGCCTGATTTGACATGTTCTGCTCCTGTCATCGGATGGAACTCTAGGAATGCGTACTGGCTGAACTGGACATATTAGGTCGGCTAGTCGACCGGCCGAATGCGGTGTCAAGTTCCGGGGTTGAGAGGGTCAACTGAATGGGCGGGTCGGTGAGGCGGTCGAGGCTCAGAAGGCGCTTGACCGCCGAATGGCTCAGCGCCGCCGTCGGACACGCCGACAAGCAGTGCCTGGTCGCCGCCAGCATCATGTTCTGGCCAATATGGCCCGCCTCGATCAGCACGACGCGGTAGGCGTTGGCGTGACCATGTTTCCACATCGTGCGGTCGAGCCTGGCATAAAGCAGGATCAGGCACGGGCATGGCGCGTTGTTCACTTCTTGGTCATTTTCCCACATTTCCCGACCCCAAGGGATTTGTCGAAAGATCCCGGAAAGGGATCCGCGAGAAGAAAGGTAAGGTCGGGAGAGTTAATGGTCTGTTAAAATTGTAGTAAATCCAATATCAGCTAAAATATCTTTCTTGTGTGAAAGTCTAAAAAAATCGATTTTACTCGGCCATGGAGCAGGCAATCGCTAGCATACGCTTTTTCGGGATATTCTTGTTCTTATCCAGCGTAAGCAAGCGGCTAGGCCAGCCCGTCCCGAGCGAGGCCGACGACGAGCTGGTCGAGGCTGGGATCGTCGAGCCTGACGGCATGCGCCATGCGGATCGCATGCCTGGGCCTGATATTGGACCTATCCTGCCGCATGATGACGGACACGAATGCCGGCCCGGCTTCGGTCAGAAGCATGGCCTTGCCCGTCAGCACCGGTTCGGCGATAGGCGCCCATTGCACCGAGATCAGCGACGGCTCGCCTGTCTGGCGGCGGTTGACGCCGCTGAAATAGATCCAGTTAAGGCGCGAGATCGCCACCCCACAATGATTGCCGCGTCCCCGCGCCCATGCCGAGCCACGATGCTCCGACCATCCGGTGACCCTGCGGAACGTGACCAGCTCGGCCTCACGCCGCACGAAGGTCACCGACCGCATCAGCAGATCGGAGCGGGTCGGAATTGAAAAATAGGTGAAATAGATGCCGCCGGCGATCGACGGGGCGGGTGGGCGGATCATCTGGGTGACAGGCTTTCGAAAATCGGCGGCAGGCCGAGAGCCGCCGGCTCGGGGATGCCGGGGTCCCGGTACAGTTCGGCTTCTTCGACGTGCAGGTAGTCGCAGATCAGCTTGGCCCTTGCAGAGCCGCCTGAGATTTGCAGCGAGGTTCTCGCGAATGGACACTTTTTGCTTCTGCGGCGGCTTCTTCATTCGATTCGAATCTCTATCGCGCCTTCGGTCGCCGGCCGAAACGCCTTGTAACAACACACGAAAAAACTGATTTGAGAACGCCAGTCTAATGGGCCGGCTTCCAAAAAATAGCATCGAGCGGACACCAGCCATCGCCATAAGTCCAATTGAAAACCATTTCGCCGCGGAGACGGCGAAATGCCATTTGGCCATTATTCGGGGGATCGGGGCTGCGCTTTGCATCGCGCCGCGGCGTATACCGGCCGCGCCTTGCCGGAACGGTCAAAGGCGACGATTATTCCGCTGGTGGAGCTGAGGAGGATCGAACTCCTGACCTCGTCATTGCGAACGACGCGCTCTCCCAGCTGAGCTACAGCCCCGTCCAGCGGATGGCGCATTTATCGGGCGCCGCGGTTTCCTGTCAAGGCGGCGCTTCACTGAAAAACCGGCTGCCGGTCGCGTGGCGGAACCCTGCCCTTGCCGGTTTGGCGCGTAATGGCTACATGTCGGCAACAATTGGAGTCCGGCATGCTCGCCCTCATTCAAACCATCGTCATGGCGCTCGACCTCTATTGGTGGGTCATCATCGCCTCGGCGATCTTTTCCTGGCTCTATGCCTTCAACGTCGTCAACTCGCGCAACCAGTTCGTCGGCAGCATCGGGAACATGCTCTACCGCCTGACCGAGCCGGCGCTGCGGCCGATCCGCCGCTTCATGCCCGACCTTGGCGGTATCGACATCTCACCGATCATCTTGTTGCTGATCCTGTTCTTCCTCAGGCAGTTCATTCTCACCACGATCGCGCCGCTGCTGCTGGCCTGACGATCGCATGAGCGCGCCGTTCCGCATGCGCGAGAACGGCGTCGATCTGTTCGTGCGGCTGACGCCTAAGTCTTCCATGGACCGGCTCGACCTCGTCGAAACATTGGCGGACGGACGCAGTCACGTGAAGGCGCGGGTCCGCGCCGTGCCGGAAAATGGCGCCGCCAATCAAGCGCTGGAGAAGCTGGTCGCCAGGGCGCTGGGTGTTCCGGCATCGGCCGTTTCGGTCGTTGCCGGCGGTACGGCCCGCCTCAAGACGTTGAGGATATTGGGCGATCCGGAGGCGCTGGTGACAGCTGTCGGAGCGCTTTTCCAAAATTGAGATGCAGGCGGGACAGCGCCCCCTCCGTCCTGCCGGACGCGGTCCTGCGCTGTCGCTCCGGGCGTTCGTCGTTCGGAAAGCAAGCCAATTGGCTTTCCGTCCACTGCGCGGACCAGTCCTCACCCGCTTGGGGCGAATTGGCAGATTTTTTCGGCGCCGGCTCGTCAGTCGCCCAGCGGCAAACGCGGGTCGTCGACCTTCAGCGTGTTCACGCTCTGCTTGATGCGGCGCAGGTTCTCCAGCACCTTCGGGCCGCGTGTCTCGGCGACCGAGGTCACGATCATGTCGACGATCGCCAGCAACGCGTAACGTGACGATGTCGGCTTGTAGATGTTGCCGTCCTCGAACGGCTGTAGCTGGATGACAGTGTCGGCGACCTTGGCCAGTGCGGAGTCGGGCGCGGTGACCGCCACCGTGGCGGCCCCATATTGTTGCGCGACCTGCACCGCCTCAATGACCGAGCGCGCATAGCCGGAGACCGAGAAGGCGACCACGGTGGTGTCTGGCGTGGCAACGGCGGCATACATGCGCTGCAGCTGTCCGTCGATCTGTGCCAGAACCGACAGGCCGAGCCTGAACAGCCGGTTCTGCATTTCGGTCGCCATCATCGAGGAAATGCCACCCGAACCTATGCACAGCACATTGCCTGATGCCGCAAGGCGCGCGGCGACGTCGACCAGCGTCGTCATGTCGAGGTTCTCGCTGGCGCGCTGGATGGCTGAAACAGCCGCTTCGGTGATGGCCGACGCAATGCGCTGTTCGCGGGCGTCGCGGCTCAATGGCTCCGGCGACAGATACTGGCCGCCGATGGCGATGGCTTGGGCCAGATAGAACTTGAAGTCGCGCAACCCCTCGCAGCCGAGATTGCGGCAGAAGCGGGTGACCGTCGGTTCGCTGACGCTGACCCGCGCGGCGATGTCGGAGATCGCGGCCTTGGAGGCGAAGTCGAGGTCGGACAGGACGAGGTTTGCCAGGCGGCGATCCGACTTGGTGCCGTCCTGCGACATCAGCTGCAGCCGCGTGATGATGTCGGCCGGCGTCTTCATGTCCGAGTTTCCGTCGTCATCTCAGCGGCAGGCCCGTCGCCGTGTCGAACAGATGGATGTTGCCTGGGTCGACCGAGACCGGCAGCAGGTCGCCCGGCCGCACCGGCACCCGGTCGCGGAACACGGCGCGCACCGGATCAGTGCCAATGGCGCCGTAGACATGGGTTTCGGAACCGGTCGGCTCGACCACGTCAACCTTGAGCGTCATGGTATCAGTGGCTTCACCGACGATGAAATGCTCCGGCCGGATGCCCGCCTCAACGGCACTGCCTGCCGGCACCGGGTCCCCGGCAAGCGCAAGCCGGCCGCCGCCGACCGACTCGAACCAGGTCGTCCCGGGCGTCGTCTTCAGTGCCCCGGACACAAAACTCATCGACGGCGAGCCGAGGAAGCCGGCGACGAACTTGTTGGCCGGCCTGTCATAGAGCTCCAGCGGCGGCCCGACCTGCTGGATCCTGCCGCGGTCCATCACGACGATGCGATCGGCCATGGTCATGGCCTCGATCTGGTCGTGGGTGACGTAGACTATGGTGGATTTCAGCCGCTGGTGCAGCGCCTTGATCTCGGTGCGCATCTGCACGCGCAACTGCGCGTCCAGATTGCTGAGCGGCTCGTCGAACAGGAACACCGAGGGTTCGCGCACGATGGCGCGGCCCATGGCGACACGCTGGCGCTGGCCGCCCGAGAGCTGGCGGGGATACCGGTCGAGATAGGAGAACAGGTTGAGGACGCCGGACGCCTTCTTGACCTTCTGGTCGATGGCGGTGCGGCTCTCGCCCCGGATTTTCGGACCGAAGCCGATATTGTCGGAAGCCTTCAGATGCGGGAACAGCGCGTAGGACTGGAACACCATGGCGATGTTGCGCTGCTGCGGCGGCAGGTCGTTGGCGCGCGTGCCGCCGATCAGGAGGTCACCGGAACTGATGGTCTCCAGGCCCGCCAGCATGCGCAGCAAGGTCGACTTGCCGCAGCCGGACGGGCCGACGAGCACGACGAACTCGCCGCTCTTGATGTCGAGGCTGATCTCCTCGAGGATCTTGTGCTGGCCGAAGGATTTCGAGAGGTTGCGAAACAGGACGTCGGTCATGGTCACGCTCCCAATATGTCGTCGATGAACGGCAGGCAGCCGGCGGTCAATCCCGCATCGACGGGCATCACCACGCCTGTTACGCCCGAGGCGCGGTCCGAGGCAAGGAAAGCCACCGCTTCGGCGACTTCCGAGGCGTTGACGATGCGGCCGAGCGGATAGAGCCGCTGCAGCTTGCCGATTATGTCAGGGTTCTTGGCAAGGCGATGGTCCCAGGCGGCGGTGCGGATCGATCCGGGGCAGATTACATTGGCGCGCACGCCGCTACGGCCGAGTTCGACGGCGATCGACTTGGCATAGGCGTTGATGCCGGCCTTGGCGGCGGCGTAGGCCGGATTGCCGAAATGCGCGATGGCGTTGACGGAAGAAATGAAGACGACGCTGCCCGAACCGCGTGCAGCCATCGCCTTAACCAGCGGGTCGGCGAAAGTCATCACACCGGTCAGGTTGAGGTCGAGTTCATGTTCGATCGTGTCCGCCGTCAGCGCATCGAGCGTTTCGGCGCGCGTCCAGCCGGCATTGTTGATCAGGATATCGGGCACGCCGTCCCGGTCGAGAACAGCGGCGATCCCCGCCTCGATGGAAGCCCGGTCGAGAAGGTCGAAGACATGCCGCGAGGCAAGGTGCGGGCTCGCCAGCGCCTCCCCGGATTGGTCGCAGCCGACCACCCGCGCGCCCCTGCCGGCCAGCAGTGCGACAATCGCCGAGCCAAGGCCGCCACCGGCGCCGGTGACGACGGCGGTCCTGCCTTCGAATTCGGCTCTCGAAACCACGGCGCTTGCTCCTCCCTCAAGTCACGCAGATGCCGGAGAGGCTAAAGACCAGGATGTAATTTAGCAACATATTAATCCGCTTGCCAGCGGCGAATTCATCGATAATGTAGGAAAGTCACATAAACCTTGTGCCGGCGGCACAAGGAGCGCGAATGCGCGAAACAATGGGAGAGATCGGATGAACCTTGCGAAATGGACTGCCGGCCTGATGGCCGGAATGGGCATTCTGGCCTTCGCGGCGCAGGCAGAGGCCGGCGAAGTGCGGGTCACCGTCGCCGAATACAGCGCCAAGACCGGTCCGTATTTCGAGCAGGTCAAGAAGGAGTTCGAGGCGAAGAACCCTGGCATCACGGTCAAGTTCGAGGTGGTGCCATGGGATGTGCTCTTGCAGAAGCTAACCACCGACATCACCGCCGGCACCAACGCCGATCTGTCCATCATCGGCACGCGCTGGCTGATCGACTTCGTCCAGCAGGACGTCGCCGAGCCGCTCGACAGCTACATCACGCCTGACTTCAAGGGTCGCTTCATCGACACCTTCCTGTCGCCCTCGATCATGGGCGGCAAGACCTACGGCCTGCCGATCGCCGCCTCGGCGCGCGCCATGTATTACAACAAGGAGTTGTTCGAGAAGGCCGGCATAGCCAAGCCACCGGCAACCTGGACCGAATTGCAGGAGGATGCTCGCAAGATCAAGGCGCAGGGTGCTTTCGGTTTCGGCCTTCAGGGCAAGGAGATCGAGACCGACGTTTATTACTACTACGCGATGTGGTCGCAGGGCACCGAGATCCTCAACAAGGACGGCACGTCGGGCCTGAGCACGCCGGGCGCGCTCGAAGCGGCGAAGCTCTACAAGTCGATGATCGACGAGGGGCTGACGGAGCCCGGCGTCACCTCCAACAATCGCGAGGACGTGCAGAACCTGTTCAAGCAGGGCAAGGTCGGCATGATGATCACGGCGCCCTTCCTGTCCAACCAGATCAAGGACGAGGCGCCGAGCCTCAAATATGGCGTTGCCGCCATCCCGGCCGGTCCTACCGGTGCGCGCGGCACCTACGGCGTCACCGACTCCATGATCATGTTCAAGAACTCCAAGAACAAGGATGAGGCCTGGAAGCTGATGGACTTCCTGTTCACCACGGAACAGCGCGCCAAGTTCACGCAGGGCGAAGGATTCCTGCCGGTGAACAAGGAAGAGGCCAAGATGGACTATTACATCAACAACGCGGATCTGGCCGCCTTCACCGCGCTCTTGCCTGATGCCCGCTTCGCGCCGGTCATCCCAGGCTGGGAAGAAGTTGCCCAGATCACGTCGGATGCCATGCAGAAGATCTATCTTGGCGGCGATCCCGAGGCAGGCTTGAAGGAAGCGGCGGCCAAGGCCAACGCAGTGCTGAAGAAGTAGGGCGTATCTCCCTGCGTCCGTGGCGCGCGCCAAATTCAGGCGGGGCGCGCCACTCTTCTAATATGCAACGGCTCGCCGCGTGCAAGCGAGGAAGGTCGATAGGGCAATCCCTCAGGCAAAGGACAAAATCGGCGATGTCGGCGCCGCCCCTCATTGCACTGCCGGGCATTTTTCCGCGTATAGTGACTGGGAGAAAGGCCTGGCGGCAGCCTCGGCGCCATTCCTGCGAGGCCGGAGATTGGCGAAAGCGGTGGCGACGGCGCCCCCTCTCCCCGTCACTATACGGGGAGAGGATGCCGGCGGGCAGGTGAGGGGCGGCACTGACGTCGGAAAGAGTTCGAAACCGAGCGCCTAGGGCCAACTGGGCGAGCCAGCGCCACCAATACCTCGCAACATGGTCCCAAATCAGCCGATGCAAAATCGCCTCCTGCCCTATCTCCTGACCTTGCCCAGTCTGTTCCTGGCGGCGGTGGTCATCTTCTGGCCGGTCTGGGACCTGATCCAGATCGCCACGCATGACGTCAATCGCTTTGGTCAGCTGCGCGAGTTCAGCGGTCTTGCCAATTTCGCCGCGCTGACAGCCGATCCCGACTTCGTCGCCGCCCTCTGGCGCACAGGGCTATGGACGGTGCTGGTGGTTGGCGGCGCGTTGCTGCTCTCGGTCCCGGTGGCGATGATCCTCAATACCGATTTCTATGGCCGTGGCCTTGCCCGCGTCATCATCATGCTGCCCTGGGCAGTGTCGCTGACCATGACGGCCGTGGTCTGGCGCTGGGCGCTGAGCGGTGAAAGCGGCATGCTGAATTCGGCGCTGATCGGACTTGGCCTGATCGACCACAACATCCAGTGGCTTGCGAGCGCCGAGACGGCGTTTCCAATGCAGGTGCTGATCGGCATATTGGTGACGGTGCCGTTCACCACGACGATCTTTCTCGGCGGCCTGTCCTCGATCCCGGACGATCTCTATGAGGCGGCGGCGCTCGAAGGGGCAACGCCGCTCCAGCAGTTCCGCGAGATCACCTTTCCGCTTCTGAAACCCTTCATCAACATCGCCATCGTGCTCAACACCATCTACGTCTTCAACTCGTTCCCGATCATCTGGGTGATGACGCAGGGCGGGCCGGCCAACTCGACCGACATCCTGGTCACCCACCTCTACAAGCTGGCATTCCGTATCGGCAAGCTCGGCGAGGCTTCGGCGGTCTCGCTGGTGATGTTCGCCATATTGCTGATCTTCACCATGATCTATGTGCGCCTTGCCATGCGGGAGCAACGCGCATGAAGGCCAAGCTGAAGCGCACCGTCATCGCCTGGCTGCTGCTGGCTCCCTTGATCGTGGTGACGATCTTTCCCTTCGCGGTGATGTTCCTGACAGCGGTCAAGCCGCGTACCGAAGTGCTGACGCCGACCTGGTGGCCGAGCGAGTTCCGGTGGTCGAATTTTGCCGACATGTGGGTGGCGACCGGCTTCGGCCGGGCGCTGGCCAATTCGCTCTATGTGTCTGTCATCGCCACCGTCGGCGCCATCCTCATATCCGTCCCGGCGGCCTATGCAATGTCGCGCTTCCGCTTTGCCGGCTATGGAGCGTTCCGCCAGTTCCTGCTGATCTCCCAGATGATCTCGCCGATCGTGCTGGTGCTCGGCCTGTTCCGGCTGATGGCTGCCTGGGGACTGGTCGAATCGACCACCGCGCTCGGCTTCATCTACATGGCCTTCAACGTCGCCTTCACCGTTTGGATGCTGCAGAGCTATTTCGACACCATTCCGCGCGACCTTGAGGAGGCGGCCTGGATGGAAGGCGCCGGCCGCTGGCTGACGCTACGAAAAGTGTTTCTACCGCTCTGCCTGCCGGCGATCGCGGTGACGGCGATCTTCACCTTCATCAATGCCTGGAACGAATTCGTCGTGGCGCTCACCATGCTGCGTAGCCAGGAGAGCTATACGCTGCCGATCCAGGTGTTCTCGCTGGTTGCCGGGCGCTACACGATCGAATGGCACCACGTCATGGCGGCGACGCTGCTGGCGACGCTGCCGGTGGCGATCCTGTTCATCTGGCTGCAGCGCTATCTCGTCCGGGGGCTGGCGCTCGGGGCTGTCAAATAGCAATCCCAGCACCTCTAGGAAAAGTGCCCAGCGGTTTTCCGTCCGGAATTGCGAAACAACAAGAAGTCCACGGAGTTTTCATGCGTATCTTCACCGCCTCGCTGGCGACGGAAACCAACACCTTCTCGCCGGTGCCAACCGACCGGGCCTCTTTCGAGATGGCGTTCTATGCCGGGCCGGGCAAGCATCCGGAAACGCCGACCCTGTGCTCCTCGCCGATCGTGGCGCTGCGCCGCCGCGCGGCCGCCGAAGGCCTGACCGTGATCGAGGGCACCGCCACCTGGGCCGAGCCTGGCGGCCTCGTGCAGCGGCAGACCTATGAGGCGCTGCGCGATGAGATCCTCGATCAACTGAAGGCTGCATTGCCGGTCGATGCCGTTATTCTGGGCCTGCACGGGGCCATGGTGGCGCAAGGCTATGACGACTGCGAGGGCGACCTGCTGGAGCGCGTGCGGGGCATTGTCGGGCCTGAGGTGGTGATTGCCTGCGAGTTCGATCCGCACAGCCATCTGACGCCGAAGCGCGTGGCGGCGTCAGACATCATGGCCTATTTCCTCGAATTCCCGCACACTGATTTCTACGAGCGCGGCGAGCATGTCGTCGAGCTTGGCCTGGCTGCGGCGCGCGGCGAAATCAAGCCGGTCATCTCAACTTTCGACTGCCGCATGATCCAGGTGCTGCCGACCAGCCGCGAACCGATGCGCTCCTTCGTCGACCGCATCAAGGCGCTGCACGGCAAGGACGGCGTGCTGTCGGTCTCGGTCATCCACGGCTTCATGGCCGCCGACGTGCCCGAAATGGGCACGCGCCTCCTTGTCGTCACCGACAATGACAAGGCCAAGGGCGATGCGCTGGCGGAGCGGCTCGGACGCGAGCTCTATGCCATGCGCGAAACGACCGCGATGACGATGCTGAGTACGGCCGACGGCATCGATCGGGCTCTGGCCGTGCGCAAGGAAAAGCCGGGCAAGCCGGTGGTCATTGCCGATATCTGGGACAATCCCGGCGGCGGCGTTCCCGGCGACGGCACCGTCGTGCTGCGCCAGATGCTGGCGCGGGGCCTGGACAAATTCGGCGTGGCGACGATCTGGGATCCGATCGCGGTGACTTTCTGCCAGGCTGCCGGCGAGGGCGCGGTCATCGACCTGCGCTTCGGCGGCAAAGCTGGCGCCCAGGCGGGCGAACCGATCGACGCACGCGTCAAGGTGCTGAAAGCGGTTGCCGAGGGTTGGCAGAGTTTTGGCCCGAGCCGGGTGACATTGGGGCCATCAGCGGTGGTGCGCATCGAGGGCACCGAAGTCGATGTGATCCTGAATACCAATCGCACCCAGACCTTCGAGCCGGATGTCTTCTCCAACATCGGCATCGATCCGCTGTCGAAAGACATTTTGCTGATCAAGTCGACAAACCATTTCTACGCCGGCTTCGAGCCGATCGCCGCCGAGATCATCTATGTCGCGGCGCCGAGTTCCTATCCCAGCAATCCGGCGGCGACGAATTACACGAAGCTGGCGCGGCTAGTGTGGCCAAGGGTGGCCGATCCCTGGAAGGGTGCCGCGGGCGACGCTGCCAATCTCCCCCACGAACGGCATGATTGCTAGTCACACCAATCCGCGCTTGACCATCATCGCTGCCGGCGACGGCATTTTGCCGCGAAACGCGGTGTAGAGCTCTTCCGGATCCTTCGAGCCGCCGGCGGCGTAGATGTTCTTCCTCAGCCGCTCGGCCAGCGCCGGGTTGAAGGGGTCTCCGGTTTCCTCGAAGGCGGCGAAAGCATCGGCGTCCAGCACCTCCGACCACATGTAGGAATAGTAGCCGGCCGAATAGCCCTCGCCGGCGAAGACATGGCCAAAATGCGGGGTGCGATGGCGCATGGCGATGGTATCCGGCATATGCAGGGTCGCAAGCGTTTCGGCCTCGAAACGAAGCGGCTCTTCCGGCGCGTCGGGCCGTGCATGGTAGGCCATGTCCATCAAGGCAGAGGCGGTGAACTCGACGGTGGCGAAGCCGGCGCCGAAGGTGCGCGTGGCCAGCATCTTGTCGAGCAGCGCTTTCGGCATCGGCTTGCCGGTCTTGACATGCAGCGCGTGCTTTTCCAGAACCGCCGGCACCGTCAGCCAGTGCTCGTAGAGCTGCGAGGGCAGTTCGACGAAGTCGCGGCTGACCGAGGTGCCCGACACCGATGGCCAGGTGACGTCGGTCAGCATGCCATGCAGCGCATGGCCGAATTCGTGGAACAAGGTCTTCGCCTCGTCGACGGACAGCAGGGCCGGTTCGCCCGCTGGCGGCTTGGCGAAGTTCATGATGTTGTAGATCACCGGCTTCGAGCCATGGCCAAGCTTATAACCGGACTTCAGCGCGCTCATCCAGGCGCCGGAGCGTTTTGACGGCCGCGCGAAATAGTCGGCGAGGAACAGGCCGCGCTCACTGCCGTCGGCATTTTTGACCACGAAGACGCGCGCGTCCGGATGCCAGGCGGCGATGCCCTTCTTCTCCTCGAACGTGATGCCGAACAACCGTGTCGCGACGTCGAAGCAGGCGTCGATGACGCGGTCGAGCTGCAGATAGGGTTTCAGCTCCGCCTCATCGAAAGCGAACTTCTCGGCGCGCAGCTTCTCCTGGTAGAAGCGCCAGTCCCAGGCGGCGAATTTTTCGTTGCTGCCGGCCTCGGCGGCCAGACGCTCCAGCTCTTTCTGGTCGGCGGCGGCCTTTTCCAGTGCCCTTTCCCAGACCGGATCGAGCAGCGCATGCACCGCCTTCGGTGTCTTGGCCATGGTGTCGTCGAGCTTGAGCGCGGCGAAGGAGGCGTAGCCGAGCAGCTTCGCCTTTTCGGCGCGCAGCTTCAGCATGTCGCGCACCACGGATGTGTTGTCTGACGCACCGCCGTTCTGGCCGCGCATGGTGAAGGCACGATAGGCGATCTCGCGCAGGTCGCGGCGGTCGGAGAAGGTCGTGAACGGCTCATAGATCGAGCGCGACAGGGTTACGGCGTAGCGGCCCTTCCGGCCGCGCATCTCGGCGGCCTCGGCCATCGAGCTTTTCACGAAATCCGGCAGGCCGGCGAGATCGGCCTCGTCGAGGAACAGCGCCCAGTCGCGCTCATCGGCCAGCACGTTCTGACCGAAAGTCGTGCCGAGCGACGACAGCTCCTCGTTGATTTTGGCCAGCCGCGTCTTGCCGTCGGCGTCGAGCTTGGCGCCGGAACGGACGAAGCCTTTCCAGGTCTTCTCCAGGACGCGCAGCGTCTCGGGATCGAGGTTTAGGCTCTCGCGGCGCCGGTAGAGATCGTCGATGCGGGCAAACAGCTTCTCGTTCATCGAGATGGCCGAGAAGTGCCGCGACATCTTCGGCGAAATGTCACGCTCCAGCGCCTGGATGGTCTCGTTGGTGTAGGCGCCGGCGCGGCACCAGAAGATCGACGAGACATGATCCAGCGCCTCGCCCCCGAGCTCAAGCGCGGCAAGCGTGTTCTCGATGCTCGGCGCAGCCTTGCTGCTTGATATCGCGTCGATCTCGGCCTCATGCGCCTTCAGCGCGGCGTCGAAGACGGCGGAGAAATCACCGTCGCCAATATGGGCGAAATCGGGCAGGCCGAGCGGGCGTCGCCACGCGGTCAGCGGATGAGCGGCGAGATCGACGGCTTTCGGTGAGGGCATGGAGGGTCTTTCGCTGGCGTCAGGAAGGAGGGTGTCACCGATGTAGGGCGCGCTTCGCGAGCCCGCAATATGCCAGTGGCCGCTGCGCCTCAGTAGCCCTCGCAGTTTTCAGCGATTGCCGCCTGAGAATTGGCGGTGATTCGGTTGTCGCTCACCGCGAAGGTTTCCTGCATCAGCATGTCGTTGTTGGGGAAGTCGTAGCAGGCGATCACGGTGGTGACCCCGCCTTCGGTCCTCTCGATGCGATGGCGGATCGCGGCTCCCGCAACCGCACCTTTCCATTCGTCGAGCGAGGCTATGAATTCCAGCTTGCTCTGGACAACGCCGAGGTCGTCAAGCTTGATGCGGACGTCGTCGGCGAGCAGGTCCGTCAGCTCGGTGCGATCGGCGACCAGCAGCGCCGAATACCAGCGGCTTATAATGGCGCGGTCATCGGCGCGAGCAGCAACGATCGCTATCATCAGCGCGGCCGCCGTGAAAACGACCGGCCGGACGTTCATTGCCTGGCGCGCCGTACCGTTCATTCCAGCACCGGCCGCTCGAAATCGCCGGTCTCCTTGTTCATCACCCAGAGCTCGCCGGTCGAAATATCGAACCAGGCTCCGTGCAGCGACAGCCGCCCCTTGCCCTCGAGGATCGAGACGCAGGGAAAGGTCCTGAGATTGGCGAGGGAGTAGCGGATCGAAATGCGCTCCAGGGCGGTCTGGCGTTCCGTCGCCGTCATGAAGGTGCTGGCCGACACCGTCTCGGCGGCTGGCGCGATCAGACTCATCCATTTACCGATGAAGTCGCCGGGAGACAGCGGCGCGGAGTTGGGGTCGAGCGCGGCCCGGATGCCGCCGCAGCGGCCGTGGCCCATGACCACGATATTCTTGACCTTGAGGCTCTGCACGGCGAATTCGAGCGCGGCCGAGGTCGAATGAAACTCGCCGTCCGGCTCGTAAGGCGGCACCAGATTGCCGACATTGCGCAAGACGAAGAGTTCGCCGGGGCCGGCGTCGAAGATCGCCTCGGGCGCGGATCGCGAGTCGCAACAGGCGACGATCATGGTCTCGGGCGCCTGGCCTTCGCGGGCGAGCTCGCGATAGCGGCCGCTCTCGGTGAGGTAGCGGCCGTTCATGAAATTGCGGTAGCCGGCGAGGAGGTGTTCGGGAAGATGAGGCATGGGCGGCTAAGGCCTTTCCGGGTTGGAGGCGGCAGCTCGTTGCGGTCGAGGAAAGCCTCTAACGGCAAAAGCCCGCTACGAGCAATGCGGAATTGTAGGAGCTAGCCATAAATGCCATGCGCCAAAGCGGGACGCGCGCTGACATTGTCACGCCCAGATAGCGACCGGTATGCCAAAACCGTCAGCGCTAGGCGGGTCGGGAAACGGCTTCGCGTCGCCGCTGGCGATGCGGCCGGCAATCAGCATCATGGCGGCCGCATCGAGGAAATCGTCAGCGGCCGCACCACGTGGCGGCGGCCGGTCGAGGAAATCCATGTCATAGCCATGCCGGCAAAGCAGCGCCTTGCGCTCCGCCATGCCGGCCGGATTGACGCTGCCCTTGATCTTCTTCGGCAACAGCATGGCGTGATCGCCGTTCAGGCGGCAGAAGGCGACTTCCGGATGCGATTCGAAGATGCGACCGCGCAGTTCGGGCCGGACGATCAGCAATGTGTCGATCTCGCGGATTTTCGAAAAGATGCCGAAGGCCTGGATGGAAACGCCGCGCGGCGGGTTGGATGTGGCCTTGGCCACTTCGCTTGCCCTGATATGCGCCGCGTACCAGGCTTTGATCGTGTTGAAGCCGCTGGTGTCGGCATAGAGCGCGGCCCGGGACGGGATCGAAAAGACGCTGGACTGGCGAGCCCCAAGCAGCGGCCGCACCAGCGCTTCCGGCCCGCGCCCGCCCTTTTGCGAAAATTCCGGTAGACCGATCGGCATGTCGACGGCGACGATCGCGTCATCGGGGATCGCCGCCAGCAGGGCGGTGAACGAAGGGAAGACATCGACCGAAGGCGCGGCGTCCGGGTTACGAAGTGTCGGCCCGGGTTCGCTCCGCACGGCGATCCAGCCGGCCTTGCAGCCATCGGCGCCGACGAGCACGACCTTGGCCGGCGTCACGCCCGGCGGTCCCGCCCCGGATGCGTGAGGTGACGAAGCTGGACCATGGCCATCGGGTGCGACAGACTCTGCGCGTCGGTTTCGAGCTGCAACTCGTCGCCGCCGCGTTTTGCCGTGCGCGCCAGGATCTCGTAGACCGCCGCCGTCGTGGACTGCAGGGCCTTGATCG
This sequence comes from Mesorhizobium sp. URHB0026, assembly GCF_054059755.1. Classification (NCBI taxonomy): domain Bacteria; kingdom Pseudomonadati; phylum Pseudomonadota; class Alphaproteobacteria; order Hyphomicrobiales; family Phyllobacteriaceae; genus Mesorhizobium; species Mesorhizobium sp. URHB0026. The sequence continues at coordinate 1,300,215 of NZ_JBSSCN010000001.1, read as the reverse complement.
CCGGCTGGCCGGACAGGATGCGCGCCAGGTAGACCGCCGCGGTCAGGTCGCCAAGGCCGTTCGGCGGCTTGTCGATCAGGCGATGTTCGGCCAGCAGCGCCTGGGTGCCGTCGAGCAGCAGATTGCCGGTGCCGCCTGACATCATCGACGGTGCCGAGGTGACCAGCATGGTCGACGGTCCGGCATGGAGTGCGGCCGAGATCACCGATTTCAGATCGGGCAGCGGCGCGCCGGCCATCCATTCCAGCTCGTAGCGGTTGGGGGTAGCGATGTCGGCGATCGGCATCAGCCAGTCGCGCATGGCGGCGGCGGTGGGCTCGGGCACGTAGAGGCCGCCGGAATCACCCATCACCGGATCGCAGATATAAACGGCATCGGGCGTCCTCGCCTTGACCGCGGCCACCAGCGAGGCGACCGCCTCGGCCTGGCCGGCCTCGCCGAGATAGCCCGACAGCACGGCCCCGACCTCGCCCAGCCACGGCGCGCGCTCCAGATCGGCCATCAACGCCTTGAACTGGTCGAGCGGCGGCACAATGCGGGTCGCGCGGCCATGGCCGGGGTGCCAAGGCAGGGTGACCGTAGGTACGGCCCAGACCGGAAAGCCCAGTGTCTCCAGCGCGAAGACGGCCGCGCGGTTGCCGACGGAGCCGCGGGCGACATGGCTGGATATGACGATGACCGCGCGCGGCGCGTCGGTTTTTTCGGCGCTCATTGTTTCTTGATTCCTAGCTGCCCCGGGTGAGGAAAAGCACGAGCCAGACCATCAGGCCCAGCGCCAGAAGCAGGCCGAGTATCCTGCCAACGCGCGTGCCCCAGACTTCAATCGGATCCGTGCGGTCGGCATCGGCCGCCGAGACGTGGTCGCGCACGCCTTTCGTCGTCCGTGCCACGAAAGAATTGCCGGCCGGATCGGTCTCCTGCGCGACGCGCTGGAGGATACGGCGCGATTCACTGTCGCTGTCCTGGCGTTTCGCCATGGTGATATCCCGTTCTGATCGAACCTTATCGCGTTCACCGGGCCAATCACAGGGCCTTGGGGCGGGCACAATTCATGCCGAGTCTGCTTCAGAGACCGAGTCCGTTTTCTTGCGCGCCGATTGTGGTAATGCTTCGGATGCAACTTTCTATCGAGGGATCCCTTCATGCTTGCCCAGCGCCTTGCTCGACCATCGACATTTCGCACGCTGCCCGCCTTCCTGATGATGGCAATCGTGCTGCCGCTGCTTGCCGGCTGCGGCTACAACACGATCCCGACGGCGGAAGAAAACGCCAGGGCGGCATGGAGCGAGGTGTTGAACCAGTATCAGCGACGCGCCGACCTCATTCCCAATCTGGTCGAGACGGTCAAGGGCTATGCCTCGCATGAAAAGGACACGCTCGACGCCGTTGTCCAAGCGCGCGCCAAGGCAACGCAGATCACGGTGACGCCGGAAACGCTGAAGGACCCGGAAGCCCTCAAAAAGTTTCAGGATGCCCAGGCCGGGCTGACTAGCGCGCTGTCGCGGCTGATCGCAGTGTCGGAAGCCTATCCCGACCTTAAGGCCAACCAGAATTTCCTGGCGCTGCAGGCGCAGCTCGAAGGGACGGAGAACCGCATCGCCGTCGCCCGCCGCGACTACATCCAGGCCGTCAGGGACTACAATTTGACACTGAAGACCTTCCCGTCGGTGCTGTGGGCGACATTCTGGTTCCGCGGCAGCGAGCCCTTCGCCAACTTCACTGTCGACGAGGACAAGATGCAGCCGCCGAAGGTCGATTTCGGCACGAAGCAGGGCGGGTGAACGGCGACCGTCACCGGAACAAATTCCGCTAAAAGACGGACCGCCGGCGTGCAAACACCCCCCTCTGTCCTGCTGCACATCTCCCCCTCAAGGGGGGCGCTGCGGAACGCCTACCTTTCCTTTGTTGGCCTTCTTGCCGGCATCCTCTTCCTCCCGTTCGCCGCCTTCGCCGCCGATCTTCCGGCTCTGACAGGTCGCGTCGTCGACAATGCCGGCATCATCGATGCCGGCACACGTGCCACGCTGACCCAAAAACTCGCCGAGCTCGAAACCAAGGGCTCGGACCAGATCGTCGTCGCCACCATCCCCAGCCTCGGCGGCGAGGAGATCGAGCCCTACGCCAACCGGCTGTTCCGCTTCTGGAAGCTCGGCCAGGCCAAGGAGAATAACGGTGTCCTGCTCCTGGTTGCGCCAAACGACCGCAAGATGCGCATCGAGGTCGGGTACGGGCTGGAAGGCACGCTGACCGACCTGCACACCAAGCTGATCATCGAAAACGACATGGTGCCGGCCTTTCGCGCCGGCGATTTCCCGGGCGGCATCTCCAAGGCCGTCGACGACATGATCATGGTGCTGAACGGCAATCCGGAAGAACTGGAAGCGCGCGGCAAACGGAACGAGCAAGCACCCTTCAATTCCGACGACCTGTTCTTCGCCATTTTCATCGGCATCTGGGCGATCATTTTCTTCGGCAGCATCGCGGCCTCGGTGCTGCCGCCGATCTTCGGCCAGAAACTCGGGCCCGGGCGCTATCGCTGGCTTGGCATGACCTTCGAGCCGCACCGGCGATCATCGTCCGGCGGCTGGTCGTCCGGCGGAGGCGGTTGGTCCTCCGGCGGAGGGTCCTCCGGTGGCGGTTTTTCCGGTGGCGGTGGCTCGTCCGGCGGCGGCGGCTCCTCGGGAAGCTGGTAACGCCATGGTCAGAGCTGCCGTCCATTCAATGCCCGGCCAATGCGCTTCGCGGCTGCGCCTGGCCTTAATCATCCTGGCGTCTGTGCTGCTTGCCTCGATCGCCGCCTTCGCCGCCGACCTTCCGGCTCTGACAGGTCGCGTCGTCGACAATGCCGGCATCATCGATGCCGGCACACGTGCCACGCTGACCCAAAAACTCGCCGAGCTCGAAACCAAGGGCTCGGACCAGATCGTCGTCGCCACCATCCCCAGCCTCGGCGGCGAGGAGATCGAGCCCTACGCCAACCGGCTGTTCCGCTTCTGGAAGCTCGGCCAGGCCAAGGAGAATAACGGTGTCCTGCTCCTGGTTGCGCCAAACGACCGCAAGATGCGCATCGAGGTCGGGTACGGGCTGGAAGGCACGCTGACCGACCTGCACACCAAGCTGATCATCGAAAACGACATGGTGCCGGCCTTTCGCGCCGGCGATTTCCCGGGCGGCATCTCCAAGGCCGTCGACGACATGATCATGGTGCTGAACGGCAATCCGGAGGAGTTGGAGGCGCGCGGCCAGCGCAATCCCGCCGGCAGCAGTACTCCCGTGGATCCGGTCGTCGCGGTGTTTCTGATCCTGTGGGCGACGATGTTCTTGGGTGGCCTGGCAATGGCCTTCCTGCCGCCGATGTTCGGCACAAAGCTGTCGCCAGGCGTGTATCGATGGCTGGGCATGACGTTTCGTTATGGCCAGGGTGCGAGTGGATCATCCGGAACCAGCGGTTGGACGAGGTCGTCGGGCGGCGGCTGGTCCTCGGGCGGTTCCGGCAGTGGCTGGTCGTCGGGGTCAAGCAGTGGCGGCGGGTTTTCCGGTGGCGGTGGCTCGTCCGGCGGTGGCGGTTCTTCAGGAAGCTGGTGAGACAAGATCATGGCAACACGACCGATCAGCCCGCAGGATCATGAGCGCATCGCCGCTGCGATCCGCGCGGCCGAAGCGCAAACCGACGGCGAGATCTACTGCGTCGTGGCGCATGCCAGCGAGGGTTACTTAGCTCCCGCGGCCTTGATGGCGACACTCGGCATGCTGGCCGTCAGCCTGGCGGTCGCCTATGGGCTGGAGGCCTGGTGGCTCACCATCCGCCTGCCGCATTTCGTCATCGCTGAGTTGCTGGCCTTGGCCTGCGTGCTGGCCCTGTTGTGGGCGCTCCCCGGCCTGCGCATCCATATGGTGCCGCGTCGGCTGCGCTATCAGGCTGCGCACGCCAATGCGGTCAAGCAGTTCCTCGCCCGCAACGTCCATCGCACCACGGCGCGCACCGGCGTGCTGATCTTCGTATCGATCGCCGAGCGCTACGCCGAAGTGGTCGCCGATTCGGGCATCGACGCCAAGGTCGGCCAGCATGTCTGGGACGGCGTGGTGCGCGATCTGACCGCGCATGCCGGCGACGATCGGCTTGCCGACGGTTTCGTCAAGGCGATCGAGCGGGTGGGGGCAGTGCTGGCCGAACACTTTCCGGTTACTTCGGGCGATACCAACGAGCTCGACGACCATCTGGTCGAAATCTGAAAGCCTACCTAGCAAATGCTACTCAGCCGAACGCCCGACGCGGCTTTCTGGGCTTCCGATGCCACAAACCCTAAAAGCCCGCTGCGCTCCGGGTACTCGAAAGCCACGCCATCCGCCTCGGCTGAGCGCGTTTTCAGGCAGGCTTTGGCCAATGTCGGCAGTGTCATGATTGTCTGTGCGAAAGCGGACCATGGGCCGCCCGGACTCTTGCAATCGGGCGATGCGGGTTTATGGTTAACTAATCATGAATACGCTGACGATCGACATTCGGAAGGCAGACCCGCGCGATGCCGGCGCCATCGCCGAAGTGCACCTCGAGGCTTGGCGCGGCGCGTATAGCGGAATCATTCCGCACCGCACGCTGACATCGATGATCAACCGTCGCGGAAGCGACTGGTGGGCCAACGCCATCCGCCGCGCCGCCACCGTCCTCGTCGTCGAGATCGGCGGCACGATCGCCGGCTATGCGACGATCGGCAAGAACCGCGCCAAGGAGCTCAAGCAGCAGGGCGAGATCTACGAATTGTACCTTCGCCCGGAATATCAGGGCATAGGGCTCGGCAGGCGGCTGTTTTCGGCGGCCAGGGCACGTCTCGCCGACCATGGACTGAAAGGCATGGTGGTGTGGGCGCTGGAAGACAACCAGAACGCACTTTCCTTCTATGCCGGGGCCGGGGGCCGCGACATCGCCGAAGGGGTCGAGATTTTTGAGCAGAAGGCGCTGAAGAAGGTCGCCTTCGTCTGGGACTGACCGCCTGGGGGATGATCGCGGAAGGCGTGGTCGCGGGCTCACGCACATCACGACGCTGAAACATCTTGTGCCGATGATTGAACGGCTCGACCGCCGTCGCGTCTCGTCGGACGCCTGTAAGCACCATTCGCCGCATTGCACCATTTTGCGCCGCCCGCTATCTCCTGCCAATCGAGAGAGGGACAAAAGACATGCGCATCGAAGCCATAGCCACCGGAAAGAATCCGCCTGAGGACGTTAATGTCATCATCGAAGTGCCGATCGGCGGCGAGCCGATCAAGTACGAGATGGACAAGGAGGCCGGCACGCTGTTCGTCGACCGCTTCCTGCACACCTCGATGCGCTATCCCGGCAATTACGGTTTCGTGCCGCACACGCTGTCGGGCGACGGCGACCCGATCGACGTGCTGGTCTGCAACACACGCGCCCTTGTGCCGGGCTGCGTGATCAACGTGCGGCCGATCGGTGTGCTGATCATGGAAGACAATGCCGGCCAGGATGAAAAAATCATCGCGGTGCCGTCGCCGAAGCTGACACTGCGCTACGAGAACGTCACCGAATACACGCAACTGCCCGACATCACGCGCCAGCAGGTGCAGCACTTCTTCGAGCACTACAAGGATCTGGAACCTGGCAAATGGGTCAAGATCGAAGGCTGGCATGATTCCAAATACGCCAAGAAGATGATCATGGACGCGATCGACCGGGCGAAGACGAGCAAGTAGCTCGAGCGGTCAGTTATCGACCCGGCCGAAAGCCGGCACGTCGCCAATCACCACGCGCTTGTCCTTGCCGCAGGCGAAGCCTTTTGCCTTCTCGTCGGCGATCTTGCGCGCTTGGTCATTGGCGGCGGGGTTACCGGTGGCCAGCACCAGGCCGACGGTGCAGCCTTCGCGGGCGTCCATCTGGGCGACCTTGGCGACGAGCAGCACCTCGGTCTTCTTGGTCTCGTCCTCGCCATTGCTGATCGAGCGACGGTGGATGGCCGCGAACGGCACGGCTTTGTCGCCATTGGTTTCGACGCGCCACTCGACCTTGGCTCCGGACGAATTGAAGGCGGAAAAACTTTCCCAGGCGGACGTCATGTCGCCGCCGGGCGGAAAACCATAGAACAGCGATTCGCGGGCGTCGTCATATCCGACCAGTACGGGATAGCCTCGATAGCCGGAGCAGGCGAAGTCGGCCCAGTCGCCGTCGCCCTGCTCGGCCCGCGCATAGGTCACGCAGTCCTTCTTCCAGTCGAGGTCGGTGTAGGTGCTCGATATGTCGCCGGCCTGTGCCGCCTGGCAAAGGCCGGCGAAGGTGAGCGGGATCAACAGGCTGCGCATGGCGGAGATCTCTCTTGGAGGTCGCCCCAGCGTATCGCCAATCGCTATTTCTTCAAGCTGGCTTCGATCAGCAAGTCGGCGTTGCGGGCAACCGACTGCGCGGGTCCGCCGAGGCCGAACAGCTGGCCGCTGATATAGGCGCCTTCGATAAGCAGCAGCAACCCGTCCCCCAGCGTGTCAGGGTCTAGCGCGCCCATCGCAGCCGCCATGGCGCGCAAGCGGCGGCGCAATTCCTGCTTGTTGGCCTCGCTGACGACGCGAGCCGGATGACTGTGGTCGGGATATTCGACCGCCGCATTGGTCATTCCGCAGCCGCGATAGTCCGCCACTTGCGTTCGCTTGCCGATGCGGGTCAGAAAAGCCTTGATCTGAGCGCGCGGGTCACCGGGATTGGCGGCGACGGCCTCGTCGAAACGCTCCCAATATTCAAGATCGTATTGCCTGAGGTAGGAGGCAGCCAGCTCGTCCTTGGAGGGAAAGCTGCGATAGAGGCTGGGCTTGGTGACGCCGGCACGTTTGACGATTTCGTCGACGCCGATCGCCCGGATACCGCGCCGGTAGAACAGGTCATAGGCCACGTCGAGGATCTTCTTGGCGGCCTTGGGTGGCGCCGACGCATGACCGTCGCTGATGGTCGGTTCAATATTTTTGTCGCTTGGCATGATGGGACTCGATTGACAATGTTACCGGTCGGTACGTATACATGCTTCCACCTTGCAACGTACCGGTCAGTAACATGATAGCTCAATCCCGTCCCTTTGGCCAGCGCTACGCTTTCGTCGTGGTGGGCGTCATCTTCCTTTGCTTGCTGATCGCGGCCGGCCTGCGCTCGGCGCCTTCGGTCATGATGCTGCCGCTCGAAAACAGTTTCGGCTGGCGGCGCGACGTCATTTCGCTCGCCGCGGGCGTCGGCATCCTGCTCTATGGGCTGACCGGTCCGTTCGCCGCGGCGCTCATGGAACGCATCGGCCTGCGCCGCACGCTGTTGGCGTCGCTGGTGGTGATGTCGGCTTCGACCACGCTCAGCCTGCTGATGACCAAGCCATGGCATCTGTTCATCACCTGGGGCGTTTTTTCCGGCATCGGATCCGGCGCTGTCGCCAGCGTCCTTGGCGCCACCATCGTCAACCGCTGGTTCAAGACCAATCGCGGTCTTGTCATGGGGTTGATGTCGGCCTCCAGCGCCACCGGCATGCTGATTTTCCTGCCGCTGATCGCCTCGCTTGCCCAGACAGGCGGCTGGCAGCCTGTCGTCATCGCTGTCGCGATCGCCACCGCGGCATTGATCCCTCTGGTCTGGTTGCTGGTGCCAGAGCGCCCGTCCTCGATCGGCATGGTGCGTTATGGCGCCGAGGCGGATGATGTGCCGCCGACTTCGCCCGCGTCACAGGGCAATTTCTTGGCGCATACGCTCAACACGCTGCGCCGCGCCGCCGGGACGCGGGTTTTCTGGTACCTGTTCGCCACCTTCTTCGTCTGCGGCTTCACCACCAACGGGCTGGTCGGCACGCATCTGATCGCCTTCTGCGGCGACATGGGCATCGGCGAGGTGCAGGCGGCCGGCCTGTTGTCGATGATGGGTATTTTCGACCTGATCGGCACGACGCTGTCCGGCTGGCTCACCGATCGTTACGATCCGCGCAAACTGCTCGGCGTCTACTATGCCATCCGTGGCCTGTCGCTGATCTATTTGCCCTATTCCGGCTTCTCGGCAACCAGCCTGATCATCTTCGCCGTGCTCTATGGTCTCGACTGGATCGCCACCGTGCCGCCGACTTTAAGGCTCGCCAACGAAGCCTTCGGCGACCGCAGCGGGCCGATCGTGTTCGGCTGGATCGTGGCAGGCCATCAGGTGGGTGCCGCCACCGCCGCCGCCTTCGGCGGCACGATGCGTGAACTGCAAGGCAATTACGAACTGGCGTTCCTGATCGCCGGCATGACGGCGATCGCGGCGGCCTGTATTTCGCTCCTGATCAACACCAGCCAGCCGGCCTTCGATCCGGAACCGCAGCCGGCTTGAGGCGCGTCCATGTTCAGGTAAGGCCGGCCTGCAAACAGCGGCTTCCTGCGCTTCCAGTTCTACTGCGTTGCAGTAGAACTGTGCTCACGTACAAAATGTACGCTCCGCTCCGGTTCTCTAATCCACCATTTTCGGCTCGGCCTGACCTGAACCTCAACACATCTCAGCGTGTAAGGACAGGCGCGAACGATCAATCGGGGTAGCAGACCATTGGAATGTTGGGCCAAACCGCGCTATCGCAGTTTGCGCTGGCCTGTCTCTGCTTGAAGGCGGCACTGACCGGGCCGGTCACCACCGGGTCGACGCCGTCGGGCGCGTCGGCAAAGGCCTGCTGCGCGGAAGGCGAGTTATCCGGCAAGACGGGCCGCGTTTCCTTCAGCGTCGCGGCCGACTGCGCGGCGTTGGCCGCAAGCAGCATCGCAAAGGCGGCGGAAGCGATAAGCGGCCAAAATCGGTTGAGTCTATCGGTCATGACGTTCGAACTGTCCGGGCCCTGAAAAGGTTCCCGCCTTGGTTAACAAAATCATTTCACACGCAGATGCTTAAGATTTGATGAGTATTTGGTGTCGCGCGTCCCCTTTCGCAACTGCGAAAAACCCTGTATGAGCCGCGCAACCGAAAGAGGCAGCGCCTTTGGCCTGCTGCCTGCAACGCTTCCGAGACCAGAATCATGAACCTCCGTAATATCGCGATCATCGCGCACGTCGACCATGGAAAGACCACCCTGGTCGACCAGCTTTTGAGACAGTCCGGCTCCTTCCGCGACAACCAGCGCGTCGCCGAGCGTGCCATGGATTCCAACGATCTCGAAAAGGAGCGCGGCATCACCATCCTGGCCAAGGCGACCTCGGTCGACTGGAAGGACACGCGCATCAATATCGTCGACACGCCCGGTCACGCCGATTTCGGCGGTGAGGTCGAGCGCATCCTGTCGATGGTGGATTCGGCAATCGTGCTGGTCGATGCCGCCGAAGGCCCGATGCCGCAGACCAAGTTCGTCGTCGGCAAGGCGCTGAAGGTGGGCTTGAGGCCGATCGTCGTCATCAACAAGATCGACCGGCCGGACGCGCGCCATGTCGAGGTGGTCAACGAGGTGTTCGACCTGTTCGCCGCGCTTGACGCCACCGACGAGCAGCTCGACTTCCCGATCCTCTATGGTTCGGGCCGCGATGGCTGGGTGTCGGAAAATCCGGAAGGCCCGAAGGACCAGCAGCTTGCGCCGCTGTTCGACCTCGTCATCAAGCATGTGCCGGCGCCGACTGTTCATCCCGGCCCGTTCCGCATGATCGGCACCATCCTGGAAGCAAACCCGTTCCTCGGCCGCATTATCACCGGCCGCATCGAGAGCGGCACGCTGAAGTCCAACCAGGCGGTCAAGGTGCTGCACAATGACGGCACCCAGATCGAGACAGGCCGCATCTCCAAGATCCTTGCCTTCCGTGGCCTCGAGCGCCAGCCGATCGAAGAAGCGCAGGCGGGTGACATCGTCGCCATTGCCGGCCTGTCGAAAGGCACCGTCGCCGACACGTTCTGCGACCTGGCGGTGACCGAGGCGCTGCATGCACAGCCGATCGATCCGCCGACCGTGACCATGTCCTTCCTCGTCAACGACAGCCCGTTGGCCGGCACCGAAGGCGACAAGGTCACCAGCCGCGTCATCCGTGACCGTCTGCTGCGCGAGGCCGAAGGCAATGTCGCGCTGAAAATCGAAGAATCGCCCGACAAGGATTCGTTCTTCGTTTCCGGCCGCGGCGAATTGCAGCTCGCCGTCCTGATCGAGACCATGCGCCGCGAAGGTTTCGAGATCGCCGTCTCGCGTCCGCGCGTCGTCATGCAGAAGGGCGAGAACGGCGAATTGCTGGAGCCGGTCGAGGAAGTCGTCATCGACGTCGACGAGGAGCATGCCGGCGTCGTCGTGCAGAAGATGTCGGAGCGCAAGGCCGAAATGGTCGAGCTGCGTCCCTCGGGCGGCAATCGCCAGCGCATCGTGTTCCACGCGCCGACGCGCGGCCTGATCGGCTACCAGTCGGAACTGTTGACCGATACGCGCGGCACCGCCGTGATGAACCGGCTGTTCCATGCCTACGAGCCCTATAAGGGCGAGTTGCCTGGTCGCACGAACGGCGTGCTGATCTCCAACGAACAGGGCGAGTCGGTGGCTTACGCCATGTGGAACCTCGAAGACCGCGGCCCGATGGTCATCGATCCCGGCGTCAAGGTCTATCAGGGCATGATCATCGGCATCCACAGCCGGGACAACGATCTCGAAGTGAACGTGCTGAAGGGCAAGAAGCTGACCAACATCCGCGCCGCCGGCAAGGACGAGGCGGTCAAGCTCACCCCGCCGATCCGCATGACGCTGGAGCGCGCGCTGGCCTGGATTCAGGACGACGAACTGGTCGAAGTGACGCCGAAGACCATTCGCCTGCGCAAACTCTATCTCGACCCGAACGAGCGCAAGCGTTTCGAGAAGTCGTCGAAGGCGGTCGGCGCGGCGTAAGGTTTGCTTTTCCGAGTTTGAGAGGGTGGAGCACTTGTGCTCCGCCTTCTTTCGTTCATCCACCAGCGGCCGAGATGATGGTCCGCCGGTCGGGCTCGCTGGCGAGATCGATGCGGATTGTCACTCCCTCTCGGACCGGTTTGCGCAGGGCCTTTGCTCCATCCGGCTCGATGGTCAGCAGCCTCCGCTCATCCAACGCCTGAAGCCGCGACCGCGAGATGCCGAGTTCGTTGGCAAGCAGCCGGTCGAGCCTCAACGATACCGGTACTTCCAGACCGAGCCGAAGTTCCAGCGCCGTCGCGCCTTGCTTAATCCCGCCGATCACCCGCTTGCGCACGACGGCGTCAGGAAACTGTTAGACGCGTCCCACCTGGTTGCGCAGGGCGACGATGTCGAAGGCATGGCTCCGGACCAGTGCCGGATCATTGCTTTCGAGCGCCGCCAGCAGTGCCGGCGCGATATCGCGCCGGTTGCAGCGCTCGAGAATGCCGAAATTCCAGGAATTGTCGCAGTCGACGCAGCGGTAGATCAGCCACACGTCGATGCGCTTGCCGTTGGCGTTGACGCGGAATTTCTCGCTGCAGCGATAGGCTTTCACGAAGCCGCAGCGATTGCAGTTGATCAGGGGGCGTGGTGCGATTTCAGGCGCGATCGTCCAGTGGATGCGCAGGGCCGAAGACATGCCGGTAAGTCCTTCCCGTTGGGAAGTTCATCCGGTCGGCGCTATCGAGATGCCCATGTGGGCGCGGCGTGGCGGGTGGCTGCGGAGATTGTGATGTCAGGTGTCGCTAGCGGAAAGCCGAGCGACAGCGGTTCAGCAATGCCAAACCGGTCTCGAACCGCCGCCCAGAGGAACACATGAAAATTGCAAACGGGCACCGCTGATCCGGCGCCATGCAGGTGTGTCGGGGGAGTTGACGAGACCGGTGGTTACTGGGGCAAAGTGAAGCTCGAAATTGTTTCGCGGCGGCCCTTCTAGCGGCGTGACGCTGGGGCTGCAAGGGGCTCCCCAAGCCACGCTGTAGAGACAGCGGCCATGGTCCATATTGTCTTGCCTTTGCCAGAGACCCAGCTGTCGGGTTATTGTGATTGATGGAGCCCTGACGCAGAGACCCTCGCCATGCACCTCGCCTCGCTGCTGATCTTCGCCGCCGCCTTGTTCGTGGCCGCCGGTTCGCCTGGCCCATCGATCGCGGCGCTTGTCGCGCGCGTTATCTCGAAGGGGTTTCGCGATGTGTTTCCGTTCCTGCTTGCCATGTGGATCGGCGAAGGCATCTGGCTGTCTCTGGCGGTGTTTGGGCTGGCCGTGGTGGCACAGACCTTCCATCTCGCTTTCGTCGTCGTAAAATGGGTCGGCGTTCTCTACCTGGCCTATCTTGCCTGGAAGATGTGGACGGCGCCGGTCGACGCCAAGGACGGCGAGATGCCGCGTGAGGATTCGGCCGGCAAGCTTTTCTTCGCCGGCATGGCCGTCACGCTCGGCAATCCCAAGATCATGATGTTTTACCTGGCGCTGTTGCCGACCATCATCGACCTCGCTTCGGTTGGTCTCGTCGGCTGGGTCGAACTGACGGCGACCATGGCGGTGGTGCTGATCGCCATCGATCTCGCCTGGGTGCTCGCCGCCTCGCAGGCGCGCAAGCTCCTCAGGAGCAAGCGCGCCATGAAGATCGCCAACCGCGTCAGCGCCACGACGATGGCCGGTGCGGCGGCGGCCATCGCGGCGCGGTAAGGCTATCTGGGCAAGACGCCGGCCGCGGGCATGGCGGCGGCCGTCGGTGCCGGCGGTCCGCCGGAATAGAATTTCGAGGCCGGGTTCTCCTGCATGAAATCGTAGGCGACCATGCCGAGCGGCCGCTTTTGCCGTTCCGATGCCTCCTGATGCCAGGGGATCACCTGGCGCAGCGCCTCGAGCGCCGCGGTTGGCGCCTCACCGAATTTCCGCTGCGGATTCTGCGCTTTGCGGATTTCCATCCAATAGCTCGCCGTCAACAGGTCCTGCGCCAAGAGATGGAAGGATATGTCGACCGCCTCGCGGGCGCGTTGCGTCTTGATGCGGGTCTGCCCTTCCAGGTCCTCGACGGTGGCGACGATCGCCTGGCCATTCGGCGTCACCGGCGTGCCGAGGTCGGCCAGTTCCTGCCAGAGATCGGTCGGCAGATAGCCATCGAAGGTCGGGATGTCCTTGCGCTCGTCGGGCTTCAGCACATCGGCCGGCTTGACCACGGTGAAGAAGGGGTTGCGGAAGCGCTCGATGCGCTGCGCCACCGCGACACCGAGATTGGTGAGCGAGATGGTGAAAGCCTCGACCTGATTGGCCATGGGATAAGGATCCCAGTTGGCGTTGGAGAAGATATAGCCGGACTTGCCGCCACTCAGCGGCCCGCCCTTGATATAATATTTCATGAATTGCGGCGTGCTCAGCTCAGGCGAGCTCTGCGGCGTCAGGCCCGGCAGCACGGCCGGATTGTGATCCGACGAATTGATGGAGAGCAGCACGGATTGACGCAGATCCGCCCAGGCCTGCCAGGCGGAGCCCTGGCGCTGACTGGAGGCACGCATGCTTTCCGGATCCTGGATGATGCGGGTCTGGTCCTCATCGAAGAGATAGCTGCCCTTGATCATGTCCATGACCCGCGCGGCATCCCATGTCAGCCATGGGTAAGGCCGCATGGATTGCACGGGTGCGGAAATCGGCGTCACGCTGGAATTCATGCCGTTCAGCCCCATGGCGTAGCTGAGGTCGGTCCACTCCAGCAGTTTTCGCGCGTCCTCCAGCAAAAGCACCGCCTGTGCCTGTGCGTAGGCATTGGTGCTGATCAGCGCGGCCTGGTCGGCGGCGAAAGGTTCGAGAGGCTTCAGACCGGCCTGGGAAAGGGCCTGTGTGGCCGGCATGCGGACGCCATCGAGATAGGCTTCGCCTTCGCCGACCATGGTCGCACCGATATTGCCGAGCGTCGCGAGGTCGCCTTCGCCTAACGTGCCGCGCGATTGCACGACCGGCGTCACCCGCTTGTTCAGCATGTCGACCAGCAGGTGCGTCAGCTGCGGGCTGGCAGCCTCGTAGGACATGGTGTTGGCGCGGATCGCCATGATGGCGCGCACCAGCGCTTCTTCCTGCAGCTCCGGCCCGTAGCCTCTGTTGACGCCACCCTTGAAGCGGGCGAGCTGCTGATCCTTGAGCAGTTTGCTGTTTTCGGGCGTCGTCGGATCGCCCGAGAAGATCACCGTCTCGCGCTGGTCGCCGGCGCCACGGTTGAACCAGTAGATGGTGATACCCTCGGCGGCACCTTCGAGCAGCAGGCCATAAGCGTCCGTCGAACGTTGCAGCGCCTCGGGGCTGAGCTCGACCTTGGCGCCATTGCGGGCGATGTCGATGACCTGTTCGACGGTCAGGTCGTGGCCGGTCAAGGTTACTGTCTTGGCCGCCGCTGTCTCGAAAATGGGCTGGTAGACGGATGACGCCTCGAAGGCGTGAGCGGGTGGAGCGGCGAGCGCCAGCGTCATGCTCAGGGCGCGGAGAAAAATCCCGGGTTTGGCAATTGCATCAAGCATAGAGGATCCCATTCACGAAGCGTTGGCCTCGGGCATCAAGTTTCACCCCTTGGAAATTTTGTTTCCGGAAAACTAGCTGGCGGCATTCGCCTGTCAACGCTTGATGCGAAGTAGGACCGATGGTGGAACGCGCGTGGCCCTATCGCGCCATGGCGTGGTATTCGTCGTTCGGCCGCATATCGATCGCGGACGCGACACGGTTCGACATGTTGAAGAAGGCCGCGGTCGAGGCGATATCCCAGATGTCGCGATCGCTGAAGCCGGCTTGGCGCAGGGCAGCGCGGTCGGCCTCGACGATCCTGGCCGGCTCCTCGGTAAGCTTGACGGCGAATTCGAGCATTGCCGTTTGCTTCGGCGAAAGATCGGCGGCGCGGAAATTCATCACCATCATCTCACCAAGCAGGGGATCGCCCGAGAGCTGGCGCACCGCCGCGCCATGCGCGGTGAGGCAATAGTAGCAATGGTTGACCGAGGAGACGGCGACCGCGATCATCTCGCGTTCCAGTTTCGACAGGCCGGACTCGCCCAGCATCAAGTCATTGTACATGTCGGTGAAGGCCCGCAGCTTCTTGTCGTCGAAGGCATAGGCCTTGAGCACGTTGGGGACGAGGCCGAGCTTTTCCTCGCATTTGGCGAAATAGGCTTTTGTCGGCTCGCTCAGCTCTCCGGCGGCCAGGTCTAGCGCGGTGATTTTGCCGGTCATCGTGTCATTTCTCCTCGTCATGCGAAGCCTTGCCGCCGAATTCCGAGAATTCTTGGCAAGCCGTCAAACCTTTGTCGCCAAACAGCGGTCATCTGCTACCATAGTCGCAAAAGCATGCGACGGGAGGGAAGAAGCGTCATGGCCAGCGTGAAGTCCGCAGCTAAGTCGAAGAAGAAGGCACCTGCGGCTAAGGCCGACGACAGGCCGGCCAGGCTCGCCGATTACCTGCTCGCCCGCGCGCCGGCGGAGGATATCGCCGCCTATGACGTGGCCGACCTCGAGCGTGCCGCCGATCTGGCCGGTCAGGCGGTCGCCGCCCACAATAAGGGTGAGTGCGTCGTCGCCGTCGAAGCCGATTCGGGCGTGGTTCGCGAAGGCCGCCCGGTGACCGTCATCACGGTCGTCAACGACAACATGCCCTTCCTGTTCGATTCCATTCTCGGCGAGGTTACAGAAACCGCCGGTGAACCGACCTTGGTCACCCATCCGGTGGTCACGGTTCGCCACGGCAAGACGGGCGTCGACGAAATCCTCGGCGATGGCAATTTCGCCAGGGATGACGGCAGCCACGACCGGCTGAGCGTGATCCATGTGCATATTCCCCGGCTGACGCCCGAACAAGCAAATGGCTTGACCGAGCGGCTGCGCAAGATGCTCGGCCAGGTGCATGCCGCCGTCAACGACTGGCGACCGATGCTGGCCCGCCTCGATCAGGCCATCTCCGAATTCCGCTATTCGGCGGTGCCGCTCGACAAGAAGAGCGTCGCCGAGGCTATCGCCTTCCTGGAGTGGCTGCGCGACGATAATTTCACCTTCCTCGGCATGCGTGAATTCAAGTACACCGGCGGCGAGGAAAGCGGCAATCTGGAGCGCGCCGAAAAACCGGGCCTCGGCATTCTGACCGACCCGGACGTGCTGGTGCTGAGGCGCGGCACCGAGGCCGTGACGACGACGCCTGAAATCCGCGCCTTCCTGCACGGACCGGAGCCGCTGATCGTCACCAAGGCCAATGCCAAGTCGCTGGTGCACCGGCGCATTTATCTCGATTACATTGGCGTCAAGACCTACAGCGCCAAGGGTGCGTTGGCGGGCGAACTGCGCATCGTCGGACTGTTCACCTCGACCGCATACACACGCTCGGTGATGAAGATCCCGTATCTCAGGTCCAAGGCCGAAACCATCATCGCCAAGTCGGGGTTCGACCGCCACGACCACTCCGGCAAGGCGCTGATCAACGTGCTGGAAAGCTATCCGCGCGACGAGCTGTTCCAGGTGCCGGTGCCGATCCTGCGCAAGCATGCCGCTGCCATTCTCGGCCTGGTCGAGCGGCCGCGCGTGCGGGCGCTGGTGCGCGCCGACCAGTTCGACCGCTTCGTCTCGATCCTGGTCTTCGTGCCTCGCGACCGCTACGACAGCGTCGTGCGCGAGAAGATCGGCGCCTATCTGAAAACCGCGTTCGAGGGCCGGCTGTCGGCCTATTACCCGGCTTTCCCGGAAGGCGGGCTGGCGCGCGTGCACTTCATCATCGGCCGCTCCGGCGGCAAGACGCCGAAGGTCGAGCAGGCGACAATAGAGGCGGCGATCCGCGACATCGTGCGCACCTGGGAAGATGCGCTTGCCGATGCGGGCCGAAGCCAGCGGCAGCGACCCGGCGTTGAAAGCCATCGCCGCGCGGCTGCCAGAGAGCTACCGGGATACGTTCAGCGCTGGCGTTGCGCTGGCCGATGCCGGACGCATCGCCAAGATCAGCGCCGGCAATCCGATCGCCATCGATTACTACCGGCATGCCGAGCAGAAGCCCCACCAGGCGGCGCTGAAGATCTATCACCATGGCAGCCCCGTGGCACTGTCGCGGCGCGTTCCTGTGCTGGAGAACATAGGCTTCCGCGTCATCAGCGAGCGGACTTTCGAAGTCGGCGACGACCAGTCGGGCCTGGTCTTCATCCACGACATGGAACTGGAGAACAGCTACGGCAAGCCGATCGACCTCGCCGACGGCGGCGCGCTGTTCGAGGACGCTTTCCTGTCGGTGTGGCGCGGCGACGTCGACAATGACGGCTATAACGGCCTTGCCCAGACCGCCGGCCTGTGGTCGGGCGAGATCACCATCCTGCGTGCCTATGGCCGTTACCTGCAGCAGGTCGGCATCCCGCAGAGCCAGGATTTCATCGCCGCCGCACTCAACCGCTATCCCGAGATCGCGCGCGGCCTGCACGCGCTGTTCATCGCCCGGCTCGGTCCCACGGCCGAAACCGAAGGCGTGGTGGCGGCAAAGCACCTCAAGGCAAAGATCAGGGATGCGCTGGAGGATGTGCCCAACATTGACGACGACACCATCATCCGCCGCTACCTCAATTTGATCGAAGCCTCGCTGCGCACCAATCATTTCGTTGCCGATACGAAAGAAAAAGGCCAATCGCTGGCGATCAAGCTTGAGTCGCAGGCGGTCGAGGGATTGCCAGCGCCGCGGCCATGGCGGGAAATTTTCGTCTACGGCTCGGAGGTCGAAGGCCTGCACCTGCGCTTCGGCCCGGTGGCGCGTGGCGGCTTGCGCTGGTCCGACCGCGCCCAGGACTATCGCACCGAGGTGCTCGGCCTGGTCAAGGCACAACAGGTCAAGAACGCCGTCATCGTACCGGTCGGCGCCAAGGGCGGCTTCTATCCCAAGAAACTGCCGATGAGCGCCGGACGCGACGCGATCTTCGAGGCCGGCACATCGGCTTACAAGAACTTCGTTTCCAGCCTGCTTTCGATCACGGACAATATCGGCCTGGACGGCGTCATTCCGCCGGCGGGTGTCGTGCGCCGCGACCAGGACGATCCTTATTTCGTCGTCGCCGCCGACAAGGGCACGGCAACCTTCTCCGACACCGCCAACGCCATCTCCGAAAAGCACGGCTTCTGGCTCGACGACGCCTTCGCAAGCGGCGGTTCGGCCGGCTACGACCATAAGAAGATGGGGATCACCGCCAAGGGAGCCTGGGAAGCGGTCAAGCGGCATTTCCGCGAGATCAACCGCGACATCCAGACCTCGCCCTTCTCTGTCGTGGGCGTCGGCGACATGTCGGGCGACGTGTTCGGCAACGGCATGCTGTTGTCGCCGAAAACGCGGCTGATCGCCGCTTTCGACCATCGCGACATCTTCATCGATCCCGATCCCGATATGGCGGCCTCGATGGCAGAGCGCGAGCGCATGTTCGCGTTGCCGCGTTCGAGCTGGCAGGACTATGACAAGACCAAGCTGTCGGACGGCGGCGTGATCGTTTCGCGTAGCCAGAAATCGATCACCTTGCCGGCTGCCGCGGCGGCGGCGATAGGACTCGCCAAGACGACCGCTACACCGGTCGAGATCATGACCGCCATCCTCAAGGCGCCGGTCGACCTCTTGTGGTTCGGCGGCATCGGCACGTATCTTAGGGCATCGACCGAGACCAATGCCGAGGTCGGCGACCGCGCCAACGATGCCATCCGCATCACGGCGCTGGATGTGCGCGCCAAGGTGATCGGCGAGGGCGCCAATCTGGGCGTGACGCAGCGGGCGCGCATCGAGTTCGGCATGAATGGCGGCCGCTGCAATTCCGACGCGATCGACAATTCGGGCGGCGTCAACTGCTCCGACGTCGAGGTCAACATCAAGATCGCGCTGGCGTCGGCGATGCGCAAGGGATCGCTGACGCGGCCGGCGCGCAACAAGCTGCTGGCCGAGATGACCGAAGAGGTCGGCTCCCTGGTGCTGTCCAACAACTACCAGCAGACGCTGGCGCTTTCGATCGCCCGCAAACGCGGCCTCGCCGACATCGCGCATCAGAGCCGCTTCATGACGGCGCTGGAGGCGCGCGGCCTGCTCGATCGTGTCGTGGAAACACTGCCGTCGCCGGCAGCCCTTGCCGAGCGCGAGGCGCGCGGTGAGCCGTTGACCCGGGCCGAGCTCGGCGTGCTGCTCGCCTATGCCAAGATCGTGCTGTTTTCCGACATCGTCGCCAGCGACGTGCCTGACGATGCGCATTTCGACCGCGACCTGATGGGTTATTTCCCTGACCGGATGGCGAAGAAATACGCTTCCGAGATCCACGGCCATCGGCTGCGCCGCGAGATCATCGCCCGCGTCGTCGCCAACGACCTGGTCAATCGCGGCGGGCCGTCCTTCGTCAACCGGCTGCAGGAAGCGACGGGGCGCACCGCAGCCGATGTGGTGCGCACCTTCGCCGTGGTGCGCGATGGCTTTGCGCTGCCCGCGCTCTATCGCGAGATCGACGCGCTCGACAACCAAGTCGACGGCCAGGTGCAACTCGATCTCTATCAGATGGTGAGCCGGCTTATCTATATGAGCAGCGGCTGGTATCTGAAGAACGATGCCGGGACGGCACCGCTCGGCCAGCGCATAGCCGAACTGCAGGATGCGCGCACGGCGCTGGAGCCCAAGCTTGTTTCGCTGCTGCCGGCTTTTTCGCGCGAGCGGATCGAGGAGAAGCGGCACGGGCTGTTCAAGGCGGGCGCCCCGGAAAAGCTGGCCGAGCAGTTGGCGATGAGCGAGGCGGCGGAGCTCATCCCCGACGTCGCGCTGACGGCCCGCACCGCCGGTGCCGATATTGTCGCGGCGGCCAAGGCGTTCTTCGCCGTCAGCGATGCCTTCCGCATCCCGCGCGTCGAGGATGCGGCGCGCTCGATCACGCCATCGGACTATTATGACCAGCTCGCTCTGTCCCGCGCCACCGACACGATCGGCGCGGCGCGGCGCGGCATCGCTATCGCCGCGCTTACCGGCCATAGTAAGGCGGCCGATCCGGTGGCGGCCTGGCTGGAAGCGGGTGGCGAGCGGGTGGCGCGCATCCGCGAACGGCTGCAGGCGTTGACGGAGGGCGGCGACATCACCGTGTCGCGACTGTCGGTTGCGTCGGGGCTGATGAGCGATCTGACGGGGATGTGAGCCAGCGGTTGTCCGTTTGCATGATCATTCGAAACATGCAGACATGGCGCCCGAAATGGGCGGAGCGGACGCCGAGGGAATCACTATGGCGGTAGAGACAGTGCAGCGGGCATCCGGGCGCGGCATCTGGGGGTGGATGTTCTTCGACTGGGCGGCGCAGCCGTTCTTCACGGTCGTCACCACCTTCATCTTCGGCCCCTATTTCGTTTCGCGCATGGCGGACGATCCGACCACGGGCCAAGCCGTCTGGGGTTATGGCATCGCCGCGGCTGGGCTGGTCATCGCGGTGCTGTCGCCGATCCTCGGTTCGATCGCCGACCAGACAGGGCCGCGCAAGCCATGGATCGCGTTTTTCGCGGCGATCAAGGTCACCAGTCTTAGCTTGCTCTGGTTCGCCGCGCCGGGTTCCAACCTGTTCCTGATCGTGGCGCTGTTCTCGCTTGCGTCGGTGGCAGCGGAGTTCTCCACAGTCTTCAACGATTCCATGATGCCGCGGCTAGTGCCGAAGAGCGAGATAGGCCGCGTCTCCAACGTGGCCTGGGGCCTCGGATATCTCGGCGGCATGATCGCACTGATCTTCGTCGTCACGTGCTTGGCCGGCTCGCCGGAGACCGGCAAGACGATCATCGGCATCACCCCGCTGTTCGGGCTTGATCCGCAGCTGGGCGAGGATGCTCGCGCCACAGGGCCGCTGTCCGCCGGCTGGTATTTCCTGTTCATCCTGCCGATGTTTTTTTTTACGCCCGACGCCATTAAGGGCATCCCGATCGGGCCGGCGGTGCGCGAAGGCCTGTCGGAACTGAAGTCGACGCTGGCCGAGGTGCGCAAGCGTGGCGGCATCTTCCGCTTTCTCGTCGCCCGCATGATCTACCAGGATGGCGTCAATGCCTTGCTGGCGCTGGGCGGCACCTTCGCGGCGGGCATGTTCCACTGGTCGATCACCGAGATCGGGATGTTCGGCATCATACTAAATGTCGTCGCCATCTTCGGCTGCTGGGTCGCCGCCCGTCTGGACACCGCGCTGGGCTCCAAGGCGGTGGTGATGATTTCGCTGGTCATGCTGTCCATCGCCACCATCGGCGTGGTCTCGACCGGGCCTGGATTCACGCTGCTCGGCCTGATCCAGCTTTCGACCGTCGACTCAGGCGGCCTGTTCGGTACGGCGGCCGAAAAGGCCTACATCATGTACGGCCTGCTGATTGGCCTGGCCTTCGGGCCGGTGCAGGCCTCGTCGCGCTCCTACATGGCGCGCAGCGTGACCGCAGCCGAATCCGGCCGCTATTTCGGCATCTACGCGCTGGCCGGTCGGGCAACCAGTTTCCTGGCTCCGTTCATGGTGGCGACGATTACTGCAACCAGCGGCTCGGCCCGGCTTGGCATGGCGGCGATTATTTTGTTCCTGGCCATCGGCATGGCGATCCTGGTTCGCACACCGTATCCGGCGGATCGGCCGGAGTAGACCCTTCGATAATTCACCCTACTGGCCGCCCTGCCGCGATTTTCCGCGCTTCCGGTGCTCACGGATGCCAATGTCCGCTCCGCTCGGTTCTCGAAAACCGCACCAGTCGACTCAGCGGAGCGAATTCGTGGAGCATCTCAGCGCCGAGCGGCAGGTTAGACTAGTGCCGGAAATGCCGCACGCCTGTGAACACCATGGCGACGCCGTGTTCGTCGGCGGCGGCGACGACGTCGTCGTCGCGCATTGAACCGCCCGGCTGGATCACGGCGGTGGCACCGGCTTCGATGGCCGACAGCAGGCCATCGGCGAAGGGGAAGAAGGCGTCCGAAGCGACCACCGAGCCCTTGGTCAACGGCTCCGCCATGCCTGCGGTCTCCGCCGCGTCGATCGCCTTGCGCGCGGCGATGCGCGAGGAATCGACCCGACTCATCTGGCCGGCGCCGATGCCGACCGTGGCGCCGTCCTTGGCGTAGACGATGGCGTTCGACTTGACGTGCTTGGCGACGCGGAAGGCGAATTTGAGATCGGCCATTTCAGCCGGCGTCGGCGCGCGCTTCGTCACCACTTTCAGGTTAAGGTCGTCGACCACGGCATTGTCGCGGCCCTGGACGAGCAGGCCGCCCGAAACCGACTTGACCGTCGTGCCGGCCGTTCGCGGGTCCGGCAGGCCGCCGGTGACGAGCAGGCGCAAATTCTTCTTGGCAGCTATGATTGCCGCAGCCTCGTCGGTGGCGTCGGGCGCGATGATCACCTCGGTGAAGGTTTTCACGATTTCCTCGGCTGCCTCGGCGTCAAGGGTGCGGTTCAAGGCGACGATGCCGCCGAACGCCGAGACCGGATCGCAGGCGACCGCCTTGGCGTAGGCCGCTTTCAGCGATGTGCCTTCGGCCACGCCGCACGGGTTGGCGTGCTTGATGATGGCGACGGCGGCCGAGCGGTTCGGATCGAATTCGCCGGCCAGTTCGAAGGCGGCGTCGGTGTCGTTGATGTTGTTGTAGGATAGCTGCTTGCCCTGCAGCTGCCGCGCCGTGGCGACGCCTGGCCGTTTGTCGCCATTGACGTAGAAGCCGGCGCCCTGGTGCGGGTTCTCGCCGTAGCGCATCACCTCGGCCAGCCTGCCGCCGAAAGCGCGCCAGGTTGGATGCTCGATCTCCAGCGCCTCGGCGAACCAGCCCGAGATCGCCGCATCGTAGGTGGCGGTGCGGGCGAAGGCCTTGGCCGCCAGCTTCTTGCGGAAATCCAGCGACAGAGAGCCAATGTTCATCTCCAGCGCGTTGAGCACCGCGGCGTAGTCGCCGGGATCGGTGACGATGGCGACATAGGCGTGGTTCTTGGCCGAGGCGCGGATCATCGCCGGGCCGCCAATGTCGATGTTCTCGACGATCGACGCGTAGTCGGCGCCGGAGCGGCGGACTTCCTCGAACGGGTAAAGATTGGAGACGACGAGATCGATCGGCTCGATGCCGTATCTGCGCATCGCCAATGCGTGCTCGGGGTCGTCTCGCACGCCAAGCAGCGCGCCATGCACGGACGGGTGCAGCGTCTTGACGCGGCCATCCATGATCTCGGGGAAGCCGGTGAGCTCGGAGACGTCGCGCACCGCCATGCCGGCCTCGGCGATCGCTTTTGCCGTGCCACCGGTGGAGACCAGCTCGACGCCGGCCGCGGCCAGTGCCCTGGCAAAGTCGATCAAGCCCGTCTTGTCAAAGACGGAGAGCAGCGCACGGCGGACCGGAACGAGGTCGGGGGCGGGAATGTTCTTGGCAGGAACGGCCATGGCTGGCGGCCTTTCATGTCTGGAGGAGCGTGCCCGCGCCGTAGCACATGAGGCTCGGAAATCAAGCGTTGGCTTATTTTGCGGCGTGCCATTGCCGCCGCAAGCTCAATTGTTCTCGGGATAACCGGCGATCTTTGTCCGGGTCAGCTGCCAGTGGACTTCGGCAACTTCGGACGCCTTGAAGGCGAGCACGATCTGGCGGCTGCGGCGCGGACCGCCAAGACCGGCGAAATAGATCGATTCCTCAACTTCGGGCGCCACTTCGCTAGAGGTGAACACCCACGTATCGGCCTGATCGCCGGTCAGGACCAGCCGCTCCTGCTCGTCCTGCAGCAGATTGATGTCGGGGTGGACGTGGAAGCGCACGGTGATGAAATCGCGGCCATTGTTGCGGATCGCAGTGCTGCCGGGCCGCTGGAACCGGTCCCGGCCCGCCAGCACATTGCCGTCCGAGGAGAGTTTCAGCTCGCGCTCATGCAGGAAGCCGAAACGCTGGAGATAGCCGTCATGACGGGCGATGAAGCCGTGGACGCCCTTCTGGTCGATGCGCTTGCACTGCACTTGCTGCGGGCCGCCGATCAACGGTGAACCCAACTGGTCGTTTACCCGCAGCGCGTGGGTGAAACGCGCCGAAGACGTGTCGTTGATGGTAGCTGTCGAATGCGCGGCGGTGGCGCGGGCCAGCGGCCGGAACTCGGCGGCGCCGTAGGTGTCGATGCCGGCATTGACGATGTAGTGCTGGCGGCCCGACGACAGTTCGAAGGCGAGGCAGCCGGCATGCGCTGCATTGGACACGTCGACCGGTGGCGGCAGGCCGGTATCGGCGATGACGGTGGTGCCGCCCATCGCCAGCCGCTCATAGCCCGAATGCGGCGCATGCAGCAGCGGCGCGCCGGCGGTGTCGTCATGGCGCAGGATGGTGGCGATGCGGTCATGGATTGTGGCGCCCATGCCATTGAAGCGGGCGAGGCTGCCGTCCTGGTGGCGGAAGAAGCGCAGTGCCGGCAGCATGCGGTCGATGGCGCCGATCAGCGCCTGCGGCGGCGCTTCGGCCTGGTTGGCATAGGTCTGGCGCAGCGGCAGGAGGTCGGCGAGGATTTCCAGCACCGCCATCGGGTTGCGCGAGATGTGGCCGCCGTCGGCAAGGATCTGGCGATTGAGTTCCCCGGCGAGGTTGCGGGTGGCGCCGCGCAGCGCCGAGGCCGGCGCCGGCAGGGACAGCGCCGCGAAGGCCAGCGCGATGCGGGCGCGCAGCCGGTCCTTGCCGTCGGGCATTTCGCGCGCCATCGACCTGAGATAGCGGATCTGCATGGCCAGCGATTTCAGGAAAGCGCGGTAGAAGGGGAACTCGGCACCCTGCAGCACGATGGAGGAGTGCTGCAGCCAGGCAATGATGCGTTTGGCCGTCGTGCCTGGCTCCCAGGCAACGCCCGAAATATGATTGCCATGTATGGCGATCCAGTCCGAAACCAGGGCACGGGCATTGGCGGCGGCAAGCTCGGTTCCGGCGGCGCGCATATGGCGCAACCAGCGGAAGCCATGCAGCGTTTTTTGCCAACCGTGGTTGGGGACGTTGATCTGGAAAGGGGACTTGCCGCCGGTCTCGACCAGGTGGCCGGACAGAGGATAACGGCCGTAGTAGATCTCGAGCGCGATCTGCGGATCGGCGAGGCGCAGGTCCGGCGGTGCGATCAGGACACGTTCGGGCGTGCGGCCCGAATAGCGCCAGCGATAGACCGGCCCGGCGCGCAGGCGCCGGCGCGTCTTGCGCCAGAACTCCTTCGCGACCAGCGTCCACAGACGCGTCGTGTTGCCGGCAGCAAGTGCCAAAACCCCTCCTGGTCGTCCTCTATCCCAAGCACAAGCTTATATGATTCAAGAACTTATGCGAAGGCGGATTTCGCCTCGGTAAGGCGCCTAACGGGGCCGCGGCCGGGTCGCCCCTAAAAAAGTCACGTCTTTTCCGGGCCATACAGCCGGTTGCCCTGCAACTTATGTCTTCTTGGCGAGGCGGCCAAACGCGCTGGGCCAGCCGTTTTCGCGCTCCCGAAAGAGCCGCGGGACGCGGAAGGCATCGCCGATCCCGACCCTCGTCGCAACCGTTTCGATCGAATCGATACCGCCAGCAATTGCCCGGCGAACAGGATGCAGGGCTGAAAGGCGTGAGCAATAGAGGTCGGTTTCCTATCCATGGGAGCGGTCCGAATGATAAGGTATTCTCCGGCCAAGGTCGAAACGATCCAGGTGATGAGATGTCGGTATCAACGGATGAGCAGGCATTTCCGGACATCCCGCCGGTTGCCCTCACAGCCGACGGCAAGCGGCTGTCGACAATGCCGAACAGGCTCGGATACCTTTCCGCGACCGACCCGTCCGTCGGCATTGAAGCCATCCGGCATCTTTATACGACCCAAGGCTATGTCTGGCTGAAGGGCCTTTTGCCCCGCAGGGAAGTGATTGATTTTCGTGGCTGGGTGCTTTCCCATCTTGCCGAGAGCGGACTTTTGGAACCCGGTACGGATCCCTCGCTGGGCATCGCTTCGGGTGGTGCCGTCGACCGTCAGCTCGCCGAGCGCCGGCTGATGTCGGTGGTTCGGTCAACCGGTTATGAGGGCTTTTGCGCGCAGCCGCGCCTAGCGCGCTTGATGGACGCTTTCGTGGGCGGCCTATCCTATCTGCACAAACGCAAGATCATGCGCTTCACCTTGCCCGGAACGGCCATAGCGACGCCCGCGCATTACGATCTCGTCTATCTGCGCGGAGGCACCAACCGGGTGGTCACGACCTGGATACCGATCGGCGACACGACCGTCGACATGGGCGGTCTGGTCTACCTGGAGGGATCACATGCCGTCGGCGCCGCCCTGGAGAGACAGTTCAACAAGGACAATTCCGCTCTCAGTTCGCAGGAGCGCATCAGTGCCTATAATCGCAACATGAGTGAGGGCGGCTGGGTGTCGAAGGACCTGCCCGATATGGCGGAGCGGTTCGACACGCGCTGGCTGATGGCGGATTTCGAAGCGGGCGACATCGTCCTTCACTCGCCCTACATGATCCATGCCTCGACGACCAACCAGAGCCTCGATGGGCTGATCCGGCTGTCGACGGATATCCGCTACCAGAATGTCGACGACGAAATCGATGCCCGCTGGGGCAATCATTGGAGCCTTGATGACATGCTTTAGTCTAGAGCGTTCAGCGTTCGATGGGATCGCCGCCTGCTCTAACTCTTTGTTATCGCACAATTCCGGACGGAAAACCGTCACACACTTTTCCTGGGATTGCTTTAGCCGACGCGTCGCATGCGGGCTGCGTAGAAGCCGTCGAGGCCGGAAATCGCGGGTGCGTCCAGCACCATGTCGGCGGGCGTGGTGCGCAGCGCTCCATCAGATGTGAGGAACGGGTCGAGACAGGCAAATTCACCCGGCCGGACAGGATCGGTGGTCACCCCCGGATTGTCGACCAGGAAGGCGCGGCAGAGTTCCTCGCCTTCCCGCGGATCGAGCGAACAATTGGAAAAGACGATCCGGCCGCCCGGCCTGACCAGCATAACGGCGCGGGCTAGCAGCCTGCGTTGCAGGTCGGCGAGTTTTTCGACGTCCGCCGCCGTCTTGGTCCACGGCACGTCGGGATGTCGCCGCACGGTGCCGGTCGAGGAACATGGCGCGTCGAGAAGCACGCCGTCGAACAACTCCGCCGGCTCGTATTTGAGCAGGTCGGCCTGGACGATTTCGGCGGAGAGGCCGAGGCGCGCAAGGTTCCGCGTCAACCGCGCCAGCCGGTTCTTCGAAGTGTCGAGGGCGGTGACCTTGGCACCGGCGAGAATGAGCTGCGCGGTCTTGCCACCGGGCGCGGCGCAGAGATCGGCGACGCGCAATCCACTGACATCGCCGAACAGTCTTGCCGGCAAGCTGGCCGCCGCGTCCTGGACCCACCATGCACCCTCCGCGAAGCCCGGCAATTCGGTGACGGCGCCGGCAAGCTTCTCCACCCGAACCGTGCCCGTCGGCAGGACAATGCCGCCAAGCTTTTCGGCCCAGAGTTCGGGATCGGCCTTGACCGAGAAATCAACCGGCGCCTCGTGGCGGTGGGCAGCCAGGATCTGCCGGGCCTTCTCGGCGCCGTAGGCGGCCTTCAACCGGTCGGAAAACCATTTCGGCGCTTCGTCGGCGGCGGCAAGCGCGGCCGGAAGCTCGGATTCCTTGGCCCGCGCGAGCGTGCGCAGCACACCGTTGACCAGGCCGGAAAAGCGCTGCGTACGCGGATCGGACTTGGCGTGCGTCACCGCGAGGTCGACGGCCGCGCTGTCGGGAATATCGAGGAACAGGATCTGCGCCGCCGCTACATGCAGAATATGCGACAAGGCGGTCGCGTTGGGCGGCAGCGGCTTTTCCAGGCGCCGCGCCAGGAGCCCCGCTATGGTCATGCGGTAGCGCAGCGCGGTGACCAGTATGGCGCGTACCAGGCCACGGTCGCGCAGGTCGAGCGCCTTATATTGCGGATGGCCGTTCTCGTGATCGGTCAGACCGTCGAGCGGCGTGCGAGCGTCGATGACGGCGGCCAGCAGCCGTGCCGCCGCCTTGCGCGCGGCGAGGCCGGCAAAGAATTCGCCGCCGGCATTGTGATCCTGATCGCCTGAAACCGTGCGTCGAGGTGCCGCCCTGCCCGCGACGCTCACGACCACCGGCCCTTGGGCCCGGTCGGATTGCGACCCCACGGATTGGATTTTGGCCTGGCCGGCTCGGTCGCCGGTTCTGGCGCGGTTGGCTTGCCCCACGGTCCGGTCATCTCCGGCTCGTCAGCCTGCGTTGACATCGGCGCCTGGCGCTGCGTGGCTGGCGGAGCGCCTTCGCCCATCCGCTGTGCCATCGCCTGCAGCGCGGCGATACGATTGTCGGTGCTCGGATGGGTGGAGAACAGACTGTCCATGCGCTCGCCATGCAGGGGGTTGATGATGAAGAGGTGCGCCATAGCCGGATTGCGCTCGGCATCGGGATTGGGAATGCGTTCGGCCCCGCGGGCGATCTTGTCAAGCGCGGAGGCCAGCCACAGCGGGTGTCCACAGATTTCGGCGCCGCGCCGGTCGGCCTCGTACTCGCGAGTACGGCTGACCGCCATCTGCACGATCATGGCGGCGAAGGGCGCCACGATCATCGCCGCCAGCACGCCGACAAAGCCGAACGGATTGTTGTTTTCGCGGCTGCCGCCGAGGAAAAAGGCGAAATTGCCGAGCATCGAGATGGCGCCGGCAAAGGTGGCGACGATGGTCATGGTCAGCGTGTCGCGGTGCTCGACGTGGGCAAGCTCATGCGCCATCACGGCGGAGACCTCCTCATGGGTCAGTCGCTGCAGCAGGCCGGTGGAGGCGGCGACCGCCGCGTTCCGCGGATTGCGGCCGGTGGCAAAGGCATTCGGTTGCGGATTGTCGATCAGATAGGTTCTGGGCATCGGCAAGCCGGCCTGCTTGGCCAACGCCTGGACGATGGCGTAATATTCCGGCGCATTGTTCTCGTCGACCTCGACGGCGCGGTTCATCGACAGCACCATCTTGTCGGCATTCCAGTAGCTGAACAAATTGGTGCCGGCAGCGACCAGCAAGGCGATCATCATGCCGCCCGAACCGCCGATCAAAAAGCCGACGCCCATGAACAGCGCCGTCATTGCGGCGAGAAGCATGGCGGTGCGAATGGTGTTCATCGTCTGCTCCTGTCCGGATGGTGGTTAAAAAAGCTCGATCCTCGTGAGGTCACCGCTATATGATGGGAAACGCCCGTTCCCGTTTCAATCCACTGGAAATATCGCATGAACGACGAAACCAGTAAAACGCCGCCCGGCACGGACGATGGCACGCCGCCACAGGAGCTGACGCCCGCCGCCCGCCGCGCGCTGCAGGAAGCCGAAGCAAGGCGGCATGACTACCGCCGCAAGGAAGCAGCACTTCCGCGGGAGATCGGCGGCCGTGGCGGCAAGGAGCCCGGCCGCTATGGTGACTGGGAGGTCAAAGGCCTGACCAGTGATTTCTAGCGACTGATCTCAAGCTGCGTTGCGCTGCTGCTCGAGCGCAACGCAGCCTCGCTCGTCGACGGTGATGCCGATTGCGTCATAACCTGACATCGCGGCATGCTGTGTTGCCAGGGGATGCTGGTGCGTGGCGTTGATCACCATGACCGAAGCCCCCGCCGCCTCCGCCGCCGCGATGCCGGCCGGGGCATCCTCGAACACCAGGCAGTCGCGCGCGTCGAAGCCAAGCCGTCTTGCGCCGAGCTGGAAGCAATCGGGCGCCGGCTTGCCGCGGGAAACGTCCTCCGCCGCGACGAGTACCGCGGGGACAGGAATGCCGGCGACCTTCATGCGGGCAAGCGCCAGGGAGCGTGGCGCCGAGGTTACGATTGCCCAGCGCTCCGGCGGCAGCGAATTGAGGAATGCCACGGCCCCGGCGATCTGGACAATACCCTCGAGATCGTCGGCCTCGGCCTTCAGCAGCAGATCCGCTTCGTGTCTCGGGTCGACGCCCGGAAGCGCCAGGGCGGTGATTGTCTCGATCGCCCGTACGCCGTGGATCGTCGGCAGGAAGGCCGCAACGTCGAGGCCGTGACGCCGCGCCCAATCGCCCCAGACCCGCTCAGCCGAGGCGATGGAATTGATGAGCGTGCCGTCCATATCGAAGAGGAAGGCGGCGAATTTTCTGCCAGCAAACATGATTTTCCTTGAAGTGCGGGGGAGGGGTCGAGGGAGGACGCAACCGTAGCGCCAAGCCGCCGACATGAAAAGGCGCGCGAGCGCATTTGGGGGGCGATGCAGGGAACCACCGTCACCTTGCAACGTTTCAAACGTACAATTCCCACCACGCGAACCAAGGGACGATACCCATGCTGATACGCCTCGGCTATGAGATTGCCATCGAATGCGCCGAGGCCACTCCGGTCATTTCGCTGCTCGAAATTCACAAGGACAGGCAGGCCGACATCAAGCGGCAGACGCGTGTCCTGACCTCGCCTTCGGTGCCGACCAGGCTCTACCACGATCTGCACGGCAATGCCTGCCGCCGCTTTACGGCGCCGGCCGGCGGCTTTCGCATCCTTTATGACGCCGTCGTGGAGGACAGCGGTGAGACGGATGAGGTCAACACGCTGGCCCGGGAAATGCCGGTCGCCGAGCTGCCCGACGAGGTGCTTTTCTACCTCCTGGGGAGCCGCTATTGCGAGACAGACCATCTGAGCAACCTCGCCTGGCAGCTTTTCGGCCATCTTCCTTCCGGCTGGGCGCGGGTGCAGGCGATCGTCGACTATGTCCATAACCGCCTGTCCTTCGGCTACGGCTATGCGCGTTCGACCCGCACCGCCGCGCAGGCGCACGAGGAACGTGTCGGGGTATGCCGCGACTTTGCCCATCTGGCGATCACGCTCTGCCGCTGCATGAACATTCCGGCGCGCTACGTGAACGGCTATCTCGGCGATATCGGCGTGCCGGCGGATCCCGCACCGATGGATTTCTCGGCCTGGATGGAGGCCTTCCTCGACGGCAAGTGGTATACGTTCGACCCGCGCCACAACCGGCCAAGGACCGGTCGCGTCGTCATTGCGCGCGGCCGCGACGCCACCGACGTTCCCTTGCTGCACAGTTTCGGCCCGCACCGACTCAGCTTGTTCAAGGTATGGACCTACGAACAGGAAGGCAGGCTGTCCAATCCACCCTATCACGGCATTGACAGGACGGTCAGCGCGCGGATGCTGGCCTAGCTACGTTGATATCCAGGGGAGGCCGGCCTGGCAAATGGCTGGCCTGACCTGGATCTCAACACACGTGTCCGAGTTTGTGCCCCGGCGTGCTTCGCAATCCTGGGACAGTTGGCCCGCTTCGGGACAAAGATGCTGTGCCGCGACAAGACATCGCCGACACCGGACCAGCACATCGATCTGGGCATGGTAAGCGTCCGGTAAAGGTGCGCGGTAATATTCGCTGACGTTTACCAGCCGTTCACCTTCTTACCCCGTGAAAATCCAATAAAAACAATGTTCTGCTGGTTAATTCCCGATCGCGGATCGGGTCGCCTCTCGTTCCGGCTGGAATCCTGCATTGCCCCCGATGCCGCGACGAGGCCGAGGCAAGTGGAGGCTGTTGGATGCGGAATTACGGGGGTCTTGTTCACGCGGTCGGCGGCTTCGCCGGAGACCGCAGTGGAAATTTCGCGGTTCTGTTCGGCTTTGCTGCCTCGGTCTTGGCGCTGGCCGCGGGCTTCTCGGTCAATATCACGCAGCTCTACAACGCCAGATCGAGCCTGCAGGGCGTCATCGACGCGGCGGTGACATCGACGGCACGTGACCTGACCACCGGCGCCATCAACGAGGCCGACGCAACCAAATCCGTGCAGGCCTTTCTCGACGCCAACGGCGCGGCGGGCATTCTGCACACTGGCCAGATCGTGCTCGACAGGCTGATCGTCGACAGGACCGCCAACACGGTCCAGGCCGATGCCCATGTCGATGTCGGCCTCTACTTCCCGTTGTTCAGCACCGGTGACATGCAGCGCGTCGGCGCTTCCACCACAGCGCTCTATTCCGACAAGCAGATAGAGGTGGCCATGATGCTCGACATAACGGGATCGATGGCCAAGCGGGGCAACGTCAATAAGATCGGCGACCTGAAAGTCGCTGCGACGAATGCCGTCAAGACGATGCTCGAGAACCAAGACCCGAAGAACCCCCGCGTCCGGGTCGCGATTGTGCCCTACGCATCTGGCGTGAACGCCGGAAAACTGGCCGAAAACGTCTATGCCGAGAAGCAAGGGAGTTCTGAACTGCCACCCGTCGCCGGCAGTTCGCTTCTTGTTGCCAAGACGGGCAAAAATCTGCTGCCGTCCTTCAGCGACTACATCTCCATTGTTGGGGCGGCCATGCCACACCCGGACAACTGCGCTACAGAGCGCAAAAGCAAGAACGGCGATGCCGACTTGAGCGCGGATGGTCCAGACACGGTTCGCACAGACAGGAACGGTAAGAAATATTATGCCCTGGTAAATCGGGACGATCATCTCAGCGACGAGGGAATGAACAAATGTCCTGACGCGCAAGTGATCCCGCTGACCGCGGATTCGGAGGCATTGCTTGATTCGATCGACGACTTCCAGGCCGATGGTTATACGGCTGGCGCGATCGCCATTCAGTGGACCTATTACATGCTGTCGCCGCAATGGCGCGCTGCGATCAAGAACGCCGATCTCGGCAACGGCGCTTCGAACGCCGATGCGAAGAAGGTCGCCAAGGTTGCGATCCTGATGACCGACGGCCAGTTCAATACCGCCTTCGCGGGTGTTGCTGGGAGATACAACAGCCAAGGCAACCTTGCGCGCGGCAATGCTGAAACGCTGTGCGGCAACATGAAAAATGACGGCATCGAGATTTTCACCATCGGCTTCGACCTGAACGATAAGGATATGTCGGCAACCGAGAGGGACCAGGCAAAGGCGGTGCTGAAGGATTGTTCTTCGAAAGACGCCTCCGCCGCCGAGAGGCATTATTTCGAGGTGTCCACCGGCCTGGAATTGGATGATGCCTTTCAGGAAATCATCCGCAACACCGAAAAGGTCGTACTGACCCAATAATCCGTGAAAAGGAAAAGGCCGCCGCTTCTTTCGAAGCCGGCGGCCTTCCGTGTTTCCGTCCATGGCGCGGCTCAATGGTGGTGACGCTTAGGTCACCGACCGCGCATCTCGCGCCTTAACGGGAAGACTGCTTCCCGAAAGTGCAATCCGCTGAGCCCACGTTCTGGAAAACGAAATCACTCGACATCGGATCACCTCCTTTCGATTTGTTGAACACACACTCATGATGGGGTGCGTTGCAGCAAATGACAAGATGCCGGATGGAAAAAGCGTGACGTGCTTGCGATCCGCGGCCCAAAAGGACAACATCGCGTCATCGACCGTGGGGAAGGGCATGGATGCCACCGAAAGAGCTGCGCGCATCGTTCGAACGGTAGTCGAGGCGGTCAAGCCCGGCTTCGCGGTCAGGCTGTGGACCGGTGAGCGGATCGGCCCCGCCACCGGCCCCGTGCTGATCATCAACGACCATGACATTGTCTGGCAGATCGTTCGCCGACCGTCCCTGTCGACCCTTATCGAGATGTGGATATCCAAGGCAGTCGACATCGAGGACGGATCGCTGTTCGACTTCTATGCCCTGCCTTCGACGGGCAAGCTGCGATCGAAGCTGAAGGCGTTGCCCAAACGGGCGCTTCTGCGTGACTTGCCGGCGGTGCTGTTTTCGAGAAAGCAGATGGCGTCGCGGGTTGATCTCGCCGGTCGCAACCCGTTCGTCAGCGGCTCCAGCAAGGAGGCGATCCAGCATCACTATGATATCTCGAATGCCTTCTACGGGCTCTTTCTCGACGAGCGCATGGTCTATAGCTGCGGGTATTTCCAGGATTTCGCAAACAGCATCGACGAGGCGCAGGTCGACAAGCTCGACCATATCTGCCGCAAGCTTCGGCTGAAACCCGGTGAAAGATTGCTCGACATCGGCTGCGGTTGGGGCGCGATGCTGATCCACGCCGCGAAAAACCATGGTGTCGTCGGACACGGCGTCTCGCTGTCGCAAGCCCAGACCTCACTCGCCCGCGAGCGCATTCGCGCCGAGGGTCTGGAGGACAAGATAACCATCGAGATAAAGTCCTACGCGGAACTCACCGGCACCTTCGACAAGATATCGTCCATCGGCATGTTCGAGCATCTGGGCCTGGCAAACCATGACACTTATTTCTCCGCCGTCCACCGGCTGCTGAAACCGGGCGGCATCTATCTGCATCACGCCATCACAAGGCGCAGCAAGGGCGACATCAAGAAAACCCTGCGCAAGGGGCCTGAATACAAGGCGCTGATCAAATACATCTTCCCGGGCGGCGAACTCGACACGATCGGCATGACATTGGGCAATCTCGAAGCACACGGTTTCCTCGTCTACGATGTCGAGAATTTGCGCGAGCACTATGCCCGCACCTGCAGGCTGTGGGCCGAGCGTCTGCAGGCGCGGTTCGACGAGGCGATCGCCGAGGTCGGCGAAGC
This sequence comes from Mesorhizobium sp. URHB0026, assembly GCF_054059755.1. NCBI lineage: Bacteria > Pseudomonadati > Pseudomonadota > Alphaproteobacteria > Hyphomicrobiales > Phyllobacteriaceae > Mesorhizobium > Mesorhizobium sp. URHB0026. Next base: position 1,265,903 of record NZ_JBSSCN010000001.1, on the reverse strand, counting down.
CAAGGCGCGGCTGTGGCTGCTTTACCTGAGCGGCTGCTCCATCACCTTTGAACGCGCCTCGGCGCAGATATTCCAGACTGTCGCCACCAAACGCGCGCGAGGCCCGAGCGGCCTGCCACCGACGCGGGCGGATCTTTATCGATAGGCTTGGGCCGGAAGGTCAGACGAACCGCATCGGCGCGCCGATCCCGACCCGGCCGGGCCGGTCGACGGTGCAGTAGACGCCGAGATTGTGGGCGTTGTGGCGGACCAGATTGCGCAGGATGCCCGGATCATCGTCGAAACCATCCTGGGCGATGATGGTGAAGCCGCAGCGGCGGCACGGCTCGGAGATGGTCAGGACGAGGTCGCCGATGGCGAGCTTCTTGCCGATCCATTCGGTTTCGGGAAACGAGCCGTCGACCGAGGCCATGTCGACGACGATGTTGGGACGGAAACGGCGCGGATCGGCGGCCCCCTCCGGATGGAGCGCCTTCAGCCGTGCCAGCGAGGCCGTGGTCAGGAGATGGATCGGCGCCTTGCGGTAGCGCTCCGCGGTCAGCGGCCCGGCGTAGCCGGCCGCGCTCTCCCCCCGGAACGGTCGGATCGACGCGCCGAAGCCGAGATAGGCCGACACGGCGCGGTCGCATTCGGCGCCGGGTGCGGCAAGCCAGTCGCCATCGGGAACGGCTATTTCCAGTTCGCTGTCGCGGCCCAGCCGGGTGCGGATGCGAGGCACCTTGTGCCACTTGGCGTCACGATCGGGCCGGGCGATCTCATTGTCCGAGACATCGACGAGACCGAACAGGCGATCGCCCTCGATGCCAACCGGTCCAACCAGGATGGTGTCCCGGCGCTCGCCGGCGAGCGAACTTGCCGGATAGCGCCACAACTGGGTGACGGTGCCCAATGCCGCGTCTTCCCGCATCAGCCCCTCTTGTTCTGCCTGTTGGCAACGAGGTCGTCGACCACGGCCGGATCGGCAAGCGTCGAGGTGTCGCCGAGCGCGGAAAAATCATCCTCGGCGATCTTGCGCAGGATGCGGCGCATGATCTTGCCCGAACGCGTCTTGGGCAGGCCGGGCGCGAACTGGATCTTGTCAGGCGTGGCGATGGCGCCGATCTCCTTGCGGACATGGGCGACAAGCTCCTTGCGCAGATCTTCGCTCGGCTGCTCGCCGGCCATCAGGGTGACGTAGCAATAGATGCCTTGACCCTTGATATCATGGGGATAGCCGACGACGGCGGCCTCGGAAACCTTGTCATGGCTGACCAGGGCCGATTCGACCTCGGCCGTGCCCATGCGGTGGCCGGAGACGTTGATGACGTCATCGACGCGGCCGGTGATCCAGTAGTAGCCATCGGCGTCGCGGCGGCAGCCGTCCCCGGTGAAGTATTTTCCTTTGTAAGCGGAGAAATAGGTCTGCACGAAACGGTCGTGGTCGCCATAGACGGTGCGCATCTGGCCGGGCCAGGAATCGGTGATGCAGAGGTTGCCGTCAGCCGCACCTTCCACCACCTTGCCCTCGCTATCGACCAACTCCGGCTTGATGCCGAAGAAGGGCCGTGTCGCCGAGCCTGCCTTGAGGTCGGTGGCGCCCGGCAGCGGCGTGATCAGGATGCCGCCGGTCTCGGTCTGCCACCACGTATCGACAATCGGGACCCTGCCGTCGCCGACGACGTTGAAATACCACTCCCAGGCTTCCGGGTTGATCGGCTCGCCGACCGAGCCCAGCACGCGCAGCGACTTGCGAGAGGTCTTCTTCACATGCGCGTCGCCGGCACCCATCAACGCGCGCAGCGCCGTGGGCGCGGTGTAGAAGATGTTGACCTTGTGCTTGTCGATGACTTCCCAGAAGCGCGACTGAGAGGGGTAGTTCGGCACACCTTCGAACATCAGCGTGGTGGCGCCGTTGGCGAGCGGCCCGTAGACGATGTAGCTGTGGCCGGTCACCCAGCCGACATCGGCGGTGCACCAATAGACGTCGCCGTCATGATAGTCGAAGACATATTGGTGCGTCATGGAGACATAGACGAGGTAGCCGGCGGTGGTATGCAGCACGCCTTTCGGCTTGCCGGTCGAGCCCGACGTGTAGAGGATGAAGAGCGGATCCTCCGCCTTCATCTTCTCCGGCTTGCAATCAGACTTAACCGTCGCGACTTCGTCGTGATACCAGACATCGCGTCCCGGCGCCCAGCCGATCTTGCCGCCGGTGCGGCGCACGACCACGACGGTCTTGACCTTGACATGGTGCTTGGCGGCGATGTCGATCGCCTTGTCGGTGTTTTCCTTGAGCGGGATGGGCTTGCCGCCGCGCAGGCCCTCATCGGCGGTGATGACGAAGGTCGATTCGCAATCGACGATGCGGCCGGCCAAGGCATCCGGTGAAAAGCCGCCGAAGACGACCGAATGGATAGCGCCGATACGCGTGCAGGCCAGCATCGCATAAGCCGCTTCCGGGATCATCGGCATGTAGATGGTGACGCGGTCGCCTTTCTTGACGCCGTGCTTCTTCATCACATTGGCGAGCCGGCAGACGTGCCCGTAGAGTTCGGTGTAGGTGATTTTCTTGTCGTCGTAGGGGTTGTCGCCTTCCCAGATGATGGCGGTCTGGTCGCCGCGCTTCTTCAGGTGGCGGTCGATGCAATTGTACGAGACATTGGTCTGGCCATCCTCGAACCACTTGATCGAGACCTTGCCGTCGAAGGAGGTGTTCTTGACCTTGGAGAAAGGCTTGAACCAGTCGATGCGCTTGCCGTGCTTGCTCCAGAACTTGTCCGCGTTCTTCATGCTGTCGGCATACCATTTGAGGTAGGTGTCATTGTCGATCAGGGCGTTCTTCTTCCACGCCGGCTGGACGCGATGGACATGAACCTCGGACATTCTTGGCTTTCCTCCCGAACCAGTCCGCCGGCTTGAAACGCCCGCGGGATCGCAGCTACGCAGCCGCGAATTCGGCGGCATTATTACCAGTTCCGTCGCGACGGCAACATTAGACGTTGGATTCGCGCGGCGGGATGCCGCAGGGGCGCTTTTCGAAACTGTCAGCACTCAACGATGTTCGCTGCTAACCGCATGTTTTCGCGGGAAAAGTACCCTTTAGCATCAACAAAAATCAATAGACAGTTAAGTAACGGCGCGCACAATTGGCGGCTGGGAGGAAAGGAGAATCAACCAGGGGACCGCCCAAGGGGACCATAATGCGCGACCATCTTGAAATGGACCTGATGCTCAAAGGCTACGGCCTGACCACGGCCAAGATTCTTTATCATTTTCCCGACCACCCGCATCTCCTGCAGAGCTTCGTCTGGCAGGACTACGACATCGCTCCGAAGTTTCCGGTGTTGATCCGGTTCATCGAATTCTGGAAAGCCAAACTCGACGGGCCACTGCATTCGGTGGTCTACACGCACCAGAAGCTGATCGCGCCGAATGAATGGCGCAAGGTGGATGGCGAGTTCGTGCTGCATTGAGATGGCAAGACGGCGATGGCTGTTTAGGCAGGCGCCGTCCAGCGACTTAGCCTGTTAGCGGCCGCATCATCAAACCGCCGGCGGGTTCAGCCGGGCGAAGCCTTCCTGACGTCGATAGGGGAAGTACGGATAGGGCGCGGTGACTTCGCTTGCCTCATCGAGTTTCTTCACCTGCTCCGGCGTCAGCGTCCAGCCGACGGCGCCGAGGTTCTGGCGCAGTTGCTCCTCGTTGCGGGCGCCGATGATGACGGAGGAAACGGTCGGGCGCCGCAGCAGCCAGTTGATGGCGATCTGCGGAACCATCTTGCCGGTTTCCTGCGCCACCGCGTCGAGCTCATCCATGACCCGATAGAGATGCTCGTCCCCAACCGGCGGCCCGAAATCAGCCGTCTCGTGCAACCTGCTCTTTTCCGGCAGAGGCTGGCCACGGCGGATCTTGCCGGTCAGGCGGCCCCAGCCAAGCGGGCTCCACACCAGCGCGCCGACGCCCTGGTCGAGGGCGAGCGGCATCAGCTCCCATTCGTAGTCGCGGCCGAGCAACGAATAGTAGACCTGATGCGCGGCATAGCGTGGATAGCCGTGCTTCTCCGCCAGGCCGAGCGACTTCATCACTTGCCAGCCGGAGAAGTTGGAGGCGCCGACATAGCGCAGCTTGCCGGAGCGAACGAGGTCATCCAGCGTCGACAGCACCTCCTCGATCGGCGTGCCGGCATCGAAGGCGTGCAGTTGCAGCAGGTCGATATAGTCGGTGCCGAGGCGCTTCAGCGCGGCGTCGACCGACTTGATCAGCCGCGAGCGCGAGGAGCCGTAGTCGCCCGGCCCGTCGCCCATCGGCAGCGCCGTCTTGGTCGAGATCAGCACCGCGTCGCGACGGCCCTTGATCGCTTCGCCGAGCACCTCCTCCGAGGCGCCGTTCGAATAGACGTCGGCGGTGTCGAACAGGTTGACGCCGGCCTCGAGACAGATGTCGATCAGCCGCCGCGCTTCCTGCGCGTCGCTGTTGCCCCAGGCGCCGAACAGCGGGCCGGAGCCACCGAAGGTGCCCGCGCCGAATGAAAGCACCGGGACTTTCAGGCCCGATGCGCCGAGACGTCGATAGTCCATTTTCTTGCTCCTGGTGGTTTGTGAAGAGGTCGGACGATACGGATGTCGGCTGGCGTCACGACCGGACGGAGACAGGCGCACCTGATGTGGTGCCACCATCAAGGCGCAGCGCCAGTCCGGCCACGGCGAGTGCCGCGAGCGGCAACAGGGCGGCGACCCAGGTGAGCGAACCCAATCCAAGGCCATGGGCGATGACCGCGCCGCCAAGCCAGGCGCCGGCCGCATTGCCGAGATTGAAGGCGGCGATGTTGAACGATGAGGCCAGGCTCTGGCCGGCGCCTTGCGCCTTTTCCAGCACCCACATCTGCAGCGGCGCCACTGTGGCGAAGGCGGCGGCACCGAGCAGACCGACATAGATCACGGCCATGACCTGGCTGTGGATGGCGAAGCTCATCGTGGCAAGCACCAGCGCCAGCACCACGAGGCTGCCGAGCACCGCCGGCACCAGCCAGCGATCGGCGACCTTGCCGCCGGCGAGATTGCCGGCGATGAGGCCGCCGCCAAAGACGAGCAGGATCGGCGATACGGCGGCTTCGCTGAAGCCACTGATCTCGGTGAGCAACGGGGCGATATAGGTGAAGACGGCAGACACGCCGGCATAGCCGAGCACCGTGGTGGCGAGGCCGAGCAGGACGGGCGTGCGGCGAAGCACGGCGAGATCGGTGCGCAGATCGCTCTTCTCCGGCGCTGCCTGGCCGCGCGGCACCAGGGCCAGGATGACGGCGAAGGCCGCGAGGCCGACGGCGGTCACCGCCCAGAAGGTCGCACGCCAGCCAAAGGCCTGGCCGAGCCAGGTGCCAAAGGGCACGCCCAAGATGTTGGCGACGGTCAGGCCGGTGAACATCAGCGCGATCGCCGAAGCCTTCCTGTTGGGCGCGACCAGACCAGTGGCGACGACCGAGCCGACGCCGAAGAAGGTGCCATGGGCGAAGGCGGTGATGATGCGGGCACCCATCAGTGTCCAGTAATCGGGCGCCAGCGCACAGGCGAGGTTGCCGATCGTGAAGATCGCCATCAGCGCAAGCAGCACGGTTTTGCGCGGCCAGTTGCCTGTGGCGATGGTCAACACGGGTGCACCGATGACGACACCGAGCGCATAAGCCGAGATCAATTGGCCGGCGGCGGAGATCGACACGCCGAGGTCTTTGCTGACATCGATGAGCAGGCCCATGATGACGAATTCGGTAACACCGATGCCAAAAGCACCGGCGGCGAGGGCATAAAGAGCAAGAGGCATGGCGATGGTCCCATCTGTCGGCAATGGAACGCTCAGTTCGCGCCCCGGCCCGGAAGATCGTGATCCGCCATGTTGTGAACCAGACTTGCCCAAGGCATACTTCTTGTGAAATAGATTCACAGATGGCCAGGCCCGAAATCAACCGTTCCGGCGAGATCGAAGTCTTCGTGCGCGTCGTCGAGGCGGGCAGTTTTTCGGCCGCGGCGCGGCGGTTGCGGATGACGCCATCGGCGGTGAGCAAGCTGATAGCGCGGCTCGAAACCCGGCTTGGGGCGCGGCTTGTCAGCCGCTCGACGCGCAAACTCCAGCTCACGCCGGAAGGGACAGCGTTCTACGACAGCGGCGTGCGCGTGCTCGCCGACATGGATAAGGCCGAGCGAGAAGCCGCGGCACGAGCCGCGCCGCGCGGCAGGCTGAGGGTTAACAGCTACGTGCCGTTCGGCCAACACCGGCTGATGGACCTGCTGCCGCGCTTTCTGGAGCGCTATCCCGAAATTTTCGTCGAGGCTGTGCTGACCGACAGCGTGATCGACCTGCTGGAAGAGCGGGCCGACGTCGCGATCCGCGCCGGGCCGCTGCGCGAATCGAGGCTGGTGGCGCGCAAGCTCGGTCAAAGCCGAATGGTGGTGGTCGCGGCACCTTCCTATCTCGAAGCACACGGCACGCCGCGCACGCTGTCCGATCTCGGGCGTCACAACATGCTCGCTTTCGGTTTCGCGCGGCATATCGACGGCTGGCCCTTTATCGATACGGCAGGCGCGCCGGTGATCACCCCGGTTGTCGGAAACCTGACATTGACCGATGGCGAGGCGATGCGCCAAACGACCGTCGCCGGGGCCGGCATTGCCCGACTGGCGCGCTGGCATGTCGAGCCCGACATTGCCGCCGGCCGGCTGGTGCCGCTGCTGGAAGATTTCAACCCCGGCGACGAAGAGCCGACGCATGCCGTCTATGTCGGCCAGGGCAAACACCTGCCGGCACGTGTGCGGGCTTTTCTCGACTTTCTTGCCGAGACCGTTCGGCTGTAGTCGAAGCCGCGCGTCGATGCGACGCGCGGCGTTGCAAAGGACTGGCTTGCCAGCGGTACGAGCTATGCCTTCGGCACGAAAGGCGCCGGACGACGGCCGGCGCCCTGGCGTTCGACCATCCAGCCGGGATATTCGGCGGGTAGTGCGCTCACTTCGTCAAGCTTGGCGAGATCGTCGGCATCGAGCTTGAGGCTGGTGGCGGCAAGGTTCTGCTCGAGCTGGTCCATGCGGCTGGCGCCGATGATCACGCTCATCACGAAAGGCTTGGCCAGGACATAGCCGAGCGCCACGGTCGCGACGCCGACATCATGCTTCTCGGCGACCTCGCGCATGACGGCGACCGCCGCCCAGGCACGCTCCTCGTTGACCGGCGGGAAGTTGAAGGACGCGCGGCGGCCCTCGCCATTGCCCGGCGCGCCGGGCCCGTATTTGCCGGAAAGCAGCCCGCCGGCCATCGGCGACCACACCATCAGGCCGAGCTTCTCCTCGTTGATCAGCGGCACGATCTCGCGTTCGAGGTCGCGGCCGGCGATCGAATAATAGGACTGGATGGTTTCGAAGCGGGCAAAGCCGTTGCGGTCAGCGATGCCGAGCGCCTTGGCGATGCGCCAGGCCTGCCAGTTGGAGACACCGACATAGCGGACTTTGCCGCTGGAGACGAGATCATCAAGTGCCCGCAGTGTCTCGTCGATCGGCGTCACCGCGTCGGTGCCGTGCAACTGATAGAGATCGATATGGTCGAGCTGCAGCCGCTCCAAGCTGGCGTCGACCGAATCCATGATGTGGCCGCGCGAGGAGCCGCGCTGGTTTGGTCCCTCACCCATGGCGCCGTGGACCTTGGTGGCGATGACCGCGTTTGACCGGGCAACACCGAGGTCCCTAAGCGACTGACCAAGCAGGCGTTCGGACTCACCGACGGAATAGACGTCGGCCGTGTCGAAGAAGTTGACGCCGACGGCGATCGAGCGGCCGACGATCTCGTTGACGCCCTTCTGGTCGAGGCTGGCGATCAGGCCCCATTGGGCATTTTGGCCGGCGGCGCCGAAGGTCATGGTGCCGAGGCAAAGTTCGGAGACGAATAACCCCGTGTTTCCAAGCTGATTGTAACGCATCGTGAGACTCCAGGAGGATGTGTGGTGACATCAAAGCAAATAGGAACGGTACGTTTCGTTTCAAGCGCTGGTATAGCGCTGGTATAATGGCGCTTGTGGATCAGGCCCAGCGATATGCCATGGCGAAAATGGCGCGCTCCGGGCAGATAGGGACGCTTAGACGGCCCAGGGGTTGAGCACCGTCAAGCCAATGTCTTCAAAGTCGGCGACATTGCGAGTCACCAGAATGAGATCATGGTTGCCGCGATGAGCGTGTCAGCGCTGCCTCGTGTTCGGCCGGCGGTGATGCGGCCCCAAGTGAGTGCCACATCTTCCGTGACAGCAAGAATACGGTTGGCGTTGTCATGCCGAAGCTCCCGTAGCCAGAGATCGAGGCGTGCCGCCTTTCCGGGGTCGACCTTGCCCAGCTTGACGATCCCACGCTCGATCTCACCAAGGGTAATGACGCTGAGGTTCACTGATGTTGGATCCACCGAAGCCAGCCATTCAGTCGGCCTGGGTTGCTGCCTCCGCAGATCGGAAATGATGTTCGTGTCGAGCAGATACATCAGAGATCGACGTTCCGGATCATCGTTTCCGGACGCCGGTTGACCTCCTCGGCGAAATCATCGTCCCAAACCGGACCTGTCAAAAGATATTCGGCCAAGGATTTCTTCTTTCCAGCCAGGCGGTCGTAATCCTCGGCGGAGAGTACCACCGCGGCACGCTCGCCGCGCAGCGTTACCGTCTGCGGTCCCTCGCTGCGCGCGCGTTGGACCAGCTTGGAGAAATTGTTTTTTGCGTCCTGAAGGTGCCAGTTCATGGAATGCTCCTAGCTAGCCTGGCTAGATATAGAATTGACGCATGACGCGGCAAGCTTGAAATTCGGGCTACCGGCTTCCAAAAATCGCCGAACCCACCCTGACGCTGGTGGCGCCAAAGGCGATCGCGGTCTCGTAGTCGCCGGACATGCCCATCGACAGCTTGGCGACACCGGCTTCCTCGCCGAGTTTCTCCAACAAGGCGAAGTGGGGGCCGGGGTTCTCGTCCGCCGGCGGGATGCACATCAGGCCTTCGATGCCGAGGCCGTGCACTTCCCGGCAGCGTCTGACGAAGGCGACCGCCTCGCGCGGTTCGATGCCGGCTTTCTGCGGTTCGGAACCGGTGTTCACCTGGACATAGAGTTTTGGCCCACGGCCTTGCCGGATAATTTCCTTGGCGAGCTCCACGGCGATCTTGTCGCGGTCAACCGTCTCGATGACCTCGAACAGCGCCACCGCTTCCTTCGCCTTGTTCGACTGCAGCGGGCCGATCAGGTGCAGTTCGATGTCGGGGAAAGCTTCCTTCAGGTCAGGCCATTTGCCTTGCGCTTCCTGCACGCGGTTTTCGCCGAAGACGCGCTGGCCGGCCTCGATGACCGGGCCTATGTCGGCGGCGTCGAAGGTCTTGGAGACCGCCACCAGCGTCACCGCGCCGGCTTCACGGCCCGCCTCCCGCTCGGCGGCGGCGATCTTCGCCTTGACCGTGAAAAACTGCTGAACGGTGTCGCCCATATGCAAATCCCGCTGTTTTGACCCGCGTTTTGTGTCAGCCGCGATGTCCATATGGTTGACGGGTTTGCCAAACCATGGTGAACACCCGGACCACATTTCATGAACTGCCGGGCTCTTGCCCGCAGTCCGCATGCTTTTAAGTGAAAAACGTCCCATGGCAACCGAACGATACAACCCGCGCGCGTCAGAACCCAAATGGCAGAAGGCCTGGGCCGAGAAGAAGCTTTTCGGAGCGCACAATGACGATCCGCGCCCGAAATACTACGTGCTGGAAATGTTCCCCTATCCGTCGGGTCGCATCCATATCGGCCATACCCGCAATTACACGATGGGCGACGTGGTGGCCCGCTACAAGCGCGCCAAGGGTTTCAACGTGCTGCACCCGATGGGCTGGGACGCCTTCGGCATGCCGGCTGAGAACGCCGCGATGCAGAACAAGGTGCATCCCAAGGAATGGACCTACCAGAACATCGCCGCCATGCGCGAGCAGCTCAAGGTGATGGGCCTGTCGCTGGACTGGGCGCGCGAATTCGCCACCTGCGACGTCGACTACTACCACCGCCAGCAGATGCTGTTCCTCGACTTCGTCGAGAAGGGGCTGGTGACGCGCAAATCCTCCAAGGTCAACTGGGATCCGGAGGACATGACGGTGCTCGCCAACGAGCAGGTCATCGACGGGCGCGGCTGGCGCTCCGGCGCGCTGGTGGAACAGCGCGAGCTGACGCAATGGTTCTTCAAGATCACCGACTTTGCCCAGGACTTGCTGGATTCGTTGGACGGTCTCCACGAGTGGCCCGAAAAAGTGAAGCTGATGCAGCAGAACTGGATCGGCCGTTCGGAAGGCCTGCTGATCCGCTGGCCGCTGGCCTCGGAAATCGCCGGCGAGCATGAGCTGGAAGTCTACACGACAAGGCCCGACACCATTTTCGGTGCCTCGTTCATGGCAATCGCCGCCGATCATCCGCTGGCCAAGAAGGCCGCGGAGACCAATCCGGCCTTGGCGAAGTTCATCGACGAAGTACGCCATATGGGCACTTCGGTGGCGGCGCTCGAGACGGCCGAGAAGAAAGGCTTCGACACCGGCATCCGCGTCGTCCATCCTTTCGACGATAGTTGGATGCTGCCTGTCTACGTCGCCAATTTCGTGCTGATGGAATACGGCACCGGCGCCATCTTCGGTTGCCCGGCGCATGACCAGCGCGACCTCGATTTCGCCAACAAATACGGCCTGCCGGTGGTGCCAGTGGTGATGCCTGACGGAGCCGATCCCAAGACGTTCCAGATCGTCGACGAGGCCTATGTCGACGATGGCGCGATGATCAATTCGCGCTTCCTCGACGGCATGCCGCCGGACAGCGCTTTCAATGAAGTCGCCAGGCTGCTGGAGCAAAAGACCATCGGCAACCGGCCGATGGCCGAGCGCAAGGTGAATTTCCGCCTGCGCGACTGGGGCATTTCGCGCCAGCGCTACTGGGGCTGCCCGATCCCGATGATCCATTGCGAGGATTGCGGTGTGGTGCCGGTGCCGAAGGCCGATCTGCCGGTCAAGCTGCCCGACGATGTCGATTTCGACCGGCCAGGCAATCCGCTCGACCGTCACCCGACCTGGCGGCATGTGAAGTGCCCGCAATGCGGCAAGGACGCGCGGCGCGAAACCGACACGATGGATACGTTCGTGGATTCGTCCTGGTATTTCGCCCGCTTCACCGCGCCCTGGGCGCATGAGCCGACCGATCCCAAGGCAGCGAACGAGTGGCTGGCGGTCGACCAATATATTGGCGGCATCGAGCATGCGATCCTGCATCTGCTCTATTCGCGCTTCTTCACCCGCGCCATGCGCGAGACCGGCCATGTTGCCTTGGCCGAGCCGTTCAAGGGCCTGTTCACGCAAGGCATGGTGGTCCACGAAACCTACCGTGTCGGCTCGGCGTCGAATGGGCGCTGGCTGGCGCCGACCGAGGTGCGTCTGGAAGACGTCGACGGCAAGCGCCGCGCCATCGACGTCGCCACCGGCGAGGCGGTCACCATCGGGCCGCTCGAGAAGATGTCGAAGTCGAAGAAGAACACGGTGAGCCCGGAAGACATCACCGATGGCTACGGCGCCGACACGGCGCGCTGGTTCATGCTGTCGGATTCGCCGCCCGAGCGCGATGTCGAGTGGACCGACGACGGTGCCGCCGGCGCGCATCGTTTCATGCAGCGCATCTGGCGGTTGGTGTCGACGGCGGCCGAGACGCTGGCAGGGGTCACGCCCAAGGCGGCCAATGATGGCGAGGCCGGGGCGGTTTCCAAGGCCGCGCACAAGATCCTGAAGGCGGTTGGCGAAGACATCGAGAAGCTCGCCTTCAACCGCGCCATTGCTCGCATCTATGAACTGGCCAACGCGCTGACAGCCCCGCTAAACGAAGTGGCGGAAGGCAAGGCCGTTCCGGCGCTGAAAAGCGCCTGCCGCGAGGCCGTGGAGATCATGGTGCATCTGATCGCGCCCGTGATGCCGCACCTGGCTGAAGAGTGCTGGGAGACGCTGGGCGGCGTCGATCTGGTGGCCGAACGGCCCTGGCCGGCTTTCGATCCGGCGCTGGTCTTGGACAACGAAGTCACCTATCCGGTGCAGGTCAACGGCAAGAAGCGGGGGGATTTGACAATTGCCCGCGACGCGGACCAAGGTGCGGTCGAAAAAGCGGTCTTGGCTCTCGACTTCGTGCAGAAAGCACTTGAAGGTAAGGCTCCGCGCAAGGTGATCATCGTGCCGCAGAGGATCGTCAATGTCGTTGCCTGACCGGGAAAAGACAGAGCTGGGCCGTCTGCTGCGCCGCATCGCGCTTGCCGGCCTCGTCGGCTCGCTGGCGTTCATTTCGGCCTGCCAGGTGCGGCCGCTCTATTCGAGCGCGCCGTTGTCGACGGGCTCGACCGCCAATGCCGAGATGGCATCGATCGCCGTCAAGCCGGTCCGGACGCGCTATGCCCAGCAGGTGCGTAACAATCTGATCTTCGGGTTCGGGCGCGGCGCCGGCGAGCCCGCCTCGCCGCTTTATTCGCTCGACCTCGGCGTGACCGAAGGCGTTGAATCCTCGGCGCTGGTACAGAATGGAACCGATCAAGACGAGCCGACGGCTGGGTCGGTGACACTGACCGCGGGCTACACACTGACCGATGCGAAAACCGGCGCGGTGATCGCCGTCGGCAAGCGGGCGATCACCTCGTCCTTCGACAGGCCGCGTCAGGAGTTCGCCTCCTACCGGGCGCAGATCGACGCCGAGAACCGCGCCGCGCGCGAGCTGGCTGAAGCCCTGCAGCTGTCGATCGCCCAGGATCTGGCCCGGCACGGCAAGGCGGCCAGCTAGCACGGTCGCCGTCTCAAAAGAGGGCCGAACGCCATCTCTCATTCTCTCGATATCCCTATCCTGTGTCAGGGCGATGGAAACGCGCCGGCAGCCGGGCTTTGGTGCCATGCGAAGCCTGACCGCGGGTTTTCACGTGGCCAGGGTTAGCCCGCTTTCCAGCCAAGCGCTTCGCCGCGAAAGATGTGCCTCGATCGCTCCAGCGACGCTGACAGGAAGCAACTGTTAACCACTCGCTCCCTATTGCTCGGCAGTCGTTTCACAGTGAGTCTTGAGCATGGAAGCCAGGCGTTTTTCTCGGATCAATTCGTTGCACACAGCTGCGCCCGATGACCCCCAAGGAGAGCGTTCCGGCGGCCCGCGCGGCAAGGTCGACGTCCGCCAGTCCGGCGCTTCTTTCCCGCAGGGTGGCGACACCGAAAGCCCTGCCTGGCAAGAGTATTTTTTCCTTGCACCCAATGTGCGTTTTACACGCACGCCGGACTATGAGCCAAAGCACCGCCAACCGCAGGACGAAGTTGCCTGGCAGGACGACCCGCAGGCGCTCCCGACGCAGCAGGTCGGGCCTGGCGTCGTTATGCATCGCGGACCGGCACCGGCCGGGTCCGCTCAGCCGGCGCGTAGCGGGGAGACGGCGAAAGGCGTTGCGCCGTCGGCTCTAAAGGCGCCAGCAACGGCACGAGCGGCCACGCGCCCGGCGCCCGTTGTCGGGAATGGCGCGCCGGTCAAAGCAGCCCCCGCTGAAAAAGCCCGGCGGCCCTATCTTTCGGATCATGCTTTCTTCGAGGGCTTGGCGCCGCTTCTGGTCGACGTGACGCCGGCCCGCCAAGTCAGCCCGGTCCCACGTGTACCGGTCCCGGCTCCGCTGGTTGCCGCCGTGCGGGCCGGTGACTCCGGACCGGCGGTGGCCGATGTCACCGCCTTGTTCCGTGTCATCGAGTGCCTTCCTGGCCAGGTTCCACCCACCCTGCCGGACGTCTTTCCGGCTAACTCCAACAAGGTCGTGGTCGAGCCGTCCGTCCCGGCAGGCAGAGCCGCCCGGCTGGCTCGGACAACGGCCGCGACGGCGCCTGCCGCAGCCAGCGCCGCCCGGGCGCCATTTGCGCAACGTGTGGAGGAAACCAATCTCGCCGTGCGTCCGTCGCTGCCCATGGCTGGCAAGGTTGTGCAGCCGGTGACGGGCGAAGGCTACGAGCTTCCCTCGGAGGAGCTGCTGCAGCAGCCGCCGGAAGGGCAGGGCTTCTACATGTCGCAGGAGCGGCTCGAGCAGAATGCAGATCTCCTGGAAAGCGTGCTGGAGGATTTCGGCGTGCGAGGCGAGATCATCCATGTTCGCCCTGGTCCGGTCGTTACCCTCTATGAGTTCGAGCCGGCGCCCGGCGTCAAATCCTCCCGTGTCATTGGTCTCGCCGACGATATCGCGCGCTCCATGTCGGCGGTCTCGGCGCGCGTCGCCGTGGTGCCCGGCCGCAACGTCATCGGCATCGAGCTGCCGAACGAGACCCGCGAGACCGTCTATTTCCGTGAACTGATCGAATCGCAGGGCTTCCGCAAGACCAGCTGCAAGCTGGCGCTTTGCCTTGGCAAGACGATCGGCGGCGAACCTGTCATCGCCGAGCTGGCCAAGATGCCGCATCTGCTTGTCGCCGGCACCACGGGATCCGGCAAGTCGGTCGCCATCAACACCATGATCCTGTCGCTGCTCTACCGGCTGAAACCGGAAGAATGCCGGCTGATCATGGTCGACCCGAAGATGCTCGAACTGTCGGTCTATGACGGTATCCCGCACCTTCTGACCCCCGTCGTCACCGATCCCAAGAAGGCGGTCACCGCGCTCAAATGGGCTGTGCGCGAGATGGAGGACCGCTATCGCAAAATGGCGCGGCTCGGCGTGCGCAACATCGACGGCTACAACGAGCGCGCCGCCACCGCCCGCGACAAGGGCGAGACGGTCGTCATGACCGTGCAGGCCGGCTTCGAGAAGGGCACCGGCGAGCCGTTGTTCGAACAGCAGGAGATCGACCTCGCGCCGATGCCCTATATCGTCGTCATCGTCGACGAGATGGCCGACCTGATGATGGTCGCCGGCAAGGAGATCGAAGGCGCCATCCAACGCCTGGCGCAGATGGCGCGCGCCGCCGGCATCCACCTGATCATGGCCACGCAGCGGCCTTCCGTCGACGTCATCACCGGCACTATCAAGGCCAACTTCCCGACCCGAATCTCATTCCAGGTCACCTCCAAGATCGACAGCCGCACCATTTTGGGCGAGCAGGGTGCCGAGCAGCTGCTCGGCCAGGGCGACATGCTGCACATGATGGGCGGCGGGCGCATCGCCCGCGTGCACGGCCCCTTCGTGTCCGACGCAGAGGTCGAGCATGTCGTGGCGCATCTGAAGGCGCAGGGCCGCCCGGAATATCTGGAGACCGTTACGGCCGACGAGGATGAAGAGGAAGAGGAAGACGACCAGGGAGCGGTCTTCGACAAGGGAGCCGTTGCCGCGGAGGAGGGCGATTCCAGCTATGACGAGGCGGTCAAGGTGGTGTTGCGCGACAAGAAATGTTCGACGTCCTACATCCAGCGCCGCCTCGGCATAGGCTACAACCGCGCCGCTTCACTGGTCGAGCGGATGGAGAAGGAAGGTCTGGTCGGCGCACCGAACCATGTCGGCAAGCGCGAGATCATGGCAGGCAAACGCCAGCCGGCGGCCGTGCCTGACACTGACGACGCGGATTGAGCGGAGGCTGTCATGACGCCAACAAAAAGGCCGGTTGCCCGGCCTTTTTCATTGGAGCTGAATAGTCTCAGCCGATTTTCTGGCCGGTCTTGGCCCAGTCGGCGGTGAACTGCTCCAGACCCTTGTCCGTAAGCGGGTGCTTCACCAATGCCTTCAGTGTCGCCGGCGGTGCGGTCACGACGTCGGCGCCGATGAGCGCCGCCTGCTTGATATGGTTCACCGTGCGCACCGAGGCGACAAGGATCTCGGTCTGGAAATCGTAATTGTCGTAGATCTGGCGGATCTCCTGGATCAGTTCCATGCCGTCCGCGCCGGTATCGTCGACGCGGCCGACGAAAGGCGAGATGAAGGATGCGCCGGCCTTGGCCGCGAGCAGCGCCTGATTGGCCGAGAAGCACAGCGTGACATTGACCATTCGGTTCATCTCGGTGCGGATCGTCTTGCAGGCTCTCAAGCCGTCCAGCGTCAGCGGCACCTTGATGCACACATTGGGCGCGATCTTGGACAGCACCTCGGCCTCGGCCATCATCTGCTTGTACTCGCTCGCCACGACTTCCGCCGAGACCGGACCTTTGACGATGTCGCAGATCTGCTTGGTGACCTCGGCGATCTTGCCGCCGGATTTCAGGATCAGCGACGGATTGGTGGTGACGCCATCGAGCAGCCCCAGATCGTTCAGCTCACGGATATCCTTGACGTCGGCGGTGTCGACAAAAAATTTCATGGCGGGTCTCCTGACGATTTCGTCGTGCTTGGGAAGGCACGTTCAGCCTTGCTCTTTGATCTAGACCAAAGTCGGGGCAAGGTCACGCCTCATGATCGAAGATTCGCCCTTTGTCGCAGCCGCACCGGTGCTGGTGCCGATGCCGGCCGAACGCCCCTACACTTATGCCGTGCCGGCCGGCATGCGGGTGGTGCCGGGCTCGATCGTGCGCGTGCCGCTTGGGCCGCGCCAGGTCGCCGGCATCGTCTGGGACGGCGTGGTCGAGCAGGTCGATGCCAGGAAATTGCGCCCGATCGAACAGGTTTTCGACTGTCCGCCGATCGACCGCGCCATGCGCCGCTTCGTCGACTGGGTGGCGCAATACACGCTGTCGGCGCCGGGCATGGTGGCGCGCATGCTGTTGCGTGCGCCGGAAGCTTTCGATCCCGAACCCTGGATCGAAGGGCTGCAGCGGACACTCGTCATGCCGGATCGGATGACCGATGCGAGGACGCGGGTGCTGGAGACAGCCGAAGGAGGGCTTGCCTGGACGCGCTCGGGGCTGGCGCACGCCGCCGGCGTGTCGTCGACCGTAATCGAGGGGCTGAAAGCGCAAGGCGTGTTCGAAACGGTGATGATCCCGCCGCGCCCTGTGGTGGCCGCACCCGACCCAAGCTATGCCCTGCCGGACCTGATGCCGGACCAGAACGACGCCGCGTCGATGCTGCGCGCCAATGTCGCGGCCGGCGCGTTCAATGTCTCGCTGCTCGATGGTGTTACCGGTTCGGGCAAGACCGAGGTCTATTTCGAGGCGGTGGCCGCCGCGCTCGATCAGGGCAAACAGGTGCTGATCCTGCTGCCGGAAATCGCGCTGACGCATGCTTTCCTCGAACGGTTCCAGGGGCGCTTTGGCGCCAAGCCAGCCGAGTGGCATTCCGACCTGCCGCCCAGGATGCGCGAAAAAGTCTGGCGGCAAGTGGCGGAAGGGGGCGTGCGTGTCGTCGCCGGCGCGCGCTCGGCGCTCTTCCTGCCGTTCAAGCAGCTCGGCCTGATCGTCGTCGACGAGGAGCACGACCCGGCCTACAAGCAGGAAGACCGCGTTTTCTACAATGCGCGCGACATGGCTGTCGTGCGCGGCCATATTGGCGGCTTTCCCGTCGTGCTGGCGTCGGCAACGCCTTCGGTCGAGAGCCGGGTCAACGCCAGCCAGGGCCGCTATGCCAGGGCTGTGCTTTCCGCCCGCTTCGCCGAGGCGGCACTTCCCGATCTCAAGTCGATCGACATGCGCCGCGCGCCGCCGGCGCGTGGCGGCTTCCTGTCGCCGATGCTGATCGACCATATGCGCAAGACGCTGGAGAAGAAGGAGCAATCGCTGCTGTTCCTCAACCGGCGGGGCTATGCGCCGCTGACGCTATGCCGGGTCTGTGGCCACCGTTTCGGCTGCCCGGTGTGCTCGGCCTGGCTGGTCGAACACCGCTTTCGCGGCCAGTTGGTGTGTCATCACTGCGGTCACAATGAGCGCCGGCCGGAAGCCTGCCCCGAATGCGGCACGCTCGACCATCTGGTCGCTTGCGGGCCGGGGGTGGAGCGCATCGCCGAAGAGGTCGTCACGCATTTCCCGGACGCGCGCACCATCGTGCTGTCGTCGGATATCATGGGGGGTGTACGGCGGTTGCGGCTGGAACTGGAGGCTATCGCCAATGGCGAGGCCGATATCGTCATCGGCACGCAACTGGTCGCCAAGGGTCACAATTTCCCGAACATGACGCTGGTCGGCGTCGTCGATGCCGACCTAGGCCTTGCCAATGGCGATCCGCGTGCCGCCGAGCGCACCTTCCAGCTGCTCAGCCAGGTGACCGGCCGTGCCGGCCGCACCGGCAAGAAGAGCCTTGGCCTGCTGCAGACCTTCCAGCCCGACCATCCGGTGATGCGGGCGATCGTCTCCGGCGATGCCGAGTCTTTCTACCAGCGCGAGATTTCAGAGCGCGAACGCGCTGCCTTGCCGCCCTTCGGCCGGCTGGCAGGCGTCATCGTCAGCGCGGTGACGCGGGCGGAAGCGGAAGCCCATGCACGCGGCCTGCGCCGCTCCGCACCGGAGGCGCCGGATCTGTTCGTGCTCGGGCCTGCGGAAGCGCCATTATCGTTGCTCGGCGGTCGCCACCGCTTCCGCCTGCTGATCCAGGGCGAACGGCGCGCCGACATGCAGGGGTTCATCCGCACCATGCTGGCCAACGGGCCGAAACAGCGCGGCTCGGTTCGGGTGCAGGTCGACATCGACCCGCAGAGCTTTTTGTAGGAACACAAATTCAGCTCCAGCTGTCACGACGAGAGAAACGGAAGATCTGATGAAAACCTTAGGCCTGCTCGGCGGCATGAGTTGGGAATCGACCGCCATCTACTACCGCCTGCTCAACGAGATCGTGCGCGAGCGGCTGGGCGGCCTGCATTCGGCGAGGCTGCTGCTCTGGTCGTTCGATTTCGCCGAGATTGCCGAACGGCAGCATGATGGCGACTGGGACGGTGCCGGCGCGCTGCTGATCGATGCCGCGCACAAACTTGAGGCCGGCGGTGCGGAGGGCCTGCTTCTGTGCACCAACACCATGCACAGACTGGCCGACCAGGTGCAGGCGGCTGTGTCGATCCCGCTCATCCATATCGCCGACGCAACCGCGGCCACGGTCAGGCGGGCCGGCCTTCGGCGGCCAGCGCTGCTGGCAACGCGGTTCACCATGGAGCAGGACTTCTACAAGGGCCGGCTTGCCGACAAATACGGCCTGTCGCCAGTGGTGCCAGATTCGGCCGGGCGCGACATGGTGCATCGCGTCATCTACGAAGAACTCTGTCAGGGCATCGTCACAGAAGCCTCGAAGGCGGCCTATGTCGCCGAGGCAAACCGCTTGCGCCGCGACGAAGCCGCCGACAGCCTGATCATGGGCTGCACCGAGATCACCATGCTCATCGGCCAGGAGGATTTCGACATTCCGGTTTTCGACACGACGCGCATCCATGCCGAGGCGGCGGTGGAATTCGCACTGGGTTGATGCGCGCCTCCTAAAGTGGCTGAAGCCATCTGGCGCCGGGTCTTTCCTTCGCTAGAATGTCGGCGATTTTCAAAACAGGCATTTCGAGGGGACACGATGGATTTTGCGCTTCCATGGCCGACGAGCCAGGGCGAATGGCTGGCCTGGTCGAGCGCGGTCTTCACCGTGCTGCTCGGCCTTCTGTTTTTCCTGGCGCCGGGGCTGGCGTTCCGTATCCTGCGCCTGCAGGCGAAACCCGAGAAGGCGGCGGCGATCGCCGAGGGGCGCGGCCGCATGTCGGGCTTTTATCTCGGAGTCGGCCTGTGCTGCATCCTGCTCGCGCAGCCGCTGGTCTACATGGCGCTCGGATTTTCATGGCTGTTCACCGCCTTCGGCCGGCTGCTGTCGATGATGTCCGATGGCGCCAATACACCTTTCAATTGGATTTCCATTGTGGTGGAATTGGCGCTCGCGGCCTTGCCGCTCGCCTTTGCCTTCGGCTTTGTGCCCTGAATCCTGGGGTATTCAGGCGCGCGGGACGCTGATCTTTCGCCGGATGCGACAATAGTGCCTGAAAACCATGCGGAACGACGCATTGCGGTCTTAAAATGCCTGTGCTAGACGGCAATCGACTTTCGGCCGGGGATAGCGGAAGCCGCGCCTCCGTGCTTGAAAAAATGCAGTAAGGTCAAAGATTTAGCCAGAGTTTTTGCTCGCGCCAACAATCTGCGGCCTGTCAGACAAGAGAAAAGACGGTCCGTGGCTCAATCGTCATCGCCAATCTCAGGTGTCGCAGAACGCTATGCCGGTTCGCTGTTCGAACTGGCATCGCAGGCAAATTCCGTCGCCAAGGTCGAGGCCGATCTCACCAGTTTCGAGGCCATGCTCGCGGGCAGTGGCGACCTCACCCGGCTGATCAACAGCCCGGTATTCTCCAGCGAGGACCAGGCCAAGGCCATCGGGGCGATCGCCGACAGGGCCGGCATCATCGGTCTGACCGGCAATTTCCTGCGCGTCGTCGCCAAGAACCGCCGCCTGTTCGCGGTGCCCGGCATGATCAAGGCATTCCGCCAGATCGCCGCTGAGCACCGTGGCGAGGCTGCCGCCGAGGTGACGTCGGCTCATGAGCTGACCGCGGCCCAGCAGACCGAACTCAAGGCCGCGCTGAAGGGCGTTGCCGGCAAGGACGTGGCCATTTCCGTCACCGTCGATCCATCGCTGCTCGGCGGGTTGGTGGTCAAGATGGGCTCGCGCCAGATCGATACGTCGCTCAAAACCAAACTCAATTCGCTCAAGCTTGCACTGAAAGAGGTCGGCTGATGGACATCCGCGCCGCGGAAATTTCCGCAATTCTGAAAGATCAGATCAAGAATTTCGGCAAGGAGGCCGAGGTCTCCGAAGTCGGACAGGTGCTGTCCGTCGGTGACGGTATCGCCCGCGTCTATGGCCTCGACAATGTCCAGGCCGGCGAAATGGTCGAATTCCCAGGCGGCATCCGCGGCATGGCGCTCAACCTCGAAGCCGACAATGTCGGCGTCGTCATCTTCGGCGCCGACCGCGACATCAAGGAAGGCGACATCGTCAAGCGCACCGGCGCCATCGTCGACGTTCCTGTCGGCCCCGGCCTGCTCGGCCGCGTCGTCGACGCGCTTGGCAACCCGATCGACGGCAAGGGCCCGATCAAAGCGACCGAACGCAAGCGCGTCGACGTCAAGGCACCAGGCATCATTCCGCGCAAATCGGTCAACGAGCCGATGTCAACCGGCCTCAAGGCCATTGACGCCCTGATCCCGGTCGGCCGCGGCCAGCGCGAGCTGGTCATCGGTGACCGCCAGACCGGCAAGACCGCCATCATCCTCGACACGATGCTCAACCAGAAGTCGGTGCACGATAACGGCCCGGAAAAGGAAAAGCTCTACTGCGTCTACGTCGCCGTCGGCCAGAAGCGTTCGACCGTCGCGCAGTTCGTCAAGGTTCTGGAAGAGCGCGGCGCGCTCGAATACTCGATCATCATCGCCGCTACCGCTTCCGACCCGGCGCCGATGCAGTTCCTGGCGCCGTTCGCCGGCTGCACCATGGGCGAATATTTCCGCGACAACGGCATGCATGCGCTGATCAGCTATGATGATCTGTCGAAGCAGGCCGTCGCTTATCGCCAGATGTCGTTGTTGCTGCGCCGCCCGCCAGGCCGCGAAGCCTATCCCGGCGACGTCTTCTACCTGCACTCGCGCTTGCTCGAGCGCGCCGCGAAGCTCAACGACGATCTGGGCGGCGGATCGCTGACCGCCCTGCCGATCATCGAGACGCAGGCCAACGACGTGTCGGCCTATATCCCGACCAATGTGATCTCGATCACCGACGGCCAGATCTTCCTCGAAACCAACCTGTTCTTCCAGGGCATCCGTCCGGCCGTCAACGTCGGCCTCTCGGTCAGCCGCGTCGGCTCGGCCGCGCAGATCAAGGCGATGAAGCAGGTTGCCGGTTCGATCAAGGGCGAGCTCGCGCAGTACCGCGAAATGGCGGCCTTCGCGCAGTTCGGCTCGGATCTCGATGCCGCCACGCAGCGCCTGCTCAACCGCGGATCGCGCCTGACCGAACTCCTGAAGCAGCCGCAGTTCTCGCCGCTGAAGACGGAAGAGCAGGTCGCGGTGATCTTCGCCGGCGTCAACGGCTATCTCGACAAGCTGCCGGTCAACCAGGTCGGCAAGTTCGAGCACGGCCTGCTCAGCCACATGCGTGCGGCGGGCAAGGACGTTCTCGACGCCATCCGCAAGGAAAAGGCGCTTTCGGACGATCTGCGCGCCAAGCTCAGGGCCGAGATCGACGCCTTCGCCAAGACCTTCGCCTGAGCGAAGCGCCAGTCCGGATGAGACAAGACGGGATCAGGTTTGAAGCATGCCTTCATTAAAAGACCTTCGTAACCGTATCGCCTCGGTCAAGGCGACGCAGAAGATCACCAAGGCGATGCAGATGGTCGCCGCGGCGAAGCTGCGCCGTGCGCAAGAGGCGGCGGAAGCGGCGCGCCCCTATTCGGAGCGCATGGGTTCCGTGCTGGCCAACATCACCCAAGCGATCGGCGGTGGCGGCGATGCCCCGGCGCTGATGACGGGCACCGGCAAGGACGCCGTGCATCTGCTCGTGGTCTGCACCGCCGAGCGCGGCCTGTGCGGCGGTTTCAATTCGCAGATCGCCCGTCTTGCCCGCGATCACATCCGCCGGCTTCTGGCCGATGGCAAGCAGGTCAAGATCATCTGCGTCGGCAAGAAGGGTTTCGACATCCTGCGCCGCGACTATGCATCGATGATCATCGACCGCGTCGATCTGCGCGAGGTCAAGACGCTCGGCTTCGTCAATGCCGACGCGATCGCCAAGAAGGTCATTCATCTGTTCAACGAGGGCGCCTTCGACATCTGCACGCTGTTCTATTCGCAGTTCAAGTCGGTGATCAGCCAGATCCCGACCGCGCAGCAGATCATCCCGGCCGGCGTCGCTTCGGCTCCGGCCGCGGCGGTGGATGGCGGCAGCGCCGTCTATGAATATGAGCCGGAGCCGGGCGAAATCCTCTCCGACCTCATCCCGCGCAACATCTCCGTGCAGGTTTTCCGGGCGCTGCTCGAAAACGCCGCCGGCGAAATGGGCGCCAAGATGAGCGCCATGGACAATGCGACGCGCAACGCCGGCGAGATGATCAACAAGCTGTCGATCACCTACAACCGCCAGCGGCAGGCGCAGATCACCAAGGAACTGATCGAAATTATTTCGGGCGCCGAGGCGCTCTAGGCGCGGTCCGCGGGTGACTTTCCCGCGAACCGGACCGCGTGAGAAACAAAGGACGAAAAGGGTAAAGACGATGGCGAAAGCAGCGACCCCCCAGAAGGCAACTCCGAAGACGGCAGCCCCCAAGGCAGCAGCCCCCGTGAAGGCGGCCAGGGCTCCGGCGGCGGCGGCAAAAGCTGCTCCGGCCAAGGCAGCAGCAGCGCCGGCCAAGGCCGTGGTTGCCAAGACGCAGGCCGTGGTCACGAAAGCCACCGGCGTTGTCGGCAGGGTTCGGCAGGTCATCGGCGCCGTTGTCGACGTGCAATTCGGCGATCACCTGCCGGCGATCCTGAACGCGCTCGAGACGACCAATGTCGGCAACCGCCTGGTGCTCGAAGTTGCCCAGCATCTGGGTGAAAACACCGTGCGCTGCATCGCGATGGACTCCACCGAAGGTCTGGTGCGCGGCCAGGAAGTGCGCGACACCGGCGCTCCGATCACCGTGCCGGTCGGCCCGGGCATGCTCGGCCGCATCATCAACGTCATCGGGGAACCGGTCGACGAAGAAGGCCCGGTCGACGCAATCGAAATGCGCTCGATCCATCAGCCGGCGCCGACCTATGTCGAGCAGTCGACGGAAGCCCAGATCCTGATCACCGGCATCAAGGTGCTCGACCTCTTGGCGCCCTATGCCAAGGGCGGCAAGATCGGCCTGTTCGGCGGCGCCGGCGTCGGCAAGACCGTGCTGATCCAGGAACTGATCAACAACATCGCCAAGGCGCATGGCGGCTACTCGGTGTTCGCCGGCGTCGGCGAGCGCACCCGCGAAGGCAACGATCTCTATCACGAGTTCATCGAATCCGGCGTCAACAAGAAGGGCGGCGGCGAAGGCTCCAAGGCAGCGCTGGTGTACGGCCAGATGAACGAGCCGCCGGGCGCGCGCGCCCGTGTCGGCCTGACCGGCTTGACGGTCGCCGAATATTTCCGCGACCAGGGCCAGGACGTGCTGTTCTTCGTCGACAACATCTTCCGCTTCACGCAGGCGGGTTCCGAAGTGTCGGCGCTGCTCGGCCGCATCCCGTCGGCCGTGGGCTACCAGCCGACGCTCGCCACCGACATGGGCGCGCTTCAGGAACGCATCACCACCACCACCAAGGGCTCGATCACCTCGGTGCAGGCGATCTACGTGCCGGCCGACGACTTGACCGATCCGGCACCGGCGACCTCGTTCGCTCACCTTGACGCGACGACGACGCTCAACCGTTCGATCGCCGAGAAGGGCATCTATCCGGCCGTCGATCCGCTGGACTCGACTTCGCGCATGCTCGACCCGCTGGTCGTCGGCGACGAGCATTATGGCGTCGCCCGCCAGGTGCAGTCGATCCTCCAGCGCTACAAGTCGCTGCAGGACATCATCGCCATCCTCGGCATGGATGAGCTCTCGGAAGAGGACAAGCAGACGGTGGCCCGCGCCCGCAAGATCGAGCGCTTCCTGTCACAGCCCTTCTTCGTCGCCGAAGTGTTCACCGGCGCGCCTGGCAAGCTCGTCGACCTCGCCGACACCATCAAGGGCTTCAAGGGCCTCTGCAACGGCGACTACGACCACCTGCCGGAAGCCGCCTTCTACATGGTCGGCGGCATCGAGGAAGCGGTCGACAAGGCACAGCGCCTCGCGGCAGAAGCGGCGTAAATCAAGCGAATAGGGAGTAGTGGGCAGCGAGAAGAGAATAGCGGCGTGACCTGGGCGTTTCGTGCTCCCATCACTATCGACTACTCACTATTCCCTCCCCGGTAAATTGACATGGCTGAAGCTTTCAAGTTCGAACTGGTTTCCCCGGAGCGTCTGCTGGTTTCCGCCGAGGTCGAATCCGTCGTTATTCCAGGCGCCGAAGGCGAGATGACCGTCATGGCTCATCACGCGCCGGTCATGACCACGATCAAGCCGGGTGTCGTCACGGTGAAGAGCGCCTCGGGGAGCGAGGAACGCTATGTCGTGTTCGGCGGCTTCGCCGACATCGTCCCGGCCGGCTGCACGCTGCTGGCGGAATCGGCTGTCGCGGTGAAGGACGTCGACCGCGCCGATCTCACCCGCCGCATCCAGGAGGCCAGGGAAGATGCCGCGGACGCCAAGGACGATCAGTCGCGCAGCAAGGCCGAACAATTCCTTAGCCAGCTCACCACGCTGGAAGGCGCGATCCTGCCGGCCTGAAACTCGTCTCAAGGTGACGGATTGAAGCGGGGCCTTGCCCCGCTTTTTTTGTTTGTCGGGCTATTGTGGCGTGAGAGTTGGCGTGGCGGCGGTGCTGGAGGTGCGCGACGACATCAAGGTTCTGTACCGCTCGCGCCTTACTGTCCTTCAGCTTCTATGCCGAGCGCGGCGAAGGCCAAAGTCGGGCCGTCTCGTCGCAGGTGGACGAGATGGACGGCCACGAGTTCCATCAGCGTCTGGCGCTCGGCGTGATCCCGGGCGAAGCCGGCCATGTCAAACACCGCCGTCACGGTTTCGTTCGCCGGCAGCTGCTGGTCCAAAAGCGCGGTCATCGGCGCATCGAGCGGATCGGTGAAATGGCCTTCCGGCAACGCCTTTCCGCGCGCCGCGCAGGCGGCGATCCAGGCAGCCACCACCAGCGTGAGATGGACCAGCTCGGTGCCGGCTTCGAGGCACTCGACAGCCGAGGCGATAATGCGCTGCGGCAGTTTCTGGCTGCCGTCATTGGCGATCTGCGCCGTGCGGTGGGCAAGTGCCGTGTTTGAAAAACGCTCCGCAAGCTCAGCCGTATACGCTGATGGGTCGAGGCCGGCATCGTCCGGCAACGTTGTTATGGCCTCTTGCCATAGCGCGTCGATGAACCGCCGGATCGCCGGATCGGCGAAGGCACTGTCGACCGTCGCGTGGCCGCTGAGCAGGCCGAGATAGGCGATGCCCGAATGCGCGCCGTTGAGCAGCCTCAGCTTCATGTCCTCGAAGGGAGCGACATCCCCAACCATGGTGACGCCGAATTTTTCCCAGGCCGGACGGCCCGTCGGGAAATCGTCCTCGATCACCCACTGGCGGAAGGGTTCCGTCATCACCGGCCAGGCGTCGTCCACACCAAGTTCGCCCGCTATCCGCGCCCTGTCGGCATCGGTCGTGGCTGGCACGATGCGGTCGACCATGCTTGACGGAAATGCGACGTGACCGGCGATGTGGTCGGCCATTCCGGCATCGGCCGCCGAACCGGCACCGGCATCGCGCCGCGTGGCGAATTCGATCAGCAGCCGGTGCAAGGTGGCGCCGTTGGCCGGCAGGTTGTCGCAACAAAGCACGGTAAAGGGCGGGGTGCCAGCAGCCAGCCTCCGGGCGAGCGCTTCGGTCAGAAAACCATGCGCCGTCTTCGGTGTTCGCGGGTTGTCAAGGTCGTGGACGATGTCGGCATGCGCCGCGTCCAATCCGCCGCCGGCCGCCCGCAAATAGGCTTTCTCGGTGATCGTCAGCGTCACGATGCGGGTACGCGGATCGGCCAGCACCGCCAGAACCGCTTCCGGGTCTTCCGGCGCCACCAGCAGCGAGCCGATCGAGCCGATGACATGCAGCTTCTCGCCGCCGCTGCCGCGCACCGCCAAGGTGTATAGCCCGTCCTGCGGCGCCAGCGCGTCGCGCGTATCGGCGCTGCGCAGCGACACGCCTGATATGCCCCAGTCCGTTTCGCCGGCCGCCAGGCATTCATCCATATAAGCGGCCTGGTGGGCGCGGTGAAAGGCGCCGACGCCCAGATGCACGATGCCCGGCGTGATCGCGCCACGCTCATATCGAGGCGCGGCGACCTTGACCGGCAATGCCTGCGCCGTGCGGTTGGAAAGGCGGCGGTCTGTCATCAATTCGGCACTCATCTCGTGGAACGGTTTGCGGGGTAACACTGACGGCGTCCGCCGACAATGCTTAGCTTCGCTTAGGAGTCATCATACAACAACCAGATTTTTGTATGTTGACATTATTTCTGACCGATCCTACCCATGGAGCCGGAGGATGGCCGTGGCACTGACCAATGCGGATTTGCTGTTTTCAGCCGAGGCGCGTCCGCTGTCGATCGCCCGCGCTCTCTACGCCGGCATCAAGGACCTGCCCATCATCAGTCCTCACGGCCATACCGACCCGCGCTGGTATGCGCTGAACGAGCCGTTCCCCGATCCCGCGCAACTGCTCATCGTGCCGGACCACTATATTTTTCGCATGCTGTTCAGTCAGGGCGTGCGGCTGGAGGCTCTCGGCGTGCCGACCCTCGATGGTGCGCCCGTCGAGACCGACGGCAGGGCGATCTGGCGGCTGTTCGCCGAACACTATTACCTCTTCCGTGGCACGCCGACCCGGTTGTGGTTCGACCATGTCCTTGCGCATCTGTTCGGCATCGAAGAGCCTTTGAGCGCCGCGACCGCCGACCGTCATTACGATACGATCGCAACGCTGCTGCAGTGGGAGAACTTCCGCCCTCGGGCGCTGTTCGAGCGCTTCAACATCGAGGTCATCGCGACGACCGAAGGCGCGCTCGACGATCTCAAATGGCACCAGATGATCCGCGACAGCGGCTGGGAGGGCCGTGTTGTCACCGCCTATCGGCCGGACGCCGTCGTCGATCCGGATTTCGAAGGCTTTTCGGCCAATCTCGATCGGCTCGGCGAGATCACCGGCTGCGACACCGGGACCTGGGCCGGTTATCTCGACGCGCATCGCCAGCGGCGCGCCTTCTTCAGGAGCTTCGGCGCGACGTCGTCGGATCACGGTCATCCGACGGCGGAGACCGCCAATCTTTCCGACGCGGCGGCGCAGGAGCTGTTCAACCGGGTCCGCGCCGGCTCGCAGGATGAGCGCGAGCGAAAATTGTTTCGCGCGCAGATGCTGACCGAGATGGCCAAGATGAGCCGGGACGACGGGCTGGTCATGCAGATCCATCCCGGCTCCATGCGCAATCATTCGGCTTCTGCTTTCCAGAAATTCGGCAGGGACAAGGGTTTCGATATCCCGGCCCGGACCGACTATGTAACGGCATTGAAGCCATTGCTGGACTGCGTCGGGCTGGAGCGTGACCTGACCGTCATCCTGTTCACGCTGGATGAGACCAGCTATGCGCGCGAACTGGCGCCGTTGGCCGGCGTCTATCCGGCGCTGAAGCTCGGGCCGGCCTGGTGGTTCCACGACAGCCCGGAAGGCATGCGCCGGTTCCGCGAGATGACCACCGAGACCGCCGGCTTCTACAACACGGTCGGCTTCAACGACGACACCCGCGCCTTTCCGTCGATCCCGGCCCGCCATGACGTGGCGCGGCGGGTCGACTGTGCGTTCCTGGCGCGTCTCGTCGCCGAGCACAGGCTGCGTGAGGAGGAGGCGCATGAACTCGCGAAGGAGCTTGCCTACACGCTTGCCAAGAATGCGTACCGGCTCTGAGCCGGGCGTTTCGATTTTCAATGGGAGGAAGTCATGTTGCATTTTTCGAAATTGACGGCCGCGACATTCGCCATCGGTTCGCTGCTGATCGGCGCTGCCAACGCCGAAACCGTGCTGCGATCCTCGGATACCCATCCAGACGGTTACCCGACCGTCGAGGCGGTCAAGTACATGGGCGACCTGATCAAGCAGCGCACCGCCGGCCGCTATTCGATCGAGGTCTATCACTCGGCGCAACTCGGCGAGGAAAAGGACACGATCGAGCAGACCCAGGCCGGCGTCATCGACCTCGACCGTGTCTCGATGGGACCGTTCAACGGCATCGTGCCGGAGACCGCCGTGCCGTCGCTGCCCTACATGTTCCGCTCCGTCGAGCACATGCGCCACGTCATGGACGGCGGTGTCGGCGACCAGATCCTGAAGGCCTTCGAGGCGCATGATCTCGTCGGCCTCGCCTTCTACGATTCCGGTGCTCGGTCCTTCTACAACACCAAGAAGGACATTACCTCGATGGCGGACATGAAAGGCATGAAGTTCCGCGTCATCCAGTCCGATGTGTTCGTCGACATGGTCAACGCGCTAGGTGCCAACGCCACGCCGATGGCCTATGGCGAAGTCTATTCGGCGCTGCAGACCGGCGTCATCGACGGCGCCGAAAACAACTGGCCGAGCTTCGAATCCGCTAAGCACTACGAAGTGGCCAAGCATTACACGATGGACGAACACCAGATCGTGCCGGAAGTGCTGGTCATGTCGAAGGCAAGCTGGGCCAAGCTCTCGCCCGAAGACCAGGCGATCGTGCGCCAGGCAGCCAAGGACAGCGTCGTCAAGATGCGCGAACTGTGGGACGCGCAGGAGAAGAAGTCGCGCGGCATCGTCGAGGCCGCGGGCGTCAAGGTCAGCCAGATCGACAAGCAGCCGCTGATCGACGCGATGAAGCCCGTCTACGACAAGTACTTGTCGACGCCTGAATTGAAGGACCTGGCCGCCCGCATACAGGCCGAGAAATGAACGGCAGGGGCAATGGATCGAGCGGCGCGGAGACCTCCGCGCTGCCTTCGGACGCGTCGGCCATGCGAGGATTCTGGCTGGGTGCGGAGCGGGTCCTGTCGGGACTTGCCAGGCTGGCGCTTTGGATCAGTGGCGCCGGCTTGACGCTGATGACGATCATCATCTTCTGGCAGGTCTTCTCGCGTTATGTGCTGAACCGTTCGCCAAGCTGGACGGAACCCTTCTCGGTACTGCTGATGGGCTGGTTCATTTTTCTCGGCGCCGCCGTCGGCGTGCGCGAACGCACCCATCTCGGCTTCGACGTGCTGCTCTATGTCCTCCCTGTTTCGGCCAAGGCGGTGCTGCGCAGCATTTCCGACCTTGTCGTGCTGGCCTTCGGCGCCGGCATGATCGTCTATGGCGTGCAATTGGCCAGGCTGACCTGGAACACGGTCATGCCGTCACTTGCCCTGCCGGGCGGCGCCAGCTTCCTGCCGGTCATCCTGGGTGGGGCGCTGGTCTGCCTGTTTTCGCTGGAACGGCTGGCCGGGCGCTTTGCCGGCCTGCCCGTCGACGCCGACATTCATGCAACCGGCGAGGAGCCCTGAACCATGGCCCTGATCGTCCTGTTCGGCACCTTCGTGTTCCTGCTGGTCATCGGCACGCCGATCGCCTTCTGTCTCGGCGTCGCCAGCTTCGCCACGATCCTCACGCTTGGCCTGCCGCCGGTCGTCGTGTTCCAGCGGCTCAATTCCGGCGTCGCCGTGTTTTCGCTGATGGCCATCCCGTTCTTCATCTTCGCCGGCGACCTGATGGTGCGCGGTGGTATCGCCGCTCGGCTGGTCGCGCTGGCAGGCTCCCTGGTCGGTCATTTGCGCGGCGGTCTGGGGCAGGTCAACATCGCCGCATCGACCATGTTCGGTGGCATCTCCGGCTCGGCCGTGGCGGATGCGTCGGCGGTCGGCGGGCTGATGATTCCGCAGATGAAGGCGCGCGGCTACGGCATCGACTATGCCGTCAACATCACCTCTGTCGGGGCCATCATCGCCCTTCTCATTCCACCGTCCCACAACATGATCATCTATTCGATCTCCGCCGGCGGCCGTATCTCGATCGCCGACCTGTTCACGGCTGGCGTGCTACCGGGTCTGCTGCTGGCGCTGTCGCTGATGATAACGGCCTATTGGGTCGCCAGCCGCCGGGGATATCCGACGGAGCCCTTCGCCGGCTTCGGCCGGGCCTTGCAGCTGCTTGTCGCCGCCATTCCCGGGCTCATCCTGATCGCCATCATCTTCGGCGGCGTCAGGTCCGGTGTCTTCACCGCGACCGAGAGCTCCTGCATTGCCATCGTCTACGCGTTCCTGGTGACGCTGATCATCTACCGCTCGATGAGCTGGGGCGATTTCGTCGCGGCGACGACGGCCTCGGTGCGCACCACGGCCATGGTGCTGATGATCATCGGCTGCGCGGCGGCCTTCGGCTGGCTGCTCGCCTATCTCAGGGTGCCGGCGGCGCTGGTCGCCTTTCTGCAGTCGGTGTCCGACAACAAGCTGGTGATCCTGCTGCTGATCAACGTCGTCCTGCTCATCCTCGGCACCTTCATGGACATGTCGCCGCTGATCATCATCACGACACCGATCTTCCTGCCGGTGGTCATGGCCTATGGCGTCGATCCCGTGCATTTCGGCGTCATCCTCATCCTCAATCTCGGCATCGGGCTTTGCACGCCACCGGTCGGCGCGGTTCTGTTCGTCAGCTGCGCGATCGGCCGCATTCCGATCTGGACCGCGATGCGCTCGATCTGGCCATTCTACGGCGCCGCCTTCGCCGTGCTGATGCTTGTCACCTACGTCCCGGAAATCTCATTGTGGCTGCCGGGCCTGTTCCATTAGAGCGGTTCAGCGATCGTTAGAATCGCTGAACCGTAACTCTTTGTTTTTACGCAATTCACGACGAAAAAACCGCTACGCGCTTGTCCTGCAATTGCTTTAGGAGGTCACCGAGGTGTCCGATACCGCAAACGACCTCAGGATCGAGAGAAAACCCAAGCTGTCGGAAACCGTCATGGGGGCGATCCGCAAGCAGCTGCAGGCGGGCGAGATCCTGCCCGGCCACAAGCTGCCGACCGAGGGCCAGCTGACCGAAACTTTCGGCGTCAGCCGCACAGTCATCCGCGAGGCGCTGGCCAAGCTTGCCGCCGACGGTCTGGTCGAGCCGCGGCAGGGCGCCGGGGTGTTCGTCACCGAGCATATTTCGACCATGTTCGGGGCGCTGGCCGCCGACTTGGGAGCCAAGGATTCGGTCGCGCTCAACGTGCTCGAGGTGCGGCTGGCGATCGAGATCGAATCGGCTGGGCTCGCCGCCATCCGCCGCAACGCCGCGCAGGAGGCGGCGATCCAGGAAGCCTTCTTCGAGTTCGAGCGGCTGCTGCTCGGCAGCCAGCCGACCGGCCCGGCCGACCTGGCCTTCCATCGCGCCATCGCCAGCGCCACCAACAACCCGTTCTATGTCGAGATGCTCGACGTGCTCGGCCGGCGCGCCATTCCATGCGACGTGACCTCGCCCTGGTCGACCGAACTGGCGCAGTCCGACAGCTACCAGCGCGGGCTGCAGCGCGAGCATCTGGTAATCCTGAACGCGATCACGGCCGGCGATGCCGAAGCCGCGCGCGAGGCGATGCGCGCCCATCTCGGCGCTAGCCAGCAGCGTTATCGCGCGCGCCTGCAGGCGCGACAGGCCTATTACGCCAGTTCGGTCAAGGCGGCCGCGGGCGAATGATCCACCGAAAGCCAGGACAGAGATGAGCCAGAACCACATCGACTATACATCGCGCTTCGCCATCGACCCGGCGGCCGCCGCCGCCATGGGAACGGACGAGCTGCGCCATAATTTCCATATCGAGGACCTCTTCCAGCCCGGCCGCATCAGCCTGACCTACACGCACTACGACCGCATGATCGTCGGCGGCGCCATGCCCGTGGGAACGGCATTGCCATTGGAAGCGATCAAGCCGACCGGCACCAACGGGTTTCTCGACCGGCGCGAATTGATCGCCGTCAACATCGGCGGCGCCGGCACGATCGAAGCCGGCGGCCAGTTCTTCGACCTGCGGGCGCGCGACATGCTCTATCTCGGCATGGGCGCTGACACGGTTTCCTTCGCTTCCGCCGATAAGAACGACCCCGCCAAGTTCTATCTGCTCAGCGCCCCGGCGCATCAGGCTAATCCGAGCCGGCTGATCCGCCTCGATGACGCCAAGCGCCTCGATCTCGGCAGCAAGGAGGCCTGCAACGAGCGCTCGATCTTCCAGTTCATCCATGCCGGGGGAACAAAGACCTGCCAGCTCGTCGTCGGCATGACCCAGCTGGCGCCGGGCTCCATCTGGAACACCATGCCGTGCCATGTGCATGACCGGCGCATGGAGGCCTACCTCTATTTCGACCTGCACGAGGCGGCGCGCGTCTTCCACTTCATGGGCGAGCCGGACGAGACACGCCACATCGTCATGCGCAACGAGGAGGCGGTGCTGGCGCCGGGCTGGTCGATCCACTCTGGCGCCGGCACCTCCAACTATGCCTTTATCTGGGCGATGGCCGGCGACAATGTCGACTACACCGATGTCGATCCGGTGGCGATGGACATGCTGCGGTGAGCGACCTCACAGCCTTCAGCCTGGCCGGCAAGCGCATCCTGGTGACCGGCGCCAACACCGGCATCGGCCAAGGCATCGCGGTCTCGATCGCGCGCGCCGGTGGCGCCGTGATCGGCGTCGGCCGCTCGTCGATGGACGACACCGTGAGCAAGGTCGGCGCGGTGGGCGGCCAATTCGAGGCGATGAGCATCGATCTTGCCGACACGGCAGCAGTCGGACCGATGCTGGACCGCGTCTGGGACCAAAACGGTCCGATCGACGGGCTGGTCAACAATGCCGGCATCATCCGGCGAGCCGATGCCGTCGATCTCGGCGAAGCCGACTGGGACGACGTGATCGACGTCAATTTGAAGTCCGTCTTCCTGCTGTGTCAGTCCTTTGCGCGGCGCGTCCTTGCCGGTGGACGCCAGGGCAAGATCGTCAACATCGCCTCGGTGCTGAGTTTCCAGGGCGGCATCCGCGTCGCGTCCTACACGGCCTCCAAGCATGGCGTGCTCGGCCTCACTAGGCTGCTCGCCTGCGAGTGGGGGGCGAAGGGCATCAACGTCAACGGCATAGCGCCGGGCTATATCGACACCAACAACACACAGGCGCTGCGCGCCGATCCCGACCGCAGCGCGGCCATCCTTGGGCGCATTCCCGCCGGCCGCTGGGGCGAGCCCGGAGACATTGGCGATGCCGCCGTCTTCCTGCTGGCGCCGGCCTCGAACTATATGCATGGCGCGGTGGTGCCGGTGGACGGGGGATGGCTTGCGCGATGAGGAGAAGACAATGACCGAGCCGAAGATGTTCGCGCATGCCGGCCAGGGTGCCTGGACCCCGACCCCGGACGGCAATCGCCGGCGGGTTCTCCTCTCCACCGACGAACTGATGATGGTCGAATTCGGTTTCGATAAGGGTGGTGTCGGCGCCCTGCATTCGCATCCGCATGTGCAGGCGAGCTATGTCGCCGAAGGCCGCTTTGAGGTGACCATCGACGGCCGGACCGAAATCGTCGAGACCGGCGGGAGCTTCATCGTGCCGTCCGGCCTGGTGCACGGCGTCAAGGCGCTCGAGCCGGGGCGGCTGGTCGACAGTTTCACGCCGCACCGCGCCGATTTCCTCGCCTGACCGCGTCGCCGACGATTTCTCGGCCAACGAAAAAACCCGCGCCTCCAAGGAAGCGCGGGTTTGTTGCCTGGGCGCCAACGGAGCCCGCGGTACTCCAAACATCACCGCAGGTGCGAAAGCTACCCCATCATGGTGAAGATAGACTTAATGCACGTCAGGTGATGCGCCTGAGCAGGCCGAAAAGCCGTTCGAACGTCTTGCCATAGGGCGGCCGCAGAAGGCTCCCCGCGCTCAAGCGCGACTGCAGGAAGACCGGTTTCTCCTTGCTGAAGGTGCGGAAACCCCATTCGCCGTGATAGGCGCCCATGCCGCTGGCGCCGACGCCGCCAAAGGGCTGGTTCTCCTGCACCAGATGCAGCATGCAGTCGTTGATGGTGACGCCACCGGCGACCGTCTCACGCAGGATGCGCTGGCGGTTGCCGCTGTCGTTGCCGAACCAGTAGAGCGCCAGCGGCCGGTCGGCCCGGTTCACATGGCCGATCGCATCGTCGACCGTGGCGTATTCGACGATCGGCAGCACCGGGCCGAAAATCTCCTCGCGCATCAGCCGCAGATCGGGGCCGGCGTTGCTGACCAGGGTCGGCAGGAGCTTCCGGCTCGTGGCGCCGAACGCTTCGCCGGCCGGATTTATTTCGGTGACGTCGGCGCCGGCCTCGCGGGCTTCCGCGACCATGGCGCGCAGGCGCTGGTAATGCCGGTCGCTGATGATGGAGGTATAGTCGGGGTTGTCGCGCAGCGAGGGGTAGAGCCGCGCCATGGCGATGGCGAGCTTCGCGGCGACCGTACCGGCTTGTCCCTTCGGCACCAGCAAATAGTCCGGCGCGATGCAGGTCTGCCCGGCATTCAACAACTTGCCATAGGCGACGCTGGCGACCGCAGTGTCGAGATCGCAGGAGGGATCGAGGATCGCCGGCGACTTGCCGCCGAGTTCGAGTGTGACGGGGGTCAGGTTGGCGGCGGCGGCGATCGCGACCTGGCGGCCGACCGCGGTCGAACCGGTGAACAGCAGATGATCGAAGGGCATCGAGACGAAGGCCTTCCCCGTATCGGCATCACCGGAAATGACGCTGAGTTCGTCCGGGGCGAAATGTTCGCCGGCCAGCTTGGCCAGCAACCCAGAGAAGGCCGGCGTCAGTTCGGACGGCTTGACCAGCACGCGGTTGCCGGCGGCAAGCGCTGCCGTAACCGGCGCGACGGCGAGCTGGAAGGGATAGTTCCAGGGCGACACGATGCCGACGACCCCGAGCGGCTGCGGCACGAGGCGGTTCCTGCCTGGCAGGAACGGCAAGGTGGTGGCAATCCGGCGCTCCCGCATCCAGCCGCCGACATGGGCGAGCGCATGGCGAATGCCTGCGCGCACGACGAACAGTTCGGCCAGGCGGGTTTCATGCGCCGAGCGGCCGCCGAAGTCGGCGTCGATCGCCGCGCAGATTTCAGTCTCGTGCCGCTCGGTCAGCGCCAGCAGGCGCCTCAGCCGATCCTTGCGGACGCCAAGGTCGGGAAATGGTTGTGCCTTGAAGGCGACGCGCTGCAGCCGGAACCGTTCGCCCAGCAAATCCTGTCTCACCTGCAGCATCGCGCCCTCCTTGGCGTGTCGGCAAAGGCAAGCTTACATCGCAACGTGGCGGAATCCACCAGAGGTGCGTGTGCCGTTGGGGAAGGCGGCGCCGGCAGTGTTGCCGAGGGCATTGAAGGGCGGTTGTGGTGGGATGAGCGGTGGGCTACTCCAATGCCTCACAAGGAGTCGCCCTTGACCATCTTCCCCGATCTCTCCCGTACGCGAAATATCGCTTGCCGCCAGGTGGCCGCCTGATGCCGGCACAGGCGGCGAGCATGCTGGCCGGCGATTCCAAGCGGCGCGTCCTGAAGGACGTGTTCGGCTTCGACGATTTTCGTCCCGGCCAGGCCGACGTGATGGATGCGCTGCTGGCCGGGCGGCATGTGCTGGCCGTCATGCCGACGGGCGCGGGCAAATCGCTCTGCTACCAGGTTCCGGCGCTGGTTTTGGGCGGGCTCACTCTCGTCGTCTCGCCGCTGGTGGCTCTGATGCAGGACCAGGTCGCGGCGCTGCGGCTTGCCGGCGTGGCGGCCGATACGATCAATTCCTCGCTCGACCGCGAGGCCAACGTCGCCGCCTGGCGCCGTGTGGCATCTGGCCAGACGCGGCTGCTCTATCTGGCGCCGGAGCGGCTGATGACCGAGCGCATGCTGGACGCCCTCTCCAGGCTCCACGTCAGCTTGATCGCCATCGACGAGGCGCATTGCATCTCGCAATGGGGTCCGGCGTTCCGGCCCGAGTATGAGGATCTCTCCCGGTTGCGCGGTATCTTTGCCAATGTGCCGATCGTCGCGGTGACGGCGACGGCCGATGAGAGTACGCGCACCGACATCGCCGCCCGCCTGTTCGCCGAGCAGGTCGAAACGCTGGTGCTGGGTTTCGACCGGCCCAACATCAAGCTGGCCATCGCGCCCAAGCAGGACAGCAAGCGCCAGCTGCTCGGCTTCATCGAGCGCCATGCGGGCAAGAGCGGCATCATCTATTGCTTGTCGCGCAAGAAAACCGAAGAGATGGCGGCCTTTCTGAAGCGCAACGGCGTCACCGCGCTCGCCTATCACGCCGGCATGAACAAGGAGGCGCGTGAAGCCAATCAAAACGCCTTCATGACCTTGTCCGGCGTCGTCATGGTGGCGACCATCGCGTTCGGCATGGGCATCGACAAGCCTGACGTCGCCTATGTCTTCCACACCGATATGCCGGGCAGCTTGGAAGCCTACTATCAGGAAATCGGCCGAGCCGGCCGCGACGGACGCGAGGCCGAGGCGCATATGCTTTACGGCCTTGGCGACATCCGCATGCGCCGGCTGTTCATCGACGACGAGGATGCCTCGTCAGAGCACAAGAGGCGGTCGCACCGCCGGTTGGACACGCTGATCGGCTATTGCGAGACCGCGCAATGCCGCCGCCAGGTGCTGCTCGGTTATTTCGGCGAAGAGGCTCAAGCCTGCGGCAATTGCGACAACTGCCTCGATCAGGCGCCGCGCGCCGATGGCAGTACCGAAGCACGGAAGATCCTCGCGGCAATTGCAGAGAGCGGTGAGCGCTTCGACGCGTCCCATGTCACCGATATCCTGCTTGGCCACGAGACCGAGAAGGTGCTGGCGAGAGCTCATCAAACACTCAGCAGTTTTGGCGCCGGCGTCGCGCACAGGAAGACAGTGTGGCTGTCGCTGATCCGGCAACTGGTGGCCGGCGGGTTCCTCATGCCGGATCCCGAGGGCCATGGCGGTCTCGCCATCTCCGAAAGCGGCCGCGCGCTCGGCCGTGGCGAGATTGCATTCCAGTATCGCGTCGAGACGCGGGATCCTTTCGTGCGGGGCAGGAAGCGTCCCGGGGAAGGCGCCGCCGCGGAAGCCGAGGGCGTCGATGCTTCGCTGCTGGCGGCGCTCAAGTCGCTGCGGCTGCGGCTCGCCAAGGAGCGCCAGGTGCCGGCCTATGTGGTGTTTTCCGACCGCACGCTCATCGACATGGCCGCCCGCCGCCCGCGCGACCTCGATGCGTTTGCCGAAGTGAATGGCGTGGGAGGGGCCAAGCTCAAGGAGTTTGGCGCGATTTTTCTGGCCGCGATCGCGGCGCAACAGGCTGGTTGAAAGCTTGACGGCGAGGGCTGATCTGGCTGATCCAACGAGCAGTATAGGCTAGGTTATCAAAGTTGGGAGCGCAGCCTGCTGGCCAGCCAGTCCGAAATTTTTTCCCGCAGGGGACGCGCTTCCCATTCAGCCAGGGTGATCCGCCGGGATCTCCCAAGGTCCTGGTTGAACAGGTCGATCTGCGTGTTTGCGAAATCCCTGCCGTAGACGTTCAGACTGGCTTCATCGTTCAGCCGCAAGGAGCGTTCGTCCAGATTGGTGGAACCAAAGCTCGTCCAGACGTCGTCAACGATCAGCAGCTTGGGATGATACATGGTGGGCTGAAACTCGTAGATATGCACACCGGCCCTAAGCAAGTCGCCCCAGAAATAGCGCGAGCCCTTCCGAACCAATGGCACGTCCGTCAGCGCGTTCGGAACGATCACATCGACAGACACGTCTCGCTTCCTGGCGTCCAGAATCTGCTGGAGGGCGATGTCGTCGGGGACGAAATAGGCCATTCCGATCCGCAGGTGATCCTTGGCGGCGGCTATCGCGGCCAGCATCATCAATTCCATGTTCTCCGAGCCATTTGGCTGCGAAGAAAGTATCAGCTGGGCGCCGAGCGACCCCGCGGGTTCGGGCGGAGGGTAGAACTTTTGACCTTGCAATGCCTCACCGGTCGTCTCCAACCAATTTTCGGCAAAAGCCGCCTGGAAAGCAGGCACGGCGGTCCCTTCGATCCGATAGTGCGTATCGCGCCATTCATCCGGATTGCGGGCGTCTCCGCGCCAATTGTCGGCGATGCCGACGCCACCCGTAAAAGCCACCCGTCCGTCGACGATGAGCAGTTTGCGATGGGTCCGGTTGTTCACACGGTCCAACGTATACCAATGGATCGGCCGGTAGCGTTGGAACCTCACGCCGGCTCCTGTCATGATGTGGATGAGATCTTCATCGAAAGGCAGACTGCCGACCCAGTCGACAAGCACCCGGACCTCGACACCTTGCCGCGCCTTGGCCGCCAAGGCTTGTGCGAATTCATTTCCGACGTCCCCAGACCAATATATATAGGTCTCAAAATCGATGGTGGACCGGGCCGCGCCGATCGCCTGGAGCATCGAAGGAAAAATCTCGTCGCCGTTCACAAGGGTCTGCACCGCGTTCGCGTTTGACATCTGTCCCAGCGAGTAGCTGCTCATCGACCTGGCGAACTGGGGGTCCGATGCGTCGAAACGATGCGCGACGATCGTCCGCAAAACGCGCGGTTCAGGGGTCAGGTTTATGGCCGCCAACGTGACCAGACCGGCGACAACCGCAACGGCCACATAGCTTAGTGTCTTGAGCAGCGGGCTGAACTTTCGGCCCAACCGCGTTGGCTTCGCGCCTCTCAGCAACGCCACGAAACCGGTAGCGCGCATGTCAGTCGCCCTGCTGCTTGCGATCGCGATGTTTTTCGATGTCCTCGGGCTCTTCATCGTCGATGCGGGTGATGGTCGAAGCAGAATTGTTTGATCTCAGCATTTCGTCCAACTTGGCATGAATGGCCTGGGTATCGCGATGTTCAGCCCGCTGAATGAAGAGCGTCATGGCCCAGGTGAGGAGTGTGGCCGCGCCATGCCAGTTCAAGCTTTGCCGATCGAAAACGATCCAGAAGATCGCATAGGCCAGCAGAACCAGGAATGCTGCCGGACGGGAGGTCCACGTGCCGATCGAGGTGAGGGCGCCGGTAATGGGGTGATTTGCCATCAGCAGGAACTTTCCACGGTAACGCAGGTTCCCGCGAGCGCGTCGGCGAAGGCTGCCGTGCAGCACGGTTGTCTGGCGGGAGCCATCAGGCCCTGACCATCCGTATTGGTTGGGCATTGTCTCGAATGGCTGAAGCGTCAGAGGTTGCAATGGGAGCCTTGCGATCGCGGGCCTTTCTCGGAGCGCCCCAGCGTCGGGACGTTCTCAAGGCAGCCCGGCGAGTACTGCGCCAATACCCTTTCCAGACGCGCGAGCAGAACTTTCCTGGACTTTATCTCGTACCCCAACCGCAATGTGCCTCCCACGCTTTTGCGGTTGGTGGTCAGCTCCTGCTGCAGAATGCCGATGTGGAGGCGTACCTCATCGGCCTGTGCTCGAAGTGCTGCCTTGATTGGCCCTCGACCTTGCATGCTGAACTCGATCTCCGTGGAAACGGATATCGAACTTGAGGGACATGCTTTGGTTCCTCGGCATCGCTTCTTATTTTCCGATCCGCGACAGCCGGTCGCGTCCCGCCGCACGCATGCCAGCGCCTGTCTCCAATAGGGGACAAGCCAGCGAATTGGCGTGAGCCGATGCCGGCGGCATCTTCAACTTGGGGGAATGGCGGAGAGGGAGGGATTCGAACCCCCGATGGGCTTGCACCCATGCCGCATTTCGAGTGCGGTGCATTCGACCACTCTGCCACCTCTCCGCGGTCATGGTCGGCCGTTGCCGGCGCGGCGCACTAGATAACGGCTGAACGGGCAGGTTACAAGGCCAAATCCGTGAGTTATTTGGCTTCCCGGAGAAGCTGCGGATTCACAGCGGTGCTTGCGGCGGGGCCGGTGCGGATTTCCCGCCGTCCCGCATCCTCGCGCTGCAGGGGACGGGAGCGTCGTGCGGTCTTCTCGACCCGGCCCGTGCTTGGCCGCCAATAACAGTTCCGCGGCTGTCTGCCTTGACTCCCACGCAACCTTCGGTTAGGGACAGCGCGCAATCGGCGTGGAGGGTTCTTCCACGCCGCTTGTTTTTTGAACCCGCAGACTGACAAAAAGACGGCCGAACCGCTAGAGGCGGTTCATCAAGGCCGACCGAACAGCGAAAGGCAAAAAATGTTCGCAGTCATTAAAACGGGCGGTAAGCAGTATCGCGTTGCCGCCAACGATCTCCTGAAGATCGAAAAAGTCGAAGCCAATGTCGGCGACATCGTCGAGATCGGCCACGTGCTCGCCCATGGCGAGGGCGAGAATGTCACGTTC
Source organism: Mesorhizobium sp. URHB0026 (assembly GCF_054059755.1). Taxonomy (NCBI): domain Bacteria; kingdom Pseudomonadati; phylum Pseudomonadota; class Alphaproteobacteria; order Hyphomicrobiales; family Phyllobacteriaceae; genus Mesorhizobium; species Mesorhizobium sp. URHB0026. The sequence continues at coordinate 1,225,093 of NZ_JBSSCN010000001.1, read as the reverse complement.
GGCGCGCCGTTCGTCGATGGCGCCGTGGTGACCGCCGAAGTCGTGGAGCAGGGCAAGAACCGCACGGTCATCGCTTTCAAGAAGCGTCGCCGCCAGAATTCGCGCCGCAAGATCGGCCATCGCCAGCTTTTGACCACCGTGCGGATCTCCGAGATCCTGCTGGGTGGCGCCAAGCCCGCCAAGAAGGCGGCCGTCAAGGCGGAAGCCAAGGCTGAGGTCGCTCCCGAGGCGGCGCCGAAGGAAGCCAAAGCCAAGAAGGACGCCGCCCCCAAGGAAGACGCGAAGGCCGAGGCCGTCGCCGCGCCGCTGTTCAAGGCGCCGAAGGGGGAACCGGACGACCTGACCGTGATCAAGGGCATCGGCCCGGTCGCCGCCAAGGATCTCGCCGAGCAGGGCATCATCACCTTCGCGCAGCTCGCCAAGCTGACCGAGAAGGACGTTGCCAAGATCGACGAGAACATGCCGTTCAGCACCGACCAGATCAAGGACTGGCGCGAGCAGGCCAAGGAACTGGCTAAGAAGTAAGGCGAACCGGCGCGAAACGTCGCCGGATCGGACTTGAAACGGAACGCGAACGCGTTCATAAGACCATTCAAGCGCCCATGGGCGCATCGGAGTTAGTTAGATGGCACACAAGAAAGCTGGCGGCTCGTCGCGCAACGGTCGCGACTCGCATTCCAAGCGTCTGGGCGTGAAAAAGTTCGGCGGCGAAGCCGTCATCCCGGGCAACATCATCATTCGTCAACGCGGCACCACCTGGCATCCCGGTGTCAATGTCGGCATGGGCACGGACCACACCCTTTTCGCGCTCGAAACCGGCGCCGTGACGTTCAACAAAAAAGCCAACGGCCGAACCTACGTATCGGTCAACCCGATTACCAAAGCCGCGGAGTAGCCGGTTCCGCACTAGAAACACCGGCGCCCATCTCGGGACCGGTGTCTGGCAAAACCAGGAAAAGGATCAGGGGAGATGGGTTTCCATCTCCCCTTTTTCTTGTGCCTGGAGGACTTCAAATGGTTGCCGAAGCGGAAGACTCAGAAGACGAAAGTTACGCGATAGATTGCCCGGTGCTGGTCACCGAGCGGCTGGTGATGCGCGCTCCCGATGAGCGGGATATCGCGCAACTGGTCGAGCTTGCCGACAACCGCCACGTTGCCGAGATGCTGGCGCGCATGCCGCACCCCTATGGGGAGGCCGAGGGACGTGCTTTCCTCGCCATGACCAAGGCGCGGCGCGCCGGCATCGCCTATGCGCTGACGCTGGCAGGCACCGACACTTTCGTCGGCTGCGCCGGGCTGAACACCACCGATCGCGGCCTTGAGCTCGGCTACTGGATCGGCGAGCCCCACTGGAAGAAGGGCTACGCGACGGAGGCAGCGCACGCACTGGTCGACCTCGCCTTCCAGAAGACGTCGATCCAGGTGCTGCAGGCCTCGACGAGGGTCATCAATCCGGCTTCGCGCCGCGTCATCCACAAATGCGGTTTCCAATATGCCGGCCAGGGCATGCTGAATTCGATCGTTGCCGGCCAGGTGCCCGTCGAGCGTTATCGGCTCGACAGGAAAACCTGGACGAGCCTGCGCAATTGGATCCACTTCTAGGTGCGTCGATATTCAGGTGAGGCCGGCCTGACCTGAATCTCGGCACTCTTGGCACATGGGGCGGAACAGGACAAAATCAGCTGGGGAGCAGACTTGGGCTTAGCCCAGTTCGACCCAGACCGGCCGGTGGTCGGAACCGACTGACTGCCTGTCGACCCACAGGCGCTTCAGCGACCGGGCAAGCGATGCGCTGGTGAAGACGTAGTCGATGCGCTTGTGGCGGCTGGCGTTGGTGGGGTCCTTGGGATCGACCCAAGAGACGAGATCGTCGCCAGCGACATCGAGGCGCAGGGCGGCATCGACGGCGAAATCGGCGGTCAGCGGCATGCCGAATTCATGGTCTGGCCGGCCGGCAAGTTCGACATATTCGGGCGAGCCGGCCAGCATGTTGAAATCGCCCATGCCGACAAAGGCTTCCGGATGCGGCAGTTCCGGCAGGCCGATCTCGGCAACGCCGGACAGCGCGCCGCCTTCGAGCGCGTAGTTCAACAGGCGCCGGCGCAGGAACTGGATCTGGCTGGCGCGTTCGATCGGGCTGCGGTGATCGAGATGGATGGAATAGAAGCGGATGAACCCAAGCGGCGTCTCGATCAGGGCTTCCAGCGCGCCGCGCTGGAAGTTCATCATCTCGAAGCTGCGGCTGCGCGGCAACAACAGGTTGCGCGACAGATGAATGGGCGTTTTCGACAAGACCATGTTGCCGAGCTGGAAGGTCGTGGTGATGGCGCGGCCGTCCTCGATGCGCGAGCCGATATTGGCCTCGAAATTGCTGCCATAGACGGCGAAATAATCGGGCAGCGCCTCGCCGATCTCGGCCACCATGTCGCGGCTGCCGTTCCGGGGATTGTTGCGGGTGACCTCCTGCAGCGCGATGACGTCGGCGCCGCGCACCGCGTCGGCGATGCGCCCGACATCGTAGCGTCCATCGAGACCGATGCCGTACTGGATGTTGTAGGTTACAAGCTTCATTCCGACGTCTCTCCGGCCAACCCCGCGCGGCCATCGTCACAAAACGGCCTCGCCCTTCGCCGCGCCTTGGTTTAGAGCAAGGCCCAAGGTTTAGAGCAATGCCGCAAGGCCAATAAAAGAAACCGCAGTCCCATGAAATTTCTCGATCAAGCCAAGGTCTATGTCCGCTCCGGTGACGGGGGCGCCGGTTCGGTGTCGTTCCGGCGCGAGAAGTTCATCGAGTTCGGTGGGCCGGATGGCGGCGATGGCGGCCGCGGCGGCGATGTCTGGCTGGAAGCGGTCGACGGGCTGAACACGCTGATCGACTATCGCTACCAGCAGCATTTCAAGGCCAAGACCGGAGTCCACGGCATGGGCCGCAACATGACCGGCGCCAAGGGCGCCGATGTCACGCTGAAAGTGCCGGCAGGAACGCAGGTCTTCGAAGAGGACAATGAGACGCTGATCTGCGACCTCACCGTCGTCGGCCAGCGCTTTCTCCTGGCCAAGGGCGGCAATGGCGGCTTCGGCAACCAGCATTTCAAGACCTCGACCAACCAGGCGCCGCGACGCGCCAATCCCGGCCTTCCCGGCGAAGAACTCAATATCTGGCTCAGGCTGAAGCTGATCGCCGATGCCGGGCTGGTCGGGCTGCCGAATGCCGGCAAGTCGACATTCTTGGCCGCGGTCACCGCAGCCAAGCCGAAGATCGCCGACTATCCGTTCACGACCCTGCATCCGGGCCTCGGTGTCGCCCGCATCGATGCGCGCGAATTCGTCATCGCCGACATTCCAGGTCTGATCGAAGGCGCGCATGAGGGCGTCGGCATCGGCGACCGCTTCCTCGGCCATGTCGAGCGCACGCGCGTGCTTTTGCACCTGGTTTCGGCGCAGGAGGAGAATCCGGGCAAGGCCTACAAGACCGTGCGGGCCGAGCTCGACGCCTACGGCCATGGCTTGACCGATAAGGCCGAGATCCTGGCGCTGAGCCAGGTGGACACGCTCGACGCAGACGCGCGCAAGAAGAAAGTCGCCTCGCTGAAGCGTGCCGCCGGCCGCGCGCCGATGCTGCTGTCGGCGGTCACCGGCGAAGGCGTCGAGGCGGTGCAGCGGGCGTTGATGGCTGTCATCGCGGAGGCGCGCGCGCAGACCACACCCGTGGTCGAGACGCGCTGGGAAAAGTAAGGTCATGCAGCCGCTCAGGAAATACCGGCGCATCACCGTCAAGATCGGCTCGGCGTTGCTCGTCGACCGCGCGAGCGGCCTGAAGCGCGACTGGCTGGCCTCGCTCGCCGACGACATCGCGGTGCTTGCCCAGGGAGGAGCCGAAATCCTCGTCGTGTCGTCGGGCGCCATCGCGCTCGGCCGCACCATCCTTGGCCTTGGCAAGCGCGCCCTGAAGCTCGAGGAGAGCCAGGCCGCCGCCGCCGTCGGCCAGATCGCGCTCGCCGGCGCATGGTCGGACGCGCTCGGCAAGGGTGCCTTGAAATCGGGCCAGATCCTTTTGACGCTTGGCGATACCGAGGAGCGCCGGCGTTATCTCAACGCGCGGGCCACCATATCGACGTTGCTCAAGATGAAGGCGGTGCCGGTCATCAACGAGAACGACACGGTGGCGACCTCCGAAATCCGCTATGGCGACAATGACCGGCTGGCGGCCCGTGTCGCCACCATGATGGGCGCGGACCTTTTGGTGCTGCTCTCCGACATTGACGGGCTCTACACCGCGCCGCCAGCATTGGACCCCGGTGCGAAGTTCATTCCGGTGGTCGAGCGCATCACATCAGACATCGAAGCGATGGCCGGAGCCGCCGCGTCCGAGCTGTCGCGCGGCGGCATGCGTACCAAGCTCGATGCGGGCAAGATCGCCACCGCGGCGGGCACGGCGATGATCATCACCTCCGGCACAAGGCTGTCGCCGCTGATGGCGATCGAGCGCGGCGAGCGCGCGACATTCTTCAAGCCCAGCGCCAATCCGGTGAAGGGCTACAAAACCTGGATCGCCGGCCAGCTCGAACCGGCCGGGCGGCTGACCGTCGATGCCGGCGCCATCGGCGCGCTTATTTCGGGCAAGTCGCTGCTGCCGGCCGGGGTCAAGCTGGTCAGCGGCAATTTCTCCCGCGGCGACACGGTGGCGATCCTGTCGCCCGAGGGCCGCGAGATCGCGCGCGGGCTGGTTGCCTACGATGCCGCCGATGCCGTAAGGATCGCAGGCCTGAAGACGGGCGAGATCGAGACCGTGCTCGGTTACGAGGCGCGTTCGGCGATGATCCACCGCGACGATCTCGTCGTAAGTCACGCCGGCGACGACACAGGCGGAGGATGAGCCATGCTGAAGCTGCATGAAAAATCCGGGGACGACACCGTGGCGCTGATGGCCGATATCGGCCGCCGCGCTCGCGCTGCCGCCCGACCGCTGGCCATCGCCACCGCCGCCGGCAAGAACGCCGCGCTTGTCGCTATGGCCGACGCGATCATTTCCCGCGAGCGGGACATTCTCGACGCCAACGCCATCGATGTCTCAAATGGCCACGAATCCGGACTTTCCGGCTCCTTCATGGATCGGCTGAAGCTCGATCCGGCACGCATCCGCGCGATGGCGGACGGCATTCGCGAAATCGCTGCCCTGCCCGATCCAGTCGGTGATGTCATCGCCGCGTGGGAGCGGCCGAACGGTCTGCACATAGAGCGCGTGCGCACGCCGCTCGGTGTCGTCGGCGTGATCTATGAAAGCCGGCCGAACGTGACGGCGGATGCCGGCGCGCTCTGCCTCAAGGCTGGCAATCCGGTGATCCTGCGCGGCGGCTCGGATTCGCTCAATTCCTCCTCGGCGATCCATGCGTGCCTTGTCGAAGGACTGAAGGCGGCCGGTCTGCCTGAGGATGCCATCCAGCTGGTGCCGACCACCGATCGCGCCGCGGTCGGCGAGATGCTCAAGGGCCTTGGCGGCACGCTCGACGTGATCATCCCGCGCGGCGGCAAAAGCCTGGTTGGGCGGGTGCAGGGCGAGGCACGGGTGCCGGTCTTCGCCCATCTCGAAGGCATCTGCCATCTCTATATCGACCGCTCCGCCGAGCTCGACATGGCGGTGCGGGTCGCCGTCAACGCCAAGATGCGGCGCACCGGCGTCTGCGGTGCCGCCGAAACGCTGCTGGTCGACCGTGCGGTCGCCGCCACCCATCTGATGCCGATCCTCGACGCGCTTCGCGCCGCCGGCTGCGAGATCCATGCCGATGCCGAAGTGATGAAAATGTTTTTCGACGCCAAGCCGGCGACCGATGCCGACTGGGTGACCGAATATCTCGACGCCATCATCGCGGTGAAGCTGGTCGACGGCATCGGTGGCGCGATCGAGCATATCGAAACCTTCTCCTCGCATCACACCGAGGCGATCGTCGCCGAGGATGCCAACACCGTCGAACGCTTCTTCAACGAGATCGATTCGGCGATCCTGCTGCACAATGCCTCGACGCAGTTCGCCGATGGCGGCGAGTTCGGCATGGGTGCCGAAATCGGCATCGCCACCGGCAAGATGCACGCGCGCGGGCCCGTCGGCGTCGAGCAATTGACCTCGTTCAAATACCGCGTGCGCGGGTCGGGACAGGTGAGGCCTTGACGTCTTTCGTTGCTAGAGCCTGAGGCGATGCTGGCGTCTTCTGAACCGGCAATATCCTCCGCTTATCTGAAAATGCCGCATGCCGAGAAGGGCCTTGCCGTCGGCCTGTTCGGCGGTTCGTTCAACCCGCCTCATGCCGGCCACGCATTGGTCGCCGAAATCGCTTTGCGGCGTCTGGGGCTGGACCAGCTTTGGTGGATGGTGACCCCAGGCAATCCGCTGAAGAGCACACGCGAGCTGGCGCCGCTGGGCGAGCGCATCGCGTTTTCCGAGAAGATCGCCAAGAACCCGAAGATCAAGGTCACAGCCTTCGAGGCGGCACACAATGTGCGCTACACCGCCGACACGCTGGCGCTGGTCAAGGCGCGCAATCCCGGCGTCGACTTCGTCTGGATCATGGGCGCCGATTCCCTGCGGGACTTCCATCGCTGGCAGCGCTGGCGCGAGATCGTCATGACCTTTCCGATCGCGGTCATCGACCGACCGGGCGCCACGCTGTCCTTTCTGTCGTCGGTTGTCGCCAAGACCTTCGATTACGCCCGCATCGACGAAGGCGACGCGCCAAGGCTGGCGCGGATGAAGGCGCCGGCCTGGACCTTCATTCACGGGCCGCGTTCCTCGCTGTCGTCGAGCGCCATTCGGAAAATGACGAAGGGTTGAGCGTCTCGTCCATCCGGCCATGTCGTTTTTACAGCGGCGTCCGCCTGACCCATGGGCGATGCTGACCAGCCATGGCGATTCAGAAGCAAACCCATCCCACGATCGACCCCGACCAGGGCAACACGCCTGCGCCGCTGATCGCGATTGCCAGTGTCATCGTGTCGATGGCGCTGATTGCCATCGGCAACGGGCTGATGTTCGCCTATATCCCCGTCCGGCTCGGCATCGAGGGATTCGATCCAGTCTGGGCAGGGCTGATCGTCACCGGCCTGTCGGCCGGCGGCCTCGCCGGCTGTATCCTGACCGGCCCGCTGGTGCGCAGGGTCGGCCACGCACGTGCCTTCATGGTGTTGTCGGCGCTGATCGCGCTGTCCAATGCCGCCATCGGCGCCGGACCGCACCCGCTGCTGTGGATCGTGGCCCGCGCGCTTTACGGCTTTGCGATATGCGGCCTGTTCATCGTCGCGCAGAGCTGGCTCAACGATGCACTGCCGAACGCCGTCCGCGGCCGGGTGATGGCTGTGTTCTATGTCGCCTACATTGCCGGTCTTGGCGTTGGTTATGCGACGCTTGCCGTGATTGACATTCACACGGCCGCCGCGACGCTGATCGGCATCGCCTTTACCGCTCTGTCAATCCTGCCTGTCGGCATGACACGCCTTGCCCAGCCGCCGGCGCCGCAGGCTGCTTCGGTGGCGTTGCGCCAAGCCTGGCGGATTTCGCCGGTCGGCGTCGCCGGCATGCTGGCGGTCGGCGGCCTGTCGATGATCATTTCCGGCTTCGCGCCTATCCACGCCACGGCCAAGGGCTACAGCCAAGCCGATGTCGCGCTGCTGCTGTCGGCAATGCCGGTCGGCACGCTGATCCTGCAGATACCGCTCGGCTGGCTCTCCGACCGTACTGATCGGCGCTACGTGCTTGCCGGCGCCGCGGCGCTGGCGGTCGTTGCCAGCGTGCTCGCCATCGCCTTCGACGGCGGTGCTCTGATGGCTCTGGTGGTGATCTACCTGATCTGGGACGGGGCGGCGGAATCGATCTATGCGCTCTCCAGCGCACATGCCGCCGACCGCGCCAGGAAGGATGAACTGCTGGCGCTGTCGAGCTCGATGCTGTTTGCCTGGTCGCTCGCCGGCTTCATCGTGCCAGGCATCGTCACTGCGCTTTCCGCCGCCTTCGGCACGGCAACCTTCATCTATGTCGGCATCGTCATCGCCTCGGTATTCTGCCTTTTCGTGCTGTGGCGGGTGATCGCGGCTGGCCGCGTTCCGGCGGCCGCCACGGGCAGTTTCGCGCCGATGTCGGCGCAAGCGCCCTTGCCGGTCGAACTCGCCTTCGCGCCGGACGAAGCGGTCCGCCACAGGGGCGACTGATTACTGCTTGCGGGCCTCGGGTGGCGGTGCCTCCGGAGGCGGCTGCGGGATCGAGATGCCCTCGCTGTCGAAGGCCTGCTTGGCGCGTTTCGTCATGTCGATCTGGGTGGCGAAATGGTCCGCCGCCGCGGTCCAGTAGCGCAAGGTGAGCGAAACGGTCGTATCGCCGAGCCCGGCCACGAAGGCGATCGGCGCCGGTTCGCGGCGGATGCGCTTCTCGGCACCGGCAATGGCAAGCAATGTCTTCTGGGCGCCGTCCATGTCGTTCCAGGAGCCGATGCTGAGTGTGATGTCAGTGCGGCGCACGCCGTTGCGGGTGAAATTGCGCACCGGCTGATTCCACAGCGTCGAATTGGGCGCCAATATGTAGATGCCGTCGGCGGTTCTGAGCTTGGTGGCGAATAGGCCGATTTCCTCGACCGAACCGGCAATGGAACCGACCTCAACGGATTCGCCAATGCGGAATGGCCGCAGAGCAAGCAGCATGATGCCGGCGGCGATGTTCTGCAGCGTGCCTTGCAGGGCCAGACCGATGGCGAGGCCGATGGCGCCGATCGCGGCGATGATCGATGCCGTCTGCACGCCGAACTGGCCTAGCACCATGATGACGACGAGGATCAGAATGGCGTAGCGCGCGATCTTCGAAAAGAAATGCCGCAGAGTCGCGTCGAAACCATGGATATGGCCGAGGCCAGCCGAGATCGAGCGCTCGGCAAGGTTGGCAACGCTGTAGCCGGCCACCAGGAGGATGACGGCGCCGAGGGCGGAAAAGGAATAGGAGACGATCAGCGTACTCAGCTGCGCGAGCCCGGTCTGGACGGTGAGAAAGGTGTTTTGCGGGTCGATCGGCATGGCGGGATTCCGGTTGGTCGGTCAGCCGGTAATCGCTGCGGAAGGGCTGGGTTCCGATGTTTTTGCGTCTCGCGTGGAACAACATTCCAGTCGGCGAGTTCGCGTCGATCGGGGCTCCGTCTTGAAACTGCAACGGAACTCTGCCTATCTAAGTGGTGTCACCTGCTTTAAGGGGTGATTTGGTTGTTCTTGCTGCGAAAGGAAATACACTGAGAACAGCACTGCGGAAGAAGGCCGACATCGTGCCTTCGCCGGCCAGGATCAGCGTAGACGACGCCGTGTCCCGTGCCATCAAGACAGTCCTTGCCAGTCTGGAAGACTCCAAGGCCGAAAACATTGTCTCAATCGACATTCAGGGGAAATCGAGCCTCGGCGACTACATGGTCGTTGCGTCGGGCCGATCGCACCGTCATGTCGCGGCTGTCGCCGATCATCTCCTCAAGGCGCTCAAGGATGCCGGTCTCGGCACCGCGCGCGTCGAGGGACTGTCCGGCGCCGACTGGGTCCTGATCGATTCTGGCGATATCATCGTCCATGTCTTCCGTCCCGAAGTCCGCGAATTCTACAATCTCGAAAAGATGTGGCAGGCGCCGGATCTCGAGGAAGAGACCCTCCACTAAGCCGATTGTGTTCGATGCATGTCGTTGCCGTAAACCGGTTCCCCCTGTCGGGTGACATGCATTAGCGGCTATAGAGGCGAGGATGAAGATTTCAGTTCATGCCGTGGGCCGAATGAAAGCCGGCCCCGAGCGGGAGTTGGCCGACCGCTATTTCGAGCGCTTCGCCAAGAGCGGCCCCGGCGTGGGGCTCGAATTCGCCGGGATCACCGAGATCGCCGAGGGCCGCGCGCAGAGCGCCACCGAGCGCCAGCGCGACGAAGGTTCGCGGCTGCAGGCACAGCTGCAGCCAGGCACGGCCCTCATCCTGCTCGATGAGCGAGGCAAGAGCCTGTCTTCACAGGATTTCGCCGGCCGTCTCGGACAGTTGCGCGACGGCGGGCGCAAGGCGCTGGTCCTCGCCATCGGTGGCGCCGACGGCCATGATCCGTCGCTGCGCGGCCAGGCCGAGCTGGTGATGTCGTTCGGGGCGCTCACCTGGCCGCATCAGCTGGTGCGGGTGATGCTGGGTGAACAACTCTACAGGGTAGCGACGATCCTGTCGGGTCATCCCTATCACCGATCCTGAAAGCCGCCGGATCGCACCGAATTTGGCCCCAAATGCCGCGCAAGATTCGACGTGGGCCTGTTTTTCCGTTGCATTGCGTTATTGCGAACCCTTTGGGCGACAGGCGCTAACATGGTTGATGATTCGTTAACGAAGGCGCGGATAGAATCGATCGCGAATGTCTGAAGGCTGGAAATCGACGACGGGCTCATCGACGGGGGGCTCCTGGCGCGTGCGCTGCGGTATCGCCGCCGCGGCGGCGCTTCTGTCGCTGCATGCGGTGCGGGCCGAAAATACGCTCGATATGGCGCCCGATCCGGACCAGAGCCGTGCCGAATACGAGCAGGTTTCGAAGGAAATAACGCTGTCGTCCGAACGGCTGGCCAAGCTCGCCGCCGATATCGCAACGGTCAAGAAGGACCACGCCTCGATCACGGCGGCACTCATCCAGTCGGCGATGACCGAGCAGAAGCTCGGCCAGGACATCGAGGACATCGGCGCCAAGCTGGAAGGGCTGAAGGGCCAGCAGCAGAAGATTCGCGCTTCGCTGGCGGCGCGACGCGACGTGCTGGCCGAAGTGCTGGGTGCCCTGCAGCGCATGGGGCTCAACCCGCCGCCGGCGATCCTGGTCAAGCCGGAAGATGCGCTGTCGTCGGTGCGCAGCGCCATCCTGCTCGGCGCCGTGGTGCCGGAGCTGCGCCAGCAGACCGACAGCCTGCTGGCCGATCTCAAGGAGCAGACCCGGGTGACGGCTTCGATCGAGGCCGAACGGGCGCGGCTGACGGCGGCGGTCGGCGATCAGACGGCGGAAAAGAAGCGGCTCGGCATGCTGCTCGAAGCCAAGCAGAAGCTCGAGACCGACACGAAGGCGCAGATGGCGGCCGAACAGCAGCGTTCCGAGCAATTGGCGGCCAAAGCCAGTAGCCTGAAGGATCTGATCGCCTCGCTCGAAGCACAGGCGGACAAGAACCGCAGGGCCGCGGACGCCGCAAAGACAGCCGCCGCTGGCCAGGCCGGCGGCACCGAGCCCGGCGGCGACCAGACGGCATCGCTGCCGGTTCCCGAAGGCAACAGGTTGACCGCCGCAGCGCCTTTCTCGGCGCTGCAAGGACAGGTCGCCCTGCCGGTCACCGGTCGCATCAAACGCAGGTTTGGCGCCGACGACGGTAACGGCGCCTTGATGCTTGGGGACATGGTTGCGACACAATCGGGAGCCATCGTCACCGCGCCGGCGGATGGGAATGTGCTTTATGCGGGGCCGTTTCGCTCCTACGGTCAACTCTTGATCCTCAATGCCGGCGACGGTTATCATGTCGTCTTGGCTGGGATGAGCAGAATCAGCGTCGCGACTGGCCAGTCGGTGCTTGCAGGAGAGCCGGTCGGCGCGATGGGAGAAGCCCGGGTGGCAAGCACCTCGGTTTCGAAGAATGGAAATGCCACGCCGGAGCTCTATGTCGAGTTCCGCAAGGATGGAAAACCCGTCGATCCGGCCCCATGGTGGGCGGACCGTTTTTCTGGAAGGACGTGAAATGATGCGGAAACTGTCGCTTCTGTTTGCCGGTGCGCTGATGGGCGCGTCCGCCATGAGCCTTGTCTATGGCGCACCCGGCTCGGCGGCGAACGCTGCGGGGTCGGAGACCTACAAGCAACTGGCGATCTTCGGCGACATCTTCGAGCGGGTGCGGGCGCAGTATGTGACCCCGCCCGACGACAAGTCGCTGGTCGAGAACGCCATTAACGGCATGCTTTCCTCGCTCGACCCGCACTCCTCCTACATGAACGCCGAACAGGCGCAGGACATGCGCGTGCAGACCAAGGGCGAGTTCGGCGGCCTCGGGATCGAGGTCACCATGGAGAATGACCTGGTCAAGGTGATCACGCCGATCGACGACACGCCGGCCGCCAAGGCTGGTGTGCTGGCCGGCGACTATATCGCCAAGATAGACGGCGAGGAGGTTCGCGGCCTGACGCTCAACGACGCGGTCGACAAGATGCGCGGCCTGGTCAACACGCCGATCAAGCTGACCATCCTGCGCCAGGGCGCCGACAAGCCGATCGAGCTGACGGTGGTGCGCGACATCATCAAGGTCAAGGCGGTCAAGTTCCGGGTCGAGAACGATATCGGCTACATGAAGATCACCTCCTTTACCGAAAAGACCTATGACGACCTCGAGAACGCCATCGAGACCATCAAGAAGCAGGTGCCGGACGACAAGCTGAAGGGCTATGTGCTCGACCTGCGCCTCAATCCGGGCGGCCTGCTCGACCAGGCGGTGAGCGTGTCGGATGCCTTCCTCAAGCGCGGCGAGATCGTCTCGACGCGCGGACGCGATCCAAAGGACGTCACCCGCTTCGACGCCAAGCCGAAGCAGACCGACGACATCAACGGCAAGCCGATGATCGTGCTCGTCAATGGCGGCTCGGCCAGCGCTTCGGAAATCGTCGCCGGCGCGCTGCAGGACCTGCGCCGCGTCACGGTGGTCGGCACGCAGTCCTTCGGCAAGGGCTCGGTGCAGACCATCATCCCGCTCGGCGAGAATGGCGCGCTCAGGCTGACGACGGCGCTCTATTACACGCCGTCGGGCAAATCGATCCAGGGCAAGGGCATCACGCCCGACATCAAGGTCGACCAGCCGCTGCCGCCCGAACTGCAGGGCAGGGACCTGACGCGCGGCGAATCCGATCTCAAGGGCCATATCAAGGGCGCCGACGAGAGCAAGACCGGCTCGGGTTCCGCAGCCTATGTGCCGCCGGATCCGAAGGACGACCTGCAGCTCATCTATGCCGAGCAGCTGCTGCGGGGCCAGAAGACCGATCCGGCCTTCCCGCCCAATCCGGAAAAGGCCGTGCTCAACCAGTAAGGCAACCGGTCTGGCCGGTTGAACGAAGCGATGCGATGCTGCCGGGACCGAAAGGTTCCGGCAGTTTGATTCGGGGGGCAGGACCAAGCCTCCAGATACGGCGCCCAGGCGCCAGGATTGATGAATTCGTGCATGTGTTGCCGAAGGAGGTCGCCTTCGGAACCGTGCATCGGGGACAGGGCTTGGCTGATATAGGCAAGGACATCGAACGCCCGCTTGGACAGGCCGTCCGGGCGCCTCGCGCCGCCGGCAAGATCAGCGTCGGTGTGATCGCGGCGAGCGCGATCGTGCTTGCGGTGGTCGGCGTCTCGGCCGCGATCGCGCTCAGGGAAAAGCCGTTTCGAAAGCCGCAGGAAGTCGCCGTCTCGACGCCGAAAGTGACCGCGGCGGCCGAGCCCGCCGCGTCGCCTCCCGCATTGGCCCCGGCGGCGACGTCAAAAGTGGAGATGCCGGCCAAGACGGGCGGTCTGCGGATCATTCATGTGCAGACCGAAGAAGGCGACAGCCCGCCAAAGGCGGCAATCGTCATTCGCGATCCATCGACCGTCGGCCAGAACCTCAAGATCGCGCATATTCCCGACAGGGCGCTGATAGAAACCAGTGAAACCGGGCCCTTGCCGATGCGCTCCGCCGACGGAAGGCGACCCTTCGACGTCTATGCGCGGCCATGGTCCGGCACGCGTGGCGCACGTGTGGCGATCATCATCGGCGGGCTCGCGGTTTCACAGACCGGCACCCAGGCGGCGATCGCCAAGCTGCCGGCGGAAGTGACGCTGGCCTTCGCGCCACAGGGCAATAGCATCGGCCGTTGGATGCAGGCCGCAAGGCAGAGCGGCCACGAGGTCGTCATGCAGGTGCCACTTGAGCCGTTCGACTATCCCAAGGTCAACCCCGGCCGCAACACGCTGACGGTGGCGGCGAGCGCGGAAGAAAACCTGAAAAACCTGCACTGGGCGCTGTCGCGGACGACGAACTATACCGGTGTCATGAACTATATGGGCGCGCGGTTTTCCGCCGACTCCGCGGCGATGGAGCCGTTCATGGCCGAACTTGGCAAAAGGGGCCTCGCCTATATCGACGACGGCTCGTCGGCGCGCAGCCTGGCTCCGGACATGGCGCTGAGGGATGGTGTGCCTTTCGTCGCCGGCGACACGGCGATCGACGCGGTGCAGGATCGCGGCGCCATCCTGAAGAAGCTCGACAGTCTCGAAGCGACCGCGCGTGCCAAAGGCACGGCCGTCGGCATCGGCTCGGCTTTCGACCTGACGGTCGACACGGTGTCGTCATGGGTGGCCGAGGCCAAGAAGCGCGGCATTGAGATCGTGCCGATTTCAGCGGTGGCCGTCGATCCGCAAAAGGGTTAGCCAAGGCCTTCGGAAAGGCGACTGGAGAGACTGAGTGATGCCGCAGACGAAAAAAGTCGACCGCGAAACGCTGCCCTACCGACCCTGTGTCGGGCTGATGATCCTCAATGGCGAGGGGCTGGTCTGGGTCGGGCATCGCATTGCCGAACCCGACAGCGAGTTCGCCGGCACAACGCAGCTCTGGCAGATGCCGCAAGGTGGCATCGACAAGGGCGAGGAGCCGTTGCAGGCCGCCGAGCGCGAGCTCTATGAGGAGACCGGCATGCGCAGCGTCTCGCTGTTGGCGGAAGCGCCGGACTGGATCAACTATGACCTGCCGGACCACCTGGTCGGTATCGCCTTCAAGGGGCGGTATCGCGGCCAGACGCAGAAATGGTACGCCTTCCGCTTCCATGGCGATGCCAGCGAGATCCAGATCAATCCGCCGCCGGGCGGCCACACGGCCGAATTCGACAAATGGTCATGGCGGCCGATGCAAGACCTGCCCGACCTGATCGTGCCGTTCAAGCGCAAGGTCTATGAAGATGTGGTGGCGGCGTTCAGACATCTGGCGCGATAGCCGCGCGGCCCTGGCCGAGGTTGCCGCGCCGGTGCGGTGGTCGTATTGGTCGTCGATGCAACGAGGCTCGCCATGAACGACGCCGTCAACGGGGATGCTGCGAAAACCGCCACCGGTGGGCCAATCAGCGAAGCGGCAGCCGGGGCGATCCTGACCATCGATCTCGGTGCGATCCGCGAAAACTACCGGCGGCTGAATGCAAGGCTGGGTGGCGTACGCTGTGCCGGCGTGGTCAAGGCCGACGGCTATGGTCTAGGTGCGGGCCAAGTGGCATGGGCGCTGATGAAAGAAGGCTGCGACGTCTTCTTCGTCGCTCTGCTGGCCGAAGGAATTGCGCTCCGCAAGGCGATCGGGACCGGACCCGAGATCTATGTGCTGGACGGTCTGCCGCCAGGCTCCGAGGGGGAAGCGGTCGCGTCTGGTCTCCGCGCGGTCATCAACAGTGGCGCACAGTTGAGAGCCTGGCGCGCGGCGGGACACCGCGTTGGCCAAAGACTTCCGGCCGCGATCCAGGTCGACAGCGGCATGTCGCGACTTGGCATGGCGCCGCCCGACGTCGAGGCGATGGCCGGCGACACCGCCGTGTTCGATGGCATCGGCGTCAGATATGTGATGAGCCACCTGGCTTGCGCCGACGAGCCGCACCATCCCGCCAACGAACAGCAGCGGCGGGCCTTCGAGCGGTTGCGTGCCATGCTGCCCGGCGCACCCGCCTCGCTCGCCAATTCCTCCGGCATCTTTCTGGGACCATCCTATCATTATGATCTCGCTCGCCCTGGCGCCGCGCTCTACGGCATCAATCCGACGCCTGCCGAACCCAACCCGATGCTGCCCGTGGTGCTGCTGCAGGCCAAGGTGGCGCAGACGCGCGGCGTCGAAAAGGGCGCCGGCATCGGCTATGGCCACACCTACCATGCGGAAGGGCCGCTCAGCCTGGCGACGATCTCGTTCGGCTACGCGGATGGCTGGCTGCGCCGGTCCGCGTCGGCCGCCTGGTTCGAGGGCACGCGCCTGCCCTTCCTCGGACGCGTGTCGATGGATTCGATCATTCTCGACATCTCGGCCCTGCCGCCCGGCAAGCTTCGCGAAGGGGATCTCGTCGAACTACTCGGCCCTTCGCAAAGCGTCGACGACGCCGCCGGCCATGCCGGCACGATCGGCTACGAAATCCTGGCCAGCCTCGGAACGCGGTTTCACCGGCGCTATGTCGGCGGGTAACCCTTGGGACTAACCCCTTGGCGGGTGCGGCAAAATCCGGCAGACAGTGGATGGCATGCCCGGTGTCCGTGGCGGCGTGGAGCGTGATGCGATGAAGATCATGGTGCTGGGCGGTGGCGTCATTGGGGTGACCACGGCCTATTATCTTACCGAGGCCGGCCATGAGGTGACTGTGATCGACCGCCAGAAAGGGCCGGGGCTGGAAACCAGCTTCGCCAATGCCGGTGAGATTTCGCCCGGCTATGCCTCGCCCTGGGCCGGCCCGGGCATTCCGCTCAAGGCGATCAAGTGGCTCTTGATGAAGCATGGCCCGCTGGTGGTGCGGCCGGCGTTCGACCCACACATGTGGACCTGGCTGGTCAAGATGCTGCGCAACTGCACCGCCGAGCGCTACGCGATCAACAAATCGCGCATGGTGCCGCTGGCCGAATACAGCCGTGACACGCTTAAGGCGCTGCGCGAGGCGACCGGCATCGCCTATGACGAGCGGACGCAGGGCACGCTGCAGCTGTTTCGCACGCAAAAGCAGCTCGACGGCACATCAGGCGATGTCGAGGTGCTGAAGAAATATGGCGTGCCCTATGAGGTCCTTGATCCCGACGGCTGCATCGCGGCGGAACCGGCGCTGGCCGGGGTGCGCGAGAAATTCGTCGGAGGCCTGAGGCTGCCGCATGACGAGACCGGCGACTGCAAGATGTTCACCGACAGGCTGGCCGAGCTCTGCGTGGCGCGCGGCGTCAAGTTCGAATACGACACGACGATATGGCGCGTCATCCGCAGCCGCAACCGCGTCAACAGTATGAGCACCAGCAAGGGCTGGCTGACCGCCGACGCCTATGTGATGGCGCTGGGCAGCTATTCGGCGGACTTCATGCGCCGGATGAAGCGACCGATCCCGGTCTATCCGGTCAAGGGCTACTCGATCACGGTGCCGATCAAGGACGCCCCCGCCGCACCCGTGTCGACCGTGATGGACGAAACCTACAAGGTCGCGATCACCCGGCTCGGCGATCGGATCCGCGTCGGCGGCACGGCCGAGATTTCGGGATTCGACCTCAGGCTGCATGAATCGCGCCGGCGCACGCTCGAACACTCGGTCGGCGACCTTTTTCCGGGCGCCGGCGCGATGCGGGAGGCAACGTTCTGGTGCGGGCTGCGGCCGATGACGCCGGACGGACCGCCGCTGATCGGCCGCACGGAGCTGTCCAACCTCTATCTCAACACCGGCCACGGAACGCTCGGCTGGACCATGGCCTGCGGCTCGGCCAAGGTGCTTTCCGACATCATCTCGAACCGGGTGCCTGACATCGACGTGCGTGCCTTGGCGCAGGAGCGTTACCTGAAATAGCAGCCGCGCCTTTCGTGCTTGTATCGTTGCCCCGGAACCGGGGCGATATCAGAACGCCTGGCTGACCCACGCCTCGTCGAACAGCAGCCGGTACGCCCACGGGATCGTCACATTGGTGGCGACCGGGTTCGAGTGGGCGAGGTAGTCGTCATAGACCGGCTTCATCCTGGCGTAGAAGGCCGGGTCGAGCACCATCATGCCGTTCTCCGAATCGTGGAAGAAGCTGCGGTTGTTGAGGTTGACCGAGGATATGGCGACCAGCCTTTCATCGATCATCATGATCTTGGAATGCAGGACCACGTCAGGCGCCTTGAACTCGCGGATATTGATACGGTCGCCATATTTCTCGACGAACAGCTTGTTGAGCGCGGTGAGGAACTTGCCGCCGATATCGCCCTTGAGGTCGATGCGGCCGACAATGTCGATCCTGACGCCGCGGGCGAGTGCCCGGTCAAAAGCCTTGGCGAGGCTCGGCGTCGGATTGAGGTAGGGGTTGACGATCTGGATATGGTGCCGGGCGGCATCGACCAGCTCGACGAAATAGGCCTCCAGCGCATGGTCATCCTCATAGGGCACCGAGATGAAATGCCGGGCATTGCCCCGAGGGCCATCTCCGCGGACCGGGATGGAGAAGGGGCGCGCCAGGTTGGTGTCTGCGTCGCGCAGCCATATCGTCGACAGCTGCGCGGCGAGCGTCTCGACCGCCCGGTCGGCGAACTCGATGTCGAAGTCGCTCCAGTTCGAATAGTAGTTCAGCGAAAACCCGTCGGTCTTGCCGTATTGCTCGAGATCCGGATAGCGCGTCAGATCGATCGGCTGGTGGAACAGGAAACCGTCATGGATGTTGCGGCCGCCGATGATGACGCGCGAGCGCGCGGGGTCCTGCGCCAGCGTCGCCAGCATCTTGACATGATGCACCTTGTGCAGTTGTGAAATCTGCTCGTCGATCGGCGCGCCGTGGTCCGCCCGCCAGCGATATTCCTGCAGCTCCACATTGGGGAATTCGGCGGCCAGCCGGTGCAGCATGGCGTCGTCCTTGTCGCGCTCCAGCACGTCGGTGACCATGATGCGCACCTTGGTGCCAAGCGCTGCATGATGGCGGATCAGCCGCTCGATGACCCGGCCGGAAAAGTCAGCCTTGAATTCCAGCGAGGACAGATAGATCAGCTTCAGCCTCGGCGCCTTCGAGAAATCGAGCGGCAGTTCCGGATCGCCTCTGTCTATTGCCGCATCTGACAGCGGGGCGCCCATTAACGCCTCGACCTTGGCGTTGAAGCCGTCGCGCGACTTGCGCAGCAGCCTGGGCTCGCCGATCGGCATGGCGCAGGTCTGCGACAGCCAGCGGCTGGCATAGAAGGCGCGCTCGAGCGCATCGAGGCCGGCATCGCCTGGGACTGGGCAGCGCTGGTAGCGGCTGTCCAAGCTGGCAAGCGCCGGATCCGCGGTTTCTTCGCGCCGGATGGTGAGCGGTGTACTGGCGGGCGCAAGGCTGGAGCGGATCCTCGCCGTGCACCGGTTGAGGCCCTCGCCCGGGAACAGGCTGACCGTGTCGTCCTCGCCGGAGAGGTGAAAGCCGAATGCCGCGCCGGCGGCGATGGTGCGTGTGGCCGCGCCAGCGCGGAGCGCCAATGCGCCGTCGCAACTGCCTTCGATGTCGGCCGGCTGATTGCCAGCCTGGCGGACGACGATCTCGGTGCTGTGTGCCTGCAAGCCGGAGAAATCGAAAATCCTTGGGGCCGAGGGCCGCGCCGCCGCATCGATATAGAGCGTCTGCCGCGACACCCGCCAGCGGCCCTCGAAATAACCGTCGCCGCTGCCTCCACCGGCCGGCGGCAGATGAGCGTTGGCGACCGGTCCGGCCAGGTGCTGGAGCGTCGAATAGGTCGCCTGGAAATCGCGGTTCTGGACATCGAGGCGGTTGCGCCCGAAGGGGCCGGTGCCGTTGGCACGGTCCATGGCGCCGAGCTGGTTGCGGGCGAGCAGTGCCAGGAACAGTCTTTCATAGTCGCTGCCGCCGTCATTGCCGAAGAACTGCTCAGCCGCGATCCGCGACCCGGGCGTGCCAGCCGACAGCGAGGGCCGCGCGCAAGCCTCCTGCCCAGCCGGGAGCTCGCAGGCATTGCGGCCCGCACCGCAGCCGGCAAGGGCGGCCAACCCGAACAGGGCGAGGATGGCCGTGCTGATGTTCACCCCGCCGCCTCGGTCTTCATGACGCTCAACTGCGCCGGGTCGCGGGGCGGCATGAAACCTTGCGGGAAAACCTTGCAGACAGGGATGGCGAAGGTGGCGATCAGCAGTTGCGCCTCGCTGCGCATCTTGCGCGGCGCCGTCATGTCATCGCGGATCGCCCTCGCGGAGGCGACAAGGGCGCCGTCGCAGTCGCAATGGTTGCGGCGGGCGATGTAGCAGGCGTCATGAGTTCGGCAAACGGCGTCGAGGCGATCGACAGGTCGGGCCGACAGATCGCCGGTGCGGGTGCCGGGACCGCAATAATTGCCGATGACGAAAGGCGAGGGACGCGCCATGGCGAAGCGGATCGGTTTCGGCAATTCGGCTTCCGGGACTTTTGTCCACGGGTTGGCGCATGCGGAAACGAACAGCAGCGGCAGGATGGCAAGAACGGCTCGCATGTCTATCCGCGCCAGCTTTCTGAAAGATGCCCCACCCCGACCTGTCCCATGGCCGGCGACCGCACGCCTGATGCCACACTGGTCGGTTTTGTGGCAAGGAAAAGGCGGCGTGCGTGATCCAGGCCCGCGTTATTGTGATGTCGGCACCCTGCCTGAAGGGCGCGAAACCCGCAGGCATTTGAGGGAAATCAGGTAAACAACCCCCGCTCCCGTTCCACCGCCTTGGTGATGAAGCCGGCGACGATCTGGACGCGGCGCAGCGGCCTCACCGATTCGTGATAGACCAGCCAGTAGGCGCGGCGGATGGGCGCGACCACATCGACGGCCACCAACTCCGGCATCGAGCGGGCGACGAAGGTGTGCAGGATGCCGATGCCGGCGCCCGAGCGCACGGCTTCGGCCTGGCCAAGTGCGGAGGAGATGGCAAAGCTGGTCCGCCAATCGGCGCTGAATTCGGCGGCGTAGTCGAGCGACGGGCTGACGATCAGGTCAGGCACATAGCCGATAAGGGTGTGCTGGCCAAGTTCGGCGGCGGTTTTGGGCAGGCCATGCGCGTCGACATAGCCGCGGGAGGCAAACAGGCCCAGCGAGTAGTCGACCAGTTTTCCCGCCACCAGCCGGCCTTCGGTCGGCCGCTCGACGGTTATGGCAATGTCGGCCTCGCGCCGCGACAGGGAGAAGGAGCGCGGCACCGGGACGAGTTGGATGGTGAGTTCGCGGTGCTGGGCGGTGAGTTCGCCCAGCCGCTTGGCCAGGAAGGCGACGCCGAAGCCGTCGGGTGCGCCGATGCGCACGGTTCCGGAAACATCGTCGCCTTCGCCCGATATGGTCGAGCGGGCGGCGATCATGTCGCCTTCCATGCGCTCGGCGATGTCGAGGAAGCGCTCGCCGGCCGGGGTCAGTTCGCTGCCGGTGGTCAGCCGGCGGAAGAGTTTCGTGCGTAACGCGTCTTCGAGGGCCGCGATGCGGCGCGAGACGGTGGCGTGGTTCAGCTCAAGCCGCCTGGCGGCGCCAAGGATCTGGCCGGCCCGCGCCACGGCGAGGAAGATGCGGACGTCATCCCAGTTCATGGCCTTCCCCTGATGGCGATCTCAGGCGAGTATTTGCGAGAATTGATGCTCACGCGTCAATCGATATCTATTTTACGCACAACGGTTGCGTTCTCCCTCGCGTTGCCATCGGCCAGCCAAAGGCGGACAATGCGACATCACAAACCAGGGAGAGAAATCATGATCGACTACGGTCATTTCATCGGCGGCAAGCGTGTCGCCGGCACCAGCGGCCGCAAGCAGGACGTCATGCAGCCGATGGACGGCACGGTGCGCGGCACGGTGGCGCTGGCCTCGCAGGCGGAATTGCGCGCGGCGGTCGAGAACGCCAAGGCCGCACAGCCCCAATGGGCCGCGACCAATCCGCAGCGCCGCGTGCGCGTTCTGATGAAGTTTCTCGAACTGGTCGCCCGCGACTATGACGAACTGGCCGAGATCCTCGCGCGCGAACATGGCAAGACCATCGCCGACGCCAAGGGGGACATCCAGCGCGGCCTGGAAGTGGTCGAGGTCTGCATCGGCGCTCCGCACATGATGAAGGGCGAGTTCACCGACGGCGCCGGCCCCGGCATCGATGTCTATTCGATGCGCCAGCCGCTCGGCGTCGTCGCCGGCATCACGCCGTTCAATTTCCCGGCGATGATCCCGTTGTGGAAGATCGCGCCGGCGATCGCCTGCGGCAACGCCTTCATCCTGAAGCCTTCGGAGCGTGATCCGGGCGTGCCGATGCGCATTGCCGAACTGTTCATCGAGGCCGGTCTGCCGGCCGGCATCCTCAATGTCGTCAACGGCGACAAGGATGTCGTCGACGCCATCCTCGACGATCCCGACATCAAGGCCATCGGCTTTGTCGGCTCGACGCCGATCGCGCATTACATCTATTCGCGCGGCACGGCGGCCGGCAAGCGCGTGCAGTGCTTCGGCGGCGCCAAGAACCACATGATCATCATGCCCGACGCCGACATGGACCAGACCGTCGACGCGCTGATCGGCGCCGGCTACGGCTCGGCCGGCGAGCGGTGCATGGCTATCTCGGTGGCCGTTCCGGTCGGCAACGACACCGCCAACCGGCTGATGGAAAAGCTGATCCCGCGCGTCGAAAGCCTGAAGGTCGGTCCCTCGACGGATTCGGCAGCGGATTTCGGCCCGCTGGTTACCGCCCAGGCGCTGGAGCGCGTCAAGGGTTACGTTGACACCGGTGTCAAGGAAGGCGCCAAGCTTGTCGTCGACGGTCGCGGCTTCAAGATGCAGGGCTATGAGGACGGCTACTATATGGGCGGTTGCCTGTTCGACAATGTCACGGCCGATATGCGCATCTACAAAGAAGAGATCTTTGGGCCGGTGCTCTCGGTGGTGCGCGCGCCGACCTATGAGAACGCCATCAAGCTCGCCAACGACCATGAGATGGGCAATGGCGTCGCCATCTTCACCCGCGATGGCGACGCCGCGCGCGACTTCGCCAGCCGTGTCCAGGTCGGCATGGTCGGCGTCAACGTACCGATCCCGGTGCCGATCGCCTATTACACTTTCGGCGGCTGGAAGGCATCTTCCTTCGGCGATCTCAACCAGCATGGCCCGGACGCGTTCCGCTTCTACACCAAGACCAAGACGGTGACGTCGCGCTGGCCGTCCGGCATCAAGGACGGCGCCGAGTTCGTTATCCCCACGATGAATTGACCGGACGCTTTTTTATCTGGTCTTCCTCCCTGCAAGGCGGATGAGAAGATCGATTGAACCTGAGGCCTAAGTCCCCGGACTTAGGCCTTTTGTTTTTGCAAACGCTAATGTGATGGAACCGGTGGGGATTGCGCGACTTAGGGCTGCAATCCTGCCGTGGAGGAGGCGCGGCAGACAACCAGGGCGCCGACGGCGGGCCGGTGGCATTGCATCGTCCGGCGCAAGGAGGTGTCAAATGACACGACGTCTTACGGCGACAATGTTCGTTGCGGCGATGGCGATGTGCTTGGGTGCTGCCCAGGCAAATGCAGCTGGGCAATGCGCGGCACGCGCCGATATCGTGAAAGCGCTCGGCGAGAACTTCCACGAAAGCGAAGCCGGGCGCGGCCTGATCAACCCCAATGTGGTCCTCGAGGTCTTCGTTTCGGAACAAGGCAGCTGGACGGTCTTGGCGTCCGACACGAAAGGCCAGAGTTGTATCCTGTCGGTCGGCGAAGGCTGGGACAGCCCGACACTCAAGGCGGCCTTGCCGGGCGCCTGAGCGATTTGCCTTCGCGCTCTTGCAACTAGCGCGTGGCGGCGACCTCGGCATGGCCCCGCAGCAGTGCCATCAGTTTCTTGGCGTCCTTGGCGGCGCCTTCCTCGTCGCCGTCCAGGATCGAGCGGATCAATGCAACATGGTGCTCGGCGGATTCCGCCAGCCCGGTGTCGGCCTTGTAGCGGAACCAGAAGCGGCGACTGTGGGTCTGCAGCGGGGCGGCCAACCGGGCGGCGAACGGGTTGTCGGCGGCCAGCGCCAGCGCCTCGTCGAGCGCCTTGTCGGCCTGGATGAAGGCGAGCACATTGCCTGATATCACTGCTTTCTGCATGGCGAGCGCCGCCTCGTGGAACATGTCGGCGGCCTCGCGGGTGACGAAGCGTGCGGCCGAACGGGCGAGCACCACCTCGACGCCGCGCCTTGCGTCGAGCACACGCAGCCAGTCGCCGGGGTGCAGTGGCGCGATCGCGATGCCGGCGCGGGGCCTGACATCGAGCAATCCCTCCCAGGCCAGCCGCTGGATCGCCTCGCGCACCGGCGTGCGGCCGAGCGCCAGCCGCTCGATCAGGGAACCCTCGGTGACAAAACTCGCCGGGGCCAGTTCGAGCGTGACGATCATGTGTTCGAGGACGCGATAGGCCCTGGTCGCCGCGGGTTCGGACACGGTGCTTGCTTCCATGGATATCAAAGGTGCTCTCCTGATATATCTAGAATATATCATAACAGATTCCGTATTGACAGCAGCTTTCCTAACAGATATACGCCTGATATATCAGATGGAGAGATAGCCATGTGGACCGGAGTTTTCCCCGCCGTCACGACCAAATTCACGGCCGACGATCGGCTCGACCACGCCGAGATGGAGCGCTGCTTCGGCCTGCAAATGGATGCCGGCTGCGATGGCATCATTGTCTGCGGCTCGCTCGGCGAGGGACCGATGCTGTCACCTGACGAGAAGATCGAGGTGCTGAAGACCGCGCAGAAGATCGCTGGCAAGAAGCCGGTGCTGCTGACGGTCAACGAGGCTGGCACTCGCGAGGCGGCCAGCATCGCCAAGCGCGCCGCCAAGGAAGGCGCCAATGGCCTGATGGTGGTGCCGAGCCCGATCTACCACACCAACGCGGAAGAGACGGTGGCGGCGCTGCGCGCGGTGGCGGAAGCCGGCGACGTGCCGGTCATGATCTATTCCAACCGGCTCGCCTACCGCGTAGATGTAAGCGTCGACCAGATGGAGGAGCTGGCATCGGACAAGCGCTTCGTCGCCATCAAGGAATCCTCCGACGACATCCGCCGCTCGACAGAGATCATCAACCGCCTGGGCAGCCGCTACGACCTGTTCACCGGCGTGGACAATCTGGCCTTCGAGGCGCTGTCCGTGGGTGCCATCGGCTGGGTGGCCGGTCTGGTCACCGCCTTCCCGCGCGAGACCGTCGCCATCTACCAGCTGATGAAGCAGGGACGTCGCGAAGAGGCGCTCGCCATCTACCGCTGGTTCCGGCCGCTGCTCGACCTCGATGTCTCGACCTATCTGGTGCAGAACATCAAGCTTGCCGAAGTGTTCGCAATCAACACCAATGACCGCGTGCGCATGCCGCGCATGCCGCTGTCGGGCGAACGCCGCAAAGCGGTCGAGAAGATCATCAAGGATGCGCTGGCGGCGCGGCCGACACTGCCGCGGTTCTAAAGAGGGTTCTCTTCTCCGTTCACGGGGAGAAGATGGCGGCAGCCAGATGAGAGGCAGCGCCCAGGTGCAAGGAAAGTCCAAATCGACAGACGAGGGGCGGCGCTCCTCATCCGCCCTTCGGGCACCTTCTCCCCGTGAACGAGGAGAAGGGCGAGACATCGCCATCATCGGCGGCGGCATCATCGGCATTTGCGCTGCTGCCTTCCTTGCCGAGGCAGGACTGGACGTCACGGTCTTCGACCGCACGGGCATCTGCGAGGAGACGAGCTCCGGCAACGCCGCCGCCTTTGCCTTCTCCGACGTGCTGCCGCTGGCGCACAAGGGAATGATCCGGCAGCTGCCAAAATGGCTCGCCGATCCACTCGGCCCGCTCAGCATTCCGCCCGCCTACCTGCCGAAGCTGCTGCCCTGGCTGATCCGATTCTGGCGCGCCGGCGCGCCTGGGAAATACGAAGCGAGCCTGACGGCGCAGGCCGGCATGATGAAGCTTGCCGAGGCCGAATGGATGGATCTGCTCGATCGCTCAGGCACCCGGCCGATGCTGCGCGAGGACGGTTCGCTCGAACTTTACGAAGGCAAGGCCGAGTTCCGCGCCTCGCTGTCGGGCTGGGCGGCGCGCGAGCGCTTCGGCATCGGCTTCCGCCATGTCGAGGGCGAGGACCTGGCGGACCTGCAGCCGGGGCTGTCACCGCGCTTCGTCAAAGGCACTTTCGTCCCTGGATGGAAGACGGTCGCCGATCCAAAACTGCTCGGCAAGGCGGTGTGGGCGTACGCGCAGTCCAAGGGGGCCCGCTTCGAGATGGCCCGCATCGACCGCATCGCGGCGGATCAGGATGGCCCGACACTGACACTGGCCGACGGCACGAGCAGGCAAGCCGGACACATAATCATTGCCGCGGGCGCCTGGTCGCACCTGCTGGCGCGGCAGCTCGGCGATCGCATTCCGCTGGAGACCGAACGCGGCTACAACACGACGCTGCCGACGAGCGCCTTCGACGTGAGGCGACAGTTGATCTTTTCCGGCCATGGCTTCGTCATCACCCCGCTCGAAACCGGCCTGCGTGTCGGCGGTGCCGTGGAACTCGGGGGCATCGAGCGGCCGCCCAATTTCAACAGGTCGAAAGCGCTCTTGCGGAAGGCGCGGGAATTCCTGCCGGGGCTCGATCCCTCGGGCGGGCGCGAATGGATGGGGTTCCGGCCCTCGCTGCCGGATTCGGTGCCCGTCGTCGGCAAGGCGGCGCGAAGCCGGTCGGTGATCTACGCCTTCGGCCACGGCCACCTCGGCCTGACGCAGGCCGCGGCAACCGGGCGGTTGATCAGGGAATTCGTTCTGGGGCAGACTTCGTCCGTTGATCTGGCCCCCTTCAGTCCACAACGGTTTTGATCTCAAGGAGCGACATGGCCAAGAAATCCTTCTTCTGCATCGACGGCCACACCTGCGGCAATCCGGTGCGGCTGGTCGCCGGCGGCGGCCCTTTGCTGCAGGGCTCGACCATGATGGAGCGACGGGCGCATTTCCTGGCCGAATACGACTGGATCCGCACTGGCCTGATGTTCGAACCGCGCGGCCATGACGTGATGTCAGGCTCGATCCTCTACCCGCCGACGCGCGAGGATTGCGACATCGCCATCCTGTTCATCGAGACGTCCGGCTGCCTGCCGATGTGCGGCCACGGCACCATCGGTACGGTGACGATGGCGATCGAGCACGGGCTGATCAAGCCGAAGACGCCGGGTGTGCTCAGGCTAGACACGCCGGCCGGGCTGGTCATCGCCGAGTACAAGCAGGTCGGCGAATATGTCGAGGAAGTACGCATCACCAACGTGCCCTCCTTCCTGCACGCCGAAGGGTTGAAGGTCGAATGTCCAGGTTTCGGCGAGATCACCGTCGATGTCGCCTATGGCGGCAATTTCTACGCCATCGTGGAGCCGCAGGCGAACTATCGAGATATGGCCGACTATTCCGCCGGCGACTTCATCGCCTGGAGCCCGGTGGTGCGGCAGCGGCTCAACGAGAAGTATTCCTTCGTGCATCCGGAGAATCCCGGGATCACCGGGTTGTCGCACATGCTGTGGACCGGCAAGCCGACGGTTGAGGGAGCCGATGCCCGCAATGCCGTCTTCTACGGCGACAAGGCGATCGACCGCTCTCCATGCGGCACCGGCACCTCGGCGCGCATGGCGCAGCTCCATGCCAAGGGCAAGCTCAAGGCGGGGGATGCGTTTGTCCATGAATCGATCATCGGCTCGCTGTTCAAGGGCAAGGTTGAAAAGGACGTCACGGTCGCCGGCAAGCCGGCGATCATCCCTTCGATCGGCGGCTGGGCCCGCATGACTGGACTGAACACGATCTTCATCGACGACCGCGATCCGTTCGCGCATGGTTTCGTGGTCAAGTAGGAGAATCCTGACGCCGCGGAAAGGAGCGTGACGAAAAACGAAACGTGTCAGGAACGCAACGATTCCTCTCATCACCTAATCTTGACGGTGATTTCTTCGAAAGCGAGCGCATGATGCGGCTCAATCGTCAAAGACATTGCGTTATGCCAATGATAGGGTCCGCGATAGTCCAGGGGCTGGGTGCGAAAACGGGCGATCGGGAAGACGTGACTTGCGAACACGCGGGGCGGTCAAAAAAATCACGTTGCAATCCGGGCTCGAAACTTTACGACTAGGGGAAATACGAAAAGGAATGCGTCTGCATGGGCGACATTCCAGGGGAGCCATGTACACATGCAGTACTTTGTCCAGCAGCTTATCAACGGGCTGACGCTGGGATCGATCTATGGGCTGATCGCGATCGGCTACACGATGGTCTACGGCATTATCGGCATGATCAATTTCGCCCATGGCGACATCTTCATGGTGGGCGCTTTCT
Source organism: Mesorhizobium sp. URHB0026 (assembly GCF_054059755.1). Classification (NCBI taxonomy): domain Bacteria; kingdom Pseudomonadati; phylum Pseudomonadota; class Alphaproteobacteria; order Hyphomicrobiales; family Phyllobacteriaceae; genus Mesorhizobium; species Mesorhizobium sp. URHB0026. The sequence continues at coordinate 1,197,075 of NZ_JBSSCN010000001.1, read as the reverse complement.
CGGCGCTGATCGTCTTCCTCATCCTCGGCGCGCTGTTTTATTCGGTACCCGTGGTCATCGCGCTGCTGGTCATGATGATCGTGGCGATGCTGCTCACCAGCCTCTACAACTGGACGATCGAGAAAGTGGCCTACCGGCCGCTGCGCGGTTCGTTCCGGCTGGCGCCGCTGATCACCGCCATCGGCATGTCGATCGCGCTGTCGAACTTCGTCCAGGTGACGCAAGGCCCGCGCAACAAGCCGATCCCGCCGATGGTCAGCCAAGTCTACAACATCAACGGCGTCAGCGTGTCGCTTAAGCAGATCATCATCGTCATCGTCACCGCTTTGCTGTTGGCGCTGTTCTGGTACTTGGTCAACAAGACCTCGCTTGGCCGGGCGCAACGCGCCTGCGAGCAGGACCGCAAGATGGCCGCACTGCTGGGCATCGACGTCGACCGCACCATCTCGATCACCTTCATCATGGGCGCCGCTCTTGCCGCCGTCGCCGGCACGCTGTTCTTGATGTACTACGGCGTCATCGCCTTCTCGGACGGCTTTACCCCCGGGGTCAAGGCATTCACGGCGGCGGTTCTCGGCGGCATCGGTTCATTGCCAGGTGCGGTGCTGGGCGGCCTCCTGATCGGCTTCATCGAGAGCATGTGGTCGGCCTATTTCTCGATCGACTACAAGGACGTCGCCGCGTTCTCGATCCTGGCAATCGTGCTGATCTTCCTGCCTTCCGGCATATTGGGCCGGCCAGAAGTCGAAAAGGTCTGAGACCATGGCCGTGACCGTATCTCCAGAGCGCGACACTGTCGCCAGCCCCATGCAGCGCGCGCTGCGCGAGGGCTTCTATGCCGGCGCCATCTCGCTTGGCCTGTTCGTGCTGTTCATCGGCCTCAAGACCGACCAGAACATCTCCAACGAACTGGTCTTGGTGAAGCGCTGGGGCCTCTTGGCCGCCGTGGTGATCGCCACGGCTGTCGGGCGTTTCCTTTATGTCGCCTATGGTCAGCCCTTCATGGCCAACCAGAAGATCGCCGATGTCGCCACCGGCCTGTTGCCGGCCAGCGCGGCGTCGCGCTTCTTCCTGTTGCCGGCGTTTGTCGTGGCGATCATCGCGGTGGTGCTGCTGTTCGTGTTCAACGGCTCGCTTGCCGGATGGGTCGGAGCAGAGGCGGCCGGCTACCTGCAGTTCCTGCGCGCGCTCGCAATCATCTATGCGCTGGCCTGTGTGATCTACTATTTCCGCGGCTTCATCCACGCCAACTTCACCAAGCTCGGCATTGCCGCGCTGGTGCTCTATCCGATCCTTGTCGTCGTCGTGCTGTCGCTGATGTCGTGGTCGGTCGCCACCGGACTGCAGGGCTCGCTGAAATGGGTCGACAATTTCGGCATCCAGATCCTGATCTACGTGATGCTGGCCTGGGGGCTGAACATCGTCGTAGGCCTCGCCGGCCTGCTTGATCTCGGCTACGTCGCCTTCTACGCCGTCGGCGCCTATGCCTATGCGCTGCTTGGCACAACCTACGGCCTGTCGTTCTGGATACTGCTTCCGGCGGCTGGCGCCATGGCCGCCTTCTGGGGCGTGCTGCTCGGCTTTCCGGTGCTGCGCCTGCGCGGCGATTACCTGGCGATCGTTACCCTTGCCTTCGGTGAGATCATCCGGCTGGTGCTGATCAACTGGCGCGATGTGACCAACGGTTCGGCCGGTATCTCCGGCATTCCGAAGGTCACCTTTTTCGGCCTGATGACCTTCAACGTCTCGGACCCCAACTACATCGCCAAGGTCCTGCACCTCGCGACCTCGAGCGCCTACTACAAGATATTCCTCTATTACCTGATCCTGGCGCTTTGCATGCTCACCGCCTTCGTCACCATCAGGCTGAGGCGCATGCCCGTGGGGCGCGCCTGGGAAGCGCTGCGCGAGGACGAGATCGCCTGCCGCTCGCTCGGCATCAACACCACCACGACCAAGCTGACGGCGTTTGCCACGGGTGCCATGTTCGGCGGTTTTGCCGGGGCGTTCTTCGCCGCGCGGCAGGGTTTCGTCAGCCCGGAATCCTTCGTCTTCCTGGAATCGGCCATCATCCTGGCCATCGTCGTCCTTGGCGGCATGGGGTCGCTGGTCGGCATCGCCGTCGCCGCCATGGTGATGATCGGCGGCACCGAGGCGCTGCGCGAGCTCGACTTCCTCAAGCAGGTCTTCGGGCAAGATTTCACCCCCGAACTCTACCGCATGCTCCTGTTTGGCATGGCCATGGTCATCGTCATGCTGTGGAAGCCGCGCGGCTTTGTCGGCAGTCGTGAACCGACAGCCTTCCTCAAGGAGCGCAGGGCTGTCTCAAGCTCCTTCACCAAGGAGGGTCACGGCTGATGAATGCGAACGCACAAATGAACGACTCCATCCTGCAGGTCGATCATCTGTCGATGAAGTTCGGCGGCCTGGTCGCCATCGGCGACCTGTCCTTCACCGCCAGGCGCGGCGAAATCACCGCGCTGATCGGCCCCAACGGCGCCGGCAAGACCACCGTGTTCAATTGCATCACCGGCTTCTACAAGCCGTCGGAAGGCATGATCACGCTCAACCGGGCCGATGGCTCCAGCTACCTGCTGGAACGGCTGCCCAACCATGAGATCCCGGCGCGCGCCAAGGTGGCGCGCACCTTCCAGAACATCCGCCTGTTCTCGGGCATGACGCTGCTGGAGAACCTGCTCGTCGCCCAGCACAACAAGCTGATGAAGGCATCCGGGTATACGATCCTGGGCCTGTTCGGCTTCAGCGGCTACCGCAAGGCCTCGGCCGAATCGGTGGAGCTTGCCAAGCACTGGCTGGAAAAGGCCGATCTCGTCGATCGAGCCGACGATCCGGCCGGCGACCTGCCCTACGGCGCACAGCGGCGGCTCGAGATCGCGCGCGCCATGTGCACCGGTCCCGAGCTTCTGTGCCTCGACGAACCCGCGGCCGGTCTCAACCCGAAGGAATCGGCGGCTCTCAACGAACTGCTGATGGGGATCAAGCACACGACTGGCACCTCGATCCTCCTGATCGAGCACGACATGTCGGTGGTCATGCAGATCTCCGACCATGTCGTGGTGCTGGAATATGGCCGCAAGATCTCCGACGGCAATCCGCAGTCGGTGCGCACCGACCCGCGTGTCATCGCTGCCTATCTTGGCGTCGACGACGAGGAAGTCGAGACCGTACTTACCGAAGTCGGCGACGAGGACGTCATCGAACAGCTCGACATCGGTCCCGACTCCGCGCATGGCCCGGGGACATCATCCTCGTATCTGGCCGGGCCGGTGAGCGACACCGTCGGCCATAGCCAAGGCGAACGCGTAACCGTGTCGAAAGGCGCCTCGAAGGCAGCGCAGGTCGATGCCCGCGCCGCCAGCGTGGCAAGCAGGCCTGTCGCCCCGACACCGGCACAGGCCAAGCCCGCCGCGAAGAAAGCGGCGCCAAGGAAAACGGCCGCCAAGGCGCCCGCCGCGAAGGCCGAAGGCGTTTCGAACCGGCTCGCTGCCCCCCGTGGCGGCAAGGCCGACAATCTGACCCGCATCAAGGGCATCGGCACGGTCAACGAGAAGAAGCTCAAGGAACACGGCATCTTCCACTTCGACCAGATCGGCGCCTGGAAGAAGGCGGACGTCGAGGCGGTCGAGGCCTATCTCGCCTTTGACGGACGCATAGCGCGCGAGGAGTGGGTCAAGCAGGCTAAGCTGCTCGGCCAAGGCAAGGATACGGAATTCTCACGCCGCGTCGATGCAGGCAAGGTGGCGACCAGTCATGTTTCCGGCAAAGCCAAGGCGAGCACAGCCAAGCCCGTTCAGGGCAAGCGTGGAGGGGGCAAGTGATGGCCACGACAACGCTGCTCGATATCAAGGGCGTGGAGACCTATTACGGCAACATCCGTGCGCTGAACGGCGTCAATGTCAGCGTCAAGCAAGGTGAGATCGTGGCGCTGATCGGCGCCAACGGCGCCGGCAAGTCGACGCTGATGATGACCATCTTCGGGGCTCCACGCGCCCGCACGGGCACCATCACTTTCAACGGGACCGATATCACCCAGTTGCCGACACACGAAATCGCGCGCATGCGCATTGCCCAGTCACCCGAGGGCCGGCGCATCTTTCCGCGCATGACGGTGATGGAAAACCTGCAGATGGGCGCCAGCCTCGACAACCTCAAATATTATGGCGAGGACGTCGAGAAGGTGTTCACGCTGTTCCCTAGGCTGAAGGAGCGCATCGCCCAGCGTGGTGGTACGCTGTCGGGCGGCGAACAGCAGATGCTGTCGATCGGACGCGCACTGATGGCGCGGCCGAAACTGCTTCTGCTCGACGAGCCGTCGCTGGGTCTGGCGCCGCTGATCGTCAAGCAGATCTTCGATGCCATCCGCGAGTTGAACCGCACCCAAGGGCTGACCGTGTTCCTGGTCGAGCAGAACGCGTTCGGCGCGCTCAAGCTCGCCACGCGCGGCTATGTCATGGTCAACGGCAATGTGACGATGAGCGGCACCGGCAAGGAGCTGCTCGCCAATCCGGAAGTGCGCGCCGCCTATCTCGAAGGCGGACATCACTGAGTTCAGGAGACTTCCCATGCAAGGCATTCTCTACGAGGAACCGTCGATCTGGCAGTTCTTCTTCGTCACTTGCCTGCTCGGCGGATGGGCGGCATGGATGACCGGCAAGGCCAGTGCCCAGACATGGCGCAGCTTCATCCAGCTGTTTGCCTATCTGCTCGGGCTCGGCATCGGCATCCGCTTCATCCATCACGCGCTGTTCGACGGCACGATGTTCTCGCTGCATTACTATATCGTCGACACCGTCGTGCTGATGATACTAGGCTTCGTCGGCTATCAATACACACGAACCAACCAGATGGTCACACAGTATAATTGGCTCTACGAAAGAGCTTCAATCTTGAGCTGGAAATCGAAAGGTTGACGTTCATCATTAACGCCGCGTCAGGGATGAATCGGCGTGACAAGTGCCTGAAAATCGGCAAACTATGCTTTCTGCGATAAGGGTGGGCATCGCATGAAAGCTTCATCCACGCCCACTCCGTTAATGGGAGCGTTTAAATGAAAAAGTCACTCTTGTCCGCCGTGGCCCTGACCGCGCTAGTCGCGTTCGGCGGCAACGCGTGGGCTGATGTAATGTTCGGCGTTGCCGGCCCGATCACCGGCCCGAACGCTGCCTTCGGCGCACAGCTGCAGAAGGGCGCCGAAGCGGCCGTCGCCGATATCAATGCCAAGGGCGGCATCAATGGCGAGCAGATCAAGCTCGAAGTCGGCGACGACGTCTCTGATCCGAAGCAGGGCATCTCGGTCGCCAACAAGTTCGTCGGCGACGGCGTCAAGTTCGTGATCGGCCACTTCAACTCCGGCGTGTCGATCCCGGCCTCCGAGGTCTACGCGGAAAACAATATCGTCGAAATCACCCCGGCCGCAACCAACCCGAAGTTCACAGAGCGCGGCCTGTGGAATGTGTTCCGTACCTGCGGACGCGACGACCAGCAGGGCAGCATCGCCGGCGCCTATATCGCGGCTAACTTCAAGGATGCCAAGGTTGCCGTGATCCATGACAAGACCCCTTATGGCCAGGGCCTCGCGGACGAAACCAAGAAGGCGATGAACGCCGCGGGCGTCAAGGAAGTGATGTATGAAGGCGTCAATGTCGGCGACAAGGACTTCTCGGCGCTGATCGCCAAGATGAAGGAAGCCGGCGTCACGTTGATCTACTGGGGAGGTCTGCACACCGAAGCCGGCCTGATCATCCGTCAATCGGCGGACCAGGGCCTCAAGGCCCCGATGATGTCGGGTGACGGCATCGTGACGGACGAACTCGCCGCCATCGCGGGCGACGCCGTCGCCGGCACCCTCAACACGTTCGGCCCCGACCCGCGTCTGATCCCGGCCAATAAGGAACTCGTCGAGAAGTTCCGCGCGCAGGGTTTCGAGCCGGAAGCCTACACGCTCTACGCCTATGCCGCCGTGCAGGTGGTCGCCGAGGCGGCCGCTGCCGCCAAGACGAACGATCCGCAGGCAGTCGCCAAGGCGATGCATGAAAGCGGACCGTTCCCGACCGTTCTGGGCGATCTCGCCTATGACGCCAAGGGCGATCCGAAGCTGCCAGGCTACATCATGTACGAATGGAAGAAGAAGGACGACGGGAAGTATTCCTGGTTCCCGAAGTCGTAATTCATTCGGATACGAAACCAACGATGCCCGGCGCCTCGCGCCGGGCATTTTCTTTGATGCGCGCCGGCAGCCAGGTTGCGTCGTGGGTGAGCCTTCCTTAGCCAGGAAGATCGCATCCAGGATCGAAATTGTCGCCATTGTTCCGTCCGTACGAACTGATGCGTGCGAGTGTTGGCCGGATAATCGATCTAAATCGGTTTAAATGAGCGTCGATTTTGTTTGCACTGCAGCATTTTCCCGCTAATCATTGCCCCGATTTCCTGTTCCTTCCGCTGCTGGAGCCCAGTCCTTGGCCATCACGAAGATACTCGTCGCCAACCGGTCCGAAATCGCCATCCGCGTCTTTCGCGCGGCCAACGAGTTGGGCCTCAAAACCGTGGCGATCTGGGCCGAGGAAGACAAATACTCGCTGCACCGCTTCAAGGCCGATGAGAGCTATCAGGTCGGGCGCGGCCCGCATCTCGGCAAGGACATGGGGCCGATAGAGAGCTATCTGTCTATCGAGGAGGTGATCCGCGTCGCCAGACTTTCGGGCGCCGATGCCATCCACCCCGGCTACGGGCTGCTGTCGGAAAGTCCCGAATTCGCCGAAGCCTGCGCGCAAGCGGGCATCACCTTCATCGGCCCGAAGCCCGACACGATGCGCCGGCTGGGCAACAAGGTCGCCGCGCGCAATCTCGCCATCGAGGTCGGCGTGCCCGTGGTGCCGGCGACCGATCCGTTGCCGGACGACATGGAGGCGGTCAAGGAACTCGCCAAGACGGTCGGTTATCCGGTCATGCTGAAAGCCTCGTGGGGTGGCGGTGGCCGCGGCATGCGCGCCATCCGCTCCGAGGCCGACCTCGCCCGCGAGGTCATGGAAGGCAAGCGCGAGGCGAAGGCCGCCTTCGGCAAGGACGAGGTCTATCTCGAAAAGCTGATCGAGCGCGCCCGCCATGTCGAGGTGCAGGTGCTTGGCGACACGCACGGCAATGCAGTCCACCTGTTCGAGCGCGACTGCTCGATCCAGCGCCGCAACCAGAAGGTCGTCGAGCGCGCGCCGGCGCCCTATCTCAGCGAGAACCTGCGCCAGGAGCTTTGCGGCTACGCGCTGAAGATCGCGCGCGAGACCAGCTATATAGGCGCCGGCACGGTCGAATTCCTGCAGGACGCCGATACCGGCAAGTTCTACTTCATCGAGGTTAATCCGCGCATCCAGGTCGAGCACACCGTCACCGAAATGGTGACCGGCATCGACATCGTGAAGGCGCAGATCCACATCCTCGACGGTTTCGCCATCGGCACGCCGGAATCGGGTGTGCCGGCGCAGAGGGATATCCGGCTGAACGGCCATGCCTTGCAGTGCCGCATCACCACGGAAGATCCCGAACACAATTTCATTCCGGACTACGGCCGCATCACCGCCTATCGCGGCGCCACCGGCTTCGGCATCCGCCTCGATGGCGGCACGGCCTATTCCGGCGCGGTCATCACCCGCTTCTACGATCCGCTGCTGGAGAAGGTCACGGCCTGGGCGCCGACGCCGGCCGAGACGATCGCCCGCATGAACCGCGCTTTGCGCGAGTTCCGCATCCGCGGCGTCGCCACCAACCTCACCTTCCTCGAAGCGATCATCAATCACCCGAACTTCGCCGACAATTCCTATACGACCAGGTTCATCGACACGACGCCGGAGCTGTTCCAGCAGGTCAAGCGCCAGGACCGCGCCACCAAGCTGCTCAACTACCTGGCCGATGTTAGCGTCAACGGCCATCCCGAAACGCGCGGCCGGCCGACGCCAAAGGCCGACGCGGCGGCGCCCGTGGTGCCCTATCTCAACGGCAATGTGCCAAGCGGCAGCAAGCAGAAGCTCGACGTGCTCGGGCCGGAAAAGTTCGCCGCCTGGATGCGCGAGCAGAAGGAAGTGCTGGTCACCGACACGACGATGCGCGACGGCCACCAGTCGCTGCTGGCCACTCGCGTGCGCACGCACGACATTGCCGGCATCGCCGGCACCTATGCGCGCGCCTTGCCGCAGTTGCTGTCGCTCGAATGCTGGGGCGGCGCCACTTTCGACGTCGCCATGCGCTTCCTCACCGAGGATCCATGGGAGCGGTTGTCGCTGGTGCGGGAGGCTGCCCCCAACCTGTTGCTGCAGATGTTGCTGCGCGGCGCCAACGGCGTCGGCTACACCAATTATCCCGACAATGTCGTACAGCATTTCGTCAAGCAGGCGGCGTCGGGCGGCGTCGACTTGTTCCGCGTCTTCGACTGCCTGAACTGGGTCGAGAACATGCGCGTCGCCATGGACGCGGTCGGCGCCGAGGGCAAGCTGATCGAAGCGGCGATGTGCTATACCGGTGACATTCTCGATCCGGCGAGGGCTAAGTACGACCTGAAATATTATGTGGGCCTCGCCAGGGAATTGCAGGCCGCCGGCGCCCATGTCATCGCGGTCAAGGACATGGCCGGCCTGTTGAAGCCGAGTGCTGCCCGTGTGCTGTTCAAGGCGCTGCGCGAGGCGACCGACCTGCCGATCCATTTTCATACCCACGACACGTCGGGCCTGTCGGCGGCAACCGTGCTGGCGGCGGTGGAGAGCGGCGTCGACGCGATCGACGCGGCGATGGACGCCTTCTCCGGCAATACGTCGCAGCCTTGCCTAGGCTCGATTGTCGAAGCGCTGAAGGGCACCGAGCGCGATCCGGGCCTCGACCCGCAATGGATCCGCAAGATCTCATTCTACTGGGAAGCCGTTCGCAATCAGTACGCTGCTTTCGAGAGCGACCTGAAAGGCCCGGCTTCCGAGGTCTACCTGCACGAAATGCCGGGCGGGCAGTTCACCAATTTGAAGGAACAGGCGCGTTCGCTGGGGCTCGAGACACGCTGGCACGAAGTGGCGCAGACCTATCACGACGTCAACCTGATGTTCGGTGACATCGTCAAGGTGACGCCGTCCTCCAAGGTCGTGGGCGACATGGCGCTGATGATGGTGAGCCAGGACCTGACAGTCGCCGACGTCGAGAACCCGGGCCGCGACATCGCCTTCCCGGACTCCGTCGTTTCGATGCTGCGCGGCGATCTTGGCCAGTCCCCGGGCGGCTGGCCGCAGGCGCTGCAGAAGAAGGCGCTCAAGGGCGACAAGCCGATCACGGCGCGCCCCGGCTCATTGCTCAAGCCGGCTGACCTCGAGAAGAGCCGCAAGGAGATCGAGGACAAGCTCGAGCGCAAGCTGTCGGAATACGAGTTCGCCTCGTGGCTGATGTATCCGAAGGTGTTTTCCGACTTCGTCGCCGCGCAGGAAACATACGGCCCGGTCAGCGTTCTGCCGACGCCGACCTATTTCTACGGCATGAGATCGGAAGACGAGATCTTCGTCGATATCGAAAGGGGCAAGACCTTGGTCGTGCGCTGCCAGGCGTTCGGCGATGTCGACGACAAGGGCATGGTCACGGTGTTCTTCGAGCTCAACGGCCAGCCCCGGCGCGTGAAGGTGCCCGACCGCGCGCATGGTGCGTCGGCGGCCAAGGCGCGCCGCAAGGCGGAGCCCGGCAACGAGGCGCATGTCGGGGCGCCGATGCCGGGTGTGGTCTCCGCACTTTCGGTCGCCGCCGGCCAGGCCGTCAAGGCTGGCGACGTGCTGCTCTCCATCGAAGCGATGAAGATGGAGACGGCGTTGCACGCCGAGCGCGACGGGACGGTCGCCGAGGTGCTGGTGAAGGCCGGCGACCAGATCGATGCGAAGGATCTCCTGATCGCGTTCAACTGAGAGCTCGCAAGGAACGGGCAGGCGTCGGCTTGGCGGCAGGCCTTGGCGAGCTGTTCGATAACGGCTTGACCCGCCGGCCCCGGTCGGGCATCGAACCGCTGAAATTCGCCGCGGCACGTTCCCCGAGTCGCGGCGCGGAACCGATTTGGAGAAAAACATGGCCGACGATATCACCGAGACCAGCCAGACTGTTGCCGCCGGCCAGCTGCGTGCCTTGATCGAGCGCATTGAGCGGCTCGAGGAAGAAAAGAAGACGATTTCCGACGACATCAAGGAAGTCTTCGCCGAAGCCAAGGGTACCGGCTTCGACACCAAGGCAATCCGCACCATCATCCGTCTGCGCAAGAAGGACCAGGCCGAGCGCCAGGAGGAGGACGCCATCCTCGATCTGTACATGGCCGCCCTCGGCATGGTGTAAGACTAACCGGCCGGTGCCCGACGCGGTTGCCGGAGATAACGGTTCGAACCATGAGCGAATTCGACTTCGGCGGCCGCCGCGCCTCGGAATTCCACCATCGCGGCTTCTGGTCGCTGTTTGCCGAACGGCATCCGGAAGAAAGAGCCCGGCTAGCGCGGCGCGGGCCCTGGTTCTGGCAGCGCGGGCTGCCCGACTTCGCACTGGTGCTTTCCATGTATGTCGCGCCGGCGCAGAACCATGTCGGCGTCTTCTTCGGCCGCAACGAGAAGTTCGGCGCCACGCAAAGCTGGTCGCGGCTGGAGCCGTTCCGGCCGGCGATCGAAGACAGGCTGAAGCTTCGGCCGGAACAAAGCTGCGAAGGCCTTGGCATCAATTCGATGTGGCGCGTCAACTGCTTTGCCGAGGACAACTGGCCTGCCATGACCGACTGGCTGGTGACGGAATGCTCGCGGGTCGAGTGCGCCGTGACCGAAGTGCTGAGGCAGTGATCGCGGATTTCTTCCGCTCGCGTTGGCTTGGCGAGGTGCCGATCGACCGGCTGTTCTGGCGCGACGTGATGCTTGTCGGAACCGCGATCAATATTGCGTCGTCTGCCGCGGCGCTGATCCTGCTTGGACTGAAGATGCCGCTCGGCCTTGTCCTTGCGGTGCATTTCGCACCGGTGGCCTACAGCATCTTCCTGGCTTTGGCGGTCTGGCGCACGGCTGACAAGGCAGGTGGCGCCAAGGCTTCGCTTTTCATGCTGGGATCAGCGCTCTGGCTGATCGCCACGATCGTCGTCTGACGAAGCCGCCCTTACGAAAAAAGGGCGGCCGGAGCCGCCCTTGGCAAGCATTCATGACGCCTTGTTCAGACTGCCGGCTCGAATTTCAGCGCCACGCCATTGATGCAGTAACGCAGACCGGTCGGCGGCGGGCCGTCCTCGAAGACATGGCCGAGATGGCTGCCGCAACGGGCACAATGGCATTCGGTGCGGACCATGCCGTAGCTGCGGTCGACGGTGTTCTCGACGGAGCCCGGCACGGGATCGTTGAAGCTCGGCCAGCCGGTGCCGCTCTCGAATTTCAGCGTGGATTGGAACAAAGGCTGGTCGCAGCCGACGCAGGAAAAAGTACCGGCGCGCTTCTCGTACAGCAGGGCGCAGCTTCCCGGCCGCTCGGTGCCATGGTTGCGCATGACGGCGTATTGCTCCGGCGTCAGCCTGGCGCGCCATTCGGCGTCGGTGCGGGTGACGGGGTAGGTATGGGTGTCCATTTCATCTCCTCAGCCTTGGCGGCTCGTTCTTGGTTGCAACCGGATATTCGCGACAAGATAGGGGTTTGTTACAGACCTGCCCAGTCCCGAGCGCTTCGGACTCTCAATGTTTGCGCGACAATTGCCTGGTGGCGCCTTCCAATCCGGTCAGTGTCAGTGGGAACATGCGGCCGCCGAAGATGTCACGGATCATCGCGATCGAATGGGTAAAGCCCCAGTTCTTTTCGCTCTCGGGGTTAAGCCACACCGCGTTCGGCCATTGCCGCAGCAGCCGGCCGAGCCAGACGGCTCCGGCCTCGGGGTTCCAGTGTTCCACCGAGCCGCCGGGCTGGGCGATCTCGTATGGGCTCATCGAGGCATCGCCGACGACGATGACCTTATAGTCGGGGCCATATTTGTGGATGAGGTCGAAGGTCGAAATCGTCTCGGCATGGCGGCGACGATTGTCCTTCCACACGCCCTCGTAGAGGCAGTTGTGAAAGTAGAAATATTCGAGCTGGCGGAATTCGGCGCGAGCGGCCGAAAACAGCTCCTCGACGCTTTTGATATGGTCGTCCATCGAGCCGCCGACATCGAAGAACATCAGGAGCTTCACCGCATTGCGGCGCTCGGGCCTGGTCTTGACGTCGAGATAGCCGTGCTCGGCGGTGGCGTGGATGGTGCCGGGCAGGTCGAATTCTTCCTCCGCGCCCTCACGCACCCAGCGGCGCAAGCGCTTCAGCGCGACTTTGATGTTGCGGGTGCCGAGTTCGACGGCATCGTCGAAATTCCGGAACTCGCGCTTGTCCCAGACTTTCACCGCGCGACGGTTGCGGCTTTCGTGCTGGCCGATGCGCACGCCTTCGGGGTTGTAGCCATAGGCGCCGAAGGGGGAGGTGCCGCCGGTGCCGATCCATTTCGAACCGCCCTGGTGGCGGCCCTTCTGTTCCTCGAGCCGCTGCTTCAGCGTCTCCATCAGCCTGTCGAAACCGCCCAGCGCCACGACCAGTTTTTTCTCTTCCTCGGTCAGGTGCTTTTCGGCCAGCCGGCGCAGCCATTCCTCGGGAATATTGGCGACGTCGACCGCATCCGGTCCGCCCAGCGCCTCGACGCCCTTGAAGACATGCGCAAAGACCTGGTCGAAGCGGTCGATATGGCGCTCGTCCTTAACCAGTGCGGCGCGGGCAAGATAGTAAAAACCCTCGACGTCGTAATCGACCAGCCCGGCGTCCAGCCCCTCCAGCAGCGACAGATATTCCCTGAGCGAAACGGGAACACGGGCAGCTTTCAGCTCGAGGAAGAAGGGGATGAACATGGCCGGTTACAGCAAATCATACTCGATAAAGCCCGTCCTGCGCGCGACGTGGTCGTAGAGCTTGCGGGCGGTGGCATTGGTTTCGTGTGTCATCCAGTAGACGTTCTTCACGCCGATCTTGGCGGCCTCCTGTTTCACCGCCTCGATAAGGGCAGCGCCGATGCCTTTGCCGCGCACATCCGGATCGGCGAACAGATCCTGCAGGTAGCAGTTGTTTTTCTCCGACCAGCCGGAGCGGTGGTAGAGATAATGGGTGAGGCCGACGGCCTTGCCGCCCGATGTGGCGATAAAACCCTTCGGCTCGAACTCGCCTTCGGTGAACAATCGTTTCCAGGTGATGGCATAGACCTCTTCCGGCAGCTTGGTTTCGTAAAAGGTTAGATAATCGGTCCACAGGCGGTGCCAGTCGGCGTGGTCGGATTGCGCGAGGGGGCGGACAACGATCTCAGACATTTTATCTCCTCCGAAGGGTTCTGGCCGAAACTGACCTTCTCTTCGGCCCGCGGCAACGGTCCACAGCCGGGGAAAGCGCTGCTTCTGCCTATTGTCTTCTCGCCACGAAGGCCAGCCGCTCGAATAGATGCACGTCCTGCTCGTTCTTCAACAGGGCGCCATGCAGTTTGGGCAATGCGTTCTTCGGGTCGGCGCGCAAATCCTCCGGCGCGATGTCGTCGGCGACCAGCAGGCGGATCCAGTCGAGCGCCTCGGAGGTCGACGGCTTCTTCTTCAAGCCTGGCACGTCGCGGATTTCATAGAACTGGGTGAGGGCCGCGCGCAGAAGGTTCTGCTTGATGCCGGGATAGTGCACGTCGACGATTCTGTGCAGCGTGTCGACGTCGGGAAAGCGGATGTAGTGGAAGAAGCAGCGGCGCAGGAAAGCGTCCGGCAACTCCTTCTCGTTGTTTGAGGTGATGATGACGATCGGGCGAACGGCGGCGTGGATGGTCTCGCCGGTCTCGTAGACGAAGAACTCCATCCGATCGAGTTCCTGCAGCAGGTCGTTGGGGAATTCGATGTCGGCCTTGTCGATCTCGTCGATCAGGAGCACGACCTTCTTGCCGGCCGCGAATGCCTCCCAAAGCTTGCCGCGCTTGATGTAGTTCTTGATGTCGTTGAACCTGACATCGCCGAGCTGGCTGTCGCGCAGCCGCGACACCGCATCATATTCGTAGAGGCCTTGCTGCGCTCGCGTCGTCGATTTGACGTGCCACTCGATCAGGTCGAGGCCGAGTGCCGCCGCCACTTGGCGGGCGAGTTCCGTCTTGCCGGTGCCGGGCTCGCCCTTGACCAGCAAGGGCCGCTCCAGTGCGATCGCCGCGTTGACCGCCACCATCAGATCCTTGTCGGCGACATAGGCCGCCGTGCCTTCGAAACGCATTTTTGCTCCTTGGTTGGTTGACGCGACCGTAAGGACGCCGCCGCGGCTGTGCAAGGGTTGCGCCGGATGCGACGAATGGCTTGAAACCCGAGACGAAAAATTCCCGTTGCTGCGCACGGCCGCTCGGCAGGCCGAGGGGCGGGGAGCATGAACGAAAAGATGTCAGGCAAGACGGCGCTCCAGGTCGTGGTTGGCCTGTTGGCGGCAACGCCGGTTCTGGTGGGCGTGGAAGGTATCGTGTCCGGCCCGGAATTCCTGCATGTCGCCGCACCATGGCCTGTCGATCTCGACAGTCATTTCCGCTTCCTGTCCGGGTTTTTCCTGGCCATTGGCTTGGCCTGGTACAGTTGCATTCCCAGCATCGAGACCAAGACGGAACGGTTCCGGCTGCTTGCCGCCTGCACGTTTGCCGGTGGCCTGGCACGGCTTGTCTCGCTGCTGTTGGTCGGCGCGCCATCGCTGGGGCACGTCGCCGGTCTCTGTATCGAACTGCTGGCGGTGCCGGCGCTGGTCTGGTGGCAGGGGCACGTCGTGAATAAAGCCAGCGGGACGGGCCAATTCTCTGGCGCTTGAGCCACCAGCGGCCTATATTGGGGAGGACGGTCTGTGCTTCCCGGCAGGAGAACATTTTCCCCGGGGCCTTAACGATCCTTAGGGAGCTGTCCCTGGGAAGACCCGTGGGTTTTCTCACACGGCGCCCACCTACTTTGTAGGTTCCCGGGATCGCTCTCTCCACCGGTTGTGTGGATCGTCACTTATCGCAAGGCGTCCCACGCATCTTGGTGGATGATGCGGTGGGAAACGTCGCACTTGAGGCTCCGCACAGCTTTGACCTTTTCTACCTTGGCCGCATGACCTCTCCCAAAGACCTGAAAAAAAAGCTGCGTCTCGAGGCACTCGCCCGCCGCGACGGCCTCGATGCATTCTGGCGGGTGGAGGCTGCGCTCGAAATGGCGGAGACGGCGCGCGACCATCTGGAGATCGGGCCCGGTCAGATCATCTCCGGCTTCTGGCCGATGCGCTCAGAGGTCGACGTCAGGCCGCTGATGTTCGCCTTGCGAGAGAAGGGCGCACGGCTCTGCCTGCCGGCCATTCTCGACAAGACCACCATCGTCTTTCGCGAACTGGTTCGCGGCGCGCCGATGGTGGATATGGGCTTTGGCACGGTCGGGCCCCACGCGGAGGCCGAGGTACTCGATCCCGCAGTCATGCTGGTGCCGCTCGCCGCCTTCGACGCGCGCGGTCACCGCATCGGCTATGGCGCCGGCTATTACGATCGGGCGATCGGCAAGCTCGTCGACAAGGGGTTCGCGCCCCGGCTCATCGGCATCGCCTTCGACTGCCAAGAAGTTTCGCAAGTTCCAGACGAACCCCATGACGTGGTCATCCCGGAAATACTCACCGAGAGCGGGTTGCGCCGCTTTGCGCCAAAATTGTAGATAGTTCTTTGAAACGCATGATCTTTGCCGAAAAGTCATGCAACTTTTCGGGATCACGCATAGATGCGACTTCTTTTCCTCGGGGACATGGTCGGCAAGACAGGCCGCACCGCGGTGTGGGAACAACTGCCTGGCCTGATCTCCGACTTCAAACTCGATTTCGTCATCGTCAACGGCGAGAACGCGGCTGGCGGCTTCGGCATCACCGAAGAGATCTTGCGTGAGACGATCGCGGCGGGCTGCGATGTCGTGACCACCGGCAACCATGTCTGGGACCAGCGCGACGCGCTGGCCTTCGCGCCGCGCGAGCAGCGGTTCCTGCGGCCTTCAAATTTCCCCAGAGGCACTCCGGGGCGCGGCTCCGGTGTCTACATCGCCAAAAACGGCGCGCGCGTGCTGGTCGCCAACATTATGGGCCGGGTGTTCATGCACCCGGAGCTCGACGACCCGTTTCAGGCCGGCGAACGCGAGCTTGCCGCCTGTCCGCTCGGCGAGCAGGCGGATGCGGTGGTGATCGACTTCCATGCCGAGGCAACCTCGGAAAAAATGTGCTTCGCGCATTTCGTCGATGGACGCGCCAGTCTCGTCGTCGGCACCCACACGCACCAGCCCACCGCCGACCATCAGATCCTCAATGGCGGTACCGGCTACCTGTCTGATGCCGGCATGTGCGGTGACTATGATTCATCGCTCGGCATGGACAAGGAAGAACCGCTCAACCGGTTCCTGTCGAAAGTGCCGAAAGGGCGTTTCGAGGCAGCGACGGGACCGGCGACATTGTGCGGCGTCGGCGTCGATATTTCCGACCGCACGGGGCTCACCGAGAAGATCGCGCCGTTTCGTCGCGGGCCAAGGCTTGAAGAAACGGCTCCGTCCTTCTGGGCGTGACATTGATATAGGGGTTCGCAGTACCTAATTGCCGGCGACACTGCTCTAGATCGTAGGGGACGACCTCCATGCAGCTTATCGAATTCCTGGCGCCGCATTTTCAATTCGTTTCCGACCCGACCGCCTGGGTCGCGCTGCTGACGCTGGTGGTGCTCGAGATCGTGCTCGGCATCGACAATCTGATCTTCATCTCGATCCTGACCAACAAGCTGCCTGTGGAGCAGAGGGCACGCGCGCGGCGTCTTGGCATCTCGGCGGCGCTGGTCATGCGCCTGGTGCTGCTCGCCACCATTTCCATCATCGTCCAACTGACGACGCCGGTCTTCACGGCGTTCGGCCACGGCTTCTCCTGGCGCGACCTGATCCTGATCGCCGGCGGTCTGTTCCTGGTGTGGAAGGCGACCAAGGAGATCCACCACACGGTCGATCCCGACTATCATCAGGACACGATGCTGGGCGAAACGCTTAAGATCTCGCTTGCCGGCGCGATCTTCCAGATCCTGCTGCTCGACCTCGTCTTCTCCATCGATTCCATCATCACCGCCGTCGGCATGACCGACGAGATCGCCATCATGTATATCGCGGTCATCGCGGCCGTGACCGTGATGATGCTGGCGGCCGGACCGCTGGCGGACTTCATCGCCAAGAACCCGAGCATCGTCATGCTGGCGCTGGGCTTCCTGCTGATGATCGGCATGACGCTGATCGCTGACGGCATGGGCTATCATGTGCCCAAGGGCTACATCTACGCGGCGATGGGTTTTTCGGCGCTGGTCGAGGGGCTCAACATGCTGGCGCGGCGGCGCAAGAAAGCGAAAACCGGCGACCGGCACTGAGACCGATCGGCGCCGGGCGAGCCTAATGCCCCGGAGGAGGCGGACCTGAACGTCGCGCGCCGCGACGGACGCGAGCTCTGGAAACATCTCAATGCGTTGCCGATCAAGCAGATTCACGGCCGCTGGATCAGCCAGTATGACGGCCATGCGCTCAGTATCATCGACCGGCTGAAGTCCGATCTGGAAGGGTAGGCCTCCGATCTCGAAGGGTAGGACAAAGGCCGGGCGAAACCTGCTTGCCGGGCCGCCGCATGCCGAGTGCCTGGCAACGCGGCGCGGCTGGACGAATTGAGCCGATTTATCTATAAGCCGGCCATTCCGACACAGAGCGCCGTACGTTCACCCGGACGCATCGGGACGCTCTGAAATTAAATTCGAGCCTTTTGCAAAGGCGAGATGACGCATCTCGCGGCAAGACGCTCTAGCCGAACACGACAGGGGTGCCATGGCTGGCCATTCACAGTTCAAGAACATCATGCACCGCAAGGGTCGTCAGGACGCGGTGCGGTCGAAAATGTTTTCCAAGCTGGCGCGCGAAATCACCGTCGCCGCCAAGAGCGGAACGCCGGATCCATCGATGAACCCGCGTTTGCGGCTGGCGATCCAGAACGCCAAGGCGGTGTCGATGCCCAAGGACAACATCCAGCGCGCCATCAACAAGGCCTCGATGGGCGACGCCGAAAACTACGAAGCCGTGCGCTACGAAGGGTACGGGCCGGGTGGCGTGGCCGTGATCGTCGAGGCGCTGACCGACAACCGCAACCGTTCGGCGTCCAATGTCCGCGCCGCCTTCACCAAGGCCGGCGGCGCGCTCGGTGAAACAGGATCGGTGTCGTTCATGTGGGACCGTGCCGGCGAAATCTACTATCCGGCCTCGGCTGGCAGCGCCGACAAGATCATGGATGCGGCCATCGAAGCCGGCGCCGACGATGTCGAATCGGACGAAGAAGGCCACACGATCTATTGCGCCTTCGAGACTCTCGGCGAGGTGTCCAAGGCGCTTGAAACCTCGCTCGGCGAGGCCGAATCTGTCAAGGCGATCTGGAAGCCGCAGAACAATGTCCCGGTCGACGAAGAGCGGGCGCAGTCGCTGATGAAGCTGGTTGCGACGCTCGAGGACGATGACGACGTGCAAAGCGTGTACGCCAACTTCGAAGTCGACGACGAGACGATGGCCAAGCTCAGCGCGGCGTGAGCGAAGGTCGTCCGACATGAGTAAAGCTCAGTTGCCGGCCATCCGCATCACCTACTGCACGCAATGCCAGTGGCTGTTGCGTGCCGGCTGGATGGGGCAGGAGCTGCTCTCCACCTTCGGCACCGATCTCGGCGAGGTGACGCTGGTGCCGGGCACCGGCGGCATCTTCACCATCTCCTGCAATGAAGTGCTGGTCTGGGATCGCAAGCGCGACGGCGGCTTTCCGGACGCGGCGAAACTCAAGCAGCTGGTCCGCGACGTGATCGATCCGGATCGGGATCTCGGTCACGCCGACCGCAAAGGCCATAGGTCGAAGGGCGACACGCAAGATCCGGCGTGAGCAAGGCCTCTTGCGTTTCGCAGAGCCTCTTTAGAGCAATGCGAAGATAAAGCAGGCCATCGCCACGATGGCCGTGATGGTACGGACGTGGTTCCACATCACCCATTGGCTCAGGTGGTTCGCCCACACGGCCGCGCCGTTGCTGCTGGCCGGATCGACGGCGGCGAGCGCATCGTTGAGCGGCACGTTGAAGGCCATGGTCACGATAGGGTTGCCGACCAGATAGAGCACCGCGCCGGCAAGCAACCAGTAGGTGCGCGAATGGCTCCAGCCCAAGAGAGCGGCGGCAATGAGGACGAGGCAGATGAGGCCGGTGCCGAAAAGCGCGGTCATGAAGGTCGGGGTGATCACCGTGATGTTGATCGAATTCATCGCTGCGATGCCGGTTGGAACGGGCAGCCGGACAAGGGCTGCCATGACGAACGTGGAAAAGGCGAAGAACACGCCGCCAACGACGCCCGAGCCGATCGCGGCGACGAAGGTGAGGGTTGGAAGAAGCTTCGTCATTTCAGTTGCTCCAGACGCTGGTTGCGGCGGTTTGCTCTCTGCAAATGTGAGTATGTCTCACATTTGCAGAATGTGATAAACCCTCGTATTTTGTAAGTCAAGTCATTCCCGGTGATTTTACCGGACGCGTTTGTTGGAGACAGTCATGGGGGCAACGCCGGCCAACGAGCAGATCGCTTCGCCGCGCCGGGCGCCGAGCCAGCGGCGCAGCCGCGAGCGAGTCGAGCGCATGCTTGCGGCCGCCTCGGCGCTAATTGCCGAGCAAGGCAGCGATGCCATGCGCATGGGGGAAGTGGCGGAGCGGGCTGGGGTGTCGATAGGCTCGCTCTACCAGTTCTTTCCGGACAAGCGGGCGATCGTCTGGGCGCTGGCCGAACGCTACACGGCCGAGAGCCAGGCGTGCATTTCGGCGGCACTGAAGGATATCAGCGACGCCGAAGGCCTGAAGCGGGCCTTTTCCGAGCTAGTCGATATCTATTACGGCCTGTTCCTGGCCGAGCCGGTGATGCGCGATATCTGGTCGGGCACACAGGCCGACAAGGCGCTGCGCCAGCTAGAACTCGCCGACAGCCGCGCGAACGCGGAATTTCTGATCGCGGTCCTCAAGCGCCTGCGGCCCGATGCCGATCCGGTGGCGCTCGACACGACAGCATTCTTGGTCTGGCAGATGGGCGAGGCGGCCATGCGGCTGGCGATCTCGGTCGAGCGGCAGGAGGGCGACAGGCTGGTCGCGGCCTACAAGCGCATGGCACTCAGGGAATTGCTGGCCGAATAAGGGGCCGAAAACCCAGCCTTCGGCCAAGCAACAAAAAACCCGCCACAAGGGCGGGCTCTTGATCCGCGAAAAAACTCTTCGCCTTAGAGGCCGAAACCTTCGAAGCGCTTCTTGAATTTCGACAGGCGGCCGCCGCGGTCGAGCAGGGTCTGCTGGCCGCCGGTCCATGCCGGGTGGGTGGTCGGGTCGATATCGAGGTTCATCGTATCGCCTTCCTTGCCCCAGGTCGAACGGGTCGTGTATTCGGTGCCGTCGGTCATGACGACCTTGATGGTGTGGTAGTCGGGATGGATTGCGCTCTTCATGGCTCTGTTCCTGGCTTGCCGGCGCGGCGGACGGGCATAAGCCTGCGTCGATGCGCCTCTTTTTAAAACTCGAAGCCGCAGCTATTGAGGAGCCACGGCTTCTAAAACGGTCGGCGTGCCTATACATCAGCCGGAATTGAATCACAAGGCCGCAGCAAGCGCATATTGAAGCGCATAAGCTGAAGTGGCTAGAGGAAACACCGACATGGCGCAATCAAGCAGCGCAGACGAGCGCCGACGCTCGCTCAAGCCGCTCAGGCGCCTGTTTCCGTATATCGCCGGATATCGCACGCTGGTCATCGGCGCCCTTATCTCACTGGCCATCGCGGCGGCAACGACATTGGCACTGCCGCTGGCCGTCCGGCGCATGATCGACCACGGTTTCTCGTCGGCCAGCACTACCTTCATCGCCGAATATTTCGGCGCCCTCGTGGCGATGGCCGCCGTGCTGGCTGCGGCGTCGGCCGGCCGCTACTATTTCGTCATCACGCTCGGCGAGCGCGTTGTCGCCGACATCAGGCGCGATGTCTTTGCCCATGTGACGACGCTGTCGCCGGCCTTCTTCGACACCGCCCAGTCGGGGGAAATCGTGTCACGGCTCGCCGCCGACACCACGCAGGTCAAGTCGGCGGTAGGCGCTACCGCATCCGTGGCGCTGCGCAACGTCATCCTCGGTCTCGGCGCGGTGGGCATGATGGTCATCACCAGCCCGAAACTCTCCGGCCTAGTCATTGCGGCAATCCCCGTGATCGTGCTGCCGCTGGTCGCCTTCGGCCGCTCGGTGCGGCGCAAGTCAAGGCAGGCCCAGGACACGCTTGCCGACGCGACGGCCTATGCGAGCGAGCAGATCGGCGCGGTGCGCACGCTGCAAGCCTTCACCAATGAGACACTGGTCACCGGACGATTCTCGGGCGCGGTGGAAGCCGCCTTCGAGGCAGCGCGCGCCTCGATCTTCGCGCGCTCCTTCCTCACCTTCTTCGCCATCTTCACCATTTTCTCCTCGGTCGTGGCGGTGTTGTGGTTCGGCTCGCGCGACGTGCTCGCCGGCACGATATCGCCTGGCACGCTTGGCCAATTCCTCCTCTATTCGGTGTTCGCCGCCGGTGCGCTCGGCGCGCTGTCGGAAGTCTGGGGCGAACTCGCGCAAGCCGCCGGTGCCGCCGAACGGCTGACCGAGATTCTGGCGGAGACGCCGGCGATCCAGGCGCCCGGCACTCCGAAACCGTTGCCGGCCGTTGCCAAGGGCGCGATCGTCTTCGAGAATGTTTCCTTCTCCTATCCGGCGCGGCCCGATCGCGCCGCCGTCCACGGCCTGAGTTTTCAAGTCATGCCTGGCGAGACGGTGGCCATCGTCGGCCCATCGGGTGCCGGCAAGAGCACGGTGTTCTCGCTGATCCTGCGCTTCTACGATCCCGAGACAGGCAAGATCCTGATTGACGGCGTCGACGTGCGCGAGGCCGATCCCGTCGCGGTCCGGCAGCGCATCGCCATCGTGCCGCAGGACGTCACCATCTTCGCCGCGAGCGCACGCGACAATATCGGCTTCGGCCGGCCAGGCGCCAGCGAGGCAGAGATCGAGGCGGCGGCCAAGGACGCATTGGCGGACGAGTTTATCCTCAGGCTCGAGAACGGCTATGACAGCCAGGTCGGCGAGCGCGGCGTGACGCTGTCCGGCGGCCAGCGCCAGCGTGTGGCGATCGCACGTGCCATCCTGCGCGACGCGCCGATCCTGCTGCTCGACGAGGCGACCTCGGCCCTCGACGCCGAAAGCGAGACATTGGTGCAGACCGCGCTCGAGCGGCTGATGCAGGGGCGCACCACCATCGTCATCGCCCACCGGCTGGCGACTGTGCTGAAGGCCGACAGGATCCTGGTCATGGATGGCGGCCGCATCGTCGAGGAAGGCACGCATCAGAGCCTGGTCGCCAAGGGTGGCATTTATGCCAGGCTCGCCAAGCTGCAGTTCGAGACCGGCGCCAGCGCCTTCAGGGGCGCGGCGGAGTAGCAGGTTCAGTTCGTCTCGGCGAAACGAAAATTGTCATCCAGGCGGCATCTCATCCGCCGTAGCGCTGCTTCAGATGATTGACGAAATACACGGCGTTGAGCTTCTCGCCGGTGGCGCGCTCAAGCAGGTCCGGCGTCGACCAGCGCGATCCCTGCGACCAGATCTTCTCGCGGCGCCAACCGTTGATCGCCTCGAAATTCCCCTTTGCAAGGTCTTCGTCGGCTGAAGGATGCTCGCGCGTCAGCGCGGCCCATTGCTGCGCCGCCATCATCGCGCCCAGCGTATAGGACGGGAAGTAGCCGAAGGCAGCACCCGGCCAATGGACGTCCTGCATCGGCCCGTCGGCGGGGTTGTCGATGGTCGAGATACCAAGATAGTCGCGCATCTTGGCATCCCAGGCTTCGGGCAGATCAGCCACTTCGAGGCTGCCCGAAACAAGCTCCTGCTCCAGTTCGTAGCGCAGGATGACATGCAAGGGATAGGTCACCTCGTCGGCGTCGACGCGGATCAGGCCACGTTCGACACGATGCACATGCGGCAGGATATCGTCGAGCGACCAGGCTTCGCCGAGATGCTTCTCCACCACCGGCAGCGCCCAGCGCCAGAAGGCAGGATTGCGGCCGATCTGCTTTTCGACGAACAGGCTCTGGCTTTCGTGCACGGCCATGCCGCGGGCCTTGCCCAGCGGCCAGTGCGACCACGTCTTGGGCAGGTTTTGTTCGTAGAGCGCATGACCGGTCTCGTGCAGCACGCCCATCAGCGCCGACAGGAAATCCGATGTCTTGTAACGTGTGGTGATGCGCACGTCGCTCGGCACGCCGCCGCAGAAGGGATGGTGCGATACCGACAGCGAGCCATGCGTCAGGTCGAAACCGACCGCAGCCATCATGGCAAGGCCGAGTTCACGCTGCTTGTCGATCGCGTAGGTACCCGAAAGCGGCTTCAGCGGATGCTTGCGCAGCCGCGCCTCCTGGATCGCCACCGCCTCGGGCACGAATCCCTTGAGGAAGGCCTTCAGGTCGGCGAAGACGGGGGTGATGTCGGCGGTGCGGTTGCCGGGGTCGAATTGCTCCATCAGCGCGTCATAGGGAGCTAGGCCGAGGACATCGGAGCGCAGGGCCGCCTCTTCGCGCACCAGCGCCACCACGCCTTCGAGAGCCGGCTGGAAGCCAGCCCAATCGTTCTTGGCGCGCAGGGCGCGCCACAATTGCTCGCAGCGCATGCGCGCCGTCGTCTGGCGCTCGACGAATTGGACCGGCAGGCAGGTCAGGTTGGTGTATTGCCGCCGCAACTCGGCGAGAGCCGCCCGCTGCTCATGGTCCAATGCCTCGCCTTCGGCCGCGGCGATCCAGTCCGATATTTCCGGCGCGGTCGCCCTGGTGTGATACATGCCGGCAAGGGCTGCCATCGCCTCGGCGCGCTTCTCGCCACCACCGACGGCCATGTGGGTCGCCTCATCGGCGCCGAGGATGGCCAGCGCATGCTCAAGCGCTTCGAGCTTGTGGCCGAGATCGTCGAGTTTGTGAAAGGACATGGCGGCTTCCGTGGTTGAGGACGGGCGAAAAGACACCAACGCAAAAGCATTGGCAACCCTCGGATACCATCCGGCAGATGCAGCTTGCGCAAGCGAGGTTCGGCATGAAATGCTGTCGGCGACGGATGAAGGGGAGCAGAATGATCGGCAACATCCTGGTTGGGCTGGTGGCCTTGATCCATGTCTACATCGTCTATCTCGAGATGGTGCTTTGGGACACGCCGCGCGGGCACAAGACATTCCGCCTGACGCCAGAATTCGCCGGCGCCTCCAAAGTGCTCGCCGCCAATCAGGGTCTCTATAACGGCTTTCTCGCCGCCGGCCTGATCTGGGGGCTTTACCTCGGCGCCGCCGGTTTCCAGGTCAAGGTCTTCTTCCTGTTGTGCGTGGCCATTGCCGGTCTCTATGGCGCGGCGACGGTCGGCCGCAAGATCCTGTACATCCAGACCGTGCCGGCGGTGGTCGCCCTGCTCGCGGTCTGGCTCGGTTGGTAGGCAAGATGGGCTGGTAGGGAAAGAAAAAGGACGCCAGCGGGATTGGGGTCCCGAAGGCGTCAATGGGTCCCTTCCTCCAGGACGTTTCCAGGCCGGAATAGCCTCAGCCGTTCGGATAGTTTCCGCCGTCGGCACCATCACCCATCAGGAAACCGCTGCCGGTGTCGACCATCAGACGCTGATCCACATTGTCGAGCCGGCGCAGCAGGTCATGGTACTGCGCGGCCGGGATCCTGCCGTGATCCGACGCGGCTATCCTCTCGGCGACCTGACTGATTCGGGCGGTGCGCATTTCCAGGCGCTCCGCGACTGCCGGGGTGATGTGGTTGGCTTGCCTGGCGTCGACGATGCCCTGATGAACACCCCGGACCTGCTCAACGAGCGCCTCGACACGGGGGCCTGCCATGTCGGTGGGGGCGGTTGCATCGAGAGCACCCTTGTGGTGGCCCGCGGCATAGGCGCCGGCGAGCGGGACGGCAATGAGAATTGCGGCAAGTGTTGCAGTCTTGAGAGATGCTGATGAGCGCATGGTGCGCTTCCTCCTGCTGGGAAGGGAGAGCGGCCGCGCCGCCTCGCCTTCCGACCATTTTGGGTCGTCCAGTCCCGTCGCGTCGCGATGGGAGGCATCGCCGGCGGTTCTCGGCCCTGCGCGGCAAGCTAGGAGCGCTTCGGCGGGAAGTGTAATTAAAAAAAGATAATCTTTTCAGGCCTTGCCGGCCGATGTCGGCGCCCTAGAGTTGAGCCGGCGAACAATTTCGCGTGAGTTCGCGTGATGATGGATCAACGTTCGGTGAGCTTAAGTTCAATGCGGCGGTTCTTGTTGCGCGCCTCTTCCGTGTCGGCGGGATCGAGCGGCTGGAATTCCCCGAAGCCGGCGGCGACGAGCCGGTTGGCCGGTACGCCATTCTCGATCAGGAACTTGACCACCGAGGTCGAGCGCGCCGTCGACAGTTCCCAATTGTCGCGATAACGGCCGGTGCCGGACAGCGGCTTGTTGTCGGTGTGGCCGTCCACGCGCAGCACCCAGTTGATCTCCGGCGGGATCTCTTTCTGCAGTTCGATAATGGCGTCGGCGAGCTTCTTCATCTCGACCTTGCCGGCATCGTTGATCACTTCGGATCCGGTCGGGAACAGAACTTCCGACTGGAACACGAAGCGGTCGCCGACGATGCGGATGTTCTCGCGATCGGCCAGGATTTCGCGCAGACGTCCGAAGAAATCGGAGCGGTAGCGGTTCAGTTCCTGCACACGCTGCGCCAGCGCCACGTTCAGGCGACGGCCGAGATCGGCGATCTTGGTGTTGGAATCGCGATCGCGCGTTTCGGAGACGTTGAGGGCATCCTCGAGCGCGCCGATCTGCTTGCGCAATGCCGCGATCTGCTGGTTGAGGATCTCGACCTGGCTCAGCGCCTGCTGGCTGATCTGGCGCTGGTTGTCGAGTTCGCCGCCCAGCGCCGCGGCTCGCTGGTTGGCGGCGTCGCCGGCACCCGCACCTTGTGCCAGCAACTGTTCGAGCCGGCTCTTCTCCGCCTCCGCCGCCGACAGCGACGCCTGCAGATTGGCCAGCGAATCCTCCTTGTCCTGTGCCGTCGAGCGCTCCAGCGCCAGAAGCTGCGTCAGTTCGTTGATCTGCGAATTGAGGCGCGACAGCGCCGTATCCTTGCCGGAGATTTCGCGCCCGAGCAGGAACTGCGCCAACACGAAGACGGTAAGCAGGAACATGATGGCGAGCAGCAGAGTCGACAGCGCGTCGACGAAACCCGGCCAATAGTCGATGCGGCGATCGGTACGCCGGCCCCTGGCAAGCGCCATCCTAGTGCACCCCGGGCTTCTTCAGCGCGTCGGCGATCTTTTCCAGCGTGTTGCGCATCGCCTTTTGTTCGTCTGACTGGGCTTCGACCCAGTCACGCATGATCTGCTGTTCGGAGCGCATGTTCTTGACCAAGCCCGAAATGCCGTCGGCGAGATTGGCCATGGCGGTGGCGACGCGCGGGTTGGAGCCGCCGCCATTCTCCTGCAAGCTGCGCAGCCGCTCCGACAGGACGCGGATCTCGTCAGAAGACTCGGCCTTGGCCGGGTCGGAAACGACGATATCGGACGACAGATCCGTGACCGAGGACAGCCAGTTCTCGAGCTCGGTGTAGAAGCGCGTCTGGGCGCGGCCGGCCTGCAAGTCGAGGAAGCCGAGCACGAGCGAGCCGGACAGGCCGAACAGCGAGGATGAGAAGGCGGTGCCCATGCCGGCCAGCGGCGCCGACAGGCCCTGTTTCAGCGAATCGAGAACCGCGGCTGCATCACCCGTGCCGGGATCGAGCGATTCGATGGTCTCGCGAATCGAGCCGATCGTATTCAACAGGCCCCAGAAAGTGCCAAGCAGGCCGAGGAACACCAAAAGGCCCACAAGGTAGCGCGAGGTGTCGCGGCTTTCGTCGAGGCGCGTGGCGATGGAATCGAGCATTGTGCGCATCGATGAGGTCGAAAAGGCCATGGACGAGGAACGGCCGATCATCGCCTTCATCGGCGCCAGCAGCACCGGTTCGGTGGTCTCGGAGCCGGCTCGGAAAGAGTTGACCCAGCGGACCTCGCGAAACAGCCGCCCGACCTGCGTGAAGGCCAGCAGGATACCGACGACGAGCACGCCGACGATCAGGCCGTTGAGGCCCGGGTTGGTGACGAAAGCGGTGGTGACCTGGCGGGTCAGGATGGCGGCGATGAAAGCGACGATGGCAAGGAAGATGACCATGGTCAGCAGGAAGACCTGCGGACTGGACAGCTTATGCGGGTCGTAGATCAGCACGTCGGAGCGCCTGCCCATGCCGAAGGATCTGAGAAAAGCCATCCGTGCCCCGTTTCCGATGCCGCTGCCGCCGATCACGTAGTTGGCGACTCTAAACGGAATTGTGACCAAATTGAATGGTGCTTGGCAATATTGCCACAGGCGGACTTTGGAGCCGGCGCATCAGAGGCGGTTGATGACCAGGCAGTCCACCATGGCCGCCAAATGCAGGCCGGCACCGGTCACGACGAAGCCGTGCCACAGTGCGTTGTGGAAGCGTAGCGCCTTCCAGGCGAAGAAAATCACGCCGCAGGAATAGACGACGCCGCCGGCGACGATGAGCACGATCGACGTGGTCGGCAGCGTCTCGACGAGCGGCTTGACGAGAACGATGCCGCTCCAGCCGATGGCAAGATAGAAGACGATTGCCAGCCTGTCGAAGCGGCCGGGGAAAACCACCTTGATGGCAATGCCCGTTGCGGCCGCGGTCCAGACCAGAACGATCATCCAGCGCGCCAGCGGCGAGTTTCCCAACTGGGCGAGAAAGGGTGCGTAGGTGGCGGCGATCAAGAGGTAGATCGCGGCATGATCGAAGCGGCGGAGGATCCATTTCGCCGGCGAGGTCACCGGCCACAGATTGTAGGTCAGCGATACCGAGAGCACGGTGAGCAGCGACACGACATAGAAGGCGGCGGCGATATATTCGCCCGGCCCGACCCGGAAGGCGGCTAGCGCCAGCAGCGCCGAACCGGCCGCGATCGCCAGCACGATCCCGACAGCATGGACAATCCCGTCGGCGATCGTCTCGGCGCGCGAATAGTGCCAGCGTCCGATGAACGGAATCTCGATCTGTGGCGGGGTGTTGGTCATCTATCGTCCTGCATTACCCCATATCTGGGCAGCCGACGGACAGTATTTCAAGCTTTGTTTGCGGTTTTACGACTGCGCGCTTGCCTTGACGCAATTCCGGACGGAACCGCGAACACTTTTCCTGGAATTGCTTCAGCGCGGCGGGAGCGGCTTTTTCACCGTCTTCAGCAAGGCGCGCTGGATGATCTCGTTGCCGGCGACGACCGTGCCGGTGTCCAGCATGTCCTGTCCGCCATCCATGTCGGAGGCGAAGCCACCCGCTTCGCGGATCAAGAGCAGGCCGGCGGCCATGTCCCAGGCCGACAGGCCCACTTCCCAGAAGCCGTCCATGCGGCCGGCGGCGACATAGGCAAGATCGAGCGAGGCGGAACCCATGCGGCGGACGCCGGAGACCTCGGCCATGACGTTGCGCAGTTCGACCAGGAAATTGCCGTGATGGCCGCGGCCGAGATGCGGCACGCCGCAGCCGATCACCGTGTCGACAAGCTTGGTGCGGCCGGCAACGCGCAGGCGGCGATCATTCATGAAGGCGCCGCCGCCGCGCTCGGTGGTGTAGAGCTCGTCCATGGCAGGATTGTAGACGACGCCGGCAACGATCTGGCCCTGGCGCTCCAGTGCGATCGAGACGGCGAACAGCGGAATGCCGTGCAGGAAATTGGTGGTGCCGTCCAGCGGGTCGACGATCCAGCGGTGCTGGCTGTCTTCGCCGGCGACGGCGCCGCGCTCTTCCATCAGGAAGCCGTAGCCGGGACGTGCCTTCGACAGTTCGGCGAAAACGATGTCCTCGGCCTTGCGGTCGGCCTGGCTGACATAATCGCCGGGGCCTTTCATCGAGACCTGCAGGTTCTGGACTTCGCCGAAGTCGCGCGACAGCGAGCGGCCGGCCTTCATTGCGGCCTGGACCATGACGTTGAGGAGGGCTGAGCGTGCCATAGTGCTTCTTCCTGGTGCGGCGCTTTAAATTCTGTCTCGATGCATGCCGGTGACCCAAACCGCGGCCACTTCCGAGCGACATGCATGCATCAGTCGGCGCGGCGCACGTAAGTGATTTCGTTGGTGTCGACGATGATGCGTTCGCCGGCGCCGATGAAGGGTGGCACCAGCACGCGAATGCCATTTTCCAGCACCGCCGGCTTGTAGGAGGATGCCGCCGTCTGGCCCCTCACCACGGGATCCGCCTCGGTGATGGTCAACGTCACGTAATCGGGCAGCGAAATGCCGATCGGCCGCTCCTCGTAGAGCTGAACCGTCACCATCATGCCGTCCTGCAGGAACGCGGCGCGGTCGCCGACGAAATCCTTGTTCAGTTCGAGCTGCTCGTAGCTTTGGGTGTCCATGAACACCAGCGCGTCGTCCTGCTCGTAAAGGAAGGAAAAGTCCTTCAGGTCTAGCCGGATCTGCTCGACCGTCTCGGCCGAGCGGAAGCGCTCGTTGAGCTTGGTGCCGTTGATGAGGTTCTTCAGCTCAACCTGGTTATATGCGCCGCCCTTGCCGGGTTTGACGGTGTTGGTCCTGACCGCCACCCAGAGGCCGCCATCGTGTTCGATGACGTAGCCGGGGCGGATTTCGTTGCCATTGATCTTGGCCATGATGATGGGATCCGGGATGCTGCCAACGGCCGGGCCATTGGTATGAATGTTCGCCGTGACAGGCGATTTAAGGCTCCAAGACCACAAATCGCCCGGAGAGGCAAGGGAGGGCGGGTTGCGGCTGAGCAACGGGGGCGGGCACCGGCCGGTTTCGCCTACCGCCATCAGGGCAGGCGGTTGGCCTTCTGCAGGGCCTGCTTGGTCTGGTCGTCGCTCAGCCCTTGCAGGAAATCGTCCATCTGCTGATCGATGAGGCCGGCGCGGCGGGCGGCGATGTACCAGGCGCCGGCGAGCACGAGGTCGGGATCGGTGCCGATGCCTTGCATATAGAGTTTTGCCAGCCGGTTCTGGGCCGCGACATTGCCGCCTTCGGCGGCCTGCTTCGTCCAGCCGAAGGCCGATTTCAGGTCGCGCGCGCCGCCCCGGCCCTCGATCATCCAGGCGGCGAGATCGATCTGCGCGGTGTCGTAGTTCTGACGGGCGGCTTGCGCCAGAAGCCGCCGTGCCTGTGCATCGTCGTGCGGCTTGCCGCCGACGCCATTGGCATAAATCTGCGACATGGCGTACTGCGCGTCGGCGAGACCGGTCGCGGCAGCGCGCTCATAGTAGGAAACCGCCTTGGCCAGGCCGGCATCGCCCGGATCCTGCTGGACCAGTATCTGCGCGAAATTGAACTGCGCCAGCTGGTTGCCGGCTTCGGCGGCAGCCTGCATCAGGGCATAGGCTTCCTTCGCGTCCTTCTTGACGTAGCGGCCGTCGAGCAGCATCAGCGCATATTGGAACTGCGATTCCGGCACACCCTGCTCGGCGGCAAGTGCGTACCATTTCGCGGCCTCGGCCGCGTTCAACGGCACGCCCAACCCACGCGACAGGATCTCGGCCACCAGCGTCTGCGCCGCCGGATCGCCGTTCTGCGCACGGACCAGCGCCAGATTATAGGCGGTTTTGTAAAGACCACGCTGGAAGGCACCATAGGCAGCGTCCGCCGGCTTGGCGCCAAAGCGGTCGGGATTGACGCTATCGGCCGACGGCAACGGCGCGGGTTCCGATGTAGTGGCGGGCTGCGGCAGCTGCTTTTCGATCGGCTTGTCGGTGTGCACGCCGGTTTCGGGCTTGGGCTGCGGCAAGGGTATGGTTTCGGCGGCGGCGGCAAGAATCATTGCCGCCGCAAGCAGAGCCTGAAGGGAAAGCCTTGTCAGAAACACGTCAATCCTCGAGGCGCGGCGCTGTTTCGTCGAGCAGCGCATTGGCCCGCGCGATCGCCACCTTCGGATCGACGCCGTCGGCGAAAACGGCGCTCGACAGCGCGACGAATTCGGCGCCGGTGGCGGCCACGGTTTCGACAGAGGCAAGATCGGAACCGGCCTCGACGATGCAGGGGATCTGGATCATCTGCGCCCACCATTGCCCCAATGACAGGTTGCGCGGATGCGGCTCGGGCTTGTTGTCGTAGCCGAACCGGCCGAAGAAAATGTAGTCGGGCCGGGCTTCGCCGAGTTCGAGCGCGTCGTCACGCGTCTTGGCGCCGCCGGCGCCGACCGTCATTTTCGCCTGGAAATGTTCAATCGTCTCGGCGAGTTCGGCCTTGGAGACCTCGACATGGATGCCGTCGGCCTGGACGCGGCCCGCGATGCGGGTGTCGCCAGCGATAATGACGGCCACTCCGGCGGCCTGCGCTGCCGGCACGATACGCTCGGCGAAGGCCTGGAAGGAGGCCTCGTCCATGCCATTTTCGGGCAGGATCAGCGAGGCGACATCGCCGCCGTCGAACGCGGCCGTGATCCTATCCACCGGTACGCCGGACGGCGCGATCAGCACGATGCGGCAGCGGTTGGGGGGCGTTGCGTCATTCATGGTTCTTCGATCCCGGGTTTCGCCTATGCCGGGCGAAGATGGTTGGATTGCGGCATAGAGCAAACTGCCCGCTTTGAACAGGCGGGCAGCCGGGATCGCGATTTTTGAACCGCCGGACAGCCGGCGCGTCGCCTTACTTGATCGGCTCGGGGCTCGCGGCGGCCGGTCTCGGTTTCCACAACGTCCAGCCGAGGTTCATGCCGGCGGCCGCGATCAGGATGGCGGCGGCGCCGACGACCTGGCTGAGGTGCAGCCGATGGCCGAAGGCGGTGACATCGACCAGGATGGCAACGACCGGATAGATGAAGGACAGCGACCCCTGCAGATGTGTCGGCAGCTTCTGGATGGCGCCGTACATGAGGATGTACATCAGGCCGGTGTGTACGATCCCGAGCGTTGCCAGCATGGCCCAGCTCCATGGATCGCCGGGAAGATGCGCCAGATTGGCGAAGGGCGCCAGCATGACGACGCCGACGCAGACCTGAATCAGCGCGATCAGATGCGGCGGCGTGCCCTTGAGCTTCTTGGTGACGATTGCCGCGACGGCCCAGAAAAAGGCGGCGGCCAAGGCCATCAGGATGCCGGCGAAATAGTTCGTGCCGACATCAGCGGCATCGGGAGCCGCGGCGACGATCAGCAGCATGCCGGCGAAGGCGATTGCCAGCCATGTCAGCTTGGTCAATGTCAGCCGCTCGGCGAACAAGAGCGCGCCGAAGCCGACCAGCATGAAAGGTTGCGTGTTGTAGACGGCGGTGGCGATCGAGATCGACGCGCGCGAGAAGGCGCTGAACAAGAGCAGCCAATTGATGACGATCGCCGCACCCCCAAGCGCCGCAAGGCCGATGACGCGCAACGAAAGCCTGTTTCGCAGCAATCCAAGCGAAGCGCAGATGAAGAGCAGCGTCAGCGCGCCGAACGCGCAGCGCCAGAACACGACGAAGATGATCGGCTGACCGGACATAATGACGAACCAGCCGATCGTTCCCAGGATCGCCATTGCGGCCGACATTTCGACCGTGCCTCGTACCGTATCGTTCATAATAGCCCCTGAATTCGTTGAGGCGGCATAATCTCATGTGACGTCTGGGCTATCCACCTCCTAGAAAAGGCGTTATGAGGATATTGCCTAATTAAATTAGGCATCAGCTCGAAATCCGCGAGAAATAGAAAATGCTGGATGATTTGGACCGAAATCTGCTGGAAATCCTGGTCAGGGATGCGCGAACCTCGCTGAAGGATCTGGCGGCCCAGGTTGGGCTATCGTCGCCGAGCGTTTCGGAGCGGCTGCGGCGCCTCGAGGAGCGCGGCGTCATCCGGGCGTTCACCGTCGAGATCGATCCGCTGGCGCTCGGCTATACGCTGCAGGCGATCGTGCGGATCAAGCCTCTGCCGGGCAAGCTGCACATCGTTCAGAAATTGATCGAGGAGATTGAGGCGTTTGGAGAATGCGACAAGGTAACCGGCGACGACTGCTTCGTCGCCAGGCTGTTCGTGCGCTCGATCGGCGACCTCGACGGCATTCTCGATCGCATCGCCGACAAGGCCGAGACCAGCACCGCCATCATCAAGGCACAGCCGATCCGGCGGCGACCGCCGCCACTGGGATTGCCGGCGGCCTAGTAGGCCTAACACCGTGTGCCGTGGTGGAAAGGGGCGGCCACAAGTGTCAGTCTTCCGCCGGATGACCGTCCGAGGAGAGGGCGATTACTATATTTGGCAGACCATGGCCAATCGAGGCTTCCTTCGTATTAAACCGTACGCGTAAAGCCGAAGCGGAACAAACGTTGACCCTTCACGTTCGCCGTGATGGTGCTCTACTATCTCGACCTCACCGACAACGGAACCGCATACCCGGACACGGGAGGAACCGATCTTCCGAGCCTGGAATCGGCTGAAAACGGGGCGGCAAAGGCACTCCTGGAGATAGCCAAAGACAAGATTTCGGACGGCACCTTCCGAGAAGAGGTCGCCTTGCATGTGCATGACGGTTCGAGCAAACCAATCCTTGTGGTGAAGGTTACGTTCGAGCTAGTTCGAAACAGGCCTGAGAACGATGGAGCCTTGGGAGCCTGACGATTACTTCAATGTGAGCGCGCGCCTCTATCAGCAACGGGCGGTGGCACATGTTGAGAACTTGCGCTCAGATATCGAAGAGACGCGCCGTATAATCGAGGAATCCCGCAAGCTCCTAGACCGGCTTGCCGCCAATTTAGGCGCTATCGTGCCGTAGGAAAGGTCCTGACAGGCGGCGTTTCGTTAACTTGGGATAAGGGTGCTACAATCGGGCATGAGCAAAAACCCGGCCTTCATCGTCTATCGCCCGCCTGCCAAGGGGTTCCCCTTTCTGGCCGTGATCCTAAAACCAGACGGCACAGCTACTGCCCACCCCTTCAACACCGAAGAAGAGGCTTTACTCTTCAACCGGGAGGCAGCGACAGCGCTTGGGCACGGCATCAAACATTAGGCCAGCCGTTATCGCCCGGAAGAACGAAGACCGAACAGATTCATGCGGTAACGCTCCGGGTCCGCGTTGACTCAGTTACACAGCTCCACGATGCTCGGGGGTGTTCGGCACAATGCTGGTAAACACCTTTCATGCCGCGCTTAAAGACCGAATAGTAGCCCTCCAAGGTGTTGGTGTGCACGACGTCGCGAACGTATTCCTCACGACCATGGTTGATGGTGCCGTGCGCCGCAAACTTCGGGCCGATATTGTCATACACGCGGCCAAACCGGACCTGGCTGAAGAACTCGAGCGGCCGATGTTCCTGCTGGTGTCGGCGCGCCGCTGGTCAAGGTGTCATGGCTAGGCGGGCGGCTTGCTTTTGCTGTCGCTCGGCTCAAGATTCTAGGCTATTCAAGCGTTGACGCGCCTTCCCTCCAGATCAGTTCCTCCTCATGTCAGGCCTACTTCTCGATCCGTGGTTCTACGCGGCCGCCATTCCGGCGGTCATCCTGGTCGGCCTGTCCAAGGGCGGCTTCGGCGGCGCGGTCGGTTTCGTCGGCGTGCCGCTGATGGCGCTCACCATGCCGCCAGTTCAAGCGGCCGCCATCCTGCTGCCGATCCTGTGCCTGATGGACCTCGTCTCGGTGTGGACATGGTGGGGCGTGTACGATCGCAAGATGCTGGTCGACATGATGCCGGGCGCTGTTCTCGGCATCGGGCTTGGCTGGCTGACGGCGGCACTGGTCACCGAGGAAGCGGTGCGGCTCATCGTCGGCGCCGTTGCCATCATCTTCGTGCTGCGCTGGCTTTACCTGCAAGTTCGTCATGGTTCCGACCATGCGGCCGCACCTAATCGCGTGGCCGCGGCCATGTGGGGCACGGTCGCAGGCTTCACCAGCTTCGTCGCCCATGTCGGCGGCCCGCCTTTCCAGGTCTATGCCTTGCCGATCCGGCTCGACCCCAAGGTGCTGTCGGGCACGGCAGCAATCTTCTTTGCCGCCACCAATGCGCTGAAACTCATCCCCTATTTCGCACTCGGCCAGTTCGACACCGCCAATCTGACGGCGTCCGCCGTGCTGATGCCGCTGGCGCCACTGTCGACCATCGCCGGTGCTTGGCTGGTGCGGCGGATGCGGCCAGAGATTTTTTATCCCTTCACCTATGCGACCGTGGCGGTCGTGGCAGTGAAGCTTCTGTGGGACGGGATCGCCGGCATCATGTAGCGCTCCAGCCCGCGTCAGGCGGCGCTGGGCACCATGCGTCTTGGCCGGCTGAGCGCCATTGTCGCACCGGCGGCAAGGACCACCATCATGCCGGCGAGAATCACGACGTCGTGCAGGGTAGGCTTCAGAACCATGTCTGTGATGATGACGAGCATGACCGCATAGTCGAAGCGGGCTGCCCGCAGGATGCGCTGTCCATAGCCAAGTGCCGCCGGCGTCACGCCATCCCTGGCGATCATCGCGGCCATGCGGTCGGCGGTCGGCTTGAAGACGAACATGCCGATGCAGAAGGTCGTGGCGTAACCGGCAAGCCCGATCAGGACCCAGAGATCGGAGAAGCCGATCCAGAACCAGCACATGATCAATCCGAAGACCAATGTCAGCATCGACATCGGCGCGAAGAAGCGGTTGCCCAGCTCGCCGGTGGCACGCATCGCCTGCAGCGTTCCCTGGATGTTGCCGGCACGATCCGCCAACGTCGCCTGCACCATCAGCGTGAAGCCGCCCCCGACCCAAAGCATCGCCGAAAGGATGTGCAGCAATTTGACGATGGAATACCAATCCATGGCTTTGTCCCCCGATGCCCAATGATTAATGGCGAGGCCGCGCCATTGCCCGCCCGCCGCTTCGATGCCTCAGCGTTTAGAGCCGCGGCTGTTTCGGAACGATGTCGAGGAAAAGCCAGCTGTGTTTCAGAGCGCCGGCTAATGAAAGCAGAAACCAATATGATGAACCGCCGCCCGGGTTTTTTGCTATCGTCGGCAGCGTCGGGGGGCGACATCGTCCGGAAACACTGTCGATGCTAGTGCCGACGCCGGAAATCCGGCGGCGACAGCGCTCGCCTGACGATCAACCATTCCCAGCTTGAGAAAAGGCAATTCGGGGGACTAATATGCAAGGGGTAGCACGGAATTTCTTCACGCTGGCGATCATCTACGCGCTGTGCGGCATGGCGCTCGGCATCCACATGGCGATCAGCGAAGACCACGGCCAGATGCCGACCCACGCCCACACGATGGTGGCCGGTTGGCTGATGTCGGCGGTCTTCGCGTTCTTTTACCACCTGTTTCCGGCTGCCGGGCAAAAGACGTTGGCCCTCGTCCATTTCTGGCTGACGGCAATCAGCGGCATCGGGCTGATGATCGGCCTTTATATACTTCTCGCCGGAAATCCGGGGATCGAGCCGTTGCTGGGGATATCTGCGATCGGCTTCTACGCGGGCATGCTGCTGTTCGCCTTCATTGCCTTGCCAGTGGTGTGGAAAAAAGCCTGAGTGGAGGCTGAACTCGGCCGGTACGGCTGTGTTGTTACGGCACAGGAGCACGATGTTGGGTAAAAAAACATCACGGCCGTTAAGAGTTCATTAAGCTTTACAGGCGTTTACTATGTCCATCCAGTGATCTGGATTCTTACCGAGTGGTTGGAGCCACTTTGTTTGACGCCTCCCTGTTAAACTCCTGAGAGCCGCCTTATCCGCGGCTCTTTTTTTTGTCCACGTTCAGGCGGCATTCCGCACGGCCGATAGCCGTTAACCTTCTGTTAAACATGTGCTTGCCTTCACCTCGGACGAAGCGCATTTTCAAGCTTCAGTTTTGTAGGGTCACGGGTGTATCGGCAGAGAGCCGAATCGTCCGGTTGCAAGTGCAGGGGCGTTATCAATGAACGAGCCTTCGAAGGGCATTGCGAAAACCGTCAAACTGGCGGAACGCCGGGTGTTTTCGCACTCCTTCAAACCGCTTTACCAAGAAGGCATGGGCCTGGTCGAACAGGCGGCGGAGTATCTCGACGGCAAGGGCCGGGCAGAAGCCAAGAAACTGTCGCGGCTGACGGCCACGCTCTACGCGGCCGAATCGATGCGGCTAACCACCAGGCTGATGCAGGTTGCCTCGTGGCTGCTTTTGCAGCGTGCGGCGAATTCCGGCGAGATGACCCGCGATCAAGTCGCTTCGGAAAAATCCAAGGTGCGTCTCGACACCGCTTCCGCCCATGACGAGGCGGCCGGCTGGGCCGAACTGCCGACCGATTTCCTCGATCTCGTCAACCGATCGTTGCGACTGCAGGCATTGGTGCGCCGCATGGACGAAGAGATCTATGGCGCGGGTGCCGTGGTCGACATGCAGCCCTTGGCTCGCCGGCCCAATCCGGTCTCGGACCAGATCAGCCTCCTCAACACGGCGTTCGCCCGCAACTGAGAAACGTCGAGGCCTTCTCGGTCGGGCTGGGCGAGCGTTTCCGGTTTGTTCACTTTTCGCTGGCATCGCTGTCCGCCGGAGGTACACTCACGCCATGGGGGACGCGATTCGCATCATCGGTATCGATCCGGGGCTCAGGCGCACCGGTTGGGGCATCGTCGAGAGTCTCGGCAATTCCTTGCGCTTTGTTGCTGCGGGGACCGTGCGCTCGGAGGACAAGGCGGCGCTGGCGACGCGGCTCTGCCAGCTGCATGACGGGCTCGCCGAAATCCTGCATCGGGCCATGCCGCATGAGGCCGCGGTCGAACAGACCTTCGTCAACAAGGATGCCGTGGCGACGCTGAAGCTCGGCCAGGCGCGCGGCATCGCCATGCTGGTGCCGGCGCGCGCCGGCCTCGTCGTCGCCGAATATGCGCCGAACGCGGTGAAGAAAGCGGTGATCGGCGTCGGTCATGGCGACAAGAAGCAGATCCACATGATGGTGAAGGTGCTGCTGCCTAAAGCGATCTTCGACACCGAACATGCCGCCGACGCGCTGGCCATCGCCATTTGTCACGCGCATCACCGGCAAAGCGTGGCGTATCGCATGGCGGCATTGGCGTCATGAGGGGCCGCGGCGAATGATCGGCAAGCTCAAGGGAACACTCGACGAGATCGACGAGGACCATTGCCTCATCGACATTCATGGCGTCGGCTACGTCGCCTATTGCTCGGCACGCACGCTGGCCGCACTGCCTTCGCCCGGCGAAGCGGTGGTGCTGTTCATCGAGACCTATGTGCGCGAGGATATGCTGCGGCTCTACGGCTTTCAGTCGCAGCTCGAGCGCGAATGGTTCCGGTTGCTGATGAACAATGTGCCGGGAGTCGGCGCCAAGGTGGCGCTGGCCATCTTGTCGACGCTGGCGCCGGCTGATCTTGCAAATGCCATTGCACTGCGCGACATCGCCATGGTTTCCCGCGCGCCCGGCGTCGGCAAGAAGGTGGCCGAGCGCATCGTCACCGAGTTGAAGAACAAGGCGCCTGCCTATGCGGGCGCCGCCACCGGCACCATTGGGCTCAAGCAGGAACTCGGCGAAGGCGTAGCGCCCGCGCCGATCACCGACGCAGTCTCGGCACTGGTCAATCTCGGCTATTCCCGCGACACCGCCGCCAACGCGGTGTCGGCAGCGCTGAAGACGGCGGGCGAGGGCGCCGACGCGTCCAAACTGATCCGTTTTGGGCTGAAGGAACTGGCACGGTGATATGGTTGTTGGAAAAGAAAGTTCCGACTATCTTGTGATCGGGAGAAAATTTCTCGGAAAGTAAGAAAATGGGCGCTTATGCTAGTCTGACCTCGAAAGGCCAGCTCACAATACCAAAGGATGTGCGGGACGCGTTGTCACTGAAAACAGGTGATATGATCGCCTGGACGGTCGTCGACGGCAATTTGGTTGGGACGCCTCGCAATCTCGAATTCGCCGACCTCGCCGGATTTCTGGGAGATCCGCCCGGTGGCCCAGCTTCGCTGGAGGAAATCGACGCCGCGGTGCAGGATGCCGTTGGCCGGCATGTTTTCGGAGACAAGCTGCGGAGCGGGAAAGAGGGCGACGCGTGACGTCGATAGGCATTGATACGAACGTTCTGCTTCGAATGGTGCTGAACGACGATGCAGAGCAACGCGCAAAGGCTCTCGCATTCGGCGAAAGCCTCAAAGAGGACAAGTCCGGCTTTGTGAGCCTGATCGTGCTAGTCGAATTCAGCTGGTCGCTGAGTTCGCGCTACAGGCTGCCTAAAGAACAGGTGCTGACTGCAATCCAGCGACTGCTAAAGATCAGGACGTTGGTCTTTGAGGATTTCGATGCCATCGTAATTGCGCTCGAAAGATCGAATTTGCCGCACGTGGATTTCGCCGATGCGCTGATCTCCGAGCACAATCGAAATCTCGGTTGCGCCCATACAGTCACGTTCGATCAGCGGGCCGCCAGATCCATTGCCGGTATGGAATTGCTCGCATGAGCCTTTCCCCCCGCCTCATTGCACCGGAAAAGCGCGGCGAGGATGCCGAGCAGACCTTGCGGCCGCAAACACTTGACGATTTCGTCGGCCAGGCGGCGGTGCGGGCCAATCTCAAAGTCTTCATAGAGGCAGCCAAGGGCCGCAAGGAAGCGCTCGACCATGTGCTGTTCGTCGGACCGCCGGGGCTGGGCAAGACGACGCTGGCGCAGATCATGGCGCGCGAACTCG
Source organism: Mesorhizobium sp. URHB0026 (assembly GCF_054059755.1). NCBI lineage: Bacteria > Pseudomonadati > Pseudomonadota > Alphaproteobacteria > Hyphomicrobiales > Phyllobacteriaceae > Mesorhizobium > Mesorhizobium sp. URHB0026. The sequence continues at coordinate 1,157,305 of NZ_JBSSCN010000001.1, read as the reverse complement.
GTGTCAATTTCCGCTCGACCTCGGGTCCGGTCATCGCCAAGGCCGGCGATCTCGCGGCATTGCTTACCAATCTCGAAGAAGGCGACGTGCTGTTCATCGACGAAATCCACAGGCTCAACCCGGCCGTGGAGGAAATCCTCTATCCGGCGATGGAGGATTTCCAGCTCGACCTGATCATCGGCGAGGGACCGGCGGCGCGTTCGGTGAAGATCGACCTGGCGCGCTTCACGCTGGTCGCCGCCACCACGCGGCTCGGCCTGCTTACCAATCCGTTGCGCGACCGCTTCGGCATCCCGGTGCGGCTCAATTTCTACACCGTCGAGGAGTTGGAGCAGATCGTCCGGCGCGGCGCGCGCATCCTGCAGATGCCACTCGGCGACGACGGTGCGCTGGAAATCGCACGGCGCGCGCGCGGCACGCCGCGCATTGCCGGCCGGTTGCTGCGGCGCGTGCGCGATTTCGCCTCGGTCGCCGGCGACGGCCATGTCGACCGCCTGATCGCCGACGAGGCCTTGACCCGGCTCGAAGTCGACGCGCTCGGCCTCGACGCCCTCGACCGCCGCTATCTCAGCATGATCGCCCGGAATTTCGGCGGCGGTCCGGTCGGCATCGAGACCATCGCCGCCGGCCTGTCCGAGCCGCGCGATGCCATCGAGGACATTATCGAGCCCTATCTGATCCAGCAGGGGTTCATCCAGCGCACGCCGCGCGGACGCGTGCTGACCGCCAATGCCTGGCGCCATCTCGGCCTCGATGCGCCGGAAGATCTGGCGCAGCAGCAGATCAATCTGTTCCAGGAAGAATAGCCACGCAAGCGATCGGGCGCGGGTTTCCCGGACCAGCGATCAAGCATCAGTGAACGGGCCTGCGCAAATTCTCCTCATCTTCGCCGGTTTACCGGCGTATTGCTGGATTGTATCGGGTGCGCTGCATCCCTGCATGTCCTCCTCCCGACCGAGATCGCTTTTGGGTGACATGTAGCAGCGCATGCCGAAGTGAGGTGCCGGAGCCACTTGATGATAACCAGACGCGGGTTCCTGCGCTTTATCGGCGGGTCGTTCCTGTCGGTCGCCTCCTTCAGCGCCTACGCCGTCGGCATCGAGCCGATGCTGCTGACGCATGTGAAGCGCTATGCGCTGACGCCACCGCATTGGCCGGCCGGATTGAAGCTGCGGGTCGTCGCGCTGGCCGACATCCATGCCTGCCGGCCGTGGATGACGCCGGAGCGGATCGCTTCGCTTGCCGAAGAGGCGAATGCCCTTAAGCCGGACCTGATCGTGCTACTCGGCGACTACATAGCCGGCATGCGCCTGGTGTCGCAAAGGGTGACGCCGCCGGAATGGGCTGGCGCCCTGTCGGGCCTCAAGGCGCCGCTCGGCGTGCTGTCGATCCTTGGCAATCACGACTGGTGGGCCGACGGCTTCGCGCAGCGTGCCGAAGTCGGCCCGACGATCGCGCGCAAGGCCCTGGAGAAAGCCGGCATCCCGGTGCTGGAGAACGACGCCGTGCGTCTGGAAAAGGACGGACATGGCGTCTGGATCGCCGGCCTCGCCGATCAGTTGGCGCTGTTGCCGAAAAAGAAGCACGAGCCTCCCAGGGGATTGGATGATCTCGACGGCACGCTGGCCAAAATCAGCGACGCCGCGCCCGTCATCCTGCTGGCGCACGAACCGGACATTTTTCCAAAAGTGCCGTGGCGTGTGTCGCTGACGCTATCGGGACACACCCATGGCGGGCAGGTGCGGCTGTTCGGCTATTCGCCGATCGTGCCGTCCCAGTTCGGCAATCGCTACGCCTATGGCCATGTCGTCGAGAACGACCGCAACCTGATCGTCTCGGGCGGGCTTGGCTTCAGCAATTTGCCGATCCGTTTCGGCATGCGTCCGGAAATCCTACAGCTCGACCTCGGCTGACCAGCGCGTCAGGGCAGGCTTCGGATTGCGTCCAGCACGTCAGGCTCGGCCTTGTCGCCATTGAACGCGCCGACGACGCCGAAAGCCCCGCCATAGCTCCACACCGACCATGAGAAGCCATGCGCTTCGGCCCGAGCGATCATGTCCCTGACATAGGCGGCCCGATATTCGGCCGGCATCACATAGGCATTGCCATACTCCTGGCGGACCATGCCGAACTCGCCCAGCGTGATGTCTTCCGGCTTGATGCCGTTGGCCTTCGCCCAAGCTTCGACAGCCTTGAACGGCGCATCCATCAAGCCAAGCAGCTTGTCGGCGCTGTCCATGCTGGCGACCTGCTCGTCGAGATAGGCAAGCAGGCCATTCTGACGTGTCCACGGCGCCTCGGCCTTGATCCGGGCGCGGATGGTGTCCAGCGTCACATCAAGCTGCGCCTTCGGCACAGCGATCAAAGGATAGGGAAGGCCGGTCACATAGGGAATGAAGTCGCCGGCCCAGGTCGCGCCCTGATGGGTGAGCAGGAACGGGTCGTAGGAGTGGAAGGTCCAGATGACGTTGTCGTCGGGGATCGTCTTCGGGTCGATCTTTTCCAGAGACGAAGCAGCGGAATAGCAAGCTCCGGTCAGGACCAGCGTCAGTTTCGTCGCCGAGGCGCGCGCCGCCGCGAACAGCTTGCGCTGGCGGTCGGGCCACAGGCTGGTGCCGTCGCTGTCGCAATCGACGATCGGCTCGTTCATCGGCTCGAAAGCGACCTTTTCGGGATCTTCGGCGGCCAGCTTGCGCGCCATGCCGCGAACCACCTCGACATAGCGGTCGAAGGTCGCGGGGCCGTCCATCACCTCGCCCATGCCGATCTTGCGGCCGCCGCCGGCCGGAATCAGGTGCATGTCGACGATGACCTTCAGCCCGGCGCGATTGATCATGCGCGCCGAGTCCAGCACGCTGGCATAGAGTTGGTCACGAAGGTCCGTTGTCTTGTCCGAGAGGAAAGGCGACGGATCGACCGGCATGCGCAGGAAATCGAAGCCGGCATCCTTCAGCGCCTTGAGGTCGTCCTCGTTGAGGAATTTGCGCCATTCCGGGTAGGGCAGGATGGCCTTGGCATCATCCCACTGATCCTCACCGGGCCAGGTGACCCACTGGTCGAGATTGAGACCACGCTTCATGGAGAAGGTCGCCGCCTCACCCGAAAGTGTAGAAGCGGCCAGCGCCAGCACGACCGCCATCAAGCTCTTGATCATCGTCGTCAACAGTGCCATCGGGTTCATGCGCCAAGAAAATACCTGCCGCGTCGGCATCCAAAAGGGAAGCGCAATGGGCGATCATGGTGAATCCGCGGCATTGCTGGCCGGGCTTTCCGGTGCGCTGACCGAGTTCGGCCACCGGCTGATGGCTCGGGTCTATTATGCCGATACCGATTTCTCGGGCGTCGTCTATCACGCGCGCTATCTCGAATTCCTCGAGCGCGGCCGCTCCGACTATCTCAGGCTCACCGGCGTGCATCACACCGAACTCGCCGACGGCAAGCACGGCGAGAAGATCGTGTGGGTGGTGCGCCGCATGGAGATCGACTTCCGCATCCCCGCCCGTATCGATGACATCCTGACCGTCGATACCCGCACCGAGACCATTTCCGGCGCGCGTATCTTCATGGCGCAGCAGCTCAAGCGCGGCGACGAGGTGCTGGTCGAGGCCAAGGTCGAGGCGGCGATCATCGGCGAGAACGGCCGGCCGAGGCGTTTTCCCAGGGAATGGGTGGCGGCGTTCATGCCCAAGGTCTTTCCCCAAGACTGATTGGACGGGTCGCGTGCTGACTTCGCCGGCGGCAGCGCTGCGGCGCGGCAATGCGCCGCGCCTTATGGGCTAACCCATCCTTAACCATAACGGTTCATGAAGAGATTGGTAAAGATTGGCGTTATCCAGCGCCTTCCTTTCACCAATATTTGCCCCGAAAAGGCCGCTAACGGCACGGTTTGGGGTGTCCGGTAGCTTCGTGCGAACCGACCACAAGGGATGCCCTGGGCCAGCCGCCAGCTTCGCCCGGAAATCTTAAGGACGTAACGATGGAAAATATCGCACTCGCCGAACCGGGCGCGCAATTGTCGATTTGGGCCTTGTTCATGCAGGCCAGCTGGGTGGTCAAGCTGGTCATGATCGGGCTGCTCTGCGCTTCGGTGTGGACATGGGCGATCATCGTCGACAAGCTGGTTGCCTATGGCCGCATGCGCCTGGCGCTGAACCGCTTCGAGCAGGTTTTCTGGTCCGGGCAGTCGCTGGAGGAACTCTACCGCACCCTTGCCGACCGCAAGACGACAGGCATGGGCGCCATCTTCGTCGCCGCCATGCGCGAATGGAAGAAGAGTTTCGAGAAAGGCGCCAAGTCGCCGCTTGGCCTGCAGACCCGCATCGACAAGGCCATGGACCTGGCGTTGACCCGAGAGATGGAGAAGCTCGAGGGGCGCCTCGGCTTCCTCGCCACCACCGGCTCGGCGGCCCCTTTCATCGGCCTGTTCGGCACTGTCATCGGCATCATGACCTCGTTCCAGGCCATCGCCGGCTCGAAGAACACGAGTCTCGCGGTGGTCGCGCCCGGCATCGCCGAGGCGCTGCTGGCGACGGCCATCGGCCTGCTTGCCGCCATTCCGGCGGTCATCGCCTATAACAAGCTGTCATCGGATGCGAGCAAGATCGCCGTGCGGATGGAGGGGTTCTCCGACGAGTTCTCCGCCATACTCTCGCGCCAAATCGATGAAAAAGTCGCGTCGAAGGCCTGAGGAGTAACTGATGGGTATGTCCGTAGGCATGGGCGGAGGACGCGGCGGGCGCGGCCACAGGCGGCGCGGCCGCCATCACGCATTGATGTCGGAAATTAACGTCACGCCGATGGTCGACGTGATGCTGGTGCTTTTGATCATCTTCATGGTCGCCGCACCGATGCTGACGGTCGGCGTGCCGATCGACCTGCCCGACACGCAGGCCAAGGCGATGAATGCCGACACCCAGCCGATCACCGTCTCGATCGATGCGACCGGCAAGATCTTCCTGCAGGAAACCGAGATTCCGATCGAGGAGCTGGTGGCCAAGCTGCAGGCGATCTCGAAGACCGGCTATGAAGAGCGCATCTTCATCCGCGGCGACAAGTCGACCGACTACGGCACGGCGATGAAGGTGATGGCCCGCATTTCGGCCGCTGGCTACAAGAACATCGGCCTGGTTTCACTGCAGGAACAGGATCAATAGACGCACGATGAGGACCGGCCTCACCACATCGGTGATCTTGCATACGGCGGTGCTGGCCTTCGGCCTGTTCACGCTGTCGGCGCCTGCCGCGCTTCCGTCCGCCGATGTCGAGTCCGTCGCGGTCGATATCGTGCCGATGGAAGCAATTGCGCAGACGCTGCAGGGCGACAAGAAGGCCGTCATGCATGAAAAGCCGGCGCCGTTGCCGACGCAGCGTCCCGATATCGTGCCGAATGCGCAGAAGGTCGGCGAAAACAGCGTCGATACCGACAAGCCGATAACGCCTGAAGCCAAGCCGAAACCCGTCGACACGACCTCGGCTCCGGCGCCAGCGCCGACCCCGAAGGAGATCCCGAAGACCGAGGACGTGCCGAAGCCGCAGGAAAAGCCCAAGCCCATTCCGGCGACGGAAGTGGCGCCAGCGCCGACGCCCAAGGAAGAGGTCAAGCCTGAGCCGGTCAAGCAGACCCAGCCCAAGCCGACTCCGGCAAAGCCCGCGCCGACACCGCCGCCGCAGGACAAGACCGCCGCCATCGATCCGACGCCCGAGGTCAAGCCGGACGCCGTCGCCGAGGCCATAGCCAAGGACCCGCCCACGGAGGAGACGCAGTTGCCGAATTCGGCGCCCGCGCCCGAGGCCCGGCCGAAGCCGCAGCCGGCACAGGCCGAAAGCGCCAAGGCGCCGGAACGCAAGGATGCCGACAAGCCAGTCAAGGAAGCCTCGTCCAAGCCAAAGTCGGACGACAAGCAGTTCAACGCCAATGAGATTTCGGCGCTGCTCGACAAGCAGAAGCCGTCCGGCGGCGGCGCCAAGCGCTCGACGCAGCAAGCGTCGCTCGGCGGCGACAAGGATCAGGGCCAAAAGCTGTCGAAGTCGGAGCAGGGTGCCCTGGAAAGCCAGCTCGGCGGTTGCTGGACCTTGCCGGCCGGGCTTGAAGGTTCGGAGAATTTCGTCGTCGTCGTCCGTTTCAACCTGAACAACTCCGGCAAGCTCGACGGCCGTCCGTCCGTTGAAACATCAAGCGGCAACAGGCAGTTCGACGAGAGCGCGGTGCGCGCGGTTCAGAAATGCGACATGGCCGGCCTGCAGGTTCCCGCCGGCAAGCAGGACATCTGGAACGACATCCGGGTCACCTTCGATCCAAGGGAGATGCTCGGCCTCTAAGGCCCTGTCATCCAAAATCAGTATGAGAAGCGAGAAGACATGAAATCAATCCTCAAGCCGCTCCTGATGATCGCAGCCATGGCGATGGGCATGACCGCTGCCGGCACGCTGCCGGCGCTGGCGCTCGTCGAGCTCAACGTCAACAAGGGCAATGTCGAGCCGCTGCCGATCGCCATCACCGATTTTCAGGGCGGCGACGCACTTGGCGCCCAGATTTCCCAGATCGTCACCGCCGATTTGAAGCGCTCCGGCCTGTTCGCGCCGATCGACAAGAGCGCCTTCATCGAGAAGATCGCCAATCCCGACGCAACCCCCCGCTTCGACGACTGGAAGGTGATCAATGCGCAGGCTCTGGTCACCGGCAGCGTCAGCAAGGAAGCAGACGGCCGCATCCGCGCCCAGTACCGGCTGTGGGACACATTCGCGGGCCAGCAGATGGCCGGTGAGCAGTTCTTCGCCAACGACGCCAATCAGCGCCGCGTCGCCCACATCATCGCCGACGCCATCTATGAGCGGCTGACCGGCGAGAAGGGCTATTTCGACACGCGCGTCGTGTTCATCGACGAGTCCGGCGCCAAGAACGCGCGCAAGAAGCGCCTCGCCATCATGGACCAGGACGGCGCCAACGTCCGCTATCTTTCGGACGGCAGGTCGATCGTGCTGACGCCGCGCTTCTCGCCGAACCGGCAGGAAATCACTTACATGTCCTATGAGAGCGGTCAGCCCAGGGTCTATCTCCTGCAGATCGAGACGGGGCAGCGCGAACTGGTCGGCAATTTTCCAGGCATGACGTTTGCACCGCGCTTCTCGCCCGACGGCCAGAAGGTGATCATGAGCCTGCTGCGCGACGACGGCAATTCCAACATCTTCGCCATGGACCTGCGCAGCCGTTCGACGACGCGACTGACCAACTCGACCGCCATCGACACCTCGCCCTCCTATTCGCCCGACGGCAGCAAGGTGGTGTTCACCTCCGACCGTGGCGGTCGCGCGCAGATCTACGTCATGGGCGCCGACGGATCGGGCCAGACCCGCATCTCGTTCGGCGACGGCGTCTATTCGACGCCGGTGTGGTCGCCGCGCGGCGACCTCATCGCTTTCACCAAGCAGAGCGGCGGCGAATTCCAGATCGGCGTCATGAAGACCGACGGCTCGGGCGAGCGCATCCTGTCGTCCGGGTTCCAGCAGGAAGGCCCGACCTGGGCGCCGAATGGCCGCGTGCTGATGTTCTTCCGCGACGCCAACGGCGGCCCGAAACTGGTTTCCGTTGATCTCACCGGCCGCAACGAGCAGCCGATCCCGACGACGAATTTCGCTTCGGATCCGGCCTGGTCGCCGCTGCTGGAATAGGGTCGGCTGAATTGCCGCACACGTCGAAAGGGGCCATTTCGCCCCCCTTTTCCATGCCTTCGTCGCGTTTTAGCCGCATTTCCGCCTAGGGTCCGCGCCAACTGTGGCCTATGACAAAACAGCTGCGGACGGGCAGCCTAAACCAAATTTTAACCGTGTTTCTTGAATGCCAGTTAACCCAAACGTGGTTACTGGGTGATCAACGAAATCACTCGAAACATGATCACTCGAATACGAAGGAGAGGCGGCATGGGCCGTATCGCAGCACTGACCAGAAACCCGGCCATGATCGCGCTGGTGGCGATGCTCGCCATCACCGGTTGCGCTTCGAAGAAGACCCCGAACAGCGCTGCTGACCTTGGCCTCAATGGCGCGGGTGCCGCAACACCCGGCTCGGCACAGGACTTCACCGTCAACATCGGCGACCGCATCTTCTTCGATACGGACTCGACCTCGATCCGTGCCGACGCACAGACGACGCTGTCGCGCCAGGCACAGTGGCTGAACCAGTACAAGCAGTATGCCATCGTCGTCGAAGGCCATGCCGACGAACGCGGCACGCGCGAATACAATCTGGCGCTCGGTGCCCGCCGTGCCGCCGCCACGCGGGACTTCCTGGTTTCCAAGGGCGTTTCGGCGAGCCGTCTCAAGACGATTTCGTACGGCAAGGAACGTCCGGTCGCCGTATGCGACGACATCTCCTGCTGGTCGCAGAACCGCCGCGCCGTCACCACGCTCAGCGGCGCTGGCTCCTGAGGCGTCGCGCGCCGAAAGGCGCGCGCGGCACAGATGGCAAAAATACAACACCTCTTTGCGAAAGGCGGCTCTCAGGCCGCCTTTTTCATATCCTGACACCCGAAACAAAATTTGGCCGAAGTCTCGCGTCCTGCTATGAGCCGAGGGCGCTTGGCTGGTCTCACATCGATTGGAAGGCGCGAACAAGCTAACGATTGGACGGCGAGAGACACATGCATTTGAGATCGGTTCTGAGCGGCACGCTTGCGCTGCTGCTCCTATCAGGCCTAACCGCTTCGGCGAGCGGTACAGGGCAATCAGCCGAGCCCGGCTTTTCCTTCCATCTGCCGACACTCGAGTTGCCCAGCCTTTTCGGCGAGAAGAAAAAGCAGGACCAGGTCCAGCTCGCCCAGTCGAGCGGCGCCGGCGTGACCGGGCTCGAGGACCAATTGCGGCAGCTGACCGGCAAGGTCGAGGAACTCAATTTCCAGATCCTGCAGATGCAGGAGCAGATCCGCAAACAGCAGGAAGACAACGAGTTCCGCTTCCAGCAGCTAGAAGGCGGCTCGCAAGGTGGTCAACCGCCGGCGCAGAAGAAATCAGACGCCACCACCGGGACCAGCACCGATGTGGCCTCGGCCCCGGCAACCCAGGCGCCGGCCGATGCCGGCGCCGCGCCGGGCGGCGATCAATCCACAGGCGGCAAGACGGTCGAGGACGTCATCGTCGAATCGCCCGACGGTGACCCCGGCAAGGTGATTCCCGGCAAGGGAGCGCCCGAAAAGACCTTTGGATCCATCACTGTCGACAAGAACGGCAATGTGATCGATGCCGGCGGCAGCACGCAGGCGACCGCGCCGGCACAGGACACGGCACCAGCCGCCAGCGCGCCGGCCAAGGCCGGCAAGTCCGGCGGCACGGTGGTCGCGGCGCTGCCCGCGACCAACAATCCCGAAGAGCTTTATCGCAACTCCTACCAGTTCATCCTGTCGGGTGACTACGGCACCGCCGAACAGGGTTTCCGGGATCATATCTCGCGCTTCCCCAAGGACGCCAAGGCGGCGGACGCGCATTACTGGCTGGGGGAATCGCTGCTTGGCCAGCAGAAATACCGCGATGCAGCGGAAGTGTTCCTCGCCGCCAGCAAGGACTATCCCAAAGCCAAGAAGGCGCCCGACATGCTGTTGAAGCTGGGCGTGTCGCTGGTCGGCCTCAAGCAGCACGATGTTGCCTGCGCCACCTTCAGCGAGGTCGGCAAGCGCTATCCCGACATTTCCAGCACACTCAAGGAACGGGTCAAGCAGGAGAAGGCCTTGGCTGCGTGCTGATCGTTCGCAGGGATGTCGCAGTCCCAAAGCCGGGACCGCTTTTTGGCGACATGGATTGATGCTCGATACCGGGCCTGATCTTTCGACCGGACTCTTTTCGCATATCGATTTTTCCAACGGCGCCGTCGCGGCCGTATCCGGGGGCAGCGATTCGACTGCGCTCCTTCTCCTTCTCAAACAGCATCTCGACAAAACCGCACCGTCCGCGAAGCTGCTCGCGGCCACGATCGACCACGGCTTGCGGCAAGGTTCGGCCGATGAGGCGCGGACCGTGGCGAAGCTTTGCGCGGATCGCGGCATCGCCCACCACATCCTGGCCTGGCCCGGCGCCAAGCCGTCGACCGGCCTGCCGGCGGCGGCGCGCGAGGCGCGCTACCGGCTGCTGGCCAGCGCCGCCCGGGCGGAAGGCATCGGCCTGATCGTGACCGGACATACAGCGGACGACCAGGCCGAGACGGTGCTGATGCGGCGCGATCGCAACGATGCGACCCGCGGCGAGGGACGGGGCCTGGCCGGCATGGCGCCCGCCACCCTGCATGACTGGCGCGACTGGATCGTGCGACCGCTTCTTGGCGTGCGGCGCCATGCGCTACGCGACTTCCTGCGGCGCCAACAAGTCGGCTGGGCCGAGGACCCGACCAATGCCGATAAAGCCTTCGAGCGGCCCCGCATGCGCGCAGCCCTTGCCGGGGAGGCTGGCGCACAACGCATGAACGACGCGCTGGCGTTGGCCGCGCGGCAGGCCGGCGACCGGACGCGGCTTGGCGGTGAGGCAGCCCGTCTGATCGAGCGCTTTGCCAGCCAGCCGGCGGCGGGCCTCATCCGGCTCGATCCGGCCCTGCTCGGCGCCGGCGCCGATCGGGCGGCCGTATACGCACTGCGCGTTCTCCTGGCGACGTCAGGTGGGATTGCCTTCCTTCCGGACCAGGCCCGCGGCGAAGCGTTGTTCGCCCGGCTGAAAGCCGGATTTCTTTGCGCCACATTGTCGCGGACAGTGATCGACTTCCGGCGCGCCGGCATCTTCCTGCGTCGGGAGATGCGCGGCTTGCCGGCTGCGGCGGTAACGATCGACGGCCCCATCTGGGACGGGCGCCGCCAAATCACATTGAACGACGCCGGCGGCGCATTGTTGATCGCGCCATTCGGGGCAATGGCGGCGAAGCGGCTGGCTGTAGGCGGGGGCGAAACCCCGCCAAGCCTGCTGCGTGCGGCCTTGGCGGCGGAACCAGGATGGCCGCAACCCGTCGAGCAGGTGGGTCCGGAGCCTGATAGGCCGACATCGCAAGGGTTCGCGGCCTCGGCGGTCGTTGCTCCCTTTGCCCGTTTCCTGCCGTCCTTCGACCTAGCCCCGGCGCGCGCCGTCGCCGGGTTGATCGGCGCGGCGCCGCTTCCTGCCTTGCCATTGCGTGGCCACAGTGCCGGTTGATGCTAGCCGAAAGCTTAACCCAGACATGCTGTTCTGCTTGGCAAGGGGGTACGCTCTCCCTATGTTAGGCCCAAGTTTCCTCTCATGATGTTGTCCGCTCGCGGACGCCAACGGGACAATTGATGAATCCGAACTATCGCAACCTCGCGCTCTGGGCGATCATAGCGGTCCTGCTCATCGCCCTCTTCAATCTGTTCCAGACGCCGCAGACGCGCGGGGCTTCGAGCGATGTGCCTTATTCGCAGTTCCTGCAGGATGTCGCGGCCGGCCGGGTCAAGACGGTGACCATCGCGGGCGCCCGCATCACCGGCACCTACACCGACAATTCCAGCGGCTTCCAGACCTATTCGCCCGGCGATCCCCAACTGGTCTCGCGGCTGCAGGACAAGAACGTCACCATAAATGCGCGGCCCGAGACCGACGGCTCCAATTCGCTGTTCGGCTATCTAATCTCGTGGCTGCCGATGATCCTCATCCTCGGCGTGTGGATTTTCTTCATGCGCCAGATGCAGTCCGGCTCCGGGCGCGCCATGGGCTTCGGCAAGTCGAAGGCCAAGCTGCTTACCGAGGCGCATGGCCGCGTCACCTTCCAGGACGTCGCCGGCGTCGACGAAGCCAAGGAAGACCTCGAGGAGATCGTCGAATTCCTGCGCGATCCGCAGAAGTTCCAGCGCCTCGGCGGCAAGATTCCGCGCGGCGTGCTGCTGGTCGGCCCTCCCGGCACCGGCAAGACGCTGCTTGCCCGCTCGGTCGCTGGTGAAGCCAACGTGCCGTTCTTCACCATTTCGGGTTCGGATTTCGTCGAGATGTTCGTCGGCGTCGGCGCATCCCGTGTCCGCGACATGTTCGACCAGGCCAAGAAGAATGCGCCCTGCATCATCTTCATCGACGAAATCGACGCCGTCGGCCGCCATCGCGGTGCCGGCCTCGGCGGCGGCAATGACGAGCGCGAGCAGACGCTGAACCAGTTGCTGGTCGAGATGGACGGCTTCGAGTCCAACGAAAGCATCATCCTGATCGCCGCCACCAACCGGCCCGACGTGCTCGATCCGGCGTTGCTGCGTCCAGGCCGTTTCGACCGCCAGGTGGTGGTGCCGAACCCAGACATCGTCGGCCGCGAGAAGATCCTCAAGGTACATGTGCGCAACGTGCCGCTGGCGCCCAATGTCGACCTCAAGGTCGTCGCTCGTGGTACGCCCGGATTCTCCGGCGCAGACCTGATGAACCTGGTCAACGAATCCGCGCTGATGGCGGCGCGGCGCAACAAGCGCCTCGTCACCATGGCCGAGTTCGAGGACGCCAAGGACAAGATCATGATGGGCGCCGAGCGCCGCTCGTCGGCCATGACCCAGGCCGAGAAGGAACTGACCGCCTATCACGAGGCCGGACACGCCATCCTGGCGCTTAACGTGCCGTCGGCCGATCCGCTGCACAAGGCGACCATCATCCCGCGCGGCCGCGCGCTCGGCATGGTCATGCAGTTGCCGGAAGGCGACCGCTACTCCATGAGTTACAAATACATGGTCTCGCGCCTCGCCATCATGATGGGCGGCCGCGTCGCCGAGGAGTTCAAGTTCGGCAAGGAGAACATCACGTCCGGTGCTTCCTCCGACATCGAGCAGGCGACCAAGCTGGCGCGCGCCATGGTCACGCGCTGGGGCTTCTCCGACAAACTCGGCCATGTCGCCTATGGCGACAACCAGGAGGAAGTGTTCCTCGGCCATTCGGTGGCGCGCACGCAGAACATCTCGGAAGAGACCGCGCAGATAATCGACGGCGAAGTGCGCCGCCTGATCGACGAGGCCTATTCGACGGCGAAGTCCGTGCTGACCAAGAAGAAGAAGGAATGGATCGCGCTGGCGCAGGGCCTGCTCGAATACGAGACGCTGTCCGGCGAGGAGATCAAGCAGCTGATCGCGGGCAACAAGCCCTCGCGCGACCTCGGCGACGACACGCCGCCGAGCCGTGGCTCGGCCGTGCCGAAGTCCGGCGGCCGCCGCAAGAAGGGTCCCGAGCCCGAAGGCGGCATGGAGCCACAGCCGTCAAGCTGAGCTGAGATCACCGGGTTCAAGAAAACGCCGCGGCTGCAACCCGCGGCGTTTTGCTGTTCGGCGCTGATTACAACGCGTGGGGCGCCGGCGCGTCGGCCTTGCCGGGCCGCTGCCGGTCCGTTCGCCCGGCGTGTTGCATGCCCCATCTGGCAAGTGGGATCAGCGCATTGTCCAGTTCGATACCAAAGTCGGTGATCGAATATTCGACCCTGGGCGGCGCTTCGGGGAAGACCTGGCGATGGACGATGCCGTCCGCCTCCATTTCGCGCAGCTGCTGGATCAGCATTTTTTCGCTGATGTCGGGCACCAGCCGCTTCAGTTCCCCGAATCGCGCCGGTGCCTTGTGAATCTGCCAGAGCAGCAACGCTTTCCATTTGCCGCCGATCACCTCCAATGCCGGCCCCAGTCCGCAACTATCTGGCTGTTTCTTTCCCATGTTTCATCCAATTCTGAGCAATCGGTGGGTGGCTTACATTTTTGTCGGTACTTGAGAAAAAACAAGTCGGTCCATAGCTTCGGACCAGATCGCCAACACCGGCGAGCACCACAACACAATATCAGTACCCCGCTTCGGCCTGCAAAGGCCGTTGATGGCGGGACTTTGTCAAAAGGATGCATCATGACGCGATACGCAAACAGGAAAGCCGTGGTCGTCGGCGGAACGCACGGCATCGGGCTCGCTGTCGCCGAAGCGCTGGTCGAGGGCGGCGCCGAGGTGCTGGTCACCGGCCGTGACGAACGCAACATCGATGCCGCACGGGACAGGCTGTTTTCGCGCGCCCATGTGGTGCGGTCCGACATCGGCGACATGGCCGCTATCGTTACACTCGGCGCCGAGGTCGGGCAGAAGCTCGGGCATATCGATTTCCTGCACATCAATGCTGGGGTCGCCAATCTGGAGCCGGTGCCGCAGGTGACCGAGGACAGCTACGACCGCATCTTCAACATCAATATTAAAGGCGCCTTCTTCACCGTCCAGCGGCTTTTGCCCCTGATCAGGGATGGCGGCGCCATCGTCTTCACCTCGTCAGTCGCCGACGAATCCGGCACCAGTGGCATGAGCGTCTATTCCGGATCGAAGGCAGCCCTCCGTGCTTTCGCCAAGGTGCTGGCCGCCGAGCTTCTGCCGCGCCGCATCCGCGTGAATGTGGTCAGCCCCGGCTTCATCGACACGCCGACCATGGGTGTGGCCGGTGCGTCCGAGGAAGAACGCGCAGCCTTCATGAGGATAGGTGATGCGGTCACGCCGATGAAGCGTCACGGCACGGTTGAGGAGGTGGCGCGGGCGGTGCTGTTCCTGGCTTTCGACGCGACCTTCACCACGGGTGCGCGGCTGACCGTCGATGGCGGCCTTGGGCAGGATCTGAGCCTGATGCCGGCGTGACCGGCAAAGCGAACAAAGGAGAAGCAGAATGAGTGATATCGCTGTAATCGGGCTCGGCGCCATGGGCACGGCGCTCGCCGAAGCCTTACTGGACAAGGGACACGCGGTGACGGTGTGGAACCGTTCAGCGGCAAAGTCGGAGTTCGTCGTGGCCAAGGGCGCCATTGTGGCCAGGAATGTCGAGGAGGCCGTCAGGTCGAGCCCGCTGGTCGTGGTATGCCTTCTTGTCTATGACACTGTCCATGAGGTGCTCGGTCCCGCGGGGAACGCGCTCTCGGGCCGCACATTGGTCAATCTCACCAACGGTACACCCGAACAGGCGCGGGCGATGTCCGCCTGGGCCGCCCGATGCGGTGCCGACTATATCGACGGCGGCATCATGGCGGTACCGCCGATGATCGGCGGGCAGCATGCCTTGATACTCTATAGCGGGTCCAGGCAAGCATTCGACGCCCATGCAGGACGGCTCGATGCGCTCGGCACCAGCAAGTATCTTGGCGAGGATGCCGGTCTCGCGCCGCTCTACGACATCTCGCTCCTGGCCGGCATGTACGGGTTGTTCGCCGGTGTCCTGCAGGCATTGGCTTTGACGGGCAAGGCTGGGATTCCTGCCGGCGAATTCATGCCGCTGCTGACATCGTGGCTTAAGGCGATGCAAGGCGCGTTGCCGATATGGGCGCAACAGGTCGACAGCGGCGACCACACCAGCAACGTCGTTTCCAACCTGGGCATGCAGGCAGATGCCTATGTCAATCTGGTCGATGCCAGCCGGGCGGCTGATGTCAGCATCGAACTCGTCTTGCCGATGCAAAACCTTATGCGACGCGGTGTGGCGGCTGGCATGGCCAATGCCGATCTTTCAAGCTTGGTCGGGCTCCTCTCCAAACAAGACACTTGAGCTGGCCATTGCCCAGCAAAAAGCCCGCGAGCCTTGCGGCTTGCGGGCATTGTTTTCAGATGCAGACGATCAGCCCTTCAGCTTGGCATTGCAGAGGCTGTAATAACCGCCGCCCTTCTGGATCCAGCGAAGGCCGTTCAACGTACCTGCCTCCTTGTTGCCATGGTAACCCTGCAGGCATGTCTTCATCCGTGCCTTCGCGGGCTTTTCGGTCTCGAACTCGGCGGCGAGGGTGGTCGGGAACGTTACGCCCGCGGGCGCTACAGTGGGGACAAGTGCCGCGCTGGTTTCCTTGTTCGGCTGTGGCGCGGTTTCGACCGTATCCGCGCTGACACTCTCCGCAGTGGTCGTCGCGCATTTCTCCTTGCGGAAAGCGGCCCAGTCCATGCCATTCAGAGTGCCGCTCTCCTTGGCTGTCCGATACGTCTCGCCACATTCCTTCATCGTCAGTGCGCTTGCAGGGGCGACGCCCCAAGTAACCGATGCCGTCACAGCCAATACCGCCAATTTCAAACTGGGCATAAGATTCTCCTGGTTGATGACAAGGTAGATGCTTTTTGTATACTGTTTGTTCCCTTTATGTTCAATCAGAATTTTTGTGAGTTACCGACAGCCTTGCGGAGGGCAGTGGGAGCGAATTGATGATGCACAGCTCCCGCGATATGCGGACGCGAGCAAGACCCGGGCGTCTTCGCGCAACAAAAGGCCCGCGAAGCAGATGCATCGCGGGCCTTGCCTGTCTTGCCAGATTTTCCGTCTAATTCAATTCGATCTCAACCGTCATGCTCCATGGATCCGGGGGAATGCCACGTGGCTCAGCCCTTCAGCTTGGCATTGCAGAGGCTGTAAAAGCCGCCGCCCTTCTGGATCCACTTCAGGCCGCCGAGCGCGTTGGCGTCCTTAAGGACATAGTACTGGTCAAGGCAGGTATGCATGCGGCCTTTTCCGGGGGTCTCGCTGGCATATTTCGCCGAGATCGCGGACGGGAAGGTGACACCCTTGGGGGCAACCGTCGTCGGCTTTGCGGGTTCCTTGGTGTAGCTCGCCTCGCTTGGAGCGGGCACGCTGTCGTCATCCGAGGCACTAGCGCCGCACTCGCTCTTGCGGAAGTCGTTCCACTTCATGCCCTTCAGCGTGTTCGCCGTCTTGGCAGCCTGATACTTGGTGCTGCATTCGGCCATGCTCAGGCCCTTGCCAGAAGCAGCGGCAGGCGCGGTCGTGGTCGCAGCCTTGGTGGTCGCCGGTTTGGTGATGTCGGCGGATGCGCCAGCGGCGCATTCGGCCTTGCGGAAGTCGTTCCACTTCATGCCGTTCAATGTGCCGGCGGCCTTGGCCGCCTGGTACTTGGTGCTGCATTCCTTGGCGGTCAGGCCCTTGGCCGTGCTGTCGGTGGCCGCCGCGGCGGCCTTGGTGGTCTTGGCCGGCTTGGTTTCGGCCGGCTTGGTTTCGGCAGCCTTGGTCGTGGCAGCCTTGGTCGTGGCCGCCTTGGTGTCGGTGGTGGCAGCGGCGTCAGTGCCGCACTGTGCCTTGCGGAACTGGTTCCAGGTCGCGCCGGCGAGTGTCCCCGCGTCCTTGGCGGCATTATACTTCGTGCTGCACTCGGCCATCGTCAGCGCGTTGGCTGGCGCGGCCAGGAACAACGTCGCGACCGCAAGGCCGGTCAGAGTAGCAATTCGGTGGATGAGCATAGCGTTTCTCCGTGGCTGCAGCCCATTATACGTCCCAGCGAATCAATACCGCTCAACGGTCGGTTGCGCCAGATGCCAGGCGGCTTATATATCGCCGAAAATCGCTTTCTGACGACAAGGTGATGAAATCATTCGGCCTGACTGCCGCCGAGGCAAGAATTCTCGGGGTGCATCCGCGCCGAATGGCTCGCAAAACTGGTATATGTGACGCTACAGCGTCTCCGTGCTAGGCTGCGGCCATGTTGTGTGCACCGCACAACAATGATTTTCTAAGGATTGGTAACATATAATCACACAATGTGATCGGGGCACGACGGCCAATTGTGGCATGACGTGCCGGCTAAGGACAACCAAGGAAACTGACTGGCATGGCAGGGAATTACTTCGGCACGGACGGCATTCGCGGGCGCGCCAACAAGTTTCCGATGACCGCGGAAATCGCCATGCGGGTCGGCATGGCCGCCGGCCTTTCGTTCCAGCGCGGCAGCCATCGCCATCGTGTCGTGCTCGGCAAGGACACCAGGCTGTCCGGCTATATGATTGAAAACGCGATGGTGGCCGGCCTTTGCGCCGCCGGCATGGACGTGTTTCTGCTCGGCCCGATCCCGACCCCGGCGGTTGCCATGCTGGTGCGCTCGCTGCGCGCCGACATTGGCGTCATGATCTCGGCCTCCCACAATCCCTACTACGACAACGGCATCAAGCTTTTCGGCCCAGACGGCTACAAGCTGTCCGACGAGATCGAAGAGCGCATCGAGAGCATGCTCGACAAGGATATCGAACTGGCGCTCGCCGATTCCGACGGGCTTGGCCGCGCCAAGCGCGTCGACGGCGTGCATGACCGTTACATTGAATTCGCCAAGCGCACCTTGCCGCGCTCGATGTCGCTTTCGGGTCTACGGATCGTCGTCGACTGTGCCAATGGCGCGGCCTACAAGGTGGCGCCCGAGGCGCTGTGGGAACTGGGCGCCGAAGTCGTGGCCATCAATGTCGAGCCCAATGGCTTCAACATCAACAAGGAATGCGGCTCGACCCATCCAGCCGATCTGCAGAAAAAGGTGCACGAAGTGCGCGCCGACATCGGCATGGCGCTTGATGGTGATGCAGACCGGGTCGTCATCGTCGACGAGAACGGCGCCATCGTAGACGGCGACCAGATCATGGCGCTGATTGCCGAGTCCTGGCACCAGAGCGGGCGGCTGGCTGGCGGTGGCGTCGTTTCGACGGTCATGTCCAATCTCGGCCTCGAGCGCTTTCTCGGCGACATGAAGCTGCAATTGCACCGCACCAAGGTCGGCGACCGCTATGTCGTGGAGCATATGCGCGCGCATGGGCTCAATGTCGGCGGTGAGCAGTCGGGCCACATCGTGCTGTCCGACTTCTCGACCACGGGCGACGGGTTGGTCTCGGCATTGCAGGTGCTGGCCTGCATCAAGCGGCAAGGCCGCCCTGTCAGCGAACTGTCGAAGAAGTTCGAGCCGGTCCCGCAACTGCTGAAGAACGTTCGCATCGCCGGCGGAAAACCGTTGGAGGAAGCCCCGGTCAAGGCCGCGATCGAGGACGCCCGCCATCGTCTCGGCAAGGCCGGGCGGCTGGTCATCCGTCCATCCGGCACCGAGCCGCTGATCCGTGTGATGGCCGAGGGCGACGATCCGCAACTGGTCGAGGCCGTCGTCAACGACGTCGTCGGAGTCATCTCGGAAACCCGCAGCAGCGCTGCCTGATCCCCGCCCGCCCGGAAGGCGTCACGCCGCCGCCTTCATTGCATCCAAGCCTCCCTCCGGCGGGGTTTTGTTGGTGGAGGGTCGGTCTCCCTCTGTCGAAATCTTCGCCGGATCTCTGGGATTTTAGAGATTCGTGGTTAATCGACAGGGTTAAACGCCTTTTAACTTTTGCAATTCATTATCCACGCCTGAAAGCCAATCTTATTCGGACACGATCGCCGTTCCGAGGTTTCTAGGGGTGACAAGCATGTTCAATACAGCAAGAAAGGCCCTGTTCGCGCTGCTGTTCGCGGGCTTGGCCTGGCCGGTGCTCGCAGCTGACCTGCCCGAGCCGCAGGTCGAAGAAGCGCCGCCGCCGGTCTATGAGCAACCGGTCGATGTCGGCGGCTGGTATATCCGTGGCGATATCGACTATCACAAGTCGAAGGTGGGTGACATCGACTACATCACCTATGGCGCCGCGCCTTGCCCGTGCGGGCCTCCAGTCGGGGTCGCCGGCAGCAAGTCCTTCGACTATGGCAAGCTCAAGGGCGGTTTCTCGCTAGGCGCCGGCGTCGGCTACAAGATCAACGAACACTTCCGCACCGACCTGACCGCCGACTACTGGTTCAAGTCGAACTTCAATGGTGGCACCTCGGACCTCACTACGGTCTCGGTCGAGTCGTCGAAGATGAGCGCCTTGCTGCTTCTGGCAAATGCCTATGTCGATATCGGAACCTGGCACGGTATCACGCCCTATGTCGGCGCCGGTATCGGCGGAGCGCGCGTCAAGTGGGATACTGTCTACGACCCGACCCCGGGCGCAACCGAGTCCAACCCCGGAACATCCAGCTGGCGCTTCGCGTACGCGGTAATGGCCGGCGCCTCCTACTGCTTGACCGACAAAGTCATCCTCGATGCTGGCTACCGTTTCTCCCATATTCAGGGCGGTCGCATGTTCGAGTATGGTCCAGCCGGCGCCACGCCGGGCGCCGGGCCGGGCTTCGATCACGGCTTCAACACCCATGAGGTGCGCGGCGGTCTGCGTTACCAGTTCGGCGGCAACAACGGTTGCGCCGCGCCGGTGGTGGCCTATCAGCCGGAGCCCGAGCCGATCTACACCAAGTAATCGCTTCGAAGTTTCCAGGAATTCGTCGACCGCCCGGCATCAGCCGGGCGGTTTTCGTTTGAGGTGACCCGAGGCCGGCCCGTTCGAAATCAATTCAATAACCCTCTGTTAGCCTTAACCGGCACTTAACCACTATGGTTAACAATGGCTCATGAAACGTTGGCCGCCGTTGCTTGTTGGACGGCGCTGAATTCGGGAGCCGGGGACCATGATATCAATATCGCGTATGGCGCTGGCGATTGCCGCACTGCTGTTGCCGCTGACGTCTGCAATCGCCGCCGACTACGATCCGCCGATCTATGTCGACCAGGCGCCGGATTATGTGCCGGTCGAGGTCGGCTCCGGATGGTATCTGCGCGGTGCCGTCTCCTATCTGGTGCAGAAGAGTTTCAAGAATGGGGATTTCACCTTCCCGTCGGCGATCAACAACGAAAACTTTAGCGAGAGCGAGGATGCAATTTTTGCGAGCGTCGGCTTCGGATATCATTTCAACGATTACCTCCGCGCCGATCTCAACTTCGGCTATTTGCCGGGTAACAAGGCAAGCTTCGGCTATGACGATACTGCTACCGCACCGGCTGGAACGTCGATCATGGGATCGGGAAACCTGAAGAACTATGCGTTCTCAGGCATACTCAATGGCTATGTTGACCTTGGCACCTATGTTGGAATCACACCGTATGTCGGTGCGGGTGTCGGCGTCGTCGTGAGCAAACGCAGCCTCTCCGCCAGCTATGCCGAAGAGGCCACCCCCGCCAACGATTTCACGCTTGATGACAGCAAGACGCAGTATTCCCTCGCCTATACGTTGAATGCCGGTCTTGCGTATCAAGTGTCCAAGAATGTTTCCGTCGATCTCGGCTATCAGTATTTTTCCGCGCCTAGCGTCGAATACGCGACCGCCGCGAGCCTGACTTCCTTTCCGGTCAAGAAAGGGATCAGCAATCACCAGATCAAGCTCGGGCTGCGCTACGATCTCTGGTAGACTTGGGCAGATCGGGACTTTGACGGCGGATCTCTCGGGGTCCGCCGTTTGCATTTGAAGTCACGCGATCCTGATCGCGGCGCATTCCTGTTTGATGCCTGCCGTAGCCCCAAAACCGCCGCGTACTTTTAGGGCGTCATGCATCGGTATCCCGCCAGCGACAAAAACTTTCCTCTTGACGCCCGATGCCTGAACGCATATCGCCGTCCGTGGGCCACCCCTCCCCAACGAGGGGCCACTATCTGGAAGGATAGACCACGATGACGACGCTTACGAAGCCCGGACTCCGTCCGGCAAACCCCAATTTCTCCTCTGGTCCCTGCGCGAAACGTCCCGGCTGGTCGGTCGAGGCGCTGAAAGCTGCCGCACTCGGCCGTTCCCACCGCGCCAAGATCGGCAAGACCAAGCTCGAGCAGGCGATCGCGTTGACGCGCGAGATACTCAAGGTCCCGACCGACTACCGGATCGGCATCGTGCCGGCCTCCGACACCGGTGCCGTCGAGATGGCGCTGTGGTCGCTGCTCGGCGAGCGCGGCGTCGACATGGTCGCCTGGGAGAGCTTCGGCTCCGGCTGGGTCACCGACGTGGTCAAGCAGCTGAAACTCGCCGATGTCAGAAAGATCGAGGCCGGTTATGGCGCGCTGCCTGACCTGACCAAGATCGATTTCGACCGCGACGTGGTCTTCACCTGGAACGGCACGACGTCGGGCGTGCGCGTGCCGGACGGTGACTTCATCCCCGCCGATCGCAAGGGCCTGACCATTTGCGACGCTACTTCCGCGGCCTTCGCGCAAAAGCTCGATTTCGAAAAGCTCGATGTCGTCACCTTCTCCTGGCAGAAGGTGCTGGGCGGCGAGGGTGCGCATGGCATGCTGATCCTGTCGCCGCGTGCCGTAGCGCGGCTGGAGAGCTACAAGCCTTCATGGCCGCTGCCGAAAATCTTCCGCCTGACCTCGGGCGGCAAGCTGATCGAGGGCATTTTCAAGGGCGAAACCATCAACACGCCGTCGATGCTTTGCGTCGAGGACTACCTCGACGCGTTGAACTGGGCGAAGTCGGTCGGCGGCCTCGAAGCGCTGATTGCCAGGGCGGACGCCAATGCCGCCGTGCTCGACCGGTTCGTGGAAAGATCGTCCTGGCTCGGCCATCTTGCGGTGACGCCGGCGACACGCTCGAACACGTCGGTCTGTTTGTCCTTCACCGACCCGGATATCGCGGCGCTCGACGCTGATGGACAGGCGGCCTTTGCCAAGGGCCTCGTCTCGACGCTCGACAAGGAAGGCGTCGCCTACGACATCGGTTCTTATCGCGATGCCCCGCCGGGATTACGCATCTGGTGCGGCGCAACCGTCGAGACCTCCGATCTCGAAGCGCTGCTGCCTTGGCTCGACTGGGCCTTTGTCAGCCAGAAGGCGTCGCTCAAAGCGGCCGCCTGAGAGTTTCCGTTGCGGCCCGAGGGCCGTCCGTTCCCGGATCAATCCATTTTCAAGGAGGCCGCCATGGCGCCCCGCGTTCTCGTCTCTGACAAACTCTCTCCAACCGCCGTGCAGATATTCAAGGATCGCGGCGTCGAGGTCGACTATCTGCCCGACCTCGGCAAGGACAAGGAAAAGCTGCTCGAAGTGATCGGCAAGTATGACGGCCTCGCCATCCGTTCGGCGACCAAGGTCACCGAGAAGCTGATCAACGCGGCCACCAATCTCAAGGTCGTCGGTCGCGCCGGCATCGGCGTCGACAATGTCGATATTCCGGCGGCAAGCCGCAAGGGTATCATCGTGATGAACACGCCCTTCGGCAATTCGATCACGACGGCCGAACACGCCGTGGCGATGATCTTCGCGCTCGCCCGCCAGATCCCGGAAGCCAACGCTTCGACCCATGCCGGCAAATGGGAGAAGAACCGCTTCATGGGCGTCGAGATCACCGGCAAGACGCTGGGCGTCATCGGCTGCGGCAATATCGGTTCGATCGTCGCCACACGCGGCGTCGGGCTGAAGATGCACGTCGTCGCCTTCGACCCATTCCTGTCGGACAAGCGCGCCGAGGAGCTCGGCGTCGACAAGGTGGAACTGGACGAACTCTTCGCCCGCGCCGACTTCATCACGCTGCACACGCCCTTGACCGACAAGACCCGCAACATCATCGATGCGGCTGCGATCGCCAAGATGAAGAACGGCGTGCGCATCATCAACTGCGCGCGGGGCGGGCTGGTGGTCGAGGCCGACCTGGTCGCGGCGCTGAAGAGCGGCAAGGTGGCAGGCGCCGGCATCGACGTGTTCGAGGTCGAACCGGCGGAGCAGAATGTGCTGTTCGGTATGGAGAACGTGGTGGCGACACCACACCTTGGCGCCTCGACGGCGGAAGCGCAGGAGAATGTCGCGCTGCAGGTCGCCGAGCAGATGGCCGACTACCTGATCAAGGGCGCGGTCTCCAACGCCATCAACATGCCCTCGATCACGGCGGAAGAGGCGCCGCGGCTGAAGCCGTTCGTCAAGCTCGCCGAAGTGCTGGGCGCCTTTGTCGGCCAGGTCACCGAGGATCCGATCAGCGAGGTGGAGATCCTGTTCGACGGCTCGACCGCGACGATGAACACGCGCGCTTTGATCAGTGCCGCCCTGGCGGGATTGATCCGGCCGCAGGTCGCCGACGTCAACATGGTGTCGGCGCCGATCATGGTGAAGGAACGCGGCATCATCGTCGCCGAGGTCAAACGCGATAAATCGGGCGTCTTCGACGGCTATATCAAGCTCACGGTCAAGACCGAACATATGACTCGCTCGATCGCCGGTACCTGCTTTTCGGACGGCAAGCCGCGCTTCATCCAGATCAAGGGCATCAATCTCGACGCCGAGGTCGGCCAGCACATGCTGTATACGACCAATGCCGATGCGCCCGGCATTATCGGCCTGCTCGGTACTGTCTGCGGCGAGAACGGCGTCAACATCGCCAACTTCCAGCTCGGCCGCAACCGGCCGGGCGGCGACGCTATCGCACTGCTCTATCTCGACGCCCCGTTTCCGGAGAAGGTGCTGGAGCAGGTGCGCGACCATAAGTCGATCGATTCTGCAAAGCGGCTGCGGTTCGACGTGGGCGGGATCTAGCTCCCCACACCCTCTGAGGTGACAAGCCATACATCAGACGCCCCGTTTGCCGGCATGCATGCGGGGCGTTCCACGACCGCTGGAGCCGCCCGACGGTTTGCGTCGTCGCGGGCGCCGCCGCAGGCGTCGCGCCAACGGCGCCCTTGCGTCAAGCTGCCGGAAGATGTCCTTTTTAGCCATCAGTACATTAGAGTAGACAGATAAGCATAAGGACTGGCCCAATCTAACGATTTTGTGATCTGCTTGACGATCCCGGTTTCTTTCCGCACGCTGCAGTCAATTGATGGATATGATCTGACTTAACTGGTCATGATTTTGCGCGCAACATCCGGCGCGCCTCTGTTGCTGTCGTGGTACCTTCGATGGATCATCGCAGTACTGTCCGACCGAGCCGGTGCCTTTTTCTGTCGGCGATTGCGCGGGCTGTCATACCAGGCCGGGCGGCAAGCCGCTGGCCGGTGGCCTGCCGCTCCCGCCTTTCGGCGCTGGTGCCGCCCAACATCACGCCCGACCACGAGACGGGCGTCGGCAATTGGTCCGAGGCCGATTTCCGCAACATGATGAAGACCGGCGTCGGCCACAATGGCGTGCGGCTCTATCCCGCCATGCCTTACCCCGCCTATACCAGGGATGAACGAGCAGGATATTTCCGACCTGTGGGCCTACATGACCACGATCGACCCGGTCTCGAACAAGGTCGAAGCCAACCAGCTGCCGTTCCCGCTCAACATCCGGCTGGCAATGTGGGGCTGGAACCTACTCAACTTCAGCGAGGCAAGCTTCCAGGCCGACCCCTCCAAATCGGCGGAATGGAACCGCGGCGCCTATATCGTCCGGGGCGCCGGGCACTGCGTCACCTGCCACACGCCCAAATCGTTCCTTGGAGCGGACCAAGACAGCGGCTTCCTGCAAGGCGCCTCGCTGCAAGGCTGGTTCGCCCCCGACATCACCAACAATGCTCAGTCTGGCCTAGGCAAATGGTCGCAAGAGGATGTGGTCGCCTACCTCAAGACCGGCGTCAACGCGCATTCGATCGCATCCGGTCCGATGGCCGAGGCGATCGAGAACTCGACCTCCAAAATGACGGATCCGACCTCAAGGCCGTGGCCGTCTATCTCAAGAGCCTGGGCCCGGACACCGGCAATGCGCAGGCGCCCAAGCCCGACGAGGCGCGGATGGTGGCGGGCGCGGCGATCTATCATGACAATTGCTCGGCCTGCCATGGCGGCGATGGCGCCGGGGCCGGAGCGCTTTTCCCAGCGCTTGTCGGCAACTCGATTGTCGCGCAGGGCAATCCCGAGACCCTGGCTCGCGTCGTTCTCGCCGGAAGCCAGGCGGTGCGCACGGCCGGCGCGCCGACGACGCCTTCGATGCCCTCGGTGGCATGGCGGCTGAAGGACCAGGAAATCGCCGACGTGCTGACCTATGTGCGCGGCAGCTGGGGCAATTCCGCTCCGGCGGTCTCGTCGGACGATATCGCGGCGGTGCGCAAGGAACTGGTGCGGTAATAATCCCGGCGCGACGTCAGAAGCCAGACGCCATCTTGCGCCCGCTGTACTCGGCGAGCCCGATGCCGCCCAGAACGAGGACCAGCGCCAGCGCCTGATAGAGCTGGAACGTCTCGCCGACGATCAGCACCGAAAGCAGCGTGCCGAAGATCGGCACCAGATTGATGAACAAGCCGGCCCGGTTGGCGCCGATCAGTTCGTTGCCCCTGATATAGGTTATCTGCGAGATAACCGAAGCGCCGATCGCCGTGTAGACGATGACCGCCCAGCCGCGGGCGTCGGGCACGATCACCTTGCCGGCGGCGGCTTCCCACAGGAAGAAGGGCAGTGAGGTGATGAGCGCGGCGAACGACATGGCCAGCATCAGGCTTTGCCAGCGCATCGCCGGCTTCAGCCGCAACCCGACCGAATAGCTGCTGTAGAGAACGACCGCGACCAGCATGATGGCGTCGCCGAAATTGAGCTCCAGCGTCAGCAGCCGGCGCGGATCGCCATGGCAGGCGGTCAGGATGACGCCGAAGACGGTCAGCACCACGCCGGCTATCTGCGCCCAGTTCACGCGCAGGCGGAAGAAAACGAAATTGGCTGTCATGATCAGGATCGGCATCGCCGCCTGTTCGATCGAGACATTGATCGCCGTGGTGTAGTTGAGGGCGGTGTAGAAGATGGTGTTGAACAGGGTGAAGCCGCTGGCGCCAAGCGCTGCCAGCACGAGCCAGTGCCGGCGCACGACGGGCCAATCCTCCTGGATCGTGCGCCAGCCGATCGGCAGCAGGATCGCGACGGCCAGCATCCAGCGCAGGAAGACCAGCGTCATAGGCGAGACGTGGCCGACCGCCAGCTTGCCGGCCACCGAATTGCCGCCCCACAGCAAGGTGGTGAGCAGCAGGAACATGTAGGCGTTTCGATGCATCGCGGGCTTCCGGCCGCGGGATGGGCCGCGGTGTTTGCCGGCCTATTGCCCCGGCCAGCCCAAGTAAATGATGTCAAAGCCGAAAATTGTTGTGCCTCAGGGCATTTTCGGCGGCAAAGAAAGGTCGCACTCGCGAGGTCTTGACGCTATAGAGGCCTGTCGTTTCGAACCATATCCAAGCCGCGCGGCGGCGTCTCAAGGGAAAAGAAACATGGCCAATGTGGTGGTCGTCGGCTCGCAGTGGGGCGACGAAGGCAAGGGCAAGATCGTCGACTGGCTGTCGGAGCGCGCCGATGTCGTGGTGCGCTTCCAGGGCGGCCACAATGCCGGCCACACGCTGGTCGTCGACGGCAAGGTCTACAAGCTGTCGCTGCTGCCTTCGGGCGTCGTGCGGGAAGGCAAGCTGTCCATCATCGGCAATGGCGTGGTCTTCGATCCGCATGCTTTCGTCGCCGAGGTGCAGAAACTGAAAGGCCAGGGCGTGGACGTGACGCCGGATCGCCTGAAAATAGCCGAAAACACGGCGCTTATCCTGTCCGTACACCGGGAGTTGGACGGGTTTCGCGAGGATGCCGCTTCGAATTCCGGAACAAAGATTGGCACGACCCGACGCGGGATCGGCCCCGCCTACGAGGACAAGGTGGGCCGGCGTGCCGTGCGGGTGATGGATCTGGCGGATTTGGAAACTTTGCCCGTGAAGGTCGACAGGCTGCTGACGCACCACAATGCGCTGCGTCGTGGGCTCGGCCATGACGAAGTCACGCATGATGCGATCATGCAGGAATTGACCTCGGTCGCGAACGACATCCTGCCCTACATGGACCGCGTCTGGAAGGTGCTCGACGACAAGCGCCGAGCCGGCGAGCGCATCCTGTTCGAGGGCGCGCAAGGCACGCTGCTCGACATCGACCACGGCACCTATCCGTTCGTCACCTCGTCCAACACGGTCGCCGGCCAGGCCGCCGCCGGCTCCGGCGTAGGCCCGGGCGCCATCGGCTATGTTCTCGGCATCACAAAGGCCTACACGACGCGTGTCGGCGAAGGTCCGTTCCCGACCGAACAGAAGAACGAGATCGGCGAATTCCTCGGCACGCGCGGCCATGAATTCGGTGTCGTCACTGGGCGCAAGCGCCGCTGCGGCTGGTTCGACGCGGTGCTGGTGCGCCAGGCGGTTGCCGTCAACGGCATCAAAGGCATCGCGCTGACCAAGCTCGACGTGCTCGACGGGTTGGATGAGATCAAGGTCTGCACCGGCTACAGGCTGGACGGCGAGACGATCGACTATCTGCCGGCAAGCCAGGGCGCCCAGGCTCGCGTGGAACCCATCTACGAGACGTTGGAAGGCTGGAAGGGCACCACCGCCGGCGCACGTAGCTGGAACGATCTTCCGGCCCAGGCCGTCAAATATGTCCGATACATAGAGGAGTTGATCGGCGCGCCGGTCGCGCTCCTCTCCACCAGCCCTGAACGGGACGACACGATACTTGTGACCGATCCGTTTCAAGACTAGTTTCTCAAGCCTTCCCGGGCGTTGCGGCTGATCTGCGGAGGCCGGTCCGGAAGCAAAATACAGGTCGACTGACGCATGGCGAAAGATTTCGTTTCTGCTCTGAGGGACACGATAAACAATTTTGGCGATCCCACGCCTGAGCTGCGGGCCAAAGTCTACGACAAAGCGCGCTCGACGATTGCAAAGAAGATTGCCGAGCGCGATCCGCCCCTTTCGCCGTCGGATGCCGAAAGGCAGAAGCGCGGGCTGGAAGATGCAATATCGAGCCTTGAGCGTGAGTACGTCAAAAGCGTGCCGGAGACCGATCCGCTCGCGGAACTGGAAAACATCTTTTCCTCCATCGACCGCAACAAGAACCAGTCGAACCACGTCAAGCAGCCGGTCAAGGCCGAACCGGCTCCCACTCCGTCCCCGTATCGGCCCGCCCCTGCCGCGGCCAGCCCGGAGCCATACAAACCGGCGCAGCCCGTTGCCAATGTCGAGCCCTACCGGGCCGCTCCAGCCGCCAAGGTCGAGCCAGGCTGGCAAAGGTCGACGCCGGTGCAGCCCGCTCCGGACTTTTCCGAAGAGACCTTGCCGGGGATGGACGCGGATCGGGACGACGACCAGGACGACGTCTTTGCCGATGACGAAGCGCCGGTGGCCACCGACACTTTCGAGCGTTTGCGCCCGGCCGAACGCAAGCGCAGCTATGGGGGGCTGATCGCCGCCGTCGTCGCACTGCTGGTCGTTGCCGGCGGCGGCTACGGGATCTGGCTGAACAAGGATGCCTTCGGCAAGATGTTGGGCCTGGACGGCAACAAGGTTGTTGCTAAGACCGAACCGGTGAAGACGACGCCGGCCAAGCCGGCGACCGATACCACGGCCACGCCACCGGCGCCGGCGACCGGCGCGGAAGGCACGAAATTCACGCAGCGGCTGACGCCTGAAGGCGGCGAAAGCGACCCCGGCCCAGCCGGTGGGCAAAGCGGCATAGGCGAGGGCGAATCCGTCGCCGCGCTGACGACACCGCCGACGGCAACGAATGCGCCGGCCACGGCAGCGGCGGCGGTTCCCGCGCCGGCTGCCAATACGCCCGCTGCCAATACGCCGGCTGCCAATACGCCTGCTGCCGGTACGCCCGCGGCAGGCGCGCCAACCGCGACCACGCCCGCGGCGGGCACCCCGCTCGCGACACCACCCACCAACGGAACCGCGCCCGCGGCCCCGGCCGATGCCGCCGCCACGCCGCCGCCCGCACCGGCAGCCGCAACGCCGCCGCCCGCACCGGCAGCCGCAACGCCGCCGACGGCACCGGCTGCGGCCGTGGCGCCAACCTCGGTTCCGGTGGGCCAGAAGGCGATCTTCTATGAGGAGCGCACCAGCACCGCGCAGGGTTCAGCCGAACCCGGCAGCATCGTCTGGTCGCTGGTGCAGGAATCGCCAGGCGGCGACCTGCCGCCCGAGCCGGCGATCCGTGCCGAGGCGACTATTCCCGGCAAGGACATCCAGTTGCGCATGACCATCCGTCGCAACACCGACCAGACCCTGCCGGCCAGCCATATCATCGAGATGATCTTCCTGACCCCCGATGGGTTCGAAGGCGGCGGCGTCGACAACATATTGCGCGTTGCCATGAAGAGTTCGGAACAGGACGCCGGCAGCCCGCTGATCGGCATCCCGGCCAAGATCGCCGACGGCTTCTTCCTCGTCGCGCTCAACGACACCAAGGCCGACGAGGACGCCAACATGACCCTGTTGCGCGGCCAGGACTGGATCGACGTGCCGGTCGTCTACAAGACCGGACGGCGGGCACTGCTGACCATGGAAAAGGGCATTCCCGGCGAGAAGGTGTTCGACGAGGCTATCAAGGCCTGGCAGGCCAAGACGGCGGGCTGAGGCCAGGTCCGTCTCAGTTCAGAAGCCTTGGAACAGCATGTCGAGTGCAACAACGATCTCGTCATGATGCCGGGAAAGATTTCCTTCGACGTCCGGCAATTCGGAGGCCGTCAAGGCTGAGATGAACTGTGTGACCATCACATGGTCTTTGCCGTCGATGGCGAAGGTCGGGTTTAGTCGGCGGCCCGGCACCGGAGCCATATTGGGCGGCATCAACGGAATGACGACTCTCGTGGTCAGCCTGTCAAGAAGGTCGGACTGAACATCGAGAAGATAACCGTTGCCGTCGATATTCCGATAAAGATCGTAACGTGCCATCAAAACAGTCGATATTTGGCCAATGGCAGTCCGTTGCGCTCCACGTAGGCGTTGGAGCTTTCAATCGCTTCCGTGTTCTCTTCTTGCCAACGGCGCGTTTTTTCCGCTGCAATTGCCTTGGCGATACCTGCCTCGGCAGCACGGGAGATGTTGATGCCCAGCGCCTTGGCGTCTTTGAGCAGCTGGGAGTCAATGGACGTGTTGACGGACTTTCGTCGAGATTTCTGGGTCGATTGCAGCATAGAAATTGCTCTCTTTATGCGCATAATATGTGCGCATGAAGGAACATGCAATCTTCACCCTTCCATCTCCTCGCGCAGCATCTCGAGTTCCAGCCATTCTTCCTCGAGCACGGCCAACGTGGCACGCTCCTTGTCGAGGGCGGCGATCGTCTTCTGGAACGAGGCCGGGTCGCGTTCGTAATAGGCCGGGTCGGCGATGTTATTCTCCAGCCGCGAGATCGACGCGGTCACTGCCTCGATCTTCTTTGGTAGGGACTCCAGCGCGAACTTCTGCTTGAACGACAATTTCTTCGCCGGCCCTTTTGGCGCCGCCGGATCGCTCTTGCCCGGTGTCGGCGCATCGCCGGCTTCCGCCTTGGCGCGCGCCTTGCGGTCGTCAAGCCTGGTGCCGCCTCGCTGCGCCAGCATGTCGGAATAGCCGCCGGCATATTCGACCCAGCGGCCGCCGCCATCCGGCGCGATCACGCTGGTCACGGTGCGGTCGAGGAAATCGCGGTCGTGGCTGACCAGGATGACGGTGCCGGCAAAGCCGGCGACCAGTTCCTGCAGCAGTTCCAGCGTCTCCATGTCGAGATCGTTGGTCGGCTCATCGAGAACCAGAAGATTTGCAGGCCGTGCCAGCACGCGTGCCAGGATCAGCCGCGCCCGTTCGCCGCCGGACAGCTCGCGCACTGGTGTGCGGGCCTGTTCCGGCTTGAACAGGAAATCCTTCATATAAGACACGACGTGGCGCTGCTCGCCATTGATGACGAGGTTCTCGCCGCGCCCGTCGGTGAGATATTGCGCCAGCGTCTCTTGCGGGTCGACCGCCTCGCGCTTCTGGTCGAGCGTGGCGATCTCCAGATTGGTGCCAAGCCGTATCGAACCCACGTCCGGCGCCAATTCGCCGGTCAGCATCTTCAGAAGTGTCGTTTTGCCGGCGCCGTTCGGCCCGACAAGGCCGACGCGGTCGCCGCGCTGGATGCGGGTCGAGAAGCCCCTGACGACGGTAAGGTCGCCAAAGCTCTTCTCGATGTTCTTGGCCTCGATCACCAGCTTGCCGGATTCGGCGGCGTCGCTTGCCACCATTGTCGCGGTGCCTTCAGCGCCGCGATGGCCGCGAAAACGCTGGCGCATGGTCTGCAACTCGCCGAGGCGCCGCATGTTGCGCTTGCGCCGCGCCGTCACGCCGTAGCGCAGCCAGTGCTCCTCGCGCACTATCTGGCGGCCGAGCTTGTGCTGCTCGCGCTCTTCCTCTTCCAGTACTAGGTCGCGCCATTCCTCGAAATGGCCAAATCCCTTGTCCAGCCTGCGCGTCTGGCCGCGATCGAGCCAGACTGTGGCGCGCGACACGCGCTCGAGGAAGCGGCGGTCATGGGAGATGACGATGAGCGCCGAGGAAGTCCGGATGAGCTCTTCCTCCAGCCATTCAATGACAGATAAATCAAGATGGTTAGTCGGCTCATCAAGAAGCAGGATGTCGGGCTCAGGCGCCATGACGCGGGCAAGCGCGGCGCGCCTGGCCTCTCCGCCGGACAGGTCGCCAGGCCGTTCTTCGCCCGACAGGCCGAGATGCTCCATCAGATAGCTGGCGCGGTAGGGATCGTCGGCGGGCCCGAGCCCGGCCTCGACATAGGCGCGCACGGTGGCAAAGCCGTCCATGTCGGGCATTTGCGGCAGATAACGCACCGTCGCCGAAGGCTGGCGGAACACCTCGCCGTCCTGTGGCTCGATCAGGCCGGCGGCGATCTTGAGCAGCGTCGACTTGCCGGATCCGTTGCGGCCGACCAGCGCAATCTTGTCGCCGGCCGAAGCGGTCAAGGCGGCGCCGTCGAGCAGTGGCGCGCCGCCAAAGGTCAGTCTTATCCCGTCGAGATTGAGAAGAGGCGGGGCCATGTCAGCTTTCGGGCAATGGATAGGGATGGGCGAGCAGCAGCGCGCGGCCATGGCCGAGCGCGATGTCGAGGCGGCCCCCGGTCTTGCCGAACTTGACCTCGTTGGAAATGGTCAGTGACGAACCGAATGCCACCTCAACCTTGTCGAGCGGCCATTTGGCGCCCGTGACGGTCAGGCCGGAGAGTTCGGAGAAGCCGAGAATCGAGAACAGCGTGCCGTCGGCATAATCGAAGCCGGCCCTACCGGGCAGCAAGGGAACACCTTCCTGGGCGCCGCTGGTCAGACACACATCCATTCCGGCCTCGGCCAGCCGCAGGCCAAGCGTCAGATGCAGGAAGGCGTGGTCGGCGCGCTTGCCGCCGAATGCGCCCGCCAGCACAAGGCGGGTCGCCCCGCGCTCCAGTGCGGCCGCGATCGCCAGTTCTCCGTCGGTCTTGTCCTTTTCCGCCGGGAAGGTTTGCCGCGGCACGGCGGCGAGGTCGGCGGGCAGATCAGCCGGAACCGAGTCGAAATCACCGACCCACAGTTCCGGCACGAGGCCCAGCATCCGCGCATGGCCAATGCCGGCGTCGGCGGCGATGACGCGCGAGCCTTCGACCTGGCGGTCGAGCCGAGGCGTGCGGATGAGATCGCCGCCAAGCAGGATGGTGAATATGCTCATATCCCGTCGCCTTACCAGCCCGGCACCGGAAACGGAAGGCGGCAAAGTCCCACTTGCGCGGGTCATCGGCCCGGCCTATGTGTCGAAACGCTCTAACGGGGTGCCGGACGCGAATTTCGCGGGCCGGCTGAGAGGCAGTCTCGCCAACCCGCTGAACCTGATCCGGTTTGTACCGGCGGAGGGATTAGACGTTTCGGACACTCCGACGCCTCAATTCCTTTCAACGCAAACGAAGGAGGCGCCGATGCGCACGCTTTTATATTCTCTGATCGCCACCACGGCAGTGACCCTGTCCGGGCCGGCCTTGGCCAAGGACAAGCTCACCGTCTACACCTATGAGAGCTTCACCGCCGACTGGGGTCCCGGTCCCGTGGTGAAGAAGGAATTCGAGGCAGAATGCGGCTGCGATCTCGAGTTCGTCTCGGTCGCCGATGGCGTGGCGCTGCTCAACCGCGTCAAGCTGGAGGGCGCTTCGACCAAGGCCGACATCGTGCTCGGTCTCGACACCAATCTCACCGCCGATGCCAAGGCCTCGGGCCTGTTCGCGCCACATGGCGCAGTGAGGGACGTCAACGTGCCGGGTGGCTGGAGCGACGGTACTTTTGTTCCCTTCGACTATGGCTACTTCGCCGTCGTCTACGATACCCAGAAGCTGAAGTCCCCGCCGAAAAGCCTGAAGGATTTGGTGGAGGGTAGCGCCGACGACAAGATCGTCATCCAGGACCCGCGCACATCGACGCCCGGTCTCGGACTGCTGTTGTGGGTGAAGGCGGTCTATGGCGACAAGGCGCCCGAGGCCTGGGCCAAGCTCAAGACCAAGGTGCTGACCGTGACGCCGGGCTGGAGCGAGGCCTATGGCCTGTTCACCAAGGGCGAGGCGCCGATGGTGCTGTCCTACACCACCTCGCCAGCCTACCACATGGTCGCCGAGAACACCGAGCGCTATCAGGCGGCGTCGTTCGAGGAAGGCGAATATCTGCAGATCGAGGTCGCGGGCATCACCACGACCGGCGCCAAGAATCCGCTAGCGGAAAAGTTCATGGCCTTCATGACCGGACCGAAATTCCAGGACGCCATTCCCGAGACCAACTGGATGTTCCCGGCCGGCAAGACCGACAAGCCGCTCAACCCCGCCTTCGACAAACTGGTCAAGCCGACCAAAACCTTGCTGTTCAGCCCGGAGGAGGTGGCGGCCAACCGCAAGGCCTGGGTCGATGAATGGCTGGCGGTGATGAGCAAGTAGCTTTTGTGGGCTAATTTCGTGACATGAACGCTCTACGGCGACGCTCCCTAAGCTTCACCCAATCGTTGATGGTGCGGCGTGCAAACCCGCTCTGATACCCGCGTCACAGCCGGCATCACAGGGCTCGCCGCCATCGCCATTTTGATCGGCGGCGCGTTTGCGGGGCTGCTTGTGGAAGGTGCTCGCGATTTTTCCGGCGCTTGGGCCGCGTTCGATCCCTACCTGTTCCGGGTCGTGCGGTTCACGCTCTTGCAAGCGGCCCTGTCGACGCTGCTCTCGGTCGGGCCGGCCCTGTTCGTGGCGCGGGCGCTGTCGCGGCATCCACGGTTTTTCGGCCGTGCCTTCATCTTGCAGCTCTTCGCCGTGCCGCTGGCGCTGCCGGCGATAGTCGCGGCGCTCGGCATCCTGGCGCTTTATGGCCGCGCCAGCTATTTCGCGGGCCTGTTCAACTGGGCTGGCGGCCAGGGTTGGCCGGGCATCTATGGCCTGTCCGGCATTCTCGTCGCGCATGTCTTCTTCAATCTGCCGCTGGCCACACGTCTGCTCCTCGAGGCGCTGCAGACCATTCCCTCCGACCAATGGCGGCTGGCGAGCCAGCTCGGCATGGGGGCGCGGCCGGCATTCCGGCTGATCGAGTGGCCGACGCTGCGTGCTGCGCTGCCCGGTGTCGCCGGACTTGTCTTCATGCTGTGCATCACATCCTTCACCATCGTGCTGACGCTCGGCGGCGGGCCGGGCGCGACGACGCTCGAAGTCGGCATCTATCAGGCATTGCGCTTCGATTTCGATCCCGCGAGGGCTGTTGCGCTGACACTGCTGCAGATCGCCTTGACCTTCATCGTGGTGCTGACGTTGACCCGGCTCGGAGCCGACGTCGTCGGCGACGCCAACCTGCCGGTCGCGCCGCGCCGCTACCTCTCCGTCAACAGGACTGAAGCCTGGCTGAACGCGACGCTCATCGTGTTGGCCTTGCTCTTCGTCGCCGGGCCGATGGTGGCGACCGTGGCGGCCGGACTTGGCGCCGACCTCGGCCGGCTTGCCGGTGAGGCCAGTGTCCGTCAGGCGACGCTGACCAGTGCTGTACTCGCTTTCCTATCGGCATTGCTTTCGGTGATGCTTTCGCTGGCATTGACCATGGCGCGCAGGGCGCTGGCGTCGAACCGCCGCTTCGGGGCAAGGACACTGCTCGAAGAGGCCACCGATACCGGCGCTGGGTTCGTCCTGGTCGTGCCGCCGATCGTCGTCGGCGCCGGCTGGTTCCTGTTGCTGCGCCATGTCGGCGATGTCTTTGCCATCGCCCCGCTCATGGTCGTCACCGTCAACGCTGTCATGGCGATGCCTTTTGCGCTGCGCGCCATCCGTCCCGCCTATGATGCGGCAAGCGAGCGGCACGAGCGGCTCTGCGCGCAGCTCGGAATTTCCGGCTGGTCAAGACTGTGGTTGGTCGACCGGCCGACGTTGCGGCGCCCGGTGGCCACCGCTTTTGCCTTCGCCATGGCACTGTCGCTTGGCGATCTCGGCGTCATCGCCCTGTTCGGCAGTGATTCCGTGCAGACCTTGCCCTACCTTCTCCTGGCGCGCATGGGCAGCTACCGAACCGAGGACGCCGCCGGCTTGGCGCTGCTGCTCGGCCTTGTCTGCCTGGGATTGGTGCTGGCGGCGGACCGGCTGGGAAAGGAGACGGCCAGCAATGTCTGACGAGGCGGGTGGCGGCAAAGGGGTTTCGGTGCGGCTGGACAAGGTTTCGTTCAGCTATGGCGAGGCGTTGTTCGCCTTCGATGCCGAGTTCACGGCGGGGCAAATCACCGCCATCATGGGACCGAGCGGCTCCGGAAAGTCGACGTTGCTCAATCTGGTGGCCGGGTTCGAGCCGCCGCGATCCGGCCGCGTGCTGATCGGCGGGGCCGATGTCAGCACCGCGCCACCGGCGACGCGGCCGGTGTCGATGGTTTTTCAGGAAAACAACCTTTTCGCGCATCTTTCCGTCGAGCAGAATGTCGGGCTCGGCCGTTCGCCATCGTTGCGGCTAGCCGAAGCCGACCGCGCTGCGATCACCGATGCGCTTGCGCGCACCGGCCTTGCCGGCAAGGAGAAGCGGCTGCCGCGCGAACTTTCCGGCGGTGAGCGCCAGCGCGTCGCCCTGGCTCGCGTGCTGGTGCGTGACCGCCCGGTGTTGCTGCTCGACGAGCCTTTCGCTTCGCTTGGGCCCTCCTTGCGAGACGATATGCTCGACCTCGTTGCCGGCCTGCATGCCGAGCGTGGCATGACGGTACTGTTCGTCACGCATCAGCCGCAAGATGCCCGCCGCATCGCTCGGAGGCTGGTGTTTCTCGAGAACGGCGCCGTCGCCGCTATCGGCACGGCAGATGATTTCTTTGCCGGGGCTGGTCCGGAGGCATTCCGGCGCTATATCGGAGCCGGTGGCGGGGGTGCTTTATCACGAGATATTGCCCGGAAGCGGACATAATTTACGCTCAAACCGGCCCGACGCGATGTGGCGCTTGCTTGCCATGACTGGAGTAGTGTGGCTAGGTCCGCCCGATACCGGTCCGGCACAGGCCGTGATTTGCCTACAGCTTCCGCCGCATGCTTCGAGGGGCGCGTGACGGATACTGTAGCAGTTTTGTTTTGCGCATGTGGTCATGCGCAGGGACCTGAAAGGAAGCCGTTCTGGCGATCGGCGTTGACAGGCTACGAATGAACCCGCTGGCGCGCTTTATGGCGCTGGCCGGCTTTGCCGTGGCGCTGGCAAGCTGCCAGATGTTCACGCCTCCGGAAGTGCAGGAATCAGGCTTCCAGCCATCCGACAAGCCGATCACGGTCGACAATGTCGCCGCCAACAACAAGCTCGCGGAACTCGCCAAGGCGCAGCATCCGCGCATCCTGGCGACCTATGGCGGCGAATATTCAGATCCCAAGCTCGAACGCATGGTGGCCAAGGTGGTCGGCAATTTGACCGTGGTGTCGGCGAACCCGACCCAGACCTACCGCATCACCATCCTCAATTCGCCCAACGTCAACGCCTTCGCGCTGCCGGGCGGCTATCTCTACATAACGCGCGGCCTCTTGGCGCTGGCCAATGATTCGTCCGAGCTCGCCGCCGTCATCGCGCATGAGATGGGCCACGTCACCGCCAATCATGGGCTGCAGCGCCAGCAGCTGGAGGCCGAGGAAGGTCTGGCGACCAAGGTCGTTTCCGATGTGCTTGGCGACAGCCCGACCGCCAAGGCTGCACTTATCCGCGGCAAGCTCAGGCTGGCGCAGTTCTCGCGCAACCAGGAGCTTGAGGCTGACGCCATCGGTATCAAGTCGATCGGCGAAGCCGGCTACGATCCCTATGCCGCCGGCCGCTTCCTGCAGTCGATGTCGGCCTATACCGATTTCCGCTCGATCAGCGGCGCCACCGACGCCAGCCTCGACTTCCTGGCGACGCACCCCAACACGCCGCAACGCATCGATTTGGCACAGCGTCACGCCCGACAGTTCGGTGCGCCCGGCTTCGGTACACGCGACCGCGATTCCTTCCTCGCCGGCATAGACGGCCTGCTTTACGGCGACACACCGGAAGAGGGCTATGTGCGCGGTGAAACCTTCCTGCATCCAGGCTTGGGCGTGTCGTTCACGGTGCCGGACGGTTTCATCATCGACAATTCGGCGGCGGCGGTGACGGCGACCGGCCCCGGCGATATAGCGATCCGCTTCGACGGTGTTTCGATAGACAAGAATCGCGCCCTGACCGACTATATCAGAAGCGGCTGGGTGGCCGGCCTCGACGACAGCACCGTCAAGCAGGAAACCATCAACGGCAATGAGGCGGCGACCGCGCATGCAGGCGCCGAAGGCTGGCAGTTCGACATCGCTGTAATCCGCGCCGGCGGTCAGGTCTACCGATTGCTGACGGCCGCCCCCTCGGCCAGCACCTCGCTTGAAACGGTGGCGCGCTCGGTCAGCGGCTCCTTCCGCATCCTCAGCCCCGCCGAGAAGGCGGCACTGAAACCACTGCATATTCGCGTGCTCACCGTGCAGCCGGGACAGACCATGGGGTCGCTTGCCGCGCAGATGGTTGGCGTCGACCGCAAGCTCGACCTGTTCCGCGTGCTCAATGCGCTGTCGCCGGGGGCCGCGGTTTCGGCCGGCGACAAGGTCAAGATCGTCACCGACAAATGAAAGCCCGAGCGGGAGATCAGGCGGCCGTCGCCATGAATTCCGGATTCTGCTTCACCAGGGCGACCTTGAGCTTTTCCATGGCGCGCGCCTCGATCTGGCGGACACGTTCCTTGGAGATGCCGAGCGTCTCGCCGAGCGCCTCTAGCGTGGCCCCCTCATCATTTAGCCGGCGTTCCTCGATGATCCTGAGTTCACGCGCGTTGAGCGCGTGAAGCGCTTCCTTGAGCCAGAGCGAGCGGCGCGCGACATCGATTTTGTCGCCGACAATTTCGTCGGGCAAGGGATCGTCCGAGACCAGGAAATCCATCCGCTCGGTGCCGCCCGCATCGTCGGCCAGCGGTACGTTCAGCGAAGAATCCGGAGCCGACAGCCGTGAATCCATCATCGCCACATCAGCCTCGGAGACACCAAGCGCAACCGACACCTCGCGGTAGAGATTTGTGTTGGACAGCGGCTCGGCGCCGTTCGCCAGACGCGCACGCAAGCGTCTGAGATTGAAGAACAGGGCTTTTTGCGCCGAACTGGTGCCACCGCGCACAATCGACCAGTTGCGCAGGATGTAGTCCTGCATCGAGGCGCGGATCCACCACGTCGCGTAGGTCGAGAACCGCACCTCGCGCTCCGGTTCAAAACGTGCGGCGGCCTCCAGCAGTCCGACATGGCCTTCCTGAACCAGATCGCCGAGCGGCAGCCCGTAGTGGCGGAATTTCGAGGCCATGGAAATAACCAGCCGCATGTGGGCAACCGTGATGCTGTGCAGCGCGTTCTGGTCGTTGTTTACTTTCCAGAGCAATGCCAGCCGATGCTCCTCCTCGCGCTCGAGATAGGGCGCCTTCATTGCCGCGCGGACCATGATCCGTCCTGCCGTGTCTTCCATCATAAGGCGCTCCGTGGCTCGGCGAGGCAACTTGGCAGACACCGGCTTGAAATGACGGCGGCGTGCCCTACAACAGCCAAAACTGTCATGCGCGGGAAAGGTTCCGCCGGTGCGGGCAGGGCGAGCGCTAGCGTCCGCGCAGTTGTCTGGAACTTCCGAGCTTGCGAGTAAATTCCTTCCGGAGAATTTGATTTCCGAGAGACGCTCTCTTTGAAATTTCATTCCTTATTTTTTCGATCGGCATCTGCCATTTTCCAGCCCTCACAGCATGCCGGGTTACCGGCCAAGGATGGGATCACAGAAAAATGAAATGGCTCAAATCACTCATCATCGCCGGAACGTTGCAGGCCCTGGCCATCGCATCGGCCCACGCCGGCGCCAATCTCGACCAGATCAAGCAGGCGGGAGTCATCAAGGTGGGCACGGAGGGCACCTACGCTCCGTTCACCTACCATGACGCTTCCGGTGCGCTGGTTGGCTTCGATGTCGAAATCGCCAAGGCGATCGCCGATAAGCTCGGCGTCAAGGCTGAGTTCCTCGAAGGCAAGTGGGACGGGCTGATCGCCGGCCTCGACGTCAACCGTTATGATGCCGTCATCAACGAAGTCGGCATCACCGACGCCCGCAAGGCCAAGTACGACTTTTCCGATCCCTATATCGCTTCCAAGGCAGTGCTGATCGTGCGCGGCGACAACACCGACATCAAGACCTTCGCCGACCTCAAGGGCAAGAAGGCGGCGCAGTCGCTGACATCCAATTTCGGCAAGCTGGCCGAAACCAATGGCGCCGAACTGGTCGGCACCGACGGCTTCGACCAGTCGATCCAGCTGCTTTTGACCGGCCGTGCGGACGCTACGATCAATGACAGCCTGTCGTTCCTCGACTTCAAGAAGCACAAGCCGGACGCCAACGTGAAGATCGCCGCCCAGGAAGAGAATGCCGATTACTCCGGCGTCATCGTTCGCAAGGGCGATCCGGAGCTGGTCGCTGCCATCAACAAGGCGCTGGCCGACATCAAGGCCGACGGCACCTACCAGAAGATCGCAGACACCTATTTCGGCCAGGACGTCTCGAAGTAGTTCACCAAGAAGGGCCGGCTGTCGCCCTGCCACGCATCCAGCGGCGAGCCGTCTTTGACGGCTCGCCGCTTTTGTCGTGATATGGCTGACGCATTCGCGCTTCGATGACGCCCTTCCATTCCGGAGGATAGTTCGTGCCGCACTGGCTGCAACTGATGCTGGACTCGCTGCCTTCGCTGCTGTGGGCAGCGTTGATCTTTACGGTGCCGCTGACGCTGCTGTCCTTCGTGCTCGGCCTTACGGTGGGGCTGGGCGCGGCGCTAGGCCGGCTGTTCGGCCCGAAGCCGCTGGTGGCGCTCGTGCGCTTCTATGTCTGGATCTTCCGCGGCACGCCACTCCTGGTGCAGCTCTTTCTGATCTTCTACGGCCTGCCGTCGGTCGGCATCCTGCTTGATGCCTTCACCGCGGCGCTGATCGGCTTCACGCTAAACATCGGCGCCTACACGTCGGAAATCATCCGGGCAGCCATCGGCTCGGTGCCCAAGGGCCAGTGGGAGGCCGCCTATTCCATCGGGATGACCTGGGGCCAAGCGATGCGGCGCACCATTCTGCCGCAAGCCGGACGGGTGGCGGTGCCGCCGCTCTCCAACACCTTCATCTCGCTGGTCAAGGACACGTCGCTGGCCGCCGCCATCACCGTTCCGGAGATGTTCCAGGCGGCGCAACGCATCGTCGCCACCACCTACGAGCCGCTCATCCTCTATGTCGAGGCGGCTATCCTCTATCTGGCGATGAGTTCGGTGCTGTCGGCCTTGCAGACGCGGCTGGAGGAGCGGCTCAACCGCTATGGCGGCTTCCTGGAGGCACGCTCATGATCAGCCTCACCAACATCGAAAAGCGTTTCGGCGACAATCTCGTGCTGAAGGGGGTGACTGTCGCCATCGCCGAAGGCAGCGTCACCGCGCTTGTCGGCCCTTCCGGCGGGGGGAAAAGCACGCTGCTGCGCTGCATCAACCTGCTGGAGATCCCAACTTCGGGCACGGTGCGGATCGGCGACGAGACGCTTGAGTTCCGCCCGGGCGGCAAGGTCTCGGCGGCGGACATAAGGCGTCTGCGCCTGCAGACCGGCATGGTGTTCCAGAATTTCCAGTTGTTTCCGCATCGCACCGCCATCGAAAATGTCATGGAAGGGTTGGTTACGGTGCTCAAATGGTCGCCGCAGAAGGCGCATGAGCGGGCACTCGCGCTGCTGGAGAAGGTCGGCATGGTGCATAAGGCGGATGCCTGGCCGGCGACGCTGTCGGGCGGCCAGCAGCAGCGCGTGGCGATCGCCCGTGCGCTGGCGCCGTCGCCGAAGGTGCTGCTGTGCGACGAACCGACTTCGGCGCTCGACCCGGAGCTGGCGCAGGAGGTGGTCGATGTGCTGGGTCAGCTCGCTAGCGAGGGAACGACCATGGTGATGGCGACGCATGATTTGCGCCTGGCCTCCAAGATCGCCCAGGAGGCGGTGTTCCTCGACGCCGGCACCATCGTCGAGCAGGGGCCATCCGCCAAGCTGTTCGGCAATCCGGAGCGCGAACGCACCAAGCGGTTCATCGCCACGCTGAAGCAGGAGGCGGCGGAGAAGGACGGGGGCGCATAGGCGCGACAATCTCGGCCTTCCCCAAATACAAAAAACCCGGCGCGAGGCCGGGTTTTCGTCAACTTGAATGCGTAAAAGCTCAGGCAGCTTCTTCCTGCTCGGCTTCCTCATTGTCGGCCTTGGCGCCACGCTTAGGGCCTTTGTTGAGGTTGACCTCGATCAGGCGTACGGCTTCGGTCTCCGACATGCGGTTGACGGCCGCGATCTCGCGGGCCATGCGGTCGAGTGCCGCCTCGTAGAGCTGGCGTTCGGAATAGGACTGCTCCGGCTGGTTATCGGCGCGATAGAGGTCGCGCACGACCTCCGAAATCGAGATCAGGTCGCCCGAATTGATCTTGGCATCATATTCCTGGGCACGGCGGGACCACATGGTGCGCTTGACGCGGGCGCGGCCCTGCACGACCTTCAGCGCGCGCTCGACATAATCCTCTTCCGACAGCTTGCGCATGCCGATCGAGGTCGCCTTGGCAACCGGCACCTTCAGGCGCATCTTGTCCTTCTGGAAGTCGATGACGAACAGTTCCAGCTTGTGGCCGGCCACTTCCTGCTCGTCGATCGAGACGATCTGGCCGACGCCATGCGCCGGATAGACGATGAACTCGCCGGTCTTGAAACCGTGACGTGCAGCTGTGGACTTCTTCTGCGGGGTGATCGTTGCCATTACGCCCTGAACTCCTTGTTGTGGGCCGGCGGCGGTGCCGGCTGAACTCACGTGACCGGGGTCACCGATCATTAGCCGCACAACAGATGAACCCACCGGAAAAGCCGGGACCGGCAAACCGCAAGAATTGCGACCGCCTGGCCCAGATCGCTCTGGTCCGAAATGGGATTTTCACCTTTCAGTGATTTGGGGCGTCTGCGCCATAAATCGACGTTGTGTCACCGGCATGTTTCGCTGATGTAACACAAAAAGTCGGAAGAATCAAGGTTTTGCTACGTAAGCGGAGGCCACAACCAATCGCCGCCTGTCAAGGCGGTTAATCCGGCGTGCCTGTTACGCTGCGTCATACAAGCCTTTACAGCGGCGTTGTCAATCGCCTTCGCCGGGCTCGGCGGAGAAGTATTTCTCGAATTTGCCGGCCTCGCCGTCGAAGCTCTTGGCGTCGGCGGGCGGCTCCTTCTTGGCGGTGATGTTGGGCCATTTATCGGCATATTCGGTGTTGATCTGCAGCCATTTGTCGAGGCCGGACTCGGTGTCGGGCTTGATCGCGTCGGCCGGGCATTCCGGCTCGCAGACGCCGCAGTCGATGCACTCGTCGGGATGGATGACGAGCATGTTCTCGCCTTCGTAGAAACAGTCGACCGGACAGACCTCGATGCAGTCCATATATTTGCATTTGATGCAGTTGTCGGTCACGACATAGGTCATCGGTCGGCTCCGGGATGTCCCGTTTTTGCTGGCTTTTTCCGTGAGGTAACGCCTTTATCGGCTGCTTGCAAGAGTAGCCATTCCCACTGGCGCCAGAGTTTGGGAATTGAATTTCAGATCGGCGGTGCCGGGACGGTCCCACACCCCTCACCGACGTTCGTTTCGTTTGCCGGTCCAAATCTGTTTTGGTTGCCGTTGCCGCGGGAGAGCACATCCGCGTCGATCGACAGGCTCAATCTTCGTCGTGCAATCGGTCGGTCTGGCGACGCTCTTTTTTGGTCGGGCGGCCGCTGCCTGCCTCGCGCATCGCCGGGATAGCATCGGGCGGGGCGTCGCCTTTCGGTGCGGGCGGGGGCGACATGTCTTGATAAAGAGTGCGAGCTTCCTCGGACGGACCGCGCCGCGCGCCCGCGCCGAGCACCTTCCAGACGAAGATACGCCGGTCGAGCGTGATGGTCAGCACGTCGCCTGGCTTGACCAGATC
Organism: Mesorhizobium sp. URHB0026; assembly: GCF_054059755.1. Lineage (NCBI taxonomy): Bacteria > Pseudomonadati > Pseudomonadota > Alphaproteobacteria > Hyphomicrobiales > Phyllobacteriaceae > Mesorhizobium > Mesorhizobium sp. URHB0026. Next base: position 1,113,503 of record NZ_JBSSCN010000001.1, on the reverse strand, counting down.
GGAGGCCTGCGCTGCTTTGTCGCGATTGATGCGAACACGGCCGGCGACCACCAATTTGGCCGCCAGCGAGCGCGATTTCACCGCGCGCGAGAAGAACAGCCATTTGTCGATGCGCTGACGGCCTTCAGCAACCATCGAAGCGAATTTACTTCTTCAATTGGTCGCGCAAGGCGGCGAGCTTGGCGAAGGGCGAGTCCGGATCGAAACGTACCGGGCGCTCCTCGCGCGGCTTGGGCTGGAAGGCGGGCTTTCCGCCGCGATCGGGACCCTTGCCTTCCGGCCTGCCGCCCTTCCAGTCTGGCCGGCCTTCGCGGCGCTCGGGACGCTCGCCCTGCGGGCGGCCGTCGTGGCGCTCAGCGCCCTCAGCTTGCGGCTTGGGCTTGTACTTCGAGCGGTCGAAGCGCGGCTTTCCGGCGCCGTCGCGGCGTCCTTCGTGTGCGGGACGGTCCGCCGGCGCGTCTGTTGCCTGTTCGCCGCCGGCCGGCGCGTTGCTTCGGCCGCGCGCCTGTCCGTTTTGCGGCCGGTTGTTGCGGCCGTCGCGATGACGCGGACGCTGGTCGAAGCGACCTTGGCGCCACAGCAGGATCGGCTTTGGCGCTTCGGCTTCCGGCACGGGTTCACCGGCTTCCGCCACGGCAGCTTCCGTCGACGCGGAGGCTTCGACGGCGGGCTCCGCCGCTGCGGTTTCCTCGGTGAGTGCCGCGTCAGCCTCGGCGGTTTCAGGTTCGGCCCACGGCTCAACCGGCGCCGGCTCGGCGACTTCGACAGCGGCTTCGGCTACAGGCTCCTCCGCAACTTCAGCGGTGGCTTCCGCCTGCTCTTGCGCGACGGTTTCCACCGTCGCGTCGGCTGCGACTTCGGCTGGAACCCGTGTCTCCACGGCGGTTGCCGCATCCGACACCAGTTCGGCTCCCTCGGCGGCCGGCGAAGCCGCCTCTTCCGCCGCCTTGGCTTGTTCCGCGCGGGCTGCCTCTTCGGCTGCCTGCCTGGCCGCGGCGGCTTCCCGCGCGGCATTGTCCTGCGCTTCCAGCCGTGCCTTGACTTCCGCGGCCGGCTTCGGCTCTGCGCGATAGCCGAGACCCTTGAGGATCTCTTCCATGTCGTCGGCGGTTGCGCCAAGGATCGACATCATCGGCGGCGTCACGATGAAGGACTGGCCGTCATAGGCGCCGTCCGGACGCTGGCCAAGGCCGGGCTTCCAGTTGGTCGCCGGGCGGATCAGGTCGGCCAGCCGCTCCAGAATGTCGATGCGCACGGCGCGGCGGCCGAGATTGCGGTACCCAGCGAGCTTGTAGAAGGCTTTGTCGAAGGCCGGGTCGATGACAACAGAGGTGCGGCCCGAGGCCAGCGAGTGGACGACGTCGCCGAAGCCTGGCTTGTCCTTGCCGTCGTTCTTCAGCGCCCAAAGCAGCGTCACCAGCCCAGCGGGTGCCGGCTTGATCAGCGCCGGCACGAACACGTGGTATGCGCCGAAGCGGACGCCAAGCCGGCGCAGCGCCGCGCGGCCTTCCTGGTCCAAGGATTTCATCTCTTCGGCGATGTCACGACGGTTGATGAGGCCGAAATTCTCGACCAGCTGGAAAGCGATGCCACGGCCGATGCCGGAAATCTGCTCGGCGTTTTTCAGATCGACCAGCGGCTTCAACAACGACTCGATCTGGAAATTGACGAAGCGTTCGGCGCGCGCCGCGACCTTGTCGCGCGCCGGGCCCGTCAGCTGTTCGTCAGCCAGCAACACCAGGCGCGGCTTCAGCGCGTCTTCGCCCGAGACCAGCGTGCCTATCGGCGCGCCGATCCAGCGCAGCGTGCCGTCCGAACCGAGCGCGAGATCGCCATTGGCGCAGGCGCCGAAGCGCTCCGCGCGTGCCTCGAACTCGGCGGCAAGCGCCTTTTGCGCGGCAGTGCGCACGGCCTTGGCGTCTTCGCCGCCGGCGGTCTGGTCGGCGGTGAAGCGGAACCCTTGCAACTCGCCGACATGATGGCCTTCGACAAGGACGGTTCCGGTAGGACTGATTTCGGCTTCAGGCATGGTATTTTCTCTAAGGCGCCGCATGAGGACGGAAGTCCTGCGGTCTACAAAGCGTTTCGTCAACCGCTCATGCAGCGCATCCGACAATCTGTCTTCGATTTCGCGCGTCTTTTCCTGCCAGTGTGCCTGATCGGCCAGCCAGCCGGGCCGGTTCGACACGAATGTCCAGGTGCGGATCTGGGCGATGCGGTGCGACAGCGTGTCGATGTCGCCCTCGGTGGTGTCGGCGCGGCGCACCTGTTCGGCCATGTAGTTCTCGTCGACATGGCCCTGCCGGGCGAGGTCCATGTAGATCGAGGCGATGAGGTCGGCATGCTGGGCAGGCGCGATCTTGCGATAGTCGGGCAGGGCGCAGGCTTCCCACAGCAACGCCACGCGCTTGGCATTGGTGGCGAGCGCGCGGATGTCTTCGTCGCGGGAGAGATGTTCGAGCGCTTGCGCATCGACGGCCGGCAGCGCGCGTGTCAGGCCCTCGACCGGCGCGTTGGTTTCGATCGAGCGCTTCAGCGCATCAAGGCTGGCGAAATCGAATTGAGCGGTGCGCCACTGCAGCACCTTCACCGGGTCGAAGTCATGGCCCTCGATCTTCTGGACGAGATCCTCGTCCAGCGGATCGACCTGGCCGGTGACGCCGAACGTGCCGTCGCGAAGATGCCGGCCGGCGCGGCCGGCGATCTGGCCGAGCTCGGCTGCCGTAAGATTGCGGTACTGGTAGCCGTCGAACTTGCGGTTCTGGGCGAAGGCCACATGGTCGAGGTCAAGGTTGAGGCCCATGCCGATCGCGTCGGTGGCAATGAGATAGTCGACATCGCCCGACTGGAACAGCGCCACCTGGGCATTGCGAGTGCGGGGCGACAGGGCCCCGAGAACGACGGCCGCACCACCCTGCTGGCGGCGGATGAGTTCGGCGATGGCATAGACCTCGTCGGCGGAGAAGGCGACGATCGCGGTACGCCTGGGCAAGCGGGTCAGTTTCTTGGAGCCGGCATAGGCCAGATGTGACAGCCGCGGCCGCGTCACTACGGAGATGCCTTTCAGCAGCCGCTGGAGAATGCCGTGCATGGTGGCCGCGCCAAGCAGCAGCGTCTCCTGGCGGCCGCGCAGATGCAGGATGCGGTCGGTGAAGATATGGCCGCGCTCGAGGTCGCCGGCCAGTTGCACCTCGTCGATGGCAACAAAGGCGGCGTCGGTTTCACGCGGCATGGCTTCGACGGTGCAGACCGAATATTTGGCGCCCGGCGGCTGGATCTTCTCCTCGCCGGTGATCAGCGCCACTTTATTGGCACCGACCTTTTCGCAGACGCGCGTGTAGACCTCGCGGGCCAGCAGCCTCAGCGGCAGGCCGATGACACCGGTTTCGTGCGCGACCATGCGCTCGATGGCGAGATGGGTCTTGCCGGTATTGGTCGGCCCAAGCACGGCGGTCACGTCGCGGCCCGACAGGATCAGCGGCTCGGTGTGTTTCGGCTGGATGTTCATCGGCTCGGAAATAAGGCTTTCTGGCCTCTCGTGGTCGGGAGCGTGCCAGGGTGGCGGGTATGACAGCCGACACATAGGGTTTTCGGGCGCGAAGCGAAAGCAGAATGTTCCGGCAGGGTTCCGCAGACGCCCGCCTCACTCCGCAAATCAGCCCTGCTTAACAGTTGGAACGAGTCTGGAACGAATCAGCGACGAATCGGCGACTCCGCCAGATTCAGCTTTTGTTCACGACTAGATATGGATTTTGGGACCACGAGTCTCACCACATGCTGAATCGCCGAACTGGCCCGTTTTATGCTGGGCGGGTCCTGCCGTTAACTTCCGCCGGGAACAATGAGGGGGAGTCGGTGCGCGCTCGGATAAGCTTATGAAACTGTTAATCTTTCTAAACTCGACGTTAAAGAATAGCAGCTTATCGCGGCCATTAATCTTAACATTGGGCTCAAAGCCGGAACGAATCGGCGACAAAGCAGCGCCGGCCGTATTTTCTGCTTTTGTTCTCTCAATATCTTGTGTTGTGAACAGCTTATCCACCGAGAATCCACAGGCTTAACCACAGGGTTCGCACAGACGCGCCTACCGGCATTAACCTTTGCGTGCCGAATTGGGCCATTGCGTAACAGCACGTCTTCCAGGAGTCAGGCGCCATTTGGAAACGGACCGATTTCCGGTCCGCTTATCGCAGGTACTTATGGATCCGCAGCCTTGGACCGCGCGAGCAGACGTCTCAGACTAAGTACTGGCCGCCATTGGCGGTGAGGGTCGAGCCGGTGATGAAGCCGGCATCTTGCGAAGCGAGGAAGACCACGCAGCGCGCGATCTCTTCCGGCTCGCCAAGACGGCCGACCGGGATTTGCGGGATGATGCGCTCGTTGAGCACCTTTTCGTCGATCGCCTTGACCATCTCGGTGGCGATGTAGCCAGGGCAGATGACGTTGACGGTGATGCCCGCGCGGGCGCCTTCCTGGGCGAGCGCCTTCGAGAAGCCGATGTCGCCGGCCTTGGCGGCGGAGTAATTGACCTGACCGGCCTGGCCCTTCTGGCCGTTGATCGAGGAGATGGTGATGACGCGGCCGAACTTGCGGTCGCGCATGCCGCCCCACAGCGGATGGGTCATGTTGAAGACACCGGACAGATTGGTATCGATCACCTCTTTCCACTGCTCGCGGGTGATCTTGTGGAACATGGCGTCGCGGGTGATGCCGGCATTGTTGACCAGCACCGAGACAGGGCCGAGGTCGGCTTCGACCTGTTTGACACCGGCCGCGCAAGCGTCATAGTCGGCGACCGACCATTTGTAGACCGGAATGCCGGTCTGCGCCTTGAACTTCGCCGCCGCCTCGTCGTTGCCGGCGTAGTTCGCGGCAACCGAATAGCCGGCGTTCTTCAAAGCGATCGAGATCGCCGCGCCGATGCCGCGCGATCCACCCGTGACGATTGCAACCTTGGTCATGCATTTCCCCTTCTTGAAGTCGCCCTGTTGTCGGGCTTGGCAGGCACTGGATTTACCATTGGCACCACATGTGAAACGGGCGGCTTGCGCCGCCCGTCCAAAGTCTATCAGAAAGCCTCCACGCACATGGCGACGCCCATGCCCCCGCCGATGCATAGGGTGGCCAGCCCCTTCTTGGCGCCGCGTCGGCGCATTTCGAAGACCAGCGTGTTGAAGATGCGGGCGCCCGAGGCGCCGATTGGGTGGCCGATGGCGATGGCGCCGCCATTGACGTTGACGATCGCGGGATCCCAGCCCATGTCCTTGTTGACGGCGCAGGCCTGTGCGGCGAACGCCTCATTGGCCTCGACGAGGTCGAGATCCCCTGCCGACCAACCGGCTCGTTCCAAGGCCTTGCGTGAAGCGGGAATGGGTCCGGTGCCCATGATCGCCGGATCGACGCCGGCGGTCGCCCAGGAGGCGATGCGCGCCAGCGGGGTGATGCCGCGCCTGGCGGCTTCCGTTTCGCTCATCAGCAGCGCGCCGGCTGCACCGTCATTGATGCCGGAGGCATTGGCGGCCGTCACCGTGCCATCCTTGTCGAAGGCCGGCTTCAGCTTTGTCATGGCGTCGATCGTGGCGCCGTGGCGGATGTATTCGTCCTGATCGACAACCGTGTCCCCCTTCTTGCCCTTGATGGTGAAGGCGACGATCTCGTCCTTGAACTTGCCCGCCTTCTGCGCGGCCTCGGCCTTGTTCTGCGAGGCCAATGCGAACTGGTCCTGGTCGTCGCGGGTGATCTGGAACTGGCGGGCGACGTTCTCGGCGGTGTTGCCCATGTGGTAGCCATTGAAGGCGTCCCACAACCCGTCCTTGATCATGGTGTCGATCATCTTGTAGTCGCCCATTTTGACGCCGGCGCGAAGGTGCTCGGCGTGCGGCGACAGCGACATCGATTCCTGGCCGCCGGCAATGATCACCTTGGCGTCGCCGGTGGCGATCTGCTGCATGCCGAGCGCAATGGCGCGCAGGCCCGAACCGCAAACCTGGTTGAGGCCCCAGGCGGTGGTCTCCTTGGGCAGCCCGGCAAGGATCGAGGCCTGGCGGGCCGGGTTCTGGCCTTGCGCCGCGGTCAGCACCTGTCCAAGGATGACCTCGTCAATCTCGGCCGGTTCGACCCCGGCACGCGCCAAAAGTTCCTGGACGACGACGGCGCCGAGCTCATGCGCGGGCGTCGCGGCGAAGGCGCCGTTGAAGGAGCCTACAGCCGTGCGCGCGGCGCTGGCAATTACGATGGAAGCGGACATTTTCTTCTCCAGACTTCAAGGGTGTGGTTGTGCCGTTGAGGACTTTTCTTGCCCTTTCCCAACCCCAAGTCAAACCGGAAATCGGCATGGCGCCGATGCGCCGCAAATGGGCCGCGCATCGCGGTGCCGGCGGTCCGGTCGCTGCCGCGCAGCATATTTTGCCTGCCATGCAGCATTATATGATGCCGCAGTGCACAAACTGCTTGGAATTATGAGGCTTTTGGGCATATCCTCAAAAAGGGCGCAATCGTTACCGGCTGCTTACTGAGGCGTGCCGGTGTCCGGGGAGGATGCAGATGGCCGCAAAAGACGACCCTATCATTATCAAGAAATACGCCAATCGCCGCCTCTATAATACGGGGACGAGTACGTATGTGACGCTCGAGGATCTGGCCGAAATGGTCAAGAAGGGCGAGGAGTTCACCGTTCAGGACGCCAAGACCGGTGACGACATTACCCATCCGGTACTGACCCAGATCATTTTCGAGCTGGAGAACAAGGATGGGCAGAACATGCTGCCGATCCCGTTCCTGCGCCAGTTGATCGCTTTCTACGGCGATCAGATGCAGATGATCGTGCCGAGCTTCCTCGAGCAATCGATGATCGCCTTCTCCAAGGAACAAGAGCGGTTCCGCGAGCAGATGAAGGGCGCCATCGGCAAGTCGCCACTGGACGTGATGAAGATGGCGACGCCGATCAAGGCACTGGAAGAACAGACGCGCCGAAACATGGAAATGTTCCAGAACGCGATGCGGCTGTTCACGCCTTTTCCGCCGGCGGGCTCGGCTCCGGCAGCGGCCCCCGCCGAGCCGGCCAGGAAGGAAGCGGCTGAGAAGTCCGACGATCTGCAGCAGTTGAAGGACCAGATCGCGGCCATGCAGCGCAAGCTCGACACGATGTCGTGAGAGCATAGCGCTCACGCGATTTATGGCAGCAATCCCTCATAGCGGCCGCGCGGCCGGATGATGCTGCCGCTCACGATCTGTTCGACCAGATGTGCCGCCCAGCCGACGCTGCGTCCAAGCGCGAAGAGGTGGAACGGTGCATCGCGCGGCAAGCCAAGGCCGTGCGCCAGCACGGCCAGGGCAAAATCGATATTCGGTTGGGCGCCGGTCGCCGCCATGGCGGCAATTTCCAGCGACCGCAATGTTTCGTCGGAGTTGTCGAAGTCCGCCAGAAGCGCCGTGGCCCGGGGATCGCCCTCGGGATAGAGCTGGTGGCCGAATCCCGGCAGTGGCCGGTCGTGGCCAAGCCAGCGCCGGACCGCGGCATCGGCGCCATGCCGCATCGCGTCTTCGGCGAGTTGCATCACCGCTTCGCCGGCGCCGCCGTGGCGGGGACCGGACAGTGTCGTCAGGCCGGCCAGCAGACAAGCGGCGGGCGAGGCTCCGGTCGAGGCCGCGACGCGGGCCGCGAAGGTCGACGCGTTGAGTTCGTGATCGGCAAGCAGCACAAGCGCACGCCGGATCGCATCCGCGCCATCGTCGTCCACCGACCAGCCCCGCGCCAATCGCTGGTGCACTGGTTCCGGCCCCGCCTCGGCACCGAGGGCGCTGGCCAGCACGCCGATCGCGTGCGCGGCATCGGTGCACAGCGAGGCAGCATTTCGTCCAAGCGAAGGCCGCGCCTGGCCGGCAAGCGAAGCGAGTTGCACAAACGCCTGGGCGCGGCCGGTCGGGCGCGGCGCATCTGGTGGCGATGCTTCGAAATGGACCGGGCCGGACAGAGCCCAGAGCAGTCCAGCGGTTTCTTCCAGCGTGGCATGGTCGGACAGCGCAACGGCATCCCGGCCCCGATAGATGAGGCTGCCGTGCCAGACGGTCGAAATCGCGGTGACGAGCGACGGCTCGCCCCAGGCGATCGCGCTTTCGGCGATGGCCGAGGGGCTGCGTCCGCGCGCCCTTCGGGTTGCCAGCGCCGCGATGTCGTCGGCGCGGTACTGGCTGCGGCGCGGATCTGCCCGATCCGGGCGCATGCCGATGCGCCCGCGGCTGACATAGGCATAGAGCGTCTGCGGCCTCACCCCGAGCCTTTCCAGCGCCTCTTCCCGCGACAACCATTCGGACATATCGAGCTCGGATATTGATTCTATTGATCAAGATTGATGCTTATGGCGCCCATCCTTATCTCCCACCGGGAAAAGCTTCAAGGAGACAAGGCCATGGCGAATGGGCTCGATGAAGTGGTGGCGGCCGAAACCGTGCTGTCCGACGTGGATGGCCTGGGCGGCCGCCTGACGATCCGAGGCCATTCGCTTGGGGACTTGGCTGGACGATGGAGTTACGCCCGGGTCGTCCGCCTGCTGCTGGGCGGCTTCTTCGACGATCTGCCCGGTGACGCCGAACTGGCGGCACGGTTGGGCGAGGCACGCGTCGAGGTTTTCGAACGGCTCGCGCCTTCGCTGCCCCTGCTGGCGCCGCTCGAACTCTACAGCGCCATGCGCGCCGGCATGGCTTTGCTGCCGGATGGCGAAACGCTGGCCGACGCCTTGCGGCTGATCGCTGCGCCCGCGGTGCTGACGCCGGCCCTGCTGCGCCCGCGGCGCGGCGAGCAGCCGATCGCACCCGACGGCAAGGCGGACCATGCCACCGACATGTTGAGGATGCTCAGGGGAACGGTCCCGTCGCCGGCATCGGCAAGGGCGCTCGACACCTATCTGGTGACCGTTTGCGATCATGGCCTCAATGCCTCGACCTTCGCCACCCGCGTCGTCGCTTCGACCCTGGCCGGCCTGACATCGTCGGTGCTGGCCGGGCTTGGCGCGCTCAAGGGGCCGCTGCATGGCGGCGCGCCCGGCCCGGTCATCGAGATGCTCGACGCCATCGCCGCGCATGGCGATGCGGCCGGCTGGCTGCGCGACGAGATCGCGCATGGCGAACGCATCATGGGCTTCGGTCACCGCATCTACCGCGTGCGCGATCCGCGTGCCGATGTCCTGAAAGCGGTGGTGCGCACGCTTGGCGGTGAGGGTGACACCGGTAGGCGGCTGGCTTTCGCCGAGACGGTCGAGCAAGCCGCGCTCGACGTGCTTCGGACCGCTAAGCCGCAGCGTTCGTTGCAGACCAATGTCGAATTTTACACCGCTCTGGTGCTGGAAGCGGCAGGGTTTCCGCCCGAGGCGTTCAGCAATGTCTTCGCAGCCGGGCGCGTTGCCGGATGGGTCGCGCATGCGCGCGAGCAGCAGACCACCGGAAGGCTGATCCGTCCGCAGTCACGCTATATCGGGCCTGTGCCGGACCTCGTCGCCTAGCTCCCATTTACCGGGCTTCATGCCCGTTTCGAAAGCTGCGGTTTCTCCCATGCAGCGGATTGGCTTTTCGCATGACCGAAATTTCATGTGATCACGCGACCGTGTTCGTGTTCTTGCCTTGATCCATTCTTATATGCTGCACTGCAACATAAGCTGGCGATAGCTGCTTCCTTCGAATGACGTAGGGGCGGGCCGGCGTATCAGGATGACAGAAACGCCATGACGAAGAACGGCAAGGCGGAGGAAAAGAAGAAGATCAACATCGCTCTCCAGGGTGGCGGCTCGCATGGCGCCTTTTCCTGGGGCGTGCTCGACCGGTTGCTGGAGGATGGCAGGCTGGAGATATCGGCGGTGTCCGGTACCAGTGCCGGCGCGATGAACGCGGTGGCGCTGGCTGACGGTTTTGTCAGGGGCGGGGTCGAGGGCGCGCGCAGGAAGCTGGACGATTTCTGGCACGCGGTGGCCGCGAAGGGACGGTTCAGCCCCGTGCAACGCATGCCCTGGGATGTCGCCTGGGGCAATTGGTCTATCGAGAACACGCCGGGCTATGTCTTCTTCGACACCATGTCGCGGGTATTCTCGCCCTATGTCGCCAACCCGCTCGGCCTCAATCCGCTGCGCGACGTCGTCGCGCGGGAGATCGATTTCGGGAATGTCCATGCCTGCAAGTCGATGGAACTGTTCATCTCCGCCACCAATGTCGAGACAGGGCAGTTGCGAGTGTTTTCCGATGGCGAGATCGATCTCGACGCAGTAATGGCCTCGGCCTGCCTGCCGCAACTGTTCCGTGCTGTCGAGATCAAGGGCGTGCCCTATTGGGATGGCGGCTATGGCGGCAACCCGGCGCTCTATCCGTTCTTCAAGACGGCGGCGACCGAGGACGTGCTTCTGGTGCAGATCAACCCGGTGGTGCGCGAGGGAACACCAAAAAGCGCCAACGAGATTCAGAACCGCATCGACGAGATCACCTTCAATGCCGGGCTGTTGCGCGAATTCCGCTCGATCGCCTTCGTCAAGGAACTGATCGCCGCCCGGCGTCTGCCGCATGGCGAATACCGGGACATCCGCATGCACCGCATCGATGCCGACGAGGCGTTCAAGGATCTGTCGGCTTCGTCCAAGGTCAATGCCGAATGGGCGTTCCTGACCTATCTCAGAGATCTCGGCCGCACCGCCGCCAGCGACTGGTTGGAGGAGAACTACGACGCCGTCGGCAAGCATGCCACGCTCGATCTCTCGGGCGAACTCGACGACGGTTTCAAGCCGGTCCGCGGTCCAGCACCGGGCCGCCGGGTCAAGGAGTTTCTTGCAGCGCGCAAGAACCCGGAGGCGGAGCGCCGTCGGGCCTGAGCCCGCCGGCTGGCTCCACGGCAGTGTCGCCGGCAGCATGGCGGGTCTCCGGAGCAGCGCGTGTCCAGCGCTGCTGCGTGACAGCAACCTTGGCGTGCGGAAGAGCCGTCATCATGCTGACGCCTGCTGCCACTAACGGTCAGATGGCGCCGGCCGTGAGACGTTCGAAGGGGTCGGGTGCGATGCTCGATACAGAATTGCGATTGGGACGAAATACACCCGGTGTTCCCGCACCTGTCTCGCGCCGGGCCCTATGTCGCGCGTATCGGGACGCGATGGTCCAGGACGTAATAATGCGGGCGCATTGGTATTTTCAGCATCTGGCTCGACGTCGGTGCGTTGGCGGGGGCGAGCCTGATCTGAGCGATTGCCATGCCTCTTTTCCGAGCGATTCCAGCCCTTTGGCCCGTGTTGGTGGTGTCTCGGCCATCGCCCCGTCGCCGATCGCGCTGACGCGGATCGCGGGTTCGTGCCTGCACTTCGATCAGCGATGCCATGCGGATCGCGGCTGTATTTCGGAGACGGCCGGACGGGCCTATGGCGAGCCGGGCGGGTCCCCAGCGGTCGACGTTTCAGAGCCGGATCGTGAACCGGCGGCCGGCTTCACCAAGTAGCCTGGCAAGTCACGAAGAACCGTTTCATGACGGCCCAACCTTGTTCGGCTACGCAATGCTGCTGCAACTTTGGGACTATATTGCGATGCAACTTTGATGTAGAAGCGCGCTCGCCGATCACGGCAATTTGAACACGGTCAAGCGCGCACCCATATCGGCGACGCGCCCGCGTCATCAGACGCGGTGCTGGCCGACCCGTAGTGGAAAAATGACGATGCCTAAAATCAGGTTTCACAAGCTTGCAGCCATTGTTGTGCTCATCGGTTTCGCGGCGTGGATGGCGACGGGCGAGTTCTCGTCGGTCGGCAGCGTAGCGGCGAACAAGGCCAAGGCAGCCGAAGTCGAGCAGGGCAAGACGCCGGACGCGAGCAAGCCGAAGACGGCGGAAGCCGAACCGAAGGCCCCGCTGCGTACCGTCGCCGTGGTGACGCCGCCGCGCAAGACCTATGCCCGCGCCATCCGCATTTCCGGGCTGACCGAAGCCGACAAGCGCGCGGTGCTGGCAACCCGCGTCGCCGGCGTCATCGACAAGCTGCCGGTCAAGCAGGGCGACCACGTCAAGACCGGCGACCTGGTGCTGATGCTCGCCGCCGAGGAAAAGATCTCGATGGTCGACAATGCCAAGCAGCTTGTCGCGCAGCGCAACGCCGAACTCGATGCCGCCGAGCGGCTGGCCAAGACAGGCAATTTGCCGAAGCTGCAGCTCGACACCGCCCGTTCCAACCTGACCCAGGCGCAGTCTCAGTTGGATACCGCGCAGGCCGAGCTCGACCGCAACGAAGTGAAGGCGCCGTTCGACGGCGTCATCGACCGGGTGCCGGTGGAACTCGGCAGCTCCGTCATGCAGGGCGGCGAGGTGGCGACGATCCTCAAGCTCGACCCGGTGATCGCGCGCGGCGAAATCAGCGAGCGCGACCTCGGCTATCTCAAGATCGGCGACAAGGCCAGCGTTCGGCTGGTCAGCGGCCAGACCGTCGAAGGCACCGTGCGCTATATCAGCCGAGACGCCTCGTCGGCGACCCGCACCTTCCGTGTCGAGATTGCCATCCCCAATGCCGATGGCTCGGTGCCGGCCGGCATGACGGCCGAAATCCAGCTCAGCGCGTTGCCGACCGACGCGGTGCTTTTGCCGCGCTCGGTGGTGACGCTGGGCGACAAGGGCGATCTCGGGATCCGCGCCGTCGGCAAGGACAACAAGGTGGCGTTCTTTCCGATCGATCTGGTCGACGATACGCCGACCGGTCTCGTGCTTGGCGGCATCCCGGCCGATGCGCGCATCATCGTTGCAGGCCAGGAACTGGTGAAGGAAGGCGACGAGGTCCATCCGGTCGAGGCCGATCAGGCGACCATCAAAAAGCTGATCGGCGAAGCCACCGCCGGGACGCAGTAGCGCGTGGGCGCCGGCGCCGGGCCCTGTCCGGCGACAGCATGTCCGTTCGCCACTCCCGAAAGCAACAGCAGGCATAAGTCATGGATATCGTCAGACTCGCAATCAACAATGCCCGCCTGACCATCTCGGTCCTGGTCTTCCTGCTGATTGCAGGCTGGGTCGCCTATCAGTCGACACCGAAGGAAGCGGAACCCGACGTTCCGATTCCGATGATGTATGTCAGCCTGATCTATCAAGGCATTTCGCCGGAGGATTCCGAGCGTCTTCTGCTGCGGCCGATGGAAAGCAAGTTGAAAAGCCTGAAGGGCCTCAAGGAGATGCGCTCGGCCGCCTTCCAGGGCGGCGGCTACGTTCTGGTCGAGTTCCAGCCGCAGACGAACCTGGCGACGGCGCTGCAGGATACGCGCTCCAAGGTGCAGGACGGCAAGGCCGACCTGCCGCAGGCGGCCGAGGAGCCTGTCGTCACCGAGGTCAACATCTCGGAATTCCCGGTGCTCGTCGTCACGCTTTCCGGCGAATTGCCGGAGCGCGTTTTGACGGCTGCGGCCCGTGAACTGCGTGATCGCATCGAGGAAGTGCCCGGCGTGCTGGAAGGCTCGTTGCAGGGCTCGCGCGACGATCTGGTCGAAGTCGTCATCGATCCGATGAAGCTGTCGTCCTATGGCCTGCAGCTCGACCAGCTGATCGGCGCTGTCGGTGCTTCCAACAGCCTGGTCGCCGCCGGCAATATCGAGGGCTCGGAAGGCAAATATGCCGTCAAGGTGCCGTCGCTTATCGAGACACCGGAGGATGTCGCGGCACTGCCCGTGGTCGCCGGGCCCAATGCCGTGGTGCAGGCCAAGGACATCGCGACGATACGCTCGACCTTCGCCGACGCGACGACAATCACGCGCCTCAACGGCAAGCCGGCCATCGCCATCGAAGTCAAGAAGCGCATCGGCGCCAATCTGATCGATACGCTGACCAAGGTCAGGGAGGTGTCCGACGCTTTCGTCAAGGCGATGCCCGAGGGCATGCACGTCACCTACACGCAGGACAAGTCCGTCTTCGTCAACCAGCTGTTGGGCGACTTGCAGAACCACGTGATGATCGCCGTCATCCTGGTGTTCATCGTCATCCTCTACGCGCTGTCCGGCCGGGCCTCGCTGCTGATTGGCCTTGCCATTCCGTCGTCCTTCCTGATCGGTATCCTGCTGCTTGCCATGATGGGCTACACGATCAACATGATCGTGTTGTTCAGCCTTATTCTGGCGGTCGGCATGCTGGTCGACGACGCTATCATCGTCACCGAGTTCGCCGAACGACGGATGAGCGAGGGCATGCCGAAGCAGGAAGCCTTCGCGCTCGCCGCCAAGCGCATGGCCGGCCCGGTCATCGCAGCCACGATGACGCGTATCGCCGCCTTCTCGCCGCTCCTGTTCTGGCCAGGGATCATCGGCGATTTCATGAAGTACATGCCGATCACGCTAATCGTCACGCTGTCGGCCTCGATGCTCTATGCGCTGGTTTTCGCGCCGACGCTGGGCGCCATATTCGCCAAGGCGCCGCAGCATCACGAGGATGACAATCGCGACGGCTGGTACATGGCTGTCGTCAAGCAAGCGGTGCGCTTTCCCATCACCGTGATCGTGCTCACTGTCGTCTTGCTGACGGGTATTTTCGTTGGCTATTCAAAGTACGGTGCCGGCGTCGAATTCTTCCCTAGCGTCGAACCCGACTATGGCCTGCTTTACGTGCATGCCCGCGGCAACCTTTCGCTGGCCGAAATGGATACGGCGACCAAGATCGCCGAAAACCGATTGCTCGGCTGGCCCGGCGTGAAGTCGGTCTACACCCGCGTCGGCAAGACGCAGGGCGGCGGCCAGGATGTGCCCGAGGACGTCGTCGGCGTCATCCAGTACGAATTCATCGACTGGCGCGAACGCAAGTCCGCGAACCAGATACTAAGCGATCTGCGCGGCGTGATGGCTGGCATTCCCGGGGTCGACGTCGAGGTGCGCGTGCCGGAAGCCGGTCCGCCAACCGGCAAGCCGATCCAGATCAGGCTCTCGGCCGTCGATCCAACCGGCCTCGACGACAAGGCGCGCGCCGTGGCTGCGCGTATCGCCAAGGTGCCGGGCGTCATCGATATTTCCGATGGCCTGCCCCCGCCCTGGCGTCGACTGGGCTCTCGAGGTCGACCGCGCCAAGGCCGCGCAATACGGTATCAGCCCGACTTCCGTCGGCACCGTGGTGCAGCTGGTGACGAACGGACTGAAGCTTTCCGAATACCGGCCCGCTGGCGCCGACGATGCCGTCGACATCCGCCTTCGTCTTCCGGAAGACCGGCGCACGCTGTCGACGCTGGACGAGCTCAGGGTGCAGACCTCGCAAGGGTCGGTGCCGATCTCGAACTTCGTCGTGCGCAAACCCGAGCCGACGGTCGGCATCCTCAACCGCATCGACGGCGCCCGCACCGTGGTGGTGCAGGCCAACGTCACGGCCGGCAGCCAAGTCGCTGTCGTGCAGCAGGAGGTCACCCAGGCCGTCACGGATATGAATCTGGGTAGCGGAATACGCTGGAAGCTCGCCGGATCGAATGAGGACAGCGCGGAAGCCAGCGCCTTCCTCAGCAAGGCCTTCGGCGCGGCGATCTTCCTGATCTTCCTGGTGCTGCTCGCGCAGTTCAACAAATTCACCAGCGTATGGCTGGTGCTGTCCTGCGTGGTCATGGCGACAATCGGCGTGTTCCTCGGACTGCTTATCACAGGCGAGACGTTCGGCATTGTCATGTCCGGCATTGGCGTCATCGCGCTGGCCGGCGTGGTGGTGAACAACAACATCGTGTTGATCGACACCTACGACCGGCTGCGCGAGGAGGGCTGGGACAAGATGGACGCGGTGCTGCAGACCTGCCGCGAGCGTGCGCGACCGGTTGTGCTGACGGCGGTGTCGGCGATTCTCGGCGTGCTGCCGATCGCCTTCGGCCTTGGGCTCGAAATCTTCCATCACGAGACGACGATCAATGCGCCGTCGACGCAATGGTGGATTTCGCTGTCCTCGGCGATCGTCTTCGGCCTGTCCTTCGCCACCATTCTGACGCTGGTGGTGACGCCGTCGATGCTGATGGTTTTCACCCGCGCCAAGGTCAAGCCCGGCGCGCGGCGCGGCTTAATCAGCCGTCTCTTCCGGCGCGGCAAGGGCGAGATCTCGTCCCAAGGACCTTTGGCAGATGTCGGCGCCGAGCCGGCGGTCAGCTTCCCGAAGGCCGCGGAATAGAGCGTTTCGCAAGCCCGAGCAACAAAGGCCGTCCGGGAACAACCGGACGGCCTTTCGCATTGTTCCCTGGAATGCAACCAGACGGCGAGGGCTCAAAATGGCCATCAGCACACTTCTCGTTATCATCCTGATCCTGATCCTGATCGGCGCGGTGCCGGCATGGCCGCATTCCCGCTCCTGGGGCTACGGACCATCGGGCATTGTCGGCGTCATCCTGGTCGTGGTGCTGATCCTGCTTGTGCTGGGAAGGATCTGACGACAACTATCACCGCCGGACCCTTACTGAGCCCAGCCGTTCTCATCTGGCCAGCAAGCTCGATCAGGCGGCCTGGCGACGGGCGGGCGCGACGGCGATGCCGATATCCTGCAAGGCTTTGTTCACGGCCTGATCGAGCGGCGTATGCGGGATTTCGCCGATGATGCCTTCCAGCCGCGTCGAAGCCAGCTGGTGCGGTTCGAAGCGCAGGTAGGACATCGAGACGATCTCGCGCCACATCGCCACGAACGGGCTGCCGGCACGCAGCACCCACCAGGGCATCGAAGTCATCTTGAGCTGATAGCCAACCGCCTTCTCGGCGGCCGCCTTGATCTGCAGGTCGGTGACCGCGTGGCCGGGAAAGTTCAGCGCTTCATAGGAGCCGAGTTTGTCCAGGGTCCTGGCGAGCGCCACGAAACCTACGGCGAAATCGGGCAGATAGGCCCATTCATGCACGAGGTCGGCCGGGCCGGGCGCGGTGTAGATGCCCTTGTTGATCTTGGCGGCGACGACAAGGTCGAACCAGGAGCCACTGCCAGTGCCGCCGAAGAAGTCGCCGGCCCGCAGAACAACGGTGCGCACCCGACCGGCCTCGGCCTCACGGCGGAACAGATCCTCCATGGCACAGCGAATGCGACCCTTCTCGGTCGTCGGATGGAACGGCGTGTCTTCCGATATCACCGCCGGCATGGGCGAGCCGTAATTATAGACCGTGCCGGGGAAGAGATGCAGCGCGTTGTTGGCGTGGCAGGCGGCCATGACATTTTCAGCCATCGGCAGGCATTTGCCCCAGTCGGTGTAGATCGGATTGAGGCCGTTGAAGATGATATCCACCCCTTCGGTGGCCTGGATCAGCGATTGACGGTCCAGCGCATCGCCGGCAACCGTCGTGGCGCCCTTGAGTTCGGCCGGTACGTTGCCAGTGCGGGTAACGGCGCGGACATCGAAGCCGGCATCGATGAAAGCCTTGGCGACCACGCGGCCGAGCCGGCCATTGGCGCCGAGAATTGCGATCCTGATCATTTCTGAGATCTCCTGGTTAGTGGTTGCAGTTCGTATCGCTGTTTGCAGGGTGAATATGCGTGCCTCACGCATGAATTGAAATTGACTATGGATGCAGTCTTGATATTCATTATTGAATGACTGACATCGATTGGAACCTGATCAAGAGCTTCGTCACGGTCGCGGAAACCGGCAGCTTGTCGGCCGCCGCGCGAAAGCTGTCGGCCAGCCAGCCGACGCTTGGCCGTCACATCACCGAACTGGAACATGCGCTCGGCGTTACCCTGTTCCGGCGTGGGCGAAGCGGTTATGCGCTGACGGAAGCAGGGGCCACGTTGTTCGAGCGCGGAAAAACGGTCAGCGAACAGGCCAGTGCCTTTTCACGGCTGGCGCTGGGTTCGGTCGAGGCCATCGAAGGCACTGTGCGCATCGCCGCCAGCGAAGTGGTGGCTGCCTATGTGCTGCCCGAAATGATGGCGCGACTCGGCATCGAGGAACCCGGCATCGAGGTCGAGATCGTTGCCTCGAACCAGGTCGAAAACCTGCTGCGCCGGGATGCCGACATTGCCATCCGCATGGTCAAGCCGGCGCAGAACGAACTGGTGGCGCGCAAGGTCTGCGATATCGCACTCTGCGCCTGCGCGGCCATTGCCTATCTCGACCGGCGCGGCCGTCCGCTCGGGCCGGCCGATCTCGTCGATCATCCCTTGATCGGCTTCGATCGCAGCGACGAGATGATCCGGGGCTTTACGCAATTAGGCATTCCGGTCAGCCGAAGCAGCTTCCGCTTCAGGGCCGACAGCCAAGTGGTCCTGTGGGAGGCGGTGCGGACGGGAAACGGCATTGGTCTTGGCCAGGAGCCGCTGGCCGATCGCGATCCGCTGGTGGAGAAGGTGCTGCCCGGCCTGCCGCTGCCCGAGCTGCCGGTATGGCTGGCGATGCATCGCGACGTGCGCAGCAGCGTGCGCATACGCCGCGTGGCCGACTTTCTCCATGAGGAATTGAAACGCTATTCGGCTGGTGCGACGTCGGGAGCGAATTCGGCGCGGTGAGCGAGACCCGCCATCAGCAAGACGACGATCAGCAGCACCGACATGGCGATGAAGATCGGCCCGAAGCTGGAATGTTCGGCGACGAAGCCGATCGCCGACGGCGCCACCAGAATGCCGGAATAGCCCATGGTGGTGACGACGCTCATGCCGGTGCCCGACGACATGCCCTCCTGGTTGCCGCCGGCGGAAAAGATGATCGGCACCATGTTGGCGATGCCGAAGCCGCAAAGCGCAAAGGCTGCGATGGCGAGCCAAGGCGAGGGCGACAGGCCGGCGATCAGCATGCCGGCGGCCGCGACGATGGCCGAGCCGCGCAGTGTCATCACCGCGCCGAAGCGGTTGCGGACGCCATCCCCGAAAAAGCGCATGATCGCCATCACCCCGGAAAAGGCGGCGTAGGCAAGACCGGCGACGGCGAGGTCGGCGCCGAGTTCCTGCCGCAGGTACAGCGCCGCCCAATCGAGCACCGCGCCCTCTGAAATCATCGTCAGCAGGGCCATCAGGCCGATCAGGTAGACCAATGGATTTGCCGGCAGAGCGAATTTATGATGCTCGGTCGCCTGCGGTTTGTTTTCGGCCACGATGTGGGGCACCGCCGCCACGATTGCCGCGAAGGCAAGCGCGGTCACCACCGCGGCATGGGCGAGGTGGCCATAAGTCTGGATGGCGTAGCCGCCAAGGGCGCCGCCGGCGAAACCGCCCAGGCTCCAGAAGCCGTGCGACGATGACATGATGGCGCGCCCTAGCCGCCGTTCCACCACCACCGCATTGGCATTCATGGCGACATCCATGCCGCCGATGGAGCCGCCGAAGATGAACATGGCGATGGCTGCCAGCGGCACGTTGGGGGCCAGCGCCACGACCAGCAGGCCGAGGCTGCCGCAGAGGCCGAACCAGCGCAGCACGGTGCGCGAGCCGTGTTTGGAGATCAGGTGGCCGCACCATGTCATGGCGGTGACCGCGCCGGCGCCGAACAATAGGATCAGCAGGCCGAGCGTGAATTTCGAGATGTCCAACCGGGTCAGGAAGACAGGAATCTGCGGCGCCCAGCTGCCGGTCAGGAAACCATTGGCGAGGAAAATGGCCGCCACGGCCCATCGCCCGCGAATGGCAGTCTGCATGGGGTTCGAAGCGTTCATGGGACGAATCCGGTCAGAAAATGGCTATGCGCGGCAAATTAGATCGATTCAATTTTCAGTCAAGCGCTGTTAATGGGAAAGCATTTGGGCCAAACGGACTCAGTGATCCTTGGGGCGCCGCGCTTCGAATTCCGCCTTCTTGGCATCCGAAGCCTCTGTCTGGTTGAGCGCCTGCCACTGCGCATAGGGCATCCCGTAGACGATCTCGCGCGATTGGTCCTTGCCGAGTTCGACGCCTTCGGCATTGGCTGCTTCGCGGTACCAGTTCGAGAGGCAGTTGCGGCAGAAGCCGGCGAGGTTCATCAGATCGATGTTCTGCACGTCGCCCCGTTCACGCAAGTGCTCGACCAGTCGCCGAAAGGCGGCGGCCTCGAAGTCGCGCTTCTGTTCGTCGCTGAGTTCGGTCATCCGAAACCTCCGTCATAGCGGCCCGGTGCGCGAGCCGAACATCTTCACCGCATGTATATCGGGACGGTGGTCGATCGCGTCAACGATCGGTGAGAGCCGCCCGGCCCAGGCGAGAATGCCCTTCTGGTCCGCTATCAGATCCTGGCGGATTTCGATCAGCGCGTGGGCATAGCCATTGACAATGGCGTGCCTGAACATGGTGTCGCCGCGCAAAGCGCCGTCATAGGGCTCATTGTCGCCGACGACGAGTTCTTTGTCCTCAGCCAGCAGATCGATCAGCGGTCGCGCCACCCGATCGTCCTTGTCCCAAAGGATACCGACATGCCACGGACGTTGCTTGCCCTGCATGGCAGGGGTGAAGGAATGCACCGAGAAGATGAAAGGTGCTTGCCCGGAAGCTTGCGCGACCGACGCAATCACGGCGCCGACCGCGTCGTGATAAGGGCGGTAGAAGCGATCGAGCCGCCTTTCGCGTTCCTCCTGCGCCAGGGGATAATTTCCCGGAATGATGGTGCCGTCGTAAAGCTGGCGAATGAGTGTTGGATCGTCCTCGCCTCGGTTGGGATCGATCAGCAGCCGCGAGAAATTGGCGAGCACCGCCGGCGCACCGAGCAGGGCGGCTAGTTCACGCGTCACCGCTTCGACGCCAATGTCATAGGCGATATGGCGGTCGAATTCGGCCGCGGGCAGCCCCAGGCTGCCATACTCTTCCGGCAGGTCGCGGCGGGCATGATCGGCCAGAAGCACGATGCCTCGCTTGCGGTCGCCCTCGACAATGTCGAAGGGCGCGAAAACTGTGGATCGGGTCATTGGCGGAAAATGGTCGTTCGCTGGCCTTCGGGGAGGATGCTATCGTCATTCCATGAAGACGACCTCTGCGCAATGCCGTTGTTTAGCCAAGGTTCCCGGAAAATCTGGCACCGGGCGACGGTCGCGCGCCGGGAGCCTTCCTAAATCGATTGGAATTGGTCAAAACGGCGCGTTGACATGCGCCCGGACTTTTCCGAAAAGGGGCGCAGAGAGATGCTGATGTGGTTCTTGAGGGGTTTTAGGATGGCTTCCGCCGGCGGGCAGCGCGCGCGCCTTGCCTTAGCCATGCCGCTCCTGACGCTCGCCGTGGGATTGTCCGCGATGGTCACAGCTTCGCCGGCGCGCGCCGACTTCCGCGTCTGCAACGCCACGCAGAACCTGGTCGGCGTCGGAATCGGCTACCGGGCCAAGGCCGGCTGGATCACCGAGGGCTGGTGGCACATCGAGGGATCGAGCTGCAAGACGTTGATCGAAGGGCCGCTGTCATCAAGGTTTTACTATCTTTATGCAGAAGACGCCGAGCGCGGTGGACGCTGGGACGGCCCGATCAACATGTGCGTGGCTGAAAAAGAGTTCAGGATTGCCGGCGTAAGCGACTGCGTCGCCCGGGGCTTCCAGCGCGCCGGATTCCAGGAATATGACACGGGCGAGCAGGCAAGCTGGATGGTCCAGCTCACCGACGAGCCCGCAACGGGAGGCGCTCCAGCCGCCCCGGGAACGAACAGTCAATGAGACGTAGCCGCAAGGTCAAGATCCTAGCCACAATCGGTCCGGCATCTTCCTCCGAGGAGATGCTGAAGAAGCTGTTCGAAGCCGGCGCCGATGTGTTCCGCATCAATATGAGCCATACCGATCATGAGTTGATGCGCACGCTGGTCGCCCGCATCCGCGCCGTCGAGGAAAAAGTCGGCAGGCCGATCGGCATCCTTGCAGACCTGCAAGGCCCGAAGCTGCGCGTCGGCAAGTTCGCCAATGGCAAGGAAGTCTTGACGCTGGGCCAGACATTCACGCTCGACGCCAATCCCGAGCCCGGCACCTCGACAAGGGTCTACCTGCCGCATCCCGAAATCCTGAGCTCGGTCGAGGCTGGCCATCGCCTCCTGATCGACGACGGCAAGCTCGAACTGAAGGCGGTAAAGAGCGACGGCAAGTCGATCGTCTGCACTGTCATTGCCGGCACTACTATTTCCGACAAGAAGGGCGTCAGCCTGCCCGATACCGACCTGCCGGTCGGCGCGCTGACCGAGAAGGATCGCAAGGATCTCGACGCGGTGCTCGCCACGGGCGTCGACTGGGTCGCGCTATCCTTCGTGCAGCGGCCGGAAGATCTGGCCGAAGCGCGCAAGATCGCCCGCGGCCGGGCGCTGATCATGGCCAAGATCGAAAAGCCGCAGGCCGTGGCCCGGCTGGCCGAGATCATCGAACTGTCCGACGCGCTGATGGTCGCCCGCGGCGATCTCGGCGTCGAAATGCCGTTGGAAGCGGTGCCCGGCATCCAGAAGCAGATCACGCGCGCCGCGCGCCGCGCCGGCAAGCCGGTGGTGGTCGCCACGCAGATGCTGGAATCGATGATAACGGCCCCTGTGCCGACCCGCGCCGAAGTGTCCGACGTTTCGATCGCCGTCTTCGAAGGCGCCGATGCGATCATGCTGTCGGCGGAATCGGCGGCGGGCGCCTATCCGGTCGAAGCGGTGGCGATGATGAACCGCATCGCCGCCAAGGTCGAAACCGATCCAACCTATGCCGGCATCATCAACGCGCAACGCTCCGAGCCGGAAGCGACGGGCGCCGATGCCATTTCGCTGGCCGCACGCGAAATCGCCGAAACGCTGAAACTTTCTGCGATCATCACCTACACGGCATCGGGCACAACCGGCCTGCGCGCCGCGCGTGAACGTCCGCAGGTGCCGATCATCGCGCTGTCGCCGATCCTCAACACGGCGCGACGGCTGTCGCTTTTGTGGGGCACGCATTGCGTCGTCTCGCCCGATGCGACCGATCTCGACGACATGGTCGACCGCGCCTGCCGCATTGCGCTGGAAGAAGACTTCGGCAAGCCGGGCGACCGGGTCATCATCACCGCCGGTGTGCCGCTGCGGACTCCGGGATCGACCAACATGCTGCGCATCGCCTATGTCGGATCGGAAACAGCCGGCCGGTAGTCGGCCGCCAACCTCGTTGCAGCCCTGAGCGCTCTTGCCGCGGCTTCCGCGTGGTTTCTTCGCTGGAGAAACTGTCGCGCGCGAGGAATGGGGTCATGCGGATACTGATCCGGGCCGAGCATCTTTCGCCGGTTGAGTTCGGTCTTATCGAGCAGATCGAAATCCACTTTCGCAATCGTGCAATGCCATCCGGCGTTGCGCGAAGCCCAGCTTCTTTCATGGTGTTCGAGCAACCGCTCTCGGGCGCAATTGCCGTGATAGTCGAAAGCGATCAGGCCGTTCGTCACATAGATATGGTTTCCTGAAAAACCTACGTCAGGAATGATCCGTTCGCCGTAAAATCCCTCCAATGGCGGATGCCTGAGGAAGGTGCCGGCGAGAATGGCGCATGCGCCGTGACCGAAGAAGATGCGATCCGGCAGCGCCCATCGCTTTTGCGGATTTCTCTTTATGCCGTGTTTCAGGACGTACATTCCGCTCTGATCCCAATGGCGGCCTGCGATGGCCGTTTTCGGACGGCACGCATCAGGTCGGCGCGAGTTCCGCTTCAGGTTCTTTGATGTCGGAGCATTTGCCCGCGCCATACGTGTCGCCGGCAATCCGTAGCTCCACCGTCCTGGCGATTGCTTCCAGATCGATATCCTTGCCGCCGACTTTCTCGATGGCGCCGACGACGAGGTCGGATGCGATCCAGTCCGGCTTATGACCGAGATTATGCACCCAGACGAGCTCGGCGCCGGGGATGTCGCGCACGAGGCCGAGGGAGTGGATCCGGGCATAGACGACCTTGTCGCGGTCGCCGGAGATGACCACGGTCGGGGCCGTGATCTCTTTGTAGTGCGGTGCGGCGCCGAGCGCATAGCGATAGAGGCCGGCAACGTCTGTGGCGTTGGCGCGAAAAGCCGACGGCCGCAGCACCAGCGGGATCGAGGTTGCGGCAAGATAATTGTCCGGCACCTTGTTGGGTGAGAAGACGCAGGTCGTGGCGTCCGCCATCCGCAGCGATCCGGCCGGGTAGGTCAGCGTCTCGGAGAACAGCCGGCCGATCACCGGAATGATCGTCAGGTCGTAGTACCAGGACGTCGCGCCGCCCGGCCAGGGATGGGTCGCCGGCGCCAGGAAGACCAGGCCGAGCGTCTTGTCCGCATGCTCGCGGCCGAAAGCCGCCGTCACCACGCCGCCGAAGGAATGGCCGACGATGATCGCCTTCGTGATGCCGAGACGGTCCATGAGGGCGGCGATGGTTGCGGCTTGCGCCGATGGGTCCTCATTGTTGCCTGGACCGCGGCCGGACCAGCCAAAACCAGGCCGGTCGAAGAACAGCATTTCGGCGCGGCCTTCAAGCAGCGGCCTGAGTGGCAGCATCTGGTCCTTCAAATTGGCGCTGGCGCCATGGATGAAGACGATCGGCGGCAGATCCGCATTGGCTGGGGCGGGGATGTGGACATAGTGGATGCGGGCACCGTTGATGTCGGCGAACGCGCCGACCGACGGACCGCGGCGCTCGATCAGCCACGAGCCGGCTCGGGTGACGCCGACAAGGGCAAGGACAAGCGCCATCAGGAAGGCGAGCGTGGCATAGATCAGGTTCATGCGGGATATACGGGAATGCAGGGGGATAAGTTGTGAGGCAGTAGCGCTGGCTCCAGCGCCCAATGGCTATTTCCTGATCTATCAAATGCCTTCGCCGGCAAGCTCTTCCGACAGGGTTGCGACCTGGTTCTGGGCGCTGCGCATCATCGGGTAGATGGCCAGCACCTTCTGCCAGGCCTCGAGCGCCGATTGCTTGTGGCCGGTTTCGGCCATGATCTGGGCCAGGCCCGACAGCGCGCCGAAATGGCGTGGCTCGAGCTGCAGCGTGCGGTCGATGTCGGCCATCGACTTGCCGTAGTTCTTCATCATGAAATGAACGGTGGCGCGACGGTTCCAGCCTTCGGCGTAGCTTGGCTGCAACGTCACCACCTGGTCCAGGAAATCGAGCGCGACGTCGAACTTCTGCTCGTTCATCGCCTTTTGCGACCACTGCATCATCAGGTCGATCGAGGCGCTGCCGGACTGGAACCATTCGTTCCAGATGTTGCCGGCAATGCGCTCGGCGGCCTTTTCGTTGCGCTCGCGCTTCAGTTCGGAGAACAGTTTGTCGAGCCGGGCCTGTTTCGTCATCGGCGTGGCCGGAGTGTCCGGAGCCGCTGGCTGGGCATCGGCGGGCGCCGGCTGACCATCCGCGGCCGCCAGCGCGATCGGCCGATCACCGGCTTGGGTCGGCAGGGAGATGACGCCGGAAACCAGCAAAGTCGTCAAGAATACAAAAATAATCCGCATCGCCCGAGTTTAATCCCGGGCGGCGGAACATCAAAGTGACTTTAGCATGGGAAGGCCGGCTGGCCGACAAGCATCATGGGCGGAGGCGAAAAAAGCCTCCGGCCGAAAACTCAACCCTGGCGCGCCTTGTAGCGCGGGGCGGTCTTGTTGATGATGTAAACGCGGCCCTTGCGGCGAACCAGCTGGTTGTCGCGGTGACGCGCCTTCAACGCCTTGAGCGAATTCTTGATCTTCATGGTCTTGCCTGTCGGTCTGGACCCGGTCCGGGTCGAATTTTTAAGGCGCGCCAGAAGACGCGCCTTTTGAACGGTGGGTGGCTCATAAACGAGGAGACTTGCCCATGTCAACCGTAAGTCAACCGCAAGCGTGCTCCATGTCCTGATATCATCAAATATCCGCCATGTCCGCCCCGTGGCATTGCGCGGCCATGAGCCGGCTGGGATGATGCAGTTTATCTCAAGTGATTTGGGGACGACCATGCGCCGAATATCCCTCTCCGCCTGCCTCGTCATCCTGGCGGCGAGCTCGGCTGTCCGAGCGCAGGAATGCGACCGCTCCGACGACAGCCAGCAGATGATGAATATCTGTGCCGGCGAGGAATATCAGGCGGCCGACGCCAGGCTCAATGCGACCTATCAGGCGCTGATCGGCTCCGATGATGCCGACGGCAAGAGATTGCTTCAGGTGGCACAACGCGCCTGGATCAGCTTCCGGGATGCGGAATGCGCGCATAACACCGCCGCCAGCCAGGGCGGGTCCATCCATGCGATGGAGGTCTCGCAATGCCTGACCAGGCTGACCGATGATCGCATCAAGCAGCTCGCCGCCTCCGCCAATTGCGAGGAAGGCGATGTAAGTTGCGCCAGCCCCGACGCGGACAGCGACGAGGTGCAATAGGCGTGTCTGGTATCAGCCCCGGCGGCTGATGCGGGTGAAATGACCCATCTTGCGACCGGGCCGGGCCTCGGCCTTGCCGTAGAGATGCAGCATCAGGTCGGGCTCGGCGAGCAAGGCGGGAACGCGCAGCACGTCGTCGCCGATCAGGTTCTGCATCACGCAATCGGAATGACGGTTCGAGCTTCCCAATGGCAGGCCGGCAATGGCGCGGATATGCTGCTCGAACTGCGAAACGATGCAGGCGGCTTCGGTCCAATGGCCGGAATTGTGGACGCGGGGGGCGATCTCGTTGGCCAGCAGCGAGCCGTCGGCCAGTACGAAGAACTCGACACCGAGGACGCCGACATAGTCGAGCGCCGACAGGATTTTCGTCGCCGCGTCTTTCGCGTCCCGCCCGGTTGCCGGCGCAACGCCGGCCGGCAAGGTCGATGTGTGCAGAATGCCGTCGCGGTGCACATTCCAGGCTGGATCGTAGGCGGCGACAGTGCCGTCCAGCCCTCGCGCGGCGATGACGGAAATCTCGCGCTGGAACCGCACGAAGCTTTCCAGGATCAGCGGCACATCGCCCATCGCCTCGCAGATGCCGGCGAAACCGCCGGCTTCCATGTTGCGGAAGACGCGCTGGCCCTTGCCATCGTAGCCCATTCGCCGCGTCTTCAGGATGCCGCTGCCGCCGAATGCCTTCAGCGCCGCCGCCAACTCCTCGTCGGTGTCGACTTGATGGAACGCGGCTGTGGCGATGCCGATGCCGTTGAGGAATGTCTTTTCGTTCACCCGGTCCTGCGCCACGTCAAGCGCGCGCGGCGGCGGATAGACCGGCACTTTGGCGGCAAGCGCGGTTGCGGCGGCGACCGGCACGTTCTCGAACTCATAGGTGACGACGGCGCTTGCAGCCGCCAGTTCGGCAAGCGCGGCCGGGTCGTCATAGGCGGCCGTGATCTGCCGGTTGGCGACCTGTGCCGCCGGGCAATCCGGTTGAGGCTCCAGCGCGATGGTGCGGTAGCCTAGCCGGGCGGCGGCCATTGCCAGCATGCGGCCAAGCTGGCCGCCGCCAATGATGCCGATGGTCGATCCGGCGGGCAGGCTCACGGCGTGTCCGTCGGTTCGGCCGCGACCTTGGCGGTCTGCGAGGCGCGCCAGGCATCGAGGCGCTGGGCAAGCTTGTCGTCGTTGAGCGCCAGCACGGCGGCGGCCAGCAGGGCCGCGTTGGCCGCACCAGCCTTGCCGATGGCCAGCGTTCCCACAGGAATGCCGGCCGGCATCTGGACGATCGACAGCAGCGAATCCTGGCCCGACAGCGCCTTCGATTCCACCGGCACGCCGAACACCGGCAGTGGCGTCATCGCCGCCGTCATGCCGGGCAGATGCGCGGCACCGCCGGCGCCGGCGATGATGACCTTGTAGCCGGCGGCCTTGGCGCCCTTGGCGAACTCATAGAGCCGGTCGGGCGTGCGGTGCGCCGAAATGATCAGCCGTTTGTGGGGCACACCAAGCGCCTCCAGCGTCTCCGCTGCCTGACGCATCGTCGCCCAGTCGGATTGGCTGCCCATGATGATGGCGACGTCGGCGCGTTGATCGTCCAAGCTTCTGCTCCCCGGCGACAAAGGCGCGCCTTAGCGGAATTCGCGCGGGGCCGCAAGGATTTCAGGCCATCGACGAGATGCCGACGGCCACGTTCCGACTCATACCGCCGCCTTGCGGAAGCGAGCGACGAAGTCGTCGAGTTCGGGGCGCTCCATGTCGGAGATCGCCCAGTAGGAGAAGGCGCCGTCGCTCCAGTGCACCATCGAAAAGCCGCCGGAGGAAAGATCGTCCGGCTGGGTGGTCTTGCCGCCCTGCTGCGGCTCGGCGACCAGCGTGATCAGGTGCTCGCGGTGGCGGTAGACCAGTGCCGGCACCGGCCGGCCCGACATCACCTCGACCCGGCCGCCGATGAGGGCGAAACCGTCCTGGGCAAGGTCCGGCGCCGGCGGCGAGACGCCGATGCGGGCGTCGAGCCACGGTTTGACCGTATGGCGGTCGGAGGAAACGATGTCGATCGGGCTCGCGGCGAGCAGGCTGCGACGATGGCCGCTGGCGACGGCCGCCGCCAAGCCGTCTTCGGCGCCGTTGAACATCACCCATTGCGTCGCGCCGCTGGCCAGCACCGCGCTGATCATGATCGACGCCGCCATGGCGCGCCAGTCGAACGAGCCGAAGCGGCTTGCCCTCGGCGATCTCCGCGCCAGCGAAGGACGCGTCCCGGCTTCACGCCGCTGGCCTGCGCCAGCGCCCGCAATCAAGCCCGGCAGCGCCGGCGGCGTGCCGCGCTGCGGCTGCGCCACCTCTGCGTGATCCTGCCGTTCGGTATCCGCCACGCCGATCGCCGCGATGCGGGCCCGAAAGGCGTCGCTCACGTCGGGGCGCGGCAAGCGGCTGACCGCGCCTCGCAAGGCAAGGATGCGGGCATGCTCGGCGGCAAGCCGGGGATCGACGGCGATGCGACGCTCCACGGCAAGGGCCGCCGCCGCATCAAGCTCGCCATCAACAAGGGCGTGGATCATCAGTCTGATACCTTCGGGATCATTGGGCAGTCCGTCGTCATGGCTGGTCATGGCGCTCTCCCCAGTTCGGATGCCAGCAGGCCGCGGGCGCGGGCCAGCCTGGACATCACCGTACCCATCGGCACGTCGAGCATGGCCGCTATCTCGCGATAGCTGAGGCCGTTAATGTCGCGCAGCACCGAGCGTTTCGCGAAACGGCTGCGGCAGGGCGGCGATCGCCGCCTCCAGTGCCGCCGTGTCGGCCCTGGCGATCAGGCTCGCTTCCGGACCGTCCTCCTCCGGTAGGCTGGTGCCGTGGGCCCGCCGCCATGTCGTCGAGATCGCCGAGGTCGCCGACGGCCATCATGGCGCGCGGCCGATTGCGCGCCATCCAGGTGTAGGAGGTGTTGCGCACGATAGTCAGCAGCCAGGCGCGGGCATTGCCGCCAGCGTAGCCTGATATGCCGGCATGAGCCTTGATGCAGGCGTCCTGAACGACATCCTCGGCGTCGGCGGCATTGCCGGTCAGCCAGCGGGCAAGCGCCAGCGCATCGCCGAGATGCGGCAGCACTACGTCGCTGAAACGCTCCGCCAGGGCCCTGTCGCTCAAAGCAGCACCATGATCCCCTCCGGAGCGGACAGACCGTGCCGCCTCAAGATGCGACAGCGATTTCGCCTGGCTTGCAGGAGCAAAGCCTCCGGAAACGCGCAAAGTCGTCTGCCTTGCTGAAAGTGAGTTCATCCGCGTCACCAGTGTCAAGCGCAATGAAAAAGAAGGGCGCCATAGAGGAGGGACTGATGACGATCATGCTCGGCAGCGCATGACGGCAGCTGATGTCGCAGCCGTGTCCGCTGTGCTCGCGATGATGGGGCATGCCAGTCTCCTCGACGCCAGCCGTGGCGTATGTCGAGGAGACTTGTTGAAGAGACGATTTATTCCCGCGCCGGCAAATCCGGTTGTTCACAGTCGCGTGATCAGCCGGGTGCCTTCGGCATGGCCGGTTCAACGATCAATCCGGCCAGCGCAAGACGCCTGACGAATCCTTGCGAGCGACCTTCATCGCGTCGGCCGGGCGCTCCTTTGCGGTCAGCACGGCGCGCAGCCGTTCGGCGACGATCTCCGCCTCGCCGGGGTGAAGGTTGCAGGGGTCTAGGAAGAAATGGCCGCGCTCGACCTCGTGGTTGCGCACGATGATCGGCGGCGAGCCGGCGGCAAGGACAGAGGCAAGACCGGCGGCGGTGAAGCGGCTTTCGGGCGATATGAAGATTTGTAGGCGGTCGAGCGGATTGGCGGTGGGGTCGGGAATGATGATGGCGGCGATGCCGGGCAATCCCTGCAGCGCGTCCTTCCACAGATTGAGTGCTGCCTCCTCGCGCCGGCGGATGCCGGCATGATCGCGCTTCTCCCAGGCTTCGAGTGCCGCCATGGTGCCGGCGATGCTTTCCTTGCCGACCTTCATGGCGCGCGCGACGCCGCGGTTCTGCAGATAGGCGGCCCGCACCAGGTCCTTGCGGCCGGTGACGATGCCGCTGGTCGGTCCGCTCAGGAATTTATGGCCGCTGTAGATGACGACATCGGCGCCGCGCGCCAGAAAACCGCGCAGGTCATACTCGGACGCGGCGTCGACGATCACAGGCACGCCCTTGGCATGGCAAATCTCGCAGAATTCCTCCAGCGACAGCATGCCGTATTGCACGGTGTGGTGGGCGACGACATAGAGGCCTGCGGCCGTACGCTCGTTGATCGCCTCGCGTACATGATAGTCCTGGGTCACGCTGACCGTGCCGGCTGGCACCACCCTGGCGCCGGCGACGCGGACCGACTGGTCGATCGGGGCGCCGTAATTGACGATGTGGCCGAGCTGGATGACGACCTCCGATTTGAGATCGCCGGTGTCGTCGGGCAGGCGCTCGATGGCGAGCAGGTTGGTTCCGGTCATCGCACCGGCGATCGCCATGGTGATGCCGCTGGCGCAGCAGGCGGTGATGAAGCCGGCCTCGCCGCCGGTGAGGCGTGCGACGACCGTGCTCGCGGCGCGCTGCAGATCGTCCATTTCCACCCATTGCGAGGCCATTTCGGCCATGGCGGAGATTGCTTCCGGGACGATAATGGAGGCGCCGAGCGCGGTCATGGTGCCGGAGACGTTGATGATCGGCCGCAAGCCCAGCCGCTCGCGGATGGTGGTGTTGGAGCCGGTATCGGAAGAGGTTTTCATGTGAGCTAATCCCGTGGGTGGCAGGTCAGGCGGCGATCTCGACGACCGCTTCGATTTCGACGGTGATGTTTCCAGGCAGAGAGCCGGCGCCGATCGCCGAGCGGGCATGGCCGCCGATCTTGTCGAAGACATCGGCGAATAGGTCCGAGCAGCCATTGACCACTTTCGGGTGGTCGCTGAAGGTCGGCGTCGCGTTGACGAAGCCGAGCAGCTTGACGACGCGCACGATACGGCCGAGATCGCCGGCGGCGGCATGCATGACGGCAAGCAGGTTGAGCCCGGTCAGCCGTGCATGCTGATAGGCCTGCTCGACCGTCACGTCCTCGCCCACCTTGCCGGTGCAGAGCGTGCCGTCGGCGCGCAGCGGCCCCTGGCCGGAGAGGAAGATCAGCCGCCCGCTCTCGGCATGGGTGACGAAGTTGGCGATGGGCGTCGGCGGCTCGGGCAGCGTCAGGCCGAGTTCGGCGAGCCTGATATAAGGCGTCATGGATAAAGGCTCCTTGGGCGGCTTTGGCCGCCTGAGTTTAGAAATGCGAGGCGCGGAAGCGCGCCAGGAAAGTGCGGAGGCGCTCGTTGCTGGTCTCCGCCGCGAGGATCTCCTTCGGCGGCCCGACGGCGCTGACGCCGCCATCGGCCATGAAGACGATGCGGCTCGAAGCGTCGCGGGCAAAGGCCATTTCGTGGGTCACCATCAGCATGGTCATGCCGTCCTCGGCGAGGCTCCGCACCACTGCCAGCACCTCGCCGACGAGTTCGGGATCGAGCGCGGAGGTGATCTCGTCGAGCAGCAGGATCTTCGGCTCCATGGCCACGGCGCGGGCTATGCCGACGCGCTGCTGCTGGCCGCCGGAGAGTTCGGCCGGCAGGCTGTCAGCCTTGTGGCCAAGGCCGACGCGCCCGAGCCAGTGCTCGGCGATCGATCGCGCCTCGGCATCCCTTTTTCCGCGCACCTTGGTCAGACCCAGCATGATGTTGCCGGCCGCCGTCAGGTGAGGGAAGAGGTTGAAGCTCTGGAACACCATGCCGGTCTCGGCGCGCATGGCGGCAAGATCGCGCTCGCTGCGGCGCTGGCGCGTTCCGGCCTCGCGAAAACCGACCTCCTTGCCGTCGATGCGGATCGAGCCGCTGTCGTAGCTCTCCAGAAAGTTGACGCAGCGCAGCAGCGTGGTCTTGCCGCTGCCGGAAGGGCCGATGACGGTCACCACCTCGCCGCGCTTCACCTGAAGGCTGACGGAGCGCAACACCTCGACGGCGCCGAAGGCCTTGGAGACATCGCGCACGTCGAGCAGCGCGGGACTGGCGTTTGGGGCTTCGGACATCGTTGCTATTCCCGGATGAAGGAGAAACGCCGCTCAAGCCGCCGGCTGGCGAGCGAGAGTGCGTAGTTGACCGCGAAATAGAGGAGCGCGCCCAGTATATAGAGCGGCATCGCTTCGTAGGTGCGGCCGATGACCTGGTTGATGGCCTGCATCAAATCGGTGATGCCGAGCAGCGACACCAGCGCGCTGCCCTTGACCGCGTCGGTGACGCCATTGATCCAGGGCGGCAGGAAGCGCCTGAAGGCCTCCGGAAAGATGACGTGGGTGAGCCTCTGGCGAAAGGTCAACCCGATCGCCATCGCGGCTTCGGACTGTCCCTTCGGGATCGAGCCGACCGCGCCCCTGAGGTATTCGATGACCTGCGCCGTTTTGAACAGGGTGAGTGCGGAGACCGCGGCCCAGAACGACGGCAGATGCAGCCCGATCGCGGGCAGGCCGTAATAGACGAAGAACATAAGCACCAGGATCGGAATACCGCGAATGGTGTCCGAGAAGATGCGCACCGCCCAGCGCAAAGGAGCGGGACCATAGACCAGGCCGACGCCCAGCAGGACGCCGGCGATGAGCGACAGCACCACGACCAGCAGCGACACCCACAAGGTCACGGCGAAGCCTTCGGCAAGGAAGGGCAGTGCGTAGAGGATCTGGCTCAGCATGTCAGCGCGCCGCCCTGAATCGGCGCTCGACGAGCCGCAGCCCGAAAAGCAGCGCATAGCCGGTTACCAGATACATCGCCGTGGTGACCAGGTAGACCTCGACGATGCGGAATGTGTTGAAGTTGATCCACTGGGCGCCGAAGGTGAGTTCGGGCACCGAGATGACCGAGGCGATCGAGGTGTCCTTGAACAGCGAGATGAAAGTGTTGGAGAGCGCCGGCAGCGTGATGCGCAGCATGGTCGGCAGACGCACGTGCAACAGCCTTTGCCACGGCGTCAGGCCGATCGCCTTGCCGGCGTCGAGCTGGCCGCGCGGGACAGCCTCGAGCCCGGAGCGAAACACCTCGACCAGATAGGCGCCGCTATAGACCGACAGGGTCAATACAAACGAGGTTGGTGCGCTGTAGGCTAGGTCGACCACGGTCGGCAGGCCGTAGAAGACGAGATAGACCAGCAGGATCAGCGGCACGTTGCGGATGAATTCGACATAAGCGGCGATCAGCGCCCGCACCACGCGTCCGGCCGAGACGTACCAGACCGCCAGCACCAGCCCGATGACGACGCCGATGGCGATCGAGATCACGGCAAGCTCGAGGCTGAGCAGCAGGCCGCCCCAGAGCTTGTCGAAGTGCCGCCAGATCAGGTTGAAGTTAAGGGCATAGCCCATGCATCCGCCTCGGTGTGAAGGACCTCGAGTCGATTGCGGAAGAGCGACAACGCCACCCTTCCGCAATCCGGGATCAGATGACCGGGAAGCCCGGGTGACGCGCCGGCGGCTCCTGGCCGAAATAGTCCTTGAAGGCGGCGTCATAGAGCGCTGATTCATGGCCGAACATGGCGATGGTGAAAGTCTGGTTGACGAAGGTCAGCCAGTCCAAATCGCCTTGCCGCAGTGCGGCGCCGTAAAGCATCGAATACCAGCTCTTGCCGGCATCGAAATACTTGTCGGGATTGCGCGAGGCGAGCCAGCGCACGGTGGACAAGTCGACCGCGGCGGCGTCGGCGCGCTTGGATTCCAGCGCCTGCAGCACGTTCGCCTGGGTGTCGATCTGCAACACCTGGGCCTGCGGCAGAGCGTAGTGGACCGAGCTTTCGGCGTCGACATTCTGCAGGATGGAAATGCGTGTCGCCGAACCACCGGCCAGCAGCTTGTCGAAGGTCTTGTTCTCGGCGGTCGGCAGGGTCAGCAAGGCAACGCCTTCGACATAGTAGGGCCGGGAGAAATTGATCAACTGCGAGCGCTGCGCCGTCATGGTCATGAACTGAATAGTAATGTCGACCTTGTTGGTGGTCACGTTGGGAATGCGCTGGGCCGGATCCTGCATGACGAACTCGACCTTGGTCGGGTCGTCGAAAAGGCCCTTGGCGAGAATGCGGCCCATGGTGATGTCCATGCCGACCAGTTCGCCGGCATCGTTCTCGAAATGCCAGGGTGCGTTGGTGCTGCCGGTCCCGACAATCAGCTTGCCTCTGTCGAGCACGGTGCGCAACAGGCTGTCGGATGCGGCCTGTGCGGCGGCCTTCTGCGCATCGACGGCTGCCAGGACGCCGGCCGTGGCAAGTCCCGCCATTCCCAATTTCAGAAAATCACGTCTTCCGGATGTGTCGTTCACGGCGACCTCCTTTCGTGTTGTGTTCCCCTATGCACAGGCCATACACGCGGCAATGATTATCACAGGTTGTCTATTACAAGAGACACATGTATCCTGTACAAGACAGATACTAGCACCGGGAATCGACAATGCAAGATGGGAGTGTTTTGGCTGCTTCGGCCGACGAGAAGGTACCGGGCTCTCGTGAAAAGGGCCTCAACCGGGTCCTGGAGATCCTGGAGTTCCTTCACACTACGCAGCGTGCGATCGGGATTGGTGATCTCGCCAAGGGCGTCAATGCGCCGCGTTCGACCACCTACACGCTGGTGCGGTCGCTGGTCGATGCCGGCCTCCTGGAAATGGCCGGTGATGGCAATCGCGTCTATTTCGGCAAGAAGCTCTACCTCTACGGCATGGACTATGTGCGCGGCAACGATTTGTTGCGGCGCGGGCGCCAGGAGGTCGATCATCTGTCGCGCGAGACGGGCGAGACCTCGGAATTGTGCATGCTGCAGAGCGGCCGCTATACGATCGTCCATTCCAGCCCTGGTAGCAGGCCGTTCCGCATCAGTTCGGCCACTGGCTTGCAGATACCGCTGCCCTGGACCGCGTCTGGCCGGCTATTGCTTGCGGGGCAGGATAGAGCCGCGGTCGAAGCCATGGTGTCTGATGACGATCTCGTGCTGCCTGACGGGCGCAAGCTGCGGCTCGACGATTTCATCGCCGACATCGCAAGGGCAGGGGTAACCGGCTACTGCGTCACCTCGGGCCTGGTCGACGCTTATACGAAATGCCTCGCCGTGCCGGTTTTTTCAGCGCCAGGCAAGGTCGAGGCGACGATGTGCCTGGTGGTTCCGATCGATACGTCGGAGGAGCGCACCGCCGATCTCATCGGCCTGCTGCGCGGCCGCGCCGCTGGGCTCTCGATCGGCGCATAGGCGGAAAGCGCCGGCGGCGCGGGCGCTCGCGTCTCAGGCGATGATGTCTGGAATGATCCTGTCTTCCAGCTTCATCAGCCGGTCCTTGAGGAACAGCTTCTTCTTTTTCATGCGCTGGATCTGCAGCGGGTCGCAATTCATGGCGATCATCGCGTTGATCGCGGCGTCGAAATCGGCGTGTTCCTGCTTCAGCCGGGAAAATTCGAGGCGAGTATCGGCCTGTTCCTGATCGGACATTCTCTACCGTCTGCACGTCTGCGGCGCCCAAAACTGGGCCTGGTTGGGCGGGGGCGGCAATTTCTGCCACCGGCGCGCAGCCCATATCACATTTCACGTTGTCGTGGAATGCTACCACGCAGCATTCGACATCGCCGCTCGATGGTGGCACACTGTCATTGTGCCGTCACAGATACGACCTGCGGTGGACGTGCCTAGGCGGCTGCAATCGAGGAAACCATGAAAGGGAGAACCAATCATGTCTCTTGCATCCCATCTTGATGAGTTGCAGCGGAAACACGGCGACATCGAACGCGAAATCGATGACGCGATGAACCACCCGTCGGTTGACGACCTCGAAATCGGAAATCTCAAGCGACGCAAGCTGGCACTCAAGGATGCGATTGAGAAACTGAGGGCGCAACCAACCACGCATTGATCCTCACCTGACATAGCCGCTCACCACTGGCGGTCTTCCTTACCGGCGGCGCCAGCCGCCGGTGCAGTGATTGCGATTTTCAGCGCTGCACCATAAGCGGAAACTAATATCCTTCGGACCTATTTTGCCCACCTGGCCGCCGCCAGGTCGTGTGCTGTTCAGGTCCCGGCCGTGACCAATTGCTGCCAGTGGCGACCTGTCGCCATTGACAAGCCATCCTTGCTCCTCCACCTCATGCCGGACTTCAGCGCATCGGCCCGGCTTGTGCGTCCAGGTGGACGCATGCGCTTCAAGAGAGACGCATAGCGCTCAGAGACAAAGGCTGCCGGCATGACCGGATATTTTTCTTCTCCCTTCCCCCGCCGCACCTCGGTCGGCGTCGATGTCGGCGGCGTGGTCGTCGGCGGCGGCGCGCCGGTGGTCGTTCAGTCGATGACCAACACCGACACTGCCGATATCGACCAGACAGTCGCGCAGGTCGCGGCGCTGCACCGCGCCGGCTCCGAGATCGTGCGCATCACCGTCGACCGCGACGAGAGCGCGGCCGCCGTGCCGCGCATTCACGAGCGCTTGCTGCGGCTTGGCATCAACGTGCCGCTGGTCGGCGACTTCCACTATATCGGCCACAAGTTGCTCGCCGATCATCCGGCCTGCGCCGAGGCGCTGGCCAAATACCGCATCAATCCGGGCAATGTCGGCTTCAAGGACAAGAAGGACCGGCAGTTCACCGATATCGTCGAAATGGCGATCAAGCACGACAAGCCGGTGCGTATCGGCGTCAACTGGGGTTCGCTCGACCAGGAGCTTCTCACCCGGCTGATGGACGACAACCAGGACAAGGGTTTCCCGCTGACGGCGCAGGAAGTGACGCGCGAGGCGATCGTGCAGTCGGCGATCCTGTCGGCCGAGATGGCCGAAGAGATCGGCCTTGGCCGCGAAAAGATCATCCTGTCGGCCAAGGTCAGCGGCGTGCAGGACCTGATCGCCGTCTACACCGAGCTTGCGACGCGTTCCAACCATGCGCTGCATCTCGGCCTCACCGAGGCCGGCATGGGCTCCAAAGGCATCGTCGCGTCCTCCGCGGCCATGGGCATCCTCTTGCAACAAGGCATCGGCGACACCATCCGCATCTCGCTTACGCCGGAGCCGAATGGTGATCGCACCCGCGAGGTGCAGGTGTCGCAGGAACTGCTGCAGACCATGGGATTCCGGCAGTTCGTGCCGATCGTCGCGGCCTGCCCCGGCTGCGGCCGCACCACCTCCACCGTGTTCCAGGAACTGGCGCAGAACATCCAGGCGGACCTGCGCAAGAACATGCCGGTGTGGCGGGAGAAATACCCGGGCGTCGAGAACCTCAAGGTCGCGGTGATGGGCTGCATCGTAAACGGTCCCGGTGAATCCAAGCATGCCGATATCGGCATTTCGCTGCCCGGCA
Source organism: Mesorhizobium sp. URHB0026 (assembly GCF_054059755.1). Lineage (NCBI taxonomy): Bacteria > Pseudomonadati > Pseudomonadota > Alphaproteobacteria > Hyphomicrobiales > Phyllobacteriaceae > Mesorhizobium > Mesorhizobium sp. URHB0026. The sequence continues at coordinate 1,076,013 of NZ_JBSSCN010000001.1, read as the reverse complement.
CCGGAGAAACGCCGACCGCGCCGGTCTTCGTCGACGGCAAGAAGGCGGCGACGCTGCGCGGGCCGTCGATCGCGGCGGATTTCGAGAAAATGGTCGCTGACTATATCGAGCAACGGTTTGGTCGCGGCAAGGCTGCGGCAGAGTAGGCCAGATGCGGCGTTTCCCCTGGGTGGCGCTGATTGTCCTGTGTGGTATGGCCTGGTCGACGCTTGCCCAGGCGGATCCACCGCAATCGGCCAAGCAGCGGCTGATCGACAAGGTCTGTAACCTGATCCAGGCGCATGCCGACCAGAACGGCCTGCCCCGGGATTTCTTCGCCCGCCTGATCTGGAAGGAAAGCCGGTTCGACCCCAACGCGGTGAGCCCTGTCGGCGCCGAAGGCATCGCCCAGTTCATGCCGGGCACCGCCAAGATGCGGGGGCTGGAAAATTCCTTCGACATCAACCAGGCGATTCCGGCGTCGGCTAGATATCTCGCGGAAATGAAGGCCGGCTATGGCAATCTCGGTCTGGCGGCCGCTGCCTACAATGCCGGCGAGAGCCGGGTGTCGCGCTGGCTGAATTCTGGTGGCTTCCTGCCGATGGAGACGGAAAGCTATGTCTTCGACGTGATGGGCGAGCCGGTCGACAAGTTCACCGACCGGGCCTATGCCGGCAAAGTCGAGCCACTCGATGCCAAGCTGGATTTCGCGGTCGCCTGCCGCAAGCTGCCGGTGATCATGTCCAGAACCGTGGCGATGGCCTCAATCAATATCAAGCCATGGGGCATCCAGGTGGCGGGCAATTTCCGCCGCAGCGCCGCGATCGGCCAATGGCTCAGGGTGCGGGGCCGTTTTCCGGCTCTGCTTGCCGGGCATGATCCGGTGGTCAGCCGAGTGCGTACGCCGATCGGCCGGCGCGGCATCTACGCGGTCCGCATCGGCATCGACGACCGCGCCGCCGCCAATGTCATCTGCCAGAAACTGCAAAGCATCGGTGGCGCCTGCGTGGTGGTGCGCAACCGGTAGCCTAGGAGGGTTGGGCTGCACGGGCTCACGCCGCTTGAATGCGCCATCGTATCCAGCAACGATTTCAGCTATAGCGGCGCCGGGCCGGTGGGCTGGCCCGCCTTCGACAGCTACAGGGACAGCGATGTTCGACGCGTACATTATCTGCGGCACGCCTAGAACCGGCAGTACCTTGCTGTGCAAACTGCTGGCGGCCACCAGAACGACCGGCGATCCACACTCATTCTATCGGCGGCAGGATGTGTCGGAGTGGGCCGAAGAATGGAACCTGCCCCCTCGCGACCTGATGGGCGAGCCTGAATTCCAGCTTGCGTATCTCAATGCGGCGATCGATGCCGGCAAGGGTGGTACGGAAATCTTCGGTCTGCGCCTGATGCGAGAAAACCTGGACGAGCTTTCAGCGATCCTCGACCGGACCTTTCCGGGGCTTGCGTCGGACAAGGCGCGTTTCGAAAGGGCTTTCGGTCGCGTTCTCTATGTGCATCTGTCGCGTGAGAACAAGCTTGCGCAGGCTGTCTCCCTGGTCAAGGCGGAGCAGACCGGCCTTTGGCACGTCGCTTCCGATGGAACGGAGATCGAAAGGGTCGGATCGCCAGGAGAACCACGGTACGACTTCCAGCGTATCAGGGATGAAGTCGCCAAGCTCGAAGCCTATGACGCAGCGTGGAACACATGGTTCGCCGAGCAAGACATAACGCCGCTGCGGATTGGCTACGAGTGGCTTTCAAGCAGCCCGGCGGCAACGCTGATTTCCATCTGTCAGGCCTTGGGCCTACAGCCGCCGAACGCCGGGGATGTGAAACCGGCTGTCGCGAAGCTCGCCGACGCGACAAGCCTCGACTGGATGCGCCGCTACCATCTGGACGCAACCGTCTGACGCCGGACGGAGTTCAGGCCGTCTTGGCCACCACCGTCTCGCTGAGCCAGGTGCCGATCTTGGCGCCGAGTCGATCGGGCGAAACGGGCTTGGGCAGATAGTCGTCCATGCCGGCCTCGATGCACTTGTCGCGGTCGCCCTTCAGCGCATGCGCGGTGACGCCGATGATGGGGATGTGGCCACCCGACGATGCCTCGATCGCCCGGATGGCGCGTGTCGCCTCGTAGCCGTTCATTTCCGGCATCGAGACGTCCATCAGAACCAGCCTCGGATGCAGCGACCGGTACATCTCGACCGCCGTGCGGCCATTGCCGGCGATGCGGTAGCTCAAGCCCAGCCCATTGAGGATCTGGCCGAACACCATCTGGTTCACGTCATTGTCCTCGGCGATGAGGATGTCGATCGGGATGTTCGGCGCGGCATTCGATTCCGGCACTGCCGCGATCGGCATGGCGGGGCCGCGGATAACCGTGAAGGCCGGCGGCGCCGGCTGAGGCATCGGTTGGATCGGTTCGCGAATGAAGTGCGCCTTGCCGACCTGCGAACGCGCCTTCTGGATGACCGAGATGACGGTGCCGAGCAGGACCGCCGAGCGCGCCGGCTTGGTCAGATGCGCCGATATGCCGAAGTCGATGATCATCTTGCCGAAATCGACCTGGTCGACCGAGGTCAGGATAACGACCGGGATGGTGGACAGCCGGCTGTCGGCGGCGATGGCCCGGGCGACATCGGCGCCGTTCATGCCGGGCATCTGATAATCGAGGATGATGCAGTCGACGCTGGCGCCGAGCTGGCAGGCGCGATCGAGGAAGGCGAGGCCAACCGCGCCGCTTTCGGCGGCGGCGCAGTCGAAGCTCCAGCTTCTGAGCTGTTCGAGCAGGATCTCGCGGTTGACCGGATTGTCATCGATGACCAGCACACGCGCACCGGTGACGTCGACCGGCACGATGGCGTCGCGCGCCTCGGCGCGGTGGACCGGCAGCGGCACGGCGAACCAGAAGACGGAGCCGCGGCCGATCTCGCTCTCGACGCCGATCTTGCCGGCCATCAGGTCGACGAGACGGGCGGCGATGGCGAGCCCAAGGCCGGTGCCTTCATGACGGCGGGTCGACGAGCCATCGACCTGGGCGAACTTCTCGAACACGTTCTGCAATTTCTCGGCCGGGATGCCGATGCCGGTGTCCTCGACGCGCAGCTTGAGCTGGACGACGTCGTTGACGGTTTCGCCGCCGACATCGATCAGCACATGGCCCTTCTCGGTGAATTTCACCGCATTGCCGACCAGGTTGGTGACGATCTGCCGGAAGCGGCCGGCGTCGCCGACCACATAGGCCGGCAGCCTGGGGTCGACGCGCACGATAAGTTCCAAGTTCTTCTCGGCGACACGCGCCGAGACAAGCGTCGCCACATCCTCCACCGCTTCCGAGAGGCGGAAGGGGGCTGGGTCGAGCGTCAACTGCCCGGCATTGATCTTCGAGAAGTCGAGGATGTCGTTGATGATGGTGAGCAGCGCGTTGCCCGACTTGACGATAACGTCGGTGAACGTCTTCTGGCGCGGGTTGAGCTCGGTCTTGGCCAGCAATTCGGCCATGCCGAGCACGCCGTTCATCGGTGTGCGGATCTCGTGGCTCATATTGGCCAGGAATTCCGACTTGGCACGATCGGCGGCCTCTGCCTTGAACAAGGATTCGGCAGACTGGGCGAAGGCGCGACGGATTGCCTGTTCCATCGGCCGGAAGATCCAGAAAGCGACGATGCCCAGGACGGCAAACAACAGGCCGCTGGCCCACAAAAGCAGCCGGTCGCTAGAGGCATCCGCCTGATGGCGTTCGTCGTCCATCGCGGTGCGGACACGCACCAGCATGGGCTGAACGAACAGGTCGTTCTGGTTGCGGATCTCGCGAGGGCTCCATTCATCGGTCTTTTGCGCCACCGACATCAGGTTGAAGTTGCGGACCATGTCTCGCGGCGACCAGAACAGGTCGCCATTGACCGAAGCGGCTGCGAGCTCGCTGACGGTCTTGGCCGACAGGCGCGGGCGGATCGCGGCGAGCTGGGCGGTCAACGTCTCGATCTCGCCGGTCAGCCGCTCGGAATGGTCTCGCGCCGAAGCTGTCAGCGCATCGCGCGTCTCGATCCGCCAGGCGGAACTGGTTGTCTCGGCGAAGCTGGTGGCGTTGCGCAGATCGCGGGTAAAAATGACGAGATTGCTGCTCAGCGCATCGATTTCATGGCGCAAGGAATTGACGCGATTGAGCGAAACCATGATGGCGGCTGAAGCCAGCGCGAAAACCAACAATCCTGAAAGATAACGTATCCGGACGGACCGGATGAAGGAAGAATATTCCGGCATGCGCAACCCCAACACATACGCATCATTCTAAGGATCGGGATTACGCTTCATTTACATTAAGATTTCGTTGGCACAACCGCAGGTGCACCGCGCAACCCATATGAGCCTGCCGTCAGCTGTTACGGGTTGCGACGAAGATCGCCGCGGCCTTTAGCAGGGCGGCCTTTTCGCCATAGGGTTCGAGCAGCGCGTGCGCCTGGCCGACGAGGCCGTCGAGCTGCTTGCGTGCCCAATCCGCGCCGTGCAAGGCCACCAGCGTACCCTTGCCCGCGGCGGCATCCTTGCCGGTCGCCTTGCCCATCTGCTTGGCGTCGGCCGTCAGATCCAGCAAGTCGTCGGCCAGTTGGAAGGCTAGGCCGATCGCCGAACCGAACTCGGCAAGCCTTTCCAGGTCATCCGGCTGTGCGCCGGCCAGGATCGCACCCGCCTCGCAGGCGAAGCGGATCAGTGCGCCGGTCTTCATCGCCTGCAATGTTATGATGCCGGCCTCGTCCGGTCGCACCTGCTCGGCTTCGAGGTCCAGTTTCTGGCCGCCGACCATGCCACCGGCCCCGGCGGCGCGGGCGAGCGCCAGCACCAGGGCTGCGCGGCGCCCCGCCGGCAGCGTCGTCGCTTCGCCGGCGATGATGTCGAAGGCCAGAGTCAATAAGGCGTCGCCGGCCAGGATGGCAGTGGCTTCGTCAAAGGCCTTGTGCACGGTCGGCTGGCCGCGGCGCAGGTCATCATCGTCCATGGCCGGCAGGTCATCGTGGATCAGCGAATAGCAATGCACGCATTCGAGCGCCGCCGCGACACGCAATGCCGCTTCGCCATCGGCGGAAAACAGGGCGGCACTTTCCATGACCAGGAAGGGGCGCAGGCGCTTGCCGCCGTTCAACACGCCATGGCGCATCGCCGCCATCAGACGATCGGGCCGCGCGATCTCGCCCGAAAGCGGTCGGTCGTCGAGCAAGCGGCGCAGCATCACCTCGACGGCGGCCGCGCGCCTAATGAGCGCCATTTCGAACGCCATTTCGTCGTCATTCGTCATGGCCGGGACCGGTAGCCGACACTCAGACGTTGCGCAAGAAGGCAAGCGCCATTATGCCGGGGCAGTAAGAGCCCGTTTGGAAACTCATCTCCTGCGGTCATCTGAAGGTGTTTTCCGCGCTTCCGGTGTTCACGTACTCGAATGTACGCTCCGCTCCGGTTCTCGAAAACACCGTCACATGACTGACAGCCAGTTTCAAAACGAGTTCTCTGGCATGGGTTGGGCGGCTTGGCGGAACCGATCGTCGATCATGAGACCGAAAAGCTGGACATGGCGACGAGATCGCGAGGCGTGAGCCGCCGCAGTCTCAGGCGCTGGGTCCGGCGCGGCATCGTCGTGGCCGCCGTGCTGGCGCTTATCCCGGTGGTGCTGACCTTTCTCTACCTACCGTTCTTCGTGCATCCTGTATCGACGCTGATGCTGAAGGACCTTGCGACATTCTCCGGCTACGACCGGCGCTGGGTGTCGATCGATGACGTCGCGCCTGTGCTCGCCCATTCCGTCATCATGTCGGAGGACGGGCAGTTCTGCTTTCACCGCGGCGTCGACCTCGGCGAACTCAGGGGGGTCGTCGACGATGCGCTGGCCGGCGAGGCGACGCGTGGTGCCTCGACCATCACCATGCAGACGGTGAAGAACCTCTTCCTGTGGTCGCGGCCGCTGGGCTCTGTGCGCAAGGTCATCGAACTGCCGCTGGCCGTCTATTTCGACGCGGTGATGTCGAAGCGGCGCATTATGGAGATCTACCTCAACATCGCCGAGTGGGGACCCGGCATCTACGGCATCGAGGCGGCGGCGCAGCACCATTTCGGCATTTCGGCAAAGCAGCTGTCCAGACGGCAGGCGGCCCTTCTCGCCGTCACGCTGCCCAATCCGATCGCCCGCAATCCCGCAAAACCAGGGCCGGGTTTGAGAAGGCTCGCCAATCTGATCGAGCGGCGCGCCGGCCGCTCCGGCGCCTATGTCGGCTGCCTAGACTAGCCGGTATAAAAAAGATTCACCGCGGTGCTGGCCAAAACGGTGTCAGGCGTGTATAGGCACCCGACTTTCTCAGATTTAGGCCCCGACATGGCCCTTTCACGAGGGCGGGCGGGGCTTTTGACCATGTAGTGGAGCACATCCATGGCCGTTCCGAAACGCAAAACCTCTCCGTCCAAGCGCGGCATGCGCCGCTCGGCCGACGCCCTCAAGGCCCCGACCTATGTCGAGGACAAGAACTCCGGCGAAATGCGCCGCCCGCACCACATCGACCTGAAGACCGGCATGTATCGCGGTCGCCAGGTGCTGACGCCCAAGGAAAGCTGAGACCAGCTTTTCCGAAGGCTAGACTATAGCTACAAAAGACCGGCGTTTGGCCGGTCTTTTGCGTTTGGCCTCGCCGTGCGCGCCGGCTACTTCAAGCGCTGAGTTTTCGTCTCTCGTTTTTCATGTCGGCCGGGCAACCGGCTGACATGGTTATTGCATCCGGTATTCGACCGTGTTTGCGGCCGTGCACGAAAAATCTTGACGCCGTGCCTGTGGGGCATTCTACAGAAGGTGCCCCCATATGGAGACGCCAGATGTTCGGTGCCGTCCCGCTTTTGATCGTGCCTTTCGTGCTCTACAATCTCGGCCTGCTCGGTATATTCGGCGGCGGCGACGATCCGTGGGCGAGCGAGATGTTCTCGTTCCGCATGATGTCGGGCGGGGTGTTCTCGATGACGCTCGGCGACCTGATCGTGCTGATCGGGCTGATTTTTCTCTTCCTTGAAATGGTGAAGTCGGCGCGCACAACCACCGCCTCGATCATGGACCATCTGTTGTCGACGCTTGTCTTCGTTGCCTTCCTGGTCGAGTTCCTGCTGGTGAAGGGTGCCGCGCACTCCATCTTCTTCACGCTGATGATCATCGCGCTGTTCGACGTGCTGGCCGGGTTCGCGGTGTCGATGCGGTCGGCCAGCCGCGACATCAATTTGAATTAGACCGGAGCCTCAGCCCGGATCGGCGGTGAAGCCGGCGGCTTCGATGTCGGCAATCGCGGCCGCCTCGTCATTGTCCGACGTGTCGCCGGAAATGCCTACAGCGCCGACGACACTCCCTGCCTTGTCGCGGATCAGCACGCCGCCGACGACCGGCAGCACGCGTCCCCCCGAAACGTCGGAAATGCCGGCAACCAGATGCGGGCGCTCCTTGGCGAAGGCCTCGACCTTGCGCGAGCCCATGCCGATCGCCAGCGCGCCATAAGCCTTGCCGGCCGACATTTGCGGGCGCAGGAACGAGGCTCCGTCCTGGCGCTGGAAGGCGACCAGGTGCCCGCCAGCGTCGAGCACCGAGACGCCGAGCGGCTTGAGGTTGAGATCGGCGCCCCTGGCGAAGGCGGCATTTATGATCTCGACGGCTTTTTCGAGCGACAGCGCGGTCATGGCAATCTCCTGTTGAACAGCCCAATCATCGCCTGCCAGCCGGACCAGGCAATCCCGCTTTCGGTTGAAATTGCTTCCTGCGAAGCAGCGGGATTAAAGGCGCGCCTGTCGGATGCGTCACGACCGCTCGATCCAGGACGAGGCATTGGCAGAGAGACGGGGTTATTTTTTCTTGGCGCGAGCCGGCTTCTTGGCAGGTGCAGCAGGCGCGTTGGCTAGATCTTCGGCTTCCTTCGCCAGCCGCAGCGCCCGCAGCTTGTCGGTCTTGGCCTTGCGGGCATCGCTCTCGGCGACGTATTCGGCCATGGCTTTCTGCCGGACCGTCGCCGCCTCTTCCTGCTTCTTGAAGCGCAGATCGGCACGCGCGCGGGCAGTGTCCCTAGAGTTCTCAACCAAGAGTCTATCCTATCCCGTGAAGTGTGATTTCCATCCTTTGTAGCAGAGCCGGCCTTTCAACGGGGAAAATAGTTGGTCAGGCAGCCGGGCTGGTGTTGCGGGCCTTTTCGGTAACCACCGCTTCATAGGCGGCCTGCAGCGTCGCGCGGACGGAGGAGCCGGCCGCAGTATCGAGGGGTGTGCCGAGATGCTCATCGCGCAATTCGTCCATGAATTTCTCCCACATTGGAGGGCCGCCCTTTTCCAGGAGTTCGGCACGGATCGAGAGTTCCTCGCTGGTCGGCAGCCAGACGCGGCCCCAGGCGCCGAGATGGGCGAGGATGGGCACCAGCGTGATGGCCATCTCGGTCAGGCTGTAGATCGCCTTCTGCTTGTGGCTGGGGTCGTCCGCCTTGGTCAGCATGCCGAGCTCCATCAGCCGCTTCAAACGGTCGGCGAGGATGTTGGAGGCAATGCCTTCCATCGACCCGTTGAGCAGCTCGCGAAAATGGCGCCTGCCGCCAAAAATCATGTCGCGCAGGATGATCAGGCTCCAGCGGTCGCCGAACACCTCGAGCGAAAGGTTGATCGGGCAGCCGGACCGGCGATCGAGGGTCATCCGATTTTCTCCACAAAACCGGTTGCATTATCGTATCGGTTTTAATATCGTGCAACCGATTGCAAAATGCAATCAGTTTAGGAGGCCATGAAATGACGAGCAATGATCGTCCCGAGATCGTATCCGAAGCCTTTGGCGATCGGGCCGATCCCGCCCTGCTGCTGATCATGGGCGCGATGGCCTCGATGCTGTGGTGGCCGGAGGCGTTTTGCCGGAAGCTCGCGGATGCCGGCCTTTACGTGATCCGCTACGACAATCGCGATACCGGCCGGTCGACCAAATATCCGGTGGGACAGCCGCCCTACACTTTCGACGACATGGCTGACGACGCGATAGCCGTTCTCGACAGCCATGGCATCGGCAATGCGCATGTCGCGGGCATGTCGATGGGCGGCATGATCGCGCAGCTTGTCGCGCTCCGGCACCCTTCGCGCGTCGCTTCGCTGACCGTGATCAGCAGTTCGCCCGTGGGCACCGACACTTCGCATCTGCCGCAAACGACCGACGCCTATATGGAGCATTCGGCCTATGGGGCCAAAGTCGACTGGGCGGACCGCCGCCAAGTCATCGACTTCATGGTCAGCGATGCACGCGCGATCGCCAGCACCGCGCATCTGTTCGACGAGACCGGGATGAGGGCATTCATCGAGCGGGATTATACCAGGTCCGGCGGCTTGCTCAGCGCCACCAATCACTTCATGCTCAACGGCAATGACCGATGGAAGGGTCGTCTGCACGAACTGGCGGCGCCGCTTCTTGTCATCCACGGCACGTCGGATCCGATCTTTCCGGTCGAGCATGGCGAGGCCCTGGCCCAAGCTGTTGCCGGCGCGAAACTCATTCGTGTCGAAGGCGGCGGTCACGAACTGCATCCGGATGACTGGCCTGATTTTGAAGCTGCCATCATCGAGCATGTTCGATCCAGCTGAGACTTCGCGGGCGGCCCTTGACGAGCGAGGCCTGCCGCAATAGTTAAGGAAATGCTTCAGTGTTGCCGCAGAACAGATGAGCACAAGAATGTCCCTGACGCTGCATTTCCATCCGCTGGCCTCCTTCTGCTGGAAGCCGCTGATCGCGCTCTATGAGAACGCCACGCCATTTGCGTCTGTCGTCGTCGATCTAGGCGATGAGCAATCGCGCGCGGCCTTTCTGAAGGTTTCGCCGACCGGCAAGATGCCGGCGCTGCGCGACGACGCGCGTGACCGGACGGTGCTGGAATCGACCATCGTCGTGGAATATCTGGCCGCGCACTATCCGGGACCGGCCGAACTCATTCCAGCCGACGTCGACCTGGGGCTGGCTGTCCGCCAAGCCGACCGCTTCTATGATTTCTATGTGCAGGAGCCGATGCAGAAGATCGTCGGCGACAGGTTGCGGCCCCTCGACAACACCGATCCATTCGGTGTCGAACAGGCGCGGAGCCAGTTGCGCAATTCCTACGCCATCATCGAACGGGAGATGCAGTCGAGCGAATGGGCTGTGGGCGATGCCTTCACCATGGCCGATTGCGCGGCGTCTCCGGCGCTCTTCTATGCCAACAAGGTCGAACCGTTCGGCGATAGGTATCCCGCCGTGAAGCGCTATCACGACCGCCTGCTGCGGCGCGCCGCCTTCGCCAGGGTGATCGAGGAGGCGCAGCCTTACTTCAAGTTCTTTCCCTACAACAACGGCTGATCGCAATGTTGCACGATCCCGCCCAACTCGACCTGATGTTCCAGGCGCTCGCCGATCCGGCGCGGCGGCAGATGGTCGACCGGCTATCACGCGGCCCGGCGTCGGTGAGCCAGTTGGCCGAGCCGCTGGCGATGTCGCTGTCGGCGGTGATCCAGCACCTCAATCTCCTGGAGGCGAGCGGCCTCGTGCGCACGCAAAAGGTGGGACGGGTGCGCACCTGCCAGATCGAGCCGAAGGCACTGCGCGCGGCCGAGCACTGGATCAACGAGCGGCGTCTCTCATGGGAACGCCGGCTGGATAGGCTCGGCGACTTTCTTGCGGAGAAATGAAGAGGAGCATGCCATGTCAAAGAGAAAATCCGATCTGGTCCGCGGCTATTTCGCGGCCTTTCAGGCCGGCGACCGCGCCGTCATGGAGGCGGCCCTGGCCGACGATTTCACCTTCACCAGCCCCTATGACGACGCCATCGATCGCAAGGCCTATTTCGAGCGCTGCTGGCCGAACGGCAAGCTGTTCCGGTCGATGACGATCGAGCGGATCTGCGAAGACGGCAATGACGTATTCGTTCGATACAGCTGCGAGACGCTTGAAGGAAAGACCTTTCGCAACACCGAACTGCATTCGTTTCGCGGCGACGAGTTGCGCAGCGTCGAGGTCTATTTCGGCGCGAGCTATCGCGGTGGCACCTTCATTCCGCAGAATCCATCAAGCTGACCAACGAGGACCCAACCGTGACCGAACGTTCCGTCGTTCATTCCACTTTTGTCATCGAGCGCTTCTATCCGGCCGCGCCGGCGAAAGTCTTCTTCGCGCTTAGCAACCCTGACGCCAAGCGACAATGGTTCACCGATCCAGACAATCCCATGCCTGGCCGCTTCGAGATGGACTTTCGCGTCGGCGGCAAGGAGATCAACGCTGGTGGGCCAAAGGATGGGCCGATGCATGTCTACACCGCCACCTATCAGGACATCGTGCAGGATCAGCGCATCGTCTACAGCTACGACATGCTGTTCGGCAATATCAGAATTTCGGTGTCGCTGGCCACGATCGAACTTTTTGCCGAGGACAAGGGCACGCGCCTGGTGCTGACCGAGCAGGGCGCTTTCCTCGATGGCCATGACACGTCCGACACACGCGAGCATGGGACCAGGGTGTTGGTCGATCTGCTCGGCAAGTTTTTGCGGATGGAAACCTAAATATTGTGGCTGCCGATCGAAGAGGATCAGGCTTCCCAGAATTGATCGAGCCAGATGTTGAGTCTGAGGAAGCCGGCATTGCTCACCATATAGACACGGCGCGTGCCTTCAGCCTTGGCATTGACCAGTCCGGCGTCGAGCAACACTTTCAGATGCTGTGATACCGCCGGGCGGGAGACTGGCAGCCCGGCCGCCAATTCGTTGACGGTCTTCGGACCGCGTCGAAGTTCTTCCAGAAGATGGCGCCGATTGGGGTCGGCGATCGCCATGAAGGCGTCGGAAAACATCATGCCTCATTTGTGAGGCAAAGTTTTTCAAATCTCAACTGTTTGCTTCTGCTTTTCTTCTCGGATCGAGCCGCAATGCTTCGGGGGTCACCGAACGGTCGGCCGGCTGCGTCTTGAAGGCATCGCGATCTCCGATCGGCACCGGCGCGCGGCGGCTGATGCGCAGCAGCGTGTAGCCGGCCAGCGACAGATGCGCGAAGGCTGTCGCCAGGAACAGGCCCTCCGGGCGCATCCAGCCCATCAGGGCGGCGGCCAGCAATGGCCCGATCATGGTGCCGAAGCCGTAAAGCAGCAGCAGCCCGCCCGATACCTTGACGAAATCTTCCGACCGGGCGTGGTCGTTGGCATGCGCCACGGCGATCGAATAGAGCGTGTAGGCGAAAGCGCCATAGGCGGCGGTGAAGACGAGGACGAAGACCGCCGAGCGCGGCTCGAACAGGAAGATGAGAAGCGCAAACAGCGCCGCGCCGAAGGCGGCACCGGCCAGCACGAAACGGCGGTCGGTCTTGTCGGAGAGGCGCCCGGCCGGAAGTTGCATGGCAGCACCGGCGACGACCACCAGGCTCATCATCAAGGCGATTTCGGCCGTGGAGATACCGATGCGCGCGCCGTAGACGGCGCCGAGCGTGCCCCAGGCGCCGTTGGCGATGCCGATCAAAAGGCAAGCGATCGCCGACACCGGCGAGTTGGCGTAGAGTCCCTTGACGTCGAGCTTGACGTCCTGCAGCGGCTTGGGATGCGAGGCGGTCGACACCGCGGTCGGGATCAGTGACAGGCAAAACAGGATGCCGGTGATCATGAACAACGACGCCGATTTCACGTCGCCGCCGGCGACGATCATCTGGCCGCCCATGATCGAGGCATAGGTGACCATCATGTAAAGGCCGAAGACGGTGCCGCGGTTCTCGTTGGTGGCCTTTTCGTTCAGCCAGCTCTCGATGACCATGAAGGCGCCGGCCATGGTAAAACCGGTGAAGGCACGCAGCAGGATCCAGATATATTCGTCGATGACCAGGCCCGTGAGCAGTGCCACGATGGCGCCGGACGCGGCAAAGGCGCCGAAGGCGCGCACATGTCCGGCGCGGCGCACTATGCGCGGCGCAAAGAAACAGCCGGTGACGAAGCCGCCGGCCCAGGCCGTGCCCATCAGGCCGAGCGAAGCGGTCGAGAACCCTTCCACCTGGCCGCGCAAGGGCAACAGCAGCCCGTGCAGTCCCGATGCAGCCAGAAGAAAGGCAGTGCCGCGAAGCAGGGAAAGGATCGGTCTGTAGGCTGCGAGCATTTTTTGATCCGGCTGGGGACTGGGCGGGACGCGATTTGAAGACAGTCGCATTCGGGCTTTTCGGCGGCGACCTAGGGATTTTTTATCCGCGGCGGAACAGCGCCTCGGCAGCCGACTTGGTGGTGTCCTTGGTCTTGAGTTCGGCCTCCAGCCGGGAGATCTCGTCGCGCAGGATGCCGATGCGCTCGGACAGTTCACCGACGGAAAGCAGCGACAGGTCTTGCCCGATCTCGTGCGGACGTGCCTTCTTCTTGGGTTCGTCGTCGAAGATCGCCATGGTTGCTCCTCCTCCGCCAGACCAGATTGGCCATTTGCCTGATTTGGCAATGAGCATACATAGGGCAAGGACGTCGATGCAAACAGCCGGTAAGAGTGCGGCGAGGAAAGACGGAAAACTTCATGGCGAGCGGACAGAAAATTCCGGCACGGATGACGGCGATCGCTATCTCGGAGCCGGGTGGCCCACGGGTGCTGAAACCGGAAACGCGCGACGTACCGCAGCCCGGCCCCGGCGAAATCCTGATCAAGGTGCATGCCGCCGGCGTCAACCGGCCGGACGTGCAACAGCGCAAGGGGGCCTACCCGCCTCCGCCCGGTGCATCGGACCTGCCGGGCCTCGAGGTGTCGGGAGAAGTGGCGGCCCTTGGTGACCAGATATCGCGCTGGCGCATCGGGGACAGGGTCTGCGCGCTCACGCCCGGCGGCGGCTATGCCGAATATGTCAGGGTTCATGCAGGCAGCGTTCTGCCACTGCCGGCGGGCTTCACCCACACGGAAGCGGCGGCGGTGCCGGAAAACTATTTCACCGTCTGGCACAATGTGTTCGAACGGGGCGGCCTGAAGAAGGGTGAGACACTGCTCGTCCATGGCGGCTCGTCCGGCATCGGCACCACCGCGATCCAGCTCGCCTCGGTCTTCGGCGCTTATGTGATCACCACCGCCGGATCCCAGGAGAAATGCGACGCCTGCCTGAAGATCGGTGCCGACCGTGCGATCAATTACCGCGAGCAGGATTTCGTCACCGCGGTCAAGGAGGCGACCGAAGGCCGAGGCGCCAACGTCATCCTCGATATGGTCGGTGGCGATTATGTCCAGCGAAACTACGAGGCCGCCGCTGTCGAGGGCCGGATCGTGCAGATCGCGGTTCAGGCAGGTGCTGTCGCCAGTGCCGATTTTTCCAAGATCATGGTCAAGCGACTGACCCATACGGGCTCCACGCTCAGGCCGCGCACCGTCGAATTCAAGGCGGCGATCGCGGCGGCGCTGGAGGCACAGGTGTGGCCTCTGCTGGGCACTCGGAAGGTGGCACCGGTGATGGACATGATCTACCCGCTCACCGACGCCTGGCGCGCGCATGAGCGGATGGAGGAGGGCGAACATATCGGCAAGATCGTGCTCGACGTCGGCTAACACGCCAGCATTTTCGGCTCGGCCTGACCGGATATCGACACGGTCCGGCCAGCGCCCTTCGCCCCTGCTTACAAGATGAACAGAAACTTAATGGTGCAATGCAGCATTTGCATCATTGCTATGCAAAATCGGCTGTTCAAGTCCCGCTCGATGATCACTATTTGAGCATCATGGAAACGAACCCAATTCAGGAGGACCACCATGAACCCGATCCGTGCTTTCCGTAACTGGCGCATGTACAACGAGACCCTTCGCGAACTGAACCGCCTCAACGCACGTCAGCTCAGCGACCTGGGCATCAACCGCGGCGACATCGAGCGGATCGCCCGTCAGGCGATCTGATTGCAAGCGCGACCCGCCGAATGGCAGGGTCGCAATGCAGAGCCGCCGCAGACGCTTGTCGTCGCCGGTTCCAAACCCGCCGGACCCTGTCCGGCGGGTTTTGTCTTTTGGAGCTTTGGATTCATCTCGGCTCCGGCGTGATTTGCCATGGCGCTCCGCAGCAAGTGCCATGGCAGGGTTTGGACCGCCGTGGCAAACGTTAGCGCTACCGCTGCGTTGGCTGGTTAGGTCGTTTCCAGCTCTTCCAAAAACGTTGCGAAAGCAGTCTGGAACGGTTATACAGGCCGCGAATTTCCCATTTTGGTGGCTCTAAAACCACCGCCCGCGCGGGAACGCGGGCGAACGAGAAGGATTTTGCACATGGCCAATACGCTGCTGATGCCCAAGGCGACCGCCGTCTGGCTGGTCGACAACACCGCGCTTTCCTTCGAGCAGATCGCGCAGTTCTGCGGGCTGCATCCGCTCGAGGTAAAGGCGATCGCCGACGGTGAATCAGCGCAAGGCATCAAGGGCATGGATCCGATCATGACCGGCCAGCTGACCCGCGACGAGATCGCGCGCGCCGAGAAGGATCCGAACCAGCGCCTGAAGCTTTCCGATCCCAAGGTGCGGGTGCCTGAATCCAAGCGCAAAGGCCCGCGCTATACGCCGCTGTCGAAGCGCCAGGACCGGCCGAACGCCATTCTGTGGCTGGTGCGCAATCATCCCGAACTGAAGGACGCGCAGATTTCGCGCCTCGTCGGCACCACCAAGTCGACAATCGAGCAGATCCGCGAACGCAAACACTGGAATTCGGCCAATCTGCAGCCGATGGACCCGGTGACGCTGGGTCTCGCCTCGCAGATCGACCTAGATATGGAAGTCAACCGCGCCTCGCGCGGCCGCGAGCAGGCGCAGCCGGTCGGCGACACGCTGCTGCCGGCGGCATTGACCGAGCGGTTGGTGCCTGCACCGGAGAAGCCGAAGGACGAGGATGCGGAGCTCGATGCAAACGCCGTCTTCGCCAAGCTGTCGGCGCTGAAGTCGAAGGACACCGATACCGACGAGGAATAGGCTTTTCGCCAACGCAACAAAATAGCCCGCTTCGAGCGGGCTTTTTTGTGCGGTCCGGCAAGTCTCAGCTTCGCGCCGCGCGGTCGGGCGCCATGCCGTAGTCCTCGCTGCGCTCCACCGCCCGGTAGAAATCGGCAAGCTGCTTGCCGCGCTCCGGCTTGAAGATTCGGCCGGCGATGACCACGGAGGCAATGCGGTCGATGCGGAAGGCGCGGAAATCATCGCGCATCTCGCACCAGGCGACCAGCGTCCACACCTTGCCCCAGAACCACAGGCCGAGCGGCCTGATATCGCGCGCGGTGCCGCGGCCGGCTTCGTCCGAATAGTCGATGGTCAGCACCTGGCGCTTTTCGACCGCGCGCTCGATCAGGTCGATCGCCTCGCGGGCGGCATCGCTGACCACCCACATCGGCGTGTGGATCTCGGTGCGGGCAATGCGGTCCTTCTCGGCATCGGGCAGCACGGCACCGATCTTGACCAGTGCCTCGTCGGCGGCCCGCGCCATGGCGGCGCCGCCAAAGGCGCGCACCATGCGTGCGCCTGCCACCAGCGCCACGATCTCGTCACGCGTGAACATCAGCGGCGGAAGGTCGAAACCCTCCCTCATCATGTAGCCAACGCCAGCCTCGCCGTCGATCGGCACCCCGGTCGACTGCAGGTCGGCTATGTCGCGGTAGATGGTTCGCTCGGAAACCTCGAGCCATGTGCCGAGCTTCTGAGCGGTGACCAGACGGCCACCTCGCAGATGCTGCACAATCTGAAAGAGCCTGTCGGCGCGGCGCATCGTTTGCTTCCCCAGTGTTTTTCCCATGCATGCCGTGGCTCCCTGACCGGATCCACTTCCACATGACATGCATTACGGTTTCAGCCCTTCGCGCTTGCGCTGCGCGGCGACGAATTCCGCGCCGAAGGACAGTTTCCTCGTTGTCGGCGTCTTCGCATCGAGCACGCGCCAGAAGGGAGCGACGCCGCTGAGCATCATGCCGCGCTCGAGATCCTCCTTGGCAGCCTCGGCGACCGTACGCAGATGATAGCCCATGGTGACCGGGCATGTCACTTCGGCGCCATGCTCGATGGCAAGGGCCGTGCGCAGCGCGCGAACGTCCATCTCGACGCCTTCGGGGATGGAGCGGATGAAATCGTCGACCTGGCGCGCGGTCGGAACCAGCATGGGCTGGCCTTCGATAATGTCCCCTACGGTGCGCGGCGTTGGCTTCACGCCGTTGATACCAGGCGTGTTCAGCCTGTCGGTCCAGTTTTTCATAGATCGTCCTCTCGGCCGGCCATGCGCATTATCCCACCATCGCACGCACCTCCTGACAGCATACTGTCAGGAGGCTTCAGTATACTCCTTGGCGAACATGGTCCGCATCTGCGCGAGTTCGCTGCCTTTTTCCGGATAGAGCGTCTGCAGGAAGGCAAGGGCGAAAGTGCCGGGCGCCGAACCTGGCGCGGACACGATTTTGCCGTCGGCCACGGCATGTGGCACATCCTGATAATTGCCGTCGCCGGCATAGCCGGGCTCGTGACCGCTGATCCAATCACGGCCATTGCTGGTGTGCTTGGCGTTCTCGAACATGCCGGCTCGGGCCAGCGCCAGCGTTCCCGCACAGATGCCACCAACGACACCGCCGCGCGATGCGACAGCCATCAGCAGTTCGGCAGCATCCGGCGGTGCCTTGCTCGCCCAGTGGTCGGAACCGATAACGGCCACGGCATCGACATCGGTATTCTCATCGATGCTGGCCGAGCGGTCTGGCGTCAGCTTAAAACCGCTGATTCCGGTCACCGGCTTGCCGTCGGGCGTCAGCGATACGGCGCGAGCGCCGAACCATTCGACCGCCGAGGCCGCCAGCAGCCCATACTCCCAGTCGGCAAAACCTTCGATAAACAGAAAGCCGATTGTCTTCTGATCGGGCATGAGCTCGCTCCATCCCTCGCGCGCCGGATTTGATATCTGGGTGCTGACGCGTGAGCATCCAGATGCTGCGTTGAAAATTTCGTCTCAATTGCCGTGATGTCGACGCTCGGCATACATGTCTGGCCAGCCGATATCCTTGCGAATGTCGGCGGGAAGCGCGTTCATGAACCGCTGGGTCCGGATCTCGTTTCGCATCGTGCGGATCTTGCCGACAT
Source organism: Mesorhizobium sp. URHB0026 (assembly GCF_054059755.1). Taxonomy (NCBI): domain Bacteria; kingdom Pseudomonadati; phylum Pseudomonadota; class Alphaproteobacteria; order Hyphomicrobiales; family Phyllobacteriaceae; genus Mesorhizobium; species Mesorhizobium sp. URHB0026. The sequence goes on along the minus strand of NZ_JBSSCN010000001.1, from coordinate 1,057,971 downwards.
AATGCTGCATGCCGCGCAGAATGGTAAAACCGTTCATGACCAATCTCCTCTCTCTAACCGGAGACACTATCGCACACCCCTCCTGACAGCAGTCTGTCAGGAGGATGGCAGGTCGTGCGGCGACTGTTCCGTTCTTGTCGTGACGGGTCACGCGAGCGCGGATTGTTCATTAAAATAGAGCTAATCGGGGCGGTATTGTTCATAATTTGGTGACGGACTGTCGGGATAGGTGGCCTTCAGCGAAGTGACCGGAGTTCTGATATGAAAGTGGAAAATTCTTCCCCAAAAACAGGGAGACCACCATGAGCTTGCAACTGACAGGAATTCACCACCTGACCGCCATCACCGCCAATGCGCCCGGTAATCTTCACTTCTACACGAAGGTGCTGGGGCTGCGGCTGGTCAAGAAGACAGTGAACCAAGACGATACCTCGGCCTACCATCTCTTTTACGCCGACGGCGACGCAACGCCGGGTACCGACCTCACCTTCTTCGACTGGCCGATCGGCCGCGAACGGCGCGGCACCCATAGCATCGCGAGGACCAGCCTCAGGGTCGGCAGCCAGGAGAGCCTTGGCTGGTGGAAGCAGCACCTTGCCAGCGAAGGCATCGTGACAGGAGAGACTGCCGATGTCGGCGGCTACAAGTCGCTGGATTTCGAGGATCCCGAAGGCCAGCGCCTGAGGCTCGTCAGCGATGGCGGCAAGGGCGGCAGCCATCCCTGGACGAAAAGCCCGGTACCGGCCGAGCATCAGATCCGCGGACTTGGGCCGATCGTTATCAGTGTTCCCGACATCACCAACACCGAGGCGGTGCTGACCGAGGTGATGAACATGCGCAAGGTCCGCGACTATGCTTCGCCCGACGGCGAGGGCCAGGTCCACGTCTTCGAAATGGGCGCGGGCGGGCCGGCGGCGGAGCTTCATGTGGCCGTGCAACCTGGGCTGGCACCCGCAAGGCAGGGCGCCGGTGCGGTTCACCATGTCGCCTTCAGGGCGCCAGACGAGGAGACGCTGCATCAGTGGACAGGGCGCCTGGCCGAATTCCGGCTGCCGTCAAGCGGCGAGGTCGAGCGCTATTACTTCCGCTCGCTCTATTTCCGTGAGCCGAACGGCATCCTGTTCGAGATTGCCACCGACGGGCCAGGGTTCACCGCCGACGAGCCGCTGGAGACGTTGGGCGAAAGCCTTGCCCTGCCACCGTTCCTGGAGGCAAAACGCGCATCGATCGAGGCTGGCCTCAAGCCGCTGAAGTAGATTGCTGCGCGGTCAAGGCGTGCGTCGCGTTCCAGTTCGGGTTCGCGGCGCCTTTTCTTTCCCGGAGACCGAACGAACCGCTTTGACAGGCGCAAGCGTTGCTGGTCAAAGGCAGCATGACGAAACTCCTCGCCCTTGTCATCGTCGGGTTCATGGTCATCCAGCTCATCAAGCCGCTCGGCTGGCCGGGGCTCAGGCGCCGCGGCGACTTCTGGAAATTGGCATTGCTCGCCATGGCGGCGATCTCGCTGGCGGCCGTGCTCGGGCACTTGACATAGGGCCTGGTGACAGCGCGGTCGCTCTTCAGTCGGCAAGCACTGGGCCGACGAGATGTTCCGCCCAAGCCCGGTAGCCGGCCTCCGAGGCATGAAACCCGTCGGAAGCAAAACCGGCCTCGGGGTTGGTGATCGGCAGGCGCGGCGCCGGCACCGCGCCGCGCTCCAGGCAGAGCCGTTCGCCCATCCGGTTCACCGCGGTGGCGCGGATCTCGAGGATCTTGCCGAGCGGCGACGGCATGGCCGGCGCACGCGTGAACTCCAGCACCGGCGACCATACCACGCGCGACTCCGGCCATTTGGCGCGCAGCGCGTAAAGCAGGCCGCCGAACTCCTTCTTGAAGCGCGGCACGGAATGAAAGTTCTTGGTGTCGTTGGTGCCGATGGCGAGCACGATATGCGTCCACGGATCAGCCGACAGATTGGGCAGGACATGGTCGCGGATCTGACCGGATGTCGCCGAATTGAAGCCGGCGGCACGCCAGCGCACAGCGCTGCCGGTGCGCTGCGCAATCATGACCGCAAGCTGCGCGGCAAGTCCGTTTTCGGAATTGCCGATGCCGACCGAGGCGGCGGAGGAATCGCCCAGCACCAACAGCGAGATTGCCGGAGGCTGGCCCGAGATCTCGTGCATGACCGGTCCCCGCGCCGGCAGCATGCGCGAGGTGCGGCGGCGGACACCCAATCCCTGCCAGACATAGATCGGGAAGGCGAGCCAGGTGAGGAAGGTCGGAAAGCGTCGCATCTGGTCCATTGAACTGGTTTTCGACCAGCATTTAACGCATGTCGCGAGAGAGGTGAACGAGCATTTCCGGCGAAAACAGGATCGCCTCGAACGCTCTACCCCTGTGTTTTACGCAATTCCGGAGGCGCTCCGCACTTTTGCTGGTCAGCCATCGTGGCAATCGCGCTCCGCTTGCGGCTCGCCTGCATATTCGTCATGAAGCCGCACCCAATCCATCAGATTGCGGTAGAGGCCGGTCTCATCGCGGCCCTTCGGCGTCAGGTCCAGATAGTGGTAGGCGCCGATCAGTTGTTCGCCGCCGCGGGCACGCGAAACGAAGGTCAGGAAAATGTCGCCGTTCTCGTCCCTGTAGAAAACGCTGGCGCCCGGAAGCTCCTTCGATGTCCGGGGTCGGGTCTCGAAATTGTAGGTGGTGTCGCCAGCCGCGATCTGCCTGTCGGTGAAGGAAACCTGCATATCGAAGTTGAAATCAGACGCATAGGACGACACCCAGTCGAACTTCCAGCCCATGCGCTGCTTGTAGGCTAGAAGCTCTTCCAGCGGCGCGCGCGAGATCACGACCAGCGATACGTCGTGGTGCATGAGGTGCTGGTTGGCACCGTCGATATGATCGGCAAGAAAGGAGCAGCCTTCGCAATGATTGACGCAGCCCGGCACGAACATGAAATGGTAGACGATCAGCTGGCTGTTGGCGCCAAACAGATCGGCAAGTTTCTTCGGCCCCCGTTCGGTCTCGAAGACGTAGTCCTTGCGGATTTTCAACCAGGGCAGTTCGCGCCGCTCGGCCGCGACGCGCTCGCGAAGCCGCGTCAGTTCCTTCTCGCGGGCCAGATGTGCCTTATGAGCCTCGAACCATTCTTCGCGCGAAACGACCTTGTTGCGATGCATGAACTTCTCCCTGTCTGCACCCCAAGGACGTACGGGATGGGCTCGCCCCGACATCGCCGCTGTCAGGAATGCCCGGAGAAAATAAGAATTCGGATGCCTTGACCCAAGGCCGGTGCGCCAAAACAAAACCCGGGCATGTCGGCCCGGGTTTGAAGGGAAGGATAGCAGGGGCTTCAGGCAGCCTGTTCCAGGCTCGCCTTCCATTTCCCAAGTGCCGCCAGGTGGTTCATGTGGGCGCGGTGGGTGAAGGCGGCCTGGCCGGCGGCGATGTTCGAGGGCTTGCCGCTCCATGCCTTCTGCGGGGCGGCCTGCAGCGCGCGGCCATAGGAGAAAGTCAGCTTCCACGGATGCTGGCCGATGGCGTTGATGGCATTGAGGTTGGCGGTCGCCTCCTCGTCCTCCTGGCCGCCCGAGAGGAAGGCAATGCCCGGCACCGCGGCCGGCACCGTCTCGCGGAACAGTTTTATCGTCTTCTCCGCGACTTGCTCAGGACTGTCCACCGTGCCGGACTTCTTGCCAGAAAGCACCATGTTGGGCTTCAGGATCGTGCCTTCGAGGACGACACCGGCAGCGTGGAGCTCGTCATAGAGCTTTATCAGCGTCGCCTTGGAGACCTCAAAACAAGTGTCGATGTCGTGAGCGCCGTCCATCAGCACTTCGGGCTCGACGATCGGCACGATGCCGGCCTCCTGGCAAAGTGCCGCATAGCGGGCAAGCGCATGGGTGTTCGAGTTGATCGAAGTGACCGAAGGCACGCCCTTGCCGGTATCGATGTCGATCACCGCGCGCCATTTGGCGAAGCGGGCCCCGAGCTTGTAATAGTCGGCAAGCCGCTCGCGCAGGCCGTCGAGGCCCTCGGTAATGGTGTCGCCGGGAAAGCCGGCCAGCGGCTTGGCGCCGGCATCGACCTTGATGCCTGGAATGGCGCCTGCCGCCTTGATGATATCGACCAGCGGAGTGCCGTCGGCGGCCTTCTGGCGAATGGTTTCGTCATAGAGGATAACGCCGGAAATGTATTTGGCCATCGCGTCCTTGGCGCGGAACATCATCTCGCGGTAATCGCGGCGGCTGTCGGGGGTAGACTCGACGCCGATGACGTCGAAGCGCTTCTTGATCGTGCCGGAGCTTTCATCAGCGGCCAGCAGGCCCTTGCCGTCGGCCACAATCGCCGCGGCAATGTCTTCGAGACGTTCGCTCATCATGCTTCTCCTAACCGGTTGGTATCGGCCAGCACGACACTACCGCCAAAGGAATGACGCCGGAAAGCTCGAATCGAGCGAAAGTGGCCGGCGCTGCCGCCAGTTCCCTTCGAGTTGATCGAATTGCCGGTGAGCCGTGGCGCCCTCAGCGCTTCAGCACGTCCACGCCGGGCAATGGCTTGCCTTCCATCCATTCCAGGAAGGCGCCGCCGGCGGTCGAGACATAGGTGAAGTCGTCAGCGACACCGGCGTGGTTCAACGCAGCCACGGTATCGCCGCCGCCGGCGACCGAAACCAGCTTGCCTGCCTTTGTGCGCGCTGCCGCATGCCTGGCCGCCGCCACCGTGGCGTGATCGAACGGCTCGATCTCGAAGGCGCCGAGCGGCCCGTTCCAGACCAGCGTCGCGGCGCGGTCGATCCACTCGCCGATCGTCGTCACGGTCCTGGCGCCGACATCGAGGATCATGCCATCGGCCGGCACGTCCGAGATGGCGACGGTCTCGCAGGCCGCACCCGCCTTGAATTCCTTGGCGACGACGCCGTCGACCGGCAGGATTATGGCGCAGCCGGCCTCTGCCGCTTCGATCATGATCTGCTTGGCGGTCGGAGCCAAGTCGTGCTCACACAGTGACTTGCCGACATCGGTGCCGCGCGCGGCGAGAAAGGTGTTGGCCATGCCGCCGCCGATGACCAGCGCATCGACCTTCTTCACCAGGTTCATCAACAGGTCGATCTTCGTCGAGACCTTGGCGCCGCCGACGATGGCAACGACCGGACGGACCGGGTTACCCAGGCCCTTTTCCAGGGCCTCGAGTTCGGCCTGCATGGTGCGGCCGGCGAAGGACGGCAAGAGGTGCGCCAGCCCTTCAGTTGACGAATGGGCACGGTGGGCGGCGGAAAAGGCATCGTTGACGAAGATGTCGCCATTGGCGGCGAGCCGTTCGGTAAAAGCGGAATCGTTCTTCTCTTCGGCCTTGTAGAAGCGGGTGTTTTCCAGGAGCAGCACGTCGCCCTTGTCCATGGCGGCGACAGCGCTGCCTGCCGTGTCGCCGATGCAGTCGGAGGCGAATGCAACGGGACGGCCGAGCACCTCGGCCGTCGCCCTGGCGATGGGCTCTAGCGAGAATTCGGGCGAGGGACCATCCTTGGGCCGACCGAAATGGGCGAGCAGGATGACCTTGGCGCCCTTGCCGGACAATTCGGCGATAGTTGGCGCGATGCGTTCGATGCGGGTGGCGTCGGAGACCTTGCCCTCGGTGACGGGAACGTTGAGGTCGACGCGCACCAGCACGCGCTTGCCGCTGATGTTGCCGATATCGTCCAGTGTCTTGAAGACAGCCATGCCGGTTCCTTTTCGTCTGAAATCGCCGGGACCATACCTCGCATCAACGACGATGCAAGGCTTGGCTGGGGCCAGGTGCGAAATTTTGAGGCGGACGGGGACATAAGTCCGTGAAGACCGCCCGGCCTATGTCGGGCGGGGCGAACGGTCGCCCGCGTCAGCTTTCGGCCGACGCTTTCTCGACCGGGGGCTCAGGGGCGTCATCCGCCTGTGTTGCCCCCCGCGCCCCAGCCGGCTTGCGCCAGTTGCGGATAAAGGCGGTGAGACGGTCGCCGATCTCGCCGGCGCTCAGGAACACAGGCACGCGCGCCACCGGCGCGGTCGGCTCGAAGGACAGGCCGAGCCCGGTGATTTTGCCCTTGTCGTCGACGTCGCGCACAATCAGCTCGATCGGACCAAGCAGCACGCGGTCGGCATATTCGGCATGGCCGCCGAGCCGCGCGGTGACCAGCGCACCGACGGTCTGTTTCTGCTCGGCCTCGCTGAGACCGGGCGCATAGGCGGCTTCCAGTTCGGCGGCGGAACGCGCCGGATCGACGGCGAAGGCGCCGAAGAAATCAGCATCCTCCGGATCGACGACGGCCCGGCTGGCGAACAGCTTGTCGAGCAGGCGGGGATAGCGATCGGGCACGAAGATGTAGACCTGATCGCCGGCGGCGAGCCGGCCCATGTCCTGGAAACGCATCGAGCGGCCGTCACGCAGCACCAGCGAGGGCCGCGCCCAGCGCGGGATGCGTTCGCCGCGCGCCACCGGACTGCCCGGCGCCACACGATAGGCAAGGAGTTCGTGATGCGCGGAGCCGGGCAGTTCCAGTTCGACCTTGTCCAGCGGTCCGAGCCGGGCCGGCACGATCAGGCCGAGGCGTCGCGCCAGCGGGCCGACGGTCCAGCCCTGGATGACCAGGGACACCAGAACGATGATGAAGGCGGCGTTGAAGATGGTGCGGCCGTTTTCCAGCCCGCCGAGCAGCGGTGTGATGGCGAGCAGGATGGATACGGCGCCGCGCAGGCCGACCCAGGAGACAAAGGCGACTTCGGGACGCGGCAGGCGGAAGGGGACAAGGCAGAGCCAGACCGCGACAGGACGGGCGACGAACATCAGGAACAGGCCAAGCGCTATCGCAGGCACCATGATCGCCGGAAATTGCGAGGGCGTCGCGAACAGGCCGAGGATGAGGAACATAATGATCTGCGCCAGCCACGACATGCCGTCCTGGAAGCGCTTCAGGATGGTGACAGCGCGGATGTCGGAATTGCCGGCGATGAGCCCGGCGATATAGACCGCCAGGAAGCCGGAGCCGCCGATGGCACCGGCGGCGGCAAAGACCATCAAGGACAAGGTCAGCACGAAGATCGGCAGCAGGCCATGGTCGAGGTTGAGCCGATCGACCAGGCGCACGATGGCGAGGCCGCCAAGCACGCCGACGATCGCGCCAAGCCCCATGTTTATGAGGAAGCCGAGGATCAGATTGGTGACCAGGACATTGGCTTCGGGGTTGGCGTGGGCGGCGATGATCTCGACCAGCGTGATGGTCAGGAAGATGGCGATCGGATCATTGGTGCCCGATTCAACCTCGAGCGTGGAGCGCACGCGCTCGCGCAGATTGATCTCGCCGGCGCGCAGCAGGAAGAACACCGCCGCCGCGTCGGTCGAAGCGACGGCTGCGCCGAGCAGGAAGGATTCCAGCCAGCTGAGGTCGAGCAGGTAGTAGGCGGCGGCGCCGAACAGACCGGTGGTGAGAAGGACGCCGAAGGTCGCCAGCGACAGGGCTGGTCCTGCCGCCTGCCGCAGGGCGTTGAGCGGCGTGCCGAAACCGGAATCGAACAGGATGACGGCGAGCGCCAGTGAGCCAGCAAAATAAGCGATGCGGGCATTGTCGAACTGGATGCCGAGGCCGTCGGTTCCAGTGGCGAGCCCGATGCACAGAAACAGGAGCAGGAGCGGGGCGCCAAAGCGGAAGGCGATCAGGCTCGAAAACGCCGCTGCGACAACAAGCGCCGTGCCGACCAGCGTAACGAGATAGATCGCATGCTCCATCCGTGATTTGCCCCTCGAATTCCTCTGCCTCCTGGCTTCGCGGCAGAGTGGGGCGAAGGCGTGACCAGTGCAAGGCGGGAGGGTGGTTTTTTGCCCGGCGCCGCCGATTTTCGCGCTGCTGCTCCGGCAGATGAAAACGCCCGGACGAAGCCGGGCGTTTCGAGTGTCGGGAAGATCGATCTTCGATCAGGCGATGGTCTTGCCGAAAGCGACGGCGGTGTCGCCCATGCGGTTGGAAAAGCCCCATTCATTGTCGTACCAGGACAGCACCGAAACGAAGTTGCCGTCCATCACCTTGGTCTGGTCGAGCGCCATGATCGAGGAACGCGGATCGTGATTGAAGTCGATCGACACGTTCGGGTGATGGGTGACGCCGAGGATGCCCTTCAGCTTGCCGTTGGAGGCGGCGATGACCGCCTCGTTGATTTCCTGCACCGTGGTCGAGCGCTTGGCGATGAACTTGAAGTCGACGACCGAGACGTTCGGCGTCGGCACGCGGATCGAGATGCCGTCGAGCTTGCCCTTGAGGTCGGGCAGGACGAGGCCGATCGCCTTGGCGGCGCCGGTCGAGGTCGGGATCTGCGACAGGGCGGCGGCGCGGGCGCGGTAGAGATCCTTGTGCATGGTGTCCAGCGTCGGCTGGTCGCCCGTGTAGGAATGGATCGTCGTCATCATGCCCTTTTCGATGCCGACCGTCTCATGCAGGACGGCCGCCAGCGGCGCCAGGCAGTTGGTGGTGCAGGACGCATTCGAGATGACGATGTGGTCCTTGGTCAGCTTGTCGTGGTTGATGCCGTAGACGACGGTCAAGTCAGCGCCGTCGGCGGGCGCCGAGACCAGCACGCGCTTGGCGCCGGCGGTCAGGTGCGCGGCTGCCTTGTCGCGGGCGGTGAAGATGCCGGTGCATTCGAGCGCGATGTCGATGCCGAGTTCCTTCCACGGCAACTGCGTCGGATCCTTGATCGCGGTGACCTTGAACTTTTCCTTGCCGACGGTGATCTGGTCGCCGTCGACCGACACTTCATGCGGAAAGCGGCCGTGCACGCTGTCAAAGCGCAGCAGGTGGGCGTTGGTCTCGACCGGGCCAAGATCGTTGACGGCGACGACATCGATGTCCTTGCGGCCGGACTCATGGATGGCGCGCAGGATGTTGCGGCCGATGCGGCCAAATCCGTTGATGGCAACTCTGACAGTCATTTTTCTCTCCCGGGGAGCTGGAGGGCAGACGATTGGTCCGCAGCTTCATAGCGGCGGATGGGCAAAGAATCCAGCCGCGGCGGACTGAATTTAAATCGATTAGGTTTAGCCAGCCCGGCGAAACCGCTTTTCACGCGATCTCGTCGGGTATTTTGTTTCGTGCATGTCGTTGTCCCAAATCGCGATACACTTTTGGGCGACATGCCAGGCCTCATCTGCCTTGCAGGCGGGCTTCCGCCGCCTTGGCAGCCGCCTCGGCTGTGATGCCGAAATGCGGATAAAGCTGTTCGATCGTACCGCTCGCACCGAAGCCGGTCATGCCGATGAAGATGCCGTCCGAGCCGATGAGATGATCCCAGCCCTGGCGGATGCCGGCCTCGATCGCCATCTTGATCGGTGCGTCGCCGATCGTCTTCTTGCGATAGGCGTCGCTCTGCTTATCGAACAGTTCGAAGCAGGGCACCGAGACGACACGGGTCGGGTGACCATGCTTTTCCAGAAGGTCGCGGGCGCCAAGCGCGATCTCGACCTCGGAACCGGTGGCGAAGATCGTCACAGCGGCCTCGCCGCTGGCGGCGGCGAGTTCATAGGCCCCCTGGCTGCTCAGGTTCTTTTCGGTGAACTCGGTGCGCACCGTCGGCAGGTTCTGGCGGGTCAGCGCCAGGGTCGACGGCGTCTTTTCGGATTCGAGCGCGATCTGCCAGCATTCGGCGGTTTCCACCGCGTCGGCCGGACGGAACACATTGTGGTTGGGAATGGCGCGCAGGGCGGCCATGTGCTCGACCGGCTGGTGGGTCGGCCCGTCTTCGCCCAGACCGATGGAATCATGGGTCATGACGAAGATCGAGCGGATGCCCATCAGCGAGGCAAGCCGCATCGAGGGGCGGGCATAGTCGGAGAAGCACATGAAGGTACCGCCATAGGCAATGAGGCCGCCATGCAGCGTCAGGCCGTTGATCGCGGCAGCCATGCCGTGTTCCCGGATGCCGTAATGGACATAGCGCTGGCCGTAATCGTCCGGCGTGATGTTCTTGGTCTGGCTGGTCTTGGTGTTGTTGGAGCCGGTCAGGTCGGCCGAGCCGCCGATGGTTTCCGGCACCGCGCCATTGATGACTTCCAGCGCCATTTCCGACGATTTGCGGGTCGCGACCTTCGGCTTGTCGGCTGAAAGCTTCTTCTTGTAGTCGGCGATGACGGAGTCGAAATTCGCCGGCAGCTTGCCACTGGTACGGCGCTCGAACTCGGCCTTCAGCTTCGGATCGGCCTTGGCCAGGCGGCCTTCCCAGTCCGTGCGCGCCTTGACGCCGGCCTTGCCGGCCGTGCGCCAGGCGTCGAGAATGTCAGCCGGGATCTCGAAGGGCGGCGAGTCCCAGTTGAAGAACTTGCGCGCGCCAGCGATCTCATCTGGGCCGAGCGGCGAGCCATGCGCCTTGTTGGTGCCGGCCTTGGTCGGGGCACCGAAGCCGATGGTCGTCTTGCAGGCGATCATCGTCGGCTTGTCGGAATGGCGGGCGGCCTCGATGGCATAGGCGATCGCTTCCGGATCGGTGCCGTCGATGTGGCTGGCGTTCCAACCGGAGGCCTGGAAGCGCGCGACCTGGTCGGTGTTGTCGGCAAGCGAGACCGGACCGTCGATCGAGATGTTGTTGTTGTCCCAGAAAACAATCAGCTTGTTGAGCTTGAGGTGACCGGCAAGGGCGATGGCTTCCTGGGAAACACCTTCCATCAGGCAGCCGTCGCCGGCCAACACATAGGTGTAGTGGTCGACAAGGTCGTTGCCGAAGGCGGCGTTCATGATGCGCTCGCCGAGCGCGAAGCCGACCGAATTGGCGAGGCCCTGGCCGAGCGGGCCGGTCGTGGTCTCGATGCCGGTGGCATGGCCATATTCGGGATGGCCGGCGGTTTTCGAGCCCAACTGGCGGAAGTGTTTGATCTGGTCGATGGTCATGTCTTCGTAGCCGGTCAGGTGCAGCAACGAATAGAGCAGCATCGAACCATGGCCCGCCGACAGGATGAAGCGGTCACGGTCGGCCCAATGCGGGGCCTTGGGGTCGTATTTCAGGAAGCGGGTGAACAGCACCGTGGCAATGTCGGCGCAGCCCATGGGCAGGCCGGGATGGCCAGAATTCGCCTTCTCGACTGCATCCATGGAGAGAAAACGGATCGCATTGGCCATCCGGTCATGTTGTTCACGCGACGTCATGGTACCTCCAGGGTGGGGGTTTGGGGGCTTGGGAGAGCCCTTGAAAAGGGTGCGCGACACATAGCAGGCGCGGGCTTTTAGTCAACAAATCGGGTGCAGATTTGCCGGTCTTGTGATGTCGGCGGCGGATCTACTTTAGCGTTAGCGGGGGACAGTCGCGAGAGCTTTATTGACGTTGCCTTCACCCGGTGCCTAATGTTTCCGGGATAACGCGTTCTGAACGCGAACGATTCGGTGATGGGCAGGGCACAGGACGAAGCCATGACCGGGGAAACCACGCTCAAGGAAGTAATCGCCAGGCTGAGCAAGGCCATCGAAGGGCTGGAAAACGCCGTCGCGGCCAAGCTCGAGCATGAACGCGACTATTCGGAAGCCGAGGCCGAAGTGCAGCGGATGAATGCCGACCGCTCGCGGTTGGCGCAGGAACTCGACAATTCCGAAGCGCGCGCCGAACGGCTGGAAGACGCCAACAAGGAAGTGTCGCGAAGACTGGTGACCGCGATGGAAACCATCCGCGCCGTGTTGGACAGATAGGAGCTGGCCCGATGGCACAGGTCACGGTTTCAATCGACGGCAAGCAGTACCGCATGGCCTGCGACGAGGGCCAGGAAGAGCATCTGATCGATCTCGCCGAGCGCTTCGACCGCTATGTCTCGCATCTGAAGGATTCTTTCGGCGAGATCGGTGACCAGCGGCTGACCGTCATGGCCGGCATCATGGTGATGGACGAGCTTTCGGAGTTGCAGAAGCGCGTCAAGGGCATGGAAAGCGAAGTGCTGACCTTGCGCAAGACGCGCGACGAGGCGCTGACCAAGGCCGACAAGAGCGACAGCGTGCTGACCAGCGCGCTCGGCGCCTTGGCGCAGCGCATGGAAGATTTGACGGCGACGCTGGCAATCAACAAGGCCTGAGGCGTCTTTGCCGATTCCTGCCGCTTGTCTCATGCCCGATATCAATCACGTCGTAATTTTTGGCCCTGATCCCGCGTGTGTGGAAAAATTTTTTGCGCATCGAGTGAAGGACCGTCATCTCCAGCGTTTAATCAGTCGCGCTGCGGTGCTACGATTAGGTGCCGGGCGCCGGGCGGCGAAGATACCGGCCACATTCACAAGGGGTAGGGATAGGTCATGAGTCTTCGTATCAACGATATCGCGCCGGACTTCACCGCCGACACCACGCAGGGAGCCATCAAATTCCATGACTGGATCGGCGACGGCTGGGCGATCCTGTTCAGCCATCCGAAGAATTTCACGCCGGTCTGCACGACCGAGCTTGGCACGATGGCGGGGCTCGAGGGCGAGTTCAAGAAGCGCAACGTCAAGATCATCGGCATTTCGGTCGACCCGGTCGAAAGCCATGGCAAATGGCAGGATGACATCAAGACGGCGACCGGCCATTCGGTGCATTACCCGCTCATCGGCGACAAGGACCTCAAGGTCGCCAAGCTTTATGACATGCTGCCAGGCGGCGCCGGCGAAACCTCGGAAGGCCGCACACCCGCCGACAACGCCACCGTACGCTCGGTCTACGTCATCGGGCCGGACAAGAAGATAAAGCTGGTGCTGACCTACCCGATGACCACGGGGCGCAACTTCGACGAGATCCTGCGGGCGGTCGATTCCATGCAGCTTACCGCCAAGCATCAGGTGGCGACGCCGGCGAACTGGAAACAGGGTGAGGACGTCATCATCACCGCCGCCGTTTCCAACGAGGATGCGATCAAGCGCTTCGGCGCCTACGAGACGATCCTGCCCTATCTCAGGAAAACCAAGCAGCCCTCCGCCTAAGCCGGTACGTCGGAATAGTTTCCGGCTTTCCGCTCCTGCGAACCAAGTCACGCTTGACTGGTTCGTCGGGGCGGACAACGATGCTCACGGTGGGTTCCGGCGGAGAAAATCGTTTCTGCCGGCTAGGTTTGGGGAAGCCGGACGTGCAGATAGCTTTGGCGAAGCCGCAGGTCAGCGGCTTTTATGACAAGCCGACCGGGGCCATCCAGTATGTCGTCGCAGACCCGGCGACGAAGCGATGCGCCATTATCGATCCGATCCTCGACTTCGATGAAAAATCCGGCGCGACCAGTACGATGAGCGCGGATAGCTTGCTCGACTTCATTGGGGAAAACGGGCTGGAACTTGAGTGGATCCTCGATACCCATCCCCACGCCGACCATTTCTCGGCGGCGCATTACCTGAAACAGAAGACTGGAGCGCCGATGGCGATCGGCGACAAGGTCGTCGACGTCCAGGCACTGTGGAAAGTGATCTATAACTGGCCGGACTTTCCGGCTGACGGCTCACAGTGGGACAGGCTGTTCGCCGAGGGTGAGACCTTCCGGATCGGAACCCTTCCGGTCAGGGTGCTGTTCTCGCCTGGACATACATTGGCATCGATTACGTATGTGATCGGCGACGCCGGCTTCATCCACGACACGCTGTTCATGCCCGACAGCGGCACGGCAAGGACGGATTTTCCCGGTGGAAGCGCCGCGCGGTTGTGGCGCTCCGTCCAAGGCATCCTGGCCTTGCCGGAGGAAACCCGGCTGTTCGTCGGCCATGATTACCAGGCTGGCGGGCGAGAACCGATGTGGGAAAGCACGGTCGCGGCACAGAAGGCGACCAACATCCACCTGGTCGCCGCGCGTACAGAGGCCGAGTTCGTCGCGCTACGCGAGGCGCGCGATCGCACATTGCCGATGCCGCGGCTGATCCTGCATGCACTGCAGATCAACATCAATGGCGGGCGGCTGCCGGAGCCGGAAGCCAATGGCCGGCGCTACCTCAAATTCCCGCTGGACGGGCTGTGAGGTTTAGTCCCTTCTCCCCGCCCCTATAAGGGGAGAAGGTGGCGGCAGCCGGATGAGGGGCGGCGCCAGCATTGATGATGATGACCGGCATGTGCTGTTGCTCCGGCAAGAACCTGGCAACCTCAGCGCCGCCCCTCATTGTCCTGCCGGACATTTCTCCCCGTGTAGTGACGGGGAGAAAGGCGCTGCGTCGGCGGCTTCGCCAACAAAAAGGCGGCGCCAGTTTCCTGACGCCGCCCTGCTATTTCCTGCCCAAAGCCGGCTTTAAGCCGCCGGCTGTGCCTCGATGGTGCGCAGCGCCTGCATCTGGCGCTTGGCGGCGGCCTTGACCGCATCCTGCACCTTCTCGAAGGCGCGCACCTCGATCTGCCGCACGCGCTCGCGGCTGATGTCGAACTCGGCCGACAGTTCCTCGAGCGTCAGCGGCTCCTCGGCGAGGCGGCGCGCCTCGAAGATGCGCCGCTCGCGATCGTTGAGCACGGCGAGAGCGCCCGACAGCATGCCGCGCCGGTTTTCCAGCTCGTCCTGCTCGATCAGCATCTCTTCCTGGCTTTCGTGGTCGTCGACCAGCCAGTCCTGCCATTCGCCGGACTCGCCTTCCGTCGCCCGGATCGGCGCGTTGAGTGACGCGTCGCCGGACAGGCGGCGGTTCATCGACACCACTTCGGCCTCGGAAACGTTCAGCCGCGTCGCGATTTCGGCGATCTGGTCGGGCTTGAGGTCGCCATCGTCCAGCGCCTGGATCTTGCCCTTCACCTTGCGGAGATTGAAGAACAGACGCTTCTGGTTGGCGGTCGTGCCCATCTTGACCAGGCTCCACGAGCGCAGGATGTATTCCTGGATCGAGGCCTTGATCCACCACATGGCGTAGGTGGCGAGGCGGAAACCACGCTCGGGTTCGAATTTCTTGACGGCCTGCATGAGGCCGACATTGCCTTCCGAGATCACTTCGCCGATCGGCAGGCCATAGCCGCGATAGCCCATGGCGATCTTGGCGACGAGCCTCAAATGGCTGGTGACGAGCTTGTGCGCGGCCGTAGTGTCTTCATGCTCGGCGTAACGCTTGGCGAGCATATACTCTTCCTGCGGCTGAAGCATGGGAAAGCGGCGGATTTCTTCCAGATAGCGGCTGAGGCCGCCTTCACCGGAAACGATACTGGGTAATGACTGGGCCATGGTAGCGCCCCCTCTCTATTGGAGTGATGCCCCCGAAACGCGGCGGGCATGTGACGCGAACACCAAAAGGCTCGCTCGCGACAACAGATCTTATACAGGAACAAAACCAGAAAAGACAGGCATTTGTTCAACACGAAACAGTGTGTCACGTTGAAGTGAACAATGCCACTCAGGTTTTTGACGGCAGGTTCAGAGCTTGCGGAAGCCGCCGACGAGTTCCTCCATGTCCCCCGGTAACGGCGCCTCGAACCTCATCGTTAGATGGGTAGTCGGGTGCCGAAATGCAAGGAGCCGTGCATGCAAGGCTTGCCGGGAAAATGCCTGGACCTGGCTTTTCAGCGGTTCGGGCAGCCGATTGGCCTTGGTACGGAAGGCGAGGCCGTAGTCCGGGTCGCCAATCACGGGATGGCCGATATGGGCCATGTGGACGCGGATTTGGTGGGTGCGGCCGGTTTCCAGCCGGCATTCGACGAGGCTAGCGGCAGCGAATTCCCGGTGGCCCTCGCCGAAACGCTCCTGCACGGCAAAACGAGTGACGGCGTGCCGTGCGTCGTCACGGCCTTCCGGCACTACGGCGCGGCGAACCCGGTCGGAGGCGCGGCCAAGCGGCGCATCGATCGTTCCGGTCGGCCTCTGCGGTATGCCCCAGACCAGCGCCAGGTAGGCGCGTTCGAGATCACCCGTCAGGCCGTGGTCGGCGAACGCCTCCGACAGGGCCTTGTGGGCACGGTCGGTCTTGGCGACCACCATGACGCCGCTGGTCTCCTTGTCGAGGCGATGGACGATGCCCGGGCGGCGCACCCCGCCAATGCCAGACAGGCTGTCGCCGCAATGATGAATCAGCGCATTGACCAGCGTGCCGGTCCAGTTGCCGGCGCCAGGGTGCACGACAAGCCCCGCCGGCTTGTTGATGACGATCAACTCGTCGTCTTCGTGGAGCACCTCGAGCGCGATGTTCTCGCCCTCCGGCTGCGCCGGCTCCGGTTCCGGCATGGCTACCGACACATTTTCGCCCGCGCGCATCTTGCGCTTGGTTTCGTCGACCGGCTTGCCGTCGATGACGACGGCGCCTTGCCTGATCAGCATCTGCACGCGACTGCGTGACATATCCGGGCCAAGTGCTGCGGCCAGCCACTGATCGAGGCGTTGGCCGGCCGCGTCCGAGCCGGCGACCAGCAAGGTGGGCGCGGCCTCTATCAACAGGTCCTCTATCAATTCGGGGGCCTCTTCGCTATGAGCGCTCATCGAAAAACCATTCCGGAATGTTTGCCATGGCCCGGCCCGATGCCGATGAAGAGCAGGAAAAGCCGCTCGACCCCGAAGTCGACAAGCTGCGCGGCAAGCTCATCCGCTTCATGGCCATCAATCTCGGCCTGCTCTTTCTGGCTGTTATGGTGGTGATCGCGGCGATTGTCTACAAATCACGCAAAGCATCGCCGGTGAGCCCGCCGCTGGCTGGCGACGTCCAGGTACCCGCCAGCGAACCGCTCACCGGGGACATCGTTCTTCCGGTTGGCGCCAGGGTGGTCGGTCAGTCACTGTCGGGCAACCGCCTTTCGATCGACGCCGAGCTTGCCGACGGCAGCCGTGCGATCTTCATCTATGATATCGCCGAGCGCCACCTGATCGGCCGTTTCGCGATCCGCAACAAATAGGCAGGCGCCAATGCGGCAAACACATTTGCCACGGACATGACCGGCTTCGCCGAACACCGTCGTGTCGCGACCGTGGCGCTGGTCGTCGCCAACTATGACGAGGCGATCGCCTGGTATGTAGAGCGGCTGGGCTTTACGCTGACCGAGGATGTCGATCTCGGCGGCGGCAAACGCTGGGTCACGGTCGCGCCGGCCGACGGGCCGGGCGCCAGGCTGCTGCTGGCCGAGCCGTCCGACGAGACGCAGAGGAAAAGCATCGGCAACCAGACCGGCGGCCGGGTTTTTCTCTTCCTCGAAACCCACGATTTCGCCGGCGACCATGCAGCGATGCTGGACAAGGGCGTCGAATTCCGCGAGGCGCCGCGTCACGAAGCCTATGGCACGGTGGCGGTTTTCGCCGATCTGCATGGCAATCTGTGGGACCTGATCCAGCCGAAACGCTAACGCGGGGGCGGCTTTTCATTCGATGCGGCAAAGCCGCCGAACCCCAGTTGCTTTTTCCCGGCCGTCAGCCTATATCGCCCCTTCTTGAGCGCGCCCATCGTCTAGCGGTCAGGACACCGCCCTCTCACGGCGGGAACAGGGGTTCGATTCCCCTTGGGCGTACCAAGCAACGGTCCTGTCGTTGACCTCCAGACAATCCTGCAGTTTCGGACCCTTTCCGCATGGGCTCCGCATACCTCGAAAGAGCACGCAAAGCCTGCGATAGCGGGGGCTTCCCATACCCCGAATCCAACCCAATTTAAGCCAAGCCGCGACGCTTGAAAGTAGTGCGTTCTCTGAGACTTGGGGCGCGGGGATAGCTTTCGCGGCAACCCGGGTCTTGAGTCGGGTAGAGTTTGGAATGGCCTCTGTTAGGACGACATGCACGCACTGCCATGGCGGTGGAAAGGTTTTCGATTGCTCGAGATGGCGTGCTTCAAAAGGGTATTGCTGCCCGCACTGGACACATCAAAGCGGTTGCCCGGGAAAGACCATGATATGCGCGCAGTGTGCCGGGCTTGGAACGATACCAGAAACCGAGTTCAGGGCCGTCGCATAGGCCGTTCTATCGCGACAATCGTGGGCTTCGCGGCAATCTATTCCTGGCCTTGCGGTGGGGACGGCAGGCAGGTTAAGGTTTGGTTTACCAATAGCCTGTCTACTGGGGACAATTCGCTTTGGGCCTGCGACCACGGATGTACTGGCGCAGCTGTCGAGGCGGAAAGGAAAGGTCGGCTCTGTGCCGGCCTTTTTGTTTTCGGGCTACATCGCTCGCATTGGCCAGGCGCCAGGGCGGCTCCGGAGTCGGCTCTCTTCGAACAACTTTTTGGCAGGGATATTGTCATTGCCCATGTCGGCTCTACCATCGATCCCAGTAGTCCGGCGGGTTGCCGGACTGTCGTGATGATGAGGGCTTGCGATGAAACATGTTGCAAAACTGGCGATCGCGGGTTTGATGTCGGCAGGTGTCGCATGCGCATCGGCCGCAGCGCTCAATACCATGGACGATGTCGGGACCGCGATCCAGTCCTGCTGGACACCGCCTGCCGGTGCCGGAGATTCGACTGTAACCCTGAGTTTCAGTTTCAAGCGCGACGGTACTCTGATAGGGCCGCCGCGACCAACCGCCGCCAAGGTGGCTGGCGACGACAAGGCGCGTAAGGCGTTCATCGATGCGGCAATAGCGGCGGTGAAGAATTGCACGCCGCTGAGTCTATCGCCGCAGCTATCGCAAGGAATTGCCGGCAACGTGTTTACGCAGCAATTCGTTTCGCCCAAGCACTAGCGGTATGCCCAAAAAACGCCTGCCATGGAGTGGGCATCGGCACGGGTGGTTCGTCGGACCGGAGAACCTGGTCGGGCGTCTTTCCCGCGCCGCGGATCAATGGCTCAGGCGCCGTGCTTCGGCATGCCGTGCCAAATCCGGAGTCTCGAAGACGTAGTCGCTCCAGGCGGATTCCGGGATTTGCCCGGCCAGATAGCACTCCAGCAACAGGCTTTCCTCGGGACTGAGCGGCCGTGGGGCACGCCCGTGATCCAGCCCGAGAGAGTGAAAAAGATTTCTTGTTAGCTCCGATACGGTGAAATGCATCGACATCCCGCGTTCTCCTTTGCGCTTCAACGCAGCAGCACGGGCAAAGGTTTCAGCACCAGACACCGTAATGCCTGATTGATCGCAGGCTCGACGGTGCGTGTGGTCGGCCCCGCCTTTTTCCCGGCTGAATGACCCACGAGTGTTTTCGCGGGAACGTTCGTCTTCGGAACGGGGTCCGCCTCCCGGCGTTGTGGTCGATATCAGGCAGGGAGAACGCCATGGCCACGTTCAGGGAAATGCGGGTACTGGAGATCGTCGAAGACGCCTCACTGACTACCGACCAGAAGATCGCCGAATTGCGCAAGATCGAATCCGAGGCGCGCGGGCTGCAACGGGCGGCGTCGGAGAGCCCGATGGGCGACGATGACGGCTGGCAGGACGATCTGCGCCAGGTTCGGCTTGCGCTCGACAAGCTCGGCGCCAAGGAACCGAGGAAGGGCGCGGCATCGCTATAGACCGTTCTAAAGCACGTCGCGTCGAAGCGGATTCAGGCCTTTGTTTTATGCATTAATCGCAAACCATGCGAACTCTTTGACCGGGAGCGCTTACGTTCCTGCATGCCAATTGTTTTTCGGGGCCCGATGACGGAGGAGAGGGCGGTGACACCCTGGCCTGAGACCGTCTGTGGGGCGCAGGCTTAACCACCCTGCGCTCGTAAAACCGCCCGGGAGGCTGGGGTGGACCCGGGAAGGCGCCGTTGTCGACCGGCGGCTGGTAATCGACATTGGGCGGCGGCCGGTCCCAGATCCGCCTGGCGTCGAGCGGCCGCGGGATTACCACCGTGCCGTCATAGCTGCGAGAGCAGCCGCCGCCGAAAAGCAGCGCCACGCCCAGCAAGAAAGGCCCTATCCGTCCGTACATTAGCAACACCCCTGCGCATGCTTATAGCGCGGCCTTGCTCCGCGCCACAACCGGACGGAATAACGCAGCAGGAACAGGCCGGTTGCGCCGTTAAGGTTAGCGGATCGTTAATGCTTCTGCGGCACATTCCGCCGACGAACCGCGGAGGGAGGGTTCGGCCTTGATTTTCGGGGTGGGGACAGCATGGCGGAAACGGACGAAGCAATCGGCGCGCGGGGCAAGCGCAAGCCCGGCAAGGCAGCCGCGCATGGCGGCGATGGGTCATCCGGCGTCGACATGGATTGCGTCGACGCGCTGCGCCAACTCGTCGAAGCGGGCTCGGACTGGATTTGGGAAACCGACGCGGAACTGCGCTTTTCCTGGCTTTCCCAAGATTATCAGGCGGCAACCGGTATCGATCCGGCAATCGTGCTAGGTCGGTTCCGCTTCGACTTTCTCAACCAGGTCCTGCAGGGCAACCGCGGTGCGGCGGCGCATCTGGAGGATTTGCAGGCGCACCGGCCGTTCCGCGACTTCGTCTACGAACTGAAGGGAGGCCGCCCCGACTGCCGCTGGGTGCTGACGTCAGGCGTCCCGCGTTTCGACAGCGAAGGAAAATTCGTCGGCTATCGCGGCCTTGGCCGCAACGTCACCGCGCTGGTGGCCAGCTCCTTCGAGGCCATGCAGCCGGCGGCTGGCGGCGACACCGTCCAGCATCTCGCCGATCTCGAGCGGACGATGGATGCCATGCATATGGGCGTCGTGCTTCTAGACGCCAGGCTCGATACGCTCATCGTCAATAAGGCCTATCGCGATCTCTCCAGGATTCCGGATGGGGCCGTGACGGTAGGCGCGCCGTTCAGCCTGCTGATGGAACTCAATCGCCGCAACGGCATCTATGGCGACATCGACGAAGAGCAATGGCAGCGCTACCTCGCCACGCGCATCGAAGAGATCAAGAACGGTACCGTCGCGCCTCGGGAGTTTGTCCACACCGACGGGCGCACCATGATGTTCTCCGTCACGGCTCTGTCGGGAGGCAAACGGCTGCTGACCTACTACGAGGTCACCGAGATCAAGCAGCGCGACGCCGAGATCGAGAACGCCAACGCAAAGATAGCCGAGACTTTCGCCAATCTCCGCACCATGGTCGATCAGATGCCGATCGGTGTTCTCGTCCTCGATGCCGACATGCGCGCCGAGGTCATCAACCGCGCCTTTTACGATTTCTGGCAGATCGACGCCCGGCGCGCCGAGACCGGCTGCAGCTTCCGCGATCTGATGGAAGCCAGCCGCGACATCGACCCGTATGGTTCGGACGACGCGACATGGCAGCGGCATGTCGCCGAACGCGAGGCTGAAATCAGGGCCGGCACAGCTGGAGCGAGGCAGTTCCCGCGCAATGACGGCAGGACGCTGATCTCGTCGATGGCGCCGCTGGCCGGCGGCAAGCGGTTCATTTCCTATGTCGATGTCACCGACATGAAGGATCGCGAGGCCGAACTTGCCGAAGCGCTGGAAAAGGCGCGGCTGGCGGAAGCAGTAATCAACGGGGTCAAGGATCCGATCTTCGTCAAGGACGACAATCTGCGCTTCGTGTTCGTCAACAGGGCCTTCGCGGCGCTGTTCAAGCAGGCGCCGCAAGCCATGCTTGGCAGGCCGGGAAGCGATTTCCTCGGGCCGGACGAGGTCGCGCTGTTCGAAAGCAGCGAACGCGAGGTGCTGGCCGGGGGACAGCAATACGAAGTGGAAGAAAGCTTCGAGGCCGGCGGCGGCACCCGTTCGCGTATCGTCAGGAAGAATCGCGTCCGCATGGCAAGCGGCCGCGACTATGTCGCCGGCTTTCTCTTCGACATCTCCGACATGAAGCGGCGCGAGACCGAAGCCGAAGACGCGCGCAAGCATCTCGCCAGCGTGCTGGAATCGCTGCCGGCGGGCGTCATCATCTACGACCGCGACGACAAGTTCGTCTTCGCCAACCACAGACTGCAGGATACGTTGCCGGCGCTGAAGCCCTTCTGGCAGCCCGGCCGCACCTTCCGCGAAGCGCTGGAGTTCGGCCATTCGGTGGGTTATTTCCGTTCGAGTGGCGATCCTGAGATCGACAGCCTGTACGAAGCCGATTCCGAACGCTGGCTTGACGGCATCCTGGCGCGTTACCGTCTGCCGAATTCCTCCTATGAGCGCCTCAACGCGGATGGCCGCTGGTACCAGGTCTACGATATGCGCACAGGCGACGGCACGTTCATCGGCGTGCGCGTCGACATCACCGACCTCAAGAGCCGCGAGGCGGCGCTTCATGACTCGATGCGCCAGATCGATCTCTTCCGTCATGTCATGGACGAGTTGCCGGTGGCCGCCTTCATCAAGGCGCAGGACCTGAGCATCGAATTCGTCAACAAGGCCTGGTGCGCGCTGACCGGTCTCGCCAAGGACGATGTCATCGGCCGGACCGACCGTCAGCTGTTCAGCGGCGAGGAAGCGGAAGGCTTCAGCCAGGACGACACCGATGTCGTGACGAACGGGAATGTGCGCGAGGTCGAGGAGCCCGTCACTCATCGTGACGGAACGGTGCGGCAGTTGATGACGCGCAAGAGCCGCCTGGTGGCCACGGACGGATCGGTGCATCTGGTCGGATCCAGCACCGACATCACCGACGTCAAGGCGCGCGAGCAAGCTCTGGAAGAGAGCATGCGCGAGAACGAGGTGTTCCGCAGCCTGATCGACAACGTGCCGGTGTCGATCTACGCCAAGCGCTCCGATCTCAGGCAATTCTATGTCAATAAGGGCTGGTGCGATCTCACCGGCTTCAGCAAGCAGGAGGCGATCGGCAAGACCGACGTCGAGATCTTCGGGCCGGATGGCGAGGCCTTCGTGGCAAGCGATCTCGCTGTACTGCGTACGGGCGAGACCCAGGAGATCGAGGAGACGGTGCGCCTTTCAGACGGCAGCGTCAGGCATCAGTTCGCGCGCAAGGGCGCAATGATCGCCTCCGACGGTTCGCTCTACCTGATCGGTTCGACCACCGATATCACGGAACTCAAGCAGCGCGAGGCGGAGCTCAGCGAGGCGCGCCAGCGCGCCGTGCTCGCCGACCGCGCCAAGTCGGAGTTCCTCGCCAATATGAGCCACGAGATCCGCACGCCGATGAACGGCGTACTGGGCATGGCTGAACTCCTGGCCAAATCCAATCTCGATCCGAAGCAGAAGACATTCACCGACATCATCGTCAAATCGGGCAACGCGCTCTTGACCATCATCAACGACATCCTGGATTTCTCCAAGATCGATGCCGGCCAGCTGGTGCTCGACCCGGCGCCTTTCAATCTGGCCGAGGCGATCGAGGACGTGGCGACGCTGGTTTCGACACGGGCCAAGGAAAAGGATCTCGAGCTCATCGTGCGCATCGAACCACGGCTCGAAAGCCTATTCATCGGCGATGTCGGCCGCATCCGGCAAATCGTCACCAACCTGCTCGGCAATGCGGTGAAGTTCACCGATGAAGGCCACGTGCTGGTCGACGTGACCGGCGAACGGGTTCCGACGGGAACCAGGCTGACGATCTCGGTCACCGACACCGGCATAGGCATCCCCGAGGAAAAACTGAAACTGGTGTTCGAGAAATTCAGCCAGGTCGATACGTCCTCGACAAGGCGCCACGAGGGCACCGGCCTTGGCCTTGCCATCACCTCGCGGCTGGTCGACCTGATGGGCGGCGACATTGGCGTCGAGAGCGCCGAAGGCAAGGGGTCGACCTTCTGGTTCACCGTAACGTTGCCGGGGGCCGGGCAGCAGAGCGGGCAGCGCATCACGCCGGTGGACGTGACGGGCGCACGCGTGCTGATCGTCGACGACAACGCCGTCAACCGCGCCATCCTGACCGAGCAGATGATCTCGTGGACGTTCGATTCCTGCGCGGCCGAAAGCGGCGCCGAAGGTCTCAAGGTGCTGATCGCGGCCGCCGCCTATGGCGTGCCTGTCGATTGCGTCGTGCTCGATTACCAGATGCCCGAGATGAGCGGCGCCGAAATGGCGCGCATCGTGCGCAACACCGAAGGCCTCGCCGACACGCCGATCATCATGCTGACATCGGTCGACCAATCGCTTGCCAACACCAGCTACCGCGATCTCGGCATCGATGCCCAGCTGATCAAGCCGGCGCGTTCCTCGGTGCTCCTGGAAACGCTGGTCGCGACCATCCAGCGCCATCGCCACACCACCAGCGGCCACGCCGTTCAAACGCTCGCGGACGAGGCGCCCGAGGCTTCCTGGCCGCCGCCCCTGGCGCCATCGGAGCAGCGCGCGCAATTGCAGCCGCCACAGGTTCGCCCCAGGCTGCCTGCGACGGCCGGCGGGCACAGGCTGGATATACTGGTGGCCGAGGACAATGAGGTGAACCAGATGGTGTTCACGCAAATCCTCGGCGAGACCGGCTATGGTTTCGAGATCGTCGGCAATGGCCGCAAGGCGCTCGACGCCTTCGGCACGCTCAATCCGTGCATGATCCTGATGGATGTCTCGATGCCCGAGATGAGCGGTCTCGAAGCGACGGCCGCGATCCGCCGGCTGGAGCAGGAGACCGGCACGCATGTGCCGATCGTCGGCGTCACAGCGCATGCGCTGAAAGGCGACCGCGAGCGCTGCCTGGAGGCGGGCATGGACGACTATCTGCCCAAGCCGATCAGCCCCAGGGCCCTGCTCGAGAAGGTCGAGCGCTGGGTCGGCGCCGGCCGTCAGGTCCACCGCAACGCGGGATAGAGCGCGCGTCGCCTCGATTGCAGGATCAGGCGAGGCAATCAAGGAATCAGCGGGAGATTCACTGCTACCGCTGCGTGCAATGGCTATGGTGCGATCGCGCCATATCAAAGGCCGTGTCCAGCCGGAACAATAGCGAAATCGAATTCCGCTCTTCTCAGTTACGGGCGGGAGCAGCGACCGCCTGCAAGAAACAGTGTCACTCTACCCCAACGGACCTGTTTTTGGCGATGGCCCGGCCATGACACGCTCTGGCTGCGAGCAACGCGCTCCCGTCCGGATTTTCTTCATTTGGGAAGAGCCTGGTCGAGTACGGGGTGATTCCAGCCGTCGGTCGGCTCAAGCCCCTGATTCCGGCGGTAAACTCGGACCGCGCCGCGAGCGCCCGAGATCAGCGTCTTTCGCGTTGCCGGCAACGCGTTACCTGGCTGACATGAAACTGTCATGCGACTGTTATAATCGAAGGCTATTGGCCTCAGCGGGCGCCGGCTAGAAGTGGCGCCGAGAGACCATCTTCCGAACAGGAGCAGGCCACATGAGACATTTCATCCGCTCGGCGGCCGTTGCGATTGCAATGGCTGCGGCGTCCACCCTCACCCTTTCCGCAGCAATGGCAGCTGACCTTTCCGGCGCCGGCTCGACCTTCATCTATCCGGTGTTCGCCAAATGGGCCGACACCTACAAGAAGGATACCGGCATCGGCCTCAACTATCAGTCGATCGGCTCGGGCGGCGGCATCAAGCAGGTCATCGCCAAGACCGTGACCTTCGGCGCCACCGACAAGCCGATGTCCGACGCTGATCTGCAAAAGAACGGCCTCGTGCAGTTCCCGATGGTGATGGGCGGTATCGTGCCGATCGTCAACCTCACGGGCATCAAGCCGGGCGAACTCGTCCTCGACGGGAAGACGATTGCCCAAATCTATCTCGGCGCCATCACCACCTGGGATGACGCCGCGATCAAGGCGCTGAACCCCTCGCTCACCCTGCCGTCGACCGCTATCGCCGTCGTGCATCGTTCGGACGGCTCGGGCACGACGTTCAACTTCACCAACTACCTGGTGAAACTGTCACCCGACTGGAAGGACAAGGTTGGTTCGGACACGGCCGTCGAATGGCCGACCGGCGTCGGCGCCAAGGGCAGCGAAGGCGTTGCCAACACCGTCAAGCAGACCGACGGCGGCATCGGCTACGTCGAATATGCCTATGCCAAGCAGAACAATCTCTCCTACTCCAAGATGCTGAACGCCGCCGGCAAGGTCGTCGAGCCGTCGCTCGAATCCTTCGGCGCGGCTGCTTCGAACGCCGACTTCAAGGGCGCCAAGAACTTCAACGTCATCATCACCAACGAGCCCGGCGACGCCAGCTGGCCGATCGCTGCCTCGACCTGGGTGCTGATCCACAAGGCCCCGGACGATGCCGCGGCCACCGGCGAAGCGCTCAAGTTCTTCGCCTGGGCCTACAAGGACGGCAAGGAAACCGCCAAGGCGCTCGACTACGTGTCGATCCCCGACAGCGTCGTCGACCTGATCAAGGCTTCGTGGAAGGCCGACATCCAGGCCGACGGCAAGCCCGTCTACGCCGGCGAGTAACATCTCTCTGGAGGAGCGCCGCCCCGCGGCGCTCCTTTTCAATCAACACAAAGAGCCGAGCTTGACATGAGCGCTGCCCAGGAAGCCTTGCCAGCCGTTCGAGGTTCACGTGACGCCACCGTCAGACGGTTCGCGTTGACCGATTCGATCTTCCATGGGCTGACCCGCGCCGCCGCCATTCTCGTGTTGGTGCTGCTCGGCGGCGTCGCCATCTCATTGTTCGCCGGTTCCTGGCAGGCCCTGTCGACCTTCGGCTTCTCCTTTCTGACCACCGAGAGCTGGAACCCCGTCACCGAGAAATTCGGCGCCCTGGCGCCCATTTATGGCACCATCGTAACCTCGGCCATCGCCATCCTGATCGCCGTGCCGCTCGGCATCGGCATCGCCATTTTTCTCACCGAGCTTTGCCCGCGTCCGCTCCGGCGCCCGATCGGCATGGCGGTGGAACTGCTCGCCGGCATCCCTTCGATCATCTACGGCATCTGGGGCCTGTTCGTGTTGGCACCGTTCCTGCAGACGACAGTGCAACCATTCATCATCAGCGTGTTCCATGGCATTCCCGGCCTTAGCAGTCTGTTTGCCGGCCCGCCCTACGGCATCGGCCTGCTGACCTCGTCGCTGATCCTCGCCATCATGGTGCTGCCCTTCATCACCTCGATCACCAAGGACGTGTTCGACACGGTGCCGCCGGTGCTGAAGGAGTCCGCCTACGGCATTGGCTGCACGACCTGGGAAGTGACGCGCCGCGTCGTCATCCCCTACACCCGCATCGGCATCATGGGCGGCGTCATGCTCGGCCTCGGCCGCGCGCTTGGCGAAACCATGGCGGTAACCTTCGTCATCGGAAACGCGCATCGCATCTCTACCTCGCTGTTCGCGCCGGCAACGACAATCTCCGCGACCATCGCCAATGAATTCACCGAAGCCGTCGGCGATCTCTACACGTCGTCGCTGGTGGCGCTCGGCCTGATCCTGTTCGTCATCACCTTCCTCATCCTTGCCATCGCACGCTACATGCTGATGCGCATCGACGCCCGCACCGGAGCCTGACCGATGTCGACAGCCTCGTCGCTTCACAGCCGCCGCAAGACCAGAAACTCGGTGATGATGACGCTGTGCGTCGTCGCCGCGGGCATCGGGCTTGCCTGGCTGGCACTGATCCTCGGCGCACTGGTCTACAAAGGCGCCGCCGGGCTGTCCCTTGACGTCTTCACGCGGATGACGCCGCCCCCCGGCGA
Source organism: Mesorhizobium sp. URHB0026 (assembly GCF_054059755.1). Taxonomy (NCBI): domain Bacteria; kingdom Pseudomonadati; phylum Pseudomonadota; class Alphaproteobacteria; order Hyphomicrobiales; family Phyllobacteriaceae; genus Mesorhizobium; species Mesorhizobium sp. URHB0026. The sequence continues at coordinate 1,030,693 of NZ_JBSSCN010000001.1, read as the reverse complement.
TGCGGGCGGCCTGCTCAACGCCATCTATGGCAGCGTGGTGATGACCGTCATCGCCGTCATCGTCGGCACGCCGATCGGTGTCCTCGCCGGCACCTACATGGCCGAATATGGCCGTTTCTCCAAGCTCACCACCGTGGTGCGGTTCATCAACGACATCCTGCTGTCGGCGCCGTCGATCATCATCGGCCTTTTCGTCTACGAATTGATGGTGCGGCCGATGGGGCATTTCTCGGCCATCGCCGGCGCCGTCGCGCTGGCTATCCTGGTCATCCCCGTGGTCGTGCGCACCACCGAGGACATGCTCAACCTGGTGCCGAACGCCTTGCGCGAAGCCGGCACCGCGATCGGCGCGCCGCGCTGGGTGGTCATCAAGTCGGTCGCTTACCGCGCGGCACTGTCCGGCATCGTCACCGGCATATTGCTGTCGATCGCCCGCATCTCCGGCGAGACCGCGCCACTTCTTTTCACGGCGCTGAACAACCAGTTCTGGTCGAGCAACCTCAACGCGCCGATGGCCAGCCTGCCGGTCACCATCTTCCAGTTCGCTCTCAGCCCCTACGAAGAATGGCAGCAACTGGCCTGGACCGGCGCACTCATAATCACATTGACGGTTCTCGCGCTCAGCATCTTCGCGCGCAGCCTGACCGGACGCAGAGAGGACAAATGAGCCAGATGTTGTCTCCAGACATGACGATTGCCGCCGAGGCAGCCGCCAAGGCGAAGATCGAGGTCAAGAACCTCAATTTCTACTACGGCCAGTCGAAGGCGCTGAAGGACATCACCTTGTCGCTGCCCGAGCGCAGCGTGACTGCCTTCATCGGACCGTCGGGTTGCGGAAAGTCGACGCTGCTGCGCGTCTTCAACCGCATCTACGAGCTCTACCCCAAGCAGACCGCCGAGGGTCAGGTGCTGCTCGACGGCCAGAACGTTCTCGACCGCTCGCAGGACCTCAACCTGTTGCGCACCAAGATCGGCATGGTGTTCCAGAAGCCGACGCCGTTCCCGATGTCGATCTATGAGAACATCGCCTTCGGCGTCCGGCTCTATGAGAAGATCGGCAAGGCCGAAATGGACGGCCGTGTCGAGCAGGCGTTGAAACGCGCCGCGCTCTGGAACGAGGTCAAGGACAAGCTCAATGCCAGCGGCCTCAGCCTGTCCGGCGGCCAGCAGCAGCGGCTTTGCATCGCCCGCACGGTGGCGGTGAAGCCGGAGGTCATCCTGCTCGATGAGCCGGCGTCGGCGCTCGACCCATTGTCGACCGCGAAGATCGAGGAATTGATCGACGAGTTGCAAGCCGACTACACAATCGTCATCGTCACCCACAACATGCAGCAGGCCGCGCGCGTCTCGAAGCAGACGGCTTTCATGTATCTGGGCGAGCTGGTCGAATTCGACAAGACCGAGAAGATCTTCACGTCGCCTCGCGAGAAGCGCACGCAGGACTATATCACCGGCCGCTTCGGCTGATCTCACGCATACGAGGACCAGGATCATGGCCGAACACACAGTCGCAGCCTTCGACGAGGATCTCGGACAGATCAGCAGGCTGATCAGCGACATGGGCGATCTCGCCGGCATCATGGTCGGCGGCGCCACCAAGGCGCTGCTGAATTCCGACAACGCGCTGGCACAGCGCGTCGTCTCCGACGACGCCATTATGGACGCGCGCCAGCGCGAACTCGATGATCGCGCCATCACCCTGATCGCCAAGCGCCAGCCGATGGCCGACGATCTGCGTCATGTGGTCGGCTCGATCCGCATGGCGGGCGATCTCGAACGCATCGGCGACCTTGCCAAGAACATCGCCAAGCGCGTCGGCTCCGTCGGCCTCACCGCCACGCCGCGCGACCTGTCGCATTCCATAGACTCCATGGCGCAGCTGGTGCTGATCCAGGTGCAGGGCGTGGTCGAGGAATATGCGGCCGGCGATGCCGCCGCCCTCGCCAAGCTCAGGAATGACGACGAACGCATCGATGTCAAATACACTTCGGTCTTCCGCGAACTCCTGACCTACATGATGGAGGATCCCCGCAACATCACGGCTTGCACGCATCTTTTGTTCTGCGCCAAGAATCTCGAACGCATCGGCGACCATGTGACCAACATTGCCGAGAATGCGTATTATGTGCTGACCGGCACGCAACTGCCCGCCAACCGTCCGAAGCAGGACGAGACGGCGATGTCGGTGCCGGCGGCTTGACGGCAGGGATGATCAATCGATGATCGCGCCACGCATCATGGTGGTGGAGGACGAGGAGCCGCTGGGCGTGCTCCTCCGCTACAATCTGGAGTCCGAGGGTTACCAGGTCGAGGTGGTGACACGCGGCGACGAAGCCGAGATCCGCCTCCAGGAAAACGTGCCCGACCTCCTGGTGCTCGACTGGATGGTGCCGGCGGTTTCCGGCATCGAACTCTGTCGGCGCCTGCGTATGCGGCCCGAGACGGAGCGGTTGCCGATCATCATGCTGACGGCGCGCGGCGAGGAGAGCGACCGCGTGCGCGGCCTCTCGACCGGCGCCGACGACTATCTGGTCAAGCCGTTCTCGACGCCGGAATTCATGGCCCGGGTCAAGGCACTGCTGCGCCGCGCCAAGCCGGAAGTGTTGTCCAGCGTGCTCAAGGTCGGCGACATCGTGCTCGACCGCGAATCGCACCGGGTCTATCGCAAGAAGAGCGAGATCCGGCTCGGACCGACCGAGTTCCGCCTGCTCGAGTTCATGATGCGCCATCCCGGCCGCGTATTCTCGCGCAGCCAGTTGCTCGACAATGTCTGGGGCGAGACGATCTACATCGACGAGCGCACCGTGGATGTGCATGTCGGCCGCCTGCGCAAGGCGGTAAACAATGGCCGCATGCCCGATGTGATACGCACCATCCGTGGCGCAGGCTACGCGATCCGCGAGGATTGAGATCAGGCCACGTTCTTGCCGGATCTCACCTGCACGCCCGGCGCGAAGATCTCCTGGTCGACGAAGGTGAGCGCGCGCATGGCGCAGCCCTCGCGGATCAGCGGCAATTCGTTCGGCTCTGTATCGAAGGAAATCGACGTCGAATGCTGGCCGCCGGCGGTCTGGGCGATGGCCTCGCGCAAGGCCGGCTCGATCAGATCGAAGGCGGCGGCGCTGACGCCGACCATCGCAACGGGCGCCGGATCGATCAGCGCGAACAGGCTGCCAAGCCCATAGCCCAGCGCCTCCCCGGCCTTGCGATAGGCCTCGCGTTCCGGTCCGTCTCTTTCGCGCGCCGTGGCCGCCAATGCACGCATGTCGGCGTCGCTGACGTCGACCGGTTTGGCGTCCTCACCCATCTGTCCTGCATTGCGCCAGATGGCATAGTTGCCGGCATAGGCCTCGACGCAGCCGCGCCGCCCGCAGCGGCAGAGCGCGCCGCCCGGGCGATGGATCATGTGGCCGAACTCGCCGCCCGAGGAATGGGTGCCTGTGAACAGCTCGCCCTTCAGCACCAGGCCCATGCCGATGCCGTGCGAGAGCAGGATGGCGATGAAGTCGTCGCGGTAGCGCTCGGGGTCGCGCCAGCGCAGCGCCACCGCCATCATGTTGCAGTCGTTCTCCATGGTGGCGGGGATGCCGAATTCGGCTTCGAGTATATCGGCGAAGGCAATGTCCGTCTGGGGCGTGATCGGCGACCACAGCATGGCGCGCGCCTCGGTGTCGGTGATGCCCTGGATCGCCAGCGCGATGCGGGCGATGCTGGCGACGTCGAGGTCGGGATCCTCGAGGCGGCGCCGGACGATGGCCACGCATTCGCCGATCAGCGCCTCGCGCGACATGGTCAGCGTGTCCAGCCGGCGCTGCTCCTCCGATATCACCTGGCCGGCGTAGTCGATGACGGCGACGGAGAGGAAATTCAGCGACAGCACCACGGTCATGACCGCCGCGGCCTCGGGGTTGAGGCCAAGGCCAACCTGCGGCCGGCCGCGTTTCAGTGAGCCGGCCTCGTTCGGCTTGCCTTCGCTCAGGATACCTTCGCCGATCAGGTCGGCTGATATCGCCGATATAGTCGAGTGGCTGAGGGCGGTGGTGGCGGCGATCTCGGTGCGCGAGGGCTGGCCACCCCGGCGCACGGCTCCAATCACCATTGCTCGATTGCGCCGGCGCAGATCGTCGTGGCGGATTCCGACCGACATGATTTCCCTCCCCGTCGCCGCGGTTCTTGACGCCCCCCCGAACACCCTCCGGCAACAGGTCGAATACTGGCAGAAGCGGCTGGGGCTGTCATTTATTTATTGCGAGGCTCGAAAAAAGGCTTCCGGCACCTCAAAATCCGTCAGAATCGATGTTGACAGGGTTCCGGCGATGGACGAATATTTTTTCGAGGCTCGAAAAAATAGGGCCTTCGTGCCGGCCTTGGGGCCAGTTTGGTCGCGCCACACGCGGCGCAGGGAGGATATCATGAAGAGATTCACAGTCGCCATTCTGGCGGGTGTCGCCATGTCGCTGACGCTCGCGTCGGTCGCTCAGGGGAAGGACAAAGTGATCGGCGTGTCGTGGTCGAACTTCCAGGAAGAGCGCTGGAAGACCGACGAGGCGGCCATGAAGAAGGCCATCGAGGCCGCAGGCGACAAGTACATTTCCGCCGATGCGCAGTCCAATCCCGGCAAGCAGCTGACCGATGTCGAGAGCCTGATTTCGCAGGGCGCCAGTTCACTGATCATCCTGGCGCAGGACGCGTCGGCCATCGGCCCGGCGGTACAGAAAGCGCTCGACGAGGGCATTCCGGTCGTCGGCTATGACCGCCTGATCGAGAACAAGGACGTCTTCTACCTAACCTTCGACAACAAGGAAGTCGGCCGCATGCAGGCCCGCGAAGTGTTCAAGGCGAAGCCTGAGGGCAATTACGTCTTCATCAAGGGCTCGGGCGCCGATCCGAATGCCGACTTCCTGTTCTCGGGCTCGATGGAAGTGCTGAAGGCAGCCATGGACAGCGGCAAGATCAAGAATGTCGGCGAAGCCTATACGGACGGCTGGCTACCCGCCAACGCCCAGAAGAACATGGAACAGTTCCTCACCGCCAACGACAACAAGGTCGACGCCGTGGTCGCCGCCAATGACGGCACCGCCGGCGGCGTGGTCGCGGCGCTGACGGCACAGGGGCTCGCCGGCACCGTGCCGGTCTCTGGCCAGGACGGCGACCACGCCGCGCTCAACCGCATCGCGCTCGGCACCCAGACCGTGTCGGTGTGGAAGGACGCGCGCGAACTCGGCAAGAACGCCGCCGAGATCGCCTCGCAACTCGCCGACGGCAAGAAGATGACCGACATCGCCGGCGTGAAGGACTTCACGACGCCTGGCGGCAACACCGTCAAGTCGCTGTTCCTGACCCCGGTGGCCATCACCAAGGACAATCTCAACCTCGTCATCGACGCCGGCTGGATCAAGAAGGACGAAGTCTGCACGGGTGTCGCCGCCGGCAGCGTCGCGGCCTGCAACTAAGCTTGATCGCCTGAAAAGTCGGAAGCGCCGCGGCTCATGAGTCGCGGCGTTTTCTCAACGAGATTTGTGTTTCGCTAACTTCTGGGCTCTGGTCCGGCTCCGCGTCAGACGGCAAGCCGCTGGGAGGACATCATGACCGACACGACCTCAACCTCGCGGGCCGATACGGCGCGTGCGTCGGAACTCGGCGCGGTCGCCCGGTTCCTCAAGGCGACCGAGATCGATACCCGTATGCTTGGCATGATCGGCGCGCTGCTGTTGATCTGGGTCGCGCTGCATGTGATTTCGAGCCTGCGTCTTGGCGTCGATCCGCTCGATTTCGACAGCCGCACGTTCCTCACGCCACGCAATCTGTGGAACCTGTCGGTGCAGACGTCCGCGGTCGCCATCATGGCCTGCGGCATGGTCCTGGTCATCGTCATGCGCAACATCGATCTGTCCGTCGGTTCCGCCGAGGGCCTGATCGGCATGGTCATGGGCTTTGCCCAGGTGCATTTCCTGGTTCGCTTCGTGGGACTTGAACTCGGCAACCCATGGATCTGGGTCCTGGCACTGGTCATCGGTCTGGCGCTCGGGCTTTTGATCGGCGCGTTCCAGGGCTTCGTCATCGCCTATCTGGAAGTGCCGGCCTTCATCGTCACACTGGGTGGCCTGCTGGTCTGGCGCGGGGCAGCCTGGTGGGTCACGTCAGGCCAGACGGTGGCACCGCTCGACGCCACTTTCCAGTTGATGGGCGGCGGACCGACCGGATCGATCGGTGCCACCTGGAGCTGGGTCGTGGGCATCGTCGCCTGCCTGGCCGTCGTGTTCGCGCTGTTCAACGGGCGGGTTCAGCGCAAGCGCTTCCGCTTCCCCCTGCGGCCGATCTGGGCCGAGACGCTGCACGGCGTCGTCACCTGCGCCGTCATCATGGGCGCGGTCTGGCTGGCCAACTCCTATCCATGGCCCATCGGGATCGTGAACCGGTACGCGGCCGCCAACAACATCTCCGTGCCGGAGGGTGGGCTGTTCATCGCCCACGGCATCGCCATACCGGTGCTGATGGCGGTCGCCGTCGGTCTGGTCATGACCTTCATCACCAACCGCACCCGTTTCGGCCGCTATGTCTTTGCCATTGGCGGCAATCCGGAAGCGGCCAATCTCGCCGGCATCAACACGCGCTGGATCACCATGAAGGTGTTCATGATCATGGGCGTGCTGGCCACGATCGCCGCCGCCATTTCGTCGGCCCGGCAGAACTCGTCGACCAATGTGCTGGGAACATTGGATGAGCTGCTCGTCATTGCCGCGGCCGTCATCGGTGGCACCTCGCTTGCCGGCGGATCGGGAACCATCATCGGTGCCATGCTCGGTGCATTGCTGATGCAGTCGCTGCAGTCGGGCATGGTGCTGCTCGGCGTCGACTCGCCGTTGCAGAGCATCGTCGTCGGCGCCGTGCTGGTCATCGCCGTCTGGCTCGACACCGTCTATCGCAAGCGGGTTTAGGGGTACGACCATGGCTGACAAAACCGCTCCCGTAACGGCCCTCACAACTTCGCCTACTGGCACGCCGCTGGTCGACATGCGCAACATCTCGATCGCCTTCGGCGGCATCCGTGCCGTCGACGACGCCTCGATCGATCTTTTCCCCGGGGAGGTCGTGGCGCTGCTCGGCCATAACGGCGCCGGCAAGTCGACGCTGATCAAGATCCTGTCCGGCGCTTACAAGCGCGATGCGGGGCAGATCTTCGTCAATGGCGAGGAGGCAGCGATCTCCAACCCGCGCGACGCGAAGAAATACGGCATCGAGACAATCTACCAGACGCTGGCGCTGGCCGACAACGTCGATGCCGCCGCCAACCTGTTCCTCGGCCGCGAGCTGATGACCGCCTGGGGCACGCTCGACGACGTTGCCATGGAGGCCGAGGCGCGCAAGGTGATGGGGCGGCTCAATCCCCGCTTCCAGCGTTTCAAGGAGCCGGTGATCAAGCTGTCGGGCGGTCAGCGGCAGTCGGTGGCGATCGCACGCGCGATCCTGTTCAACGCCCGTATCCTGATCATGGACGAGCCGACGGCGGCACTCGGCCCCCAGGAAACGGCACAGGTCGGCGAATTGGTCAGGCAGCTCAAATCCGACGGTATCGGCATCTTCCTGATCAGCCACGACATCCACGACGTGTTCGAGCTGGCCGACCGTGTCTGCGTGATGAAGAACGGCCAGGTGGTCGGCACCGCCCGCACGACTGACGTCACGCAGGACGAGGTGCTTGGGATGATCATCCTGGGCAAATGCCCTCCAGGTGCTATTCCGGGGCCGGGTGCGCTGAGGATCGCCGCCTGAGGCCGGCCAGGCCGTCTCGGGCAACGCCGTTGCCGCTCACGTGATATGCCAGTGATGACGATGGTTTGGCCTGACCATTGTGTTGGCCCGGCGACTTCCCCATAAAAGGTCTGTTTTGCTCATGGACCGCATCATCCGTTGAAGAAGCTTTTTCCAATCGTCGCCTTCATTGCCGTTGCACTGATCAGCATGACCATGGCGGGGTTCGCTTATTTCGCGACCCAGGAAGCCGCCCGCATCAAGTTCGAAGGGGCGGCCGATGACGCCCTCAACCGGATCGAGAGCCGTATCGACCTGCACCTGTCGCTGCTGCGCTCGACCCAGGCCCTGTTCGACGCGCGCAATGGGGATATTTCCCAAAACGAGTTCAAGGCATTCTTCAAGGCGCTGGATGTCGACAACAATTTCGCCGGCCTGCGAGGCATCGGCTTCCTGCGGCTGGTCAGGACGGGCGACGAGGCTGCGGTGGAACGCGACATCCTCCACGATTTCGGCGCCAGTCATCCGGTCTATCCGGAAACGACGCAGGCCTGGCGCGCGCCGATCGCGCTTTTCGAGCCGCTCGATCCGTCCAACCAGACCATCATCGGGTACGACACGTTCAGCGAGCCGGTGCGGCGTGCGGCGATCGAAAAAGCCATGGCCGACGACCAGCAGCATGCGAGCGGGCTGGTGCAACTCGGCCAGGGCACGGGCGTGGCGCAGACGTTCACGGGCTTCCTGGTTTATGTGCGGCTCAACGTCGAGACGGCACCGGAGGTCATCAACGCATCGCGGTCCTCGACCGCCGGCTTTCTCTATGCGGCCTTTCGGGCCCGGGACCTGTTCCAGATCGCGCTCAGCCGTGCGCCGCTACTGCCAGTCAACACCGAGATCTATGATGGAGCGGTGAACGGCGACAATCTGTTGTTCCGCTCGGAGACGCCACCGGCTTCGTCCTTGGGAGACCGGCTGCTGGTCACCCGCAAGATGACCGTGGCGGGACGCCCTTGGACCGTATTGTTCAGGCCAACCAGCGCCTTCTCGCAGCCCTCTTCGCGCGCCATCCCCGTAATGCTGGGGCTGTTCGGCCTGCTCCTGGCAGGCGCCATCGCGCTGGTGGCGCGCTATCAGGAGCGAGCCTATGACGCAGTGTCGGCCTTGCACGAGACGATGGAAAAAAGCCTGCTCGAAAAGGACCTGATGCTGCAGGAGATGAAGCATCGCATCAAGAACTCCATCACCAGGGTGCTGGCGATCGCGCGGCAGACGGCTTCGCGGGCAACCGACGTCAATGAGTTTTCCGCTTCCTTCTCGGCCAGACTGCAGGCGATGGCCGCCTCGCAGGACATGTTGACGCGCTCGCGCTGGCAGAAAGCCGACCTTGCCGATCTGCTGCGCATCGAGCTTGGCCAGGTGTTCGGCAAGGAACTGCCGGACGGGCTCCTGTCAGGCCCGGAGGTGCTGCTCGATGAAACCACGACGCAGGCGCTTGGCCTGACCTTTCATGAACTCGCCACCAATGCGCTGAAATATGGCGAAGCCGGCAATTTCGTTGGCGCTCTCAAGGTGAACTGGTCGCTGGAAGGGCGCGGGCGCGAGCGGACGTTGGCGCTGAACTGGCGGGAGGCGGGGAAGAAGAGGGTAGAGGCGCCGTCGCGGACGGGATTCGGCACCAAGCTGATCGATCTCAATGTCACGCGCGAGTTGCGCGGCACGATTAGACGCGATTTTCGGGCCGATGGCCTCAAGGTGGAAATCAAAATTCCACTGGCCGGCTGAAACCCACCCGTCAGCGGGCCTAGCGGCAGACTCCCAGCCACGAAAATCCGGAGGCCGTTGAGCCTCCGGATTTTGTCTTGTTATCGCTGAATTAGTTACAGCGTGCCGTGTAGATCCGGCCGCGATGGTCGCGATACTGGCAGTAGCCGTTGCGCAGGTTGCGAACCAGCAGGCCGGAGCCGGCACCGACGGCCGCGCCGATCAGGGCACCCTTGCCGCCGCCGACCAACCCACCCACACCCGCGCCGATCAAGCCGCCGCCGACGACGTCCTGCTCGGTCGAGGTACAGCCGCTGACGGCGACCACCGCAACCATGGCAATAAGTATTTTCCGCATAGAGTCACTCCTCACTTGTGTCCACACTTTGGTAAGCTCCAACAGCCATTTAGCACGAAATGACGGCCTTTGCTGCTGCATTTATTGTTGGCTAAGGTAGTCCTTTTCTGGGCGGATCGTGTTCGATGCCATGACGAAGTTGGATATGGCCAACGAAGCGTCAAGACTACCATCTGGCCGCACCTTCCAGACAATCTGATCGTAGTCATCCTCCAAGGCGGGATCGACCGCGAGGCATTCGGCGACGACATGCTGCGCCTGCCCCTGCACGTCGCCCAGTGCGAAAGGGCGCTCAGCGGTGCATTCGTCAGCAGTCGCAAAAACACTGACAGGGACCTGCAATTCCTGACATTCGGCCATCGTGTTCGAGCAACCGATCACCAGTAACAACGCGGCTATGTGTTCCATGACGAATGTTCCTCTGGCCGCATTAACGGCCGGCATCGTCAAAAAGTTCCTGTCATTCCAACAGCGTTACGCGAATAGTTAGCAGAAAGCCGCGGCTCCTCACGGTTGGAGGTGCTGCGGTTTTGACCCGCCCGGCGACTTCGACTGGCGCGAACAGTGAGGAGGGCTGATTTTAATCAGGTCAAGTGCCAGAAAACGGCCAGCACCATGATCGCGGCCGCGGCAAGAACGATCCCTTTCATCAATCCCCTACCTGCAGGGAGTGCCTCCACGGAGGGTTCGGAATCAAGAAATTCACCCATCGAAATGCGGGCGGCTTGTTCCAATCTGTTGATATCGGCAACCGTCAAGACATTCCTCCCGTACCGTGCTTCAAGCCTGCCAACAATCTCCGAAGGCAGGGCAGGTTCCGACGGCATCTGGCAAAAACAGAGTCCCATTTATGGTGAACAGCCGGTTAAGGATCGTTGTTTGCCACGCTCTCACTGCGTCTCGAAATTGCTGTGCGGCACGACAAGGCGATATTCGAGGTGACCCTCGCCGATATCCAGGTTCGCGGTTCCGTTCAGGGATGCCGGCACCACCCGCTCCAACGCGACGCTGCCGAATCGCCGTTGACCGCCGCCACCGCGATTGGCTTCTATGGTTTCGGCCCATGTCAGCGACAGGGCAACCTCCCCCGTGGCAGCAGCGTCGAGTTTAGCGGTGACCTCGACGAAGCCACCCGGCCGGGACAGGGCGCCGTAACTCACCGAGTTGACGGCGAGCTCATGCATCGCCAGCCCGATATGCAGCGCGGCGTTGGGATTGAGGTAAGGATTGGCGCCGCGAAAACGGAGGCTGTGCGACGGGTTCGCGCCATAGCGGCCGACCTGGCCCGCCACCAGTTCATGAAGGGCTGCCCCTCGCCAATTGGAGGATGTCACCAGATCCTGGGAGGAGGCCAGCGACTGCAGCCGGCCGCGGAAGCGCGTCAGGAAGTCGCCGATGCCGTCGGAATAGCGACCGGTCTGGGTCGCGATGCTCTGGATGATCGCCAGGAGGTTCTTCGAGCGATGGCTGACTTCCCGCAGCAGCGTCGTCAGCGTCTGTTCGCGCCGCTTTTGCTCGGTCGTCTCGACCATGGTGGTGACGACGCCCTGGACATCGCCATCGTCGCCTCGGTCGGCGTCGACCCAAATCTGAAACCAGCGAACCCCATTCTCGACCGGGACACTGATTTCAAGGCGCTGGGGATTGCCGGTCGCAATCACATCGCGCTTGGCGGCGCCGATGCGGTCGGTCTGCGCCGTCGGCAAAATGCCGTTGCCATCGACATCGTCGGAGGCCCAAGGGGCGCGCATGTTGCGGGCCCATACGGTCTTCATCTCGCGATCCTGATAGAGGACGGAAATGCCGGCATTGTGGAGCGCGTGGAGAAGAGCCCGGCCAAGCTGCATGCCGCTCTCGGCGGGATGCATGGCGATCGCTTCATCGCCCCGTGCGCCTTCCTCTCTATTTGAAGTCCTCGAGCGCATCGGTCAACCTGTCCACCCAACTCAGACTGAACCGCTCACCTGCCACATCGGTTCCAAATGAATCTGGATAACCACCCCTCCTAAAGCGGTCCGCCGGACGGTGTCCATTAAAGGACACCGCCCGGCGGTGGCTGGAAACCGTTTGAGGGGTGCGGCTTCCAGTGTTCCTCTATTCAGCCGCCAGGCTCACGCCCGTCTGAAAAGGCCAGCCAAAAGCGAAATGACCAGGAATGCGAGGAAGATGAAGAACAGAATTTGCGCGATACCGGCGGATGTGCCGGCGATGCCGCCGAAACCAAGCGCGCCGGCAATAATCGCCACGACGAGAAATACGAGCGCCCAGTAAAGCATGGTTCATCTCCTTCCTATGATACGGTAAAAACGTGGGTAAATGCGGTTTGTTCCACCATTCGCCGAAAAAGGCGATGCTTGCAAACCGTTCCGCTAGCGTGGGCTGGAAATTCGCCGGCGGCCGATCCGGCTTGTCAAGAAGGCCACCGAATGCATCGCACCCAGTGGCCTGTTATGTCCTTGTCCGGCTCGCGAGGCCGCGACTTATGCAGCGGCCTTGGCCTGCCGGTCGAAGAACAGCGCCTGGCTGATCAGCGCCTTCACCATGTCGGGATTGAACGGCTTGGTCACGAGGAAGGCAGGTTCGGGACGCTCTCCGGTCAGCAGACGCTCGGGAAAAGCGGTGATGAAGATTACCGGCACCGATGTCGATGACAGGATTTCGTTCACCGCCTCGATGCCCGAGCTGCCGTCGGCGAGCTGGATATCGGCGAGCACCATCTTCGGACGGGTCTTGCCGAACATCGTCACCGCTTCGGCATGGGTACGCGCCGTGCCCACGACCCGATGGCCGAGGCTCTCGACCATCTCCTCTATATCCATGGCAATGAGCGGCTCATCCTCGATGATCAGCACGTCGGTCGCCACCTGACGGGAAATCTCGTTGCTTGCCTGGGCAAGCAGCTCGGAGAATTGCTGGTCGCCGACATCGAGGATCTCGGCCGCCTCGTCCTCGCTGAAACCTTCGACGGCAACCAGCAGGAAGGCCTGGCGGGGAAGCGGCGCGATCGCATTGAGATTGGCGGCCGCGCGCTGTTCCCAGCCCGCCTGCGTCTGCTCTTGCGGAACGCGGATGGCAACCGATGTGAAGAGCTTGGCGAAAACCTTGTATAGAGCGATCCGGTCACTCGACGCCTCCGGGAAGATGTCGACATCGGCAATGATAGCCTCCAGCATCGCGGCGACCAGCGCGTCGCCGCTCTCTTGCGACCCGGATACGGCACGCGAAAAGCGCCGCAGGAATGGCAGATGCGGAGCGATGGTGGCGGACAAGCTCATAATAGACGTCTCCCTCAGATGACGCATTGGACGGATTCGGGCTATGCCGATTGCAAGCCCCGTGGAAGACAACGCCGCTTTTCTGAAAAAGTTCCGCCGGTATGGAACGAATCAGCGGCAATGGCGTTTCAACGTCGGGATGGGCAACCAGACGAGGGTGCCGCTTGCCTTGTGTTGTGTTGTGAGCGGCTTGAGTTCTGGGAATATAAGGGCGAAATGAAGGATATGACCAAAGATATTCTGGCTGGCGTCACGGGCAGGCGCCGGAACGGTGCCGGCGACCCGTTGGGGCCGAACTCCGAAATCGGACGCAAACTCAAACAATATTACGACGAGCTGGTCTCTGACAATGTGCCGGATCGCTTCGCCCAGTTGCTCAGCCAACTGGAACAGGCTGAACCCGCACAGAAGAAGGACTAGGACATGGCAGCGGTGTCCCAAGGCTTCAAGACCGATCTGCTTGGGGCAATCCCGAGCTTGCGGGCCTTTGCCGTGTCGCTGACGCAGAATGCCGACAAGGCCGACGACCTCGTTCAGGAAACGTTGGTCAAGGCCTGGGACAAGCATGAAAGCTTCCAGCCCGGCACCAACCTCAAGGCATGGCTTTTCACGATCCTGCGCAATGAGTTCTATTCGCAAATGCGCAAGCGCGGCCGCGAGGTGCAGGACAGCGACGGCATCATGACGGCCCGGCTTGCAGTGCACCCGGCCCAGCACGGCCAACTCGACCTCAAGGATTTTCGCGGTGCGCTCGAGCAATTGCCGGAGGACCAGCGCGAAGCCATCATCCTCATCGGCGCATCGGGCTTCTCGTACGAGGAGGCCGCCGAAATCTGCGGTTGCGCGGTCGGAACGATCAAAAGCCGCGTCAGCAGGGCTCGCACGCGCCTGCAGGAAATCCTGAAAATCTCAGGTGAGGACGAGTATGGCCCCGACGCGATCTCGGCTCAGGTCACGGGGACGGCCGCGCATTGAAATGAGGGCCGAATAACGGCGCCTCGGACGTGTCGCGTCAGTCTCAGCCAGGGGAGCCGCGACCATAGGCCAGGGCCAAGGCTTCGACGAGGTCTTCGCCCGAATAGGGCTTGGTGACCAGCCTCACCCCCGGGAAGGACGCCTTGATCTCATCCGCATCGGAGTAACCGGACGCAAACACGAACGGGACGCCGGTCTCACGAAGGCCCGCGGCAAATTCAAGCGTCGAGGCGCCACCCAGCATCAGGTCGACAATGGCCGCGTCGAAATCCTTCGCGACCTTCCGGCCGTCGACCTCGGCCAAATCGCGGGCAACCACCACCTCGCCTGCACCGTGGTCACGGCAGAGTTGCTCGACATCCATGGCGATGAGGAATTCATCCTCCAGGACAAGAATGCGCAATCCATCAAGTAATTGGGGCACAGGCAATTGCTCCTTGAAACGCCGGGAGTCATGATCGTAATTTGGTGTGTTGTCATTTAAAAAAGACATCCGCCGACAGGCCGATCTCGGCAACGCGCAAAAACAGACCTGCTCACGGCAGGCATTCGCAAGAGGGTCGAAATGCCAAGCCAGACCGGGCGCTCTTCCTCAAGCCGTCAATACCCGTGCGAGCGATGCCCGTTAAGGTCCCTGCCGGTGTTCCGGGAGTTCGAGAAGCCGGAGCTGGCCTTCATCAGCAAGCTCAAGAAGGGAGAACTCGCGGTCGACAAGGGTGCCACGGTCCTCGTGGAAGGAAGCCACAGCGCGCATCTCTACACGGTGCTGTCCGGCTGGGCGTTCCGCTACAAGCTGCTGCAGGACGGCCGCCGGCAGATCCTCAATTACCTCATGCCCGGCGATCTCATCGGTCTGCAAGGTAGCGTCATGGGGGAAATGCAGCATTCCGTCGAGGCGCTGTCGCCAATGCTGCTTTGCGTGTTCGAACGCGACAATCTGCTCGAGATCTACCGCAACCATCCGGGCCTCGCCTACGACATCACCTGGATCGCTTCGCGGGAGGAACGAATGCTGGACGAGAACCTGCTCAGTGTCGGCCGCCGCAGCGCGATCGAACGCGCCGCCTATCTTGTCGCCTTCATCGCCAGCCGTGCCAAGGTCGTGGGCCTGAACGGCACGCAGTCCATCCAGATACCGATCACGCAGCAGCACATCGCCGACACGCTTGGCCTGTCGTTGGTTCACACCAACAAGACGATCCGCAAGCTGATGGACCGCCAGCTGATCGTCTGGCGCGACGGCGGTTGCGGGGTCGTCGATATTGAAGGCCTGAAACAGCTCGCCGGCTGGGAGGGGCTGGCCGAGGGCCGTCGGCCGCTGATCTGACCTGCACCTTGCCGGGGGCGGATCGGGTGCGCGTGACCGGGTTTTCGGGTAGTTTGTCCCGACATCGGAACCTTGAGACGCAAGGCGCGTTTGAAATCGAGCAATCACAAGGAGTTAAGCAATGGCCACCGTCGCAGGGAAGACAGCCAACGAAGCGCGGACGAATCCGGATCTGGAAGCCGACATCAGGCAGTTGAAGGCCGATATCGACAAGCTCACCAAACAATTGGCCAAGACCGGTGAACACGGCTATGGCACAGCGCGGCGCGCGGCGGCCGAAGGCGTCGACCAGTTGCGCGCCCAAGGTGAGGCCGCCTTCGACAGCTTGCGCGGTAACGCCAGGGATATCGAGGCGCAGATGGTGGCAAGCGTGCGCGAAAAGCCGGTGACGTCGCTGGCTATCGCCGCGGGCGTCGGCTTCCTGTTCGCGCTGCTCACGCGTCGCTAGTTCCGCCGAGATGGGACTGCTGGCATCGTTGCTCTCGGGTTTCGCCTCGGGCGAAACCGTGGCCGCCTTACGTCGAGCACGGACTGCGGCCATCGTCTATACGCTTGCCGCGCTGGCGGCGTTCTGTGGCATCGGCTTCCTGATTGGCGCGGCCTATATCTGGACATCGGCCCGCTACGGATCGCTGGCTGCGGCGCTTGGTTTCGGTGTCGGCTTTCTGGTCATCGCGGGCCTCGTTCTTTTGATCCATCGGCTGATGTCGGGCACGCGGATCCGCCGCGAGGCTAGGCGGCGCAAGACCGACATGAAAGCGATCGGCATTACGGCCGCGCTCGCTGTGCTGCCGTCGTTGCTCAAAGGTGGGCTCAAGGGAAAAGGTGGGCTCGGGATTATTGTGGGTCCGGCCGTGGCGCTCGCGGCCTATGCCATCTACCGCGAGAATGTGAAGTCCGACACCAACCACCACCCGGATGCCGGCGAGGGGTAGTCGCGCCAGCGGCCGTGCTCACGTCACCTCGACAGATCTTCCAGCGGCATCGATATTTCGGCGAAGACCCCATCGCGCCGGAATTCGTGGGTTACTTCGCTCGAAATCACCTTGGCCAGACTGCACCGGATGAGGATCGAGCCGAAGCCTTGCCGCTCGGGCGGCGCAACGTCAGGACCGCCGCTTTCGCGCCAGGTGAGCACCAGGCGCCTGTCGCCATTCTTGCCTTGCGCTTTCCAGTCGAGATCAACCTTGCCTGACGCAACCGACAGGGACCCATATTGCAGCGCGTTGCTGGCCAGCTCGTGCAAAATCAGCCCGAGGCCGACGGCCTGGTCGGGCGAGAGCAACAGATCGGCGCCCGAGATTGCCAGCCGCGGCTGGGCGGCGCTGTCGAAAGGTCTGATTTCGACCTGGACGAGTTCGCGGATGCCAATGCCGCGCCACTCGCGGTCGGACAGCAGACCATGGGCGATACCCAGGGCCTGAAGCCGCGCGCTGAAGGCTTCGAGGAATTCGCTCGGCTGGCGGGCATGGCGCACGGTCTGGGTCGCCAGCGCCTGGACCGTCGCCAGCGTGTTCTTGACGCGGTGGTTGAGTTCACGCAGCAAGAGCCGTTGCCGTTCGTCACCGAGCTTGCGTTCCGAAATGTCGTAGTTGACGCCGAAAATCAGCGTCGGCTTGCCCTCGCCATCGCGTTCGATGACACGGCCGCGCGTGGCCACCCATCGCGGTGGATGGAAGCCTTTCACCCGGTATTCGCCAAAATAATCGTCACTGCCGGTCAAGGCATCACGAAAGCTGGTTTCGGTCTGGTAGACGTCGCGTGGATCGATGGCCGTCAGAACGTCGCGGGCCCGCAACCGTGTCGAGCGCGGCAGGTTGAACAATTCCGGCAATCGGACGTCGCAGTCGATTACGTCGGTGCGGACGTCCCAGGCCCAACTTGCCAGCGAAGCTGCATCAAGGGCGATGGCGCGCCGCTTTTCCTCACGCGCGAGCGCGGCTTCGGCGACAGCGCCAGTGCGGGTCGCGTGCTTCAGGGTGAACAGGCTGCCGGCGAGGCCGGCGAGCGTTTTCAACTGGTCGAGCCTGGACCGGGACGGGTGGGCACACGGCTTGCGGTGCATGACGCACAGGGTTCCGATTCGCGCTCCCGCGACAATGATCGGGACGCCCGCATAGAAGCGCACATGATGCTTGCCGGTCACCAAGGGATTGGCGTCAAAACGCTGGTCGGCCCCTGCGTCCGTCACCACCATCGGCTCATCGCCAGCGGCGATGGCGTGCGCACAGAAGGAGATGGCTGTCGCAATCTGTGTTTCTTGCATGCCAGAACAGGATTTGAACCATTGCCGATCGAGATCGACAAGCGTGACCAGCGCGATCGGCGCGCGCATCACAGCGGCGGCAAAGCCGCCGATGCGGTCGAAATCCGAGTCGGGCGCCGTATCCAGCATCTCAAGCCAGTGCAGCACTGCCAGCCGGTGCTCGTCCTGCACGGCGCGCGCAACCTCGGCCGGCAGACCGGCTGCTGTTTCCACCCTGCTATTCAAACCAAGTTCCCGTGCCTTGCCTTGATGTCCTTGCCGTCGCCGACCCGAGACAGCCCTGCACCCGGAACCATCCTTGCGAGGGACCGTTACCCGAGCGTGATTTGCCGATCGCGTCAGCCGACGCGAAACCAGACGAGGACCCGCCATGGCCAGGAACATTCCCGAAAACAAAGCGCGTCAGGGGCGGTGGGGTTGGCATGGGTTCCGAATCCTGATCGCCGGACTGCTCCTGGTGCTCGTCGCCTGGGGCGTCGCCGAGATATACGGCGTGTTGATCAAGGCGCCGAACAGCGACGAGCAACATGTCCCCACGCCGCCGAGCACCAGTCCGGCGCCCTCCGGCTGAAGTCAGCACCTTGATGGCTTCACACCGCATCAGGCGGCCTTCACCTGGGCGACGCTGGCCGGTACCAGCACATTGAGCGCTCCAGGTTTGATTTCGATCGTCGTCTCGCGATCGAGCCTGACCAGTTCGCCGTCCATGACGGCGCGGAACTTCCTGCCGCCGGAATGGATTTTGAGGGTCGCCCTGTCGGCCTGGTGGATTTCGACATGTTCGTTGTCACGCCACTTGCCACGCGCCACGTTGAACAAGAACTTGACCAGTTCGGCGCGTTGCTGAGCTACGGTGACGTAAATGCCGAGCACGCCACCGGCCGGATTGTCGGCATAGGGCAGGTGACCTTCGCCGAAGAGATTGTTGGTCACGCCGAGGCCGGATATGCGGGCAGTCATCTCCGCTTCACCGATGCCGAGCGTGACGTTCATTGCCGGCGGGTTCTTGATCGTTGCCCAGGCTGCCTTCGCGGAAGCGCCGATCTTGCCCAGGCGTGAGCCGAATTCCATGCCCTGGCGCAGTTGCACCATCTTGGCATGCATGCCGATCGAGAACTGATGAACGAAAGGCTGGCCATTGGCCGTAGCCATGTCGACCGCGATGATTTCGCCGTCGGCGAAGGATTTCAGCGCCGCATCGAGCGACTGCGGAATACCAAGGCCCCGCGCAAACAGGTTCATGGTGCCGGCCGGCAATATGGCGAGCGCCTTTTTCCTGCCCATCAGCCTGGCGGCCGCGGCCGAGATGGTGCCGTCACCGCCTCCGGCGAGCACGACGTCGACAGCGTGGCGCGACGCCGCGCTGTCGAGGGTGTCCACAACGTCCTTGCCGCCAACAATGTCGATGCTGAGAGAGTGGCCCGCCGATTCCAGCGTCTGACGCATCCGGTCCGAAAAGGCGGCGAGATCGGTGGTACGCAAGGTGCCGCCGTCCCGGTTCAGCACCGCTGCGAACTTCATGCCCCGCTCCGCTGCTCAGTTCTAACCGGCCGGAGTACCCCAGCCAACGGCTGAAACGCGCCAAATCCGGAATGGTTCCGGCAGGCCGGAATCTCTGGCCAGCCCCAGGTTTTCGGCAACGGGCGGTCAGATCCGCTTCTTGGGATTTGGCTCGGCCACAGCGGATTTGTCGGAACAACAGCATGGTCACGACGTTGTGAACCTGCAGAGATGTCGCGTCCGATCCCCAGTGCGGGGCTCAACCGGGCGCGGCATGTACGAAATCAGGCACGAGGAGAGAGTATCATGATCCGCACCCTTTTAGCGACGACCGCCCTTGCGACAATGGTTGCAACCGGCGCCTTCGCGCAGAGCGCTGCAACCCCAGCCCCCGCGAACCCGCCCGCCGCCCAGGAGCCGGCCGCGACGGCGCCGGTACCGCGCGCTGAAGGCAGCATCGTCACCAACATCCTCGGCGAAACCGTCTACAATGGCACTGGCGACAATGCCGAAAATATCGGCAAGGTCGCCGACGTGGTCTTCGACAAGGACGGCATGGCGAAATCCGTCGTCATAGGCGTCGGCGGTTTCCTTGGCGTGGGAACCAAGAATGTCGCCTTCGACTACGACAAGCTGCAATGGGCCGAGAAGAACGGCGATCGCTGGCTGGTAGCGCAGACGACGAAGGACGAACTGAAGGCGCATCCGGAGTTCGACAGCAAGGCTTACGCCCCAGCCCCGGCCGCAGCGACGAACGCCCAGGCCCCGGCCACGTCGACGACCGCACAGGCGCCGGCCACGTCGACCGACACCGCACAGCAGTCCACTAACGCCGAGCCGGTCAAACCGGCTGATGGCAACCTGGCCACAAACATCATCGGTGAAAATGTCTACAACGGCACCGGCGATGACGCCCAGAAGATCGGCGATGTGAACGACATCGTGCTGACCAAGGAAGGCAAGGCGCAGTCGCTGATTATTGGCGTCGGCGGATTCCTGGGCATGGGCGAGAAGAATGTGGCCTATGATTTCGCCAAGGCGAAGTGGGCACAGAAGAACGGCGACCGCTGGTTGGTGGCGCAGACCACCAAGGAAGAGCTGCAGGCGCAGCCGGATTTCGACCGCAAGGCCTATGATCCGGCGCCCGCAACGACGGCATCCAATGAACCCGCGGCAACCGCCCCGTCCGCCACGACAGCTCCCGCCGCCGCTCCGGCGAACAAGACCGCGGCGGCGCCGGCTGACGCCACGGCTCCTGACCAGACACAGACCGCGGCAATCGACAAGTCCAAGCTTACCGAGATGCCGGTTGGAGAGATCAGGGGCGACGATCTGAAGGGCACGACGGTCTATGGCGCCAACGACGCCAAGGTCGGTGAGATCGGCGATGTGGTGCTGACCCCAGACAAGAAGACCGACGCCGTGATCGTCGATGTCGGCGGCTTCCTTGGCATTGGCGAGAAGGAGGTCGCGGTCGGCATGGACAATTTGAAGTTCATGACCGACAAGGACGGCAAGAAGTACCTTTATACGACCTTCACCAAGGAGCAGCTCGAAAAGCAAGCGGCTTACGATAAAGGCTCCTACGCTCAGAAGCGCGACGAGCAGCGTCTGATCGTCCGGTAGGATACGTCGACAGGTCAGGATACTTCGATAGGCAAGGATATTCGATAGGCAAGGATAAGGGCGGTAGGGGAATCCCCTACCGCCCTTATTGCGACTTGGAATATCCAGCCACTCCGTTTTCCGTCAGTTCCAAGAGGGCAAGCGACTGGTCGAGATGTTCGGCGCGCCAGGCGAGCAGCCTTTCGGCGAATTCCAGTCGGGTGGAACGATGTGCCGGGCTGCCGGCGAGGTTCTTCGATTCGCCAGGGTCGTCCTCCATGTCGAAAAGCAGCGGCGGCAGGCCGCCGCCAAAATGCACGTATTTGAATTTCTTCGTGCGGATGACAGCGAGGTTGCACTGGCGCGAGGTGATGCCGAAGTGTCGTTCGGCTTCACCGTGCGCGATCGAGCGAAAGTCGAACTCCCAGTGCGCGGCGTCGCGCCAAATGGCGGGCGTTCCACCGCTCAGGAAGGGTTTCAGCGAGCATCCGTCAAGGTGCGGTTCGGGAGACACTCCCAGCAGGTCGATGAGCGTAGGCAAAATGTCCACCGCTTCGGTGAAGCGATCGACAGCACTGCCGGCAACCTTGCGGTGGCGTGGATCGCGGATGATCAGCGGGATATGGTAGCTGCCGTCGAAATAGCCGCCCTTGCCCAGCATGAAGTGGTCGCCCATCATTTCGGCATGGTCGGAGGTGAGCACGATGATCGTGTTGTCCCACGCGGCTTCGGTCTTCAGCGCTTGCCACAGGCGGCCGAGCTGCGCGTCCACCTCCGAGATCATGCCGTAATAGATCGCCCGGATGCGGCGGAAATCATCCTCGCTCCAGTCGTGCACCTTGCCCGTGGCGCCGGGGCGGAACTTTGCTCGTTTTTGGCGGTCGAGGTCATAGGCGACGTAGGGGTGGCCCTGAGATTCGGCACGCCAACTTTCCGCGCGGTGAAAAGAGGGGCCGTCCGCGGGATCGTATTGAGTGTTGTACGGTTCCGGTACGATGAAGGGCGGATGCGGGCTGATAAAGGAAAGATGCGCAAACCACGGCGTGGCCTCGTCCTGCTCGCCCAGCCAGCGGATGAACTCGCCGGCAAGGAAGGCCGTCGGCGTCTGGTCGCTGGAGTAGACGGGTGGCGCTTCGGTCACCGCCTCGTCGACCTCGCCCACGGGACGGTGGATGTCAGGACTTCCAGCGCCGGCATCGATGCCCTGCTGCTTTAGCCAGGACAGCCACTGCTTCTGATGTTCGGGCAGGAATTGGCGCACCGTGAAGCCGGGCAGCACACCCTCATAGCTGTGCAACCGTGGATCGGCTGGTGCAAGCTGGCGCGGATCGAGCGACACATCGGTATAGCCGAACAAGGTTGGATCATAGCCGACGCTGCGCGCGGCGAGCGCAATATTGCCGTGGCGGGCGTCGAGCGGCGTGCCGTTGCGGCAGACACGATTGTTCATCTGATAGAGGCCTGTGTAGAGGCAGGCACGGGCGGGTGAGCAAGGCGCCGCGCCGCCGTAATGGCGCTTGAACAGCACACCGTCGGCGGCCAGCGCATCGACATTCGGCGTTTTCAACTGGGGATGACCGGCAGCCGACAGGCAATCGCCGCGCCACTGGTCGCAGGTAATAAGGAGGACATTTGGCCGCCTGCCTTTTCCAGTCACTTGCGCTGCCCCTCTCCAGTACGTTCGAATGCGCACATGGAACCGATTCCATCGACCGCGCAAGACCAGCGTTGTTTGCTAAACGGTGAACAAGAGTCTTTTGATTGTTCTCTTTTTAGGCACAGTCCATCCTGTGTTTGCCGCCTTTGCCATACTCGCTCGTATTCTCATATTTGCGAGGACAGCGGCGAGGGCCGTACAAACACCAAGGGAAGGAGCAGAGACCATGCTCGACCAGATCAAGGGCTTGCATCACGTCACCTCGATGGCCAGGGACGCAAGGCAGAACAATGATTTCTTCACCCACAAGCTCGGCCTGCGCCGGGTCAAGAAGACGGTCAATTTCGATGCGCCCGACGTCTACCATCTCTATTATGGCGACGGGGCCGGCACACCCGGCTCGGTAATGACCTATTTCCCGTTTCCCAACATCGGCAAGGGCCAGCCTGGCGTCGGCGAAGTCGGCACCACGGTCTATTCCGTGCCGGAAGGCACGCTCGCCTATTGGGAAAAACGCTTTACCGACGAAGGCGTAACCAATGTCTCCCGCGAAGAAAGCTTTGGCGAGAAGCGGCTCGCATTTGCCGGCCCGGACGGCGACGGGTTTGCCCTCGTCGAGGACAAGGCCGACGGCAGAGCGCCCTGGGTTAAGGGCGGTATTGCCGCGGACGAGGCGATCCGCGGCTTTCACTCGGTTTCGCTGAGGCTGAAGGATGGCGGCGCCACCGAGGAGTTGTTGAAGTTCATGGGTTACGAGGAGGTCGACAAGTCAGGCAATATCAGGCGGCTCGCCGTCAAGAACGGCAACGGCGCCGATTTCGTCGATATCGAAGCGCTGCCGACCGCACCCTTCGCCGATCTCGGCGCCGGCTCCGTCCATCATGTGGCCTTTGCCGTCGAGAACCGCGCCAAGCAGCTTGAAGTGCGCAAAGCGCTGATGGATACGGGTTATGGCGTGACGCCGGTGATCGACCGCGACTATTTCTGGGCGATCTATTTCCGCACGCCGGGAGGCGTGCTGTTCGAAGTCGCCACCAATGAGCCGGGTTTCGACAAGGACGAGGACACCGCCCATCTCGGCGAGGCGCTGAAGCTGCCGACCCAGCATCAGCATCTGCGGCCATATCTCGAACAGCATCTGCAGAAGTTGGAGGGCTGAGACGATGAGCAAAGGCGCTTACGCCCACAAGGTGCTGCCTGGTTCGCCGGGTGGTCCGCTGCTTTTGGTCTTCCACGGCACTGGCGGCGACGAGAGCCAGCTTGTCTCGCTGGGGCGCGATCTCGCGCCACAGGCCACCATCGTCTCGCCACGCGGCGATGTGTCGGAGCAAGGTGCCGCGCGCTTTTTCCGCCGCACCGGCGGGGGCGTCTATGACATGGACGATCTGGCGCGGGCCACGGACAAGATGGCGGGCTTCGTCCAAGCCCATGTCGAGGCGGCGAAGCCGTCGGTCGTGCTGGGCCTCGGCTACTCCAATGGCGCCAACGTTCTGGCTTCGCTGGTGTTCGAAGCACCTGACCTGTTCGACGCCACGGTGCTGATGCATCCGCTGATCCCGTTCGAGCCGCAGGTCAAGGGCAGCCTCGCCGGCCGTCACATCCTGGTGACCGCCGGCAAGCGCGATCCGATCTGCCCGCCCAACCTGACCTCGCGGCTCGAAGCCTATTTGCGTGCCGACCGTGCCGATGTCACAGTTGAGTGGCACGAAGGCGGGCACGAGGTGCGGCCAAACGAAATCGAAGCGGCGCGGCGGCTTTTCGCCACTATCGCCCAAGGAGTGTAGAGATGCCCGATCAATTGCCAGAGATCGAACTTGAGGATCGGGGCTCCAAGGGTCGCTACGTCCTGCGCGGCGCCGGCGGTGCCGAGGCGGAGATGACCTTCACCAAAATCGGCGAGCACCAACTGATCATCGATCACACCGAAGTGCCGGACGCCTTTCGCGGCCAGGGCGCCGGGCTTCGGCTCGTCACCCGTGCCGTCGAGGACGCGCGAGCAGCAGGCAAGAAGATCATCCCGCTCTGCCCGTTCGCCAACGCCCAGTTCCGCCGTCACCCGGAATGGGCGGATGTGCTGAAGCGGTAGGTCCCGCAAGCACAAAGTGGATTTGTAGAACAGAGCAAAACGGGCGGCCATTGCCTTCCCGTTGGCTTTGTAGTTTGCCCCGGCGGCACATCTTGCCTAGATATGATACATCGCCCTGCCGACAAACAGACCGAATGATCCCCCAGATGACCGAAACAGACCTCGTCCCCGTCTTTGACGGCCACAACGACACGCTGCTGCGTTTGCACCAGGCGAAAGACGCGGACGTCGAAAAGCTATTCATCGAAGGGAAATCGGGCGGCCATGTCGACTTGCCGCGCGCCAAGGCCGGCGGATTCGCCGGCGGTATGTTCGCCATCTTCCCGCCGCCGGTCGAGAAAGCGCGGCGCAGCGCCGTCCCTTCGGCGCCAAGCGACAGCGAGCCGCTGCCGCCCGAGGTGCCTCGCGCCGATGCGCTCAACTCGACGATCGCGATGGCGTCCATCCTCTTCCGGCTGGAGCGCGCCGGAGCGTTGGCGATCTGCCGCAGTGCCGGCGATGTGCGCAATGCCATGGCGCAAGGCACGATTGCCGCGGTGTTCCACATCGAGGGCGTCGAGGCGATCGATCCCGAACTCACCATGCTCGACGTGCTGCATGCCGCGGGCCTGCGCTCGCTCGGCATCGTCTGGAGCCGGCCGAATGCGTTCGGCCACGGCGTGCCGTTTCGCTTTCCGTCCTCGCCGGATACCGGTCCCGGGCTGACCGATGCCGGCAAAGCGCTGGTCAAGACCTGCAATGAACTGAGGATCATGATCGATCTCTCGCATCTCAACGAGAAGGGTTTTCGCGACGTCGCAGCGCTTAGCGATGCACCGCTGGTCGCCACCCACTCCAACGTGCACGCGATCTGCGGCCATTCGCGCAATCTCACCGACTGGCAGCTCGGCGCGATCCGCGACTCCGGCGGCATGGTCGGGTTGAACTTCGCCACCGGCTTCCTGCGCGAGGACGGCCGCATGAATGCCGACACCAGCCTCGACATCATCGTGCGCCATATCGATTCCCTGCTGCAGGCTTTGGGCGAGGATGGCGTCGGTCTCGGTTCGGATTTCGACGGCGCCATGATCCCGGCCGTCATCGGCGACGTCGCCGGCCTGCCGAAACTCATCGATGCGCTGGCGGCGCGCGGTTTTGGCCGGGCTCTGATCGAAAAGATCGCCTACCGCAACTGGCTAAGCATGCTGGAAAGAACGATAGGTTAGGTCGCCTTATTCGAAGCCCATGCGATTCAGCCATTCCTTGCCGACGCCGCGATCGCGAATGATCGGCAGCGGGTTTTCCGCATCGAGCCGAGCGCAAATGCGATAGACCTCCAGCGTCTCGGCGCTCATCTCGCCACGCTTGTAGAAGAACATGGCGGCGGCATAGCGCGCGCGGCCAGACCATTTTTCGCCGAGCGGCGTGTTGACCAGCTCCCACTGTTCGGCGGCTTCACCTTCTTCCTGCTGCTTGCCCGCTTCCTCGGTCATGGTCAGAAATCCGCCGGCGGATTGGCGGTACGGCGGTCGAGCTTGATGAAGGGTCGCGCCACCACCTTGGCCCGTTTCATCAGCTTCTGGTACTGCAGTTCGCGCATGGCGTAGATCTCGACCCAGAGGTCTTCCACGACAGTATCACCATAGGGCCGCGCCAGCGAGGCGATGGCGATGTTGCGCTTGGCCATCGGCGACCACATGGCGGCGCTGACCAGGCCGACCTCCTGGGTTTTCCTGTGATAGACGATCGCGTGTTCGGCCGGGATGTTGCCTTCGATCTCCAGTCCGACGAGGACATGCCGAAGCTTGCGTTTGGCGCGGGCCTCGAGGATGGCGCGGCGGCCATTGAAATGGCCCTTCTCCAGATCAACCATGAAGCCGAGCCCGATCTCGTCGGGCATGCGCAAGCGGTCGGCGCGGATGGCATGTTCGGCGGTGGTGAAATCGGCATTGGCGACGATCAGCCCAGCCTCGAGACGGGCACGGTTGAGGGCGGTGTAGCCGATCGCCCTGATGCCGCGCAGTTCCCCAGCTGTCATCAGCCGGTCCCACAGGCTCAGCGCCTTTTCGGCCGGAACGAACAGTTCGTAACCGAGATCGCCGGTAAAGCCGGTCCGTGAAATGATGGCCGTGCCGCCGTCATGCGGGAATTCGGCAAGGTCGAATATTTTCAGCCTCTCGACACCGGCGAAACCGGCATCGCGCAGCACAGCGAAGCATGTGGGGCCCTGCAAGGCGAGCCCGGCGACGGCCTCGGTCTCTTCCTCGACGATGACGTCGAAACCAAGGGCGCTGTCCAACAGCCACGGCAGATGCCGCTCCTGCGAACACAGCCGGAAGCGGTCCGGCGAGAGCCGAAACAGTGTGCCATCATCGAGGACGAAGCCCTCATCGTCGCACCACGCGGTGTAATGCACCCGGCCGGGTTTCAGCTTTGTCACATCGCGCAGCGTGACCCGATCGAGGAAGGCTTCTGCGTGCGGCCCCTCGATCCGGTATTTGGTCATGGGCGAAATATCGAACAGCGCCGCCTGACTGCGGATCGCGAAATATTCGAGCTCCTCGTGCCACAGCGAATGCGGCGCGCGGTAGCCGGCCCAATTGTACCAGTCCTGGGTCTTGGCCAGTGCGTCGATGCGCGGCTGGAATGGCGTGCCGAGGCGCAGCGTGTGGAAGTGCGATTGGGCTTCGATGCGATCGGAAACGGCTGGATCGGCTGTCTTCGAGACGGGCTTCTTCCTGGTTAGCTGGACCATGACCTACCCCTTCATCGCAATGATGCGCCGCGCGGCGTTCAATCCTGGCGCACCCGAAACACCGCCACCAGGATGCGAACCCGCGCCGGCCAGGAACAGCCCGTCGAGCGGCGTGTCGTAACCCGACCAGCCGGAGACGGGACGCGAGATCAGCATCTGATCGGCCTGTAATTCACCATGGTGCCAATGGCCGCCCGGCATGCGGTAGCGCATCTCTATATCGGCAGGCGTCAGCAGCTCGGCATGGACAACGCTCTTGCCGATACCGGGTGCGTAAGCCTCGAACTGCGCCATGATCGCTTTTAGGAATTTCGGCTTGCCGGCATCCCAGCCCTCTTTCAACCGATAGGGCGCGTATTGCACCACGGCCGACAGCACGCAGGCGCCGTCGGGCGCGAGCGAGGGGTCGGCGAGGCTGGGTAGCGTGATCTCCATCACCGGCTCGGGTGAGAACTCGCCATATTTCGATGGATTGAAGGCACGCTCGACATGATCGGGGGAGGGCGCGATCACCAGTCGGCCCTTATGGCCGGCGTCGTCGACACCGGCAAACCGCGGCGGCCGGTCGAGCGCCAGATGGAGCTTGGCGGCATCGCCCCTCATCCGGATGTTTTTCACCTTGCGCACGAAGCCGGTGTCGATCTCGCGCGGTCCGACGAGGTCGAGGAAGGTGGTCGTCGGATTGATCGCCGAGACGATCGTTCGGGCGCGAAGTTCTTCGCCATTCTCGAGGGCGACGCCGACGGCGCGGCCTTTGTCGACAATGATCCTGGCGACGGGCACCGATGCGCGGATCGTGACGCCAGCCTTTTCGGCAGCAGTGCGGATGGCGGCGACCACCGCGCCCATGCCGCCCTTTGGCAGCAATTGCGCTCCGGCCGCACCGCCGCTCGCGCCGGTCAGACGATAATAGAGGCCGAGCAGCGAGGTCGGCGAGCGCGGGCCGAGATGGCTGCCGAGCGTTGCGTCGAAGGCGAGCAGCCCTTTCAGCCTGATATCGGCGAGCTGTTCGTCAAGCAGGTCGGCAACGTTCATCAAAAGCACGCGCAGGAAGTCGCGCATGTCTTCCTTGCCAAGTTTCTTCAGCGCCACCGCGGTATGGGCGAGCGAAGCGGCCTCCTGCAGCGACATGCCGCCGAGATCGGGCGGCCGGCGCGACAGGAAGGGTTTCAGGATGCCGGCATAGCGCAGCAATTGCGCGCGCAATTCCTTCCAGGCGGACTGTTCCGACGAACTGGCGCCACTCAGCACCTCGCCATAAGCACCATGCAGGACAAGCGGCGGTCCATCTTTCGACAATGCGACCGACGGCAGGAAGTCGGAGCGAGCGATCCGCAGCCCGTGCTTTTCCAGCTCCAGCGTTTTCACCACGTCGGGATGCAGCCGGTTCAACACATGCGCGATGGACGAAGCGCGAAAACCGGGCGCAAATTCCTCGGTCCGCGCGGCGCCCCCGAGTTCGGCTCCTGCTTCCAGCACCAGCACCTTACGGCCTGCCTCCGCCAGCGTGGCGGCTGCGACAAGCCCGTTGTGGCCGCCGCCGATAACGATGGCATCAAATGACGTCATGGGCCGGGCTCATATGCGAAGTGGATTTTGCGAGATCGCGCAGGATTTCGGCGGCTGCGTTGCGTCCGGGTGCACCCATGACGCCGCCGCCGGGGTGGGTCGAGGAGCCGCACATATAGAGGCCGCCGACCGGCGACCGATACTGCGCGTACCCGGGCACCGGACGGTTGAACAGCAACTGGTCGAAGGTCAGTTCGCCCTGAAAGATGTTGCCTTCGGTGAGGCCGACCTCGGCCTCGATCTCGCGTGGCGTCCGCACCTCCATATGGACGATGCGGTCGCGGAACCCGGGTGAATAGTCCGATATCTGCGCGATCACGCTTTCAGCAAAACCGTCACGATCGGCGTCCGTCCACTCGCGACCAGCGATCTTGGGCGGAGCGTACTGCACGAAGCAACTCATGAAATGTTTCCCGGGCGGCGCCATGGTCGGGTCGAGCGTCGTCGGGATGACCATGTCGAGGAACGGATCGGCGGACCAGCGGCCGGCCTTCCAGTCGTCATAGGCGCGCTCCATGCGCTCCATCGAATCGGTGAAATGCATGTCGCCGCGATAGACCGGCGAATCCTTTGGCAGCGCCGGGAATTCCGGCAGCGAATCGAGGGCTATGTTGACCTTTCCGGAAGATCCGCGAATCTTGAAGTTCTTCACCCGGCGCAGAAAGATGTCGGGCAGTTCCTTCTCCTCGACCAGCTTCAGGAAGGTGCGCTTCACGTCGGCATTGGAGACGACCAGCTTGCCGTAAACCTCCTCGCCGCCGGCCAGCACGACGCCCCTGGCCTTGCCACGGCTCACCAGCACATGGTCGACCTCGGCGCCGGTGCGGATGGTCCCACCCGAGGCCTTGAACGAGGCGGCCAGCGCCTTGGTGACGGCGCCCATGCCGCCGCGCGCATAGCCCCAGGCGCCGACCGATCCGTCGACCTCGCCCATATAGTGATGCAGCAGCACGTAAGCGGTGCCGGGCGACATCGGCCCGAGTGCCGTGCCGATGATGCCAGACAGGGCGAAGTTCGCCTTGATGACGTCGGTCTCGAAATATTCGTCGAGGAACTCAGAGATAGACATGGTCCAGAAGCGCAGCGTCAACGCCATTTCCTCGGCGGAGAGACCCGCGAATTTCTTGCCGAGATAGAGCAGCTCGCCGAGGTCGCGCGGGCGCAGGCTGGTCGGATCCGGCGCGGTGCGCATCAAAAGCGGCTGGATGAAGCGGCACTGCCGCGTCACGTCGCGGGCGTAGCGGTCATAGGCCTCGGCATCCCTTTTGGAGAAACGAGCGAATTCCCGCCGGTGCGCGTCGTGGTCGCGGTAGTTGGCGAGGTAGTCGCCATCCCGGGTGAACACCGCGCCGCCCTCATAGGAGATGACTTGCAGGCCGAAGCGGGGGAGCTCCAGATCGCGCATGATCTCGGGCCGGAACAGCGAGCAGACGTAGGAGCAGTTGGAGTAGAGGAAGCCCGGCGTCAGCTCGCGGCTGGTGGCCGCGCCTCCGACCCAGTCGTTCTTCTCCACAACCAGCACGTCGAGACCGGCGCGCTGCAGGTAACAGGCGTTGACAAGGCCATTGTGTCCGCCGCCGATGATGATCGCATCCCAAGCTTTCATTGTAGCCCAGTGCTCATCTGCGTCCCGCTTTCACTTCTGCGTGATTTGTTGTCGAATGCGCGGAATTTGGCACGGTACCAGCCATTGTGTCCAGCCTTACTGAATGAATGTTCAACAAATAATGTTGCGTTTTTCCGGGCGTGAGTTACGCTTTGCCGGCATTCGAACCCAGTAATCCGTCCGTGAGAACCGAGGCTGATGATTGAAATGGCAGACGTCACTTCGCAGTATGACGAGGCCGCCATCATAAGCTGGGAGGCCATGCAGAAGGTGCTTGACAGCGCGAGCACCGTCCCACTCATCTTCGCTGGTGGAAGCCGGATGCAAAGGGATAGCCGGC
Source organism: Mesorhizobium sp. URHB0026 (assembly GCF_054059755.1). Taxonomy (NCBI): domain Bacteria; kingdom Pseudomonadati; phylum Pseudomonadota; class Alphaproteobacteria; order Hyphomicrobiales; family Phyllobacteriaceae; genus Mesorhizobium; species Mesorhizobium sp. URHB0026. The sequence goes on along the minus strand of NZ_JBSSCN010000001.1, from coordinate 999,882 downwards.
GATGCTGGAGACCTTCACACGCATGAAAACGGCAGACGCCAGGGACGCGCTTCTTGAACCGGCGCGGAAAGCCGAATCCGAGAAGCGCGGGCGCAAGGCCTCGAAGGAGGTCAGGCAGCTTCAACTCATCGAGGCGACGATCGATTCGCTCGCCAAGCGCGGCTATTCGGAAACGACGATGGCCGATGTCGCCGACGGCGCCGGCCTGTCGCGCGGCATTGTCAATTTCCATTTCGAGAGCAAGGAGAAGCTGCTCGTCGCGACGCTACGCTATATGTACGACGAGTATTCCGCGCACTGGCGCAATGCCTTGCAAAAGGCAGGAGACGACCCCGCGCGGCAACTCCAGGTCCTCGTCGCGGCCGATTTCGACCGCTCCATCTGCAACAAGCGCAAGCTTGCCGCATGGTGCGCCTTCTGGGGAGAGGCCAAGTCGCGGCCGACCTACCAGGCGCTGAGCAGCGCGCGGGATGCCGTTTACCAGAATATTTTCATCGACCTGTGCGCGGCTCTGAAACAGAGCGGCGGCTACGCCTATGAGCCGCAGGTCATGGCGCTGGCGCTCAGCGCCATGCTGGAAGGCTTGTGGCTGCGGTTGATGATGGGAACCGAGGACACCACGCGGGAGACCTCCTTGCAGGCGGCCAATGAATTCCTGTCGGCGGCTTTCCCGAAACACTATCCGCTGAAGGCCGCCAGCCAAACGAGATCATAAGAAAGACGAAACCATAAGAAACGGCAGAGGATGGAACAGCAATGAAGACACTGACAAGACGCCTGACGCTGACGCTCGCGCTAGCGGGAACACTGGCGGCTTCGGCCGCGGCGCTGGCGATCGCGGCCGACAAGGATCTGATCGTGTTCGACTGGTCAGGCTATGAGGATCCGAGCTTCCACCCAAAATATGTCGAGAAAAACGGCGATTCGCCGACCTTTGCCTTCTTCGGCGACGAGGACGAGGCGTTCGAAAAGGTCCGTTCCGGCTTCAAGGCCGACCTTGGCCATCCCTGCTCGCAGAGCGTGACGAAGTGGCGCGAGGCGGGCCTGCTGCAACCGCTCGATACCTCGAAGATCACGGGCTGGAAGGACCTCAATCCCGGCATCATGGCGATGAAAAATCTCGCCACGACGGAAGACGGGAAAGCCTGGTTCATGCCCTGGGACTGGGGCAACACGCAGCTTACCTACAACTCCTCCAAGATCGACGAAAAGGACGTGCAGTCGCTGAAGGCGTTCGCCGACCCGAAGTTCAAGGGCCGGGTTTCGATCGGCGACAATGTCGACGACGCCTATGCGCTGGCGAGCCTTGCCATCGGCCTGAAGGACTGGACCAAGATGACCGACGACCAGTTCAAGCAGGCCTCCGACTTCCTGCGCCAGGTGCACAAGAACGTGCGCTCCTACTGGACCGATACCACCGACGTCGTCCAGCTTCTGAGCGGCGGCGAGGTCGATCTCGCCTGGGCCTGGAACGATGCGACCGTGCAGTCGGTTGCTGCCGGCGTGCCGATCAAGTCGAAGAAGGACACGGCGGAAGGCATCTCGACGTGGGTGTGCGGCTACGTGCTGTTCAAGGATGCGCCCGGCAATACCGACAAGGCCTATGACTATCTCAACGCGGTCAACGATCCGGAGACCGCCAAGGTGCTGGTCAAGGACTGGGGCTACGGCCAGGCCAACGCCAAGGGCATGGCCGGCGTCGATCAGGCCATCCTGAAGGAAAAGGGCTATGACGACTTGCAGAAATTCGTCGACAAGACACTGTTCCAGCAGCCGCTGCCGTCCGATCTCAAGCTCAAGATGATCGCCGAGTTCGAGAAGATCAAAGCCGGCTATTGAGCCGTTGTCTATCGTGCCCATCCGTCTGCCGGCAGCATCGGCGGATGGGCTCGCCAAAGCGCTTGAATTTGCCTAACTTCGCTCTCGACATCTTTCGCGATGGGGGAGTTTTTCGCGCCATGAATTCCGTGCTTCGCCGCGTTGTCATCGCCGCTGCCTGTACGCTCGGTGCCGGCGCGGTTTACGCGCTCGCCGAAGGCGGCGGCGACCTCGTCGTGTTCGACTGGTCGGGCTACGAGGATCCACTCCTGCACCCGGCCTACACTGCCAAGTATGGCGCCGAGCCGACCTTTGCTTTCTTCGGCGACGAGGACGAGGCGTTTGAGAAGATGCGGGCAGGTTTCAAGGCCGATATAGCGCATCCCTGCTCGCAGAGCGTGGTCAAGTGGCGCGAGGCCGGCATGCTGCAGCCGCTCGACACGTCGAGGATCTCCGGCTGGAAGGATCTCAACCCCGATATCATGGCGATGAAGGATCTCGCCGTCACCGCCGACGGCAAGGCATGGTTCATGCCATTCGACTGGGGCAACACCTCGCTGCTCTATCGCACCGACAAGGTGACGGCCGATCAGGCACAGTCGCTCAAGATTTTCGCCGATCCGCGTTTCAAGGGCCGCGTCACCATCGGTGAGAATGTCGACGACGCCCATGCCTTGGCGAGCCTGGTCATTGGTCTCAAGGACTGGACCAAGATGACCGACGGCCAGTTCAAGCAGGCGTCCGCTTTCCTGCGCGACGTGCACAAGAACATCCGTTTCTACTGGACCGACCGCCAGGCAAGCTCGACCAGGCCCATGATTTCCTCAGCGCCGTCAATGCGCCCGGCGTGTCCGATTATATGGTCAAGACCTTCGGCTATGGCCACGGCAACGACGCCGGAATGGCTGATATCGACCACAAGGTGGTGGCCGACAGCGGCTTCGACAATCTCGAAAAATTCCTCGACAAGACCCTGTTCCAGCAGCCTGTCGCGCCCGAGTTGAAGAAGCGCATGATCGACGAGTTCGAGAAGATCAAGGCTGGCTATTGAACGACCAGACAGAAAGAACCGACGTCGTCATCGTCGGCGCCGGCTTCACCGGCCTGTCGGCGGCGCTTGAGCTGAAGAGGGCCGGCGTCGGCTTCCTGCTGCTCGAGGCACGCGACCGCGTCGGTGGGCGGGTCGAGGCGATGTGGAACGGGCTTGGCGAGCGCATCGACAGCGGCGGCCAGTTCCTTTGCGAGGACATGCCGCAGCTGATGGAACTGGCCCAGGCTCGCGGCAGGACCTTCGTCGAGACCTACGTCGAGGGCGATTTCATCACCTACCCGTCAATGTCGGTCGGCCGGGCCGAGCGGACCTATCAAGCCTCGATGGCGATCCGCGAACGCATGAACAGCATCGAGCCCAACGATCCCGCCATTGCCGGATCGACCGTTGCCGAGTGGCTGGAGAGGCAGGATGACGTGGGCGAGGCCAAGGCGGCCTTCCGGTCGATGATCGAGGGCCTGTGGTGCCTGGCGTTGGAGAAGGTGCCGCTCTGGTATCTGATCGACAATGACCGCCGTATCACCAACGAGGTGCCGGAGCTGCAATATTCCCTACGCGAGACCATGCAGTCGTTGGCCGATGATCTGGCGGAGGACCTCGGCGACCGGGCGAGGCTCGGCGAACCTGTCATCGGCATCGAATACGGTCCGGCAGGGGTTCGTGTCGTCTCCAGCAATAGCGTGATCGAAGCGCGAGAAGTTCTGGTCGCCGTGCCGCCGGCGACAGCCGCGAAGCTCGATTTTACGCCCCCCTTGCCGGCAGCCCTGGAAACGGCGCTCGGCGCCTGGGAAAGCGGCGCGGTGATCAAGGTCCTGGTCCGCTATCCCAAGCCATTCTGGCGCGAGCGGGATTTGAGCGGGATGGTGATGTGGCGCGATCTGCCGGGGCTGTTTGCCTGCGACGCGAGCAGGGATCCCGATCATGCGGCGCTTGTCGTCTTCGTTGGCGGACCGCTGGCGCTGCGCTGGCACGAACTCGGCGAGTCGGATCTGCGGAGACAGGTGACGAGGAAGCTTGTGGAGGCGCTGGGTGCGGAGGCGGCGGATGTTCTCGATTTCAGCCGCCGCGACTGGACGCATGACCGCTGGAGCGGGGGCGCCTATAGCGACGTGATCGTCGATGTGTCGGCGAGGGGTGCCGAGCGCACCATTCTTGCCGGCGCACCGCCGGTGCATTTCGCGTCGTCGGAATTGTCGCCCTCATTCCCGGGCTATGTCGAGGGCGCGATCGTGGCCGGGCGTATCGCGGCGCGCAGGATCATCGCCGGAGTTCAGTCGGCCATCGCGACCAGCGCTTCCGGATCATAGGCAAGGCGGATCGAGGTGCCGACTGGAATGTCATCGGCGCCGAAATCGTTGGTCTCGGTCACCGAGAGCGGCTTCTCCAGGCCAGGGATCTCGACGATCAGATGGGTGATCTCGCCGAAATAGTGGCGTTCCACCACCTTGCCGGCGACCTCGAACTTGGCTGTCGCGTTGTCCCATAGCACGCGCAGGCGCTCCGGTCGGATGCCGAGCGTCGCGCCGCCGCCATTGCGCACGAAAGCCTTCGGCTTGTCGGTCTTGACGCGGCCGAATCCGAGCGTATCGAGAACCAGCGAGGTGCCGTTCTCCTCGACGATGTCGGCCTTGACGAAATTCATGCCGCCAAGGAAGTCGGCGACCTGACGGTTTACCGGGCGCTGGTAGATTTCCTTCGGAGAGGCGACCTGCGCGATCCTGCCGCCGAACATCACGGCGATGCGGTCGGACATTGCGAGCGCTTCATACTGATCGTGGGTGACCAGGACGAAGGTGATGCCGACGGCCTGCTGGAGGCGGCGCAGTTCGACCTGCATCTGCTCGCGCAGCTTCTTGTCGAGCGCCGACAGCGGCTCGTCGAGCAGAAGCACCTTAGGTCGCATCACCAGGGCGCGGGCGAGCGCCACGCGCTGCCGCTGGCCGCCGGAAAGCTCCGTGCCAAGCCGCTTGCCGAGGCCGGTGAGCGAGACCTGCGCCAGCGCTTCCTCGACCCGGCGCTTCTCTTCGCCACCCCGCAGCTTCAACCGCTTCAGCCCGTAGGCGACGTTCTGCTCGACATTGAGGTGCGGGAAGATCGCGTAGCTCTGGAACACCATGTTGGTCGGCCGGCGGTTGGCCGGTACGCCCTCCATGGGCTGGCCGCCAACCGCGATCGAACCGCTGGTCGGATTATCGAAGCCGGCGATCATGCGCAAAAGCGTGGTCTTGCCGCAGCCCGACGGGCCGAGCAGCGAGAAGAACTCGCCTCCCCTGATGGTCAGGGAGGCGTCGTCCAGCGCCTTGAACGCCCCATAGCTGCGGGTGACATCGCGGATCTCGATCATCGATCTTTCGGAATGGATCCTGTCCGCGTGAGATAGCTCGATCCGCGGCTGCTCAGGCATAGAGGCCTCCCTCGTTCTGCGTGCGTCTGGCCGCGCGGCGACGCAGGATTTCAGCAATTGTCATCAACAGGAAAGAGGCAACCAAAAGCAGCGTGCCCAGCGCCAGGACGCCGGGCAGTTTCGAGGCGAAACGCAACTGACCCCAGATGTAGATCGGCAGCGTCGCCTCGGTGCCGGTAAGGAAGAAGGCGATGATGAATTCGTCCAGCGAGATGGTGAAGCAGACCAGCAGGCTGGAAATGATCGCCGGCGCCACCATCGGCAACGTCACGCGCCGGAAAGTGCCGACGGCGCTTTCGCCGAGATCGGCGGAGGCTTCCTCTAGGCTGCGGTCGAAACCTTCGAAGCCGGAAGTCAGTACCGTCATCGAATAGGGAATGCAGACCAGGACGTGGCCCAGCACGACGGTGAACAGCGAAAGACCGAGGTCCAACTGCAGCAACACCAGCAGCATCGAGATGGCAACGATCACTTCAGGCAGCACAAGCGGCGCCATGATCAGACCGTTGATGGCGCGGCGGCCGGGATAGCGGTAGCGGGTGATCGAGCGAGCGGCGAGGATGCCGAGTACGGTGGAGAGGATGGCCGCCGAGACGCCGACGATCAGGCTGTTCCAGGCAGCATCGAGCAGCGCCGGCGTGCGCGGCAGGTCTTCGTACCACTGCAGGGTGAAGCCCGTCAGCGGGAATTTCGGCGTCGCCGCCGTGTTGACCGAGAAGATCGGCAGGAAGATGACGGGCAGATAGAGGAAGACGATATAGAGGAACGCGTAGGCCGATAGCCAGCCGCCCGGCAGCAAGCGCCGCGCCTTCATCGCGCCATCCTTTGCAAGCCGCGGATGATCAACACCGTGGCGCCGGCCATCAGGGAGACGATCAGCATGGTGGTGACGGAAAGCGCGGCACCGAGCGGCCAGTTGGCGGCCTTGCCGAACTGCGCTTGGATGGCATTGGCGATCATGACCCCGTCCTTGCCGCCGACGAGCTTTGGCGTGACATAGTCGCCGACCGTCGGGATCATGACGATCAGCGCCGCGGAGATGATGCCTGGCGCCGACAGCGGCAAGGTCACGCGCAGGAACGATCGGAAGGGGCTATCGCCGAGGTCGGTGGCCGCTTCGACCAGCGTGCGGTCGACCTTCTCGAGGGACACGAAAATCGGCAGGATGGCGAAAGCCGCCCAAGCATGGGTGAGCGTGATGATGACAGCGCTCGAATTGTAGAGCAGGGCGGTCGACGGTTCGTCGATGATGCCCAGACCCATCAGGCCGGAATTCAAAACGCCGTTGTAGCCCAGAATGACCTTCCACGACATCACGCGCAAGAGATAGCTGGTCCAGAACGGGATGGTGATGAGGAAGAGCCACAGGCTCTTGTGACGGCCGCCATGGAAGGAAATGAAATAGGCGATCGGGTAGGCGAGGACGACAGTGGACAGGCTGACAGTCAGCGAGATGTAGAGCGAGCGCCACAACAGATCGCGGTAGATCGGCTCGGTCAGTGCGACGCGATAGTTTTCCAGCGTGAAGGTTCGGTCGATGGTCAGGTAGTGCTGCGTCCAGAAGGAATGGGCGATGACCACCAGGATCGGCAGGACCAGAAGGATGAGAGCATAGAGAAAGGTCGGGCTGATCAAGGCGAAGCCTTGTACAGGCTCGGATTGCAGAAAGGCATTTCTTCTGGCCCGCGTCATGCCGAACGAGGGCGACCCTTCCGCAGCCGCCGTCATTGCCAGACCCTGGGGGGACGGGCTCCGGGTGTGATCTCGATTGCTGGCCTGGATCGTCCCGCCATACGGCATCCCTTTGGGCTGGCGCCGGCTATTGTTCCCCTTGCCGGCTTTCTTTCATCATGCGCGCATCCGCGGATTGAAATCAAGCGGTAATTCTGCAATATTGATTGAACGGACATTCAAAATCACGTGAGCAGGGTGCCGATTTCGGCCATGGCGAACCGGATTGATGACCGGAAAATTCGGGGATGATGTGGAGGCGATGATGGCGGCTGTGAGGGATCTGAAGGCACGCGAAACGGCTGGCCTTGGCGGCGACGATGCGGTCGAGCTGGCCAAGCGTCATCTCATCCAGCCCTGGCCCTACGCCGGTTCCGTCGGTTCGGAGGCGCGCGCGCTGATCGGCGAGGGCGATAGCATCTACATCACCGACAGTACCGGCAAGCGGCTGATCGACGGCCCGGCCGGCATGTGGTGCGTCAATGTCGGGCATGGCCGCGAGGAACTCGCCAGGGTGATGTACGACCAGGCGATGGCGCTGTCCTACAACACGCCCTGGTACACCATGAACGCGCCGTCGGCGGAGCTCGCCAAGCGCATCGCCGGCCATGCCCCAGGAGATCTCAGCCATATCTTCTACACCACGGGCGGTTCCTCGGCGGTCGAGACGGCGCTGCGCTTCATGCAGTTCTACAACAATGTGCGCGGCCGGCCGGAAAAGAAGCTGATCCTGAGCCGTGGCGGCGCCTATCATGGCTCAACCTATCTCTCGGCTTCGCTCAATGGCCGCCCACGCGACCGCGACTGGATGGATGGCGCCGACGAGCTGGTGGTGAAGCTCGCCTCCCCCGACCCGTTCCGCCGGCCGAAAGGCATGAGCATCGCTGCCTTCACCGATTTCCTTGTCGATCAGTTCCGCGATACGGTCGCGCGTGTCGGCGCGGACAGACTAGGCGCCTTCGTCGGCGAACCCATACAGGCGTCCGGCGGCGTCATCATTCCGCCGGACGGCTACCTCAGGCGCATCCGCGAGATCTGCCGCGACAAGGATATTCTCTATATCTCCGACGAGGTGGTGACGGGCTTCGGACGTCTGGGCCGTGTCTTTGCCTCGGGCGACGTGTTTGGCATCGACCCCGACATGATCACTTTCGCGAAGGGCGTCACCTCGGGTTATTTCCCGCTTGGCGGCGTCATCATCTCGGAGCGGCTGCTGGAAGAGTTGCGGCGTTCCAATCATCCCGACGCGATGTTCGGCCATGGCCTGACCTACACCAGCCATCCGGTCGGCTGTGCCGTGGCCTTGAAGAATCTCGACCTGCTGGAAGAAAGCGTGCTTGCGCATACGCTCGAGGTCGCGCCCTATTTCCAGGCGCAGCTCAAGACGCTGGAAGAGCTGCCCCTGGTCGGCGAAGTGCGTGGCGTCGGGCTGATGGGTTGTGTCGAATGCGTCGCCGATCGCGAAAGCAAGGATCCGCTGCAGCTCGACAAGGATGTCGGCAAACGCATCGACGCCCACTGCCACGAGCTTGGCCTGCTGGTGCGGCCGCTGATCAACATGTGCGTTATGTCGCCGCCGCTCGTCATCACGCGCGAGCAGATCGACGACATGGTCGGCATCCTGCGCGAAGGCATTTCACGCACGATGGAAGATCTCAGGAAAGAGGGTGTGTGGCAGGGGTGAGTTTCCTCCTTCTCCCCATTCACCCTCCCCATTCACCGGAGAAGGAGCCCGAACGGCGGATGAAGGGCAGCGCTGACGGTAAGAGGGGCGCTCGCATCGCGGCTTTGGCCAATCACCAGGATTGTTACGCCCGGCTCCGCAGCGCGTCGTTCAAATTCCACATGTCCTTTTCTTCCGGCGCTGTTTCCAGGCCGAGCACCGGAACCTGCTTGCGCAGGTGGTCGTGGTGGGTGCGCACGCCATATTCGAGGTCGGAGAGATAAAAGCCCTCGAAAGCCTCGGACAGCATGGATTCGTTCGACCAGACCGAGAGCTGCACATCTTCCGACATGGTGTCGCGATCGATGCGGAAGGAGAGGTAGCGGGCGGCGGCCTGCTCTCGGCTCTCGTCGCGGTAGCGATAGATGGCGCCGCGCAGCAGCGTCTCACCCGTCGATAGCGGGAACTCCTGATAGAACTGCACCGATTCCGGCATCACCGACAGAACGGCGTTGGGGAAAATGCCGTAATAGACCCAGGCCTTCCTGAGATGGTCCGGCAGATGCGTCGGCTCCGGCGCGATCTTGACGTAGTTCTTCACGCTCCAGCGGCGGCCGGCATACGGGTTGTAGGTGGCGAAGGAGCGCGAGACGCCGTTGACGAAGGGCTCGTCGAAATAGGTGGCGCCATAGAGATCCTGCAAGGCGGGATGCGCCATGGCGACGTGATAGCCTTCATTGTCGACGTCGCGCACCGACTTCCAGTTGACCGGCGTTTTCTGGGTCCAAATACCCCAGGAAGGCACCATATCGGCGGCCTTGTAATGCGCGAATTCGGGTTCGATCGGCCTCAGCAGTTCGGCAACGGAGGGCTGTGGCCCGCCATTGCGGAAGCGGATGAAGATGAAGCCCATCCAGATTTCGAGATCGAGCGGCATCAGGCCGAACTCGGTCTTGTCGAGGTCGGGGAAGGAGCGCGGGCGGGCGGCGCCGCGCAGCGTGCCGTCGAGATTGTAGACCCAGCCATGGAAAGGACAGACCAGCGCGTTCTTGCAATTGCCCTGGCTGTCGGCGACGACGCGGCTGCCGCGGTGGCGGCACATGTTGTTGAAACCGCGCACGACGCCGTCCTTGCCGCGCACGATCAGGGCGCGCTCGCCAACGACATCCATGGTGAGGTAGTCGCCGGCGTCAGGGATGTCGCAGACATGGCCGACGATCTGCCAATGATTGCGGAACACATGCTCCTTCTCGAGTTCGAGAAGGGCGTCGGAATGGTAGCTCCAGCCCGGCAGTCCCCGCCGGTCCCAATCGTTCGGGATTGCCACGTCACGGAGGTGCGGGTTCATAAAACGTCTCTTCTTTTTATTGAATAAGCATTCAATATAATCATATTTTACATTGAAATGCAATGGCTTGTGGAAATACTATGGTTCCGCAGCCAAAATGTCGGCGCTCCTCCATGGGAATCCCGCGCCGTTGCGGGCTTCGAAAACCCCGGAAAGTCGGGATCTTAGCCAGGGTTCCGTAACGCTATCTATCGTCGGCTCGCGCCGCCAATCGTGCCCTTCCGACAAGGTCTTCCGCCGGCAATGCCTCGACGTACGTGGCCCCCGGTAGTGCACGCCTTGCAACTCGCTTATTGGTCCAAAACATATTCCAATGACCGACCCTGCCCGTTTTTGCCCGTATCGATGTTTCAATCCGGTTACATTGCCGGGCTCTCGTCACCTTTGCGCCGTTACAAGACGCGATTAAATTCGTTTCATCGCAAAAAGAAAATCAACGAAGGGGATGACGATGCATGCGAAAGTCCAGATCACCAGCGGCAACCGCCTTGAAGCTCCAGAGCGCGCTGACCGTCGCCCGAAGCTGGCCCTTCGCCAGCGCGCCACCGACCACCCGATGGGAATGTTCATGGCGCTGGCTGCTTGCGCCTTCGCCGGCATGGCGTTCACGCCGACGGTCGGCCCAGCCTTCGCTTCGTTGAATCCGCCCGCCAACCTCATCGAAGGCGCGCCGACCACAACCACGACCGCCCGCCTGCCCATGCCGGCAATCGATTTCGCCTGCAGGGGGCAGGCCTGGGGCGCCGAGAGCGTGGATTGCCTGCGCGCCATTGCCGAGCAGTCCGGAACACACAAGACCCGCGCGATCCGCATGATCGCCAACGCCGCGCCGCTGACCAGCGCGCCCAACATCTTCTGATTTCTGCCTCTGCGTTTCTGCCGGGGCATGATCCCGAAACCGGTTCCCGTTTGGGGATCATGCCCTACCTCCCCGAGCGCTTCTCAGCGCTCTCTTCGGCTCCCGCCGCGATATCGGCCGGGAGCCTTTTTATGCCTTCGACGCGGCCTGCTCGGCGATGGTCGAAAGCACGCTGCGTACATCCAGCGTGCTGAACGGTTTTTCGAGGATCTGTGGCCGCTGCTGCGCCGGCAAGGCTTCGACTTCCGCCTTCGCGCCGATCAGGTCGCCGGTGACGAGCACGAAACGCCGCGCCAGGTCGGGCCGTTCGGCGAGCAGTTCGCGGTAGATCGAAATGCCTGATATACCGGGCATGCGCAGATCCGAAAAGACGATATCGGGGGGCATGTGGCCGTCCAAGGTGGCGGCGCCCGATTCCCAGAGCGGCGCGATCCTCGACTTGATGCCCATCAGTTCGAGAATATCGGACAAGGAGCCGGCGACGTCAGGCTCGTCATCGATGATCAGCGCATGGCGCAGGCCGCTCGATCGTGGCTGGCTTTCGCCGGCGGCCGCGATTCCCGCGGAGATCGCCGGCAACTGGACGACGAAACGCGCGCCTCTCGGCAACACCTCCTCGAACCAGACATTGCCATTGTGCCGTTCGATGATCGATTTCGAGATCGACAGGCCAATGCCGGTGCCTACGCCGACCGGCTTGGTGGTGAAATAGGATTCGAAAATGCGCGAACGGATGGCTTCGGGAATGCCGGGCCCGTTGTCCTCGACCGAGAAGCCGGGATTGCCACGATCGCCGCGGAAGCTCCGCACCTTGATCAGGCGGTCGCCGGCGACGCCGGCCAGGGCATGCTGGCTGTTGATGAGGAAATTGGCCGCCACCTGTGTCACGTGGTCGGCATCGGCCATGGCGAGCAGCGGACCTGGCGCGAAATCGGTATCGATGACGATGCCGCTCGAGCGCGCGCCGTAGGCGGTCACTTCGAGAGCGGCGCGGATCACCTGGTTGAGATCGGTCTCGGCCTGTGCCGACGGATGGAGGCGAACCATCGACAGGAAGCTTTTGACGATGCGCCCGCAGCGCTCGGCGGCGGCACGCACCTTCTCGGCCCGGACCTTGGTCTGCGGATCCGAGGCGAATTCATGCAGCAGCGTCGACTGGGCCACGACGACCGCCAGTGGATTGTTGAGTTCGTGCGAGACGCCGGCAAGCAGCGAGCCCATCGCCGCCATCTTCTCGTTCTGGTGCAGCTTCTCGCGCTGCCGGTTGATCTCTTCCTCGGCGCGCAGCCTGTCGCGCAGGTCGCGGATCGAGCCAAAGATGAGGCGGCGGTCGGCGACCCGCATCTCGGTCGCCGTCAGTTCGATCGGAAACACCTCGCCGGCTGCATTCTGTGTCACGGTCTCGAGCCGCTGTCCGACCATCGGGGCGCCACGGCCGGACATGTAGTCGGCGCCCGAGGCATAGCCCTTGCGGTAATATTCAGGAACGACGGTGTCGAGCAGGTCCTTGCCGAGGATATCGCTGCGCAGGAAGCCGAACATCTTCTCGGCGGCCGGATTGAATTCGATGATCGATCCGGCCTCGTCGATGACGATAATGGCGTCGAGCGACGCCTGCAGCATGGTGCGGCGGATCACTTCGCTGGCATGGGCGTCGGAGGGGGAGTGTTCGATGGCGTCGCCGATGGCGAGAGCGATGATGTGCAGCGTCGCCTCCTCCTCGTCGGTCCATTCCCGCTCTTCGACGCAGTCATTGACGGCCAGCGTGCCCCACAAATGGCCGTGCGCGAAGACCGACACCGACAGAAACGACTTGATGTTCTGCTTCTCGAAATCGGCCCTCAGGAATCCTTCGAGATCGCGCGTATGGCCGGTGAAAATCTTGCCCTGCCGCTCATCCTCGGCCAGCCGCTCAAGCAGCGGATCCGAATTGACGATCGACTGCATGATGACGGTCGGTGAGGCCAGTTCGCCGCCGAAGTCGGGATCGATCCAGTAGGCAGCGACCGACTGGGCGAAACCCTGGCCGGGCAATTCGCGCAGACGGAACAGGATGCCGCGCTGGCACTCCATGGCGTGGCACAGCGTTTCCAGTATGCCGTCCATTTCGCGCTGCCAGTCGCCGGCCTCGCGCAGCCGGCGCACGACACGCACGGCGGCCATCGCCGCACCCTGCCGGAAACCTTGCATGTCCTTGCTTGTCGTGTCGCCCGTCATTGTCAGCCATTAGTCCAGAGTCACGCCGATTCGATCGGCTGGCAACGGCTGCGGAGCGGAACCCCCGTGGGTCTGACGCTCAGTTGCCGTCGCCGGCCGGCAGCGAGAAGATATAGCCTTCGCCACGCACCGTGCGCAGGAATTTCGGGTTGGCCGGGTCCGCCTCGATCTTCTTGCGCAGGCGCATGATGCGGATATCGACGGCGCGCGACGATTCCGGATCCTCGGTGAAGCCGATAGCCTCGGAGATCGCGGCCCTGGTCAGCAGCCGGTTGGCGCGGGTCAGGAAAACCTCCAGCACGTCAAATTCGCTCTTGGCCATGTCGATCACCGTGCCGTTGGCGCCGGTGACCATCCTGCCGTCGAGATCGGCCTGAAAGGGGCCGAAAGCGACGGAGCGCCGATCCGTCCTGGCTTTCCTGTCCTGCGGCTCCATCGGCTGGGGAACACGGCGCAGCACGCTGCGCACCCTGGCCAGCACCTCGCGCAGTTCATACGGCTTGACTATATAATCGTCGGCGCCGAGTTCCAGTCCGACGATGCGGTCGAGCGCGGTGCCGGCCGCGGTCGCATAGATGATCCCGATCGGCATTTTCGAGCGCAGCCAGCGGCCAAGCGACAAGCCATCCTCGCCCGGCATGGCGATGTCGAGGATAGCCAGATGGAAGGACTGCGTCTCGATCAGGCCGCGCGCGGCGGCCGCGGTTTCAGCGGTCGAAACATCGTAGCCGGCGGCGCCGAGATATTCGGCGACCGCGTCCCTCAGGTCGGGCTCATCCTCGACGATGACAATTCTTGCCCGCACGATGCTCTCGCTCCCACTTTCAGTGGAAAGTAGATTGGGTATAAACATGATGTCCAGCACTCATATCCGGTTGCAAGGGAACGGTTGGAAAACATGGCCGCACGAGCCGTCATCGCGCTTGTTTCCGTCGCCGAGGTCGTCGCGACCGAGCTTGCCGACCATCTGGAGCGGCGCGGCCATGACGTGCGCCGGGCGCGGCAGCCCTGGGAGGCGGAATCGCTGCTGGCGAGCGGCGGCATCGACGTTGTCGTCGTCGGGGACAGCCTCAGCCAGGCGGAAGGGCGGGATCTGCTCAGGCGTTTTGGCGGCCAAGCTGGGGGTAGCGAGCATGGACCGGATTTCATCCTGATATGCCGGCCCGCCGATCTCCTCGACAAGGTGCTGGCGCTCGAGCTTGGCGCCGCCGACGTCGTCGAAAGTCCGCTCAATGTCAGGGAACTCGCCGCGCGAGTCGGCGGCCTGCTTTCGCGGCGCGGCAGGGGCACCCAGGAACTGATCGTGCTGGAGAACGCGACCGTCGACCTGAGGTCGGCGATGGTCATGCACCGCTCCGGTACGCAGGAGCAGCTCTCGGCCGGCCAGGTGGCGCTGCTCAGGCTGTTCCTGGCGAGCCCGCGCAAGGTGCTGACGCGTGACGACATTATCGCCGCGGCGCCGGCCGAGAATGCCGACGCCTTCGATCGGTCGATAGACTCGCGCATCGTGCGGCTGCGCCGCAAGCTCGACACCGACACCATCACCACCATACGCGGCGCCGGCTACAGGTTCGATCCGCCACGGCAGTTCGCCGACTGACGGCTGTGTTTTCCCGCTGGTTCGCCGGATGAACATCGGGCTTCCGTTTCCCGCGCCGATGCCCGCGAGGTTCAGCGCACCACCAGCAAGGACGGGCCCGAGGCCATTTCGCCGCTGACGGCGAACCCGCTTGCGTGAGCGCGTTCCTTGAGCAGCACGGTGGCGAGTGCGGCAAAGCCGAGTAGGCCCTGCGCATAAAGCAGTGCGGAAAGCACGGAAGCCGCGAACTTTGTTTTCATGATCTGAATTCCCCAAAAAATGACTGTGTCGCGGATCGCTTCCCGAAACTCCCGAAGTGCCCGCGCCGCCCACGGAGCCCCCCGTCGCGGCGCGGGCCTTCGGTCCTCTCGGCAGCAAGTTGCCGGAGGGGCCGCGCAATGCCAGTTGCCGAAGGCCAACCCGCCAGAGGGCCTTCAACCGGGCGATGCGCAGGCTGGAAACGATCCAGACCGTGGCGCAAACAGGGCGACGTGCAGGGTCGAAATCTCACTCGAACTCATCGCCGCCAGCCCCGCACGGGGCCGCCGGCAATGGTGACGCCGCCGACAGCCGCCGCCGTGATGCTGATCCTGAAGAGCCAGGAGCGTATGTTCGTTTTCGTTCCCTTAGTCGTTGCCGTCTGCTTTCGTTGCGTCAACTTTTGCATCCGGTCGGTATCCGGATCATGCCGTCCAAAACCGCACTTTGTTGCAGATTGGTTTCGAATGGAGACAAACTCTTTCATCTAGGAGGCAACTCGAACTTTCGTTTCATGGTGAATGCCTGTGTCCTTCATCCATGGTCCCATGTTCGGAATGGAGCGCCATCGAACAGGGTAATTGCCCTGTTAACCAGTGGAAACAGATTCGAAACACAAACGAGCATTTCGCGAAATCTTTCCGAAACATGCCGCTGGGATAAGCCGCCTCATCGAATTGGAGCCGGCCGGACCGGCAGAGAGAGGGGACATCATGCACACCACCATTTCCGCAAAGTTCATCAACATCACCGCCGCCGCGCTCATGGGCAGTGCACTTCTGTTCGGCGCCAAGGCCGCCCATGCCGCCAACAGCATCGTTGCCCGCGTTTCGCTGTCGCAGCAGGTCATGGAAGTCTCGGTCGACGGCCGGCCGACTTTCGCCTGGAAGGTTTCCACTGGCGACAGGGCGCACGTGACGCCGACCGGCTCGTTCAAGCCGACGCGCATGCATCAGATGTGGTATTCGAAGAAATACGACAACGCGCCGATGCCACATTCGGTGTTTTTCAGCGGCGGCTACGCGGTCCACGCCACCTATGCCATCAAGCGCCTCGGCCAGCCCGCCTCGCATGGCTGCGTACGGCTGCACCCGGACAACGCCGCCGATTTCTACCAGCTCGTCGAGACCTTCGGCCCGGCCAACACCAGCATCGTCATCGTCAAGTAGCAGGCAGGTTGCCGCATTCGGCTATGTGCCGGAGTTGCTGGAGCGATCGCCAAAAAAGAGGCCGGAGAAATCCCGGCCTCTTTTTGTGTCTTGCGCCCTGTGCCTCAGTTCGGCAGCGCCGGCATCA
Source organism: Mesorhizobium sp. URHB0026 (assembly GCF_054059755.1). Taxonomy (NCBI): domain Bacteria; kingdom Pseudomonadati; phylum Pseudomonadota; class Alphaproteobacteria; order Hyphomicrobiales; family Phyllobacteriaceae; genus Mesorhizobium; species Mesorhizobium sp. URHB0026. The sequence continues at coordinate 983,658 of NZ_JBSSCN010000001.1, read as the reverse complement.
GTTTGGGATCCGGCTTTTCCGCTAGATGCGGCAGGTCCTTGCTGGCGATGAAAGTATAGAACATTGGCACGACGAACAGTGTGAACATGGTGCCGACCAGGATGCCGGTGAAGATGACAAGGCCCATCGAATAGCGGGCCGCGGCACCGGCGCCGCTGGAAACGATCAGCGGCACCACGCCCAGCGCCATCGCCGCCGTCGTCATCAGGATCGGCCGCAGGCGCACCTTGGCCGAGGCGATGATGGCGTCACGCCGCCGCATGCCATGCAGTTCTCGCTGCTGGTTGGCGAATTCGACCAGCAGGATGCCGTGCTTGGTGATCAGGCCGATCAGCGTGATCAGTCCGACCTGGGTATAGATGTTGAGGGTGCCTAGGCCCAGATTGAGCGGCACGATCGCGCCGAAGATCGACAGTGGCACCGCCATCATGATGATCAGCGGATCGCGGAAGCTTTCGAACTGCGCCGCCAGCACCAGGTAGATGACGATGACGGCCGCGCCGAAAGCGATCAGGATCGTGTTGCCCTGTTCCTTCTCCTGCCGGGACTGGCCGGAATAGTCGATGAAGAAAGTGTCGGGCAGGCTCTCCGTGGCAATGTCCTCGAGCACTTTCAAACCGTCGCCCGTGGTGACGCCGGGCAGCGGCAGCGCCGAGATCGTCGACGAATTCAGCTGGTTGAACTGCTCGATCGCCGCCGGCGACGCATTGTTCGAAATCGTCACCACGGCCGACAGCGGCACCATCTCGCCCGTCACGCTGCGCACGAAGTACTGGCCGAGCTTTTCGGGGTTGTCGCGGAATTCCTGCGGCACCTGCGGGATGATGTCATAGCTGTTGGAGTCGCGGTCGAATTGCGCCACTTCGGCACCGCCGACCAGCAGCGTCAGCGTCCGGCCGATATCGGCGATGGGCAGGTTGAGCGCGGCGGCGCGGTCGCGATCGATGGTCACCGTCACCTGAGGTGCGTCATAGGCCATCGAATTCTGCACGACGATGAAGCGGCCCGAGGCTTGCGCCTTGTTCTTGATCTTCTCGGCTTCCTCGTAGACCTGAGCGGAATCACCGGTCGAGCGCACCACCATGGAAATCGGCAAGCCGCCGCCGGAGCCTGGCAGAGTCGGCGGCGCGAAGACGAAGGCCTGGACACCCGCCACCTTGGCGATACGAGCCGTAATGTCGGCCTGCAGCTCCTTCGAACCGCGCTTCCGCTCCGCCCAATCCTTGAAGGCAAAACCGACGAAGGCGCTGTTGGTCGTACCACCGAAGGCGACGGCCGAGAACTGCGCCCGGGTTTCGGGAATGTCCTTCACCAGGCCCAGGATCTGATTGACGTAAGTCTCGGTATAATCGGAGGTCGCATAGCGCGGCCCCGTCACCAGCGAGAGCAGGAAGCCCTGATCCTCTTCCGGCGCCAGTTCCGTCGAGGTCTTGGTGAACATGAAGCCAGTCACGCCTACAAGCGCCAGAACGATGAGCAGCGTCAGCGGGCGATAGTTCAGAGATCCGGTGACGGCGCGCTCATAGACATGCTCGACGCGCGCGAAAGTGCCGTCGACGATGCGCTGGAAACGGCCGGCATTGCCGGGCTTCAGAAGGCGCGCCGACATCATCGGCGTGATGGTGATGGCAATGACGCCCGACAGCACCACCGATCCGGCGAGCGTCACCGCGAATTCGCGAAACAGGGCGCCGGTCAGGCCGCCGGTGAAGGCCAGCGGCGCGAACACGGCGGCCAGCGTCATGGTCATGGCGACGATGGCCGACGCGATCTCGCGCATGCCGCTGAAGGCCGCCTGCATGGGCGGCATGTGATCCTCTTCCATGTGGCGGTGGATATTTTCCACCACGACGATGGCGTCGTCGACGACAAGGCCGATCGCCAGCACCATGGCCAGCAGCGACAGAAGGTTGATCGAATAGCCTACCGCGAACAAAAGGAAGCAGACGCCGATCAGCGACAGCGGGATGGTGATGATCGGCATCAGCACCGAGCGGAACGAACCGAGGAACAGGAGGATGACGACAACGACGATGGCGACCGCCTCGCCGATGGTCTTGAACACCTCGTCGATCGAGGCGCTGATCTGTCCGGTCGCGTCGTAGACGACTTCGATCGTCATGCCCTTCGGCAGTGTATCCTGAATCTGCGGCACGAGCTTGGTGAGTGCCGCCGCCGTGGTCAGCGGATTGGCTGCCGGGGTCGGAAATATGGCGAGGAAGGTGCCGGGCTTGCCATTGAAGGAAACCCTGGTGTCGGTGTTCGCGGCGGCCAATTCGACGCGGGCCACGTCGCGCAGGCGCACGACATTGCCGTCGGTCGAGCGCAATGGCAGCGCGGCGAAGGCTTCCGGTGTCTGCAGCGTCGAGCGCACGGTGATCGACGAGACGATATATTCGTTCTGGGTGTTGCCGGGCGCCGACAGGAAATTGGAATTGTTGATCGCCGTCAGCACTTCGGCCGCCGTCACGCCGCGCGCGGCAAGCCTGACCGGGTCGATCCAGACGCGCATCGAGTATTCCTGGGCGCCGAAGATCTGCACGTCGGCGACGCCTTCGACCGTCGACATGCGGGGCCTGATGACGCGTTCGATATACTCGGTCAGCTGCTCCTTGGTCATGTTCGGATTCTGCATCGAGATGTACATCATCGCGAACTGCTGACCCGTGCCCTTGACGATGACCGGGTCCTTGGAGGCGTCCGGCAAGGTGCCGCGCACGCCTTGGACCTTCGACAGCACTTCGGTCAACGCGACGTCTGGGTTGGAACCGAGCTTCATCTGCACCGTCACGGTGCTGGAGGACGGACGGCTGGACGAGGTGACGTAGTCGATGTTCTCGGTCGAGGCGACGGCGCGCGCGATCGGGGCGGAAATGAAGCCCTGGATCAGGTCGGCGCTGGCGCCCGGATAGGCTGTCGTGATTGTGATCGCGGTCTCGTCGACCTTCGGATACTGCCGGATCGACAGGTTGAAGATGCCCTGGAAACCGAGCAGCAGGATCATGCAGGCAAGAACGGTCGAAAGGACGGGCCGGCGGATGAAGAGATCGGAAAAGCTCATTGCTGGTCGGCCTGCTTGTTCGCCGATTTGGTCGGGTCGATGGTGTTGTCGACGTTGACGGTCATGCCGTTGAAGAGGCGGTTCTGGCCCGCGGTGACGACCTCGTCGCCGGCCTTCAGCCCTTCGATGATCTCGACCATGCCTTGATTGCGGCGGCCGGGCTTGACGAAGACCTGTGACAGAACAAGCGCCGGTTTGTCGCCTTCCGCCGCCGGCTTGGCCGGATCGGCCGCTGCTGGCTTGGCGGCATCGGCAGTGGCCTCGTCCGCTGGCTTGGCTGCGTCAGCGGCCGGCTTCATGGCATCGACGGAGGGTTTCATGGCGTCTGCCGGCTTGGCGTCTGCCGTCTTGGCATCCGTAGGCTTGGCATCCGCAGGCTTGGCATCCGCAGGCTTGGGATCCGCAGGCTTGTCGGTGGCCGCCGCCGGCTTTTCGTCCGGCTTGGCTGGCTGCGCCGGGGCTGCCCCGGCGGGCTTCGCCGGCTCCACCACGAATATGTAGTCGCCATAGAGACTGGTGGTCAGTGCCGTCTGCGGCAGTGACAGCACGTTCTGCTCCTCGGGCAGTTCGACACGCACCTGCACGAACTGACCTGGGGTCAATTTGCCTTCGGGATTGGCAACTTCTGCTCGGATGTTCACCAGCCGGCTGGATGGGTCGATCTTGGGGTCGATGCCGCGAATGGCGCCGGCAAAGGGCATGTCGTCGCTGCCGCCAAGGCCCAGGCGAACCGTCTGGCCAATCTTGAGCAGCGGCAGCTGCTGTTCGGGAACCGAGAAGTCGACCCGCATCGTGTCGAGGTCCTGCAGCGTCACCACCGCGGTGCCGGGTGCCAGATACTGGCCGAGATCGATTCTCGGAATGCCGACCGTGCCGGCGAAAGGTGCGGTAAGCTGCTTCTGGTCGAGCACGGCCTGCAGCCTGGTGACCTGGGACGCCGAAGCGGACGCCGCCGCACGCGCTGTGTCCAGCGTCGAGTCGGAGCCAACACCACGCTTTGTCAGTTCGACGGCGCGGGTCAGCGTGGTCTGATCGAGTGCCGCCTGCGCCTTCTGCGCATCGAGATCGGCGCGCTCGACGGCGTCGTCGAGTTGCAGCAGCACTGCGTTGGCCGCCACCTTCTGGTTGGCATGGAAGGGGATTTCCTTGACGATTCCGGCGGTCTCGACCGTCAGGTCGACACCGCGCACGGCCCGCACCGTACCGATCGCCTCGACGCCCGGTGTCCAGTTCGACGGCTTGGCGACGGTTGTCGACACGGTCGCCGCCGGCGGCTTCATGGTGGCGAAATACTGTTTAATACCGTTATCGCGCAGGAAGTTGAAACCGACGATCCCGCCGACCACGATGACGAGCACGGCAAGGACCACAATAACGATAAAGACACGGAGTATGCGCTTGAACAAGGAAGTCCCCTCAGTCGAAAATCCGGCGCGAAGCGCGGACATCGGGACACATATCGACTGCGGGTCCCGATTTCAAATAGTGGCGGTCTTACTGTACCGTCTGGACGGTCTTGTCAATTGGGCCTAAGCTTGCGATGGGAGGCGCCATGAGAGCCCAACGACCGAACTCGCGCGAGAAGATTCTCGCCGCGGCGGCTGATGTTGCCCGGGAATCCGGGCCCGGCAGCCTGTCGCTCGATGCCGTCGCCAGCCGCGCCGGCGTGTCGAAGGGCGGGCTGCTCTACAATTTCCCCACCAAGGCGAAATTGATGCAAGGCCTGGTCGAAGGCTATCTGCGCGATTTCGAGCAAGCGCTGGAATCCGCGAACAGCAACGACAAGGGCAAAAATCCCCTCGCCGTCTATATCAGGCTGTCAGCCGAGGATTGCGAGGAAAAGCAGCCATCCGCATCCTGGATATTCTCGGCGATCGCCGAGGATCCCGATTTCATGATGCCGATCAAGACATTCAAGCGGCAGCTTTTCGAGCGCCTGAAGGGCGAGGCGCCGGATCTCAAATCGCTGCTGGTCTGCTATCTCGCCATCGAAGGGCTGCGCAGCATGAACCTGTTCGATTCCGACGTGCTGTCAAAGGACGAACGGGACCTGCTGGTGTCGTCACTTCTCGATATCGCCAAATAGGCTTGTCCGCGCGGGAGCAGGGCGACGCTGCCACGATGGCTCAATCGACGGCGCTCACAGGGCCTTGCCCGTCGATGGATCGAACAAGCGAAGCGCGGCTTCGTCGAAGGCGAGGCTGCGCTGTTCGCCCTTGGCGAACTGGGCCCGCGGCGGCAGGCTCGCCGTCAGCCGTTGCGTGCCGATCCGCGCCGTGGTGACCAGCTCGGGGCCGGTCAGTTCGACGACCTCGATCTCCACGGGCAGTGACGGCTCCGCGGCGGCTCCGGTCGCCGCACGCAGCGCTTCCGGCCTGATGCCGACGACCATTTGTGCGCCCTCAGGCGCCGCATTAGCATAGCGTGCCGGCATGGGGATCCGTACATCGGATCCGGCGATGGCCAGCTTGCCGTCGGTGACGGTGGCCTGCAGCATGTTCATCGATGGCGCGCCGACAAAGCCGGCGACGTACAGTGTCGCCGGATCGTTGTAGATCTCCTCGGGGGTGCCGAGCTGCTCGATCCTGCCGTCGCGCATGACGGCGATGCGGCTGGCCAGCGTCATCGCCTCGATCTGGTCATGGGTGACGTAGACGACGGTCGTCCGCAGCATCTGGTGCAGGCGCTTCAATTCGGTGCGCATTTCCAGGCGCAGTTTGGCGTCGAGGTTGGACAGCGGCTCGTCGAACAGGAAGACCCGCGGCTTGCGCACCAGGGCCCTGCCGATGGCGACGCGCTGGCGCTGGCCGCCGGAAAGCTGACTCGGCTTGCGGTCGAGCAGAGCCTCGATCTGCAGCAGTCTTGCCGCTTCGTTCACCGTACCGTCGCGCTCGTCGGCCGCGACGCCGCGCATCTCCAGTCCGAAGCCGATGTTGCGGCGCACGGTCAGGTTGGGATAGAGCGCGTAGGACTGGAAGACCATGGCGATATCGCGGTTCTTGGGGTGGACGCCGAGGATCGAGCGGCCACCGATCAGGACGTCGCCGCTGGTCGCCTCGGCAAGACCGGCGATGATGTTGAGAAGCGTCGATTTTCCGCATCCCGACGAGCCGAGCAGCACAAGGAATTCACCGCTCTGCAGCGCGATGTCGATGCCTTTCAGCGTCTCGACGCTGCCGTAGCTCTTGCGGATGCCGCGAATTTCAAGCGTGCTCATGCATGGGGCCCTCGAACTGCATTGGCCCGCCATAGTCGCGGGGCAAGGTGGAAATGGCGCGCGAGGCGACGTGCGTAGCGGCGCGGAGGCAGGCGGACAGCGGCCGTTCCTGTGCCAATGCGGCCAGGAAGGCGGCATTGAAGACGTCGCCGGCACCGATCGTGTCGACCACCCTGACCTCGGGCGCGGCGGCTTCGACGAGAGCGCCGTCCGGGCCGATGGCGATGGCGCCACGTGGCCCGCGCTTAACGACGAAGGTCGCGCCTTGCCTCATGCTGGATCGGATTTCACGCGCCGCTTCCTCCGGACTTGGCAACCCCGCCAGGGTCACCGTCTCAACCTCGTTGAACAGCGCCAGCGCGCACCGCGACAGCCATGTCCTTGTCGCGGCGCAATTGGCGTTGGTCCAGCCATCGATCGGCCAGCCTGTATCGAGTGCCACGGCAATGCCGTGGCTGTCGGCCCAGTCGAAAAAAGCATTGTAGTCGCGCGTGAGGTCTTCGGTCAGGAACGAGCCGCAGAGCAGGGCGTAGCCACCGGAGAGCGCGGGGCCGTCGAGAACCGACAAGACATCGGCGAGGCCGAAGCGCGGCAAGTGCCCGCGAGTGGTGAAGAAGGTCCGTTCCCCATCGGGATGGGTCATCCCGACCGACAATGTCGTGCCTTCGGGACGGATAGCCCATTTCTCGGCGCGGACGCCAAAAGCCTCACCAAGCCAGCGGCCGAACTGGTCGTCACCGACATTGGCGGCAATCGCAAAGTCGACGCCCAGCGCTTGCCAGGCGAGCCTGGTGTTGCCGGCCTGGCCGCCGACGCGCAATTCGTCATGGTCGACAACGGTCTCGGTGCCCGCCTTCGGCCATGGCGCGACCGGGCCGACGATCAGGTCGACATTGACGTTGCCGATCACCGCCAGCGGGCGCATCACTCGCTCCTTGTGATCTTGGTGGTGCGCACCGGCGTGCCTGCATTGTCGACGCGACCGTCCGCGAAGGCGATCATCAGGCGCTGTGCCACCGGCAGCATTGCGAGGATAGCGGCCACCCCCGCGGCTGGTTTGAACGTGAGCGTGACGGCCCCGGCGACCGGCGCTTGTCCGGACGCGTCGAAGATGACCAGCGGCGCGCCGGTTTCGACCACCGAAAGTGCCATCGCGGTCACCAGCTCCGAGGTCGGGTCGGCGCCGCGAAACAAGACAACACCGATCTGAGGGCCGAGCATCTCCATCGGCCCGTGCCGCAACTGGCCGCCCTCGAGCGAAAAGCAGGGCAGCCGCGACAGTTCGGTCAGGCCAAGCGCCAGGGCTTCGGCCACGCCCTGCAGGCGGCGGCCGGAGGTGACGATCGTAGCCACCTTGCCGAGCGCGGCGAGTGCTTGGGCGATATCGCAATCCTGGGGAGCCTCGAGCATGGCAAGGGCAGGAGCCGGATCCTCGCCCAGAGCAGCGAGGATGGCCAGGTGCAAGGCCAGGGTCACGGTCAGGCTGCGGGTCGCGGCGAAAGCCAGTTCGGTGCCGCCGGCGCCGACCAGGCAAGGCGCGTTGCGGGCAAGAAAAGAACCGCCTTCGAGCGTCAGGCCGAAAACGTCCGAGCTACCGCCGGCCTGCGCAAACCATCTGACGACTTCGGCGCTCTCGCCGGATTGCGAAGTCACAAGCACCGTTCGGTCGGCCAGCGGCAATGGCTGGCCGAGCTGCTCGGACAGCGGCAGCGCCAGCGCATCGATGCCGAGTGCGCGATAGAGCGGCTCGACGGCACGGCCGACCGCATGCGAGCCGCCCATGCCAAGCAGAAGCAGGCGGCCGGTCTTCCCAATCGAAGCGGCGACGTCTGCCGCCATGGCAGCGTTGTTCTCGAACGAAGCACGCGCATCGGCGTGCTGGCGCGCCATTTCGCGGTCGATGGCGGTCAGTCCGGCCGGCCGTTCTTTATCTGCAATCATGTTCATCCTTTCACACCCCCGCTGGTCAGGCCCGAGATCAGCGCCCGCTGCATGACGAGGCCGATCAGCACCGGCGGCAAGGCGGCCAGCACGCCGGCCGTGGCGATCAATCCGTAGTCGGAAACACGGCCGCCGGCCAAATCGGCGATGGCGACGGTAAGCGTCTTGGCGCGCTGGTCGGAGGTAAACAGCAGCGCGTAGAAGAATTCGTCCCAGGCCAGTAGCACGGCGAATAACGCCGATGTCGCCATCACGGGCGCGGCCAGCGGCAATGTGATGATGCGCAATGTCTGGAACAGGCCGGCGCCGTCGATCATCGCCGCCGCCTCGATCTCGCGCGGGATGGAATCGAAGCCGGATTTCATCAGCCATGTGGTGAAGGGCGCCAGTATGGTGAGATACACCAGCGCCAGGCCGAAGACATTGTTGAGCAAGCCAAGATGCGACAGGCCCATATAGAGCGGCACGGCGAGCGCCACCGGCGGCAGCATGTAGGTGGCGATGACCATCGACAGCGACCAGCCGATCGCGGGTGTGCGCGAAACCGCCCAGCCGGCGGGAATTGCCAAGGCGAGTGCGGCCAGCGTCGCCATGCCGGCGATCTCAAGACTGTTGCGCAGCGACGAGGTGAAGGCGGCGCCGGCGCTGTTTTCGGCTGTCGACAGCAATTGCTGGTAGCGGGAGAAGTCGGCTGCCTGCGGCCACCAGCGCAGCGGCTTGGCTGCAAGATCGGCGGCCGGCGAAATGCTCATGATGAACAGCCAGGCGATAGGCGCCAGGATGATCGCGGCAAGCAGCAGCGCGCAGGCATAAATGAAGACGGTGAAGCCGGGGCTCTTGCGTTCCATCAGGCGGCGCTCCCGGCGGTCTTTCGCACCAGGGCGGCATAGGCGACGGCGAGTAGCGTGACGAGCAAGGTGACGATCAGCGCCAGCGACGCGCCCGAGCCGGCGCGCTGGAAGGAGAACGCTTCCTGGTAGACAAGGATCGAGAGTGTTCGCGTGGTGTTTGCCGGACCGCCGCGTGTCATGACCCAGATGATGTCGAAGACCTTGAAGGCCTCGATGGTGCGCAGCACCAGCGCCACCATCAGCGGGCCGGCGAGATAGGGCAGGATGACGAAGCGGAAACGGTTGAACGGTCCCGCGCCGTCGACCAGCGAGGCGGCGGTGATGTCACGCGGTACCGCTTGGAGGGCGGCGAGCGCGATCAGCGCCACCAGCGGAAAGTTCTTCCAGCAGTCCGCAACGATGAGGGCAGCCAGCGCCGTTCCTGGCTCGCCGAGCCAAGACCGATAGGCGTCGATGAGATGCAACTGCGTCAAGGCGGCATTCAGCGCGCCATATTCAGGATTGTAGATCAGCCGCCACAGCGTGGCGTTGACCACCGTCGGCAATGCCCAGGGCAGGATCATCAGGGCGCGCAAGATTGCGCGGCCGCGAAACTCCTGGTTGAGCAGCAGGGCGGCGAGGACGCCGATCACCATTTCGGCGGCAACCGAAACAATCGCGAACACGGTCGTGGTGATCAGTGTGCGCGAGAAGTTGGTGCTCGACAGCATGTTGGAGTAATTGTCGAAGCCGACAAAATTGCCAGCCGTGCCGACCAGCTTGGCATCGGTGAAGGAGAGCCCGACCGTATCGGCCAGCGGCCAGCCGATGACGGCGACCATGACCACCAGCAAAGGCAGCATCAAAAGCCATGCGCGGGTCGTCATCCAGGTGCTCGACATCAGAGCAGCCTCTCTTCTCTCATCTGTGATCTGGACATAGCACGGGCGGCACTCGCGCATGACCCCGGAAATCGGAGGCCGATTTCCGGAAGGATCACGCGCAAGATAGAAAGTGCTACAGCGTCTTTTGCGCGTCATAAGGGACGCAACGCTGTAGTGCCGCCCGTATCGAACGACTGGCTTGCCTCAGAGGCCGCTGTTCTGCGCGGCGGTCTTCAGGGCGTCTTCCGGCGAAGATGTCCCGAGCAGCGATTCCTGGATTGCCTGCTGCAGCGCGGTCGACAACTCCTGGTATTTCGGCGTGGTCGGGCGCGGATACATGGCGGCCAGACCGAGCTTGGCGGCGGCGATCAGTTCTTCCTGGCCCTTGGTGACGGCGGGGTCGTCATAGGAGGAGGCCCAGATCGGCAAAGAGAGCTTGGCGTACTGGTTCTGCGTCGCCTGCGAGGTCATGAAGGTGATGTACTTCCAGGCTTCGTCCGGATGCTTGGAGACCGAGGTGACGCCGAGACCCATCGAGCCGTTGACGGCCGACACCTCGCTGGTGCCGGCAACGCCCGGCGCCGGCACGACGCCGACCTTGCCGGCCACCTTCGAGTCCTTCGGGTCGTTAGCCATGTTGTACATGTAGGTCCAGTTCAGCGCGAAGGCGGCATCGCCGTTTTCGAAAACCTTGCGCACGTCCTCTTCGAGGAATTCCTTGGAATTGGGATTGGTGAGACCCGACTTGTAGCTGTCGACCATGTATTTCAGAGCCAGCAGGCCGCCGCCATTCTGGAAGTCCGGCTTGCCGTCCTTGAGGAATTCGCCGCCATAGGCGCTGACCAGCGTGGTGTAGTCGCAGATGGCCGCTTCCGCCTGCGACCAGCTCCACGCGATCGGCGTCTTCAGCAGGCCTTTGTCCTGGATGATCTTGGCCTGTGCGCCGAGTTCTTCCCACGTTTTCGGCGGGGTCTTGATGCCGGCCTTTTCCAGGATATCCTTGTTGTAAAACAGATATTTGGTGTCGAGGATCCACGGCATGCCATAAGACTTGCCGTCATACTGCACCGTGGTCCAGGCGCCGGGCAACACGCCCTTCTTCATGTCGTCGGTGATCTTGGAAGACACATCGACCAGCACCTTGTTGGTAGCGTATTCGGCCGGCCAGATGACGTCGAACAGGACGACGTCATAGCCTCCGCCCGAGCCTTGGGCGAGCACGGTCTTGTCGTGCAGGCCCTCATAGGGGACGAATTCGAGATTGACCTTGACGTCGGGATTGGCCTTGGTGAAGGCATCCGTCATGGCACGCACGTCGGCCTCGCTGTAGGCGGCCTGCGCCATGAAAAGCGCGTTGAGCGTCGTCTCGGCGAAAGCGTGGGGGACGAACAGTCCTCCGGCAAAAACCGCGCCGACCAGTGTCTTGGTGATCGTCCTAAGCATTTTCTTCTCCCATTGCAGCGTTGACGGGCCGGCGGTGCCAGACGTTCGGCATCGTCTTCCCGGATCCATGTCGCGTGACCTGAGGTGCCGGCGGACCAGTGGCGGCAGGCAGAAGCCTTGGCCATCTTGTTTTGCGGTGTTCGGCTCACATTAAGTCAACTCGCTTGACTTAATTAGTCGATCAATATTCTAATGGTGTCAAGAGGGGAAACGCCGGTGGACGACATCAGTCCGATTCGTGCCAAGAGCGGCACCAACCAGGAAGGCACGAGCGCGCATAACCGCCGTGTCATGGTCGAGGCGCTGCGTCTCAATGGCGCGCTGTCGCGGGCCGATCTGGCGCGGGCGACGCAGCTCACCAAGCAGGGGGTTTCCAACATCATCGAGGACCTGGAACGCGACGGCCTGGTCGTTGCGCTCGATGCGGTGCGCAAGGGCAGGGGCCAACCGTCGACCCCCTACAGGCTGGTGCCTGAAGGCGCTTTCGCCATCGGCCTTCAGATCGACCGTCACCTGACGCGGGCGGTCGCGGTCGATCTGATGGGCAGCGTGCTGGCGCGGGACGAGGCGAACCTGCCTTTCGATGAGCCGTCCAGGGGGGTCGAGGTGATCCTCGGCCTGATCGATGACGTTCGGCGCGAACTGGCCGGTATCTCCTCACAGTCGGAAAAACGCCTCGTCGGCCTGGGCGTCGCCATGCCCGGCCCGTTCGGCCTGAAGAACTCGGATGACAAATGGATGATGCCGGCCTGGCAGAAGTTTCCGCTGCTGGACATGCTGGCCAAGGGCACGGGACTGAATGTCGGCCTGCAGAACGATGCCGCCGCCTGCGCGACCGCCGAGCGAATTGTCGGCGCCGCGCACGGCGTCGACCACGCAGTGTGTCTTTATGTCGGCTATGGCATTGGCGCTGGACTGATCCTCAACGGCGAACTGTACAGCGGCGGCCATGGCAATGCCGGAGAAATCGGCATGGCCTTGCTGTCGCCGGCCGGTCCGGGCTCGACACCGCTGGAACATCGCGCCTCGCTCGCCTCGCTCTATCAGCATCTTGGCCTCGATCCCACCGACGAGGACCTCTACGGAAAGATCGGCGCGCTGGCCGCGGCGGGTGATGTGAAGATCATGCGCTGGATCGAGGGCGCGGCCCATGATCTGCGCTGGAGCGTGCATCTCATCGAAACCATCTTCGATCCGCAGACAGTCATCCTGACCAGCGGCGCGCCGGAAGCGCTGGCGCGCCGGCTCGTCGAGGCCATGCATCCGCTGCATTCGTCGATCGCCGACCGGCCAGGCCGGACCTTGCCGCGCCTGCAGCTCGGCACCACCGATCCCTGGTCGATCGCGTTGGGAGCCGCGGCGGCGCCGATCAGCCGCGCCTTCGATCCGCTGTTCTCGGCGATCCTGAAGACACGTTCCGGTCCCGCCTGAAGGAGACCACGCGCAAGGCCAAGCCTCTCCCGGCGTCACACAGGGTTCATTGTCCGGACATAGCGTCTTTTCCAGTTCTTTGCTGCAATGCAATAGGAGTGGGACATGGTGGACATAGTTTCTAGCGAGGCGGGCATTCCAAGGCCGGATCATCCGCTGGATAGTTCGGGTGGCGCGAAGTGGTTCCTGCCGGTCTTCGGTGTGCTGGTGCTGGTCGGGGTGGTGTATGTCGGCTACGCACTGAGCCAGGATCTGGCGGTCGCCAAGACGGTGCCGTGGATCCTGCTCGGCATCGCCTTGCTGATCGCGCTCGGCTTCGAATTCGTCAACGGTTTCCATGACACCGCCAATGCGGTGGCGACCGTCATCTACACACGCTCGCTGCCGGCGGAATTCGCCGTCATGTGGTCGGGCGCCTTCAATTTCCTCGGGGTTCTCACTTCCAGCGGCGCGGTCGCCTTCGGCATCCTGTCGCTACTGCCGGTCGAGCTGATCCTGCAGGTGGGTTCTTCCTCCGGCTTTGCCATGGTGTTCGCACTGCTGGTGGCCGCCATCCTGTGGAACCTCGGCACCTGGTTTCTCGGCCTGCCGGCGTCGAGCTCACACACGATGGTCGGTTCGATCATCGGCGTCGGCCTCGCCAACCAGTTCATGGCGCCTGCCGGCAGCGCCACCAGCGGTGTCGACTGGTCGCAGGCGACCAACGTCGGCATAACCCTGCTGGTGTCGCCGATCATCGGCTTCTTTGCCGCGGCGATCCTGCTCTATGCGATGAAGCTTCTCGTCCGCAATCCGGCGCTCTACGAGGCGCCGAAAGGCAATGCCCCGCCGCCCTGGTGGATCCGCGCGCTGTTGATCTTCACCTGCACCGGCGTCAGCTTCGCGCATGGCTCCAATGACGGCCAGAAGGGCATGGGCCTGATCATGCTGATCCTGATCGGCGTGGTGCCGACGGCCTATGCGCTCAACCGCACGCCCGACATCAACTATCTCGAAGCCTACAAGTCCGCTTCGGTCAGCGTGGAGACCGCGCTGGGCAAATATGTGAAGCCCGGTGTCACCATCGCCGATGCGAAGGATGCCAAGGCAGCCGTGCAGGATGCCGTGCGCACCCGGAGCTGGACCGACAAGACGACCGTCGCTCTGCAGAGCTACATCCACGACACGACGGCCGAGCTGCAGCCTTACGCTTCCGTCGACACCGTGCCGACCGATCTGGTCAGCAACGCCCGCAACGACATCTACCTGATCGGCGAGGCGCTGAAACTGATCGACAAGAAACAGTTGCTGCCGATGGAGGCCGCCGATCTCAAGGCGGTGACCGACTATCACAAGGCCGTCGACAACGCGACGAAGTTCATCCCGATCTGGGTGAAGGTCGCGGTGGCCCTGGCGCTTGGCCTGGGCACCATGGTCGGCTGGAAACGCATCGTCGTCACGGTCGGCGAGAAGATCGGCAAGAGCCACCTGACCTATGGCCAGGGCGCGGCCGCCGAACTCGTGGCGATGGTCACCATCGGCATGGCCGACCGCCTGGGTCTGCCGGTGTCGACGACCCATGTGCTGTCGTCCGGCGTTGCCGGAACCATGGCTGCCAACGGCTCGGGCCTGCAATGGTCGACGGTGCGCAATCTGCTGCTCGCCTGGGTGCTGACCCTGCCCTGCTCGATCACACTGGCCTTCGTGCTGTTCATCATCTTCCGCCAGGTGTTCTGAGCGGGCGAAGCGGCAACACTGACAACACTACCGACGGCGCCACATTGGCGCCGTCTCGTTTTCCAGCGACAGGTTCGCGACGATTTCGGGCGTCAGTCATGAACGACGCATCGCATCCGGCCCTGCTTGCCGTGACGACAAAGAGGCTCGACGAGGTGGAAGATCATCTGGTGACCGAACGGCTTGCCGACGAAAAGGCGGCTGAAAGATGTTCGCCGTCTGGCGGTCTCCCTCCACCGCCCGATCTCGGCGCTAGCGGCACTTTTCCAGGACGAGGACCGCTCGGACTGGAAGCTGTCGGCAAGGGCGCACGAGATCTTGCGCCAATCTTAGGTCCGAGCCCGGCCCGGCATTCCGGGCCAAGGCGTTTCAGGCCTGACCTTCAGGTCGGATCTTCGCGATGCAGGTCGTGGATGGTGACGCCGTCGGCATTGGTCGGCAGCATCAGCCACTTCTTGTGACGCAGCGTGCGCTCGGTGTCCTCGAGGCCCATCTCCCAATGCTCGCGCATCGAGGTGCCCGAAAACTCATAGTCCTTGGCGTGGCCCTCATAGCCCTTGTGCTGATAGATCAGGTGGACGATGTTGACGACGCCGGCGTTGGAATAGTCGACGATCAACTCCTGCTCGCCTTCCCTAAGCTGCTCCGACGGCACGCGCTTCAGCGCATCGAGCAGCTTCATCTTCAGCGCATAGATGCGCTCGAAATTGTCGGTGTTCTGCCGCGTGCGGCTCGAATACATGATGTCCTTGTGGCGCGACAGCACGTCGGCCATGCCGCGCGGCAGCACGCCGCGGGCGCTGAACAGATCGACCTGGAAGACTAGCGAGGAACGGTCCTCTTCCTGGTCGAGCAGGTATTGCAGCGGCGTGTTGGAGACGATGCCACCATCCCAATAGTACTCGCCCTCGATCCGGATCGAAGGAAAGGCCGGCGGCAGCGCGCCGCTGGCCATGATGTGCTCCGGCTCGATACGCACCTTGTCGGTGTCGAAATAGACGAAGTTACCGGTCCTGACATTGACCGCGCCGACGCTCAGCCGCTTCTTGCCGTCGTTGAGCACGTCGAAGTCGATCAGGCTCTCCAGCGTGCCCTTCAGTTCGGCGGTGTCGTAGAAGCTGGTGGCGCCTTCGGCGCCCGACAGCTGGAACCAAGGATTGGGATTGCGCGGCTTGAAGAAACCGGGCTGGCCCATCGTCATCGTCATCAACGATGAGGTCTGGTTGCGGATGTCGCGGTAGATGTCGCCTTCGGGCGTGTAGGACCAGATCTTGCGGCCGGAAATCGTCTGCCAGAACTGTTCCAGCCGCTGCAGCCGGCGGCTCGGCTCGTTGCCTGCGATGATCGCGGCATTGATGGCGCCGATCGAGACTCCGGATAGCCAGGTCGGCTCGCAGCCGGCATCGGCAAGCGCCTGATAGACCCCTGCCTGATAGGCGCCGAGCGCGCCGCCGCCCTGAAAGACCAGCGCGATACGGTCATACTGCGCCGTGATTTCCTCGATGGTGGCGGCGGCTGCCTTGTTGCGGTTACGATCAAGCACTGACTTTCTCCAGCTGGGTTGCGCTGGCAGCGGATCGGCTGTGGTCAGCGAGGTAATCATGCACGACTTCGCCCAGGCCGAGCGTCAGATCGGCCTTGAAGTGAACCGCCGACACGATGTCGAGCACGGGCAGCTTCGCCACGTCGGCCATGACATGTGGCCGCAGATCGAGCGCGGCGGGCGCCGTCCAAGCTTCCTTCAGCGTGATATCGGTGAGGTAGTAGCGGACCAGCTCGCAGATGCGCGGCGTGCCGTCGACATGGGGGATGATCTTGATAAGGAAATTGGGGGAGGCGAGCGAGGCGAGCACGGAATCGTGGTCGGCTTCCCGATGCTTGTAGCCCATCGTGCCGGTGGCGCACAGAACGCTGCCATAGTGCAGCGTGCCGACGATCACCTCGCCTTCATGGACGATCTTGGGATTGGCGAGCTTCTTTGGAAAACCCCACAGCTCGCGACCGCCGGCAATCGGCGCGTCATCGTCGAGATACATCGAATGGACGTAGCCGCCATGCTGGCCCTTGTAGCGCACCGGGATGACCTGGCCGGTCTCGGTGTAGTCGCCGAAGCCGGTGGAGTCCGGCATGCGGATGAATTCGTACTTGACCAGCGGTTCGTCGATTTCCAGCGGCGCCGGCACGACGGCCTCGAGCGCCTCGCGTGTCGTGCGATAGGTGATGATGATGTATTCGCGGTCGAAGAAGCGATAGGGGCCCGGCGGGAATGAGGGATTGGTGAGCGGCATTGCATAGGCGCGCTTAACGACATCGGCGATTTCCATGCTGGTGCCCCAAGGTTCTGTCGGACGAATTCGTTCAGGAAGGACCGCGCGAATGCGCAACGATTGTGTTGCACGGCACCATGACAGTGCCGTGTCAGCCTAACGACCATGGTTTCCGAACCGGCGAGGACAGGCAGGCGCTGTCTCCTGGCTTGTAATCGCATCGACATATGGCTCTGCCATTGTCATGCTGCGACGCACAATCATATCGTCATGTTCCCTCCCACCTCGCGCGAGATCTCCCATGGGTTCCCTGTCTTCGAAGAATGCCCTCGTCACCGGCTCGACCAGCGGTATCGGCCTGGCAATCGCCCGCGCCTTTGCCGCCGAGGGCGCCAACGTGACCATCAACGGTCTTGGGGATGCTGACGTCATCGAGCGGGAGCGCGCCGGCATCGAGAAGGATTTCGGCGTCAAGTGCCGCTATTCCGATGCCAACATGATGGATGGCGCCGCGGTCACCGCCATGATCCATGACGCGGAAGAGGCGCTCGGCAGCCTCGACATACTGGTCAACAATGCCGGCATCCAGCATGTGGCGCCGATCGAGGAGTTTCCCGACGACAAATGGGAAGCCATCATCCGCATCAACCTTTTGGCCGCCTTCTACGCCATCAAGGCGGTGGTGCCCGGCATGAAGGCACGCAAATGGGGCCGCATCATCAACACGGCTTCCGCGCACGCGCTGGTCGCCTCGCCGTTCAAGTCGGCCTATGTCTCGGCCAAGCACGGCATATCAGGCCTGACCAAGACGGTGGCGCTGGAAGTCGCGCAGGACGGCATCACCGTGAACGCGATCGCGCCTGGCTATGTCTGGACGCCGCTAGTCGAAAAGCAGATCCCCGACACGATGAAGGCGCGGGGCATGACCGAGGAACAGGTCAAGCACGACGTGCTTCTGGCCGCGCAGCCGACCAAGGAATTCGTCACCGTCGAAGAGCTGGCGGGACTGGCATTGTTCCTGTGCTCGGATGCGGCCAGGCAGATCACCGGCACGACGTTGCCGATGGATGGCGGCTGGACGGCACAGTAAAATTGGTCGAAACACGCCGCCTTCAGGCCAACGCCAGGGCGCTGGCAGGAAGGCAGTACGCGGCCCATGAAAATCATCCAGCTCTCCGATCCGCATCTGATGGCGCCGGGTGGCCTTCTCTACGGTTCCGATCCGCTCGCCCGGCTAGAAGCCTGCCTGGCGGATATCGGCAGGAACCATGCCGATGCCGACCTGGTGGTGATCTCAGGCGACCTGACCAATGACGGCGAGCGCGCGGCCTATGCGGCGTTGCGAGAGGCGCTGGCGCGGTTCGAGCCGCCTTGCCGGCTGATGCTCGGCAACCACGACGACAGGGCGCTTTTCCTGGAAATGTTCCCGGGAATGCCGGCCGAGTGCGACTTCGTCCAGAGCGTTTTCGATGGCGGCGATGGCCGCCTGATCCTGCTCGATACGCTGGACAGCGGACATGTCGAGGGCAGGCTGTGCGCTGCCCGTCTCGACTGGCTGGACGAGAAGCTGCACGAGGCGCGCGACAGGCCGGTCTTCCTCTTCATGCACCACCCGCCGTTCCGCATCCACATGCCTGTGCTCGACAAGGTCAGGCTCGCCGACGCCGATGCCTTCCATGACATTCTCCGGCGCCATGGCAATGTCGGCCACATCTTTGCCGGCCATGTCCACCGGCTGATCGCCGGCAGCTGGCGCGGCATACCGGTGAGCACGCTACGCAGCACCAACCATCAGAGCGCCCTCGATTTTTCGGACAGCTGGCGGCTCGGCCACGAGCCGCCAGCCTGTGCCGTCATCTTCATCGATGCGGATGGAGTGGTCGTCCATTTTCACGATTTTGAGGCGGGCCGGCCCGAGCCGGTCAAGGGTCCTTGACGAGGCGGCTTTCGCCGCCGCCAAGATGGGTCTCCCACACATGATCGGAGATCAGCCGCCGGTATCGCGGGGTCATGACCAATTTTCTGTGCGAGGCGCCGCCGACGTGGAAAAAGGCGCCGCCCAGCATGCGATGGTTCGCTTCCATCCCATCAAAGTCGAGATCGGCTGCCGTCTTTTGCGCATCGGAAACATCGTTTTCGCCAAGCCCGCGATACAGCAGGCTCCAGTTTCCGCCGCCGGTGTCCATTCCGCTGGCAAAGCGCGGTGTGAAGTCCAGGTCCAGTCCTTGCACGGCGCTGAAGCGGAAGAAGCAGAACCCAGCCCACAAGAACCAGGCTTCGGGGTCCGCTTGCGCTGGGCGCTTTGAGCCATGGACGATTTTACCCTCCATCGCCGCGGCGATATCCACCGGGACGGTCGGAAAGCAGTCGTGATCCAGAAATCCGAAAAGCTCCGGCCGCAATGGCCGAACGATGTTGTGGAAGATCCAGTTCATGGATATCCCGTGCGACCGGTTGGGATGGCTTTCCCGGTTCCGAGGCAAACCGAAATAAGCGATTTTTCGCGCCCGGCAGATGTCCGCGATGCGCACCCTGGCCGTTCGATCGGATGAATTGTCGATGACCACCAGCGTCATTCCCGAGGAATATAATTGCCAGGCTCGGGTGAGCGCATCGATGACCCAGGGCGTGTTGAAGGCAATGACAAAGCAGAAGCGCCGGGAGCCGGTTTGCCGCAGCTCCTCGGCGAATTTCAGGCCTTCGGCAACGCCGCGCCCGCGAAAGTCACGCTCAACCAAGGCGTTGCGAAAAGCCTTGGCCTTTCTGACAGGCCAATTGTGATTCAGCAGATCAACAAGGCCCTTGGCCGGTTTCCAGCTCATTACAAACTTCGCCACGGCTCCAAATCGGATGCTCGCTCCATAAGACGAAGCTCATCCTCCCACAACCCCGGTCTCGAATCGCGAGAATTTTTGCGACCACCGGCTTGTCGTACACGCGTGCTGTATTTCAGCCTGATCTGGCCGCGGGCGCTATCAATCGCGACATCGTAGCGCTAAAATGCCATGGGGTTCTGCACGGGGGTTGATATGTTAGTCGTGATCTTCTTGCGCGCATTGCGCGCTGTTCCCTTCCTTGCCGCGAGTATTGTCTTTGCCATGGGCGCCCAGGCGCAAGCGGTCGAATTCAAGACAATCACGATCAAGGTCGGCTATGGCCCCGGCGGGGGCTATGACCAGACATCGCGGCTGATCGCCCGCCACTTCGGCCGGTTCCTTCCAGGCAATCCGGATATAGTGGTCCAAAATGTGCCCGGGGGCGGCAGCCTGAAACTCACCAAGATGGTGCTGGGCAGCGAGCCGGCCGACGGCAGCGTCATCGCTTCCGTCAGCGAAGCCATGTCATATGCGCCAGTGCTCGATCCCCAGAACGCCAATTTCGATCCGCTTGCCCTGCAGTGGATCGGCTCGCTCGTCAACGAGCCGGCCTATTGCCTGACGGCCAAGAGCTCCGGCGTCGACACGATGGACAAGTTCCTGCGGTCTGATTTCCTGATAGGGGCGACGGGCAAGAGCAGTGTGACCTATATTTTCGCGGCGCTGGTCAAGAATGGACTGAAGGCGAAGTTCAAGATCGTGACGGGCTTTGAAGGCACAGCCGACATCGAACTGGCGATGCAGCGGGGCGAAATCGCCGGAATGTGCGGAGTTTCCAGTTACAACATCTCCGGAAACCGCGATACGCTCAACCTCATCGGGAGGTTCGGTTCAGGCACCGTCGCAGGCAAGGAGAAGCTTATTCGGTTCAGTGACAAGATCGAGGATACCAAGGTCCGGGAGGCGGCCGCGCTCATCGAGACGACCTTGCAGTTCCATCACCCGTTGGTTGTCCCACCGGGCACGCCCAAGGAGACGGTCGAAGCGCTGCGCAAGGGATATATGGAGATGGTCAGGGATCCGGTATTCCTGGCTGACGTCGGCAAGCTCAGTGAAATGACCGTCAACGCCACCAGCGGCGAAGATATAAGCCGGCTTGTCTCGAAGCAGTTGAAGGTGGATCCGAATGTGTTCGAGACCGCCAGAAATCTGGTGAAGTAGATTCCCGCCGAGGCTCAACGGTGGATCTGATCCTCACCGCCGTCGTCGAGATGGCCCAGCCGTTTCGCATGCTGATGCTGGTGACCGGCGTTTTCGTCGGCCTCGTCGTCGGCGTTGTCCCGGGCATTGGCGGGCTGTTCGCGATGGCCTTGCTCATCCCCATGACCTACAACATGGACGCCTATGCCGCCTTCGCGCTCCTGCTCGGTATGGGATCGGTCAATACGACCTCCGATACGATCCCGGCCATCCTGTTCGGGGTTCCGGGCTCGGTCGGCGCGGCGGCGACGGTGCTCGACGGCCATGCCATGGCCAAAAAGGGCGAAGCCGCGCGCGCCTTCGGCGCCTCCTATTCCGCGTCGATGATTGGCGGCGTGTTCGGCGCTCTGGTGCTTGCCGCAGCTATTCCCGTCATGCGACCGCTTGTCCTCTATCTAAAGACGCCGGACTTCTTCGCCATCTGTGCCTTCGGCCTCTCTATCGTCGCGATGCTGGCCGGGAGCCAGCCGCTGAAGGGGCTGGCTGCGGCCATGTTCGGCATGCTCGCCTCGTTTGTCGGCATCGATAAGATCGCCGGCATCGACCGGTGGACCTTCGGTGAAATCTATCTTTGGGACGGTCTGCCGGTGGCCCTGGTGTTTCTCGGCCTGTTCGGCCTACCGGAGCTGGCTTCGCTCCTGTTGCGAGGTTCCATCCAGGGCAACGCGGAGCGACCGACCTATGCGGGCATGTGGCAAGGCATCAGGGACACGTTGCGGGAGTGGCCGCTGGTGCTGCGATGCAGCAGCATCGGTTCGCTGCTTGGCGCGGTTCCCGGTGTCGGCATCGCGGTGCTGGACTGGATCGCCTATGGCCATGCGTCAAGGAGGCCTGGCTCGGGACCGAAATTCGGCGAAGGCAATGTCAGGGGCGTCATCGCGCCCGAGAGCGCCAACAATGCCAAGGAGGGCGGCTCGCTCATCCCGACCATCGCCTTCGGCGTGCCGGGTTCAGCCTCGATGAGCATCCTGCTCGGCGCGTTTGTCGTCCATGGGCTCGTTCCCGGCCCCGACATGCTGGGCAAGAATGCCGCGCTCACCATGTCGATGGTGTTCAGCATCGCCGTGGCGAATATCGTGGGCGCGGTGACCTGCCTTGTGCTGACCCGGCCGCTGGCACGCGTGGCGCAGGTTCCGGCCGCCATACTGGTGCCACTGGTGGTCACTTTCATCGTGGTTGGCGCATACCAGACCAATATGAGCGCCTTCGATTTCGCGCTGGTCATCAGCGTCGGCGCCGTCGGCATGGCGATGAAGGAACTCAACTGGCCACGCTCGGCCTTTTCACTGGGATTCGTGCTCGGCCCCAGCCTCGAGAACTATTTCTTTCTCGCCTATCAGATTTCCGGCTGGTCGTGGCTTGCCCAGCCGCTGGTGCTCATCCTGCTTGGACTGACCGTGTTCGGGGTCGTCAGGCAGACGCTGTCGTGGTTCAGGGCCAGAAATTCCGGCGGACCGCTGCCACCCGCGCTGCCAGACATTGTCGCAGGCGCCACCATGACATTGCTTGCGTTCGCGGCGTTGGTGACGGCCGTGACCGGCTTTCCCTTCGAGGCCGCCATCTTCCCGATCATCACGGCCGGATTGCTGATGGCGTTTTCGCTGGTGACCACAGTGCAGACGTCGCTGCGATGGCGCAGGCGGGCCACGCCTGTCCTATCCGCGCCTGCCGCGATACCAGGCGAATGGTCTCCGGTTTCGGAACCCACCATGAAAGGCAATCTCGCGATCATCGGCCTTTGCCTAGCCCTCGCCTTTCTCATCCTGTTGGTCGGGCACCTGGCAGCGACCTTTATTTTCGTTGCCTGCAGCATAGTGGTGCTTGGAACGAAGTCGAGGCGGCCACCCCTGGTGATCGCTGCCGCCGCGACGGCCTTTGTCTATTCGGTCTTCGACATGCTGGCATCCCAGCCCTGGCCGACGCCGTGGCTCGCAGGCATCGGTGGGATTTTCTAAGAACCCTTATGGGGCAGCAGTGCTTCGACCATCTGGCGGCGCAGCAGCTTGCCGTTGCCGCTGTAAGGCAGCGATGCAACGAGCCGTATCTCGCGCGGGCGCCGGTCGGGCGCGATGTTGGCGCGCATGAAAGCCTGGAATTCCTCGACTGTTCCCCGGTCGGAGACGATGAAGGCAGCGATTTCCTGCCCCATGGTCTCATCTGGAAAGCCGGCCACGGCGACGTCCTGCACCTTGGCATGGGTGCGGATCAGCTTTTCAAGCTCCTGCGGCGCGACGCTGACACCGCCGCGAACAATCATATCGGCCTCCCGATCGACGATTGTGATAAATCCGTCGGCGTCCAGAAATCCTATATCGCCAGGGATGCCCCAGTCGGAGCTCATGATCTGCGGATCGACGAACAGGCGGTTGCCGGGCATGAGGACCGCGGATGCCATGGTCGGTGTCCACGCCTTGATCAGCCCGCGCTCACCTTGCGGCAATACGCGGCCATCGGCGCCGAGGATTTCGACCTGTACGCCGGCGACCGGACGGCCGGCGCTTTCCGGCTTTGCCAGAATATCCCCGCCCCATAGCGAGGATATGATGCCGGTAAGGCTCGATGAGTAGCTGATCCGGTATCCGGAGGAGAGATAACGGTAGGCAGCGATCTTGTCTTCGCCTCTGGCAGGTCCGCCTATGCTGTAAAGAACAGAAAGCTGGGGAAGGAGGGGGCTCGCGCGTTCGCCTGCTTCCTTGACCATCCGTGCAATCACCGATGGTGCCAGCGCCGTGCCGCTTGCGTGGAACGATAACAGCGCCTCGATGAGTTCCGAGGGAGTGAACAGGGGCGGGAAGAACCGGACGACGCCGCCATAAAGCAGATAGCCAAGGGCCTGGTGGCGCATTGCCGAGTATGACAGGGCCATCGGGGTCAGGAATCGCTTGGCGGTTCCCTCCACGACGCCCCGGCGCGCCGCGATGCGCCTGGCGAGCGCCTCATGCGACTGGGTGTAGGCCTTTGGATCGCCCGTCGTGCCGGACGAAAAGATCAAAAAGGCCGGGGCGGCATCGTTCGGCGGGGGGCCGACGCCGGATCCCGGCGCCGGGGCCGATTTCCAGCCAGCGTCGAAAAGGGCGTTCGGATAGACCTCATCGCCCGGCATGGCGCGGCTTTCGAAAACCATTCTAAGATCGAAGTCGCGGGCCTGCCTGGCTCGCTGACTCCTGGGAGTTCGAAAGTCAACGACAACAGGGGTCGCGCCGATCTTCCAGCAGGCGAGGATGGAAAGGATCACGTCGATGTTGTCGACCATGGCGAGGCCGACGCGGTCGCCCGGCCGGATGTCCGATGCGCCGAAATTGGCTGCAAGATGCCCGCTCTGCGTCAGGGCCTGGGAATAGGTGATATCAGACCGACCGCTGACCATCGCTACCTTGTCGCCATGCGCGGCGAAGGCCTCTAATATCTGCCGACCAAAACTCATTGGCGATGCGGGTTTTCGCGCGCGGCTTCGCTCCGGGCGGAAAGGAAGGTCAAGATCTCCGCGTCGATCGCGTCCATGTTGGCCTTGCGGAATTTGTTATGCGTACCCGGCATGACGACCGTTTTCACGCTGGCCTTGTCAGATGCCCAGCCCTTGTAGTCCTTCACTGTAGTGGCTCCCCATTCCGAACTGGCGAGAATGAGGATGTCGCAGGGATAGGACGAGGGCACAAAACCGGCCGCGGCCTGCAGCAGCGCGCTCTTGTATGCTTTCTTGCGCAGATGGCGGCCCAGGCGGGTCTGTCCGAAGCCGACCGTCGTCAGCGTGTCTCGCAACAGGCGCCAATAGGCCACCTTGCGCGCGATATCGCGCCGCCTCCTCTCGGTGAGGCGATCGTCGAGCATCGGCTTCAGCCAGGCCGAACCTGGCGACGGCGGATCGATGAGCACAATTGCCGGCCGCTTGCCCGTCGCCTCTTGGCTCAGCCGTCCGACCTCGATCGCGAGCAGGCCACCCACGCATATGCCGCCGATGACTTCAGGGTGCCTGCCTGTTACCGAGGTGAAGGCTTCAAAATAGTTGGTGCCAATTTCGGCCATGGTGGAATAGGGCGTCTCGCCGGGTTCCGTGCCCATGCCGCGCACCGCCATGATCGCGTATTTCTCTTTCAGACGCCTGCTGAAGCGATTGGCGAACAAGGCCGAGCCGGTGATGCCGTGGATCATCGCGATCGGCTCCTGGCCGACGCTGCCGGACACGGGCACGATCAGCTCACGGGCCGGATGCTCCGGCACCAGCGATGCGATCAACCGGCCGAATTCGCGGGGTGTCTGCGCTTCGAGCAGGACGGAAGTCTGCAATTTCACGCCGAACCGCTTTTGCACGGCGAGCACCAGAGTCTCCGCCATCAGCGAATCGCCGCCGAGATCGAAGAAATTGTCGTCGAAGCCGACGGCCGGCACCTTCAATTCCGCGGCGAAGATGCCGGCAATCGCATGGGCCGGTCCATCGCCCGGCGGCGGCATAGGTCTTGCCCGTTGTAGGACGTTCATCGGAAAACCCCTAACCGATGGGTGTTCACTGCTAATGCTTTTACGCAGGGTGAGAGCTCCTAACAAGTGTCCTGTGCGCCGCGCGATGAGACGCTCGCGAACAGCCGTTGCGTGCAGTCCAGTGACGGCAATGCCGAATCCCGCGATTTGCCGGCTCTTCAACAGGTTTTTCGTCCTGCTGAATGCCTTGTGAAAGTGCTGCAAAAGCACGCGGATTTGGACATTAGTCTTGACAGAAATACAGATGTTCAATACCCGTCAGGCAATTGAACGAGCCTGCATTATGGGAGGAATGAGCGGTATGGCGTCCAATGTTTCGTTGACGGGCCTTGCCCGCGATCTCGAGGAACGCGGCAAATCGGGCAAGCCGATCCGCATCGGGCTGATCGGCTCGGGCGAGATGGGAACCGACATCGTCACCCGCGTCGCTCATATGTCGGGCATAGAGATCGGCGCGATCTCCGAGCTGAACCTGCCGGCCGCCAGCAAGGCGGTGGACATCGCCTTCCAGGAAACCGGGCATGCGCGCGAGGTGTCGAACGCCTCGGCGATGACGGCCGCCATGGAGGCCGGCAAGGTGGCGGTGACCAACGACGCCAGCCTGGTCATCAACAACGATCTTATAGACGTCGTCATAGATGCCACCGGCGTTCCCGCCGTCGGCGCCGAAATCGGCTTGCGCGCGATGGAGCATGGCAAGCATCTGGTGATGATGAATGTCGAGGCCGATGTCACCATCGGCGCCTATCTCAAGAGCGAAGCCGACCGGCTCGGCGTCACCTATTCGCTGGGCGCCGGCGACGAGCCGTCCTCCTGCATGGAGCTGATCGAATTCGTCTCGGCGATGGGCCACCCGATCGTTGCCGCCGGCAAGGGCAAGAACAATCCGCTCAACATCGACGCCACGCCGCCCGCCTATGAGGAAGAGGCCAGGCGCCGGCACATGAATGTGCGCATGCTGGTCGAGTTCGTCGACGGCTCGAAAACCATGGTCGAGATGGCGGCGATCGCCAACGCCACAGGTCTGGTGCCCGACAAGGCCGGCATGCATGGCCCGGCCGCGACGCTTGGTGAACTCTCCAAGGTCCTGGTGCCGCAAAAGGATGGCGGTGTGCTGTCCAGGGTCGGCGTCGTCGACTATTCGATCGGCAAGGGCGTTGCCCCCGGCGTCTTCGTCGTCGCCGACATGTCGCATCCGCGCATCTCGGAGCGCATGGAAGATTTGAAGATGGGCAAGGGTCCGTACTTCACCTTCCATCGTCCCTATCATTTGACCTCGCTCGAAGTGCCGCTGACCTGCGCCCGCGTCGTGCTCTACGGCAAGCCCGACATGGTGCCGCTGGCCAAGCCGGTAGCCGAAGTGGCCGGCGTGGCCAAGAAGGACATGCAGCCCGGCGAGAAGCTCGATGCGATCGGCGAATATTGCTACCGCGCCTGGATCATGACTGCACCGGAAGCGCATGTCGCAAGGGCCATTCCCTGCGGCCTGCTGCAGGGCGGGTCGGTGACGGCGCCGATCAAGAAGGGTGAGCTTATCACCTACGCCAATGCCGCCCCGGCAGCGGGCTCCAAGATCGCCGAACTGCGCGCCCGCCAGGACAAGCTCGTCTACGGCACCGTGGAGGCGTAATCATGGCCGGAGCCAGCAAAGCCGTCGCGGACAGCCGCGCCAACCTGCCCTTCGTCTATCGCCAGTACAGCGCCGAGCAGCTGAAGCAGGTGCTCTACAAGATGTACCTCATCCGCCGTTTCGAAGAGGGCGCGGAGGAAAGCTACACGCGCGGCCTCATCCACGGCACCATGCATCTGTCGATCGGCCAGGAGGCCAGCGCCATGGGCATATGCATGCCGCTTGGCGAGGACGACCAGATCACCTCGACCCATCGGGGGCACGGCCACTGCATCGCCAAGGGCGCCGAGGTCAAGCGCATGTTCGCGGAGTTCTTCGGCAAGACCACCGGCTACTGCAAGGGCCGCGGCGGTTCGATGCACATTGCCGATGTCGCCAAGGGCAATCTCGGTGCCAATGGCATTGTCGGCGGCGGCATTCCGATCGCCGTTGGCGCCGCGCTGTCCGCCAAGATGATGAAGACCGGCAAGGTCGTGGTCTCCTTCTTCGGCGACGGCGCCAACAATGAAGGCGCCTTCCACGAGGCGCTCAACATGGCCGCGGTCTGGAAGCTGCCTGTCATTTTCGTTTGCGAGAACAATGGCTACGGCATGTCGACATCGACGGCCCGGTCCACCGCGGTGAAGAATATCGCTGATCGCGCCGCCGCCTATTCGATGCCGGGCGTCATCGTCAACGGCAACATCTTTTCCGAGGTCGCCGAGGCTTCTTACAAGGCGGTCGAGCGGGCACGTGCGGGCGAGGGGCCGACGCTGATCGAATCCAAGACCTATCGCCATCGCGGCCATTCCAAGAGCGACCGCAATCGCTACCGGACCAAGGAAGAGATCGAGGACTGGATGTCGAACCGCGATCCGATCACACTGTTCGAAAACGAGTTGCGGGAATTCGGATTCATCGACGACAAGGGCATCGAAGCCATCCGCGAGGTGGTGGCGCGGGAGATCGTCGACGGCATCGAGTTCGCCAAGGCGAGCCCGTCGCCTGACGTCAGCGAGACCGGCAATTACGTGTATACGGAGCAGGCGTGATGGACGCGATGGTGCGTGAACTGAGCTACGCCCAGGCGATCCAGGAAGCCATGGCAATCGCCATGGACATGGACGAGCGCGTCTTCCTGATGGGCGAGGACATCGGCGTCTATGGCGGCGCCTTCCAGGTGACCGGCGACCTCGTCGATCGTTACGGCGCGGACCGGGTGCTGGACACGCCGATCTCGGAACTCGGCGGCGCGGGCGTCGCTGTCGGCGCCGCGCTGACCGGCATGCGGCCGATCTTCGAATTCCAGTTCTCCGATTTCGCCACGCTGGCCATGGAGCAGATCGTCAACCAGGCTGCCAAGATGCGATTCATGCTGGGCGGCGAGGTTTCGGTGCCCGTCGTGATGCGCTTTCCCGCCGGCTCCGGTACCGGTGCCGCCGCGCAGCACAGCCAGAGCCTGGAAGCCTGGCTCGGCCACGTGCCGGGTCTCAAGGTTATCCAGCCGGCGACACCACATGATGCCAAGGGCATGCTTCTGGCTGCTGTCGCCGATCCGGATCCGGTGATGATCTTCGAGCACAAGCTGCTCTACAAAATGAAGGGCCCGGTGCCTGAAGGCTATTACACCGTTCCGATCGGCAAGGCAGATATCCGCCGCGAGGGCCGCGATCTCACCATCGTCGCCACCTCGATCATGGTACAGAAGGCGCTCGACGCCGCTGCCGCGCTGGAAGCCGAGGGCATCGACGTCGAAGTCGTCGACCTCCGGACTATCCGGCCGATGGACAAGCAGACCGTCATCGACAGCGTCAAGAAGACGTCGCGGCTGATGTGCGTCTATGAGGCGGTCAAGACGCTGGGCATCGGCGCCGAGGTCAGCGCCATGATCGCCGAGAGCGAGGCGTTCGATTATCTCGATGCGCCGATCGTGCGGCTGGGCGGTGCGGAAACGCCGATCCCCTACAATCCGGAACTGGAAAAAGCCACGGTGCCGCAGGTTCCGGACATCGTCACCGCCGCGCGCGACCTCGTCAAAGGGGTTCGCTGATCCATGCCGACCGAAGTCATTCTTCCCAAGGTCGACATGGATATGGCGACCGGACAGATTTCGCGCTGGTTCGCCGAGGAAGGCGCCACCGTGAAGAAGGGCGATTTGCTGTTCGAGATCGAAACCGACAAGGCGGCGATGGAGATCGACGCTCCGGCAAGCGGTGTGTTGCGCGACGTGACCGGCAAGGAAGGAGTCGATATTGCGGTCGGATCGGCGGTTGCCTGGATCTATGCCGAGGATGAGACCTATGGAGCTGGCGCGAAGCAGAATGGGACGCCAATCTCGCCTCTCGTGGGGGAGATGTCGGCGAAGCCGACAAGGGGGGGCGCTGTCCCACTAGCGTCCCGTCCCCTCACACTCCCCTCTGCCCTGCCGGGCATCTCCCCCACGAGGGGGGAGATTGGCCAATCTGCGTCGGGCGGCCGCGCGACACCGCTGGCTCGCCGTCTCGCGCGCGAGGCGGGCCTGACTCTTTCAGCCATATCCGGCACCGGCCCACACGGCCGTGTGGTCAAGGCTGACGTCGATGCCGCGATTGCCGGTGGTGGCGCCAAGGCGGCACCGGCTGCCAAGGCTCCGGCTGGCGCGCCTGCCTCCGCCCCGCCGGTGAAGGCGATGTCGGACGAGCAGGTGCTGAAACTGTTCGAGCAAGGCTCCTACGAACTCGTCCCTCACGACAACATGCGCAAGACCATCGCGCGGCGCCTGGTCGAAGCAAAAACCACCATCCCGCATTTCTATCTGACGCTCGACTGCGAACTCGACGCGCTGCTGGCTTTACGCACTCAGCTCAATGCCGCTGCGCCGGTGAAAAAGACCGAAAAGGGTGAGGCGCCCGCCTACAAGCTGTCGGTCAATGACATGGTGATCAAGGCGATGGCGATGGCGCTGAAGGCGGTGCCGGATGCCAATGCCTCATGGACCGAGAGCGCCATGGTCAAGCACAAGCATGCCGATGTCGGGGTGGCCGTCTCCATTCCCGGCGGCCTGATCACGCCGATCATCCGGCATGCGGACGACAAGACGCTGTCGGTCATCTCCAACGAGATGAAGGACCTGGCCAGCCGCGCCCGCAGCCGCAAGCTGAAGCCGGAAGAATATCAAGGCGGCACGACCGCCGTCTCCAACCTCGGCATGTTCGGCATCAAGGACTTTGCCGCCGTCATCAACCCGCCGCATGCGACGATCCTGGCGGTCGGCGCGGGCGAGCAGCGGGCGGTGGTCAGGAATGGCGAGATCAAGATTGCCACAGTGATGTCGGTGACGCTGTCGACCGACCATCGTGCGGTTGATGGCGCGCTGGGGGCCGAATTGCTGGTCGCGTTCAAGAAGCTGATCGAGAATCCGATGGGCATGCTGGTCTAGTTTCCTGCCGTAAGCCGGCGCCAATGATGCGCCGGCTCATGATGACACGACTTGTCAGGCACCGACCCTTGACCCATGTTCTCGGGTGATCGCGACCAAGGGAGGCCAACATGCCTGCATTCGACCCGTCTGACGTCAAAACCTTGTTCGGCAAGGTCATGGGTGCATCGCCTTCCGACATCAAGCTGGTGGCGCAGCGCCTGCACGATCATGCTTTCGAGCCACGCATGTCGGCGGAAGAGACAAGGCGGCTTGTCGTTGGCCTCGGCTACGACAGCCTCGATGCGTTCTGCAATGATATCGGCCTGCCCGCTCATATCGCCGAGCGCTGGAACCGTTTTGGCGTTTCGGGCGAGATGAAGCAGGTGTTCACGCTGCTGGCGGGGCAGCGTAGACGCGTGGCCGAAGCGATCGCCGAATTCGAATCCATGACCCATGTCGGCGTCGAGGATTTTTTGCGCGAGCGCGGATTGATTTAAGCCCTGCAGGCGTCTCAGCCCGCCTTGGCCAGCAACGCCATGGCGGTGTCGCTGTCGGTGATCAGCACATTGGCGCTGACAGCCTTGAGCGCGGCGAGGATTGCCGCCACCTTGCGCTTTCCGCCGGCGGCCAGCACGACATTCGGCACATGGGCGACGACATCGAGATCGATCGCCATGACGCGCCGGTTGACTTCGTGGTCGACGAGCCTGCCGGTGGCATCGACGAAATAGCACAGCATGTTGGCGACCGCGCCTTTTGCCTTCAAGGGTGTAATCAGCGATGACGGCACGATGCCATGCCGGAAGATGGTTGCATCGGGCGACATGTCGCCGACGGTGAGCAATGCGATATCGGCCGCCGCGGCGCGCCGGCGCACGTCCTGCAGCGTCGGCTGGGCCCACAGGAGATCGCGCAGTGAAGGGTCCTCCACCATTACCGGCGCCGTGATCTGATAGCTGTCGACCTCGAACACATCGGCGACCTTGGCGGCCACGATCGACGGATTGATCCATTGCGAATGCGGCAGGCTGCCGACAAGCGCCACCACGGAGGTGCGCTTCAAGTGCCGGCGGGCGAGGAAGCTCACGCTGGCATGCAGCGTGGCGCCACCGCCGATCGCCAGCGTCATGCCATCCTGCATCTGCTCGCCGAGATAGGCCGCCACGGCGTGGCCGATGGCCTTCTCCAGATGGTCGTGAACCGAGGGTGTCGGGATGACGACCGCGGCGTTGAGGGCCCAGCGTTTTTCCAGTTTCCGCTCAAGCGCCACCTGTTCGGCTGTCGGCGCGTTGATCGTGGTAACGACGATGCCTTCAGCGGTACAGGCGGCCAGCGTACGCATGACCTTCACCCTGGAGACACCGAGCTTTTCGGCGATCTGCTCCTGCGTGAAGCCCTCGACGTAATAGAGCCATGCCGTCTTGACGCTGAGGTCCGACGAGACCATCGGCAGGCGAGCCGGTGCGGGCTTTTGCGTGGGCATGGATTGTCGTCCCTCATGCGTCATGGCGGCCGGCGTTGTCCTCATCCGGGAGAGGCCGCTCTTATGTCAATCGGATGTCGGGTTCGCGGCAGGCCGATTATCGCATAATTGTGATCATTTGTAATTGACATCGTACATATGAACATATTTTGTTGGTTTCACGCGCTGTGTCATCCACCAGTCATATGCGCCGTGCAGGGAGGAAGAGACGGGGTGCTGGCCAGCGGCCGGACCGGTCATGCACAGACAAGACAGGAGGTCTCATGAAGACGCACTTCATCAAGCAGCTGGCTAGCCAGCTGGCGCTCGCGGCAACTTTGTTTGCCGGCGTGGCAAATGCTGAAACACTGACGCTCTACACATCCCAGCCCGAGGCAGATGCAGCCAAGACCGTGGATGCCTTCAAGAAGGCACAGCCCGACATCGACGTCACCATCTATCGCTCCGGAACCAGCGACATCCTGACCAAGCTGGCGGCCGAGTTCGCCGCAGGCAGCCCGCAGCCCGACGTGCTGCTGATCGCCGACGCGGTGTCGATGGAACTGCTGAAGAAGGACGACCGGCTGCTGGCCTATCCCGAGGCCAAGCTCGACGGCATCGAGGCGGATGCCTATGACGCCGACAAGACTTATTTCGGCAGCAAGCTGATCACCACCGGCATCGTCTACAACACCGCTGCCGCCGAAAAGCCGCAGCATTGGGCGGACCTCGCCAAGCCGGCCTATGCCGACAGCCTGGTCATGCCGAGCCCGCTCTATTCCGGTGCGGCCGCCTACCTGCTTTCGGGCTTCGCCGGCGACAGCAATTATGGCTGGGATTTCTTCCAGAAGCTGAAGACCAACAATACCGTCAGCGTGCGCGGCAATGGCGCGGTGCTGAAGTCGGTGGCATCGGGCGAGAAGCCCTATGGCATCCTCGTCGACTTCATGGCGATGAACGCCAAGAAGAAGGGTTCGCCCGTCGAATTCGTGTTCCCCTCTGAAGGCGTGCCGGCCGTGACAGAACCAGTGGCCATCATGAAGACAGCCAAGAACGTCGACGGCGCGAAAAAGTTCGTCGACTTCATTCTGTCCGATGAAGGCCAGAAGCTGGCACTGTCGATGGGTTACCTGCCGGCACGCGCCTCGGTCGGTCGTCCCGAATGGCTGCCGGAAGGCGTGAAGGTCAACGTGATGCCGTTCGACACCAAGGCGATCGTCGCCAAGACCGACGCCGACAAGGCGAAGTTCCAGGACCTGTTCGGCGGCTGAGCCGGCAACGCGGCGGGATGCCGTTTCGACGGCATGCCGCCCGCACCGATCCCAGGAAACGCAATCATGCCGACACGCATCAGGGAGAGCCGGGGCCAGGAAATGGTCCTGACGGCGGCGGTGGCCGTCGTTATCGTCCTGCTTTCGCTGCTGCCCATGCTGCGCCTCGTCAAGGAGATCGTGGCACCCGGCGGTGTCTTGTCGACGGTGGCCGTGGAGGCCGGACTTGCCAGCCCCGCAACCTGGATCGCGACATGGCATACGCTGGTCGTCGGCATCGGCGGCACTCTTCTGGCGGTGCTGTCGGGAACACTGGTGGCGGTGCTCGTCTCGCTGACCGACATACGTGGCCGAAGCGCCCTCGTGCTCTGCTACGTCATGCCGCTGATGATCGCGCCGCAGGTGACGGCGCTGGCCTGGCTGCAACTGTTCGGCCCTGCCAGCCCATTCCTCAAGCTTTTCGGAGCAGCGCCGCCGCTCGGCACGAAGAACCCGCTCTACTCGACCTCGGGCATCATCCTTTTGCTCGGCGTCCAATACGGCCCGCTCGTGTTCCTGCTGGTGCGGGCCGGCCTGCGCAAGCTGCCGCGCGAGCTGGTCGAGGCCGCGCGGGCCGGCGGCGCCGGCTGGTTCACCGTACTGATCACCATCGTGTTGCCTTTGATGACGCCGTCGATCATGGCGGCCGCGGCGCTGGCCTTCGTCTCCTGCGTCGGCAATTTCGGCATTCCAGCCTTCCTCGGCATTCCCGCCAACTATCTGGTGCTGCCGACGCTCATCTATCAGAAGCTGGCCGGCGGGGGGCCGGCGGTACTCGGCGAGACCGCGTTCCTGTCGGTGCTGATCGGCATCATCGCCATGGCCGGCATCCTTGCCCAGGAGGTGGTGAGCCGCCGCCGGGACTACCGCATCTCCTCGACATCGCTGCCTGCCGAACCCTATGAACTGCGCCGCTGGCGGCCGGTCGCCGAGGCCGGCCTGTGGCTGCTCATCGTGCTGGTGCTGGTCCTGCCGCTGTTCGGGCTCGTACTGACCTCGCTGGTGCCGGGCTACGGCATCGCACTCACCGCCAAGACGGCGACGCTCGACAATTACCGCTTCGTGCTGTTCGAACACGATGCCGCCAACCGCGCCTTCTTCAACAGTTTCTGGCTGTCGATCGCCGCCGCCTTCTTCGCGGTCGTCGTTGCCGTGCCGGTCGGCTACCTCATCGCTTGGGGCAAGCAGCGCTGGGTGCGACTGCTCAATTTGTCGGTCGAACTGCCGTACGCCTTGCCCGGCGTGGTGCTGGCGATCGCCTCGCTGCTCTTGTTCCTGCGGCCGATTCCGCTAACCGGCGTCCAGCTCTACAACACCGTCTGGATCATCCTCTACGCCTATCTCGCCCGCTTCCTGGTGCTGGCGCTGCGGCCGACCATCAGCGGCTACCACCAGATCGATCGGGCACTTGAAGAAGCCGCACAGGTGGCGGGCGCCGGCCTGTTCACGCGCATGCGCACCATCGTCTTTCCGCTGGTCGCGCCGGCGGCGATCGCCGGCGGCCTGCTGATCTTCATGACGGCGCTCAGCGAACTCACCGTCTCGGCGCTGCTGTGGTCGTCGGGCTCGGAGACTATTGGCGTTGTCATGTTTTCGTTCGAGCAGGGCGGCGATTCCAATTATGCGGCGGCGATGTCGGTCATCACGGTCGCGGTCACCTTCGTGCTGATGCTGGTGACCAACCTGCTTGCCCCTCATCTTCCGAGCGGAGTTCTGCCATGGCGCGACTGACCCTGGACCATGTGACCAAAAGCTTCGCCGATTTCGACGCCGTGAAGGATGTCTCGATAGATGTCGCTGACGGCGAGTTTCTGGCGGTGCTCGGCCCCTCCGGCTGTGGCAAGACGACATTGCTGCGACTGGTCGCCGGTTTCGAAAAGGTGACCTCGGGCGAAATCCGCATCGGCAGCGATGTCGTGTCGAACAGCGGCGGCAGCGTCGCGCCGGAAAAGCGGCGCGTCGGCATCGTCTTCCAGAATTACGCGCTGTGGCCGCATATGAGCGTCGCCGAGAATATTGGGTATTCGCTGAAGGTGGCTAAGCTCGACAAGGCGGTTGCGCGCCAAAAAGTGGAAGACGCGCTCGCCTTGGTCAATCTGCAGGGGCTCGGCGAGCGCCGGCCCGCCAATCTTTCCGGCGGCCAGCGCCAGCGCGTGGCCTTGGCGCGTTGCCTGGTGGCGACACCCTCGCTGGTGCTGTTCGACGAGCCGCTCGCCAACCTCGACGTCCATCTCAGAGCATCGATGGAGGACGAGTTCGCCGCCTTCCACAAGCGCACGGGCACGACCATCGTCTACATCACCCACGACCAGGCCGAGGCGATGGCGCTGGCCGACCGCATCGCGGTGATGGACCATGGACGCCTGGCGCAGCTCGCGACCCCGCGCGAACTCTATCATAAGCCGGCAAATGAAATGGTAGCCTCCTTCATTTCACAAGGCATTCTGCTTCCGGCGGACGTGTTGGCCAGCGAGGAAAACGGCCATTGCAAGGTCCGGGTTCTCGGAACCGAGCTGGTGGTCCGTTGCCGGCTTGGCGAGCGGCCGCGCGCCGGCGCCAAGATCTGCTGCCGCTCCGCCGATATCGAGCTTTCGGCCGATGCCTCGGGCTTCGACGGTCTCGTCAAGCGGGCAATCTACCAGGGCGGCGCGGCGCGGATTGAATTCGCACCGGCCGCTGGTCCCGACCTCACCTTGCATTTCGAGCAGCCCGACCCGGTTGTGCTGGTGAACGGGGCGCAAGCGCGCCTGCGCATAAAATCCGGCTGGCTGGTCCCGGCGGCGGGGACGGCCCCGTGATGATGGTGGACCTTGCCGGCGGCTTCGGAGAAAAGGGCCGCACCAGCCTCGCCCTCAACAGCGGCGACCATCGCATCCTGCTCGATGTCGGCATCAAGGTCGGCGCTTCGGGGGCGGAATACTATCCAGCGCTCAACGGACAGATCGACAATATCGACGCCGTTTTCGTTTCGCATGCCCATGAGGATCATGTCGGCGCACTGAGCTGGCTGTTGTCACGCGGCTATAGCGGTCCGATCTTCATGACGGCGGAGACCCGCGCCGAGGCGCCGGCCACGCTCGCCGCCTATGCCGAGCCGGAGGATTTCAGGCGATTTCCCTTGCCCGAAAACCGCATCGAGCTCTTCGAGCCCGGCGACACGCTCACGAGCGGCAATCTCGTCGTCAGTTCGGGACGTTCAGGTCATGTCGCTGGCGGGGTCTGGTTCGCCGTCGATGACGGGACAAGCCGCGTCGCCTATTCCGCCGATGTGGTGCCTGACAGCAATGTGTTCGTCATGGACACGATCCGGCACTGCGATCTCCTGGTCTTCGATGCCTCCTACGGCGCGGATCCCGTGCCGGGGGCTGCCCGGGCGCAAGAAATTTCCGAATGGGTGGCGCGGCATCCGCAGGGATGCCTCTTGCCGACGCCGCTGTCTGGCCGATCGCTGGAACTGATCGCGGCCTTGCCCGGGTCGTTCGCCATTCACGCCGGCATGCGTTCGTC
Source organism: Mesorhizobium sp. URHB0026 (assembly GCF_054059755.1). Taxonomy (NCBI): domain Bacteria; kingdom Pseudomonadati; phylum Pseudomonadota; class Alphaproteobacteria; order Hyphomicrobiales; family Phyllobacteriaceae; genus Mesorhizobium; species Mesorhizobium sp. URHB0026. The sequence continues at coordinate 947,028 of NZ_JBSSCN010000001.1, read as the reverse complement.
GCTCGAAGCGCAGGTCGCCGCCACTTCAGCGCTGCTGCCGGGCGCATCCGAGATGCTGCGCTTGCGGCTGCGGAGTGCCGTGGACTGGACCGACGCCGACCCGCTGCCTTCGCTGCCCCTGCTGGCCGATGACGGCATGGGCGAGGCCGGCCCGTCGTCGCTACTGTTGCCTCGCGCCGACGATGCCGGGTTTCCGGTGCTGCTCACCGGACATCTGCCCTTGGGCTCTCCGGGCGATCTCATGCACAAGGCCGGCCGGGCGGACTGGATCCGCATGCCCACTCACCCGACACTATCGGGCAATGTCGGCATCTGGGAGAAGGCGGGACGCCCCAGGGCACTGGGGCATTCCTGCGCCCCCGATCTTCTTGGCGAGTTGAAAGGCCATATCCCGTCGTTGCTCACGCAATGCCGTACGGGCCAACGCATCACGGTGCGGCAAGGAAGCGCATCATGAGAATCCTGATCTGCAACGATGACGGCATCGAAGCGCAGGGTCTTGCCCGTCTCGTGAATGCCGTTCGCGGGTTGAGCGACGATGTCTGGCTGGTTGCGCCGGACGGCAAGCGCACCGCCGCCGGCTCGTCGCTGACCATCGCCAGGCAGCTGATGATGCGGCGCGTCAAGCCGAACTGGTATTCGTGCTCCGGCACGCCAGCCGATTGCGTGGTGAGCGCCATGACGTGGCTGTTCGCCGAGGCGAAGAAGCCGGATCTGGTGCTGTCGGGCATCAATGACGGCCGCAACGTCGCCGAGGATATCGCCTATTCCGGCACGCTGGGTATTGCCCGCGAAGCGACTTTCTGGGGCGTACCGGCGATCGGCTTTTCGCGCGTGAAGAATCCTGAATTCGCCGATGGCGACGACGAATGGCTGGGCAGGCTGATCGCCTCGCTCTGGCAATCGCGCGCCGATTGGGCGACAGAGGGACATTGGCTGAGCGTCAACCTGCCGACCGCGCTGCCGGCCGAAATCCGACAGCCGCGCATCGGCCGCGACAAGATCGGCCGCACCGCCGAGGTGATGGAAAGCGACGGCGATCGCACGGTCATCACCGTGCCGCGTGGGCGCGCGCATGCCAGTGGGCCGGGCGACGAAAACGCGGCGATCGATGCCGGCTTCGTCAGCATCAACCGGCTGAACTGGTTTGGCGAAACGCGGCTGGACGAAGGATTTCTGGACGGAATCCCACGCTGGCGGCAAAGCTAGCCGATCTCGCTGCGCGGCATCATTCAGATCACCAAGCTGTCAGCGGCTAAATGGCGCCAATCCGGTCCTTATGCTTGAAGCCGCCGCTATTTCATTCCACATCGGAAAAGATGAAGGACGAGACACGCGAATGGCGCCGGAATCTGCTGTGGGCCTTGGCCGCATCGCTGGTGCTGCATGCGCTTGTCGCATCGTTCTTCATCCAAGGCCTGTCAAAAGCCTCACAAGAGCCGCAGCAGGAGCAACCGATAAGCGTCGCGCTCGTGCCTCCGCCCGACAAGCCAAAACCGCAGCCGCTCAAGGCCGAGAAACCGCCGGAACCGAAGGCTGAGAAGCCCCCCGAGCAGAAGGTTGAAAAACCACCCGAACAGCCGCGCAAACAACCTGATGACACCGCTTTGAAGCGCGTTTTCCAGTATGGCGACAAAGATACAGGACCGAAGAAATCCCCGGATGGGGCGGCGGCCAAGGACAATGCGCCGTCGCCTGCAAAGGATGACGCTTCGAAGCCTCCGGTTGAGCCCAAGTCCGCCGAGGACAACCCCCCCGCCACGGCAAACGCGGAGCCGCGGCCGGATGCGAGCAAGGCCGATGAGAATCCGCCAACCGAGCCGACCGTCGCCAAGCCCACGCCGAGCGAGGATAAGCAGGTCACGGAGGACGCTGATAAACGGCTGGCTGCGCCAAAAGCCGCCGATCAGCAAGCAGCCGTAGAGCCGAAGCCGTCGCCAGCCGAGAGCGACGCCAAGACCGGGCCCGCGACCGAAAAGCCCAAGGCCAAAGTCGTCAAGACGATGAAGTTCAAGTCAGAAAAGGCCCTGAAGTCCCGGGCCGGAAAAGCCACCGCCTCAAATCCCACGAACGACGCAGGTGCTGGATCACCGATGTATTCCGGTCTTCCGGGGGTTCGGAGACTCTACTCGCAGGGTGCTACCGGCGACGCGTTGGCCACGAGTTCCATGAGCGGCGTACCTCGTAGTCAGCGCGTTGCGACCCTATGCGCCAACGTGCTGGACCAGGAGCTGCAGGGTGCCGACTATTCTCCCAAATGGCTGCCGACGATCCCGCTGAAAACCGGCAATGTTCTCGACCGCCCCGAAGCGGCCTTCAGCACGACAACCACATGGTACCAACTGAGCTTCCGATGCGAGGTGGATGCCGAGGCGACCAGGGTCCTGTCGTTCGGCTTCCGTGTCGGCTCCGAGATTCCACGCAGCGAATGGCCGCCAAACCATCCTCTTTAGCCTCTGCCACTTAGGCTGGCACACCAAGTCCAGCCAATTGCCGGCTCACTTCATGCCAGTCGGCGCAGACGAGATCGGCGCCGGCCGCCGTCAGCCGTGCGGCATGCTCGGCATAGGTATGGCCGCCGCCGGTGTAGCCGATCGCCGTCATGCCGGCGGCAACCGCGCCCTGGATGCCGAAAGGCGAGTCCTCGATGACGATGCAGTCGGCTGGTTTGGCGCGCATCCTGGCAGCCGCGAAAAGGAAGATGTCCGGCGCCGGCTTGCCGTTCTTGACCATCGAGGAACTGTAGATCGCATCGCCGAAGAAGCGTGCCAGTCCGGTCACCGCCAGGCTGTGGTTTATACGCTCGATGGAGGATGAAGAGGCAACGCAGCGGTCGCCGGCAAGCGTTTCCAGAAACGAGCCTATTCCAGGCGTTGGCTTCAACTCTTCGGTGAAAAGCACCTTGGTCTCGGCCCAGATATCGCCGTCGGCCGACGCGGGAAACTGATGGCCGGTCAACTCCTTGATCCTGACGATGATATCGGCCTGTTTCATGCCGACGCACTGGGCGATGATGCCGCCGTGAACGCCCGGCATGCCATGCTTATCGTAGACACGTTCATAGGCCTTGGCGGCCAGCGGCTCGCTGTCGACGAGAACGCCGTCGCAATCGAAAATGATCAGTCTTGACGGCGCCACGCGTTTCTCCCGGCCTCTGTCAGATTTCGCACATCGCTACCGGCAAAAAGTCAAATGTTCAATAGCGGGCACGCTCGGCCTCGTGGATAGGGGGTAATAGAGGCCGATTCAAAGCTGGCGCAAGACGTCGCTGGCGCGGGAGGACCCTAGCGCCCGCTGCATGGCCTGCCGCGACTGTGCGCGATCGGGCGTGATCCAGTTCGGTTCCGCCCCCAGGAAGCGGTCGAGGAAAGCCACGGCATACGCCGGAATTTCGGTGACGTTCTCGCGATAGGACCACCATGTGCGCAGGTCGTCGGCGCATTTGTCGATACTGGGCGCCGAGCCAAACTCCTGCTCGTAGATCGCCGAAATCACCGAGACACAGTAGTTGGTGTAGAGAAAGCCTTCCGGCCAGAAACGGATGATGTCCAGCGTGCCGGCATTCTGATCCGTTTCGATGAGCTGGGTGAGGCCGGAGATTTCCCGAGCCGGCGCCTGTTTTATCAGTTCGCGCAGCACGAGGCCGGCGGCAAAGACGATGAAATCGGCGCGGTCGATCGCGGCAAAACGCTTCTGCGCTTCCATGACCTCGACCCAATCGAGAAAAGCCCGGGTCAGCTTCGCCTCGTCGATGTCGAAGCGTACGCCGAATGTGTCCGAAACCACCTTGGCGCTGCCGCGGAAGGTGGCGCGGAACCAGCGCAACTGCCGCAGCCGGTGGCGCAGGTCGGGCATGAGGGCCAGTTCGTCCCTGAAGGGCAGTTCCATTTCCTGTATCCCGTTTCCCGCAGGTTATCACAGTCGTGCCGTCACGGTAATCGCGCAGCGGCCCTGTGGATGACCGTGGTAGAGGCCAATATCATACATATTGACATTGGCGGAAACAAATGTTCTCACTTTGCTGTTGTCGCGCGCCGGTCCAAGGTGCGCCTCGACCGAGGCTTCGGGAGGAGAACCGAATGGCGATTTGGCAGTGGGGACTGCTTCTGCTGGTTATTGTGTGGGCGTTGCAGTCGCTCGGCGTCTGGCTGCAGATGCGGCACTATTCGGATGTCTTCCGGGGCGTCACCGACCAGTTCAAGGACGGCTTCGTCGGAGCCGGCAATTTTCGCGGCCGATTTGCCAAGGGAACGATCGCGCTGGTCGTGGTTACGCCCGACTTGATCGTGCGCCGCATGATGGTGATGAGCGGGCGTTCCGTGTTCACCAAATTCAAGCGACATGAAGAATTCGAGGGCGTTCCCCTCGATCGACTCCGGTCCAACCCTGCGATCATGGGGGAGGGGGAACCCGGTGTGGCCGAGGCCGTGAAGCGGGCGATCGAACAGATCGACAAAGCACGGTCGGAGCCGGGGAAGAAGCCGGGTTTGGCCGGCTTGAATGTAGCAAGGGCTTAGAGGAGGCCGTGCGCCGACTGGGATCTACCGGCGGGCCGGCATAAGGAGGAGAAATGTCTGTATTTTCGTTGTTGGCGCAGCATGCCGACCTGGCCGTGCACAATTTGCATGTCGCGGGTGCCATGGTCTCGGATGCTGCATTGCATGGCAAGCTCGCCGTCGAGCATGCTTCCGATCATCTCGTGGTCCTGGCGCAGGCGCAGACCGACAGCGGGCCGGTCACCGCCGATCAGCTGAAGGAGCAGCTGAAAAACCTGCAGCAGGAAGAGCAGCTTGGCTGGCTCACTGCCATCGGCAAGTACTTCATCGGCATTTTCCAGAAGGGCGGCGAGGTTTTCGCCGGCTTTGTCACCGGCATCATCCCGACGCTTGTGGTGCTGATGACCGCTTTTTACGCCGTCACCGAACTGGTCGGCGAAGAGCGGGTTCACGGTCTGGCGCGTGGCGCTGGCCGTATCGCGCTGACTCGCTACACCGTGCTGCCGCTGCTGGCGGTGTTCTTCCTCACCAACCCGATGGCTTACACCTTCGGCTCGTTCCTGGAAGAAAAGCACAAGCCGGCCTTCTATGACGCGGCCGTGTCCTACGTGCATCCGCCGCTCGGCCTCTTTCCGCACATCAACCCTGGCGAATATTTCGTCTGGGGAGGCATGCTCGTGGCCTTGCTCGATCTCGAGAAGCGGGGCGTCATTGCCGCCGGCTACCATGTCAAGGTTGCCATCTGGTACGCCATCGTCGGCCTCGTCGTCATCCTGCTCAAGGGGATGCTGACCGAGCGCATCACCGCCATCATGGCACGCCGCCAGGGCGTCGAGCTGTAAGGGCGGGGAGGACATCATGGCCAAGACATACAAAGCCGTACGGATCACCCGGGGCAAAACAGGGTGGGGCGGTCCGCTTGTGATCGAGCCGACCGAACAGCGCAGCAAGGTTGTTTCCGTCACCGGTGGTGGCATTCATCCGGTGGCGCAGCTCATCGCCGATATGACCGGCGCTGAAGCCGTCGACGGCTTCAGGGCGCCGCCGATCGAAAGCGAAATGGCGGTTGTCGTCGTCGACTGCGGCGGCACCGCGCGATGCGGCGTCTATCCGCGCAAGCGTATCCCGACCGTCAACCTGACGCCGGTCGGACAGTCCGGGCCGCTCGCCCAGTTCATCACCGAGGATATCTACGTTTCGGGCGTCAAGCCGGCCGACGTCACAATGGCGGACGGGTCCGAGGCGGTCACGACTGCAGGGGGAGCAGCATCGATGAGTTCGACCAACAACACAGCGACGCCGACGGCGCTGCCCAGCGAGGGTGGCCTGATCGGTTTCATCAGCACGATCGGCCGCGTCATGGGTCGTGTCGTCGGCATCTTCTTCAATGCCGGCCGCCGCACCATCGACCAGGTCATCCGCAACGTGCTGCCGTTCATGGCTTTCGTGACAATGCTCATCGGCCTGATCCTGTATACCGGCGTCGGTGACGTGCTGGCGCAGCCGATGGGTCCGCTGGCCAACAATATCGTCGGCCTGCTGATCATCTCGGCCATTTGCGGCCTGCCGTTCCTGTCGCCCATCCTGGGGCCAGGCGCTGTTATCGCGCAGGTTATCGGCGTTGCCATCATCGGCCCGCAGATTGCCAACGGCACGATCTCTCCGGCGATGGCGCTGCCGGCCCTGTTTGCCTACAACACCCAGGTGGGCTGCGACTTCGTTCCCGTCGGCCTTGCACTGGGTGAAGCCAAGCCGAAAACCATCGAAATCGGCGTGCCGGCGGTGCTCATCAGCCGCCAGATCATGGGTCCGGTCTCGGTGCTGATCGCCTGGGTCGTCTCCCTGATCGTGTTTTAAACACCAGAAATAACGAGGTTCGCCATATGTCGGTTCTTCTCAAGACACGGGTCACGGCAATAGGACCCGAAGTGGCGGACCTCGCCGAGGGCGGCGTGGTCATTCTGTTCGCGGATGGCTCGCCACCGGAGCTTGCCGAGGTCTCGGTGCTCCACAAGACGGAGATCGGACCCAGCGACGGCGCGCCTGAACAGGGCGCGTCGATCACTCTTGGCCCGGTTTCGGCTGTCATAACCGCCGTCGGCTCCAGCGCCTGGAGCAAGGTGCTCGAGATGGGCCACGTCGTCATCTCGTTCAACGGCGCCACCGAGGCCGAAAGGCCGGGCGAGATCTGCGCGTCCCAGGTCGATACGCAAGCCCTCGTGGCTGCCCTGAAGACAGACGCGATCATCACCATCGCCGCTTGAAAGCATTCGCGCCCAGCCAGTCTGGCTTTGGCGCCCAAAAAAGCAGAGTATTCGCCATGGAACGCTCGACCATCGTCAGAGTGCATGAAGGTTTGCACGCCCGTCCCGCCACGCGCTTCGTCAAGCTCGCCAAGGCTTTCGAATCCGACGTCGAACTGGTCAAGGACGGCAAGGCGGTCAGTGCCAAGAGCTCGGTCAAGCTGATGCTGCTGGCGGTCAAGGAAAACCAGGAAGTCACCGTGCGGGCGAACGGCGCCGACGCCATCGAGGCGATCGAGGCGCTGATCGGCTATCTCGAAAACCCCAAGGCGGGTCTCGACGACGAAGAAACCCACGCTCCAGCCAATGACCACGGCAAGGAAGCGGCACCCGCGCCAGCGCCCCGATCCGCGCCCGCCGTATCAGACGAAGCAAGCAGTGGTTTGCGCGGCGTCGCCGCAAGCGAGGGCGTCGCCATCGGGCCGGCTTTCGTACATTTCCCGCCTGACATCGCCGGGCAGGGCCGCATGCTGCAGGCCGATGAGATCGCCGGCGAGATCGACAGGTTTCACGCCGCCGTCGCCGCCGTTCAGGCACGCATGGACCGGGCCTTGGCGCAGGATAGCCTGTCGGCCGGTGACCGGGGCATCGTCGCGGCGCTGAGGGATATCGCCGCCGACGACAGCCTGACCGGCGAGGCCGAGAAGGCAATCAGGGGCGGCAATGACGCTGTCTCGGCCACGATCACCGCAGCCTCCACCATCGCCGCCGACTTCAGCGCCGTCGACGATCATTATCTCAATGCGCGGGCGGACGATGTCCATGCGGTCGGACGGCAGATCAGCCTGGTGCTGCTTGGCCAGGACGACGCCAGCCTCGAAAACATCCCGCAAGGCGCGATCCTGATCGCCGATGATATCGGCGCCTGGGATCTGGCGCGGGCGCCGCTGAAACGCATCGGCGGGGTGGTGTGCGGCCATGGCGGCGCCACCTCGCACATCGCCATCATCGCCCGCTCGCATGGCATTCCGGCGGTGCTCGGCCTTGGCGACCGGATCCACCTTTTGCGCAAGGCGCAAGAGGTGGCGCTCGACGGCAACAGCGGCCAGGTGATCATCGACCCCGATGCGGCGACGCGCGCCGATTTCGCCGGTCGTGTCGAAGCGGCGGCGAAGGAGCGTGCCGGCCTGGCCGCCTTCAAGACGGTGACGCCGAAACTGGCGGACGGCAGGGTCATCGAGGTCGCGGCCAATATCGGCTCGCTGGAAGAGATCGAGGCGGCGCAAGAGGCCGGCGCCATGGGTGTCGGCCTGTTCCGCACCGAGCTCCTGTTCATGCGCCATATGCACCTTCCGTCGGAGGACATGCAGGCCGAGACCTATGCGGCGCTGGCCAAGGCCTTCGCACCCTATCCGGTCATCGTGCGCACGCTCGACATTGGCGGCGACAAGCCGATTGCCGGCATCGAGTTCCCCGACGAGGAGAACCCCTTCCTCGGTTGGCGGGGCATCCGCATGTGCCTCGACCGGCCCGATATCTTCAAGCGCCAGCTAAGGGCGCTGCTGAGGGCCGCCGTGCATGGCAACATCAAGGTGATGCTGCCGATGGTCTCCGATCTCGGCGAGGTGCGGCAGACGCGCGTTCTTGTCGACGAATGCGCCGCCGAACTCAAGGCCGAAGGCGTGCCGCATGCGACGTTCGATCTCGGCGTGATGATCGAAACCCCGGCCGCCGTGCTGATCGCCCCGGCACTGGCCAAGGAAGTGGCTTTCTTCTCGATCGGCACCAACGACCTGACCCAGTACATCATGGCCGCCGACCGGCTCAACCCGACCGTTGCGAAGCTCAACGACGTCACCAATCCGGCGGTCATGTCGGCGATCGAGCTGACGGCCAAGGCCGGCGTCGCCGCCGGCATCATGGTCGGCATGTGCGGCGAGGCGGCGGGCCGGCCGGATCTCATTCCGGCCTTCGTGGAGATGGGTTTGACCGAGCTGTCGATGAGCCCGGCCTCGATCCAGCGCGCCAAGAAGACGATCACGGCGATGGCAGCCGGGGAGTAGTTCCGCAATCGCCGCTGGAGCTTACGGCAGATGCGCAAGCAAGGTGGCGAACACAGGTGTCAATTCATCGACCGGGCTCGCCTTGGCGCACGCTTGGGCAATGCGCTCATGACGTATGTCGGCCGCCAGAATTGCGATTTCCAGCATGTCGGGCTCCGGCGCGCCGTCTCGACCGGTGGTCGCCAGGCCGCAGGCCAGGACGACCGGCGCCAGGCAGCTTATGTCGAGCGCCTGGCCGCCAGCGGCGTTCGTTTCCGGCGCGGCTTCGCCAAAGCGGACCGGACGCTGGTTGAGCAACTCGACCAGCAGTGCCGCGCAGATGGCCGCGATGGCCTGCAGTCCAGCACGCGGCGCGGCCAGCGCAGCCAACAATTCGCCATGGCGCTTGCGCATGGCCGCGTGGACGGCGGCGAACCCGGCTTCATGGATACGGGCGTGGTCGATCTTCAGCCCGGCAAGCACCGCCTTGGTCAGATAGTACATGTCGCGCCGGAACAAGCGCTCGGCGCTCAACTGCTGGTCTTCGTCACCGGCCGGGAAATAGGTGGCGAGCCCTTTTACAGTCGTTCCGTCCACCCTTATCGGGCGCTCGTGTGGGACAAAGGATTCGGCGATCGACAGCGCTTCGTCGACGGCACTCGCGGCATGACTGAGCAGGCCTTCGATGCCTTTGCCCGGAAATGGCGGCAGATGGCTGGTTGCTTCGCGCAGCAGGCTGGCATCGCTGGCGCCGTCGTGGCGGCTCTGGCGGATGATGTCGCGGACTTCCCGCAGCCGGTCCTTGAGGTTGACGCGGACATCTTCGGAGATTTGTCGGAGCATCGCGGTTAGCCTCGAATGTGCCGTGCGGCGCCATCCGTGACGGGCGCCACCCACTCTACATTGTTCCTATCGATTGGTAGATCAATAGGCGATACTAGACCAGCATGCAGAATCGGCGACGGCGCGCTCGTCCGTCGCGGGGGAGGGATGATTGGCCAGGGGACGACAAATCGTGGAAAGGCGGGCCGATGAAAGGCGGGCCGAGGAAAGGCGGGCAGGAGCCGAAGCGACCGAGCAGGTCGTCAGCGAGAGCCGCACGGACCGCCTCAGGATCCGCGCCGCCTGGATGTATTTCGTCGAGCAGATGACGCAGAACGAGATCGCCGATGTGCTCGGCGTCGGCCGCGTCACCATCGTGCGCATGCTGGCGGAGGCGCGGTCGCGCAACGAGGTCAAGATTACCATCGAGAGCGAGCTTCTGGAGATCGTGCGGCTGGAGCGCGCGCTGGAAAAAACCTTCGGCCTGCAGCAGGCCCTGGTGGCGCCGCTGACGGCGGCCAGTGCCGATCCGATCCCGGCAATAGCCGCCAAGACCGGCATGTTCCTGTCCGACGCGATGAAATCCGGCATGCAGGTCGGTGTCGGCTGGGGCAATACGCTGTTCCACACCTTGCCGTTCATCAGCGCCAAATCGCTGACCGATTTCAAGGTGATTTCGCTGCTTGGCGGCGTCGGCGTCGCGCGCCGGGTCAACCCGGCCGAGTTCGCCTGGCGCTTCGCCCAGATTTTTCAGGGCGACGGCTATCTGATGCCGACGCCAGCCGTCGTCGACAGCGTCGAGACCAAGATCGCGCTGATCGAACGCTGCGGCCTGCAGGAGGTTTTTGAAATGGCCGACGCGCTCGATGCCGTTCTGCTGAGTGTCGGCGGGATCGCTTCGGCCACCACCTTCTCGCGCGGCGGCTTCCTAAGGGAAGCGGACCGGGAGGCGCTGCTGGCGCGCGGCGCCGTCGGGGACCTCCTGTTCCACTTCTACGACCGCAACGGCGATCTGGTCGACCATCCCGTCAACAACCATGTGATGTCGGTGGATGTCGACCGGCTGCGCAAGGCACCAATCCGCGTTCTGACCTCCGGCGGCGCGGAGAAGACCGACGCCCTGCTCGGCGCAATGAACCTGATCGCGCCCACAATCCTGATCACCGACGAGGAGAGTGCAAGGCGGATCCTGGCGGCGGTCAGCGAAAGCTGAAGGACCACACCTTATAGTCCGGCCAAGCCTTATGCTCATCGAAGACAGCGGCGAGGTCAGGCGCGTCGGCCAATATCCCACCCATCACCAGTGCCGTCGCGATGCCGACTCCGTTGCCGCCAGCAATATCGTGTTCGACGCTGTCGCCGACGCAGACCACGCTGCCGCGCTCCGGTTCGCCGACCAACGCGAGCGCCGCTTCGAAGATCCCCGGATAGGGTTTGCCGATGCGCGTGACGCTGCCGCCCAGGCTTTCGTAGAGATCGGCGATCTCGCCTGCGCCGAAGCGGGGTCCGATCGCCGTCAGCATGATCTTGTCTGGATTGGTGCAGAAGCACGGCACTTGTCGCGTCGCAGCCGGGGCCAGCAGCCTGCGATAGTGGTCGAGGCCGTAGCGGTCTCCCTCGCTGGCCGCGATCAGCACCAGTTCAGCCTCTTCACCGGCTTCGCATAGCGCGAAGGGCAGGCCTTCGATCGCGCTACGGTCGCCGTCGCGGCTGATCAGCAGGCATTTCGTGCCGGACCGCAACGCTCCGGACGCCGTCATGTCGTGAAAGCGTCGCCACGCCACCTCGCCCGAAGACACGAAATGGTCCCAGCTGCCGGCCGCGAAGCCAAGCTTCAGCAGGCGATCCTCGTTGGGCCGGGCGCGCTTGCCGGAATTTGAAACCAGCACCACGGTTTTGCCGGCGCGCTTCAGCGTGGACAATGCATCCACCGAGCCAGGATAGGGAGCCTGGCCATCATGCAGCACGCCGAACTGGTCGAGCAGGAAGAGTTGGTAGCGTTCCGCCAGCGGTGCGATGCTATCGAGGTGTTCGACGTTCATAGAAGCCCTGTCTCGCTTGCGCCCTTCAGCGCCAGCCGTGCGGTACCCGCGGCTGCCTCGTCCGACAGGGCCGGCAGGAACGCGACGCCGAGCTTGCGCTGCCGGATCGCGCTCCACGCCGGATTGGCGGCGCCGCCGCCGACGCTGCGGATCGAGGTTAGGGCCGGCGCGCCGAGTTCGGCCAGCCTGCCGTAGCCAAGCGCTTCGATGGCCGCCATGCCCTCGAACATCGCCTTGAGGTAATCGGCATCGTCAGCAGGCCGAGGGGTGAGCCGTGGGGGCAAGCCCGGATCGGCGATGGGGAACCGTTCGCCAGCCGTCCCAAGCGGATAGTAGTCGAGGCCGGTCTCGGTCGCCGGGTCGATCATGGCGCTGAGCTCGATGATCCGCGCGAGCGGAAAATGCCGCGCCAGCACCTTGCCACCAGAATTCGATGCGCCGCCGGCCAGCCAGGTGTCGCCAAGACGATGGCTGTAGATGCCGAAGCGCGGCGCCGAGATCGGCCGGTCGGACAGGATCTTGATGGTCAGCGAGGACCCCAATGCGGTGACGCCGTCGCCGGCTGCCGTAGCGCCCGTCGCCAGGAATGAGGCGCAGCCGTCCGTGGTGCCTGCAACCACAACCACATCGGGCGGCAGGCCGAAAAGCGTGGCGGCGGCCGTGGTGAGCGTGCCGGTGACCTGGCCCGGCTCAACGACATCAGGCAGTAAATTCATGCGCATGCCGGTGGCCGCGATCCAATGAGGCCAGCGGCGGGCCTCGACGTCATAGCCGGTCTTGAGCGCATTGTTCTCGTCGCTGACGTCGAAGCGTCCGGACAGGTTGCCGGCGATCCAGTCGGCCTGGTGCAGCACGCCCGCCATGCCGGGCAAGCGCTGGAATCGGAGCGCCTTGGCGAGGCCTGAAGTCGGCCCGTGGGCGGCGCTCGCTTCCGGCGCCTCGCGCGCGACGATGGCCACGATGTCTACGTCATCGACCTTGTCGTTGTACATCAGCGGCTCGGCCAGGGGCCGCCCATCGATGTCGACCGGCAGCAGCGTGCCCGATGTGCCGTCGACGGCGATCGCGCGGACCGTGGCACGGTCTATGCTTGAGAGCAGCCCGGCCAGCGCCGCCTGGACCGCCTGCCACCATGTCGGGGGATCGCGGGGGTTCGGGCCGAACTTGTCGAGAGGCACGGCTGATTGGGCGGCAATGGAAAAATCCTGGCGCATGGCGACCGCGCGGGCGCCGGAGGTGCCGATGTCGATGCCGACGACAAGTGGCGTCATGTCGTCCCGTTCCTTGTCAGGCCGTGCCGGCGGCGTTGAGCTTCTGGCGATACTGCTCGGCGTCCCAGTTGACCAGTTCGTCATTCTCGGCGGCAGTGAGATAGTTCAGCCGCGCCTTGCCATCGACGCGCGTGGTCACGTCGGCCAGGCAACGCTGCATCGCGTCGGCACCGGCGCTGGCGTCGCCGCGCATCAGCACGCCGGCGCCGGGAAACAGGATCGCCGGGGGCGCCGCGCCGAGCCGCGCGACGACGCCGGCTACGTCCTCGCCCGACCTCGCCACGACCGAGCCCTGGCCAAGGAAGATGACATGGTCCGGATAGAGGCTGCCGGCCTCGGCCATATCCAGGCTTTCCGGATCGAGCGCGACAGCATGCGCTTCGATGTCCGCCGGCAATCGGTAGTCGCCGGCCAGCGTCGTCAGGGCGGCGATGTCGGGTGCGGCGGTCGCGCGCGCCGGGCGCGCCAGCAGCGACCGGACGCGGTGCAGCAAGGCCTGCGCCTCGGCGACGGTTTCCGCGGCCACCACCAGCCCGTGATTGCCAAGGATCAGTACGTTGACCCCGGGGCGCAATCTCTCGGCAATGCCACGGGCGAGCGGCAGGCCCGGCCGGAAATAGGGCACCCAGGCCCATTCGATGCCGCCCAGCCGTGTGGCGACCTCGGCCTCGCCATCGGCTTGCACGGCCAGCGAAATCGTGTCGACGCAGTGGACGTGCAGAACCACGCGTTGCGGCATCAAGGCATGAACCGTGGTCTCGATCGACGGACGCAGGCCGCGTGGATTGAGGTCTCCGATGGCGAAGGCCTGTGGCTTGTCGGCGGCGGGGTCGCGACGGTCGACGGCCTCGAGCAGCGGCGCCATCGCCACCGGCACCATGATGTCGTCGCTGAGCGCGTCCTTCAGCCAGGTGCCCGAGGCCTTGATCCACAGTGTGTCGCCGGCCTTGAGCGAGGTGTTCCCGCCCGCCGCCTGCGTCATATGCGGGTTCAGCCCGATGCTGGCCGAAAGCGCCCGCAAGGCGGCCAGTTCCTGTGCATCAGCTTGGGTCGCCATGGCCCTTTTCTCCAACGCTTGCACGAAATCCCGTCGTCGGGACGGGTGTTGGCGCTGGTATAGAAGATGTGAGTGATCTGCGTCAATAGTGATCTACTATCGTCAAAAGCAGCTTGCAATCCAACTAATGTTGAGTAAGTTGCACCAATTGCCATAGAAATGGCGTCAGGGAGGAAAGGTTGAGCGACCTCGGCCGCCAGCGTCAGATCGTCGAATTGCTGCGGGATCGCCCGTTTGCCTCCGTGCGCGAATTGCAGGAGCGGCTCGGCGTTTCGGCGGCGACGGTCAGGCGCGATATCGACCGTATCGACGAGGCCGGTGAGGCGCGCAAGGTCTATGGCGGCATTTCGGCACTCGATGGCGCCTCGCATGCGGGCGTCGCCTATGCCCGGCCCTATGACGAGAACCGTGACCTTGCCGTCGAGGCCAAGCGGCAGATCGCGGCCGTCGCCGCGACCATGGTGCGCGATGGCGACGCCGTGATCGTCCATGGCGGCTCGACCTGCTTCCATCTCGGCGTCAAGCTCGCCGACCGTAACATCCGGCTCTACACCAATTCGATGCCGCTCGCGGCCTATCTCAGCGACCATGGCCATTGCAGCCTGACGGTTGCCGGCGGCGATCTGCACCGCGAACCCGGCATCATCCATTCGCCGACCCAGGCGACGCCCTTCTATGCCTCGAAATTCTTTCTCGGCACACAAGGGCTCAACCAGGAAGGGTTGCTGGAATCGCATCCGCTGCTGGTCCGCTCCATCGTCGAGCTCAGCCTCTGCGCCGACCAGATCGTGGTGCTGGCCGACAGCCGCAAGCTGTCGATCCACGCGCGCAATGTCGCGCTGCCGCTGTCGCGCATCGGCACGCTGGTCACCGATGACGGGCTCTCCGATGCCGATGCGCGCATGCTGGAGGATGCCGGCGTCATGGTGCGGATCGCTTCAACCTCGGGAGCCCTCGCGTGAACGTGGCGGTGCTCGACTTCGGCAAGACCAATTCGAAGCTGTTCGTCTTCGGCCAGGACGGACGCATTCTCGACGAGCGCCGGACGCAACCGAAATGGGCGCGCCACGGCGGCTTCAGCGTGCTCGACGAGGCCGCCCTCCATGGCTGGGCGTTCGGTGCCGTGGCCGCCGCGGTCGAAAACCATGGTGTCGAAGGGGTGATGGTGTCGGGCCATGGCTGTACCTTCGCTCTTGTCGACGACAAGGCGCTGACCCATCCGATCCTCGACTACGAACAGGAGCCACCGGCCGAAATCGTGGCGCGGATCGACCGCCGCATCCCGGATTTCGGCGAGACATTCTCCCCCCGCCTGCCGCTCGGCTTCAACTATGGCCGTCATATGCTATGGCTGCAGGAAGTCGATCCCGACGCGTTCGCGGCGGCGAAATGGATCCTCGGCTATCCCCAGTACTGGAGCTGGCGCCTTGGCGGCCGGCCGGTCTGCGAAGTCTCCTATCTCGGCTGCCATTCGCATTTGTGGGCACCGCGCAAACGTGATTTCTCCTCGCTGGTCGACGCCGAGGGCTGGCGTGGCCAGATGCCGGCTTTCGAACGCGCCGGCGCCGTCATCGGCGAGCAGCGCTTCGATGGTGCCGGGCGCCCGGTCGCCATCCACAACGGCGTCCACGACTCCAATGCGGCACTGCATGCCTATCGCCGCCAGGAGCTTGGCCCGCTGACTGTCGTGTCGACCGGCACCTGGGTGGTCGTGCTCAACCCCGACTGTCCGCTCGAAGCGCTCGACCGTGAGCGCGACATGCTGGTCAATGTCGATGTCGACGGTGGTCCAGTACCGACCATCCGCTTCATGGGCGGGCGCGAATTCGCCGTCATCAGCGGCGACTGGCAAGGCGCGATCCCGCGTGGCTCGATCCACCAGGCGATCGATGCCGGCCTCATGGCGCTGCCGAGCTTCGCTGCGGGCGGGCCGATGCCGGACCGTTCCGGCCGGCTGGTCGGGCGCACGCCCGATGCCAAGGAACGCGCGGCCGTGGCTCTGCTCTATGTGGCGCTGATGATCGATCTCTGCCTCGATCTCATCCATTCCGACGACACCGTCATCATCGATGGCGGGCTGAACACTGGCGGCCTGCTTGCCGGGCTGCTGGCGCAGCTGCGTCCCGGTCAGGCCTTCCTGCAAGGTGCTTCGCTCGAAGGCAGCGCCACGGGTGCCGCGGCGCTCGCCTTCGAGAGCGTGGGGCGCGACTTCGCAGCCGAGCCGCCAGAGCCGGTGCAGGGGACACAATTCGGTGGGCTTGCCGGCTATCGCGACGCCTGGCGCGATCTCGTTGCCGGGCATGGTGCCGCCGCCACGGCGGCGGGTGGTGCGCGATGAGCGCGGTGCAGACGCAGGCGGCGCGCCAGCCGGTGCTGGAGATGCGCCACATCTCCAAGACCTTCGGCGCGATCCGTGCCCTGCAGGACGTCTCGCTCAGCGTCCACGCCGGCGAGCTGCACGCGCTGATGGGCGAGAACGGCGCCGGCAAATCGACGCTGATGAAGGTGCTGTCCGGCGCCTATCGGCCGGATCCCGGCGGCGAGATCCTGATCGATGGCGCGCCCGCCGCGACCGGCGATCCGATCAAGGCGCGCGCCGCCGGCATCGCGGTCATCTACCAGGAGCTGTCGCTGGCGCCGAACCTGACGGTGGCGCAGAACATTTTCCTCGGCAACGAGCCGCGCCGCTTCGGCATCGTCGACCGCGACCAGTGCAACCGGCGCGCAGCGGAGATCGTCGGTCGGCTGGGTGTCTCGTTCTCGGCGCGTGCGCTGGTCTCCGGCCTGTCGCTCGGCGAGCGCCAACTGGTCGAGATCGCACGGGCGCTGTCGACCAATGCGCGCATCATCGTCATGGACGAGCCGACTACATCGCTGACCTCTCGCGAGACCGACCGCCTGTTCGAGGTGATCGCGACGCTGAAGGCGCAAGGCATCGCCATCATCTACATCAGCCACCGCATGGAGGAAGTCTACCAACTTGCCGACCGCGTCAGCGTGCTGCGCGACAGCGGCTATGTCGGTACGCTCGATCGCGCCGACCTCAACGCTTCGCGCCTGGTGTCGATGATGGTCGGCCGCGATCTCTCCGCCTTCTACAAGAAGGATCATCGCCCTCCAGACGGAGAACGCGCCGTCGCGCTCTCGGTGCGCGGCATGTCCGACGCTCGTCTGCTGAAGAACTGTTCGTTCGATCTCCATCACGGCGAGGTGCTGGCCTTGGCGGGCCTCGTCGGCTCGGGCCGCACGGAGCTTGCCCGGCTGATCTTCGGTGCCGACAAACGCAGCGCCGGCACGATGGAGCTCGACGGTAAGCCCATAACCATCGACTCGCCGCGCGAGGCGCTCGACGCCGGCATCGCCTACCTCACCGAGGACCGCAAGGAACTCGGCCTGTTCCTCGATATGTCCATTTCCGACAACATCAGCATGGGCGTACTTGTCAGGGACGCGCGAGCCGGCGGCCTTCGCGATTTCACGGCCGCCGACAGGCGTGCGGCAAAGGCCATTGCCGACCTGTCGATCCGCACCAACTCGGCGCAGGCCAATGCCGGCTCGCTGTCGGGAGGCAACCAGCAGAAGGTGTTGCTCGCGCGCCTTCTGGAGACCGAGCCGAAGGTGGTCATCCTCGACGAGCCGACCCGCGGCGTCGATGTCGGCGCCAAATCGGAAATCTACCGGCTGATCGACAATCTCGCCAACCGGGGCATCGCCATCCTGATGATATCAAGCGAGTTGCCCGAGGTGATCGGCGTCGCCGATCGCGTGCTGGTGATGCGCGACGGCGCCATATCAGGCGAGGTGACGGCATCCGAAGGCGAGCCGCTTCGTCAGGAAGCGATCATGGAACTAGCGACGGGAGCGTCTCAGCGATGACAGACAGGACGACCGCGACGAAGAGCGTGGATCAGGCGGCGGTCATGAGCCGGCGGCTGCGCACCGCGCTTGCGGCGCTTGGCATGCTGCCGGTGCTGGTGCTGCTGGCGGCCGGCTTCCAGTTCATCAACCCGCGCTTCCTCACCGGCACCAACCTGCTCATCGTCACGCAGCAATCGTCGATCAACATCGTGCTTGCCGCCGGCATGACATTCGTCATCCTGACCGGCGGCATCGACCTGTCGGTCGGCTCTATCCTCGCAGCCGCCGCGATGGTGGCGGTGCTGGTGTCGCTGGTGCCCGACTGGGGCCTGCTCGGCGTGCCTGCGGCCATCCTGGCGGGGCTCGGCTTCGGGCTCATCAACGGGCTGCTCATCGCCTATATCAGGCTGCCGCCGTTCATCGTCACGCTGGGCTCGCTGACAGCCGTGCGCGGCATTGCCCGCCTGCTCGGGCAGGACACGACGGTGTTCAACTCCGACCTGCCGTTCGACTTCATCGGAAACGGTTCGGTGCTCGGCATCCCCTGGCTCGTCGTCATCGCACTGTCGGTGGTGGTGCTGTCCTGGCTGGTGCTGAAGCGCACGGTGCTCGGCACCTGGATTTATGCCGTCGGCGGCAATGCCGAGGCAGCTCGGCTGACCGGCATCAAGGTGCCGCTGGTGCTGCTCTTCGTCTATGGCGTTTCCGGCCTGCTTGCCGGCCTTGGCGGCGCCATGTCGGCGGCAAGGCTTTACGCCGCCAACGGCCTGCAGCTCGGGCAAAGCTACGAACTCGACGCCATCGCCGCCGTCATTCTCGGCGGCACCAGTTTCGTCGGCGGCGTCGGTTCGATCTGGGGCACGCTGATCGGCGGCCTGATCATCGCGGTGCTCTCCAACGGCCTCATCTTGGCCGGCGTCTCGGACATCTGGCAGTACATCATCAAGGGATTGGTCATCATCGTGGCGGTCGCCCTCGACCGCTACCGGCTCCAGGCAGGGGCAAGAACGTGAGTGACCTAGTCGCCGGCATCAACGACCGGCTTGTGTAACGCACCGTGAGAGGCGCGGGGCATCAGGAGGAAGTAAGCGTAATGAAGACCATCGCCAAACTGCTCTGCGGCGCCGCCCTCGCGGCCGTCGCCATCGCGCCGGCATCGGCCAAGGACCTCAACAAGGTCGGCATCTCGGTCGGCCTGCTCGGCAACCCCTTCTTCGTCGCCACCATCAAGGGCATCGAGGACGCGGCCAGGAAGATCAATCCGAAAGTCGAAGTGACGTCGGTGTCGGCCGACTACGACCTCAACAAGCAGGTCTCGCAGGTCGATTCCTTCATCGCCGCCGGCGTCGATGTGATCATGCTGAACGCGGTCGATGCCAAGGCCATCGCTCCGGCGGTGAAGAAGGCGCAGGCCGCCGGCATCATCGTCGCGGCCTTCGACGTTTCGGCGCCCGGTGCCGACGTCACGGTGATGACCAACAACGTCAAGGCCGGCGAGGAAGCCTGCCAATACCTGGTCGACCACACCGGGGGCAAGGGCGACTATGTCATCCTCAACGGGCCGGCGTCGTCGTCGATCCTGGAACGGGTGAAAGGCTGCAAGAACGTGCTTGCCCAGCATCCCGACATCAAGATCCTGTCCGATGACCAGAACGCCGAAGGCTCCCGCGATGGCGGCTTGAAAGTGTTCCAGTCGCTGCTCACCCGTTTCGACAAGATCGACGCGGTGTTCGCCATCAACGATCCGACGGCGATCGGCGCGGAACTCGCCGCCAAGCAGCTCAACCGTTCGGAGTTCATCTTCACCGCGGTCGACGGCGCGCCGGATATCGAAAAGGAACTTTCTTCCGGCAAATCGATGATCAAGGCCTCGGCCTCGCAGGATCCCTATGTGATGGCCGGCCAGTCGCTGACCATGGCGGCCGACCTGCTCGCCGGCAAGAAGCCGGCGGAGGCCACCGTACTGCTCGACCCGAAGCTGATCACGGCCGAGAACCTGAAGGACTACAAGGGCTGGACCGCGGCCCGATAAGCCTCCCAAGGCCGGTGCGGCCGGAGCGATCCGGCCGCACCATTCTCCTCGCCGCTTAACTCTTTGTTTTACGCAATTCCGGACGGAAAACCGCTGCATGCTTTTCCCGGAATTGCTTTAACCGGAGACGATCATGTCACGCATCGGAATCCATTCCTTCGTCTGGTCGGCAAGCTCGGCGCAGAGCGAACTCGAACGCACGCTGGCCAATACCAGGGAGGCCGGTTTCGACCTGATTGAATTCTCTTATCTCGACCCTGCCAATGTCGATATTGGCGGGCTTGCCAAACGCATCGCCGATCTTGGTCTCGGCGTCGCGATCAGCATCGGATTGCCTGGTGACGGCGATATTTCGAGCGCCGACAAGGCGGTCGCCGCCCGCGGTGTCGAGATCCTCAGCGACACCGTCGCGCTGACGCGCGACCTTGGCGGCAGCAAGGTCGCCGGCATTCTTTCGACCAGCCATGGCCTGCAGATCGAGGCACCGACACGCGATCAATGGAACCGTAGCGCGGCAACGCTGGCAAAGGTCGCCGAGACGGCGAAGGCAGCCGGCGTCACGCTCAACCTCGAAATCGTCAACCGCTTCGAAAGCAACCTGCTCAACACCGCCGCGCAAGGGTTGGCCTTTATCGAGGACACCGGGTCGGACAACATCTTCCTGCATCTCGACACATTCCACATGAACATCGAGGAAGCCGATGTCGGGTTGGCCATCCGCCACGCCGCGGCCAAGATCGGCTATGTCCATATCGGCGAAAGCCATCGCGGCTTCCTCGGCACCGGCAACATCGATTTCGCAGGGATTTTCGACGCGCTGACCGCAATCGGCTATGCCGACGATCTCAGCTTCGAATCCTTCTCCTCGGAGATTGTCGACGAGAACCTGTCGAAGAAGACGGCGATCTGGCGCAATCTGTGGACCGACAACATGGCGCTCGCCAAGCACGCGCGCGCCTTCATCGGCCTCGGGCTGGAGACGGCGCAACGCAAGGCAGAGCTGGTCTCGGCACGGCACAAGCCATAATCCTCCAGGTCCGCGCCGGTCAGCCCGAATGCGCCGCCGTGCCTGTTTGGCATGGCACGGCATTGCTCCCGTCATGTGCATCGGCTATCCGAACCGCAGGACACATGAAGCAAACGGAGCCCGGCATGACGAACAAGACCATCCTGAAATTCGGCGCGGTCGAGCACGCGGAAGCCGGCGATCTGCCTGGCTGGATCGCGGTCGAGGGCCAGCCAACCATGCAGACAGCTGTCCAGCACACGACTTCGGATGGCAAGGTGATATCGGGAACCTGGCGGGCGTCGCCCGGCACCTATCATGCGACCTACACCGATTATGAGTTCGTCCACATGATCGCCGGCCGCATCATCATCACGCCCGACGGCGGCACGCCGGTCGAGGTCGGCCCCGGCGACGCCTTCGTGGTGGAAGCCGATTTCAAGGGCACCTGGAAGATCATCGAGCCGGTGACCAAGCATTTTGTCGTCAGGGTCGGCTGAGCCCGCCCGATCGCAGCCGAAGCAGGCCCGCCGTGGTTCGCCAAGGCGGGTAAGCACGGATAACCTTGCGCCTACTGCGGCATGGCTATCCGCCCCACGACTCCACTCAACCAGCTCCGCCATCGAACCGTGCCCGCGCGCCTTCCGCTTCGGAGCTCTACCGCTTTGGGGTGTGGAACCTTCACCTGCAGCCGGCGTTTTACTCCACACTGTCTTTCAGAGATGTACCGCAGTCGCGCGCGACTGCCTTTGGAGGCATTACCATGGCCCGCAACCCGCAAAGCACGGCAAGCATTGCCGGCCATCCGATCCATCCCATGCTGATTCCTTTCCCGATCGCTTTCTTCGTCGCTACCTTCGTTTGCGACCTGATCTTCTGGCGAACAGGCAATCCGGGATGGGTGACCGCTAGTATCTGGCTGCTTGGGGCGGGCCTGATAATGGCCGCTTTGGCAGCCCTTGCCGGGCTGACCGATGTCCTGGGCGATGTTCAAATCCGAAATCTGCGTGACGCTTGGCTCCACGCCGGCGGCAATGTGCTAGTCGTCCTGGTCGAACTCTACAACTGGTACTCGCGCTATACCCATGGCGAGACGGCGGTGATGCCCACCGGCCTGGTCCTCTCGCTGATCGTGGTTCTCATTCTTCTGTTCACGGGCTGGAAGGGCTGGGAAATGGTCTACCGTCATCGCGTGGGTGTCGCCGATGACCCAACCGAAGTGCGCCGACGCTGAAGCGCGGACTATTCTTCGGGGCTCGCCGAGGCCTTTGAGAACACGCCAGCCTACCGAGTCGTCCCGGGAAGCGGCTATCGGTAAGGGGTCGCCATTGCCGGACCGTGCCCTATATCCCTAGCGAATTTGTGATCGGCCCGACCCCGGAATTGCCCGCCGCACCAGCTGTCTTCCGATACGGTCGCGCCTCCGCAGCCAGAGGATACCCGCATGATAAGGTCCAATTCCATCAGGCTGTTGGCCACAACGACTTTGATGCTGCTCCATCAGGGGTTGGCAATGGCGCAAATGCCGGCGCAGCAGCCGGATGCCAAGTCATTCAAGCTTGGCACACTCGACATCGTCGCCCTGCACGACGCCCAGTTCATCAAGCCCAACGATGGCAAGACCTTCGGCCTCGATCACAGCCCCGCGGAAGTCGGCGAGCTGCTCAAGGCGGCGGGGGCGCCGACCGATACCATCACGCTGAGTGTTGACGCCCTGCTGGTCAAATCGAAGACCAGCGTCGTGTTGATCGACACGGGTGTCGGCGGTGCGCTGCAGGACAGCCTGGCCAAGGCCGGCATCAAACCCGCTGACGTCGACGAGATATTGATCACCCATTCCCATCCCGATCACGTAGGAGGGCTGGTCAAGGACGGCAAATTGGCTTTTCCCAATGCCACGATAAGGATGTCTGACGTGGAGTGGGATTTCGCCAAGTCCAACAAGGATGCGGCCGATATCGTCAAGGTCATCGCCGGCCATGTGAAACCCTTCAAGGCCGGCGCCCAGATTGCGCCTGGTATCACCTCGGTAGCGCTCAAGGGGCACACACCTGGCCATGTCGGCTATCAGATCTAATCCGGAAAAGAAAGGCTGTTCGATATTGGCGACACGGTGCACAGCTCAATCATCTCGCTCGCCAAGCCGGACTGGACCGTGGCCTTCGACGGCGACAAGCCGGAAGGTGAGCAGAACAGGGCCAAGACCTTGGCCACACTGGCCAAGGACCACGAGATGATCTTCGCGCCACACTTTCCGTTCCCAGGTATTGGGCAGATCGAGAAAGACGGCGACCACTTCAAATGGACGCCGAGCGACAAGCCCCAGTAGGGATTGATTCGGGCCATACAGCTGCCACTCGTTGAAGGTGAGTGCGAATGCGGTTGGCCTCAGACCGATGCCGCAAGCTCATTCGCGAAGTTGCGATAGGAGTGCAGGGGGCGGCCCAGGATCCCTGTCAAACGCTCGACGTCGCCGGCCTCCGGAAGCATGCCGTCGGCGACATAGCGCTCGGCCATCAGGCGCATTTCATAGGCCATCCACTTGGGCATGATGTTCGCCAGATTCTGCTCGAACCCGGTAGGATCATCGCCGCCATAGGCAATCGGGCGGCCCAGGACATCCGACCAGATCGCCGCTACATCCGAACCAGTCAGCGTATCGGGGCCGACCAGATTGATGATTTCGATCGGCAGCTTGCCCGGGGCCTGGTCACGACGGATCAGCTCGACGGCTGCGATCTCGGCAATGTCGCGGGCGTCGACCATGGCGATGCCCTTGGCTCCGATCGGCATCGGATAGACCCCATGGTTGAAGATGACATCCTTGATCATGAGTTCATTGTCGATGAAGTAGGCCGGGCGCAGGATAGTGGCGCTGAAGCCCATCTGTTCGATCATCCGCTCCGCGCCGGACTTCACGGCGAAATGCGGCACATTGACGAAGCGATCACTGTGGATCACCGACAGGTAGACAACTCGCTCGAGGCCTGACTCGCGGGCAATGTTCAGGGTGATGAGCGCCTGGGTGAATTCGTCCCCCGACACGGCGTTGAGCAGGAACAGTGTGTTTATGCCGGCAAACGCTTTGCGCAGCGAGTCGATGTCGAGCAGTTCGCCTTGAACGACCTCTACAACGGCCGGAAAGTCGGCCTTCGAGATGTCCCGAACGAGGACGCGCACATCGGCGCCGCGCTTGACGAGCTGCTGGACGACTTGGCGGCCGACACGGCCAGTGGCGCCGGTAACGAGGATAGTCATGATTGTTTCTCCGAGTTGGGTTGCTTTGACAACCCGAATATGAGTGGTTCGCACATGGGCCGATAGCTGTGATATTTGAACGCAGCGTATCACTGGTGGAACACATGGATCTGCTTGCTCTCGCTGATTTCGTCATCGTGGCGCGCCATGGCGGCTTCGGGCGTGCCGCCCGCGCTGCCGCTCGCCCCAAGGCGACGCTGTCACGTCGGGTACCGGAGCTTGAGGCCAGCCTTGGTCTGCGCCTGTTCGAACGCGGCGCACGCATGCTCAAGCTGACCGAGGAAGGCCGAGCGCTGTACGAACGTGCGGGCCGGCTGCTTACCGAACTCGACGAGACAGCCGCAGCGATCGCCTCGGGAGGTGAAAGACCGCGAGGCAGGTTGCGGATCAGCGCGCCACTGGTTTTTGGCAGACCGCGATGGGAAAGATCGCCGCCGTGTTTGCCCTGAAATATCCGGAAGTGAGGCTCGATGTGTCGACGGAAGACCGTTCCGTCGACATGTTCGAGGAGGGATTTGATCTGGTGATCAGGGTCAATCCCGATCCGGATAACAGCCTCGTCGGACGAGTCTTCCTGCGCGATCGGCTGGTGGTCGTGGCAAGCCCCGACCTCGCGTGGCCGCCCGGACACCACCCCGCTCCCGCGGTCGTGCGCACGGCCGGCGATCGACCGACCTGGGCCGTGAAGACGCCACTGGCCGGGCAACTATCGCGATCCAGCCAGTTCTGACCCTGTTAACCTTGACCGTAAACCCCGAACCGAAACATATATGACAAGCGGGTCACTTCTCTGTGGAAATGCCGGGTCAATTCCCAGTGGAGATCAACAGGTGGGGATCAGGTTCTAGCCTAGGCATTAAACTGTATCAGACTTGGCATTTCGTCAGCGACACCAGCGTGTCGACTTGGACGAATCCCAAGGATGCATATAGATGTTTGGCGCGGGAGCAGTCGCGCGCGCCGCCACAGTCGTGGCCGACACAGAGAATCACCGATGAAGCATACTCAAGAAGCAGGGAGCTGGCACATGTGGCGAGCCGTCTGCCATGCCCTTGCCCACGATGCTCATGGCCAACTTCCAGATGCCAGATTACGCCCGTTCCATAAAGCCAGCCTATCTCGGCGCTGCCGGCGAGCTGGGATCCTGCCCACAGTTCAAGGGTCCAACGTGATGGCTCTTGCTTTGTAACCGCGATTGCGGGGTCCGGTGTCCGCCCAGCTTTACTCGCGAGAACCATGTAAGATGAAATGTCTTCATGGCCAAACCCATACCCATGAAAAGACCTCAAGGTCGTTTCGCGATGGCGCGCGGGAAGAGCTTCGAGCCCGGCGGTCAAGTTTGTGGCGAGATGGAAGGCCTGAATTCCATGTCCCTTCTCGCGCGCGCGGACGTCGATATGGTCAATCAAATCCGAAATAACGACGCCATTCTCACACGCATGCAGCCACGCTATGGCATAGTCCCCGGTCTTCTTATGCCTGGCGAACGACATTGCGCCCGCCACCCGCCCATGGGCCTCGACGACAATCGTGCGCAGATCGCTCAATTCGCACCAACAGGCGTCATCGACGCTGGACTGGCCGCGGAGGGCGGATCGCAGCATCTCAAGCGAGCATTCCGGCTGGCCCTCCAGGCGGTCAGCGTTGATGAGTTCCAGGACGGCGGCGTGATCACGCGGATTGATCGGTCGGATTGTCATATTGAGTGCCCTGGTCGTGGGTTGGAGCGATCTGTCGAGGTACAGCGTGCTATCCTCCCGATGACGATCGCTCTGGGTTGGTGCCAACCTCCCGGGCAGAACACCGAAGGTCAAGTTCGCCTTGGCGGTGGCAACGAGCTGGCACGCGCGGCGATCGCGAACATGGTCTGGATTTTAGCTCGTCACGACGATCGGTCTGGTCTGAAGGTGCATCGCCGCACTGCACTACAAAATGGCACCGAACAGCACCCGGCTCGACAACGGCCAGGGTCCAACGAGATAAAGTGTCCAACGAGATAAAGTGTCCAACGAGATAACGGGTCCAACGAGATAACGGGTCCAACTAGATAACGGGTCCGTCCTAGTCGATCGGATATCGCAGACAAGCCGAGCAATCACAAAAAGCGCATTACGGGCAAAAACATCAAAATATGTGCAAGAAAAGATGGCAACAATCTAGCATAAGCAGATGCGAGCTGGCGCTGGGTTTCAGTGTAATGGCGTAAGGTCCAGAGCCATCGCACGGTCGGAGCCAGTATCGGTTTCAGCCATATTGACGGCCTGCTACCCCCTCGCGAGGCCGTCAATGGCCCGCGCTATTCCCCCAAGCCGATAGCGCGGGCCACCTCCTGGCGATGTGGAACGATCAGAACCTCAATTGTCTTGCGAGACCAAAGCGAGGCGTGTGTTAGCCCCGATGATCTCGTCGGCCGGAATGTTGATCCAGTGCCCCGCAGCGGTCGCCTCAGGAACCATTATTGATGATCGTGCTCCGTGGCCGCGAGTGATTCCATGGTAACCGGCGTATCGCGCATTTCTTGTGCCCATGCTGCTCGCTCCCAGGGTTCGGATCCTGTGTTCAGGAGCTTTTGAACAAACTGGCCGGGAAGGCCTGCTGACCAGTGCTTCGTCCAGCGACCAGATATAGCCAGCATGCGCATGCAGTGGTGCACTGCGGATAAACCTGGCGGTGAACGGCGCCATTCCGGATGCTTTGCCGGGCGCCAGATTGCGCCGCCACGGGCGGCAGGCAACAGGATGAACCGAGTGAGAGAGCCAGATGCCCTTAGGCAAATTGAAAGGTAATTGCCTAAAATGATAACATAAAATATGGAATATTGTGTTGTATTTACTGCCGTTTTTCGCTCCAAGCCATGTAATTGTACGTTTTTGACAATTGTGTTTTTGTGTGCATATTATTGCAGGCTGAATAGAACGAACCAAAGAGTTTGGCGTTAGCGGGAAGTCTGCATCCGGCCGGGGTGCTCGGTCCCGATTGTTGTAATCGCCATATTCGCGAGTAGCCGCCTCAAGGCTATCGAATGGTTCAAGCCGGCGACCCTGACGGCCAAGGGCGTCCCGGGAACTTTTTGCAAAACATCATTGCGCTCAGTCTGCGAGCTTCACTGAGTGGTCTCGTGTCGAGACGACGCTGGCTGGCGTCCGCACCGCTTTGCGCAAAAAATACCATGGCATGAGCCGCAAACGCATTCACAACGCGGCGACGGCGCAAAGGGAGCCTGGCCTCCATATGATCGACCGCATGCGGCGTTCGACGGCGTCCGCATGCCCTGTGGCTGGCTGATGGCGGCTTGACGAAAATCGAAGGGCACGGGTCCGTGAGAGGCACCGGCTTGTCCGCAAAACCAGAACGAAAGTGTGGAACAATGAACGTAGCAGCACGAGACCCCTGGATAGCGATATCGAGAAATCATGGTTATTCGGCCGCCTTTTTAAAACAGGCGCGCGTCAAGCTTATGGAGGAGGCATTGGCACGGGAGGGAATGGCGATTTTGCGCCGTCATGGAATGCCCGATTGGGCCCTGACGATCGTCAGGGAGGTGTGCGGCCGGGTCGGCGTCCGTGTCAGTGACGTGGCCAGCCGCACGAAGCACCGCAAGGTCGTTCTGGCCCGCAACGAGGCCATGTACCTGATCAAGGCTCGAAAGCCTGACGTCTCGATGCCGATGATGGGACGATGGTTCAACCGCGACCATACGGCGGTGCTTTACGGCATCGCCAGCCACCAGGATCTGGCGGCTCTGCCCAGACTGGTCGGCTACGATCTCGACCGCGTTCGGCAGCGCAATGCCGAATTCGTCATGCGATACACATTGCGACGCGCCCTTGATAGCGCCGCCCGCGAGCTCAAGGAGCGCAGGGAAAAACAGGAATAAATCGGGAGTCGTTCAGCCATGTCGGTAATAATTAGCGTAAATGTTAGACAAAAAGACGGTAAAAACCCGCGCATGGCGACATTTCTGTGAATAACTTATTTTTCTATCCGAGCAGCTTTTTTCTGATGCATGATTATTGCCGGTGGTCTGACAAGACAGACTGTTGTCAATGATTTGAACCCTATGAGGTGTTGTCATGAAAAAATTGTTCGTAGTCGCGGTAGCGCTGTTCATGTCGCCGTGCATATCCATGGAAGCGAACGCACATCCTACTTGGATCAATTGGAGCGATCTGACCGAAAGTCAGCAAGAGTGCGTTGAAGCCTCGGGCGCGGGCGGTGGTGACCTCTACCTTAACATTGGCAACCATAACAAGATCTTGGCTTCGGCTTGTCGCATCTCCCAAGACTAATAAGGATATCAATGTAATACGTCCGGTCGGCGCAATGTTAATCGACCTGCACGCCGGGCTCAAAGCGAGCCGCGGCGACCGCTCCGGGGGTCCGCTGGTGTTTCTCATGCCGGTGGCGCTCAAGCGGCCACCTCTCGTGCCTGCGCATGGGGCTCAACGCCATCTCGCGCGAGTTGTTACGGCTAAGTGACGGCAGGCCCTCATGACAACTCGTTTACCGCGCGACGAGGCGTGCATTCAGTACGCCGGAAAGCTTTGCGTTGGTGTTTCGGCGACAGAGTGCCATTGACGCCCGCGAGGATGCCATAAGCGTCATGCGGTCTGGTTCAGCAGCGGCCCGGGCGCCACGCCGATACTGCTGCAACCCGTCGCCGGCCTGCTGGGGCCTAATCCCGGCGTCAAGAGCAGTCCGAGCGCCATCAATCCGCAGGGTCTTGTCGTCGGGGTTAGCCTCGACAACCAGCAAGATCAAACTCAGCGGCCAGATCCTGGGCACCTGCGTCTATCTCAACACCAACCGCGCCTCACCCGACACCTACAGGACCATTCGCTGGGCCCGGCGGCATCAATCCCATTGTGTAGATGACCGTAAATTCAAAGGACCCTCCGCACCGTACCCGTTGGGATGAATGCCTCCGGTGGTCTCTCAGGAGCGCATCGCAATTCAACCATGTCTCTCGGCTGGCTTCGGCCTGCCGCCGAAGTGCCACGCGGCAAAACTCCGGTCGGCGCCCGCCACGACAAGATCGCGCAGGCGCTTGTCATTGCCCGGCTCTGCCTCGAGCCGCCTGGAGGAGGAGAAGCCGCCTGGAGGAGAAGCCGGTTGTCGCAGTGCAGTTCTTAAATATTTAGTAAAATATCTTTTGCGGTAAGATAACATCATGTAATTTCATGACTCTTGGACCTTCTAAAGCTTATCTCCTGTGCGCCAAGGCCCAGTGCCGCCACGATACGGATCATGGCTTTGCCTCCGCTGTGGCGGCCACGGACGGGGCCGATTGCAGCGCGCCGTAAAATAGCACTTCGGCAAAAATCTCCGGCTCGACATTGGCCGTCTCGGAAGGGGCGATGTTTGTTGCCCGCAGCATGGTTTCACGGATGAACAGGATCGGCAGTGTTGTTTCTAGACTGAGCATGAAGCCATGGACGCCTTCCAGCGTGCCCGAAAGATTGGCGCGCAGACCGAGATAGGCGACCCCATCTTCGTTGAGCACGGGCGCGTTGCCGGCCGACAGCACGGTCACCTTGTTTGAGGCGGCGATGGTGTTCAGCCTGGTCTGGAGAGAGCCACGAATGACCGCCTCGCTTTCGCCAGACAAGAATTCGCCATTGCTGGTGTCGGCAACCGGCGATGACGAGGCTTCGACGGTCCTGGCCAGTGCGACCACGGCATCGATCTGCCCCAGCGTCGCGCGCTTCTGATCGATGTCGGCGCTGGCCAAAGCGATGCTGCCGAGCGCCGCGAACAAAAGCCAGCCGACCAGCAGTGCGCACACGGCGGCAATCCCCAGCGCCACCGAGCGGCGGATCAGCACACGGCTGTTGAGGATTTGCGTCAGCATCGTTCATCCATCCCCGACTTTTGCCGTGATCGTGAATTGCTCCCCGGTCTGTCCCGGAATTTTGACAACAGGCGCCGAGAATTCAGGGGCGGAAAACAGGGGCGAGGCGTCGATTGGCTGGATCAGGTCAGCAGCCGAAGCTGCAAAGCCGGTAATCGTCACCTGGGTCCCCCTGGATGACAGATCCGTCACCCAGGCGCTGTCCGGCAACAGATGCGTGAGTTCCGCCAGAATCCGAACCACCGAGACTGCGCTCTTCTTATCCGCGCGCAGCCTTTCAGTCTGTTCGAGTTCGGTCTGGCGCTTCTGCAGCGAAGTTCGCGCTTTCTTGGCCTGAACCTGGGCAACGGCGATTTGCTCGTCCAGCGTGTCTGCCGCCTGCCAGTACCGCCAATGTGCGTGCGCGTATGTAGCGGCAACGCCGACGAGCAAGGCAGCAGACGTAGTGATCCAGGTGCGCCGGGCAAAGCGGTCACCTGCTCGAGAAGGCCAGATCGCCGCTAGGCTGAGCAGGTCCGCTCGCGATGTCCGCTCCGCGCTGGCAATGGCCAGCGAGGAAAGACTGCCCCCAACTGCCCGGATGGCGTCAAGCGCCGGCGCCAGCGTCTTCTTTCTGATCACCCGGTAGGAATGCCCGCTATCGGCACTCTCGGTGAAAGCGATGTGAACCTGCGACAGATCGATCGGCGTTGAGGCCATCAGGTCGAGCTCGGCCATGTCGCGGGCCTGGCGCACCGGCAGCCGTTGTGTCGAGAGCTGCCGCGTGAGAACAAGCGTGCTGTCGATCCGGATTGCAACGGTGGGATGTCTTCGCCCGGTTCGCAGCTGTGCCGCGATGTCGTCGGCGATTGCATCGAGTTCCAGGGGCCGCGACTGGAATTTCGGTCCTTCAGCCGCCTGCAGGCGGATACCGTCATCGGCAATGCCGATGGTCCAGTCGGAAGTCTTGAGCCGGTCTGTTTGGGGAACAAGGCTCCCCCGGACGGCGCGCAGTTCATCGCACCACCAGTCGAATACATCCAGGAACTGTCCTTTATACCTCGCCACAACAACCACTCCGCATGCGACAGCCACTCCTCAGCCGGGCATGGAGCAGGAGTTTACAGCGGGGGAGGCAGACGCCTGAGAAACACGACATGAAAGTGCAGTTAGTCACAGCTTTGTTAGACCCATCTGGTGGGAAGCCCTGATTGCATACCACTGCGTCGGAAAACGCTGATGTTTCGATGGGCAGACCAGGCGAACGACCACAAATCGCGTCAACCATGCCGTCGCCAGCTGCTCGATGCTTTGTCACGTCCGTGATGCAACATCGTTGCGCCTCGGCAAACACGTTGGGTGTCACACATTGGGGTGCGCGACGTCAGCAGGGCTGCGCCCCACGCCACTTCAGCACAATCCAAACCGATCGAACGGCCATCACTCCGTCTAACCTGTCGATTTCAACCTTTTACTTCTACAACCTGATGGGGAACTGCATTCCTGCAGCGATCTTTCTGGCATGTTATGCGTATCTTTTGTCCATTTTGCGCTTTTTGTGATCTCTTGGCTTGTATCCATGTCTCCATTGGCCAGACATTGCCATTGCCGAACTTTGGAATGTCAGCGGATTGAATCGATCACCTGTTTGCGACACGGAAACCCACCTTACGATTCACGCGGCGGCCTGAGCAGGCCGACCTCAAGGTGATTTGAACGATGAATAACCCACCCCCCAAGGATGCCCTTCCCCTTCGGTTGCCAGCATCGGCAGCGCGGGCGCAAGGAAGCTGGTGCGGATTCTGATGGTCACCGGCCGCCCTCGCTCACCACTTCGCCCTCTCGGCAAAGGTCCCTGACAGGGTCGTCGTTACACATTCTTTTGCGCGGGGGCCGGCGAGCGATGCCGCACCACCTGGGAAACCCTTTCGCCATCGAGGGCGAACGAAGCACCGCGCCGTCAACCGGAATGGAATTTTAACAGCAAATTGAGGGGCCAACTTGAACAAGAGCTTTATGCACGTAATGGGTGGGTTGGTGCTGGGTATCGCGATCGGCACCGCCCGTTATTATTCTTTTCCCAACAAGGACACCGCCGCGGCATTGGCCGGCTATATGTCGCTCATCAGCGCCGTCTTCCTGCACCTTATCAAGATGATAATCGGGCCTCTTGTGCTCTCCACGCTCATCGTCGGTATCGGCCACATGGGCGATGCCGCCACTGTCGGGCGTGTCGGTAGTAAGACCATGGCCTGGTTTGTTTCCGCGTCAGTCGTCTCTCTGGCGCTCGGTTTGTTGATGGCCAACCTGCTGCATCCAGGCGTTGGCATCGTGATCGCCGATCAAGGAGCCAACACCGCAAACCTGTCGACCCAGAGTTTCAGTCTGTCCAGTTTCGTCGACCACCTGGTACCCACTTCGGTGTTCAAGTCATTGGCGGAGGGCGAAATCCTCCAGATCGTCGTCTTCGCGGTGTTCGCCGGCATCGCCCTCATGGCCCTTGGCGACGTCGGCAGGCCGCTGATCGATCTTGCTGATCGCGTCTCACACATGATGCTGAAGATCACAAGCTATGTGATGCTGATGGCACCCATCGCGGTGTGTGCATCGCTTGCTTCCGTCATCACCAAGTCCGGTCCTGGAATTCTGCTGAACTTCGCCAAATTCCTGGGCAGCTTCTATCTCACCTTGTTCATACTGTGGATGTTGCTGATCGTTGTTGGCTACCTCTTGCTTGGCCGGCGCATGTTCGATCTGGTTAAGCGCATGCGAGAGCCGTTTCTGCTGGCTTTTTCCACAGCGAGTTCGGAAGCCTCTTATCCCAAAATCCTCGATCAGCTTGTGCGTTTCGGTGTGCCCAAGCGCATCGCAAGTTTCGTATTGCCGCTCGGCTACTCCTTCAACCTCGATGGCACGATGGCCTATACGACCTTCGCAACCCTTTTCATCGCACAAGCCTATGGCATTGATCTGTCGATGGGCACACAACTCGCGATTGCTGGTACACTATGCTCACTTCCAAGGGCGTGGCAGGAGTGCCCCGCGCGTCCTTGGTGGTGATCTTGGCTACTCTTCATCAGTTCGGCCTGCCGGAGCCAGGCCTGTTCCTCATAATTGGCATTGACCAGTTTCTGGACATGGGGAGAAGTGCCACCAACGTCATAGGGAATTCGCTTGCCGCGGCGGCCGTAGCCAAATTCGAGAACAGTCTGGATGAGCCAGGGGTCAATGCGATCAAGCCCGCGGCAATACCCGGTCCTGGAATTCACGTTTGAAGCCACCTCGGTTGTTGCCAGGACAGGGGCAAGCGTTGATGCCCAGATAGGCTTCATCGGTCTTGCAGGCCTGACGCGTTCGGCACGGATGGTGATGACCGCGCAACGCAAGACCGTTTTGTTCAAATGACCGGCGAAGCGCTGATGATCGCGGAGCTGTTTTTGAATCGGAAGCTATCGACAGCCAAATAATGCCGCCAGTCATAGATCGCTGCCCTGGTCGATCATGGGAGCGATCGATGACGCGCCGATGCTCACAGACAATCAGACCCTCCGCAGCGACAACGACACGATCCGGATAGACCCGAAGGCTCACAGGCCGATTGGCAAAGGACGCCGGAACGCTGTAGCGGTTGCGCTCCAGATGCACGAGGCAGGTTGGGGAGACCCGTTTGGTGTATTCGACAAACCCGTCGAAGAAACGGGACGCTGGCATGAGAGCCTCGGCTTCCTCAGCCCAGATATCGTGAGGTTCGGTGATTCGCCTGACAGGCGGATCAGAACGTTAACAGGCGCAACTTTGCCGTACCAATTGCCGTACTAATTTGCGAAAGGTACGGTAGTCGTCGCCCAAGTAATTAAAAATATTGGTGATCCCGACAGGAATCGAACCTGTGACCTACAGATTAGGAATCTGCCGCTCTATCCTACTGAGCTACGGGACCACGCGGCCCGACACATAGCCGCTTCGGATCGTTTCGCCAAGAGGGCCGGCCGAACGCAATTTGGCCGGCGCTTTATATGACCGGCCTCAGGCGGCTAGCGCCGTCTCCGCCAGTTTCACCCAATAGCTCATGCCGTGCGGGATGGCTTCGTCGTTGAAGTCGTAGGCCGGGTTGTGGAGACCGGCGGTCTCGCCATTGCCGATGAAGATGAAGGCACCAGGCCGGGCTTCCAGCATGTAGGAGAAATCCTCGCCGCCCATCACCGGCTGGATCTCGCGGTGCACCTGGGCATCGCCCGCCACGTCGGCGGCCACATCGCTGGCGAAGACGGTCTCATCGGCATGATTGAACGTCACCGGGTAGTTCGCGTCGTAGTCGACTTCGATCGTCGCGCCATAGGCAGTGGCAAGTCCCGCGCAGATGGCGCGGATCCGCTCTTCCGATTTCCTGGCCACCTCCTTCTTCAGCGTGCGCACGGTGCCGGCGATCTCAGCCGATTCCGGGATGATGTTGTATGCGTCGCCGGCGTGGAACTTGGTCACCGAGACCACCACGGCTTCGACCGGATCGGTGCTGCGCGAGGCGATCGTCTGCAAGGCGCCGACCAACTGGCTGGTGATGACGATCGGATCGATCGTGCCGTGCGGCATCGCCGCATGGCCGCCGCGGCCTTTCACGGTGATGGTGAATTCGGCCGTCGCCGCCATGATCGGGCCCGGACGAATGGCGAACTGGCCGACCGGCAGGCCGGGCATGTTGTGCATGCCGAACACTTTAGCGATGTCGAAACGCTCCATCATGCCGTCCTTGACCATCTCGTTTCCGCCGCCGCCGCCTTCTTCCGCCGGTTGGAAAATCACCGCCACGGAGCCCGTGAAGTTGCGCGTCTCGGCGAGATATTTCGCCGCACCGAGCAGCATCGCGGTGTGGCCGTCATGGCCGCAGGCATGCATCTTGCCCGGAACGGTCGACGCGTAGGGCTTGCCGGTGATCTCCTTGAGCGGCAGTGCATCCATGTCGGCGCGCAATCCGATTGTGGGGCCTTCCCCCTGACGGCCGCGAATGATGCCGACGACGCCCGTCTTGCCGAGGCCGGTCACCACATCGTCGCAGCCGAACTCTTTCAGCTTTTCCGTGACGAAAGCCGCCGTCTTGAAGACATCGAAGTTCAGTTCTGGCGTCTGGTGCAAATGTCGTCGCCAGCCGGCGACTTCGTCCTGCATTTCGGCGGCGCGGTTGAGGATTGGCATGATGGTTCCATTTCGTTGTTGGTGCAGCCGGCTTCAGCCTGATGGTTTGCAATTGGGCCCGGGGTGCCTTGCAATTATGATTGTCAGGCGCTTTGCCATGTTGGCGTCACATAGGGTAAATAGCACCGCAATAATGCGGTCCGGTTTTTGAGGGTCGGATCCTTATGCTGGCGGTCACGTAATGAAATCTTACGGAGCCAGGGGCAATCAGGGCAAGAGGCGATTTCGGATTCGATCATGCGGTACAGGCATTTCCTCAAACTATTCCCGGCTGGCGCAATCATGCTGTCCGTCCTGGCTGGGCCAGCGCTGGCCAATCCGGTGGTGGTCTTCGACCTGAAGAGCGGCCAGATCCTGCAGCACCAGGATGCGTTCAAGCGCTGGTATCCGGCCTCGCTCAGCAAGCTGATGACCGCCTATGTGACCTTCCGGGCGATCGCGGCCGGAGAAGTCCAGCTCGATTCGCCGGTCAAGGTGACCAAACATTCCGCTGGCGAACCGCCAAGCAAGATGGGTTTCAAGCCCGGCTCGGTGATGCGGCTCGACAATGCGCTGAAGATGATGCTGGTCAAGTCGGCCAATGACATCGCCATGGCGGTCGGCGAGAATGTCGGCGGCTCGCAGGCAGCCTTCGCTGAAAGGATGAATGCCGAGGCGGCCAGGCTCGGCATGAACGGCACCCATTTCGTCAACCCGAACGGCCTTTACTCGCCCGACCAGTACACGACGGCGCGCGATCTTTCGATCCTGGTGATGGCGATCCGCCGCGAGTTCCCGCAATATGCGCCGTGGTTCTCGATCGAGGGGCTCGCGGTCGGCAAGAAGGCCATTCCGAACTACAATCTCCTGATCGGCCGGTATCCCGGCGCCGACGGCATGAAGACCGGCTTTGTCTGCCCGTCGGGCTTCAACATGATCGGGTCGGCGACCCGCAACGGACGTACGCTGGTGGCGGTCGTGCTTGGCGAGAAGTCGGCGGTCAGCCGTGCCGAAACCGCGGCCAAATTGCTCGATCAGGGCTTTGACGCGCCTGCCGCGGGGTCCACCACCGTCACCACACTCGCGCCCTACGGTGATCTGGTCTCGCCCAACGACATGCATGACGAAGTCTGCAAGAAGAAGACGAAGGCGGAGCAGTCCGAGGCGCCGCCGCCGGCCGCCGCCAAGGACCAGCCTAAATCGCCCTATCGGGAGAAGCTCGATCATGTACCGACACTGGTTGCCGTCGGCCTTGGCGGCGCGACGGGGCCGGCGCCTAAGGCGATCCTCGACGAGGGCGCGCAGGAATATGCCGACGTACCAATCCCGACCTGGCGGCCCGACAAGCCGGTGCCCGCCGGCACCGGCCCGAAAGTCGTGGGTGCCGCCGCGCAAGGCGACCAGCCGGCCAAGGTCGCGAATTAGAGCATGATCCGGCTTTCGCGAGAGATCATGGTCAAACTAGAAGACAGAACCAGATGAGCGGTTTCCCGATCCCAGTCTCGGTGCTGACCGGCTTTCTCGGCGCCGGCAAGACGACATTGCTCAATCGGCTCCTGAAGGATCCGGCGCTCGTCGACACCGCGGTCATCATCAACGAGTTTGGTGAGGTGGCGATCGACCATCTGCTGGTCGAGCAGGCCTCCGACGGCATCATCCAGCTTTCCGACGGCTGCCTGTGCTGCACGGTGCGCGGCGAACTTGTCGACACGCTGGCCGACCTGGTCGACCGGCTGCAGACCGGCCGCATCGTCCGGCTTGGCCGCGTCATCGTCGAAACCACGGGATTGGCCGACCCGGCGCCGGTGCTGCAGTCGATCATGGCCCATCCGGCGCTGGTCCAGGCCTTTCGGCTCGACGGCGTCATCACCCTGGTGGATGCGGTCAACGGCAATGCCACGCTCGATGCGCATGTCGAGGCGGTCAAGCAGGTCGCCGTGGCCGACCGCATCGTGCTCTCCAAGGCCGATCTGGCCACCGGTCACGGCGACCTCGCCACGCTGCGGGCGCGCTTGCGGCAGATCAATCCCGGGGCTCGAGTGCTCGATGCCGGGGAGACGAAAACCGGGGTGGCGGCATTGTTCGACTGCGGTCTCTACAATCCTGCGGCCAAATCCGCCGACGTGCGGCGCTGGCTCGGCGAAGAAGCCGCGCATGATCACGACCACCGTGACCATGACCATGAAGGGCATAACCATGCCCATCGCCACGATCAGCGCGTAAAAACCCACTCGCTGGTGCATGACGGGCCGGTGCCGTTTTCAGCCATCGAGATGTTCCTCGATCTCCTGCGTTCCACACATGGCGAGCACCTGCTGCGGATGAAGGGCGTCATCGAATTGCAGGAGGATCCGTCGCGGCCCTTGGTCGTGCATGGCGTCCAGAAGATCCTGCATCCGCCGGTGCGGTTGCCGTCCTGGCCGGACAGCCAGCGCGGCACGCGGCTGGTGCTGATTACGCTCGACATGCCGGAAGACTATGTGCGCCGGCTGTTCGCCGCCTTCACCAACCGGCCTTCGGTCGACACGCCCGACCGCGCGGCGCTGGAAAACAATCCCCTGGCGATCGCCGGGCGTTAGCTTCCTACGATTGCCATTCGCCGCGTTCGACCAGAAAGCGATGGCCACCGGACATCGCCGCCGTCTCGATCAACTGATGTCCGCTGTCGGCGCAGAAGGCAGGAATATCGATGACAGCCAGAGGGTCGGTGGTTTCGAGCCAGAGCCTGCTGCCGGGCTGCATCCCGGCCAGGCGCTTTTTCGCCTTGAGGACCGGCAAAGGGCAGTTCAGCCCCTTGAGGTCGTAGATAGCTATCAGTTCGGCCAAGGTGAAAACCTCAGCCGCCGAACATGCCGAGCAACTTGTTCTTCAGCTTCGTAACCCGGCTTTCATCGGCGCTCGCCGCCTGCGTCTCGGCTGCCGGCGCGGCCTCCGCCGGGGCCGCGATGGTCGCGGGGGCAACCGGAGCTTCCTTGGCGGCCTTAGCCGCTTCCTTCGCAGCCACGGCTTGCGCCTTGGCAGCTTCCTTTTCGGCCAACGCTTGCGCCTTGGCGGCTTCCTTCGCCGCTTTTGCCGCTTCTATCGCCGCCACCCGCTCTCGCTCGGCCTTCTCCTTGGCGGCCTTTTCGGCTTCGAGCGCGGCCATCTTGCGGCCGGCGGGCGAATCGATGCGGCCCATGCGCGACGTCTCGGTCACCGAACCGTCGGTGTTGAGCGACGGCGGATCGATCGGCACGCGCTCGCCACGCGCCCGGCGCTTGGACCAGTCGGAGACGATGCTCGCTTCCTTGATGCCGGCAATCGTCGGCTTGGGTGGCGGCACACTGGCCTTGAGCGCGCTGTTGAAGGCCGAGTCATAGGTGCTTTGATAGGCGTTATAGGCGCTCCTAAGCGAATCCGGCTGCGTGGTCGCCGGGCAGGGGCCGGTCGGATTGAAGGTCTGCCCATCGGGGGCGACCTGGTTGAAGACGTAGCGCTTCTCGCAGACGTCGACTTTCGGTGGCACCTTGGTGACCTCGAAATTGTCGTAGCCGACTTTCAGCATCTTCCAGAATTCGTAATTCGGGTCGTTGCGGTAGCGCGCCATGTTGGCGGCCGTCATGCGGAACGGAAAAGCCTGGATCTGGAACTCGGTCTGGCCACCCTGGAAGGCGTCGCGGCCGAAGGCGTAGATCTGCTCGATCTGGGCGTCGGTCATCGAATAGCAGCCCGATGACGAGCAGGCGCCATGCACCATCAGGTTCTGGCCGGTGCGGCCATTGGCACGATCATAGGCGTTGGGAAAGCCGATGTTGAACGACAGATGGTAATTCGAGCGCGGATTCATCTGCGACGGGCGAACCGTGTAAAAACCTTCCGGCGCCTGGCGGTCGCCTTCGGTGTATTTCGGGCCGAGCTTGCCCGACCATTTGCAGATGTCGTAGCTCGCCACCATGTCGTAGCGGCCATTGGTCTTGGCCTTCCAGATCTCAAGCTTGCCTTCTTCCTTGAAGATGCGCGCCATCACCGAAGAGGTGCGGACCATGCCCTTGGCTCTCATATCGGCAAGGACCTTGTCGGGCAGCGGCTTGTTGGCTTCCGGGGCAAAGTCCTTCATCGACGAATCATTACAGCCCGCGACGGCAATCGAGGCGGCAAGAACTCCAGTACGGGCAAGCTTGGCAAACATGGATAAGGCTATGTCTTTTCTTTCGGGCCAATGGCTTCGAAACGGCCACACCCGCATGCTGAACACTGACGGACCGTAAGCCCGTTAACCTTGAAAATTCCTTACCGCAAGGCTCGGCCGTTCTCCCGCGGTGGTTTCATTGAACCGAATGGGGCGGCATTTTTGTGGCGAAATTGCTCATCGCCGCCACATTGGCGTGGACAGGCAGCTTCCGTCTGCCTTGTTCCGCCGCCCAAAAGGCGTCAGAGGCTGCGGCCCATCGCCAGATACTTCTCGCGGCGCTGTTCGCGGAAATCGGTGTTGGCGCCGGCGAATTCGTTCATTGTCTTGGCTATGAGATCGCCGGTCGCGGCAATCACCGTTTCGGGGGCGCGCTGGGCGCCACCCATCGGCTCGGGGATGATGGCGTCGATGACCTTCAGTTCCAGGAGATCCTGCGCGGTGATCTTCATGTTGGTTGCCGCGTCCTTGGAGCGCGTCGTGTCACGCCACAGGATGGAGGCGGCACCTTCCGGCGAAATCACCGAATAGATGGCGTGTTCGAGCATGTAGACGCGGTTGGCGGTGGCGATCGCGATAGCGCCGCCCGAACCGCCTTCGCCGATAACCACCGAGATCGACGGTACTTTCAGGCCAAGGCAGGCCGAGGTCGATCGGGCAATGGCTTCGGCCTGGCCGCGCTCCTCGGCGCCAACGCCGGGATAGGCGCCGGCCGTGTCGACCAGCGTCAAAAGCGGGATCTTGAAACGGTCGGCCAGTTCCATCAGCCGCACCGCCTTGCGATAGCCTTCGGGGCGTACCGAACCGAAATTGTGCTTCAGGCGGCTCGCCGTGTCCGAACCCTTTTCCTGGCCGAGAATCGCGATGGGCTCGCCGCGGAAACGGGCAAAGCCGCCGACGATCGCCTGGTCCTCGCCGAAATTGCGGTCGCCGGCGAGTGGCGTGAAGTCGCTGAACAGGCCCTTGATGTAGTCGATGCAGTGCGGCCGGTCGGAGTGGCGCGCTACCTGCACTTTCTGCCACGGCGTCAGCGCCTTGTAGAGTTCGCGCAGCGCGTCGCGCGAGCGCTTCTCGAGCCTGGTGATCTCATCGGCGACATCGACCGCCTCGCCGTTCTCGGCAAGCTTCTTGAGCTCGAGGATCTTGAGCTCAAGATCCTGGACCGGCTTTTCGAAATCGAGGTAATTGTACATGCTTGGGCGGACCGATACGTCGGAAGGCAATGACAGCGGAACCGTTGAAACCAAGGCTCCGGGCGGTGAAATGTCGTCCTCACATAGCGATATGAGGCCTAGTCGGCAAGCGGATGATGATCGTTGACCAGCCGCACCAGCCGCTCTTCCAGCACATGGGTGTAAATCTGTGTCGTCGATATGTCGGCATGGCCAAGCAGTTGCTGAACGGCTCTCAGGTCGGCGCCGTTCTGGAGGAGATGGCTGGCGAAAGCATGGCGCAGCACGTGCGGCGAGATTTTGGCCGAGGCGATGCCGGCGCGCGCCGCCAATCCTTTCAGGTCACGGGCAAAGACCTGGCGCGAGAGATAGCCGCTGTCGGATGCCGCCGGAAACAGGAACGGGCTGTTGGCGAAGGCGGGCAGCTTGGCCCGGGTTTCAAGCCAGTTCCGCATCGCCGTGCGCGCCTTGGCCGACAGCGGCACCATGCGTTCCTTGTCGCCCTTGCCGCGTACCATGAAGAAACGGTCGTCGCGCTGCGCCACCGTCACCGGCAGGCCAACCAGCTCGGAAACGCGCAGTCCGGTGGCGTAGAGCACTTCGACCAGCGCATGCAGGCGCAAGGCCGCCAGCCTGTCGGCGTGGCCGAGCCCATCATCGCCGGCTTCCTGCGCGGCGCGGTCGATCAGCCGGCCGGTTTCGGCCTCGCTCATCGTCTTAGGCAGCGGGCGGCCTTTTTTCGGGCTGTCCAGCGTGCCGGTGGGGTCATCCGCGCGCAGGCCCTCGGCGTAGAGGAACTTGAAGAACTGGCGGATCGCCGACAGTTTGCGCGCCTGCGAGGTCGGCGCGAAGCCACGCGCGGCGATATCGTCGAGATAGGCCCTGATGTCGGCGGCGCCGGCGCGGGCAAGTCCGCCATCGATCCCCTCGGAAGCATCCTCGAGATCGCGGCGATAGGAGGAAAGCGTGTTCTCCGCCGCTCCGCGCTCGGCGCTCATCATTTCCAGGAAGGCCTCGATGCGAGCGGCGCTGTTCATGTCCTTGAGGCGGTTCCGAGTCAGTCTTCTTGGGGTTCAGTTTTTCTTCGGATTGAGCTTTTCCGGCGGAATACGCACGCTCATCTCGGCTTTTTTCGGCTCGACGAACATCACCAGCGCGAACATCGTACCATAGGCAATGCCGGCCAGAATCGCGAGGGTCACGACAAAGCGAAACAGTGTCGGCATTCAGTCCTCGCCCGTCTTCTTGTTCTGCGTTTCCAAACCCTGTGCCCTTATGGGACGCCAATCCGGCCAATTCAAGGAAGAAGCGGACCCTGTTAGCAACTCCTGACGCAAGCGTCGCTCTGTCCATATCGGCCCAAGGCACTCGGTACGCTTGACGCAAACCGGCTTTTCATGTCGATACGCCGGCAAAGAGGGCCGAAGAAACAGCCGATGAACGCGCTACAGGCAAATCCCCCAGGCGAGACCCATGGCACGCTGCTTGGCCGGCTGGGCAGCCGGTCCATCGTCTTTGTCGGGCTGATGGGCGCCGGCAAGACGGCGATCGGCCGCAAGGTGGCGACCATGCTTTCGCTGCCCTTCATCGACAGCGACCAGGAGATCGAAAGCGTGTCGCGGATGAGCGTGCCGGAGCTGTTCGAGCGCTATGGCGAAACCGAGTTCAGGGCCTTGGAACAGCGTGTCATCCTGCGCGTGCTGGAAAACGGTCCGCAGGTTCTATCGACCGGCGGCGGTGCCTTCATGAACGCGCAGACGCGCGAAGCCATCGCCGCCCATGGCGTCTCGGTGTGGCTGAAGGCCGAACTCGACCTTCTGATGGACCGCGTTTCCAAGAAGCAGAACCGGCCGCTCTTGAAAAGCGCCGATCCCCGTGCCGTGCTGGAGCGGCTGATGGCGGAACGCTATCCGGTCTATGCGACCTCAGACGTCACCGTGCCGACCCGCGACGATCGCAAGGAGGTCATCGCGGCCGAGGTGATCGAGGCGCTGTGCCGGCATTTAGGCATCGATGCGAT
Source organism: Mesorhizobium sp. URHB0026 (assembly GCF_054059755.1). NCBI lineage: Bacteria > Pseudomonadati > Pseudomonadota > Alphaproteobacteria > Hyphomicrobiales > Phyllobacteriaceae > Mesorhizobium > Mesorhizobium sp. URHB0026. The sequence goes on along the minus strand of NZ_JBSSCN010000001.1, from coordinate 904,542 downwards.
AGCCGCGACGGGCGAGGTCGAATCATGAGCGCGGATCAGCCTGTCACAGTCGAAGTCGGTCTGGGCGACCGTGCCTACGACATATTGATCGGCTCCGGCCTGCTGTCGCGCGCCGGCGTTGAGATTTCGCGCCGGCTGCCGGGCACGCGCGCCGCTGTGGTGACCGACGAGAACGTCGCCGCCGCGCATCTCGATACGCTGAGGGCCGGGCTCGAGAAGAGTGGCATCCAGCCCGCGATCATCACGATGCCGCCCGGCGAGAAGACCAAGAGCTTTGCCCATCTCGAGGCGGTGGTCGACGGCGTCCTGGCCGCCAGGCTGGAGCGCGGCGACGTCGTCATCGCGCTTGGCGGCGGCGTCATCGGCGATCTCACCGGTTTTGCCTCCGGGATCGTGCGGCGTGGCATGAATTTCGTGCAGGTTCCGACCTCGCTTCTGGCGCAGGTCGATTCTTCGGTCGGCGGCAAGACCGGCATCAACAGCCCGCGCGGCAAGAACCTCGTCGGCGTCTTCCTCCAGCCCAGGCTGGTGCTGGCCGATACCGAAGTGCTCGATACGCTGCCGATCCGCGAATTTCGCGCCGGCTATGCCGAGCTTGCCAAATACGGGCTGATCGACCGGCCGGATTTCTTCGCCTGGCTGGAAGCGAATTGGGAAAAGGTGTTCGCCGGCGGACCGGAGCGGGTCCAGGCCATTGCCGAAGCCTGCCGCGCCAAGGCTGATGTCGTTGCCCGCGACGAGTTCGAGACCGGCGACCGCGCTCTGCTCAACCTCGGCCATACGTTCGGGCACGCGCTCGAAGCCGCCACGCAGTATGACGGGACGCGCCTCGTCCACGGCGAGGGGGTCGCCATCGGCATGGCGCTGGCGTACCGGTTCTCCTCTCGGCTCAATCTCGCCAGCCCCGACGACGCGGCCCGCGTCGAGGCGCATCTGCGTGCCGTCGGGCTGCCGTGGCGGATGGCCGACATTCCGGGCGACTTGCCCGATGCCGATGCGCTGCTTTCATTCATCACGCAGGACAAGAAAGTGTCGCGCGGTGCGCTGACCTTTATTCTGACGCGCGGGATCGGCGAGGCTTTCATCGCCAAGGATGTGCCGGCCTCGGAAGTGCTGGCGTTCCTCAGGGAAAACCATCCAGGCAACGGGAAAGCCGGCTGAGATGGACACTGGCTGGGTCGTCTTCGCCGTTCTTACCATCCTCGTCATCCTGGTCGTTGCCGTGCGAACCCGCCTGCTTGCCATGTTCGGCTATGAACTCTCGCGCATCGAGCCGCAGCGGTCGAGTCAGGACGAGTTGCGCGGCGCGGTCGACGATTTTCGCCGCGACGGCCAGGTGGTGCGTGAGGATCGCGACCGCATCGGCGGCCTGTTCGACCTCGAAGAGCTCGAAGTTTCCGACGTCATGGTCCACCGCACGAATATGCGCTCGGTCAATGCCGACAATGCGCCGGAAGCGGTGGTGCGCGAGATCCTGCAGAGCCCGCACACCCGCATGCCGCTCTGGAAAGGTTCACTCGACAACATCGTCGGCGTGCTGCACGCCAAGGATCTGCTGCGCGCGCTGAACGAAGCCGGCAATGATTTCTCGCGGATCGACGTGATGAAGATCGCGTCAAAACCGTGGTTCGTGCCCGACACCACGACCTTGCAGGAACAGCTCAACGCCTTCCTGCGCCGCAAGGCGCATTTTGCCGTCGTCGTCGATGAATATGGCGAGGTCGAAGGGCTGGTGACGCTGGAGGACATTATCGAGGAGATCGTCGGCGAGATCGCGGACGAGCACGATGTCGACATCCAGGGCGTCAAGCAGGAGGCGGACGGCTCCGTCGTCGTCGAGGGCACGGTGCCGATCCGCGACCTCAACCGGGCGCTCGACTGGAACCTGCCGGACGAAGAGGCGACGACGATCGCCGGCCTCGTCATCCACGAGGCGCAATCGATCCCCGAGGAGAAGCAGGCTTTTACCTTCCACGGCAAGCGCTTCGTCGTCATGAAACGCGACAAGAACCGGATTGCCAGGGTCAGGATCCGGCCGGCCGGCGACAGTTAGAGCGGGTCAGTGTTTGATGGGATCGCCGAGCCGCTCCAACGCTTTGTTCTTACACAATTCCGGGCGGAAAACCGCTACGCACTTTTTCCTGGAATTGCTATCGAGCCGTCGCCTTACCAATCCTTCGCTGGAACTCCCGCCCGTCGCGATGCATTGTTCGCCGATGACGATCGATCGGCGAACCTTGCTCCTGGCCTCGATGGCTGCCTTGTTGCCAACCGGCACGATCGCGGCGCGAGATACGCCCACCCCCGAAACTGTCGACTTGGTCCGGCCAAGTTGCCGCGCTGGCGTTCCCGAAATCGGGGGTCGGTTGAGCGCACCGGCTGTGATCCACTCGTTGTGCCGGGCACCCGCCGATGCGGCCGGGCGGAAATTCAACAGTCGTTGCTTGAGCGCTCGCTCAGCGTAGCACCGGTTTCGGCGTCGACCGAAGCGAGGCTGACCTCATAACCCCAGAGGCTTCGGACATGGCGCAGGGTCGCGTCGCGGCTGCCGCTGTCGAGCAGTACGCCCTCCTTCACCTTGTGCTGCAGCCGCAAATGCCGGTTACCGAGCAGGTCGACATCCACCACCTGGATATCCGGCCGGCTCGCCCCGATGTCGTAGCTCTGGGCCAGCGCGGCACGTATCTTTTGGTAGCCGCGCTCGTTGTGGATCGAGGCGACCTCGTAATGCGCGTTGTCGGCCTGATCGGCCAGCACAAACATCCGCCATTTCCGTATCAGGGCTGGGCTGAGGTGCTGGCGGATGAAGGATTCGTCGCGGTGGTTGGCCCAGGCGTCCAGGAGCACATCGCGCCAGTCACCCCGGCCCGCGATGTCGGGAAACCAGTCGCGGTCTTCCGCCGTAGGCGCGGTCGAAATGCGCTGGATGTCCTGCATCATGTCGAGGCCGAGCGCGTATGGGTTGATACCGGAGAACCGGGGGTCGTCGAAGGCCGGCTGGAAGATCACATTGGAATGGTTGCGCAGGACCTCGAGCATGGCGCCCTCGCTGATCTGGCCGCGGTCGAACAATGCGTTCATGAGGGTGTAATGCACGAAGGTGGCGCAGCCTTCATTCATCACCTGCGTTTGCCGCTGCGGATAGAAATACTGCGCGACGATGCGCACGATGCGGATGATCTCGCGCTGCCAGGGCTCCAGGATAAGACTGTTCTTCTCGAGGAAATAGAGCAGATTTTCCTCGGGCAGGTTGAGCGATTTCTTCCGATCCGCCAAGCCTTCGTCCTTCTTCTCCGTCTTGCTGCTCTCCTGCGAGGGTGGCAGCGTGCGCCACAAGTCGTTGTAGGAGCGTTCTTCATACTCCAGGCGCTCGCGCAGCCCTTCACGCTGCCGCTCCGACGACAGCTTTGGCGGCCTGTGGTATCGGAACACGCCTTGTTCCATCAGCGCGTGGGCGCAGTCGAGAATGCTTTCCACGGCCGACAGTCCGTGCCGCTCCTCGCATCGGGCGATGTAGCCCTTGGCGAACTCCAGGTAGCTCAGAATCCCCCCGGCGTCGGTCCACTGCCGGAACAGGTGATTGTTCTTGAAGAAATGATTGTGTCCGAGCGCCGCATGCGCCGTCACCAGGGCCTGCAAGGCCATGGTGTTTTCCTCCATCAGGTAGACGATGCAGGGATTGGAGTTGATGACCAGTTCGTAAGCCAGGCCCCGTCCACCCTTGCGGTAGAGAAAATCCTGGTACAGGAAATGCTTGCCGAACGACCAATGACGGTACATCAGCGGCATGCCGACCGATGAATAGGCGTCGAGCATCTGTTGCGAGGAAATGATTTCCATCTGCACCGGATAGGTGTCCAGCTTGAGGTCCTCGATGGCGATTGCCGCGATCGCCTCGTAGGCGTGCGACAATTTCGGGAAATCCCAGTCGGATCCGGAAAAGAGCAAACCGGGTTTGCTGGCTGTCCTGGCCATGGTTCCCCTCAGGCGCTCTTCCGGAGCGCGGGCTGTTTGGCGAAGAGCTGACGAAAGACAGGATAGATATCGGCGGCCGTGGCTATGCGGCTCATCTGGAAGTTCGGCCAGTTCGATTCGATGGCGCTGTAGGCTCGCCAGAGCGACGTCCCGTTTTCAGTCGCGCCGAAGATGTGGCTCTCGCGTTCGTCGATGATCTCGACATAGGCGAAATACTGGCACAGGCGCATGAGCTTGCCGTTCAGCAGGGCAATGCAGCGCTCGGAATCGGTGGCGAAATTGTCGCCATCCGAGGCCTGGGCGGCGTAGATGTTCCACTCGCTCGCGGGGTAACGCTGCTCGATGACGCGATGCATCTCCTCGAGCGCGGTGGAAACGACGGTGCCACCGCTTTGCGCGCAGTAGAAGAAGGTTTCCTCATCCACCTCCTGCGCCTCGTGCGTGTGGCGGATGAAGACGATTTCGGTGCGTTCATAACGTCGCTTCAGGAACAGGTGCAGCAGCACGAAAAAGCGCTTGGCCAAGTCCTTCTCGCGCTCGCCCATCGAGCCTGACACATCCATCAGGCAGAACATGACCGCTTTCGCATTCGGCACCGGGCGCTGGTCGAAGCGGTTGAACCGGATGTCGACCGGGTCGACGAAGGCGATCCGCCGGCGCCGGCGCTCCAGCCGCTCGATCTCTTCTTTGAGCGCCACGACGCGCTCGCGCGCTTGAGCATCAGGCGGTGCGGCCTCCAGCAAGGCGAGTTCCTGCGTGATCGCATCGACCGCCGCTTGCTTGGGGCGCCTGAGCGCAATGCGGCGGCCGTGGCTGTTGCGCATCGTGCGGCCGACATTGATGTTGGTTGGCGAACCGGTGGCGGCGAAACCCGCCCGGCGCGGCTTGAAGGCAAGGATCTCCTTGAGATTGAGCTTGACCAGGTCGGGCAGTTCGAGATCCTCGAAGAAGAGATCGAGCACCTCCTCGCGCGAAAGCACGAAACGAAAGTCGTCCTCGGACGCGGTTTTTCCCGGTGACGAACCGCCCATGCCTCCGCCCTGGCCGGGCTTGGCGATCAGGTCGCCTTGGGAGAATTGCCTGTTGCCCGGCAGGATGTGCCGGCGCCGGCCGGTGTCCCTGGCGTCGTTGAAGGTCGGCTCGCCAGTGCCTCTTTCGGGCATCGGCACGACATGCTCCGCGTCCACGTCGGCGATCCGCCCAGCGCGGATCTGGTCGCGAATGCTGCGCTTTAGCTCCTCGCGGGCACGCCTGAGAAAGCGCTGGCGGTTGCCAAGGCTTTTGTCCTTCGGATTCAGGCGGCGGTCGATAAAGATCGGCATGCAACCATCCGGACTGCTCTCAGCCCGCCTTGTTCACCCGCATGTACCAATCGACCAGCCGGCGCACCTGCCGTTCCGTATAGCCGCGCTCCACCATCCGCTGGACGAATTCATTATGCCGCTTTTCGGTGACGCTATCCTGCTTGGAGCCGAAGCTGATCACGGGCAGGAGGTCCTCGACCTGGCCGAACATGCGCTTTTCGATAACCTCGCGCAGCTTCTCGTAGCTCGTCCATGACGGGTTGCGGCCATGGTTGCGCGCCCGGGCACGCAGCGTGAACTTCACCACCTCGTTGCGGAAGTCCTTCGGATTGGCGATGCCTGCCGGTTTTTCGACCTGCGACAGTTCGTTGTCCAACACCTCGCGATTGAGGATTTGGCCGGTGTCGGGGTCCTTGTAGTCCTGGTCCTCGATCCAGGCATCGGCATAGGCGATGTAGCGGTCGAACAGGTTCTGGCCATATTCGCTATAGGACTCCAGATAGGCCTTCTGGATTTCATGGCCGATGAACTCGGCGTAACGGGCGGCCAGCTCCGACTTGATGAATTCGAGATAGGCGGCTTCCGTCTCCTTCGGAAACTGCTCCCGTTTGATCGCCTCTTCCAGGATGTACATAAGATGCACGGGGTCCGCCGCGACCTCGTTGGTGTCGTAGTTGAACGTCTGCGACAGGATCTTGAAGGCGAAGCGCGTGCTGACGCCGGTCATGCCTTCGTCGACGCCGGCGGCGTCGCGATATTCCTGGACTGACTTCGCCCTCGGGTCGACTTCCTTGAGGTTCTCGCCATCATAGGCGCGCATTTTGGTGTGCAGCGGCGAATTGTCGTGCTCGGCAAGGCGTGTCGAGACGCTGAACCGGCTGAGGATGTCCAACACCTCGGGCGCGCAGGGGCTGGCGGCCAATTCACTCTCGCGCAGCAGCTTCTCGTAGATCTGCCTCTCTTCGGTGATGCGCAGGCAATACGGCACCTTGACTACGAGGATGCGATCGAGAAACGCCTCATTGTTCTTGTTGTTTTTGAACTGTTGCCACTCGGATTCGTTGGAATGGGCAACGATGATGCCCTGGTACGGAAAGGCACCGAAATTCTCGGTGCCGTTGTAACTGCCTTCCTGGGTCGCCGTCAGCAATGGATGCAGCACCTTGATGGGCGCCTTGAACATCTCGACGAATTCGAGCAGCCCTTGCGTCGTTCGGTTCAGCCCGCCGCTGTAGGAATAAGCGTCAGGGTCGGACTGGCTGAAATTTTCCAATTGCCTGATGTCGACCTTGCCAACCAGGGCCGAGACGTCCTGATTGTTCTCGTCGCCAGGCTCGGTCTTGGCGATGCCGATCTGGCGCAGCCGCGACGGCATCAGTTTGACGACGCTGAATTTGGAAATGTCGCCGGACAGTTCGTCGAGGCGCTTGGCCGCCCATGGCGAGATAAGTCCGTTCAGGCGGCGCCGGGCTATCCCGTATTTGTCCTCCAGGAGATCGCTCATGCGATCGGGATGGAACAGGCCAAGCGGCGATTCGAAAACCGGACTGATCTGGTTGCCGACCTTCAGCGTGTAGATCGGGCGCTCTTCCATCAATTTCTTCAACCGTTCGGCCAAGGAGGATTTGCCGCCGCCGACCGGACCCAAGAGGTAGAGGATCTGCTTGCGCTCCTCGAGGCCCTGGGAGGCATAGCGGAAATATCCGGCGATGCGCTCGATCGTATCTTCCATCCCGTAAAAGTCGGAGAAGGAGGGATATATCTTGACGGTCCGGTTCGAGAAGATACGGCCTAGCCGCTCGTCCTTGCTGGTGTCGACCAGGTTTGGCTCGCCGATCGCCTCGACCATTCGTTCCGGCGCCGAGGCATACATCGATTTGTCCTCGCGGCAGGCGAGCAGATATTGCTGGAGACTTATCTCTTCCTGGGCGGCGTTCGCATAAATTTCCGAGAAGAGATGGAAGACGTCGGATTGGTTCTCACGCATGTTCGTTGCCTTCGGAGCCATTTTGATGGGGCTCGCATATTCAACTGCGGGAAGGCATTGTTTGTTCCGTCGGCGCGCATGCATCTGGTACTGAAATCCAAACAACGCTCCGGCCCGAATGGCCGCCCATCAACCGCGATTTCGGCGGAGATGACGGCAGTGCGCCGAACGCCGCGGCGCCAGCGTTCCTGAAATCGACGATCGCCTGATCCTGCCGACCGTCGCTCGCCCATTCCGTGGCTGGATCATGCCAAAAGCGGCGGCGGGATATTGCCGTGCCGATATCCGCGGGTGCAATTGCTCTTCGTGAATGGGAGAAAATTTGCATGAATGGCGCCGATGTTCTGTGCGACGTGCTGTTGGCTAATGACGTGAATGTCTGCTTCGCCAATCCCGGCACATCCGAAATGCATTTCGTCGCGGCCCTCGACCGCAAGCCGGCGATGCGCTGCGTGCTCGGCCTGTTCGAGGGGGTGGTGACGGGTGCGGCCGACGGCTATGCGCGCATGACCGATCGACCCGCCGCGACGCTGCTGCACACCGGCCCGGGCCTCGCCAATGGGCTGGCCAACATGCACAATGCAAGGCGCGCCTTCAGCCCGATGATCAACATCGTCGGGGACCATGCCTCCTACCATCTGCCGCTCGACGCGCCGCTCACCAGCGACATAGAGGGGCTGGCGGCGCCGATGTCGAAGTGGGTGCGCCGCATCGAAGGGCCCACGGATGTCCAACCGGCCACGGAGGCGGCCCTTCGCGCCTCGCTGACACCGCCGGGTGTCGCAACGCTGATCCTGCCGGCGGACGCGGCCTGGGGCGACGCCGACGCGGTTTCGCCCGTCAAAGTGGAACTCGCATCGCCGCGAGCCGTCGACATCGACGCCGTGCGAGCGGTGGCTACCGCGATCCGTGCCGCTCCCGGGCGCGTCGGCATGATCGTTCGGGGACGGGCGGCGCGAGCCGATGCCCTCGAGATCGCCGGCCAGATTTCAGCGGCCTGCGATGTCAGGCTGTTCAGCGAGGTTTTGATCGCGCGTATGCAGCGCGGGCGCGGGCGTGTCGCGCCGACGCGCATTCCCTATCCCGTCGACGCGGCGACGGCAGCGCTCAGGGATATCGATGTCCTTGTGCTGATCGGCGGAAAGGAGCCGGTCGCCTTCTTCGCCTATCCGGGAAAACCGGGAAGGCTTGTCCGTGACGATTGCCAGGTGCTGACGCTCGCCGCCCATGGTCAGGATCTGCATGCGGCGCTGGAGGCGCTTCGCGACGAACTACGCGTCAAGCAATCGCAACCGGCGTTGGTTGCAAGCGCCTTTCCCGAGGAGGCAACACCAACCGGCAGATTGACGGAAGATGCAATTGCACTCTCCGTCGCCAAAAAGCTGCCGGGCGACGCGATCGTTTGCGACGAGGCGGTCACTTCGGCGCGACGCTTCTTCGCGCTGTCGGCCTTTGCCGCGCCGCACGACTATATGATGGGCACGGGCGGGTCGATCGGCGGCGGCATTCCGCTGGCGACAGGCGCGGCGATCGCCTGTCCCGGCCGCAAGGTAATCAATCTGGAGGCCGACGGCAGCGGCATGTACACGGTGCAGGGCCTGTGGACGCAAGCGCGGGAAAATCTCGACGTGGTGACGATCGTCTTTTCCAACCGCACCTATGCGATCCTGCATGGCGAAATGCGCAATGTCGGGGTGAACGCGATCGGCGAAAATGCCAGGCGCATGCTCGACCTCGACCATCCGGCGCTGGACTGGGTTTCGCTGGCCAAAGGCATGGGCGTGGAGGCGGCGCGTGCCGACACCTGCGAGCGGTTTAACGCGCTGCTCGATGCCGCCTTGTCGCGGCGCGGGCCATTCCTGATCGAAGCGATAATCTGAACAGCGCGAGACGCGCGCTACAGCTCAGCTCGGGGACTTGGCCTACCAGCGCGTCTGTTCGCCGGGCGCCGTGGGCTCGATAGCCAGTGCGTGAACGCCGGCCTTCAACTCGTCGGCCAGCAGTTCGTTGACGGCGCGGTGGCGCTCGACGCGGCTCATGCCAACAAAATTCGCCGAGACGATACGGACACGGAAATGTGTCTCGCCGGTGCCATCGAACTCAGCGTGGTGACCGGGTTCCACGTGATGATGGCCGGCGTGGAGATGGCTTTCGTTGAGGATGACCAGCCGCTCGGGCGAAAATGCCCTGTTGAGCTTGTCTTCCATGGTCGCCTGTATGGACATCGTCTTCTCCCTTCACCACATATGGTCGGCGCGCCGGCGTGAAAACCGGAAACAGGATTCGCCGGGCCGCCGGCGCGCAACAAAATCGGTCATTCGCCTGCTTTAAGCCGCGATTCAGCGGTTAGGGCGATCATCGCGAAAATGTCAATTCTTGTTTCGCATCTGCGAACGCCCCATAAATGGGTTAGATGAAGCCGTATCCCAAATATTTCGAGAAGATTCGCGTCCGCCCCGACAAGGACGCGGAGGTGAAGGCGCACGCGCCGATCTGCCAGTGGGATGGCTGCAAGGAGGCGGGCACGCATCGCGCGCCGGTCGGCCGCATGAAGGAGGGCGAGTATTTCCGCTTCTGCTTCGACCATGTGCGTGAGTACAACAAGGGCTTCAACTACTTCTCCGGCGTGCCGGACACCGAGGTGGCGCGCTTCCAGAAGGAAGCGATGACCGGCCACCGGCCGACTTGGAAGATGGGCGTCAACGGCGCCTCGACGCGTTCTTCGCCCGACATGGCGCAGATGCGCTCCGGCCGCGCGGGCTATTACAACCGCATGCGCGACCCGTTCGACCTGTTCAAGGGACCGAAGGATCCGCGCGAGGCGCGCGAGCGCAAGGCCAAGCCGCTTGAGGCCAAGGCGCTGGAAACGCTTGGCCTTGATACAAAGGCGACTGGCAAGGACATCAAGGCGCGCTATAAGGAACTGGTGAAGCGTCACCATCCCGATGCGAATGGCGGCGACAGAGGTTCGGAAGACCGGTTCCGCGATGTGCTTCAGGCCTATCGCGTGCTCAAACAGGCGGGCCTGTGCTGAGCGACCCTATGGTTCGTGTCGTTTTCCAACTTTCATAAGGTTGGAAAAGGCTCTAAGACCGCCCCCGAACAAAATGGATTGCCGGCGAAACGCGACGTTTCGCCCGTGGAGACGTTGAGAGATATGAACAAGGTCGATCGCGACATCGCCAACCTCCCCGACACGACGGTGTCGGTGAAGGAGAAATTCGGTTTCGAGTCCAAGATGGTGGTGCCAGCGTACTCGGTCACCAGCGAGCATGTGCCCGATGTCGATCCCGACTATCTGTTCGACAAGGCGACGACCTTGGCGATCCTCGCCGGGTTTGCCTACAACCGCCGCGTCATGGTGTCGGGCTATCACGGCACCGGCAAGTCGACCCATATCGAACAGGTCGCCGCCCGCCTCAACTGGCCCTGCGTGCGCGTCAATCTCGACAGCCATGTCAGCCGTATCGATCTCGTCGGCAAGGACGCGATCGTGGTCAAGGACGGCCTGCAGATCACTGAATTCCGCGACGGCATCCTGCCCTGGGCCTACCAGCACAATGTGGCGCTCTGCTTCGACGAGTATGACGCCGGCCGTCCGGACGTGATGTTCGTCATCCAGCGCGTGCTGGAATCGTCCGGCCGACTGACGCTGCTCGACCAGAGCCGGGTCATCCGCCCGCATCCGGCGTTCCGGCTGTTTTCGACCGCAAATACGGTTGGTCTAGGCGACACCACTGGCCTTTATCACGGCACCCAGCAGATCAACCAGGCGCAGATGGACCGCTGGTCGATCGTTACCACGCTGAATTATCTGCCGCACGACAATGAAGTGAACATCGTGCTGGCCAAGGCCAAGCATTATCGCGACACCAAGGGCAAGGACATCGTCAACAAGATGGTGCGCGTCGCCGACATGACGCGCTCGGCCTTCATCAATGGCGACCTGTCGACGGTGATGAGCCCGCGTACCGTCATCACCTGGGCCGAGAATGCCGAGATCTTCGGCGATGTCGGCATGGCGTTCCGGCTGACCTTCCTCAACAAGTGCGACGAGCTGGAGCGTTCGGTGGTTGCCGAGTTCTACCAGCGCGCCTTCGGCCAGGATCTGCCCGAGAGCGCGGCCAATGTGGTGCTGGGCTAAGCAGAGCCTCTATGGCGGGTCCGGGCGACAATACGCGCAACAAGTCCAAGACGGGGTCTGAAGCCGACAGCTTCAAGCGCGCCGTCACCGTCTGCATGCGCGCCATTGCCGGCGACAAGGAAATGGAAGTCGGCTTCGCCAAGGACAGGCCGGCGCTGGCGGGCAGCCGTGCGCGGCTGCCCGAACTGCCCAAGAAGGCATCGAAGTCCGACATCGCGATTACCCGCGGGCTCGGCGATTCCATGGCGTTGAAGCGCGCCTGCCATGATGTGCGCATCCACAGCAAGCTGGCGCCGGAAGGCAAGGCCGCCCGCGCCATCTACGACGCGGTCGAACAGGCCCGCGTCGAGGCGATCGGCAGCCGCGCCATGCAGGGCGTCGCCGACAATATAGGCTCGATGCTGGAGGACAAATACACCAAGGCCAACCTCGTCGACGTCAAGGATAAGGCGGACGCGCCCATCGAGGAGGCGCTGGCGCTGATGGTGCGCGAAAAGCTGACCGGCCGGCCGGTGCCGAAGAGCGGCGAGCGGCTGGTCGAACTCTGGCGGCCCTGGGTCGAGGAGAAGGCCAAGGCCGACCTCGACGGCCTGTCGGAAAAGCTCGAGGACCAGCAGGCCTTCGCCCGCGTCGTGCGCGAGATGCTTGCCTCCATGGAAATGGCCGAGGAACTCGGCGACGACCAGGAGACCGAAGACTCCGAGGACAATGACGACAACCAGCCGCAAGGCGAGGAACAAAGCGAGGAAGGCGGCGAGGACGATTCAGGCTCCGAGCAGTCCCAGTCCGAGGACGCCGAGGCATCGGCCGACGACGAGCAATCGGCGGAGACGGAAGCCTCCGACGCCACCGCTGACGATTTGTCCGACGACGACGATGCCGATGCCGAGACGCCCGGCGAGGCTAGGCGCAACGACAATCCCTTCACCAATCTGCCGAAGGAAATCGACTACAAGGTTTACACGTCAGCTTTCGACGAGACGGTCGGCGCGGAGGAGCTCTGCGAAGAGGAAGAACTCGACCGGCTGCGCGCCTTCCTCGACAAGCAACTCGCCAATCTGTCGGGCGTGGTCGGACGGCTCGCCAACCGGCTGCAGCGCCGGCTGATGGCGCAGCAGAACCGGTCCTGGGATTTCGACCTGGAAGAGGGCTATCTCGACCCGGCGCGACTGGTGCGCGTCGTCATCGATCCGATGCAGCCGCTGTCGTTCAAGCAGGAGCGCGACACCAAGTTCCGCGACACGGTGGTGACGCTGGTGCTCGACAATTCCGGCTCGATGCGTGGCCGGCCGATCACGGTCGCCGCCACCTGCGCCGATATTCTGGCGCGCACGCTGGAGCGCTGCGGCGTCTCGGTCGAGATCCTCGGCTTTACCACGCGGGCCTGGAAGGGCGGACAGGCGCGCGAGAAGTGGCTGAAGGACGGCAAGCCGCCGAACCCCGGCCGCCTCAACGATCTGCGTCATATCATCTACAAATCCGCCGATCATCCATGGCGGCGGGCACGCCGCAACCTTGGCCTGATGATGCGCGAAGGCCTGCTCAAGGAAAATATCGACGGCGAGGCGCTGCTGTGGGCACACAATCGGCTGATTGCCCGGCCTGAACAGCGCAAGATCCTGATGATGATCTCGGACGGCGCGCCGGTCGACGATTCCACGCTGTCGGTCAATCCGGGCAATTATCTCGAGCGGCATCTGCGCGCTGTCATCGAATTGATCGAGACGCGCTCACCGGTCGAGCTGCTGGCCATCGGCATAGGCCATGACGTCACGCGCTACTACAGGCGCGCTGTCACCATCGTCGATGCCGAGGAACTGGCCGGCGCGATGACCGAGCAGCTGGCGTCGCTGTTCGCCGAGGAGAGCGCGAAGGATACGCGTCGCGGCGGCGTGCGGCGCGCCGGATGATCTTTTCGCGAGGCGGGTTTAGGCAAACGCTTTTCGCCGCCATCGTCCTGCTCGCCGGTGTTCCGGCAGGTTCGGCCGGCTCGGCTCCAGTTGAACCTGTCGCCGTCTCGGCACGCCCGATCACCGAATTCCACATTGGCCGCGCCGACAAGCAATTCGGTCCGCTCGAATTCGTCGGTGGGCTGGAAATGACGTCGCCATCACGCGATTTCGGCGCGTTGTCGGCCTTTCGGTTCCTGAAAGCGGGCAGTGATTTCATCGGTGTTGCCGACACCGGTTACTGGTTCTTCGGCTCGGTGGCCCGCGACGCCGACAGGCGACCCCTCGGCATCCAGAATTTTCGCATGCAGCAGATGGCCGACCAGAGCGGGCAGCCGATCGACGAAAAATGGGAAGTCGACGCCGAAGGCCTCGCGGTCAAGGACGGCATTGCCACTGTCGGTTTCGAGCGCAACCACCGCGTCTCCCAGTTCAGGATCGATCCGGACACCATGAAGGCGCCATTCAGGCAGCTGGATTTCCTGGTGCCGCCGCGGGAGCTGCGGCAGAACCGCGGCTTCGAGACAGTTACCCATTCAAATGCCAATGGCCAGCATCAAGGCGGCCTGGTCGTGGTGTCGGAGAAGAGCCTCGACAAATCAGGCAACATCTACGCCGCCATTATCGAAGGCCCGCATAGGGGCGTCTTCACCGTCAAGCGCAACGACGATTTCGACATCACCGACGGCGCCTTCCTGCCGGATGGCGACCTCTTGCTGCTGGAGCGCAGCTTCACCATGGCGGGCGGCCTCAAGATGCGGCTGCGGCGCATTTATGGAGAGAGCGTCGAGAAGGGCGCCGTCGCCGACGGGCCGGTGCTGCTGCAAGCCGACATGGGCTACCAGATCGACAATATTGAAGGGCTCGACGTCTGGAGCCGGGATGACGGCGCGCTGATGGTGTCGCTGATCTCCGACGACAACCATTCGATCCTGCAGCGCAATCTCTATCTGGAATTCATTCTGCTTCAGGATTGAGGGGCAGCCCCTCGCGACGCCCCACCAGCGATCTTGCGGCGATTTTGTCCATGCGTCGGCCATCCCACAGTCTTTGCCCCGACAAGCCACTGAATCGCCGACCAGCGCATCGTGTTTTCCTACAGGATGGCGGTCGGGCCGCAGGCCATGTCGGCATCGCTGACCACCGTGGAGCTGACGCCTTCGGGCGACGGCACAAGGCTGACCTACACCGAGCAGGGCGCCTTCTTCGACGGTGTCGGTTCCGCCAAGGGGCGGGAAGAGGGGACCCGCGGGCTGCTGGAGGCCCTTGCCACCGAACTTCAGCGGCCGAAGTAGCCCCGGCTGCCTACGGCCTCGACCTAGGATCATGAGCTGTTGGTGGCGATCCAGATGACATGGCGCGCGCCGCGCTTGCCGTTGGCGCGCGTGTTGACTTCCTGGACAGCGAAACCTGCCTGTTTCAACCGCCTCGTGAAGCCGGCATCCGGCCCTTGCGACCATACGGCCAGGACTCCGCCCGGTCTTAGGGCGGTGCGTGCGGCGGCGAGGCCAGCCACGCTGTAGAGCGCGTCGTTGCCCTTGTGGACGATGCCTTCGGGGCCATTGTCGACGTCGAGCAGGATCGCGTCCCAGGCAATGGGTGCGGACCGTATGAGCTGGCCGACATCGGTTTCGCGGATGGTGACGCGGGGATCATCGAGCGAGCCGGCAAAAATCTCGGCCATCGGGCCGCGTGCCCAGGCGACGACGACCGGCACCAGTTCCGCGACGACGATCGCGGTGTTGTCGCCCAATTCGGCGAGGGCAGCGCGCAGCGTAAAACCCATGCCGAGCCCGCCGATCAGGATTCTCGGCCGACGATGACCCGCAATCCCCTGGCAGGACAGTTTTGCCAGCGCTTCTTCGGAGCCGCTCAGGCGGCTGTTCATCAGCTCGTTGGTACCAAGCATGATCGAGAATTCAGAACCGCGCTGTTTCAGCCGCAGTTCCTGCCGGCCATCAGGCGTTTTCGCGGAGTCCAGCTGGATCCAGGGAATCACTGCTAGGCCGCGGCAACGGCCGGCTGGCTCCAGCGGGCGGCGAGCAGCCGGTAAGGGATCAGAGCCACGACAGCGATGATCATTTTCACACTAAGATCGCCGAGCGCCCAGGACACCCAGCGCATGGCGTTGACATGAAACACCCCCATCAATGGGGCGCTCTCCAGCGCAAACCCGTCGCTTGGGCCGACGAAGGCAAAGGCGGCTGAAAAGGCGACGCCGAAGAACACGAGGGTGTCGAACACCGATCCAACCAGCGTGCCGACGATCGGCGCCCGCCACCAGCTCTGCCGGCGCAAACGGTTGAACACGGTCACATCGAGCAATTGCGCGGACAGGAATGCCGCTCCGGAAGCCGCAGCGATGCGCACCAGCCGGTCGGCTGATGTCTCGAATTCGATCAGGCCATGGCGGAACAGAAAGGGCGGGACGAGGATCGAGCAGACCACCGCCGTCATGAAGCCAACAAAGACGATCCGGCGCGCCACGGCGGGCCCGTAACGGCGGTTGGCGAGGTCTGTGACCAGGAAAGAGAAGGGATAGGTGAAAGCGCCCCAGGTCAAAACGTCGGCGAGCGACAGGCCGCCGACGTGGCCCTGCATGGGAAACTGCACGAGGATGTTCGATGCCACGACGACAAGTGCCATGGCGGCCACGAAAGGCAGGTACCGCGAAAAAGAAGACATTTTTTTATCCTGGGTAATGGAACCAGCGGAGCATCATGCCGAGGCAGCGCTCGCTTCGAAATTGAGCATCGGAGTGTCGAACCTTGCGGATCTATCCGATGCTCAGCGGCCAGCAAAGAGGCTGGCCAGGCGGTCGTCCCCCGCCTTTATCTGGATCTTACGCAGCGACCTGCTCGGCAAGCTTCTTGGCGATCTGCTTCTTCAAGAGACGCGCGCGCTGCGACAGTTCCTTGACGTCGGCCTTGGCCAGGAAGGCATCGAGGCCGCCGCGATGTTCGACCGAACGCAGCGCGTTGGCCGAGATGCGCAGGCGTACATTCTGGTTCAGCGCTTCCGAAATGAGCGTCACATTGACGAGGTTCGGCAGGAAGCGACGCTTGGTCTTGTTGTTGGCGTGGCTCACATTGTTGCCGGTCTGGACTGCCTTGGCAGTGAGTTCGCAGGTGCGGGACATGGTTCTAACCTTCAGTTCTCTCGGGGCCTGCCAAACCTTCGTACCCGCGCCGGGTGGCGCGCGGTTCTGGTCAGGCGGCCTTATGGAAAAGTTGGCGTTCCATAGTTGCATTTCACCGGGGCGTCAAGCTCCGGCTTCCGCACGGAAGCGCCCGGCTTTTCATATTAAGGCCGGATTTCACCGTATAAGCGGTCTCGTAGGGACACGCCAGACCGGAGTCGCCTGCCTCCGGCCGAAAACCAAGGATCCGATCCCGCCATGCCTCGTTCGTCTCACGCGCTTGTTGCCGCGCTTGTCATCGCCCTGCCGACCGCTGCGTCCGCTGCCTCGCCGCAGTCATTCAAGGGCGAATACACGGTGTCGTTCCTTGGTCTCTCGATCGCCAGATCGACCTTTTCCAGCCATTATGAGAACGGTGCCTACGCGATCGAAGGCAGTGTCTCGGCGGCGGGTCTCGCCAAGCTGTTCGACGACACGCGGGGCACGATCTCGTCAAAAGGCACCATTTCGGGCCAGAAAATGGTGCCGGAGGCGTTTCGAGCCGACTACACCTCCGGCAAGAAGGCGTCTTCGATCGACATTCGCTTTAGCAATGGCACCGTGACCTCGACGCAGGTCATCCCTGCTCCGGGCAAGCGCGATCCCAAGGCCTGGGTGCCGCTCGGCGCCGGCGACCTGGCATCGGTGCTCGATCCAATGGCGGCGACCGTCATCCATGCCGACAGCCTCGACCAGGTCTGTGGCCGCAAGGTCAAGTTCTACGATGGCGAGATGCGCGCCGACCTGACGCTGACCTACGCCTCGAAAGGAACGATCTCGGTGCCGGGCTACAAGGGCGACACCGTCACCTGCCAGATGGGTTTCGACCCGGTGGCGGGCTATCGCAAGGGCCGCAAGGCGCTCAATTATCTCAAGAACAAAAGCCGCATGATGGTGACCTTTGCACCGCTCGGCCAAACCGGCGTATATGCGCCGATCCACGCCACGGTCGGAACGCAGATCGGCACCTTGACCATCAGCGCCAGACGGTTCGAAGCGGTACAATAAGGCACGCCACCGGGACAGAACGGGCGCGCCACTGGAGACAAAATGGGGCGCGCAACACTGATCGGCTTTTCGGCGGTCGCCATGTGGGCATTGCTGGCGTCGCTAACGGATGCGTCCGGCAAAGTGCCGCCATTCCTGTTGTCGGCGATCACTTTCTCGATCGGCACCGGCGTTGGGTTTGTCACGCGACTGTTCATGCCGGCCACCGACAGGAGCCAAAAGATTCCTCCTCAGGTCTGGGCGATCGGCATTGCCGGCCTGTTCGGCTACCACTTCTTCTACTTCACCGCGCTGCGCAACGCGCCGGCGATCGAGGCGAGCCTGATTGCTTATCTCTGGCCGCTGCTGATCGTGCTGGGCTCGGCGCTGATGCCGGGCGAGAAGCTGGCCTGGAACCATGTCGTCGGCGCGCTGCTCGGCCTTGCCGGCACCGTGCTTATCGTCACCAAGGGCGGCGGCCTGGCCTTGGATGCGCGCTACGCCTTCGGTTACGCCATGGCCGCCATCTGCGCCCTGCTATGGTCGTCCTATTCCTTGCTGTCTCGACGTTTCCCGTCGGTGCCGACCAGCATCGTCACCTGGTTCTGCGCGGCAACCGCCGTGCTGTCGCTCGTCTGCCACTTGGCGCTGGAACAAACGGTTCTGCCTGACGGCGCCGGCCAGTGGCTGGCCGTGCTCGGGCTCGGCCTGATGCCGGTGGGCGCGGCCTTCTATGCCTGGGACATCGGTGTCAAGCGCGGCAACATCCAGGTGCTGGGTGCCGCGAGCTACGCGGCGCCGCTGCTGTCGACGCTGGTGCTGATCGCGGCCGGCGCCGCCGAACCGTCGCTGCGCATTCTGGCCGCCTGTGTGCTCATCACGGGCGGCGCGGCGCTAGCGGCAAAATCGCTGTTCCTGCGCAAGCCGGCTACGGAGAGCGGAGCCCGGGCATCCGAAGGCGGAGCCAGGGCATGACGATGCCGTTTGCCGGAGGCATCGACGCCAACGCCAATGCGACGCTGATCTTTTCGCTGGTGGCGGCGGTGATCTATGCCTTCACGCTTGGCATGCCGCCGACGCTGGCCCGCTCGGCGGCAAAGACACTTGCCGTCGCGATGCTCGCCGTACTCGCCGCAATACAAGGCGGGCCGCTGCTGCTGGTCGCCGCCCTTGCGCTGAGCGCCATGGGCGATGCCTTCTTGTCGCGCGACGGCGAAAAAGCCTTTCTGGGTGGACTGGCCGGTTTTCTCGTCGCCCACATCGTCTATGTCGCGTTGTTGCTGCGCAGCGGTGCCGGATTGGAGTTGCTAGGCGCCGAGCCCTGGCGCGGGGCGATCGCGCTGGCCATGGCGGTGTTCGCGATCGTCATGCTGGCGGCGCTTTGGCGCCGCGTTGGTCCCGGCTTGCGTATACCGATTGCCGTCTATGTCATGGCGATCCTGGCTATGGGCATGTCGGCGCTAACGACAAGCAATGTCTGGGTGATTGGTGGCGCCGTGCTGTTCATGGCATCGGACGGGCTGCTCGCCATGGAGAAATTTTTAGTGGCGGCCGTCTCGCCGCATCGCGCCTGGATGGGTTTGACCGTGTGGGTTTTGTACTATGCCGCCCAACTGGCGATCACGCTGGGATTCCTGCTGGGTTAAATCGGCTTCGGCTGCCAGCCCGGTTCGGCCAGTTCGAAGGCGGCGAAATCAAAACCCGGCGCCACCGTGCAGCCGACCAGCGTCCATTCGCCCAGTGTGCGCGCCGATTGCCACCAGCCCGCCGGCACGACGATCTGCGGCCGTTCACCCGCCGCGAGCTCGATGCCGAGAACCTGCTCGATAATGGCGCCGCCTTCTTCCCACATCGACAATGCCAATGGCGCGCCGGTATGAAAGTGCCAAACCTCGGCGGCGTCCCTGACCCGATGCCAGGCCGAAACCTGATGCTGTTCCAGCAGGAAGTAGATGGCTGTCGAATGGCCGCGCGCACCGCCGGCTTCGTCGCGAAAGGTTTCCGCGTACCAGCCGCCTTCCGGATGCGGCTTCAGGGCGAGCGTTGCTATGATTTCCGCGGAACTGGTCATCGGCAGAAAGTTGGCATGGTGGTCAGAAATTGTCCTTGCGCTTGCGGATCTCGGCGAAGACCTCGGCATCCCCGGCCTTTTCCATGCCGAGATGCTTGCGGATTGCCGGATCGTGCCAGCGCAGGAAGGGATTGGTCGACAGTTCCTCGCCGATCGTCGTCGGCAGCGTCGGCTTGTTGTCGACCCGCAGCGCCTCGATCCGCGCGGCGCGCTCCTTCAACGCCGAATTGGTGGGGTCGACGCTCAGCGCGAAACGGGCATTGGCGAGCGTGTATTCGTGGCCGCAATAGATTGTCGTCTCGGCGGGAAGAGCCGCGAGCTTCTTCAGCGAGCCGTACATCACCGGCGGCTTGCATTCGAACAGCCGCCCACAACCCAGCGCAAACAACGTATCCGCGGTGAACGCCACTTTCGATAAGGGCAGATGGTAGGAGACATGGCCAGCGGTATGCCCGGGCGTGGCGATCACTTCGATGCGCTCGTTGCCGAGATGCAGGACGGAGCCTTCTTTTACGGTTTCATCGATGCCTGGGATCTTGGCCTTTTCCGCCTCTGGGCCGACGATGCGCAGCTTGAAGCGCTCCTTGAGCGCCAGATTCGCGTCGACGTGATCCATATGATGATGTGTGGTCAGGATCATCGTCGGCGTCCAGCCGGTGCGCTTGAGCGCGGCCAGGATCGGCGCTTCCTCAGGCGCGTCGATGATCGCGGTCTGGCCGCTTTCGCGGTCATGCACCAGCACGCCGAAATTGTCGGTGCGGCACATGAACTGTTCGATTTCGACCGGCATCGCATCTCTCCATTTACCGCCGCAGACATAGGGCGCCGCTGCGTGAATGTCATCCCGGATGAGAAAGCGAATGTCATCCCGGATGGCAAGCAAAGCGAATGTTATCCTGGGATGTCAAATTGACATACGTAGTGCCGGCCGCTTCGGCCTTTTGTTGAATCCGGCCGATATCACGGCTACATCCCTGACATGCATTCCGACATCGTCGACCTTCGTTCCTTCTATTCGACAACGCTCGGCCGGTTCGCCGAGCGCTCGATCACCATGGCGCTGTCGTCGATATGGGCCGCGGTGCCCAATGAGCGGCTGGTCGGCCTGGGCTATACCTTGCCCTGGCTGGAACGCTTCGGCACCGACGCCGAGCGGGTCTTCGCCTTCATGCCGGCGACTCAGGGCGCCGTGGTCTGGCCGGCGACCGGGCCAACGGCGACGGCCCTGGTGTTCGACGAGGAACTGCCGCTGGTCGATTCCTGCATCGACCGCATGCTGCTCGTCCATTCGCTCGAACACGTCGAAAACCCGCGCGAAACGCTGAACGAGATCTGGCGGGTGCTGTCCCCGGCGGGGCGCGTCGTCATCGTCGTGCCAAACCGGCGCGGGGTCTGGGCGCGCTTCGAACATACGCCGTTCGGCAATGGCCGGCCCTTCTCACGCGGGCAGCTCACCGAATTGCTGCGTGAGGCGAATTTCACGCCCGCCGCCTGGTCGGATGCGCTGTTTTTCCCGCCATCGCGGCGGCGTTTCATGATGCGCTTCCACAATGTGCTGGAGCGCGCCGGCCGGAAGCTGTGGCCGATCTTTTCCGGCGTCATTGTCGTCGAAGCGCAGAAACGGCTCTATCAAGGCGTGCCGGTAGCCCAGCGTGCGTCCCGCCGCGTCTTCGTGCCGGTGCTGTCGCCGCATGGCGCGACACGGCTCGGCCGGCGGGCCGAGGCAAGGGGTGTGGCATCGCCCCCGCAAGTGACACCTTCGTGATCGCGATGGAAACTTGCATCGCGCCGCGTCTTTCCGACCTATCTGTCGTGCTGGGCTCGCAGAGTGGTTGAGGGGCTGCCGCCGTCGGCTCCCTTCATCCGGTTTCAGCTTCGCTACTGAACGCAAGGACCTCGGCCATGGCTGATCAATTGGACAATCAGGCCACCGTTCAGCCGGTCGCCGTGGCCAGCAGCCTGCGCGATCAGGTGGCGACGATCAAGCGGGCGCTGATCGGATCGCCGGTTCGCAAGTGGTTGCTGTGGACGTCGCTCGGCATCATGGGCGTCATTATCGCGACGTCGATCGGCCAGGTCTTGCTCAACCGCTGGAACCAGCCCTTCTACGACGCGCTCGCGCGCCGCGACATGGCGGCCTTCCTGCATCAGCTCATGGTCTTTGCCATGATCGCCGGCGGACTGCTGGTGCTCAATATCGGCCAGACCTGGCTCGACCAGATGATCCGGCTGAAGTTGCGCGAGGCGCTGACGCTGGACCTGATCGACCAGTGGATGCGGCCGGCGCGCGCCTTCCGGCTGGCCAATGCCGGCGCCATCGGCGTCAATCCCGACCAGCGCATGCAGCAGGATGCCGCGCATCTCTCGGACCTGTCGACCGATCTTGGTGTCGGCCTGCTGCAGTCGTTCATCCTGCTCGTGTCCTTCGTCGGTGTGCTGTGGGAACTGTCTTCGGGCTTCGTCTTCCACGTCAACGGCTGGCCGCTGGCGATACCCGGCTATATGGTCTGGGCCGCGTTCCTCTATGCCGGCACCGCCTCGTGGCTGAGCTGGCTGGTCGGCCGGCCGCTCATCAGCCTCAACAGCGACCGCTATACGCGCGAAGCGGAGCTGCGCTCCTCGATGGTGCGCGTCAACGAGAATGTCGATGCCATCGCGCTGTACCGTGGGGAGGATGACGCCAAGCGACGGCTGCAACTCGACCTCGGCACGGTGCTGGGCGCCATGCGGCGCATCTACACCGCCCAGATCAATCTATCCTGGGTAACCGATACCTATGGCTGGATCACGGTCGTGGCGCCGATCCTGGTCGCCTCGCCGGTCTATTTCTCGGGGGACATCAGCTTTGGCGGGCTGATGATGGCGGTCGGGGCCTTCAACCAGGTCCACTCCTCCCTGCGTTGGTTCATCAACAACATCGGCAGCATTGCCGACTGGCGCGCCACGCTGATGCGTGTCGCCGACTTCCGCATCGCGCTCGATGAAACCGATGTGCTGCACGATAAGGAGAAGCGCATCGAATTCGCCGACAACGCCAATGGCAGCCTCACGTTCGAGAAGCTTCAGGTGGCATCGCCTGACGGATGCACCAAGCTCGCCGACCAGCATGTCGAAATCCTTGCCGGCGAGCGCGTCATGATCACCGGCGAGCCGGGCGCCGGAAAGACGCTGTTCTTTCGCGCCATTGCCGGGCTGTGGCCGTGGGGCAGTGGACGCATCGGCCTGCCCGCGGGTGAAACCATCATCTTCGTGCCGCGCGTCCCCTATTTGCCGGCCGGCACGCTGCGCGAAGTCCTCAATCACCCGAACGGGCATGCGCCGGCGAACGACGCCGACATTTCAGCGGTGCTTGCCGAGGTCGGTCTTGGACGCCTGTCGTCGTCGCTCGACCGCGTCGGACGCTGGGACCATGAGTTGGGCGATGACGAACAGCGATTGCTGGGCGTGGCCAGGCTCGCCTTGCGACAGCCGAAATGGGTGATCATCGACGAAGCCATGGATGCGTTCGACGGACCCTCGCTGCGGCGCGTGCTGTCGCTGCTGGAGAAGCGACTGCCCGGGGCCGCGATCCTCAACATCGGGCGCGGACAGCACAACAATCAGTTCTTCCCGCGTTCCCTGACGATCGTTAAGGATTCCGGCGCGCCCTCGCTGAAACCTGCCCACGTCAGGGCGGGTGCCATCGAGCCGCCGCCAGCCGCGGCAAGCCTCCACCACAGGAAGTAGCAGTTTTCCCCCGTTGCGGCCCGTTGCCTGGCCGCCAAAGGCCCTGGCGGTCGACATCTCGCTGCCGGACGAGAAGGAATGCGCCCTGCGACGCGCCGCGCTCGATCGCTGAGCTGTCGCCGGTCAGGCCGGTGGAATCCCAAACTTGCCGCGAACTTCGTCGTAGAGGTCGCGCCGCCAGCGGCGGCCGTGGAGATAACCGTTGATCAGTTCCGGCAATGAATAACCAAGCGCGTCAGACGAGCGGTTGGCCATGTATCCCGCAAATGCCTGTGGTATTCGCCCCCGCAGAATATCGGCGATGATCTGCCGCGCGATCATAAAGGGAGGGATATGGGGGTAGGAGCGAGCGATGTGCGGATGCTTGCTCATCAGGATCGCGTAGGCTTCGACATAGCCGTCCCTGCGGCCTGAAATCGAATTCTGCGAATTGTGCTTCGTCCAGTCGATATCTTCCGACAATTGCGCGCCGAAGCGCTGTGCGAAGCGCAGCAGAAGCTCGCGGTCCTGCATCCGGGGAATGTCGCTGTCATAGCCGCCGATGGCCAGCAAAGCCTCGCGCCTGGCCGTTATCGCCGATCCGGCTATGAAGGCCGTCTGTGCAACCACGGCCCGCTCCAGCATTGGCGGGTTCAGGAAAGCGCCGCGGTTGACGCAGGCGGTGCCACGGCCACCCTTCACCGAGACATATGAGGAGAGCAGGACCTCGAGCGCCGGATTGTCGTCGAACCATGTCAGCGTCCGTGCGAGCCGGTGCGGCAGGAAGAGATCGTCCGAATCGAGAAAAGTCACCACGGGCGCCCGGGCTAGCTCGATGCCGGCATTCCTGGCGGCATTGGCGCCGCGCCACTTCGCGCCGACATAGATCAGCCGGGGGTCATGGATGCGGGCGAGCGCCGCCTCGGTCCCGTCCGTCGAACCATCGTCGACGACGATATGTTCAAATCGCGGCATGCTCTGGGAGAGCACGCTTTCGACGGCGCGGAGCACCGTTTCGCGCCGGTTGTGAGTCGGCGTGATCACCGTGATGAGGGGCGCCTGTTCGGTCTTCCCGATCATATCGCGCCGGCCGCCTCCATCGCGTAAACACCCTTCGCGCCAGGTCCTTTGATCATGGGGATGGCTAAATGGATCGGACTTCCCCCTGGATGGGCTCCTCGGATTCGGTGCGACGCTACAAAAAACAACCTGCCATGTCTCCCCGTCGTGCCGTCGTTCGACCGACCAGGCATGATGAATTCCGGCTCCTGGTGCTTCAACTGCAACACTTTCTCGCCGCAGGAAGACGCGCGGCCGCCTCAAAGGATTGGCAGTCTCGCCTGCGGTGTCCATTTCATTAGCGCTTCAGCAGGAACACTGCCTGCTGGCCAAAGAAATTCCAGAACCACCATGGCATCGACAGGCCGATCTTCTGGCCGTTGGCGTCGAGCGCGGTCGCCTTCTCCACTGTCGCGCCAAGCTCTTCGCACAAGTTGACGAAGTCGCGGATCGTGCAGAAGTGGATGTTGGGCGTGTCGTACCAAGAATAGGGCAGGTCGCTGGTCACAGGCATGCGGCCCTTGACGAACAGCGACAGGCGCACCCGCCAGTGACCGAAATTGGGGAAGGACACGATCGCCCGGTTGCCGATCCTGAGCAGCTCGTCGAGCACCAGCTTCGGGTTGCGGGTGGCCTGCAGGGTCTGCGACAGAACGACGAAGTCAAAGCCCTTGTCGGGATAGAATTCGAGATCGATGTCGGCATCGCCCTGGATGACACTGAGACCGCGCGCCACGCATTCGTTGACGCCACGCTGCGACAGCTCGAGACCACGACCGTCGACCTGCTTGGTGTCTTGCAGCAATTCGAGCAACGAGCCGTCGCCCGAGCCGACGTCGAGCACACGCGATTGCGGCGGGATGAGGTTGGCGACGACCTCAAGGTCGACGCGCTGGCTGCCGTTGACGCTCATGGCTTCGGCTCCGGAACGGCGCATGACCTTGGTCCGAAAAGTCCGCAACTTTTCAGGGTCATGGCTTCGCCTTTCTGTTGGCGCATGACCTTGGTCCGAAAAGTCCGCAACTTTTCAGGGTCATGCGCTGAGCCCCCTGGCGCGCGCGGCCGAGCCGATGAAGCCGTTGATGGCGGCAAACAGTTCCGGCTCGTCGAGCAGGAAGGCGTCGTGGCCGCGATCGGTCTCGATCTCGACGAAGGACACCGAGGCGCCGGCGGCGTTGAGTGCGTGGACGATGGAGCGGCTCTCTTCGGTCGGGAACAGCCAGTCCGATGTGAAGGACACCAGGCAAAAGCGGGTTTTCGTGCCGGCGAAGGCGTCGGCCAGCCGGCCGCCATGGTCGGCGGCGAGGTCGAAATAATCCATCGACCGCGTCATGTAGAGATAGGAGTTGGCATCGAAGCGGTCGACGAAGGTCATGCCCTGGTGGCGCAGATAGCTCTCGATCTGGAAGTCGGCATCGAAGCCGAAGGTCAGCGCTTCGCGGTCCTGCAAATTGCGGCCGAATTTGCGGTGCAGGGCGGCTTCCGACAGATAGGTGATGTGGGCGGCCATGCGCGCCACCGCCAGCCCTTTCTCCGGACGCTTGCCATGCTCGAAATATTTGCCGCCATGCCAGTCCGGATCGGCCATCACAGCCTGCCGCCCGACTTCGTGGAAGGCGATGTTCTGTGACGAATGGCGCGCCCCGGTGGCGATCGGCAGCGCCGAGAACACGCGCTCGGGATAGCTCGACGCCCATTCCAGAACCTGCATGCCGCCCATCGAGCCACCGAGCACGCAGAAAAGTTTCTCGATGCCGAAATGGTCGATCAGCATCTGCTGCGCGCGCACCATGTCACGGATGGTGATGACCGGCAGGTCGAGGCCATAGGGTTTACCCGTTGCCGCGTTGGTCGAGGCCGGACCGGTGGAACCCAGGCAGCCGCCGATGACATTGGAGCAGATGACGAAGAAACGGCTGGTATCGATGATCTTGCCCGGTCCGATCAGCACTTCCCACCAACCGGGCTTGCCGGTTACCGGATTGGTGCTGGCGACATGCTGGTCACCGGTCAGCGCATGACAGACGAGGATGGCATTGGAACGGGCATCGTTCAGCGTGCCATAGGTCTGGTAGGCGATCTGGAACGGCGACAGCAGCGTGCCGGCGTCGAGCTTGAGCGGCTTGTCGGGCCCGAACCGCAACACCGGGCTCGACGGTTGGTCGGCCTCGTTGTTGGTCTTTCCTGCACGCAGAGCGGCCATCACGTCCCTCTTGCTGCACCGTGCGCTCGTGGAAATCGCTACCGATCTCCGCCGCCGATGCGTCCGTCCGTCCGGTCGCGGACAACAAAAAACCGGCATTGCCTTCGCAAAGCCGGTTACGTCACGCAAACGGCCCTTTAGCGAATTGTTTAACGTGGCTGCAAGCCGACCGGCCAAATCACCACGGAACTGTCATGGTCTTTCTAGAACCCGCCTGCCTCGCCGTCAATGGCGGCGGCTGGCACCACTGCCACCTCTCGACATTGCGAGCCATGGCCTGTATTTCCGCAGCGGCCTCCGGATGGAGGCGTTTTCGACGGATTTTGCAAGTTATGAACCAGACACCGGATCAGGCACGTCCAACTCCGCGCGCGGGCATCATGGACATAGAGGCCTATGTGCCCGGCAAAAGCTCGGCACCCGCCGGTGTCGCCAAGGTCTACAAGCTGTCGTCGAACGAGAATCCGCTTGGGCCTTCGCCGAAGGCGATCGAGGCCGCGCGCGAAGTCGCCGGCAAGCTCGACATCTATCCCGACGGTACCGCCAGGCGGTTGCGCGAGGCAATCGCCGAGGTGCATGGCCTCAACGCGCAAAACATCATCTGCTCCAATGGGTCGGACGAAATCCTCGGCCTGTTGGCGCAGACCTATCTCGCGCCCGGCGACGAGGCTATGTTCACCGAGCACGCCTTCATGGTCTACAAGATCTACATCCAGTCGGCAGGCGCTACCCCGGTCGTGGTCAAGGAGACCGACGAGCGCGCCGACATCGATGCGATGCTGGCGGCCGTCACGCCGCGCACGAAAATCGTGTTCCTGGCCAATCCCAACAACCCGACCGGCACCTATGTGCCGTTCCAGGAGGTGCGCCGCCTTCACGCCGGACTGCCGGGAAACGTGCTTCTGGTGCTCGACGCGGCCTACGCCGAATATGTTCGCCGCAACGATTACGAAGCCGGCATTGAGCTGGCCGGCAGCGCCGAGAACGTGGTGATGACCCGCACCTTCTCCAAGATCGGGCTGGGTGGCGCGCGCATCGGCTGGATGTATGGTCCCCTGCATATCGTCGACGCCATCAATCGTGTGCGCGGCCCCTTCAACGTCAATGCTACAGCGATCGAGGCCGGCATCGCCGCGATCCGCGACCGTGCCCATGTCGAGCGAAGCGTGGCGCATAACGAGACCTGGCTCACCTGGCTGAGCGGCGAAGTGGCCGGGCTGGGGCTGCGCGTGACGCCGAGCGTCGGCAATTTCCTGCTCATTCATTTTCCCGACGATCAGAAGCATTCCGCAGCGGCGGCTGACGATTATCTGAGCGCGCGCGGCTATATATTGCGGCGCGTTTCAGGCTACGGCTTTCCCAACGCGCTTCGCATGACGGTCGGTACCGAAGAGGCCAATCGCGGCGTTGTCGCCGCGCTCACGACATTCCTGAAAAGCTAGAACGTCTGAAAAGCTGGAACACCATGGCACCACCGATGTTCGAAAAGATCGCGCTGGTCGGCATTGGCCTGATCGGCTCGTCTCTGGCCCGCGTCATCCGACGCGAGGGTTTGGCTCGCCATGTCGCCATCTCGACGCGCAGCCCGGCAACGCTTAAGCGAGCCGAGGAACTGGGCCTTGGCGATTCCTACACCACCGATGCCGAGGACGCGGTGCGTGATGCCGATCTGGTCGTTGTCTCCGTGCCGGTCGGCTCATCCGGCGCTGTAGCGGAGGAAATCGCGCCGGCGCTGAAAAAGGGGGCGATCCTCACCGATGTCGGCTCGACCAAGGCCTCGGTTATCGCGCAGATGCAGCCGCATGTGCCCGAAGGCGTCCATTTCATTCCCGGCCATCCGCTGGCGGGCACCGAAAAATCCGGCCCGGATGCCGGATTTGCCGACCTGTTCGACAATCGCTGGTGCATCTTCACGCCGGTGCCGGGCACCGATCCGGATGCGCTGGAACGGCTGTCGGAATTCTGGCGCCGCTGCGGCGCCAACATCGACACGATGGACCCGCAGCATCACGACATGACGCTGGCCATCGTCTCGCATCTGCCGCACATCATCGCCTACAACATTGTCGGCACCGCCGACGATCTGGAATCGGTGACCAAGACGGAAGTGATCAAATATTCCGCCTCCGGTTTTCGCGATTTCACGCGTCTGGCTGCCTCCGATCCGACCATGTGGCGAGACGTGTGCCTGCACAACAAGGATGCCATCCTGGAGATGTTGGCGCGGTTCTCGGAAGACCTGGCGTTCCTGCAGCGCGCCATCCGCTGGGGGGACGGCGACAAACTCTTCGACCTGTTCACCCGCACACGCGCCGTGCGCCGCTCGATCATCGAGGCGGGCCAAGATATCGACGCGCCTGATTTTGGCCGCCAGGCGGTCGAGCATCCGGCAAAGAGCTAGGTGATTTTAACCGGCCAGGCCGTTGCCATCATGGCGAGCGTCTCCGCCCGATCGGGCGCGCCCAGCCGGCCGCCGAAGCGCAGGCACTTGAGCGCGGCGGCCGCGCTGGCAAAGCGCAGTGCGTGCTCGACCGCCATGGCTTCCGCCAGCCCGACGGCAAAGGCGCCATGAAAGACATCGCCGGCGGCCAGCGTATCGACCGCCTTGATCCTCGGTGCCTCGACATGGCGGGATGATCCGGTGCTTCGCTCGAACCACCAGGTACCCGCCGCGCCGCCGGTGACCGCGACGAACGCATCGGTGCGGGAGGCCAGATCGATGCAGGCGGTCTCCAGATCCAGCGCGTGGCCGCATATGATGCGGACCGCCGGCTCGGAGGCGACGATGTGCGAGGCCAGCGGCAATAATCGCTCCAGTACCGCCAGGGGCGCGGTATCGGCATCGAGTATAGCTGGGCGGCCGGCGGCGCGCGCCGCCTTCAGGGCAAGTGCCGCGGCGCCCGGCCAGCGCACGTCGGCCAGTACCGTGTCGAATGCCGTTATGTCGGTGAACGGCAAAACCTCGGGATCAGCCTGAGCGCGCGCGTCGTAGAAAGGCACGATGATCCGCTCGCCATGCGCATCGACCAGGATCGAGGCCAGTGCCGAGCGGGCGCCGCTGACGCGGCGTACATGGCTGCAATCGACGCCTTCGGCCTCTATCCCGGCAATCAGCAGATCGCCGACCGGATCGTCGCCGGCGCTCGCCCATAGCGACACCTCGGCACCCAGGCGATGCGCGGCGCAGGCCGCGCTCGTGGCCATGCCCGAGGCGATCTGGACGCCGTCCGAGGCGATGAACTTTCCTTGATGCGTGGGCAGCGATTCGACACGAAGAATAGTGTCAAGCGTCAGTGCGCCGACGCTCAGGAGCTTTGCCGGCCTCTCCATCCGTTAGTTGACCGGTTTGATCTTGCCCAGCGGAATGAAGCCAAGGGAAGCCTTGCCCTTGATCACTTTCAGCGGCATCGACGGTTCGCTGCCAAGCAGTGCCAGGGCGCCAAAACCCTGCTCGATCGCATTCTTCTGCTCGGGTATGGCGCCAGCAAGAATAGATGCCACTGCCTTGGGATCCTTGATCCTAATCATCAGGTCGGCGTCGACCAAGCCTTCGGCATCGACCGACAGCGGCCCGGAAACGGTCACGCGCGCCGTGCCGGACGACAGATCGAGGTTCCGGATTTCGATCCGCTGGCCGCGCAGGCTTTTCACCTGCGTGCCGATCAGCGCCACGCCGTTCTTCAGTGTCACGTCGCCGCTGGCATCGAGCGCCGGCAACACCCGCCCGCCGATCGCGTCGGCATCGATCTCGAGATCGCCAAAGCTGCCGACATAGTCGAGATCGCCGTTGTTGGGCTGCAACTGGCCTGACGCTTTGCCGGCACTGAACAGTTCCACCGGATCGGTGTCGTCGGCCGGGTCGGTCTGGCCCGACAGGCCCTCGGCCTGCAGCGCTACACGCCGCGGCAGCGGGTACCACAATTTGACGTTGGCCTGCAGATTGTCCCAGTCGATCCAGAGCGGCATCATGCCGGGGACTGAGGTCCGGAGCGGACCGCGTAGATTGGCAACAGGCGACAAAGGCTGGACAATCTGAGCGACGGCGTTGAAGGAGCCGGCCGAGGCGGCAATGTTTTTGGCATCGTCTTCATACGCCAGACTGTCGCAGGAGAGCGTGAAGCTCAGGGGATAGCCACCGACCTGGAGATTGGCGCAACCGGCCTCGATCCCGCTCTTGTTGAGCGTGGCAACCACCTTGCCGGCCTCGGACCGGACCCTGTTGGCAAGATAGAACCAGCCGGCGCTGTAAACGGCGAACAGCACGAGGATGAACGTGGCAAGCCACCACAGCCGGCGACGGTTACCCGGTTGGCGTTCGTCACTTGACGTCATGCTTTGGCTCTCGTTAACGCATGGATGGTGTGGACGGATTCTCAGGTTCCGAACACTAGGTAGACAGAGATGGATGGAAAAAACACCGGTTACCGGTGCGGTGCTGCCATTCTTTTACAATCAGGCGCGGTGATATGGGCGATTTTTGGGTGTTCGGCTACGGTTCGCTGATCTGGCGGCCGGGTTTCGCTCATGTCGAGACACGACGCGCCCGTCTGAATGGCTATCGCCGCTCGCTCTGCGTCTATTCCTTCGTCCATCGCGGCACACGCCAGCGGCCCGGACTGGTGCTTGGCCTCGACCATGGCGGCTCCTGCGTCGGCCTCGCGTACCGCGTGCCTGGCGAATTGCGCGACGAGGTCATTGCCTATCTGCGCGAGCGCGAACTCGTCACCAGCGTCTATCTCGAGCGGACGCTCAAGGTTCGCCTCGACGGCGGTGGCGCGGTGGAAGCCGTGGCCTACATCGTCGACCGCAAGCACGAGCAATATGCGGGCGCGCTGGACGCGGCGGATGCGGCGGCCGTGGTGCGCGGCGCGGTCGGCCGATCCGGCGACAACGAGGATTATGTGCTGAGCACGCTGAAGCATCTGAAAGCGCTCGAGATTCGCGACCACTGGCTGGAGGACGTGGCGCAGCGGATAGCGACTTTGTGAAGCCTGGCTCCGCGGAAAAGGTGGCCAGGCCTTTGACGTCGATGCGGCAAGACCTAGGTTAGGCTCCGAACCCAGCCAGCGGGCGGCATCCGCCCGGTCCCAATCATCACGGAGATCCGTCTTGCAGAAACGCCGTCTCGGTCGCACCGACCTTTCCATCGCGCCGCTGGTTCTGGGTGGCAATGTCTTCGGCTGGACCGCCGATGAGAAGACTTCTTTCGATCTGCTCGATCGCTTTGTCGGGGCTGGCCTCAATGCCATCGACACGGCCGACGCCTATTCGCGCTGGGTTCCCGGCAACAAGGGCGGTGAATCGGAAACCATCATCGGCAAATGGATGAAGGATCGTGGCAATCGCGACAAGGTCGTGGTGATCACCAAGGTCGGCTCGGACATGGGGCAGGGCCACAAGGACCTGTCGGCCGCCTATATCGAAAAGGCGGTCGATGCATCGCTGAAGCGGCTGCAGACCGAGTTCATCGACCTTTACCTGTCGCACTGGCCGGATCCGACCACGCCCTATGAGGAAACCCTCGGCGCCTATGAGAAACTGCTCGCCAAGGGCAAGATCCGCTATGCCGGCTGTTCCAACCTCGACGCCGGCCAGTTGCGCGCGGCACTTGACGTGGCAAGCCTGCGCGGCCTGCCGCGCTATGAGGTGCTGCAGCCGGAATACAATCTCTATGACCGCTCCTCCTTCGATGGCCCGCTGCGCGATCTCTGCGTGGCGGAGGATATCGGCGTCATCACCTATTTCAGCCTGGCCAAGGGCTTTCTCAGCGGCAAGTATCGCAGCGAGGCCGATCTCGGCCAAAGCGAGCGCGGCGGCGGGGTAAAAGACTACCTCAATGCGCGTGGCATGCGCATCCTGGCGGCGCTGGACGCGGTGTCGGCGAGGCATTCGGCCAAACAGGCGGAAGTGGCGCTTGCGTGGGTTATCGCGCGGCCCGGCGTCACCGCGCCAATCGCCAGTGCGACCAAGCCTGAGCAGATGGACAGCCTGATCCGCGCGGCGTCGCTGAAGCTGTCCGCGGACGACATGGCCGAACTCGACAAAGCCAGCGCCTGAGGCTACCGCCGGCGCCGCACGCAGGAACGTCCAAGACGGTCCTCTGCTGCCATACCGTCCTTCGCAATGGGGCTCAGGGCGGAGGATCAGATGGCCGGACCGTTTGTCTCGCAGCCGGAGCTTTGGCGGCAATTGCTCACGCTGTTGTTGGCCGCCACTGTCGTCATGGGCAGCCCGGAACCGGCGACGATAAGCGTTACCACGGTGCTGGCGGTGTACAGCTCACGGCCCGTGGTCAGAAGGCTTCAGGCCTCCTCGCCGAGATCCCGAAGCCGCTTCACCGCCGTTGGCGGCAGGACCGGCGGGTTGGATGCGCGGGATGCCTCGAGGAGAAGCTGGTCGCAGGCAGCCTCGGTCTCACCGATCAGCCGCGCCATGAACTCGTCCTTGCCCAGGCCAGGCGGTATAGGCCGCAGGAAGCGCGCCTTGACGGTGCCGGGATAGCGCAGGAACTTGCGGCGCGGCCAATAGAGGCCAGCGACATGGGCGACCGGCACGACCGGAACGCCAAGCTGCGAATAGATTTCGACGATGCCGTATTTGTAGGCCGGCTCGTCGCCCGGCGCCCGGCGCGTGCCCTCCGGATAGATGATTAGCTGGCGCGGGTTGCGCGCCATTTCTTCCTTGGTCGCCGCGACCACGGCCTTCAAGGCCTTGGAGCGGCTGCCACGATGCACCGGGATCATCCGCATCTTCAAGATGTACCAGCCGAAGAAGGGGATCCAGGTCAGCTCGCGCTTGAGGATGTAGAGCGGGTCCTGGAGGAAAGGAAAGAAGGCGATGGCGTCCCAGAACGACTGGTGCTTGGGCGCCAGGATGAAGGAACCCTCGGGCAGGTTTTCCTGCCCGGTGATGTCGTTTTTGGTGCCGGCGATCTTGTCATAGAGCCACATCGAGGTGCGCGACCAGAATTTCGGCACGAACCAGGCGCGGTCGCGGGGCGACAGGAAATAGTACGGGGTCCAGAGGATCATCTGGACGATCAGATTGACGTAGAAGACGAAATTGAAGGCCAGCGATCGGACATAGAGCATGGGGAGGGTCCGGTGAGAAAGTGTGGTTGGTTACACCAAGCGCGGAGAAAAAGGAAACGGTGCGATACTGCCCCGTCCTACCAGGTCGCCTGCGCCAGGCGTTCCCTCAGGCGCGGGGCGGCGAAGTCGAGGAAGGCGCGCAGTTTCACCGGCAGCCGGCCCTGGCCCGCATGCACCAGGTTTACCGGCCAAGGCTCGGGTTCGAAATCCCCGAGCACGGGGCGCAGTGTTCCCGAGCGTGCGGCGGCGACGATCTGGTAGGAAAGCACCCGCGTCAGTCCGACACCGGCGATCGCCGCATCAATCGCCGCCTCGGCGGTGTTGACCCGGAGCCTTGATCGGACCGGCACGACACAATCAGCCTTGTCCACGGTGAAGGTCCAGGTGGCGAGCGAGCCAAGGCCCTCGAAGGTAATGCAGCTGTGCGTCTCGAGATCTCCGGGAGTTTCCGGAATGCCGCGTCCGGCCAGATAGGCAGGGCTTGCGCAGACAACGTGACCGATCGAACCGACCCTGATGGCGACCATGCGCGAATCCGGCAGCCTGCCGATACGGACGGCGAGGTCGATATGATCCTCGGCCAACTGGCTTATCCTGTCGCCGAGCGTCAGGCGGATATCCACCAGGGGATAGGCGGCGAGGAAGTCGGTGACGACCGGTAGCACGTGAAGACGGCCGAAGACGATTGGCGCGGTGATGATCAATTCCCCTGTCGGGGCGCTGTATTCGCCGCCGGCGGCGCGTTCGGCGTCGCCGACCTCGTCGAGGATGCGGCGGCAGGCAGCGAGATAGGCATGGCCAGCGTCGGTCAGTGTCAGCCGCCGCGTCGAGCGGTTCAACAGGCGTGTCTTCAGGTGCCGCTCCAGGTCGGAGACCTTGCGGCTGACTGTTGCCAGGGGAACGTCCGAACGGCGCGCGGCGGCGGAAAGGCTGCCGCCTTCCGCCGCCGCGACGAAAAGAGACATGGCTTCGAGGCGATCCATCATTTGTTCCAGAAAATGGAAGGGTTGATTGCAGATATGGCATCTACATCCGCAAGATGGAAGGCTGCATATAGTGGGGGCACACCTCAACCAGGAAATCTCCATGCCCCGCATCGCTACGCCTTCGTCTATCGCTGCCGCTCCCGCCGCCGCGCAGCCCATGCTGCAAGCGGTGGAAAGACAGCTTGGTGTCGTGCCGAACCTGTTTCGGATGGTCGCCAACAGTCCGGCGGCGTTGGATGGCTATCTCGGCATGATGGGAGCGCTTGCCAAGGGCCGGCTTCCGGCGCCGACGCGAGAGCGCATCGCGCTGGCGATCGCCGAAATCAATGGGTGCAACTACTGTCTGTGCGCGCACACCTATCTCGGCAAGACGCTCGCAAGCCTCGATGATGCCGAGATGATGGCCAATCGCCATGGCGGCTCCATGGATCCCAAGGCAGCCGCGGCGGTGCGTTTTGCGGCCCGGGTTGCGCAAAGCCGCGGACATGTCGCCCAGGACGATATCGCCGCTGTCAGGCTCGCGGGCTATGACGACGGAGAGATCATCGAGATTGTCCAGCATGTCGCCCTGAACGTCTGGACCAACTATATCAATGAGGTTGCCCAGACCGAGATCGATTTTCCGGTTGTTTCCGCCCGCGATGCTGCCTGAATCCGGATAGGAGCGGCGGTGCCCGCCGGTCCCCACCTTCATGCCGCAGAGGAATCCCATGTCTGAGAGCCGCCCGCCGCTTCCGCCTTTCACCGCCGAGACGTCAGCCCAGAAAGCGCGCATGGCCGAGGATGCCTGGAACTCGCGCGATCCGGCGCGGGTGGCTCTCGCCTATACGGCGGACAGCCGCTGGCGCAACCGCGCCGAGTTCCTGCAGGGCCGCGATGCCATCCAGGCGTTCCTGACGCGCAAATGGAGCCGCGAGCTCGACTACCGGCTCATCAAGGAGGTCTGGGCCTTCCACGGCAACCGCATCGCCGTGCGCTTCGCCTATGAATGGCGCGACGACAGCGGCTCATGGTTCCGCAGCTACGGCAACGAGAACTGGGAGTTCGACGAGCACGGGCTGATGCGGCTACGCATCGCCAGCATCAACGACCTGCCGATCGCCGAAGCCGAGCGCAAATATCACTGGCCGCTCGGCCGGCGGCCGGACGACCATCCGACCTTGTCGGAGCTCGGTCTTTAGAAGCATTCATGCAAGGAGGTTTCGATGAACGCACACGCTTTTACCAGCGATGTCGCCTTCACGCCGACGGTGAAGGCGATCCAGGCGCGCAAGGGCTCGCGCCAGTCCTACGCCCGCGTCGAGGAGCGCGGCGGCTGGCAGTCGGCGATCACACCGGACCTTGCCGCGTTCATCGAAATGCAGACCAGCATCTTCCTGTCGACGGCCAATGGCGATGGCCAGCCCTACATGCAGCACCGCGGCGGGCCTGCTGGCTTTCTCAAGGTACTCGACGAAAAGACGATCGGCTTCGCGGATTTCTCCGGCAACAAGCAATTCATCACGCAGGGCAATCTGGCCGACAATCCGAGGGCCTTCCTGTTCCTGATCGACTACATGATGCGCCAGCGCATCAAGATCTGGGGTACGGCGCGCGTTGTCGAGGACGATGCCGAGTTGACGGCGAGGCTGATGCCGCCGGACTACAAGGCGCGTCCCGAGCAGATCATCCTGTTCACCGTCTCGGCATGGGATGCCAATTGTCCGCAACATATACCGCAGCGCTTCGAGGCGGCTGATGTGGCAGCCGCGCTTGGCGAGCGCGACCGGCGCATCCAAGACCTTGAACGAGAGATCGCGCGCCTCAAGGGCGTTTCAGGGGCTGTCGCCAAGCAATGACGCGGCTCAGCCGCCGGCGGCGGTCTCGGCCAGCGCGATTCCCTCGGGCGTAGATTTCACCGGGATAAACCCGCGAGCCAGCGCCAGCAGATACTTGGTGTATTCGGTGAACAGCACACGCACGGCCCGCGGCTTGGTCAGCCAACTGCCATTATCCAGGTTGGAATTGACCACCGGGTAGGGTTCGAGCTTGGCGCCATGCAGCAGCCGGCCCATCTCCAAAAGGCTGCGCGGCATGTGATAATTGTTGGTGACCAGGATCACCGTGCCATAGGCATGGTTTTCCACCCATTTGGCGCTTTCCTCGGCATTGCCGATCGTGTCGAGCGCGGCGCGATCGATGTCGACGCAGCAGGAAAACAGTTTCTTGTCGCCGCCGGTCGCCGCCTGAAGCTGGCGCCGGCTGGCCGAGGGGTGCACGCCGCTGATCAAGAGCCGCTCGCCCTTGCCGGATGCGAGCAGCTCCATCGCGGCGTCGAGGCGCGACTGGCCGCCGGTCAGCACGATGATGGCGTCGGCCTTGGCCGGGTTGGCGGGCGTGGTCAGATGACTGACCTTGCTGGCGAACCAGCCAAAGCCGCCAGCGAACACTGTTGCAAGCACAAGCAGGGAGAGAGCGGAGAAGCGAAGGGCGGTCCTTAGATGGCTAACCCTGCCAAGGCCGCGCCAACGGTCAACCACCACTGGCAGCTGTCCAGCCGTCCCGGTCGAGTCCCGCACATCCATGATCATATAGTTAATCCTCAAATGCGGCCCTTGATAGGTAAAAGACGCACTTTGCGTTACGCGAATTCTCTATCCGTGATCGCCCTGTTTCCATCCAAGCCAGGACGAGGCCCTTTCATGCATCGGGCTGGCGAACATCGATGTCGCTGAGATAGGCAACGACGGTGACGTGCGAGGTTGCCGCCGTCAGCGCGCCGATCACCAGCACCATCAGGACGACACCTGCGTAACCCGCCGAACCGATGGCGAAGTTACCGAACAAAGCGGTTGCCTGATCGGCCTGCGGGGTTGCCATGTTGCGTGACGACCACCAGGAGAACACGATGAAGACGAGCACCGCCGCCGCCCCGCCGGCGGCCGCGCCCTTCATGCCGGTGACCAGGAAATGCCGGCGGAATTCGCGTGCGATGAACCGCGCCTCGGCGCCGACGAAATGCAGCACCTCGATGATGTGGCCGTTGCCGTCCATGGCCCCACGGGTCGCGAACACCACGGTCAGCACCGTCGCCGACAGCATCAGGGCCAGAACGGCGACGCCTATGGTCACCGTGGTACGGGCCATGGCCACCAGCCGGTCGACCCAGGTGCGGTGGTCGTCGAGCGATGCACTCGGCAGTTTCGGCGTGATCGCGGCGCGCATGGCGGCGAAGTCCGGCGGGCTGCTCTCATCGATGGTGACGATGATGAGGCGCGGCACCGGTAGGTCGTCGATGTTGAGGCCCGAACCCAGCCAGGGCTCCAGCAGTCTCGCGGTCGCTTCGCGGTCGATGATCCGGGTGGCCTTCACGCCAGGGAACTCGCCAGCGATCCGCGAAGCCTGGGTAAGCGCCGCTTCCATGTCGAGGCCGTCGGCCGGCTTGATCTGGATCGTCGCCTCGCGCGAGATCTGGTTTTCCCAAACCGAGGCTGTGTCGCGCACCAGTGTCACCGCGCCGAAGGTCAGGCAGGACAGGAAAGTCATGATGGCGATGACCAGCACCAGCGCGCGGCCGGCAATGTTCTGAGCCGGCACGATCGGCGCCATCTTGCGTTGTGCGCGCGGCCTCGCCTCCACCGCCTCGCCATCCTGCTCCTCGAAATGGTCGGCCGACTGCTCAGTCATAGATATCAAGCCTTCCGCCGGCCAAGATCATGCGGCGCGCGTCGACCTGCTCCATCAGGCCCAGGTCGTGCGTGGCGATCACAACGGCGGTACCAAGCCGGTTGAGCTCGATGAACAGCCGCAGCAGCCGCCGCGCCAGCGGCGGATCGACATTGCCGGTCGGCTCGTCGGCGAGCAGGATCTCCGGCTGCTCGATCAGGGCGCGCGCGATCGCGGCACGCTGCTTCTCGCCGCCGGACAGGACCGGCGGCAGCACATGCATGCGCTCGCCGAGCCCCACCCATTTCAACAACTCGGTGACATCGGTGCGGTAGCTCGCTTCCTCGCGCCCGCGCACGCGCAGCGGCAGCGCGACATTCTCATAGGTGGTCATGTGGTCGAGCAGGCGAAAGTCCTGGAAGACCACGCCGATGCGGCGGCGCAGATGCGGCAGTTCGGCGCGTGAGATGCGCGAGCGGTCCTTGCCGAAGATGGTGATCAGTCCACGCGTCGGTTTCAGCGACATGAACAAAAGGCGCAGCAATGTCGTCTTGCCGGCACCCGAAGGACCGCTCAGGAACTGGAAGGAGCGCTCCGGTATGTGCAGGGAGATGTCGCGGAGGATTTCCGGACCCATGCCATAGCGGAGGCCGACATTTTCAAAGCGAATCAATTTCGACGACCTGAATTTCCCGGCCGCGGCGAACCGGCCTGTTTTGTGAAAAGACCATCGGCCGGCATGGTTAACCGGCGGTTAATTCCTGGCTCGTTTAGGCTCTTCAAGAGGGCTCCGGTGGGGAAGCGTTAACCATTTGTGTTTACGCAAAAGAAACGAAGAGCGACACGCGCAATACTGGGGCCATGATGGCTGACGAACGAACCGCGCGCCCGGTTTCCGGCGAAATCATGACCGATCCCGCGGCAGTTGCCGCGGTTGACCGGATCTTGCGCGCTCCGGCGGATGATATCATCGATGCGGATTATATTGTGTTGCCGCAGCCGGCCTCACCAGTCGAAAATGTTTCGCCGCTGCCGCGTGCGATTGTCACCCCGCCTATCGAAGGCATGGACATGCTGCGCAAGCCGGAAACGCCGGCGGAACGGCCGCCGGCCTCGCGCGGCGGTCCGATCTTCTGGATCGCCGGCATCGGTGCCGCCCTTGCTGCCTTCTGGGTCTCGGGCGGTCATGCGCTGGTGCGCCAGGCACCGCTCCTGCCCGGCGCGCAAGCGTCGGCGCTGACCATTTCAGGCGTGACGTCACGCGTCGACGCCTCCGGCGCCAATCCGGTGCTGTTCGTCGACGGCGAGGCCGCCAATGATGGGACGAGGCCGGCGACAATGCCGCCACTCGAAATCCGGGTGACGGGCAATGACGGGCGAACAACCCGCTATACGCTGGGGACATCTGGCCATTCGC
Source organism: Mesorhizobium sp. URHB0026 (assembly GCF_054059755.1). NCBI lineage: Bacteria > Pseudomonadati > Pseudomonadota > Alphaproteobacteria > Hyphomicrobiales > Phyllobacteriaceae > Mesorhizobium > Mesorhizobium sp. URHB0026. Next base: position 864,841 of record NZ_JBSSCN010000001.1, on the reverse strand, counting down.
TGGCATCGGGCGAAAGATTCGGCTTTGCCAGCCGGCTCGACGTGCCTAAGAACGGCGTAAGGACCGTTTTGGTCACCTTCGCCGAATAGCGTGTGTCGATATTCAGGTGAAGCCGGTCTGCAAACGGTGGTTCCCTGCGATTCCGGTGCTCACGTACTTAAGTACGCTCCGCTCCGGTTCTCGGAAACCACCGCTTTCGGCTCGGCCTGACCTGAATCCCATCACACGCTCGGTGTGAAGGCGTTGGGAAAAAACTGGAGAGGGCGAGAAATGCCAAACGTGCGCGGCAAGGACATCGAAGTCCTGTTTTCGGCATCGGCGATCGCGCGGCGCAATCTCGAACTCGCCAAGGAGATCGCCGGGCACGATTATCACGATCTCTTGGTGATTTCGGTGCTGAAAGGCTCGTTCATCTTCGCCGCCGACCTGATCCGCGCCATGCATGATGTCGGCCTGTCGCCGGAAGTCGAGTTCATCTTCATCTCCAGTTATGGCGCCGGCACAACCAGCGGCGAGGTGAGGGTGCTGCGCGACATCGACAACGAGGTCGCCGGCCGCGACGTGCTGTTGATCGACGACATTCTGGAATCAGGCAAGACGCTAAGCTTCACGCGCGACCTGATGCTGTCGCGTGGCGCGAAAAGCTGTTCCATCACCGTGCTGCTCGACAAGCGCATGCGCCGGCAGACCGCGCTCAACGCCGATTACGTCGGCTTCGACTGCCCCGATTATTTCGTCGTCGGCTATGGCATGGATGTGGCGCATGCCTTCCGTGAATTGCCGTTCGTGGGTGTGGTGAAAGGCGACGTGTAAGGCGAGTGCCTCGCACCGGTGAATCCTGAAAAAGGCCTTAACGGTGGCAAAAAAATGTGTGTGGACGAACGCCGGGGTTTTCAGGAAAAGTCAACGTTTCGCCACCAAATATGCCGGCCATGGCAAAGCTTTTGATCGTCGAGGACGATGAGTCCGTCCGCACCCTCGCAGCCCGCGCGCTCGAACGCGCCGGCCACTCAATCGATATCGCCGCCGATGGCGCGCAGGGGCTTTCGCTGATCCGCGCCGCAAAAGGCGGTTACGATCTCGTCGTCTCCGACATACGCATGCCCGAGATGGACGGCATCGAGATGGCGGTTGCGGCAGCCGCGCTTTTTCCCGCGATGAAGATCATGCTGATGACCGGCTATGCCGACCAGCGCGAGCGCGCCGAGGAATTGAACGGCATCATCCTCGATGTCGTGCAAAAGCCCTTCACGCTGGCCGAGATCCGTTCTCGCGTCGAACGCGCGCTCATCTGCTTCGCCTGATCAGGCTGGATCCCTGGCGACAAGCGCCGGTGCCGGGCTGGCGCGGCGCTCGGTGTTGAGCGCCAGCAGGCCGGCGCCGATGATAAGCGTCGTGCCGATCACCGTTGCTGACCTGGGCACCTCGGCGAAGAACAGGAAACCCCACAGCGGCGACCACAGGATGCCGGTGTATTCGAAGGTGGCGACGCGGTTGGCCGGCGCCAGCCGGTAGCCTTGCGAGAGCAGGATCATGCCGGCCGCGGCGACGAAACCGCAGGCGGCCATCTTGAGGAAATCCGGCAGCGTCGGCCAGATCCATGGTCGCACCAGGAATTCGAGGCTCGGGTGGACAGCGTGGGTTATGCCCGCAATGTGAAACGTGCCGGCGACGACGGCCGCGCCGACGAGATAGGCGCCGTTCTGGTAGAAGGCCATGACAGTGGACGATTCGGTATCGCCGATCTTGCGAGCCATCAGCTGCGAGAAGGCGTAGAGCACGGCCGAGCCCAGCGACAGCAAGGCCGCCCAGTCGAACAGCCCTGCGCCGGGCCGCAGCATCACCAGGACGCCAAACATGCCGATCAGCACGGTTGACAGGGTCTGCCAGGAAACGCGCTCGCCGAGATAGGGGCCGGCCATCGCCATGATGCAGAGCGGCGCCATGAAATAAAGCGCCACGGCGTCGGCCAGCGGCAGGGCGGCGATGGCCAGGTAATAGACCGTGTAGGAGGTGAACTGGATGAAGGCGCGTATCGTCAGCAGGCCGAACCGTTTCGACAGGATTGCCCGCAGCCCGACATCGACGTGAACCAGAACGATCAGGATCGGCAAGGCTATGATCGAGCGGATCGCCATCACCTCGGTCACCGGGTAGCCGCTCGACACGGCTTTGACGAGCGGATCCTGCAGCGAGAAGACCAGCACGCCCAGGCACAGGCTCAGGATGCCGCCCACCATCCTATTTTGCATCCGTTCAGGCTCCCGCGCATCCGATCCGGCGACCCTCACCAGATCAAAAAGAACCCGCCACCGTTTTCGGGTAGCGGGCACGAGTGAGGACTCTTGATTGGTCCGCGGCCGATTTCGCGACTGCATATCCAATGGGTGATGCGATTATCGTTCGGCGTTTGACATGTTGCAAACGAATTGGAATGATGCCAGCGATCAAATCCGCTTATGATGGATGCCATGCGGCCAACCCTCGACAGTGATCTCCTGCGTACCTTTGTCGCCATCGCCGAGGCTGGCAATTTCACGAGGGCCGCCGAGCAGGCCGGCCGCACGCAATCGGCCGTGTCGATGCAGATGAAGAAGCTCGAAGAGCTGGTCGGCGACAGCCTTTTCGAGCGAGGTTCACGCGGCGTCGCACTGACGCGGCGGGGCGGCGAACTCATCGTCAATGCCCGCCGTATCGTTTCGCTGCTCGACGAAACGGCGGCGTCGATGGCGGCGGCGCCGCTCGGTGGGCCGGTGCGCATCGGCATTCCGGAGGAATATGGCCATGCCATCCTGTCTCGCGCGCTCGGCGCATTTTCGAAGCGCCACACCAAGGTCGAGGTCACCGTGCGCTACGCGCATTCGGAGGCGCAGATCGCGGCGCTCGCCGCCGGCGAGCTGGATCTATGCGTGGTGTTCGAATGGCAGGACCCATCCGGCGGCGAAGTGCTGATGCACGATCCGACGGTCTGGGTGACGTCGAACCTGCATCACATGCATGAGGAGCGCCCGGTGCCGATCGCGCTCTACAACCGCGCCGGCTGGTGCAAGGACTTCGCCATCAAATCGCTGGAGCAGCGCGGCCTTGCCTATCGCGTCGCCTATACAAGCGATACCAATGGCGGCCTGAAGCTTGCCGTCACCTCAGGGTTGGCGATCGCGCCGATCTCACGCAGCAACATTCCGGCGGACTGCCGAGAGCTGACGTCCGCGGACGGGTTCGGCGACATCGATTCCTCCAATGTGGTGATGCATCGCAACCCGAATGCGTCAGGCGAAGCAATCGACGGCATGCAGGAGGCAATCCGCGAGGCGTTCGTCAACAGGTAGATCGGCTTCATGGAAATGAAGCTGGCCGCTCTCGCCGCTTCCTATTTCAGCTCCAGCAGCCGTTCCAGATAGCTGCGCTCGATGTCGGGGCTGAGCGCATTGCCGAGCCGCTTGCGGATCGCTTCCAGGATCTGGCGCGCGCGCTGCACGTCGATCTCGTCGGGCACTTTCACCGAATCGCCGAAATCGGGACCCTGGCTGGCGCGCGGCCGGCCGAGCGGGTCACGGTCGGCATCCTGCTGGCGGCCGCCTTCCTGGCTGCCGCCCTGGTCGCCCTGCATGGCCTGCATCTGTTTCATCATGTCCTTGGCGCCCTTGCGCAGCGCCTCGAGCGCCCGGCCCTGGTGGCCGACGGCCTCGTCGCCCTGGCCCTCGCCAAGCGCCTGCTCGGCGCTGCCCATGGACTTGCCGGCCTCGCCAAATCCTTCATTGGGCTCCATGCCCATGCCCTCCAGGCCTTTCTTCAGCTGCTCGAGATCGCTCTTCAGCTGGCCCTGGCCTTCCTGCAGCTGCTTCAGCGCATCGGCGAATTCCTGCGGCGTCATCGGCTTTGGCTCGCCATTCTCGCCGGGCTTGCCGTTTTCGCCCGATTGACCTTGCTCATCGTTCTGGCCAAGCTGCTCGTCGCGGTTGCGGCCGCGCTGGCGCTCGCCGCGCTGCATCTGATCCATGCGGAAGGTGTCGTTCATCATCTCCTGCTGGCGCCGCAGGATCTCGCCAAGCTTATCCATCTGCTGACGCATCTGGCTGTCCTGCTCGCCCCCCTGCTGCTGGCGACCGGCCTGGAGGTTGTTCATCATGTCTTGCAACTGAGACAGCAATTGCTGGGCCTTGTCGCGAGCGCCCGACTTCGCCAGATTTTCGATCTGGTCCATCATGCGGTCGATGTCGCTCTGGCGCAGCTCCTGGCCGTTCTGCTGCATCTGCGGCGCGTTCGGGTTCTGCTTGGCGCGTTCGGCGAATTCCTGCAGGAACTGGTTCATCGCCTCGCGAAGTTCCTTCATCGCCTTCTCGATCTCGGCATCGCTGGCGCCATTCTTGATGGCATCCTGCAGGGCCTGCTGGGCCTGGCGCAGCCGCTTTTCGGCGGCCGAGAGGTTGCCCTCCTCGATACCAAGCGCGATCTCCCAGAGGTAGGCAACCTCGCTGCGCAATTGATCGTCGTTCACCGCCAGCTTGAGCCGGCTCATCGCGCTCATGATGGCGAGGTAGTGGGACATGGTATCGAACGTGTCTTCGGGCCGCAGCGTGATGGCCTCCATCAGGTCGAGCACGCGCGGCTTGGCATTGGCGTCGAGCGCAAGCAGGCGGCGCTGTTCGATCAGCGCGCGTGCCAGCGGGTTGGCGAAGGGCCGTTCGGGCATCACGAGCGTCTTGGTTTCGCTTGAGGCGGTGTGGCCGGCGTCGTCGGTGGCGACCAGCGTCAGCTTGATGCTGCTGCCGGCCCAGACATGCTCGGTCAGGTCCTTCGTGGTCTTGGCGGCATTCGACTTGCCGCCGCGGCGCGGCAGTGTCAGCGGCATTTCGGGCGGACCGTAGAGCGGATGCGCACCCGGCGCCTGCGGGTCGGCCAGCGCGAAGGCCGCCTTGGCGGTGGCGGCGCCGTAGTCGTCGTCGATCTGATAGTTGAGCTCGAAGGCGCCGTTGGCGGCGCGCTTGGGCTCGCCGACGAAGCGGATCTGCGGCGGCTTGTCCGCGATCACGGCGAAAGCCCAGCGGCCAAGCTGATCCTCCCCCGATTTCAGCGTCATCGTCCCGTCGCCGGTCAGCTTGCTGGCGAACTGGCGCACCTTTGAGGCGGACGGCACCGCCGGGCTTGCTGCCGGTTTGGCGGCGGCTTGCGGGCTTGCGGGGTCGATGGCGCGCGCATTGCCGTCCTTGTCGGCATAGGCAAGCGTTTCCTCGCCCGAGCCTCCGGTAACGCGCAAGGAGACGTCGCTGCCCTCGGGGACATGAAAGGTCGGCGTCGCCTGGTTGGCGTCGGCCGTCAGGAAGATCGGAGGCTTGCCGGTATAGGCCGGCGGCGTCACCCATGCGTCGATGCGCGGCGGTACGGTGTCGAGCGTGCCATGTGCGCTGAACCCATCGCTCAGCCGGCCGCCGGTCGGCCCAAAGGAGAAGGCAAAGGCAGTGACCAGCAGGAGCGCCGCCACGGCGCGCAACCCCCACGGGTCGCGCTCCGGCACGCGCGTGCGCGGCAGATCGGCGCTGAGATTGTCGAGCTTTCCAGCCATTCGCTTCTGGTGCTCGCGCCAGAGCGCTTGCGAGAAACTGCTTTCCTGGCCGCTGGGCCGGTCGCTCTGCACTTGTACGGGGCTGTGCAGCAGTCTGTTGGCGGCTTCGATGCGGCGATCGATCTCGGCCGCGCCAGGGATGCGGAAAAAGCGCAGCGGATAAAGCGCCGCCAGACCTGCCAGGCAGAATATGGCGATAAGGCCGATCCGCACCACGTCGGGCAGCCGGGGGAAAATACCGAACCAGGACACGCTCAGGAACAGGCCGACGACGATAATGAGCGGAAGCAGCAGCGGCCAGCCACGCTCGATCGCCATCGAGATCCGCGTCGCCAGCCGGCTCAAGGCCAGGCGTCCGGCCAGGCCGCGATCGCTGCTGAAGATGGGTCGTTCGGTCATCGGCCCTTTCCTAGAGCCCTGTTCCGTCCAGAAGGACCGCAATGGGCTCAACCTCTTTGGGCATGATCTGTTCCGAAACTCGGATTCCACTTTTCGCGATCATGCGGCGAGGCGGGCGGGATAGCCCAAGCCTCACGACTCGAAGAATACCAGCAAACACGGCAAAGGCGAGGCAGTTTGAAAGAACGTGAAGCCTGCCGAAATGGTTGCAATCAGAAATTGGCGGGGTCTGCGTTGGCGCCACAGACCAGCACGGCGACCCGTTCGCCCGGTGTCGGCGCGTAACGGCCCGACAGGATCGCGGCGAAGGCGGCGGCACCACCCGGCTCCGAGATGATGCGCACGCGGTTCCAGAGCGCCTTCTGGGCGGCGATGATGTCGTCGTCGCTGACCAGGATGGAGCGTTCGACGAAGGCTTCGGCGATCGGGAACATCATCTCGCCGACGCGCTTCGGCGCCAGCGAATCGGCGGCGATGCCTTCCGCGGGCGCGTCAACCGGATGGCCGGCCTCGAAGGCGCGATGGAGGGTCGGCGCGCCCTCGGGCTCTACGGCGACGATGCGGATGCGGCCGGCATACCAGGCGGCGATCCCCCCGATCAGGCCGCCACCGCCGACGGCGACCAGCAGCGTGTCGATCTCAGGCAGATCGCTTTCGATTTCGAGCCCGAGCGTGCCCTGGCCGATCAGCGTCTCCTCCTGGTTGAAGGCGTGGATCCGCAAGGCGCCGGTTTCCCCCGCGAATCGTTCGCTGGCAGCCAGCGCCTCGGCATAGCGGGCGCCGCCGACAACGAGGTCGGCGCCATAGCCCCGGATGCGGTCCAGCTTGGCCTGCGGGCTCACTTCGGGAACGAAGATGGTCGCTCCGTGGCCAAGCCGCATGGCGGCGTAGGCGACGGCGGCGCCATGATTGCCGCCCGATGCGGCGACGACCCCGGCCTCGGGAACCGGGCGCTCCAACAGGTTGGTGAAAGCGCCGCGGGCTTTGAACGAGCCCGAATGCTGCAGGCATTCGAGCTTGAGGTCGACCGCCAAAGGCGGCAGGTCGAAGTCGGCCATGTCGACGCGCAGAACCGGTGTATGCCTGATATAGGGGCGGATGCGCGGTTCCATCGCGGCGATGCGTGCGCGTGTGACGACGTTGCCCTGCGACATCAAAATCTCCTTGGGATTGACAGCAATTAGTAACTTGGCAAAATGGCTAAATGCAAGAGGTTGATATCTTCAAGGCGATCGCCAACGAGCGCAGACTGCAGGTTCTCGACTGGCTCAAGGATCCACGTGCGCATTTCCGGGCACAGGCGGATGGCGATCTGGTCGAGGACGGCGTCTGCGCTCTGCTGATCGCCGAGAAGCTCGGCATCACTCAGGCGACGCTTTCCGAGCATATGCGCGTGCTCATCCAGGCCGGCCTGCTCAGAACCAAGCGCATCAAGCAATGGACCTTCTACCGCCGTGACGAGGACAGGATCGCCGACGCAAGGGCACTCATCCAGAACCGGTTATAGCGTCGCGGCAGGGCGGCTTACGCAAGCCAGTCCGGCACCGAATCCAGCCCGATCAGCTCGTCATAGGTCAGGCGCGGACGCACGACATGGAAACGGTCGCCGTCGACCAGCACCTCCGGCACCAGCAGGCGGGTGTTGTAGGTGCCGGCCTGGACCGCGCCATAGGCGCCGGCGGTGGAAACGGCGACGAGGTCGCCCGCTATCATCCGGGGCAGGTCCCGGTCGAGGCCGAGATAATCGCCGGTCTCGCAGACTTGGCCGACCACATCGACCATCATGCGCGGCGCGTCGGCCGGCGGCTGCACGACCGGCTTGATCTCATGGAAGGCATCGTAGAGCGTCGGCCGGATCAAGTCATTCATCGCCGCGTCGACGACGAGGAAATTCTTGGCGTCGCCTTCCTTCACGAAAATCACTTCCGACACCAGGATGCCGGCATTGCCAACGATCAGCCGGCCCGGCTCGAACATGACCTTCAGACCCAATTTGGTGACGTGCTTGCGGACGATCTGGGCATAGGCGTCGGGCAAGGGGGGCGGGTTGTTGTCGACGCGGTAGGGAATCCCGAGGCCGCCGCCGAGGTCGACATGCTCGATGGCGTGGCCGTCGCCGCGCAGCGCACCGACCAGGTCGACCAGCAGGGCGAAGGCGTCGTCGAAGGGCTGCAACTCGGTGATCTGGCTGCCGATATGGGTATCGATGCCGGTGATCCTGATGCCCGGAAGCGTTGCCGCGCGGGCGTAGACCTGGCGCGCCCGCTGCCAGGGAATGCCGAACTTGTTCTCGGCCTTGCCGGTTGAGATTTTCTTGTGGGTCTTGGCGTCGACATCGGGATTGATTCGCAGCGAGATCGGCGCCACCTTGCCGAGCGCCACGGCACGTGCCGACAACAGCTCGAGTTCCGGCTCGGATTCGACGTTGAAGCAGAGAATGCCGGCTTCGAGCGCAAAGTCCATTTCGCGCGCGGTCTTGCCGACGCCGGAGAACAGGATCTTGCCGGCCGGTACGCCGGCGGCCAGAGCCCGGCGCAATTCGCCTTCCGAGACCACGTCGGCACCGGCGCCGAGCTTGGCCAAGGTCCGCAGCACCGCCTGGTTGGAATTGGCCTTCATGGCGTAGCAGACCAGCGTATCGAGCCCGGCAAAGGCCTGGACGAAGACACGGTAGTGCCTGGTCAGGGTCGCCGTCGAATAGCAGTAGAACGGCGTGCCGACCTGTGCGGCGATATCAGGGATCGCCACGTCCTCGGCATGCAGCACGCCGTCGCGGTAGTCGAAATGGTTCACGAGAGTGGTTCCGGAAATTGAGGCACGATGCGATCGGGTTTGGAAAGACCAATCCCGCCTTCATCGAAGCTAGATCAGCGGGTCGAGAATGAACTTCTTGTCCACGACCGGTTTTTCCGGTTCCGGCGGCACGGGCTGGTGGGCCTTCTCGGCATCCTTGCGTGCCTGGACAGCCGCCTCGTAGGGCGTGTCGAGGCCCGCCTTGCGGCCGCAGGCGGTCACGAAGGCAAGCGCCGCAAGCAGCGTCAGCGTCACCAAAATCCTGCTTCCGGTCATCGATCCATCCGTCCGAAACTCTCTGTCCGCCGCTGCTTTTAGCCGAGTTCTGGTTGCATTGCACCCCGGATATTGCTGATCGCGATATCGGGGTTACGCTTTGGCGAGACGCTTTTTCCAATAGCGGATTTGCTTTCTCACTTCCGACGGTGCGGTGCCGCCGAAGCTGGTGCGGCTCTTGACCGAGCGCTGCACCGCCAGCACCGAGAATATGTCGGAAGTGATGCCCGGGTTGATCGATCGCAGATCCTCCAGCGATAGCTTTTCCAGACTAACCTTCTTGTCTTCGGCCAGCGCCACCGCGCGGCCGGTGACATGATGGGCCTCGCGGAACGGGATGCCCAAAGTGCGCACCAGCCAGTCGGCGAGATCGGTGGCGGTGGCATGGCCGGAGCCGGCGGCCTTCTTCATCGCGGCGGCATTGACCGTCATGTCCGCAACCATGCCGGTCATCGCGGCCAGCATCAGGTCGAGCGTCTCGGCCGCGTCGAACACCGATTCCTTGTCTTCCTGCATGTCCTTGCCGTAGGTCAAAGGCATGCCCTTCATCACCGTTAGCAGGCCGACCAGATGGCCGTTGACGCGGCCTGTCTTGCCGCGAACCAGTTCGGCGGCGTCGGGGTTCTTCTTCTGCGGCATGATCGAGGAGCCGGTGGAAAAACTATCCGACAGCCTGATGAAGCCGAATTGCGGCGTCGACCAGATGATGATCTCCTCGGCCAGCCGCGACAGATGGGTGGCGCAGATCGCCGCCATGGCAAGGAACTCCAGCGCGAAATCGCGGTCCGAGACGCTGTCCAGCGAATTGCGCATCGGCTCGCGGAAACCGAGCGCGCTCGCGGTCTGGTGGCGGTCGATCGGGAAGCTGGTGCCGGCAAGGGCGGCGGCACCGAGCGGGCTCTCGTCCATCCGTTCGATCGCGTCGCGCACGCGCGACAGGTCGCGCGAAAACATCTCGACATAGGCCATGCAATGATGGCCGAAAGTGACCGGCTGCGCCGCCTGCATGTGGGTGAAACCCGGCATGACGGTCGCCGCATGTTCCTCGGCTCGCGCCAGGAGGGCCATGATCAAGCCTTTCAACGCCTCGGCGACACGAAGGCATTCGTCCTTGACCCAGAGCCTCAGATCGACGGCCACCTGGTCGTTGCGCGAACGGGCGGTGTGCAGGCGGCCGGCCGCCGGACCGATCAGATCGGCAAGGCGGGCCTCGACATTCATGTGGATGTCTTCCAGCCGCGCCGAAAACTCGAAGCTGCCGGCTTCGATCTCTTTCAGGATCGTGTTCAGACCGTGAGCGATTTTTTCTTGATCGGCCGCCGAAATAATGCCCGTTTGCGCCAGCATCTCGCTATGGGCGATCGAGCCTCTTATGTCCTGCGCGTAGAGTTTGCGGTCGAACGAGATCGATGCGTTGATCGCTTCCATGATCGCGGCCGGACCCGAGGCAAATCGTCCGCCCCACATCTGGTTGCTGGTCTTCTTGTCGCTCATGGCTATAACCCGTGCTTCGGAGCAGTTTTGAGAAAATGGCAGACGGAAACAGATTTTTCCCGGCCCCGCGCCTGATCCTCGCCGCCCTGGTGGCGGGAGCGCTGGCCGGCGCGGTCGCGGTATATGTCAGCGAGAGCCGGTCTGGCAACAACGCCGCGCCCCAAGCAGCCGCCGGCGACAGCAAGGACGATGTCGCCTGCGCCGCCAAGAGCGATCGCGCCAAGAAGGTCGCGGCCGCGGCCACCGGCGAGGTCGCGGCACTTTTGCCGGCCGATCCGCCGCAGTCAATGAGGAGCCTCGCCTTCAACGGTCCGGACGGCAAGCCGATGACGATCGCCGATCATGCCGGCAAGACGGTGCTGCTCAATCTCTGGGCCACGTGGTGCGCGCCCTGCCGTGCCGAAATGCCGGCGCTCGATGCGCTGCAGAAGGAGAAAGGCAGCGCCGCCTTTCAGGTCGTCGCCGTCAACGTCGATGCCGGCGACGACGTGAAACCGAAGAAGTTTCTCGCCGATACCGGTGTGCACACGCTCGGCTACTACCGCGATTCGACGATGACGCTGTTCAACGAGCTCAAGACGCGCGGTCTGGCGCTCGGCCTGCCCGTCACCATGCTGATCGACGGCGAAGGCTGCCTGATCGCCCACATGAACGGTCCGGCCGAATGGGCCGGGCCCGATGCAAAGCGGCTGGTCGAGACGGCGCTCGGGTCGTGAGCCGGAGCAACTCCAGGAAAAGTGTGTAACGGTTTTCCGTCCGGAATTGCGTAAAAACAAGGAGCTCTAGGCCGAGCGTACGCTCGGTTTGAGCAATACGAGGCTGCCATCCTGGCGGTTGGCGCCTCGCGCCCGAACACGCTTGCCGTGGCCGGTCAGGTCCCCGAAAGCCTCGATCGGCGCCGGCTTGCCGAGATAATAGCCCTGGCCGATCTCACAGGCCTCGGCGTCGAGGAACTTCAACTCGCCGAGCGTCTCGACGCCCTCCGCCAGCACCGGCAGGCCCAGGCCGCGCCCCAGCCCGAGCACGGCGCGCACGATCGCCGCAACTTGGCCGTTGGTGTCGACGGACTTGATGAAGGAACCGTCGATCTTGATCTTGTCGAAAGGGAAGGCGCGAAGGTTGGAGAGGGAGGAATAGCCGGTTCCGAAATCATCCATGGCCACGCGCACGCCAAGCGCCTTGACCTGTCGCAAACTCGCCAGCGCGCGCGGCATGTCCTTCACCAGCGCCGTCTCGGTGATTTCGAGTTCCAGCCTGGCCGCCGCGAGACCGGACTTGAGCAAGGTCTCGTGCACCTTTCGACTGAAGTTCGGATTATGCAACTGCACCGCGGAGACGTTGACGGCCACCGTCAGTGGATTTTCCCAACGGGCGGCCTCCTGGCACGCTGCCGTCAGCACCCAATCTCCGATCTGACCGATGGCGCCGCTGTCCTCCGCCAGGGGAATGAATATGGACGGGGGAACATCGCCGCGTTCGGGATGCCGCCAACGGATCAAGGCTTCGAAGCCGACCATCCTGCCGCTGCTGATCTCTTTCTGTGGCTGGTAGACGAGATAGAATTCGTCGCGCGCGACTGCCTGGCGCAGTTCGTGCTCCATGACGCGCTTGTCGCGAGCCTCGGCGCCCATCGACGCCTCGAAATAGCGATAAGTGTCCCTGCCTTCGGTCTTGGCGCGATAGAGCGCGGTATCCGCATGACTGATGAGGCTGGCTTGGTCTTCCGCGTCCAGCGGATAGAGCGCGATGCCGATGCTCCCCGATACCAGCCCGCCACCCGCCGAGAGCCGGTTCTCCTCGCGCATCGCGGCGAGCACCGCGTCCGCTATCCGGCTCGCCGCCTGCGGGTCGGGCAGGTTGGGGGCGATGATGGCGAATTCGTCGCCTCCAAGGCGCGCCAGCATCTGTCCGTGGCGAAGAACGCCGGAGACGCAATTCGCCACCTTCTGAAGCATCGCGTCGCCGGCGCCATGCCCATAAAGATCGTTCACTTCCTTGAACCGATCGAGGTCGAGCAGCAGAAGCGCAAGATGTCCGCCCCTCGCGCCCTTGCCGGGTTTTGCGTCTCGGCTCGTGGTCGCGATTTCGGTATCAAGCCGGCTGGAAAAGCTACGGCGGTTGGCGAGCCCCGTCAGCGGATCGAAATGAGCGAGGCGAAGGATTTCCTGCTCCGCCTTCTTGCGTTCGCGAATGTCGCGGACAGCCACGACATTGTGGGGCTTGCCGCAATAGTCGATGCTTCTGGCGATCAGTTCGACAGGGATTCTCATCCCGTCGCGATTGCTCAGTTCCGCCTCCCACGGCTGTCCCTGGAAGTTGATCAGGTCGGATGCGGTGCGCTCATCAAAGAGGTCGCCAAGTTCCCTTCCGTTCAGTGTCGTTGCGACCATGCCGGTCAGCCTGGCCATGCTGTCGTTGACACTGACGATGCGATTGCCGTCGCAAACGATCAGGCCTTCCACTGCGGCGTTGGCCAAGCCGTGCATGCGGTCGACCTCAAGCTTTTGGCGACGGAAGCGCAGGTCGATCCACAGCGCGGAGGCCGAAAGCACCAGGATCACCAGAGTGGCCGCAGCGGCGGCGAAGGCCTGCGAGGTCGGTGCGACGGTGTGTTCGGATATGGCTATCGAGGAATCCGGGAAGATCGAGACGGCAGCCATGGCTATGAAGTGCAGGCCGCAGATTGCCAGCGTCAGCAAGACCGCACCGGCAAGTGTCGCAGGCATTGACGAGCCACGCAGGACGACCCGCAAAGCCAGCGCCGCGAGCGTCACGCCGACCAGCAAGGAGACGGCGACGAGGAGCAGGTTCCATTCGATCCGGCCCTCGACCTCGAATGCCGCCATGCCGATGTAGTGCATGGCCGCGATACCGCCGCCCAGAACGGCACCGCCGACCAGATGATAATCAAGCTCGTCGCGCAAGGTGGCGACCCACATGCCAACCGCCGTCACCGCCACCGCACCAGCGAGCGAGAGTACTGAAAGTCCGGGATCATAGGCGTTGGGTATTCCCGGCGTGAAGGCAAGCATGGCGATGAAGTGCGTGGCCCAAATGCCGAAGCCGGTCGAGGTGGAGGCGATCGTCAGCCAGGCAAGCCGATTTCGATCCGTCGAGCGGCCTATGTGATGAAGAAGATTGACGGCTGAAAAACAGGAAATTCCACAAATCAGCGCTGCCAGAGCAACCAGCCTCAGATCGTGCTGGTTCACGATGCAATTATAGATCGTCAGCATCTTATTCCCCCTAGCCCGCAGGAAATAAAGAAAGAATATGACTGATTAATGCTTGGCTGTTGAAGGATCGATAAAGCCGCCTGCAACCATAGCGTGCCTTTGCGGCGCAAGCTGACCGCAAGAGCACAGACCAGGTCAGCCGTATCGATTGAAGGCAACGGCTATTTCAGGCGGCGTCGGCGAGGCATTGAAGGTGGTGGCCTGGAACGTCGAGCGGCTTCGTCATGTCGATGCCATTGCACGAACGCTTCACCAGCATTTCATCATCCCTTTGCCGGATAACAATGACGGTCTTTACGTCTTTGGCAGGCGCCCTAGCTACCTAGGGCGCCGGTGTGACGTTTTCATGCCGCTGTCGCCGCCGAAGGGGAGAAAAGACCAGCTGTGTACAGGCCCGCAAGGGCCACAACAGACTGTCACATACCTTCTCTAAGAGAGCGGGCAAGGACTTGCGCAAGACCCTTGTCAACAGTCATTCAAGAGGGAAGAAATCATGACGATCATCGAGCGGGGCTTTGCTGCCCTTGTCGCAGGCGTGCTGAGCACCGCGCTGGCGATGCCTGCCTTCGCGGAACCGGCAAAATTCGATTTCTGGTTCGGCCTTTCGGGCGATCTCGCACGTGTCGTGGACACGCTGTGCAAGAATTTCAACGCCTCGCAGAAGGACTATGAAGTCGTCTGCACCAGCCAGGGCAATTACGACGCCACCTTGCAGAACACCATTGCCGCCTTCCGCGCCGGCAAGCAGCCCGCCGTCGTTCAGGTCTATGACGTCGGCACCGCCACCATGATGCTGTCGGGTGCCTACAAGCCCGCCGACAAGCTCATGGAAGAAAACGGCTACAAGATCGACTACGCCGATTATTTCCCCGGCATCGCCCGCTATTACGCCACGTCGAAAGGCGAGATGCTGTCCTTCCCGTTCAATTCGTCGACCCCGCTGATGTACTGGAACAAGGACGCCTTCGCCAAGATCGGCAAGAGCGATGCGCCGAAGACCTGGGAAGACGTCGGCGCCGACCTCAAGGCGTTGAAGGACGCCGGCTATGAATGCCCGATGGCGATCAACATCTCGGCCAATGAAAGCTGGCAGCTCATGGAGCAATTCTCGGCGCTGCACAACCAACCGATCGCCACCAAGAACAATGGCTATGACGGCCTCGACGCCCGTCTCGAAGTCAACAAGACCAAGTTCGTGCAGTACGTCACCGACCTCAAGAAATGGTATGACGCCGGCCTGATCAAGATCAAGTCGAAGGATCTCGGCCAGGATATGGTCCAGGCCTTTGCCACCGGTACCTGCCAGGTCATCCTGACCTCGGTCGGCGATCACGGCACGGTTGGCCGTACGCAGAAGGAAGGCATGAACTGGGACGTTGCCGAACTGCCCGTCTATGCCGGCACGGAGCGCAAGAACTCGCTCGTCGGCGGCGCATCGCTGTGGGTTCTCTCCGGCAAGTCGGATGCTGAATACAAGGGCGCGGCCGCGTTCCTCAACTTCATCCACGATCCGAAGACCGCCCTGTTCTGGTCGACCAACACCGGTTACATCCCGGTGACCAAGGCGGGCTTCGACTACATGAAGGGCCAGGGCTTTTACGACAAGGCGCCTTACAAGGGGCGCGAAGTCGCGATCGCCAGCCTGACCGCCTCCGAGCCGACCGAAATCACCCGCGGCATCCGCCTGGGCAATTTCACCCAGATCCGCGCCGAGTTCGGCACCCAGATGCAGGCGATCTTCGCCAACAAGGTCAGCGTGCAGGAAGGCCTCGACACGCTGGTCAAGAACGGCGACGCCATCCTCGACCGCTTCCAGCAGACCTATCCGGGAAAAACCCTGCCCTGATCCAGGGAAATTCCGGGCCGCCGGCCGACCCGTTTGAGCATGATCCCGAAAACCGTCTCCACTTTCGGGACCATGCTTGGGTAGGTCGACGGGCGGCTATTTCGTTATTAATCTTTCGCTTGCTTTAAGCTGACCACCCTGCGGCAACGGCGGACCGATGGAAAAACGCGTCACTTTCGGCAGTTGGACAGTCGGCATTCTTTTCGCGGTGCCGCAACTTGTCCTGATCTTCACCTTCTTCTACTGGCCTGCCGGCCAGGCCGTATACTGGTCGCTGACGCTGCAGCAGCCCTGGGGCGGCGGCAACATCTGGGTCGGTCTCGACAATTTCCGCTCGATCCTAGCCAACGCCGATTACTGGAACTCGATCACTACCAGTCTTGTCTTTGCTGGCATCAGCACCGGGCTTGCGATGTTCATCGCGCTCGTGCTCGCCGCGCTCACCGACCGCCAGCTAGCCGGCTCGCGTCTCTATCGCGTGGTGCTGATCTGGCCCTACGGTATCGCCGCACCCGCGCTGGCGATGGCGTTCCGCTTCATCCTGGCGCCCGAAGCCGGCTTCATGGCCGTCGTCAACCAGGTCTGGCCCGGCTTCTGGGATCCCGGCCTCGACGGCGCAGACGCCATGGCTTCGATTATCGTCGCCTTCTCCTGGAAATATGTCGGCTATAACTTCATTTTCTTCCTTGCCGCGTTCCAGGCCATCCCGCGTTCCCTGATCGAAGCCGCCGCGATGGACGGCTCTGGTGTCATGAGGCGCTTCTGGGATATCCAGTTTCCGCTGATCACGCCGACCATCTTCTTCCTGCTTGTCATCAACATCACGGAAAGCTTCCAGGATTCCTTCGGCATCGTCGATATCATGACGTCCGGTGGGCCGGCGAATGCCACCAATCTGATGGTCTACAAGATCTATTCCGACGGCTTCAAAGGCCTCGATTACTCCGGTGCCGCCGCGCAGAGCATCATCCTGATGTTGCTGATCATCGTGCTGACCATTTTCCAGTTCCGCTTCATCGAGCGGCGCGTCCACTACAGGTGAGACTGATATGGTCGAGCGCACCCCGTTCCTCAACTTCTTCACCCATGTGATTCTGTTTGCCGGCTTTGTACTTTGCATCGCGCCGTTCGTGGTTGTGGCCGTGGCCGCGTCGCACAACCTCAAGGATGTCAACGACGTGCCGATGTCGCTGCTGCCGGGCAGCGATTTCTGGACAAACATCAAGACGGCGTGGACGACGGCCGACCTTGGTCCCAAGCTGCTCAACAGTTTCATCATGGCTGCCGGCGTAGCGGCCGGCAAAGTAATCATCTCGGCGCTGACCGCCTTCTCGATCGTCTATTTCCGCTATCCCGGCCGCACCTTCATCTTTTGGCTGATCTTCGTCACGTTGATGCTGCCGCTGGAAGTGCGCATCGTGCCGACCTATGCGGTGGTCGCCAATGTGCTGTCGCCCTACCAGACCATCCTCGACATTACCGGGCTGAGCTGGCTGATCGAGAAGATCTCGGGCGTGCAGGTTTCGCTCAGCCTAGGCCTGCTCAATTCCTATACCGGGCTGATCCTGCCGCTGATCGCCACTGCCACCGGCACCTTCCTCTACCGGCAGTTCTTCCTGACCGTACCGGACGAACTGACCGAGGCGGCGCGCATGGACGGTGCCGGCGCGCTGCGCTTCTTCATCGATATCTTGCTGCCGTTGTCGCGCAACAACATGGCCGCGCTCGGCACCATCATGTTCCTGTGGGCGTGGAACCAGTATCTGTGGCCGCTGCTCATCACCACCGACCAGTCGCACGCGACCGCCGTCACCGAGCTCAAGCAACTTATCCCCAATGTCGGCGGCATTCCGGAATGGAACATCGCCATGGCCGGAACGCTTATCGTCATGCTGCCGCCGCTGATCGTGGTGGTGCTCATGCAGCGCTGGTTCGTGCGCGGCCTGATCGCCACCGAGAAGTAACAAGGAGACAAAAGATGGCCTCCATCGCAATACGCGGCGTCAAGAAGAACTATGCCAAGACGCAGGTCGTGCACGGCGTCGATCTCGACTTCGCCTCGGGCGAATTCGTCGTCATCCTCGGGCCGTCCGGCTGCGGCAAGTCCACGCTGCTCAGGATGATCGCGGGGCTGGAAGAGATTTCCGACGGCACGATCGCCATCGACGGCATGGTGGTCAACAAGCTCGAGCCGCGCGAGCGCGGCTGCGCCATGGTGTTCCAGAATTACGCGCTTTATCCGCATATGAGCGTGGCCCAGAACATCGGCTATTCGCTGAAAGTCGCCGGCGTTCCCTCGGCCGAACGCAACCAGCGCATCCAGGCGGTGGCCCGCACGCTCGAACTCGAGCAACTGCTCGACCGCAAGCCGATGGCGCTTTCGGGTGGCCAGAGGCAACGCGTCGCTATGGGCCGCGCCATGATCCGCGAGCCGAAGGTGTTCCTGTTCGACGAGCCGCTGTCCAATCTCGACGCCAAGCTGCGCGTGCAGATGCGCTCGGAGATCCGCAAGCTGCATCGCCGGCTGAATGCCACCTCCGTCTTCGTCACCCACGACCAGGTCGAGGCCATGACCTTGGCCGACCGACTGGTGGTGATGAATGGGGGACGGGTCGAACAGGTCGGCACGCCAGGTGAAATCTACACCCGCCCAGCCAGCCGCTTCGTCGCCACCTTCGTCGGCGCGCCGGCCATGAACATCCTCGGAGGCACCGTCGAACTCGACGGATTGTCGCTGCTCGGCGGCAGCCGGCGCCTGGCGATGGCTCGCGCTGGCCTGCCGGTCGGCACGAAAGTGGCGATGGGCATCCGGCCGGAAGCGGTCCGGCTGGTGGCACCAGGCACGGCCGGCGCGCTCGATGCCACGGTCGACCTGGTGGAGGAATTGGGCGCGGGGCGGGTGATCTATGTCGACCTCGACGGCGCGCCGTTCTCGGTGATGACCTCGGAGGCCGTTCACCCCGAGCCCGGCAGCACTGTCGGCCTGAAGATCTCGCCGGACGACATGCACTTCTTCTCGTCGGAGACAGGCACCCGTCTCGATGTCTTCAAGGCTTCGGTGCCAGAGCCAGCGCTTTGATTTCCAGCACGCGCACAGCCAAAGAGACGTACATGAAAGTCATCCAGGTCACCGACGTGCATCTCGGTCGGCAAGGTGAGCGCCGCTTTGGGGCCGACCTGCACCAGCGGCGGGATCATTGCATTGCGCACATCAATGCACATCACGCCGACGCCGCGCTTTGCGTCTTTTACCGGCGACCTGACAGAGACCGGTGCGCCACAGAGCTATGCCGATCCGCGCGCTGCCCTGACCATGCTATCGGTGCCGTAGAGGCTGCTGCCGGGTAACCATGACCGGCGCGTCGGGCTCAAGCGAAGACGTGCGCCTTGCCCGATACGGTCAGCCGCACGATCTCGCCGACCGCCGGCGCGTCCATGCCGGATTTGCGCAGGATCAGCGGCGTGCCGCCGATGGCCGCAGCGTCGGGCGGATCGGAATTGTTCAGGAGCCGCACGGCGATCGTGCATGTCGAGCCGGCGAATTCCGATTCCGTCACCTCGCCGAACGGCATGTCCGACGTGCCCGACATGCCCTCGCGCGAGGTGCGTTTCAGGCCGATCTGCTCCGGCCGCAGCATGATGCGGGCGACATCGCGGCTGTCCGGCGCGTCGACGGCGATGCGACCCAGCGGCGAACTGGCGAAGCCGCCTGAAATGCTCGCCGGAAGGATGATGGCATCGCCGAGGAACTCGGCGATCATCCTGTCCTTCGGCTTGAGATAGAGCTCGCGCGGCGTGCCGATCTGGGAAAATTTCCCATCGCGCATTACCGCCACCTGGCTGGCGAAGGAGAGTGCCTCGGCCTGATCGTGCGTCACCAGGATGGTGGTGATGCCGGCCGCCTCCAGAAGTTCGGCCACCGCCTTGCGCATCGAGGCGCGCAGGCCGGTGTCGAGTGCCGAGAACGGCTCGTCGAGCAGCATCAGCCGCGGCTTCATAGCCATGGCGCGGGCCAGCGCCACTCGCTGCTGCTGGCCGCCGGAGAGCTCGTGCGGGCGGCGTTTGAGGATCGCCTTGTCGAGTCCCACGATGTAGGCAAGTTCGACGATGCGTTCGGCGCGCCTGTCGTCGTCCCGTGCCATGCCGAAGCCGATATTGTCAGAGATGGTCAGGTGCGGGAACAGGGCGCCGTCCTGCGCCACCACGCCAATACCGCGGCGATGCGCCGGGACAGCGGCGCCGCCATTGGCCAGCACCTGCCCGTCGAGCACGATGCTGCCCTGATCAGGCGCCTCGAAGCCGGCGATCAGCCGCAGCAAGGTCGTCTTGCCGCAGCCGGAAGGTCCCACGATCGCCGTGCGGCTGCCGCTGGCGACGTTCAGGTTGACACCGGCCAGTGCGGCGACCGCGCCGTAGTGCTTGTGCAGATTGCCGAGTTCGAGAAAGCTCATCGTCCGGCCATCCGCTTCGACTGGACGTAGAGCAGCCAGGTCAGGGGCAGCGACATCGCCACCATGATGAAGGCGTAAGGAGCCGCCGAGGCGTAATCGATCTCGCTGCTGTAGGACCAGAACGCCATGGCCAGTGTGCGGGTGCCGTTCGGCGCCAGCATCTGGGTCGCGGTCAGTTCGTTCATGATGCCGAGCGCCACCAGCGCCATGCCGGCCGCCGCACCGGGCGCCGACAGGCGGATTGTCGTCGACCACAGCGCATTGAGCGGCCGACGGCCGAGGCTGGACGCAGCCCGTTCGAGCTCGACCGGCGCTTGCGCAATCGATGCACGCAGGCTGACCAGCGAGCGCGGCAGGAACATCAGTGCATAGGCGACCAGGATGGTGAACAGGGTCTGGTAGAGCGGCAGTGCGATGCGCACCGTGATGGTGACTAGTGCAAGCGCGATGACGACGCCCGGCAGCGAACCGACGATATAATTGCATCCCTCGAGCAGGCGCTGCAACGGACCTGGCGCGCGGATAGAGATCCAGGCCATCGGCATGGCCGCCACAGTGGCAAGCAGCGCCCCGGCGAACGACAGGAACAGCGTCTGACCGAGTGCAAGGCCGATCTCGTCGAAGCGCCAAACCTCGGCGCCGCCGGCGGCGAGCCAGCGCCCGATGGTCACGAACGGAACGCCAAGCGCCAGCAATGTGGTGACGGCGAGCAGCAGTAAGCTGGGCAGAGTGGCGCGGCCTAGGCTCATTCGTTGCTGGTATCGCGCGGCACCCGAGCCGACACGGGCATAACGCTCCTCGCCGCGGACCAGCACTTCGAGGCCGAGCAGCACGAAGCAGCAGGTCACCAGCACGCCGGCCAGCATGCTGGCGGCCGGGCCGTTGAAGGTCGACTGGAACTGATCGACAATCGCGGTCGTGAAGGTGTCGAAGCGGATGAAGACATAGAGGCCATATTCGGCCAGCAGATGCAGCCCGACCAGCAGCGAGCCGCCGCATATTGCGAGCCTGAGCTGCGGCAGCACGACGCGCCAGAACACGCGCCAGGGTCCATGGCCAAGTGCCGCGGCCGCGTCCTCGAGAGCGGGATCGAGACGGCGCAGGGCCGCCGACACCGGCAAATAGAGGAAAGGGAAATAGGCGATGACGGAAACCAGCACGCCAGCCCACAGGCCGTGCAGCCCGGGCACCAGGGAGATCCAGGCATAGGAGTGCACGAAAGCGGGGATGGCGAGCGGCGCCACGCAGAGCCAGGACCAGAGCCGGCCACCGGGCAGGTTGCTGCGTTCCGTCAGCCAGGCCAGCGTCACCGACAAGGTGATGGCGATCGGCACCGCCAGCAGCACCAGCAGGCCGGTGTTGACCAGCAGTTCGCCGACACGCGGCCGAAAGACCAGTGCCGAGACCGTCTCCCAGCCGGTCTGCACCGCGATCCAGAAGATGAAAGCGAGCGGCAGCAGCGCCAGCAGGGAGACAAATATGGCGGCGGCGACAAGCCAGGGCGCCGCCCGCCGCTGCGCCCGTCCACGCATCTTGGGCGGCAGGCCGGGACGCGCGAGATCGACCGCGGACTGCATCCGTTCAGGCGCCATACCGTTGCGACGCGGCAGCGGCAATCATGGGACCACGGTAGCGGTCAGGAACGAAGCGTGTCGTCATGGACGAATGCATCTCGAAACAAAACGCTCCCGCGAAAGGTGAATTCCCGCGGGAGCACGATCTGACGTCCTTATTATGAAGAACGGCAACTAAAGCAAGCCGGCTGCCGTCATCAGATCGGTGACCTTCTTGGAGTTCAGCGTCGTGGCATCGACCTTCGGCGCCTGCAGGTCGGCCAGTGGCACCAGCTTCGGATTGGACTGCGCGCCCTTGCCGACCGCGTATTCGAAGGAGCTTCCGTTCTTCAGCACATCCTGGCCGCCCTTGCCGGTCACCCATTTCAGGAAGGCCTGGGCTTCCTTGGGATGCTTGCTCGAGGCCAGCACGCCGCCGCCGGAAACCGAGACGAAAGCGCCCGGATCCTGGTTCTTGAAATAGTGCAGCGCGACATTCTTGGAATTTTCGCCGGTCTTGGCCTGATCGCCAAAGTAGTAGTAGTGGTAGATCACGCCGGCTTCGATCTCACCGGCATTGACCGCCTTCATCACGGTGCTGTTGCCCTTGTAGGCGGTGAAGTTCTCCTTCATCGCCTTCAGCCAGTCGGCCGTGGCGGGCTCGCCCTTGAGCTGCAGCAAAGCGCTAACAATGGCCTGGAAATCGGCGCCGGAAGGCGAAGCCGCCCAGCGGCCCTTCCAGCTCGGGTCGGCGAGATCGAGCATCGACTTGGGCAGCTGGTCTGCCTTGAGCTTGGTGGTGTTGTAGACAAACACGGTGCTGCGCGCGGCCACGCCCACCCATTTGCCGCTAGTGGCCTGATAGTCTTGCGCGACTTGAGCCAGCGTATCGGTGGCGACCGGCGCGAACAGGCCGGCATTCTCGACCAGCACCATGGCCGGCGAATTTTCCGTCAGGAACACGTCGGCGGGCGAGGCGGCGCCTTCGGCGACGATCTGGTTGGAGAAGTCGCTGTCACCGCCGTTGCGCAAGGTGACCTTTATCCCCGTTTCCTTGGTGAACCCTTCCGCCCATTCCTTCGCCAGGCTTTCATGCTGGGCGTTATAGACGACGATGCCGGCATCTTCGGCCGTCGCCGGACCAGCGGCGAGGCTGATTGCGAGCGCGGCCACGCTGGCAAGGGCAAGAAGGGGGGATTTCATAGAGTACTCCTCGGGTTGCCCGCACTGGGGTGCGTCCGAGTACAATTCATGAATGAACTAGTCAAGATTGAAAGACGATTGGCATCATCACGGTTTCGCGTGTCGGAGGCCGATGGCATCACCCGATATGCGGGGCTGGTGGCTGCTCCTGCGGGATGCAGCCATCGACCATCGGATGAATGGTCCAGCGCTGGTCCAGCCCCTGCTGTGTTCGTTTGGTCTCGGGATCGAACGCTTCGTTCAGCATGGCGCACCAGGTTCTGCGCAGGCTGTCGCAGCGCGACCGGAACGCCGCGCTGCCAAGCCCGTCACGCATATCCTGCGCAGTGAGGTCGGTGGTCTCGCCCGGCGGTTTGGGCGGAACGGTGCCCGTGTCGGCAAAGTTCGGATCCCACTGTAGATAATGTTTCGCGTCGGCACCGTCGGCCGCATCGAATTTGACCACCGCCATCAGCGGATGAAACTCGTGCCAGCCCTTGTGATAGCCGTCATAGACATGTTCGCCGAGAACGGCGACATGGTCGCCCATTCTGATGGGGCCGAGCGCCTTGTCGCCGACATTGGCGTCCTCGACATTGCCGGGGCTCCAGTTGAACAACCCCTGAAGGACCGGCTTGACCCCGCCGAAATAGGACGCCGCTCCGCCGATGGCGCCGCCAATGGCCGCTCCGAGCAATCCTCCCAGGAACGAGCCGATGGCACAGCCCAGCGCACCCAGGAAGAACGATCCTATGGCGCAGCCGACAGCCGCGCCGATACTGGCGCCGGCCGCCGCCGCGGCCGCCGTGACGACCAGGGCCGCCGTCAGCAGGATGACGATGGCCGGTGCCCATTGGCGCATCTTGATCCAGAAGTCGCCCTCGGCCTCGCAGTGCAGGCCCCAGCGGGCATGATCGTCGGCGGGTGCGTAGCCCAGATCCGTCTTCAGGTCATCGCGCGGCAACAGCAGCTCATGACCCTGAAAGCCGTCATTGAGAATATCGTTGGCCGGATGGGCCGCGACGCTGGCGGCGAATTCCGCCACGACGGTGCCGTCGGCATTGTAGCGATTGGCCGCCGCCAAGGCCGCCTCATTTGTTTCCGCATTGAGGATTTCGGTCGTCGGATGCGGCATCAGTATGACGTCGAAATACTGGTCGTTGTCGAAGGCGCCGAGATCGCTGCGGAACGGATTGTAGGAGACGATGCCGACGGCGCATTTCGGATTGTCCTTGTCGAGGCAGACCAGGCGATGGTTGAGCCATTCCCCGGCCGCCTTGTCGATCGTGGCAGTGGCGGACGCCAGAAATGCGATGACCGCGGCAAGTGCCGCACCGACCGGCCCCAGCAGCAGGCCGAAGGCAGCCGCCAGCCCGGTGATCACGATGATCTGCAGCGCCTGGCCGGCGAGGAAAGCCAGCCGATCGTCCTCGTTGTAGGGCTTGCCACCGGCCGGATAGAGAAAGCAGCTCGTATAGTGCTTGTAGGCCATCGGAGCAGCCTCAGCCTTTCGTGGCGGTGAGCGTCACGCCGCCGGTCATGGTGCGCGATCCGCTCTCGCCGATCGTGAAGACGTGGACGTTGAAGGTCTTTGAGCCGCGGAAGGCGGAGTCCTTCGGTTCGATCTCGACGGCGATCTCGGTCAGCTGGCGCGGCTGCAGTAAAAGCGTTCTTGGGACGATCCTGACCAACCAGTCGTCCGGCACGGGAAACCGGCCATACGCCTGTTCCTGGAGGGCCTTGGCCCAGCGCGCCTTGCTCTCGGCGAGCCGCGGCTGTGGGGTGTCCGTGCGCTCGTCTCGACCTTGGCCGCGTGGCGGGACACATGGCCGCAGCTTCGGTAGAGCGTAGCAGTCCGCCTCGATCTGGAAACGCCGGACGACCGAGGCTTCGTTGCGCACGCTGAAGACGAACTTCGCCGGTGAGCGCATCTCGGCAATGTTGACGTTCTTCTGGCCAAGGTTGTTGCTGGGGTTGGCGTCATCGCCCCAGGAAAGCTGTGCCTGCAGGCAGTAGTGGCCGCCGGTGGCGGGCGTGGTCCAACTGAACTCGGCATAGGCAGGGCAATCGATCGTGCCCTTGGCTCCGAGATTGATGGCGACGTTGGCGATCGGACGGGAAATGGTCTGGGCGCCGAATGACAGGTAGGACAGTGCCACCCCGACGCCCACCGCTGGGGCGTCATAGGACCCGTTCCAGACACGCACGCGAACGCGATATGTATGTGCTGGCTGAAGCGCGCCGGTGACCGGCAAGGTGCCGTCGAAAATGTCGATATCGGGATTGTCCCAGGTGACCGCGAGGCCCTGCGCCATCAGATAGTACTGGGCATAGAGAAGAGGATCGGCGCGCTTGTAGATGTCGGGTGGTAGCTGGATGCAGCAATCGTTCTGCGCCGGGCTGGGCAGCCGCTGGCCCTTGGCCAGCCGGCACAGCAGCCTGCATATCGTGGCAAACAGCACCTTCAGCCCGGCGGCCAGACGCTTCCAGAATTCGGCGGCAAACAACAGCAAGGCCGCGGTTCTGATGTGGTTGACCAGAGATCCTGCCATGTCGTGTTCCCCACGCTGAGAGGACGCAACGGTAAGTTTTCCTGGCGGACCTGTCTCCGCCGGTTGTCCAGAGGCTATTTCTTCAGTGATCCCTGTCTTCTGTAGAAGTAGACGGCGGCGACAAGGACTATGGCCGCAATGACAAGGCTGCTCTCGACAGTTCCCGAGCCATTGTCGGGAGAAAATCCAAAAATGCGTTCAATGAAATCCATTTCGGCCGCCCTCCGATCCTTTGACGCTACAGAAGGGTTTACCTTACGTCAATCCAAGGTTGGTCCCACGCCGCTCCTCACGCATGGGGCTGGAAACCAGGGAACCCGTCAGGGAATTTAGCGGGCCATCCCGCAAAGTTTCGTGATTTGCCCGTAGTTTGGCTTGGACATTATTTCACCGGCCACGTAACAAATCAGTGCCGAGGCGCGAAGATCGGGGAGTGAACTCTTGTGAGCGGCAAGGACGAGGCCGAGCTTTCCCGGCTGATGCGGGCCGCGATCGCGGGGGATGAAAAGGCCTATGCCGACTTTCTGCACCGGATTGCCGCGCTGGTTCGCGGTTTCGTCAGGCGCAAGATCGTGCAGGGCGGGGTCGATCCCGAGGATGTCGTGCAGGAAACCTTGCTGGCCATTCATGTGAAACGGCACACCTGGCGCCAGGACGCGCCGGTGCTGCCCTGGGTCTATGCGATTGCCCGTTTCAAGCTGATCGATGCGTTCCGGCGGCGCGGACGGCGCATCGAGATCGATGTCGACGACATCGCCGAGACGTTCGCGGAGCCCGAAACGGAAACCGTCAGCGAGCGCGACATCAACCGGGCGCTCGACGAGCTGCCGCCGGCACAGCGTTCCGTGGTTTCAGCCGTATCCGTGGAGGGCCGCTCGATCGGCGAGACGGCGGCGAAGTTCGGCATCAGCGAGACTGCGGTGCGGGTGTCGCTGCACCGGGGACTTACCGCCATAGCCAGGCGATTCGGGCAGGGGCGGTTCGGGCGGGAATGACATGAAGACCGACGATCTCATCAAGGCGCTCGACGCCGATGCCCGCAGCAAGGCGATGCCGCTGCGATCGGCCTGGTGGCTGGCGGCTGTTGCGGCCGCCGTCCTCGCGGCCGCTGTTTTCATGATGACGATCGGGCCGCGCCCCGACTTCATGGTGGCCGCGCACACGATGCGTTTCCTGTCCAAATTCGTTTTCACCATCGTGCTCGCCATCAGCGCCTTTGCCCTGATCCGTGCCCTGTCGACGCCGGGTGTGGCGACAGGCCGGGCAATGGCGGCGATGATCGCCGCGCCGCTGCTGGTCGCGGTGGCCGTGGTGCTGGAGCTCTTCATGGTGCCGCAGGCCCTGTGGGGCACGCGCTTGATCGGCTCGAACATGATGATCTGCATGGGCTTCATCCCACTGATCGGCATCGGCCCGCTGGCCATCTTCCTGTGGATGCTGCGCTATGGCGCGCCGACACGGCCGGTGCTTGCCGGCGCGGTCGCGGGGCTGCTTGCCGGCGGCCTGGCGGCGACTTTCTACGCGGCGCACTGCTTCGACGATTCGCCGCTTTTCGTAGCCACCTGGTACACGATCGCCATCGCGGCTCTCGCTTTGCTTGGCGCGCTCGGCGGCCGGTTTTTCGTGCGCTGGTAGCAGGATACCCACGCCTGCACCGTGAATACCGATCCTTAATCATGCCGGCAATTGTTTGCCGGGTTTCCATGTCGCCAACGCCCCAGGCGCAACCTTTCCTTAAAATCGATCCTTCAGGGTTTTAACGGGAAAAAGCGATTGCCCACGGGGGTGGCACGGATCGTGACATTGCGAGGTATCATCGGGCCGGGACCGCACAAGCATGCAGCTCTGGCGCTGCTTGTGGCCGGTCTGGCCGTAGTGGCCACCTGCTTGTGCTGTCAGGGCTGGACCTTGGCGCGCAAGCACTCAGACTTTGCCTCCAAATATCGGTCGCGGTGACGGTCTGCGCGCTTTTCGCGGCCTATCTGTTCATCGGTCGAATCTCGGAGGATCGACGACAGATCACGGACAGCGAGCAGCGGTTCCGCCGGGCCATGGAGGACTCGGCGATCGGCATCGCTATCGTCGGTCTCGACGGGCGTATTCTCCAGACCAATCCGGCCTTTGCCGCCATGCTTGGCTACAGCCGCGAGGAGATCGAGGCGCTGACCTTCTTCCAGCTCACGCATCCCGACGATGTGCAGATCGGAAGCGAAACGATGGCCGGCCTGAAGGCGGGTACCGTCGATGCCTTCCACTTCGACAAGCGTTATCTCAAGAAGGACGGCACACCCGTCTGGGCTCATCTTGCCGGCTCGGTCATTCGCGACGAGAAAAGCGGCCGGCCGCTCTATCTCGTCTCGCAGATCGAGGACATCGACGCGCGCAAACAGGCCGAGGCGCGCATCACAGAGGCGGAAACGCGCTGGAACTTCGCGCTGGCCGGCGCTGGTCAAGGTGTCTGGGATTTCGACATGCGCAAGGGGGGCACCACCTATTCTTCCGCCTGGGTCAAGATGCTGGGCTACGGGGATGGCGAGCTCGATGGCGACCCCGATCGCTGGCTGACGATGATCCATCCGGACGATCGCGCCACGGTCGCGGAGGCCGATCGCGCCCATCTCGCCGGCGAGACGGAGTTTTTCGAAGCCGAGTTCCGCATGCGCCACAAGGACGGCCACTGGATCTGGATCCTCGACCGTGGCAAGGCCATCGAGCGCGATGCGGACGGACAACTGGTCAGAGCGATCGGCAGCTTGATGGACATCACCCGGCGAAAGCAGGCCGAAGAACGGCTCATCGTCTCGGCGGCGATGCTGGCCGACGAGAAGGAGCGGCTGAGGGTGACGCTGCAATCCATCGGCGATGCCGTCATCTGCACCGACGCCGCGAACCGTGTCACCTTCATGAACCCGGTGGCCGAAAAGTTGACCGGCGTTTCCAGTGACGACGCGCTGGGCAAGACGCTGAGCCATGTCTACTGGGCGGTTGACGAGGAGACGGGCCACAGGATCGGCATGACGCGGCCGGTCACAGGCGAAGAGACGCGCTCCGACCAGAACAGCCGCGCGGTCCTCATCCGCCGCGACGACACACGCTGCAGCATCCGTCAGGTCGTGTCGCCGATCCTCAACGAACGCACCGAATTCTGCGGTCTGGTGATCGTCTTCCAGGACTTCACCGATGCGCGTGCCCTGCAGCGACAGCTTGCCCATGCCGCCGCGCATGATGCGCTGACCGGCCTTGCCAACCGCTCGAGTTTCATCCGTGCCATGGAGGGGATGGTCGATCAGGCGCGCAAGGACGGCACCGCGGCTGGGGGCCGCCATCAGTTCATGTTCATCGACCTCGACCATTTCAAGCTGGTCAACGACACGGGAGGTCACGCTGCCGGAGACGCCCTGCTGAAGCGTGTCGCTGACGCCGTGCGCGGCGTGCTTGGTCCTGAAGACATCGTCGCGCGCCTGGGTGGCGACGAATTCGCCGTGATCCTGAAATCGGCTTCGACAACCGGCGCGAGGATCGCGGCGCGTTCCATCATCGATGCGATAACCGGCCTGAACTTCACATGGGATGGCCGGCCGCACGGGATCGGCGCCAGCATCGGGTTGACCGCGATCCGCGCCAATTGCGGCGAAGTCGACGAGATCATCGCAAGGGCCGACACCGCTTGCTATGCGGCCAAGGCCGCCGGCCGCGGATGCGTTTCGGTGGCGCCGGACGGCAAGGTCAGCGACGACGACAGGTCAGAACCGCTCAAGCCATTCGCCGCGGCCTCGTGAGCGGCAATCACGTCAGCGCGTTGGAACGGGATGCTCGCCGCGATAATCGTAGAAGCCGCGCCCGGTCTTGCGGCCGAGCCAGCCGGCCTCGACATATTTGACCAGCAGCGGACAAGGCCGGTACTTCGAGTCCGACAAGCCGTCATGCAGCACCTGCATGATCGACAGGCAGGTATCCAGGCCGATGAAATCGGCAAGCTGCAGCGGTCCCATGGGATGGTTGGCGCCGAGCCGCATGGCGGTGTCGATAGCATCGACCGAGCCGACGCCCTCATAGAGCGTGTAGATCGCCTCGTTGATCATCGGCAAAAGGATGCGGTTGACGATGAAGGCCGGAAAATCCTCCGAGACGGTGATCGTCTTGTCGAGCTGCTTCACATAGGTCTTGGCCGCCTCGAAGGTCTGGTCCTCGGTGGCGATGCCGCGCACCAGTTCGACCAGCTTCATCAGCGGTACCGGGTTCATGAAATGTATGCCGATGAACCGCTCCGGCCGGTCGGTCTGCGCAGCCAGCCGTGTGATCGAAATCGACGAGGTGTTGGTCGCCAGGATCGCTTCGGGATTGAGCTGCGGACAGAGCTGCGCATAAATCTTGCGCTTGACGGTTTCGTCCTCGGTCGCCGCTTCGATCACCAGATCGGCGCCGGCGAGATCGGCCATCGTCGGTGCCGACGCGATGCGTGCCATGGCCTGATTGCGCAGCTTCTCGTCGAGCTTGCCGGACCCCACCTGACGGGCCATGTTGCCGCTGATGGTGGCAATGCCCTTCTCGATGCGGTCGGGCGATATATCGTAGATCAGCACCTTATAGCCCGAAAGCGCGGAGACGTGGGCGATGCCGCCGCCCATCTGGCCCGCACCAATGATGCCGATCGTCTCGATCTTGCTCATTACCCGATCCCGTCCGGGGCGTTTTTCGCTGGAATAGCGAACCGCCCCATCTCTTTGTTTTCCCGCAATTCCCGGCGCAAAACCCTGCGCACTGCTGCTGGAATTGCTCTCAGCCTTTGTGGCGTGCTTATTGTGCGGTGCAAACTAAAAGGGTGGGGCGACTTCGTCTACCCCACCCCTCGCAATTTAGTACGGTTGCGCGGAAGCGTCAAAGCGCCTTCTGCAACTCCGGCAGGATGACGAAGAGGTCGCCGACGAGGCCGTAGTCGGCAACCTGGAAGATCGGCGCTTCCTCGTCTTTGTTGATGGCGACGATGACCTTGGAATCCTTCATGCCGGCAAGGTGTTGGATGGCGCCCGATATGCCGACCGCGATGTAGAGATCGGGGGCGACGACTTTGCCGGTCTGCCCGACCTGCCAGTCGTTCGGCGCGTAGCCGGCATCGACGGCGGCGCGGGAGGCGCCGACGGCGGCACCGAGCTTGTCGGCGACCGGCAGGATGACTTCCTGGAATTTCTCCGAGGAACCGAGCGCGCGGCCGCCCGAGATGATGATCTTGGCCGAGGTCAACTCCGGACGGTCAGTCTCCGACAGCTTGTTCTCGACGAAGGTGGACAGGCCGGGATTGGCCGCCGCATTGACCGTCTCGACCGAAGCCGCGCCGCCCTCGGGCGCGGCCTGGAAGGACGCGGTGCGAACGGTGATCACCTTCTTGGCGTCGCTCGACTGCACCGTCTGGATGGCGTTGCCGGCATAGATCGGCCGCTTGAAGGTATCGGGCGAGACCACTTCGATGATCTCTGAGACCTGCGCGACATCGAGCAGGGCCGCCACGCGCGGCGCGATGTTCTTGCCGGCCGACGTCGCGGGCGCGATGACCGTGTCGTAGGCGCCAGCCAGCGAGACGACCAGCGCCGCCGTCGGCTCAGCCAGACGCTCGGCGAGTTCGTCGGCTTCGGCGAGCAGCACCTTGCTTACACCCTTCAGTTTCGCGGCTGCGTCGGCGGCAGCCTTGGCGCCTTTGCCGGCCACCAGCACATGAACGTCCGAGCCGATCTGCAGGGCGGCCGAAAGCGCCTTGGCGGTCTGGTCGGAAAGGGTGGCGTTGTCGTGTTCAGCGATGAGGAGAATTGCCATTTTGTCTGTTCCTTCCGATCTCAGAGCACGCCGGCTTCGTTCTTGAGCTTGTCGACGAGTTCAGCGACGCTCTTGACCTTGACACCCGCCTTGCGGCCGCTCGGCTCCTCGGTCTTGATGACCTTGAGGCGTGGCTTGACGTCGGCGCCGTAATCGGCCGGGCTCTTCTCGTCGAGCTGCTTCTTCTTGGCCTTCATGATGTTGGGCAGCGAGGCATAGCGCGGCTGGTTGAGGCGAAGGTCGGCGGTGACGATCACCGGCATCTTCAACTCCACCGTCTGCAGGCCGCCGTCGACTTCGCGCGTCACCCTGGCATGATCGCCCTCGAGCACGAGCTTGGAGGCGAAAGTGCCCTGCGCCCAGCCAAGCAGGGCAGCCAGCATCTGGCCGGTCTGGTTGGAATCGTCGTCGATCGCCTGCTTGCCGAGAATGACAAGGCCGGGCTGTTCCGCCTCGACCACGCCCTTCAGCACCTTGGCGACGCCGAGCGGCTCGGTCTGCTCGTCGGTCTTGACCAGGATGGCACGGTCGGCGCCCATGGCGAGCGCGGTGCGCAAGGTTTCCTGCGCCTGCTGCGGGCCGATCGAAACGACGATGATCTCTTCGGCCTTGCCGGCTTCCTTGATCCGGATCGCTTCCTCGACCGCGATCTCGTCGAACGGGTTCATCGCCATCTTGACGTTGGCCAGTTCCACCGCCGAGCCATCAGCCTTCACGCGCACCTTGACGTTCGCGTCCACAACCCGCTTCACGGGCACAAGGATCTTCATTTGCCTGTCACCTCTTCACGCTAGTTGGGCGCGCTATAGCAGCCTGCGCCCCTTATGAGTTGTCGAAAGCCGACATTCCTGACTGAATTCCGGCCAGACGGAATTCTGGCCGGATGGAAATTCTGGTCTTTGCCCGCCCTGGGCTGCTCCTCAACGCCTTGGGCCGCAGTGGAGACGTTTCCGTAATTGTGGCAACCCCTGCCGTCAATACGCTGAAAGCCGCTCAAATCGGTTCAGTTTGGGCCAGATGGGTTTCCACGTCCCCAGCGCGCCGTGGTGGCGGCCGTTTGGGGCGCCGCTGGTTCGCCGACCGCCGGCGGCTGTTCAGCCGTCGGTAGCACGGCATCCTCGTCGGCAGGGGCAAACAGCGGCACGCCGCGGCTGCGCAGGACCAGCACCAGAACCGCGCCGGCAATGATGCCGCCGATGTGGCAGGCCCAGGATATCTGATCCTCGCCGCCGGCCGCGAACATGACGATCTGGAACAGCACCCACAGGATGAGCGGGATAAAGGCTGGAATGCGCAAAGGAATGCGGGCGAAGGCAAGCACCCACACCTTCACCCTGGGATAGAGGATCAGGTAGGCGACGACCACGCCGGCGATAGCACCCGACGCGCCGATCAGCGGCGCCTGTGAATCCCAGGCGACCAGCCCCTGGAAGGCGGCACCGGCGATGGCGCACAGCAGATAGAAGATCAGGTAGCGGATGTGACCGAGCGCGTCCTCGACATTGTCGCCGAACACCCAAAGGAACAGCATGTTGCCGCCGAGATGGAAAATATCGGCATGCAGGAAGGAATAGGTGAGATAGCTCAGGCTCTCGGGGATGATGACAAAGCGGGGGTCGAGTTCGGCCGTGTCGTGAACGACGGAGGGGATGAAGCCGAGACCAAGCACGGCGGCATTGGTGAAGTTCTCGCCGCCGAGCGCCGTGGCGCAATAGACCACGGCGTTTGCGACAATCAGCCCGATCGTCACATATTGCAGCCTGATGTGGCGCAGCCTGTTGGTGTCGTAAAGCGGGATGAACATCGGTCGCCGGCCCCCTCCCGCCTCTGGTCCGTTCAGCGGTTCTTGCCGGGAACCCATAGCACGTCGGCATTTCCGTTGTCATTGACCGCCCGGGCGGCGACAAACAGGAAATCCGAGACGCGGTTGATATATTTCAGCCCTTCGCGGTTGACGTGTTCGGCCGGATCCTGAGCCAGGGCGACCATCAGCCGCTCGGCGCGCCGCGCCACCGTGCGGGCGAGATGAAGCGCCGCCGCTGCCGGCGTGCCGCCGTTCAGCACGAAGGATTTCAGCGGCTGGAGCTTCTTGTTGAGGACGTCGATGTCGTGCTCGAGACGATCGGTCTGCGTGGCAACGATGCGCAACGGCTCGTAGCCAAGCGGCTTGCCGTCATCAGGCACCGCGAGATCGGCGCCGAGGTCGAAGAGATCGTTCTGGATGCGCGAGAGCATGGCGTCGATCGCCTGGTAGCTCTGGGCGGTATGCACTCGAGCCATGCCGATGCAGGCATTGGCTTCGTCGACCGTGCCGTAGGCGTCCACCCTGAGATCGGATTTCAGCCGCCGCTCACCAGTGCCAAGGCCCGTGGTGCCATCATCGCCGGTGCGGGTGTAGATCTTGTTGAGCTTGACCACATCGCCTCCCGAAAAGCCTCACTTGCGGGTGAAATACACGGCCAGCAGGATCAGTGCCAGCGCCACGGCCTGCAGCAGAACACGGGCCTGCATCAGCTTGTTGGAGGTCACACCGGAGCCGCCGCGCATCATGTTGATGAGGCCCCTGATCAGCACGACCACGACGGCGGCCATGACCAGAATGGCAAGGATATTGAAGGCAGTGGCCATTTTGCGTTTCCAGTTCTTTGCTTGTTCAGGCGCGCTTGGCGAGCAGGCGGTGGAGCATCGAGGCCGGCAGGATGCGTTTGAGCATGGCACCGAGCCTGGCCGACATTGTTACCACATAGTGCGGGCGTGGGCGCCGCGACAGAAGTGCATGGCGAAGCACCTTGTGGACCACTTCGGGTCCGGGCTTCCGCGCCGCTTGGCTGCCGCCGGCGCGCATGCGCTCCAGCTGTGCGGCATAGTCGGCGCGATGCGTGGAATTCTCATGGTCGATGTTCCTGAGGAACCACGGCAGGCCATTGCTGGCGATCTTCGATTTCACCGGTCCCGGCTCGATCAGCGAGACATGGATGCCGCTGCCGGCCAGTTCCTGGCGCTGGCAGAGCATCAAGGCCTCCAAGGCATGCTTGGAGGCCGAATAGGCGCCGCGGAAGCGCACAGGCACGAGACCCAGGATCGACGAGCAGTGGACGAGGCGACCGTGGCCCTGGCGTCGCATCACCGGAACCAGGCGGCGGGTCAGGTCGTGCCAGCCGAAGAAATTGGCCTCGAACTGCTCCCTGAGCGCCGCAACGGGCAAATCCTCGACGGCGCCTGCCTGCGCATAGGCGCCGTTGTTGAACAGCGCGTCGAGCCTGCCGCCGGTGCGTTCGAGCACCGCCGTCACCAGGGCGGCTATGGAGTCCGGTTCGCTATAGTCGAGGTAAAAAGCCTCGATGCCGTCGGCTTCGAGGGCAGCGATGTCCTCCGGCTTGCGCGCCGTCGCGAACACCCGCCAGCCCTCAGCCTTCAATGCACGGGTGCAATAGGCGCCTATGCCGGAAGACGCGCCGGTGACGATGATGGTGCGCAACTCTGCCGCAGGAGAATTCGGGGTTTGACGAAGGGTTGCCATTTGCGGCATTCATTTCCCATATTCGCGGCGTCGAGACAATCGAGGGGAGCGCGCGTCCTTGCTGCGGAATATTGTCGCCCTGCGCCGCGTGCTCTACGACGCGCTCGGCCACTTCAACACCGATGACGGTTGGGCGATGGCCAGCCATCTGGCGATCACCTCGCTGATGGCGCTGTTTCCATTCCTGATCTTCGCCACGACGCTGGGCAGCTTCCTTGGCGCCCAGGCCTTTGCCGACACAGCCGTGCACCTGGTTTTCGACACCTGGCCGGACCAGATCGCCAAGCCGATCGCGCACGAGGTGCTGAACGTGCTGACCGTCAGGCGCAGCGATCTGTTGACTTATGGCGTGCTGCTTGCCGCCTACTTTGCCTCCAACGGCATCGAGGCGCTGCGCACCTCGCTCAACCGCGCCTATCGGGTCACGGAAACGCGCGGCATCATCTATCGCCGGGTGCAAAGCATCTTCTTCGTGCTGATCGCTACCGCCGGCTTCCTGGCGATAAGCGTGCTGCTGGTGTTCGCGCCGTTGCTGGCGCGGCTGGCGGAAGCCCATTTCGAATGGATCAAACCCTATACGGGCACGATCACGCTATGGCGGTACGTCATCGCCTCAACCGTCATCATCGGCGGACTGTTTGCCGTCCATTACTGGCTGCCGGCCGGCAAGCGCCGGTTCGTCTCGCTGATACCCGGCATCATCTTCACACTAGCCGCATGGCTTATCGGCTCGACCATGTTCGCCACCTATCTTGACCATTTCTCGTCCTATGTGACGACCTATGCCGGACTCGCCTCGATCATGATCGCGGTGGTCTTCCTCTACATCGTCTCGGCGATCTTCATCCTCGGCGGCGAGCTCAACGCCGCGATCAGCCGTTATCTAGAGGCGCGTGCCCGGGTCGGCTGAAGTTTGCCTGTTCGGGCGGTTGCCAGGCCGACGCGGAAAGTGGTGATGGCCATGCCGACGATCTGCAGCGCATTGAGCTGCTCGTTGAACAAGGCCCAGGCGATGACAGCCGTGACCGCCGGCACCAGATAGAACAACGAGGCCACTTTCGACATCTCGCCGTCACGGATCATCACCATCAGAAGAAAGATGGCGCCGAGCGACAGCACCAGCAGCAGCCAGGCCATGGCGAAGACCAATTCGCCATTGATGATGACGGCTTGCGTTTCGAAGGCAAGCGAAGCCAGGATCATCAGCGAAGCGCCGCCGACATATTGCCACATGGTGGCCGCGACGAGGTCGCCGCCGGACGCAAAACGCTTTTGCCAGATCGTGCCGGCGCTCATGCCGAGCACCGAGACCAGCGAGGCAGCCAGCGTCGCCGCCGTCACGCCGCCACCGAGCGCCCCGAGTTTCGGCCACAGCACGATGACGATGCCGACCAGCCCGATAGCGAGGCCAAGCCAGTGGCGCGGCAGGATGGCCTCGCCCAGAAACTTGCCGGCAAGCACCGCGGTGATCAGCGGCTGCAGGCCGACGATCAGGGCCGAAAAACCGGCCGGCATGCCTCGATGGATGGCCCAGAAGACGGCCCCGAGATAAATGCCATGCATCAGCACGCCGGCGCCGGTGGCATGCAGCGCCTCCTCGCGGGTGGCTCGTTTCGAGCCCAGCACCAGCATCAGCACGGCCAGCAGGATGGCGGCGAGCACGAAACGCGCGGCGAGGAAGGTGAACGGCTCCGCCCATGGCATGGCGTAACGCGCGCCGATGAAGCCGGTCGCCCACAGGACAACGAAGGTGGCGGGGATGAACCGCTTGATGCTGGACATTTTCCGGGGATCGCCGCGCTGGTGAGAATTAACCGTGACGATGCTCTAGTCCTGTTCAACCCCGCGCGCAAAACGAAACGATTGATCCATGCGTCAAGGGGGATGAACGGATGGCGCGCCCGGAGAGCGTTCTCCTGACATAATGCTGGTCAAAGCCCTACCGTCCTTCGGATTTCTTCCGGCGAAGCGCCTGCGTCGCGCAAGGCGGTAAGGCCCGTATCCCTGAGGCTCTTCGACAGTTTTCGCCCATCCGGCCCGAGGATCAGTCTATGATGGAAATAGGCGGGTGGCTGCAATCCCAGAATCTCCTGCAGCAGGCGCTGCACCCCGGTCGCGGAAAACAGGTCCTGTCCGCGCACGACGTGGCTGACGCCTTGCAGGGCATCGTCGATGACGACGGCGAGGTGGTAGCTGGTCGGGATGTCGCGGCGTGCCACGATAACGTCGCCCCAATCCTGCGGACGTGCCTCGACGAAGCGCGTCGTGGATAGCGTCTCATCGCTGAATTCGGCCCATGCCAGGTCCTTGCCGGCACGCGCCATGGCGGCGCCGACGTCGAGCCGCCAGGCGAAGGGCGCATTCTCGGCAATCCGCCGGTTGCGTTCCTTCATCGAAAGCGCCTTGTCGGCCGGGGGATAGAGCGGCACCCCGTCGGGATCGCGCGGCCAGTCGCGCCCGCGCTTTTCGCTGTCGGCGATGAAGGCGCGTATCTCGCCGCGGCTCATGAAGGCGGGATAGACGAGTTCTTGGCGGATCAGGCGCTTGAGCACCGTCTCGTATTCGGCGAAATGCTCCGATTGCCGACGCACCGGCTCCTTCCAGTCGAGGCCCAGCCATTTCAGATCGGCGATCATGCCCGCCTTGAATTCCGGCGTGCAGCGCGTCGTGTCGATATCCTCGATGCGCAGCAGCAGGCGGCCGCCACTGGTATTTGCGAGCTTCTGGTTGAGCAGCGCCGAATAGGCGTGGCCCAGATGCAGTTCGCCGTTGGGGCTGGGCGCGAAGCGGAATGTCAGGAGCGTCATGTCTCAGGCGGCAATCGGGTTGTGCTGTGGTTTTGGCGGTTGCTACCTTGCTGCACATGTTCGGACAAGGATACCATGCAGCGCATTGCGACAATGGACGACGTTGAGCGGGGGCTGGACGCGCTTTGCCTCATCGACCCGCGCCTGGAAAAAGTGCGCGGCATGGCCGGCGAGGTGCCGCTCAGGCTTTCGGAGCCGGGCTTCAGGAGCCTGGCCTCGATCATCGTCTCGCAGCAGGTTTCGCGGGTGAGCGCCGATGCGATCTTCGGCCGGCTGACGAAACTGGTCGATCCGCTGACGCCCCAGGCGATCCTTGCCGCGGGCGAGGACATGTTTCGCGAGGCCGGCCTGTCGCGGCCCAAGCAGCGCGGCCTGATCGCGATCGCCCAGGCCGTGGCCGATGGGCTCGACCTGCATCACCTCTGTTCGCTCGATGCCGTGGAGGCGATCGCCAGGATGACTGCGGTGCCTGGTATCGGTCCCTGGACGGCGGAAGTGTATCTGTTGTTTGCCGCCGGACACCCCGACATTTTCCCGGCGCGCGACGTCGCCCTGCAGAGCGCCGTTGGCCATGCGCTCGGCATCGACCCGCGTCCAGCGGAGAAAACACTGATCGCTCTGGCCGAATCATGGAGCCCGTGGCGAGGTGTCGCATCGCGGCTTTTTTGGTCCTATTATCGCGAAACCAAGGGCCGGGACGCCGCACCGCCGGCCTGAATCCGCAAGAAAGCATAAAAATCATGCGTTTTTGGCGCTTCGCGCCAGCGACAATCCGCTTCACATCCCTGTCATGTCAGGCTTACAGTATCCACGCCGAACGGTTCTAGAACTAGGAGGTCAACAAGGTGACGGTTGCCGTATCTCCGGATGGGCTTCCAGCGCTGGTGCTGAATGCGGATTACCGTCCGCTCAGCTATTACCCCTTGTCGCTCTGGTCCTGGCAGGACGCGATCAAGGCGGTGTTCCTCGACAGGGTGAACATCGTGGCCGAATACGAGCACGCGGTCTCCTCGCCGACCTTCTCGATGAAGCTGCCGAGCGTGGTCAGCCTGAAGGCCTATGTGAAGCCATCCAGGCATCCGGCCTTCACCCGCTTCAACGTCTTCCTGCGCGACCGTTTCCAGTGCCAGTATTGCGGTACCCCCGAGGACCTGACCTTCGACCATGTCATCCCGCGTCACCGTGGCGGCGCCACGACATGGGAGAATGTCGTCGCCGCCTGTTCGCCCTGCAATCTGAGGAAGGGCGGCATGATGCCGGCTCACGCCAAGATGTGGCCGCTGCAGAAGCCGTTTCAGCCGACGGTGCATGATCTGCACAATAACGGCCGCCTGTTCCCGCCCAACCATCTGCATGAAAGCTGGATGGATTATCTCTACTGGGATGTCGAACTGGAGCCCTGAGTTCGTTCGAGAATTCAGGAGGCTGGCCGCCCGAAGCGATTTTCTGCGCCTCCGGGGCTCACGGACTTCATGGCCGCTCCGCTCCGGTTCTCGAAAATCACTTCATTTGACTGAGCCTGCCGAATTCTTTGAAGGATCTCGAGTCGGCGCGTTCGCTACATTAATCGCGAGCCAGCGCGCCACGGAAGGCGACGGCGGCCAGGATAAGGCTGGCGATGGCGTTCCAACCGGCCAGCGACAGGCCGAGAATGCGCAAGGCGGCCTTGTCGCAGGAGGGCGGCACGAATTTGTCGAGCGCGTCGAGCACGCCCTTGCCACCGGTGTCGACAGGGCCGGCGCCCGCCGTGCAGTCGGTCGGGCCAGCCCACCACTGCCACTCGACGCCGGAGTGATAGACGCCGAGATAGAGCCCGTACAGCATCAAGAGGCCGCCAACGGCCAACAGGCCGCGCGTCAGCCATGCCGGTGCCCGCAGCATAGATGCGATCGCCGCCAGCACCATCAAGGGCACGCCAATGTAGTAGGGTGTGCGCTGTTCCAGGCAGAGGTGGCAGGGGATGTAGCCGCCAATGTGCTGGAAGCCGAGCGCCGAGCCAACGGTCGCGGCCATCGCGACGGCGAGAAACAGGGCCGCGCGCGTCCGCTGGCGGCCGGTATCGGAATTCATGGTCGCTGTCATGGCGTCTTTCGTCCGTTGCGTTCGCCGTCTGCGAAGTCTGCTCGCCGCGCTGCCGAAACCGTTGCCCGGTTTTAAGCATCAAACCTTAGAGAGCGTATTTGATCAGGATATAGAGCAAAATCAGGGCGACCGCGGCAGCGCCGACGATCAGGCCCAGGCGCTTTTCGATGAATTCGCGGATTGGCTCGCCATAGCGGCGCAAAAGCCACGCCAACAGCAGGAAGCGGCCGCCGCGCGCGATGATGGCCAGCACGATGAACAGCGCCAGGTTGACGCCCAGGGCACCGGACAGGATCGTCACCACCTTGATAGGCGGCAGATGCGCGGCACCCGAGGTGACCAGCATCAGGGCGATCAACTCGATGCTGACGCCCGCCGAGGACCGCAACTGCTCGAATTCGTCATATTTGCCGTAGAATTCCAGGATGGGCCGCGCCACCGCGTCATACGCATAGTGGCCGATGAACCAGCCGGCAATGCCGCCCAGCACCGAGGCGACGGTGGCGATCAAGGCATAGCGATAGGCGCGATCCGGCCGTGACAACGCCATCGGCAGATAGAGCACGTCGGCCGGCACCAGAAAGACCGAGCTCTCGACGAAAGCGATGAAGGCCAGCCACCATTCGGCGGATTTGCGAGCCGCCAGCGACAGGGTCCAGTCATACAGTCCGCGAAGCATCGGCTCTCCTATGGAACGGCCCGTCTGTCTAGAAAGGTTTTTCGCGCTGCACAATGGCCGCGGTCTTACAAATTGGAAAGGTGCCGTCTGGTCGCGGCAGAGGCTGGTTTGCAAATTGGCCTGTTGACGAACAGGCCTCCGACCGTATAGTCCGCGCCCATCCAGGCCGCCCGGCCTGAGCCCCTATGGCGGAATTGGTAGACGCGCTCGACTCAAAATCGAGTTCCGCAAGGAGTGCTGGTTCGATCCCGGCTAGGGGCACCACAACACAGGTGGGAAGTCGACAAATCGCTGACTCCACTGGGTTGAACAATTCAGTCGCTGGCGCTCCACTGGATTGAAACAGCGGCGTGGGCGATGATCGCCTCACACGGGTCCGTGCTGCCGTATGATCTTCCATTCGTGCCAGATCAGCACCATGACGACCGCATCGAAGACGGTCAGCACGAGCAGCCCGGCCGAATGGGTGTAGGAGTAACGGTAGACCTGGTAGATCATGAATGCGCCCAAGGCCAGGAGAGACGCCGGGTACGACCATAGTTTGCCCCTGAGAAGTCCGATAACCAGGAAGAGCTTTATCAGGCCGTGACTGAGGAGATAGAAGGCATAGAACTCCTTGCTAGCGACCGAGAAATGGCTTGCCACCTGCGACAGATAGCCAGCTATGAAATCCTTCGGATCTTCGGTCAACTCGTCCTGTGTAAGGGCATTGACCCAAGACGCAATGGTGGCGGTGGTGACGAGATAGAGCAACACCCCACCAACGCACTCAATGAAGGCATGCGCTCCCTTGAGCCAGACGCCGATCTCGAAGACCTGGTGAATGCGATTCTCGTCGACGGCCTTCAAAGTCCCACCTCATCCAACTGACGAAACGGACGACAAATGGATGCAGCCCTCACCCATTGGGTAAATGCCGAGGCCGGCCTCAGCCCTATCCTTGATAGAGCAATGATCGGCGTCTCACAATTCGGCGTTCCGCTGATGGTGCTGGCCATAGTGCTGCAGTGGTGGGCCAAGACTGACCGCTACCATGTTCGTCACGCGGCCCTTTCTGCAGGTCTATCGTTCCTGCTCGGCCTCGCAATCAACCAGTTCATCCTTCTGTTCGTGCATCGGATGCGGCCCTACGATGCCGGCGTGACGCATCTCCTGATTGCGCCAAGCGCCGACTGGTCCTTCCCTTCCGACCATGCAACAGCCACCATTGCCATCGTTGCCGCTTTTGCGATGCAGAGGCTGCCGCGCCGGACGATTGGGCTCTTGGTGGTGGCATTCCTGATTTGCTGGTCGAGGATCTACATTGGGACCCATTACCTGACCGATGTCATCGGCGGCGCGATCACTGGCGCCCTGGGCGCTGTTGTGGCGCGGCTGATCTATCGTGAGAACTCCCGGCTGGACAATCTCGTGACAAAAATCCTCTAAGAAGGATTGAGCAAACAAGTGCACAATGACCACGGCTTCCATGGAACCGGCATGGATCCCAGGGGCTCGCCGCCGGTGTTTCGGGTGAGGAGGGTATCGCCCGGTGAGGCGGCCTATCCGGGGCTCCCGGAGAGGCGTTCATGCCGGCGGGCGCCGGCTGGCACCCGGGCACGGAAGGAGCCCTTCAAAAGGAGCGGGGCCTTCTTACCGCCTCTTGAGCAAACTCTTCATCCGGTTGCGCAGCAGGCGCGCCATATTTCGGGTCTCGCGATAGAGATGCAACTGAGAGGCGGCCTGGCGGGCGAGGCGGTCGGCATCCCTGGTCAACCCGATGACCAGCGTGCCGACCGGTTTGCGCTCGCTCCACAGCCGGCTCATCACCGGGTGGTCGGGCACGGCGCAGGAGTCGGTCATCATGATGTTGGGATCGTCGAGATGCTGTCTTGTGACCTCGATCATCAGCAGCGTGCCGGGCGAATAGGCAGCCAGCGTCTCGTCATAGGCCGTTTTCCAAGTGTAGGCGACGCCGGCCTCGACGAAGACGATCAGGCAAGCGACGGTACGGCCGTCGAGCGTCAGCGAATGGATGCGGCACATGTCCTGTTCGGCGAGCCGGTGCACCGCCTCGCGGGCGAAGGCGGCGCGGAAGCGGTCGATCGCCATGGCGGTGCGCTCGCGGCCTTTCCAGCCGGACGCCTCCAGCGTCAGGAAGTGCTCGATGGCGTGGCGGATTTCCTCGGGGCCGCGTGCCACGGCATGTTCGAGCTTGCCGAGATCGCCAAGGCGCCGCTTCAGGCGGCGGAATTCGCGATAATGGTGCGCGCGCAGCGAAGCCTTGAGGTAGTCGTCGCCGTCGAGTTCGCTCTCCAGCACGGGGCGTGAAGTCTGGCCCGTGGTGACCAGTGTCAGGCCACGGGTTTCGGCCACGGTGGCGATCAGGCTCGCCACCGGACCGTCGAGCCTGATGTCGGGCAGGATCAGGACTTTCGGCATTTTCAAATGCGGGCGCGACAGCATCGAGAAGAAATCCTCGACCACGCCGACCGGGTCGTCGCGGTCGATCAGCGGCGTGCCGAGCGGGCCGAACGGGCTCGACCAGGTGCGCATGACAGGTACGCCGAGCGGCACCACCGGCCGTTCCACCGAGATCGGCACCAGCAGCCGCAGTCGGTTGCGGTATTCATCGCCGTCGCGGATCACGGCAAGGCGCACTTCGCGGTCTTCCAGCCGGGGCATGGCCGGCGCCAGGAAACGCGGGTTGAAGAAGACGTTCGGCTCGATCGTGCGGGCGCAGAGATAGTCCAGTTCCTCGACAAGGTCGAAGCCGGCCGACGCCGGGTAGATGGCGAGTTTGCGCTCGGGCCGGTTGTTGGCGAGGATCTCGATATGGGCGGGATCGGCGTCGCGCGCCAGCCCGGCAAGGCCGGACACCATGGCGCCGGCGGGACCGCCGCTGGTTTCCTCGAGCAGAGGGATGGCGGCCATCAGGCGGCTCCTTTGGCTGGCGCGAAGATCGCCATGACGATGCCGAGCTTGCGCCAGACCGTGAAGGACAGCGCGCCGGCCTCGAAGATCATGGCAAAGGCGGTGGCCATGGCCGCGCCCCACAGGCCGAAATGCGGGATCAGCACCACGTTGAGTCCGATATTGAAGGCCAATGTCATGGCATAGACTGCGGCGCAGACATTCTGGTTGCCGCTCATGGTGAGCAGGCTTTCGCAGGGGCCAACGGCTGCGCGCGCCACGACCCCGAACACGAGCAGGAACAGAAGCGGATAGCCCGACGTGAATTCGGGGCCGAACAGCACCAGCATCGGTTCGCCCAGCGCCAGCACCAGGAACGCCATCAGCAGCGAGGGCCAGAAGGTCCACGATACCGTCTCGCGGGCGAAGGCGGCAAGCTTTTGCGGCTCGCCATGGGTGAACTGCGCGTAGCGTTGGGCAACGCCGGCCTTGACCGAGAAATAGACGAAATGCACCAGCGCCAGCGTCTTGACCGTGGCGAAATAGACGGCGACATCATTGGGATCCATATAGGCGCCGACCATCAGCACATCGGCGTTGGTGAGCAGGAAGAAGAAGCTCTCAACCAGGAAGATCGGCAGTGAGACGACGAACCATTGCGCGAAATGCACTTTCATCGGGCCGGCCGGAATTTGCCTTTCCATGCGCTGGGTGACCCCGATGAGCTGGGTCAGCGTGGTGGCGTAGGTAGCGGCGATCGAGGCGAAGATCGCCGTCCGCGCGTCGGGGGCGTAGCCCGCCCAAAGCATCAGCGCCATGAACAGCAGGATCAGCACCGGCCGGATCAGGTAGGTCGGAGACAGCGCGAACAACGCCCATGAATTGGCGCGCGCCAGCCCTTGCAGCAAATCCGACAGCGCGATCATCGGCAGGCAGATGACACCGAGGATGAACGGTATCACGTAGTAGTTTTCGATCCAGGGCGCGGCCAGCCAGACGCCGAGGGCGCCGAGCCCGGCGATGACCGTCGAGGCGATCAGCACGAACAGGCGGCTCGCAACGACGATGCCGCGCAATTCGTTCATCAGGCCGCGCTCGCGGTATTCGGGGATGAAGCGGATGACCGATGTGTGGAAGCCGAGGCAGGCGAGGTTGCCGACAATGACCATTGTCACCCAGACCAGCACGAAGATGCCGTATTCGAACGAACCCATCCAGCGCGCCATCAGCACCTGGCTGATAAAGGCGATGACGGCACTGACGATG
Source organism: Mesorhizobium sp. URHB0026 (assembly GCF_054059755.1). NCBI lineage: Bacteria > Pseudomonadati > Pseudomonadota > Alphaproteobacteria > Hyphomicrobiales > Phyllobacteriaceae > Mesorhizobium > Mesorhizobium sp. URHB0026. The sequence goes on along the minus strand of NZ_JBSSCN010000001.1, from coordinate 820,442 downwards.
CGGATGGAGAAGGCGATGACCGACATCCGGCCGGCTTCGCCGCGCTCGTCGGCGGGGAACAGCACGGCGTCGAGGCGTCCAAGCAAAGGCTCCATGCGCAGCGCCAAACGCTGCGGCAAGAACCGCCCGGCAGTCGTGGCCGCGGAAAAGCGCACCCCGATTTCTCTCCGTTTTCCGCCTCTTTTCAGGCTTTGGTGTAGCGAAAACACCTTAAGAAAGCGTGGGTGGGGAGGCGTGCGCAATGGCCGAAAGTCGAGCGATGACGAACGGGTGAAGGTGCCGCAAAGGCGAGACAGGCGCGGCGCCGTTTTTTAATCAGTCGAGTCTACCGGCGGCCCGTCTCTCCGCGCGTGCGACATGGTCGATCGCGCAACGGCTGATACCGATATCCTTCAGCATGAAATCGGGCATGGTCTCAAGGCGACGCCGGCCATGCCGTAGGCGCCGCCCGTGCACAAGCCAAGCGGCAACGGCCATCAGGCGGAAAATTTTGGTGCGCGGCCTCGCCAGGACGACATCGATTTCGGGCATGATCTCTCCTCGCGGTGCGCGCGAAAGGCCTGCCGGGACCTGGACCGGCAGGCCGGGTGCCGTCAGTCGGCCTTTTTCATGGCGTCACACGAGACGTTCGGGTTCATGTCGGCGAAGGCGCCGGTCGGGTTTTGCTTCCAGGCCCAGACATGAAGTTCGTAGAAAGGGCCGAGGCCATAGCGGTTGGGAGCGCTGTTGAAGTTGAACAACTGGCCTTCAAGCGAGGCCGGACCCTTCGCGGTGATGTATTCGACAGCCACCAGCTTCAGCGTGCCGTCGGACATCGGCTCGTACATCACGGCCTCCGGTTTGGCGACGTCGATCGCATCGTCCTTCAGATAGGCGCCATTGACGTAATGAATGCCCATGGCGCCGCCAGTGATGCCACTGGCGCAAGGTATCGGCGCATAGCCCTCGGCGGTGGCCGCCGCGACGTTGGCGAAGCGGCTGTTGGCCGCCCGCACCTCGTCGGCAAGCGGATTGCTCTTCCCCGCCGATGCGGCGGTGGAGGCGATCGACGTGATGAACAGTGCGGCAAGGCGCCAGAAATTGACGTTCATTTTGTTCTCCATTGATTGTTGATGATCCGGCAGGCGCCCAGGCCGGCCATCAAGGCCAGGCCTGGTTGCAGAAGCCCGCGGCATGGGAGTGGCAGTGCGGGAGGGGTTCGACCTCGTCCATCCCGTCTAACCGGACCGCGGTCTCATTGGTGCCACCACCAGTATTCCCAGTAGTCCCGCCGCATCTCGTGCTCCGGCTGACCGATGTCCCGTCTCAAATAATCGTCTTGCGGAGGCAGGCACCTGCGCCGGCCTCGCAATGCCGATAGCAGCGCGGAGACAATCCGCGATGCGAGACCGCGCCGGTGGGGTGCGGGGTCGAACGCCACGACGGCGGCCGCCGTTTCGGGAAGGAACGACAGGGAAAACCGACTGCTATCATTGCCCAGGACAATTTCACGCTCATCGCTCCAACCTTGGTCCATCGGATCAGCGATAAAAGTAGGGGTCCAGGACCCTCACCTCGGTGATCTTGTCCACCGGCAGAGAATTCTTCTGCGCCGTGCTGCGGATGGCTTCCGGCGAGGGGGCGTCGTAGATGCAGAAACTCTTGCTCTTGTCGGGCGAGACGAAGGACTGCACCCAGGTGACCCCCTTCTCGGCATTGCGCATGATGATACCGCCAAGCGCCGTTGCGCCGATGTCGTTCATCGGAAGGTTGAGTCCGTCGGGGAATGTCCGTTCGATCAGATAGCGAGGCATGGAATGGCTTCCTTTTACGATTGATTCACGCTCGAAGTGAGCGCGGTCGGAGAAGAACCATGGCCTTCGAAAGCGCGCATCGGAGCCTTTCCCCATATTTCGCAGGACGATTCCCTATGTTTTCGACGTTTGATCTTGGAGCCACACTGCGGATACCGGAGCGTGGGTATCTTGGGGGATGGGTTTGACGACGATACTCATCGGCCAGTAACGATGCTTCTGGAGCGGCAGGCGCAACTTGAACATTTGGAGGAACTGCTCGCGGCGGCGGCGCTCGGTCGCGGCCGCGTGGCGGCATTGCTGGGTGAGGCCGGCGCCGGCAAGACGGCACTCGTGGAGGCGTTCGTAAGCGGTGTTGGGCAGCACGTTTCCATATTCCGCAGCGCCTGCGAGGATCTGTCGATTCCCGATCCGCTGGGACCCCTCTATGATCTGGCCCGGGACGCGCAGTGGGCACTGCCCCGGGCGATCGATGACCGGCAAGGCCAGCGGCTGCCCTTGTTTTCTGACGCTCTCGAGGTTTTCGAGGCGAAGTCTCGTCCGGGCCTGCTGGTCATCGAGGATATGCACTGGGCCGACGACGCGACCCTGGATTTCGTCCGTTTCCTGGGCCGACGCATCGCCAACACCCATATGCTGGTGCTGTTCACGGCACGCACCGACCGTAGCGAAGGGCAGATGCGCGCGCGTCGGGTGCTCGGTGAAATTCCGGCCGCCAACGTCCAGCGTATCGAAGTGCCGCTGCTCACCGAAGCGGCGGTGTTGTCGCTTGCCGAAGCAGCCAACCGCGACGGCAGCGCAATCTACCGCGCCACCGCGGGCAACGCCTTCTTCGTCACCGAGTTGCTGGCTGCCGAAAGCGAGATGATCCCGCCGGCCAGCGTCCGCGACGCTGTGCTGGCGCGTGCCGAGCGCCTGTCGCGGGGCGGGCGCTCGATGCTCGACGCGGTGTCGGTGTTTCCGCGCCGCGCCGATGTCTGGGCGCTGCGCGGCCTCTGTGGTGTCGCCAGCGCGGGCCAGCTGGCGGAATGTGTATCGAACGGCCTGCTCGACGATCTCGGCGATGGCTATGCCTTCCGCCACGAGATCGCCCGTCGCGCCGTCGAGATGGCGCTGACGCCGAGCCATCGGCGCGAATTCAACCAGCGCGCGCTTTCCGCACTGCAGGAAAACGTCGAGGTGGCTACCGCAAGACTTGTGCACCATGCGGTGGAGGCCCAGAATTTGGAAGCCGTACGCGAGCTTGCCCCGCTCGCGGCGGGCGAGGCTTCCCGGGTCGGCGCGCATCGCGATGCGGCCGGCTATTACGAAGTCGCCCTACGGCACGCCGACAGCCTGCCCATGGGCGACAGGGCGAGGCTTTACGAGGGCTATGCCTTTGAATGCCATCTGATCGGCCGCATCGATACGGCCATCGAGGCGCAGGGCCAGGCGCGGCGGTTGCAGCAGGCGTTGGGGGACACGCTCAGGGAGGGCGACAGCCTCAGATGCCTGTCGCGCTTCGCCTATCTGGTGGGTGACCGAGAACAGGCGGACCTGTTCGGGGCACAGGCGGTGGAATTGCTGGAACAGGCGCCGGCCAGTCCGGAGCTTGCCATGGCCTATTCCAATCTCTCGCAGCTGGCGATGCTGGCCGAGAAGCTCGACGAGACGCTGCTGCTCGGCTGCAAGGCAGTCGGTTTGGCCGAACGGTTGAACAAGCCGGAAATAGTCTGTCATGCGCTGAACAATCTTGGCTCCGCCGAACAGTGGCTAGACCTGGCCAAGGGCCGGCTGCACCTCGCCCGCAGTCTTGACATCGCGCTCGGGCAGAACTTCCAGGAGCACGCCGCACGCGGCTTCACCAATTGTGCCTGCGCCGAAATGAACCAGCTCGACCTTGTCCGGGCGCAATCCTTTCTCGACCGGGGCATTGCCTATTGCGTCGAAAATGACCTCGCGACCTGGCGGGACTATATGCGGGGCGTGCAGGCGCAATTGCTTTTGCGACGCGGCCTTTGGGACGATGCGGCCGCGATGGCTCACGACATCATCGACGATAGTGCGACCACGGCCCTGGTGCGTTACCCATCCTTGGTCGCGCTGGCGAAATTGCGCATAAGACGAGGCGATCCGGCCGCGCCCGTGCTGGACGAAATGAAGCGGTTCCTAGACAAGGGAATGGAGCTGCAGCGGCTGGTGCCCTACACGGCATCGATGGCCGAACTGGCATGGCTAGGGCAAGGCGACTCCGAAGAGGCACTTCGCCTGATCGATCTGGCCGAAAGCCTGTCGCCGACGAGGGCGATGTTCGCCGAGTTGGCCGTCTGGCGGCTGCTCTTGTCACCTGCCAGCAATCCTGGCGACACGACCGGCATGGCGGAGCCCTACCGCCTGCTGCTCACCGGCGACTGGCGTGGTGCCGCGATGCTGTGGGCCCGGCTGGGCGCTCCGTTCGAACGGGCGCTCGCCCTGTTGTACGGCGACGAGCCGGCGCTGCGCCTGGCCCTGGACATATTCGAGGGGCTCGGTGCCCGGCCGGTGGCGCAGCACGTCCGCGCCGTCATGCGGCAGAATGGCGTCCATAACATCGCCAGGGGACCGCGGCAGAGCACACGCGCCAATCACGCTGGCCTGACGCTCCGCCAAATGGAGGTTCTGCACCTGATCGAGCGCGGTTTCTCCAACAAGAGAATCGCCGAGCACCTAACCATCTCACCGAAGACCGTCGATCATCATGTCTCAGCGGTGCTGGGCAAGCTGGACGCCGTTTCGCGCGGCGAGGCGACCGCCGCCGCGCGAGATTCCGGGCTGATCTGACAATATGGAAGCCTCCCCGGATCAGAAGTCCGGGAACACCGATTTCGCGGTCTTTACGCGAAGGTCCCGTGGCAGTGCTTGTATTTCTTGCCGGAGCCGCAGGGGCAGGCTTCGTTGCGGCCGACCTTGCCCCAGGTCTCGGGGTTGTTTGGGTCGCGATCCTCGGGAGCGACGATGGCGGTGCTTTCCTGGCGTACCAGAAGGGCCGTTTCGCCACCTTCGAAATCATTCTCGCCGGTGGTGCCGTCAATATGGGTGCCGAACATGTCGGGCGCTTCCGGCGGCGGCGCTTCGGCGGCCTGGCGGACCAGTTCGACTCGCATCAGCTGCGCGGTGACGGCCTGGCGCAGATTGCCGAGCATCGCCTGGAACAGCTCGAACGCCTCGCTCTTGTATTCCTGCAGCGGATCGCGCTGGGCGTAGCCGCGGAAGCCGACGACCGAACGCAGATGGTCGAGATTGACGATATGCTCGCGCCACAGATGGTCGAGCGTCTGCAGCACCACGGAGCGCTCGACATAGTTCATTACCTCGGGACCGAAACGGTCGGCGCGTTCTTGTGCGGCGGCGTCGGCGGCTTGAGAGATGCGCTCGCGGATGTCGTCCTCGGCGATGCCTTCTTCCTTCACCCAGTCCTCGATCGGCAGGTCGAGATTGAGGAATTCGGCGACCTCGGCCTTCAGGCCGGCGACATCCCACTGTTCGGCGTAGGCGTTTTCGGGAATGGCCTTGGCGACGATCTCGTCGATGACGCCCGCGCGCATCTCGCCGATGGTCTCCGAAAGGCCCTCGCCGTCCATCAGCTCGATGCGCTGCTCGAACACCACCTTGCGCTGGTCGTTGGAGACGTCGTCATATTTCAACAGGTTCTTGCGGATGTCGAAGTTGCGCGCCTCGACCTTCTTCTGCGCCTTTTCCAGCGCCTTGTTGATCCATGGATGGATGATCGCCTCGTCTTCCTTGAGCCCGAGCTTCTGCAGCATGCCGTCCATGCGCTCGGAGCCGAAGATGCGCATCAGATCGTCCTGCAGCGACAGGAAGAATTTCGAGCGGCCGGGGTCGCCCTGGCGGCCAGAGCGGCCTCTGAGCTGATTGTCGATGCGGCGCGATTCATGGCGCTCGGTGGCAAGCACGTATAGGCCGCCGGCGGCCAGCGCCTTTTCCTTCAGGCGCTCGATGTCGGCATTGATTTCCTTTTCGCGCGCCTCGCGTTCGGGGCCTTCGGGCATGTCGCCCAGTTCGTCGGCGATGCGCATCTCGGCATTGCCGCCGAGCTTGATGTCGGTACCGCGGCCGGCCATGTTGGTGGCGATGGTGATGGCGCCGGGCTTGCCTGCCTGGGCGACGATTGCCGCTTCCCGCTCGTGATGGCGGGCGTTCAGAACCTCGAAATCCGTGAAGCCTTCCTTGCGCAGGCGCTCGGCCAACTGCTCGGACTTTTCGATCGAGGTCGTACCGACCAGTGTCGGTTGACCCTTGGCGCTGGCTTCGCGGATCTCCCTGACGATCGCCTTGTACTTCTCCTCGACCGTCCGGTAGACCTCGTCGTCCTCGTCCTTGCGGATGACCGGCAGGTTGGTCGGGATCTCGGTGACTTCGAGACCGTAGATGTTGCCGAATTCCTCGGCTTCGGTCAGCGCCGTGCCGGTCATGCCGGAAAGCTTCTTGTAGAGGCGGAAGTAGTTCTGGAAGGTGACGGAAGCGAGCGTCTGGTTCTCCGGCTGGATCGCCACGTGCTCCTTGGCTTCCAGCGCCTGGTGCAGGCCTTCCGAATAGCGGCGGCCGGGCATCATGCGGCCGGTGAACTCGTCGATGATGACGATCTCGCCGTTGCGCACGATGTAGTCCTTGTCGCGCTGGAACAGCCGGTGCGCCTTCAGCGCGTTGTTGACGTGGTGGACGATGGCGACGTTCTCTACGTCGTAGAGCGACTCGCCCTTGAGCAGGTCGGCATCGCGCAGCATGTTCTCCAGCTTCTCGGTGCCTTCCTCGGTAAAGATCGAGGTCTTCTGCTTCTCGTCGATCTCATAATCCTGCGGCTGCAGCTGGATGATGAAGGTGTCGATGGTGTTGTACATTTCCGAACGGTCCTCGAGCGGACCGGAAATGATCAGCGGCGTGCGCGCTTCGTCGACCAGAATGGAATCGACCTCGTCGACGATCGCGTAATTGTGACCGCGCTGCACCATCTGGACGCGCTCGTACTTCATGTTGTCACGCAGATAATCGAAGCCGAGTTCGTTGTTGGTGGCGTAGGTGACGTCGGAGGCGTAGGCGACGCGACGCTCCTCGTCCGATAGGCCGTGGACGATAACGCCGACCGAGAGGCCGAGGAATTTATAGACGCGGCCCATCCATTCGGAGTCGCGGGTGGCGAGATAGTCGTTGACGGTCACGACATGGACGCCGTTGCCGGCGAGCGCGTTGAGATAGACCGGCAGCGTCGCGACCAGGGTCTTGCCCTCCCCGGTGCGCATCTCGGCGATGCCGCCATTGTGCAGCACCATGCCGCCGATCAGCTGGACGTCGAAGGGGCGCATGCCAAGCACGCGGCGCGCGGCCTCGCGGGCGGTTGCGAAGGCCGGGACCAGCAGATCGTCGAGGCTGGCGCCGTTGGCGATATCCTGGCGAAATTTTTCCGTGCGGCCGGCAAGCTCGGCATCGGAGAGCGCCCGCATCTCGTTTTCCATGGCGTTGATCGCCTCGACACGGGGGCGGGTCGATTTGACCCGACGGTCGTTGGAGGAACCGAAAACCTTACGGGCGAGACCGCCGAGACTGACCATCCAATGGTCCTTTCGATAGAATTCTCAATCTTGAGACGGACGCCGGCCGGCCCCATCACATCCACGTGAACGCACCGCCTGAATACGGGCAAACACAAAAAGCGCCCGGAAAACGGTTCTGGACGCCAAGTCGATGGACAGATAAGAGGGGGCTCAACTGATGTCAACGCCGCGCTGGCCCTGCCGGTCGCGCCAAATTCCGCCACAATCTGGCTGATCTGGAAGCCACCCTCCCTACAATCCCTGACCGGAGTCATCCTTATGTCCTTGTTGTTCAGCCGTGCGTCGCTTGCCAGCCTTGGCCTGGCCCTCGGCCTGTCGGCTCTTTGCCTGTCGCCTGTCACCGCGCAGGAGACCGCTCCCGCTCCGGCCGCCCCGGCGGACGCGGCCGCCCCGGCCGCGGCGCCCGTCGACCCGAATACCGTGATCGCCACCGTCAACGGCCAGCCCTTGACCGAGGCCGATCTGGTGCTTGCCGAAGGCGAGCTGTCGCAGCAGTTCGCGCAATTGCCGCCCGAGCAGCGCCGCGCCGCGGCACTTTCGGCGGCCATCGAAATCCGCGTCATGGCAGCCAAGGCGGTCACCGACGGTCTCGATAAGGATCCTGACTTCCAGCGCCGCATGGCTTTCCTGCAGCAGCGCGCGCTGCATGGCGAGATGGTTGAGAAGGGTGTGGTCGACAAGGTCACCGACGCCGAGGTTCGCGCCCGCTACGACCAGGAAATCGCCAACACGCCGCCGGTCAACGAGGTGCATGCCCGTCACATCCTCGTGAAGACGAAGGAAGAGGCCGAGGCGATCATCAAGCAGCTCGACAGCGGCGGCGATTTCCAGAAGCTCGCCAACGAGCACACCAGCGATCCCTCGGGCAAGTCCAATGGCGGCGATCTCGGCTGGTTCGGACCTGGCCAGATGGTGCCGGAGTTCGACAAGGCGGCCTCCGCGCTCGAGGTCGGCAAATACACCAAGGAGCCAGTGCAGACGCAGTTCGGCTGGCATGTCATCAAGCTCGAGGACAAGCGCGCCAAGCAGCCGCCGGCCTTCGACGACGTCAAGGATCAGGCCAAGCAAGCCGTCATCCGCGACAAGTATTTCGCGCTGGTCAAGTCGCTGCGCGGCGGCGCCAAGGTCGAGATCCCCGACGCCAATCTGAAAAAGGCCGTCGACACGCTGGAAAGCGCCAAGTAACACACGCAATCGCGAAGGCGCGGCGAGTGATTGCTCGCCGCGCCTATTTTTTTGCCGTTCTTTAGGGCTTGGGCGTGACGATGCCTCGCGTGACATAGCCAACAGCGGTTCGTATCGTGGTTTCATCCACATCGAGGCGGTTGGTCAAAAGATGCTTCCAGGCGAAGGACCCGATCAGATCGGCCACCACCTCTGAATCGATATCGTCGGCAATCTCACCCCTTGCCTTGGCGCGGTCCACGATCAGGCTGTTGTGAGTCCGGCGCCCGGTGGCATAGCCGGCGAGCGCCGCGCCGGCGGTCTCATCCGATTGCGCCTCGGCAATCAGCGACCTGTACACGCTGCCCGAAGGCGTGTCGCGCCAATGCGCGAACAGGTTTTTCAGGAAGCCGACGAGGTCTTCTTCCAAGCTTCCGCTGTCTGGAATGTCGACGCGCTTCTGGCGCTGATAAACTTCGAGCAGCAATGCCGCCTTGCTTGGCCACCAGCGATAGATGGTCGGCTTGCCGGCGCGCGCGCGGCGCGCCACGGCCTCGATCGAGAAGCCGGCATAGCCGCCTTCGACCAGCACTGCCTCGGCAGCCTCCAGAATGGCGTCCGCACTGTCGGGATTGCGCCGCGCACCGATCGATCTGCGCGCCGTATCCGCCTCCTCGGCCATGCCTGTCGTCCCCGTTTCAATTCGCGGCAATGATAAGCGATCCCGCGATGAAACGAAACGACCCGTTTTTTGGCGAGGTGCCGGCGCCGTCATCCGACGGTGGTCGTCACATCGCCCGCGACGTCTCCGACACGATGCGTGATCCCTTCTCGGTCTTGACCAATTCCAGCGTCAGCCGCGCTGCCGGCTACGCGCGCCGCCGGCTTGTCCTTTGGCGTGTAGTCGTAGCTCATGGCAAAGACGGCTTGAGCGCTGCTCTCGCCCTGCGGGGTAACCTCCAGGCTGCCGGGTTCCAGGCCAAGCGACCAAGAGGCCCATTGCACGAACCAGTCGCTCTTCACACTCACAAGCGTCTCGGCATCGTAGGTGTGCCGAAGACGGTGGCCGATGGGCCATAAAGCCGTTTGACGGCGGCGCGCATGTCCTTGACGTCCGGCGACAGGTAATCGTCGCGCAGGAATTTCTCGATCGCGCTTTTGTCGTCGCCGACCGAACGCTCGAGCGTCGCCACCTGCGTCGAAAGCGCCGGCGCGGCCGCCGGTTCCGGTGCCGTTACCGGTCCCGCGCCCGGTACGAACTCGAAGCGTTCGAGCAGCGATCCCTGCTCCCATGGGCGCTGTGACTCGCGGGTTTGGAGACCACGTCGCGGCGCACCGCTATCATCATGTCGTTCATGCTTTGTCCGGGCTCGGCGATGTGGCGCAGCAGGGCCTGGGCGAGGGTGAGTTGCGCCCCGATCCGTCCATGGCGACCGCGCCCGGCGCCGTCGCGAAGGCAATGAAGGAGCCGCGTGTCGAATCGAACTGCGCCAGTCCCGCCAGCGCCGTTGCCGAGCGGGTGGTGGCGGTGCGGCTCAAGCTGCGGGCAAACGGGTTGTTGCGGCAGGCGTCGAGGAACACCAGCCTAACCTTGGCCTGCTGTTCCATGATGTCGAGGACTTCGTCGATCGGCACCGCTTCGAGCTGCAGCTTACCGGCACGTCCAGCCTGGCGTCGACCGGCACGATATAGTTGCGGCCTTCGACCTGCAGGCCATGGCCGGCATAGTAGAAAAGCCCGACGCCGGCGCCTTCGAGCGCATCGGAGAACTCGCCGATGCTGCGTTCAACCTCGCGCTTGCCAAGATCGTTGCCTTCAATGACTTCGAAGCCGATGGTACGCAGCTTGTCGACGATGTCGAGGGCGTCGTTGACCGGATTGGCCAGCGTGCCGGCCTCGGCATAAGTGCCGTTGCCGATGACGAGCGCCACGCGCCGCCCCGGCCCGGCATCGGCGCCCAGCAGCAAAAGTCCCAGAAACGCCCAAGCGAGGATTGCAAGCCTGCCCATGAGGAAGATCATAGCGCCACGCACCCCGGCGACGCCAACGGATTTGAAATGCAAGCTTAATCCTCAACGGGTTTGGCCTCCGCGGGAGCGATGAAAACGCGCTTGCACCGGCGCGCCGTATCGGGCAAACCGGCCTTCCCCTTGCGATTTTCCCGCCCGAGGTCTGCATGTCCACGACGATTTCCCCGCTTGCGCCGAAGAAATATCCAAAAATGCCCGCCATCGAAGGGGTCCGCATCGCCACCGCCGAAGCGGGGATAAAGTACAAGGGCCGCACCGACCTGCTGGCCATGGTGTTCGATGCCGGCACCGCGGTCGCCGGCGTGTTCACCAAGTCGAAATGTCCCTCGGCGCCGGTTGATTTCTGCCGCCAGAACCTTGGCTCCGGCAAGGCGCGGGTGCTGGTCGTCAATTCCGGCAACGCCAACGCCTTCACCGGGCAGAAGGGCCGCGAGTCCACCGCGCTGACGGGCGAAGCGGCGGCGAAGGCCGCGGGCTGCACGGCAGGCGAGGTTTTCCTGGCATCGACTGGCGTCATCGGCGAACCGCTCGACACGACCAAGTTCAGCCATCTGCTCGCCGGGCTGGTCAGCGACGGCAAACCGGACCTGTGGACAGAGGCGGCGAAGGCCATCATGACCACGGATACATATCCGAAAGTGGCGACGGCGACGGTCAAGCTCGGCGACGCCGATGTGACCATCAATGGCATTTCCAAGGGCGCCGGCATGATCGCGCCCGACATGGCGACGATGCTGTCCTTCATCGCCACCGACGCGCCGATCGCGGCTCCTGTCCTGCAGGACCTGTTATCGCGCGGCACGGCCAAGACGTTCAATGCTGTAACCGTCGACAGCGATACCTCGACCAGCGACACGCTGCTGTTGTTTGCCACCGGCAAGGCGGCAAAGCGCGGCGCGCCCGAGATCACCGATCCCAGGGATGCCCGCCTTGGTCAGTTCCGCCGGGCGCTCGGCAAGGTGCTGAAGTCGCTGGCGTTGCAGGTGGTTCGCGACGGCGAGGGCGCCCGCAAGCAGGTCGAGGTCACCGTCACCGGGGCCAAGTCGGCCCGCTCGGCCAAACGCATCGCGCTGTCGATCGCCAATTCGCCGCTGGTCAAGACGGCGGTCGCCGGCGAGGACGCCAATTGGGGCCGCGTCGTCATGGCCGTCGGCAAGGCCGGCGAGCCCGCGGATCGCGACCGGCTGTCGATCTGGTTCGGCGACAACAGGCTGGCGCATGAGGGTGAGCGCGACCCCAGCTATTCGGAAGAAAAGACCTCGGCCTATATGAAGCGCGACGACATCCGCATCCGCGCCGATATCGGCATCGGCCGCGGCAAGGCGACGGTGTGGACCTGCGATCTCACCAAGGAATATGTCGCCATCAATGGCGACTACCGGAGCTGATCGCCTTGGTTTCGCGTCATCCCGCAAGCATGCTCGCGACCGTGCGCCGCTACGAGGCGGCCGGCTTTCGCGCCTGGCCCGCGGCCGCCGTCCACTATGACGGCACCTGGGTGGTGCGCCTGACCGCCGGTCATCCGGCCAAGCGGCTGAACTCGGTCAATCCGCTCGATCCCGGCGACATCCAGCACATCGCCGACCGCATCGGTCGCGCGAGCCGCCGTTTCGACGCGTACGGCCGGCCGCTGACGTTCCGCATGTCGCCATTGTCGGGTCCCGATCTTGCCAGCCATCTCGACAAGGAGGGGTGGAGCCGGTTCGACGAATCGCTGGTCATGCGGCTGCCGCTGGCCGATGCGCAACTCGACGCCGCCATGGACCAGATCCCGCTCAAGGACATCAGCCGCTTCATCGGCGCATTGCTCAAGGTCAGCGGCTCGGACGTGTCGCTGCGGCCGGGCCTGTCGGAGATCATCGGAGCCATCCAGCCTGAAGCCGGGCTGTTCGCGCTCGAGGATGGGACGGAGCCGCTGGCGACGCTGATCTGTGTGCATGACGGCGATCTCGCCGGCCTGTTCGAGGTCGCTACCGACAAGGCGGTGCGCAACAAGGGCCACGGCCGCAACCTGATCCTGTCAGCACTGAAATGGGCGAGGCTGCGCGGCGCACGGGAAGCCTGGCTGCAGGTCGAGGCCGGCAACGCGCCGGCGCTGGCGCTCTACCGCGCGCTCGGCTTCGAGGAAGTCTATCGCTATCACTACCGCCGGCCGCCTGGTCATGGGTGAATCGGGCATGAATGATGTGACGATCGCCGGCAAGCGCCTGCTTCTGGTCGCCGCTTGCGCGCTGGTCGATGCCGATGGCCGCGTGCTGCTGGCGCAGCGGCCGCAAGGCAAGCAACTCGCCGGCCTGTGGGAGTTTCCCGGCGGCAAGGTCGAGGCCGGCGAGACGCCGGAACAATGCCTTGTCCGTGAACTGCACGAGGAGATCGGTATCGAGACCGATATCCCATGCCTGGCGCCGCTGACCTTCGCCAGCCATTCCTATGACGACTTCCACTTGCTGATGCCGCTTTTTGTCTGCCGCCGCTTCCGCGGCATCGCCCAGCCGAGGGAAGGGCAGGCGCTGAAATGGGTGCGGCCCAAACAGATGCGCGATTATCCGATGCCGCCGGCCGATACGCCATTGATCCCCTTCCTGATCGATCTCCTTTGAGGATCCGATTGGACCACCGTCCATATCAGCCAGCGTTAATGGAAGATTTATCTCATCATGAAAAAGTTGACGCATTGCCGTTTTCGTGCGGCAGCCGTCATTTCGCTGGGGAGCGATAGAATGAGCCTGGACAGGGATTGGGATTCGATCCGGCCCGAGCGCGGCTTTCGTGCCGCCGAAGCGGGCATGGGCGTCCTGCGCCTCACGCTGCTTTTCGGATCGGCCGCCGTGGCGCTGGCGTTGATCGCGTCCCCTTTCCTCGACAGCCAGGCGCGTTCGCAAACGGCCCGCGACGGTTTCCCCCGCCTGGACATGACGGCTACCGGTTCGATCAGCCATCGCAGCAGCTATACGGTACGCCGCAGCGTGCTGCAGGCCGATCCGGGTGGCGTCTGCATTATCCGTTCCGATGGCAAAAGCAGTGGCGACTGCTGACAAGGCCAGGACCTTTCCGACGGTCGGCGGCTTCACCGCCTGTTAAGCCTTTGCCGTTAACCTTTCTTAACACGTCCGCGGTAAAGTTTCCGCAACGGGGATCGAGGCCATGAAAACAGTGCTGCTGCGTTTTCTGGAGGACGAAAACGGCACCACGGTCGTCGAATACGCCCTGATCATCTGCGTACTGTCGCTGACGATCATCGGGGGTATCAGCCAGGTCTTCAACACGCTGACCTGGTTGTTCAGCGACAACTCCAGCAGGCTTGCCAACGCCTTTGCGCAATGAGGCTGGTGCCTGCGAAAAGGTCAATGCCCATCAGGCCCCTCCAGTATAGTCTTCAGCGAAACCTTGGCTGAACCGGGTTTCAGCGGCTTTTGCTGCGATGCATCGGGCGCCCAGCCGGACATCCAGACCGTCGAGAAGCTTGCCCTGATACGACCGTCGGGGTCGGAAAAACGTTCGGCGTAGATTTCCGCGGCGCGGGCAAACAGCTGGCGCGTGCCCGGCCGCCGGCTGCGGTCGGCCAGCGCGCTGGTTTCGCCCATGGCACGCAGATCCGCCATCAGGGCAAACAGGTTGGCATAGCGCACCGTCACCGTCTCGACGTCGGCGACCGGCAGCGCGAAACCGGCGCGCTGCAGCAACGCACCGGCATCACGTACGTCGGTGAAGGGGATGACGCGAGGGCTGACGCCGCCGTAGAGCTCTGTCTCCGCGGCAAGCAGGCTTTCGCGCAGTTCCGCAAGCGTGCCTGCTCCTGCGAACGCGCCGAGGAAAAGTCCGTCCGGCCGCAGCGCGCGGCGGATCTGGATCAACATGCCCGGGATGTCGTTCATCGCCTGCAGCGACAAAAGCGATACCACCAGATCAAGACTTTGCGGCTCGAACGGGACGGTCTCCGGCGGTGCAATCAGGCCGGCGGCACCATTTAGGAAAGCCGCGGCCGTCTCGACACGGGCGATATCCTCCACCTTGCCGCTCCGCGCAAGGACGCCGGCCGCGGCCGATGTCTGGCAAAACAGCACCGCCGCCTTGGCGAACTTTCGCTCGACGGCGCCCAGCCGGTCGGCGAGATCGTCGGCGGCACGGCGCATGAGGAAGTCGGCGCCGTCAACCGGATGGATGAGCGCGCGCCGCTTGTGCGCCAGCCACAGAGAGGTGTCCATTATCGGCTGCAAGGGATTGATCCTTGTATGTCGGCCCCTTGATGTGATTGGTATGGTGGCGCCGAGGAACCAATCACGTGGCCGATCCGATGCCCAAGATCAAGTCCGTCGAGATCAGCAAGCTGGCCGGGTCTGCTGCCCGGTCGGCTCTGGGCTGGCCGGCGCGCATCCTGTTTCCGCCGGTCTGCGCCGGTTGCCGCCGGCAGGTCTCGCAGCCTGGTGTGTTGTGCGGCGCCTGCTGGCCGAAGCTGCGGCTGCTGGAGCGGCCCTGGTGTCCGGTGATGGGCACGCCGTTCACCCATCACATGGGCGATGGTTTTCTGTCGGCGGAAGCGATCGCGGATCCGCCGCCCTTCGAACGGGCACGGGCCGCGGTCGTCTACTCCGGCGTTGCCCGCCAGATGGTGCAAGGGCTGAAATACCAGGACCGTACGGATCTCGCACCCTGGATGGCGCGCTGGATGGTCCGTGTGGGCGCCGACCTGATCGCCGACGCGCATGTGGTGGTGCCGGTGCCGCTGCATTGGCGCCGTTTTTTTAGGCGGCGGTTCAACCAGTCGGCGGAACTGGCGCGCGCGGTTTGCGAACTTAGCGGGCTGCCTTTCGCGCCCTCCGCCATGCGGCGTATAAAACTCACCCGCCAGCAGGTCGGACTGGAGCGGCAGGAGCGCGAGGAGAACGTGCGCGCCGCCTTTCGCGTGCCGGCAGAGGCCGAGATCGAGATTGCCGGCCGAAGGGTGCTTCTGATCGACGATGTCTACACCACCGGCGCCACCGTGCGTGCCGCCACCAAGGCGCTGAAAAGGGGAGGTGCGGCCGCCGTCGACGTGCTGACCTTTGCCCGTGTGTTGCCGGGGGACTTCCGGGCGGACGAGTCCGTGACTATATAAGTCGTCAACAGAAGCGGAATTCGTCATGGTCGATGTCACGATCTATACGCGCATGATGTGCGGCTACTGCACGGCGGCCAAGCGGTTGCTGGAGCGCAAAGGCGTCCCCTATACCGAGCACGACGCTTCCTTCTCTCCGGAACTGCGCCAGGAGATGATGTCGCGGGCTCACGGCCGCACGACTTTTCCGCAGATTTTCATAGGCGACACGCATGTGGGCGGCTGCGACGACCTCCATGATCTGGAGGCAGAAGGCCGACTGGACAAACTGCTCGCCAACGGCTCGTCGAACTGAGGGGATGACAATGAGTGTTTTCAGGGCGGCGGCAGTGCAGATGCGTTCAGGCGAGAGTCCCGAGCGCAATGCGGCCGATATGGAGCGGCTGGTGCGCGAGGCCGCGGCCCAGGGCGCCATCTACATCCAGACGCCGGAGATGACCGGCGCGCTGATCCGCGACAAGGAAGCGCGTGCCGCCTCCTTCACCTCGCAGGACAAGGACATCGTTGTCGCAACCGCGCGGAAGCTCGCCAGTGAGCTTGGCATCTTCCTGCACGTTGGCTCGACCGCCATACTGCGCGCCGACGGCAAACTCGCCAACCGCGCGCTCCTGTTCGGACCCGATGGCGCGACGCTCGCCACCTACGACAAGATCCACATGTTCGACGTCGACCTCGATAACGGCGAAAGCTGGCGCGAATCCGCCGCCTATGAGCCGGGGACCGAAGCCGTCGTTATTCCGATCAACGATGCGAAACTAGGCTTTGCCGTCTGCTACGACCTGCGTTTTCCGCAATTGTTCCGTGCCGAAGCGATGGCCGGCGCCGAGGTGCTGACCGTGCCCGCGGCCTTCACCCGCCAGACCGGCGAAGCGCATTGGCATGTGCTGCTCAGGGCACGCGCCATTGAGAACGGCGCCTATGTCGTCGCCGCCGCTCAAGGCGGCCTGCACGAGGACGGCCGCGAGACCTATGGGCATTCGCTGATCGTCGATCCGTGGGGTCGCATCATCGCCGAGGCCGCGCATGACGAGCCAGCGGTGATTGTCGCCGAGATCGACCCGGCGCAGTCGATTGCCGCGCGCAAGAAAATCCCCAATCTCAGGAATGCGCGGGATTTCACCATCAATGCCGGCGAGGCGCCGCGTCTCAGGGGCGCCGCATCTTGATCCGCTTTTCCCTGATCTGCGAAAACGAGCATGAGTTCGAGGGTTGGTTTCGCAGCAATGACGATTTCGACACGCAGAAGAAGCGCGGTTTTGTCGATTGCCCCAGCTGCGGCTCGCACAAGGTCGAGAAGGCGCTGATGGCCCCGGCCGTTTCCACGGCCCGCAAGCAGGAAACCATAGCGCTTGCTATGGGCGAGGCGCAGAAGCAGGCGCTGGCGCAGCTGAAGGCGATGGCCGAGAAGGTGCGCGAAAACGCCGACTATGTCGGCGACAAGTTCGCCGAGGAAGCGCGCAAGATCCATTTCGGCGAAACCGATGCGCGCGGCATCTATGGCGAGGCGACGCTTGAAGAGGCCAAGGGCCTGGCCGAGGACGGCGTCGAGTTCATGCCGATCCCGGTGTTTCCGGACGACCGGAACTGAGCGATCAGCTGACGCTGCCGATCAACTTTTCCAGCAGTTGCGAAAGCGTTTCCCGTTCGGCCAGTGTAAGGCCGGACAGGATCTGATGCTCGTTCGCCACATGTGCCGCAACGGCCTCGTCGATCAAAGCGAGCCCCTGTTCGGTCAGCCGCACGACGATGCCGCGCCGATCGTTGGGGTGCGGTGCACGCAGGATCAATCCGGCCTTTTCCAACCGGTCGAGCCGGTTGGTCATGGCGCCGGAGGTCACCATGGTGGCCTCGTAGAGCGCTGTCGGGGTCAGTGCGTACGGTGAGCCGGAGCGGCGCAGCGTCGCCAGCACATCGAACTCTCCCGCCTGCAGTCCAAAACGGGCAAACAGCGGGGCGAGGCGATCACGTGCTATCAGCGAGGAGACCTCATTCAAGCGCCCGATCACGGCCATCGGCGACACATCCAGGTCCGGCCGTTCCCGCTGCCATTGCTCGATGGCTTTCCCAGCGCGGTCCATCTATCTCACCATAGTATCTTGACGTTAAGAATCTTTCCATTATCTTATCTCAATATTCAACGCCGGCCAAGAGGCTGTGCACCCATAGGGTTCATCATGAAATATCTCTGGGATTCGGCGCTCGGCTTGCTGGTTGTCACCGGCGGCCTGCTGGGCCTGACGCTGCCTTTCGGCAAGCTCGCCACTGCGGCCGGCGTGCCAGCCACGGTCTGGGCCTTTGTAATCTCGCTCGGCGCCGGCGGAGTGCTTTTGGGCGTGCTCTTGGCGCGTGGTCAGCGCATCCGGCTCACCCCGCACAAACTGCGCTATTTCTTCGTCACCGCGGCAGTGTCCTATGCCGTCCCCAATCTCCTGATGTTTTCGGCCATTCCGCATCTGGGCGCCGGCTACACCGGCATCATGTTCACGCTGTCGCCGGTGATCACACTGGTGTTTTCGATCCTGCTCGGCGTCCGGCGCCCCAACATGCTGGGCATATCAGGCATTGCAGTTGGTTTCGTCGGCGCCGTCATGGTGGCGGTGACGCGCGGCGAGGCTGGCCAGCCGGCCGATCTGTTCTGGGTGCTGATGGGGCTGCTGATCCCGGTCAGCCTTGCCGCCGGCAACATCTACCGCACCATCGACTGGCCGGAAGGAACTGGTCCGATCGAACTCGCGGTCGGCAGCCATCTGGCGTCCGCGGCGATGCTGCTCGTCGGCATCCTGATCTTGCTCGGAGGCAAGGCCTTCGTCCAGCTTGGCGCCGTGCCGCTCATCGTCGTGGCGCAGATGGCCTCGGCATCGGCGATGTTTGCTTTCTTCTTCCGGCTGCAGGCGGTTGGCGGTCCGGTCTATCTCAGCCAGATCGGCTATGTCGCGGCAGCGGTCGGGCTGTTTGCCGGCACGATCTTCCTTGGTGAACACTATCAACTGCTGACCTGGGTCGGCGCCGTCATCATCACCGCGGGCGTGTTCATCACCACCAAGGCGCAGAGCCAGAAAGCCTGACGGCTTCGAGGCTCACGTCGCACCGCCGTCAGCGTCACCGCCGGGCTCCGGCCTCGGCTGGCTGAGGATTGGCTGTCAGACCGAATCCTTTTCCGCCAGCACCATGTAATTGACATCCATGTCCTTCGACCGCGCCCAGCGGTCGGCAAGCGGATTGTAGGTGACGCCGGTGCGGTCGATGACGGTCAGACCGGCGCCGCGTAGCGCCTTTTCCAGCTCTTCCGGGCGCACCAGCTTGCCGAATTGGTGGGTGCCGCGCGGTAGCCAGCGCAACACATATTCGGCGCCGATGATGGCGAGGCCGAGCGCCTTGAGCGTGCGGTTGATGGTGGCCACGAACATGATGCCGCCCGGTTTGACCACCTCGCCGCATTTGGCGACGAACAGGTCGATATCGGCGACATGTTCGACCACTTCCATATTGAGGACGACATCGAATTTTTCGCCGGCCTCGGCGAGATCTTCCGCTGTCGTGGCACGATAGTCGACGCTGACATTGCCCTCGGCGGCATGCAGTTTCGCCACTTCGATGTTTGTTTCGGAGGCGTCCGCTCCGACCACCTCGGCACCGAGCCGCGCCATCGGCTCGCACAAAAGGCCACCGCCACAGCCGATGTCGAGGATGCGCAGGCCCTCGAACGGCCGCGCCGCCCGCGGGTCGCGGCCGAAGCGCGTCGCGATCTGGTCGCGGATATACGAAAGCCGGACCGGATTGAATTTGTGCAGCGGACGAAACTTGCCGTTTGGGTTCCACCATTCGGCGGCGAGGGCGGAAAAGCGTTCCACCTCTCCGGCATCGATCGTCGATCGTCGGGGCTCAGGCATCGGTTGGTCTCCTCGGACGCTATAGCGCCGCGCGTCCTTCGGACGCGCAAAGGACGCTGTAGCACTTTAATTCTGCGCATGATCCCTTTCCGAAATCGAAGTCCATTTCGGGGTCATGCGCTAGGAAGTCGGGCGTGAGGCATCGAATGTCAAGGCAACATTTTCCTCTGCTGACAAAGGGCCGGGCGATCAAAGGCCGGCTTATTTCGTGTCCAGCACGTCGCGCAGCTTGGCCGCCAGCTGCTCGATGGTGAACGGCTTGGCCAGGAAGTGGACGTCATGATCGAGCACGCCGTTGTGGACCACGGCGTTCCTGGTGAAGCCGGTGGTAAAGACCACTTTCAGCCCGGGCTGGCGCGCGAGCGCTTCCTCGGCGAGCTTGCGGCCGTTCATCACCGGCATGACGATGTCGGTGAAAAGCAAAGCGATGCCTGGTGTCGCGGCGAGCTTCTGAAGGGCCTCCGGTCCGCTCCCCGCATGGATGACGATGTAGCCGAGTTCGCGCATGATATCCGTCGTGGAAGCCCGCACGCGGGCGTCATCCTCGACGACGAGGATCGTCTCGGTGACCTTGG
The DNA here is from genome assembly GCF_054059755.1 of Mesorhizobium sp. URHB0026. NCBI lineage: Bacteria > Pseudomonadati > Pseudomonadota > Alphaproteobacteria > Hyphomicrobiales > Phyllobacteriaceae > Mesorhizobium > Mesorhizobium sp. URHB0026. The sequence goes on along the minus strand of NZ_JBSSCN010000001.1, from coordinate 800,307 downwards.
CCGTGCTCTTGTCCCGCCCGACGGGCGTTGCCGGCTCCTCGGCTCCGAAAAACCGGGGCAGGTAGACCTTGATCGTCGTGCCTTCGCCGGGCTCGGAGTAGATCTTGACGTGGCCGCCCGATTGTTTGACGAAGCCGAACACCTGGCTCAGCCCAAGTCCCGTGCCCTTGTTGACCGGCTTGGTCGTGAAGAAGGGTTCGAAAGCCCTGGCGATGGTCTCAGGCGACATGCCCGCGCCGGTGTCGGTTACCGCGATCATCACATATTGGCCAGGCGTGACTTCGGCGTGCGTCGATGCATAGCCGTCGTCGAGGTGGCTGTTGACAGTCTCGATGGTCAGCTTGCCCTCATTGTCCATGGCGTCACGGGAATTGACGGCCAGATTGAGGATCGCGTTCTCGATCTGGCTGGGATCGGCCCGGGTTTTCCATAGGCCGCCCGCTAACACTGTCTCGATGCGGATGCCTTCACCCAAGGTGCGGCGCAGAAGATCGGACATGCCGGTCAACAGCCCGTTGATGTCGACAACCTGCGGCGCCAGAGGCTGCAGGCGGGAGAAGGCAAGCAGGCGGGAGGTCAGGTCGGCGGCACGGCTGGCCGCGTCGGTCGCGGCCTCGACGAGCTTTTCGATGTCATGCTCGCCCCGCTTCAGCTTGCGCTGGGCAAGGTTCATGGCGCTGAGGATCACCGCCAGCATGTTGTTGAAGTCGTGGGCGATGCCGCCTGTCAGCTGTCCGACAGCCTCCATCTTCTGCATCTGGCGCATCTGGGATTCGGCTTTTTCGCGCGTCTGGATCTCGTTGCCGAGTTCGATGTTCTTGCGCATCAGCTCTTGCTGGGCGACGACCACCTCGTGGAAGCGGCGATGGGATTGACGGATGGTGTAGGCGGCAAGCAGGAAAATCGCCAGCAACGCCGCCAGTGAGCCGATGCGCAACCAGGCCTCGACCCGGTCGGTATGCTCGTCGCGCGCGGCCACCGCGGCTGCGCCGATACGCCTGATTGTGTCCATGCTGCCCCGCATCTCGTCCATGGCGGCCTTGCCATGGCCGCTGCGAACCAGTTGCAGGGCCTGTGCCGCATCGCCTCGCTCGTAGAGAGCTATGGTTTCCGCCAGGTCGGCCTGCTGTTGCGAAAGCGCGTCCTTGATGTGGCCGATCTGCTGGCCGATCTGGTCGTCGGGAGCGGTCGCGCTGTCGACCCGCGCCAATTGTCCCGGAATTGCCTCGACGGCCTTCCGGTAAGGCTCCAGATAGGATTTTTCCCCGGTCAGCAAGTAGCCGCGCTGACCACTCTGGGCCTCCTGCGCCAATGAAAGCAGCCCGGAAAGCTGTTCCTGGTATTCGATTGTCTCGCGTGCGGCGGCACGATTGGCCCTTTGGCTCTCGACGAGCACCGCACGGGTGCCAACGATCAGTGCCAGCACTGCAAAGCCCGCGACAAGCGGGAGCGATTGCAATCGCATGGCGCGCCGAAGCCGAGCAATCATCTGTTATGCCGAACCAAAAGCAATTTCCCGCAGGCAGCATTTGGTAAGCGGCGCCGGGCCGGAAGGCAATATGTCGTGCTGCTACGCAATCCGCCGTCAGCCTTGCGAAACCTTCCTCATTTGGCTATGGAGGCCGCGCATTCAGTAGCCGGCGGCAGCCGGGCGCTTTCTTCCATTTTCGGCCGCGGGCCGGCTCCAGTCAAAGGCATTTCGCTTCCATGGCGCGTATCGTGATGAAATTCGGCGGGACCTCCGTCGCCGACATCGCTCGCATCCGCAACGTGGCACGTCACGTCAAACGCGAGGTCGACGCCGGTCACGAGGTGGCTGTGGTGGTTTCGGCGATGGCCGGCAAGACCAACGAGCTGGTCGGCTGGACCCGCGAGGCCTCACCGATGCACGATGCGCGCGAATATGACGCGGTCGTCGCTTCCGGCGAACAGGTCACCGCTGGCCTTCTCGCCATCACCTTGCAGAACATGGGCGTGCATGCGCGCTCCTGGCAGGGATGGCAGATTCCGATCAAGACCGACAACGCGCATGGCGCGGCGCGCATCCTCGACATCGACGGCTCCTTCCTGGTCAAGCGCTTCGGCGAAGGCCAGGTGGCTGTCATCGCCGGTTTCCAAGGCATCGGGCCGGACAACCGCATCGCCACGCTCGGACGTGGCGGCTCCGATACAAGCGCCGTGGCGATCGCCGCCGCGATCAAGGCCGACCGCTGCGACATCTACACCGACGTCGACGGAGTCTACACCACCGACCCGCGCATCGAGCCCAAAGCGCGGCGGCTGGCCAAGATATCGTTCGAGGAAATGCTTGAAATGGCCTCGCTCGGCGCCAAGGTTCTGCAGGTGCGTTCGGTCGAACTTGCCATGGTGCACAGGGTGCGTACCTTCGTGCGGTCGTCCTTCGACGATCCCGATGCGCCCGGAATGGGGGATTTGCTCAATCCTCCGGGAACGCTCATTTGCGACGAGGAAGAGATCGTGGAACAGCAGGTCGTCACCGGAATTGCCTACGCCAAGGACGAGGCCCAGATTTCGCTGCGCCGCGTCGGCGACCGGCCGGGCGTCGCCGCCGGCATTTTTGGGCCGTTGGCCGAGGCCAACATCAATGTCGACATGATCGTCCAGAACATTTCCGAGGACGGCAAGCTGACCGACATGACCTTCACCGTGCCGTCGGGCGATGTCGACAAGGCGCTGGCCGTGCTCGACCGGCTGAAAGCCGAGATCGGCTACGATGTCGTGCAGTCGGAAGCCGGCATGTCGAAGGTTTCGGTCATCGGAATCGGCATGAGGAGCCATGCGGGCGTCGCCGCCACCGCCTTCAAGGCGCTGGCCGACAAGGCGATCAACATCCGTGCCATCACCACATCCGAGATCAAGATTTCGATACTGATCGACGGTCCTTATACGGAACTTGCGGTTCGCACTTTGCATTCCGTCTACGGTCTGGATAAGCAGTAGCAGGACTGAATCAGCTGTTGCGCACTTGCCGGGCGCGGCGGAAACTGCCTCGGCAAGAAGTCTATTGGAGAAGAAGCCGCGATGCGTGACACGGCCGTTGGCCCGCGCGTTTTGCTGAAACGGCTCCGCGAGCTCATGCAGGAGCCGCTGGAGCCGCAGGAGCGGCTCGACCGGATTGTGCGCGACATCGCCTCCAACATGGTGGCAGAAGTCTGCTCGCTCTACGTGCTGCGCGCCGATTCGGTGCTGGAGCTCTACGCCACCGAGGGTCTGAACCCGAACGCCGTCCACCTGGCGCAGCTGCGGCTTGGGCAAGGCCTGGTCGGCACCATTGCCGCGAGTGCCAGGCCGCTCAACCTGTCCAACGCGCAAGAACACCCGGCCTTCGCCTACCTGCCGGAGACCGGGGAGGAGATCTACAATTCCTTCCTCGGCGTGCCGGTGCTCAGGGCAGGGCGCACGCTGGGCGTCCTGGTCGTCCAGAACAAGACAATGCGCCACTACCGCGACGACGAGGTCGAGGCGCTGGAAACCACGGCCATGGTCATCGCCGAGATGATCGCCACCGGCGATCTGGCGCGGCTGACCCGGCCAGGCCTCGAACTCGACCTGCGCCGGCCTGTCAGCTTCACCGGCCTGTCCTTCAACGACGGCGTCGGGCTCGGTCACGTCGTGCTGCACGAGCCGCGTATCGTCGTCACCAATTTGTTCAACGAGGACAGCGAGGAAGAGGTCCGGCGGCTCGAGGCCTCGCTTGGTTCTCTGCGGCTTTCCATCGACGACATGCTGGAGCGCCGCGATGTCGCCTTCGAGGGCGAGCATCGCCAGGTGCTGGAAGCCTACCGCATGTTCGCCAACGACCGGGGCTGGGTACGGCGCCTGGAAGAGGCGATCCGTAACGGCCTAACGGCCGAGGCAGCGGTCGAAAAAGTTCAGAGCGACATGCGCGCCCGCATGCTGCACATGACCGATCCTTATCTGCGCGAGCGGATGAGCGATTTCGACGATCTCGCCAACCGGCTGTTGCGCCAGCTGATGGGACGTGGGCCCGAGGATGTCGCGGCCTCGCTGCCCAAGGACGCCATCATCGTCGCCCGCTCGATGGGCGCTGCCGAACTGCTCGACTATCCTCGCGACAAGCTGCGCGGGCTGGTGCTGGAGGATGGCGCGGCGACCAGCCATGTCGTCATCGTCGCGCGCGCCATGGGCATTCCCGTCGCCGGCCAGATGAAGGGCGCCGTTTCCATGGCGGAAAACGGCGATGCCATCATCGTCGACGGCGAGGAAGGCGCGATCCATCTGCGGCCGCAATCCGATCTCGAAGCCGCCTATGCCGAGAAGGTGCGGTTCCGGGCGCGCCGGCAGGAGGTCTACCGCGAACTGCGCAAGAAGCCGTCGACAACCCGGGACGGGGTCCAGGTCGACCTGCTGATGAATGCCGGGCTTGCCGTCGACCTGCCGCAGTTGGCGGAGGCGGGCGCTGCCGGCATCGGCCTTTTCCGCACGGAACTGCAGTTCATGGTCGCCTCGACCTTTCCACGCGCCGAAGCCCAGGAAAAACTCTACCGCGACGTGCTCGAGGCCGCGCGCGGCAAGCCGGTCACCTTCCGCACCATCGACATTGGTGGCGACAAGGTGCTGCCCTATTTCAAGGGTGCGATCCAGGAAGAGAATCCGGCGCTCGGCTGGCGGGCAATCCGCCTGACGCTAGATCGGCCGGGCTTGCTGCGCACCCAGATCCGCGCCTTGCTCAAGGCCAGCGGCGGGCGCGAGCTCAAGCTGATGCTGCCGATGGTGACCGAGCTCGGCGAAATCGCCCAGGCGCGCGAAATCATCGACCGCGAGGTGCGGCATCTCTCACGCTTCGCCCATCATCTGCCGACCAGTCTCAAGCTGGGCGCCATGCTGGAAGTGCCGTCGCTGCTGTTCCAACTCGACGAACTGATGAAGGCGGTCGACTTCGTCTCGGTCGGATCGAACGACCTGTTCCAGTTCGTCATGGCGGTCGACCGCGGCAACACGCAACTGGCCAACCGCTTCGATACTTTGTCGGCGCCGTTCCTGCGCGTGCTCAAGCAGATCGCCGACGCCGGCGCCCGCAATCATACGCCGGTCACCCTGTGCGGTGAACTCGCCGGCAAGCCGATCTCGGCGATGGCGCTGATCGGCCTCGGTTTCCGCTCGATCTCGATGTCGCCGGCCTCGATCGGTCCGGTCAAGGCAATGCTGACGGAGCTGCCGCTGGAGGAGCTGAAGGCTTTCTTCGACGACAATCTCATGGCGCCGGCGCAAGGGCTGCCGATGCGGGCGTTGCTGCAGGCCTTCGCCGACGACCGCTCGATCCCGTTGTAGCAGCCTCATCATGGTCAATTTGCCCCGCGATCGTATGGATCAAGTCGTCAAGCGTTTCGAGATGCTCGAAGCGCAGATGTCGGCCGGGCCGGCGCCGGATGCCTATGTGAGGATGGCATCGGAATATGCCGAGTTGCAGGAAATGGTGGCCAAGGTCAGGGAATTGCGCTCGGCCGAGCACGAGCAGGCCGACCTCGAAGCAATGCTCGCCGACAAGGGCACCGACGCCGAGATGCGGGCGCTTGCCGAGGCCGATCTGCCCGGCGTCGAGGAGCGCATCGAGGTGCTGCAGAAGGACATCCAGATCCTGCTCCTGCCTAGGGATGCCGCTGACGACAAGAACGCCATTCTTGAAATCCGCGCCGGCACCGGTGGCGATGAGGCGGCACTCTTCGCCGGCGACCTGTTTCGCATGTACGAGCGCTACGCCGCCGAACGCGGCTGGCGGTTCGAAACGGTATCGGCCAGCGACGGCGACGCCGGCGGCTTCAAGGAAATCATCGCCACGATCTCCGGTAAAGGTGTGTTCGCCCATCTGAAATTCGAATCCGGGGTGCATCGCGTCCAGCGCGTGCCGGCCACCGAGGCCAGCGGCCGCATCCACACGTCAGCCGCCACCGTCGCGGTGCTGCCGGAAGCCGAAGAGGTCGACATCGATATCAGGGCCGAGGACATCCGCATCGACACGATGCGTGCCTCCGGCTCCGGCGGCCAGCACGTCAACACCACCGATTCCGCGGTCCGCATCACCCATCTGCCGACCGGCATCATGGTGGTGCAGGCGGAGAAGTCGCAGCACCAGAACCGGGCCAAGGCCATGCAGATCCTGCGCGCCCGGCTCTATGACATGGAGCGCAGCAAGGCGGATGAGGAGCGTTCCGAGTCGCGCAAGTCGCAAGTCGGTTCCGGCGACCGCTCCGAGCGCATCCGCACCTACAATTTTCCGCAGGGCCGGGTCACCGACCATCGCATCAACCTGACGCTCTACAAACTCGACCGGGTGATGATGGGTGAACTCGACGAAATCGTCGACGCGCTGATCGCCGATCATCAGTCGAAGCTGCTGGCCGATATCGGTATCGATGGCTGACCATCCGCCCGCGACGCTGGGGCCGCTGCTGCGGGAAGCGCGGACCCGGCTTGCCGCAGCCGGTATCGATGATCCCGCGCTCGATGCGCGGCTGATCGTCGAGCACTATTCCGGCACGACGCGCACCCATGCGATAGCCGACCCCGAGTGCAAGATCGACGGGGACGTCATGGCCGCGATCGATGGCGCCCTGAGACGGCGAGCCAGCGGCGAGCCGGTGCATCGCATCCTCGGGTATCGCGAGTTTTACGGTTTGCGCTTGCGGCTGTCGCCTGAGACGCTGGAGCCGCGACCTGACACCGAAACGCTGATCGAGGCGGTGCTGCCCTTCGTCAAGGCAATAGCCGCGCGGGAGGGCACATGCCGCATCCTCGATCTCGGCACCGGCACGGGAGCGATCGCCCTGGCGTTGCTGAGCGCCGTGCCGGCCGCGACCGCCACCGGTGTCGATATCTCCGCCGGCGCTCTGGCTACGGCGGCCCGCAATGCCGGGCAATTCGGGCTCGGCGGCCGGTTCACCGCGGTTCAGTCGGATTGGTTCGAAAAAGTTTCCGGCCGGTACCATGTAATTGCCGCAAACCCTCCCTATATACCGACTCACGAGATTGGGAATCTGCAGGACGAAGTCCGCGATTTCGACCCGCGCCTTGCCCTTGATGGCGGTGTGGATGGGCTGAACCCCTACAGGATCATCGCCGCCGAGGCGGCAAGATTTCTGGAAGCCGAAGGCAGGATTGCGGTCGAGATCGGCCACACACAAAGCAACGACGTCAACGATATATTTCGCGCAGCCGGTTACGCGGCTGGCGAGCTGTTTGGCGATCTCGGCGGAAACGACAGGGTTCTTGTTTTTCAACGGGCAACGTCTTGACGCAGTGCAAAAAAAGCGCTTGGCAATACCGGGGAATGCGGCTAGGGTCGCCTAACCGGATGAGACGAAGCAGGCAGTGCTCTTAGCGATTCGGTTTTTCCTTGGAAATAGCTGCCTTCTTGCGCAAACGACGCCCAAGCTTCGTGCGGGAATCGTCCGGCAAGTGATGTAACCGGAAACAGGATGACACGTGGCGCCAACGCAATCGATGCGGGCGAACGCCGGTGAAGAAACGAAACGGCTGGCTGCATGAGCGCCTCCGTTCGTGAAGAGTTTTTCAAAATTTCAGAGATGAAGAGAGTCGAATGAGGCCACAACAGCAGAACAGGCGCATGCGCGGTCGCAACAACAATGGCGGCGGCGGTGGCAATAACAATAACAACAACAATAACAACAACCGCAAGGGGCCGAATCCGCTTACGCGCAATTACGAGAGCAACGGCCCGGACGTGAAAATCCGTGGATCGGCTCAGCAGATTGCCGAAAAATATGCCACGCTCGCCCGTGACTCGCACAGCTCCGGCGACCGGGTTATGGCGGAGAACTACCTCCAGCACGCTGAACACTACAATCGCATCATTGCCGCCGCGCAGGCGCAGATGCCGATCCAGAACGTCCAGCAGGCACGCGACGAGTTTGACGAGGACGGCGATGACGATCGCGACGAGTTCGACAATGCCGGCAACAGTGGGGCCGCCAACAGTGGGGCCGCCAACAGTGGGGCCGGCAACAGTGGGGCGGGCAACAGTGGGGCGGGCAATAGCAGCGGCAATGCCGGTTCCGATCCACAACTTCCCGTAATCAACCATGGCGCAGGTCCGCAGCCGGTGATCGAGGGCATGCCGGCGGAGGTTGCGCTCAACCGGGAAAACGGTCGCGACAATCGCGACAATAGCGGGCGCGACAATAACGGTCGCAACAATGGCGGCCGCGACAACAGTGGCGGACGCCATCGCGATCGCCGCCCCAATGGCGGCTACGGCCAGCGCGACTACGCTTCACCCGAACAGGGCGGCCAGCAACAGCGCAACGAGGCCCCGGGGCAGACGGAAGTCCAGGCAGAGGCCGCTTCACCGCCCGAGACCGTCACGGCGGTCGAGCCGGCTCCGCGGTTCGAGAATTTTTCACCGGCAGGTCTGGCCGCCCAGGCCGAACTCAATGAGGCGGCCGCCGAAAGCGGTGCTGCCCGCCGTCCACGGCGTCCGCGCCGTCCGCGCACCAATGCCGATCAAGTCGAGAGCGGCAGCGAAAATGAGGATGCGGCCGAGACAGCGGCGGCTCCGGTCGACAGCGGCGGTGCCGAACCCGTGGTTTCCGACATCGACAACTGAGCGAACGGCATTCAAGGCCTTGAGCGGCGGAGAGAAATCTCCGCCGTTTTTGTTTGGGCTGACGTGGAATATTATGCACCTGCCATATTGCGACATCTTGAGGGGCAAGGGCCCATGCACCATATCTGGCTTGAACAGGATCCGGCTCGAATGAGCGGGTCCGTCACCGCAATCTGATCCGGTGCCGCAAAGCGGGCCGGTGATGGAAGGAGACAAATATGAACCTTGAGAAATACTCAGAACGCGTGCGCGGCTTTATCCAGTCCGCGCAGACCATGGCCCTCTCGCGCAACCACCAGCAATTCACCCCCGAACACATTCTGAAAGTCCTCGTCGACGATGACGAAGGCTTGGCCGCGTCGTTGATCGAGCGCGCCGGCGGCAATGTCCGCGATGTCAAGCTCGGCGTCGAGACGGCGCTCGAGGCGATGCCCAAGGTGGAGGGCGGCAATGGCCAGCTCTATCTGGCGCAGCCGCTGGCCAAGGTGTTCTCGACCGCCGAAGAACTGGCCAAGAAGGCCGGCGACAGCTTTGTCACCGTCGAGCGGCTGCTGCAGGCGCTTGCTATGGAGAAATCGGCCAAGACCGCCGAAATCCTGGCCAAGGCCGGCGTCACCGCGCAGGCGCTGAACCAGGTCATCAACGACGTCCGCAAGGGCCGCACCGCCGATTCGGCGAGTGCCGAACAGGGCTATGACGCACTGAAGAAATACGCCCGCGACCTCACCGCAGACGCCCGCGCGGGCAAGCTCGATCCCGTGATTGGCCGCGACGACGAGATTCGACGCACCATCCAGGTGCTGTCGCGCCGCACCAAGAACAACCCGGTGCTGATCGGCGAGCCGGGCGTCGGCAAGACGGCGATCGCCGAAGGCCTGGCGCTGCGCATCGTCAATGGCGACGTGCCGGAATCGCTGAAGGAGAAGCAGTTGATGGCGCTCGACATGGGCGCGCTGATTGCGGGTGCCAAATATCGCGGCGAATTCGAGGAGCGGCTGAAGGCCGTGCTTTCGGAAGTCACTTCGGCCAGTGGCAACATCATCCTGTTCATCGATGAGATGCACACGCTGGTCGGCGCCGGCAAGGCCGATGGCGCCATGGATGCCTCGAACCTTCTGAAGCCGGCGCTGGCGCGCGGCGAACTGCACTGCGTCGGCGCCACCACGCTCGATGAATACAGGAAGCATGTCGAGAAGGATCCGGCCCTTGCCCGCCGTTTCCAGCCCGTCTTCGTCGACGAGCCGACAGTGGAGGACACGGTCTCGATCCTGCGCGGCCTGAAGGAGAAGTACGAGCAGCACCACAAGGTGCGTATCTCCGATTCGGCACTGGTGGCGGCGGCGACATTGTCCAACCGCTACATCGCCGACCGCTTCCTGCCGGACAAGGCGATCGATCTCGTCGACGAAGCCGCCTCGCGGCTCAGGATGCAGGTCGATTCCAAGCCCGAAGCGCTGGACGAGATCGACCGCCGCATCATGCAGCTCAAGATTGAACGCGAAGCGTTGAAGGTCGAGACGGACGATGCCTCGAAGGACCGGCTCGCCCGCCTGGAAAAGGAACTCGTCGGCCTGGAAGAGGAATCGACAGAGATCACCGCGAAGTGGCAGGCCGAGAAGCAGAAGCTCGGGCTAGCGGCCGACTTGAAGAAGCAGCTCGACGAGGCGCGCAACGACCTTGCCATTGCCCAGCGCAAGGGTGAGTTCCAGCGCGCCGGCGAGCTTGCCTATGGCAAGATCCCGGACCTGGAAAAGAAGCTGAAGGAGGCCGAAGCCCAGGACGGCAAGGCCGGCATGGTCGAGGAAGTGGTCACGCCCGACCACGTCGCCCATATCGTGTCGCGGTGGACCGGCATTCCGGTCGACAAGATGCTGCAGGGCGAGCGTGATAAGCTGTTGCGCATGGAAGACGAGATCGGCAAGCGTGTCGTCGGCCAGGGCGAAGCGGTGCAGGCCGTTTCCAAGGCAGTGCGGCGTGCCCGTGCGGGCTTGCAGGATCCGAACCGGCCGATCGGCTCGTTCATGTTCCTTGGGCCTACCGGCGTCGGCAAGACGGAGCTGACCAAGGCTTTGGCCAATTTCCTGTTCGACGATGAGACGGCGCTGGCGCGCATCGACATGTCCGAATACATGGAGAAGCACTCCGTCGCCCGGCTGATCGGCGCGCCTCCCGGCTATGTCGGCTATGAGGAAGGCGGTGCGCTGACCGAAGCGGTGCGGCGCCGGCCCTATCAGGTCGTGCTGTTCGATGAGATCGAGAAGGCGCATCCGGATGTCTTCAACGTGCTGTTGCAGGTGCTCGATGACGGGCGGCTCACCGACGGGCAGGGCCGCACCGTCGATTTCCGCAACACACTGATCATCATGACGTCTAATCTGGGCGCCGAATATCTCGTCGCTCTCGGCGAGGACCAGGATGTCGATGCCGTACGAGACGAAGTGATGGGCGTGGTCAGGGCATCGTTCCGGCCGGAGTTCCTCAATCGCGTCGACGAGGTGATCCTGTTCCACCGGCTGCGCCGCAAGGACATGGACCGTATCGTCGAGATCCAGCTCAAGCGGCTCGAGAGCCTGCTGACCGATCGCAAGATCACGCTGTCGCTGGATCCTGAGGCGATCGAGTGGCTGGCGGCCAAGGGCTACGACCCCGCTTATGGTGCCCGGCCGCTGAAGCGGGTGATGCAGAAGGAGCTGCAGGATCCGCTGGCGGAAAAGATCCTGCTCGGCGAGATCCTGGACGGCTCGACGGTCAAGGTCACGGCCGGTTCCGACCGGCTGAATTTCCGCTCCAAGCCGGCGATCGTCGCGGCCGAGGTTGCGGCCTGATTCAGAAGCCGCGCGTCCACCGGACGCGCGGCTTTTTCATGCAATTGGCGGGGATTGATGACGCTGGACGATTACAACGGCTTCTGCGCCTCGCTGCCCGCAACGAACCACGTTGTGCAATGGGGCGGCGCCCATGTCTGGAAGGTCGGGACCAAGGTGTTTGCGATCGGTGGCTGGGATCAGGGTCAGCAGCTCTTCGTCACCTTCAAATGCTCCGACATCGCCTATGACGTGCTCAAGGAGCAGCCCGGCCTGCGCCCCGCTCCCTATCTTGCCTCCCGCGGCATGAAGTGGCTCCAGCGTCGGACAAGCCAGAGCATGGATGATGGTGCGCTGAAGGACTATCTGCGCGAGAGCCACCGCCTTGTTGCCCTTAAGCTGACGAAGCAGGCGCGCAAGGAATTGGGGCTTGGCGCAAGCTAGCCAATATTCCCCGAGGCGCCGGAAAACCGCCATCTTCATGCCCGGTTCATGTTGGAACCATATGGTGGGGTAACTGGTTTGCTGGCGAAGGGTTCGCCGACCTGAACAATGCCGAGCGGCGGCACATACGGACCGGAGAGTTTCGCACGATGCTGCGCACTATCTTCACCCTTTCGGCGCTCGCCGCGGGACTGGTGTTTTCCAATGCGTTCGCCGCGCCGACGCATGACGGTGCCGCCCAGCCTGTCCGTGCGTCCGGGAGCGGCGGCATTCTGCTCGCCCAGGACGGCAATCTCGACATTTATTACGATGCCAGGGGCAATCGCGTCATCGTCGATTCGGACACCGGCAAGGTGATCGCCATCCAGCCGCCACAGACACGGCTCGACCGGCGGGCGCTGCGCCGCGAGAGCCGGATGCGTGAACTTGGCCGCGCACCGGCCGACGATGATCGTTACTATCTCGACGATCCCCAGGACATGGCCCGCTTCCGCCGCAGACAGTTGGAAGAGGAAGGCCGGGTCATTCCACCGCCCGCCGACGAATACGATCCTGACGGAAGTGGTTCAGTCGACGCCTATCCGCCGGCACCGCAGGACGACGGCAGTTACGACAACAATTATCCCGATGCGCCGCAGCCGGCAAAGCCGGGTACAATCAAGCGCCAACCGCTGAACGAGGCGTCGATAGACCCCGTCCGGCCGGCAGACCCGACGGACCAAGCAGCGCCCTCCGACCAGGCGGCATTGCCGCCGAAGGCCGGCGACAAGACGTCAGTCGATCCGTCGCTTTCGCTGGGCGCACGCCAGGATGTCGCGGCCCTGCAGGTGCTGCTCGACCGGGGCGGGGCTTCGCCTGGCGTCATCGACGGGCGCTTCGGTTCGAATGTCGACAAGGCGCTGGCGGCCTACAATCAGATCAACGGCAGCAGCCTCAAATCGACCGATTCGGTCGGCATCCAGGCCGCACTGTCGCAATCCGGTGGCGACCCGTTCGCCAACTACACCATCACCGCGGAGGATGCGGCCGGCCCCTATGTCGCGTCGATCCCGGAAGATTATAGCCAGAAGGCGCAACTCGACCGCATGGGCTTCACCTCCGTGACCGAGGCGCTGGCCGAGCGCTTCCACATGGACGAGAACTATCTCAAGGCGCTCAATCCGGACGCCAACTTTAATCGTCCCGGCACGATCATCAAGGTCGCGAATTTCGGCAAACTGGTTTCTACCCCCGTGACCCGCATCGTCGCCGACAAAGGCAAGAAGGAAGTCTTTGCCTATGACGGGTCGGGCAAGCTGGTCGCGGCCTACCCCGCCACAATCGGCTCGTCGGACACGCCATCCCCGACCGGCATTCATGCCGTGTCGCGTGTCGCGCTCGATCCGAACTACACCTATAATCCCAACATCAACTTCAAGCAGGGCGAGAACAACAAGATCCTGACCATTCCGCCTGGGCCGAATGGCCCGGTCGGATCGGTGTGGATCGCGCTGGACAAGCCGACTTACGGCATCCACGGGACGCCGGAGCCCTCGAAGATAGGCAAGACCGAGAGCCATGGCTGCGTGCGCTTGACCAATTGGGACGCGCGTGAACTGGCCAAGCTGGTCTCGCCGGGTGTCCCGGTGGAGTTCGTCGAATAGGGTATGTCGATATTTGGGCGATGCCGGCCTGACTTGAATTCTCAACCAATGATCCTGCGCACCCACTTCACATTCGGCGTTGCCGCGTAGATCAACTGCACCACAAGAATGAAGCCGACGCTCGCCAACGGGGTGATCAGGCAAAGTGCGGCGCCGACGGCCCACAGGATCTGCGCCTTGACGATGCGCAGGTAGACCGTGCGTTTCGTTTCCGGGTCGACGTCCTCCGCGACAAGGCCGCTCCTCTCCGCATACCACCAGCTGACGAACAGCGTGATGCCAAGCATCAAGAGGTTGAGCCAGTAAACCAGCACCGCGGTCCTGAATTCCAGAAAATCGGCGAGAAGGTCGGTCGAGAACGGCAAGAGCGCGATGAAGGCGAGAAAGCAGAGGTTCAGCGTGGCCAGCCGTCTGTCGGATTTGGCGACCAGACCATGCTGGGCCTGCTGGCCGAACCAGAAGATGGTCAGGGTCAGAAAGCTCAAGGCATAGGTGAGGAAGCGTGGCGCGAGTGCCGCGATGGCGGCGAGCAGATCATGTTCGGAGTGGACCACCTCATGCGCCGGCACCCTGATCTCGAGCACGATCAGGGTGAGCGCGATGGCGAACACGCCATCGGTGATACCGACAATACGGCCGCGCCCCTCAACCGATGCTTCGAGCGGACGCTTCATCGATTTCTCCTGCCCGCGGGTCCTGACAAACCTAAAGCGCGTCTCGTCGAAACGGATCCGTGCGACGCGCTTTTAAATCTTGCCTGATGCATGTCGTTGTCGCAAAACCGAGGTCACTTCCGCGCGACATGAATTAGCATGACTGCCGCGGTTTGCATCGGGGCAGATGCGATCCCTGGCAATATGGCTGGTTTCAAGGACAACAAGCCGCTGGCCGGTTGTTGCCGCCGCGCCGACGGTCTAATGAGGCTGACATGCATGCGCCCAATCGAGCCGCCGCCGTTCCGCTGACCGCTCCGGTCGCGAATGGCACGTTCTGCCCGCAATCGCAGCGGCGTTATGTCTTGATCGCGGCGATCCTGGCCTCGGCGCTCGGCTTCATCGACGGATCGATCCTGGCGATCGCCATGCCGGCGATCCGCGTCGACCTCGGCGCCAGCCTTGCCGAGGCGCAGTGGATTTCCAATGCCTATGCGCTGACACTCTCGGCGCTGATCCTTGCCGGCGGTGCCGCAGGCGATCGGTTCGGGCTGCGCCATGCTTTCGTGGCCGGCATTGCGCTGTTCGTCGTGACCTCGCTTGCCTGTGCGCTGGCGCCGAACGCTGTCGTGCTGATCGCATTTCGCGCGCTCCAGGGCATCGGCGCCGCGATCATGGTGCCGGGCAGTCTCGCCATTATCGCCAACGCCTATCCCAAGAAGGAACGCGGCAGGGCGATCGGCATCTGGGCGGCGGCGTCGGCGCTGACCACCGCTCTCGGCCCCGTGCTCGGTGGCCTGGTGCTCTCGGCTTTCGGCGGCGGCATCTGGCGGGCGATCTTTGCCGTCAATCTGCCGCTCGGCCTGATCTCGATCTATCTGCTGCTCGCCAAGATTCCGGCCGATGCGCCGACGGAGAAACGCAGCCTTGACCTTGCCGGCGGGGCGCTTGCGACGGTGGCCTTCGGGGGGCTCGCCTATGGGCTGACTTCAATGAGCGCCAGCGGCGAGAGCCACATGGCCGGTCCAAGCATTGCCGCCGGCGCCGTGCTGCTTGTCGTCTTCATCCTGTTTGAGCGGCGGCAGCGCGAGCCGATGATAGATCTCAGCCTGTTTCGCATCGGTGCTTTCGCCGGCGCCAACGTCGCGACGTTCGTTTCTCTATTTCGCACTGTCAGCCAATCTTTTTTATCTGCCGATGCTGCTGATCGCAGGCTGGGGACTGAGCACCGCCGAGGTAGGCTTCATCTTCCTGCCGTTGTCGGCGGCGATCGCGCTTCTGTCGGGACCCGTCGGCAAGCTGTCGGACCGGATCGGGCCGCGTTTTCCCATTGCCTGCGGCAGCCTGATCGTGGCGGTTGCCTTCGCCGGGCTGGCCTTCCTCGCCTATGCCGGCTTTCACCATTTCTGGACCGGCATCTTCCCCTTGATGGCGCTGATGGGGCTCGGCATGGCGTTGGTCGTATCGCCATTGTCCACCGCGATCATGACGGCGGTGGAAGACAAGGACACCGGCGCGGCTTCCGGCATCAACAACGCCGTCTCACGCATCGGCGGCTTGATCGCGGTGGCGGCGATGGGGTCCCTCGCTGCCTGGATCTACGCCAATGCCCTGGAGGTAAATGCCACCCCTGGCCTGCCTGGCTTCGGCGAACCGCCACCAGCAGGACTTTCGCCGGCACTCGATACGGCGAGGATCGCCGCCAGCGACGTAGCCTTTTCCGCCGTCTCGTTGGTGACGGCGCTGCTATGCCTGCTTTCCGCTGTCATTGCCTGGACGACGATTTCGGGCGAAGCGCTACCGTGGTCGCGGCGCGCCGAACCTCGGCAGGACGAAGGCTGAGTCTCAGCCTTCGATCTTGGCGCTGGCGACCTTCAGCGAATTGCCATCTTCCTGTTTCAGCAGATCGTCGATGCGCTCGCGTTCGCGCTTGAAGGCGACGAGATCGTCGCCCTTCAGCACCTTGCCGACCGGTAGACGGACGCGCATCGGATCGACTTTGGTGCCATTGACGATCAACTCGTAGTGCAGGTGCGGGCCTGTGGCGAGGCCGGTCTGGCCGAGATAGCCAATGGTCTGGCCCTGGCGCACGTGCATGCCCGGCTCCATACCTTTGGCAAAGGCGCTCTGGTGATTGTACGAGGTCTCGTAGCCATTGGCATGGCGAATGATGATCTGCTTGCCATAGCCGCCAGCCCAGCCGACCTTCTCGATGACGCCATTGCCGGCGGCGATGATCGGCGTGCCGATCGGGGCTGCCCAGTCGACGCCTGTGTGCATGCGGACATAGCCGAGGATCGGATGCTTGCGGGCGCCGAAGCCGGAGCGGAATTTTCCGGCGGGCAGCGGATTGCGCAGCAGGAACTGCTGGGCGCTCGAGCCGTCTTCGTCGAAATAGTCCGTGCTGCCGTCCTGCATCTGGAAGCGGTAGAAATTGCGCGTCGTGCCGCCGAAGGTCGCCGAGACATAGAGAAGCTCGGAATTGTCCGAGGTCTGGTCGTCGCCATCAGGCTGTGAGAACAGCACTTCAAGGCGGTCGGAGGGATTGAGGCGGGACTGGAAATCGACATCGGATGCCAGGAGCTTGATCAGCCGCTGGGTCATCGCCTTGGACATGCCGTAGGAATAGGCGGCGCGGTAGATGCCGTCATAGACGTTGGGCAGGTTGCCGCGCACAACCACCGGTGCCGACGAATCGTCGAACGCGGTCAGCAATTCGGGATTGGGCTCGGGCTCCTGGGCCGGCACGTACTGGCCGCGATCGTCGAGCGCGATGGTGACGATATGCGTGGTCTTGTCATAGACGCTTGTCCGCACGACCTTGGCGGCGTCGCCGTGGACCTCGAGGCCAACACGCAGCACCGTTCCGGCCTTGAGCGCCGGCGCGTTGAGCAACTTGGCGATCGCTTCGGCCATGCCGGTGGCATCATCGCCCGTGTAGCCCGAATCGGCGAAAGCCT
Source organism: Mesorhizobium sp. URHB0026 (assembly GCF_054059755.1). NCBI lineage: Bacteria > Pseudomonadati > Pseudomonadota > Alphaproteobacteria > Hyphomicrobiales > Phyllobacteriaceae > Mesorhizobium > Mesorhizobium sp. URHB0026. The sequence continues at coordinate 783,198 of NZ_JBSSCN010000001.1, read as the reverse complement.
CCGTGAGGTCGGTGTCCTTGGTAAAGGGGATGATTTCCTCGGCGAAAGCCGGTGCCTGGTCGTCCGCGTTGGCGCGTGGCGATACGGAGACATTTTCCGGCACGATCTTCACATCGTAGGAGCCGGCCATGCTCTCGGCAAAGGCTTCGCCGAATCGCTGCGGATCGACATAATGAAGCGAAGCCACCTGCACGGCGCCGTCGCTGAGGTCGGTGCCGGCCTCGCGTACCACTTTTTCGACTTCGTCGGCCGACAGGTCACTCTTCTCGTCGAAGGAAGCGGTCGCGATTGGGAAGTCGACGGTCTTCAGGCTCATTTCGCTTTCGACCTTGGCGCCGTAGATCTGGCCGGAGGCTGCCGACGCTGTCGCAGGCTGTGCCGATGCATCGTCGCCGTCGTCGCCGAACACCTGCATCGGGTCGAAAGGGGGGTAGGCCCGGCTGGTGGTATGGCCGGCTGCGAGTGCCATCTTGATCTGAACGAAAGGCATGGTGTGGATGACATCGCGGTCGCCGACCTTGGTGACCATCGACACTTCCATGCGGCGGCGATCCTTGGCCTTGGCGATCTGGCGCGGCGCCACCAGCCTGGTGGTCTTTGCCACCTCGCCGGAATCGCCGTTGCTGGCAAGGCCGATCAGTTCGGCGATTTCGGGTGGGGTCGCCAATTGCTGGCGACCGTCGAGAGCGGCGAACAGC